>CBDAPZ010000002.1:0-1997879 GCA_965198855.1 Acetobacteraceae bacterium | reverse complement strand
TCCACCCACGCACCGAGCTTGGGCACCGGCTGCACGCCCCGCTCATACTTGAATGCGGTCTTCTGGCTCCGGACCACCTTGCGCACCGTCGCCCGCGAAACGCAGAGCGTCCGCACGATCTCCTTAATCGGCAGGCGCTGCTCGAAATAGGCGCGCCGGATATCGCCGATCACGTCCACGGACATCATCCCCCAAACCCCTCCCAGGCCAGATACGGCCGAAGGGAGGGATGCTGACACACAGAGCCGAGGGGTCGGGATTGGAAGCGAAAACCGCCCTCAGGGGGTCAGTATTGCGTGCGATTTCACATTCAGATTGCTTACTGTGGATGGATTAAGCCCGCCGAAATACGGCTGGCCGCAAGCGAGGTCGCCGGAAGTTTCAGCGATGAACAGCAAAGCTATCAGCAGCATCGTATTTCATCCGGCGTAGGCAGCGGCGGCCTTACTTACCGCCGTTTAAGCGCTGAAGGATGGTGTGGTCGTCCTTGTGCATTTCTATGAGGTCGACGAGGCTCTTGATCCCAAAGTTATTGAACAGCGCGATACATGCTTAGCGGACGATCTTTTTGACTATCTGCTTTGCAAAGGCAGCTGTCAGCGGCTCGCGGGAAAACCAACGGCGGTAAAAGAGCGGGCCGGTCAGCGCCGCAATTAGCATGGCCACATCTGTGTCTTCGGGAAGTTCTCCCCTCCCCACCGCACGCAGAATTGCTGTTTCAAGGGGTGCCGAATAACCGTGCTGAAGTTTGCTGTACATGCGGGCAATGTCGGGGTCTCGCTCAGCAACGTCGATGATCGAGGGCAGCACCGAAGTCCATCGGGCAGTCCTCAATAGCTTTGCAAGGTCTGTTATCAAAGCGGTGACGTCTGCCTCGAAGTTTCCGGTGTCCGGAACCTTTTGGGGCGTTCCAATCGTAGAGCAGGCGTCGCGCAACAGGTCGGCCCGGGTGGGCCAATGCCGGTAGATCGTGGTCTTGGCGACCCCCGAGCGACGTACGATTTCATCTACGCTCGCGCCGGCAAAGCCACGCTCGAAAAGCAGCTCTGCCGTGGCAGCGAGCACGGTCTTGCGTGAGCGGAGCACCCTTTCATCAGGTGCCTTGGTGGACATGGAGGGAGCCGCGCTGCGGCTTGATCCGGCCAGGCAAAATCCTTTCAAATGCAGAGACGAGGATCGACAACTTGCGCTACACTACGGTATCGTAGCACAAATGCAAGAGCGAAGACGTCCTCTCTCCGCAGCTCGTTGCTTCACTTAAAGGAAACCTCCATGAAGTTCGCCTCAACCCGCCTTATCGCATCCGACATCAAGGTCATGGTGTCCTTTTATGAAATGGTCACGGGCCTGGCCGCCGATTGGCTTGCTCCCGTGTTCGCCGAAATTGTCACGCCGGCGGCGACACTTGCCATTGGGAGTGCAGAAACTGTCGCCCTATGGAAAGCAGGCAGCGCCGAACCTGGCATGAATCGCACTGCCTATATCGAGTTTCAGGTTGAAGACATCGATGCCGACTATGATCGCTTGAAAGACAAGGTTCCACTGGTGCATGCGTTAAAAATGATGCCTTGGGGCAACAAGACGTTTCAGTTTCGCGACCCAGAAGGCACTGCCGTCTCACTGTACATGCCGGCCACCGATGAGGCGAGAAAGCGTTTTGGCTCACGGTAAATGCTGTGCTTAATGTGACTCCCATTAACAAGAGTGCGCCAAGATATACGGCGCTCTGCCATCGGATGGGCTGATTGTCACGATGCCTGATGCTGGACGGCGTCTCGTCAGCAGGACATCGATCCCGTTCGAAATGCGATGACCGAACCATGCAGCAACGCGGGGACAGGTAAGTCTCCGATCACAGGAGCTCGACGGCCTGCGGGGTGCGCATCTGGATCGCGACCGGGCACACTGACAGGCGCCGCGACATGAATGGCCTTGCGCGGCAAGTGGAGAAGGTCTCGGGCGGGATCCTTTTGCGGGCGACGTGTTCGTGTTCCGCGGCCGCAGCGGTTCTTTAAGCAAGGCGCTTGGCATGATGGGATCGCGGGTTGTTGCTGTATGCCAAGCGGCTTGACCGCGGCCGCTTTGTCTGGCCGCAGACGGTGCACGGCGTGGTGGTGCGGACCGCGGGTCAGATGAGTTATCTTCTGGAAGCGATCGACTGGCGCAACCCGCAGCACACCTGGCGCCCGGAGCTTACCGGGTAGGCGAATAATCTGAGGTGTGTCGTCAAAAAGGGGCTACACGGTCACGACGCTTGTGATTTACGGGCCGGCGTGAACGTCGAGCTTGTCGCTCCGCCAGATGACATTGATGCGCTAAAAACGGCGCTGATGGCGGCGCGCGCGGAGGCGGCGGCAGCCGTCGCGCAATGCTCCAGCGACCAGGCGCTAATCGCGCATCTGAGGCTGGAGATCGCCAAGCTCAACCGCGATCGGTTGGAGCGCACCGCCTGCCTGCGCACCCTTGGTGGCCGATCTGCGCGCGTGGATGCGCGAGCAACGCGGCAAATTGTCCGGCTCGAACGATGTGGCGAAAGCCATGGACTACATGTTGAAGCGCTGGGTGGTGGCTTCATCCAAGCCTGGCAAACGTCTACCGGAGCAAAATCATCGCCCTCGCGCGCGACGAAACGAAGGCCGAGGCCGCAGAGATCGTAAGGTCACTAGTGAGCAAGACCGGTTTGACGTTGTAGGATATTTGGCTTGCTCCGCCCCTTCCTGGCACTTGGGCGATCTGTCCGGCATATTGGGTTTTGCTGCGGACGCAGGAAAGCCCGGCGCTCCTGTTGAGGAGGCCGGGCTTTTGCTGATCGCTTTTGCGCGAGCGGATTTGGTTGCGGGAGTCGGATTTGAACCAACGACCTTCAGGTTATGAGCCTGACGAGCTACCGGGCTGCTCCATCCCGCGGTGGTGAAGAGTGCTTTGGAAGACCTGGCGGCGACCGACTTTCCCACGTCTTGAGACGTAGTATCATAGGCGCTGGGGGTTTTCACGGCCGAGTTCGGGATGGGATCGGGTGCAGGCTCCCCGCAATGGCCACCAGGTCGTCCAAGGCACTCTCGGTAAAGATCGAGATCCTAAGACTGGAAGGCAGGTTCTGGTATTTTGCGAAGTGGTGAGCTGAGCGGGTATTGCGTGTCTTGCTTCTATGCATGGTGCGCCTTCAATCCGAGGATTGAAGACTGTCGTTGAGCCTATCGGGCGATTAGGACCAGTTAGCTGCATGCGTTACCGCACTTCCACACCTGGCCTATCAACGTGATGGTCTATCACGGCCCTCAGGGAGACCTGGTTTTGAGGTGGGTTTCCCGCTTAGATGCTTTCAGCGGTTATCCCGTCCATACATAGCTACCCGGCGATGCCACTGGCGTGACAACCGGTGCACCAGAGGTATGTTCATCCCGGTCCTCTCGTACTAGGGACAAATCCTCTCAAGTCTCCAACACCCACGGCAGATAGGGACCGAACTGTCTCACGACGTTCTAAACCCAGCTCACGTACCACTTTAATCGGCGAACAGCCGAACCCTTGGGACCTGCTCCAGCCCCAGGATGTGATGAGCCGACATCGAGGTGCCAAACCTCCCCGTCGATGTGGACTCTTGGGGGAGATCAGCCTGTTATCCCTAGAGTACCTTTTATCCGTTGAGCGATGGCCCTTCCACGCGGGACCACCGGATCACTATGGCCGACTTTCGTCTCTGCTCGAGCTGTCGCTCTCGCAGTCAGGCGGGCTTATGCCATTGCACTCAACAGCCGATGTCCGACCGGCTTGAGCCCACCATCGCGCGCCTCCGTTACTCTTTAGGAGGCGACCGCCCCAGTCAAACTGCCCACCATGCAGGGTCCCTGCGCCGGATGACGGCGCGAGGTTAGACATCAGAAGAGTTCAGGGTGGTATTTCAAGGTTGGCTCCACACAAGCTAGCGCCCATGCTTCAATGCCTCCCACCTATCCTACACAGCACTCTCCTAATGCCACTGCAAAGCTGCAGTAAAGGTTCATAGGGTCTTTCCGTCTGACCGCGGGTACCCCGCATCTTCACGGGGAATTCAATTTCGCTGAGCCGATGCTGGAGACAGTGGGGAAGTCGTTACGCCATTCGTGCAGGTCGGAACTTACCCGACAAGGAATTTCGCTACCTTAGGACCGTTATAGTTACGGCCGCCGTTTACCGGGGCTTCAATTCAGTGCTTGCACACCTCCTCTTAACCTTCCGGCACCGGGCAGGCGTCAGACCCTATACGTCGTCTCTCGACTTCGCAGAGCCCTGTGTTTTTACTAAACAGTCGCTACCCCCTGGTTTGTGTCACCCGCACATGGTTGCCCACATACGGGTCTCGCTTATCCCGAAGTTACACGAGCAATTTGCCTAGTTCCTTCAGCATCGTTCTCTCAAGCGCCTTGGTATGCTCTACCAGTCCACCTGTGTCGGTTTAGGGTACGGTCTATATGCTAGAGCTATTTCCTGGAATGATCCGAAAGCCAGTGCAATCCAATAAGCACTGACAACACCTCACATTCGTCACTTCTAGCAGGCCCAGGAATATTCACCTGGTTTCCATCGACTACGGCTTTCGCCCTCGCCTTAGGGGCCGGCTCACCCTGCGCGGATTAACCTTGCGCAGGAACCCTTGGACTTTCGGCGACAGAGTTTCTCACTCTGTTTGTCGCTACTCATGTCAGCATTCGCACTTCCGATACCTCCAGGACCGGTCACCCGATATCCCTTCGCAGGCCTACGGAACGCTCCGCTACCGCTCATAAAATGTGCTACATTCTATGAACCCATATCTTCGGCAACTGGCTTGAGCCCCGTTACATTTTCGGCGCAGAGTTTCTATTAGACCAGTGAGCTATTACGCTTTCTTTAAAGGATGGCTGCTTCTAAGCCAACCTCCTGGTTGTTTTGGAATCTCCACATCCTTTCCCACTTAGCCAGTATTTGGGGGCCTTAGATGATGGTCTGGGCTGTTTCCCTCTCGACGATGGACCTTAGCACCCACCGTCTGTCTGCCGGACTATACTCCTCGGTATTCGGAGTTTGGTTAGGTTTGGTAAGACTTTGGGTCCCCCTAGCCCATCCAGTGCTCTACCCCCGAGGGTAAACATCCGACGATCTACCTCAATAGATTTCGCGGAGAACCAGCTATCACCAAGTTTGATTGGCCTTTCACCCCTAGCCACAGCTCATCCCCGACTTTTTCAACAGGCGTGGGTTCGGCCCTCCAGTGCGTGTTACCGCACCTTCAGCCTGGCCATGGCTAGATCACTTGGTTTCGGGTCTTCTGCCTGCAACTCAACGCCCTATTCAGACTCGCTTTCGCTGCGCCTACACCTAACGGCTTAAGCTCGCTGCAAACAGAAACTCGCTGACCCATTATACAAAAGGTACGCCGTCACCGCATAAGCGGCTCCGACTGCTTGTAAGCATTCGGTTTCAGGTCTCTTTCACTCCCCTTGTCGGGGTGCTTTTCACCTTTCCCTCACGGTACTTGTTCACTATCGGTCATCAGGGAGTATTTAGGCTTGGAGGGTGGTCCCCCCATGTTCAGACAGGATTTCACGTGTCCCGCCTTACTCAAGGATCTCAAAAACCTATCGCATACGGGGCTATCACCCATATCGCCGGACTTTCCAGACCGTTTTGCTACAGAAAATGAGACCACTGGCCTGTTCCGCGTTCGCTCGCCACTACTAGCGGAATCTCTGTTGATGTCTTTTCCTCCGGGTACTGAGATGTTTCAATTCCCCGGGTTTGCCTCGACACACTATGTATTCATGTGCCGATCTCCTTGCGGAGGGGTTGCCCCATTCGGATATCCACGGATCAAAGCCTGCTCGCGGCTCCCCATGGCTTTTCGCAGCGTGCCACGTCCTTCATCGCCTCCTGATGCCAAGGCATCCACCGAATGCTCTTATCGCGCTCAAAGACGTCAAGGATTATTCATCCTCAACACCATGCACAGAAGCAAAACACGCAGTGCAGATTGTTGCAGGCTAGGGACCCACACAACCCTCTGTGTTCTGTAACTATGCTAAGCAAAATCACTGAATATCGCTCAGCTTTTTACTTCGCGTCTCTGACCGTATGCTGCGATCTTGGTGTTCTACACTTGCGCATAGATACATCCAGGTCAGACGAACTGACCGCAGCACGCCCAGAGACGTACCAGAACCTGATTTACAGTTTTAAAGACCAACAACAATCCATCATCGTCACACAGTGTATCGTGCTTCCATGAAGGATCGCAGAACGGACAGATGCGGCCCAACCCACGCTTTCGGGGTCAGGGGCACATGCCCGAACACAAACACTTCTCCGTAGATATTCGACCAGGCCAGGCTCTCGCCCGATGCCTCAAACACCAAAGGTCATTGGTGGAGACTATCGGGATCGAACCGATGACCCCCTGCTTGCAAAGCAGGTGCTCTCCCAGCTGAGCTAAGCCCCCAAGGGATGTTGTCCAAGTGAGACAGAGACAGTTGAGACAGAGACAGTGGTGGGCCAGGGAGGATTTGAACCTCCGACCCCACGCTTATCAAGCGTGTGCTCTAACCAGCTGAGCTACTAGCCCACATTCAGCCTGTCACTCACGCGACATAACCGAAAGGACGGTCGATTGCCAGTTCTCCCGTCAACCTGACGCAAAGCGTCACGGACAAAAGAACTGTTCTACGGGGAAGGGATACGTTGACGGCGCCCGATGAAAACGCCTTGCCGAATGTTTGCAATCCAGAGGCGAGTCCGCCTTCGACATCCGTCGAAGGACTTTTTGGAGTTCGCCAAGGTTCCGTCGTGAGATTGCTCTCAAGCCGGGCCCATCAGCAAACATCCTTGAAAGGAGGTGATCCAGCCGCAGGTTCCCCTACGGCTACCTTGTTACGACTTCACCCCAGTCTCTGACCCGACCGTGGTAGGCTGCCTCCATTGCTGGTTAGCGCACCCACTTAAGGTCAAACCAAATCCCATGGTGTGACGGGCGGTGTGTACAAGGCCCGGGAACGTATTCACCGCGGCGTGCTGATCCGCGATTACTAGCGATTCCACCTTCATGTACTCGAGTTGCAGAGTACAATCTGAACTGAGATGGCTTTTAGAGATCAGCATGCCCTCGCGGACTAGCTTCCCACTGTCACCACCATTGTAGCACGTGTGTAGCCCAGGACATAAGGGCCATGAGGACTTGACGTCATCCCCACCTTCCTCCGGCTTGTCACCGGCAGTTCCTTTAGAGTGCCCAGCCCAACCTGATGGCAACTAAAGGCGAGGGTTGCGCTCGTTGCGGGACTTAACCCAACATCTCACGACACGAGCTGACGACAGCCATGCAGCACCTGTGCAAAGCGCCCATTGCTGGGAATATCCATCTCTGAATACGACGCTTCCATGTCAAGTCCTGGTAAGGTTCTGCGCGTTGCTTCGAATTAAACCACATGCTCCACCGCTTGTGCGGGCCCCCGTCAATTCCTTTGAGTTTCAACCTTGCGGCCGTACTCCCCAGGCGGTGTGCTTATCGCGTTAGCTACGACACTGAGCGACTAGGTCGCCCAACATCCAGCACACATCGTTTACAGCGTGGACTACCAGGGTATCTAATCCTGTTTGCTCCCCACGCTTTCGCGCCTCAGCGTCAGTTATGGACCAGGTCGCCGCCTTCGCCACCGGTGTTCTTCCCAATATCTACGAATTTCACCTCTACACTGGGAATTCCACGACCCTCTTCCACACTCAAGCCTGCCAGTATCAAATGCAGTCCCCAGGTTAAGCCCGGGAATTTCACATCTAACTTGGCAAACCGCCTACGCGCCCTTTACGCCCAGTCATTCCGAGCAACGCTAGCCCCCTTCGTATTACCGCGGCTGCTGGCACGAAGTTAGCCGGGGCTTCTTCTGCGGGTACCGTCATCATCGTCCCCGCCGAAAGGACTTTACAATCCGAAGACCTTCTTCATCCACGCGGCATTGCTGGATCAGGCTTTCGCCCATTGTCCAATATTCCCCACTGCTGCCTCCCGTAGGAGTCTGGGCCGTGTCTCAGTCCCAGTGTGGCTGATCATCCTCTCAGACCAGCTAACGATCGTCGCCTTGGTAGGCCTTTACCCCACCAACAAGCTAATCGTACGCAGGCTCCTCCTCAGGCGACTCGCGCCTTTGACCCACAGGTTTCATGCGGTATTAGCGTCAGTTTCCCGACGTTATCCCCCACCCAAGGATAGATACCTACGCGTTACTCACCCGTCCGCCACTGACATTGCTGCCCGTGAGACTTGCATGTGTTAAGCATGCCGCCAGCGTTCGCTCTGAGCCAGGATCAAACTCTCAGGTTCATCTGCTGATCTCGCGACCAACTTCAGAACAGACCCCAGTCCCATCGATCATCCCATCCACGCGAGGGGCGCAGATAAAGACAACCATTTTACGCTCTTACGTTTGCGTAGTACGAAATACGCGGCTCGCAATCCTGTAAAACAGCCTCATCGATGAACTCAGGAGCAAACCCCCAAATTACAGCATCGATCAAAACCGCTTTCATCGCACCACTGCCGAAACAGTGTTGCCATGGGACGCCGCCAGCGTATCCCTTCCTCTCCGATTCACAACTCAAAGAACAAACCAAACCGGTCAGCTTCGATCCCCCTCTCGGAAAATCACAGCCTACCGTCCAGCCTAGCTTCTCAAGACACCCCAGGAAAAACCCGGGAGAAGAAACCTACTCACCTAACCAAAGCACCGCAAGAACTTTTTGCAGCACCACGTCGGTGAGGCGCTATCTAGGCCCCAACCACACACGTGTCAACTCAATGACAGGAACTTGCGGGACCTTAAAAACCGCGCCTTTCAGGCGCCGGCAAGCTGCACGAGATCGAACCCGCAGAGTCGCAGCAATTTTAACTTAAGTATTTCAAAGACCTGCCTTCGACGGGGGCAAGGGGCAGCGCCTCTGGCCTTGCTTACCCAAGTGTGAAAAGCAACCCGTTAACTCGCCGTGGATGCCCGGTATGCGAGGAACCATTCGGCAAAAATAGGTATGCCGATCTGCAGCGGCGTCGTCGGCGCATACCCGGTTCGAGCGCCGATTGCGTCCACATCCGCCCAGGTCTCGACTACGTCCGCTGCCGGCCGCGGCACTTCCTTGATAACCGCTTTCCGGCCAAGGCTCTGCTCCAGCAAAGCGACCATCGTGTTCACCGTCTCGCTGCGATGATTGCCGATATTGAGCACCAGCGGCCCTTCACCGGCGGAAGGCGGCCGGTCCAATGCGCCGAGAACGCCGGCTACGATGTCATCGATATAGGTGAAGTCGCGCTTCAGCGTGCCGCCCTCGTAAAGGGTGATCGGGGTGGCGGCCATGATCGACTCGGCAAAGCCGAAATAGGCCATGTCCGGCCGGCCCCAGGGACCATACACGGTGAAGAAGCGCAGTCCGGTCTGCGGAATGCCGTAGAGATGCGCGTAGGCGTGGCTGATGAGCTCGGCGGATTTCTTCGTCGCGGCATAGAGCGAGGAGGGCGTGTCGACGCGGTCGGCCTCGGCGAAGGGCAGTTTGCGGTTCAGGCCGTAGACGGAGGAGGAACTCGCATAGGTGAAGTGAGCAAGTTTTGGCAGTTTGCGGCAGAATTCCAGCATCACCACCTGGCCCATGACGTTGGCGGTGACGTAGGCGTAGGGGTCGATCATCGAATACCGAACCCCCGCCTGAGCGGCGAGATGCAACACATGGGTGATCTCGTCCGACGCCAGTGCGAACATCGCGTCGCGATCAGAGATGTCGGCCTGCACGAAGGTGAAGCCGGGTTTCTCGGCCAGCGTCGCGAGGCGGCCGTGTTTCAGGCGGACGTCATAATAGTCGTTGATATTGTCCACGCCGATGACGGTTTCGCCGCGGGCGAGGAGTGCACGGGAGGCGTGATAGCCGATGAAGCCGGCAGCACCGGTGACGAGGATGCTCATCAGAGTGCCGTCCAACCGCCGTCTATAGACAAGGCGGTACCGGTGACCGTCTTTGCGGCCGCCGAACACAGATAGACGCACATGGCGCCGATCTGCTCAGGGGTGGAGAATTCCAGCATCGGCTGTTTCTCGGCGAGCAGGTCGCGGCTGACGTCCTCGACCGCCCTGCCCTCTCGCTCGGCGCGGGCGTCGATCTGCTTTTGCACGAGCGGGGTGAGCACCCAGCCGGGGCAGATCGCGTTGCAGGTGATACCCGCATTGGCAAGCTCGATGCCCGCCACCTTGGTAAGGCCGACAATGCCGTGCTTGGCCGCGACATAGGCGGATTTGTTCGCACTCGCCACCAGGCCGTGGGCCGAGGCGATGTTGATGATGCGTCCCCAGCCGGCCTGCTTCATCACCGGAATGGCGGCCTGCATGCCGTGGAAAGCGGCGGAAAGGTTGATGGCGATCACCGCATCCCATCTTGCCGCCGGAAAATCCTCGATCGACGCGGTGTGCTGTATGCCGGCGTTGTTCACCAGGATGTCCACGCTGCCGAGCGTCTCCCGTGCCGTCGCCACCATGCCGGCGATCTGCGTGGGATCCGTCATATCGGCTGGGCTGTGACCAACGGTCACGCCGTGGTTCTCGCCTAACCTCGCGCGCAACATTTCGATCTCGGCTGCATCGCCAAACCCGTTCAGCAGGACGGAGGCGCCTTCCGCCGCCAGAGCCGTCGCCACGCCAAGCCCGATGCCGCTGGTCGACCCGGTGACGATCGCAACCTTGCCCTTGAGGCTCATGAGCTTTCTCCATCGCGCGGGGACGGATGCACGACGCACCCGCTGACTTTGCGCACGCTTGCCAAACCACATAGGGCGTCGCGCGCTTGCACGCCAAGCGGCATGCGCCGACCGGCCGCCTGCACTACAAGCGTGTTCGGTCGTAGGAGAAATTCTGGTGGCACCCTTCCTGCGAACGAGCCTGGTTACCGGTGCCCTCCTGCTCACCGCGACCACGGCGCAAGCTGGCGCGATGCAGCTGACGCCTAGCGATGCACGCATCGGGCTGACCGTCTATGCCATGGGCATGTTCGCGCAGGCCGGACATTTCTCGCGCTTTACCGGCACGCTCAGCGTCGAGCCCGGCCATCCTGAAAGCTGTCGCGTCGCGATGCAGGTGGACGTCGCCAGCCTGACCATGTCGACAGAAGCCGGCACGCATATGGCCCTCGGCCCCACCATGCTGAATGCCGCACAATTCCCGAAACTCACCTATGAAGGCGACTGCACGCCCACACGCAGCAGCGGCCAACTGACCCTGCACGGCGTCACCCGCGCCATTACACTGGCAGCGACCCATGACGACAAAGGCATTGCCGCACATGGCACATTGCGCAGGCAGGATTACGACATCCGCGGATTTCCCGGCCTGGTCGGCGGCACGATCAACGTGGTTTTTGCGGTCGACCTGCCGCCCGATCTTGCAAAAGAGCTGCCCCGATAACACTCATTCCAGGCAGCCAAGCCGGCGGCGCCAAGCTGCGTTGCGTTGCGGAACGACCCGACGCAGCATGCGTTTCTCCGCTCATATCAAGGAAAGATGACCCATGGCCAAAGCCCCCCCCAACAGGATGCACCCGACACGTAACCATACGCCGTCCAATGCGAAGGCCGCCTCGATCGAGCTGCTGAATGCTCGCCTGGCCGACGGCATCGACCTCGCTCTTGCCACCAAGCAGGCGCACTGGAACCTTAAAGGCCCGTCCTTCATCGGCATCCATCTGATGCTCGACACCTTTCGCACCGATCAGGACGAGTGGAACGATAGCATGGCAGAGCGTGTCGCCCAGCTTGGCGGCACTGCACTCGGCACCACCCAGGTGGTCGCGGGCGCGACCAAGCTGCCGCCTTACCCGACCGACGTCTACGCAATCGCCGATCATCTGGCGGCGCTGATCGACCGCTTTGCGGATTTCGGCAATGCACTGCGCGAGAATATCGACGCGACTGCGGAAGCCGGCGATGCCGACACCGCGGATCTGTTTACCGAAGTGTCCCGCGGCATCGACAAGCAGCTTTGGTTCCTTGAGGCCCATGTGCAGGAGCCGATTGGTACGCTGCGCGATGGTGATGGCAAGTAATTAAGGAAGTTTGGGGGAGCAGTGACTGCCCCCCCAAATCCCCCGTCATTATCGGGGGCGTTGGATGAATCCGCCGCCTAGAACTCGGTCGCCCTCGTAGAGAACGCAACCTTGGCCGGGGGCGGGCAAAGCTGGAAGGTCCAGGGTAATCTCGGCGCCTTCTTCGGTGCGATGAACGACAGCTTCTCGCATCGTATCACGTGCACGGAGCTTGACGTTGCAGCGCAACCCGTCCGCCGGCGGCTGGATCAACCAGTTCATCTCACGCAAGCGCAGTCGATCCGTGACCGTATCGCGCGGCCCCACCACCACACGACGCGTGCCGGGCTCTAGCGAAATCACGATCTGCGACTCACCACCATCATTGGACGCAGCGCCCAAGCGCTTGGCTTGGCCTACGGTGTAGCGACCGATCCCTGCGTGCCTCTCCAGCACTCGGCCATCACGGCTGACGATCTCACCAGGTGCGATCGCCTCGGGCTGCAGCCTGCCGACGATCTCGGCGTAGCTGCCCTGCGGAACAAAACAGATATCCTGGCTGTCAGGCTTGTCCGCGACCTCCAGGCCGAGCCGCGCGGCGACGGCCCGGGTCTCCGCCTTGTCCTGCATGTCGCCCAGCGGAAAGCGACAAAAGTCGAGCTGAGCCTGCGTCGTGGCAAACAGGAACCAGCTCTGGTCGCGCTGCGGGTCTGCCGCACGATGCAATTCCGCGCCGCCCGGACCCTCCACACGACGTACGTAATGTCCCGTCGCCAAGGCGGTGGCCCCCAGATCGCGCGCCAGTCCGAGCAGATCGGTGAATTTTGGCCCCTGGTTGCAGCGGACGCACGGAACCGGCGTCTCGCCTCTGGCATATGAGCCGGCAAAATCATCGATCACGCTGGCACGGAACCGCGCCTCCGCGTCGATCACGTAATGCGGGATGCCGAGCCGGTCAGCCACGTTGCGGGCATCGTGGATGTCCTTGCCTGCACAACACGCACCCTTCCGCTTCGCGGCTTGGCCGTGATCGTAAAGCTGCAGGGTGATGCCGATCACCTCATGGCCGGCCTCGTGCAGGAGGCCGGCAACGACGCTGCTATCCACGCCTCCGGACATGGCCACGACTACACGCACGATACAGAGGCACCTTTATAGAGACGGTTCGGTCAGGACCGCGGATGCACGTCCACCGACACCGTCAATGTGGTGTAGCCCGGCTGACCTTTCACGATCAGCTTCACGACAAATCGGTCCGTACCGACGAAACCGGTATTGGCCGAGTATTCCACGCTGGTCTTGCCGTTGTACTGCACCACGGAATCCTCGCCATGCAGCGGCTTCTCCGGCACCAGCGGTGCGTCAAAGGGCGTGCCGCCAGCCGTCGTCAACGTGGCTGCACAGAAGCCGCCATCATTGCTGACGCTCATTGCCACGTCCGCGCTTGCACCATCAGCCACATGGAAAGGGGCGACCACGCAGTTTGCTGCCGGCGGCGGCCCGAGATGCGGCGGCAGCGCGGCAGGTGCCTCGGCCGCCGGTGCAGGCGGCTTGGCACACCCGGCCAGGAGCACGCCCAGGCCGACAAGTGGAAGGATCGAGGAAACCAGCAATCTTGGCTGCACGCGCATGCTCCGAACACTCTTTCTTGGAAGCGTGCCCGGGGACAACCGGGCGGAAGAGAGCGCATAGCGTGGTGCCGCGCGTCGGACCAGGGGGAACCCTGACGATAACCGCGCGAAGAAAGAGGCCCCGCTGTGTCCTATGCACATCATGCTCAAATTATGTCTTAAGAAGGTCACGTTAACCCTTGGCAGTGCACCACAATTAAAAATAAGTTGCTATCGATCTTGGGGGCCGGTTTACCTCTGTCTCAAATTGCCTCGATGGAGTTCTAAATTATGCGCGTCGCCTCGTATGCCCTGCTTGCCGGCCTCTTTGTGGCACCGCTGCTCTCCAGTGGCATCGCCGATGCCGCGACCAAACACGTCAGCCACGGCAAGGCCAAAGTGACGGCTGCCGCCGCGTCGGCCCCGGTTTGCGAGTTCCCTGCGGACCGCACTGCCTTCGATATAGAGGGCCTCAAGAGCGAACTGATGGTCACCGCGCTGGCCTGCCAGCAGCAGGAAAAATACAACGCGTTCATGACGCGCTATCAGCCGACCGTGGCCGAACAGGAACACGCGCTCAACGCGTATTTCAAGCGTGCTTACGGCAAGGCCGCGGTCAAAGCCTATGACGACTACATCAGTAACCTCGCAAACATCCAGGAACAGGACGGGCTGAAAGCCGGCACAGCCTTCTGCGAAAACCTGGCAAACATGTTCAACGAAGTGATGAGCCTGCATGACTCCTCGGAGCTGCATGACTTCGTGAACAGCAAGACGATCGCGCAGCCGGTGACGTTCGAAACCTGCACCGCCGCGCCGCCGGTGGAGCGCGTCGCCCAGAAGCACGTCGTCCACGGTAAGCGTACTTGACGTAAGGAAAGCCAGGGGCTCTGCCCCTGGAACCCGCCAGGGGAAGCCCCTGGACGGCACTCTTCGAAGGCGAGATTAGAGAGGGACTTAAACCGACGGGTGCTAAACTCCTCGGTTATGTCCCTCTCTATGATCTCGCGTTTAAATAACTGCAGGTCTGGAGGGGCTCCCTCCAGCGGGGTCCAGGGGCAGAGCCCCTGGCCTTCCTTACTTCAGAATGATCTCGACGCGACGATTCTGCGGCTCGCGCACACCCTTGGCGGTCGGGACCAGCGGGTTGCTCTCGCCGTAGCCATGGATGCTGATCTCGCTCTGGCTGACGCCATCCTTTACTAGTTCGGCTTCCACGCTCTCGGCGCGTCGGACGGAGAGATGCTGGTTATAGGCGGCGGTGCCGGAGAGGTCGGTGTAGCCGTTTACTTCGATACGTGTGGTTTGCACGTGGGTGGAGGCGCTGGCGGCTTCGGCAACGATCTGGCGGGCGCGTGCGGTAAGGTCCGCGCGGTCCCAGTCGAAGAACACCAGGTAGGTGCGTGTCGGTTGAGGGGCCGGTGCCGCCGCCGGCGTAGCTGCCGCCGCGGGTGACGGTGGCGGGGCCGGCGGGAAGATCTGGTAGCGTAGGCCGATCAGGGCGGAGTGGTTGTTGTTGCTGGTGACGTCCACGTTGCCGTGGGCGGTGCCAAACGCCTTCGGTGCGAATGCGCCTTGGGTGCCGATCGAGCTGCCATTGAACTGGCCGTTGCCCATGATGCTCATGTAACGATATTCGGCTGTGACCGACAGGCCCGGCAGGAACTCCATCGGAAACGCCAGGCCGAAGATGCCTTGGTAGGCGAAGTCGCCATGCGTGCCGGAGGCTGCGAAGTCATAGGCGGTGCTGGTGCCGACTTCGTCGAAACCTTTCCAGCGGGTTTCCATGTAGCCGACGCCGCCGCCAAAATAGGGGTAGATGAAGGGCGAGCGGACATCCATGTCGAACAGCGCATTCACCATGCCGCCGTAATTCGTCTGGCGGCCACCGGCAGCGGTCGGGAAATTGGTACCTTCATACTGGCGCAGCGCATTGAAGCGATAATCGCCTTCGACCTCGACACGGAAGCCATTGCCGAAGCCATAACCGGCTGCAGCGACGCCAGTGGCGCCGATATCGTATTGGAAGCGTCCGGCCGGAAAATTCTCGTCGAGCCGCAGTCTCTCATCCTGCAACAGATTACCGCCGCCCCCGATGCTGACATAGGGGCCGGTGACCGGCTGAGCCTGTGCCGCAAACCCAGCAACCGCGACCAGCAAAGTACTGCAACAAAGCAAGGGGCGGTTCATCTAGGCTTTCTCCAGACTCGTGTATTCAAGACGCGAAAGTTTTTGGTTCTTTTTTCCAGAAAAGAACAGACCTTCTTTTTTGAAAAAAAGAAGCAAAAAACTTTTGTGTCTTAAGTGCTTACAAAAAAGGGGAGAGCTTTCGCCCTCCCCTCGTTTGGCGACCAGACCAAACTTACTTCAGGATGATCTCGACGCGGCGGTTCTGCGGCTCGCGTACACCCTGGGCGGTCGGCACGAGCGGGTTGCTCTCGCCATAACCATGGATGCTGATCTCGCTCTGGGCAACACCATCACGCACCAGCTCGGACTCCACGCTCTCTGCGCGGCGAACCGAAAGCTTCTGGTTGTAAGCGGCGGTGCCGGAAAGATCGGTGTAGCCGTTGACTTCAATACGCGTGGTCTGAACGTGCGTCGAAGCGGTAGCGGCTTCGGCGACGATCTGGCGGGCGCGCGCGGTCAAGTCAGAACGATCCCAGTCGAAGAACACCAGGTAGGTGCGCGACGGTGCCGGAGCGGGAGCTGCCATCGGCGGCGGAGCTGCCTGCGGCGGAGCCGGCGGGGCCGGCTGGAACAGCGCATAACGCACGCCAACGAGGCCGGCGAAGTTCAGCGTATCGTCGGTACGGAAGTTGATGCGTGTCGCAACACCCGGCGAGAAGAACTGGCCGTGGTAGTTTTCGGACTCGGGCATCGCGGATACGCGGCCTTCGAGGGTCAGCGCCAGGCCAGGAACCTGCGGGATGGCGTAGGCGACACCGAGGATACCCTGCACGGCGAAGTCGCCCTGGGTGTTGGTCTCGCGGATGAACACCGACTGGCCGTTGCCGCCCAGGCCATAAGCGCGGCCGTTCTGGAACTGGACCTGGTCATAGCCAGCGCCGACGCCGACATACGGCGAGATGCCCGCGAAACCATATGGGGTCATGTCGAAGTCATACAGGACGTTGACGTAACCCTCGTACTGATCCTGGTTGCCCGCAGCGTCCAGACCGCCGAAATGCTTCAGCCCATTCTGGCGATAGTCGCCCTGCAGTTCGATACGGATGCCGTTGCCAAGGCCGTAGCCGATGGCGCCGCTGCCCATAACGTTCACATCGGTCTTGATGTGGCCGTTATTGTAGCTGCCGTAGCTGGCTGCACCCAGAGCAGGAACCGTCACGCTCTTGAGGTTCTGGTTGTCGAGATAAGTGGCGCCGACGTCGAGGCTAATATACGGGCCGGTGACGGGCTGCGCCACAGCAACGGCAGGTGCCGCAAACATCGTCGCGACCAGTAGCGCGTTCCTGAGCTTCATAATGGAATTCTCCTGTGTTCAAAGTCTTTGGCCCGAGCGCGCCGGCAAACCGTGCGTGGCATCCGTAGACAACAACGCCGCATCTAGTCCGATGGATCATGGGATGCGAGCGCCCGGCGGACGCCTAGGCGATTGCCGTTGCAATTTTGCCACATAGGTGAAGATCGCCCGCTATCCCCTTCATTGACTTCACCAAAGTGTGACTGTTGCAGCGCAGCATGCACATGTCTGCAACGACTACGGGGTAATCTGCGGATGGCGTTACATTGATGCTTGGATTTGTTGGTCTGTGGTCGCTCCAGAGGAGAATTCACGCATGTCCGGATACAAACCCACATTGTTGGTTACGCGCGTTTTGCCCTCGAATGTGCAGATGCGCGCGCAAATCTGCCTTCAATCTGCGCATGCCAGGGCAGCAGCCACTGCGCGACTGGTTTTCGTCGGTTCTCGGTGAGGCGGATGCCATCTTGTGCACGTCCGCAACGCCGATCGACTCAGCCCTCATTGCTGCAATGCCGTCACGGCTGCGGGTGATCGGAACCATCAGCGTGGGCCATGACCACGTCGACTTGGCAGCAGCACGGGCGAAAGGCATCGCCGTGGTCAACACGCCAGGCGTGCTGAGCCAGGCAACTGCGGAATATGGCATGACCCTGCTTTTGGCGGCCGCACGCAGGCTGGGCGAGGCCGAGCGGGTTGCACGTGCCGGTGCGTGGAAAGGCTGGTCACCGACGGATTTCCTCGGCGTGCAGGTTTCCGGCAAGCGGCTCGGGATTTTCGGAATGGGCCGGATCGGCCAAGTGCTGGCCCGTATCGCGCAAGCCGGCTTCGGCATGGAGGTGCATTATCTCAACCGGACGCGCCTCCCGCCGGCGCTCGAAAGCGGAGCGGTTTTCCATGCAGACGAGGCATCATTCCTCGCAGCAAGCCAGTTCCTCTGCCTGATGGCGCCTGGTGGCGCTGGCACCGCGGGATGGCTGAACGCGGAACGGCTGGCGGCCCTCCCCGCGCGTGCCGTCGTGGTAAACGTCGCACGCGGATCCTTGGTAGACGACGCAGACCTGGCCGCCGCCCTGCTCAGCGGCCACATCGCGGCCGCCGGCCTGGACGTCTATCCCGCAGAACCGAAAATTCCCGATATCTACAGTGGCATCGAGACAGTGGTGCTCAGCCCGCATCTCGCGAGCGCTACCGCCGAAACCCGCGACGCTATGGGCATGCTGGTGCTCGACGGCATCGAAGCCGTGCTGGCTGGAGGCACGCCCAAAAACCTCGTCACATGAGGTAGCAGAGCGCGTTTTATGGCGTTTTGGCGAGTTTCCGGAAAACGTAGGCCCGTGTCGGCTGCTCGCTGTCGGTCACCGCTTCCTGCATCACGTGGTGCTGCGGAGACAGCTCGCATGCCGGGTCGGTAGCGTTCATGTCGCCGAGCAGCGCGAACGCCTGGCAGCGGCAGCCACCCCAATCGATCTCCTTGCGATCGCAGGAACGGCAAGGTTCCGGCATCCAGTCAGTCCCACGGAAACGCAGGAACGCATCGGAGACGTTCCAGATATCGGCCAAAGAAGTATCTCTCACCGATGGAAAGGTGAAGCCGGGCAAGGTCTCAGCCGCATGGCACGGCATGGCATGGCCAGAAGGTGAGATATTGATGAAGCGGCGAGCCCAGCCACCCATGCACGCCTTCGGACGGGCAGCATGATAATCCGGCACCACGTAATCGATCACCATGCGACCGCTCAGCCGTATGCGTGCAGCATCCACCGCATCGGTCGCTGCATGAAGCTGGGCGAGCGTCGGCAGGAGGGCGGAGCGGTTCACCAGGCCCCATCCATAATACTGCACATGCGCGATCTCGGTCCGCTCGGCACCTAACGCCTCAGCCATCGCGATCATCTGCGGCACACGGTCGGCGTTCTGACGATGGATGACGAAGTTCAGCGTCAGCGGCAGGCCGGCGCCCTGAATGCGTGCGGCAGCGGCTTTTTTCTTGATGTAGGCGCCTGGACTGTCGCCAAAGAAATCGTTCGCTGCCTCGTCGACATCCTGGAAGCTGAGCTGGATGTGGTCGACGCCTGCCTGCATGAGGCTCGCCATCATGCGGTCATCCAGCGTGACACCGGAGGTGATGATGTTCGTGTAAAGACCAAGTCCGGCGGCATGCGCTACCAATTCGGGCAGGTCGCGCCGCGCCATCGGCTCGCCGCCAGTGAAGTGCACCTGCAGGATGCCGATCGCGGCCGCCTGGTCGAGCACCGATTTCCAGCCGGCGGTGTCGAGTTCCGCCTTAGCTCGCTCCAGATCCAGCGGGTTAGAGCAATACGGGCAAGACAGCGGACAGCGATGCGTGAGCTCTGCGATGAGCCCCAGTGGAGGCGGAAAATCGGTCATAGTTTAATCGCCCCACGTGCTGCGAGGTCGGCGAGCATAGCGTCCACATCCGCACGGATCGCTTCCGGCGGCGCGTTGAAGCGTGCCGCCAGATCGGCCACAATGGCGTCGGTGTCGCGTGTGCCGTCGATCAGTTTGAGAACTTCCACCGCGTGTTCATCCGGCATGAAAAGCCGCTCCGGGCCGAGCAGAACCCAAGCCTTCCGCACCTCATCGAAGCGAAATTTATGGCCACGGCCGAGTTGCGGAACAGCATTCATGTGGGGATGAAGGCACCAGGTGGCGGGGTCGCGGGTTGCACATAGGCGTGATGCAACGCGTCCAACTGCGCCCAGAGCACGTCGCACTTGAAGCGCAAGGCCGACAGAACCGCCTGCTGTTCGGCCGGGGTGTGCGCGTTCTTCTGCACGTATTCCAAGGCGAAATCCGAATCGCGTGGCGCCTGCGTAAGCCGCGGAGTGAAATAGGCGAGCGTATCTTCGGTGATGAAATCGTAGTTCTTCAGCATGCCTGATACGCGTTCGGCAATGATGTTCGGCGAGAACATCTCGGTCAAAGACGAAGCAACAGCCTCGAGAATGCTGCGATCGCGGACGAAGGTAACATAGGCATCCACGGCAAAACGTGTTGCAGGCAAAATACCCACGCCGCTTGCCACATATTCCCGATCGAGCCCGACGCCTTCAGCCAGTTTCAGCCAGCGCGTGACACCGCCCGTGCCCGGCGCGTCACCATCATGATCCACCAACCGACGCCGCCATTCGCGTCGCAGATCGGACGTCGGCAGGCGTGCAAGCAGCGTAGCATCCTTCATGGGAATAGACGCTTGATAATAATAGCGATTGAGCGCCCAGGCCTGCACCTGCCGACGGCTCAGCTTACCATCATGCAGCAGCCGATGAAACGGATGCAGGTTGTGGTATCGCTCTGCGCCGATGGCACGCAACGCGTCCGCAAGCTCTTCCGGGGACATGAAGTGATCCGTCAGCATGGATCGTAACACCCTAAAAAGTAGAAGTTTTTTGCTTCTTTTTTTCAAAAAAGACGCTCTTTTCTGAAGAAAAGAACCAAAAGACTCTTACTTTCTGGCGCTGTTCCACGATGCGGTCAATTGCTGGCAGGGGATGGCTGAGGCGCTATTCGGCTGCAATCCTCCGGCTAAGGTCGCTGTGACGCTGATACTCTTCCTGCCAAGCGCTCGGTCCGTTGGACGGGCTCACCTGAACCGCCGTCACCTTGTATTCCGGACAGTTGGTCGCCCAATCCGAGAAATCGGTGGTAATCACGTTTGCCTGGGTGAGCGGGTGATGGAAGGTGGTGTACACCACGCCCGTTGCCACGCGATCGGTGATCTTGGCGCGTAGCGAGGTCTCGCCGGCACGGCTGACGATGCGCACCCAGTCTCCGTCACGCACGCCGCGCTGTTCGGCATCGTGGGGGTGGATCTCAAGCACATCTTCCTCGTGCCACCGGCTGTTTTCGGTGCGGCGCGTCTGGGCGCCCACATTGTACTGGCTGAGAATGCGGCCGGTGGTGAGCAGCAGCGGGAAGCGCGGACCGGTCTTCTCTTCCGTCGGGATGTATTCGGTGATCATGAAACGGCCTTCGCCGCGCACGAACCGATCGATATGCATCACCGGCGTGCCGTGCGGATTTTCCTCGTTGCAAGGCCACTGGATGGAGCCCTGTTCATCCAGAGCCTTGTAGGAGACGCCCGCAAAGCTCGGCGTAAGGCGCGCCACCTCGTCCATGATCTCGCCGGGATGGGCATAGGTGCCGATGTTCACCCCAAGGGCATCGGCAAGCTTGAGGGTGACCTCCCAATCGGCGAGTCCCGGCAGCGGCTGGATGACGCGGCGGACACGGTTGATGCGGCGTTCGGCGTTGGTGAACGTGCCGTCCTTTTCGAGGAATGTCGTGCCCGGCAGGAAGATATGCGCGTAATTCGCTGTCTCGTTCAGGAAGAGATCCTGCACGATGACGCATTCCATCGCCGACAGGCCGGCAATGACATGTTTCGCATCAGGATCGGATTGCGCGATGTCCTCACCCTGCACGTAGAGCGCCTTGAACGTGCCGTCGACGGCAGCATCGAGCATGTTGTTGATGCGCAGACCCGGCTCGTGATCGAGGTGGACGCCCCATTCCTTGCCGAACAGCGCGCGCGTCTCGTCGTCGCTGATGTGGCGATAGCCGGGCAGCTCATGTGGGAAGCTGCCCATATCGCAGCTGCCCTGCACGTTGTTCTGGCCGCGCAGCGGGTTCACGCCGACGCCCTCACGGCCGATATTGCCAGTTGCCATCGCAAGGTTTGCGATCGCCATCACCGTCGTGGTGCCCTGGCTGTGCTCGGTAACGCCAAGCCCATAGAAGATGGCCGCGTTGCCGCCAGTGGCATACATGCGGGCCGCCTGACGAAGCAGGTCAGCGGGAACGCCGGAACTGCGCTCAACGGCTTCCGGCGAGTTCTCCGGCTCGAGAACGAACTCTTTCCAGGCGGCGAACTCTTCCATGTCGCAGCGTTCGCGCACGAAGGCTTCGTTCACCAGCCCTTCGGCCACGATCACATGGGCAATTGCCGTTACCACGGCAACGTTGGTGCCGGGCTGCAGCTTGAGATGCAGGGCCGCTTCAATGTGCGGGCTGCGCACCATGTCGATGCGGCGTGGATCGATGACGATCAGCTTCGCGCCGGCGCGCAAGCGCTTCTTCATACGCGAGGCAAATACCGGGTGACCATCGGTGGGGTTCACGCCGATCAGCAGCATCAGGTCGGTATGCTCGACGCTATCGAAATCCTGCGTGCCGGCCGAGGTACCGTAGGTTTGCGACAGACCGAAGCCAGTTGGCGAGTGGCAGACGCGGGCGCAGGTATCGACGTTGTTGTTGTGGAAACCGGCGCGCACCAGCTTCTGCACCAGATAGGTTTCCTCGTTGGTGCAGCGTGAGGATGTGATACCGCCTACGGAAGCGCGGCCGTATTTTGCCTGGATGCGATGGATCTCGGAGGCTGCGCGGGCGAATGCCTCTTCCCACGTGGTCTCACGCCACGGATCGGAGATGTTTTCGCGCACCATCGGTTTGGTCATGCGCTCGCGGTGGGTGGCGTAGCCCCAGGCGAAGCGGCCTTTGACGCAGCTATGGCCGCGATTGGCCTTGCCGTCCTTGTAGGGAACCATGCGCACCAGCTCCGGGCCGCGCATTTCCGCCTTGAACTGGCAGCCGACGCCGCAATAGGCGCAGGTGGTCACCACCGAATGCTCGGGGGTGCCGATCTCCACGACTTTCTTCTCGATCAGCGTAGCGGTCGGGCAAGCGGCGACACAGGCGCCGCAACTGACGCATTCGCTGCTCATGAACGGTTCGTTCTGGCTGGCGGCGACGCGTGAGCCGAAGCCGCGGCCATCAATGGTGAGCGCGAAGGTGCCTTGCGTTTCCTCGCAAGCGCGCACGCAACGGCTGCAGACAATGCATTTCGAAGGGTCGTAGTCGAAATACGGGTTCGACTGATCCTTGGCAGATTTGAGGTGGTTCTTGCCTTCGTAGCCGTACCGCACGTCGCGCAGGCCGACTTCGCCGGCGGTGTCCTGCAATTCGCAATCGCCGTTGGCGCCGCAGGTAAGGCAATCGAGGGGGTGGTCGGAGATATAGAGTTCCATCACGCCTTTGCGGAGTTTGCGCAGGCGCTCATTACCAGTGGTCACGGAAATGCCCGGTGCCACCAGCGTGGTGCAGCTTGCCGGGGTGCCTGCCCTCCCTTCGATTTCAACGAGGCAAAGCCTGCAGGATCCGAAGGCATTAAGCGTATCCGTCGCGCAGAGCTTGGGGATCTTTACGCCGAGTTCCGACGCAGCCCGCATGATGGAGGTGCCTTCCGGCACCGTCACATCGAATCCATCGATCTTCAGCGAAACAAGTTTTTTGGACTTGCTCTCGATGGTTCCGAAATCCGCTTCCTGGATAAGTGACATATCAGAGCCTCCAAGAGGTAAAAGTCTTTTGCTTCTTTTCTTCAGAAAAGAAGTGCTTGCTTGCTTTCATGCTGCCAGCACTTTTTGCGCGGGCATGAAGTCTTGCCTGAAGTGTTTGACCGCGCTCATCACCGGGTAAGGCGTGAAGCCGCCGAGTGCGCAGAGCGAGCCGAACTTCATCGTGTCGCAAAGGTCTTCGAGCAGAGCGAGTTGTTTGACATCACCGGCCAGAAGCCTGTCGATCACTTCGAGGCCACGGGTGCTGCCGATGCGGCAGGGCGTGCATTTGCCACAGGATTCGATGGCGCAGAACTCCATGGCGAAGCGCGCCATTTTGGCCATGTCGACCGTGTCGTCGAACACCACCACGCCGCCATGGCCGATCAGTGCATCGATTGCGGTGAAGGCTTCGTAATCGAAGGGCGTGTCAAATTGCGACGGTGGCAGGTAGGCGCCGAGCGGGCCACCAACCTGCACGGCGCGGACAGGTCGGCCGCTGGCGGTGCCGCCGCCGATGTCATTGACCAATTCACCGAGGCTGATACCGAAGGGTACTTCGAACAGGCCGCCATGCTTGATGTTGCCAGCGAGTTGCACCGGCATGGTGCCACGCGACCTGCCGACCCCGAACGCCTGATAGAAGGCGGCACCTTGCCCGAGGATGTCCGGCACGGCCGCGAGCGACAGCACGTTGTTCACCACGGTGGGTTTGCCGAACAGGCCTTCGAGCGCCGGCAGCGGCGGCTTGGCGCGCACCTGGCCGCGGCGGCCTTCGAGGCTGTCGAGTAACGACGTCTCCTCGCCGCAGACATAAGCGCCAGCGCCGATACGCACTTCCAGCTCGAAGCTGAGATCGCTGCCCATCACCTCCGGGCCGAGCACACCCTCGCGTCGGGCCGCGGCGATCGCCTGATTCATGATGATGGCAGCGTTCGGGTATTCCGAGCGCAGATACACGTAGCCGCGTGTGGCACCAACGGCCACGCCGGCGATTGTCATGCCTTCGATCAGCAGGAACGGGTCGGCTTCCATCACCATGCGGTCGGCGAAGGTGCCGCTATCGCCTTCATCGGCGTTGCAGACGATGTATTTCTGTGGGCTCTGCGCCAGCATCACCGTGCGCCATTTGATACCGGTGGGGAAACCGGCGCCGCCGCGGCCCCGCAAGCCCGATTTCGTCAGTTCCTCGACAATGTCGGGACCAGTCATCTGCAGGGCACGCGTCAAACCGGCAAGGCCGCCATGCGCGCGGTAATCGTCGAGCGAAACCGGATCGGTGATGCCGGCCCGCGCGAACGTAACGCGCGTCTGACGTGCGATGAACGGCATATCTTCCGGTCGGCCAACGCGCTTGGCGTGTGCGCCGCCCTCAATGAACCCGGCAGCGACGAGGCCAGGCACATCTCCCGCTTCAACCGGACCATAGCCGATACGGCCATCCGGCGTCTCCACTTCGATCAGCGTCTCCAGCCAGGCCATGCCGCGCGAGCCATTGCGCACGATGGTAGAGTCCGGATAGGCCCGTGCCAACGCAGCCGCGACGTCATCCGCGCCCATGGCGATGGAGAGCATGTCGCGTGGAACAAAGATGCGACTCATCTGCCGCATGCCTCCAGAACGCCATCGATCCGACCGGCATCGAGCCGTGCGAGGCTGCGCTCATCCACCATGCCGCACGGCGCCGAGGCGCAAAGCCCGATGCAGAAAATGGGCTCCAACGTCACCGCACCATCCGGCGTGGTCTCGTGCCACGATATGCCCAACCGTTCCTGCGCATAAGCAGCCACACGATCAGCCCCCATGCTTTGGCAAGCCTCTGCCCGGCACAGCTTCACCACATGGCGCCCAGCCGGCTTGTGCCGGAAGTCGTGATAGAAGGAAACGATGCCATGAACCTCTGCCCGAGATAGGTTCAGCGCGTTGGCGACAACTGGCACCGACGCCTCAGGCACAAATCCAAACGCCGCCTGCAAGGCGTGCAACATCGGCATCGCCGGACCTTCAAGCCCCAGATAAGGCGCGATGATCTCCGCCGCTCGCTCAGCAACGCCGCTCACATCGGCAGGTGTCTGCATAAATCCGATCCGTCACAAGACCGCTTATATGGGGAGTTTGCATTGCAATAAGCAAGGGTTGACGCTCAATGCTGCGATAGAACATTTCTATCAGAACATCGGCTGGATGCTGAAAACCCGCCTTGCTTCGGTCACCAATGCTGCCGTCAGAGGCATCAAAGGCTCGCGATGCGGATAGACAAGGCCGATCACCGGCAGCGGTTCCACCTCCCGAATGGGGATCGAGCGGACCATCGGCGTTTCGCCGCTCATCAATAGGGAATCCGCCATCACAGCCGGCAGTACACTCGCCCAGCGGCCGGTGCGTACATGCGAAATTAGCACGATCATCGAATTGCTCTCGAGTACTGGCACCGGATCAGCCCCCGCCTTGTGCAGCCGGCGATCGATAATGCGGCGGTTCTGCATGTCCGGGGTTAACAAGCTGAGTTTGACGGACGCCACTTCCGCCCAGCTCACATCATGCTGGTCCGCCAGCGGCGACCCCGCCGCAATCAGCAAACGGTAACTCTCCTCGAAGAGCGGCACACTGCGCACACGCCCCAGCGGCTCGCTGCCCACATACGTAATGCCCGCATCGACCTCCAAATTCTCCATCAGCGAGAGAACCTCGAGCGAATTGCAGGACCTTATGGTAAAAACCACCTCGGGATGCCGCTCTGCCAACGGACCTGTCAGCCGCACCATCACCGGCAACGCCGTCGGCACCACCGCCAGCCGCAGATGCCCCGAAAGCCCCTGCCGCAACAATTTCACCTCGTCGCGCATAGCCCTTGCATCGCCGACGATACGCCGGGCCCACTCCAGAACCCGCTCGCCTTCAGGCGTAAAACCACCAAATCGCGCGCTGCGCAAAACAAGCAGCACACCTAGTGACGTTTCAAGCTGCTTTATGCCGGCGGAGAGAGTCGGCTGGGTGACACCACAAGCTTCCGCCGCACGGCCAAAATGCTTTTCGCGGGACAAGGCAAGCAAAAAACCAAGCTTGTCGATCAAAGCAAGAAAGATTTGGGGAACAGTGCCTGTCCCCCCAAACCCCCCTGCATTATTTTAGGCACCTACCTGCCGGAGCCAGTCGGGCAAATTATAATAGTTGGACACGCGGGCGATTAGCCCGTCACGCACGTCAAAGAATGCACCAGCGGGCAACACATAGGTCTGGCCGGAAGCCTCAGGCAGACCAACATCCGTCGCTTTGTAGACCCCGTGCACCACGAACTCCGCCGCAGCACGCAAGCCGGTCGATTCAACGAAGACAACGATGTCCTCAAGCTGCTCGCCGTAGCATGCCTCCATATGAGACAAGAACGCCCGGAACGCCGCCCGCCCTGTCTCCCGGCTGCCCTGGTTGATGTCATGCGCCACATCCTCGGTGAGCAGCGCCACCATGCCGTCGTAATCGGCCGCGTTGAACGCGGCATAATAGGATCTGATGAGCTCTTCGGTCGTCATTCTACGTCACCTGGCAAGGGAGTTGGCGGGTCGGCCGGATAATCGCAGAAATTGCGCACCGCGCCATCCGCCCGCACCGCGTCAAGCCGTGCGAAATCCAAATCTGCAAACACCCAGCCAGGCACATCCATCTCGCCCCGCGCGATCACCCCGTCGGCGGGAAACCCACGATCTACCGGCCCGAACACCCCCGCATACCCATGATTTTCATCGAGCGTCGCCAAAGCCGGTGCAACACCCACGGTCGGCGCCACCGCGACAAAACACTGGTTCTCCAGCGCCCGCGCCCGCGCACTCAGACGCACGCGGTTGAATCCATGCAGCGTGTCCGTGCAGCTCGGCGCCAGGATCAGCCGTGCCCCGGCCTGCGCCTGGGCTCGCACGAGAGTCGGAAACTCCACGTCGTAGCAGATGGCAATCCCAATCAGTCCCCAAGGCGTCTCGAACACGCGCGGCGGCAAACCAGGCTGCACGCCCCATTGCTCCGCCTCAAACCGCGTCATCACGCTCTTGTCCTGAAAACGCTTGCGTCCGTCGGGCGAAATCAACGGCGCACGGTTGCGCACACGTCCATCCTCGGCCCACGGCAACGAACCAGCTAGCAGCCATATGCCGTGACGAAGAGCGCTCTCGCAAAACAGGTCGAGCAACCTCTCGCGCTGTGCACAGATATCCTCGAGCTCCGCCTTTACATCACCTGCATCGGCGCCTGCCGCCGCCAACTCCATGCTGGCGTATTCCGGCATCACCAGCAGCTCGCCGCCACCCTCTTTCCCTTGCCTGACAAGTTCGTCGAATTTATGGGCAAACTGCGCGAAATCGCCTGGACCTGTCACCGGATAGGCCAGCGCACCCAGCCTCATCACGCTCATGGTAGCGCCTCGCCGCTAAGCGATTTCAGCCAGAACACCAATGTCTTTTCGGTCTCCTCGGCATCACCCAAATCCTTCCACTGCATCCTGCAGCGCAGATCCGGCCGACGCGTGAACCCGCGCCGGGACCAGAATGCATCGAGAGGCTGGAAATCCGCAGGCCGTGCAGGATGCGTCTCCTCACGCTGCACGGCACAGAACGCCGCCATATCGCAGGACGATACAGCCCGCGCATGCGCTTCCCGTTCCCGAAAAAACGCGACGCCAACGCCTAGCCCGCGATAGGCCGGCAACAGCACACTTTCACCGAAATAGAAAACGCTTGCGAGATCGATCCCGGCATCCCGGAACGGCTCCTGCACATTCTCCGTCTCGTCGACGAGCGGCAGGCACGTGGACGCACCGATGATATTTTCACCATCCCGCGCCACAATGACTGCAGCGCGCGAACTAACCACATAGGTTTGCATGTAGTCAGCCTCGTAGGCCTCGTCGCCGTCATAGAGATACGGCCAGTCCCGAAACACCTGGACCCGAAGACGGGCGAGGCTACCGATGATCGCCGGTAAAGCATCGCCAGTGACGCGGCTTATGTGTAGCTCGGTAGCCATATCGGATTCTGCGAGTTTACAAGTCTCGCGGTCAAGCCGGACATAGAGCGAGGCGACCATTACAGCCGCCTCGCGTTGCCGTGTTAGTAGCCGCCCTGGTAGCCACCGTAGCCGTAACCGGGAGCATAGCCCGGCGGTGGGTAGTACGCCGGTGGCGGCGGGGCATAATAAGCAGGCGGGGCGTAATAGGCACCATAGGCTCCAGCGAGACCGAGCCCCAGAGCTACGCCGCCGAGACCCCAGCCCCAGCCACCATATCCACCGCGATATCCATAGCCGCCACCGCGATAGCCGCCGTAACCGCCACGATATCCGCCATAGCCGCCGCGGAAACCGCCGCCACCATGGAAGCCGCCACCACCACCGTGAAAGCCGCCACCGCCGCCGTGGAACCCACCGCCGCCGCCGCCCGGACGCGCCGCGGCCGGCTGTGCGCTCAGCGCCAACGCACCGGCAGCAACCGCTGCGATGGCGAGACGCGAAACACTGGAGCGATAAAACTTCGTCATCAGAACCTCCTGTATGAATGTTATATAGGTCTGGCGGTGTGGCAGCTTCGTGGCAGCCTCATCACAGCAGCGTCACAATTCGGGCTCGTCGGCCCCGGTTTTGGTGCCGGTGCCGACCGACCCCACCCAATGCGAGGAAATTGCATGCAAATTTTGAGAACCCATGCGCGCGTGGCCATGCTGGCTTGCGCAGCTATTATGCTGCTCGGCGCCACTGGCGATGACGCAGCCCTGCAGGCCGCCGTGCATGGCGCGGGCCGGACGCCCAAATACGTCGCCCGCGATGCCATGCGCCATCCGGTGGGCGAACTCGCCTTCTTCGGCCTCAAACCCAGCGCCAGCGTGGTCGAGGTGTGGCCGGGCGGCGGCTACTGGACCGAAATTCTCGCCCCCTATCTTGCAGACCACGGCACCTACGTCGTCGCCCTCCCCGCCGACACCGCCAGCGAGCACGACGCAGCCAGTTTCCGCGCCAAGTTCGCCGGAAAACCCGGCTATGGCGGCTTGCACCTCGTCACCTTGGACAAGGGACAGAACGGCCTCGCGCCGGCTTCGGCGGATTTCATCCTCACCTTCCGAAACGTGCATAACTGGATGGGCGGCAACTATGCCGACGAGATTTTCACGGATTTTTTCCGCGCCCTTAAACCTGGCGGCATCCTCGGCGTCGAAGAACATCGCGGCCTCGCCACCGAACCGCAGGATCCCGCCGCAGCAAGCGGATACGTGCGCCAGGATTATACGGTAGCGCTGGCCAAGAAGGCCGGCTTCGAACTGGTCGGCTCCTCCGAGTTGAACGCCAACCCAAAGGATACCAAGCACTGGCCGAAAGGCGTCTGGACCCTGCCGCCAAGCTTCGAACTGGGCCAGGTGGACCACGCGAAATATGCGGCCATCGGCGAAGCGGACAATTTCATCCTGAAATTCCGCAAACCCGCAACGTAATCATCAGGTATCTGCCTTGGCGCGCCTGCAAATAACCGAGGCTCTGTCGATCGACGACACCGAGCTGAGCGAGCGTTTCGTGCTCAGCTCGGGTCCCGGCGGGCAGAACGTAAACAAGGTGTCCACTGCGGTAGAATTACGTTTTTCAGTACGTGACTCACCATCTTTGCCCGATGGCCTGAAGGCGCGCCTCATCCGCCTCGCCGGCAGCCGCATGACCCAGGAAGGCGTCCTCGTCATCGACGCCCAAAGATTCCGCTCTCAACAGCGCAACCGCGACGACGCGCTCGAGCGGCTCTTTGACATGATCCGCACGGCCGCCACAGTGCCAAAACACCGCCGCCCTACGCGCCCAAGCCTGGGCGCCAAAAAACGCCGCCTAGAGTCCAAAGCCGTCCGCAGCGGCACGAAGTCGATGCGCAGAAAGCCGGAACACGAATAAGGTAAGGTCTTCTTTTCTGAAGAAGAGAAGCAAAAGACTTTTGCGCGCTGTCGCGATTTTATCCGGCAGCGTCTGCCATATGGATAGAAGTTTATTTGTTCTTTTTCCCAAAAAAGAACTGCTCTCTTCCTTTTGCCAGAGCTGCGCTTCCTAACAACCTCCTAAATTCGCGGCCGCAAAAAATTATGAACCTACTAACCGCATCCCCTAACGTCACTTTTTTGATATTTTCGGCTTAATTTTCTACAACCATAAGTAGTCTGTTAATCTTCGTCCGTCATTTTGCGACGCATGATGATTAACCAGCCCCTTCGTAAAACCTTCCGTTTACCGATTGCCGGTACGCTGATGGCCGCCGCTCTTCTCGCCGGTTGTGCGTCGGAGCTTCCGCAACAGAGCAGCATGATGCAGGCCGGTGGCCCTCAACCCGGCCCGGTCTTCGCGATCCAGGCCGGTGCGCAATGCGACGGCCGGCCGGCCGGTGAACTCGATATCCATCGCCGCGGCGACCAGGCGTTCGTGACCCTCGCGGTCAATGGCAGGGCGCTCAACCTGCTGCTCGATACAGGGGACTTCGTCACATCGGTGACGCCCGATGCAGCGACACGCCTGGCTTTGCCGGCCTCCAGCGAGCCGGGTTTGCAGATGACCGGCATCGGCGGCAGCTATACGGCGCCGGTGGTGGAAGCGGCCGATGTCGAGTATCTCGGCCAGCATCTGGCCAACGTGCCGCTGCCGGTGCTACCCGGCACAGAGTTCCAGCCGGAGGAGCATATCGACGGCCTGTTCGGCGCGAACTTCCTCTCCGCCTACGATGTCGAAATGGATTTTCCCGCCAGCAAGCTGCGCTTCTACCGCCATGTTGCCGGTTGCGGCGCCAGCGCGCCGGCCTGGACGGCGCATGCGACGCACCTGGCCGCCAGCGATGCAGGCCACGAATTGCTGCTGATACCTGTCATGATCAATGGGGTGGAGCTGAACGCGCTGATCGATACCGGCAGCGAGGATACCTCGATCACCCGCGACGCTGCGGAGACGTTGGGCCTGACGGAGCAGGCGATGCGTGGCGACCAGCAGATCACCGAGCAGGGCCTTGGTGAGAGCACCGAACGCCTGCACCGCTTCGCCTCGATCTCGATCGGCAGCACCGTTTTTTCCCGCCCTTTATTGGCAGTGGACGACGCAGCGAGCCCGATCCAAGCCAATGTGGCCACACAAACTGCGTCCGCGATGCCGGTGCCTCACCGTGGAGTGGACGTGATCCTTGGCGCCAACTTCCTGTTCCAAAAGCGGATTTTTGTCGCCTATGATCGCAAGGAGGTGATGATCGACAGGTAAGGCGGCGGCATCATCAGGTTGGTTGGAACGGGCGCCCTCATCGGCGCCCGCTCTGTTTTCGGCGTCACGTGGCGGTACTTTGCCTTTATCCGTCCATGATCCGGCCTAAGTTCTGACAAGACCATGCAACGTAATGCTCGCACGGATGTTACTCAGGAGCAGCACGGGGGTTGGTTCCCGCTTTTCTCCCGGTAGCGCCGCATAGCAATCGGTGGAGTTTCTCTCATGTTTAAAAGTCTAGCTGGCCTGCTTGGTGCAGTTTCTGTTCTGGCACTGACAGTATCGGCGCAGGCCGCGCCTGGTGCGCAGGCCCAATCAGCGATCGTCTCACCGTCTGGGTTCGATCCCAGCGCGGTTCAGGATGTGCAGTACTATCATCACTATCACCACTGGCACCGTCATTGGCACCACTGGCATCGCGGGCCGGTCGTCGTCGTCCGTCCTTACTGAGGTGTGCCCGGGGGACCATCATGGTCCCCCGGCTACGTCAGATGGCCTCGGCCCAGGGATCGAAACTGTTGAAGTTCCAGCGATACCCACCAGAGTCTTTCACTTCGTAAGAGCGCCCCGGATAGCCCTCGTTGTCACGAGGCGGGTGCAATATGTCTGCGCCGGCTGCCTTGGCACGGGCATAATGCGCATCCGGGTCCGAAACCACCACACAGATACAGGATGACATCGTGGCGGAAGGCGGCGCGTTGGCGCTGCCGAGCATGATCATTCCGCCGTTCAGCAGAAGCTGCGCGTGATGCACGATGCGGGAGGGAGGATCTTCGGCGACTACGAGGTGACGCTCGAAACCGAAGGCCTTGCAAAGGAATTCGATTGCCGATGGCGCGTCTTCGTATTGCAAGGCGGGAATGATGGATTGGCGCATAGTGTCACTCCCGAGGAAGGAAGCGGTTTTTTAAAAAAGAACCAAAAACTTCTATCTCCTGACGATACGCTGCAGGAGAGAACCGCAACAGCGACATAAAAGTCTTTTGGTTCTTTTCTTCAGAAAAGAACGCCTTCCGTCTTCACTGGCGGCCCATACACATCGCCCGCACGCTTGAGGAAAGCGCCGACCATGCGCCGCACTGCCTCATTGAACACCACCCCGATCGCGCGCTGCAACAGCTTGCTTTTGAATTCGAAATCGACCCAGAAATCCACCTGCACGCCCTTCGGGTCGGGGATGAACACCCACTGATTGTTCAGGTAGCGAAAGGGGCCGTTTTCGTAGCTCACGCGGATGCGGTGCGGGCGTTCGAGGGTGACGCGGGAGGTAAAGCTTTCCCGGAAAGGGCCGAAGCCAATGGTGAGGTCGGCGACCAGCTCATGCTCGGTACGGCTGCGCACGCGGGCGCCGGTGCACCAGGGAAGGAACTCCGGGTATTTGCCGACGTCGGCGACTAGGTCGAAAAGCTGGTCGGGCCGGTAGGCCACCAGCTTTCGGTCGGCATAGGTTGGCATCGGCTTTACGCGGCCTTGGCGATGTGGGCGGCACGCGCATCGCGCAACTGCGCAAAGTCCGCATCTGCGTGGTAGGAGCTCCGGGTAAGCGGGGTCGCGGCCACCATCAAGAAACCTTTCGCGCGGGCGAGAGAGGCATAATCGTTAAATTCGTCCGGTGGGACAAAGCGTTCGACGGCAGCATGTTTCACCGTCGGCTGAAGATATTGGCCGAGGGTGAGGAAATCGACGTCGGCGATACGCAGGTCGTCCATCACCTGGCCGATCTCGCCGCGCTGCTCACCGAGGCCGAGCATCATGCCGGACTTGGTGAAGATGGTGGGGTCGAGGGATTTCACGTCGTTTAGCAGTCGCAAGGATTGGAAGTAGCGGGCGCCGGGGCGGATGGTGGGATAGAGGCGCGGCACGGTTTCGAGGTTGTGGTTGAACACGTCAGGCCGTGCGGCGACCACCACTTGGAGTGCGCTGGGCTTGCGGAGGAAATCGGGGGTCAGGATCTCGATGGTAGTACCGGGCGAGGCGCTGCGGATGGCATTGATGACGGCCGCGAAATGGGCGGCACCGCCATCGGGCAGGTCGTCACGATCGACCGAGGTTACCACCACGTGACGCAGGCCGAGTTTGGCCACGGCGTCGCCGACCCGGGCGGGTTCGTCGGTGTCGAGCGCATCTGGCAGGCCGGTGCGGACGTTGCAGAAGCTGCAGGCACGGGTGCAGGTGTCACCCATGATCATCATGGTGGCGTGTTTCTGCGACCAGCATTCGCCGATGTTCGGGCAGGCAGCTTCCTCGCAGACGGTAACCAGCTTGTTTTCGCGCATCAATTCGCGGGTCTGCTGGAAAATGGCGCTGCCTGGGGCGCGCACGCGGATCCAATCCGGCTTGCGCTGGATGGGATTGTCCGGCCGGCCGGCTTTTTCCGGGTGGCGAATGCCACGGGCGAGCCTGTGATCGATTTCGATACGGGTGGTCATGGAACCTCGGAAAACGCGGCTTAGCGGTGGCGCATGACTACTCTATATGAGTGCGGACGGCGCGTCATCGATACCTAGCCATGCAGGAATGAGGTGGGAAGTATTTTCCCACGGAAGCCGCTTCTTCTTGCATCAGGTAAATCGTCGACCTAACTTCGCCATCATGGCTCATTCTGTGGATGACATTCTAGAACGGCTTGGTGGCGTCGAAGCTGTTTCGCGGCTAACCGGCGTGGGCGCCGAGGCCATTCGGAAGTGGCGGCAGGCGCGAGCGATCCCGCCCAAGCACTGGGCCAGTCTGAGCGCTGCCGCCGGCCTGCCGATCAATGAGCTGCCACGCGCGGTGACCGAAGCCGGCGCTGCGCCGGCGGGAGCGACCGCGGCGCTGGTGCTGGCTGATGGCACGGTGTTTTGGGGCAGCGGGTTTGGTGCACATACGCCAACGGGTGGCGGACAGCCGGCGGAGATCTGCTTCAATACGGGCATCACCGGGTATCAAGAGACGCTGACCGACCCTTCTTATGCTGGCCAGATGATCGTTTTCACCTTTCCGCATATCGGCAACGTGGGTGCCAATCTGCAGGACATTGAGGCGGTCACGATTGCGGCGCGCGGCCTGGTGGTGAAGCAGGACGTCACTGAGCCCTCCAACTGGCGGTCGACGGAAACGCTGAATGCGTGGCTGCGGAAACAAGGCGTGCCGGGGATTGCAGGCGTGGATACGCGGGCGCTGACCCTGCGAATACGCGACAGCGGCGCGCCGAACGGGGTGCTGTGTTTTCCAGCCGATGGGCGCTTCGACTTGCCGGCGCTGCATGAGATGGCACGGGCCTGGCCGGGGTTGGAGGGCATGGATCTCGCCCAGGAGGTCAGTTGCCGGCAGACATTTGCCTGGGACGAGACGGTTTGGGTCTGGCCGGAGGGTTTTGCGAAACAGCAGGCACCTGCACATCACGTGGTCGCCGTGGATTATGGGGCCAAGCGCAATATTCTGCGCTCGCTTGCGGCAGCGGGGTGCCGGGTGACGGTGGTGCCGGCGAGCAGCACGGCCGAGGATATTCTGGGGCACAAGCCGGACGGCGTGTTCCTGAGCAACGGGCCGGGAGATCCGGCCGCCACCGGCGTGTATGCGGTGCCGGCCATTCAGGGTGTTCTGGATGCTGGGACGCCGATTTTCGGGATCTGCCTGGGGCACCAGTTACTGGCTCTCGCACTCGGCGCGAAGACCTACAAGCTTGAGCGCGGACATCGCGGTGCGAACCAGCCGGTGAAGGATCTGGCGACCGGGAAGGTGGAGATCACCAGCCAAAACCACGGGTTTGCGGTGGATGATGCATCGTTGCCGACGGGGGTGCGGATCACGCATACGAGCCTGTTCGATGGCAGCAACGAGGGGATCGCCTGCGACGGCCGGCCGGTGTTCTCGGTGCAGTATCACCCGGAGGCGAGCCCTGGGCCAAGCGACAGCCATCATCTGTTCAAGCGGTTTGTGGAGACGATGGCGAAGCGTTCGTGATATAATGGGCGGGCAAGAGATTGAAGCCGATGAGCGATAACCTGGTTCTGGACATCCTGCGCTCCTTGCGCAGCGATATGACCGAGATGAAGGCTGACATTCGGGACGTAAAACACCGCATGAATGCGCTAAAGATCTCGTTCGCTAATTTCGTCTCGACCGAAGCCAGCCATTACGCCAGCACGTCATCGCGCCTGTATCGGCTGAGCGATCGCATGGATCGTGTCGAGCGACGCCTGGAGTTCTCTGAGGCGCCAATCCAGTAAGCAGTTCTTTTTTGAAAAAAACCAAAAAACTTTTACCTCCTTGGGCTCGCGCTGGGGAAAGGTCCGCGACAGCGACATAAAAGTTTTTTGTCTCGTTTTTCAAAAAAAGAAGTTCTTCCTTTTTCCAAGGCTGACCGATGCCCAAACGCACCGACATTAAAACCATCATGATCATCGGCGCCGGCCCGATCGTGATTGGTCAAGCCTGCGAATTCGATTACTCTGGCGCACAGGCCTGCAAGGCGTTGCGTGCCGAAGGTTATCGCGTGGTGCTGGTAAATTCCAATCCAGCCACCATCATGACCGATCCAGGGTTGGCGGATGCTACCTATGTGGAGCCGATTACGCCGGAGATGGTCGAGAAAATCATCATCAAGGAAAAGCCGGATGCGCTGCTGCCCACGATGGGCGGACAAACCGCGCTTAATATTGCCATGCAGCTTGATGCGCGCGGGATCCTGGCGAAACATGGTGTGGAGCTGATCGGCGCGCGCGCGGAGGTGATTGATCGTGCAGAAGACCGGCTGAAATTCCGTGATGCCATGAGCGAGATTGGGATCGAGAGTCCGAAAAGTTTTATCGCACATAGCATGGAAGAGGCGCGTGAAGCGCTGGTAAAAATCGGATTGCCGGCCGTGATACGGCCGAGCTTCACGCTAGGTGGGACCGGCGGCGGCATTGCGTATAATCGCGAGGAATTCGAGGCAATTTCCGCGAGCGGTCTAGCCGCGTCGCCTACCACCGAGGTGCTGATCGAAGAATCGGTGCTTGGCTGGAAAGAGTACGAGATGGAGGTGGTGCGCGACAGCGCGGATAACTGCATCATCATCTGCGCCATTGAGAATGTGGATCCGATGGGCATCCATACCGGGGATTCGATCACCGTGGCCCCTGCCCTCACGCTGACCGATCGCGAATATCAGCGGATGCGAGATGCTTCCATTGCCTGCTTGCGGAAGATCGGCGTGGATACCGGCGGCTCGAACGTGCAGTTCGCGCTCAATCCGGAAGACGGGCGCATGCTCGTGATCGAGATGAACCCGCGGGTTTCTCGCAGTTCGGCGCTGGCCTCGAAAGCCACCGGATTTCCGATTGCAAAAATTGCGGCGAAGCTGGCTGTTGGCTACACGCTTGATGAACTGACCAACGATATCACACGCACTACGCCGGCGAGTTTCGAGCCCACCATCGATTATGTCGTGGTGAAGATCCCGCGGTTCACGTTCGAGAAATTTCCCGGCACGCCGGCTCTACTATCCACCAGCATGAAATCGGTGGGAGAGGCGATGGCGATCGGCCGCTCCTTTGCCGAAGCATTGCAGAAAGGCCTGCGCAGCATGGAGACCGGGTTCTCCGGCCTCGACGAAGTGCCTGCACCTGGCGATGGCGGGGCGGATGCGTTCCGCGCCGCGCTCTCCGCGCCGAAACCCGACCGTATTCTGATGGCGGCACAAGCCATGCGCGCTGGGCTTTCCGTCGAAGATATTTTTGGCGCCTGCAAATTCGATCCGTGGTTCCTGCGCGAACTGGAAAAGATCGTGGCCGTGGAACGACAGATCACGGCCAACGGCCTGCCGCGCGAAGCGACCGGTCTGCGCCGTATCAAGGCGATGGGATTTTCCGACAAACGCCTCGCACAACTCACCGGCCAGCGCGAGACGGAGATCGCTGCGCTGCGCGACAAGCTGTCGGTGCATCCCGTCTATAAGCGCATCGATACCTGCGCTGGCGAATTCGCGTCGGCCACGCCGTATATGTATTCCACCTATGAAGGTGGCTGGGGCGACCCGGTCTGCGAGGCCGATCCGACAGACCGCAAGAAGATCATCATTCTCGGCGGCGGCCCCAACCGGATCGGCCAGGGCATCGAATTCGATTATTGCTGCGTGCACGCAGCCTATGCGCTGCGCGAGGCCGGGTTCGAGACCATCATGGTCAACTGCAATCCGGAAACGGTGAGCACGGATTACGACACGTCTGATCGCTTGTATTTCGAGCCACTTACCGCGGAAGACGTGATCGCGCTGGTGCGGCGTGAACAGCAGAAAGGCGAAGTGCTTGGCTGCATCGTGCAATATGGCGGGCAGACGCCGCTGAAACTCAGCCAGGCGCTGCCCGCGGCGGGGATTCCGATACTCGGTACGAGTGCAGATGCTATCGACATCGCCGAAGACCGTGAGCGCTTCCAGGGGCTTCTGCAAAAACTTGGGCTGCGGCAACCGGAAAACGGAATCGCTCGCGCCGCGGATGAAGCCGAGGCCATTGCCGAACGCATCGGCTATCCCGTCGTCATACGGCCCAGCTATGTGCTTGGCGGACGCGCGATGGAGATCGTGTTCGATCGTGCACAACTGCATCGCTACATGCGTGAAGCCGTAAAAGTCTCCGGCACCAATCCGGTGCTGATCGACCGCTACCTTAATGACGCCACCGAGGTGGATGTGGATTGCATCGCCGATGGAGAAACCGTCTATGTCGCAGGGGTGATGGAACATATTGAGGAAGCCGGCATCCATTCCGGCGATAGCGCCTGCTCGCTGCCGCCCTATTCATTGTCGCCTGCCATGATCAGCGAATTGCAGGATGAGACGGAAGCCATGGCGCGCGCGCTCGGCGTGGTCGGGCTGATGAACGTGCAATATGCGATTAAGGACGGTGCGGTCTATGTCCTGGAAGTCAATCCACGCGCCAGCCGTACTGTGCCGTTCGTTGCCAAGGCGACCGGTGTCGCTATTGCCAAAATTGGGGCGCTGGTCATGGCCGGTGCAAAGCTGGCTGATTTCAAGCTGGACGACACCGCCATCGCGGCGCACGTCGCGGTGAAGGAAGCTGTGTTCCCCTTCGCACGTTTTCCAGGTGTAGACACCATCCTTGGGCCGGAGATGAAATCGACCGGCGAAGTCATGGGGCTTGACCACAGCTTCGAACGTGCCTTCGCCAAGGCACAGCTCGGCGCCGGCGTGGTGCTCCCGGAAGCCGGCACCGTGTTCCTCAGCGTACGCGACAACGACAAATCCGGCGTGCCGGCCCTGGCGCGGCGGCTCACCGAAATGGGCTTCCGCATCATGGCGACGCGCGGCACGGCGGCGCGCATCACCGAGGCAGGGTTGCAGGTGACGATCGTCAATAAGGTACTTGAGGGCCGGCCGCATTGCGTGGACGCGATCCGCTCGGGCGACATCCAGATGGTGGTGAACACCTCGCAAGGGGCACAATCTACCGCGGATAGCTTCGACATCAGGCGGACGGCACTTACCTTCGGCGTACCGCATTACACGACGATCGCGGGCGCACGGGCGGCGGTGCATGCGATTGGGGCGCTGAAGGCGGGGACACTTGAAGTGGCACCCTTGCAGTCGTATTTTCGCGGTTCGTTCTAGCGGAGAAGGCAAGGCCAGGGGCTCTGCCCGTCGCCGCCGTCGCTTGAACCGGTGGCGCTCTGGTGGCGACCCCCGCTGAGGACAAGTCCTTAGACCTTTACCTTAAGATTAGGGCCACTCAGCGTGGCTTGCTTAGTTTGGTGGCTGCCCTAAGCTATCGGCCCTCGTCTTGGCAGGCCCGATCCCGGGCTCAGCCAGGGCGTTCGTTTGTCGCAACCCGCAACCCCGGCGCCTGGCGCACCGGAAAATTCAGTTTTTTGAGGATTCGGCGCTTTGCAGAAATTTCCGATGACCGCCCAAGGTTTGCAGCGTCTGGAGGACGAGCTGCGCACGCTGAAGGGTGTCGAGCGGCCGTCGATCATTGCAGCGATCGCCGAGGCGCGCAGCCATGGCGACCTTTCGGAAAATGCCGAATATCACGCCGCCCGCGAGCGCCAGAGCTTTATCGAGGGCCGCATCCAAGAGCTGGAAGAGGTCGTCGGCGCCGCCGAGGTGATCGATCCGTCGGCACTCTCCGGCGACAGCATCAAGTTCGGCGCGCATGTGAGACTGCTCGATGAAGAGACCGAAAAAGAGGCGACCTATCAGATCGTTGGCGTCTACGAAGCCGACATCAAGCTGAAGCGCTTGTCGATCTCTTCGCCGCTGGCGAAGTCTCTGATCGGCAAGAAAAAGGGCGATACCATTTCCGTCCCTGCTCCCGGCGGCGACCGCAGTTATGAGATTCTGAACATCCAGTTCATGTAATGCTGGGGTCCGGGGGTATGGCTTCATACCCTTGGCGGGACGCGCCGCCAGAACGCCACCGGTTCACGTGCCGGCGGCGCGGGGCATAGCCCCAGGAGGGTCTATCCATGAGTATCGCTCTATCCGATGTACAAGCCGCTGCTGCACGCATCGGCGGCACCGTTCTGCGCACGCCCACCGTTCCGTCCGCGATCTTGTCTCGTCTGACGGGCGCCGAGATCATTCTCAAGCTCGATAACCTTCAGGCTGTTGGCTCGTTCAAGGAGCGGGGTGCGGCCAACCGTCTGGCGTTGCTGAACGAGGATGAGTGCCGGCGTGGTGTGGTGGCGATGTCGGCCGGGAACCATGCGCAGGGTGTGGCGCGGCATGCGCGGTTGCGCGGGATTGCGGCGACGATCGTGATGCCGCTGTTCACGCCGCTCGCGAAGGTGAGCGGCACGGCGGCGTGGGGTGCGAAGGTGGTGCTGCATGGCGAGACGCTGGTGGAAGCGGCGGCGCATGCGGCGCATCTATCCGCGCATGACGGCTTGGTGTTCATCAGCCCGTATGACGATTACGCGGTGATGGCGGGCCAGGGCACGCTGGCGTTGGAAATGTTCGAGGATGGGCCGGAGCTCGATGTGTTGCTGGTGCCGATCGGTGGTGGCGGGCTGATTTCCGGATGCGCTGTGGCTGCGGCTGGCGTATCGCCCACGACAGAGGTGATCGGCGTGCAGGTGGCGCCGTATTCGGCGCTGGCGCAGCGGAACTATGGCGCGCCGGCGCATGAGGTGGGCGGCTCGACGATTGCCGAAGGCATTGCGGTGCGCGATGTGGGTTTGGAAACGCGCAAGGTGATCGCGCAATATGTGAGCGATGTGATCGTGGCGCCGGAGAGGCTGGTGGAGGATGCGATCTCCATGCTGGCTGAGGGTGCGAAGGTAGTCGCGGAAGGCGCGGGTGCGGCCGCTCTGGCGGGGTTGCTGGCGCATCGCGAGAGGTTTGCAGGTAAGCGCGTGGGATTGCCGATTTGCGGCGGCAATATCGATGTGCGGATCATGGCGAATGTGCTGTTGCGCGGGTTGCTGCGCGATGGCCGTTTGCTGCGGCTGCGGATGGAGATACCGGATCGGCCTGGGGTTTTGGCTGATATCTCTACCAAGATTGGTGTTTCTGGAGGAAACATCATTGAGGTGAGTCATCAGCGTCTATTTGCGTCACCGAGCGTACAGTCGGCGCAATTGGAGGTGATGGTGGAAGCGCGTGATCCTTCGCATGCGGCGGAGATCGAGGCGGCTCTGGCAGACACTTATACGGTACACCGGGTTTAATTGAAGCAAAACTCGCCGGATAGAACCGCGACAGCGACACCAAAGTCTTTTGCTTCTTTTCTTCAGAAAAGAAGATTTTACTATTTTGTTGCCACCATGAGCAAAATTCCTCCCAAGGTGGCATCCCCGGCGAAGCCACGTGTGGCTGATGACCAAAAGACGATGTGGGCAGCTTCAAATCCCGCGTTTCGCGCATCTTGCAGGATGGCCCAGCCGGGGATCTGGAATACCAACGATCCGCCGGCGGCATCCATTGGATTGCCGTGGTACTCCGGTGGGGCCAGGTATTCAATGTCACCAGCCTTGAAGCGCGCCTTGATCGTGGTTTCCGCATGGCCGTAGGCGAAGGGCATGCTGGCGATAAGGTGGCCGCCTGGCTTTAGGATGCGGGCGGAGTCGCACAGAGCCGCCTGGAGATCAGGAACATGCTCGAGCACGTCGCCGCTCAGGATGAAATCGAATGAATGATCCGGCAGGCCGGAGCCGGTGATGTCTATGCTGGGAACGGGGAAGATCCTGTTCCTATCGGCTTCGTTGGGAGCGTATTCCGAGCCGAGGAAGCGCGGATAGCGGCCTCTAAGGAGGAGGGCGAAGGGTGTCATTGCCTCGTGGGCGTAGATGCTGACATCGTAGATGCTGCGGTTGCCGATGAGGTGGTGCAACGCGTCGAGAAGGGCGCGCTGGCGTGCGTTGAAGCCGCCGGCGAGGTAGGTTTCGCGATAATTTGTGTCTTGAATTACGATCTTGTCGGGCGGGATGTCTCCGAGAAACTCCGAATTGACGCCGTTGGTGACACCGTAGGCTACGATCTGCTCGATATGTTTTTCGTCGAGCATAGTGGGATGAGCGGCAAATAAGGCGCGCATGTCATCGAGCGAACGCAACTCGGCCCGAATGTCGTCGAACATCACGCGGGCACTCGCGTAGCACGCAGGATCGGCACGGGAACCCGCAGCATCTGGCCCTTTGTGTAGGTATCCGTGCTTGGGCCGCTGGCATCCATACTCCAGATCTGCCGCATTGTTTCCATGCCGGTAACGACCTGACCGAAAGCGGCGAAACCTTGGCCGTCATGGTTGCGGCCGCCGCCGAAATCCAGTCCGGGCTGGTCGCCGATGCAGATGAAGAACTCGCCGCCGGTGGCGGTGCCGACTCCGTCGCGCGGCAGAGAGAGAGTGCCGTTGAGGTGGCGCAGCCCGGTCTGGCGTGTGCTTTCGTGGGCCACCGGCTTGAGGCCGGCCTCGGTGCGGGCGCCGCCCTGCACGACCGAGATTTGCGGCGATCCATGGTCGTTATCCTGCCTTACGACACGGCTGAAGGTGCCTCCGCCGTAGAGGCCGGCATCGATGGCGGCGAGAAAGGCGCCTGCGGAAAGCGGTGCGCGCAGCGTGTCGAGGCTCAGCATCACCTGGCCGATCGAGGTCTGGAGTGCCACGCGGATCTGTTCGGCCGCGGCCCCCGCCAGCAACCCGGCTGCGCCTATTTGCAACACCGTACGACGACGCATAGATGGCCCTCCTTGCATGACGTCCCGGCTTTTGCTTTCTGGGCAGCCGACGATCTGGTTCGAACGGAACATCGCCGTCATCCCCCGCACGCCACAAACGTTTTTTGCTTCTTTCCGAAAAAGACGGCGTTCCGTGTCGGCCCGTGGCACCACGCGCTTCTCCGGCGCCGACCCTACGCGGCTGCCCACCGGGTTCGATCTGCGTGCCATCAGCGTCATCGAAGGGTTGCGCGCCGGGCTTGCGGCGGCGTTGCCGGTGGCGGCTTCGGTATGGCTGCACCGTCCGGATCTGTCGCTCGCAGCGCTGGGTGCGCTGCTCACCTGCATCTGCGACCCGGGCGGCAATCTACGGCGGCGGCTACCGGTGCTGCTGGCCTTTGTGGGTGTGGGCGCGCTGCTGCTGGGTGGGTTCGGGTTGCTGCGCGGGGCCGGGCTGGTGCCTACATTGCTGGCCGCGGCGGCCGCCCTGTTCTGTGCAGGATTTGTCCGTGTGTGGGGCACGCCGATGCAGGCGCTGGGCAATTTGCTGGCGGTGGTGCTTCTGCTGGGCACGGACACGGCGCTGCCGTGGCGGGTGGCGCTGGTTGCCACCGGGCTGTTTGCCGCCGGCGGGGCGTGGGCGCTGGTGCTGACCCTGCTGTTCTGGCGGATACATCCGTTTGGGCCGGCGCGGCGGTCGGTTGCCGATGTGTGGGATTCGCTCTCCACCTTTGCCCGCATGTTGCAGCGTCTGCTGGCGCAGGAGGAAGCGGGGGCGCCGCTCACCGAGAAAGGCTGGGAGGCGCAGGCGCGTGCCGGGCGTGGTGCCGTGCGGGCGGCGATCGAGCGCGCGCGCGACACACTGATGACCACGGCGGATGCACGCGGTGCGGCCGGCGGGCCGGCGGCGCAAAACCTCATGCGCCTGGAAGCGGCCGACCAGGTTTTTGGGGTGATGATCGCCCTTTCCGACTATCTGGAATATGGCAATGCCGAGACCTGGCCAGCCGGGTCGGCACTTTTGCGTAGATTGCGCCCGCTGCTGAAGGTGATGGCGGAAGCGACCGAGCGTGAGAAACTGGCTCGCATGCCACGATTCGAGCGTGCGGTGGCCGGCATGGCGATCTCCTCGCCTGTCGACCGCGGGCTGGGCAGCATCGCGCATGCACTGGCCGAGCGGCTGCGGGTGGCGCTGAAGCTGATCGATCCGGCGCAATACCTGCCCGGCAGCGGGCTGCAGGGCGATGCGGGGATCCCCCTGCGCCAGCGTATTACCGGCCCGATCGAGGAGAACCTCACCTGGCGGTCGGCCACGTTGCGGCATGCCGTGCGTGTGTCTCTGGTGGTGACCGTGGCTTTGGCGGTGACCCTGCTGCACCAGGGGCATTACACCCATTGGCTCACCATCACGCTGGTGCTGGTGATGCAGCCGTTTTTCGCCACCACTTGGCAGCGCACGCTGGAACGTGTCGGCGGCACGCTGCTGGGCGGCGTGGTGGCGGCCGGGCTGTCGACGATGCTGCATACCAAGCTGCACTTGGCGGGGGTGTTGCCGGTGCTCGGGGCGCTGGCTTTGGCGGTGCGGCAGGTGAGCTACGGCGTGTATATCGCCGTCTATACGCCGGTGGTGATCCTGCTGGTCGAGCAGATCCATCCGCTGGAGGACCAGACTTCCATCGCCCTGGCTCGTGCCGGATACACCATCATGGGCGGGTTGATCGCGGTGGCGGCGAATTTGCTGTTGTGGCCCAGTTGGCAGCCCGAGCAGGTGCGCCGCGACCTGGCGGCGGCGATCGCGGCACATGCAGCCTATGCGCGTGCGGTGCTGCTCAAGACGGTGCCGGACGCCACGCGCGAGCGTCGCAAGGCGGGCTTGGCGAGCAACAATCTCGAAGCTTCGTTGCAGCGGGCGATGCACGAGCCGCGGCGCGGCAAGCGGGACAGGTTGCAGGCCGTATTAGTGGCAGATGCAGCGCTGCGGCGCATTGCCGGTCGCCTGGTGGCGATCTCGCTCGACCCGTTGGAGATTGCGGGTGCCGCGCAGGCGACTTGCCTCTGGCTGATCGACGCGCTGGAGAAACTCGCCGCGGAAAAGCACCCGGTGCCGCGGCCGCAAACATCGTCAGGCATCGAGCGTGTGGAGCGGGTGGCGCGCCAGGTGGAGTTGCTGGAGTTCACACTGCGCAAGTCGAGGGTCGGGAGCGACGCGCCTGCGGCGCCCGAACCGGCCGCACCGCCGGTTTGAAACCCGATCCGGCGCATGCCGTTGCCTGCTTCGAACAGCAATTTATTGGAGAAGATGCCGCATGGAACCGTCAGAAAGCGAAGTGCGCCAGCGCGCCTATGAGCTGTGGCAAAAAGAGGGCTGTCCACATGGCAACGCTGATGAATTCTGGCATCGTGCCTGTGCCGAGCTTGCCGGCCGCGAAACCGATATCGATACTGCCTTAGAAGACACATTCCCGGCGAGCGACCCGCCGGCCCATTCCGGCACCACCGGCCCGAAGAGCAAGGTCTAAGCGGGCATGTCACCACGGCCCCGTATCGTTCGTGGTCTCGAGATCGCGCTGTATGTCGCGGACCTGCAAATCTCTCGTGATTTCTATCAGGGTCTCATGGGATTTGAATGTTTCATGCACGACGAGCGGATGTGCGCGCTCGGCGTGCCGGGCGGCAGCGTGTTGCTGCTGTTCCGATTGCATGGTTCGGCAAACCCCAGCCAGACGCCCGATGGCATAATCCCGGCACATGACGGCATGGGTGTTCAGCATCTCGCTTTCGCAATGCGGGCTGAGGATCTTGAAGCCTGGCAGGCGCATCTGCTGGCGAGCGATATCGCCGTCGAAAGCCGCATCACTTGGCCGCGTGGCGGCACCAGCTTGTATTTCCGTGATCCGGACGGACATTCGCTTGAGGTAGCGACACCGGGTCTCTGGCCGAACGACACTCAATAGAAGGAAGGCCTTCTTTTCTAAAGAAACGTAGCAAAAGACTGCTATGTCGCTGTCGCGGTCCTATCCGGCTCACGTATATATAACAGCTTTTTGGTTCTTTTTTCCGAAAAGAACGGCTTTCTAGGCTTTTTTCAGCGAACTTGGTTTGTGCAGCGCCTCTTTGCCCGACTTGCTGCTTTTCACCAGAACCTGCGGATCTTCCTTGGTAGCTTTTGCCGTGTGGCCCTTCACGCTCGTCGTCGAGGTGACGGTTTTCACCACCTCGCCGTCGGTCGCACCTTGCGGCGAGTTCCAGGTGACGTGCTCGGCTTTTTTTGGAGGGGATTTCATGGTGGGCCTCGCGTTGCTTGAACAATGGGTTGTTTGACAACGCGCGTTTGAAGCTCGGTTTTCAGCAACAAGTCTTGAACGAAAGATGGTGGGCAGAGCCCACCCTACGGGTCTAAAGGCCTAGATCCTTGATGGGGCCGTCAAAGTTGCTGCCGAGCATGGTGGTCGCGTGGGCTACCTTCTTCGGATCGTCGCCGCGCAAATAACCGTCGAGCACGCGCTGATAGTTGCTGATCAGGCCTTCGATGTCCTTCGACAGGCGCATGAACTCGAAGCCTTCGGCGCGCAGCCCGACCTGCTGGATCGGGATGTTGGCGTAATCCTGGCGCGGGATCGGCGGGAACTTGTCGCTGTCATAGGGGAGAATGATCGGCTCCTTCGGCGCTTCCGGCTCCGCTCCTTCGGGGAACAACGTGAGTGACCACAGCTCGAACAGGCAGCTCTCCGGTCCCAGCGGACGGATGCGGTAGGAGGCCATGCTGGAGAGGAACGGCAACAGAAAATAATGCGGGAAGATAAATTCCACTGCCTTGATCGGATCGCTCACGGCAAGTGCGTTCAGATCGGGCGTCGGCTCGCCGCGGGCGCGGCCATCGACGGTGACCTGGTGGCCGACCATGCCGAACCATTGCATCACCGCCATGCCGGGATCTTCCGGCAAGTCGACATCGAGCAGGCCGCTCGCGCTCTTCACATCCTTGGCGTGGCACATGCCGGCCATGCCTTCGCTCAGCAATTCAAGATGCTTGAACTGCGCAATGATGTTCTCGTGCGACGTGGCATTGAGATTGACCGGCTGGGCGATGCCGCCGGTGTCCTGGCCGTACATCGCGTTGTAGAGCGCACCGGCGGCCGTGTGCAGTTGCGGATGCGTGCGCATCACGTGGTAGCCTTCCATGAAGGCTTCCATCGCGGTCTTCCAATTAGCCGGCAGAACGGTGGCGTACCACCATTCGGCGCGCAGCTTGTCGACCCCGTATTTGTCGAGCCGTTCGGCCACTGGGCCGATGCACGCGCGCAGTGAGGGCGCATTGTCATCGTAATTGATGAAGGCGCAGCCGCCCCAGATTTCCAGGCGGCAGGGCCGCAAGGCGAGATCATCCTCACCCAGCAATGCCTCGTCGAACATGTGGCGGCCATAGACGAAGGTGTTCTTGCCATCCATGTTCCAGCGCCACCCATGGAACGGGCAGATGAAGCCCTTGCCGGTGCAGTTGCCATGGCCGGCCGCAAGTTGGACGCCACGATGGCGGCAGGCATTGTGGAAGGCCTTCACACCGTTTTTGGTGCGGACGATGATGACCGACTTGCCGAGGTTGGAATACTCCGTCCAGTCACCGACCTCCTGGATCTGCTCAAGTCGACAAGCCATCTGCCAAACATGCGGCCAGACCCGCTCGGTCTCCAGTTGATAAAATTCGGGATCGTAATAGCGCTTGGATGGAATACGCTCAGGATCGGTGATCTCGAACGGCAGATTGCCGCGCAGATTGTTGCCGTCTGGCATTGGACACCTCGTTTTTCGTTGGACCGTTCTGCCGAACAGGCTGCCCTACGAAGTTCGAAGCGTCCACAGCGCAAGGCCGCCTTTGAGGGACGCGATCACGCGAGACCCGCAGATATCGGTTTTCAGTGGTTGATATCGCTGTAGCGGGCGGCGGCGGCCCTTAGGCGGCGCGCGCTGCGTATTGCGCCGGGGCCCAGCCAGCCGGCTCCAACGACACGCCGCGCCAAGCGGAGGCGTCAGCGAACAAGGCGCGCAGCAGGCGGTTATTCAGCGCGTGGCCTGAGCAATGGGCGACGAAACGGCCATGAATGCGTGCGCCGGCTAAAGCGAGGTCGCCGACCGCATCGAGCAGCTTGTGGCGGACGAACTCATCCGGCGCACGAAGGCCCTCCGGGTTCACGATTCGGGCGCCATCGACGACCACGGCATTCTTCAGGCTGCCGCCGCGGGCGAGGCCAGCCTCCTGCATGGCTTCGATCTCTTCGAGCATGGTGAAGGTACGTGCCTCCGCCAGCACGGACCGGAAACCTGGCTCGGTGAGGCTCAGCGAGAGCGCCTGACGGCCGATGGCAGCGGCGGCAAAATCGATGGAGAGCGCCATCTCGAGCGAAGGTCCGCCTGGTCGCAGTTCCGCGAAGGCGGTGCCGTGTTCCACGCGGATGGGCTTGAGGATCTCGATGGCCTGGCGCGGCACGTTCTGGTTCACGCGGCCCGCACAATCGATGAGGAACACGACCGGAGCGGCAGAGCCGTCCAGCATCGGCAGTTCCGCATGATCGACGGCGACGATGGCATTGTCGATGCCGGTACCAGAGAGCGCGGCGAGCACGTGCTCCACGGTGCGCACATGCACTTGGGGATGATCGGGATGGGAAACCTGCGTGCACAGACGGGTGTCACTGACCAGGTTGTGCCGCGCTGGAATGTCGATGCCGAGATCGCTACGGCGGAACACGATGCCCGTATCGGCGGGCGCCGGAAGCAGCGACATTGCCACTTTCTGTCCGCTATGCAGGCCCACCCCGACGCAGTCGATACGCGCTTTCAGCGTATGCTGGCGGGTGGATGCGATATCGAGCGCGAGGTCGGTCATGCCGTCCATGGAGATACTGAAACCTTCTCGATCATGGGCGCCGAACCCGGCCACCCTTGCGCCTGTCACAAACTCTGACCATCCAAAAAACGGGCAGAGGCTGCTTGAAAGTAAAAACCGAGCGGAAGCTACTGCGCCTCCGCCCGGTTCTCCAGTCAATCATTATTGCTGCATATTACGATGTAAGGCGCTGTTTTTACGTTATTTTGTGCGGTGCTCTTGCGAAGTGTCAGCGAAAAGGCGAGGCCAAGGGCTTTGCCCCCCTGGATGCCATTATTTGGACGTGCCTAGCGGCTGGAGTCTTGGCGGCGGAGAAAGGCTGGAATATCCAGGCCTTGCGGTTCCGGCTCGGCAATCGCTGCGCGCACCTGAGCCGTCGGCTCCTGATGCTCGTTCACGAAGCGCGGCTCCGGGCGCTTGTGACGCAGATCCGGCAGTTCCTGCGCCGGTGCTGCAGGCGCACGACGCCACCCGCCAGTGACCATACCAAACAGGCTGGCGCGATGCGGCTGCGGCGCCGGTTCTGCCGCCGCCTGCTGGGTGAAGAGCGGGTGCTGCTGGGCGGGACGCGGCTGCGGTGTCTGCACCACATGCGCCTGAGCCTGTTGCTCCTCTTCCTCCTCCTCCTGCGGCGCATAGGCGACAGCCGCCGCTCCCATGCCGACGGGGAAGCGCGCCGCCTGTGCTGCGGCAGGCTGCACGGCAGGGCGCTGCTCGGGACGCGGCGCTTCGGTTCGGGGTGCCGACGCCGCGGTGGATTGCGGCGTACCACCGACGGCAACGAGGCGCGGACCGGGTGCTGCCGGCTCGGCCACGTGCTGGACCGGCGTATCAATGCCGGTAGCGACCACGGACACGCGGATGCGGCCGGCGAGATTGTCGTCCACTGCCGAGCCAAAGATGATGTTGGCGTCTTCGGCGACTTCCTCGCGGATGCGGTTCGCCGCCTGGTCGACCTCGAACAGCGTCATGTCCTCGCCGCCGGTAATGTTGATCAGCAGGCCGCGCGCGCCGGCCATGGACGTATCTTCGAGCAGCGGATTGCTGATGGCGGCTTCGGCGGCGCGGATGGCGCGGTTTTCGCCATCGGCCTCGCCGGTGCCCATCATCGCCTTGCCCATCTCGGCCATGACCGTGCGGATGTCGGCGAAATCGAGGTTGACCAGGCCGGGGGCGACCATGAGGTCGGTGACGCCGCGGACGCCCATGTAGAGCACATGATCGGCCATCTTGAACGCTTCTTTCCAGCCCGTCTTTTCGTTGGCTAGACGGAAGAGATTCTGGTTGGGAATGACGATGAGGGTGTCGACGAATTGCTGCAGTTCGGCGATGCCCACATCGGCCGCTTTCGAACGGCGCGCCCCTTCGAAGGTGAAGGGTTTCGTCACCACGCCAACCGTAAGGATGCCGCGTTCACGTGCCATGCGGGCGATGACCGGTGCGGCTCCCGTGCCAGTGCCGCCGCCCATGCCGGCGGTGATGAACACCATGTGCGCGCCATCGAGGTGACGTGCGAGTTCGTCGGCGGCTTCTTCCGCGGCCAGGCGGCCGATTTCGGGCTTAGCGCCGGCGCCGAGGCCCTGCGTGAGATGCGGCCCAAGCTGAATGCGACGATCCGAGCGGCTATGCATCAGCTGCTGCGCATCGGTGTTCGCGACAACGAACTCCACGCCCTGCAGATTGAGCTGGATCATGTTGTCGACGGCGTTCGTGCCGCCGCCACCTACGCCGATCACGGTAATTCGCGGGGTGAAATCCGTGTGCATCGTTTTGGGAATCGTCAGATTCAGGGTCATTGGGCTTTCCCCTTGGTGAAAGGCGTTGGGTTGAAAAGCTTTTGCGCAGACGACATCAGAGTCGGTCACGCAAAAAATCGATGATCCTGCGCAAAGGACCGGCGGGGCGGTCGGATGCGAGGTCGATATCGTGGAGCGCGCGGCCTTCACCGGCGGCCCAGAACAGGAGGCCGACGGCGGTCGCGAAAGCCGGGCCGCTGGCGGCTTCGGCGAGGCCGCGCATGCCGGCAGGGCGGCCGAGCCGGACCGGGCGATTAAGCACGCGGGCGGCGAGATCGCGCACGCCGACGAGCTGGCTGGCGCCGCCGGCCAGCACCACGCGGCTGCCAGCGGCGCGGCCAAGGCCGGCGCCGTCGAGACGGTCGCGTACCATCTCGAAGGTTTCTTCGAGGCGGGGTTTGATGATTCCTACGACCATGCTGCGCGGGATCTTGGCGAACTGATGGTCCTCTTCGCCGATCTGCTGCACGGCGAGGATTTCGCGGTCGTCATCCGGGCTTGAATGCGCGTTGCCGTAAAGCGTTTTAAGGCGCTCGGCATTGTCGATCGGCGTTGACAATACGCCGGCGATGTCGCGGGTGACGTGCAGGCCGCCAACGGGGACTTGGGCGGTGTGCAGAAGTTGGCCTTCGGCGAAGACGGCCATGCTGGTGGTGCCACCACCCATGTCGATGACGGTCGCACCCAGATCGCGTTCATCGTCTACGAGGCAAGACAGGCCGGAGGCGAAAGGGGCTGAGACAACCTCGCTGATTTCGAGATCGCAGCGGCTGACGGCGGCACCCAGATTACGCAGCGCCATGGAAAGTGCATCGACCACGTGCAGGCGGGCGGAGAGCTGATCGCAATGATGGCCGCGCGGATCGGCGACGCCGGTGGTCTCGTCGACGGTGAACGACACCGGCAAAGAGTGGATGGTCTCGCGGCCATCGGTGACGGCACGCGAGCGCCCTTCGGTGATGACGCGGCGGACATCAGCCTCGTTCACCTGACGGCCACCGACCGGCCATTGCACGTTGAACAACCGGGATTCGGGATGGCCGCAGGAAAGATTTACGGTCACGCTGCGCAGGCGGTAATCGGCCATTTCCTCCGCCATAGCGACGGCGGCACGGATGGCGCGCTCGGCTTCATCCAAATCGGTGATGCCGCCGCCGCGCACGCCGCGCGAACGGGTAAATCCGCTGCCCAGTGCGCGGATCGTGCCATCGGATTCCATGCGGCCAATGAGACAGGCGATCTTGGTGCTGCCGACATCAAGAACGCCGAATGGGCCGGCGCGGTAATGCCGCGGCTTCTGCGGCAGATCAGGCGGCATCGGTGGCGGGAGGGCGATTTGGCCGCGTCGCGAGAGATCGTTCAAGTCGCTCTCCTATTGGCCGTATCTTTAGTATTTTCGGGTGTCTTGGTATCCGGCGCCGGCGGTGCCGCCGGGCGTGCCTGTACGGCAAGACGATCAGGAAGGCGCATGTCGACAAAAAGCAGTTTGCGGTCGAGCAGTTGCTGCTCGGACTGCAAATCGTTCAGGCGCGCCAGAGCGGCGGGTTCGTGGCCCTCGGGCAGCATGACAGTGACCTGGTTTTTCAGCTGCAAATTCCAGCGGCGTTCACCGACGCGGACGATGGCAACGACGCGGGATTTGATGTCCGGCACGGCGGCGAGTGCCGTCAGCATGTCGGCCGCATGTTCGGGCGCGCCAAGACCGACCACGAGGGGCAGGTCGCTGAAGGACGCGACATCCTCGTTGGTGACCACTTCGCCGTTGCGATCGATGAGCTGGAACTTTCCCTGGTTCTGCCAAATGGCATAGGGACGGCGCTCGGTGATGTCGACATAGATCGTGTCGGGCAGGCGGCGTTCGACGGCCACGTGTTCCACCCAGGAAAGCGCTTCGATACGCTGGCGCGCGCCTTCGACGGAAAAGCCCAGGATCGGATCGCCGGTGGAGACACCGAGCGCATTATGCAGCAGGGCTTCGGGCGTATTGGATTGGCCGTGAAACTCGATGGTGGCGACGCGCAGATCGATCGCGCGGCCGAAACGCTCTTCCAGATTGGCGACGGCACCGCCCTTGCGTGCCGAATGCGCAACCGTCGCGCCGACCAGCACGACCACGAAACCGACGACGGCGAACAGCACGAAACGCAGGTTCCGGCGCTGGCGACGCATCAGCAATTTCAGCCGGCCTGGACGGACAATTTCCGGCGGAATGTAGGTGTTGCTGCGGTGCTTCATTCGCGGCATGCGGCGTTCTCCACCATCCACGCGCACAAAGCAGGAAAATCCATGCCGCAGAATGCCGCCTGTTCCGGCAACAGGGATGTCGGAGTCATGCCCGGCTGCGTGTTGACCTCGAGCAGCACGAGGCGGCCGGGTTCGCCTTTCGTGTCGTCGTAGCGGAAATCGGTGCGTGTGGCGCCGCGGCAGCCAAGGGCTTTATGTGCGGCAAGTGCCAAGCCAAGGGCATGCGCGTGTATCTCGGGGTGGATGCGCGCGGGGAGCACGTGCTGCGATCCGCCGGCAGCATACTTGCTTTCGTAGTCGTAGAAGGCGTGCGTGGCGGAAATCTCCGTCACCGTCAGGGCTTTGTCGCCGAGCACGGAGACGGTGAGTTCACGGCCGGGGATGAATGCCTCCACTAAGGCCTGTGGACCGAACCGCCAATCCTGCGCGATCTCGGCGCGGCGATTCGTGCCTTCGCGCAGAATGTCGACACCCACGGACGAGCCTTCGTTGAGCGGCTTGATCACATAAGGTAGCGGCAGCGGATCGGCTTCAGCCAGTTCCGCAATATCGATGACGCGTCCGGGCGCGATCGGCAGGCCACTGGCGGCGAAGACGGCGCGGCTGGCGGCCTTGTCCATCGCGAGGGCAGAGGCGCGGACGCCGGAATGCGTGTAGGGGATGCCGAGCCAGTCGAGCACACCTTGGATGACGCCGTCTTCGCCGAACCGACCGTGCAATGCGTTGAAGACGGCATCAGGCTTGTTGTCGAGTGCCGCAATAACGGCGCCGAGATCGGTGCCGACTTCGATGGGTTGGATGTCATAGCCGGCCGCGCGCAAAGCAAGCATCACCTGGCGGCCGCTGGAGAGGCTCACTTCGCGCTCGGCCGAAATGCCACCAAAGAGAACGGCGACGCGCTTCATGCCACCACCTCGGGCGCGGTACCGGGAATGCCGATGCGCTTGATTTCCCATTCAAGGCTGACGCCACTGGTCGCGTGCACACGGCGACGCACTTCCTCGCCCAGGCCTTCAAGATCGGCCGCGGTGGCACCGCCGTTGTTCAGCAGGAAATTTGCGTGCTTTTCCGAAACCTGCGCACCGCCGCGGGTAAGACTGCGGCAACCGGCACCGTCGATCAGCTCCCACGCTTTGGCTTCCGGCGGATTGCGGAAGGTAGAGCCGCCGGTGCGTGCGCGCACCGGCTGCGTGGCCTCGCGGCTGGCGCGGATCTTGGCCATACGCGCCGTGATGGCAACAGGTTCGCCAGGTTTGGCGGAGAAGCGCGCGCGGACCACCACGCATTCCGGCGGCAACGTCGAATGGCGGTAGGAAAAGCCGATTTCGCCGGCAGCCAGGCGCAGCATCTCGCCTTGCCGGGTCACGATCTCTGCCCAATCGAGCGTGGTGGCAACGTCGCCGCCATAGGCGCCGGCGTTCATCATCACCGCACCGCCGACCGCGCCGGGGATGCCTGAGAGAAATTCCAGGCCGGTAAGGCTTGCTTGCGCCGCATGCTCGGCAACCGTGGCATCGAGGGCAGCGCCGCCGGCGACAACACCATCGCTTTCGATGGCGATGTCGCCAAAACCACGGGCGAGGCGGATGACGATGCCGGGAATGCCCCCGTCGCGGATAATGAGATTGGAAGCGGCGCCGATGATTGTAACCGGCAGATGCAGCGGCATGTCGCGCAGGAACGCGGCGAGATCTTCGATGTCGGCTGGCCGGAACAGGAACTCTGCAGCGCCACCCACACGGAACCAGGTTTTATCACCGAGCGGCGCGTTGTGCTGCAGGCGGCCTCTCACGGCCGGCAAGGTTTCGGTCAGTGTTGGGATTTTTGCGGCGGCCATCATGCGGCACCGCCCGCACGACGGCGTGGGCCCTGCAGTTCGGTGAGCTGCGCAGGCAGCGCATGGGCCCAGGCGGTGATGTTGCCAGCGCCAAGGCAGACAACGAAATCACCAGATTTGGCGATGGCATGCACCATTTCCGCGAGATGCGCGGGAGCGGTGAGCGGAACGACGCTGCGATGGCCGCTGGCACGCAGGCCGTCCACCAGCGCGTCACGATTGATGTTGGGGATGGGCGTTTCACCGGCGGCATAAACGTCGGCGACGATGACTGTGCCTGCATCATTCATGCAGGTGCAGAACTCGGTGAACAATGAGGCAAGACGCGAGTAGCGGTGCGGCTGGACGATGGCGATCACGTCGCGCGCACCGGCCTGCCGCGCGGCTTTCAGAACGGCAGCGATCTCCACCGGGTGGTGACCATAATCGTCGATGATGGTGATGCCGCCGACTTCACCGGTTTTGGTGAACCGGCGTTTGACACCGCGGAAACTTGCAAAGGCGCTGCGCAGAGTCTGGTCGTCGATCTCCATCTCGAAACCGACCGCGACGGCGGCGAGTGCGTTCTGCACGTTGTGTTCGCCGAGCATGCCGAGGCGGAACGGGCCCATGCGACGGTTCCGGCCGCGGAAACGGTCGGTAACGACAACGTAGAAATTCGCGCCCAGCTTGTCCATTTTCAGATCGTCGACGCGCAGATCGGCTTGCGGGGAGAAGCCGTAGGTGACGATGCGGCGGTCGATGCGGGGGATCATCGCCTGGACTGCAGGATGATCGATGCAGAGGACGGCGAAGCCGTAGAAAGGGATGTTGCTGACGAACTGGTCGTAGCCGGCCGTCATGGCCTCGGCAGTGCCCCAATGGTCGAGATGCTCAGCGTCCATGTTGGTGACGACGGCGATGGTAGAGGGCAGGCGGAGAAAACTGCCGTCGCTCTCGTCGGCTTCGACGACCATCCAGTCGCCGGCGCCGAGACGCGTGTTGCTGCCATAGGCTTCGATGATGCCGCCATTGATGACGGTGGGATCGAGGCGGGCGGCTTCGAGCACGGCGGCAACGAGGCTCGTAGTGGTGGTTTTGCCATGCGTGCCGCCCACGGCGATCGACCAGCGCAGGCGCATGAGTTCAGCGAGCATTTCGGCGCGGCGGACGACCGGGATCAGTCGCTGACGGGCAGTCACGACTTCGGGATTGTCGGGGCGGACGGCGGTGGAGGTGACGACAACCTGGGCGTCGCCGAGATTTTGCGCGTCGTGGCCGATGGCGATTTTTATGCCTTGCTCTCGGAGGCGAAGCACGTTGGCGCTATCAGCAATGTCGCTGCCTTGCACGGCGTAGCCAAGGGTGTGCAGCACTTCGGCGATGCCGGACATGCCGATGCCGCCGATGCCGACGAAATGGATTTTGCCGATGCTGAGGGGGAGCGCTCTCATCTCACCGCCTCCCCTTTGGTCATGCGCTTCTCAAGCATGTCGGCGAGCTCGGCAGCAGCGCGTGGGCGGCCGATGCTGGCAGCGGCCTGTGCTTCGCGCGTGAGAAGCGCCGGATCGGCAAGTTTCTGGATCAAAATGTTCTTGAGCGCTTCTGCGGTAAAATCAGGCTGGCGGACGACGATCGCGGCACCGGATTGAGCAAGCGCTTCAGCATTGGCCATCTGGTGGTCGTCGATAGCGCCCGGAAGTGGCACAAGAATGGCGGGACGGCCGATGGTTGCAATCTCCGCGCAGCTGGATGCCCCGGCGCGCGAGATGACGAGATGGGACGCTGCGTATCTGGATGCGACATCATTGAAAAACGGCGCGAGTTCGGCGTCGATAGAGGATGCCGTATAGGCTTGTTGCACGCGGGAAAAATCTTCCTGACGGCATTGTTGCGTGACGTGCAAGCGCGAACGGATGTGGTGCGGCAACGCGGCCAAAGCGGCGGGCACGACATCACTGAAAATGCGCGCGCCAAGGGAGCCGCCGAGCACAAAAAGCTCGATCTGCCCTGATGGCGGCGTGTAAAGCGCACCGTGCAATGCAGCCATAGCGGGGCGGACCGGGTTACCAACATATTGCGTTGGCATGCCGGACGGCATCCGCGTCGTGTTTGCAAAGCCCAGCGCAAAAACATCTGCGAAGCGGGCCAGAAAACGATTTGCCGTGCCAAGCACAGCGTTCTGTTCGTGCAGAACACGCGTTGGACGATGGCGCAGAAAGGACGCGGCAATCATCGGCGCAACGCTGGGGTAGCCGCCAAAACCGACGATGGCGGCCGGTTGTAGATCGCGTAGCAAGCGGCGCGCTTGAAACGTTCCGACAATCAGCGAACAGACAGCCCGTAAAGCACGTGAGACCCCACGGCCGGCAATGCCCGCACCTTGCAATACGTAGCTTTCATGGCCGGCAAAAACCTCGCTCTTCAAGGCACCGGAACGATGATCGGTCATCAGCACAATACGATGGCCGCGCGCGATGAGTTCCGCCGCCAAGGCTTCGGCGGGGAAGAAATGGCCGCCGGTGCCGCCGGCGGCGATGACAATCGGTTTCGCGGCAGGTCCCCTCATGACGGGTCTCCATGCGTGCGGCGGCGGGTGAGTGCGAGCAGCATGCCCATGCCGAGAGCCACGGAAATAGCCGAGCTGCCGCCATAGGAAATGAAGGGGAGCGTCATGCCTTTGGTGGGAATGAGATGGAGAGCGGACGCCATATTGACGAAGGCTTGCAAGCCAAAACCGGTGACCAGGCCGGAGGCGGCAAGGATGACGAACTCGTCGTTTTCCTGCACCAGCCTCAGCAAACCGCGCAGAACGATGAACGCGAACACGCCGAGTATCATCAGGCAGATCAGCAAGCCGAATTCCTCGCCGGCGACGGCGAAAACGAAGTCGGCATGTGCGTCAGGCAGAAGATCCTTCACCCTGCCCTCACCCGGGCCACGGCCAAGGAAGCCGCCATTGCCGAACGCCTGCAATGCAGTATCGACTTGGTAGTGATCGCCGCTTTCAGGATGGATGAAGCGGGTGACGCGGCTGCGAACATGCGGGAACAGGATATAGGCAGCGCCACCAGCCCCCATCATTGCAAGCGCGCCAATGCCGACAAAGCCCATATTGATTCCGGCCACGAACATCTGCGCGAAGAAAACCGCGGTGATGACGGTGAGCATGCCGATATCGGGTTGCGATTTCAGCAGCATCAAAATGACGCCGAACACGATGAACGCCAGGATCATGCCGGGAAAACCGCGCGTGAAACGACCCTCGGTGAGCAGCCAGGCAGTGACCACGGCGAAGCAGGGTTTGAGGAATTCGCTAGGCTGTAGCGAAAGACCTGGCAGGGCAATCCAGCGGCGCGCGCCCTTGATCTCTACGCCATGCACCAGCGTGAGTGCGGTAAGCAGGATGGCGAAAACGCATCCGCCCAGCGCCAGCCTGCGGATGTTGCGCGGCGAGAGCAGGGAAACGCTGACGAGCACCACGCCAGCCAGCGCCAGGAAGAACACCTGCTTGAGGATGAAAACGTCGCGCGATTGGTGGATGCGCTCTGCGACGGCCGGGCTTGCGGCAAGCACCAGCACGTAGCCGACGCCGATCAGGGTGACGATGGAGAACAAGGTCCAGCGATCGACGGTCCACCACCAGCGGCCGAGAACAGATTGGTCGGTGCGCGAGAAAGTGGCCATTACGCGGCGCCTTCCAGCGCGCGGGCGTAGGTTGCGAAGGCCGTGCCGCGCTCTTCGAAACCGGAGAACTGGTCGAAGCTGGCGCAGGCAGGGGAGAGAAGAACCACGGCAGCACCTGTTGCGCGCGCTGCTTCATAAGCGGCGGGGACTGCGCTTTGCAGGGTGTGGAGAATCTCGTGGGCGACACCGTGTTCCGAGAGGATCGCTGCGAAAGCGTCCGCATCGCGGCCGATCAGGAATGTCTTGGTGATGCGGGAGAAATAGGGGGAGAGGCAGTCTATGCCGCCGGCTTTGGAGATGCCGCCGGCAATCCAGACGATGCGGTCGTAGCAGCCCAAGGCACGTGCGGCTGCATCTGCGTTCGTGGCTTTGCTGTCATTGACGAAGCGGATGCCGGCGATTTCGGTTATGAATTCCTGCCGATGTGCAAGGCCCGGGAAACTCGCAATGCCCGCCTCGATATTTTCGCGGGTGAGGCCGAGGGCAAATGCCATCGCTGCTGCGGCTGCGGCGTTTTGCGCATTATGGGCGCCGGGGAGAGCCGCGGCACGCTTCAGGTCGATGATAGGGGCCGTCGCATCGCGCAGAATGGTGCCATCGCACCAGATATCGGCTTTCTGGTGCCCGGAAATGCGCACGCATGATGGATAGGTGTCAGCCACTGCGCAGCTTTGTGTGTCGTCAATACCGATGATCGTGGCATCGGTCCCGGTCTGGCGCGCAAAGATATGCTGCTTGGCGGCGGCATAGCCGGCCATGTCGCCATGGCGATCGAGGTGGTCTGGGCTGAGATTGAGCATACACGCGGCATCGAAGCGTAACGTTGCGATTCGCTCCAACATGTATGATGACATTTCGAGCACGTAGACGCCGTCATCGGGCAATAAACCGAGGCTTAGTGCAGCAGGGCCAAGATTGGCACCGGCTGCATGCGGCACGCCGGCAGTGAAGAGAATATGGGCGAGTAAGGCAGTGGTGGTGGATTTGCCGTTGGTGCCGGTAATGCCTGCGAATCGGGCCCGGCTGCCGCTTGCACGCACGGCCTGGAAAAGCAACTCGGCGTCGGTCAGAATCGGTTTGCCAGCCTGCAACGCGGCCGTTGCGATGCGGTGCGGCACCGGCAGGCGATGGGGGATGCCAGGCGACAGGATCAGTGCATCGAAATCGCCGATATCGGTGGTGGGATCCTGGATCAGGAACTCTTCGCGTGCGGCGGCATCGCGTGCGAAAGGCGCGTCGTCCCAGCCGATCACCGTCGCACCCATGTCAGTGAGCGCGCGCATCGCAGCAAGGCCGGCGCGGCCGAGGCCGACCACCGCGAAACGCTTTCCGGCAAAAATGTGGTGCGGGAACGCGCTCATCGTATCTTCAAAGTTGCTAGACCAACCAATGCGAGAATCATCGAGACGATCCAGAACCGGATGACGATGGTGGGTTCCGCCCAACCCTTCTTCTCGAAATGGTGGTGCAGCGGCGCCATCAGGAACACGCGCCGGCCGGTGCGCTTGAACCAGAACACCTGAATGATGACACTGACGGTCTCCACCACGAACAGGCCGCCGGTGATCATCAGAACGATTTCGTGCTTTGTCGCCACTGCAATCGCGCCGAGGGCGCCGCCGAGGGCGAGGCTGCCGGTGTCGCCCATGAACACGGCGGCAGGCGGAGCGTTGAACCACAAGAAGCCCATGCCGGCGCCGACGATGGCGGCACAGAGAACCGCGAGCTCGCCCACGCCAGGGATGTGATTGAGTTGCAGATAATCGGCAAAAACGCGATTGCCGACCAGATAGGCGATCAGCGCAAAAACGCTGGCGACGATGATGGTCGGCACGGTGGCGAGGCCGTCCAGACCGTCGGTGAGATTGACCGCGTTGGAGCTGCCAACCATGACAAACATACCGAAGATCGGGAAGAACAAACCAAAGTTGAACAACACGCCTTTGAACACCGGAACTGCCAGCGAGGTGCCGAGCGTGCCTTTGGTCAGATAAGCGAACCAGAACGCGGTGACCACACCGATCGCGAGCTGAACCACCAGCTTGCCGCGGGCGGAGACGCCCTTCGTATTGCGTCGCGAGAGTTTCAGATAGTCGTCGACAAAACCGACGGCTCCGTAACCAAGTGTGCAGAACAGCACGGCCCACACATAGCCCGATCGCAGATCCGCCCAGAGCAGGGTGGAAACGCTGATGGCCGCCAGCATCAGCACGCCGCCCATGGTGGGCGTGCCTTTTTTCTCGACCAGATGACGCTCAGGGCCATCGAGGCGGATAGGCTGGCCGCCGCGCTGCACGGATTTCAGCCAACGAATGACGCGCGGGCCAAGCATGAAACAGATGATGAGCGCCGTAAGGCAGGCGGCGCCGGACCGAAAAGTCTGATAGCGGAACAGGTTGAAGAAGGAATAGCGATCCGCCAAACCGTGCAGGGCGTACAACATCAGGCGGTTCCGCCAGCGTTGTCGAGCGCCTGCACAATTTTCTGCATGCGGCTGCCGAAACTACCCTTGACTAAAATAACGTCACCCTCCCGCAAATCCCGGATGACCAAAGGTGCGAGCGCTGCGCTATCCGGCGCAAATACACCTTGCTTGGCAGCCGGAATCGCCTCGAATAAAAATTGCGTCCAGTGGCCGCACGCGTAAACGACATCCGCGGACTCGCTCAGCTCCGCAGCGAGGGCTGTATGTTCCGATTTGGCGTGATCGCCAAGCTCCAACATGTCGCCAAGTACGGCAATGTGGCGTTTTCCAGGTGTCAATTTCAGCACGGCGAAGGCGGCGCGCATCGAGGCGGCGGAGGCGTTGTAGCTCTCGTCGAGAAGAAGGGCACGGCCGCCCATGATCTTGCGGCGTTTGCCGCGGCCGCCAATAGCGGTGAAATCCGCAAGAGCCGCGGCACCTTTCTCGATATCGGCACCAATGGCGGCGGCGGCTGTCAGCGCTGCCAGCGCGTTCATCACCATGTGGCGGCCCGGAGCACCTACACGAAATGCGTGTTTTTTGCCTGCAATTTCCACCGTCAGATCGCTGCCTTCGGAATCATGCTTGAGCGCGAAAATATTTTTCTGACCAAAGGTGAGGATGGCGATATCGCCGACTGATTTGCACAGCAGGTCGAAGGAGGACGAGTCTTCCGGCAGCACCACATGGCCACCTTGCAGAACGCCCTGTGCGACGCAGGCTTTCTCAGCGGCGATCGCGGTCAGGCTGCCCATGTGGCCGATATGCGCCGATTCCACGTTGGTGATCACCGCCACGTCGGGTGCTGCCAGGCGCGCGAGCGGGGCGATCTCGCCGGCGTGGTTCATGCCGATCTCGATCACCGCGTAATCGAAATTCTCCGGCGTGCGTGCCAGGGTGAGCGGAACACCCCAATGATTATTGTAGCTAGCGGCAGCGGCATGTGTGGCGCCGCTCTGCGAGAGGATGGTGCGCAGCATCTCCTTCGTCGTCGTCTTGCCGACACTGCCAGTGACGGCAGCAACAGAACCGGTAAAACGTTCGCGCGCAAAGGCGCCGAGCGCGTTCAGGCCGGCGAGCGTGTCACCGACCACGGCGAGCGGTGCATCGTCAGGCAGGTCGTGCTGCGTATGCACCAGCGCGCCGGATGCACCATGCGCAAGCGCGGCCGCGACATGGTCGTGGCCGTCACCTGTTTCCGTCACCAGGGCGACGAAAAGATCGCCGCGCTGGAGGGTGCGTGTATCGATCGAGATGCCCTCGGCATGAAATGGCTGCGTCATCCGGCCGCCGAGCGCATGTTGCAGCGCCTCGGCGGTGAAAAGCGCATTCATGCGGTGCCTGCGAGGCGGCGTATCGTGCTGGCGTCGTCGAAGGGCAACGTTTGAGTGCCGACGATCTGGCCCTGTTCATGGCCCTTTCCGGCGACCACCAGAACATCGCCGGCGCGCAGTTCGGCGAGGCCTGCTGCGATGGCTTCGGCACGGTCGCCGATCTCGTAGGCGCCGGGGCAGGCGCGCACGATCTCGGCGCGGATGGCGGCAGGGTTTTCGCTGCGAGGATTGTCGTCGGTGACGAACACGACGTCGGCGTGCTGCAGAACTTGCTGACCCATCAAGACGCGTTTGCCAGGATCGCGATCGCCACCGGCGCCGAAGACACAGATGATGCGGCCGCGGGCCGCATGCGGGCGCAAGGCGGTGAGCACGCGGTACAGCGCATCCGGCGTGTGGGCGTAGTCCACATAGGCGGCAGCCCCGTTCGGCAATGTGGCGGCCAGCTCCATGCGACCGCGCACGCCGCGCAAGGCGGCGAGATGGTCCAGCACATTTTCCATGCCGGTATGCTGCGCGAGGCAGGCGGCCATCAGCACGTTATCGGCCTGGAAGCGGCCCGGCAGAGATGTCTCGATGGTGCGGACGGCGCCTGCGTGTTCGATCTGGAGCATCTGGCCGTGCGGCGTGGGCATCGTGCTCAGCAAGCGCAAGGTTTCGCCGTGCTCGCCCACCGTGAGCAGATTAAAGCGGCGGCGCGCGGCGATGGCGGTGATGGCGTCGAAAGTTTCGCTGTCCATGTCGGCATTGATCACGACGGGCACGCGTGGCGGCAGTATGTCGCTGAACAGGCGGAGCTTTGCGTCGCGGTATTTCTTTAAATTGCCGTGGTAATCCAAATGGTCACGGGTGAAATTGCTGAAGCCGGCAGCGCTGATGCGCAGGCCGTCGAGGCGGAATTGATCCAGGCCGTGGCTGGAGGCTTCGAGGGCTACGTGATTGACGCGCGCACGAGCGAGTTCGGCGAGCATGGTTGAGAGGGCCACCGGATCCGGCGTGGTCAGGCCAGTCCCGCCGGGATAACCGGGTGCGACCAAGCCGAGCGTGCCCAGGCTGGCTGCGCGCTTTCCGGAAATCTCCCAGAGCTGGCGAAGGAAGTCGACCGTGCTGGTCTTGCCATTGGTGCCGGTGACGGCAGTGATATAGAGCGGCTGCGGGCCTGCAAAAACCGCTGCAAGGCGTGCCAGAGCGCGGCGTGGTTCCGGGTCGGTGATCAGCGGGCGGGGCGGCACGCCGGCGGGCCATTTGGTGCCAACTGGCGCCAGCACTGCGGCAGCACCGCGCATGGCGGCCTGTGCGATGAAGGCGCGGCCGTCTGCTTTCGCACCTGGTATGGCCGCGAACAGATTGCCGGCGCGCACGGCGCGGCTGTCGGACGTCACTCCGGTGATCGCGAGGCCTCGATAAAACGGATCGATGCCACGCAGACCTGCCTGAGTTGCGAGATCAGCGAGTGAGCGGAGTATCGTCATTTCTGTCGATCCGCACATGCAGGGCGGCTTCGTGACGCAGCGCGAGCAGGTCGCGGCGCGTCGGGGTTACAGGAAGCGAGACGGTTGCTGCCGGCTCGGTGGGGGTTTCGGGGGGCACCTCGAGCGGCGAACCAGTGCCGGTGCGCTCGCCGCTGCCGCGGGCAGGCTCCATCGGGATGACGAGGCTCGCCTGAATGGTCTCCTCGTGGGCGATATCGGGGAACAGCCCGAGCATCGGGGCGATGCGAGCAATCACGCGGCCGGCGCCCGGGGCGCTCACTGCGCCGGCGGTCGAATAGCCGCCGGTTTCCTTGTTGCCCTGCGGCTCATCGAGCATAAAGTACACTGCGTAGCGCGGCGCGTTCATCGGGAACACGCTCATGAAGGCGCTGACGTTGGTGTGTTTCTTGTAGCCGTGCGCACCAACCTTTTCGGCCGTGCCGGTCTTGCCACCGACGAAATAGCCTTCGATGTCGGCGGGCTTGCCGTAGCCGTCGGTGACCACCAGGCGCATCATCTTGCGGATCATGTTGGAGGTGGAAACGTTCATGATACGGCGGCCATCAGGCGGCGCGTCGGTCGGGTCGTGTGCCAAAATGGTGGGCTGGAGAACGATGCCGCCATTGGCCAAAGCGGCGGTGCCGCGCACCACATGCAAAGGCGAGACGGCGATGCCGTGGCCGAAACCCACCGTCATCGTGGTGGCTTCTTTCCAGTTGGCGCGCTGCGGGATGATGGGGAAGCCGGCTTCGGGTAGCTCGATCCCGACTTTCTTGAACATGCCCATGGCTTGCAGCCAGGTCTGCTGGCGCTGCGGTCCGACACCCAAGGCGATGTGCGCGGCGCCAAGGTTTGAGGAGTAGGCGAGGACTTCGGGCAACCACAATGCGCGGTGCTTGCCCTTGTAGTCGGTGATAGTGAAGCGGCCGATCTTGATGTTGTGGGCGGCGTCGAATGTGTCCCAGATATGGGCACTGCCGAAATCCAGGGCCATCGCGGCGGTTTGCAGCTTGAACGTGCTGCCCGGTTCGAACATGCCCGTCACCGCGCGGTTGAAGCGGTCATCGGGCGGTGTATCGCCGAACTGGTTGGCGTCGTAATCGGGCAGGCTGACCATGGCAATCACTTCGCCGGTGCGCACATCCATGACGATGCCGCAGGCGCCAATGGCGTGGAATTCTTCCTTTGATTTTTCGAGCTCGTCGCGCATCACGCCCTGCACGCGCACATCTATGGAGAGGCGCACCGGCTCGGAATTATGGGCGAGGCGCTTCTCGAAAGCGCGTTCGACGCCGGCGACACCATGACTGTCGACGTCGACGCCGCCCAGCACCTGGGCAGCGACACGGCCAAGCGGGTAACGGCGTTTTTCACCCGGCTGGAAATACACGCCCGGAATGCCGAGCGCGTTCACCGCGAGCTCTTCGCTGGGGGTGATCTGGCGCTCGAGATAGACGAACTGCTTTGCCGAAGCGAGGCGGCCGGCAACCTGCTTTTCGTCGAGACGCGGCAACGCCTGTTTAAGCTGGTGGGCGGCTTCGGCGGTGTCGATCATCTCACGCGGGTTCGCGTAGAGGCCGGCGGTCGGCAGGGAGATGGCAAGTATCTCGCCGTTGCGATCCAGTATGGTCGCGCGCGGCCGGAAGGTGCCGGCGCCTGCCATCAAGGGTTCGGAATCGGGCATGTCGGGGCCGATGTCGAGAGGCACCAACGGGCGGATCTCCGCCTTGGTCGGCGCCATCGGGTAGAGGACGGTGGCGGTGGTGAGCTTGGCCGCAACGGCGCCGAATAGCAGCGCGAAGCCTCCGGCGGCGAACACCAGCCGGCCGCGTGTGCGGTCCAATGCGGCGCGCCGGGCGAGATCGGGCGCAGTGATGCGCACAGTCTCCATGCGCGGCATGGCGGCACCACTTTGCGGTGCGCCGCGCATGCGGGCGGCTTCGTTGAAGCGGCGCCGCGCCGGCGGTGGTGCGTCAGGCGATGGTGGCGTACGGCTCATTGTGCTCCGCCATAGGGAACAGGCGGCGGCAGCGAGCCGCGACCGCCCAGGGCGGAGCCGACATAAGGCTGCGCGTAATGCGGCGAGACGATGGAGGCGATCTGCGTGTGGTAGGCCGGCTGCGGCATCGGATGAGCCATTGCCGAGAATACATGAGCGACCGGCTGCGGCGTGGCCAACGGCAAGGGCGTGCCGCGGGCCATGGAATCAGCCGGAGGGGTGTAGCCGCGATCGGCTACGGCAACCCGGTGGTTCTTCGGCTTGGTTTCGAGATGGGCCAGCAGCCTCTGCGCGGCGGCCATGTCAGGCTTCGGCTCGAGAACGCGCTTCGGCAGAATGACGTCCGGGTTTGCATCGGCCATCAGAGGGTTGGAGTCCACGGCGGCTGGGACAGATTGCGCGGGAGGTGCGACGGCGGCAGCGTCGACATCGTCCTGCGCCTGCGCAGCGGCTGCATCATCGGCAATCTCAGCCGCGGTCTCGGGCGCAGGCAGATGGGCGGGCAGATCGGCGAGCTGCACGAACTGAGTAGGGGCCATCGGTTTGAGGGCCAGATATTTGTCGGCCATGTCCTGCAGGCGGCCGGGCTCGTTCAGCAGCGCCCATTCGGCGCGTAACAGGCCAATGCGGGCGCGGGCCGCCTGGGTCTGGTTGATGACCGAGGATATCTGACGATCGAGCAGCACGGTGCGGTGCTTTTCCGAATAGAGGTACAAGCCTGATCCACAGGCGGCGGCGAGGCAGAGGCAGGTGAAGGGGCGGATCATGGTGTGGCCTCGAAAGGTTGCGGCAGGCGTTCCATCGCACGCAGTCGGGCGCTGCGGGCCCGTGGGTTCGTGTGCACTTCGCTCTCCCGCGGCCGCAGCGCGCGCGGGGTCAGTAGCTTGAAGCCCGCTACGACGGGCGCTGCAAGCCCGCGCGGGTCATGACGCGACGGCCCCGGCGTTCTGCCGCTGGCATCGGCAAAAAATCGTTTTACTATACGATCTTCCAGCGAGTGGAACGACACCACGACCAGCCGGCCACCGGGCGCAAGAAGGGCTACAGCGCTTTGTAAAGCGCGAACAATTTCCCCCAGCTCATCATTCACTCGTATGCGCAGCGCCTGGAAGCTGCGCGTGGCCGGATGAATGCCGTCGCGTGACGGCGGCATCACACTGCGAATGATTTCCGCAAGCCGTGCGGTTGTGGCGATGGGCGACTCGGCACGCGCCACGGCGATCGCGCGCGCGATTCGGCGGGACATCCGCTCCTCACCAAATTCATAGAGCGTGTCGGCGAGCTCGGTTTCGGAGAGATCGGCGACGAGATCGGCGGCCGACGGGCCTGAGAGGCTCATGCGCATGTCGAGAGGGCCGTCGCCGCGGAAGGAAAAGCCGCGGGCGAAATCGTCGAGCTGGAACGAGGAGAGGCCGAGATCGAGCACCACGCCGTCGAGCGAGGTGACGCCTTCGTCGTGCAAAAGATCCAGCATGTTGCCGAAGCTGCCCTCGATCAAATGCAGACGCGCCGGAAAGGCGGCGGCCAAGGCGGCGCCGCGTGCGATGGCCTCGGGATCGCGATCGATCGCCCAGAGGGTGCAATCGGCCTGCTCGAGGATGGCACGTGCGTAGCCGCCACCCCCAAAAGTGCCGTCCAAATATGTCTTTCCCACGGCAGGAGAGAGATTCTCCAGGATTTCGGGGAGCATCACTGGGATGTGGCTCATGATGCCTCCGCCGAGACGGCAGACATAGGCGCCGCGATTCCGGAGCGCAAAGTGAGGTGCTTGGCCTTGGCGCGTTCGCGGGCGGCGGCACGGGCGCGGGCAGCCGCGGCCGGCTCCCAGATCTGGAAGGTGCGGCCGAGGCCCATAAAGAAGACGGCGTCGGTCAGCCCGGCATGCGCGATCAGATCCTCGGGGAGGCCGATGCGGCCTTCCTTGTCCGGGTCGAAATGGGCGGCGTCCGGATACAGCGCCATGGCGAGATCGTCATGGTCGTCGTCGAAAATGTCCATCTTTTCAAGCGGCGGGGCGAGCTCCTCGAAAAAGCGGGAGGGCCAGCATTCGATGGAGGGGTTCTTGTGCGAGGTGCGCAGGATGAGCGGCGCAGCACCCTCCACTGCCAGAGCGCGCAAGGCGGCGCGGAACGGCGCGGGAATGGAAACCCTGCCTTTCGCATCGATCCTGTTCGTGTGCGCGCCCAGAAAATGGCTCATGCGGTGCCGGTTTCGTCCCCTTCCACGCCTTGCCCCCCAGGGCCCCCGTCGCGTGCCGACGCTGTGGATGGCGCATCGGCATGGGCTGACATGGGATAGCATGGAGAAATGCCCCAGTCAAAGGGAATGGAGTCTCCACGGCGTTTTTTTGGTGAGAAATTCTACGCGTTATCAACAGCTTGGCGAAAAGGCGGGAATCGGACAGTGCCCCCGTCTCGCGACGCCGTGAGCGTTGAAAAGCCTGTGGATAAGTCTGTGGTTTAATCTTCGAGAGGTGCCAGACGGCCTGTAAGCCGGGTTCTGTCCCTGCCTTGCGGCATTGGACGACCATTCCTCTGCGACGCACGTTTCCGTACGCCTCACGCGACCAACCCGGGCGACGAGGCGAGACACCTCTGGCCATGATTGCTCATGTCCGGTCGCCCCTATTCGGTCTTGCTCCCGGTGGGGTTTACCCTGCCGCCGCTGTTACCAGAAGCGCGGTGCGCTCTTACCGCACCGTTTCACCCTTCCCCGAGGCTTTCGCGTCGGGAGGTTTGTTTTCTGTGGCACTTTCCCTGGGGTCGCCCCCGCCGGCCGTTAGCCGGCACCGTATTCCCGTGGAGCCCGGACTTTCCTCCACCACCCTTTGCAGGGCAGCAGCGGTCGTCCAGCCGTCTGGCAGGGTGTAGGTGCGCGAAGCGGGGTGGGATGGCAAGGCCTGGCATTGCAGTATAGCGCCGGTCCGTGTCACGCGTTCTCGCCAGTACCCTCCACTGAAATACAGCCCCTGCCGGGTGCACTGCCCCGGCCTTCAAGCGAAAGATGTCAGCATGACGCGTATCACCCTCGATCAGGCCAACACACTCATTGCCGCAGCCTTTGCCCATGCCGCCGACGCCAAGCTGAAGCCACTTGCGGCCGCGGTGCTGGATTCCGGCGGACACCTCATCTCCTTCCAGCGCCAGGATGGCGCCTCGATCGGGCGCCTGCAGGTGGCGATGGGCAAAGCGAGCGGCGCGCTGTTCTTGGGCATCTCGTCGCGCAAGATCGGGGACATGGCGGCCGAGCGGCCGGTGTTCGTGGCGTCGCTTGCGCCTATCGCGCCCGGCGGTGTGGTGCCGGCTGCCGGGGGTATCCTGGTGGTTGACGCGGAAAACCAGCCGATCGGCGCGGTCGGGGTTTCGGGTGATGTCTCGGATAATGATGAGAAAGCGGTGCTTGCGGGGATCAGCGCTGCTGGGCTTACCATACAGAAGTAAGAATGTTCTTTTCTTCAGAAAAGAACTGCTTCCTACTCTACCTTGTAGGAATGCGGCGCCCCCGTCCCAAGATACTTCGCCAGATTGCGATGCAGATTCGCGATGCTACGTTCGCGATAGGGATTGGGTTTCGTGCCGGTGAAACCGAGCGACTTCATGCCAAGCTGAACCGCTGCCATATTGGAGAAATCTTGTGGCAGGACGCTGCCCCATTTAGGATCTTCGGGAGCAAGATACTCCCATTGTGTCTTCGGTGCCTCGCCTTCAGGATAAAGTTCATAGACCGAGGCTTCGAAGATGCACTTATCCGGGTCGCTGCCATAGGGGCGGGCGGTGTAGCAGAGCATGTTGTTCACCGCATGGCCGATCTGGAAATTCGGAAATATCTGCCAGGCGGTGCCGCTTTTGCCGACATCGGCGGGACTGACGACAGGCCAGAACACACCGCGGGCCTCGTCGTCGCGGCGGGCGGAGGCGAGCCAGTGCTGGAGCACTTGTGGACCCGGCGTGCCTTCCGGGAGCTCGTCCTTCAGGCGCAGGGCGGCGTCGACGAGGGTCCGTGTGGTGTTGGTGTTGACCTGTTCCCAGGTGTAGATCTGCATCTCGGCCGTAGCGATGCGCGGGTCTTTCGCGGTGCCGATGCGCAGCTTGGCGGACTGGTTCTCGTCCATGCCTTTCGGTGCATCGTAGCCGATGTTGCTGTGCAGGCCCTGCGCTTTGGCCCAGCCGGCGAAGGTGCCGAATTGCATGAATTCGGGATGGGTTGATTCCACGTGATAGATCTCGGCGAAGGCTTCCATCGCAACTTTCCAGTTGCAGTCGAAGATCAGCCAGCGGCGCCAGCGGTTGCGCATGTTCTGCAGCTGGAAGGGATCGAGCAGGGATGCGGCGGGTTCGAGATAGTCGCGCAAGGGTCCGCTCTCGGGGTCCATGTTGATCCATACCCAGCCGCCCCAGGTGTCGATCTTCACTTCGGCCAGATGGGTGTTTTCGGCGGTCAGCGCGCCCTGCCAATCCTTCTTTTCCAGCACGTGGATGTTTTCACCGCTGAGCTTGTAGCGCCAGCCGTGGAAGCCGCAGACGAACTGCTTGATGGTGCCGCAGGCGTTCTTTTCGCCTGGGGCGGTGTCGATCAGGCGGCGGCCGCGATGAGGGCAGACATTGTGGTAGGCGGCGATCTTGTCCGGCGCCGTGCGAACGATGACGATTGAATCGTCCATGATCTGGTAGGTGAGGTAATTGCCGACCTCCGGGATTTCCTCGAGACGGCCGACCTGCTGCCACACCTTGCGCCAGAGTTTTTGCTGCTCTGCCCGGGCATAGTCCGGCGAGACATACGCCTCGACGCCGATGGTGACCGGTTCTTCCAGCGCCTCGGCGCTCTCCACAGGTACGCCCGCCCGTTTGCCAGCATAGACGTTCATCACAACCTCCACTTGCCCGGATCTTCGATCCGCTTGCTCTTCATCTGCCCAGTATAGAGCACTCTTCGGGGTTCGAGGTCACCACCAGCCGTTCACGACGCGGCAACCGGGCCGGTAAAATCAGTTTTGCGCACATTTATCGCACGGGCGTTGCGTGGCTTTCCTCGGCTTACTTCCGCACGACCGAAGCGTTCAGGAACGGGTCATTGCCGATGAAGATCGGCGTGCTGTCGAACAGCGAAATGCGCCACTCGCCATCCGCCTCGCGCTTCGCTTCCATCTTGCAATCGGCAACGATCGTTGGACCGACTAGGTCGAGCGCCGGCGGCTTGCCTTCTTTGGAGTAGTTGACGAGCATGAAGTGAATAACCGCGCTGTCCTTGTCGGCGAAGGTGACGCGCAGGTTGGAGATCGTGTGGCGTTGCGTTCGAACGCCATCTTTTTGTTGCGTGCGCACACGCTCGTTGCGGGCGGCGTAGAACTGCTTGATGGCGTCGTGACCGGTGAAAGGTTTGCCCGCCAGGTAGTAGGTGCAATCCTGCGTGCAGGAATCGGTGATATTGATCGCGTTGTTGATATCGAGCTCATGGCCCCACTCGATGATCAATTGGTGCACATCCATCGCATCGGCAGCATTCTGCTGGGTAAATCTTGGCATTTTCTCTCCCGCCTTTCGGCATTTGACGTAAGGCTATCCGGTTTCTCGTTCCCGATAAACGCCGGGCTTATGGCATGGAGCAGAATCCTGCTAGAGAGGTAATAAATCAAGCGAGGCAATCAGGGGGTTTTTATGAGCGACGTGCCCGTCTACGAGCGCATTCTGCAGTTGCTCGAAGCTGAAGGAATCAAGACCCTGTTCGGTATTCCCGATCCGGGTTTTGTGCATATGGCCGTCGCGGCAGAGACGCGCGGTTGGGACGTGATTGCACCACATCATGAGCAGGCCGGGTGCTTCATGGCCGATGCGTGGTCTCGCATGACCGGAAAGCCGGGCGTTGTGTTCGGCACACAAGGACCTGGCGTCGCCAACCTCGCGGCCGCGGCGATTGTGGCGGCGAAGGAGAATTCACCGACCATCTTCCTGGCCGGCAATCGCGCACGCTCTGCAGACCAGCGGGTGAAGCGTGGGCGCATCCAATATATCAGCCAGCCGAAGTATTTCGAGGCGTCGATGAAATATATCGGCGTCATCGAATACGCCGAACAGACCGACGAGATCATCCTAGAGGCTCTGCGCCGCTGCCAGTCAGGGACGCCCGGACCTGTCTATGTTGAAATCCCGATGCAGGTGCTGCAGGAAAAACCCGACTGGGCACCGTTGCAGCAGCCGGACGAGTATCGCCTGGTACATATGGCAGCAAGCGCGCCGATGATTGAGAAAGCGACGGCGCTGATGCGCGCGGCTCGGCAGCCGATCCTGCTGGCTGGGCAAGGCGTTTTCACGGCACGTGCACACAACGCCGTGGCGGCGCTGGCGCGGGTGCTTGCCTGCCCGGTGATACAAACCTCCGGCGGCACCTCGTTCCTGGAGGGCCTTGAGGATCGCACTTTCCCGTACGGTTTCTCGCCGGCGGCGATTGCTGCTGTGGAAGCCTCCGACCTGGTAATAGCCATCGGCACCGAGCTGGGCGAGCCGGTTCATTTCGGGTTAGGCCGGCACTGGGAAAAAGGCGATGCAGCGCGCAAATGGATCTACGTCGAACGTGATCCATTGGCGATCGGCGTAAACCGGAAAATCGACGCGCCGCTGGTGGGCGATCTGCGAGACGTGGTGCCGCAACTGGTCGATACGATGAAGGACACACCACGTGCTCCGTCGGCTGAGTTCGAAAGCTGGGTGACGGCACACGCGGCGCACAAAGTGAAGCTTGCGGAAAATGCGCCCGCCGGCCAAGTGCCCGTGCATCCCGCGCGGCTGGTGGTGGAAGCAACGACGGCCTTTCCAAAAAACGGCATCATGGTGCGCGACGGTGGCGCCATCACGATCTTCACCTGGACATATTCGCAGGCAACCCCGCACGACGTGATGTGGAACCAAAATCTCGGCCATCTCGGCACCGGGCTGCCTTATGCCATCGGCGCGCAGATTGCGGCAGGCCGGTCGCGGCCCGTAATGCTGCTCACTGGCGATTCCTCGTTCATGTTCCATATCTCGGAACTGGAGACCGCCGTGCGCAAGAAATTGCCGGTGATCTGCGTCGTCAGCTGCGATTATTCTTGGGGACTGGAAGTGGGCGTGTATCGGCGGATGCTGGGGCCGCAATCTCCGGAGACGGAAGCGCATTGGAGCACTGGCGTGCGCTTCGACAAGATCGCCGAAGGATTTGGCGCTTATGGCGAATATGTGGAGCACGAGGAAGATATAGCGCCGGCAATCGGGCGGGCATTTGCGAGTGGGAGGCCGGCGGTGATACAGATCCCGGTGAATCCCGACGCGAATGCTACCGAATCACCGAATTACGATGAGTATTCTTCCTGGGCTAGATATTGAGGAAGCAGTTCTTCTTTGAAAAAAAGAACCAAAAAACTTTTGTGTCCTTGGAACCGCGACAGCAACGCAAAAGTCTTTTGCTTCTTTTCTTCAGAAAAGAAGTCCTCTCTTACGCCTGAACCGCATTTAGAATCATCGCCCAAGCGGACCAGAATGCCACTACCGACGTGAGCTCAATCGTTTCCGTCTCGCCATATTTGGCCAAGATGTTTTCGAATATGTCGGATGGCACAGAGCCGCACGCTACAGCGTTCGCATATGCGATCACCAGGCGTTGTTCTTCATCGAACAGTGTGGATGTGCGCCACTGCGGCAAAGCTGCCAGCATTTCGTCGGCGATTCCAGCCGCGTGTGCGTTGCGCACACGCGCCTGAAACGAGAAATCCGATTTGAAGTGCAGGTTGACGGCCTGTATCGCCAACTCCCGCAGATCGTTGCGTTTGCACCAGTCAGTGTCGAGCGCGAGAAACTTGCTGAGTTTGGCGAAATGCAGGGCTAGCTGCGGATTATAGGCGGTGATGGCCAGGCCGGTGTGGTTCAGGTCGATCTGCGGGTCGGCTTGGCCCGGAAACAGCGTGGCGAACAGCGCATCCACATCTGCATCCGGGTAGGCGGGATGGTCTTCCGGCTTGAAAACACCGTGAACGCGCACCCTTATTCCGCAGCCTGCGCCTGTGCGGCTGGGATGGGTGTGGCAACCGGCTTTGTCTGCGCCAACGAGGTGCCGAAGGTGTGGAAGCCGGTGGCATGCAGGCCGCCGAGGCCGCCGGCGACGAACACCAGAACATCCTTTGGTTCAGGCGTCAGATAGACGCGGCCATCAGAACGGATACGATCCTGCTGTTCGAGCTGGCCGCGATGCAGCGCCTGAAGTTCGTTTGCATCGACGCTGCCGAACTTCCACAGGGTTTCCTGCACGTCCTCGATGTTTGGCATCTCGCGGCCGATGATCTCCGCACAGATCGGGTTGAGGGCGACCATCATTTCACCAAAGGGCACGGCCCCCGAGAAGCAATTGCAGCCGGCATAGGCAACCGATTTGCCGATCATCTCCAGAAAATCGACCGCGCCATGCGACGTGGTGTCGATGATGTTCATCGTTCCCATCGTGCCGAACGAGGTGACCGCGTTGCCTTCAACACCACGTCGCACAGCAAGCGGCGCCCAGGGCGAGCGCTCTTCCCACTCGCCGGTAATTATGCCGGCGAGGCGGCCGGGCGAGCCGAAGGTGGTTTGTGACGTGAGGCCGGGGACCTGACCGGCGACATTGCGCATGATCAGGCGGATGGCGCGGCCGATGGCAGCACTCTTGTTCGCCACACCGCCGAGGCAACCATAGGAATACGGAATGCCGAGTGCGTCCCGCATGGGGCCGTTGACGACAAAGGCCGGATAGACGGGCGCGGTGGTGGCGTTGACGCCGTAGAGCTCGAAATCGGGATCGGCGATCGAGGCGATGGCGGCGATCAGCAGTTCCAGCGAGGCCGGCGGAGCGCCGGCCATCACTGCGTTGATGACGATCTTTTCGACCGTGCATTCGGCTTGTGTGGGTGGCAGATAGGCGATCACTTCATCCGGGTAGCGGTCGTTTTCCGACAGGAACGTGCGTACGCGGGCATCGGTGGGGGGGATGAGTGGCAGACCGTCGCCCCAGCCCTTCTGCAGGGCAAAATCCGTAAAACCTTCGATGTCGAGATCTGCCTCGTGGCGACGGCTGGCGAGCCAATCCACTTCGCAGCCTTCCGGGCCACAATCACGGCTGACCAGCGCCTTGGGCGCCGAAGCAGCGCTGCGGGCGGACGGCTTGATGAACTCGATGCTCACGCAGCCTTCTCCCGCAGCGCGAGGCTGGCGCCCATGGTGGTCAGGGCCGGGTAGAAATGCGCCTCACCGATCGGAAGCACGTCTTCACGAAGTTGTTCGTTCAGCGGATAGGGCAGCACGTGCACGCGCAGGCCAGAGCGGCCGCCGCGGGCGGCAATCTCGTGCGCGAAGGCTTCGAAATTGGCGGTGGCGATGGCCGTGGTCGGCAGGCCGGCATTGGCGGCGGTGATGGCGTCGCGGATCGTCCAGCCGGTGCAGGAGCCGCAATTGGCCAAGCCCACGACGGCGACGTCGATCTTGGTCAGGAATTCCTTGTATTCGCGCTCGTGGCGCTCGCCTTCTTCGCCCGAGCGGCCGCCGGAGCGCCAGAACAGCACCTCTGCGCCGGCTTCGCGGAATTTCTCGGCCCAGAGCTCGCTGATCCAGTCCCAGGCGCGCCACATGCGGTCGACGCGGAAGCCGACCACCTTGCCGGCGAGGGAGCCCGCATCGGGGCCGTGGCTGGTGATGTCGTCGGCACGTGTTGCTGTGGGGTCCAGAACCTTCCCTAGCGCCATGACGTCCTCCTCCTATAGATGTGCTTGAACCGGCTCATCGGCTGCGGCAGGGCATTCAATGGCACCCGCCGCGTATACATATCGACGGATTTTGCCGGAGCGCAAGAAGGTTTTTGCATGAACGAGCTTTCGGCCGATTTTGGCGGTGCAGCATTGGCGGCGCGGCGTGCGACCGGCCGCCCTACGCGCGCCGAGGCCTGGCAGCGCCACGAGGATTTTCTGGATGGTGCCTTGGAGCTGTTCCTCGAGAGGGGGTTTGAGCTTACCACCATGGAAGGTGTGGCGGCCGCGACGGGTGTGACGAAGCGCACGATCTATCGCCGATACGCGGATAAGAAGGCGCTGTTCCTGGCGACGGTGCAGCGCGCGATCGACCAGTGGCTGGTGCCGGTGGATGAGCTCAAGGCAGTGGAAACGGACGATCTGGAGGCCACGTTGCTGGCGGTGGCGCATATACGTGTGGCCAACATTCTCAGCCCCGGCGGCCTGCGGCTGCAGCGGATCATCAACGCGGAATCTTTTCGATTTCCGGTGATTGCCGAGCGCTACGATGAGGGGCTGGTGCCGACGATCGATTTTCTGGCGGGACTGTTCCGCCGCCACGAGGCACGCGGACTTGGCAACCCGGGTGATCCCAAGGTTAAGGCGCTGGCGTTTCTGAGCGTGATTGGCGGCCCCACCCGCTCGGCGATCCTCGGGCGTCTTACTGATCCGACCGTCATCGACGCATTGATTGCCGATGGCGTACGGCTTCTCCTGCACGGCGTCTGCCGCCCAGCCCGCGACAGCTCATAAAAGTCTTTTGCTTCTTTTCTTCAGAAAAGAAGTGCTTTCCTACTTTATGATTTTCATGACGGCCTCTCGCGCCTCTTCTTGAATCTGCTGCAGATGTTCCGGGCTGCGAAAGCTTTCCGCGTATATCTTGTAGACATCCTCCGTCCCCGAAGGCCTCAGCGCCATCCAGCCAGACTCCGTAACGATTTTGAGGCCGCCGATAGGTGCGTTGTTCCCAGGCGCTTTCGTCAATGTCGCCAGCACCGGGTCGCCGCCGAGCGTGCTTAGTCCGAGTTCGTCGGCGGATAGCGTTTTGAGTTTTTGCCGTTGGGTCGCGTTGGCGGGTGCATCGATGCGCTGATACACGGGGGCGCCGAGTTCTTCGGTGAGACGGCTGTAGGATATTCCGGGATCGAAGCCATTATGCGCGGTCATTTCGGCGGCGAGAAGGCCCATGATCAGCCCGTCCTTGTCGGTGGACCATACGGTGCCGTCGCGGCGCAGGAACGAGGCGCCGGCGCTTTCTTCGCCGCCGAAACCGAGCGAGCCGTTATATAGGCCGTCGACAAACCACTTGAACCCCACAGGCACTTCCACGAGCATGCGGCCGATTTTTTTGGCGACGCGGTCGATCAGGGCGCTGCTGACGATTGTCTTGCCGACGGCGCTGGTGCTGCTCCACTCCGCGCGGCTGCTCCACAGATAGTCGATGGAAACGGCGAGATAGTGGTTTGGGTTCATCAGCCCGGAGGAGCGGGTGACGATGCCGTGCCTATCGGCATCGGTATCGTTGGCGAAGGCGACGTCGAATTTTTCGCGCAGGCCGATCAGCGGCGCCATCGCATAGGGCGACGAGCAATCCATGCGGATCTTGCCGTCCCAGTCATCCGTCATGAAGCGGAAGGTCGGGTCGACCATCTCGTTCACCACCGTCGCGTCGATGCCGTAGTGCTCGATCAGGCGACTCCAGATATGCGCGGCGGCACCGCCGAGCGGATCGATGCCGATCTTCACGCCGCTTGCGCGTATTTTCTCCATATCGATGATGGCATCCAGATCATCGACGTAGGGCGTTGTGTAGTCGTGGCGATGCACATGGGGCGATGCCAGCGCACGCGCATAGGGAATGCGTATTATGCCGGCGAGGTTTTTTTCCAGAATGCTGTTAGCTGTGCGTTCGATCCAGCTTGTCACCTCCGTATCGGCGGGGCCGCCATTCGGCGTGTTGTATTTGAAACCGCCATCTTCCGGCGGATTATGCGAGGGGGTGATGACGATGCCGTCGGCAAATCTGCTTTTGCGGTCGCGGTTATAGGTTAGGATGGCGTGCGAGATCACCGGCGTCGGGGTGGGAAGCCCTTGTGCGTCGATCATCGTCTCAACACCGTTCGCCGCCAGAACTTCAAGCGCGCTGGTAAAGGCCGGCACCGAAAGCGCATGGGTGTCGATGCCTATGAAAAGCGGCCCGGTGGTGCCCTGCTGTGCCCGGTAGAGACAGATGGCCTGGGTGATCGCCAGGATATGCGCTTCGTTGAACGCATCGTTGAACGCCGAACCGCGATGGCCCGACGTGCCGAAAGACACGCGCTGGGCAGGGTTGGCCGCGTCCGGTTTACCGGTGAAGTAGGCGGTGATCAGCCGCGGGACATCGAGCAGGCCCGCCTGGTTTGTGGGCTTGCCGGCGTTTTCATGAATCTTGTTGCTCATTTCGTCCCACTCGGCCGTTAGCTACGGCTATATCTTTATTGGGGACGGGACGGAAGACGTTCTTTTCTGAGAGGGGCTTTGGATTACTTACGCGCATTCAAACTGCTACATGATCCTGCAGCTGCAGGGATTTTGTCTCCTCCTGCTGAGGCAGCCTGACGCGAAACCAGATCGCGTAGAGTGCCGGCAGGAATACCAGCACCAATACCGTTCCCGCGGCGGTTCCACCGATCAAGGTATAGGCAAGCGAACCCCAGAACACCGATTGTGTAAGGGGGGTGAAAGCGAGAACCGCAGCCAGCGCCGTCAACACAACCGGCCGGGCACGCTGCACGGTCGCTTCGACGACTGCGTGATAGACATCCAAGCCATCAGCCTCATTGGCATGTATCTGTCCGATCAGGATGAGAGTGTTGCGCATGAGGATGCCAGATAGACCGAACAGACCCAGAATGCCGTTGAAACCGAATGGCACATGGAACAGCAGCAGCGTGGGCACCATGCCGACGAGGCCCAAAGGTGCCGTGAGGATCACCATGAACATGGCTGGAAACGTTCTGACCTGGATGATCAGCACGAGCAGGATGAGTGCCAGCATCACCGGGAAAATAGGCACCAGTGCGGCGTTGGCCTTGGCGGATTCCTCGGCATTCGCACCAATCTCCAGGTGATAGCCTGGCGGCAGGCTTGCGATGACAGGCTGCAGGGATTGCCATAGTTCGGCCGAAACCTGAGGCGGCTGCAGGCTTTCATCGACATCGCTTTGCACGGTAATGGTCGGCACACGATCGCGGCGGCGTAGGATAGAATCTTCGAACCCGATCACCACACGACCGATCTGGCTTAGCGGCACCAGGCGCCCCTCACGATTGGTCAATGTCAGATCGCCGAGTTTCGCCGGGTCGAGCCGCTCCGTGCCACCGCTACGGGCCACCAGATCGACAATGCGCACATCTTCGCGCAATTGCGTGACGCTGGTGCCGGTGAGCAGCAATTGCAGTTGCTGCCCGGCCTCTGCCGGCGACAAGCCGATCAATTGCAGTCGCGCCTGGTCGAGAACGAAGTGAACCGCGGGCACGCGCTCGCCCCAATCCTGGTTGACCTGCCGCGTGTTGGGGTTGGCACGCATGATCGCCTGCACACGGTCGGCAATGCTGCGCAGTGTGCTCGCGTCTGGTCCCATCACGCGGAATGCCACGGGAAAGTGCGAGTACGGGCCAAACACAAGTTGCGACACGCGTAATTTGGCTTCCGGCGCCAGCCCGTCGGCGATGCGCTGGCGCAGCCTTAGTTTGAGCGCTTCACGCGCGGCTTCGTTCGGTGTGAGAACGATGATCTTGGCGAAGGAGGGATCGGGCAGTTCCGGGTTGTAGGCGAGGAAGAAACGTGGTGCGCCGGCACCGATATAGCTGGTCACCACCTTGGCTTCGGGCTGGCTCACCAGCCAGGCTTCCACCTTTGCCGAAACGGCGCTTGTGGCTTCTATGCTGCTGCCTTCCGGCATTTGCACTTCTGCCAGAACCTCTGGCCGGTCCGATGTCGGGAAGAATTGCTGGCGCACTGCGCCAAGCCCGAATACCGACAGCAGGAAGGCCACAAGAACCAGGCCTGCCACAAGGTATTTGAAACGCACCGCCGCACCGACCACGCGACGGAAGCGGTTATAGCCTGGCGTGGCGTAGATATGGGCATAGGCGCCTTCGACCTTCTTGATCTCCGGCAGCAGAGCGACGCCCAGATATGGCGTGAACACGACGGCCACGATCCACGACGTCAGCAAGGCGAAACCGGTGACCCAGAAAATGTTCCCGGCATATTCGCCAGCACTGGATTTGGCAAAGCCGATGGGTATGAAACCGATGATCGTCACCAGCGTGCCGGCCAGCATAGGGGCGGCGGTATGCGTCCAGGCATAGGAGGCAGCGGCGATACGGTCCAACCCCTCCTCGAGTTTCACGACCATGATTTCGATGGAGATGATCGCATCATCCACCAGCAAGCCGAGTGCGAGGATCAAGGCGCCGAGCGTGATACGATCCAGCGCGCGGCCGGTGATGAGCATGATGACGAGCACGGTTGCCAGCGTCAGCGGCACAGCGGCCGCGACCACGATGCCGACGCGCCAGCCCAGGCTCGCCAGGCACACCACCATCACCACTACGAGTGCCACAAAGAATTTCAGCATGAACTCGCCGACCGCTTCCTTGATGTTGACTGCCTGATCGGTGATTTTCTGCAGTGACACACCGGCGGGCAGATCAGCACCCAGCGTGGATTCGGCCTCGGTCAGCGCCTTCCCCAAAGACAAACCGTTCCAGCGATCCTTCATCACCACGCTCAGAACCAGCGCGCGTTCCTGGTTGTGGCGGATGAGGTAGGTCGGCGGATCCTCGTAGCCGCGCGACACATCTGCGATGTCACCCAGACGCAGGACATGGCCGCCGGCAACGATGGGCGTGTCACGGATCTTGCCAAGATCGTCCAAAGCGCTGTCCAGGCGCAGGAAGATCTGTGGACCGTGCGTGTCGATGGAGCCTGCAGCGGTGACGATGTTCTGCCGCTGCAGATCCGCCAGCACATCCGCCGGCGACACACCGAGTGTGGCCAACCGGGCATAGTTGAAATTGACGAATATCTTTTCCGGCCGTTCGCCAAGAATATCGACCTTGCGCACGCCCGGCACATGCAGCAGGCGCTGCCGCACCGTTTCCGCCTGGCGGGCCAACAGCCGCTCCGGCAGGCCTTTGCCTTCTATGGCATAGACCGCGAATGCCACATCCGAGTATTCATCGTTGATGATCGGGCCGATGGCACCTTGCGGCAATTTGTAGGCTGTGTCTCCGAGCTTCTTGCGTGCCTGGTAGAATTGCTCCGGCACCTCACGCGGCGGTATCTGGTCGCGCAGATATAGTGTCATCAGCACTTGGCCCGGACGCGTAAAAGTATCGACGTGATCGTACCATTGCAGCTCCTGCAACCGCTTTTCCAAAGGATCGGCTACCAGGTCTTGCATCTCCTGCGCCGTCGCACCCGGCCACGCGGCAACCACCGTCAGCACCTTGACGGTGAAGCTCGGGTCTTCCGCGCGGCCCAGGCTCACATAGGCGAAGATGCCCGAGAGAGTCATTGCCAGAATCAGGAACAAGGTGATGCCGCGCTCGCGCACGGCGAGGCCGGAGAGATTGAAGCCGCTCATTGCATGGCAACCTTATTGTCGATGACACGCACATGCTGGCCCTCATGCAGGAAATGCCCGCCGGCTGCGACGATCCGCTCACCTGCCTTCAGGCCGCTCCGCAAGGTCGCCGCTTCGTCGCCGATCGCCTCCACTTCGACCGGACGATAAGAAACCGTTGCAGGCTCTCCCTTGATGATCCATACGCCGGGCCCACGGCCCTCGTCGTCGATGGCGCCTGAGGGCACCTGTAAAGATTGCGACCCGCTACCGCCGTCCAGAGTGACTTTCACCGTCGCACCCAAAGGTGCGGTCGCACCATCACCTTGCAGGACATAGCGCGCCTCGTAAGTACGCGTGCGCGGATCTGCTGAGTCAGAGAGCTGCCGCAATCGTGCCGTGACATGCGCCTGGCCGCCGAACAGCGTAGCCGAGGCAACGGAGAGCAGCGGCGGGCGTATCGTTTCGGGAAGGTCTATCGATGCTTCACGCGGCCCGGCATGGGCGAGCCTGATGACGGTCTGCCCCGCTGCGACCACCTGCCCCGGCTCGGCCAGTGTCTCGACGATCGTGCCATCGGAATCGGCCAGCAGCAGCGCGTAATCGCCCTGATTACGGGCTACTTTCTCCTGCGCTTCCCCTGCTGCGAGGAGTGCCTTAGCACTGTCAGCCGCCGCCTTCGCGTCGTCGTAGACCAGGCGCGAAATGGCGCCGGAGGTCACGAGTCCGCGATAGCGTTTTTCGTCGGCATCGGCTTGAATCCAGCGGGCACGCGCCGAGGCCACGTCGCCGGATTGCACCGTGACGGCATGCGCGTAATCGGTGGGATCGATGCGCATCAAAGCCTGTCCACGACGCACGATCTGCCCGGTATCGACTAGGCGCGACACGATCTTGCCCTGCACGCGAAAGCCGAGGTCGCTTTGTACCCTGGCCGCAACGACGCCGGTGAAAATCCGGCCGACTACGCCGGCGGGCTCCGCGATGGCGGCCTGCACGATCACCTGACGCTGGCGGATATCGGCCGCCTCCGGATGCTTGCATGCCGCAAGGCCGAAAGCCCCGATTGTGCCGATCAGCGCGAGATCGAGTGCGCGAGAATGAGACATACGCGGGCTCCGGCCATGTCGATAGCCGGAACATGTAGACGAGTGACTATTGTGTCAATGAGTCACTAACGTAATTCGTCTACTCCATGCCGTTCAGCGAGAGAGGCTGCGGAGCACCAGATTCGCCACGAGCATCGCATCATCATCAAGCGTGTCGAGCTTCAGCCGGAGCATCAGCGGGTTCTGGAACGGTTCGAGGCAAAGCATGACGGCGCGGCATGCCTCCTCGAATGGTGTCTTCCGCTCGAACTCGCCGGCCTCCCGTCCGTCCCTCAGAACGTGCCTGATGATGTCCGTGAGCACCGCCTGGTAATTTCGGGTGGACTGCCAATCCTCGTTGGAGGAGGTGGCTGCGAGATCGTGCAGTTTGCGGTCCTCGAAGAAAAGTTCAGCGCTGCGATTTGCAAGAGAGCGGAAAATACGGCGGAGCCGATCGGCGGCCGGCTTGCCTTCCATCCCGATGCCACGTGCCTCGGCTGCGATCTCCGCAAGACAGGAGGCGCAGATCGCCTCACCGATGGCCTGCTTGGATTCGAAAAACTTGTAGATATAGGCTTTAGACAGGCCGATCGCCTGGGCGAGTTCAGCGACGGTGGTCTTCTGGTAGCCGTAGCGTTGGAAATGCTCCCGGGCCGCCACAATGATCTGTTCCCGCCGGTCATGCTCCGCGGGTCCGCGCTGGCCGGTAGTGGGAGGGGCTGCCATCTCTCTGCCTGTTCTTTCGGTGTTCTAAATAGCCAATAAAGTTAGCCGCGCCAACCTTGACAAGCGTGTGACCAGATAAGACATGAGTCACACCTCAGGTAGGTGAAGGTGTTTCGATGGGTTTTGGCATGGCAAGCGGGCCGGCGTGGCGCAGTCTCTCGCAGCACACCGTGCGAAGGCAAGATTTGGCCGTAGCCGCCACGGTCGCGACGCTGCTTGTCAATGGCTGCGCTGTCGGGCCGAGTTACCTGCACCCGGCGACGAACTTCGCAGCCTTCCACAATGCGGCCGTGCTCCACGCAGCACATGGTAAAGCGACAGCACCGCTCGATGCATGGTGGACCGGGTTCGACGATCCAATGCTGGCCGCGATCGTCAATCGTGCCCTTGCGCAGAATCTCGATCTCGCCATGTCGCTCGCGCGTGTTCGCCAGGCCCGCGCCGGTGCGGCCGAAGCAGGGGCGCAGCTTCTGCCGACGGTGGATTTCGACAGCAGCGCCTCCGCGATCCACCAATCCCTTGACGGCCAAATCGGCAAGATCGAAAGCGCGCTACCCGGTATCAACAGGGATCAGCGCCTTTATGATGTAGGTGCAGCGGCCAGTTGGGAGATCGATCTATTTGGAGGATTGCGCCGCAGTGCTGCGGCCGCGCATGCGGAAGCGCAAGCGGCCGAGGCCGACCGTCTGGGCACACGCGTCACCGTGGCCGCAGATGCCGCCGATGCGTATCTGCAGATACGCGGCTACCAAGCGCGCCTCGCCGTCGCGCGCAGCCAGATCGAGGTGGATACGCATCTTCTCGATCTCGTCAGGCTTCGTCGCATGCAGGGCGTGGACGACGATCGGGACGTGGCGCAGTCGGAAGCTTTGTTGCAGGCGGCACAGACGACCATTCCACTTCTGCTGACCGGACTTGAAGCGCAGATGAACCGGCTGGATGTGCTGATGGGTGCGCAGCCGGGCACCTACGCAAAGGATCTTTCAGCCGACGCGGACATCCCGCCTGTGCCGGCTATCGGCGGCCGCGACACGCCACTGGATGTGCTCCGCCGTCGACCTGATATCATTGCCGCAGAGCGCCGCCTGGCCGCTTCGAACGAGCGCATCGGCGCTGCCATTGCCGACTACTATCCAAAGATCTCGCTCTCAGGGGCCTTGGGGTTCGATAGCCTGAGCGTGAATCACCTGTTCACCGCACGTGCTTTTCAACCGGTAGCGACAGGCGCGCTGCGTTGGCGCTTGTTCGATTTCGGCAAGGTGGATGCAGAAGTGGCGCAAGCACGCGGCGCCGATGCAGAAGCGCTCGCAGCCTATCGGCAGACAGCGCTGAAAGCAGCGCAAGACGTCGAAGATGCGCTGATGACGTTGAAGCAGACGGAAATACGAAGACAGGAACTGCAAGAGGAAGTGGCGTCGTTGACCAAAGCGCGCGATCTCTCGCAGCAATCCTATGCCGCCGGCGTGATCCCGTTGACCGACGTATTGGCAGCGGATCGCCAGTTGCTGACCGCACGTGACGATCTCGCAGGCGACCGTGCAGATGCGGCGCGTGCGGCGGTTCGCACTTACCGTGCACTGGGAGGCGGCTGGGATACCGCGATGCGCCCGGCGGGATGAGAAGGATGTTCTTTTCTGAAGAAAAGAACCAAAAGACGTTTGCGTCGCTGTCGCGGTTCTCTCCAGCAGCATACGCCAGAACATAAAAGTCTTTTGCTTCTTTTCTTCAGAGAAGAAGGCCTTCCCGGCTTCTAAAAGTTCCGGCCCCCAAAACGAGGGCCAGCCCAGTGGGGTTTACTGCTGCACACCCTTGGCGGCATTAGCAAGCCCAACCAGGAACGCGTTTCCCTTCGGTTCGCCATAGCCGGTCATGTTGTCCCACCCGACGGTCGTCGTAAGCGAGGTGTCGAGGCCATAGGTGAAGATGGTCATCGAGAGGATCGGGCGCACCACGAAAATCTGCTCGATGTCATCGACACCTTCCGGAAGCAGGGCCAACGCGTCCGGCGTCACATCGGGCGTGGTCACCGGCTTGCCTTTCAGAGTCGCCGTCATCTTCGGATCCTGGCTCGTCAGCGGGAGGATGTCGTTGATCGCGGTGCCCTGCAGCCCTGCCAGCAGCGGGGCCACCTGGCCGATCCGCTCGCCTGCACGCTGGTTGGCGAGCGCCGAGATACCCGCGAAGACAGGCGATGCCACGCTCGTGCCGCCGGCCACGGTGACAACCTGAACGAGGTAGTCGCCATCTTCTACAGTCAGCACCAGGTCGGCACCCGTCAGCGGATCGGCGATCGCCGAGATGTCCGGCTGCTGACGGCCTGACCCTGGTAGTGCATCCTGCCAGAACGGCTTGCCGAAATAGACGCTCTCGCCGCCGCCGGCGCCCACCGCCTCGCCCGCGCCGACCTGCAGCTTCGTCTTCACAAGCCGGTTCGTGTTTGGATAGGTCGATTGCCAACCCCAACCGACATCGCGCTTGCCTTCCGCCGTCGGCAGGGACAGCGTGGTGCCGCCCACCGATGTGACATAGGCGCTATCGGACGGTGTCGAGGATGCACCCACCGGCGTGCCCACACCGTTATCGCCGGAATCGCCCGACGAGACATTCACGCCAATGCCGTAGGACGCAGCCTCGGCCGTTGCCAACCCCCAGGCCTCCTCATCTGATCCGTCGGAGCCGAGTTCGGCCTCGCCGAAGCTCATCGACATCACATCGGCAAGCTGATGTTCCACTGCGTATTCGAACGTGCTCAGCAGATCGTCCGTCGCATTGGACGGCGCCACCAGCAGCACGATCTTTGCCCCCGGCGCGATCGCATGCGCCATCGATACATCGATCGTCGTTTCGGTCGACCAGCCGGAATCATAGGTCAGCGGGTCGCCGAGCGGGTCGATCAGCTGAAAGTTGCTGGCGCCAAGCTGCGGCAGGCCCAGGATCGAAGAATAGGTGCTCACATCGCTCACGATGAAGGGCGAGCCATACGCAACGACGATCCCGATCGTCTGTCCCTTGCCGTCCAACCCGCGGTTTACCGGACCGGTCAGGCCGTAATGCGCGCGCAGCTGCGTCGCATCGTAGCCGCACACCCCGTAGCCCTTCCCTGCTGCGAAATAGCCGTTCACCTGCTTGCGGCCAACCAGCGTCACATCCCCCTCGGCAGCCTCGAGCGCCTGCGTGGTGTTGCCGTTGAAGCAGTTATCCGTGAAATACGGATTGAGCGGCGAGCCGGAAGCGCCGCCCGTTACCGCAGTTGGCGACACGGCCATGGCGACGGGAAGACCGGTCGACTGGTCGATCTGACGCAATGCGAAAGGCTGCGTGCGCGGTGTGCCCAAGCCGGTGATGGCCCCTACCAACGCGCCCGACGTGCCGGCGAGCTTTGGTTTGGCCGTTGTGGCGACAAAAGTTTGGTTGCCGCTCCGAAAACTATGCACCGGTGTGCCGAACGCGCGCTCGATGGTGGCCGTGGTCGCACTCACCTGGATCGAACGGCCATCGGCCGCGATTTTCTCGATCGTCAGGCCCGATTGCACCAGCGCGTTGCGCACGGTGGCGAGGCTGTCCTGGTCGGGCATATAGGTGTTGTACTGCGCCGGCGTCATCCAGTGATGGAAGCTAGGCGACGCGGGATCATAGATGGCTTTCAGGGCCTTCTGAAAACCGGCCTCGTCCTTGCGCGCCAGCCAGATCGTCGCATGCAGTTGCTGGGTGGCGGGAAGAGCACCCAGATCGGTGGCGGCCGGGGCCGCGGCTGCGCTATCGGCAAGGCAGAAAGAGGCAACCGCGAAACCGGCAGCGAGTGCCGTGCGGCGTCCGGACGATGGGGAAACCATGAGAAATCTCCAGAAATTGCAAGAACACGTCTAGACAAGCAAGGAAAAAGCCTTCTTTTCTGAAGAAAAGAAGCAAAAGACTTTTATGTCGCTGTCGCGGATTTATCCGGAAGCGTGTAGCCGAAGAATAAAGGTCTTTTGGCTCTTTTTTTCAAAAAAGAACTGCTTCACTTCCTGCGAACTTCAACAACAATACTACGCTGCGCGGATCATGCTGCGAGCGAAGCTATCACGCAAGGCGGAATGATGGGTGATTTGTCCTATGGGACAAATCACCCAGTCGCGTCGTCGTCCCCGCGCCGCGCGCGTTCGGGAAACGCTGCAAGGGCAGCGCGCCAGCCAAGCTGAAAACGGGTGCGGGCATCGAAGGCCTGCATCAGCTCGGCAATGCGGCGATTGAGCGTGGTCTTGGACAAATCACCCTGATGGGTGATGACTTTGTCGTTTAGCCCTGCGGCCAACAGCGGAATGAGGCTTTCGGCTGCCTTGGACAAACGCAGATTGGATTTTGTATCCGCTGGTTGGGCGGTTGCGAAGGCTACAGGGGTCGAACGCTCCCACATGAGGTCGAACAACGCGCAGAGCGCGTCGAGCAGAGAAGAGCCGCGCACCAGCAAGGCCGGGCCTTCCTGCTTCTCGATACTGAGCGGCACAAGCGCGATCCGGCGGTCCCATACGATCATCTTCATCGGCAAGGCGTGGGCGTAACGGGCTTCTTCGCCAAGCTCTACCAGCCTGCGCAACAATTCCAGCCGGCCGGGCAGGCTGATATAGGTGGCGTCGGAGATGCTGCGTATGCGTAGATGTTTCGGCACCACTTTCTGGTGGCCGTCCGGGTAAAGCTCCGGCGCGCGCTGGAAGGCGAACACTTCGCTTTGCATCTCACGTTGCTGCTGCTCAAGGATTCGCCCAAGCGCCACACGGTTGGTGATGATCTCGACGAGTTCTAGCTCATTGGACTGCGCGGGCGCTTCAGGTGTGAGCGACTGCAACGCGGGGATGGCGCCGCGCGCGTTCTCAATCAAGCCGCGCTGCTGCTGGATGAGGAAATCGACGGCAAGGTCAGGCTGCGTCGGGATATACCGTCGTGGCCGTTCGGGCGAGTGCGAGGCGAGGCCCTTCGCTTCGGCCCGTTGCAACAGGTTTTCGGCGGCGGTCACAGGCATCGCCAAGGCTGCGGCAGCTTCTTCGGCAGTGGCGGAGCGCCGGACCAGAAGCATTCGATAGACCTGCTCCTCGTCTTCGTCGATGCCCAGGGCACGCAGAAGCATTTCGTCGCCGGCACCACCAGCCCTGCTCATGGCAGAGGGGGCATGATCGGGCGTGGGAAGGTCATGATGCGCGCAGCGTAGACCATTCCCGACCCTGTTTGAAGCCGGGCATCCATCCCGGGTCACAGCGCTGCGGCCTGATTGCCGCGGACATTCACACAGGTTAAGTCCCGACTGTGCTACGGCGGAAGAAAGGTTTTTCGATGAAAAAGCTGTCTATGTTGATGGCGCTTGTGATTGTCGGTGCTGTTGCTTCCGGTCCCAGCATCGCGGAGACCAGAAAGGTGCTTAAGTTCTGGAATCTGACTGCGGAAACAATCACAGAGCTCTATGCGCAGCCGGCCGGGAAAGGCGCGTGGTCGACTAATCTATGCCTCTCCGATCCGGATCACACCGTTGATCCAGATGAGCGCCTGAGTCTGCCAGGATTCGTTGCCGGAACTTATGATGTGCGTGTGTCGGATAAAGGCGGCCGCCGCTGTTTGTTCCACAACGTTAGTGTTCGCGCAGACGCACCGTACGCGTTCTCGATTGCCGAAAATCAAATGAAAGCATGTCTGCATTAGGTTCTAGACAAGCCGTTCTTTTTTAAAAAAGAACGGCGTCCCTCCTCCGTAATCGGAGGTTCGGGGAGATTGCCTTCCCCAAACCTCCTATACGTCACACCAAATCTAGGCGATCAGCGTTCATCACCTTGGTCCATGCAGCCGCAAAGTCCTTGACGAACTTCGCCTTCGCATCGGCCGACCCATAGACTTCCGCAAGGGCACGCAGTTCCGAGTGTGAGCCAAAAATAAGATCGACGCGCGTTGCGGTCCATCTCACTTCCTTCGTTTTGCGATCGCGGCCCTCATAGATGTCGTCAGAGCCGACGGGGCTCCACTCATTACGCATGTCGAGCAGGTTGACGAAGAAGTCGTTAGTCAGCGTCCCGACACGATCGGTGAACACGCCGTGCTTGGAGTTGACAGCCGCAGCACCCAGCACGCGCAGGCCACCGACGAGCACCGTCATCTCAGGACCAGTGAGTTTCAGCAGCTGTGCACGGTCTACCAAAGCTTCTTCAGGCGCCATCAGCTCTTGTCCAAGCAGATAGTGGTTGCGGAAGCCATCGGCGAGCGGCTCGAGCGGCGCGAAGGAGTGCGCATCGGTCTGCTCCTGGGAAGCATCCATGCGGCCCGGTGCGAAGCTGACCTTCACCTCGGTGCCGCCATCCTTCGCAGCCTTTTCGATGGCGGCAGTACCACCGAGCACGATCAGGTCGGCGATGGAAACCTTCTTGCCGCCAGCCGCGGACGCATTGAACTCGGACTGGACTTTCTCGAGCGCTGCCAGGGTTGTTGCCAGCTCAGGCGGATTGTTGATCTTCCAATCCATCTGCGGGGCGAGGCGAACGCGGGCACCGTTCGCGCCACCGCGCCTGTCCGAACCACGATAGGTCGAGGCGGACGCCCAGGCGGCCGAGACGAGCTGCGAAACCGACAAGCCGGAGGCTAGGATCTTCGCCTTCAGCGACTCGGTATCCGCTTCGTCGATCAGCGGATGATCCACGGCCGGGATCGGGTCCTGCCAGATCAGCGTCTCTTTCGGCACCAATGGGCCGAGATAGCGGCCGATCGGCCCCATGTCGCGATGAGTCAGCTTGAACCAAGCGCGGGCAAACGCATCCGCGAACTGGTCGGGGTTCTCGTAGAAGCGGCGCGATATCTTTTCGTATGCAGGATCGAAGCGCATCGCCAGATCCGAGGTCAGCATGGTCGGCAGCTTCTTCTTGGACGGATCATGCGCATCAGGGATATCCGCTTGTGCATTCTTCGCCTGCCACTGCTTGGCGCCGCCTGGGCTAGTGGTCAGCTCCCACTCGAACTTGAACAGATTGTCGAAATAGTGGTTGCTCCACTGCGTCGGCGTCTGTGTCCAGGTGACCTCCAGGCCGGACCCGATGGCGTCTGCGCCATAGCCCGTGCCGTGTTTGCTGTGCCAGCCGAGGCCCTGATCCTCGATCTGGCCGCTTTCCGGCTCCACGCCGACGAAAGACGGATCGCCTGCACCATGGGTCTTGCCGAAGGTATGGCCGCCGGCAATCAGCGCCACCGTCTCTTCGTCGTTCATCGCCATGCGCGCGAAGGTCTCGCGGATGTCACGGGCGGAGCCGAGCGGATCAGGATTGCCGTTTGGGCCTTCCGGGTTCACGTAGATCAGGCCCATCTGCACCGCGCCAAGCGGGTTCTGCAGCTGGCGTTCGCCGCTATATCGCTCGTCACCCAGCCAGGTGCCCTCTGGGCCCCAATAAAGCTGTTCCGGCTCCCAGGTATCCGGCCGGCCGCCGGCGAAGCCGAAAGTCTTGAAGCCCATCGATTCCAAAGCAACATTGCCGGTGAGCACAAACAGATCGGCCCAGGAAAGCTTCTCGCCGTATTTCTGCTTGATCGGCCAGAGCAGGCGGCGTGCCTTGTCGAGATTGACGTTGTCGGGCCAGCTGTTTAGCGGCGCGAAGCGCTGCTGCCCGCCACCGGCGCCGCCGCGGCCATCGGTGATACGATAGGTGCCGGCGCTATGCCACGCCATGCGGATGAAAAGGCCACCGTAATGACCGAAATCGGCCGGCCACCACTCCTGGGAATCCGTCATCAGGGCATGAAGATCCTTGATCACCGCATCGAGATCGAGGGTCTTGAAGGCCGCTGCGTAGTCGAACGCTTCACCCAGCGGGTTCGAGCGCGGCGAATGCTGGTTGAGCATCTGCAGGCTTAAGCTGTTCGGCCACCAATCCCGGTTCGCCCGGCTGGAGCGTCCTTTGTGCATCACGGGGCATTTGCCCGCGCCTGAATCCGTCATTCCGTCCAAGTTTCTCTCCTGTCGCGTTGTGTGGTTCGCTCTGCGGCGACGCGTGTCATTCAGCGAATGTCGTGCGCCGGAAGCTATGTCCCTGCTGGCAACACGCGGACACTAGCGCCGCGCACCCCGCTTGTAAAATAGATGGCCGGTATGGCTACGATAGGCCAAAGCGATCGTTGATAGGCGTATCAAACCGGATGAACACCTTGCGGAAGATGCGCCCGCAGCGTCTGTGCCAGCAGATGCAGATCCCGTATCGCCGGGTAGGAACGGCGCCATACCAGGCCGATCTGACGCCCAAGTCCAGCCTCCAGCGGACGCGTGGCGACCGCGCTGGCATGGAAAGCCCCCCGCGCCATCGCCGGCAGCAGCGTGCAACCCAGCCCGGTCGCCACCATCTGCAGGATGGTCTCCAGGCTGGTGGCACGGAAATCCCCTTCGGCATGGCGATCGACCGTGCCGCACAGCGCCAGCGCCTGGTCACGCAGGCAATGCCCCTCCGTCAGCAGCAGCAGCCGCTGGCCGCGCAGATCCGCCTCGGACATGATCCTGGGCTTTGCCGTCTTGCGGCCACGCGGCTCGGCGAACCAGAACGGCTCATCGAACAGCGGCAGGCTCTCCACGCGGTCATCGGCCACCGGCAACGCGACCAGCGCCGCATCCAGCCGATGGGTGACGAGCCTTTCCAGCAGCGACGCCGTCAGATCCTCACGTATCGACAGATGCAGATCCGGATAATCGTGGCGCAGCGCCGGCACGAGCCATGGCAGGAGATAAGGCCCCAGCGTCGGGATGACGCCCAGGCTGAACGCATGCGCCAGCGGCGCCCCCTTGCGCTGGCCGACACTCACGATGGCCTCGACATCCGCCAAAATCTTCCGCGCACGGCCAGCGACCTCTTCGCCGGTTTCCGTCACGCACACCGACTTGCTCGTACGCTCGAACAACGCGACACCAAGCTGCTCCTCCAGCTTCTTGATCTGCGTGCTGAGCGTGGATTGCGCGATGTCGCAGGCGGCCGCGGCCCTGCCGAAATGCCCGTGATCGACGAGTGCCACGAGGTAGCGCAGATCCTGTAGAGTCATGTAGGGAGTGACGCATTGCCTAGAGGTGCTGTCAATTGAAGCAAGAAAGTCTTCTTTTCTGAAGAAAAGAAGCAAAAGACTTCTATGTCGCTGTCGCGGTTCTCTCCGGCGATGTGCGCGAGGACACAAACGATTTTTTGGTTCTTTTTTCAAAAAACTTCGTTCTAGCCGGTCACAAGTCCCAAAATAGCCTTCACCGAATTATCTGGAAAAATCCCTGCCATCTCCGCAGCCGCAATTCCCATGTGCTGCTCGAGCACACCCATCGCAATAGATCGGATATCCGTCGTGGGCGCCAGATCGCGTCCCTGGTAAAGCTGTGACGCGGCCAAACCCGGCCAGGTGCCATAAACCTTGCCGCCATTCACCGCGCCGCCTGCAAGCAGCACCGCAAAGCCGGTGCCGTGATCGGTGCCGGCGGCGGCATTGCCGTTGCACGCGGCGGTGCGGCCGAACTCGGTCATCGTCATCACCACCGTCTCGGCCCAGGCGGGGCCAAGACTGGTTTTCAGAGCTAGCAAGGCGCCATCGAGATCAGCAAGGTTGGTGTTCAGGAAATCGACCTGCTTGGCATGCGTATCGAAATTCTGTGTCTCGATGGCGGCGATGCGCGGGCCGGACTCGGCGGCGAGAAAATCGCCCGCCGCCCAGGCGAGCGCCTGCAACGGGGAAGCGGCGGCAGGCAGAGGCCGTGCTGCCAGCAGCGTATTGAAGGCGGCCCTGTCCCCCACACCGACCTGAAAGGCCGGGCCGAGCAGAAGGTCGTTGGCGAGCAGGTTGAGCAAGGCGGTCTGCGACGTCCCGCTGATCTGCGGGAAATTGCCGGGCGCCCATCCGGCCGGTATCACGCTCCCGCGCATCAATGGCGGCGGTGCGACACTGAGCGAGACGCCGCTTTGCATGCCCGCGGCGGCAGAGACGTACTGCATGGCCCGATTGAGCCAGCCGCTGCCAAGGATTTCCCCGGCCCCCGCTTGCAGAAAATCCTGACCCTCGAAATGGCTCCGTGTTGCGACCACATTGCCCACCGCATGCACCATCGCCGCAGTCCCGTCGAGGAACATCTGGTGCAGATTTGGCATCGCCGGGTGCAGGCCAAAATAGCCGCCGAGATCCAGCATGCCGCCGGGCTTGCCGACCGCCGGCGCCATGATCTGGCTGCGCAATTTCGCAAGGTTCGCATCGCCATAGGGTGCCACAAGCGAAAGCCCGTCTACCCCGCCTATGATGTTGATCACCACCAGCCGCGGCGCAGCAGCAGTGGCAGCCCTGGCACGCGTCAGGCTGCCGAAAGCAGGCATGCTGCCGAGCCCCAGCAGCATGCCGCGCCGGCCAATGCGCAGCCGGCTTTCGGCGCAATCATGAGAAAGCAGCATGTCAGCGCCTCTGGAATTCGGGTGAGCAGAACAGCAGCGTGAATTGCTGCTGTGTGCCGGACGCGCCCGCCAGCGCGTTGGCCGTGCCTGTGCTGAGAAAAGGTGCGATGCTGGCAAGCACGGCCTGCGACGGCGAAACCCCTGAAACGGTGCCGGAAAACCACGAGGCCCAATCGGCGCGGAGCATCATCGCCGCGGGGCCGATCCAGTCCGCATCATCCGACCAGCCATTGGGAAAGGGCGGGCACCACATCGTTTGGCCAAGGGCTTTCGGCCAGCCGAACATGGTCGTGCTCATGCCCGCCGACGCAGCGCCGGTGGCTCGTAAGGCCGCAATGCAGAGATCGGTCGGTGTTCTGGTTTTCTGCAGCGGCACCCAGGCATTCTGCAGCCCAATCACCGCACGATGTGCCGCGGGAAGGCTGCCGCCGGTGGTGGCCAACGCCGCATACACCGTCTGTATATCCGCCGCCGCAGGCGTGTCGGAAACGAAATGGGTGACCAGCTTGGTCGCCAAATGCGCATAGGTGTCCGGATGCGTGCCGAGCGTGTGCAGCGCGCCCACCAGGCCCGACAAGGTGCAGGGATAAATGGTGCCCATCAGCGTCACGTTGCCGGGTTGCTGCTTCAGGGGATTATAGAAAGCGCCATAAGGTTTTGCCGGATTGCCGTTCACGTCGATGCCGGATAGCAGATAGGCGAGCGCATCCACGTCCGCCTGCGTATAACCCTGGTTGTATCCGAGCGAATACAGCTCCAGCGTCTCGCGCCCGAGATTTTCATTGATGTCGAGAAAAATGCCATGTTTTGCGGCATTGATCGCCATCGTGCTTTGCGGGCCGACCGATGTATCGCCATTCAGCGAGGTGAGCATCGCCGGGCTCAGTATCGCCGCCTGCAGCATCTGCGAGAGTGTGCCAACGATATACGGCCTGATGAAATCACGCACATAAGGCCCCGCACAGGCTAGGCTGGAATGGCCGCGATCCGCCGTGATCGCGAAATGGTTCGACCAGAACCAGACGAGCCTTTCCCGAAATGGGATCTTCGTCGTCGCCGCATAGCTCAGTATGGATTGTACTTCCGCCTGGTAGCCGCCAAGCAGCTGTGCCATCAGGCTGGCGCGCAAACCCGAACCGAGCGGCGCCTGATCCACTTCATAGGCCAGATTCAGCGCTGCACGTGTGCTTTGCCCGGGCGGCGCCTCGTCCGCGCAGGTGGCCTGCGCCGACAGCCAAGTCATTGGATCCACCGGAATGACGTCATCCGGTCTGCCGCCAAATCCGAAGCGGGTGAAAGCCTGCGCGGCCGCCGCATTATTCGTCAGATTGCCGACTACCGCATTCATCTGCGCCCATCCATGCTGCGACGATCAAAGGTGCAGCCGGAGTTGAAATAGCCGGGCGGGCTGTATTTTCCGTTAATGCTGCCGATCGAATTTCGCCGGTTCGTTGCTGCCATGGAGGCAGCCCACGAACCTTCCCCGGCGACCGAACGAATGGCCGCGCCTGGCGTTGAGCATCCATGTCAAAGATGCCGATTGTGAGCGTTATCGTTTTTGCCCTCGTCGGGCTCGCGCTCACTGGCGGTGGTGCCTGGCTCGCGCTGCTGGGCGGCTCATATTTCTACATCCTCGCCGGGATCGGCGTGCTGGTGACGGCCGCCTGCCTCGCTGTACGAAGTGCCGCAGCCTTATGGGTGTTCGCGGCCGTCCTGCTCGGCACGATCGCCTGGGCCGTGGCCGATGCCGGCCTCGATTGGTGGCCGATGGCCGCCCGCGGCGACGTGCTGTTCCCAATGGCGCTGTGGCTGCTGACCCCATGGGTGCTCCGACGCCTAGGCCCCGGCGCCCGGCGCGCCAGCCTTCCGCTCTGGGGCGGCGTCGCAATTGCCGCCATCGTGCTCGTACTGTGCCTGCTGACCGACAAGCACGATATCGGCGGCCGCATCACTCCTGCGGCAAATGCCGCCTCCGCCGCGGACGAGTCGCAGCCGGATGAAGATTGGCGTGCCTATGGCCGCAGCCAGTTCGGCCAGCGCTACTCTCCGCTCGCCCAGATCACACCGCAGAATGTCGGCCAGCTCAAGGTCGCTTGGACGTTTCGCACCGGCGACCTGCCGGGCAAGAACGACCCGACGGAAACCACCTTCGAAGTCACCCCGATCAAGGTGACCGACACCGTCTATCTCTGTTCGCAACACCAACGCCTCTTCGCGCTCGATGCCGTCAGCGGCAAATTGCGCTGGTCCTACGATCCGCATGTGGCAGACAACCCCACCTTCCAGCATCTCACCTGCCGCGGCGTCTCCTACCACGAGACCAAGCCCGGCGATGGCGGCATCGATGGCACGCCGGCTCCGACCGCCTGTGCCCGCGCCATCTTCCTGCCGGTCAATGATGGCCGAATGATACAGCTCGATGCCACCACCGGCACGCCCTGCGACGCTTTCGGCGATCACGGCACGCTCAATCTGCAAACCGGCATGGGTGTCACCACTGCCGGCTTCTATGAGCCGACATCTCCGCCGATCGTCAGCGACAAGATCCTCGTCATCGCCGGCGCAGTGATCGACAACTATTCGACTGCCGAGCCCTCCGGCGTCGTCCGCGGCTTCGACATCCATACCGGCAAGCTGGTCTGGGCCTGGGACTCGGCCGCCGAGGACGAGAATGCGCTCGCCTCGCCTACGCATAATTACACCAACAATTCGCCGAATTCCTGGATGACGGCCTCCTACGATGCCAAGCTCGGGCTCGTCTATCTGCCGATGGGCGTGCAGACGCCCGACATCTGGGGCGGCGCCCGTACTGCGCTCGCCGAACGCTATTCCAGCGCGCTGGTAGCACTCGACATCAATACCGGCCATCGCGCCTGGTCCTTCCAGACGGTCCATCACGATCTGTGGGACATGGACCTGCCATCACAGCCGACACTGGCCGATGTGCGCACCGCCAACGGCATCGTCCCGGCCGTCTATCAGCCGGCGAAAACCGGCATGCTGTTCGTGCTCGACCGCAAAACCGGCCAACCCATCGTGCCCGCTCCCGAACGCAGCGTGCCGGTCGAGCCTGCGCCGGGGGATCGCAATTCTCCCACTCAGCCTTTCTCCGCGTTGTCGTTCAGGCCGGAAGCCAAGCTGACCGGTGCCGACATGTGGGGCGCGACGATCTTCGACCAGCTCGCCTGCCGGATCATGTTCCATCGTTTGCGCTACGAAGGCACATTCACCCCGCCCTCGCTGCAGGGCACGCTGGTGTTCCCAGGCAATCTCGGCATGTTCGAATGGGGCGGGATCGCGCTGGACCAGGCACGCGGCATCATCGTCGCCAACCCGATGGCGCTGCCCTTCGTCTCTCGCCTGATTCCACGCGGCAAGGACAATCCGGCCTCGCCCGCGCAAGGGCTGCCGAAGGGAACGGAGACCGGCGTGCAGCCGATGTTCGGTTCGCCCTTCGGCGTGGAATTGCACGCCTTCCTTTCGCCGATCGGCCTGCCCTGCAAGCAACCACCCTGGGGATATCTCGCGGCGATCGACATGGCGACGAACAAGATCGTATGGATGCATCGCAACGGCACCATCCGCGATAGCGCGCCAGTACCGATCCCGATCAAAATGGGTGTCCCGATGCTCGGCGGCCCGATGACGACGGCGGGTGGCGTTGTCTTCTTCACCGGCACTGCGGATTATTATATCCGAGCGTATGACGTGCTGGATGGTCATCAGCTATGGGAAGACAGGCTGCCGGCTGGCGGGCAGTCGACGCCGATGACCTATTCGGCGGCGGGGAAGCAGTTTGTGGTGACTGCGGCGGGTGGGCATGGGTCGTTCGGGACGAAGGCTGGGGATTATGTGATCGCTTATGCCCTATCGCAGTAAGGAAGCAGTTGTTTTCTGAAGAAAAGAACCAAGAGGCTTTCATGTCCTGACGTGCGCTGCCGGAGTGATCCGCGACAGCGACGCAAAAGTCTTTTGCTTCTTTTCTTCAGAAAAGAAGGCCTTACTCCGCTGCCTGCCGATGCGGCAATTTCCATCCTGGCCTTACAAAGTGGCAAGTATATCCGCTAGGCAAGCGCTGCAGATAATCCTGATGTTCCGGCTCGGCTTCCCAGAACGCCCCGACCGGCGCCACCTCGGACACGACCTTGCCAGGCCAAAGGCCCGAGGCGTTCACGTCGGCAATCGTATCCTCTGCCACCGCCTTCTGCTCAAGGCTGGTATAGAAGATCGCGGACCGGTAGCTCAGCCCGACATCGTTGCCTTGCCGATTCAGAGTGGTCGGATCGTGGATCTGGAAGAAAAACGCGAGCACATTGCGAAAGCTGGTTTTGGCGGGATCGAAGATGATCTCGATCGCCTCGGCATGTGTGCCATGGTTGCGATAGGTCGCGTTTGGCACATCACCGCCGGAATACCCGACGCGTGTAGATAAAATGCCCGGCTGCTTGCGGATGAGGTCCTGCATCCCCCAGAAGCAACCTCCGGCGAGAACGGCGCGCTCTTGGCTCATGTCAATTCCTCGATCTGATTCAAATAGGCGCTGTAGCCTTCCGACTCCATCGCGTCGCGATGCACGAAGCGCAACGAGGCGGAGTTGATACAGTAGCGCAAGCCGCCTTTGTCCTCCGGCCCATCTTCGAACACGTGGCCCAGATGGCTGTCGCCATAGGTGGAGCGCACCTCGGTGCGCACCATGCCATGCGATACATCCCGCAGCTCTGCGACGTATGCAGGCTCGATGGGCTTGGTGAAACTTGGCCAGCCACAGCCCGACTCGAACTTGTCCGAACTGGCGAAAAGCGGCTCGCCAGAGACGATATCGACATAGATCCCGGGCTGCTTGTTGTTCAGCAGGGGGCCGCTGCCAGCGCGCTCGGTGCCACTTTGCTGGGTCACCCGATACTGCTCCGGTGTCAGTTTGGCCACAGCCTCCGGCGCTTTGCGGTAATCAACCATAAGGAACCTCCTTTCGCCCCCAAATGGTGATTGCCCTCTACGCTGTCCAGCCTTGCACCCCCACCAGCCGCGGCTGGTGGGGGTGCGTCGGACTAGACCCCGTGTGCGAACGCTGCCAGATCGGCGTTCAGCCTGTCTCGCTCAGTATACATCAGGCCATGCGCGGCCCCGCTGTAGATTTTCAGCTCCGAATGCGGCACCAGGGCCGCTACGCGTTCCGCGGAGGCGGCCGGCGGCACGGTCACGTCGGCATCGCCATGAACGATCAGCAGCGGAACCTGGATCGCGCGGACGTCTTCGCGGAAATCTGTTTCAGAGAAGGCGCGCACGCAAGCAAGTGTTGCGCGAGGCGAGCCGCGCACCGCCAGCATCAGGGTCCATTGCAGTATCTCGCTGCTCACGGCGAAATTCAGCAACCCGGCGCCAAAGAACTTCTTGCCGAAGCTGGCCAGGAAGCCGGGGCGGTCGGCTTTCAACCCGTCGACCATTTGATCGAACACGTTGCGATCGACACCATCCTCGTTGGTATCGGTCTTCACAAGATAGGGCGTGACTGCTGATACCAGGGCGATGCGCGCAACGCGTGCGGCACCGTGCCGGCTGACATAACGCACAGCCTCGCCGCCGCCCATCGAGAAACCGACCAGCATTACGCCGGTGAGATCGAGTGCATCCAGGATGCTGGCAAGGTCATCCGCCAGAGTATCGTAGTCATAGCCAACCCATGGCTGCTCGGAACGCCCGAAGCCGCGACGGTCATAGGTGATGACGCGGAAGCCCCGCTCGGCAAGATGAACCGACTGATACTCCCACATATCCGCATCGAGCGGCCAGCCATGGATCAGAACGATCGGCGGTCCGCTGCCCCAATCATTGTAGTGGATTCGGGTTCCATCTTTCGCAGCGACGAACGGCATCAATCTTCTCCTAAGCAAGGTTCGCCGTCCCAACCGGTTTTTGCGCGCGCGGTTCTGATGACCACGATGGAGTGATCGTGTCGAACGATTGAGCATCATCGGAGATCAAGCTTCTGCGTGTCGGCAACCTGGGGCGCCTTGGCGGCTTGAGCCTCTAGCTGAAATAATGACGCGGCCGATGGGAGACATAGCAGAGGTGGAGCACGACATAGCGGCCTTCGACGATATTGCCGAAGGCTGCATGCAAAAAGTGGAGGTTGGTGATCGGACGCTCCTTCTTGCGCGCGTGAACGGCATCTGCCACGCCATCGAGAATAGCTGCCCTCACGCTGGCGGTCCTTTGGATGAGGGCATGCTGGAGCATGGGATTGTCACCTGCCCATGGCACAAAGCTAGTTTCAGCGTGGTGACCGGCCAGCATGTAGAACCGCCAGCCGTCGATGATGTAGCGCATTTTCCGGTACGCTTGGAGCGTGGCCGCGTGCTTGTCGCCATACAGCAGGCTGCTCCTATCTTAGCCGCAGCAGGGAAAGACGATCGTTGCTTTGTCATTGTCGGTGCTGGTGCTGCGGGGGTGGTCGCTGCACAGACGCTGCGCAGAAGCGGCTTTGCCGGCAAGGTTGTTCTGATCGGCGAAGAGGCGGAGTTGCCTTATGATCGTACGGTCCTAAGCAAATACACGCTGGCCGGCACAGAGGGGGGTGAGAAATCGCCCCTGCAGAACGCAGATTTCTATGCCGTCAATCGCATCAAGCGGATGGTCGGCACCGTCAGCAAGATCGATCCGCTGTCGCAGCGGATCGATTTGGTCAACGGTGAGTTTCTTTCCTATGATAAGGCCATGATCGCGACAGGTGGCAGGCCGAAACGATTAAACGTCGAGGGCGAGTCGCTAAAAGGCGTGTTCGTGTTGCGATCCGGTGCCGATGCTGCGGCTATCGCAGAAGCTGCAGCGCAGGCAGAATCTGCGGTCATCGTCGGTTCCGGTTTTATCGCCATGGAAGCGGCTGCAAGCCTGCGCCAGCGCGGCTTGAGCATCACTGTCGTGGCACCGCAACACGCGCCTTTCGAGCGGCAACTCGGCGCGAAAGTCGGCGCGGTTTTCCAGCGCATGCTGGAGGGAGAAGGCGTCATCTTTCACCTTGGCCAGGAGATAACCGCCATAGAAGGGCAGCACCACGTCGAGAGGGTGCTATTGCGAGACGGCACGACCTTGCAGGCGGATCTTGTCGTCGTGGGTATGGGGATACAGCCATCGACGAATTTTCTGCCTGACATTTCCCGTCGCGAAGATGGCGGATTGAATGTTGATTCCCGATTACGTGTCGCAGACGAGATCTATGCAGGCGGTGACATCGCGGCCTTCCCGCTGCGCGGCGATGGAGAGCGTGTGCGGGTGGAGCATTGGCGCGTGGCACAGCAGCATGGGCGTGTGGCCGCATTGAACATGCTCGGGATCGACACCAAATTCGAGGCTGTTCCCTATTTCTGGACAACTTATTTTACGAAGCGGCTCGACTATGTCGGCCATGCGGAGAAGTGGGACGAGATCGTGATCGATGGAGATGTCGATAAGCCGGATTTCCGTGCGGCCTACCTGCAGGACGGAAAGGTAATCGCGGTCGCAGGGCTGGGGCGCGACAAGCAAATGGTAGCCGCCCTCAATCTGTTCGAAAGACAGAAGACCATTTCCATTGAAGCACTGCGCGCGTGCATGGATGCGGCAGGCAACCAGGCATGACATGGTCGCGCACGCCTTCATGTGGTTTCGTTGCCGTCGCTATCCCTGCGCGCGATGAGGAAAGCCATATCGAAGCGTGCCTCATGGCGCTTGACAGGCAAGTTGGTGCACAAATCGACCATATCGTCTTGTGCATCAACAACACTGTAGACGGTACAGCCGAGATCGCTCGGTCCGTGGTTCTACGCCAGGGCACTCAATTGCATATCCTCGAGCCAAATCTGCCGCCTCACCAAGCAAATGCCGGCCACGCGCGGCGCCTTGCCATGGAACTTGCGGCAAAGCTGGCTGGCCCGAACGGCGTGTTATTGACCACTGATGCGGATGCGGTCGCAGATGCCGACTGGATCGCAGAAAATCTTAAGGCCCTGCGTGCCGGCGCCGATGCCGTAGCCGGCTGGGTGGACCTCGATGCGCAGGATTGGGCTGAGATCCCGATGAAGCTTCATGAGGACGATGCGCGCGAGTGCGCCTACGATGCGCTTTGTGACGAGCTTCATGCGCGGTTGGACCCTGACCCTGCAGACCCGTTGCCGCGCCACACACAGCATTCCGGCGCCAGCATCGCAGTTACCACACAAATCTATGCCCTGGCCGGCGGCATGCCGGCTGTTCCCGTTGGTGAAGACCGCGCATTCTTCACTGCGTTACGGCATGTCGATGCACGTATACGGCATGCCCCATCCTGCCACGTCACTGTCTCGGGCCGCATGCATGGCCGTGCAGCCGGGGGAATGGCCGATACCATCCGCCGCCGCATGGTGTCTCCGGACGCTTACCTCGACGACCGTTTGGAGCCGGCCGATGCATGCGCCCGTCGTGCTGATCTGCGCCGGCGCTTGCGGGCGTGCCTGGCGGATCACAGCCTGGTCACCGAATTTGCCGAAGATGTCGGGCTGGATGCACAATGGGTGACTGCGCTGGTGCAGGCTGGGAGTCTTGGAAAGGCATGGACGGCAATAGAAGAAAACAGCGAGGTGTTGCTGCGCCGACGCATCGCCGTGGTCGATCTGCCTGAGCAGATGATGCGTGCCGACGAACTTTGCAGCCGTTTGCGCGCGGAGATGGAGGCGGCTGCGCCGCAGGGCGATCTGGAAGCCACTGCATGACCGAACATGCTCGACGGGCCCTGTGTTCCGTTGTCGCTGCAATGATCCCTGCGATGCAAACGCATGCTGTAGCGCTTGACGAGGAATGTTCTTTTCCGTCGGAGGATTTTAGCTGCCTCGCCCGTGAGAATGTACTTCTGGCGCCGTTTCCGGGTCGCGTGGGCGGGTTCGGGATGGGAAGTGAGCCGGCTGGTGTGCCTGCGTTGGCGTTGCTGCTTCGCTTATTGGGCCAAGGCAATCTGGCGATCGGCCGGCTTTTCGAGGCCCATGTGAATGCCATTGAATTGTTGTCAAGCTATGGCAGCAAGGCACTTCTTACGCGGGCGGCGCATGATGCCTCGCAGGGGCACCTGTTTGGCCTTTGGGTGACCGATCCTCGGGAAAACCGGCTGAGTGCCACACCGGACGGAATGCTGCATGGTGGCAAAGCCTTCTGCTCCGGGGCTGGATTTGTGGGGCGTGCAGTGGTCACGGCCACCACGCCTGATGGGAAGACCCGCCTGGCATATGTGTCCACGGAGATGGCGTCTGCACAGAAGCTCGAAGGCAGGATGCAGGGGATGCGCGCGGCGTTGACCGGCCGGGTCTCCTTTGAGGGCTGCGCGATCGAGCCGCGGGACTGGATCGGCGCCCCCGGCGATTATCTGCGCGAGCCTGCATTTTCTGTTGGCGCTTGGCGCGGTTCTGCCGTGGCCTGCGGCGGCCTGGAAGCGCTTGTCGATCTCGCCATGCGTCAACTCACCGCGCGCGGACGCGCACGTGATCCACATCAACTGGCTCGTATGGGGCGCGTGTGGATTGCACGGGAATCCGCTGTATTGTGGCTAGGCCGATCGGCAGAAGCCGCACGAAAATCATACGATGAGAAAGATAATGCGGAATGCGTCGCGACGGTGAATTTGGCGCGGATTGCAATCGAGACGGCCAGCCTTGAGGCAATGACTCTGATCGAGCGTTCGCTAGGACTTGCCGCGTTCCTGCATCCGGATCCGATCGAGCGTATCAGGCGCGATCTCGGCACCTATTTGCGCCAGCCGGCCCCGGACGATGTATTGACGGAAGCGGCAGCTCACATTCTCCGCACGCGCGTAGGCACACCATGATGCGTGCTGAAGAGGCCTTCAAGCAGATGCGCCTTCTCCCGCTTAAAGAGTTCAACACGGTTTTCGGGCATGAACCCATCCTAGTACTCGCGCCACATCCTGATGACGAAAGTCTCGGCTGCGGCGGTCTCATCGCCGAAGCGTGCCGGCAAGGCAAGCCGCCCTTAATCGCTATCCTCACCGATGGCAGCAAATCCCATCCAAACTCACGGGTCTTTCCAGCCGAGCGCCTGCGGGCATTGCGCGAAGACGAGACGAAAGCGGCGATGCGCCATCTAGGATTGCCGCCGGAGCGTGTGGTTTTTTTGCGCTATCCGGATACCGGCGCGCCCTGCAAAGGCGATGGGCTGGATGAGGCTGCAGCGCTCGTGGCGGGACTGATCATCCAATGGGGCTGTCGCACGGTGGCCGCCTCTTGGCGGCAGGATCCACATTGCGATCACGAAGCGGCAGCCATGATTGCCGAAGCGGCGTGCCGGCTGACCGGTGCGAAGCTTCTGGCCTATCCGGTATGGGGTTGGACGATACCGGTGAGAACGCTGATCGATGTTGCGCCCATCAACGGTTTCCGGCTGGATATCGCGGCTCATCTGCCGGCGAAACGCGCGGCGATCGAATCCCATCGGTCGCAATATGCTGGGATCATCACTGACGATCCTGAAGGGTTTCAGATGCCTTCCGCTTTCATCGACATCTTCACGGCGCCGACGGAGACATTTATCGACGTGGATCTGTCGCAGTGAGCCGTCGTGTTGGAAGCATTGAAAGGGCCTATTTCGACGCTCTCTACGCGGCTGATCCAGATCCGTGGCAATTCGCCACAAGTGACTACGAGCGCCATAAATATGCTGCGAGTCTGGCGGCGTTGCCGGACGCCATTTATCGGTCTGGCCTGGAAGTCGGTTGTTCCATCGGCGTTTTCACACGGCAATTGGCGACGCGTTGCCGCGACTTGCTCGCGCTCGATCTGGCTGATGCGGCCCTGGCACAAGCGCGACGAGATTGCGACGCGCCGCATGTGCGTTTCGAGAACCGCAGTGTTCCGGATGAGTGGCCGAAGGGCGAGTTTGACCTCATCGTGCTGTCGGAAGTCCTATATTACCTCAACATTGCTGCTTTGTCGCGCGTGGCCAAGGAAGTTGACCATTGCCTGCTGAAAGGCGGTGTCGTTCTACTGGTCCATTACCTCGGCGAGACCGACTACCCTATCAGCGGCGACGACGCAGCAACTATTTTCATGCGTAACCTGAACTACCAGATCCTTTCGCAATCCCGCACGGAAGCCTACCGCCTCGACGTGCTCAGGAAATAAAAGTTTTTGCCTCTTTTTTCAAAAAGAAGTCTTGCCTAGCCTATTTCTGAAAGCTTGTAGTTCCATAATGCCGGTAAAAGCACCCAAGGTCGAGAACGACAATCCTCTCACTCCCGAAGAGGCAGCCGAAGCAGCACATCTGCACTATACCAACGATTCCGAGCCAGGGTATCACCGCATCGCGGGCAAGGACGGCTTCATCTACCAGGATGCAAAAGGCAAGGAGATCAAGGACGACAAGATTATCGCCCGCATACGGAAGCTCGCCATCCCGCCGGCCTATACAGATGTGTGGATCTGCAAAAACCCTAACGGGCACATTCAAGCCATCGGGCGAGATGCGCGTGGTCGGAAGCAATATCGGTATCATCCGCGTTGGCGCCTCGTGCGTGATGAAGCGAAATTCAGCAAGATGCTCGTTTTCGGTGCGAAGCTCCCGGTCATACGCGCGCAGGTAGAGCACGATATCGCGCGGCCTGGCCTGCCGCGTGAGAAAGTTCTCGCCGTCCTCGTGCGTCTGCTGGAACGCACGCTCATGCGGATCGGAAACGAGGAATATGCTCGCAACAACAAGAGTTTCGGCCTGACAACGCTGCGGCAACGGCACGCCACGGTGAAAGGCGGTGTGCTGACGTTCGATTTCCGTGCGAAGCACGGCATCGTTTGGCACACCGAGGTGAAAGACCGGCGGCTCGCCAAAATCATACAGCGCCTTCAGGACATACGCGGACAGGATCTTTTCAAATACGTGGATGAGGACGGCAGCGAGCACGGCGTCGGCTCCGACGATGTAAATGCCTATCTGCGCGAGATCACCGGGGAAGACATCACGGCGAAGGATTTTCGAACCTGGGCTGCGACAAATCTGGCGGCACTCGCCCTGCAGCAATTCGAGGCGTTCGACAGCGAGGCGAAAGCCAAGAAGAACGTGCTGCGTGCCATCGAGGCGGTGGCGAAGATGTTGGGCAACACGCCAAGCATCTGCCGAAAATGTTATATACATCCGGCGATCTTCGACGGCTATCTCGATGGCAGCCTGCTCGAAGGTGTAAAATCCCGCGCCGGCGCGGTGCTCGATGCCGATGCACCAGGGCTTACCGCTGAAGAACGCGCCGTCACCCGTTACCTCGGCCGGCGGCTGGGGGCATAGATCACGCGTTTTCGTGCGGCACCCGCAGGCCGCCTGCAATCGGCAGCGCCAGAAGGCACATAAACGCCATGACCCAGAAGGAGGCAGCACCGAAGCGCTCATAGAGCGGGCCGGTCGCCAACGTCACGATGGCATAGACGGCGCCCGTTGCAACGGTTGCGTAGAAAGCCTGTGCGGTCGCGGCCAAGGTTTTTGGTATCACGCGACCGATGACGGCCATACAGGCAAGATGAAGCAGCGCGAAGGTGAGGCCGTGCAATGGCTCGACGACGGCGAGTATCGGAAATGACACTGTGCTGGCTGCAACACCCCAACGCAGCACGCCGGCCGCCGCCGCTAGCATCATCGCGCGGCCTGGCCCAAGGCGATCCAGCAGCCGTCGCCCCGCATAGAAGAACACGAACACCTCACCGGCGACCGACAACGCCCAGAGCGCGCCCGACTGGCCGGCTGAAAGCCCACCAGCCCGCCAGCGTATCACCTCGAATCCGTCATGCAGCGCATGGCTGCCGGTAATCAATGCCGCCGCCGCCATCAGGCGCAGGAACACCGGAATACCGAGCAAGGCGCGCCAGGGGGCCAGCACGGCGCCCGTGGGTGCGGGAGCGCCAGCCTCTACTGCGCCAGCAACCTGGTTTGGAATACGCAAGGCAAGGGCAGCACCGACGGCAAGCAGTGCCCCGTTCATCCAGATGATGATATCTAGGCCGAACCGCTCCACCATCTCGCCGGAGAGAAGCGTGGCCGCGATGAAAGCGGCAGAACCGGCACCGCGAACCCAGCCATAACGAAAGCCTGGCGGCTGCAGCGCAGAACCCAAAGCGAGCGCGTCGGCCACCGGCGTCAAAGGTGCCAGCATCGCAGCATGCGCGACGCTGACACAAAGAAGTGCTGTGAGGCCGCGCGCGGGTGCATAGAGGATCGCCACCAAAGCAGAAGCCGCGGCAAAGCCGGCGAGGACACGCGAAGGCTTCGCCAGGCGGTCTGCCAGCCGCCCACCTAAAGGCCCGGCCAACAGCCTGATCGCCGTGCCTGACGCGAGCACGATGCCGATACTGCTGGCGTGCAAGCCATCCTGCTGGAGCAGGCCCGGCAAAAAAGGCGATGCTACGCCAAACGCGGCAAACAGGGCTGCGTAGAGGGCCAAAAAGCGCGGCAGGCTAGAGCCCGTTTGCATCGGCCAAACTGTTCCACACCTTTGCCGCAGGAAGCAAACTCGCAGGCGCCGGTCACGTTCTCCCGCCGAACAACTCTGGAAGATACGGCTCGTGAGCAAGAACCAATATACGATGCAGGATCCACTAACGCAGTATCCGCAACCCAAATTTGAAGACCAGCCGCAATCGGCTCCTGGCCTTGCCAAAGACATGGTGCCTAAACCCGATCATGGTGAGGAGAGCTACAAAGGTTTCGGCCGGCTCGCCGGTCGTCGCGCGCTGATCACCGGCGGCGACAGTGGCATCGGTCGCGCTGTCGCGATTGCGTTCGCCCGCGAAGGTGCGGACGTTGCGCTCAACTACCTTGCCAGCGAAGAGGTGGATGCGCAGGAGACAATACGTTTCGTGACAGAAGCGGGCGTAAAGGGCGTCGCCATGCCCGGCGACATCACGAACGAGGATTTCTGCAAATCGCTGGTGCGGGATGCGGAGTTGCATCTTGGCGGCCTCGACATATTGGTGAATGTCGCCGGCAAGCAGACGGCTGTCGAAAATATCGCCGATCTCACCACCGAGCAATTCGAGGCCACGTTCCGCACCAATGTCTTTGCGATGTTCTGGCTCTGCAAGGCGGCGCTGCCGCTGATGCCGAAGGGTGCCACGATCATCAACACGACGTCGATACAGAGCTATAATCCTTCGCCGATGCTGCTGGATTACGCGCCCACAAAAGCTGCGATCACCGCCTTTACCCATGCGCTCGCCAAACAGGTGGTCAGCAAGGGTATCCGCGTAAATGCAGTTGCACCCGGGCCGTTCTGGACCCCGCTGCAATCATCCGGCGGCCAGCCTGCAAAGAACATTCCTGACTTTGGCGAGGAAGTGCCAATGAAGCGCCCGGGGCAGCCGGCAGAATGCGCGCCCATTTACGTGCTGCTGGCGTCGCAGGAATCGAGCTACGTGACCGGCGAGGTTTACGGCGTCACCGGGGGCAATCCCATTTCGTGATCAATCCGGGCTTGCGGCAGGAAGGCTTCCTGCCGCTCGAATCCTATGCCGCTCTGGGTGACGGACGCAGCGTGGCGCTGGCAGGTGCCAATGGCTCGATCGACTGGTGGTGTCCATCATCGATGGATGGGGCACCCCTATTCGATCGTATACTCGATCCGGAAGAAGGTGGGCGGTTTTCGATCACGCCGGTTCAGCCATTCACCGTTGAGCGTTGCTATCGCGACGATAGCAACGTATTCGAGCTGATTTTTACGACGGCAACGGGTCGGATACGGGTGACCGATTCGCTCAATAGCGGCATTTCCGGCCGTCTGCCGTGGAGCGAACTGGCACGCCGTGTCGATGGTCTGGACGGTGTGGTGGAATGCCGCATCGAAGTATTGTCGGCACGACGGATTGCAGCAGAGTCGCGCCGCGAAACAAGTCCACATGGCGATGTGTTGCACCTGGACGGCTTGATCACTGCCTTCCGCTCCTCTGACACAGTGCGGAGGATCGAGGAGAATGCACGCGGCGTCATCGCAACGCTTGCCGTCAAGGCAGGGGAACGCAGCATCCTCGCCGTTTTGGCGGGATGGGACACACCCTTGATATTGTCCCCCATGGAAGAGATCGATGAACGGATAGATCGCTCCGACCAATCTTGGAAGGAATGGACAAGCAGGCTCGGCCAAGTCGGTGTGCATGACGCAGCCGTGCGCCGCAGTGCCCTTGCGCTTAAGCTGCTGGTATATTCACCTTCCGGCGCCATCGCGGCCGCGGCCACAAACGGGCTTCCGGAACGTATCGGCGGCGACAAGAACTATGATTACCGTTACGCCTGGCTGCGTGACGTCACCTACACGATCAAAGCATTCCTGCGTGTGGGTGCGACGGCCGAAGCACAGGCCGCCTTTTCCTGGCTGACCAGGACAGTGCGCAGGCATGGCGGCAAACTTGCTACCATGTATACGCTCGATGGCGGCGAGGTGCCTGCGGAAACGGTGCTCGATTTACCCGGGTATTGCGATAGCGGACCGGTCCGCCTCGGCAACAAGGCGGCTGCCCAACTACAACTCGGCATGTTCGGCGATATCTTCGAGACCGCTTCGTTATTCGTTGGCGAAGGCCATGTGCTCGACCTGGCAACACGTAAATTGCTGGCCGACGAGGCCGATCGTTGTGTGAGTCTCTGGCATAGCAAAGATAGCGGCATCTGGGAGCTTGAGGAACAGGCCCATTATACCCTGTCGAAGATCAGCTGTTGGTTGGCGCTGGATCGAGCCGTGTCGCTCGCGGCGCTAGGACAACTGGACGATAGCAGGGTCGCTGCATGGCGCAGCGAGCGGGACAGCATTTACGCGTGGATAGAGGCCGAGTGTTGGAGCGAAGAGAAGCAATCTTACACATTGCAAGCCGGCTCGGAGAAGCTCGATGCAAGCTTATTGCTTGCCGCGCGCTTCGGGTATGCGAACAAGAAGCGGTTGGCTTTGACACGCGACGCTGTGCAGCGCGAGTTAGGCTGCGGGCCTCATATCTATCGCTATTCCGGCATGCAGGCGGAGGAGGGTGCCTTCATCGCTTGCGGCTTCTGGCTGGTGGAAGCATTTGCGTTACTGGGAGAGCCAGAGAAAGCATCGTCGCAAATGCGGGCCATGCTCGAATCGTGTGGCCAAAATCTGGGCCTTATGAACGAACAGATCGATCCGCACACCGGCGCAGCCTTAGGCAACGTCCCCCAGGCCTTAAGTCATCTAGCCCTCATCCACGCTGCCTGCTCCCTCTCTGCCGGATAATACCGCGACAGCGACCTGAAAGTCTTTTGCTTCTTTTCTTCAGAAAAGAAGAGCTTTCTACTTCTCACCACCATGAAGCGTCCGTGTTGCAATCGGCACATCGCACACCGAGAAATCAGCACCACGCTGTGCACGCAACGCACGCAGTGCAGCCGCAAACGCGGCCGAATGCGTATCGATCACCTCGATCTTCGGCTGTTCGGCTTCCGGCAGCTCAGCCATCAATCTGACACGAATCATTCTGTCCGGAGCAGGTGGCGGTTCTCCGACCGCGATGGCACGCACAACCTCCAATCCCTGCACCACGCGGCCCCAAACAGTGTAGTCATGATCGAGGGATCTGCTCGCATCGCGCATGAAAAAGATTTCGCTGTTGGCGGTGTCGAGCCCTTCCTCGCGGCCCATGCCTGCAACGCCTGGACAGTAGGCGCCCCAGGCGCGCCAAGTGCCGGGGTGTTGAGGGTTCAGGCTCGCTGCGAAAGGGGTGGCGCCGACAAAGCCAGTGATGCCGTCAGCGGACTGGGTAGCGATCGCATCAATGGCAGGAGGCGCAAGCATTATCCGGAATTCAGGCTTGAGGTTCGGATAACGCGATGTGCCGCCATCGCGATTGTTCGGATTGCCCGTCTGGTCCACGTAGTGATCCAGAACGCGATGGAACAGCAGCCCATCATAGACGTGCTCGTGGGCGAGAAGCTTGATCCGGGCTACGGCCAAGGGCGCAAAGTCCGGCCGCATCTCCACGACCAGTCGCCCTTTGGTGGTATCGATGACCATGGTGTTGTTGGCGTCCAGCGGCCACCATTCGCCTGCTTGCGCGGTCCTGCCGAGGAGAGGCACGAGACAGAAAGCAAGCAGGTTTCGGGGAAGCCTCACAGGATTGTCTTTCCGGTCGCCAATAAAGAATTCATTTCAGCCGCGGGAAGCGCCTCTCTGGAGTGACGCATTCTGCGGCCGGCAGCAGGCGCGTCAATCCGCAAAGCGGGCTAACGGAAAAGTAAATCACGCAAAGACGGTCCATAGCGCAGCCTGCTCACCCAGTCGCGATTGGGCCTACGATAGGCCACCGCATACGACCAGCGTGGCGTGCCTGACAGGTTCGGGCCGGCGCTGTGCAGCGTACGGCAATCATGCAATGCCACCCCGCCCGCCTGCAGGAGCGCAGCACGAGGTGTCTGAGCCGGGAGGCTCCTGGCTTCCAGCCCATGGACATCCTTGTCCTCGAGAAGATGGTTGTGGTGCAACAGCGGCCCACGGTGGCTGCCAGGCAGGTAGAACAGGCAACTATTGTCCAGCGCCACATCCTGCAAAGGCATCCAGAATGTAATCTGCCTATGTCTGTCGCGCTTGTTCTGAAACGCCATGTCCTGGTGCCACGGCGTCTGGCTGCCGCTATGGGCCGGCTTGATGATGGCGTGGTCGAACGCGAAGACGGCGTCGTGGCCTAGCAGTTCTTTTGCTATGGCGTGCGTCCGCCTGCGAAACTCTGTCGTCGCGAGTTCGGGCGCGTGTTCGACACACCAGCGCAGTTGTGGCATTTTTGCGACACTTAGATCGTCGGCCAGTCGCGGGGCCGCATAATCGATCAAGTGTCCTGCCCGCAAGCCGGCTTTGCGGGCGAACAACGCAGCCAGTATTTTCCGTAGGGCGGCCACCTCAGAGGCGTTTGCTACCTGGTCAATCAACAGGAACCCGTCGCGCCGGAATGCATAGCGCTGGCGACCGGTTAAGCCTTTTGTCACCTGCTCGGTCTTATCCATACCCGCGGCTTTGAACCGGTTCGCGTGATCAAGCCGCATCGCCCGGCCTCATGGCTGACGTCATCATGCCCGCAAGCGTCAGCAATGCGCGTCTCATCGTCATTTCCTTTACAAAATTGCCGGTCTCGCCTCGATCTTTTGTATCCATCGACGAGTGGTGTGACCGCAATGTCGCCCGTTTGACTAGCAAGAAACCCATGACTTCAGCACGACAAGCTTCCGTGTATCGTTCCGTGGAAACCAGAGCATTGCATCCGCCATCCCGCGCTTCATGGCATCTTGGACAGCTTCACGTGCTCTCTCGCTCAATTCTCGCCCAGGGGCCGGGCTCCTCGTGCAAACCGGGCCGGTCCAATGACCACCCGGATCGAGGACCCGTCATCGATTGATCGGCAAAGACCGTTGGAGCTCTGGCTCAGATTGCCTGGCACTAGCGGCTCGTTACATCCACCGGTTGTATCTCGGTGGAAGAATTTCCGCTTGTAACGTATTTTTCAGGTTGCATTCGGGTGAAGAATGCTACAGGTTCGCCATGTAATACAACCTGGAGATGTATTTTCTGACAATTTGCCCCGAGAAGTGTTCCGGATGCAGGGTTTCCGGCTCTCGGGCCAGCGTTCCGACGCACGCACTCAGCAATAGCTGCTTGCCCAGGAGGGCGAGCGCTTCTTGCCCAGCAGACAGCCTATGCGCGCCTCAGCGGTTCGACTGCGGCGCAGCTTTGTAGCCGGTTTGAACAATGTGAGATTTCGATGACAAAATACATTTTAGCCGCACTCCTCCTCGCCTCGACACATCTTGCCCATGCAGCCGACGCGACACAGAGTTTCTTGACTACGCCCAATTTTCCACTTGCCGAGCCGCTCCCCACGCGAGCCGCCGCCACTGTCGGAGATGGTCTGCGCGTTACAGCAACCACCACACAGGCATTTTCCCTGTTGATGGGAACGATGATAAACGGCGCCAATGTCACGACAGGCCAGGCGATCCGTGACAGGTTCTACATGAACTACATGGTCGGCAATCTTAACACGGCCATCGGCTGCCCGATCGATACGGGCCAGGGCTGCGGGTCTTCACCCTTCTATGCGGTAGCGCGCCACTATGCGCCGGAAACCACCAACAACCTGCATGTGATGCGCGGGGAGGGCATGGCTTTGCGAGCGATCTGCAACGAGAACCACACGAACTGCACGCAGGGAAATGTTTATGGCGGGATGGTGCGCGTGCCTTACGAATTCCGGCCCGGCATGATCATCAAGGTGCGCTACCGCAGCCCGACAGCTCCGCATGCGTGGGCGCCCATCTGGCTGTTCTCAGGGTCACAGACCTCACCTGGCCCCGGCGGAAATCCCTATCAGGGATATGGCACCCAGCAATCCCTGGTGCAGCTCCCGCAATACGGCGCAGCGTTCGAAGTCGACATGAACGACAATTATCCGGTCTGGAACTACAACTCCGCCATCACGAACGGCTACCAGGTCATTTTCAACACGCCCAACAATTACGGCGTGCAATGGAACCAGGCACCGCATGTCGTTTACAGCGCCAACGCGAACGGCTACCAGTTCTGGCAGGCCGCAGCACCTGCTTTCGAGACGTTGCCGACGCCCGATACTACCGGTTTCCATGATCTTGTGTTGTCATGGTCCAACGATGGATCGAACCTGCTCTATGAATTCATGGACGGCAAGCTGCTCACGTCCATGTATATGGAGTATCAAAACGCACCATGGTACCAGGACTCGACCGGTGCTTGGAAGCAGCAGGCAATGAGCTTGATGATTGGCAACCAGGCTGTGCCGATCTGGCTGGTCAACGGCCAGACGATCCGGGAGAATGACGGCATCGTCGATGGCTGGACGATCGTGGTGCAGGAGATCTCTGCGTGGAACGGGACCGTCGCCAATCCCATGAGCTACGTACCGAAATAACTCTAGCGTGCACGCCAGGGAAAATACGGCTTCTTCTCTGATGAGGAGAAGCTGTTTTCTCTGAGGAAGGAGGCGGCGATCGCTACCGCAAGGGCCTCCACTGAGTCGCGAACCACCACCTTATCCATGCCTGCCCAACTTGCCGCTTCAGCATCTCCTTCCAATTGCGCAGCACATTGCCGCTGCGGAAACGAAGCGGATACCATAGCGGCACGCCATCCGGCTTGACCGGATGCCAGAGTGTGTTTTCGCGCGCAAGCACCTTGCTGATCCCTGGGCGGAACACGAAGTTTCCGGGCGAATGCGAGTAGCTTGCCGCATTGGCGAAGTAGAAACGATTTACATTCTCCGCACGCACGAAAGACCCGGCACCGCCAAAATCCTCGATGCCCAGCCCGTGCCGCAAAGCCACGCTGGGGAGAATGATTTCGTAATGCCCGCCAAGCCCGGCGCGATAATCGGCGTCCAGCGCGTCGAGCAACGCGGCATCCAGGCGGCAGAGCGGGTAGAAACCCTTGACCTGATCCGCCTGCTTCCAGGCCATTCCCGGCGGCACGCTGAGATGCGGATATCCCAGATCCAGCTTGTGCGGAACCTTGGCGATGTATTCCTGGATAGCGCCCAGCAAGGCAGCGTTGCTTGCACGGAAATGCTCGAACAGGCGACGCCAATTGCCTTCGTAATGCACGTCATATTCGATGAACCAGTACTGGTTGTATTCCGGCAGACGGCGGCGAAACTCGAGGAAAACGAGGTCCAGATTGCCGGCAATCACCCAGTCGCCCTCATGGCATTTACGCGGATAGGGCAAGCGGAAGAGATCCTCGCGGCAGACGCGCACCAGTTCTCCGGAGGGCACCGGCGGATCCGGAAGCTCGGCATCGGCGCTGAGCAGAAAACGTATATCGTGATCCGGCGGCGCCTCGGCCTGCAGTCGCTCGAACACGCGCTGTATGTCCGGCGTCCAGACATGGGTCACCAGGGCAACGCTGATGTTTGGTGTGGCGATGGTATGGCTCATGCGTGGCCGACCCGGGCCACAAGGCCCATGGCCTGTCGACGTGCTTCAGACAGCATGCGTCGTCCGCGCGGCAGCACCATCAAGGCGAGCCCGAAACTTGTATAGGCGGCCGCAAGCCCTGCCGGCAGACCGGCTATCATCGGGAGCCCGAGCGCACGGACAGCTACGACGGCGGCGAAGGCAATTGCTGCGGCGAACACATTAGGTGCGAGTACCGCAAGCATGTCGCTGGTCCGGATCGGGCCGCTTCGCGTGACCACGGGAATAAGCAGGCAAATCTCGATCAGGCCCGCCGCCGCATAACCGGCGGCGACCCCGCGCGCACTCCAATGCAGGCCGATCACAAAGCAGGTGACGAACAGCAGCGAAGTGACCACACCCATGTTGCGCATCTCGCGCGTGCGCGCCTGGCTGACGAAGAGCCAGCCAATGCTTGTCCCGATGGGGGCCACGAACATGTCGATCCCGAGAATGGCGAAGATTGGCGCCACCCCCGCCCAGCGTGCGCCCAGCGCCAGCACGGCCAAGGCATGGCTGTTGACGATCATGAAGGCCAGGCAAGGATACGTGAGCACCAGCATGGTCTCCAGCATGCGCTCATAGGCCTGGGCGTAGAGCGCCGGCTGGTGCTGCGTGCGGGAGAGCAGCGGCAGCGCCACGCTGGAGAACGGGGCGCAGACCTGCTGGAACGGCACCAGCATCAGTTTGGTGGCCCGATCGTAGAAGCCGAGCGGCAGTTCGCCGGCGAAACGGCCAAGCAGGACGTTGGCGCTGTTGCGCGAGAAGAAATTGACGATGTTGAAGCCGGTGGTGTTGGTGCCGAACTCCAGCAGCGGTTTGAACTGTGCAAGCGATCCCGGACGCCCCGGCAGCCAGCGGCTGAGGCTCCATGCCAGCACCATCGTCGTCAGCGAGGTAGCGACCTGGTTGATCACGATCGCCCAGTAGCTCGCACCCGCCGCCGCAGCGCCGATTCCGCAGGCAGCCCCCGCCACGAAACTGGTAAGATTGATTGTTGCCAGAGCGCGGAAGCGCATTTGCCGATTCAGCAAAGCCAGATGCTGGCTGAAAAAGCCGCCCAGCGCGAATAATGCGGCGGAGGCCGTCATCACCCCGCCGACACGAGGGTCGCCGTAGAAGGCCGCGACGAACGGCGAGACAGCGATACACAGGCCCGCCAGCAACAGGCCCGCCGCAACGTTCAACCAGTAGAGGAAGCTCAGCTGCGCCTGCGAGATCTCCTTCATCTGGATGGTCGCCTGCGAGAGCCCGAGATCGGCAAAGAGCTGCACGAATCCGAGCACCGGAGTGATCATCGCGACCAAGCCGAAATCAGCGGGCAGAAGCAGACGGGCGATGGCAATCTGGTAGCCGAAGCGCAGCCCAAACAGCAGGAACTGCGACAGCATGTTGGCAATGACACCGTTGATCGCAGCACCCTTGAGCGCGCCGTGCTCCGGTTCGCCCGAGGGCAGGTCGGCGGACAGGGTGCCGGATGCTGCGGGAGGCTGCGTGCTGTCGTCGATCTTCGTGCCGCCGGCGGCGATCAGCTCGGCCATCGCCGCCTTGATCGCGGCCGGCCGGTAATGCGCCTCCTGGTAGAGGCGCGCGCGCACAGCCATGGCGCGCGCCGCCTCCGGATCGCGCGCGAGTTCGATCACCGCATCGGCAAACGCCGTCATGTCGGGCGCCAGTAGCAAATGCCGGCGATGTTCCAGGCCCATCCCTTCGGCGCCCATCGTGGTCGATACCACCGGCCGACCATAGGCCATCGCTTCGAGGATCTTGATGCGCGTGCCGCTGCCGAACAGGATCGGCACGAGGACGATATCGGCCGCTTCGTAATGCGGCTTCAAGCTCGGCGCATTGGCATGCACCGGCAATCCATGCCGTCCGGCGAAGGTCAAAAAATCTGGCGGCGGATTGAGCCCGACGATGCTCAGCCTGGCGCCCGGAATGGCCTGGCGCACCGCCGGCCAGCCCTGCTCGATGAAGGTCTGCAGGCCGGACACGTTCGGCCCGAAACCGAGATTGCCGACGAACAGCAGGTTGGTGAAGCCATCCGGCTGCCGGGGTGGTAGAGCATCGCGCTCGAGCACATTGGGGATTTTCACGATGGGCGTCTGCGGATGCGCCGCCTGCAGGATCGCCACATCCTCCTCGGTGCACACGCTGACACCCTGCCAGGAGCCCGCGATGCGCCGTTCGGCGCGTGCGATCAGCCATGCGTCCAGCGGTGCCAGCGCACGCCATTGCCGGCCCATGATCCCACCTTCCGCCGCAATCTGCCGCCGCCGGAACTTCGACATGATGTCGTCGAAATCGACCACGCGCAGCGGCGCGGACAGCAAGCCGGCATCGATCAGCGACTGCACGATCGATGCGGAACAGAGGCGGCCGGCAAAGACGATATCCGGGCAGCGCGTCGGCAATCGTGCAGCGATCGCTTCCAACTCGCGCCGCGAGAGCAGCGGCGCTTCCTGGCTGCGCATGCGCGCGAGATTGAGGATGTCGGGATGCAACAGCCCAAGCAATTTCGTGCGGCGCGGATTCCATCCGGGGATGTTGATGCGGGTGATGGAGGCGACCAGTGGCGCGAGATCGTCGCAGAGAGCATCGACGCAGTCCCGATCCACATCGCGATAGATCAGCACGAAATGGATCCTGCCATGCGGCCGCAACGCCTCGACCAAGTGCCATGCACGTTGCGAACCGCCATGCCCGCCAAGGTTCGGCGGCATCCGCATCACGCAGAGGATCTCGGCAGCCCTCACGCCAAAAGGTTCAGCACTCGAAGAGGATTGCGGAGAGACCAGCGTCGTCGATACCAAAAAGACACCTCACGAAGTTGGCGTGGGGAACACGCCCGCCTCCCCAGGTATTTTCCGTTCGTCATAAGCCAGCATTCACGCAGACAGGCCAGGGCATCCTTCCACATATGCTACAAACGTGAAGCATCTCTCCACGATGGGACCGGCGCCGGTACGGTACTGCGCACACACCGCACAACATTGTTTTCAGCTCCAGCTCCAGCTGCAATCGGCTTGCACCTGCGAAGACTGGCCGCGTAGACATCGACATGTCCGAAGCAATCATTGCGCTCCAGCTGCCGGTATCCGCCGAGCCAGCGGGGCAACTGCAACAGTGGCGCAACCCCGCAGCACAGCATGCGATCGAGCGGATTACGGCATCCTTGGCAAAGGGCCAGACCGTAGCGCTTGTCGGGCTTTCTGGCGTCGGCAAATCTACGCTGCTGAAGGCCCTCGCCGCAGCACCGGACACCGTCGGGTTAATCTATCGAACGGGCATGCGGCCCTCATCGAACGCGTTGCTGGTGGATGACGCGCATCGCCTGCCCGACGCCGAACTCGCTTCCCTGCTAGCGCGGCCTTTGCTCGCACGCCGGCGCGGGCTGGTGCTTGCAGGCCCTTACGGTCTGCTCGAGCGCCTGGCCGAGCTACGCTGCAAGCTGATCGTTGTGGATCTGGCGCCGCTGCGGCCCGAAGACCGCGAGGCGCTTCTCTGCGACATGCTGGAGCGCGGCGGCGAGCAGCCGGGCCTGCTGCCGCCCGCCACCATGGCAGCACTGGGCCGGCAATCGGGCGGCCGCATCGGGCCACTGCTGGCCATGACAAAGCTCGCGATCTTCCTGGCCAGGCTTGAAGGCGGCAAAATCGTCGGATTGCAGCACGTAGAGCAAGCGGGCGCCGTCGGTGAAGACGTCGAGATCACCGATGACGTGCCAGAGACTTTGGCGACGGGTGCGACGAGGCACTCTGTCAGGGTTGGCACGACGATCACGGTGGCAGCCCTTGCGGTCTCTGCAGCCTGCCTGACTGCGTTCCTGTCGCAGCCCCGCCACGCGCCCGAACGACCGCTCGTTTCCACGGCCCTGCCGGCACTCGTCCTGCAGCCGCCGCCGGCTTACCGGTCGAGCCTGGCGGCTTTGCCGGCGATGGTCCTGCCGCCGCCAGACCTGCAGGATGCGCTCCCGGCTTTGCCGATCGTACCATTCCATGTGGCCATTCACGTGCCCGCCTCAGACTCTGCCGCCTTTGAACAGGGCGTGCAGCTCGCCGCACAATTGCGCAGCCGCGGCTATGTCGTGCTCGGGCCGGATATCGCGCCACGCTGGAAAATGCCCTCCATCACCTACTACTTCAGCGACGACGCCAATGCCGCGGTGGCTCTCGCGGCCACGCTGGACCCCCGATTCGGACCGGCCCGCCAGATCGATCGTCCCTGGGACGCGCCGGCGCCGGGCCAGGCCGATATCATGCTTCCCAATTCATGGCGGACGACTAGGCCAGCCTACCGGTTTCATCCGCGAGCGATGGTCGCCAGACAGCCGGACCCGATCTTGTCTGCACCCTTCCGGGCGATCGCTGGCGCATGGCGATGGATGGGCGGCAGGCTGCGGTGAGGCAGCCCTCCCTGGGAGTGGCACTCCTCCTTACGCTCTGCGCGGCAGCGCCGGATGGCTGGCAGGCTTACACCGCCGGACATTATACCGAGGCGATCAGCGCCTGGGGCGCCGCCGCGGCACATGGTGACCCGGAGGCACTCTTCGGCCTGGGCGTCGCCTACGATCTGGGCCAGGGTATTGGGCAGAACGAGCGCCTCGCCTGCGACTATTACCGGCGTGCCGCGAATGACGGCATTGTCGCAGCGGCGTTCAACGAAGCAGCCCTTTATGATGCGGGAAGATGCGGCCCACGCGGCGCCGACGCCGCAGCTGCCTGGTACGCACGTGCCGCCGCGGCAGGGCATCCGCGCGCCATGTACGATCTTGCGCAGCTCTATGAAAATGGCGATGGGGTGCCGCAAAATCCCGCCATGGCGGCGATCTGGTATCGTATGGCCGCTGCCACCGGCATCGCAGTCGCCGGCGCGCGCGCGCGCGTCTTGGCGCAAGCCGATGACACGAAGGACGGCCAACTGACGGCGGCAAGCCTCACATGGCCGGTGGATCATGCGCTGCCGGATCGCGGGATCGCCGTGCCGTTCGTCTGGTCGGCGCCGGCGCAGCCGGGCGTGGTGCGCTTCTACCTGGAGGTCTACGCCCTCGGCGGCGATGCGCCGCGGGAAGTCGCCGCACGCTACGTGGAGGCGTCCGCGACGATGGTGGTGTTGCAGCCAGGTGTCGCGGATTACGCCTGGCGCGTGACGACGGTGGCGCCAGGCATGCATCACTATGTTGTTGGAGTTTGGGGCAGGTTTGCGGTCAGGAGACAAGGGTAGGAAGAATGTTCTTTTCTGAAGAAAAGAACCAAAAGACTTCTATTTCTGTCGCCTGCACAAACGCCTGGTTTATCGAACGAATGCCGGGGCAGGCCTGGAGGATGTAAAGTCCTTGGTTCTTTTCTTCAGAAAAGAACGTCTTCCTTACTCCATCACCAAAACCACCAAACCAGCAATATCACCCCCCAGACCATCGTACCCAACACAATGCCGAAAATGACCCCCGCCGCGGGCCGCAGCGCATGCGACGGGCTCGTCTTGCCGTCGCGTGTCCGAGAGGGTGGCTTATAATGCAAATCGCAGCGTGAGCAGCACTCGGTTCTCGGTGTAACCTGAACCGAAGAGGAAGTTTCCGATCGGGAGCACGGTGGTGGCAGACGGGCTGCCGGAATTCCGGCGGTCGAAATCGTAGGTCAGGCCGAGCCGAAGCTCCCGATTCAGCAGCCATGTCGCACCAGCGCCGAAAGCGATCAATTCCTGGCTGCCATCATGCTGGGCGTAATCATCACGGATATAGCCGCCGTTGAGATTGAGCAGGACGTCGCGCCGAAATTCATAATCCAGCTTCAGGTTCGCGCCGGTCTCCGTATAGGCGATCGTGATATCGTCGGCAGAATCCTGCACGTGCCGACTGACGCTTCCGGTCACGGTAGCCAGTGCCGTCGGGTTCCAGATCACCTCCCCTTCGGCGATCGGCCCGTTGATCGCGCTGTAGACGTTGCTGCTGAAGCTGCGATGCTCGAAGCCCACCAGCAGCCGGTAGCGGAAAATACCCTCGGAAAAATCGAGCCCCGCCAGCACGGCGACATCGTTGAAGTTGCGGCTCGGTTCGCCGGGCTGCTCGTCGCGATAGGAGGACGTGGCGTCGCGCACCACCAGCACCACGTCGCGCTTGGGCGCCAGTTCGTAGCCGAAGGTGACGGCAGGTTGGGTCACGGTCCGGTCGTGGTCGGTCTGTATGTAGCTCTGTCCGTTCACCACACCGTTTTCGAAAGAATAGTTGGAGATCGTCACGCTTGGCGTAATGAACAGGCGGCTGAACATGGCCCGGTAGGAAATGCCGCCGGTATCGACTTGATACGTCAGCGGGTTGTCGAGCGAGGGCGTATCGAGGTCGCGCGGTGTCTCGTTCAGGTTGAGATGATCGTAATAGACGCTGAGCACATCACGGCCGAACGTGCGGCTACCGCCCGCAGCCGCGGTCCAGTTGGTGAAGTTCTGCTGCGATATCTCGGGATATTCGTTGTTGTCCACCGAAACGTTGACGAATGCAGTGGTATCGCGCGACTCATACTCGCCGCGCACCCGCGCATTGCTTTCCACCAGCACGGAACTGCGGCCGCTGGTTTGAGCCAGGACGTTGTCGTCGAACCCGATCGTCTCATCCAGTTCCGGTCGAATGGTGAATTCCCCCAGCCGAATACCCTGAGGGTCGTACTCCGGTCTTTCGCGAGACGCAACGGTTACGCCCTGGTCGATCCCGATTCCCGGTATGTCGACCGAAAGATATTGGTCCAACACAGGCTGGGCGGCGGCCGGGCGGGAGACCAGAACGGCACCTGTCGCCACCGCCGCCAGCGAAGCGAGTCCTCGAGACGCAAATCTGCCGCAGTTCATTTTTCCATTCTTCCTTGATGTCACGCGCCGGCTCCGACACGGTTACTCTGAAGCCGGCATTGGCGGCAGCACTGATCCAGTGTCTTGATGGTTAACTCTCCGGCGGGCAACCTGTCGGCCATCGCTGCATCGGAGCCAACAATGGCAAACCGCCACCTTCTACTTGCTTTCTTCACGCTCTGTACCGCCATGCACGGCACTCTCGCAGCGTTCGCAGCAACACCAGGTATCGATGCCGAGGCGGCACGCCACGCAGCCTTGCACGCGCTGCCAAGCGCTTGTGCCGGGGATTACGACCGGCTTTGTCCGCATCCCCTGGACAGCACGCCAACTGCGTCATCCGTGCTGATCTGCCTGAAGGACCACATGATCGACACCTCCCTCTCCTGCCGGAAAGTGGTGCGTGCTGCCCGGCAGTGACGTGGTCTCGCCTGCCGTTCAGCGCGTTTGCTCCGGGCGCAGCCGGGCTACGGAACAGATCAGTGAGACGAAGAACACGACCGGGGCGAATTGCTGGTAGCCGCCGGTAATCGTCAGCAGAACAAAACCCGGCACCACCAGCACGCTCTGCAGCCGCGAGCGTGCGCCGACCAGGAACAGCAGCAGGTAGCAGGTCAAGGCCGGAAACCCATATTCCACGCCGATCTTGACCGGTGTGTTCACATCATAGGCGTAGGGGAGCACCAGATGCTCACTCACCCCACCGCCAATGCCGAAAAAGGCGAGCGACGGCGTTCGTTGCAACTCGTCGGCGAGCATCCAGAACGGGGTGATGAAGCGCATATGCCCGCTGGTGCCCGGCTGCTGGAACTCGTGGACACGTCCGGCGGCGATGGCGGCCACGTCCGGCGAAATCAGCATCAGCGTGCCGGCTGCCAATGCGATGATCGCGATCATCGCCGCCGCCACCGCAACCCCGCGTCCGCCCAGTCGGATCGCGACGACGGCGACGAACACCAGCAGCACGATCCAGCCAGTGCCGGAGAATGACAAGGCAAAACCGGCGAGAAAGGTGAGGAGGTATGGCAGACGGCGGAAGGCCAGCATCTCGATCATCAGTGCCACAGCCATGAACTGCGACATGACCGAGGGTTCGACGAGGAAAAACCCGTTCGATTTTAGCGCCTCGCCGAGCCCGATCGGTATTTCGAGGTTCCAGCCGGTCTCGTTCAGCAGCCAGCCGGGCACGAAGCCTGCGAAACTGAAAATACGCAATCCGGCAAATTGGATTGCGAATTGCACGATGCCGGCTGCCGCCACGATCAGCAGCAGGCGGTTGACGATGCCAAAAAACGCTCGCTCGCCCATCGGCTCGGCAAAGCTCAACACGGCAAACCCGGTGATCGCCACGAATTGCAGCGTCGAGTAGGCATTGCTCGCGGCAAAGGCATCGGGCACGGCCCCGTTGATGGCACTACCGACGAAGATGCAGAGCAGAAACAGGCCGAACACCAGCAAGCGGCCGCGATGCAAGGCGAGGCGGCCGGTGGCGAGCCCGACGGCCGCACAGCAGAGGCCGATCGGGCCGACGACGTTGATGGAGAGCGCACCGAACGGGATGCCGAAGCGCTGCAGGAACAGGCAACTTCCGAGCACCGCCGGCACGAACCAGTCGGCCTTTCTCAAACCAGGAGCCGCAGCATCCGTGCGCAGCATCGCACGCTCAGACGCGCCGGCGTGCAGGCTGGCCGACATGCCTCAGGCCGCCGCGCGTCTGGAGCCGAAGGCGGCCGGCGCAGGCTTGCGCTGCATGGCGGCGTAGAGCTGAGCTGTCCGTGTCCCGATCGTTTTCCAGCTGGGCGTCTCAAGCGCCAGTGCACGCGAAGCCTGCGCGGCATCGGCCACGAAACCCGGGTTTGCGATCATCTCAGCCATGGCAGCGGTGAGCGCCGCGACATTGCCTGCCGGCAGGAGGCGCCCTTGCACCCCGTCCTGCAGGGTTTCGGCGAAGCTGCCGATCCGTGAGGCGATGATCGGCCGACCATAGGCGAGCGCCATGAACATCACGCCGCTCGCCTCGATCTCGCGATAGGGGAACAGCGCCACCGTGCCTGCGTCGAAGAGCGAGGCGATATTGCCGTCAGCCACGAAGCCGGTCTCGATCGAGACCGCGCTGCCAAGCCCCTCGGCAGCCTGCTGCAAGGACGCAAGGTCCATATAAGGCTGGCCGACGATGCGCAGCCTTGCGCGACTGCGCAGATCGTCCGGCAAAGCGGCAAGAGCTTCGATTGCGACATCGGCGCCTTTATAGGGCTTGATCTTACCGAACATCAGGAAGGTCAGGCGTGGGTCAGCCGCCGGCGCTGCCTCTGCCACCGGGTGAAGGAGGCCGTGCGGAATGACAGCGATACGGTCAGCCTGCACACCAAAGCCCTGCAGCCGCTCGCGGCCCTGCTCCGTATGCACGATCAGTCCGTCGAATTGCTGCAGGCAAGCGCTGAAGCCGCGCAGTTGCAGCCCGGCGGAGGGATCGCCGTTGAACGGATTGGTATCATGCACGGTCAGTACGAGAGGTGCGATGCGGCGCAGTGCGGGGAGCAGCAGCCGGTCGAACATAGGGAGGGCAAGCCACTGGAAATGGATCACATCCGGCTTGAGGCGCCTCAACCGGGCGGCCAGCCCTATCAGCGAGCCCAAATGGTCTAGCCCCTTGGCGGCCAGTCGCAACGAGCCTGGCAAAGCGGCCACCGCGCCACGATCGGTGACGCGGTAAAAATCCGGCTGGACACTCACACCCGCCGGAACATCCTCGCCCTTTCGGAGCGGACGCCCATGCAGAACGACATGGTGGCCTGCATCTTCCAGGCCGGTTGCGAGCGCCGTGTCGTAAGGCAGGGTGAACAGCGAGGGATCGACGAGCGCAATCTGCATCATTGCGCTGCGCCGGCGAGGCCCGGAAAGGATCGACTCGAGGCCGGCGGCTCCCAGGTCTGAAATTGCTCGCCACGCAGCGACTGCCAAACGCCGACCGCCGTACCGAGGAAAGCCGACAGAAGCGCCCTTGTCTGCGGCAGCACGACGGCACCTAGCACGGCGAATGCGAGTAGGATCAGCAGAATCCACGCGCCAGCACTGGCCAGACCTGCTGCGAGCAATGCGGTGCCAAGAGCACCGATCGGCGCCACGAACCAGCGTATCAGCTTATGCGAGACGAATTTATAACGGTCCAGCAGCGCGAGCCGAGCAAGCTTCGGGCGCAGCGCGCGATACACGTTGAAGGCCTGGCAGGCGATGCGGGTCTTGCGGCGGAATTCCTCGTGTGCGCGGGACACCTGATCCTCGTAGGCGAACGCGTCCTCGACTCGCACGATCCGTGCGCCATCGCAGAGTGCTGCCAGCGAGGTATACATGTCGTCGATCAGATGCGGCGGCACAGGGCGGCAGAAGGCCCGTCGCATGGCGAAGATAGAGCCGTCGGCGCCCATCACCGAGCCAGTGGCACTTTCCAGCCGCTTGAGCGCCTCCTCGAATCGCCAGTATAGCGAGCCGGTGGCGGCCGTCGCACTACCGGGCACCTCGCGATAACGCAGATGCCCGCACACCACGCCGACGGCCGGATCGGCGAAGGGTTTCAGCAGCGCGGGCAATGCGGCGGAATCGAACACCACGTTCGCGTCGCTGAAGACGACGCAGTCGGCGTTGGTGAGCGCCAGCAGCGCGTTCATGCCGGCCGTCTTGCCGGTGCGCTGTGCTGCGCGCACCACGCGGATGCCGGGTTCGAACGGCGCCAGCGCAGCAGCCGTCGCGTCGCCCTCGTCGCCGCCATCGACATAGACAAACAGCTCGAGCGACGGAAAGGCAGCCCGCATCGCCAGCATGTTCAGCGCCTTCTCGTGGATGACGCGCTCCTCGCGAAAAGCGCAGACGCAGAGTGCGGCGGTCGCCGGGGTTGTTCCGCCGGCCAGCGGGCGCGGTCGCACGCGGCGCAGCACTGCCAGGCTGAGCGGATAGGTGATGAACGGGTGCTGCGCCAGACACAACAGCACGGCGGCACTCAGCAGCAACGCGGCAGTCATCCGAGGACTACCGCCGCCAAGCCTGCGCCGGGCCTGCGGCTGAAACGCTGTGCGATCCCCTGCGCCGCAGCGCTGCCGGCGCGTCGCTCCAGCACCAGCACAGTAAGATTGACCCGCGCCGCCATGGCTTCAGCGGCCGCCGATGCCGAAGGGGCGCCGGAGACGACAACTAGCTGATAGGTGTCGCGCGCCTCTTCCAGCAGGTTCTCCATGGTGGCACCCGACAGCAGAGCCGGGGCGCCGGAGTTGCGGCTTTGCGCCAGCAGCACGTCGAGCGGGCTTGCAGCATCGGGGATCGCCACCTCGCGCCAATCCGTGCCCTGGTCCAGCTTCGGAAGGTTTTCCGGACGAAGACCGAGCACCTTAGCGACACAGGCGGCTTCGCTGTCGAATTCTACGAGCAGCACGCGCTCGCCTGCATTGGCCGCGGCACGGGCAAAAGCGACGGCGAGCTCTGCACCTGCGGCGCCGGGACGCGGCGGCACGATCTGCACCGAGCGCGGTGCGCCTCGCCGCCCGGCGAATCGGATACGGTCGCGCAGCGCGTTCATCGCCTGCGCTTCAGGACCATCGGGAGCCGTCAACACGCGCGCAGCGATGCCCTGTCTCACGAACCGCCTCGGCAGCGTCGCCAGCACGTTGAGCCCGGTAGCCCAGGCGAGGTCGGCGCCATCATCCGCGCCCCCTTCGCTGCGCTGGCGCAGCAAGGCGATCCCACAGCCAAGTATCAGACCGCCAAGTCCTGACATGCCGTCGATCAAGCCGGATTTTGGGCCAGACGGGTTGCCTGGTGCGACAGCCGAACTGAGCACGCGAATATCGTCGCTATGGGCATTTGCCGGCTCCGCCTCCGTCTGCTGCTCGCTCTGCAACAAGGTCTGATAGAGGGACCGCCGGGTATCCGCTTCCTTGCCGAGCTGCGCGAGCTGTGCATTGGCATTCTCGGCTTCCACGCCGGCGCGCCGGGCGGTCGCGAGCTGGCCGGCAAGGCTGGCCTCCTTCTGCTTTGCCGACTCAAGCTGAGCCCCCAGGGACGCCACGATGCGGCCGCTTTCACCGGCAAGCTGGGCCCTGATGGCGCCCAGATCGGCTTTCGCACTGCGCATGCCAGGATAGGCATCGCCGTAATGCGCCTGCAACGAGGCGACCTTGGCACTCGCCTCCGCCTCTTGGTCGCGCAGCCGGGCGACCGTTGGCGAATCGAGCACGCTGGCGATTGCCGAGCCTTGGCCACGCTTCTGCAGCTCCGAGACGCGGTTCCAATTGGCCTGCAACTCGGTGCGCTCGACAGAGGCGCGCGCCGCTGCGGTGGCCAGCTCCTCCACCTGCTGCTGGCCGACGCTGCCGGCGCGTACGGCGACGATGTCGCTCTCGCTGCGCAGCGCGCTCATCTTCTGCTCAAGCCCATCGAGCTGGGTTTTTGCCTGGGCGATACGGGCGACCAATGCCGCGTTGGCGCCCGCATTGGCACCGACGCGACGGCCCTCGCGCTGCAAGAGATAGGAGTCGATCAGAGTATTGACGAAATTGGCCGCCAGGCGGGGATCCTGCGCGGTAAAGCCCAGCGAGATGACCAGGCTGCGATTATCCTGGAAAGCGGCGAGCGCATGATCGACCGCGTTGAACACCGACTGGTCCGGCCCGGGCGACGGGCCGCCGGCGGGCCCATGCGGCAACAGCGATTTCAGCGCCGATTTGATGCGATCCGAAATGGTTGGCGGCCGCAAAGCCTGGTTGAACTCCGGATCCTGTGCGAGGCCGAGCTTGTCGATCACGCTCTGCAGCAGCCCTTGCGACGTCAGAGCCTGCATCTCGGTGCGCACGATAGGCATGGGATCAGGCATGTTGTTGCTGCGCAGTGCACCCTGCAGCTGCGGGATGGCGATCTGCTGGCCTTCGACCGCGAGCGACGCATAGGCAGTGTAGGTGCGCGGCAGGCTATGCGCGTACCAGACACCCGCAGCACCACCGAGCAGGCCAAGCCCCACGATCAATGGCACGTGGCGGCGCAGTGCATGGACCAGCTGCGACAGCTTGACGATGCCGCCTTGCTGCTCGGAAACGGGGGCGGCTGCGGTGATATCCAAGACGGGATCCTTGCTGGAGGTCGCCCAAATTGGCGATCGGTCGGCGGTCGGTTGCTCAGGCTTGCGAGGCGAGCGGCCTCAATGGGACAGGCTGGCGCTCTGCCGGTTCAGAATCGGCGATGTCGTTGGCGGCTAGAAGCAGCACGTGGTGCATGAGCGGACGCTCGGCGAAAATCACGGTGGCCTCGTCGTCGCCGATGGTCGCGAGCACGCCGGTCTCCAGCAGCCGCTCCCAGCACGCTGCGGACAGTCGGCGGCCGCCGACGGTCACACCACCGTCCAGCAGACGTGCCTGTTCCATGCGGCCCCAAGCATCCTGCGGCGCAGTTGCAAGGCGGCGCAGCGAGCGCACCATTTCCGTGGCACGGCCACGATCGGTCAGCTTGTCGTAGAGGGCGGCGGTGCGCGGGTTGGCCTCGATCAGCATCTGCGCGACCCCGGTATCGAAATCCGCGGAGGAGATGGTGGCCGAACTGCGGGCCAATGCCGCCTGGGTCAGCCGCAAGCCAAGCAGCTGCGCCATATAGGGCATGCCGCGTGCCAGTATGGTGACTCGCGCAAGTGCGTCCGGCGGGAAGATGAAGCCGCTTTCTTGGGTTGCCTTGCTCAGCAGCTGCGCCACGTCGCGGTCGGTGAACAGCGGTAAATGCACGCCGAGCACGCTGCGCTGGATGGAGGGATGCTGGCCGATGATCTGGTCGAGGTTTTCCGCGACACCCATCACCAGGAAACGCAGGGGCACGTCGCGGTCTGAAAGCTGCTTGATGGTGTCGGCGAGCCGCGTGCGCGTGGCAGCGTCGAGAACACGGTCGAACTCGTCGATGACGGCAACCAGCATGCCGCAATTGAGCTTGCCCGGCAGATCGACCACATCCTCGGGGCGGACCGGCCGCTGCGGCAAGGCGGCCTCGCAGCCTTGGCTATCCGCCGGCGGATGACCGGCCAAAAACGCCATCGGCAGGCTGCGCGCGATGCCGCGCAGGATGCTGTCGAAATCGCTGCTGGCGTCGCAGGTGTAGCGGCCGACCGCCACGTCGGCACGGCGCAGGCCTTCGACAACGGCGTTGGCCAGCGAGGTCTTGCCGCGCCCGCGCTCGGAATAGAGCACGACATGCGCGTGTTCATCGATCAGCGCCTGCAGGATACGGCGCAATTCCGCCTGCCGCCCGGTGAGCTGGCGTGCCCCCGGTTTAGGTTGGGTCGGTGTGAAGACACGGGCCGCAGCCAACGAACTGGGCTGCTGCTGTTCGGCGGGTGCGGCCTCCTGCTGCGCGAATGCACGCCGCGGTGCCTGTGGCGCCGGACGTGCTGCGGGACGGAAGAAGGCGAGCAGGCTTTGCCAGAAACCCAAGCGCATCACACCGCACCCTTGCGCTTGAGCACCGCGGGTACCGTCTGCGCCAGAATGGCCAGATCGTGCCAGATGCTCCAATTCCTCACATACCAGCTGTCGAGCTGCACCCGGCGCGCATAGGTGGTCCCGGTGCGGCCGCTGACCTGCCACAGGCCGGTGAGGCCTGGCCGCGTCTCATAATAATAGGCGATATCCTCGCCATAATGATGGACTTCGCCGGCCACAATGGGGCGTGGGCCGACCAGGCTCATTTCCAGGCGCAGCACATTGAATAGCTGCGGCAGCTCGTCGAGGCTGGTGGCGCGCAGCACGCGGCCGATGGGAGTGGTGCGCGGATCCTTCAGCAGCTTCTGTGTCTGCGCCCACTCGGCCTTCGCCGCCGGATCGGATTGCAGAAGCCGCTCCAGGATCGCATCGGCGTCGGTCCGCATCGAGCGGAATTTCAGACAGCCGAAAGTGCGGCCGCCGGCACCGATGCGCTTGTGCGAAAAAAACACCGGCCCGCCATCTAGCTTCACCAGAGCCGCGATTACCAGGAATACCGGCAATGCCAGCAGCAATCCGGTGGCTGCTGCGAACAGGTCGAACGCGATTTTGATCGCGCGCGACATCGGCTGCGCCAAATTGTTTCGATACAGGATCAACATGGTGTCGTGGCTGATGAACGAGGTCGGCGCGAAGCCCGCGACCGGCAACCCGGCCGGCTGCGGCATCACCGCGAACGGGATGCGCTCGCGTACCAGCGATTCCACACGGGTGCGACCGAGCTCGATACAGGGATCACCGATAAGGATGACCAGGGCAGCGCTATGGTTGTCGAGCACCTGGCGCCAGGCGATTCCAGGGCGTTGCAAGGTCGGTGCATCCGCAGCCAGGGCGGCGACAACCGTGTAGCCAAGCGAAGGCTCCGACGTGAGAGCGGTGACGATTTCCTGCGCGGCCTCAGGGCGGCCGACCAGAACGGTGCGGATCTGCCACAACCCGCGATGGCCGAGTTCGCGTCGCAGGACGGCACGCATTGCCAGGGCAAGCACGGGGAACGGCAGCCAGACCGCGAGGACCAAGACGAACGCCCAACGCTGCTGCAGCATATCGACACAGACGCTGAACAGGATCGCGAGCCCGCAGACAAGGCTCAGATGCTGTATCTCGGTCCATAGCGGCAACCGGCTGACATAGTGCCGGCGGGCTGCCAACAGGCAGAACACGCCGGCCGCGGCGACCACGAAGGTGGTGATGAAACGTGTGCTCTCGCCGTCGGCGAACGACGCGTCGACAGCGCCGATCCGGGCCACGAGAAAGCAGACGGCGAGCGCTGCCATATCCGCGGCAGCGAGAAGCGGTGTCAGTCGCAGCCCGCTCTGTGGGCGCGACGCACGAACCGACAGAGCAGTACTCGTTGTCCGGGTCGGCCCCTCAGCTGGCAGTTGCGTCACGAACATTTAGAGGTTCTTCTCCGTCCCGGTTGGCGCCTAACGTCGAACACGGACAAAGCCGTCTCCGTTCTTCACCTGGACGAAGGATGGCAGGGCCACCTCGCATTTCCCGTTTCGGTTTTGTCCGGTGCTTATAATGCTGCACCGATGGCGCTTCGCGCCTTTCAACCATCCCCATGTATTCGCAATGCACCGACAAATGCAAAGCGCAAAGCGCGCGCTCCTGCCATCGTGAGTTTACGGTATGGCACCAGACTTCGCAGCAAGCACTTCCGCACAACCGACCTGCCATAGAAAAGACATAATAAAGTACGCTTTTATACCAATGATCTTTTTAAAAGGCGCCTAGAGCGCGTCAACAACCGCGGCGTGTGCTCTGAAAGATCTGCAACTACACTAGTAGAGATGTCTTGGCTACAAAATTTTTCTTTGGAAGCGGAAACAGATCGTTTATGTGGCGATGATTGGCACGAACAAGACTTTACCGTTCCGTAGGATAACACTTTTGAGAGAAATAAGATCGATAGCTTGAAACTGCGGGCATAGGCTGCGCGTAGAGAACGAGTGGGCAATCCTCAAGCGTTCCAGGGCGAGTTTACTGCTTAGTGCATGAGCACAAGTTAATAGGCTCGATAGTATTGACGGCAAGAACTGGATACGAATTGTCTCACCATCAGCTATTGACAAGCAAGCTTCTCGGTAACTTGCCACAGGAAGAAGCAATTTTGCTCAAGCCGCATCTGCGACAGGTGAGGCTTGTGGCCGGCCAGATCCTTGTCGAGCGCGGACATGATGTCGAACATGTCTATTTCGTCGAAGAAGGGCTGGTGTCGCTTGTCGTCGAAGCGCCGCGGCATCGCTCGGGGGTTCAGGTCGCCATGATCGGCAAGGAAGGCCTGGTGGGCACCGACGCGTTGCTCGATGCCGACCGGCCAACGGTCTCCGCTGCTGTGGTGCAGATACCAGGCCGCGCAATGCGCGTTGCAAGCCACGATCTTCGCTGTTTGAACCAGGAATGTCCGGAACTGCGTCGCCGCTGCTTTGCAGCCATCGCCTCGCTCTTTCAACAGGTGGTGGAAACATCGGCCTACAATGCACGCAGCACGCTAGTCGAGCGCTGTGCGCGCTGGCTGCTGATGGCGCATCAACGTGTCGATTACGACGATCTCTATATCACTCATAAGGCACTCTCCGCGGTGCTCGGCGTCCGTCGGTCCGGCATTTCGGTCGTGCTGGCTACCTTGCAGGAAGCAGCCCTTATCGTCGTGCATCGTGGCCGGATCGTCGTGCGTGATCGGGCCGGGCTGGAGCGCTTGCTGTATGATGTCACCCTGACCGAAAGGGTGGTGCCGCCGGTTAATACTTTGTTCGAAACGCATATCGCGGCGGATGCGCAGGCCGTGCATCGCAGTGAGATGACCCACATGATGGACGGCGAAGGAAGAATAACATGAAACAGCGAGTCAATGGACGATCGATCGCGGCATGCAGCCTGCTTCTTCTAGGTCTTGCAGGTTGCGCGCCGGGCGGCGATCTCCAGAAATTGCCGAATTATCAAGCTGCGGGCTACACCCTCGGCAGCGGTGATCAGGTACGGTTGATCACCTTCGGCGAAGATCAGCTTACCGGTGATTTCCGTGTCGATGATCGCGGCGACATGGCCATGCCGCTGATCGGCAGCGTTCATGCAGCCGGCCTCACGCCGGAAGGACTCGGCACCGAACTCCAGGGCGAATTGAAACGGCGTAATCTTCTGCAGGATCCCAGCGTCGCTGTCGAAGTCATGTCCTACCGGCCGGTGTTCATTCTCGGTGAAGTTGCAAAACCGGGCGAATATCCCTATCAGCCGGGAATGACGATGCTGACGACAGTGGCAAAGGCCGGCGGCTTCACCTTCAGAGGCTTCCAGGATTACGCGTCCGTCGTGCGCACCACCGACAAGAACCAGGCAGTTACCGGCCTTGTATCGCCGTCATCCTATATCGCGCCCGGAGATGTGATCACGATCTACGAGCGCCATTTCTAACATGCGGCGGCGCGACATGCTTGCAGGCGCCGCAGCGACATTGCTGCCAGCGCCGTCCTTCGCCAAGATCGCCCCACCACTCGGCACAAAAGGCGATCTCTCCCTCGTCGCAGATTGGACCTTTGGCACGAAGCGGGCAGACGCGACGATCAGCTCGATGGCTGCCCTCGCGCGTTCGTTCCGGTTTCGCTATATCTACGATAATGGCAGGCTCGACGGCTTGCCGACCTATTGGTCGCGCCACCGCGATTATCCCGATGGCGACCGTCGCTCTCTCCATGTGTTCACCGATGACTCTTTGATACTGAAGGCGCGTGTTCCGCCCGGTGGCGGGATGTTTGCTGGCGGAATCGAGAGCGGCATGTTGCGCGCGTTACTGCCTGTGACACCCGGCATGGTCGTCGAGATGCGCGCCAAATTGCCAAGAGGCCTTGGCGCCTGGCCGGCGTTCTGGCTGAATCCCGGCGTCGAAACACCGGATGGCAAGATCGGGCCCACACCGTGGCCGCCCGAGATAGACATTTTCGAGTTTTTCTTATGGCAAGGCCGCCCTGTGCCAAAGGCGATGAGCATGCATATACAAACGGACGGGCACCCGGAAAAATACGGTAACCCTCGTGAGGTGTTCAGCCTCGCCGGGTCGGATGGCTATGAACCAGGGGTGGATTTTTCGGCCGATTTTCACGTGTTCGCCTTGGATTGGCAGCTCGACCGGCCGATCTGGATCGTCGATGGCACGCCGGTGCAGCAGACATTCTATCATTGGAATGCACCGCCTGCGCATATTCTGATTACCAATCAGATCGGCATGACCCTCAAAGGGGTGGATATGACGGGGATCAGCGCATCAGAGCAGGCGGGGTGGGATTATGCGATTGATTATGTAAGGGTTTGGAAGCATCAGTAAGGAAGCAGTTCTTTTTTGAAAAAAAGGACCAAAAAACCTTTACGTATTGGCGCGCGCTGACCGGATAGAACCGCGACAGCGACGTAAAAGTCTTTTGCTTCTTTTCTTCAGAAAAGAAGACCTTACCTTACTGCGGCTGAACACCATACACCAACCTGGCATTGAAAGACCCGCCTCGCGTCCGCCTGATGTCATAACTACGCGACTTCGCGGGCCCGGCTAAGTGAACCGCGCCGATCGGCCGAAATGGCGCATAGGGCTCGCATAGCATCCCCTCGTCATCGTTCCACATCGGCGGTCCGCGATCGCAGATCCAGTTGTAGCGTGGCGGCAGCAACGTCGCGGGCAATTTCGGGCGGCGCAAGGCGCCACCGTGCACGAAGCGATTGATGGAAAACTGATCGTGCGGATTGAACGTTCCCGTGCGCTCCCATGCGGCCTGATAGGTGCGCACCCATTCGTCCCATTGCGGCGAGTCGCCGCGCATGGCGAAGAGGCCGGCATTGAGATGCGGGCGGGACAGCAGCCACGCCGCATCGAGCACGCCGTAGCCCAGCACCATGTGCTTGGCGAACCACCCCCAGAGAAAACCCTGAAAAACATAGCCGCGTTCACGTTCATGCGCGATTGCCAGGCCGGTTTCCAGCGCCCCTTTCTGATACGCCTCGATCACCCACCATCCCTGCAGCCACACATCGGAATCAATCCAGATATAGATGTCGCGGCCGGGAAAATAATCGCGCAGGAAAGGCCGCGCGACGAAAGCGCGTTCATAGGGTTTCAACCGCGAGTCCGGCACGCCGAGATGTGTGGTGGGCTCTGCGAGAATGACGCCACGGCTGGTGAGCCAGGCGCGATCCTCCGCCGTCTGACCGACATCGAGGCAGCCAATTTCTACTGTTTCGTGCTGGGGAAAGGCCTGCAGCGAATTCACCAGACCCTGCAGCATCGGCATGACCTTGCTGTCGCCGGCCGTCACCAGGATTGTGCGGCCGGAGCCGTCATGTGCCGTCAAGCCGAACGCACCGCGCGTGCCAATCGCCCGACAATGCGCCGGGTCAGCAGCGGCCAGGTGCGCGGATGGGTCGCGATGATGGCGGCAGCGCGTGCAAGCGATTTGTCGTCCGACAACCGGCGCTGCGCATCGAGGTACGGGATCATGACGCGATAGGCACGATCACGCTGCTGCAGCAGTTTCACAATTGCCGGTGAAGCGGATGCGCCGAGCTTGGCCTGGAAGCTACGGTTAGTCTCGAGTGCGTTCCGATAATCATAACGCCAGGCGCCGGCGCCGGTGCCGGTCCAGCGGCGTGCCGTGGGCGAAAACGGCAGGGTCCATTCGTAAAGCGGCTCGTGCACCAGCCAGGCGCGGCCACCCGCGGTGAAGAAATCCATCAGATAGTAGAAATCTTCAGCCAGTTTCGCGTCGGGATGGTAGAGCAAATTGTGGTCGCGCACGTAGGATGTACGCAGCATCGGCTTGAGTATCCCGAAATCGAAAGTGGCACCGGGATCGGAATGGGCGATGAAATCGGCCAGCCCCACGTCCCGCCCTGTCCCCGGGGCGGTAAAGGCAGTGCGCACGACGCGCTCGGTGGCGCTGTCGAGGTGAAGCTGATTATCGGCGACGAGATCGACCGCGTTTGCATCACCGGCGGCGACCAAAGTCGCCAGACGCGTGGGCAGATAGCGGTCGTCAGCGTCGAGCACCGCGATCCAGCGTCCCGTAGCGAGACCGGCTGCGTGGTTCATGGCGCGAGCTTTGCCGCCATTTTGTTCCAACTCCACCAGTCGCACGCGGGGATCCTCTCGCATCGCTTCCTTGGCGATGTCGCCGGCGCCGTCGCGCGAACCGTCATCGACGATCAACAGCTCGAAACTCGAGAGAGTCTGGCAGAGCACGGAGTCGATGGCGCGGCGCAGCGTGGACGCGCTGTTATAGACCGGGAGGATGATGGTGACGTCGGGCTGGGCAGTCATTCAGGCGTTCCGGTCAATGGCGATGCGAGACGGGTTGACCGAACAAGGTGGTCCAATACGCGCCGAGGATGGCGAACACGGCGATTCCCATCACCTGGCCAAGATAGGCCGACATCGCCGTTTTCAGATCTGCCATCAATTATTCGGCCCGCCTTCGTCAAATCAGCCACATCTGTGCGCCTTGTTCGACGCTGCCTCAAGGTAATATTGGCACAACTCTCCTGCTTCAAGCATATGCTGCTGCGATCAGATACCGTCGCGCACAGACATCGCGCGGTGTTCAGCAATGTTTTGTGCGCCTTTGTACCGCACGTGTGGAGATAACCGACAATGGCATTTACGGCGCCAGCCTCACTGTTCGTATATCGCAACGAGGTCACACCGAGATCATCGACAGGTTTCAACGTGAACGTGCATGGCGCCAGAGGATTGCTCGCTCTCATGGTGTTCTGTTTTCACATTGCGAGCTCCGGGCTGCCGAGTTTCGGTCTTTTGGGCGGCGCCGGCGCGCCTGTCCCGCCCCTTCTCTGCCTGCAATTCGGTGTGGAGATTTTTTTCTGCATCAGCGGCACCATCGTTGTCGGTGCACTTGCACGCGCTGCCTCGCCGGCACGTTTCCTGTGGGACCGAGCGATACGGATCCTGCCGGTGCTCTGGGCGACGCTGGCAGTGATCGTGCCACTCGGCTTTGCAACCCACCAAGCCAGTTACGCGCATTACACTGCGCGAGATCTCGCCTGGATTTTGCCGAGCAACATGCTCGCACTCCCTGGCGTGTTCGCGCTGCCAGTGTTGCACATGGCGGCATGGTCGCTGGAGCTACGAGATGGCTTTCTATTTCGTCGCGATGTTCTTCTGGTGGGCAGCGCCACGCCACCCGATGCTGAAGGTCGGTGCCGTGGTTCTGGGGGCGGCCGCGATCGCCTGGCAGCCACGCGCGATCTTCTTTCTGGTCGGCGTGCTCGTCGCACGAACCGATCTCTCCAAACATCCTGTGCTTGGCCATGCGATACGATGGCCGCTCATCTGGCTGGTCGCTTTCGCCGTGCTATGGCGCATTGTCACGCAAGCGGGGGCAGATGGCGGCGCAGGCAGCCTTCTGCCGTGGATGCAGGATGGCCGGATCGGACTTGCCGCTCTGGGCGTGAGTGCCGCCATCCTTGCCTGGTCTGGTATCGTCGGTGGTCACGGCCTGACATGCGTCGCCTTGCGTGCAAAGCCGGCGCAATGGCTCGGCTCGGTGAGCTACAGCTTCTATCTCTGGCACTTGATTGTTCTGGCGATCCTGAAACGATTCATGACCGGCTCGGGAATGGTCCATCATCTGGGTGCGTGGTCGCAACCCACTCTCTTCGCCATCGGACTGCCGGCCTCGCTGATCGTGGCACAAGCAAGCGCCATCATGATCGAGCGCCACTTCGTCGGGTGGCTCAAGACCCGCCGTCCGGCCTTTCGCGACATCTTTGCCGGTTCCAACCCGGCATATCAGGATACGGCAATCACCATTGAAAATACTGCTTCGTTGGCAGCCTGAACGGATTGGACAGGCGTCCTGCGATCCGGTGTGCAAGGGAGTAACGCGAAACGATGTAGCGAGGCACCACCGACCCGCCGAAGCCCGTATAGAACACGCGGCTTCCAGGGCCGGCCAGGCCATCGAAATCGAATACCAGGCCGCGCCGTGCAGTGTCCTGTATCGCAGTCCAAAGCAGGAGACTTATCGCACCATTCCCTGCTGTCAGTTGACGCGTCGACAGCAGGTAATAGGCGGCTTGCATATCCCAGATATACATGATCGAAGCTGCGACCTTGCCATCGGCGCCGATCGCCGCCAGAATCCGGCCCCGCTTGCGCGATACCACTTGCTCGCACACCGCCGGCAAACGGTCATAATAGTTGGTACGGCCCCGCTGCTGCAGATTTTCCTTGTAGGTGCTGAGGAATAATCCGGGATCGTCAAGATCGATGACCTCGTGCTGCTCCTTTGCACGGCGGATCACATTGCGTGTCTTGTCCCGCATGCCCGACCATAAAATCTGCTCCGGCGCCGGACGGATGTCGTAGGAAAACTGCACCGCCGTGCGATATCCCAGCTCCTGGAAAACCAGCGTATTCGTCGTGCCGCGGTGCAGCTTGTGATAGACGCCACTGGAGGCAGGAAGCTTCTCGAGAAGCTCGCGGAGGATACCGTCGTGGCGAAGCAGACGGTTCACGGGTGCACCCTCTCCCGCATCGATGGCCGGGCCCAGGAAATGTGCCAGATCCGGCATGCCGCACAGCATCTGCCGCGCCGGCAGGCGGGCGATCGTAAAAGGATACCGGCCGACCACGCGCCCGGCCGCGCTGACGGTCACTTCCTGATAGGACCCGCCGGTGGCAGCATCCAGAAACCAAGGCTCATGGAACACGGTAGGCATAAGCGGGTCAGATTTTTGAGCCTGCATGTGCTGCAAAGGCTCATCGTTGGCAGCCAGTAACGCCCTATTTTTCATTGTTTTGGTACCAGAAGATCAGCAGACAGGCTCATCGGCCGCCAAGTGCTGCCAATCCGCTTGTAGTAGGTGATGCTGATTAACAGGTAAATATGCTGCGCGGGGATCGGCCTATGCGCTTGCAGGCCGATGAAACCACCCAAGGGATCAAGGCGGCGCCATTTCACTTAGCGGGCGATCTGGTGTCGCCTCTGTGGCTGTCGCAGCCCGATCGGCAGGACGCAACAAGAACATAAAAGTTTTGCGGTTCTTTTTTCAAAAAAGAACCGCTTCCCTTCTATTTCGGCAACACACCGGCAATCACCTGCCTAAGGCTGTTCTTCACCACGCTGCCAAGCTCCGGCTCTGTGCGCATCATCGTCAGAAAATTCTTTGCGTCTTTGAAGGTGATGTGCGGCGGCAGCGGCGGCACGTTCGGGTCGGCATACACGTTCATGATCACCGGGCGATCGGCATTGAAGGCTTCGTCCCAGGCCGCACCAAGCTGATCGACGTGACGCACCACGATGCCTTTCAGCCCCAGCAACTCTGCATAGGCGTGATAGGCGAAATCCGGAATGGATTGGGTGGACTCCGTCTTGCCATCACCAAGCTGCACACGCTCTTCCCAGGTCACCTGGTTCAGATCCTGGTTGTTCAGCACCATGACGATCAGCTTCGGGTTGGACCATTGCTTCCAGTATTTGGAAATGGTGATCATCTCGTTCAGCCCGTTCATCTGCATTGCGCCGTCGCCGATGAAGGCGAGCACGACGCGCTCGGGGAACGCCATTTTTGCGGCGATCGCATAGGGCGTTGCAGCGCCCAGAGATGCCAGGCTGCCGGAGAGCGATCCCATCATGCCGCGGCGCATCTTGATGTCGCGGCCATACCAGTTGGCAACGGAGCCGCTATCGCCTGTCATGATGCAGTTCTCGGGCAGGCGCTTGGAGCATTCCCAGAACACGCGTTGCGGGTTGATCGGCTCAGCCGGCGCCATCGCGCGTTCCTCGAGCGTGTGCCACCATTTGGAGACATCGCTTGCAATCTCCTTGCGCCAATCGCCGGCTTCTTTCTCATTGAGCAGCGGCAACAGAGCGCGCAAGGCGACGGCGCTATCCCCGGCCATGCTGACCTCCATCGGATAGCGCAGGCTCAGCCGTGTCGGGTCGAGGTCAATCTGCACTGCGCGTGCCGATCCGGGCTTGGGTAGGAACTCGCTATACGGGAATGACGAACCGATCACGAGCAGCGTGTCGCAATCCTGCATCATGTTCCAAGAGGGGGCCGTTCCCAGCAGGCCGATACCGCCAGTGACCCAGGCCAGGTCATCGGGCAACACCGCTTTCCCCAACAGAGCCTTTGCGCAACCGGCTTGCAGCCTGTCGGCGATCGCGATCACCTCGTTGGTGGCATTGAGCGCGCCGGCCCCCACCAGCATCGCCACCTTCTTGCCGGCATTCAGCACCGCGGCGGCATCACGCAGCAGGTCCGCATCCGGCATCTTGGCAGGCCCGGCATAGCCAACGCCGGTATGCGTGGTGCCATGCGCTACCGGAGGATCCTTGTAATCAAGCTGCTGCAGATCGTTCGGGATGATGACGCAGGTGACGCTGCGGGTCGCCGCAGCGATGCGCACGGCGCGATCAATGAGGTGGCGGATCTGCTCGGGCACCATCGCGGTCGCCACATACTCGCTGGCGACATCCTTGAAGAGCGTTTGCAGGTCCACTTCCTGCTGGTAATGCGCACCGATCGCGGTGCGCGCCTGCTGCCCGACGATGGCGACCACGGGCACGTGATCCATCTTGGCGTCGTAGAGACCGTTCAGGAGGTGAATGGCGCCAGGCCCGGAGGTGGCATAGCAAAGCCCGACCTGGCCAGTGAACTTGGCGTGCGCAGATGCCATGAACGCGGCCATCTCTTCGTGACGCACCTGGATGTATTCCATGGTGTCACGTGATTTCTCGAGCGCTACGTCGAGGCCTCCCACGCCATCGCCAGGATAGCCGTAAACCCGCTTCAATCCCCATTCGCCGAGGCGATGCCACACAAAGTCGCTGACATTCATGCTCATGACTGGTCTCCGGGCGGACAGCCATCCTCACACTGCAACGGTGACTGCCTCGCCCTGTCTACGCATCGTGGTTTGCACCGTTGCTGCGTTCCTCCTCTCCCCTGATCACAAAGATGCCGGCCAGCAGGAGACGATCAGCCGAAAACAGCTGAGATCACTTCCCAACAGCGCGTCAGGACCCAGATTGCTCGCCATGCGTTCGGCTTTCCCAAGAACCGTCATCAAGCACAGGAGCGGCGTTTGAACGAGCAGGAGGAGCGACCAGGAGGTGGGTTTCACCAATCCGGCATGCCTCCGGAGCGTCCGGACAATGTTGTGCCTACGGATGACGACCGGTGCCAAGGCGACATCTTCCTTGCCGCGGTCCAGCTTACCCGCATGGCTATGGCGTTAAGCGACCCTCATCAGCCCGACAACCCGCTCATCTACGTAAACCCGTCTTTTTGCGAACAGACAGGCTATACGAAAGAGGAAGTGCTTGGCCGCAACTGCCGCTTCCTGCAAGGCCCTGCGACCGACCCCGACGCAGTCAAGAGAATCCGCCGGGCGCTGAGCGCCCGCGAAAAGCTCGACATCGAGGTACATAATTATCGGAAGGACGGCCGGGGTTTTTGGAACGCACTCTATATCTGCCCGGTTTTCGATGCTGATGGACAGCTGGTGCATTTTTTTGCCTCGCAGGTCGACATAACGCGGCTCAAAGAAGCCGCTGTCCGGCAAAGCCAGAACCTGGATGCCGCGGGTGCGCTGGCATCCGGTGTCGCGCACACGGTAAACAACCTGCTCACTGTCGTGCTCGCCGGGATCGAGCAAGCCAGTCAACGTCTACCGGAGGAGTCCCGCGTGTCGCTATCCCGCGCGCAATGGGCAACGCAAAGCGCCGGCAGGTTGACCCAACAGATGCTCTCCTTTGCACAACGGCAGTTCCTCGCGCCTCGAACGGTCGATCTGAACATACTGGTCTCGGCCTTGGACGACGTGGTACGCCAGGTGGCCGGAGGTGGGATGACGCTCGAGTTCAACCTCGCCGCTCAGCCCATGCTGGCGCAGATCGATGCAGGTCAGCTTGAACTCGCGCTGGTGGCTCTTGTCAGGAATGCGGTCGACGCCAGCGCCTCTGGAGGTTGTATCGTGATCGCCACACGGGAATATAGGTCGTGGGAGGCGGCAGAGGGTCGGACAGGACGCGACTGGGTCGAACTCTCCATCACGGATGCCGGCCGTGGCATGTCATCCGAAGTATCGCAGCGCGCAGTGGAACCGTTCTACTCCACTAAACCCAACGGCACCGGCATGGGATTGTCGGCGGTAGCAGGCTACGTCGAGCAATCGGGCGGCAAATTCACGATCGAAAGCCAGATCGGGAGAGGCACGACTGTTCGCCTCGCCTTCTCCAAGCACGCGGGGCAGGCCTGACCACGCCCGACGGCCGCTACTTCGTCGTGCGTGGCCGCCTGTGGCGGTGCACCAACCCAAGCCTCGATCGTGAACTTCGGCAGGCGCTGACACGCGAACTCATGTCCGCCAGGCGCGCTAAAGGTGTCGCCTTACGGGCTGAGGACACTTTTGCGAGAGAGGAAGCCCGGCGGCGCATTGATGCAGCCAAGGTGGCGCTGGGCGAACGTGGGCCGGTTTGGTGGACCGATGGGGCACCTGATTACAACCGGCGCATGGCACGAAATACACCCTATGCTGACTGGTTTAGTAGAGGCTGACAGGAAGGTCTTCTTTTCGGAAGAAAAGAAGCAAAAGACTTTATGTCGCTGCCGCGGTTCTCTCCGGCAGCGCGTGCCGTAGAAATAAAAGTTTTTTGGTTCTTTTTTTCAAAAAAGAACTGCTTCCTTTTCAACTATACGCCACAGACAAGCAAGTTGCCTATTGCCGATCACCAGCGCATAGCTTCGACCTTGAAGGATCAAGCCATGAAGCAGGCGCCCACCATAACCTCGACGCCTCAACCTGCTGCGGACCGTCCGCGCGCGATCATGCGCGGCAAACGCCATTTCCTAAACCTGGAAGGCGAAGCCGCCGCGCAGGCTGGATTGCCAAACACGTCGGTGCCATATGACGCCGGCTCCCTGGAGAACATGGGCTGGATGGAGGGTTGGGCCAGAGGCCACGCCGTCTCCGAGATCCAGGATATCGCAAAATAGCCTAGAAACTGCTGTTGAGCTCGACACCCAGCATGCGCCTCACGCCGAGCGTGACCGTATTATAGCCGGAGGCGGGGCCGTCGGCATTGCCGCCGGTGTAGTATTTCTGGTCGAACATGTTGCGGACGAACAGCGACAATGTCGCGCGGCTGCCACTGAAATGCGACAGCGACAGGCGCATGTTGGTCAAGCCGTAGCCCGGAATGGTCGAGAACGGTGCGATCGTCTCGCCTTCGTTCGAAAGGAACATCTTAGTTTGCGCATAAACGTCTGCGCGCAGGGTGAGTGTGCCGGCGTTACCTTCCAGATCGTGCGAGACCTCGCCGAACAGGGTGCCTGTCCATTTTGGGGTGTCGGCATAGGGGCCGTAATTGGTGGCGCTGCCGAACAGATCCACATGGCCGTTGGTGTAGAACGGATCGCTGTAGACTACTGAGCCACCCAGGTTCAGCCATGGGATCGGCCGCACCGAGCTATCGATTTCTACGCCACGCACCTGCGCGCTCGGCACGTTCGCGGTCACCAGCGTGCCGGTGCCGGCAAAGCCTACTATGTAGGCCGCGCGTTGCACGTTGTAGATCCATTGATTGAAGATGTCGGCATTGAACACGATGGGCACACCCAACTCGGTGCCGGCGTATTTCACGCCGAGCTCGACATCCTGCGTGGTTTCCGGAAGGAACGCGTTGCCGCCCTGGGCGGAGGTGGTGTTGATCGGCGCAACGCTGAAATTATAGCCGCCGGCGCGCCAGCTTCCTCGTGTGGTGACATAGGCCATGAACGTTTTCGTAACGGCGTAGTCCAGGCCCGCCGTCCAGCTCGGATCGCGCGCGCTGCTCTCTTCTTTGGGACCGAGGCCAAAAAGTGAGCCTGACAGTTCTTTTTCCGAAATGGTGTCCCAACTGTAGCGGAAGCCGCCGGTGAGGTTTAGGCGGTCGGTAAGCTTGTAGGTGCCCTGGGCAAAGACCGCCTCGGACTCATCCTCGTTCTGGGCGTGGTAACGCACATGAACGCCCGGTGCCACCGGCGTATAATCATAGGCATACACAGGCGAGTCTGTGATGTCCCGCTCGTCGAGATAATAGAAGCCGCCGACATAAACGAGACGATCGCCAAGCGCCTTGCCTTGCACCTGCAACTCGTCGGAGAACTGCAGGGCCTGCTGCTTGTAGCCGTTGACGTTGCTGAAACCGGTGCCGGTGGCGTTCGGCACACCGCCGGTCTCGAAGATGGTGTAGGGCGAGCCGTCGTAATCATAGGTGTCATCGGAACGGGAATCGTTGTAGCCGAAAATGTTCTTCACCGTGAGATCAGGCGATATGTCGTAGCTCGTCGTGTTGATGACGACATCATGTTCAGCCCTGTGGATGCTCGGATAGTTCTCATCCACAGCCCAGGGGCCGAGCGACGACTGGCGTTGCGCATAACCGACATAGCCGCCCTGGTAGATGGTAGGGTGCGCCTTGAGAAAGGATTGGAAGGTAGGATTGCTGGTGTTGAAAAGGCAGCCAATGGCCGAAGTAAGCGCCACGCCATGGAATTTCTCGCCGCAGCCATAGACGGAATACACCTCCGTCGGCACGTTGGTGCCGCCTTCATGGGTGTATTCCAAGACTGTCGTGTTCGTCAGGCCGTCGATCGGTTTGACGACGAGCGTGCCGCGGACGGACCGGACCTCCTGGTCGCCGAGGTTGGAATTGGATTCCGTGTTGTAGACGTAGGCGCCGCCACCGGTATAGTTGCCGGCCAGGCGCAGAGAGATCTTGTCGTTGACAGGGATCGATACTGCGCCTTCGACATGCCGGCCATTATAGCTGCCGTAGCGCGTGTCGATGTAGCCGCTGAGATCATCCTCGGGTTTAGCCGTCTGGAACAGAACGGCGCCGCCGGTGGAGTTGCGGCCGAACAAGGTGCCCTGCGGGCCTTTGAGCACCTGTATGCCTTGAAGATCGTAAAAGCTGGTGGCGGAGTGCGAGACGATCTGCACTTCGTCGACATAGCTGAGCACGCCAGGCGGCGAATTTGAGTAGGTATCGACGCTCTGGCCGCGTAGCGCGTAATTGAACTGGTTGGCGCTGCCGTTTTGCCGGACGGTGAGGCCGGGAACCGCGGTCTGCAGGTCTGATTCGGAGAAGATCGAGCGCTGGTGTAATTGCGTAGCGCTGATGGCGGTGACGGCTACAGGGACTTTCTCGAGCTTCTCGCTGCGCCTGCGTGCGGTGACGACGACATCGGTGATCGACGGAGGGGCAGTTTTGGCAACGGGCTTGGGTGCGGGCGGCGGCGATGCCGTCTGCGCCAGGGCTGATCCAAGCGAGAAAATCGCGGCTGACATTGCTGCCGCGGTGATGCGTTTGCCACTCACGAGACCGGCCCCCTGACGTTTCCTTTAGCGTGTGAGGTGCTTGTGCGCCCTCTTCGCGCGGTCGAGTTACAATGCCGTAAAAGTGGCCTTGATGCCCGTCAAGACATTCACAAAATTCCGATGTTACGTATCCGGCTCGTTCTGAGCTAGTCGGCCGGTGGCTCCCATAGTTCGATCGGATTGCCCTCCGGATCATAGATACGCGCGAAACGGCCGGTTTCCGGCGTGTCCCATTCCGCTTTTTTCGTGATTGCAATGCCAGCGGCTTGGAACTGATCCAGGAGCATGTCGAGCCCGGACACCCGAAGGTTCAGCATCCACTGCTTCTCCGCGGGAAAATAGTCAGTCGATTTCGGGAACGGTGCGACGACCGTCGGACCGGCCGCCTGCTGCCATTCGAAATTGATGCCGAAATGCTTTTCATACCAGGCAGAGAGAGCGTTTGGATCCTCAGCCCGGAAGAAAAAGCCACCAATACCTGTCACCGGCATAATCGCATTCCTTTCCGTTTGCCGTTCGCTAATATAATCGTTGCAACAGGCTCGGAAAGAAAACGGTTCTTTTTTGAAAAAAAGAACCAAAAAACGTTTGCGTCTTTGGCGTACGCTGCCGGAGAGAACCGCGGCAGCGACGCCAAAGTCTTTTGCTTCTTTTCTTCAGAAAAGAAGGCCTTCCTTGACTTCTGCTATTGTGCCGCCGCCTTGATGAACGCCAACCCGTTCGGCACACCATAACCCGTAGCATTGTCCCAACCAGGCAACGCCATCAGCGAGGAATCCGTGCCGAAGCTGAGGTCGATCACCGCCCCGATCCCGACGTTCACCGAGGTGATCTTCACGGCAGTGCCGACGAACCCGTTCGGCTGAGTGGCCGTAAGCCCAAGCAGGTCCGCAGCCCCGTAAGTCACCAATTCGGTCCCGGCGCCGATCGTTCCGGCCAGGTTGCTGACCGAAGCCTGCACCGGCACGATGTCACGCAGGCTACCCGCCGGCATCGCAGCGATGATCGGCCCGGCCTGGCCGAGCTTGGCACCGGCCGCCTGGTCCGCCAACGCCCAGATGCCGGAGAAGACCGGGCTGGACAGGCTGGTGCCGCCGATGACCTCGGTGACACTTGCCGTGCCGTCATCATTGGGAGTCACGATGATGGCGCCGGTGAACGGGTCGGCCACCGCGGAAACATCGGGCAGTTGGCGGCCGGTGCCGGGCAGAGCATGCTGCCATTCGGCTTCTCCAGATAGGCGCTCTCGCCACCGCCGCCGCCCTGGTCGAAACCCGATGGGCTTGGTGGCACCGAAATACCGTTGATGTCGCCGATGAACGTCTGGTTCGTGCCCCAGGCGCTCTCGACAGGGCCATTGTCGCTCGGCACGCCGAGGCTGGTGCCTCCTACGCCGGTAGCGAACGGCTAGTCGGCGGGAATGGAGGCCGCACCGGAGGGGGTGCCGAGGCCGTTATCGCCGCTATCGCCGGTCGAGACGTTCACCGCGATGCCTTTTGCAGCGGCCTGCTTGATGATCGTGTTGAAGGCCTGCGCCGTGGCAGGCCCGTAATCTGCTTCCGGGTAGCCGTAGCTGTTTGAGATCACCTCGCCCAGGTCATGGGTGACGGCATAATGCAGCGCGTAGGACAATTCATCCGCATCGTCACTGGGCGCCACCACCAGAACGATGTTCGCTTTCGGCGCGATCGCATGCGCCCATTCGACATCGAGTGAAATCTCCACCGGCCAACCGGTCGGATAAGGGTTGGCGATCGGCGGGCCGTCCGGATAGACGATCTGGAAATTGCTTTTGGTCAGCGCCGGCAAATTCATCTGCGTGGAGAATGCATTTGCGTCAGACTGGATGGTCGGCGAGCCATACGCGTCCACCAGAACGATGGTCTGGCCCTGCCCCTTGTATCCGGCGGCATAGGCAGCCGGCAGGCCATACTGAACAGCGATGGCATGTGCGGTATAGCCGCAGGTGGCCTTCGCCGGGTTCACCCCTGTTGCGATGTAGCCGGGGCCGCGCAGATTTGCATGCTCGGTGCCGCCATTCGGAATGAAATGCGCAAGCGTGACCTTTTCGCTTTGCTTGAAGCATGTGGTGGTAAAGGTATCAGCCGGATTGGAGGCACTCGGGGTTGTGAACTGCCGGGGTTTTCCGGTCGAAAGGTCGATCTGGTGCAGGACATAGGGACGCATCGGCACGGTGGAGAGGCCGGTGACGCCGCCGACCAGGTCGCCACCCGCGCCGGCGAAATGCGGCACGCTCTGGGCGATGCGGTACCGCCCGGTCGAGGCCTGCACATCGCGCAAGGTGGTGGCGAACGCCGTCTCCATGCGGTTTGCAGGCCCGGTTACCCGCAGCGCGTCGCCTTCGGTTCCGCGTGGCTCGACCGTCAGACCGGCTGCCTTGAGCGACTCCACCAATGTTGCAACATCCTGCGCAGAGGGTCCGGCGGCAGCGGTCTCCGCCTGTGTCATCCAGCGGTGGTAATCGGCCGAGCCTTTGGTCGTTCGGCTGATGGTGGCAGCTTCGAACGATGCGTCATCATGCGGCTTGAGCCACAATGTCGCAGTCACCTGCGTTTGCGGATCCGTGCGCCCGACATCCCGAAGCCCGGGCACCGATGCGCCGGATGCGGCATGTGCGATCGGTGAAAGCAGCGCCGCAGCGGATGCAAGGAGGGTGATGCGCATCGCACATGTTGTCGATCTAGTCATTCTAATATGCTCCAGTTGATCACGAACAAGTTCGCAGACGACGACCTGGCGCCGAACGGACTGATCGACTCGGGTGTAGAGACCCCAGAGCCTGCCGCCGACCTGGTTTGCAGCACCTGTATTTCGAAAAATCATAGGCAAGGCGCATTCAAATCGTTGAATGCTGGCAGATATCAGGAAGCCATTCGTTCTAGGTCAATATCGGTTGATGCTCATTATAAAAGCCATCCGGTTTTGGCAAGAAGCAATTTGCGAATACGACAACGAGGCGAAAATCTTCGCTACCGACCGTATGACATTTTCGATATATTATCGACTTAATAACGATGTTACTTTTGTATTGGCGGTGACATCCACCGATTGCACCCGTTATGGAACAACAAGCTGGAACCTTATTATTGATGTTGCGCATCACCGAAGACGACATCACAATCCGGCCATCGAAACACCTTACGCGCAACCCGTAAGGACAGCCGGCTTTTGCCTCCTCGTCACAGGAGCGGCAGAATGAAACAACCCCATACCGAAGACTCGATAGAACATACCGAGGGCGAACAGAATACCGGCAACCACAAAAAGCCCGATGCGGCGGATGCCAAAGGCGCCGACACATTTGGCGGCACCCGCATAGGGGCAGAGAACGTCGAGGAAAAAAAGACTATCTGAAATGCAAGTGCGGTACTTGAGCCACCGAAGCTTCATGGCGTGGTGCCGCCTCTGCAGTGAACTCCGGCCGACTGGAGCGTTCTGCTGTTGACGGAGCCCAGGTCGGATACGATGACAGCCGGCGGGCTCCTGCAGATCGGGGGCATCGTGATGTCGGGTACAAGCTCTGAGTCCTTCCTTCAGGGTGGCAGCGAACTCGGCCGCCTCATACGTGATTTCGACTGGTCGCGTTCATCCCTCGGCACCCCCACCTCCTGGCCACAATCGCTCAAGACGCTGGTCAACCTGATGCTCATGGCAACCCAGCCGATGTTCATCGCCTGGGGGCCTGAACAGATCTATCTTTACAACGATCCCTATCGCGACGTGCTGGCCGGGAAGCACCCTTGGGCGCTCGGCAAGCCGTTCCTGGAGGTCTGGTCCGAAATCAGGGACGACATCAGCCCCCTCGCCGACAGAGTCTTCGCCGGCGATCCGGTCCACATGGACGACATCACCCTCATCATGCATCGGCGCGGCTTTCCCGAGGAGACGCATTTTGCGTTCTCCTACACGCCCGTGCTTGGCGATGACGGTAGTGTCGATGGGCTATTCTGTGCGTGCCTGGAAACCACAAATCAAATCATGGCCGAACGCCGGCAGATCTTCCGTCTCGCCCTCGAAGAGGAACTGCGTCTTGCCACCGACCCGCAGGCCATGATCGGGGCAACCGTCGATATGCTCGGGCGCCACCTCAAGGCAAATCGCGTGGGATACGGCATCGTCGATGGCCGCTGCTCCAAGGTGCAGTTCACGACGGATCACCAGGAAGGCGTCGCCCCGCTGCCGGGAACGTTCGACCTGGAGTCGTTCGGACCCAGCGTCGTCTCGCTACTAAAAGCAGGCAAGACCGTCGTCTGCAGTGACAGCAATCGCGATTGGCCAGCCGATGCCGCCATCTGTACCGACATCGCGGCACGCGGCCATGTCGCCGTGCCGCTGCTCAGGAAGCGTATTCTGAAAGCCGTCCTTTATGTCGACAGCAGCGGAGCGCGCGCATGGACACCCTCAGAGGTGGAGTTGATCGAAACCACCGCCGGCCGCATTTGGGATGCCACGCAGCGTGCCACTGCCGAAGCCGCCTTGCGTGAGAGCGAGGCGCACCTCGCCGGCATCTTCGCGCAAACCGGCGCAGGCTTTGCCGAAACCGACCTCTCGGGCCGCTTCATCACAGTAAACGACCATTTCTGCCACTTGGCGCGGCGCCCGCGGGAGACGTTGCTCGGCCTGCGCATGCAGGACATCGCGCATCCGGATGACCGCGAAGCCGACGCCGCCCGGCTCGAGCGGGTTGCCGCCACCAGGACGCCCGACACGCTGGAGGAGCGCTACGTGGCGGACGATGAGGCTGTCGTCTGGGTCGCCAGCACGGTGAGCCTGATCGGCGCCGGCGCCGCCGGCGCGACCCTGCTCGTGGTAGCGATCGACATCTCCGAGCAGAAAAAGGCAGAGCAGGAACTGGTAACCGCGAAGGAGGCGGCAGAGGAAGCCAATCTCGCCAAGAGCATGTTCATCGCCAACATGAGCCACGAGCTGCGCACGCCACTTTCCGCCATCATCGGCTATAGCGAAATGCTGCAGGAGGAACTGGCTGACGGCGCCGCACCCGACGAGCTCGCGGCCGATATCGGCAAGGTGGAAAGCAATGCACGGCATCTGCTTGGGCTCATTAACGACGTGCTGGATCTCTCCAAGATCGAGAGCGGGAAAATGGAAATTTTTCTCGAAGAATTCGATGCCGAAGCCATGCTGCGGGACGTAGCCGCGACCGTGGAAAGTCTGGTGCACAAGAAGGGCAACACACTGGCGATTGAAGTAGCACCGGGCCTCGGCTCCATGCGCTCCGACGTGACGAAGGTGCGGCAGACCTTGCTGAACTTCCTGTCCAATGCAGCAAAGTTCACCGAGAACGGGACTATCACGCTCTCAGCCAGAAAAGATCCAGCCGATGCACATTTCCTTTTCTTCAGCGTTGGCGACGACGGCATCGGCATGACGCAAGAGCAGCAGGCCAAGCTGTTCGAGCGTTTCACCCAGGCCGACGCCTCTACGACGCGCAAATTCGGCGGAACCGGCCTCGGCCTGTCGATCACCAAGGCCTTCATGGCGATGCTGGGTGGCACCATCAGCGTGCAGAGCGCACCAGGCCAGGGCAGCATGTTCTCGGTGCGCCTGCCCATCGTCTTCGCAGAGGCCGGCGGCGCGGAGATGGAGCTGGCGGCGCAAACAGCACTCGGCAGCGTGGAGAGCCTCGCCGGCAAGGAACTCGTGCTGGTGATCGACGATGATCCGGCACAGCTCGAATTGATGGCGCGCTTCCTGGTGCGAGAAGGTTTCGCCGCCCGCACCGCACATGACGGCGCCAAAGGCCTCGCTATGGCAAAAGAGCTGCGTCCAAAGGTTGTCCTGCTGGACGTGACGATGCCCGGGCTCGATGGATGGTCCGTCCTACGCAACCTCAAAGCCGACCCAGACCTGGCGGACATACCCGTCATCATGGTGACGTTCATTTCGGATAGCGGCCTGGCTACCAGCCTGGGTGCGGCAGAGTTCGTGACCAAGCCGGTGAAATGGGAACGTTTCCGACAGGTGATGGACCGGTTCCGCGACCGCGCGGGCGACGTGCTGCTCGTCGATGACGATCCCGACGCACGCGGGCGTTTTCGCACCGCCCTGGAGCGTGACGGTTGGTCGGTGGCCGAAGCGATCCATGGGCAAGACGCGCTCGACCACGTGAAGCAAAGCCTGCCGCGTGTCGTGCTGCTCGATTTGGAGATGCCCGTTATGGACGGGTTCGCCTTCCTGCACGCCTTCCGCCAACTGCCGGGATGTCAGGAGATACCGGTGGTGGTTATTACCGCGCGTGATCTTTCTCGGCAGGATCGGGAGGAATTGCGGGAAGCCGACAAGGTGCTGACGAAAGGGGAGACGAGCTTACGGGCATTGTCTAGCGAGCTTTTTACGGTGACGAAGAATAGTTAAGGAAGCAGTTCTTTTCTGAAGAAAAGAACCAAAAGACCTTTTACTTCTTGAGCGTACGCTTCCGGAGAGGCACACGACAGCGACGGAAAAGTCTCTTGCTTCTTTTCTTCAGAAAAGAGGTTTATTTCTTCTCGTCTGCAGAAGCACTTTTCCAATAACCCTGCTCACTCCCACGACAATCACCACCGCCAAAAGATGCAGCAGCAAATCGGTAGCCGTTGCATCGAACGGATGAGTGATCGCCAGCAGGCTCGCTGCAGCACCGGCGCTCGCAAGCCCCGCCAGCACACTCGTGAGGCCCGGGCGCAGCGGGTAGCCGCGCGTGAGCCGCCAAGTGAGCAGGCTGGCGAGCGGCACCGAGATGAGCACGATGAACTTAAGGCACAGCATGGCATGTCCCGGCGGCTCGGCCTCGGTGCCAGGTATGGGCCACAGGCGCAGGCAGCCGGCGGTGCTGGCAGCGAGCCAGAGCAGCAAGGCGGGCAGCGGCAATAGCGCCCAGCGTGACGAGCGACCGGGAATGCTGGTCTGGAACGCGGCCCAGGCGGAGAGGCAGGCGGTGAGCACCGCGCCCAGCTGGCTCAGCCACATATCCGGAGCGGCGCGCAGGCGCACCATCAAACCATGCAGATCGGCGTGCCAGCCAAGATACAAAGCCAGTGCCACCACCGCAGCCATCCAGAACAGCGTGCGTATCCAGGGCGCAGGCAAACGTCGCGTCGGGCGAAGCGCGCCGGAGAGGCGCGCGATCAGTTGCTCGTGCAGGGCGCTGTCAGACATCAGCGTTGTTCCCGAGACGGGCGCGAAGGGATTTGAGCGCGCGGAAGAAATTCACTTTGAGCGCCACCTTGCTGCTGCCGGTGTCGCGGGATGCCTCGGCAAGGGTCTGCTCGCGCAGGCCAAGGATCTCCACGGCCTCGCGCTGTCGCGGCGGCAGCGTGGCGATGGCGGCACGCAAGCGAGTCGCTTCGGCAAGGTTGGTGGCGCCCTTGACGAAATCCGCGGGCTCCTCCGCGTGGTTCAGGTAGGCGATCGGGTCATGCACCTCGCGGGCGCCACGGCGGCCGTGCCGGCGCAGCGAGTCGATCGCGCGACGGGTGGCGATCGCGCGCAGCCACGGGTGGAACGGGCGGGACGGATCGTAGGTCGACAGCGCGCGATGGATGGTGAGCAGCGTATCCTGCACCACGTCATCGACGGCGTCCGGCGGCACGCCGTTACGCCGTGCGGTTGCTGCTGCTTGCGGAACGCAGGCCCGCAAAACCGCCTGGTAGGCAGCATGATCGCCATCCTGGGCCGCGCGCATCAGGCCGGCGAGGCGCTGGTCTTCGTCGTTCTGGATCATGCGGCTTGCCCGGCGCAGAAGCCGCTCGCCCACGCCCATTGGAAATTGTAGCCGCCAAGCCAGCCCGTCACGTCGACCGCTTCGCCGATGGCGAACAGCCCCTGCACCGTGCGGGCGCCGAGGTCGCGCTGCGACAAGCCGGCGGTATCGATGCCGCCGAGGGTCACTTCCGCCTTGGCATAACCTTCCGTGCCATCCGGCCATATCTTCATCGCCTTCAGGCTGTTTTCGAGCGCGGCCAGCGCTTTGTCCGGCAGTTCGGCTGCGGGCGGCCCCGCAAGGCCGGGCGGCAGCAGGGCTTCGGCCAGGCGTTGCGGCAGAATTTCGGCAAGCAGCGTTTTCAGTCCGGCCTTGGGGCGCGTGCGCTTGCGGGCGCGCAGGAAGCCTGTGGTCTCGTCGGGTGCAAGATCGATCTCAAGTGACTCGCCCTCCCGCCAGGCGGAAGAGATCTGCAGGATGGCCGGCCCCGAAAGGCCGCGATGGGTGAACAACATGGCTTCGTCGAAAGCCGCACGCTGGTTACCTGCCCGCACCTTCAGCGACACGCCAGCAAGGTTTTGGGCGCGTTCCCGTTCCCCGGGCGGCAAGGTGAGCGGCACCAAAGCGGGGCGCGTCTCGGTCAGCGCCAACCCAAACCTGGTGGCGATGCGATGGGCCAAACCGGTGGCGCCCATCTTCGGGATCGACAGGCCGCCGGTCGCCAGCACGAGGGACTCCGCCTCGATCTCGCCGTCGCTGGTGGCCACGCGGAAGCGCTCGCCGCGAGACACGTCGCCGATCTGCACGCCCAGTCTGATGGCGGCACCTGCGGCCGCGCATTCGGCCAGCAGCATGGCGACGATGCCGCGGGCGGACCCGTCGCAGAAAAGCTGGCCCAGCGTTTTTTCGTGCCAGGCGATGCCGTGAGCGTCCACCATGTCCAGGAAATCGCGTGGCGTATAGCGCGAGAGAGCCGACCGGCAGAAATGCAAATTGCCGGAATAGAATTTTTCCGACACGCAATGCAGATTGGTAAAATTGCAGCGTCCACCACCGGAGATCAGTATCTTCTCCCCGGCCTGCCTGGCATGGTCCAGCACCAACACGCTGCGGCCGCGACGCGCCGCGGTGATCGCGCACATCAGCCCGGCAGCACCTGCGCCGAGGATCAAAACGTCGGTGTGTTGCAAGGCCATCCCCAGCTTCGCGCCGGCACAGCTGAAGCGACATGGTTTGTCACATTTTCAGGACCGCATGTCACCCATGCAGGCGACGGCTCGACTATGTTCTATGAAGGCACGGCTGTGTGCTGATTGAAAAGGGACGATGAGCATGAAACTCGGGTATTTGGGGATGGCGGCAGCCCTGGTGGGATCGATGGCCGTGGCCGGCGTAGCTGGCGCTCAGCCGCATCATGAAGGCATGGGCGGCCCGGGCGGGCATGGCATGGAGTTCCTCCACGGCCTGAACCTGTCCGATGAACAGAAGACACAGATGAAGGCGATCGGCAAGGCGAGCTGGCAGTCACTGAAGCCACTGATGAAGCAGGAACGCGCGCTGCACGAGCAGGAGACGAACCAGCTTCTTACATCCGGCAACGTGACGGCCGAGCAGATGCAGCCGCTCCTGGCACAGGAAGAGGCCTTGCGCACGCAGATCGATACCGCGCGCATGGAGACGATGGTGAAGATGCGCAGCGTTCTCACGCCGGAGCAGCTTTCCACTGCGGCAACGAAGCATGCCCAGATCGAGCAGCTCCACGAGCAGGAGCATGCGCTGATGGGCGCGCCGCCGGCCGATGCGCCCGAGTAAGCAGCCTACGGACCTCAAGCAAAAGGCCAGGGTCCAACCCTGGCCTTTATTTTGTCTAGAATGTCAGCACGGTTTTAAGATCCAGCACGAGCGCATTCGGGATCTCGTTGATCCCGCTCGGGTGCCAGATATATTGCATGCCCGGACGAAGATTGAGCCAAGGCGCCAGCGTGATGCCGTAGTTCAATTCCGCCATGTACTCCTGCACGCTGGTCGGTGCGCCAATCTTCTGCTCGAGCCCCTGCAAGGTTCCGTTGATCGAGGCGACGGACATGCCGAGCGCGATTGTGTCGTCGTCCCTTCCCTTGAACGTGCCTTGCCGAACAAGCCCTGCCTCGCCGTACCAGTTGAGGAACGAGGTCGCCTTGTCGCCCCATTCCAAGGCTGCAAAGGCCACGATCCCGCGCTTGTTGCTGCTGCCCTGGTCGAGCTCGATCGTCTGGTCGGCGATCGCCCAGCCGCCATAGCGCCCTGCGCGCTCCTCTAGCGGCAGTGCCATCAGGGCGGCCGCACTCTGCGGCGTCGTAGCGTAGCGTGTGAGTTGGCTGGAGACGGTGCTGGCGTCCGAATTGTCGTAATAGGCGCCGATCCGGTAATTGCCGAGATAGCCGCCCTTGCCGATAGTGATGCCCGTCTCGACGGTGGTGAACACGCCCGTAGTCTGGTTGATGCCGAGCTTGAAGCCGTTGCGTGCATCGTTCAGCGTCGGATCGACCGCATAGGCGCCGGCCTCGATATAGGTGTTCGAGGTGGGATAGGTTTTTACCCGCGCGCCCCAGTTCGAAGCCGGGTAGGCCACGTAGCCGCTGGTGTTGTTGGGCGCTGCGATCGGCGTGCCGCAGATGGAGTTCGACTGGAAATTGCACCAGAGCGCGCTGCCGAAATAGACCGGCGAACTGGCGAAATCATTCTCCACGTTGATATGGCCGGCCTCCACGTCCACGCGGCCGCCGAAGAGTTTCTGCTCGTAGGAGAGTTCAGTCAGGCGCGTGGTCTGCCCGTCACCATAGATCTCCTGCACGGTCAGGATGTTGCCGATCTTGTCCTTGGAGAGCGAGCTACCGGCACGTTCCGTGATGGTGAGGTGGAAGGTGCCGTCCTGCCAGCCGAGAACCTTGCTGTCGACATCGGCGCCGACCATGACCTCGCCGGTATCCGCGCCGCCCTGCTCGCGGCCGCCGACCGGGTTGCCAGACGCCTCGTTCACGTAGTGACCGCGCAGAACGATGCCTTCCTGCTCCAGTTCGGGCCGCAGGCCGCCCCAGTCGCCGGTCATGGTCTTCCAGTCGAACCAATCATTCAAACCAGGCGCGGTGGCTGCCGGAGGCGGCTGTTGCGCGAAGGCTGGGGTCGCCACAAATATCAACATTAACCCACGACGCCAGCAGAGCACGTTTGTGCCTCCCATTATTGATAATCCGTGAAGACACGGAAAGGCGATGGCGTGGTCATTTTGTTTTGCATGGCTGACAGGCCTTGGCATAGCACTGAACCACCTTCACCCTTCCGCGATTACTATGGCCGGGAGGATCTTCAATGAAATTTTACCTTGTGGCCGCCATCGCGTCGCTCGGCGGTCTGCTGTTCGGTTACGATACCGGAGTGATTTCCGGCGCGCTGCCGTTCATTAAACAGGATTTTGCGCTCAGCCCGACGATGCAGGGCGTGGCCACTTCGGCGGTGCTGGTCGGTGCTACCCTGGGTGCCGCTTGCGCCGGCATCCTGTCGGATCGGTTCGGCCGCAAACGGGTGATCCTCGTCGTAGCTCTGCTGTTCGTGCTTGGCGCGCTCGGGTCCGCCCTGGCTCCCTCTCTCGGCACGCTGATCGCGGCGCGGATCGTCGTAGGCATCGCCATCGGCGTCGCCTCCATGCTGACCCCGCTATATCTCGCCGAGATCGCACCCAAACAGCAGCGCGGCGCCATCGTCTCGCTGAACCAGTTCTGCATCACCTTCGGCATCCTGGTCTCCTACCTCGCCGATTATGCCCTCACCGGCGCTTCCGATAACTGGCGCTGGATGCTCGGCCTCGGCGTGGTGCCCGGCGCCATCCTGTTCTTCGGCATGCTGACCCTCCCGGAAAGCCCGCGCTGGCTTGCAGGCCTCGGCCGTATGGACGAAGCACGCCTGGCCTTGGCCCATATGCGCGAGACCGGGGAAGTAGAAGACGAACTCGCCGAACTGCGTACCGACCTTCGGCAGGAAAGCGGAAAGATTGCTCCCTGGTCGGCGCTGTTCGAAAAACGCGGCCGCACCCCGCTCATCATCGGCGTGGCGCTCGCGGTCTTCCAACAGGTCACCGGCATCAACACGGTGATCTACTACGCACCCATCATCTTCCAGAGTGCGGGTCTTTCCTCTGCCTCTGTCTCCATCCTGGCGACCGCCGGCGTGGGGCTGGTCAACGTGATCATGACCGTCGTCGCCATGCGGCTGATGGACCGGACGGGACGCCGCGGCCTCCTTCTCGTGGGGCTCGTCGGCATGATCGTGATGCTGCTTGTGCTCTCCGCCGGCTTTGCCCTCGGCAGCAAAGGAGCGGTCGCCTACATCACCGTGGGATCGGTCGCCCTCTATGTAGGCTTCTTCGCCATCGGCCTCGGACCGGTGTTCTGGCTGCTGATCTCCGAGATCTTCCCGCTCTCGGTGCGCGGACGCGGCATGAGTGTGGCGACGGTGAGCAACTGGGGATCCAACTTCGTGGTGGCCCTGGTGTTCCCGGGCGTGGTCGCAGCGCTCGGAAGTGCGACCGCGTTCTTCATTTTTGCGGTGCTGAGCCTTGGGGCGCTTTGGTTTACTTATGCCATGGTGCCTGAGACCAAAGGACGCTCACTGGAAGAGATCGAGAGCCAGATGGCGTAAGGAAGAGTCTTCTTCTCTGAAGAAAAGAAGCAAAAGACTTTTGTTTCGCTATCGCGGTTCTTGCCGCCAGTGAGTGCTAAAAACATAAAAGTCTTTTGGTTCTTTTCTTCAGAAAACAACTGCTTCCTTACGGATGTTCCGGCCAATCATGCTTTGGATATCGCCCCCGCATATCCTTCCGCACATCCAACCAGGCCCCGCGCCAGAACCCCACGATATCCCCAGTAATCGCCACCGGCCGCCCTGCCGGCGACAGCAACGCCAGTTGCAATTTGATCCGCCCACCCGCGAGCTTCGGCGTCTCGCGCAATCCATAAAAATGCTGTGCCCGCGCCGAAGCAACAGGAATGGGCTGGCTATAATCGATGCCGGCACGGCTGCCGGGAAGATCGAGATGCGTCGGCAGATCACGGTCTAATCTCCGTGCCTGCTCCCAGCCCAGCACGTTGCGGAAGATGTCGGTCAGATCGAGCTTTCCGGCCTCGGAGAGACGTGTGATGCCGGCGAGATGCGGGGCCAGCCACTCTTGTACGCTTGCGGTCAGCTTCGCGTCGGATAGATCCGGGAAGGACGGATCGACTTCGCGCAACCAGGCGGCGCGCGCCTGTAGCTGGCGGGCGGCGTCGGTCCAGGGGAGCAGATCGGGTTTGGCGCCGAACACACCAGCGAGGATGGTGGCGACTTCGCCAGGGTCCGCGGGGATCATGCGGTCTTCCAGGACCAGGGCGCCATAGCGGCGGCGCCTTCGGCAGAACACGGCGCCGCTTGCGGGATCGAAGCCGCTCTCGCGAGTTTCCGTCACCTTGGCGGCGATGTTCCTTGGCAGATTATCGGCGTCGAGCGTTGCCGCGAGCCTGATCTGTGCCGAGGCTTTCTGTTCCAGGCTGGCGACGACCAGCAATGGCGCAGCGGCCAGTTTGTCGGCTTGGCTGAGGCGGGCGCCACCTCCATCGGAGAGGCGAAAGCTGCCCGGTTCGCCGCGTCGCTGGGCGATGCGGTCGGGGAAAGCGGCGGCTAGGAGGGCGCCGGTATTGCCATCGGGTGTGGCACGAGTGCCGAGGCGCTTCTTGTACTGGGCGGCACCCTGGCGGATGCGGGAGAGGGCGCCGCGATCGGCTTCTGCGGCACCATGGGCAATGGCGGCGAGGCGCAGGCCGATATCGGCGTTGGCGGTGCTGCGCAGGGGATCGCGCTCTTCCAGCAGTGCCGCCAGTTCGGCGGCCAGCGCCGCTTCCTCCGGCGAGCCTGCGGCCAGCATCATGGCAGCGAGGCGAGGATGGGCACCGAGCTGGGCCATCTGCCGCCCTAGATCGCTGATGCGGCCCTCCGGGTCGAGCGCGCCGAGTTTTTCCAGCAGCGCGTGTCCGGCAGCGAGCGCGCCAGCGGGGGGTGGATCGGGAAATGGGAGGTCTGCCGGTGCAGCACCCCAGCCGGCGCAATCCAACGCCAGGCCGGAGAGTTCCGCGTTAAAAATCTCCGGACGGTCATAGGGCGCCAGCCCACGCTGCAGGGCTATGGTCCAGAGCCGTATGGCCACACCAGGTGCCTCCCGCCCTGCCCGGCCCGATCTTTGGTCGGCGGCGGCCCGGCTGATCCGCAACGTCTCCAGCCGGGTAAGGCCGGTTGCCGGGTCCAGCCGCGGGGTGCGCCGGAAGCCACCATCGATGACGACGCGCACCCCCGGCACCGTCAACGACGTCTCGGCGATCGAGGTGGCGAGCACCACCCGCCTGCCCTCTGCCGGGCGCAGCGCGCGGTCCTGCTCCGCCGACGGCAGCTCGCCATGTAGCGGCAGCACCAGCGCGCCGCAATTGCCGAGCGCCTGCTCGGTGCGGCGTATCTCGCCCATCCCTGGCAGAAAGACGAGAATGTCGCCCTCATGCGCGGTGAGCGCGGCGCGGATGGCGCGGGCGCAGGCGTCGGGCAGATCGCGTGCTGTGGCGATGTCGCGGGCGGCGTGCTGGAGCGCGATCGGGTATTGCCGGCCGGCGCTCTCGATCACCGGGCCGTCGAGCAGGATTTGCAGGCGCGCCCCATCGGCGGTGGCGGACATCGCAAGCAGCCGCAGTTCCGGGCGCAGGCCGCGCTGCATGTCCAGACAAAAGGCAAGTGCGAGGTCCGCATCCAGGCTGCGCTCATGAACCTCGTCGAAGATCACGCAAGCGACGCCCTCCAGACCGGGATCGCGCTGCAGGCGACGCACGAGCAAGCCTTCGGTAACCACCTCGATGCGCGTGGCGAAGGAGACGGCAGAGTCCAGACGCGTGCGGTAGCCCACTGTTTGGCCGGGCGCTTCGCCCAGGAAGCTGGCCATGCGCGTGGCAGCAGCACGGGCAGCAAGGCGCCGTGGTTCCAGCATGACGATGCGGCCTTCACCGCGCCACGGCTCGCCCAGCAAGGCGAGCGGGACCACCGTGGTCTTTCCCGCGCCGGGCGGGGCGACGAGGACAGCGTTGGGCTTGCCGCGGAGCGTATCTTTGAGCGCCGGCAGGCAGTCGGTTATGGGGAGTGAAGGAAGCTGCATGTCCGCCTATCTAGAACACGTCGAGCCGAACACCCGCACAGGATTGTCTTTCATGCGTAAACCCGCCCTCCTCGTCCTGTTGCTGGCCGCGTTCTGGCCCCTGCATGCAGCACGCGCGCTTGAAAGCACCCCCTTCACCAGCGAGCGCGATACTGCGACACTCGTCAGCGAGGCCGATAGCTTCGCCCCCGGAAAAACACTGCGTCTCGGCCTGCACCTCCAACTCAAGCCCGGCTGGCACACCTACTGGAAAAACCCCGGCGATGCCGGCGCACCGCCGACGATCGACATCACGGGTGCGACCGCAGGCCCGATCGTCTATCCGGCGCCGGAAAAGCTGATCGATGGTCCTTTCACCAGCTACGCCTATACCAGTGACGTGCTTCTGCCGTTCACAGTCACGGCCAAGCCGGGTGCCACAACGCTGTCGATCGACGCTGCGGCAAGCTGGCTCGTCTGTGCCAAGATCTGCGTGCCGGAAGACACGAAATTCCATCTCGACATCCCCATCGGTACTGGCGCTGCCGGCGCCCAGGCCGCCTTGTTCGCGGCTGCCGATGCACACACGCCGCGCAGCTCTCCCTTTCCCACCCATGTGACGCCGGCCGGCGTTCTGTGGGTGGAGGCGCCCAAGCTTTCGCTAAAGAAGGCCGAGTTCTATCCCTCCGATGCCGCGGTGATCGACCAGGATGCGCCGCAAACCCTCTCGGTGACGCCAGATCGCATGACCTTGGCGCTCAAGCCGATGAAGGCGCCGCTCACCGGCATCTCCGGCGTGCTGGCACTGTCCGATACCGGCGGCCAGACCGAGTTCCTGGACGTCGATGCCAAGTCCCTCGCCTTGCCAGCCAGCATGGCTGCGCCGGCAACTACCGGATTTCTGCAAGCGGTGCTCCTGGCATTCGCCGGCGGCCTGATTCTCAATCTGATGCCCTGTGTGCTGCCGGTACTGGCGATTAAGGCGCTGGCGCTGGCGCGGCTGTCCGGCACGGCGCGAGGGCATGTTCGTATGGAAGCTGCGTTGTACACCCTCGGCGTCGTGGTCGCGTTCTGCGCGATCGGCGGCATCACCTTTGGCGTACGCGCGGCCGGTGGCGGCGTGGGCTGGGGTGTCGAGTTCCAGTCGGCTATATTTACCACCACGATGGCCTGGCTGCTGCTGGCGATCGGACTGAACCTCTCCGGCGTGTTCGAGATCGGTGCCTCGATTCAGGGCACCGGGCAGGGCCTCGCCTCGCGCGGCAGCTTCTTCACCGGGCTGCTAGCCGTGGTGGTGGCAACACCCTGCACGGCACCGTTCATGGGCGCGGCGCTGGCTGCAGCACTGGCCATGCCGCCGGCGATCGGCATGCTGATCTTCGTCTCCCTCGGGCTCGGCTTGGCTGCTCCCTACGCGGCGCTCGCCTTGTTCCCGGCAACCGCGCGCCTGCTGCCAAAACCCGGCGCTTGGATGGACGTGTTCAAACACGTGCTCGCCTTCCCGATGTATGGCGCCGCGCTGTGGATGGTGTGGGTCTCCAGCCAGCAGACCGGACCGATCGGGTTGGCCTCGATCTTCGCCTCTCTGCTGCTGGTGGCCTTCGCGGCCTGGTCCTACGGGTTCGGACAGACGCGCGACCGGCCGCTGGTGATGAACCTGATTGCCGCCTTCGCGGTGGTTCTGGGCGTCTTCCTGCTCTCCGATGTCGACACATCGCAGGCCGCGACGCCGGGCGGCGTTTCTGCCGATGGCTCCGAACCCTATTCCTCCAGCCGCCTCGCCGCCCTGCGCGCCGAGCATCGGCCGGTGCTGGTGGATATGAGCGCTGCCTGGTGCGTCACCTGCCTGGTGAACGAACGCGTGGCGCTCACGCCCGCAGCGGTGCGCACCGCTTTCGTGCAGCACAAGGTAGCCTATCTGAAAGGCGACTGGACGCGGCAGGATCCCGGCATCACCGCCTTCCTGCGCGAGCACGACCGCTCCGGCGTGCCGCTCTACGTCTATTACCCTGCACAGGGCACACCGGAGGTGCTGCCGCAGATACTCACCCCGGGCCTGATCCTTGATCGGATCGCTCAAGGCTGAACCGATGTTTGCCTAGAAAATATCGCGTGTGATAGGAAAACTATCTCAGAATCGGCCATGACATTCCTAATCGTTCGCACTTCGTGCTTACGATTCAGCAATGTTTTGGCGTCAGACTGATCTGCCTCTAGCAAGGAGAACACGCCGTGACTCAGAACATCCCGCTCAATACCGGTACTGACGCCGACGACCTGGTGGAAGTCGCGGTCCCCGAACCTTCTCTAGCACCGGCCTACATCGCCGATGCCGGCCTGGTTCATCAGGGCGGACTGCGCCGCCTGATGCCTTGGCTTTTCGGCGGCTAATATGATCTCTCGTAAGCGAGGGACCGAGTTCCCTCGCTTACGACATCACTCATACATTTCGCTTTTGTTTTGTTTACGATACGACTATGAGTCCTGCTTCACGTTCGAAGTGGAAAGACCATCATGCACGGGCAATACGTTCCACTGGTCACGTTCCACCAGTTCATAGAAGGCGCACGGCCGCCGCAGCGCGCCGATCGTTCCGCCGCGGGCGTGATTCCCACGCGCGCCTTCCGCTATTGCGAGGCGCTGACCACGGCCTCCTCTCTCGGCTGGTATGTCTTTTCGCCAATGCCCTTCAGCCTTTTATGGGATGGCGACGAGATCGCCTGGTCGTTCGCCGGTTCCGGAAAATGGTATAATCTCTCGGTCGCGCAATTTCCGAATTTCCGGAAATCCTTTGACGAGATCGTGCCTGACCGGATTAAGACTTATTCGCCGCCTTTCCTCGCCACCCTGCCGGAACCCGGCTTGGTGCAGATCTGGTCGGGCTTGGTCGCCCGCACTCGGCCCGGCTACAGCCTGATGGTTCGCCCGCCCGTCAACATGCCACGTGGCCGCGGCTATGAATTGTTTGAAGGGGTGGTCGAGACCGACCAATGGTTCGGCCCGCTTTTCACCAATATCCGGCTCACCCGCACCGGCTCACCGGTGGAGTTCGGCACCGATCTCCCCTTGTTCCAGCTGCAACCGATCCATCGCTCGCTCTACAGCAACGACTCCCTTAACGACATCGTCATCACCAAGAACCTGCGCGCGTTGGCCGAAACCGACTGGGACGCCTATCACCGCACCGTCATACATCCAAGCGTGGTATCATGTCCGCTAGGCGAGAACGCAAAGGAAATACGAAAGCGCTCGCTCAGGACATAAAAGTCCTTTGTTTCTTTTCTTCAAAAAAGAAAGCGCTTTATCTTAGTCCACACCGGCAAGTTTCAGACCGGTGAGATAGATATCCATGTGCTCAGGTTTAGCAAAAGGGGCCGATGCTTCGAAAGCGGCAAGCGAGAATTGCGGCTCCAAAGACAGAAGTTTGCCATAAACATCGGCCGCGGCCGGCCGATCGCCCAGATGACCGAGTGCGGCGAGATAAGGCTTGAAGCTTGCTGAAAACTTCGGATGAAGCTGTGTCACGCGCCGTCCTGTAGACCGCGCCGCTTCGAACTGGCCGCTGAGCAATTCGACGATGACGCAGCATCCATCCTGAAAGAAACTGTGCGGATCACAGGGCGCCAAGCGGCGGGAGCGTTCCAGATACTGCCCCGCTTCGGCGAGGTTGCCGGCATAGGCATGGGCTACGCCGCCGAGCTGCCACGCGATCGGCAGATTAGGATTAACGGTGACGGCACGCTGATGGATCGAAATCGCCGTATCCAGCCGGCGGTATAGATATGCCTGCACGTGGCCTGCCACCGCCAGTCCGCGGGCATCGCCTGGGTCGAGCAATATGGCGCGTTCGGCGGCCTGTTCCGCGCCGGCACTGCTGAATGCGGGCTCCTTCGCCCAACCTTGTCCAACCAGGAAAACATTCCACAGCGCCTGCCATGCATGGGCCGCGCCGTAATACGGTTCCGTCTCGATGGCCTGTTCAATCAGGCGGCCGCCTTCCATGAAGCTGTCATAATCCAGGCGATACATGCAGGCCGCGGCCTGCAGCACCAGCCGATAGGCACCGGTGCCGGTATTACCCAGCCGCCTCGCACGCGCCGCCTCGCAGATGGCAACTTCCGGCTCCACGGCAGCCGCCAGCATCGCCGCCGCATCTTCCTGCACCGCGAGCATGTCGTGGGTGTCGAAGGCGGACCGCCAGCTCCAGGCGACGGCCCCCTGTTCCACCTCGATGAGCGATACGCAAATACGGATCTGCGTGCCGATCCGTTGCAGCGTGCCTTCCAGCGCGAAATCCAGCCCAAGATCGAGGCGCTTCTCGCCGCCTGGCTCACGCGAGGCCGCCATCGTGGCGCTTGGAAGCACGACCAGCCAGCGTATGCCGGCCAAGGCTGCGGTGATCTCGCAGGCCAACGCTCCCGCCAGATACGTATCGATGCCGATCCCGATGATCGTCATCGGGTAGATGCCGATCGAGGGACCGTTCCGCCTGCGCGCCAGCATGGCCTGCAAGGCCGGCTGCATCTCCGCCATGTGCGCCAGCAGGCGGGCGCGTGCGGAGACCAGCCAGGATTCCAGCACCGGATCCACACCGTTCAGGTCGCTCGCGATATCCTCTGCTGCAAACGGCAATCGTCCTGTCGCCGCCCGATCCACCACGTCGATCCAGATCCTGTCACGCCGCAGCACCACCCGGTCGTGTTCCAGGCAGAGTGCCTCCAGTCCCGGCACCAGGCCATCCAGCACGCGTCGCAGGCGATGTAGCGTGTCACGCAGCCGTGCGAGGCCCTGCGAGGCACTGTTCCGGCTCCATAACAGCCTGGCGAGTTGGCGCCGGCTGATGTCATGCCCCTCCGTCAGCGCCAATATCGCCATGATGGCCGTGGCCTTGCGCAATTGCGGCCGCGTTGCCAACGCCCGTTCGCTGCCCCACAATTTCACACTGCCAATCAATTGAATATGGAGCATTTGATCGCCCGATACCGTTGCGTAGAACCTTGCAGCGATTCATTCGCGCAACGGATCAATCCCTGAATACACCTTCCAAAGGTAGTTACATACAAGAAACGACGGGAAACGACGCTTAATCAACGCTCGGATTGATGAACGCTCTGATAACCTTAAGACGTTCAGGGTAAACTCATGTGGAGTCATATCATGGTCGCAAAATCGCACTCCCATCGGACGTCGACCGCCATTGCCGAGCTTCAGACCGCCCTGGACATGCAGGATGCTGCCGAGAAGCTGGTGGCGCTCAAGCTCGCGCGCCTCGCCACATTGCTCAGCGCGACCAGCGCCCGCAGCGGCGGACACAAACCGGGGCCGGTTCTTGTCGTGAATAACGCCGTTCTACCGCGGCAAACGCCCCTCTCGGATAACGCGGCTTGAGGCCTACTCGCGCATCGCCAGCATGACGACACGGCCGATGAGCAGCGTCGGCAGCAACTGGCCCGCGCCGGCCTCCAACGTCGCCAGGCTGCGCGCAATGGGATGGACGGGAACGATGTCGCCATACCCAACCGAAGTCAGTGTCGCGAACGAGAAATAGTCGAGCGTTGCGCGGAATGCTGCCGCATGGGAGGGATCCGGCAGATGTGTGTATGCGCCGGGTAGCAACTCGGCAACGATACGATGAAGCAATGCAAACAGCAGGCCGAGATTGAGGTAGAGCACCAGCGCGCCGCGCACCCGGTGGCCGTTGATCCGGCCCGGCCTGAACACGGCTGCACCAACCAAGCCGCTTAACAAGCTGAAGGTGACCAGTATGCTGAGATCGACCAGGATATCTGCGGTAAAGCCCTCATGCGACCGCCGCCATGTCGCCAATGCCAGGTTCACCAGCAACGTGCCGAGCCCTGCGCCCAACGCCCAGGTGCCGTGCGCCATCACGATCGTCAGCGACATGAACAGCGACAGCAGCAGCACGGGCAGGCCGGAGGGCACGCGCAACCCCGCCGCCGCGAGCGGCACCACGCCAAACGTGGTGATCACCTGCACCACCAGCAGGAACGTCAGGCTGCGGTCGCGCCAGCGATGCTGCTTTCGGCGCAGCCATACGCTCGAGCGTCGAAACCACCGCGACCGCCGCCGCAAGGGATGACCCGCCGGAGGAGGACTACCGGAAAACGCAACCGCATCCATGCGCCGGCTATTTGCACCCAGGCTGGTTGGCCTGCGTCCCGCAACCCACCGGCGTGCTGGCCTGCTTGTGGCGCTGCGCCGGCTTGACCACGACCGTGCCGTCTTGCGTCGTGCCATGCACACTGCACTCACAAAACCCGCCTACCGGCATGGTGGTCGAACAGACCATCTTCGGCGTCTGGCAGGCAGCCGCCCAGGCATTCTCGCCTGCAAACAGAGTGGCCGCCATGAAGCTCAGGGCGATGAAACGACGCATGTGCAAGACCCTCTTGTGATTGAGAACTATTAGCAACGCTGTGCATCATGGCTGGTTTTGGCCATCGCGTAGACAAAGCGCGGCTGGAAAGATCTTCTTTTCTAACGCGGATCCAACTCTGGCACGCATGAAAGGTAAGCCTACCCAGCAGAGGCTAGGTGCCGAAGAAGACCTCGTTCGGTGACTTATAGGCGAGGGTTTTTCGCGGTCGCGCGTTCAGCAAAGTCTGCACGCGCCTGACCTCCCTCTGCGTAACGCTAGCAAGGCTGATACCCTTAGGAAAGTACTGCCGCACCAGGCCGTTGGTGTTGTCATTGAGGCCAACTTGTTGCTGCGTTTTTTGTAGGTCTTCCCGCTGCGACGGAGCTGCTTGTAAAGGCTGCCGCGGGCTTCCTTGTCGGCCCAAATGTGTTGGTAGATGCACTCGTGGCTCACGCTAAACAATTGTGTCGCCGCCATCCAACCGCTGATCTGCTGCGGACTGAGCTGCTCACGGCAAAGCCTGGCTTTGATGACGGCAATGACATCCTTGGCCATCTTGCGTGGCTTGTTGCCGGCGTTGCGCACCAACTCCCGGCTGATCGCCGACTGGCTGGTGCCGACAGCCGACGCAATAGCAGCCTGACCCCAACCCGCGTCCCGCGGTGCCTTGATCTGACAGCGCTGCTCATACGTCAAATGCTTCCCCATCCAGACCCCTCGGAAGACGTCTAAACCGGCTTTCTAGCCTCTGCTTGGCAGGCTACCTTTTATGCGCTTCAGAGTTGAATTCGCGTCAGAAAAGAAGGCCTTGCTTTCAGCTCGCCCATTCGTGCCTGTCACCCTGTGGTTGCGCGCCGGGAGTTTTAGGCTTCAGTCTCGCCTAAAGCCATGAGCAAGATGTTTAGAGGCCTTGCAGCGTGTTTCAGGGGTGACCACATCATTATCGCAGGTCGATCCCTGCTTCTGGCGAGCGAGTGCACCATCGCATTATTCCAGCTTTCGGGACGTGGTGCTCCTCCGCTTATGCCGTTGAAGCAATGTTAATTTGTCCAAGCGGGCAGGCTCAAGTCAACACTGGGAAGCCATGGGCTTGCCGTAAGAGACAAGGGTCACGACCTAATGGCGTGCTGGATAGATCAGAATAGGACGCAGGAATGAAACCGTTTCTGGCTGGGCTAGCGTTGGCCATTGTTCTCCCAATGCTGACCATTTACTGTTCGGACTGGCTTTCGTTAGACATACCAACCTGGGCTGTATGGCCTCTGCTAGGTGGACCACTGCTTGGCGGCACGGCAATCGCGTTTGTCGGGCATTTTCATTTGTGCTGGAGCGGACATCGCATTGACGGGATTAGACATCATGGTTGATCCGCGTTAAGCCGTCATCGTGATCTCCACTAAAACCGTTCTGGTGCCGAGAACGTAGGCGTTCAATCAAGGCCATGTCTTGCAACTGGACGATCAAGTCGGTTTTCTCCGCCGTCTAGGAAATCGTTGGAGCAAGGGATGTCAGGTCGAAAAGTCCTTCTTTATTTTGCGTGGAGTCGCCCGGCCGAGGCAGGTGCGCCGCTTGAAATAATCAACGACCGGTTTCCAACCATTTTCGAGCTACGCAGGATCTTCTATCCTAAGTTCGAAGCTTTGTCCGATCCGGAGCGCATCGACCAGAAGGTGCCCGGCTTTCTAGATCATATTCAGAAGCCGAACTTTGCAGGCTTTGCTGAGCAGGCCGAGACGCAAACCGGCAATCCGGTCATACAGGTTGAACGCGTCGCTGACGATGGAACCGCTGCACTGCTGGATGACAAGCTTATTGGCGACGCGGATACAATCGTTATTATCAGCTTCGATTCGCTACGAACCGAACAACAAGCTAGCCCGAATGAAATAGACGCCGTAAGACATTTCCTTACAAATCCTGATCACCTTATCTTCGTGTGTCCTCATCATGACATCGGCGAACCGGTGGATGCTTTGGAACAATCCAGTGCCCAAGATCAGATCGCCGAATACATGCATCACGGGGATCGTGGAATCCCGCCTCGGCAAGGTTTTGGTCAGTTTGCAAGGACACTTTTAGCTGGCCTTGGGGTGCCGGTCGATAATCGCTTTGGGCTCCGACCAGCTTCCTTGCCCGATGGTTCGCCTGCACCGATCGAGATCGACAGGCCGCTCGACGTGCTCGGCCTGCTCGATCAGGTGCATAATTTCAACCTTCACCCGCATCTGCCGCAACTTGAGCGTCTGAGGGAGAGCGTAGAGCAGATGGACGTTCTTGCACGACAGCTGATCGATACCGCAGCGCCACCGCATCCATTCACACAGCAAGGTCGAACGACCTTTGATGCTCTGCTGCAGTCTAAAGCGAAGACCTTTGCGGGAATGCTGAGGTGGTGCCGGTTGGTTGGACAGTTCCGCGGCTCGGATAAGCTTTTCCCGGTTGATCTTCATGCCGCTTTACGCGCGTCCGCTGCCGGCGCTGGTGCCGGGGCGTGCCCCGGCACCAGCGCCGGCAGCGGACGCGCGTAATATACGTCGTCTGGCGTGCGACCGCATAGCGTGGAATGCGGGCGATGGCTGTTATAGTGGCCGACCCAGGTCGAGACCCCGGCGCGCAGTTCTCCGCCGGTTTCGAAAGCATGCAGATATATGCATTCATATTTCAGCGAGCGCCACAGCCGCTCAATGAAAACATTGTCCATCCAGCGGCCGCGCCCATCCATGCTGAGCTTGATGCCTTTGGTCTCCAGAACCCCGGTAAAGCGGGGGCTGGTGAACTGACTGCCCTGATCGGTATTGAAAATCTCCGGCTGACCATACTTGGAAAGTGCTTCCTCCAGCGCCTCGATGCAGAAATCGGCTTCCATGCTGTTCGACACACGCCACGACAGCACCCGCCTGGTGGCCCAGTCCATCACGGCCACCAGATACATGAAACCACGCCGCATCGAAATATACGTTATATCCGCGCACCAAACCTGGTTTGGCCGGTCAATCGCCAGCTCGCGCAAAAGATACGGGTAAATCCGGTGCTCAGGGTTCGGCGTGCTGGTGCGCGGCTTCTGATAGATCGCCGCCAGGCCCATTTTGGCCATCAAACGCCGCGCCCGCCGCCGCCCAACCGGATGCCCCAGGCGAGACAGATGCCGCGCCATCTGACGCGACCCGTAGTATGGAAACAGCAGATACGCCTCGTCAATCAGCCGCATCAGCGCCAATGTCTCGGCACTTTCTCCTGTCGGCTCATAGTAAAATCCCGATCGGCTGATTGACAGTAATTCGCATTGTCGGACAATCGATAGCATCGCGTGGTCCGCCCGCACGATCCGGCGCCTCCACTCGACCGTCATCGACCGGAGGCCTTCGCCAAAAAATCCCGTTCCACAACCAATTGACCAATCTTGGCATGCAGCCGTGTCAGGTCGGCCTCCGTTGCCGCCGGCGGCGCTTCAGCTTTCGCCCCGAAAATCGCCGCCATGCCCTCAACAGCCTGCCGTTTCCAGCCGTTGATCATGGTCACGTGCACCCCGTGCTTGGATGCCAACTCGGATACTGTTTGCTCGCCCTTGATGGCCTCCAACGCGACCCGCGCCTTGAACTCGGCCGAGTAGCGCTTGCGTGTCACTTTCCCCATTCGTTCTCATCCTACCCGAAGGTGGGAAAAGCTTATCAACCTGTCCGAATTCCCGGCACCACCTCATGCTGCTCGTTTGTGACACGACGTTGTTTAGCTCTACCGTAGGTGGTCTCGATAGCCTGCGTCGTTTCTGGTCGAACATTGTCCTACGCGGCCGCAGAACTTAAATTCCTCGTAGTCCTCCACAAACACCGGCATGGCAGTATTTTTGTGAACACGGATTGCAAAATGTCCCCTGCAGCGGAACTGCTACCATTGAAGCTTGTGCGCAGTCAGCTGCAACGGGTCGTAAGCGCCAAAAAAAGCGTATGGCGTCCGGCTACTCCGCAGACGTCGAGCAATCCATGAGCCTTAATGCCCGCACGCCCATGTTGCGAAGGTAGAGAAGGTGCATCGGCGACACGCTGCGCAGGCCACTATCGGCCATGTCGAGTGCAATGGCCGCACTCCATGGCGGCCGGATCTCAGCGGGTTCGTAGGCAGCATCGGGAATGACCCTGAGCGATGAGGAGTTTATCATAGCGCTCGAAATAGAGTCACTGCTGCTAGACGCGGGCGCGTCGATGGCCGGGGTCTACACCACGGTGGCGGAAGCGCTCACCTATGCACGCGACGGACTCCTTTCCGTCGCGACACTCGACATCAGGCTTGGCAGAGAAACAACGGCGAAGATAGCCGAGCATTTATGTGCACGCGGCATTCCGTTTCTGTTCTTCAGTGGTCAGCCTTTGCCTGCCGAGATGCAGGGCCTTTGGCCGTGCAGCCCGTTATCGCGAAGCCTGCCAAGCCAGGGGAATTAGTTCAGGCTCTCGCCGCGTTGGTCGGTTCCGTTGCGCCGCACATTATTTGACCCGGTTGGCGCTGAAATCTGAAGCGGCTAGTGCCCGCGGCAGTAGCCGCCTGTATCATGCCGCGTTTGGAAGAAGCGCGGCGTAACCGCCAAGGCTAGGCACGAGCATTTTTGAAGTCCCAATTAGGCCGGCAAACGGCCGCTCGGTGTCGGTCCGCGAACAGCGAAAAAACCACGTTACGGCGCGACGCCGGACGTCTTGGCCAACGGGATGTCGAAAACGGGAATCGATTTTATTTGGAAGCGGGTTTGGCGCCGGCTTTGCGGGCGTCCGCCTGCGGCTTGAGGAAGGACGTGGCGGCCGGCACAGCCTTCTTGTCTGCCTTCGGTTTCTTAGCTTCACGATTACCGTGCTGCTTGTCGCCTTTTCCCATGAATGCTTCCTGTAGGAATATTGTTTTAGCATCTGGCTGAGGATAGGCAACGCGCCTCAGCCTGCGCCGACAGTATGATATCATGCCTCACCGAAACGTCCAGCCGGTAGCTGAGCATCAGGCAGAAGAAATCTCATCCGTTCTCGCGGCCAACGGGCCATGCTGCACTGCGGATTTTCCGACCATTTGGAGGCGCCGTTTATCTTACCACCTTCACGATGAATGTCGTTAAAAGGTGACAAGTGTCCAAAAGCTGCCGGAGAACCGAACATGCTGTTGCTGAAGCCCAACTGCGAGTGCTGCGACCGCGACCTCGGTCCCCAAGCTTTGGAAGCCCGTATCTGTAGCTATGAGTGCACTTTTTGTGTCGATTGCGCAGAGAATGTCTTCGGCGGCATTTGCCCAAACTGCGGCGGCGGGTTTGTGCAGCGGCCAGTTCGTCCGATGGCCATGTTGGCCAAGAACCCTGCGTCTCACGATAGATACCTTCGGTCAGGCCGCGCATGCGAAGCGCTCCGCGTCCTTTGAAGAGCAAGATGATGAGCGCGCTGCGCTTCTCCAAACCATCGACGACGCCACTTAACGTGAAGAGTCGGCCAGACGAGGATAGCGATGTTCCCGAGGATTAAAGCGGCTGGGCCGGGGCGCATGGCCTCAGGAGGGATGCGATCGCAGCGACCCTGTCGGAGGCGCCGATGCGTTCCTGATGCGCCCTGAGCCGGCCTCTACCCTAGGGATAGCCGCGCGCGGTCCGGATCAGACGGGTGCGTCGCGGCTGGGCATCAGAAGCGGCGTGGGTTGTGGTTGCCCCTCGTAATAATCGGCCTCGCGCAGGAATCCGTGGCGACCGAGCGCATCGATAACGAGCGCGCCGCTGTCGGGATAGGTGCAGACCTCCGCGGGCGGCTCGGCGCCGATCGCGAGATAGACCAGGTCGCCGTTGCCGTCCGGGGTCGCGGGGTTGGCGATTTGATGGGCGATCCCCGTGTCGGCCGGGCAAGAAATGCAATCTCCGGCGGTGATCTCGTGCACGCGATCACCGTAGCGGAACAGACCTCGCCCTTCGAGCACGACGAAGATCTCGTCGGCCATAAGGTGCGTGTGCGCCGGGCACGCGCTGTGGCCCGGGGGCACCCGGGTGGCGTTCATGCCGAGACGGCCTATCCCGAAGCGCCCTGGCCCCGCATCCTTCATCGCAGGCGTCAATGCGCGCCGGAAATGCGTCCAGGCCGCGGGCACGTCGGCCGCGATTTCCGGCGCCGTATGCATGTTGACGATAATAGGTGCCTGCTCGGTCATGTCGTCCTCTCGTATCCGCACCTCCTGCAAGGACGTCACGTTGCCGCTGCCGGATCGACGCTAGAAGGTCACCACGTCGCTTTCCAATGACCGAACTCGATGCGGCTGGCAATATCAGGGCGAAGGCGCAATCGAGATGGTTGGCTAGTCACGACGACGAGTCGGCAAACCAGGCGTCCAGGAGTCTGGCTTGAGGCCTGTCAGTTCGGTAACCAATACTGAATGACCGCGCCGGCGATAGGGGCCAGGATTAACGCCTCTTCGATCCAGTTCACCCGTCTATATTATCGCCGGGCGTAAATGACTTCGGCAGTTTTAGCAGTGCGAGGCTTGCACGAAAAAGCGGGATCATCCAATCCAACACGTAGTTGATACGCGGACACTGCCTTATACACTAAATAACGATCCAAAACTGTTTGCAAAACTGTCCGATTTAAGGCGAGATCATGACAAATTCTAGACTGTAGACTTTCTTTCACGTACAAAATTGTTCAACGCAACTTATTCAGACTGCCGCGCGTCATGCTGCGTGAGTGCCGTGATGATGTCTGTGTTCGGCATTTAATCGTCAATTCAGTAGGAGTCGAAGATGAAAGTATTTTTGGCCGGCATGGTCGCGGTATCCTTATTCGGCGGCGCGGCCGTCGCACAGGTAGCATCGCAAACGACTACCACTACCGCCACAAACCCGTACAATGGCACCACTGACACGTCTCGTAATACCCGTACAGAAAATGCGTATGGCGACACGAAAGACACCAGGACAAACGTCGTTCGGAATGCTGATGGCGACACCAGAAAACGTACGACCACAACGGTGACTGGACCGCAGCCGTCCGTGGACACCACGACGCGCTCGACCACCACAACAACCAGTCCGAACTAGAAGGTCGTCCGCTAAGGCAACGTGGGAGGCCGCAATGACAGGCGCCCACGTTGCCTTTGCGTTACGATTATTTAATGACTTCAGCTGATAATGGAGCTCGTCTTAATCGTGATGCGACCCTGGGTCGAAAGCCCGCTGCAATGCACAAAGATGCCTTACAGTAAGTTGGCCGAAATCGCTGTCGGTTTGCGAGGAGAACATCTCGTGTTCAATGTTGAATTCTGTGTCCTGGACGCCTTTCGTGACAACTTGCTTGTTGGAGAACCTCCAAACGCTCGATGCGGTCAGCCACGTCTCATTGCTGGCTGACCTCAGCCGCTGCGTCGTGAAACTGCGAATCCCAGAAAGAGGTGAGGATGTGACTTTGCGGGATATCGGAGCCTAATGTAGCAGCCTTAAAGAACCATCTAGGTGCAGCACGCAGAAGGCGCCCTCGGCAAGCACGTCGGGCCAGACACACCTTGCGCCATAGTGCGATACTGGCTACGAAACTGGCCTGCACGCGCGCCGTCATATAGATGTGAAAGACATGGTAGACCAAAATCCGATCACCCGCGCCCTGCTATCGGCCATGAAGCACAGCACCGAGCCGATGGTACTAACCGCGCCCCATTTGCCCGATCACCCTATGCTGGCAGTGAACGCGGCGTTCGAGAAAATGACCGGCTATTCGAGTGAGGAGACCGTTGGTCGCAACTGCCGCTTCCTGCAAGGCGCAAATACTGACCCACAGACCCCTTCCCGCATCCGGATGTGCATTGCCGAACGGCGCGGCTGTGTTGAATGGATTGTCAATTACCGTCAAAATGGCGAGATGTTCTGGAACCTCCTATTTATCTCGCCAGTATTTTCGCGGGATGGCGAATTGCTGCATTATTTTGGCAATCAACGTGACATCACCGCCGGGCCGCCCGCGTCTCTCCCCGATTACACCCTTGGGAAGGCCGACCTACCACCGGCTGCTGAAACGGAATTTCACGCAATGCTGTTCGGATTGTTGACAGATGAACTGACAGAGACAACGGACGAGTGTGCCGGTAGCAGAATGTTGGAGAGCATGGTCGAACGCGGACGGCGACTTGACGAGATTACGACGCGGTTATCTCCTGCCCGCTGGGTGCCTGGAGACACACGTCCGACAAACTAAGCTGATAGGCAAGAATCAGGATCGTGGTGTTGATACGGCTGTCGGACTGTCGCATATCGTTGGAAAGTCGTCCCTGCCTTACATCTTGCGTATGAATCGTGAGAAAATTGGCTTGGACTTTTTCCCAAATTTCCAAAACCCATGCCTGGCCCGCGCAGACTCCTGCTCCGCCAGAGAACATGGCACAGCGTCGCTGCAGGCTCTCCTGCCGTGCGATGCTGGCACCGACTAGGCGCGCCGAGGCTGAAGGGGGCTGACCCCGGCTTCGTTCAGGATACGGACCGGCTTTCCCTCTAGCCAAGCCGTGACGGCCTCTGCGGCATCCGAATAGACCGCGCTCAGAAATTCGCGGGTGACGTAACCAAGGTGTGGCGACAGCGTCACATTCGGCAGGGATCGCAACGCATGGTCGGGCGGGAGCGGTTCGGCATCATAGACGTCCAGTCCCGCGCCGGCGATGCGTCCGCCTTTCAAAACATCCCGTAGAGCCGCCTCGTCGATGATCGGGCCCCTGGAGATGTTGATGAGGGTGGCGCCGGGCTTCATCAGCGCCAGTTCGGGTGCGCCGACGAGACCACGCGTGCGCGATGAAAGCACCAGCGCGATCATGATCACGTCGGCTTCCCTGAAAAGGCTTTCTTTCTCCACTCGCCGGACGCCGATCGCGGCTGCAGCTTCCTCGTTGAGGTTCTGGCTCCAGGCAATCACATTCATTCCGAAGGCTTGTGCGTAGCCATTCAGCTGTTTGCCGATCTTGCCGAGCCCGAGAAGGCCGAGCGTCTTGCCGGCCAGGGTCGTTCCCGCGGTGGTCTGCCAACTGCCATCGCGCATGCGGCGATGTTCTTCAGCAAGGTTGCGCACAGTGGCGATCATCAACCCCCATGCCAATTCCGGGGTGCCGCTGCGCGAGGCGGCGAATGCAGGATTGTCGTAATTTGGATGCCCTACGAGAATGCCCCGGTCGGTGGCGGCTTGCATATCCAGGTTCGTGAGGCTCATGCCGACGATCGTCAGCAGCTTCAGGTTCGGCAGCCGCTCGATAAGCGTGCGCGGAAAGGCCATGCGTTCTCGCAACGTGCAGACCACGTCGAACGGGCGCAGCGCCTCGGCAGCTTCGTGCTCGGAAAGATGACGCTCGAAAACCGTGACGTCTGCGCGAGCTTGCACGGACGACCAGTCGGCGAGGCTGAGGGAGACGCGGGCGTAGTCGTCGAGGATTGCGACTTGAGGCATGCGGAAAAGACTTTCTTTTCTGCAGAAAAGAAACACAAGACTTTTATGTCGCTGTCGCGCTTCTATCCGGCAACGGGCATCACAATCATAAAAGTTCTTTAGTTCGCTCTCTTAAAAAAGAACTGCTTCCTTTCTTCGTTCAATAATTGAACACCATGTTGGAGATCAGTGTCACGGCATGTCCAGTCTGCGGGGTATAATTGATCGGCGTAGGATGATCCGTATAGCCGATACCAAATCCGAATGTCAGGCCACGCGCCGCATGAAGCGTGTAGGAGACGGTGGCTGATCTGGATTCGCTATGCGCCAGACCACCAAGCTTGAGCACATTCTCCACGTAGTCGGGGCTGAAGATGTTCTGCGCGAGAATCAGAGAAATCATATCGTGCGGCCGGCTGTCGAACGCACCGATCGCGTAGAAACGGCCCTCATAATATTCCTGGAAACGATTGATCGAGGGCGGCGAATACATGGCTGAGAAACCGGCGTAGAAGCCCCGATACGCCGTCGATTTGGTGTTCGCGAATTTGTAGAACTGGTGGTCGCCGAGCACATAAACGCCGTACTGGCCCTTGATGCGATTGGTGCCGAGGGCGTTATTGTAGTCGCTCGTCGATTTCAGGTAGGCAGCGCGCAGCCAGGTCTGGTCCTGGTCGACACCGCTTTCGACACGATAGCCGATTTCGTTGATGTAAAACGTGCCAGCGTGGTTTTCCTCGAAATGTAGCGCGCTCGGGTTCTGCTCCTTCTCTGCGACCGTGCCGTCCGGGCTGATCGCAGCCTGTATGCCGGCCTTGTCATAGAAATGGCCAAGATTGATTTTGATGTTTGCACCGGGCTTCGTGTAGGACGTCGTCGACAACCCAACTTCCGCCGGGATCGATGCGCTGGTGCCGAAGATGCCGGCGGCGAAATTGCCGGCGATATACGGGTTGTAGAATTCAAAGCCGTTAGCCATGTAGCCGGCCTTGAGCTCGATCATCTTGTGGAAGAAGCTTTTGTATACAGTCAGCGTGGCCAGGCTGAAGCCGCGCGGGCCACTCGGATTCCAGTTCGTCGTGAAGAGCTGCAGGCCGGCAACCAGCTGCGCGTCGCCGAGACCCAGACGGCCAAGATCATACGTCATGAAAAAGGGAGTGCCGACACCAACCGTAAATCTCTGGCCGGAATACACTTGAGGCTTGGCGCGCGGTACATCCTCCACATTGTAGAAGAGATTGGTTGGCGAATAACCGAACCAGCCGATCCCGACATCGGCCAGTTTTTCGCGCAGGCCCCAGGCATCGCCCTCGATGGTATCGGCCGGGCCGGGAAGGGCGATGTCGTAGCCTTTGATTCGCACGTTTTCATAAGGCGCGTTGGCATCGGCCGGCTCGTCAGAGACTGCCGGGCTGAGGATCGACGGCGCCCCCGAGGATGTCGGTGTGGCACTCTGCTGCGCTGCAGCGGGCTTCGGCGCACATAGCGCCAACGCCAATATCGACGCCGCGCCAAAAAGACAAATGCGCAGATTTTGCCTGGGAAGTTCTGTAGAAAACACTGGCCGCCCCCTGTCTTGCCGCTTTCGACGGAGGCGAACGATTCGCCGGCCATCGAAGGGCAAACTTTATTTGATCGAGAGGTGACATCCGCTCCCTATGGCGTCAAACGAGGAACAATCGCGTTTGAATGATGTATGCTCAACCAGGTGGCAACAGCTCGGCATGATCACGAGAACAAAACAAAAAACATCACTAGTAAAAAACACTGATCTTGGCTTAGCTGATCGATGTGAGCAATCAGCTCTCGCCCAGGAAACGCAGTCAAGCAATGATGAAAAATAATCACACCAAACATGGTTTCCACCAAGCTCTATGGGGTGCTTGCGTCGCCGTTGCCTTGTGGATCGGACAGCCTGATCACGCTGCCGCCAACCCGCCGGTCACGGTGCTCGCATTTCGCACGACGGACACAGCACTGCCACTCGTCGCCGTTGACGGCGTGAAGCCGATGTCGCTGGTGCTGAAGATCGATCGCCCGGCCCGGCCTGAACTGCCCGGCGGCTTGGCGCTCTACCAGGTGAGCGAGCATGCGTCAGCCCCGCTAATGGCCCAACTCCGCCAGGATAAATCGAACAAGGTCGTGGCTGCCTACCTGCCACTTGGGGCCAAGTTCGTTGCGGCAGGCGCGGTCACGGCGGGAATGGCAGGCGCCGACATGCAAACCTTCGATCTGATCGTGCTGTCAAATCCGGTCGCTGGTCATGAGGCGGAGTACAACACTTGGTACAACACGCAGCATATATCCGAAGTGCTCAAGATACCGGGCTTCGAATCCGCGCAGCGATTCAAGCTTATACCGCAGTCTGTCTCAGGCAGCTACCCGATGCCGGGCTATGCGATAAGATTCATTTTTCATAGTGCCAATCTTCAGGCGACAGCTGACGACATCAAGCATCGGCTTGATACCGGTGTTACCCATCGCAGCCCGTTCTTCGACTACAAGACTGGTGTTTCGCGTTATTATGCGCGGGTGCAGGGTATCGGGTAGGGAAAGCAAGGTCTTCTTTTCTGAAAAAAAGAAGCAAAAGACTTTTATGTCGCTGTCGCAGTTTTGTCCGGCAGCGACATTACCACATCGGCGATGGCGAGCGAGGAGGTCAGGCCGGGCGATTCGATACCGAATAGATTGATCAGGCCGGCAACGCCGTGAACATCAGGGCCTTCGATCCGAAAATCGACCGCCGGCTCGTCGGGTCCGGATAGCTTTGGGCGTATCCCCGCATAGCCGGGCACCAGCGCACCATCCGCCAGCCCGGGCCAATAGCTGCGAATGGCGGCATAGAACCGCGCAGCACCCTCAGGATCCACAGCGTAATCCAGCGACTCCACCCACGTCACGTCCGGTCCGAACCGTGCCTGTCCGCCGAGGTCCAGGGTGAGGTGAACGCCAAGGCCACCCGGTATCGGCGTCGGATAGATCAGTCGCCCGAACGGCGCGCGGCCCGACAAAGTGAAATAGCTGCCCTTGGCGTAGCGCGTGCGTGGCCGGAAAGCGGGCGCCAGTCCTTGCACCGTATCCGCTACCTCGCTGGCAAACAGGCCGGCCGCATTGATGACCGTGCGGGCCAGGACACTTGGCGTTTCCTCGCCGTTGAAGCTGAGCGCCAAGCCCTGTGGCTGCGGTATGATAGCGGTCACACGGGTGCCGAACGCGACCATGGCGCCATGCGCCTCCGCCTCGCCCTGCAAGGAAAGCATATAGCCATGGGAATCGATGATGCCGGTCGAAGGCGACAGCAGCGCGCCGGTGCAGGCGAGCGCAGGTTCCATCGCACGTGCCTCGGCTGCGGTCAGCCGGCGCAAATCGGTGACGCCATTTGCCTCTGCGGTGCGTCGTATGCTTTCCAGCTCGTCCAGCTGGCTGTCAGTCGTGGCCACGATCAGCTTGCCACAGCGCTGATAGGCCACCTGGTGCTGTTCGCAATAAGTGTAGAGCTGGTCGCGACCTTTGACGCAGAGACGTGCCTTCAGCGAGCCGGCCTTGTAGTATAACCCGGCATGGATCACTTCGCTGTTGCGCGAACTGGTATGCGTGCCGATGGCGCCCTCCCGCTCCAAGAGCAGCACCTCACGGCCTTGCAGGGCGGCCGCGCGCGCGATCGCCAGTCCCACCACGCCTGCGCCGATCACGACGCAATCCACGCTATCCATTACGGTTATCCACAATGACCCTTCAGCACCTTGCCCGGTCAGGCACCATCGACACCCTCGGCGCGCAAAAAGCTGAAATCGCAGCCCTGGTCGGCCTGGGTGATGAAACGGGCATGCAGCCAGTCATGGCCGCGACGTGGCACGTGAGTGTCGAGCGCATCGGGCGTGCGGGCTGCAAACTCGGCGTCGGGCACCAGCACGTCCAGCCGGCGCTCCGCCACACTGAGGCGGATGCGGTCGCCCGACCGCAGGCGGGACATCGGGCCGCCCGATGCGGCATCGGGAGCGACGTGCAGCACCACCGTGCCGAAGGCTGTGCCGCTCATGCGTGCGTCCGAGATACGGATCATGTCGGTGACACCCTTTTCCGCAAGCTTGCGTGGAATGGGAATATAGCCGGCTTCGGGCATCGCAGAAGGGCTGCTGGGCCCTGCATTTTGCAGAACCAGCGCGTCGTCGGGCTGCACGTCCAGCTCCGGGCTGTCGATCCGCGCCGCCAGATCGTCCAGCGAGGAGAACACCACGCAGCGCGCCTCACGCTCGAACAAGGCAGGATCGGCGGCCGCGCGCTTGAGAATGGCGCCCCCGGGGGCCAGCGTGCCGAATAGTGCGACCAGCCCACCTACCGGGTCGATCGGGTCGTCCATGGAGCTGATGACGCGGCGATCCACCCAGGGATCCCAGCGCGCCAGGCGCTCGCCGATGGTCTCACCGGAGATGGTGGGGCAGTCCAGGTGCAGCAGCGGCGCGAGTTCACGCATCACCGCCGGAATGCCACCGGCGGCCGCCAGGTCCTCCATATAAAGATCACCGCTGGGCTTGAGGTTCACCAGCACCGGCGTGGTGTCGGAAAGGGCGTTGAGCTGGTCAAGCCCAATCGGCAGGCCAAGCCGCCCGGCAAGTGCTGTCAGATGCAAGATCGCATTGGTCGAACCGCCGATTGCCAGCAGCACGCGCAGCGCGTTCTCCAAGGCGGCGGGCGTGATGATGTCGCTCGGTCGGCGCGGCGTTTCGATCAGTTCCACGGCAAGGCGGCCGGCAGCCTCGGCGATACGCAGCCTTTCGGCATCGACAGAGGGCACTGCAGCGGCACCGGCTGGCATCATGCCGAGTGCTTCGGCGATGGAGGCCATGGTGCTGGCGGTGCCCATCACCGCGCAGGTGCCCGACGTGGTGGCTAACCTGCCTTCGACCTCGGTGATGGCCTGATCGTCGATCCTGCCGGCGCGGTAGCGTGCCCAGAAGCGGCGGCAATCGGTGCAGGCGCCCAGGCGCTCGCCGCGATGCCGCCCGGTGGACATCGGGCCGGTGACGAGCTGCACCGCCGGCAGGTCGGCCGAAGCGGCACCCATCAGCTGCGCCGGCACGGTCTTGTCGCAGCCGCCGACCAGGATCACGGAATCCATCGGCTGGGCGCGGATCATCTCCTCCACGTCCATCGACATGAGGTTGCGAAATTTCATGCTCGTGGGGGAGAGGAACACTTCGCCCAGCGTGATGGTGGGAAACTCTATGGGCAGGCCGCCTGCCGCCAGCACCCCGCGTTTCGCCGCCTCGACGAGTTCGGGCACATGGCGGTGGCAATTGTTGAACCCGCCGGCGGCATAGCAGATGCCGACGATCGGCCGGTCGAGCATCTCGCGCGAATAGCCCATCGAACTTGCGAAAGAGCGGCGCAGGTAAAGGCTGAACCGCGCATCGCCATAATTCGTCAGCCCGCGCGCGAACCCTCTAGGTGGGGTCACTTTCCTGCCGGACGGAAACAAGGCACAGCGAAGCCGCCGGCGCTGTTGCGGAACGCCACTTCCACGGGGTCGCCGATGTGCACGTTTTCGGGATCGCACGCGACGATGTTGGTCATCATGGTCGGCCCCTCGGCCAGGGTGACGTACGCCATCACGAAAGGCGGTGTCGCCTTGCGCATGAAACTGAAACTATAGATCTCGCCCATGCCGGAACTTTCGCGCCAAGCGGTATCGGTGCTGGCGCAGAACGGGCAGAGGCCGCGCGGATACCAATGCGCTTTGCTGCACGCGTTGCAGTGGCGAACCAGGAAGCGGCCCGCCTTGGCGGCTTCCCAGAATGCTTCAGTTTCGGGCGTCGGGTTTGGATCGAGGGGGACGCGCTCGTGAGGCTCCATGAAAGCTTCCTTATGCCCGTTCGAGGATCAGGGTGGCGGCGGCGTGGCGCACCGCAAGCTGACCACCGATGGCATTGACCAGGGCAAGATCGAGGTTCGGCACCTGCACGGCGGGATGGGCTTCGCCTCGCAATTGTCGCACCGCCTCGATCACCTTGGTCATGCCACCGCGATTGGCCGGGTGATTGTTACATAATTCGCCACCATCTGTGTTCACCGCCAGCTTTCCGCGGCCTGAAATCAGCTCGCCACCGGCGACGAAACGGCCTGCTTGGCCCTTCGGGCAAAAACCCAGATCTTCCAGTTGCAGCAAAACAGTAATTGTAAAACTGTCATAGAGGGAAGCGTATTTGATGTCCCGCGGCGTCACCTTGGCTTCAGCCATTGCAGCCGGCCCGGATTGCCCGGCAGCGGTATCGGTGATCTCGAAATACCCGCAATTCTGACCTTTCGGCGCCTCTGCAGATCCGATCAGACGTACCAGCGGGCGCTTGAGGGAGCGCGCGATTTCCGGCCGCACGACGAGGAGCGCGCCGCCGCCGTCGGTGACCACGCAGCAATCGAGCCGGTGCAGCGGATCGCAGACCAGCGGGGACTCCACCACCTGCTCCACGGTGACCAGTTCACGCAGCAAGGCATGCGGATTATGCTGGGCATGGTGCGAAGCAGCCACCTTCACCCAGGCCAGATCTTCGCTGGTGGCGCCATAAAGATGCATGTAACGCCGCGCCGCCATGGCATAGACGTTGATCACCGCGAGACCGAACGGATACTCCCACTGAAAATCCGGCTGCTGCGGATCATCGGTGCGGGCGAGCGCACCTTTGGCCCGGCCTTCGCTGCGCGGCCGCCCCGCAAGCGTAATGAGCGCCACATTGCACTTACCCGCGGCAATGGCCTGCGCTGCGTGCGCCACATGGATCGTGTAGGACGACCCGCTGGTGTTGGTCGTATCCACATGCCGCAGCTTCAAATTCAGGTAATCAGCGATCGAAAGCGGGCCGGTGCCGGGCGCATCGGGGCCGCAGAAAAACCCGTCCACATCTTCGCGCGACAGGCCGGCATCGGCCAGCGCGCCGATCATCGCTTCGGCCTGGAGTTGGGCGATGGATTTGTCCGGCGCGATGCGCATCGGCAGCTCGTAGGCGCCGGCGATGTAAGCGTGTTCCATGTCAGCCGGCCGGCGCAATCAGGCGAGCGGCGTGCTGGGTACGGCCGGCATGCTCGACATAATCCAGGCGCACGCGGCGGCCGATCCAGCTGCCCTCAGGCTCCGTACCCACGAGCTGGGTGACCACGATCGGTCCCTCATCGAGGCGCACCGCCGCGGAGTTATAGGGCGGAGGATGGTCGTCGAAATATTTTTTGTGGAACACCACCCAGGAGATGATGGTGCCTTCGCCGGAGACCGGCTGCCACGTCGCGTGGTCCGACAGACATTCGGGGCAGACCGAGGCCGGCGGATAGCGCACATGGCCGCAGGATTCGCATTTTTGCAATTCCAGCCTGTGGCGTTTGATGGACGCCCACATGGGACGATCCTCGAGTGCCAGCACGATCTTGGAGTTGGCCATTGGCGTGTCTCCTAGCGGCCGTAGACGATCGACACGGCCTTGCCGGCCACGTCGGAGCTGTAATGGACATAGCGGCAATCAGGCACCTGGCGCGGTCCGCAGGTGCCTCGCACCTGTCGTATCGCCTCGACCTGATGCGCCCAGCCCTGCATGTAGCTCTCCGAGAGATGGCCGCCGCTGCTGTTCACCGGCAGGCCTTTTTCCAGCGAGATGCCATGCTCGCGCATGAATTTCCCTGCCTCGCCCGGCTTGCAGTAGCCGTAGCCTTCGAGCGCGAGCGGGATGTGGCAGGAGAAGCTGTCATAAACCTGCAAAGCGCTGATATCTGCGGGGCCGATCCCGGCGGCGCCAAACACCTGCTCAGCGACGGCTTGCTGGGCGGGCAGATAATAGTTGGTGAGGCGCGGCTCCAGGCTGGTCGCACCCTTGTTCAGATCGTAGCGGCCGACGCCGTGGATGGTTACCGCATCGGGGCGAAGGCGCTTGGCTTTTTCAGCTTCGCAGATGATGAGGGCCACGCCGCCATCATTGACCAGGCAATAATCGTAAAGATGCAGCGGCTCGCAAACGAAAGCAGAATCGAGATAATCCTGGACGGTGATCCGCTTATGCATGAGCGCGTTGGGGTTCAGGCTGGAATGCAGGCGCTGGGCGACGGCCACTTCGGCAAGCTCGGCGGAGGTAAGCCCTGTCTCCTCCATATAGCGGCGGAACATCATCGCGTAGAGAGCGCCTTGCGACGTAAACCCCCAGGGCGCGTGGTAGACGTAGGAGAGGAAGCTGCCGCCGCCGACCGCGTTGTCGCCGCCGTAATTGGCACCGGCGGAGCGCTGGTTGTTGCCGTAGACCAAGGCCACCGTCTCGGCGAGGCCGGCATTGATCGCCATGCAGGCTTGTATGACGCCGAGCATGGCGTCCGCCTGGCCACCCCAGCGTGCATCGATGCCGAGCACTTCGCCGACGCGCTCATAGGGCGTAGTGGGGCCGACGATCAGGCCGTCAATGTCGTCGCGTGTCAGACCGGCATCGGCCAGCGCTATCTTGAAGGCGTCGGCGCCGTAGCCGACGGAATCGCGCGGCGTCTCACCATTGCGCACACGTGTCCAGTCGCCGCGGTAATCGGTGTTGCCGACTCCTACCACAGCCGCGACCTTGGAAAGGTTACGAGTCACTTGGGTCTCCTGAAGTCGGCGGCGCGGGCAAATAAGAATCGGCCCGGGCTGCGTAAGCGGATTGTCCGCTCAGTATCTTCGCGAGAGCGCGCGGATCGGTGGCAGGCGCCGCGTCGCCGTGGCGCTGCGCATAAAGGCAGGCCCACGCGGCAGCAAAGGCATCGAAGCTCGGCTGGTGCCCCTGCAACCAGATGCGCACGCCGCGCGCCGCCAGCTCGGAATCGCTGACGCCGCTTGGTGCTGCAGCAAGAATCATCGGCAGCCGGGCTTTTTCTGCGACCGCATCGAGATCATCAAGGTTCTTTAGACCGGCGATGAACAGCGCCTGGCACCCGGTATCCTGGTAGGCCGCAAGCCGGTCGAGCAAGTCTGCGCTGCTCGTCGTCAGAGCGGCATTGGTGCGCCCGATGACAGCAAAATCCCGGTCACACCGCGCATCGACGGCGGCGCGAATTTTCAGGGCCACCGTCGATGCCGGCAAAAGGGTCGAGGGGCCGCGCGCAGACGCAGGCAGATCGGTATCCTCGATGGTGACACCAGCGGCGCCGGCTGCCTCAAGCTCCTCCAGTGTGCGGCGCGCATTCAGCGCGTTGCCGTAACCATGGTCGCCATCCACCACCAGCGGGATGCTGCCGTTGCGGCAAATGCGCCTGACGAGATCGGCAAGTTCGGTCAGTGTCAGCACAACCAGATCCGGTGCACCAAGCACCGCAAGTGCGGCGACGGAGCCGCCCAGCATCGCGACCTCATAGCCGATCGACTCAGCAGCTCGCATGGAGAGCGGATCATGCACGGAGGCAGGACGCACACAGGTCTCGCCTGCCAAAATTGCTCGCAGGGCGCTGCGGTTGTTTGAAGCCGTCAAAACCGTTCGGTCCCATCGAGCAACCGCGCGCCGCTCAGTTCCTGCAGGCGCACCAATGTCATGCCAGCGACCATCTCGGTTACCAAAAAACCATCCGGCGTGACATCGATCACCGCGAGATTGGTGTAGATCCGCGCGATTGCGCCGAGCGCCGTCAACGGATACGCGCATTTTTCCACTAGGCGCGGCCGGCCTTCCTTCGTGGTGTGCTCCATGAGCACCCAGACTCGCTTGGCGCCGACAGCAAGATCCATCGCACCGCCCACGGCCGGCGTGCGGTCATTGCCGTCGGTGCTCCAGTTCGCGAGGTCACCGTTCTCTGCCACCTCGAAAGCGCCCAGCACGCACAGATCGATATGGCCGCCGCGGATCATCGCGAAACTATCGGCGTGATGGAAAAGGGCTGCACCGGGAACCAGCGTCACCGCTTTCTTCCCAGCATTGACCAGCCACGGATCGAAAGTTTCCGGCGTCGGCGCAGGGCCCATGCCCAAAATGCCGTTTTCCGAGTGGAAGATCACCTCGCGGCCTTCAGGCACATGCTCGGCGACCAGGGTCGGCACGCCCACGCCGAGATTGACCACCCAGCCTTCCGGTATATCGCGCGCCAGGCGGCTCGCCATGGCGGCACGGCCAAGCGGTGTGACCTCAGGCATGTCTTGCCTCCACCAGGACAACATGGTTCACGAACAACCCAGGGGTCACCACGTCATCGGCAGGCACACCGCCGAGTTCGACCATCTCATGCACCTGGGCAACGGTGTTGCGGGCCGCCATCGCCATGACCGGGTTGACATTGCGGCCGCTGCCGCGATAGCTGAGATTGCCCCAGCGGTCGCCGCGCCAGGCCTCGACCAGGGCCACATCGCCCGGCAAGGCGCGCTCCATCAGATAGGTCTTGCCGTCGAACGCGCGTGTTTCCTTGCCTTCGGCCATCCGCGTGCCGACGCCGGTCGCGGTGAAGAAGGCCGGCACGCCCGCGCCAGCGGCTCGTATCCGTTCGGCAAGCGTGCCTTGCGGCACGATCTCCAGCTCGATCTTGCCAGCGCGGAACAGATCGTCGAAGGCGGGCGAGTTCTTTGGAAAACTGCAGATCAGCTTGCGGACGCGACCAAGATCGAACAGACGTGGAATGCCAGTCTCCCTGCTCCAGCCGGCATTATTTGCAACCACGACAAGGTCGCGCGCACCATGCTCGACCAGTGCATCGATTAAGAAATCCGGCTGGCCGACCGCACCAAAGCCGCCGATCATCACGGTTGCGCCATCCGTCACGTCTTTCAACGCCGCCGCCGCCGAACAGAATTTATCGATCATCGGCCGCGATACACAGGCTGGCGTTTTTCCTTGAACGCAGCGCGACCCTCGATACGGTCCTCGGTGTTGCGCAACACACCCCAAGCCATGCGCTCGGCTTCGATGGCGGCCTTCAAAGGCAGGTCGGCGCCGCGAAGTGCCAGATGCTTGACCGCGCGCACCGCCAGTGGCGCGTTGGCCGCGATCTTCTCGGCGATCGCGCGCGCCGCATCCATCAGCGCATCGGGTGCGACCACCTTGCTGACTAGGCCCATGCGCAGTGCCTCGGCAGCGTCGATGCGCTCGCCGGTCAGCATCAGGTGCAGGGCGTTGCCCATGCCGATCAATCGTGGCAGGCGCTGTGTGCCGCCGGCGCCGGGAATGGAGCCGATCGCCACTTCAGGCAGGCCGAACTTGGCGTTCTCGGCGGCGATACGGATATCACACGCCAGAGCCAGTTCCAGGCCGCCGGCCAGGGCGTAACCGTTGATGGCGCAGACGATAGGTTTTTCCAGCTCGATCATGTCGGCAAGCGAGCGGTCGCCGGTGCCGGCAAAAGCGGCGCGGGCGTAGCTCTCATCAGGAGGATGTGTGTTTTTCAGGTCCGAGCCGGTGCAGAACGCCTTGCCGGTGCCGGTAAACAGAACGACGCGAATGGACTCGTCGGCGCGTATGCGGGCGCAGGCCTCCGCAATCGCGGTGCGCATCTCGAGATCGATGGAGTTCATCGCCTCAGGGCGGTTGAGTGTGATGGTCGCCACCGGACCGGCAACGTCGAATAAAATCCTCAAGCGCACCCCTCCTGACATATGGCAGCGTTATGCGCCTGCTAGCGCGCCGCGACCTTGGCCTCGTTTATCCGGCATCGCGGCTTGCCGGGTCAAACGAGTTATAGGTGGCCTCGGTTGATGAAAACTCAGTCGAGCCACTTTCGGTAAAAGCCAGGGCGTTGCCGATATTCCTGAGCATCTGCAATATCTTGTCAGCAACGATCGCGGGGGTCAGCACGTGCATGACATGACCGCTCTCGATGACTTCAAAGCAAGAGTGCGGGATGCTGCGTGCGATTTCTGCCACCAGATCCGGCGGCCTCGTGCCGTCCTGCTGGCCAGCTATGACCAGCGTAGGTGCCGCCACCATTGGCAGATCCTGCGACAGTTGCATGCCGCACAACATACGGTAAGCCTGCGCATAGGAGCGGCCATCCTGTTGCAGCAGGCGCGCTCTGATCTCGTCCCGATCGGTGCGGCCTTCGAAATAAGCCGCCGGATAGCTATGGTCGAAACGCGCCTCAATGCGCTGACGGACGCCGTCGCGTTCCAGCGTCGCGGCCAATGCGAGCGTGGCGGAATGGCGCTCCGGCGCGATACCGGTCGCTGGCGCCAGCGCCACCAGACAGGCAACGCGCTCGGGCCATCGTGCGGCGAAACGGATCGCCACTGCGGCGCCTACGGCACAACCCGCCAACGCAACCGAAGACTTTAGTCCAAGCCGGTCGAGCAAGGCGCGTAAATCCTCAGCCAGATCGTCGAGCGAAAAATCCCCTACAGGCTTTTCGGATAGCCCGGCACCTCGGGCATCATAGGCCAGAAGGCGTGTCTCATCTTCCAGCAGGCTGGCCACCACGTCCCAGCTCTCCAGGCAACCACCCATCTCATGTAGCAGCACGACGACCAATCCACGCTGCCCGCGCAGAGCGTAGCGAAGGCAACCCCGTTCGCTTCGATCCAGGGCACGCTCAGGCCCGTTCAGGCAGGGTCGAGGCGGACTCGCCTTCCAGCCGCGCGGCCATCATCGAAGGGCGCGCGGATGCTTCGGCGTAGAAGGCGGCGAGGCCAGGATGGGCGCTGCGCCATGCCAGGGCAGCGTGCCGAAAATCCGCATAGGCCAAGGCGCCAGCGACGGCGATGTCGCCCAAGTCGAAACGGCCGACCGGACGCGCCCGGCAATGATTTTCCAGCACCGGGCAAGCGCGCTGGAACTTGCCGTTCAGCGCTGCCACCATGTCCGGCTGGAGCGGATCGGTGCGAACGTCGTTCCGCGAAAAGGCGCACCAATGTATCGAGCAGGCCCTGGCCCAATGCGTGCCGGTTCAGCGCGTCCAGACGCGTGGCGGCAGGCAGCAGTGAGCCGCCGGCCAGGGTGTTCAGGTATTCACAAATCACCAGCGAATCATAGATCGCCGTGCCGTCCTCGAGCACCAAAGTGGGGATCTGGCCGAGGGGATTATGAACCGCCACCTCTTCGCTCAGACGCGTGGTGCTGACGACGACCGGCATGAAGGTGATGTGCTCGATGATGCTGAGCTCGTGGGCTGCGACCAGGACCTTGTGGGTGAAGGGCGAACGGGTAGATCCGAAAAGCTTCATGAGAAAGCAGTTCTTTTTTGAAAAAAAGAAGCAAAAAACTTTTGCGTCTTGAGTCGGGTGTTGCCCCAGCACCCGACGCCAGGAAGAAAAGTTTTTTGCTTCTTTTCTTCAAAAAAGAAGCGCTTGCCTCCCCTCAGAGCACCACCTCGATCAAAAACGGCCCCGGCCTCTTCAGCGAAGACCCCATCGCAGCATTAAACGCCTCCATGCTCTCCACCCGCACCCCTTCCACGCCCATCCCCTTCGCAAGCGACGCCCAGTCAAGCGCCGGATTATCCAGATCCAACATGGTACTCGCAGTCGCTCCAGCAGCACCCGCCCCGACATTGACCAGTTCGCCATGCAGGATCTTGTAGGAGCGGTTGGCCCAGATCACCGTGGTCACATCGAGTTTTTCGCGCGCCTGTGTCCAGAGCGCTTGCAACGTATACATGCCGCTGCCATCGGCTTGCAGGTTGATCACCCGACGACCCGGGCAGGCGACCGCAGCGCCGGTCGCGAGCGGCATGCCCATTCCGATGGAGCCGCCGGTCAGCTGCAGCCAGTCATGTTGAGGTGCGCCCGCGGTGGCGGGGAACAGGCCCCGGCCGCTGGTGATCGACTCGTCGCAGATGATGGCACCTTCCGGAATCAGGTGGCCAAGCGCCTGTGCGACTTTCTCGAGCGTGATGCCGCCCTCCGGCAACGACGGACGATAGGCTTCCACCGGCGCCACCTGGCTCGGTTTGGCACCGAACGCCTCGGCGACTTCGGTCAGGGCGGCAATCACGTCGTCGCCGGAGGCGGCGAGCGTCAGCACGCGGCATCCGTCACCGACCAGACGGCCAATTTTGCCGGGGTGGGCGAAGAACGCCACCGGCGCCACTTCATCGATCAGCACAAGCGTTTTCAGCGCCGCCAGCATCGGGCGGGAGGTTTCGACAGGGTTGGGAATGCGCTGCACGGCGATGCGTCCGGCGCCGCGCTCAAGGCGTGGGTTGCGGCTAAGGGTGGTGACCTTCGCGCCCGTCCTGGCGCCGATGGCGGCCGCGATCGGCATGGCGTCAGCGCGCAGCGCGCGGTTGCCGAGCAGGATCATCGCATCGCCTTCCTTCAGCGCTGCGATGACCTCGGCGACAACCTCATTTGGTACAGGCCGCGGCCCCGCCACCGGCGGCACCGTACCCACCACGCCGCCTTCGGTCCAAGCAGTGTCGGCAGGCAGGATGAGGGTCGCGATCTGGCCCTTCGGCGAACGCGCGATGGCGATGGCATCGGCGGCGTCCGCGCCGACCATACGGGCGGATTTGGAGGTGCGTACCCAGGCCGACATGGGCCGGGCTATGCTCTCGATATCCGAGGTCAGCGGGGCGTCGTATTGCAGATGGTGCGTGGCGTGTTCACCAACAATATTTACGATCGATGAATTTGCGCGCCGGGCGTTGTGCAGGTTAGCGAGCCCGTTTCCCAAGCCCGGGCCAAGATGCAGCAAGGTGGCGGCCGGCTTGTCGGTCATGCGATAATAGCCGTCGGCAGCGCCGGTCACGACGCCTTCGAACAGCCCAAGCACGCAGCGTATGCCGGGGATGCGATCGAGTGCGGAGACGAAATGCATCTCCGAGGTGCCCGGATTGGCGAAGCAGACATCCACGCCACCGCGCGACAATGTTTTGACCAGGCTTTCCGCGCCATTCATCGACATACTCCCGTTTTCATTCTTGTCACTCGTCGCGCCATTCGGCAGCGCCCGGGACGAACAGCGCGTTTGTCTCCGGTTCGTGGTCGATCAGGCCCTGTTCGCGCAGGTAGCGGGACAGGGTCTCGACGATCCGCCTGTTGTCCGGGGCGAGGCCGTAGCGACAGGGGTCCGTGTCGCCGAAGGACTGCCAGGCGCGTTCGGCAAAGGGCAGGAACCCAGCGCTGAGCCGGCGCATACGCGCCTGGCGCTTAGCGGCGGTATAGGCCGCGAACAGGCTTGGCGCGAGGGACGCATCGGCGGCCGGGTCCGGGTGCAGAACGACCGTGTGCATGATCGGGAACATCCCGGTATCGGCGAAATAGGCGCGCTCTAATGCCTCGGGATCGTCCACCAGGCAGCGCAGGCGTCGTTCGGATTTCAGGCGTTGCAGATCCTTCGGCTTGCCGGCAAGCAGTGCGTCGATCTCGCCGGATGCGAGCAGATCCTCGAGATTGGTGCTGGTGACTTCGGCACGCAGATGCGTCGGGATCGGAAAACGCTGCCCCTCGCCGATCACCCAGCGGCACTGCTCCACGCCGATGCCGGTGGCATCCTGGATATGACCGCGCGTCCATACCGCCGTCGTCATGCCGAACTCGCTGACACCGATCCGCTTGCCGGCGAGCGACGCAAAATCCCGCAGCTTGCTGTCTTGGGCTACGTAAATGGCAGCATTGCGAAAGGCGCGGCTGGGGAACACCGGTATGGCCGTAAGGCGCCGCTCACCTCTTGCATGCAGCATGATGTGGCTGGCGAGCGAGAACTCCGCGGCGCCGAACGGGCCGCCGCCTAGCACGTGCTTTGCGGACGGCCCCGGTGGCACCCGACGATAGGCGAAGCCATCGCCTGCGAACTCCAGCACATGCTCGTAGTCGCCGCCCTGTACGTCAATGACGACGGCGGCCTGACCCGTCATGTCAGGCCGCGAAGGTGACAAATTTGAAGGCCATATAGGCCTCGATGGCCTCGGCGCCGCCTTCGGAGCCGTAGCCGGAATCCTTCACCCCGCCGAACGGCGTCTCGATCAGGCCGAGCGCCTGGTGGTTCACCGAGACCATGCCGCTTTCGATCGCACTCGCCGCCTTGTTCGCGGTGGCGAGCGAGCTGGTATAGAGATAGGCGCCCAGGCCGTAGGGCAGGCGGTTGGCTTCGCGGATCGCGTCGTCGAAGGTGGAGAAGCGGGAGAACAGCGCCACCGGGCCGAACGGCTCCTCGTTCATCGCCCGTGCCGTGATGGGCACGTCGGCCAGTACGGTAGGTTCGAAGAAGGCGCCCTTGTTGCCGATGCGGTTGCCGCCGCTGCGCAGGGTGGCCCCCTGATGCACGGCGTCGGCGACCAGGCTTTCGACGGCTTCGAGCCGACGGTTATTTGCCAGCGGACCCATGTCGATGCCCTTCTGCAGGCCGTCGCCCACTTTCGCCTTGCCGAGCTCGGCGCTGAACGCGTCGACGAAGTCGACGTAGATCTCGTCCTGCACGATGAAGCGTGTCGGTGAGACGCAGACCTGGCCGGCATTGCGCAGCTTGTTGCCTGCGAGGATTTTCGCGCCACCGGCGACGTCGGCGTCGTTGAACACCAGCACCGGGGCGTGGCCGCCCAGCTCCATGGTAGCGCGTTTCATGTGCAGGCCGGCCAGGGCTGCGAGCTGCTTGCCCACCACGGTGGAGCCGGTGAACGAGATCTTTCGGATGATTGGGTGCGGGATCAGGTAGCCGGAGATATCGGCGGGGACGCCGAACACCAGGTTGACGACGCCGTCCGGCAGGCCGGCATCGGCAAGCGACTTGACCATGGCCGCACAGGAGGCGGGTGTCTCCTCCGGGCCTTTGAGGATGATCGAGCAACCGGCCGCCAGCGCAGCACTCACCTTGCGCACCGCCTGCAGGATCGGGAAATTCCAGGGGGTGAAGGCGGCCACTGGTCCCACCGGCTCCTTATCGACGCGCTGGATGATGCCGTCCTGGCGCGCGGGGATGACGCGGCCATAGGTACGGCGAGATTCCTCGGCGAACCATTCCATCACGTCGGCGGCAGTGTTAACCTCGATGAGCGACTGGGCGAGCGGCTTGCCCTGCTCCATGGTCATGATCGGGGCGATCTCGTTCGCCCGACTGCGCAGCAGCTCGGCGGCACGGCGGAGCAGCTTCGACCGTTCTATCGCCGGACTCTTGCGCCAGACGGCAAAGCCTTTCTCGGCCGCTGCCAGAGCGTCATCCAGGTCGGCGCGCCCTGCGGCAGCCACCGTTCCGATCGGCTCGCCGGTCGCCGGGTTTTCCACTTCCAGCGTCTGGCCGGACGCGGCCGGACGCCATTTCCCGGCGATGAAGAGCTGTGTGTCGGGATACATTCTGGATGTCCTTTAGCTGAAGGTGGAGGACGGCAGATCGACCACGCCCGCCTCCACCAATCCCGAGATGTCCGCTGCGGAAAACCCGCCGACGCGGCCGAGGATGTCTGTGCTGTCGGCGGCGTAGCTCGGCGCCTCGCGTTCGATGGCAAGGGGGCAATCATCGAAGGTGACCGGGAATCCCTTGACGAGGGCACCGCCGGGCGAGCGTTGCAGCGCGCGGCTCCAAAGCTCGCCTTCCCGCGCCAGCACCGCCTCGCCGCCGAGCACTTCGGCAGCGGCGATGCCGATGCTCTGCAGCTGTGCCGCCGCTTCGGCCGCCGTATGGTGGCCGATCCAATCGGCCAGGCCATCTTCCGCCGAGCGGATCAGAGCTCGAAGGGCCGGGTTGTCTTGTTCGCTCAGGCTGACCGCAACCCAGATGGAGTCGGCCGCGCGGAAACATTGCTGCGCCTGGTAGGGAGGCTGTGCATTGCCATGGGATGCAGTATCCAGCCCGGCACCGGCAGCAGCGAAGGCTTCGCCGGAGAGATAGCTGGTCAGCTCGCGCTGCGAGAGATCCAGATGTACCGCCCCTGAGCGTGCGCGATCGCGCCAAGCCGTGATCACCATGGAGGCGGCGAACAACGCCACCACCTGGTCAGGATAGTTCAGATCGACGCCGCTCAGAACCGGCTTTCCGTCGGTGTAGCCGGTGGTCCAGGCGAGTCCCGCCACTGCGTCCAGCGTCGAGCCGTAGGAGACATAACCCGCTTCGGGGCCGGTCTCGCCCTGGCTGAAGACCGAGGCCAGGATGATGTTCGGGTTGGCCGCCTTCAGCGTCTCGAAATCCAGATCCAGCTTCTGCAGCACACCGCGGCGGAAATTCTCCACGACGACGTCGCATTCCGTCACCATTCTCAGGAAAGCCGCACGGCCCTCGGCGTGTTTGAGGTTCAAGCTCAGCCCGTGCTTGTTGCGGTTGGTGGCACGGAAGAACGGCGACAGGCTAGGGTCGGCGCCTTTAGGCAGCTCGGACAGCCAGCGACGGAACGGGTCGCGATAGGAAGGCGATTCCACCTTGATCACCTCGGCGCCGAAATCGGCGAGCAGTGCCGACGTCGCCGCACCCGCGGTGATGATCCCCAGATCGAGCACACGGCAGCCGTCGAGCGGCTTCATGCCGCCGCCTCGATCCCGAAACGCTGCCCGTTCCAGATCACTGGCGCTGCCGGGCGCAGCACAGGCACGCCGTGCCGCTGCGAGCGGCTCAGGAAACCACGCGCTTTGTATTGCGGATCCTGCTCAAGCTCCGCCGGCGACCAGACCGCCCCGAGCGGCAGACGTTTCTGCAGAGCCATGTCGCGCAGTTCGCTGCGCGTGAGGCCTTCGAAAAATGTCTCCACGATCCCGGCGATGAAGGCTGCGTTGGCACGCCGCTTGGTACGGTTGTCGAAGGCAGGATCCGCCAGGCGGGCATCGCCGACCAGCTCACGCAACACGGGCCAATCGGCTTCGAGATAGACCAAGGCGACCCAACCATCGGCGCAGCGCACGGTACGCCATTCTGCCGCCTCGCCCAGGCGAGTCGGCAGGCGCGTGCCCCAATCGGCACTCGCAACGCTTTTCCAGTTTAGCCAGACCGCGACATCGGCGAGATTGACCCGCACCGCGCCGGTGGGCTTTCCCGCATCGCGGGCGCACAGGGCCGCGGAGAAGCCAAGATACGCCGCCAGGCCGCCGGCATAGGCGAGTTGGTGACCTCCAAGCCGCAACGGTTCGCGCGCCGGATCGCCGACGAGGTCGAGCAGGCCGCAAGCGGCGAGAAGGGTGAATTCGCTGTCGTGGTGTGCGCCCGTATCGGCCGGGCGCAACGAGACCACGGTCCAGATCGCTTCCCCTTTCAACGGCGTCGCCGCATCCGTCAGCACGATATCGGCTGCATCCAGTGTGGCCTGCGCACGGTCTGCCGCCACCACTGTCTTGCCGGCATCGAGAAAATGCGACGACGTGCCCACGCCATCCAGCAACGGCTCGACCACTCTGCGCCGCGACCAGGCAGCACCGTCGACGATCGTCACGTCTGCGCCAAGATCGGTCGCGAGACGGCCGGCAAACGCCAATGATAAAGCTACCGCCTGCGGGCAATCATCGGTCGCCTGCTCGACGATCCGAAGTCCGGTCAAGGGGCCGGCGCGATGGGCGCGAATCTCCTCCTGTCCAGCTGACTTGGCTTGTGGTCGTGACACGTCGGAAAAGCCCCCACCCGGATACCCCGCATCCTGTTCATCCACCCGTCGCGATGCGCGGGCCGATGCGCGGGCGGTCCACAAACATCGTGGTTTCGCCCCTGCCGGGTCAACTGAGTTCGCCGCGCCCTCGCATGATCTCTGCTCAATCGAAATCGCAGGCAAACCGGCATGGGTGCAAACACGTGCATCTGCAAGGAGCATGCGCTTGCGGCGAGGTTTCGCAATCGACGCAGGGCAAACAAGGCTTCTTCGCATGCGCAGCATATTGTCAGTATGATGCAACGTTATCGACGCTGCGCAAACACATTGCCGAAAAGTGCATTTGCCGATACTCTCCTGTGAAAATAACTCAACGGGAGAACGTCAGTTATGGCATTCCGTCTGCCACCGCTCAACGCGCTGCGTGCCTTCGAGGCTGCCGGCCGCCTGCGCAGTTTCACCGTTGCCGCGGACGAGCTGCACGTGACCCCCGGCGCCATCAGCCGGCAGATGCGCACGCTCGAAGATCACCTCGGTTTCGCACTTTTCCTGCGCAGCCATCGCGAAGTGAAACTCACGCCCGATGCCGCCGCCTATCTGGAAACCATGAGTGACGTGTTCGACCGCATGGAACGGGCAACCCTGCGCCTGATCGACGGCCGCAAGCCGCGGCTGCTGCACATCCACAATTCCATCACATTCACCCTGCGCTGGCTGGTACCGCGTCTCTCCGCCTTCCACGCCGCTTTCCCGAAAAGCGAGATACGACTCTCTACCGCGCTGCCGACCGCCGCCGATCTCTGCGCCTCGCCGACCGACGTCACGATCCAGATCCGCGACGAAGCCCGCGTAGCGTCGCTGCCCATGCTGGTGCACCACCGCCTGGTCGATGTGGACCTGATCCCTGTCTGCGCTCCGGCTACCCGGTCACGGCTGAAACTGGACGGCAATCCGGACGCGTTGAGTAAAGCCACCCTTCTGCATTCGATGATGCGCCCCAACGATTGGGACTCCTGGCTGCGCCATGCTGGCGCTACGAACGTGCGCGCGGAATCCGGCATCCGCTTCGAAAGCTCCAGCCTGGCGCTGCAGGCCGCCATCGAAGGCGTGGGCGTCGCGATCGCCAACCGGGCTTTTATCACCAAGGATATGGAATCCGGGCAACTGGTCACCCCGTTTGCAACGAACTTCAAGGACGGGAGTGGGTTTTATCTCTCCTACTGCCACGCAGCCGCGAAATTGCCGCAGGTGGCGGAGTTTCGCGATTGGCTGCTCTCGGAGGTGCAGGCGCAGTACGCGCTGGGGCAACGCGCTGCTTGAACAAAGGCAAAGGAAGCAGTTCTTTTTTGAAAAAAAGAACCAAAAAATGTTTGCATTTGTGCAGTTTTCTCAACCGATGCCGCGTGTTCCTGCGTTGAGGTGAGCACACGGCCAAAGGTAGGCTCCGGCCAAAAGCGGAACGGAACCATGACCGAGGATTTCTCCAAGCTAAGCGTGATAGGCGTCTGTTCGCCGCCGCAAAAACCCTTGCCGCCGGGCGCCTGGGATTGTCATTCCCATGTGTTCGGACCGTTCAACCGGTTTCCGCCGGTGTCGCCGCGGCGCTACGACCCGCCTTTGTCCACCGGCGAACAATATCTGGCGATGCTCGATATGGTGGGGTTCGAACACGGCGTCATCGTGCACCCTTCCGCCTATGCCTACGACAATGGCTGCACCACCGCAGCGCTGTCGCTGGCACCTCAGCGACTGCATGGCACCTGCGTCGTCGAGCCCGACTGTCGCGACGCCGAACTGGAACGCCTGCATGCGGCCGGTTTCCGGGCAATCCGTTTTACCATGACAGGCGCACGGGCCCGCACCTATACCGGCTCGCTGGATTTCGATGACCTGAAAAACCTGGCGCCGCGCATGCGCGCGTTAGGCTGGCACGTGCAGGTCTGGGCCAATTGCGCAGAGATCGTAAGCGCTGCCGGCCTGCTGGCGGGCTGCGGCATGCCCGTGGTGTTTGATCATATGGGCTATTTCGACATCGCCTCCGGCACCGGCGACACCGTGTTCCGCCGCTATCTCGCTTTGCTGCAGGACCACGATTTCTGGGTGAAATGCACGCCCATCCGCCTAACCAAGACCGACCCGACCTTCGACTTGGTGAGGCCGTTCCACGACCTGCTGCTGCAGACTGTGCCGGACTGCATGCTGTTCGGTTCCGACTGGCCTTACCTCGCATTGGACGCGAACCGGCCGGATACCGGACGGCAAGTGGATTTGTTCGATACCTGGACCGCGGACGAGACTTTGCGCCGCAAGGTGTTCGTCGAAAACCCTGCGCGGCTCTACGCAGCGCGGCTGGCTTGAGTGCGGAAATATCAACCAAAGCCGCCGAGTTGTCGCTTGACCGGGCTGCGCTGCGGACGTGAGGTTCTCTCATGGAACGCGGGCAATCGCGTTCAAGAATAAAAACGAGAAGGAGGAGACCCGGATTTCGTGATGCCGCAAACGGCCACGCCGGCTGGGTCACGAGGTGACATTGAACAAGCAACTAGATCGCAGCCGGGAATTCACGGCAGCCAGCATCACCGCGGCAATTGCAGGTTGGATCGGCATGCTGATCGGGCCGAACTCGATGGTTTCAGCCTCGATGAGCCTGTTCATGGCGCCGTTGTCGAAGGAATTCCATCTCACCCGCGCCAGCATCTCGGCGATCCTGCTCATCTCTCCTCTGACCACCGGCTTGTGTTCACCATTGGCAGGGCGCGCGATCGATCGGTTCGGCTTGCGGCGTGTGTTGCTGACCGGCGCACTGATCTTCGCCCTTGCCAGCATGTCGCGCGCTTTCGTGGTCGCACCGTGGCAATTAGCCTTGAGCTTCTTCGTCGTTTCCATCGCGTCCGCCATGAACAGCTCGGTCGGTTATGCCAAACTCGTTTCGCTCTGGTTCTCGCACCATCGTGGCTTGATGCTGGGGCTAATCACCGCGCTCGGCGCAGGCCTCGGCTCTGCGTTGGCACCGCAGATTATGCGTGTGGTGATCATGCATTGGAACTGGCGGGTGGCGTATTTCTCCCTGGGCGCCTTCGTGCTCCTGCTGCCATTGCCGCTGCTGTTCTTCCTGATCCGCGAGCCGCGCTGCCGCAGCACCACCGACCCTCTCGCGCATGAGGAGGATCTGCCGGGCCTGACCAGGGCAGAAGCACTGCGCAAACCGGCTTTTTGGCTGATTCTGGCTGCGATTTTTCTGGCCTCGATGTCGCTGATCGGCACCACCGCACATGCGGTGCCGCTGCTGGTCGAACACGGTTTCAGCACGCTGATCGGCACGACAGCCATTTCCTTCTTCTTTTCCGGCGGCATTGCGGGCCAGCTCACCGCCGGCTTCGTGGCAGACCGCGTCAATTCACAGCGTGTGGTGCTGCCATATTTCCTTTCTGCCCTGGTCGGCGCGATGATCGTGCACACGGCGAACCACGTGGTCGTGCTACTGGCCGGCGCCTTGCTCATGGGGCTTGGACAAGGTGCCGAGATCGCGTTCGCAGCCTATCTGACCTCGCGCTATTTCGGCCTTCGTGCCTATGGCGGGATCTACAGCCTGTTCTTCGGCGCCAGCAATGTCGGGATCGCTCTCGGCGTCTACAGCATGGGATTCTGCCACGATCATTTCGGCAGTTACCATCTTATGGCCTATGTCTTTGGCGGTGCCTTGGCCATTTCCTCGCTGTGCATCGCGTTGCTCGGACCCTATGTCTATGCGAGCCGACGCGTGCTCATCGCTTCGATTGCAAGCGTGCCTGACCTCGTGATTACACGCCCGAAACCGGTGTGAGGCGATGATCGATATGAGACGCCGAAACCTGCTGCTCGGCCTTGCCGTCAGCACGCTTCCGGCAACGTTGCGGGCGGCTGATCCGCCTTACCGTATTCTGAACAACGCCCTCGCTGCACCGGAAGGGCCTAAAATTCTCCCCGATGGCCGGGTTCTGGTCTGCGAGATGGCTGCCGGACGTCTCTCGGTCGTGGATCAGACTGGTCAGCTGAAGATTGTGGCGACTCTGGGTGGCAGTCCCGATGGTGTCGCGATCGGACCGGATGGTGCTGCCTATGTTTGCAACAGCGGCCCGCTACCGTTTGTGAAGACCGCAGACGGGTGGCTGTTCGAGCAGGATCGGCTCGCCGCCACAAAACCGGAAGGGCGGATACAGCGCGTCGACATCAGCACAGGTGCTGCCACAACCCTTTACGATAAGGTGGCGGACCGGCGTTTGTTCGGGCCGAACGATCTGGTATTCGATCGGCATGGCGGGTTCTGGTTCTCTGAAACGCGCGCCGGCAAGGTGCTCTACGCGAAAGCGGATGGCAGCGCGATCCACGAGGCCGCAGCGTTGGCCGTTCCAAATGGCATTGCGCTTTCACCGGACCACAAGATTCTCTATGTGGCGCAGACCTCGGCACGAAGGGTCATGGCGTTCGACGTAGCAGAACCTGGCAGGCTGGAGAACGAGCGCATTCTGATCTCCGGCGGCAATCTGCCCATGCCGGATTCGATGGCAATTGAGAAAAACGGAAATCTGGTGCTTGGCACGGTCAAGCATGCAGGCATTCTTGTCTTCTCGCCGTATGGTACCTTCGTCGACGAGGTTACACTCCCGGATACCTCGCCCACCAATCTGGCGTTTGGCGGCAAGAACAATCGAACTGTAGTCGTAACTTTAACGCATACCGGCTCTTTGCTGGAGATGCGGTGGCCACGCGAAGGACTGGCACTTTCACATTAATAGGGCCGGGTCTCGTCAAGCGGACTGACCGCATACGTTAATTCAAATTTCTACAGGTAAAAAGATAAACTTTATAACATAGACTATAATTTCCAATTGGTCATGCATTGATAATTCTTGTCCGATTTCTGAAAATGCGAGGTTTGATCATTGGCCAGGCTCACGGGATCGAACCTTGGAGCAACGGGCAGGCCTTTTCTTCATACCGAAACCACACCACGCATCGTTGAAGGAGAGGTGTTCTCGGAAGTCAGATCGGAAGATGCGGCTCGTCCCCGGTGTCGATCACAGCCCGTCGGCGTGGGGCGCGGAGCTAACGGACGGTGAGAGCCGTCACCTCGTCAGCGTTAACGGGGCGGCCTGTCAGAAAGCCCTGGACCTTGGAGCACCCGAGCTCCGCCAGGATGGATTTCTGCTGCTCCGTCTCAACGCCTTCTGCTATGACATCGATTTTCAGGGCGCGCGAAAGGTCGATGATTGCCGACACTACCGCCCGAACCCCGCGGTCGGCATGCAGATCCATGGTGAACGAGCGGTCTATCTTGATCTTATCAATGGGGAACCTCCTGAGATAGCCGAGCCCGCAATACCCTGTCCCAAAATCGTCCAGGCAGAGGGTAAAACCCATCTGACGCAGGGATGTGAGCAGTTCCCGCGTCCTGAGGTCGTCGGCGATAAGAATTCCCTCGGTGATTTCCAGCTCGAAGTTCCGGGCATCAACCCCAAGCGCCCGCATCAGCTCCTGCAGGGAAGATCGAAAGCCTGGCTGCCGCAGCTGCATGGCGGACACGTTGACCGCCACTTTGAGCCCTGGCCAGAGATGGCTGTCCGTGAATGCCTTGCGGAATACGAGAGCGCCGAGTTCGTCCATCAGGCCGCCTTCCTCGGCGATCGGGATGAAGAACCCCGGCGGGATCGCTCCGAGCCGCGGATGCGTCCAACGGAGGAGCGCCTCGACCCCTGTCAGCCGTTCGTGGTCGAATTGGGCCTGATAGACGACATCCAACCCGTCTTCCGCCAGCGCCCGGCGCAAATCGTGTTCCAGCGTGCGGCGATGACGGAGCGCCACGTCCATCTCCGGCTCGAAGAAGTGGAACGTGCCCCGAATTTCTTTGGCCTTGTACAGCGCCATGTCGGCCTGCCGCAGCAGGTCGGTGGCCTGGCCTTCGCCGTTGCGGCTGATGCTGATACCGATGGAAACGCCGATATAAATGGTGGTCATGCTGAGGGAGACGGGTTTGGACAATGCTGCGACAAGACGCTTCGCCAGCAGGGCAGCCTGTGACGCCGAGCAGTCATCCGCGAGTATGACGAACTCGTCCCCTCCGAGCCTGGCGCATGTGTCGGCGCTCCTTGCGACCTGGCAGAGGCGATGGGCGACTTCCCGGAGTAGTTCGTCTCCCGCGAGGTGGCCGTACGCATCGTTCACGAGCTTGAAGCGGTCGAGGTCCAACAGGAGGAGCGCCACGTCGTCCCCGCGCCGATTTGCCGTCTCGAGGGACTGCGAAATCCGATCCATAAGCAGCCTGCGGTTCGGAAGGCCGGACAAGCCATCATGCAACGCATGATGGTAAGCGCTGGCCTCACTCTGCTTGAGTGCGCGTGTGCCAGCGGCACTTTTCAGATAGGCGATCGTGACGGCCGCCATCAGGGCGCCGACCGTTATCAAAATCGGGAACAAACCCCTGATCAGGAGGGTGCTGCCCGGCGTTTCCGGCGTCCAGCCGATGGTGGCGATTGGTCTGCCCAATGCGCCATTCAACCGAATGCTAACCGACCCGCTGCTTCGGCCGCCGAGCCCGATCACCGGGTCGCGCAATTGCGCACGGTCCCGCAACATCGGCAGGATCACGTTCCCCAGATCGGATGTGAATATCAATATCGGAGCGTGTGCACGCTTTGGGATGACGGGGCCAGGATCGCCTTGGACCAGACCCGCGGTCATAAGCGTCGGTTTGCCCTCGAGCATCGTCATGGCACTTGCAAGCACCCAGTCTTTCCCGCTCGATGAAAGGATTGGCCGCTGCCGGACCTTGAGCGCCCGTTCCCTTGTTCTGATCGAGGCGATCAGCGCGCTTGCCGCCAGACGGGCCGCCGCTACCCTAGCGGCGGGGGCATGCTCCCCATGCTCGTGGCAGAACAGCACGTTGTCATCCCCGTCGACGACCAGCAGCAGCCGGCTGGTGACGTCGTTCTCGTAGGGTGACGTCAGCGTATCCTCGGCCCATTTCGCGTCGAAGTCGTTGTCGAGCTTTTCCAGAACGGTGTCGGAGTTTGCGTATGATCCGAGACGCTCCTCCAGGTCCAAGGTGATCTCGGCCATTGCCGCGCCGGCGATCGCCAACTCACGGTCCCTTTCGTGCCAGTCCGTACCGGCCGCGAGAAGCGAAAGGCTGACGACCAGCGCGAGCACCGCCATCGCAGCCGAGGCGGCCAGGACGTTCAACCCATTGAAGCGCAGTTTCCGACGCCACGCCGCCTCGGCCCCCGTTGCTGACCGAGCGTCGTGAGAAGGCCGACGCAGTTTCGCGAAGAACGACGCCGGATGGTTGCCCGGCAGGTTCAGGCGCATGTCGGAATATCTTTGATCAAGCGATAGATAATACACAACCAAAAATTGCAGGAAGATACAATGTAAGGTTGTATAACCGATCGGGTTGGACAGCCGGTCGACTATATTCTCAGCAAGGGGTGGCATCTGACATAGCAACGGCCCAAGGCGTACAGATGCCGCACCAACCATGTTACCGGGCGTCCTGAGCCTAGCCGGAACCCTGTGCCGGTATGGGAGCCGGGGACGCGGGTGGCTGCATGCCAAGCTGCTTCAATGTTGATTGTCGCATTCCGAGGGTTGCTCGGCGCAAGCTATATTATGGCGGCGACTTGCGCTGCCGCCCTTCAACAACGGGCGAACACGATGACTGCATTGCTCGGCGTCTTCCTCAAACCGTGTGAGGCATCGACTGTTGCAGTGGCAGCATGCGAGCTCGAAGAAGTTCGACGCTGGCCCGGCCATACATCCCACGTTTGAGAGTCTTCAATTTATTGATCTGACCTTCGGCTTGCCCATTGCTCCATGGTTCCGTCATCGCACTCCGAACGGCATCTATGTCCTGGCGCAAAGACCTATCGAACCTCTGCATGGCATAGATGCCGCTGTTTAGAACAATCGTTGTGAATGACTTGCCTTTAGACAGTTGATGCCTTGGCAGTTGGCACTATCAGTTTGTTTTGCTCGCCCTGCCGGAATACCGCATTAGGAACTTGACCGGATAGGAAGCCCATCGCCGGAATGATACAGCCATGACCCTGCATAAGTGCTGCTATCTGCCGGCCAGCCAACGGTGTGGATGATGAACCCCGGCTTGTGGTTCTCCCGCGGTTACCGAGAGCATCTGTAAGCAAGATGGCTTGGCCTTCGTCCAAGCTGCTTATGCTGTTTGACTACGGAGAACACACCCTCTTTCTTGTTCTTTGTTGCACAAAGCTCGTTGACGAGGCGGCGCCCGAACTGAATGTCCTATGTAAAGGCCGTCACAAACCCGAGTTTACCATTCTTTGTTGCCGATTTCGGAGAGCGATTCCACGTTGCTGATGGTCCTGGCGATCTTCAGTGTCTCATCGATAAGATATGCAGTGGAAAATATGCGAGACACAAGTCCGGCACACTCGGCTTCCTTAACATCCATTATACGATCGAAGCTGACGAGTGCATATTTTGTGACCTCTGCTTCAAACGCGACGTAGGGCTACATGCGCACGCTGCATCGCATGCACGCTTTATAGTGCACCTACCCGCAGGAAGGTTAGTCCGTTCGTTCAAGCGTCAACCGATCGTACTTAGAAAGTCATTTGTCGGCAGTGCTGCACCGCAACAAACGTGTAGATCCCGGCTGAAAGAGGTGAGACGGCTTATTGCTGACCATGCCTGCGCTGGTTCGGCAAATCCTACCCTGCGATAGGCAAGTGGCTTTCCATACACCTCTACGTGTGCGTGCTGGGCAAGGCTCGATAGTGGCAATTGCTGCAGGCAAATGAATTTCTGCTGGACAAACCGGCTGACGGGGAGTGCTTAAATGCTAACAACGAAACAAATGTTCGTTTCGACCGTGTTGACAGGCGTGCAACTAGGCGCTTTCGCAACTGCCTTCGCCCAAGATCCCGCTCCTCCGACGGCAACGCATCCGTCGGTTCAGCGAAAGGGTATCGAGGAAGTTGTAGTCACCGCCCGGCGGCGCGCCGAGCGGGCACAAACGACGCCGGTCTCTGTCAGCGTGCTGACAGCGACCAAACTCAAGAACCAGAACGTGACGAACATCCAGGACTTGAATAACGTCGTCCCCGGGTTTCACTACAACTCCAATGGCGGCGAGAACACCGACGACGTCGTGTTGCGCGGACTCTCGCGCATTCCCTTGGGCCAGGGCATCCCCGCCGTGGTGACCTATTTCTCGGATGTCCCCCTTCCCGGCATTGCTTCCAATGTGCCTTTCTTCGACATAAGCAACGTACAGGTGTTGAAAGGCCCCCAGGGAACGTTGTTTGGACGTAATGCGCTTGGCGGTGCGGTCGTTATCTCACCCGAGCCACCGACCGACAAGCTGAGTGGCTACATCGATGGGCAAATTGGCAACTATAACCACGAATTCTGGAGCGGCGCAGTCAACATCCCGATCGTGCCCGACAAGGTGGAACTGCGCATTTCGGGCCAACTGCGTCGTCAGGACGGATTTGTAAAGTCGATCAATAGCGACGCGCGGTATTCCGATATCAATCAGGACAGTTACCGGGTCTCACTGCTGGTGAAGCCAACCGATTATATTCGCAGCAGCACGATTTTCGACTATTCGGTTTCGCCTCAGGGAGCCCTTGGCGATTACCTATATTCGCAACATGCAGGGGTTGTTCCGGGGCTTTCGGCGTTGATCGATCCGCAGATCGCCCGCTTTCTTGCCGTCCAGAAGGCGGCCGGACCCTACTACGCTTTTGATGACGGTATCGGCAACGGTGTCGCATTCAGCCGTTCATTAGGCATTTTGAACGATACGCGCGTTGATCTGGACTCCGACCTGCAGGTGCGCAACATCATCAGTTTTCGCAAGGCGTTCAATAATGAGCTGATCAATACGGGAGCGGTGCCATCGCTTGCACTGGCCACGCCGGTCGGGCCTCTGCCGTTCACCCTCTTCAACGCGGGCCAGACCCAAAACCAGCAATATTTTACGGATGAAGCCCAGTTGATCGGCCATTCATGGAATAACCGGATCAACTGGATCCTGGGCGGCTTCGTGAACGACGACAGCCCTGCAGGCGGCAACGGATCCCAGTTTTCGGCTTTCTCGATTGGCGGCGTGCCGGCCCCCGGCGTCACCGCACTCGTGACCGACCACAATTATGCCATCTACGGTCAAAGCTCATTCAACCTATCAGACTTCGTCCTTGATGGCCTGAGCTTCAACATCGGCTATCGGTATAGTTGGGACGAGGTGCATGCGTGCGGCGGCACCGTGCTTGGCATTTCAGGCTACGCGAGCAGCGCGCAATGCGAAGCTGCGGCGCGGCTTGGCACGTCGGTCACCGGCGCTGGCGATTTGGGCTCGGAGGGTTCAGAGCCGAGCTGGACCATCGGCTTCGATTACAAGCTGAGCTCTCACGAATTCCTCTACATCACCAGCCGCCGCGGCTACCGCGGGGTGAACGTCAACACGCCCCTTTTCACCACGCCTTATACCACAGGCGGCGTGGTGGTGCCTGCGTTCGTTGGCGCTCCGGGCTGCACAGGACCAGGCAACAGATGCCCTGATCTGCGCTCGGTGCAAAAGACCGGCGCGGAGAAACTGACCGACCTGGAAATCGGCTCGAAAACCGATTTCCGTATCGGCAACGTTTCCGCGCGCTTTGATATTTCCGCCTATATCGAGTATTATCAGGGTGCGGTTCAATTCTTCAACGTTGCGGGAACCGGCATTTACCTGTCCGCCCCTGACCTTCCGACGAACCAGTCGGTTGGCATCAATGCAGCCGATGAAACCAACGAAGGCATCGAAGCCAGCCTGATCGTGCAGCCGATCGACGGCCTTACCGTCGATCTTGAAGGCGCCTACAGCAACGCAAACGTCGATCGCGTGCTGGCGCCCCCTGTCGCTGGGCTGTCGCTTGCCAAAGGACAGATCACCTTGCCGACGCCGCGCTTCTCGGGCTCGGCGATCGTCTCTTATCTCGCTCCCGTTCACCCGCTGCAAGGCGACCTGCTGCTCAACGCAGACTGGTATCAGACCGGCAGCTTTAGCGGCCAGTATGGCATCCCGCTGCCTGGCTATGGTGTGGGCAATGCGCGGCTGGCGCTGAACAACATCTATGGCAGCCGCTTCGACCTGTCTTTCTTTGTAAACAATATCCTCAATCGTTCCTATCTGCAGGCACCTGTGGTGCTTCTGCAGACTTTCCCGGTCTCTTCGGTAGCCTATGCGCAACCGAGGATCTTTGGTGTGGAACTGCGCTATACGTTCTGAAGGCTGTAAGAAAGGCGCTCTTTTCTGACGAAAAGAGGGCCTCTCTTGAGGTCAATTCGGCTTTATTCCGTTCGCCGCTTTTGCCTGGTCCGCACGTGACAATTTCTGCGTGCGGTCGGCAACACAATCATCAACTGTCGCATAATCGGCAAAATGATCGTGATCCAGGTCGTAATTACAGCTTTTCAAAGCCTGCTCAGCATATTTTGACTGCTGGTCCGATCCCGGTTTCGACTGGGCAATGGCATGCGCCAATGGCGCCGCGGCGAGGACGAATATGGTAAGGTATTTCAGATGGCGTGTCATGTCGTCGTCTCCGGCCTGGGCTAAGCGCCCCTTCCCACCCATCTGGCGGTTGGCCGGATAATACTAGCGTTGCTTACCAATACCAGCATAATTTGCTGCACTGCACTAAAAGGAGCCTCCGGCTCCATCCAAGGCGCCCTATTTTGGTAGGGCGTAAGCCGACAGGGTATCTCCGGACGTGGTGAGCAAGCCGCCATGACCACCGGCGGCGATGAGAACGAACTGGCGGTCGCTGGCCGCTGACCAGTATGTCATTGGCGTCGCCTGGCCGCCGGCGGGCAGGCGCGCGCGCCAAAGCTCACGCCCTGTTGCGGTCTCGAACGCCCGCAGGAAATCATCCTGCGCGGCGCCGATGAAAAATACGCCGCCCTTGGTCGCCACTGATCCACCTATGTTCGGCACGCCCATCGTGAGCGGCAGATGCGATCGCGAGGTGAGCGGGCCGCTATCCTGTCCGGTGCCGAAAGGCTTCGACCAAACCAGGCGCTTTGTCGTCAAATCAACCGCGGATATCATCCCATAGGGCGGTTGCGTGCAGGGCACCACAAGCGGTGAGAGAAAGGGCGCTACGCTGACGGCATAGGGTGTGCCAGCTTGCGCCACCGGGCCGCCGGCATAATCGTGGCCGCGCGCCGAGAACGGTTTGATGCCGAGCTTATCGGCTTCCGCACGTGGGATCAGCCGGTTGTAATTGCCGACACGGTTGGAATTGACGATCATCAGATTGCGCGACAGATCGATCGAAACGCTGCCCCAATCCATGCCGCCGAGAAATCCGGGATAGGTGAGCGTAGGCCGGTCGGTGCCAAGCGGCGTCATGGTGCCTTCGAAGCGAGCCTCGCGGAACTTGATGCGGCACCAAAGCTGGTCGAACGGGGTCAATCCCCACATGCGGGCCTCAGTAGGCATGGGTCCCGCAAAACTCGGCAAACCGGTTGAAAACGGTTGGGTTGGGGCTAGCCTTTCGCCTGGCACACCACCTTGGGGGACCGCGCGTTCTTCCACATCGGCAAGCGGCGCGCCGGTACGGCGATCGAGCATGAAGATCTCGCCGCGCTTGGTCGGCTGCAGAAGCGCTTTCACGCCGCCCGGCAAATCGACGAGGCTCGGCTGCGACGGCACATCGTAATCCCAGAGATCGTGATGCGTCGTCTGGAAAGACCAGCGCAGCACGCCGGTTTCCGCATCGAGCGCCACCACCGAGCTGGAATATTTGTCGTCCACTGCGTTCCGGTATCCGCCGTAATAATCGGGCGTCGCATTGCCGGTGGGCAGATAAACAAGGCCAAGCTCTTCATCGGCGCTGATCGGCGCCCAGCTATTCGGGGTGCCACGGGTAAAACTCTGCCCGTCCGACGGCAGGCCGCGCTGGTCGGGGCGGCCCATGTCCCAGGCCCAGGCAAATGCACCGGTCACGGCGTCGAAGGCGCGGATCACCCCGGATGGTTCGCCCACATACTGACCATCCGTCACCCAGCCGCCGAGCACCACGCGGCCGCGCACTACCTGTGGCGCTGAACTGACAAAATAATAGCCGGGCTCGACCGGGCCCATGCCGACGCCCAGATCAACCGCGCCATCCTTGCCAAAGCCGTCGCAAGGTTTCCCATCCCGCAAATCAACCGCAATCAGACGACGATCGACGGTCGCCATCAGCAGGCGCTCCGTGCAAGCCGCATCGGGCGACACCGGCGCCGGTGTCCGATAATACGCGACACCGCGGCAGGTGCCGGCATAAAGGCCGGACGGATCGGGATGTGCTCGATAACGCCAAACCTGTTTCCCAGTCTCTGCGTCGAGCGCGATGATGTCGTCATAGCCGGTGCATAGATAAAGCCGGTCGCGGATCTTGAGCGGCGTCACTTCCAACGAAACGCGCATGTTGGAGGGGATGCCGGTGTGGAACTGCCAGACCGGGGCTAGCTTGCTCACATTTTGCGCGGTTATCTGCGCGAGCGGTGAAAACCGCGTGCCAGCCTTATCGCGGCCATAAGCGGTCCAATCGCCATCTGCCATGTTCGTGGGTTGGGCCGAGGCCTCCACCGTGGGTGCAGGCGCAAGTTCACTCAGTGTCGCGAAAAAAACGCTCAGCGGCAATGCCACCACACACGCCGCCACGAGCCAACCGAACCAAGGCCCGGCGCCAAGGCGGCACCGTGTCAATGGCAATGCGAGCCATATCCCCAGCAGAATCGGGCCGAAATCGCGCGGTAACAGAGCCCAGCCGTCGAAACCCACCTCCCATACCGACCAGATCACGGTGCCTGCAAGAAGCAGGGCGTAAACCGGCAAGGCCCTCGCATCGCCACGCCACAGCAGAGCTGCCGAAACGATGCAGAGCACGCCAGCTACAATGTAATAGGGAGATCCGCCGAGGAGGGCCAGATAGACGCCGGGTAAGACTAGAAAAACGCCGATGAGGAAGAGTAACGCGGAAACGATATAGGGAGGGCGGCCTTGGGGGTGCAACATTCAAATGCCAGTGAAGGGAAGGAAGCGCTTCTTTTTTGAAAAAAGACGCAAAAAACTTTTACTTTAGAAAGACCTTGGGAGGCCTAGGTGCTCGGCAATGCTGTTGCGGACCATCTCGTTGGTAATGGGGCCGATGCGCCACAGGCGTGAGTCGCGCCAGTAGCGCTGCATGTCGGTTTCGGCGGAATAGCCCATGCCGCCGAGAATCTGGATGCCAAGATCGGCGGCCGTGTTGGCATTTTCCGAGGCCATGAGCTTCAACATGTTCGCTTCGTTGCCGACATTCTCACCCTTGCTCTGCTTCCAGGCACAGAAATTCAGCATCAGCTCTGTGGTGGTCTGCATGGTCGCGATATCGGCCACGTAATGCTGCAGGATCTGGAAACGTCCGATCGGGCCGCCAAAGGCCTGCCGCTGCTTCATGTAGTCGAGCGCATCCTCCAGAACACCGTCGATCACGCCAAGGCAGAAGGCGCCAACCATGATCCGCTCGTTGTTGAGCGTCGGCAGCAGCGTATACCAGGCGCGGTGCGGCTCACCCAGAACGTTCTCGTTTTCTACAAAAACGTTCTCAAAATGTACGGCGCAGGAGCCCATCGAGCGCATGCCGAGTTTCGCCAGCGGCGTGATGGTGATGCCGGGTGTTTTCGTCGGCACCCAGAACAGCGTCAGGCCCTGGTGCTTTTTCGCGACGTTCTTGTCGCTGCGGGCGATGCACAGGAGATAATCGGCGACGTGCGCCGAAGAGCTCCATATCTTTTCGCCATTCAGGATCCAGCCGCCATCGGCGGGCTCCGCGGTGGTGCGCATCGAGCCGAGCAGGTCTGTGCCGCCGGAGGGCTCGGTGAAGGCGATGGCGGCCTTCAATTGGCCGGTGGCGATAAGCGGCAGGAACTTGGCTTTCTGCGCTTCGGTGCCGTAGAGCCCTATGGATTTCGAACCGGCAAACGAAGTGATGCCCCAGATCCAGGCAAGGCCGCCCAGCGAACGCGCGAGTTCGCGCGCCAGCAGCATCTGCATGGTGACATCACCGCCCTGCCCGCCATATTCCTCGGGAATGCCTATGCCGTGAAAACCGGCTTCAGTGAATTTGTCCCATAGAGCGAACGGGTATTTATGCTCGTCGCGCTCCAGTTCCCGCGACCATGCCTTGGGGAGTTCTGCTTCCACCCAGCGGCGGGTAACATCGCGAAATGCCCGGTATTCTTCCGCCAACTCAAAGTCCACGAAAACACCCCTGCAAAGCGGCGACATACATCCGATCCCACCCTTGGGGTTGAGCTCAAACGCAACACCCGCCGGATGGCAGGGAGCCGCCGATTTCGGCCTCTAGAGAAGGAACAGCCAGGCGGTGACCAGACCGACGATGGGGAGGAGAGACATTGCGTGGGCGAGATGCGCGGGGTCTTGCACATGCGCCAGCGCATCGCTGAGCACGCCGATCGCTTGCGGGCCCAGACCAGCACCGATGAGATTGGTGAGCACGATGGCCATGGCCATAATGGTGCCGCGCGCAGCGAGCGGGGCCCGGGCGATGAAGACGCCCCAGCCAGGGGCCAGGTAGGCGGTGCCGATGAAGGACCAGATGCCGAGGCAGAGAATGACCAAGCTTGGCGTCGGCATCAGGGGGGCTGCGATCGCGAGAGGTGTTGCGAGGAGGATGGCGGCGGCGCAGAGGCGTTTGAGGCGGGTGGGATCGCCACGACCGAAACGGGCGGCGATGGCGCCACCGCAGAGTGAGCCGAGCATGCCGGTGAGACCCAGGCCAAGGGCTGTCAGCGCGCCGGATTGTCTTTGGCTGACGCCGTAGGCGCGCTGCAGAAGGGCTGGGGTCCAGTTGCTGACGGCGAGTGTCACGAAGCCGCCCAGCACGAGGGCGGCCATGAGCCTGCCCAGCTTTGGCGTGCGCAGGATGAGGCGCAGGGCGGCGCGGATGGGCATTGGGGGTTCTACGGCGGTGCCGGGCGCGGTGAAGGCGCCGCGGGGTGGCTCGCGCATGGCGAGGACAGCGATGGCGAGGAGCAGCCCGGGGAGGCCGATGGCCAGCAAAGCGGTGCGCCAGCCATAGGCTTGGCTGATCTGGCCGGCGATGGTGGCTCCGGCCATGAGGCCGACGAACGGGGCGGTGAAATAGATGCTCAACGCAGCGGGGCGTGTCTTGTCGGAAAACAGATCGCCGAGCAACGAAAGCATGGTGGGGGGTGCGCCGGCTTCGCTGGCGCCGACGCAGGCGCGGGCCAGGACGAGCCAGAGAAAACTGGGCGCAAGTCCGCCGAGTGCCGTGAGGCTGCTCCACAGGGCCAGGAGGGCGGCAAGATAGCGAGTGCGGCGAAGCCTGTCGGCCAGGGCGCCGAGGGGGATGCCGGCGAGTGCGAATGGCACTGCGTATCCGAGGCCTGTCAGCAGCCCGAGTTGCGAGTCGCTGAGCGCGAAGCTGCGGCGGATTGGTTCGAGGAGAACAAGCAGAATGCTACGATCTATGCCATGCACAACAAAGATAGCCCAGATACATAGCAGGGCAAGCCAACTTCCATTGGGGGCAGCAGACATAAAAGTCTTTTGCTTCTTTTCTTCAGAAAAGAAGGTCTTGCTGTCTTTTCTTTCGTTCAAAGCAGCCCCGCCAGGATAAAGTCGGCGAAGATTTCTATTCGCTTCTCACGCGAGATGTTTGTCGGCTCGCCTATCCTTTCCAGTAGCGGGCTCGAGGCGAAATAGAAGCCAATGCCTTGCACGAGCAGCGCCATGATCGCGGGGGTAGACATCTCCAGCACCGGCAAGGGCGCGATCAGGGAGTCAAGGCGGAGCTTGAAGGGCAGGATGTGGGACTGGACGAGGTAATCCAGGCGCCACGTGGCGTGGCGACCTTCGGCGTGGGTGAGGCTGACAAAATCGGGGTTTTCCGCAGCCCACGCGCAGAGACGGTGGATGAGTTGCCTGAAGCGTGCGGTATCATCCAGGCCCGGTGCATCGAAGGCGGCGAAGACGGGGGGACCGATGCGGGCGACGCGTGCATCGACGGCGCGTCGCCACAGATCGGCTTTGGAGCCGAAGCGGACATTGAGAAGGTTGTGGCTGACACCGAGATCCTTGGCGAGCGCGCGTAGTGTGGTGGCTTCGTAGCCGCGATGGGCGAAGGCGTGGAAGGCGCGATCGAGCAGGTGATGTTCTGCCACGGATGCGGCGGCGTCTCTCGCCGGTCGCCCCCGTTGGCGGGCCTGTCGTGGCGAGGGTTTGACGATGGCTGTTGGGAGCGGCTCGACGGCTGGCGGCATGGAGAGAGGGTTGACCATTAAATTGTCGAGTGTCAATATTTTGTCAGGAGGATAAATCGAGCCATGATTCAAGCCGCCTCTTGGTGGAGCATCGCGCGTAGCGAAGAGGTTACGGACAAGAAGCCGCTCGCGGCCGATATCGCCGACCAGCCCGTGGTATTGTGGCGCGATGCGCAGGGGATTGCGCGTGCGCTGGAAGATCGCTGTCCGCACCGTCGCGCGCCGCTCTCGCTTGGCTGTGTACGGAAAGATGGTTTGCTGCAATGCGGCTACCATGGCTGGAGCTATGATGGCGCCGACGGGCGGCTTGCCGAAATCCCAAACATGAAAAGCGAGCAGCGTTTTCCCCGGCATTATAAGGCGCAGAATTTTGCTGTAGCCGAGAGTGGCGGGTTTGTGCGTGTGTGCCTCGATGCGGGCGCAGCCGCGCCTGAGATTGCAGAGGCGGCCCTGCCGTTGGGGGGCACCTCGTTCGTGGGCTTGGCGCATGATCAGTATCTCAAGGCGCTGTTCGATGCGCCAGGGTTACTGATCGGCGTGCGTGGTGTGCTGTTTACGCCTTATCTGATGTCGGAATTGCATGAGGTGTCCGGCGCGCTGGTGATGGAGCGGAGTTGCCAATGGAAAGGGTTACATTGGCCGTCGCCGTTCAGCAGCGATTTTCCGGCAACATTGATGACGCGCACGCACCCGCTGACCGGCGAGACCACGCTGAGCCTGCGCGACGCCGATTTCACCACATTGCTGACGGCGATCATCGCACCGGTGCCTGCAGCGCGCGGGGTGACCGCGGTGCGCTGGCGCTATGCAATCGGTGATGCCGGGCGCAGCCTGCATGCGCGGTTGCTGAGGCTGCCAAACGCTTTTCGTGTTTTCGATCAGGTCGATGCGGCAGCATTGCGCGCGGTGCATCCTTCCGCCTCGCTGCATGGCGAAACACTGCGAGCCGCGATCGCAACACCGCTCCACGAAGCTGCCTGAGACAAGGGAGATCATCATGCTCACCACGCTCGACCGGCCGATTTCTGCGTCTGCTGCCACAACCGCGGCACCTGTGCTGAACGGCGGCGTGAATAACTGGGTGCCACATGATTTGGTGATGAAGGATACGTGGTTTCCGCTGGCGCATGCGCCGAGCGTCGGCACTACGCCAGTACGACGCACGATCTATTCGTATCCATATTTCCTGTGGCGAGAAGACGGGGTGGCGATCGCAGCCGATCGCCATCCGCGGGACTCGCAGCCTTCCGGCGGCAGCGCATTTACCGACACGCGCGGGCGATATCCGGTCATGGAGAAATACGGCCTGGTGTGGGGCTGGTTCGGCAATCCGCTGGCAGCCGACCCTGTGCATCTGCCCAGCCTGCCCTTCCTGCCGCCGAATGGCGGGCTGCCCGGCTACATGACAGGCACGGTCAGGTTCGATTGTTCGGCGCCGATTACGTTAGAAAACCTGATCGACCTCACGCATGCAGACTTTTTGCACGCCAATGTGGTTGGCGACGAGAAGTCGGAATCCGAAAGCATCGACGTTCACTGGACAAGCGAAACAGTGACGATGGTGCGCACCTGCACAGGCAAGTCGGTGGCACCGGTGATGAAGTTTTTCAGCGGCATCCGGCAGCCCACGCAGAATGTCCGCCAGGTCATCCATATCTATCTGCGCAGCCATTGCGCCATCGCGTATGGCCGGTTCAGCCCCGGTGACGACGTGCCGCTGTTTCATCCCTGTGTTCCGGAAACACGCGACCGCACCAGGCTGGATTACGTGATGAACACCAGCAATGCCGGGTTCATGTTCCGCCATGTAATGCCGAAAGCGAGCTACCTGGTGTCGCGGCAGGACAGCTCGATGACGTCGCCGCAAAGCCCGCGCTATATGCGCGAGACGAAGCGGCGCGATCTGCACTCCAGGTTCGATGCGGCGGGGCAACGCTATCGGCTACTCATGCAGGATTTGGCGGCGCGGCAGGCGGATGGGGATTTTGCCTATCGCGATGACGTCAGCGCGGATTGTAGCGAGATTATTGGGCTGCGGCGGGAGCTGTTCAAGTATTAAGGCAAGCAGTTCTTTTTTGAAAAAAAGAACCAAAAAGATTTTGCGTCTTGGCGTGCGCTGCCGGAGAGAACCGCGATAGCGATACAAAAGTCTTTTGCTTCTTTTCTTCAGAAAAGAAGTCTTTTCTATGTCCAGACGAGCGGCAACTCCTCTACGTGCAGGATGTTGCCGACATGGAATGGCACAATAAATCCGTCCTTGATCCGAAATTCCGGGATCTCCGCTAGAAACACTTCCATCGCGGTCTGCAGTTCCAGCCGCGCCAAATGCATGCCCAGGCACTTATGTATCCCGCCGCCCAGGCTGAGGATGGCTGGCTTGCGATCGAAGCGGATTTCGCCCGGTGTCTCGTATTCCTCCGGATCGCGCCCGGCGAGTGGCGTGGAGACCGACACATAGTCGCCCGGCATGATCTGCACGCCGGCGAATTCCAGCGGCCGCGAACAAATGCGAAAGCTGGTGACAGGCGCGTAGGCACGCAGGATCTCCTCCACGGCGAGCACGCCAAGCGAAGGTTTTTCGCGGAGCTGGCGCTGATGCTCGGGGTGGGTCGCAAGATGATTGAAGGCGAGACCGAGATGCGAGGTGACGGTGTCGAGACCGCCAATGTAAAGATTGAAGCAATGGCCGAAGACTTCGTCTTCCGTCCATTTGCGGCCGTCCAGATCGAAGGTGAGGATGCGGCTGATGTAATCGTCGCGCGGCGTGCGGCGGCGGCTTTCGATTTCCTCCAGAAGGTAATTCTTTACGCAGCGTATGGCGTTGCTTCGTACGGTCACGTCGTCGGTGTGCAGCATGTCGCGTTCCCATTGCAGGAATTGCGGCATCCTCTCTTGTGGCAGGCCGAGGAAATCGAGCACTATGTTCACCGGGTAGCCGACGGCAAAATCTTCCAGGAACTCGCATGATCCGCGATCCTTGAAGGCGGCAATCAGCGTATGTGCGCGCTCGCGCATCTGGTCGCGCATCGCCATCATCTTTTGCGGTGCGAAATTCGGGTTCAGCGCCTGGCGGTAGAAGCCGTGCAGCGGCGGATCGGCTTCTGTCGGGATCACCATCCAGTCTTCGCCCACTGCTTCGGCCCAGCGGCCCATCCCTCGTTTGGTGAAATTCTCGGTGTCTGCCAAAAGCGCTCTTACATCTGCGGCTCGGCGCAGCAACCAGCCGGGACGTTTGCCGGGAAAGATGTTGGTGACATAGGTGATGCGCGGACCGGCATGGATGCGCGGAATGATCGTCTCGAAGGGATTTTCGTATACCGTCTCTCGGGCGTAGAGGGGCGATTCCATGACGAGTTCGGGCGGCACATGCGCGGGAACCGTGCTGGGTGGGGCGAGGACGATCGTTGCCATGGGTCACCTGTTCAAAGCCGGTTACGGCATAGCGATGCCACGAACGACGTCGCTACCCCCCTATCAGCCGGTAGGACATGCTGCAGCAAGCGCAGGGAAGAAATCGCATTATGAAAACTAGGGTGCCATATGCCCTAAACATAGAAGTTTTTTGGTTCTCTTTTCTAACAAAGAACTGCTTTTGAGGTTACGCAAGAAATGACCACAGAGCCAGTAAAAGCAGATTTACAAGGTTCGATACTGGTTCTGACACTCAATCGTCCTGAGCGGCGCAATGCGATGTCGCAAGCTCTGGTCGAAGCGCTGCTCGCGCAGTTGCGCCGCACGCCGGAAGATCCGGCCGTGCGTGCGGTGGTGTTATGCGGCGCCGGGCGCGGCTTCTGTGCGGGCAGTGATCTCGCCGAATTGGCGCCCATGGATCAGGCAGCGCGGCATGCGTTCGAAGCGGCATCGGGTCTCCTGGCGCGCAGCATTTCACAGCATGCATTGCCGATTTTAGCGGCCGTGCACGGGTTCGCCATTGGCGGCGGGCTGACTTTGGCTGCGGCTTGCGATCTGGTGGTGACGGCACCCGAGACCAAATGGAGCCTGCCAGAAGTGCCGATCGGTTTGTTTCCTGCATGGGGATTGCAATGCGTCACCGACCGCACTGGCGTCGCAGGGGCGCGACGCCTTGCCTGGGGCATCGACACCATTGATGGCAGCGCCGCCTGCGAGACGGGGCTTGCGGATGAGGCGGCGGACGCGCCGTTTGAGGCTGCATTGGCGCTTGCAACCAGGTTGGCAGCCTTGCCTGCATCTCAATCTGCCGCCGTAAAATCCTATTTTGCGGAGCATCGTGCGGGTGTGCCGGCCGACGATGTGGCGCGCGGCTTGTTCGATGCCGCCTGTGATACGCCGGAAGCGCGTGCTTGCTTCAGTCGTTTCACACGCTGATTCTGCGCCCTGCCATCGGGAAGGTGGAGTGGTGCGGCACAGGCCGTACCCGCGATGTGGCCTCATCAGTGGAACATCTTGACCATGCCGATATTGAATGTCGTTACCCGCGCGGGTGAGACACAGAGCTTCGAAGCGAAAATTGGCTCGACGGTGATGGAGGCGATCGGTGCAGCGGGCATCGACGATCTGCTGGCGCTCTGCGGCGGGTGCTGCTCGTGCGCTACGTGCCATGTTTATGTGGACCCCGCTTTCACAACGAAGCTGCCGCCGATGAGCGAGGCGGAGAATGATCTACTGGATGGTTCAGGGCATCGCCAAGCGAACTCGAGGCTGTCGTGCCAGATTGCCGTCGTGCCGGCGATCGAGGGGCTGCTGGTGACGATCGCGCCCGAGGATTAGTCCAGCGTGCCGTAGGCCTCCAGGCGAAACGGCCTGAAGGCTGTGCCTGTGCGGGCTTTTACAACCCATTCCGGATCCATCAGCACGCCGCGGCCGACCGCGGCAAGGTCGAACTCGCCCCGTATAATTCGGCTACGCACCGAGTCGAGATTGTCGATGACATGGGTTTCCAGCGCAAAGGATGTCTGCAGGTCGCGGCTCAGGCCGATGCCACCGACGGCGATGCTTGGCAACGCCGTGAGTTTTTTTGCCCAACCCGCCCAGGTGAGGTCGGAACCGGGAAACGCCGGGCTGGAAAAGATTCGTGTGCTTGCATCGAAAATCCTGACGCCGGCCTCGGCAAGCGGCGCGAGGAACTGGCTTAATTCCTCGGGGGTCGCGGCGTTGTGAGCGTCGTAATCCTGTAATTTCCATTGCGAAAATCGGAAGATGATCGGTAGATCTGGGCCAATCGCGCTTCGTATGGCCCGGACCACCTCAGCGCCGAAGCGCGCGCGGCGTGGCAAGTCGCCGCCCCAGCGATCGGTGCGGGTGTTCGTGGCGGACCAAAAGAAACTGTCGATCAGGTAGCCGTGCGCGCCGTGAATGGCGATGCCGTCGAAACCGGCCTCTTTGGCGTTCGTGGCGCTGCGCGCATATGCGGCAATGACATCGCTAATGTCGTTCTCCGACATTGGTGGTGTGGACGCGGCCATTTCCGCAAGATAGGCGGGATCCAGCAACGCCTTTTCCGGCGGACCCCAATTGCCCGACGGCCGCATCGAGGGCGGTTGCGGGTGCGGGCCCGTATGTGCGCGGCGGATCGGGCCCATGTGCCAAAGCTGCGGAACGATCAGGCCGCCTTCTTCATGCACGCCTTCGACGACCCGACGCCACATAGGCACGGCACCGCCATGCAGCACCGGCACGTTGCGTTCGTTCATGCTGCCGTCGCCTAAAGCCGAGGGATGATCCACACCGATCCCCTCGGTGACGATCAGGCCCATCTCGGCGGCGGCACGCCTCCGGTAATAGGCCGCAACGTTTTCACCGGGAATGCCGTCGGGCGAGAAATTGCGCGTCATCGGCGCCATCACAATGCGATTACGCATACGGAGCCCGGCGATATTGACTGGCTCGAACAGGGGATCGGCCACGGACACACTCCTGGAACGACCTCTGCCGTAGCAAGTGGTGAGGCCAATGCGCCTACCCGATGGGAGGCAGACCCGCCGAACGCTGCCTTAGGATTAGCTTTGGGTTCAAAAACACAGGCACAAACATGATCAAAGGCAAGGTCGCAGTCATCACCGGCGCCTCTGCGGGCATAGGTGCTGCGATCGCGCGCGACCTGTCCGCAGCCGGCGCACGGCTTGTGCTCACGGCGCGACGGGCAGATCGCCTGCATGCGCTGGCGGCTGAACTGGGCGGCGATGTTGCGGTTCTGCCAGCCGACATTACGGATCCATCAGTGCCTGCGGCTCTGCTGGAACTGGCCCGAAGCACGTTCGGCTCAGCCGATATTCTGGTCAACAATGCGGGTATCTTGCGCGCCGCAAAGCTTGACGATTTCGACCTGGATGGGCTTGCGCCGCTGATCGCCACCAATTTCGAATCGGCCGTGCGAGCCTCATATATTTTCGCGCGCGCGATGAAGGCTGGGGGCTCCGGCGCCATTGTCAACATTTCCAGCATCGGCGCGCATCTTACCGCGCCGGGATCAGGCGTCTATGGCGGATTGAAGCGGGCGCTGGAGATTTTTACCGATTCGCTTCGGATCGAACTAGCGGCATCGGGCGTGCGCGTGGGCCTGGTGGCGCCGGGCACGACAAGCACCGAAATTTTTGACGAAATGAAATCGCGCGGACAACCAGGCTGGGACGAATATGTGGCACCTTTGCTGCCGGAGGATATTGCACGCGCCGTGCATTACCTGCTGGATCAGCCGGCCCGCGCCAATGTCGCGCGCGTGCATGTGTTTTCGAGCGGAGAAGGATTTTAACTTCGCCGATCTCGCACCGAAGTGCCTCCCGTCCAGCCGGCACGGATGAACTCCGAGCTGAGAAACGCGTGCGGAAAACCAAGATCTATTGGACTGGCCTCATCCAGCTCGGCCTTATGGGCGTCACTCAAAATTACCGAAAGCGCCCCCAGATTATCCTCCAATTGCCGTAAAGTGCGTGCGCCGATCACCGGCGCTGTCACGGCTGAATTTGCCAGAGTCCAGGCAATCGCAACCTGTGCCGAGGTCACGCCGAGCGCCTGCGCCGCATGTGCCACTGCATCGGCGACAGCGACGTTGGCCGCAGTTACGCGACCCATGCCCGTTATCATCGCGCCACGTCCGCCCTCCGGATCGGATGGCGGCTGCCCGCCGCTGGCGTATTTGCCCGACAGCATGCCGCTAGCTAGCGGAGACCAGGGCAATACGCCCAAACCAAGCGCCTGGGCGGCTGGAATGAGGTCGCGCTCGGTGCTGCGTTGCAAAAGGCTGTACTCGGCCTGCAAAGCGATCAGCTGTGTCCAACCGCGCAACTCTGCCATCGTCTGCAATCGCGCGATTTGCCAGGCAGGGGTGTCCGAAATACCGATATAGAGAATCTTGCCAGCCCGAACCAGGTCATCGAAAGCGCGTAGGATTTCATCGGCAGGCGTTGTGTTGTCCCATACGTGCAAGAACAGCAGATCAATGCGGTCGGTAGAGAGCCGCCGCAACGATTCCTCGACTCCGCGCACCATGCTGATACGGCTATTGCCTGCAGCGTTCGGATCGCCAGGCTGCACGGCCAGCGCATATTTGGTGGAAAGCACCAGGCTGCCGCGCTTGCCCGCGGCAAACTTGCCAGTCAGCGCCTCGGAGGCGCCTTTCGCATAGAACCCTGCCGTATCGACGAAGTTACCGCCACGGTCAACATACGTATCGAAGATACGGCGCGATTCATCCTCGGGCGCGCCCCAGGTCTCGCCAAACGTCATGGTACCCAGTGCCAGCGGAGAGACGCGCAGCCCGGATCGGCCGAGCAGCCGATATGAAGCGAGCGAAAGCGCTTCTGCCATGATGATGCCTGCCTTTTCGATGCCTAAGGGTTCGCCATTTTGGTGCACACGAGGCTCCATTGCGGCCCGCCCAACGGCAGGTGAGATATCTCGACTGCAATGAGCTGGTGAGAACATGGACACCTTGCAGGAACTGATCGCGCGCCAACACATCATGGAGGTGAAAGCGCGCTATTGCCGGTTTCTCGACACACGCGATTGGGAGGGGTTCGGCGCGCTTTTCACCGAAGATGCCGTGCTGGATGTACGGGAGGATACGGGCGCGGAACCCTTCCATGGCCGAGCAGCCATCGTGGCAACCGTGCAGGCGGCGGTCGCGCACGCACGCACGTCACACCAGGTGCATAACCCGGAAATCACCTTCGACGATGCCAACGCCGCAGATGTTATCTGGGCAATGCAGGATCGCGTTGTCTGGGAGCAGGGAAAGTCACCGATCCCGCCTGCTAGCGGAATTACGGGGTATGGGCACTATCACGAAGAATATGTGCGACAGAAGGGCTGTTGGCTGATTGCGTCGCTGAGATTGACGCGGTTGTCGGTTGACTTTGATCAATGAATGATAAGCGCTTCTTTTTTGAAAAAAAGAAGCAAAAAACTTTTATGTGCTGTCGTGGAGATGCCACTTGGCACCTACATGGCGTCGCGGGCGGCTTTTAGGCCGTGCAGGGTGGCGTGCGGGTCGGCGTGACCGGGTAGCGGCGCCAAGATTGTTGATACGCCCATTTCCTTCATCTGACGCAATACATCCGTCACCATCGCCACAGAACCGGCCGTCGTGTCGAAATCCGCGAGAAACTCGGTAAGGCCGAGCTCCTTCATGAGAGCCACGTTCCGGCCCCCGACAACAACATGCTCCGACGCATCATATTGCGACTGGAAATGTGCAAGCCGTTCACGATACGCGGCCGGGACGGAGGCGAGCGCCTGCGGCGTCCGCAAGGCCATCGCGTTGACCGCAATAAAGGCCAGCAGATCATTGATCGCCTCTTCCCTGGTCGGGCGAACGGAAATGTAACTCATGACCCAGATATCCACGCTCCCGGGATCACGGCCGGCCGACTCTGCAGCTTCGCGAACAGCCTCGATCTTGACAGCAAGCTGATCGAGATGCTGGCCGCCGGCGAACAGGATGACACCGTCAGCCAGTTCGCCTGCAAGCGCCAATGCCTTTGGCCCAAACGCGGAATAATAGATCGGCACCGCGCGGGGAAAACGCAGCTTCTTGACCGGGCGACCTTCCCATTCGGTGCCTTCGCCGGCGAAGAGCGCCTTGTGAGCAGCGACCTCCGCGCGGATTTCCTTTTGCGTCGCCGGCATGCGACCGATCGCAAGGATGGTGCTGCCGCCGGTAGCTAGACCAAGTACCACCCGGCCATCTGAAAAGTCCTGCAACGAGCACAATGCGTTGGCAGAGATGAGCGGATGACGCAGAAAAGGTGAGGTGACCATCGGCGCGATCGTCGCGTTCGGCGCATCGATCGCGGCGAGAGTAAGCGACACATTCAGATCGTGCCAACCGGCGGGTGAGTCGCCAATACCGACAACATCATAACCCAGATCCGACGCCGTCCGGATTTCGGTGCGGAAAGCCTGGAGATCGCCGCCCCAAAGGCTGCAAATGCCGAGCTTCATGGTTCAAGCCTTACCAGATGGCACGTTTCTGCGCATCTATCCGTCGGCGGCGGAGGGCTGCTTCGCGCACGGCAGGCGTGACCACCGGCGTTTCTGCCGGCAAAGCTGCGCGCACTTCGGAGAGAAGCAGTTTTCGCATGGTAGGTGTTGGACGCTCATCGCTATCGAACCAGCGGCCTTGGATGGCACCACGCGGATAGCCCGATGTATCGAGCCAATTCGGCACACCAGGGTCGCAGGCGGAAATCACCGCGCGGAAAATGCCGTCGGGATCAAGCTGGGCCTGCGTGTCGTTCAGGCTGCTCTGATTGTTGTACCAATCGGTAGTTTCATAGATCTCGTTGGTGAGGATCAGCGACCAGTAGCCGACCTTTTCGGGAATCTTCACTTCCATCAGCAGCGCTTCGTCATCGGCCAGATCGTAGGCGCCTTCGTAATAGGATTGCCTGTTCAGGCCGGTCATGTTCGAGAAGTCGACGACCTTGAGGCTGTTGAGGTGCCCCTGTTCGCGAAGTTGTTCGACATGATCGGGAAAAAAGCAGGCACAATTGCCGGCGATCAGAGGAATTTCGGCGAGGCGGGCGTTGAGCTCGGCAGCGGACAGGCGGCCTTTCGCAGGCGGCACGTCCAGCCGGTCAATTCCGAAGCGTGGCTCGTGCTCGTCGCCCCAGCGGCAGCCGACGATGCGGACCATGAATTTCTCGGCGTCTGCGTGCAGCTTCCACCAATCGCCGTCATGGCCTTCAGGCCGTTCCCGGCTGATGATCACGTTAAAATTTCCGTCCGCGTCACGCTTGAGCTCATCGAAGTCGCAGGTGGCGAGTGCTCCGGAGGGCTTTCCGGTGCGCAGCGTATCGGGGCCGAGTTGTGCCAGGACGAACATGCGCACCGTGCCGCGATTGCCACTGATGCGGTAGCTACCAGTGCCATCTATCATCGCAGTCTTGTAGATGGTGTCGGCATTCGGCTGAAAGATGTTCTGCGCGATGTTGAGCTCCGGGACGAAGATCGGGTGCCGTCGATCGCCGATGATGGCGTCGGTAGCGGCGCGGATGAGGCCGGAAAGCAGCAGCCGGTAGGATTCCTGAAGGGTTTGCGGATCTTCGCGTAGGGAGGCGGGCAGACGGGCGCGCAATGCACTGCCGAGCGGCCGCAACTGATCGACCAAATCTTCCCAGCTCAGCAGATCCGTGGTGTGTGGTGCCTCGGTATTGTCGGTCATAGGCTATCCTTCGTGGCAGGCACGGGAAAAGCGGCGATCCAGCTTTCGAGCCGGTCCCATAGACGACGCCGCAGGGTTGCGAAATTGTGGCAGTGCGCAGTTTCGGGAAGGCGCATGAGCGCGACGTCGTCGCTGCCGCTGAAGAAAGCGATCTCGCCATGGGGGTTCGGACTTGTATCGACGGAACCGTGCATGATCAAGACGGGTACAGTGACCGCGGCTGACGCATCATGGACGATGCCCGGACGAAGGGCATCGCGGCCGAGGCAGGCCGGCGTTGTGGAACCCGCCGCCTCGTCGGCTTCGATCAGGGCTTTGGGCACATCCGGCGCGTAGAACAAGGCGCGCATCCGCTCCCGTGGCGACGCCAGGTAGCCCGGCGCGATCGATGCGGCGAGCGCGGCCGGATCGAGGCCCGCAAGCACCAAAGGCTGGTTAGCCCATCCCAGCACGGCAAGCCGATCGAACGACCCGTGGGCGGCCTGCTGCGTGATCACCATCATGCCGCCGATCGAATGGCCGACGCCGGTGGCTGTGATGCGCTCCGCCCTGCCCCATTTACCGTTTTGCAGACCCGCCGCGACTTCGGTGGTGACCTGGTGAATAGCGGCGGCGACGATCTCGCGGCTCAGCAAGGTTTCTGGCTCGGGCTTAGAGCTTTCTCCCATGCCCAGAAGATCGATGGCCAGGACGCAGCGATTGCGTGCACAAAAATGCTCGGCGAAGCTATAGCCTGAGAAGGCTGGAAACTGCGGGTGCCAATAGGCACGTGTATAGCCGCCGCCATGCACGCATACGAGCAACTCGCTGTGTGCGCCGACGGGAAAGTCATCGGGCAGGTGCAGAGAACAGGCGATGTGGGCACCGGCTAGGCCGGTGCTGCGGGCGACATCAACCCTGAATTCGTGCGTGCGCATGACGATCAGACTTGCCAAACGAGCGGCAGTTTCTGCACCTGGATGATGGAGCCAAGCCAGAAAGGCACTTGCTGATTCGGATCCAGATGGAATGCCGGCAGCATCGCCAGCATTTCCTGCAGCGCGATGAGCAATTCGCGGCGCGCGAGATGCATGCCGAGACAGCGATGGGTAGAACTGCCAAAGGCGAGATGCGCAGGCTTGCGGTCGAAGCGGATTTCGTCAGGCTGGTCCCAGGCTTCAGGGTCGCGGGCTGCGAGCGGGGTGGACATCGCGATCTTGTCGCCGGGCAGCATTCTCACGCCGCGGAACTCGGTTTCGCGCGTGACGGTGCGGAAGGTCGTGACCGCTGCATAAGCGCGCATCATCTCCTCAATGGCGAGCGTTAGCTTGCCAGGGTCTGCGCGCAACTCGGCTTGCTGATCGGGGTGCGTCGCGAGGTGGTAGAGATGCAGGCCGATATTGGCGGTGACGGTATCAAGGCCGCCGACATAGAGATTGAAGCAGTAGCCGAAAACCTGCAGATCGGTCCATTTGCGTCCGTCGACTTCGTAGAGCAGCGCCTGGCTGATGAGATCCTGCGTTGGTTTCCTGCGACGCTGCTCGATCGCATCAAGCAGATAAGCCTTGACCGCATGGGTGGCGGCGATGCGCTCAGCCATATCTGTGGTGTGGAGCAGCCCATACTCCCATGCGAGGAATTGCGGGATCTCCGCCTGCGGAAGGCCGAACAGATCGAGGAAGATCGATACCGGAAACGGCACTGCGAAGTCTTTTACGAAGTCGCAATGGCCTTGGCTTTGGAAGCTGCCGATGAGCGCGCGCGCGCGGCTGCGCACCATGTCGTCGAGCGAGAACATCTTTTGCGGCGCGAAAACCGGATTGAGCACACGGCGGATCTTGGCGTGCTGTTCACCGGTGATCTCGGTCGGCACGAGGTCCCAGTCCTCGCCGATCATTTTTGCGAAGCCACTAAAGCCTTTTTTGCTGAACAAGTCGTCGTCGGCATAGATTTCGTGCAGATCGGCGGCGCGACGCACGATCCACCCGCCGGAGTTATCCGGATAGATATTGGGGCACCAATAGACCGGCGGCCGTTCGGCGTGAACCGGCGTGATCCGGGTTTCGAAGATGTTTTCGAAATAGGTCTTGCGATCCGCGACCGGGCAGTCATGCACCAGATCGGCAGGAATATGCGCGGGTGTGGAGGGCATGTGCGTCGTAGAACCTCAGTTGACGTGCGGCATGATATCGGAAGCAACCCATGCCAGACGGTCACGGTATTCGGAAAGGCCGGTGATGCCTGGCGGCAGGGGAACAATGGTTTCGTTGATGCCAAGCCCCACAAGCCAGCCGATCTGGTCGATGATCTTCTGCGCGTTGCGAGAGCCGGGTGCACGCGGATCGTCCAACACTTCGTGGTGGGCACCGACGTTAAGCATCTCAAGCGCAAAAAAAACGCCGAGCGGGCGCCCGTCAAAGGCGGCATGCGATTTTATGCTGGCGATAGAATCAGGAAATTTCTCGGGTGGCGTACGGAAGGGCGACCAGCCGTCGCCGAACCTGGCGACACGTTCCAGCACGGCCGGCGCGTCGCCGCCGAACCAGATCGGCAAGCCCGGCGATTGCACCGGCTTGGGCGCGAAACCGATATTGCCAAAATTGACGTATTTGCCGTGGAATTCCGGTTCCGCTTTGGTCCATAGCTCGATGATGGCAGCGACATATTCGTCGGCCATCTTGCCTCGCTCATGGAACGGAACCCCGAGGACATCAAACTCATCCTTGAGCCAACCGACTCCGAACATCGCCTCTGCACGGCCTCCACTGAGAAAATCGAGCGTGGACCATGCCTTGGCTTGCACGATCGGGTTCTGCAGCGGGATGATAGAAACCGAGGAAGACAGTTTTATCCGCGTGGTGCGGCCGGCGATAACGCCGAGTGCTACGGTTGCATGGAAATAATGGTCGCCGGAGAGGTCTATGTGTTCGCGTGGCATGACGAAATGCTCGCCGAGCATGCATTTGTGGAAACCAAGCTCGTCGGCATAGGCGAGCGCGTCGGCGATGTCGGGGCCGGTGAGGGCGTATTCCCAGGGCTGGACCATGGCGCGGACATGCATGGAGTTGGGAACAACAACGTTAAGCTTCATGTCCACGCCATCCCAAAAGAAAGCACTTCTTTTTTGAAAAAAAAGAAGCAAAAAACTTTTAGATCGCTAACGCGCGCCTATTCCCAGCGCTCGCCTAAAGAAACAAAAGTCTTTTGGTTCTTTTCTTCAGAAAAGAACATCTTACTTATATGGATCAACCGGCTGCGGTGCTGCAATCACACCGACATCGATCAGCATCGAATACACATCCGAGATCGAATAGATATGCACGATCTTATCGCCCTCGAAGCGCAGCCAGGAGAACCAAACCACGTTCAAGGCGTTGCCGGTCGGCTGGATGCCCATATAGGGGCCACCGGTATGGCGGCCGTGATGGTGGCAAAGGACGCAGATTTCATCGTCGCCGCGGCCCCACGCTTTCAGCGTGCGATAGATCGACGGCGGAAAGGTGCGCAGCAATCCCTGCGGCGAGGTCTTCCAGACTTTGTAGGTGCCGAGATCGGGGCGATTGGGATTGTCGTAGGTCATCTTCTCGGTATCGAAGAAATGGTCCATGCCGTCCCAGTCGCCGCGGTTGATGACCTCGTGCAGGTTCATCCATTGCGTGACCATGAAGGCCTGGCGCTCGGTCAGGCCGGCGGTGATTTCCGCGCGCTTTTCCTTGGAAAGTACAAAATCGGCGTCGGTAAAGGCGGGAAGGCCACCCATGGTTGCTCCTACGGTCTTGCCGGGCTTCGGCGGTGTTGACGCGATCCACTCGCGCATGGCGTGCCTGCATATGCGGCAGGTCGGGCTTGTTGTCGCGCTTGGGCGCCGTTTGCCTCACCTACCGTGTGGAAGGGCGTGTGCAAGGGTGGCCGCATTCAGCCCCTCTACCCCAAGATAGGATGCACGCCCCGGGCGCGTGCTTAGGATAGCGAAGGAATACCGGGGGAGCACGCATGAACCTGCAGGAGATATCCGATCGGATGGAAATCCAGGAATTGATGGTGGCGTATTGCTACGCCATCGATAATCGAAACTGGGATGCCCTGGATGACATGTTCACCGCCGATGCCATCATCGACTATTCAGAAATGGTAGGTGTGAAAGGCAAGTTGCCGGAGATAAAGGCTTTCCTATCGCAAAGCATGCAGGCTGTGCAAACCAGCCAGCATATCATTTCCACCTCGCAGATCACGATCGACGGCGATACGGCACACGGCAAAACGGTGTGCACAAACCCGATGGTGCTGCAGCCCGACGGGCACGTGATGTTCGTTGGACTCTGGTATCGTGACACCTTTGTGCGGACGCCCGCGGGCTGGCGGATCAGCTCTCGTTACGAGGAAAACTGCTGGCGCCATAACGTGCCTGCGGGTTTGCTGGCTGCGCAATGACGAGCCGGCCGCACGAGCATCCGGTCTCGGCCGAGGGGCTGACGCCCGCTTATCTAACCGCGCTGATGGCGCAGACAGTGCCCGGCGTTCGGGTGGAGCGCGTGCGGGTTGCAGACGCAAAAACCTATGGCGAGCAGATGGTCTCGACGGCAGGACGGGTGTTGGTGGAGGTGAGCTATGCAGCCGGATCACCGCCTGCCTTGCCGGAGCATCTGGTGCTGAAGCTGGCACGCGGTGTTGATATCATCATGGCGCCGTTCTATGCCAATGAAGTAGCATTTTACGACAAGATCCGGCCTGAACTCACCATCGAAGTGCCGCGGTGTTTCGGCGCAGATTACAACGCTGCGACTACACGTTTTTGTATCATTCTGGAGGATTTGTCAGCCCGCAGTGCGCATTTTCCTAATGTAACCCAGCAGACGAGTGCGGACGATGCGCGCGCCCTGCTCGATACAATTGCCTCGCTGCACGCGGCATTCTGGAACAGCCCGCGTTTCAGCGCCGATCTGGGCTGGCTGCAAACGCATCTGGCGGGTGGCGTCGCCGAGCTGATGAACGGATTGGCGCCTCGTTATATACAGCACGAAATCGATACTGAAAATTTCAAGCGTGAGATGGTGCAGCGTCTGCGGACGACCGGTGATGCATTGCTGGCCGGCGTGCAAGCCGTGCAGCGTCACCAATCGCGATTGCCGCAAACGCTGCTGCACGGCGATGCACATCTCGGCAATACCTACAGCTTGCCAAATGGCCGGCACGGTCTGCTCGACTGGCAACTCACGGTGCGTGGCCATGCGATGCACGATGTGCACTATATCATCGCCACGGGGCTTTCCATCGAGGATCGCCGGAAGCACGAGCAAGATCTTCTGCGCTATTATCTCGATAGTTTGGGCCGCTACGGCGTGGCATCAGTGCCCGTCTTCGAGGAAACCTGGACGGAATATCGGCGCGCGTTGATATGGGCCGTCTATATCGGCTGGCTCACCACGCCCGTAGTAAATTATGGTTGGGAAATAAGTGTCTTAAACCATCTACGTCTGACCACCGCCTATGAGGATCTGGAAACAGCGAAGGCAGTAGCTCTCATAACATAAAAGTCTTGTGCTTCTTTTCTTCAGAAAAGAAGTGCTTCCTTACCTACATCCAACAACGCCACCATCCACCGGTATCTCCGCGCCCGTCACATAAGACCCCGCGCGTGACGACAGAAACACGATAATGCCTGCGATGTCATCCGGCCGCCCAAGTCGGCGCAGCGGAATATGTCCGTCAAGAACGCCTTTTGCCTTGCCTTGATCGTCGCGCAGATGCGCGGTCATGGAGGTTGGGAAAAACCCCGGCAGAACGGCATTGACGGTAATGTTGAGGTGGGAGAGGTCGTTGGCGAGTTGCCGGCTAAGCTGATGGATCGCGGCCTTGCTGGCGCCGTAGCTATAAGCCTGCAATGGCTCGATACGGGTGCCCGCTACGGAGCCGATATTGATGACCCGCGCGGGATCGCCACCGGAACCGCTTGCGGTAAGCTCGGGCAAAAATTCCTGCACCATCTTGAAGGGTGTTTGCACGTTCACCGCCATCACGCCGGCCCAGGCGCGATCGGGAAAAGTTTCGAAAGGCGCGCCCCAGGTTTTGCCGGCATTGTTGACGAGAATGTCGAGGCCGTCGTGGTGTTCACGATAACGGCGCACGAGATCGACGGCGGCTTCCGGCGTGGAGAGATCGGCGGCCAGCGGCAGGCAGGCACCAAGCTCCGCCATCTCGGCCGCGGCATGCGCCACGGTCTCGGCCTTGCGTGAGGTGATGGTGACAGTGGCGCCGGCACGTAGCAGACCTTCGGCAATCATGCGGCCTAGGCCTTGTGCGCCGCCAGTGACCAGAGCGCGCTTCCCGGCAAGGCTGAACAGGCCATCGGTCATTGCGTGATCACGATCTTGCCGAAACTGTGGCCGTTCTCCAGATAGGAGAGCGCCGCCTTTGCCTCGTCCAGCTTAAAGCTTCGATCGATCACGGGTTCAATGCTGTGCTTGGCGACGAAAGCGATCATGGCGGCGAATTCGGCAAGGTTGCCGACATTGGTTCCAATGAGCTGCACGTTCTTCAGGAACAGCTCCGGCGCGTTCACTGGGAAACTCATGCCGCCGGTGGAGCCGTAAACAACGACGCGCGCGCCCATGGAGAGGGCACGGCCATACGAAGCATAGCCGGCGCCAGGGGCGCCATCGAAGACGACGTCGATGCCGCCGGTGGCTTTCGGTAGAGCTTTGCGCCACGCTTCATCGTTGTAATTAAAACCAGCACTGGCACCGAGCGTCTGTGCACGCGCCAAGGTGGCATCGTTCCCGCTGGTCACAAACACCTTCGCACCCATCGCCACGCCCAACAGGATTGCAAACGTTGCGACACCGCCGCCTGCGCCGGTGACCAGCAGCTTCTCGCCAGGCCGGATGGCGGCCTTCGTCACCAGGCCGCGCCATGCCGTCAATGCCGCCAAAGGCACGGCAGCTGCAGCAGCAAAATCGAGGTGAGGGGGCTTAGCGATCGCGCTGGTTGCAGGAGCAACGATAGCATCCGCCAGCGTGCCGGGCCCTGGCATGCCAAGCAGCCCGAAATCGGCCGCCGGGTAAAGAGGATCGTCACCCCAGCGCAGGCCGGGATACAGCACCACCTCCTGGCCAATCATGGCTGCATCGCCGCCCTCCCCCACTGCGTCAATCACGCCGGCCCCGTCGCAACCCAGTGTGGCGGGAAGCGCCATGCCAGGATACTGGCCGCGCATGATCCACAACTCGCGATGGTTCAGCGCCGCAGCGCGAAGCGCGACACGCACCTCGCCTCGGCCGGGTAACGGATTTGGAACGGTGTTCAACGAAACGGCGTCGAGGCCGTCAGCGGCCTGCAGGCCGAGCACGCGCATATTCTTGACCTTTTTTGTGTGTTTGCCGGCAGCTTCCCCGGCGGCAGGCCGCCCAAATCGTCATGAGTTCTGGGCCTAACCTTTGATCCTATCTTTAGATAGGAAAGGAGACTTGCCAAAACGTTCAGATCAGATCACTTAGTCCAGTAGCCGTGAAAAAGAATAACGACGGCAAAATGAGGGAACCGGTCAGATGGGAGTTGTTTCCACTGCGATAGCGCAACCGCGCCATGTACGCACCTTCGTCGAGCGCGCCAGGCTGCTTGAACTGAGCGACGCGATAGACGAGACGCGTGTTACCACGATCTGCGCGCCGGCCGGATACGGCAAGACCACGGCGGCGCTCTATTGGTCGCGCATCCTCGCCGAACGCGGGCGAACAGTGCTGTGGCTTGCGGCCCGCGCGGGCATTACCAATCTCGCCGAGTTCACCGCAGCGCTTTCTGCGGCCATTGCCAAGAACCTTCCCGCAGCCAATCTGGCGACGGCCCGCCCGATCAACGAATTGCTGGCCCTTCTGGCGACCGAACAGCCCTGCCGCCCAGTGTTGATCATCGACGACGCGCAGCTTCTGCCGCCCGATGTCTTCGGCCTGGTCTCGCAAATTGTCGCCAGCGCGCGCGATGCACTGACCACTATTATCGTTTCGCGCAGCCGCTCGACCGTGCCGGTGGCGCGGCTGCGCTCCCTCGGCTGCCTGCTTGAAATCGGACCAGATGATCTGCGCTTCTCCGTACCCGATGCTGCGAATTTCATCTCGCGCAACGGCCGTGGCCCGGTGGATGCGGGGCTGGTGCAACGACTGACCGACGATACCCAGGGTTGGGCTGCGGGTATCGTCATGGCGGGCAAGATGCATCGCCGCGAATGGTCATTCGGCGGCGAAGACAATAATCGGGTAAGCGGCCTGAAGCGCGATTTCGAGGCCTATTTCGACGAGGAGGTGATGGCGCTGCAAGCGCTGCCACTGCGCAAGTTTCTTGTCGATACAACGGTTCTGGATGAGCTGACACCGTCTGCCTGCGCCGCCGTGGCGGGGCATGAGGATGCACGTCGCATGCTGGAAACCGTGGAGGAAGCGGGCCTTTTCGTGGAAGCGCGCGATTCGGAGCGGGTATTCTACCGCATGCATCCGCTGTTTCGTGAAATGGTTCTGCGCCGCCTCAACGATCGCGATCCCGCACGTGCCGCGGCTCTTCACCGCCGCGCCAGCCTGCATTTCAGCACGACCGGTGATGCATTGCGCGCCATCAATCATGCCGAAAAGACGCGCGACCAGGTTTTTCTGGCAGACCAGCTTGATGCTTTGGCAGAGAAGCTCACCTATACGGGATTCCTCTATCGCATTGATGAGCTTGGCACGGGGCTGCCACGGCCCCTGCTCGCTGGCCGCAGAATGCTCTTGCTGGCACTCGCCTGGCGACGGACCCGGCAACTTGCGTTCACCTCGGCAGAGTCGCTGATCGGGATGGCAGAATCCTCGTTGCAGACTTCGGTGGCCAATGGCGAGCTGAGCGATTTAGAGCAGCATCAAGTGGCCCGTGCGATCGAACACCGCCGGATCATGCTGCTGGCCGCACGCGATGACATGGCGGGGCTGGAACGTCGCGCCGAGCGCCTGTTGGCAGAATACGGCGACGACGAGCCTTATCTGAGCTGTACCTTGCTGGCCCAATTGATGTCCGCGAGACGGGAACTCTATCATTTCCACGATACATTGAAGCTGGAGGCAGAAACACGCCGGGCCCTGCATCGGCCAGGTTCGGATTTCGCTTCCATCGCCCTGAAAGCCTCGGTAGCACCGACGCTGATGGCGCAAGGCAAGACCGAAGCAGCACGCACCATGCTCAACGAGGCTTTCGATCTGGCGCGTTCCCTGCAGGGGGATGGTTCAGGGCTTGCTGCATTGCCTGCGCTGCCGCTGGCGGAGCTGCTTTACGAGCGAGGAGACCTGGCTGCCGCGCGCGTGCTGGTCGATTCGCATCTCCCCGCGGCGCGGCAATGGAGCTTTGCAGACCAGTTGGGCGCAGGGCATCTGGTGCACGCCCGCCTGCTCGCTGCGGACGGCAAGATTGCCGAGGCGCTCATAGGCCTCGAAGAAGCCCATCTCGTTGCCATCGAATGCGGACTGGACCGCTTGCGGGCCGCGGTGGTGGCAGAGCAGGTGCGAATCCTGATCAGGAGCGGGCATCTACAGCAGGCTGAGGCAGCGTTTGCAGCCGGTGACCAGCCGGCCGATCTTGAACCGTTTCCGACCTTGACGCCGACGCGCCAGCACGAGAGCGTTGCCATCGCCTGGCTGCGCATCGAAACGCACAACCATCGGCTGACCCGCGCGCGCAAGGTGGCAAAGCGCTGGAGCGAACTCGTACGCCGCTCCGGCGCGGTGCGCTCCGCCGCGATCTTCGAACTCCTGCTCGCGGAAATCGCGGTGCTAGCCGGGGACAGATCGGAAGCACGCCGCGCGGTGCGCGAAGCGGTGACACTGGCCGCCCCCGCCGGCTGGAGTCGCATGTTCCTCGACGAGGGTGATGCCATCGGCTCCTTGTTGACAGAAGCCTACGGCCAAGGTCCGGCGCTCGATACGGTCACCGACCAGTTTGCGGCAAGCTTGGTGGCGGCATTCCGCGGATCGCCGTCGCTTTTGCCAGAAGAGGAGTGTGCTTTAGGCAGCAAACTTGTTAGCCGTGAGCTCGACATTCTGGTAATGGTCGGCGGCGGTCTGCGGAACCGTGAGATCGGCAATCGTCTTGGGCTGACCGAGGGTACCGTCAAATGGTACATGCAGCAGATCTATGACAAGCTCGGCGTCAGGCGGCGACCGCAGGCCGTCATGCGGGCCCGGCAACTCGGTGTGCTGGCTTGAAGGAATTCTAGAACAACGCGCTCCCCTATCGCAAGAAAGATGGCCTACCGGCGTCCCCCTGCAATGAGTTTGGACGTCGGTGGTTCAGAAGGCGTTTCAATGGCAAAAGGCAAGGTCATCATCAGCTGCGCGATTACGGGGGCAATCCACACGCCCTCGATGTCGCCCTTCCTGCCGGTCACAGCCGATGAGATAGCCGAATCGGCCATAGGTGCCGCGGAGGCGGGGGCTGCCATCATCCATCTGCATGCCCGCAACCCGCAAACTGGCCAGCCCGACCAGACTCCCGATCTCTTCAAGCCGTTCCTCCAAGTGATCAAACAACGTTCGGACGCTGTGCTGAATCTGACGACCGGCGGCGCACCATGGATGAGCGTGGACGAACGCATCAGGCCAGCCGCAACCTTCGCGCCCGAAGTGGCCTCGCTGAATATGGGCACGATGGGATTCGGACTGTTTCCAATGTTGAATCGATACCAGGAGTTCAAGCACGCCTGGGAAGCGCCGGCGCTGGAAGCCTCGCGCGATCTGGTGTTCAAGAATACCTATGCGGACATCGAAAGGCTGCTTGGCGTACTCTCGCCGAAGGGCACGCGCTTCGAGTTCGAATGTTACGATACGGCGCACCTTTACAACCTTGCGCATTTTCTCGATCGGAAGCTCGTCACGCCGCCTTTGTTCGTACAGACGGTGTTCGGCATTCTGGGCGGCATCGGCTCTCACCCCGACGACGTCATGCATATGAAGCGCACGGCAGACCGGCTGTTTGGTGACCAGTTTGAATGGTCCGTGCTTGGCGCTGGGGCAAGACAAATGCCAATCGTCGCGATGGCGGCGGCCATGGGTGGAAATGTGCGCGTGGGACTCGAGGACTCGCTTTGGGGCGGGCGTGGACGCCTGGCTGAGAGCAATGCGGAACAGGTGCGTAGCGCACGGCAAATCATCGAAGGGCTTGGGCTGCAGGTGGCGACACCGGCGGAGGCGCGGGCGATACTGGATTTGAAAGGCGGGGATCGGACGGAGATATGAAGGCAGGAAGAATGCTCTTTTTTTTAAAAAAGAGAAAAAAAATTTTTACGTCTTTATAGCACGTGGGCCCTCTCGAAGGCATCCGACTTGTCGAAATGGATGCGATCGGCCCAGTGCCGCTTGCAGCCATGCTCCTGGCCGATATGGGGGCGGACATTATACGACTCGCCCGGCCGCCGCGAGCGGATGCCGCATGGGACGATGTTGGCGGCGCGGTGCTCCATCGCAGCCGCAAGGTAGCATATGTCGATCTGAAAAACATCACTGACCAGGCAGCCGCGCTTGACATCATCGGCAAGGCTGATGGTTTAATCGAAGGATTTCGGCCAGGGGTCATGGAACGCCTTGGGCTTGGGCCCGAGATCTGCCTTGCGCGCAACAATCGGCTGGTGTTTGGGCGCATGACGGGTTGGGGGCAAACCGGCCCGCTCGCTGTCCGAGCTGGGCACGATCTGAATTACATCGCGCTGACCGGAGCCCTGCATGCCATGGGTTACCCGGGCGAACCGCCGCCTGTGCCGTTGAACCTGGTCGGCGATTACGGCGGTGGCGCGATGTTTCTGTTGGCCGGCATGCTTGCAGCTTTGCTCGCAGCCCAGCGTACCGGACGGGGCCAAGTGGTGGATGCCGCGATGACAGATGGCACTGCCGCCCTGATGAGCCTGTATTTCGCGTTTCTGCCGACGGCCCTGTGGAAAGACAAACGGGGCGAAAATCTGCTGGATGGTGCAGCACCGTTCTACCGCTGCTACGCCTGCGCAGATGGTGGATATGTGGCAGTCGGCGCGTTGGAGGCGCCTTTTTTCGGAGCCTTGCTCGATGGGCTTGGCCTGCCACGCGATCGCTATGTGCAGAACGACCGCGACATTTGGCCGGCCATGGCGAAGGATTTTGCGGCCGCCTTTGCGTCCCGGCCGCGCGATGTGTGGGCAGAGGTTTTCGTGGACACGGATGCTTGCGTGACACCTGTGCTATCGATGACTGAGGCACCGGATCACCCCCACAACGTGTCGCGGCAAACGTTTTTTGTACGCAATGGGATTGCACAGCCAGCGCCGGCGCCAAGGTTCAGCGCCACGCTTGCACAGGTCTCCGAGCCGCAAACAATCTCCCTGCGCGAAGCTTCCGAATTATGGCATTGAGGCGCGCGGGTTGGATCAACGCGCACCTCAACAACACAAAAGTCTTTTGCTTCTTCTCTTCGGAAAAGAAGACCTTCCTTAATAAGCCCCAACCGGTGTGATATTCGGCTTCACGTCCATACGGTCACGCGCATAGATCTCATAGCTCAAGAAAGGCACGTTCGTGATGTGCCGCAGCCCGACATGGATATCGCGCCAATAGCGGCTCAGCGGGTTCGACAGCGCAAAGGCTGAAGATCCCGAGATAAACATCATGGTTTCAATGGATTTATGGATCAGTTCCACCACTTGCGCGCTCTGTGCCTTATGTTTGGCCCGTTCGAGCGTGGGGAATTCGCGGCCGGTGAGTGCCACCTCGTCGAGCGTTCCAGTCGTTGTGAACAACAGCAGGCGTGCGGTGTCCAGTTGGGCGGCCACTTCGCCTAGATCGTGCAACACTGCGCCCGAGTCGACACGGGATTTGAAGAATGTCGTCACGATCGTCTTTTTCTTCGACTCCGCTTCGACGATTTCCAGCATGGCTTCGGCGGCACCAAGTAACTGGGCAAGTCCTGTGGCACGAACGGAAGGCACCACCGGCAATATGTCCGAAGGGGCGCCGGTGTGGCGTTTGTTCGGTTCAACGTGGCCAAAGGGTTTGTCCATCGTGACCATCAAGTGATCGGGGACGAATACATCCCGCGCGATGGAGGTATCAGATCCGGTGCCCTGCATGCCGGTCATATACCAGGTATCCTGCATCTCGATCTGGCTGAACGGGATGTAGCACATGTTGATGCCGGGAACGACCGGGCCTTCGTTGGCTTCGATCAGCACGCCCGACTGTGCCCAATAGGCTTGGCGGGATCCTGATGTATACGGCCATGCACCATTGACGATGTAACCACCGTCAACCTTGCGCGCCTTTCCCGGCGGATTATAGGCGCCGCATACGAGCTTGGGGCCTTCCCCGAATAGCGCTTCCTGTGTTGCGTCCGATGTAAGGCTGGCAACCCAGGTTGTGCCATTGACGATTTGTGAAACCCAGGAAATCGACGGATCACCCTTGCCTAACTCCATTTGCACCTTCGCGAAGCCGGTCATCGACAAGCCGGCGCCGCCCCAGCGCTGCGGCAGGAGCATGCTCAACAACCCATTGTCGAGCAGCGCTTTCTCCGCAGCCGGCGAAGGCGCGCGCAATCTGTCGCCTTCAGGAGCTTCCCGAGATAAGAGCGGGCGCAACTCGCGGGCAATCTTGATGTAAGGTTCTGCATCGCCAAAGCCGGAGGCGGCTTGCGGCACATGGATCTTTGCAAGTGCGACCATTGTTTAACTCTCCTGTAGTGTAGGCGCTCGGCCTGCCAAGATGGGAATAAGGTTTTCGAGGGTGCGCGGCGCATTTACCCAGGTGTCGGACCAATGCCGGTCGGCAGGGACAATGAGCGAGCTGAGCTGCATGCGGATAAAGGCTTCTGCAACTGCTTCGCGGTCCAGTGGCATCGGCATCAGGCTCTCGAGGTAGTCAAAGGTGATCGAAAGTGCATCCAGCAACGCAGCTTTATGGCGGGTGAAGTGGCTGCGGAAGAAGGCGAGGTGAAAGGCGGGCTCAAGTTCGAACATGCCGTCTGGCGTGCGCTCGCGGGTGTAGCGATCAAAAAAGTCGAGCACGGCCTGTAGCCTTTCGATCGGATCGCGGCGTTGATCGGCTGCAGCCCGCACGCCCTTCTCGAAGCCAAGCGACACGAACTCGCTGACGGCAGCGAGCACTTCCTCCTTTGTCGAAAAATATCGGTAGAGTGTGCCGCGAGATACGCCGCTCGCCTCGCAGATGGCGCTCATGGAGAGGCGGCGCGCGCCACTACGGATGATCGCCGAGAGTGCTCCCTCAAGGATCTTGATCACGCTGCTCGGGAGCGGCTCCCCGCCCGCCCCATAGACTTCGCCGGTCGCGAAGGCGGGCGAGAAGACATTCATGCAGCGCCCTCCAACTCGGCGAGGTTGTGCGGCTTGCTGACATAGCCGGGCAGGTTTTGGCCGCCATCGACATTGATCATCTCGCCGGTAATGAAGCGCGACATTGCCGATGCCAGGAACACCACCACGGGACCGATGTCGTCCTCCGGGTCACCGGCGCGCACCAGGGGATTATTGGCTGTTGCAGCCTCCAGGAATCCCGGCACTTCCTTCACCAGCCTGGCGAAAACCTGGCCAAGCCCGGTGGGCGAAATGGCATTGACGCGTATGTTGAAGCGGCCCCATTCCACGGCAGCACTGCGCGTAAGCCCGAGAATGGCGGATTTCGCAATATTGTAATCCGCATGTAGCCAAGCGCCGGTATCCGCATCGATGGAGTAGAAATTCACAATAGAGCCGCCGCCGCGCGCACGCATATGCGGGAAGGCCGCCTGCATGCCCCACCAGCTTCCCCACAAGGCGATGTCGAGGGTCCGCTTGAGCATCTCGTCGGTTTTCTGTTCGAACAGAATGTTCGGCGACAAGGTGGCGGCATTGTTCACCAGGATGTCGAGACCGCCAAAATGCTCCACCGTACGAGCTATCATCGCCTCGACATCCGATTTGATGCCGACGTCACTCGCGAAACCGAGCGTCTCTCCGCCAAGCTCACGGCGTATCGCGGCGGCTTCGGCCTCTGCCGCCGCACCTTCACGGCCGGTGATCACCACTTTTGCACCTTCACGCACCAGACGCCGGGAAATACCAAGGCCAAGCCCCTTGGCACCGCCTGTTACGATCGCGATCTTGCCTTCCAGCAACCCAGTCATACGGCATCCTTATGGTGATGCATTTCGCCGATGAGGCGGTCCAATTCGATCCGTTCCGCACATCGCGCTGCCGTCAGCACGTAACCCAAGATGGTGCCATCTCTATCCTTGAACAGGGTGCGTAATCCTTCGGCGTCATCTTTCTCGTTGAACCACTGGCCTTCGGCACCGATCGGGGCGGGCAAAAGGATGACCGGGCACGCGGTGGTTTTCACTTGCACGGAGAGCGTCGGAAAGCGCATTTCGGTAGGTGTGCCTAGAACGCTTGCAGCGATCGCACGCGCCGCACTCATGATGGGCGAAACATACGCAGCCAGCCCACGTGGATATTCGGCGCAGTCGCCGATCGCGTAGATATCTGGGTCGCTTGTGCAGCCGGTGGTATCCACTTTGATGCCGCGATCGACCGCAATGCCGGCTTCCTGCGCGATCAGGGTATGCGGACGCAAACCGACCGCGGAGAGCACAGCATCGGATTCAATCCTGGTTCCATCATCCAACGTCGCGCGGAACCCCATGCCCGCTTTGTTCAACGCGAGCACCCTACGGCCGAAATGCCATTCCACGCCGGCCGCTTGCATTGCGTCGCGCACCAATTCACCGACCCGTGGCGGTACAAGTTGTGCCAGCGGATACGCGAGCAAATCGACTACGATGGGTTTGTAGCCGCTTGCGCTTAGATCGTTGGCGAACTCGCTACCAACGAGACCGGCACCAATGACCAGGACGCGTGCGCCTTCCCGCAGACCTTCACGAAAGCTATTGTAGTGATCTAGGTTATTTACAGGCAGCGCACGATGGGCTGCGTCACCTTCAATGTTTGGGCGTATTGCGTCCGCGCCGAGCGCCAGCACGAGTTTATCGTAGTAGACCGGGCCGCCAGTGGTCAGCAGAACACGACCGACGGGATCGATCGCTTCAACCGCTCGGCCGGCCCGCAGATCCAGTTTTAGCTGCGCTGCCATCTTCTCGCCGGACGTGGTCACGAGCGTGTCAGCCGTCTTTCCCTTTGCGAGTGCCGTCGAAAGCGCAGGCTTGGAGTAGAAATGGCCGTCATCGAGGGTAATCAGCGTGAGCTCGGCATCCGGTGCCTGCTTGCGCAATTCACGCAGAACACCGTAGCCGGCGAGCCCGCTGCCGACGACGGCCACGTGGAGAGGCGTATGTTTACCCATCAGCGTCAGATGAACACGGCCAGGTTCGACATCGAAAGTGTCGACTGATCGAGTATGATCTCGCGGCGCGAAAGCTTAAAATCTCCGTCGACCAGGCGCCACACATCGCGCCGCTCCGAGGTGGATTGCTCGGTGAAATCCGTCTCGCCGCGGCTGCGTGTAAGAAAAAAGTAGCTGATCACTTCATACTCGTCCGGATGCTCGGTTTCGCCGACGCGGACATTGGTGACGTAACGGCGCGTACGCGATGGAGGATCTTCCGCCCACGCACTTTTGCTCAAGCGGCCGGTGCGCATGAGGATAGAGTTATAGGTCTCGTCGAAATGCATCATCGTACGCATCACGTCGCGATCACGGTTTGGGCCGGTGCGGGTAAGACGGATGGGAGCCGTGTAGATCAGGTCTTTCGCCAGCATGGCCACCCAGTCATCGAAGCGGCGTTCGTCAAGCGCAGCCGCTTCGTCGTACAGCGTCTCCAGAATGCGATTATAAACCGGCGAGCCTACGGGAACGCGGACTTTGGACGCGAGCCCGCGCATGACGGCGCTGCGGTCAACGGCGGCGGTGGAACGGTCAGACATTTTGGACATTCCTCTTGAGGAAGGCGTTCTTTTCTGAAGAAAAGAACCAAAAGACTTTTATTTCTTAGACTGAGGTCGCCATGAGTCGCCTGTAGTTCAGCCACCAGTTCCACTGCGTGTCGTCCTTGGTGAAGCCCGCGTAGACGTAACCGCCACCGGGCCAATCAGCGGGCTTGCTTTCGCCGCTGAGCGCCTGATACTTGAGCTTCATCGTGCGGCTGACCGCGCCGCGCGTGTTGCGAAAGATCTGCGGCCAGGTATCGGCATCGTCCTGCTCGATCACGCCGGATGTGCCGGCCTGCTGGATCGTGTTCTGCAACATGTCGCGCTTCACGCTCTCGGGCGCATCTTTTTCGGCAAAGATGTAATTCACGAACTCGAACCTGTCTGGGCCGCGCGGAACGTAGGTGTGCAGCGCCAGGGCGCCGGAAGCGCCGCCATCTGTGCGCGGCGCGAAAATGAACAGCACCAGCACATTGGGAAACATGCCACCCACCTGCGGCGGGCACGTGGCCAACATCTCCACCTGCTCTGGCTTCAGATTCTTGAACAGCTGCGGGATCAAATCGGGCGTGATCCCGGGGGGCGGCAGCAGATGCAGCCGCTCCTCGACCGACTTCCCCTCAAAACTGATGTTCGAGAACATCTTGAAGGTCTGCGCTGCTTCCAAGCAGCGAAGCGAATGGCCTTCGGAACAGCTGATATCCACGCCATACATGCCCGGCGCACTATCGTAGATCGATTCCGCCGTGCCACCCATGATGCCACCCTCCATCAACGAACGATGCAAAGTGAGCGTGTGGAAACCGTCCGAAGCGGATTGCTCGCTGGCGATCTTCCAGTTGGCCGGAATCATGAAACGCTGCGGTGGCCCAAGCAGTTCAAGACCGGAATCGGTACGGCAGAAAAGCTGGTCGAAATAGAACTTGGTGTCGCCAAGGAACTCGTCGAATGAAGGCCCTTCAATGTTCCACGTCGCGAAAATCAGGCCGCCATAAACATGCACACGTGCCTGCTTCAGGCCCAGCTCGGATTTCGGGCGAGTCGCGCCATGCATCTGCTCTTTTTCGACCGGCGCACCAATGAAGTCGCCATTTGGCCGGAATGCCCAGCCATGATAGATGCAGCGATGCACATGCGCGTTGCCAGCCTCGGCGGTGCACACGCGCATGCCGCGATGCGGGCATACGTTGAGCGACACATGGATCGCACCATCCTTCGCACGTGCAACAATGACGTTGTCCTCGCCCATGTCGCGCAGGATGAAGTCGCCGACTTTTGGAATCTCACTGTCATGGCCCAGCAGCAGCCAGGTCTTGGCAAAAATCCGCTCCATCTCGATGCGATGGATTTCGGGATCGTTCATCAGCCGAAGGGAGACCTCATGCATGTTCACGTCGATCAAATCATCGATAGACGTACCGTCACTGAATTTGAGTGTGGTCTTGTCCAGCATCGTTACTCTCCCTGGCTCGTTGGCCCGCATTGGTAGGAATTATACAGATTGACCAGAACTTGTGCAAGTTGTATTTTTGGCGAAAAGAAGGAGGAATGGGAATGTCTGAAGATCTAAGCGGTCGTCTGAAGATCGTGGTCGATAAGCCGGCCTGTTGCGGTTATGGAGTGTGCGCGGAGATCTGCCCCGAAGTGTACAAGCTGGACGAAAACGGTTTTGTTTTTCTCGACGATCCGCTCGTGCCGGCAGGGCTCGAAGAACGAGCGCGGGAAGGCGCCGAAGCCTGCCCGCAATCCGCGCTTACGGCTGTCGCTGCCTGAAACAGCCTCGGTCTGGGCCTAGACGGCCCAGACCAGCGGCAGCGTTTTCGGCTGTATCATTGCGCCCAGTTCAGAGACGATCTCCGCACCCGGCTCGATCTGAAATTGCGGGATCGCGCGCAGGAACTCCTCCAATCCCACATGCAGTTCGCGCCTGGCGAGATGCATCCCTACGCAGCGATGCGGACCGAACCCGAAGGTCTCATGGGTCGGTGCACGGTCCAGCCGTACCTCGTTCGGGCTGTCGTATTTGCGGTCGTCCCGCCCGGCGAGCGTCGTCGTCATGGCGATCTTGTCGCCAGGCATCACCCGGACGCCTTCGATCTCGGTCTCGATCACGCAGGTGCGGAAGGTGGTCACCGCGGCATAAGCACGCAGCAACTCCTCCGTTGCCAGCGGGATTTTCTCGGGATGCTCCCGTAGATACAGCTGATCGTCCTGATGTTCCGCCAAGTGACGGAAATGCAGGCCCATATTGGTAGAAACCGTATCGAGGCCGCCGATATAGAGGCCGAATGTTAGCCCGATCAGTTCGTCATCGCTGAGCGGCCGGCCATCCACCCGCGCCTGAACGGCGAAGCTGATGAAATCATCCGCCGGCTTGCGACGCCGCTCCTCCATCTTGCCGATCAGATAGTTTTTCACGTTCAGCACGGCACCGGCCACCTCGGCCATGTTGGGCTCGTGTAGCAGCTTCATCTCCCAGGCGAGCAGCTGCTGAACATCCGATTGCGGCAGGCCCATCAACTCCAGAAAAATGGCAATCGGGTATTCAAACGCAAATTGACTCATGAATTCGCAATGGCCGGCCCCTGAAAAACGGCCGATGTAATCGCGCGCATAGGCACGCACACTCGCCTCGAGCGCCGCCATCTTCTGTGGCGCCAGCAGCGGATTGATCAGCGTACGAAATTTCGTGTGCTCCGGCGGATCATATTCCACCGGCACCTGGCTCCAGCTATCGCCGACGATCTTGGCGAACGGCGAAAAATCCTTGTTCGTGAAATGCTCGGTATCCTTGTAGATCGCGCGCAAGGTCTCCACACGGCGAAACACCCAGGCCGGCGTGCCACCCGGATAGAGGTTAGTGGCGTATACGATGTCCGGACCGGCTGCGAGCTCCGGCACGATACGCGCGAACGGATTTTCCGTTGTCGTCGCGCCCAGAACCAGCGGATAATGCATCACCATATCCGGCGGCACATGCGCGGGAACCACCGGCGGCGTGTTGCTCATCAGCATCCTGGAGAGCCTCCTGTTCTTCGCGGCCGGCGACGGGCGACCCGCTTTTGCCATGCCGTATCCTCCCGCCAAGCGCTCACCATCTCCTATCGCGCGGCAGGTCCGGCACAACCGCCGCGGCGCGAGCAACACCCGAAGGTTTCAGGACAAGCCAATGCAAAGCCCCTCTCCAGCGGATCACGACGACACCACGGGCGCGGCGAAGCTGTTCGATCAATTCGGCACCTATATCCTGCCCGGCCGAGTCAGCGACCCTACACGAGGCCTGGAAGAAGCGCGGGAAGCGGAACGCATCGGGCTTGGCTGCGTGTGGATTTCCGAACGCTACGCTTCAAAAGAACCGGCAGTGCTGGCAGGTGCCGTGTCCCAGGCGACGTCGAAGGTGCGGATCACCGGCACCATGTATGCGACCATGCGGCACCCGATCGTCACCGCGAGCGTCGCCAACATCATGCAGGCCATGAGCGGCGGCCGCTTCCGCCTGATGTTCGCCCGAGCCGTGCCAGCCTACCTGGCCATGCTTGGCTCGCCGCCCATCACCTTCCCGCGACTTGCCGACACCATCTCCATCGTCCGGCGGCTGTGGGCGGGCGAAACGGTGACCTACGAAGGCATTCTCGGCAACTACCCCATGCTGAAATTGACGGACCGCTACGAAGGTCCGCCGCCGCCGATCGTGTTCACCGCCATCGGGCCCAAGGCGCTGGCCTTTGCCGGCACGCATTGCGACGGCGTGCTGCTGCACCCGTTCGTATCGCCCGATGGCGTGGCCAACTCCGCCAGGATCGTGCGCGATGCGGCGGAGAAGGCCGGCCGCGACCCGGCCTCCGTGCGCATCTACCACAACATCATCGTCGCCCCCGACCTGCCGAAAGAGGAAGAAGAGGCTGTGGTCGGCGGCCGCGCCGTCACGTATTTCGAACTGCCTGGCTTTGGCGACATGATCGTCGACATTAACGGCTGGGACCCACAGATCCTGGAGAAACTGCGCGCCCACCCGCAGATCGCCGGGCTGCATGGCAAACCGGCCGACCAGGCTTTCACCCGTCAGGAACTGGTAGAAGTCAGCCGGATTCTCCCCGACGAGTGGCTGGACCAGGGCGCTGCCGTGGGCACCGCCGCCAGATGCGCAGACCAGCTGATGAAATTCCTCGATGCCGGCGCAGACGAAATCCTGCTGCACGGCGCGGCACCAAAAGACATGGGGGCCCTCACGACCGAACTGCGCCGTGCGTTAGCGGGGCGGAGAGGCTAGGCCAGGGGGCAGAGCCCCTTGGCCTAGTCTCTCAGTCCCACAACACGTGGATCGCGTCCGGCCCGCGGAGCTGCATGCCGCGAATTTGCGGTCTTGGTTTGTCCGGATCCAGGCGCAAATTCGGCAGATCCAGCAGTGCGTCCAAGGCTGCGTCGATCTCCATCTGTGCCACCTGCATGCCCATGCAGGCGTGTACACCAAAGCCGAACCCCAGGAGCGGCCGCAGCGGACGATCGATGTTGAAGACGTCAGGGTCGTTATAGATATCGACATCGCGGTTGGCGCTGGCGGCACAAACAGATACGGCAGCGCCGGCCGGGATGGTGACACCGCGCATCGTCACGTCGCGCGCGGCCTGGCGGGCGTGGAAGGCAGCGACCGGTTCGTAGCGCATCGACTCGTTCAAGGCAGCGCGCACCAGGGAACGATCGCGTCTTACGCGTTCCAGCGTTTCGGGGTGCTCGAACAGCAGCACCATCATGTTGGCGAAGGTGCGTGTGGTGGTTTCGGCGGCGGCGGGCAGCATCATCCGCACGAGGTTGGTGACCTGGTGATCGTCCAGTCGCTGGCCTTCATGTTCAGCACGCAGAAGGTACGCGATCATGTCATCGCCGACAGCACCTTCGGCCCGCCGGCGCTCCACGATGGGGCGCACATGGTCGTAGAGTTCCTGGGCGGCCTCGAAGGCGCCTTGCATGGCCGCCTTCGTTTTCTCCGGGTCCTTTTGCGGTCCGGCGAGAATGCGCAGCGCCCATCCGGCGAAACGCTCAATAGACTCACGATCCGGCGGGAAGCCGAGGATCGCGTAGATGACGCGCACGGGGAATGGCAGGCCGAAATCATGCACCAGTTCCGCGCGGCCACGCGGCCGCATGTTTTCCACGTATTCGTTTCGGATGATCGGAACGATCAGCTGCTCGTTCCACCCTATCAACACCGAGCGGCCAAAGCACGGCGCGATCAGATTGCGCAGGCGCTTATGCGCTTTACCGTCAAGGGCTGACAGCATGACATCACCGAGGAAGGCACCAAGGCCGTCCATCAACAGGCTGCTCGTCCAGGTTTCCGGATCGCGCATGACGGACATGACGTCTTCGTTGCGAAAGATCGTGAAGACCTGACGGCCCTTGTTGCCGTAATCCGCCTGTGACGGCACGCCGAAACGGGCCAAGATGTCGCCCTCCATCACCGGGCTCGTGCGGCTGAGATCGGCATAAAGCGGGAATGGGTTGGTCACTCCGGTACCGTCATAGGTATAGCTGACGGAGCGGAAATTATTGTTGATCGCAGCTTCTTGCGGCGCCTGTGCGTGCGACATGTCGAAGGTTTCCATAAGGTCGTTTATGTGAGTGAAGCGTCTTAAGTCGAGCCCACACCTTCCCAATGACAGGCGTACGCCGCCCCTTAGGCCGCGACAGCTTTCAAAACGTTTTCGCTTCCTTTTTCAAAAAAGAAGGCCTTTCTTCTTAGCTGATTTTATTGCGGTAAAATGCCGCCGCGCTATCCGCCAACCTGTGGCTCCACTTACGAACACGTCGTCATATAGCCCGAGTGCATTATGCGCCTCGCTTGTTTCGGCCAGCGGCAGCAGAATTGCGTCGACATAGCTTCGCGCGGTCGTGGTGTCGCCGTTGCGTTCGATGACGAAGTTGCTCATACGATGTAAGGTGGCGCCCAGATTTTCGTGAGCAGTGCGCATAAAGTCGGTGATGGCATCGGCGCCGTGCCAGGTGCCGAAGCCTGGATAAGTGCCGGTAAAATCCTCAGTGAAGCAGGTGCCGAACAGCGCCCAATCGCGACGATCGATACCTGTTGCATAGCGCAGCAGCACCGCGATAATAGCGCGCTCATCCTCGGCGAGGATCACGCCACTTCCACCCTTACCGGAAAGCGGTCGAAGTAGAAGCCGAATTTTTCTCTGAGAGCTTGCGCCGAAACGCCGAAATCGCGCTCAAGATTATAGACCAGCTTGCCGTTTGCGCTGCCACCTTCGGCGGCAACTCCGCGCATCGCTTCCAGCGTCCGGTCGTCTAGCCCAAGGCCGGCAAGGCGGTAGATTTCCTGCAGCACCGGCTCCGGCTTGCTGATCCAATCATGAAAATAGAGGTCCAGGGTTTGCGCGGCGGGGAGCACGTCATGATCGCGCACGCAAGCCCGCAGCAGCCGCTCGTAGCGGTCGGGCCAGTAGCCCAGTGGTTCGGCGGGATCGACGCGTTGGCGCAGGATACGGCCGGCGTAGAGCGACATGGTCATGGCGGACCGGATAGATCCCACCGGGTCACGATGGGTCAGGACAAAGATCGCATCCGGAAAGGTCTTGTATAGCACGGGAAGTTGTTCCATGTGCTGGGGGCATTTGATCACCCAACGTGCGGGGCCGCGTATATGCGTGAGTACCTGCATGGCGCGACGCAGATAGGCGTACGGGCCGCTTTGGTCCTGTGCCAGATAGTAGTCGCGCCAGCGCGGGACGTGGGCCAGCCACTCGATCAGGTAGGATGAAAAGTCGAGCGCTTGCAGTTCGATATCCTCGCTGATGTGATCAGCGGAAAATGAATGCATGTATTTCATGTAAGGTAGCACGGCTTCGTAGCCCTGCCAGCCTGCCGCAGATCTGGTGTAGCGTGGATTGGGGTTGGCTTGGGTCGGTTCGTCGCCGGGTGCGGGGATGGGAGCGGTGGCCTCCCACCATGGCAAAGAACGCAGGCGGCGATCCGCGCCCAGCATTTCCAGCAGATAGGTGGTGCCGGAGCGCGGCAAGCCGGCGACGATGATCGGGCGTTCGATCGGCAGATCGAGGCAATCCGGATGACGCTTGACGTAGTCCTCCAGGCGCAGCCGGGTGGCAGCGAGGCGCACCGTCATCTGGAAGAGATTGGCCCTGGTGACGGCGGATGCGTTGCTGTCCTCGTCGATCGCGCGGAGCCATACGGCAAGGCGTGGACGGAAGTCGTCGGCGCCGAAATCCGAGAGCCCGGTCTCGGCTTGTGCAGCCTGCAGAACCGCTTCGGGCGCGAGTGTGACAGGATGTGCGGCTGCGGCCAGCAAGGCGCCTTGCTGGATATCGGTCAATACAGGCGCGCGTAAATCGGTCAGTTCGATCCTGCCGCCCGACCCATCCGGCTTACTCATCGACCAGTTCTCCCCTGCACGCGAGACAGTGCCGTGCGATGCCCGCGCAAGCTCTCTCTGCCTTGCCCGGACAGGTCCTATCCGCGGGAAGGATTGCACTGCCGCCGCCGATAGCAGTTTGGCAAACCGCCCAATATTTCTGCCGCACTGCGGCCACAGGAGCACGCGCATGCCTGCACATCCGTTCGACCTCACCGGCAAGGTCGCTTTGGTGACCGGCGCCAATTCGGGAATCGGGTTCGGCTTCGCCCGGGGTTTGGCGCGTGCAGGCGCCGATGTGGTGATCTGGGGACGGCGAGAGGACCGCAATGCGGAGGCTGTCGCGAGACTTTCCGATTACGGTGGCCAGGTGGTTTCGCGGGCACTCGATGTGCGGGACGAGCGTGCGGTAGCTGAGGGCGTAGATGCCGCCGTCGAGGCGCTGGGGCGGCTCGATATCGTGGTGGCCAATGCCGGCATTGCCAGCCAGGTCCCCTTCCCCGAGATGAACAGCGACATCTATCGTGCCTTGCTTGATGTGAACCTGCACGGGGCGGTGTTCACGCTGCGCGAGGCTTCGAGGCACATGGTTGCCCGCGCGAAGGCCGGCGATGCCGGCGGCTCCCTGATCATCTGCGGCAGCGGGTCGATCTTCCAGGGCGTTCCGACCATGGCGCATTACGCGATTGCCAAAGGAGCGCTGAATTCGCTTTCAAAAACGCTCGCAGCCGAGCTTGGACCTTACGGCATCCGCAGCAATGTCATTGCGCCCGGCTTCATCCATACGGAAATGACGCTCGCGGATCCCGCGATCGGCGCCGCCATCACCGCCGCCGTAGAAGCGAAAACCCCGCTTGGCCGCGCCGGCACGCCGGAGGATCTCGAAGGTGCCGTCGTCTATCTGGCCAGCGACGCCGCCCGCTACCATACGGGCGATACGTTGGTCATCGACGGTGGCAAGTTCTCGGCCAACTAAGAGACCTGAGCGCCCGCCATCCGGTAGGGTTGCCCCGTCGCGTGCGCCGATAGAGCGTGCCTCGGCAGATATATGCAGGTTGCCATGTTCGCGCGCATCAACGCCCATCATCAACAACTGGCCTACATAACTAACGACCTGGACCAGGCCATCGCCCTGTTCGAGCGCACCTATCAGGCGCCAGGATTTTTCGTGTTCACCAACGTTGGCACGAATGCGGCCTCCGCCGATGATCCGCAATTGCGTATCGCGCTTGCCAATGTGAATGGCGTGGAGATCGAGCTGATCGAGCCTGTAGGAGGGCAAGATGCACTGTTCAAAGAGGTGCTCCCAGACTCACCAGGGCTGCACGTGAAATTCCATCACGTGGCGATCCGCATCGATGGTTCCCTGGACAATTGGCACGCGCACGCGGCCTCCATCGATACCGAGAAGCACAAGATTGTCTTTCGCGGCGAAATGGGCGACATGCTGAGATACTTCTATACCGACGAACGTGCCCATATTGGCCACTATGTCGAACACGTCTGGATGTCACCGGATCTTCTTGGCCAAATGCACGCCGCCGTGCCACGTTTCCCGCCTCCGCTTGCCTAGGCAGGAACGCTGCATGACCGAGCATCTTTCGCGCCTCAATTTCCGCGATCTCGGCGGCCTGCCGGCAGATGGCGGCCGCCATGTGCGCTTCGGCGTGCTCTACCGCTCCGAGGGGCCGGCGAGTTTTGCAGCCGAACATCGCAAGGAGCTTCTGGAGCTGGATTTCAGCCTGATCTGCGACCTACGCGCGGATGTCGAACGGCAAGCAGCGCCTAATGACTGGACCGATTCCGCACGCGTGCTCAATCTCGACATCACAAATGATCTGCGCACGGAGACCAACGAAGGCTGGGGCGCCCTGAGACACGACCCCTCCGCGGAAGGTGCACGGGCGGCAATGAAGCTGAATTATAGCGCCATTCCCGGCGCGTTGCAGCCTCACTTGCAGACGCTGATCAGTACGTTTGCGGCAGGCGAATTGCCTGCTCTTTTGCATTGCACGGCCGGCAAGGACAGGACTGGCGTATTGGTGGCCATATTGCTGAAAATGCTGGGCGTGCAACACGACACCATCGTGGCCGATTACCTCCGTTCCGATGTGTTCGGAAAAAATCTTCGGATAGGCGGATCGGTCGCCGATGCGTTCCAGAAAACGTTTGGCTTTGTGCCGAGCGAAGCCACGATCGCCACGATGATCGGCGTGTTCCCGGAGTTTCTCGATGCGGCGCTCGACTCGATAGACGCACACTGGGGATCGATCGACGCCTATGCGAAGGCTGCGGGCATTGACACCCTGCAGCTCGCAGCTTTTCGCGACGCCATCCTGGTAGAAGATTGCTACGAGGAACGCGCAGTCGCGGCCATTACAGAGTGAAGGAGAGCAGCATGACAAAGGCAGGCGTTATCGGACTTGGCGTCATCGGCAGCGGGGTCGCCATCTGCCTTGCGCGGGCCGGTTTGCTCGGTGCCGTCTATGATGTCCGCAAGGAAGCTTCGGAAGGACTTGAAGGTGTTCCGGCCGTCGCATCTTCTGCCGCCGAAGTCGCGCGGCAATGCGATGTGGTGCTGATCGCGGTAGTCGATGCCAAGCAAACCATCGATGCGCTGTCCGGCCCCGACGGTATTTTGTCGCAAGCGCGACCTGGCCTCGATGTTGTTCTATTGGCAACCGTATCGATAACCGATCTGACCAGCATACGAAAACTAACCGATGCGGCAGGCGTAGGGCTTGTCGATAGCGGTGTTACAGGCGGCCCGAGAGCACGGCAAAACGGATTGATTTGCCTGGTGGGCGCCGACCCAGAGATATTTCAACGTGTGCGACCCTCGCTCGAAGGATTTGCGAAGTCGGTAGCGCTGATGGGTGGTCCCGGCGCGGGCATGGCGGCGAAGATTGCGCGCAACGTGGTCGTCTATGGCTGCCTGCGCGCAGGATACGAAGCTGCGATGTTGGCGCGTGCGGCTGGCGTCGATGTGCGACAGCTCACGCAGGTGATCGAGGACAGCTCCGACGGCGTGGGCGGCCCGATGATGCTCGTGGGCCGGCCTAAGGACCCAGCGACCGATGCCGAGGAGGCGAAGCTGCGTGAATATACGCGTGGCCTGATGAACAAGGACCTTGATGCAGCGCTCGATCTCGGCAAGACGCTGAAGATTGCTTTGCCGCTCGTGGAGCTCACGCGCTCGACGGATCGGGCGACGGTGGGTTTGGCAGAAATATAGGAGCACGAACATGGCGGAAGGAACGATCGACGAGAGCTGGGAGAAGGGTCTCGGCATAGTGGACCAGGTTTATGGCGCCGGCGCGTCGAAGATGATGGAGGGCCTAGAGAACTCGCCTTATGTCAGCGAGACGGTACGGCATCTTTTTGCCGATATCTGGTCGCGACCCGGTTTGTCGATGCGGGACAAACGCCTGCTCGTGATTGGCGCCACGACGATGCTCGGACGATCCGATCTCATTGCCATACAAGTCGCCGGAGCGATCGTGAACGGTGAACTGACCGAGGAACAGCTGCAGGAGATTCCTCTGCTTATGACGTTCTACGCAGGCGCCGGAAATACGACAGCCTTGTTTCAGGGCATCGGGCTAGCGAAAGAGCGCGCAAAGGGCATGAAACCCGTCTGAAAGCAAAGTCGCGCGTTGCCACAACGCGCGACCCACGAAACGTAAAAGTCGTTTGCTTCTTTTGTTTAAAAAATAACGTCTTACTTTCCCATCGGATAAAAGATCGACTTCTCCTCTGTGAAGTCCCTGAGCCAATCTGGCCCATATTCGCGCCCGATCCCTGATCGCTTATACCCGCCGATCGGCGCATAGGCCATCTTGCCCATGCCACCATTCAGGGCCACGCTCCCCGCCTTGATGCGCAAAGCCATCTCGTATCCAGTAGCGGCATCAGCCGTCTCGATGCCGCTATTTAGCCCATAGCGAGAATCGTTGGCGATCGCGATCGCCTCCTCATCGGCGTCGAATCCGATCACCACACCGACAGGCCCAAAAATCTCCTCCTGTGCGATCGCCATGCGGTTATCCACATCATCGAAAAGCGTGATGTCAGTGAAAAATCCGCGCGACAATCCGGCAGGCCGACCGCCGCCATGCACCAGCAACGCACCTTCATCACGCCCGATCTGGATGTAACGCTCCACCTTCGCTCGCTGCGCCTCACGGATCAGCGGCCCCATCAGCACGGAAGGATCGGCCGGATCGCCGATCTTCCAGTGCGATGCCACTGCCTTTGCGATCTGCACGAATTCTCGGCGAACAGCATTGTGCACGACCAGGCGCGTCAGCAATGCGCAGCCCTGCCCCGCATTGACTGAAAGAATAGCGATAGCACTGGTGGCAGCGCGCTGGATATCCGCGTCGGCGCGCACGATCATGGCGGATTTTCCGCCAAGTTCCAGATGCACACGCTTCAAGGTCGGCGCTGCCTGTTGCATGATCGCGATGCCCACCGCTTCCGATCCGGTAAAACTCACCAGATCGACGCGGGGATCGGTGGTGAGCACACCGCCCACATCGGCACCGCCGGTGACGATGTTGAGCACGCCGGGCGGAAGGCCAGCCTCGGTAGCGATATCGCCGAACAGCAAGGCGGAAAACGGCGTGAACGGCGAAGGTTTCAGCACCAGCGTATTGCCAGCCAGCAAAGCCGGCACGATCTTCGCTAGGTTCAGCAGGAACGGGAAATTATAGCCGGTAATGCCGGCCACGACCCCAATCGGCTCCCGCACGACGGTTGTGCCGCCCAGGATGCGAGGTCCCTCCGGAGCCATTGGATTGGGCGTGATTTCCACCGGTAGCCGAACTGTCGGATCGCGTGTGGCGTGGTCGAGCGCCGAAAGCAGATGGGTCAGCGGCGCATCCACCTGCATGGCATTGGTGATGCCTTGCGCACAGCCGACTTCGGCGACGATGAGGGCGACGATCTGCGCACGGCGCGCCTGCAGGGCAGCATGCATCCGGCGCAGCGCCTCGGCGCGCTCTGCCATTTTCATCAGAGGCCAAGGACCGTGATCGAAGGCGTGTCGTGCCGCGGCGATGGCGGCGTGGGCAGCGTTCGTGTCGCCCAGCGGGGCGCGGCCGATGACCTGTTCGGTGGCTGGGTTCAGCACGTCTTCTGTGCCGCCTTCGGCTTTTTCCCAGATGCCGTTGATGTAGAGCTTTGAGATATCGGTGAAGGGAACGCCCATTAGGAATGGTCTTTCAGCAATCAAAAAGAAAGCGCTTCTTTTTTGAAGAAAGAAGCAAGAAACTTTGACGTTTAAATCGGGTGTCGGATCAGATCCAACCTAACCTCCGAGGATCAAATCCGCCGCACGCAGCCCGATCGCCATCGCAGGCGCATTCGTGTTGCCAGAGACAAGCGTCGGCATGATCGATGTATCCACAACGCGCAATCCAGAGACGCCACGCACACGTAATTGCGGGTCGAGCACCGAATAGGCATCCGATCCCATGCGAGCGGTGCCGCTGACATGAAACGAAGTGCCACCAAGCGAGACCGCGTTGGTCAAAATGTCATCATCTGTTTCGATCGAAGGGCCCGGCGCCGTTTCCTGCACAATCCAGTCCGCAAGCGGTTTTTGTTGGCCAAGGCGCCGCAACCAGCGAAACAGCGAAATCGCGGAGATACGATCGATCTCGGCAGAAAAATGATTGGCATTGATGGCCGGCGCATGATCCGGATCCGGTGACTGGATCCGGATCTCGCCCTGGCTCTCGGGGTTTGTGAAATAGCCGAGAATGGTCAGGCCGGGTGCCTTTTCGATAGCCACACCTTTTTCCGAAGCATGCATCGAATACAGCCCCACGCCGATCTGCGCATCCGCGTGATCCAGGCCGGGCCGTGTTTTCACAAAGCCCCCTACCTCATGTGCCGCATGCGTGAGCGCGCCCTTCGACCGCAGCAGATAATCGATCGCCGAGCGCACAAGGCCAAACCCGCCCAGCATGTTGTTCAGGCTGCCGCCTTTCACCTGGTATTGAGTCAAAAGATAGCGGTGCTCACGCAAGTTCCGGCCGACATTTTCCGATGCGGCCACAACATCGATCCCGAAGCCGCGCAGCAGCGCGCCGGGTCCGATGCCGGAAAGCTGCAACAGTTTGGGCGTCTGTATGGCGCCGGCGGAAAGGATCACCTCGCGCGCGGCCTGCACCATGTGCAACCCGGTTTTGTTGCGTAGGCGCACACCGGTCGCCTGCTGTTCGGCAAACACGATGTTCAACACGTCGGTCTCGGTCATCACGTCGAGATTCTTGCGCCCGCGTACCGGTGCGAGAAAGGCGCGTGCAGCGCTGAAACGCTTGCCACGAAATGTGGTGACTGGCTGATAACCCATGCCCCCGGCCGCAACGGTTTCTACATCGTTCATATCGGCGCAGCGCGGCGCGCCGATATGCGCCGCGGCGCCCAGCACGGCCTCGCACAACTTCGCTCCGGAAGGATGCATGCTGATGCGCAAAGCCCCCCCCACACCACGCGATGCAGCCGGACCAAGAGCGTGATCCTCCAGTGCCACAAAACGCTTTTCCATTTCCTGCCAACCCCAGCCGGTGCAGCCGAGGGCTTCCCACCCGTCGTAGTCGCGCGGTGCGCCACGCACATAGACCATACCGTTGATCGAACTCGACCCGCCTACCGTGCGGCCTTTCAACCATGTCTCCGGTGGTGCATTGCCGCCGGGCGAGACGCTGTAGCTCCATACATGGGGATTGCCGGGCGCCAGCAGCTTGCCGATTCCGCGCGGCATGCGGATCAGCGGGCTGGTATCGTCCGGCCCGCTTTCTACCAACAGCACCGAAACAGCAGGGTCCGCGGAGAGACGATTGGCCAGCACGCATCCCGACGATCCTGCACCAACAATGATGTAATCATAGGTCGAGCGCAGATCCTTGCCGGCGGCGGAAGGCTGTTTCAACATGTAAGCTGCCCGCCATCGATCACCAGCGTCTGTCCGGTCATGAAGGCGGATGCATCCGAGGCGGCAAACAGCACTGCCGCGGCGATGTCGGTAGGCCTGCCCGGCCGGCCGATGGGCGGCATGAACTTTGCGATCGTCTCTTCCGAAAATGTGGGGCCTGTAGAAGTGAACTGGCCAGGCGTCGTTGTATTGCCGGGGCAGATGGTATTCACACGGATACCATCCTTCGCAACCTCGATGGCAGTGGCACGCGTCAAGCCCGCCACACCGGCTTTGGAGGTGGAATAGGCGAACAGGCTTGGCGCAGTGGCGTGGAATGCGCTGTTCGAAGCGATGTTGACGATGCGGCCATCCGTTGCGTCGGCACGCATGTATTTCACAGCCTCACGGATCGCGATGAAAGGTCCACGCAAATTCACGTCGTGCAAATGGTCCCAGAATGCCACCGTGGTGTCTTCCAAAAAATTACGGTCCTGCACGCCGGCACAATTCACCAGGATATCGAGCCGTTCACGCAAGGCATGCGCGTGCGCGACCAGAGCAACAACCAAGTCTTCGTCAGCCATGTCGACCGCCATTGCTTCCGCGTCGCCACCCTCCTCGCCGATAGCTGCAGCGACCCGCGCCGCTAACTCAGCATTGATGTCAGCGACCACCACCAGCGCACCGGCGCCAGCCAAAGTGCGCGCAATGCTTTCACCGATACCCTGTGCAGCTCCGGTGACGATGGCAACTTTGCCGTCCAGGCCGAACAACTCGGGTAAATCGATCAACATGTCGCTGTATCATCCTACGGCGATGCCAAGACCCAGGTGATAGAGCCCTGCCCAACGCCCATGCGCCTATCGGCGGACGGGTGTTCTCCCTTACCGGGCAGGCAGCCTCCGCAGCAATGTGTCGAGGCGAAGATGGACGAGCATGCGCGACCCGGAGAGACCGCGGAAGACCTGCTAAGCGAGACGGGGCTGCCGGCGGACTGGCTGGCCGGCGTGCGGCCGGGTTTGGAGGCGGCACTGGATGCACTGGCCGCCGAGCGCGATTTAAGCGGCGACGGCAGGGCAAGGGCCTTGGCGCAGTTCAGCGACAATCTGCGCCGGCTTGGTGCCATCGCGGCCGATCGTGCACGCCACCCCGCCATCGCGGCCGTGCAGGTCGATCGACCGATATTCATCTTGGGCCTGCCGCGCTGCGGCACCAGCCTGCTGCATGCGCTGATGGGCGCCGATCCCGGTCTCCGCACGCCGCTGTCATGGGAAGTGGCTGATCCATCGCCGCCGCCCGAGACCGCAACTTTCGACACGGACAGCCGCGCGGCCGCGTTCGACGCCTATGTGGATGCTGCATTTGCGGGGCAATGGGCGGATGTGCGCAAGGCGCATCCGATAGGCGCACGTATCCCGCAGGAATGCGGCATGATTCTCGAAACCGCTTTTCAAAGCCTCAACCTGGCAATGCTGTTTCGCCTGCCGGCGTATTATTGCTGGTATCGCGAGGCTGACACCTCTTTCGCCTACAACGTGCACAAGGCGTGGCTGCAACATCTCGGCTGGCGCCATCAGAAAACCCGCTGGGTGCTGAAAGTGCAGGAACACAGCTTCCATCTCCCCGAGTTGCTCGCCACCTACCCGGATGCACTCTTCATCCAGCCGCATCGCGACCCCGTGACAGTCATGGCCTCCATCGCCAGGCTGATAGAGGTGATTCGCGGCATCGCCTTCGATCATCAGGATCGTGCCAAACTCGGAGAGGAGCTTTTGCTCCTCTGGCATAACGGCCAAAAAGCCTCGATGGATTACCGCCGCGCGCATCCAGACCTTCCCGTCTACGATCTTTCCTATGCCGCGATTGCCCGTGATCCGATCGGCGCAGTGCGGGATATCTATGATTTTGCTGGCCTGGATTTCACCCAAAAAGCCGAAGCCGGCATGCGTGCGTGGCTGGCTAACAATCCCGCAGACAAACACGGAAGGCACAGCTACAGCTTGGCCGATTACGGGCTGACCGAAACGCGCGTGCGTGACGTCTACGCCGATTACTGCGAAACCTACGCGGCTTATATCTGATGGAATGGCGCAGCTACCTCGACAAACTCGGCAACGCCGATGCCCTGCTGGACCTGTTGCAATATCCCGCAGACCCGCTCTTGCGGCAGGAAGCCTTCCGGCTGTTTTTCCTCAGCCTTTCCGCAGGCTATCTCAGCACATTCGCCGACCCGGGCTTGCCGGATTTCGTGCCGGCGGTGAACACCATCCTGAATGCGAGTTCGGCCAATCCGGATTTTGTCTACTACCAGGCCAGCATCGATGGTGCCGGAAGCTACAGAATCTCCGGAACGCGAGGTGACGCGCTGTTCGTGCTGCTCGACATCGCCGCCGGTGGTCTCGGCGTGATGGACGAACTCGGTCCCTCGCTCGGCACAATCGATTTCGACACATTGTCTTTCGGAACCGAAGGCGAATTCGACCTTCTGCTGAGCGGTGAACGCCCGGCTGATTGGCAAGGCGATTGGCGGATGCTCGATGCGCGCGCACGCACGATCGTGCTGCGGCAAGCTTCCTACGATTGGGGCGAAGGGCGGGACGGACGCTTTGCGATCGAACGCGTCGATATTCCACTCGCGCCGCGCCGCGCCGATGCCGCGGAGATCGCCCGGCGGCTCGAGCGCTTGGCCGCGCACCCGCTGCGTTACGCGGGACTATGGCTGCGCCACATGGCGGCACAACGTGAAAAGGGCCTTTTCAACCAATTCGAACATGATGATTGGGCTGGGCGCGGCGGAGTGACCGGCCAACATTACTTCCAGGGGCTGTTCCGGCTGGAACCAGGCCATGTGCTCCTGCTCGAAACCGCGTTACCGGAGAGGGTACGTTACTGGAACGTGCAACTTGCAGATCCACTATGGAACGCGATCGATTGGCTAAACCGTCAAGGCAGTTTGAATGGCGGCCAGATGAGGGTTGATGCCGATGGGCGGGCCCGTGCGGTTATCGCGTTGGAAGATCCGGGCGTGCCGAACTGGCTTGATCCTGGCGGCTGGAACGAGGGGGCAGTGATGCTGCGCTGGACCGAAGCGAGTTCCGCACCGATACCTTCGCTACGCTCCGTGCCAGTGCACGAGCTTCGCGCAATGTTGCCATCGGAAACCCCGTTAGTGACGGCCGAAGAGAGGCAAACATTGCTCCGCAAGCGCCGGCGCGGCGTGCAGCTCCGCCGTCGATGGTAGGCGTGGACAAGGAGAACACCGCAATGGGCGTGCGGATCATCGCGGAAGGCTTGGCATTCCCGGAAGGTCCGGTCGTCCTTCCAAACGACGATCTGCTTGTGGTGGAAGTGCTTGGCGGACGGTTGACGCGCATAGCCTCAGACGGCCACAAGACAGTGGTGGCAGATACCGGCGGCGGCCCGAACGGCGCTGCCATCGGTACAGACGGACGCTGTTTCATTTGCAACAATGGCGGCATGGGGCCTTCCGCCGCGGCGGATGTCCTGATCCCCACGGAAGCGCCATTGGATACACCTCCCGGGAGTATCCAGGCGGTTGATCTGGATACCGGCAAAGTCGAGACAATCTTTGCCCGTACCCAGGACGCACCTTTCTGGGCGCCAAACGACCTGGTATTCGATAATGCCGGAGGTTTCTGGTTTACCGATTTCGGCCGGGACCGTGGCCGCATCAGGCAGCGCGGTGCGGTATATTACGCCAGGGCGGACGGCAGCGCAGTGACCGAAGCCATATTTTCGCTCGATAGCCCCAACGGCATCGGCCTTTCGCATGACGGCACAGCGCTCTATGTGGCAGACACGCTCTCCGGCCATCTATGGCGTTTCTACCTGTCCTCACCAGGTGTGATTGCAATGTCCCACGGCCACTTGCCGAACGGCGGAACCATCATCGGCCGTGCCGGCGCCGGCAAATATCTGGACAGCCTGGCGGTGGATAGCTCCGGCACCATCTGCTGCGCGTCTCCCGGGCATGGCGAAATCCTGCTGTTTTCGCCCGAAGGCGGCAACCCTGAATCGGTCCAGATGCCGGATTTCCTCACTACCAACATTGCGTTTGGCGGCGAGGATCTTGCCACGGCCTACATCACGCTGGGCAGTTCGGGGCGGCTGGCGATGATGGATTGGCCGCCACGAAGGTACGGAAGATCTTCTTTTCTTAAGAAAAGAAACAAAAGACCTTTAGGTCGCTGTCGCGGATCTATCCGGCAGCGTGTGCGAAGGACATAAAAGTTTTTTGGTTCCTTTTTTTCAAAAAAGAACTGCTTTCTCCTAAAGCCGAAACCCACCCCCACAAATCAGCACCTCGCCAGAAATATAGGCCGACTCAGGCAGACACAGAAGATACACCGCGCCCGCCGCATCCTCTACTGTGCCCGCACGTCCCAGCGGGATGGCAGAGGCCAAGCCTGACATCAGCTCAGCGCCCATGCCGACTTTGATATCTCGGCCTTGCATCTCGATAGTGGGCTGATCCGGGTCCGGGTTGGTCAGCCGTGTCATGATGATGCCGAAAGCCACCGCGTTGACCGTGACGTTATAGCGGCCCCATTCCTTCGCGACGGTGCGCGTAAGGCCGATAATGCCAGCCTTCGCAGCAGAATATCCGGCCTGGCCCGCATTACCGCCAAGGCCCGCAATCGAACAGATGTTCACCACGGAACGGCGGGCCGGCAGATTGCCCGCCGCCATTTCAGCTTTCGCGGCCGCGGCAATCATCGGCTGGGCTGCGCGCAAAATGCGGAACGGTGCCGTCAGATGCACGCCGAGCATGGCATCCCACTGCTCGTCCTGCGTCTTCTGCAAAACATTGTCCCAGGTGTAACCGGCATTGTTGACAATGATGTCGATGCCGCCGAATGCGCCGGTTGCGGTCTCCACAAAATGCTGTGCGAACTCCGGCTGCGTCACATCTCCCGCGCACATTGCCGCCTGGCCGCCAGCTGCCCGGATTTCATCGCGCACCTGGCACGCAACCGCTTCGTCCAGGTCGTTCACCACAACGTGTGCGCCAGCACGTGACAGTTTAAGGGCAATGGCGCGGCCGATACCGCGGCCGGATCCGGAGATGATGGCGATCTTGCCCTGCAAAGTCATATTTTAAAATCCGGCACGTTAACGAAAAGGCGAGTCGAGCTGTTCAGAAACGCTAATTCATTTTGCGGTCGTCCAGACCGAGCCCGCGACCGATGATCTCCTTCATGATTTCGCTCGTCCCAGCGAAAATTCGGGTGACGCGCGCATCGGTATAGAGGCGGCTGATGCGATATTCTTCCATGTAGCCGGCACCGCCATGAAGCTGTACGCACGCATCAACGACGCGTCCTTCCAGCTCGGATGCCAACAGCTTGCACGCCGCACCATCATCGCCGGTGAGTTCGCGTGCGTTGTAGAGCAGGGAACACTGGTCGATAAAAGTCTGCAGCGAGTCCAGCTCGGCACGTAATCCGGCAAGCACAAAACGTGTATTCTGAAACGCGCCAATCGGCTTGCCGAACGCGCGGCGCTGCTTGACGTATTCAAGCGTGATATCGAAGGCTGTTTGCGCGGCCGCCATCGAGCCGATGCCGGCTACCAGGCGTTCGCCCGCAAGGAATTTCGCCAGATACCGGAAGCCGAGCCCGGGCTCGCCCAGCATGTTTGCTTTGGGCACTCTGACATCGCTGAAGAACAGCTCCGACGTGTCCTGTGCGGGCATCCCCATCTTCTTCAGGCGCCGCCCACGGGCAAAACCCTCCATGCCGGCCTCGACGATGAAGAGTGAGAGCCCGTGTCGGGAAGTGGCGTCGGTGCGGGCCGCGACGATCACCACATCTGCGAGCTGGCCGTTTGAGATGTAGGTTTTGGAGCCGTTCAGCAGCCAGAAATCACCGCAATCCTCGGCGTGTGTCTTCATGCCGGCGAGATCGCTGCCGGCATCCGGCTCCGTCATCGCCACCGCCAGAATCAGATCACCATTGATGCAGCCCGGCAAAAAACGATGCTTCTGCTCCTCAGACCCGAGCACCGCAATGTAGGGCGCCACCAGGTTGGAGTGGAGATTGATGTAGAAACCAATTTCACCGTGCGAGATGTTTTCCTCGATGATAATCTGCTCGAAACGGAAATCCTGCAGCCCTAGCCCGCCATAGGCCTCATCCGCCCAGGTGAGAAGAAGGCCTTGCTCGCCGGCTTTCTTGTAGATCTCCCGGTCCACATGGCCTTGCTCACGCCAACGTTCACCGTGGGGTGCGACTTCCCGCTCGAAGAATTTCCTGACGCTATCGCGAAATTGCTCGTGCTCAGGCTCAAAGATCAGGCGGCGCATGATGTCTCCGAAGCACGGTGCTGTGCATAGAAACCCTCGCCGCGGGCGGCCTTTGCACGCAGCCAAGCAGATGGCGCAAACCGGGCACCGTAGGTCTGTGCCAGACGATCCGCCTCGCGCACGAAGGCCTCAATGCCAATGGTATCGATGTAGCTGATCGTTCCACCGGTCCAGGCCGGGAACCCCCAGCCATAGATTGAACCGAGATCCGCATCTTCCGGCGTTTCCAGAACGCCTTCTTCCAGGCAACGAGCCGTCTCGATCGCCTGAGTATAAAGCAGGCGCTTTTTCAATTCTTCTAAATCGTAGCCTGGTTTCTGCGGATAGATCCGGGCCAGCCCCGGCCACAATGTCTTCTTGCCGCCTTGCGGATAATCGTAAAAACCGCCGCCGGATTTGCGACCGCTACGGCCCACCTCATCGCGCATTCGCCGCAAAACCGGAACGCCGGCTGGCGGAACGTAACTGGCACCTTCCTCGGCAATCGCCTGGTCGACGATCTTAAGCGGCAGATCAAAGGATAGTTCATCAAGCAACGCCAGCGGACCTATCGGCAGCCCCACGGACTTGGCAGCATTTTCGATCACCGCTGGCGGCACGCCTTCGGCCAGCATCGCCGCACCTTCGTGGATCATCGTCTGAAACACCCGGCTGGTGTAGAAACCGCGGCTATCATTCACCACGATCGGCGTCTTGCGCAGTTGCGCGATGAAGTCGATGCCTTTTGCCAGCGTCTCCTTGCTGGTCTGCTTGCCCATGATGATCTCGACAAGCCCCATCCGCTCCACCGGAGAGAAGAAATGCAGGCCGATGAATTTGTCCGGCCGGGCGGACGCCTGCGCCAGGCCGGTGATCGGCAGCGTCGACGTATTGGTCGCAAAAATGGCATCAGGAGATAGCACGGCTTCGGCCTCGTGCGTCGTGTCAGCCTTGATCGCGGTGTCCTCGAACACCGCCTCCACAACCAGGTCGCAGCCCTCCAGCCTGGCGAAATCCGCGGTGGGTGCGATTCGCGCCACGATGGCATCAGCCTCCTGCTGCGTCCGGCGGCCTTTCTCCACGTCCTTTGCAACAACCTTCGAAGAATAGGCACGTCCCTTTTCTGCCGTCGCCGTATCGCGATCGATCAGCACCACGTCGATGCCGGCCGCTGCGGACACGAATGCGATGCCGGCTCCCATCATGCCGGCGCCCAAAACACCCACCTTCTTCACTGCCACTTTTGCGAAGCCTGGCGGCTGGCGCGCGCCTTTTTCAGCCGCGGCCTTGGAGATGAACGTGGTGCGTATGATGTTGCGCGCGACCGGATCGGTCAGCAGCTTGGCAAAGTATTTCGATTCCACTGAAAGCGCCCTGTCGAAGGGCAATTGCACACCTTCGAAGACGGTCGAGAGGATCGCTGCCGGCGCCGGCAGATTACGCCCGGCCTTGGTGATCCCGCCCGATGCTACAGAGAACATGGCAGCAGCTTCCGGATTCAGCAGCCCACGTGTCTCCGCAATTGCAAAACCTTTTTTGTCCCATGGCTTGACGGTGTCCGGCCCGCTCGCGAGCCAGGCACGCGCACGCACCATCAAGTCTGCAGCCGGCACCACGACATCTACGATCTTCAGCTTCAACGCCTCCGCAGGCGTAACGCTGCGGCCGCTCAACAGCAAATCGAGTGCCGCCTTCACCCCGGCGATACGCAACAAACGCTGCGTACCGCCCGATCCGGGAAGCAGACCGACATTGACTTCCGGCAGACCCACAACCGCCTTCGGCTCGTCCACCAGAATGCGATAATGCGCCGCAAGCGCCAGTTCGAAACCGCCTCCCAGCGCCAGCCCATTGATCACCGCAACCCAAGGTTTGCCGCCGGTTTCGATCGCGCGGTGCATGCGCGTAGCATGCTGGCTGAACGCGAACGCCTCGCCCTTCGAAAAACGTCCATAGGCTTCAACCAGAAATTTGAGGTCGGCACCGGCCATGAACGCCTTTTTGGCCGAGGTGAGTATAACACCGCGCACATTGGCGTTTTTCGTGAGAAGACCAATGGCTTCGTCCATCTCTGCCAGCCAGGCCTCGGAAACGAGATTCACCGACTCGTCGGCATTGTCCATGGTCAGCGTAGCAATGCCGTCCTGGCCGATGTCGATGGATAGGTGGCGCATGGTGTAAAATCCTCAAAACAAGCAAGAAGTTCTTTTTTGAAAAAAGAACCAAAAAACTTTTGCGTCTTCAGGTTGGTGCTGGGGCAACACCCGACTCAGGAAATAAAAGTTTTTTGCTTCTTTTTTTTCAAAAAAGAAGCGCTTCCTTTTCCCTAAACCCGTTCAATAACAGTAGCCGTCCCAAGCCCGTTCCCGGCACACAAGGTTACGAGCGCGGTATTCAGATCGCGCCGCTCCAGCTCGTCCAGCACGGTACCCAATATCATCGCCCCCGTCGCACCAAGCGGATGGCCAAGAGCAATTGCACCACCAGCAACGTTCACGATCTCATGGTCCAGATCCATCACCCGCATGTACCGCAGTACAACGCTCGCGAAAGCTTCGTTCAGCTCCCAAAGATCGATGTCGTCTTTCGTCATGCCGACATTCTTCAGCGCCTTCTGGCTTACCGCGGCCGGCGCCGTCAGCATGATGGTGGGCTCCGATCCGATCGATGCCCAGCCACGTATTCTTGCGCGCGGCTTCAGGCCCGCCGCCTCGCCAAAAGCCTTCGATCCCACCAGAACGCCAGCCGCGCCATCGACAATGCCGGAGGAGTTGCCGCCTGTATGCACGTAATTCAGTGCCTCGATCGCGGGATAGCGCGCAATTGCAACTGCCTCGAACCCCATCGCGCCCAACCCGGGAAACGCCGGTTTCAGCGTGCTCAGGCTCTCGACAGTGGTGTTGGGGCGGCGATGTTCGTCATGATCCAGCAGCACGTCGCCGAGTACGTCAGTAACGGGCACAATGGCCCCCTTGAAGTTGCCTTGATCCCACGACTTTGCAGCCCGGCGCTGGCTTTCCGCTGCAAAGCTGTCCACATCTGTCCGGCTGAACCCGTCCAGCGTGGCGATCATGTCGGCACCGATGCCCTGCGGCGCGAAATAATTCTGGATCGCAACGCGCGGATCGGCAGCCCAGGCGCCACTATCTGCGCCCATAAACGTGCGGCTCATGGACTCGACGCCACCGCCGACCCCCGCCTGGCTCATGCCCGTCATCACCTGGGCCGCCACATTGTTCACCGCCTCGAGCCCCGACGCGCAGAAGCGATGCACCTGCTGGCCACCGACCGTCTCGGCGTAACCTGCGTTCAGAAGCGCACCGCGCGCGATCACCCCGCCTTGCTCCCCCACCGGCTGGGCGCAGCCGATCACCACATCATCCAGCAGCGCCGTATCAAGCCCGTTGCGATCACGCAGCGCGCGCAGCACCTGGGTCAGCAATTCTACCGATGTCACCTCATGCAGTGACCCGTCCGGCCGGCCGCGGCCGCGTGGGGTGCGCGCGTGATCGTAGATAAAGGCCTCGGGCATGATGGCTCCGCCAACTTTCAAATCGGGCCTGCTGTCTCGCCAAACCCGTCCATCAACACCTATCCACTGGAAGGCGGCGAAAATCCCCGAATGCCGCTTCCCTGCAGCCCGGCAATTTGGCCGCCGCGTGCTGGAATATAGGTTAAACGTATATGCCGAACCGTTGCCGTCCCGAGCAGATCGATCGCATACGTATTTCTGCGTCGACACTCGGCGACATGCTGCTCACAAGCTGCGACAGCTTCGCCGACAAGCAGGCGGTGATCTTCCCCGATGCGCAGGTGACGTATGGCGAACTGGCCGCCAACGCCTTTGCGCGCGCCCGTGGCCTCTCGGCGCTGGGCATCCGGCGCGGCGACCATGTCGGCATCCTGACCACATCCGGCGTGTCGTTCGTGGAGAATCTCTTCGCCGTGGCGATGTGCGGCGGCGTCGGTGTGTTGATGAACACGCGTTATCGCCCGCCTGAACTCGCCTATGTCAGCGAGAATGCGGATCTGCGTGCGATCCTGACAAGTGACGAGGTCTCCGAGCATACCGATTACGTAGGCCGCCTGCGCGAGGCGTTTCCTGGCCTCAGCCAGCAGCCCGAGGGCACGCCCCTGACGCTGTCAGCCGCACCGAAACTCCGCCACATCATTCTGCTCGGCGGCCGCACTGAACCCGGCTTTGTCGACCAGGCGGCTTTCGAAGCCGGTGCAGCGGGCGTCAGCGAAGACACCATACATCACGCACGGCTTAGCGTGCGTGTGCGCGACACCTGCATGATCCTCTACACATCGGGTACGTCGGCTAACCCGAAAGGCTGCATGCTGAGCCATGAAGCGATCGTGCGGGAAGCCGGCAATCTGGGCCGCAACCGCTGGGCCTTCGACGAGAATGACCGCATCTGGTCGCCCATGCCGCTTTTCCACGTCGCTGCCCTTCTTGCCATGCTCTCGGCGCTCGATGTGGGCGGCACATTCTATGGCCTTCCGCATTTCGACGCAGGCGCCAGCCTGAAGCAGATCGAGCAGGACCGCGTGACGATGCTGTTCCTGCCGTTCGTCACCTTCCACCAGGCGATGATCGCGCACCCTGATTTCGTAAAAACCGACATGGCATCGGTCACGCTGATGAACAGCTGCTTCGGCACCATGCCCGCCAGCGTCGGCAACGCCTATCGCAGCAAAGTGCCGCACACCCTGCAATGCGGCACGTTCGGCATGACGGAGGCCAGCGGCATCGTCGCCACCGGCGGCTACGGCATGGAGACCGAGCTAGGTTTTTCCAGGCTCGGCTGGCCGCTTGCCGGGGTCGAGGTGCGCATCACGGATGTGGAAACCGGTGAGGATCTGCCGCCCGGCATCAGGGGCGAGGTGCTGATCCGCGGCTATAATCTGTTTGACGGCTATTATCGCGACCCCGAGAAAACCGCGCAGGCGCTGGACCCGCAAGGCTGGTTCCACAGCGGCGACATCGGCTCGCTGGATGCCAAGGGCCACATCATGTTCCATGGCCGTTTCAAGGACATGCTTAAGGTCGGCGGAGAAAACGTGGCCGCCGCCGAGGTCGAAGCGGTGCTGCAGCGCCATCCAGCGGTAAAGCTCGCTCAGGTGATTGGCCTGCCCGATGCACGCCTGGCCGAGGTGCCCGCGGCCTATGTGGAGCTTGAGGGTGGCCATACCACGACAGAGGCAGAACTCATCGATCACGTCCGCGGGCAGATTGCATCGTTCAAAGTGCCGCGCCATGTTCGCTTTATTGCGGAATGGCCGATGTCGGCGTCGAAAATACAGAAATTCAAGCTTCAGCGGGCGTTGATGCAAGAGCTTGGATTAAGCGAGTAAGAAAGCACTTCTTTTTTGAAAAAAAGAAGCAAAAAACTTTTATGTCTTGAGTCGGGTGTTTCCCCAGCACCAACCTAAAGACGCAAAAGTTTTTTGGTTCTTTTTTTCAAAAAAGAACATTCTTGGAGTCTCCTTATGCGCGCAGTCATCACCGGCGCCGCCAGCGGCATCGGCCGCGCCGTCGCCGAAGCCCTTGCCGCCGGCCGTCTCATACCAGGCGAGCACCGCATGCTCCTCGTCGACCGCGACGCGGCCAACCTTCAGCAAGCCGCTTCCCCTTTCGGCCCCTCTGCAGCCATCCTGGTCGCCGACGTCACAAAGGACGACATCGGCGACGTCATCGTCCGCGCCGCGACCGACCACATGGGCGGCATCGATGCCGTCGCCAGCAACGCCGGCATCATCGTGGCGGGCCCGCTCGGCTCAAGCCCGATCGACGACTATGACCGGCTATTCGCGATCAACACCCGCGCCAACTGGATGATCGCCAAGGCTCTTCACCCTCACCTGAAGGCCAGCGGCGGTGCGTTTGTCGCCACGGCCTCAATGTCGGCGCATCAGCCGACGCCGGGGCTCGGCGCCTATTCCGCCAGCAAGGCGGCGCTGCTGATGCTGGTGCGGCAGCTTTCAGTGGATTGGGGCCCTGACGGAATCCGCATCAACAGCGTCTCCCCGGGGCCTACGCTCACGCCCATGACGGCCGCCGGCTATGCCGATAAAGGGCGGCGCGACCAGCGCGAGGCCGGCATCCCGCTGCGAAAACTCGGCACCGCAGAGGACATTGCCAACGCCATACTGTTCCTGCTGAGCGATTTTGCCGGCCACATCACCGGCATCGACCTCCTGGTGGATGGCGGGATGAGCAATACGCTGATGGTCGCGAGCGGGGCCGGGACCGGGCAGTCCACGAGCCGCTAGCGCAGGCCTGCCTTCCTATCGGCGGATAGATGCGCCGGCCGCCCCCAGCGCGCAGCCTAGGGTTGCCGCATCTCCTGCGGCACGGTGACGAGAGGGACTTTCATGCGTCTGGCACGCGTATCTAAAAACGGCACGATAGGTTTGGCGGTCCAAGCGCATGGCGCCGTCCGTGCGCTTTATGGGGATGTAGCACTTGCCGACCTCGACACAGCTTTGCAGGCAGGCGGCACGGCTCTGAAGACGGCCGCCGACCGCGTCGGCTCTGACGGCGACGTGGTTGATGAAGCAAGCCTCACCTTTCTGCCGCCGCTGACACGGCCCTCGAAAATTATTTGCCTCGGACTCAACTATGCCGATCATGCAGCGGAAGGTGGCTTTGCGGCCCCAACCTTCCCCACCCTCTTCGCCCGCTTCCCCTCCAGCCTGATCGCGCATGGCGCGCCACTCATCCTGCCGAAATGCTCCTCGCAGCTCGATTACGAGGGTGAGCTGGTGGCGGTGATCGGCATCGGCGGCAAGAACATCAGCCGCGAGACAGCGCTGAACCATGTTGCCGGATACTCGATCTTCAACGACGGCTCGATTCGCGACTACCAGATGAAGACGCCGCAATGGACCGCGGGCAAGAATTTCGACGGCACCGGCGCCTTCGGCCCATGGTTCATCACCGCCGACGAATTGCCGCCAGGTTGCACCGGCCTCTCGCTGCAGACCCGGCTGAACGGCCAGGTGGTGCAGAACGCCAGCACGTCGGACATGATTTTCGATGTGGCAGAAACGATCAGCCTGCTCTCGACGTTCCTCACGCTTGTCGCCGGTGATGTTCTGGTAATGGGCACGCCAGCCGGTATCGGATTGGCGCGCAAGCCGCCGTTGTTCATGAAAGACGGCGACGTTGTCGAGGTGGAAATCGAAGGCCTCGGCATCCTACGCAATCAGATCGTCGCGGAATAAAAGAGTTTTATCAAAGGAGGCAGCAGATGGATCAGCTTGTGATCAACCGGCGGCCGGGCGTGCTCGGGGCGCATTCCATCGATCATTTCGCGCTCGACGTGCCGGATCTGGAGGAAGCGCGCGCATTCTACACGCTGTTCGGGCTGGAGGTGCGCGATGAGGATGATGGCCTGGGCCTGTATACGAAAGGCCATTCACATCGCTGGGGTGTGTTGCGGCAAGGCCCGGAAAAGAAGTTGGCATATCTGAGCTTTGGAATCTTTGAAGACGAGATCGAAGCGATGTCGCGTCAGCTCGACGACGCGGGCGCCAAACGCATTGGCGCACCTGCAGGCACCGCCTCGAACGGCATCTGGATCGAAGGCTTCGATGGGCTGCCGGTGAACATACGCGTTGCCGACAAATCCTCGCCGAACGAAAAAAGCCTTTTCGAGGCGCCGTCGGTTGGGCCGGGCGAATCAGGCGCCGTGTTCAACTCCAAGGCACCACGGGTATTTCCGCGCCGGCTGTCGCATTTCGCGATCTACACCACGGATGTCGGTGCCGCGATCGCGTTCTACGAGAAGACGCTTGGTTTAAGACTGTCGGATCGCAGCGGCCCAGTCGTGGCCTTCCTGCACGGTGTTCATGGCAGCGACCACCACATGCTGGCTCTGGTGTCCTCCACCCACCGCGGCATGCACCACATGAGCTGGGACGTCGGCTCATTCCAGGAAGTGGGCCTCGGCTACGCACAGATGGCGCGTGCAGGCCACATGCGCGGATGGGGCGTCGGTCGTCACGTGCTCGGCGCCAATTATTTTCACTACGTGCGCGACCCTTGGGGCAGCTACAGCGAATATTCCGCCGATATCGACTTTATTCCCGCCAATCACGATTGGCATGCCGGCGATCACGCGCCGGAAGATTCGATGTTTCTATGGGGGCCGATGCCGCCTGAGGACTTCATCACCAATTTCGAGAAGAAAGAGGGCGCATGACGACTTTCGTACTTCTCCATGGCGGCGGCATGGGTGGCTGGACCTATAAATTCATCCGGCCATTGCTGCGCGACGGCGGCCACGAGGTCTTCACCCCCACCTTCACCGGCTTCGGCGAGCGCGCGCATCTGATCAGCCGCGACATCACCAGCAGCGTTCACGTCACCGACATCGTGAACATGCTGGCGTACGAGGATGTGGAAGATGCCGTTCTCGTCGCACATAGCTATGCCGGCACCATCGCCCCGGGCGTTATGGCACAGGCAGGCGAGCGCATTCGGTCGGTGGTCTATCTCGATGCGATCGTGCCGTATTCGGGCGAAAACGTGGCCGCAATGATGGGGTTCATGCCGCAGGAACAGGCGGCAGGTCTCGACACGCTGCTCGCCTCCGGCCAAGGCCCAATCGGCTCCGGCGTGCACGAACAGCAGCGCGCCATGGCAAAGGAACATCCGCACATGATGGATCGCGAGCGCGAAGCCTGGCTGCTGGGCCATCTTTCCGATCAGCCTTTGCGCTGCATCGTAGCGCCTATCGAGGTCGGCGCAGAGACGATCAAGAAGCCGGTGCACTATGTGACAGCACAGCACACCATCATGGGCATGATGCATGTGCGCGCGGAAAACCTCGGCTGGACAATGCATGCCCATCCGGGAGACCACGCGTTCCTGGTGGGTGATCCCGAAGGCACCGCAAAACTGATTCTCGCAGCAGCGGCCTGACAATCATGGATGTCGGAGGCCTTTTCGCAGTGCGTGGCCGCGTCGCCCTCGTCACCGGCGGCACCAGCGGCATCGGCCGCATGATTGCAACGGGCTTGGCCGCAGCAGGCGTCAAAACCTATATTTGCGCGCGGACCGAGGAAAAATGCGCCCGCGTTGCTGAAGAGCTTTCAGCCGAGACCGGTGGCATCGTTATCGGCATTCCCGCCGATCTTTCTACAGTCGACGGCATCTCAATCCTCGCAACACGGATCGCCGAGGCCGAGCCGGCAGTGCATATCCTGGTGAATAATGCAGGCACACTTTGCGATGCGCCGATTGATTCCTATCCCGAGGAAGGCTGGGACGACGTACTCGATCTCAACCTGAAGGCCGGCTTCTTTCTGCTTCAAAAGATGCTGCCAATGCTGCGCGCCGGCGGCACGCATGAACGACCCTCGTCTGTCATCAATATCGGTTCGGTGGGCGCGTTGCGCGTCGGGCCACGCGAAACCTATGCCTATGCGGCTGCCAAAGCAGGGTTGCATCACGTGAGCAAGTCGCTCGCAAAACGCCTTGGGCCGGAGAACATCACGGTAAACGTGATCGCGCCCGGTTTCTTCCCTTCGGAAATGACCAAGATCACGTCTGACGAGATGCACCAGATGCTGATCGGCATGGTGCCGCGGCGCCGCGTTGGTGAGCCGGAAGATGTTGCGGGAACGGTTTTGTTTCTTGCATCTCGCGCGGGGGCCTACATAACGGGAGCGGTTATTCCTTTAGAGGGTGGTATGTCCATCTAGAGGAAGAAGGGCCTTCTTTTCTGAAGAAAAGAAGCAAAAGACTTTTTGTCGCTGTCGCGGTTCTATCCAGCGGTGCATGCCATAAACATAAAAGTTTTTTGGTTCTTTTTTTCAAAAAAGAACTGCTTCCTTCCTGCCCTACGATAGGTTGCCCACCCCATCCCACCACTACGTTGCGCTCATTCGACACCTGGGATTGAAAATGGACTTCGCCCTTTCGGAGGAGCAACAGGCATTCCGCGACGTCATCCGGCGCTGGGTTGATGCCGAGGCGCCCAAGGACTGGATGCGCAAGCTCGAAGCCGACGAAGAGAACTATCCTTTTCCACTTTGGAACAAGCTTGCCGCTAATGGATTTTTCGGCATCGGGATCGATGAGGAGAATGGCGGCCAGGGCGGCGACATCATCATCCAGATGATTTTCGCACGCGAGCTCGCCCGCACGGCCGGCGGCCTTATATGGACCTGGGGACTCACCTCCTTCGCAGGCGCCAAATCGATCGGCCTGTATGGCACGCCGGAGCAAAAGCAGCGCTGGCTGCCCAAAATGGCGGCCGGTGAGCTGCGTGTTTCGCTGGGCATGACGGAGCCGGGCGGCGGCACCGATGTGCTGGGCGCAATGAAGACATATGCGACCAAGGTAGAAGGTGGCTGGCGCGTCAACGGCGCCAAGATGTGGACCACAGGTGCGCGAGTCGCCGACCGGATCCTTCTACTGGCACGCAGCGAGCGGGACACGGCCAAACGCCATCAAGGGCTCAGCCTGTTCTTCATGGACGCAAAATCGCCGGGCGTCTCGGCGACATTGCTGCCTAAACTTGGTATGCGCGCGATGGGCTCGTGTTCCCTGACCCTCGATGACGTATTCATTCCCGACGAAGACGTTTTGGGCACGCCGGGCCAGGCCTGGTACATGCTGTTGCCGACACTGAACAACGAACGCATCATGGTGGGCGCGCAGTGCCTGGGCGCCATCGATGGTGTGCTGGAAGATGCACTGGAATACGCAAAGACCCGGCATGCTTTCGGCAAGCCGATCGGGCAATTCCAGATCATCCAGCATTACATTGCCGACATCGCCACCTGGCAGCAGCAGACGGAGCTGCTTCTCTATTATGTGAGTTGGCTGCAATCGAATGGGCAACCCTGCGGCACGCAGGCCAACATGCTGAAAATGGTCGCCTCCGAAAACGCGGTGAAGGCAGCGGATCTCGGCATACAGATCCTGGGCGGCATGGGCTATTCCGCCGAGACGGATATGCAACGCTATTGGCGAGATCACCGGATTCTACGTATGACTCCGATCAGCAACGAAATGGTGCGCAACTCGATAGCAGAAAGCCTCGGCCTGCCGAGGTCATTTTGATGAGCGGCACGACGGATCTGCCTCCGGCGCCCGATGTCGCGGGAACCTCGCTCAATGGCACTGAGCCTTACGTGATCACGCCGGAGCAGAATACTGCCCTTTGCCGCTCTACGGGCGTGCAGCCGGCGGCGGACGGCACCGCCCATCCGATCTATTATTATATCGCAACCCAGGTCGCGATGGGCAAGACGGTAGCGGGCGTCTGCGCCACCTGCGCGTTCGATGTGGAGGACGGCCCGATGATGGGCAGTTCGGGGGTTCGCTTTGCCGCACCTCTTCGGGTGGGCGTACCCTATCGCGTCACCGGCGAGATTCTCGGCCTGGTGCGCAAGCGCAGCCGCAAGCTTGGCGTGATGGACGTGCTGGATTATCGGCTGCGCCTGCATGACGAAAGTGGCGCCGCGGTTCTGGAGACCACCAATGTCTGGGTGCTTCCCAGGAAGGAACTGGCATGACGCTGCACGCCGGCGATAAGCTGCCGCCCTTCGTGATCGAAAGCGTCAGCGCTGCGGCGATGAAGGAATGGGCCGTGTTCCTGGCGGACCCGAACCCAATTCATCTCGACCCTGCCGTGGTGAAGGCGAAGGGACTTGGTGATCGCGTGATCAACCAGGGGCCTGCCAACGTTGCCTATTTAATGAACATGCTGATGCAGGCCTTTCCGAATGGCACCATCGCCGCCATGGAGTCGCGCTTCGTCGACAACGTCTATGCCGAGGACCGGCTGACCGCAGGCGGCAGCGTTGCCTCCGTAGAAGAGGGCGTTGCGATCTGCGATGTGTGGCTGCGCGCCGATGGCCGCGACGCTGTCATCACCGGAACCGCGCGCGTAAAACTGCAGGCCTGATGGCCATTCGTTTTGAAGGAGAGTCTCGCCATGCCGAGTAGCCCGTTCGCCCATGTCTGTTTGCTGGTAAAAGATCTCGACAAGGCGATCGAGGACTGGACAAAGATTTTCGGCGTGCTCGATCCGAAGCACCTGGAAGATCGTCTGGTCAAATATGATGAATTCTCCAGCGGCCAGGATCAGGGCATGAAATGGGCCACTTTCGTCGCCAATCATTCCACCGAAATCCAGTTCATCCAGCCTGCACCGGGCACGCCTCTCGGCGATCGGCTCGAGAAAAAAGGCGAGCACGTGCATCATCTGTGCTTCACCACGGATGATGTGAAAGGTGCGATGACCAAGTTCAGTGAGCAGGGCCTGCAGGTGCTCAACGATGGCGAAGTATTCAGCGACAAAGACATGCCCTGGCAGAATTGGGCGTGGCTCGGTCCGAAAAGCGCGCATGGCGTGCTGATCGAAGTCGCGGCACCCTATGAAAGCCGCAACGACGGCAAGTGGCATCATGCGCCTGGCAAGTTTCCCATCGATCCACCAAAAGCGGCCGCCGAGTAGCGCCCGGGCTGTCATCGGCACCGCTCCTTGAACATGGCGATGAAAACGGTGTTTTTCCCCGGCGACGGCATTCGCCTTGCCGCCGATGCATTTGGCGAGCCGGCCGCGCCGCCTGTCGTTTTTCTCCATGGTGGTGGCCAGAGCCGGCGGAGTTGGCACGGATCGGCTGAGCGTGTGGCGCGCGCAGGGTATTATGCGATCAGCGTAGATCTCCGCGGGCATGGAGAAAGCGGCTGGGCGGATGACGGCGATTATGCGCTGGATGCCTTTGGCCGCGACGTTGAACGATTGTTGACCACGCTGGATCGCCCGACCGCACTCGTCGGCGCATCACGCGGCGGCCAGGCGGCGCTAGTGGGAGCTGCGCGCCATCCGCATCTCGCCGGCATGATCATGTTGGCGGATGTGGCACCCGGCATTGCAGAGGCTGGCGTGGAGAAAATCCGTGCTTTTTTCAGGGCTAGCAAAGATGGTTTTGCTTCGGTCGACGAAGCGGCGGAAGTGCTGGCGCAGCATCGGGGGCTGCCGCGAAAGCCCGACGCGTCAGGCCTCGCCAAGGCGCTGCGGCATGGCGAATCCAGGCGCCTGTTCTGGCATTGGGATCCACAGACGGTCTCGCCGGCCTTCCTGGGCGGCCCAGCGGAAGATGAGGCGATGCGTGAGGCGGCCGCAAGCGTCAGCTCTCCGGTGATCTTGGTTCGTGGTGAGCTAAGCGATTTGGTAACGCCTGCCAGCGTTCAGCTTTTTCGTGCACTGACACCTCAACTGCAGGTAGTAGAAGTATCCGGTGCCGGCCACATGTTCACGGGTGACCGCAACGAGGCGTTTGCAGAAACCTTGTTGGAGCATCTGGCGCGTTTCATGCCGCTCGATTCGTGAGCCGAGGGGCTGCCTTCGTCGTCGGCGGCAGCGGCGGGCTTGGCGGCGCAATCTGCCGGCGGCTGGCACAAGAGTGGGACGCTGTCGCGGTTGGCTACCGCTCCAATCGGGCTGGGGCGGATCTCGTATGCGCCGACATCGCGGCGCCGTGCGTTGCCGCGGCGCTGCAATGCGACCTGCGAAACCTGCCCAGCATCACCGACAGCATTGCAGAAGCTGTAGCGCTCTTTGGCCAGGTCGGCACGATGGTATTTGCCGGCGGCGTGCAGATCGACCAACCTTTCGTTAGCAAGATCGGCGAGGCGGCATGGCGCGAAGTGATCGAGACCGAGCTGATGGGGTTCACGCGTGTTGTCGCAGCGACGCTGCCGCAGTTTCGTCTGCAAAATGCGGGCAATTTTGTCAGCGTGGTCTCCGTCGCGAATTACGCCTATCCACCCGGTGACGCGCTTTCCTCCGTGCCAAAGGCGGCGATCGAGTCGCTTGGCCGGGCCATTGCAAAGGAAGAGGGCCGTTACGGCATTCGTGCCAACATGGTAGCACCCGGCATCATCGATGCTGGTCTAGGCGCGACGTTCCTCAAAGATTTATACACGCCCGAGATTTGGGAGGCGCAGCGGCGGCGCATAGCGCTGCAACGTTTCGGGCGCGCTGAGGAAATCGCCGAAGCCGTCGCTTTCCTAGCATCAGATCGAGCAAGCTACGTCACCGGACAAACTATCATCGTCGACGGCGGCTTCAGCCTGTAGCTTCCTCAACCGGCGTCAAATTGCGCATAAAGCTCACAAAATCCGGCCCAAGTTCCGGCAGATCCATCCCAAGTTTCTCCGCCAGATAAAGCGTCATGAGATTGGCGTTCAGCGATTTATTATCTACCGCAATGTTACCCAGGCCGACCTGCCGGTTGAACGCGCCCACCGCTACCAGCGCCATGCGCAGCGCGGCGACAATGTCGTAATAATCCATATCCCTGGTCTTGCGGCCCGAGGCCTGCTCATAGATCGCGATCGACTCTTCGCGATTGGGCAACCCCTCCAGCCGTGTCACGCCAAAACGGCGGCTGAACAAATCATCGAAATACAGCCACCAGGCCAGATCGAGTTCCGGCGGACCGAGTGCCGCCAACTCCCAGTCGATCAGCGCCGCCACAGTGCCATCCGGATTGAACATTGTGTTGGATGGCGTGGGATCGCCCCACAACACGCATACATCCGCCTCTGCGGGGCGTCGTGTCAGCACATAGTCCAGCGCTGCGTCGGCGATCGGCATTTTGCGCCCCTCCCCCGCCACACGATGCCATTCCTTCAGCGCTGCGAGATATTGATCGAGTCCGGATGCGCCAAGCTCAGGCCGGTTGAGGAAGGTGAAGCCATCCTGCCAGTCTATCGCGTGAAGTTTGGTGAAGGCGGCTATCCCGTTTGCCCAGGTGGCGCGGCGTTGCGCGGGGGAGAACGCCGTCAGCCATCCGGATAGATTGTAGTTGGGCTTTTGCGAAGCGGATTGCCCTTCCACGCGCCCCATCACCAGGAATGGTGCGCCGAGAACATCCGGGTCGTGCTCGATGCCCACCCATGCCGGTACGGCCACGTCGCCGCGCGCATCCAACGCGGCCATCATGCTGGCTTGCAGTTTCAGGTCACTACCGAACACAACCTCGAAGGATTGCGGCTGCCGACGCACCACGAGCCGCCGGCGCTGATCACCCGCCGCAGTGGAATAGCCGACATCCGCAAACAGGATCTCCGCCGAAAACCCAGATCCTTGCTGCTTCTCCAACGAGTATACGGTAACACTATGCCAGCCGGGCACGCGCTGCGCGAACCAGGTCGTCAGTCGGTCTTTGGCGATGGTGATATCAATATCGTGGGTCACGGGCGCGGTCATCTCGGCCTTTGCAGAACATCGCGAAGCTAGAGCCGTGACGCTGGAATGCAGACCTGTCAACCGGTAGGCCCACCTGCGCACACGAACTGTGAAGACCAGCGCGCGCACCGCAGGTTGCAAAGCGAGGGATTCATGACCGAAGATGTCGATGTCGTCATCATTGGCGCAGGACATAATGGCCTGACCGCAGCTGGCTATCTCGCGCGAGAGGGCAAGCGCGTGGCCGTTGTGGAACGCTTGCCGAAAGTCGGCGGCATGACGAGCTCCGGCTATATGATCCCCGAAGCACCGCAGCATCTGGTAACACCCTGCGCGGTCGAAGTGATTTTCCTGCGCGGCACCGGCGTGATCGAGGATCTCGAGTTGGTCAAACACGGTTTTCACACCGTCGATACCGACCCCTCCTACGTCTATCTGCATCCCGACGGCAGCTCGATCGCGTTGTTCCGCGACCCCAAGCGCACCGCTGAGGATATGGGGCGGCTCAATCGCGACGACGAAAAAGCCTATCTCGACTTCATGCGCGTAATCGACGCGATGATGGATATCGGTTTTCCCATGATGATGGCCGAACCGGGCCGCCCAGGCGTGGGGGACATTGCAAAGATGGTCGGCGGCGCCATACGCAACATCAAGCTAAAAAACGAATTGGTGGCACTGACAAACGGCACCGCCGACCAGATCGCGTGCGAGCGCTTTCGCCACCCTGCCGCGATCGCTTTGCTCACCGGCATCGCCGCCGGCGCCGGCCCGATCGACGATGACGGCAACGCCGCTGCGTACATGATTCTCGGCCTGTTGCATCGGCTCGGCGTCGGCAAGCCCATCGGCAGCCTGCAAACCCTCTCCAACGCGCTTGCCGCCAGCCTCGAAGCGGCCGGCGGCACTATCCACTTGAATGCGCCGGTGGCCGAAATCATCATCGAGGAGTCCGCCGCCCGCGGCGTTCGCCTCGCCGACGGTCGGATCATGCGCGCAAAAGCGGTGATCGCCACATGCGATCCGCGCACGGCCATGAAACTCACCACCCCCGGCGGCGTCGAACACCGCCTGATGACACGCATCCAGCACGCGCCGGCCAATCGTTCCAACGCAGCGCCGTTGCTCGCGAACATTGCCATGTCCAAACCGCTACGCCTGAAACGCCACCGAGATCTGCGCCACGACGATGCGGATATCGACAAGGCCGTCGGCCTCATCGGCACACCGGAGGAGGTGCGACAGAGTTTCGCCACGGCACGTCGCGGCGATATCCCGCAGCGCCATGCCGTCTCCGTATCGCCCCTCACCAATTGGGACCCCAGCCAAGCCCCACCTGGCGAGTCGGTGGCCTATGTCTATTTGCCGGCCATGGCAGTTGATGCGCGAGAAGGCTGGTCACCCGCACTGAAAGACAGCACGATGGCCTCGGTGATTGCACATATCTCCGAATTTTACGACGGTTTCAATGCGGAGATCGGCCGCTTCGTAGAAACACCACGGGAGCGAGAACTGCGGCTGAACGTGACCAATGGATGCGTCACCCATATCGATTTCGGCTCCATGCGCACCGGGACAAATCGGCCGGCAACAGGGTTTGGCGGGCCGAAGCCGGCAGTGGCAAATCTCTATCTGGGTGGTGCGGGGAATCATCCGGGTGGCGGAGTCTCGGGCATTCCGGGGAAGATTGCGGCGGCGCGCGTGAGCCGATTTCTTAAAAAGAAGTAAGGCCTTCTTTTCTGAAGAAAAGAAGCAAAAGACTTTTGGGTCGCTGTCGCGGTTTTATCCGAATGCTTCCTGCGCTTTTTTTGTGTCCATATATTCGCGCCCTTCTACAATCAGGCCTTCACGGATAACCAAGAGATTGTGGTAAATGTTGCGATAGACCTTGTCGGGAAAAGTCATTTCACTCTCTGCCTCGTAAGCAACGCGATCACCTTCCGCCGTCATTCCGGTAATTCTCACCACGCGCGTTTCCGCCGACAGCAAACCGCTACTTACGGAAGCATTGAAGGTGGCACGGTCTAGAACACCGACACCAAGCACCCACCATGTCACATCCCTATGCTGAAGCGACTCCAGCGTCGTCATATCGCCATCCATCACCGCCTGCATATAGCGCCTGACAACATCCTTGTTAACCTCGACAGACATGATGATCTCCGAATTTTAGTTCCAAACTCAATAAAACAACTCGGCAATCTTGCTTGCATAGTCGCGTATTTTACTGGTCTGCAGCCCGTAATGCGGTGGCACGGGCGTCACCGAGTCAGCATGAACAAGCCGTTTCTCAACCCGCGCCCTTACCTCGTCAACGCTCCCGACAATGGCAATGCTCTCCACCATCTCGTCCGGGCACGCCGCGATCATGCCAACCAAATCGCCTTGTGCAAAAGCGCTTTGCAAAGCGCGCGCAGCATCGCCAAAGCCGATCGTCTCGAAGTATCTGAGATACTGCGGCGATTGGCTATAATAGGCGACCGTCGGCCGCGCATCCTCGATGGCGGCCCGCTTGTCGGCATTCACCGCCACCCACATCTGCAGGTTCACGTCGACGGCAGCGCGGGATCGTCCCGCCTTGGCCAAGCCTCTCACCAAAGCAGGCATCGCCTCGCCGGTAATCCATGCGGTATTCCAGAGGGGATGGCCGAGCAGGCCATCTGCTATTTCACCAGCCATTTCCGTTGCGTTTTGAAACACTGCCGGCATGTAGATGGGAATGTCGCTGCGCACAGGAGCCGCAAACGTCCGAAAATGGCGCAGATCGAACGTATGATACGCGCCTTGCAGAATACCTAATTCCCCGGTGTGAGCGCCTGCAACGATGGCGCGCACGAGCCTAATCACTTCGCGCATGTGTTTCAGCGGCTTCCCATAGGGCATGCCGAAGGCGCCCTCGGTCAGGCTTTGTGCGCTCGAACCGAGCCCCAGCACGCTACGGCCGCCGCTTAGCAAATCGAGGTCCATGATGTTGCACGCTGTCTCAAGCGGGCTGCGCACGAAGGCGAGCGCAATTCCGGTGCCGAGCTTCAGCCGGGAACTCACCGCCGCCGCGGCAGAAAGTGTGCCGAATGGTGCAGCAAAGGTTTGCGAACACCATATACCTTCAAGCCCCGCAGACTCGTAGAGCGCTACCGTGCCGGTGAGCTGTTCCCGCGGCATCGGCGGCAACTGCGCCCAGACGTTCTTCAAGTCAGCCATGCCCGTTGCAATAGCCACCTCCAATAACACAGAAGTCTTTTGCTTCTTTTCTTCAGAAAAGAAGTCCTTCCTTGCCTTCTGATGCTCCGCCCCTTTCCGCCGATAGGCGCCTCAGCCCACCGCCGCACGGACATTGAGACAATGTCAAAAACAGCAGCGACGGAAGAGCGCCTGGATGAACAGGCCCTGCTATCGGCAGCGGAGCGCGCGACCGCCCTCGCCGACTGGGGCAGCGACACCAGTTTTCGCCAGGGCCTTTCCGTGCTTGTCCGCGCCACGGAAGCGATGCAGCCCGAGCCGGCGTTCCGCGCCGCTATCCGCACCCGCATTCTGCACATCCTCGAAACCCGCCTGCGCCTGGCGGAAGATTCCCGGCTGAACCCGGACATCGAAGCGCAGCAAATCCGTCAGCCGCTTGCCATTATCGGCCTGCCGCGCACCGGCACCACCATAGCCTACGACCTGCTGACGCAAGACCCCGCCGCGCGTGCGCCACGTGAATTCGAGCTCTATATCCCCTGGCCGGCCAGCGACGTGGCGAATTTCGACGCCGATCCCCGCATCGCCATCGTGCAGAAAATGTATGAGAACTATCTCGCCCATGCCCCACAGCTTGCAGAAATTCAGCGCCTGGATTGCACCCAGCCCGGCGAATGCAATCACGGCATGATGTTCCATTTTGCCAGCAGCAATTTTCCCGCCGAGTACGGCGTGCCGGAATACGCGCAATGGATTATAGATACTGTGCCGGAAGGGCTTTATCGCACCCATAAACGGCTGCTGCAGCAATTCCAATGGAAGGGCCCGAGAGGCCGGTGGGTCATCAAGTCGCCCCACCACCTATTCGATCTCGCTGGCCTGGTCGAGGCTTATCCAGATGCCGGGCTGGTCTGGACGCATCGCGATCCGGTATCCACTCTCTCATCCCTCTCCAGCATGATTGCCGGTTTGCAAGCGGCAGTAGGCCAAGGACGGGACCTGCATGCCGTCGGCCGCAACGTCGTGGATACCTGGACGGAAGCAATGGCGCGTGCAACCCGTGCACGTCTCGAAAGTCCGGCCATCGAATCGCGCATCATCGATATCGCGCATCGCGACGTGGTGCATGATCCGGTCGGATCGGTGCGGCGCATCTATGCGCGTTTCGGGCTACCTTTCACGTCGGATCTGGAGGGTCGCCTCGCCAACTTCCTCGCCAACAACCCGTCTGCGTCCCGTCTGGGAAAGCATCGTCACAGCCCCGAGCAGTTTGGTATCGACCCGGCCGAAATCCATGCGCGCCTTGCCGACTACTACCAGAGCTTCGGCCATCTGCTCGCCAAACCTTGACGCCACGAGAATGACCGATCCACGAATGCGCAGTCCCGTCGCCACGGCGCACCAGTGCGCGGCGGAGCGCCTTGCCTTGCGCCTGATTGAAGAACCAGCGATACGTGCTGCCCGCGAGTTCGCGCGGGCCGGCATGCTAGCCGATCCCGCCGCGCGCTGCGCAGATGGTTATCTTGGCCTCGATCGCGCGCTGGACCAGTGGGTGCTGGCGCTGGTTATGCGCGTCGTCAACGCCGATGCCGCGCGCCCGCACGTGATCTGGAACGTCTACAACCCACCGCGCACCTGGTTCGGCCACACCTATCCCGGGGCTGCCGTCGCGATCGACAATCCCGACAATTTTAACCGTGAAATCCCGATCGATGGCGAGGCAACCTACGTCATCCACGGCCTTTTTGCACCTAATCCAGCGCAATTCACTATCGAGATCGTCGCGGACTTCACGGGCTATGCGGGGCTTGGCCGAACCCTCGCCGCACTGACCTCGCAGCAGATCGTGCCCGATGAAGACGGCGCCTTTACCATCACAATCGACGCCGAACCTGCCGGCAACCGCGTCCATCATCTGCAATCGAATCCTGGCAAGCTCTGGGTTTTCGCCCGCGACAGCATGTCAGACTGGCGGCAATCCCCGGCCGAATTGTCGGTCGAGCGCCTATCCGGTCCGCCTGTGCCCAGGCAACGCAACGATCAAGCCCTCGTCGAGGATATCGTCGCGAACATGGAAGATTGGGTCGGCTTCTGGCGCGGCTTCAAGGATGGCTTTCTGGGCACGCCGAAACCCAACCGCCTTGTCGGCCCGAATGGCCGGCCAGGTGGCTGGGGCTTCCTTGCCGGCGGCCGCTTCAAGCTGCTCCCGGGCGAGGCCCTGGTGATCACCGTTGCGGATACCGGCGCAGTCTACACGGGTTTTCAGATTTCCGATCCCTGGACCATATCCCCCGATCCTGCCACACGCATGGTCAGCCTTAACAAGGCGCAGGTTCTGGCAAATGCCGATGGCAGCGTCACCTACGTGCTCTGTTCCAGCGATCCCGGCGTGCATAACTGGATCGACACGGCTGGCCTCTCGGAGGGCTGGATGCTCCTGAGATGGCAGGGCGTTCCCCCATCGAGTGATCCTGCTCACTTCATCCATTCGGTAAAGACCACGCCACTCGCGGGACTGCCCGCGATCCTCCCGCCCGGCACGCCGCATATCGAGTTCCTGCATGACCGTGCGAAGCAGATTGCTCGCCGCATCCAAGAGCATGCGCGCCGCTTCACCGAATGATGCGACCTGCCGCATGGCAGGATGGTGAAAGCACGGCGCCACTAGCATCCGCAGCATGCGCCAATCTTGCGGGCGCCGATCAACAGGTGATGCGCATGAAATGGGATGCAGTGATCGTGGGATCGGGAGCAGCTGGCCTCACCGCCGCGGTCACTGCGGCGCGACGTGGCGCAAAGGTTCTGGTGCTGGAAAAAACAGCGTTCTTTGGCGGCACGACAGCAATATCGGGCGGCGGCATCTGGATTCCGGGCAACCATCACGCCGAGGCGGCCGGCCTGCCAGACCCGCCCGGTGCCGCGCGTCGCTACATCGAAAACCTCGTACCAGACGGCTTGCGGCTCGATGTGCTCGACTCATATCTGCAAGCCGGCCCGGAAATGTTGCGTTTTTTGGAGAAGGAAACTGAAGTTGTCTTTGCGCTGGCGGATCACTCTCCTGACTGGCATCCGGAGATAGAAGGCGCCAGCACATATGGCCGGCTACTGCGGCCGCTCGAATACAGCGCCGGCAAACTCGATTCGTTATTTCCCAAACTGCGGCCACCACGCGGGGAATTTAATGCGCCCGGCGGCTTCATGATCGACCTGCCGGATCTGCCCCATATTGCAAAGGCGAAATCCTCGGCAAAATCGGCATTATATCTCGCCCGCCTAGTGCTGCGCTTTGGCTGGGACAAGCTGCGCAGGCGCCCGCGCGGTTCGCGCCTCACTATGGGCAATGCACTTGCGGCAAGGCTTCTGCGGTCTGCACGCGATGCCGGCGTGACCTTGTGGCCGGAAGCCTCGGTGCACGCGCTGGTGGTCGAAGCCGGCCAGGTGACCGGCGTGCGCGTGGAACGCAATGGCGAGGTCCAAACAGTGCATGCGCAGCGCGGCGTGGTGCTTGCGTCCGGCGGTTTCTCTGCCAACGCTCAATTGCGCCGCGCCTACATGCCTTATCCTGAAACCCATGTTTCCATCATGGCCGGCTGCAACACCGGCGACGGCATGAATATAGGGCTCGACGCAGGTGGCGCGCTGGATGGCGAAAACATAGCCAACGGCGTATGGGCGGTCGCCTCCACGCTGCGCCGGCCCGATGGCACGACCGCGATTTACGCCCACCTGATCGATATGGCAAAGCCGGGATGCATCGCCGTGGACAAGAACGGCCGCCGCTTCGGCAACGAGGCTTCCGTTGTTTTCGTTGATTACATGCACAAGGCAGGCGCAGTGCCCGCGTGGTTGGTTGCCGATGCTCGTTTCCTCAAAGCCTACGGTCTGGGCATGGTGTTCCCCGGCGGCACGGGCCTGAAGAAGCTACGCGATGCAGGCTACATCGTAGAAGCACCGACGCTGGAAGAACTCGCTCGGAAGATCGGCGTGGATCCCGTAGGGCTGCACGCGACCGCTGCGGACATGAACGGCTTTGCCATCAGCGGGATTGATCCTGATTTCCATAAGGGCGACACCGCCCTTGATCGCGATCTTGGCGACCCAAAGCATAGCCCTAATCCCTGCCTTGGTACCGTGGAGAAACCGCCGTTTTACGCCGTGAAAATTCTGCCGGGCGATGGGTCGACGACGGTGGGATTGCGCATCGATGGGCAGGCGCGTGTGCTGGACAGCAATGACACCCCGGTTCCCGGCCTGTATGCGGCTGGCCTGGATGCGAACTCGATCTGGCGCGGCGCCGCGCCGGCGCATGGGTGCAATGTGGGGCCGGCGATGACGCTTGGGTATATTGCAGGCCGCAGCCTAGCAACACCTTGAAGTACATGTTGATGCACGCGCAACTAAAGACGCAAAAGTCTTTTGGTTCTTTTCTTTAAAAGAGAATGCCTTTCTTAAAGCTGATTGCTCCCCATCGCCGCAAACAGCTTCTGAAAATCCACCATGCTGGGCTGATGCGCCGTAAACCCACCATCCACGGGAATCAGCGCGCCATTGATAAAGCGCGATTGCTCCGAGGCCAGGAATGCCACCACATTCGACACATCACGCGGCTCGCCCAAAGCTGCCGTAAGATGGTGCGACAGCAGGATGTCCTTCACCACCGGAGGTGTGGACTCGATCGCATTCTCGGTAAGCACAAACCCGATCGCAATCACGTTGGACCGTATACCTTGCTTGCCATACTGCGTGGCAACAAAGCGGCTCAGATTGATCAGCGCCGCCTTCGATGCGCCATAGGACGTCAGCGTCACTTCACCAAGCAGCCCAAACCCGGATGCTGCGTGGATAATCGAACCAGTGCCGGCCGCAATCATATGCGGCAGCACATGCTTGCACATCAGCATTGGCCCGCGCGCATTTACCGCCATTGCTGCATCCCACACGGCGGCATCGAGCTTCACCACATCCAGGTCGCGCGCTCGCTGCGCTTCGCCTTGCAGGGCCGCACAATTGAACAGAATATCGATGCTGCGGTGCTGCCGAAAGACGTCGGCAACGACAGCAGCGATGGCGGCCTCGTCCGTCACGTCCAGCGCAGTTGCCGAGGCGTTGCCGCCGGCATCACTGATTCCGGCCGCCACGCGTTGCACACCGCCCCCGTCGATATCGGCGAGAACCACGTGGGCTCCGCGCTCGGCGAACAGCTTTGCCGTGTCGGCGCCGATGCCCTGCGCGGCGCCCGTGATCAGCGCAACCTTGCCCGCCAGCGATTCCGACATGCGTATCTCTCCTGCTTGACTATGCGTTTTCCTGCCGTCGCCGTCCGCTCTCACCTATAGGGCGGTAGGAGGCATGCCCCTGTCCTTGCGTCATCGATTACCACATATTCTGGTGGGAGCGTCGATTTGACCCAAACCTTGCTCGACCGTGCCCAGTATGGCGAGTGGGCCGTGATCGCCGGCGGATCGGACGGAACCGGCGCATCCTTTGCGCGCGAAATCGCGACCGCCGGCATCAATATCCTGCTCGTCGCGCGCCGCAAGGCCCTGCTGGACTCTCTGGCCGCCGAATTGCGCGATGCCTTTCGCGTAGAAGTGCGCACTCTGGTGCAGGATCTCAATGCACCCGATGCTGCATCACAGATGGCGCACGCAACCGATGGGCTGCAGGTGGGCCTGTATGTTTCCAATGCCGGCGCCGAATCCGGTGGGCATAGTTTTCTCGACACGCCGCTCGACACGACCTACGGGTTGGTCGCGCGCAACTGCCTCACCGTGGCCGCGGCCTGCCATCATTTCGGCAATCTCATGCGTGCACGCAAGCGCGGCGGCATCGTTCTGATGGGCTCGGGTGCAGGCCTGGGTGGCCAGCCTGGGGTCGCCGCCTATTCCGGCGTCAAGGGCTTCGTGATGAACTTTGCGGAGTCACTTTGGGCAGAATTGCGCGGCCATGGCGTGCATGTAATTGGCATCGCAGCGCCCATCATGGAAACGCCCACGCTGCGCAACACCCTCGGCAACATGGACATCCCCGGCATCGTGTCAGCCGAGGAGGTGGTGCGCACCGCATTACAGCGCCTTCCGGAAGGCTGCAGCTATGTCTATGCTTTTGGCGAACCACCTGAAGCAAACGAACAGCAGACGGCGACACGCCGAAACCGTGTGCTCGCGGTCGAGCGCATCAGCCAGTCCCTCTTCAGCTAGCCGGTTCGCGCCACATGTTGCAACCGCCGGGATCGATCATCGAGCTCTGCCACGTCGTCGCGGACATGGATGCGGCCCTGTCGCATTGGACAGGCGTGTTGCGCGCCGGCCCGTTTTTCACCGGCGACATGCGGATGGAAGAAGGCCATCGCTACCGTGGAAAACCCGCAACATTGGCAATACGCGTGGCCTTCGGTTTTTCCGGTGGGCTGCTGATCGAACTCGTTCAGCCGCTGGCAGGCGACAACTCGGTCTTTACCGAAGCACTCGCCGAACGGGGGCCCGGCTACCACCATGTGATGCTGCGGGAAGAGTATGACACCGCCTATGCCAGACTGCTGAGCCAAGGCTTCGAACTCGCCCTCGAAAATACAACACCGCTCGGCGAACGCTGCGCATTGTTCGATACACGCGCGCGGAATGGTGGCTTCATCGAGGTGATGGACCTGCAAATCGGCTTCGGCCGGCTGACGGAGGCGATGGCCGCGGCGCATGAGGGTTTCACCGGCGCCGAGCCGGTGCGCCCGCTGGCGCCGCTATTCGCGTCCATTCTCGGAAGTCACTGATGGCATCTGTTCTCGACCGCTTTCGCCTCGATGGCCGCACTGCAATCCTTACCGGCGTTGGCCCCGGCGTAGGTGAGCATGTAGCCCGCGCCTATGCGGAACTCGGCGCAAATGTGGTGATCTCTGCGCGAAATGCAGAGCGGCTCGAACAGATCGCCGAAAGTATCAATGCCGGCGACGGCGGCCGGGCCCTGGCCTGCGCCGCGGATGCAGGTGTCGCCGGCGATCTCCAGCGCCTGGCCGGCGCCGCACATGAGCGTTTCGGCCCTGTGCATATCGTGTTCAACAACGCAGCCGCGGGCGTGGTTTACGCCAAGGATGGCGGCCTTTGGGCCAATAATGACGAGGTTTGGAAAACCGCCATCGACGTCAATGTGCTCGCAACCTGGCGCCTTGCGGAACTCACAACCGCCGACATGCAGGCGCACGGCAAAGGCAGTATCATTTCAGTGCAAAGCTGCGGCGGATTTACGCCCATTCCACCCGCCGTTGCCTACGGTGTCAGCAAGGCAGCTTTGGCCTTCCTTACGCGGTCTCTAGCAAAGGCGTTGGCGCCGCACACGCGCGTCAATGCGCTTTGCGTGGGCTCGATGAGCCCCGACGGGAAGGAGGCCGACATCCATCGGGGCCTCGGGCTTGCCGAACGCAATGCAATCAAGCGGTTCGGTGCTGCTGACGAGGCCGTCGGGGCGGCTATTCTGCTTGCCGGGGATGCCTCGAGTTACACCACCGGAAGTACGATTTTTACGGAAGGTGGGCGCGTGGGGACAATTTCATAAGGAAGCACTTCTTTTTTGAAGAAAAGATGCAAGAACTTTTATGACTTGGCACGAGAGGCTCCACTTCAGGGGGAGAACACATGAGCAAGACCATCGAAAAGCGGCTGCAAGCCCTCGAAGATCGTGAGGAAATCCTCAAGCTGAAGGCGCGCTACGACAACTATAATGATGGTGGATGGAGTGGCCCAACGCACACGGACCCTCAAGCCGTCGCCGACATGTTCACTGAGGATGGAGTCTGGGACGGGGCGCCAGACTCAGGCTATGCAAAAGGGCGCGAGCAGATAAGGGAACTGTTCCAAGCGTTCGGCGCAGTGCCATTCATCATCCACTACGTAACGAATCCCCTGATCGAGATAGACGGCGATACCGCCACCGGCCACTGGCATGCATTGGTCACTGCAACAATGCCGGGCCCGCAGGCACTCTGGATCCTTGGCATCTACAAGGATGACTACGTCAGGTGTCCGGACGGCTGGAAGTTTAAAAAGCTGCGCTTCGACACCATTGCGTCGACACCTTACGAAAAAGGATGGGCTAAGCAGCGCCTTGTCTCCGCAGAAAGCCTTTTCGAGAACCAGACCCTCGGCGACACGCAGCTCCCAACACAATCGACAAAGGCAGGTTCTGATGGCGACTAACAAAGTCGTCTTAGTTACAGGTGCAACAAGGGGCCTTGGTCAAGGCGTGGCCCGCGGCTTCGCCTCCACAGGCGCCACAGTGTACGTCACCGGTCGCGACTCCGCAGCGCTCGACCAGGTCGTGCGCGAGATCGACGAGCGCGGCGGCAAGGGCTTCGCCATCGCGTGTGATCATCGCGACGATATGCAGGTGAAGGCCGCGTTCCAGCGCGTTGCAGACGAAAGCGGCAGACTGGACATTCTTGTCAGCAATGCCGCTGCAGTCTACCCTCAGGAACTTGTGTCCCCGGGCCCATTTTGGGAAAAGCCGCTCAAGCTCGTCGACATGATCGACGTTGGTTTACGCTCCAGCTACGTCGCCGCCTACTATGCCGCGCCAATCATGGTGGCGCAAAAGAGTGGCCTGATTGCCAGCATCTCCTTTTACGGAGCGGTCTGTTACTTTCACGGCCCTGCCTATGGCGCGGCGAAAGCGGGCGTCGACAAGATGGCTGCTGACATGCACATCGATTTGGCGCCACATGGCGTGACCTCGGTTTCCTTCTGGCCCGGCTTCATCCTCACCGATGCCGTAAAATCAATGCCTCCGGAGGCCATTCCCCTCGAATTGCGCGCAATGCTGCCGCAATGGGAACATCCCGAATTTAGCGGCCTGGTGCTCGATGCGCTTCATTCCGACCCCCACCTGGCAACCCTGGCCGGGCAGGCGCTGATCGGCGCAGAGCTCGGCAAACGCTACGCCATAAAAGATCTCGATGAAAAGCAGCCAATCTCGTTGCGAGAGACCATGGGTTCACCGCAGGTTTTTCATAGCCAGCGCGACGAATAAAAGTTTTTTGCTTCTTTTTTCAAAAGGGAACTGCTTCCTTCCTGCCGGTAGGCCCAGCTCCCCGCCCCCGCTTTAGGCTTTGTCGCACACTAGAATGGGCAAACTCCATGAAGCGTAGCCTAGCACTCGCATGTCTCCCGCTGTTCTGGTCGGCAATTTCGTTCGCCGCGGAAGGATGCCCCGATGCCGGATCGCAGGCCGTAGAAAAAGCTGCAATCGCGAAAGTGGAGGTTCTGGTCGCCACGGCAACAACGCCTGAGGCCGGCCTCTCCACCTTCGCGCCGAACGCTGTGCAGGATGATTTCTTCGGGCCGCAGCGCCACGGCATCGCCGGCATAAAGTCCGACTTTTCCGTCTACATGGACAATTACAGTAATTTCCACACCGACATCCTCGACATGACCATCGACACGCGATGCGATCTGGCTGTGGCCTACAGCCATCAGCACTTCACCGCGCCAGGCAAGAATGGCACGCCCTCCCTTGATGCCGTCGTGCGGCAAACCGATGTGCTGCGCAAGCTCGGCGGCAAGTGGCTCATCGTCTATCAGCATCTTTCGGTGCCTGTTGATCTGCGCAGTGGCCGGGCAGTCTGGAAGCCATAGGGCGGCAATCAAGATAATCGAAGATATCTCATCGAGCAGGAGAGCTCCATGCCTCTAGGTGGCTATCCCAATGCAGGTCGCGAAACGGCAGGTTTAAAATATGGCCCCTGGGCCGTCGTCACTGGCGCCTCGGATGGTACGGGTGCGGAATACGCGCGCCAACTCGCATCTCTCGGCATCAACGTCATGCTCGTAGCCCGCCGCGCTGACCCGCTCGCCGAACTCGCCGCCGAGCTCGAGCAAGCGTATCGGGTGAAAACCCGAGTTCTCGTGCAGGATTTGATGGCGCCCGGTGCCGGAAACAACATCCTGCGCGCCGCTGAAGATCTGGAAGTAGGGCTTTATGTTTCGAACGCTGGCGCCGATGGCGGTGGATCGCCTTACTTGGCAAGTCCGGTCGAGCGCTGGCTAAATGTTATCAACATGAATGTCAGCACGGTCGCTCAGATCGCACACGGCTTGGGCGGAAAGATGGCAGCACGCAAGCGTGGCGGCATGCTGCTGATGTGCTCGATCGCGGCCCTCGGCGGCCAGCCCTGGCTCGCCATGTATTCCGCCAGCAAGGCATTCGAAATGGTTCTGGCGGAAGCCTTGTGGGCAGAGCTGGCTGATTCTCATATCGACGTGCTTGCCGTTCTCGCACCGTCGATGGATACGCCCACGTTTCGGCGTGGCGTAGAGGGCACGGATTTCGATGTTTCTCTGGCGTTCGATCCCAAGCTCGTGGTCACCGAGGCGCTCGCGCATCTGCCGCATGGCCCGCTTCTGATCTTTCCATACGATCCAAAAGGCGAAGACCAGGAGCCTGCCGCTCAGATACGCAAGGAACGCGTTCTACAAATGGCCGAGATTGGCAAAAGCCTGTTCAAGAAAGCCTGAACCTTGTCCAACGCAGCCACCCGGCTCGAAAAGCCGAAAGCCGATTACGGCGAAGCCGGCGAGGCTGCGCTGCGCATTTTTGTGGAGCGCACCACCGGCGGCACCATTACCCGCATGGACCGGCAGATACGTTGGCGTCCCGCCTGGTTCGTCGATGTCCTGAAAGACGGAAAAACAAGCCACCTGCATCTTCGCGGCGACCGTGAAGGCGACGTCTCGATCTTTCCGGAACTCAAGCGGGAAGCCGACGTAATGGAAGTACTGGACGCGCATGGCATCCCCGTTCCGCGCATCTATGGCTATTGCGACAACCCACCCGCCATCCTGATGGATGCGCTTCCCGGCACAAGGGACATGGCGGAGTTGGAGAGCGATGAGCAGCGTCGGAACGTCGCTCGCGATTACATGCAGGCTGTCGCCGCCATGCACCGCCTTCCAGTGGAGGCTTTCGTTGCCAGGGGTTTGCGTCTGCCGGAAACCGCGGAGGAAATCGCGCTAGCCGGCATGCACGCTTATCTTCCTCAGTACGAGCGCACAAAAAGCAAGCCAGAACCGTTGCTGCTTTTCGTACGCCGCTGGATCGAGCGAAACATACCGCAGCACCGCACCAAACCCTGCTTCATACAATTCGATTCCGGACAGTTCCTGTTCGAGCATGGCCGTATGACGGGTCTATATGATTTCGAGTTCAGCATGATCGGCGACCCGCTGGTCGATATCGCCACCATGCGCATGCGCGATTCGGTCGAACCCCTCGGCGACGCCATGGCCGCACTCTGCCGCCATTACGAAGTATCTTTCGGCGAAGAGATCGATGATCGCGTGGTGGAATTCCACACCCTGCTCTTTGCCATGCTGGGCACCATGCAATTCGCCGGCACTGTCGGCCGTTTGCAGCCCGGCGACCAGCACGCCGTCTACCTGGAGTTTGATCTCGCGCTGCGCCAGGTTATTCTTCTCTCCCTCAGCACGCTCATGGGCGTTGCACCCAAGACGGAACCGCCGCCAACTGAGCGCATCGGTGACAACGCTCAGCTGATCGCGAAACTAGCAGACACACTTGCGAGCATACAAACAGCCAGCAAACTCGATGACTCCCGGAAAGACTCCGCTAGTCAATTATTGGAGTGGGTGGCCCGGTCCGATGCGACGGGTGCAGAAATGCGTGCGCGCGACCTCGCCGAGGTTTCGGCGCTGCTTGGTCGTAGTTTCAGCGATTGGGAGACGGCCGAGGCCGCATGTGAGGTTTTTGTTGGTGCCGCAGATGCCGAGCAGGACGAGACCCTGCTGCACCTGTTTTCAGCTATTGAGGCGCGTCGCATGCACGTTTTTGGAGCAACGCGTATCGGCCGCGCAGCAAGCCATGTTTGTCTGCCCGCCTTGCGGTAGAAGGAAAGATTTCTTTTCTGGAGAAAAGAAGCAAATAACTTTTATTTCGCTGTCGCGGAGCATGGGAACAGCAACAGTTTCATTACGACAAGAGGTTATCAGGGGGCGATGCCCCCTGCCTTCCTAGCTGCCGAAACTGTAGCGGAGCTGGAAACCATAGAGGGTCGGCGGCCCATAAATGGCGGAGTTAAATCCGAGAGACAGGCCAGACACCGCACCGATCGCCGGGTAAGCCCGGTTGAAGGCGTTGTTGATATAGAACGAAAGTGTCACCGGCTTCGAATAGAAATTGTTCCAATCAACATGGAAGTTCGTCACCGAATAATCTGGCAGGAACGTATCGGTGAACTGCAGCCTGCTGCTATAGTAGATGTTTCCCCCGAACACCAAGCTGCCGGGATGGCCTAATGGAACCGTATAGGTAAAGCCGCCATTCAGCGTTGTTCTGGCGACCATGTTAAAGGTGATCTTCTTTGAACTTTCATAGTAGGCGGCTTCGGGCGGCGCTGCGAACGATGTGGTCTCCGGATCGAGCAGATTGCCACCAAACGAAAGCACAAGGTTAGGAATCGGCGAGATGTCGCCGTCGAAGTCGATGCCTTCCACCCGTGAATTCCCGGCATTGACAAGTAACGTGCCCGAATTGGGATCATTGTTGGGGTTGCAGTCGCCGTCGGGCGAGTAAGGCGGCTTGCCGAACGTCGGGTCGCCCGCCTTGCAGCCTGGTTGCGTCAGCAAACCGCTTAGCGGCACCTGAACACCGCTATACCAGCCGTCGAACAAGGACACGTTGAAACGCGTTCTGACATTGCCAATCGCGTAATCCGTTCGAAGCCCCACCTCGACGTCGGTCACCTTCTCCGGCCCGAAGGTCTGCAAGGGAGCCAGCGTGCCGCCGAGTGATGGCGAATTGATCCCTCCTTCACGGTAGCCGCGCCGTGACGCGACGTAGGCAAGCAGCGATTTGTTGATCCGCCAGTCAAACCCCACTGTCCAGGTCGGCGCATGTGAGATGTCGCTGTTCGTAGAAGCATCGATCAGAAGCGGGTTACCGTTCGCGCATCCGGCCGGGCCGATAAGGCCATGCGTCGTCGTGTCATTGGCTGTACACGCGCTCTGGTGGTCATACGTGTAGCGCGCGCCAAGGCTGAACCGTAGCCCGCTGAGCAAAGCGCCAAGATCGTAATTAATGTTCGCAAAGGCGGCGCGGCTGGTCTCATAGTTGTTGTTGTAGGAGAAGGTGCCAAGCGGATTGGGCGGATGCAGCGGGTCAAGCTCCACCTGGCCGAGCCCGAGGCCTGTTCCCGTCACCCCGTAAGGATCCGAACTGAGGTAGAATATGCCAAGCAGCCAGGAGAGCTTATCGTCGAACAGCTTGCCCTTGAGTTGCACTTCATCCGTGAACTGCTCCACATGGTTGATCGCGCCGGCATTGAGCAACGAGATCGGCGACCCGAACAGGGTGGAAAAGGGTCCTGGCGTGCCATCCGTGTTGATGTTGTATTCAAGGAAGGTGCGCCTATAGCCAAAAATATTCGTTAGTGTGAGGTCGTATGGAAGGTCGATATCGGTTCGGTTGGTGACGCCCATGCGGCGTGTTGCATCATGGGCCGGCAGCGTATCGCTATCGGTCACGAACGGCCCGCGTGCCTGTTCCAACGCCAGATATTTCGCGAGCGCGGCTCGTACGCCGAATTCATCGATCAGAGAAAAATTGGGATCCAGGTCCAGAAGTTGTACGCCATCGCCATTGTACTGGTTGGTATACACGTCAAAGATCGTCGTGTTTTTCAGCCAGGGCGTCGGCGTGAACAGCAGTGACGCACGAAAAGCCTTCACATCCTGATCGTCCAGGTTGCCGCCGACACCGATATTCTTGGTGTAACCATCGCGTTGCTCATACTGTCCCGCAACACGCAGCGAGAGTTTGTCCTGCACGATCGGCACAGTGACCGCACCCTCGACCAGGCGCTCGTTGTAATTGCCGTAGCCTACCTGAATATAACCATTCGGCGTATTGGTGGGCAGCACCGGATAGAACAGAACTGCGCCGCCTGTGGTGTTACGACCAAACAGCGTGCCTTGCGGCCCCTTCAGTACCTGAACGTTTGACATGTCGTAGATATCGATGCCGCTGCCGAACACCGGCTGCGGCACGTCTGCGAAGTAACTCGCTACGGCGGGCGAATTCGTGCCGCTCAGAGCCTTGGACTGGCCGCGGATCTGGAACACTGAGTTCTCGCGCCCACCGGAACCGCTCAGATACACGCCGGGCGTGCTGAACATAAGGTCGGACGTTTTCTTGATGTTCTTCTGCCGCAAGGTCTTGTTGCTGAACGCCGTGATCGAGATCGGCGTGGACTGGATACGCTCGGCCGAACGCCGGGCCGTGCAACGATCTCTTCAAATCGGATGCCGTTGCCACCAACCGGCCCTGCCTAGCCCGGCCCGGTCGAGCCTGGTTCCGAGGACGCCGGCAACGCCTGTCCGGCTGCCTGCATTGAAACCAGGCAGGCCAAAATGGAAGCACCTGAAAGCAGACGTCTAGCGCGATTTTTGTTCATATCAGCCCCCCGCATTTTATGGCTACGTAACCGCAGCACGCTTTTGAACGGATCGCGTCCAGGGCGGTCCGTTGGTAACCCGTGACGAACTGCAAATGCGGACGAGTTGCTCCCGACGAACCTATCGCGGGGCAGGCGGCAGCAATTTCTGAGCCCTACATACAAGGTTTGGCAAAAACACTGCCTCCAGCGTATGCCTCGGCCGGCCGGCACCGAGCCCAAGGTGCAACAGGCCTATCGCAGCTGTACGCGTGCAGCCTTTCAGTAGGATGATACGGAACGATCATGCGCAGCACAGCCACGCAAGACAGCGCCCCAGCAGCCGCGGGCGAATCGCCTCGGTCGACCTTTGTTGTAATGATGTCGTCACAAGCAGCCCAGAGCCTGCTCTTCGGGCTGACACCAGCCCTCTTGCCCGCAATGTCCACGACATTCGGCGCGCACGGCCAATTTATCGCACAAATGGTGTCCGCACTCGCTGCATTGGGGTTGATGGTAACGTCGATCTTCAGCGGCCAGATTGCGCGCATCCTGGGCGTGCGGCGGCTTTTGATTCTAGCAGCAATGGTCTATGGCGCAGCCGGCCTGATCCCGGCGCTATCGGCAAACGTCACTGTTCTGCTCGGTTCACGCCTTCTGGCCGGGGGTGCCGCGGGCCTGCTCACCACCGGCTGCGCATTGCTGCTGGCGCACACCTACAGCGGCAATGCCCGCAGCAGGGCCATGGGTTACCAGACCAGCCTGGGAAGCGTCATAGGCCTGGTCGGGCTCATTGGTGCAGGCGCCCTGGTAGGGCCGCTCGGCTGGCAATTGCCATTTCTGCTTTATGGCATTTTTGCCCTCCCCGTGGCGCTCCTGGCGTTCGTCGCGGTTCCGGATCTGCGGCTGCCGAAATCCGCCTCTGGGCAGGGGCTTGGTGGTACGCTTGCGCTCACCTGGCCCGTATGCGCGGCCGGGTGCCTGCTGATGATGGTGCCCCTGAGCATCGGTTCCAACGTACCCTTCATCCTCACCGGCATCGGCATCACCGCACCGATCACCCAGTCTGTCATCATCGCCGGCGTGACGGTGATGAGTGCAGTTGGCGGCAGCGTATTTGGCAAAGTCCAGAGCAGGCTAGGCGTGAGGCTCACCTTTGCAGTGGCACTGCTGCTGGCCGCGGCGGGCATGGGCTGCATCGGCTTTGCCACGATTGGATGGATGGTAGGCCTTGGCTGCATGCTTGCAGGGACAGCGGTGGGCTTCTACGTGCCGCATCTGGTCGTGCTGTCCACCACGCTGGTGCCAGAGGCGCTGCGCGGCCATTCCGTAGGCTTACTGACCACGTCATTTTTTCTCGGCGGTTTTCTCTATCCCTTCCTCGTCGGCGCCCTGCAGACCTTAGTGGGCCTATCGGGTGCATTGCAGGTGATCGCCGCAATCTTGGTGGTCGGTGCACTCGGCGTGCTGCTCAGCCGCCGCACCCGCCTCAACGGATATATGACAGTCGGCGTCTGATCATGACACAGGCAAAAGGCCTCTTTTCAAAACGAAAAGGCCTTTCTTACGGTAGGCCATGGTGGCTCGCGTCCCTCGCAGTAATACGCCAACCAAAGACCCAAGGTGGGAACACCACATGATCGAGCGATTCAAGCGCCGGCCACAGAGCATGCTATGCCGACGACTATATCTTGCAGCCACCTGTCTGGCTGCAACAGCGGCGGCACCGTTCAATAATCCAGCCGACGTCAAAGCCATCATGGGTATCGAAGATGCGCTAGCCACACAGACCCACATGAAGGATCTGATCGGCTACTACGCGCCCGATGCCCTCGTGATCGACATCATGGCGCCGGGGATCTATCGTGGCCGCAAGCAGATCGCAGATGCGTTCGATGCGCAATTTGTTCCCGTCGCTTCAATGCACACTGATATATTGGATTCGAATGTCGCGTCCGACGGTGTATTTGCCTGTGCCGCATTGCGTCTGAAATTCACAATGGCCATGAAAAATGGTAGCGCGCTCGTTGTCAGCACACGCCAACTCGACGCCTTCAAGAAGATCGATGGCGCCTGGCAGATCGTGCAGGAACATATCTCCGTGCCAGCCGATGCCAAGACCGGCATGGCGGTCATGAACGGCACGCCTCCCCTGCGCGGCCCTATCGCTTGGGCCGCCGACCCGATCCCTGGCCCCCCCACGTCGCCAGCCAACGCAAAAGCCGAGATCCGCAAATGGATGGATGTCGGCGCTCTTTCAACAAGCATCGATGAACTGGTCTCGTATTATGGCCCAGGCAGCGATGTTCTGGTGTTTGACAGTTTCTCTCCCGGTGAAATCCGCGGCCTGCATGAGCTGCACGACTACTACGCACCGCTGATGGGAAGCCTTAGCGGCATCAAGGTAAAGATGCCGCTCTTCGTGGCCGATTCCGATGGGAAATTCGGCATACAGATCGATACGCAGGACATGCAGCTGAAAATGAAGGATGGCAGGACGAAATACATCTCGCTGCGCCAGAACGACTGCATGCGTCGCGTCGATGGCAGCTGGAAGTCGTTCTTCGAAATGATCTCTTTTCCCGTAGAGCCTGCGACCGGTAAAGCCGTCACCAGCAACCCAGCCGCCTTTGCTGCGCGGTGAAAAGGCCGGAGACAAGCATGGGCCGCCTTGAAGGCAAAGCCTGTATCATAACGGGAGCCGGCAGCGGCATTGGCCGCGCTAGCGCAGAAATGTTCGCGCGTGAAGGCGGTCATGTCCTCGTCACCGACATCAACGCCGCGACCGCCGAAGAAACCACGCACAGCATTACCTCGGCCGGTGGAAAAGCCATATCTCTGGCCGTCGACGTTGGCGATGAAGACCGTTTGCGCCACATGATCGCGACCGCGCTGGGTGAATTCGGGCGGATCGATGTGCTGTTCAACAACGCATTGTTCGCAAAACATGACTTCATCATGTGCGATCTCGATTTCCTCGCCTTCGACCCGGAGGTTTTTTACGCCAACATGCGGGTGAACGTGGTCGGAGGCGTTCTCGCCAGCAAGTTCGCTATCCCGCATATGCTCGAGCAGGGCGGCGGCTCAATTATATTCACCTCCTCCACCAGTTCGTTGGGCGGCGACGTGACAGCCTATAGCTACGGCTCTTCCAAAGCCGCACTGAACTGGTATGTGCAATCGATTGCCGCCACCTTTGGCAAGAAGGGAATACGCAGCAACGCAATCCTGCCCGGCACGATCCTCACCCCGGCGATGAAGGCCTGGTCCACGCCAGAAATGGACGCTGCGTTCATGGAGATCATGAACACGCCACGCCTGGGTGAGCCGGATGACATCGCCGCCATGGCCGTCTTTCTCGCCTCCGACGAGTCGCAATACGTCAACGGCGCGCTGTTCCGTGTGGATGGCGGCATGAGCTGCACGGTTCCGTTCATCGGCGTATCCCGCAAGATCATGGGCAGCTAAGGAGACATCGGTTGGGCAAGAAGCAGGAAGATTTCAATGTCGAATTCTGCAGCCTATGGGGTGATGGCAGCCTGGAGAAGAAGCCGGACGTTGAGCGTATTCTCTCGATGATGGCGGAAGATGCCGAATGGCAGCTTTGGGTGCCGGGTGGCCCGGTCTATCGCGGCAAGCAGGTGTTGCGTGAGGAGATCCACCGGCAGGTGCGCATCGCCACCAACAACAAGTGCAATATCATCCACATGCTTTCAAACGATTGCATGGTGATGACGGAACGCGCCGACACCGCAGTCATCTTTGGCAAGCCATGCCCGCATTCGATGGTGGCTGTGTATGAGCTGGACGAAGATGGGCTGATCGTAAAGTGGCGCGAATACCTGGATATGGCGGATCTTACGCGCAAAATGGGGGTGAATGAAGAGATGGCGGGTGCTGGGGGGTAACGAAGCAAGAATGTTCTTTTTTGAAAAAAAGAACCAAAAAACTTTTGCGTCCTTTGCGTATGCTGCCGGATAGATGCGCGACAGCGACGTCAAAGTTTTTTGCTTCTTTTTTCGAAAAAGAAGTCCTTTCTTTTCTCCAAGAGGCCCCAAACCATGCATCGCCTATCAGGAAAAGTTGCCATCATCACCGGCGGCGGCGGCGGCATCGGCAGCGCCGTCGCACGGCGTTTCGTCAGTGAAGGCGCCCGCGTCGCGATCGCCGACATTTTCGAGGAGAGTGCGCGCAAGGCCGCCGAACCTCTAGGCGAAAACGCACTTGCAATACAGTTCGATGCGGCGGACGCAGGCTCCATCAAATCGATGGTCGATCTTACCGTCGCGCATTTCGGCCGGCTCGACATCCTGCACAACAATGCAGCCCTGACCGACCCGCCGCGCCAGCAGCAGGACACGACAGCCACCGACATTCCGCTTGAGATCTGGAACGCCACAATCGCGATCAATCTCACCGGCTACATGCTCGGCTGCAAATATGCGATCCCGCACATGATCGCCTCCGGGGGCGGATCGATCATCAACACCGCATCCGGCTCCGGAGTTGCGGGCGATCTTGCTCGTATCGCTTATGGCTCCACAAAGGGGGCGATCATCACCATGACCAAATACGTCGCCACGCAATACGGTCACCAGAGAATTCGTTGTAACGCGATCGCACCCGGCGTGGTGCTGACGGCAGCACTCGAAGCAACGGTGCCCGGCCTGAAGGAAATTATCGGCCGCCACGTGCTGACGCCTGAATTCGGCACGCCCGACGATATCGCCGCCCTGGCCGCCTTCTTGGCGTCCGATGAATCCCGCTACATCACCGGTGAATCAATCGGCATCAACGGTGGCAGCCTCTCGCACCAGCCGCATTACGCCGACCTCAGACAGGCTATGGAAGCTGCACGCTGAGCGCGCCACAACATTGCCTAAGCACACCGAGGGAGAGGCCCATGCTGAGAGACGAAAACTATAAAGGTCCCCCCCCCTACATGGAAGACGACAGGCCCTACAAGCAGCGCGGCGAAATCCTGCCGCGTGCGCTCGCGGCCGTCACGCCCGAATGGCTCACCGGTGTGCTCGCCAATCGTACGCCCGGGCTCGTGGTGAAGGACATGGAGATCGTCGAGATCCGCAACGGCCATACCACGAAGATGCGCGTTAAACTCGATCTAAATGCCGCCGGCAGAGCTTCAGGGCTAGCCGAGCATGTCTGCCTGAAGTCGAACTGGTCCGGTGCCTTCGAGCATGTAGATATTCACGCGCTGGAAGCACGGTTCTATCATTACATCCCGCAAGTCATGGATCTTGCCATTCCGAAAAGCTACTTTTCGGATTGGGATCCCGGTCCGACCGGCCAGGGCATGGTCATACTGGAAGATCTCGCGCTGGCCGGCGGCAGCTTCGGCCAGAGCACGGACCATATGGGTGTGGAAGGCGTCAGCCGTGGCCTTGCGGAATATGCGATCATCCACGGCAAAAGCTGGAACCATCCCGCGCTGGCGGGTTTCGCGTGGCTCCCGAAGTCGATGGAAACTCCGATCGATTACGACCAGCTGGAAATGATGTGGAGTTGGGCGGAAAAGAACATTGCCAAGCCGGAGTATCAGGCATTGCTCCCGCACTGGCTGCTCGATCGCCCACAAGAATTCAAGCGACTCTTTCATGCGCTCGGCACCTATGAACGCGCGCAGCCTGGCCCGTACAGCATCTGCCACGGCGATTCACATCAGGGAAACAGCTATTTACGGCCGGATGGAACACGCATCCGCATGGATTGGCAGCTGGCACGCAAGGGCCGCCCCTGGCGTGACATCGCCTATTTCGTTATCGGTTCGCTGACGATCGCAGAACGCCGTGCACACGAGCGGGAACTGCTTGGCCAATATCGCAAACACCTTATAGCCGCTGGCGCCGCCGACGTGCCGTCCCTCGACAGCATCTGGGACGCCTATCGGCGCTGGGCCATTTATGGTTGTCAGGCGTGGATCGCAAATATGGATGAATGGGGGCAGAAAGGTTACCCGATGAACGAACGCTTTTTCACAGCTCTCGAAGATCTGGAAACCATCAAGCTTCTGGACAGCTAGCGTCGAACCCTTTCGTCTCCATGCTCTCAGATGGAGATAAAGCGACCGTCGGCGTAAACGAGCGGCGCGATCTCACCATGGATACGAACATGCCGGACTTTTCCCACGATGATGGAATGGGTTCCATACGCCATGAGTGCGTCGACCGTGCAGAAGATATTAGCCTGCGCGTCGCGCAGATAGGCGATTCCGTCGGTGTCGTGGCTCCAGGTGCCATGGCTAAATCGGTCAGCTGGCGCCACCTTGCCACCGAACTGTCCGGCAAGTTCCTCGTGTGCTGCGTGTAAAAGGTTCACGCAAAAAAGTGCGCCCATTGAAAGTCGGTCGTGCAGCGAAGCCGAACGGTTCACACAGATTAAAAGCGCCGGCGGGTCGGTCGTGAGGGAACATACGGCCGTTGCCGCAAACCCGCCGCGTTGTTCGGGTGTTCCTCCCGTCACGATTGTCACCGTCGCCGCCAACCTGCGCATTGCCGATTTAAATGATGAAGCAAGCCCCTGGTCGGGCACCGGGGCCGGTATCAGTTCATCGCCTGAGCCCGGTAATGCCATAGCGGTCGGAACTCCGTTGATAAAAGCTGTCTGATGCTTAAGACTATTGGAATGTGAGTCTTCCGACCACACATAAACCTGCCATCCGGCGGGTCGCGCACGGCGGAGGAGATAAGCCTGGCGTCTTGAGCGGCTTGACTGGTTGCTTTTTCGGCAGCCAATGTCGATAAAGGTTGATGACGCCGATAATGCAGGACAAACGAAACACACGAAATGACAGCATTGCGCGCCTTACGATCGCGCCAGTGTTTATCCTTGTCGGCCTCGTGCACTTGACGCAACCGCAGCTCTTTAAATCAATAATGCCGCACGTAATACCATATCCAACGGCGATTGTTCTGATGACCGGAATCGCCGAGATAGCAGGTGCAATAGGCCTGTTCTTACCACGGACGCGAGCACTCGCAGGCATCATGCTCGCGCTGTATGCCGTATGCGTCTATCCGGCCAACATCAATCAGGCAGTCCATGATCTTTCGACGGGAACAGGCTTTGGTTGGGCGTATCACTATCCGCGACTTTTTGCTCAGCCTTTTATCTGCTGGTGGGCGCTCATAGCTGGCGGCGTGCGCCGCTCATCATAAAACACCAAGTCTCTTTTTGTTCCTATCTTACAAGGATCTAGAGAAAACCGCTACAGCGAACTACGGCAGGCGATTGCGCCGCAGTTCTTCTCACTTTCCGGTCCAGGCCGCCTTGCGCTTCTCGACAAAGGCATTCATGCCCTCCACTTTGTCATCGGTGGCACAGAGCCCGTTGAAGAGGCGGCGTTCGAACAGAATGCCTTGGGCGAGGGTCGTCTCGAAAGCCGTGTTGACCATTTCCTTGTTGCCCACCGCGGCGAGCGGCCCCATTTCCGCGATCGTGCGAGCGATTTTCAGCGACTCCTCGAGGAGATCGGCGGCGGGGAAGATTCGGGAGACGAGGCCCGCACGCTCGGCTTCCTGCGCATCCATCATGCGGCCGGTGAGGCACATGTCCATGGCCTTGGACTTCCCCACGGCGCGAGTGAGGCGCTGCGAGCCACCCATGCCGGGCGCCACACCAAGCCTGATTTCCGGCTGACCGAATTTGGCGGTGTCTGCGGCAACGATGAAATCAGCCATCATGGCAAGCTCGCAGCCACCACCTAGCGCGAAGCCGGAGACCGCGGCAATCCAAGGCTTGCGTGTGGCACACACTTTCTCGAATCCAGCAAAGAAGTTTTCGCCGAACATGGATGCAAACGTCTTCGGCTGCATTTCCTTGATGTCCGCGCCGGCGGCGAAAGCTTTCTCGCTGCCGGTCAGCACTGCACATCGTTGCGAAGGATCGGCGTCATAGGCAGCAAAACAGCCGATCAGATCCGCGAGAACGTGCGTGTTGAGGGCATTCAATGCCAGCGGGCGATTCAACCGGATCAGCGTGACGGCGCCCTGGGTTTCGACAAGAAGCGTTTCATAGGTCATGGCTAAGCCCTTCCAGCTAGATCTGCGTTGTCGACGAACGCGCGCGTATGGCCTGTATCACCGCTGAAAAATCCATGTTGCCGCGGCCAGCTTTCGCGAGTGCATCATAGATCTCCGCGGCGTGGGCGCCGAGTGCGGTGTCGGCGCCTACGGAACGCGCAGCCTCTTCTGCCAGGTTCAGATCCTTCAGCATCAGGGCGACGGCAAAGCCGGGCTTGTAGTCGTTATTGGCGGGGCTGGTCGCGACCGGACCCGGCACCGGGCAGTAGGTCGTGAGCGACCAGCATTGGCCGGACGAAGTGGAAGCGACGTCGTACAGCGCCTGGTGCGAAAGGCCAAGTTTTTCGGCCAGCACGAAAGCCTCGCTGACGGCAATCATCGAGATGCCCAGTATCATGTTGTTGCAGATCTTCGCGGCCTGGCCGGCGCCGGCGCCGCCACAATGCACGATCTTGCGGCCCATTGCGGAAAGGATTTTCTCACCGCGGGCGAACGCATCGGCCTCGCCGCCCACCATGAAGGTCAGCGTGCCGGCAGTAGCACCCCCGGTGCCGCCGGAGACTGGCGCATCGAGGCATGCCATGCCGCCCTTTGCCGCCAGGGCATGCGCCTGACGAGCGGAGTCGACATCGATGGTGGAGCAGTCGATCAGCAAGGTGCCCGCAGACGCGCCCGTGATGATGGTCTGGAATACCTCCAGCACATGTTTGCCGGCAGGTAGCATCGTGATCACACAATCCACATTCTGCGCAGCGCCGGCGACGTCGTTTGCAATCTCGATGCCGGATTGCCTGGCGGCTTCAATCGAGGTCGCAGAGAGATCGAAGCCGCGGACACGATGGCCGGCGCGGACGAGATTGGCTGCCATGGGGCCACCCATGTTGCCGAGGCCGATGATTCCGATTGTCGACATTTGGCGTTTCCCTTGGAGACAGCAGAAGAAAGACCTTCTTTTCTGAAGAAAAGAAGCAAAAGACTTTTATGTCGCTGTCGCGGTTCTCTCCGGCAGCGTATGCAGAGGATACAAAAGTTTTTTGGTTCTTTTTTTCAAAAAAGAACTGCTTGCGTCTCTCCCGGCGCAAACATCGCATCGACCAAGGCTGGCGAGACATCAGCCAGCCGAGCGGGAGACCAGGCCGGATTACGGTCCTTGTCCACCACAACGGCGCGCACGCCTTCTCGGAAATCAGGCGCCTTCATGCAGGCCATCGCCAACCGGTATTCCAGTTCCAGGCAGGGCTCAAGACGATCCTGCAGCCGAGCTTCACGCAAGGCACGCAAGGTGATTTTCAGCGAAGCCGGCGATTTGCGGCCGATATCCTCTGCTGCCTGCAGAGCTGCCGGCTCGGCGCGGTGTTGAAGGGCGTCGAGGATCGCCTCGACTGTATCATGTGCGTAGCAGGAGGCGATCCAGGTTGCGGAGGCGCGCAGCGCACCTGATTGCGGCGCGGTTTCAAAGCGGCGCAGGCAAGCCTGGATGTCTTCGGCAGAGGCGCAGTCCAGCAGCGCCGCGGTCAACTCGGCGAGCTTGTCGTTGCCGACGCAGATATCGGCAAGCCCGCAGAGGATTGCGTCGTCGGCGCCCATTTGGAACGAGGTGAGCGCCGCATGCGTGCCCAGTTCGCCGGGTGCGCGACCCAGCAGCCAGGTGCCGCCGACATCGGGGACGAACCCGATCCCGGCTTCCGGCATCGCCAGACGCGACCGCTCCGTCACCACGCGGTGAGTACCGTGCGCGGAGACGCCGATGCCACCGCCCATGACGATACCGTCCATGAGAGCGACATATGGTTTTTGGAAGCGCGCGATGCGCGCGTTCATCCGATACTCGTCACGGAAGAACACGGTCGGCACCGAGAGATCGCCCGCAACCACGGCGTCGTAGAGGGCGCGTATGTCGCCGCCGGCGCACAGACCGCGCTCTCCGGCGCCATCGACCAGCACGAAGCGGACATCGCTATCGCTCGCCCAGGCCTCGAGGGCAGCGTCGATGTCCATGACCATGTTGTGGGTAAGCGCATTGAGGGCACGCGGACGGTTCAGCGTGATCCGGCCGACATTGCGCTCTACGCGAATGATCGTGTCGCTCACGCGCGGCCGCCTTTTCCACCGATGAGCGCGCGGGCGATGATGACACGCATGATCTCGTTGGTCCCCTCGAGGATCTGATGGACACGCAAGTCACGGACGATCTTTTCCACGCCATACTCCGCAAGGTAGCCATAGCCACCATGAAGCTGGAGCGCCTGGTTGGCAATTTCAAAGCCGGCATCGGTGACGAAACGTTTGGCCATGGCGCAGAGCCGGGTGGCGTTCGGATCGCGGGCATCCAGGCTGGCCGCGGCACTCCAGAGAAACATGCGTGCGACTTCAAGGTTGGTCGCCATGTCGGCGACGCGGAATTGCAATGACTGCAAGCTGTCGAGCCGGGCGCCGAAGGCGTGCCGTTCCGACATGTAGGCGAGCGATTTGTCGAGTGCCGCCTGTGCGCCGCCGAGCGAGCAGGCGGCGATGTTCAGGCGGCCGCCATCCAGGCCCATCATCGCGATCTTGAAACCCTCGCCTTCCGCGCCGAGCAGATTGCGCGCGGGAATCCGGCAGCCCTGCAGCACGACCTGTCGTGTGGGCTGCGTATGCCAGCCCATTTTCTTCTCTTCCGCGCCGAAGGAAAGCCCTGGAGTCCCATCTTCCACCACAAAGGCGGAGATGCCCGAGGCGCCCGGCCCGCCGGTGCGTGCCATCACGATGTAGATCTGTGTGGCACCGGCACCGGAGATGAATTGCTTGGTGCCGTTCAGCACGTAATGGTCGCCGTCGCGTATCGCCCGTGTGGACAAGGCAGCGGCGTCCGAGCCGGCGCCGGGTTCGGTAAGGCAATAGCTGCCCAGATACGTGGCGCTGCACAGAAGCGGCAGGATGTCGGCGCGCAGATCTGCGGCCGCGAACCGGTCGACCATGCCGGCGACCATGTTGTGGATGGAGATATAGGCGGCCGTGCTTGGGCAGCCGGCCGCGAGTTCCTCCATGATGATCGCGGCATCCAGGCGCGACAGGCCACTACCGCCGGCATCCTCTCTCACGTAGATGCCGCACAGGCCGAGATCGGCCGCCCGCTTGATCATCTCCACTGGAAAATGATGAGTTTGGTCCCACTCGACGGCGAAGGGGGTGATATCCTTCGCCGTGAAACCACGCACCATGTCCCGGACCGCAAGCTGGTCTTCCGTCAGCGCGAATTGTGATCTTGCTGGCGTCTCCATGACCGTTCTCCCTCGCGACACGTCGAACTACGACCTACAGCAAGCAAGGCCTTCTTTTCTGAAGAAAAGAAGCAAAAGACTTTTAAATCACTGTCACGCGCCTCTCCGGCAGCGTACGCCCAAGAAGCAAAAGTCTTTTGGTTCCTTTTTTCGAAAAAGACCTGCTTGCCTTGCTACGCCATCGTGGGAATGACGAAACTGGCGCCGCTTTTTGCCCCCTGGTTCCAGCGCGACGTAACAGTCTTGGTCTTCGTGTAAAAACGGATCGAGTCCGGCCCGTGCTGGTTCAGGTCGCCGAAGCCGGAGCGCTTCCAGCCGCCAAAAGTGTGATAGGCGATCGGCACCGGGATCGGTACGTTCACGCCGACCATGCCGACTTCCACCTTGGTGACGAAATCGCGCGCCGCCTCGCCATCACGGGTGAATATGGCAACGCCGTTGCCGAATTCATGCGAGGAGCAGAGGTCCAGGGCCTGTGCGTAATCCGCAGCACGGGTGATCGCGAGGACGGGGCCGAAAATCTCTTCCTTGTAGATGCGCATCTCGGGCGTCACGTGATCGAACAGGCTGCCACCGAGGAAGAAGCCATCTTCGTAACCCTGCAATTTGTAGCCGCGGCCATCGACGAGCAGCTTCGCGCCCTCGTTCACGCCGACATCGATATAGGTTTTCACCCGCTCCATCGCTTCGCGCGTGACCAGCGGACCGTAATCGGCGCCCGGATCGTTAGAGGTGCCGACACGCAGGGCTTCCACACGCGGCACCAGGCGCTTGACGAGCTCCTCGGCCGTGCGCTCACCCACCGGGACGGCGACCGAGATCGCCATGCAGCGCTCGCCGGCCGAGCCGTAACCGGCACCGATCAAGGCATCGACCACCAGGTCCATGTCGGCGTCCGGCATGATCACCATATGGTTCTTCGCACCGCCGAAGCACTGCGCGCGTTTGCCGTGCTTGGCAGCGTTCTCGTAAATATAGGCTGCGATCGGCGTGGAACCAACGAAGCCGACCGCCTTGATGCGCGGCTCTTCGAGAATGGCGTCGACGGCCTCCTTGTCGCCGTTCACCACGTTGAAAATACCGGGCGGCAAGCCTGCTTCGAGAAACAGCTCAGCAAGGCGGAGCGGCACGGAAGGGTCGCGCTCCGATGGTTTGAGGATAAAGGCGTTGCCGCAGGCGATGGCGGGGGCGCATTTCCACAGCGGGATCATGGCCGGAAAGTTGAATGGCGTGATGCCGGCGACCACGCCGAGCGGCTGGCGCATCGAGTAGACATCGATGCCAGTGCCGGCATTGTCGGTATATTCGCCCTTCAGCAGATGCGGAATGCCGATCGCGAACTCGACCACTTCGAGGCCGCGCTGCACGTCGCCCTTCGCGTCGGAAACCGTCTTTCCGTGCTCGGAAGACAGCAGGCGGGCGAGTTCGTCGATGTTTTGATTGATGAGGTCGACAAAACGCATCATCACGCGGGCACGGCGCTGCGGATTGGCGGCCGCCCAGGCCGGTTGCGAGGCCGCGGCGTTGTCGACGGCGGCAGCCATGTCAGCACGGCTGGCCAGCGGGACACGGGCCTGCACAGCGCCGGTGTTCGGGTCGAAGACATCGGCAAAGCGGCCGGACTGGCCGGCGACATGTTTGCCGCCGATGAAGTGGGTGAGTTCTCGGACCATGGTGGCTCCCTGAAGCGACGTTTTCTTGTGCCGTAAAAATCACGGCGGGCATCGAGAAGATAGGCCGAGGAATGCATTCTCATTGTGCAGGAATTCACATACACAGGCCGGACGATAGGACCTGAGTAGAGAACTTCCAACCGATGCACTCTGACGCATTGCACAATTTCGAATGGGGCCTGCTAAAATCCTTTCTTGCCGTCGCGCGCGCCGGCCGTCTGACCTTGGCTGCGCGACGTCTCGGCCTTGATCATTCGACCCTCAGCCGTCGCATTGTCGCCTTGGAAAAATCCCTGCAAGCTCGGCTCTTCGACCGCGCTGCAACTGGCTACACGCTCACCGCTGCGGGCGAGCAACTCCTAACCCATGCCCAGGAGGTGGAGAGCGTCATGCTGCGCATCCACACGGAGCTCGGCGGCGCCAGTCTGCGCGTGGCCGGCACGGTTCGCATCGGCGCGCCGGAAGGCTTTGGCACCTTCTTTCTTGCGCCGCTGCTCGGGCGCCTTGGCGCGATGCACCCCGAGCTCAACATCGAACTCGTCACGTTGCCGCGAATCTTCAGCCTGTCGCGGCGGGAAGCCGACCTGGCCATTGGCCTTGCGCGGCCGGAAGAGGGCCGGCTACACGCTCACAAACTCACAGACTATGAACTAGGTCTCTACGCAAGCGCTGCCTACCTTGACGGGAACGCTGCAAGCGGCAAATCCGGCCCGGTATCGTCGACAAATCTCGCCCAGCATCGCTTTATCGGCTACATCAGCGATCTGATCTACGCCCGCGAGCTCGACTATCTGCCGTTGATAAATCCAGATGTGCATCCCCGTTTTTCAAGCTCCAACCTTCTCGCTCAGCTAGCTGCAACCCGCGCGGGCCACGGGCTTTGCATACTACCTTGTTTCATTGCCGAAGCAGAGCCCTCATTGCGCCGCATGATGGCAGATGATGTGGTGCTGCGCAGAGGCTTCTGGCTAACGGTTCATGCCGACCTGAAAAACCAGGAGCGCGTGGCAGTCGTTTCGCGTTTCATTACCGAGCGCGTGCATGCAGCGCAGGCCACATTCTTGCCCACAAAGCCCTCGCAAACGAGGTGAGCAAAGCAGTTCTCTTCTGAAGAAAAGAACCGGAAACTCCACTGCAATCGCGAGGTCTTCTTCGCCAATTGCGTGAGAGCGCGAGCCAGCGTCGCCCGTCTCCAATACCAGTCTAAAGGCACGCACGGCACGGAGGCGTCAGGCGCGTCCTGTCCGGTCTCAGAAGGCTTTCATGTCGCTGTCGTGGCTCTATGCAATGGCGGGTCGAGTTGTTCAGTTTGGACAGAAATTATTTCAAACCAGCCAGGCTTACCGCTAGAGCTACCCAAAAAGCGGAATTGCCGCCGCCACCGCCGTCAGCACCAGGGCGCCCGGCAAATGCCCCCAATCGCGATGACGGATGAGCGTGATCACCGCGGCCAGCAGGATCACGACGCTGCCAATCGCGCCAGCACGTGATGTCACCGGGATCAGCAGCAACAATCCTACCGCGACTTCAAGGCCGCCTGTCACCCGATGAAAACCTGCCCGATAACCCCAGCGAGCGAAGGAGTCGCGGACAGAGTGAGGGCCGATGAAGTTCACCGCACCAGCCCCGATCATGACGACACCAAGCACGATCTCGGCCAGGAAGTAGCCGAGCTTGATCGAATCTGTTGACATTTGCGTCCCCTGCTTATAGCGAGACTGTCTAGTCTCGTATCTGACAGATAGCGAGACTAAATAGTCTCGTCAAGGACCGCACATGGACATAAACGCCGCACGACGACCCGGACGCGCGCTCGACCCAGCCAAGCGCACGACCATCCTGGCGGGCGCACGCGCCGTTTTCATGCGCGAGGGATTTGCACAAGGCACGATGGATGGCGTCGCCGCCGAAGCCGGCGTCGGCAAACAGACCATCTATCGGCATTTCCAATCCAAAGAGGCGCTGGTGGAGGCGCTCGTGGAGGCGATGTGCGCCCCCGAGGTGGTAGAGCCGCCGCCGAGTTCATTGCCCGTCGGTGAGCGGCTACGCGAATTGTTGCTGGGGTTTACCGATGGCGCCGCCAACTCGGACAGCATTCATCTCTACCGGGCTATCGTGGCCGAGGCCGGCAGGATGCCGGGTCTGGGGCAATTGTTTTGGGAGGCAGGGTATCGACCGCTGCGGAACGCGATCACACAGCTATTGACGGAAGGGCTTGATACCGTAACGGCACCGATCGTGGCCCAGCAGATCGTTCATCTCACGCTTGGCGATGCGTACCAGGAATTGCTCCTCGGCATTGGGGCGCCGGGGCCTGAAATCTTTGAACGGCAAATCGACGCGGCGCTCGCACTTTTGGGGCTGTCTAAATGAGCTTCTGCGCATCCACGTTGTGCAGCAAATGATCCTAGTCCGGAGTGTCGATCACCACGATGCGTACGGCCAGCCTGAAATGATGTGCCTCTCATCTTCCAAAATGCTCCGGGTTCATTGAAGCATCTGCAATGCGGTCGATCGTCACTTCCGGTCCGACCACGCCGCGTCTCTGCCAAAATGCGAGCTGCAAGCCGAGGTCGTTAATATCCAGCCGCGCCAGACGATCGCAGAACGGGAGCGCATATGCCGCCTCCCCAGGTTTGATGCCGGCCTGAGCTGCAATCGCTACAAGGTCATTTTTGAAATGGGGACCAGGCAATGCGGTGCCTTCGTCGTCGCGCTGCTGGAATGTGAGATCGTAATCGGCAACGGCGGCGCGGTAGGCGCGCATGAAGGCCGCGGTCTTGCCGGCATTGTCGCGTAGCGTCGCGGCACGCGCGAAAATAACGCCGTCCTGCCATTGCACAAAATCGCTTAGCCGGACGATCGAGAGGGCGTGCGACGTGGCGCGCCACGCGCGGGCGGTGGCATAAGGGAGAAGGGCGGCATCCAGCTTGCCGGCAGCGAGATCCGATCGCAGCGTTGGTTCGTCTTTGACTTGCACCAGCTGAATGGCAGCTTCTGGCACGCCGTATCGCGCAGCGGATTCGACCAGCGCATACTGCGCAGGAGAGTCCATGGAGAGAAGCCCGACGCGGCGATGCGCGAGATTGGCTGGGCCACGCAGACCAGCATTCGTGGCAGCACCCGACACGAGAAGGACGGTCGAGGGAAAGCCGGTCCGGTCATTATATTCGGGTGCTATGATGCGTAAATCATGCGCGGCCGCATATGCGAAAAAGGTGCCAGAAAGGCGTACGGCACCAAAATCGGCATGGCCATCCACCACCGCTTGCGCAGCCGTTTCATCGTTTGGCGCCTGATTCAGCCGCACCACCAGATCTGCCGGAGTGAAGGGCTGGCCTTCATTGGCGACGATCAGGGTTGCGGCACCGAGACCTTCGTGACCGAGGCTTACCACGATCGGCTCGGCGGCAAAGACGCTGCCAGAAACGAAACCGGATATTAGCAGCGCGAGCGATAGCCAGGTCTTTTGAGTGCGCTGCATGACAGATGTGATGGCGCCTCGGCTGATGCCTCGGCGCCACCTGACCGACCGTGCTGTTACTGGCGGCAAACCGAGTCTACCTGTATACGTGCGTCCTTATCGCGATTTTCCCAGCGCGAATCGGTAGGGTCGAAGACCATCGGACGCAGGTAATCGTTCGGATCTACCATCCAGCGCAGTTCGGGTTCGTATTTCACACCTTCAACATGCGTCTTCAGCGCATTGGACATCGTCTCGAGATAGGCTTTCTTGAACTCCAGCGACGAACTGATGGCGGCCACATCCGTCATATGAAGCGGCACGTAGATCTGTGGGTGCACATGCTGTTGGTAAAGCACTGCGTCACGCACGCCGTTAGTGGCATAACCAAGGCTTACAATGGAGCCGAACTCCACATCGGTCTCCGGCAAATCGTCCATGATCTTGAAAAGATGCGCGCCGACCGCCGGCGAAGGCAGGCCCGGATCGCTGCCGACCCCCTCACGAAGTGGCCCGGTCGTGTTGTGCCACACGAACGAGAAATGCGTGCCGTTGCAAAGGACAAATTGATAGAACAGGCTTATGGGGCCACCGGCATTGCCGGGCAGCGTGCCGAAGCCGCTGGTCGTGAGGTTCACCTGACCCGGCTGCGGGGTGAGTTCCGTTCCAACACCCAGGCATCCCTGCAAACCATTGGCGGCATAAGGTGCCAGGCACAGCCCAGGCGGATACAGATCCGGCTCACGCGGGTCGCCGATATTATCTACCGGAACGGCGTTAAACACGGTGTCCGTCGGCACCGAGCCCGAATGGATGTGTTTGAACGCAATAATGCCGGCCACCGGCCAAAGTGCCTTCAGCCGTGTGACCTCTGCCCCTGGGACGGAGTTGCGTGCCACAAGCGGAAAGCAGGCGACGGGATTTGCATCGGGAATGATCTTGGCGCCGCCGTTTGCGGTGTTGGGATCACTCGCCATGCGCACGATATCCGCCTGCATCACGGCGCAGGTTTCCGGAGTGGCATAAATAGGTACGTTGTCGAGCTTGGCTATGTAGGCGGCATTATCGGCATGGTCGCCATGGCCGTGGCCAAGAAAGATCGCACGCGGCTGAAGATCAACAAGATCGGAGACGTTGATCGGCGTGCGGCGCAAATCTGGCTCTCCTGCAGCGGGTGCTACTTCCAGACGATTCAAATAGGTGTCGAGAAGGACGACCTGTCCTTCAAGCGAGACCGCGAGCGAGGCGTTGGTGATCCAGCTGACGATCACCTTGTCCTTACGGACTGCACCAGTGCTTTGATTGACATTTTCCGCGCCAAAGAACTTGGAGCGTGCTGTGACCAACAGGTCATTGGCGGCAGCGCTTGCATTTGGCGCTGCCATGAGGCTGAAGCCAAGACAAAGGCCGAGGGTCGACGCGGCGTGCAGTGTCATCTTGAGTGACATTTCTGAGTTCCTCCGATTATTGGTTAGCTTATTCGGAAATGTATTATAGGGAACACGTTGCCTATAGCCAACCTGAAAACGTTCTTTTCTGAAGAAAAGAACCAAAAGACTTTTACGTCGCTGTCGCGGTTCTCTCCCGGCATTGTGTGCGAGGGGCGTAAAAGCTTTTGGGTCTTTTTTCAAAAGAACTGCTTACTTTTTCTGCAACCACCAGGCTGGTTTAGAGCTGACTTGGCTTCATCGAACGCTCTGCTTCAATCAGCTGCGACTGACTCCCAGAATGCGCAGTGATGTGACGTATAGAATTGCTCCGTTGTTTCCGTTGAAAGAGACGGCACGTTTTCCAAAAGGACGTCGGATTTACTCAGGTTTGCGGAATAGACCGGCCATGGCGCATTACCAACGCCGTTCGGATTTCCCGTCCAGGCGAAATTTGTCCATGCCGTGACGAGTCGGCTAGAGAGCGCGGCCTGGGCGCCCGTCAGCACATGCGCCGTGCCGGCGCCACCGTGATAGAGCGGGAATAGGAATTGAATATCCGATGTGTGATAGGCGAGCGACGTGAACCCGGACATTTAGGAAAATAGAAAGGCGGTGTCTGGTCCTCGAAAAGATAGGCATAGACTGGAATCTGCGGTGCAAGAGTGCGGTTCAGTGCCATCTGTCCACAGATACCGGGATCTGTGCCTGCACGGTCCCACGCAATTTGAACTGAAGGATAATCCGCTACGGGATAAAGTTGCAGAACTTTCTCAGCTGTGCCCGCCGGATAGGGCGGCGAGGCATAAATGTTGGCGATTGTGCTCGTATATTGCGCGGCCGTTGCCGGCACGCGCGGATGTGCAAAATACTCGGTGATGGCGAGTGTAAAATTCTCTTCGTCCTCCACGTTTCCGTTCATCAAAGGCACGTGCGTGAACTGTCCGTTTGCCCAGGCCGTGCCCGGCTGCACGGGGAGCACTGTTCCATCAAGCATCGGGCCGGTCACGTAGGCACTCGCAGCACTTGCCGTTCCGGCGAGTGACTCGACGACCGAAGCGGGTAGGTTACGCAAACACAGCGCCTGCGCTTGGCCGGTCTTGTTGCCACACCCTGCAGCGGTTGCGAATTCTTCGCCGATTTTTTCGGCCGCAGACAGCGTGGGAAGATTACCTGTCGGACAGAAGCTTTCGCATATGCCGTGCTGGAAATATCCGGCCGCGGCTGGCGACAGCATGGCAAAGCCGGTGTCCTCTGCCCCGGCGGATTGACCGCCAAGTGTCACGTTGCCGGGGTCACCGCCGAACCTGGCAATGTTCTGCCTTACCCATTTCAGCAGCATCTGTTGATCGAGCAGACCGTAATTGCCGAAATTATGTCCCTCCGCATCCAGCGAAGGTATCGCCATGAAGCCCATCAGATTCAGCCTGTAGTTGAAGGTCACAACGACAGTTTTTCCCTGAGAGGCCATTTTGCCGCCATTATAGTCGTTGCTCTCGCCATCGAGATTTCCGCCGCCATGGATCCACACGATGACGGGCAGCTTTGCGGTATTCGAAAGATCCGGCGTAAAGACGTTCGCGAACAGGCAATCTTCCTGGTTGTTGGCGGGACCTGCAAAAACGCCAAATGTGGTGATCTGTGCGCAGGTGTTTCCGTAGCCCGTTGCCTGTCGTGTGCCGGTCCATGATGCTGGGGCTTCGGGGGGCGCCCAACGCAGTTTGCCTAGAGGAGGTGCCGCGTAGGGCAGGCCAAGGAACTCGGCGACGCCGCTGTTGATGAAGCCTTGAACCCTGCCACTGGCGGTTTGCACAACCGGTCCGCTGGCAGCCTTTGCAGCAGTCCCATGCAAAACGAGAGCAACGGCGCCTGCGACCAGCAGGTGCTTGAGAAAAAATTCTATTCGCTTGAGAGAACAATGTTCCGGCGTTTGAGACAAGACGGTCCATCCACGCATCTGCGCGGTATTCGAGAAACGTCGCATGTTGTCTTCCTCCTGGAGCCGGACTTCTTTGTTCCGGCTACCGTAAATCTGTATCATTCACTCAACAATTGCAACCGCCCTTTGGTCCATGCAATCCGGTTGGGGCGAGGGCCCTGCGGGACCATCGCCAGATCCCTGGTGTCTTTCTGGCGCAAAATTTGCTAAGGCTTTCAGCTGTGGGTCGCGATACTGAAGACTCGACCTTTATTTGAGCAAGCACGTGAAGTCTCGAACCGAACAAGCACGGCCGCGCGGCCGGCCCAGGTCATTCGACCGTGAGGCCGCGCTAGACCTCGCCATGCGGCTCTTCTGGCAGCAGGGCTACGACGGCACGTCCCTTGCCGATCTCACCGCGGCAATGGACATCCGCCCTGCCAGTTTCTACGCCGCATTCGGCAGCAAGGAAGGCTTGTTCCTGGAGGCTCTGGAGCGCTATCGGTCGGGCATCGGTAGCGGCTTACCTCGCATCGTCAAGGCGGCTCCAACGGCCCGCGAGGCGATCAGACTGTTGCTGGATGGCACAGCTGCCACCGTGACAAAGCGGTCGCAGCCGCGCGGCTGCATGATCGTTCTTTCGTCGCTACGTGGCTTCACGGAGTCAACCGACATGGAGCGCGAGCTTGAGCGCTGCCGTGCCGAAGATCAGGCGATCATTACCGAGCGCCTGAAGCAGGCGGCGCTGACGGGAGAACTGCCGTCTGGCTGCGCCCCGGTAAGTTTAGGAGCCTTCTACATGGCGATCCTGCAAGGCATGTCGATCCAGGCACGTGACGGGGCTTCACGTGCGGCCCTTCACGCTATCGCTGCGCACGCCATGCAGGCTTGGCCGGCGCTCTCATATTCACCTTTGTCAGAAAATGGCTTTGATCGATAAGACGTTGGTCATCCGTTTCATTCTGGTATGTCTACAGGTTGGCCAGCATCGTAGGCCGGTCGCGTCATCGCCGATACGCGAAGCGTGAACACTTGGACCGATCTGCAGCGGGGCACAGGATTTGCTGAGACATTTTGCATGAGTTCACGCATGAATGTCGAAGGCCGCCCTGCTCCCGCCTTGCGGCGCGAGATGAGCAAAACCGACGGGCTGCTCGTCACCCTGGCCGGGCTGTCCCCAACCATCGGCGTGTTCATTGTCGGGTCGGATGTGATCCATATGGTAGGCAGCGGCGCGGTGCTTTGCTTCCTTGCTGCCGTGGTCCTCGGCATCGCGATGGCGTCGGTCTATGCCGAGCTCGGGTCATCAATGCCCAGCGCAGGCGGCGAATACACCATCGCTGGATATCTGCTGGGGCCCGATGCCGGTTTCGCCATGCTTTCGATCAATCTTTGCGGCCTGTGCCTGGCAATGTCGCTCTCCAGCCTGGGTGTAGCCGGTTACCTACAGGCAGTGTTGCCGAGCCTGCCCTTGATACCCACGGGGCTAGGCTTGGTCGTGATGGTGACGGGGCTCGCGATGATGAGCATCCGGCTGAACACGCTGGTCACCGGCCTGCTTCTCGGGTGCGAGATGGCGTCCCTCACCGTCACCGCCTGGCTCGGCTTCGCCCACGCACAGCCCGGGAACCTTGCGCGGCTATGGCACCCAATGATGGCGGGCTCGTCCGGCCTGCTGCAGACGGCGCCGCTCGCCATGCTGGGTATAGGCGCCGCCGGCGGCATCTATGCGTTCAACGGCTATGGCTCGGTCATCTTTTTCAGCGAGGAAATACGCGATGCACGGCGCAATGTGGCCGCCATCATCTACGGCTCGCTGGCCATCGCGGCGGTGACAGAGCTTGTACCGATGGCCGCAATTGTCGTCGGCGCTCCCGACCTCGCCGGGCTTGCGTCGGCACGTTCACCAATCACGCACTTCATCGGCGAAACCGGCGGCCCGGTGCTCGCCCGGATCATGAGCCTGGCGGTGGCAGCGGCTATTTTTAATACGATGATCGCGATTATGCTGAGCGCCGGACGCCAGCTTTATGCCAGTGCCCGTGACAATGCGTGGCCAGCAGGCGGACGACACCTTGCGGCTCTGCATCCGCGTTTCGGCTCCCCGCATGTCGCCACCCTCGTGGTGGGCGGGGCGGCCTTGGTTTGCTGCCTGCTGCCTGCGAGCTTGCTTGTGACCATTCTGGCCAACGGCAATGTCGCCACGTACGCGACCTTATGCGTCGCGGTGATCGCCGGCCGCCGGAGCGGCCTGACGGCCGACAGCCAGGCGCGGGCACCGCTTTTTCCGCTCGGGCCGGCATGTGTGCTTCTCGCACTGTGTGGCGTGATCTGGGCAGACCTGCTCGACCCGACGACGGGCGTGCTAGGATTATTGGTCATGCTTGCGATCGTAGCGCTAGGCGTGGGTGCGCACCGGCTGGTGGTTCGCAAGAACCCGGCCTGGCAGGGAACTAAGAGCGCAATCTCCGATCAAAAACGCTCAAACTGAAAAGCAAGTCATACAGTGGCGAGAGGACGCTTTCGGTAAGACCCGGCAGAGACTCGACAGCATTTTCCGACGTCGGCAGTGCATCGCGCATCGCACTAAAAACGCGCGCGAAGAGCGCATTGAGCCAGCACATGCATGTCCATTTAGGGCATTCTAGCACCGCCCGGTATCTGGGGGATTGCAGCTACATTCGGCGCTGTGTCGACTGATCCGGGTACGACGGCGGGCCATCCAGGCACGAAGATTGTTCCAACGGCATCGAGGTAGCCGTAGCCGTCCAGGGTCGTTGGAGCGATATAGTGCCCCTCCGCATATTCGTTCCAATTATCGAGGAGGATCATCGAGGACGCGACACCGGGTCCGCGGGTGGCCATGACCGACTTCGCGACTGCCAACAAAGCCTGCCAATGCGCAGGCGACAGCTTCCAGCTGTCAGTGGTCTCGCCCCAGGGTGCCGCGCTCCAACCCATCGACACGGTGACAACACTTGGCACCGCCGAAAATAGCTGCCAGTTGACCCAAGCCTGCACCTGCTCGGCCGAAACCTGTGCGTCACTTGGGTGCGAAGACACCATCAGATCGGTGAAGGTCGGTATGTGGTAAGCAAACACCAGATCGAACCCAGCCGCAGCCGCATCCGCGTTCGTATGTGCGTAATCTTTTGTATAGAGATCGCCGAACTTTGGATCCACACCAGCCGGATTACCTGGCAGTACCCAATGGTTTGCCGGCGTCGTCGGCCCTGATTGCTGGCTCTCAAGGATCAGGCCAGGAAATCCAGCCCGCGCGACCGCACTTCTGAAAGAAGCAATGGCCTGCTTCGCTTTCGCCAATCCGCCCATCTGGCCAATGAAGGTCTCGAAATCATAGATGGCCATAACGGGTTTGCCGGCGATTTTTAGATAGTTCAGCTTGCTGAAATATGTCTCGATCCAATAGGGAACGAGGTTGTTCACGAAATCAGTCACACCGGAGGAGCCGCCAACATCGGGGCCGGTGTTAATCCAATCGATGTCGAACTTCAGAAGCGCGCCATATTTTGCCGTGTTGGCTATCGAATTTAGAAAGTGATCGTAGCTCGCGAGCACCGTGCCGGCACCCTCATTGCCCGCGAGGCGGAACCAGCAAGGCTGAATAAAGGATATGCCGTGTTCGACGGCCATTTTTATCTGCCAATCGGTCGCAACATCATAAGCCTCATCATATGTGCCCATGACGGACTCGCGATCGTCGTAACCAGCGATACTTGCCCAATCGACCTGGTTTGCCCAGAGGTTGCAAGCCTGCGCGCCCACTAGGATCTTGCCGGTCGAAACTGGCCGTGGCTTTGGCACGGAGGCCGAGCTTTGCGGCGTCAGGCGACCGACGACATTGAAGGCGACGCTGCTCGCTGTGCTTTTCTTTGAGCCCGTGACGTATAGACGCACATATCTAAAGCTTCCCGACACCGCGTTGGTGAACGTTTGTCCGATGACGCCCGCAGACGAATCCACAAGGGGCGACCAATAGGCATCATTGTCATAATTGTCGTTGGATCCCTCGATCTTGTAGAACCATAGATCGGTCGATGCAAAACTCTGCGTCACCGAACTCAGATCGTAAATAGCGCCAAGATCAACCACCAGCCACTGCGGAAAATTCGGCGTTGCTGCGAGCCACCCTCTGTTTGGAAGAAACGTAAGTGCCTCGGCTGGCAGATGACCGGCAGCAAAACTCGAGGCTCCCGCAGGCTTGGCCGAAGTTGTCGCGGCCTGCGGTGCCCCAGCCCGCGCCGGCGACCACCCGAGACAGGCAAGTCCAAGCAGGACCATCATAGCCGCGGTCCAACACGAATAACGTTGCATCATAGACCAGATCCATTTCCAGATCGCCTGCCAAAATGCCACTAACAAGTTGCTCAAAGGTTTAACTCAGAACTGTTTGGGTCTAAACGTTGCTTTCTAGAGATAAAAAAAGCGGCACTGGAGCCAAAACCCAATAAGTTTTAACGGATCAACGTTTGTATGATTCGGTATTTGCCTATTTGGAGTTGGCAGATGCGGCAGAGCTTGTCCTGGTCGTCCGATGAGCAATGAGCTCGGGTCTGTGGGTTAAATGAGTCTGGCCCCCAGAACAAGCACGGGCTACGAGGCAGACCCCTCAAAACCTCAATCATAATTGTTAGCGTTTTTAAAGGAATGCCCACCGGGGGACTCGAACCCCCACGCCCGAAAGCCGCGGATTTTAAGTCCGCTGCGTCTACCATTCCGCCAGGCAGGCCTTGCCGGCGGCAAACTGCCGTTTGCCCACCACGCCTGTCCAGCCCAAACCTGTGATCCATGTTCCAACCACCGGCGCCGCGCAGCCAGCCACCCCAGCAGGCACTGATCTGGCAGCCTGCAACCCCACCTACACCGCCGCGCCGCAAGCGCCTGGTGTGGCGCCTGCTGCGGCTCGGCATCATCCTGGGGATTTGGGCGGGGGTGCTCGGCGCCGTGGTGCTTTTGTGGTTCCTGCGGGATCTGCCGCGGCCGGACTCGGCACTCGATGCCATGCGCCGGCCGAGCCTGGTGCTGCAGGATCGCACCGGCGCCACCATCGCCACCTATGGGGACGTGGTGGGCGAGGCGCTCCGTCTGAAATCCTTGCCGAAATACCTGCCCGATGCCGCGGTGTCGGTGGAGGATCGGCGGTTCTGGGTGCATGGCGGGCTGGACCCCTGGGGCATGCTGCGCGCGCTGCTGGTGAATGTCCGCGCCGGGCATGTGGTGCAGGGCGGATCGACCATCACCCAGCAGGTCGCCAAAACCCTGTTTTTAAGCAACGCACGCACCTTCCGCCGCAAAATACAGGAGGTTTTCCTCACTTTGTGGCTGGAGAAGCATTTTTCCAAAAGCGAGATTTTGGAAATCTGGCTGAACCGCGTCTATCTGGGCTCCGGCGCCTGGGGCGTGGACGCGGCAGCAAAGCTCTATTTCGGCGTCTCTGCCCGTAACCTCTCGCTCTGGCAGGCGGCCGTTATTGCCGGGTTGCCACGCGCACCCTCGCGCTTCAATCCGCGTGCCGACCCCGCGGCCGCCGCAGCCCGCGCCCGCGAGGTGCTCGGCGCCATGGTAGCCAACGGCGTGCTCTCCGCCGATGAGGCGGCACAGGCGGGCGCCAAAATCCATTTCACCAACGCCCATGGCGGTGCCGGCTGGTTCGCCGACTGGGCCGCGGCACAAGCCGAAAAGATCGTGCCGGAAGGACAGGACGCGGTACTGCGCGCGACGCTGGACAGCCGCCTGCAAGCCCTGGCTCAGGCGCGCCTGAATGCCATGCTCGATGGCCCCGGGCGGCGCGCCCGCGCCGGCGAAGGTGCCGTGGTGGTGCTCGATGCCGATACCGGCGCGGTGCGCGCCCTGGTCGGCGGACGCGTCTATGAGAAGGGCGCCTTTGATCGTGCCACACTGGCGAGGCGCCAGCCCGGTTCCGCATTCAAACCTTTCGTCTGGCTCACCGCGCTGGAGCACGGCAAGCGCCCCGACGACATGGTGCTCGATGCACCGCTAAAGATCGGCAACTGGTCACCGCAGGATTTCGAACCCGGCTACCGCGGCGAAATCACATTGGAAGAGGCGCTGGCGCAGAGCATCAACACAGCCTCAGTGCGGCTGATGCTGGACTCCGGCGGCCCAGAAGTGGTTGCCGCCACCGCGCACCGCCTCGGCATCGACGACAAGCTGCCGGATGTGCCGGCGCTCGCACTCGGCACCGGCGAAGTGGGATTGCTGGAACTGACGACGTCCTACGCAAGCTTTTTCAATGGTGGCATGCGCATCACGCCGCATGCAATCGAGTCTGCCAACGTCGATCACGTGCCGTTCCTGCTGCCGCCGGCGGAGTCGTACGCCGTGATCGAGCCCGATCTTGCGGCGATGATGGCGCGCATGCTGGGCGCTGTGGTGCGTGACGGCACTGGGCGTGCGGCGGCGGTGCCGGGGCATGTGGTTGCGGGAAAGACCGGGACGACACAGGATAATCGCGATGCGTGGTTCATCGGCTGCGTGGATGGTCGGCTGATTGGAGTGTGGATCGGCAATGATGGCGGGGCGCCCATGCGGGGTGTGATGGGGGGTGGGCTGCCGGCGATGCTGTTTCGGCAGATTGCACAGAAATAAAGGAGGAACTTCTTTTCTGAAGAAAAGAAGCAAAAGACTTTTAGGTCGCTGTCGCGGTGCTGTCCGGCAGAGCACGCCATAACAATAAAATTTTTTTGGTTCCTTTTTTCAAAAGAGAACTTCTTTCTTCAGCCACCTCTTTATCCCCTTAATCGCATGAAACCGCGACAACCCAGTGCGTATCACAACATTCGCCCGACGCCGCTTCTCGACATCCGGCATCTGCAACGCGATGATCCTTGCAATCTCCAGATCAGACATGCGCCGCCGCCGACGCACACGTGCCATCTGGATGGAACGCGGTGCCGAAACGACCATTGTGTAATCTACGTTCTTGTCGCCGCCGCTTTCGAACAGCAGTGGAATATCCAACACTGCCAGCCGCGCGCAGGAGGCACGCGCGCGTGCCAGAAAGCGCCTTTGCTCCGCTCGCACCATGGGGTGTAGTATGTTTTCCAATTGCTTGAGTTTTACACGATCATTCAGGACGATGGCGCGCAACGCTGGACGGTCCAAAACCCCGTTTTGCACCGTGCCTGGAAACAGTGCCTCAATCCGCGGCAAAGCGCGGCCACCTTTCGCTTGCAGCCGATGCACCGCTGCGTCCGCATCGAACACCGGAAATCCCGCTCGCCGCAACGCTTTCGATGCGGTGGACTTGCCCATGCCGATGCCGCCTGTCAGGCCCAGAACCTTCATGCGGGCATGACTGCGTTAAAAACCTCCGTATCCACACTCGGCGTCACGCCGAACCACGCGGCAAATCCCGGCACCGCCTGGTGCAGCAACATGCCCAGCCCCGGGACTGCGGCCAACCCACGCGCCCGTGCAGCCGCCAAAAGCGGCGTTTCGATCGGTGTATAAACGATATCGGCCACTGCCAGCCCGGACCGCGCCTGCGACAGGTCGAGGTCAAGCACAGCGTGTCCGGCCATGCCGAGCGATGTGGTGTTCACCAGCAGCGCCTGGTCCGCAAGTGCTGCTTCGGCTTGGGACCAGTCGATCACCTTAACACCGGGCAAGGTGAGCGCGAGTGCCTCTGCCCGCGCTTGCGTGCGGTTGCAAAGGGTCACCTGGGCGCCGGCTTCTTGCAGCACGGCGGCGATTGCACGGGCGGCGCCCCCCGCGCCGAGCAGAAGAGCGGGTCCGTCTGCGCGCACATCGTGGGCGGCGAGATTGGCCAGGAACCCATAGCCATCGGTGTTGCTGCCGTGCACACCGTTTTTCGCAAAAACGATGGTGTTGACGGCGCCGGCACGTCGGGCGCTGTCATCGACGATGTCGCAGAGCGCGAAGGCTGCTTCCTTGTGCGGGATCGTTACGTTCACGCCGGCAAAGCCTGCCGCCTGCAAGCCGTTCAAGGCGGCGGCGAAATCCTGCGACGTCACCGTCAGCGGCACATAGGCGCCATCGATCCCATGCCGCGCCAGCCAGAAATTATGCAACAGCGGCGAGCGGGAGTGGCTGACCGGATAGCCGATCACGCCAGCGAGCCTGGCGCGGCCGGTAATCATGAGTGTTCCGCAAACGCCGCCAGCTCGGCTGCGACGGAGCGCGGCTGCAGATTCACCTGTGGAAACCCCATTAGCTCTCCATGCGTCCCGCGCGCGAGCGGACCGGCAACAAACAGAGTGTCCCACGGCGTGCCATCCGCGCGGATCACCCGGCTGCGCGTGTCGACGAGAATGCCCAGCAATGCCGGATCAGCCTGCAGCCCACCCTGTTCTGCCAGGCTGCGCAGAACGGGATGGGTGAGTGTCACCGACCGATGCCCGGGGCCGGTGCAGTTGATGATCCAGTCGAAGACTTGGGTCTGCATAGCGGCCGCACCGCGCGGGCGCAGCGTGACCAGGATGTGGCCGTCTTCCGCATGTGCCGATATCAGGGATGCCGCACGCAGCGAGAGTTGGCCTCTGCTGCGGGCGTCCGCCACTGTCGCGTCGATCTGCGGCGCGGATTGGAAGCGATGCACATCCCAGAAGCTGCGCAGATGCCGCAGCACCAGCTTGCGTTGCGTCCAGTCCAGGGTACCCCAGACGACCGCGGATTGCTGCCGCAGCGCATCGATGATGTTTTCCCATGGGCGCCCTGCCGCCGTAGCCACGGCCACCGCCCGCCGGATGCGCCGTAGCAGGCCCAGGGCGCTCGTCTCCGGGGCGTTGGAAAACTCGCCTTCCGCCTCCACCGGCAGCATGGTGCGCGGCCGCGGCAGCAATCCATGGCGTGATAACGCCGTAATCGGGCCTCGATGTTCCCGCGCCAGCAGCGACGCCAGAATATCGCAGGCGGTCAGCCCTGTGCCGACGATCAGCACCTGCGCTTCGGCCGGGATGGCCTGGAGTGCTGCGACGTTCCAGGGGTTGGCGATCACCTTCGGACAACCCCGCAACGGCCGCGGCATATCGGGCGCGCTATGGCTGGCCGCGAGCACCACCGCGTCGGCCGGCAGCGTCTCTCCGCCTGCGAGCGTGATGCGGAAGCCGATGCCGTCTGGCACGATCTCCGTCGCTTCGGCGCATACATGGCGAAATACGATGTCAGGCGAGTCGGACGCCACCGCCTTCAGCGTGTCATTCACATAGCGCCCGAACACTGCGCGGCTTGGATACAGCCGGCCATCCGGCATCTCACTCGCCGGATCGCGCCCCACCTCGTCCTGCGCGCGCGCCCAGCGATCAAAATGCTCCTGATCTTCCGGAAACAGCGTCATCCGCGCTGCCGCCACGTTGATGCGGTGCTCCCGCGCCGGCGTGGAATAGGCCAGCCCGGCGCCCAGCCGATCCCGCGGCTCGATCACCGAGAGCTTGGCCCGCAGCCCCGGATGATCGCGCATCAGATGGATGGCGCAGGCAGTGCCCGCCAACCCGCCACCTAGAATGACTATACGGACCATGATTTAACTTGTGGCCGCGCTTTGGTCACCGACAAGACCCACAACCCCGACGCCACCCCCACCAAAAGGTTCGATATGCAGATGCCCAGGAAAATGCCCGGCACACCAAAAAACCGGCTGCCCACCCAGGCCACCGGCACATTCACCAGCAGGGTGCGCGCCACCGACACCACCACCGCATAGAAGGGCCGGTTCAGCCCGTTAAAGGCAGCATTGGCGACCGCGATAAGCCCGCCCGGTCCATAGCTGATGGGCACCAGGGCCAGATACAGCATGGCATTATGGGTTACCGCCGCATCGTCGGTGAAGCGCGTGGCAATCCAGTGGCGCCCAAGAAACAGCAGAACCGCCAGCCCCGTCCCCGAGGCAGCGCAAAACAGCGACACCTTGGCCATCGCCTCCTGCACGCGCGCAATCTTGCCGGCCCCAAAATTCTGCCCGGCAAACGGGTTCATCACCGCCGAGAGCGCGAAGAACGGCACCATGGCCACCGACTCCACACGGCTACCTAGCCCGAACCCTGCCACCACGTCATGGCCATACGGCGCCAGCAGGGCCGTGATGATGCCGGCCGAGATCGGGATAACCGTGTTGGTCGCTGCCGCCGGCAACCCGACACGCAAGATGCGCCGCGAGGACACCAGAAATTCGTCCAACCGCAAATGGTCGAAGGAGAGGATGTTCAGACGCCGCAGCCGCCACATCGTCGCCCAAAGCAGCGGCAGCCAAGCCAACGCTGTCGCCACCGGTGCGCCCACCAGACCAAGCCCGTGGAACCCAAATACCCCGGTAATCGCAATCGGCGCGAAAGCCAAATTCAGCAGCGTGGACGCGACCATCGCGACACCCTGGAACGCCGCATCGCCGGCCGCGCGCGCCGCGCTCAGCCCGACCTGCGGCAGCAAAATGAGAATGGCGGTCGGAAACCACACCCGCAGATAGGCGGCGATTGAGGGCGCCAGATCCGGCCCGGCTCCCAGCAGCCGCGCGAGCTTGTCCGCCAAAAGAATTCCAATTGCAGCGCTCACAACCCCCAGCAGCAAGGTCAGTATCAGCGCATCGGCCACCAGCCGCGGCACCCCCTCCTCCCGCGCGCCGAGCGCCCGCGCAATCACCGAAGACGTGCCTGCGCCCAGCCCGATCGACAGGCTCAACACCACCATCGTCACCGGAAAGGCAAAACTGATTGCAGCCAAAGCGCCCGGCCCCAACGCGCCGACGAACCAGGCCTCCGCCAGACGATAGCTCAGCACTGCGAGAATGCCCCAGGCGAGCGGCACGGTCAGCTTGAACAGCAACCGGCCGACCGGCCCCTCGGTCATCCGCATGCCACGGTTCGTGGCGGCGGCTTGAACCGGGAGTTGCTGCACTGTTCCTGCGTCGTCGGGCATGCGGCAATACATGCACGCTCTTGCGCGTGTTGCTACCCGTGGAGTTGGGGATGCAGCTTTGCCAAACGTGAAAAAGAATAAAAAAGAACTATTCTTTTTTGAAAAAAAGAACCAAAAAACTTTTATGTTTGAGGGAAGAACGTGAGCCAGGCCAACGACATTCAGGTCGAGGCACTAACGCTTCTCCGTCAGGGTTCCTTTGGCGAGGCGCTCAGCTTGTTGCAGCCGGCGTGTCGGCAGTTTGCCGAACATGCGGGGCTGGCTTTGGCCTTGGCCGATGCCTGGCACGCCGAAGGCCGCCTTGCCGAGGCTGTCGCCGCCTATCGATCGGCCGAGCATTTGGACCCGAAGGCTGCCGATGCCTGGTATGGCCATGGCTGCGCCCAACTGCGGCAACGTGCGTTCGGCGATGCCTTCTATGCCCTCACGCGCGCTGCCGCCCTGGCACCGCGTTCCGCCCCGGCCCAGTACAATCTTGGTAAGACCGCGTTCGAACTCGGCCGAGTCGAAGCCGCCATCGCGCATTTTCGCCGGGCAGCGATCCTTGACCCGGCCTTCGCGAAAATGGCGGCCGCCAGCATCGCCTGCATCATTCCAGGCAGCGCCGACTTCACCCACGCCGACGTGCTGCAGGCCCGTCGCGCCTGGACAGGATCCCACGCGGAGGCCGGCGCCACTCCCCTTTTCCACAAAACACCACGGCGCGCCGGCAGCAAACTGCGCATTGGCTACGTCTCGGCCTTCTTTGGCGCCCGCAACTGGATGAAGCCCGTATTTGCCGTGATCAACCGGCATGACCGCGCCGCCTTCACTATCAAGATGTTCTGCGACGGCGCGCCGCCCTCCGCCGAGAGCGGCTATGCCGATCATGATCACGACGAAATCCACGACCTCACAGGCGTTGCAAACGATCGCGCTGCCGGCATCATCGCGGAAGTGGGTGTCGACATACTCGTCGATCTCAACGGCTATTCCGTGCAGGAACGCCTGCCGATGCTCATGCTGCGCCCGGCGAAAGTCCAGATCGGCTGGTTCAACATGTTCGCCACCACCGGCATGGACGCCTTCGATTGGCTCGTCGGTGACGATAGCGTGATCCCGCCTGAAGAAGCGACCTTCTACACCGAAGGTATCTTCCGTGTTCCCGGCAGCTATCTCGCCTTCGACGTGCGCTATCCAGTGCCGCACATCGCACCTCCGCCGAGCCTGGCCAATGGTGGTGCCATCACCTTCGGCTGCCTAGGTTCGCAGTATAAGATGACCGATGGTGTGCTCGCCGCCTGGGCCGCTATCTTGCGTGGAGCGCCTGCGTCACGGCTTTACGTGAAGAATGGCACTTTGGAAGACGCAAGCACAGCGAACGACTTTCTCGGACGATTTGCGAAGCTTGGTATCGCGCAGGACCGTATTACGCTCTCCGGCCGCAGTGAGCATTTTGAATTTCTCGATGCGTATCGTCACGTGGATATTGCGCTGGACACTTTCCCGTATAACGGCGGTACCACCACGACCGAGGCGCTTTGGCAGGGCGTGCCGGTATTGTCGTTTCAGGGCGACCGATGGGCGTCGCGCACCAGTGCTTCCTTGCTGAAAGCGGCGGGTCTTCAGGATTGGGTTATGCCTGATAAGGAGTCTTATGTGCGCCGGGCTATCACTTTGGCAAATGATCCGCCTGACTTGGTGGCTCTGCGCGAGCGCTGGTCTGCCGGCAACCCAACGCTGCTTTGCCGATCGTTAGAGCAGTTTTATCAGAACTGTGTAGGTCCGTAGGTTGGGCCCTGCCCTACGGAATTTTGTAAAACCTGCCGCTGCAAGCCAAGCAACAAAAGTCTTCTGCTTCTTTTCTTCAGAAAAGAAGACTTTCTACCTTTTGGCTTTTCGTGCGCTCGCCTGCCGTGCCAGCCAGGAGATGTAGCGACGCGCCAACAATTCAGGTCGGCTGCCCGTCTGCTTGCAGGCCATTTCCGTTTGCCGCGCCTCCTCGATCGCGCGTAGCAGGCTTTCTGCGGACCAGAGCGACAAGGCTGCCGTCATCGCGCTCACGCCGGCGCCCCAGACCGGTGGCCGCATCAGGCGGACGGCGTCGCCGGCGGAGGCGCCTTCTTCCATGCGCATACGGGCCTGATGCATTTTCTGCAGGTGCATCAGCGCCATACGCAGCAGGCCTATGCCGTTCATTCCATCGGCGATGGCGGCCTCGATCGCGCCGTCACTGAGCCTTATGTCGCCGCTGGTGGCGGCCATCAGGCCGTCATCGCCGAGGCCGCCGGCAGCCTCCCCGGTGCAGGCCCGTGCCATCTCTATGTCTACGCGGCCGCCAGGGCCGCAGAGGAGGGCGAGTTTTTCGATCTCGCCGCGCACGACGGAGCGGTCGCCGCCCAATGTCTCTCCCAGCAGGCTTACGGCGTCCGGCTCGACGTTCACTTTGAGCTCGTTGAAGATTCCGCGGATTAGGTCGGCGAGGGCGCGGCCTTCTTCGGGGTAGCATGCGATGGCGGCGGCATCGGGTGCGGCTTCGGCGAAACTCCGCAGTTTGCCTTTTCCCAATCCGGGCGCTTCGAGGATCAGCAATGCGCCCCCTGGGCCTTTCATCGCCGAAGACACATGCGAGAGCACCGCTTCGGCGACTTCGCGCACACGTATCACGCGACGGCCGCCGATCATGGAGAGTGCGGCCATTTCACCTGAGATTTGCGACCAGGTGTCGCGCTCCAACTCCACGACGCGGAATGGATCGTTGAGGCTGCCACCGACGAGTTTGGTGAGGGCTTGCGCGCGCTCGCGTATCAGCCCTTCGTCTTCGCCGTAGAGAAGCACCAGCCGGTAGGCGCCGGGATCGCGCAGGAGGCCCGGCACCTGGCGCGCATCGAGCTTCACAGCCTGTCAGGCTTTGTCTGAATGTTTGCCGAAATACACGCCGAGGCCGATGACGATCTGGTCGGCGAGCGCCTGCGCCAAGCGGCGCTGCGTGGCCTCTTCGGAGAGGTCCATGTAGAAATATTGCTCGTCGATCACGTTGTAGCCGTCGACGGAGCGCACATTGCCCTTGACCAGTGGCGACGCCGTGTTGCCGAGCGGATAAAGCTGCCAGGTCGCACGGCCGATATCGCGTTGCCGTGTGAAGGAGTTGTCGGACTGTACACCGAGTGTCTCCGCCGCTTCGGAGAATTGCACGCTCAGCGTATAGCGTTTCGCGACGTCGTCATCCGAGCCTTCCAGGCGCTGTTGCAGTGCCTGTCTCAGCAATTGCCCGGCGCGGTTCGCAATGATGTCCACGTATACCGCTTGCATGGCGGCGGATTGCTTGCCGCCTGGCGCGAAGAGCGGATGGAAACCACAGCCCGAAACGGCGGCGGCCAACCCCGCACTGCCAAGCCGCAGGATGCCGCGACGGCCGATCATTTCGCCACGACAAAATTGACGATGCGATCAGGCACATGGATGCGCTTGACGATGCGTTTGCCGGCCAGATGTTCGGCCACGTTCGGTTCTGCCTCAGCCAGTGCGAGCACTTCTTCTTCGGAGGTCAACGGTGCGACCACGATCGTGCCGCGCAGCTTGCCACCGACCTGCACTGCAATTGTCACCGATTCCACGGCGACCAGGGAAGGGTCGGCCTCAGGCCAGGCGTGCTTCGCCAGCAATCCGAGGCCGCCAAGCCGGGCGAACATGTCCTCGGCCAGATGCGGCATCATCGGCGCGATCAGCCGAGCCGCCATTTCCAAAGCCTCATGCCGCGCCCATGCCATTCCCTCGGTATCGCTCGTGCGGTCCGCCTCGGCGATGGCACCGGCGAGCTCGTATATGCGCGCGACAGCCACGTTGAACGAGAAGTCTTCGAGCGCCTGCGTTACCGCTTGGATCGTGCGATGCGTGGCACGGCGCAGCGTGTTCGCTTCGGCGGAAAAATGGTCCGGGTGATTGCCCACATCTTCCATGCTGGCATCGGCCAGGCGCGAAAGCCGCTGCACGAAACGATAGGCGCCGATCACGCCGGTTTCCGTCCACTCCATGTCGCGCTCTGGCGGGTTGTCCGAGAGGATGAACCAGCGCGCCGTATCGGCCCCGTAGCGATCGATGATCGACCCGGGATCCACCGTGTTGCGCTTGGATTTGGACATCGCCTCGATGCGGCCGACCACAACCGGGGCGCCATTTTCGCGCGCGACCGCATCGCCATCGCGGAATTCCACTTCTTCCGGATACAGCCAGCGGCCTTGCTGATCCTTGTAGCTCTCATGGTTCACCATGCCCTGGGTGAACAGGCCCGCGAAAGGCTCGCTGACTTCGACGTAGCCGGTGGCTTTCATCGCGCGGGTGAAGAAGCGGGCGTAGAGCAGATGCAGGATCGCGTGTTCGATGCCGCCGATATACTGGTCCACCGGTAGCCAGCCATCCACCGCTTCGCGGTCCACGGGGCCGGCTGCCTGCGGGCTGCAGAAACGGGCATAATACCAGGAGCTGTCGACGAAGGTGTCGAACGTATCGGTCTCGCGCCGTGCCCCTGTCTTGCATTTCGGGCAGGCGGTATATTTCCAGCTCGGGTGCTGATCGAGCGGGTTGCCGGGGCGATCGAAATTCACATCCTCGGGCAGCTTCAGCGGCAGCTTCTCGTCCGGCACCGGCACGATGCCGCAATTCTTGCAGTGCACGACTGGGATCGGGCAACCCCAGTAGCGCTGGCGGCTCACGCCCCAGTCGCGCAGGCGCCAATTCACCACCTTGGTGCCGACACCCATCGCCTCCAGCTTCAGGGTCGCCGCCGCCTTGGCATCTGTCGTCGACAGCCCGTCGAGGAATCCGGAATTGGCCATGCGGCCTGGGCCGACATAGGCTTCGTCGCCGACGCGGAAGGTCGCGGGATCGGAGCCTTCCGGTACTACCACGGGCAACACGTCCAGCATGTAGGCGTGCGCGAAATCAAGGTCGCGCTGGTCATGCGCGGGGCAGCCGAACAGCGCGCCGGTGCCGTATTCCGTCAGCACGAAGTTGGCGATCCATACGGGAGAAACACGACCGGGCAGGAACGGATGCTCCACATAAAGCCCCGTGCGGAAACCGCGTTTTTCCGCAGTCTCCATCGCCACTTCGCTGGTGCCCATGGCACGGCAGGAGGCGACAAACTCCGCCGCCCCGTCATCGCGCTTTGCCAAAGCCAGTGCAAGCGGATGCTCGGCTGCGATGGCCACGAACGACATGCCGAACAGCGTATCCGGCCGTGTGGTGAAAACCTCGATATCCGAGATCCCAGCTTCCGGCAGGGTCAATGGCATATGGAACCGAGCGCCCTCGCTGCGGCCGATCCATTTGGCCTGCATCGTGCGCACACGCTCGGGCCAGCGATCCAGCGTGCCGAGCGCCTCCAGCAGATCAGGCGCGAACTCGGTGATCTTGAGGAACCACTGCGCCAGCTTCTTCTTCTCGACCACCGCGCCGGAACGCCAGCCGCGGCCATCGATCACCTGCTCGTTGGCAAGCACGGTGTTGTCCACCGGATCCCAGTTCACGTAGGATTCCCGCCGTTCCACCAGGCCGGCTTTCAGGAACGCCAGGAAAAGCCGCTGCTGCTGGCCGTAATATTCGGGATCGCAGGTGGCGAACTCGCGCTTCCAGTCGATCGCCAGACCCATGCGCTTCAGCTCGGCGCGCATCGCCGCGATGTTGTTGCGGGTCCATACGCCGGGATGAATGCCACGCTCGCGCGCCGCGTTCTCCGCCGGCAAGCCGAACGCATCCCAACCCATCGGATGCATCACCTGGAAGCCGCGGGCGCGCTTGTAACGCGCCACCACGTCACCCAACGTGTAGTTGCGCACGTGGCCCATGTGGATCTTGCCGCTGGGATAGGGAAACATCTCGAGCACGTAGTATTTCGGGCGGTCGCCGTCTGGCACGTCGGGCACGCTGAAACACCCGGCCTCGTCCCAGGCGCGCTGCCAGGCCGGCTCGGCGACGGCGAAATCGTAGCTCGGTGCGGACGCGTCGTTCATGGCTGAGCCCAAAAAGTTAAGGCCAGGAGCTCTGCCCCTGGACCCCGCTGGAGGCAGCGCCTCCAGACCTGCGTTATCTAGGTCGCTCTCGCCCGCAATTCGCGGGCGCGAGCCAAAATCTTGTTCTCGATATCAGTCGATGTCGCGGGGTTTACCGGAGCGTCGGCCCAGCCATCGGCATCACGTGTCTGGCGGAATAAAGTCACCTTCACACCATCCGAACGCAACTCGCGGCCCAGCACATAGACAGTCGCCTTAAAGCGCTCGCCAGTGGTCGTCGGCGGCGAATACCAGTCCGTCACGATCACCCCGCCGAACGGATCGGCCGACGCCAATGGCATGAAGCCCACCGTCTCCAGCGCACCGCGCCAAAGATACTTGTTCACCGCAAGACCGGCCTCGGCTTCCTGCTGCTTGTTCGCCTTCGCGATCGGCGCCGGCGGCGGCAGGCTGGGGTCGGCATAGGCATTGCCGGCAACCGGCTTGACGGAAGAACCATCACCGCCACCGCCGCACGCGCCCAGCATCAGCGGCAACAGACAGAAGGCGGCGCGAAGCATTGGGTGGGCCATGATGTCCTGACGATGTTTTGACAAGCGCAAGGCGCTTCAGCACGCCTCTCTAGCCGCAGACGCAACAGCCGCCAAGGCTGCATGCGCGCCATCCCGTGCCCCAAAAGCACCAATCGCACCAATTGCGACGCAGGTGCCACGCGGCAGCCGACGCACCTGCACAGCATCGATGCCGCCCAATGCGCCCGTCGGCTGCCCACCGGCTAGAACGCCCCACCGCCAAGGCCCCAACACGGCCGCACCCGGATGGCTCAGCGTCGGGAAAACCGGGGAGAGAAATGCCAGCGCCCCCGCCAGCCGCGCCCGCCGCAGCTCCACCGAACCATGCGCCGACGATGTGTTCAGGCGCCCGGGCAAAGGCCGCCCGCGCCCCCCACGCAGATGCACCCCAACCCCCAACGCCGCCGCCAGCCGCCAATCGCCGGCGACCGTCATCGCAATCCCTCTGGCCCGGCAGAGTCGCCTCACCTCATGCGCCAATTCGGCCACGCCTTCATGGCGAAACACCACGCCGCAGAGCCCCTTTGGCAGGCTGGCGATCGCCGCCAGCGGATCAGGCAGCCGCACGGCATCGGTGAAAAGCCACAGCGGCGGGACTGGAGAAAGCTGCCGCGCCTTGACCGCGCGTGCCCACGCCACCAGCCTCCGGTCCATGAACGACACCCTTCCAGCGGCGCTGAGCGCCATCCGCGCCCGCATCGCACGGGCCACCGAGGCCGCCGGCCGCAGCGCGAAAGATGTCACACTGGTCGCGGTGTCCAAAACCCACCCTATCGAGGCCGTGCGCGCGGCGATTGCCGCGGGCCAGCTCTGCTTCGGCGAAAACCGCGTGCAGGAAGCAGCCACCAAATTTGCGTCCCTGCGCGAGGCCAACCCCACGATGCGCCTGCACCTCATCGGCGCGCTGCAGACCAACAAGGCCGAAGACGCCGTGCGCCTCGCCGACGTCATCGAAAGCCTCGACCGCCTTCGCCTGGCAGATGCACTCGAGGCGGCTTCGCAGAAAGCCGGCCGACTTCCGGACCTGCTTATCCAGGTCAATATCGGCGACGAACCCCAGAAAGCCGGCATTCCACGCGCCGAAGCCGACACCCTGATCGCTACCTGCCAACGCCGCTTCGGCGACAAGCTTGTCGGCCTGATGTGCATTCCCCCCGCCGACACTGATCCCGCACCCTATTTCGAAGCGCTTGCTTCAATGCGTAGGGCACACGGATTGCCGCTGCTCTCGATGGGCATGTCGGGCGATTTTGAAAAAGCGATCCAGCACGGCGCCACCCACGTGCGCGTCGGCAGCGCCATCTTCGGCACACGGCCGGTTGGGTAGAGAAAGGCAAGGCCAGGGGCTCTGCCCCTGGACCCCGCTGGAGGGAGGCCCTCCAGACCTCCACTGTCTGAAGGCAGTCCAGGCGGCCTCCCTGGCGAGGGTCCAGGGGGAGCAGAGCCCCCTGGCCTTCCTTTTCTTTTCCCAACACCCATCGTAGTGCAGCGCGGCATGGATTGGGCGCTTTCGGTATGAGCCAGCTTTCTCACGCGGACACGGTCAAGCTTCAGCGTGGCCTGCCGCGCTTCGGTGCACTGATCGGCGTGTTGGGTGTCGTGTATGGAGACATCGGCACCAGCCCGCTTTACGCCTTCAAATCGACCATTGCGTTATTTGGGGCTACGCATGTCACCGATGGCGCGATTATCGGCTGTCTGTCGCTGATTTTCTGGTCGTTGATCCTGATTGTCACGATCAAATACGTGATGCTGGTGATGCAGGCGGATAACCGCGGCGAAGGCGGCATTCTGGCGCTGATGGCGCTGGCCCAGCGTGGCATCACCAATGTGCGGGCGCGCCAGGCGGTGGCGTTGATCGGCATCATCGGTGCGGGGCTGCTGTTCGGCGACGGCGTGATCACGCCGGCGGTCTCGGTGCTCTCCGCGGTCGAGGGCCTGGAGGTGACGATACCGCAGGCGCACGAGGTGGTAATCCCGGCCTCGGTGGTCATCATCCTGGCCCTTTTCGCCGTGCAGGCGCGTGGCACCGGGCTGGTGGGCAAGATTTTTGGGCCGATCATGGTGGTGTGGTTCGCGGCGATCGGCGTGCTCGGCGCCATCGCGATCGCGCACCACCCTTATGTGCTGCAGGCGATGCTGCCGCAGCACGGCGTAATCTTCTGCCTACGCCATGGCTGGGGTGCGTTCGTCGCGCTGGGCGCAGTGGTGCTTTCGGTAACCGGGGCAGAGGCGCTGTACGCCGACATGGGGCATTTCGGCGCCAAGCCGATTCGCGTGGCGTGGATGTTCTTCGTGCTGCCGTGCCTGGTGCTGAATTACTTCGGCCAGGGCGCGCTGGTGATCGAGAACAGGTTGGCCGCCGAGAACCCGTTCTTCCTGCTTGGCCCGGAATGGACCCGGCTGCCCATGGTGGTGTTGGCCATGCTGGCCACCGTGATCGCCAGCCAGGCGCTTATCTCCGGTGCTTATTCAATCGCGCGGCAATGCATGCAACTCGGTTTTGTGCCGCGCATGGCGGTGCTGCACACCAGCACCACCGAGGAGGGCCAGATCTATCTGCCGCAGGTCAACAAGATGCTGCTGATCGGCGTGCTGCTGCTGGTGCTCACCTTCCGCAGCAGCGATGCGCTGGCCTCGGCCTACGGCATTGCGGTCACCGGCACCTTCCTGTGCACCTGCGTGCTTGCAACCGTCGTGTTCCGCCGGCAGTTCGGCTGGTCACGCTGGGCGGCGGTTGCCGTGTGGGGCGGTTTCTTCGTGATCGACTTCGTATTCTTCTCGGCCAACGCGCTGAAAGTGTTCGAGGGCGGCTGGGTGCCGCTGGCGATCGGACTGGGCATGATGGCGATGATGACCACCTGGAAGCAGGGGCGCGACCTGATGTTGTCGCGCTGGAAGCAGGATTCGCTGCCGCTCGCCTCGTTCCTCTCCCGCCTACCGCAATCGCGCACGGTGCGTGTGCCCGGCATGGCAGTTTTCCTCACCGGCAACCCGGATTACGTGCCGGCTGCGTTGCTGCATAACCTCAAGCACAACAAGGTTCTGCACGAGAAGGTGCTGTTCGTGACGGTCTCCACGTTGGACGAACCGGAAGCGGGTAAGGACCGCCGCACCGAGGTGATCGAGCTCGCGCCGAACATACATCGTGTGCTTTTGCGTTACGGATTCATGGAAAGCCCTAACGTACCGCGCGCATTGGAAGATTTGAAATCGCGTGGTGTGGCCTATGATCCTATGCAAGCGAGTTATTTTCTCGGCCGCGAAGTTGTGGTGCGTGCCTTGGCGCCGAAACTTTCGATGTGGCGCAGCTGGCTGTTCCTGCTGATGGCGCGCAATGCGGTGCCGGCCACCGAGTTCTTCCGTATTCCCAGCGACCGCGTGGTCGAGCTCGGCGTGCGCGTCGCTATCTGAGCCGGTTTTCGTTTTGACCAAGTATCGTCTGCGAAACCCTCTATCGTTGTCCCGCGATAAAGTCGAATAATCGCGTGTGAGAAATGGTGCCAGGCGTGGCGCTACGATGAGGAGCCGATTTGGTCGCGACACCTGGTTATTGCATGAATGTGAGAACATGCCGCATTGCCGCCGCCGGCGCTGCGGTAAGGGTCGCCCTCGAAGATCCTTTCATCTGCCCGGAATGCGGCGGCAGCCTTGCGCCACCTGCATTAAACACGATACGGCCCAGCGGCAGGGTTGCACTTTTGGCCGCCGTGTTCGCGTTTGTGGCGATTGGCGCCGGCGCTACGGTACTGGTGCGCAGCGGATTGTTCACGCGACCACCCGCACCGGAACCTGCGCCCACGTTGGCCTCACTAGAGCCTGCCTTCCTTCCTGGGCCATTGGTCACCTTTGCCGAAGATACGCTCACGGCGCCGGACCCCGCGACAGTGGATGCGGACACTGAGGAAGCGGCAGCCCCGGCGCATGTGGCGCGCAAGACCTTCCCGAGGGCCTCGCGCCGGTTCGCCGGCCGGGAGACGGCGACACCAGCAGCGACTGGACGTCGCCATGCCAATGTCATCATGTCCGTCTCGATCCCGATGGTGGCTGGCGGCCAGCCGGACTATCCGGAGCAGTATGAGGAAGACGGCCGGTCCGGCAGCGTCACCGTGACGTGTGGCCTTCAGCCGGACGGCAGCCCGGCGCAATGCCGCACCACCAACCTTACCGGCGGCCGTATATTCGACGTGTCCGTGCATAGCTGGCTGGAGCTGAAGGATGTGCGGTTCAAACCGGTTCAAGCACGCCGCCGGCGGCCGGTGCATGATGTGACGCTCACGGTGCAATTCATCGGTGAGGGTCCGCCGCCGCAGGACTGAACGAGGGCTAAACCTTGCTCTGGTAGACCAGCATCACGTGTCCGTCGCGCAAAAACGCGTCGCATTCATGCATGCCGATCGAGCCAAGCACCATGCGGGAGCCGAAATTCTCCGCACGCGCCACTGCGATCACGCGTTCCAGTCCGGCCTGCTCATGGGCAAACCGTAGTGCCGCGGCGGCCGCCTCGCGAGCGATGCCGCGGCCACGCGCTTCAGGCCAGACGGCGAAGCGGAGGGCTTTTCCGCGCCCATCCGGCCGGTCGTGTATGCCGGTGATGCCATGGAACTTGAGGCCCTCCCGTATCGAAAACATGCCGACGCCATGTTCGCCCCAATAGGCGATCTCGTCCGAGAGTTCCGTCACCGTCTGCCAGTGCGACCGCACGCCCCCCAGCATCAGCGCATACACCAGCGGGTCGGCCTTCAACGCCTTGAGCCGCGGCAGATCCATGCCGTTCACCGGCCGCAGCTGCAACCTCGCCGTATGGATCAACATGTTCGCTAGTACATAAGAGTCTTTTGCTTCTTTTCTTCAGAAAAGAAGTCTTCCTTTTTATGTCCTGAAGGCTGCACCTAGCGTGCCAGCGGACGATACTTGATGCGATGCGGCTCGGTGGCATCGGCGCCCAGCCGCCGGCGCTTATCCTCTTCGTAAGCCTGGAAATTGCCCTCGAACCATTCGACGTGGCTGTCGCCTTCGAAGGCGAGGATGTGTGTGGCCAGGCGGTCCAGGAACCAGCGATCATGGCTGATGATCACGCAACAGCCTGCGAACTCTTCGAGAGCTTCCTCGAGCGCGCGCAGCGTATCGACATCGAGATCGTTCGTCGGCTCGTCGAGCAGGATCACATTGCTTTCGGCCTTCAGCATCTTGGCCAGATGCACGCGGTTGCGCTCGCCGCCGGAGAGAATGCCGACGCGTTTCTGCTGGTCCGCACCCTTGAAGTTAAAGGCGCCGACATAGGCGCGCGATGGCACCGCGCGCTTGCCGATATAGATGACGTCGGTGCCGCCGGAGATTTCCTCCCACACCGTCTTATCGTTATCCAGGCTGTCGCGCGACTGGTCGACATAGCCCAGCTTCACCGTCTCGCCGACCTTCAACGCGCCGGCATCGGGGGTTTCCTGGCCGGTGATCATGCGGAACAGCGTAGTCTTGCCGGCGCCGTTCGGGCCGATAACGCCGACGATGCCGCCGGGTGGCAGCTTGAAATTCAGCCCGTCGATCAGCAAGCGGTTGCCGTATGCCTTGCGCAGGTCGTCGGCCACGATCACCGTGCCGCCCAGGCGGGGGCCGGGCGGGATGACGATTTCCGCTGTGCCACCCGAGAGCTCCTGGCTCTTGGCCTGCATTTCCTCGTATTTCTGGATACGGGCCTTGCTCTTGGTCTGACGTGCCTTGGGGCTCGCGCGGATCCATTCGGATTCTGCCGCCAGTGCGCGCTGGCGTGAGCTCTCTTCCTTTTCCTCCTGCTGCAAGCGCTTGCGTTTCTGATCGAGCCAGGAGGAGTAGTTGCCTTCGAATGGATAGCCGCGGCCGCGCTCGATCTCGAGGATCCAGTTGGTCACGTTATCGAGGAAGTAGCGATCGTGGGTGACGATCATCACAGTACCCTCGTAGTCGCGCAGGGTCTTTTCCAGCCAGCTGACGCTTTCAGCGTCCAGATGGTTGGTCGGCTCGTCGAGCAGCAGCAAATCGGGCTTTTCGAGCAGCAGCCGGCACAGCGCCACGCGGCGGCGCTCGCCGCCGGACAGTTTTGTGACGTCGGCTTCCGGGGGCGGACAACGGAGCGCGTCGAGCGCGATCTCGATGCGGCGGTCGAGGTCCCAGCCATCTTCGGCGTCGATCTTCTCCTGCAAGGTGGCCTGCTCGGCGAGCAGCGTTTCCATCTCCTCGTCCTCCATCGGCAGGGCGAACCGGTCGGAGATGTCGTTGAAGCGCGTCAGCGCGGCCTTGAGGCCGGCGAAGGCTTCGGCCACGTTGTCGGCGACATTCTTGGTGGGATCCAGATACGGCTCTTGGGAGAGGTAGCCGACGGTGGCGCCCTCTGCGGCAAACGCTTCGCCGCCATACTCGGTCTCGATGCCGGCGATGATCTTGAGCAGCGTCGACTTGCCGGCGCCGTTCACGCCCAGCACGCCGATCTTAACGCCGGGCAGGAAGCTCAGCGTTATGCCTTTGAACACCTCGCGGCCGCCCGGAAAGGCTTTGGTGACGTCCTTCATCACGTAGACATACTGATAGCTGGCCATGGGCGGGCTCCGAAGCGTCATCGAGGGGTGGTTCCCGCCTCTCTAGGGCGGCAGGGCGGTTGGGGCAAGGAAGGCGAGGCCGTGCGCCGGACGTATCCTGTTCAAAGCTTTGGTCTTGCCTCGCCACTCGCGGTTACGTGAGCGAAGCAGATGGCGGAGACATCATTCGTGTTCCGTCGCATCAACCATTGGTTAACGGACAACCCTTATCGTCGATGCTCCACGGGAGGCGTCATCGGTGCCTGGGCATTCAGTTAATCTTATCATTTCCATCCTCAGCTTTGGCCGGCCGGAAAATGTGCTGAACCAGTTGGCCGATCTTCCTGGTTGGCTCGATGAGTTTGCTCGGCAGAGCGGTATCGCCAGCCACATCATCATTCGCAACAACGACCCCAATGTCGATTTCTCCGAGGTCGGCGCACGCATCCTGAGCGTGCAGGGGCAGTATCCTTCCATCACCTGCACCTTGTTGACCGATGTGCCGAATAACGGTTTCGGCGAAGGCCATAACGGCAATATCGCGCTCTCGGCCAGCGATTACGTGCTGATTCTGAATGACGATATCGGTTTCCCGCACATCAACTGGCTAGGCGAGGCGGTGAAGATACTGCAGACCGAACCGGAGACGGTCTGTGTCGCCGCAGTGGAAAACCCGAAATACATCAACCCGATGTTCGGCAACGGTGTGCTGCCAGGCAGTGCCGTAGTACCTAACGTGATGTATGCGGAAGCCTCGATCCTGCTATTCGACCGAGGCGCCTTCGATGCGCTGGGCGGGTTCGGTGCCGATTTCCGCTGGGCCATGTGCGAGGATTCCGATCTGTCGCTGCGCGTGCAGCAGCAGGGATGGCGGATGGCGCATATTTCCATGCCGCACGAGCACTGGCGCAGCACCTCGTTCAACGGTCTGCCCGGCGCCGTAAAATCCTCGATCCTCGAGCATAACCGTGCCGCTCTGTTTGCCAATTGGCGCGAGACGCTCGCCGCCGGCCGTGTCGGCCGTTTCGAAGTCTTCGACCTGTGGAGCGATGGCATTGGCGATGTGCTGTGCACCCTGCCCCATGTGGCAGCTCGGCTTTCGGCGCTGTCGCCCGAGCGGCGCCAGAACATCGTGGTCAATACCAGTCATCCGGAGCTGTTCGCCTGGCTTGGGCTGGAGGGTGTGCGGGTCACCAGCGTCGCCGATCTCAACCGGCTGCGCAGCGACCTGGAGCCGGAGGGCGTGGCCACCATACGCGGCATGCGGGACATGAATTTCTCGCTGCCCTTCAACATCCACGCGCTGCTCGCCGGTGGGCTCGGGATCGACCAGGCGGGACAAGATGCGATCCTAGGGTTTGCCGCCCTGCTACGGCGGCTGAAATTACCTGAGACCAGGCGCCTGCGCTTCGAGCCGGGCAGCTACTGCGTCGTACACATGGAGTTCGAGCGCAACCATGAAGGCCGCGCATTGTCGCTGCCGGCCTTAGCTAATTTGCTTGAGGAATGCGGCAGCAGGTTCGATCGCATCGCGCTGGTCGGCCGTGAGCGGCGGCTGTCGGCCGCTCTGTTCGGCGATGGCGAGGCGGAGATCGTCGACCTGCAGGGGGCGCTCTCCTTGTCGCAACTCGCAGCAGTGATCGCGCATGCGCGTTTCTTCGTCGGCATCGATTCCTTCCCCGCCCACGTCGCACAAGCCTGCCAGGTGCCTTCGGCGGTGTTCTTCGGCGCCATCCATCCGCTCGCGCGCAGCTGGAACGACAGGCTGCTCTGGCCGCTGGTGGCAAAGCTCGACTGCATCGGCTGCTATCATACGCATCTGGAATCAAGCGTGCCGTTCTGCATGCGCCGTGACATCGCCTGTACCACTCAGCTCACGTCTTTGGCGGTGGGCGGCGTGCTGGCGACCATGATTGCAGGGCAGGCTTTCGATTGGTCGTCGCTACGCGTAAGTCTGCAGGCGCTGCAGGCAAGATTGATCAAACTGGCGCGCTTTCATCCGGCGCCCCCTGAGCGGCTATTTCGGGGTCCACTCAACGGCAACGAACAAATCAGCAACCAGATTTACCGCATGACCGAACAGATGGGCGGCATGCTGCGCGACGTCTATCACACCAGCACCGTCAAGGCGCTCACCGGCCAGGTGCAGGATCTGCAGGCCAGTTTGTTTTCAGCCAGGGTTTCTCTGGATGATGCGCTGCGTTCTGTGCGCGAACGCGGCCGCGATCGTCAGACGATCCCGCCGCCGGCACAGACCACCAACCGCATCCTGCAACTGAATGCGCTGACTCTTACGGCGTTGCGGTGCCGGTTCGAGGTCTCGGATCAGTGGATCGAGGTGGAGGCGACAGACGAGGATCCGCAGATTCATTTGCCCCTGTTGCAGGGTGGCGGCGGTAAGGTGCAACTACGCTTGTCATGGATGTCGGACGCGCAAAGCGCGTTGCAGGTGTATTGGGCTGTCGGAGATGACGTTTTTCTGCCGAGCAGGTTCACACGGCGCCGGCTGGCGACGGCATGCAGACGACGAACGTGCAATTCGATGTGCCACAAGGTGAGCAGATTCTGATCCGGATTGACCCGACAACTGGAAAAGGCAAATCGCGTCTGCGTGGCTCTCTGGCTGGCATGTTCACGCTTCTGAGCGACGGTATGATGGGCGCCGATGCGGAGCCCGGCAAATCTGAGGCAGCTCCGGCGTCGTCGGATGCCGATGCAAAGAAGCAGGCTCGTGCGTTTCACGCTCAACCAGCCCCGCAACCGCAGCGCACAGGGCGGCGCGGCCGCAGCAAGACCGGCGCTTGAACACTGGCGGCGCGAGGTGCGGAGCCTCGTCAAAATTCTGTATCATGCAGATCAGGCTTCAGGTTTTCTCAAGGATTAGGCTCTAAAACAGGATGATGTCTTCGGCTGCACTCTTGCCACGCAGCCTTTTTTGAGGCCTGCCCGGTTGTTTATAAACGTAACGCCAGTCACGACACACAGGCACATGGCGCACACGCGGCCTTTCTCCGCAATTGTCTACAAGACAATCTCTGCCGTGTTCCTCTCAGAGAGTGAGTGCCCCACATGACAAAAATCTTCGACGATTCCGGCTCGTCCAACGACGGATCGGTCACGCTCGTTCCTGTTGCGCAAGGTGGAAACGGTCCCCTTTACCAATCCTTCATGAGTGGCTCGACGTCGGCCTCGCTCACATCGGTCAGTTTCGACCTTACTGATACCAACCCACTCGATTTATTCAACACGACAGCAACCCTTTACTCGAGTGTTGGCGGAGCCGCCGGCGTTTCGTTGACGGTGCTTGGTTCCTTCGCGAATAGCGGGTTAAGTCATTCGGCTGCAGGTACTTACTACTCCATGGCAGTGACAAGTACGCTGACGCTGGCCGCTAACACCCTTTACTGGATCGGGCTCTCGACCGGTGATACATCCGGTGGACCTACCTGGCATTTTACCACCACACCCGTCGGATCCACCGGTTTCAAGTCAGAATCCGGCACCACGACACTCGCCAATCAAGCATTGATGATCGTCAATGACAGCTCGCTGTGCTTTGCGTCTGGCGCGCTGGTTCTGACCGCGCGTGGCGAAGTGAGCGTTGATGCGCTCGTCGAGGGCGACCTTGTCGTCGGCATACGAAGCGGCAAATTGCAGGCTGTGCGCTGGATCGGCCGGCGCGAGGTCGATCTGCGCATCCATCCTGATCCGGACTCCATCAACCCCGTCCGTGTCTGCGCCGACGCTTTCTGTCCCGGCCAGCCAAATCGCGATCTCGTCCTGTCGCCCAACCACGCTTTGTATGTCGATGGTCATCTGATCGCCGTACGCTATCTGCTGAACGGCGCCACAATTCGCCAGGAGCAATGGGATGCGATCACCTACTACCATGTGGAACTCGAGGCGCACGACGTGATGCTGGTCGATGGCATGACGGCGGAAAGCTTCCTCGATATCGGCAATCGTGGTGCGTTCAGCAATGGCGGCGAGCCGGTGATGATCCATCCGGATTTCGCGCGGCAGACCTGGGACGCCGAAGCTTGCGCGCCGGACCTTCCAAAAGGCCAAGAACTCACTCAACTTCGTGGTACGCTGCTGGAACGGGCGGCCGCTTTGGGACACGCGCTGACGGATGACCCGGATCTTTGCGTGGTGGCCGGCAAGCGACGTATCCGCCCGATCGAGACCGCGGAAGGCTTCCGCTTCAATCTGCCCAAAGGGACACGGGCCGTCAAAATCGAATCGCGCTGTTTCAAACCAAGTGAAATACGCGCTGAAGGCGACGATGCGCGCATCCTGGGCATAGGCGTGTTCGGCCTCATGCTCGACGACACGCACATTCCGCTCGATGATGCGCGCCTGACCGCCGGCTGGCACGAACCCGAATCGGCCTTGCGCTGGACCAAGGGCTCGGCGTCGCTATGCACCCAGGGCGCACGAACGCTCACGATCAGCCTGTTTCGCGGACATCATTACTGGTTGTCGGCAGACGCATCGCAGGACGCGCATGTCGCCGCATGATGCCGACATGCGTCTCGCGCCGAGGCGAGGCGGAGAATGCGCCCGGCAGGACTTGAACCCGCAACCAAGCCGTTATGAGCGGCCCGCTCTAACCAGTTGAGCTACAGGCGCCTCTGGCGGACCAATCGGCCCGAGGGCGGGAGAAACACCAAGCCGGCGCGACATGCAAGATCGCGCCACCCTTAGGGCGTGTAGATACCAGCCGTGGGATTGGCCTGTGGGTCCGGACTGTCAGTCTGCCAGCCCATCGAGCCCACCGGCCGTTCCAGCCGCCGGCGCACGCCGGCGCCACCCGGCCGCTTGTTGAACGCGGTCGCCGCCGCCTGCGCCACAAGGTCGGCCTGGGTGAAGCGGGTGCGCTGCCGCTGATAGTCCTGCCAGGTCGGAAAATGGAAACGCTCGGTCCAGAGCGCGGCGTCGGCGATGTCACGCGCAATCGACCAGTCGAACGCGCCGTTGCGTAGGCGAACACTCTGCAGCAGCAGCATCGACTCGTAAAATGGGCGGGCCTCCGTGGGCTCGATCTCATAGTCGATCTCGACCACCACGGGCCCGCTGCGCGGGCTTAGGGGCACGGCCATTTCGGGTTCGTTGTTCAACTCCACAAGCTCCATGTCTTCACCGGCGCCAAGTGGCATAGGCAGCAGCAGGCCGAGCAAAGGCAGCAGCATCAAGCCGATGCCGGAGACAATAAGCGTCGTCGCCACGCCATGCCCCGCCGTGAACCGGCCCCAGAGCGCAGCGCCAATGGCGAAACCGCCCGTAAGCGAGGACTGATACCAAGCCAGCGCCCGAGCCGCGACCCAGCGCGGCACAGAAAGCTGCACGCCGACATTGAGCATCGAGACGGTGACCATGTTCACCGCCCCGCCGACCGCAAGTGCTGCCATCGAGGGAAGCAGATGACGGCTCAACCCGACGGCCACCACTGTCACCCCGACAATGAAAATGCTGCCGCGCACTGCGGTCTCGGGCGAGACCCGTTCCCTGATCTCGCTCACCAACAGCGCACCGATGACTGCACCAACGCCGGTAGCACCCAGCAATAGGCCGTAGGTGCTGGCATTGCCGCCCAGCAGATCGCGCGCGACCAACGGGGTTAGCGCCGCCGACGCCGCCCCCATCGTCCCGAAGGTAATCGCCCGTACCATCACCACCCGCACCGCCGGCGCATGGATGGCGTAGCGCAGCCCGGAAACGATGGCCCGGTTCAGCCGCTCAGGCGGCAATTTTTCCAAAACCGTTTTCCGCCGCCACAGGGCAAACGCGCCGAGCAAAGGCAGATACAGAACGGCATTCATCGCGAAAGCAGCCTTCGCACCCGCCGCCAACACAACCATCCCGCCCAGCGCAGGCCCGAAGCTGCGCGCGATGTTGTAGCTTACCGCGCCCAGAGAGACTGCAGCCGTCAGATGCTCCGGGGGCACCTGCTCACTGATGGAGGCCTGCCAGGCCGGGCTGTAGAAAGCGACGCCGCTACCGATCAAAAAGCAGAAAGCGAGTATGACCCATGGTCCCGCCAACCCGGCCGCAGCCAGCGCCGTCAACCCCGCCGCGGAGAGCGCGGAAAATCCCAGGCCGGACATGGCGATCTTCCGGCGGTCGAACATGTCCGCCATCGCCCCAGCCGGTACGGCCACCAGCATCAGAGGCAACATCAGCGCCGACTGCACCAATGCCACCATCATCGGCGAATGGACCAGCCGCGTCATCTCCCACGCCGCCCCGACACCCAGTACCAGCTGCCCGAAATTGGACAACAAACTCGCCGACCAGATCCGCCGAAAAGTCGTATCCCCCAGCGGGGCCAGCGCTTTTATGGTCACGGGCGGTGCTGAGGCAAGAAAGGCCAAGGGGCTCTGCCCCCTGGACCCGCGCCAGGGGGAGCCTCGCTGGACCGGCAATTTGGGAAGGCAGCACCACCCATCCGCGCTAGCGCGGCTGCATGCGGATCGCGCCGTCGAGGCGGACGGTTTCTCCGTTGAAGTAGCCGTTGCGAATCATTTCCAGCGCCAGGCTCGCGAATTCCTCGGGGTGGCCGAGGCGCTGTGGGAACGGCACCTGTGCGCCGAGCTTGTCGAGCATGTCCTGCGGGGCGCCGGCCATGGCCGGCGTGTTGAAGATGCCAGGCTGGATGGTGCAAATGCGGATGGCTTCCCGGGCAAGGTCACGGGCGATCGGCAGGGTCATGCCGACGATCGCGGCTTTGGCGGCGGAGTAGGCGGCTTGGCCCATCTGCCCGTCAGTGGCGGCGGCCGAGGCGGTGTTGACCATCGCACCGCGTTCGCCGTCGATCGGTTCGAGCGTCATCATCCCGGCGGCCGAACGAGTGATACAGCGGAAGGTGCCGACGGTGTTCAGCCGTAGAACCCATTCGAATTTGTCCGCGGGGAAGAAGGTGATGTCGCCGCTTTTCTTGTCACGTTTGGCGGTGAGGATGCCGTTGCCTCCGCCGGCGCAGCAAACGAGCGCGCGTTCCTGGCCTTGGGCTGCGCGGGCCTTGGCAAAGGCAGCGTCCACGCTGTCGTCGCTGAGCACGTCGCATTGGCAGAAGACAGCGCCGGTTTCGGCGGCGGCTTTGGCGCCGGTTTCCGGATTGAGGTCGAAGATCGCGACCTTGGCGCCGGCTGCGCGCAGGGCCTTGACCGTGGCCAGGCCGAGCCCGGAGGCGCCGCCGGTGACGATCGCGGCGAGTGCTGCGTCGATCTTCATTCTGCTGCCTTCCTGCTGGAGTTTTAAAGCGCTGTTTCGTTCGGTGTTCGTGCGCGCCGTTGCACCGGGTTTGCAATTCGGGCCGTGATCCCGCAAGGGCGCGCGGGCCACGGTGCGGAATATCGCACCGGCGCGAAGACTGGCGCGGGACATGCGTTGCCGGGGGCTTGGCGCTAGTTTGCGGGGCGGCCGCGATGACCGAGGAATTGCATGAAGTCCGGATCGAAGTTGAAGAGTGCCACCTGCGACACCGAGGTGATGGTGATCAAGGCAGGCGACATCGTGGTGACCTGCGGCGGGGCACCGATGGCAGCCGAACGTCCGGCAGAGCGCGCGCCGCTCGATCCGTCGTTCTCCGCTGGTACCAAGCTGGGCAAGCGCTATGTGGATGCTGGCGCTACTATGGAGTTCCTGTGCGTGAAGCCGGGCCAGGGGTCGCTGGCGGTGGATGGTGTGGCGCTGGTCACCAAGGATGCCAAGCCGCTGCCCTCCTCGGACTGAGCGAGAGGCAAAATGAACATCTCGCTCATCCTGCAGATGGCAGCGGATGCCGATCCGGAGCGGATCGGCTTGGTCTGTGATGGCCGCCGCTGGTCCTACCAGGCGCTGCTGCAGGCGGCGCGTGGGGCGGCGCTGGCGATCAAGGCGAGTGGCGCCACCCATGTGGCGTTGCTGGATGAGAGCAGCGAGGCGGCGGCGATCGCGCTGTTCGGTGCTGCCATGGCGGGCGTCGTCTATGTGCCGCTGAACTACCGTCTGGCGGATGCCGACTTGGCAGCGCTCCTCGCGCGGATCGCACCGGCCTGCATCGTGGGCGATACGGAGCGTGTCAGCCGGCTGAACCCGGATGGCGGCCACGAGGTGCTGGACCGCGCCATCTTCGTCACGCAGGCAGAGCGCTTGGGCGCCGAAGCGGTCGAGCCGGAGGACAGCGAGGAACCTATCGCCGTGCAGCTATTCACGAGCGGCACCACAGCAGCACCAAAAGCCGCCGTGCTGCGCCACGCTAATCTTCTCTCCTATATCCTTGGCACGGTGGAATTCGGGGCTGCGGAGGCGGACGAGGCTGCCCTGGTTAGCGTGCCGCCCTACCACATCGCCGGCATCGCGGCTTTGCTCAGCTCGATCTATGCGATGCGGCGTATTCTGCTGTTGCCGGCGTTCGAGCCGGATGCGTGGCTGTCCCTGGCGGCAGGCGAGGGTGCCACCAGCGCGTTCGTCGTGCCCACCATGCTCGGCCGTATCATCGGCCGCCTGGATGCAGGCAGCGCTGCCAATCTCTCTGCCCTGCGCGCCATCGCCTATGGCGGCGGCCGCATGCCGGTGGAACTGATCGACCGCGCCTTGGCACTTTTCCCGCAGGCGGGTTTCACCAATGCCTACGGCCTGACAGAGACCAGTTCCACCGTCGCCCTGCTTGGCCCGGACGAACACCGCGAGGCGCATGGCTCAACCGATGTGCAGGCGCGCGCCCGGCTGGCCTCGGTCGGGCGTCCGCTGCCCACGGTGGAGATCGAGATTCGCGACGAGGAAGGCCGTGTGCTGCCCGCCGGGGAGCGTGGCGAGATCTATGTGCGCGGCGAGCAGGTCTCCGGCGAATACCGCGAGCGCAGCGCACTGGACACCCAAGGCTGGTTTCCCACCCGTGACGCCGGCTGGCTGGATGAGGAAGGCTATCTGTTCCTTGCCGGCCGCGCGGATGACGTGATCGTCCGAGGTGGCGAAAACATTTCGCCTGGCGAGATCGAGGATGTGCTGCTGACCCATCCGGCCATTGCCGATGCGGCTGCGGTGGGCATGCCATCGGTGGAGTGGGGCGAGGCGGTGGGTGTCGCGGTGGTCGCGAGGCCGGGCTATGCGGCGCCCAGCGATGCCGAACTCTGCGCGTTGGTGAAGCAACGGCTGCGCTCCTCGCGTGTGCCGGAGCGGGTGCTGATGCTGGAGACGCTGCCCTATAACGAGATGGGCAAGCTGCTGCGCCGCGAGGTCCGCAAGCTGTTCCAGGGGTGAGCGGCGTGATCCCGCTGGCTGGTGCCGCAGATGAGATGCTCGGACAGCTTGCGCGCATGACCGGCTCCGCAGCGATTGCAAGGCTGGACGGAGAAACGCTGCTCGGTGAGCGCGCGGCGATGCGAGGCTTTCGGATACCTGGCCAAATCGCAGCAGGCGGTTTCTGCCGGTTAGTGCGGGCGTCTGACGATTGGGTCGCGCTCAACCTCGCTCGGCCGCAAGACCGCACGCTGCTCCCGGCCTTGTTCGAGCAGGATGGCTTTGACGCATGGGACGACCAAGCCGTCGACGTGCAAATACGGGCTTCAGCGGCAGAGGCACTCATTGCGCGTGGGCGCATGATGGGCCTGGCCATTGCCTGCCTGCATGAACAACGCGAAAGGCCGTTGGCGCCTTGCGTCGAACTGGCCCAAGGCCATTCGGCGCTGTCGCGCTCCCGCCCACCGCGCGTGCTCGATCTTTCGGCGTTGTGGGCCGGCCCGCTTGCGGCACATCTGCTTTGGCTGGCCGGCTGCGAGGTCACTAAGGTCGAAAGCAGGTCTCGGCCTGATGCAATGCGCGGCGGCCAGCCGGACTTCTTTGAGCTGCTCAATCAGGGTAAGGCCGAAAGGTCGCTCGATCTGCACGATACTGAAGGACGTGCCACGCTGCTTGGCCTGATCGCCGACGCCGACATCGTTATCGAGGCTGCCCGGCCGCGTGCTCTCGAACAGCTCGGGATCGACGCAAACCGCTTGGTGGCGCAACAGCCCGGCTTGGTGTGGCTCACCATCACCGGCCACGGCGCGACCAACGAAGCGGCCAACTGGGTTGGTTTCGGTGATGATTGCGGCATTGCAGGGGGCTTGGGTGCCGCAATGCTGGATGCAACGGGCCAACCGGGTTTTGTGGGCGACGCGATCGCCGATCCGCTGACCGGATTGCAGGCGGCGCTTGCCGGCTGGAAGGCATGCGAAACGGGGCAAGGCGGCCGCTGGAGCATCGCGATGCGCGATGTGGTTGCCGCAAGCCTTGACGGGGAAAAGCGCCGCGATCCAGCAGAACTGGGAAAAAAGCTACAAGGCTGGGCTGCATGCGAAAGCGAGCTTTTTCCTGCCACTCAGCTAGGTAGAGGCCGCGGCAACTTGAAGGCAGGTTCTTGCAATCCTTGTTCCTAGAGCGCGTCACCTTGCTGGACGGCACATCGACCGATATCCGCATCGAGGGTGGGAAAATTGCTGCACTGGGATTGCTGCAGCCCGTGCCTGGAGAGAGGGTGATCGATGCTGCGGGCGGCCTGTTGCTGCCGGGATTGCACGATCATCATCTGCATGTCGCAGCCCTTGCCGCGGCGCTGAATTCGGTGCCGTGCGGACCCCCGCATGTTACCGATTTCGAAGCGTTTTCGGTTGCCCTGCGCCAGCCGGGCAAGGGCTGGCTGCGCGGTATCGGCTACCATGAAAGCGTTGCCGGCCTGCCGGACGTGGCTATGCTGGACCGCATCCTTCCACATCGGCCGATCCGGATACAGCACCGGTCCGGGCGCATGTGGTTTTTCAATTCGCTTGGCCTGACCGCCATTCTCGACGGAAGCGAACCGCCGCCGGGCCTTGAGCGAGTGGACCAGAAATTTACCGGCAGGCTTTTCGACGAGGATACCTGGCTCAGGCGGGCGCTTGGCAACCAGCCGCCGGATTTTAGTGTGGTCGGCAGCCTGCTGGCGCGAAACGGGGTCACCGGTGTCACTGAGATGTCCCCTGCCAACGATGCTGTCATGGCGCGGCATTTTGCCTTCGAGCATCTGCGCGGCGCGTTGCCGCAACAAACGCTTTTGGCCGGCAGCCTCTTGCTTGGCCAGGCAGACATGTCGCCTGGAATCACACTAGGCCCGGCAAAGCTGCATCTGCATGAGGCACAGTTACCTGCGCTCGATGATGCCACAGCCTTTGCGCGCACCGCACATGCCCAGGCGCGCGTCGTGGCCGTGCATTGCACGACAGAAATCGAGCTGATTTTTGCGCTCGCCATGTTCGAGGAAGCCCGCGTGCGGCGCGGCGACCGGATCGAGCATGCGTCGGTAGCGGCTGATGGCGCGGTGGCGGAGATCGCACGGCTTGGCCTTGCCGTAGTCACGCAGCCGCATTTCATCGCCGAGCGTGGCGACGCCTATAGACGTGACGTGCCCGCTCACTCACAGAATGAGCTCTATCGCCTAAAAGCGTTCCTCGATGCAGGCGTGCCGCTTGCCGCGGGCAGCGACGCGCCTTTCGGACAGCCCGATCCCTGGGCCTCGATGCGCGCCGCTGTCTCCCGCCGAACAATAGCGGGCGAAGATATCGGCGCGAGCGAGGCGCTTACACCGGAGAAGGCGTTAGATCTTTACTTGGCCGATCCGGAAGCCCTCGAACGCACACGCACCATCGCGCTAAACGGCTGTGCCGATCTGTGCCTGCTCGACCAGCCGTGGTCGGCTGCCAGGGAGGTTCTTTCAGCAGAGATGGTGCGAGCTACCATCATCGATGGGCGGCTCGTCTATGATCGCATCGATCAGGCCCCAGCGTAGCGCGGTGGCGGCGTTGATGCGGCGGCCGGAGAGCAGCATCAACGCGGTGCGTTGACGGCCGATACGCCGCGGTATCGATACGCAGCCGCCGGCGCCGGGAATGATCCCCATGGCAAGTTCGGGCAACTGGAACCACGCCGTACGGGTGGCCGTCAGGCGGTGCGCGAACGCTGCCATTTCCAGCGCCGCGCCTACGCAAGCGCCCTGCACATGTGCCTCCATCCCGCCGGGACGCTGCGCGAGAGCAAGTGCCGGCAGGGTGCGTGCCCGTATGGCATGTGCTGTGGCCGGATCGCGCGTGGTGCCGAATTCGTTCAGGTCGGCGCCAACACTGAACGCGTCGCCATTCGCGTGCAGGCGTAAGATGGTGATGCTTGTATCCAAAGCTGCCAGCGTGAAAGCCTCGTGCAGCTGGTCGCGCATAAGATGGTCGATCGCGTTATGCGCCCATGGGCGATCCAGAATGACGGTAAGCGTATCGCCGTCGCGGGTGACGATCACCGAACCTTCGGCAAGCATGCGGCTCGGCGTGCGAGCATCGCGCCAAGCTGCGTGTTCGGCGCTGCCTTGCAGCATTCCGTAGCAGAGCGATTCCAGGCCTAGGGCGGCTGGTGCGTCCAGCTTGCCGACGCCGCGCAACAGCGACATTGCGGCTGCAGCGGCGAGCGGTGCGCATTCGACTTGCCTCACGATGGACACCACCGAAACCGGCGCCTCGATAACCGCATCGAGCCGCGCGCAAAGCGGATGCGCAAGGTTGCCGAGGCCGAGCAACGGAAACGGCGGCAGCATCGGGATGATCGCGTCGGGAGGCAGGCTGTCGAGCAACAGCAGACCGCAGGACTGCCAAGGCGCGTTGGCGCTGGCGAGCTGTTCCGGTGTGATCAGGTACGCGTCCAACCCTTTTGCCATCCCACCCCGATCGAACGCGCTTTTCTCAGACCAATGTAGGGATTGCTCCGGTCTGCACTTACAAACCGAGACCGCCTCATTTCTCGTTGACAGACATACCTACATGGCTAACTATATCAAAAAAAGGAGGAAGCAATGACGGCAATAGTCAAGCGGGCCAAGGCGAAAACCGCACAGCGGGTCATCGAGGTTCTGGATTTCTTCGACGAGCAGCACAGGCAGGCTTCGGTGATGGACATCGCGCGCCGCTATAACCGGCCGCAATCCAGCACGTCCGAATTACTGGCCAGCCTGGTCGATATGGGGCTGCTGTACAAGGATGCGGCATCGCGCTCTTATACGCTCACGCCGCGAGCGGCCATTCTGGGCTCATTGTCGCAGCCGCGGCTGGTGCGGGATGGCAGCCTGTCGATGCTGATGGACGATCTGCGCGGGCAAACCGGGCTTAGCGTTGCGTTGATCGGCATGGTCGGGCCGAATGCGCAGGCGTTTAGCTGGAAGGCCGGGCTGCAGCAGCGTGATCTCGGGGTGAGCTACTGTCTCAGCGGTGGCAAGCAGGAGAGGCTGAGTGCGACTGCCGCCGGCTGGCTTCTGCTTTCCACCCTGCCCGCGCAGCGCCAGGCCGGGCTGATACGCCGCCTGAATGCAGAGGCGCCGGACAACCAGAAATTCAATCCGGCTGCGCTGACCGCGACGGTGCAGGAATGCGGCCGTCAGGGTTTTGCAGTTGGCTCCGCAGGGTTTGGCCTGCACGCGAACATTACTTCGGTGTTGCTGCCGAGTGAGCAGGATGACCGGCCGATGGCTCTGGGCCTGGTGCATCATCCCGCCGACGGTGCGGATTCAATCCAACTGATTTCGGTTCTGCGCCGTGCAATGAACCGTTGGGTTTCGAACCCTGGCGTCACTCAGTCGGTGTCCGCGATCGCCAACGCAGCCTAACAGAACGGTGTCCAGGGGCAGCGCCCCTGGCCTTACTTTGTTGCTAGATTCGTAGTGTCTCGCCACCCTCCCGCGGTAGCGACGTAAAGCCGTGCTACATCCAGATATTGCCGGCGCTGCGCCTCGACCAATGCGAGCTGCGCGCGCTGATGAAGGCGTTCGGCGTCAAGCACGCTGAGCAGGCCCGTGTTGCCTTCCTCGTAGCTTTCGCGAGAGAGGTTGCGGTTGCGGCTGGCCGTTGCCGCGGCGTCGAGCTGGTTTTCGACCGAGCGTTGATCGTGGCCGAGGGCGTCGAGAAGATCGGCGACTTGCTGGAATGAACCCAGCACTGTTTCGCGGTATTGGGCGTCGCTGGCTTTTGCGTCCTCAATGGCAGCACGTTGCTCGGCTTTCAGTGTGCCCCCATGGAAGATCGGGGTGCTAAGGGCGGCGAAGAGGTCGAAGCTGCGGAAGCTTTTGGAGAACAGGCTGGCGGCGGTGGGGGCGGCGGTGCCAAGCGTGCCGCCGAGGGTGATGTCGGGATAGAGGGCCGCGGTGGCGATGCCGATTTCGGCAGTGGCGGCGTGCAAATCGGCCTCGGCCTGCAGGATGTCGGGGCGTTTGCGGACGAGGCGTGAGGGAATCGCGACGGGGATTTCGCGTGGCAAAATGAGCTGGGCGAAGTCGATGTCGGTGGGGCCGAGTTCGGCGGGGGCGAGGCCTTCCAGCGTTGCCAGCACATGACGGGCTTCGTCGAGGAGCTGTTCGAGCTGAGGGACGTCGCCGCGATCGTCGGCGAGCTGGCTTTGCGCGTTGAGCACGTCCACCAGCGTGCCTTCGCCGCCCTGGCGGCGGGTTTCGGTGAGGTCGGCGAGTTTTCGGTCTTCTTCGAGCAACGACTCGGTGGTGGCGATGCGGGCGCGGATGGCGGCGATGGTCAGCACCTGGATGACCACGCGGCCGGCGATCGTGAGGTGGGCCGCCTCGCTCTGGCGCTGGCTGGAGAGGGCGCGGGCATGGGCCTGTTCGAGGCGGCGGCGATTGGCGCCGAACAGGTCGGCGTCGAAATTCACCCCCCCGCCGACAGTATAGAGATCGAATTGCGGGTTGCCACCAAAGCCGGGGAAGGCGCTGGGATTGAAGCCGTAGGCGGAGAGGTTCACCTGCTCGCGTTCGGCGCGCAAATTGCCGTCCACCTGCGGGTAGAGCTGGCCGGCGACGGCGGCGACCTGTGCACGGGCACGGCCGAGGGTAGCGTCGCTAGCGGCCAGGCTCTGGTTGTGGCGCATGGCCTGATCAACAAGCCGGTTCAGTTCGGACGAGCCGAACGCTTCCCACCAGCGCAAGGCGGGGCCTTCGCCGGGGATGGCAATCGGGCCATCGCTCGAAGCGGCGGGTGTTTCGGCAGCCCCGAGATACGCACGGGCGGTGGGGAATGCTGGGGTTTTGAAATCAGGGCCGACCATGCAGCCGGAAAGCCCCATGGCCAGGGTGGCAGCGAGGCACCTTCTCATGGCGCGGGCGGGCGGTCCGCGTGCGTATCGGGACCGAAGAGATGGCGCACATGGCCGGTGTCGATCGAAACGCTGGCGCTTAGGCCGGCATGCAGCTCCATGTCGGCGGGGATCCTGTCGAAATCGAGATCTACCGCCAAGCGCTGCACCACCTTCACCCAGTTGCCGGTGGCATTTTCTGCAGGTAGCAGCGAGAAACTATTGCCGGTGCCGGGGCTGAAGCTCGCGATATGCGCGTGCAAAGGCGTGTCGGAAAACGCGTCGATGGTGATGGTGGCGGGCTGGCCTAGCCGCATGTGGCTGAGCTGGCTTTCCTTGAAATTTGCTTCCACCCAGACGTGCCGCCCGACCAGGGTGAACGCCGGCCGTGAGGCGGTGACGTAGTTGCCGAGTTGCAGCTGGTTCACGCGGGTGACGATGCCGTCCATGGCCGCGCGCACGGTGGTGTAGTCGAAGTTCAGTTTGGCGCGATCCAGGGCCGCCTGTGCCGCCTGCACCGAGGGTTGCTTGTCGACCGGCAAAGCGACGTTGCCGGACAGGGCGGCGCGCACGCCCTCGGTCTGCTGCGTGCTCGTCTGCACCAACTGCCGGCTGGTTTTCACGTCCAACGCCGCTTGGTCGTATTGCGCCTGCGAGGAGATGCCTTTGGCGAGCAGGCGCTGCTGCCGGGCTGACTCGCCGAGCGCATAGGCCAGTTTGGCTTGCGCGGACTGCATTTCTGCCTGCCCCTGGTAGAAACTGGCGCGGCGTGACTGCACCTGGGTGCGGGTCTCTGCCAATTGCGCCTGCGCCTCGTCCACCGCGGTCTGGAACGGCCGGGGATCGATGCGGAACAGGACTTGGCCTGCGCGCACCGCCTGGTTCTCGTGCACATCTATGGCAATGACCTGGCCGCTGACAGTGGATGCGACGGCTGCCTGGCCGGCCATCAGGAAAGCATCTTCGGTGCTCTCGTATCGACCGCCTTCAAGGTACCAGAACATCGCGCCTGCGGCCAAGGCGAGCGCGCCGAGAACCAGCAACGGCACGCGCAGCCAGGAATTGGATTTCTGCTCGACAATCACGGCAGGTTTTACAGCCGGGCGGGGCGCAGGCGCAGGGGTTTCAACCGAGATCAGCTCGTCGCCGACGATATCGTGGCCGTACTCCTGCCCGGGCGCTGTCCGGTCGTCCATGCTGTCCACAAAAATCCCCGACTTCGTCAGAGCAGCCGCGTGGTGGCACGGTACTCGTTGGTTTCCCTAAATGCCGGTTCGATGTAAGCCAAATGAATAATCATCCGCAGCAAGATGAAGCACATTCATGAAAACCGATCTGAACCTGCTGCGGGTCTTCGATATTCTCATGGAAGTGCGCAGCGTCGGCCGCACTGCGGATAGGCTGGGCCTGACGCAATCCGCCGTCAGCCACGCGCTGGGACGGCTGCGGGAGCAGTTCGAAGATCCGCTGTTCGTGCGCACCAAAGCGGGTCTGCGGCCGAGCCCGCGGGCCATGGAAATCGCCCCAGCGGTGCGCGAAGGCCTGTCTCTGCTGCGCGACGCGGTGTCGTCGGCGAGCTTTGATCCGGCGTCGACGTCGCGTGTCTTCACCGTCAGTGCCAGCGCCTATTTCTGTATGATTCTGCTGCCGATGGTCGTCGAACGGGCGCGCAGCGCGGCGCCACTGGCGCAGTTCAACATCGTGGCGCCGACGCATGATCTGTTCTCCAGCATCAATGACGGGACGCTCGATCTCGCACTCGGCGCCTTTCACGGTGCTTCGGGTCGTTACGCAAAAACAGCTTTGTTCACGGAGACGATGGTGTGGATCGGCCGCAAGGGCAGCAGCAGGAGCGACCTCGCCGCACGACCGCGCCTGTCACTCTCACGCAGCCCGCGCCCGGTAATGCCCGAGGAAGTGCAGATGCGCGGCGCGCTCGAAGGTATGGGCTACGCGGCGAATGCGCCATTTCCGCCGGGTCCCAGCCCGGTGACGATACATGACCCGCTGAGCGCCGGCGCGCTGATCGGCAATAGCGACCTGGTGACCATGCTGCCGAAACAGCTGGCAATGATCATCAGCGAACGCGCGCATGTCGAAATCCTCGCACCCGGCGATCTGCCGGATATCGAGATGTCGATGCTTTGGCACAGCCGTGCGACCGCAGACCCGGCACATATTTGGCTGCGCGGATTGATCGAGGTTGCATCGGCACGGTTGCGCTAGAGCAGGTACAAGGCGGCGTCATGCGTGATGATTTGTCTGCACCTGCAACAATGCTATGGGCGATGCTCCCGGGAGTGGCTGCATGAAGATCGATCGAAGCAATCGTGGTGGTGTCGCTGTCCAGGCGATCGGCATCCGCGCGCGGCGCACCATCGAGCAGCCCGGCAAACGCGGGGAAGGCTGGGCATGGTCGCCGGCGCCGCTGCTCGCCGAACTTGCAGCCGCTCAAGAAACCTTTGGGACGCTCAATCCATGAGCCTTCACCCGATCGAGTGCATCCACGACGGCACAACACTGCAGGGCCAGCTCGCGCTCCCGGACACACCCGGCACACATCCCGGCGTGCTGGTGATGGCCAACGCCTACGGCATCGGCGAGCAAACCCGCCGCCAGGCAGAGATCCTTGCCGCGCACGGCTACGCAGCGTTGGCCACCGACATGTACGGCGGCGGTATCTGCACCACCACGCAGCAAGAAACCGGCACGCTCATCAAGCCGCTGATGGAGTACCCGCACAAACTTCGCAGCCGCGTCCAAGCTTGGTTCAAAACCCTGCAATCACACCCCGATATCGACCCGCAAAAACTCGCAGCCATCGGCTACTGCTTTGGCGGCCAATGCGTGCTCGACCTCGCCCGCAGCGGCGCCGATGTAAAAGCCGTGGTCAGCTACCACGGCCTGCTCAGCACAATACTCCCGGCACAACCCGGCAGCATTCCCGGCATCGTTGCCGTCTATACCGGCGCGCTCGACCCTTATGTGCCACGCGCTGATATCGATGCGCTGCAAGACGAAATGACGGCAGCCGGCGCCACCTGGCATCTTACCGTTTTCGGCGACGCGTACCACTCCTTTACCGACACCGAGGCGTCTGGGCTGGGGATCGCTTACAACCCGATGGCAGATAAAGTGTCTTGGGCGGGGACGATGGTTTTGCTGGAGACGGCAATGAAGTAAGCAAGACCGGGAGACGAAGCCGTCCCCCGGACCCCCGGCATATCAATGGTTAGCGATCAGCTTTTCGCTTTCTTGCCATAGGCGTTCGGCCATATCGTCGTCCTGCGCCATGGCGCTGCATGCGATTGCTTCGCGTTTATGATAATATAGGCCGGTGACATTTCCCGGCTCGTGGGCGGTGGCGAGCCAGATGAGTGTGTCGGCGCCCTCCTGCGGCGGCCGCAGATCCAGCGTCGCCATGTAGCGCTGCATGGCATCATCGGCATGGCTGGTGAAATTGCTGCCGACCACGCCGGGATGCATCGCATGCACGACGATACCCTGCCCGGCGAGCCGGCGGGCCAGTGCACGCGACGTCAGCACATTGGCCAGCTTCGCATTGCAATAGGCGCGGCCGCAGACAAACCCACGCAGCATCTGCAGATCGTTCCAGTCAATCGCAGCGACCTCGTGCCCGCTCGATGAGGTGAACAGGATTCGCGTGCGCCCTGCCGGTGCGCCCGAGGCAGCCTTGTGCAACAGCGGCAAAAGATGCTGGGTCAGCAGGAACGGCCCCAGATGATTGCCGGCGAACGTCGCCTCGTTGCCCTCCGGCGTCACCTTCATCGCGGCCGCAACCCCGCCGGCATTGTTCACCAGCACGTCGAGCCGTTCCGTCAGTGCTGCGATCTGGCGCGCCGCTCGCGCCGCTTCGGCCAGAACCGCCAGGTCAGCAACGATCATGTCCACCCGGCCTTCGGCCGAGGCACGTATCTCCGCCTCGGCGGCAGCGCTTCGCCCCGGATCGCGCCCTACGCCGATCACGCGGAAACCCTTGACGGCAAGCGCCTTTGCCGTCTCCTTGCCGATCCCCGAACTCGCCCCGGTCACCACCGCGACGCGTATCGTCATCGATCAACTGCCACCCATCTGGGTCCAGCGTTCGTCGGACATCCAGACATATTCCAGATAATGTCCAAGGAATGGCCGTGCATCGAGATACAGGAAGCGCAGCAGGTCGTTGCCGCCTTCCAGCACCACCTTATAGGGTTGCTGATCCACACGCGCACGGAACAATTCCCAGTTATCGACGCGCATGCAGATGTGGTGGAATTTCAGCGAGTCGTCTGCGGGAAGTTCGTCTGTATAGACGTGCACATCGCCGGCGACCGGCTGTATCAGCTCGTATTGCATGTCGCCGACCCAGATGAAGGCGAGTTTATTCGTTTGTGTGCCCGGGCCTTTCGTGGTCGTGACCTGCGTGGTGCCTTCGTGTTCCATCAGTCTGTCGATCTTCGCACGTTCCCTGAACGCCGCGATCCACTTGGCAATGTCCCGTGTGATATACGCATTCTGAAAATGATGTCCCTCAAGCATGTCGTTCAGCCTTCCCTTCGGTCACTCAATCCGCGACAGCCGATAAAAGTCTTTTGCTTCTTTTCTTCAGAAAAGAAGGACTTTCTTTACCCCTCAAGCTCGACGTCAAACCGCGACAGATACCTCTCAAACAAGGGCTCCAGCTGTTCTTTACTGAGCCCATACTGCCCAAGCCTGTATTCATGCCGCCCGAATTTGTCTTGCGGATTGGCATCGACCCAGCCTTGCATACCCGCTTCCGCTTCGGGCGTAAGTTCATCGCCTAGCTGCGCGTAAACTTTGCGCATGGTGCCGATCGGGTCTCGCATCAGCTCGGCGTAATGCACGTCAATAAAGCGATCTTCGCCGATGGCGTCGCGTGCATCCATGCCGTAATTTGCATGGCGGGCGATCTGGTCCGGGTAATCCTGGGCGATCCAATCGGCGTCGACCTTACCGATGAAGCCGCGATGGGCGAGCGAGATCAGGCTGCACAGCGAGCCGGTTGCGGTGAATGGATCACGATGGGTCCAGATGAGCCTGGCGTCGGGGAAGACTTTTAGCAGCGTTTGTATGAACAGCACATGGGATGGCATCTTGAGGTTCCAGGTGCCGGGCGCCTGCGATTGCAGCAGTTGCAGGAAGCGTTTTTCGTATTCGTAGGCCGAGGTGACGTCGGTGTGTTTGGAAAAGATGTACTCGCGGTAGCCCGGCAGTTTTCCGCGTGACTCCCACATGAGGGTTTTGAAATCATGTGCGTGGATGAACACACATTCGTTCGGGTAGATTGCCGAGCCGCGATAGTATTTACCCATCTCCGGGCGGGCGGCCAGCATCTGCTTTTCGGCATCCAGCCGTGCTACTGCGCGTGGGTCGGTCAGCAAGGTCGCAGCGGTGGCCGGCGGCACGGGGTCGTCAATTTCCCAGGTTAATGGGGAGCGACGGGCCGGGTCGGCGGCGAGGAGATTGCTGACCATTGTGGTGCCGGTGCGTGGGATGCCGAGCACAAATACCGGCCGTTCGATCGGGCGGGTCAGCAGGTCCGGATGCTTGTCGAGGTAGTCGGTGACCTTCAGGCGGTCCGAGAGCGCCTTCACGATATCATTGCGAAAGCGCTCGATGAAGGGTGGCGCACGATCCGTGTCGGCATTGACGTCGGCGGCGATGATGCCGAGTCCTTCGCGGAAACTCTCGCTGTCGAAGCGCTGCAGGCCAGTGGCGCGCTGCGCCTCCTCAATCAGTTCATCGACGACCATCATGACCGGTTTCTCCCTGTCGCGCACCATGCAGGTGCTTTTCGTTGGCGCCTTGTTGGGGCGCGCCGCGTTCTCCGGCAATGGGTTTGTCTATTTGCAACGGGCCGCACTGTCGTGTTCGGGCCATCATGCGGGGCGTAGCTTCGCGCGGCGCAGGTGCTGGCGGAAACGGCTCGGTGTGATGCCGGTGGCGCGCCTGAAGATATAAGCAAAACTGGAGGGCGAGGCGAAACCCATTGTGAAAGCAATGGCTTTCACGCTGTCATCGCCGTTGAGCAGGCGCTTCGCACCTTCGATACGCAGGTTTAGGGCGTGCTCGCTGATCGAGCAGCCGCGGCTGGCGCGGAAGCCGCGTGTGAGCTGGCGGACGGAGAGGTTGCAGAGGGCGGCGAGCTCGCCCAGCGCCGGTGGCGGCAGGGCGGCTTTCAGCCGGTCCTCGATCAGACGCAGGCGCCAGGCGGCGAGGCCACCGGCGGCCGGCCCGTCCTCGATGCGTGTGCAGAACCGTGCGAGTTCGATGGCGAGTTGGCCGGCGATGAGTTCGGCAAGTGGTGCACTGGCGAGCCCGGGGCCGTGGGCTTCCTCCGCAAGCCTGGCGAGGAGTGTGCGGATATGGGGGCTGGCGATATCCAGGCTCGCATCGAGCCGGCGATCCGTCCAGTCGACGGGGCCTTCCAGCCAGCGCTCGACCGAGATGCACGTGAGTTCACAGACAATCGCGATTTGGCGCCCTGCCTCGCCGCGCACGTGCAGAACTTGGCCGGGCGGCAGCAGGAATATGTCGCCGAGCGGCTCGAGGCGGTGCGGTCCCCAATGGGCGGGATAGCCGGCGCGCGAGTTAAAGGGGCGTGGCGACAGGCATAGATTCAGGCGGTAGGTGTCGGCTGGCGCCATGACGTTGTCGACCGGATCGGACAGGACGAAGCGCGCGATCTGTATGGTGGCGGTCGGCACGCGCAGCTCTGCGGTCACTGTCATCGCCGCCTCGTTATTGTCGTTCATACGCCGACCTCCCGGGCAGCATTATAGATTTTTGCGTCCGGATTTGGCTACTCTGGCCCGGCTAAGACAGGTTCGGCCATTGCGGCCTTATCCGGATTGGCCAACACAAAACGCCGAACGGCTCCGGTGTGCAGACCGGACGATAAACGGAGGAAAACATGGCCAAAGGCCTTTTCGATCTCAGCGGCAAAGTGACTGTCGTTACCGGCGGCAATGGCGGCATCGGGCTGGGTTTCGCCCGCGGTGTGGCTAAACAGGGATCTGATGTCGCGATCTGGGCGCGCAACGAGGAGAAGAACGCGGCGGCCAAAGCAGAGCTCGAGGCGCTTGGCGTGCGCGTTTCGACGAGGCGAGTCGATGTCACGTCCGAACAGCAGGTGGCGGATGCGTATGGCGCATTGCTGCAGGAGTTTGGTCGTGTGGACTGCGTATTTGCGAATTCTGGCACGCCTCCTTCGGCCAATTCAGTGTTCGATTTGAGCAGCGAGGATTATCACAACGCCGTCAATATCATGTTCCATGGCGCGTTCTACACATTGCGCGAAGGCGCGCGTGCGATGGTGGAGCGTGCGAAGGCCGGCGAACCCGGCGGCTCGCTGGTCGCGTGCGGCAGCCTTTCGATGTTCATGGGATTGCCCGGCAAGATGAATTACGCCGGATCGAAGGCGGCGCTCGGCGCGATCATCCGGGGCATGGCCGTCGAATTCGGCAAATATGGCATCCGCGCCAACGTCATTGCTCCGGGCCTGATCCGCACGCCGATGACGGGCGAGGAAGGCAGCCCGGTCGAGACATTCATGGCCTCTCGGACGCCCATCCCGCGCGTCGGTGTGCCTGCGGATTTCGAGGGTATCGCTGCCTATCTCGCCAGCGATGCGTCATCGTTCCATAGCGGCGACACCATCATCATCGATGGCGCCTACATGGTACGGCCGATGTAAGTGTCTCACCAAGACCGCGGAACAGACGCCAAGCAACAGCAAAAAAGGACAACATCCATGCATCAGCTCAATATTCACGATGTGAACGATGTGCGGCTCGATCCCGCTTCGAGGCCGGTGGCGGGTGCGGCCGATGTGGTGGTGGCGGTAAAGGCTTGCGGAATTTGCGGCAGCGATCTCAGCTACATCAAGATTGGCGGCATCATGCGCAAGCCGGGTGGCGTGACACCGATCGGGCATGAGGCGGCCGGCGAGGTGATCGCGGTGGGCGCGTCGGTGCAGGGCGTGAGTGTCGGACAGCGGGTGGTGATCAACCCGATGAACACGCCGAGCTATGTTGGCAGCGGCGGACCGGAAGGCGCGTTCACCGATGAACTGCTCGTGCGCGGCGCAAAGATCAACGACAGCCTGCTCCCGATCCCCGGCGATCTAGCCTATGAAATTGCGGCCTTGACTGAACCACTGGCGGTGGCTCTGCACGGCGTCAATCGTGCGCAGGTCAAACCCGGCGACAAAGTGGTGGTATATGGCTGCGGCCCGATCGGGCTGGGCATGGTGATCTGGCTGGCTGATCGTGGGATTACCGACGTGATTGCCATCGATCTTGCCGATGAACGCCTGGCACGCGCGAAAGCACTCGGCGCACGCGGCACCATTAATCCGAAACATGAAGACGTGCGCGAAAAACTTGCCGAATTCCATGGCACGGCACGGGTGATCATGAGCCGCATGGGCGTCGGCACGGACGCCTTCATCGATGCCGCCGGCGCACCCTCCATCCTGAACGATGTGATCCGCATGGCGAAATTCCAGGCTCGGCTGGTGGTGACGGCTGCCTACATGAAACCGGTGGAAATCGACCTCGGCGCAATGCTGACGACGGAAATGACGATCACCACAGCGGTTGGCTACCCCACGGAAATGCCCGAGGTGCTCGCCAACCTCACGCGTTTACGGGAGAAGGCAGCACAGATGATCAGCCATCGCATGAAGTTCCACGACGTGATCGAGGCACTGAAACTCGCCGGCACCGCAGAATCCGCCAAGGTGATGATCGAGATGGCCGGCGCATGAGTGGCACAGCATCACCGCCGCTCGCCAGCCTCGTACGCGCCGGCGACAGCCAAATGGAGGCGGTGGCAATCACCGACTTCATCTACATGGCCAAGGATATTTCCAACGCCTACCTGGTGAACACCGGCGACGGCGATCTGATGGTCAATACCGGCTTCATGGACAATGCCGCGCGCACCAAAGCGCTGCTTGATCCGCATCGTACTGGCGCCTTGCACGCGATCATCCTGACGCAAAGCCATGCCGACCATTTCGGCGGGGTGGCGCTGATGCGCGAGGCGGCGACCAAGCTCATCGTGCAGGAGCGTTTCGTCGGGAACATGCACGACATGCTGTACTTGCAACCGCACTTCGCCCCGCGCACGCGCAAACTCTGGGGCAGCACCATGAAGCGCGGCCCCACGCCGGCAGCGCCACCCGTCATCACGCCCGATATTTTTGTCGCTCTGTACTACAGCTTTACGCAAGGGCAACGCCGTTTCGAGCTGATCTCCACGCCCGATGGCGAGACCACCGATTCACTCACCGTCTGGCTGCCGGACGACAAGATCGCGTTCACCGGAAATCTATTCGGCCCGGTGTTCCTCTCCATGCCCTTCCTCTGCACCCTGCGCGGCGACAAACCGCGTCTGGTGAGAAGCTACCTCAGCTCCATCGACCGCGTGCGTAAACTCGGGGCCGAAATCCTCATCACCGGCCACGGCGACCCCATCATCGGCGCCGAACACATACGCACCTCGCTCGACAAGATGCACGATGCCGTCGCCTATATCCGCGACGAGACGCTGAAGGGCATGAATGCCGGCAAAACCGTGCACCAGCTGATGCAGGAAATCCGCCTGCCCGAAGCACTGAAGATCGGCGAGTTCCACGGCAAGGTCAGCTGGGCGGTGCGCACCATCTGGGAAGAATATTCCGGCTGGTTCCACTACGATTCCACCACCTCCCTCTACGGCGTGCCACGCACCAGCATCTACGCCGACCTCGCCGAACTCGCCGGCGGCGCGGATGCGCTCGCCACACGCGCCGCCGCGAAAATGGCCGACGACAAACCCCTTGAAGCGATCCACCTGCTCGACATCGCGCTCGGCGCCGAACCCGGCAACACGAAAGCCCTGGCCATAAAGAAGTCTGCACTGGAACGCCTGCTTGCCCTGTCCGGCGGGAGCAATCTCAGCGAAACGATGTGGCTGAAATCCGAGATCGCCGCGTGCGGTTCGTCCTGATAGGTTGGGGGTTGAACTACGGCTAGGCCAGGGGCTCTGCCCCTGGACCGGCACATTGGAAGTCTGGAGGGCCGACCTCCAGCGGAATCCAGGGGCAGAGCCCCTGGCCTAGCCTCAGTTCAGCCCGAAACGATCGAGGATGGAAACGATGCACGATAAGCGGGCGCAGGTAGCGCCGGAACTGCGAGCTTTCCTGGATGTCTTCCCGCCGCTTGAGCTGACGGATGAAAGCCTCGCGCAGATGCGCTCGCCTGGGCCGATGCAAGAGCGGATGCTTGTGCCGCCACCTTTGTCGGCCGCACAGCAGGCGGTGACATGCGAACAGGTGTTTTTGCCTGGTGCGGACGGCGCGCCGGAGGTGCGTGCGCTGCTCTATACACCGCCGAACGCGGCTGTCGTTCGGCCGGCATATTTGCACATGCATGGCGGCGGCTATGTTCTTGGGATGCCGGAGATCAATGACGGCGGCAATCGCGACATTGCCATGCGGCTGGGCTGTAGTGTTCTGTCCGTCGATTACCGGCTGGCGCCGGAAACGCCGCATCCGGGGCCTCTGGAGGATTGCTACGCGGCGCTTGCCTGGCTGCATGGCCAGAGAGGATCGCTCGGGATCGATACGGCCCGCATTGCGATTGGCGGCGAGAGTGCCGGTGGTGGCCTGGCGGCGGCTTTGGCCTTGCTGGCGCGCGATCGCGGCGAATACGCGATCAGCTTCCAGATGCTCGACTCGCCGATGCTGGATGATCGCACGTTGAGCCCGCCGCCTTATGGCGAGTTTACCTGGGGCACAGCGCAGAACCGCTTCGGCTGGCGCGCGCTGCTAGGCTGCGAGCCTGGATCTGCGGATGTGCCCGTAGGTGCAGTGCCGGCGCGTGCGGAGCGGCTAGACGGATTGCCGCCGGCCTTCATTGCGGTAGGCGCGATAGATCTGTTCTTGCATGAAGATCTCGCCTATGCACGGCGGCTGATCGATGCGGGCGTTGCCACCGAGCTGCACGTAATTCCTGGCGCCTATCATGGCTTCGCCATCATGGGCGAGGCGGCGCCGCAGGTGCGGGCGCTGATCCGGTATCGCAACGAGGCGCTGGCGCGCGCATTTGCTGCATGAGGGGAACACTGACCGCGGCTGACTTGCTGGCGCTCGAACCGCTCGGTGAAGATCGTTTTCGCGCCATGCATAATCTCGACAACGGGCGCGCGGCGATCTTCGGCGGGCAGCCTTTGGTGCAGGGGCTTGCTGCGGCCAGCCGCACTGTGGATGGCTGGCCGGCACATACGATGTCAGGCCAGTTCCTGCGCGCGGGTGCGACCGGCAAGCCGCTCGATTTCCATGTAGAAGCGGTGCGGGACGGCAGGCGCTACGCGGCGCGTCGGGTGGTGGCCTGGCAAGACGGCAAGCCGATCTTCGATATGCTGTGTTCCTTCCACAAGGAAGAGGAAGGACCTTCACATGAGACTGCGGTCATGCCCGAGGTGCCGCCGCCGGAGAGCCTGATCAGCGTGCGCGCGTTCATGGCGGCCAATGCCGAGAGGCTGCCGCAACTCATGGTGGAGACACATGGCAGGCCGTTCCCGATCGAGCTGCGCGTGCTGGATCCGGAGAGCGTGTTCTTCGAACATGCGAAGATCACCGAGCGCAGCTATTGGTTTCGTATACCGAGCGCCATCGGCATCGAGGCGCCGCAGGAACAGCAGGCGCTGCTTGCTTTCCTATCGGACTTTTATTTTGCAGGGACGGCCGGTGCGATGCATTTCACGCCGGGCGATTCGATGAAGCTGGCTGTAGTCACACTCAACCACAGCCTATGGTTTCATGCGCCGGTCAATGCCGGCGAATGGCTGCTGTTCCACACCGACAGCCCCTGGGCCGGGCACGGCAGGGGCCTGGTGCGCGGCATGATCTTCGACCGCGCCGGCCGCCTAGCCGCCAATGTGGTCCAGGAAATCAGCATGCGAACGTTATAAAGCGGCAAAGGAGGCGACCTTGGACAGCACAGCGGAAAATGACAGCACGGTGTTCGCGATTTTCCGCGCGGCCGAAGCGCGGGCCGAAGACGGCATTCCCATCATGCGTCACGAACCCATGACCGAGCTCATGCTCGAAGGCGCAAAGCGCATGATGGAAGCCGGCGTGGAACACGGCCACGAAACCCGCCTGCTGTTCTCGGCAGCCGGCCTCAGCCTTTCCTATGTGTGGTTCAAGAGCTTCTATCCGCTGCCACGCCATTCGCACGACACCGACTGCCTCTATTATGTGCTGAGCGGCTCGCTGCGTCTTGGCACGCAGGAGATCGGCAAAGGCGATGGGTTCTTTGTCGGTGCCGGCGTGCCTTACGCCTACACGCCGGGCGAGAACGGGGTGGAAGTGTTGGAATTCCGGGCGACCACGAGCTTCAACATCAAGTTGCTGGCGAATAATCCAGCGTTCTGGGATCGCGCAACGCAGACGGTAATCGAGCGACGCGCCGCATGGGCCGATGAAAAGCCGGCGGCTTAGCGTCCGTCCAGCGGCCGTGCATCGCCCGTGCTGAACTCGCGGATCACGCCTATGCGCTTGGCACGCGCTGCCATTGCCGGCTGGAAGGTAAAACAGTTCGGCGGAACCTTGCTTGCGTCCGATTGCTGGTCGAGTGGAATGCGGCGGCCATGCGCGATGATGCTGCCCCATCTCAGCACCCGCACCGCTTCCCTGCCCGCTTCATCGAGACTCGCGAGCAATGGCTGAATTTTGAACAGTGTCATGCCGGCGAGCGACGCGGGTTCGACAATCTGGTCGCCGGACAATGTCCATGCATGCAGCGTCTCGCCATTGCGGCGCAGCTCCGTGTGGATTTTGCCATCGACGGGATCCGACGTCAGCACATCGTAGACAAGCGTGACCGGGTCGTTGGCATGCGCGGCCGCGAGCGTGGCGAGGTCGTGCAGATGGGTGCAGTTTGATGTCTTCTCGCCACGAGCAGCGAAATCTTGCAGCCTCACGCCGGTGAATGTCTGCCGCAGCACCGCTTCGGCCCCCGGGCAGGTCGACCACGGCGAACGATGCATGGTGCCTGCCACGCTGGTAGCGACGCCGCTTTCATGGGCGATGACCACGCTCATGCAGTGATAATCGTCTTCCAGATCGGCACGCACCGAACCGGATTTCGGAGTCACCAGGAAGCGGCGGCGATAGCCGGGCAGTGCTGCGATATCCAACATGTCGAAACTCCCACCGGCACATCCGCACGGCGCCGGGAAATGCGAAGGCAATCTCCCGGTGGCTCGGGTGCGGCACAATGCGCCGCGCCGGCGCGCCTGGCCGATAACGCCGCAGCGATGAGCCGCCGCAGCGCCGCGGCGTGGCGGTTGCTCGGCCCCGCAGGCTGCTCTAACCGGACCGGATGTTGTTCCGCCCTCATTAACAAGGCCACCGCCTGATGGACGAAGCCCCGCATCTGCTGACTGAGATCGACGGCACGATTCTGATCGCCACCCTCAACCGGCCGGAGAAACTCAACGCCATCAGTGCGCAGATGATGAGCCTGCTCGACGAGGCGGTGATCCGCTTCCGCGACACCCCCGAGCTCAAGGTGATGCTGATCCGCGCCACCGGCCGCTACTTCTCCGCCGGCGCCGACATGCGCGCCGGCAAACTGGACCCGGTGCGCACACCCTCTAAGATCCGCGAGACACACCGTATCCGGCTTAACGGCATGCATCGCATCTATGACGAGATGGAAGCGATCGAGAAACCGATCGTGGCTGCCCACCACGCCATGTGCGTGGGCGGCGGGCTGGAGATGTCGCTCTCCTGCGATTTCCGCCTCGCCGCCAAAAGCGCCGGCTATGCCTTTCCCGAAGGTAAATTCGGCACGCTCCCGGCGTCGAACGGCGTCAGCCGGCTCGCGCGCATCATCGGCACGCACTGGGCCCGCTACCTGATCATGGCGAACCTGCCCGCCAACGCCGACCGCGCGCTGATCATGGGCCTGGTGCACGAAGTGTTCCCCGACGATACGTTCGAGGCTGACGTGATGACCTTCTGCCGCCATCTGGCGCAGCAGAACGCCGAGCAGATGGGCACCGCAAAACTCGCGATCGAATTGGCCCACGACGTCGGCCTCGCCCAGGCCCGCAACGTCGAACGCCTGGCAAACAGCGCGCTGATGCTGCACCCGGACTATCTTGCAGGCATCGAGCGATACGTCGGTGGGTTGGGTAGCCAGGGGAAGAAGGACTGAACCCTGCGCTAGGCCAGGGGACAGAGCCCCCGGCCTAGCGCCGGGTCAGGCCCCGTCCATCCAGGATAGCTAGCTCCATCAAACGTGCCTGCCCGCGCAGCAGGTTCGGCACGTCGGGCCTGGCATTGCAGAACAGGTCAGCTATTTCCGCGTCCGTTGTGACGGTGATGACGCGTTCGATGCCGGTCACCAGTGCGCTTGCCATGCCGACCTTCGCGGTCCCGGTGGCAGTCGGATCACCGTCCATCTGGAATGCCACCAATTCGACCACCGGTATGGCCGAATGGACGCGCTGGCGGAAAATGCGGGGATTGCCGATGCCGGCATTGTTGCGCAGGTGCAGGATGCGCGCATGTCGCTGCCAGAAGGCATGGAAGGCGATGACGAAGCTGTGGCAGTTCTCGCCGAGGGTTTCGTCGGGCCAGCGTTGGCGTAGCTGGGCGATGTAGGATTGCTCGGCGGAGGCCATGATCGGCTCCAGCACGGCCAGGATCAACTCAGTAAGATCGGCGAAATAGAGATAGAGCGAGGTCATCGCCAGCGAGGCCTCGCGGGCGACGGCGCTGAGCGAGAGCGGCTCGCCCTGCGGGTCGGCGAGGAGGCGTTCGGTCGCGGCGAGGATTCGCTCGCGGGTGATCCGGCCTTTTCGGCCGAGCCGCTGGCCAAGCAAATTGTGGCTGAGGGAGGGATGGGGCCGTTTTTGGGCGTCGGCCTTCGCTTGGCGCGGCGCCGCTGTCTCCATCATCTCTTGTGGCATGTGTGCCCCGTGTCGTCGTTAGAGGCGCGGCGAGCGCGCATGCAGGGTGATGCTGGCAGCATGCAGGTCCGGCGGCAAGTCAATGATGGCGCGGAACGCCTGTGTCACCGAGGTGAACTGCGACACTGGGCGTTCACGCAGATTGAGGCCATTGGCCAGTGCCGCCTGGTGAAAGCGCCCGGCGGCGACCGGATCGACGTCCCATGTCTTGCCTTCCTCGTACATCTGGCCGGCGCGCACGGACGTCACCCGGATGCCGGCCGGTTCCAGTTCGCGGTAGAGCCCCAGCGAGAAACGGTCGATGCCTGCTTTCGAGCTTTGATAGACGATCAAGTGGGGAAACGGCAGATCGACCGATTCGCTGCTGACATTGATGATATGCGCACCGCTTCGCATCATCGGGATCGCCGCACGCGCGCAGAGCATCGGGCCGATCAGGTTGGTGGAGATGGCGCCCACGATCTGGTCGTCTGTCGCATCCGCGATCTGGAAAGGCTGGAAGATGGCGGCGTTGTTGATCAGCACGTCGATCGTGGAATAGCGCGCTGCGATCGCCGCGAACGCTGCGCGCACGGAATCGGGCGAGGCGACGTCGCAGCCTACCGCCATGGCTGAAGGGCCGATCTCGGCTGCGGCGGCCTCGACCTTGGACAGGGTGCGTCCGAGGAGGACCACTTGCTCGCCCTCGCCGGCGAAACGCCGCGCGAGCGCGCGTCCCAGCCCTACGCCCGCACCTGTTATGACAATCGTTTTGCGCACAATCCAACTCCGTTCCTATGTAGCGCAGCCGGATCGCGCCGACATGCCTTCGTCACGCTTTTGAATAGACCGAGAAATCGCCGCCATAGGCGATGCCGCCTTTCCAGAATGTCGGTCCGCTCACCTTGGCGAAATAGTGCACCGTGCGCGCCGTGGAGCCTGCGGAGGAGCGTGGCTCCATCTTGATTCCGCTCGGGCTGCGGCCGCCGGCCCTGGCACTGAAATCACGTATGGTGAACATCAGATCGTCGGTCTGTTGTGCGCAGAGAACGAGTTGATTGCCTGGGCAGTGATGCCGTGGTGCCAGTTGCAGATCGCTGAGCAGGCCACGTTTCATCGCCACATGGCCGGGAACGTTGGTGACTTCGCTGCTGTGCACCTCGTCGTACCAGGTATGGTATTCGGCTTCACGGCCGATGGTGTAATTGGCGAGGATGATACTGACGCCGGAAAGCGGCTCATCGGGCTGCCAGTTGGGGCTGCCTTTCCACGGCGAATACATGGCGTAGCTGTAGAGGCGCTCGGTCTCGTCATTTGCGACAAGGCCGCTATCGCGCGCTTGTGCGATCAGCGGGCCGAGCGCCGGCAGGTCGATCGCCGGGTCTGGCAGGTCGAAATCATAGACGCTGAGGAAGCGCCATGGCTGCGGGATATCCGGCATGATCTGCTGCGGTGTGACTTCGAAACGATCGGCCTGCTGGAAGCCGCGCAGGTTCGCCAGAGCGCTGCGGTGCGAGCCGTCGAACCATTCGGCATACGCGCCCTCCCTTCCGGCTGGAACGTTATGTAAATGGATCGTCGTGTAGAGTGCCATTCGGCATTTCCTCCTTAGCCCAGTTTGTAGTTTCTCAGGTCAACGAAAATCCTGCATCCACCTCGATCGTCTGGTTGGTGACATAACGCGCCGCCGGTGTTGCGAAGAACAGAACCGCTGCGGCGATGTCGCGCGGCTCGCACATGCCAAGCGGCGGCCTGCGCGTGGCGGCGGGACCTGTCGCCTTGCCGCCCGCGCTGCTTCCCGGCGTGATCACGCCGCCCGGGAGCACGGTATTTACGGTGATACCGTGCTGCACGAGTTCGAACGCGGCCGTCTGGCTGAACACGTGCAGCGCGCCTTTCGACGCAGCATAGGCAGCCAAGCCCACGATCATCGGCGACCGCACGCAGTTCGATGCGATGTTGACGATGCGGCCACCCTGCTCGGCCGCGACCATCGCGCGCGCGATCTCACGCGTCATCAGAAAGGCGCCGCGTGCGTTTACGCCGTGCATACGGTCCCAATGCGCAGCAGTGCCATCCAGCAGCGGCTCACGCGTCTGCAACCCGGCATTGTTGACCAGCAGCCACGGCGCGGGATGGGCCGCGGTGATGGCGGCGCAGGCGCTGACGATCGACGCTTCATCGGCGAGATCCAACGCGACCGCTTCTGCCGCATGGCCTTCGTTGCGAAGGCTCCCCGCTGCACGCTCGGCTCCAGCTTCGTCCCGATCTGCGATGATCACCGTGGCACCTGCTTCGGCGAGCACCGCTGCGATGCCGGCGCCGATACCGCTGGCGCCGCCCGTCACGACCGCGACGCGGCCTGATAGCCCGGCGAAGATCGGGGGCGCTGCCCCCGGCCCCCCGCTCTGCTGGACCGGCATTATCTAGCGGTTCACGTCGACGACGTAGCGGCCGCGGACGGTGCCTTCCATCAGCTTGCGTGCGGCGTCAGGCGCTTCGGCAAGCGGGATCTCGGTGAGGATGGTCTCCAGCAAGGCCGGATCCAGGTCGGCGGAAAGCCTTGCCCACGCCGCCGCGCGCTTTGCCTTGGGCGCCATCACGCTGTCGATGCCGAGCAGGCTGACGCCGCGCAAGATGAAGGGCGCCACCGATGCTGGAAAATCCATGCCCTGTGCCAGGCCACAGGCCGCCACGGCACCATTGTAGCGCGTCTGTGCGACCGCATTTGCCAGCGTGTGGCTGCCGACGGAATCGACTACCGCTGCCCAACGCTCCTTCTGCATCGGCTTGCCGGGCGCCGACAATTCGTTGCGGTCGATGATGGTGGCGGCACCGAGATGTTTCAGATACTCGGCCTCCGATGCCTTGCCGGTCGCGGCCGCCACCTTGAAGCCGGATTTCACGAGCAAAGCGATCGCAACACTGCCGACGCCGCCGGTGGCTCCCGTTACCAGCACCTCTCCGCCCGCCTGCACGCCGAATTTCAGCAACGCCTCGACGCACAGACTGGCCGTGTAGCCGGCGGTGCCGATCGCCATCGCCTGCCGCGGGGTGAAGGCGGAAGGCAGCTTGACCAGCCAGTCGCCCTTCAGCCGCGCGCGCTGCGCAAGCCCGCCCCAATGCGTCTCGCCGACACCCCAGCCGTTCAGCACGATCTTGTCGCCAACCTTATAATCCGCGTGGCTGCTCTGGGTGATCGTGCCGGCCAGATCGATGCCTGGCACCATCGGGAATTTGCGCACCACCGGGGACTTGCCCGTGATCGCAAGCCCATCCTTGTAGTTCAGCGTCGAGAACGCGACGTCGATCGTAACGTCGCCTTCCGGCAGGCGATCTTCCGCCAGCTGGGTCAATCCCACGGTCTGGCCGCTCTCGGCCTTGTCGATCAGAATGGCGGAAAACATGGTGTTGTTTGCTCCAGAGTCAGGAAGGCGGCGAGAGCGCCTCGATTGGCAGCGCCGGTATCGTGCATGCCGGGTATCGCTGCAAACAGCCTACGAAAGAAGGCGACGGACGCCGCCCCCGCCGCATGCTCGTATCGCCATGGCGATGAACAAACCGGCCTCCGCCGGCACCCGCAAGCGCACGCGCGGGGCATCGCTTGACCCTTCCGGCAGGTCTGGCCAAGCAAGGAGCAATGCCCGCAGGGAGACACATCACATGCCGCCAGCGCCGTATGACCTCACAGGCCAGGTCGCGATCGTCACCGGCGGCGGCGGCGGCCTCGGCCGGGCCATTGCGCTGGCCTTCGCCGACGCCGGCGCCGATGTGGTGATCGCCGACATCGTGCCGGAACGCTGCGAGGAAGTGGCCGCCCGTGTGCGTGATTGCGGGCGGCAGGCTTTGCCCGTGGCTATGGATGCTGCCGATACCACCCTGATGCGCGACATGGTCGCCAGGGCGGAACGGCATTTCGGCCGCATCGATATCTTGGTGAACAATGCAGGCGGCGTCAGCAAGCGTGGCTTTCTTGAGCAGTCCGAACGCAGCTGGCGCAAGCATATCGACCTCAATCTCGTCAGCATGCTCACCGCGACACAGGCGACCGTGCCGGTGATGATCAAGGGTGGCCGCGGCGGCAACATCATCAACATTACCAGCATCGAGGCCTCACGCGCCGCACCCGGATTTTCGGTTTATGCCGCCTGCAAGGCCGGGATGAACAATTTCACCCGCACCCTCGCGTTGGAACTCGCCAGCGAAAACATCCGCGTCAATGCGATCGCGCCGGATTATACAGTCACACCCGGCACGCGCGGCAACGCCACCGGGCCGGTGGATGAAGCCAAATGGTTCAAGCCCAGCGACGCACAAATCGAGTTCACCAGGCGACGCATTCCCCTTGGGGCTGCAGGCGACGCGGAGGATATCGGCAAGGCCGCATTGTTCCTGGCTTCGCAGATGAGCAATTATGTCACCGGGATCGTGCTACCTGTGGATGGAGGTACCTTCGCCTCCTCAGGATGGATACGCGACGATAACGACGCGTGGACGCTGACCGGCCAGATCCCCTGACCCGTATCGAACGAGGTATCGCACCATGAAGCTGAACGTTCCGCTACCTTTCGACCGCACTGAAGATCCTAAGCAGTTCCTCACCATGGAGGCGGTGCAGGAGGTGGGACAGGCGATCGAACGCGCTGGCTTCTATGCAGCCTGCGTCACTGACCATCCCTGCCCCACCGGACGCTGGCTCGATGCGGGCGGCCATCACGCGCAGGACCCGTGGGTGATGCTGTCGCTGTTGGCGGCCGTCACCACGAAGATCAAGCTGCAGACAGGCATATTGGTGCTGCCTTATCGCAACCCGTTCGTCACCGCGCGCTCCGTGGCGTCGCTGGACCTGTTTTCGAACGGCCGCGTGGTGCTCGGCATCGGTGCCGGCTACCTCAAGGGGGAATACCGCGCGCTCGGTGTGGACTTCGAGAAACGCAACGAATTAACCGACGAATACCTGCGGGCGATGAAGGCAGCCTTCACCGGGGAAGAATTTGCTTTCGAAGGCACCGGCTACCAGGCTTTCGGCAACCGCATCCAGCCCGGCTCGCCACAAAAACCGCATCCGCCTTTCCTGATCGGCGGCAATGCGAAGCGAGCAATCCGCCGCGCGGTGGAACTGGGTGACGCCTGGAACCCGTTCTTCACCTCGGGCGTCGGCACGGCTACGGCACGCACCAAAGAAATGTCGGGCGAGGACGACATCATCGCTGGCATCGCCTACATGAGGGAGCAATGCGAGGTGTTCGGCCGCGCAGAACCGCCGGAACTGATACTCGCCGCGGTCAACAAGCCTGGCGAGAAGCTTAGCACGCAAGAACTAATCGATCGCGTTGGCGAATATCGCAAGCTTGGCGTGACAGGTGCGGGGCTGCATGTAGACGGCAACACACGACATGAATGGTGCGATAATGCAGAGCGTCTGGGAACCGATGTTATTGCAAAAATAACGTAAGATCTTCTTTTCTGAAGAAAAGAAGCAAAAGACCTTTATGTCGCTGTCGCGGTTCTATCCGGCAGCGTACGCCATATACATAAAAGTTTTTTGGTTCTTTTTTTCAAAAAAACTGCTTCCTTACGTAATCGCCGCTTCCCGCCGCAAGCTCGTCACCATCGCCTGAGAGAGAATATATTCACGCCGCTTCACCGGATCCGCCGCGATCTCTCGCAACGAGGCCTGGGTCGAAGCCTGGTTCTCAGCGGAGCCCGCCTCAAGCGCTGCCTTGTTGCGCATGGTCTGTGCCTGGACGAATTCCTGCATCACCGTGCGACGCTGACGGACATAGAGCCCCAGCTCCGACTCTGCGTCTGCACCCTTCTGCAGCACGGCAATGAGACGGCCGGTGAGATTCCATGCATCGTGCACACCGGAATTCATGCCGAAGCCACCAAGCGGATTGTTCAAATGTGCCGCATCACCGATCAGCAACACGCGATTGTTGCGATAGGTGTCGGCGACGCGCTGGTGCACGCGGTAGAGCGTGCGATGACCCGTAACAACCTGCGTGCCGTCGCCGATCAAGCCACCAAAAACCTGATTTTTCTTTTCGTCGGACGTCAACCAGGAATCGGCATCGGACTCGAGTGCCGGCACCAGGACACGCCAGAAATCCGGCACGCGCAACAGCACGCACCATTCCTTGGCACCGGCCATGTAGGCAACATAGGCGAGATTGTCGATCGACTGCTCGACCGGAAATGCAGTAGACAGCGTCAGAAACTTTTCCGGATATGTGAAGCCTTCGAACGTCACGCCCATCAGCTTGCGGATTGTCGAATTGGCACCATCCGCGCCGATCAGGTAGTCCGCGTGGTAGGTTTCCACAGTGTCACCCGCCTTTATCGAGACAATGACTCCCTGGGCGTCCTGCTCATAGGATATCAGCTGCCGGCCGAACAGGATGCGGCCGGAGGCGTGCGCTGCAAGGCGGGCGGCAACCAGGCGCGTAAGCTTGAATTGCTCGCATTGCAGGCGGTAGGGATGGCGCACCACGTCCCCGATCTCCGCCATGTCAAGCGAGATGACCTCGCCTGTATCGCGATTGCGGTATTGGTAGATAGGCGCACGCAAGCCTTCTGCGTCCAACGCATCCAGCAACCCGAGTTCCTCAAGCATCTCCAGCGTGGGCGGATGCATGGTAGAGGCGCGCATATCCTCCGGCGTTGCCGCTTCACGCTCGAGCAGCAACACATCGACACCATGCTCTGCAAGGCGCCAAGCCGCGACGCAGCCGGCCGGGCCGGCTCCGGCGATAACCACCGAAACTCTTTGCACAGTCTATTCTCCGAAAGGGTCGGCTGGATCAGTCAATCAACAGCCGCATCTCGACTTCGGCAGCGCCTTCGCGCATTTGCTTGGCCGCGGCGTATTCGGCCGAACCGATGTAAGCGCGTGCCGCTTGCGCATCGGCAAACCGCGTGACGACCACGCGCTCGCCCACCGGCGATTTGCCTTCGAGCACCTCCGCCACCGCACCCTTGACGACCGATGTGCCGCCATGCGCTTCGCTTAAACCCGCAATCGCTTTGCCGTACGCGGCAAAGCGATCCGGATCGTGAATCCTCACGGTCGCGACGATAAAGGCAGCCATTGGAGTGATCTCCCGAAACTGCTGTCAGCCTAATGCCCGAACACGGGTCAGTGATCTTCAGCGTTGGGATTGTTCGCCCTGTGAGCAGCGCCCGATATATCAGCCTTACACTCTGCAAGAATGTCGGTTGCTGCGCATCACGAGAAAGGAAGATTATTCCTTGACTGCGACACGATGGCCACCCTCCCGCCGCTTATCCACGCTGCGGATAGAGCCCCCGGCATCCATGCACCTTCAACAACAAGGCTCCACAATGGCAATGTCATCATCGGCTCGCGCAAGGGCTCTGTGATCAGGAGCAGCCATGGCCCAATCGGAACTTATCCATTTTGTGGCTGATCTTTCGCTGATCCATACCAACGGAAAATGGCGTTATCCGTCCTCATGGGCAAATTACGAGCATTATGGATCGCCCGACATCTACCTCGATCTTGCGCGGCTACTGGAACATGGCCGGTTCGACGGCGCGTTTTTTGCGGATGTCGCCGGCACGCCGCTGTTCGAAGGCAGCACTGATGCCACGGTAGAATGGGGTGTCGCCTGGCCGCGCCATGATCCGCTGCCGATGGCGATCGCGATGGCCGGTGTCACCAAGCATCTTGGCTTCATCACAACGATGTCGATGACGTATCATCATCCGTTTAACGTGGCGCGGCTTTATGCCAGCATCGACCACGTGACGCGCGGCCGTATTGCCTATAATGCCGTTGTCAGCGGATTTCCGCAGGAAGCGCAGAATTTCGGCTATGCGACCACACCTGACCATGAATGGCGTTACGAACGCGCTCAGGAATTTCTTGAAGTCGTCGACAAGCTTTATAATTCCATTGAGCCGGGTGCGATGATCTGGGATGTGGAGACCGGGCGTGTGGCCGATCCCTCCAAAGTGCATCGCATCGATCACGAGGGGAAGCATTTCAAGGTAATGGGGCCGCTGCCGGTGGCACCGAGCCCGCAAGGGCGGCCGGTGCAGGTGCAGGCAGGCCAGTCCCCATCAGGCATGAAGCTGGCTGGCAAATGGGCCGACGTTCAATTCGTGGTCGCCGATACGCCGGCGATCCGTGCCGAACACCGCGCAAAGCTTGATGCAGCGACAATTGCTGCAGGGCGTGATCGGCGGGCGGTAAGCATATTATTCGCAGGCCTGTACGACGTGGTGTCCGGCCCCGAGGAGGCACGCGAGAACGAGCGCAGATATCTCGACTCGCATCCCGAAAAGCTCAACATGGTGCTGCTCAGCCAATGGTGGGGGCTGGACGGATACAAGCTCGATCCGCGCCGCTCGGTGCATGAAACCATTGCCGACATCCGAGAGCAAGGCACACATCATAACAACTGGGGTTATCTCGAGAACGCGCTGAAGATGTGTGACGACAAGATGACGATCGCCGAATACAGCAAGTTCTTCCTGCGTGCGAATATCGGCTTTTTCGGCACCCCCGAGCAGATTGCCGACCAGATGGAAGCCGCACACAACGAAGGCGGCCGCAATGGTGGGTTCATGATCGCGCCGCGCACCGGCAATCCCGGCGGAATTGCGCGTTTCGTGCACGAGGTGGTGCCGGTTCTGCAGCGCCGCGGCCTGATGCGACAGAACTATACCGGCAAGACGATGCGCGAAAACCTGCTCGGCTGATATGCGCGCCGAAGCGGCCGTCGCTTCAGGGTCCTAATCTGGACGATTTTTGAAAGTTGTTCCATGCCGAGCGATATGACACGCGGTGCCGACGACGCGGCAGGGGCCGCGATTGCGTTGGCTGAGACGCTGCCGCCTGCGATGACGCAGCGTGATGTGGTCATGGCGATGATCGCAATGACCATGTCGCTGTTCGTGGCGATGCTTTCCAACACGGTGATGCTGACCGCCATGCCGAAGATTGTCGCAGGCCTGCACGGCACGCAGGCCGACTACACCTGGATCGTCACCTCATCGCTGCTCACGCTGACCATCTGCGTGCCGATCTGGGGGCGCCTTTCGGATCTGCTGAACAGAAAACTTCTCATGCAATGCTGTGTGGCAGGCTATGTCAGCGCCTCGGTCCTTGCCTCGTTTTCGGCTGTACCCTGGCAGGTGATCATCTGCCGGATCGGCATCGGCATTGCTGCCGGTGGCATCATCTCGCTGATGCAGTCTATCTCCGTGGCGATCGTGCATGCGCGGGAGCGTGCACGATGGATCGGTTATCGCAGCGCATCGCTGTCGGTGGCAACGCTCGGCGCGCCCTCGCTGGGCGGCCTGATCTCCGATCATTTCGGCTGGCGCTGGTGTTTCGTGGTCGGCGTGCCATTTGCCGTGGTTGCCATCATCATGCTGCAGAGATCGCTGCGTTTGCCGCCGATCGTGAATGCGAGCCGCGTGCGCTTGGATTGGCCCGGAACCGCGCTGCTGGCGGCGGGCATCGTTGGAGTCATGCTGTACGTCTCCGTGTCGGGCCCGCATTTCGGCTGGCAGTCGGCGCGGGCCCTGGCGGTGCTTTGCGTCGGCATAGTGCTGCTTGCCGGTTCGGTGACGCTGGAGTTGCGTTCGCGTTGGCCGCTTCTGCCACTCTCGCTGCTGCACCAGCGGGACATCGTATTATGCACGCTGGCGAGCACAGGGGCAGGTGTCGCGCTGTTCTGTTCGGCAGTGTTCCTGGCAATCTATTTGCAGATCGGCCGTGGCATGAGTGCCAGCACGGCCGGGCTGATGGCGCTGCCGGAAGCCGGCGGCACGCTGGTGGCCTCCCTGCTGGCAGGCCATTTCATCGCCCGCCATGGCCGATATAGGCATGCGTTGATCATCGGCGCGGCCATGGTGCTGTGTGGTTTCCTGCTGCTTTCCACCTTGGGCACCGATACATCGCTGCTATGGGTGGCGTGCTACGTTTTCCTGGTTGGCGGCGGACTGGGTATCGTGGCTGAGAACCTTGTGCTGGCCGTCCAGAACATTGTCGGGCGGCATGCACCAGGTGCTGCAGGGGCGCTTGTGATTTTCGTGCGCAGCCTGGGTGCCGTGCTGTGTGTTGCGGTATTCGGCGCATTGCTTTCTGCGCGGGCCGGCGCCGAGATCCGCGCGGGTGGCGCACTGGACTATGCGAGCGGCAGCCTGCCAAGCCTGAATGCACTGGCGCCGCATATCCGCAACCTGGTTCAGACCGCCTATGCACATGGCGTGGCAGCAATCTATCTGGCTTGCGTTCCGGCCGCACTGGTCATTTTCGTGTGCGTATGCCTGCTACGGGACCGAGTTCTGGAAAAGTAATCTCGTAGGATAGAACCGCGACAGCAAAGTGACGGAGGGTTTGGGGGGGGCGGCACAGCTCCCCATCTCGCTTCTTAATGAACCAATTCCGCTGAAATCTCAGAAGAAACCACTCGCCGGCTGATATTGAACCAGGCCAGCACGAAGATGCCGCTGCCGACGATCAGGGCCGACGCGCCAACGATTGCAATCGACTGATAGAGGCGATGAGGATCGCCCAGACCACGGTCCGTTACCAGCGCTATGAGATAAGGCCCAAGCGCCGCACCAATCAGCCCGTTACACAGACCAAACATCGAGATCGACATGCCCCGCATGCGCGGTGCCAGTTCAGTGGCTGTGGAGGTGACGCAGACGCCGATCATGGGATAGCAGAACGTCAGCGTCGCCGCCATCAAGATTGCCGAGGTGCCGCCGGGTGCAAAGCCGGAGAAGGCGCATGGCAGCGCCAGCAGGCAGGCAAGTGCCGCGAGGAGCATCTTGCCGCCCTTGATCCCGCGCCGGGCGATGAGATCCGCGATCTGGCCGCCGGCCAATGCGCCGCAGATGCCGGCGATCATGTAGGCTACACCGAGGTGATTGCCGAGCTGGACACCGGTGAGCCCATAGGATCGCTGTAGCATCGCGGGCAACCAGGCACCTGACCCATAAGCGCTGATGCTGGTAATCGCAAAACCGAGATAGAGCGGCAGGAACCAGTTTCGACCACGCCATAAAACGGAAAGGGTTTCTCGCAGCCCTACCGTTTTTCGGTAGGCCTCACCCGCTTCGATACGCCGAAGCGGCTCACGCACCAGCAGGATCAGCGGCATGATCACGAAACCCAGCAATCCACACGCGGCGAACACCGCGCGCCACGGTGCTGCCTGTAGCAAGGCCGGCAACCAGACGAGATGACCGCCGGTCAGGATGTGCTGCAGGAACCCGATGATGGTGATGGCCAAACCGCTTGCCAGTGCCTGGCCCATGATGAACACGCTGATCGGTCGTGCGCGGGCTTGCGGCGGGAACATGTCGCTGATCATCGAAAACACCGCCGGAGACAGCATCGCCTCGCCGATGCCGACCAGAACCCTGGCGCCGCATAGAGCGACAAAGCTTTGGGTGAAGGCACCCACGATTGTCGCTGCACTCCAGAGGGAGACGGCGGCGATGATCAGGTTGCGGCGGTTTGTGCGGTCGGCGAACATCCCCATGGGCACGCCAACGAGACTATAGAACAGGCTGAACACGAGGCCTTGCAGCAGGCCGATCTGGACATCGGTAATGTTGAGGTCGTGCCTCACCTGGTCCACGAACAACGCGAGCACGCCACGGTCAAGTACTGAAACGATAGAAATGAGAAAAAACACGCAGACCATGAACCAGCCTCTGCCCGGCGAAGGATAGGCCTTTGCGGTGTGCTCCATCATGCGGTGTCCTGAACTAGGCGTTGACATAAGCCTTTACGAGAAAGGGCCGTGGCCGATCATGGCCACGACCCTTCGTTAGCTTACTGAAACATGCGGACAAAGGCTTACATCGAGATATGCAGCCGGAAGCCGACATAAGGCTTGTAGGCCGGCGAGAGAATGACGTTCTCCCTGTTGGCGACGAAGGCGTCGTTGGTGTCGCCGATGGCGATCGGCGTCTTGCTGTTGGTAATGTTGGTGCCCACGAGTGCCAGTTCGTATGGTCCTTTGCGCATGCCCACTTGAATATTCAGACGGTTATTCGAGCCGATATAGGTGAGGTTGGTGTCATCGGCATATTGCTTGCCCGTGTAGAGGTAGTCGGCATGCGCGAAGCCGATGTAATCCTCGTTCCAGAGCGGATGCGAGTAGGTGGCAGAGAGCGTGCCGGTGAACGTAGGATAGCTCGGAAGCGTGTTGCCGCGGTTATTGGCGACGCCGTTGATAAGAACGCAAGCCGAGCATACATCGTTACGAATGTTGGTGTCTGCCCAATCAAACGTTCCTTCCAAGGTCAGATCATGCGTCACGCGGTAGGTGGCTTCCGCCTCCACGCCGTGCAGCAGGATACGGCCGCCAGCAAAAACGGTTTGCACGGTATTTGCCACATCGCCGATTTCGACCGGAACCTCGTCGGTGATGTGGTAGTTCGACCAGTCACCGTAATACGCGTCGGCGAGGATACGCACCTTGTCCTGGAAGAACTGCGCCTTGAAGCCGGCTTCAAGCATATTCAGCTTTTCCTGCGGCACCGCCGTTGCAACACTGGGGACGATCTTGGCAATCTGTTCCCGTTCGGAGGTCGTGGCAGTGGCGTAGTCGGTGTTGAACTCACCCGGACGGTAGCCGCGCGAGAATGAGGTGTACAGCATGACCTCGTCAATCGGCCTATAGCTCAGAATGAAGCGTGGAGAGAATGACGGGTAGGTTGCCTCATAGCTCAGATCGGTGCCGAGAATATAGCTTCTCAGCGTATCCCACTGGCCGCGGCCCTCGACGATTAACGTCAGGTTGTGCAGAATGTCGTAGCTGGCAGAGCCGAACACACCCACCGTGTACGCATTGCTCGCGGTGTCATCGACAAACGCCGCCGGCCCGAACTCGAGTTCCGCCGTCGTCGAAAGATAACTTTTCTGTTCGTAGTAATTGGTACCGACGGTCCATTTGAACCGGCCGGTCTGCGGCGAGGAAAGACGTAGCTCGGCCGAGAAATCGTCATCAGTTGCGGCGGCATTGATGGCGTCGGTGTCATATTTAGGTGCACCGGAAACAACGCCGTAAAAGGGGTCGGAGATGTTCAGGTTGCGCTCGCCGATGGGTCCCTGGATTTCCATCCAGTCGTTTTCGTCGCGCGCAACGTTGCCGGCAATCGTGTAGCCGCTGCCGGCGATATCATAGGTGAAGTTGACGTGCATCTGGTAGGCGCGGCGCGCCAGGCCGATCGTATCCAGGATAGAAGGGCTGACCGCATTGGTGAAAGGGCTGGTACCTTCGTTAGACTGGGCGACTTCGCCCACGAGGTTCTGCGCTGTTTGAAGCGTGTCGTAGAGGAAGCCGGAGGTGGGCGCGATGCCGATCTTGCCGCAGGTATAGCCTGCGCCGGATCCGCCCGCCGGATTGCAGTTTACGTTGCCTGCGCCGAGCTCGCTCTGTGCGGACGGGCCGTCATCATCGTCCCATTTGTTGTAGAAGAAATTCATCGTGAGATCCGGCGATGGTGTCGCGTGGAACTCGATCGTGCCGGAATCGGTGTTGCGCTCGCCAAGCTTCACGCCGGCTTCGAGCTGATCGTTATACTCGCCCGTGGTCGAGTAGTGGTGGTAGCTTGCGCGAACGTCGAGCAGGCCGGGGATGAGCGGGCCTTGTTCGGTGATGGTGTCGTCGGTCGTGCCGTAGGAACCGTATTCGACATCGATCGCGCCATGCCAATAATCCGACGGTGGCACGGTGATGAAGTTGATCGCGCCGGCAAAGGTGGAGCGGCCGAAATACGCCGATTGCGGACCCTTGATGACTTCAACGTGGTCGACATCGGTAATGCCGGAGATGTTGCCTCCAGCGATCGGCGTGCCGTCCATGAACAACGTGACGCCGGGGCGTGTAGAGGTGACGCCGGAGACGATGCCGCGGATCGTATACAGGGTGAAGCCGCGATCGTTACGAGCCACCGTCTGGTCGGTGGAGTGGAAGCCCGGCGTGGTATCGGAAATGCCATCTACACCATGCACGGAGCGCAACTGCATCTGCTTGGCGGAAAGCACGCTCACCGAGACCGGAACCTTGAGAAGGTTCTCCTTTTTCTTTCTCGCTTGAACGACAACTTCCTCGACGCCATTACTCTGCACCGGCGCGTTCTGGTGTTTGGCAGCAACCGACCCTGGCGGTGCTGATTTCACGACGCTGGGCTCTTCCTGCGCGTATGCGACCATGCTTTGGCCAATGAACAAACACATCAGCGAGCCGCTCAATAGCAACCGATTACGAGACATGCGCGACCTAAACATACGTGGCGACCTTTTGGCTGACGTCTTGCGCATGGTGCAGGGCAGATCGTCTTTGGCCAACAGTTTCGTAGCGCGTGCTCGACCAGCGATCACTTTTCTGGTAGAATGGCGGCATATGCAACACAGCCGCATGAAAAAATAGAGTTATTCGCGTGGCAAATAAAGAAATGCCGGCCTTGTGTTGGCCGGCCTTCGTGAATGCAGACGTCTGCTAGCGTTTCCGATCAGCGGGGTGACAAAATCGGCGTTGCAATCTCGACATAATCACGCACGATCTTGGCAAACCGCTCAGGCACTTCGATGGGCGGATAATGCCCGACATCCGGCAGCAGCAGCGCCGAAACCTGCGTGTTGACGAGGTAGTTCGCCAGCACCTTTTCCGAGGGCGGCGTAAGCAGCGGGTCGCGCTCACCCCAAACCAGGAGGACGGGCGCATGCACAGCGGCGAAATTCTGCAGCGACTTTGCGTGGTCCGCCACTTTCGCCGCCATGCCCAACGGATCGGGCTCAGGCGCACGCCGATTCATGTCATAGAAAAGCTGGCGCGTCGCGGCCGGAATACGGCTCGGCACACCGGCAAAGAAGTCCCAGAACGCGTTCCAATACGCCTGCGAACGATAACCTGTTTTCTTGAAGATGTCGGTTTCCCGCTTGAGGTCCGGGGACAGCACCATCGGATCGGTGTTCACTGGATCGGACGGTGTGTTGGAGAGAATGAGCCGATCCACCAGGTCAGGCCGCTTGGCTGCCAGCTGCACCACCATCGTGCCTCCGCTCGATACACCGATGCCGGTCACGTGCTTGATGTGAAGTTGGTCGAGCAAACCTTCAGGAATATCAGTCGGGACCAATTTGCCTTTTAAAGCGGGCGGAATGGGACCCGAAAGGTCGCCGGGCGGAATGTCGAAGCGGATGATGCGATAGCTGCTTTTCAGCGCAGCCGTCAGCCCGTCCCAGGTGCGTAGCGAACTGCTCGAGCCATTGCACAACAATATCGCCGGGCCTTTGCCCTCATCCGTGTAGTAGATGTCGACGCCGGCAATCTTCATGTTATGGCCGGACGGCACCGTATAGGCCGCATGCAGCGCCTGAAGTGTCAGCGTGGGGCCGCCAGCGTCGGGTGAAGATGCCGCCTGCGCGGCAGACAGCATGCCCAACGAAAGGATGGCAGCCGGGAAGAACCTGGATTGGTTTTTGGAGCAACGCCGCATGGATGGAATTCCGATCATCGGTCTGTCTCGGATGGCACGGTGCTGTGTGCGTTCCGCGCGGCAAGTATACGCAGATCCGCGGCCACGCACCGGATTGGCGCCAAGTATCCACCATGCGAGCAAGGCGGCATGGCATGTGCAGCCAACCTATCGGTTGGGCTAGACTGCTGCCCATGAGACCCACGCGAGACGATTGCGATGCATGATGTAAAGCGTGAATGCTCGATCGGCCGCCGCGCGTTGCTGTTCGCAGCACCTGCGCTTGCAGCCACCTGCCTGCAGACACGCGCACAGGACCCACAGCACAGTTTGAGCGTCGTGCGCAGCAGCGATGGCCGCGATGTGCAGATCTCGGCCTGGCAACCGCGCGGCACCCGCCGCGGCACCGTGCTGTTCTCGCATGGCTTCGGCACGGGCCCGTCGAAATACCTCAAGCTGCTGCAGCCCTGGGCCGATGCGGGCTTCCTGGTTCTGGCGCCGCTGCACCGCGATGCCGCCGATCATCCGGATCACGCGCATTTCCTGCCCGCACAAGCATTGCCTACACGCCTGCTCGACATGCGCGCTACCGCAAGCCTGATGCCGAACACACCCTATGTCGCGGCAGGGCATTCCTATGGCGGCCTCATCGCCCTCACGCTCGGCGGCGCCAAGCCGAGTGTTCCCCCAGGCATGACGCCGCCGTTGAACGATCCGAACGCAAAAGCGGCAATCGCCTTCTCACCGCCCGGGCCGATGCCTGGCCTGATTACCGCAGAAGGCTACGCCGGCATCTCGGTGCCCGCTTTGGTGGAGACAGGCGACAAGGACTTCCCGATCGTTGCCGGCAAAACCGGGGATTGGCACGCGCATCTGACGGCCTTCGAAGCGGCTTCCGGCAAGCAGAGCTTCGGGCTCGTTCTGCCTGGCGTGGACCATTATTTCGGCAATATCATCTGCAGGCCGGAGAGACCGGGGCCCGCTTTGACCGCTCAATTTACCGAAGCATTGGACGTGTCGATGCTGTTCTTGCAGGCGTTCGGCGCTGGGGATGAGAAGGCGCGGATGGCTTTGAGGCAGCGGAAAGATTTGCTTAGAAAGACATAAGAAAGAGGTTCTTTTTTGAAAAAAGAATAAAAACTTTTATGCCTGCGGCCAAACACCACGCATCACGACTAGGATCCACCATGCCGAATGACATATTCTTGGCAACGCTGCCGCGGCGCCGGCTGCTCTCGATTGCAGCCTCCGCCGCACTGGTAAGCGCCACTGCCAAGGCTGCACAGCCGCAGGACACCATTCGCATTTTGACAACGGGGCTGCTGTTTCCCGAAGGGCCGGTGGCGCTCGATGATGGCTCCGTGCTGTGCGTGGAAATCGCCCGTGGCACACTCACGCGCGTTCACGCCGATGGCACCAAGTCTGTCGTGGCAAAACTCGGCGGCGGCCCGAATGGCGCTGCCATCGGGCCGGATGGCGCCTGTTATGTTGCCAATGATGGAGGCCTGACCTGGAAAACGCAGAATGGCCAGACACTCCCAACCGGCGTACCGGCGAATTTTGCCGGCGGCTCGATACAGCGCGTGGATCTGCACACCGGCGCCATACGGACGCTATATACGCATGTCGGCACAAACCAGCTGAAAGGTCCGAACGACATCGTCTTCGAGCCATCCGGCGGCTTCTTCTTCACCGACACCGGCAAATTCTACGCAAGAACGGAAGACAGAGGCGGCGTGTACTGGGCGAAGCCGGATGGCTCGGAGATACGCGAAGTGGTGTATCCGCTGGTCACGCCGAACGGGATCATGCTCTCGCCCGATCGCCAGACCTTGTATGTCGCCTCTACGGCAACACGACAGATCCTGTCGTTCCGCGTTACCGGGCCGGGGCAACTGGCACAAAAAGACGGCCGTGCGGAGATGAAGGTGGTGGCAAGCCTCGGCGGTATATTGAATTTCGATTCGATGTGCATGCAAGCCGATGGCACGCTCGTGGTGGCCGCCGGCTTCCCAGGTCAGCTCTTGCAGATCTCGCCTGATGGTAACGTGCTGGACAAGATGAGCCTGCCCGATGCGGCCGTGACCAATGCGGCCTTCGGTGGGCACGACATGCGAACGTTGTATGTAACGTTCAGCGCGACCGGGCGGATTGCTGTGCTTCCGTGGAGCAGGCCTGGGTTGAAGCTGCTTTATAGGTAGGAAGCAGTTCTTTTCTGAAGAAAAGAACCAAAAGACTTTTATGTCCTTGGCATAGGCTGCCGGAGAGAACCGCGACAGCGACCCAAAGGTCTTTGCTTCTTCTCTTTAGAAAAGAAGCATTTTCCTTACTTCGCCCAAATCTCCGGCTCACGATGCAACTCCGGATTTATCTCATAACGGCTTACCGGCCGCTTAAGCCCCAGATTGTCCCGCAGCGTCCGCCCCTCATACCGTGTGCGATAAATCCCACGCCGCTGCAGCTCAGGCACCACTTTATCGACAAACGCATCCAGGCTCACCGGCAGCACAGGGGGCGCCAATGCAAACCCATCCGCACCGCCTCCGCTGAACCAGGCTTCAAGTTCGTCGGCTACCATTTTCGGCGTGCCGATGATCGAGGCGCTGGTGCGCGACGAGGCGAAGCGATGCGCGATCTGTGCGATCGTCAGTTGCTCGCCTTTTGCCATTTCCAGCACGCGTGCCTGGATGGACTTGGAGGCCTCTGTTTCCGGGATCGGCGGTAATGGGCCGTCAGGGTCGCAGGACGAGAGATCGACATGTCCGCCGAGACCGAACTCTAGCATGTTGATGGCGACCTTCGGGTGGATCAGGTCGTTGAGTTGCTGCGCAAGGTCTTGCGCTTCCGCCATGCTGTCCGCGACGATCGGCTGAATTGCCGGTACAATCAGCAAATCGCCGGCATCGCGCCCTGCCGCCACCACATCGCTTTTCAATTTTGAATAGAAGCGCTGGGCACTTGCCAGGTTCGGGTGTGAGGTGAAGACCAGTTCCGCAGTGGCCGCGGCGAGTGCGCAGCCGGCCGGGGAGGCGCCGGCCTGGACGATGACGGGATAGCCCTGCGGCGCCCGCAATGTGGTTAGCGGACCTGAGACTCGGAAGAATTCGCCGGCATGATCAAGCCCATGCAATTTGTCGGGGTCGAAGAATACCCCGCTATCCTTGTCGGCGATAATCGCGTCATCGTCCCAGCTATCCCAAAGGCCTTTGACGACATCGATGAACTCGCGGGCGCGCGCGTAGCGTTCGGCGTGGCCGAAATGCGCATCACGGCCGAAATTATGGGCTTCGTTCTGACTAGTAGAGGTCACTACGTTCCAGCCGGCGCGACCGCCGCTGATATGATCGAGCGTGGCCAGCCGGCGTGCGACCGAATAGGGCTCGTTGTAACTGGTCGAGAGGGTGGAGATCAGGCCGAGATGTTCGGTCACCATCGACAAGGCCGAAAGCAGAGTCACCGGTTCCATGCGCGGCACTTCGTTGCGGCTATAGACGTCGCGGTCCGACATCTGCCGCAAACCTTGTGCGTCGGCAAAGAAGATCGCGTCGAACAGGCCGCGTTCGCTGGTCTTTGCCATGGCGACATAAGGCCGCATGTCGTGCGTGCGATCCAGCGTCGTGCTGGGATGTCGCCAGCCGCCGACATGCGCGCCGGAGAGATTCGGGAACAGCAGCAGTTTTATCTGGCGGGCGGTCATCGGTTTAGGCCAGGGGCTTTACGCGCAGCGAGGTGTCCATGCTGGTGATTGCTTCGCAGCCATCCTTGGTGACAATGATCATGTCCTCCACATGCGTCGTGCCCCAGCCGAATTCGTGGTACGGCATGTCGAGCGTGAACACCATGTTCTCCTCGAAGAACATTTCGTGGCAGCCCGGCATTTCCGAGCCGATCGAGGTCGGGTGGTCAGTATGCTCCAGGCCCACCGCATGCGGGCCGGCGATGACGAAACCGGGAAAACCTTCGCTGTGCACAGTGTCGAGCGTGAGTTGAGAGATTTCGCGCAACGACTTGCCGGGGCGGATGTTTTCATAGGCAACCTGCAGGCCGCGGGTGACGGCGCGGCTACGGCGCAACATTTCTTCCGTGGGCTCGCCGCAGATGACCGAGCGGCCGACGTCGCCTTTATAGCCGCGATAGCTGCCGACGGAATCCAGTTTCATGATCTCGTTGGCTTCGATCTCGCCAGTCGCAAGGCCGCGTATGTTCACCACGATCCATTCCGAGCGGCCACCCATTTCCGTCAACGCAGTGGAGAACACCTTGTTCAGCGATTCCAGCGGCACGCCGGGCTCGATCGCGTCGATCACCGCGTTGAGCGCACTTTCCGTCATCTTGCCGACCTTGCGCATCAGATCGAGTTCCGGCAGGCTTTTCACCATTCGAATTTCGCGAAAGATGTTGATCGCATCACGGCCCGTGACGTGTACATCGATGTCATTCAGCCAGCCCAGTATGCGCGGATCATCCACACCGAGATTGGCCTTATCCAGCCCCGCTTCACGCAAGGCGCGGCGCAACGCAAACAAAGCCGTCGGCTCGAGCCTGCCTTTTTGCGTGGCATAGCGCGCCAGCAAGGCCTGGTCCCTCGGCGCCATCACGGCGCCAGCGCGAACCGGATACGGCATTGGCATTGCATCCGGATCCACGGCTGGCTCGCTGTCCTCGACGTATTCCTCGGTTGTGGTGTCGTAATCGCGCGGTCCCATCGAAGGCGAACGCGGCTTCAGCTGGATCGCGTAGGCCACCACATTGGGCACCCAGCTCGGCTTGTGCTCGAGGTGGTAGATGACCGAGGCCGGCAGGATAATGGCGGCCGGTGCATCCTCGTTTCGCGGCAGCACGGCGTAGGAGGTGAAATTCTGCGACATCTGGAACAGCGGGGTCCAGTGGTCGGTCAGGTAATAGATGTTGTGCGGCACGGCAGCTACGAGGCCATCCAGCCCATATTTGTCCATGATCTGGTTGGCGCGCGCCCGGTTCAGCAACATCTTCGATCTCCCGCAATTCGCATTTGGTGCATGACCGGCCACGCCGCCGCATCCGAAGCTTTCAGGTTCGGCGCACAGAGGGGCCGAGACGAGCGCTTCTCCGGTCACGCTTACGGCCATGTGCCCACGAGCCGCCACAGCGCAAGGTGATCTGTTCATTAGGCGAGCATCCCGCCCGCACAATTGGCAACGCGCCGGCACCTGAGGCTGAGTGCAAGCGCGATCGGGAGGTTCTTGGTGAAGATGCGTCGTGCTTACACGGAGTGCCGTTTTGGCCAGCTCCATTATGTCATGGCTGGCACCGGGATAGACAAGCCGGTGCTGGTGCTGCTGCATCAAAATCCTTCCACGATTCTCGAATACCGCTTTCTCATCGAAGCCATGGCGGCCGATCGCACGGTGATCGCGTTCGATACGCCTGGCTACGGCATGTCCGATCCGCCGCCCGAGCCGTTGAGCATCGCGGGTTATGCCGCGGCCTTCGAAGACGGCCTGGCGGCTCTTGGCATCAGCGGCCCGGTTGACGTCTATGGCTTCCACACCGGCACCTATCTGTCCGTGGAACTCGCCTTAGCCAATCCCGCCCGGGTCGGTCGCCTGGCGCTTACCGGCATCCCCTGCCGCACGCCGGCGGAGCGCGCGGAACGCCTGGCCAGCGCCCGCGCCACGCCGCCGCCGACCGAGGATGGCGCGGAGATCATCGACCGGCTGCGCGGGCTTTGGGATTTCTGCGTCACCCAGCGTCATGCGGGCATCCCCATACAGCGTGCGGCAGAGGTTTTTGCCGATCGCGCCAAGCCGCTGGACCGTTATTGGTGGGCCTATAACGGCGTGTGGAGCTACGATCCCGAAACGCGGCTGCCGTTGGTGACGCAGCCGGTGCTGCTGGCCCAGCCGAACGAGGCGATTACACCGCAATCGCTGGAAGCCATCCGCCTGTTTCCAAACCGCACGGTCACGATGCTGCCCAATCTCACCCGCGACATCTTCGAACCCGAAGCGGGCCTGGACGACCTTGTGCAGGCTCTGCGCGCATTCCTGGTCTGACCGCAGAGCGAGAAGATTTTTCGCTGGCATTGCCGCTGCTGCATGCGGAATGCGACGATGGGCGAACTGCCGTGCCGCGCAGTGGAGCGGATATGATCGTCAAGCGTCGCCTGCCCATTCCGAACCAAAGCGCCACCGAGGACATGCTGCTCGCTATGGTGACGGCACTTGCCGGTGAACTGGCCGTGCTGCGCGAAAGGCTGGACACGTCCGAGCGCCTGCTCGATGCTGCAGGCGTAGTATCGCGTGAAAAGATCGAAGCGTTTGCGCCGGATGCAGCAGCGACCACCGAGCGCGAAGCTTTGCGCAAGAACCTGATCAGCCGCGTATTCCGCCCGCTGCGGGATGCGGCAAGGGAGCCAGCATGACCCATCCCATGATGCCACAAACCACCCACGACGAAGCCGCCCAGCAGCTTTTCGTGCGCGACCTAAAAGCCTATCTCGGCGGCGATATCGCCAACGCCTATCGCGACCGCACGGAAGAACTCGCCGCAGCCACGCGGGTGAACGACAAGCTCCCAGCGGTCTACGCGAAGCTGCACGAGGATGAGGGTTTTCGCGCCTGGGCCAGCGTGCGGCGAACGTCGCAGGAAATGATGTGGGACGTCGTCACCAACTGCGTTGAACGGCAATCAGAATCGCTGAACCGGCTCGCGACGGAAGCCGACGCAGGCGGAAGCCTCACGCTCGATCCGGATTTTGAGCAGCCTGCCTATATCACCGAAGGCGACATCCATATGATGCCCGGCGGGTATCAGCGTGACATGGACGATGTGACGCAAGGCGCGGTGATGGACCGTGGCGGCGCGGTTTACATGCTGGGCCGCAATGGCGGTTTGATGAATGATGGGCGCGGCCACACGCTGGCCGCCCATATATTTGCCTGTTACCCCGATCTCGCACCCGCGCGCATTCTGGAGCAGGGATGCGGCGTCGGCGCGAGCGTGGTGCCGGTAGCAAAAGCCTTTCCCGAGGCAGACACCTACGCCATTGATGTCGGCAGTTCGGTGCTGCGTTATGCCCATGCACGTGCGGCGCATCTCGGCGCACGCATTCATTTCGTGCAGGGCAACGCGGAGCACACCCGCTTCGAAGCCGGATCATTCGATCTGGTTTTCTCGTGTGCGCTCCTTCATGAAACCTCGGAGCCAGCGATGATGGCCATCATGGCGGAAGGCTTTCGCCTGCTGCGTCCGGGCGGCGTGATGGCGCATCTGGAAGTGCCGAACCGCTATGAGGCGCTCGGTCTGTGGGAACGCATCTGCGGCGAGATGGAAGCCGATTACAACAACGAACCAAATTGGAAGGAAGCGATCAGCGCCGACTACCAGGATTTGCTGCACAAAGCCGGCTTCCCCAATGTGCTCACCGGCTACCAAGCCACCAGCTTCGCGGCACGACGCGGGGAAGGCGGTTTTTCGGACACCTCCGCTGGCACCTTCCGCTCCTGGTTCGTCGCATCGGCCCGCAAGCCCTGATGCTCGATGCGGCCAAGTTCTCGCCTGACCGTGCCTTTGCGCGCATCGCCGACGGCTTGGTGCATTACCGCGCTGTCGGCGCGCCGAACGCCACGCCGCCCCTCGTGATGCTGCACGCGGCACCCGGCGGTTCGAGCGGCTTGCAGCACCTCATGCAGGCGTTGCACGAAGCCGATCCGCATCGGCATCTTCTCGCACCTGATATGTTGGGCCATGGCGATTCCGAATCGGCCCCGCCGCGATCACCGGACATCGCATATTATGCACGTTCGCTTTTGCAGGTGCTCGATCGTCTCGGTCACACGCGGGTGGATCTCTACGGCACCCATACCGGTGCAAGGATCGCTTGCGAAGCTGCCCTGCTCGCGCCCGAGCGCGTGCGCACGGTGATCTTCGACGGCATCACCGATTATGATCCGGACACGCGTAAAGCGTTGTTGGAACGTTATGCGCCAGAGATGCAGCCGGACGAATATGGCCGGCAATTCGTTTGGGCGTTCCATTTTGTTCGCGACATGTGGCTGTTCTTTCCACATTACGCGCGCGACGCCTCAAGCTGCCTGGCCCGTGGCGTGCCGAACGCGGAAACGCTGCACGAGGCAGCAATGGATGTGCTGCGCGGCCTTACCACGTATCACAAGGCCTACCTCGCTGCTTTCGCTTACGAAACACGAGAGCGCCTCAAACTTGTGCGGCAATCTTGCTTGTTCATCAGCAATGATGGCGAATTGCCGAAACTCCAGGCTTCAATTGCAGGTTTTGCGAGCCTGATGCAAAATGCAGAAGTAGCCGGCGTGGATGGCACGCCGGCTTCCGTAGCTGATATGATGCTTCGGCACTTGACCGCCTTGCACTAAGCCCATTTGCTTCGCGCAAGACGCTCAATCTACCTTAGAGATAACGACCTAGGCGCCTCGGGATGTATTTCGGCGCCGGCGGTGCAAATGGGCTTGATGGCGAGTGAATCAGGAACGAAGCCAGGTAGCCGATGGCGGCCATACCGATGATGGACAGCCACGGGCTTTCATGCACCGCTTCGTTCACTGTTTCACCGGCGTGGCGCGCTTCCGCTTGCACGGTTTTCGCCGTATCGTTCAGCTTGCGCCGTATTTCGCTGACGGTGTCGGAAGCGCTGTCGGCAGCCGAGCTTGCGGCGCTAGAAACCTTGTCAATCGCTTCGCCATAGCGCGCCTGCACCTTGCCCGCCGCCTGGTCGATTTTGCCGTCTATCTGGGTGCTGGTATCGCCCGTAAGACCGCCGAAACCGTCCTTAATCTTGCCTTGGACATCGCGTGCGGTGCCCTGGATTTCGTTTGCGTCCATAGGACATACTCCTTGCGTGATGGGAGCCAAACGCGCTCTGGAACAGAATGGTTCTGAGTAGGCGCTTCTTTTTTTGAAGCGAGCCGCGCGCGCCTAGTGGGAACCAAAACGCTTTATGTCCTAAGCCGGTCATACAGCATTGTTCTGGCGGCAGGCAGCGGGCGGTGTCGCGAGCCGAACACGTCGCGGCTAAGGAAGTGTCCGGTCAGGCGCAGAGCGTCCAGCAGATCGTCGTTGTCCGGTAGCGCCCCGCCGGTGAGGAAAGGTGGCAGGCGGAACAGGCGCTCGCGCCACAGGCCGGCACCTGCCTCACTGACGGCGCGGCCGGATTTCGGCGAAACGAAGGATAGATTCTCCCGCGCGCCGGTGACCGCACAAGCGGCCAGATCGAGGCCGTAGCCGAGCTCGGACAGCAAGCCGCATTCCCACAGCACCAGCTCGGCGACCGGATTGCGCTCGCCCAGATGGACGATCAGATGCAGCAGGCCCTTGAAGACCGCGGGATAAGGCTCGCGCTCAGGCAAGGCATCCTGCGCCGTGGCGCAGGCAGAGGTGAGCACGGCGAGTGGCAGCGCATCCTGCATCGCAAGTGCTGCCGCGGGGTGCACGAGTTCGGCCGAGAAACTGCCGAGTTGGTCGGCCAGCCGTGCCACCCAGCGCGCTTCCACGAGGTTGCCCGTTTGCCAGATATTAGCCTTCGCGCGCGACAGACCGCCGCGTGCGAGGCCGCGGAACACGCCATGGGTTTCGGTGAAAACGGCGGCCAGCGCGTCGCCTTCGCCGTAGGCATTGGCCATGACGACGATGCCGGGCGCGTCCCATTCGAGGCCCAAAACTCACGGTACCCATGGGTTGACGACAGATACGGCCATCGGCTCGAAATCTTTTTCGTTTCGTGTGACCACGCTTAAACGATGATGCAGGGCAGTAGCGGCAATCAGGGCATCGATCGCGGGCAGCGTCCTTTGGCATCTTGCTGCCAACCGCCCCCACTCGTCGCTGATGGCGGCATCAATGCCGAGCACATGGGTACCGAACCATGCCGGCACCTCCGTCTCCAGCCAGCCCGTGAGACGCCGCCGGCGCGCGCCCTCATCCAGTTTCTCGATGCCTTTGCGTATCTCGCCAAGGCTCAACGCGCTAACGAAGAGAGCTTGCGACGGGATCGCGCCTAGCCAGGCCAGCACGTGTCTCGAGGGCGCGGGCCGCAACATTTCAGAAATCGTGCAGGTGTCGAGCAGATAGCTCAAAGCTCCACATCGCGCATCGGCGATGTGTCGCGCTCTAGATCGAGATCGATGCCCACGAGCGGCGAGGCGCGCATGAACTCGACAAAGGACGGCTTTGCGCCGCGTAGGCGCTCGTAGTCGGCGACTGAAAGGATCACGGCGGTTGGCCGTCCACGCACTGTAATTTCCTGCGGACCCGCGTTTTGCGCGTCGCGCAGCAGATCGCTGAGACGTGCCTTGGCTTCCTGAACCTGCCATTGCTGCATAAGAACCTCCAGACTAGTCTGACTAGTCTGACCTATACCACCGGCGGCCCGTAAGCGCCACGACAAACGCCTTGTGAGCGGCAAGCGCTCACGCTAGGTCCGAACGGGTCACGTATATGAGGCCTATGGGTGCCAAAAATCTCCGCCGACTGGGTGTTGCTGGAGGATGGGTTTGCCGCCGACACGGTGATCGAGATCGACAATCGCGGGTTCATCACCGCCGTCACGCCGGGCCGCGCGCCCGCGGCTGAGCATTTCGCTCGCGCTGCCATATTGCCTGGCATCACCAACCTGCACAGCCACGCCTTCCAGCGAAGTTTTGCCGGCCACACCGAGTTTACCGGCGGCGGCAACGATTTCTGGTCCTGGAGAGAGGCCATGTATCGCGCCGCCGGCCGCATCGAGCCGGATGCGCTGGTGCCCGTCGCCGCCTATCTAGGCATGGAGCTGCTGCGCGGCGGGTTCACCTCGCTGATCGAGTTCCACTACCTGCAGAATGCGATCGACGGCACGCCCTATGCACATCGCCCCGCCATGGCGGAGGCCATCATCGAGGGCGCGCAGCAGGCAGGCATCGGGCTGACCATGCTGTTCGGCATCTACCAGACTGGCAATTTTGACGGCACGCCTCTGCAAGGCGGCCAGCGCCGCTTCGACACCTCGCCAGATGCGGCGTTGAAAATGGTGGCGGATGCGCAGGCCCAGCAGGGCGACAATCTCAGGTTCGGCCTTTCACCGCACAGCCTGCGCGCCGTCCCGCCGGCCTCTTTGCAAGCAGCATACGAGGGGCTTGCCGCGCTCGATCCAGCAGCCCCCATCCACATCCACGTCGCCGAACAGCAAGGCGAAATTCGGGACTGCCTCGCGACCCTGGGCACCCGGCCGATGGAGTGGCTGCTGGCCAACGCGCCCATCGGTGACAATTGGTGCCTCATCCACTCCACCCACACCACCGACGCGGAACGGCGCGGCATGGCGGCAAGCGGCGCCGTTGCCGGTTTCTGCCCGAGCACCGAAGGCAATCTGGGCGACGGCATTTTCGGCCTGCCTGATTTCGTGGCTCATGGTGGCCGCTTCGGCATCGGCACCGACAGCCATGTGACGCTGGACGTGTTCTCCGAACTGCGCCTGCTGGAATACAGCCAGCGTCTGCGCGCCGAAAAACGCAACGTGCTTGCCGGCGCCGATGCGCATACCGGCCGCACGCTGTGGCAGATGGCCGCCCGCGGCGGCGCACAGGCCGCGGCGCGGCCGGTGGGTCGGCTGGCGGTCGGGCAGCGTGCGGATCTGGTGGTGATCGAGCCGACCCTGGAGACCGAAATGCTCGGTCCTGATTTCTGGCTCGATGCAGCGATTTTCGGCAACGACGCCAGACCCGCCCGTCACGTCATGAGTGGCGGAAGCTGGGCCGTGCGTGACGGCGTGCATAGCCGGCAAGACTCGATTACCGGCGCCTATCGCCGTGCGCTCAAAAAGCTGTTCGTGGATCAATGACGATGAAAAACACCCGTATCATCCGTGCCGCCCATGGCACACAGCTCACCGCACGCTCCTGGCAGACGGAAGCGCCGCTCCGCATGCTGATGAACAATCTTGATCCGGACGTCGCCGAAAAACCCGAGGATCTCGTGGTCTATGGCGGCATCGGCCGCGCCGCCCGCAACTGGCCCTGCTACGACGCTATCGTCGCCTCGCTCACCACGCTCGGCCACGATGAGACGCTGCTCGTGCAATCCGGCAAACCCGTCGGTGTCTTCCGCACCCATGCCGACGCGCCGCGCGTGCTCATCGCCAATAGCAATCTCGTCCCGCACTGGGCCACCTGGGAGGTCTTTTCGGCACTCGATCGCCTCGGCCTGATGATGTACGGGCAAATGACCGCCGGCTCCTGGATCTATATCGGCAGCCAGGGAATCGTGCAGGGCACCTACGAAACCTTCATCGAGATCGGGCGAACGCATTTCAACAATTCCCTGACCGGCAAGTGGGTTCTGACCGGCGGCCTTGGCGGCATGGGCGGCGCGCAACCACTCGCGGCAACCTTGGCTGGCGCATCCATGCTCGCTGTCGAGGCGCAAAGCAGCCGCATCGAGAAACGCCTCGAGACCGGCTATCTCGACCAGCGCGCCGAAACCCTCGATGAGGCCATGGCGATGATCGATGCCGCCTGCAAAAGCGGTGATCCAAAATCCATCGGACTGCTCGGCAACGCTGCCGAGATTTTCCCGGAAATCCTCAGACGCGGCATCCGCCCGGACGTCGTCACCGACCAGACATCCGCACACGACCCCGTCAACGGCTACCTCCCCATCGGCTGGAGCGTCGCCGAATGGGAACAGAAACGCGTCAGTCATCCGCAGGAAGTCGCGGCGGCCGCAAAGAAATCCATGCGCATCCATGTGGAGGCCATGCTCGGTTTCCACCGCCTCGGCATCCCCACCGTCGATTACGGCAACAACATCCGCCAGGTCGCGAAAGATGAAGGTCTGGCCGAGGCTTTTGATTTTCCGGGTTTCGTCCCCGCCTATATCCGCCCGCTCTTCTGCCTCGGCAAAGGCCCATTCCGCTGGGCCGCCCTCTCCGGCGACGCCGAAGATATCCGCGTCACCGATGAAGTGGTCGCCGAACTTATGCCGAACGACACCCATCTGCATCGCTGGCTCGAGCATGCCGGCAAACGGATAAAATTCCAGGGCCTTCCTGCCAGAATCTGCTGGCTCGGCCTCGGCGACCGCCACCGCATCGGCCTCGCCTTCAACGAGCTCGTCCGCAACGGCCGTGTGAAAGCGCCGATCGTCATCGGCCGCGACCACCTCGACAGCGGCTCCGTCGCCAGCCCGAATCGCGAAACCGAATCAATGCAGGATGGATCTGACGCCGTCTCCGACTGGCCACTTCTCAACGCGCTGCTCAACACCGCCAGCGGTGCCACCTGGGTTTCCCTGCACCACGGCGGCGGCGTTGGCATGGGCTTCTCGCAGCATTCCGGCATGGTGATCCTCTGCGACGGCACCGCGGATGCCGACCGCCGCCTCGAACGCGTGCTCTGGAACGACCCCGCCACCGGCGTCATGCGGCACGCCGATGCCGGCTACACCGATGCCATCGAATGCGCCCGCGCCCATGATCTGAAACTTCCCATGCTGGGCAATCAAAAATGACCGACCATGTCACCATCGGCACCGGCAAACTCTCGCTGGCAGAACTGCGCCGCCTTTACGAAGGTGCCGCCATGAAGCTTGATCCCGAAACCCTGCCTGGCATCGAACGCTCCGCCGCCACCGTCGCCGACATCGTGCAATCGGGACGCACCGTCTACGGCATCAACACCGGCTTCGGCCTGCTCGCGACCAAATCCATCCCCACCGAACAACTCGCCGAGTTGCAGCTTCGCCTCGTGCTCTCCCACAGCGCCGGCACCGGCCCGCTCCTGCCCGACGCCATCGTGCGACTCATCATGGCTTTGAAAATCGTGGGGCTTTCACGCGGCTTTTCCGGCGTCCGCCCCATCGTCATCCAGGCGCTCGAAAACGCCATCGCCGCCGGCTTCATGCCAGCCATCCCCTCGAAAGGCTCCGTCGGCGCCTCCGGCGACCTCGCGCCCCTCGCCCACATGTCCGCCGCCCTCATGGGCGTCGGGGATGCCCGCCTCCACGGCGCCGAAATGCCGGCAGCCGAAGCCTTGCAGAAAGCCGGCCTCGAACCTCTCATCCTCGGCCCCAAGGAAGGCCTTGCCCTCCTCAACGGCACCCAGACCTCCACCGCGCTGGCCCTCTCGGCCCTCTTCCGCACCCAAAACATCTTTGCCAACGCGCTGGTTGCCGGCGCCCTCTCCGTCGACGCCGCCAAAGGCAGCGATACTCCCTTTGATCCGCGCATCCACGAAGCCCGCGGCCAACTCGGCCAGATCGAAGTCGCCGCCACCCTCAGGCACCTCCTCGAAGGCAGCGAAATCCGCAACTCCCATCTCGATTGTGGCCGCGTGCAAGACCCATATTCACTGCGCTGCCAACCCCAGGTCATGGGCGCCTGCCTAGACACCCTCCGCCACGCTGCCAAAATCCTCGAAATCGAAGCCAACGCCGCCAGCGACAACCCCCTCGTCTTCGCCGACACAGCAGACGTGCTCTCCGGCGGCAATTTCCACGCCGAACCCATCGCCATCGCCGCCGACACCCTAGCGCTAGCGATCGCCGAAATCGGTGCCCTCTCCGAACGCCGCCTCGCCCTCCTCGTCGATCCCGTGATGAGCGGCCTGCCCGCCTTCCTGGTGACAAACCCGGGCATCAACTCAGGCTTCATGATCGCCCAGGTGACCGCCGCAGCGCTCGCCAGCGAAAACAAGTCCCTCGCCCATCCTGCCAGCGTCGATAGCCTGCCCACCTCGGCCAACCAGGAAGACCACGTCTCCATGGCCACCTACGCCGCCCGCCGTCTCCACGACATGGCAAGCAACACCGCGGCCATTATCGGCATCGAACTGCTGGCAGCCGCCCAGGGCATCGGCTTCCACGCACCAAGCAAAACCTCCGCACCGCTGCAACGCGCCATCATCAAAATTCGCGAAATAGCCGAGCCCTACGAAGAAGATCGTTTTTTCGCGCCGGATATCGAGAAGGCAGCGAAGCTTGCGGAAGGCGAACATCTGTGAGGAAAGAAAAGATTGGGGGAGCCGTGCCGCCCCCCCCAAACCCCCCGTCATTTTTGATCCATCGGGGGAACGCAAAACTCATCATTAGCGTGCCGCATGCCGGCACGTTCGTACCCGCTCATATCAACCAAAATCTAACAAAAATAGGCCAGGAAGTCGTCGACACTGACTGGCACGTCGACAAACTCTACGACTTCGCCAAACAACAAGACGTCACCCTCATCATCGCTACCCACTCACGCACCGTCGTCGACCTCAACCGCGCGCCCTCCAACACCCCGCTCTATCCAGGCCAGGCCGAAACCACGATATGCCCTATCGAAACCTTCGACGGCGAACCCCTCTACGCCACCAGCAAACCTACCCTCAAAGACATCGCCGAACGCGTTGAAACGTATTGGCAGCCCTACCACGACACCCTCGCCGCCGAACTCGCCCGCATCAGAACCCTGCACGGCAGCGCCCGCCTGCTCGACGGCCACTCCATCCGCCAATCCATTCCCCGCCTCTTCGAGGGCAAACTCCCGGACCTGAATTTCGGCACCAATAGCGGCGCCTCCGCCGACAAGGCCCTGGTGGAAATAGCTCTCGCCGCCACCGCGGACAGTCCCTTCACCCAAATCCTCGATGGACGCTTCCGCGGCGGCTACATCACCCGCCATTACGGGCAGTCGGCCGAGCACATCCACGCCATCCAGCTCGAACTCGCCCAAACCACCTATATGGACGAGGCCGACCCACACCGTTTCAGCCCGGCTCGTGCCGAAGCCCTGATCGCCACCCTCAGAAATCTGGTCACCGCACTCCTGCACGCATAGCTGGCGCGATTTTCACGCGAGCGCGGGAACGATTCGCATTGAGCACGGTTATCCGCCCCGTAGCCGGCCACATGCCAGGCCCGGCTTGCAGATTTTCGAGGAGCAGGAATCGATGATGACTTTCAAACGGTGGGCTACAACAGCCACCATTCTCGGCACGCTTGCGCTGGGCGCAGCACCCGCCTTCGCCGGCCCCGACCAGCAGGCCGATATCGACCACGCCGTCGGCACCCTGCAGGATCTGCGGCACGACAAGGAATTCGGCAACGCCCGCCAGTTGCTCCAGACCGCCCGCGCCGTGCTGATCGCACCGCGCATCTTCAAAGCCGGTTTCTTCGTCGGCGGTGAAGGCGGCGACGCACTACTTATGGTGCGCGGCCCGCATGGCTGGAGCGACCCGGCTTTCTACACCGTGGCCTCGGCGAGCTTCGGCCTGCAGATCGGCGCCGCCGAGAGTGAGATGATCATGTTCATCCGCTCGCAGAAAGCACTCGACGCGATCATGCATGACCATTTCAAGATCGGCGCCGACGCTGCCCTCGCTATCGCCACGCTCGGCTCCGACGTCGAAGGTGCGACCACCGCGGCCGCCGGCGCGGACGTGGTTGTCTGGGCCTCGTCCTCGGGCGCCTATGCCGGCATCAAGCTCGACGGCACCGTGATCGCCGCGCAGAACAACGCCAATGCCAGCTATTACGGTCGTCCGGTCACCACGAGCGACATCGTGCTGCGCCACCGCGTCAGCAGCCCTGCCGCCAGCAGCCTGCGCCGCATGCTGGATGCACTAAGCTAAACATCACTGACAAACATGAAAAAGGCGCCGGGAGATCTCTCCCGGCGCCTTTTTTTCGCTATTACCTGCAGCGATAGGGATGGTAATAGCACCAACCGCCGCCTGGGCGCCCCTCGATGATGCAGCCCGAGAGCGGCACCGCCAGTGCCAGCAGCAATAAAGCCGCGATTGCTTGTTTCATGGTTGGAAGCCCTTGTTCATGTGCATGAGGCTAGCGCCTCTGTAACAGCCGAACGTAGGGGCGCGCATAGCGGTTGCGTAACCATTGGCAACGCCCAACCTCGGACCGAGATGATTTTGCGCTGGCCACCAGCGGCGGACGAGTGCCATGCTGGGTAACCCGCAAACGCCCCCCCGCCAAAGCACTGGGACCGACATGACCCAAGCTGCACAAATCCTGCTCTCCGGCGCCCTGACCTTCGGCGTCCCACTCGTGCTCGCCGTACGCGATCTGATGGCCCTGCGACGCGGCCGCGGCGGCGATTCCTGGCCACCGCAATCCGAACCGCCGCCACCGGGGCCACAGTCAGGATCGCCGGCGTTGCGCCCTGTCGTGCGCAAGGAGCTGCCTGCGTGCCTGATCCCGGTGCGCAGCCAGCAAGCAGAATCCCGCCCCCGCGTGCGGGAATTTGCCTGAGTTAGGGCTAAGGGGCTCGGCTCCCGGGCCTAACCGAACCGCAGGCGCACCGGCCGGGCGCCGATGAACTCGGCCTCAACCTCGCATTTGGCGGGCGCCTGTGTCTTGCCTGTCCACGAGCCGCAGGTGACCAGTTGCCCGGCCATGATGCCGCCGGCCCAGACCGTGCCGGTATTTGCCAGCCACACCATCAGCCGCACCATGTCGCCGGCCGGGTTGCCGATGCGTGTCACGCTTGGTCCGTCCGAGATGGTCTGTATGACCTGCATCGCGGTGAAATCGATGCTCTGCCAGTCGGCGATCGGTTCGCCCCAGACATAGGCGCCGGTCTGTATGAAGTCCGCGAGCAAGGCCAATGGGCTCGCAGCACCTGGGTTCTCAAGGCGTGATTGCAGCACTTCCAGGCCGGGCTGGCAGGTGCCGATAGCGGTGATCACCTCGGCGGCGGTGTAGGGAGTGTCGCGTGGCGGCAGACCGGTCTTGAAGGTAAAGCCGATTTCGGATTCGACCTCGCGCTGCATGAAAACCTTCGAGTCGAGGTTTTTTGGGCCCTGGAAGAGGTTGGCTTGCAACATGGGCGCGCAGCTGGGTGGTGCTGACGGACCGGGCGCGCCCACTTTCCAGCCGCCAATCGGCCCCAGCCTGTCAGCTACCAGGTGTTGCACCGCGTAGGCCTGGCGTTCGTCTGCCACCGTGATCGCTGTAGGCCCGGTGCCGGTATGGGCTGCCAGAAGCCGTTCTGCGATGTCGTGTTCGGTCATAGGGTCGGTCTCCGTTCGTGGCCACGGTTTAGCCCAGGAAGCAGCCCGGGCAACCCGACCTTTCCGAGGAGCGGACATAGGCGGCCGCGGCCTTGCCCGGTGGGCCTAATTGGCCGACAAAGCCGCGCCATGCAGAGTTTTTCCGACTGGACCGGGCTGCCCGCCTCCGCCCGCGGCGCCGCGATCGCCCTGGGTAATTTCGACGGCGTGCATCTGGGCCATGCCACCCTGATCCGTGCGGCCCATGCAGCGCGGCCCGACCTGCCGCTCGCCGTGCTGACCTTCGAGCCGCATCCGCGCAGCTTCTTTCGGCCGGACGACCCGCCATTCCGGCTTTCGCTGGCGGCTGAGCGGAGAGCGGCACTGGCGGCCCTTGGCGTGACGCTGGTCTATGAATTGCCGTTCAACGCCGAGTTTTCGCGTTTCTCGGCCGAGCACTTTCTGCGCGAGGTGCTCCATGGCGGTTTGGGGGCAGCCCATCTAGCCTGCGGTCCGGATTTCGCGTTCGGCCATCGGCGGGGGGGCGATGTGGCCTTTCTGGCGGCCCAGGCAGAGCGGCTCGGCATGGGGCTGACCGTGGTGCCCCCGCTGGTTGATGTCGGCGGGCCCATTTCATCGAGCCGCATACGGCGATCGCTGCAGGACGGCTACCCGGAGCGTGCGGCGGCCGAACTGGGCCGTCCCTGGGCCATTCGCGGCGTGGTGGCGCATGGCGACCAGCGTGGCCGCACCATCGGTTTCCCCACCGCGAATGTCCCGCTCGGCGGCCATCTGGAGCCGGCGCGAGGCGTCTATGCCGTGATCGCGCGGCTGCCGGATGGGCGTCAATGTCGCGGCGTCGCCAATATCGGCCGCCGTCCGACGGTAGCGGCCGGGCTCGAAAGCCGGCTGGAGGCGCATCTGTTCGATTTCGACGGGGACCTCTATGGGCAGGAGCTCTCGGTAGCGCTGCACATCTATCTTCGCGAGGAACAGAAATTCGCCTCGTTCGACGCACTTAAAGCCCAGATCCTTATGGATGCCGAAGCAGCACGCCAAAGCCTGGCGCGCCTTCCCACGCCAAAGCCGGACACCGTATCATGACCGATCAGCCAGCGGGGCGCGACTACCGCGACACCGTTTTCCTACCCACCACCACCTTCCCCATGCGTGGCGACCTGCCGAAGAAGGAGCCGGCCATCCTCGCCCGCTGGCAGCGCATGGGACTGTGGGAGAAGCTGCGCGCCCAAGGCGAGGGCCGGAAAAAATTCATCCTGCATGACGGCCCACCTTACGCGAACGGCAACATCCATATCGGCCACGCGCTCAACAAGATCCTGAAGGACGTGATCAACCGCGCCCGACAGATGGCCGGCTACGATGCGTATTACGTGCCCGGCTGGGATTGCCACGGCCTGCCGATCGAATGGCGCATCGAGGAGGAGTACCGCAAAGCCGGCCGGGACAAGGATGCCGTGCCGATCCTGGATTTCCGCGCCGAATGCCGCGCCTATGCGGGCAAATGGCTCGAGATACAGACGGCCGAATTCCAGCGTCTGGGCGTTAACGGCGATTGGCAAAACCGCTACGCCACGATGGATTTTTCGTCAGAGGCGTCGATCGCCGGCGAGATCGGCCGCTTCGTGCTAAACGGCGCGCTGTATCGCGGCCTGCGGCCGGTGATGTGGAGCGTCGTCGAGAAGACGGCACTCGCGGAAGCCGAAGTGGAATATGCCGATCACACCAGCACCACCATCTGGGTGCGTTTTCCGGTGACCACACCAGGCCCTCTGCAGGATGCGTCGGTGGTGATCTGGACCACTACGCCGTGGACCATGCCGGGCAACCGTGCCATCGCCTATGGCGGCGAGATCGAATATGCGCGCTTCGTCGTGGACGAAGTGGCTGAAGGCAGCCTGTGCCGGCCGGGCGAGACGCTGCTGGTGGCTCTTGCCTTGCTGCCGCAGTTTCTAACCGAGACCGGCATCACCCAGCACCATGTGCTGCAGGTGCATGCCGGCACCGAGTTTGTCGGCCTGCTCTGCAAGCATCCGTTACGTGGCCAAGGGTATGATTTCGACGTGCCGATGCTCGAGGGCGATTTCGTCACCACCACGGCCGGCACCGGTTTCGTACATATCGCGCCGGGCCATGGCGAGGACGATTTTGTGCTTGGCCGCGCCAACAGCATTGCGGTGCCAGAGACGGTTGCCGATGACGGCACGTATTTTCCGTGGGTGCCGCTCTTTGCCGGCGTGCATGTGTACAAGGCGTCCAAACCGGTCTGCGAGGCGCTGATTGCGGCCGGCGGCCTGGTGAAGCAGGGGACGATCGTCCATTCCTATCCGCATTCGTGGCGCAGCAAGGCGCCGCTGATTTTCCGCGCCACACCGCAATGGTTCATTCGCATGGATGGGCCAGAGCATATCCGCGAAAAAGCGCTTGCCGAGATCGACAAGACGCAGTTCGTGCCGGCTTCGGCGAAGACGCGATTCTCCAGCATGGTCGGCAACCGGCCGGACTGGTGCATTAGCCGTCAGCGCGCCTGGGGCGTGCCGATCCCGGTCTTCGTCGAGAAGAAGACCGGCGAAGTGCTGCGCGATCCGGCGGTGATCGCGCGCATCACCGAGGCGTTCACCACCGAAGGGGCGGATGCCTGGTATTCGTCGCCGCCGGCGCGGTTCCTCGGCAATGCGTATGATCCGGACGCTTACGAGCAGGTGCGCGACATCGTTGATGTGTGGTTCGAATCCGGATCCACCCATGCCTTCACCCTGGAGGCGCGCGGCTTGCCGTGGCCGGCGGATCTGTATCTCGAAGGCTCCGACCAGCATCGCGGCTGGTTTCAATCTTCCCTGCTTGAGGCAGTGGGATCGCGCGGCCACGCACCGTTCAAGGCGGTGCTGACGCATGGTTTCACGCTCGACGAGCACGGGCGGAAGATGAGCAAGTCTGTGGGCAATGTGGTGGCCCCGCAGAAAATCACCGACGAATATGGTGCGGACATCCTGCGTCTGTGGGTGATGAATTCCGACATCAACGAAGACCAGCGTATCGGCAAGGAAATTTTGAAACAGCAGGCGGAGCTGTATCGCCGCTTGCGCAACACGCTGCGCTGGCTGCTCGGCAGTGTTGCCGGATTTTCCGAAGATGAGCGTGTGGATTACGCCGAGATGCCGGAGCTCGAGCGCTATATCCTGCATCGTCTGCATGTGCTGTCCGAGCGTGTGCGCAGTGCCGCGCAGGATTACGACTGGACGGGCGTGGTGCCAGACATCCACGCGTTCTGCGCCGCCGACCTCTCGGCGTTCTACTTCGATATCCGCAAGGATTCGCTGTATTGCGATCGTCCGGATACGCTCAAACGCCGTGCGGCGCGCACCGTGCTGGACCATCTGCATCGCTGCCTGTGCACCTGGCTGGCGCCGGTGCTGTGTTTCACCGCGGAAGAGGCCTGGACCTCGCGCTTCGGCGAAGAGACCAGCGTGCATCTGGAGCCGTTTGCAACCGTGCCGGAGACCTGGCGCGATGCGGCGCTGGCTACGAAATGGGACAAGGTGCGCGCCTTGCGCGGCGAGATGACCAGCGTGCTGGAGGAGGCGCGACGCACCAATCTGATCGGCTCGTCGCTGCAGGCGCGGCTGGAGCTGGTTCTGCCCGCACCACAGGCGGCGCTGCTGCCGGAGGCCGAGTGGGAGGATATCGCCATCGTTTCCGGCGTCTCGATCGCCGTGGGCGAGACAGTCAGTATTCTCGCCCCACGCGCGCAGGGCGAGAAATGTGCGCGATGCTGGCGCGTGCTCGAAGAGGTCGGCAGCATCGCTGCCCACCCTACATTGTGTGTGCGCTGCGCTGATGCGGTTGGGGCATGAGGCGCGGAACACGCACCCTTGCCGCTTTGCTGCTGGCGGCTGCCGTTCTGGCGGCCGACCAGGCGAGTAAATACGCCATATTGAATGTGCTCGACCTGCCGGAGCGCGGCGTGGTGCCGGTGGTGCCACCGTTGCTCGATTTCGCGATGACCTGGAATCACGGTGTCACCTTCGGGCTGCTGCAGGCAGGGCACGGGCTGGGGCAGATGCTGCTGGCCGCGGTCGCGGTCGCGGTCGTCGCCGGTCTACTGGTCTGGTTGCGACGTGCCGAGACCACGGCGACGGCGCTTGCACTGGGTGCGATTGCGGGTGGCGCGGTGGGCAATGTGGTGGACCGCGCGCGGTTCGGCATGGTGGTGGATTTCGTGCACGTGCATTGGGCGGGGTTCGATCCGTTCCCCTTCGTGTTCAATTTTGGCGATTCCGCCATCGTGCTGGGGGTCGCCACCTTGCTCCTGGAGAGCGTTTTGCCGCATCACGCCGGCTTGCAGCCACCGCCGCCGAAAGCGTAAAGGAAGCGCCCATGGCCCCCATTCTGAAACTATCGCTGACCGCCCTCCCGCTGCTCTGCCTCGCCGCCTGCGGCGACGTGGAGCGCAGTTTCGGCCTGACGCGCAGCGTGCCCGATGAGTTCACCGTCGAGACCCGCGCACCGCTTTCCATGCCCCCCACCTTCGGCAGCCTGCGCCAGCCGGATCCCGGCGCCGCGCGTCCGCAGGAAGTCAGCGCTCCGGAGGCGGCAGAAGCTGCCCTGGCGCCAGATACCGCGCTCACCAACAGCCAGAACGCCCCCGTCACCCCGGGCCAGCAGGCGCTCGACCAGCAGGCCGGCCCCGCCGCCCCGGCCGATATCCGCCAGAAGGTGGAAAACGAGCACAGCCTCGACCAGCCTTCGCGCAGCCTCACCGACCGCCTGATGTTCTGGAAATCCGCACCGCCGCCGGGCGCACCTCTGGATGCAACTGCCGAAAGCCAGCGCCTGCGCACCAACGCTGCCCTGGGCGAGCCGCCGACGGCTGGGGAGAACATCATCCAGGAAAAGCCGAAGACCAGCTTTCTTGGTATTTTCTGAGGCGCTGCAACAACCAGGTTTAGCCACAGACTACGCTGATGACACAGATTATATAAGATTGCCGAAGCTGCTGCGTTTCTCCTCATAATGGGCTCTGAGGCCGCAGCCTCATCTTCATTTTAATCTGCGAAACCGGTGGCTCCTTTCTTCTCCACAAAGCTGCCTTTAGCTTTTTCAAGACATTCCCCGTTAAGCTAGGCACGTCATGGACGCCGCCACCCGAGTCGCGCCCGCAGCAGCGCGCATACGCCAATTGCCGGAGAACCTCGTCAATCGCATCGCCGCCGGCGAGGTGATAGAGCGGCCGGCGGCCGTGGTGAAGGAGCTGGTGGAGAACGCGCTCGATGCAGGTGCGACGCGCATCTCGGTGGCGCTGACCGGCGGCGGCATCGAGCGGATCGAGATCGTCGATGATGGCAGCGGCATGGGACAGGAGGATCTGACCCTTGCCGTGCAACGGCATTGCACCTCCAAGCTCACCGACGAGACGCTGGTGCAGATCGCCACCCTCGGTTTTCGTGGCGAGGCGCTACCCAGCATCGGGGCGGCGGCCCGTCTGTGCATCATCTCGCGGCCGGCACAGGCGAGCCATGCCTTCCGGATCGCGGTCGCCGGCGGCGTCGTGGAACAGGCGGCTCCCGCACCGGGGGCACCGGGCACACGGGTGACGGTGGAGGATCTTTTCTTCGCGACACCGGCGCGGCGCAAATTCCTCAAATCGCCGCGCAGCGAGGCCGACCATGCGGAAGCCGCCACGCGGCGCCTGGCTTTGTCGGCGCCGCATGTCGCCTTCCGGCTGACCATCGAGGGTCGCTGCGTCTACGATCTGCCGGCGCAGGAGCGTGCGGCACGGGTGGCCGCCCTGCTCGGGCAGGATGCGGCGCAGTCGCTGATCGCGATCGACGAGGCGCGGGCAGAGATGCGGCTGTCGGGCTTCATCTGCGCGCCGATGGTCAGCCGAGCGACGGCGGCCGGACAGTCTTTGGTGGTCAATGGCCGGCCGGTGACCGATCCCGTATTGCGGGTGGCGGTACGCGTGGCGTATCGCGACGTCATCGCAGCGGGCCGCTACCCGATCGTGGCCCTCTGGCTCGATCTGCCGCCGGACGCGCTCGACGTGAACGTGCATCCGGCGAAAAGCGAGCTGCGTTTCCGTGACGCCGATGCGGTGCGCTCGCTGGTGATCGGCACCTTACAGCGCCGGCTCGCCGGTGGCGCGGGCAACGCGGCACCACGGCCGGAGATACGGCCCAGTCTGCAACTGGTCAGCCGCTGGCCCAACCAGTCACGCTATAGCGGTTTGGCAGAGGCCCAGCTGCCCTTCGCGCCCTCTGCGCGGCCGCCTGAACCGTCGCCGGTGCCCGATGCGGGCCATCCGCTCGGCGCCCCTTTGGCACAGGTGCTCGACACCTATATCCTGGCCGCCACAGCCGATCAGGAGCTGGTGCTGGTGGACCAGCATGCGGCCCATGAGCGGCTGACCCACGAGGCATTGCGCACCCAATTGCTCGAGGGCCAGGTGCGCAGTCAGGCGTTGCTGCTGCCCGCTGTGGTCGATCTGCCGGAAGCCGATGCCGCACGCCTCTCCGAGGCAGCCGCGGATCTGGCGAAGCTGGGCGTGGAGCTCGAGGGGTTCGGGGCCGGGGCGATCCTGGTGCGGGCTCTGCCCGCTGCCCTTGGGGCACCCGACCCGCAGCGCCTGATACAAGACATTGCCGACGAACTGGCGGAGTCCGGCACCGAATTTGCGCTCTCGCGCAAGCTGGATGCCGTCGTGGCGCGGCTGGCCTGCCATGGCAGCATTCGCGCCGGGCGGCGGCTGCATCTGGCAGAGATGGACGCGCTGCTACGGCAGATGGAAGCGACGCCACGTGCCGCCACCTGCAGCCATGGCAGGCCGACCTTCATCAAGCTCAGCAAGGCGGAAATCGAACGTCTGTTCGGTCGGCGGTAGGTGTGGGGGCGCTTACTTGAAGCTGCGCTGATAGAGCCGCCATCCAGCGCCCTCAGCGATGCGCATGTAGTCTGGTGAGGCAACGAAGCCGTTTGCCTGCCAGGCACCGTCTTGCTGGGTGACCAAAGCGAAGCGGCAATCATCGAGGCGTGCCATGTCGGCGACGTCGCTTTCGGCAGGATGTCCGGAAAAGACACGGGCAAACCGCTGGTCGATCGCATCGAGTTGCGGATGTGTCAGCGCACCATAGGCGACGACGCTTTGCCGGCCCGCATAGCAGGAGGGACGGTCGGAGAGCAGCGCCCAGACCGGGTTCACCGGCCAGAAGGTGGCGGCGGCCGCAAGACCGGTGTTGCTGGCGACACGGTCGTCTGGTCTGGAGAGGCGGCGCAAAGCCTGCCAGGCGGGGGCGGTCTGCACGAAGGCGGCGGGGTCGCCCGGATGGATCCCCTGCCTGTATTCGGCGAGCATGGTCGCTGCTTGCGGTACTCCGAGCAGGGCTACGATGGCGATCGGCAGAACCACGATTGAGCGCGTGGCGATGAGTTGTTCGGCGAGGCAGCCGGCGACGCCCGGCAGCACCAGCAGCGCCGGCAGCACCACGCGCCAGCCCAGATCATTGTTTTCGATGGTGCTGCGGAGGAGCCAGGCAGTGGCCAGGCTGCCGATGGCCAGCAACGCGAGAGCCGTCGCCCGCCTGCGTGCCTCCGTTGGAAGCGCCAGGCACCGGGGCCTCAAGGCTGCAAAGGCGGCGAGCGGCACCAGGGCGGGAAAGGCGAAGGGCAGCATCACCAGCCAGAAACCCGGCACATCGAGCAGCTCCCGCACGCCCGGCGGCAGCAGATTGCCGAAGCTGGGGTAAGGCAGCACGGCGATGGCCGGGCCAGCGTGCCGCACCGCCAGCAGATGCTGTTCGTCGGCTACGAATGGCGCGATCAGCCGGCCGGCAACGAGGAGGGCCGGCACGGTGCTGAGGATGAACCCCTTTCGCAGCGTCTGCGGCAAGCGCCAGAGCAGCCAGAGCCCGAGGATGGTGAGGCTGACAGCAAGGCCGATGCCGCCGACCCAACTGGAGCTTTCAAAGGCCGCCGCCACTACAAGGCCGAGTGCCACCGAGAGGCCCAGCCCGCCTTGCTCGGCCAGTGCAAACAACAGCAATGCCGCGACCACCACGCAACAGGCTGAGGCGAGATGCTGCGGCACCCAGGCGGCCTGGTTGAGCCAGCCGCTGATGTCGCTCTTGCGCGGGATGAACGGATTGCTGCCGAGGCTGCCTGCCAACCAAGCGAGGACAGGCCGCAATGATCCGGGCAGGCAGAGCAGCGCCGACAGGAGCAGCGCCAAGGAACGGCCGCCGAGCGCACGCGCCACGCCGAGGACCAGCAGGATTGAGGCGCTTGCCGTAAAACCAGTCATCGCCGCTTCCGCGGTCCAGCCCGCGGCACCGAAGAGGCGGGCGAGCAGCGCGGCACTGAAGTGCCAGACATAGTAGTAGGCGAAAACGCCGCGGCCGCCCGGGCCGTAGAACGGGTTCGGCACCGGCAGGCCGCTGCGCAGGATGGCGTCGACGACGGCGATCTTGACGTGGTCGAAGAGGGGCGGTGCGACCAGCAGGCCGTCCGGCACCGGTTTCGGCATGATCGCCATCAGCGGGAGCAGCCCCCAGGCCACGGCGAGCGCGACCGACCAGATCGGGAGAGCGGCGGAGGGCGCTGCACGGCGCTGCCGCCACACCCACGCCGCCAACGCGGCTGCCAGGATTGCGGAGCCCCAGCAGGCAAAAGCAGAAAACCCGGTCGACGAGAGGATCGGCAATGCCAGGACGCTGAAGCCGGCCCAGCCGAGCGTTGGAGCCAGGGCGAGGGGGGGCACGCCGCGCGGCGCGAGAGCACGCGCAAACGGCAGGCCCAGGCCGGTAAAGAACACCAGCGCCGCGGCAAACAACGCCAGAGTCGAAGGCCAGCCTGGGATCATGGAACGCAGAAAGGCATCAGTCGGGTATACGGCCTCAGATTCGGCTGAACCAGTGAGTGACGCGCTTGCCGGCCAGCAGGATCACGAGGGCTGCCGGCGGGTGGCTAAACCAACAGTGACGAGGGTGCGCAAGATGCGCTGGCCGGCGCGAAGGCTGCCCTTCAGGCTACCGGCGACCTTGGAGTTGCCGGCGATACGGTTGTGATATGGCATCGGCACTTCGAGCACACGCAGGCCGGCGCGGGCGGCGCGTATCTGCATCTCGAGATTCCAGCCATAGCCCATCTCCTGCATGCCCAACCGCTTGAGATCGGCAATGCGTATGGCGCGGAAGGCGCACATGTCGCGATAGCGCTTGCCCGCGATCACGCCGACCGCGGCGCCGATGACGTGGCCTGCCACGATCTGGTGCACGCCCATGCTGCCGCGGTCGCGCTTGCCGGCGCTGCGATCGGCAAGGACGAAATCGGCTTCGTCCTGCAACACCGGTGCGGTCAATCGGTGCGTGTTCTCCACCGAATCCGCGCCGTCGCCATCCATGAAAACCACTAGCTGGGCGCCCAAGGCTTCGGCATACGCGGCGCCGGTCTGGCAGGCCTGGCCGTAGCCGCGGCGCGCTTCGTTCAGCACGATCGCGCCGGCCTGGCGCGCTTCTTCAACGGTGTTGTCCCGGCTGCCTCCATCGACCACGATGGCGACATCGATCAGCGTGGGCAGGCGCTTCAGCATGGGGCCGATGGCGCCCTCTTCGTTGAGCACCGGAATGACCGCGCAGATCTGCGGCGGCTTCACAGGCTCCATCGGCAGCCGCAATTCTGGCAAGGTTTCGGCGGCGTATCGCCGACCAGTTTCTCGCGGAAATCGGTGTAGGCAGGGCCGTTCCACATTTCGTCCAGGCTTTGCGTTTTGGCATCGCCCAACGTGTAGGTCTCGTAGCCGCGTGCGGAGAACGGCGCGATACAGCAGGGCAGCGCGCGGCCATGGGCGGTGAAATACATCAGGCTCCAGGGGCGCCTGCAGCCGGACCAGGGTTTGTCGCCCTGCTGCTTGAGGCTCACCGTCGGCTCGCTGGCGCCGGAGGCATCGAGCATGACGCCGAGTTCGGCGCCGATCGCCTGCGCCGCCTCGATGGCGTGCATCTCCTCGGCATCGGCCTGTTCGAAAAGACTGTGTTCCGCAGTGGCCATGCCAAAACCGGCCTCGTCGAACACCAGCCTTTGCAGATGCACCTCGCGCACATGCATGCTTGCCGCCAGACGCACGAAGTCGGGCAGTTGCTGGATGGTCTCCTTCAGCCCCGTCAGCCACAAAGATATCTTTGGATTGACGGCGCCTGCGCGTTCTTGGAATTCACGCAGATTGCGCACGTCGCGCACGATACGATCAAAGAACGGACGCCCGCGCACGGTGGCGTAACTTGCAGCGTCTGCGGCATCGAGCGAGACGCGCAATTCGTCGAGGCCGGACTCGATCAAGGCGGCAAAGCGTTTTTCGCGCAGCAGGGTACCATTGGTGTTGAACAGCACATGCACGCCGCGATCCTTCAGGTAGCGGATCATGCGGGGCAGTTCGGGCACCAGCATCGGTTCGCCCACACCATGCAGGACGGCACGCTTGAGTCCCGGCACCTGGTCGACGATGCGGGTGAACAGCTCCCACGACATGTCGGCCGGCGGTTCCAGCGCCTCGAAGGTGCGGGGACAGGTTTCGCAGAGTAGGTTGCAGCGATTGGTGACCTCCAGATAGAGGCAGACCGGCGGCGCAGGTTTTGCGGCAGCCTGGTCCACCGCTTCGAAATAGCGTGTTGGGTTCAGCAAGACGGTATCGCTCATGCGGCAGCTCCAGCCATCCAATCGGCGTTTTTCAAGAAACCCAGCTCGACGAGGCGGGCGGCAGTGTGCGGCGCTGTGTAGGCACCGCCGGGCTGGGCACCGAGCACCGACAATTCGCCGAGAAGGCGTCTGAAGGCCTGCGGATCGTCCACGTCATACCATGTTTCGAGCTCGAAAAGAGGTATTTCCGCCTCGCGTGCCCGGGCGCGTGTCTGCTCGGCGACCTGATCCGTGCTCCACGCAATGTTTTTCAACAGAGCGGCATGCGGCTTTTTCACGCCGAGAAGATAGTAGCCGCCATCTTCTGCGGCGCCGATCACCGCGCGGTCGCCCGGGGTTGCGAGGATCTCGTGGGCGGCCACCAGGCAGCGTGTCGGCAAGGTGGGTGAGTCGGCGTTGAGGACGATGGCGGCATCATGTCCTTCGGCAAGGATGGCTTCGAGCGCGTGCAGCAGACAGCGGCCGAATTTTTCGACGCCGTCCGGTACTGGCAGGGACCCATCGGCGAGCAGCAGGCGCGTGCCGGGGGCGAGGATGCCTTCGAACAGGGATTCGGCGCCGGCGGGGGCAAATGCGACATAGGGCACAATGGCGGCGGATTGCGCCGCCAGGGCAAGATTTCCGGTAATATCGGCAAGGAATGCGGTGCTTATGGCAGCAGACTGGGCAGGCGAGAGCAATGGCTGCAGCCGTGTCTTGCACTGACCGGCGCGTGGCGCCTTGGCCATCACGGCGATGCCCGTGCTCATGCGCGCCGCCTTAAGCCGACCCTACCCTGCCCGAGATGACTCCCTTGAACCACATCCATGATTGCCCCTTCGCCCTGCCGGAGAAATGGTTACACGCCATTTGTTACTTAGCCACACACGATGCTGCGTCTCTGCTGGAAGCGACCTCATGAGCCGGAATGCATGGTCGCTACGAAACTTACGATCCGGCGTGGTGCGCAGATGCGGCGCTATTTGCCGCCACACAGTCTTTTGCCTATTGAGGCGACCCAGTCAGGACGCCGAGCCCCCATGAACGATGATAGTCTTCGCCAGCGGATTGAAATGCTCTGGGAGCAGCGCGCGAGCCTTTCGCCGCGCAGCGGGGCGGACGCCCAGTTGCCGGTGAAAACGGCCCTTGAAGCGCTCGATAGCGGCCGGCTGCGCGTGGCGGAGCCGGGGCCGGAAGGCTGGGTGCTGCATGCCTGGTTGAAGCAGGCCGTCCTGCTGTCGTTCCGCTTGTCGGACAATGTGCTGCAGGGCGGTGCGGGCGGCGCCCCGGTTTTCGACAAGGTAGGGGTGAAATTCGCCGGCTGGGACGCAGAAAAATTCGCCGAAGCCGGGTTCCGCGCGGTGCCGGGGGCGGTGGTGCGGCATTCCGCCTATATCGCGCCGGGCGTGGTGCTGATGCCCTGCTTCGTCAATGTCGGCGCCTATGTCGGCGAGGCCACGATGATCGATACCTGGTCGACGGTGGGAAGCTGCGCCCAGATCGGCGCGCGCTGCCATATCAGCGGCGGCGTGGGGATCGGCGGCGTGCTGGAGCCGCTGCAGGCCGGGCCGGTGATCATCGAAGACGATTGTTTTATCGGCGCCCGCTCGGAAGTCGCCGAAGGCGTGGTGGTGGAGCGTGGTGCGGTGATCTCCATGGGCGTGTTCCTCGGCGCCTCGACACGCATTATCGATCGCGCAACCGGCGAGGTGTTCTATGGCCGCGTGCCCGCCTATTCGGTGGTGGTGCCGGGCACCCAGCCAGGCCGTATCCTGCCGGACGGCAGTGTCGGGCCAGGCCTCGCCTGCGCAGTGATCGTCAAGCGGGTGGACGCGCAAACCCGCAGCAAGACCGGGATTAACGAATTGCTACGGGTTTGACGTCCGATCGTTTAACTGGCGTGACGGTTGCATTGCAGCAACGCCTTCGAGGGTGAGGCCCGCACCGGGCTTTCGTTTCGTCTTCTGCGACGCTATTAGCCGAACGGGCATTCTTTCGGGGGATCGGTCTTGCGCATAGCGATGATTGGCGGCGGCTATGTAGGCCTGGTGTCCGGCGCCTGCTTTGCCGAACTGGGCAATGACGTCGCTATCGTCGAAGTCGATACCGCCAAGCTGAAGATGCTGCGCGAGGGCGGTATCCCCATCTATGAGCCGGGGCTCGATCTGCTGGTCGCCGACAACGTGAAGGCCGGGCGGCTGACCTTCGGCGACGACATCGCGAGCGCCGTCGATGGCGTGGATGCGGTGTTCATCGCAGTCGGCACGCCGACGCGTCGCGGCGACGGACACGCCGACCTTTCCTATGTGTTCGCAGCCGTCGAGCAGGTGGCGAAGAAGCTTACCGGCTATACGGTGATCGTCACCAAATCGACCGTGCCGGTGGGCACCGGGCGGCGCATCCGCGAGATCCTGACCAGCGTGCGGCCGGAGCTGGAGATCGATGTCGCGTCCAACCCGGAATTCTTGCGCGAGGGCAGTGCGATCCCGGATTTCATGCGGCCCGACCGCGTGGTGATCGGAGTGGAGACCGACCGTGCGCGCGAGGTGCTGCGGCAGATCTATCGGCCGCTCTATCTGATCGAGGCGCCGATCCTGTTCACCGGATTGGAGACGGCGGAGCTGGTGAAATACGCGGCCAACTCCTTCCTCGCGATGAAGGTAACTTTCATCAACGAGATGGCCGATATCTGCGAGCGTGCCGGGGCGGACGTGCATGACGTAGCGCGCGGCATCGGGCTGGATGGCCGAATCGGGAGAAAATTCCTCCATCCTGGCCCGGGGTTCGGCGGCTCGTGCTTCCCCAAGGATACGCTGGCGATGGTGCGCATCGCGCAGGACCACGGCACGCCGTCACGGTTGATCGAGGCGGTGGTGGCCGTAAACGATGCGCGCAAGGCGAGCATGGCGGCGCGGGTGATCAATGCGGCCGGCGGCAGCGTGCGCGGCAAGACCATCGCCATACTCGGGCTGACCTTCAAGCCGGAGACCGACGACATGCGCGATGCGCCGTCGATCCCGATCGTCGGGCGCCTGGCCGAGGACGGTGCGGCGATCCGCGCTTTCGACCCGGCCGGCATGGAGCAGGCCAAGCCGCTGCTGCCAGATGGGATCACCTATTGCACGAGTGCGCTGGATGCGGCGCAGGGGGCTGATCTGCTTGTCGTGGTAACGGAGTGGAACGAATTCCGTGCCATAGCGGCGGAGAAGCTGCGCGAAGCCATGCGCGGCGACCTGATCGTGGATTTGAGAAACATGTACGAACCAGCAACGATGCAGGCCGCCGGCTTTCGCTACCAGAGCATCGGCAGGCGTTGAAGGGAATGCGGTTTCAGGGAGGCGCTAGGGGGCACAGCCCTTTGGCCTTGTTTGCATTTATTGTTTTGGTTCTTCTAGCACAGGCTGCCCGCGCGCAGGGCTACGCCACAATGGCCAGCGCCCCGGACCCGACGGATTTCGTCAAGCACACCGATACCGGCCTCACCTTGCTCGGCACGCCCCTGCGCTTCGGTGGCGCGGATATCGCCTGGCTTGGCCTGCGCCGCGACGGCGGCGTTATCAGGCGACCGACCGCCTATGAGGTGAAGGATGCGCTGCTCACCGTGCAGGCGCTGGGCGGTGCCGTGGTCCGGTCGGCGACTCTGGCTGGCACGGCCGGCTGTGCCTTGTGCCTGGAGCCTTCGGCGGGGAAGTTCAGCGATGACGGGTTTGCAGCCCTCGATTTCGCCATCAAGACGGCGTCCGATCTCGGCTTGAAGCTGATCCTGCCACTGGCCGGCAGCGGGGATTGCGCCACCGACCCCTCCTCCGCCCTCTGCGCCTATGCAGGGTGGCAGGCGGGTGGCGACGGGCAGAAATTCTTCACCGATCCGGCTTTGCGGGCGGCTTTCGTTATGCGGGTGAAGGCCGTGCTGGATCACGTGAACACGTTGACCGGCATCGTCTATCACGATGACCCAACCATTCTGGCCTGGGAGGATTGCGACGCCTGTGGGGCCGGATACGACCCCGGAGCGGTTGCCGGCTGGGTGGAGGCAGTGGGCCAGGCGGTGAAGGCCGAGGATCACCTCCATCTCTACGAGAATGGCGCGTTTGCCGGCCATATCCTGCCCAGCGCTCCACATCCGGTGAGGGCGGCTGCTTTCGCCACGCCGAGCGTGGATATTGTCGGCGATCGCGGCCTGCCGCCGGGAGACACCGCGGCGATCCGCGCAACAGTCGCCGAGGCGGCCGCCGCGGTGACCGATGCCGGCCGCGCCTATGTGCTGGACAGTTACGATTGGGGGCCTGGCCCGTGGAAGACACAGGCCGCATTCGAGGCGTTTCTGGACGCGATCAATCGCCGACACACGGTGGCAGGCGCGTTGTTCGGCGGCTTGCAGGGCCATGCCGATGCCGGCGGCTATCTGCCGGCCGGCGCCGCTGCAGCTCAGGGGACGGCGGCGCTGTATTTTCCAGGGATAGCTTTGCCTGGCATCGATAAGGACGGCATGCTGCAGCGTGGCCGCGCGATACGGCGATTCGATTATGCAATGTCCGACGTGCTGCTCGCGCCGGCTTATCTGCTGCCGCCGAAGCCGGAGGTCATTGCGGCGCAGGGTGGCCGTGTCGCCTGGCGCGGGGCGGCTGGGGCGCTGGATTACAGCATCGAGCGGTCGCCAGACCCCCGCCAGCCGCAAACCTGGCAGATGCTGTGCGACGAATGCGTTTCGGACGCCGACGGCCCCTGGCAAGACCCCTCACCGTCGAAAGATACCGCGTGGTATCGGGTAATGCCGTTCAACATCAACGGCCACAAGGCCGAGCCCTCGGATCCAGTGGCGAACCATTGACTTGCCGGCCGCGCTGCGGCGCGGCAAAGGTGCTTCTTTATAAGCCGGGGAAGACTACCGATGGAAGACGCACGCCCCACCGATTTGCTGCCTAGCCCAGGAGTCTCCAGCCCTGCGAGCGCTGGTCTGGTGGTGCCCGTCATCCTTTCGGGCGGCTCTGGCACGCGGCTATGGCCAGTCTCGCGCGAGAGCTTTCCCAAACAGCTCTGGCCGCTGATCTCTGCGCGCACGATGATCCAGGAGACCGCGTTGCGTGCGGTAGGGGCGGGTTTCGCACCGCCGGTGATCGTCTGCAACGAGGAGCACCGCTTCCTCATCGCCGAGCAGTTGCGCGAGGCCGGGATCACCGATGCGCGGATCATCCTGGAACCCTGCGGCCGCAATTCGGCGCCCGCCATCGCGGCGGCCGCCCTGTTGGTGGCCGAAGAACAGCCTGACGCGGTGATGTGGATGATGGCGGCGGATTCCGCGATCACCCGCATGGACGCGCTGGCTGCAGCCCTGGCCGATGCGGTCGCTGCCGCACGGGCCGGCCGCTTCGTCACCTTCGGGATGAAACCGACGGCGCCGGAGACCGGCTACGGCTATATCGAGCTTGGCGACCCGCTTCCCGGCTTCGCCGGCGTGCATGCCGTCGCGCGCTTCGTGGAAAAGCCCGACGCGGTCAAGGCGGCCGCGATGGTGGCCGACGGCCGGCATCGCTGGAACAGCGGAATGTTCGTGTTCACCGCGGCCACCCTGCTCGACGAGATGCACGCCTACGCGCCCGACGTGACCACCGCCGTACGCCGCGCCATACAGGGCCGCACCACCGACCTGGATTTCGTGCGGCTCGAGAAAACCGCGTTTGCCGCCAGCCCGGATATCAGCCTGGACTACGCGGTGGCCGAACGCACCCAGCGTGCCGCGGTCGTACCGGCCGATCTCGGCTGGTCCGATGTCGGCAGCTGGAACGCGCTGTGGGAGCTCGGCGCGAAGGACGACCAGGGCAATGTAAGTCTCGGCGACGTGCTGCTCGAAGGATCCAACCGGTGTTACGCACGCAGCGACGGCATGCTGACCGCTGTGGTCGGACTGACCGACGTCATCGCGGTGACCACCAAGGACGCAGTGCTGGTGATGCATCGAGACCGCGCACAGGATGTGAAGAAAGTCGTCTCGCGCCTGCGCGCCGCAGGGCGGCACGAGGCGGCGGCACATAATCGCATGTACCGGCCTTGGGGGTTCTACGAAAGCCTGATCAATGGCGATCGGTTCCAGGTCAAGCGGATCGTGGTCAAGCCCGGAGAGAAGCTGTCGTTGCAGAAACATTTCCATCGCGCGGAGCACTGGGTAGTGGTTGCCGGGACGGCGCTTGTGGTGCGCGATGCAGATGAGAAGATGATCCGCGAGAATGAGAGCATCTATCTGCCGCTGGGGTGCGTGCACCGGCTGGAGAATCCAGGACGCATACCTTTGGAATTGATCGAGGTGCAGTCGGGAAGTTATCTCGGCGAGGATGATATCGTGCGGATCGAGGATACATACGGGCGGGCGTGACGAAAACGAAGGAAGCAGTTTCTTTAAAAAGAACCAAAAAACTTTTGCATCTAGGACAGAACGTAACCTACTGGCTCAACCGGCGACGGTAGGTCGTTTTCGCCCAGGGACTCGCCAACTGCAATCTCGATCAGGCGGGTCAAAGCGTCCAGCGGCAGCGCATTCTGCGACTGGCCGAACGGCTCTTCCAACTCCTCACCCAGCGCATCCAGGCCGAAGAAGGCGTAGGCGAGAATGGCAGTCAGGACCGGTGTCGCAAAACCCAGCATGGCGACCATGCCGAATGGCAGCAGCAGGCAGAATAGCCAGGCGGTGCGGTGCAGAAGCAACGTGTAGGTGAAAGGCGTCGGCGTAGACCGCAATCTTTCGCAGGCGCTCTGGATATCCGTCATTGCATGCATGCGCGCGGAGAGCACTTGGTAACGCAGATCCGATAGCACTCCCGTCCGCAGCTCGCCGGCAAACTCGTCGGCCATGGCACGCAGGATTGCATCCGGCCTGCTGCGGCGGCCGGCGACACGCTGCCATTCCTCCGGCTCGAGAAAACGGCGTGCCGCATCGTCGTCACTGCCGCGCAATTGGCAGCGCAGTGCGTGGGCGAAGGCGATGATGCGCCGGGCACAACGCCGCACCAGGGCAGGATCGTCGGGCAGCAGAGTCGGCAACTCACGCGCGAGGCAGCGTGCTTCGGCGATCAACTGGCCCCAATGCCGCCGCCCGTCCCACCAGCGCTCGTAGCAGGCGTTGTTGCGGAAACCCAGGAAGATGGAGAGTGCGAGCCCAAGCAGGGTGAAGGCGACCGGACCGATCTCCGGCACATGCTGCGGGATCCGGTCATGTAGCACAGCGACAGCGACCGAGGCCGCGGTGACCACGAGCACACGCGGTGCGATCATCGGCAGGATGGAGCCGCGCAGGATGAACAGCAGGCCGAACGCGGTAGGGCGGGAACGGACGATCACACAGATGATGTAGCAAGACCGGGCGGATCCGGAAACCCGCTTGCAGCCGAGACAAGAAATCGTTGCCTTCAAGCGATTAAAATCTTGCCAGAACGCTTCGTTCCGTTTTCAAGTAATTTTTGGCGCTGCACGACAACTCTCATGACAGCGCCAGCGGGATTGGAAATCGGTGAGGCAGGACGATCAGCATGCAGGTGCAGGACGATATATGCGCAGCCCTGAAATCGTATCTGAGGCAGGCCATGCTGGCGATCGCGCTCCTCGTCGGCGGCCTGGCGGACGCGGCCGCAACCGCCGTCGGTCCACAATCCATCGACGACTGGGTTGCCACGCGATTGCGTGAGGGCAAGCCGCTCGACTTTGCCCTGAGATGCGACCCGAAAAGCGGCGATCCCGCGGTGGCTTCTCCCGCTGAATGCCGCAAAGTGCCAGGCCCTACCATCGTCAAATTGCTGACGGGCCAGATTGCGACCGCCACTGCGTGGCCCGCCCGTGGATTGGAACTGTCGCATGTATTGATCGACGGCGCGCTCGACCTCACCGGCGCGCATGTGACGCGGCGAATCGCCATCCGAAACAGCGAAGTCTCCGGCCTTGCGATCCTGAGCGACAGCATTTTCGATCAGTCGCTCACTCTTGAATGCGACACTTTCAAGAGTGGCTTCCAGGGGCTGAGCCTACAGGTCAAGGGCAATCTTTCCTTGCAGGCAAGCCATTTCATCAAAGAGGCTTTCCTCGTAGGATTGCGGACCGGTGGTTTTTTATGGGCAGGCGGCGCCGCCTTCGATGATGGCGCGGATTTCGGCAATGCCCAGATCGGGCTTACCTTCTCCATGAGCTCGGTTGGCGGCACATTTTGCGGCGGTTCAGGCCCGACGATGGTTGCATCCGCCCCGCATGGTTTCGCACTGAATGCAGCTCAGACAACGGGAAACCTCGACCTGGAAGGCAATTTCGGCCACGTGGCCGGGCATGATGCGATCAGTGCGCACGCCATTCGCGTGCACGGCATGGTGGGCCTGCATGTGATCGCGGATGGTGGTATCGATATGGGCCATGCCAATATCGACGGTTCGCTCTATACCGGGGCATCGAAACTGACAGGAACGTTCAGGGCGGCCGGCAGCCATGTGGGCGATGACGTCACGCTTTCGGGCAGCACTTTCGGCGACGTTATCGACTTTTCCGATGCCGCCCTCGGAAGGGATTTCATTCTGCATGGCCCACTCAGGGCAAAGGGCAGCACGTCGCCGCTTGTGATCAATCTGCAGAATGCGCGTATCATGCGCCTCTCGGACCAATCGGTGTCGTGGGAGGGCGCGGGCGTAACGCATTGCATCGCAGGACTGACCTATGGATCCCTGATGCCGCGCGACCCTAAGATAGAGCCAGTGAAGGATTGGCGTCGCGACTGGTTGTCTTCTGATCAGTCGCAGACGGCGGATTTCGATCCGCAACCCTATCAGGAGCTCGCGAGCGTGCTGACGCGGTCCGGCGACAAGGACGGCGCCACCAACGTCACCTTATGGGCGCGGGAGCAGGAGCGGGAGATGGCATTCGGCCATCACTGGCTGAGATATGCCGGGCTCACCTTCATGGATGCCTTCGTGGGCTACGGGATTGGCAACTACATCTTCAGGGCGCTGATCTGGGCCGCAGGGATCACGGCGCTTGGCGCCTTCGTGCTCGGCTGGAGCACGAAAGCATATAACAACGGCGTGCTATGGCGCCTGCAGGCCAGTCTGGACCGCCTGCTGCCGATCATCCAGCTCAGCCCAGAGTTCGACGATTTCTTTCGCGATCCCACCGGCAACGACATCAAAAATTGGCAGGTGCTGTTTTTTTCTGCCGTCGCCATCACCGGATGGGTGCTTGGCGCCTTCCTGGCAGCGGCACTCTCGGGGCTGACTCAGGCTTCCTGACAGCGACCGATCAGGATGGCGGGCGTGGCGCGTGATGCCGAACCTTTTATCGCTGGCATTACGCCATATCCAACTTGATCACGCGCGTGCCGCACATCACGTGGCAGGATGTCGCAGGAGGAACTGCCATGGTTGCCACCACATTCCCGGGAAGCGGCTTTGCCGATGCAGAAGCGGCTGCCCGCCTCAAACGTATCAAACGGCTGGCTTGGCTGGTCGATGCCGCTTTCGTCATTCCCGGCACGAAGTTCCGGTTCGGGCTGAACTCTTTGATCGGCCTAGCGCCCGGCGCGGGCGATGCGGTGCTCGGCGTGATCTCGCTCTACATCATCCACCAGGCGGCGCAGCTCGGCGTGCCGCGGCATTTGGTGATGCGGATGATCGGCAATGTCGCAGTCGAAGTGGTGGGCGGCTCCGTGCCGGTGCTGGGCGACCTGTTCGATGTCGCGCTGAAGGCTAATCTGCGGAACATCCGCATTCTGGAAGAACATCTGCGGGCGACGGGATTTACGTCGGCCCATGGCTAGGCCCGCGGCTCTGTCCCTGGCCTAGCCGTGGATGGAACCTGAACTCTACCGCCCCAGAACTTCAGCACGCCGACATGGATGTGCATGCGGCTGCGCAATGCCTTGCTGCTCAACAGCATCTCGAACCCGAAGGCGATCACCGAGCCGAGCGTGCACAGGATGGCCAACGCGAACAGGCATAGCAGCAAGCCTGCAATGGAGATGTTGCTGAGCGAGAGCAGGAACAGCGTCATGATCGCTAGGCAGGTGGCGGCGGCACCCAGCGTGCCGAGCACGACAGCCACATCAAGCACGACGGAGCGGCTGTGCAGGCGGCGTATTTCATCATTGCGCTGCGACCTTGTCTCGGACTCGCCTTCGCACCCGTCTAGCGTTTCCAGTCGGTCGGCGACACGGGCGAGACGGCCAGCGAAGACGTTGAGCAGGGCCGCAATGCCGGACAGCAGGAAAACCGGGGTGAGCGCCACCTGGATCAGGTGGACGGCGGATTCCAAGGTGAGATGATGCATGTCCATGCTGCCCGCATACGATGCGCGAGGAGCGTGGTCGAGCGCTCAGGCGTGGCCAGCGGTGCCTGAGAGAAGGATTGGGTCGATCTTCAGTATGGCCATGGCACGGCGCCATTTGGTTTCGTGCCCGGAGTCGAACAGCAGATCGACGCTGGAGGGGGCGGAGAGCCAGGCATTGTCCTGCATCTCCTGGTCGAGCTGTCCCGGGCCCCAGCCGGCATAGCCCAAGGCGAGGAAGCCACGCTGCGGGCCACCGCCATCGGCGATCGCCTTCAATACGTCCAGGCTTGCCGTCAGCGCTACCTCGCCATCGACCATCAGGCTGCCGTCGCCGGTCCAATCCGCAGTGTGCAGTACGAAGCCGCGCGCGGCATCGACAGGGCCGCCGCGAAACAATTCGATGCGGCGGACGGGGGGCACCGGCGAAACGTCGAGCTGTTCCAGCAAGTCACCGAAGCTTGGGCTTGCCAGCGGGCGGTTGAGCACGATGCCCATGGCACCCTCGGGCGTGTGGGCGCAGACATAGATAACCGCTTGGCTGAAATGCGGGGTAGCCATCGACGGCATGGCGATCAGCAATTGGCCGGTCATCTGCCCGTCCGTGCTGTCGTCCGACCGGTCTCGCTCGGAGCGGCTCAGCGCCGCCTTGTCCAGTTTGCCCATGGAGACGCACCTTTAACTGTGACTGGGTTCGGCAACGCCAAGCCGGATACTCTAACGCATCAACGTCGTTCGGCAACCTTGTGACAGCGCCGGCGCTGAGGCAGGACGGCATTGTGACCGGGCGATTGCCACCCGTGACAGAAAACACGGGAGTGATTACAGCTTCTTCACCAAAACCGTCTGGAGCCTGGGTTTTCATGATCAAACTGGCCGAAACACTGCCTTCGCTTAAACTCATGGCCGCCACCGCCGAGGGCCCGCGGGAGATCTCCACGGACGAGATCTTCAAGGGCAAGAAAGTGGTGCTGTTCGCGGTGCCGGGCGCTTTCACCCCCACCTGTTCGGCCAAGCATCTGCCCGGCTTCAACGACCATTTGGCCGATTTCCGCGCCAAGGGTGTCGATAGCGTCGTCTGCATGGCGGTCAACGACGCGTATGTGATGGGGGCGTGGGCCAAGTCACAGGAGCTCAGCGATGAGATCGTGATGCTTGCCGATGGTTCCGGCCAGTTCACCCACGCGCTCGGGCTGGACCTCGATCTGACGCAGCGTGGCCTTGGCGTTCGCAGCCAGCGTTTTGCTCTCGTGGCGGACGATATGAAGGTGACGTATCTCGCCGTCGAGAAGCCCGGCGATTTCGACGTCAGCCGCGCCGAAGCGGTTCTCGCAAAACTCTGACACTGAGGCGCCCGGCCACAGCCGGGTAAGCAGACCTTGTGTCGATACGTTATCGCAACTCCATATGTATCTTGTTCCGTAATCGAATCAAGTATTTCAACCCCGGGTGACAGCCGGCTGCAACCATTAATTGTTGATTAACCGGAATGTTCCGCTCATGTTCACTTCACAACCTTGTAGTTACGGCACATTTTAACCGCAGGTTGCGATTTCCCGGATGAGCGCACGTCAACGCTCGGCACCGGATGGGAGGTGAGCATGGAACAAGGCTGGATTTACGTTCTCGTCAATTCATCCACGCCCGGCATGGCGAAAGTCGGCCGGACCACACGGCCACCTGCCGATCGTGCCGCAGAACTTTCTGCAGCCACAGCTGTGCCGACGCCGTTTGTCGTGGCATTCGACCAGGCCTTCGTGGATTGCTGCGAGGCGGAACGCCTGGTGCATGCGGAACTCGACCGGCGCGGCCTGCGGGTGGCGCCGAACCGCGAATTTTTTGCAGGGCCAGTTTCAGAAATCATCCGCGTGATTCTCGACATGGCGTTGGGAAGCAGCGTCATAGAGGCCACGGGAGCCGATCCTTCCGCGGCGCGGTTGTGCCAAGAAGGCGATAACGCCTTGTACGGCCTGGGTGAAACCCTGCAGGATACCGGCGAGGCCCTTCGCTGCTACAAGCGGGCAGCCCAGCACGGGTCGTTGGTAGCGTATGAGCGCACAGGCCGGATCTATGTTTCGCTCTATGAAAATTCACGCAACCGGTCAGGCCGTCGCAGAACAATGAACGTGCTGAAGGAAGGCGTGCGGCGCGGCAATTATTATTGCTACTGCGAAATGTCGACACTCTTCGCGATCGAGCATCATCTCGCCAATTTTGCCAAATCCTGGGATCTGTTCTTTGCCCGCCACGCCGATGCCCCTTGCGCGGAGATCGAGACCGAGACGACGAGCTTTGCGATGGCGTGTGGCCGCTACATCGCGATGGCACTCGATCTCGGGCAGGTGCCCGGCCATCTCGAGGAACTCACAGCGCATGGCGAAGCCATTCTGGCGGCCTTGCTGGCCGAGTTAGATCAGGTGAAGGACCACCCGCCGTCCCGCCAGCGCGTGGCGACGGTGATGCGGTGGGCGTATGAAAAACTTCTGCCTGTCGTGATCGTGCCGAAGCCGAAGCGGCGGCGGCTGCTACCCTCATGGTACGCTGAGCGGGATAACGCCGCGGCCTGACCTGCCTGCCGGTGTGCAAGGCCGCCTTCTCGCTCTGCGGTCATATCCCGCTAAAAGCCTGCCACAACCAGGGCGTCGCCTTTAGGCTGGCATGTCATCAGGAGCCAGATGTTCGGTATGGACGATGCAATGCCACGATTCTGGCCCGCCACACCGGGCGCGCGCGCTTTCCTGGCCGAGCCGGCCAAGAAACTGCTGATCGGCGGTGCCTGGGTGGCGGCGATGGGCGGCGATTTCGCGTCCATCGATCCGGCGACCGGCCATGAGCTCGCGCGCGTCGGGCGGGCGAGCAAAGGCGATGTCGATCTGGCGGTGACGGCGGCCAAGAAGGCTTTTTCAGCAGGGGAATGGCCCGGCATGACGCCGCTGGCGCGGGCGAAGATTCTATGGGCGATCGCGGATCTGCTGGAAACGCATATCGACGAGCTGTCGGAGTTGGAGACGCTCGACCAGGGCAAGCCGCTCTTTGTCAGCCGATGGGCGGAGTTACCCGGCGCCATCAACCAGTTCCGCTTCTTCTCTGGCCAGGCGATGGCGATCGAGGGACGGGTGATCGACACCTCCATCAATTACCAGCCGGCGGGCAAGCAGGTGCAGGCCTGGGTGTTGCGCGAGCCGGTCGGCGTGGTCGCCGCCATCGTGCCGTGGAACTCGCCGCTGGTGCTCACGGCGATGAAACTGGCGCCTGCACTGGCCGCCGGCTGCACGGTGGTGCTGAAGCCCGCGGAGGACACGTCGTTGACCGCGTTGAGGCTGGCCGAGCTGATGTCAGAGGCCGGCCTGCCGGATGGCGTATTGAACGTGGTGACCGGCTATGGCGCCGAGGCGGGCGCGTGGCTGGCCGCCCACCCTGGCGTGGACAAGGTGGCGTTCACCGGATCGACGGCGACGGGTCGCACCATCCTGGACGCCGCGAAGGGCAATCTGAAGCGTGTGAGCCTGGAGCTTGGCGGCAAGTCGCCGGCCATCGTGCTGCCCGACGCGGACATGGATCTGGCGATACCTGGTGTTGCCAACGCAATCTTTTTCAATGCGGGACAGACCTGTGTGGCTGCGTCGCGGCTGTATGTGCACCGGTCGAAATACGACCAGGTAATCGAAGGTGTGGCCGCCTATGCCGCCGGGATGAGCCTCGGGCATGGGCTGGATCCGGCGGTGCAGATGGGCCCGCTGGTGTCGCGCCGGCAGGCGGACAAGGTGGCGGGGTATGTGGAGGCGGCGCGAAAGCAGGGCGCGAGCGTCATCACCGGCGGCGCGCAGAGCGGCGAGGCCGGCACCTTCGTGTCGCCGGCGGTAGTGGCGGGATGTGCGCCGGACTCGGCCATTATGCGTGAGGAGGTTTTCGGGCCGGTGCTGGTGGCTGTGCCGTATGACTCGCTCGATGACGTCGTGGATGCGGCCAATGACAGCGATTATGGGCTGGCGGCGAGCGTATGGACGCAAAGCCTTTCGGATGCGCATCGTGTCTCGCGCAGCCTGAAGGCGGGGACGATCTGGATCAATTGCCACCTGATGTATGATTCGGCGCTGCCGATCGGCGGAATGAAGCAGTCCGGGTGGGGACGTGATTCCGGGCGGCAGGCGCTGGATGGCTATCTGGAATGGAAAACCGTGTGTGCTGTGCTATAGGAAAGCAAGGTTTCCGCAGATGTCGCAGATAAGAAGTAGATGACCTTATCTGTGTCATCTGCGGAAACCTTGCTTGCTTATGCTTTTTTCAAAATAGCAATCGCCTCCGACTCTGCCACCACCTCCGCATATTTGGCTTGGAGATCGAAAAGATTGGCTTGCTGAACGCCAGCGTCGCGGTCGCCGCAAGCTTCCTTTACCACGAAGGGTATGAATCCATGCTGCAGCGCGTCCAGGGCGGAGGCGCGGACGCAGCCTGAGGTGGAGAAGCCAGTGATCAGCACGGTGTCCGAACCCATTGCATACAATGTCGAGGCGAGCGACGTGCCGAAGAAGGCGGAGGCATATTGCTTGGTGACGACGATATCTCCAGCGTCAGGCGTGAGATCTGGGTGGAATTCGGCTAACGGCGAACCCTGCAAGAAGGCTTTCAGGGCCGGCACTTTTCGAAAGAACACGCCGCCATCCTTGCCGCTGGGGTGGAAGACGACCCGGGTGAAGATCACCGGCACGCCGGCCGCGCGTGCGGCGGACACCAGATTTATGTTGGAGATCAAGACGCTCTCAACCCCCGCGTAGAGCGGCGACGCGGGATCGAGATAAGCCATGCATATATCGACAATCAGCAGAACCGGTTTGGTGCCGGCAACAAGGCGGCCGCCGAAGCCCGCTTTTGCATAATCCGTCTCCAGGGAGAGCATGCTGGCCTCGTTCATCGCGTCGCTCGCGCGTGGATCACGTGATATCCCTCATGCCGTGGAGACATTGCCTCGCAGCGCTCCAACTTTCTTGCCATCGCGTATTTTATAGGCAAGTGAAATGCATATGCGCGTTCTGTCCGCGGTGCGGATTTTGGCTTCCTCCTCGACAAGTGATATGGCACGGGTATTGCTTGTATACAAAAGCCTGGGCGACCTCGACCAAGCCGGTTAGCCCCGCTTCAATCCTTGCACGGAGGAGACACTCGTGGCCTCGGACGGAAATATTCGCGCCATCAGCCGCGCCTTGACGGTGCTTCAGACGGTCAACCAGCATCGCTCGCTGAGCATGATGGCGATTGCAAAGCATACCGACCTTCCCTATCCGACAGCATTCCGCATCGTCGAGACGCTGATCGAATCCGGCATGATCGAACGCGAAGCGACCCGCAAGCATTACCGGCCGACTAGGCTGGTGACCACGCTGAGCGTGGGGTTCCAGGAAGAGGACACGCTGGCGGAGGTCTCGCGCCGGCACATCGTCAATCTCACGCGTGATCTGCGCTGGCCGATCAGCGTATGCACGCGTGTGGGCATGAGCATGATGCTGCGAGAGTCGACGCATGCGATCGCACCGTTCACGCTGAACGTCTATCACCCGGGATACACGCTGCCGTTGCTCGATTCCTCCAGCGGGAAGGCTTATATCGCGTTCAGCGACGAGACCGAGCAGGAAGAGGTGCTCGAGCATGTGCGTCGCACGAATGCTGCGAATGCGCCGCGGCTGGTGCCACGGCTACAGGCGGTGCTCTCGGATATACGCGAAAAAGGCTACAGCATTCAGGATCGGCTCAAGCATACCGCCAATCCGGGAAAGACGTCGGCGATCTCGGTGCCGATCATGGGCGGAAAGAATTGCGAAGGCACGGTGACGCTTGCGTTTTTCTGTTCGACGATGACATTGCCGCACGCTATCGAGAGTTTTTTCCCTGCCATACGCGAAACCGCCGAAAACATATCCAGGGACCTTGCTGCGGCGCGCATCACCCACTGATTTCCTGCACGCGGGATCATGGTCGCCTGACGGATAGGGCCTGGCCTGCGCTTGCGCCCGCCACGGGCGCGGCGCAGGGTTCGGTGCCTGCCGCGGGAGAGATGCAACATGGTGGATTCTCTGGGTTGGAGGGCGAAGTTCGCCGTCCTCGCGCCGTCGACGAATACAAGCGTCCAGCCCGAATATGACGATATGCGGCCGATCGGTGTCACCAACCATTTCTGCCGTATCCCAATTCCCGACACCAAAGTTACCGACGATGCCAGCTTCATGGAGATGCTGCAGAACATACGCGGCGCCACACTAGGGTCTGTAGATGTCGCGATGACCATGTCGCCGGATTGCGTGGTGATGGGCATGTCGGCCGAGACGTTCTGGGACGGCAGCGATGGTGCAGACAGGCTGCAGCGGTCGCTGGAAGAACGCACCGGCGGCAAGCCGGTGATCATGGGATCTTCTGCGCTGGACGCGGCGATGCAGGCCTATGGCGGCATTCGAAAGCTTGGTATTGTCACACCGTATATGCCGGTAGCGGACGAGCAGGTGCGGCGGTATTTTACCGATCTCGGTTACGAGGTGGTGCATCTGAAAGGGCTGAAAAGCCCCTCGCCGATGATGATCGCACATGAGACACCTGCCACACTCAAAAGGGCGGCACAGGAGGTTTCCGAAGGAGTGGATGCGATCGTGCAATGTGGCACCAACCTTGCGTTTGCAGCGGTTGCGGCGCGTGCGGAGATGTGGCTGGAAAAGCCGGTGATCGCGATCAATACGGCAACATACTGGCATGCGTTGCGGCGCATGGGCATCACCGACAAGATCGACGGTTTCGGCCGCCTTCTGCTCGAGCATTGAGGACCGGACATGGAATACGATTACATACCGCTGCCGAAACGCAATCCGCTTCGCTGGCCAAACGGCGCCCGCGTCGCAGTCGTGCTCACCTTCAATCTTGAGACGTGGGATATCACCAAGCCGACGACAAAACCGTATTATGCAGGCGGACCCTCGATCCTGCCGGATATCCTGCCGGGCGATACGCCGGATTTTCCGAATTATACCTGGCGTGAATATGGCCAGCGGGTGGGATTGTGGCGGCTTTACGAGCTCTTCGATTCACTGGGCGTGCAGGCCTCCTGCACCACCAATGCGGTGACTTTCGATCGTCGGCGCGAGATGGTGGATGGCTGCCTGGAACGCGGCTGGGAGCTGCTTGCGCATAATTGGGAACAGGGCGAGCTGCTGACCGATTTCGCGCGCGATCCCGCGAAGGAGCGCGAGGTGGTGCTGCGGACGCTTGAGAAATTCGAGCAATATACGGGACGCAAGTCGAAAGGCTGGCTCTCCTCCAGCCTGCGCGGCACGCTGCAGACGGCCGATATCCTGGCCGAAGCGGGCTGCACCTTCTACTGCGACATCATGAACGATGATCAGCCCTTTCTGCTGCGGACGCCGCATGGGCCGATCGTGGCAACGCCGTACTCCAATGAGATAAACGATTTTACCTTCATCACGCGGAAGAATTTCACGACGGATCAGTTCCGCGATGCGCTGATCGAGGAATTCGATGTGCTGTATGAGGAAGGTGCAAAGACCGGGCGCATCATGAATGTGGGGCTGCATCCGCACGTGTCGGGCCGTGCGCATCGGGTGCGGGCGCTGCGGCAGTTCATTGAGCACGTGCTCGGCAAATCGGACGTGTGGTGGCCAAAACGGGAGGAGATGGCTGCGTGGTATCTTGAGCACCATGAGGAGCATATCCCCGGACAGCTCAAGTAGGCGGCCTTTAGCCTACCCTAGGAAGGCGCGGGGTTAGCCATCGGCTCCGCGATGTTGGGCAGACTTCCCGAACGGCCGCCTCGATAAACCGGCGCCTCCGTCCTACCATGCGGGCAACAAATGCCCGTGACGGACGGATGGGGGACGCCGATGCTGACGAACAGCTACAAGCCGGATGCGGCGACGCAGGTGGAGATGTTCCGCCGGATGGCGCTGCTGAAGGCCAATGATGAGCGCAGCCGCAAGGTGATCACCACCGGCCGCCTGCTGATGCCGTATTATAGCTATCGCGGGCAGGAAGTGATCCCGGCCGCCATGTCGGTGAACCTCACCGACCAGGACTATCTCTGCACCATCTATCGCGGCATTCACGACATCCTAGCCAAGGGCCTGCCGCCCAAGGATCTGTGGGCCGAGATCGCCGGGCGCGCGGGGGGAACCTGCAAGGGCAAGGGCGGCCCGATGCATCTCACCTATCCGTCCAAGGGGATCATGGTCACCACCGGCATCGTCGGCTCCTCGATGCCGATTGCCAACGGCCTGGCCTGGGGATCGCAGATCGCCAAGGACGGCCGAGTGGCGGTGGCGACGTTCGGCGATGGTGCGACCAATATCGGTGCGTTCCATGAATCGCTGAACCTGGCTTCGATCTGGAAGCTGCCGGTGATCTTCCTGTGCCAGAACAATCGCTGGGGCGAGCATACCTCCTACGAGAAATCGACACCGGTGGCGCGCATCTCCGACCGCGCAGCGGCCTATGGGATGGCGGGCATCCATGTCGATGGCAATGATCCGGAGGCGATGTATGGCGCGGCACGCGAGGCGGTGGAGCGCGCACGCGCCGGCGAAGGGCCCACCCTGATCGAGGCGATGACATTCCGTTTTCATGGCCACGTGTTCGGCGATGCCGACCGCTACATGGACAAGGCCTACAAGGCCGGCTGGGTCGCCAAAGACCCCTACCCGATCCTCCGCGCTAAGCTGATCGCCGATGGCAACGCCACCGAAGAAGAGCTTGCCGGCTATGAATCGGCGGCTGAGGCGGAAATCGAGGACGCCATCGCCTACGCGCTCGACCAGCCCTATCCTGGGCTCGAGGAACTATCCACTGACGTCTATGGAGAAGCCGCATGAGCGAGGCGAGCGCGCCCGCCCGGGCGACCGAGAAAGCCGCCAAACCTGCCACCATGCTGGAAGCGCTGAACCTCGCATTGGGCGATGCGATGGCAGACGATTCCAAGATCCTCGTGCTGGGCGAAGATGTGGCCGACCCGGAAGAAGGCGGCGTCGTTGGTGTAACGAAAGGATTGTCGACGCGGTTCGGCGGAGACCGCGTGCGCTCCACGCCGATCTCCGAGCAGGCGATCATCGGGGCGGCGATCGGGGCGAGCCTGGTCGGCTACAAGGTGGTGGCGGAAATCATGCTGATGAATTTCACCACGGTAGCGATGGACATGATCGTCAACCATGCCGCCAAGCTGCGCTACATGTCCGGCGGCCAGACCAACGTGCCGATCGTGATCCGCACCATGACGGGCGCCGGGTTCTCCACCGGCGGCCAGCATGCGGATTTTTTCGAGGCGTGGTTCGCACATACGGCGGGGTTGAAGGTGGTCATCCCGTCCAACCCGATGGATGCGTACGGGCTGATGCGTTCCGCGATTGATGATCCGGATCCGGTTATCTTTGTCGAGAATATGCCGATCTACTGGAATCCGGGAGCGCGGCCCGAGACAGGGTATCGCGTGCCGCTCGGCAAAGCACGGATCGTGGCTGAAGGTACTGACCTCACCATCGTGAGTTATGCCGGCATGGTGCTGGAATGCCAGGCGGCGCTGGCCACGTTGGCTGAGGCCGGCATCCAGGCCGGGCTGGTCGATCTGCGCACGATCGCACCCTGGGACCAGGCGACGGTACTGGCGGAGGTGGCAAAGACCGGGCGCCTGCTGGTGGTGCATGAAGCGGTGGTGCCGTTTGGCGTCGGCGCGGAGATCGCGGCTTTGGTGAGCGAAAAGCTGTTCGGCAAGCTGAAGGCGCCGGTGGGGCGTGTCGGCGCGCCGTTCAATCCGGTGCCGTTCTCCAAGCCGCTCGAGACCGCACATAAACCGAATGCGGCGCGGATCGCCGCTGCCGCCTTAGCGCTCGTCAAGGGATATGACTGAACCATGCCGACCGAAATCCTGCTGCCGAAAATCGGCTTTTCGATGAATGAGGGTGAGCTGAAGGAGTGGCTTGCCGAAGATGGCGCGCAGATCGCCGAGGGCCAGCCGTTGTTTCTGCTGGAGGCGGAGAAATCGGCCAACGAAGTGGAGTCGCCGGCGAGCGGCACGTTAAAAATCCTGGCCGCACCTGGCGAGATCTACGAAGTGGGCACCGTTCTCGGCACGATAGAGTAAGGCAATGACTTTGCGCGTCGGCATCATCAGTGCGAACTGGGGTGCCTTCGCGCATCTGCCAGGGTGGCGCGCAATACCCGGCGTGGAGGTTACCGCGATCTGCACCTCACGGCGAGAGACGGCGGAGGCCGCGGCTGCACGGTGCGGCATCGAACGCCCGTTCTGGGACGCCGAGGCGATGGCGGCCGATCCGGATATCGACATCATCGATTGCGGCACCCGCCCCAGCCTGCGCGAGCGGATGGTGCCGGCCTGCCTGGCACACGGCAAACACGTCTATAACGCTATCCCGTTTGCCGCCTCGCTCGATGGTGCACGGCGCTTGCACGATGCGTGGAAAGCAACCGGCATGGTCGGCGTGGTGGATGCCTATGCGCAATGGCTGCCGGCGCTGCAGGTAGCCAAGGGCATGCTCGACGAGGGATATCTCGGCCGCGCCTTCGGCGGCACCTGCGTGTTCAACATGTCGTTGTTCAACACGCTAAATCCGCAGTTTCCGTACAACTGGTTCGCGCAAGCCGGGCTCGGTGTTTCCGCAGTGCGCAATCTTGGCAGCCACGCACTGCATATGCTGGTTTTTTTGTTCGGCGATGTGGAGGAAGTGGTCGCTCATGACGCGCGGCTGCTCGATGAATGGCGTGCGCCTGGTGGCGAGACGATCACGGCTGAGACCAACGATTTCGCCAACATGATGCTGCGGTTTGCGAGCGGCCTGATGATCCAGTTCCAGGTCTGCTGGAACGCGCCGCTCGGCCCGGGCTGGTCGCTCGACGTGTTCGGCGCCGGTGGACGCATGAAGCTGGAGGCACCCTCGTTTCCTACTGCGCTAGATACGACGCTGGAGGCGGGACAACTCGGCGGCAAGATGCTACGCGTGCCGATGCCCGAACATCTGCTGCACAGCAAGGCTGTCACCATTGCCGCGGATTTTCCGATGGCGCCCGCCTACCCGATGGCGCTCTCGATGCGCGCCATGATGCAGGCGATCCGTGGCGAACGCCGTGCCGCGCCCGATTTCGCACAGGCCTGGCAGGTGGAACGCATTCAGGAGGCCATCAGAGTGTCGTCGCTGGAACGGCGTTGGACCCGTATCTCAGATATCGGTGAATAGGAAAGCATCGTGGAAGAATACAAACTTGTTGTGCTGAGCAATGCCCTCGAAGGACGGGACGACGACTACAACGCCTGGTATGAAGGCCGCCATCTCGACGACGTGCTGAAGGTGCCGGGCTTCTTCAGGGCGCAGCGCTTCGTGCGCGAGAACGCAATGCCCGGCCCCGCTTCTGCCCATAAATATCTCGCGATCTACGATTTCAAATCCGATGATCTAGCGGCCACCATGCAAGCGTTCTTTGGTCGCACCGGCACCGATGCCATGCCGATCAGCGATGCGCTTTCACCCGATGCAAGCCCTGCAGTCTACCGCGTTCTGGGACCGGCCAAGCAGCGTACGTAACCCACATTTGATCCGTACTACGGATGACTTTTGAAGAACGCGACGACCGATTTGTTAAAAGATTCATGGAAATCCGTGCGGTTGAAGCCGGGCAAACTCGTGCAGATCGCAGGCACCGTCTTGGCTTTTAAGGTATTACAGGGCGACATGAAATCGAGATGCTGGGCGCCGGGAACGACGTGATACTCGGGCTTCACAGGGAGATCGTCATCGATCGCTTGCGCGTAAAAAGGGTGTGGCAAGGTGGTGTCGCTCTCGCCACGCCAAAGCTGCACGGGCATGCGCACGCCGGACAAACCTGATTTGCCAAAGGTAAAGCCCAAGGCAGGTGCTGCAAGGACCGTGGCGTCGATGCGTGGATCATGGATCCAGGCGCCAGGCGGCGCTGCAGGCAAAGGCCCTCCGTGCGGCTGGAATTGCGTAATCAAGGCGCAGGTGAATTCCTTCGGGTAGGTGATGCAGTGCTTGTCGACCAGCGAGAGATCCGGATTGCCGCCGGCCGCGACCAATGCCGTGAAGCCGCCGGCCGAGTAGCCAAACACGCCGATATGCGCCTGGTCGAGATGCGTATGCGCCGGCCAAGCGCTCAGAAGCCAGTCGGCGACGACATGCAACTGACGCGGACGGTCCCAGATCGAGAGGACACGGCTGCGGTCCTTCCAATTGTCGCCGGTATGGCTCGGTGCGGCTGCGACGAAACCGGCCTTTGCCAGCGCAATATCGGTATCGACATGGTCGGCAAAACCGCCTCCCGTGCCGTGCGAGATCATGATCAGCTTCAGATCGCGGCCGGCGATCGCACCGTCATGGGCAACCGGCACGGTGTCCAGCGCAATACGCTCCGGCTTTTCGGGCGCATCGCTGGGATACCAGATGCCTACGAGGATCGGCGGATTGCCGGGATCGGGGACCATTACCGTCTGGAAACCCACGGTATGGGCCTGCACGGGGGCCGCCCAAAGGAGGGCGATGACGGCAAGAAGAGTTCGTTTCATGTGCTGCTAATAACAACGTTGGAGGAAAAAAGGCCAGGGGCTCTGCCGGCGGGGCATGCAGTGATGCATTAGCGCCCAACGGCTCCGCCCCTCCTTGCCTTGCCTTCAATAATGGCGGTTCAGGGGGCCTTCCCCCCGGTTGGGGTCGAGGGGGCAAAGCCCCCCGTCTTTCTTCCTTCAGGCGATGTTATCCGCACCCGCTGCGTGTTTAGCCGCGACGTAGCCCCAGACGAAGCTGGGCCCAACGCTTGCGCCGGCGCCCGGGTATTTACGGCCCATGACCGAAGCGGTGGAGATGCCCGTCGCATAAAGGCCCGGAATGATCGAGCCATCTTCGCGCAGCACGCGGGCGTTCGTGTCGGTGACGACGCCGCCATACGTGCCGACGTCGCCTGGCACGACGGGTTGGGCGTAGAACGGGCCTTGATCGATCGTGCCGAGGGTGGATGAAGGTTTGTGGTATGGGTCGCCGAGCCAGTTGTCGTAGGCGCGGTCGCCGCGGTGAAAATCCTCGTCCTTGTTCTGTGCGACGAAGCCGTTGAAGCGGGCGACGGTGGCGCTGAGGGTGGCAGCGTCGATATTGATCTTGGCTGCCAGGGCCGCGATCGTATCGGCTTTGTGCATGTAGCCGCTATCGAACCAGGCTTGCGGTTTCTTGGTGCCGGGCATGGTGCCGTTGAGCAGGTAATTCTTCAGGAACTGGGTGTCGAAGATCGCCCAGCTTGGCACGGCGGGAACGGTCTTGTTGCGCTCCAGCATGTTGGCGCAATACTCCATGTAGGAGCCGCCTTCGTTCTGGTAGCGTACGCCGCTGCTATCGACGAGGATGGCGTGCGGTGCCGCGGTGACGCCCTGCATCGGCGACTTGACCATGTCCGTTTCCGTGCCAGGCGGCAGCGAAGTCTGGTAGCCGACCATGGCGTCCATCTGTCCAATGGCGGCGCCATGTTTCTGCATTTCCTCGATCATTTCGCCAGTGTCGCCGGCGGTGACCTGGGTCCATTTGACAGACGTGCCAGGCTGGTATTGATCGCGCATGCGCTGATTGTGGGAGAAGCCACCGGCGTTGATCAGCACGCCGAGGCGCGCGCCAACCCGCCATGGTCGGCCATCGCGTTGGGCGAGCACGCCGGTGACCGCGCCATCTTCGATGATCAGCTCTGTGACCGGTGTGTTGATGCGTAGATCGATACCGGCCTTCAGGGCTGCCTGCAGCATGCGGCCCTGCAGGGCCTGGCCGGCCGAAGCCCAGCGCTGGCCGCGTATCTTGGCAAGTGCGGTGGCGAAACCCACCTTTAGCATCAGTTTCTTGCCTGACCAGGACTGCTTGAATGTGCGCAGCATCATAAGGTCGTCGAGCGTCGCGCGCATGTTGATGAAGCCGGGCTGCAGCTTTTCGCGCCAGGGGCCGAGCTCGTTGGTGTTGAACAACTCGGCGACGACGGTGCGGCCGTCCTTCGATCCGCCGGGCATCTCATCGTAATAATCCGGCCAGTAACCGACGCGATTAAGTTTGATGCCTTGTTGGATCAGGAAATCGAGCATGCGCGGCGCCTGGGTGAGGTAGGCGTGCTGGCGCGCGCGTGTGGCGCCCGGCGCATCTTCCTGGTCACCTGCGACGGCTTCGAGATAGGCGGCGGCTTTCTCGTAGCTGTCTTCGATGCCGTCACGTTTCATGAAGGGGTTGTTGGGGATCCACATCACGCCGCCGGAACGTGCGGTGGTGCCGCCGACATACTGCGTCTTTTCGAGAATCACCACCGACTTGCCGAGCGTGCGCATCAGCAACCCGCCACACATCGAACCTCCGCCGCTGCCTGCGACCACGAAATCGAAAGTCTCGTCAAAGCCGCTCATTATTTTTCCTGCCCCTGACGCTTTTACGTTCAGCATTTTTATCGTGAAGGACTTTACCATGCTTCATAAGAAGTCGCACCCTCCCGGCAAACGAAGGAGGAAACATGCACGACGGCGATATGTTGCGAGGGCTTTCGGACCGCCAGGCCATTATCGATCTGATCTACCGTTATTGCCGTGCGGTGGACCGGCTGGATGTCCCGCTCGGCCATTCGATCTGGCATGATGGCGGATATGCCGATTACGGTGCGGCGGTGTATCAGGGCGAAGGCCGCGGGGTGATAGACCTGATCTGCAGGCAGCATCTGCACACGCTGCATCATTCACACCAGGTGACGAATATCATCATCGAGCTGGAAGGCGATCGTGCCGGCAGCGAATCCTATGCGATCGCGGCGCTGCGGATCAAACGAGGTGACACCCTGACGCAGATGACGGTGTGGACACGCTATGTCGATAACTGGTCGCGACGTGACGGGCGCTGGGGTTTGGACAAGCGCGTGGCCATTCGCGATTTCGACATGGTGCAGGATGTGGTGCCGCTGGCCGAGCACGATGTCGGTAGGAGAGATCATTCCGACCCCTCTTACAGGGTGCTAGGTCGCCTCAAATAATGACGGGGGTTTAGGGGGACCGGCACGGCTCCCCCAATCTTCCTTGTCAGGCCTGTCCAAGCTTATAGGCGCAGATCTTGTTGCCATCGAGATCGCGCAGATAGGCAAAATAGAAGCCGGCCTCTTCCGGACCACGCAGCCCAGGCTTGCCTTCACAGGTAGCGCCAAGTGCCAGCGCCTTGGCGTAGAACGCATCTACCGCATCGCGCGTGGGCAGCACGAAGCCGACCATCGAGCCGTTGCCGACGCTCGCCTCGCCGCCATCATAGGGTGCCAGCACGCCAAACCAGCGCTGATCGGGCGAGGCATAGACGCGGCCGCCGTTGGGGTGATCGAACACCTTAGACATGCCTATGCCGCCGAGCAGTTCGTCATAAAAGCCTATGGCTTCAGGTATCTTGCGCGATCCAACCGTTGCGTAACTGGTCATTGTTTTGTCTTCCTTCAATTCGTATTGCGCTTCAGGCAAGGCGCGGCGGAGAGGTTTATCAGGCTGATCGCCAGGGCGTTATCGCCGTATTTTTAAACCGAGGCACCCACAGACCTGAACGGGACTTTTCTTGTGCGGCTATCCGTGTCAAGGGCTTAGATATACCGCGTGATCGCGTTACATGATACCGAGGTCACACAAACAATAAGCTTTAACCAGAAAAACGGGAGCGGAAATGCCTGACGCGTTTATCATCGATGCCGTCCGCACGCCGCGCAGCATCGGCAAGGTGGGCAAGGGCGCGCTTTCCCATATGCACCCGCAGCATCTGGCAGCTACCGTGATGACGGCACTGCAGAACCGCAACGATCTGACTACGGCAGACATTGACGACGTGATCTGGGGCACCAGCGCGCAGATCGGGCTGCAGGGCGGCGACATGGGCCGCATGGCAGCGCTGGATTCCGGCTTCGACGTGAGGGTAAGCGGTGTGACGCTCGATCGGTTCTGCGGCAGCGGTATCACCTCCTCCGCACTGGCGGCGGCACAGATCATGTCCGGCATGGAGGATCTGATCATCGCCGGGGGCACCGAGATGATGTCGCATGTGAACCACACCGTGCAGGCGCAGATGGCGGCCGGCGTGAAGATGGCCGGGGGCCTGGGCACCGGCAATAAACGGCTGGCGGCACGTCATCCGCAATCGAATCAGGGCGTCTGCGCCGATGCGATCGCCGCCCTCGAACGCATCGGCCGTGCGGATCTCGACGCGTTTGCGCTGGAGAGCCAGAAGCGCGCGGCACGCGCGATCAGCGAAGGCTATTTCAAGAACTCCACCGTTGTCGTCACGGACGATGACGGCAATGTGGTGCTCGACCATGAGGAATATCCGCGGCCGAATACCACGGCGGCCGATCTTGCCGGGCTGAAACCCGCTTTCGCGCAGATCGCCGACATGCCTTCGCGCAAGGATGGGCCGACGTTCCGAGAGCTGATCCTGCAGCGCTATCCGGGCCTGAATATCGAGGCGGTGCATCATGCCGGCAATTCGTCCGGCGTGGTCGATGGTGCTGCGGCCGTGCTGTGGGCCTCGGCCGATTACGCGCGCTCGCATGGGCTGAAGCCGCGCGCACGGGTGATCGCCACGGCGAATATCGGGGATGACCCGACGCTGATGCTCAATGCGCCGGTGCCAGCCGCACAGAAGATTTTGCGCAAGGCGGGGCTGAAGGTCGAGGATATCGATCTTTGGGAAGTCAACGAAGCTTTCGCCGTGGTGTTGGAGAAATTCATCCGCGACCTCCGGATCGATCGTGAGAAGATCAACGTGAATGGCGGATCGATCGCGCTCGGCCATCCGATCGGGGCGACCGGTGCCATCATGATCGGCACGGTGCTCGATGAGCTGGAGCGGCGGGACCTCAGGCGCGGCCTGGTGACGATGTGCGCTGCGGGCGGCATGGCGCCCGCCATGATCATCGAGCGTGTTTAAGCGCCACGTGGCAAGGTGCCGCCTGGGCTTAGCGGGACGATGACGGACATGGCGGCAAATCTCAGACGAGCGATCGGCATGAAGATGTCGGTGCTGGCGCGGCAGATGCGCCAGCGCTTCGACGAGCGTGTCGAGCAGATGGGGCTGACGCGCACGAAATGGGTGCTGATCGCGACGGTCGCGAGCCACCCGGGTGCGACACAGCGTGAGATCGCCGAAAAGCTGCAGGTGACGGATGTGACGGCAGGGCGCCTGATCGACCAGATGTGCGCCGACGGGCTGATGCAGCGGCGTGACAGCCCGCATGACCGCCGCGCCTATAGCGTGGTGCTCACGCCGGCCGCCCAGCCGGTGGTGGAGAAGCTGGGCAAGGCGGCCGAAGCCTACGAAGCGGAGACCTTCGTCAATTTCAGCGAGGCAGAGCTCGATATGCTCGACCAGCTTCTCAGCAAACTCTCCGACAACATGTGCTCGAAAGGGCGCGATCCGGTTGCCAAGACTACGATGTCCGACATGCCGATCATCACCCCGGAATCCGTCGACGCGGCCTGATCCTGACGCATAAAAACGGCGCAACTAAGGGATGCGCCGTTTTCAACGTCATATCTGACCGGATGGATCAGGGCAGATCGATCACCTGGTCCTTGGTGAGGGTGGTGGTCAGCTTGCCATTGATGACCTTCAGCGTGTCGCCAGGCACCGTCACCATGCGGCCCTCGAAGATGATCTGCGGGCCGGCGCTGTCTACACGGTAGACAGGGGCGAGACGCGAGCCGTCGGACGACATGAGCATCTTGCCTTTGGCATCGGCCATCGCACTGGTCGGCGCGGTGGAAGCATCACCCGCGGCAAATGCCGGCGAGGCAGCGAGACCAAGCATCGTGGCAATAACGAGGATCTTCTTCACGCGACTTCTCCATTTCGGCGCAAGGCGGAGGAAAGTGAACCTTGCTAATGATAAGCCATGTAAGTGTTTTCTCGTGGCCTGTCAAGCTCGATATTGCAGTGCGGTATTCTTGTTGTGGCACGCGTAGGCAGGGCAAAGGGCTCTGCCCCTTACCCCGCCAGCGCGAGGTGCCCTGGACCGCGATTATTTAGTCTTTGCCTTGCGCGAGGGGGTTTGTAGGCGCTCGCCCTGGTCTACTTGCGTGCCTGGGAACTCGCCGAGGTTTTCTTGGATCGCGGCTTCTTCTACGCGGGGGGCTTCGACGGGGACCTGGCCCGATTTGCCGCTTTCTTCCATGCCGACGAGCTCGCTGGCGCGCTCCCAGAATTCGTCGTCGCGGCCATGCGGGCGGCCTTCCTTTTCCCACATATGGTAGGCGCGCTCACGGATCGCGCTGAGGCGATGTTCGTCGGTGTCGTCGAGTGGATTGCTGCTCATGTTTTTTGTTCCAATTGCCATGGCGGCTGAACGCCGTATCGGTGAGGGCGTTCGCACGCGGTTTTGCCCGGTGCCACTGGATCGATGGATGATGAAATTTCAAAGATTTGTGAAAACTGGTGCGGCAATGGACGAAACAGGCGGAATACGGGGCTTTCCTCACATGGCGTCCGGTGTATGATCGTGTCCCCGGCAGAAGTGGTGCGCATGAAAGGTGCTGCGTCACTGAGGCACACCGACAAATGCGGACGAATTCATGGCCAAGACGGATAACTGGCAGCGGCGGCGGAGATCGGAAAAAGGTTTCGACGAATTTGCCTCCTTCCCGGACCCATTGCCCACCCCGCCCTCCTTCCCTCGACGGCCGACCGCGACGGCGCCGGTGTCGACCGGGCCGGAGAGCACGGCGATCGTGAAATGGTTCAATGCCGAAAAAGGCTTCGGTTTTGTCGAGATGACGGAAGGCACCGGCGACGTTTTCCTGCATGCCAGCGTTCTGGCGCGCACCGGCGTCACCGCGGTCAATCCCGGTGCGACACTCAAGGTGCGGATCGGCCAGGGCCAGAAGGGCCCGCAGGTCACCGAAGTGACGGAAGTGGATGAAAGCACTGCGGGCAGCGCGCCGGCCGCGCCGCGCACGCCACGGCCGCCTGCAGGTGGTGGTTATACCGGTGGTGGCGGGTTTGGCGGCGCCCAGCGTCGCGGATCCGATGCGCCTGCCGCGTCAGGGCCGGAGCAGCAGGGCACCGTTAAATGGTATAATAGCGCGAAGGGCTTCGGGTTCATCGCGCCGGAGGATGGCGGCAAGGACGTGTTCGTGCACGCTTCCGCCCTGCGCCGCGCGGGCCTGACGGAACTGGCGGAAGGCCAGCAGGTAATGATCCAGATCACGCAAGGCCAAAAAGGCCCGGAAGCGGCGTCCATACGCATTTCCTGAGCGGTCGCCAGCTGTCTTCAAAACACACCAGGCAATTGCCATCTGGGTTACTTGGCATGGGGGCTGTAGCTGGATGAAACGCGTTCTTGGATTGGCAGCGATCGGGCTGTTCTTGGGCTTGGCGCAGCCGGCGTCGGCTGGGTCAGATCCAGTGCGTGTGGGGCACGTGGACACCACGTTCCGGCTGCTCGGGAAGAACGACCGTATTGTCATCGATCGATACGATGACCCGCGGGTGGACGGCGTGAGCTGCTACATGTCGCGTGCCGAGACGGGCGGGTTCAAAGGGTCGCTGGGACTGGCGACTGATCCGAGCCGGTTCTCGATCGCGTGCCGGGCCACGGGACCGGTGACACTGAAAGGGCAGATACCGCCGAACGAGATTGTTTTCGGCGCGAGTGCAAATTTGTTTTTTAAGGAGATACGGGTCTCACGGATCTGGGACCCGGAGAAGCGGGTGTTGCTGTATCTCGTATGGTCCACGCAAGCGCTTACGCCGGAGGGAAGCCCCTATAACAGCGTGACCGCGGTTGCAGTGGATAAGTGAGCTTCAGGTTCAATCCCTCGACTCACGCTGGGCCGAGTTCGACTGAAACAGCTTTGATCAGGGCCAGCACCTTATCGCCGGGGCGCAGTGCTAGGCGCTCGGCGGCGTCTCGGGTGATGCGGGAGAGAAGCTGGCCGCCGCCATCGAGATCCAGTTCTACCAGGGCCATGTGACCCGACCCTGCCATCGCAGAGATGCGGGCGGGGACGATGTTGGTGACGCTGATGCCGTTTGGTTCGTGCAGGGCGAGGATCACCTCGCGGGCAGGCACGCGCAGACGGAGCTCCGTGCCTTCCGGGGCGGCGATCTGCGGCACCCAGAAGATGGTCCCGCCGCAGGCGATGGCGCTGAGTTGGCGCTCCGGGACGTGGGCATGCAGCGTGCCGTGCAGAAGGCCGGAGGCATCGTCGCGCGACGCCAAGGGGAGATCCACGCGGGCGGCGAGTTCGCTAAGCGGGCCGGCGGCGACGAGGCGGCCGCCATCGATGAGCACCAGCGTGTCGGCGAGGCGCATCACTTCGTCGAGCGCGTGGCTGGAATAGACGATGGGGAGAGCGAAGGCGGTGCGCAGGCGGGTGAGATAGGGAAGGATTTCGTCGCGTCGGGTCTGGTCGAGCGCGGAGAGCGGTTCGTCCATCAGGAGAAGGCGTGGCTGGGAGAGCAAAGCGCGGCCGATGGCGACGCGCTGGCGCTCGCCGCCGGAGAGGGTTTGGGGTCGGCGGTCGAGCAGGGCTTTCAGGCCGAGCAGGTCGATGACGTCGTCCGTAAGGATGGTGCCTTTTGGGGCGCGGGCGAGGCCGTAGTGCAGGTTCCGTTTGACGGTGAGATGGGGGAAGAGGCGGCCTTCCTGGAAGACGTAGCCGATGCGGCGTTTTGCCGGTGAGAGGCTGTGCAAGGGTTGGTCATCAAGAGTGATGTCGATATGGCGGGGGCGGAGAAGGCCGGCAATGGCGTTCATCACCGTGGTCTTGCCGGAGCCTGATGGCCCGAAGAGGGCGATGACGCCTGGTGTGGGCGCTTCGAAGGCGATGGTGATGTTGCCGGAGCGGTACTGCTGCTCGATTGAGAATTTTAGGGTCACCTTGCCTGCCTGCGCCCGAGGAACTCGGCGAGGCTGAGGCCGGCGAGGGCAAGGGCGATCGAGACGATGGAGAGGCGGGCGGCGATGGTTTCGCCGCCGGGCGAGTCCAGGGCTGCATAGATGGCAAGCGGCAGGGTGCGTGTCTGGCCGGGGATGCTGGCGGCGAAGGTGATGACGGCGCCGAATTCGCCGAGCGAGGCGGTGTAGCCGAGGACGGCGGCGGCCAGCACCCCCGGAGCTGCGAGTGGCAGGGTAATGCTGAGAAAGCTGTCGAGCGGACCGGCGCCGAGGGTGCGGGCGGCTTGGAGGAGACCCAAGTCGATGGAGTCGAGCGAGAGGCGGATGGCGCGGACCATCAAGGGGAGGATCATGACGCCACAAGCGAAGGCAGCGCCGGTTTCGGTGAAAGCAAGACGGATGTGAAGGTATTGGTCGAGGAAGGCGCCGATAGTGCCGTTCACGCCGAATATCAGCAGCAGTAGCCAGCCGGTGACGACTGGCGGCAGCATCAACGGCAGGTGGATAGCCGCATTAAGCAGGAATTTGCCCGGAAAACGGCGCTGAAGCACGGTTGCGAGCAGGAGGGCGATTGGCAGCCCCACCCCGACCGCCCTCAGCGCGACGCCCAGCGTAAGCCGAATAGCCTCGAGCTCATCCTCCGAAAGATGAAACACGTTTCGATAACAAAAGTTTTTTGGTTCTTTTTTTCAAAAAGAACTGCTTTCTTCCTAAGGCTTCGTAAATCCGTAATGGTCGAACACGTCCGCCGCCGGCTCGCTATGAAGGAATTGCAGGAACGCCCGCCCCTCTTTCGTATCCCCGGCTTTGGTCAGCGCTACCGGATAGAGGATCGCGTCATGTGTATCCGGCGGAAATGTTGCGGCCACGCCAAGTTTCGGCGTGATCTTCACGTCGGTCGCGTAGACGATGCCGGCCGGTGCTTCGCCGGTCTCCACCAAGCGCAAGGCTGAGCGGACGGAGTCAGCCGGCGCCAGGCGCGATTTGATCTTGTCCCACACGCCGAGTTTGGTGAGCGATTGCTGGGCGTAGATGCCCGCTGGCACGTGGGCCGGGTCGCCGACCGCGAGGCGGCCTGTGGTGCCGAGCAGGGTGAGCAGGGGCGTGCCTTGCGTGAGGTCGACCGGCTGGAGGCTGGAGGCTGGTTCGACGAGCACGAGGCTGTTGCCGACAAGGTCGGTGCGGCTGGCGGGGATGATGGCGTTTTTCTTGGCCAGTTCATCCATCCATTTCTCGTCGGCGGAGAGGAACAGGGCGGCGGGAGCGCCATGTTCGATCTGCAGGGCGAGAGCCGACGACGCGGCGAAGGAGAAGGTGATTTTCGTATGGCCTTTGGCTTCCCACAATGTGCCGACATCCTGCATCGCGTTGGTCATGCTCGCGGCGGCGAACACGGTCAGGCCGGCCGCGCGGGCGGCAACGGGGAGCAGGAGAAGGACAGCCAGCAGGCGACGCATGGAAACTCCTTTTTGGGGTCGTCAGCGTGCCCCGCTCATTTCGCGGCCAGCGCCTTTGGGCATCAGCAGAGAGGCCGGGCTTGCCAGCAGGGAGATAGCGGCTACCACGAGAAAGGCCAGCGTGAAATCGGCCGTCTGTGGTGCGGCGTGGTGACCAGAGACGCGCGCCATTTGCAGCACGCCGGCGCTGATGGGGATGCCCACGGTGAGCGATACCTGCTGCAGCACTGCATAGAGCGTGGTGGCGGCACTCATGCGGGCGGGCGGCACGTCGGCATAAGCGATGGTGTTGTAGGCAGTGAATTGCAGAGAGCGCGTGAAGCCGTTGACCAGCAACACGGCGTAGATGGCGGCGATCGGCCAGGTCGGTCGGAAGGCGGCGCAGCAGCAGAGCAGTGCCGCGCAGAACAGGCCGTTGGCTGCGAGCGTTGTGCGGAAACCAAAGCGGCGCAGCACGCGTGTGGTGGCGGGTTTCATGCCGATGGCGCCGAGGGCGGTGGCGAAGGTGATCATGCCGCTTTGTGCGGCGCTGCGTCCGAAGCCAAGCTGTATCATCAGCGGGAGCAGGAACGGCACCGCGCCGATGCCGATGCGAAAGAGCGAGCCGGCGAACACCGATACCGCAAAGGTGGGCAGACGCATCAGGGAGAAATCCAGCAGCGGGCGGATCTGCGCGCGTGCATGCAGCCAGTAGGCGCCGGCCGCGGTAATGGCGGCGCACGCCATACCGAGGATGGCCGAGAGCGGCACCAGGTCTCGGCCGGCGAGTTCCAGAACCGCCATGAAAAAGCCCAGCGCCGCACCGCTCAGGAAGAGGCCCCTGACATCGAAGCGGCCAGGGTCCGGCTCGCGTATGTCATCGATGAACAGGGTGACCAGGATGACGCCGAGTATGCCGATCGGCACGTTGATGTCGAAGATCCAGCGCCAGCTGAAATAGGTAACGATGAAACCGCCCACCGGGGGGCCCAGCACCGGGCCGACCAAGGCCGGCATGGTCACCCAGGTCATTGCAGCGATCAGCTCGCTTTTCGGCACCGAGCGCAGCAGCACGAGCCGGCCCACCGGCAGCATCATCGCGCCGCCGACGCCCTGCAGGACGCGTGCGAATACAAGGAAGCCGAGGCTGTCGGCACGCCCGCACAGCACCGAGCCGATGGTGAAGATCGCGATCGCCGCGCGGAACACGCTGCGTGTGCCGAAGCGGTCGGCAAGCCAGCCGCTGGCGGGGATGAAAACGGCGACGGCGAAGAGATAGGCGGTCAGGGCGACGTTCATGTGCACAGGATCGGCATGGAAGGCGCGCGCCATCGCCGGCAGGGCTGTGGATACGATGGTGCTGTCGAGGTTCTGCATGAACAGGGCGACGGCGACGATGATGGCGGTAAGGCGCCGGCTGGAGGCGGGCTTAGGAAGGCGTGCCAGGCTTTCCGGCAGAGGTGCAACGACGTTCAACTTGGCCCCATATCGATCTTGCCCGCCTGATTTGGCGGGTACGACCACTACGCTCCGATGATACTAGTACTGCTTGTAGGAGAGGAACTTGCCGCTCATCGTGATCGCCACGCGGTCGCCGGCGGGGTTCGGCTCGCGCTGGAGGTCCATGCGGAAATCGATGGCGCTCATGATGCCGTCGCCGAATTCCTCGTGGATCAGCGCCTTGAAGGTCGTGCCGTAGACACTGATCAGTTCGTAGAAACGATAGATCAGCGGGTCCGTCGGCGCGGCGGTGGGCAGCGAGCCGCGATAGGGGGGCTGCTGCAGCAGCTTGATCTCGAAATCCTCCAGGCCGAGGTAATGGCCCACGGCGGTAGCGGCTTCGGCCGGGAGCTGCATCTGCCCGAGCAGGGCGGCGGTGACGTATTCCTTCGACAGGCCGTCGGTCAGCGCAGCCATGTCGGCCCATTTGAGATCGCGCTCGATCTTGATCCGGACGATCTTCTCGGTGAGTTCGTGGCGCATGTGTCCCCTACCCTTATGCTGCGGTGGCGTGGAACCTAAGCCGGACATAGTCGGCAATCCAGTCTCCGGCTGCACTGCGCAACGGACGGACGAGAAGCTCTTCGACCTCCTGCAGGATCGCCGCATGTTCCGATTGCGGCACATCGGTCAGAAAAGGTGCCGCGAACGTCGCGAGCCAGCCGGCCATGCCGGTGGGCAGCAAGGTGGGGCGGGCGAACAGATCCGCGTAAAGGACAGCGAAATTTTCCGCGCGCAACAATGCCGCATACTGGCCAGCCGTCGGAAAAAACCAGCCGAACGCCTGAGCAGGCGCCACACCGCGGCTGCGCAAGCTCGCATGCAGGGCCGCGACGATGGAGGCCACGTTGCCATGCCCGCCCATCTCGCCCACGAAACGGCCGCCGGGCTTCAGCGCACGCGCCACCCCGGCGATCACCGCCTGAGCGTCGGGCATCCAGTGCAAAGCAGCGTTGGAAACCACCGCGTCGAACGTCACGCCGGCGAAATCGAGCGCCTGGCCATCCATGACTCGCGCATCGAGGCCGCGTGCACGGGCCGCACGCACCATGTCCGGCGAGGCATCCACGCCGACCACGCTTGCGCCCGCACCAACAATACGCTCGGTGAGCGCGCCATCGCCGCAGCCCAGATCCAGGATGAGTTCGCCGGGCTGGGGGGCTAGCAGACCTAGCAACGGGGCGGCCAGATCGGCCACGAAACGAGCGTTGCATCCGTAGGTCGATGCTGACCAGAATTCAGTCATCGAGAAAGCAGTTCTTTTTTGAAAAAAGAACCAAAAAACTTCTGATCATAGGGGACCTACCTCTTCGGGAGGGGCGCTGCGGTCGATCCAGTTGGAGAGGGGGCGCAACGCGACATGAGCGAAGAAGACGACCAGCGTCAGCGCGACCGCCATGCCGTAATCCAGCAGGCCCGAGGCGGTGCCGATGGCCGCTACCGCCCAGAAGGTGGCAGCCGTCGATAAGCCACGCACATGCGCACCCTCATGCATGATGACGCCGGCACCCAGAAAACCGACGCCGGACGCAATGGCGCCAAAGCCGGCCGCCGGATTGCTGCCGCCATGCGCCAGCGCGAGCCGCGCGAACACGCAGGCAGCCGAACCTACCAGCGCACAGGAACGCAGACCGCCCGGATGGCGCCGCCACTCGCGCTCGGCACCGATGGCGGCACCTAGGAACGCGGCCACGATGGTTGTGGCGACGTTTTCAGGCAAAGCGCCCGGAATCCAGGACAAAATCATACCCTTAGCCCTACCATAGTCCCTGCCGCGTGGTATCACCCTTGCATGGACGACGACCTCTCGGAAATGCAACGCGAAACCCGCCAGGCGCAGGCGGTGATGCGAGACGCGACCTTCCGGGTGCAGGATGTGGCGCTGGTTATCCTCACCTCGCTTGCCGTCCTTTATACCTTGTATTTTGCCGCCGGGATCATCCTGCCCATCGTGCTGGCGCTGGTGCTGAGCCTGCTGCTCAACCCGGCGGCGCGCCTGCTGCACGAAAAACTGCATCTGCCGCGTATGCTGAGCGCCGTGCTGCTGATCGGCATCGTGTTCTCGGCGATCGGCGGCGTTGGCTACGCCATCTCGGTGCCGGCCGCAGGCTGGATCGCCAAGGCGCCGCAAAGCCTGCCGACGCTGCAGGCGAAGCTCAGCTTCCTGCGCCGGCCGATCGCGATGTTCCAGGGCGGCATGCAGGAAATGCAGAAGCTCATGCAGGACAGCGGCGCCGCCCGCCAGCAAGGCGAAGCACCGGTGGCCGCACCGGCACCGCAAGCAGCGCCCGCTGACGCCAAATCCGCCTCGGCACCGGTCGGAATGGGGCTGACGGTGCTGGCCGGCACACGCTCTTTCCTCGGCCAGGCGATGACGCTGCTGATCATGCTGTTCTTCCTGCTCGCCGATGGTGACGCGCTGCTGCGGCGATTTGTCGAAATCCTGCCGGGACTTCCGGAAAAGAAGCGCGCGGTGCAGATCGCCACCGAGGTCGAGCGCAACATCTCCGGCTATCTCTCCACCATCACACTGATGAATCTATGTGTCGGCGTGGCGAATGGCTTATCCGCCTGGACCTTTGGTCTGCCGGACCCGCTGCTCTGGGGAACGGTGGCGTTCCTGCTGAACTACATCCCTATCCTGGGCGCGCTCACCGGCATGGTGATCTTCTTCTTCGTGGGGCTGTTCACCTTTTCCAACGTGGTCTGGGCGCTTGCACCCTCGGGCGTGTATTTGCTGATCCACATGGTGGAAGGCGAGACCATCACCCCGCTGCTGCTGGCGCGCCGCTTCACGCTCAACCCGCTGCTGGTGATCGCAGCGCTGATGTTCTGGGACTGGCTGTGGGGCGTCGCCGGCGCGCTGCTGGCAGTCCCTCTGCTCGCCGTGTTCAAGATCCTGTGCGACAATATCGAATCGCTGACGCCGATCGGCCATCTGCTCGGGGCCGAGCCTCGAAAACGAAAGGTCTGACCGCCCTTGCCGCCCCACGGCCTTCGCCTGCATGCCAGTTGCGCCGCCCGGGGCGACGACGGCGTGCTGTTGCTGGGGCCGTCCGGTGCAGGCAAGTCAGACCTGCTGCTGCGCCTGGTCGATCGTGGTTTTTCCCTCGTCGCCGATGACCAGGTGGATATCGACGATGGGTTTGCCGCGGCACCGGCACAGCTCGAAGGGCTGGTGGAAGCGCGTGGGCTGGGGATCGTTCGCCTGAACCACCTGCCGCGTGCCAAGGTGGCGCTGGTGGTGACGCTGCAACGAGGCGCGCGCCTACCGATGCCGGCGCGTTACGATGATCTTGACCTTCCTATGGTCTGTTTGGACCCATGGTGTGCATCGGCGCCGCTTCTCGTGGAATTGGCCTTGGATGGCGCATTGGGCAGGCTGCCCTTCGTAGCGGGAGCGTTCGGGTGACGACGTTGACCGAAGAGGCACCCACCACTCCAGCACCAGCTCCACCGCGGCGGGTCGTGCTGGTCACCGGCCTGTCCGGCGCCGGCAAGGCTTCGATCCTTCGCATCCTGGAAGACCTTGGGTATGAGGCAGTCGACAATCCGCCGTTGCGCCTGATGGAGGATCTGATGGTGCGCGGGGAGCGCCCGGCTGCCATTGGCGTCGACTCCCGCAGCCGGGGGTTCGATCCGCAGGCGATTCTAGCCCTTATGTCAAAACTAAAACGCAACCCTGATTTGCGTACTGAGCTGGTCTTTGCCTATGCGGACGAGGCGGCTTTATTACGAAGGTATACTGAAACCCGGCGGCGCCATCCCCTTGCCCCGACCAGCCGTGTCTCGGATGGGGTGACCGCTGAGATCGCCATGACGGCGCCGCTGAGAGAGGCCGCCGATCTCCTACTGGATACGTCGGATATACCGCTGCCTATGTTGCGCCGCATGATAGAGCAAAGGTTTAGCGGATCTGAACAAACCGAAGCCGGAATGACCGTCTCGCTTATTTCCTTCGCTTATCCGAAGGGCCTCCCGCGCGAAGCAGAGCTGGTCTTCGATGCACGCTTCCTACGGAACCCGCATTACGACCCCATATTGCGCCCTAAGACGGGATTGGATCCGGAGGTCGCCGCTTACGTGGAAGCCGATCCGGACTTTGCGCCGTTCGTGGAAAAGCTTACCGATCTGTTAACCCTGCTCTTGCCGCGCTTCGTTCAGGAGGGCAAGAAATACGCAAGCATCGCAGTTGGATGCACAGGGGGAAAACACCGTTCGGTTCGCGTCGTTCAGCTTCTCGCTGAACGTTTGCGGGCGTTGCAGCCGGGCCTGAGCCCAGGAGCCGCGCAGAGCGGCGCACTGGGCTGGCGCGTGGCGGTGACCCACCGTGAATTGAGCCGCGACTTGCCCCAAAATGGGGGAAATGGACCCCGTCCGGCCCAATATGCCGGAGAGTGAGTGTGTTACGTGCGTAAGGACTTAAACGCGTACAATACCGGGACATGTGTCTCGGAACAGGCGCAGGAGGCCTGAGCAAAACAAAATGATCGGATTGATTCTGGTCACCCACGGCCGTCTGGCCGAGGAAATGCGATCCGCCATGGAACACGTGGTAGGACCGCAGAAACGGGTCGCAACGATTTGCATCGGTGCCGATGACGACGTCGAACAACGTCGCGACGACATCCAGCACTGCATCGAGGATGTCGATGCAGGCGACGGCGTGATCCTGCTGACGGACATGTTTGGTGGTACCCCGTCCAACCTGGCCATCTCCATGATGGGCCGTGGCGGCGTGGAGGTAATTGCCGGCATGAACCTGCCTATGCTGGTCAAGCTGGCAAAGGTGCGATCGCGGCAAACGCTGGCCGAATGCACGGACATTGCCGAGTTCGCGGGCAAGAAATACATTGCCGCCGCCTCGCACGTGCTGAGCACCTGCAAGAGCCCCAATATCTGCAGGTCGCTCGACCCGCGCACACCCAACGGGCTGCATCCGGGCTCGCTCCTGCCGGAGCCGGTAAAAGCGCACTCCTGAGAGAGTGCCTAGTTGCTAGTTGCTGGTTTTCAGCTACCAGTTTCGTGAGCGGAACTGGAACCCGGCCACGTGACTGACAACCGAAATCCGACACATAAAAACGGGCACTTGCCTTGAACGGCGAAGCAGTCGTCAGCCGTGTCGTGCCGATCGTCAACCGTCGCGGGCTACATGCCCGCGCGGCTGCCAAGCTCGTCAACATGGCCGAGCAGTTCTCCGCCAATGTCGACGTGCTGCGTGACGGCCAAGTGGTCTCCGCCCGCTCCATCATGGGGCTGATGATGCTGGGCGCCGGCGTCGGTAGCACCATCGAGATCCGCGCTGAAGGGTTTGACGCGCATGAGGCCCTGGATGCGATCGCGGGATTGATCGAGTCCGGCTTCAATGAGCAGGACTGAGCCGCCCCGCCCCACCGGACGAACGGAACGGCGCGCCGAGCGCAGCCTCACCGGCATGGCTGTCAGCCCCGGGATTGCCATCGGCATCGCGTTCACCGCCAAGGAACAGGCCATGGTGGTCTCCCGCGGCAAGATCGCGGCGGAGGGCGTGCAGGCTGAAATCGAGCGGCTGGATGCCGCGGTGCATACCTCGCGCAAACAGCTCGGCAAGCTGCGCGCGCGCCTGACGGCGCTGCCCGATGACAGCCAGAATGAAATCGCCCCGCTTCTGGATGCCTATCTGCAGATGCTTGGGCCGTCGCGGCTGCTGCGGCAGGCCAAGAAACGCATTACCGAGCAGTTACTGACGGCGGAAACCGCGGTGCTGGACGAGGTGGAGATCCTCGCCGACGCGATGCTCGCGGTGCCTGCAGAGCCGATGGCACGCAATCGCGACGAGATGGAGGCGCGCCAGCGCCGCAGCGACGAAATCCGCGAGACCGGGCGCCGGCTGCTGCGCAACCTCACCGCTGCCCCGTTCCGCAGTTTTGCCGCCGTCCCGCAAGGCGCCATACTGGTCGCCGAAACGCTACGCCCGGCCGACGCCGCCCTGATCGATCCATCCCGCATCGCCGGCCTCGCCACTCAAGAAGGCGGCACCGACGGTCATACCGCCATCATGCTGCGCGCGCTGGGTGTGCCCGCCGTGCTGGGTGTTCCTGGATTGCTCGCCGCCATCAGCGCCGGCACCCACATGGTGCTCGATGGTGGCGCAGGCCAGATCGTGCTGAACCCAAAAGCGGAAACACTCGCCCAGGCCCGGCGCGATATCTCCGCCTTTGCGCGCGAGACGCAGCGCCTCCACCGCCTACGCCGCCTGCCCGCCAACACCACCGACAACGAACATGTCGAGCTGCAGGGCAATCTGGAGCTGCTAGCGGAGCTGCCGCTGATCGCCCAGTCGGGTGCTGCGGGTATCGGGCTGTTCCGCACCGAGTTCCTGTTCATGAACCGCGACACTCTGCCCGACGAAGCAGCGCAGACCGAGATCTACCGCACCGTGCTCGAGGCGATGGACGGCGATTCGGTGACCATCCGAGTGCTCGACTGGGGCGGCGAGAAAGATATCGACGCTCTCTCCTCCCGCGGCCTGGTGCCGGAGAAAGCGGACCATAATCCCGCTCTTGGCGTGCGCGGCCTTCGCCTCCTGCTGCGACGGCCGGAGCTGTTCGAGACGCAGCTCTCCGCCATCCTGCGCGCGCATAAATTCGGCAAGGTGCGCGTGCTGCTGCCGATGGTGACCAACACCGGCGAGGTGCGCGCTGCCCGCGAGATCTACGAACGCGTGGCGCGACGGCTGCGCCGGCGTGGGGAAAAACTGCCCGAAAAACTGCCGCCGCTCGGCATCATGATCGAGACGCCAGGGGCCGCTTTGGCAGCCGATGCGCTGGCCCTTGAAGCCGATTTCTTCGCCATTGGCACGAACGATCTCACCATGTACACGCTCGCCGTGGACCGGGCTGCGAGCGATGTTTCGCTGCTGTATGACTCACTGCATCCGGCGGTGCTGCGGCTGATCCAGTTCGCGACCGAAGCTGCTTTGCGGATGCGCATGCCCGTCTCGGTATGCGGGGAGATGGCGTCGAACCCGAAACTGGTGCCTTTGTTGCTGGGGCTGGGACTGCGCTCGTTCAGCATGAACGCCCCGGCGGTGCCGCGGGTGAAACAGGCAGTGCGCGCGGTGTCGATCGATGATTGTGCACGCTTTGCACGGCGGGTGATGGAACAGTCTGATGCGGAGCGGATACAGGATCTGGTGAAAGATTTTTCGCCGATTTAGGAAGGAAGATCTTCTTTTCTGAGGAAGAAGCAAAAGACTTTCAGGTCGCTGTCGCGGTTCTCTCCGGCAGGACGCGCCATATACATAAAAGTTTTTTGGTTTTTTTCAAAAAAGAACTGCTTTCTTCCTGCCATATGTAAACAGCGAAAACCCCAAAACCATTGCTATAATCAAGGTGGTGGAAAGTGCTTCCGCCGTAGCGGCCGGTCCGCTGTAGACATGCTCGCCCAGGACCGCCACCAGCAGCGGCCCGCCGGTCGCGCCGATCACAGCGTTTGTCAGGCCGCACAACGAAATGGTGAAGCCGCGAAGTTCGTTGGGGACACTGCCTTGCAGCACCGAGAAAAATGTCGTGGAGCTTGCGGGATAGGCGCCCATCATCGAGGCGACGCAGAGTATGGCCAGCGGCGCGCTCGGCATCAGCACGCTGGCGATGACGGGGATGGCCAGCAGCGGTGTAATGACGAGGAGGCGCAGGCGGTCTGTCGCGCCGCGGCGCGACATGATGCGGTCGATCAGGAAGCCGGTCAGCAGGGGGCCCGCCAGGCCGAAGACGATGCTGGCGGGGCCGAACAGGCCGGTGACCTGGGTGATCTTGATGCCATAATGCCGTGTGATCGAGACGGCGCCCCAGGCGATGGTGCTGTAGAAGCCAGCGGAGACTGCGGCGAAGCCTAGATAGAGCGGCACGAGCACACGGCGGCGTTCGTGGAGCAGGCGCAGGCTTTGCCGCAGGGTGAGGCGGGTATCCAGGAGGATCCTTTCCTGCCGGGCAGGTTCACGCAAAGCGAGGATGGCGGGTGCGACGAGCAGGCCGGGTAGGCCGGTGACGATGAAGACGACACGCCAGGGGTGCAGGCTGAAGGTGCCGAGCACCAGGTCGTGCGGCAGATGGCGCAGAATGGTGCCGGTCAGCAGGATCGAGATGCCGCTGGCGATGGCCTGGCCCATCAGAAAGAAGCCCATGGGCCGTCCGCGCCGGGCGGGTTGGAAGAGATCCGCAATCAGCGAGATGGAGCAGGGGCCGAGCGTGCCTTCGCCCATGCCGACGAGCAGACGGGAGAGGAACATCCAGGTGAAGCTGGTGGAGAAGCCGGCGGCGATGGTCGACAGGCTCCAGAGCAGGATGCCGCAGGCGAGCAGGCGGCAGCGCTGTGTGCGGTCGGTGTAGAAGCCGAGGGCGAGGCCGGCGGTCGCGTAGAACAGGCTGAAGGAGAGGCCTTGCAGCAGGCTGATCTGCACATCGGAGATGGAGAGGTCGTGGCGAACGGGGTCGATCAGCAGGCTCAGCACGCTGCGGTCCAGCGTCGCGACGATGGAAACCAGTACGAGGAGCAGTAGCACGGACCAGGCGTGCCTCGTTGGCGGGTAGCCTGCCTGCGTGCCTGATGGGAAGGTGGTCAAGGTGCCAGGCCTTTCGAGCAGCATCATGCTGCTTCTTACGGTGGTCGCCGAAGCGGCGCGGGCAGCCGCGCGGCACCTGTTCGGCACGCGAACATGGCCCGCTTGTGGCTTGAGCCGCAAGCGGCGCGGGGCGCAGTCTTGGCCTGCGTGATGACGTGGAAAGATGCACGTCCGGTAAAGGAAGTTTCTTCGATGCAGGCTCGGCGCTTTGCAGGCAGGGTGGCCCTGGTGACTGGCGCCTCGGGCGGTATTGGCGGCGCGATCGCGCGCCGGCTGGCCGATGAAGGTGCTGCCGTTGCCGTCCACTATTATCGTAGCCCCGCGCCGGCGGAAAAACTGGTGGCAGAGATCGGCCTGGCCTGTGGTCAGGCGTTCTGCGTGGGCGGCGACACCTCCGATGCGGCGCAGTGCAAGGCGATTGCAGAGGCGGTGGTGGCGAAATTCGGCTTCATCGATATTCTGGTGAATTCGGCGGGTGCGCTGGAGAATTTGCCGTTCGGCAGTGTGACGGCGGAAGCATTCGATAGGCAGTTCCATGCGAACACTCTGTCGGCAGTGCTGATGATGCAGGCGGCCGTGCCGCATTTCCCGCCGGGCGGCGGTGCGGTGATCAACCTCTCGACCAATATCGCTGCGTCGCCTTTGGCCGGCACGGCGATCTATTCCGCGTCCAAGGCGGCACTCAACTCGATCACCGCCGGATTTGCGAAAGAGCTTGGCCCGCGCGGCATCACCGTGAACGCGGTCGCACCGGGTGCCACCGATACTGCGATGCTGGCATGGCTGGATGACGAGACGAAGCAGGGCGTCGCGCGGGCAACGCCGCTCGGGCGGATCGGGCAGCCGGATGACGTGGCTGGGGCGGTTGCTTTCTTCGCGTCTGATTCTGCGAAGTTCATCACCGGGCGCAGCCTGATCATCGATGGCGGCCTTGTTTGAGTAGAGGATTTTACGCTGCATGACTAACGATGTCGCCACGGCTGAAGTTCAGTCGATCTGGCCGGATATTCCCAAGCCGCTGATGCCTTACAGCCCCGCGGTGAAGGCCGGTGGATGGGTGTTCGTCTCCGGCCAGCTCGCCAGCGATTTCGAGACGGGTATCGCGCCGGAAGCGCGTGCGAAAAATGCGAATCTACAGGATGCGCAGGCGCTCCAATCGCGCTTCGTGATGCAAACGTTGCAGCGCACTTTGGCGGCGGCCGGCTGCGACATCGCCAAGGACATCGTGCGTATCTGGCAGTGGTTCCCGTGGGACAAGCCGACGAACGAACAGTTCGCCGCCGGCGATTGCTGGCCTGGCCTCAGCATCACGCCATATCTCGATGTCCGCAACGAGTTCATCTTCGAGCCGCGTCCGGCCTCCACCGCGGTGAGCATACGCGCGCTGCCGGTACGCGGCGCAAGGATCGAAGTCGATATGATCGCGATCGACGACGCGCATACGACGCAAGGCTTTGCAGCACCCGCCGGCGTGCCTGCGCCGTTGGCCGGATATTCACCTGCCGTGCGCCGTGGCGACTGGGTGTTTCTGGCGGGCGAAGTGCCCACCGATTGGGTCGGCGATTTCGGCGAGGCGCGTTCGATGGGCGAACCCAGCGCGCTGGCGAAGCAGGCGCGAGTCAATCCGTATGTTTGGTACGGCTCGTCGATCGAGGCGCAGACGGATTACACGCTGTCGAAGCTGGCGGCGATTGCGCAAGCGGCTGGTTCGTCGCTGGAACGGGCTGTGAAGGCCGATGTGTATATCGGCGATCCCAGCGACTATGCCGGAATGGATCGTATATGGAGAAAGTGGTTTCCGAAGAACCCGCCGGCGCGCTGCGTGATCCCCTATATGGGGCTGGGCACCAAGGGCAGCCGGATCGAGATTGCGTTCATCCTGTTGGCTGATGATTCAAAACTTACCATCACGCCGGTGGAAACGTCCGATGCACCGGAGCCGTTCAGCCACGAGCCACAGGCGGTGAAAGCGGGCGATTTCCTGTTCCTGAGTCAGCAGATGGCGTGCGATTCTAGCGGCCAATTGGCACCCGGCATGCTGCGGCATCCGGAATTCCCATGGTATGGCTTGCCGGGACAGAATCAGATGCGCTTCATGTTGAAGAACGTGGCTGCCATCTGCGAGGCCGGCGGCACGAAGCTGGAGAATGTCGTCAGACGCGCATGTTTCCATGATGCGGGTGACCATTTCGCGGACTCGATCGAAGAATGGTCGAAGCATTTTCCTGGGGTGAAGCCTGCGTCGACCACCATGAAGATCGGTGGTCCTCTTGTGGTTCCGGGTGCGAATGCGTTGCTGGATCTGATCGCCTACGTGCCGCGAGGGAATTGAGCGTGGGTCTCCGGACATCCGCATTCTGCCTGATGGCAGCGCCGGCTTTGCTGTCGCTGGGCTGGTTTTGTGGCAGTCACGCGCAGGAAACCAAGGATCCGGCAGAAGCGCTGATCTGGTCGCAGGAGCAGAAAATCTACGAGGGCCGCGCACACGGTAATATTCAATATTACATCGATCACGCGAGCCCGCATTATCTCGCCTGGCCGGCGTCTCTCGACAGGCCGCTGAACAATGACGCGCTCAAGAAGGGCGGTAAATCCGTCGCGGGCGCACATGAAGTCATCAAAGGCGAGGTGACGGGCTTTGCACGCGATGGCGACACGGCGGTGATCTACTATCTCAATCATCGCACTGTAAGAGCTGACGGATCGAAGGTGGATGAGTGGTATCCGAACATTCATGTCTGGGTGGAAAGAGACGGCAAGTGGGTGGTGCTTGGTGGGATGTCGCGATTGAATCCTCCAGAGAGCAAGTGAAGGAAGCCGTTCTTTTTTGAAAGAAAGAACCAAAAAACTTTTGTTATCATGGCGTCCGCTGCCGGAGAGAACCGCGACAGCCACATAAAAGTCTTTTGCTTCTTTTCTTCAGAAAAGAAGGTCTTCTCTTGCTATGCGTTAGCCGCACCGTGGATAGATCGTCTGCTCCCCTGGCCGGGCAGCGCGAAATGCCCGACAACCCGCCCATGGTTGTCCATGCCGCCTCGATGTTCGACAAAATCTGGTCGAGCCATGTGGTCGCCGATCTTGGCGATGGCTGGGCGCTGCTGCATATCGACCGGCATCTGCTGCACGATCTGTCTGGCGGCCGCGCCCTGGAGGAGCTGAGCCGGCGCGGGCTGCAGGTGGCCAATCCCGAGCTGTGTTTCGCGACGCCGGACCATGCGGTGTCCACGGCGCCCGGGCGGGCGGGCGATGTGCGCAGTGTCGGCGGAAAGCTGCGGGCGGCACTGGGGAGGCAGGCTGAGGCGCATGGCATAAAGTTTTTCGATGTCGGCTCGGTTGGCCAGGGCATCGTGCATGTAATGGCGCCGGAGCTGGGGATTGCGTTGCCGGGCAGCACGCTGATCTGCGGGGATAGCCATACCTGCACCAATGGCGGGATCGGTGCGCTCGCATTCGGTGTGGGTTCCTCGGAGCTGGTGCATGCGCTGGCGACGCAGACATTGCGGCTGCGGCGGCCCCGCAGCATGCGCGTGTCTTTCGAAGGCCAGGCAGGGCCTTGGGTGACGCCCAAGGACATGATGCTGCACCTGATTGCCTGCCATGGCACTGCGGGTGGCACCGGGTTTGCGGTGGAATATGCGGGCGCGGCGGTGCGAGCGCTGGGTGTCGAAGCGCGGCTGACGCTGTGCAACCTGTCGATCGAGTTCGGCGCCAGGATGGGGTTCATCGCACCGGACGAGACGGTGTTCGCGTATGTGAGGGCTCGCCCGTATGCACCTCACGATGCTGGCTGGGACGAGGCAGCCGCGCATTGGCGCACACTGCCGAGCGATGCGGGAGCAAATTTCGACGCGGAAATACTGGTCGACATGAAGGATGTCGCACCTGGGGTCACCTGGGGCATCAGCCCCGAACATGCGATCCCAGTGGATGGGCTGGTGCCGGATCCGGCTGCGGCCCCGGATGAGGCGACAGCGCAGGCGTGGCGCGAGGCGCTGGAGTATATGGGGTTGCAGCCGGGACAACGTTTGGCAGGCACGAAGCTGGACTGGGTGTTCATCGGCTCATGCACCAATAGCCGCCTTTCCGATTTGCGGGCGGCGGCTTCCATGATCGAGGACGGTCACGTGGCGGCTGGGGTGACGGCTTGGGTGGTGCCGGGGTCCGAGCAGGTCAAGCGAGCGGCGGAGGCTGAGGGGCTCGACCAGGTTTTCAGGTCGGCGGGGTTCGACTGGCGCGAGCCGGGATGTTCGATGTGTGTTGCGGCCAATGGCGATGTTGTTCCACCCGGGCAGCGCGCGATTTCGACCACCAACCGCAATTTCGTGGGGCGGCAGGGGCCGGGTGCGCGCACCCATCTGGCGAGCCCTGCGATGGCGGCTTTGGCCGCGATCACCGGCGTGATCACCGATCCGCGCGGGCGATGATGGAGAAGGTGGATGTCGTTACCGGCGCTGCGGCGCCGCTGCTGCGGGACAATGTCGATACCGACGTGATCATACGCATAGAGCGCATGACCGGGACGTCCAAGCAGAGCATGGGGCAATGGGCACTCGAGGCGCTGCGGTTTTTGCCCGATGGCAGCCCCGATCCGAATTGCGTGCTGAACCAGCCGGCATTCGCGCATGCGCCTATTCTGCTGGCGGGGGCGAATTTTGGCTGCGGGTCGTCGCGCGAGGCGGCAGTGTGGGCGTTGCTGGGAGCCGGCATACGCTGCGTGGTGGCACCGTCGTTCAGCGAGATCTTTGCCGGGAATTGTTTTCAGAATGGATTGCTGCCGGTGATCCTGCCGGAGAAGACCTTGCTGCATCTGGCTGAGCTTTGCGAAGGCGGGGCGCCTCTCAGTGTCGATCTGGAACGGCAGAGTGTGACAGCGCCCGATGGCGACGTTTTCCGCTTCGAGATCGATGAGCGTCGCCGAACGGCCCTGCTCGGCGGGCTGGACGAGATTGCGCAGACCGTTCTGCTGGCAGGCGAAATACAAAAATTTCAGCGGCAAGACCGGCTGGATCGACCCTGGATATGGAGAGAACAGGCATGACCGCCGATTTGCGGGAGCGGCTGGCGGTGGGACAGGTGATAGCGCCCGGTGTCTATGACGCGCTGACGGCTTCTCTCGCAGCATCTTCGGGTTTTGAGGCGCTGTATCTTTCCGGCGCGGCGATCGCCTACACGAAGCTTGGCGCGCCCGACATCGGATTGGTGTCGATGAGCGAGGTGGCGGAGACGGTGGCGCTGGTGCGCGATCGTGTGGATGTGCCGCTGATCGTCGATGCCGATACCGGCTACGGCAATGCGCTGAACGTGCAGCGGACGGTGCGTCTGTTCGAGCGCGCGGGTGCGAGCGCAATCCAACTGGAGGACCAGGGGTTTCCGAAACGCTGCGGGCATCTGCGCGGCAAATCGGTGATCCCGATGTCGGAGATGGTTGGCAAGATCAGGGCTGCCGTGGATGCACGTGCGAGCCGGGCCACGCTGATCATTGCTCGTACCGATGCGGTCGCGGTGGACGGCCAGGCCGCCGCGATCGAGCGTGCGCAGGCCTATGCCGAGGCGGGCGCGGATGTTCTTTTCGTCGAGGCACCGCCGAGCCGTGAGGCGATGGCGCAGATCAGCGCTGCACTCTCCGGCATGCTGCCGTTGCTGGCGAACATGGTGGATGGCGGCGACACGCCGCCCCTTCCGGCCGAGGATCTCGAAAAACTCGGTTACAGGCTGGTGATTTTCCCAGGCGGCATCGTGCGCGCGCTGATGCTGGCAGCACGGGACTACTATGCTTCGTTGGCGCAGCACCGCAGCAATCTGCCGTTCCGGCAACGCATGCTGGATTTCACGCAGTTGAACGAAGGCCTGGGCACGGCAGAAATGCTTGCTTTGGGCCAAAAATATGAGGGCACAGCATGAGCACGCCGGATCCAGTGACGCTTGCCATTCTGTCAGGGCGACTCTCGCAGATCGCTGATGAGATGGATGCGACGCTGTTCCGGGCGGCGTTCAATCCGATCATCGCAGAAGCGCGCGATGCGTGCCATGGGCTGTATCACGCAACGACTGGTGACACGCTGGTGCAGGGTTCGGCAGGGTTGCCGATTTTCGTGGGCGCGATGGCATTTGCGGTGCGGGCGGTGATCGAGAAGGTGGCGCGTGATGGCGGGCTGCAGCCGGGCGATACGTTCCTGTTCAACGATCCTTATGTCGGCGGCACGCATCTGAACGACATGCGGCTCGTGCGGCCGATTTTTCGTGGCGACAAACTGTTCTGCTGGATTGCATCAGTGGGGCATTGGCTCGATCTCGGCGGCAACGTGCCCGGCGGGTATAATCCGCGTGCGACCGAGTGTTTCCAGGAAGGCGTGTGCATTCCGCCGGTTAAACTGATTGCAGGCGGCGTGCTGCGCACAGACATACTCGACATACTGGCAGCAAATTCGCGTGTGCCTGCCTCCAACGCCGGCGATCTGCAGGGGCAACTGGGCGCGTTGGCACTGGGCGAAAAACGGCTTGCAGGGCTGCTCGATGAGTACGGCGACGATGTCGTGGCCTCGTCGTTCGATCTGTTTTCGGATCGGGCGGAAGCGCTGATGCGCAGAGCGATCTCTGAACTCCCGGACGGCGTGTATGAATTTGAAGATGTTCTCGATAACGACGGGATCATCGACGAGAAGATCACCATTGCACTGACGCTCACCGTTGACGGTGAGACGATGACGATGGATTTTTCACGCTCCTCGCCGCCGGTGGCAGGACCGGTGAACATCTCTTATGCCACCGCGATCGCCGCCTGTTATGTGGTGCTGAAACATGTTTTTGTCGTCGTGCCAGCCAATGCGGGCTGTCTGCGGCCGATCCGTTTTGTCATGCCGGAGACCACGCTGCTGGCAGCGGTCGCACCGCGGCCGATGGCGGGATATACGGAGACCATCCTGAGGCTCATCGGGGTGGTGCTCGGCGCCCTTGCACAGGCCGATCCGGCGCGTGCGACGGCAGCTCCGTTCGGCACGATTAATGCGCTTTCCATGGCCGGTTACCGCAAGGATGGGTCGCGCTGGGTGATGTTCTCGTTCTTCGGCGGCGGCATGGGCGGCAATCCGGAAGGCGATGGGCTGAGCCACGCCAACAACCCGATTTCGACGGCAACCATACCGCCGCTGGAGATTTTGGAAGCGGCTTATCCGGTGCTGTTCACGCAATGGGCATTGCGGCCGGATTCGGCAGGCATTGGGCAACACCGTGGCGGGCTTGGCGCAATTTACGAGATCGAGGCGCTGACCGATGCGCAGGTGTCCCTGCTGGGCGAACGCGGCAAGGTGGGGCCGTTCGGTGTGCTGGGCGGCGGCAGTGCGGCACTGAACACATTTTCCTGGGGAACGGAGCATGGCCGTGCCACGCCGCCGCTCGTCTCCAAAGTGACGGATATCACCTTGCGCGCCGGCCATAGCGTGCGGCTGGAGACGCCTGGCGGCGGCGGCTGGGGTGATCCGGCTGCGCGCAGTGCAGAGGCCAGCGCGCGTGATCTAGCCCTGGGATATGTATCGTGATCGTCGGTGTCGATGTGGGTGGCACGTTCACCGATCTCTTCTTGCAGGAGGCAACAGGTTTCCGTGTGGCGAAAGTGCCGTCCAACCGCGGCGACGAGGCGGTGGGGTTCATGGCGGGGCTGCGCCGGTTCGGGGCGGTGAAGGAACTGGGTTCCATCGTGCATGGCACGACCGTCGGCACCAATGCGCTGCTGGAGCGCAAGGGCGGACGGGTGGGGCTGATCACCACGCGCGGGTTTCGCGATGTGCTGGAGATGCGGCGTCGTGACCGGCGGCATACCTGGGGGTTGTGGGGCGAGTTCATTCCCGTTGTCGACCGCGACATGCGGCTCGAAGTCGATGAGCGCACGCTGGCCGATGGCAGCATCCGCACGCATGTCGATCACACGCAGCTGCGGGAGGCGATCTCGACGCTGATCGAGAAAGGTGCAGAAGCGCTGGCGATTGTTTTCATCAATGCCTATGCGAACCCGGCCAACGAACTGGCGGCCTACGAGATGGCGCGCGGGCTGTGGCCGAACGCGAATCTTACCCGTTCCTCCGAGATACTTCCGGAGATACGCGAGTTCGAGCGCTGCTCCACGGCGACGCTGAACGCATATCTGCAGCCGCCGGTGGGAAGTTATCTGGGCAAGCTCGAACACGCGCTGCTGGAAGAGGAATTTTCCGGGCAGCTGCATATCGTGCAGTCCAGCGGCGGGGTGATGTCGACCGCACTCGCGCGGCATGTGCCGGTGCGCACGGCGTTGTCGGGGCCGGCGGCTGGGGTGATTGCGGCGTCCGCGATCGCACTCGAGGCCGGGTTTCCTGATGTGATCACCGGCGATCTGGGCGGCACCTCGTTCGACGTGGCGCTGGTGGTGGGCGGCCAAGCCTCGCTGGCGGCGCAGGCCACGGTCGAGTTCGGCATGGTGATACGCACGCCGATGATCGAGATCACCACGATCGGTGCCGGCGGCGGATCGATCGCATCGGTGGATGCCGGCGGCCTGCTGCAGGTGGGCCCGGATTCGGCCGGGTCTCGTCCGGGGCCGGTGTGTTACGGCGGCGGCGGCACACGGGCGACGCTGACGGATGCCAATGTGGTGCTGGGGCGGATCAATGCGGCGCGGCCGATCGGCGGCGGGTTGACGCAGCTGGATGTGGCGGCGGCGCGGGCGGCGATCGGCGCCCAGGTGGGTGAAAAACTTGGGATCGGGCCGGAGCAGGCGGCGGAGGCGATCGTGCGGGTGGCCAATGCGCGCATGGCTGGGGCGATCCGGCTGGTTTCGATCGAGCGCGGGCATGATCCGACACGGTTTGCCGCGGTGCCGTTCGGCGGCGGTGGCGCGCTGCATGCCGGTGCGCTGCTGCGCGAAGTAGGGCTGAAAGCCGCGCTGGTGCCGCGCTTTCCGGGCGTGACCTCCGCGCTGGGTTGCGTGATCGCCGATATTCGGCATGACATCGTGCAGACGGTGAACCTGCCGTTGGCGGGCATCGACGAAGCGGCCGTTGACCGTAGGCTGGTGGCGGAGGCGCGGCGGATGATCGCGGCGGTCGAACTGGCGGGGCTGCCGGTGGAGCGGATCGATACGGTGTTCGAGGCGGACATGCAGTATATCGGTCAGAGCCACACGCTTGCGGCGCCGCTTTCGCTTACGCTCGATGGCGGGAGCACCGGGGTGACCGAACATGGACTGCGCGCCTCTTTCGAGCAGGCCTATACGGCTGCGTTCGGGCGCACCATGCCGGCTTTGGCGGTGCGGCTGGTCAATCTGCGGATCGCGGCGATCGGGCGCCGGCCGCGTTTCGACCTGCGCACGCTGGCACCGACCAGCACGACCATGCCGCAACCCTTGCATCGCCCGGTGTGGTTCGATGGCGGCTGGCATGAGACGGCGATCTATGACCGGCTGGCGCTGCCCGTCGGTACGGTGATCCATGGGCCGGCGGTGCTCGAGCAGCCGGATGCAACCACCGTCGTGGATCCCGGGCTTTCGGCACGGGTGGATGCGCTGGGCAACGTGATCATCGAGGCCATGCGATGAACGCCGCGAGGACGGCGCTGCTCCTGGTGGATCTGCAGAATGATTTCCTGCATCCGCTTGGTGCCTATGGCCGGGCCGGCCAGGGTGCTACGGCGATTGCCGCCCTGCCCGCCCGGCTTGCGCCGCTTGCCGCGAAACTGCGTGGCGAGGGCGTGCTGGTGGCCGCCACCTTGTTCACGCTGGTGCCTGGGCGCGGCGGTGCGCCGCTGATCTCGCCACATCTTGAACGCTTGCGGCCGTTCCTCGCCGCCGGGGATTTCGCACCCGGCGCCTGGGGGCAGAGGCTGGTCGATGAGCTCGGGCCGGCAGATGTGGCGGTGGAGAAGATCGCCTATTCCGCCTTCTTTAATACGAGGCTCGATTGGGTGCTGCGGCGTTGCGGCATTTCGGCGCTGATCGTGGGCGGCATCGTGACCAATGGCGGGGTCGCTTCCACGGTGCGTGAGGCGCAGGTGCGCGATTATGACGTGACGGTGCTGGAGGATGGCTGCGCCGCCTTCTCCGAAGAGATCCATGGTGCGGCCATCGAAGGGCTGCGCGGGATTGCCAGGATCGCCACCGTGGCCGAGTTGCTGGGGTGAGCGGCGTCGTTCCTTTTGCCGGGCCATTCGATGTCGAGATGCCGGTGGTGATCATCGGTGCCGGGGCGGCGGGGCTGATCGCGGCGTTGGCGGCACACGAGGCGGGAGCGACGCCGCTGCTGATCGAGCGCGACCCGGTGCCGATGGGCTCGACCGCGCTTTCGGCCGGGCTGATACCGGCTGCCGGCACGCGCTTTCAGGCCGAAGCGGGGATCAGCGACAATGCGGAAGCATTTGCGGCCGACATCATGGCAAAAGCGAAGGGTGAGCCGGATCCGGCCTTGGTGGAACTGCTGGCCGGACATTGCGGAGACGTAATCACGTGGCTGGCTGAGTCGCATGGGCTTAATTTTTCGGTGCTCGCGGATTTCCGATATCCTGGCCATAGCGCTTGCCGGATGCATGGCCTGCCGTCGCGCTCGGGGCGCGAGCTGATCGACGCGCTGCGCAGCGCGGTGGAACGCGCAGGGATCGACCTGCTGTGCGACGCGCATGTGACGGGGCTTTTTGCGGATGGTGCCCGAGTGACCGGGGTGGAGATCACCCGGCCTGATGGTGCTGTGGAGCGCGTGGGCTGCCAGGCGCTGGTGCTGGCGTGCAACGGGTATGGCGGCAACAAGGCGCTGGTGGCGAAGCATATCCCGAGCCTGAAGGATGCGCTGTATTTCGGGCATACCGGCAACCAGGGCGATGCGCTGCTGTGGGGGGCGGCGATGGGCGGTGCGGTGCGTCATCTCTCCGGGCATCAGGGGCATGGCTCGGTGGCGCATCCTGCGGGGATATTGATCACGTGGGCCACGATAACCGAGGGCGGTGTGCAGGTGAACCGGGAGGGTGCGCGGTTCAGCAATGAGATGAGCGGCTATTCCGAGCAGGCCGCGCATGTGCTGGCGCAGCCGGATGGAGTTGTCTGGACGGTGTTCGATGGACGGATCGCTGCGATCGCGCGGCAGTTCGAGGATTTTCGCACGGCCGAGGAGGCTGGAATCGTCCTGACGGCGGAGGCACCTGCGGCACTCGCGCGGGCCATGCACGTGGATGAGGATGTGTTCGAGGCGACGCTGGCCGAGGTGGCGGCGCTAAAGGTGGCTGGCGGGACTGATGCGTTTGGCCGGGATTTTGCGGGGAGTCCGGCTTTAGTCACGCCGTTACATGCCATTCGCGTGACGGGCGCGCTGTTCCATACCCAAGGCGGCCTGATGGTGGATGATTGTGCCCGGGTGCTCGATGAGCGAGGCCAAGCATTGCCGAACCTGTTTGCCGCCGGCGGTGCCGCCTGCGGCGTTTCCGGCAGCCAGGCCTCAGGCTATCTCTCCGGCAACGGCCTGCTCTCCGCCGTCGTTCTAGGCGAAGTCGCCGGCCGGAATGCCTTAAAGAGATAATAGTCTTTTGCTTCTCTGCAGAAATGACGATTCTTCCTTTCGCTTACACAAGCTAGGGAGCCACGAAACGCGACAAACCCCGCAGCGCTGACCTCCTGCTTATAGGAGCAGCCACATGACCATTGATCCACGCACGCGTTATCCACGCCCACCGTTCAAGACAGCCAAGCAGGAGCAGCCCGGTTCCTCGGCACAGATGTCGCCAGTGCCAGACCATGGGGAAGAGAGCTATGTCGGCTCGGGCAAACTTGAGGGGCGGGTGGCCCTTGTGACCGGTGCGGATTCTGGCATAGGGCGGGCTGTGGCGCTGGCCTTCGCGCGTGAGGGGGCGCACGTGGTGCTCTCCTACCTGAATGAGGAAGAGGATGCTGAGGCGGCCGCCAGCAGCGTTCGCGATGCAGGGCGGGAAGCCGTGAAGGCGCCTGGTGATATCGCGGACCCCGCGCATTGCCGCGCTTTGGTGAAGGCAGCGATCAATCGTTTTGGTCGGCTTGATATTTTGGTGAATAACGGGGCGACGCAGACGACGCGCGCCAAGTTGGAGGACATCACCGACGAGGAATGGACCCGCACCTTCGACGTCAACATCCATTCGCAATTCTACCTGTGCAAGGCGGCATTGCCGCATCTCAAGCCGGGTGCTTCGATCATCAACACGTCATCGGTGAACGCGAAGCATCCGATGCCGACGCTTCTGGGCTATTCGGTGACGAAGGCGGCGATTGCGAATTTCACGCTGGGACTGGCGCAGATGCTTGTGGAGCAAGGTATTCGTGTGAATGCGGTGCTGCCCGGGCCAATCTGGACGCCGTTCATTCCGACAGGGATGGAGGAGGAGCAGGTGAAGAATTTTGGCAGCCAGTCACCGATGGGACGGCCGGGGCAGCCGGCGGAGTTGGCGGCTGCGTATGTGTATTTGGCATCCGATGATGCGAGTTATACGACCGGGGCGTTGCTGCCGGTGCATGGGGGGATGCCGATCTACTAGCGGCAGGGCAGCGGCGTTGGTCTGCGCCACCGGTCACTTCAACCGGTGGCGTTCTTGCAGACTTTCTTCAGGTCGATGGAAAGATGTTGGTGTCTTTAAAAGCTCTTCCTAAAGGTGCTGGATCTTCGAACTCTTCGGCAAAACTAAATGCGACCGGTAACAGCGCCCAAGGCAGCGCGCTGCGGGTGTAGATCTGCGCCACCGGACGCACCCAGCCATGGTTCTGCAAGGTGCTTGGTCGGACGATCACCATGCCCTTGGCTGCGTTGGCAATCGTGTGCGTCCAACCTGCACAGTTCGAGCATGTGAACTGGCGGCTCCAGCCGCCACTCTCGCCTGTCTTCTCCCAGCATCGTGGATCGCCCTCCATGGTAAAGGCGGTCTCTGCCACGGCCATGCCGAGGGAGAACGCACTCGAACTGAATTGCTGGCAATCTGTGCAGTGACAGGCGAACACGAATTTCGGCGGTTGTGATACGTGATAGCGGATCCGCCCGCAGCGGCATTGCCCGGCCAGTGGCAGTTGGGCGTCACGTGTATCGTTCATAGAGCTTGAACTCTCCTTCAGCACCTTACCTGCAAGCCCGGAGGTTCGGGAAGGTTCGGCCAAAACATAAATCACATCTAATGACGTAAGACAAAGATTACTCCGGATAACGGGCTTGTCATTCGAGCGGCTGAAACATTCGGACCGAGCAGTCCTTAGGCATGTCTGAACGCCAAATCACTTTGCTGCCGCACATGGATCGCCGCAGCCTCTCGGGAGTATGACAGATGCGGGCTCTCTGCTGGCACGGCAAAGGCGACATTCGCTGCGACTCAGTGCCCGATCCCACAATCGAAGATTCGCGCGATGTCATCATCAAGGTAAGCAGCTGCGCGATTTGTGGCTCGGACCTTCACCTGATGGACGGCCAGATGCCGACGATGGAAAGTGGCGACGTACTCGGCCATGAATTCATGGGCGAAGTCGTCGAAGTGGGCTCGCCGGACCACGCGTTGAAGAAGGGCGACCGAATTGTCGTGCCGTTCAACATCAATTGCGGCCAGTGCCGGATGTGCAAGATGGGCAATTGGTCTTGCTGTGAGCGGTCCAACCGCAACGCTGCAATGGCGGCCAAGACGTTCGGGTACACCACGGCCGGATTGTTCGGATATTCGCATGTGACGGGCGGATATTGGGGTGGCCAGGCAGAATATGTGCGCGTGCCGATGGCTGACGTGGGACCGATGAAGGCACCTGAAGGCATGACGGACGAGCAGCTGCTGTTCCTGACGGATATCTTGCCAACCGGTTGGCAGGCTGCTGAACATTGCGACATCAAGGGTGGCGAGACCGTCGCGATCTGGGGCGCCGGCCCGGTCGGGCTGTTCGCCATTAAGTCTGCGGTCGTGATGGGCGCGGCGCGTGTTATCGTGATTGAGGACGTGCCGGAGCGTATCGCACTGGCTCGGCAAGCCGGTGCTACAGATATTATCAAACTGAGCGAAGAAGATGTGCTTGAGCGGATCAAAGAACTCACCGGCGGCAAAGGTCCGGACGCGGTAATCGATTGCGTCGGCATGGAAGCCACGGGTGGCGGCCACGGGATCATGGGAATGGTGAGTGCCGTTCAAGAAAGCCTCACCAGCAACCAGCGGCCGTATGCCCTCGAGCAGATGGTGACCGCCGTGCGGCCATGTGGGATCATTTCGGTCCCTGGCGTATACGCTGGCCCGATACCGGTGAATATGGGCTCTGTCGTGCAGAAAGGGTTGACGATAAAAAGTGGGCAGACTCATGTAAAACGCTATCTGGAGCCGCTGACGAAAATGATCCAGGACGGCAAGATCGACCCAACTTTTCTGATCACCCATCGCAGCAACAACCTTGAAGATGGACCTGAGCTCTACAAGACATTCCGCGACAAAAAAGATGGCTGCGTGAAGGTGGTGTTCAATCTGAGCTGAAGTGGCATCGCTCAAGTCCAACCGCTTGAGAGACAGCAAGCGGTTCTTTTTGAAAAAAGAACCAGAGACTTTTGCGTCTTTGGATGCGCTGCCGGCGATCCAGCGAAAGCTGGTAAACGTCGTTTCTTTCTTTTCTTCAAAAAAGGAGACCTTTATGTTATATGGCTACGATGACAAACACCGAACGCTTTGAACTCTATGCCTTCTGGCGAACTTCAGCGACATACCGTGTACGCGTCGCAATGAACCTGAAGGCTCTCGCATTTAGCGAGCACTTCATCGATCTCGACAAAGGGGAACAGCGCGATGAGGCTTTCTTACGGATCAATCCTCTTGGTGCCCTACCAGCCTTACGCGACAATGAGGGGCCAGAGGCAGGGGTTTTAACGCAATCACTGGCAATCCTCGAGTTTTTGGACGAGATCGCACCTAAACCGCCGCTGCTTCCGGTCGACCCACATGGTCGTGCAAGGGTGCGCTCACTTGCGGCCATGCTGGCGGCGGACACCCATCCACTTATTGTGCCTCGGATCAAGAAATATCTAACAACGATTGGCAAGTTTGATGATGCGGACTGGCGGGCGTGGCAAGGCCATTGGTTCACTACAGGCTTGCAGGCCGTCGAAACCAGGCTTGTTGCCGAGACACAAACAGGCTTGTTCTGCCATGGCGATACGGTGACGATCGCGGATATCTGCCTAGCTAGCATTTTGGCTGTTATGCGTGTGTTCAAGATAGAGGTAGATGGCATACCGACTATCATGCGTATCATGACGCGCTGTGAGCAGGAGAACGCGTTCGCGATGGCTGATCCTAGGCGGCAGACGGGTGCCCCGGTATAGAGGTCTCGTCGCAAGGCAACCGGCGCACACGCGGATGGTTTGGGCCCCACCCGCGGTATTGTTTCCGTCAAACCGTTACTTCTGCGTATCTGCCGCACAATGGCTCGCCTTGATCCCGCCCGCGTTTGTTGAAGCGCATTTGCATTTTCCTGCAGGACATTTACAGGTTTACGCGGGATAAGCGGCCGGTAACGGCTAGTAGGGTGAGAGCGAGACCACGTGGCCGGATGCGCATAGCTACATTCAACATCAACAACGTCAATAAGCGCCTCGGCAATTTGCTGGAGTGGCTCGATGACACGCGGCCAGATGTTGTTTGCCTCCAGGAATTGAAGGCCGAGGATCGCGCCTTCCCCATTGCGGCGATCGAGACCGCTGGTTATGGCGCTGTCTGGCATGGCGAGCGGAGCTGGAACGGCGTTGCACTTCTGGCGCGCGGCGCTACGCCGGTGCTGACACGCAAACAGCTTCCCGGAGATGCTGCAGACCGGCAAGCGCGCTATATCGAGGCTGCTATCAGCGGCGTACTGGTTGTGTCGCTCTATCTGCCGAACGGTAATCCACAGCCTGGACCGAAATTCGACTACAAGCTCGATTGGGCCGCGCGACTGATTGCGCATTCCGCCGAGCTCCTGGCTGCTTCTATCCCCGTTGTGCTTGCCGGCGATTACAATGTCGTCGCAACTGAGGCCGATATTTATCCCGGTCACCACGAGCAGGCGAACGCCTTATTGCAGCCCGATAGCCGTAAGGCTTTCGCAATGCTTTTAAGCCAGGGATGGACAGACGCGCATCGAGCGCTACCTCTAGTAACACCGATCTGGACCTTTTGGAGCTATCTTCATAATCGTTGGCCGAACGACAAAGGCATGCGGCTTGATTACCTGCTCCTGAGTCCGGATCTCGCAAATCGTCTCAAGGCTTGTGGCATTGATCGCAGTGTCAGGGGACGTGCGGAGGCTAGTGATCATGCGCCTTGCTGGCTGGAACTTGATATGAGTTAGACGGGACAAGGCAAGAAAGCAGTTCTTTTTTAAACAAGAACGAAAAGACTTTTTTTGAATATGGCCCAATTTGCCGGATACATCCGCGACAGCAAGTCAAAAGTCTTTTGTCTCTTTTCTTCAGAAAAGAAAGCCTTTAACCCGCTTGGCCACTAGTTAAGCGTCTTACCGTTCTGTGATCGTTATATCGCTGGTGAGATGAGAAGGCCGGAACGCGATGCCTAAATGTCGGAAATGACGGGGCTTGCCTTCCAACAATCGTTGTCCTCTTTGCTTGTTCTTGGAGGGGCTGGGACCATCGGTATTGTCGACCTCGCAGGTCGTTTCGACCGCGACTGCACGACTGTCAGCCGGCAAGTTGCACGGCTCGAGAGGATCGGTCTCGTAACCCGCCGCGCCGGCAAGTAGGATCGTCGGGTGCGTGAACGATCATTCACAGAACGGCAAAGTGGCGACTGATTCCGTCGATGCCGCCCGGGAACGACTGGCGTTGGCGCTCTTCTAACGCGGCGAACGGCTTCCAACACGAACATCTCGGTGCTATGCGAGTATGGTTTGTAAACCATAGGCATTGTCACGCGTCTGTGCTGATAGCATCGGAGCGCTTCATGGACGACAAGAACTCGGTTTGGACTCCGGAGCACATACGTGCCCGGGTGGAGGCTCTGGCGCCTTGGTTCCACAACATCAATCTTAAAGGTGTCTGGACTGCGCCCGGCCATTTCCTGGGGGATTACCCGGCCGTAAAATGGCGGGGTTTCGCCGGCGCGCTGCCGACGGACTTAGCCGGCAAGACAGTTCTCGATATCGGCTGCAATGCCGGTTTCTACGCCATGGAGATGAAGCGTCGTGGTGCCGCACGGGTGCTTGGGGTGGATTACGACGAGCGCTATCTGGCGCAAGCGCGGCTTGCAGCTGAGATTGAGGGGCTGGACATCGAGTTTCGCCGTTTGTCTGTGTATGATGTAGCCAGCCTCGGCGAGCGATTCGACGTGGTTTTCTTCATTGGCGTGTTCTATCATTTGCGCCATCCTCTGCTTGCATTGGACTTGATACATTCACATGTCGCTTGCGATTTGCTGGTGTTTCAGTCTTTGCAGCGCGGCTCGGGGACCGTCGCTCCACTTCAGCCCGATTACGATTTCTGGGACAAAAAGATGTTTGACGATCCCGGCTACCCCAAGATGCATTTCATTGAAAACAGCTACGCCAACGACCCTACAAATTGGTGGAGCCCTAACCGCGCCTGCACAGAGGCGATGCTGCGCAGCGCCGGATTCGAGATTGAAAGCCATCCGGAGGAAGAAGTGTATATCTGCAAGTGGCGCGAGCAGCCACAGGACGCGTATGGCGCGGTCTATCCAGCAAAGGGCGATGCGTCATGATCGAAGCTGCGATGATCTGGAACGAACCGAACAACAAGTCTCATTGGGATCTTGAGGCAGATCCCGGATGGACAATCTTTGCAAAGATGACGCGCTTGGCTGGACAAGCCATAGAGGCAGAGAATCCGCGGCTGACACGGGTGCTTGGCGGCATGTCGCCCATCGACACGTCGTTCCTGAACGCCTTGCAGATGCAAGGCGGACTGGCTGCGGTGGATGCGGTGGCGGTACATGGATTTCCGCTGGACTGGAACCATTGGCCAATCGATGAGTGGCCTGCAAAGATCGCGGAGATTAAAGCCTTCACACATCTGCCCGTGTGGGTATCCGAAGTGGGTGTTTCCACTTTTGGCGCAGAGGAGGTGCAGGAATGGGGCCTGCGCCGCACAGTAGAATTGATAAGAGGGCTGGCACCGCGCGTTCACTGGTATAGCCTGTTCGATCTGCCTGCCGCATGGCCAGCGACGACGCGCCACAGGGAAGCGGAAGGCAGCTCTTATTATCGGCATTTCCATATGGGATTGCTCGACGAAAATGGATCGCCCAAGCGGGCTGCACGTGTATTTTCGGATTTCACCCCGGAGATTGGGCTATGCCAGTGGTTTCACTTCGAGGATCATCGCCTGGACCAAGCCGTCAGGATCATGCGCGACATGGGCGTGCGTCATCTACGCACAGGCCTGAGTTGGGCGGATTGGTTCCGGCCCGGATGCCAAGCGTGGTTCGATCGGCAAATGCGTGCACTGGAAGGTTTCGAGGTGACGGTAACGTTCTGTTTTACGCCGGAGCATAAAGGCCTTTTGCCTCACCACAGCTCGCCACCTGCGGAACCTGAAGAGTTCGCTGAATTCTGTGCGGCCATGGTACGACTTTATCATCCAGGGTAAGCTCGCCACGCTCATGTTACCTTACGGCAGTGTCGTTGAGATGTACAAGTTTCAGGCCCCAGTCACCAGCGAGGATCGTGGTGACGCTCGCTGGCTCTATCTCGAAACGGCCGTGAAAATCCAGCGACAACCCTAGCGTGAAACAACAAGCTGTCTTGATGACGTCGGCATGGCTAACTGCCACGACGATCTGACCGGCGTGGCGTATGCTTGTTTGCTGTAGCCATTGCGCCACACGGCATTGTGCCTCCAAGATAGACTCACCTTCCGGCGGACGGTGATGCAATCGATCGGCATTCCACCTTTTCCAGGCTTCGTCTTTCTGCAATTGGTCGAAGGGCAGCCCAGTCCAGGCCCCGAAATCGATCTCAGCCAGCGCATCAATGCTTTGCCACGGCCGGCGGCAGGCATTGGCAATAGGCAATGCTGTCTGCTGCGCGCGTTCTTGTGGGCTTGCGTAAATCGCATCAGGTGGGTCATGAGCAAGCAATTCGCCAAGGCGGTTTGCCTGGTCAAGCCCCGCGTGGTTCAAACTTACGCCAGGCTGGCGTCCACATAATACGTGGCCGAGCAGATCATGTGCGGCGTGTCTTACAAGCAGCACGCGCGTCGTCATCAGGCGGCCTCTACGCCGTCGATAAAGATTTTCACCTGCTGACGAGCTTCCTCGTCGGTTACCTGCACGGGAGGTGACTTCATGAAGTAGCTACATGGCCCCTGCAACGGCCCAGCAATACCGCGATCTAACGCAAGCTTTGCACAACGCACGGCGTCGATGACGATGCCAGCGGAATTTGGACTGTCCCAAACTTCAAGCTTCAGCTCCATATGCAACGGCACGCCACCGAAGCCTGTGCCCTCCAGCCGGATATGCGCCCATTTTCTGTCGGTCAGCCACGGGACATGGTCGCTGGGCCCAACGTGAACGTCAGCGGCGGGCAATGCCATGTCGAACTGACTGGTAACGGCTTGAGTCTTTGAGATCTTCTTTGAAACAAGCCTTTCCCGCTCGAGCATGTTTTGAAAGTCGGCATTTCCGCCGAAATTGAGCTGGTAAGTACGGTCTAGATGCACGCCGCGTTCGCGCATCAGATTGACCAAAGCGCGATGGACGATCGTGGCGCCCACTTGGCTCTTTATGTCGTCACCGATGATAGGCAGCCCACGATCGGAAAACCGGCGCGCCCAATCGCGATTTGATGCGAGGAAGACGGGAATACAGTTTACATAGGCACAGCCTGCTTTAAGCGCTTCGCTCGCATAAAACTCACTTGCTTGCTGTGAGCCCACCGGGAGATAAGATACCAGGATCTCGGTACGGCTACGTACAAGTTCTGCCGCGACATCGGCAATTGGGTCATCGGCCAGCGGAATTTCATCAGCCATGTATCGACCGACACCGTCCATGACTGGGCCACAGAGCACACGCACCTGGTTCGCCGGCGGATCCGCAAACCGAACGGTATTGTTTGGCTCGACAAATATGGCGTCTGCGAGGTCTTGACCTACCTTCCCAGCATGAATGTCGAAAGCGGAGGCGATTGTCACATCACGTATGTGGTAGCCACCAAGATCGACATGCATAAGCCCTGGCGGCGTGGCATTGGCTGAAGCATCCTTGTAGAACGACAGACCCTGAACGAAGGAAGAGGCGCAATTCCCTACGCCGACAATCCCAACCCGCAACGGCATGCGACTCATGGAAGATCCCTTTTACCTGGCATGACACGCACAGCTTTGTAGCAGGAGAGCAAGCTCTTATGAAGGTCACGGGTTCCCTCGCTATGCTGACGAGTGGGACACGCAATCGGCATAGGCAGCACCAGAAACTTTGAAGATGCTCCGGATGTTGGCATAACGGTTACACAACACGACAGTCGTGACTTTGCGCGGCTGAAGCAGAGGAGAGCGCATGGCCAATGCCATTCTCATCACCGGTGGAGCTGGCTTCATCGGGCGCCATCTCGCCCGCGCGTTGCTGGAGCGCGGCGATACTGTACGCGTGCTCGATAATCTGATCGAGCAGGTTCATCCTACCGGCACGCTACCTGCGGAACTAGACGGCGAGGTCGAGCTTGTTCGCGCTGATATAAGGGATGGGGACGCCGTACACGGCGCGCTTTCCGGTATCGATCAGGTGGTGCACCTGGCGGCAGAAGTTGGCGTTGGTCAAAGCATGTACGCGGTAGATCGCTACACCTCCGTGAACGATTACGGCACCGCTGTGCTTTTTCAGCACCTCATCGACCGACCGGTCGCTCGCATCGTTACTGCTTCTTCCATGAGCATCTATGGTGAGGGTCTCTACCAAGATGCCGACGGCGTGATGTATGACACGGTTGTACGTGGCGCTCGCAATGCTGATGGAACCTGGGATCCCCTCGATTGCCAAGGGCGCCCATTGCAGCCGATACCAACTCCGGAGACGAAGCCGGCGGCACTCGCCTCTGTCTACGCGATCGGCAAATATGTGCAGGAACGCCTTACCTTGACCCTCTCAAAAGCCTACGGGATGGAGGGGGTTGCACTTCGCTTATGGAATGTATACGGGCCCGGGCAGGCACTCTCAAATCCGTATACGGGCGTTCTTGCGATCTTTGCGTCGCGTCTTTTGAACGGTCAGCACCCGATGGTTTTCGAGGATGGTGCACAGCGGCGTGACTTTGTGCACGTGTCCGATGTTTCCCGCGCCTTCATTGCGGCACTTGATACGCCGGCAATAAGCGGTGGCGTGTTCAACATCGGCAGTGGCGAGGATCGCACGGTCGATGAAGTTGCCAGGCTGCAAGCCCGTTCGATGGCATGCGAGCATCTGACGCCACAATTTGCCAACAAGGCACGTGTTGGCGATATACGTCATTGCCTACCTGATCTGTCGGCGGCAAGACGTGATCTAGGCTACACTGCGGGGCGTGACTTTGGCGAGGGCCTTGCGGAACTAGCAGAGTGGGTCGCGTGCCAGCAAGCCGATGACAAAGTGGCTGATGCACGGCAGGAACTGGAACTGAGGGGCCTGGTCGCGTGAGTCGTGTTCTCGTTACAGGCGGTGCAGGCTTTATTGGCAGCAACCTTGCAGATCGGCTCGCTTCCGAAGGTCACGACGTTGTCGTTTACGACGCACTCCTGCGGCCTGGGGTAGAGCGCAATCTTGCATGGCTACAGCGCCGTCATGGCCCAAAGATTACGCCGATGGTAGCCGATATACGCGACAACTCGCAAATATCGGCTGCCATTCCCGACTGCAGCGCAGTATTTCATCTTGCGGGCCAGGTGGCGGTGACCACAAGTATGTTGACACCATTCGAGGATTTCGAAATCAACCTGCAAGCGACCGTCTCAATGCTAGACATTTTGAGACGACGGGGCAAATCCACACCGTTTATTTTTGCAAGTACCAACAAGGTATATGGCGATCTTACGGACATCGCGTTGGAGCTCCGCAAGGATTGCTGGCTCCCTGCCGAAGGTGAGCTACGTGAAACGGGCGTAGGCGAGTCGCGCAAGCTGGATTTTCACACCCCGTATGGCTGCTCCAAAGGAGCGGCAGATCAATATGTACTAGACTACGCGCGCAGCTACGGGATGCCCACCTGCGTGCTGCGCATGAGCTGCATCTACGGCCCTCGTCAAATGGGTAATGAAGATCAAGGCTGGGTCGCGCATTTCCTGATCCGCGCCCTCAAGGGCGAGATGCTGAATATCTATGGGGACGGCTGCCAGGTACGTGATGTGCTGGACGTCTCCGATGCAGTAGACGCCTATGTTGCTGCATGGGAAAATATCGAAACTGTTGCCGGAAAGGCGTTCAATCTTGGCGGTGGCCCGGACAATGCTATCAGTCTTCGCCAATTGATTGCACATATTGAAACGTTGACGGGTAGGCCGATTGGCCTTGCCTTCGGTGATCGTCGTGCCGGCGACCAGCAATATTTTGTCGCCGATGCACGGGCAGCGCGGTCGGCTCTCGGCTTGGCTGCCCCACGAGATTGGCGGCATGGGGTCGCAGCACTCGCCGACTGGCTGCGGGCTGAGCATATCGATTTCTGCGCGTCGGCTGCGGCCTAAGATGCGGGTAGCCCTCGTCAACCCGCTTTGGAGCTTCGAACACAGCATCTATTTTGGCTGTCGTGCGCCACATTTGCCACTTGAGCTCGGCTGCTGCCAGGCTCTCCTTGAACTTGCAGGTCATGAGGTATTGCTACTTGATGGCGCGCTGATGCAGGCGGACCACAACGCTCTGGTCGCCCGCATTGCTAACTTCAAGCCAGCAATGACAGTGGTGACAACGGCACCCACTTATCTTTTCTGGCGTTGCACGCAGCCTGAATTGCGCGTGCCGCGTGCGTTTTTGATGACGCTCGGCGCCGCCGGCGGCATGACCGTCGCTGTCGGCCCGCATGGTTCTGCAACACCTATAGCTACTTTGCGCAAGCTTGGCTGCGATGTTGTGGTGCGCGGCGAGTGCGAAGAGATCGTGACGCTACTCGCCAATGGTGGCGCGCCGCACGACATTCCCGCACTTGCCTGTTTCATCGATGGGCAGATCTTGGTCACCGGGCCGCCCGCCAGCACCCGCTTTGGCAATCTTCCTGCGATGCACTGGCCGGATGCTTGGATTACCGGACATCACCACCACCATCATCGTTACGGCAGTGAGGCACATGGTCCAGGCGCGGAAGTGGAAGCCTCGCGTGGATGCCCTTATCATTGCAGTTTTTGCGCGAAGATCGATTTTCGGGATGGCTATCGGAGGCGCGATCTCCAGCCGCTTCTGCAGGAGATTGATCGGCTGATTGCGCAAGGCGCCACGTACCTTTATTTTATTGACGAAATATTCCTGCCTCAGGCGCCGCTCCTGGAGGCACTTCGCGCACGTCCTGTGCAGTTTGGCGTCCAGACCCGCATCGACCTCTGGAAGCCGGAGATGCTAGATCTTCTAGGCGAGAGCGGCTGTGTATCTATAGAGGCGGGTGTGGAAAGCCTTACCGTTGAAGGTCGCGCGGCGCTGGACAAGAAGTGCCGTATGACGACGGACGATCTCGCTGAAAGACTGATCTATGCGCGTCGCACAGTGCCGTTCGTGCAGGCTAATCTGCTTGAAGTAACAAAGGACGATCGCGAACTGGTAGAGGCTTGGCGTAACCGCCTGCAAGCCGCAAATGTCTGGGCTAATGATCCTGTGCCATTATTTCCATACCCTTCCTCGCCGGACTACCGAAGCCGCTGGGGCGAGCCGGACAACATGGCATGGGAACGCGCACACAGCTTTTATCTTGCCCAGTTTGAACGGTTCAGCGATATACAGGATGGCCAGCCAATGCCGCTCGAAGATCTTGAAGCAGCTTGCGCAACGACGTGACCATGCATGTGTTGATGACGACCGACACTGTAGGCGGCGTTTGGCGATATGCATTGAGCCTGGCAAAAGGCTTGCGCTCGTTCAACGTTGTTACAACATTTGCAAATTTGGGTCCGGAAGCATCAGCCAAGCAACAGGCAGAAGCGGCCGCTATCCCCGGGTTGCAGCTGGTTGAAACCGGCCTGCCGCTTGATTGGCTAGTTGAAGACGAGGCGGCGATTTCCTCCTCTGCGCAAGAACTTGCCAAAATGGCGCAGGATTACGCGGCTGACATCATTCAGCTCAACAGTCCTATCTTTGCTGCTTTCGAATATTTCAAGCTCCCGACAGTCGGCGTTTGCCATTCCTGCCTCGCCACCTGGTGGGATTCGACTTGCGGCGGCGAACTGCCGCCAGATTTTCTATGGCGCACGGCTCTTCTAGCAAGAGGCTACAACGCTTGCGACAAGCTGGTAGCACCGAGTCGCGCGTTTGCTGCCATGACCGCGCGCCGATACGGCATCTTGCCGGTTGTGGTGGCGAATGGTGCCGACCAGCCGGATGGCTCGCGGGATGTGGCGAAGGAACGTTTTGTCCTCACGGCCGGGCGACTCTGGGACAAAGGAAAAAACGTCACCACTCTGGATGAAGCGGCTGGATTGCTCGATGCACCGGTTTACGCCGCTGGCGCCCTCTCTCATCCACCTGCCAATGAAGTCCGTTGTCAAAACGCTATTGCTCTTGGCCGGCTTGACGCTGCTGACCTACAAATTTGGATGCAACGTGCAGCCATATATGCTTCGATGGCCGTCTACGAACCGTTCGGGCTGGCTGTTCTCGAGGCAGCACAGACCGGTTGCGCATTGGTGCTTGCCGATACAGACGGGTTCCGTGAACTCTGGGACGATGCGGCGCTTTTTGTAAGCCCCTATGATGCCGATGCGCTTTCAAAAGCGCTGCAAATGCTTTTGGACAAACCAGAATTGACAGCGCGGATAGGAGAGAGCGCACGTATAAGTGCTAAGGCTTTCAGCGTGGATAGAATGGCGGCCGGTATGCTCGCGATTTACCGTAGCACGGCTGCACGACGTGGCCTTGCGGCATGAAGATCGTTTATTTTACCCATTCGCTTTCCTCGTGCTGGAACCATGGCAATGCGCATTTCCTGCGCGGCGTATTGCGAGAGTTAAGCATCCTGGGCCACGAGGTTGTAGCGTTTGAACCCGAAGGTGCGTGGAGCCTTTCCAATTTGCTTGCAGAGCATGGATCGCAGGGTCTGGCGGCCTATCACAACGCCTATCCGGATCTGCGCTCCTTTATCTATGGCAAAGATACCGATCCAGCAGAACTCTGCGACAGCGCAGATCTGGTGATTGTTCATGAGTGGAACGATCCCGACCTAGTGGCCAGCATCGGCAGGCTGAGGCGACATCAAGACTTTATTTTGCTTTTTCACGACACTCATCATCGCGCCGTCAGCGATCCGGAGGCAATAAACACCTTCGATCTATCGTCTTACGACGGTGTGCTGGCATTCGGCGGAGCTCTGGCTGAAATTTATCGGAATTGGGGATGGGCTGATCGAGTTTGGGTGTGGCACGAAGCCGCCGATACCCGGTTATTCCAACCGCCGGCTGAAGAAACACACCGAGAGGGGATCGTGTGGATCGGTAATTGGGGCGATGGTGAACGTAGCGCAGAACTAGAGACATTCCTTCTCCGGCCAGCTCAGTCAGAGAACATGGCTCTCGATATCTACGGCGTTCGTTACACTGATTCTGCGAAAACGTTGCTGCGGCGCTATGGCGCTCGCTATCATGGCTGGCTCGCAAACGCACAGGCACCTGAGATCTTTGCCCGCCACTTTGCAACAATCCATGTGCCTCGTCGGTTTTACGTGACTGCTCTGCCCGGCATACCGACCATTCGTGTTTTCGAGGCGTTGGCCTGCGGCATTCCGCTTGTCAGCGCGCCCTGGAGCGATTGCGAACATCTGTTTATGGCCGGCCGCGACTTTCTGGTGGGACAGGATGGCGAAAGCATTCGACGACATTTGCGCGATCTGCGTGAGGATAGACATCTGGCCAGGGCTGTGGCGGAGAGCGGATTGAGAACTATTCACGCGCATCACAGCTGTGCTCATCGGGCTACTGAACTGATGGATATCTGCAGCAAGCTGGGCTTGTCCGTTTCGGAGAATGTGTAATGCGCATTGCGTTCTATGGATCGAGCCTGCTGTCTTCGTATTGGAACGGCGCTGCCACGTATTATCGTGGCTTGCTGCGCGATCTCGCATTGCGCGGCTATGATATATGCTTCTACGAGCCGGATGCGTTCGGACGTCAGCAGAACCGTGACATGGAACCACCAGATTGGTGCCGTGTGGTGGTTTATGATGCAACCGATTCGGCAGTACAACGCGTGATGGCCGAAGCTGCGAATGCGGACATTGTCGTCAAGGCAAGCGGCGTTGGCGTGTTCGACGATGTGCTTCTCCACGGTATCTTCACCGCGGCGCGGCAGGATGCCATACGCATTTTCTGGGACGTCGATGCTCCTGCAACGCTTGCGCAGCTGCGTGCTGAACCCGATCACCCACTGCACATGGCTTTACCCTCCTTGGATGCCGTACTGACCTATGGCGGCGGCCCGCCCGTTATCGCCGCCTACCGGGGTTTCGGCGCCCGACATTGTCAGCCCATTTACAATGCGCTGGATCCAGCGACACATCATCCAGTGCCGCCACAGCAGCATTTTGCGGCGCACCTGAATTTTCTGGCCAACCGCCTGCCCGACCGTGAAGCACGCGCGGAGACATTTTTCTTTGAGCCCGCAGCGCGACTTCCAAACCGGCATTTTATTCTCGGCGGCAATGGCTGGACCGACAAGACGATGAGCGCGAATGTGAAGATCACGGGCCATGTCGGTACCGACACGCATAACGCCTTCAATATCTCTCCGTTGGCTGTGCTCAATGTCGCCCGCGACAGCATGGCGAAAACCGGTTTTTCGCCCGCGACCCGCGTGTTTGAAGCGGCAGGTGCCGGCGCTTGTCTGATCACGGACGCTTGGGAAGGTATCGAACAATTCCTGACTCCAGACAGCGAAATTCTGGTTGCTCGAGACGGCGACGATGTCGTGGCGCATCTGGCGGAACTTACTCCGGCGCGTGCGCGCGAAATCGGCGATGCGGCACGCGCGCGTATCCTGGGCGAGCACACTTACACACGGCGCGGTGCGGAGGTTGATGCCCTGTTGCGGCAACTATCCTCTGCACAGGTCTTCGCTTCTTGAAGATCGTCGTTCTTGGCCTCAGTCTGTCGTCGTCCTGGGGCAACGGCCATGCCACCACGTATCGCGCGCTTCTGCGTGCCTTCGCCGGGCGCGGCCACGATATTCTGTTCTTGGAACGCGATACCCCCTGGTATTCCGCCCACCGAGATCTGCCTTCACCCGATTACTGCCGATTTGCCCTTTATGCCAGCCTGGCTTCGCTTGAGTCCTGGCGTGATGAGGTCGCGGCGGCGGACGCAGTGATCGTCGGCTCCTACGTGCCGGACGGCGTCGCGGTGGGGGATTGGGCGTTGTCCCATGCGCGCGGTGTCGTCGCGTTCTATGACATTGATACGCCGGTCACGCTTGCCGCAATAGCGCGCGGTGAGGAAAGCTACTTAGCCGCTCGACAGATTCCACTCTACGACATCTATCTCTCCTTTACCGGCGGCCCCACACTCGAAATGCTGCGCGGAAAATACGGCGCTCCGCTAGCGTCGGCACTGTATTGTTCGGTGGATCCCCATCACTGCAAACCACAGCACCGTGCACACAAATGGGATCTCAGTTACCTCGGCACCTATAGCGCCGACCGTCAGCCCACTCTCGAAAGGCTGCTTCTGGAACCGGCTAGAATGGCGCCTCACCTGCGGTTTGCAGTGGCAGGCCCGCAATATCCGTCCGATATCGTCTGGCCCGAAAATGTGCAGCGGCTAGATCATGTGGCGCCGGCCGATCATGCTGCATTTTACGGCGCCAGCCGCTACACCCTGAATGTCACGCGCGCCGACATGATAGCTGCTGGATACAGCCCAAGTGTCCGCCTGTTTGAAGCGGGCGCGTGTGCCACAGCCATCATCTCCGACGACTGGGATGGCCTGCTGACCATTTTGGGCATGAACGAGATCAGCATCGTACATACGTCAAAGGACGTTCTGCATGTGCTTGCAGAACCGGATGACGCGAGAACCGCACGTGCTCTTGCCGGATATCGCCGCATCCTGTCCAGCCATACCGCCAGCCATCGCGCGGCGGAACTGGAAGCGGCACTTCACCAGGCCGCAAGCTGCAAAACTGCAACTCACACCCATTCGCTGGCGGGATGAACAAGATGGATGCGCGCACAGGTTTTGATCGCTCTCGTTCTGAAACTATCGGCCGCAAGCGTGTGCTGGTCACAGGCGGCGCCGGATTTGTCGGCTCGCATCTTTGCGACAGGCTTGTGACGGAAGGCCATGACGTGCTGTGCGTCGATAATTTCTTTACCGGCTCCAAGGATAATATCGCGCATTTGCTTCCAAACCCGCGCTTCGAGGCACTACGCCATGATGTGACGTTTCCGCTTTACGTCGAAGTTGACGAAATCTACAACCTGGCCTGTCCAGCCTCACCCATCCATTATCAGTTTGATCCTGTGCAAACCACGAAAACCAGTGTGATGGGCGCCATCAATATGCTGGGGCTTGCAAAACGCACGCGTGCAAAAATCTTGCAGGCTTCAACAAGCGAAGTCTATGGCGATCCTTCCGTATCGCCGCAACCGGAAAGCTACCGCGGCAATGTAAATCCACTTGGCCCCCGCGCCTGCTACGATGAAGGCAAACGCTGCGCAGAAACACTTTTCTTCGACTACCACCGCCAGCACGCAACGCGCGTCAAGATCGTTCGCATTTTCAATACGTATGGCTCGCGTATGCACCCTCAGGATGGCCGCGTCGTCTCAAACTTCATCATACAGGCGCTGACGGGGCAGGATATCACCCTCTACGGCGACGGCCAGCAAACCCGCGCCTTCTGCTATGTGGACGATCTTGTCGAGGGGCTTATAAACATGATGAAAACTGAAGATCACGTGACAGGGCCGATTAATATTGGCAATCCCCACGAAATCACCATCTACGATCTGGCGGAACGGGTTATTTCGATGACCGGGTCTACATCCAGGATCGTTCATCGTCCACTACCGCAGGATGATCCGCTTCAGCGTTGCCCGGATATTACAATGGCGCGGGCTACGTTGAACTGGGCACCTTGTATGCCACTTGAGAAGGGCCTTTCGGCGACAATCGGATATTTCGACGCGCTACTGCGGACGGAGGCACAAACTGAGGGCTTTAAGGAAGCAGTTCTTTCTTGAAAAAAGTCAAACTACGTCTGTTTCTTAATGGAACGGTCGAGGTCGCAAGTCAGACAACATCACGCTGAGGGTGGTTCGCGACCTGGAACCATAATCCGAGCTCTTCGACGACGGCCGCGGAGCTATGACCGGATGTGTCGCTCGCCGGCAAGTTGGACCGGGGTCGAGCTACTTCGTTGCTCACTCAAACGCACATCCAGCGCTCATGGCCTGCCGAAGCAGGCTGAACGCTCCGCTTGGTTCTAGCTCACCCACTACTGCAACGAAAGGTAAGCTCCGCTTGGCGCGACGGGGCCGCAGGCGCACATACCTTACTGTAACTGGTCGGGAGTGCCGCTTCGATGTTTCGTCCATCTCATGTTTTAGCATTGCTTCTTCTGACCTCGCCCGCCGCTTTCGCCCAGTCCGATCCCGGTGCCCAGGCTCCTATGCCGCCGGCGCAGCAACAGCCGCAGCCTGCACGAATGACCTTCCGCGCCCGTTTCGAAGCTGCCAACACAACCCGCGACGGCCGCCTCACAGCTGAGCAGGCCCAGGCTGCCGGGATGCGCGGCGTCGCGCAGCACTTCGCGCAAATCGATACGGACCACAAAGGCTTTGTGACGTTGCAGGATATTCACGCCTGGCAGAAGGCGAGACGTGTAGCCCGGATGGGTGCCCGGCAGAACCCCTTACCGCCCGCCAGCGAAGGGCCGTCGCCGCTTGCGCCGCAATAATCGTTCGCCGTGTCTTCCCTTTGTAGAAGGCATCGTACGCACCAGACGGAGTTAGGCCGATAGGGCGCTGCGGAACATGCCCGAAATGGCGACCGCTCTGAGCCCGGAACGATAGCTTCACGCGCCGCCCACGGCTGTGTCCTTCCTCACCCGTGCGAGCTTGCCTACACGTCCTAGGATGATGGTCTGGCAAACTGCTTCTCTGCTTCAATGGTGGCAGAGACGATCCACTCTCTTGGATTAGAAGAGCCAGGATCCAGGCCACTGAGCCGGGAATAGGCTGCCGTTGCTTCCATCGAAGGAAAGTTGGCCGGGTGTCTGAGAGATACCGGCGCAACGTCAGCGTAGCTGGCTTGATAGCGCAAGACTTGGCGCGCTTCGCCAGTTTGGGACGTCAGCTTCTATGCTAATCGCTTGACCACGCCAGGCGTCATGGATGGGTCAAGCGGGACCTTTATGCGTGGGCGCTGCTGGTCCGGCCGGTCCTTAGACTAGCCGACGCAAAATGGCTGGAAGATCATGACGATACCGCGCGGAAAGCCTGCGGCGCACAGGTTTGCGACTATCTCAGCAGGACTAAATACCGGGTTGTTCGATCTGGCTGAATCGTCTGTTTTGTAAAAGATGCCGAAGAGAGTTCCGGCGTCGGCTAACGCCGCCAAATTTTGGAAGGGAGTATAATGCCTGGCCGCCACTTCCTACATGTTCTAGGTCCCACGACTATTCCGGACCGATTTCTGGACCTCATGCGCGATGTGCGATTGCGAGATCGCCGGTGCTAAAATAGCCAGGTGCAGCATCGGCATTGCCAGGAGCCATTTGAGGTTGCTGCCGCCGCAGGAGAAGCAAACCGCAAGGCGGCTGCTCGGAGTTTCGCAGAGGCGGCGAGGTGACCGCCGCCCAATCCCTCGAACCCTAACTTAAGCGGACAACACGATCCGCGAAGGAGACGCCCAGTGAACCTACACGAGTATCAGGCCAAAGAATTGTTGCAAAGCGCAGGCGTCGACGTGCCGCGCGGCGCCGTTGCCTTCAGCCCGGACCAAGCTGTCTACGCCGCCACCGAGATCGGCGGCTGGCACTGGGCTGTCAAGGCACAAATCCACGCCGGCGCGCGCGGCAAAGCCGGCGGCATCAAACTCTGCCGCACCTATGGTGAAGTACGCGACGCAGCCGAGGAAATGCTGGGCAAGCGCCTCGTCACGCATCAAACGGAGGCCGAAGGCAAACCAGTCCAGCGCGTCTATATCGAGGCGGCCGACAAGATCGAGCGCGAATTCTACCTCGGCTATGTGCTTGATCGTAAAGAAGAACGCATTCGCGTCATCGCCTCCCGCGAAGGCGGCATGGAGATCGAACAGATCGCCGCGGAAAAGCCGGACGCGCTGATCCAGATCACGGTGGAACCGGCCGTCGGCCTGCAGCCCTTTCAGGCACGCGAAATCGCCTTCGGCCTCGGCCTCGACATCAAGCAGGTGCAACGCGCCGTGCAAACCATCTTGGGTGCCTATCGCGCCTTTCGCGATGCCGACGCCACTATGCTGGAAATTAACCCGCTCGTCCTCATGCATGACGGCCGGGTTGTAGCCCTCGATGCAAAGATGATTATCGACGATAACGCACTCTTTCGCCAGCGTGCCATCGAGGGCATGCGGGATCCCTCGCAGGACGACCCGCGCGAAGCGCAGGCCGCCGAGCACAGCTTGAACTATGTCGGCCTGGACGGCACGATCGGCTGCATCGTCAACGGCGCCGGCCTCGCCATGGCAACGATGGACGTCATCAAATATGCCGGCGGCGAGCCCGCCAACTTCCTCGATGTCGGCGGCGGCGCCAGCCCGGAACGCGTCGCTACCGCTTTCCGCCTCGTGCTGTCGGACAGCCGCGTGCAATCCATCCTGGTCAACATCTTCGCCGGCATCAATCGTTGTGACTGGGTGGCGGAAGGCATCGTGCAGGCCGCGCGCGAAACCAAGATCGGCGTGCCGCTGATCGTGCGTTTGGCCGGCACCAACGTCGAAGCAGGACGAAAGATACTCGCGGAAAGCGGGTTGCCCTTGATCACCGCGGAAACATTGTCGGAAGCGGCGCAAAAGGCCGTGCAGGCGGCGAAGGGGCAGCATTCATGAAGGCCCGCTTTCTAAAGGAAGGCCGAAACTTCGCTGTCCAATCAAAAATCAACAATTTTAAAGGGAACGCAGCATGAGCATTCTCATCGATAAATCCTCCAGAATCCTCATCCAGGGTTTTACCGGCGACAAAGGCTCCTTTCACGGCAAGGAGATGCTGGAATATGGCGGCAACGTCGTCGGCGGCGTCACCCCCGGCAAGGGCGGCCGCGATCATCTCGGCCTTCCCGTATTCAACACCGTGCGCGATGCAGTCGAGGCCACCGGCGCAGATGCCTCGATCACCTTCGTCGCCCCGCCCTTCTGCGCCGACGCGATCATGGAGGCGGCCACTGCCGGCCTGCGCCTGATCTGCGCCATCACCGACGGGATCCCCGCGCAGGACATGATGCGGGTTAAACGCTATCTGCGCCGCTTTCCGAAAGAGCGCCGCAGCCTCCTGGTCGGCCCCAACTGCGCCGGCATCATCAGCCCAGGCAAGGCCATGCTCGGCATCATGCCGCCGCACATCTACATCCAGGGCAATGTCGGCATCGTGTCGCGCAGCGGCACGCTGGGCTACGAGGCCGCCTCGCAGCTGATGGCGCTCGGCATCGGCGTCTCGACCAGCGTCGGCATCGGCGGCGACCCGATCAATGGCAGCTCCTTCCTCGATCATCTGGCGTTGTTCGAGCAGGATCCCGAGACCCACGCTGTTCTGATGATCGGCGAGATCGGTGGCGCGCAAGAAGCCGAGGCCGCGGCCTGGATCAAGGACAACATGACCAAGCCGGTTGTCGGCTATGTCGCCGGCCTTACCGCGCCAAAAGGTCGCCGCATGGGCCATGCCGGCGCCATCATCTCTGGCGTCGGAGATAGCGCGGCCGAAAAAGCCGAGATCATGTCGTCGTATGGCCTTACCGTGGCACCAAGCGCAGGCGAGCTGGGGTCCACTGTCGCCGCTTTGTTGGACAAGAAATCCCGGGCCGCCTGATGAACGCATCGGCGCCACGCGACAGGGCACAGGCCGGTGATGGCTCTGCCCTTGCCGGCCTGCTGTATGGGATGCTGCTCGACATCGTGCAGCATCACAATCCTGAGCTCGGCCCTGTGCTGCGCAACGAGGTCAAACTCTCGGCCTGCTCGCCCGAGGGGCTTGGTCTTGCCTTGCGCGCACAGGGCATCTGGTTTCAGCTCCAATCCATCGCGGAGCAGAACGCCACGATGCGTCAGCGGCGTGACGAAGAACGCGCTGCCGCCAATGGTGTCGTCGACGGCACTTTCGAAGCCGCCCTCGCGCAAGCGGCCGCGGCAGGGATCGCTGCGGAAACCGTCATCAGCACCCTCGGCAGCTTGCGCGTCAGGCCGGTCCTCACCGCGCACCCCACGGAAAATCGCCGTATTACCGTGCTCGAAAAACTGCGCGCCATCTATCTTCTGTTGCTGGATCTGGAAAACACCCGCTGGACCGAGTGGGAACGCGCACAGATCATGTTGCGTTTGCGTGACCAAATCGAGCTGCTTTGGCTCACCGGCGAACTGCGCCTTGAAAAGCCCACGATCACCCAGGAAATTGCCTGGGGCCTTTATTTCTTTCATGAAACCCTGTTCGAGGTTGTTCCGCAGACGGTCAACAGGCTGGAAGAGGCGCTCAGCCGCGCCTATCCCGGCAATTCGATCGAGATTGGCCAATTTCTGCAATTCGGTAGCTGGATCGGCGGCGACAGGGACGGCAATCCCTTCGTCACCAATGCAGCGACACGCGAAGCGTTGCAGGAAAATGCCAGTGCAAGTTTGCAGTATTATCGAACGGCGCTGACCAGCCTCTCGCGCCAGCTCTCCATCGCCGAAGCCACCATCGCGACCCCGCCGTGGTTCCGTGCCGCGCTGGACGCCACCCTGGCTTCGTGTGGCGAGGAGATCGCCGCGCGCAATCCTGGCGAGATTTTCCGCCAGGCCATCGGCTGCATGCTCCACCGCGTCGAAGGCGCTCTCGCCCATCTGAACGGCAAAGCGCAAAGCCAGCGTTACGTCAATGCCGACGACCTGATCGCCGACCTGCTGCATCTCGAAGACGCCCTGCGTGAAAGCGGCTGCGGCGACCTCGCCTCTCGCCTCGTTCGCAAGCTGCGCCTGACGGTCGAAATTTTTCGTTTCTCCACCGTCCGCCTCGATCTGCGACAAAACACCACGCGCCTCCACCAGACCCTCCGCGGCGTCTGGTCCGCAACCAACCAGCCGGGCGACGCTCCCGATCCCACGAGTGCCGCCTGGGCCAACTGGCTCCGCATGCTCCTCGAACAGCCGCAAACCGGAGAGCACCTGCCCGAGCTCGAACCTGAAGCGCAGGAACTGATCGATTTGTTCCGCCTCGTCCGCGACACCCAGCGCGAGCTGGACCGGGAGGCGTTCGGCAGCTTCATCCTGTCCATGACGCACAGTGCGGCCGACGTGATCGGCGTCTATGTCGTGGCCAAACTTTCCGGCCTTTTCCTCGACAACGCCGGCATCGAGCTATGCACACTTCCGATTGTGCCATTGTTCGAAACCATCACCGATCTTCGCGCGGCACCCGCCATCATGCGCGAGCTTTTCGCCGTGCCCGCCATCCGCCGCAGCATCCGCCGACAAGGCAACGTGCAGGAAGTGATGATCGGCTATTCCGACAGCAACAAGGATGGCGGATATTTCACCGCCAATTGGGAGTTGTCGAAAGCCCAGACGAAACTCACGGCCCTCGGCGAGTCCGCAGGCGTGTGCATCGCCTTTTTCCATGGCCGCGGCGGATCCGTCTCCCGTGGCGGCGCGCCTACCCAGCGCGCCATCGCCGCCCAGCCCCGCGGCTCCATCCGCGGCCGTTTCCGCACCACCGAGCAGGGCGAGGTGGTCAGCTTCAAATACGCCAACCGCGGCACCGCCGGCGTTCAGCTCGAACTTCTTGCCAGCAGCGTGTTGCAGCACGCGCTCGGCGCCGGCGAGCAATCGGTGCCCAACGATCCTGAGCATGACGATGCGATGGAAGCGATTTCCGGCGCCTCCAATGCTGCCTATCGCAACCTGCTGGGCCATGCCTCGCTCATCACCTATTTCCAGCAAGCAAGTCCGCTGCAGGAAATCGGCATGCTGAACATCGGGTCACGCCCCGCCCGACGCTTCGGCACCACAACCTCGCTGGAGGATCTGCGCGCGATCCCCTTCGTGTTCGCCTGGGCGCAGAACCGCCATGTTGTCACTAGCTGGTACGGCATTGGCAGCGGTTTGCAGAGCATCCTGCACGTGCGCGGCCCGGCCGCCATGGGCCTCCTGCAACAGATGTTCGCGACGCATCGCATGTTCCGCCTCATCATCGATGAGGCTGAAAAGGCGCTCGCCACCGTCGATCTCACCGTCGCCCGCGAATATGCCGGCCTCGTCGAGGATCAAGCTGCCGCACGCGAGATCTTTGCTATGGTGGAACACGAGTATCATCTCACCTGCGAGACCATTCTCACCATCACCGGCCATGCCCGCATCGCCGGCCGCTTCACCCAGTATGACAGCCGCCTCGCCTCCCGCCTGCCGGTGATCGATGCCGTCAACCGCGAGCAGGTCGAACTCCTACGGCGCTATCGCGCGGAGCCAAGTGAAACGATCCGGGTCGCTCTCCTGCGCTCGATCAACTGCATCGCCGCCGGCTTCGGCACCACCGGCTGACATTCTTTCAAAGCTGCACAAGGAGTTTTTATGAGCTTTTTCCTCGTCGACCAGGCTACCCCGCGCATCCACCGCTCCGAGCTGGCCGTCCCCGGCTCCAACACTGCGCTGTTTGAAAAAGCCGCGACCAGCGCTGCCGACGTGGTTTTTCTCGATGTGGAAGACGCTGTCGCTCCCGACGACAAGGAGCAGGCCCGCAAGAACATCGTGCAGGCCCTGAACGATATCGACTGGGGCCGCAAGACGATGATGGTGCGCATCAACGGCCTTGACACGCATTACATGTATCGCGACGTGATCGACATCGTCGAAGCCTGTCCGCGTCTCGACATGCTTCTGATCCCCAAGGTCGGCACGCCGTCCGACGTCTATGCCATCGACATGCTGGTCACCCAGATCGAGGCTGCCAAGCAGCGCAAGAAGCGCCTGGGCTTCGAAGTGCTGATCGAAACCGCCCTCGGCATGGCCAACGTGGAAGCCATTGCCCAAAGCAGCAAGCGCCTCGAGGCGATGAGCTTCGGTGTCGCCGACTACGCTGCCAGCACACGCGCCCGGACCACGGTGATCGGCGGGGTAAACCCTGACTATGGCGTGCTCACCGACACATCCGAGGCGGGCACACGCGACTTCCATTGGGCGGACCCGTGGCATTTTGCCCAGAACCGCATGCTCGTCGCCTGCCGCGCCTACGGCTTGCGCCCGATCGACGGCCCCTTCGGCGACTTCAGCGATCCCGACGGCTTCCGCGCTGCCGGCAAGCGCGCCGCCGTGCTCGGTTACGAGGGCAAATGGGCCATCCATCCCAGCCAGATCGCGCTCGCCAACGAGGTTTTCTCCCCATCCGAAGCCGAGGTCACCAAGGCTCGCCGCATCCTGGCCGCCATGCAGGAAGCAGCCAGCGCCGGCCGCGGCGCGGTATCGTTGGATGGACGGCTCATCGATATTGCGAGCATCAGGATGGCGGAAGCGCTGATCGCCAAGGCCGACTCGATCGCCGCTGGGTGATCACGGCGCACTTGGCTGAACTGCCGGCGGGGTTTCTTCATCACCACGAAGCCCCGCTTTCGCATCTGCTCGATCAGGTGTGACGCGGTGGGTTTGGCCATGATCGCGCCAGAGTGTCTGAACTCCCCACCGCCATCGTAGTGCAGCGCTTGGGAGAGGGCGAGGGTGAACGCGTCCTCGGTGGTTGGCAGCAGGCAGTGGCCGCCTGTTCAGAACAGAACGCGTGTTCGCATTGGGCAATCAGCGCAGGTGGCCACTCAACATAGACGATGCCATCCGCTCCGCTGCCGCCCCATGCACCAATGATGTAGTTTCCACCGCCACCACCGCCGCTTCCGTAGCCTTGGCCACCAGCCCCGCCGCGCGCTTGAGTTCCAGCTTTGCCGCTTGCACCACTCGCCGCTGGACCACCTGCGTGTTGCAGGAGGACGCCACCACCGCCACCACCCCCTCCCCCGCCATAGCCCGGCTCGTCAATCCCGTAGGTGCCGCCGCCACCACCCTCGCCCGGAGAGATGGTGATCTGGCTAAATGTCATAGGTGGAAACGAGCTGCCTAAGCCTTCCGCGGTCGGCGAGATGGGCGACTTCGAGTCCGTGCCTTTCAGGCCCGCATATCCGCTGCCGCCCGCTTTCCCGCCGGCGCCGCCGGCGCCGCCATGGCCGTCGTGATAGAAGCCGCCGCCGGCGCCACCGCCGCCGCTGCCGTTCCCATCGGGAAGCGCGCCACCGCCAGAGATCTGGCTGCCGCCCTCCCCTCCGGAGGAATCGACATCGCCGAAGAGCGATACGCCACCGGCGCGGCCTGGTTGGCAGTAGCCTCGGCCGCCCCGTCCGCCACGCCCGACGCGGATGAAAATGGGTGATCCCTCACTGTGGATGGTTTTCTCGCGAACTTGTCCCGAACCACCACCGGTGCCGCCAATACCGTTCTGTATGGTGGCTGCACCACCGCCGCCCCCACCGATAAGGAGCACATGGAGAACCGCTGCGCCTGGCGGAGGGGTCCATGTGCCCGGCTTCCAGTTTGGGAAGGAAAGGCAACGAGGTGTCAGGTCAGCGCCGAACACGGCACATCTCGGTCCGTCCGCCACAGGCTCGGCCAGGCCGGTGGACGAAGAAGCGACGAGGAGGAACGCACCGCCGCAAAGCACGCCGCGGTGAAACTGGCCATTAAAGCGGCGCATGAATCAGCAACCCCAACCCATGCAGACGGCGCCGTCTTTACCCCAGATGATTCCTCGAAGCGCCGGTCATTTCAGAACTTCTTAATATTATTGGCGGACCCAGAGAGATTCGAACCCCCGACCTCTGCCTTCGGAGGGCAGCGCTCTATCCAGCTGAGCTATGGGTCCCGCAGATAGACGATTACAGGCAAATGTCGTACACCGCCAGCCCCCGGGATCAATAGGGCCACACGGGATAAGCGCCGTTGCCGTCGAGCGCGCCGGCCGGCAGAAATGCCGGTTTTACGTCGGACCCCGCCTGGTCGGACCGCCAGGTAGCGGCGTTGATGTCAGCACCGGAGGGAAGCCAGGCATGTGCGTCACCGAGCCAAGCGAGAATGTCGGCCTCCACTAAGGAGCGGTCCAGGTCACGTAGCAGCAGGTGGTAGCCGCCGAGATAGAAGGCACGCCGCACGTTGGGAGGCAGTCGGGCCCAGGCTGCGGCGGTGGCAGGAAGAGGCACCACCTGGTCGCGGCGGCCATTGAGAAACAACGTGTTGGCGGGCAACCGAGCGGAATCCAATTGGGCCGAGCCCATCAGATCCACCAGGCCGCGCAGCATCGCCACCGTCACGCCGCGCAACGTCAAGGGATCATGCGCCAGGCGGAGCAGCGCCTCGCGGTTGTCGCTCGCGGCGATGTCCAGCGGGATCTCCTCGCCGGTCAGCTTCCAATTGGGGGCGATGGTGTCGCCGATCGCCAGAGCCGCGCGCAGCGCGAATGGCATCTCGCCGCGGCCCCACACCGCCGGCGAGGTCAGGACGAAAGCATCGGCGGCATGCGGGTTTTCGGCGGCCAAGCAGATGGCAACGGCGCTGCCCATGCTCTCGCCCAGCACCACCAATCGCTGACCGGGGTAGCGGGCGCGCAGCTGGTCGGCGAGCGTAGCCGCGTCCTCCACCATGCGCTGCTGCCCGGCCCAAATGCCTCGGCCGGGTGCCCCGCCGAAACCCCGCTGATCGGGGGCAATCACCGTGTAGCCGGCATCGGCGAAGACCGGCGCAGGCAGCTCCCACGCGTCGCGGCTGTCGGTAAAACCATGCAGGGCCAGGATGATGCCGGCGGGGGGCGTGCCTGCGGGCGGTAACCAGAGGCGCGCCGGAAGGAGGGCGCCGTCATCCATGCGGAACACCAAGTCGGGGCGCGGGAATACGCCGCCTGGTGCGCCAGCCACGCCTGACTCCGCGGCGGCGCAGCCTGCGAGCACAGCCACGAGCAACAGCAGCGCGCCGCCCAAGGTTGAAACAGCCACCCGGCCGCGTATCATGCAAACACCTCTTAAAAATACGATGGAGCCAACATGGCGCTCGCCGGACAGACCCCAACCCCTGAGATCGGCACCGTGGAGACCATCCTGGTGGAGAGCCGGGTGGTCGCCTGCGACGGAGGCGACGGTCCGCTAGGGCATCCCAGAGTGTGGCTGCGAATCGAGAAACAGCAAAGCTTCTGCCCCTATTGCTCGCGCCTGTTCGTGCTGAAACCGGGCGCTGTGGATGATGAGCATTAGAAAGGCCAGGGGGCTCTGCCCGCTCGAGCCGCGCCAGCGGCAGAGCCCCCGGCCTTCCTCATGACCGAAGCCCCGAGCCTCGTCCTCGTCGATGGGTCCGGATACATCTTCCGCGCCTTCCACGCCCTGCCACCGATGACGCGTGCGGACGGTACGCCGGTCAATGCGGTTTTTGGTTTCACCAACATGCTCGCGCGTTTCATGCGCGACCATGTCGGCACGCATCTGGCGGTGGTTTTCGACGCCGGCAGTCAGACGTTCCGCAATCGCATCTACGACCAGTATAAAGCACATCGGCCGGAGCCGCCGCCGGAGCTGATACCGCAATTCAAGCTAGTACGCGATGCCACCGCGGCTTTCGGTGTCGCTTGTGTGGAGCTCGAAAATTACGAGGCCGATGACTTGATCGCGGCCTATGCGACGGCGGGGTTGGCAGCCGGTGCAACAGTGACGATCGTGAGCTCGGACAAGGATCTGATGCAGCTGGTGCGGCCAGGTGTCACGATGCTCGACCCGATCAAGCAGAAATCGATCGGGCCTGCGGAAGTGTTCGAGAAATTCGGGGTGACGCCGGACAAGGTGATCGACGTGCAGGCGTTGATGGGCGACAGCGTCGATAACGTGCCTGGCGTGCCGGGCATCGGGCCGAAGAATGCGGCTGAGTTGATCAATGGGTTTGGCAATCTGGAAGCGGTGCTCGCGGGTGCGTCTTCGATGAAGCCGTCCAAGCGGCGCGATAACCTGCTGGCATTTGCCGAAGCCGCACGTGTTTCGAAAAAGCTTGTGACGCTGACGGACGATGTGCCGCTGCCGTTGCCGTTCGACGCGTTGGAGACGGTGCCGCTCGATCGCACCCGGCTGTCGAACTGGCTACATGGCATGGGCTTCCGCAGCACGGCTTTGCGACTTGGCCTTGCCGATGCCGAGCCGACGGCAGAGACCGAGGCGGCGGGTCCGGCTGTGGCGACGCAGGAAGCGGCTTTTGGGCCGTATGAAACGGTGGCGACCGAAGAGGCATTGGCCGCCTGGATCGATCGGGCGCGGCTTGCGCGTCGGGTGGCGATCAATGTGGTGACGGATGGCAATCCGCGGCCGTTGCAGGCGGCACTACTGGGCATCGCGTTTGCGACGTCGCCTGGTCGGGCCTGCTATATTCCTTTTCCGGTGGCCGAGCTGACCGAGCCGCGCCTGCCACCTGACAAGATTTTTGGTGCGGTTGGGCCATTGCTGGCGGATACATCCGTGCTGAAGATCAGTGCGAACGCCAAATATGCACGGCTGGTATTTTCGGCCGCGGGATTGAGCGCGCCTGAACCGCAGGACGATGTTCTGCTCATCAGCTACGCGCAGGCCGCCGGCGCGCATGACCATAGCTTAAGCGAACTTTCGCCGCTGCATCTAGGACATACGCCGAAGACACTGGATGAGACGACAGGAACCGGGCGCAACCGGCTGCCGATCGCGTCCGTGCCGGTGGACCGCGTGACGGCGTTTGCGGCGGAAGCAGCGGATGTGTGTTTGCGCTTGTGGTCAGTGCTGAAGCCGCGGCTGCGTGATGCGAAATCACTTGGGCTTTATGAGCAGATCGAGCGGCGATTGGTTCCTGTTTTGGCAGCAGCGGAGGCTGCCGGCATCAAGGTCGATGAGGTAGAACTGCGCCGCCTGTCTGCCGATTTTGCGGCACGCATGGCGGTGATGGAAACCGAAGCTCACAAACTTGCTGGCCATCCATTTTCGCTTAGCAGCCCAAAGCAACTTGGCGAAGTGCTGTTCGACGAACAGGGCATGCCTGCGGGTAAACGCACCCCTTCGGGCACTTGGGGCACGGATGCCAATGTGTTGCAGACCCTGGCCGATCTGGGCCACGATCTGCCCGCGCGCGTTCTGGAGTGGCGCCAGCTTGCAAAACTGAAAAGCACCTATGCCGACGCGCTGGTCGGCGAGATTTTTCCACCCACCGGGCGTGTGCATACGAGTTACGCGATGGCCGCCACAAGCACCGGGCGGCTTTCCTCAAACGATCCGAATTTGCAGAACATCCCGATCCGCACGGAGGAAGGCGGCCGGATACGCCGCGCCTTCGTTGCCGAACTCGGCCATGTGCTGATCAGCGCAGATTACTCGCAGATCGAGCTGCGCCTGCTGGCGCATGTGGCCGATATCCCGGCGCTGAAGGAGTCGTTCGCGAAGGGCGAGGATATCCACGCCCGGACGGCAAGCGAAGTGTTTGGCGTGCCGCTCGAGACGATGGATGGGGTGACGCGACGCCGTGCAAAGGCGATCAATTTTGGCATCATCTACGGGATCAGCGCGTTTGGCTTAGCGCGTCAGCTGGGGATCGAGTCTGGGGAAGCGGGCACGTATATCGCGGCATATTTCGCGCGTTATCCCGGCATTCGCGCCTATATGGAGCGCACCAAGGAAGAAGCGCGGATGTATGGCTATGTGACGACGCCATTCGGGCGTCGCTGCTACATCCCAGGTATCACGGACAAGAATGTGCAGCGACGCTCAGGTGCTGAGCGTCAGGCGATCAATGCGCCGTTACAGGGTGGTGCTGCGGATATCATCAAGCGAGCGATGGTGCGTCTGCCGAGTGCGCTGCGTGAGGCGGGATTTGCGGGACGCCTGCTGTTGCAGGTGCATGACGAATTGCTGTTCGAGGCGCCTGAAGCGGAGGCTCAATCGTTTGCTGCGATGGCAAAGCGCGTCATGGAGGGGGCTGCCACGATTTCCGTGCCGCTGACGGTCGAGACGGGGCTAGGGAAAAGCTGGGGCGAAGCGCACTAGGAAAGGCGAAGTAACGATCCAGGCGATCAGGCGAACTGTGTGCAAACCGCTTTGCCCAGAGACAGATGAGGCCTCAAACGATGATACGCTCAATGTTGCGCGGTTGGTGGCGCGGCCTGCCGCTCGCGATTGTCGCCTCGGGCGTTCCCGCCATGGTCGTCCCCGCAACAGCCGCCGATATGTCGCACCCCACCGTCGTCGAACTCTTCCAGAGCCAGGGGTGCTCCTCCTGTCCGCCGGCCAACGCAAACCTGCTGGCGATCGTCGGCCGACCCGATGTGCTCGCGCTGAGCTGGGAAGTCACCTACTGGGATTATCTCGGCTGGGCCGACACGTTCGGCGACCGACGCTATACCGAACGACAATGGGATTATGCGCGCTCGCTTCACCACGACGATGTCTTCACGCCGCAGATCGTGGTCAATGGCCGCACCGACCTCGTGGGTGACCAAGCCTATGAACTCGATTCAGCCATCTTGCAGGCTGATCGCGGCCAAACCGGACCGATGCTTCAACTCGCGCTGGACCGCGTGATCGTGGGTGCAGCCGCGTCACGAGGCGAAGTGGTGATGGTGCGCTACGACCCCAGGCTGATCCAGGTGCCAATCGAACGTGGCGAGAATAGTGGGCGCACGCTGCCCCATCGCAACGTGGTGCGCGAGTACCTGCATCTTGGCGCCTGGAATGGTGCTGCGCAAACCTACGCACTGCCCGCGGCGAAGCACGATGGGCTCAAGACCGCGATACTCGTTCAGGCACGTCTCGGCGGACCCATACTGGCCGCAATCCACTCCTAGAGGGTTGCGGGCGGCCCTGCGGCCCTTCACAAGGCCATTAACTATGATGGTTCATGTGATTGGCGCCTCCGGGCGCTCCGGCGCTGCCCTTTGCCGCTCGTTGCTCGCCAACGGCCAACACACTGTGCCGGTGGTGCGCAATGCGGCGCGGTGGGAGGCTACGCACCTGCCCGGCACGCCGCGTGTCGCTGACCTTACGGAGCCTGAAACGCTGTTTGCCGCGCTGCAGGACGCGCAAAACATCGTTTCCTGCGCACATGCCCGCCACGCAAGCGCCATTCTGGACGCGGCGCCCAGCACGGCGACATTCGTGTTCCTGGGCAGCACACGCAAATTCACCCGCTGGCCGGATGCGCATGGCAACGGTGTGCTTTCGGGCGAACGTGCCTTTCTCGCCTCCGGGCGGCGTGGCGTGATGCTGCATCCCACCATGATCTACGGTGCGCAGGGCGAAGACAACGTGCGCCGCCTGGCCGCATTACTGAGGCGCGTGCCACTTGTGCCGTTGCCAGACGGCGGCAAATCCCTTGTCCAGCCCATTCATCAAAGCGATGTGACGGCCTGCATATGCGCGGCCCTCGGCATCGAATGGGAAAGGCCCGAAGCGCTCGTCATTGCCGGGCCGCAGGCGATGACCTATGCGGATTTCGTGCGTGACGTGGCGCGCGCCGCCGGTCTGCCGGCACCCAGGATTGTTTCGATGCCTGCGAGGCTGTTGCGCGCCGCCACGCACATCACATCGATTTTTTTGCCACGTATTGGGCCGGACGAAATTCGCCGCCTCACCGAAGACAAGGCTTTCGATATTACCCCGATGCAGACATGTTTGGGGATCTTTCCCAAGACACTCACCGCAGGATTGGCCACGATGACGTAAAAGGAACAGAAATGTTCTTCGTGATTCCTGGTGCCGTCGCGGTTATGTTTCTATGTTCCGCAGTCCAGGTGGCACAAACCTCTCACGCACATTCACAAGAGGCCGACGATAGGAGAGATCGTCCATGCTTCGCGATGCCGCACCATTAGCAAAGATATCGGCCACATTGTTGAGCGGATTGGCCATTGCAGGCACCACGCTGGACCATTCGATGGAATTGTTACGAGCAAGCAGTTTCCACATACCCTCGCGGCGCTCGAAACGATCGATGTAGCGGCCGCCGGCGAGCAGGTTCGTGTCATCGCGGTTAGTGGCGATGTAGAGGTAGTAGGTCTCAGTGTGCGCCGTGTCGCCATCGAACGCGCAGCTATGGTTCAGTAGCACATGGTAGGTGCCGGTATGTGCCATCTCCTGAATGTCCGAGGCCCAGTCATACAGTTCGGCCGGGCCGCCGACAAAGGGGCCGGCTGCGATGACGGCGTCCTCATGGAAGGCGGAGAGGAAGAGGTCGCGGTCGAACCGGTCCGTGCCGCGGCTCATGCGGGTGAGGCAATCGAGGATGTCCTGCCGGTCCAGCAGCTGTTCCATCCGAGCGAGGCGATTGGCGTCCATGGTCAGGCCGCCGCAATCGGCTGCCAGATCGGCGAACCACGTTTGGCGCGTAGCGAGGGAATGACTTTCCCATTGATGTCAGTGATGCCGTAATCCTGCGCTACTTCGGCCGTTATAAAGGTGCCGCCTGAGCGTTTCATGATGTTTGGATCGCTCGCGAGTGCTGCTACCACCAGGCCCGGATGCTCCGTTGTGCTGCCATCGGCGAGCGTCGTGGAAGCGGCACCTTGCAGATGTGGGATATTGGCGAGATTGCGCTGCGCGCGTTCGGTCAGGGTAAGACCTTGCCACAAGGAAAGCGAAGCCACGTTGTGTGGCTGCAACTCGACCGCCATGTCGCGCGCCATGCGGTCCACCGCGGATTTTGCGGTACCGAACACCGTGCCGTAAGTGAAGGTGACGCCGGTATAGCCGGAGATCGCGATGATCAGCCCAGATTTCTGCGGCACCATGATCTGTGCGGCATGCCACGCCGCGATATAGTTGGAGCGTACGCCTACATCCCACATCTGCAGGTTGGAGAGCGGTTTTTCCCAGAAACCGGCAATGTCGGTCAGATCATCGGGCAGCGAAAAAGCGCTGTTGACCAGAATGTCCAGCCGCCCTTGCTCGCGCCTAACCTGGTCGAACAAGGCCGCCACTTGTGCATCGTCCCCGTGGTCGACACCGACGGCCACGCCCTTGCCGCCACGCCTCGTCACCTCGGCGGCGGTCTCGCCCACCGTCCCCGGCAGCTCGTAGGTATCCGGCGTCACGGTGCGGCCGGTCACGTATACCGTCGCACCCTGTCCGCCGAGCACCAGTGCGATGCCTTTGCCGATGCCGCGGCTTGAGCCGGTGACAACGGCCACCCTTCCGGTCAGATCAGCCATATCTACACTCCCTTTTTGCTCAATTTACCATTGAGCTTCCAACGAAAGTGCGATGTTTTCGGGTGCCTCGCTAGGCGCCCAGAAAAACCTGCTTCAATCCGTCCAGCGCGATCTGCGCGGCAAGGGCTGCCAGCAACACGCCCAGCACACGGCCGGCGACACTGGCGCCGGTCTCCCCCAGCAACCGCGACACCCAGCGTGCGCCCAGCAAGGCCACGAACTGCAAGGCGATGACAACGGCAACCGCCGCCTCGATGGCGAAGATGCGCCAGGGGTCGCCGCCGGCATGGCTGTGCAATACCACCATGCTGGTCATCGCCCCCGGGCCTGCGATCAGCGGGATCGCCAACGGGAACACCGCAATGTCCTCCTCGGTGCGTATGGCCGCCTCACGTTCTTCGTCGGTATTGCGCACGGCGTGGCTGCCACGAACCATGTCGGCCGCCGTAATGAACAGCAGGATGCCGCCGGCGACCCGCATCGCCGGCAAGCCAATGCCCAACGACGCAAGCAGGCTTTCGCCGGCCAGGCCGAACACCGCAAGGACGACGAACGCGATCAGGCAGGCGCGACGCGCCTGGTCGTTGCGTTCGGCAATGGTGTCGTGCGGTGTCATCGCCGCGAACACGGCGGCGGTGCCGGGCGGATCGACGATGACCAGCAAAGCGACCAGCGCATAGAAAAACGTGTTCAGGCTGGACCAGTGCACGGCACGAAAACCCCGTTGGCGAAACAACGCCTCTACACGTTTCGCGCCGCCGCTTCGAGATCCGCCGGCGTGTTGACGTTGTGAAACGGATCGCCCGGGTCCGAAAACCACACCTTCCGGATGCCGATCATCTCGCCGAAGCGGGACACCCGTCCAGACTCCTGGCTGCCCAGCCATTCGGCCAAAGCATCGCGGCAAGCGACCGGCCACAACGCGACCGGCCAATGAATGCCGGCTTCGTTCTCCGCACAGGCCGGCGCCGCGCCAAGCCGCACCGCCAGATCGGCAGGTATGAACGGTGTGTCGCCCGGCACGCTCAGCAGAGACGAAGCGCCCAACCCGGCAGCCCATTCCAATCCACGCAGGACGCCACCCAGCGGACCACGCGAGGCGACCGTATCGGCCAGCACTGGAAAACCAAACTGGACATACCGCGCCGGATCACCATTGGCCGAGATCGCCAGCGCTGAGACCTGAGGCTGCAACCTTTCCACCACGAAATCGAGTATTTGCCTACCGCCAAGGGGCAACAGCGGCTTGTCCACCCCGCCCATACGCGCGCCCTGCCCCCCTGCCAGGATCAGGCCTGCGATCACCCGATTTGCCCAACGGCTAGGCCAGGGGCTCTGCCCCCGCGCCACCGACACTTGAACCGGCGGCGTTCTGGTGTCGTGCCCGCTGGAGGGCCTCCCCCTGGTAGGGGTCGAGGGGGCAAAGCCCCCCGCCTAGCGGCGGGAATGGGGCGAACGACGGGGATTGAACCCGCGACAACCGGTACCACAAACCGGCGCTCTACCAACTGAGCTACGTCCGCCACCTTGGCCGGGGTGTAAGGCGTTCACCCTGCTGGCGTCAACGACGAAGCCTTGGCCGGCACAAAATGTCGCGTGAGCCGAGCGATCGCCTCGTCCAGCACCTCGTCCTTTTTACAGAAGGCGAAGCGCACCCAGTGGCTTGGCGCATCGCCTTCGTAAAAGGCCGAAACTGGGATGGCGGCGACGCCGGCATGTTCGGTGATATGGCGGCAGAACGCCACGTCGTCACCGTCGAAGCCAAGAGCCGAGAAATCCGCGGTGATGAAGTAGCTGCCTTGGGTCGGCAGTGTGCGAAAGCCGATGCGTTCGAGGCCGGCGCCGAGGCGTGCGCATTTCGCAGCCAGGCTGCCCGAGAGCGCCGCGAAATACGCGTCGTCCTTGGTAAGCCCGGCGGCCACGGCGCGCTGCAGATTGGGCGGGGTGGTAAACGTCAGGTTCTGATGCGCTTTGGTGACGACATTGATCAGGTCGGGTGGCCCGCTGACATAGCCCACCTTCCAGCCAGTGAGTGAAAATGTCTTTCCGGCGCTACCGACGCGCAAGCAACGTTCGGCCATGCCAGGCAGCGACATGAGCGGGATGTGCTTGGCGGGTGGAAAGACGAGATGCTCATACACTTCGTCGCAGATCGCATAACAGTCATGCGCCTTCACCAGCTCTGCCAAAAAACTTAGTTCGTCGCGGGTAAAAACCTTTCCCGTCGGGTTCATCGGCGTGTTCAGCATCAGTGCTTTCGTGCGTGGACCGAAGGCGGCGGCGAGCGCTTCGCGCGGCAGTGCCCAGTGCGGCGGCTCGAGGCGCACGAGTTTTGCGGTAGCGCCGAGCAGTCGCACGATGGGTAGGTAGGTGTCGTATAGCGGCTCGATCAGCACCACTTCGTCGCCCGGGTTGAGCAGTGCCATCAGGCAGGCGGCGAGTGCTTCGGTGGCACCACTGGTCACCACCACGCCGGTGGCGGCGTCGATTGGCAGATCCCAAAAACGGCGATTGGCAGCCGCCACCGCTTCGCGGAGTTCCGGCACTCCGGCGAGCGGCGGATACTGGTTGCGGCCATCCTTCAGCGCGTCGGCCGCCGCCTGAACGACGTCTTCCGGGCCTTCGACATCGGGGAAACCCTGGCCGAGATTGATGGCGCCGTGACGCATGGCGAGCGCGGACATGACGGTGAAGATCGTGGTGCCGGTAGCTGCAAGCAGGGCGTTGGCTGGCTTCACCAGGTGATCCTCGGCAATGGGTGTGAAACAAGGAGTAACATTGCGACTCAACCCCCCTCGTGCGAACGTCTTAAGCGATCCAGCTTGCCCGGGAGGCAGAGTGATGAAGAAAATCGAAGCGGTTATAAAACCTTTCAAGCTCGACGAAGTGAAGGAAGCCCTTCACGAGGTGGGTCTGCAAGGGCTTACCGTGCTGGAAGCCAAGGGATTTGGCCGGCAGAAAGGCCATACGGAATTATATCGTGGCGCTGAATATGTGGTCGATTTCCTGCCGAAGGTGAAGATCGAAGTGATCTGCGACGACGGCATGGTCGAACGCGCCGTGGATGCGATCGTCGCCGCCGCGCGCACCGGCCGCATCGGCGATGGCAAGATCTTCGTCAGCCCCGTCGATGAGGTGGTCCGCATCCGCACCGGGGAGCGCGGCGAAGCCGCATTGTAGCCTTCGCATGCTTGCTCAACTCACGGGCTTGTGAAACGCTGGAGACGTGACCTCGGGGCCGAAATGGCGCACGCGCCCAAACACTGCCCGCCGCATTGGCACGGCACGGTGGCCGAGCCCTCAACCCTCATAAACGGATGAATGCAGATCATGGCGAAGAAGGTGCAGAGCACGGAGCCGAGTGGCGTCTCCAAAGTGCTGGAAATGATGCGCGAGAACTCGGTGGAATATGTCGATCTCCGCTTCACCGACCCGCGCGGGAAATGGCAGCACACGGCGCAGCACGTCTCCACCATCGATGAGGATGTGTTCCGCGACGGCATCATGTTCGACGGCTCCTCGATCGCCGGCTGGAAGGCGATCAACGAGAGCGACATGATCCTGATGCCCGATCCGTCGAGCGCGGTGATGGACCCGTTCGCCGCCAAGCCAAGCATGATCATCATTTGCGACATCGTGGAACCGAGCACCGGTCAGCTTTACGCGCGCGACCCGCGCGGCACGGCGAAGAAGGCCGAGGCGTATCTCGCCAGCACCGGCATTGGCGATACCGCGTTTTTTGGCCCGGAAGCGGAATTCTTCATTTTCGACAGTGTGAAGTTCGGCACCGGCGGCAATTACGCGACCTACCAGATCGACAGCCAGGAGGGCCCGCAGGCGAGCCTGAAGGATTATCCCGAGGGCAATATGGGCCACCGGCCGACCGTCAAAGGCGGCTACTTCCCGGTGCCGCCAGTCGACAGCGAAAGCGATCTGCGCGCGGAAATGCTGTCCGCGATGGGCGAGATGGGCCTGCCGATCGAAAAGCACCATCATGAGGTCGCACAGAGCCAGCACGAGCTCGGCACGAAGTTCGGGCCGCTCGTCTCCAGCGCCGATTTCATGCAGATCTATAAATATTGCGTGCACAACGTGGCACATAGCTACGGCAAGACGGCCACCTTCATGCCGAAGCCGATCTATGGCGATAACGGCAGCGGCATGCACGTGCACCAATCGATCTGGAAGAGCGGCAAGCCGCTTTTCGCCGGCAACGCCTACGCCGATCTGTCGGAGACCTGCCTGCATTACATCGGCGGCATCATCAAGCACGCCAAGGCGCTGAACGCCTTCACCAACCCGAGCACCAACAGCTACAAGCGCCTGATCCCGGGTTTCGAAGCACCGGTGCTGCTGGCCTATTCGGCGCGCAACCGCTCGGCGAGCTGCCGCATTCCGTATGCGACCAGCCCGAAAGCCAAACGTGTCGAAGTGCGTTTCCCGGATCCGACGGCCAATCCGTATCTCGCCTTCGCCGCGATGCTGATGGCGGGTCTGGACGGCATCAAGAACAAGATCCATCCGGGCGAGCCGATGGACAAAGACTTGTACGATCTGCCGCCGGAAGAGCTGAAGGGTATTCCCACCGTGTGCGGATCGCTGCGCGAGGCGCTCGGAGCACTGGCGGCGGACCATGAGTTCCTGCTGGCCGGTGACGTGTTCAGCAAGGATCAGATCGAGAGTTACATCGATCTGAAATGGACCGAAGTGTTCAAGTTCGAGCACACACCGCACCCGGTCGAATTCGAGATGTACTACTCGGTCTGACCACGAAAATGTAGGGTGGGGCTCAGCCCACCACCCTACACGTTCGTATCCCGGCGACCGCGACAAGAAAGCAGGCGCTTTTTTGAAAAAAGGCGGCGCCCGCTCTGCGAAAAGCAAACATGTTAACCCGGAAAGGGAAGATACGGCTTGGTGCCGTCGTCAGCCTCGACTTCGCTGATGCGGGTGAGGTCGGCCGTGGGCTGGTTGAATTCGTCGTTGGTAATGATGTCCACGTAACGCATACCATACAAGACATCTTCGGGCGCGTAGACATGCATGTCGTGCACGGTGGTCGCGTAGGTAGGATCGCGTGCCTCAAACGCCACGAAGAGGCGTATGTCGCGCGAGACAAAATTGTCGTGGTCGATCCCGTGCAAAGGCGACGCTTCGTCGATCATGTGCATCAATGTCCATGATAACGGAAATACCGGCAGGCTGCGGCGAACCAATGGCAATTCAAAGGTCCGTCTGAACTGCGTGCCTTCCTGCGAGATCTCCGTCTTCAACACGCTGATCCGCGCCATGGCTTCGCCGAGGGCCGCCGCACGCCCATTGCCGATCCGCAGCATCAGCGTGTCGACACCTTCGTGCTTGGTAATAACTGGATGATCCGAAAACACGAACTTGGCACGCGGCCTCGAGAACCGTACGAAAATCAGCCCGGTCAGGATGGCGGTGAAGAACAGTCCGGTTGTGATTTCCACCGAGGAGATCACATGGCCATACAATGTGGCCGGATACATTTCGCCATAACCGACGGTCGCCAGCGTCTCCAGGCTGAAGAAAAAATAATCGGTTACACGATACGGCCGCGCATTGGCGATGGCGCCGGGCACCACCGCGTAGGCAAACGCGAACAGCACGTTCACGGCCAAATACACAGCCAGCAAAGCAAGAAGGAATTGCGGCCAGGTCATTGCAACCGCAAGGCGATATGGATCCGCCAGGTCGTAGTTGGACACGCCTTTTTTGGTCAGCGAGAAGCTGCCCATGTTGACACGGGCAATTTTCACACGCGGCGCCCGAATTTTTACCGTGCTCATGTGCCTCCCCTATGCTGCAGCACCGTCAGGAACAAAAGTTTTTTGCTTCCTGCCGGGCCGGCGCGCCCCTTTTTTGAAAAAAAAGACAAAGTCTCGCTTACCTTCCTCTGTTACAATTCTACAAATAAGTCGACACCCGGATAGGCCGGCTCGAGGCACATTGCGCTGCGTGCAATGCAACACGAGACTGCGCTGGCGTTCGGCTGTATGGGTGCCGGGCTTCACTGCGCTTGGGGCTGGTCCGTTCCCGGACCACCCGAAATAGGACTCTGATGGACCAAATCCGTAGCGACGTCGCCCAGCCCGGTCGGCCGGACCAGCCTTTTACCGCGCCACCTCTGCCCCCCGGCGCATCGCCGCCCCCGCCGCAGCGCGGCTCGTCCTTGTGGCGGTGGCTCGGCATTTTGCTGGTCGTGCTACTGATTGGCTGGCTGATTTGGCACTTCATCTTCGCTGGCAATGGCACCAGCACCCATACCGCGCAGCCTTTGCAGCCTGTTGGCACAGCCAAGATCGCCAAGGGCGACATGCAGGTGGTGCTGACCGGGCTTGGCACCGTGACACCTATTTCCACCATCACGGTGCAGACGCAGATCAGCGGACAGCTGATGTCGGTGGGCTTCAAGGAGGGCCAACTCGTCAAGCAGGGCGACTTCCTGGCGCAGATCGATCCCCGCCCCTATCAGGTGGCGCTCGCCCAGGATCAGGGCACGCTGGCACATGACATCGGCCTGCTGGCAATGGCAAAATCCGACCTCGAGCGCTACGCGACGCTGAACCGCAAGGACAGCATTTCCCGCCAACAGGTCGCCGATCAGCAATTCCTGGTGCAGCAATACGAGGGCACCGTCGCGGTGGACCGCGCGACGATCGACAGCGCCAAGCTGAACCTCACCTATTGCCACATCACCTCGCCGGTCACCGGCCGCGTCGGGCTGCGCTTGGTCGATCCCGGCAATTATGTGCAGACCTCGGGCTCCACCGGGCTGGTGGTAGTGACCCAGCTGACCCCGATTTCCGTCGTGTTCGTGCTGCCGGAGGACAACATCCCCGATATTCAGGCGCAGATGCAGAACGGTGCCACGCTGGAGGTCGATGCCTATGACCGCAGCGACGCCAAGCTGCTCGCCAAGGGCACCCTGATCACGGTGGACAACACGGTAGATACCACCACCGGCACGGTGAAGCTGCGCGCGAGCTTCCCGAACACCGATTACAGTCTGTTCCCTAACCAGTTCGTCAATGCACGGCTGATGCTGAAGACCATCAAAGCCGCCATCGAAGTGCCGGTGGCCGCCGTTCAGCACGGCGCGCCCGGCACCTTCGTTTATATCGTGAAGCCGGACAGCACCGTGAGCGTACAGGTGATCACCACCGGAGTGACGGATGGCGACAACATGGAAGTCACCAAGGGGCTGAACCCAGGCGATACCGTGGTTGTGGACGGCACGGACCGGCTGAAGGAAGGGGCCAAGATCCGCGTCAGCGACGCCAATCCCAACACGCCGGTTGTCGGCAATAACGGCCCGGGCGCGCCACCTGGCGAACAGCCCCAGAACAGCGCGCCGGCGCCCGGCAAGCACCACCACAAAAAACCCGCGTCAGACCAGTAAGCGGTTCAACAGATGGGTCCGTCGCGTCTCTTCATTCTCCGACCTGCCGGCACGACGCTGCTGATGGTGGCGTTGCTGCTGGTTGGCATCGTCGCCTACCAGTTCCTGCCGATCTCCGCCTTGCCGGAAGTGGACTACCCGACCATCCAGGTCTCCACCTTCTACCCGGGTGCAAGCCCCGAGGTGATGACCACGGCGGTGACCGCGGGCCTGGAACGGCAGTTCGGCGAGATGCCAGGGCTGGACCAGATGAGCTCGAGCAGCTCGGCCGGCGCCTCGGTCATCACCCTGCAATTCAATCTCGATCTTTCGCTCGACGTGGCCGAGCAGGAAGTGCAGGCGGCGATCAATGCCGCGGCCAGCGTGCTGCCGACCGACCTGCCGACGCCACCCGTCTATGCCAAGGTGAACCCGGCGGACACGCCGGTGATCACGCTCGCCATCACCTCGAAGACCCTGCCGCTGACCCAGCTCGAAGACCTCACCGACACGCGGGTGGCGCAGAAATTGTCGCAGCTTTCCGGCGTCGGCCTGGTGAGCATCGCCGGCGGCCATCGGCCGGCAGTGCGCGTGCAGATCAACCCGCGCGCGCTTGCCGCCTACGGCATCGCCATCGACGACATACGCACCGACATCACCAACCAGAATACCGATACGCCGAAGGGCAATTTCGACGGCCCCGCGCAAGACACCACGATCAACAACAACGACCAGCTGCAGAGCGCGCAGGAATACCGTGACCTGGTGATCGGCTACAAGAACGGCGCGGCCATCCATCTTTCGGACGTGGCCGACGTGGTCGATGGTTCCGAGAACAGCGAGCTTGCCGCCTGGGCGAACCGCACGCCGGCGATCATCGTGAACATCCAGCGTCAGCCGGGATCGAACGTGATTGCCGTGGTGAACGGCATCAAGGCTGCCTTGCCGAAACTGGAGAAGACACTGCCCGCGGCCGTCGAGCTCTCGGTGCTGTCGGATCAGACAACCACCATCCGCGCCTCCGTCGCCGACGTGGAGTTCGAGCTGGGATTATCGATCCTGCTCGTCGTGCTCGTGATCTTCGTGTTCCTGCGCAACATACCGGCCACCATCATCCCCAGCCTTTCGGTGCCACTATCGCTGATGGGCACGCTGGCCGGCATGTACCTGTTCGGCTTCTCGATCGACAATCTCTCGCTGATGTCGCTGACGATCGCCACCGGCTTCGTGGTCGACGATGCGATCGTGATGATCGAGAATATCGCCCGCTATGTCGAAGAGGGCATGGAACCGCTCGAAGCGGCGCTGAAGGGCTCGGGCGAGATCGGCTTCACCATCATCTCGCTGACCGTCTCGCTGATCGCGGTGCTGATCCCGCTGCTGTTCATGAGTGACGTGGTGGGGCGGTTGTTCTTCGAATTCGCGGTGACCTTGGCCACGACCATCGTGCTCTCGGCCATCGTGTCGCTGACGCTGGTGCCGATGCTCTGCGCGATCATGATCAAGCATCGGCCTGAGAACAAACGCAATCGTTTCGATATGATGGCCGAGCACGGTTTCGAGCGCATCATCAGCACCTATGACCGCGGCCTCATCTGGGTGCTCGACCACCAGGGACTCACCTTGTTGGTGGCGCTGTTCACCATGGCGCTGACGGCGTTCCAGTTCATCGAGATCCCGAAAGGTTTCTTCCCCGTCCAGGATACCGGCGCCATCCAGGCGATATCCTATGCGGCACAGGATATCTCGTTTGCCGAGATGGGTCGCAAACAGCAGGCCATGGCTGACGCCATTCTGAAAGATCCCGATGTCGTCAGCCTCTCCTCGTTCATCGGCGTGGACGGGCAGAACACCACGCTCAATACCGGGCGCTTCCTGATCGCGCTCAAATCGCGCGACGAGCGCAGTTTGTCGGCGGCCGAAATTATCCGCCGCCTGACCGATGAAGTCAGTGGCGTCACCGGTATCTCGCTCGCCATGCAGCCGGTGCAGGACCTCACCATCGACAGCACCGTCGGCCGTGCGCAATATCTGTTCTTCCTGGAAAACCCCGATCAGAAACTGCTCAACACCTGGACGCCGAAACTGGTGGCGCGGCTGAAGCAGAACCCGATTTTTGCCGATGTGCAAAGCGACCTTTCCAACCGCGGCCGCAGCCTGGAGATCACCATCGATCGCGCCACCGCGGCGCGTTTCGGCATTACGCCCGCCACGATCGACAACGTTCTCTACGATTCCTTCGGCCAGCGCATCTCCTCCACGCTCTACACGCAATCCAACCAGTATCGCGTGATCATGAACGCCTCGGTGAAAACCGCGAAATCGCTGGAAGAGGCGTTGAACGGCCTCTATGTGCCGTCATCGACCGCGACAAGCGGCCAGGTGCCGCTCTCGGCCGTCGTGCATGTGGAACAAACGACCGGGCCGCTGCAGATCGAACATCTTGGGCAATTCCCGACGCTGTCGATCTCCTTCAACCTGGCCAAGGGTGCCTCCCTTGGCCCTGCGGTGGATGACATCAAGCAAGCCGAAGCGGATATCGGCCTGCCGGACAGCTTCCAAAGCTCCTACCAAGGCGCGCTCTCGGCCTTCCAGAAATCGCTCTCCAACGAGGCGATGCTGATCCTCGCCGCAGTCGTCGCCGTCTATATCGTGCTCGGCGTGCTCTATGAGAGCTTCATCCATCCCATCACCATCCTCTCCACGCTACCATCGGCGGGCGTGGGCGCGCTGCTCGCGCTGCGGATCGCCGGCTCCGACCTCGATATTATCGGCATTATCGGCATCATCCTGCTGATCGGCATCGTGAAGAAAAACGCCATCATGATGATCGACTTCGCACTCGAACGGGAACGCGTGGAAGGCATGTCGCCCTACGACTCCATCCACGAAGCATGCCTGCTGCGCTTCCGCCCGATCCTGATGACCACCATGGCCGCCATGCTCGGCGCACTCCCGCTGATGCTGGGCACCGGCACCGGCTCCGAACTGCGCCGCCCGCTCGGCATCGCCATCGTCGGCGGCCTGCTGGTCAGCCAGTTGCTCACACTCTTCACGACACCGGTCATCTACCTTGCCTTCGACCGGCTCGGCGAACGCCTGACCCGCCACCGCCCACGCCCGGCTGCAGCGGAGTGATAATGCTCGCAAGGAAGGCCACGGGCTCTCCCCCTGGCGGGCGCGACACCAGAACGCCACCGGTTCAAGTGCCGGTGGCGTGGGCGCATAGCTCCTGGCGTTCCCTATGAACATTTCCGCACCCTTCATCTCGCGGCCCATAGCCACGACGTTGCTGACGATTGCGTTGGCACTGGCGGGTATGCTGGGTTACGCGAAGCTTCCCGTCTCGCCGCTGCCGCAGGTGGATTTCCCCACCATCTCGGTCAGCGCGCAGTTGCCCGGCGCCAGCCCGGAAATTGTCGCCACCAGTCTCGCGGCACCGCTCGAGCGGCATCTGGGACAGATCGCCGATGTGACCGAGATGACGTCGCAGAGCCAGACAGGACAGGCGCGGATCAACCTGCAATTCGGGTTGGATCGCAACATCGATGGCGCGGCGCGCGACGTGCAGGCGGCGATCAATGCCGCGGAAGCCGATCTGCCGACCAATCTTCTGGCGCAGCCCACCTATCGCAAGGTAAACCCGGCCGATTCGCCGGTGCTGATCCTGTCGCTGACATCGAGCACGCTGACGCGCGGCCAGATGTATGATGCGGCAAGCACGGTGCTGGAGCAGAAGCTTCTGCAATTATCCGGCGTCGGCCAGGTGCTCATTGGCGGCGCTGCGCTGCCGGCGGTGCGGGTGGAGCTAAACCCGCAATCGCTGTTCCATTACGGCATTGGGCTGGAAGACGTCCGTTCGGCCATCAACAATGCGAATGCGAACGCGCCCAAAGGTGCAATCGATGTCGGCCCACAGCGTTGGCAGATCTACACCAACGACCAATCCAGCCACGCCGCGGACTTCAAGCCGCTCGTCGTCGGCTACCGCAGCGGCGATGCGGTGCGTCTGAAGGATCTCGGCGACGTGCAGGATTCGGTGCAGGACCTGCGCAATTTAGGCCTGGCGAACAACAAGCCGGCTGTGCTGATCATTGTCTTCCGCCAGCCCGGTGCGAACATCATCACCACCATCGACGGTGTCCGCGACGCCATTCCGGCGCTGAAGGCAGCGATGCCGAGCGATATCGATATCGAATTTGCAGCCGACCGCTCGCAGACGATACGCGCTTCCCTCGGCGACACGCAGCGCACGCTGGGCATTGCGGTGCTGCTGGTGATCGGCGTGGTCTATCTGTTCCTGCGCAACGGGCGCGCGACCATCATCCCAGCGATTGCAGTTCCGATCTCGATCATCGGCACGTTCGGCGTGATGTATCTGCTGGGCTTCTCGCTCGATAATCTCTCGCTGATGGCGCTCACGATCGCCACCGGCTTCGTGGTGGATGACGCCATCGTGGTGTTGGAAAATATTTCCCGGCACATGGAAGATGGCATGCCGCGCGTGGAGGCGGCGTTGCGCGGCGCACGCGAAGTAGGCTTCACCGTGATCTCCATCACACTTTCCCTGATCGCCGTATTCCTGCCGATCCTGCTCATGCAGGGCATCGTCGGCCGTCTGTTCCGCGAGTTCGCGCTGACGCTGTCGGTCGCGATCATCATTTCCATGTTCATCTCGCTGACGACGACGCCGATGCTATGCGCGATCTTCCTGCGCGCAAACGAGAAGCCGAAGAAGCTTACCCGCCGTTCGCTTTTCGAACGTGTGCAGGATTTCTATGCGCGCACCCTGGCGCGGGTGCTGGATCATAGTGTGATCGTGCTGCTGTCATTGGCTGCCACCATCGCGCTGAATGTCTGGCTGATCCACATCATTCCAAAAGGCTTTTTCCCGACCCAGGACACGGGTTTGATCGTCGGCGGCATACAGGGCGACCAGAGCATTTCGTTCCAGTCGATGAGCAAGAAGCTCACGGAAATGATGAAGATCGTGCACGCCGATCCGGCTGTCGCCAGCGTCGTGGGTTTCACCGGGTCCGGCGGTGGCGGCGGTTCGTCGCAGACAAATACCGGGCAGATGTTCATCAGCCTGAAGGCGCTCAACCAGCGCGACGGGATGGTGGCAGTCTCTGCCCGGCTGCGCCGGAAGCTCGGCCACATAGCGGGTGGCCGCCTGTTCCTGCAGGGCGCACAGGATATCCGCGTCGGCGGCCGCCAGGCCAATGCGATGTATCAGTATACCCTGCTGGCCGACAGCACCGCGGAAGTCTATGCCTGGGCCCCGAAACTGCTTGCGTCGATGGAGAAAAATCCGATCTTCACGGATGTCAGTTCCGACCAGCAACAGAACGGGCTGGAAACCGATCTTAAAATCGACCGTCAGAGTGCCTCGAGGCTGGGCTTGACGATGTACCAGATCGACAACACGCTTTACGATGCGTTTGGCCAACGCTCTGTTTCGACGATCTACAACGCGCTCAATCAGTATCACGTGGTCATGGAGGTGGCGCCGCAATTTTGGCAGCGGCCATCGATGCTGAAGCAGATCTGGGTCAGCACGTCAGGCGCGCAGGCGAGCGGCTCAGCTACCACTGCGCTCGGCTCTGGCTCGGTGACGGCGCCGACGGCGCTGACAGGTCCTGCTTCGATTACGCCGGCCGCGATGCAGAATCTGTCCTCTACCGCAATCAGTGCGACAAATACCGCGACATTGCCGACGAGCAATGCGAGCGTGTTGGGGGCGAACACCATCGGTATCACTGCCAATGGCACGGTGCTTACCGGTGTCGGCAGTTCGTCCTCGAGCAGCTCGAGCAATGGTACCAGCTCGGCCGCAAACAACGCCGTGCGCACGGCGGCGCAATCATCTATCGGCGCCACCGGCAAGAGCAGCACCTCCACCGGTGCCGCGGTAGCGACATCGGTGGAGTCCATGGTGCCGCTCAGCGCTTTTTCAAGCTACGGTCCCGGCAGCACACCGCTTGCAGTGAACCACCAGAGCCAGTTCGTCGCCACCACGATCTCGTTCAACATGGCAGGCAACAAGTCGCTCAGCGATGCACAGACCGCGATCACCCAGGCGCTGCAGGATCTGCACATGCCGGCGGATATCGCGGGCGGCTTTGCCGGCACGGCACTGGTCTATCAGCAATCGCTCAGCGGCGAGGCGCTTCTGATCGTGGCCGCATTGGCCGCGATCTACATCGTGCTCGGCATACTCTACGAAAGCTTCGTGCACCCCATCACCATCATCTCCACGCTGCCCTCTGCCGGCGTGGGCGCGATCCTCGCTTTGCTGCTCTTTGGAATCCAGTTCACCATCATCGCACTGATCGGCATGATATTGTTGATAGGGATCGTGAAGAAGAACGCTATCCTGATGATCGACTTCGCGCTGGAAGCCGAACGCAACGAAGGCCTGGATAGCCGCGAAGCCATCTTCCAGGCCGCCGTCATGCGCTTTCGACCGATCATGATGACGACCTGCGCTGCGATCCTCGGCGCATTGCCGCTCTGTTTCAGCTTCGGCGTCGGCGCGGAGTTGCGCCAGCCATTGGGGATCTCGATCGTGGGTGGGCTTTTATTGAGCCAGGTGCTTACGCTTTACACGACGCCCGTTGTCTATCTTACGCTCGATCGCCTGCGCATTCGGGTGATCGGGCACCCGGACAGAGCGCGTCATGTCGAGGCGTGAAGCAGTTCTTTTTTGAAAAAAAGAACCAAAAAACTTTTGCTATCATGGCACACGCTGCCTGATAGAATCGCGACAGCGACGTAAAAGTCTTTTGCTTCTTTTCTTCAGAAAAGAAGGCTTGCCTTGCTTATCAATTACCCGACGGATTAGGCGCACGCCAAGCCCGCTCGAACGGAAGTCGCCACGCGTGCGGCGCGACAAGCTGATGGATGGATTTCGGCCCCCAGGATTCCTGCGGATAAAGCCGCACCGGCGGCGGGTTTTCAAGCAGAGGCGTCGAGACTTCCCATAGGCGTTCAATGCCTTCTGCGGTGGTGAACAACGTGTGGTCGCCTCGCATCGCGTCGAGGATGAGGCGTTCATAGGCTTCGAGAACGTCGCCAGACAGGCCGGTATCGTGCATCGCGAATTGCAGGCTCAACTTGTCGAGCCGCATGCCCGGCCCCGGTCGTTTGCCATAAAACGACAGTGACATTTTCGATGCGTCGGCGAGATCGAAGGTGAGGTGGTCCGGGCCTTGTGCGCCGACGCCGGAGCCGACGGGGAACATGCTTTTTGGCGGTTCGCGGAAGGCGATGGAGATGATGCGTTGGCCTTCGGCGAGGCGTTTGCCGGTGCGCAGGAAAAAAGGCACGCCGGCCCAGCGCCAATTATCGATCAGGCATTTGAGCGCGATGAAGGTTTCGGTGTCAGATTCTGGGTCCACGCCTGGTTCCGAGCGATAGCCGGAATATTGGCCGCGCACCACGTCGCGCGGGTCGAGCGGCAGCATGCTGCGAAAAACCTTGTTCTTTTCTTCGCTGATTGGCGCGGGCTCCAGCGCGGTGGGGGCTTCCATCGCCATGAAGGCGAGGATCTGGAACAGATGGGTGACGACCATGTCGCGATAGGCACCGGTCTGCTCGTAAAAGGCCGAGCGTTTGCCTAAGCCCAACGTTTCGGGCACGTCGATCTGCACGTGGTCAATAAAATTGCGGTTCCAGATCGGTTCGAACAAACCGTTGGCGAAACGGAAAGCGAGGATGTTCTGCGCCGGTTCCTTCCCGAGGAAATGGTCGATCCGGAAAATCTGCTCCTCGGCAAACACTTCATGCAGGCGGTCATTGAGGAAAACGGCACTTTCGAGATCGGTGCCGAAGGGTTTTTCCATGATGATATGGGAGCGTTCCACCAGTCCCGCCTCGGCGAGCAGCCGCACGGCGGGCAGCGCCGCATTGGGGGGAACGCTGAGATAATGGATGCGGCGCGTTTGCGCGCCGAGTGCGGCTTCAGCGCGGTCGACGGCTTCCTTCAGGCGTTCAGGACCTGCCTCCAGCGGCACGTAATCCAGCGTGTGGCAGAAGGCAGACCAGGCGGCGTCGCTGACCTTGCGGCTGGAGAACTGGTCCAACGCTTCGCGCGCCACCATGCGGAAGCCTTCCGCGTCCAGCGGGTCGAGCGAGACGCCGATGATGCGGCAGCCCGGAATGAAACCGGCACTGACGAGGTGGAACAATCCGGGGATGAGCTTTCGCTTGGAGAGGTCACCCGTGGCGCCGACGAGGACCACCACCTGCGGGAATTTGGGGCCTACGCCGGGAGGCACTTTCTTCAAGTCCGTCATCCTGTCGCTGCTCTGCACAAACTAGACTGGTCTGGTTCGGCGGTGTCAACGACAGATGGGTGAAGGCTAAGATGTTCAGCCTTTCAGCTTTTTGGAGCAAACGCTGTAATAGCCGCCGCCGGTCTGTATCCATTTGAGATCGCCGTTGGCGTTAGCGGCCTTGTTGGCGTGGTATTGATCCCGGCAGGTGTGCATGCGCGCTTTACCGGGCGTTTCGCTAGCGTATTTGTGGTCTATCGCGGCGGGTAATACCGCAGAACCCGCCTTGCTTGCAGGTTTCGCCGGCGTCTCAGCGCTGACCTGGCTGAACGCCATGCAGGCCAGGAGAAGTGCCGTGGCTGCGGCAAAAACGGCTTGCTTCATCATATCATCCTCCAAAAGCACACCCATTTCGTTCGTATACCATAACGAACTGACCTTGCAACCCCACTGGACTTGCGAAACGCGCGCAACAAGAATGCAAAGCGCCGATTTTCCTTCGTGAGGTCCCGTTTTGCAGGCCATACCTGGTTTTTTCTGTCTCGTTTTTCTGGCGTGGCTTTTGAGTGAAAATCGCCGGGCGATTCCCTGGCGTACCGTGCTTTCCGGTTTCGCCCTGCAGATCGTGCTCGCGCTGGTCCTGCTGCATTCGGCGCCGGCGCGTGGTGCGGTCATGCTGTTGAGCCTGCTGATGGATGCCTTGCAAAGTGCCACCGACGCCGGCACCAGCTTCGTATTCGGCTACCTTGGCGGGGGCGCTTTGCCGTTCATCGAAACACACCCGGGTGCGAGCTTCGTGCTCGCCTTCAAGATATTGCCGCTGGTTCTGGTGATCAGCGCACTGAGCTCGCTGCTGTTCTATCTCGGCATCTTGCAAGCGGTGACCGGTGCTTTCGCCTGGCTACTGCGTCGCACGCTGGGAATCGGTGGAGCGCTGGCGGTGGGCGCTGCAACCCACATCTATCTCGGCATGATCGAGGCGCCGCTGTTGATACGCCCCTACCTCGCGCAGATGACACGCGGCGAGCTGTTCGCGCTGATGAGTTGCGGGATGGCGGGCGTCGCCGGCACGGTGATGGTGATCTATGCGAGCATCCTCAAACCCGTTCTGCCGGATTCGCTCGGCGCCATCCTGGTCGCCTCGGTGATCAGCACGCCGGCGGCGCTGGCGGTGGGCGCCCTGATGGTGCCGTTCAAACCGGTCCTGGATGGAGAGAAGATCTCGCTCGACCACACGCCGCCGGCCAGCGCGCTGGATGCCATCACCAGCGGCACCGCCGATGGTGTGGGACCATTGGTGGGCATCGTCACCACGCTTCTGGTGACGGTGGCGCTAGTATCCTTGGTCAATATCGGCCTGGCCAAACTGCCATTCGAAGAAACGCTGACGTTGCAGAGCATCTTCGCCATCTTCTTCCGGCCGGTGATGTGGCTGATCGGGATTCCATGGCACGAGAGCGCTACCGCCGCGACGCTGATGGGCACCAAGACGGTGCTGAATGAATTGGTCGCCTATCTCGGCCTGGCCGGGTTGCCGCCGGCGGCGCTTTCGGCCGGGTCACGCAAGATCATGACATTCGCGCTGTGTGGGTTTGCGAATTTTGGAAGCCTGGGGATCATGGTCGGGGGCATCGGCGCGATGGTGCCGGAGCGGCGTGCGGAGATTGCGGCACTTGGGGCGAAGTCGATGGTGTCGGGGACGATCGCGACCTGCCTGAGCGGGGCTTTGGCGGGGTTGCTGGGGTCGTAGCAGGAATGCAATGCGGGCTAGAGGCGGCACATCGCTTTTACGGATTGCCATTGGTCCGGCGACAATGCGGGAGCGCCGCCGGCGCCGACGTGCAAGGCGGCGGCGCGGTCCGATGTGGCGGGATGGTCAGAGAGAAAAGCCGGCAAGCCGTCGGCACCATCGCTGCGCATGCGGTCGAAAAAACGCCCTAGCCCATCCGCACGCAAGCCCGCGCGCTGCAATGTCTCGATCGCATTTGCATCGGCCGCGGACTCCGCACGCCGCCCATAGGAAAGTGCGGTCATCTGGCCGCCGAAATCGCCGCCCCAGCCGAGACTATGCGCCAACATGTTAACCATCAGCCTCCGCAACGTCTCACGCGTGGGATCGCGAGACCGCATATGGCCGAGTTCATGCGCGAGCACACCGGCAAACTCGTCCGGATCGCCAGACTCGTCGATCAGGCCATGCAGAATTATCATGCGTCCACCCGGCAGCGTAAAGGCGTTCACCAGGCTCTCATTGAACACGCTGAATTTGGGGGCCGGCATATCCTCGGCCGCCGCGAGCTTCGCAATGAGCGCTGCGATGGCGCGGTGGCCCGGTTCACCGACACAATTGCGCGTGCCCGCACCAAGCGCCATCTCGATCCCGCTTGACCACACGCGTTCCAGGCGATGCGGCACGAACGGCACCAGCAAAGAGGGCAATCTGTCGATCAGCAGCGCTGCCAGCGCCAATCCACCTAGAATACCTGCGGCGACGCTGCCCCAGGCACGCACACTCCAGGGCCGTGGCACTTTGCCAAGCCTGGCACCCTGCGCGCGCAGCAATGCAATGAAATGCCCGTCCGATACGACCAGCCTTGTCGTGCCGCCGATCTGCCGCAGCGTGGCGCCCTCACCCGGCGCGTCGATGTCCACGCGCATGAGGGTTAAGATGGGCCAGGTCTCGGGTGAATGGTCTTGCCGCTCGATCCGGAGATCCGAACCAACAACGCTCGTTGCCACCGTCTCGCCTGCGGCACGCCTCCCATCGAAAAACCGCGCCTCACTCATTTAGCGGGATCGCTTGGTTTGTTATAGCGCCCCCGCGCCTGCATCGAGCGCCTGGAACATGCCTTCGCCAAACCGCGAGACCGTCTGGCTGTTTTGGCCGATCTGATCGAGATCGAGCGCACCCTCGGCGAGAAGATGCATGGTGGAGAACAGTGCATTACGATGGATGATGATCGGCAGTCCGAACCCGAGCGTGAACACCAGGATCAGCAAATTGCCGCCGATCAGCTTCACCAGATCCATGGTCACGACATCGCTGGAGAACCGCAGCGCGCCAAGCGCCGTGTTGCCCATCACATGGCGGTAGAAAGCGGCCTGGAAACTGGCGGAAATCAGAGTGGCGCCGACACCGAGCACAAGATAAGCCGCAAAGAGCGGTATCGTCAGCCTCCGCAGCAGCCTTTGCTGCGCCAGCGGGTCGTGCTGCTGCATCATCAGGGCGAAGAGCGGCCGCTCAAGCCAAGCGAAAATGCCGAACACTGCGCAGCCGAGAACGACGATCGCAAGGAAGGTAACGAGGAAACGAAGATAGACCTGGCCGGCCCGGCAATGGCAGCTGAAACGAAGGGTACCGAACGAACTCGCATTGACGCGTCGCTCCGTCAGTCGAAGCCAGGCCCAGGGCAGCAACTGATAGAACGTGAACGTCGCCGCCAAATAATAGCCCACCGCGCGAAGCCCGTAGGTGAACATCGAGCCTTCCATGCCGCCGCGTATGCCGCGCCAGATCGTGTGGTTCAACCGGTAGCGCTGCGCGGAAAACCGAGCCCCGAAGGCGAGCACGAAAATGGCAAGGTAGGCCAGGAAGATAGGCAGCGGCGATAGGATCGGGCTGATCCCATGCAAGGCAATGCTCAACAGAAACGCCACGACGAACAGTGCCATGACCAAGCCGATCGCGATCAGGAAACCAACGAATAACTGGCCGCCTGTGCCGTCATATTCGAAACGTTCACCGCCGCTGCTGGTGCGCGACCACAGATAACGCCGGATACGGATGGTGGCCCAGAAACGCCAGATGCCAAGCGTAACGATGGTCAGGAGCAGATTGACCATGAAAATTCGGTAAAGCTCACCGATGCGCCCGTCATAGACCAGAACGATGGCCGGTGCCGGTGAAACGACGTCTGACATCACGCCAACCTTGTGCTGATGCCGGCATTCTCACGGAGGAACGAAATACATGCAAGCCCGCAACGTTTTATAGGGTGTGACGCGGCAGATATTCCGCAGCATTCAACGTCAGGTTTCGCAAGCCTGTGCGACATGCGAGCGCAGAGAGATCAGGGCCGCCCTGCGCGATGATAGGGATGGCCAGAGGCAATCGCGCGTGCCCTGAAAATCTGTTCCGCCAGCATCACGCGCACCAGCATATGTGGCCATGTCAGCATACCAAGCGACAACACATGATTGGCACGGTCCAGCACCGGTTTACCCAGCCCCTCGGCACCGCCGATGAGGAAGGTCACTGTCTGGCCGCCGGCAAGCCAGGCTTCCAGGCGCTGCGCGAAATGCTCGCTGCTCATTGGCGGCGCGCCGAGATCCAGTGCAACCGCGCAGGCTTCAATTGGGAGCGCTGCGAGCAAGGCTTCGCTTTCCCGCCGCTTGATCTCGGCCGGGGCGCCATGGCCATCGGCAACTTCCGTTACTGTCAGCTTCGGGCGAAGGCGGCCGTTGTAACGCTCGAAAAGCTCGGATTCCGGGCCTGGGCGTAGCTTTCCGACGGCGATCAGGCGCAAGGCAAGCAGTCCTTTTTTGAAAAAAAGGACCAAAAAACTTTTCTTCCTGACACCGTTGCAACGCCAACTTTTATACTGGCAGAACGGGAGCCGTCGTACAGCAAGGACATAAAAGTCTTTTGGTTCTTTTCTTCAGAAAAGAACTGCTTTTGTCTTATCCGTTCTGCGCAGCTGGCTCATCGAACTCCGCTCCCCACATTTTTTCGAGTTGGTAAAGTTGGCGCGCTTCCGGCTTGAACAGATGGATCACGATATCGCCTGCATCGATCAGCACCCAGTCCGAGCCGCCGGCGCCTTCGATGCGCACGCGCTTGATGCCGGATTCGGAGAGTTTCTGTTCCAGATGCGTCGCCATCGCACTGATCTGGCGATCGGCGAGGCCGGTAGCGATCACCATGCGATCGGCAAACGAAGCGCGGCCGGCGAGGTCGATGGCAACGACTTCCTCGGCCTTGTCGTCTTCCAGGCTGGTCACGATGACGCCCTGCAGCTTGTCGAGCAGGTCGATGGCAGCCGGTTCCTCGCGTTTGCCGCGTGGGCCTGCGGCCACCGCTTTCTTGCGCGGCGTGCCTGGGGCCTTTGCCGCTTTGCCGAGGGTGGCGGGCGGTTTCGGCGTGGTTCGTTTAGGCTCTTTGGCCCCTGAAGCTGCGGGGGGAGCGGGTTTTCTAGCGATCTCTCTTCTCCTGCGCGGCCTCGCGAAGGGCCGTTGCCGAAACTGGGTTTTCCCGGCCGTCCAGAAACACCCAGGCGGGCGCCGGACATGCGGCCAGCACCGGCGCCTCGCGGGCAGCGTGCCGGGCGAATGCCAGGCGCCGCGCCGCCCGACCCGCGCGTGCCGGCGCACTGTAGGTGGGCCGGGGCAGGACCGCAAAGGGAACCTCACGTGCAATGCGCATCCAGCCACGCCAACGCGGAAATTGCGCGAGGTTGTCTGCGCCCATGAGCCAAATAAATCTTGCGCGCGGGAAACGTCGTTTGAGGGCGTGCAGCGTGTCCACGGTAAAGCGCGTGTGCAGATGCCGCTCGATATCGGTGGCAATGACGCGCCTGCCGTCGGCGATTTTTTGCGCCGATGCCAAGCGGTTTGGCAGTGCGCTCATGCCGGCCGGCTGCTTCAGCGGGTTTCCGGGCGAGACCAGAAGCCACACCTGATCCAGCCGCAGCCTTTTTATGGCCATGAGTGCGATGTGAAGATGCCCCTCATGCGCCGGATTGAAACTGCCGCCCAGTAATCCGATGCGAATGCGGCGACGGTCGCCAAAGCGAGGGAGTGTGGTGTGGGGTTTCAGCGTAAAGCATCCGGTCGGGCTGGCGCATTTAGCGTCTGGCGACTGACGGCTGACAACTGATAACTGGTCCGATGTCCGCCTCGCCTCCGAGCCGCCACCACGCCCGCTGGATTTCGCCGCTGACGTGGCGCGTGCTGCTGGTCAATTTTGTGCCGCTGGCGCTGCTGCTGGGCGCGTTGCTGTACCTAGACCAGTATCAGGATGGGCTGCTGGAAGCCGAAGTGTCGGCATTGCGCGAGCAGGCGCGGATATACGCCGGCGCGCTGGGTGAAAGTGCGGTGCGGGTGACGGACCCGAACAACCCGGTGCTGGTGCCCGATCTGGCGCGACCGCTGCTGCGCCGCCTTACCGACCCAACCCCGAATGCGGGCGCCAAGATCTACGCGCCCGACGGCACCCTGATCGCCGATAGCCGTGTGCGCCTGGGCGCCGGCGGTGCAGTGAGCACGGAGCCTTTGCCGCCTGTGGCCGAGCGCAGCCAGGTGACCGGTTGGGTCAGCCGGCTATATGACGGCGTGCTGGCCTGGCTGCCGCATACGCGCGCCGCCACCGTCGAGATCAGCCCGAACGCCGCGGGCGTCGATTGGCAGCCCGATGTGCGCGAGGAGTTGCGCCTGACCAGCTCCAACGATTCCCACGAGATGCCGCCCTATATCCGCCGCACCCAGGAGAACCAGCTTCTGGTGACGGTGACCGAACCGGTGGAACGTGATCGGCACACCGTCGGCATCGTGCTGCTCACCCGCGACGCGGTGGAAGTCGACAACTCCCTTTTCGCGGTGCGCATCTCCATCCTCGGCCTGTTCGTCGGCGCGTTGCTGCTGACGGTGCTGCTCTCCTGGTATCTCTCGCTTACGCTCGCACGCCCGATCCTGCGGCTGGCCGATGCGGCGCAGGACATGCGCGAAGGACATGGCCGCACCGGCGGCGTGCCACCCGAGTTGCTGCGCCGTCGTGACGAGATCGGCGCGCTAGGTCTGGCGCTCTCCGCCTCGGCCACTGCGTTGTGGGGCCGCATGGACGCGATCGAGCGTTTCGCCGCCGACGTCGCGCACGAGATCAAGAACCCGTTGAGCTCCATCCGCAGCGCCATCGACACGATGCACCGTGTCACCGACCCTGCTGCACAGGCACGCCTGCTCGCGATCATCCAGGACGACGTGGTGCGCCTCGATCGGCTGATCAGCGACATCTCCGACGCCAGCAGGGTAGATGCCGAACTCTCCCGCACCGCTACCGAGATGGTGGATGTGGTGCCGATGATCTCGACCCTCGGCGAGATCGCCGAAGCCACGCGCGACGCGAAGGATGCGACCGTCGTGGTGGACGTGCCGCAAGGCGACCTCAAAGTGCTGGCGGTGGAAGGCCGGCTGGTACAGGTGCTGCGCAACCTGATCGGCAATGCGGAAAGCTTTTCACCTCCAGGTGGCACGATATTCCTGCGCGCACGGGAGACCGGGGGCATGGTGGAAATCGCGGTGGAAGATGAAGGCCCCGGCATCCCCGACGGCAATTTGGAGCACGTGTTCGACCGATTCTATTCCGAACGCCCTGCCAATGAGAGTTTCGGCAAACATTCCGGGCTGGGGCTTTCGATCAGCCGGCAGATCGTCGAGGCCCTGCGCGGGCGCATCAGTGCAGAAAATCGTCGCGATGCCGCTGGGCAGATCCTGGGAGCACGCTTCGTCGTGCGCTTGCCGCGGGCTGTGGCTTAACGCGCCGATCTTCAGGTTTGCTTAGCTATGTAACAGCTAGAGTGGGGGCATTCTCAACCGGAGCGCGCGTATGTCTACGATCTCCACAGTGACCACCAGTTCACAAACCCACATTTCACCGCCGCAAACCACGCCGCCGACACATGGCTCGGAAATCGAGAAGGATCGTGAGGTGGCGCGGGAAACGGCACCGCCGATTCAAAGCGGACGGGTGCTTAACCTCGTGGCCTGAATGCGGTAGCTTTGCTTTATGATAAGGCAAGACAAGCGCTTCTTTTTTGAAAACAAGAAGCAAAAAACTTTTATTTCCCTGGTGCTCCTGTGATCGAGGCGCGTGGACTGCTGCTTGAGATGTTTCAGGCGGCGGTGAATGCGGTGCTGCCGGAGCACTGCGTGCCGAGCTTTCTGCCGCCGCCACCGCTGGGACGAACACTGGTGGTCGGCGCCGGCAAGGCTGCCGCCGCCATGGCCCTCGAAGTCGAAAAACAATGGCCGGCGGACGCGCCGCTCTCAGGCCTCGTGGTTACGCGCTATGAGCACGGCGTCGGGCCGCTCGGCCGGATCGAAGTGGTGGAGGCAGGCCACCCCGTGCCGGATGAAGCCGGGCAAGCCGCCGCCGCCCGCATGCTGCACATGGTGCAAGGACTTTCCTCCGACGACCTGGTGCTCTGCCTGATGTCCGGCGGCGCATCCTCGCTGCTCTCATTGCCGGCGCCAGGCATCGGCCTCGCTGCAAAACAGGCTATCAACCGCGCCCTTCTGCGCAGTGGCGCCCCCATCGGCGAGATGAACGCCGTGCGCAAACATCTCTCCGCCATCAAGGGCGGCAGGCTGGCCGAAGCCGCCAGCCCGGCGCAGATCCTCACGTTGATGATTTCCGACGTGCCAGGCGACGACGCCTCGGTCATCGGCTCAGGCCCTACCGTGCCGGACAGCAGCACGCTCGCCCAAGCCCGCGCCGTGCTCGAGCGCTTCCACATCACGGTGCCGGACTCGGTGACCGCCCGCTTGAACGACCCTTCGGCCGAGACCCCCAAGCCGGATCACCCAGCTTTCACGCAGACGCGCGCGGTGCTGGTCGCGACCCCGATGGCTGCCCTGCACGCCGCCGCCGCGATCGCCGAAGCCGCGGGTGTGAGGGCGATCGTATTGGGTGACGAAATCGAGGGGGAGTCCGTCGAGGTTGCCCGCGACATGGCCAAGCTGGCGGCTGCACAGGCCGGGCCGAGGCCTTTCGTGCTGATTTCGGGCGGCGAGACCACGGTGACGATACGCGGCCAGGGTCGCGGCGGCCGCAATGCGGAGTTCCTGCTCGGCCTCGCGGTGGCGTTGGACGGCCGGCCTGATATGCACGCCATTGCTTGCGACACGGACGGCATTGACGGCACGGAGAAAAACGCCGGTGCTGTACTCGCGCCGGACACACTTTCGCGCGCGCGGGCACTCGGGATGGATGCCAGCGCTTATCTTCAGGACAATGACGGCTACAGTTTCTTCGACGCGTTGGACGATCTGGTGATAACCGGCCCCACCCGCACTAACGTAAACGATTTCCGCGCCATATTAGTAACTTAAGAATTGCCGGGGGTCTGGGGGGACAGGCTTCTGCTCCCCAGTGTTTCTTGTTTTGTGGATATCTTCTTATGCAAATGCCCATCCCCGACGAGGTTGTACTCGGCCGCCGCGCCGAGATCGTGACCGCCTTGCGTCGCATTGTCCCTGGCGAGGGCGTAGTGGATAGCGAGGATGGCTGCCGCGCCTATGAAAGCGATGCGCTGACGGCATATCGCACCTTGCCGATGGTTGTGGTTCTGCCCGAGACCACGGCGCAGGTGGTCGAGGTTCTGCGGTATTGCAGTGCGGCCGGCGTGAAGGTGGTGCCGCGCGGATCGGGCACGTCGTTGTCGGGCGGTGCGCTACCGTTGGCGGATGGTGTGCTGCTGGCGATGGGCAAGTTCAAGCGCATCCTGGATATCGACATCGAAAATCGATGCGTCGTAGTGCAGCCCGGCGTGACCAACCTGGCAATCACGGGCGCGGTGCAGGACCAAGGATTTTATTACGCGCCTGATCCTTCCAGCCAGATTGCATGCAGCATCGGCGGCAATGTGGCGGAGAATTCCGGCGGCGTGCATTGCCTGAAATACGGGCTGACGACGAATAACGTGATCGGCCTCACGTTCGTGACGATAGAAGGCGAAGTGATCGAACTGGGCGGCAAATTCTTTGATTCTCCAGGCTATGATCTGCTGGGCTTGATGGTGGGATCGGAGGGTCTGCTTGGTGTCGTCACCGAAGTGGTTGTTCGCATATTGCCCAAGCCGCCGGGTGCGCGTGCGCTGCTGATCGGTTTTCCCACGGTGGAAACGGCCGGCGATTGCGCGGCGGACATTATCGGGCGAGGAATCATTCCCGGCGGCATGGAGATGATGGACAAGCCGGCGACGATGGCGGCGGAAGCGTTCGTGCATGCGGGTTATCCGCTGGATGCAGAAGCGGTGCTGATCGTGGAACTCGATGGCTGCGAAGCCGAGGTGACGCATCTGGTCGCGTTGGTCGAGGAGATCTCGGCCGAGCACGGCGCCAATTCCTGCCGGGTGAGCGGGAGCGAAGAAGAAAGACTGCTGTTTTGGGCAGGCAGGAAAGCGGCCTTCCCCGCAGTGGGACGGCTATCGCCGGATTATCTCTGCATGGACGGCACCATTCCGCGTCGGCGCGTGAGCGAGGTGCTGATGCGCATGAAGCAGATGGAGGCGCAGCATGGATTGCGCGTGGCAAATGTGTTTCATGCTGGCGACGGCAATCTCCACCCGCTGATCATGTACGACGCGAATAAGCCAGGCGAACTCGAAAGCGCTGAAGCGTTTGGCAACGATATTCTGCGGCTTTGCGTCGAGGTCGGCGGCGTGCTGACGGGCGAACATGGCGTGGGCGTGGAAAAACGCGACCTGATGAGCACCATGTTCAACGAGATCGATCTGGATCAGCAGATGCGTGTGAAATGCGCGTTTGATCCACAGAGCCTGCTCAATCCTGGGAAGATGTTTCCGCAATTGTGCCGTTGTGCCGAACTGGGCCGCGTGCATGTGCATGGCGGCCAGGTCCGCTTCCCCGATCTGCCGCGGTTTTGACCATGACACGAGAAAGGCTGCGCCCGAGCGACGCGGCGCAGGTGGCGGAGATCGTGCGCAAGGCGGCCGACTCGGGCGATGCATTGTGGATTAGCGGTGGCGGCAGCAAGCGTGATTATGGGCGGCCGGTAGAAGCCGCGCATATACTCGATCTCGGCAGGCTCACGGGCATTACCGATTACGAGCCGGCGGAGTTGTTCCTCCAGGCGCAAGCGGCGACACCGCTTGCGGAGATCACCGCACTTCTAGATGCGCATAACCAGATGCTGGCGTTCGAGCCGCCCGATTGGTTCGGCTTGCTGCCCAGCGATGGCGCGCCGACTTTGGGCGGTACGATCGCCAGCAATATCGCTGGGCCGCGGCGCGTGCGCGCCGGTGCAGCGCGCGATCACTTTCTTGGATTTTCTGCCGTGGATGGGCGCGGCGATATCTGGAAAGCCGGTGGCCGCGTAGTGAAGAACGTGACCGGCTACGATATGTGCAAGCTGCAAGCTGGCGCTTTCGGCACATTGTCGGTTCTGCTGGAGACCACAATCCGGTTGCTGCCGAAGCCGGAGACGAGCTGCAGCCTGGTATTCCCTGGTTTCGCGGATAAGGAAGCGATTGCCTTCTTGTCGAAAGCATTGAATTCGCCGCATGAAGTGTCGGCCGCCGCGTTTCTGCCTGCACACGCCGCGCGCAGATCACCGGTGCTGCAAGGCTTGCCGCAAGGTTCCGCAACGGTGTTGCGCCTCGAGGGGCCGCATCCGTCTGTCGCTTATCGCGCAAATGAACTGGACTCCGCCGGGTGCGTGCGGCTGGAAATGTCGGATAGCAATGCGCTTTGGCAGGAGATCGGCGCCGTTCAGCCATTGCTTGCCGCTGTCGATTCGATCGTGTGGCGGGTGTGCACCACGCCGAATGCGGCGCCGGCGCTGCTGCAGAACGTGCAAAGGCTTCTACCTGCCGCAGAAGGTTTCTATGATTGGGGTGGCGGGCTGCTCTGGGTTGAAATCCCGGCCGATGCACCCGAAGGCGCTGGCGCCAACATCCTGCGCGCCGCGCTGGCGACGAGCGGTGGTCACGCGACGTTGCTACGGGCAGAGGCGTCGCTGCGCAGCCGTATCGCCGTGTTCCAGCCTCTTGCAGCACCACTCGAAGCGCTGAGCCGGCGTGTGAAATTGGGCTTCGATCCGCATGCCATCCTCAATCCCGGGCGCATGCAGCAGGGTATCTGACAGATAATGCAAACACGTTTCTCCGAGGCCCAGCTCGCGGACCCTGACACCGCAGCCTCAGAAAAGATCCTGCGCGCCTGCGTGCATTGTGGTTTCTGCACCGCCACCTGCCCCACCTATGTGCTGCTCGGCGACGAGCTGGATAGTCCGCGCGGCCGTATCTACCTCATCAAGGACATGCTGGAGAACGACAAGCCGGCCACGGAAACGGTGGTGAAGCATGTCGATCGCTGCCTTTCCTGTCTCAGTTGCATGACCACCTGCCCGTCCGGCGTGAACTACATGCATCTTGTCGATCACGCCCGTCAGCACATCGAGAAAACCTATAAGCGGCCCTTGCCGGATCGCTTGATACGCCGGCTGCTGAACATCGTGCTGCCGCGCCCCAGGCTCTTCCGGCTCGCTCTGCGCGCGGCTCCGCTTGGAAAGCTTCTAAAGGGCGTGATGCCCGCAAGGCTGCAGGCGATGCTGGCTTTGGCGCCCGCCACCCTGCCGCCGGCATCGCCTGTCGATGCGCCGCAGATCTTTCCCGCCCAGGGCGAGCGGAAACGGCGCGTGGCACTGCTCACCGGCTGTGCACAACAGGTGCTTGCACCGCAGATCAACGAGGCGACCGTAAGGCTGCTGACCCGCCATGGCTGCGAGGTGGTTGTCGCTGCAGGTGCCGGCTGTTGCGGCGCGCTGACCCACCATCTGGGCATGGGCGGCCACGACTATGCCCGCCGAAACATCGATGCCTGGACCAGGGAGCTTTCCAAGCCCGGTGGGCTGGACGCCATCGTGATCAATGCCTCCGGCTGCGGCACCACGGTGAAGGATTACGGCTTCATGTTCCGCACCGACCCAAATCTCGCCGAACAGGCAGCGAAAATCTCAAGCCTTGCGAAAGACGTGTCCGAAATAATGATCGAAATCGGCCTGCTTCCACCAGCCGTGCAGACCGGTCAGCGCGTGGCGTATCACAGCGCGTGCTCGCTGCAACATGGGCAGAGCATACGCAACGAGCCGAAGATGCTGCTGAAACAAGCAGGGTTCGAGGTTGCCGACGTGCCGGAAGGCCATCTCTGCTGCGGGTCAGCCGGCACGTATAATCTGCTGCAGCCGGAGATTGCGGGCAAACTGCGCGATCGCAAGGTGGCCAATATCGGCCGCACGGGTGCTGTGATGGTGACGGCCGGTAATATCGGGTGCATGACGCAGATCGCGTCCGGCAGCGATTTGCCCGTGCTGCATACTGTGGAGTTGCTTGATTGGGCGACGGGTGGGCCGGTACCCGAGAGACTTAAGGAAGCAGTTCTTTTTTGAAAAAAAGAACCAAAAAACTTTTATGATTAAGTACACGCCGCCGGATAGAACCGCGACAGCGACATAAAAGTCTTTTGCTTCTTTTCTTCAGAAAAGAAGATCTTCCTTAATCTGCCGCTTCAGCTTCAATTTCATCAGCCGCCTCATCCGGCTGAACCAGCATCGTATCCGCCACGGCACCTGCCTGCTCGCGAATGCGCTTCTCGATCAGCTCAGCCACGTCGGTATGATCGCGCAAGAACTGCTTGGCATTCTCGCGACCCTGCCCGATGCGCTGGCTATCGAAGCTGAACCAGGAGCCCGATTTCTCCACGATCCCCGCCTTTACGCCAAGATCGACAAGCTCGCCGACCTTGCTGATACCTTCGCCGAACATGATGTCGAATTCCACCTCGCGGAAAGGCGGGGCGAGCTTGTTCTTCGCCACCTTCACGCGGGTGGAGTTGCCGATCACGTTGTCGCGGTCCTTGATCGACCCGGTGCGGCGAATTTCCATACGCACCGAGGCGTAGAATTTCAGCGCGTTGCCGCCGGTGGTGGTTTCCGGATTGCCGAACATCACGCCGATCTTGAGGCGTATCTGGTTCAGGAAGATCAGCATCGTATGGCTTTTGTTCACCGAACCGGTGAGCTTGCGCAGCGCCTGGCTCATCAGGCGGGCGTGCAGGCCGACATGGCTGTCGCCCATTTCGCCTTCGAGCTCGGCGCGCGGCACCAGGGCGGCGACGCTGTCGATCACCAGCACGTCGATCGCGCCGGAGCGCACCAGCGTGTCGCAGATCTCAAGCGCCTGCTCGCCGGCGTCGGGCTGGCTGATCAGCAAATTGTCCACGTCCACGCCGAGCTTGCGGGCATAGGTGGGATCGAGCGCGTGCTCGGCGTCGATGAAGGCGCAGGTGCCGCCGCGTTTCTGGGCCTCGGCGATGGCGTGCAACGCGAGCGTGGTCTTGCCCGAGCTTTCCGGGCCATACACCTCGATGATGCGGCCGCGTGGCAGGCCGCCGATGCCAAGCGCGATGTCGAGCCCAAGCGAGCCGGAGGGAATCACTTCGATCTGCTCGCTGGCCGTGCGGGCGCCCATGCGCATGATGGAGCCTTTACCGAAGGCCCGCTCGATCTGCGTGACCGCTGCCTCCAACGCCTTGTTCTTGTCCGCCACGTGAGGCCTCCTGTTGATAGGTCTGATGCATAAAGCGAAACCGTTCTAAATCGTTTCGACTTCCGCGCGTTTTGGCACTGTGTCACAGCTCTGAACAAAGCCGCAACCCTGTTTGCTCGTCAGCTATTAACTATTTGTTCTTTTTTTGTTCGAAATCAAGAAACAAGAACAAAACAGGCTCATCCGGTTGTGCCCGCTCTGTTGGCACCAGGGGCCAGCATGGAGGCGGTTTGTGTCAGCTCGGCCATGCTGAAGGGCTTCGCCAGGAAGCAGATATCGGCCGCCTGCAGCGAGTCGCGCAACGCCGCATCTGCGTAGCCGGACATCAATATGGCCGGCAACGCAGGCCAGGTCTCGCGCAGCCGGCGTACCAAAGCGGGCCCATCGAGGCCGGGCATCACCACGTCGGAGATCACGCAGGCCAGGTTTAGGCCGGTGTTCTCCTGGGAGAGAAAGTCCAGCGCGTCCTCCGCGGAGGCGGCGGCGATCACCTCGAAACCCTGCCGGCGCAATGCCCGCTCAGCGAGGCGGCGCACCGGGGCTTCGTCATCCACCAGCAGCACGAGGCGGCCCTTCGCCGTGGCAAGCGGCAGGATGGGGGAGGAAGGCGGATCGCCTTGCCAGAGTGCCGGCTCCTCGTGGCGCGGCAGAAGGATGCGGAAAAGCGTGCCTGCGCCGGTCGTGCTTTCCACCGCCATGAAGCCGCCGGATTGCCGGACGATGCCGTGCACGGTGGACAGGCCGAGCCCGGAGCCCCCGGTCTCCCGCTTGGTGGTGAAGAACGGCTCGAAGATGCGCGGCAGCAAGTCGGGTGGTATGCCGCCGCCGGTATCGCGCACCCAGAGGCAGGCGTAACGCCCGGGCGGGACCATCTCGCCACCGAATTCTTCTGCCCGCAGCACCAGGCGCGGGCTCGCGCCGATGGTAAGCTGACCGCCTTCCGGCATGGCGTGACCCGCATTCACCGCGAGGTTCATCAGCACCTGGTCCAGCTGCATAGGGTCGATCCGCACCATGCGGCCGGGTTCCTCCAGCTCCAGCGTCAGCGCCACGCCGTGGCCGAGCAGGCGCTCAAGCAGCTTGGCCGCATTGCGCACTGCTTCGTTCAGCGCGATCACTCTGGGTTGAAGGGTCTGCTGACGGCTGAAGGCCAGAAGCTGGCGCACCAGGGCCGCACCACGTTCGGAACTGGCGCGGATCTGAGCGAGGTCCTCGCGGTCCAAATCGCTGCCGCTGCGCGACCATATATCGTCGGTGGCGCCGAGGATCGCGGTGAGCAAATTGTTAAAGTCATGCGCGATGCCGCCGGCGAGTTCGCCCACCGCTTGCAAGCGCTGGGATTGGCCGAGTTGCTCCTCGATGGCCTGTTCGTGGGTGCGATCCGTCACCCGCAGCAGCCCGCCGCCGTGAGGGAGCGGCAGCAACGAGAGCAGGATACGCGGCGCGTCCGGGCGATCGTAACTGGCCGTAGCCGACGCAGCGTGTCCCATGCGGAGCGCTGCAGACAGGGTTTTAGCGGGCTGGTCAGGCAGGGCCGCAAAGGCATCTTCACCCGCACCGGTGCCAAGCAAAGTATGCAGCGCGGCGTTAGCGCGACGCACCACGCCCTGACGGTCGAGCAACGCCAGCCCGGCCTGCTCGTCCTTGAACATGGCTTCGGCAATGTCCGCCTGCACGGGTGCTGCCGCCCATTTGCCAAAAATGCTCACCGGCGGCCCGCACGGCCGCGCAGGCGCCAGACATAGGCGATGATCTCTGCCACAGCCTTGAAATGCTCCGCGGGGATTTCAGTATCGATCTCCACTCGAAACAATGCGCGTGCTAATGGCGGATTTGCAATGATCGGCACGCGGTTTTCGCGCGCCAGCTCGCGGATGCGCTCGGCCACCTCGTCCGCACCCTTGGCGACCACCTTCGGCGCGCCGCTGCTTCCGCGCTCGTACGCCAGGGCCACCGCGTAGTGGGTGGGGTTGGTCAGCACCACGGCCGCCTTCGGCACCGCCTTCATCATCCGGCGCTTGGCCATGGCGCGTGCGAGCTGCCGCAGCTTGGCCTTGACGTGCGGATTGCCGTCGCTCTCCTTGTGCTCGTCCTTTTGTTCCTGGCGCGTCATGCGCAGCCTCTTGGCGAGCGACATGCGTTCCCACAGCACGTCGGCCGCCGCGATCACCGCCTGCGCACCCAGCAGCATGATCGCCAGATGCGCGCCCTGCCGCAGCACCGCGGCCGAAAGTGCTGTCGATGGCCGGTAGGCGGCCGTCGGCAGGCCGGGCAGCAGATGGCCGAACGCGATCCAGAGGCACACGACGAAGACCGCAAGCTTCGCGAGCGATTTCAGCAAGCTGACGATCGTCTGCATGCTGAACATGCGCTTGATTCCAGCAAGCGGGCTGATCCGCGAAAGATCCGGCTGCAAGGCGCCTGGCCGATAGAGGAATTGCGTCTGCAGGAGGGTCGCCGCGGCATAGAGCGCTGTCGCTGCAAAACCTGCCGGTGCCACGGCCTGGAGCAGAGTCAGGGCGGCCCGGTGCAACACCGCCGCACCAGCAAAATTCGTATGTTGCAACGATATAGACAGCCAGTGTGCCAGCGCATGCGGATCGAACTGCATGCCGATGGCGCCAAGCCCTGCCGCAAGCCCAACCAGCATGGAGAGCTCGCGCGAGACGGCCACCTGACCTTCCTCCCGCGCCTTCTCGATCCGTCGCTGGGTCGCCGTTTCCGTCTTGTCTTCAGAATCGGCCATGGGTCAGGGGCCGATCACGGCAATGCGGAAAACGCCTCCCGCATCGCATCGGTCCAGGCGCCGAGGATCGAGCCGGCGAGCAGCGCCAGCAGCAGCAAGCCGCCCAGCAACTGACCCGGCAAAGACGCGAAATATACCTGTATCTGCGGCACCAGCCGCGCGAGCAGGCCCAAGCCCGCCTGCCATAGCATCGACATCAGCACGAAGGGCGCGGATAGCCGCAGCGCCAGGTCGAAACTCTGTCCCACCGTTCTGACCGCGATCTCCACCAGATCGCCGGGCGGCATCACGGCACCGGCGGGCATCACGCCATAGCTCGCAGCCAGCGCATTGAGCGGCATCGCGTAGAGGCCGCTGGCCAGGATCACGACCGGCGCCGCCAGGTTGAACAGCCGGCCAACCACCGCGGATTGTGCGCCGAGCAGGGGATCGGGCTGCAGAACGCTCGACTGACCGATCATCAGCGAAATCAACTGGCCTGCACCCGCCAAAGCCAGAGCGAATAGCCGCGCCAGCCAGCCCAGTAATCCGCCCGCCAGGATTTCGCCCGCCACCATGCCGGCCAACCCGACAAAGCCCAAGGGCTCCTTCGGCAGCGAGGGTGCGACCACCGGCACCAGCAAGACCGCGATCGCCAACGCTAAGCCGGCGCGCAGCATCACCGGCGGATCGCTCTCGCCCAAGGCCGGCAACAGCATCACCGCCGCCCCGGCACGGCATGACACGAGCATGAAGGCGAAGGCCAGCGAGAGCAGGGTTTGCGTCAGTGGCATAACGCGGCGCCATCAGCCGCTCACTGGCCGCCGATCGAAACCAGCGTGTCGAGGATGGTATGCATGTATTCGCTGAGCGTGCGCGCCATGAAAGGCCCGGCAAACCAGGCGGCAGCGCCTGTGGCCATCAATTTTGGCAAGAACGATACGGTGGAGTCGCTGATCTGCGTGACTGCCTGAAGGATTGCGATCAAGATGCCGCAGATCAGAGGCGCTATGAGGAGCGGCGTGCAGAGTTTGAGCGTGGTGATCATGCCGGCGTGCAGGATCGAGGCTAGGTCTAGGTCCTGCATTAACACTCCAGGAAAGGAAGGAAGCAGTTCTTTCTTGAAATAAAGAACCAAAGAACTTTTATATCGACATTTTAATGATGTCTTGATAGGCCTGGAGAACGCGGTCGCGGACGGCTGTGGTGGTTTGCAAAGCGAGCTCGGCGCGGGAGACGGCGGTGACGACGCTGGTGAGATCGCCGCCATTGCTGATCGCGGATTTTGCCTGCGTTTCTGCCGCCTCGCCGGTGTTGATCGCAGCGCCTAGCGATTGAGTCAGTAGACTCGCGAAGTCGCCGCTCGACGCAGAGCTGCCGGCGAGATCCGTCGATGACGTGACGCCATCGATATTCTGGTAGGCGGAAGCGGCCTGTAGCGCACGGAAGGCGGGCATGGCGTTCATTTCAGAAGATCGATCACACGGTTGAGCATGGAACGTGACGCCTGCATCACATTGAGATTGGCACTGTAAGACCGCTCCGCCTCACGCATGTCCATCATCTCGACAAAGGAATTCACGTTTGGCTCGCTGACATAGCCCTTCGTGTCTGCCGCAGGGTTAGACGGATCGTATTTCTGCGGAAAGGCAGATTTATCGGTCACCACCGATTTCACCTGCACAGTCTGCGCACCGATGCTGCGATCGAGATGGTTCTCGAACACCGCCGTCTTGCGGCGATAAGGTGTGGCGCCGGGAGAGGACCCGGTACTGTCCTGGTTGGCGAGATTCTCGGCGATCACACGTAGCCTTTCGGTCTGCGCGTTCATGCCGGACGCAGAAATGGTAAGCGCTTGAGAAAGGTCCATTATTTTTAACCACTCTTTCCGAGGGCAGTCATGAACATGCCCATGTAACTCTTCCAGAGATTGCCAACCAATGCCTGGGAGGTATCGTCCTGCGCGACCTTCGTCATCTCGCCTTCCAGCGACACCGCATTGCCGTCAGGCGCGCGCTCCGCCTCAAGAATCTTGCTGCCGGGCAGGTTGCTGGACAAGCCGACCAGATGCAGCGGCGAGGTGCGCGTCGGCGTAATGTCGAATTGGTCGAGCGCTGACGAAAACGAGGAGATGTCCCGCGCGCGATAGTTCGGCGTATCGGCATTGGCGATGTTCTGCGCAAGCTGCTTCTGCCGTGTGTCGATCCAGGACAGCTTGCGTTCGGCCATCGAAAACAATCCGATATCCGCGCCGCCTAGATCCACCCCCACATCGCTCATTTATCGGCTCCAGAAGATGAGGAGGAGTGTGGTGTGGAAAGCTTGCACAAACGTAAACGGGACCGCTGACGATTTGCTAACCTCGCCTTCCTAAACTGGCCTCATGCCCAGGCTGCGTCCCGCTCCGCCCTCCGAACAGGGCATCATTTTTCCGCTCGAGCCGCCTGATCTGAAGGAGCGGCGGGTGAACGATTTGGCCATGCGGGTTTCACGCACCTTAGGGGTAGCGCGTGCCTTGGCAGAGCGTGGCCGCCGGCTCGATCTCGCCGGGATCGAGGACGGTATTGGCGTGCTCTGTGCGCAAACCCTGGATATGCCGGCCAAAGATGGCCGCTGCATGCTGCCTGTTCTGCGCGAGGTGCTGGCGCAGCTCGAATCCCTTTCCGCGGCACTGCAGCGGGAGGCGCCTTTTCGTGGTCGGGCGCAGGGATGAGCGTTCCGCAGGATCTGTGGGCGGTCCTCTCCCTAGGTGCCGTTCTGCTGGTGATCCTGGGGTTGTCCTGGCTTGCCAAACAGGCGCCCGGCTGGAGGCCGCGTGGTGCGGCGAGTGGCGAGGCGCCGATGTTGCTCGGCTCACTCGCGCTGGATGCGCGGCGACGGCTGCATCTGGTGGAGGTGCAGGGTGCGCGCGCGCTGGTGCTCACCGGTGGCGTGACGGATATATTGGTCTGCCTGCCGCACGCCTCCTGATCCGCGCAGCGCTGCTGTTCTGCCTGGCGCTGGTATTGTCCGGCACGGCGTGTGCGCAATCGGTCAATATCGATCTAGGTCACGGTGGCGATACCGGTGCCACGGCGCGGCTCGTGCAGATCACCGCCTTGTTCACCGTGCTGTCGCTCGCGCCGAGCCTGCTGGTGATGGTGACCGCGTTCACCCGCATTGTCGTCGTGCTCTCGCTGCTGCGCAGTGCGCTCGGCGCGCAGGGCACGCCGCCGAACATGGTGCTGATCGGTTTGGCGCTGTTCCTTACTTTGTTTGTTATGCAGCCGACGATTGAGGCGTCGTGGAACGACGGCATACGGCCGATGACGGAGGGCAAGGTGGAACAGATGGACGGCATGCGCCTGGCGGCCGAGCCGTTCCGTCATTTCATGGCGGCCAATGTGCGGCCGCCGGATTTGGTGCTGTTCGAGCAGATCGGGAAGGTTCCGCCCTCGCCCGATGCGGCGCATGCCGCATGGCGCACGCTGATACCGGCGTTCATGATCAGCGAGTTGCGGCGTGCGTTCGAGATGGGATTTCTGCTGTATCTGCCTTTTACCATCATCGATCTGGTGGTTTCCAGCGTGTTGATGTCGCTTGGCATGATGATGCTACCACCGAATGGCATTTCGCTGCCGTTCAAGCTGATCTTCTTTGTCAGCGTCGATGGATGGCGGCTTGTTGCGGGCAGTCTCACGCAGAGTTTCGCCCCAGGATCCTGATGCCTGTCCCAGCCTCTCCGGCCAATTCTGAAATTCTGTGCAGGCGCGGAGACTGAAAGTCTTTTGGTTCTTTTCTTCAGAAAAGAACTTCTTAAATCCCCCTCCCTTTCGCAATAACCGCCGCACCATACCGCGTGCGCAGCGCATCGATCGCCGCCTGACGAGCCTTACGGCGAGGCGCTTCGGGATCCGCAAGATCCGCACCGTCTGCGTCGGCCAAGGGCGCAAGCCCGGCAGCGCCAATACCAATGAGGCGGAAAGCGGTGCCGTCGGCCTCGCGGGCGAGCAGCGTGCGGGCCGCTTCGAACAATGTGTCGGGCAACACGCTGGGTCGTACGAGGCGCGTGGTGCGGGTGCGACTGGCGAAGCGGGCGGTTTTAAGTTTGAGCACGATGCCGGTGGCAGCAAAGGATTTTTCGCGCAGGCGGGCGGCGAGGCGTTCGGTGAGGCGCCAGAGGTGGCGTTCGAGGTCGGCGCGCTCGGTGAGATCCTCGTGGAAGGTGGTTTCGGCGCTGATGGAGCGGGCGAGACCTACGATGTCGATGGCGGCCGAACCTTCGCCTTGGGCGCGGCGGACGAGGGAGGGGCCATCATCGCCGAGCAGGCGGCGGGCGTCGCGGTCGGTGAGCGCCTGCAATTGGCCGACACGGGTGAGGCCAAGGGTGGCGAGGCGCTTTTCGAGGGCGGGACCCACGCCTGGCAAGATGCCGACCGGTTCGGGGGCCAAGAGGGAGGCGGCTTCTGCGCCGAACACGGCGAAGCCGCGAGGCTTGTCCTGCCCGGCGGCAAGTTTGGAGAGCAGCCGGTTGCGCGAGAGGCCGGTTGAGATCGTCAGGCCCAGCGTTGTTTCCACGTCGCGGGCGAAGCGGGTGAGAACGGCGGCCGGTGGTGCCCCGTGCAAGGCGGTGGTGCCGGAAAGATCGAGCACGGCTTCGTCGATCGAGAGCGGCTGCACCAATGGGGTGAGGCGGCGCATCATGTCGCGGATGGTGCGGGCGGCGGTGGCGTAGGCTTGCATGTCCGGCTTTAAAACCACCGCATCCGGACAGAGCTTTAGGGCCTTGAACATGGGCATCGCGCTGCGCACACCGGACAGCCGTGCAATGTAGCAGGCGGTGCTGACGACGCCGCGCCTGCCGCCGCCGATGATGACCGGGCGGTCGGCGAGTTCCGGGCGGCGCTGTTTTTCCACGCTGGCGAAGAAGGCGTCGCAGTCGATGTGGGCGATGCTGAGGGTAAACAGTTCCGGGTGGCGCAGGATGCGCGGCGAGCGGCACACCGGGCAGAGAGGCCCGGGCACCAGCATTGCATCGCAGTCGCGGCAGAGAGACTGGTTGATCGGCGCGGGCCTTGTTACGGGGATGACAGGTTTAGGATCGGAGGTTTTCGTGGGCAAGCTGGTGATCGGCACGCGTCGTTATTCGTCCTGGTCGATGCGCGGCTGGCTGCCGGTGCGGATCGCGCAGCTTGATGTGGAGGTGGTGGTGATCCCGCTCCAGGGTGGGGCGACTTCGGCGATTGCGGGCACCACGCCGGCTAATCTGGTGCCGTATCTGGAGCATGAGGGCGCGCGGGTCTGGGAGAGCCTGGCGATCTGCGAGTATTGCGCCGAGTTCGAGGCAAGCTTGTGGCCGGCGGATCGTGCGGCACGGGCAGAGGCGCGGTCGATCGCTTCGGAAATGCATGCGGGGTTTCGTGCGCTGCGCGGCGCCATGCCGATGAATTTGGGCCGCACCGACGGCGCTGGGCTGGGCGGCACGCCGGAAAGCCTGGCCGATGTGGCACGCCTCGACCAGATCGTGAGTGAGACGCGGGCAAAATTCGGTGCTGACGGCCCGTTCCTGTTCGGCGCGGATTTTACCGGTGCCGACGTGATGCTGGCACCGGTGATGGCGCGCTTTCTCACCTACCGCCCGGCACTCTCGGCCGCATGCTCAGCCTATTGCGACGCGGTTCGGGCCCATCCGCTGGTGGATGAATGGTATCGGGACGCAGCCGCGGAGCCGGCATCGTGGCGCCTGGCGAAATACGAGGATCTGCAAGCCTGAGCGCACGGTCGAACAGCATGAACAGGGCAGCGCTGACGCTGAGCGCTGCCCACCAGGAATCGGTGGTGATCTCGAAGCCGAGGGACGCTACAGCCATCGCCACGCCGTAGGTAGCCAGCGCGAACGGCCGCAATGGTGGCGCGAGCCTGAAGGCGCGTTGCAGCACCAGCAGCGAAAAGCCAAGCCCGATGAGCACGCCGGGCAGACCGGTTTCTACCCACAGCTCCAGCCACTGGTTATGCGGATAGATTCCGCTGCCGGTCGCCTTGACGAAATGCGCCATCTGCTCCGGTGACGCTGGCAGGAGACGGGAGGTCCAGAGCCCCCAGCCGGCGATCGGGCGCTGCAGCACATGGGCCGAGATATAATCCCAGATCTCCAGGCGCTCGAGGCCGGAGATTTTGACGTGCGGGGCGATCTCCGGGCGAAACCGGGTGACGAGGCGCAGGAGGAACGGCAGCAGGAGGGCGACCGCGGCGGTACCGGCGCCTAGGAGCCAGACGGCGAAGCGCGGTGCCGCGTAGCCCAGGTACACGAGAATGGCGGCAAGCGGCAGCGCCATCTGGGCGGTGGTGTTCACGCCTTCCGCCACCATCAGCGCTGCGGACGATGTCAGCAGCGCGGCGATGCCGCGGCGACGCCGCGCCATCGCGAACCCGAGCACAGGCAGCAGCATGAGCAAGGAATAATCGATGCCGCGGTTGTATTTCGTAGGCCAGGCGGATTTCCCGTCCATCAGATGGAGCAGCCTGTAGCCATCGATCTTATCGGTCAGCAGCACCAGCGTGCCGGCGAGGAAGGCTAACGTGAGCAGCCTCAGCAGCCGCTCCGTCGCGGGCGCGGAGAAGGCACCAAGTGTGGCAAGGAAGGCGAGCGACGCGGGCAGCACAAGATCGGCCTGCAGCGCGCCTGCAAAACTCCGCGCCGGCGCCACCGACCACCCGATCCCCGCCCAGCAGAGCACGATGAACATCAGGGCGAGCAGCCAGAGCTGGCGGTCGAAGGTCAGCGCCTGCCGATCGCGCGCGCCCACCGCCAGCAGGCGCAGCGCACCCACGCCGAATACGGCCGGCGCATAGATCGGCCCATTGACCAAGCCCACCACCGGCAATGCGAGCAGCATCGCCGTCAGCAGACCGTTCATAAACTCCATGCCTGCCCCTCGCTGCGCGCGTGCCGTTCCCTGTAACGGACGCACCCCCTTCGGCCTAGCCGGGAAAGCCCCTATATGTCCGGCCAAGCGGGCGATGCCCAAAGGTTGCGTAAGGACAGAACATGAGCGGGACGAACACAGATCTGGTGCCGGTAACGGTGCTCACCGGCTTTCTCGGCGCGGGCAAGACCACGCTGCTGAACCGCATCCTCACCGAGGACCACGGCCGCCGCTATGCGGTGGTGATCAACGAGTTCGGCGAGTTGGGCGTGGATAACGACCTGGTGGTGGATGCGGACGAAGAAGTGTTCGAGATGAACAATGGCTGCATCTGCTGCACCGTGCGCGGCGACCTGATCCGCATTTTCCAGGGGCTGATGAAGCGCACGAAGAAATTCGACGGCATCATCATCGAGACCACCGGCCTCGCCAATCCGGCGCCGGTCGCACAGACCTTCTTTGTCGATGAAGGGGTGCGCGCGAAGGCGCGGCTCGATGCCATCATCACCGTGGTGGACGCGAAGAATTTTATCGCGCGCCTCGCCGATACGCAGGAAGCGGCAGCCCAGGTGGCGTTTGCCGACGTGATCGTGCTGAACAAGCTTGATCTCGTGACTGCGAAGGAACTTGCCGAAGTTGAGAAACGAATCGGCGAAATCAACCGATTTGCAAAGATCCATCGTGCGACACGCAGCGATGTGCCGGTGACGGACATACTAGATATCGGCGCATTCGATCTTGCCCGCATACAGGCCTTTGATCCCGATTTTCTGGAGGTAGACGATCACGGCCATAGCGAGGGTGTAAACAGCGTAAGCTTCGAAGTGCAGCGCCCGATCGACGAGCACAAGTTCCAGCAATGGATCGGCACGCTGCTGCAGGAAAAAGGCGCGGATCTGCTACGAACAAAGGGCATTCTGGCGTTCCCGAACGAGGATCGCCGCTTCGCCTTCCAGGCGGTGCACATGATTGCCGATGGCGATTACGTGGGCACATGGCCGGAAGGTGCCGTGCGCCATTCGCGCCTGGTGTTCATCGGGCGTGACCTGAACCGGCCGCAACTGCGCCGTGGTTTTGAAGCCTGCCAGGTGAAGGCGTGAGCGAAACCGTCGCAGCCGTCTCGCTGGTCGAAACGCGCGGCACCAGCTTCGAGCTCGATGCTTTCGTTGTTGGCGCGGTGTTCGACCGTACGGGGACACGCGCCGCCTTCGCGTTAGGTGACGGTTCGTTGCGCGTGGCTGAAACGAGCGCGCCGGCGGCACTGCAGAACTATATGCTGCATGATGGTACCGTTCTGGCACTCGCGGCCGACGCGAAAAGCGGCTTTCTGAGCGGTGGAGATGACGGCAAGTTTTTGCGCCTGGGCGAAGACGGCACGGTTCGCGAACTTGCGTCTTTCGGCAGCAAATGGGTGGAGCAGGTGGCTTGCTTCACCGACGGCAAATCCGGTGTGCTGGCCTGCTCTGCCGGCAAGAATGTGCATCTCTTTGACGCCTCGGGCGAAAAGCTGAAAACGCTGGAACATCCTTCCACCGTCACTGGCATTGCGTTCGACGGCAAAGGCAAACGCGTGGCGGCCTCGCATTATAATGGCGCGACGCTGTGGTTTGTTGGCAGCAAAACCGATAGCGGCCGAAAGCTGGAATGGAAAGGCAGCCATATCGGCGTTGCCGTGCATCCGGCGGCTGAGGCCGTGGTTACCTCGATGCAAGAAAATGCATTGCATGGCTGGCGACTGCCTGATGCGCATGACATGCGGATGAGCGGTTATCCGTCAAAATGTGAGTCGCTCGGCTTTACACGATCAGGAAAATACCTGGCGAGCTCGGGCGCCGATGCAATCGTGCTGTGGCCGTTCTTCGGTGGTGGGCCGATGGGCAAACCACCTTTGGAGCTGGCACAAGTTCCGAATATCCTGTGCACACGAGTCGCTTGCCACCCTGTTGAGGAGGTTGTTGCCGCAGGCTACGCGGATGGGGCGGTGCTGTTGGCCGATATCGCAACCAAACGTGTGTTGCGCGTGGCATCCCCTGGGCATGGGCCGATAACCGCGCTTGCGTGGAGCGGCAATGGTGCGTGGTTGGCGCTTGGGACAGAAACCGGATTCGCGGCGCTCGTTGATTTTAACAAAAAGAATTAGGGAAGAAAGGTTTCCGCAGAGTTCGCGGATGGCACAGATTAGATGAAGAAGATTGTCGCTCTCGTTTCTTCATCTATGTCATCCGCCAAGTCTATGGAAAAACTTTCTTTCTTTTTAACGTAACTTAATAAAACTACCGGCTTCACCGCGAGAAGAAGCTTTTGAGTACGGCGCCGGCCACTCCGAGTTCGGCGGTAGTCTCCAGGTTCTGGCTACGCTGCTCGGCACCTAAATAGGGCGCTAAAGCATGCGCCAAATTGGGCAATGTCAGCGTCTGTAGCCAGATGCGCCCGGGGCCGGTCAGCTCGGCGAGAAACAGGCCGTCGCCGCCGAAGAAGATGTTGCTGACGCCGCGCAAGGTGGTGATGCTAAAATTCACGCTCTCCTCGAACATGCCGACATGGCCTGGATGAACGCGGATCTGCTCGCCGGGTGCCAGCACACGCTCTACCACCTCGCCACCCAGCTCTACCCAAGCGGTGCAATAGCCGGAGAGACGCTGCAGCAGAAATCCATTGCCGCCGAAAACGCCGGCGCCGAGGGATTGCTGAAATCCGGTGCCCAATTGCACACCCGCGGTCGCGCAGACAAAACCATGCTTGTGGATGAGAAATCCCTCGCCAGGCTGCACCTTGATCTCGACCATGTGCCCGGGGATCTTGGCGGCGAATGCCACCGTGCCAGGCGCGTAAGGTGCGGTGTACTCCGTCATGAAAAGGCCGCCACCCGACAAGGCACGGCCGATGGCGCCGAAAAATCCGGTATTGCCGGCCGTGTTGGTTGTCGTGCGCAACTCGATGCCGCCGGTCATCCAGCTAAGTTGGCCGGTCTCGGCGACCAGCCCCTCGCCGGGATCGAGGGCGACTTCCAGGACCGGCAATGTGTTACCTAGAACGTGCGAGCGCATGGTAGATGGCCCTTGAAGAACGATTCTGCAGGGAGCCTAGACCAGTGCAACGCTCTCCGTCATCGGAAAAACTCGTGCCCGCCTTTGGGCTGCCTTGTCGACGTACATGAGCCTGTCAGCGGTCGCGAGTGCCAGCTCCGAAGACATCGGCATGTTCGTAAACGCCACAGCGCCGATCGCAGCGCCTACATCCCAGCCCTGCGCAACCATGCCGGCTTTTATCTGCGCGCGCACACGCTGCACAGCACCCTCGCGATCCGCTTCGCCGCCTGTCATTACCATGGCGAACTCGTCGCCGCCGAGCCGCCCGGCTACGTCGCCGGTGCGCAGGCAGTCCGTCAAAGCGGACGCCGTTACCCGCAACACCTCGTCGCCGGCCGCGTGTCCAAACACGTCGTTAACGGTTTTGAAGCCGTTGAGGTCGAGATAAAGCAGAAGGAAGGGGGTATCGTGCCGGTCCAGACGCGCAACCGCCTGCTCGAGGGCTGCCATCAGGGCGGCACGGTTCGCAATACCAGTCAGCGAATCGACCAAGGCCATGTTTCGCACGGTGATCATCGCACGCCGCAGTTCCAGGGTCGTCATCACCGACTCGGCCAGACGCTCCAAAGTCTGCTGCTGCAGCGGGCTCAACTCGCGCGGCTGCTGGTCGATCACGCATAGCGTGCCGAGGGCGACGCCCTGCGGATTGACGAGAGGCACACCGGCATAGAAGCGGATGGCGGGGCCGTCCTGCACGAGCGGGTTGTCGGCAAACCGCGTATCTTCGAGGGCATCCGGCACGATGAACGTCTCGTCCGGAGTGGCGATAGCGTGCGCGCAGAACGCAATGTCCCGCGGCGTCTGCGTGGCATCAAGGCCGATCCTGGATTTAAACCACTGACGTTCGCCATCGATCAGGCTGACCAAGGAGATCGGGCAGCCGGTCATCTGAGCAGCCATCATGGCGATATTGTCGAATGCCGCCTCACAGGTGGTGTCCAGCACTTCATAGGATCTCAAAGCAGCCAGACGCTCAGCTTCATTGGATAAAACAGGCGCTGCAGACATCTAAGCTCTCCAAATGCCCCGGCGAGACGCCGGCACCGCCACGCGGCACTACACGCCAGACTGAGCGTGGCCACGAAATACCACCCTGCCGCTGTAACCCAGCCACGTTGCCAAGTCAGCAAGAAAACGAGCCTCAAGGCAAGTTTTACAACTTATGCGCGTTAACTACTTAGAACATCGCGGATTATGCATCTCTATATTAAGATTATCAACTTTGAGTTTCTTTTTTTGTTTTTTCTTAATTTATAGGTTTTGTCACGTTGCATCCTTGACCTTGCTGCGACACAGCTCAAGCGCTGCTGCAAACCCGAGGATCATGCGGCGGTCGAGCAAAGGCACTGACAAACCTTAAGGACATTCATGACTTACCCGATTTTACCGCCTGGTTCGGTCGCTGTCGTCACCGGCGGTGCGTCAGGCATCGGGCTGGCTGCAGCCGGACGCTTCGCTGCCATGGGGCTGCAGGTTTGCATTGCCGATCTTGGGGAGAAGCGGCTGTCGGAATCGGCCGCCCTGCTAGCCAAGCTCGCGCCGGGCGGCGAGCGCGCGATATTAGCGGTGGAGGCCGATGTCAGCAGTCCTGCCGAGGTCACACGGCTGGAGGAAGCTGTCCAGCTGCGCTTCGGTGGCACGGATCTGCTTATGAACAATGCCGGCGTTCAGCCCGGCAGCAAGATGTTCGGGCCGGCAGATGCGTGGCAGCGCGTGCTTGGCGTAAACCTGTGGGGCGCGATCAGCGGCACGCAGATTTTTGCACCGGGCATGATCGCACGTGGCCGCCCGGGTTACATCATCAACACGGGATCCAAACAGGGGATCACGACGCCGCCAGGCGACCCGGCCTATAACGTTTCCAAAGCCGGCCTGAAGGCGTTCACTGAAGCGTTGCAGCATGAGTTGCGCAACACACAAGGCTGCCGGATCAGTGCACATCTGTTGATCCCCGGTTTCGTCTTCACGCCGCTTGCGGCGAAGGGCCGTAGCGAGAAGCCGGATGCTGCATGGACGCCAGAGCAGACAGTGGATTTCATGCTCGAACGTTTGGCGGAGGGCGATTTTTATATTCTATGTCCCGACAACGACGTGCCGCGGACACTGGATGAAAAACGCATTCTGTGGGCCGCCGGCGACATCGTGGAAAATCGTCCGGCCTTGTCGCGCTGGCACCCGGACTATGACGAGCAATACAAGCGTTTTCTCAAGTAGGGTGGGCTCAGCCCATCATTTAGCGTGAACATAGCAAGATGGTGGGCAGAGCCCACCCTACGGGAGGTCGGTTTGCCGAAGCAGGATGAGGCGTTTCAACGTGGGTGGGATGCGGCGATCCTGGCGGCACGGCAGTGGCATCAGGGCAAGGCAAAGCAGGCCATGGTGCAAGCGGGGCGTGCGCGTTTTCCAAAGAAATTCGAGCAGGAGGCCGAGGTGCATAAACGGTGCGCGGAGGAATTGGTCGCACTTTCACCGGATGACGTTTGAAGAAAGCAAGAAAAGCAGTTCTATTTCAAAAACAGAACCAAAAAAATTTCTGCTTCTATGGCGTGCGCTGCCGGATAGATCCGCGACAGCGGCATAAAAGTCTTTTGGTTCTTTTCTTCAGAAAAGAACTGCTTCCTTCTTCACACAAAAAAAGAGGGAGGCATTGCTGCCTCCCCCCGGTTCCTTGTTCGGTGTTGGACTTTAGAAGTCCATTCCGCCCATGCCGCCCATTCCGCCCATGCCGCCACCGCCGCCGCCGCCCATGGGGGCAGACGACTTCTCGGGACGCTCGGCGACCATCGCTTCGGTCGTGATCATCAGCGACGCGATCGAGGCTGCGTGCTGCAGAGCAGAACGAACAACCTTGGTCGGGTCGATGATGCCGGCCGCAACCATGTCCTTGTATTCGCCGGTCTGTGCGTCGAAACCGAAATTATATTCGGTGTTCTCGAGCACTTTCCCGGAGATCACGGCGCCGTCTTCACCAGCGTTTTCGCTGATCTGGCGCATCGGTGCCTGCAGTGCCTTGCGGACCACATCGATACCGAACTTCTGATCCGCATTGACGGCGGTCAGGCCGGACAGAACGAGCGAAGCGCGTGCGAGAGCAACGCCGCCGCCCGGAACGATGCCTTCTTCAACGGCAGCGCGGGTCGCGTGCAGGCCGTCGTCGACGCGATCCTTGCGCTCCTTGACTTCAACCTCGGTCGCCCCGCCGACGCGGATCACGGCAACACCGCCGGCCAGCTTGGCCAGACGTTCCTGCAGTTTTTCGCGGTCGTAGTCAGAGGTGGTCTCTTCGACCTGTGCGCGGATCTGTGCGCAACGGCCCTTGATGTCCTCGGACTTGCCGACGCCTTCGACAATGGTGGTGTTCTCTTTCTCGATCAGCACTTTCTTGGCGCGGCCGAGCATGTCCAGCGTCACCGTCTCCAGCTTGATGCCGAGATCTTCGCTGATCACGGTGCCGCCGGTGAGGATGGCGAGGTCTTCGAGCATCGCCTTGCGGCGATCGCCGAAGCCCGGTGCCTTCACGGCTGCCACTTTCAGGCCGCCGCGGAGCTTGTTCACCACGAGGGTGGCAAGGGCTTCGCCTTCGACGTCTTCAGCGATGATCAGCAGCGGACGCGAGGACTGAACAACGGCCTCGAGCAGCGGCAGGAGGGTCTGCAGGCTCGAAAGCTTCTTCTCGTGGATGAGGATGTACGGGTCATCGAGCTGCGCCGTCATCTTCTCGGCGTTGGTGATGAAATACGGGCTCATGTAGCCACGATCGAACTGCATGCCTTCGACGACATCGAGCTCGGTCTGGATGCCTTTGGCTTCTTCGACGGTGATGACACCCTCGTTGCCGACCTTCTGCATCGCTTCGGCAATCATGCGGCCGATTTCGACTTCGCCGTTGGCGGAGATCGTGCCGACCTGGGCGGTTTCCGCTTCGGTGGTGATCTTCTTGGTGCGCTTGGCGAGCTCGGCGACAACCGCGGTCACGGCCTGGTCGATGCCGCGCTTGAGGTCCATCGGGTTGATGCCGGCGGAGACGGCCTTGCCGCCTTCGCGGATGATCGCCTGGGCGAGCACGATGGCGGTTGTGGTGCCGTCGCCGGCGACGTCGTTGGTTTTGCTGGCGACTTCACGGACCATCTGGGCGCCCATGTTCTCGAACTTGTCGGCAAGTTCGATTTCCTTGGCGACGGAAACGCCGTCCTTAGTGATGCGCGGGGCGCCGTAGGATTTGTCGAGCACCACGTTACGGCCTTTCGGGCCGAGCGTTACTTTTACCGCGTCAGCAAGGGTATCAACACCCTTGAGCATACGGCTGCGGGCATCGGCGCCGAAGCGCACGTCTTTACTAGCCATTGAGTTTAATCCTTAAGAAATGGGGTCTGGGGACGAGTCCCCAGCGGGGTCCAGGGGCAGAGCCCCTGGCCTTCCGTTACGCTGCCTTTTTAGCCTCGGCCGGGTGGCCTTCAACGACGCCCATGATGTCAGACTCCTTCATGATGAGGAGCTCCTGGCCATCGAGCTTCACTTCGGTGCCGGACCATTTGCCGAACAGAATGCGGTCGCCGGCCTTCACGTCGAGGGCAACAACGACGCCCTGCTCGTTACGGCTGCCGGGGCCGACGGCGACGATCTCGCCTTCCATCGGCTTCTCCTGGGCGGTGTCGGGGATGATGATCCCGCCTTTTGTCTTCTCTTCGGCCGTGATGCGGCGCACGACGACGCGGTCGTGCAAGGGACGGAATTTCATGGCTTTTATCCTGGCTGAGCTGCGTTGGGCGAGGGTGGCACCGGGCGTAACCCGAGCTGCCTTCTTGGCCTGGAGCGCTGCTTAGCACTCTCGTGTGGAGAGTGCCAAACTTTTTTGGGGGGGAGCACCCATGCCCAAAGCGACCAGCCATTCAGACCCTGATTTTTTACCAGACGAGGCGTTCGAGCGCAAATTTCGGTGCGAGGCCGGATTGAGCAGCCAGGCTTGCGGCGGTGCTTGGGTCGGCGGCCAGCGTCTCCCAATGGATGCCGCCGAGCACCCAATAGCTGTCGATGCCCGCCTGTTTGGCGCCGGCGATATCGGTGTGTAGCGAGTCACCGATGGCGAGGACACGAGCGGGCGCCAGGTCGAGTGTTGCGCCTGCCATGCGGTAGATCGCGGGGTCCGGCTTACCGAGCGAATACACGTCGCCCCCGTGTGACTGATAATAATGCGCGAGCGCACCGGCACAGAGAATGCGCACGCCGGCGCGATGCACCACGAGGTCAGGGTTGGCGCAGATCATCGGCAGACCCGCCTGAAGACATGTTTCCAGTTCTGGGATGAAAGTGGCGAGGTCGCGCGGATCCTTAGAGTCGTCATCCGGGCCGGTATTGACCATGAAATCGGCATCTTGAGGGTCAGCAGTGATGGTGAGGCCGAGACCATCCAACACGTTGCGGTCGCGCTGCGGCCCGAGGTGATAGACGCGCATCCCGAGGCGCGCAAACCATGGATCGGTGCGATCGCGCAACGCGAGCCACGTGGCTTCGCCGCTGGTGAGGATCGCGCTGTAGAGAGAGTCCGCAATGCCAAGTCGGCGGAGCATGGCTTGCGCGGAGGCAGAGCGGCGGGGGGCATTGGAGAGCAGCAGGGTCTTGTGGCCGGCCAGGTTTCGCAGGCACTCGAGCGCACCGGGATAGGGGGTGACGCCGTCATGTACGACGCCCCAAAGGTCGATGATGAAGCCATCATAGAGATGAGCGATCTCGGACAGACCGCGAATCGGCTGGGTCATGGTGCGGTTCCGATGGCTGCCATTGCGCTCTCAAACCCCTGTTCTTTCAAGGCAACCAGCAACTCCTGCTTGAGGCGGGGGATCAGCTTGGGACCGACATAGGCGAATTCGGTGTAGAGCTGCACCAAGCTGGCGCCGGCGCGCAGTTTCGCCAGCACATCGGCGCCGGTGCGCACCCCGCCGCAGCCGACCAGAGCAAGGCGCCCCTTCGACAGCCGATGCGCGAGACGCAGCATGACGGTAGAGCGTTCGAACAGCGGCGCGCCGGACAGGCCGCCGACCTGCAAGGTGTTGAGCCCGGAAAATCCAGGCGGCCGCGACAAGGTGGTGTTGGAGATGATCAAGCCTTGCACGCCGCATTCAACCGCGGTTTCCACCACGGCCTCCACGCCGGCTTCGGAAAGGTCCGGCGCGATCTTCACCAGCAACGGCGGACGCACCGGCACCTTCGCCTGGATCGCCTGCAGGATGCCGCGCAAACGCGCCTCGCTCTGCAGATCGCGCAGCCCCGGCGTGTTCGGCGAGGAGATGTTGATGGTGACGTAGTCGGCATAGGGAGTGACGGCGGCGACAAGCGCCGGGTAGTCGCGCTCCGGATCCGCGTTGTCCTTGTTGATGCCAAGATTGGCGCCGAAGCGTGCCGGCCGTGGGCCCATGGCTTTCAGGCGCGCGACATAGGCTTCGATGCCTTCATTATTAAAGCCGAGCCGGTTGATCACCGCACGATGCTGCGGCAGTCGAAACAGGCGTGGCCGCGGGTTGCCCAACTGTGGCCGCGGCGTGACCGTGCCTGCCTCCAGGCAGCCGAAACCAAGCTGCATCAGCGGGATGACGGCAGTGGCGTTCTTGTCGAAACCAGCGGCAAGGCCGATCGGGTTGGAGAAAGAGAGCCCAAAGGCGCGCACGGCCAAGGCCGTCGGGTCAGGACGTTTGTCGCGCCCGGCAAGCCCGGCATTCAGTGCGCGCAAGGCTAGGCCGTGCGCACGCTCCGGCTCCAGATTCAGCAAAAGCGGAGAGAGGCGTGCGAGGATATTCACGGCTGCGTTGGTGGCGGCAAAGCCGGTTTCGTTCAAGCTCTAAACGGGAGGGCGCTTGCGGCGGTGTGGCGCCGGCAGGCATGCTGGACGCATGTGGAACCAGCCTTATCTCGAAACCTGTTGTCGCTCTGCCCTGCACCGGCTGTGCCTGGCCGGCGACCTCGGGCGTCCACCGGCGCTGAAGGATGGCCCCTGCCTGGAGCGCCTGGCGGAGGACGGTTTTGCCAAGGCGCGCGAAGACGGACGTTTCATCGTCACAGCCGCGGGTCACGCACGCCATGCCGCCGAGATCCTGGGCGAGACGGCCACATAGCGCTCACATCACCGGCGCGGTGCGAAAGCCATCGGCGTCAGCCAGCACGCAGAGCACCCTCGCTCCTTCGCGTGAGGTGACCATCATCATGTCGCCGCCGGCTAGCATGTCACCGGCCTGCGCAAAGAAATCGGGCGTGCCGGCCTGCGGATGATCGGCGGCGTCTGCCTTGTAGTGCCACAGGGTGAAGCCGTTAGCGTAAGCGAGCACGGAGAGATTGCGCAGGGAGAAAGCCATTTTGGCACCTTTCACCAACAAAAAAAGCCGCCCCTTGCGGGAGCGGCTAAATAGTATCGATCCAAAAGCGACGCATAGTTCTGGTGTCGATAAGGAAGCTTAAACGTTGGCCTCGTGAGATGTCAATGACTTTTTTCCTATGAAAATAGGATTTTTTTCCGTAGGCCGAACGATGCCTTTTACCTGTAGCGGTCCTTCCAGGCTGCACAATGCTTCACGCCAAAGCTGGGCATCGTCGCCTGTTCCCGAACGTGCATCCGGCGCGGTCTGCCGCTCGCCCCATGCCCGGAGAACACGCGCATGCCGTAATCCGATGTGTTGGTTGCGGTACAGACGATCAAGGCAACGGACCACATCATCCGGCTCGCAAGGTCGCTTTACGCCAGCCCCTGCTCTGCTTATGCCCTCATGCCGAGCCCGCAACGCTCGCATCGTCCAGAACCAGGCATCGGCCGCCGAGAGAAATGCCGTGGCAGACGCCTCCTCTCGCTTGAAACAGGTGTTCATGCCGGCTCTCCCAACTATACGACGCTGTGAACGAGACATGAACAACCTAGACGAGGTGTCATTACGATATCAATATGTTTAAGGCAGATCTCTCCTATTGCTTGCGGCGAATTTTCCTATCAAACTTACAGCCCGATGAAACACGAGGATATCTGGCGCGCGCTGGACACGCTGGCAGCCGAAAACGGCATGTCCGCGTCCGGGCTCGCACGTCGCGCTGGGCTGGACCCTACCACCTTCAACCCCTCCAAACGACGTATGCCGGATGGCAGGCCGCGCTGGCCAGGCACCGAAAGCCTTTCCAAGGTACTAGATGCCACAGGAGCAAGCCTGGAAGTGTTCTCGCAGCTCGTTTCGGGTGAACGCGCCATCGCGTCGGGGCACGACCGTGCCCGCAGCATACCGCTGATCGGCATGGCGCAAGCCGGCGGCGAAGGCTTTTTCGACGATGGCGGCTATCCGGTCGGCGGCGGATGGGATGAAGTCAGCATACCCGAAGTCGGCGACCCGCACGCTTATGCGCTGGAGATCTCCGGCGACTCGATGGAACCTGTGTTCAGGGATGGCGACATGGTGGTGGTATCACCCTCCGCCCCGATCCGGCGCGGTGACCGCGTTGTGGTGCGGACGGCGCGCGGCGAAGCCATGGCCAAACAATTGGTCCGCCGCTCGGCCAGGCGCATCGAGCTACGCAGCCTGAACCCGGAGCACCCGGATTACTCGTTTGACCTCACGCAAGTGGCCTGGATGCATCGGATTATTTGGGCCAGTCAATGAGGAAGAAAGCAGTTCTTTTTTGAAGAAAAGAACAAAAAAGTTTTATGTCATGGCGCATGCCGCCGGATAGATCGGCGACAGCGACCTAGAAGTCTTTTGCTTCTTTTCTTCAGAAAAGAAGAATCGTCCTTCCCTCACCCAGCACTATGCTCAGCCGACCCAAACGCCCCCATCCGCACATCCTTCTCTTCCCGCCCCACCAGCATCAGCACAATGATACACACGGCAGCAGCCCCCGCCACGCCCACCAGCGACCAACGATAATCACCACCAAGCGACGCCGCGATGCCAGCCTGCAACGGCAAATTCAACGCCGCCAGGAAGTTGCCAAGCTGATAGGTAAGCCCCGGAAACGTGCCACGGATCGCCGGTGGCGAAAGCTCGTTCAGATGCACCGGGATCACGCCCCAGGCGCCCTGCACGCACACCTGCATCAGGAAAGCGCCAATCGCGATCAAAGCTGGCGTGGTAGAGAACGCCCAAAGCGGCAGAACCAGCAATGATAGTCCCGCCGCAATACCAATCGCCAAACGCCGCCCAATGCGCTGCGACAGCGTGCCCACGCAGATCCCGCCAAGCATCGCGCCAATATTGAAAATAATCGCGATGGCCGAAACGGTATGCACGTTGAAATGCCGCTGCGCCTTCAGATAGGTCGGATAGATATCCTGCGTGCCATGGCTGAAAAAGTTGAAACAGGCCATCAGGAGGGCAGCGTAGATCGTCAGCTTCAGGTTCTGCCGCACCACCTGCATCACAGTTTGCGACGGCGCTGTCTTGATACGCACTTCCCAGTCTGGGCTCTCCGGCACGTTGTTTCGTATATAGAACACCAGCAATGCGGGTATGGCGCCAGCCATGAACATGCCGCGCCAATGTAGATACGGATATGCCAAATTCAGCAACGACGCGAGCAGGTAGCCGCTCGGATACCCAGCCTGCAGCAACCCGCTCACCGGCCCTCGCCAGGAAGAGGGAATGCTTTCCATCGTCAGCGATGCGCCGACGCCCCACTCACCGCCCATCGCCAACCCGAACAAGGCCCGAATGATAAAGAATACCGTCGCGTTGGGTGCCAGGCCGGTGCTGAAGCCGAGCACCGAAAACCCCAATATGCTCGCCATCAGCGCCGGCCGCCGTCCAAACTTGTCGGCAAACCGACCGAAAAGGTAAGCACCGAGCGCGCGCATCGCCAGCGTCAGCGTCACCGCAAAGGTGATCGACGTGACACTGAGACCGAACTCCTTGGCTACGTCGCCGAACACGAACACCATGATGAAGAAGTCGAACGCGTCGAGAGTCCAGCCGAGATAACAGGCGGCGACGACATGGCGTTGCCTTTGAGCAGTGCTTTTCATTACGGGCCCTGAAGCGTTTCCATGGGCAGCCTTACCTGCCGCGCGCATCAGGTCAACCTTGTGTCTCCCCAACACGGGCTACGGGCAAAGCCGATAGCCCAGCACGCTCTTAGGACGCAGGTGCCGCCGACGCCTCATACTCCACCAGCGCCGAAATGGCGGCACTCGCAAGCGCCTGGTCTGTCGGCAGTGAAGACGCACTCCAGACCGCCACCGCCGCCTGCGCGGAAGCAAGCAATCGCGACAATTCAGCGACTTTCGTCGGGTCCGCATCCGGACGCGCCGCGTAGACACCCTTCGCCGTCGCTGCAACATCAAGCGCCACCATCAGATCACCAGCCACTTGCGGCTTGTCCGCAGCACAACCGGCCAGTGCCACGGACACGACCACGCACGCCGCAATAACATTCTTCATGACTTGGCTCCCTGTTTTTCAGCAATCTGTGAAACGATCTCCTGCGCCACAATCGCCGTCTGCTGACGGGCAGCACTGTTATCCGGCAGCACCATCGAAACCGCAGCCCCCGCCACGAGCGGAACCGCGGCGGCAAGGCTCATCTGGCCGAGCATCACCGCCACTGCGGTGCCAAGCAACGCCGATATGCCGGCAACCGTCGTCGGCTGCCGCAACCAAATGCTCAACTTTCCCATGTCTGCCTCTCTTGTTATGTGAATTACCGAAACTACGCAGCACCACGCCCGTGGTGCGCCGGCTTCATCTCCGCATCACGGCCGCAGCACCTTGTTGTCGATGAGCCAACGATAGATCGGCTCCGCAAGCCAGATCATGATGCTGCCGACGAAACCGATCCCGACGATCAATCCCGCAACACGTGATTTCAAGGCTACAATGTCCGAGATCGGCCGGCGCAACGCATTGACTGCTGCGACCAGCTCACCGATTGACCTTGTATTGTCGCTCGTGCCGCTTCGCACCGCCAGGATGTCGTGCTGCATCACGAACACGACGCATTCGAGCTTCTCGTCCAACTCGCGCTGGTCCTTTCGCAGAGTCATAAGCTCCGCTCTCACCATTTCTTGTAACTGATCGGTCTGCGCCTGCCTGATTTCTATTGTTTTGTGTAGCGCCTTGATGCCGCTCAGCACTTCGCCCATCTGCTGGAACAGCAGATGCAGTTCGCTTTGCGCCATTTGCCCTCCAGGCAGGGGAAGAAAACGCTTCTTTTTAAAAAAAGAAGCACGAACTTCTGCGTCTTCAGGCTATGCTGAGCACACCATTGTTGTTCCAGACTTGACCGGAGCCGACACCCGGTTTCGTCGTCGGCAAGCCGGACATGAACACGCCCGCACTGGGCGCCAGACGTAGCGCACCCACCGGCGAAATCGTCAATCCACCCGCGTTCGTGGTCATCACACTGGAATTGCCTGATGTCGCATTCACCAAGACAGGCCAGTTCGTTGCACCAGAAATATTCAGCAGGCTCAATATGTTGCCCGAACCGCCGGTACCACCCGCAGCGTTTATAAAAAGATTGCCGCCTTTCGTCTGTATCACGCCGTTCACCTGGCTATCAGATCCATCAAAGCACAGGGCCGGTGCGTTAGCAGCCACCGCCGGCAGGTGGCGCAGAAAATTAGCCGCCGAAGCAACGTTGTTTACCTGGAAAAGCACACTCCCGGTCGTCCCGTTCCACACGTGATCCTTTGAATTCCCCAAACCCGCCGCACGTGCGCCCTGCGGCGGAGCGATAAACGAGAGATAATTGCCGGAGCTAACAATCGATTGATCAATGATCGCCGTGGCAAGTGGCACATTGCCGATCTGCAACCCGTGCGTGATCAAGCCGACCGTGCCGTTTCCGCCATTGATCTTGATCACCGTCGTCATGTTGGAGAACACGCAGTCTGAAATGATAACGCCGGACGAGTCTACGACGCTTTTGAAATTAAACGCCACGTCCAGGCCACTTCCGCCACTGGGCCCACCAACGAAATTACAGTCGCTGACGATAAAGTTCGAGACATCCGTAAGGTCGAAAAAGATCTGTGACGCATTCGGTCCCTGGTCTCGCGTGATATCCAGCCCAACGAAAAACCCATCCGTCACTTGCTGCAGAACAACGGTGCCCAAATTCGTATTCACTTCGCCGTCCGAGACCCAAAGCCCCAACAGCATCGGACGACTCTGTGAGTACCCCGCCCACTTAGTCTCATCGCTGTGAGAAACAAGGTAATCAACCCCGATGATCGCTGGCGCATTGATATATATGCCCTCGCAATAACCGGTCTGAAGCACGACAACGTTGCCATAATAGGCCTGCAGCGACTGTATCCTGGTATCGATGGCATTGTTCACCTCGATGACAGCGGACGTGGATGCACCTGCTGCAGCAGGCGGCCCGAACCAGGATACGTTGCGCACCTGAGTGCTCCAGGTATTGACCAGCACAATGCCCCGCAAGAACGTCTGCGGAAACGGAGATGTCCCATTCGGCTGGTTTGGATAACCGAAGAACTCGACCTCATCGATGACCGTCGTCACATAACCGAAGCCGCCGACCGCCTGGTAGGTCACACGAATGCCCGCAGCCGTCTGCCCCGCCGCACTCTCCGCATAAAGCGAGAGGTTCGTCACCAACACTTTGTTGAAGGGACTTCCCGGCGCAAAATCCAGCGCCACGCCGGTATGCTGAATATGCAGCTTCGTCTGCCCCTTGCCCGCGCCACGTATCATGACCGGCTTGCCACTGAACACCAACGAAGAGCTGAACCAGTAATCCCCACCCGGGATAAAAATCTCCCCGCCGCCGCTGGGTAATTGTGCAAAGGCTGCATTGAACGCAGCCGTGCAATCCGCACCACCGGTCACTGCACCAAAGTCAACGACATTGATCGTGTCGACTTCACGCGCTTCGATCTGCCGCGGAACGCCAACCCCGCCGGCCCTCACCGTGCCCAAGCTGGCATCACCGGCAATCGGTGCCGTCACCTGGCCATTCGAATTCAGGCCTGCGATCCCTCCCGGAGGGATCTCTGCATTTATCGCCGCAATCGCACCGTTTGCAGTGGACAGATTTTGCGTCAGCGTCTGCAGTCCAACCGTCACACTCGGATCAGTCGTGGCGCCAATCTGTCCCGCGGAACTGATCGTCACATTATTGCCCGGGCTGAACAACGCGCGCAGCGCAGGCACCGGCAATTGCTTCGGCGTGCCACTCGAATTGATGATCACCTCGTCGGTAGAAGTGAAATTAGACTCCTGGATAAACGAGGCATGATCCGCACCATTGGCAGCGATGGTTGCATTCTGCACCACCAGACCCACCCCGATCGTCAGCGATTCCGGTCCGCCCGGCCCTAACGACGAACGCCCCAGAACGCTCGGGCTCGGCACCTCGATCAGCGGCTGTGTGCTCGCAAGAACGTCGGCCACACTGACCGACCGCGTCACCCCGCTCTGGTCGATCGGCAACAGGTCTTGCGGCCCAGTACCTGCGGCACTCGGCAATTCCTCAATCGTTGGCATCGATGCCTCGTCTCTAAATGTCTGATCAGCTCGTCGTCAGCGCGGCACCGGCTTGATTAGTGATCGGTGCCCCTGCCTGATCGGTAATGACGTTGCTTGCAGAACTTGATGGTGTCGCGAGGGCGGCAACCGGCAACGATACGGTGCGGGAGAAAATACGCCCGCTATCCGTCCCTACGACCACCGTCACCGCGTAGGTCGTGCCGGCAACACCACCCGAGAGCCATAATATGGCAAGATCACCATCGGCGCTCGATGAATGAAGTGTCAGATCGCCCGAATCATTCGGCGATATACTTACATCCAGGGTCGCAATGGCATCGCCATCGTTTCCAGCCAGAGCATCGGACACGTTGAAAACATAGTCCAGCACATCGCCCGGATCCTTGACCGGCCATATCAACGCCGGTGGTTGTGTTTGCAAAACACCCGGTGGATACGGACCAAACCCCTCGACCACCACGGTTCTTGCCGTCGTCGGCTGCCAAGTATGCGTTGCCGGTGTCGACATCAATTCCCCCTCATCAATGGTACAGAGCGACATTCATGGCTCGGCACGCCTACCACTCGATCAGCACAAGCCCCGGCCCGCCATTGCCGCCCAATCCTGATCCCACACCACCCGAACCGCCCGCACCGGGCGCTACACCGGTAAGCCCCGAAATGGCCGCCGTTTGCACGCCACTGACGGATTGCGCGCCCGCGCCGCAAAAGGCACCACCCCCTGCACCGCTCAGCCAATTTTCCGAAGCGCCGAAGGCGCTACCACCAAATCCGCCCGAGACCGTCAACCCCGAACCGACGCCCGCACCGGCATTTCCTGCGCCTAGTCCCGCCCCATCCGAGCCGCCATTCGCCCCCGATTGCCCGCCCGTCGCAGAGGCGGCGCTACCAAAACTCGAACTACCGCCGCTCGATCCTGCCCCTACACCGCCATTTCCGACAATCACCGCAAAGATCTCCCCGGGTGACACGGCATAAAAACCCTCGCTATAACCGCCACCTGCACCGCCGCCGCCGCCAGCGTTGACACCATTGCCACCGGCGCCGCCGCCGCCCCACACACGCACTTTCACACCGCTCACCCCGACGGGTACCTGCCAGCCACCCTGTGTCGTCGGTTCGAACACCGCCAAGTTATGAGTGCCCGGCGTAAGCTGCGGCAATTTCCAAAAAATAAAGGGTGCCAGATCCGAGACAAAAATGTTCTGCGCGGTAATCGCAGTCGCACCAGCCGGCACGCCAATAACGTAAAGCGCCGCCCAGCCTGCATCTACCGCCGGCGTAGTCTGCTGCCCCGTGGTTGCGGGAACGCCGGCCTTGATCTGCAATTGCACGCTCTGCGTCCGTTGCGTTGCCTGCGCCACACCGGTGTTGTTCGGCCCACTATAAGGCTGCCCAGGATTTGCCGCATTATAGTACGGCAGCACCACCGGCGTCGCATCCACTTCCAACAGGCTCGCTTCCACCAGATAATTGATGGATTGCCCAGGCACCGTAGGCGGCGTCAGCGTAAACGTCGTCGGATCAAGGTTCACCCCGATCCGCACAAGCGGATCTGCCAGGGCCGCAAGCGATCCGAACGGTTCCGAGTCGACGACACCGAATTGCGTTATGCTGCCTGGACCAATAGCGATGGAGAGCGATGCCGGCGAGGTAGGCGTGCAGGCAAGACCATCGGCAATCGTGGTATTACCCAGTGTCGCCTGCGCCAGATAACCCATCGCTACCATGACATTGCGCTGCATGCTCAGCAGATCGGTGTCGAGCGGTATGCTTCCGGGATAGACGATTTGTCTGTCCATGTCTGGAGACCCTTCCATTCCAAGCACGTGCCGCAGAATTCAATGTAAAAGCGGCAAGACAGCAATTCATGCTGTCACGTCATCAACCTTTTATCCGCACCCACGCAGTGTGACCCGCGGGAAGCACACCGACAATGATGGCGAATATGTCGGAGTCGGTCACAGGTGTTGCAACCATGGAGGCATCGCCATAATACCGGTAACCGCCGGTTCCATAGCCGGCGAGCAGCGGTATCCCCACACCGATCGGCCGCTGCACCGTCACGAAGCTGGCGTGCCGCAAGCCCAGATTTCCCCATCCGCCAGCTACCGAGTAGCCGACGCCGCCGACATTATAACCGCCGGTATCCGCCGGTCGTATCGGCTCGAATATACCCGGCAACTGCCCTGTCAATTGCGACAAGACCAGGCTAAGCGCCGATCGCGTTGCCCGTGGCCGCAGCAGCTCTTGCCGTATCCGCGCCCGAAAGAGCGAGTCAGGCTCGCCCGGCCTGCGAGGCAACCCGGAACCGAAAAAGTCAACGCTGGCCAAGTCCAGAAACAACCCGAACACCGTGGCCAACCGGGAAAGCAGTTCAACTTGCGTCACCAACGCGTATATTTGCGACCATGCGAACCCGAAGCCTGACAGCAAAGCTTGCAGCAAGGTCGGCGTTTGTCCGGCTGGCGCAGGATCCGAGAACCAGCGACTCGGCAGAACCATGATCATGCGACGCAGAAAATCGGCAACGTCACCGATCATTTCAGTTCACCATCACAGCAATTGGCACAAGCACGCCATTATCGGGCGCTGTCACGTCACGCGTCGCATTGTTGATCGTCGTCCCCGTCACGCTGACAACCGAGGGATCGGTACCATGCGCCAGGGCCTCGATCTTCGACACCGCCAACGTGCCGCCAATAGGCAAGCCAGCAATCCAGGTCAACACATTCTGCTGTATGGAAAGTGCGATCGCAGCCGCATTTTGCGTGTTGGAGATGGCAGCACTCATTGCCACGCTCACATCAATGACGCTCGGCCCGCGGACAGAATAGGTCGTGCCGATCGGTCTGACCGCTTCGACGGCCGTACTCACGCCCGCCAGCACCGAGTCCGGTGGCTCGCCCGTGCCATCATCGACCACCACGCAAAAATTGCCCGGCAGCGCATTCCCCAAGGTATCCACATTCTCCAACACTGCGTAGCGCAGCCCCTGCTGCACCGAAGCAACGGCAAACTCCACGGCACCTGCCGTGGCAAGTGAACGGCTATTGATGTAGAGCTGAAACCTTGAACGAAAGGCCGCATCGCTCTCCGCATCGACACCGCCGCTGAAAATGATCGCGTTGGACACGGTATCGATGCCCGCAACCGCGGTCGTCAGCAATCCAATCGCACCGGGCAAAACGTTTCCACCAAGACCGGGCGAGATCGCCTGCACGGGCACCATAACGCTTGCACCGTTTGGCGCCAAAACGAACCCGGTGCTCCCATTCCACGCAGGGTTGCTTGTCTGCGCGACCACGGCAAAGCTTTGCGTGCCATCATTTGTCGCAACCGTAGTCCCCACCGGTATTGTGACGGCGGTGTCCCCGACAGTGTAACGCGCGAACGTCACCTGTCCCACCGCTTGCGCGCCCGGCAGCCGTGTCAGCGAGAAATCCGCCATCCAACTATCCAGGTCCGCACCACTGCTCGTGGCAGCACGTGTCATCGAGAGCACTTGCAGGATCAGCCACTGCATCCATAGCGCCACCGACGCGCACGCCTCGAGCAGCGCCCGCAGCACGCTGCCAACAGATAGATCGATAAGTTGGGCAGCACTTCCCTGCACGCCGGCGGCCATGTTCTGCACCAGCGTCGTGAAATTCTGCAATGGCAGGATCATGTCAGGCGCTCACCGAAAAAGCCAATATCTGCGTCGCGCCAGTCGTCGTATCGGCGTAGCGTATATAAACATACACGCTTCCATTATGATTGTTCTGGACTTCGATAATGGGCTCAGGCAGCCGGGCCACTGAAGTTTCCATGAAGATCTGGCTCCTGATCGTAGCGTTGATGTCGGCAACGTTGCAGGGTCGCCCAACGAACTGCGCAAGTCCGGCGCCGTATTGAAGGTGCCAGATATAGTCGCCGGGATTCGTCAGTAATCGCCTCAGCACACGCTGCTGGCCCAGAGTCGTGCCGCTCGCAAGTTCCAGATCACCCGTCAGGGTAGCCGAGAGATCGCCTCCCCAAAGCAATGCAGCATCTTGCATGTCCCACCTCCCAAAGCGCCCTCTGCCTAATCAATCGGGGACGCCGCCGCGTCGCCGGGAGGATGAACATGCTCATTGTAATGCTGGCGTAGATCCGCAAGCGAATTATACGAATCAAACACATTGCCCGTCACGCGCAGATCGCCATGATGCGTCCATGTCTGCGCCTGGCTCTCGATAGATCCATCATTATGCAGCTTCAGAAAACTACCCGTCTTATGCACTAACCAAAGCTCACCTACCGGCGCACCAGGCGTGGCTGCAGTGTTCGACCACAACCGGCACACAACAATGCCGTGCTCTGCATCGCCCTCCTGCCACAGCAACAAAACCTGGTCGCCGGGCGAGGGCGGACACGCCATCCCCCACCCCGCCCCTACCCAGGGCGCTGCAATCGGCAACCAGCCGGAAAGCACCCCTTCCGGCTGCACCGTCACCCGCGCCGTAAAGGTCGCCGGATCCACCGAACTGACCACCCCTAGCCGCGGCTGTGCCCAGCCTTGATCCAGTTGCGATGCATGCCCCTTCAGCAGATTTAGAAATCCGTCCATGGCGGTAACCTGGCCTCCAGACTTTGTGTAAAGCCTTCATGGAACGACATCCGCCGTTCCACTGCCGTAATCACATACAATCCATCGAAATCCGTGCCCGTATCCGCCACCGACAAAGACCCACGTGGCAATGTGGTCAGATCTCCAGGCATGTCGATCGAAATGCACCGCTCCTGCTGCGACATCTGCGCAAGTATGCGCTGCGCCAGTGTCTGCGCCGCGTCCGCCGTCATGTTCGGCTTCAAGACTATATAATCCGGTGTTCCGCCGGTGATCCCACGACTGCTGGCAGACTGGATGACAGCCTGCGTTCCCCGGCAATCCCAGCTCTTCACCGCAACGGACAATCCTCCGCTCAGCGGCAGCGACCGCTTTAGCCGCATCGAGATACAATCCTGTGGGGTCACCACAGCGGCCGGCACTCCCTGATCGACGGGTCCAAAGTTCAAGTTCTGCCCGCTGACCCAGACATCAAATCCTTCCTGCTCGGCAAGCCTGATCAGCAGATCCCATTCCGTCGTCACCTTGGCATGTTGATCCAGCGTCGTCCGCGCATGATCATTCTGAAAACTGCGTCCCACAAGCGTGCTCGTCGCCGTCACGTTCGGCACCAGCCCACGCCGCGTCGCCAGCGTCGTAGCAATCATGCTCGATGTCTGGTTCTCGAAAGTCTCCTGTGTCCGCGCCTCAATGAACCTGGACGTCAGATCACGTCCCTCAACCAGCACTTCACCGCGTGCGGCATCAACATCCACCCTATCCACCGGTCCGATAATCATGCTCTCCCACGCGCCATCCAGCCCCATGCGCACGTCGAGCTCGATCTGATCGGCCGACCAGATCTGGTAGCCCGAAGCCGTCAGCGATACCCGCAGACGATATCGGTCCGCTGCGAGATAGCTGCTGCTGCTGACTTCCACATCGAGAACACCGGGCACCAATGCCCCGTCCGCGAACACAGCAAGTGCGGGTGCGCGAACATCATTGCTGGCCAATACCGCCCCCAGCCGAAGCATCCAGATCAGGCAGCGTCAACGTCATCAGCCCGGTCAGCCAAGGATCAGTAATGTCATTCAGTTGTGCGATGCGAATCCACTGTGTCGCATCTCCCAGATACTGCGCCGCGATCTGAAACAGGTTGCCGCCCGTCACCATGATAGTCTTCATCACATCCCCGCATTCACCAGGTTGGCAGCCGACCGTCCGACATAACCACGCGCTGCACAAAGCTGCGCCAGCGTTCCGGAAGCGCTCACCACCGTAGCCAGATCCGTAGAACCAAGTGCGCCTTGCGCCGAGCCTATCCCTTGCGTGAGAGCGCCCTGCACATTCGACAAGGCCACCGTGGCCGCCTCATAATCGCCGTTCCCCCGCGTCAAGGCATCTGGGACAGAAATCGCGGTGATGGCCGTAGCAACGTCGGTAAATGATGAAGCGGATGTCAGGTCATCAGCAATGCTACCCGCCAAATCGACGAAGCGTGCCACAACATTCTGTGCCGTATCCACAACGACAGCGCAGCTAACATGGTAAGGTATCCACCAGGGATTACGAAAATCCAGCTCCAACCTTTCAATCACCACGTTGTAGCAAAACGCATCCCACGTCAGGCTCAGCATTGCCCCTGCCGCACGCATCGCATCGAGCATACGAGCACGCGTGCCCGCATCACCCCCCGAAAACACGCCCGACCACCGCACCGCCGCGTCATCGCGCCCCATCGCATCGATCACGCGCATGCCACCGATCAACCTATGCACGGCAAGCTGTTGCGCACCGCCGAACAGCATACGGCCTGGCACTTCAAAATCGTCGAAGGCCATGCCGCCAAGGTTCAGAACAGCCATCAGCCCCCCACCGTCACGCCAGGCAGCAATCGTCCGCGACGTGCATCGAATCCAGTAGGCCCGGCACTCGCCCGTTCCGCCTCACGGTTCAAGAACCGCGACATCCATCGTCCCACCAGCATCCCGTCAAGGAACACATCACCCTCATGCGGCCCGGCAACCTTTGCGCCTGCCTGCTCGGTCGTCTTCTCTTTCGCATCAGGCGCCGCAGCACCCGCTTGCGGCGCACGAGGACGAACCATAGGCGACGAAACAGCGGACGGTGCAGACTCGCGCTTCAGCAACTCATCATAGGGCGCAACAACATCGTCACCATTCGTCCCAGTATCGTCTTCATCCTGTCTCACAGCAGCTGAACCGCCTGAAAGACGCAGTGCGTTCATCAAGGTAATCTGCCGCGCAAACGCCTTCTCGGTCACAGGTCGCGGTGCAGTGCTCTCCTCCGCCTTCGGAACATTTTGCAGTGCCGCCGCCTCCCGCATCGCCGGAGCGGCAGGCATCAGCGCCGCGCCAAACTGCGTTTGCGGCTCGGCCTCCCAGACATCCCTCAATGTCGCGACAGGCATAATTGCATGAGCGCTAGCCCCATCTTCGACATCGCGATCGTCCGCCCGCAGAGCGACCTCCAGGGGGGCATGAACCTGCCCTGCATCTTCCAGGGGCACCAATTGCGCCGCGGCAATCGGAGCTCTCACAAAAGCACCTGCAGGCTCCAAGGTCTCGCCCGGTCGCTCTGCCGGCGCCCTCGTAAAGGGGGCATATGACACCGTGTCCGGGCGCGGTGTCTGCGCACGCACATCCGACGCATCCCCAGCGTGTGACAATGGCGCGCTTTCTTGCAAAGGCGCAGCTTCCCCAAACGCCTCCGGCGCCGGCCACACCCCCACATCATTCGGGATACGAGGCGCCGCCTCCGTCGCAACCTGTGGCGCTTCTGCCGTCACCGCTCGAGGTGCTGCAGCACCCTCCAACGGCGCTGCCACAGCCTTCTCCACCCGCACCACCGCCTCATCCGGAGCCGGCGGCACCCTCACCTCCAACCGAGGCACTGCCACATCCCCACGAGGCGCCCCCTGCGCCTCCAAGCGCGGCAGCACCTCCTCCATCTCCACACGCGGTCCCACCTCCTGCGCAGCACGCCTCATCGGCCGCTCCGCCGCCCCCATGCGCCGCTCCCCGAACGACACCGAAGCAGACCGAGCTCCCACCTCACGCAACGACCGCAACGAAACACCACTCTCCCGCACCGCATGTTCCAGTGCAGCCACATCACGCCGCGCCTGCCCGATAGCGTCCGAAACCCCATCCTGCAACGCCAACGACACTCCGATCTCGAAAGCTTCGATCATTTCACGAAACCTTTCAGATCCTGCGCAAGCCTGCGCACAACATGCCCAACCGCCGCCCGTGCCGCGCCCTCCATCACCGCGCGCGGCTGCACCCCCGCCGACCCAAACTCAGCCTTCCGCACCATCGCTGAACGGCTCGCCACCACCACCCGGCCATCCTCGACAATCAAACAAACCTCGCCCGGCAATCCCTCCGCCGAAAGCCCGACACGCATCGCCTCGGCCAGCCGCTCCCCCGCCTGAAGCAGCGCGTCCTTCATGCCTTCTTCCAACGCCGCGTGCTCCAATCGTAATCGAGCCCCTCGAAGCGGCCCATCGCCACCACCCAGGCCAATCGCTCATCAACAGGCAGCGCAAAGGCCACATCGAACGGCACCCCGTTCTTGACCAAATAAAGACAGTCAACCAGATCGGGGTGCCCACTCAGTTTCCCTGCTCGGCACTCCCCATCACCGGTGCCGCCTCAGCCGAAAATGCCGCGGCCACCGCCGCAATGCCGGCATCCCCCAGCCTGGCCACTAAAGCCTCGATCTGCCCCTCCGTCGCAGGCGCTGGCACCGGCACCGCATCGATCGACGTGACCGAAGAAGCCAGCGTTGCCATGCCAAGATACAAATTATTCTGCGACAACACCGGCCCGATCGCCTTGAACAGACGCAACCTGTCCAACGCCGTCATCCGTCGCAGCACCAGCTCTCTGCCGTCCGCATCACGCACCACCAGCGGCAGCATCGCAGCACTCACGATCTGAACGCTCGGCGTCACCATCACACACGTTGCCGCTGTGTCGCAAAGAACTCCAGCTTCTGCTTCACACTGGCATCCCCGCGCCAGGTTCCCGCATTCGCCAGCTTGAACACCACGCCGCTATACTGATACGTTGAAGTCGAGCCATCCACCTCCGCCACGTATTGATAAACAGTCCCCGCCGGCAACGAACCCTGGTTGAAAAACGCTGCCTCGGCCACAGAGACGAAATCATCCACCGCACTCGTCCCACGCTCAACCTCGAAGGAACCCTCCCAACCTTTTGGCAGCTCCGCGCCCATCGGCACCCCATCCAACCGATCCAGACGAACCGATTGCGTCACCTGCCGGCTCTCGAAACCGGTCACATAGGTCAGATCGACGCGCCCTTGCGGCCCCATCACCACCAACTGGCAATCGCGCCCGATCGAGAAGGAATTGATCGGCATGTGTTTGATATCTCCCATGACTGACGAGGCATCACTTCAGCCTCGCAGCCCCATCCCATCAGAGAAAGAAGGCATGTTCTTTTCTGAAGAAAAGAACCAAAAGACTTTTATGTCTGTCCGCCGGGCAGTGTTTGCCGCTGGACAACAACCGTCTGGCCGCCTTCGACATTGACGATGAATTTCTCGTTGATGCTCTGATACTGCACCTGCGCATTGCTGGTTACAAACCCAAGTTCGGTCATGCTCTGTGGATTATTGCTCGTGTCACAGATCACCGAGTATGGCGTCGATCCGTCAAGGCTACCGAGCACACCCTGCGCAAACAGGTTCTGCAGAAAACTCAGCTGCGTCGCTCGTATCTGCTGGAACAACGTGGAATTGATCACCTGCCCGACAAACACGCCCATCCCGGCCGCCAAGGTCGATGCAATATAATTCGTCAACCTTGTATAATTATCGCCGTCGATGGCCGGATTGGAAGATGTGTTATGCCCACACCTCACACCCCAATAAGCACCCCCCGGCTGCGGGTTCGAGATCACATCGATGCCGTTCTCGAACAGCACCTGCAATTCCGCATCGCTATACGTGGACACCTGCCCGGAATTCGGCGCACCGGACATCTGCGTGCCCACAATGCTGTAGAGCGGCTGATTTAAGCTGGATTGCTCAGGCGAGAGATTACCAAGACGACCCGCCACGAACCCCTGCGGCGAAACCAGCCGCGTCACCGCATTCGCCTGGTCGTTCCAATAGATCCAGTCACCAAACATCAGCTTGGCAGCATAGGAATCAAGCCCTGCGCTCTGTTTCGTCGTCACCGCCGCAGTGATCGCCTGTCCGTTCGGCCCGGTCAGGATCATATAGACGCCTTCGGAAAGCCCAAACGATGCCTGTGTCGACCACTGGGTCGAATCATCGGAATCCACCAGCACACAAATCCCACATCCTTGTGACCGCAACGCATACATCCCCGTCCGCGGCAGCACATCATGCCCGATCTCGGTCGCTGTCGTTGCACCCGCCGCACCATCGGTGCCGCCCGCCAGATCCTGCGGCCCAAACGCCGCCGGCGTCGTCCCCGTTGCCGAACCAAGCGTCGCGACCACCAACTGCGACGGCCCCCGTAGCGCACCAAGCCCCTGATTGACCGCGTTCACCAGGTTTTGCCAGAACGCCGCCGGCGACGGCGCCGGAATGTTCTTGTAGACTTCCGGCACCAGCCCTGGCAGCGCCACCACCAGCTGCCATGCATTGACGCTAGAAGCCATGGACAACGTCAAAGTAACAGAATTACCAACCGAACCCGTATGCAAGGCGCTGAACAGCACCGCAAACGTGGTATTCGCCAGCCCCACAGCATAACTCGCCGCCTCATCGGTGCCATCCGTCACCCGCACGCACCGGAAATTCGTCGCACCCTGCTGTACGGCAGTCGCAACCGACGTGCCCATATCATATTTGCGGACAACAACCGGCCCGAAGTTCTGCGCATAATCCGCCATTGTGCCGACAATGACAGGCAGGTTCACCGGGCCCCAACTTGCCGTTCCCACCATGCCGATCAGATTCGTCGGCACACCATTGAGCACAAGATTTTGCGGCGGCACGATCTGCACATAAAGATCCGGCACCACCAGCGCTGTCGTATTCAGCGATCCCTGCTGAAAAATTGGCATCCCTCAGGCCTCCTTGCTTTTCCATTTAGGGCCACGGGTGCGGCCACGCCGAAATCGGTTAGCCAAAAATCGGCGTTCCCGAAAACATCAGGTCGCCAAACAGCATTGACGGCGCGGATTGCGCAAACGTCGTTCCATATTCGACGTCATATACCAGATCTCGCCGATACTGCCGTGCATCCTGATCATCATCAAAGCACGCGGTAGAGCAGTAACGCACACGCCCTCCAGTGCCATCCGCCAAAGTCAAGAATGCCAATGTCGCCAGCGCATTTCCCAACAGGCCACAGACCCTATCCCGCGTCGGCGGATCAGGGCACCATGCCGAAATCCGAAATCTCTGTTTCTGCCGTGCCCATTCGGTCAACAATGCTCCATCTGCGACAACCCGCGCCACGATCGAGCCCACACCCGGCACGCTCACAGTAGTGCCCGACAATAAGCAGGCCCTTTGCGAACGCACCGCCTCCGCCAACATCGCCGCTACCAGCGCCGGTGTATCGCCCGCTCGCCCGCGATACATGAATGGCGCATTCGCGACCAGCAATCCGGCCACTTGGCCCACCCCGCCAATGCCACCAAAAATTGCAGAGCTCCCACTCACACTTACCGTCAGCGTGGTCACGCCTGCCGTATTATGAGCTACCGGCGCCCACCGCGTCGTGTTATGCGTAGCTGTCGGCATCGGAAAAACGCTGACGTTGGCGACACCACTTGCAAGGTCATTGCCAAGCGGCCCGAGCAGCGGCCATCCGCGATAAATCCGCACCGGCTTTCCGGTGACGCTTGCTCCAGTAACCCCGAGTGGGTAGATCACCCCCGTCACCGCAGCCACGAGGGCCGCTTCCACGTCGGACAGATCTGCCAAGATATGTGTCCCTCATAAGCGGTCAACTGCATCAGGCAGCAAGCTGTCGAACAAGCAGCCGCCAACCAAGCGAACTCTCTTCTGCAGCCCCGATCACATAGGTCGCCCCAAGATCGTCCGTGAGCACATCAGCCACATGCGGCGCCGTCGGCAGCATCGGCAACAATATCTGCCAGCTCCCAAGCCGCGTTTCCGCCGGCTTCGCACTCGAAGCATGTTCGCCACTTTCCAGAATGCTCGCCGGCCACCCAATGATCACCCGCTCCCCTGGCGACGCAAAGAAGCCGCTATAACTCCCCTGCACAGCAGCCGTCGGCCGAACAATCGTCACAATGCGATTTGTAAGGACACATTGCACAGGCAGCCCCGGCCATTGCTGCGCAATGAAAAACACGCCCGATATACCAACCAGGTAATCACCAGCCTGCGTATACCGTCCGTCGAAATTCCCTTGCCATAGCGCCTGCCCATAAGCCGGTGCATGCAGCACCCCATTGCCAGGCGCCGAAAATGCCGCATTCAACACAATATGCCTGTGTCGTTGACTGGTCGGTTGGCCTGCGCCCTTCGGTCGATAAACCACATAAGGCGTGCCCAGCAAACGTCCCGCCACTGCCAAGCCCTTCATCATCAGGGCCTGCAACTTCGTGCCGTCCATCAGACCACCCAGCTCAATCCGGCAGCCGCCAATCCATCACCCGGCGGCACACCAAAAAAACTGCACAGCCTGCGCCGCCATCCATCCAGCAACCGCAACCGGTCACCGACCTCAGTCTGATTATGTTTCCACGAGGCCGCAGCATCGGTATCCAGATTATCGCTGGCGGTCGGCACGGCACTCTCCAGCTGAGTCAAAGTCGCCAGGTAGTTCAGCACCACCGCGATCTCGGCCGCAGAAAGATTGTTCATCCGATATTCGAGCAATCCATAGGCCGCGTAAAACCGCCACCCCATATTTCCATCCGGTGCAGCCCCATAAGCGGGATACCCGCAAAACCGCCTGGCATCCGTCTTTTGCTGATCGGTGAGCATACCCGCTCCTGCAAAGAGGTAATCGGGCAGTGCAGGCTTACGCCCATCCTGCCCGATCCGCGTTTCAGCCCATATGCTCGATCATCACAGCGCGCTTGAAGCTCGCATTTGTTGCGGTCGGCACCGTCAGCGCATTGGTTGTCGTATCCGAAGGCGTGCAGAACCCACCAATCCAATACCAGGATTGCGCAATGATCTGCTGCAGCCGATCGATCGGCTCGCGTGTCACCATGCAAACCCCGTCCACCAAAGAAACGATCGAATCCTTTGGCGCCACGTCCTGTGCCGCCATCCCCGCGAAATCGCCCTCGATCAGCGCTCCTTGCCCAACCACGATCGGCCGCCGTATCACCGTCCCCGCAATACTCGGCGAGGGCTGCACGAAGCTCTCCGTCGTCAGCACAAACCGCAAACCCAAAAACTCGTTGATCACGCCCTGTCCAGGTCGGAAAATCTCGTTGGCCGACGTCGCACCGATGAACAGCCGCTGGAAATCAGGATCAGCAAAAAGCTGCCTCGCACTGATCGGGTCAAGATAGCAATTATACGCGCCATCGATATGAGGTGGTGCCGGGAATTCGGACAGGTTGATAAGCTTTTCCCACCTTCGGGTAGGATGAGAACGAATGGGGAAAGTGACACGCAAGCGCTACTCGGCCGAGTTCAAGGCGCGGGTCGCGTTGGAGGCCATCAAGGGCGAGCAAACAGTATCCGAGTTGGCATCCAAGCACGGGGTGCACGTGACCATGATCAACGGCTGGAAACGGCAGGCTGTTGAGGGCATGGCGGCGATTTTCGGGGCGAAAGCTGAAGCGCCGCCGGCGGCAACGGAGGCCGACCTGACACGGCTGCATGCCAAGATTGGTCAATTGGTTGTGGAACGGGATTTTTTGGCGAAGGCCTCCGGTCGATGACGGTCGAGTGGAGGCGCCGGATCGTGCGGGCGGACCACGCGATGCTATCGATTGTCCGACAATGCGAATTACTGTCAATCAGCCGATCGGGATTTTACTATGAGCCGACAGGAGAAAGTGCCGAGACATTGGCGCTGATGCGGCTGATTGACGAGGCGTATCTGCTGTTTCCATACTACGGGTCGCGTCAGATGGCGCGGCATCTGTCTCGCCTGGGGCATCCGGTTGGGCGGCGGCGGGCGCGGCGTTTGATGGCCAAAATGGGCCTGGCGGCGATCTATCAGAAGCCGCGCACCAGCACGCCGAACCCTGAGCACCGGATTTACCCGTATCTTTTGCGCGAGCTGGCGATTGACCGGCCAAACCAGGTTTGGTGCGCGGATATAACGTATATTTCGATGCGGCGTGGTTTCATGTATCTGGTGGCCGTGATGGACTGGGCCACCAGGCGGGTGCTGTCGTGGCGTGTGTCGAACAGCATGGAAGCCGATTTCTGCATCGAGGCGCTGGAGGAAGCACTTTCCAAGTATGGTCAGCCGGAGATTTTCAATACCGATCAGGGCAGTCAGTTCACCAGCCCCCGCTTTACCGGGGTTCTGGAGACCAAAGGCATCAAGCTCAGCATGGATGGGCGCGGCCGCTGGATGGACAATGTTTTCATTGAGCGGCTGTGGCGCTCGCTGAAATATGAATGCATATATCTGCATGCTTTCGAAACCGGCGGAGAACTGCGCGCCGGGGTCTCGACCTGGGTCGGCCACTATAACAGCCATCGCCCGCATTCCACGCTATGCGGTCGCACGCCAGACGACGTATATTACGCGCGTCCGCTGCCGGCGCTGGTGCCGGGGCACGCCCCGGCACCAGCGCCGGCAGCGGACGCGCGTAAAGCGGCATGAAGATCAACCGGGAAAAGCTTATCCGAGCCGCGGAACTGTCCAACCAACCGGCACCACCTCAATATCCGGCACCGCATTCAGCCGAAGCCCTGCCACCGCATCAAGCACATTGCTCATCGAAAGCGTGTCGCCCACCTGCAGGGCCGACGTATTCGTCCGCCCATTCGGCCGCAATATCAGCGATCCCGTCGCCGCCTGAACCGAACTTCCCACCGTCCCATCGCTTACAGAAACGCTTGTCGAGAATGTCAGCATCCCGCTGATCCCGCCTGGTACCGTCGAAACGTTGGTAGCATCCGCACTCGTCCCGGTCAGCACATAGGCGTCCGCGCCCAACGTAACTGCCAGCGGATTGGCGCTGCTCACATTCTGCTGCACGCCATTGGAGAACGCGGTCATGAACCCGCGTATATCATCCACGGCGACCACCGGGCCGGCACTTCCAAGCGTCACCCTCACCCGTGTATTGCCGCCGAAATACGAGCTGAACAGCGCATTGCGTGCCAGATCATCAAGGCTTCGACCAGCCTGTTCGCCATTCACGTAAGCGTTCTGCAAGAATTGGCTGGCAATGCCTATGCGGCTGGTCACCATGTTCAAATCCATAGTGGCCGCATAATGATGCAGTGTCAGCGTGTATTGCTCCACGCTCCACAAGGCCGGACTCAGCCCGTTATCCAGATTGGTATTGGCACTTCCCACCAGCGGTGTCGTCACCGCCGGCAGCAGCCCGGCCCGCGTCTTGGTCAGCGTCTCGCCGATCCCGACAGCAAACTCCTCACGATCCGCGCAAGCCCGATACCCGAGTTTCGAGCGCAGTGCCTGCTCGAACTCGCGCTCGAGGAAACCCTGTTGGATGATCGGCTGCAGCGCGGCCGGAAAATTCACTATGCTCATTCACGCCCCCTCAAAAGAAAAGGGGGCCAAGCCCCCCATGATGGTGTTTCGAATTTTCCCAGCGATCATCTTCGGCGCAGCAGCTCGGCCCGCGCCGCCCGCCATTCCTCGATGCTCATCTCCGTCGCCATCTTCCGCTTCAGCGGCGCCGCCTGCGGCGGCGAAGCCGCATTGCTGGAACTCGCTGCCGCAAACAGCCAAGGCTTCTCGCGGCGCAATTTCGCGATCACCAAGGCCGGCTCCACATCCCCCTGCGACGAAGGATCCAACAACCGCAATCCATCCAGATCGACAATCCCCGCCCGCATCGCCTCGGCTCTCAATTCAGCATGCCGCACGCGCGCAACCGACTGCACCTCCGCCTCATGCAATTGCCTTTCGAGCGACTCGGCATGCGCCTTCAAGGCCAGAAACGCCGCCGCATCATTATCCGTGTCGGGTTCGCTCATCCTGCCCCCTCGGCTTTAATCCGTTCCATTTCCGCTGCCACATCTTCGATGTCGTAGTCGGAAGCAATGATGCGCAACGCAGTCTCTTTCGAAAGCTGCTGCGCATTGACGAGCGATATCAGCGTCTCCGCTGTACGCTGGCCGTCCAGTGCATCATCCGGATACCAATCCGGCCATCGCAGGCTCACCGGCGCGCACACATCCAGCGGCGGCACATCCGCGCCGCCAGCCTTCAGCGGAAACACCTGGCTTGCACGCAAAATCATCCGCGCCAGTTCCAGCAACGCACATTGCCCATAACTTACACGCAGATTGTCAGCCAGCCACACCAATCCCTGGTTCATCAGCTCGAGCGCCCGCCCGCTCGCCGGTGCCGTCAGCCTCTGCGCATCCGCCCTGTTTCCATGCAGCGTCTCCAGCGCCAGGTCGCGCAGAACCCGCACATATTCGATCACCGCCTGGCTAGCGGTCCCACCAATCTCCAACAGTTTCGCATCACCTTTCTCGCTCACCACCAACGCATTGGCAGCACCGCGAACCATCGTCCCATCCAGCCCCGCCGGCTCCCGTATCAGCAGCGTCGGATCGCTGCTATACTTCAATCCCCGACCCGCCTGGCTCAACTGGTAATCGATCTCAATCCCCGTATCGATCGCCGTGCGAAAAGTGCAGGCACCATCGATCCCGTTGCCGCCAGGAAGATTCTTGATCCAGACGAACGGCACAAACCCCAGCCCATGCCGCCTCGTGCGCCCGACATCCTCTTCCGCCGAAATCCCACTTCCCACCCGCACCGGAAAATACCAGCGCTCGAACGTCGCGTCCCAAACCCGTTGAAACCAATAAAACCCGCCTGGATCACTGACCACGACGCCTTGCGCAATGAGATCCGCCCCGCGCACCTTGAAGCGCTCCATCACCCGCACCAGCGTATCCGGCGCCTCCGCATCCCATGCCGGCGTCAAATATAACGTGTCCAACACAGTAACAAATACACGGCCGCGCAAAATCCGCATCCACAGCGCGACCGAGCCCACACTGCCCCGCAGCCCCGCTTCCACCATAACCGCATTCAACTTGGCATCCCGCGCCACCGCCATCAGCGCATCCCGCACCCCTGCATCCGGCGACTCGAAACTCGGGAAATGCCCTTCGCTGAACAGCAGCGCGATACTGTCTTCCACCACCAACCGCGCCAACCCATACCGCACCGAAGGCCGCCTCTGCCGCAACGGCACATACTCACCGCTCAGCGTGCGCTCTTCATGAAACTCGTAAGGAAGCACATCATAAAACGAGCCATCTAATATACGCTGATACAAATCCAGCATCCGTGTGCGCTCTGGATAGTCAGCGTCGGCCTGCACCAGCGTGGAGATCGTGCGAAACAAATGCCCCACTCCTGCTAAACAAAAGAAAGAACTTCTTTTCTGAAGAAAAGAAGCAAAAGACTCTTATGTCTTAGCGCACCGAGAACGGTAGATGTGCAAATGTAGCGGGCGCGCCTTGGGAAAGCAAAAAATCGTAAGCGCGCGTAAATGCATCGACCTGATCATCCTTTGGTCCGCCTGGGAAGCTGGCGAGCTCATCCATGAACGCCATATTCCATCCGGCCCGCCGCATGGAAACCGCGCAGTGATTCACCTGCGAAGAAAGCCCAACGGCACGCTGGCTTTTCTCTCCCGTCTCCAGGCTGGAAACCACACGATACCCCGCAAGAAATTGCGTCAGATACATGATCTGCGATTTGCCAGCCTGCCCCGGGTCTTGCGGCACATTCACAGTCACCGCTTTGCCGTCCGCCACCGCCACTGCGCGTATCCTCTCAAAAACCTCGCTCGGCACCGCACGAAACCGCACCACGTCATCAATGAACAAACGCCCATCCGCATCGCGCACCAGTTTCACGCCCACCGTCCAATCCGGATTTCCCTTCCCGGCCGCGGTCGCCGCCAGATCCCATCCCCGCACCGCGACGCCATCCGGAACGATATCCACCACCTGCAACCCACGCGGATCAAACATCTGTCCGCTAGCTCTCAGCGGCGCCTGCTGAAACAGCGCAGAAAAATGCCGCTCCCCCAGCAACGCCCGCTTCTCCAGCAGCGCCGGCCTATCTTCCCAATCCGGCCAAAGTGCCGCTCCCACCGCGCGCCCAAGCGGATCACCCGCCTCGGCCAGCGCCGGCAGCCGCAATACGCTCCATCCGCCATGCTCGATCAGTCGCCCGGCCAGATCGTCGCAATGCCACCGCGTCATCACCAGCACGATCCGCCCCCGCGGCTTCAGCCGCGTCACCAACTCCGTGCGAAACCACTCCCAAAGATGCTCCCGCGCTGAAAAGCTTTCCGCATCCGCAAACGACCGTATCGGATCATCCACCAGCACCAGATCCGCCCGACGCCCGGTCACCGCCCCCTGCGCCCCGATCGCGAAATACTCGCCCCCCGGCTCCGTTACGAACCGGCCCGCCGCACGCGCATCAGCCCGCAGCGCAATTCCCAGCCGCGCCGAATGTGCCACCACCAGCCCGCGCACACTCCGCCCAAAATCCTCCGCCAGCCTGGCCGTATGGCACGCCGCGATCACTGCGCTGCTCGGATGCCGCGCCAGCCACCACACCGGAAACAACCGGCTCGCATACGTGCTCTTCGCCGACCCAGGCGGCAGCAGCAGCATCAACCGCCGCGTCTCCCCACTCGTCACCGCCTCAAGCGCCCTGATAATTTCCAGATGATGCCGCGCCGGCGCCTGCCCGCTCCCTTGCAGCGCAAACCGGCACCACGTTTCCAGGCTACCCCTCAGGCTCACCCGCAGCGCCTGCTCTGCCAACACCGCGTTCGCAGAGTTCCGCGCAGAGTTCATCGAGTTGTTCGTCCCTCAGCGTCCCCAGCCCCCGCAATCCCTTACCCATCGCCGCTTTGGCATGCAGATAAGGCGCCGCGGCCTTGGCGAGGGCGACCGCCTCCTCCAGCTTTCCTTCCTGCCAGCGCCGATGCATCGTCTTCAGCAGCACATCGAGTGGTGAAGGCGCATCATCCGCCATCGCCCCTCCAATCTTGAAACTGCAAATAACCCGGCCTCGCTGCCTGGGCGCTCGCCGCCGCCGCTCATCTGCACAGGCCGCCAGCGTTGAAGAAAATATACCTAAAGTTGGGCCATCTGGGCAAACCTAAACAGCGAACGATAAGCTATTTTTCTTATGCGCTGGTCCAGCGTGCCAAACCGATCAACACACGATAAGGAAACGCCGATGCGCCAAGTCCTCATCCTTTGCCTCCCCCTCATCGTCGCCGCCTGCACAGCCGACACGCTGAACTATGCAGGCAACCTCCGCCCCATCGCCGGCACTTGCGACCCCACCAGCCAGGCCATCCTCACCCGCCGAGACACCACCATCATTTTCGCCCCAGCCGCCGGCACGCTTGAACTGCACGGCCAACTCACCAACGACAAAAACCTCGCCGCCAAACTCACCCTCACCGACCCCAACAAGCAGCCCTACAACCTGACCTTCGAAGGCGAACTGGACGGCAAACGGGTAGATGGCACCTACACCACCCCCCGTTGCCACTACGCCGTAAACCTCACCCTAACCACTGACTAACCTCGTAGGGTGGGCTCCGGCCACCAACCCCAAAGCGCACGCCTCAAACAATCAAACTCAATTCCCAAACGCGCGCAGCACCGCGTCCCGATCATCCTGATGCAGCGCCTCCACCGCCGCGACGATCATATCGATCCCCTGCCCATGCCACCGCTGCACCGCCTTATGATCCGCCCCAAGCACGCCCCCCAGTCGCCGCCATGAAAACAGATGCCGCTCAGTCACCGGGCTCACCAGGCTGCGCGCCCCCACAATCCGCCGCATTACCGTCCGATCCTCCGGTATCAGCGCGATCCACCCCATCGCCTCATCCATCCGCGTAATCCGCGCCGCCGAAGGCACCGACGGCCGTATCTTTCCCGTCTCCCCACCGAATGCAGTCTGCGCCTCCGGCACCACGTCCACGTGGCTCACCTTCAGCCGCGTCGAATAACCGCTCGCCGGCAGCGCCAGCAGCGTTGCCCCCGCCTCCTCCAGCCGACCCACGATAAAGGCGGCATTTACCCCCCGCCGCGACGCCAATTCGTCAATTCTGTTCATGTTTTGTTCCTTAGAGAAACACAGGATAAGGATATTTCTCGCCCTCAAGCACCGTTCCCACATTGATCAATCCCCACGTCAGAGGATGTCCCGCCTGCCGCGCCGGCCGATCCCGCGGCTCCTCCGTCGCGGAACACAGCACCTTCCGGATCCGCCGCGCCCCGATCTTCCGCCCCCGCTCCAGCACCGTATTCCGCCCCAGCCCCATCGCCGCCGCAATCCCATCCCACGTCATCCCCCCGCTTCGCAGCTCCCGCAACCGTCCATCCAGCTCCTGCGTCCATTTCACATGTGCCCGCATCCCAACCTCCCGACCTAACGGTGACAGTTAGTCTTACTGACATTTTGGAGTCAATATTAATAACTGGATTTGTTAGAAACACTCACCCATACTCCTTCCATGGACCAACCCGTCACCACCGTCGGCACCCGCATCCGCGAACTCCGCCGCGCCCGCGGACTCTCCCAGCTCGAACTCGCCGCCGCCTGCGACGTCAGCCGCAGTGCCGTCGCCCAATGGGAAACCGACCGCGCCGGCCAACTCCGCGACAACATCAGCCGCATCGCCGACGCGCTCGGCAGCTCAGTCGAGCATCTTCTCCACGGCAGCAACGCCGCCACCGGCGACGAACTCGCCATGCTCCGGCTCTATCAGGCCTGCGATCCGGAAGACCGCGCCTTCCTGCTACGCACGGCTCATAAGCTGGCGCGCCAAAAGTAAGATTGGGGGAACAGTGCCTGTTCCCCCAAACCCCCATGCATCATTGCTGCATCGCCCGCGCCAATTCGGCAGCGCCCAGGCTGCGCGCAATGGTGCAGCGGGCGGCCCACAGCACACCACGAACGGCGGCGACGCAGCTTTCCAGATCATCGTTCACCAGCACATGGTCGAACTCGGAGAAATGGGAAATTTCATCCCGCGCAGCCTGCATTCGCCGCGCCACCTCCGCCACGTCATCGCTCCCCCGGCCCCGCAGCCGCGCCTCCAGCACCTCCATCGACGGCGGCAAAATAAAAACCCCTATCGAGTCGGCCGGCATCGCCGCACGCAACTGCCGCCATCCCTGCCAATCAATATCGAGTGCCACATCCCGACCCTCTGCCAGGGCAGCCTCCACCGGCGCGCGCGGCGTTCCATACCCACGGCCAAACACCGTTGCATGCTCCAGCAGCTCCCCGTCAGCCGCCATGCGCGCAAATTCCGCATCACTCTTATAATAATAGTGCACGCCCTCCGCCTCACCGCCCCTCGGCGTCCGCGTCGTAACACTCACCGAAAGAAACAGTGCCGGCTCCCGCGCCAGCAGCGCCCGCGTGATGGTGCTCTTGCCAGCCCCAGAAGGCGCCGCCACCACGAAACACACCCCTCTCCGTCGCATCGCGTCACTCAAGATTCTGCACCTGCTCCCGTATCTGCTCCGCCACAGCCTTCAGCTGCAGCCCGATCGACGTCAGTCCCCGCGTCGCCGACTTGCTGCAAATGGTATTCGTCTCGCGCACAAACTCCTGCACCAGAAAATCCAGCTGACGCCCAACCGCCCCGCCACCGGCCAACAGCCCCAGCGCCGCCTCTACATGGCTCCCTAGTCGATCCAGCTCCTCCCTCACATCCGACCGGGCCGCAAGCAGCGCCACTTCTTGCGCAATCCGTTCCTCCGGCAACGCCGGCATCGACTCCAGCAACGCAGTCACGCTCGCCAGCATCCGCTCCCGCTGTAGCCCGGGCTGCAGCGTCGCCTCCGCCTCAGCTTTCCCGCGCAACGCAGCGACCTGCCCCAACAGCCCCCGCAGCACCTCCTCCAGCCGCCCACCTTCCGCTTGCCGAGCCGCCGCCAGCCGTTCCGCCGCCAATTCGAACCCTGCCCGCAACGTGGCAATCTGCGCTTCGGAAAACGCGTCCACATCCCCGCCTCGCCCGCCGCCCATCACCCCCGGCAGCGCCAGCACATGCTCGATACGCGGCGGCAACGCCCCCGGCACCCCCGCCGCCACTCGAGCCACCACCTGCAGCACCTGCTCCAACACCATCTCGTTTACCGCCGGCGCCACCGCAGCCAACGACCGGAAAGCCAGCGTTGCCTGCACGCTGCCCCGTCGCACTACCTTCGCCATGGCCTCGCGCAGCGACGGCTCCATCCCATCGAGCCCGGCAGGCAGCCGCCAGCGCAGTTCCAGCCCGCGCGCATTCACGCTGCGTATCTCCCAAACCCAGGACCCGGCGGTCTCGGCCCCTTCCGACCGTCCAAACCCAGTCATCGACGACAGCATCCACATCTCTCCAAAGATCGCAGCAGCAACCAGCCGATCGACGCACCCATAATCCAACCAACTCAAAAGACGAAGGCAAAACCTCAACCTGAACGCGAACAGAAACAGCCAAAACAACTTCGGCGCTCGCGACACGCTCGCGCCACTCCCGTTTCCATCTTCTTCACCACTCCCGTGCTTGGATGCCACCGCTGTCCGCAGCCTGAACTCCTTCAGGCGCCTTCAGCGTTTGGGCACAACTTTCGCAGCAGGGCAGGGCAAGTGACACAACTCACCATTCCAGGCGCAACGGGTCACACCGTCACCTTCACCGTCACCGGTAGTTCTACAACCAACTACGCAACGTCATTCAGTGCCAAGGTGGCAAATGCCACCGTCATCACGGAGCTTGGCAGCGGCATTGCACCCTCCACCGTCGCAGGTGCGCTGAACATCATCCAGCCATCCAGCACCACGCTGTATAGCCTCACCACCCCAGGCCAATACACCTACGCCGCCGTCACCAGACCGACGGTGATTACCGGCTCTGCCGGGGCCGACACTGTCGTGGCAGGCGGCGGTCTCGCCTATGTCGCCAATGGCGGCCAGAACAACGTCGCTTTCACGACCGGCGCAAACCTCTATTTCGGCGCGGACCAGGGCGGCAACACCATCAGCGGCGGCTCCGGCAACGACACCATAAACACCGGTTCCGGCAGCGACACGGTTTTCAGCGGCACCGGCAACGGTCTGATCAACCTCATCGATACGTCTGGCGGTGATATCGCAGGCTTGCTCGCCGGCAACACCACCGTAAACTCTTATGGCAACGATACCGTCTTTGCCACGGCAGGCCTCGATTCGAGCACCACGGCCACTATCTTCGGAAGCGCTGGCACCCTCACCTTCGTTGCCGGCGCCAGCGAGTCCACCCTGGCTGTCACCATTGTTGGGGGCACCGGCTACACCACCATGTTCGGCGCTGCCGGCTCCGACATCGTCTTTTCCAATACCGCAGGCGCAGCCATCTTCGTGGCCGGCGCCGGCAACGAGACTCTCAACGGCACTGACGCGGCCGGTGGATTCGCCTTCTTCGGAGATACCCTCCCCGGCGCGGTCGCATCCATCAACGAAACCATCTATGGTGGCGCCGGCCCAGACTATTTCTCCACCGGCGGCGGCAACGAAGCCATCTTCGCCGGCTCCGGTCCAGCGCTTTTCGACATCAACGATGTGGGCAATGGCACTGACATCACCATCGCCAATTTCGGTGCCGCCGACTTCGTAAACTTCGAGGGCCTTAGTACTGCCGCGGAAACGTCACTCCTGCAAACCGCCAGCACAGTGTCCAACGGTAATCTCACGATCACTCTGCAGAACGGCAGCCAGGTGGAATTCCTGTCCACAACCTCGCTGACCGGCCACCTCGCATAGGGCAAGTCCGCGAGCTCCCGCTCGCGGGCCATCGCGCCGCATTCTCCACCCAAGACAACTTCCACGGGAGAAATAGACCTTGGAAGCCATCGGCCATTTCCACCCCGGAAAAAACATACCCAGACAGCCATTTCTTTGTTGTTTGCATCTTCGTCCTTTGTTAAGGAGAGAAAGACGCATGCAAATTAGTGCGCCGCAGCAAGTTTGGGCACGAACTTAAGGGTGGGTAGGGCAAATGGCAGTTACGGTATCTGGGGGTGGTACAACCACTCTCACCTTCAGCGTTACAAGTTCGTCGGGCACGAACTTTGCTAATGATTTTCCTGGGTCCTATCCGGCCGTCAACACCCTCTCCACCGGCGGCACAGCGTCGACCGTTGCAGGTGCACTGAACGTCGTCGACTCCGGCACCAGTCCGGCCGTCTACACGATCCCCGGCGCCGATCAATACAGCTTCATATCGACTGGTCAGGCGACGACGATCGACGGGTCGGCTGGTGGTGATACGCTCGCCGGTGGCGCCGACATGACATACATCGAAGCCGCAGGTGCTGGCGATAACCGTATCATCTTCACCAACGGCACCAATCTTTTCCAGGGATCTTCTACTGGAGGCACGGGCGATACAATCGTTGGCGGCTCCGGCTACGACACCATCATCACCGGCGGCGGGCCTTCCACCGTATTCAGCGGCAGCGGTCACACCTATGCTTACCTCGACGATAGCGTTGGTGGCGATGTTGCCGTGCTGGCAAACGGCACGACCACAGTGGTCGGTTCCTCCGTCGCAGGCGTGAACGACACGGTGGCTGCTACCGCGGATGGTCTCATCTACGGCGGCGCTGGCACATTGACCTTCTCGGCCGGTGTCTCGAGCACTCCGTTCAGCGATACAATTGTCGGCGACACTGCTGGTACGGTAACTGCGTTCGGTAACGCAAACCTCGACCTCGTTTTCGAGGGTGGCGGCAAGGAAGTTTTCCAGGCTGGTGCAGGCAACGAAACGCTAGATGGCTCCCTTTCCGGTGGCTTCAGCTTCTTCGGCGACACAAATGCTGGCGACAGCGTCGGCACCACCGTCCATGGTGGAAATAGCGACTACTTCCTCACCGGCGCTGGCACCGAATTCTTCACCGCTGGGTCCAGCGATATCTTCGAGATCGCCAGCGTCACGAGCGCCACGATCTCCATCGCCGATTTCTCCGGATCCGACTCCGTCAAGTTCGACAGCCCCACCGTCTCCGGCACCACAGACGGCAACAACTTCACCTACACGCTTTCCGATGGCACAAAAGTCGAGTTCATCGGCCTCACCACTCCGCCGGCGCACATCATCTAAGCGTCTCATCACAGGTAATAAAAAAGGCCAGCTGAAAAGCTGGCTTTTTTTATTACTCGACACTCAGCAACAACCTTTGCCCAACAATGCTCAGCGCGAAAGCGCCCGATACCGCCGCACATTCTGCAGATGTTCGGCAAGCGAATCGGAAAACACATGCCCACCATGTCCGTCGGCTACGAAATACAACGCCGCCGAACGCGCCGGATGCGCCGCCGCCTCGATCGCAGCAATCCCCGGGCTGCAAATAGGCCCGACCGGCAAACCAATCGAAGCGTAGGTGTTGTAAGGCCCAGCCTGTTCCAGTGCCGCCTTGCTTAACCCGGCTGCGAGTTCCCCATCACCACCGCTCGCCTCATATACCACCGTCGGATCCGATTGCAGCTTCATGCCCTGCGCGAGCCGGTTATAGAACACCCGCGCCACCAGCGGCCGCTCCGCCCCCAGATGCGTCTCCCGCTCCACCAGGCTAGCCACAATCAGCAGATCACCCGCCGAACGTACCCCCACATCCGCAGCCCGGCCGCGCCAAGCTTTGTCGAGCACACGCTGCATCGCCGATTCGCCACGCTGCACCACGCTCGCAACGCTCATGCCGCGCTCGTAAAGATACGTTTCCGGCAACACGCTTGCTTCGTCCGGTAGTGCGATGTCTCCCTCCAGCCCGGCCGCGCGCGCCAGCACCTGCCCCATCCGCGCCGCGGTCAAACCCTCTGGAAGAGTTAGCTTGTGCTGCACCGGATGGCCACTGCGCAGCACCATCAAAACCTGCGCCAGACTCGCCTGCGCGGGGAACGACAATTCAGCCGCCCGCAACCTTCCCTGCCACGACGTCAACGCCGCGAACAGCCGGAACATCCGAACGCTCCCGATAGCATCTGCCGACTTCAGCGCATCCCCGGCCGCCTCCAGGCCGCCACGGGGAATGACAATGTCCGTCGGTTCAGGAAGAGGCCCGGGCGCGATCAGAACCTGCAGGCCAAAATAGCCCAGGCCGGCGCCGGTGCCCGCCAGCACCGTGCCGAGGATCAGCCAGCGGCGCATGAAGAAAGCAGTTCTTTTTTAAAAAAAAGAACCAGGAAACTTTTTTGTTCCAAGCTGATAGGATCAGACTTTTCTGAAAATCACGCTCGCGTTGGTCCCGCCAAAACCGAAACTGTTGGACAGCGCACAATCGATCTTCCGCTCTTGCGCCGTATGCGCCACCCTGTCGATCACGCTCTCCCGGCTCGGTTCATCCAGGTTCAGCGTCGGTGGCACCACCCCATCGCGCATCGCCAGCAATGAAAAAATCGCCTCCACCGCACCGGCCGCACCAAGCAGATGCCCAATCGCCGATTTCGTCGATGACATCGCAACCTCCCTGGCAGAATCGCCAAAAAACTTCTCGACCGCCTCAAGTTCCAGGTCATCGCCCATCGGCGTCGACGTACCATGCGCATTCACATACTGCACATCGGCTGCCGAAAGCCCGCCATTGCGGAACGCCGCCTTCATCGCCCGATACGCCCCGTCATGTCCTTCGGCCGGCGCGGTGATATGATACGCATCGCCCGACATGCCGTAACCGGCCACTTCACCATAGATCTTCGCACCACGCGCATGCGCATGCGAAAGCTCCTCGAGCACCAGCACACCGGCGCCCTCGCCCATCACGAACCCATCCCGGTCCCGATCCCAAGGCCGCGAAGCGGCAGCCGGTGTATCGTTGAATGCCGTCGAAAGCGCCCGGCTCGCACAGAACCCGCCGATCCCCAGCTCGCACACCGAAGCTTCGGCACCGCCCGCCACCATCACATCGGCATCGCCATACTTGATCAGCCGCATTGCATCGCCGATCGCATGCACGCCGGTCGCACACGCCGTCACTACGGAGTGGTTCGGGCCCTTGAAACCGTATTTGATCGAGAGATGGCCCGAGGCCAGATTGATCAGCGCCGACGGAATAAAGAACGGCGACAGCCGCTTCGTCTTCCCTTCCAGCACCAGCCTGCTGCCTTCGAAAATCGTCTGCAGCCCGCCGATCCCCGACCCGATCATCACCCCGGTCGCTTCCTGGTCGACCTCGTTGGCCGGCACCCAACCAGAATCTTCCACCGCCTCGATCGCCGCCACCAGCGCCAGATGGATAAAGCGGTCCATCTTCTTCTGGTCCTTCACCGGCACCCACTCGGTCAGGGTCAATCCCCCATCCGCGCGCGTCCCTGCCGGTATCTGCCCAGCGATCTTGGCCGTAAGCTCGGTGGTGTCGAAGTTCTGTATCGCCCGTATCCCCGACTCGCCGGCGATCAATCGCTTCCAGACATTTTCGACACCAAGCCCAAGCGGGCTGGCGATCCCCATGCCGGTCACGACCACCCGTCGTGCCGACACATCCATCCAAGCCCCGCTCATCGGGAAATCCAGCCTTTATAAGCCAATGAGTTTAGGCCGCTTTCTGCTTTTCAATATAATCGATCGCATCCTTCACGGTGCTGATCTTCTCGGCCGCATCTTCCGGAATCTCGACGCCGAATGCTTCCTCGAAAGCCATCACCAGCTCGACCGTATCCAGGCTGTCCGCGCCCAGATCATCGATAAAGGAAGCCTCCGGCGTTACCTTGCTTTCCTCGACGCCGAGATGCTCGACCACAATCTTCTTAACCTTGTCGGCGATTTCACTCATCGGAGTCTAACCCTTGTCTATCGTTTGCTGTCGAAAGAAAGCCATTGTTCGGCCGTATTATCCGGCCAAACTTGTGCGCGCTTAGCACGTCTCATCAGGGCCGCAAAGCCGCGCCAAAGTCAGCGCCCGCTTGGCATAACCCCGCATACCTACGGCATCGTCATGCCACCATTCACATGCAGAATGGCCCCGGTCACCCAAGCCGCCTCGTCCGACGCCAGATACACCACCGCCGCCGCCACATCCGCCGGCCGACCCATGCGTCCCAGCGGAATGGCCGCTGTCAGCCGCGTCTTCTGCCCCTCATCCAGTACATCGGTCATCGGCGTCTCCACAAACCCAGGTGCGACCACGTTCACCGTGATCCCGCGGCTACCCACCTCCTGCGCCAGCGATTTGCTCATGCCCTCCAACCCCGCCTTGGCCGCCGCATAATTCGCCTGCCCCGGATTGCCCGTCGTCGCCACCACGCTCGATATCTGAATGATGCGCCCGGCACGCCGCCGTATCATTCCCTTCAGCGCCGCGCGCGCCAGCCGGAACGGGGCCGAAAGATCCACCTCCAGCACCGCCTGCCAGTCCTCATCCTTCATCCGCAGCGCCAGCATATCCTTTGTCATCCCGGCGTTATTCACCAGGATCGATAGCGGCCCCGCCGCCGACTCGGCCTCTGCCACCAAAGCATCAGCCGCCTTCGGCTCCCGCAGATCGGCCACGCAGACAAACGCGCGCTCACCAAGCTCAGCCGCCAGCGACTCCAATACGTCTCGCCGTGTCCCCGAAAGCACAACCGAAGCACCCTGCGCATGCAGCGCCCGCGCAATGCCCGCGCCGATCCCTCCGGAAGCGCCGGTCACCAACGCCGTCTTCCCCTCTAGGCCAAACATCACAGCGCCTTCACCAAAGCCTCGATCTCCGAAGGCGTCCCCGCCGAGAGCCCCTGCGCATCCGGCACGATCCGCTTGATCAGCCCAGTCAGCACCTTCCCCGCCCCCAGCTCCACGAACTGATCAACGCCCATCGCAGCACAAGCCTGCATGCTCTCCCGCCAGCGCACCGTCCCGGTCACCTGCGCCACCAGCAACCGCCGTATCTCATCCGGATCCGTCACCTTCGCCGCCGTCACATTGGCCACGATCGGCACCATCGGCACCTTGATCGCCGCCCCCTCCAGCGCCTCCGCCATCGCATCGGCCGCCGGCGCCATCAACGAACAATGAAACGGCGCCGAAACCGGCAACAGCAGCGCCCGCTTCGCCCCACGTGCCCGCGCAATCTCCAGCGCCCGCTCCACCGCTTCCTTATGTCCGGACACCACCACCTGGCCGCCGCCATTATCATTGGCCGCCTGCACCACCTGCCGCAGATCCGCCTCGCCCTCGCGCCGCCAGATCGCCGCCTCCGCACAGATTTCGGCTGCCAAATCCATCTCGACACCAATAAGAGCCGCCATCGCCCCGACGCCGGCGGGCACCGCCGACTGCATCGCCTGCCCCCGCAGCCGCAACAGCCGCGCGCACTCCGCCAAACCAAGCGCTCCACCCGCCGTCAGCGCCGAATATTCCCCGAGCGAATGGCCGGCCAACAGCGCCGCCCGATCCATCCGTACCCCGGCTTCGCCCTCCAGCACCCGCACCACCGCCATCGACAGCGCCATCAGCGCCGGCTGCGCATTCTCCGTCAGCGTCAGCTCTTCCGAAGGCCCCTCGAACATCAGCTTCGACAGCCGCTGCTTCAGCGTCTCGTCAACTTCGCCAAACACTTCCCGCGCCCCGGCAAACGCCGCCGCCAGGTCGCGCCCCATGCCGACGGACTGGCTACCCTGGCCCGGAAAGATGAAAGCAGTAACAGACATGCAAGAAACCATTCAGGTGCAGCGGCGGCGTATCGCCTTCACCTTGCGTGCTGTCAATCTCAAGGAAGCAAGCAGTCCTTTTTTGAAGAAAAGGACCAAAAAACTTTTATGTCCTTGCAGCTCAACCGCCCATACATCTTCAACAACAAAAGTTTTTTGGTTCTTTTTTTCAAAAAAGAACTGCTTGCTTTGCTCTTCTTTGCTCCCTATACCCCCGCCACCCCTGCCGAGGCACCTGGCTGTGCCCCGGCTATGCCCATTTCCGGGCCACCAGCCATAGGGACCAAACATGCCACTTTATGAATGCGTGCTCATTGCACGCAATGACGTAACACAGCAGCAGGTCGAGGCCGTCGCCGACGCCGTCGCAGCCCAGCTCGAGACCGATGGCGGCACCATCCAGAAGCGCGAATACTGGGGCCTCCGCTCGCTCTCCTACCGAATCAAGAAGAACCGCAAGGGCCACTACATGCTGCTGGGCCTCGACGCCCCGCCGGCCAGTGTCTCCGAGATCGAGCGTCAACTCGGCCTCAACGAAGACGTCCTGCGTTTCATGACCATCCGCGTCGACGCGATCGACGAGAACCCCTCGGCCATCCTCGCCCGCAAGAGCGACGACCGCGAGCGCACTTTCCGCGGTCCCAAGCCCGCCGGACGCTTCGAGAGCGGCCGCAAGCGCGGCTACGACGACCGCGAGGAATTCCGCGCGCGTGACCTCAACGACTCCATCGAGGAGTAAGACCCATGTCCGATACCACTGAAGTCAATGTAGCGGCCCGCCGCGCCGCCGTCGGCGCCCGCCGCCCCTTCTTCCGCCGCCGCAAGAGCTGCCCGTTCTCCGGCCCGAACGCGCCGACGATCGACTACAAGGACGTCCGCCTCCTCAGCCGCTTCCTTAGCGAGCGCGGGAAGATCGTCCCCAGCCGCATCACCGCCGTCTCCGCCAAGAAGCAGCGCGAACTGGCCCAGGCCATCAAGCGCGCCCGTTTCCTGGCCCTCCTCCCCTACATCGTCTCGTAAGGGGATAGATCATGGCACAAGTAGAACTGATCCTCCTCCAGCGCGTCGAAAAGCTCGGCCAGATGGGCGACCTCGTTAAGGTCAAACCCGGCTACGCCCGCAATTTCCTCCTGCCCGGCAAGCGCGCCATCCGCGCCAACAAGGCGAATCTGGAGAAATTCGAGACGCAGCGCGCCCAGCTCGAAGCGACGAACATCAAGCGCCGCGAAGAAGCCGAGCGCCTCGCCGAGCGTGTCGGTGGCCTGATGGTCACCATAATCCGCCAGGCCGGCGAATCCGGCAGCCTTTACGGCTCGGTCTCCGTCCGCGACATCGCCGACGCCTGCACCGCCAACGGCCTCACCGTGAACCGCAGCCAGGTCATCTTAAATCACCCGATCAAGACCCTCGGCCTCAGCAAAGCGAAAGTCGTCCTGCACCCAGAAGTGCTCATCGACGTCACCGCCAACGTCGCCCGCAGCGTCGAAGAAGCCGAAAAGCAATCCCGTGGCGAAGCTGTCGGCCAAGCCGCCGAAGAAGCCGAAGCCGCCAACGAACCCCCCATGGTCTTCGGCGAAGAAGACCAACCCGATATAGCATAGACGTAGGGTGGGGTGCGCTTTGGCACCTCACCTCTTCCACCCCGGACATTTGCCCGTATCCACACCCCTAATCGCGCGTTAATAAAATTCCCACGCCGGAATTCATAATGCGCTTCATTCTAGACGCCATTCTCACCCGCTTTCTCCGCGCGGGCCGCCTCACCATCACCTGGCCCGACAACCGCCAAGCCACCTACGGCCCCGGCGGCGGCACCACCGCAACCGTCACCATCACCGACTGGCGCACCGTCCGCGGCCTCCTCACCAACCCCGCCCTCGTCTTCGGCGAAGCCTTCGTCAACGGCACCCTCCAACCTGTCGACTGTCGCATCGAAGACCTTCTCGACCTCCTCTTCCAAAACCTCTCATCCGGCGGCCGCCACCCCGGCCTCATCCTGCGCCGCGCCATCGCCCGCGCAACGCGCAAGGTCACCCAATACAACCCCATCCCCCGCGCCAAGAGAAACGTTGCCCAGCACTACGACCTGAACGGCCGCCTCTACTCCCTTTTCCTCGACCGCGACCGCCAATATTCCTGCGCCTACTTCACCCGCGGCGACGAAACCCTCGAAGAAGCCCAGGCCGAGAAAAAGCGCCACATCGCCCAAAAACTCGTCCTCAACCGCCCGGATCTCCACGTCCTGGACATAGGCTGTGGCTGGGGCGGCATGGCGATCACTCTCGCCCAGGATTTCGGCGCCCGCGTCACCGGCATCACCCTCTCCGAAGAACAATTCGAAGAAGCCACCCTCCGCGTTGCCGCCGCCGGCCTCTCCGACCGCATCACCATTCGCCTACAGGATTACCGCACCATCCAAGGCCCGTTCGACCGCATCGTCTCCGTCGGCATGTTCGAGCATGTCGGCATCACTCACTACACCGAGTTCTTCGCCACGCTCCGCACTCTCCTCACCGAAGACGGTATCGCCCTCATCCACGCCATCGGCCGCAGCGACGGCCCCTCGGTGACCAACCCCTGGATCACCCGCCACATCTTCCCGGGCGGCTATGCCCCCGCCCTCTCCGAGGTCTTCGCCGCCGTAGAGCGCGAAAAACTCATCGCCACCGACCTCGAAATCCTCCGCCTCCATTACGCCGAAACCCTGCGCCACTGGCGCCGCCGCTTCGAAGCCAACCGCGACGCCATCGCCGCCCTTTACGACCAGCGCTTCACCCGCCTCTTCGAGCTCTATCTCGCCGGCAGCGAATTCTCCTTCCGCCACCTCCACCACATGGTCTGGCAGCTCCAGCTCACCCGCCACCAAACCGCCGCCCCCATGACGCGCGACTACATGTCCGACCCAGCGCATCTCCCCGAGAAGGTCAGGCGCCTGAAAACGCCAACCCTCAGCAGGTCCCTTGGCGAGTAAGGAAGGTCTTCTTTTTCTGAAGAAAAAGAAGCAAAAAGACTTTTATCTCTGCGCCCGCACGAACGCCGTGGAATGAACCTGAGACGCCGGGGCAGCCCCCAGGACATAAAAGTCTTTTGGTTCTTTTCTTCAGAAAAGAACATTCTTCCTAAATGCTAAAACTCCGCATAATCCCCTGCCTCGACGTCAAGAACGGCCGCGTCGTCAAAGGCGTCAACTTCGTAGACCTCCGCGACGCCGGCGACCCAGTCGAGCAAGCCGCAATCTATGACCAGGCCGGCGCCGACGAGCTCACCTTCCTCGACATCACCGCCAGCCACGAGCAGCGCGACACCATCCTCGACGTCGTCGGCCGCACCGCCCAAAAGATCTTCCTCCCCTTCACCGTCGGCGGCGGCGTCCGCTCCACAAACGACATGCGCCGTCTCCTCCTCGCCGGCGCCGACAAATGCGGCATCAACTCCGCCGCCGTCGCCCGCCCCGAGCTTATCGCCGAGGCGGCCGAAAAATTCGGCAGCCAATGCGTCGTCGCCGCCGTCGATGCCCGGGCCACCACCCCCGGTCACTGGGAGGTTTTCGTCAATGGCGGCCGCACCCCCACCGGGCTGGATGCCGTCGCCTGGTGCCAACGCCTCGAATCCCTCGGCGCCGGCGAACTCCTCGTCACGAGCATGGACCGCGACGGCACCCGCAGCGGCTTCGACACCGACCTCCTCCAGGCAATCTGCCGCGCCACCCGGCTGCCGGTGGTCGCCTCCGGCGGCGTCGGCTCGTTAGCTCACTTTGTCGAAGGTGCCCGCGCCGGCGCCACCGGTCTCCTCGCAGCCAGCGTTTTCCATTTCGGCACCTTCACGGTCCCGCAGGTAAAATCCGCACTGGCTGAGGCGGGCCTCCCTGTGCGCCTCTTAACAAATACAGTGTAAAAGCGATCTACACCCGAGTCGCACCCGAAGGAGAGCACGCCGCGTGGCGAAAAAGGCCGTCAAGCCCCGCAAATCCCCGCCTCTGAAGATCGTACCTCCGGCTTCCGTCGGCACTTCTCCGGCCGTGCTCGATCGCCTTTATGCCGTCGTGCTTGATCGTCGCAACGCCGACCCGGCGCTCAGCCATTCCGCACGCCTACTCTCACGCGGCACCGCCAAGGTCGCCCAGAAATTCGGCGAAGAAGCTGTCGAGTGCCTGATCGAAGCCGTCGCCGGCAATCCGGAAGCCATGGTCGCCGAAAGTGCGGATGTCCTCTATCATCTGCTCGTCCTCTGGGTCTCCAGCGGCGTCCACCCATCGGAAGTCTGGGCCGAACTCGAACGACGCGAAGGTGTCTCCGGCATTGCCGAGAAGGCAGCCCGCCGTGTGCTGTTGCAGGGCCCTGCCACGCGAAAAATTCCCTGAACTGTGGAGCACCGAAATGCCAGTTGCCGCTCTAGGGCCCTATGATGACTCCAACATCTTCGCGCGTATCCTGCGCGGCGAGATCCCCTGCAAAAAAGTCTTCGAGAACGACTTCGCCCTCGCCTTCCACGACATCAACCCGCAAGCTCCAATTCACGTGCTGGTGATCCCAAAAGTCCCCTACGTGTCCTTCGCGGATTTCGCCGCCGAAGCACCGCCTCCCACCGTCGCCGGCTTCTTCAAGACCGTCGCCACTGTTGCCAAATCCCTCAACCTCGAGGAGCCCGGCTACCGCCTCCTCGCCAATAGCGGCCTGGACTCCCACCAGGAAGTCCCACATTTCCACGTCCACCTCTTCGGCGGCCGCTCACTCGGCCCAATGCTTTCTCAACCCTAGCCGAGCCTACGAGTAGTCCGACATCTCCATCCCGGTCGTCACCAGCGCGCTCTTGGTGAACAGCATCTCCTCTTCCTCGAAGCTCTCTTCCTTCGGCGGCGCCTGGATTTGCGCCATCATCTCGTCCGTCGCCGGGTCGCAGAGAAAATCCCCAAGCCAATCCAGTTCGGCGGCGTCGTCGCGCCAGAACACGGCAAACAGATCGCCCGAAAACATCGCTCGGCCGGCATCGAACAGCATCTGCTCCGCCAGCATCTCGCGGCGGTCTCGCCGGGCCGCCTGCGCCGCCCGCCAGCGCGCGAACCCTGCGAACATCCACACCGTCGCGCCGTCGATCACAGCCAGCCCATCATGCCCGGTCATCACCATCTCCAGCCCCTCACCCGCCTTGCGTGACGATCCGCCAAGCCCTTAACGGACAACGCGCCTGCGACCGCATAAGCCGGGATCAGCATAAGATTATATCGCACCTGGTTCACAGCCACCGCCGAATTCAACGCAAGCATGAACCAAGCCGGCATTGCCATCGTCAAGAATGACACCTTGTCAAAATGAGGCGTCCCTACCCTCAGCAGCGCGCGCACCGTCCAAGCCAAGCAAACGATGAACAGCACGAACCCCCACCAATGCGCGACATACGCACCACGCAGCGCCAGGGGTATGCTCACCAGCGCATGTTTGAGCGGCATCCGAAAAACGTAGTGTTGCAGCAAGTAGCTCAAGTGATGCGCATACCCACCCGAAGCAGCCAGCGTCTCGTAAAGCATGTGCCGCAATCCCAGCACGTAGAACGAGTTTTCGTGCTCATCCCATCCGAACCTGTCGCACGCACCCTTGCCCGCAATACCACGTCCGATTTCATTGCCGTCTGGCAACCAACATACGAATGACATGGCATATTCGCGCCCATTCATCGTGTCGAACGCAATCCGTTGCACCAGTGTATGGCTGTCATATCCATAGGTCAGCGCCGCCCTTCCCATCACCAGCCGATTGCGCAGGATCCACGGCATCATCACCAACGCAGCGCTGCCGCCCATTGCCAGCACCGGCACCACGCTGCGCCGCTGCCCCCAGAGAAGTGCCGCGAGCCCGCAAGCCGGTATCAGGTAGAGAAACGCCGGCCGCGTCAGCGCCGCCAGCCCCAGCAGAACGCCGCCCACAACGCTCCACGTTACACATCTGCCCCCACGTATCGCCTTGATTGCAGCCGCCATTGCCCCTGTCACAAGCAACAGGCAGGTCATCTCCGTCATCAGAAAATCCACCGAGCGCATCAGCAAAGGCGCCGTGCACAGCGCCAGCACCAGGCTCACCCACCCCACCGCCGCACCACCGACGGCACCGCCCATCCACCAGACCAGCCAGAAAAAACCGACAAGTTCGAAAAACTGCAGCCACCGCATGCTGCGCGCATCGCTCGGACATACCGAGATTTTCAGCCCGCTCTCCACCACGCAGTCCATACCGCGTCGCAATCCGCCATCCAGCGCCGCCGCTGCTGCCACGATCCCCGGATAAAGCGGTGCGAACCGCATGCCCGAAGGCAGCGCGCCCTTCTCACCAGGCTCCGCAAATTTGTATCCATCGGTGAAACGGCCGAAATGCACCACATCATGCGCGATGCCGAGGTAGAAAGGCTGGTCGAAAAGATCGAGTGTCTCCACCTTGTCCCGCCGCCAGAACAGGCCTGTCACCACCAGCACGAGAGCTAACGCCAACAGCCCACTGCGAACCCTCAACCACATCTCCACCATGTCCACGCAAGCTGCCGCGCATCAGGAACCCAATGCAAAAACGGCTTATTCTGCTGAGCGGCCTGCTGTCGAAACTCGCAATCCTGGCCGTCTACGGGCCGTTCGCCTCGTCCGATACCACCGCCTACACCAAGATCGCCGTTGCCATCCTCTCCGATCGCAGCTTCTTCACCAGCGTCCCGGACTGGACCAGTGCGGCGCTCCCGCTCTTCGCCTTCCGCCCCATCGGCTATCCGCTATCGATCGCGCTGGCCAAGCTCCTGGCCGGCGACGATTACAGGTATCTCCTCGTCACCCTGCAAATAGCCCTGTCCGTCGCCGTCGCCGCCCTTCTCTTCGACATCACGGCATGCCTGACGAAATCCGCACGATGGGCCATCCTTGGGACATCTCTCTATTTTCTTTCAGGCACCACGCTCTGGGACAACGACATCCTCTGCGACAGCCTCTACGCCAGCCTGTTCAACATCGTCATACTCCATCTCGCACTCGATCTTCTGCGCCGTCGGGCGCACCCGAAACCCCGCATCATCTTCTTCGGCTTCCTTTGGGGCTTCAGCATTCTCCTACGCGATAACGGGCTCTATTTCACCGCCATTCCCATCCTGATCCTCTTCGTACAAAATCGCCTGGAATTACCATCCTACCGAAAAACCCTGTTACAAGCGTCAGCTTTCATTCTGCCGGTCGTGCTGATCGTGGTTACCTATGAAAGCTGGAACCTATATCGGACAGGATCCGCCTTCATCAGCATAACGAGTGTCGCCAATTACCTGCATCCCGCTCTCGACATCGAGCGCCTCGACTACGCCGATCCCTTTACCGGCGACACCGTGCTCGACCACATCGTCAAATCCACCATGCACAGCTACGATTACGACGAGCAGCCAAGCCTTCTGCAGCACGTCCATGACGCCCTGCATCTCACCTCCCCGTTGCAGCTCCAGAAACTGGTGCTCGCGAAATTCATCGGCACAATCACACGCTTTCCCATCGCCTACGCGCGATATGTCGGCGAAAATCTCAACCCTGTCACCATGGGCGACGCCCTCTTCGATCCGCTCTTTAACTACAACGCCTTTTTCCAGTTAGGCGCTCCACCGCACCAGCGCCTCATTCCCGGCCTCAACCTGAAAACACTGCGCATGCTCGCACAGGCCCATCGCTACGCTGCCGTTCTGCTGGGCCTCCTCGCGGCCCTCCTGAGCACCGCCGCCACCATCATCTGGCTGCTGACTCTTCTCGGTCTCCCACACATCGTTCTGGAGCAGCATTGGCGGCGGCGTCCCCCCACACACGAACTCGCCACCGCCGGCCTGCTGCTCGCGACCGTCGTCGCAGTCGCCGGGCTTTTCGCGCTCATCCACCTGGAAATGCGCTATCTGCTCGTGGTCACCCCAGAGGCCCTCGCCGCTGCCGCCTTCATGGGCCACACGCTGCGAACGCGCCGGACGGATGGGGTTGTGGTCATCTCGCCGCTAGGCGAGGGGCTTTGCCCCCTCGACCCCCACCAGGGGGAAGGCCCCCTGGACCGCCACGCTTAGAAGGCAAGTCAAGGAGGGAGTGTGCAGCGATGCATCGGACCTGACGGGTATGCCCCCTCCTTGTCTTGCCTTCCAACGATGGAGGTCTGGAGGGCCTCCCTCCAGCGGGGTCCAGGGGCAGCCCCCTGGCCTTCCTTCAGGTCGACACAACCCTATCAGCCAGTCCCGGTCGCCGGCGTCAGTGCTGCCAGCACGCTCGTTCCAATCGGGGAGCCCAGCCCTGTCACCGGATCCCAGCCCACACCCGCGCTGTACCCGTTATTGTTGCCGGAAGTGATATCAGTGAAAGCCGAAGTGCTTTTGTAGAGCAGCGGATTTACAAAACCGACCCTTGCTTTTACCGACTGGTTGATCAGCGCCAGCAGCCCCGCCCAGAGCGGTGCGACGGCACTTGTCCCGCCGATCACCTCGGTGGTCCCATCCACGCTCACATCGTACCCTGTCTCCGGGTCGGCATCGCCCGCCACATCCGGCACGCCGCGCTGAGCGCCGGTGATGCCTTTCACGCCGGTCTGCCAACTCGGCTGCGGATAGACGGTCGAGAAGCCACCACCGCTCGCACCACCGCTGCTTCCGTCATTCCACGCCACTTCCTTGCCGGTCGCAGGCAGGCTCGTCCCCCCACAGCCAAGCACGTTCGGGCTGGACGCCGGAAAATCCACCGCCTTCGCAGACGTCCCATCCGAAGCCCCGCTATCGCCCGAGGCCACGCATACGCTGATTCCCAGCGCCGCCCCTTGCGCGAGCGTCTGGTTCATCGCGTCCATATCCTGCTGCGCGTAGCTCGATTCCGGCCCACCCCAGCTGATCGAGATCACCGACGGCTTGTTGGTTTGATCGTTGATCGCCGCCGAGATCGCATCCTGGAATCCGCTCCCCTGGTTCGGCCCGAAATACACTACGATATTCGCCGCCGGCGCCACCGATCCGACTACCTCTATATCAAGCTGCACCTCGCCATCCGCCCCGGTCGGATCGTTGGCTCCGGCATTGGCAGCTCCATCCACCCCCACGCTCAGCAGCGTCCCCGTCCGTGTGACGCCATTGGTGGTAAAATACGTCGCGACCTCGGACTCGACATAGCCACCGCCAAGCTCGATCAGCCCAACAGTCTCTCCCGTCCCATCCAGCCCGGTCGGAAACTTGTAACGCGCCGCTACTTGCGCCGGCGTGTAGGAGATCGCCTGCGGCTTCTTTTTCTTCGCCTTGCGAAAATGGGTTTTGGCAACCGGCCTTTGATCGAACCCCATCACCGCTACAACGTCGTCAGTGATATCCGCGGGCAGCGTTAAGTGCCCGGACCGCGCCACGTAGCGCTTCCCCGTCTCATCCTCGTACAGCCCGATGGTTTCCGGCTGAAACGCCGCCATCGCCTGTGCGTAGGTCCCGCGCAACTTCATGACATGCGCGCCCGCATCTTCCGACACCACCAGCAGCCCATGCTTGCGCGCTACATCGCGCACCCGGCCCAGCACATCGTCTTTGGTGCCATGGCGCTGGCGATACTCCACATGGCTCAAACAGCGGCCGCCGGCATAATCCTCCGCCTGCACCGGCGCTGCCGGATGCAGCACAACGCTCAGTTCCACCATCCCCTCGGGATCGATATCGGCCACCTTTGTGGCCTTGGGAGCATCCCGGTAACTGGCCCGAAATTTCGACATATCTGCCTCCGCAACGGTTGAGAAATTTTGTCTCGCGTCTCGTTACTCTGCGGCAGCATGCACAATCCGCTGCGACCGGCTAGAGCATAATCAGCCTGAATAAAGCTGTCTAAAGCGCGGACGGCTCTTAGAGGCTGATGAAAACGCTCGCGCAAACAGAGAACTAGAGCGGGGTGGCGGGCTTGGCAGATGTTTCACTGATGCTGAAGCCGCTCTAGAGCTAAACAATGCCACGGTGCCCGCGTCCCCTTACCGATCACGACCGCGCCGAGTGGGCCAATTACGTCCGCCACGTCACCGCCTTTTCCGGCCGCGACATCCCGATTGCGCCATCACCCGCGATCCCGCCACCGCTGCCCCAGCAAGCGGCACCTATCTCGTTGCCCGCAGTCAAACCTGTCCAGCGCACGCCCTATCTCGTCACCGGCGAACACCCCGCCGGCCTGGACAAATCAAGCTGGAACCGCTTTCGGACCGGCAAGCTCCCTGCCGCCCGAACCCTCGATCTGCACGGCCGCACAGCACAATCCGCCTTTCACGCCCTGGAGCGTTTTCTCCACGCGGCCCACGCCGAAGAATTGCGCTGTGTAGAAATCATCACCGGCCGCGGCGCCGGCGAGCATGGCGGCGTCATCCGCCGCGAGCTTCCCCACTGGCTAAACCTCCCTACCCTCAGACCTCTCGTACTCGCCGCCTCCCACCCCCACGAGCGCAACACCGGCAGTACCCGCCTTCTCCTCAGGCGAAAAAAGTAGCCTCGCGGATTGGGCTCCGCCCGCCGACTGCCGACGAAATCACCCGCCTCTAAGACAATTTGCGATAATCCCTCCCGCCTCCGCCCCGCTCCCCGCCACATGCCAGGTCGCCGAAAGCTTGCACCGCCGTGCCGCACTCCCCGAGGCATGCGCCGCCAGCCCCATATCGACGCATTGCTTCCACTCAGAATTACCCCGATCGGCCTTCATCACCAGCTGGCACGTCTGCACCAGCGACTTCGCCCCCGTCGGCTCATCGTCCTTGGTCATCTGTTTCAGCGCCTTGCCGGCATCCACCTCCGCGCTGATGCACGCTCCCCGGCTCACCTTCCGATCCGCGCAAGCCGTGTTGTAGGCATCCCACCCCGCTTCCAGGTCCGCCCCTTTCAAAGCGCCTAATGCGCCGGCGATCGACGGATCGTTCCGCATCTCCGAAGCACATTCGGAAATCCCCTGCGTGCTCGCCTGGCTGGCGATATGCTCCGGCGTATCCGCATCCAGTGCCGGATCATGGTCGCCCTGCAGCTCCACCTGCACCACCCGCAGCATCACATCAGGCGAAAAAGCCGGATTGCTCGAGCACAGCGACTCCGCCGTTTCCGCCCAGGCCGGCCCCGCCGCCAGCAACACCAGCAACACCAATATCCTCATCAGCTTTTTCTCCCTCAATGCGACACATAACCCCTCCACCCGCGGCTGACGACTGTCTGCCACCCACCACAACAAGCTTGCAGCACCCGATCCCTTCGGTCATATCTCGCGCCGTTCCAAACACCCCTCGCGGGAGAGAGCAGGCCCACAAACCTGTCGCCGAAGGCGCAACCGGCCCCCGGAAACGCTCAGGCAAAAGGACCGCGAACGGCAGGAACGCTCTGGAAAGCGGCTCGCATGGGCTGCACCGACGGAGTAAGGTTTTACCGGGTCAACCCGGAAACCGAATCTCTCAGGTTCCGTGACAGAGGGGGGTCAGACGAACCGGGCAGCCGGCACTCTGACCTTGTCAAGAACGGAGCAATCCCCTGACCAGCTTGCGCACCTCTCCACTGGACCCGCTGCATCGCCGCCTCGGCGCGCGCATGGTGCCGTTCGCCGGCTGGTCGCTCCCTGTCCAATTCCCCGCCGGCACGCTCGCCGAACACGCCCAGGCCCGCCTCCGCGCCGCTCTGTTCGATGTGTCGCACATGGGTCAGCTCTCACTGCATGGCACGCCCGCAGCTGAGCTCGAACGCCTCGTCCCCGGCGACATCCAGAACCTCGCACCGGGACGCCAGCGCTATACCTTCTTCCTCAACGAAGCCGGCGGCATCATCGACGACCTCATGGTGGCTCACCATCCAGGCCGCCTCTTCCTTGTCATAAACGCTGCCCGCACCGAAGCCGGTCTGTCCCACCTCGCCACAAACGGCATTCCCTACGAGCACCACGAGGAGCGCGCCCTCCTGGCCCTACAAGGCCCGGCGGCCGCCCAGATCATGGCCCGCCTCGCACCCGTTGCGGCCGCACTCCCCTTCCTCGGCGTCACCACCTGCGCCATCGCCGGCATCGAAAACATCTGGATCAGCCGCAGCGGCTACACCGGCGAAGACGGCTTTGAGATCTCCGTCGCCTCTGAAAACGCGGAAGCGCTCGCCGAAAAGCTCCTTGCCGAACCGGAAGCAGCCCCCGCCGGCCTCGCCGCCCGCGACACACTACGTCTCGAAGCCGGCCTCTGCCTCTACGGCAACGATATCGACATGCTCACCAGCCCCATCGAGGCCGGCCTCGCCTGGACCATCCCGAAACGCCGCCGCGCCGCCTTGGACTTCATCGGCGCCCCCATCATCCACGACCATCTCACCAACGGCACCACCCGCCGGCGCATCGGCATCCGCCCCGAGGGCCGCACCCTCGCCCGCACCGGCGCCGAAATCGCCGCCCCCGACGACACGCTCGCCGGCACGATCACCTCCGGCACCTTCTCTCCCACCTTGGGTGCGCCCATCGCCATGGGCTACATTCGCCACGACCTGGCACGCGAGGGCACACCCCTTTCCTTGCTGGTCCGGGGCCAGCGCATCGCAGCGACCCAGGTCCCGCTTCCCTTCGTTCCCCACCGTTTCGCAGCAAAATGAGGGCGTTATGGCCGAAACCCGTTACACCAAAGAGCATGAATGGGTCCGTCTCGAAGATGACGGCACCCTGACGATCGGCATCACCGACCACGCCCAAGAGGCCTTGGGCGACATCGTCTTCATCGAACTCCCGACCGTCGACCGCGACGTCGTCGAAGGCGAGACGGTCGCCACCGTCGAATCCACGAAAGCCGCCAGCGACGTCTTCGCCCCCATGGGCGGCCGCATCGCCGAGATCAATGAAAACGTCGTCGAGGACCCCGGCCTGATCAACCGCGACCCAACCGGCGAAGGCTGGTTCTGGCGCATGGAACCCGCCGACGACGACGAACTCTTCGAAACCCTCTTGGACGAGGAAGCCTACGAGGCCTTCCTGGAGACGCTCTAGACATGCAAACGGCGCAGGATCTGATCCCCCTCGAAGCACAGGATTCCTTCATCGGCCGCCACATCGGCCCCGATGCGCATGACTGTGCCAAGATGCTCAGAATCATCGGCGCCGCCACCATCGACGATCTCATCGCCCGCACCATCCCCGGGAGCATCCGCGCCGACAAAAAGCTCGATCTACCGGACCCCATCGACGAAGCGGCCGTCTTGGCCGAACTGGCCGGGCTCGCCGCGCAAAACCACGGCCACATCAAGAGCCTCATCGGCTGCGGCTACCACGGCACCCACACCCCGCCCGTAATCCTCCGAAACGTCCTGGAAAACCCCGGCTGGTACACTGCCTACACCCCCTACCAAGCCGAGATCGCCCAGGGCCGCCTCGAGGCCCTCCTCAACTACCAGACCATGATCGCCGACCTCACCGGCCTGCCGATCGCCAACGCTTCCCTTCTCGACGAAGCCACCGCCGCCGCCGAAGCCGTCGCCATGGCCAAGACTCTGGCCAAATCCAAATCCAATACCGTCGTCATCGCCGCCGACCTCCACCCGCAAACCCGCACCGTGCTCAAAACCCGCGCCGAGGCTCCCGGCTGGAACCTCAAAATCATCACCCCGGGAGACACCGCCTCCATCGCCGCCGAAAACCCCTTCGCCGTCGTTCTGCAATACCCCGGCACCACCGGCGAACTCCGTTGCCTGCGCGCGGAAATCGCCGCGGCCCATGCCGCTGGCGCCCTTGCCATCGTCGCCGCGGACCTCCTAGGCTTGACCCTGCTCACCCCACCCGGGGAAATGGGCGCCGACATCGTCGTCGGATCCGCCCAGCGTTTTGGCGTTCCCATGGGCTATGGCGGCCCGCACGCAGCGTATTTCGCCACCACCGAATCTTTTAGACGCCAGATGCCCGGCCGCCTCGTCGGCCGCAGCATCGACGCCGCCGGCGCCCCCGCCCTACGTTTAGCCCTGCAAACCCGCGAGCAACACATCCGCCGCGAGAAGGCCACCAGCAACATCTGCACGGCGCAGGTCCTGCTCGCTGTCATCGCCGGCTTCTACGCCGTCTGGCACGGCGCCGAGAATCTCCGCCGCATCGCGTCCCGCATCAACCTGCAGACCCGCCTCCTCGCCGACGCTGCCCAAAAAGCCGGCTTCGCGATCCGCCACCAAAACTTCTTCGACACCATCACCATCGAAACCGGCCACCGAACCGCCGAAATCTATGCAGCTGCTCACGCCCAAAACTTCAATTTCCGCCCCTACGACGACACCACCCTCAGCATCGCGCTCGACGAAACCGTCACCGCCGCCGAGCTCAAATCCCTCTGCGACATCCTCGGCGCCGCCCCCGGCCCGGTCCCCGCCTCGATTCCGGAAAACCTTGTCCGAAAATCCGATTTTTTAACGCACCCGGTCTTTTCCGCGCATCGCTCAGAGACCGCCATGCTGCGCTACCTGAAAACCCTCGAAGACCGCGACATCGCGCTGAACCGAGGCATGATCCCCCTCGGCTCCTGCACGATGAAACTGAACGCGACCGCGGAAATGGCCGCCATCACCTGGCCCGGCTTCGCGACGCTCCACCCCTTCGCCCCACCCGAGCAGGCGCAAGGCTACCTCACCCTCATCGAGCGCCTCAAAACCTGGCTTGCTTGCGCTACCGGCTTCGCTGAAGTCAGCCTCCAACCCAACGCCGGCAGCCAGGGCGAATACGCCGGCCTGCTCGCCATCCGCGCCTACCACCAGTCTCGCGGCGACATAAACCGTCTAGTCTGCCTCATCCCCAGCAGCGCCCACGGCACCAACCCCGCCAGCGCCGCCATGGCGGGTTTGAGAATCGTCGTGGTCGGCTGCGATCAGCAAGGCAACATCGACCTCAACGACCTACGAGCCAAAGCCGAAAAACACGCCGACACCCTGGCCGCCCTCATGGTGACCTACCCCAGCACCCACGGCGTCTTCGAAGACGGCATCAAGGAAATCTGCGACATCGTCCACGCCCACGGCGGCCAGGTCTACATGGACGGCGCCAACATGAATGCGCAACTGGGCCTGACGAGCCCAGGCCACATCGGCGCCGATGTCTGCCACCTCAACCTCCACAAAACTTTTTGCATCCCACACGGCGGCGGCGGCCCCGGCATCGGCCCTATCGGCGTCGCCGCCCACCTGGTCGCGCATTTACCAAATCACCCCATCACCCCCCAAGCAGGCCCTGCCACCGGCATCGGCCCCGTCTCCGCCGCCCCGTTCGGCAGCGCCGGCATCCTCCCCATCAGCTACGCCTATATCCGCCTCATGGGCGCCGAAGGCCTTAAGCGCGCCACCGAAACTGCCATCCTCTCGGCCAATTACATCGCCGCCCGCCTCGCCGCCCACTACCCCATCCTCTACGCCGGCGCCCAAAACACCGTCGCCCACGAATGCATCCTCGACTGCCGAGGCTTCGCCGCCACCACCGGCATCCAAGTCGAAGACATCGCGAAACGTCTTCAAGACTACGGTTTTCATGCCCCCACCATGTCCTGGCCCGTCCCCGGCACCCTCATGGTCGAACCCACCGAAAGCGAACCCTTGGCCGAACTGGACCGCTTCATCGACGCCATGATCAGCATCCGCGCTGAAATCACCGCCATCGCCGAAAACCAATCTGACCGCCTCGACAACCCCCTGATCAACGCCCCCCACACCGCCGCCGACATCACCAGCAGCACATGGCGCCACCCCTACACCCGCGAACAAGCCGCCTTCCCCCTCCCCACCACCACAAAATACTGGCCCCCCGTCCGCCGCGTCGACAACGCCTACGGTGACCGCAATCTGGCGTGCACATGTCCGCCGATCGAAAGCTATGCAGAAGCAGCCGAGTAAGAATGTTCTTTTCTGAAGAAAAGAACCAAAAGACTTTTATGTTCTCGCCTGCACCACGTTGGAAGAATGCGATGTTGAAATCTACACTCGCCCTGCTGATCTGCCTCGCGGCCACGAAAGCTTGGGCAGAAGCACCGGCAATGCAATTCTTTCCCGATAGCGACCCAACCAAACCCTTTTCCAAGGCCGTCCGCATCGGCGACATGGTCTACGTTTCCGGCGTCATCGGCGTCGCTCCCGACGGCACCCTTCCCGCCGACTTTGCCGCCCAAACCAACAACGCCATGGAAGCCCTCGCCGCCGAGTTCAAACTCGCCGGCGCCACCATGGACAACGTCTTCAAATGCGACGTCGCCCTCGCCGACATGAAGAACTGGCCTGCCTTCAACACCGTCTACATCAAATTTTTCAAACCCAACCACCTCCCCATCCGCATGGCCGCCGGCGCCAACGGCCTGGCGAAAAACGCCGCCGTCGAAATCGAATGCCAAGCCTACGCCCCAAAGTAGCTCGGCCCCGGGATGGGTTGGCAAATCCTCACCCATCGAACCAACATTTCATGAAAGGTCCAGAGCCTATGGCCCAAGAACCCAACTGGCGTGAAAACGGCGTCCGCGTCATCAAAGGCGACAAGCTCGACCCCAACACCGCCCAAACCCCCGGCATGTTCCGCCAGGCCGCCATCAACCACGCCCGCGTCGGCGCCCAAAAAATCTGGGCCGGCACCGTCACCATCCACCCCAACGCCAAAACCGGCGCCCACCACCACGGCGCCCTGGAAAGCGTTATCTTCGTCCTCCGCGGCAAAGCTCGCATGCGCTGGGGCGACGCCCTGGAATTCACCGCCGAAGCCGAAGCCGGCGACTTCATCTTCGTCCCCCCCTACGTCCCCCACCAGGAAATCAACGCCAGCCCCGATGAACCCCTCGAATGTGTCCTAGTCCGCAGCGACAATGAAGCCGTCGTCGTCAACTTGGATATTGCCCCGATCGAGGCGCCAGAATCAGTCTACTGGACCGATCCAATCCACAAACACCCACATTAACCACGCAGCAGGGTGGGCCGGTCGCAGCCTACCGATCGCGCTCAATACTCAGGCTTCTGTCCCGACTCGGCTTTGAACGTCGGCATGCCCGGAACGCCCGCATACGTAATGACAAGCACCGTCTGAGTATTGCCACTCACCCCACGATGCACATCATCGACTGACTCGGTAAAAGCCTCACCCGCGTGAAAAGTCTGGATTTTCCCGCTCGCTTTGTCCTCGATCGTCAACTCTCCGCTCAGCACATAACCTGCATTTGGAAATGGGTGCGTATGCCACGGCAACGCCGTATGCGGCGGTATGGTCATCTTGAGTACGGTGAGTTGCGGCTGGCCCGCCAGATAGGCCGTGTACGGCTTGCCGTTCCAGGATGCCGTGCTCTTGGCCAATATGTCGGCATGAGCCGACCCGACGGAAGGCGCGGCACACAACGCCGTCCCGGGCAGAACGGCGAAACTTGCCAGCACGAATAATGGAAGCGACCGCATGTGCATCTCCTCAGGCTTTGATCGCAAAGCTTAACTCGACCCACCCCGATGCGTTTTCCGTGTTCAATGCGCGTCAGCCTTGCGACAATATACGCAGGTGCCTAGAGCACGCCGTAGAGCACCCCCATCGCCCTCTCCAGATCGGACACTAGATCAACTGGATCCTCCAGCCCAATATGGAATCGAACCATCGCGCCCCCGAAATACTCCATCTTCCCCGCCGACCGCGTCACAAAACCCGTTGTCGGCAACGCCAAACTCTCATACCCACCCCATGACGCCCCAATCCCGAACAGATCCAACGCATCCACAAACCGATGCGTCCCCGCCACCGTAATCCCCGGCTCAAAAACAACCCCAAACAAACTGCAAGCCCCGGAAAAATCCCGCTTCCACAATTCATGCCCAGGTGCCCCTGGCAAAGCCGGATGCAGCACTTGCAACACCTCCGGCCGCCCCGCAAACCACGCCGCCACCTCCAGCCCTGACTTCTCTTGCCGCTCCAGCCGAACCGCCATCGTCCGCAGCCCGCGCAGTGTCAGCCAGCAATCATCCGGCGACGCATACTGCCCCAGCACCAACGCCGCATCGCGCACCTTCTTCCAATGCGCCTCATCGCGCGTCGTCACCGACCCCAGCAAAACATCCGAGTGTCCAACAGCATATTTCGTCAGTGCTTGGATCGAAACATCCACCCCATGCACAAACGGCTGGAACGCATGTATCCCCCACGTATTATCCATCATCACCACAGCCCCCCGTGCATGCCCCAGCACCGCCAGTGCCGGCACATCCTGCACCTCGAAACTATGGCTCCCCGGACTCTCCAGATACAGCACCTTCGTGCTGTCCCGAAACAACCTCTCTACCTCCTCAGCCCCCGCCTCCGGCCGATAATACGTGGTCGCAACCCCCAACCGCTTCAACATCCCATCGCAAAAAGTCCTGACCGGCCCGTAAACACTATCCGGCACCAGCACATGATCACCCGCGCTCAAGAAACCGAGCAACGCCGTCGTCACCGCAGAAAGCCCTGTCGACGTGATCTGGCACCGCGTCCCGCCCTCGACCTCCGCAATCACGTCTTCCAGCGCATGATGCGTCGCACTCCCATTCAACCCATAGCTCAGCGCCTGGTCGAACCGGCTCCGCAAAAATGAAGATCGCTGCGCCATACTCTCATAAAGCACCGTCGATCCACGATGCACCGGCGGATTGACGAACCCATGCACCTTCGTCCCAGCCCGCCCCGCATGTGAAAGTCGCGTCGCCAGCCCAAGCTTCTTCTCGTCGCTCAAGAAATCTCCTTCGGCGTATCGCCCCGCCCCGCCCATTCCGTCCAAGATCCGTCATACAGCGCGCCCGGCTTGAACCCCGCCAATTCCAACCCCAGCGTCAACACCGCGGCCGAAACCCCTGTCCCGCAACTCGTTACCACCGCCGTATCCTCATCCACCCCCGCAGCCGCAAATCGCGCCCGCAACTGCTCTGCCGGCAGGAATACTTGCCCAGGCCCCAACAAATCGCTCATCGGCACAGACTTCGCACCCGGCATATGCCCACTTGGCAGTCCAGGCCGCGGCTCCGGCGCCGTCCCCGCAAACCGTCCCGCCGCCCGTGCATCCAGAACAAGCTCGCGTTGGCTGGAAAGATTCTCGAGCATATCGCCAATCCCCCTCAGGCGTGCGCTCCGAAAATTCGCCCGAAAATTCCCAAGTAACACCTCACTCGCCGCTCCCACTTCAACAGCGCGACCCTCACTCCGCCATTTCGGCAGCCCACCATCCAGCACCGCCGCTTGGTCATGCCCAAACAACCGCATCAGCCACCACCCACGCGGCGCCGAAAAAATCCCCTTCTGGTCATAAAAAACAATCCGGCTCGAACGCGAAATTCCAAGCAGTCGAACAAGTTTTTCAAAACGCCCAACACTTGGCACCATATGCGGCAACGCCGTGTCGGCATCCGCGATCGTCTCGATGTCGAAGAACTGCGCGCCAGGAATATGCCCAGCCTCGAACACCGCAAGCGGATCGATCTTCTCCGCCGGCATATAGAAGCTGGCATCCATCAGGCAAAGATCGGCCGCACCCAGATGCTCCGCCAACCACGCAGTGCTTACAACCGGAGTCACAGATCCCTCCATTTGTCCCGCAGATAATCCCGCCGCGCCGCAAACCACAGCAGCCCCAAGCTCGCCACCGAATTGGGATATTCGCCCGCCAGCGCCGTCGCGATCACCTCATCCGAAGGCAGTGCCCGCACCCGAATATCCTCATTCTCGCTCGCCAGCCCCCCCGAGCCAAGCAACCCATCCGCGCCGATCGCCCCCAGCCGCACCCGTCCCGCAAACAACGAACAAAGTTCATCGCACCCGCCCGGAGTCAGCAGAAAATCCCCAATTTTCTCGAGCGACTCAACTTCAAGCCCCATCTCCTCCCGCGACTCCCGCAGGATGGTCTGCTCCGGCGTTTCGTCCCCATCCACCAGTCCCGCCGCCAGTTCCACCATCACCGGCGCAAGCCCAGCCGCAAACGCCGGCAGCCTGAACTGTTCGATCACCACAACAAGATCGGCCACCGGGTCGTACGGCAGAATAGCCGCCGCCTTCCCGCGCGACAGCATCTCCCAGGTCCGCAGCCCGGAAAACGCCCCGTCGAATCGCCGCTGCCGAAATTTCACCAAATGTAGCGGGAAGCGCCCGTTCCAAACCGTCTCGTCGGATTCGATAATCACGTCAGGCGAAGAGGGCAGCACCATCGGAAGAACCCAATCTCAGGTTACCGCTCCTCAGATACCGCCTCCCGCCCAATCCGCAAACGCCGAGCCCAATGCCTATTGCGCGAGCAGCGCCCGTATCTCATGTGCCGCAGCCGACCCCTTGATCGCCTCGCGCCACATCGCCTCGGCCACCCGCTGATGCGCCGTCACCGCCTCATCCGCCCCCGTCATCATCGCCACACCCGACTGCAGATGCGGTATCGTATCGCTCCGAAACGGATTGATCGCGAGCATCGCCCGATCCCGCGACCGCAATATCTGGAACTGCCCGGAAGGCTCACCCCCCGCCAGCATCCCGAACTGCAGCCCCATCGGCTCCGCTTCCATGAGATTGGCGATATGCTCGACTTCCGCCCGTGCCACCACCCGCGCACGCTGCCGCAACGAATCCGAGCGCGCCATGCCTTGCCCTATCCCCTGCTGCAAAAATCGCGTCACTGCTCCGGACGAGAGCATGGCAATGATCGTCGGCCGCCGCATACGGAACATCCGCTTGCGCTCTGCCAGAATGCCAAGCACTTGCTCCGCCGTAGACCGCGCCGCCCCCCGCTCTGCCCCGGCTTCCTGCGCCGCCTCAAAAAAGACATCCGCTTGCACGGAATCCAATTCATCAGTGGAAGTCAGATACGCGACGGGAAAACTAACCTGCAATATCTGGTCTGCCGTCTCTTCCACCTGCCTCAGCCGCTCGAAAAAGCCGATCGGGCGGTTATAGTATTCGACTCCGATCCCCAGCAGCGACAAAGGCGAAATCTTGAGCAACTCCGCCAGCCGGTTCACTGTATCGAGCTTGATCACCTCGCCCTTCTCGTAGCGATACAAGGCAGCCCGCGACACCCCCAGCCGTGCCGCGATCTCTTCAGCCCGCAGCCCCGATTCCAGCCGATAAGCCCTTAATTGTTGGCCGATTTCTGTAAACCGCATTACGAAAACACTCTCCACACACACGACGGCGACATCGACCGGCGGCGTCCCTGCAGACCCGCCAAAGCCAATAAACCATCGCGAACACGTCAGGTTTGTTCATCGGGCGTTATCCCGCTTTAAGCAACTCTGCACCTTTTTTTACACAATTTCCAGGTTTTGTTTTCATCCGCCGGCGGTTGAACGCGCCGGAGGTCATTTCTACCCAGATTTGAGCTTCTGTTGTCATCCTGCTGGGCGAGCGTTAGGGGAGGCGCAGGCGTCCCATTTCTGGCGCTCGGAGGCCGGATGATCGCCGAACGGGTACTCATGGCACTGCTGATCGGGGGCATCGCCCTTGGCTGCGGCTTTGTGCTCCGCCCGTTCATGTCCGCCATCCTATGGGCCACCATCCTCGTCTACGCCACCTGGCCGGTCTTCCGCTGGCTGCGGAACAATCTTGGCCTGCCGCGCGGCCTGGTCTCCGTCCTCATGGTCGTATCGACTGCGCTGGTCATTGTCCTCCCGCTCGCCTTGGCCGTTCCCGGAGGCGCTGCCGACGTCAAGGCCGCTCGCATGTCCCTCGAAGCCTTCCTCGCTGAAATTCCGCCGGCCCCGCATTGGCTCGCCGGCCTCCCCCTGCTCGGCACCCTGCTATCGGACACCTGGAACGCCTGGGCCGCCGACCTCTCCATCATGGCCGCCTTCTTCCGGCCCTATCTCGGCATGTTCGCCGAGCGCAGCCTCTCCCTCCTCCTCGGCGTCGCCGGCGGCCTCGTGCAATTCTTCATCGCCCTCTTCGTCGCCTTCTTCATGTGGTTCTCCGGCGACACGCTGGGGCCCCGCCTACAGATCCTCGTCCACCGGGTCGCAGGCCGTTACGCGCCAGACCTGATCGCCACCACCACCCGCGCCGTCCGCGGCACCGTCTACGGCATCCTCGGCACCGCCATCATACAGGGCTTCCTCACCGCCTTCGGCCTCAGCCTCGCCGGCGTCCCGCGCGTGGTCCTCCTCGGCACAGTCACCGCCTTCCTCGCAGTCCTCCCCATCGGCGCCCCGCTCATCTGGATCCCCGCCGGCCTCTGGCTCCTTGCCGAAGGCCGCACCGGCCATGGCATCTTCCTGCTCGCCTATGGCGGCCTGGTCGTCTCCGGCGCCGACCACCTCATCCGCCCCTATTTCATCGCCCGCGGCGCCCGGATCCCGTTCGTCCTCACCGTCCTCGGCGTCCTCGGCGGCGTCTTCGCCTTCGGTGCGCTCGGCATCTTCCTTGGCCCCGTTCTGCTTGCCGTCGGATGGATGCTGGTACTCGAATTCGCCCGCACCGACCCGCGACGGGATTCGCTCCCCGGCGCGAGCCTCCCGCCTTCCCCTTTCATTTCGTAACCCCAGTGCCAACGCCGCCCAAACCGGAATGCGCTAGGTTCGCCGCGTGAGAGTCGCCTTGATTGCCTGACCTGCGCGTAAAACAGCTCCCGACACCACGATCCCGGCGCCGCACCCGTCTGCTACGCTGGACTTGGGCTGGCTCGGCCATAGCGCACCTCGCCATCCTCGTGTTCATCTGCACCCTGCGAACGACGCCGACGGATCTCCCGCAAGACGAACCCTCCTTCACCGTAGAGTTCTCCCCCGACGCCACCCAGGCGCCCCCCGGGCCACCCACCCCCTCGCAATTCCAGCCCCAGATCAACCTGACCCCGCCCGAATACCAACAGGCACCTCCGGCAGAGAGCGAGACTGCCGAACCGATCCCGCTGCCAAGGCCGATGCTGCGTCCGCACTATTCGGGCAGCAGCGCGCGCAGCAATCCCTTCGCCCACCCGCAGGCCTATAGCCTTGCCCCGCGCGAGCAGCAGCGCTCTGCCAGCGCCCCTAATTCGCGTGGCCTGGACCTGTCGGCCGGCCCTGTCATCCGTAATGGCCGTCTTGCTGATTCCGCCGGCCATACGGAGGGCGCGCATGCGTCCGAAGACTACATGGCGCTCGTCAGCGACTTCGTCGAAGCGCATAAATCCTATCCCGGCGAGGCAGCACGTAACGAGGAGCAGGGGAGTGCCACCGTGGAGGTGACAGTCAGGCGCGACGGCAAGGTAACAGCCTTGACCCTGCTCAGCGGTTCAGGCTCTCACCTGCTCGACGATGCCTGGCTAGGGGTTTTCCGCGACAACCGCATGCCGGCTTTTTTCGACGACATGCCGCAGCAGATCACCTTTACCTTCACCCTGAACTACGAACTCATCTATCAAAGATGACCTCCGTTAATGTTTCGCCAACCTTTCCCCCTCTAAGCTCGTCCTCATGAAACCCACATCAACGTGACAAACGCCGCCGTAGGTCTTGCCGCCGAACAAAGTGCCTGCCACGCGCTCGCCGCCGACGGCTGGCAGATCCTCGGCCGCCGCCTACGCACCAAGGCCGGAGAGATCGATGCGGTAGCCGAAAAGAATGGCTTGCTCGCCTTCGTCGAAGTCAAAGCCCGTCACACCCTCGCCATGGCAGCCGAAGCCTTACGTCCAAAACAGCAAGCCAGGCTCATGGCCGCCGCCGAAATCCTCCTTGCCGAAAACCCCAACTGGGGCGCCAACGGCATCCGCTTCGATGTCCTCCTGGTCGATCCGCAAAGCCGCGTCCGCCGCATCAAGGACGCCATCCGCCTCAACTAAGCCGGCACGCTCGAACCCAGGTTTTTGCCCTCCGCCGTAGCCCTGCTAAACCCTGCACCGACGAACGCAGGATCACGCAGCATGCAGGCAGCTCTCAAAATCGCGGTGCAGATGGACCCTATGGAGCCCATCAACATCGACGGCGACAGCACCTTCGCCCTCATGCTCGAGGCCCAATCCCGCGGCCACAGCCTCTGGCACTACGAAGTCCGCCACATGGCCCTGCGCGAAGGCAAACCCGCCCCCAACGGCCGCACCACCGACCGCCTCTTCGCCACCGCCCAACCTGTCACCGTCAAGCGGGAACGCGGCGCCCATTACAGCTTCGGCCCGTCGGAAACCCTGTCGCTTGCCACCATGGACGCCATCCTGATGCGCCAGGATCCGCCCTTCGACATGGCCTACATCACCGCCACCCACATGCTCGAGCACATCCATCCCCACACCCTCGTGGTCAACGACCCCGCCTCCGTCCGCAACGCGCCCGAAAAACTTCTCGTCACCCACTTCCCCGACCTGATGCCCCCTACCCTGATCACCTGGGACCTCCAGGCCATCCGCGACTTTCGCGCCGAACACCAGGACATCATCGTCAAACCCCTCTTCGGCAACGGCGGCGCCGGCGTGTTCCGCATCCGCTTCGATGACGAAAATCTCGCCTCCCTCCTGGAGATGCACTTCGCCCGCTCCCGCGAACCCCTCATGATCCAGCGTTACGAACCAGCCGTCCGCGCCGGCGACAAACGCATCATCCTCATCGACGGCGAACCCGCCGGCGCCATCAACCGCGTTCCCGCCCAAGGCGAAGCCCGTTCGAACATGCATGTCGGCGGTCGCGCCGAAAAATCGGTGCTGACAGCGCGAGATCTGGAAATCTGCCGCCGCATCGGCCCGACGTTACGAGACCAGGGCTTGCTCTTCACCGGCATCGACGTCATCGGCGACTGGCTCACCGAAATCAACGTCACCTCGCCCACCGGCCTGCAGGAGATCGCACGCTTCGACGGCACCAATCTCGCAGCTCAGATATGGGACAAAATAGAAAGTAAGATTGGGGAGACGAAGCCGTCCCCCCAAACCCCCGGCATTAGCTAAGGGCGGGCTGCTGGCAGCCCACCAATGCGAGCTGTGCCTCCACAATCCATCACACGCCGCAGTTTCAAAGGCCCTCGATCTCAGCTGTGAAAACCAATCGACGTTCCACCACCGGCCAGCTCTGTCAGTGTAAAATTATTCGTCGCAACCCCAGCTCCAACCGCAACCGACCCAACGAGCTGCGCGCCAGAACCAAACAGGCTCAACGTCCCACCTGCAACACTCTCGGAAGAAGCTGACACACTCTGCAGATTAACAAAATCTCCAGCAGCCCAACCGGTCACGGTCCCCCCAATATCGGACGCCGTCAAAGCCACCAGGCTGCCGCCGCCCGACCCAAACACCACGGCATTCGTCTCGGCAGCCCCCAGCGTAATCACCCCGCCACCGCCGATCGACAACGACCCGCCACCGCTGACCGCGCCAAGAAACGACATGCTCCCGCCGCTCGCCGAAACACCGCCGGCATTAACCAGAGCGGCCGCAGAAAGGCTCGCCCCGCCACTGGTCACCACATCGCCAAAGCTACCGACCGTCAGCGTCCCGATGCTCGCGAGCGCCTGACTGGCCACCGTCAGCGTGCCGGGGCCAATACCGCCCACCTCCAATCCACCCGTCAGCGACAGATAACTCCCGGCCCCGGTCACCAGCACACGCCCCGTGCTCCCCGACTGGTCGCCCACGATCATCGCCGTCGCCGCGCTCGTGTGGTCGAGCACCCCGCCACCGCCGGAAATCGAAAATGTCCCACTCCCGATATCGCCAATGATCATGGGTGCGGCCTGGCTATCGACCACCGAGCCGCCAACCACATTCATCACCCCGCTCGAGCCGACATAGGCGCCCATATCCAGCGCCGGCACTTCGCTACTGGCCGCAGCACTGATCGTCAGCGCTGCGCCGGACGTCACATCCAGCTCGCCATGGCCGGAAGCTCCCACCGCGATCCCCGTCTGCGCCTGGATCTGTGCCCCGCTCATCACGAGCACCACACCGCTGCTGCCGGTATTCTGCCCGATGATCAGCCCAGGCTGGGTTGCCGACGTAGACCCCGCGACGCCCAGCACTGCCGAATTCTCGACCCCCATCCAGCCATTGCCGCCGCTGCCTACCACCAGGCCGCCGGTCAGTTGCGCAAACGAACCGGCATCGCTGATCAGCACGCTGCCCGTGCCGGTGCTCGAAGCTCCGATCACCATCGCCGGCACGCCGCTCGCGATATCAACCAGGCCGCTGCCGCCGGTAATCGCCACCGCACCGATGCCCAACTGGCCAATAATGCTCTGCCCGGCCACGTATCCCTGCGATCCGCTCGCGAAACTTGCCGTCCCGACGCCACCGCTGCCGCCAAGCACCAGCCCCGTGCCGCCAGCATCCGCTTGCACCACGAGGTAGGCGCCATCGGCCGCCGTGATATTGCCGCTCCCCGAGCTGCCGACAGCTGCCGTCCCATTCACGGCAAGGCCGGATCCAGCCCCATCGATCAGCACATTCCCCGAGGATCCCGCCGCAACACCAACCGCGAACCCCGTATCTCCAGCCGCAGCGCCCGTCACCACAACGCCGGCCTGCCCGATGAACAGCGTGCCCGCACCGCCGTCAGCCACGACCATGCCAGCGCTTTGCGTGTCGAGGATCAAACCGCCATCGACGTTCACAGTGCCCGAGGCACCGGCCACCACGCCGACATTGAGCGCGTAAACCCCCGCACCAGGGCTTGCCGCCACGCTCAGCGTCGCACTGTCGACCGAAAGCACCCCCGCGCCATCCGCGCCGACTACCACTCCTGAGCCAGTAGTCCTCAGCTCCGCTCCGCTCGCAAGCGTGACGGTGCCGCTGCTGCCAGCGGCCACCCCGATCGAGAGTGCAGGCAGACTCGGCGCCGACGTACCGCCAACCGCGACCAGCGCCTGGTTCTGCACCGTCAGCGTACCACTCCCGGAGCTGCCGACATCGATCCCCCCGGTAAACGACGCGTAGCTACTGGCATCGCTGACAAGGACGCTTCCTGAAACCCCCGAGGAATCGCCAATGATAAGCGCAGGTATCCCGCTCGCCGTCCCGATCACCCCGGCAGCGCCGGTCACCGAGAGCGCGCCTGTCCCCTCCTCGCCCACCAGCATCTGCCCTGTCGCCAGAAGCTGCGATCCCCCTGTCAGGGTCAACACACCGCTTCCGCCCGGCCCGCCCACGACCAGCGCCGTCGTCGTTCCGCTCAGCCCCGCCTGAAGCTGCCCCTGTGCGCTGAGCGAGATCACGCCGTTGCCGCTACTACCATCGGCAATCTCGCCCGACACCACGATGCCCGACCCAGCGCCGCTGATCACGACAGTCCCGCTCGAACCCGCGACCGACCCGACGGCCAGCCCCACCCCAGCATTGCCGGTCACCACCTTGCCACCCACGCCGCCCAGCGAACTCACCGTCAGCGTGCCGGTGCCATCCCCGCCGATCAAAATGCCGGCCGATCCGTTATCCAAAATCGTGCCGCCGCTCACATTCACCACGCCGGAGCTTCCCGCCCCGGCACCTGCATCCAGCGCCACCACCCCCGATGCAGCCGCCGCGTAGATCGACAGCGTGGACGCGGACACATCCAGCACGCCGCTGCCGGAAGACCCCACTGCAATGCCTTCGGAGGCCAGCATCGTCGATCCACTGGCGAGTGAAAGCGTGCCACTGCTGCCCGCTGCGGCCCCGATCAGCGCACTCCACGCCGGCGCCTGGCCAGGCAGATAGAAGTAGGCATCCACAGTGGCGCCATTGCTGATATCCAGTATGCCCTCGCCGTAAGCGCCCACCTCGATGACGCCCGCGAGATAGGCGGTCGACGCACTGATGGTCACCAGGCCGGCGCCGATGGCGCCGTTATACACGTCGCCGATATTGAGGCTGTCCAACCCCTCGCCGGCATCGAAAAATGCACCGTCGGCGACCGTGATATCCCCGATGCCGCCAAATCCCACCTCGACCGTGTTGGTGAAATTGGCGAACGAGTTCGTCCCATCGACGATCATCGTCCCGGTGCCGCCATTGCTGCCCAGCGCAAGATCGATCTGCCGGGTCGCTGACCCCACCGCCGTCCCGGCATCCACCTGCCCGCCCCCGGTCAGCAGGAGCGCCCCATTGCCGCCATTGCCGAGCCAAAATCCCTCGGTTCCCGCCGAAGCGATGCCGGTGCCGTTCACTGCCAGCGTGCCGCTCGCGCCGGAGCCCTGCCCCACGAGCACGTCGAACGTATTGGCCACAGTCGACGTCGCGCTGAGGAACGAGCCGGAGCCAATCGTCAGCACCGTCGCCACCTTGCTCGCCACGCTGGTTGATGTCGTATCGCCGATGTCGATCAGATTAGGCGAAGCAAGGCCGGCCCCACTGCCGAGCGTCACCGTGCCGGCGACAAAGGCATAGGTGCCATAGAGCGTGCCGCCGACCGAGAGACCGCTCCCGGTGCCTGTCAGCCCCAGATCGAAGGCAGCCCCTGGCCCGCTGATGTTGCCGGACGCGACCACAAGCGCCTCGTCATTCAGGCCCGGAACCGCAGTCGCCGTGGCGCCCGCCGTAGTGTTGTACCAGTTCGCGGCCGTGCCAAAGGAACTGGAGACTTTGCCAGTCCAACTATAGATATAACCTGATGGCACGGGCACTTCCCCTTCAAAACCGTTTCGTTGCTAATTAGCAGCTTGCGGCGAAACGCCAAAGACGTATTGCAACCGTACGGTTCGTCAGTGCTCCGGATCGAAGCCGCATCGTCGGTACGGCACATAAAAAAAGCGGGACATCGCTGTCCCGCTTTCATCAGTCACCGCCAAAGCGGCAGATTTCAGGAAGAGAGTGTGGCCATCGCAGCCCGGCGCCGCGTCATCATGTAGCGCGCCGCCAGAGCAGCCAGCACCGCCATCATGAAGATCGCAACGCTCGCCGGCTCGGGCACCGAAACCGGAGTCGTCCCGGGCGGCGATGTTCCCACCGTCGGTTGGCCCGGAGTCACGGGCGTGATCGGCGGCGTCGTCACCGTCACCGGCGGCGTCACCACCGGAACGACGGGATTGCTGCCGTCCGGCGTGAGCGGTACTGTCGTCACTACATGCTTGCCGCCGCCACCAACCGTGCCGCCACCGCCGCCGAAACCGCCGATCAGGCCGCCAAGACCACCGAAACCCACCACCCCGCCGCCAAGGGCCGCCAGCTTCGACACCGGAGCCGACGGAAAGGGTGTGGTCGGCAACGCTGCGTTCTTGCCGTAGCCAGGTCCGGCTACCGCGTGCTTCTCGCAGCCATAGGGATTAGGCGCACCGCCGGCCGTGGGGCCCGCATGGACATATTTATGGTGCAGCGTATGTCTGATGCGGCCGACGACGTGGTGCACGGCATATTTATGATGCGTGACAGGCGGCAAGCCGCTTGGAATGTTCGTACCGGGGACGGGGTTACAAGGATCGTAGACCACTTCAGCTCCAAAGCACGCCCGAGGCGCTCTCAAATGCCCAACACAGCGCAACGATACAACAATCTCGAAAAATGGAAAGCTTTCTTTTACCTGTTTTGAAAACTACTCGCGCTTTAACACCGCGTCCGTGACGAAATTCGCCATGCGGCTCGTTCTGAACGCCTGTTTAAGAGCAATCTCGTCGTAATCTCGCGACACCCAGTCCAAAAACGCGATCCTGCCTTCCGCTTTTTGCGCAAAAAGCGAAAAAAAAGCGTCGAGGATCCCTGTACGTGCTTGGGAAAAGTGTCCATACCTCCAGGAAAGTTGATTGAGCGCCTGCTCTGCCGAACCGCCCTCGAACAAAATAGCCAATCCCGAGGCAAGCCCCGCCCTGTCCGCGCCGGACTTGCAGTGCATCAGCGCCGGCACATGCAATCCCTGGTAGATTTCCGCAAACCGTAAGATCCTGTCGCGATGTGGTGCACCGCGGCTTTCAAACGCCATGTCGATATGGATCAGCCCGAGTCGCTCCGCCGCCTCGCGTGACAGCGCATCCGACCCGCATTTGCGATGTCCACGCAGATTGATCAGCGTCTTCAACCCATAGCGCCGCTTCAGCGCCGCCAGTCGCCCGGGCGTCGGATGATTGCACCGGTACAGCTTACCCGGCACCACCTCGGCAAAATTGCTCCAGGCCAACCGGAACACCGCATGGTCCACCAGCAGCGAGTCGGACCAGGCGCCAAGTCTCCCACGCCCGGAGGAAAGGTCACCGGTGAACATGGCACCGCAATATCAGCGTTCAGCCCTCAAGCACAGACAATCAATCGTCCGAAGCGGAAGCTGACCGCCGCTCTCAGCCGTGCCGCTCGGCAATCAACACCTTGATGTCCGCAATCGCCTCGGCCGGGTTCAATCCCTTCGGGCAAGTCTGCGTGCAATTCATGATCGTATGGCAGCGATACAGCTTGAACGGATCCTCCAGCGCATCCAGCCGCTCGCCGGTATGTTCGTCACGGCTATCGGCAATCCACCGATACGCTGCCAGCAACGTCGCCGGACCAAGATACTTGTCACCGTTCCACCAATAACTCGGGCAGGAGGTCGTGCAGCAATAGCAAAGGATGCACTCCCACATCCCGTCCAGCTTCGCCCGCTCCTCCACGCTCTGCAGCCGCTCACCATCGGGCGGCGCCGGACTGTCCGCTTTCAACCAAGGCTCGATGCTCTGCAGCTGCGCATAGGCCGTGGAAAGATCCGGCACCAGATCCTTGATCACCGGCATATGCGGCAACGGATAGATCGCGATCGCCCCCTTCACATCCTGCGTCGGCTTCAGGCAGGCCAGCGTGTTGCCGCCATCGATGTTCATCGCGCAACTGCCGCAGATGCCCTCACGGCAAGACCGCCGGAACGTCAGTGTCGGGTCGACCTCGTTCTTTATATATATAAGTGCGTCGAGCACCATCGGACCCACGCGATCCAGGTCGAGCTTGTAGGTATCCAGCACCGGATTCTTCCCGTCATCCGGGCTCCAGCGATAGATCTTGAATTCCTTCACCCGCTTGGCGCCAGCCGGCGCCTCGAAGGTGCGGCCGCGGCCGACCTTGCTGTTCTTCGGGAGGGAAATCTCGGCCATTCTCAAAACCCTTAAGAAAGTAAGCAGGCGGCTCTGCCCCAAACCCCGCTAGGGCGGAGCCCTTAGAACCCGCTAGTAGACGCGTTTTTTAGGTGGGAAGACCTGGACTTCGTTGGTCAGGGTCTGCATGCGCACGGGGCGGTAATCCAATGCCACCTCGCCGGTGTCGCTTACCCAAGCAAGCGTGTGCTTCATCCAATGCTGGTCATCACGATCCGGGAAATCGTCATGCGCCTGCGCCCCACGGCTTTCCTTGCGCGCCTCCGCGCTCACCATCGTCGCCGACGCGTTGCGCACCAGATTCTGCAATTCCAGCGCCTCTACCAGATCCGAATTCCAGATCAGGCTACGATCGCTCACCGACATGTCGGGCAAAGCAGACCAAAGCCTGTCCATCTTCGAGACACCCTCAACCAGACTGTCGCTGCTGCGAAACACCGCCGCATGCTGCTGCATCGTCCGCTGCAATGTCTCCCGCAGTTGCGCCACGCCCGTGCCGCCCTTGGCATGCCGCGTCCAGTCAAACCGGTCCAGGCTCGCCTCGCCCGCACGCGCCGGCAGCGCCGGCTGCGTCGCGCCGGCAATCACCACCTGCGCCGCCCGCTGCCCGGCCGCACGCCCGAACACCACCAGATCGAGCAGCGAATTCGTGCCGAGCCGGTTCGCTCCATGCACAGAAACGCATGCCGCCTCGCCCACCGCCATCAAACCCGGCACCACAGCGTCGGGATTGTCACGGGTCGGGTTCAACACCTCGCCGCGATAATTCGTCGGCACCCCGCCCATATTATAATGAACGGTCGGCAGAACCGGGATCGGCTCCTTCGTCACATCCACCCCGGCAAACACTTTCGCGGTTTCCGAAATCCCCGGCAGCCGCTCATGCAGGATGGCCGCCCCCAGATGCTCCAGATGCAGCAGAATATGGTCCTTGGCCGGACCCACCCCGCGCCCCTCATTGATCTCGATCGTCATCGACCGGCTCACCACGTCGCGTGACGCCAGATCCTTCGCGGTCGGCGCATAGCGCTCCATGAAGCGCTCGCCCTCGCTATTCGTCAGATACCCGCCCTCACCGCGCGCACCCTCGGTGATCAGGCAGCCCGCCGGAAATATCCCCGTAGGATGGAACTGCACGAACTCCATATCCTGCGTCGGCAGCCCAGCGCGTAAAACCATGCCACCGCCATCACCCGTGCACGTATGCGCCGAGGTGCAGGAAAGGTAAGCGCGCCCATACCCGCCCGTCGCCAGGATCACCATCTGCGCCCGGAACCGATGGATCGACCCGTCCTCCAGACACCAGGCGGTCACCCCACGGCAGACACCCTCGTCATCCATGATCAGATCGAGCGCGATATACTCGATAAAGAACTCGACCTCATGCTTCAGGCATTGCTGATACAGCGTATGCAGCATTGCGTGACCGGTCCGGTCCGCCGCCGCACAGGCCCGCATCGCCGGCTCCTTGCCGTAATCCTTCATGTGGCCGCCAAATGGCCGCTGATAGATCTTGCCGTCCTCGGTCCGGCTGAACGGCATCCCGAAATGCTCGAGTTCATGGATCGCCGGCACCGCCTCGCGACACATATATTCTATAGCGTCCTGGTCCCCCAGCCAGTCCGACCCCTTCACGGTGTCGTACATATGCCAGCGCCAATTATCCTCGCCCATATTCCCCAGCGAAGCGCCAATTCCGCCTTGCGCCGCCACCGTATGGCTACGCGTCGGAAACACCTTCGTCAGGCAGGCCGTCTTCAACCCGGCCGCCCCCGTCCCAAGCGTCGCGCGTAACCCGGACCCTCCGGCGCCCACCACCACCACGTCATAGGTATGATCGACCACATTATAGGCGCCGACCGAGGGTTTGGAGATGGCGTTCATGCGCGAAAAACCTGCTTCGTATTCAATGCGCCGTAACGGCGAGTTTCAGGACCGCCACCGAAGCCATCAGCCCCAGCAGCAGGCAAGCCCCGTTGGTGAGAAGAACAACCGCCTCGCGCAACGCGTTGGTATGGATGTAGTCCTCATAGATCACCTGCAAACCCAGGGCAGTGTGCTGGAATGTCATCACGATCAGCGCCAGTAGCAACGCGGCATTCACCGGGCTGCCGGCCCAGGCGGCCACCACCGGCAAAGGCGAGCCAAGCTGCCCAAGCACCGCGATCACGAACCACACCGTCAACGGCACCAGCGCGATCGCACTGATCCGCTCCGCCTTCCAATGATGCAGGCCTGATTTGGCCGACCCCAGTCCGCGCACCCGCCCAAGCTGGCTGCGCATGACCACTGTCTTCGTCGCTTTAGGAGCGCTCGCCATAGCCCGTCAGCCCTCGATCTTCAGATAGGCCGCAACCCACACCAGCACGGTCGCCACCAACGTCAGCCCCATCACCCCATAGCTGAGCGGATTGAGGCTCGGCTTGGCGAATAGCTTGCCATGGTCCCACGCCAGATGCCGCAGCCCGCTGAACAGATGAAAGAACAGCGAAGCCGTCCAGCCGAGCAGCATCAGCAGCCCCAGTGGCGACGCCAGAAAACCTTGCACTGTCGCGAACGCTGCCGGCCCGGTAGCCGCCGCCACCAGCCACCACACCAGCATCACCGATCCCACCGAAAGCGCGATCCCGGTCGCACGATTGAGGATCGACGCCAGCATGGTCGGCGCCCAGCGATAAACGCCCAGATGCGGCGACAGTGGCCGGGCCACCAGCACCGCCTCGCTATTCTTGCCCACCATCTGTGCTTTGCGGATATCGTTCATCTGGCAGAGCACATTTTGGGGGCGGTCTCCGGGGTGGCATCGTAGCTGCGGCGCAGCATTGATTAGGTTAAAGGTATTATGTGGTCAACGCGATGGACGGAAAGGTGAAGGCAACAGCACAACTGCTCTGCACAGGCATCGCCCTCCTGATGGCCGGCTGCCAGGCAAGCCCACCTTCTGCTTGCCCTCTATTAGGCCAGACTCACATGGTTTCCCTAAAACTCTATTTCGGCAGGGACATCCCCGGCGGCGGCTTCGTCACCGACCAGGCCTGGTCCAGCTTCGCCGCCTCTGTCCTAACGCCGGCATTCCCCGACGGCTTCACTGCCTACGAAGCCCTAGGCCAATGGCGCAACCCACAAAATGGCCGAATCGATCGCGAAAAAAGCTTCGTCGTCGAAAGCGCCGGGCCGCTTTCCCCCGAAAAGATTGCCTCCGTCACCGCAACCTACAAAAAAACCTTCAACCAGCTAGCCGTCGGTCAAGTCACCGAAGACATTTGCGCAGCGTTCTAAACGTAGGGTGGGCTGCGGTTTGACAACCCACCCGCCCATCTCAGCAACAAGAACGTCCTACGAAGCGCTTACGCCCAACTTAGCCATGACATTCACGATATCCGGTTCCCCGTGCTTTGCCGCAGCAATATCCGCATCCCCACCCGCCATGTCGCCGCTGGCATGTTTCGCAACCCCGCGGCCATAAAGGGAGGTAGTCAATCCCGGCCGGATCTCGATGGCATAATCAAAGTCTTTGATAGCCTTTGCCCACGCCTTGATCTTCAAATCCGCCAGCCCGAGGCTGTCGTAATCGCCGATCTCATGGCTCTGACGCTTGATCGCCTCGTCGCAGGTGAGTTCGGCCATTTGGGCGAACCCGACGATGGCGGAATAGAAGCAATGTGCATTGAGCACATAGGAGGGCGCGGTGGGCTGCAGATCGATCGCTTGGGACATCGCCTCTACAGACGCTTTATCTTGACCAAGCATTTCGTAAGCGACGCTGGAATAGATGAGTTCGTAGGCAGCCAGGTTCTGCGAGACGGTGTGGTAGACGTGTACGCCGCCATACGACCACACGCTGTGGAGCGGCATCTTTTCAGCCGCGTCGATCTCCTTGAGCGCGGTCTGTGCATCATGCTGCCGTAAGGCGATCGTTGCCCGCAAGACGGCGATCTGCGCCGCATCGGGATGGAAGGCTTCCGCGCGGGCCACGTCTGCGAGCGCTTCCGTGTATCGTCCCGCGTCCTGGTAGAATTGCGCACGCACATAATACGCGAATGCATAGTCGGGCGATGACGCAATCACGTCGTTCAGCACGGAAATTGCTTCGGAAAACCGGCCATAATAAGCGATACGCGTGGCCCTGTCGACCCGTTTATGATCGAAGGTCGAGCCTCCGGAATCATATTGCGTCGCTGCCATCGCGGGGGCGACGCTCATCGCCGCCAGAGCCGCCGTCATTTTCCAGGAGATCATGAGAGTCACCATTCCGACAATGGAGCGATTATTGCCCCGTGCAGACTCCCTTGTCACCCGGGTAAATCGAGGACTGCCCTCTAAGTTCGGCCCCTCAGGCCGCCAATTTTCTGACCAATTTCTGCGCCACCAGCGCCTCAGCGATCTGCACCGCGTTCAGCGCCGCACCTTTGCGCAGATTATCCGCAACACACCAGAACCCCAGCCCGTTCGGCACCGTCGGATCGCGCCGGATCCGGCTGACATACACCGCATCCTCGCCCTGGCTCTCGGCCGGCGTGATGTAGCCGCCATCGTCATGTCCATCGATCACGACCACACCAGGCATCGCCCGCAGCAGATCGCGCGCCTCGCCCACGTTCACCGGATGCTCGAACTCCACGCTCACCGCCTCCGCATGCCCGATGAACACCGGCACCCGCACGCAGGTGGCGAACACTGCAATATCCGGATCGAGGATCTTGCGTGTCTCCACCGCCATCTTCCATTCTTCCTTGGTCGACCCGTCATCCAGGAACTTGTCGATATGCGGAATGCAGTTATAGGCGATGTTCTTGGTAAAGATCTGCGGCTGCGCAGGATCGTTCACAAAGAACGCCTTGCTGCTCACGAACAGTTCGTCCATACCTTCCTTGCCCGCGCCTGAAACGGACTGGTAGGTCGAGACCACCACCCGCTTGGCCTTGAAGCGATCATGCAACGGCTTCAGCGCCATCACCATCTGTATGGTGCTGCAATTCGGATTGGCGATGATGCCGCGTTTCGTATACCGCGCCAGCGCCTGCGGGTTCACCTCCGGCACCACCAGCGGCACATCCGGCTCCATACGGAACTGGCTCGTATTGTCGATCACGATGCACCCCGCCGCAGCCGCCCGCGGCGCATGCACGGCCGAAACCGCAGCCCCCGGGCTGAACAGCCCGATATCCCACCCGGCAAAATCAAACGTCTCGGTGTTCTTCACCGTCAGCACGGTCTTCTCGCCAAAGCTCACCTGCTGCCCAACCGAGCGCGCAGACGCCAGCGCCACCACCTCATCGACGGGGAAATTCCGCTCGGACAGGGTCTTCAGAATCTCGCGCCCGACCGCACCGGTAGCGCCCACAACTGCAACCCTGAAACCCATGACCCCGGAACTCCGCGCAACGCAAACGCTATCGCATAAGCGCCACGCGCCGTGTCGGCAAGGTTCTTGCCCGCGCAGCTGTATTGAGCCCTTCGCAAATGCAGCACGACGGTGCCCGCGCGCAACCAAAACGTCTTCAAAGCCTTCTTACGCGAGACACGCCACCCTCTATAATGGCCGTGCGCCTATATCGGCGAGGCATCGCCCCGATCTCTGAGGAGCTCCCTATGGACCAGCCCGCCGCCCTGCACTCCGCCTCGGCAAAACCCACCTCTCCCGGCAAAAACGTTGCCGCCGCCGGCGCCCACCCAGCGCCCCCTGCCACCCTCATCATCTTCGGCGCCCATGGCGACCTTACCAAACGCCTCCTCATGCCCGCCCTCTACAATCTCGCCGGCGGCGGCCTGCTGGATGACGGCTTCAAGATCATCGGCGTCGACCGCGTCGAATCCGATGTCGGCCACTGGCGTGACGAGCTCACCAGCACGATGCAGGAATTCACCAAAGATCCGACAGCCGAATTCTACGTCGACAAGATCGACGAAAAAACCTGGGGCTGGGTCACCCAGCGTCTCGACTACGTACAAGCCGATTTCTCCAAACCCGAAGACATCGCCAAACTCAAAGACCACGCCAAAGGTAACACCGTCTTCTATCTCGCCATCGCCGCCCGCTTCTTCGGCGATGTCGTCGAACAGCTCGGTAAAGCCGGCCTGCTGAAAGAAGAAAACGACGCCTTCCGCCGCGTCGTCATCGAAAAACCCTACGGCGCCGACCTCGACTCCGCAAAAAAACTTAACGCCCGTGTCCTCGCCCAAGCCGATGAGAAGCAAATTTTTCGGATCGACCATTTTCTCGGCAAGGAAACCGTCCAGAACATCATGGCGCTCCGCTTCGCCAACGGCATCTTCGAACCGCTCTGGAAACGCGACCATATCGACTACGTGGAAATCACCGCGTCGGAAACCGTCGGCGTCGAAGGCCGCGGCTCCTTCTACGAGCCGACCGGCGCATTGCGCGACATGGTCCCCAACCACATGTTCCAGCTCCTCTCGATGATCGCGATGGAGCCACCTAATTCCTTCGACGCCGAAGACGTCCGCAACGAAAAAGCCAAGCTCCTGCAAGCCATCCACCCGGTCCGCCCCGAAGATGTCGTCCGCGGCCAATACACCGCCGGCCAGGTCATGGACCACAAGGTCGCCAACTACCGCGACGAACCCAACGTCGCCAAGGACAGCAACACTGAAACCTACATCGCGCTCCGCTTCCTCATCGACAACTGGCGCTGGGGTGGCGTGCCCTTCTACGTCCGCACCGGCAAATCCCTCCACGGCCGCCAGACCGAAGTCGTCGTCCACTTCCGCAAACCCCCCTTCGCCCTCTTCCGCGACACCGATGTCGAACACCTCACCGCCAACACACTCACCATCGACGTTCAACCCCACGAAGGCATGACGCTCGCCATCACCGCCAAACACCCCGGCCCCAAAATGACCCTCGCCCCCATCGACCTGCGCTTCCTCTACAAGGACGCGTTTCCTATGGCCCCAAACGTCGGCTATGAAACCCTCATCTACGACTGCCTCATCGGCGACAGCACCCTCTTCCAGCGCGCCGACATGATCGAAGCCAGCTGGGCCGCCATCGACCCCGCCATCAAACTCTCAGGCACCGAACCGGAATTTTACGCAGCCGGCTCCAACGGGCCGAAAGGGGCAGACGCACTTTTGGAAAAAGACGGTCATGCGTGGAGCAAGCTGGAGACAGATAAGTAAGGAAGTATCTTCTTTTCTGAAGAAAAGAAGCAAAAGACTTTATGTCTTGGATGCGACAACGCGTAGCCCGCATCGCGCTTTGGCGATGCGGGAAACCACGAGAACCCACCAAATGATCCATGCTTCCATCAAAGCCGTGTTATTCGACGTTTTTGGAACAGTGGTCGACTGGCGCAGCGGAATCGCAAGAGAAGCGAACCCCTTCCTACAAAAATACGCACCGGATAGCGTAGATCCTACAGCCTTCGCCGACGCGTGGCGGAAACGCTATCAACCCGCAATGGCAGCCATTCGTAGCGGCGAACGCGCCTGGGTCCGCCTCGATCAACTCCACTACGAAAACCTCCTCGCCATCCTTCCCACCTTCGGTATCGACTCCGCAAAAATCCCCGCCGAAGATCTTGCATCGCTCAACACCGCCTGGCACCGCCTGGCCCCCTGGCCCGACTCCGTCAAAGGCCTAACGCGCCTGAAAACGCACTACATCATTGCCCCCCTCTCCAACGGCAACGTCATCCTCATGATCGACATGGCGAAGCGCGCCGGCCTCCCGTGGGACGCCATCCTCGGCGCCGAGCTCGTGCAAACCTACAAACCCAACCCCGAGGCCTATCTCCGCACCGCCGACATCCTCGCCCTAAAACCCGAACAGATCTGCATGGCCGCCGCCCACAACAGCGACCTCGCCGCCGCCCGTGCCTGCGGCCTCCGCACCGCCTTCATCCCCCGCCCCACCGAACACGGCCCCGCCCAAACCACCGATCTCACCCCCGAACAAGACTGGGACATCATCGCTCCCGACCTGAACGCGTTAGCGACAAGCCTGCAAACCTAAAGCAAGAAAGCTTTTCCACGGATGTCACAGATAAAAACAAGAAGATTAAAACAGGGCGATCATTCCTCTTAAATCGCCTATCGATCTGCGACATCTGCGGCAACGCTTCCTTCCAAATCCCACAGGATCTTAACGATGAAATACAACGAGCTAGGCCGCACCGGCCTCTTCGTCTCCGAACTCTGCCTCGGCACAATGACCTTCGGCGGCGGCAACGGCATCTGGCAAAACATCGGCGCCCTGCAACAGGAAGCCGCCGACGCCCTCCTCCGCCAGTCCCACGAAGCCGGCATCAACTTCATCGACACCGCCGACGTCTATGCAGAAGGCCTCTCCGAACAGATCACCGGCCAGGCCATTCGCAACCTCGGCGTAGCGCGCGAGAACTTCGTGCTCGCCACAAAGGTCTTCGGCAACATGGGCCCCGGCGTGAACATGCGCGCCGCCTCCCGCGGCCACATCATGGACGCCGTCAAAGCCAGCCTCAAACGCCTCAATACCGACTACATCGATCTCTACCAGATTCACGGCTTCGATACCGTTACCCCCATCGAGGAAACGATGCGCGCGCTGGACGATCTCGTTCGCCAAGGCCACGTCCGCTATATCGGCGTTTCCAACTGGGCCGCCTGGCAGATCATGAAAGCCATCGGCATCGCCGAGCGCCTCAACCTCACCAAGCCCGCTTCGCTGCAGGCCTACTACACCATCGCCGGCCGCGACCTCGAGCGCGAGATCGTCCCCCTCCTGCGCAGCGAAGGCACCGGCCTCATGGTGTGGTCCCCGCTTGCCGGCGGCTTGCTCAGCGGCAAATACGCCAACAACAGCGGCACCGAAGGCGATCGCCGCCATAAATTCGCGTTTCCGCCCGTCGACGCCCACCGCGCCGATGCGGTGATCGAAGCCATGCGCCCGATCGCCAAACAACACGGCGTCTCCGTTGCTCAGATCGCCATCGCCTGGCTGCTGGCGCAGAAAGTCGTCACCAGCGTCATCGTCGGCGCCAAGCGCCCCGACCAGCTGGAGGACAACATCGCCGCCACCCGCGTCACCCTCACGGCCAATGACCTGTCGCCGCTTAACGACGCCAGCAAACTGCCAAGCGAATACCCGCACTGGATGTTCGAACGCCAAGGCAGCCAGCGCATCCCACAACCCAAAACCTAGGCATGTGCGGGGGCTGCAACCCCCGCCTTTCCACCCGGCTCCCGACCGACTACCCTCTACGGATGCCTCCTTTCTGGAAAACAAAAACCCTGGCTGAAATGACGCCAGCCGAATGGGAGTCTCTCTGCGACGGCTGCGGCCGCTGCTGCCTCCACAAGCTCCGCGACGACGAAACCGAAGAGCTCACCTGGACCAACGTCGCCTGCCGCCTGCTCGACGGCCAGACCTGCCAATGCAGCGACTACGCCCGCCGCCGCCGCCGGGTGCCCGATTGCGTCCAGCTCACCCCAGGGGCGATCGACGAGATCGATTGGCTGCCCCCCTCCTGCGCCTATCGCCGCATCAAGGAAGGCGCCGGCCTCGCCTGGTGGCACCCATTGGTGTCGGGCGACCCGGAGACGGTACATAGCGCCGGTGTCTCCGTCCGCGGCCGCACCATTGATGAACGTTTCGCCGGCGACCTCGAATACCACGCCACTGCATGGCCGGGCCGCCGACCGAAAGCCAAACGTCCGGTTTAAGTGTCTGTTCGGGAAGTTGGGCTGACGAGTCAGACGGTGCGGAGTGCGAGCATTCGAGCGGAGCGGTCATTTGGGGCCATGAGCACCCGGGCGCAGGAATACCGTGCCAGATGGCCCTCAGCGCGACGTTACGGATGGACACCAAAGCGCAGCATCATCACCAGAAAGTTGTCTGCGGGCACAGCAATTCAGCTAGTAGCTGTGGTTTTGCATCGAACCCCATGCCAAAACGGCAGATGGCGATCCATTGACGTGCATGGCAGGCTTGACTACACCATTGCAGAACAGTTTTAATCTCGTTATGCAGATGCACATGATGAAAAATGGCGCAGATCTATATGGCGTCGCAATATTGCAACGTGACGTCGCGTAAACGCTCTCGGCGCCCTAACGCACGACAAGGCGCGGTGAGCCTTGAATTCGCGATACTGGCGATCCCGTTCTTCATGTGGATCATGTTTATCTTTGAGTTGGGCTACGATCTCTTCACCCAGGAAGCATTTGACGCCGCCCTGCAATCCGCCGTTCGCCAGATACAAACAGGCAACGCGCAAGGCGTCACGACCGGCCAGGCCTTCATAAAAAACTATCTCTGCCCGGCCGCCAGAGGCCTGCTCGAATGTACCAACATGTCCATCAGCGTCACCGCCCTCGACTCCACGGTGCTCGACTATTCCTTTGCCCCGATGCCGATCATCCAGTTGCATGCAGGCTCGATCGTGCCGTTCGACGATAATGCGGGCGGTGCGTTCTGCAACGCCATGCCCAAGCAACTGGTGCTGGTGCAGGCACTCTATATCGGGCCGAGTTTCATCGCCGGATTGCTGCCGGGCGTGCTCTCCGCCTCCTATAACGGCAACATGGCGCATCCCACGCTGGCGACGGCAGGCTTTGTCGTCGAGCCCTACGTCGCCGACGCACTCAACACGGGAGCAGCGCCGGCATGCGCCTGAACCTTTCGCAAGCCAATACGCTGTGCCGCGCACGCAAAGCCGTGGTAGCCCTCGAATTCGGCATTATCGCCCCGGTCATGATGCTGCTGGTGATCGGCGTGTTCGACATCTCGAAGGCTGCCATCCTGTGGGAACAAGTCTGGGCCGCATCGCGCAGCATTTCGGAATCTGCAGCCACACTCGCCATCCAGACAAACGGCTCTGCGCAATTGACCGATGCACAGGCCACCCAGGCACTCTCTCTGATCCTCGCGGATGTGCCCTGGCTACGCGAAGGCATCGCCACCATCGGTGAAACTCCCACCAATGCCGGCAACGCCGTCTCTGCGGTTCTGACCTCGGTTGATTACGAGATCGCCGCGGGCTGCACGTCCAAATGCGACTATCAGGCTACGGTGAAATGGAGCAAGGCCTATGGTTTTCCAGGTTTCGTCACCGGCAACACCGTCCTGCGGCCATGCGGATCGGCCAATGGCGGTCCGTTCCTGAACCAGAACGATCCCGGGAGCCCGAAAAATCTGGGAACGATTCCGACCAGCAATGTGGAAACCCTGCCGCAATCTGGCATCTCGGTGCCCGATGCCTTTCTGATGGCCGACGTTAAACTGACCTACACGCCCTATTTCTTTAATTTCGTCACCGGCCCGGTCACCTTCTGGGCGACCAGCTACTGGCCGGTACGCAGCAGCATACCAGGCACTAAAACCGGCTGGGCCACGATCCAGCCTGCAGCGGCCGACGCTAACCCGAACGATCAGCCCGCCCAGCAATGCAGCTGATGCACCTTCCATCCGCGCCGCGTGCTTCCCTGCGCGCAAGCCGAAAAGGCGCGGTATCGCTGCTCTTTGCCATCGCACTAGTACCTATGCTGATAATGGTCGGCCTCGCCGTCGATTACGGCATGTACAGCGAGGCACAGGCGCAATTCGACATGGCAGCCGACGCAGCCGCCATGCACGCCGCCCGAACCGCCGCCCAATTGCTGCAACAGAACGATCCCGCCTGCGAGACCAAAGGCGTTCTCGCAGGCCAGCGCTGGTTCGCATCCCAACTCGGCATCCTGCCGCAAGCGAAAAAGATCGACCCGCCGATCATCACCGTCGCCTGTTCACCGAGCAACACCTCGGCAACGGCCACGGTCAGTTACTCGGGCATCATCATCGCTCATTTTGGCAACCTGATCCCCACCCACTGGCCCAACTGGCCCAACTGGAATATCGCCGGCACCGCCACCGCCGTAATCAGCAACCCCTCCTACGTCGAAGTGCTGATGTTGCTCGACAATTCCTCATCGATGATGATCGCAGCGACAGAAGACGACATCGCCAGGATGGAGCAACTGACGCCATGCAGCGCGCAAAGCCTGAAGATGGGCCAGAACTTAGACCAAAATTACAGCTGGGCCTACACGCCGGTCAGCGGCGCCTACACCACCAACCCGCCGCAAAGCGCGCTTTCTTCAACCCGAACGCAAAACAACCCAAGCCTTTACCTTCCATACGGATACGGCACCTTCGTGTATCCTTCATCGAAGGATGGCAGCCCGCAAACGCAACAGGAGGCCGTCCCGCAACCCTCGGGCAGCGCGGCCGGCGGCTCGGTCGCCGGGCAATGCGACATGAGGTTTACAGGGCCGGCGAGCGAATGCGCCTTTCCGGGCTATATCCTCAACCCGGCAATTTCCGCGGCCAACGGCGTTTCCTCCAAGACCGGTCAATGCCTGAACGGCCAGGGCGGCCCCGGCAGCATCATCTACGCTTCCGGATACTCGCCTCCCTCAACCTTCTCCGTCACCGCACTCACAAAAATGCCACAGGCGCCCTGTGCCTTCGCCTGCCACAACGATGCTGGTGGCAACGATTACTGGGGCCTTGCGAAGTCGCAAAATGTTCAACTGCGCTATGATGTCCTCCAGACCGCAGCAGGCAACGTGATCACCTCGATGATCACGGCGGAAGGCGCCAGCCGGCTCTCGGTCGGCGTCTATCAATTCAATGCACCGCTCACCGCCAATGCGCAGCCCGCCGGCATCAATCAGGTTTATCCCGCTGCGGCTTCCAGCGGATCCTTCGCCGCTTCGGAAGCAGGCCCGGTGACGGTGGAAGCCCAGACCTTGACCAAAAACGTGCTGCCCCCGGTCACGATAGACGTACCGGACACCAATTTCGAAAATGCCATGACATTGCTGGGCGGCTTCGTAGCGCCATCAGGCGCGGGCAATTACCCAGCCGCGCCAAAGAAAAATCTCTTTATCGTCACCGACGGGATGGACGATTACTTCTTGAACCCCACGTCCCAGAGCGGACGCACGCAGAGCGTGATCGACCCCGCTGCCTGTGACCACCTCAAGGCGGCCGGCTTCACCATCTACGTCCTGTATACGAAGTATTATCCACTCGCGAACCCGTTCTACCTTGGCGGCGACATCAACATCGTCGAAGGCGCATCGCCGGACCCGAAACTGACGAACATCGAATACGCCATGAGTAAATGCGCCACCTCGGCCGACAATTTCTACGAAGCCGACGATGGCGACAGCATCAACACCGCGCTGCAAACCATGCTGGCGGCGGCACTTGGCTCCGCGGGGCGGTTGCAGAATTAAGGAAGAACTTCTTTTCTGAAGAAAAGAAGCAAAAGACTTTTGCGGGCTGTCGCGGTTCTCTCTAGTTAAGAGCCGGTTGAAACGACGGGTGGTTTAAAGAGGTCGGGAGTCAGCGCAGGATTTAGGTTCATGTCCGAAAGGCTAAGTGTCAGGCTGCGCTGATACGCATCGGTTACCGTCACCGCATTCAGATGCAGCGGCATATCCGAAAGATAGAGGGTAAGGCTACCCTGCCCCGGTTGGTCGCTTTTCTGCAGCGTCAGTTGCAGCCCAGTCAGATCATGATGCAGAGCTGTCACGCTCACCGGCCCGGAAAGAGTGATGTCCGGCGCAAGGAGAATAGCAAGAGGTGTCCTGCTCAGCGGCATGGTGCTCGTGCCGCCGGTCGCTCGGTCGAGGATGCGCACGCGCCCGTTGCTGATCACCATGAGCCGCGAAGCCGGCCCCGCGTAATCAATGCGCAATTGACCAGGCCGATCCAGCCAGACCAATCCCGCCCCGGTCCCAAATGCGCCGCTTTGCGTAAAACGCGCCTCGAACTTGGAAGTATCATTCAGATACTTTCCCACCCGCTGAATATCGTTGTTGTCCATCGCAGAAAACTGCGGCTTAGGTGTTCCCATACACGCCGACGCCACCAGCGGACAAAGAAGCAAAAGTTTTTTGGTTCTTTTTTTCAAAAAAGGACTGCTTGTCTTCCGTCTCAACGCGAATGTTCCATAGCAAAAGCCGCCGCCGCCCCAAAAAGTCCAGGCTGCGGATGAGAGATCAGCTTCACCGGTATCCCCGCCAGCATCGCCTCCAGTCTTCCTTTCGCCGTAAACCGGCTTGCAAAGCCCGACTCCGGCAGGACATGCGCGATCCGTGTCCCGACCCCGCCGCCGATCACCATGCCATGCGCCCCCTGAGCCAGCGCCAGGTCCCCGGCGACGCTGCCGAGCGTCAGGCAGAACCGCCCGAGTGCCGTCACCGCCAGGCTGTCGGTGCCATCGAGCGCCGAGGCCCATAGTGCCTTGTCATCCTGCGCCGGGATCGCCCGTCCCTCGAGCGCCGCCAGTGCCTCATATATGTTCGCAAGCCCCGGTCCCGAGACCACCCGCTCGGCCGAGACCCGGCGAAAGCGTGCGCGCAACCGCAGCAGCAGGGAATCGTCGATGGCATCAACGGGCGCAAAATCGATATGCCCGCCTTCGCTTTCCATCACGTAATACGTTGTCTTGTTCCGCAGCACATGGGCGACGCCGAGCCCGGTCCCCGGCCCCAATATCCCGATCACCCCTTCCGCCGGCAGCGCCGTATTCGGCCCCGAGATGTGTTGCAGATGCTCATGCGGCAGTTGCGCCACCGCGTGCCCTACCGCGCCGAAATCATTGATCAGGGTCATCGTGTCGATGCCCAGTTCGGCCGGCAGCGTCGACGGCCTGATGATCCAGGGGCTGTTCGTCAGCTTCAGCACATCGCCGGAAATCGGGCACGCCACCGCCAGCCCTGCCGCTTTTGGCAGGCTGCGCCCCGCCCGCGACGCATAGGCCGCCCAAGCCATCGCCAGGCTCGGATGTTCGGCCGTATGCAGCGTGGTCGCCTCGCCCAGTGTCGTCACCCGCCCGCCCTGCACAGTGGCAATCGCAAAGCGCACATTCGTCCCGCCGAGATCGACCGCTACGAGTTCCATGCCAACCCTCCTAGATCAGGCCCAGCAACCACCAAGACCTTCCAAGAAACCTTCAACTTCCGCAATGCACGGGAGCGCGCAACTCGAACTGGTCCAATGCACCGTCCATCGAGAACTCGCCGAAATTCATCACCATCGAATCGGCCACGCCGTTCGCGTAGTATTTCATTCCGATCTCGTAAGTCGGCGTTTCGCTGTCGTTCGTCCGGTCGAAGAACGCGATATGCATCCGCCCGAAGGAGAGCCCAGAAAGCGCGGAATATTTCTGTTCCGCCGCCGGCTTCCAGTTCTCAATGGTAACAAACGTATCTTCCGCACCATTCGATCCGGTGCCATCGAACAGCGGCACCGACAGGAACTTCTTGCCCGCCATGGCTGCATCGATAATCGCGCTCGTATGCGCCATCGGCAGCAACGTTCCGATCGGCAACAGCACGGTGTTCTTCTCGGGCGACGTAAAATCGGCATGTCCCTTGCCCGATTTGTCCAGCACCGCGGTGCCGTCCAGCTGCTGCGTCGTAGAGCTGCCGGTCATTTCACGCGTATGGAAATCCAGGTGCGTTCCATCCTTGCTTTCCAGTGTCGCGTAATCCGACACCATTTTTATATCCTGCCCATCCTTGTTGGTCAGGTCGATCACCAGATGCTGGGCCGTCGTCCACCCCGTGCATGTATCCACCACGTCGTAGGACATGGTGCCGCTCGCAGCGAGCACGCCCTGCTCTTTCGTGGCGTCCAGCGTAAGCTTGTAGACGGCATGATGCGCTGCCAGCGGCGCTGCCTCTGCCGTGGCGGCAGTCACCGCGAATGCCAACGTGATCGATACGGCCGAGTGGCGCATCCGCGAAAAAGCTCTGTCCGACGGCACTAGCTTATGCCTCATAGGCGACAAGGGATTCCGCCGGCACATCCAGCTTCTGCCGCCCACCAAGGAAGCTCAGCTCGATCAGCGCCGCGGCCGCCGGCACCTCCGCCCCCATGCTCCGCAGCAGCTTGATCCCGGCTGCCATCGTCCCGCCGGTCGCCAGCAGATCATCCACGATCACCACGCGCTGCCCGGGCGAGACCGCATCCGCCTGGATCTCGAGACGATCCGTCCCGTATTCCAGCGCGTAATCCAGCCCCACCGTCGCCCCCGGCAGCTTGCCCGGCTTGCGTATCATCACGAACCCGCAGCCCAGCTTCAACGCCAGCGGCGCCGCCAGCAGGAACCCGCGCGATTCGATCCCGGCCAGCAGATCCGGTTGATACGCCCGCACCCGGCTTGCAAGCCGGCCCATTGCCACCTGCCACGCATCCGGATGCCGCAGCAGCGTCGAAATGTCGTAAAACAGGATGCCCGGCTTCGGGAAATCCGGGATCGACCGGATATGGTCTTTCAAGTCCATCGTAAGCGTCGCCTCGGCTTTGACCCGACGCTGTATAGAGCCATCCTGGGTGCCTGCAACGCCCTGGCAGGTAACAGCTTGCGGCCAAAGCCCGCTTACCCTAACGCCACCCCATGCCCCGCATTCCTATCGCCACCGCCGCCGTCCTGCTGGTGGTCATCGCCTGGATCGCCGCGGCCACCCTGCTCGCCGACTATGTCCGCCCGCTGCACTGGGCCATCCAGATCGTCTATTACGCGATCGCCGGCTTCGCCTGGGTTTTTCCGGTACGCTGGCTGATGCTCTGGGGCGCCCGCATGCGCTAGGCGCAACACATTCAGATGCGGGACTGGTCGGAGTGAGAGGATTCGAACCTCCGGCCCCTGCGTCCCGAACACAGTGCTCTACCAGGCTGAGCTACACTCCGACCGAGCCGCGGCGTATACCTCCGGCCTCATTACTCCGCAAGCAGCCTTGCGCACGCGCCTGCCCATCACATTGGAGAACCGCCTTGGATCGTCGTTCCCTCATCGGCCTTCTCGCCGCAGCAGCAGCAAGCCCCATCCTCCCAGCAGCCGCAGCGCCCGGCGCTGCCGTCACAAAGGCCCGCAACGTCGTTTTGGTCCACGGCCTCTTCGCCGACGGCTCCTGCTGGTCCGGCATCATCCCCCGCCTCCAGGCCGCCGGTCTCAACGTCACCTCCGTGCAAAACCCTCTCACCACGCTGGAAGAAAGCGTCGCCGCCGCACAGCGCGCTCTGGACATGCAGCAAGGCCCCACCGTCCTCGTCGGCCACTCCTTCTCCGGCATGATCGTCACCGAAGCCGGCATCGACCCGAAAGTCTCCGCCCTCGTCTATGTCGCCGCCCGCGCACCGGACGCCGGCGAAGATTACGCGGCCCTCGCCAAACGCTTCCCCACACCCCCTGCCTCCGCCGGCATCGTCTTCACCAATGGATGGGGCCAACTCACCGAAGCCGCCTTCCTGCGTGATTTCGGCGCCGACCTGCCCCCCGCAAAGGCCCGCGCCCTCTACGCCGTCCAGGAGCCTTTCCAGAAAACCCTTCTCGCCGGCAAAGTCACCCATGCCGCCTGGCGCGAAAAGCCCAGCTTCTACGCCGTCTCCACCGAAGACCGCACCATCAACCCCGACCTCGAACGCTTCATGGCCAAACGCATGAACGCCAAGACCATCGAAGTGAAAGCCAGCCACCTCTCGCTCATTTCCCAGCCCGAAATCATCGGCAACCTCATCCTCGAAGCGGCTGGCCTTGCGTAAAAATCCCGCTTGACGACACCACGCGACATCGCCCAGGCTCCCCTCAGTAACAACCGAAAGGAGGTGATCCAGTGTCTCATTGTGTGATGCCAGAGGCCGTCGTGACCTGGATGATCACTGCTGGAGCGCGCTCCGCGGGTTGATCCAGCCCAGGCGGCCAAGCGCCGTCAAACAATGCAGGGGCTCCGGATCGCGCAAGCGTCCGGGGCCTTCTTCATATTTATAGCTTGGCGATATCGGCCGCTGGCAACGCTCTCTCCGGCACCGCCACCAGCGCCCCAAGCACCGCCGCCACATCGGGCAGCACCTGATACAGCCCGCGTGCACTCACCGAAGCGAACCCGTCCGCCAACGCCATCTCGAACGCGCCGAGCAAACCCTCCGCCCAACCCCCGACATTGCAGATGAACACCGGCTTCTCGTGCAGCCCAAGCTGCTTCCAGGTGACGATCTCCACCGTCTCGTCCAGCGTGCCTAACCCTCCAGGCATCGTCACGAACGCATCCGCCAGCTCGAACATCTGCCGCTTGCGGCTATGCATGCTGTCCGTCACCACCAGATCGGTCACCCGGTCATGCGCCACTTCCATTGCGGTCAGGAATTCCGGGATGATCCCTCGCACCTCGCCGCCCGCATCGAGCACCGCATCGGCCACCACCCCCATCAGCCCCATGCGGCCACCGCCATAAACCAACCGTATGCCGGCCTGTGCCAAACCCTGACCTAAAGCGACACACGCTTGCGTCCAAGCCGGGTCACGGCCATGCCGCGACCCACAAAAAACAACGACTGAGCGCAACGGCTAATCCTTTCAAAGATTGGGGGAGCCGTGCCGGCGCCCCCAAATCCCCCGTCATGATTTACGGCACAACCGGCCCCACCACCCGACTATATGATCTTTGCCTCGAACGGCGGCAGGTAGTCCACGGTGTCGAACTCCACCACCCAAACATCCGGATCGCGCGCCACCTGCCGCGCCACATAAGCATCCGCCGCCTCCTGATCGACCGGCTCAGCCCCCGTCGCGCGCAACCAGGCTCGCTCGCCATCCGCCCCGCTCACCTGGCTCAGCACGCAAAATCCTTCGCGCCCCCGCAGCACGGCCAAAATCCCTCCGGCATCCTCATCCCCACGCCGCAACACCGCCCCGCCACGCCCCTCGGCGAACGACAACCGCAATGCCGCCGACACCCACATCCCCGCCTTGACCCGCGCCCCTGCCACCTGCATCCATTCCTTTCCACCGGCTCAAGCACACCGCGCGACCCAAACCCCTGCAAGGCGCCACCACATTGATCGGCCTGCACAAATTCCGGCTCGGCGGGGCCCTAGCGGCCCTTCTCGTCTTCGCACTCTCAACCCTGCCGGCCCTCGCTGCCGACAAGATCGCCGACAAGATCGTCTTCGGCCTCGACTGGCTCGCCGAAGCCGAGTACGGCGGCTACTACCAGGCCATCGCCCAAGGCATCTACGCGAAGCACGGGCTGGACGTCACCATCCGCCAAGGCGGCCCGCAGGTGAACCAGGCTCAGCTCCTGCTCGCCGGCCGGCTGGATTTCACCATCGCCGGCAACAGCTTCCTCGCCCTGAATTTCGCGAAGGAAAAACTCCCCTTCGTCGCCGTCGCCGCGATCTTCCAGAAAGACCCGTCCATCCTCATCGCCCACCCCGGCATGGGCAATGACAGCTTCCTCGCCCTTAAAGGCGAACCCATCATGATCGGCTCGGACACTCGCATCGGCTGGTGGAACTTCCTGAAAACGAAATTCGGCTACACCGACGACCAGATCCGCCCGTACGCCTTCAGCCTGGCCCCTTTCCTCGCCGACAAGAAAGCCATCCAGCAAGGCTATCTCGGCTCCGAACCCTACCTGGTCAAACAGCAGGCCGGCTTCGACCCCGTCGTCCTCCTCATCTCCGACGCCGGTTTCGCCGGCTACGGCAGCATGATCGCCACCAGCCAGGACCTCGTCACCAAGAACCCTGATCTCGTCCAGCGCTTCATCGACGCGACCGCCGAAGGCTGGCGCTCCTACCTCGAAAGCGACCCCACCCCTGGCAACAAGCTCATCAAGCAGGCGAACCCGGATATGACCGATGGCCTGCTGGATTACGGCCGCGAAGCCCTCCGCTCCCACGGCATCGTCGAATCCGGCGACGCGCTCACCTACGGCATCGGCGCGATGACCGACGCCCACTGGAAAGACTTCTTCGACTCCATGGTCCAGGCCGGCCTCTACCCGAGCGATCTGGACTACAAGACCGCCTACACCCTGAAATTCAGCCACACAGGTAAGATCTCCCCCTGAGGCCGCCAATGCTTTCCCTCGAAGGCGTTGAAAAGCGCTTTGACGGCGGCACCGTCGCACTTGCCGACATCACCATCACGATCAACGCCGGCGATCTGATGGTCCTTCTCGGCCCGTCAGGCTGCGGCAAATCCACCCTGCTGCGCCTTGTCGCCGGGCTCGATCAGCCGACCCATGGCAAGATCGACTGGCCCGGCACGCCACCCGCCCCCGGAGAGCTCGGCTACGTCTTCCAGGAATCCACCCTCATGCCTTGGGCCACAGCCGCCCAGAACGTGGCCCTTCCCCTCCGTCTCCGCCGGGACCACAATGCGCTGGCCGAAGCCCGAAAAATGCTTGATCGTGTCGGCCTCTCCGACTTCGCCGATGCCCGTCCCAAAACCCTCTCCGGCGGCATGCGCATGCGCGTCTCCATCGCGCGCGCCCTCGTCTCCCGCCCCAAACTCCTCCTCATGGACGAACCCTTCGCCGCCCTGGACGAATTCACCCGCCACAAACTGCAGGACGATCTTCTCAACCTCACCCGCGAGCTCGGCTGCACCACGATCTTCGTCACCCACTCCCTCTACGAAGCCGCCTATCTCGGCAGCCGAATCATTCTCATGACGCCCCGTCCCGGCCGAATCGCCGAAGAATTCGCGGGCAGCCCCGTGCATGACCGCCTCGAACACGCCTACATGGCCCGCGTCGAAGCCCTCACCCGCGCTCTGCGCACGCTCCAGCTCGCAGCATGAAAAAAACCCGCTTCGACCTGCTCGCGCCGCTGCTCTCCTTCGCCGCCGCTCTCTGCCTCTGGCAGGCAATCGTTATGCTCACCCATGTCGCGCCCTATATCGTGCCAGGCCCGCTCGCCATCCTCGAAGCTTTCGCCGAAGATGCCGCCGGCCTCCTCCGCGCTTTGCTCGCGACGCTCTCCGTCACCTTCGCCGCCCTCATTCTGGCCGTCCTCCTCGGCGTGCCGATGGCCTGCGCCATGGCGGCAAACCGCTGGGCCCGCGCCGCCATCGAACCCTGGGCCATCATCCTCCAGGTCACGCCGGTCGTCGCCATCGCCCCCCTCATCATCATCTGGATCGGCAACCCCTTCGCCGCGATGGTCGTCTGCGCCACCGTCGTCGCCTTCTTTCCGGTTTTCGCGAACACCGCCTCCGGCCTTGCCGCCACGCCACCCGAACTGCTCGACCTGTTTCGCCTGAATGGCGCCTCCCGCACCCAGGAGATCTTCCTGCTGCGACTACCCGCAGCCCTCCCCTATTTCCTCGCCGGCCTGCGCGTCTCCGGCGGCCTCGCCCTCGTCGGCGCCGTCGTCGCCGAGTTCGTCACCGGCGCCGGTGGGCTCGCATCAGGCCTGGCCTTCCGCATCCTCGAGGCAGGATATCGCCTGCAAACCGCACGCATGTTTGCGGCCCTCGCCCTGCTGTCCGCTGCGGGACTCGCTATCAATGCGGTGATGGCCTTCCTGAGCCGGAAGATCCTTGCGCGGAGCACCTGAAGCGTAAAGCAAGCAGGTCTTTTTCGAAAAAAAGAACCAAAAGACGCTTTAATCTTTGGCCAGGTGCATCCCATTCACCGCGCGGGATCATTTACTTCACGGGCTTGTGATCGATGATACCCTTATAAGTTGCATTAGCGGCGGCGGGGCAACTTGCAAAAAACAACTAAGAGTTGTCTTTTGTTAACCACTCTCGCGGCATACTCCGTCCATCGCCGCCGCAGAATGGAGCAAAAAATGACCTATCGTAAATACTATCGCGAGCCAGCCGCCACGTAGATCAGCCGATCACATCCGAACATTGCCGATAAGTGAACAGCAATCTTTCGGAACACTCCACTTTACTTTACTATACCGCAACGAATTGGCCTGGGCGGACCGCGCGCCAGGACGGGAGAAACGTGCATGGCACATTATTCTTGGACCGCCGCCTCGGCCCTTGCCGCCTCAACCTACGGCACACTGGATAGCGCGCCTGCACCAGGCCTCGTCACCGTCCCGGTGCCCACCATCGCCGCCGGCAGCAACGTGCTCACGGTCGGCGCCGGCGAGGAATTTTCCACCCTCTCCGCCGCCGTCGCCGCCGCCCATAACGGCGACACCATCCTCGTCAACGCGGGCACCTACGTCAACGACTTCTCGATCGTGAACGCCTCCATCACCATCGAAGGTGTCGGCGGCATGGCCAATTTCGTCGCCACCGAGGCCCCTACCGACCTCAAGGGCATCATCACCGTCGACAACAACGTCACCATCGAGAATTGCAGCTTCTCCGGTTCCGCCATCCCCACGGCCGACGGCGGCAACGGCGCCGGCATCCGCTACGAAGGCGGCAACATGACGCTGGAGAACGACAGCTTCTCCAACAACCAGAACGGCATCATGGGCACCCCCGTGATCGCGAGCCTCACCCAGAACAACGTCGTCATCAACAATTGCCTGTTCCAGGATAACGGCGCCGGCGACGGCTTCACCCACAACGTCTATATCGGTGCCGCCAGCTCGCTGACCTTCACCAACAACATCAGCGAAGGTGCGATCGTCGGTCACGAGCTGAAAAGCCGAGCTGCGGTCAACACCATCAGCAACAACATCTTTCAGGACGGTGCGACCGGCAGCGCCAGCTACGAGATCGACCTGCCCAATGGCGGCGTCGATACCATCACCAACAACATCATCGAAAAAGGCCCCGACGCGCAGAACCAATACGCCGTTCATTTCGGCGGCGAAGGCATCCCCTATGCCGGTTCCTCGCTCGCCATCTCCGGCAACGACTTCGTCAACGATTTCGGCTCCAGCGAAGTCGCCGTGCTGAACCAGACACCCTACACGGTCTCTGTCACCGGCAACGAATTCACCAACTTCTCAGCCGGCAACATCGTCCAGGGCCCTTCCGTCGAATCTGGCAACGTTGACCAGAATGGCAATGCGATCGCCAGCGGCACGCTCACCGGCGTGCTTCCCGGCAGCACGATGATCTATACCGACAGCGCCGCCCACAGCCTCAGCCTCACCGGGTCCATCCAGGCTGTCGAAGGCGGCGCCGGACTGCTCACGGTCACCGCAATCTCCGGCCACATCATCGCCATGGGCGGCATGGGCGGCATGGATTACAAAGAGACCGGAAGCTCCGGCGGCAACACCATCTCCACCATGGCCGGTTCCACCAACACCCTCACTTTGATCGGCCAGGATCTCGTCTCCAGCGCCGGCACCGACACCATCAGCTGCGGCACCTTGAACGTCTCCGGCCAGATCACCGGTACCGCAAACATCAAGGACGGCACGGGCAACAACCAGTGGAGCGTCACCGGCACCGCCAACATCAAGGGCCAGGGCGGCAACCCCATCGTCAGCGTCGGCAGCACCGGCACCGCCAGCATCACCGGCACGCTCGACTACCTCTATGTCCAGAACAACGGCGGCAACTTCTCGCTGAGCATCGGCCAGGACGGCACCGTCAACACGACCAAGGATGTCGGCGGCGGTGTCACCGACCAGGTCTCCTACGGCACGCAGAGCATCGTCACCTCTGGCGGCTCCGTCGGCGCCACCCTCTACCTCGTCTCCGGCAATGCCACGGTCACCAGCATCGGCAACGACGTGATCCACGCAGGCGCCGGCAACAACACCGTCATTCTCGAAGGCGCCGGCGCCGTCTATGCCGGCACCGGCTCGCTGTCCATCTTCGGCCGCGGCGACATCGCCGGCGCCAACGTCTACGGCAATGGCGGCACCTATTATATCGCCGGCGACAGCGGCAACATCACCTATCACGGCGGCGCTCTCGCCAGCACCGTCGACGCCGTGCTCTCCAACATCACCCTGCTCGGCGCCGCCGGCCGCATGACCGTCCTCGGCGGCTCGCGCGACATCATGACCGGCGGCGCCGGCGGCCTGAACTATTCCGCCACCGACGGCGGCGGCGCCGATCTCATCACCACGGCCGCCAGCGCTACCGACACGCTGACGCTCGCAAGCTCCGACACGGTCAATTCCCACGGCACCGACCTCATCAATGCCGGCACCGGCAACCAGATCATCAATATCTACGGCAACAGCACCATCACCGGCGGCACCGGCAACAACCAGATCCTCGTCAGCGGCAAGGCGTCGATCAACAATGCCGGTCAGGACGCCATCACCGTCACCAAAGGCGCCAGCGTCAACCTCACCGCCGGCACGCTCGACGGCATCATCGAGACCGGCGCCGCCATGGCGAACTTCACCGTCACCGGCGCCAATGCCGGCCAGGTCGCCGTCTCCGGCGGCAGTGCGACCATCACCGGCGGCAAGAACGCCAGCGGCGGCATCAACGTCTACACCAATGCGGGCGCTGCGACGCATGTGAACATGCTGCAGGGCACCGACACCGTCTACAGCCTGGGCTCGGACGTCATCCAGGGCGGCACGGGCAACGATCTGGTCTACACCACGGCCAATGCCGCCAACATCATCGGCGGCTCCGGCGCGCTGCGCATCATCTCGCAAGACCAGACTACCGCCTACACACAGACCGTCACCGGCGGCAGCGGCAGCATCGCCTACCAGCAGAATGCCGGGCACCTGAACTTCATCGGCGGCTCGGGTTCGGCCACCATCGACGGCGGCCAGGGCACGCTGCACGTGGTCGGCGGTTCCGGCAGCATCAGCGTCGTCATGGGCACCGCGGGCATGCAGTTCATCGCCGGCTCGGGCACCGCCAATCTCTCGCTCACGCCCAACGGCGGCACAGTGGAGTTCGGCACGGGCATCACCAACGCGCAGGTAGCCGGCTGGGGCGCCGGCGATCTGTTCGAGTGTGTGTCCGGCCATGGCGGCGGCACCGACACCATCACCGGCTTCCGCGCCGGCACCGACACCCTGCAATTCAGCGGCGTCCACGTCACCTCAGAAACGATCTCCGGCGGTAGCACCAACCTGACCTTGAGCGACAAGACCACTATCCATCTGGCGGGCTTCTCCGACACTGGTCACATCTTCTAAGAAAGGAAGCAGTTCTTTTTGAAAAAAAGAACCAAGAAACTTCTATTTCCTTGGCGCGCGTTGCCGGATAGAAACGCGACAGCGACATAGAAGTCTTTTGCTTCTTTTCTTCAGAAAAGAAGGTCTTTCTTAAACCAACAAACACCGAATCCGCACAATACCCAACCCAAGATCACGCCGATCATTGCTCTCAGGATTAAGTTCGGCGGGTATCGTTCGAGCATGAGGCATGAACGTAAGCTCTATAGAATTCCCAATGCGCTGAGGCGGAACGAACACCCGCCGCAGCGCCCCGTTATGATCCTTGTTGAAGTGCCAGCTCTCCAGCTTCGTATCGCCGAGCTTTACATCCACGATCTGTGCCGTGCGATCGCCGATCAGCGGCACCTGCACAAAAACCTCGACCCAGACACCATTTTTTGGAACTGACGCAAGCCCAAGCCGTAGCTGATGTACCTCGCCCATGCCCCAGATCCCACCCCATGCTTCCGGATGGCTCCATCCCTCACCGAGCAGCGCACCGAATCCTGCATCACCCACCCGTCGCCAGGCTGAGCTGACGATACTGCCGTAACCAGCACCTTTATCGTCGTTTTGCGCGAGGAGAACTGGCATTTCTTCCGGCGCCTTGTCCGCGTGCGCCTCCAACAGCCTGCCATGTGCAATCGCCAGGCGCTCTGTGTTCGCCAATAACAAACGCAAGCTACGCCACCCGTACTCCACTGCTTCCGTGTACATCAGCGGCCGCCCCAGATAATCGATCGGGTCTTCCACCAATCCAGCTACGTCCGGCGGCACACCACTCCCAGCACTCGCCTGCGCCCAAGCCACCCAGCCCTGCGGATCGCGCACCAGATGCTCGAACGTCACGCGGTAATGTTCGGACCGCCCCGGATTGGCCTCCATCTCGCCCGCCGCCAACACCTTTAGCCACCCCGTCACCGCCTTCCCCGCCCAGTGCAACGGCCCGCGATTAGGGAAATGCGCCAACAGAAACGCATCCTGCCGCGGCGGATCTACGAACACCCCATCGGCATTGATGCTGTGGTTACCGGCATTGATTGTAATCCGCTGACCGCCCTCCGGCGCCCGCACGAAAACCTTCCAAACCCCGATCGGCGCCGCCACCCGTCGCACGAACTTCCGCGCCACATTGATCTCATGCATGGTCGCATCCGTCGGCCCGTCATAATTGATCATCTGCACGCCGAGGCTCGCAAACTGCGCCGGCACCGCAGCCAGCAACGGCCGCAGATCACCCACCTTCCGCGCATCCACGAACTCGTCGGCATCCAGAAACAACACCCAGTCCGCCGCATGCTTGCGCACGGCCACATCGTAGAGCTGCGTGTTGAATTGCTCTTCGGCGAACATGACCGCATTGTTCTGCAACACGCTCAAAGACAAACCTTCAGCGCATAAAGCTGAAAGTATCTCGAGTGTCCGATCTACGCTGCCATTATCCAGAATGACATGATGGTCCACCAAAGCCGCATGATGGCGGACCATCGCTTCGATGATGTCTTCTTCGTTTAAGACCCGCGAGACGGCGACGAGCCTCACGAACGAAGCAGTTCTTTTTTGAAAAAAAGAACCAAAAAACTTTTAGGCATTTAGATGACGTAATCTAACGGCGGCAAACTCTGATCCATCGTGAAGGCGGGCATGAAGTTGTGGCGCACACCAACTGGTCGCGCTGGGTTGCCAACCACCGTCGTATACGCAGCCACGTTATCCAACACGATGCTGCCGGCGCCGATCTTCGCACCCTCGCCTACTGTAATCGCACCGAGCACCTTCGCCCCGGCACCGATCAGCACACCGCGCCGAATCTTCGGATGCCGATCCCCACACTGCTTGCCCGTGCCGCCAAGCGTCACCCCCTGGAGCATCGACACGTCGTCATCGATCACCGTCGTCTCGCCCACCACCACTGCGGTGCCATGATCGAGCAAAATCCCTTGTCCCAGCCGCGCCGCCGGATGGATGTCGACCGTGAAAACCTCCGAAGACCGGCTCTGCAGATGGCGCGCCAGATGCCCTCGCCCACGTTTCCAGAGCCAGTGACCAAACCGGTAAGCCTGTATCGCCTGATAACCCTTGAAGAACAGGAACGGCGTCAGCAGATCCGGGCACGCCGGATCGCGATCGCGCACGGCCGTCAGGTCCGCCAGCGCCGCAATTTCGATACCCGGGTCAGCCGAAAGCGCCTCGCACAGCATACCCTCGAGTGTCTCGATGCTGATCGCGTAATCCGCGAGCTTGCGCGCCAGCCGATGCGCCAGCGCATCGCCGAAATTCTCATGCTGCAACACCGTATCGCGAATGCCGTCGCCCATCACCCGGTCATGCTCGATCGCGGCGACAGCCTCGTCGCGCACGCTCTGCCAGATATCCTGCGATTCCGCGCTGGCGACCCTTGTCCCGCACAACCCGAGCTGCGTCATCAACCCACTTCCCTCGAACACGCTTTTTGCGGACCTCCGCTTTCTGGGGAGGTGGTCTCGCCATTACCAGATTTTAAGAGAGCTCTGCACCGGCCTGATCTGCAGCCTTCCCCATCGCTCTGCGCATGAAGAAACGCTTCAGCCCCGGCATCCTCTGCACGCCGCCCAACCCCAGGTCGCGCATTGTCCGCACCAGCGGATTATCGGTGCTGAACAGCCGATCCAGCCCATCGGTCGCCACCAGCATCGAAACATGGTCCAACCGCCGCCCGCGCTCATACTGCTTCAGCAACGCCGCCCCGCCTAGATCCTGGCCATCCCGATGTGCCGAGATCAGCAGCGCCGACAAAGCAATCGCATCCCGCAGCCCAAGATTGAGTCCCTGCCCCGCAATCGGATGAATGCCGTGCGCCGCATCCCCCACCACCGCCAGTCGCTCGGCCACCATCCTGTGCACATACATGGCCGAGAGCGGAAACATCCAACGCCGCCCCACCGGCCGTATGGCCCCCAGATGCCCTCCCAGCCGAACCCGCAACTCCGCCGCGAACGCCGCATCATCCAGCGCCATCAAACGCGGCACCGTCGCCGTCTTCTCCGTCCAGACGATTGAGGAGAGAAATGCACCATCCTCACCATCGGCCATCGGCAACTGCGCGAACGGCCCGGCCGGCAGGAAATGCTCCAACGCCACGCCGCCATGCGGCCGCTCATGCGCGATCGCGCAGACGATCGCCGATTGCGGATACCCCCACCGCGCCGCCGTGATCCCTGCAGACCGCCGCAGCGGCGAATCCCGCCCTTCCGCCGCGATCACCAGCCCCGCCGAAAACCGCTCCCCATGATCCAGCTCCACTACCGCCTCGGCAGCATTGCGCGTCACCTTCGCCTGCGCCGGCGCATGCACCACCAGCCGCTCCGCCGCATGCAGCCGCGCATTCAGCGCCACCCGCAGGCTCCTCGCCTCCACCATCCAGCCAAGCGCCTCGCCGGCGAGATCCTTCTGGTCGAAATGCAGGAACAGCGGGGACGCCGGCCGCCCTGGCTTCCCGTCGGACACCCGTATTTCATCGATCCGCCCCGCCGGCAGCGGCAGCGCCGCCCAAACCCCTGCATCCACCAGCAAGGGTTTCGACCCCGCCGCGATCGCATAGGCACGTCCATCGAAACTCGGATGTTCCATCGGCGGCAGCGCCGCCCGATCCACGACCGCAACGTTCATCCCCGCCGCCGCCAACCGGCACGCCAGCACGCCGCCCACCGGCCCAGCGCCCACCACGCAGACATCTACCCGCATTTTTTGCCTTCTATTTGCAAGCCGTTACCCGCCTCCGCTGCCCAAACATTAGGCAAGGCTCGCGATTTCGGGAGGAGCACATTCATTTCTGCCGCGGCACGCTTCTTGAAAGCTGACGCTTCGCCGCGCCCCGGTTCTGGGAGACGCGGGATAGAGGGCGCTGACATGAAGCTGGTGATGGCTATCGTCAAACCTTTCAAGTTGGATGATGTGCGCGAAGCACTCACCCCGCTTGGCGTACAAGGGCTGACGGTTACCGAAGTAAAGGGTTTTGGGCGGCAGAAAGGCCAGACGGAGATCTACCGCGGTGCGGAATATCACGTCAGCTTCCTGCCAAAAGTGAAGATCGAGGTGGCCGTGCCGGCCTCGCAGGTCGACGCAGTGGTGGAAGCCATCATGCGCGCCGCTCAAACCGGCAAGATCGGCGACGGCAAGATCTTCGTGCTGGACGTGACGCGCGCCGTGCGCATCCGCACCGGCGAACTCGACGAAGCCGCCCTCTAAGAGGATCCGATAAAAAATGCGTTTCAAGAAGCTGAAAACATGCCTGGCGGCCTGCATCCTCGCAGTACCGCTGGCCTTCACAGGCGTCGCGGCCTTCGCCCAGGCACCCGCGCCCGATGCCACTCCGCCTGCCGCAGCAACCCCGGCACCCGCCACACCCGCACCGGCAGCAACACCGGCACCGGCCACAGCGGCACCCGCCGCAGCAGCCCCCGCAGGCCCAGCCAAGCCGCCCGCCTATGACCATGGCGATACCGCCTGGATGCTCACCTCCACAGCGCTCGTGCTGATGATGACCATCCCAGGCCTCGCCCTCTTCTATGCCGGCATGGTCCGCCGCAAGAACATCCTGGCCACCGTGATGCAGAGCTTCGCCATCACCGCGCTCATCACCATCGTCTGGACCGTGATCGGCTACTCGCTCGCCTTCACCAACGGCACCGGCGCTTCGGCACCCTATATCGGTGACCTCTCGCGCCTCCTGCTGCACGGCCTCGAAGCCAATTTCTCCAAGCAGGACGACACCGGCTTCATCCTCGGCGCCGGCGTCCCCGGCGTTACCCCGGTGCCCTACACGATCCCTGAGAGCGTCTACATGATGTTCCAGATGACCTTCGCCATCATCACCCCGGCGCTGATCGCCGGCGCCTTCGCAGAGCGCATGAAGTTCTCCGCGATGTGCATCTTCATGGTGCTCTGGTCGATCTTCTCCTACTCGGCCATCGCCCACTGGGTGTGGGCACCCACCGGCTGGCTGTCGACCATGGGCACGCTCGACTATGCCGGCGGCACCGTGGTGCACATCAACGCAGGTATCGCCGGCCTCATGTGCTGCCTGGTGATGGGCAAGCGCCGCGGCTACGGGCATGACAACATGTCGCCTTACAACCTCACCTACGCGGTGATCGGTGCTTCCCTGCTCTGGGTCGGCTGGTTCGGCTTCAACGCAGGCTCGGCCACCAGTGCCGGCGGCCGTGCCGGCATGGCGATGACGGTCACCCAGATCGCCACTGCTGCTGCGGCCCTCGGCTGGATGTTCGCCGAGTGGATCGTCAAGGGCAAACCCAGCGTGCTGGGCATCATCTCCGGCGCCGTTGCCGGCCTGGTCGCCATCACGCCCGCTTCGGGTTTCGTGCTCCCGGGCGGCTCGATCATCATCGGTGTTGCTGCCGGCGTGATCTGCTTCCTCTCGGCCTCTTACCTCAAGCACCTGCTGGGCTATGACGACAGCCTCGACACCTTCGGCGTGCACGGCGTCGGCGGCATCGTCGGCGCGCTGCTCACCGGCGTGTTCGCGTCCGCCACCATCGGCGGCACCGACGGCTCGATGGCGCAGTTCATCATCCAGTGCAAAGCCGTCGCGGTCACGCTCATCTGGAGCAGCCTGGTTTCGCTGGTTCTGCTCTACGGCCTCAAATTCACCATCGGGCTCACCGTCAGCCCCGATGAGGAAATGGAAGGCCTCGACACCGTCCTGCACGGCGAAAGCATCGGCGGACATTAAAATCAGCGGGCTGTGTTCACCCACCAACGGTGGATGAGCACAGCCCTCCAACCCCCTGACGCAAAACCCCGCAACCGTGCTATATTCGACGCACGATGACCGATCCTTTCTCGATGCTCGCAGGTTGGCTCTATGAGACCGGCCTCGCCCCCATCCTCTACCGCTTCGACATGATGGAGTGGGAGGACATCGCCTATGGATGGCTCCTCTTCGCGCTTTATGGCGTCGCCCAGGTCATCCTCATGCTCGCCATCTGCTGGCCCATGGAGCGCTTCAAAAAGCTCGAAACCTGGCCGAACCAGAAAGCGGTCTCAGTCGACATCTTCTACACCCTCATCAACCGTATCGGAGTCATGCCGCTCGTCACCTTCGTCCTCTTCTATCAGCTACAGGTGTCGCTGAATGGCTACCTCACCGACCAGGGCTGGGTACCCCCTACCCTCGAACGCCTCTTCCCGTTCCTGCTCGGCCAGCAGACGCTCACCTTCATCATCTACGTCCTGATTCTCGACTGCGCCGATTACTGGCGCCACCGCCTCTCCCACATTTTCCGCTGGTGGTACGCGCTTCACTCCCTGCACCATGCGCAGCGCCAGATGACCTTCTGGTCCGACGACCGAAACCACGTGCTCGATGACCTCATCGCCTTCACGTGGTTCATGGTGCTGGGCCTGCTCATCGGCATCCCACCCATGCAATTCCCGCTGATCATCCTGCTACTCCGCCTGCTGGAGAGCATGAGCCACGCCAACGCACGGGTGAATTTCGGCAAGCTCGGCGACCGCCTCCTCATCTCGCCACGTTTCCATCGCGCCCATCACGGCATCCGCGCCGCCGGCCAGAAGAGCTGCAACTACGGCGCCATCTTCCCCTTCTGGGACATTCTGTTCGGCACCGCCGATTTCGACCGCAGCTATGCTGTTACCGGCGACCCCTCCGCCGAGGAAGCCCTTGCCACCGGCACCTGGCCTCAGCAGCAACTTGCGGGCCTCCGCCGCATGTTGCGCTGGCCGACAACACAGCGCGCTCCAACGCGCTAATCGGCCACAGGTTCACTCCAGCCCCTTGCGTTTTTCAGGGTGTGCCGGAATGTTACGTTAAAACGAGTCGGGGATTCAAGTTTATGTGTGGCGAGGTTTTGCGGGGCGGCCCGACAAGGGCAGCCGCGCCATGGCTGCATGGGCGATTCTGCCCTCATACCGTTGCCTCAGTCTCACCATGTAAGCGGCGGAAGGCGGTCCCGAATTGGATGTTCTCCGTTACACGCTGACACTCATCGTCTGGCTCGGCATTGCCCAAGGTGTGTTTGGCCTGCTGGCCGTGCTTGCCTTCGCCGCACGCAAACCCCCGCAACTGACCGGGCTGCCGCCGGTCACTATTCTCAAACCCGTTTGCGGCGACGAACCCCTGCTCGAGGAGGCCATCACCTCCTTCTGCCGGCAGAACTACCCTGACGTTCAACTCGTCATCGGCGCACAGGATGCCGCCGATCCCGCTTTGGCCGCCGCCCGCCGCGTCGCCCTCTGGCACCCCGAAGCCGATATCAGGATCGTCATCGATCCCGCCCGCCGCGGCATGAACGCCAAGGTCGCCAATCTGATCAACATGCTGCCGCACGCCAAACACGACGTGCTCGTCATCGCCGATAGCGATCTCCACGTCGGCCCCGACTACCTCGAGAAAATCGTCGCCGAGCTGCAGCGCCCGGGCACCGGCCTCGTCACCACTCTGCCCGCCGCAGAACCCGCCTCCCCCGGCTTCGCGGCCACCATCGGCGCCACCCATCTCACGCATGGTTTCCTGCCCAGCGCACTGATCGGCGCCGCCCTCGGCCGCCAGGATTGCCTCGGTGGTACCATGGCCCTCTATCGCGACGACCTCGAACGCGTCGGCGGCCTCGAAGTCCTGGTCGACCAACTCGCCGACGACAACCTGCTCGGCGAGAAAATCCGCGAGCTCGGTCTCGCCGTCCGCATCGCCAAAACCCTGCCCGTCGTCACCGTCCAGGAGAAAAATTTCCGTGCCCTCTGGCAGCACGAGCTGCGCTGGGCCCGCACCATCGGCTCGGTCGCCCCCATCTCGCTCGCCGGCTGCGTCCTGCAATACCCGATCTTCTGGGCCCTGCTCGCTCTGCCCACCTTCACCAAACCGCTTTGGGGCATCGCCCTCCTTGCCACCGCCTGCGCCGCCCGCGCCCTCATCCTGCGCGGCATCGACGCCGCCCTCGCCCCACATCGCGCCCGCCCGGTCCACCCCACCCCGCTTTGGCAGCTCCCGTTCCGGGATGTCCTCTCCGTTACCGAAATCGTCGCCAGCTTCTTCGGCCGTGAAGTTGTCTGGCGCGGACGCACCCTGTATGCCGGCCGCGTCGAGCCTACGCGGCCGCTCGTGCCGATCTCCGGCATGGCGCCCGTGCTGCAGGACACATTCGCCGGAGAAACCGAATCGATCGTCATCGGCTAAGGCGCATCTCCATCGCCCTGGGCCTCGCAGGGCTGCTTGTCGCAACACTCCTGATCGGCTGGTTCGGCTTCTCCCGGATTGCCTCCGCCACCGCCTCGATCGGCCCCACCGGCTTCGCCATCGTCTGTGCCTGGCAGATGATCCTCTTCGTCGGCCTTGGCCTCGCCTGGTTCACCCTCCTCCCAGCCTCCCCCACTTGGCGCACGCCCCTTCTTATCTGGGGCCGCATGGTCCGCGACGCCGCCGGCGGCTGCCTGCCTTTTTCGCTTGTCGGCGGCTTCGTCCTCGGCGCCCGTGCCATCACCCTGCACGGCATCACCTGGCCCGACGCCACCGCCTCCACCGTGGTCGACCTCGCCGCCGAATTCATCGCCCAGATCGTCTTCATCCTCGCCGGCGTCATCATCCTCGCGCTCCGAGCCCCAGGCGCCCCCATCCTCCTCCCCAGCCTCATCGGCCTTGCCGCCGCCCTGCTCGCCGCCGGCGCCTTCATTGCCCTGCAACGCCGCGGCAACGCGCCGCTCATCGCCCTTAGCCAACGCATCCTCGGCGGCTGGAGCGACGACCTCACTACCCACATGACCGCCATCCAGTCCCGCCTCGACGCCATCTACCAAGCCCCCGCCCGGGTCGCCGCCGCCACGGCGATCCATCTCACCTGCTGGATCGGGACCGGCGTCGCGAGTTGGCTCGCCTTCCACCTCCTTGGCGCACACCTCGATTTCCTCGGCGCCCTCAGCATCGAAGCCCTGCTCCACGCCGTTCTCGCCATGGCCATCCTGGTCCCAGGCTATGCCGGCGTGCAGGAAGCCGCCTACGCAGGGATCGGTGCGCTGTTCGGCGAGACGCCCGAAATCGCGCTAAGCGTCTCACTGCTCAGACGCGCACGTGATATCGCACTCGGCGTTCCCATATTGCTGGTCTGGCAATACACTGAGTGGCAACAAAGACAGACAAGGAAAAGTCTTCTTTTCTGAAGAAAAGAAGCAAAAGACTTTTACGTCAGGGTGACGCGATGTTGGAACAACTACACTTCAATGAAGACGGACTCATTCCCGCGATCGCGCAACAGCATGATACCGGTGAAGTCCTTATGCTCGCCTGGATGAGTCGCGAATCTATTGAAGAAACCATCAGCACAAACCAGGTTTGCTATTACAGCCGCAGCCGCAAGAAGCTCTGGCGCAAAGGCGAAAGCTCAAACCAGACACAGACACTTATCGAACTCCGCTACGATTGCGACGGCGACACCATCCTCCTCCTCGTCGACCAGAAAGGCGCCGCCTGCCACACCGGCCGCCGCTCCTGCTTCTACACCGCCATCCGCAACAACCAGCCCGCCGAAATCGCCGCTCCCATCATCGACCCCGCCGCCCTTTACGGCTGATGCCTCCACAAAAGATCTGGATTCTGGCAGGCGAAGCGAGCGGCGACGTCCTCGGCGCCCGCCTCATCCTCGCCCTGCGCGCCCGACGCGAAGACCTGCAATTCTGCGGCATTGGCGGCCCCCGGATGGAGCAGGCCGGCCTCACATCCCTCTTCCCCATGCGCGACCTCGCCGTCATGGGCCTCGCCGAAATCCTCCCCCGCCTCCGCAGCCTCAACCGCCGCCTCGAAGAAGCAGCCGCCGACATAAAAACCCAAAAGCCCGATCTCGTCGTCACCATCGACAGCCCAGGTTTCGCGTTACGCCTGCTAAGGAAAATAAAGCCGCTTGGGCTCAAACGCATTCATTACGTCGGCCCCCAGGTCTGGGCCTGGCGCGAACACCGCGTGCGCAAATTCCCTGGCCTGTGGGACGAACTCCTCTGCCTCCTCCCCTTCGAAGTCGCGTTCTTCGCCAGCCATAAAATCTCCGCCATCTTCGTCGGCCACCCCGTGCTCCAATCCGGCGCCAATGAAGGCGATGCCGCCCGTTTCCGCACCCGCCACAACATCGCCGCCGACACCAAGATCGTCGTCCTCATGCCAGGCAGCCGCCGCACCGAAGCCCCCCGCCTCATGCCCGTGTTCGGCCAGGCCATGGCCCTCCTGGCACAGGATTTCCCCTCGCTGCTCCCCGTCATACCAAGCTCACCGGCCGTCGCCGATGTCGTCAGCAAGGCCGCCACGGACTGGCCAGTAAAACCGCTGATTCTGACAGAGCTTTCCGACAAGCACGACGCCTATGCCGCAGCCGGCGCAGCCCTTACCAAATCCGGCACCTCCACCCTGGAACTCGCCTTGGCGTCCGTGCCGATGGCTGTGACCTATCGCGTAAACCCACTTACAGCCGCCTTGGCGCGCAGGCTGATCCGGGTAAAACACGTGGCCATGGTCAATCTTCTCGCCGGCCGCGAAATCGTTCCCGAATTGCTGCAACAGGATTGCACGCCCGCAAAATTGCGCGCTGTCGTGCGCATGCTGCTGACCGACAAGGCCGCCGCCGAGGCGCAGCGCTCGGCCTTCGCCGACATCATGCAAACTCTGCGAGCACCGGAAGGTTCGCCATCCGATGCAGCAGCTTACGCTGTTCTGGAATTGCTCGACCGCACCTGATCAGCCGTTCATCGCCCTACGCGCAATTGCTTGCGCATGCACGATCGCGCAATCGAAGATCTTGTAAGGATAGAGTGGTTTGTCGAAGGCGACGAACAGATCGGTTCCACCGAGCACGATGGCTTCGACGCCTTCGTCTTCGACCAGACGGGAGGCGACATCTTCCATATATGTACGCTGCTCATTTGTGGCCACGCCTGTTTCCGCCATGGCGACATAGGTGTCGTGGACGCGTTGGCGTTCTTGCGGTGCTGGCGCGATCACCTGGGTGGACGTGACGCCGTAAAGGCCTGAATTCATCACCGCGCTGGTGCCAAGTATACCGACGCGCTTGAGGTTCTGGCTGGCAAATTCCCGGTTCATCACCGGGATGGCGTTGATGACAGGCAATGGCGACAGCGGCTCGAAATCGGCGATGCAGAAATGTCCGCCCATGGAGGTAAGGGCGACGACGTCGCAGCCGCCGGCTTCAAGTTGAGCAGCGAAGTGGATGAAGATCTCTGCCTGCGCGCGTGTATTCTTCGCGACCAGGTTGCCTACCATCTCGCGCGAGTCTGCATTGACAATCGTCAAGCTCAGCTTTTTGTCAGCCTTCGCAAAAAGCCTCACCAGTTCCCGGTAATAATAGACCGTGGCAGCAGGCCCGATCCCGCCGATCAGCCCTATATGCATAAAAGTTTGTTGGCTCTTCTTTTCAAAGAAGAACGTCTTTCTTCCTCTAGCAATGCCCGCCCTCCCTCAGATCCCCAGCCCTCACTCCCGCCGCCGCATTATTCAGCAATTGCAGCAGCGCTTCATCGCCCATTGTCTTCGACATCAGGCACAAAGAACCACCCAGCATCGCCGAAGCAATGGCGATCGGGCTTAACCCTTTCTCCAGCATTTTCTGTATCGCCATATCCACGCCGGCACCTGCCTGCGTGAGCTCCGTCATCAGCGTGTCGTCCGGCATGTTTGAGGCGCCAGATGTCATGTCCGAAAAATCCTCTTTACTGCGCGGGGATGTGCCCGTCTTGCAGATCGGCTTCGAGTTCGGCTTCGGCCGCTTCGGGTTCGGCTTGTTGCGCCTGCAGCTCCCACATGCGGGCGAACACGCCGCCTTGTGCGAGCAAATCGCGATGTGTGCCGCGTTCTGCGATGTGCCCATCGACCAGCACAATGATTTCGTCTGCATCGACCACGGTGGAGAGTCGATGTGCGATCACCAGGGTGGTACGTTGAGCGGATACGGCACGCAAAGCGGCATCGATATCGCGTTCAGTTCGGCTGTCGAGTGCGCTCGTCGCTTCATCAAGGATGAGGATCCGCGGGTCTTTCAGGACGGTGCGTGCAATCGCCACGCGCTGTTTCTCGCCGCCCGATAGTTTCAGCCCGCGTTCGCCGACGCGTGTGTTGTAGCCATCGGGCATGCGCAGCACGAAATCATGCACCTGTGCGACTTTCGCAGCGTGCTCGATCTCCTCCTGCGTGGCGTCCGGCCGCCCATAGGCGATATTGTAGCGTATGGTATCGTTGAACAGCACGGTATCCTGCGGCACCACGCCGATCGCCGCCCGCAGGCTCGCTTGGGTGTAATCCCGCACATCGTAGCCATCCACCAGCACGGCGCCTTCGGTCACGTCGTAGAAGCGAAACAGCAGACGGCTGATGGTGGATTTGCCGGCGCCGGTGGGTCCCACGATTGCCACCTTATGCCCGGCCGGCACATCGATATCGATGCCTTTGAGGATTTCACGAGCCGGCGAATAGCCGAAATGCACATTACGAAATGCCACCGAACATGGAGCGCCTTCCGACAGATGGGCCGAGAGCTGTGCCGCATCCGGCCGGTCCTGCACCTCTTCATCGACGCCGAGCAGCCGGAACATGCCCTCCATGTCCACCAGGCCCTGCTTGATCGTATTATAGGCAAACCCAAGGAAGTTCAGTGGCGTGTAAAGCTGGATCAGATAGGTGTTGGCCAGCACGAACTTGCCGACGCTCATCTGCCCAGCGACCACACCTTGCGCCGCCATCAGCATGATCACCGACACGCCGAGGGCGATAATCGCCGCCTGCCCCAGATTGAGCATGTTCAGCGTCACCTGGCTTTTCACCGCCGCACGTTCATAGCCGGCGAGCGCCAGATCGAAGCGCCGCGCCTCATGCTGTTCGTTGCCAAAATACTTAACCGTTTCGTAATTCAGCAGGCTGTCAACGGCTTTTGACTGCGCTTCGGTATCGTTATCGTTCATCGTGCGACGAAACCGCACACGCCAACTGGCAAACGACAACGTAAATGCGATATAGGCCGCCAAGGCAGAGAACGTGACGAGAGCGAAACGCCAATCGAAAATGCGCCACAGAACCACCGTCACCATCAGCAATTCGATGATCGTCGGCACGATGTTGAACACCGCCAGGCGCAGCACCTGCTCGATCCCCGCACTGCCGCGCTCGATCGCCCGCGACACGCCGCCGGTCTGCCGATCCAGATGAAAGCGCAGGCTGAGCCGATGCATATGCCGGAACGTTTCCAGCGCCACCCTGCGCACGGTGCGCTGCTGCACGGAGGCGAACACCGCATCGCGCAACTCGCCGAAGCCGGCCGAAGCCAACCGTATCAGCCCGTAGGCGACGATGAGCCCCACCGGCACCGCAAGCACCTGCGCCGCGCCGCCATGGCTGGAAAGCCTGTCCACAGCCCGCGAATAGACCAGCGGCACATAGACGGTGGCCACCTTCGCCAGCACCAGAAAAGCCATGGCGACCACCACCCGCAGCCGACCACCGGGATCGTCCTTGGGCCAGAGATAGGGAGCCAGAGTTTGTATCGTCTGGGCATTGGAACGTTGTTTGCCTGGGAGGCCCAAGCGGGAGGTGGCCATCACGCGCATGAACGGGCATGTGGCATGTGCTCTGCCGATTTCAAAGGTTTCGCGTCATGACCGGGCTGATTCGCCACGTAAAGAACATCCAGAATGTCACGCTGCCCGGCGACAGGCTGGCTTTCGAAATCGGCGGCGAGCAGGTGGGGTGGGTGCCCGCAAGCGCGGCTCCCAAGCTCCTCGGCCTCCCGCTGGGCTGCACCCGCGAAGACGACGTCATCAAACTCCCCTGGGCCGAATCGCTGCCGCAGCTTGCCCGCGGCGTCGCTGCCACCGGCACTTTCAAATGGCGCAACGAGGCCTTCGACGTCCGTACCGAGTTCGACGGCAAGGTGCTCGCCACGATCGACCGCGGCGCCTTGCCCTGGTTCGGCATCCGCGCCGAGGGCGTGCACGTGAATGGCGTGGTCCATCGCCGCGACGGCATGCATCTCTGGATCGCCCGCCGCGCCATGAACCGCCAGATGGACCCCGGCAAGCTCGACCACCTCTTCGCCGGCGGCATCGCGGCCGGCATGGACGCCGAGGGGACGCTGGTAAAGGAAGCCGCTGAGGAAGCGGGACTGGCGCGCGAGATCGTCGACCAGGCCGTCTATGCAGGCTCGCTCCGCTACACCACGCTCCGTCCAGAGGGCCTGCGCCGCGATCGCATCCATTGCTATGACCTGGTGCTGCCCGAGAATGTAGAACCCGTTGCCAACGACGGCGAGGTCGAAGCCTTCGAGCTCTGGCCGATCGCCTACGTCATCGAGACGTTGCGCGACACCGACGGCTTCAAGTTCAACGTCAGCCTCGTGCTCATAGATTTCCTGCTTCGCTGGGGCCAACTGCCCGACAACGAAGAAACCAGAGAACTAGAAGCCATCTTCCGAAAGTAGGGTGGCTTTAGCCCACCACCTTCGCTGGGCACCAGCGCAGGCGGCGGCCAAAAGCCCATGAAACGACGCCCTTACTTCGAGGCGACGCTCTGGGCGCTATTATCGGCCGCATGAGCGTTCTGCACGGCGTCCGCGACGCACTCCGAATACGAACCATAAGTGGCTGCATCGTTCGTGACAGCCTTTTCGCAGAGGTTCTTCGCGGCAACAACGACGCGATGCTGCGTCGCCGCGGTGCCGTCGTTATAAACCACAATCTGGGGATCAGCTGCCTGCGCCAGTGAAGCAAAGGTCAGCGAGAGGGTGCATGCAACCCCGAGAACACGTAGAAACATCGAAGTCTCCCAAAATGGTTAAGACTTCCTCCTTCGGCGACCCCCTTCTAACGGGTGTCTGGCCCCTAACTACGCTGCACCGCAGCAAAGTCCAAGGCAACTCACGCGTTAGCGCACCTATTATATTGCAATGCAGCATTGCTGCCACGGACCGCCTGAAGCATCCGGTTAGACAGCGGCCGCGCGATCCTCGGAATTGACGCCAAGCTGCTTCAGCTTCCGATGCAGCGCACTCCGCTCCATCCCCACAAACCCCGCGGTCCGCGAGATATTCCCGCCGAACCGCAGCAACTGCGCCTGCAGATACTGTGTCTCGAACATATCCCGCGCCTCACGCAGCGGCAGCGCCATCACGTCGGCCGTCGGATCGAAATTGAGCAGCGCCGGCGCCCCCTGGCCGATCTCCGGCGGCAGCATCTCGGCACGGATTGCCTCGCTCTGCCCGCCTGGCGCCATGATCAACAGCCAGTCCATCAGATTGCGAAGCTGCCGCACATTACCCGGCCAATCATAGGCCTGCAGCGCCGTAATGGCGTCCGCCGACAGCTCACGCCCAGGCATGCCCGAGATCTCGGCCGACCGCGCCAGGAAATAGCGGGACAGCTCCGGAATATCCTCGCGCCTTTCCTTCAGCCCCGGAAGACGCAACGGCACCACTGCCAGGCGGTAGAACAGATCCTCGCGAAATCGCCCACCGGCGATCTCCGTCTGCAAATCCCGGTTCGTGGTCGCCAGCACCCGCACATCGACCTTCACCCGGGTCGAGCCGCCGATGCGCTCAAAGGTCTGGTCCTGCAGAGCCCGCACGATCTTGCCCTGCGTCTCCAGCGGCATGTCGGATACCTCGTCCAGCAGCAGCGTGCCGCCATGCGCGCGTTCCAGCACACCGGCCCGACGTGGTGCCGAAGCCGGGTCGTTACCCGCCTCCACCCCGAACAGCTCCTCCTCGAAACGCCCAGGGCTCAAGGTGGCGCAATTCAGCGCCACGAACGGCCCGTCCGCGCGCCGCGAGCGCGCATGGATCATCCGCGCCACCACTTCCTTGCCACTGCCGGCGGCACCGGTGATCAACACACGCGACCCGGTGGGCGCCACCCGCTCGATCTGCCCTTTGACGGCATTGATCGCCGGACTGGTCCCGGTCACGACACTTTCCTGCCCGGCCCGCAGACGCAGTTCGGCATTTTCGGCCGCCAGCCGTGCCGCTTCCAGCGCCCGCCGAATCACCAGCAGCAGCCGGTCCGACTGGAACGGCTTCTCGATGAAATCGTAGGCGCCGTGCTGAATGGCAGCCACCGCCGTCTCGATCGTGCCATGGCCGGAAATCATCACCGCCGGCACCGCCGGCTCCTCGCGGTGCAGGGTCTTTAAGATCCCGAGCCCATCGAGCTTGCTACCCTGCAGCCAGATATCGAGCAGGATCAGCGATGGCCTGCGGGCACGGAACGCAGCGATCGCCGCATCCGAATCACCGGCCTGCCGTGTTTCGTAGCCCTCGTCTCTCAGCAATCCGTCGATCAGAAGCCGAATGTCCGGCTCATCGTCGACGATCAGGATTTCATGCGCCATCAGCACCCTTCGCGCTTACACCCAGACTAACCGGATCCGCCCCGGCCACCGCTTTCGGCAAGATCAACGTCGCAACCGTGCCCTGAGTGGCACAGTCCATACCATCCACTGTGCTCGGACGGTCATCCAGTGTGACCAATCCGCCATGGTCCTCCATGATCTTCTTCACAATGGCAAGCCCCAGCCCCGTACCCTTTGGTTTATGAGTGACATACGGCTCGGTCAGCCTGGCCCGGTCGCCGGGCGGCAAACCTACGCCATCATCGGTCACATCGATTCGAACCGCTCCATCAGACAATCGTACACCCACGGAAATGTGACCAGACAGCCCATCCTCACGCGGCCGCATGGCCACCGCATCGGCCGCATTCATCAATAGATTTGTCAGCGCCTGGCCGAGCAGCCGGCGGTCGCAAGGGGCCACCGGCCCACGTTCCGGGATATCCGTCTCCCAGAAAATCTCAGGGTGCGCGCTCCGCTGCAGGATCAGCGCCTCACGCACCACACGCCCGACATCCTCCGGCTTGATCATCGGCTGCGGCATTCGGGCGAACGCGGAGAACTCGTCCACCATCCGACCGATATCGCCGACATGGCGCACGATGGTGTCTGCCAACTGCGAGAACGTCTCCGGGTCCGAGCTGATCTCCTTGGTGAAACGCCGTTTCAACCGTTCTGCCGAAAGCTGGATCGGCGTCAACGGGTTCTTGATCTCGTGCGCAATCCGTCGCGCTACATCCGCCCAGGCCGCCTTGCGCTGCGCCGATTGCAGCTCGGTGATGTCGTCGAACGTCACCACGAACCCATGCGTCCGGCCGGCGCGCTGTTCCGGCGCGATCCGCACCAGCAACGTGCGCTTGCTGCGCGTGCCTGTCTGCACTTCGCCGGTCAGCGGCCGGTCCGACGCGGCCATGCACTGCATCAGCAGCGGTTTTATCTCCGGCATCTGGTCGCATAGATCCCGCCCGATCACGCTCATCAGATCGATGCCCAGCAGCTCCGTCGCCGCCCGGTTCGGCAGCTCGATCCGCCCCTGCGCATCCAGCCCGATCACCCCGGCCGACACACCCGACAGCACCGTCTCGGTAAACCGCCGCCGCTCATCGATCTGGCTATACGCATCCATCAGCTCGGCCCGCTGCGTGCTCAACTGGTTGGTCATACGGTTGAAGGCCCGCGACAGCCCCGCCAGCTCGTCCCCACTGGCGATCTCCGGCACCCGCACCGCCAAATCGCCGCCACGTACACGCTCGGCGGCAAGCATCAGCCAGCCCACGGGTCGTGCAATTTGGTTCGCCAGCACCAACCCGATCGAGATCGCCGCCGCCAGCACCAGGAGTGCGACCAGGGCAAAGATCAGCGCGAACGTCACCTGCAGCCCGGCACGGTTCGCATCCAGCCGCTGATACTGCGCCACCGCATCCTCGGTCAGATGCATATGCGCCAGGATGTGCGGATCCACCGGCCGCTCGATCATCATCATCAGCGACGGCGTGGAATTCAGCATCACCAGCGCGCGCACCTCGGTATCGGTGCCGTTGCTCAACACCGGCACCTCCCCGGTCCGCGCGGCCTCGATCGCCCCCGAAGAAATCTTCCCCGGCCCCGCATCGGCCATCAGCCCCGCCTTGGCCACCACCTCCCGTGTGTCGGGCTCGAAGATGACGGCTTCATCCAAGCCGCGCATAAAAGTCTGGCTGGAGAGCACATCGGCGAACGCGTCCGGGTTGTTGCCGAAATAGATCCGGCCCGCACTCTCCAGCTCGGACTTCATGATCAGTGCATCGTTCTTGATCAGATCACGATGCTCGGCCAGATACCCCTGGCTGGCCTGCAACCCCTCATCGAGCGCGGTGCGAATCCGGTCGTTGAACCAGAACTGTATCCCCAGCGAGAACCACGCGGTCGCGAACACCCCCACGACGATCGTCGGCAGCACCGCCACCGCGCTGAACAACAGCACCAGCCGCACATGCAGCCGCGACCCCGCCGACCCCCGCCGCCGCTCCACCCAAACCCGCGTCAACCGCCCTGCCAGCGACGCGCCCAGCAGCAACAGCACCGACAAGTTCGAGACGACCAGCGCTGTCACCAGGTTAGGCCGAATCGCCAAAGGCGCACCGCTCGACATGATGATGAAACTGCCGACACCGAGACCGGCTGCGGCGGCCGCTAAAGCGAGGGTGACCAATCGGCCGAGGAGAATGTCGGCGATCCGGCGGCTGCGGGAACGGCGCGGGGTGACTTGGGCGTCCATACAACAACACTAGGCGCATCGGGAAACAGCACAAGAAAGCGGTTCTTTTTTGAAAAAAAGAACCAAAAAACTTTTACGTATCAGGCGTTGCCACAATCCATGGCGCGGGAGATTGTCACCAAACGAAGACAAGGTGAACACAGTGGAACCGAAGACGATTTTCGTGCAATTCAAGTGTAAGCTGGGCCGAGCCTATGAGGTGGCGGCGCGGCTCGTCGACGAGATCGAGAACACGCCGCAGGTCTATTCCACCTCCGGCGAATACGACCTCATCGCCCGCTTCCACCTGGACCCAGACCAGGATCCCGGGCTGTTCGTGACCGAAACCCTCCAGCGCATCGACGGGGTCGCCGAAACCTACACCATCATCGGGTTCAACGCCTTCACCCCGCGCGGCTGACCGTGACCGCCGAGGAACGCGCACCCTGCGACATCAGCGTCGCAGTGTTCTGCCACAACGAAGCGGGGCGCATCGGCGCCTGCCTCGCCAGCATCGCTGCCGCCGGCCGTGGCTTCCGCCTCGGCGTCACCATCATCGCCAACGGCACCACCGACGACAGCATCGCACGCGCCAGGGCCGCGATCGATACGGCACACCTTCCAGCCCAGATCTACACCATTGCTCACGGCGACAAATCCAACGCGATCAACCAAAGCTTTTACGGCCTGCGCCAGCGCGCCAAGCTGCATGTCTTCGTCGACGCCTACGCAATCATCGCACCCGACGCCTTCAGCGGTTTCGCCGCCATGCTCTCGAGCCACAAGGAGGCGGTGGCCGCCACCGGCATCGCCGGCAATGGCCGCACGATGGCCGCCGCCACCGACGAGACTCTCCGCAACGGCGGCCGCCTGCATGGCCAGTTGCACGCCTTCCGCCCGTCCTTCCTCGATCGCCTGACCGAAGCAGGCCTCTTCCTGCCCATCGGCCTGTATCGCGGCGACGGCCTGCTGGGCTCGATGGCCTGTCACGACCTGGATCCGCTCGGCAACCCTTGGGAAAGCAGCCGCATCAAGGGCACGGTCGAAGCCGTGTATGAAATCCCGCGCCTCTCTCCGTTCCGCCCCGCGGATGTCCGCCGCCAATATCGCCGCAAGCTGCGTCAGATGCGCGGCCTTCTGGAGAACGCGGCCTTGATGTCAGCCATCTATAGCGGCGGTTTCGCGGCCTTGCCGCATTATGCGGATGAGATGATCTCAGGGTGGCTAGCCGGCGGCGGTGAGGTCGAAACAGGCCGCATCGACAAGGTATTCATGTCCTTGGCGCGCAAGCGGATCGCAGCTTTCGAACGTCCTGCCCAAGCCTTGCTGGAGCCAACGCTGGTCTACGCCAAGGCTTAAGCCTTGGCTGTGCAGAGGCTGCACTCGCCTTCCACTTCCACGATCGCCTGTTTCACCTTGAAGCCGCTCCTGCCTGCCACGGTCTCGACGGCACGTCCGATCGCCTCGTCCTCGAATTCCGTCACCGAGCCGCAGAGGCTGCAGATGAGGAACTGTACCGGGTGCGGATGATCGGATTCCTCATGGCAGCCGATGAAGGCATTGAGCCGCTCGACGCGGTGGATCAACCCCTGCGCCAGCAAAAAGTCCAGCGCCCGGTATATGGTGGGGGGCTTGCCCTGGCCGCTCCGATCCTTCAGCCGGTCGAGCAGCGCGTAAGCGCCGATCGGCTCGCGTGACTCGAGAATGAGTTCCAGCACAGTGCGGCGCACATCGGTCAGCTTTGCGCCGCGTCGCGCGCAAGCGGCTTCGGCACGCGACAAGCGGTCGGCCAGGAAGGTTTCGTTATGGGCGTGGGTGAGCATCACACCAACCATATAGCATTCTGCGGCCCTGTTGCGACGGACCTGATAGATGCGCCTGCCGCCGGACAGCCTCGTCCGAAGCACAGCTTCTCCACACCCAGGCGTTACGTTATATCGTATCGCACTGGAGCGAGGCATCTTGGCGCAAACATTTTTACTGGCACTGCTTCTGGCAGCAGCACCTTGGGCGGTGGCGAATGCCGATGTCGTGGCCGCGGAGAGTGTGTATGCCGACATCGCGCGTCAGGTTGCAGGCCCGACGATGCCGGTCTCCGCGATCCTGCGCAATCCCGCCGGTGACCCGCATCAATACGAGCCCAGCCCCTCCGTCGCGCGCGCCGTCGCGGGCGCTGCGATCGTCATCGAGAACGGCATCGGCTACGATAGCTGGATCGACCGCCTGCCCGCCGACACCAAGAACCCAAACCAGCACCGCATCGTGGTCGCCGATTTGCTGCACCGCCAACCCGGCGACAACCCGCATCTCTGGTACGATCCTTCCGCCATGCCAGTGCTGGTACGCGCCTTGACGCAAGACCTTGCCTCCAACGCCCCTGCGGATCGTGCGGCCATCACCTCACGCGCCGATGCTGCGCTCGCCAGCCTGGCCATTCTGCAGGCCCGCATCCTCGTCTTGCGCCAAAAACTTGCCGGCCTGCCGGTCGCGGCCACCGAGCCGGTCTTCGGCCCTATGCTGGCAGCCCTCGGCCTGGTGGACCACCATGCCCGTTTCGAGCTCGCGGTGATGAACGGCACCGAGCCGCGTGCGGGCGATGTCGCCTCCATCGAGGACGATCTGCGTGCCCATCGTATTCGTGCGTTGATCACCAATGCGCAGGCCACCGACACCGAAGCCGCCCGCCTCGCCGGCGTGGCGCGTGCGGAAGGCATCCCGCTGGTGGCGATCACCGAAACGCTGCCGCCTGGAAAGACCTACCAGGAGTGGATCTCGGCCGAGTTGACCGCACTGGAGACAGCACTGGTGCCCACGCTGGCCACGCAATGACCCAGGCCGCGCTGCACCTGCGGAACGTCACCCTGGCACCGGGTGGCCGCGCCGTGCTGCGCAACCTGAACCTTTCTATCCCGCAAGGCCTGTTCGTGGGCGTATTCGGCCCGAACGGTGCCGGCAAGACCACCCTGCTGCGTGCCGCCCTGGGGCTGTTGCGGCCGCAAGCGGGCAGCATCACCGTGCTCGGCGAACCAGCGGGTGCTCGTCAAGCGAGTGTCGGCTACATGCCGCAAACCCGCACCCCTCTCTCCGATCTCTCGCTCTCCGGCTGGGATTTCGTATCCGTCGCCAGCGGCGGTGCCGGCTGGGGCCTGGCACGCCCCAACCAGGCGCAGCGGGCGGACATATACCGGGTCATCGACCTCGTGGACGCCACCGGCTACGCCCACCGTCCTCTCCGCACGCTTTCAGGCGGCGAACGCCAGCGGCTGATGCTGGCACAATCCCTCCTCGGCACCCCCAGGATGCTGCTGCTGGACGAACCGCTCTCCAGCCTGGATCCGCACCACCAATCCGCCACCATCAACCTCGTGCGCGACCTGCAGAAACATCTCGGCCTCACCGTCCTCTTCACCGCCCATGAACTGAGCCCGCTGCTGCCGGTGCTCGACACCGTGCTCTATCTCGGCAATGGCGAAGCCGCCCTCGGCACGGTGGACGACGTGGTCACCGCGCCCATCCTCTCGCGCCTCTACGGCGCGCCGATCGAGGTGTTCCACGTGCAGGGCCGCATCTTCGTCATGGCGGACGGTCACGCCATGGAGCGGGATGCGCATGTTCACTTATGATTTCATGCAGAACGCCTTCGCCGCCGCCTTGCTGGTGGCGATCGTCTCGGGCGCAACGGGCTATTTTCTCGTCCTGCGCGGCCAGAGCTTTGCCGGCCACGCGCTCGGACACGTAGGGTTCGCCGGCGCCACCGGCGCCATTCTCATCGGCGCCTCGCCATTTTGGGGCCTCATCGTGGTCACCACGCTGGGTGGCGCGCTTATGGGTATCATCGGCGAGCGCCTTGCCGGGCGGGATGTCGCCATCGGCATGGTGCTCTCGCTCGCCTTGGGCCTCGGCTTGCTGTTCCTGAACTTCTTCACCGGCACCTCGGTGCGTGCGACATCGCTTCTGTTCGGCAACGTGCTGGGCGTGGACGCGGCAACCTTGTGGCGCATGGCCGGCGCCGCAGCGATCACCTTGACCGCGCTTGCGGCGCTGTCGCGGCCTTTGCTGTTTGCGAGCGTCCGTCCTGAACTTGCAGAAGTGCAAGGCGTGAACCTGCGCCTCATCTCCACCTTGTTCCTCGCACTCGTCGGCATCGCCGTAGCCGAAGCCGTGCAGGTCGTCGGCGTTCTGCTGGTGTTCACCCTGATGATAGGGCCCGCAGCGACCGCACAGATCATGACGGCGCGAGTCGGCGCCGGTATTGCGCTGTCCGTAATACTCGCCGCAGTGCAAGCTGTCTCAGGCGTTGCACTCGCTTATCTTACTGACTGGCCAACGAGTTTCTGGATCGCTATGCTTGGCAGTATTTTCTACGGACTTGCCGTAGCATTCCCAAGGCGAGAGTGGGGGAGCAGTGCCCTGCCCCCTGTCACTGTCAAAGATGATCGATCGTCTTCTCTACCTTGAGGACGACAACCGGTATCTCGCGCTCCGTCTTCTCCTGATAAGGAATGTAGGGCGGATAGACTTTCGCCATCATGTCGAACAGGCGCGTCCGCTCCTCGCCCTCCACCACAACCGCCTTGCCACTATATTTCTTATCGACGACCTGGAATTCGACAGTGGGATTGGCTTCCAGATTGAGAAACCAGGCCGGATGTTTCGGCGCGCCGCCTTTTGACGCGACAATCACGAAATTCTTGCCATCCTCGCCATAGATCAGCGGCACCATCCGCTCTTCGCCACTTTTCTTGCCGATGGTTTTCAGGATCAGGTTGGGGGTATCGTCATAACCGCCGGGCGGCCGGAAATCGACAAGGTGCCCCTCTGCGCCGTCTGTGCGTAGGTACATCTCCAGGTGGGTCTTCTGCCAATCCGCGGCATCGAACGGAATCTTGGTTGCCAACGCGTCCTCCTGTGGTTCACGCGTCCACATTCACACCGATTTGGCCTCAACAAGCAAATGCGCGCCGCCGCGTTAAACCGCGACAGCGCGCGAAAGTCTTCTGCTTCTTTTTCAGAAAAGAAGAACTTCCTTAGGCTGCCTGCTTCGCGTGCTTAGCTGCCAGCTTAGCCGTCCGCTCACCCAATTGGCTGCTATACTCATCAGCCTGATAAATCGATTTCACGATTTCCTTCAGTTTCGCCGACGCATCCTTCATCCCCAGCGTGCTCGCATAGGAAGCCGCCGACCCAAACCCGGCAAGACCGTAATGCGACATACGCTGATACTGCGCAATCACGACAACGGCCTTTAGTTCTTCATCCTCAGGCGCTTCTTCGATGCCGTGCTTCAGCGCTTCCTTCACCAACCCGGCCATGCCCTTGCAATGCTCGCTCGACACTTCGCCATCGGCTTCCTCGATCAGGCTTTTCAGCGTGGTCACATGTTCCTGGATGCCGCTGACCGACTGCTCGAGCATCTGCTTCAGCTTCTTGTCGCCGACATGATCGGCGAGGGTCTTTATCGCCTTCGTCATCTGATCGTTGGCGGACCAAAGATCCTTCATTTCGTCGACGTAGATTTCCTTCAGGCTGTCAGGTGCTGACATGGTTTTCTCCCTTCTCAGGCCAGGATCATCCCGGCCGATGCAGGAGAGAGCGGCGCCAGACCCGTAAAGTTTGGCTTTCACACGTATATGTCAGCATCATGGTCTACGGGAGGTGTCGGTCCAAATCCGCGGAAGGGCTATTGCGGTAAGCCTCGATCGCGTCCAGCACCGTCTGCGGGCCGGAGGCCTGTGCCATCGCCGCCGCCTGGTCATCGTTACGATCGCGCAGAGCCGGCGCATCGCGGCGCATTTCCTCCAGCAATGCGATCGCCTTTGCGGTCTTCTGCTCCGTCAGGATAGCCAAGTGCAGCGTCAGCCGCTCCCGCCGATCCGCCAACTCGTCTTCACGCCGTTGTGTCGAAAGGATCAGCACGGTGAACAGCAGCGCGAACACGCTTGCAACCAGTTCCAGCGTGTTGAAGGGCGGCGGATCGAGCGCGTGGTGGAACACCTGCATCGCGGCAAAATTGCCGGCGACCCAAGCCAGGATGCCGGCTGCGAGGGCTGCCAGGAACTCGGGTCGGCCGATCAGCCGCGTCAGATACTCAGCCGCACGTTGCAGACGCGTTGCACGCTTCTGGTGTTCGCGGTCCAGCCTGGAGATTGCGCGATGCGTCTCTTCCACGTGCACGGCTGCCGGCGCTTTCTGTCTCGTCACCAGGCTTAATCCTCTACGCCCCTCATGGTGTCACTACGTGCGCCGTGCCTCGTCGACGCCGAGTGCAAAGCGTCTGCAATGCTCCAGATATGCCGCCTCATGGGTGCCCACCAGATCCACCACGCTCGTCCACAGCCATGAGGGTGCATCCAGCGCGTCGCTGCTGCGTGGCACGAACGCCTTCTGCCATGACGCACGATCGGCTGCACTCATCTGGCGCCCATGCGCACGTCCGACGACACCCGCGAGATACCGCGCGACCTCCATCGCCTCGTCACAGGTCAGCGCTGCGATCTCCAGCTTGAGGTCCTGCGGCAGTAGCTCCCGCATGAACACCGCCCGACCCAGCATCCGCGCGGCCAGCATCCGCTTGCCCAGATGCGGCGACAAATGACGCGCGCCCTCTACCACCCGCATCCCATTGTCATGCGGCATCTCCGCCGCTTCGCCGCGCGGTGCGGCGGCCGCGATCGCCTCCTTCACATCGATCAGGCAGTGCCGGACATTGTCCCGACCTTCGCTCTCGATGGCGAGTAGCACCGCGAAACGCAAACGCCCCAGTGAAGAACATCCCTTTTTCCAGTACGCCGCATCGACCACACTGATGGTGCAATCATCATCACGCGACCGTAGGGACGCCACCAGCCGGCGTACATCCTCCTGCGCAAACACCTCATCAATCGCCGCACGCTCCTCCGGGGTCAACGGCCAGAACCGCTTGCCGAGTGGTATCTGTGGCGCCACACCCTCGATCCGCTCATCTGCGAGATGCTTCCACGAACGCCCCGCCGCCACCCGCAAGATGCGCTTGACGATCCCCGGCACCTTCGGCGCCTGCTCGGTGTCGTCCATCGACAGCGCCGCCTGATATCCGTCGGTCAGCTGTTCCACAATCCGCGCCGTCGTCACCCCGGGCAGATCCGAACTGCGCGCCGCCATCGCCAGCGACAATGCCAGCCGCACCAGATCATGCGCGGGATTGCCGATGACGGTCTGGTCGAGATCCCTGATCTGTATGTCGATCTTGCCCTCGGCACTCGCGATCGGGCCGAGATTGCCGACATGGCAGTCGCCGCAGATCCATACCGGTGGCCCCTCCGGCAAGCTCACATGCTTAGAACTCTCCAGCCACTCGTAGAATTTCACCGTGCTGCCGCGAACATAGGCGTGCGCGGAGTCAGCCATTTTCAGGTTTCTGGTGCTCGCCAGGACCGGCTGACGGTCATCGGGTTGTGTGGTGGGGGATTTCTTCACGGGATAACAACACGGCTGGGATGCAGAGTTGCAGGGAGGAAGGTCTTCTTTTCTGAAGAAAAGACGCAAAAGAGTTTTGCGCGCTATCGCGGACGAGCGAGGAAAAGCCGATTTGTTGACGTCGTTTCTCGTGGTCCTTCCGGTGTTCATCATTATCGCTTGCGGGTATGTTTGCGGGCGCTGGAAGTTGCTGGGGCCCACCGCCAGTTCGGAGCTGAACAAGTTCGTCGTCTACCTGGCGTTGCCGGCTCTGCTGTTTCTGGTGATGGCGGACTCGAAATGGACGGCGCTCTGGCAACCTGGCTTCATCGCCTCCTATGCCATCGGCGGCTTCGCAATGTTCTTCGCCACATTGGGCGTCCGCACTGCACGCGGACAGCGCCTGGCCGACGCATCGATCGACGGCTTGAACGCCGGCTACCCCAATGCCGGCTATATCGGCTTTCCCCTGTGCGCGGCTGTATTTGGCCCGAAAAGCCTGGCCTTGGTGGGCGTCGCCGCGATCCTGACGGCAACCGTGCTCTTCGGCGTTGCGATCATCCTGATCGAGATCGGCCTACAGACGGAACGCCGCCCCCATCATCTGGCCCTGAAGGTCGCGCGCTCACTCTGTCGCAACCCGCTGCTCGCGGCCCCTGTGCTGGGCGTTGTCTGGGCGAGTTCCGGTATCGCTCTGCCGGCGCCCGCACGAAGCGTGCTGCATTTGCTGTCAGATGCGGCCAGCCCCTGCGCACTGGTGTCGCTCGGATTATTCCTGACGGTGCCGCACGCCGAAAGCAGGGCGGCTCGTCCGACAGCGATCGCATTTTCAGGGCTCAAGCTGATCGGCCAGCCATTGGTGACCGCCATCTGCGCCTACGGCATCTTCAGGATCGGCGCCTTGCCGGCCGCGGTCGCGGTGCTGATCGCAGCCTTGCCGACCGGCACGGGACCTTTCATGGTAGCAGAATTCTACCGTCGCGAAGCGTTCGTGACGTCGGGAACCATCCTGATCTCGACAGTTGTTTCCGTGGTGACGCTCACCTTGTGCCTGCTGTTGATCGGGCACGGCGCATATTAAACACGACGTCACTTCGTAGGGTGGGCTGAGCCCACCCTACGAATTCACGCTCGACGCGGCACCACAAGCTTTACCACGAATTTCTGCACCACATCGCCGCCAGCGGTCTTCGTCAAATTCTCTACCGTGACCATGCCGCGTTGGGGCCGCGACCGGGACGGTGTCACCTCAAGAACAGTGCTCTCAACGTGCAGGATATCATCCGGGCGTGTTGGCCGTGGCCAGGTCAGTTCGCCGCCGGCGCCGATGATTCCGCCCGCGATCGGCAAGCCACTTTCGACGAGAAGCCGCATGGTTATGGCGGCAGTATGCCACCCGCTGGCAGCCAGCCCCTGAAAGAACGTGTCCTTGGCTGCCTTTATATCCGTATGGAACGGCTGCGGGTCGAACTGTTTGGCAAAGGCGATGATCTCCTCCGCCATTATCCGATGTTCCCGCGTCGTGTACTGATCCCCCGGCTTGATATCTTCAAGATAAAGCATGGTCTCTCCGGGAGCATATGAATAAAAGTTTTTTGCTTCTTTTTTTCAAAAAAGAAGTTCTTACTCCTGATGCTGGCTTACAAAATTCTCAAGCCAGTGAATCGTATAATCCCCAGCAATAAACTCAGGCTGTTCGATAATCCGTTGATGCAAAGGCAGTGTCGTCTTGATCCCCAGCACCGCAAACTCATCCAGCGCACGTCGTAAGCGCGCAATAGCTTCCGGCCGCGTAGGTGCATGAACGATCAGTTTGGCCACCAAGCTGTCGTAATAAGGCGGCACCACATATCCCGCATAAAGAGCGGAATCCACGCGCACCCCAAGGCCGCCCGGCGTGTGGAACGCCTGCACGCGCCCAGGTGTCGGCATGAAGGTTTCGGGATCTTCGGCGTTCACGCGGCACTCGATGGCATGCCCGTAGAACTGCACGTCTTTCTGCGTGTAGCCCAGCGGCTCGCCGGCCGCGATGCGGATCTGTTCGCGCACGAGGTCGATATTACTGACCATTTCGGTCACCGGGTGTTCCACCTGCAGGCGGGTATTCATCTCGATGAAGGCGAACTGTCCGTCCTGATACAGGAACTCCAGCGTACCGGCATTGCGATAGCCGAGTTTTTGCAAGGCTGCGGTAGCGGTCGCGCCGATGGCGTCGCGCGCGGCGGCGGTGAGTGCCGGGCTGCCTGCTTCCTCGAGCACTTTCTGATGGCGGCGTTGCAGGCTGCAATCGCGTTCGCCGAAATGCACCACGTTGCCGTGGCTGTCGGCCATGATCTGCAGCTCGATATGGCGTGGCTTGTCGAGGTATTTTTCCAGATAGACTTCGTCGTTGCCGAAGGCCGCGCGGGCTTCGGTGCGGGCGACGCGCCAGGCTTCCTCGAGCTCGGAGGCATCCTGCGCGACCTTCATGCCGCGCCCGCCACCGCCGGCGGTGGCCTTGATCAGCACGGGGTAGCCAATTTTTCCGGCGATCTCGCGTGCGCTTTCCAGATCCGGCAGGGCGCCGGGCGAACCCGGCACAAGCGGAACGCCCAGGCTGGCCATGGCGGTGCGTGCGGTGATCTTGTCGCCCATCATGCGGATGTGCTTGGCGGACGGGCCGATGAAGGTCAGGCCGTGATCCTCCACCATCTCCGCAAAAACGGCGTTTTCCGAAAGGAACCCGTAGCCGGGATGGATCGCATCCGCGCCAGTGACGGCCGCGGCCGAAAGGATGGAGACCATGTTGAGGTAGCTGTCGCGCGCCGCCGGCGGCCCGATGCACACGCTCTCATCGGAGAGACGCACATGCATCGCTTCGGAATCGGCGGTGGAGTGGACGGCCACGGTGGGGATCCCGAGCTCGCGGCACGCGCGCTGGACGCGAAGCGCGATCTCGCCGCGGTTCGCGATCAGGATCTTGCCGAACATCTGGCTCAATCGATAACCATCAGCACTTCGCCATATTCCACCGGCACGCCGGGGCTGATCAGCACGCGGGTGATGGTGCCGGCGCGTGGCGCCTTAATCTGGTTGAACGTCTTCATCGCCTCGATCAGCAGCAGCGTCTGCCCCGCCGCCACGGTCTGGCCGACGCCGACGAAGGAGGGCGAACCAGGCTCGGGCGAAAGATAGGCCACGCCCACCATCGGGCTTTTCACCGCCCCGGGATGCTGGCCGTAATCCGCCGCCTCAGGCACAGCCGGTGCTGAAGCTGCCGCCACCTGGGCTGGCGGCGGCGGTGCCGCGTGAGCCACAGCCGCCTGTATCGGCGCCGGCGTGCGCTTGACGCGGATGCGGGTATCGCCCTCGGCGATCTCGATCTCGGTCAGGCCGGTATCGCGCAATATGTCGGCGAGGACGCGAATGGCCTCGGCGTCGACAGGCAGCTTGCTCATTGGTCTTCATCCAGAATCATTTCGGCGAGCGCCGTCAGCGCCAGGCCGTAACCACGTATCCCCAGGCCGCAAATCACGCCTTGGGCCACGCGCGACACCAGCGAGGTATGCCGTATCGCCTCGCGCGCATGGATATTCGTCAGATGCACCTCGATCACCGGCAGCTCGACGGCCAGCAACGCGTCCATCAGCGCTACCGACGTATGGCCGTACCCCGCGGGATTGATCACGATGCCACGTGCCTTGTCACGGCATTCCTGCACCCAGGTGATCAGTTCGCCCTCGTGGTTGGTCTGTCGGAAGTCGATGGACAGGTCCAGGGCCTCCGCGGTCTCGGCGCAGAGGGCCTCCAGGTCGTCGATCGTGGCGGCGCCGTAGAGCGTGGGCTCTCTGGAACCGAGCATGTTGAGGTTGGGGCCGTTGAGCACGGCGATCAGCGGAAGTGCCATGGGCCGGGGGCGTTAGCATGGGTAGGCCGACTAAGAAAGGCTTTGCTGGCCGCAAAGCCTTCCCCAGTGTTTCAGGCAGCCAACGCCCGCTCCAGTTTGTTCAGCCCCTCTTCGAGAATGTCGTCCTCAACCGTCAGCGGCACGAGGATACGGATCACGTTGCCGAAAACCCCGCAGGACAGCAGTACCAGCCCCTCCTCCAAGGCGCGCGACGTCACCCGCTTCGTCGCCTCCGCATCCGGTTCCGTGCCGCCACGGCCTGCAAAGATCTCGAATCCCACCATCGCCCCGGGCCCGCGAATGGCGCCGATCGGCAACGTATCGTTGCGCAGGGCCAACTCCGCCACCCGCGCCTTGATGCGCGCGCCGATCACATCCGCCCGCGCGCAAAGCCGCTCATCCTCGATCACGTCCAGCACCGCAACCGCCGCCGCACAGGCGATCGGATTGCCTGCATAGGTGCCACCCAACCCGCCAGGCTCGGCCGCCTGCATTACATTTTCGCGCCCGATGACACCGGATAGCGGAAAGCCCCCCGCCAGCGACTTGGCCACGGTCACCAGATCCGGCTCCACGCCGCTATGCTCGATCGCAAACATCTTGCCGGTGCGCGCGAACCCGGATTGCACCTCATCGGCGATCAGCAGAATGCCATGCCGGTCACACACCCGCCGCAACGCCACCAGAAGCTCAGTCGGCGCCTCATAGAACCCGCCCTCGCCCTGCACCGGCTCGATGATGATCGCCGCCACCCGCGACGGCTCGATATCCGCACGGAACAGGAACTCCAGCGCCTTGAGGGACTCGGCCACCGTCGTCCCATGATGCTCGATCGGAAACGGCAGATGATAGATCTCTGCCGGAAACGGCCCAAACCCGCGTTTGTATGGCATCGTCTTGCCGGTCAGCGCGCTCGTCATGATCGTGCGCCCGTGGAACCCGCCGGCAAACGCAATCACGCCGCTGCGCCCGGTCGCAGCACGTGCGATCTTTATCGCATTCTCCACTGCCTCGGCGCCGGTGGTAAAAAAGATGGTCCGCGCCGGCCCGGAGAACGGCGCCACCGCATTCAAGCGCTCAGCCAGCTCGATATACGGTTCGTAAGGCAACACCTGCACGCAGGTATGGGTGAACCGATGCATCTGCTCGGTCGCAGCCGCAATCACCTTCGGATGGCAATGGCCCGTGTTGAGAACCGCAATGCCGCCGGCAAAATCGATGTAGCGCGTGCCCTCCACGTCCCAGATCTCGGCGTTGCGTGCGTGGTGCGCGAATTTCTGCGTGGCATGCGTCAAGGCGCGAGGGATCGCAGCCTCACGGCGGGCGAAGAGGGCGGCGTTGCCCATGAAGATGGCTCCGAAATGCTGGGTTTTACTAGAGATGGGCAAGGCAGGAAGAAAGACCTTCTTTTTTGAAAAAAAGAAGCAAAAAACTTTTATTATGATGAGGCTGGCTGTGACCGACGACACACCACCCTGGTAAGTTGTGCAGGCAATCACTTTTGCACTTGATCTTTCGTTGCCGATCCAGCATCCGGACGCAATGCGCTGGCTTCCTCTCAGCTTTGTGTTTCTTGCCCTCTCGGCTCATGCCCAGGAAACGGGCGCCCGCGACGTTTTCCTGCCGCAGGTCACTCAGGAAGCCCTTGCCAACAACATCCCGCCCGAAATCGCCGACGCCGTCGCCATGGTCGAAACCGGCTACCGCCCGGGCGCCATCGGCACCTCCGGCGAGATCGGGATCATGCAGATCCTCCCCAGCACCGCAGCCGCCCTCGGCTTCCACGGCTCCACGACCGAGCTGTTCGAGCCTTCCATCAACATCCACCTCGCCGTCCAATACCTGGCCCGCGCCTGGGCCGAGAGCGGCGGCAATATGTGCCGTGCACTGACCAAATACCGCGCCGGCCTCGGCACCGAGATCACCACGCCGCTTTCAGCCCAATATTGCGCGCGCGCCATCTCCTGGCTGATGGGCACCAACAGCCAACGCGCCAACGCCGCATCCGCACCATCGCAAACCGCCGCACCGCCCGTGGCCATCGACGATCCGCACGTGATCCACATGGTTCCGATCCCCGCCAGCACCATGCAGGCAGAGGCCCCCATCATCACCAAGCCGCAAGTGTTTCAGATCACCGGCACCAGCCATCGCCGCACGCTGGCGCAGATCGCCGCCGCCCAGCAAAACCGCTTCGATTCCCGTGTGCGTGAGGCCGTTAATCAGGCTACAAACAGCCCCGATCCCGACGACTGACACCGGAGACCAAAACTGTGACCGTGCCGCGCCCCGTGATGCTGCTCATCCTCGACGGGTTCGGATGGCGCGAGGAACAGGCCGACAACGCAGTGGCACAAGCCAACACGCCCAATTTCGACCGCCTTTGGGCCACCGGACCGCACGCCTTCCTGAACACCAGCGGTGGCGATGTCGGCCTGCCGGACGGCCAGATGGGCAACTCCGAAGTCGGCCACCTTAACATCGGCGCCGGCCGCGTGGTCCACCAGGAACTCACCCGCATCGGCAATGCGATCAAGGATGGTAGCATCGCCAGCGCACCCGCTTTGGTAGAGCTGATCGCTGCCGCCAAACGCACCGGCGGCAAATGCCACCTTGTCGGCCTGGTCTCCGACGGCGGCGTGCACGCCCACCAGGACCATGCCATCGCTTTGGCCAAAATCCTCGACGAGGCCGGCATCCCCGTCGCCCTGCATGCCTTCACCGACGGCCGCGACACACCCCCGCAAAGTGGCGCCGCCTTCCTGCACACCGTCGAAGCCGACCTCCCGAAATCCGCCACCATCGCCACGGTCAGCGGCCGCTATTACGCCATGGATCGCGACAACCGGTGGGATCGCGTCGCCCGCGCCTGGCGCGCCATCGCGCTGGCCGACGCCGACCGCTTCGCCACCGCGGCCGAAGCCATTGCCGCCGGCTACGCGCAAGACGTCACCGACGAGTTCCTCGCTCCCGCCGTCATCGGCACCTACCAAGGCATGCGCGACGGCGACGTGCTGCTCTGCTTCAATTTCCGCAGCGACCGCATCCGCGAAATCCTTGCCGCTCTCATCGATGACCAGTTCGAGGGCTTTCCCCGACCCGACCGCATCGCCTTCGCCGCCATCGCCGGCCTGACGCGATACAGCGACAAGCTCGCCGGCCAGATGGGCGCCCTCTTCGCGCCCGTCTCTCTCGCCAACATCCTCGGCCAAGTCGTCTCCGCCGCCGGCCTCACGCAGCTCCGCATGGCCGAGACGGAAAAATACCCGCACGTCACCTATTTCTTTAACGGTGGCGAAGAAACACCCTACCCAGGCGAGGACCGCATCATGGTCCCCTCTCCAAAAGTCGCCACCTACGACCTTCAGCCCGAAATGTCCGCCCCGGCGCTGACCGACAAAGCCGTCGCAGCCATCGCCTCCGGCAAATACGATTTGCTGGTGATGAACTACGCGAACCCCGACATGGTCGGCCACACCGGCAGCCTGGCCGCCGCCATCCGCGCTGTCGAAACCGTGGATACCGGGTTGGGCCGCATCGAGGCCGCCATCGTTAAAGCCGGGGGCGCCTTGCTCGTCACCGCCGACCACGGCAACTGCGAAATGATGCGCGACCCGGAAACCGGCGGCCCGCACACCGCCCACACCACCAACCCGGTCCCGATCTTCCTGGCCGGCCAGCCCGGCGCGACGCTGCACGACGGCAGGCTGGCGGATCTGGCACCTACTTTGCTTGCGCTGCTGGATCTGACTCAGCCGGAAGAAATGACGGGGACATCACTGGTTCTCAGATAGCCAAGCCCGGCTATTGCGCTTTTTCTTTCACAACCCCATCCTAGTGAAAGAGAAACGTAAGGCATTTACCATGAGCGGCGCCGTTACGCGCATTGTCGACGATCTGCGGACACGGGGTGGCCTGAAAGGCTCCGATCTCGCGAACATCACCGATGTGTCCCAGGCAACCGTCTCTCGTTGGGCAGCCGGCAAGGCGTCACCGCATCCAAAGACACAGTTGGTGATGTCGGACCTGCGCTATGTCGTCGATCGCCTGGCCGAGTTTTATACGCCTGAGGAAACCCGCATCTGGTTGTATGCGAAGCACCCGCTGATGGAAGGCGCACGTGCGATCGACCTCATTCACGCGGGCGGCGCGGATCGGGTGCTGGAAGTTATAGAAAGCCTGACTGACGGAACATACACGTAAGGCATGGCAGGCGCCGGGCGTCGCCACGATCGTCTGCTTCTCGACTCGCTGGAAGCATTAAGTCCCGAGGCATTTTCCGGCCCTGTCTGGCGGGTGACATCCGAAGGTCGCGATCCACTCCGAGGCTCTACTTCAAGCGGCCGCTGGGCTGCGCCGGAGACATTCTGCGTTCTCTACACGAGCCTTGCAGACCAAGGCGCCATTGCGGAAATTGGCTTCAGGCTGTCCCTCGAGCCGGTCTGGCCAAGCCGTTTGCGCCATGAACTGCACAGCATCGACGCAGAGACCTCAAAGACATTGCGCTTCGCCGATTTGAACGCATTGCAGCCTCATGGTGTCGATACAAGGCGATTCGGCACTTTCGACTACGCCGCAACACAGGCCATAGGGGCTGCAGCTTATTTCCTGGAATTCGACGGCCTGATCGTGCCCTCCGCACGTGCATCCGCGCTCAATGTCGTGCTTTTCACCGATCGCCTGGAGATGCAGACCGCGCTCACCGTTATCGAAACGAAACTGGTCGATTGGGATGCCTGGCGCTTGCAGCAACGCCGGAAAAAACAACCACAAAACTTTTGATTCCTGACGCGTCGAAAACGGCTTAGACTCGCGACAAATCCCCAACAGGGAAGGAGACTGCGTTGGCGAGCTTCCTGGTATTTCTCGGCCTGATCGTCTTCATGTTTGGGGCGGGATATGAATGGCATCGCGTGCAAAGCCGCGATCGGCACGAAGAATCGATCGAGTCGCTGATCCGCAAACTCTGATCCACGCGCACTGAAGAGATAATGCCTATGGAGGCCAGACGCCTCCTGATGGCGTTCGTACTGTCCGCCGCCTGCGACCCCTGCCTCGGCAATCCGCGCACAGACGCCGCGCAACGCCTGCAGCTGGCCGAAAAACACCGTGCCGAACAGCAGACCCACCAGCAGGCCATTGCGGCCACTTTACAGGACGCACAGTCACAAGCGAGCCGTCTGGCCGAGCAGCGGGTGAAAGCCACAGCCGCCCTGCGCGCCACCGAAGACAGCGTGGTCGATGCCGCCGAGCGCCTGCAACACGCGCAAGCAGCACAGAACGAGGCCGAGGCAGCGCTCAAACAACGCGCCGCCGCCTTCTCCGCCCTGGTGCCGCTGATGCTGCGGATGTCGCGCTACCCGGCCGAAACCGTGCTCGCCATCCCACTGCCCCGCGACCAGGCGGTGGAAGGCCTGCTGCTGACCCGCGGCATCGCCGCCTCGTTGAACCGCGAGGCCGAATCGCTACGCGCCGCAGAACAGCATGCCGCTCAGTCGCAAGATGCAACCACCCGTGAAGCGGCGACGCTCGCAGCGCGCAGGCGCGCTCAAACCGCGGCAGGCGCCGCGTTGGACAAGGATGTCGCCGCCGCACAGGAAAGGATCTCGGTCGCGGAATACGAGGGCCAGGAGGCGGCGCAACGCGTGGCGGCACTGGCCGCACAGGCACAAACCCTGCGCGACGCGATCGCCGCCATGGATGCAGCCCGCACCAAGGCTGCCGCCAAGGCAGCACATGACGTCAGCCAAGCCGACAAACACCAGCAGCCGGAGGCGGCCCAGATGGCGCTCGCCACCGAAGCCGCACTCTCCCGCCCCTCTGCAGGCGCAGGGCGCATGGTCGCTCCAGTGGCCGGCCGTGTGGTCAAGCGCTTCGGCGCGCTTGACTCCGACGGGCCCGCCACCGGGATCACCTATGGTGTGGCCCCGAGCGCCTTCGTCGCCAGCCCCTGCGCCGGCCGCGTCGGCTTCGCCGCCCCCTTCCGCAGCTACGGAAAACTGGTGATCGTGGAATGCGCCGCCGGCTATGACTGGGTGCTGGCCGGCCTCGAAAAGATCACCGCACGGCCCGGGAGTGCCCTGCATGCCGGCGAACCCATCGGGCAGATGCCGGATTTTAATCCCGGCACAACCGGATCAACCGGCAGCCGGCCAGGACTTTATGTGGAATTGCGTGCCCATGGCGAGCCAGTGGACCCGATGCCCTTCCTCAACGCGAAAGGCTAGACTAGGCTTTCGTCAACCACATATCGCGCAAGATGCGACTCCCCTCTGGTCGGGGCGACCGCCAAAAGGATTTTGACAGGCATGAAACTCCGCACCGGTCTTCTACTTGGCGCCGCCTTCGCTGTCGGTGTCGCCGCCGGCCCCACGCTGCATCATCTGCACATTTCCCCCGGCTTCTCGCGCGCCTGGGCCGATGATGCACCGGATGCCCCGCAGGACACTTATCACCTGCTTACCCTGTTCGGCGAAGTGTTCGAGAAGGTCCGCGCCGATTACGTGGCTCCCGTCAAGGACCGTGATCTCGTCGACAATGCGCTGAACGGCATGCTCACGGGCCTGGACCCGCATAGCAGCTACATGGACAGCAAGCAGTACAAGGATATGCAGATCACCACAAAGGGCGAGTTCGGCGGCCTTGGCCTCGAAGTCACCAGCGATAATGGCCTGGTGAAAGTGATCACCCCGATCGACGACACACCGGCCGCCAAGGCCGGCATGAAGGCCGGCGACCTCATCCTCTCGCTCGACGGCAAGTCCGTCGAAGGCCTCTCGCTGAACGAGGCGGTGGACCGCATGCGCGGCCCTCCCGGCAGCACCATCACCATCAACATCAAGCGCGAGCATGTCGACAAGCCGATCGACGTCGTGATGACTCGTGAAGTGATCCACATCCAGGTCGTCAAATCGGCCCTTTACGGCGATGTCGGCTACATCCGCATGTCCAGCTTCAATGAGGAGAGTGACCCCAAGCTGCGCGAGGCGATCGCCAAGCTGAAGGATCAGAGCCACGGCAACCTGAAGGGCCTGGTGTTCGACCTGCGCAACAACCCCGGCGGCCTGCTCGATCAGGCCGTGGACGTCTGCGAGGACTTCATCCCAGATGGCGAGATCGTTTCAACACGCGCCCGCCACAGCGAGGACAGCCAACGCTGGGATGCGAAGGGCACGGACCTGACCGATGGCCTGCCGCTGGTGGTCCTGATCAATGGTGGCTCCGCCTCGGCGAGCGAGATCGTCTCCGGCGCGCTGCAGGACCATCGCCGTGCGATCATCGTCGGCACACGCAGCTTCGGCAAAGGCTCGGTGCAGACCGTGATCCCGATGGGCAATGACGGTGCGATCCGCCTGACCACCGCGCGCTACTACACGCCGAGCGGCAGGTCCATCCAGGGCCTGGGCATCGCGCCGGACGTGGAGGTTCAGGAGAGCCGCGAGGACGAGGTGCATTACCTGCCGGACCGAGAGGCCGACCTGAACCATGCGCTGAAGAACGAAGGCGGCAGCGAGCCGACCAAGCCGCCTGCTCCTCGCGACGACATCCCGCCGCAGGCAAAGCAGATCGACCAGAAGCCTCCCACCACCTGGCCGAAATTCGATCTCGCCAACCCGATGACCGATTACCAGCTGCAGCAGGGCATCACGGTTGTGAAAGACATGGCCTCTCAACGCCACGCTTCTAAATAATGCCAGGGGGTTTGGGGGGACAGGCTTCTGTTCCCCCACTCTTTTTTGGCTTTGCCTAAATGAACTCCTTCCGTCCTCTTGTTTATTTCTGGGCGGCCGTGTTCACGCTCGCTGTCTTGGGCGCGATCACGCTGCAGGTGCTCGGGCCGCCTGGAACGCCTGCGCCGCCATCCCCTCCTCTCGTCGCCTCTCATGTGACTCACTACAACGTCCCCAATGCCGCTCCGCCGCCGCCCATTGTCAGCATCCTCAAGGCCGACCCGTCGCTGCTCGAGCCTTCCGTAGAAACGCCATCCCGCCTGCTGCCGAAGATCGACGAGAACGGCCGCACGCCGGCGCAGGCCTATGCTGCCAATTTCGACCCTGCCGAGCGCCATCCCCACATCGCCCTGATCATCGACGGCATCGGGCTCGACCGCGCCTTGAGCGCGCAGGTGCTGCATAATTTGCCGCGCATGGTCGACATCGCCTTCAGCGCCTATGCGGTGCCGGAAGCCGTCGCCAGCCTGATTCAGGTGGCCCGCGCGCAGGGCCGCGAATGTCTGGTCTCGATCCCGATGGAGCCGTCGGGTTTTCCGGTGGTCGAGGAAGGCGACAAGATGCTGCTGACCGGCGGCATACCCGAGCAGAACCGGCTCAACCTGGAATGGGCACTTTCCGGCGTGCAAGGCTGTGTCGGCGCCACCGCGGCGTCGGACGGCATGGCCGGCGAGCGTTTCGCCGAAAGCCGGCAAGCCTTCGGCAACGTGCTCTCGGAGCTGGACCAGCGCGGCCTGATCTATCTAGATCCGCGCCCTGGAGCCCCGCCTCCGGACAACGCCACACCCGGCCATGCCTTGCCGCGCGTGGTCGATGTGGTGGTGGACCGGCCCACCTCGCCGGACGAGCCAGCCAGTGCCGACACGATCGACAAGAACCTCGCCAGCCTGGAGCGCATTGCGGCCGAGCATGGAAGTGCGATCGGGCTTGTCGGTCCGCCGCGGCCGGTGCTGCTGGAGCGGCTTGCGGTGTGGACCAACGCGCTGACGGCACATGGCGTCGTGCTCGCGCCGCTTACCGCTATCCCGCCGCCGCATCCGCCAACGCTGGAGGCACCCCCATGACAGACGACCTGCCCTATCGCGCCAATGTTGGCGCCGCACTTTTCAACGCCGAGGGCCGCGTGTTCATCGGCCGGCGCACCGGCATGCCCGAGGGCACGCCGGAAAGCTGGCAGATGCCGCAAGGCGGGATCGACCCTGGCGAAGACCCCGCCGTGGCGGTGTTCCGCGAGCTGCTCGAGGAGGTGGGCACCAACAACGCCGCCATCCTGGCCGAACACCCGGAGTGGCTCAGCTACGACCTCCCGGAGAGCCCACAGCGACACGCCTTCCGTGGCCGCTTCCGCGGCCAACGCCAGAAATGGTTTGCGCTGCGCTTCCGTGGCGCGGATGCGGATATCGTGCTGGATCGCGACGCCCATCCGGAGTTTTCCGCATGGCGCTGGGCCGCCTTGGCAGAACTGCCGGAGCTGATCGTGCCGTTCAAGCGCCCGGTCTACGAGGCCGTCGTAAAAGAATTCGCGCGATACGCGGCGCCGTAAAACTTTCTCAAGCTTCGTTCGTCAAACTCCCTGTTGGAGGACGGTAGCATGCAGACACGGATGCACGGACGGGCTGGTTTTACGGCATTGCTGCAGCGGGCCTGCGACCTCGCAAGGCCGACACAACTCTGGAAACTGGGCCGCCGAGTCGCCGCTCAGGCTTCGCCCGTTGCCGCCCGCGATTGTCCATACGATCCGAATTGCGACACGCTTTCGGAGAGCTGCGCGCCGCTCAGCCTGTTGCCCCCGCCGAGAAGAAGCGCGCCATAGGTCACGGCCGCCTGTTCCTCCACTTCTTCGGCAATCGAGAGCGCCTGTTGCCAGGTCTTGCCGATGGTGACCTGTCCATGATTGGCCATGAGGCAGGCCGAACCTTCCCCCATCGTCGCCACCACGTTCTGAGCCAGCGCCTCGGTGCCGAAGGTAGCGTAGGGGGCAACCTCGACGCGCGTCGTGTGGGCTACCAGAATCATGTAATGCAGCGGTTCGATCGCGCGGCCGCAGCAGGCTAGTATCGTGGCGTGACGCGAGTGGCAGTGCGTCACCGCATGCGCATCCGGCCGGCGGCACAGGATGTAATGATGCATCAGATATTCGCTCGAAGGCTTCAGGCTGTTCGACGCAACCCGGCCGCTCGCATCGACAAACACCATGCTGTCCGGCTCGAGGTCGTCGGGCGCCACGCCCGAAGGTGTCACCACCATGCCGCCCGGCACCCGCAGGCTGGCATTCCCGCTCGTCCCGCGGTTCAGCCCGCTCGCATGCATCCGCCGCATCACCTTGACCAGCGCGGCGCGCGCTTCCTGCTCATCCATGATCGTTGTCCCGCGGGGTGCCGGCACGTATCGCCAAGTCCGCGATCGCGCTTACCGCGACCGGCCGGCTGAACAGATATCCCTGTGCCAGCCCGCAGCCTTCAGCCTGAAGATGCGCCAGTTGTTCCGATGTTTCCACGCCTTCCGCGGTCACCGGAATGCCGAGGCTGCGCCCCAGCCCCAGGATCGCGCGGATGATCGCCGGCGCATCCGCACGCTGACCGAGATCCATCACGAACGAACGGTCGATCTTGAGCCGGTCGAACGGAAAACTCCGTAGATAGCTCAAGGAGGAAAATCCAGTGCCGAAATCGTCCAGCGCGATCTTCACACCCAGGCCCTGAATCTGGCGCAGCATGTCGAGCGTCGCCTCATTATCGTCCAGCAGCGTGGACTCGGTGATCTCCAGCTCCAGTCGCGAAGCCGCCAGGCCGCTTTCCGACAACGCCTCGGTCAGGCGGTCAACCAGCCGTCCGGTGCGGAATTGCACGGGCGAGACATTGACCGCCACCTTGATCTCGGGCGGCCAGGCCTGCGCATCCCGGCAGGCGCGGCGGATGATCCAGGCGCCGAGTTTCTCGATCAGTCCGATATGTTCCGCGATGCCGATGAAATCACCTGGCATCATCAAGCCGCTTTGGGGATGATGCCAACGCAACAGGGCCTCAAAGCCGGCAATCCGATGCACATCTCGGTCGGATGATTCCGTTCGGCGAATGTCTACAATCGGCTGATAAAAAAGCTCCATCTCGGCATCGAAGCGCGCCCCCAGCAGATCATGCTCGAGCGCACGACGATCCTGCAGCGCCGCATCCATGCTCGGCGAGAACACGCGATAGCCGCAGCGCGCTTCGTCCTTGGCGCGATACAGCGCAGTGTCGGCGTTGCGCAGCAGAGCCTCCTGGCTGCTTCCATGCTCGGGTGCGAGCGCGATGCCGATGCTGGCACACATCTCCAGCCTGCCGCCATCGATCGCAAACGGTTTGCCGATCGCGCCGATGAGCCGGGCCGCCAATTCCTCAGCGTCATACGCATCCTTCACGCCGTCCTGGATGATTGCGAACTCGTCGCCGCCAAGGCGCGCCACCGTGTCCTGCGGCCGAACGCAGGCAGCGAGCCGCTCGGCAACCACACGCAGCAGCCTGTCGCCCATCGGATGCCCACGCGTATCGTTGACTTCCTTGAAGCGGTCGAGGTCGATCAGCACCAATGCGAAGCCGCCGCCACTGGCGAGTAGCGCCAGTGCAATCTCCAGCCGCTCGGTGAACAGGGTGCGGTTCGGCAGCGCGGTCAGCGGATCATGCTGGGCCATGAAGGCGATACGCGCATCGCTGCGCGCGCGAATGGTGATGTCCTCGTAGGTCAGCACCCATCCACCATCCGATATCGGCCGGTGAGAGACGGCAATCACCCGGCCATCGGTCAGATGCTGGTGATAGGTGAATACCTGGCGCGCCGCGACATGCTCCAGCAGCGCGGTCCTCTGCTGCGGCGGCGACATCCGGTCCTGCCCGGCATCGCTCAGCCCGTCGAGCATGTCTTGCACCACCGCGAAAGGCACGTTCGGCCGCAGCTGGTCACGCGGGATATGATAAATGTCCGCAAAGCGCGAATTGAAGATCTTCAGCGTGCCGTCATGGTCATAGACGCACAGCCCCTGAACCATGTGGCTGAGTGCCGCATCAAACCAAAGGTTTGTTTGCGTCAACTGCATTTCCCGGCGCCGCGACAGGGTGATGTCGCTGAAGAACGCCACCAGCCCGCCTTCGCGCGTGGAACACCAGCTCACCCGCAGCCACATGCCGTCGCGCAGCGACAGCTCCATGGTGCCGGGCGTGTCGCGATCGAGCTTCCAGGTCATCGCGCCGACCGATTGCAGCGACTCCTCGGAGAGACGATTGCGCGCGAGGTAACGCAGCAGATCCGAAATGGTCAGGCAGCGGACGGCACCCGGTTCCGGCATGCCGAAAAAGCTCTGTATCGGCTCGTTGGTCACCACGATCCTGCCTGCGGCATCGACCAGCACCACGCCCTCATGCGTGGTCTCGATGGCATCCATCAGGCGCGCCTGCGCAGAACGCCGCTCGCTGATCTCTGCATGGACCATCGTGGTGATGCTGTCGCGCATCACGCCCATCAGCCGGAGCAGGCTGCCAAGTTCGTCATCACGCCATGCAGGGATCGCCACCTTGAGGTCGCCGCCGGCAATCCGCTCGGCAATCTGCGTCGCGGCCGAGATCGGAGCCGCGATGCGCCGGCTGAGAAACCAGGTGACGCCAGCAGACAGCAACAGGCCGGCCAGTGTCGCCGCCACATCGAACGCCGTCTCCGCCCTGATCGAGCGCAGCGCCTGCTCACGAAAGAGGAACCCGTCTCCCGTCGTCAGGCCGACCAGCATGTCGATTTCGTGGTCGACCGACTGCGATGCCGCATCGAGCCGGAACAGCACGTCGGAGAGCGGCAGATGCGGGTCCATGGCGTGGATCGCCGCCTGCCAGCTTTGCACGGCCAGGCGCACCGAATCGGCCGCATTGCGCACGCGCTCGGATTGCGCGCGCATCGCACTGACACCCAGATCTGACTCGAAATTGGCGGCCAGCTCGCGCCCGCGATCCTCGAGCTCGTGCGAGGTCTGCGCATCCGTCGCCAGGCGCTGGCGCAGAAAATTGGTCTTCATGTTCGCGAAATCCGTGCCGGCGGCCCGCGCGTAGTCGATCGGCATCAAAGACTGGTCGAACAGGCCCACTACCAACCCGGCCGATTGGCGTATCTTGGCCGCGGAATAGTAGCCCACGGCACCGGTGAAGCTGCACATCAGAACGAAGCCGAGGAGCACGCTCTGGCGAATCCCGAGTGTCCCGCTCCAATGTCGCGACCCGGTTTGCGGACTATGCGGGCGTGGCCGCTGCAGGACCGGCACGCGCCGCGTGGTGTTACGTAGCCAGGAAAGACCGTGCCGATCGAGCGTGCTTCCTGGCTGCGTCGGGGCGGTCATCGACGCACGAAGCGCCCCGACACGAGCAAACACCTGAATGGTTCAGATGGCATGTGCATCTGCCAAAGCCCGTCCTATTGACCCCGATCGCAGGGGCCCGGCTCTAAGATCACATCCACCTACGATCCGGCGAATTGCAATCCGGTCGCCTGCGCCGTGAAGCTGCAAAATCGCAGCACGTGTGGTAACGACAAGATTACACCATGCAAACCCAGCCGCTTCAAGCCCTTCCACGCTGTTGCTCATAGGTTGAGCACGCGCGCCCGCACATCGTGGGCAGCGCAGGCGCCTGTTGCAGAGGCACGCTGCGTGTGTCTCCGCGCCACAACGTAGACAGAAATGGACATCTCGGCCGCTTCCTCAAGGATTACGCCCTGAGTTCGTAACCGCTTCGTAAAGGCCGCAGATGCGGTTCGTTACGCCAATGGATAAGGAAGCTTGAAGATCACATCTTCCTGAGTAACCTGACGTTCCTCGATTTCAAGCGCAAAGCGAGAAGAAAGGGCGGTCAGCACCTCCTGCACCAGGCTCTCGGGGGCCGATGCGCCGGCGGTGATACCCACCGTGCTCACATTGTCGAACACCGAGAAATCCAGTTCTCCCACCTTCGGCACCAGGATCGCCCGGCCGGCACCGGCGCGCTCCGCCACCTCGCGCAGACGCTGGCTGTTGGAGCTGTTGGGACTGCCGATCACGATCAGCAATTCGCACGCCTGTGCAATGGCTTTCACCGCGGCCTGCCGATTGGTGGTGGCGTAGCAGATGTCCTCTCGCTTCGGTCCTTCGATCGCCGGAAAACGCCGGCGCAGGATATCGACGATCTCCGCGGTGTCGTCGACCGACAGCGTGGTCTGGGTAATGAAGGCGAGCTTCTCCTCCATGCCCGGCGACACAGTCGAAGCCTCCGCTGCATTCTGCACCAGCGTGACGGCGCCTGGCGGCAACTGGCCCATGGTGCCCACCACCTCCGGATGGCCGGCATGGCCGATCATCAGGATATGGCGCTGCTCGCTGAAATGCCGCTCGGCCTCGCGATGCACCTTGCTGACCAGCGGGCAGGTGGCATCCAGATAGGCCAGGTTACGGCGCTGCGCCTCGTCGGGCACCGATTTCGGCACGCCATGGGCGGAGAACACGACATGGGCATTCTCCGGCACCTCATCGAGTTCCTCGACAAAGATCGCACCCTTCGCCTCGAGGTTCTCGACGACCGTGCGGTTATGCACGATCTCGTGGCGCACATAGACCGGCGCGCCGTAGCGGCGAATGGCCTCCTCCACCACGCGGATGGCGCGGTCCACGCCAGCGCAGAAGCCGCGCGGGCCGGCAAGCACCACGCGCAAGGGGCGAAGTACGGTATGTGTCAGGTCGGTTGGGCTCTCTGGCATGGGGCGGGAAAAATCCATGTTGTGCGGCCAGATGCCGAAGGCATGGCCGACGGTTTCCGACGTCTGGCCCTATATGGCGGTTCAGGGGTTCTGGTGCAAAGCCGGTGTGGTGTGCGAAGCAAGGCGGCGCGGCGCGTCCCCCTGCCGCCCTCGGAGTGGAGTGGTTATGCGTTCTTACCGGCTTGGCGTCCCGTTTGCCCTCTGCGCGCTGTCCCTGGCCCTCGCCGGCTGCCAGGGCGATCCGAACGAGCAGGCGATGCAATGCCCCAAACCCTACCTGTTGCCGGACGCCTCCTCTGCCACGCATTACAACGGCCGCGGCACGGATATCTCCGACCTGGTGCTGAGCGCAAAACTCACCGACGTGCATGGCGCCTGCGTCGGCACGATGGGCAAGCACGAGGAGACCGCCCACGCCCATGTGGTGATGCTCGTCACGCGCGGGCCATCCTCCAGGACCAACGAGGCGGACATCCCTTACAGCGTCGGCGTGATGCGCCAAGGCGATGTGCTGGACGAGGCCCATTACTCGCAGCACGTGGTATTCCCCTCCAATGTGGACAGCCTGGAAGTGACGGGGCAGGAGGTGAAGTTTGTGCTCCCGACGGGCAAGAAAGTCAGCGGGCCGGATTACCACGTCTATTTCTGGCTGAATTTGAGCCCCGAAGAAGTGGAAACCAATCGTTTAAGAAAGTGAAGTCTCTTCTTTTCTGTAGAAAAGATGCAAAAGACTTTTACGCCGCCGTCGGGGTTCGATCTGGCGGCGCACAGATTGAAATAAAGTCTTTTGGTTCTTTTCTTCAGACAAGAACTGCTTGCTTACGTTGTCGGTTCAGACGCTTCCAAGGCGCGAGGCGCCAGGTAATACGCCTGCAGCAGCCCAAGGCTCCAACCCACATAATACCCAACGACCGCGCCCGAAAACACGCTCGTCGCAAACAGAAGCTCAGCCCTGTGCCGCGGCTCCACTGCAATCGCCACCTGCAGCGCGTAGCGCACGATGAAAATCACCGGCACGCGGATCGCGCCGACGAGCGAACGCGGCACCTGCAGGCGACGCTTGACGTGATCGATCGCCAGCGGGTGCGGCGCGGTGAAATAGCCGGTCGGCACCATCATGAACGCCAGCACTGCCCAGCCGATCACATTGTCCGAGGACTGCAGCGAAGCGCCCAGTATGCCGCCGGCGATGAAGATGAGCGGCACGACGAAGAGGCCGAGTAACGACACCCATCTTGCACGCAGGCTGCGCACGGCGCGCACGCAGATCAGCACGGCGATGACCCAGACGAAAGGCGGCGTCTGCCTGATCATGTCCACACAGAAAATCATGCGACGGCTTTAATCGGCGGCCAGGCTTTCGCCAGCGTGCCGCTGCAGCATGGCCTGGCCGAAGGCGCGGAACAGCGCGCCCGAGATCGGATTCGACCCGGCATCGAATTCCGGATGCCATTGCACGCCAAAGGCGAAACCGGGCGCATTGACGGCTCGCACCGATTCGATGGTGCCGTCGGGCGCGATCGCTTCGACCACCAGGCCACGGCCGAGCTGATCGATGCCCTGATGGTGCAGCGAGTTCACCTCGATGCTGGCTGCCTGTGCGAGGCGATGCAGCAAGCCACCGCGTGTGAGCGACACCGCATGGGCCGGCGCAACGCGGCCGACCGCATCTTCCGGCTGCGCTGCGGCGTGATTGAGGCGGCCCGGCAAGGAGAGAATATTCTGGAACAGCGTGCCGCCCAGCGCAACGTTCAGCTCCTGCATGCCGCGGCAAATCGCGAGCACCGGAATGCCACGCGCGATCGCGGCGCGTATCAGTGGTAGGGTGGTGGCATCGCGCGCCAGATCCTGCGGCGAATCCGTCGCAGGAGCGGCGCCGCCGTAATGGCGTGGTGCGATATGGCTGCGGCTGCCGGTGAGCAGCAGCCCGTCCAGCCGGTCGAGCAGATAAGGTGCGTCATCTTCAAGGCCGGCGGCCGGGATCAGCAGCGGAATGGCGCCGGCGAAGTCGCGCACGGCGCGCACACAGAAATCAGAGGCCGCGTGGTTGGGCAGGCCGTTCGGCCCGAAGGACTTGCTGCAGCATGAGATACCGACGAGGGCTTTCATCACGTCCCAGTCTGACGCTCAAAAATGGCAATTTGAAGAACAAACCGCTCCGCAACAATGTTGCTGGAGCGGTGTGTCCAATTTGCCGCAACGCAGCGAAGGTATCTACGCGCTACTGGACGCTACCGTAAGACGGCGCACCGATCCCTGGGCAACTGCAGCCGAAGCCGACATGGCTCTGCGGCACCGCCCGACAGGTGTAGATGCCGGCATAGCAGGTGCTGCCATAAGGCGTATTCGCCTGTGACATCTGCGGTGCCTTCGACTGCGGGGCAGCCTGCGGCGCGGCGGCACCGGCCGGCGGATAATATGGATAGGCCGGTGGGTAGTAGCCCGGTGCATACGGATATGGTGGCGGATAATAATACGGCGGGGGATAGGCCGGTCCGACAACGACGGGCGGCAGGCCGATGACCACGCCGCCGCCCCACCAGGCCTGCGCGGTAGCGGGGATGAGGGCTGCACCGGCCAGCGCGGCGCAGAGTGCGATGCGGGGAAGATGATGTGTCATGACACCTCTCTAAGACGTCTATGTATCCACGATGTTTCTGCGACCAGACAGAATGTGAAGACCCCAACGCCGCTTTATTTATCCTGGTCCGACGGGGTGTAGGTGAACAATGCGTTATCGAAGCTGCCGCCAAGCTGAACGCCCGACATCCGTAGCCTTGTCTCCCGGCCTTCTCCGTCCACCACCGACCATCCCACCAGCGCCAGCGGATCGGCATTCATCATCAACGTCAGGCTGCCCTCGCCAGGCGATTTCGTGCGCACCAGGGTAATGAGCAGCTGGCCCGGCTGATGCTGAAAATCAGTGACCGAGACGTCGCCCGACAGCGAAATGGTGTCGCCGAGCAGCAGCCCCAGCGGCGTCTGGTTCAGCGGAATCGTGTTGTCGGAATCGAGTTTCGAGTCGTGCACCACCACCGTGCCGTGCCCTGCAACCAGCAGCAGCGGGCTCGGCGGGTCGTATTGGAACCGCATGCGCCCCGGGCGCGACAGCCACACCGTCCCCTGCGACGTCGCGCCATCCGGTGCGACCTGCAGGAACCGCGCTTTTAGCGTGCGCAACGCATTCAGATACTGGCTAACTTTCACCAGCAGCGATTGGTCGGCATCAGACAGCACCGCCGCATGCACCTGCGCGAAAGCTGCGGCAGGGACGCACAGGGCCAAGCTCATGAGCGTAAAAGAGCGTCGTTTCATGGCGTTATCCTGGCGTTCCACTAGGCCGGCACACCCTTGCTGGTCGAATACTCGAAATGCAGCGCCTCGCCGGGCCGCGCAATCGGATGAATCGCATGCGCCGCCATCGCCGCCTCCGAGAAGCCCTGCAGGATCAGCTTCAGCTTGCCCGGATAACTCGCCACATCGCCGATCGCAAAAATCCCCGGCACCGACGTCTCGCACGTCGAAGCCGTCACCGTCACATGATGCCGCTCCAGCGCCAGCCCCCAGGACGCGATCGGTCCCAGATCCATGGCCAGTCCAAAGAACGGCAGCAACCGGTCCGCCGGCAACACGCGCACCACACCGTCCAGATCAGCGACCTCGATCGCTTCGAGAACCCCGCCGTCACCCCGCAGCCCATGCAGCTGATACGGAATGACCATCTCGATCTCGCCCCGCCGCGCCGCCTCATCGAGCTGCGACGCACTCTCCGGCGCCGCTCGGAATTTTGCCCGGCGATGGATCACGTAAACCTTCGCCGCCACATCCTTCAGCTGCAGCGCCCAATCCACCGCCGAATCGCCGCCGCCTGCAATCACCACATGCCGCCCGCGAAAATCCTCCCGCCGCCGCACATAATACTGCACCGCGCCCGATGCCTCGAACGCCTCCAGCCCCTCGAGCGGCGGCCGGTTCGGACCGAAGGCGCCAGCACCGGCGGCAATCACCACCGCTTTTGCTACCACCCTATCGCCCTTGTCCGTCTGCAGCGTGAATCGCCCCGGCGCACCCTCCAGCGCCACGACCCGCCGCCCGAGCAGCCGCCCCGGCGCAAACGGTGCTATCTGCTGCTCCAACTGCGCAATCAGCGCCCCCGCCTCGATCCCCGGATGGGCGGGAATGTCGAAAATCGGCTTCTCCGGGTAGAGCGCCACGCATTGCCCTCCTACCTCGTCGAGCGCATCGATCAGCACGCTTCCAAGCTTGAGCATCCCGCACTCGAAAGCGGCGAACAATCCGGCCGGGCCGGCCCCTATGATGGCGACGTCTGTTTCAGTCATAAACGCGATCTACCACCAAAACCGCGGCGCAGAACCCCATGCCCCTCTACGACCAAGCCGCCACTGAACAACTCGGCGCCACCATCGCCGCCCATCTGCGCCCAGGCGACGCGATCCTGCTGCAAGGCCCGCTCGGCGCGGGCAAGACGACGCTCGCCCGCGCCCTCATCCGCGCCGCCTGCGAACAGCCTTATCTCGACGTCCCAAGTCCCAGCTACACCCTCGTACAAAGCTACGAGACAGCCAAAAATCTCTGTCTTCATCATTTCGACTTGTGGCGCCTGAACGGACCCGACGCGCTGGCGGAACTCGGCTGGGACGACGCAACCCTCGGCGTGGTGCTCGTAGAATGGCCGGACCGGCTTCAGGACTACACACCTGAAAATGCCCTCACCATCACGCTCAGCCTGATGGACGACAATAGGCGCGCCATCGAAATTCAAGGCTGGGGAGGAAGATTGGGGGAGCAGAAGCCTGCCCCCCAAACCCCCCGGCACTTTTAGGCTCAGCGGGTGCGAGGTAGGCTCGCGATATGACCGATCCTTCGCGCGCAATCCTGCTTGCAGCCGGGCTAGGCAGCCGAATGCGGCCGCTCACCGATACCACGCCGAAACCGCTGCTGACGCTGGGAGGCCGCGCCTTACTCGATCACGCACTGGATCGCCTGGCGGCCTCCGGCGTCAATGATGTGGTGGTCAATGCGCACTGGCACGCCGACCAGATCGCCGCCCACCTCGCTACCCGCACCCCGCCGCCGACACCCATCCTCCGCACGGAGAACACCCTGCTCGACACCGGAGGGGCCGTGCTCGCTGCCCTCTCCGAAGGCCTGCTCGGCACAGACGAAACCCCCTTCTTCGTCGTCAACAGCGACTCCGTCTGGCTCGACGGCCCCGTCCCCACGCTCGATCGCCTGCGCACCGCCCTCGCCCCTGCGCTGGACGCCGTCATCCTGGTGGTCCGCACCTTTCAGGTGCATGCCGAGATCGGCTCCGGCGACTTCTTCCTCGATAGCTGGGGCATCCCCCGACGCCGCCGCGAGCGGGAAATCGCGCCCTACATCTACGCCGGCATCACCCTCGCCCGGAAAACCCTCTTCGCTGGCTTCCCCGAAAACCAGCCCGTATCGATGAACGATATTTGGGACCGCTCGATCGCTGCCCGCCGCATCCAGGCCGTGGTGCATGACGGCCTCTGGTTCCACATGACACGTCCCGACGACCTGCTCGAAGCCGAATACGCGCTCTCCGCCCAGCTCACCGGTTCCACCACCTGATGGGCCCGAACCTCGCCACCATCGCCCCCAACATCGCCTTCCTCGACGCATTGGCAGCCTGGTGGCTGCAGCGCACCGGCCGCGACCCGCTCGCCGTCGCCGACGGCATCTTCATCGTCCCTACCCGCCGCGCCGCCCGCAGTCTGGCGGACTCCTTCCTCTCCCAAAGCGGCGGGAGACCGCTGCTCCTCCCACGCATCCTTGCGTTAGGCGGCCTCGACGAAACCCCGCTGACCCTCACCGGCGGCCTCGACATCGCCCCCGCCGTGCCCCCCTTGCGGCGCCTTGCCGTACTCACCCGCTTCATCCTGGCCATGGGTGGCCGCAACGGCGCGCCTACCCGCGCCGACAGCGCCTGGACGCTCGCCGTCGAACTCGCCGCTCTCCTCGATGAAGCCGCCCGCGCCGAGATCGACCTGGCTGCAGCACTGCCACAGGCCGTCGGCGAAGATTTCGCCGCCCACTGGAACATCACCCTACAATTCCTTGAGGTGGTCACCCAGGCTTGGCCGTCCTTCCTGGCCGAAGAAGGTTTTGCGGACATTGGCGATCGTCAAAGAGCGCTTCTCGATGCCCAGTCGGCAGCTTGGTCCGACGCCCCCCCCGCTCTGCCGATCATCGCCGCCGGCACGACCGGCGCCATCCCCGCCGTCAGCCGCCTCCTCAAAACCGTCGCACATCTGCCGCAAGGCCTCGTCGTCCTGCCTGGCCTCGATCTCGCTCTGGACGAAGCAAGCTGGCAGGCTTTGGAGGACAGCCATCCGCAAGCCAGCCTACGTGCGCTTCTCATCGCCTTGGACGCACGACGCGGCGACGTGCGCGACTGGCCGGACTACACCGAAGCCGCCTTGCCCGAACTTTGCCCAGGCCGCCGGATCGCCACCTGGCGCACCGCCCTCCTGCCGGCAACTTCGCTCGGCATGTGGCAGGCGCCGCCGCCCTTCGACCCGTCAGGCCTCGAAAAAATCGAACCTGCCGACCAGCAGGAGGAGGCGATCGCGATTGCCCTGGTCCTGCGGGACGCACTCGACCAGCCCGGCTGCAACGCCGCTTTGGTCACCCCAGACCGCGTGCTGGCGCGCCGCGTCGCCGCCGAGCTGTTGCGCTTCAGCATCGTCGCCGATGACAGCGCCGGCGAGGATCTCGCCGACACGCCGCCCGCGGTGTTCCTGCGCCTGCTGGCAGAAGCCACCGCCGAAGAATTGCGCCCCGTCCCGCTTCTCGCCCTTCTCAAACACCCGCTCTGCGCCCTGGGCATGGCCCCAGCCGCCTGCCGCGACTCCGCCCGTCGTCTCGAGCGCGCCGTGCTGCGCGGTCCACGGCCAGCCCGTGGCATCGCCGGCTTGCGTCGTGACGACACGCCCTCGCCCTTCATCGACCGGCTTGAACACGCGCTCTCCCCGCTGCTGACACTGCGCGATGCAGTTACGGAACCGCCATCTTCGGTCATTGCCGCCCTTATTCACGCTGCCGAAATCCTCGCAGCAAGCGACACGCAAGCCGGCGGCGAACGCCTCTGGGCCGGCGAGGAAGGCCAGGCTCTGGCCACCCATTTATCCGAATTGCAGGACGCAATCTCCGTCCTGCCACCGCAGGATTTCTCCAGCCTGCCGGGCATGCTCGACGCCACACTAAGCGGGATCGCCGTGCATAGCCGCAGGGCGTTGCGCGGCCGCGAAGGCGCGGAGCATCCGCGCGTATTCATCTGGGGCCTGCTTGAGGCCCGCTTGCAGGCGACAGATCTCATCGTGCTTGGTGGGCTGTCCGAGGGCGTGTGGCCGTCCGTCGCCGAGTCGGGCCCCTGGATGAATCGCGCGATGCGCCAGGCAGTCGGCCTGCCCTCACCGGAAGAACGCATCGGCCTTGCCGCGCATGATTTCGTCATGGCGAGCTGTGCCGCACCCCGCGCCCTCCTCAGTGTGCCGCGCCGCCGCGACAGCGCACCGGCTGTCCCATCACGCTGGCTCGTGCGCCTGGATGCCCTTCTCGCAGGACAACACCGCACATTGGACGCTCACCCGGCCGCACTTTGGGCACGGGCACTGGATCTGCCCGCCGGCGCGCCGAAACCGGTCCCGCCACCAGCCCCTGCCCCGCCGGTCGCGTGGCGTCCGCGTCGACTGAGTGTAACCGAAATCGAAACCTTCTTGCGCGATCCTTACGCGATCTACGCAAGGCACGTGCTGCGCTTGAAAAGCCTCGACCCACTCGAACAATCTGCCGACGCCGCCGATTACGGCTCGATCGTGCATGACGGGCTCAACCGTTTCTTTGGCCGCAATGGCCTGAACTGGCCGGCCGGCACCCGCGAGGAGCTCGCCGCCGACATGGAGCAGGCGCTGGCCGATGCAAAGATGCGTCCGGCTCTTGCAGCCTGGTGGCGCCCCCGCCTGCATCGCATCGCCCTCTGGGTCGCCGACGCCGAGCGCGATCGCCGCGCCGCCGGCCGTCCGCGCCTCCTTCGCTCCGAGGTCAACGGTGCATGGACCTTTCCCGCCCCGGCCGGCGATTTCACCTTGCGCGGCCGCGCCGACCGGATCGAATGCCGTGCCGACGGCACCATGGCGATCCTGGACTACAAGACCGGCACACCGCCTTCTACCAAGCAGGTCGAAGAGGGCCGCTCTCCCCAACTCCCCCTCGAAGCCGCCATGGTCATGGCTGGCGCCTTCGAAGACATTGCCCCTGGCACGGTCGCCGAGCTCACCCACTGGCACATCTCAGGCGGCGCCGACCCCGGCCGCGCCTTGCTCCTGTTCAGGGGCAACCCCGAGAAAACCGCCGAGATGGCCGAACAGGCCGGCAGCAGCCTCAAAGCACTGGTCGCCGACTTCGACAACCCGCTCCGCGCCTATCTCTCTCAACCCGCCCCCGGCGCCGCCCCCCGCTTCTCCGATTATGTCCGTCTCGCGCGCGTCGCCGAATGGGCAGCCGTCGATGATGAGTAATATTTCCTCATATTTTTCTCTTGCAGCGGAAAGCGGCGCTACCTTCTTGGTGCGCGGTGCAAACGGCGAAGTCTCGCCGTTCAAGATGTTTCTTTAGAAAGCATAAAGCGCTGGGGGGACCGTGCCGGTCCCCCCAGACCCCCGTCATGTCTTAGGGTCCGGCTTTCATCAATGTGTTCACATCATCCATGACATAGTAAAAACCTTTTTGATCGGGGGTCATTGCCAGACCAAATAAATCCCCGTTGCCGGGTGGTGATTGCGCCTGGTCGTTGTTGATCCATTGCGCATAGATCTGCTTGCCGGCCGCAGCATCCACTTCCACCAGGCGGCCATCCTTGCCGTTGCACACCATCAGGTGCCCTTCCGGCGACCACACCATCGCCAATGGCCAGGACAGCAACCCACCCTGCGTCACCACGCGCCCGCTGCCCGCACTATCCGTGCGCGTGAGCGCATTCGAGATAGCGACAATCTCGTTGTCCAGCCCATCGGTCACATACAACGTGCCGTCAGGCGCCAGCGCCTCGCCGGTCGGGCCGAGCAGGAAATTGTCGCGATCGGCACGCGCAGCCAGCCCGTTTGCCACGACAGTCTCGGCGGTCAGCGCCGGCGGCTTACCGTCCGGCATCGAAAGCTCCAGTCGCAGAACCGTGGATTGACGAACCACCTTCGGGAAATGCGTCGCGGGATCGACCACGTCGGGCCCCGGAATGCCGAACCCCGCCATGCTGACGAACAGCGTCGCCGTCGCACCGCGATCGACCACCGCCATGTCGCCCCACGGATCGTTGATGTTCGGCCCTGACCAGGTGCCCACCAGCTTGCCATTCGGATCGAGCACCAGCAGACAGCCATCGCCCTTCGTCGCCGTCGTGCCATCCGTGCTCGGCGTGCTGCCGACAATGATCCATCCGCTTTTCAGCATCGTCATCGCCGTCGTCAGCCCCACACCGCCGGGGCACTGCGCAAGATGCGGCGGCAGCTTGGCCACCAGATAGGTTTCATGCGTCGACGGCCGGAACCCCACGATCGTCGTACCGGTGCCCTGAAGATTCGAGATGTTGTTGAAATTATCGACGAGAACATCGTCCTTCTGGATCTTCCCCGCACTTACCGGGGCTACGAACACCGCATAAGGGTTCACGTCGCCATTATCCGTCACGGTGGACGTCATCGTCGAATGGCGATGCACATGCTCGAGAAAACCATGCGCCGGCTCGGCCATAGCCGACGGCATGGCTGCGCAAAGACAAAGAACGGCGGCGAGTGCGAAAGCCGGCGGACGGCACAAAGGTGAGCGATCGGTCACGACAGGCTCCTTTCAGAACAGAATATTCGTGCGCACGCCCAGCACGAGCTCGTTTGCAATGCGTTTGGTCGGGTCACTGGTGTTGATGATCCCACCACCGGGATTGAAGGTATATTGCAGGTCCGGCTGAAGCTGCCACCACGGATGCATGGAATATTGGTACGTCAGTTCGACATACGTTTCCGTGTGCCGCACAGGCGAAAATGCATTGGGGTCGGCTTGATGGGCGACAAAAGCCACATCGCGGTCATAGGCAGTCACCGCCGGGCTGAGATGCGCAAAACCCATGCCGAGGCCGACGGTGTCATCAGAGCGATTGGTGAACGGTTCGTGCATCACCACGCCGGCATTGAGGCTGAAATCGACCAAATTGCGATCGCCTTCCGGCGTGCCCATCACGCGGCCAAACACGCTGATGGAGCGGTTCGGGTCATCCGCCTTGCGCCACACCATCTGGTCCGCCACTGCATAGATCGAGTAGTCGCCACGATGCTGGAGCGGCATGCCGTTGCTGCGCAGGCTGGCAAGCGAAATACCGTCCGTGCCGATATGCTGAGAGTTGAACGATTCCGTGTCATACCACATGCCCAGCCGATATGTGTGCCCCAGCGGCGCCCCCTGGCCGGGATATTCCAAGGTGCCGACGGCCGGATACGTATATTGCACCTCGGCGAAGCCAAGGATGCCGGTGTTCAGCGCGAAGCTGGTGCCGGCGGCGTCCGTCTGCTGCTGCGACGTGCCGTTCGCATTCGGCGCCGGATCGCCACTGAAGACACCTGCGAGCAAAGTCACCGGGTTGATCGGCCGGTAGCGCAGCCGGATGCCAAGATCCGAGGCAGGATAAGCGGGACCGCCGGAGGGAAGATCGACAGAAGGCACCAGCGGCCAGCCGAACATGGTATTCACGAAATACGCGCCGTTGGCGCTGTAGATGAATTCCTGGTCGACGCTCTGCTGGCCGATCTTGATGTCCATACGGTCTTCGGCGAGGAATTTCTGGTCATACCAGGCTTCCCACAAGCGCAGCGCACGATCGGCTTCGATGCCGCTGGCTGTCTGCAGGCTCTGGAGGTTATCGGCGCTCAGATTGCGGCCATGGATCTCCAGCGCACTGACATTGAACAGGCCGCCATACCAGCCGAAGGCGCGCGCCGTATCGAGCTGCATGATCATCTGGGTCAGCCCGTCGTAGTCGAGCCCCTGGTGCACGCCGCCGGTCGCGTTCCCGAGCACCTCGCTGGTCTCCTGGATCGCGAGCGAAATGCCGTATCGGCTCAGTACCGTGCGTATGCCGAACAGATTGCCGAGCAGGAAGTTGGTGCGGTTGAGATCGCCTAATATGCCATTGTAGCCGGTGCCGTCCGGGTTGGACTGGTCGTTGCTGCTGGTCACCGCAAGCGGCGGCGGGGCAGCGACAGCCGGCAACGCCAGGGCTGCGCCGAGACACGCCAGGCCAAGCCTCTGCAGCGCCTTATGTCGGTCCAGAATTCTCAACCCAACCACTCCCCAACTGCGTACGCCGACGGCACGCCGATGAAATGCTTAGATGAGAATGCTTCGCAAACACAACCCGGATGAACCCGGCTAGCCCGCGTGAGCTTGACTTTTCACGGGATCAGTCGCTATTTGTCGCAGATGAGACTAATTCGCAACTGGCAGGACGCGAGTGCAATCAGCCTCGTGCAGGGGCTATGACAATCGCATCGCGCCGTGGTTTTCTGGCAGGCTCTGCTGGGCTTCTGAGTGCCGCGGCCACCTTGCGCCCGTCCGCCGCCGAAGTCCTTCAGCCTGCGGTAGAACCATTCTACGGTGCGCATCAGGCCGGCATCACCACCCGCCAGCAGGCGCACACCTATTTCGCAGCGTTCGATCTCTCGGCCGAGACGCGCGACGATGTGCGCGCCTTGCTGAAAATCTGGACCGAGGCTGCAGCCAATCTCTCTGCCGGCGCGCCTGCGGACAAAACCGATTCCGACGAAGCGCTCGGCATGCCGCCTGCGCACCTGACCATCACCTTCGGTTTCGGCCCGGGCCTGTTCATCAAGGACGGTAAGGATCGCTACGGGCTTGCGGCAAAGCGGCCCGAGGCTTTGGTCGATCTGCCGATCTTTGTTGGAGACCAGTTGCAGCCTGCCCGCTGCGGCGGCGATCTGTCGGTGCAGGCCTGTGCGGATGATCCGCAGACGGCGTTTCACGCAGTTCGCCAACTGGCGCGCCTCGCCTACGGGAAAGCACAGTTACGTTGGGCGCAATCGGGTTTTGTGCCGACTTTGGTGGGCCAGACACCGCGCAACCTGATGGGCTTCAAGGACGGCAGCAATAATCCCGATGCGGCCGATCCCGCCGCTATGTCGGCGATCGTATGGGTCGGCGACGAGGGGCCGGCATGGATGCGTGGCGGCAGCTATGTGGTGCCGCGCCGCATACGGATTGCGCTGGAGCATTGGGATCGCACGCCGGTGGCGTTCCAGGAGCAGACAATCGGCCGCAGCAAGGCCAACGGTGCCCCGGTCGGCGGCAAGATGGAGCATGACCAGCCGGACCTCGCGGCCAACGATGCCGACGGCAACCCGGTGATTGCCGAGAACGCACATGTACGCCTTGCGTCGGCGTCAGCAAGCGGCACGCGCATTTTGCGTCGCGGCTACAGCTACAATGACGGCTTGAGTTTCACTGCAGAGCGTTGGCCGCCCTGGCACCAGGGCATGGAGTATGATTCGGGTCTTTTATTTGTTGCCTATCAAAAAGACCCACGCACCGGATTCATAAAGATGTTCGACAAGATGGCCAAGTTCGACATGATGAACCAGTTCGTCACCCATGTCGGCAGCGCCATCTTCGCGTGCCCATCCGGCTGTCGTGAAGGCGGTTTCCTAGGCGAGGCTCTTTTGACGTAAAAGTTTTTTGGTTCTTTTTTTCAAAAAAGAACCGCTTGCTTCCTTCAACTTATATGCATTCACCATAACGCTCAGCCAAGCATCGATGCTCGCATAAGCTGTCACCGGTGCCAGCGCGCCCAAATGTCCGAGCAGAAAATCCGGCGCTAATTGTTCCACCTCTCCCGCGCGCGCCGGATCGCTGGGCAGCGTCCACAGCAACGTATTGCGTGCGTGCAGATTGAGCGCGCAGAACAGCGCCAGTGCTTCTGGTTCGGTCATGTGTTCGCTGCGTGCGACCGTGAAGATCTTCTCGCCGAGTTTCAGATCCTCCACGAACTTGCGCTGGAGGAACGAGAATTTCCGCCATTGTTCGGCGTGCACTGCCTCTGCCGTTGTCTCACTCGGCGCCCGCCCGGTGGAATACCAAAGATAATAGCTCTCCTCATACACCTTGAAGACGGGCTCCGGATCGTTCTTGACGAAGATATGGGTGGAGGCGGCGGTGATCTGACTGAAGCCGTCGCGCAGCCCTTCGGCGAGGCGATGGGTCACGTTGCTGGCGAAGCGGAGCAGGCCGAGGGCCTCGGCTCCGAGGGCGCGCTGCACTAAACCGATCTCGCAATTATGGCCAAGGCACTCGAAACGGCTGGCGAATTCCGCGATCGGCATACCCGTGACCTGTTTCGCGGTCTCCAGCAGATCGCCTTCGGCGATCGATCCGTCTATCGCCGGCAGCCTCTGCGGCGCACTGACCCTCCCCTGTAGCCGGTACAGCCGCAGGCTGATCACCATCACGCCGAGCGGCAATCCGTCATGGTCCAGCCCTGCAGGCGCACGGCTCAGGCGGCTGTTCAGATGGGTGAAGCTGAGGGCGTGCAGGGATGCCGCCTTTGTCCCGGCCGGCATGCGGAAGCCCATAACACGCTGATCGGTCAGACATATGGTTGCGAGAAGCCGGCCATCGATGGCGAGCATGACTGTCTGTGAAGGGCAGTCGGAATCGACATAGGGCTTGATGTCAAGAACGAGCACGATGTCCGGGCTCGCCGCAAATGGTGGCAGGCTGCAGCGGCTTTCCGCACCCACCGTCCAGCGATGTGTCTTCTCCGGCGGGGCCCAGCCCTCAAAGACGGTTTCGGCACATCCGGCGGGCTGCCCCGGAAAGATCTCCGCGAGCAATACCGCGCCTGCCATGTCTCAGCGGCCGGTGAGGATACGCTCCACCAGTTCGCGCACGCTCGGGATATAGCCGTTCGAGTAGAACGGATCGCTGCCGAACCGGTAAGCATTATGCCCGGCGAACATCAGGTTATGGTCGAGCGCTGCCTCGCCGTCGCGATCATGGGCGATGTCCTGCAGGGTCTTCTGGATGCAGAAGCTGCGCGGATCGGCTTTCTTGCCATTGGTGTAATCCGGTTCTTCCTGCGACCAGTTGGAGAAGCGGCAGGTGCTCAGGCATCCCATGCACGCCGTTTGATGCGCCAGGATCTCGCTGCTCTTTTCGGGTGTCACGAAAATGAGCGTGGTGTCGGGGGTACGCAGCGCCTCGGTAAAACCCTCGGCTTCCCAGCCGCGCACGCGCGTAAGGTCACCAGGTGCCAGAAACACCTGCCTGCGGCGCGGACCCACGCCGTATTCGGCCACATGCTCGCCCACATTCTCGGTGGAATAGGCCACTTGCCGGTCAGAACGCGCGCGCAACTCGCCCATAAACTCATTGTTCACGGCGCTGGAATAGAAGCCTGTCGGGCTGAAGCGATTGAGATACACATCGCCTTTCTTCAGCGTCAGCAGGCGCTGCTTCCAGCCCGGGCTGATCGGACTTTCCTGCGTCAGCAACGGACGCGTGCCGAACTGGAAGGCGATCGGCCCCAGCTCAGGGTTGTCGATCCAGTCCTGCCACTCCTCCAGCCACCACACGCCGCCAGCCATGATGATAGGCGTCTGGTCGAGGCCAAACGTGCGCATCAGCTTGCGCAAAGCCAGCACGCGGGGGAACGGATCTTCCGGCTTGTCCGGAAGCTCGCCGTTAGAAAGCCCATTATGCCCGCCGGCGAGCCACGGATCCTCATACACCACGCCGCCCAGCAGCGAGGAGGCCTTCGAATAGGCGCGTTTCCACAACGCATTGAAGGCACGCGCCGAAGAGACGATCGGGTAATAATAGACGCCGAATTTCGCAGCGATCTCCGACAGCCGATACGGCATGCCGGCGCCGCAGGTAATGCCGTTGATCAGACCTTTGGCACCCTCGAGCACGCCGGTGATCACCCGCTCGGCGCCACCCATTTCCCAAAGGATGTTGGCGTGGATGCGGCCTTTGCCGCCCGCGATCTCGTGTGCTTCCTGCGCCTGGGTGATGCCGCCGCTGATTGCGTAGGCCACCAGCTCCTCATGCCGATCCCGCCGCGTACGGCCGGAATATGTCTGCGGAATGGGCCGCCCTTCATCGTCGAAACTATCAGCATTCACCGCGCTGAACGTGCCGGCACCACCGCCTGCCGCCCAATGGCCAGCCGTGCGGCCATTGGACACCGCAACGCCTTTGCCGCCCTCAACCAGGGGCAGCACATCGATGCCCCCCATCCGGATTGCGTTGACCAGTTTCATTCAACAAAAATCCTCTTGGCGACAAATCCGGTGGCGCCGTGCAATTCCAGCGCCACCCGACCCTAAAGCTGGTGGCCTAGGCGGCTTCCTCGCGTCGTCCGCCTTTCGGCCCGACCTTGTCTGAAATGTCCTCGCCCGTCGCCTGGTCAACCACGCGCATGGACAATTTCACCTTGCCGCGATCGTCGAAGCCTAGACATTTCACCTTAACCGAGTCACCGACATTGACCACATCGGTTGTCTTGTTCACCCGACCGCTCGTCAACTCGCTGATATGCACCAGCCCGTCGCGCGAACCGAGGAAATTCACGAACGCGCCAAAATCGGCCGTCTTCACCACCTTGCCGTTATAGACCACGCCCAGTTCCGGCTCGGCGACGATGCCGCGGATCCAGTCAATTGCCTTCTGGCTGGCTTCCTCTGTGGTCGCCGCGATCTTGATGGTGCCGTCATCCTCGATGTCGATCTTGGCCCCGGTGTTTTCCACGATCTCACGGATCACCTTGCCGCCGGTGCCGATCACTTCGCGGATTTTTTCTTTCGGCACGTTGATCACCGTGATCCGCGGCGCGGTCGACGCGACACCGGTGCGCGCACCGGTCAGCGCACGGCTCATCTCGCCGAGAATATGCAGACGCCCATCCTTCGCCTGGTCGAGCGCTATGCGCATGATCTCAGGCGTGATGGACGTGATCTTGATGTCCATCTGCAGGCTGGTGATACCGTGCTCGGTGCCGGCCACCTTGAAATCCATGTCGCCGAGATGGTCTTCGTCACCAAGAATATCAGAAAGCACCGCAAAGCCGCGCTCTTCCTTGATCAGCCCCATCGCGATGCCCGCCACCGGACGCTTCAGCGGCACGCCGCCATCCATCAGGGCGAGCGAGCTACCGCACACAGTGGCCATTGAAGAGCTGCCATTGCTTTCCGTGATTTCGGAGACAATGCGAACCGTATACGGAAAATCCGCCTTCGCCGGCAGCAGCGGATGCACCGCGCGCCAAGCCAACTTACCGTGGCCGATTTCACGGCGGCCCGGGCTGCCCATGCGCCCCGCCTCGCCTACCGAATACGGAGGGAAGTTATAGTGCAGCATGAAATTCTCGCGGTATTCACCCTCCAGGCAATCGATGATCTGCTCATCCTGCCCGGTGCCGAGTGTCACCACGCACAGCGCCTGCGTCTCGCCGCGCGTGAACAGCGCCGAACCATGCGCCCGCGGCAGCACGCCAACTTCAGCCACGATCTGACGCACAGTCTTGGTGTCGCGCCCGTCGATGCGCGTCCCGGTATCGAGAATGGCGTTGCGAACGACGTCGGCCTCGAGGTCCTTCAGCATGGGCTTCGCCGCATCGACGTTCAGCCCTTCCTCCACGAGCTTCGCGGTAATTGCCTTCTTCGCAGCGCCCACCTTCTCGTAACGCGCCTGCTTCACACGCTCCTGATACGCGGCCGCAATGCTCTCGCGCCCCAACTCGCCAATGCGCTTCTTTAGCGCAATCTCGCTCTCCGACGGCTCCGACAGCGTCCAAGGCTCCTTCGCCGCGTGCTCGGCGAGCTCGATGATCGCCTGGATCACCGGCTGGAACGCCGCATGGCCGAAATTCACCGCTCCGAGCATCACATCCTCAGGCAGTTCCTGCGCCTCGCTCTCCACCATCAGCACGCCCTCTGCGGTGCCGGCGAGCACGAGATCCAGCGTTGCTTTTTCCATCTGCGCAATGGTCGGGTTCAGAATGTATTCACCATTCTCGTACCCGACGCGTGCTGCACCCACTGGGCCAAAGAACGGAATGCCGGACAGCGTCAGCGCCGCCGAACACCCGACCAGTGCGACGATATCCGGATCATTCTCCATGTCGTGGCTCAGCACGGTGGCGACCACCTGAACCTCATTACGAAAGTTCTCCGGGAACAGCGGCCGCAGCGGACGGTCGATCAACCGGCTCACCAGCGTCTCGTTCTCGCTCGGACGGCCTTCACGCTTGAAGAAACCACCGGGAATTTTACCGGCGGCGAACGCCTTCTCCTGGTAGTTTACCGTCAGCGGGAAAAAATCCTGCCCAGGCTTCACATTCTTCGCGCCCACCGCCGTGCACAGCACGATGGTGTCGCCGTAACTGACCAGAACCGAACCATCGGCTTGCCGCGCGATCTTTCCCGTCTCGAGCACCAGCTTGCGGCCGCCCCAGTCGAGCTCCTTGCGGAAATAGTTGAACATACTTGCATCCTTTCAAAAAAGGTGCGGCAAGCGTCTCGGACTGCATGGATAAGGCTGCATCAGCGAGCAGCCGAAATATGAACCCATGTGGCCTGAAACGCCCACAATGCGCACCGAAAAAAAGGCCAGGGGCGCCGTGCGGAGCACGCTCCGCGTGATGCCCTGGACCCCGCTGGGGCTCGTCCCCAGACCCCATTTATCGGCGCAGTTTTAGGCGGCCGATAAGCTGTTCATAGCGCGATTGGTCCTTGCGCTTCAGGTAGTCCAGCAGCCGACGACGGCGGCCGACCAGCATGAGAAGACCGCGACGCGAATGGAAATCCTTCGCGTGGATCTTCAGATGCTCCGTGAGATTGCCGATGCGCTCCGACAACAGAGCCACTTGCACTTCCGGGCTGCCGGTGTCGGCGGCCTGGGCCTGATACTCGCCTATGAGCGTCGTGCGACGCTCCGCTGTGATCGACATCGATCAATACTCCAAAACAGGGGTCAAAAAATGCGCTCGGGACGCAGCCAACCATCTTCCAGGCGGCAAAGCCCAATCACGCGACCTCCCGCCATGGCGCGAACCAAACCCTTGTCGGGATTGGCCGCGTCTGGAATACGGCCCATCAAGGTGAGCAGGCTGATGGCCTGGCCCTGGGTGAGCTGCATGATCTCTGAATCCGTCAAGGCCAGAGCCGGGATGTCGGCCAGCGCGGTCGAGACGGGACGCAAAAGATCCGGAGAAGATCGCGCCATATCCTCCCCAGGAAGAACTTTGTCCAGCGGAATCGAGTCCGCCTCGAAGAACGGCCCCACCCGCAACCGCCTTAAAACCGCGATATGCCCCACCGATCCGCACGCCAAAGCCACGTCCCGCGCCAGGCTGCGCATATACACGCCCTTGCCCGACTGCACCTCGAACACCGCCGTATCGGCATCCGGCCGCTCGATCAGCGCGAACTTGTCCACCCGCGCCGGCCGCGCCTCCAGCACCGGCGCCCGCCCCTCACGCGCCATGTCATAGGCGCGCTCACCGGCGATCTTGATGGCCGAATACACTGGTGGCACCTGCATGATGTCGCCAATGAACGCCGGCAACGCCGCCCGCAACATGTCATCGGTCGGCCGCACGTCGCTGGTTTGCGTCACCTCGCCATCGGCGTCATCGGTATCCCGCGCCTCGCCTAGCCGCAGGGTGAAGCGGTAGAGCTTCGTGCCGTCCATGATATACGGCACCGTCTTGGTCGCCGCCCCGAACGCGATCGGCAGCACGCCGGTCGCCAGCGGATCAAGCGTGCCGCCATGCCCCGCCTTCTGCGCGTCAAACGCGCGCCGCACACGGTTGACCACATCCGTGCTGGTCATCAATGGCGGCTTGTCGATGATCAGCCACCCGTCAAGCGGGCGGCCGCGTTTACGGCGCATCTGTCTGTTTTGTCCGAAAGGGAAGGCGGGTGTTTGGTGGATCGCATGCCCAGGGTCAACCGACCCCTACTGGCCACCTTACGCCGTAAGTCGCTATAGGGGCGCGGTGAAGCAGCGCTCGCTCAATCGCATCCTGGTCAATGCCGCCATCGACGGGGCCCTGGCAGCCGTCGCGGCGCCCCTGGCCCGATGGATCGCCGACCCGGCTGGCGGCCTGCTGCACCCGCTCTGGTTCCTCGCCGGCGGCGGCAGCACCCTGCTCCTCGGCGGCCTGCCCTTCCGCCTCTCGCAGCAATATTGGCGTTTCTCCGGCCTGAGCGACCTCATTGGTGTGATGGGCGGCAGCATCGCCAGCGCAGCCTTGTTCGCCCTCCTCCTCCTCGCTGCCGGCTTCCATCTGCCCACCACCACCTTCCCCATCGTGCATGCGCTCACCCTGATGGTGTTCCTCGGCACCCCACGCCTCGGCTATCGTCTCTATCGCGGCCGCCCACGCCGGGGCACCGAAGATGCGCCCACACAGCGCGTGGTCCTCGTCGGTGCCGGTGACGCGGCCGACGCCTTCTTCCGTGCCGCCGCCACCGATCCAGCCGGGCTGCGGATCGTGGGCCTCCTCGCTCTCGCCGATCGCCAGGCGGGCCGCCGCATGCATAACGTGCCCATCCTCGGCACCGCCGCCGAAGCGCCCGCGATCCTCGAGCGCCTCGCCACTCGACACCGCCTTCCCAGCCTGCTGGTCGTCACCGAGCCTGAGTTCCTCGGCGCGCCGCTGGCTGCCCTGATGGCAACCGCCGAAAAATTCGATGTTCCTGTAAGGCGCGCCCCGCGCGTGACCGCCCTGCTTTCCGCCGAGCGCATCGAGCTCCGCCCCGTCGCCATCGAGGATCTGCTGAACCGTCCCCAGGTTAGCCTCGATCGCCCCGGGATGGCCCGCCTGGTGGCAGGCCGTCGCGTGCTGGTCACCGGCGCCGGCGGCAGCATCGGCTCGGAACTCGCACGCCAATTGGCGGCGCTGCAGCCCGAGAGCCTGGTCCTGCTGGACCAGAGCGAATACGCGCTCTGGCAGATCGACCTCGAAATCCTCGAACAGACACCAGGCATCACCCGCCACGCGGTAATCGCCGATGTGCGAGACCAATCCCGCATACAGGCCATCTTCACCGAATATGCGCCGCAACTGGTGTTCCATGCGGCCGCCCTGAAACACGTGCCGATGGTCGAAGCCAATCCGCTTGAAGGCCTTTCCACCAACATCCTGGGCACCCGCATCGTCGCCGACGCCGCGCACCAGGCGGGAGCGACAGCGATGGTGCTGATCAGCACCGACAAGGCGGTAAACCCCACCAGCCTGATGGGTGCCAGCAAGCGCGTTGCCGAAATGTATTGCCAGGCGCTGGACATTGCCGCCCGCTCCACTGGCCACGGCATGCGCTGCGTCACCGTGCGGTTCGGCAACGTGCTCGGCAGCACCGGCAGCGTCGTTCCGCTGTTCCGCCGCCAGCTCGAACGCGGCGGCCCGCTCACCATCACCCATCCCGACATGCAGCGCTACTTCATGACGGTGCGCGAGGCGGTAAACCTGGTGCTGCAGGCCTGCGTCGTCGGCCTCGAACAGACAACGCTGCCCGGCGGCGAGCAAGGCGGCATCTTCGTGCTCGACATGGGCAAGCCGGTCCACATCGTGGATCTGGCACGGCAGATGATCCGGCTAGCCGGCCTGCGGCCGGAGCAGGACATTAAGATCGAATATACCGGGCTCAGACCCGGCGAAAAACTGTTCGAGGAGCTGTTCCACGGCCGCGAGGCAACGGTGCCGACTGGCCATCCCGGCCTGCTGATCGCCGCCCCCCGCACCACCGATGCCGCCACCGTCGGCACCGCCATCGACGAGATCGCGGCGCTCTGCCGCGCCGGCCACACGCCGCTTGCTTTGACACGCATCGTCTCCCTCGTCCCCGAGTTCTCCCGCGCCGTACAAGCTGCGTCCGCACCCCTGTTGGAATCGACCACGCCATGACCGACCCCGTCGCCTTTCTCGACCTGAAAGCACAGCAGCGCCGCATCGAGCCAGCGTTGCGCGCCAGGCTCGAGGCCGTGCTCGCCCATTGCCAATTCGTGCTCGGGCCGGAAGTGGTTGAGCTTGAGCAGCGCCTGGCCGCCTATGCCGGCGCCGGGCACTGCGTGAGCGTAAGCTCCGGCACCGATGCCCTGCAGATCGCCATGATGGCCGAGGGCATCGGCCGCGGCCACGCCGTGTTCCTGCCGGCCTTCACCTACACCGCCACCGCTGAGGTCCCCCTGGTGCTGGGCGCCACACCCGTCTTCGTCGATATCGATCCACATACCTTCCAGATCGATCCCGCGGACCTGCAGCGCCGCATCGACTCCGTGAAGGCCGAAGGGGTCCTGAAGCCCCGCGCGCTGATCGGCGTAGATCTGTTCGGCCAACCAGCGCCTTGGCCGGAACTCCGCAGCATCGCAGAAGCCGAAAAGCTGTTCCTGCTCGATGATTGCGCCCAAAGTTTTGGCGCGAGCCTTGCCGGCAAGAAGCTGGGTGCCGAAGCCGATGCCACCGCCATCAGCTTTTTCCCCAGCAAACCGCTCGGCGGCTACGGCGACGGCGGCGCGCTCCTCACCCAAAGCGCCGAACGCGCCGCCCTCTATCGCAGCCTGCGCACGCACGGCGAAGGCACCACCCGCTACGAAGTCCTGCGCACCGGCATGAACGGCCGCCTCGACACCCTGCAAGCCGCGGTACTGCTCGCAAAGCTCGATGTGTTCGACGAGGAACTCGCAGCCCGCGACCGCATCGCCGCCATCTACGACCGCATCCTGAACGGCCGAATTGCCATCCCCGCGCGCGTGCCGGACAGTGCCAGTGCCTGGGCCATCTACGCGATCCTGCTGGCTGACCAGGCGGCACGCGAAAAGACGCAATCGGTTCTGCGCGAAGCCGGCGTGCCGAGTGCGATCTACTATCCGCGTCCCCTGCACCATCAGCCGGCCTACGCGCCGCACCATCGCGGAAGTCCGCTGCCGGTCTCAGAGGATATCTCCACGCGAATCCTTGCTTTGCCAATCCACCCGGACCTCACCGAGGCGCAAGCTTATCGCGTTGCCGAGGCGGTGCTGAGCGCAACTTAGGCCGCGAGATCCTGTTCTCTGGAGACATAAACAGGAGCGCTGCGATGTCCGACCAAGCCAAGAAAGAGGAACACCCGAACCCCCATCTTCAGGATGACGATACTGGAACAAAGCACGGCGTGCCCCAGGGTGTTACGCAGGAAGAGAGCAAAGGGACGCCGGATTCAGGGCGTCATGAGAGCGAGTCGGCACCCTTGCATCAAGGAAGCAAGTAGTTCTTTTTTGAAAAAAAGAACCAAAAAACTTTTGTGCGCTGCCGGATTGAACCGCGACAGCGAATTAAAAGTCTTTTGGTTCTTTTCTTCAGAAAAGAACATGCTTCCTTCGATTGTCTTCAACACGTAAACGCACCGTCACCGCTTTGAAACATTCCGCTGATACGTCCCCTCCAGCAACTCGCCGGGACGTAACAAAGATGAACACGCCAGATCGCCGCAGCTTTTTGCAGCTTCTCGCCGCCGGCGCCGCCGGTGCCGCGCTCCCTGCCAGCATCAGCCGCGCTTTGGCGATCCCTGCCAACAACCGCACCGGCACGATCGACGACGTGGAACACATCGTCATCCTGATGCAGGAGAACCGGTCCTTCGACCATTATTTCGGCACCCTGCAGGGCGTGCGCGGCTACAGCGATCCGCGCGCCGTCACCCTGCCCAGCGGCTATCCCGTGTTCTACCAGACGACACCGACCGGCTACGTGCTGCCGTTCCATCCCACCGCGCAGAATCTCGGCCTGCAATTCATCGAAGATCTCGCACATGACTGGGGCACGACCCACGGCGCATGGAACGAAGGGCGATACGATGGATGGGTGCCCAACAAGGGCACCACCACGATGGCGCATTACGTGCGTGCCGACATCCCGTTCCATTTCGCGCTCGCCGACGCCTTTACCATCTGCGACGCCTATCACTGCGCGCTGCTCGGCCCAACCGACCCGAACCGCTACCATATGTGGACCGGCTATGTCGGCAATGACGGCGCCGGCGGCGGCCCGGTGGTCGATAACGCAGAGGCCGGCTATGGCTGGAGCACGTACCCGGAACGATTGGTCGCTGCGGGCGTCACGTGGAAGATCTACCAGGATGTCGGCACCGGGCTCACCGCTGCCGGCGAATGGGGCTACACGGACAACGCCTATATCGGCAATTACGGCGACAATTCGCTGCTCTATTTCCACCAGTATCAGAACGCAAAGCCAGGCTCGCCGCTCTACCAAGGCGCGTTGCAAGGCACCAACGTGTCGGCTGGCGGCACGCTGTTCGACCAGCTGATCCAGGACGTAACCGACGGCATGCTGCCGCAGGTCAGTTGGGTGGTCGCTCCCGAGGCTTACACCGAGCACCCGAACTGGCCAGCCAATTACGGCGCCTGGTATGTCTCTCAGGTGCTCGATGCGCTGACCTCCAAGCCGGAGATCTGGAGCAAGACCGTATTCCTTCTCTGCTATGACGAGAATGACGGCTTCTTCGACCACATGGTGCCCGCGACCCCGCCGCAGACACGCGCCGAGGGCCTGTCGACAGTCGACGTCACCGAAGAGCTCTTTGCCGGCAGCAACGAATACGCGCCCGGGCCTTACGGGCTGGGCGCGCGCGTACCCATGATCGTGATCTCGCCTTGGAGCAAAGGCGGTTTCGTCAGCAGCGAAGTGTTCGACCACACCTCGATCATCCGCTTCATTGAGCAGCGCTTCGGCCCCAAAAAAGCGGCCTTGGTCGAGCCGAACATCAGCCTCTGGCGCCGCACGGTCACCGGCGACCTCACCTCCGCCTTCAACTTTGCGACCCCGAACGACGCGATCGTTCCCTTACCCAGCACCGCTGCCTATCAGCCGCCCACCCAAAATCGCTACAACAGCTACGTGCCCGTGGTTCCGGCCGAACAGGCGATGCCGACACAGGAAGCCGGCCAGCGCTATGCTCGCCCAGTACCTTACACATTCGCCGTCACCGGTGCGGTCGATGTCGAGGCTGCCACCGTCACCCTCACCTTCGGCAACGAAGGCAGTGTTGGCGCCGTGTTCCAGGTGCGTTCAAGCAACGCCCTTGCTGGTCCATGGACCTACACGGTGGGCGCCGGCCGTCATCTTGCGGATGCCTGGAACGTGGCCCTGACGGCCGGGGTGTACGACCTCTCGGTCTATGCCCCGAACGGCTTCTTCCGCGGGTTCAAGGGGAGCACCATCCGCGGCACCAGCGCCATTTTGGCGACCGGCACGGTCTACGACACGCAGCGCAACGGCGTGACGCTGACCGTTCTGAATCAGGGCAATGACTGCAACGTGACGGTGCTTGACACTTACACCGGTAAGACCGCCACAAAGCATCTGGCGCATGGCGCCTCGTTCGTCAGCTATTACGCGCTTGCAGCGTTCCATGGCTGGTATGACCTGACGATCACCACCGACACCGATACCGGCTTCAGCCAGCGCTTGGCCGGCCATGTGGAGACGGGAAAGGTGAGTGCGACTGATCCCGCGATCGGTGCCTGAAGAGGTTACGTGAGGTGGGCGCGGCCCACCTTCTACGCGATCGGCGGTAACGGATCGACAATGTCCAAATACGCTTCCAGATCCGCACTGATCGCCTGGAACCGGCCTGCAATGTCCTCATAAATGGCGATATCAAGCGCGTTGTCGGCGCGGATGCGCGCCTCCTGCGCCTCCGTCAGTGTCACCCCGGTTTTCTCATCCGCCGTATTGACGCGCTTGAAGACCTTTGGACGTTTCGGCTCACCGGCCAGGGTGGTGATCAGGCGCAGCGACAACGCGTAGTGCTCCTGGATGCCGATGAAGCCGTAGGTGGCGAGCAGGTGCTTGACGCAGGCCGCCGCGTCTCCGGCATCGCGCAGGGTTTGCGACAACAGGGCTGCCGACGCCTTGTTGCGCTCTTCCGGCAATTCCATGTACGAATCGATCGTTGGATGCTGCGCGACGAACTGCTCGTGGCCCGGATGCATGTCGGAGCATTGATAGCGATAATCGGAGACGAACCGCGCCACCGGATCGCGCAGAAGGGTGATCGGCAGCACTTCCGGCAGGGTGGCTACGATGCGGCTCACGTGCTCCGAGCGTATATGGCCGGTGGCGTAGGAAAACCGCTTAAGGTCCGCTTGCGCAATGAACTTATCGACGGCCTCGTTGAGCAGTTCGTCGAACGGAAGCTGACCGACCCGGCTGTAATCGACGAAGATGTGGAAGCTCGGCGAGAGGATCGGCACGAGTTCGCCATTGAACGAACTGCCCGCGGTTTTTGGAATGTGGACGAACAGCCAAAGCGGATTCAGCTTTAGCATGGTCTCGAAATAGAGCTGAAACTTTCCGTCTAAAAGGCTCTGCATGAACATGATGATTCCAATGGTCGTACGACGGATCGTTAAGGGCGTGCGCTTACCTGATTGGGATCAATCGCCGAAATATCGAAATGTGACGATGCCGGCGGCAGGGTCACAAGGCTGCGAGTGCCGGTGCCACCATGGCCAGAAGTGCGAAGCCGGCACCGAGCAGGCCGAGCGCGAGTCCGCCATAGATCAGCATCATCGAGCCGGTGATCACCGAAGCGGTGGTCAGCACAATGCCAAGCTGCAAGGCGGCAGCGGCATTGTCAAAAGCTTCCAGCCGCTCATGGGCATGGTCCCGCTCGGCTTCGAGTTCGTGAGCGTGGGCTGCGAGGGCAGTCTTGCCGTTCTTGGGGTCGGTCTCGAAGCGGGCAATGTCGTTGGCAAATTGATCCTGCAGCTTGGCGCCTGCTTCAGGCGAGGTGGCTTGCAGGGCACCGGCGACGGCAGCCAGGCCGCGCGCCTCATTGGCGCGGATCGATTTGGCCTGGTATTCGGCCCAGATATCGGTGGCGGCGACGGCTGATTCCGTCATGCGCGTGTCGGCATGCTGGGCACCCTGTTCGCAGAAGGCGAGGCCCGCGGCGATGATGGCGATCAGCAGGGCCGCGTGTTTGCGGCCGCCTTCAGCCGCTTGTTCCGCATGCTCGTGAACTTCCATGCTTTCGCTCATGCCGTCATGTCCTTGTGGTTTTAGGCCAGCGCCTCGAGCGCGGAGCCGATGTCGATGCGACCGTCATAGAGGGCACGGCCAACAATGACACCCTCGATGCCGGGCGCGTGTATGGCGGCCCTGCGCAGGGCGTGCAGGTCTTCGAGGCTGCCGACACCGCCGGAGGCTATCACCGGTATCCCGAGGTTCTCGGCAAGCGCCATTGTCTGTTCGAGGTTGAGGCCGGAGAGCATGCCGTCACGAGCGATGTCGGTGTAGATGATGGCAGCGACACCAGCATCCTGGAAGCGTCGTGCCAAATCGGGCGCCGGCAGGGTGGAGGTTTCGGCCCAGCCCTCGGTGGCGACGAACCCGTCGCGCGCGTCAATGCCCACCGCGACGCGGCCAGGGAATGATTTACAGGCCTGGTGCACGAGGATGGGGTTTTTGACCGCGGCACTGCCGAGGATGACGCGGCTGATGCCTGCGGCGAGCCACGCTTCGATTCCGGCCATGTCTCGTATCCCGCCGCCGAGTTGTACGGGCACTTTGGCGATGCTCAGTATGGCGGCAACGGCGTCCTTGTTGACCGGATGGCCGGCAAAGGCGCCGTTGAGGTCGACCACGTGCAGCCAATTGCTGCCCGCGTCCTGAAAGGCTTCCGCCTGTTTCGCGGGATTGTCTTCGTAGACAGTGGCCTCATCCATATCCCCGCGCTTTAGCCTGACACAGACGCCATCCTTCAAATCGATGGCCGGATACAGCGTCAAAGTCATGCCGGGTGGTCTGGGGGCTTGGGCGGATCACTCGGCGTATACGCCGAGCCGCCCAAGGGCACTTCTCCCCCAGTCTTCCTTAGTGTCTTGGTATAAAAATAGCCTTTGAGTGTTTGCCCTTTGACCCGCGCATATTCCGGATGTTCGCCCCAGCGGACGAAGCCAAGCGATTCGTAGAGGAATATCGCCGCCTCCTGCGTCTCCCGAACATCCAGGTTCAGCACCTTATAGCCGAGGTTTCGGGCACGTTCCTCGATACGCAACGTGAGCAGGCGAGCGAGGCCATTGTTTCGGGCGTAAGGCGCGACGAAGGCGTGCATCAGGCTCGCGGCAAAGGCCTGCGCCTCGTTGTTGCGCGGTTGGCGGACCAACTGGGCGGAGCCGGTGATCACGCCGTCGGCCCGCGCGATGAATAGTTCCCGTTCGGGCACCAGCATCACGCCGCGGAAATAGCGTTCGAGGGCGGCCTGGCCTGGTGGGCTGATCCAGCCGAAGCCGCCGCCATCGAGGATGGCGGCGTTGGCGGCTTCGCAGAGCGCGTTCAGGTCGTCGTCATGCAGCTCGCCGGCTTTTTCCACCGTCAGCAGCGGTGTTTGGATGGCTGCGCTCATGATGCGGGAGACCAGCGCAAGAAATTCGCGAGTATGCGCAAGCCGACCTCCTGGCTCTTCTCGACATGAAACTGTGTTCCGGCGCGATTTCCCTTGGCCACCAGCGCCGGGACATTGGCGCCATAGGACGTGGTTGCCACCAGATCTGCTGCATCGTAGCCGCGCAAGCCGTAGCTGTGAACGAAATAAACATGGGCACCCGGGCTGAGGCCGTCGAGCAGAGGATGCGCGCCGGGCGCAAAATCCAGCGCGTTCCAGCCCATCTGCGGCAGGCGGAGACCGGGGGCCTCGAGCGGTGCGATGTCACCGGTGATCCAGCCGAAGCCGTCCGTCACGCTGTGTTCCAGCCCGCGTTGCGCCATCAACTGCATGCCGACGCAGATACCGAGGAAGGGTGTTCCCGCTTCCAGGGATTTCTCGATCGATTGGCGCAAGCCGGGGGCGGCGGCGATGCCATGGGCGCAGGTGGCGAACGCGCCCTGCCCGGGCAGAACGATCCGGTCCGCAGCCGCGATGTCTGTGGGATTATCGGTGACGTCGATGCTCAGCGCGATGCCCTCGCGGTCGGCTGCGCAGGCGAGTGCCCACATGACAGAGGCCAGGTTGCCGCTGCCGCAATCGACCACCGCAATCCGCACTAAGTGATGGCTCCGGCCCGCGAATCGATCAGCCTGGCCAGCGCCTGGTCGGAATCCATGCCTGCGATCACCGGGCCTTCGACGAAGCCGCGCTGCGCCAGGCTCCACCGCACCAGGTCACGTGCGCAAAGGCCTTGAAGAAGCGCCAGACCCAGCAACGGCGCGCCGGTGTGAAGGCCTCGGCACAGTGCGAGCACCAGCAGCAAGGCGGCCAGATTCAGCGCCGACTGTATCCAGGCGCGATGGATGGCGAGGTAGAGAAAGCCGAAGAAGAACGCAGCCCAGGAAAAGCCTTCCCGCACCAGCACGGGCAGGTCAGCCGGCCCGCGATGGCTGGTAAATACCCTCATAGCGCGCCCTTGGTGGAAGGTATGGCATTCCGGTCGGCCAGGGGATCGATGGCAACGGCCATCCGCAACGCGCGGGCGGCTGCCTTGAAGGCAGCTTCGGCGACATGATGCGCGTTGGTGCCGGCCTTCCGCGTGATATGCAGCGTCACCAATGCATTGCCGGTGAAGGCGCGGAAGAACTCCTCGAAAAGCTGAGTGTCCATCGTTCCCAATGTCTCGCGCTCGAAAGGCACCGTCCAGGCGAGATGGGCACGACCGGAAATATCCACCACAGCTTCGGCAAGGGCCTCATCCATCGGCACAAGAGCATGGCCGAAACGCGTAATGCCGCGCTTTTCGCTCAAAGCCTGGCGGAAGGCGGCACCAAGCACGATCCCCACATCCTCGACCGTGTGATGGGCATCGATATGCAGGTCGCCGGCCGCATTCACCGCAAGGTCGAACCCACCATGGCGCGTGAAAGCCGTCAGCATATGGTCGAAGAAGCCGATGCCCGTGCTGATCTGCGCCTGCCCGGTACCATCCAGCGCCAGCGTCAGGCTGATGTCGGTCTCGCTGGTGGTGCGCGTGCAGGTGGCACTGCGGAAAGTGGCTTGGGTGTCCATGGGACCTTTATAGGGCCAAGGGCGCCAACGAGAAAGACCAGACGGCCGAGGGGAAGGAAGCAGTTCTTTTTTGGAGAAAAGCACCAAAAAACTTTTGCGTCTAAGGGGCACGCTGCCGGAAAGGGCCGCGACAACGTCAAACTTCCTAGAAGCGCAGCGCGACCCCCGCGGAGACACTATCGATCGCGTTATCATAGCTGCCGACAAGCCGCCCTTCGGGCAATTGCAGCCGGCTTCCCAGCGTGGTGCCGGTCGAGTCCACACGCGCCGATCCGCAAAAGTAGTGGCTATAAGCCATGTCCAACGACAAATTCCTGTTCACCGCGTAGGTCAAGCCAGCCGCCAACAGCACGCGACTTTCCGTCGGGATCTGCGCCGTGCGCGCGCCATCCGTCACCGGATCCTCGTCGTAGCCGGCACCACCTTGCAGCATCAGCCGCGGCAGCCATGACGGGCGATAGCTTGCACCCGCAGACCCAAAAATGGTGTTGTGGAAACGAAAATCGGTGCCGACGGGCGACTGGCCAGTGCTGAAGGTGGTGACCGTGATGTTCCGGAACATCTGCCAATGCGTCCAGATCGCCTCGGCCATCACCGCCCAGTCCGGCGTGATCTGGCGGTAGAAGCTGGCATCCACGCTGTCGGGCAAATTAAAATTCTCCACGCCCTGCTCGAAAGACTTCCCAGGCGAGTTCGCTAAAACGATCAACGTGCGAATAAACGGCCCATACGGGCTAGCAGCAAGGCCGGCCAACTCGATGAGCGTTTGTTTGACGTCGATACGGTGATCGATGCGCGAGCGGTAGCTGAGACCCAACCTCGTATCGGCATCGAGTTGATACAGCGCCGCGACATTGTAGCCCATGCCCCAGTCCTGCCCATGTGCGTCACCATAGATATCCCCGAAAGCCGTGCCGATCGCCGGCAAAAGATCCTGCGTCTGGCGAACGCTGATGTAATCGACCACCGGCCCGCCGCCGATGGAGAAACGCTGCGTGACGGCATAAGCCAGCGAAGGCTCGATCGCGATGTCGGTGAGAGAGGACGCCACCGATTGCGCGCGGCCGACCCAGCCCGACGGATAGCTGATGCGCGCGCCGAAAGGCGACTTTACCGCAAAACCCAGTTTCAAATCGGGGGAGAGGCTGAAGATGGCGAAGCTGCCTGGTACGAAGGCACCATAGATGGCGCTGGTGCGCGATTCCGTTCGGCCAGGGAAAGCCGAATTCGTGCCGCTAAACGCGAAGTGCGGATCGACATAGTTGAAGGCGGCATCGATCTCGCTGCGATGGATGCGCACCATGCCCGCAGGGTTCGCCCAGGCGGCGCCGGCATCGTAGGCCTTGGCCCCCTGCCCGGCATAGGCATTCGCCATCTCGTCGGTGGTGCCTTCCCACAGCCCGAAGCTGGCGGCCCTGGCCGCACCATACTCGGCCGAAACCAACACGCATGACGCAAGCGCCAAGCGCGCGATCTGGCTCATATCGGTCTACCGTCCCTAAAAGCGGAGTGTCTCCGCCCTCTTCTACTGGGCAGCGGTAAACAGATTATCCTCCGGCTCGATGTCTCCGATCGGTATGTCGGCGGCATCGGCCAGGCTGGCATAAAGCGGCGCGAAATCGGTGTTCTGGGTCACGTCCAGCAAGGTCTTTAGCGAATCGACAACGAAATACATTTTTTGCACATCGTCGATCACATAGGGCGTGCGCATGACCCGCGGCAGCGAAAATCCCACCCGCTTCGGCTGCGGGCTGACCAGGGCGTAACGCGACTCCGTGGCCGACGAGACGATGCCCGCACCGTAAATCCGCAATCCCTCCGGCGTGCGCAACAGGCCGAACTCCACCGTGTACCAGTAGAGGCGGGCCAGGTTATGCAGCCTTCCCAGGCCCAGAGCCCGCATGCCGCCCTGGCCATAAGCCTGCATGTAATCGGCGAAAACCGGGTCGGCGAGCATGGGAACGTGACCAAACACGTCGTGGAACACGTCCGGCTCCTGCAGGTAATCCAGCTGCTCCGGCGTGCGGATGAAGCGGCCGGCCGGGAAGCGCCGGTTGGCGAGATGCTCGAAAAATACCTCGTCAGGCACGAGGCCGGGGACGGCGACCACCTGCCAGCCGGTCAGCTGGTGCAGGCGCTCGGATAGTTTTGTAAAATCGGGAATCCCCTTCGCCAGATCCAACCGCTCCAGCCCATCGAGAAAAGCGTCACAGGCGAGCCCCGGCAGCATCGCACGCTGGCGGCCATAGAGCGTGCGCCAGACGCCGTGTTCGGCTTCGGTGTAGTCTTCGAACTTCTGCGGGACGGTCCAATCCATGGCGCCACGCTAGACCCTTGCGAGCCAGAGGCCAAAACCGGTCGCGGCCAGGCAGAGGCATACGGACATCGCCACGTTGGCGGCAGCGCCCCAAGGATGACCGTCGCGCAGCAACTGCATCGTTTGCAGACTGAAAGATGAAAAAGTCGTGAAGCCGCCGCAGATGCCTGCCATGGCGAAAGCGCGCAGAGAGTCCGCGTTCTGCATGCGGCCCAAAACGGTAACCCCAGCCAGCCAGCCGATCAGACAGGATCCCAGGATGTTGATCAGTATGGTGCCCCACGGATAGTCGGGCCCGGTCAGCCGCGCCACCGCGCCGGCGAGCCAGAACCGGCCGACGCTGCCGATAGCACCACCGACGGCGACCAGCGCATAAAGCCGGATCACGAGCCGTGTCCCATCGCGATCACCACCGCCTTTCGCATCACCGAGGGGAACGCCTCATCCTCCAGGGCGCCTGCATCCCGCAGAAGACCTTCGGCCACGATCGACGGCACCCGCCCGGCGAACACATCGAGAAAAAGCTCGAAATGGGTGAAGACGTGCCGCACCTGGCCGGCCAAATGCCACTGCGCCACCATCGGCGCGCACGCCACGGCATCGGCTTTCGCCCAGGGCTCGGTGCGCCAGACGGTGCCGGGCAGCTCCGTCATGCCGCCCAGCAAACCCTTTGCCGGGCGACGGCGCAGCAGCACCTGTCCCGCCTCATCGGTCAGCCAGAACAGCGCCCCATGGCGGACGGGACGCGCCTTCTTCGGCGCACGGCGCGGCAATTCGGCCGCAATGCCGGCGATGCGGCCGGCACAGTTCCGGGTGAGCGGACAAATGCCGCAAGCCGGACTCTGCGTGCAGAGCGTGGCGCCCAGATCGAACAAGGCCTGCGCAAAATCCGAAGGCCGTGCCTGCGCTGCCGGATGCGCACCGAAACGGTCCGCGGCCGCGGCGAGCGCCGGCTTGGCGCCGGGCATCGGGCTATCGATCGCGTAGAGCCGTGCCATCACCCGCTCCACATTGCCGTCCACCGGCACCACCGGAATACCGAACGCGATCGCCGCGACCGCGCGCGCCGTGTAAGGACCGATCCCGGGCAGCGCCAGCAGACCTTCCAACGTCGAGGGGAACACGCCCCCTTGCTGTGCCACTGCCTGCGCGCAGGCATGCAGATTGCGCGCGCGGGCGTAGTAACCAAGCCCCGCCCATGCCGCCATCACCGCCTCGGATGGGGCGGCTGCGAGGCTGGCGACGTCTGGAAAACGCTGCAGAAAACGCTGGTAGTAGGGGATCACGGCCGCCACCGTGGTCTGCTGCAGCATGATCTCGCTCAGCCATACGCGGTATGGATAGGCGGCCTCGCCAGGCAGGGCGCGCCAGGGCATGGTGCGACGGTGCCGGTCATACCAGGCGAGCAGCTCTTCGGGGTCGGGCGACGCGGTCATTTTCAAGGAGCCTGCATGGCGAAGGACGCGCCGTCTGACAACCAGGAACGTCGCAGCTTCGTAGCCCTTGGCCTCGCCGAGCTGCTGCCGAAGCTGACCCGCGCCGCCTACAAGAAGCGCTCGCCCGCCGGCGCATTGCTGATGTCGGACTGGGCTTCGATCGTAGGCCAGCGCCTTGCAGACGAAACGCAGCCTAAACGCATGTCCGGCACCACGCTCACGATAGCCTGCTCAGGCCCGATGGCGATGGAGTTACAGCACCTCTCTGGCACGCTGATCGAACGCATCAACGTGCACGCCGGCCGCAAACTGGTGGAACGCTTACGCTTTGTTCAGGAACCGGTAGCTGTGCGTGCGCCCATCGCGCCGCGCATATGCATTGCCCCAGAACCCATTGTGGATCTGCCAGCCGGCGACCTCAATGACGCCCTCGCACGTTTAAGAGCAGCGATGCGCTCGCAGACATAAAGTCTTTTGTTTCTTTTCTTCAGAAAAGAAAGCGCTTTCTTTTCTGAAGAAAAGAAACAAAAGACTCTTACTTCCTCAGGCCCGCTTTGCTTCGGCATTCGTACTGAGTGGTTGAGCAAGATATTTCACGAACTCCTTCGGCACGACTTGCCAGAATTTGTCGCGCTCGATTTCCCAGTCATGCAACAGCATGGCGGCATAGCGGCTGTTCGTCTCGCGTGCGTGCTGTTCGACGAAGCCACGCAATACCGTCTCCCAATGCGACGAGGCGAGACGCTGCCAGGTGAGCGTATCCGGGTTGATGCGCATCTCGAAGGTCTCGTTCGGATCGTAGATGAACGCCATGCCGCCGGTGAAGCCAGCACCGAAATTATCGCCCACATCGCCCAGGATCAGCACCGTGCCGCCCGTCATGTATTCGCACGCATTCGAGCCGCATCCTTCCACGACGCCGAGCGCGCCCGAGTTACGCACCGCAAATCGCTCCCCTGCCTGACCCGCCGCAAACAGCTTGCCCGCAGTCGCGCCATACAACACCGTATTGCCCACGATCGTGTTGTTCTGGCTCACCAGCTCCGAACTCGGCGAAGGCCGCACTGCGATCGTAGCGCCGGAAAGACCTTTGCCCACATAGTCATTCGCGTCGCCCATCACTTCGATGCGCAAGCCTTGGACCGCAAACGCACCCAACGACTGCCCGGCCGAACCCTTCAGCCGCACATTCACGTGGCCCGGCTGCAATCCGGTCATGCCGAAATGCCGCACAAGCTGTGAGGAGAACTTCGTGCCGATGGCACGATGCGTGTTGCGGATGCCGTATTGCAGCTGCATTTTTTCACCGCGCTCGAACACCGCGCGCGCATCGCCGAGCATCTGTGCATCCAGCGTCTCCGGCACCTCGTTGCGGCCTTCGCGCGTGCAGAATGGTGCATGGGGCCCGGCATCGGCCTGGGCGAGGATCGGGTTGAGGTCGAGGTCATCCAGCAAGTCGGAGCCGCGGCTCACCTGTGCCAACAAATCCGTGCGGCCGATCACGTCTTCCAGCTTCTTGAAGCCCAGCTCGGCGAGAATACCGCGCACGTCTTCGGCGATGAAGGAGAACAGGTTGATCACCTTCTCCGGCGAACCCTCGAATTTCTTCCGCAACTCGTCATCCTGCGTGCAGACGCCGACAGGGCAGGTATTGGAATGGCATTGCCGCACCATGATGCAGCCCATCGCCACCAACGACGCCGTGCCGATGCCGAACTCTTCCGCCCCCAGCATGGCCGCGATCACCACATCGCGGCCGGTCTTGATGCCGCCGTCGGTACGCAGTTTGACCCGGTGCCGCAAGCGGTTGAGCATCAGCACCTGGTGGGCTTCGGAAAGCCCCATCTCCCAGGGGAGGCCGGCATATTTTACCGATGTCTGCGGCGAGGCACCCGTACCGCCGACATGGCCGCTGATCAGGATAGAATCGGCCTTCGCCTTTGCCACACCCGCGGCGATCGTGCCGATGCCTGAGCGCGCGACGAGTTTTACGCAGACGGTGGCTTCAGGGTTGATCTGCTTGAGATCGTAGATGAGCTGGGCAAGATCCTCGATCGAATAGATGTCGTGATGCGGCGGCGGGCTGATCAGTGTCACACCAGGCGTCGAGTGTCGCAGTTTCGCGATAAGCGGGCTCACCTTGAAACCAGGCAACTGCCCGCCTTCACCGGGCTTGGCGCCCTGCGCCATCTTGATCTCGATTTCCTTGCAGGAATTCAGATACTCCGCGGTGACGCCGAAGCGGCCCGATGCAATCTGCTTGATGGCGGAAGACGCATTGTCGCCATTGGCACGCGGCTTCGCGCGGGCCGGGTCTTCGCCGCCTTCGCCAGAATCAGAGCGTGCACCGATGCGGTTCATCGCGATCGACAACGTCTCATGCGCTTCCGGGCTGAGCGCGCCCAGTGAAATGCCCGGTGCCAGCAAGCGTTTGCGGATCTCGGTGATGCTTTCCACTTCATCGACCGAGATCGGCTTGCACCGCTCGCGACGGAAATCCAGCAGATCGCGGAGCGCCACCGGCGGCTGACGCCGCACGGCCTCGGTGTAACGCTTGAACAGCGTGTAGCTATCGGTCGCCACAGCTGTCTGCAGCATATGGATCAGCCCACCATCGAAGGCGTGCGTCTCACCGCGCTTGCGCAGCTTGTAGAGCCCACCCACAGGAAGAGTGACGAACTCCGAATTCCACGCAGCCCCATGCAGCGTCAGCAAGCGCCGGGCGATGCCGGAAAGCCCGATCCCTGAAATGCGCGACTGCATGCCAGGGAAGAATTCACCCACCAACGCGCGGGAAAGCCCGATCGCTTCGAAATTATAGCCGCCGCGGTAAGACGAGATGACCGAGATGCCCATCTTCGACATCGTCTTCAACAGACCTTTGTCGATAGCTTTCTTGTAGCGTCCAACGGCATCCTTCAAGGACGTGTTGGCAAACAGACCCCTTCTATGGCGGTCGGCGATGCTCTCCTGCGCGAGATAGGCGTTGATGGTAGTAGCACCCACTCCGATCAGCACGGCAAAGTTATGTACGTCCATACACTCGGCCGCGCGCACGTTTAGGCTCGTAAACGTGCGCAGGCTGGACTTGACGAGATGTGTGTGCACGGCGCCGGTGGCCAGGATCATCGGGATCGGCACGCGCTTTTCACTCTGATGCTCATCGGTCAACACCACATGGGTGCAGCCCTCGCGCACGCCGTCCTCGGCTGCTTTCTGCGCGCGCGAGATCGCACGGCGCAGCCCGGCCTCGCCGTCTTCGACCGGAAAAGTGCAATCGACGATCTTTGCCGAACTGCCCATGGTGCGCAGCATCGCCTCGAACTCTGCGTTGGACAGCACAGGGCTTTCCAATTGCAGCAGGTCGCACTGGCTCGAATCCTGGTCGAGCACGTTGCCCAGATTGCCCAGCCTGGTCTTCAAGCTCATCACGCGGGTTTCGCGCAGGCTGTCGATCGGCGGGTTCGTCACCTGCGCGAAATTCTGCCTAAAATAATGATGCAATCCGCGATATTGTTCGCTGAGAACTGCAATCGGCGTATCGTCGCCCATGCTGCCGATGGCCTCGGACGCATCCTCCACCATCGGGTGCAGAATGGTTTCCAACTCTTCCAGCGTCATGCCGACGGCGAGCTGGCGGCGACGCAGCACCTCGCCCTGGTAATACACCGGCTCCGGCGCATCGGTCTTGACGATGTGGTCGATCTTCTTGATGCCGGCGGTCCAGGCGCCATAAGGGTGGCGCGCGGAAAGCATGTCACGCACTTCCTCATCTTTGAGGAAACGCCCGTCCTCGAGATCGACGGCGACCATCTCTCCCGGCCCAAGGCGGCCTTTTTCCAATATGTCGCCTTCCTCCACTGGCACCATACCGGTCTCGGAGCCGAGTATCAGCATCTTGTCGGCTGTCACGGAGTAGCGCAGCGGCCGCAATCCGTTGCGATCCAGCCCGGCGATCGCCCAGCGTCCATCGGTGGCGCACACGGCCGCCGGGCCGTCCCATGGCTCCATCACCGCGTTGCAATACAGGAACATGTCGATATGTGCCTGCGGCATCGTCGCATCGTTGCCGATGCTGGCAGGTATCATCAGCGCTTTTGCCATCGGCGCATCGCGGCCGGCGTGGATCAGAAGCTCGAACACGTTGTCGAGCACCGCGGTGTCCGATCCGCTGGCCTGCACCACCGGCTTGATGTCCTCGATGAACGCGTTGAGCTCGCCGGCGGCAAGCCGCGTCTCATGGCTCTTCATCCAGTTGGTGTTGCCCGAAACCGTATTGATCTCGCCATTATGCGCAAGCGTGCGGAAAGGCTGGGCGAGTTTCCAGGTGGGGAACGTATTTGTCGAATAACGCTGATGGTAGATCGCAAAGCGGCTGATGAACCGTTCATCCATCAGGTCGGGATAGAAGGTGGCCAGATGCTCTGCCAGGAACATGCCCTTGTAGATGATCGAGCGGCAGGAGAGCGAACAGATATACAGCTCGGGGATCTGCGCCGCCAGCGCCGCCTTCTCGATACGGCGACGAATGACATAAAGATCGCGCTCGAACACATCCGGAGCACTCTTGAGTGTGTTGCGCACCATGATTTGTTCGATTTCCGGCCGCGTGGCGTTGGCTTTTTCGCCGATCACGCTCACATCGATCGGCACCTGGCGCCAGCCATAGATCTGGTAGCCGAAATTCAGGATCTCCGCTTCCACGATCTGCCGGCAGCGCTCCTGTGCAGAGAAATCGGTTTTCGGCAGGAACACCATGCCGACAGCGATCTGCCCGTCCTGCGCGCGTTCACCGCCGCGCTCGATGGCTTCGGCAAAGAAATCCTGTGGGATCTCGATATGGATGCCGGCGCCATCACCGGTCTTGCCGTCCGCATCCACCGCACCGCGATGCCATAACGCGCTCAAGGCATCGATCCCGGCCTGCACGATGGCGCGTTTCGGCTTGCCATCGAGCGACGCGATCAGCCCGACACCGCAGGCATCATGTTCCTGCGAGGGGGAATAGGTATGCTCGAGCCGTTTTACGTTTGCCTGCCACTCGGCTACGAAGTCGTTGCCATTCGCATCTTGCTTGTGGGTCATAGCTTGATCCCCTTGTCGCGGAGTTCCTGTGCATGGTTCTTAAGCGCATCGGTCGCGACGCGCTTGCCCCAGGCTTGGCCGAGCGCCCGGCCCTCCTGAAAAAAGAGCGGCGCTGTCGATAGATATTTCTTGCCGACCGGAGATAAGAAAAACACAGTCAATTGATGCATTTCGTCAACACTGAAATTTTGCGCATACATATCCTGAAAGCCTGCGGAGAGCTCTCTCGCATGCAGCTTGAATTCAGGCATGAGAATGTCGTCGAAGATCACAGCTGAATGGTCACGGTCGATATGCGCTTTGTCGGCGATGGCTGCCACGATCTGATTTCGCATGGTGGCGATCAGGTTCGTCACCAGATCATTGTCGCCTTTTGCTGCGGAGAGTTCCGCTGCGGCCTCATGTGCCGCCTTTATGTCGGCAGGCTCGGCATTGGCGGTCTCGCACAGCAAGGAAGCGACCAATACGGAGGCAGCAACGATATGCAATCGAAGGCGCATCGCTGCTACTCCGCCGCTGCGGCAAACTCCTGCCGCGCCGAGGGTTGCAGGTATGCATGTATCTGAGCCGCCGCATCGCGTCCGTCGCGAATGGCCCACACCACCAGGCTCGCCCCGCGCACGATATCGCCGGCAGCGAACACGCCCGGCAACGACGTCTCGAACGACCGATGATCGATCTTCAGCGTTCCGGACCGGCTGACTTCCAGCTGATCCTGCGCCCATAGTTTCGGCAACGGCTCCGGATCGAACCCGAGCGCCTTGATCACAAGATCGGCTTGCAGGTTGAAGTGACTGCCTTGCACGATCTCCACCGATTGCCGGCCGGAGGCATCCGGCAAGCCCAGCCGCATATGGACGGCGCGCACGCCGTCGACTGCATTGCCGCTGCCAAGAAATGCTTCCGGCGCCGACAGCCAGACGAATTTCACGCCTTCTTCCTCGGCGTTCTTCACTTCGCGCATGCTGCCGGGCATGTTGGCTTTGTCACGCCTGTACAAGCAGGAAACGGAAGATGCGCCCTGGCGTATGCTGGTGCGCACGCAATCCATTGCCGTGTCGCCGCCGCCGATCACCACGACATGCTTGCCGTTTGCATTCAGCAGACCTGATTCAAAATCAGGCACGTCATCGCCAAGCCCTTTGCGGTTCGAGGCGATCAGAAAATCCAGCGACTTCACGATCCCGGGCAATCCTGCGCCCGGCCCTGCGATGTCGCGCGCTTCATACACGCCGGTTGCCACCAGCACTGCATCGTGCCGTGCGCGTAACTCGGCAAACGTCACGTCGCGTCCCACTTCGGTGTTCAGGTGGAATTTTATTCCGCCCTCTTCCAGAAGTTTCCATCGGCGCAGAACGATTTCCTTCTCCAGCTTGAAGCCGGGGATGCCGTAGATCATCAGCCCGCCGACACGGTCATGCCGCTCGTACACATGCACCTGGTAGCCACGTCGGCGCAGTTCCTCCGCCGCCGCCAACCCGCCAGGCCCCGCGCCGATGATCCCTACCGATTGCGAAAGTTCTTCGCGCGGCCGTACCGCTTTCACCCAGCCTTGGGTGAAAGCGTAATCCGTGACGAACCGCTCCACCGCACCGATGGTGACGCTCTCAAAACCTTTCTCGATGACGCAATTGCCTTCGCAGAGACGGTCCTGCGGGCAGATGCGGCCGCAGATCTCCGGGAAATTATTCGTCGCGGCACTCACCTCATAGGCTTCATCCAGCCGGCCCTCTGCCGTCAGTTTCAGCCAATCGGGAATGTTGTTGTTCAGCGGGCAATGCACCGAGCAGAACGGCACGCCGCATTGGCTGCAGCGGCTCGCCTGCGTGCCAGCCTCTTCGACCGCGAAGTCGCGATAAATCTCGTCGAAATCCTCACGGCGGACCTCCACCTCGCGCTTCTCAGGTTGGTGCTGTGGCAGATGGGTAAATTGCAGCATTTTGTCTGGCATCTCACGGCACTCCCTTCGGCACGGCGCTGGTGCGGATGAACGCGCCAGTGCAGCGGTACCATTAAGGAAGTTTTATAGAGGCAGCGAGGTCTTTTTAGCCGTCACGTCAGCATTGCTGACCTGATTTATCCACAGCCGCGGTGTAGCGTTGAAAGCGTTGCAGTTTTAGACGCTTATTAGGTCCGATCCGGGCCTACCAAATCTGATTCTCTCAAAGCTGATTTCCGATAGCGGGCGAGATACCCTGGAACCACAAGATCGATCGGCGTCGGCACCACGCCCAGATCGCTCAGTCCCGGCATCGATGGATCCGCCACGTTGTCACGCCCAAGCATCAGCAACTGATCCGGCGTGAGCCCGCTGAACGGCACCCGTGCCAACAGAGAAGCCACCCCGTTCGGCACATCCACCAGCCGTCGATGCCGGCCCGTCTGCGCCAGGATCCAGCCTAGGATTTCGCGGAACCGCATGATCTTCGGCCCGCCTAGCTCGAAGATCTTGCCGCAGGCATCCTCGCGCCCGAACGCCGCGATCGCCGCATCCGCCACGTCACCCACATAGACGGGCTGGAAACGGCTTTTGCCGGAAATCACCGGCATCACCGGCGAGATCGCCGCCAGCGCCGCAAATCGGTTAAAAAATTGGTCTTCCGGCCCGAACACCAGCGAAGGCCGCAGGATCACCGCACGCGGAAAATGCGACATCACCGCCTGCTCGCCGGCCGCCTTGCTGCGTCCGTATTTGGAAGGGCTCTGCGCATCGGCGCCGATCGCCGAGACATGCAGCAGATGCTTCACCCCCAGCGCTGCAGAAAGCCGCGCCACACGGCCGGCACCCTCAGCCTGCACGCGGTCGAACTCGCCCGAGGCCCGCTCGGCCAGGATGCCCACCAGGTTCACCACGATATCCGCGCCCTCGACCGCGCGCGCCAGCGTGCCTTCCTGTGTGATGTTGGCGTAGAGCGGCACCACCTGGCCTACCCGCCCCATCGGCTTGAGGAACAAGGCCGCCTCGGGGTCGCGCACGGCCACGCGCACGATATGGCCATTGGCTGCCAGGCGCTTGACGATATAGCGGCCCAAAAATCCCGAGCCGCCGATCACTGCGGCGACGCTACGTGTTTCCATGCTGCCAAGAACCTCCGTCGGTGCAGGCTACCTACCGTGCACAGGCTAAGGAAGACCAGTAGCGGCTCCCGGTTTGCGCTATGCAGCATCCGCCAACAGCTAGGAGGCGCATTTGGCCGATTCTTCCTTCCGCCTGCTGGTGATCAATGCCCAGGAGGATGAGGCGGCCTTGCGCGCCAGTCGGCTGGATGTCGAGCAGGCCCTCGCCGCCGCCAAAACACCCGCACTAGAGTTAGAGGCGCGCTTCCTCATCCATGACGACCCCGCCCTCCCCGAGGCGCTGGCCTGGGCCGATGTGCTGCTCGGCTGGCGCCTGCCACGTGATCTGATCGCTGCGCACGGCAAAAACCTGCGCCTGGTCCAGCTCATCAATGCCGGCATCGACACGCTTTTGCCGCTCGACTGGCTGCCGCCCGGTGCCGCCCTCTGCAACGCGAGCGGCATCCACAGTCGCAGGCTGCAGGAATGGTCCACCATGGTGCTGCTGATGCTGCAAACCGGCATGCCATTCTTCGCCAGCGCGCAGCGGGACCGCCTCTGGTCACGGCGCACCACGCCGTGCATCGCCGGCAAGACAGCGATCATCTACGGCACTGGCGGCCTCGGCAGCGCCGTCGCCCGCGCCGGCCAGGCACTCGGCCTAAAAACCCTCGGCATCAAGCAGACCCCGGTGCCGCTGCCCGATTTCGACGAAATCCTTTCTCCCGAAACAGCCAGCGAAGCTTTGGGAATCGCCGATTTCGTCGTGCTCACCCTGCCGCTCACCCCCGCCACACGCGGCTTGGCAGACGCCGCCTTTTTCGCCGCCATGCGCCAAGGCGCCGGCTTCGCCAATTTCGGCCGCGGGGCGCTGGTCGACCAGCCCGCCCTCTGCGCCGCCCTCGAGCGCGAACACCTCAGCGGCGCCATTCTGGACGTCACCAGCCCCGAACCCCTGCCGCCCGAGTCACCTCTCTGGACCACCAAGAACCTGGTCATCACGCCACACGTCTCCTGCGACGACCCCACCACCTATATTGCCGACTCGATGCAATTGCTGCTGGAGAACCTCAGTCGCCTCTCGGCAGGCCAACCGCTCAAAAACCTGATCGACCCGATGAAAGGCTACTGACCCCGTGTTCGATGCCGCCACTCACGGCCAACGCTCCGTCCTCTTCGATACTGAGACGACAGGCCTGGACCCCATCACCGGCGACCGCATCATCGAGATCGCCGCGATCGAACTCATTCGCGACCTGCCCACCGGCAAAATCTTCCACCATTTGATCGATCCGCAACGCGACATCCCGGAAGACGCCACGCGCATCCACGGCATCACCCGCAACCACCTCGTGGGAAAACCCCATTTCGCCGGCATCGTCGACGAATTCCTCGCCTTCATCGGCGACTCCCCCCTCGTCGCCCACAACGCCCCGTTCGATTTCGGCTTCGTCAACGCCGAACTCTTTCGCCTCTCCCTCCCGCCGCTCGAGCCCACCCGGATGATCGACACGCTGGCGCTGGCCAAAGCACGCTTTCCGGGCATGCCGAACAGCCTGAACGCACTCTGCGGCCGCTTCGCCATCGATCTATCGGAGCGCACCACGCATAACGCGCTGCTGGATTGCCGGCTGCTGGCCGAAGTCTACGTGGAACTCACGGGCGGCCGTCAGCGGGGGCTAATCCTGCAAGCCGCCTCCCAGGCGGAACAGAGCTTTGCCTATGCGCTGCCAACCTCACGTATTCCGATCATCATCGTACCGTCAGAGGCCCAGTTGATCGCACATGCAGCACTCATCGGACGGTTGAGAGATCCCGTCTGGAAGGATTATGAAAGACGTCTTTCTTGAAAAAAAGAAGCAAAAAACGTTTACGTCGTAGGGGTGCGCATATCTTGGCAGGGGTGCGATCGTCAGGTGCCCAGCCTCAAACGTAACAAGTTGTAACAGGAGCGTAGGGGCTGGTTTGGACCCATGTTAATAGGGTATTGATCTGTCATCAGAATATATTATTCCGCGAGTAACAATCTGTTAAACAATGCCAGATTGCATAGCAGAAATGTCTGATCCGTACGCCGGCCTACTGGTGTTTTGCCTATGCAACCCTCATTGTCAGTAAGCCGGGGATGCCCCTACCCCAATCCCCGTGCATTGGCACGGTCGAGACGCCCTTCTCGGCCGTGCCGCCCATTTCCTTGAGATACTTCCTGCCACAAGCTTATTGTTGGCACATGTCATCCCTATATTGCACTGCAGCATAACCGCGGCAGCCGCCTTCCGGGACATGCGTGGAAGGTTCAGGCTCAACCATGGCACCCTCGTTTTACGAGCGACTACTGCGGCCCGAGGGGCACAAGCCCGCCAAGCTGGCTGAAGTGACGGCACAGATACAACGTGCCTTCTCAAAGCTCGGCCAGATCGAGAATCCCATTCAGGCCTTGGCCTCCGGCAAAAGCGTGTCCGAGGGGCTCAAAGCCCTTGGCAGCTTTAAGCTGCAAGGGCTAGGCGGTCTGACAGGCGCCTCCAAGCAAAGCACGTCACCAATGCCCACGCGGGATTTCGCCTCCAACGCCGGCAGCCGGCCCTACAAACTGTTTGTGCCGCCAAATCTGCAGCCAGGTGCACCGCTGCTGGTCATGCTGCATGGCTGCACACAATCAGCCGAGGATTTTGCCACCGGCACACGCATGAACGAGCTTGCGGCCGCGCAGGGCTTCGTTGTGCTCTACCCTGAACAGCTCTCCTCGGCGAACGCGCAACGCTGCTGGAACTGGTTCAACCCGAACGACCGTCAACGCGATCACGGCGAGGCGGGGATCATCGCAGCCATGACCAGCGAGGTGATGGCCAAATACGGCACCGACCCGAAACGCGTGTTCGCAGCCGGGCTCTCAGCAGGCGGCGCGGCGGCGGCAATCCTCGGCGCCATCTACCCCGACCTGTTCACCGCCATCGGTGTACATTCCGGCCTGGCCTGCGGCGCCGCGAACGACATGATGTCGGCCTTCTCGGCCATGCAGCAGGGCCGCCCCGGCCAAGGCGACCTCAGCGTGCCCACCATCCTGTTCCACGGCGACCGCGACACCACCGTGAACCCGCGCAATGCCGACTCGGTCGCAGCCCAACTCACGCAAGGTGGGGCAGAAACCGAGGAAAAGGGCGCAGCACCCGGTGGCCTCTCCTACACCCGCAAGGTACGACACGGCGCCGGCGGCAAACCGCTCCTGGAGCAGTGGAGCGTGCATGGCGCGGGCCATGCCTGGTCCGGCGGCAGCAGCGACGGCAGCTACACCGAACCACGCGGCCCCGACGCCTCCCGAGAGATGCTGCGTTTTTTCCTCAGCGTCTGAGGCGTAAGGCCTCCCAGACGCTAAGGCGAAACGACGCGGCCACCGGGCATTGGGTGGGGAACGCCCGTTGTGCCGGGCAGGCTGAGGGGCAATCCGCGCAGAACGCGTACGGCCAGGTAGCCGAAGCATTGTGCTTCCAGGGCGTCGCCATCCCAGCCTGTGTCTTCGACAGGACCGACCGGCACATCGAAGACCTTCTTGAGGGCTGCCATGATGGCTGGGTTTTTGCGGCCGCCGCCGGTGACGAGCACGCGCTTGGGCGCAGAGGGGAGCGGTGTAGCGGCGATGGCGTATGCAGTGAAGGCGGCGAGCGTGGCCGCGCCATCCTCGGTGCTGAGGGTAGCGACCGCCTGGAGCGTTTGGGAGAAGTGATCGCGGTCGAGGGATTTGGGTGGCGATGCGGCGAAAAAGGGGTTTTTCAGCAGGGCTGTAAGGATGGCTAGGTTAGGGGTGCCGCGGAGGGCGAACGCGCCGTCGCGGTCCATGGGGGTTCCGGTGCGTTCGGCGAGGAAATCGTCGAGCAGGGCGTTGCCTGGCCCGGTATCGCAGGCGAGAAGCTCGGTCTCGCCGATGAAAGTCAGGTTGGCGACGCCGCCGATATTGACCACGAGCAGCGGTTTTTCGAGGTTTGTGGCGAGGGCCCGGTGGAAGAGGGGCACGAGGGGTGCGCCTTGGCCGCCGGCCTGGATGTCGGCCAGGCGGAAATCGCAGGCGACAGGGGTTTGTGTGGCCGTGGCAAGCGCCTGTGCGTCGCCGATCTGCCGGGTGATCCTGTATTTGGGCGCATGCAGCACGGTCTGGCCGTGAAACCCGATCAGTCGTGCTTTGGTGTCGAGCTGTCTTACCGCCTCTACGTGTTGTGCCGTAAGCGCCGCCGTCACCGCCTTCAATAATGACGGGGGGTTTGGGGGGACCGGCACGGTTCCCCCAATCTTCTGCTGCTCAATGACGTCCTTCAGGCTCGCCCTGAGTTCGGCGCTGTATGGGAGTGTAAGTGTAGGTCCAAGGGTTTGGACAGTTTCCCCATCCGTCTCGATGACGGCGGCATCGACGCCATCGAGTGAGGTTCCGCTCATCAGACCGATTACCAGCATGGCTTCCTCTTGGGCTCCGTGCGCGATAGGACCAGCTTTTCGCTGCTGGACATTCTGCCTATGACGTCGAACGCATTTCTCCTGGAGGCGCAAGCCCGTGGCTTCGTGCATCAATGCACCGATGTGGAGGCTTTGGCGCAGGCTTTGAATGCCGGCGTGGTGAGCGCCTATATCGGGTTCGACTGCACGGCGGATTCGTTGCATGTGGGCAGTCTGGTGCCGATTATGCTGATGCGGTTGTTGCAGAAGCACGGGCATCGTCCGTTGCCGTTGATGGGTGGCGGCACGACGAAGATCGGCGACCCTTCCGGCAAGGACGAGACGCGTCAGTTGCTGACCGATGCGGTGATCGCCACCAACATGGCGGGGATTGCGCGGGTCTTTGCAGCCTTTCTGCGGTTCGGCGACGGCCCGGCCGATGCGATGATGGCGAACAATGCCGATTGGCTGGACGGACTTGGCTATATTCCGTTGCTGCGTGAGATAGGGCCGCATTTCACCATCAATCGCATGATGACGATGGACAGCGTCAAGTTGCGGCTCGACCGCGAGCAGCCGCTGACGTTCCTCGAATTCAACTACATGATTCTGCAGAGCTATGATTTCCGTGAGCTGTTCCGCCGTCATGGCGTTCGGCTGCAGATGGGCGGGTCGGACCAGTGGGGCAACATCGTCTCCGGCGTGGATCTGGTGCGACGGACGGATGCGGCGCAGGTCTTTGGATTGACCACGCCGCTGATGACGACGGCCTCGGGTGCGAAGATGGGCAAGACGGCGAAAGGCGCTGTGTGGCTCAGTGCCGATCGATTGAGCCCTTATGATTACTGGCAGTTCTGGCGCAACACCGAGGATGCCGATGTAGGGCGTTTCCTGCGCCTGTTCACTGATCTGCCGCTGGACGAGGCAGCACGGCTGGACGCGCTTGCCGGCGGCGAGATCAACGAGGCGAAGAAGATCCTTGCGACCGAAGCGACAGCGTTGCTGCACGGGGCTGCAGCGGCGACACTTGCGGCCCAGACGGCCCGCAGCGTTTTCGAGCAGGGTGTCACGGCCGAGTCGTTGCCAACCCATTTGGTTTCAGGTGAGGCGCTGTCTGCCGGGATACCGGTGTATCGGCTTTTCGCCGAAGCCGGCTTGGCCGTCAGCAATGGTGAAGCGCGCCGCCTGATCAAAGGCGGCGGCGCCAGGATAAACGATGTTGCCGTGACCGACGAAAATCGCATTTTCACCCGCGCGGACCTCGGAAGCGAAGCCAGCGCCAAGCTATCCGCCGGTAAAAAACAGCATCGGATCATACGCGAACACTAGGGTGGGCAGTCTCCCGCCCTACCTTCCTAACACACGCTCTGCATTGCCGCTGAGCACTTTCACCTCGGTCTCTTCGTCCAGCCCGAGCGCAGCGAAATCGGAAACGCTCTGCAGCATCGGCCGAAACGGAAACGACGACCCGAACACAAGCTGCTCCGACATGAAGCCCCGCGCCGCATCCGCATATCGCGCACCACCCGGTGCAAACAAATACATGTCCGGCGACACGAACACGTTTTCATTCCGGAACGCGACGCCGATCATGGCATCGATATTCGGGTAAAATCCGTGGCAGCAGACGATCGGCAGCTTTGGGAAAGTCCGTGCAACGTGATCGACCGCCAGTGGATCGTTGAACGACAGATCGGGTGTCGTGGGTCCCGACATGACGAAGGCCGGCACGCCGAGCGAGAGGCAGAGTTCGTAGAGCGGCATCAGCAGGTCGTCGTCGGCACGCAGAGGTTTCTCGTAAAAACCTGCATCCAGATTGAGGGCAACCAAGCCAAGTCTCTTGATAGCATGCTGCACTTCGGCAGCGGCGGCGTCACGGCCGAGTGCTGCCGGGTCAACGGAGGCCACGCCGATCAGCCGGCCACGCGATTGCGCGGCGAGGTCGGCAATGGTGCTGTTGGCGATGCGGACGGTCGGCGTGCTGCGGCCGACCACGACGCCGAGATCGATCCCGGCTTCGTCCATGCCCGCGATGACGTTGTTCACATCGCGATAGCTCGCGAAATGATCCGTATCTTTCGACCCGACGCGGCGATTGACCCAGCGCACGGTTTCATACTCCGGCGTCCCGGGTGTCGCGCCGAAGAACGCATGTAGGAAAGGTGGGCGCAGCCGCATGTCGATAATGCGGCGTTTGGTGGCTGGCATGGCGGTGTCCTCACCAAGATTTACGCAGACTATAGACTGCGGTCGGGCAGACTAGGAGTGGCGACGGGCGTCTGACGCAGAATTGTGCACAAAGCGGCAAGGCCCCGGCGATGTTCCCTATAGCCGCCGCGTTGCCGTCAGGGAGCGCTCACGCACCCTATACGATGAGGAAACCATGCCAAAAGCCGTGATCTTCGACGTCGATGGCACCCTCGTCGACAGCGTCGACCTCCATGCGCAGGCATGGGTGGATGCCTTTCAAGCCTTCGGCCACGACCTCGGCTTCGAGGAACTGCGCCGGCAGATCGGCAAAGGCGGCGACCAGCTTCTCCCGGTCTTCATGTCAAAAGAAGAAATCAAGGAAAAAGGCGAGGCGCTTGAAAACTACAGAAGCAAAGTGCTGAAGGAAAAATACCTCCCGCAAATCACGCCCTTCCCGGATGTGCGCGCTCTATTCGAACGGCTGATTGCTGACGGCAAACGACTCGTGCTCGCGTCTTCCGCCAAGCAAGCCGAACTGGAAACATACAAGAAACTGACCCGCATCGAAGACCTGCTGCACGCCCAGACATCGTCCGACGATGCCGAGAAAAGCAAGCCTCATCCGGACATCTTCAATGCCGCAATGCAGAAGCTCGACGGCTTATCCCCCGATGACGTGCTGGTGGTGGGAGACACGCCCTATGATGCTGAAGCGGCGGCCAAGGCTGGGCTGAAAACAGTCGGCTTTCTGTGCGGTGGGTGGTCTGAGGCGGAACTCAAGCAGGCCGGCTGTGTCGCGATCTATCAGGATCCGGCTGACCTGCTTCGGCGATACAACGATTCGTTGTTTGCAGGGTAAGTAAGAGCTTCTTTTCTGAAGAAAAGAAGCAAGAGACTTTTGGGTCGCTGTCGCGGTGGACCGGCGCCGTGCCGGTGCTTTCAGTGCACGACACTGAAGAATACCCCATGGCCCACCTCCACTGCGACGTCGCGATCATCGGCGCCGGCACCGCCGGCCTCGCCGCGGAACGCAGCGCACGGGCGGCCTCCGCCAGCACGATCCTGATCGACGACGCTTTCGAAGGCACGACCTGTGCCGCCGTCGGCTGCATGCCGTTCACCGATCCGCCGCTGGCAATAGTCGGCCAACCCTGCGGCAAGGACAGCATCATCGGCAGTGCGTCCTATGCTGACCAGGGCCGTGCCACCATCGAGGCCCGCAACGCAGGCCTCTGCCGGCTCTACGCTGATCGCTCCGATGGCCGCCTGACGGGAGCGACGTTGCTGGCACCGGGCATGGACCATATCGGCCATCTCCTCGCCTGGGCCATCCAGCGCGGGGAGACCGCGCCGGCACTGCTCGACTTGCCGGTCTACCATCCGACCTTCCAGGAGGGGCTGAAATCGGCGCTACGGGAGATTTGCGCTGCAGTGAAATGGCCGCTGCCGCGCTTTGGCGATTCAGCGGCGGCTGCGGGTGGATGATACGCGTTGGAGCGCCGGCAAGAAAAGTCTCCACAGATGACGCAGACGACACCGATGAGAAATGAGATCATCCCGGATAAATCCGTGTAATCTATGGCAAGCTCTCTTTGCGTCCTGCTTACTATGATTGAGATCTTTCACGGGCACCGATCGGACAAAGCTTTTGGAACCGCCGACAACGACAGGGCATAATGTGGAGCAGCCCACGACCTGGTTTCATCGGGAACGAGCTCGCGGGTATGCGTTGATCTTCGCAATCGGCATGAGCATTGCGGCCGCGATCAGTGCGGGAAACATCGTTGTCGGGACAGACCCTCGGGCCTGGCGGCCCATAGGCGTGGATTTCGAGGCATTCCATGCCGCGGCGGCCCTCGCGCTCAGGGGCGATGCCCGGCGTGTCTATGAGCGTGGTCCGGTCGAGGCGCAGGAGCGGGCAGAGACGCAGATCGAAGGCCGCGGATATTATCCGTTCATCTATCCACCTACGTTCCTGCTCCTCATCCTGGTGTTCGGATGGTTGCCCTATTGGCTGAGCTACCTTGCGTTCCTCGGATGCGAAACAGCACTCCTCACATCGCTTCTTGTGCGCGTGCTGCCCGGGCGATCGACGTTCTGGCGCGTTGTGCCTGTGCTGGCTTTTCCGGCCATCCTGGTGAACGTGGAAGCGGGCCAGAATGGCTTGTTGACGGCGAGCGCCTTCGCAGCCGGTCTTGTCTGGTTGGACCGCAGGCCGGCATTGGCGGGAACATGCCTGGGCATGCTCGTGTGTAAACCTCATCTGGCCGTTGCAGTGCCGTTGCTCTTGCTGACCGGGCGGCGCTGGCGCGCATTGGCCGCTTTTACGATCGCAAGCGCCGGTCTTCTTGCGGCGAGTGTCTTGCTGTTCGGTGTTTCAGCTTGGGCCGCGTTCCTGCAACTGGCACCGCCCGTCATCAAGGCGTTCATTGCCACCTCAGCCATCTATCCGAGCCGGATGGCGAGTGTTTTTGGTGCGATGCGGCTTATGGGTTTCGGGCTGGCGGCGTCGTATGCGGTGCATGGCGCAGCGGTGCTTGCAGTGCTTGCGGTGCTGGCCTGGCTACGGCCGGCAAACGGGGCAAGCAGCGCGGCCTTGATGGCGAGTGCAGGCCTGCTGCTGCCGCCCTACCTGTTCGATTACGATTTGGCGTGCCTTGCAGTGCCATTGGCCTGGCTGCTGGCCTGTGGCGCGACACAGAATTTCTTGCCCGGCGAGCCTCCTGTCATAGCAGCCGCGTTTGCGCTGCCGATCATGGTGCACCCGCTGGCGGCAGGCGCCGGTATTCCGCTCGCTCCCCTGATCCTGTGCGCGCTCCTATCGATCGTTGCACGCCGAATCTGGCTACAGTCTGTATGCGGCGATCCTGCATGAACTTGCCTTTCTTCACGGGCGGTCCGGCGCTTCTGCAATCAGAGCCCGGATCCGGCTCGCCAGCGTCTCCAGCGCAAAGGGTTTCGTCAGCACGTGCATGCCCGGCGCAAGCTGGCCGTTGCCGATGACGACGTTTTCCGCATAGCCAGTGATGAACAGCACTTTCAACCCCGGTCGCGCCACCCGGGCGTGATCGGCAACCTGGCGGCCGTTCATGCCGCCGGGGAGGCCCACATCGGTGACCAGCAGGTCGATCCTCGCTGTGGATTGCAGCGCTGCCACGGCGGAAGCACCATCGGCCGCCTCGATAATTCCATAACCGAGTGTGGCCAGCACCTCGATGACGAGCATGCGGATCGTGGGTTCGTCATCGACCACCAGAACCGTCTCGCCGAATCCGGCGCGCATCACGTTGGCAGGTTCGGGCGCATCATCCATGCCCGTATCGGCGTCTCCCAGGTAACGCGGCAGGTAGATGCAGATCGTTGTGCCCTCGCCGGCTTTCGACAGGATGCGCGCTTGGCCGCCGGATTGCCGCGCGAAGCCATAGATCATCGACAGGCCGAGGCCGGTACCCTGGCCGAGCGGTTTGGTGGTGAAGAACGGATCGAACGCACGCGCCGCAATCTCGGGCGACATGCCCACGCCGTTATCGATGACACATAGCGAGACATAGTCGCCCGGCGTTAATTCGCGTTCATCCGCTGCGCGTCGATCGAAACTATGATTGGCCGATTCGATGAGCAGACGACCGCCTTGCGGCATGGCGTCGCGTGCATTGATGCAGAGATTCAGCAAGGCATTCTCGAGCTGGTTGGGATCGACGAGTGTGGGCCACAGCTCGCTGACGGGCGACACCTGCACCGTCACCCCCGGACCCATCGTGCGTTGCACCAGTTCGTCCATGCCGGCAATAAGCGTGTTAAGGTCGGTAACCTTCGGATCCAGCGTCTGCCGCCGCGAAAAGGCAAGCAGACGATGGGTCAGCGCCGCGGCACGGCGAGAGGCGCCTTGTGCCGCATCGATGTAGCGGTCGAGATCGATCACCCTACCTTGCGCGATACGGGCCTGCAGCAATTCGAGGCTGCCGGTGATCCCGGTCAGCAGATTGTTGAAATCATGCGCCAGGCCGCCGGTGAGCTGGCCCACAGCCTCCATCTTCTGCGATTGGCGCAGCTGCTCCTCGGCATGCGCAAGTGCTGCCTGCGCCGATTTCTCTGCGGTGATGTCACGTGCCACGCAATACAGCAGCCCGTCTTCCGGCACCGCTGTCCAGGAGAGCCAGCGGTATTCGCCCCGGCGCTCGCGCAGACGGTTTTCGAATTTCAGGGTTTTCCGGCCATGTGCGAGCGTTGCCACTTCGCGCCGTGTGGCGTCGGCATCTTCGTGATGTTCCAGCCATTCCGAGGTGCGGCCGATAATCTCGTGCTCCTCCCAGCCGAGCAGCGCCGACCAGGCGGGATTGATGCTGATCCAGCGGCCACGGAGGTCTGCGACACCAAGCAGGTCCTGACTTACCCGCCAGATGCGGTCGCGTTCGCGGGTGCGTGCCTCGACACGGCTTTCCAGGCTCTCGTTCAGTTCGCGTAGTTGCGCTTCCACGCGCTTGGATTCGGTAATGTCGTAGACCACGCCGCTGAAGCGGAATCCGCTGGTTTCGGCATCGCGCAGATATTCGCCGCGGCGTGTCACCCAGCGCAGCTCGCCATTATCCGGCCGCCTGATGCGCAGATCGATACGGCTGGTCAGGCCATCGCTCGCCTCGGCCGCAAGGTCGATCAACGGAGGCTCATTCGGCTCCACGACGGCATTGATCGTGCGCACCGGCAGGTCGTTGGCCATGCGCAGCCCCAGCACGGCGCAGAATTGCTGGCTGACATGCACGGTGCCGAAGCCGTTCAGATGCTCGAACGTGCCGACGCCGCCGGCGGTCTGCGAGATCCGCAGCTGCTCTTCGAGGCGCTTCTGCTCGGTGATATCGACCAGCACGCCGCGCAGCAGGGTAGGCTTGTCCTCCCCCGGCGGCTGATCCTGAGCGCCAAAGGCGCGGCCCTTGGCCTGCAGCCAGCGGACGCTGCCGTCCTGCACGATGATCCGAAATTGTTTCGAGAGCACATCCGAGCCGCGGATCAGGCCGGCGATTGCCAGCCGCATGCGATCGCGGTCCATCGGATGAATGACGCCAAGGAAAGCCGCCGGCGTAATGCCCTGCGCCGCAGCAGCAGGGGTGATCCCGAACAGGGTGGCAAATCCCGCGTCGCCGACCACGCGGCGGTCGGCCACGTTCCATTCCCAAGCGGCCGCAGCGCCGGACACGGCCAGAATCCTGCGCAGCCTTACGCCGACATCGGCCTGCAGATCCGCGGCCGCCTGCCCCACCGGTGCGGGCCTGCTGTCAGGCATGGTCAGCCAAATTCGGCACCATCGCTCATGACGCTTTCGATGAACCGGCCTACGAGCATCTTGAGCGCGACGACGGACGCCATGTCGAGCACCATGGCAATGTAGCCGCGTATGTCGCGGCCTAGAATGGCGAAGTTGATGTACAGGAACAGCACCATGCCATCGCGAGCAGCCTCGTCCGCGGCGACGAACAGAGTGGCGCCGGTGGCATGGAACACGCTGGGCAGGGTCATCGTCAGGGATTGGCGCAGCATGTTGGCCATCGTGCCGAGGCAGCCATTGAGAATGATGTTGCCGATCTCCGCCAGCGCCTCCTGCTCCATGCCCTCGACGTCATCCTCGCCGATCACCGCGCGCACCAGCTCCAGCGTATGGGCCTGCGGGAAGATCAGCAGCGCGCGGCCCGAGAAGGCGCCGGTGAAGTCCTGCCGCACCGCCACCATCTCGCCGGCTTCGCGCTCGCCGATCAAGGCGGCGGCCTCGCGCTGGGTGATCACCTCGATAGAGGGCACGGAGAGCAGCACCTCGCTGCCCACCATCTTGCGCAAGGCGGCGGCGGCACGGCTGACACCGATATTGACGAGCTCGGTCAGCGCGTCACGTTCCAGCTCGCTCAGTGCCACCGTCTCCGCCACGATCAGCCCGCCTTGCGCAATTGCAAGGAAGCACCTGAGAGGAAGCCGCGCAGCCCCTCTTCGGTGAGCGGCTTGCTGACAAAGGCCGCACCTGCCGCACGGGCGCGCATCACCACCTCGTCCTGCACATTGGCGGTGATGACCGCCAGCGGCATGGAAGGGTGCTGCGCACGTATCTCTGCGGCAAGATCCAAACCGTCGCGGCCGGGCATGTTGAAGTCCAGCAGTGCAATATCCACGCCGCCCTGGGCGATACGGGCGAGCGCCTCATCCGCATTCGCAGCTTCCGCGCGTTGCCATTCGGGCTGCAAAGCGGCGATCGTCTTGCCGGCGACGATCCGTGCCAGCTTGCTGTCATCCACGATAAGCACTGTGATCGTCATGGGCTCTCTCATTCAGGTTGCAGGTTGGCGGCAACCCGCTTCAGCGCAGGCAGCAGCCAGGTATTCACGAACGCGTCTCCGGCAGGGCCTTCCAGCCTGGGCCGGAACGCCAGCAACACTTGCACCACTGCCGTGTGCAAGGTGCCTGCCTGGGCAAGCTCTATGCTGCGGCCGGGATCGCCCTGCAGCAGGCTTGCCAATGTCTCGGCATCCTCGATGCGGCCATTTCCCGAAACGCGTATCACCTTGCCGTCCAGTACAACGCTCATCCCAGCAATTCCGACAATTCCAGCACCAGCAGCACCGTGCCGTCGCCGAGCAGGGCGGAGCCGCGCATGCCGGGCGTGGCGGATAACAGCGCCGGCAACGGGCGTAGCACCACGTCCAGCCTTGCGCCAAAACCATCCACTTCGATGCCGACACGATGATCGCCTGCGCCGAACAGCAGCATCTGGGCGACCGGCGGGGGGGGCTTGGCCGGCCGTCCAAGCAGCTGTGCGAGGTTGAGCAATGGGATGGTACGTTGGCGCAGGACAAAGGCCTGGCCATCGCGCACCGGCAGGATCGCGCCCCTTTGTACTCGTGCCAGTTCGGAAACGCTCTCTACCGGCACACCAAACACGGCGTCATCCGCATGCACCGTCAGCACCGTCGCGACGGAGAGCGATTGCGGCACGCTCATCCGCACTTGGGTGCCGCCGCCAGGCGCACGCGCAATCCCGACCTGACCGCCCAAAGCCTGCATGGCGTTGCGCACTGCATCCATGCCCACGCCGCGCCCCGAGATGTGGGTCACCTCGGCGGCAGTCGAGAATCCGGGTAGGAAAACGAGGTCGAGCAAGGCTTTCTCATCCATCGCGGCCAGCGTTTGCGCCGCTACCAAGCCGCGCGATGCCGCAACCTGGCGCAGCCGGTCCGGATCGATGCCGGCGCCATCATCGGTCACAAGCAGCACCACCTGGCCGCCCTCCAGCGCCGCCTGCAGCGTGATGCTGCCACGCGCGGGCTTGCCGCCGGCGACGCGGATCTCGGGCGGCTCGATGCCGTGATCCACCGCATTGCGTAGAACATGCAAGAGCGGCTCGAACAGCGCATCCACCGTGCCCTTGTCGGCCTGGACCGACATGCCCTGCATCGTGAAGCCGACATCGCGGCCAAGGCGGGCGGCAGTCTCGCGCACCAGCAACGGCAGGCGACGCAGGCTCTGCTCCAGCGGCACCAACCGAAGGCTCATCACCGCGCGATGCAGAAAACCCGCAAGCCGGTCCAGCTCCGCCTGTGCCGCCGCCAAGTCGCGGCGCTGTGCGATGCCGGTGCCGTCGCTTTGGGCCGCGAAGGACATGCGGTTTTTCGCGATAAACAGCTCGCCGACGAGATCGGCCAGTGCGTCAATACGCTCCATCGGCACACGCAGCGTGCGCGAGGCTGGCTCCATCGTGCCGGCGGGCGGAGCAAGCTGGCTCGAAAGGGCGACCACTTGAGCCTGGTCGGGCAGAAAGCGGAAGAGGCTGCGCAGGCTCTCGGCTGGCGCCGCGCTGAGGGCGCTGATGACGAGGTTGCAGGCGAACGGATCGTATTCCGCCAGCGACCAAGGCGCCCGCGGCACGATGCGCAGGGCCAGCAATTCTGGCACCTGCCGCAACACAGCCAGTGGATCGTCGCCGACAAAAAAACAGTTGCTGGACGGCTCGTAGCGCACGGCACTGCGCGCCAAGCCCGCGGCATCGTCACCCTTGATCTGCGACAGCCAGTCCGGCCGCTCCTCCGTCGCGGTGGCGACAGGAGCCCGACCCTCGAGGCCTGCGCGTAACGCATCGACAAGGGTTCGGGAGCGAGCGACGGCATCTCCAGGCAATGTCTCGGTGCGCGCGATGGCCTCGACCCAGCCGCCGGCCATCCCCAGACAGTCGAGCAGCAGCGACAGCGTCTCCCCACTGCCAACTTGCCGGGCGGCGCGCCACCCCGCCATCACATCCTCGGCGGCGTGCAAGGCGGCGCCGAGCGGGGCCATGTCGAACAGCCCAGCGGAGCCTTTGAGCGTGTGGATGGCGCGCAAGGCGCTGTCGATGCGAACCGGATCGGTGCCGCCTTCCGCCATCGCCAGCAGGTCGTCGCTGGCCTGCTGCACCAGCTCGCGGCCTTCAAGCACGAATTGTTCGAGCAGTTCGTCCATCAGGCCAAGGGCCGCTGGAACACAAACGAATCGTCGAACCGGCGCATCGCAAAGCGTGGCGAAATACGCGTCATCGATTCAGTGTGGCCGAGGCAGATGAATCCGCCAGGGTTCAACGCTGCAAACAGGTTTTCCGAAGCGGTGAAGCGGGATGCCTCATTGAAATAGATCAGGACGTTGCGGCAGAAGATCACATCGAACCGGCCCTGCTGCGCCACGCTTGCCGCATCGATCAGGTTGCACTGGGTGAACCGCACCGATTCGCGCAGATCGGTGATTACCCGCCTCTGCCCGGCCCGCAGCGGGCCGAAATACCGGCCCCGCACGTCTTCCGGCACACGAGCCAGCGCACGTTCGCCATATTCGCCGATATCGGCCGCAGCCAGCGCTAGGGTATCGATGTCGCTGCCGACGATCTCGATATTATAGGCATCGACCAGCTTCCAGTTCTCCAGCAGCCAGATCGCCACCGAATACGGCTCCTCGCCGGTCGAACACGGTGCCGACCAGATACGCACCAGGTCGCCCGGCCCGCGCCGCGACACGATCTCCGGCAGCAGCGCACGGCCGAGGCAGCGCAGCTGGTGGTCCTCGCGATAGAAATAGGTCTCGTTGACGGTAAAGCTGTTGATCAGCGCCTCCATCTCGGCAGTACTCGTCTGCAGCAGCGTGAGATAGGCGGGCACCGAGCGCGTGCCCGCGCGCTCCATCCGGTCGGCCACACGCCGTTCGATGAAATAACGTTTCGATTCGCCATAGGCCATGCCAGTGCGCTGATAGATCAGGTCGCAGAGCCGGCGCAGATGGTCCGGCGTCAAACCGTCGTGCTCGGTGCCGCTCATGCGGCCCAGCCGAGAAGTTGGCCGGCGATCTCGTCGAGCGGGAGCACATGGTCCGCACCGCCGGCGCGCGCCAATTCGCCCGGCATGCCCCACACGACGGCGGTCACCTCGGATTCCGCGATCGTGCGCCCGCCAAGGCCGCGCAGCCGCGTCATGGCATCCGCGCCGTCATTGCCCATGCCGGTCAGCAGCACGCCTACCAGGTGTTCCGGTGCGATATGCAGCATCGCGCTACGCACCAGCCGGTCGACACTGGGATGCCAGCGATGAACAGGATCCGAAGGCGCTGCCATCACCACAGGTCCGCCAAGCCTGCCGCTTACGATCATGTCGGCATCGCCTTGCGCGACATAGACGGTGCCAGGAACGATCGGCATCGGCGCTGTGACCTCGACCACATGCAAGGCGCAAAGCCGGTCCAACCGTCGGGCAAGCGAGCCGGTGAAGGTGGCCGGCATGTGCTGTGCGACCAGGACCGGCCAAGGGAAATCACCCGGCAAGCCACGCAGCACGGCTTCCAATGCAGGCGGCCCGCCAGTGGAGGTGCCGATAATTACGGTCTGGCCCGGCAGCACCGGCCGGCTGGTGACGCCCGGCGATATCGCCTGGCGCGCCGGTAGCGGCCGTGCGGCGATGCCCTTCGTGCGCAGCCTGACTCGCTCGGCAAGGCGCGCGGAACCGCGCAACCGAGCGCGGGCGGCGGCGCGCACGCGTTCCACCAGGATCGGCGCGAATTCGTCCAGAGATAGCGATATGGCGCCGGCCGGTTTGGCGATGGCGTCCACCGCGCCAAGCTGCATCGCCTCGAGCGCGATATCCGCACCCTCGGTCGTCAGCGACGAGACGATGACCACACGGGTCGGCCGCTCCACCATGATGCGGTCCAGGCAGGCCAGCCCGTCCATGCCCGGCATCTGTATGTCGAGCGTGATCACGTCGGGCGACCAGTCATGCACCCGCTCCAGCGCTTCCAGGCCATTGCGCGCGAAGGCCGTCTGCATGTCCTCCTGCGCGCCCAGCATGTTGCCGAGCACCCGGCGCATCAGGGCGGAATCATCGACCACCAGGATTTTCATCACGATGGCAGGGACTGCCCGGCTTTGATCCGACCCCTGGATGCGCCGGACAGATCGCGTTCTGCCTGCGCCAGCACGAAGGCTGCAGAGACGAGCAGCACCATGCGCCCCTCATGCTGCAGGGCGATCCGGTCGAACAAACCCTCGGCCTCGGACATAAGAGCCGGAGCAGCACAAAGCGCCGCCTGTGGCACCCCAAGCACGCCGCAAACACGGTCTACCGCCAGCCCAGCTTGACGCCCACCTTTGGAGACCACGATCACCCGGTCGCCATGCAATCGGCCAACCTTGGCGCCGAACCGCTCCGCCATGTCGATCACCGGCACCGTCCGGCCGCGCAGGCTCAGCAGGCCCAGGAGAAAATCCGGCAGGAAAGGCGGCCGGGCGAGCATTTCCGGCCGCCGCACCACCTCATCGACCGCCCCGATCGGCAGCCCGTATTGCGCACCGGCACTCTCGAACAGCACGAATTGCTCGCGGTCTTCAGCCACGTCCCGCTGTGCCACCGGCAACGCCGCCTGCGGACCAGCCTCTTCCAGTAACGCGAGGGTTTGCTGGTTGAACAGACGCCGCACATCCAACAGGCCCACCAGTTTGCGACCACCCTCCAGCCGGCAGATGCCCTCCAGCAGCGCCTCGCCCGAGGCACGGGCCAGCAAGCGCGGCACCCTGTCGATCGCGTCTGCGGCGAGCGAAAAACTGCCGCTTACCCCATCAACCACCAAGCCCACAAAGCCGGGGCCGGCGCGCACCACGATGATGACACCGCGCGACGTCGCCGCATTCAGCCCCAGCAGCACCGCGAGGGACGCCAGCGGCAGCACGCCGCCGCGAAAGCTGACGATTCCGAGCATGGCATCATCCATGCCCGGCACAGTGCCCAATTCGTTCGGCAGCCGCATGATCTCGGCCACCTCCTGCAATCTGATCGCGTAGTCCCGGCCGTGCACCTCAAGCCCGATCAGCGTATGGAGTTCGCGCGCCGTTTCCGGTTTTTGTCCAGCCTGTGCAGCGGCTTCAAACGCGCCCACGGACATGTCGCGCCTCAGTGCCCCGAAGACACCCCCAAGAAGTGCGCGCGGATCAAGCGCCGCATTATCGTCGTCCGCCGCCAGGGCAACGACATTCTCCACCATCAGCCCGACCGGGGACGCACCCGACAGCACGACCACGCGCGATCGCCGTGTGGCCTCGCGCGGCATCTCACCAAGCAAGACTGCGAGCGAGACGACCGGGAGCACGATGCCGCGCAGATTGGCCAGCCCCAGCAGGCAGGCAGGCCCATGCGGCAGCTTCGTGCAAGGTGGCACAGTGATGATTTCAGCTATGTCCGACGAAGCCAGAACCCGTATCTGTCCGCCGGCGGTCACGTGCAGGCGGCCGGCCAGGTCCAGCATTTCCCTCAGCTCTCGGCGGCGCGGAGTTCGTCCGCCAGGCTCGCAATATCCTCGATGGCGGCGGCGAGATCCTCGGCGCCGCTGGCCTGCTGCCTGGCCGCGGTGGAGGCCTGCGCGGCAGCCCCGCTCGCTTCCTCGGCCGCGACCGCGATTTGTTTCATGCCGCCGAGCACCTCGCGTACGGAGGCCAGTATGGAATCGCTATTCTCCAGAACCGAGCCCGATCCTGTGCCCAGCGCCTCGATCGCGGCATCGACGGTGGCAATCTGCGCCACCAGGGCCTGGTTGCGGGCGGCCTCCACCTCCGACGCTGCTGCGATCGCTTCGAGGTTGCGGCGCACCGCGCCGATCTGCTCCTGGATGCTGCGTACCAGGTCGCGGATGCGGTCCGCATTCTCCGACGAGTCGCGCGCGAGCGTACGAATATCGGCCGACACAACGGCGAAACCGGTGCCGTGCTCACCCTCGCGTGCCGCTTCCACCGACCCGCTCACCGCCAGCATGTTGGTCTGCACCGCCAACAGCGCGATCCGCTCGACGATCTTGTCGATCTGCCTGCTATTGGCACCCAAACCCGCGACCAGGCGGATGATGGCCTGGGTTTCCGCAAGCCCGTTGACGACGCTGTCGGCAAGGCCGGTCACCGCATCGCGGTTGTGCAGGAGCATTGGCCGCAAGGTCTCTGCCAGTTGGACACCCAAACGGGCGGCCGCACGCGTGGTGCCCGCCGCACGCTCGATCTGCGCCATGGCGGTGCTTGCCTGCTGCGTCGCTGCGGCCTGCACATGGGAGCCGCGGCTGATCTGCTCGATGGCGGCCAATATCTCGCCGGCGGCACCGGAAAGCTCCTGCACCGTGGCTGAGAGTTCCTCAGCGGCGGCGGCAACCTGTATCGCCACACCATCGCCGCTGCCGGCCTGAAGGGCTTCGGCCAATTGCGCGAGCGCTTCCGCCGTCCGCCGGCTCTGCTCCAGGGAAGCGCTTTGCTGCTGGACCGCGCGCTGGGCCTGCAAGGCAGCGGAGGATTGCTCCTCGGCAGCCGCCGCCACCTGGTCAGCACCAGCCTGCGCCTCGCGCGCACCGCTCTCGGCCTCTGTCACCGCCTGCAGGATCGATTGCGATTCCCGCGCCAGCGCACTCATCTGCCGGCGGATGTCGGCGAGACTATCGGCCACGATCTGGCCGCCGGCGGCATCCCTGTCGGCAACGGAAGCGGCCTCCTTGATCCGAGCCGCCACCAAACGCACCTCCGTGCCCACCGCCTCGGCCAGGCTGCGCACGTCTGCAGCAGAACGTTCCGAGGTTTCGGCAAAAGCGCGGACCTCGTCAGCGACCACGGCAAAGCCCCTGCCATGCGCACCGGCCCGCGCCGCCTCGATGGCTGCATTCAACGCCAGCAGGTTCGTCTGTTCGGCAATGTCGGCCACCGCACCGGTGATCTCGCCGATATCGGCGGCCTGGCGCTCGAGGGCGTCGACATCTGCCACGGATTGCAATTGCCGGCCGGCGCTCTTCTGCACCGCGACGACCAGTGCCTCGATGCCGCCGCCGATCTCGGCCAGGAGCATATCGAGGCTTGCCATCTGTCGGTGCGACGAGGCCGCACTGTCACGCGCCAGCGCGAAATTGGCGCTCAGGCTGCTGACAGCGGTCTGCGATTCCTGCGCGGCACTGGCCGCTTCCTCAGCCGAGCTTGCGATCTGCTCCAGCGCACGCGCCAGCTCCTCCGCAGCGGCCGAGGCCTCCGCGATGCCGGCTGCCAGCTCCTCTGTCGCAGCGCCAATGCGTTCGGCAGCCTTTTCCTGCCGTGCGAGCTGACGATCCTTCAGGCGGCGCTGCACACGCGCATCGGCCTGGGTCGGCCCGATCTTCTCGCTGCCCTCCGCCACTTTGGGCACGCCGGGCCTGTGAGCCAGCGCAGAGGTCTTCATCAGTGCCATGGTGTGATTCTAGCGTGGTGGTGCGGGACCATAGGCGATTGCGCGCGGCGCACACAACCGACCAGATTATTGGCCGCGTACGACCCCGTACGCCCAGGCGAAACCAATCACGGCGCCTTTCGCGAAGGGCAGCACCGCGAGTGTCGCGACAAGAAACACCGGAATGGTCACCGCGGCCTCTATCTCCAACGGATAATGCCAGGCGCGATCGGACAGGACGAAAATCGGTGTCAGGAGATGGAGCACCACGAAGATGGTGAGATAGGGCGCAAAATCATCCGACGGATATTGTTCGTTGTCGTTGCCGCAGGCGGGGCATATCTCGACCACGCTCAGATAGCCCTTGAACAGCCGCCCTACGCCGCAGGCGGGACAGTGCCGTTTTATACCGCGTTTTATGCCGAGCCAGAAATTGGGCTGGGAGCGCTCAGGCGGATTTGACAATCGGCCGTCATCTGCAGGATCAAACATCATCTGTGGATATCAGCATAGACGCGGGACGGTGACTAGAAGGAAGGAAGCAGTTCTTTTTTTAAAAAAGAACCAAAAAACTTTTATGATTTATGTACACGCTGCCGGATAGAAGCGCGACAGCCACATATAAAGTGTTTTGCTTCTTTTCTTCAGAAAAGAAGACCTTCCTTTCGCCTGGCTTCGATCTTCTCAGAAATATACGCAGCGTCACGCCCCACCCCGAGAAACCGCCCCGATCCCCAGGTATTAAGCCAAGGCAGCCCAAGCACATACACGCCCTCCATGGTCGTGACGCCACGCCGATGGGTGGGATACCCGTGGCCATTGAAGATCGGTAGATCCACCCAAGACCAATCCGAACGAAACCCGGTCGCCCAGACAATGCTTGTTATGCCGCGTGCCTCCAGATCGATCTCGTCTTCAGTTTCGCCGGGTTGCCATACCGGCGTGTAGCGGTGGCCCGGTGGGGCATCTATGCCCTGCTCCACGATGTGCCTGTCGATGGTGTCGCAGATATTGTTATAGGTGGTGTCGGCAGCGTCCAGGTTGCGCATCAGGTCGGCCGAGATCTGCAGCCGGCCTTCCACGACATCGCGCAGCCGGCCATGCAGCCTCATGCCGTCCAGTGCGAAACGACGCAGATCGATATCGCGGCCGCCATCGCGGCCGGTGAGATAATGATTGGCCTTTTTGCGAACCGCCTCCCGCAGCGGATGCTTGTCGATCGGCATGTCGTACTGCCCCAGATCCGCGAGCCAATCCACCGCATCCCGCCCGCGATAGACGCGCGGGCAACGCGGCGCAGTACCGACGATCAGATGCACGCGGCGGCCGGAGATATGCAGATCTTCCGCTATCTGGCAACCGGATTGCCCTGAGCCCACCACCAGCACCGCACCTTCGGGCAACTGGCCCGGATTTTTATAGGCGGAGGAATGGATCTGCACGATGGCGGGCGCGATGCGCTCGGCGCTGCGCGGGATGGATGGCACATGATACCCGCTAACGGCGAGAACAACGGCGTCCGCCATGATATCGCCCTCGCTGGTTTCCAGATGATATTTTCCTTCCGCGTCGCATCTCAGCTGGGTGACGGCGACGCCCTCCCTGACGGGGGCCACGATGGATTTCGCAAAGCTTTCCACGTAGGCTACGATCTCGTCACGAAGCATGAAGCCGTGCGGATCATTGCCTTGATAGGAGAAGCCCGGCAGTTGGCATTGCCAATTGGGTGTGACCAGGCAGAACGCATCCCAGCGCTGGGTGCGCCAGGCATGGGCGATCCGGTGTTTTTCCAGGATGACGTGATCGATGTTCTTCCGGCTGAGATGTGCGCTGACCGAGAGACCTGCCTGGCCGCCGCCGATGATGGCGACGGGCACATGCGATAAGGTGGGGCGGGGGGTCATCGCCGGCACTCCCGTGCTATTCGTGAAAACTGAGAACAGTGATGTGCGGGTCAGGCAAAGCCGAGAAGCGCAAGGCGAGCGCTTCGATATCGGCAAGCTGGCCAAGGGCCCGCGCGCACGGCATGCCAAATTTGGCACGCACTCGATCACTTGCCAGGTTCAGGGCCATACGGCATCGCGCCAGAAAATCGCCAAGAGCGTAGGACTCGCCGGCGCGAAAATGCTCCCTGATCACCGTCGAGGGCGAGTAGCAGTTCTGTTCGGTCTCATCCGGCCAACGCAGGCGGAAGTGCAATTCAGGCATCAATCCGCTCCACATCCGAGCAACGAGCGGGAAGCAAGATCCCAGATGATCTGCGTGCCGGTCTCATCATGTATCTCGACACGCCGCGTCTGAATGACACTTCCGATACGCGCCGCCGCAATATCCCGTTGGGTGAATTTCTCAATGACCGCCTTGGTGTTTTCGGGTTTCGCCGAAAGCAGAAAACCGTAGCTAGGAAAGGTCAGCAACCAGCGGTCCAACGCGACCATAGCCGGTTTTGGAATGGCGCCGATGTCGATCCGCACACCGACACGGGAGCAATCAGCCAGCATCGCCGCCGTGCCGACGATGCCGCCCTGGCTGATATCCTTTGCAGCCTTAGCCAGCCGCTGCTCGGCGATTACCGGCAGGATCTCCATGTCGCCACGCAGACGAGACGGGGGCGCCGAGAGTGCCGCCTCCCAATTACCGAACGGCGCGCGATATTGCCCGCGCAAATCGATGGCAGCGATAATGTCATCGCCGGGACGCGCCCCGAAGCTCGTCAACAGGGTCCGGGCACGGCCAAGAATGGCAACCGAAAGCTGTGCGTGCTCGGTGCGCAGATTGGTATGACCGCCGACGATTGGAACGCCATAGGCTTCAGCGGCCGCACGCATGCCGGCAAGGATTTCTGCCGCACCGGCCTCGCTATCTGCCCATAGCGCATCGACGACTGCGATCGGCCTCCCGCCCATCGCAAGCACATCCGATACGTTGACCATCACACCGCACCAGCCGGCAAACCACGGGTCGGCTTCGACGAACGCGTTGATAAAGCCTTCTATGGCGAACAGAAGAAACCCGTCGGCATCGGGAATTGCAGCACAATCATCGCCGACGGCAATGGCTGCGTTGCCGGCAAGTCCAAGCCGTGCCGCCACGGCCGCGATGTCGTGCTTGGCCGCAAGGCCTGCGCTGCCGCGGATGGCATGGGCGATTGTGGCCAGCATCGACATCGCGTTCATGCGGCCTTGCGTGCCGAAGCACGAAATCCAGTGTCCGCTGCTGCAAAGGGTGGATATTTGCCCAGATCCGCGCGCATGCGATGATGGACAAGCCCGTGGATCTCCAATTTCTCAAGAGATATCCAATGCAGTCTGTGAAACAATGGCACGTTCTGCACTTGCACATGGGCAAGGAAAGTGCGGCAGCCACGTGCATGCGCCGAGGACACGGCAAGCCGTATAAGCGCCGTGCCGAGCGCACCCGAACGGCGGTATTCGGCAGCCACCGCAAGCCGTGAACCCCACCATAGCCCCGGCTCCGGCTGGTGGATGCGCACCGTGCCCACCACATTGTCGGCGGCGACACCAAGAAGCGAAACGGCGACCAGCGGGATCGCCGTGGCATCTACGTCGTCGCGATCGTCGCCTTGAAACAGCCCTTGCTCGGTGCAGAAAACCTCATGGCGCAATGCGGCAGCACCACGATGCTCCCATAATTCGGTTGCCGCCTTCACCTGAAAGTCACTCGCAAGGAAGGGCGTGAACGGTTCGAGCATCATGCCGAGAGCCTCCGCTCATACGTAGCCAGCGCCGAGCAGGCACCGCATTTGCCGCATCCGGCCTTGATGTCGACGGCACGCAACCCGCTCTGTGCGAGCATGGCGGCCAAGGGCTGCAGGATCTCATGCATGAAGGCGGCACTTGGTGCCGCATGGTTCTCGAGTGGGGTGCCGGAGATCGGCACGAACGGCACGACAAACGGATAGACGCCGAAACCGATGAGGCGCTCAGCGACTTCAAGTATCGCCTCGCGCGTATCGCCGAGGCCTGCGAGGATGTAGGTGGATACCTGCCCGCGGCCGAATACCGGTATGGCCGCCCGGAACGCCGCCATGTAACGCTCGATCGGCACCTGTGCCTTGCCGGGCATGATGCGAGCCCGCACGGACGGCGTCACTGCCTCGAGGTGCATGCCGAGCGTATCGACGCCCGCATTTTTCATCCTGCCGAACCAGGCATCGTCATCGGGCGGCTCGCATTGCGCCTGTATCGGCAGATCGACAACGCTCTTTACCGCCGCTGCACTTTCCGCAAGGATGGCCGCTCCACGATCCTTGCCGGGCGGTGTTCCCGTGGTCATCACCATGTGCCTTACGCCATCGAGCGCCACCGCAGCCTTGGCCACTTGTGCGAGTTGCCAAGGCGTCTTGCGTTCGATCGTCCGCCCCGCGGCAAGCGACTGGCCGATTGCGCAGAATTGGCATGTCTTGGCGCGGCTCTCATAACGCACACAGCTCTGCAGCACTGTTGTCGCTAGCACATCGCGCCCATGCAGCACAGCGATCTTGGAGAATGGCACGCCATCGTCGGTCATCAGATCGTAGAAACGCGGCCGTGCCGGAAACGAGACTTCACCGACCATTTCTCCATGTCGGCTCACACGGCTTCTGCCCTGCGAATCCGGCATCTCCACCAGATACGGGCTCCGCGCGGCCGGCGCGGTATGAACCGGCACCATCACGGTCATGCCATCGATGGTCAGCGCCTTGTGGTCGGATGGGCCGGCGCCACCACGACGGCTTTCGGCACCCGCGTGCGGATCAACCAGCCGCGCGCCGAAGGATTGCAGCTCGTTCACCAGCTGCTCCGGCGGGATCACCGCCTGCATCGTCGTTGACATCTTGCGTGCTCCTGAATGCGTCGGTGTCGGCGGAGAGGGCTGAGTCATGCATCGTGGCAGCCGGCCTTTTATCGAGCAACAAGCTGAGGATTTCGGGGCGTGCATAATGGCCCACGGAATCCATCATGCGCTTGCGCTTGACGATCAATCCCATATCGAGCTCGGCCAGCAATATGCCTTCGCCCATCGTCAAAGGCGGCACCACGTGGCTGCCTTCCGGCGAAATGATCGCCGTCATGCAGCCGCCGCGCAGCCCCTTTCGCATTTTTTCATCCGGCGCGATTTTCGCGATCTGCGCTTCCGTCAACCACCCGGTAGCATTGACCACGAAGCAACCGCTTTCCAGGGCGTGGTGCCGAATGGTCACCTCGATCTGCTCGGCGAAGATCGGCCCCACCAGCGACCCCGGAAACTGCGCAGCATGGATTTCTTCATGCTGCACCATCAGCGCATAGCGAGCGAGCGGATTGTAGTGCTCCCAACAGGCGAGCGCGCCGACACGCCCGACCGCAGTATCGACAACTGTCAGGCCAGATCCATCGCCTTGGCCCCAGATCATGCGTTCATGGAACGTCGGTGTGATCTTGCGGCGCTTGAGCTTCATGCTGCCATCGGCATCGAAGATAATCTGCGCATTGTAGAGCGAACCATGGTCGCGTTCGTTGATGCCGAGCACGACGACGATGTGATGCTGCCGTGCCGCTTCGGATACCGCCTGAGTGACCGGCCCCGGCACCGTCACCGCGTTCTCGTAGAGCCGGATATGTTCTGCACCGGTCGAGACCGGCGGATGCACGAAGGAAAAATAGGGATACCAGGGAACAAAAGTCTCCGGAAACACGACCAAGCGTGCGCCCTTCACGGTCGCCTCGGCGATGGCGGCCAGCACACGATCCAGCGTGCCGGACGCGTTCTCCAAATCCGGCGCAATCTGCACCGCCGCCACCTTGATACGTTTGTTGTCGGTCATACCCGCCTCGCGCCGGCTTTACCTACAAGGTCCAGGTATCGAGGATGACAGCGTTCGCCTTGCGATGGATCAACATCAGATCGAGCACATCGAGCGGGCTGATCGGCCGTATGCCTTCGATCAAGGCGCCCTCGCCATGTCCATACAAGGCCTGCAGCGCGAAACGACAGGCATACACCTTGCCACCCTCGCCGATGAATTTCGTGATCTGATTGTTGAAATTCTGATGACCGGGGAACGCTTCGTCGCCAATTTTCGGAAAACCCCTTTGCACGCCCAGGGTGACACCGGGCCCGTAGAGTAAAATACTCGTCTCGAACCCCTTCCGCTGCAGCCGTGTCGCCTGCAGCAGATTGACGAAACCAATCGATCCTTCAAAGGCCACCGTGTGGAACGTAACAAGCGCCTTCTCGCCGGGATCTGCCTTGACGTCCTCGAACACCTTCTCCTCGTAATCGACCAGGAAATCGCCTTTCTTGTGAGGCGCGGCGGTAACGGTTGCCATGAGACTCTCCTTGTTGCGGACGAACGCCATGGAGCAACCTCCGTACCAGTTGGCTGGCCTCCGGATACCGACCTAAAAACATTCAATAATGCCACATTGAATGCAATTTGACTGCACAAAGCGAATTGCACATTTACCGTGCATATGCTTCGGTTGCTGCCTGTAGTCTGCGCATACTTCACCCCATTATGAGACCACCTCCTTTTGTTGCTTTCATTGGCTGCCCACCAGCTGGACGGGCTTGGCGAGCCTCTTTTTGTGAGATACAGTCAATCTGAGGCTTTGACTGTAGATGGTGCGTGGTGGGCTTGAAATGAATAATTGGGCGCCGGACATTCTCGGCAACGGCAAGCCGCGCTACCTCGCGATCGCCGATGCGATCGCAGACGACATTGCCAAAGGCCGGCTTTCTGCGGGTGACCGCTTGCCGCCGCAGCGCAGCCTGGCGCAGCGCATCAATGTCGATTTCACCACTGTCGCGCGCGGCTATGTCGAGGCGCAGAAGCGCGGCCTGATCAGCTCCACGGTCGGCCGCGGAACGTTCGTGCTCGCACGCACACCGAGCAAGCCGGCGGCAACGCTGCGACAATATCCCGTTGACCTGTCGATGAACTTGCCACCCGAACCACACGACCAGCCTGACCTACTGGCACGCATGCAAGCGGGCCTGGAAGTGGTGGGGCAGGACCTGATCGCATTGTTGCGTTACCAGGGTTTCGGCGGTTCGCAACCGGCCAAGGATGCAGCGACCAACTGGCTGAGCCGTCGGTCACTGGTGCCGTCGCAGGAACGGCTTTTCGTCGTGCCGGGTGCGCATGCAGCACTGCTGGGTATCTTCGGTGTGCTCGCCAAAGCTGGAGACGTGGTTCTTTCGGAGGCCATCACCTATCCGGGCGCACGCAACATTGCAGCACAGCTCGGCATCAAACTGGTGGGGCTACCGATGGATGACGAAGGTATCGACCCGGATGCGTTGCTCGATGCCTGTCACCGCTACGCACCTAAAGCGCTTTATCTGAACCCCACATTGCAAAATCCTACAACGCTCACGGTCACTGCACGGCGCCGTGCAGCCATCGCCACCATCGCGCGCAGCCTGCGATTGCCCATCATCGAAGACGATGCCTATGGTTTCATCCCCTCGCATGGCGAGGCGCCATTCGCCGCCTTGGCGCCCGAGCTCACATGGCACGTCGCCGGCCTCGCGAAATGCCTCGGCGCAGGCTTGCGTGTCGCTTATGTGGTGGCACCCGACACACGCCAGGGCTGGCCGTTCGCCGCAGCGTTGCGGGTGGCAAACGTGATGGCCTCGCCGCTGACGGCCGCTCTCGCCACACGCTGGATCGAGGACGGCACGGCAGACATGCTGCTGCGCTTCATCCGCACCGAAACCACCGCCCGCCAGCGCCTTGCAGCCGGCATATTGCGGCTTGAGCACGTCAAGACCGATCCGCTCAGCTTCAATCTGTGGGTTCGTCTGCCGCCGCCATGGACGCGTTCCGCCTTCATCGGCCACATGCGCGGCGTGGGCATCGGCGTGGTTGCGAGCGATGCGTTCACCGTCGATGGCACCCCGCCTGAAGCTGTCCGGGTCTGCCTGGGCGGCCCTAGGACACGAGCGCAACTCACCGGCGCGCTGGAATTCATGGCCCACACTTTAGCCGAGTCTCCGGCAATGGCACCCGATCTCGTCTGATAAACCGATCAGCGACGTCCGACCCCGATTTGGTTAGCCGAACCAAGAACGCCCAGCTGCAGTTTGAGACAGAAACTCTTCTTTTCTGAAGAAAAGAAGCAAAAGACTTTTGCGTCGCTGTCGCGGTTTTATCCGGGTTCGGAACGCCAGGATGTAAAAGTCTTTCGCTGCTTTCGGTGTGATTAGCCGACGACGACTTCGCTCATCTGGATGATCGGCGAAAGGTCGGTGTAATTCTTGATGTCGGCCATGATTTCGTCGGAATGCGGGCCGAAACCGGCTGCGAACGCCTCGGGGGACTCGCTGAAGATGTGACACATGCCGACATAGGTCGCCGGGCTGCCGGGCGCACCGCCGCCAAGGCCCTTGTCGACCGTATAATGGTGGCAAGCCGCCCCCATCTTGCTCTTTACCATCGGCATGTGCTTCTCGGCATAATAGGCGTGGTCGAAGCGCGCACCGGGCTCATTGGGGTAGAACACGCTGACTTTGATCATAAATATCTCCTGGCATGCTGAGGATCAGCAACGCTGCTGCCGCGGACCTTGCCCGCGCCCTCCCTCCTTACATCGGTCCGGGTGCACCTGTCCAAATCGGGCGAGGCTTTGTGGGTAGCGCAAAAGTGGGATGTACGCCTGAAATGACCGTCACCGGTCGAGACCGGCAGCAGCACAATCATCGACTTTCCTATGGGTCCACAATGATGCCACGCCTCACATGGGCAGCTACCCGAACCCCGCCAATGCCATATGGTCCGCTAAAGTCGGCGGACGTTCATGCATAATCGGGAAGTCTTTTCCTTCTTTTCTTCAGAACAGAAAATCTTCCTCACAGCACATCCGCAATCACGGCCTCAAGCCTGGCAAGCGGTTCGAGCAGATCATTCAGATAGCGATGCGCGATCGGATCGAACACATCGTTCCGATCGTATTCGGCGAATTCGTCCATCTTGCGGATTGCATGATCGCTTGGGTAGCCGCGTTTTAGCTTGAGCTGCCAGTGCGCGCGTGAGCGGGTGAAATAGTGGTTGATCCTGCCATGGTCGTATTCCGGCGGCAGGCGGGCGAGACCGGGAACGATGCCGCCCCATTCCGGCGCTTCCTGCCACGCCATTGCCCGGCCTTGGGTGTCGCAATAGCTGCCGAGGCGGTGCCCGCGCAGGTCGAAGCAATGGGGATTGAGGCATTTTCCGGCGAATTGCGGCCTGATGATGCATTTCACATGGCGCACGGCGGTGAAATCTGCCGTCGCGCGATGCTTGAAGGCGTCGAGCACCATGGCTTTGGGAAAATTCTCGTGGCCGCTGGAGCCGTAGATCGCCCAGGGCATGGCCAGGCCTGAAAACCCGTCGAACCGGGCGAGATACGCGTTGATCGGCACCTGCTCGTCCGGGATCACGAATTCATCCGAGTCGACGAAAGCGATCCAGTCGAACTCGTCGCGATAGGCTGCGCAGGCGGCGTCATAGGCCTGCACCTGCGAGCGCGGTGTGCTGTCCGGCCAGTCGTGGAAGCGCACATCGTAGAGGCGGGAGGCCGCCTGGATGATGGCAGGGGTTGCGTCATCGGAACGATTGTCGAAGATGATCTGGGTGTCGAATCCGACGAGCGCGTGGAAGGCGATCCATTCCGCGATGTCGCGCGCCTCGTTGCGGACGATCAGGCAGATGGCGGTTTTCATGCAGAGCACATGGTGATGGTGATATGAAGCTCATCCGGGTCTCGCCCATGGGAAACATGGGCAACCGCATGATCCAGTATATGGCGGCACTTGCCCTGGCAGAGCGCGTACCCGGCGCGCGCGTGATGCAGATACATCTGCCGGAATGGGGCATACAGATCGCCCCGTTCGAAGGTGACATCGCGCGCACCGAGATCGTAACGGAGCCGCGTCTCGATCTGGAAGGCCTCGCCGGCGCGCTGAACGATGGCAGCCTCGACTGCGTGGATATCCGCACCTATTGCCAGCATATCGACAATTTCCTCGACCCCGATTTCTACCGGCATCTATTTCCTCCATCGCCCCTGCCGGAAGCACCGGGAGGCCACGACGAGCTGGTCTGCAATGTGCGGCAGGGAGACATTCTGGACGCCCATCATCCTGATTACGTGCTGATACCACCTGATTTCTACAGCGAACTAATCCACTGCACCGGGTTGCGACCGGTGTTCTGCGGCCAGCTTGAGGCGTCACCTTATCTCGAAACGATAAAGAAAAGATTTCCGGAGGCACGCTTTGTGCCCAGCCTCGGGCCCGTGGGCGATTTCGCCTTCCTGCGTGCTTCGCACCACATCGTGCCCGCGATCAGCAGCTTCAGCTGGCTCGCCGCCTGGCTGTCGGCAGCGAAGCGGATCTTCATGCCCGTGCTCGGCGTGTTCCACCCGCTGCAGGTCCGCTCGGTGAACCTGCTGCCGCTGGCCGATCCGCGCTTCAGCTTCACCCTGTTCCCGTTTCACTATGCCGTGCCTGTGGATCAGGCGGCGGCCGCACATGCGAGCCTGAACGGCCTGTGGCGCGGCATGCCCCCATCACGGCTCGCCGCCATGTTCGCGGCAGAAGCCGACCCGCTCCCGGTCGCGTTGCATTTCGACGAGGCCGACTACCTCGCCGCCAATCCCGACATACGCGACGCCGTTCTAGGCGGTCATTTCCCATCCGGGTGGCACCATTACGAAAACTTTGGACGTGCCGAGGGCCGTGCTGCCTGTGCCGTGGACAATGCCTGGTACTGCCGCACCTATCCGATCGCCGCCCTCGAGCTTAGCCAGGGTGACGCAGCCGACCCGCTTGCCCATTGGATGGAACTCGGCTGCCACCGTGGCTACAGGCGCAGACCTTCCTAGAGCCGACCAATGCTGCACGTGCGAAGGTTGCGTTTGCAGCATTTCCGCCCTTATGTTCGCAATGCGACCGCGTGGCGGCTGCTCATATCATTGCGGCCGGCCACATTTGCGCCGCCCGCCTCACTCGGGATGGCTTCTCAATGACCGGCACAGCAATCGGGTCCGTCACCATCACCCTCGATGGGAACACCCACACCCTCAACCTGCCACTGCTGCCCGGCACCATCGGGCCATCCGTGTTCGATATCCGCAAGCTCTACCCGGAACTCGGCCTCTTCACCTACGATCCCGGTTATGGCGGCACGGCGGCCTGCGAAAGCAAGATCACTTTCATCGACGGCGACGAAGGCATCCTGCTCCATCGCGGCTACCCGATCGATCAGCTCGCGGAAAACGCCACCTTCGTCGAGGTCGCGCACCTCCTGCTCAACGGAAACCTGCCGAACAAGGAAGAACTCGCCGAGTTCGAAAAAGGCGTGCTCCTGCACACCATGGTCCATGAGCAGCTGCGCCAGTTCTATAACGGCTTCCGACGCGACGCCCACCCGATGGCAGTGATCTGCGGCGTCGTCGGAGCACTCTCCGCCTTCTATCACGACAGCCTAGACATCAATAACCCGGATCACCGCCGCATCAGCGCCTTCCGCCTGATCGCCAAGGTGCCCACCATCGCCGCCTGGGCCTACAAATACTCAATCGGCCAGCCGTTCATGTATCCGCGCAATGATCTCGGCTACGCGGAAAACTTCCTCTACATGATGAACGCCGTCCCGGCCGAGCCGTACCACGTCAACCCCGTGCTCGCCCGCGCAATGGACCGTATCCTCATCCTGCATGCCGACCACGAGCAGAATGCCTCCACCAGCACCGTGCGCCTTGCCGGATCCACGGGTGCGAACCCCTTCGCCTGCGTCGCCGCCGGCATCGCAAGCCTCTGGGGCCCCGCCCATGGTGGTGCGAACGAAGCGGTGCTGAAAATGCTCGCGGAGATCGGCACGAAAGAAGCCATTCCCGCCTTCATCGAAAAAGTCAAAGACAAGAACAGCAACGTTCGCCTGATGGGCTTCGGTCACCGCGTCTACAAGAACTACGACCCGCGCGCCAAAATCATGGAACGCACCTGCCACGAAGTGCTCGACGAACTCGGCATCAAAGACGATCCGCTGCTCGACCTCGCCCTCGAACTCGAACACATCGCCCTGCACGACGAATACTTCATCAGCAAGAAACTCTACCCGAACGTCGATTTCTATTCGGGCATCATCCTCAAAGCCATGGGCATCCCCACCAGCATGTTCACCGTGCTGTTCGCCGTCGCCCGCACCGTCGGCTGGGTGAGCCAGTGGAAGGAAATGATCGAAGACCCACTGCAGCGCATCGGCCGCCCCCGCCAGCTCTACACCGGCCACGCACAGCGCGACTTCGTCCCGATGGACGAACGCGGATAGGGTTGGATTGGACTGCGGCTAGGCCAGGGACTTCTGCCCCTGGACCCCGCTGGAGGGAGGCCCTCCAGACCTCCATGTTGGAAGGCAAGGTCGAGGGGGCAAAGCCCCCCGCCTAGCCGCAGGTCGGCTCAATCCTCATCGCAATCGCACCCGGGCGCAGCCCCGGGTTTGGCGTGGGTGATGTGATGGTCGATCCATTCGGAGACCAACGCGCGGGCTTCGCTGATGCGGGCTTCGGGATGGTGGATTCGGTAGAGCGTCGTGCAGCTCTGGAAGGCGACCAGGTCGTCCGTGCCGCTCTTGCGTAGTTCGCGATAGGCATTGACCACCGCCCGCTCGCATCGACGTCCGATATTCACCGTGAAGCCTCCAATTGAGAATAACTCTCAACTGCAGCTACCATACCAGCACTCGGTTCCGGACTGCAACTCCCCTTCTGCTTGGCTTGCCTGCGCTGCCGGGAGGGTGGAGAAACAGGCTTCGTTGACTTGGAGTGACGTTTGATGGTGGCCGGCACGACGGAGTGGGACAGGGATGCAGCGCTCACCACAGCGCGTATTCTGCTGGAGATCGGTGCGCTGAATTTCCGGCCGGACGAGCCGTATACGTTGACGTCGGGCTGGAAGTCGCCTGTCTATATAGATTGTCGCAAGATCATCTATTTCCCGCGCGCGCGGGCGCGGATCTGCGAATTGGGGGTCCAGAAACTCAACCGCTATATCGGGTATGAGCAGATCGAGGTGGTGGCTGGCGGCGAGACGGCGGGCATTCCCTTTGCGGCCTGGATCGCGGATCGGCTGCAGACACCGATGGCCTATGTGCGCAAGCAGCCGAAGGGTTTCGGCAAGAATGCGCTCATCGAGGGTGATGTGCCGGAGGGGCGCCGGACGTTGCTGGTGGAAGACCTGACCACCGATGGCCGCTCGAAGATAAAATTCACCCAGGCGTTACGTGATGCCGGGGCGATCGTGAATCATGCCTTCGTGGTGTTCTATTACGGTGTGTTCCCGGGCAGCCTGGAGAAGCTCAAGCAGATGGACATCCAGTTGCACCATCTCTGCACCTGGTGGGACGTGCTGGAGGCGTGTCAGGAGCGCACCTATTTTCCGGAATCGCATCTGGCCGAGGTGCGGCGTTTTCTGGAGAACCCGGTCGCCTGGTCGAAGGCGCATGGGGCGGATGTCGAAGCGGCTGTTAAGCCGTGAAGAAGGGGGCCGTAGCCCCCAACTCTTCCGGGTTTAGTGCAGCAAAGCGCCGGCGACGGCTGTGCAGAACACGAGGCTGACGGCGGCATTCGAGGCAACGAACAGAAACACTTCCAATGCCGGGCCTACGGGCGAGGCGTTCGGAAGCTGCGAAGCAGGCATCGCAGAGACCTTGCGGTCGTGCGAAGGGGCGGATGGCTGGAGCACGGCCATATCCGCGGACGACAGATAACTCATAACAAACAGACTTTCCTTCTTGCGCGGCGGTCTTGGTCGCCACGCGTCTTCATCGCAGCGCAACATGGTGCCCGGCTAGAGGGGGGCAAGTGCGATGACGGAGCCACGACATCGGATGTTTTTGGGGAGGAGTGCGGCTTCTTGCAAAGTGCCGCGCAGGAAGACGCGCTTTATTGCGCGTCGCTGTTCGGACGCGACAGATGATCTATTCTCATGAAGAAACTGGCTTGTCGCATACGAGACATGTTGCACGGCAGCACATGTGAAAGTGCAAGACTACAAAAGGAAATTCATGGTTCCACAAGATGGTGGGCAGAGCCTGCCCTGCGAAGTGATGTTCAGTCTTCGCAGCCTTGGTCGCGGAGGACGGATGCGACGGCTTCAGGGGGCACCTCGCGGGTGGTAAAAGCGTCTCCGATGCTGCGAACGAGGACAAAAGCCAGCTTCCCGTCTCGCATTTTCTTGTCTCGCTGCATGTTCGCGATCAGCCGGGCGATTGAAAAACGCCGGCCCAATGCGCCGATCGCGTTCGGCATCCCGGTTTCTTGCAGATGTGCGCTCACACGATCGGCATCTGCGCGCGTGCAGTGATCGAGTTTTTGTGACAGGCGGAAGGCAAGCACGAGCCCGATGCTCACCGCTTCGCCGTGCAGCAACTCGCCCGTATAGCCGTATTCGGCTTCCAGCGCGTGCGCGAAAGTATGACCGAGATTGAGCAAAGCGCGGCCGCCTTCCGCCTTCTCCTCACGCTCGTCGTCACCCACCACTTGCGCCTTGAAGGCACAGGCGCGCCGCACCGCTTCGGCCTGGAGGGCTGCGTCGCCTGCGAGCAGGGCGGCGCCGTTCTCCTCGCACCAGACGAAGAAACCGGCGTCTCCAATCAGCCCGGCTTTCACAATCTCCGCATAGCCCGCACGCAGTTCGCGCAGCGGCAGCGTGCCGAGCACATCGGTATCCGCCAGCACGATGCGTGGTTGATGAAAGGCGCCGAGCAGGTTCTTGCCGAAGGCAGTGTTGATCCCGGTCTTGCCGCCGACGCTCGAATCGACCTGTGCGAGCAACGTCGTCGGGATCTGCACGAAGGGCAGCCCGCGCAGCACGGTGGCCGCGGCAAACCCCGCGAGGTCGCCCACCACGCCGCCGCCCAGGGCGATCACTGCCGTGCGCCGCTCCACACCGGCTTCCAGCAGCGAGTCCGCAACATGGCCATAGACCGCCAGCGATTTCGCGCTCTCGCCCGGCGAGACCACCACCTGGCGGCTCTCGAACCCCGCTTCCGACAACCCTGCAACCAAGGCCGGCATGTGCAGCGACGCCACAGTCTCGTCAGAGACGATCACCGCGCGCTTCTGCGATAGTACGGGTGCCAGCAGTGCGCCGGCACGGCCGAGCAGGCCGGTGCCCACCAGCACCTCGTAGCGATGCGCAGCGAGCGTCACCGGCACGCGATGCGGCGGCACGTAACGGTGCACGGCGTCGAGCACACGCCCCATGGTCATCTCTGGGCTATCCTCGCCACACTGCACCACGATATCGGCCTCCGCATAAAAGGGATGGCGCAAAGCCATCAGGTTTTTCAGGATCGTTTCCGGATCGCCATTGGCCAGCAGCGGCCGATGGCTGCGGCCGGCGGTGCGGCGCACGAGGGTGGAAAGCGAGCAGCGCAGCCAGATGCTGATCGCGGCTTCACGTATCGCCGCACGGGTCTCCGCGTCCATGAAGGCGCCGCCGCCAGTCGCCAGCACCATCGGCGGACCGCCCAACAACCTTTTGATCACCCGCCGCTCGCCGGCGCGAAACGCCGGTTCGCCGTAGCGGGCGAACAACTCGCTCACGGTGCAGCCGGCGGCTTTCTCTATCTCGGTATCGGCGTCACGGAACGGCAGGCCAAGGCGCAGCGCCACGCGCCGCCCGATCGAAGTCTTGCCAGCGCCCATCAACCCGACCAGCACCAACGAGCGGTTCTGCAGCGCCTCAGCCAGCGGCGCTGGGCGGAACGGGGGGGCGAGCTGCGGCAGTCCCGGGGTGATCGCGCTGTTGCGTGTCATGGATGCGAAGGCTAGCACAGGCTGCATGTGGCGGCACATGCATGTGTCGGGGATTCGGGGGTTGCAGCGCGCGGAATGAGCCGGTTTTTTACCACTGTGTTTGCTTTGTTCCTGGCCCTCGTGCTGATCGGCTTCCTGGTGATCGGGGCCTTCCCGCCGCACGTCCACCGCCAACCCGTGGAACACGTGCTGCCCAACGACAAATTCAAATAGCCAGGCCCGAGCGTGACGGCGGATCGTCATGTCGAGGCCTTTCTGGAAATGCTGGCCGCCGAACGCGGCGCCGCCCGCAACACGCTGCTAGCCTATCGGTGCGACCTCGATGATTTCGCCGCCTTCGCCGGCACGCAGGGCCATGCGCCGTCTGCCGCTGACCAGGAGACGCTAACTCGCTATTTGCGTGCACTCTCGGCGCAGGGTCTGTCGGCGCGTAGTGCCGCACGCAAACTTTCCTGTCTGCGGCAATTCCATCGCTTCCTGATGCGCGATGCCGTGCGCGCCGACGACCCCACCGACCTTCTCGATTCGCCACGGCTCGAAAAGACGCTCCCCACCTTCCTCTCCGAGCCGGACGTCACCGCATTGCTGCGTGCAGCACCCAGCCTGCCCGGCCTGCGCGGCATGGTGGCGGAAGCCGCATTGGAGATCCTCTATTCCACCGGGCTGCGCATCTCCGAAATGCTCTCGCTAAAGCGCACGGTCCTGGCCGCCGCCGGCGATGTGCTATTCATCCGCGGCAAAGGCGGACGCGAGCGTATCGTGCCGCTCTCGGCCGCCGCACGCAGCGCCGCGCTTTCGCTCTGCGCCGGATCACCTTCAAGTCCGTGGCTGTTCCCCGGCCGCAAGCCGCGCACCGCCCTCACCCGGCAGGGTTTTGACAAGATCCTGCATGATGTGGCGCTGGAAGCCGGGCTCGACCCGGCCGGCCTGTCACCGCATGTGCTGCGCCACTCCTTCGCTTCGCACATGCTGGCCCATGGCGCCGATTTGCGCAGCCTTCAGCTTCTGCTCGGGCATGCAGATATCGCGACGACCCAAATTTATACCCATGTTCTGCCGCAGCGGCTACGGCAGGTGGTGGAGTTGCACCACCCGTTGGCTCACGCTGCACCTAAAAAGTAAGCGGTTCTTTTTTGAAAAAAAACAAAAAACTTTTATTTCACAAGAGAACTGCTTGCGTTAGCCCAACCCTATTTGGAAACGATCGACCTTGCGATGCCGATGCGCTTCTCGGTGTCCTTCTTGTTCCCGTAGGCATTGGCAAAAATTTGCCGCTCACGTCGCCGGCGGCATAGTGGCAAACAGAAACATCGGTGGCGCTGCCCGCGCCGCTGATGGACTACGCCAGGCAATTGCCGAGCGTGACGCGGATATGTTTTTGCTGCACCGCGGCTGCTCCGTGTCCATACGGAGTCCATGCAATGCTGCCATCATTCACGGCGAAACGGAACGAGAGAGCACCATGATCATGCAGGTCTTATCGCGCTCAGCACCGCGCGTAGCCGACTAGGATTGAGCAGCACTATCTGCCCCCCGATCTACCTAGCCCGGCGCACTGTATAATCGGCAGCGTCTGCCAGGCAGGTTTTCACCCGGCTCTCAGGAAACACGCCCAGAGCCGCCTTCGCCCGTTCCGCGAAATCTGTCGCACGCTTCAACGTCGTCTCGATCGCGCCGGTCTGCGCCATCAGCGCCAAAGCGTGATCCAGATCCGCATCTGTCTGCTCGCTCTGCTCGATCGTGCGGCGCCAGAAAGCACGGTCGGGCTCGCTGCCCGCCTTGTAAGCCGCCAACACCGGGCCGGTGATCTTGCCCTCGCGGAAATCGTCGCCCACCGTCTTTCCCAGCGCCGCCTGGTCCGCCGCATAATCCAACGCGTCGTCGACGAGTTGGAAAGCGGTGCCGATATAGAGGCCGAAATCGGAGAGCGCCTGCTCCTCCTCCAACGGCCGGCCTGCCACCACGGCGCCGACCTGGCAGGCGGCGGCGAACAAAGCGGCCGTCTTGCCTTGGATGACATCCAGATAGCGCTCGTCCTTGGTGGAGAGGTCGTTCTGCGTCACCAGCTGCAAAACCTCACCCTCGGCGATGGTGGCAGCCGCATTGGAGAGGATGCGCAACACCTCCAGGCTGCCATCGGCGGTCATCAACTGGAAGGCGCGCGAGAACAGGAAATCGCCCACCAGCACACTGGCCTTGTTACCGAAGATGGCGTTGGCGGTGGCGCGGCCGCGACGAAGCGCACTCTCGTCCACCACGTCGTCATGCAGCAATGTCGCCGTGTGGATGAATTCTACACACGCCGCCAGCGCCACATGACGCGCCCCGCCGGCGGGCGGCGGATAGCCGCAGAGCCTGGCACAGGCCATGGTAAGGATCGGCCGCAGGCGCTTACCGCCCGCTGCGACCAGATGCGCCGCCAATTGGGGGATCAGCTCCACCTGGCTTTGCATATTCTGCACGATCACGCGGTTGCAGGCCGAGAGGTCCTCGCGCACCAGATCGGCCAGCGCAGTGAGCGAATCCTCGACGTGATCGGGATCGGCTGCCGGCACGCTCAAAGCAAGGCCCAAAAAAATCTCCCGAACAAGAACCAAGGCGCTTCGGCGGCCACCAGCCACCATATCGGTGAGGGCAAATGGGGGTCAAGGCGACGGGCGGGGTTTGGCCAGGACGACACGGCGCCCAACGACAGGCTACACTGGCCCGCGACCTGACCGCGCGGAGCCCAGCATTGCAGATCCTGCTCGTCACCAATGACCCCGTGCGACTGAGTTTCCTCACTTGCCTGCTGCGCGACGCCGGCATCGACTGCGAGGTGTTCGACACCTTTGCCAGCTCCATCGAAGGCAGCATCGGCGCCATACCGCGCCGGCTGATGGTGGCCAGCAACGATTTCTCCCGTGCCACGCGCCTGCTCAAGGAGGCCGGCGAGGCGTGAATGAGGCCTGGTCCGAAGGCACATTGCTCGGCGGCAGGGTCGTCTATCGCCAGAAGCGGCTCGGCTATCGTACCGGTATCGAGCCGGTGCTTCTCGCCGCCTGCGTGCCGGCGCGCGCCGGCGAACGAGTGGTGGAGGGCGGCACCGGCGCAGGCCCCGGGCTGCTCGCGCTCCATGCCCGCGTGCCTGGCGTCATCGGACTTGGCATCGAACGCGATCCCGACCTCGCAGCACTCGCGCATGCGAATTTCACCCTCAACACCTTCCCCACGCTGCGGGCCCAATCCCAATCGCTGGAAGACTGGCAGCCGGACGGCCCTTACGACCACGCTCTAGCCAATCCGCCATGGCACCGCGATGACGGCACGCCCACGCCAAACCCGGGCCGGCACAGCGCAAAATTCGCGAACGAAAACCTGCTCACTCTATGGATACAGAAACTATCAGCTCCGCTGCGCCGCCGCGGCACGCTCAGCCTGGTGCTGCCGGCCGCCTCGTTTGCGCAAGCAGTGTCAGCACTGGTCGCCTGCCACTGCGCGGAAATCTGTCTGCTACCGCTCTGGCCGCATCAAGACGAAGCCGCCAAACTGATCATCCTGCAAGCTGTGCGCGAAGGCCGTGGCCCGAACCGCGTCCTGCCCGGCCTGGTACTGCACGAGGCTAACGGCGCCTACACCCCGCGAGCCGCTGCCATCCTGCGCGACGGCGGCGGGTTGATGCTTTAGGAAGGCCAGGGGCTCTGCCCCAGGACCCCGCTGGAGGAAGGCCCTCCCGACCTCCATTATGGGAAGGCAAGGCGAGGAGGGGCAGAGCCCCCCGTCTTCCTAGCCTCAGCCGTCGCGGTGCCGCAGATGCCAGAGGCGCTCATGCGCGGCAACCAGGCTTTCGAGGGCTTTGCGTCGGTTCTGTTCGGATGGCACGCCGCGGCGGGTCAGCATGCCTTCCAGTGTTTTCAGCAATTGTTCGGCCACCGTCAGGTCCTGCGCGTCGCAGGCATGGTGGAAGGCCACAAGGATTTTGTCGGACAGCCTGCGGCCATGTCGCATGGGGCTGCCTGGGGCATCGATCGGCTTGATGTCGCTTTCAGCTGAATCACTCATTGGCGGCCAATTTGTCCTTCGTCATGAGACGCGAACCCGATCTTTGGATAACCTCACATGTACGCTCTTAACCGTTCACGCAAGCTGAATAACCGTTTCATGGACCGCAGCTTTATCATTCGCTGCTGGCACCCGAGATCGGTCTTCCCGGAGCCGCCCTGCAACCGTATGCCATACTCAATTTTGGGCAGAGTCAAACGAAACCGGATGGCCTATGGCCTGGCCGCCACAGGCTTGCCGGAGAAGGTCAGAATTTAAAGCTGGCGTTCATACCCACGGTGAGTGGCCGCAGGGTGAAGCCTTGTTCGTTGCGGGTAGGGTTGCCGAGATACGTGAACTCGTATTCCGGTGAGGCGGAGCCCTGTATGTCCGGGCGCTGGATGATCTTGTTGTTGTTGGTCAGGTTGCGCCCGAAGATGGTGATCTCCCAGCGGCCGAAATCGATCCCCGCAGAGGCGTCCAGCGTAATGTAGGAGGGACGCTTGAAATCGGGATTGGCGTCAAGGCCGGTGGCCGGATCGCTGCCGATCACGTTGCCCAGGCTCTCGCCCACCCAGTTCGGTGCGATTGCGACGAAGCCGCTGACGGTGTCGCTGACCTGGAAATTGTCGCGTGCGTCGAAGGAGAGGTTGAAGTCCGGCACACCGGGCACTTTCTCGCCAGGATAGGTGCCGTCGACGCGAACGCCGTTCACCTCTACGCCGTGGTTCAGCGTCGCGTGGACCGCACTGCCGGAAAGGCCTGCGGTGATGTTGTCGGTGATGCGTCCGCGGATTTCGAACTCGGCGCCGAAGCTTTTGGCCGAACCGGCATTGGTTTCGAAATCGTCGCCGGAGGTCACCAACGGCACCTCGGTCTGGATGTCGCTCCAGAGAATATAGAAAAGGTCGGCATTGACCGACACCCTGCCGCCGAGCAGGCGCGATTTCTGGCCGATCTCAAAATTCCAGAGTTTGTCAGGCCCGAAATTCGTGGGCGAACTGTGCAGACCGAGCTGTGCCAGGTCGAAACTTGGTGTGCCGGAATCACCGGTCTCTCCCGGGATGAAGGCGATACGGCGATTTTCGCTGCCCAGCCTGAAGCCCTTCGAGATGTTGCCGTAGACGGTATAGCTCGGCGTGATGTCCCAGCTGATCGCGAATTTGGGCAGGAAGGTATAGAAATGCCCGACGGCGGAGGTCTGCCCGCCATTGCCGTAATCGTAATAGAGATTCTCGTAGCTGCGCTGGCCATCACGCGCGAACTGGTAGCGGCCGCCCACGGTGACTCGCAGGTTCGGCAGCGGGTAATAGGTGCCTTCGCCGAACACCGCGTATTGCGCCGTGTCGTAGGAGGTGATGCCCTGATAGACTTCGTTGTTACGAATATCGCCAGGGAAGCCCGCTTCGATCACCGAGGGATCGGCCGGGCTCACGCCATATTGGTTGAATAGCGCGCTAGCGCCGTTGACGTATTCCGTATCCGTCGCCGTCGTGTGTTCATCGGAATAATAGAGGCCGGCGATCCAGGTGAAAGGCAGCGCGCTTTCGCCAGGGACATAGGGCTTCGAGACAAGCCTGATCTCCTCGGACCACTGACGGACCGTGTTGCTGTAATAGGTCTCGCTCGGCCGGTTGTTGAGCGCGTTGAACAGCCCGTCCGGCGCGTTATTGGGCAACGCATTGCCGTTATCGTCGGTGCAGGAGACAGCGGTATCGAGCGGGTTGCAGAGATAGACGGAAAGATTGTCGTAGATCGAGCTGTCGAGCGTGCGCACATATTGCCGCTCGTAATTGCCAGTCACTGCGATGAGGTTCGCAAAACCCAGATCGGCGTTCGCGGTGAACGCAGGCACGATTAGCTTGTCGTTGCCGGGTTCGGCAACCAGCTTCGGCGTCTCGTTGTTGGGTATGGTCAGATACTCGGCATCCGAATCATGCTGCTCGAAATCCTGGAAGAACACGCTTGGCGTGAGAGTCAGCCAATCCGTCGGTGTCCATTCCAGCGTGCCGTGCACGACATTGAAGCCGGTGGAGTTGATGCCGGATTTGATCACCGACCCATTGGCCGGATTGATGTTGTTGATCCAGCCGCTATCGGCGCCCGTTTCGCCGGAGATGCGCAGCACGAGCTGGTTGGGCACGAGGGGTATGTTGAGCACACCCTGCTCGTCGTAATTCGCACCACCATGCACGGTGCCCGAGACTTCGGAGAACACATTGCCTTCGAATGTATCCATTTTAGGCGCGTTGCTGATATAGCGCAGCGTGCCGCCGAGCGCGCTGGCGCCGTATAGGGTGCTTTGCGGGCCGCGCAGCACTTCAACTCGCGAAATATCCAGGAAGCGCGGCTCGGATGCACCTTCGGTGGGCAGGTTGCGCGTGGTCAGCGAGACGTCATCGAGATATAGCGCCACCGTGGCGGTGCCGGCAGAGCTGGAAATGCCGCGCATCTCGAGATTCGAAAGCCCTTCGCCGGCTTGGCTGGAAAACGAAAGGTTGGGCACCGCGCGGGTGAGATCGGCAAAGTTCTCGATATGGGCCGCGCGTATCTGCGCACCGCTCAGCACAGTGACACTCAGCGGCACCTTGCGCACATTCTCCGAACGCTTTTGCGAGGTGACCGTGATTTCCTCGATCTTTGCCGCTTGTGCCTTGGGAGCGGTTGCCGGCTGGGCAAAAACCGGGCCTGCGAGGCCGATAACGAGCACACATAAAACGGCCGCTTTGCGACCCCATCCCAGCGACAAAATTGCTCTCCCCCAAGCGGCCGGTCACGGCCACTGCCCGCGCGACCCCGATCGCGTGGATCGCGCAACAATGGCGAGTGCTGCCCGGAGTGGGAAGTAGCAAATTCCATACCGCGCCCGAACCGGCCGCAGGTGTTGCGTGGCCGCCATGATTTTGCGCACGCCACCGCTCCGGGCGCCTTGCCAAACAAGCGGCTTCAGTCAAGTTACGGCATGCCGACAACCCCGCCCTCCCCCGATCCACGCGGCACCTTGCCGGCGGGCACGCGCTTCGTGGATGCCTTCGTAGCCGACGTGAATGGCCAGTTGCGCGGCAAGCGGCTGACCGCTTCGGCCTGGGCGCAGATGGAGCAGGGCGGTGTCGCGTTTTCGCGCTCAGCGTTGATCCTGGATGCGTACGGCGCGTCGCAGGGTCCACTGGGGATCGGCACGCAGGATGGCGATCCGGACGGCAAGGCGATGCCGGTGCCGGGGATGCTGCAGCCGGTGCCGTGGTCGAACGATCACGCTGCACAATGCCTGCTCAGCATGCAGGACGACAAGGGGGCACCGATCGCATTCGATCCACGCGAGATCTTGCGCCACGTGGTCGAACGCTGCCGCGCAGACGGTATTTTTCCGGTGATCTCCTGCGAGCTGGAATTCTACCTGGTAAGCGCGGATGACGAGGGCCGCGTGGTGCCGCTGGCAGCCAGCCGGGGCGGCGTGAAGCGGCTTGGCGGCGGGCATCTTTGCTTGCAGAACCTCGAGGATTTTGCGCCTTTCCTGCACGGACTGCATGATGCCTTGCTGGCGCAGCAGATCCCCGGCGACGGGCTGGTGTCGGAATACGGGCCGGCGCAGTTCGAACTCAATCTGTTGCATGGCCCCGATCCGATACTCGCAGCCGACCATGCGGTTCTGCAGAGGCGCGCAACGATCGGGGTGGCGGCGCGCCACGGGTATCGCGCGAGTTTCATGGCGAAACCTTTTGCACAGCACTCCGGCAGCGGTTTGCATGTGCATGTCAGCCTGCAGGACGAGGCGGGGCGGAACCGTTTTGGTAGCGCCGGCGGCGAGGCTCTGCTGCGCGCGGCGATCGCCGGCATGCAGAGGCTACACGCGCAAAGCATGGCGATCTTTGCGCCGAGTTTCAGCGCGTATCGTCGGTATCGTGCGGGGTCGTTCGTGGCGTTGAGCAGCGCATGGGGCGAGGATAATCGTTCGGTGGCGTTTCGTGTGCCGCGCAGCGGTGCGAGTGCGCGCCGTGTGGAACATCGTGTGGCCGCCGCCGACGCCAGCCCGCATCTCGTGCTCGCGGCGATCCTGGCCGCCGTGCATCACGGTATCACGCAAGGCCTCGATCCCGGCGAGGCAGCGCAGGGCAATGCCGACCTAAAGGCTGATGCATCACTACCAAGGGATATATTCTCGGCCCTGAACGCGCTGGAAAAATCCGACATCCTTTCCGGCTATATAGGCTCGGACTTCATCCGTTTGTTTGCAGAGCTGAAGCGCCGCGAAGTGGAGGCTTTGTTCTCCGAAGTCCAACGCGCAGAGCAGGATTACTATCTTTAAAATGCCGGGGGTCTGGGGGGCAGGCTTCTGCTCCCAAGCCTTCCTTCCTGGAGTCTTCTCTAAGAATGTCGCACGTAGCTCCATCCTTCAACCGAAGCATGAAGATGTTCGGTTGCCTGCTCATTACCCTGTCCTCCGTCACCCCCGCCTCTTCCATGTTCATCATCGTGCCCGGCATCGTGGCGCAAGCCGGCACCGGCGCGTTGCTGAGTTTCGCGGCCGCCGCTTTCGTCAGCCTGCTCATCGCCTATGTCTATGCCGAACTCGCCTCGGCTTTTCCGCTCACCGGCGGCGAGTATGCCATCGTCGGCCGCACGCTAGGCCCGCTGGCGGGTTTCATCATTCTCGGCGTCAACATGGTGGTGCTGATGCTGAACATCTCGGTGGTGGCACTGGGCCTCGGCAGCTACATCAACATCGTGCTGCCTGGCACGTCCGTGGTGATGGACGGTCTGGCTTGCGTATTGTTCACCACGCTCTGCGCCATCCTGAACGTGCGCACGAACGCGCTGATCACCGGCGCCTTTCTGATGCTGGAACTGCTCGCATTGGTCGTTGTCACCGGGCTCGGCTTTCTCTACGCACCGCGTCCCTGGCTCACGCTTCTGACTCACCCGGTGTTCCTCGACGCACCGCACCACCTCGTACCCACACCCATCGGCATCATCGGGCTGGCGACATCGGTTTCCATCTTCGCTTTCTACGGCTACGGAAATGCCGTGTATCTCGGCGAAGAGACGCACGACGCGCCGCGCCATGTGTCGCGCGCCGTTCTGTGGGCGCTCGTCATCAGCGTGGTGTCACAAGCCCTTCCCCTGGCCGCCGCCCTGCACGGCACGCCCGATCTTGCGGCGATGTTCGCGTCGGACAACATGTTCGTCGATTTCGTGCGCCAGCGCGGCGGCAATGTGCTGGCGGCAGTGATCAACCTCTCCGTGGCGCTCGCCATCATCAATGCCGACATCGCTGTCGTGGTGCTGGTATCGCGCATGCTGTTCTCGAGCGGCCGCGACAATGTATGGGCCGCGCCCGTCAACCGCCTGCTCACTATTGTTCACCCGCGCTTTCAATCGCCCTGGGTCGCGACCCTGGTTACAGGGCTGCTCTCAAGCCTTCTCTGCTTCGTCAGCATGGATCTGCTGCTCGTCATCACCGGCACGACGATCGTTGTCGTCTACGGCGCACTCTGCCTCGCCGTCATGGCCGGGCGTCGGCGCGGCACCACCGATCATGCGTTCTACCGCATGCCGTTCTATCCGTGGCCACCGATCCTAGCGCTCATCGTGCTGGCTTATGTGATCTATACGAACTGCCTGGATCCCAAGGTGGGACAGCCCAGCCTGGTGGCGACGATCGTCATCATCGCCGTGTCGGCGGCGTATTATAAGTTCGTGCTGCGACGGAAAGGGGAGTGGGTGCTGCACGAGCCGGCAGGAGAGTAAGGCCTTCTTTTCTGAAGAAAAGAAGCAAAAGACTTTTATGTCGCTATCGCGGATCTATCCGGCAGCGTGTAGATAAATCATAAAAGTTTTTTGGTTCTTTTTTCAAAAAAGAACTGCTTGCCTACGACAGCGCCAGCAATTCCTGAACCGCCCGATGTGCCTGATCGATTGCCGAGTCCGTATAGGCAGCAGCCCCCGAATCCGAATTGGCAATGACGATACGCCCAAATCGCGCACGGCCGATCTCGTGCGGCGCCTGGCCCGGCGGCCAGACCGGATCGAAAAGCGGGTTATACTCATACGCGTAGCCATGCGGCCAGCGATTGACGGTGATGGCCGTGATGTCGCGCGCAGGATCGAAGCCGGCGGGTGACAGCATGGCGCCGAGTTGCTCGCGTATCTTGCGTTCGAACGTCTCGAACGACGTCGCCAGGATATCGGCATGGCCGAGCCGATGCTGCGTGCGTTCATCCAGCCCAGGCGTGCAAGGCACACGCGTCATGCGCAGCAGCACCGGCTGATCCGGCGAGCGCACGGCGCGGTAAGCGCCGATATCCACAACCTGGTTAAGATAAAGCGCGCTATGATAACTGCCTGGAGCATAGACGGAGGAGATGCCGAGCTTTTTGAAGGCATTAAAATTTGTCAGCGCCACACTGGTATAGACGAGCGGGATCTTCACCAGATAATGCAGCGCGTCCTTCTGCTTCTGCGGCATATCCGGGCATAGATACGGAATCATCATGTTCCAGCCGGCAAGAACACAATTCGCTGCTCGAACGCGATACACCTGGCCGAGCCGCGCATAGGCGATTTCCACGCCCTGGGCAGCCTCGGGGTTGCCGATATTGCGCACGCCGACCGCAACGCTGCTCAGCCTGATACGTGTCGGCAGGCCGGGTTTATCCAATGCGGCATAGTCGGCGCGCGTGGTCACCGCATCGTCGACGCCATGGCCCGGCACCGCGCCTGGAATCAGGTTGCGCACCAGCAGGCGCGCGATGGTGGCATTGCCGTCGGGGAAGTGGAAATGATAGGAGCTGCCATCGGCGTAGCCGCCGGCGGTGTTGCCCATGCCCGGAAAAGAGCCAGGCGCAAGCTTCAGGCCCTGGAACCCGCTATCCTGCCCGAAGCCCCACACATCGAGCGCGCAGATCGCATCGATGCCGACACCCCACTCATCCTTCGTGCGCGACTGGTAGAACGGGATCACCGCGGGATCGGCGCGCACCACATCGAGCAGGTAGTCCTTGTAGCTCATGCGCAGAAGCCGCGCCTTCTTTTCGTCCGAGCTCAGGCCGGGCATGTAATCGGTATCGGCTTCCTCAATCCGCACGATGTCGTCTTTGGCGCGCTGGCTCAGCGGCGCGGCGGCCAGCAAATCGCGCCAGGGTTTTTTGCCCACCCCCGCCACCAGCTTGTCTGCGCCGAAGGTCGGCTTGTCGAAGAACAGGCCCCGGCCCATGCCAAGGGATTCGTAAAAATCCGTTTTGGCGCAGCGTTCTTCGAGTGCCGGCGGGTCGATGCCGAGGCTTCTGATCAGGCCGTCGGAAACCTTGCTGTAGGGGCGGGGGCTGTCGATTTCCAGCGTGCCGCCATTGATCAGTTCGGTGCGGCCGCCGAGCTCAAATTCGTTGCGTTTCGCATGGCCGCCGAAATCGTCGTGGTTGTCGAGGATCAGGATTCGTGCGCCGGGCCGTTGCGCACGGTAGAAGGTGGCGGCCGCAAGTCCGCTGATCCCGCCGCCAACGATCACCAGGTCGTAATTGTCTTCGCCCGGCACGGGTGCTGGGGCGGCTTTCCAGAAATTGCCGTCGCGCAGGCTATGGGCGATCTCGTAGGAGCCGGGATGGCTGCCGCGCAGGCCGGTCAGCGCCGGCGGATAATAGCCGGCCGCGTCCTGCGGTGCCGCTTCAGCGCGCGAGGCCGCAGCCAGGCCCAATGCGGTGACGGCGACGCCGTTGAGGAAATCCCTGCGCGCGATGGCCCGTCCCATGCCCAGCGCCTCATCGTCCATTCAAGCACCACTCCCTGTTCGCGCGGTGAGTTTACCCACGTTCACGCGCGGTCGTGAAGGCCAGGCATGGACGGGTGCCTCAGCCTTGCCTTTGAGGCTAGGGTGGCTGATTTAACCTGGATGCAGTCCCATCTCTGGCGGCCTTACACGCAGATGCTCGGCGCCCCCTCGCCGCTCAAGGCCGTGCGCACGGAAGGCTGCCGCATCTTCCTCGATGATGGCCGCGTGCTGACCGACGGCATCGCCTCCTGGTGGACGGCGTGCCACGGCTATAACCATCCGCATATCCGCGAGGCAGTGTCGCGTCAGCTCGCAGAGATGCCGCATGTCATGTTCGGCGGCCTGACTCACGAACCCGCGGAGCGGCTTGCGGCGCGTCTGGCCGCACTGTTGCCGGGCGATCTGAACCACGTGTTTTTCGCCGATAGCGGTTCGGTCGCCGTGGAAGTGGCGATGAAGATGGCTGCGCAATACTGGATGAACCAGGGCGTTCGCACGCGCACGCGGTTTCTCGCCTTCACCGGCGGCTATCACGGCGACACGCTCGGCACGATGGCAGTCTGCGATCCCGAAGAAGGCATGCACAGCCTATATCGTGGGCTGCTCGCCGACCACGCCATCCTCCCACTCCCCCGCGACGCGCAAAGCGAAGCCGCACTCTACGATTTCCTCGATATCCACGCTGACACGCTCGCCGGCATTCTCGTGGAACCTCTGGTGCAAGGCGCCGGCGGCATGATTTTCCACCCGCCGGACGTGCTGCGGCGCCTGCGCAAAGCTGCGGACGCCTATGGCCTGATCCTGATTTTCGACGAAATCTTCACCGGCTTTGGCCGCACCGGCACGATGTTCGCGTGCGAGCAGGCAGGCATCGTTCCGGACATCATTACGCTTTCCAAGGCACTGACAGGCGGCACCATGGCGCTCTCCGCCGCCATTGCGACCAACCGGATCTTCGATGCATTCCTCTCAAAAAATCCGATGCACGCATTGATGCATGGGCCGACCTACATGGCCAACCCACTCGCCTGCACCGCCGCGAATGCCTCACTCGACCTATTTGAAGCTGAACCACGTCTTCAACAGATAGCAGCTATCAGCACGAAACTTTCACAGGGGCTGGAGCCTTGCCGTACCCTGCCGGGCGTTCGCGATGTGCGCGTGTGCGGCGCAATCGGCGTAGTGGAACTCGAACGCATCGACGACATGAACGCGCTCAAGGCCGCCTTCGTCCAACACCACGTGTGGGTACGGCCATTCGGTCGCACGGTGTATCTGACGCCGGCCTTCACCGTGAGCGACGCGGAATTGCAGGCACTCACAGGCGCACTCTGCGCCGTGCTGGCGCAGCGGGAACCCGGGAAATTCAGCATTGCCCATGATGCGGGGGCGCAATAGACAGGGAGGATTGACGTCGTCCGGGAGACAAAAAATGGGGATTTCACGACGCGGTGCAGCCTTCGGGTTGCTTGCACTCACCTTGTCGGCCACCGCCTGCAGCAGCCCGCCACCCCCTGCCGCCGTGGCCGAACCCCCACCACCGCCGCCTCCCCCGCCACCGCCGCCACCACCCCCGCCGTCCACCGGCGACGCCGTTCTGCTCGACGACTCGGCCGCCGGCACCGTGGTGCATCTCCACCCGGAGCAGAAACTCATCCTGAAACTGCCGGAGAACACCTCCACCGGATATCGCTGGAAAGTGGTGGCCGGCGCCGGCCGCAGCCTGGTGCAGTCCGATCGCAGCTACGAATCCGACATGCCGCCCTCGGGCGCCAACGAGCCCCCGAAGGCCGGCGCTCCCGGCACCGCACTCTTCACCTTCGTGGGAAAGCACCATGGCAAGACTGCCCTGAAGCTTGCTTTGCTGCCCCCCGGCGGCCACCGCAAACCCGCCAAGTTCTTCGAGATCACCGTCGAGATCTCTCACCCGTAAACCACCGTCAGGCGAGCAACGCGCTCGCCTGACGGCCCTCTATTTTATGGGCACCGCGTACAGCATGCCGCCTTGTGTCCAGGGCACATTGAGCCCGCGCGAGAGTCTCAGCGCCGAATGGTCGCCCACGCTGCGATCGAATACCTCACCGTAATTGCCCACCGCCCGAATAGCCCAATACGCCCAGTCGCTGTCAAGAAACAGGCCCCATTCCAGGCCCTTATGCACGCCCAGCAAGCTCTGCACCGTCAGATCGGGGCTCTTGCGCATCTCGTCCACATTGGCCTTGGTGATGCCGTCGATCTCCGCCAACACCAGCGCACCCGTCACCCAATCGACCACACGCGCCCACTCGGCATCCCCGGTGCGCACCACCGGCGCCAGCGGATCCAGCGACAAACGGTCGGGCAAAACCTCGAAATCGCCCTTGCGCCCGTGAAACGCCGAACGACCCGCCGCCAACTGCGAGGCATCATGCGTCTCAGCCGCACAACGGCCATCGACGAACGCCGCCTCCATCTCCCCCATTTCCTCGAACGGGAAATACCCCACCTTGATGCCGGCCTGCGCCACCGCCTGCTGCAGCCGCAACTGCGCATCCGTGGAATCGATGAAGCAGATTTGCTTGCCCGCCAGATCGGCCAGGCTCTTAATGCCCCGATCCTTGTGCACCAGCAGCCCCTGCGTATCGAAATACACTGGCGTCAGATATTGCACGCCATACCGGCGGGCCAGACCCGGATGCGGCGTCGCCCCGACGATCAGCGCGATCTTGCCCTGCTGCAAACCCTGATAGGCCAAAGCCTCGGTGGGATAACCCTCCACCACGATCCGCGCCTTGGGCCCAAGCACCGCAGCCCCCACCGCCTGGCAGATCTCGGTGCCGAACGCCGACAGATTACCGTGCGTATCGAGCTCCGTCTCGTCGTTCAGCTCCGTCACCACGCCACAGGAAAGAACGCCGTTCGCCTTGATCCCGTCGAGCACCGTACCGGCGCGCGCGGGGAGAGCTGCCAAAAGGAGCAGCACAAAAGTCCAGTGTTTCACAAAACATCCCACAAGAAAGAAAGGTTGGGGAAGGGAAGCCCCTCCCCCAAACCCCCGGCGTTATTTAAGGCGTCCAGCCTGCGACGGTCGGGGTGCCCGGTGCCGTGGACGGGCGCGGGTTGAAGTCCGCAGGAGCGGGATCGACCAGTTTGCCGTTCACGTAGTCCGTCGGCACGATGTTCAGCGCGTAACAACCCTGGCCGTTATAATGCGGCAGGCTGTGCACCGTGCTTGCAGCGATCTCCGCGTAGCTCGCCGGCAAGATCGCCGCCGAACCCGACAGCCTCGCATTGTCGAACGCCTCGAACATGTCGCCAACCACGGCCGGCTCGTTATCGATCGGGCCCATATTCGCCTGGATGGTCTTCGCACCCAGAGCCTTCGCCTTCGCCTCATCCGGCAGCGCCTCGAGCGGCACCAGGTTGAACAGCTCATCGATGAAACGAATGATCGAGCTGTGTTCCGTATAGGAATGCACGATCGAATGCACATTCGCATACGGCGAGATCACCAGCGTCGGAATACGCGGACCACCCGAAAGCGGCTCGCCAAAGCTGTCATTCACCCGGATGCTGGCCGGCACATGGTCATACAGCCCATCGGTCTCGTCATAGGAGATGATGATGGCGCTCTGCGACCAATACTTGCTGGCCGCGATCGCGTTGACGCTGTCGGCCAGCAGGGCCTCGGCGATCTGCGCATCGGAGTAGCCCGGATGGTCGTCGCTGCCGGCGAAGGCAGCCTGCTCGGAGGCGCTCACGCCCACGGGCACCAGGCCGTCATTGTTGCCGTAGCCGCCGCGCACATAGAACACGCCGCCCTTGGCCGGCAGCGTCTCGTTGGCGACCGCGGTGTAGAAATCGGCGAGACCAAACAGGTTCTTGTTCAGCACCTGGGTGTTGTCTCCCAGATAGCCGAAATATTGCGGCCCGTTATGGTGGGTGATGTAGGTCTCGTAGGTCGCAGCCCCGGTGCCGTCGGTCGGCTCGTGATCGTAGCCTTCCTGATACCAGCCCCACTGCACCGGCAGGTTCTTCGCCTTGATGGTGGCGATGTCGCTCTGCACGTCGGCCAGATCCAGCGCCGGGTTCTCGTCGCTCTTGATGACCGTATCGATGTTGCTGCCCATGAACGAGAGCGGCAGCGAGGCATAGGTCTGGTTCAGCGCCGGGGTGGCCGGCGACTCGTCATCCGGGCTGTAGGGCGGCTTGACCGGGCTGGTATCGAAATTCGAGCCCGCATACGGCCCCGCATCGCTCACCACCGGCTCGCCGCCGGCGCTCGCCAGCGTGGTGCCGGCAATGTTCTTCGCCGACTCGCTCGGATGCAGCGCCCACTGCGTCAGCCCCGACTGCCCGGCGATCATCGCGATCGCGTTCGGCGTGGAGGCCGAGGTGACCGTCATGTGGAAATTGTCGAACAGCGCGAAGCGGTCGGCATACTGCCACAGGAACGGCACGGTGTCGCAATCCAGGTGGCTCATCACCAGCTCGGCCGTCTGCTTACTGGCGAGCGTCGGCGTGGTGTAAGGCTGCCCGGTGCTGAGCGTGACGATCTGTCCGGCCGCATTCGTGGTCAGCCCCTCGGCGTTCAGCGCGTAGCGATCGTTCAGCGCCTTGCCATTGGTATAGTCGATATCGTTGACGATGCCGGCATGGGAGTGATCGACGCTGGCGGTATCGGCCGGATACAGCGGCACCGTGGCGCCGGCGCTGTTGACCACCGAGGTCGGGATCTTGAACGGCGAGATGGTGCCGACCGTGCCGTCGGTATTGACGATCTTCTGCGTGTAGCCGGCTTGGCCGGCGGCGGGGAACAGCCCGTTCGCGCCCGGGAAGGTGCCGAAATGCTGGTCGAAGGAGCGGTTCTCCTGGAACAGCACGAACACGTATTTGATCTTCGCCCGCAGCAGCGCGAGCTTCTGCGCGTGGCTGAGGTTCGGTTCGGCGGCCGCCGAGACGGTTTTAGCCGCCACCGCAGCGCTGGAGCGCGGGCCGACACTGACGGCATCGGTGCTGACGCCGTTGGCGAGCATGGCGGTGGGCTGGAAGAAGCCCATGGTGGCGACGAAGGCGCACGTGGTTTTCCAACACTGTTTGCGTGTCATGAGGTCGAACATCCTGTTCTGAGCTGCATCCCGATGGCGGAGCGGCGGGGAAGTAGCCTCCCGGGTTGGGGGGTTCTATCGCGGTTTGATGACAATTTAGGCCGGCGGCGCGCCAGGTTGCCCGCGGCGGGGGGAGCCGTGTAGAGAGGGGTCTGCGTAGCGGGTGTGGTGAAATGGTAACCACAGCGAACTCAAAATTCGCCGGGCCGAAAGCCCTTGCCGGTTCGAGTCCGGCCACCCGCACCAGCTCCGCGTTGGGCGAGGAAGGCCAGGGGCTCTGCCCCTGGACCCCGCTAAGGACACGTCCTTAGAACCTTTATCTGAAGGCAGTTTCAGGAGGGGGGCCAACAAGGCCTTCATCGAGGTACGAGCGGCCCCCCTCCTGAAACTGCCTTTAAATAAGGATTTTAAAGGCTCCGCCTTTAACGGGGTCCAGGGGCAGAGCCCCTGGCCTTCCCGCCCAGCGCAGCATTGAAGCCGGCATCACCTGATGATAGTTTTCGTGCTCTCGCGGGAGATGAGAATGCGCACCACCTTGGCACTCGATGATGAACTCGTCGCCAAGGCGCAGGCGTTGACGGGCCTCTCGGAGAAATCCGGCCTGGTCCGTGCGGCGCTCACCGCTTTGATCGAGCGGGAAAGCGCGCGGCGGCTGGCCAGGCTGGGCGGCAGCGAACCGGGCTTGGACGCACCACCGCGACGGCGCCCCGCGACCGCGTGATCCTGGTCGATACGTCCGTCTGGATCGACCATCTGCGCGCCGGCGATGACCGGCTTGCGGGTCTCCTCGAGACCGGGATGGTGCTGGCACATCCCTTTGTCGTCGGGGAGCTGGCGCTGGGAAATCTGGCACGGCGCGAGACGGTGCTGGGTGCCCTTCTGGACTTGCCGCGCGCCGTCATTGCCACGGACGCGGAGGCCTTGCTTTTCATCGAGCGCCACGCGCTGTTCGGCCGCGGCGCCGGCTATGTCGACATTCACCTGCTCGCGGCCGTACGCCTGACGGCGGGCGCTACGTTCTGGACGCGCGACAAGCCTCTGCGGGATATTGCGGCGGCGTTGGGTCTGGCGACCCCGCCGCCGCGGCACGACGTATCTTAGGGCGAGGACACATTGGGCCCTACGCCGTCATGGCACATCGCCCCCTTTTGCCTTTGGGCGGCGCCTGGCCCTCCGGCACGATGGGCATGCGTTGGGGGCGGTGCGCGGCCGGTGCGTGCAGTGTCAGCGCACGGGCATCCCGAGGCGGCGTGACGGCATGCGGATCTGCTGCGGTTCCGCTGGTTTTGGCACGGGGGCGGTGGAGGAGCTGAATGCCTTCGACAGCGGCATGCGCGGCGGTTTGGCGGTTTTCTTGCTGGGTTTGGGCGTTTTGGTGGCCATGGCCGACGGGTCTCCTGCGTGTCGTGGGGTGAGCCGGGTTTGCCGGGCGCGCAGGATAGCATTTTGGGGCTGAGCTAGGCATGCGCCGAAAGCGGTCTGGCCGCAGAAAGCTGGAGATTGGCGTGGGATACGGGGGTTTACCCGGGCGATGGGGGAGGGTATATGGGCGCGCCGGTGATCCCGAATAGCTCAGTTGGTAGAGCAAGCGACTGTTAATCGCTTTGTCGTAGGTTCGAGTCCTACTTCGGGAGCCAGGGGCTCTCATAACCTGCTGATTTTGCTACATAGGTTTGCTGGCAGGCTCCGCTTGATACATTCGAGGATACGCGACGAGACTTCCTCTTTGTACGGCGCTCCCTGTGCTTCACGGGTTGATTAATAGCATGTGTGGACGGCCCCTGGGGTTCAAGGCGTGTTGACGCAAGACGGTTTGGGATCGCGTGCGCTCATGTGTCCGGCCTGTTAGCGCGGCTTCATGACCGCTGGCCCAGATGGGTTCCGCAAGCGAGTGCCAAACAAGACTGCGGTCTGATCTGGCCACAGGTATTAACGGCATATCTCGCTTGTCGGCGCGACCGATGGTCATCTTGTGCTGGCCCTAAACCCCCGGCGTCGGCGCGCGGCTAGGCGGCGACCGGCAGATGTCGATACGCTTCACCGCGCGCCATCATCGCCCACACGGTGCGGGCGATCTTGATGGCCAGCGCTACCGCAGCCAGCTTTCGCGGCTTGCGTGCGAGTAGGGCCAGCAACCAGGGGGAGACGGAGCGCTTGCCTGGCTTGGCATGGCGGATCACAGCCATAGCGCCGACAACAAGCAAGCTGCGCAGACTCTGATTGCCGGCCTTGCTGATCCTGCCAAGGCGCTGCTTGCCGCCTGTTGAATGCTCTTTCGGCGTCAATCCGAGCCAAGCCGCGAAATGCCGCCCGGAGGCAAACGCCGTAGGGTCCACGCCCACCGCCAGGGTGATCGCGGTTACCGGGCCGATCCCCGGCACCTCGGCCAGCATCTGGCTAACTGAGTTGGCTTTGTGCTGGGCGGAAAGATCCGCGTCGATGGCGGCGATCTGCCGATCCAGGTCGGCCGCGTGTTCGCCGATTCGCTCGAACATTGCGCGTGCGGCAACCGGAATTGTCGGGTCACTGACCAGCTTATTTAGCAAAGGTTGGACCTGGGCGGTGCCCTTGGCCGCGACGACGCCGAACTCGGCTGCATGCCCGCGTAGCGCGTTGATCACTTGGGTTCGCTGTGCCACCAGCATCTCGCGATGCCTGAGGATGATCAGCTCAGCCTGGTGCTGGGCGGTCTTGACCGCGACCGAGGGCATGCCGGGTCGAGATGCGGCGTCGTTGATTGCCTCGAACGCACTCGATCGCAGCCGCCTGTGTCCGGCTCGCCCCCTCATAGATCGCAGCCAGCGACAACAGGCGACGAGCCTGCGCGCCGTCTTTCGTCTTTTTGGCCAACGCCCTCAGCTGAGGGGCATCGAAATCGGACCGCAGTGGGATAGGCATGGCAAACTCCATGGTTCGCCATCTCGAATCAGATGCCAGCCGTTTAGGGAATCCCCTTCCGGGTCGCGACTTCAGAGACTTGGTATAAGATGGATCTGCAAAGGTTGCAGCTCGCACCGAAAACACGAGCATGCTTGTTGAAGCGCTGAGCGAGGGCGTCGGCCATATCGCCGCGCTTCGCCGCCACATCGCTGATCCGGCGTAGCATGCTGCCGTTCTCGGCTGCGATGGGGCGCTGCCTGCATGGCCGACTTCAAGGCGTCGAAATGTCTGCCCGGCGAGCAGCACTGCGTTCTGCAGCGTCCAGATCGTGCCGCGCCGTAAGTATGAGCGCTGCCCGCACGGCGCCGGGAGGCCCGGTAGGGTCAGCAGAGCTGAGGGGATAATCGTTCATGCGACGCTTTATCAAAATCGATTATTGTAAAGGTATCGACGATCTTCATGCGCCCCGGCCACATAATCCTGTTGAGCGCCTCACAATAAGATGGACGCACTCCAGTGCCAAGCCGCATTCATTTTGACTTAATATGAACCGTTAGCGAAGCACATCAACTGCCAAATTTCCGGAAAACATGACTCCAAAAAGGCTTACGCCGGGCGCGAAACTGCACTTGTAGAGTGCCGCTGAGGCGATGTCGGAACGTCTGAAACTAAAACAGAAAAGGCAGGGTTGGCTAATTAGCCAAAAAACCTTGGTAATAATGTATTTGAGGCAGAGATCGACATCCTCATAGCCATAGAAGTAGCTCTCGCAGAAACCGCCAAGTTCGATGAATTCGGTGCGCCGGCACACCATGAAAGCGCCGGTGACAACAGGCGCCTCGAGAGGCGTGTCGCTCACTTTGCGCCACACACGGCTTTAGCGGCTCTCGAAAGCCTCTATGGAATGTTTCCCCAGGCTGCCGGTGAAATGCACACCGAGATGCTGAATGGCCACTTGTGAGTCGTCGCGCGGCTGAGGAGAGTCGTCCCCAAGCCGGATCCCCAAACACCCTACGCTCTTGTCATCCATGTAGCGGCCGACGACAGCAAGAAGATCCTGCGTGAACGTCACGTCATTGTTGGCAAAGATCACAAGCTCGGCGTCGGTATGCTGCACGCCGAAATTGTTCGAGTCGGAAAAGGAGAAATTCCCGCGCCGCTGCAGCCAGCGCAGCTTCAGCCTGTCCTGCCATTGCTGGCACAACGCTTCGCTTCCGTCGGTGGAAGCATGATCAACAATGATGATCTCATAGCGTTCATAGGTGTTCGTAGCTTGAAAACTGGTCAGGAAACTGGAGAGAAGATCTTCGCCGTCTCGGTTGATCACGATGATGGCGATACGTGGCGCTGTTTCTGGAGTCGCCGCATGAGAGAACCGGAACCGTGTCAGGTAATCCGCCTCTTTGGCTTCTATGATCTTGCTTTTCGCGATGGTCTTCCGCAGCGATGTAATTTTCTGCTTGACCAGATTCTTGCCTGTCCTTGGCACGATCTCGATTTTGCCAGGATTTTGGAAGGCGAGCGCCGGCGTCAGTTCGAAAAGATATTGATGAAAACCATGATCATTGAAGAATTTCTTGAGGTCAGCGCGGAATTTGCGCGCCGACGTAGTTGCATAAAGCACGCCGTCGATGAAGCAATCCAGCACCACCATCACATCTGGATTGGTTTTGTTTCTTGCCCAACCCGCAATAAAACGATCAGAAACCTCGTCGATCGTTCCCTCTACTTCGTCATTCTCCTGGGTCAGCGCACGAGTTGTTTTCTTGCGAACGATCGGCCCGAAATCATCGCGTGCGATCTCCGTCACCGTGGACGAAAGCGGCAGGAGCGATCGCCCGGGCCGCACAGCGATCTCGAACGGTGAGATCACATCTCCAGCTTTATCATCGAGAACCAGGTCAAAGCCCGCGAAAGGCGCATCGAACCCTGTTGCCGAGAGATCCGGACGGCGCTTATGCGTCACCCCTTCCAACACCAATTTGCCCCCGTAAAACACCGAGAGGGGCACGCGGCTAGACGGCCGGGTCGTGTCAATACACCACCCTGAAATGGTCACCTTGTCGCGATTGCGGCTGACATTATCGATGCTGCCAAGATATTGGTCGCCATACGGCACGATGACCGGGCTGCCGGGCACATGTTCGCCGCTGCCTGCCCGCACTTCGATGACTTGGTTTTGCGTCCAGTTGGCCGGCGCCGGCAACTGAACCCGAAAACCGGCCAAGCGCCGCACAGGCCCCTCGGTAAGAGCAACATTCTCCAGGCGGCGCGCCTGGCCGGCCCAGATCACCTCCCCATTAAGGCTGATCTCGATTCGCTCTGGCAGGTTGGTTACATTATTATGGACCCAGCCGCGTATGAAACCGCGCTCATAGATCAGTTCCGCTGTAAGAGCGTCTCCAACAACCTGTATTGCAGATGGAAGCACCGTCAGTCGCGTTCCGCTATCGTGGAACGCAACACTCACATCCTCGGGCCTGAAGGCTTTCGCATCAACCAGCCCTTCCAGATCAAACGCGAAGCCGTGCTTCCCATCTCCGATACCGGCCGCCGCCAGGTGATCGCGGAACTCTGCCGCGCGAACGGTTTGCACAAGCCGATCGGCTAGAAAAAGGTCCATGTCGGCAGGGGCGTCGTTCTGCCCGACCCGCCATCCCCAACCGAAAACATTGGGCCAGGAAATGTGTTCAACCACGCCTTCAGATGCAGGCGCGCTCTGCAGCACGGGAAGAATAAGGCCAGACGACTTGACTCGAACCGCAGGGGTATGAGTGACGATCCGGTCCTGCAGAACCAGTTGGAAGCCAAACGCGGTCTCACCTAGATCGAGGCCGGCGAGATCCTGACGCGGACGGTCCGCGACCGTTTCGCAGACAACTTCGCCATGCATCAAAAGCTCGACAGTCAAGGGGTGTGAAGGATGCGCCAGATCGGCAACCCATCCGGAGACGACACGCGACGAAATTCGCTCAACTGTACCATCAAGTTCTGTATCGCAACGTAGCCCAAGTTTTCCAGAGCTCTGGAGATAATGCGCCAACGCCAACTGCTCAGGCCTGATCCCGTACCTTGCACGATACCAGCGAGTGTCGAACAGCGGACCCGGCCACCGCCCTTCCGCGTCACCGTGCAAAATGTAATGCACCAGCGGCGGCATTTTTGAGCCAGTCACATCCGGATAGGCGTCAAGATACCAGCTAGGCTCAAAGTAAGGGTTCGGTCTGCGGTTCATCTCGGTGTCGGAGTCTAGGAAGTCTTCAAGCAAGACGTCGAACTGGTTAACCAGCTGATATGTCATGCTGTAATAATTAGCATCAAAAAGCCCGGACCGCTTTATGATGGCGAAAGCATCCGCTCTCGACAGAGCACCCGCTACTTTGACCTCAACAGGCGGCGTGTTTGACGTAGGCGACTGTTCGCTGACGTTGACTGAAGTGCGAGCTTTGATTTGAATTCCTTTGGCAAGACGCGAAGTCACACTATTGCCGCTCATCAATAACCTATCCTGAACAAAGCTAAGCTACTTTAGAACAACAATCGCGGTCCAACAGCATCCCAAAGGCGAACTCGCCAGAAGCATCTCACCGACGATAGACCACTCCCAAGCTGTCACAATTCGCCCGGAAGTAGTAGCTTTATTGCGGTCGCGAAGGCAAGACGCTCATGATCAGGTGACGAGGCCACCGGTTGATACAAAGGGGCAGATGTTAATGCTTTGTTCCCGCGACGCAGAGCCTCTACGGGCTACTAAGCAGTATGTCTTTTAACTGCGCGCTAGTCCGCCCATGGGGAACAGACGATATCCGACCGGGTTCAAGCAACGGATCGTCTATGCAGGACGACGGGCGGCATTTACAAATCGGCGCTGCAATGCTTCAGTCTACTCTGGCCTGGCTGTCGTCCTTCTCCTCTCATGGCTTGCGCGGCGAAGGCCTTTCATCCCGATCGGGGAGCAATGAGAGCGTGACAAGCGGTTCCTCGCCTACTACCGCAGATCCCCCCGTTGGCACCATGACATGGACACGTCATTTTCTGGCTCATCCAGATAAACGGGTGCCAGCCGCGCTCTATTGGTCCGGGGAAGGTTGGGGTCCGAGGCGGAAAAGTTGGGGAGTTAAGGTTGACTACATGACTACCTATGGCTGGCGATACCTGGGTCCGTGTGATGAAGATCACGAGGGGCCTACGCATCAGCATGATCTCTACATCGCGAAGTTTGCTAAGCCCTAGCGCCAAGCTTCTCTCTGGACACCCGGTCAGCAGGCGCAATTAAATCTCCCGTCAACCAACAAATTGGTTGCGAAGAACTCATTGCGCGCTTGTCAAGCAACGCCGCGGTCGTTCGACGCGACCTAGGCGGGTATTCAGGCGAGATGTGGCATCCTGCATGCCGGTATGGACGCTCTGGCGGACCGCCGAGCTGTGGGGTGGGGTGCGCCTCGATCAACTGCACTGGGCAGTATGAAAACAGAAGTTTCGATCAGAAAATGAGGGTCAATCGCGTGCCAGTGCGCATCGAGAGTCCGGGCGGGGCACGACCCCGGCGAGCATACTGTGCGTTGTGGGCAGTCACCCGCCAGGACCGGCCCGCCTCCCGGCGGAGTTACTGCGTCCCGTGGACGTCGGAGAGAAAGCTATGCCACTGTTCACCATCACAATGCGGTCGAGCGGGCGCGGCGCCGACAAGGGCGCCGTCTCGGCTGCGATTCATGCTGCGAGCGTCTCCGTCGGTTATCCGCAAAATGACATGTTCCAGAGATTCTTTAGCCTGGAGGCAGACGATCTGCTGATCGATCCGACCTACCCTGAGCTGCCGAAACCCCGAACCGATGAGCTGCTGATGATTGAGATCCTGGTGTCGTCGGGAACGGAGGTAAAGCAGAAACACGCGCTGCTTGCAGCGCTGATCGCCCGTCTCGATGTGGTTGGCGTGGACAAGAACGACGTCATGGTCCTCTTCGGCGAGGTCGACCGGGCCAGCAGTTCGTTTGGCAACGGCAAGCTGGCACCGCCCGTCGTCATCGGGTAACGGGCGGAAGCTTCTGGAAATAGAGCTGTCGCCCAGCCTGATGGCCGGTCTGACGGGGTTCACTCCATCACGAGAAACGTCTCGCGCAGGCGCTGGTGGCCGGGCTGGTCCCGGCCTATCTAGTCTTAGCGAGTTGTCGACGAGGCAACCATCTGATGCGCTGCCGGATTCGGCGTCGCAAAGCTGGGGCCGGCGAACGTCCAGCGGTGATGGCAGCAGCGGCGCCAAAGGCTAGCCAGGCGGTATAAACAATCATGGCAAATTACTTTCGGATCACTGGCAAGAGCCCCGGCTCTTCTGATCCAGTGGAGCGGATCGCCTCAACTGCCATTGAGGCGGAGAAGCAGTTTCACGCATTGACGCGGATCTGCGGCCGGTCGGGCTCTGTCGCGATCTATGGACGAGGGGCCATACCATGACCCTGGAGCGAGTCAGCAAGTTGGCGCGCGACGAGGAAAGTGCATTGCCATGAGCGCCGTGCAATTCGCCCTATGCGCGTCGCAGAATCCTGTGGATGGATTCTGAATACGCCTTGTTCCTTATCTGTTCCCCTGCTTACTTGCAGGCATGATCGACAGCGACACACCCCTCCCCTTTGCCAAATTGCGAAACGTCGGCCCAGCGACGCTGGCTGATTTCAATGTGCTTGGCATCACCACTATCGGGCAATTGGCCGAGCAGAATGCCGACACGCTGTACCTCCGGGTCTGCGAGGAAACGGCTCGTCGCCATGACCCCTGCGTCCACGATGTGTTTTCTGCGGCCATCCACCAGGCGCGGACCGGTGAACCTGTAAACTGGTGGACCTATTCGGATGCACGGAAGCTGCGTCAGGCGGCTGGCGACTTCCCGCAGCCTAAAGCGCGGGTCTGACGCGATGGCGCCGGGGCCGAAGCACCCGCCGCAATTCCGTAAGGATCACCGCCTTTCTGACTGGCCCAACTGCTACCTCGAGCTGCGGTGTGAGGCCGGCTGCGGGCGCACCGTCATCCCGCCGATCAAGATGCTCATGCATGAGCTGGGCGACACCACTTTCGACGAGATGCTGCCGAAGCTCCGATGCAGGCAGTGCCGGCGTAAGCCCGCGCCGGTCTTCCTGTGCGCCTCGTTCCATCGATCGCACTGTGGCGGGCCGGCGCCAGATTGGTCGATCGAGATTGTGGGGGCGCCGACCTCGCAGCAGGCCTGATGGGCCACAACGTCTCAAACTACAAACGGCATCGCGCCGTCATGCATAGCAAGCTCGGCGAATTTTCAACCTGGCGGCTCGCGATCGATTGCGGTGCAGGAGGATGTTCGAGAGGGCGTGCCTATGACGTGAAGGCGTTGGCCGCGTTCTACCCAGGCCTGACGTTGGTCGCGTCCCCAGGGGTGGTGTAGGAGCTGGGGATAAGTGGCCTGCCGGAGCGACCGTCCAGAGTCAGGCGCAGGCAGGCCACTTATCCCCAGCGGCGGTCATCGCGGGTCTTCGGTAAGGTTGGAGTTGCACCAACCAACCCTTCTGGAGACACCGACGATGACCGACCCCACTTTGGCCCTTCGTGCCCTTTTGGAAAAGAGTTCGGATACCGAATTGCTGCGCGAGATGGTCGGCTTCACGGCCCAGCGTCTGATGGAGCTGGAGGCCGAAAGCCTCACCGGCGCGCCCTATGGCAAGCGCAGCGAGGACAGGGTCAATCAGCGCAACGGCTTTCGTGATCGGGTCTGGGAAACCCGCGCCGGCACCATCGAACTGCGTGTGCCCAAACTACGGCACGGCAGCTATTTTCCAGGCTTTCTGGAGCCCAGGCGCATGGCCGAGAAGGCACTCACCGCTGTGATCCAAGAAGCCTACGTTCAAGGCGTATCCACCCTTTCGGTCGACGGCCTTGTTCAGTCCTTTGGCATGAGCGGTATCAGTAAGAGCCAGGTCTCCCGGCTGTGCGGCGAGATTGACGACAAAATCAACAGCTTTCTCGATCGCCCGCTCGAAGGCGAATGGCCGTATCTGTGGCTCGACGCCACGTATCTGAAGGTGCGCGAGGCTGGCCGTATCGTCAGTGTCGCCGTCACGATCGCCACCGGCGTCAACACCGATGGCAGGCGTGAGGTGCTCGGCATGGCGATCGGCGCCTCGGAGGCCGAGACGTTCTGGACCGAATTCTTGCGCACGTTGGCACGCCGCGGTCTGCGCGGTGTGAAGCTCGTCATCTCCGATGCGCATGAGGGTCTCAAAGCCGCCATCACCAAGGTTCTGTATGCCACCTGGCAGCGATGCCGTGTGCATGCGATGCGCAACCTGCTGGCCCATGCCGGCCGCCAGGGCCGTGGTGTGGTGGCGGCCTTCATCGGCACCGCCTTTGCCCAGGAAGATGCTGCCAGTGCCAAGGCACAATGGCGCCAGGTCGCCGACCAGCTACGCCCCAAAGCCGCCAAGCTGGCAACGATGATGGACGAGATGGAGACTGACGTGCTTGCCTATATGGGTTTTCCTCAGACACACCGCACCAAGTTGCACAGCACAAACCCGATTGAACGTCTGAATGGCGAAATTAAGCGGCGCACAGACGTGGTCGGTATTTTTCCCAACGAAGCCGCAATCCGCCGCCTTGTCGGCGCCATCCTGCTGGAGCAGAACGATGAGTGGGCCGTCCAACGCGGACGTTACATGACGCTGGAAACCATGGCCGGATTGAGCGATGATCCCATCGTCAAGCTGCCCGCCGTGGCCGCCTGATATGACCGGCCAACCAAGCCGGAGGGCGCAATGATGTAGCCAATTCTACACCACGCCACGGGGCACGATCCTGACGTTTTCAGAAGCAATCTTGCAGATGCGATGCGGCGGCTGCGGCAAGCCGCCTGCTGAAATACAGCTGATCCCACAGGCTCAGTCAGATCGGCGGCATGGGGTTGTGGTACTGCGTGGACCTGGAACGTATTAAGCCAGAACGAAGCGGCGTTTGATGAAAACTCAAGGTGATCGCACGGCAGAAGCCAAAGCCGGCTGGGTTGCGGTGGCAACGCCGCGTCCAGGTTGGGGATCCGGTAGCAGCGAAGCTGAAAATGCATTTCAGCTGAGCCAGACCGCCGCTTCCGATCAACGTGAGCCGTTCAACACCCCAATCGCTTTGCTCGGAAGCAGTCACTTGGTCTCCGATTAAGACGGCGGCTACGCGCCTCAGAGCTGCCATGATCCGCACAGCTGCACCATACCAAAAGCGGTCACCGCCAACTGCATCCGCGCTCGCAAAATCATGCCCTGACCAAGTGCTTTGCAACCATGCTGGTTGCTGCCGCAACGATCGCCTCGCGAGGGTCGCGCGGTGTCCAACCGAGCACTTTCAGAGCTTTTTGGTTGGACGTTTGTTTGGCATAGCCGAGATCAGGCAGGACTGTTCGGATCTTGGGATCAACCAGCCCGACGACGCGCAGCACGAGGTCGGGAATCGATCGGGTTGGGACACGCTTGGCAACGCGGCCGGGCCTCGCCTTCAGAGCAGCGGCAATCTCCTTCATCGAAAGGGCCGGGCCGTTCGACAGCAGGAACCGCTCTCCCCCTGCCGCTGGATGGGTGATGGCCAGGATATGGGCGCTGGCCACGTCACGGACGTCGACGATCGGGATGAACAGGTTGGGAAGGCCCGGCATCTCCCCGTTGAGCATCCGCTGGATAAGGTGGTTGGCGCCGGAGATGTCCCGGCCCATCACGGTCCCCATGACCGCCACGGGAAGCATAGTCGTGAGCTCGAGCCCGCGCCCCTCGGTGGCTACGAAGTCCCAGGCTGCGCGCTCTGCAAGTGTCTTGCTCTTGCCGTAAGCATCGACGCCAGGGCCATCGATGATGGTCCAGTCGGTCTCGGTAAAGACGTGGTCGTTGTGCGGATGTCCCCAGCTGACGGCGTGGAACGCAGAAGTGAGAACGATGCGCCTAACGCCGGCGTCCCGTGCCGCACGCATCACGCGAAGTGTTCCTTCGCGTGCAGGGATAATCACATCGTCCGCATTCTCGATGTGTCCGGGTTTTACGGGCGAGGCGACGTGCAGCACGACATCGATCTTGTCGACAGCATCCGCCCAGCCTTCATCGCTCATGAGATTGACTGCGACGACGCTCAGCCTGTCGCGGTGGACCATGCCCGCCTCGCCAAGCACGCTGCGCAATGCAGCTTCTTGGGCGAGTGAGCGAATAGTGGTGCGGACGAGAAAACCTTGCTCGAGCAGCTGGAGAATGCAATGTCCAGCAATAAAGCCGGAACCCCCCGTGACGAGGATGCGCTGCGCGGTCATTGCGGGGTTCCTTGGTCGATCATGCCTGAGGAGCGCCTTGGCTCTCGCGCCAGCGCGATGGTGTCGTCTGTTCCCAGGCGCGAAAGGCGCGTGCGAAGGAATTTGGTTCGGCGAAACCGAGCAGCAGGGCGATCGCCACCGGATCGAGATCGGTATCTGCGAGCAGCCGGCTCGCCGTCGTGCGCCGCACCGCCGCGAGTTGCTGCTGGAACGTCGTCTCGCTTTCGTCCAGGCGGCGCTGAAGCGTGCGGGTGCTGAGTCTGAGCCGGAGGGCCACTGCAGCGATGGTTGGGCGTCGCCCCTCGCTGAGGAGTCGCGCGATCGCCACGCGCAGATCTCCGGCGAGCGCGGAGAAACCCTCGCCCTGCGCGACCCTGCACTCCAGACCGTCTAACAGGAGGGCAAAGGCACCGCCGTCGGCGGAGACGAACGCTATGTCAAGCGCGGCCTTGTCGAAGACCATAGCGTCAGACGCCGCACCGAAAACGATTGGGCAGTCGAAGTGGCGATGAAGCAGCGCGCCCTCCGTAGGACGCCGGGTCAGTTCAAGCCGGATCGGCGCTGCCGCGCCCGCGGTCCCGTGTCGTGCGAGAGCATTAAGCGAGGCCATGGTCGTATCGACGAGCAGGCGTGGCACGGCGCCCGGCGCCTGAAGCCAGCGATAGCGCGCGATCGCCTCGCCACCATGGGTCTCCACTTCGACGCGTTCAGGGCAGGTCAGGCGTTTGTAGCGCGCAAGTGCCGCAAGAGCGTTTCGGAAATCGGGCGCATGCAGCGCCACGATGGCGGCGACGCCATAACCCCTGGCGATCGCTTCTGCGCCGAAGCGTAATCCGGCGGATGGGTCGGCCAATTCCTCCTCCGCTGCCGCCCAGAGTGCAAAGAAGTCGCGGGTGGCCCAAGCGTTAGACGGCACCACGCCGGCCCGCCCGCACAACCGCTCAAACGCAAGACCGAATGGCGCAAGGGCATGCGGGGAGAACGAAAATGTATCCGGCATGGCTGAAGCATATGCAGCACACGTAACCCCCACAAATCCGATCGCGCCAAACGGCAGTCTCTCGACGCGGCAGACGGGGCGCTGCGCGGTCTCATTAGACACGTCCAGTAGCGCTCGCTGGACGCTGGCTGTTTAGGCGCCGATCCTGGGAAGCCCCCCCCGCCAGCAAAACCACCGAATGTCAGGTTACTTTTGTTGATCGCTCCATCGCGGACCAGCAGCTTTAGGCCAATTCGCGCCGGAACTCGCGTGGCGGCTACGCGTCCACGTGACGCCGTTCCACATGTTTTAACAACCGCCTGAAAGTTGCCGTTCGTTCGGCTAGGCTGACAAACTCGGGAAGGGGCGTAGTGTCGGTCCGTCTGCTCGCCTCAAATCATTACGCTCGGCCGGCCTATCCTGGCGATTGCGTGGCGATGTCCAACTCCCCCCAGCGGAGGTCCGGCCGTGCTCATCACGATCTTCGCTCCCAGCAATGTGCACCTGCTCGAGATTGCCGGCGTCCAGGACGCCCTGTTCGAGGCGAACAGCAAGCTGTGCGTTGCAAAGCCCTATCGGGTTCAGCTGGTGACTGAGTGGGGCGCCCCGATGAAGAGCGCCTCAGGGGTGACGTTCGTTCCCGACTTTAGCGTGGGTCAAACAACCGAGGTGTCCGACACATTGATCGTTGTTGGGCCTTACGGCGTGCCGTGTGCCCCGAGTGAGCAGGTCACCCGTTGGTTGCAACAGCAGGCAGGCCGGGCGCGACGCTACGGCTCAACGTGCACGGGAGCTTTCCTTCTGGCCAATGCGGGACTGCTGTCCGGGCGACGGGTCGCGACACATTGGGAATACGCGGAACGCTTTGCTGCCGCCTTCCCCGACATACGGGTCGAGCCCGATCCCATCTTCGTGCGGGATGGGCCAGTCTTCAGCTCCGCTGGCGTGACCGCGGCGATCGACCTGACCTTTTCGCTGATCGAGGAGGATCACGGGCGCGCCCTCGCCTTGTGGGTCGCACGCCGGCTGGTGGTGTTCCTGAAGCGGCCCGGCGGCCAGTCGCAGTTCAGCGCGGCGCTGACAGCGCAGACCACGACGACCGGCCCGATCGACAGCATCCGGCTGCATATCTTAGAGCATCCGCGCATCGACCTGGGGCTTACCGCGCTGGCCAAGGTGGCTGGTGTAAGCCCCCGCCACCTGTCCCGGCTGTTTCGTGCCAAGCAGGGCGTGAGCGCCGCAGCCTATGTCGAGGTGGTTCGGATCGAAATCGCCCGCCGCCTGCTGGAAGAGAGCGCCGCGCCGATGAAGGGGATTGCCCATACTGCGGGCTTCGGGTCGGTTGAGACGCTCAGACGGGCGTTCGTGCGCCGGCTCGGAGTCACGCCGCTGGAGTACCGCGTGCGCTTCCAGACGACCGGTTCCGCTGTCGCCGTGGCGAGACCGGAGTGACGCCGTTTAGTCCTGAAGCGATGCGTCGCCGTCGTTGATGGGTCATCGCCGCTGGCGCATCACTGCGTCAGGAGGCCCAAGTCATGCAGTCAATTCTTGCGGCGGCACTGAATCGCAGAGGGAACATCGCCGGAAGTAGGCGCGGGTATCCCAAGCGGAGCCGCAACAGTGCATGAATACGACAGAACTGCCGGCGAGCCACTCCGGGCTTTCGGTCCCATGCGATGGACGACCCACCACGAGCTCTCGTCCCGGGAAGCCGTATCCCCCATCGCCTCGTCGCTCGCGATCATGCATGGCAGCGACGGCGTGCTGGTCGCCGACATGCGACAGATGGACCAGCCGATCGTTCAGGTGAACCCGGCATTCGAATCGCTGACCGGCTATGGCGCAGCCGAGGCTATCGGCAAGAATGTCCGTTATCTCCAGGGGGCCGACCGGCACCAGCCCGAGATCGTGGAGATGCGGGCGGCCCTGGCGGAGGGCCGTGACTGTGCGGTGACCCTGCGGAACTATCGACGGGACGGAACGATGTTCCGCAACGCCTTGCGCTTGACGCCGCTGCGCGACGATAGGGGCGAGGTGACCCATTTCGTTGGCGTGATGCGCGACGTGACCCACGCCGCAGGCATAGACCGCCTGACCGGCCTGCTCGATCGGTATGGCCTGCTCGACCGGCTTGCCGCCATCGAAGGACCTCCGACAGCCTCGCTACTGGTCATCAAGCTCGACATCGTCGGCTTCCACGACGTCAATAACGGCTTCGGCTATGAGATGGGCGATAAGCTGCTCTGTTCGGTCACCTCGCGCCTGGCGGCGCTTCCGGCCGAAGCCGTTGAGGTGGTGCCGGTTGGTTGGACAGTTCCGCGGCTCGGATAAGCTTTTCCCGGTTGATCTTCATGCCGCTTTACGCGCGTCCGCTGCCGGCGCTGGTGCCGGGGCGTGCCCCGGCACCAGCGCCGGCAGCGGACGCGCGTAATATACGTCGTCTGGCGTGCGACCGCATAGCGTGGAATGCGGGCGATGGCTGTTATAGTGGCCGACCCAGGTCGAGACCCCGGCGCGCAGTTCTCCGCCGGTTTCGAAAGCATGCAGATATATGCATTCATATTTCAGCGAGCGCCACAGCCGCTCAATGAAAACATTGTCCATCCAGCGGCCGCGCCCATCCATGCTGAGCTTGATGCCTTTGGTCTCCAGAACCCCGGTAAAGCGGGGGCTGGTGAACTGACTGCCCTGATCGGTATTGAAAATCTCCGGCTGACCATACTTGGAAAGTGCTTCCTCCAGCGCCTCGATGCAGAAATCGGCTTCCATGCTGTTCGACACACGCCACGACAGCACCCGCCTGGTGGCCCAGTCCATCACGGCCACCAGATACATGAAACCACGCCGCATCGAAATATACGTTATATCCGCGCACCAAACCTGGTTTGGCCGGTCAATCGCCAGCTCGCGCAAAAGATACGGGTAAATCCGGTGCTCAGGGTTCGGCGTGCTGGTGCGCGGCTTCTGATAGATCGCCGCCAGGCCCATTTTGGCCATCAAACGCCGCGCCCGCCGCCGCCCAACCGGATGCCCCAGGCGAGACAGATGCCGCGCCATCTGACGCGACCCGTAGTATGGAAACAGCAGATACGCCTCGTCAATCAGCCGCATCAGCGCCAATGTCTCGGCACTTTCTCCTGTCGGCTCATAGTAAAATCCCGATCGGCTGATTGACAGTAATTCGCATTGTCGGACAATCGATAGCATCGCGTGGTCCGCCCGCACGATCCGGCGCCTCCACTCGACCGTCATCGACCGGAGGCCTTCGCCAAAAAATCCCGTTCCACAACCAATTGACCAATCTTGGCATGCAGCCGTGTCAGGTCGGCCTCCGTTGCCGCCGGCGGCGCTTCAGCTTTCGCCCCGAAAATCGCCGCCATGCCCTCAACAGCCTGCCGTTTCCAGCCGTTGATCATGGTCACGTGCACCCCGTGCTTGGATGCCAACTCGGATACTGTTTGCTCGCCCTTGATGGCCTCCAACGCGACCCGCGCCTTGAACTCGGCCGAGTAGCGCTTGCGTGTCACTTTCCCCATTCGTTCTCATCCTACCCGAAGGTGGGAAAAGCTTATCAACCTGTCCGAATTCCCGGCACCACCTCACCGTCTCCCGCGTAGGCCCCAACAGCTTTGCTCTGGCGTTCAGGCTGACCGATCGTAGCTTCGCTACGGCGACGGTCGAGACCGTGGTGAACGTGCTGAAGCCGCATTTCGTCCTGCCCGTCGCGTCGCTGGCAGTCCAGTTTGCCACCGGCTACACCGTAGGCTCGTTCAGCGGGCATCCGCTTCATCTGATCAGGCAGGCCGGGGCCGCACTGCAGCGCTCAAAAGCGAAATGCCCCCCTGCGCCGCATGCCTTCGCAGTGGCGGACGAGCAGGATGCCTGCAACCGCATCCAGTTCGCGAGCGAATTGCAAACGGCCGTCGCAAACCGGGAACTGCTGTTCCACTACCAGCCGCAAGTGGATCTCGAGTTCGGTGACCTGGTGGGAGCCGAGGCTCTGCTGCGATGGAAACACAAGTCGCTCGGACTCCAACTACCAGGCCGGTTCATCGGGATCGCGGAGGAAACCGGCGCGCTTCTGGAGATAGGAGCCTGGGGGCTCCGCACGTTGGCCGGGTATGTGGCCGAGGTCAATCGGGCGCGTCAGTCTCCGATCCGGTTCGCGCTGAACGTCTCGATGCTGGAGTTCATGCAGTGCGACACGGTGGAGGCCGTCCGACGGGTGCTGGACGAGACAGGCTGCCAGGCCGAGTGGCTGACGCTGGAACTAACCGAAAACCTCCTGGCGCCCGAGCCGGAGAGCATCCGCCGTACCTTTGAGCAGCTGCGTCGGCTTGGGGTCAACATCTCGATAGACGACTTCGGCACCGGCTATTCCAATCTGCGCTACCTCGAGCGCTTTCCGATGACCGAGATCAAGATCGATCGGAGCTTCGTACATGGCGCCGCCCACAGCAAGGCGAAGCGGGTGATCGTGGAGAGCATCGTCAAGCTCGGTGCCGCACTGGACGTTCGCGTCGTGGCGGAAGGCATCGAGACGGAGGCCGAATGCCGCCTCATGCGCGCGCTGGGCTGCTCCGTGGGGCAGGGCTACCTCTTTGCGCGGCCGCTCGCCGAGCCTCACTTTCGTGAATTGCTCGAGCACGGGCTAGTGCATCATCCGACCGAATGGGATCACCTGCTGGATAAAGATGCTCGCCAAACAAGGAGCTAGAACGTTTTCCGGCATTTTTCTCCGACTCGATAAGGTCGGAAAACGCTCTAGTCGCATCGTGAGAATGGCCGAAGGTCGACAAGCAACGATCGTCCGCTCTAGGACCCCAGCCGCTCAATAGCTGCCTGTCTGCTCTCGGCCAGACCACGTCAAAATAGGAAGGGCAGCTTCGCCGGACGTGTCACCCAGAACCAGTCGGACGGGTAACCACCATAAGCGGTCATGGCGCCATTGAGGTTCACCCTAGCGGCACGTTGGCGTGGGACACTTTCTCTGTGCCGTGGGGTCGTTTTGGGGCTTGTGGAGCGACACCCGTTCTCGGGATCTAGACCCTTGTGGAGCACAGTCGATCTGAAATGCATTTTTGGTTCTGTTGCTACCGGACCCCCAGGTTTGCTGATCAAGACGCTAAGAACCAAACAGATGACGACGTCACATTCCAGTAATACGAGCATCCGTTCTCCATCTTGCGGGTGTCCAGGTAGCCAGCTGCTTGGTCAGCAGCCCGGCATATCAGGGAGGGCCTTCTGGCCAGAGCGGGGGCGGTCCTTTGGTCGCCTAAGTTCAGTGATGCGTCTCGCCCTTTGACAGCACGTCCGCAAGGGGATCTCGGTTCTTAAGAATCCTCCCGGTCATGTCCTCGAGAGTCGCCTTCAGCCGTGCCAAGCACGCGCGACTTTCATAAACAGCCGCTTCTGTCAGGATAATCTGTGCCTCAACCTCAGCGAACGTTGCTATCACTCTGCCCAAGACTATGTCGTCAGATTCCACGGCTGTAATTCCTGTTTCCGTCAGGACGCCACGAGTTTTGGAAAGTTTGAAAACGATCGCCGCCCTAGGGATCACAAGTCTCACCGTCCTGCTCGCTTTCGGACCTTCAGGGGCGGCTTATGCCCAGATCTCGCTCCCAGACTGTCAATCAGCGTTGAATAGTTTCCAGCAAACAGCGTCCAATAGTTTCCACTTTGTCAGCCTGCTTTTGTCTGTTTCTTGCGCTGCTTGAAGCGAAAGGAATCGTTGCCGGTTTCCAGGATATCGCAGTGGTGGGTGACGCGATCGAGGAGAGCGGTTGTCATCTTGGCATCACCGAAGACACCCACCCACTCAGCAAAGGAGAGGTTGGTGGTGAAGATCAGTGAAGTTTTTTCGTAAAGCTGGCTGATCAGGTGGAACAGCAATGCGCCGCCGGAGGCTGGGAACGGGAGATAGCCGAGTTCATCGACGATGACGGCGTCGGTCTGGACCAGCTGGCGTGCAAGATTGCCTGCACGTCCTTGTTGTTTTTCTCGTTCCAGTTGATTGACGAGATCGACGGCATTATAGAAGCGTACTCGTTTGCTCCTGTGGATGGCGGCAACACCTAAAGCTGTGGCGATGTGGGTTTTGCCGGTGCCGGTTCCGCCGACCAGGATCAAATTATGCGCTGTTTCCATGAAGGCCGCAGTCGCCAATTGCTGGACTTGCGCCTGCGATAATGGTGTTTCGGCCCAGTCGATCCCGATCAGATCCCGATGCACGGGGAAGCGTGCTGCCTTGAGCTGATAGCGCAGGCTGCGCACCTGACGGTCGGCGAGTTCGGCTTCAATCAACCGGTCCAGCCATGCTTCGGGCTGCACCGGCCGGCGTGGCCCTTCGGCCAACAACTCGCTCCAGGCCGCGGCCATCCCGTAGAGATGCAGCGCCTTGAGCTGAGCCAGGCGATCCATGCCGGGCGAAGCAAAGCCAAGGGGCTTGACAGGATCAGTGGACGGCATGGCTCACCCCGCGCAGCAGATGGTCGTAGCGGCCGCAATCGGCGAGCGGTTCTGTCTGGAGCTTCAACATGTCGGGCACGTTCAGTAGGAGCGGTGTTCCAGGTGCCACCAGGCGGCGCATCTCGTTCATCACCACGGCGGCGGTCACGACATTGCCGTCCAGCACCAGCTCGCATGCGACTTGCAGCGGTTCCAGTCCGAACTCACGAGTCATCATCAGCAATTCGACGAAGGCGCGGTCTCCTTTAGGCTGTTTGAGAATGCGGTCGCGCACACGCTGAATAGCCATCGGCAAATCCCACTCGCGGAACGGCACGCCGTGGCGTAGAGCGCCGGGTTTGCGTTCGAGGATCGGTAAATAATGCCAGGGATCGCAGATCAGCTGATCACGCCCAAATCGGCGGCCATGTTCGGCGATGACCATGCCATCGGCTACGATGCTCACGATGGCGGCGGAACTACGTACCGAGACGGCGCGACCGGCAAAGGCCGCGGGCACGCTATAACGATTCCGATCCAGAGTAATCAAGCAGGTGCTGGACACGCGCAGCATGTGCTCGACGTAACCATCGAAGATCGCGGTGATCTGCCTGAGCGACGGCTGCTCTTCGGTGAAGCAAGCGGCGATCGAGCGTTCTGGCATTGCTGGATGTTTGCGCTGCGCCAGTTCCCGGCAACGCGTGGCCAGCCATTCGTTTAGCGCCTCGAAACTGGCAAAGCGGGCCAACGGCGTAAATAGCCATTCACGAATGTTGCCAACCTGGTTCTCGACTTGTCCCTTCTCCCAGCCCGAAGCGGGCGTACAGGCCACGGGCTCGAACAGATAATGATTGGCCAGCACCATGAAGCGGCGGTTGAACAGCCGTTCCTTGCCGGTGAAGATCGCTTCGACCACGGCCTTGAGATTGTCGTAGACCATCTGCTGGGGCACGCCGCCGAAGAAGGCAAAGGCGCGATTATGCGCATCAAAAACCATCTCCTGGGTCTCGCGCGGATAAGCCGCCACGAACATCTGACGGCTGAATGTCAGCCGGAAATGCGCAACCTTGATGGTCTGCATGACACCGCCGAGTTCGACATGCTCGTGGCTCCAGTCGAACTGGCACACCTCGCCGGGCGCAAAGGCAAGCGGCACAAAGGCGTGGCCAATAGAAAGCCCTCCTTTGTCAGCCTTCCAGCGCCGCACGAAACGCTGCACGCTGTCATACGCGCCGCGATACCCCTCGACCTGCAACCCCTCGAACAACCGTCGCGCAGTGCGGCGCTGGGCTTTCGGAAGAAGGCGCTCGGTGCGCAACCAAGTCTCCAGTGTCTCCTGGAAGGCCCCCAGCATCGGCGTCGGCTGCTCGCGCCGCCGATAAGACGGTTCACATCGCGTCCGGCAATGCTTGCGAACCGTCGGCCGCGACAGCTTCAGGTCACGCGCAATGGAGCTGATGCTCTCCTTGCTGACCAAACGTCGGCGCCGAACCTCGGCAATCAAGTCCATGAGCAGCACCCCAGATTCTCCGGCCAAAAGGCCAGATGATCGCATGAACCGAGGTGGAAACTATTGGACGCTGTTTACCCTCAGAATCTGGAAAGTTTTGCACGCTGTTTTACACCCAGACCCCTCCAGCACGCCAGGCGCTATCAATCCCGCTGTCACCCAGACCAATATGGGCCTGTCCCTGGCTGGACCCGCACGATCAGGCCACCGAGCAAGTTCACCAGCGCGCTGAAGCGCCATCAGCTTCGGTCCTGGTGGAGCTATGGCGGCGGCGGCCAGATGCGCGACTATGAGGAAGACCACCTCATCCCGCTGGAGCTCGGAGGCGCACCTGCGGATCTGCACAACCTCTGGCCCGAGCCGCGGCAACCGGCAGATGGTTGGAACGCGGATCTTAAGGACGATCAAGAGGGCGTGCTGCACCGGCTGGTGTGCGACGGCCAATTATCGTTTGTTGAGGTACAGCGAGCTATTGCCGGTGACTGGACCTTTGCTTACAGGCGGTTTGTTATTGGGCTGGGAGCCATTACGCAAAAGTGATCGTTGCAGGTAACGGTACTTCAACCTGTGCATGAAGCGTCTCATCAAAGGCCGTTTGCTTGTGACTGTGATTATCAGGAGTCCATCGTCGTTCTCAACAATGCCGAAGTAGTTCTCGGCCTTGTGCTTGTTCAGAACATCAATAAATGCCCATGCCTCCGCTTCATACTCGTCTGGAGCGAATCCAACGAAGGTGAAACAGTCCTTTTCCCCAGCCTCAATAGCTTTGCTGTTTTCCTTTATCCCTTCGATAATGTCTTTGTAATAGAAGCTAAACGAGGTCGATGGCTGAAAGTCAAACACAGTTTCCAGGCTTTCCGATGCTTCGTGTTAAGGCCTTTGCCAACATCGAAAGACAACGTTGCAGCACTTCTTCGCTTCTTGTGAAAAAAAGAAACAATCTCGCCGAACTGGAACGTGGCGCCTACTCAGGTAGCCATGGTGATCCGTTGCAACCCTGAGACTAGCGAACGCCGCCTCGACGCGCTGCGCTGGGGCTGGTGCCCTCGTTCACCAAGGACTCGAAAGTTTGCAAGCGGCCGATCAATGCCCGGTCCGAGACGGCCAACACGTCCGGCATGTTCTGCAGCGCGCTGCAGGCACGGCGCTGGCTGGTGCCGTGCGACGCCTTCTACGAATGGAAAGCCATGGCCGACGGCAAGCAGCCCTATGCGATTGAGGTGGTGCCGGGAATTCGGACAGGTTGATAAGCTTTTCCCACCTTCGGGTAGGATGAGAACGAATGGGGAAAGTGACACGCAAGCGCTACTCGGCCGAGTTCAAGGCGCGGGTCGCGTTGGAGGCCATCAAGGGCGAGCAAACAGTATCCGAGTTGGCATCCAAGCACGGGGTGCACGTGACCATGATCAACGGCTGGAAACGGCAGGCTGTTGAGGGCATGGCGGCGATTTTCGGGGCGAAAGCTGAAGCGCCGCCGGCGGCAACGGAGGCCGACCTGACACGGCTGCATGCCAAGATTGGTCAATTGGTTGTGGAACGGGATTTTTTGGCGAAGGCCTCCGGTCGATGACGGTCGAGTGGAGGCGCCGGATCGTGCGGGCGGACCACGCGATGCTATCGATTGTCCGACAATGCGAATTACTGTCAATCAGCCGATCGGGATTTTACTATGAGCCGACAGGAGAAAGTGCCGAGACATTGGCGCTGATGCGGCTGATTGACGAGGCGTATCTGCTGTTTCCATACTACGGGTCGCGTCAGATGGCGCGGCATCTGTCTCGCCTGGGGCATCCGGTTGGGCGGCGGCGGGCGCGGCGTTTGATGGCCAAAATGGGCCTGGCGGCGATCTATCAGAAGCCGCGCACCAGCACGCCGAACCCTGAGCACCGGATTTACCCGTATCTTTTGCGCGAGCTGGCGATTGACCGGCCAAACCAGGTTTGGTGCGCGGATATAACGTATATTTCGATGCGGCGTGGTTTCATGTATCTGGTGGCCGTGATGGACTGGGCCACCAGGCGGGTGCTGTCGTGGCGTGTGTCGAACAGCATGGAAGCCGATTTCTGCATCGAGGCGCTGGAGGAAGCACTTTCCAAGTATGGTCAGCCGGAGATTTTCAATACCGATCAGGGCAGTCAGTTCACCAGCCCCCGCTTTACCGGGGTTCTGGAGACCAAAGGCATCAAGCTCAGCATGGATGGGCGCGGCCGCTGGATGGACAATGTTTTCATTGAGCGGCTGTGGCGCTCGCTGAAATATGAATGCATATATCTGCATGCTTTCGAAACCGGCGGAGAACTGCGCGCCGGGGTCTCGACCTGGGTCGGCCACTATAACAGCCATCGCCCGCATTCCACGCTATGCGGTCGCACGCCAGACGACGTATATTACGCGCGTCCGCTGCCGGCGCTGGTGCCGGGGCACGCCCCGGCACCAGCGCCGGCAGCGGACGCGCGTAAAGCGGCATGAAGATCAACCGGGAAAAGCTTATCCGAGCCGCGGAACTGTCCAACCAACCGGCACCACCTCAGATCGCCCGGAGCGACGGGAAGTCCCTTGCCTTTGCGGGTCTGTGGGAAGGCTGGCGGGATCCGGCCGGCGAGACGATGCGCACGTTCACCATCATGACAACGTCTGCCAACGAAGATATGGCCATTTTGGCTGAGATGAAGCGGTCCTGTTCGCTAAGTCGCCTCTTCAATCGTGAACTTCATCGTCAGCAGAACCTTGCCGTTAGCGTCAGCTACCTCCACACGCCAGCCATCTTCCACCGATATCTCAGCTTCCCTGAAGCGCAGAGTCTCGATAGCTGTGGCAAACGCCTCACCCTTTGCCTCAGCCAAGCTTGGCAGGACAGTGCCAATCGGATCAAGGATCGTGACGCCGTCGTAGACGTTAAAGAAGTATCGAGGCATGCGCTCGCTCCTAGAGGGTGTTATGTACTTCTTCGAGGCGCGCGCCTAATGGAGGGGGATGTCTCCAGCCCCTTCTCGCAAGCCATATCCCTCTGACGTTAGCGACGACGAGTGGTCGCTTGTCGCTCCCTACCTGACGCTGATGACCGAGGCGGCACCTCAGCGGGATTATCCGATGCGGGAGTTGTTCAATGCTCTGCGTTACGTCATCCGGTATGGTATCGCCTGGCGTGCAATGCCGAACGACTTCCCCCCTTGGGCCGCGGTGTATCAGCAGGCGCAGCGCTGGCTGGCGGCCGGATGTTTCCAGACGCTGGCTCAAGACTTGCGCGCTCTGCTACGTCTAGCCGCTGGCCGCAAGGGAGAGCCCACGACCGCGATCATCGACAGCCGCACGCTTCGTTCGACGCCCGAAAGCGGCACGCGTGCCGGCTATGACGGTGCCAAGCGCAAGCGCGGATCGAAGGTGCATCTGGCCGTCGATACGCTGGGTCATCTGCTCGCATTGCACGTGACGCCGGCCGATGTCGGTGACCGCGCAGCCGTTGCTCGCCTTGCTGCGGGTGTTCAGGAAGCGACCGGAGACAATGTCACCTTGGCGTTCGTCAATCAGGGCTACACCGGGGAGATTGCGAGCGAAGCAGCCCGCGCCGAGGGAATTGCGCTACACGTCGTCAAGCTGCCGGAAGCCAAACGAGGCTTTGTCCTGCTGCCGAGACGCTGGGTTGTGGAAAGATCCTTTGCGTGGGCTACACGTTGCCGCAGGCTTGTGAAAGATTACGAGCGCTACGCCGAAACACTCGCAGGCTTTCACCTCATCGCCTTCATCGGTTACATGCTCAAACACGCAGAAGCGCTTATGAGAAATGCATAACACCCTCTAGACGGGCAAGCGCACACGCGCACTCCCAAACGTCGGCACCTACGGCCGGCCAATGATACCAGAGCCTAGCATGCCCATGGCTGGAGCGCAGTTGCTCGTCACCGGTTGCGTCAATCATGGTGGAGCGAAACTGACCCTCTCGCAACCCTCGGCACGCCCTAACGCAACGAAGTTAACATAGTTATGCAGATGTATGTGGATAACTGAGGTTTTAGCTCAAATGCGGGTCTGGTTGAACGATTGCTTCTTTTTGCCAATTCGATGCCAAGATGAACGGCAGAGCTTTTCGACTGTCGATCGACGGGCGATCAATGGATGGCCTAGGTCCGTCCTTTGGCACGAACTAGGCCAATTGCGCGTTTTCCTACGCATTTTAGTCTATTCTATTCAAGTTACACAAAGTCTGACCGATAGTTGTCCACACAATCTAAGGTTGTCTGCATCTGTGAGGAGAGGTTTTATGCTCGACTATCATATGTGCATGGTCAACGCATTTCGGTGAATGCCAAGGGATGCCAGTCTCAACCGAGGCAAAAGCGACGCTGAGGTGTACAAAGCTGCCAGAGACCTTGCGGTGATTTCCTCTGGTATTGTTGAAGTTTGGGGTGGAACGAGGCTTGTCTGGCGTTTAGAACCCGGATCTGACTGTCTCAAAATAGGTAAGTTGCTAAAGCAACCCAAAGTTGAACAATCCAGCAAGAATTAAGCGGTATGCAACCAATGCATGTGCGACTCGTGGCGTGCCCTGTTATAAGTGACTTTAATCAACCGGCAAAGCAATGGTCATCAACGATAGCAACGCATTTAGCCAAGAAGTACTACACATGCGTGAGGCTACGAGCCAAACGCTTGAACTTAGCCGTATCGAGCGCGAGGAGACTGATCGGTTAGTAGATGCAGCTCAGGCCGCTGCACGGCAGATTGAAGTGCGTTTTAACCGTTAATGGGCGCCTAACCGCATTATAAGCACAGAGACAATCTTTAACATAATCTAATCGTAACCAATTGAGGAGAGGAGGGGGCAAGGTCCGGGAGAGCGAATGTTCAGGAACCGTATTCTCGCCATGCTGCCACCGGGAGAAGAAACCCGAGTGCAGCAGAATGTCATAAGAGCTAAAGTCGTTCCCGGGCAGGTTTTACAAGAGCCTGGGCAGCCTCTTCCTGACGTTTTCTTTCTGGAAAGTGGCCTGGCTTCAGTCTTGGCGCCTTGCGGAGAAACGTCCTATGTCGAGGTAGCTCAGATTGGACCTGAGGCGATGACCGGTCTGCCAACACTTCTCGGGACTGACGGCACAACGTTTAATACGGTAACCGTGCAAGTACCCGGCGAAGCTTATAGAATGACGACGGAAGCACTCCACAAGATTTTGGCCTCGGCGCCAGTAATGCGATCACGCCTCAACAATGCTTTTCGCATATTCTTTGTCGAGATTTCACAAGGTTCCGTGTGCAACAGTCACCATACAGTGTTGAACCGGCTTTCGCGACGGATACTGATGGCTTCCGACAAATTGCACAACCGCGATTTGTGCTTCACGCACGATTTGCTAGCTGCCTCATTGGGCGTTCGTCGCGCAAGCATTTCAATTGCGCTAACACTTCTAGCGGATGCGGGCGGCATCGTACAACAAAGGGGTCACATTGTCATTCAGGACCGCAACAAGCTCGAGGCTGAAACATGTGCTTGCTACTTCAGATTACGTGACTTCGCGAAAGCCTCTACTCAGAGCGTTATAGACTGACGAGTTCTTCATCAGACGCGTGGTAGATTGATGGGTTAGGTTGCCGTGTTCATCCGTGATCGTGCTCAACAATTTCAAGAACGACATTGCCGCGCTGCACGACCGCATGCCGGTCATCCTCGAGCCCGACGACTACCCGCTGTGGCTGGGCGAGGTCGAGAGCGACCACGCCGCGCTGCTGCGCCCGGCGGCGACCGGGACGGTGCGCCTGTGGTCCGTCAGCCGAGCCGTGAACAGCGTGCGGAACAACGGGGCCGAGCTGCTCGACAGGATCGACGATCCAGCCGCTCCGCCGCCGAGTGATGGGCCGCCTGGAGAGAACCCAGCGTAATGCACTGGTTCGCAGGCTCCACGTGAGTGATGGAATTCTAGGCGCTGAGGGTAGGCAGGAAGACGGCGCGTGCACCGCATATCCCCGGCAATTACGGTGCACGCACCGTCTGGGCACGTGCAAGATTGTAATTCTCATTGTCTCGCCTGCGTTACCCGTGAATCACAAATCTCCTAGTCGCGTAACACAAGAAAAAGGGGAGTGACGGGGGGACGAGGTTAGAGCGCCTCAGCTGTCAACATTTGATGAACAGTTTTTTTGTTGCTTTTCATGATCGCCACCCCGTGTTGGGTAGGATGCATTCGCACGCAATTCGGCCAACACGACCTAAAGCGGCGCCATCCAACCGTTATCCCATAAGCGCCACTCAGCGGAGCCGGCCGGATAGGGGTTGACGCCACGTGGTTCCCCGTCCAACCCTGCCTTGTCACCCTCCATGAAGAAGATCACCGCGAAGTCGACGGCCTGTCTGTGACTGTCCATGGAGCTTCATGGTCGAGAAGCATCTTCAATGATATGTCGCAAGCACTAGCTTTGTGAAGACCTTGAAACCTTCATCTCTCAAGAACCCGTCAGGCCCGCAACCGCATCGTCGCTGCTGACTTCAGCGTTGATGACCGACAGAGCCGCAGCCACAGAGGCTACCATCACCGTCCTGGTCGTTGAAGACGAGTTCCTCATACGCGAGATGCTCGCCGAGATTTTGACCGAGGCAGGTTTTGAGGTTCATCAGGCCGGCCATTCAGCCGACGCGATTAAGTTCCTCGAAGCCCGCTGGGGCGAAATTCATGTCCTATTCACCGACGTAAACATGCCGGGTCCGATGGATGGGATCGCGTTGGCTCACCACGCGTCGAAGCATTGGCCTACCGTCGCGCTGCTGGTAACCTCAGCCGTGCCTCATCCGAAGGAGCGCGCGCTGCCTGTCGGTTGTCGGTTTGTCGGGAAGCCTTATGAGACCCGAAAAATCGTGAAGCACCTGCGGGAGCTAGCGCGGGCGTAGCGGCAACCGCTGCGTAGCCGGGGCGGCGTTTGGCTTGACTGTCGTTCCTGATTGCGCATGATGGGGCGATTGGCGGAAAGCTACTGGGCTCCGCAGACCGGGAGGCACGTGTGCTCTCGCCCAGCTTGGTGGAGCGGGCGATTGCCTCGGTATTTCTTCAATATTTATGACGGGGATGCCTTCATCGATGATGAAGGGGTTGTCCTGCCAAATTTCCAAGAAGCCAAAGCCCATGCCGTGCGGCAGATTGTTGAGATCCTTAAGGGTCGCGTCACATCACCAGGTGCCGACGAGGCTTGGCGTTTGCATGTTGTAGACGAGACCGGCACAGTCTTGCTGCGAATGAACCTGGATGCAGTCGAAGGCTCTGGCAGGCCTACCTATATCCTTAATGTCAAACCAGGGTTAGGACGTGCTAATTAGGTGGCCTACCTTTATTGCTGGTGCCCTCGTTCACCAAAGACCTGAAGGCTTGCAAGTGTACGATCAACGGCCAGACGGCCGCCTCTTCCGGCATATTTTGTAGCGCATTGCAGGCTCGGTGCTGCCTGGTGCCGTGTGATCCTTGAAGAGGCTAGATGCGCCACTAACATCAGATCATGGACGAACCGATACCTTCAGATTGGAATGGACGGCCACGAAGGGGAGTGAGGTTCCTAACGAACCTTGAGGGCTCGAAGGCGGCACGCGCGGGCTTGCCATCTACTGACAACCCTTACCCCGAAGGTAGCCTTGAGTATGTCGGGTGGCTGGAGGGGTGGAATGACGCAACCGGCGGGTCTTCTCACGGATGACTAGGATCGACCCTTGCCTTCAACCCCCATCAAGCAAGCGATCGGAAGCTTCAATGGCAAGGCTCATCAAGTTGACCACTTTGGCTGGTGGTGAGATCGAAATCCTAGCGAACAGCGTTTGGCGTATTGTCCAGAACGTGCCTGACGATGCCGATGATACCCATACCCAGGTAGACTACAATGGTCACAAGCCAGCCCAGGCGCGCTGCCCCGATTTGCCGGAAGCCCAGCGTCCCGACCCGTTTGCGGCTACACTTTGCGCCCAGACGCTAGGACAATGCGTCTCGGTCCGGTCCGCCGCCAAATGCGTGCTCCATGTCAGCGATCGTCGAAACGCTGCCGCGCCTGCGCCGCAGGCAATGAAGAGACAAAGTACGCAGTCGTCAGCCTGTGCGTAACCATCTCCGTGGCGTTCGCCTGAACGATCAATCTTTCTTTCAGAAACTTTGGAGGGTCTGAGGTTCTTTTCTCGGAGTCTATGTCCAACAACTCGACGCATTGTTGCCAAGGCATTTCGCCAAGCGGCAAACCATGCGGGCTATCCGAGCCAGGATACCACCAGATTGTAGCCAAGGCACCTTCCTTAAGAGACACAATCGGCCTTTGACCGCCGTGTCCTGGTTCAAACATCCGGAGCGCTAAGACGCAACCGCGGTCGTTGCTTGGCGGCAGTGAGGCTGAAAAAGCTGCAGCGGCGGCTCGACCAAGTGTTCGATCAAGGCAGCGGGCTAAACGGTAAGCGGTGCTCTACGGCCCTTCTTCATAGGTTCGGCCTGAACATGCAGACATTGCTCGCGGCAAGGGGCTTCGAGCTATCGTTATGTTTGACGTTAATGACGACGCTAAGGTCGGCTTTCGGCGCATCGAGATACTGACTGGCCCAGGGCGCCGGCGTCGCTGGTCGGCTGAGGAGAAGGGGCGCATCGTCGCTGAGACGCTGGAGCCAGGCGCACGGGTCTCAGAGGTGGCGCGGCGCTGGCAGGTTTGTCCACAGCAGGTTTTTGGGTGGCGGCGCGAAGCACGCCAGCCTGCCGCAGCGGAGTTGTCGGCGGCCTCGGCCCATTCCGGCGTGCAGTCGCAGGAGTTTGTGCCGATCATCTCAGAGCCGACGCCAGCTTCGGCGTCCACGCGCAAAGCCGCAGCGATGCCCGTCATCGAGGTCAAGCTCGCCGGCGCCGTGGTGCGTGTGTCCGAGCTTGGTGATGGTGCCGCGTTGACGGCTGTGCTGCGTGCAATCCGGGCATCGGCCGACAAAGCATGATCAGCATTCCGGCGGGCGCACGTGTCGTGCTGGCCATCCGTCCGGTTGATTTCCGCAAAGGGGCACATGCGCTGGCAGCCCTTGCGCAGGCGGTGTTTGCCGAGGATCCATTTTCGGGCGCGGTGATCGTCTATCGCGCCAAACGCAGCGACCGCATCAAGATTTTGGTTTGGGATGGCAGCGGGCTCGTGCTGATCTGGAAGCAGTTGAATGCGAACTCCTTTCGCTGGCCGCCGATCGTAGACGGCATCATGCGGCTCTCGCCGGTAGAATTCGCAGCCTTGTTCGACGGGCTCGACTGGACGCGGGTTCAGACAACAAAACCGATTCACAAACCGGTCGCCGCCGCGTAGGATTCGCGGGCGATGAGTGCTGCGAGCTATGCCCTGCAGAGCCTGCCAGATGACGTAGAGGGTCTGCGGGCTTTGGTGATGACGTTGATGGCAGAACGGGATTCTGCAATCAGCGAGCGCGATGCCCTAGCCGAGCAGAATGAGCGCATTCGCCATTTGCTGCTCAAGCTCAAGCGCATGCAGTTCGGCGCCAAATCCGAGCGTCTGCCGGAGGAGCAGCTGCAGCTTGGCCTTGAGTCGCTGGAGCAGGCGATTGCCCAAAGCGAGGCCGAGGTAGAGAAGCGTGATCCTAAACAGCGCCGGGAAAATGCTGCCAAACGCCGGGCCAACCGCGGCGCCTTGCCTGCGCATTTGCCGCGCATTGACCTCACACACGCACCTGAGAATTCTGATTGCCCTTGCTGCAGACTTCCAATGACTGTGATCGGTGAGGACACCTCCGAGCGGCTCGATGTGATCCCCGTGCAGTTCCGCGTGATTGTCACGCATCGGCCTAAGCTGATCTGCAGGTCTTGTGCTGGCGGCGTTGTGCAAATGCCCGCACCGCCGCGGCTGATCGAGGGCGGTATCCCGACCGAGGCAATGGTCGCCCATGTGCTGGTGGCACGCTATGCCGATCACCAGCCGCTCTATCGCCAGGCGCAGATTATGGCGCGGCAAGGCGTCGTGCTGGATCGTTCGACCTTGTCGTTTTGGATGGGGTATGCAGCGGCAGAGTTGGCACCTGTGGTGGCACGGCTGCGACAGATGATGCTCGGTTCGGTAAAGCTTTTTGCCGACGAGACGGTCGTGCCCGTGCTTGATCCCGGGCGCGGCCGGACCAAGCAGAGCTACTTCTGGGCCATCGCGCGGGATGATCGGCCTTGGGGCGGCAGCGACCCCCCGGCTGTGGTCTACAGCTACGCACCTGGTCGCGGGCATATCCACGCGTACACGTTGCTCGGCGGCTACCGCGGCATCGTGCAATGCGATGGCTACCAGGCCTACAAAAAGTTTGTCGCAGGGCAAACGCGGTCAAAGCATGACCCTCCGCCGGTGACGCTTGCCTTTTGCTGGAGCCATGTGCGCCGCGGATTTTACGATCAGGCCAGAACCGGGACTGCGCCAGTTGCGTCAGAGGCACTGCGGCGCATCGCCGCCCTCTACGAGATCGACGCGCGGGTACGTGGCAAGAGTGCTGCTGAGCGGCTTGCCGTCAGGCAGGGTGACAGCCGCCCCCTGGTGACGGAATTGCGTGCCTGGTTCGAGATGCAGCTAAACAGATTGCCGACCCGCGCTCCAGTCGCCGACGCGATCCGCTACGCCCTGAACCATTGGGAGGGGCTGGGACGCTTTTTGGAAGACGGCCGCATAGAGCTCGACTCGAATTCTATTGAGCGCACCATGCGCCCCGTGGCTCTGAGCAGAAAGAATAGCCTCTTTGCAGGTAGTGACGAGGGTGGTGAAACCTGGGCCCGCCTGGCGTCACTTATCGAAACTTGCAAGCTGAACAACGTCAATCCGCAGACTTACATCACCGACACCTTAACCCGCCTCGTAAACGGCTGGCCGCAGGAACGCATCGATGAGTTGATGCCTTGGCACTGGGCACCTTCAATTTAGATTGGAGGTAGGGCCGCTGAGCATCGCTTACGCTAAACGGGAAAACTCGATCGAAAAGCCTAGAGAAATGTCGCCAACGGCCGAATCGATCCTGGAGCCAAGACTTAGCTTGGTCCTCGCTTAGTGGAATTATCTCGTCTGAATGGCCGCCGGCTATGGGATACATTCTCTCGTGTATCCAATAGGCTCCCGTGCGTTTGGTCTGATACAAGCGCTCAAAGCCCATGGTTCGCTCCTGCGGAGAGTTGGGGTATCTTTCCAGAAGAATATATTCCTGCTTCAGCGTCGCGGCTTGAACGTGAAAGAGGATCTCCTCTAAGCGCATTTGCCAAACCCAACTTTTCTCATGTTCAGTCCTGACCCGCCGCCACTTTGAGGAATGAACTCCACGCCCGCAGCTTCAAAGGCAGTGCTACCGCTTTCGCAAAGGAACAACGTTGCCGCGACGTACGTCATTGGGAAGTGGCTGCCAGCCCGCGATGACACGGACGTGCATGCGCGCTTCCTTATTGTGCTTGATCAGGGGAAAGCGGCGACGAAGATCGACAACGGCCGACAACTCGCCCTCTTGTTCAAACGCGGTGCGGATCGCCGCGGCGGCTTCTTCACTGATAGCGAACATGGGCGGGTACACCGCAGCCGGCAAGCCCGGGTATGCTCTATATCAATGTGACTGACCTGCGGGCGCTGGGGTTGCCTCGTGTCGACGCCAAGGTTCGGCGGTGGTGCCGTTCGTCGGGTTCAGGTATCGCAGGGCTGCCTCCGCATCCGACCGATTGTCGAAGATCAAGAAAGGCGATGAATCGCGGGCGTTCTCTGATGCCCGTTCAATCACCCATCTCGTGGGATCTGCCCTGTCGCTCACAATGCGATACCCGCTCATGACTACCACCATGCCGGCATTGTCAGCGCGCATCCATTCCTCTCCGTGCCGCTTTCCACATGCGTTCCAGCCCGGCGCGCAACGCGGCAGGGGGCACCGGTAGCCTCCAGCGGCGCTTCTGTGGCGCCGGGGCAGCCCGAACAAAGTCAAAAAGCGGTAGCGTGCCGATCATGCCTTCCATGACGCTGCACATAGCTGCAGCGGCCTTCACCGCTGTTACAGCATCTGCAGGGGCGATGTTGAACCATTCCCCTTTGACACGCGCCGCTCGCAGCGCTTGGTGAGCACGCCGCTCAACGGTGAACGCAGCCCCGAATGGGACTGCGATCGATGCGTGTATCTTGAGCTTCAGGTGCGAGGCTGTTTGCAGCGCTGCGAGCCGAACGCCAGGGTCGGTCGCGATGCCGATCTTCTGGAAGCCAGCGTCCGATCCGATGACGTAAATGTAGCGGCAGGGCGGTGGAATGCGTCGCTGGATCACGGCAAGACCCGCAACGTTCGAGGTGGATGCTCAGCCGGCCGGATCTGCCACCATTCCGGGGGCTGCTCGAACGGTTTGGGACGAGACGGCAGTGCAGCGCCAGGGCGCAGGAATGGGCGCGGGTTCATGCCGCACCTCCCATCGGCGCCGCCATCACCCAAACCAGCAGCCGCTCGTCATTCATGCCTTTCGCGGCTGAAACGAGCCTGCCCTCTGGCGTGTCCCTCCCCCAGTCTGTCAGTGACGTGCCGGGGGGCATTGAGGCCATGGAGCGGTTCACGGCTTCGCGGAAGTCTTCAGCTGGGGCTATTGAAGCCTTGGTCATGTCCCTGCCCTCCCCGACAGGCCGCGCAAGATGTCGATCGCTGCTTCGCGGTGGCAGTCGGCCTCCTTCCGCCAGCCCCCACCTTCTTGACCGGGGCTAAGCCATCGCAGAAACGCCATGTGGTAGCCGACGTCGGCTTTGGCCCGCACCCCTTCAGCAGTGGTCGCAGGAAGATCCACGACGTCCTGCAGCCTGCCGAAGACAGCGTCAGTGCGTGCGTCGTCAATCCGGGTGTCGAGGTCCGCCTGCTCCGCGTCCCACGCCGCGCGGAAGGCAGCACACGCCTGCAGCAGGGCATCGTCGGGATGCAATGCGGGCAGCTCGACGACAGGCGCCCCCTCCCCCAGCAGATCCCGCAGCAAGCTTTCGGTGTGCCTACTGATCGGGTTTACATCGTTCGTCAGCGAGCCATACACCGACCGAATGACCCGCGCCTTGCACTGCAGGCCCTCGAGCGTGTGGGCCGGAAGCACCTCGATCTGATCGGCAACAACCCAGTATTCTTCTAGGATGAGGCCGAAAGCGTCCCAGGTATTGCCAGGCGCTTCGTGGTCGTATGTGTTGGCCCTGGCTTCGATAGCGTGGAGCTCAGTTTCCAGCGCCAGCAGGTGGGCGTCGGGGTTTGTTGCGAGGGTGGCGCTCATGCCAGGTCCTCCCCAGCCAGATCGGCGAGCACGTTAATGGCACACGTGATGTCGCCGCTGGCTTCCGTCCGCCAGCGCTTGCCTGCGTGCAAAGTCATTACGTGGTAGGCGACCTTGGCCTTTGCGCGTATGCCTTCGATGGTTGTTGCAGGCAGAGCCTCGATGTTCGCCATCGCGGCATAGACCGCGTCGATAATCGCTGGGGGCAAGTCTTCATCCTTGCCGCAGCCATCCCGCTCCGCCTTCCGAGCTATCCAATAGGCTGCGCAAGTCTGATGGAGCGCCGCATCGTTGTGCACGGCCTCCACGCCGCAGGCTTCCCGGACAATGAGACCTGCCGACAAAGAACACCCGAGATCCGCAAGAGACACGCCTGTTGCGTCATGCAGCGCGAAAGCAAGTCTCGAGCAGATCCGCTTCATATCCGCCCATGTGTCCACGTCGCTCCCGTCTTCATTGGACTCGCAGAAACCACGGGTGTCAAATCGCTTGCAACCGCGACCCCCTTTTCGCGCCCAATTGCGACCCTCTAACGGCCTGATCGAGCTCCTCGAGATGGGGTCCGCGGGTGTTGGGAGGCTGTGGATAAGTGGCCTGCCGGAGCGACCTTTCAGAGTCAGGCGCAGGCAGGCCACTTATCCACAGCGGACAGCCCGGGCGTAGGTTGCCAGGTCAGTTTCGGTTCTTGAACCGCCAGCTGGTGTTGCCTGTCTCGACGATGTCGCAGTGATGGGTCAGGCGGTCGAGCATAGCAGTCGTCATTTTGGCATCGCCAAAAACCTGCGGCCAGTCTGCAAAGGCGAGATTGGTGGTGATGAGCAGCGACGTGTTTTCATAGAGTTTGCTGATTAGGTGGAACAACAACTGGCCGCCGGATTGGCTGAACGGCAAATAGCCTAGTTCGTCGATGACGATGACATCGTAGCGCAGCAGCGTCTCGGCAAGCCTGCCGCTGCGACCGGCGGCCTTCTCCTGCTCAAGTTGATTGACCAAATCGACCAGGTTGAAGAACCGTCCGCGTGCACGGCTGCGGATGATCGCAGAGGCTACTCCGATGCAGAGATGCGTTTTGCCGGTGCCCGTGCCGCCGATGAAAATTGCGTTGCGCTTGGCATCGAGGAACGCGCCGGTCGCAAGTTCTAGCACCTGGCCTTGGTCAATCATCGTGTCGGCAAAAACAAACTTGTCCAGATCCTTCAGCACCGGGAACTTGGCGCCGCTGATGCGGTAGCTGATAGAGCGGGCTTGTCGATGCGTGCGTTCGGCCCGGATGAGGCTGGCGATCAGCGGGTAGATTTCGTCGCGCCGGACCAACCCCTTGCCGGCGATCTCGTCGAAACTCGCGCGCATGCCGTAAAGCTTCAATTCGCTCATAGCGTCGAGGATTTCATGGCGTTCCATCAGGCGACCTTTCGTATGCTGTCGTAGCGGCCGCAATCGGCCACGGGCTCGATCTTCAGGCGCAGACCATCCGGCGTGATGATCGAAGGCGGCGTCGGAGGCTGGTGCCGGCGCGCCAGCACGGTCAGGATCACGTCACCGCTGGCGAGCCCCGCCGCCAGTGCTTCGGCGCAAGCTTCCTCTACGGCCGACAAGCCATGCGCCAAGACAGCAGCGAGCACTTTGACGAATTGCTGATCGCCGTCGGCATGCTGCTTCAGCTTCGCGCGCACCTGGGCCAGCGCCGGCGGGAGGGCCCAATCCTTGAACGGTGCGCCATTGCGCAAGGCGCCCGGCTTACGCACCAGCACCGGCAGATAGTGCCAGGGATCGTAAATGATCTGATACCGGCGGAAGTCGCGCGGATGGTCGGCTACCACTTCGCCGCCGAGAAGCACCACGATGCGTGCTGCGTGCGATCGCACAAGCACCATCCGGCCAGCCGCCCTGGCGTCAACGCTGTAGCGATTATGGTCGGCCATGATCAGGCATGTCGTGGTGGCCCTGACCGCTTTCTCGACAAAACCGTCGAAGGGTCCGCGCAACTCCATCAGGCGCGGCTGCTCTTCCTGGAAAACCTCCCAGATCGTCCGGTCCTTGAACTCCGGATGCTGGTGGCGCTTCGCATAGGAGATGCACTGATCTGCCAACCAGCCGTTCAGCTCGGCCAGGCTCGAGACTCGCGGCTTGGGTCGGAACATCTGATCGCGAAGATTGCCGACCTGGTTCTCAACCTGTCCCTTCTCCCAACCTGAAGCAGGAGTACACGCGACAGGATCGACCAAATGATGTGAGCACATCTGAAGAAAGCGCCGATTATATTGGCGCGCTTTACCCACGAAGATCGCTTCCACGGCGGTCTTCATGTTATCATAAATCCCGCGCCGACAGATGCCGCCGTAAAACTCGAAGGCTTTGTCGTGCGCGTCGAACACAAGCTCCTGCGTCTCGCGAAAATAGGCGCGCACGAACGGCATGCGGCTATGCGACAGCTTCATGTGCGCTGCCTTGATCACCAGCGGCAAACCCTGCAGCGTGATGGTCTCGTGGCTCCAGTCGAACTGGTAGGCTTCGCCGGGGGCAAAACTCAGCGGCACAAAGGCATGTGTCGGTGTCCGGGCCTGTTCGTCGCGCCAGGATTTGGTGAAACGATGCACGCTGTCATGCGCGCCGTCATATCCACGGCCACGCAGTTCCTCGAACAAACGCTGCGTAGAGCGGCGTTCTCGGCGAGCAAGCTTGGCCTCCTTCTCGAGGATCTCGGTGAGAACATCCACCCACGCACCGAGCTTGGGCACCGGCTGCACGCCCCGCTCATACTTGAATGCGGTCTTCTGGCTCCGGACCACCTTGCGCACCGTCGCCCGCGAAACGCAGAGCGTCCGCACGATCTCCTTAATCGGCAGGCGCTGCTCGAAATAGGCGCGCCGGATATCGCCGATCACGTCCACGGACATCATCCCCCAAACCCCTCCCAGGCCAGATACGGCCGAAGGGAGGGATGCTGACACACAGAGCCGAGGGGTCGGGATTGGAAGCGAAAACCGCCCTCAGGGGGTCAGTATTGCGTGCGATTTCACACCACGGGCATGCACGGCGAGTGCGACACAGTCCTCAATCGTGGTGGGCAGACGCGACAAAACCAAATTGCTCAATGCGTGCGCCTCATCGGTGATCTGCCGATGTGCGGCCTTAGCCGCACGGTGTTCGGCACTATCGGCCTTCGCGCTAATTATCTGTTTGTCGAGAATGCCGGCACGGCGCCAAGCCTCACGGTGCAAGAGAGCCAAGTCGAACAGGCTGGGGAGAGTGGTGTTTGCGGATAGGGGCACGGCCGTACGGGTGTTTGTCATCGCTCAGACCCTCCCTGCCACATCAGACCGGAGGAAGGCGCTCGCCTGCCGCATGAAGTCCGCGGTCACCGTCTCGTGGAACTCGCTCGCGTCATCTAATGGGGTCTCCGCCCACATGGACGCGGCCGCCATGAGTTTGAGGCTGACGTCAGCCACGCTGGCGACCGGATAGGCCATCAATGCCATGAAGACATCGTAGGACACGCAGCAGGCCGCGTTGCTCCGTTCGTTGGTCGCCGTCAGAACGGCCAACCCAGGGTCTTTTCCCCATCGATCTTGAACCGAGGCGCCGCGCGGACAATCGCCCCAGCGCGCGATAAGCTGTGCCCTTACAGCCTCGGCTTCATTGTGAATCTCATCCGAGACACGCTCGGCCTCAATCCAGTTCGCATAGAGCGCGCTCAGGGTAGGTGTGGCGCTGGCAAAATGGTGGACCATGTCGGTTGCCGGGTAGCTGATGGATGCAGCGGTCGATGCCGGCGTGGCTACCGCGGCACCTAGCGCCGCACCGCTGAACGCCAGCAGCGCGCGCCGTGTCGTGGCGCTCATACCCGTGCCTCCAAAGCGCTCAAGTCGCGCACGAGCGCCGAGATCAAGCGCTGGTCATGATATCGCGACGAGCTGTCAGGAGCGCTTATCCAGCCTCCACCATCCCAACGAGATAGACTGCGCCGCCGCGCAAAGATGCCTTCGATCGTCTTGGCCTTTGTCTGGCAGATCGGGTCAAGAAGGGCTTGCTGCCGCTCCCTCATGGGCTCAGCTAACCTATCGGCCTCCTCTTCCTCTGCGTGAGTGCAGTTCTTGGGGTAGGCGTCCCGGATTCCTCGCTCGAGGGCATCGAATTCCGCCAGAAGCGCAAGCAACTTAGCGTCCGGCAATTCGACGGGAACAGCAATGCCGGCACCGCCCAGTGCCGCCGCATCCCGCATCAAGTAACCCAACAACCTCCCCGTAATTGTCGAGAGAGTTGTCGAGTCTCGATCAAAGCTGAAGCGCCAGTCTCCATTGTAGAGAGCGAGGGTGTGCGCTCGGGCCTGGATGCCGACTGTGGTTGTTGCCCGCAGCATATTCATCCGATCCAGCAAGGCCGACATTTGATCGCGCTCGATAGCACCAGCGTCGTCGGCCTCTTCATCGTCGGCGATCGCGGCGGGACCATCGAAAATGGCTCTGAACCGCGCTTCAGCCGCATCAAACGCCGTGCAGACTGCGATCAGCTCTGCATCTGCGCTGGGCTCGATGACGGTGACGGCTGGCGCTTCAGTCGGCATTGCCAGCACGAGACCGGCACCTACGAATGCTGCTCCCGAAAGGGCTGCGAGGATGTGGCGACGGGATGCAGGTGTGTTATGGGCATGCTTAGCCAAAGGCATGGTGTCCTCCATGTCGCGGTTAGGCCGGGCGCGGGAGCTTCCACCTTCCCGTCCGGCTGCTTTCGTGTTATCACCAGCCCTATGGTGAAGTCAACTCGTGATAACACGAAAAAACGTGCAGATCAGCCTGGAACGTTAGTAGGCGTGCGACTGCAGCCGCCTACCCTAGAACGCCTAGACGTTTGGGTTAGTCAACAAAACGAACATCCTATATCTAGGCCAGAGGCGATCCGACGGCTGATCAATCTCGCTCTAAATGCGCAAGAACCCTGACGCCTCCTCCAGCTGGTGCCTTTTAACGGGAACGCTGCGCCAACAGCACGAAAGAAAGGTATCCTCATGGCATGCGTTATTTTGCCGGCAGACAGGCTGTTGGAAGCTGCTGAAAGAGCTACAGCCGCTCTGCGCCCACGGCCTAATCAGATCCGGGGAGCTTGGGGAATGGAAGAACATCTTCTTTCAGGAATCATCGAGGCAGCAATCTGGGCCACAAACCAAAAATTTGCATCTCCATCGGTTTCATTGAGTAGCGAGGAACGCAGGTTGATCGAACCTTACCTGGTGTTTTGATCGCACCCTCGCTGCGGTTCGCGCCGCCCTCGAAGCGGCCGGCGTCGAGTTTATCGATCCAAATGGCGGCGGCGCTGGCGTGCGTATGAAGAAGCCGAGATCGAATAACAACTAAGATGGGGGAGAGCCGGGCGGCGCCGATCAACCTGGCCATCTTCCAGCTGCTTGAGGCTAAGGCTTGAAGCTGATCTGCCGCGCCTTAAGAGAGGCATCCTATAGGTGCCGCCGCCAGTAGCATTCTCGGTCGGTAAATTGTTAGGGTGCCGTCATCTTGAGCGCCAGAAGAGCCCAAGTAAGCCGTTGGGAAGGTAGCAGACTGTGGCTTTTTCGAGTCTACAAACAAAAAAGACCTGACGCCGGAATTTTTCCCTTTGCGTTTCGCTCCGAGTCGCAAACATTCCGCCTTGTCGATAAGGGGTGGGGCGGAACGTGGTCAACGCACTGTTTTATGGAGACAACATCGGTTACCTTCGCGAGATGGACCGAGAGAGCGTCCACTTGATCTATCTAGACCCGCCGTTCAATTCGAAGGCAAACTACAATTTGCTGTTTCGAAGCCCTGGAGATGGCATCCAGGCCCAGACCACAGCCTTCAAAGACACCTGGACCTGGAACGGTTCGGCCGCGAATGCCTTCGACGAAGTCCTGACTTCGGGATCCCCTGTCGCCGGCATGATCCGAGCATTTAGAACTTTTTTGGGCGAGAGCGACATGATGGCTTACCTAGCTATGATGGCACCCCGCCTTATTGAATTACACCGCGTGCTACGTCACGATGGCAGCCTTTTTCTGCATTGTGATGCTACCGCCTCCCACTACTTGAAACTGGTTCTAGACGGCATATTCGGGCCCGACGCGTTCAAGAATGAAATCATCTGGAAGCGGAGCCACGCGCACAGTGATGGTAAGCAGGGTGCGAGGCACTTTGGACGTGTGACGGATACGATCCTATTTTACGCGAAAAGTGGACGCTCAAAATTTAATGTTCAGTATGCAGCCTATGATTTAAAATACGTGGACAGAGACTACAGACGCCTTGATCCGGACGGGCGCCGCTATCGCCTCGACAACATACAAGGCCCAGGTGGCGCCGGAAAAGGTAATCCTATCTACGAAATCATGGGTGTTTCGAGATATTGGCGATATTCTCAGAGCAAGATGAACGATCTAATTTCACAAGGGAGGATTATCCAAACACGCCCAGGCGCCGTGCCTCAATACAAGCGCTATTTGGACGAGATGCCAGGAGTTCCATTGCAAAATTTGTGGACGGACATGCCTGGCATAAACAACCGCTCAAACGAGCTTCTGGGATATCCAACACAAAAGCCCGTCGCCCTCCTCAAAAGGATAATCAGCGCCGCATCAGAGGTTGGCGATATCGTCCTAGACCCTTTTTGCGGCTGCGGAACGACGATCGAAGCGGCTCAGGCACTGGAGAGAAAGTGGATCGGGATTGATATCACGCACCATGCTATCGACATAATCGAAGGCCGCCTCAAAGCGTGCCACCCAGATGCGAAATTTCAGGTGAAAGGCCGACCGCTCGACATGGGAGCAGCGCAGCGGCTGGCTAAAGATGATCCTTATGAATTTCAATGGTGGGCGAACTGGATGCTTGGCGTTCAGAATTATAGAGAAAAAAAGAAAGGCGCCGACAAAGGCATTGATGGAATTATCTACTTCCACAATGTGCCTTATGGGGTGGGGCAAATCATCGTGTCGGTAAAAGCAGGTCAGAATATCGCGCCGAGCATGCTTGAGTCTTTGAGTGGAGTCCTTAGCCGAGAAAACGCTGAGCTCGGGGTCTTTGTTTGCGCAGTCACGCTGCCACCTAACCATCCAATGTATCAACGAGCGGCGGCACAGGGGGTCGTCCGCATAGGGAAAGAGAAGTTTCCAAAAATCCAAATCGTTACGGCCGAAGACCTTCTTTCAGATAGGGCTATTCATCTTCCTCGGGCCATAGAAACATCGGTCCTCGCGCAGCCGTTGCGCCCGGCCCGGCCAACTAAGATATCAACGCCGGAGTCGCAGTTGACACTGGCGCTGCCAATCCTGGGCGGCAAGTCGAAGTCCGCCGACGTCCAAGAGCACCTTTCTGGACGAATCATCGGTAGCCGTGTCGCCGCTTGTTAGGAAGTCAACGGACACGCCATGTATATCCTCGAAGTCTTCTGGCATGCGCTCGAACGGATGGCATTATTCTCGGGCATCCCTCTGCTGATCAGCGCTCCCGCGGCACGCTGCCCCTTTGCTTGACGCGACGAGTGCTCGGTAATCGTTTCGATATTTTACGGGCGGGTCATTCATGCGTAGAGTTCTAGCCTTTTTGGGAGTTATTGTCCTCAGCCTCACGGCCGGGGGAGTCCGAGCGCAGGACGCTCCATCGGAGCCGACAAGTAATCCAGCAATCCCAAGCGAACCCGTTGTCCATCGCCACAAGACCTACCCCCAAACAAGCTACGGCATCTCCTGCCCGGGCGACCGGGTGGTCTGGGTCAACACCAACAGCGGCGTCTACCACCTCGAGGGTGAGCGCTGGTTCGGCCGGACGAAAGCCGGCCAATATGAGTGCGAGAAAGCGGCGAAGGCTGAGGGTGACCGGGAGACACGGAACGGGCAGTGAAGCTCGGGTCGAGCTATGCCGGCGATCAACAATAATCCAATCCAAGCAGACACGAACAGCAACGCCAAGACACATGAAGGGCTGCATGATGGAAGCACTCGCCGAACAAGTCATAGCTACTTACCTCACCCGTGGTGGAAAGGTGTTCATCGTTCCGCAGTATGGTATTCCTGTCGAAGGCTCAGCCGCTGACTGGGCCTGCCCCGACTTTGTCGCGCTGGACTTCTCGAAGAAGGAGGTCGTGATCGTTGAGGTGGCAAGCGGCGGTGACATCAGCACGATCATTGCCAAGGCGAAGGACCGAGAAAAACAGTGGTTCGCACCCGTTCGACGAAAGTTGGTGGAAGATGGCGTTGTCGACGGGTGGGACATCCGATTTCTTGGCTTTGTTCGAAAGGCCTTATTGAACAAGGCACAGAATGCTCTGCAAGGACATGACGGTGTGGCCTTTGCAGCAATTGAAAAAGCTACTTTTTCTTGGAATTATTGGGAGGTCCGGATTGGTGGAGGGTTGCCTCGGTAAGCGCTACAAAGTGCGCTGATCGTCTTCGATATCTGTTGTCTTTAGGCGACTGATTGTAGACCCTGTCTCTTCAAGGCGTGTAAAATGGTCGTCTATAACGAGGCCGATTTTCAGTGTCCTGTTTCGTCGTGCCTGAGCCTAAGAGCCAGAGGAGCTACAATGTCTGATGTCAAAGGTGAGGACTCGGCTCAGGCGCGCACTAAGTCCGACTTTCGAGATGCAACCCAGAACAGACAATCCAATGACAAAAAGAGCGTTCAGTTTGAGTATTTAGTCGATATGTACAAGATATTTCATGGCAATATCAACACGATGTTTAACTACTTCGTTTTGCTGTCTGGGCTTATCATAAATGCCTTTGTACAATCTATGCAGAAGCAGGCTGTTATCAACCGAAAAGTGTCGGCATCAATAGCAGCTTTCGGCGCGATAATGTCAGTGATTTCCCTGCTAATACATATTCGAAGTAGCGATATGCTGTACACCCTGGAAAACGGCCTTTTGCAAGAGGAAAAGAACCTTTTTCCGACGGGCGGCGGCGTTTTCCTTTCGCATAGAAAGAGAAGTTGGTTTCTAAGATATAAGTATCTGTTTCCGATTACCTACGGGTGTTTCATAATAGCTTTTGCAATGATGTCTGTTTATGCAAGCCTAGATCACTAACAGCGGGGAGCGCGTCCCCAACGTAAGCACCTAAGGCAGCAAAGCTAACATCAATAGTGTGTTTGAAATGCTCGTGTGGAATTTGAAACCGAAAACACTATGTAGTCGGCCTCGGGCTGCGACAGCCTAGCGGAAAAGAAGCTCTCGCCTCTCTCGTGAGGCGCGAGCATACCCACGAGCGGTTTTATCCATCCAGGCAGGACATCAGCTATACGCACTTTGATCTCCAAATGGATGCTTGCACTAAGAAAAGCATTTAGGAGAGGTCGTGGAAAACGCTTGACCCCAAAACGGGCGGCGCTTGATCGTTACATCCTTTCAGGGAGAGACTCATATGTCCGGAATGTTACGAGTTCTAACTTACCTCCTCGCTTTTTACCTGGTGGTTAAGGGTTTAGAGGTTCTCCAAATCGGCCTTTCGTAGAGCAGAGAAAATCGGTCGCTGCCCATTGCAATCGGAGTCTTGACTCTAGGAGCTTGCGTTGTTGCGGCCGTGCATTTAGCACTATGCAGGACCAGCAAGCGCAATAAATTTCGAGGTCTATGTCAGCGATGAGCGCGCCTAAGCTCAAAACCTTCAGGCCGCTAGTAAGCGGCCGGCGTCGATTTTATTGCCGAGAACGGGGCCGGGGCGGGGGTGCGGTTGCGGAAGACAGATTGACTCTGCCGCGCCAAGTCCGGCACGCTATCGTAACTTAGTTTATCGTTTTGTTTGCAGGGGCGACCCAAGTGAGGCGCAAGGGCGAAGCTGCCGTCGTATCTGGAGACGCACCGCCATCAGGCCAACCGTGGCAACGATCGCGAGTGGAAGTAATAGGAGCGCGCAAAGGCCGCCCAATATCTTCCTTGCAGATGATCTCTCGAGAGAGGTTCTGGCTTTTGACTGAGCAATGTCGTTCTGCAGGATGGCTATGTCGCTAGAAGCATTATATCGGGGCGTCGTCATTGGAAATTGGCTGGTGTTCGGAGGGGTCGCCATAGAAGAAACTCCAGCGCTATTGACCTTCACCACATTTATAAAAGAGAAGTTTGTCGAAAGGCGCTCTCGCACCGGTGTCGTTGTTTGGCTTAAAAAAAGAGAGAAAGTTTTCGAATCGATTGGTCTCGTTGTCCTCTTGAGCGGCCTATTAGTTGAAAGCCAATATGAAGGCGCCGCCAGATCGTCAGAAGCCAATGCACGAATTGCCTCTGAGCGCATAATTGTGGATCTAGAGCTCCGTGCATCTGATGCTGAAGGTAGGATTGCGGACGCGAAAAGAAGCGCAGCAAGCGCGAATCGTGATGCAGCACGACTAGGCGTCACATTGAAGAGTTTACAGAGCGTCGTTGATGCAGCGCGGATAAAAGCAGACCAAAGCACATCTGCCTTGAGATCTGCGCAAGATGCTTTCGAGGCAAACCTCAAAGCTGCTAATGATCGAAACGCAGAGATCGAAAAGCGATTAGCGCCAAGATGGCTAGATGATTCGCAGGTGGAGAGCCTTACTGATCTAGTCACTCCATATAGCGGCCAAAAGTTCTCTGGCCTTGTTCTTCCTGCTGCAGCCGATGCCGAACGGCTATGGGATAGAATTGCATTGGCTTTAATCAACGCAGGATGGGTGAACGTCGGGCCTTCATCGGACACTGGCAACACTGGGGATCCCCCGGCTAGAGTCGCGCTGACAGCTGATTTGGACGTATCAATAATTATGCCGGACGATCCGGAGCCAGTCGCTACCGCACCCGGCCCAGGTCCGAGAGCTGCCTCTGGCTTCGCCAATGGGTTTGCCGCAACAGCGCTCGCAGATAATTTAGAAGGGTTTGGTATACACGCCAAAACACTAGTCTCAAACAAGCGATTTCCTGCCGCCTTTGGGATCATCGTAGAAGTTGGATTGAAGTCACAATAATTATGCGCCATTGCTTTACCGACAGCCTTAGCGTTTGAAGATACCCCTAAGCCGGCTTATTCACGCGCTGCCAATACGAACCGCCGGGGATGAACTTCGCTTCCCAGGTTGTGTTCGCAGCCATAGAGGCGATGTTTCCGTTGACCGCTGAAGCAGACGATATGGTCAGCGAAGTGATGGCCTGCGATGTGACAATCGTGACCGGGCACATCGCCGGATGCGTTGTGGGTAGAAGCACGGTAAGTGCGGCGAGGGTGCCCGCTGGATTAAGGACCAACGTATCACATGCGGCCATGGTGATTGTCTGACCCGATGTGGCAACCACGGGCGCGCCGGCTTCCAGAGCTTGGCTGTAGTTCACGCCTGTTGACACTACCGTGTCAGCCGTGAGGCCACCCGTGACAGATGCGCCCCCGTTGAGGTGGCTTTCCCCATTTAGGACGTAGAAGTCACCATTATCCCAGAACTGCCAACCTAGCGCACCACTGCTGGTAGTTAGATTTGTGAGCGACGATGTGTTCGAATAAAACAGGCAGTTATTACTACCGTTGAGGCAGATGTCGCCAAAGGGTGCGGCGCGGACGACCTTTACGTGAGTTGTTGGCGCTGAATAGACGACGCCTGTGGCATCAAGCACGGCCACTCCATAAGCGCCCGAAGCAAGGAAGCCGTAATTTGGTGCGGCTCCCGTAGCCGCCCCGCTTTCGAAAGACGCTCTTGTCGCCTTGCCGTTATCCTTGAAAGCGTCGCCGCTCTCCGTCCCGGTCGTTACGAAGCCATTTCCAGAATGGGCACCTGCGGACGAGAAGCCGTTGAGCGCAACACTATCGGTTTCCGAATAGTCACCTACGACCGTGCTGCCTCCAGCGGCAGGGCCTGTCACAAGCATGGTGTCGCTCGATAGGCCGCCTACGACTTTTGCGCCGCCATTCAGATGCGCTTCGCCGCTGAGGACATAGAAATCGCCGTTGTCCCAGAACTGGAAGTTCTGCACACCGGTCGCGCTGGTCAGATTGATGAGCGATGCCGTGCTGGAGTAGAACAGACATGCGTTACTGCCATCCAGACAAATATCCCCCAAGGGAGGAGCGCGGACCACCTTGAGGTGGTTCGAATTATTTGAGGTTGCGCCGACAGCATCCAGCACTGCGACCCCGTAAGATCCTGAAGCTAGAAAGCCGTAGTTTGGAGTTGCGGCCGCATTAGCCCCACTCTCATACGAGGCATTCGATACTTTCCCATTGTCCTTAAAGGCATCTAGGCCTTCAGTGCCTGTGGCCACAAAGCAATTAGACGGATGGTTGCCAGAACAAGAATAACCATTCGTAGCAACATTATCAATTTCGTCGTAGTCATCGTCAAAGGCTGTTTTGTTGGTCATCAGTATTCCGTGTGACCAACTTGCCGTTGTGCCCGTCCCGTCAATCCCGTTGGCCGCATACCATGCCGCCAGACCTCGATATTGGCTGTTGGTGACTATGGCCATACCAACCACTTCAGGGCCGCCTATATCGATGTTCTGATCCCAATTCGAGAAATCAAGCTCATAGCCGATCGTGCTGACGCCTATGCCTGTTGGTATCGGCGTTCCACACGGCTGCGCTGATCCGATGTAGGGCTGAATGGTACCGACGCCCGTTGTCGGGCAGCCATCGCGCACGATGTCAGTATTAAGCGTCCATGTCGGCCCGGAAAGCGGCCCTTGCACCATGCCAGCATAAACCGTCACCTTCTGGCTTGGCGGGATCGTTGGATAATTGCTTGACTGTCCAACATTGGAATACATGCCAAATATTGAACCCCATTCCTGCTGGCGGGGGACGGTGGATGAGGCAATGCTCTCCACCCAGGTCGAGGCAAGGATTTGCGGCGCCTGGTGCGCGTTCGCAGGGTTAGGGCAATTTGCGGCCGGGCACGTCCGGACAGATGGTGCGACCAGCGAATAGCTGAGCGGCACAACGGTGCCGATCTGCAAATCCACATAGTATTTGTTTGCAGGCTGACTTGGCTTTGTTGGGGCTGGAACGTCCTGCGCTGATGCGCAAGAAAACGCTAGGAAGACAGAGGCTATGACGAAAAGCGAGTAGCGCATCAGTCAGATGTCCCGAAGCTGAGAAAGGAGCCGTAAATGAATGAGCCGCCACCAGATCCCGTGTTTGATGTGCCGAAAGCGCCGGCAGCATAGGCGTTGTCGAGCAGGTTTTTTGCGAGAGAAGGTGTCGCAGCAAACGCAGCAACAATTTGGTCCGTCGTTGCAATTGCAACCGAGAACGTATCTGCCGTGCTGTCCGAATACGTTACGACGAAGTTGCCAAGGCCACCGGGTTGCGTGATGGAGGCGATGCCGCGGCCCGTCGGTCCTTGAGAAATGATGGTCGGCGTGGAGTAATCCAGCGCATCCGACTGGACCGGAAGCCGAAAGGTTTTCGTAAGAGTCTGGCCGTTATCAAGTTGCGCGACGAAGAGGATCGGATATCGGACAAGATCCTCCCCGCCGGCTACCGTGAAGGTGGTCAAGCCTTGAGACGAGTAGACGCCCGATATCGTCAGGTCGGAAGAAACGCAGGTCACCTGTGGCGTGCCAACAATCGTCCGCCCGAAAAACCCCAGCCACCGTACCGCGCTGATCGTGTAATCAAGCGCGTCAGCCGGTGTCTTCGCGTAGAGCGCGAGCAGGACCGTTGGGTTATCGTTGACCGGGATCGGGATGATTGCGGTGCTCATGGGATTAATCGTGCCTGCCCCATGACGGATTCTCACTGCCAGTATTGCTGGATGCAGATTTTGAGGGAACCGGTGCAAGCAGGATGAGAAGCACCTCAATAATATCCTTCAGCCGGGTTATACCTGGATGACTCAATCTTCGGCGTGTTCACGTCGCCAGAGGAGGTGGCAACAACCTTTGCCTTGTCGCTTGTGCGGATGGTGACGTCGACCTTGCCGTTGGCCCCAGCCCTTCCATCGGCGTGAGGTGCGGCATGTGATGGCGGGATTGCGACCGGCGGGATGGATATTGTGGGTATCCGTGTCTCTATATCACGAGCGAAGTCCACGGACTTGCGCGCCTCAATTTCGGGATTGTCTGTCATCTCAAAATATCTTTGGAGCCCCAAGGCCGCACCAGGAGCGTAGGTGCGGTTCTCAGCCAACGCGTCGCGCGCCTTGGGGTATGCTGTAGCCACCTCGTGATGCGCAAAATCGATTTGCTCTTTCGGGGACGATCCAACAATCGAATGCCCAGCGTATTTTAGAAAGTTTACCTGCCGCTCGGGATCCCATTGGAAGAGGCCATAATGGCCCGCGTTGACGGCCGCAGGATTGTAGCTGCTTTCGCGTTTTGCTTGCGAAAGCCAAGCGGCTGACTGCGCCGGGGTGTCACCTAGCCTAATCGCCTCGGCATAGAGAGCCTTTTCGGTGGCGGTCTGCTGCGCCGTGTTAGGGGCGGCAACAGAGGGGTAGACGTTCCGACCAGGCATTCCGGCACGGAAGTGATGCTGCTCGTCTATTGCCCGGTCATCTGCGGTTTCGGTGAGGGCGTTGTAGGCAAAGCCACCTACTACAGCAGCACCCGCGGCGACGAATGCCACTGGAGCAGCAATGGGAGCTGCTGCGGTAGCCTCCGCAGCCTCGGCCGATAACGCAGTAGCGCGGAGTAGGCGGAAGCTGTTGATCAGCTTGACCACACCAAGTCCAACCTGTGCGAATGGCGCCAAAAACGCGATCGCGAATCGCGCAGTCATGAGGCCGATGATGTCCTCTGTGACCGCCTTCCAGCCGCCTAGGTATTGCGCAACGGCATCTGCTCGAGCGCCTACATCCTTGAAGTCGCCCTCCAGCCGCTTCAGACCGCCACCATCCACCCATCTCTCGAACTCGGTCGCCTTCTCGTTCGCAAAGGCATTTATTTCTGGGCGATGATCCTTGATGTAATCGCTGAGCTGGTTGATGAGCGGCGTGATTGCCGGACCGATCGCGGCGCTGACCTGATTTGTTGTGCCGTCGACCGAGCGACCGAGCCAGTATTGCGCCTCCCGAAGGGCGTTAGCATCTTTCACCTGCTGCTTCGTCATGTCGCCGTAAGCCTTCGACTTGGCGACATATTCAGCTATTCCCGCACCTCCTTTGCGCAGGAGTGGTAGAAGATCTTCGGCTGCGCCACCGAAGAAGCGCGTGGCTTCTCGGGCTTGCAGGAACGGGTCTTTAATGGAGGCGATGCGATCGGCGAGTTTGGGCAAAACCTCCATGACGTTCAACGCATGGCGGTTGGTGTCCATGAAGGCGATGTTTGCGTTCCGAAAATAGTTCGCGACCGCTGGGTTCAGCCCACCCGCCGCGTCCGTCATGGAGGTGCCAAGATTGTCCAGGCCCGCAGTGAGCGCGTCAGCACTTGACCCGGCCGCACCGGCCGCGCCCTGCAGTGCGTAGAGGTCCGACACACCCACATTGAGCCTGGTCGACGTGTTCCCCAACGTTGTGCCAAACCGTCCCCAAGCGGTCACCATGCGGTACATGCCGGCGACGGAAGCAGCGGACGTGATTGCAGCTAAGGGCTCCACAACGCGTGCCACGCCGCGGAGGGCATCCACAGACGTGCGGGCAATATCGGAAAAGCCATTCGATATCTGGCTAAGTCCGCTGATCTGACCGAATTTCTTGAACTCGGCCTGCATCCGCTGAGCGGGCGCACTCAGCGCTGCAAGGCGCCGGTTTACGGAACCCAGGCCAGCCGCCGTCTTGTCGGTGGCGGATATAACAACCGAGAAACCGGATGAAGGCATGGGCCCCTACTCCAGAAAAGCCCGAGCCTCAGGCTCTCGCCTGCGTCACGGTTCGGCCGCTGAAATCGCTTATGAACGAAAATGCTTCCATGAACTGGTCGTCGTACATTTGCTCAATAACTGCGTCCGGCACACCGCCGCACTTGCCTAGCAGCTGCACTGCGAACATGGTCATAGCCTGTGGGTGTTGCCCGTTGCGCAGATGGCTTTCGGCAAGACGGCGCTCGCCGACTTTTGGCGGGCGGAATGTTATGCTCGGATACTCGCGGCCGTCGAACGTGATCTTGTCTGCCAGCTCAATCGTCTTAGTCCGCTCTTTGGTGTCGCTCATTTTATGGTCCTTTTGCTGCTTACTTATCTTGCTGCTGGGTTGGCGGGCGGCGCAGCACTAGCACCGCCTTGTGCAGCGATGTCCTGGCCGACCTGCCAGTCGAATGGCTGCAGGATCTCATATGAGGGCACGAACGCTTCTTTTGGTTGAAGCTTGATCTCTGCTGTTGTGCCGCCTGCACCTTTCATGAAGCTCACTTCCGCGATGAGCCAGGTGACATTGCTCAACTTCAATGCAGGTATATTGACGGTAGCCAGAGAGTTCGGTGACCAAAGCTTACCGGCACTGTCGCGCCAGGTGTCGGTAACGACCCGAACCTCTTGAGAGCGACCCCAGCGCCGGTTCTTTTCCCAGGCTGCAACAGCACCTGCCAGGTTGGCGCTAATGACGTTCTGATCTGACAAAACCAGCAATGGCCGGTATCGGGGGCTTCCATCTGCGCGGGCAGGGAACGTGTTATCGGTTGCAGCAGCACCCTGCACGTCTGGGATGTTTAACGATCCATCCGGCGCTGGGCCGCCATCTGAAAGAAACTCTGTCGACTGGTAGATCGGCTTGATCAGGGTGTAGCGACCATCAGTCGAAAAGCTCACATCGGCCGCTTGCACATTCTGACCTTGAGAAAAACCACTTGCCGTCATGGTGTCACCGACGCGTGAAATCACCAGATTGCCGCTCGTGTCTTCGAGCAGAAGGAAATTGGCCCAACTCGCTATCTTCTCAAGGATCTCGTAAGGCGTTTCGGTAAGCGTGATGCTGTACTGCGGGACGACGTCAGAGTCTCCATCCGGCAAAGAGGGAGTGATATTGAACGGCTGGCAAAGCTTAGAGGCCAACGAGCCGATCTTGAAATTGTTAAACTGCATGGTGTCGAAGATTGCCGAGCAATCTACCAGGTCGCTGCACCTTCCGCGGCCATGGATCCGAACGGTATGTCCACCGGGCTCTATTCCGGCGCTGTAGCGGTCGATGTAGCCTGTAATCACATCGTCCGAGCCAATCTTGATCTGGCAGGGCTGTCCTGGCTTGACAAAGATTTGGTTGGCCTCGCCAGGGAACAACTCAGTTGCCGTGACCTCAAATTCAGATGGAAATCGATCAACGCCCCGGGTCACCCGAACATCTGTCCAGCCTGAGTAGGCTTGGCCGTTCACGATGACATAGAGGATGTTGCTCGGGTGATGCTTACGATGACCGACAACGGTGATATCTTCCGTTGCCACTTTCAGGCTTCCTGACGGTGGAGCGACATAAGGATCGCGCTCGGACTCTGCGCGCAACCATGACCGCCTGCCTGGAATTCACGCAGCCGCTCTGTAATCTGCGGCTCAAGCCGATCCAGCCGCTCCAGGTTGATGGCCGCAAGATTGACTTCCCGGTCGATCACCAAAATTGCATCATCGTCGGCGGTCATCAGCACCGCCTCACGCCGCTCGACCGCATCCGCCAGGGTTTGTTCAGCGATTTGGCGCGCCGACACGCAATCGAGCTGAACCTGCTTGATCTTAGCCAGGAGACTGCTCTTTTCCGCCGGCGCGGGTTGCGTCAGCAGGTCATCCAGGCGTTTGGCGATTTCCGAGACGGAGGACATGCTCAGTATGTTCGCGGAGCCCTATGTGCATTTCAGCAGGAGATTATGCACATGCAGGTGGTGTTCGGCCTTCGCGGCCAATCCGTGCAATATGCGGCCAGCTCAACGGCCTCTTGTCGCCATGTGCTGCTATCGCGCTCGCAAGGTGCACCTGCAGCTCGAACGGCATTTGCGCACCCCGCGCCATGGCTACCCACGCCCGCGCCACCCGTTTTGCCGAGTTGGTCCGGCCCAACGGCGCGCACGCAGCCAGCGCCGCCCGCAGCGCCGTGTCGCGTGCATCCAGGCGCGCGGCCTGCATCTGGGAGTCGGAGAGGTCCAGGGCGCGCTGGAGCACCTCTACATCGGCGGCGGTGAGCGTTCTGCCCGGTGTCAGCAGGGCTGCAAGATCAGTCACCGTCGGCTGTCACCAGTTCGGGCCGGAAACCCTCTTCGGGCACGCGTGCGCGTTCGCTGGGCAGCAGGAGACGATGGCGCTCCAAGTAGGTGGCTTGGGCTTCGTAACGAGGAGGGTTCGAGACAGATATCGCGAAACCCGCGAATGGGCGTTTGTCTTCCGGACCGATCGGCCGCCCCTCCACGTCCCAGAGCCGGTTGTTGTGGTAGTCCTCCTCCCATCGGGTCACCCAGAAGGTTGGCAAGCCAAGGTGGTAGGCCTGCGCCTGGCCCAGCACCTCGTTCACCGGGGTGCCGATGCCTCCAACACGTTGGCGTGGCTCAGTCGCGTTCCAACGCCACCAGCATGACGGCCGAGTTCCGGGAAAAGCACTAGCCCAATCCGAGACGATTTCATCTCCATGTACCTTCCAAAGGCCTTGCAAGGTGAGGCGGCCATTCGGTAGCGCATCACCACGCGACTTCAGGAAGAAGCGCTCCCAGTCTTCCGAGGAGCCGCGCACAATCGGCGGCAGCACTTCATCGGTCAGCATCGCCCAAGCGAGAGGCGAAAGATCACCGCCATTCCGCAGGCGGGAACGCCGCGGTCGGCTCATTTGCTGTCACCCAGATCCAGGTTGAGCACACGCATTCCGGCGAGGAACGCGGCTCGCGCATCGCGCTCTGCTGAAAGCAAAGGATGCGGTTTGATTTGCTGAAAGCGGTCCCGGACAGATTCACCATCGCGGTCGACTTCTTCGCGGCATCTCCGCGCACGTTGATGCGCCTCCAGCGTGGTGCGGAGTAGCGCCAACGCTGCCGCGTCGTCGAGCGCGTAGGTATCCAACAGCTCAGCCCAAAGCTTTCGCTCCGGCGCTTCAAGATGTTTGGGTGCTTCCACTGTCGTCCTGCGCGGACGCGCTAAGCCGGCTAGCTTCACAGGCATTTTTCAACTCCAGAATTTTTCAAAGGAAAGGTGAAACGGGGAAAAATTGCGTGGGGGATCGGTCCACAACCGAAAGTCGATTTAGACTCAGACCCCCCTATGGGGGTCCCCGGCCAGTCGGAATGGGCATCAGATGGATGCATGTGGGGGACGCAGCGAGGTCAGGGCCACGGGGGATAGACCCCGGTTCGCCCGCCTCAACCGGCGCCGGCCGGCCATTGTCCAGGGTTAGAAGCCCAACCCTGGACACCCTGGACACATACTTCCGAAAGATCCCGTAATTTACTACCTGTCCAGGGTGTCCAGGGTGTCCATAGTAGAAAGCAATACGTGAATATATTTTAGGGCACATACTTGTATTTTGAATTGCGCAGCGATTTTCATTTTCGGGGTGGACACCCTGGACAGGCTCAATTCGCCTAGAGAAACCTGGTTTTTTGCTGTCCAGGGCGGGGGTAGACGTCCATGGTTTTGGCCTGGACGGCGCCCTATGCGACATCATCATCATCGATCTCGCCTCCATCCCAGTCGACACGCAGTCCCGTTTTCTCTGTGAAGGACTTTCGCGCCTGATCCAGATTTCCAAGATGGTATCCGGTCGCTCGGTCAGGGGCTCTCACGAGGGTGGCCTTGCGCGTTGAACCACCATAAGGATCCTCGACGTCTGTTATTGCCTCGCCGACGACAGCATTGCGCCAACGCTGTCCGACTGCATCTAATGTGACCAGAAATCGGCCCAGTGACTCTCGAGAAAGAACCCGACGTTCGTGATGACATTTCGCAAATTCCAGATAGGAGGCGAAAAGAAGCTCCATGGAGATCTTGGAATGCCAAGTGCCAAACTCGCTCTCCAGGCCAAGCCGAGATCGGAAAACGTAACCCCGCTCAAGGCAGTCCAGCCACCAAGCTTCTGTGGTGGGCAGTGACAGTTTGCGTTGACGCTGTAAACCTTCCGTCGTTGGCACCGACCGAACGTTGAAGCCGGCTAAGTCCAGATGCAGGAGGTCATGCAGCATGGCTTCATAGCCGCCGGCGTCCATCTGTTTCCAAATGTCGGCGAAGTAGGCGTGGTTGCCTTTCACGTCATCGTCGACATCGAGCACAAAGAACCGCCGCGACTCGATTGAGGCTGGCACAACCCAATCTTCGTTAGATGCCATCATGATATGCAGCATGTTCGGCGTCTCGACTGAGTTGGCGAATTTCGCCTCGACGGTCAGTGTCGGCTCGGTGACTAGCGACTTCAGCACACCGATGTGAGCTCGGTCGCCTGCGAAGAACGCCTCATCTGCAAACAGGAAGATGCAATCCCTAAGATGAGCGTTGAAGTTTCCAACTAGGTGTTTGGCATTTGCTACGGCCAAACTATGATGGCCGACGATCCGCTTCAGGGCTTTTGCAACTGTTCCTTTGCCGGTTCCCTCTGCACCTTTCATCACAACAGCGACTTCGCCTTGCTCAGCGGGCTGCTGAAACATGCGGGCCATCCAGCCCGTAAGATAATCGTTTCGCACCGGATCGCCGGCGCAGATCACGTTGAAGATGTGGTCTCTCAGAAGGGACCAATTCCCCGGTTTAGGCTTGACCGCATAGCCTTCCCAAAGGTTTAGGACGCCAAACCGTGCGTGTGTGCTCGTTGGGTCGAACGCGACGCCATGAATGTATTGCCGCCGATCCTTATGCCTGAGCCACACATCTGCGGCAGTCTTCCAGATCGGACGATTTTTTTCATCCTCACCAACTTTGATGAGCCGGTTGAGGTAGAGTGTTTGCAGATCTTTTGTCGTAAGCCGATCGAAGCGACGACGCTTCAGGATCGGGTCGAACCCAGGCTGGAAGATGACGGCGCGGCCGCCCTCATTTACCAGCATATAAAGTTTGTTGAATTCGTCGATGATGGCGTCAACGGGATCCGGTGACATCGCAGCTTTCCCAGCCGCCTTTGCAGCGGCTCTGATGGCATCAAGATCATGGACCGTGGCTGCCTCATCTGGCATGCGGCAGCCCTCCCGCCTGGCGCGCGGCCCATAGTACGGTCTCGTTGATGACCTCCACCGGCAGCGGATCGTCCTGCTGCTCATTGATGTCGTGCAGGGTCGCCAGCAGCACGTCGCTCGGGACGTTCATTTTAAGCAGCTTAAATGCAGCGCGCGCGGCGGCCTTGCGCCGAGGGTCAGGCGGCCGCTTCTCAAGATGTGGAATCATGATCGGCGCAGCGCGACCAACGTCGAGGCCCCACTCCGCTGTGTCCTTCGCTGCCTCGAGGTCAAGCGCGGTGCCAGGGAGCGCGTCCACCAGCCAGCGCATTGCCTCAGCGTCACTGAAACCGGCTTGCTCCTGGATGCCGCCCAAGAGCCGGGCCATGTCCCGCAGGCGATAATGCTTTGCGTTTTCGGGAGCGGCACTGACACGGCGGAGGATGCTGGTGATGAAGGCCTCGGTGTTGCCGTCGGTTGCAGGCGGGCGGTCTGCCATGGCTGGGGCGATCCGTTCGGGGGCCTTCAGGGTCTCAGCAGGCGGCACTTCCACGTGTGGAGCGCCAGGCTGATCGGCGAGCCGAAACGGGAGGTGATCGCTTCGGCCGACGAACACCGGTGCCGCGGTGAAGATGGGCTGCGCCGTGCGGAATGTGCACGGATCGACCGGGTAGTTCTTGAGCCAGAATCCAAGCTCCTCGCCGGTCGTCGGTCGGGATAGCCAGAACCAAAGGCGCAGGCGGCACCCGGGTTTGATGCCATGAGAGGCGCTTGCCTGAACGATGCAGCGCGCACTGTAAAAAGCGCTTGGGAGATGCTGGATCGCCTCGCCGGCGCATGCGAGCAGATCGTCCGGGGCGAGGCCATCGGGGCGAGGCACGCTATCCATATCCAGCGCACACCACAGATGCGGAATAGCTCGGAGGCTGGGCTGATCACCGGTTTCAGGATCCGGGTATGCGAGGCGTCGCATGCGACGCGTTCGCTTTGGATCGGCTACTCCGCCAAAGACGACAGCGCATGACGGCTGTGGAAGCAAGCGCTTCAGAAGAGCGCCAATCGCATCGAGGTCGCCGACCGCCACCTCAAACAGGTCGATTGTCTTGGCCTTGTCGTAGGCCTCGATCTTGCCGTCCGCGTGGATTTTCTTCGCCAGGCGCAGGTGGCGCGAGCGAATGACGGTCATTGTGTCGGTCATCGCGATGCCCTCAGGACGCGATCGCGAATCTCAGCAAAGACCTGCTTCTGTCTGGCCGTCAGGTCACGTCGACGGCGGGCAATAGACCCTAGAAAGCCCTTTTCCCAACCGGTCAAAACTATCTCGTGCCGCGCTAGGATATCTGCGGCCGCCATCTGTGCAGCCGGATCTTGGCGCGGGGACTGGGAGACTGAGGTCACGCTAATAACCTCCAGCCAGCTAAACCCAGCGGACCGGACGATTTGATCAGCTTTGAATGCTGCGGCTGCGCGCTCGCCGGTGTGGTTGCTGCTGAAGAGTGAGCAGATCTTAGCGAGACGGCTTACATCTGCAGGTGCGAGGAGGCTCATTGCTCCGCCTCTGCCATAACAGGATGCAAACCATTCTTTGGCAGGATCAGCAAAGTTTGAGGGCAGTTCAAGCGCTCGGCCCACGCCTTGGCGTGCACGCTCGTCGTTTCGACCATCGCGACACGTCCAACCCTCAACGCCGCCTTAACCGCCGCGGCGTAGTGCTCAGGCTCTCCACCGGCGGCATGGACGATAACTGCTCGAGCCCATCTGCTAAGCCGGTGAGAGCATAGCCAGGCGCTCGGGCCGCCCATACCTTCCCGCGATCCCGGATCGTCGCCAACAAGCGCAACAGTGGGGCGTCGAGAATGCCTAAGGCCTTTTGGGAAGGGTGCAGCAGGCAGAGCGATACCAAGAAGATCGATGATGTCCCCCTCTGCCGGAGCTGCGAGAGGGTTCATGAACTGCATAGCTTGCGGAAAGCTTCTGCGGATTTCCCGCGACTTGCCGGCCGATATGGTGCCGCATCCGAAAGGCGTGGCAATGTAGATCATGCCACCCTCCGGATCGGCCTTGGCGGAAAACGATCGCCACCAGCTGCACGTAGCTTGGTTCTGTTAAGGGCGCGGTATTCGTTCAATACCGCCGAAATTGCAGGAAGGCCGCCAATGCGGGCTGCTATCTCGGCGATTGCTTCCGCGGTAGCGCGTGGGCCGAGATCATGGAGATGACGGACGGACTGTTCAAACTGGGGCCGAAGAGCCGGCGGTATATTGTGCATGACGTCGAATTCCTCGTGCGTTCGACGCAGGCAGCGCTTGAAACTTTGAGCAGAGCCGTTTAATGAGATCGTGCCTCGCAAGCACTATCCAAGCTCTACTGTTCGCCCCTGTGCGCCCCCGCGTGCAGGGGCTTCTAGTTTCGGGGCGAGTGCGCTTGTACGGGGGCTATCAGGGAGCCCCGAAGCCGGGCTGAGCCGTTGCGGATCAGGTGGCGGAAGGCATCCACCGCATTGATCTCTACGAATTCAGCATCCTCCAACAGTCCAATGGCGTGCAGGTCTACCCGCTTGGCGAGGTTCGCCTCGGCGGCGACAAAGAGAAGCCCCGGGCCCATCATGCCGCAGCCTGCATCTTCGGAAGGCTATCGAATAGCGCACGCGCAGAGGCTGCCATGATAAGCGTGCGGCCGCCAAGTTTGCGCGCATCCAGCTTGCCTTGCTTGATGAGATCGTAGGTGGTCGTGCGACCAACGTCATACCTCAACATAAAGCGATTGATTGTCATCGCTTCTGCTTCGTCAGCGTTCGCTTTCGGCTGCATGGATACCCCCGTGCGGTTATGAACTGCACGGACCATGGCTTTAAAGTGGAAATGGCAACAAAATAAAACAACGAGCAGCTTTAATAAAGCGCTCGATTTAGCGTTCGATTATTCGACCCTTGGCTTTCCCCGCTCCCGACGAAGCGCTTTTGGTAATCCTTGTTGCGCTGCTATTGCGTCTCTGCTTGATGCACCGATATCGGTCATGCACTCTTTTACGGCCGCAGGCTGCTTTAATATGGTTCCACGCGTTTCTAACTCGTGCGTAGCTCGTCGAAACATCCAGGCTTCGATATCTTGCTTTGTGGGCTTGACTTTACCGGATTGCGACGCGGCAGAAGGAGAAGAAACTTCTACGGCAGAGATCAGGATCCCAGATAACATCGTTCCATGCGCAGAAGCAGAATTGTTGCGTACGTTCACGATGACTTCGCTCCACCACTCAGCCGGCACGATTGTAGGCTTCATTTCACCTGAACGAAAAGCCTTCGCAACCAGACATCCGGAGTGCAGCTTTTTGATGAGATCACTCGTGAGAACGTACTCATCGTCGACGAAATCCCAGAGTTGATCTCGTGTTATTTCGTCCTCCCATTTTAAGAGAAGATAGCGTTCTTTGCGGTCTCGGTCATCGGTGAATCTAGTGATTGCCTCTGAGATACGCACCCCATCGACAGCAGGCGCCCAGACAATGTGCTTCGATTCGGGTGAGAGACGCTTCTTCCAGCCTGGTCTGACGGTTTCATCATCATCCATAACCTGTGTCAACTCGCTCCCATCTTCGGCAAACTTTCAAACAAAGCTCTCACCGATGCCACCACAATCAGCGTGCGCCCACACAATTTCCGAGCATCAAGCTTCCCGCGTTTAATCAGGTCGTAGGTCATCGTCCGGCCGATCGCATATCGCGCCGTGAAGCCGTTGATCGTAGGAGTCTCCGATCCCTCTTCTAGTCGTCGCATCTGCCTACCCCTTTCCTGCTGCTCGACAAGGGCAAGCGTGCGACGATCTTAGGACTGCCGATAGAATAGCTGATAGAGGATCCGCCGCTGCTTCGTCAGCGCATTTTGGCAGACCTTCCAGCAGGTTATCCGCCGTCTTGCCGATCACTGGGCATTCAGTCATGGACAGCCTCTTCCGCAGCGCTAGCAGCCGTGCAATAGCGGCTCCAATCCTCCATCAGCTTCCGCCGGCGCTCAAAGAAATCTGATCGAGCGTAAGCCCGCTCTGTCTTATCTGGATTGACATGCGCGAGCGCCGCCTCCGCCAGATCCGATGAAACGTGAGCTGCATCATCGCACCAGTCGCGGAAACTCGACCTGCAGCCGTGCATGGTCACGTTCGTTCGGCCTGCGGCCTTGTGCAGTGTGTTCGATACAGCCACGTCAGAGAGCGGCCTTCCCGGCTTGCCGCCCTCAAAGACCAAAAGAACACCGTCGCGCCGTTTCGCTTGTCGAGTTGCGAGGATTTCCAAGGCTGCGGTCGACAACGGCACTCGGTGAATACGTGCGCTCTTCATTCTTCCGGACGGGATAGTCCAAAGGGCCGCTTCGATGTTGATTTCGCTCCATCGTGCGGCGCGGCCTTCGACCGGGCGCGCCGCGGTCAGGATCGTGAATGCTGCGCAAAGAGCGGACACGCTTCCGTTCTTAGCCAGACGCCCCCAAACCTCGGGCATATTGGGCCAAGGAATAGCGGCACGATGGACAACCTGCGCCACGTCACCCCGCTCCGGTAAAAGGGCTTTGAGTCTACCCCGCCATTCCGCCGGGTTGTCCCCCGTGCGCAACTCTTTAGCCCGCGCATAGGTGAGGATTGCTCGATTCTTCCGCGCAGCTTGCTGGCGGTTTCGTTCTTGGTCCGCCAGAGCGGGTCTAGGACGGCCATCACGTCGTGCACACCCACTTCGGCAACAGGCACCTTCAAGAGGTTGGGGGCGTGCTGTGCCAGCGTCGCGCGCCAGAGCTTAGCTTGCTTCGGCTTCCATGCCCCTTCGAACGCGACGATATAGGCCTCAGCGACCTGGCCAAACGTTTGCCCTACTGGTGGCGGTGTACGGACCTTCCTGCGTTCGGCTGCTAGATCCACGCCGTCGAAAAGCTTGCGCCTGCAGTCGCGGGCTTTTTGCCGAGCCTCAGATAGCGTAAATTCGCTTGAACGTCCGAGGCTCACCCAATGGGCTTTGTGGTGTCGCTGATAGCGGAATGCCCAAGTCCGGCTCCCGCCGATGACGCGGAGATACAGGCCATCGCCGTCGGCATGATTGCCGGGACCGAGTCGCGCCACGGTGAGATTGTTTAGCTTTCCAGCCAAGAGGGTCGCCACACATGCTACGTTTCTTGCTACAAGTTAACACGCAACGTAGACGAACTCAAGCGGACGATTACGAACAGCGATTTTAGACTCTGCGAGTAAAAGCCTCAAATCAAGCGTTCGCTCCTGTTCGCAAATGTTCGACGTGTTTCCTACTTCGGGAGCCAGGCCCAAAACCTTGCATCGTGAAACGGTTTGCTGCAAACGCTTGCATCATAGGTGCAACGTAGCGGAACCTTACTCCTTTGGATCAAATGCGCTGGCTGCCAGAGATTACGGATTGGCGCGCGCGTCTGCGCAGCTTGCCGATAGACGAAGCGGTCTGGCCATCTGCTGTGAGCTTAGCCAATGCCAGGATCGATTTTTCTCAGACGAACGCACTGGACGAGCGGATCAGGCGCGTGTTCGTGGATACGCCCCCGCGTGACATCGGTACTAAGCCGGTCCGTTTGGCAGTTCTCGGCACCTCGACGACAAGTCACCTGCATGCAGGAATACGTGTCGCTGGGTTGCGACGAAATATATATATTGCCACCTACGAAAATGCTTTCGGTCAGTATCTACAGGAACTCCTCGACACATCCTCGCCGCTATATGCGTTCAGGCCGACAGCCGTGTTGTTCGCCTTCGACGCGCATCATGTCACCAAGGCCTTGCAGGCGGCTATGTCGGAGGTCGCGGTATTATGTAGCATCTGCCACAAGCAATCTAAAGCGTAACATCATCTGCCCTGCTACAATGCCGCTATGTCAGACACCTATGCTATTCGCGCTTTACGCCGTAAACGGGCCCGCCTAGCCGGCGAGATCGAACAAGCAGAGTTTGCCCTTGGCAAGCACCGCGAAGAGCTGGTCGCCATGGATGCGGTTGTCCGCATATTCGAGCCAGCGTTTAACCCGGAGCTGATCCGTGCGGTTCGTCCCCGTCCGCGACGTAATCCGTTCTTCAAGCATGGCGAGCAGCCTCGCCTTTGCCTCGACGTGCTTCGCAGTGAGCGCAAGCCGCTTTCGGCCAGCAATATCGCGCAATGCTTGATCGATCTAAAGGGGCTGAAGGTTGAACAGCTGGCGCGTAGGCACCTTAACGAGCAGGTGCGGCTATGCCTGCACCGGCTGGCAGACAAGGGGTGTGTGCGGAAGATAGTGCAGTGGCCAGAGACATGGTGGGAGCTGGACGGGCAACATACCGTGGAACATTTGAATTCACAGATTCTTGTGAGGCTTCATAGTAATATGACACCTAAATGAGTGTTATTAGGTTGACTGGCTCATTTTACCGTCGCAGTATCGTTGTGTTGCCGCATTGCCCCTGTGGCAACTCTATAACGTGAGATTCCTACCCTTTCCCGCGTTTGCTGCTTCAGGACCCCGCCTTTGCCCAAGGGCGGGGTCTCAATTCCTTAGTGTGCCCGCTGCCAGTAACCACAGAAATCCACGCTTGGCTTAGAAGCCATAGCAAGAGCAGCTATGCCCTGCGCCTGAGCGCCACTGGCCATCCTGCGATGATTTTCCCGCCAAGCGCTCTCCTGGGCATACCGGCCCAGGTAGACGCCGGCAATGTGATGATAGTGACCCCGCTCAGCGCGGCGTATACGGCTGAAGAAGCTTTCAGCACCGTTGGTGCAAGCGCCATCCAGGCTAAAGCCAACAGAGTGGTTGATGACCTTGACGCTGTAGCGCATGGACAGATCACGCCAGGCGGCGCTTTCGTCGACCATGATCTCAGTTTCACGAGCTACGCGATTGCGGATAAAGGTCAGAGCCGCGCCCTCTGAACGAAACGCTGCTGGCAGCACGTGGCCGTCGCGCTCGCGGATCACGACGACGCACTGGCGTTTACCATTCTGGTTCTTTGTAAGGCGGCGATCCCGCCGGTTCTTCTTGCGGTTTGACGGTTTTACGTAGCCGCCGAAATAGCCACCATCAATCTCGACGATCTTGCTCGGTCCACCGAGTTGATAGCCCTTCACTTCGCAAGCCATCGCCTCGCGCAGCTTATGCGCCAGGACAAAGGCCGTTTTATATTGCACGCCGAGATCGCGGCTTAGAGCCAGAGCGCTTTTGCCCTTTACCTCATTGCAAAAGATGGCGATGGAAGCAAGATAGGTACGTAGGGGCATCTTGTGGAAGGCAAACAGGGTGCCGCTGGTGAGGCTGAAATCCTTCTGACAAGCCTTGCAGCGAAAGCGTAGCGCGCCGCTCGAGCGGCGCGCTTCATAGACGATTGGGCATTCGCAATGGACGCACATTGGACGGCCTTCGCTGCGAGCCCAACGGATCGCCTTAAACGTAGCCTCAACCTGCAGATTGGTCATGCGCATCACCGCCGCAATTGGAAGAGTACGTGCTTTGGCGGAGAGAAGAAAATGCTGCGCCATGTTATCGTATCCGGCAATATATTACCGGATATGATATGACTACATCGTCTTGTTAGCAACTATTAATATCGGATTGATAACTTCTGCCGGCTCTAGGAGAAACTGATGAGACTTGCAGGGACCGAAAAAGAACTGGCAGAAAAGACTGTGCGCTTTCTCAAGGTCGAAATGAAACGGTCTGGGGTCACGTACTCAGAACTTGCTAAGCGGCTTCAGGAGCATGGTTTGCGGGAAACCGAGGCATCGCTTGCAAACAAATTTAGCCGGCGGACAATTGCAGCCACCCTGTTCCTGGCGACTTTGGCGGCGCTGGAGTTTGAGACGTTGAGCTTGGAAGACCTGTAATCAGTTTAGAGAACGGCATGGGCGAAAAACGAGTAAACTAAGCTCACACAAATTAAACGATCACCAGTATACGATACCACCCATGGCTCACCGAGTTGCAAACCAAACGGCGCGTTCTCAAGTCTAAAATGCGGCAGTAAGCCTACAGTCCGGGACAGGAGATCATATACAGTGGCTTGCCATTTTAACTGAAGCCTTGGTCATTTCTGATGGTTTGCAGTCATGCAATCGGCAGACACTAAAAACGACCATATCATAATTGAGCGGAAACTTAGAGTTCTATCTACCAGATGAACGCCACAAACACTCACGTTTTCATGGTGGCGGGTGCTACATAATACCGTAGCTATCCACATATCCCTCGCCCACGAAGCGGCGACGCGCCATTTCGTTGATCGCGGCAAGGCTGTCGCCCGGCGGGCAAGCAGCGGCCAGCGCGATTGCCGCCTCGCTGAGCGGCTTGCCTTGCGACTCGCGCAGATCCCGGCCCGGCGTCACCCGTGCCACGGTGTCGCGCACATGCAATTCCAGCCGCCGCAACGGCCCGAGCCGCCCTTGTGCGGTCGGCACCACGGCGAGGAACCCTGCCGCCTCTTCCGGCAGATCGTCGCGCATATACAGCGCCACCCGCGCGACGCCGGTGACGGTGCCCCGCTCGAACACCGCATTCAGCGTGACGCTCTCCGACGGCGGCCAGGACCGCGCGACCCAGCCGGCGAAGATCCAGCCTTCGGCCGCCTCGTGGCGGCCATAGATCTCCACCATGCCGCCCGAGGTGGCGTTGAGGTAGCGCAGATCGGAGAGGCGCCCCTCCTGCTGCCCACATTCGAGGTAATGCTCCAGCCCGGAGCGCCGCTCGCCGGTCTCGATCGCGTGGGCCACATCGGGAAAGGCACGCCGATACGCGGCCTCGTCGAAGCCGGGCGGCAATGTACCTTCGTCGAAGGATTCGATGTCGTCGCCGACCAGGAAGCTTCTCTCGGACAGGTCGCTGCTTTCCATGGATCAAATCAACCCATGATCATCAGCTGCTGCGTCGGCGTGCCAGTTCGAAGCCTGCAAACGGCAGCCGGCCTTCCCGATACCCGAGCCGTTCGAAATGCGCCTGGCCCGATGCAAAGAGCGCTGCGTGCACGGCGCCACGCACATCCTCGTAGCGCTCAAGATACCACCGTTCATCGACGATGATTTCATATGGCAAACGATGTTCGTAGAACCCGCATGTCACAAAATGCTCCCTGCCATCCTTTACCGCGCCGTCTCTTACCGCGTTGCACACATCTGCATTGCAGTCGAGATACCATTTCTCGTCCACATATATGCGCGCCACGCGCGGCCGGAGCATATCAACGAGAAAATCCATTTGCACTGAGACATATTTTGTCTTGTCGGACGGCAGCAAAAGCTTTTTTCCGATAAGTGTGGCGAAGGGATCTAAGGTAGCCGCGTTCATTGTTGCAGGCATGGTACCGTCCTTGCGCAACGCCGATGCTATTCGAACATGCAATTGCAATGACACCATGAGGTGTGCCGGCTGCGTAGATTGCTACGTCAGGCATTACAAAATCGCTATCACGCCTCTTGTCCTCAACGCCTAGTTTTATAGGCAAAGAGCGAAGGCGATCTGGAACACGAGTTAGCAATAACTATGCCATGCGGTGATCCACGTATCAAGCCCGCACGAACGATATTCCACAGGAAACAATAGCGTGGCAACAGGTTTTTGGTGACAGGCCCGAAACAGCAAGTGCCCGGGCTGGACGCCGCCGATCGTTTCGCCGGACATTGCGCCGTCGACCGGCTTGCACTGATCCAGTGCTGCAGATATTGCCAAGGACCTTGCAATGGAACAATTGCGCTGGCTGCCGGAGACACAAGCATGGCGAGCGCGCTTGCGCGGCCTCGCGGGCGCGACCGATGGCTGGGCCGAGGGCATGTCGCTTGCAAGGTCGCGGCTCGATTTTGTGCAGACCAACGCCCTGGACGAGACCATGCGCCGCCATGTGGGCCATGCGCCGCTCGTGTCCAACGCCGGGCAGGTTCGCCTCGCACTGCTTGGGTCATCCACCCTGGCGCATCTGCATCCGGCCATCCGCATCGCCGGCCTGCGCCGAAACATCCGCATCGTCACGTATGAGAACGAGTATGGCCAATACCTGCAGGAGCTGCTCAATCCGCACTCGGCGCTGCACGCCTTCGCTCCGACGGCGATCCTGTTCGCCTTCGATGCCCATCATCTGACACCGGGGCTGCAGGCGGCCGCGACCGAATTCGAGGCCGGGCAGGCCCTGCAGGAGGCGGCCGAACGGATCGGCCAATGCTGGCGACTGGCGCGCGAAGCGTTCGGCTGCGACGTGTTGCAGCAGACGGTGCTCGATGTCTTTCCAGCCTTGCTCGGCAACAACGAACACCGCCTGCCGGGCTCGCGCAGCCGCTTCGCCGGCAAGCTGAACGCGCAGCTTCGCGACATGGCCGATGCACACGGGGCCGAGCTGATCGCCCTGGATGACGCGGCACGCCGCGATGGGCTCGCCGCCTGGCATGACCCGTCGCTCTGGCATCGCTCCAAGCAGGAGGTGCGCCCCGCCATGTCACCGAGCTATGGCGAGTTGGTGGGCCGGGTGATCGCGGCGCGTCAGGGTCGCTCGTCCAAATGCCTGGTGCTCGATCTGGACAATACAGTGTGGGGCGGGGTGATCGGCGATGACGGGCTGCAGGGCATCGTGCTCGGCCAGGGCAGTGCGCTGGGCGAAGGGTTCGTCGCCGTGCAGGCCTATGCCAAGGCTCTCGCACAGCGCGGCATCATCCTGGCCGTCTGCTCGAAAAACGATCCGGAGAATGCCCGCGCACCGTTTGAAACCCATCCGGAGATGGTGCTGCGGCTTACCGACATCGCAGTGTTCCGCGCCAACTGGGACGACAAGGCCGCCAACATCCGCGCCATCGCCGAGACGCTGAATATCGGCCTCGATTCCCTGGTGTTCCTCGATGACAACCCGTTCGAGCGCAACCTGGTTCGCGACGCCCTGCCAATGGTCGCCGTGCCGGAGGTGCCGGATGACGATCCCGCTTTGGTGCCCGCGCTGCTCGCCGATGCCGGCTATTTCGAGAGCCTGCGCCTGACCCCCGAGGATCGCGAACGCAGCGCGCACTACCAGGAGAACCGTACGCGCGAGGCCCTGAAGGCCGGCGCCACCGATCTGGGCGGCTACCTCCGCGCGCTGGACATGCGCCTGCTCTGGAGCCGGTTCGATGCGGTGGGACTGCCCCGCGTGGTGCAGCTCATCAACAAGACCAACCAGTTCAACCTGACCACACGGCGGCACAACGAGGCCGATATCCAGGCCGTCATGGCCGATCCCCATGCGTTCGGCCTGCAATTCCGTCTGCAGGACCGGTTCGGCGATAACGGCATCATCGCCATCGTCATCGGCCGCCTGGAGGCAGCGGGTGACATCGCTATCGACACCTGGCTGATGAGCTGCCGCGTCCTCGGGCGTCAGGTGGAGCAGGCGACCCTTCGCGTCGTCGCCGAACAGGCGCGCTCGCTTGGGGCAAGCCGGCTGGTCGGCAACTACATTCCAACTGAGAAGAACGGCATGGTACGCGACCATTATCGCGCGCTGGGATTCGCCGGCCTGTCCAACGGCCTCTGGGCATTGGACCTGGACGCTTACACATTTCAGCCGGGATTCATCGAGATCGTCGAGGCGGCATGAGCAGCAGCCGGCTTTATCCTGAGCGTCCGCTGGTGGGCATCGGCGTGGTGGTGCTGCGTGGCGAGGAGGTTCTGCTGATCCGTCGCGGCCGAGCGCCGGCGCAGGGCGAATGGGCGCTCCCAGGCGGCGCGCAGAAGCTAGGTGAGACGGCCGAGCAAGCAGCGCGACGCGAACTGGCGGAGGAGACCGGGCTCTCGGTCGGCGCCCTGCACCTGGCCGGCCATGTCGACAGCATCCATCGCGATGCCGGAGGCAGGATCGCCTATCACTACACGATCCTGGATTTCTGCGCCCGCTATACCGAGGGCGAGCCCCGCGCCGGCGGTGACGCGGATGCCATCACCTGGGCCGACTGCAACCGGTTGGACGACTACAATCTATGGAGCGAAGCCAGGCGCATCATCGCCACCAGCCTCAACCTCCTGACGTAGTGCTCAACCGAATAAATCGCGCCGCCAGCAATATATCCTCTCGCACCGATTTCCGCTGCTTCGTCGCCTCGGGATCCTCTCCCCAATGCTCCACCTGAAAAAGCTCATCCAGCGAGGCCAGCTCGTACGCCGCCTCAGCCTCCAGCGCCCCCTCGGCCACCGCCAGCCCCAACACCAGGCTCCCCGTCGCCGGCACCAATATCCCAAGCCCTGCCAGCACAAATGCCGGATACACCGCCAACGCCGCCCGCAAAGCAGCCACCGCCTCGTCCGGCTGGATCACCGGGATCACACCCTCCGTCACGCGCAAATCCGCCCCGTAGCGCGCAGCGGCACGATCGAGCCAAGGCTGCCAGAGACGCGCCTGCCGCAGCACCAGCGCCTCGGGAGCCTCTGCGCGGTAACACAGCAAATCACTCTCGGCGTAGCGCGACAAAGCCTCGACCGAAGCCGCCGGGTCCGGCGCCACACGCTCCTGCGCAGTGCCGGCCAGGCGGGTGAGCGGCACATCCTCGACGGTGAGTTCGCTGCCTGTCGCCTGCCATTCAGCGGCGATGGCGACCGCCAAAGTCTCGGATTCCAGCCAGAGGATCGGGCCGCCGGGGAGGCGCATCGGACGGCCGTCCAGGCGCACCGCGTAGTGATTATTCTCACAGACGACTGATGTGTTTGCCCAGAAACGCTTCATAAGGAGAAAGAAAGAAGTTCTTTTTTGAAAAAAAGAACCAAAAAACTTTTCTGTCTCAAGGCGCTCAATGGAAGAGACCTTGAAGCAGATCCCTGGGCTTTTTGATTTTCAGGCCCAGAAGAGGATCGGTGACAGGAGCAGCTGCAACCGGCGTGGGACCGCCCAACCCGTTACGGACCGATGCCAACCGATCGATGCAGCCGGAGCCGCCACTGCCCCCAATCTCGATCCCGACACGGCCATTGCCCATCACCGGATCCAGAGTCGCTTTCAAATCGCCGAACGGTCCCTGCACCGATACCGGCGCTGACACCTGGGTCGGGCCCAGCCTCACCGTCGGGCGCAGATGCAAATTCGCCGTGCTAGCCGCCAGATCGAGAACACCATCGCCACTGAGCGCCACACGCGAGCTATCCACCGCCAGCGTCTGTATCGTTCCTTGACCGGCTGCGAAATTGATCCGCACCGCCAGGCAATTCACCTGGCTCGTCCCGGAACCGAGCGACGGCACACCCGCCTGCTGCAATGCATCGCCGATCAGCGTCTGCACCAACGAGTCACTGATCGTCCCGCTCACCATCGCCAGCCCAAGATGCCCGTTCAGGCTCGCCTTGAGCGCCGGAATTGTCTGCCCGACGCCGGAAAGCTGGGCATCCACCTGCATCACGCCTGTCGCCTCGCCCGGATGTCCAAGCAGCCCCGCCAGGGAAGCCGCCGAGATCGACGGCGAACGCAAGGTGACGGCCACCGGCGACAGATCGGTGGTCGCATCGATAGACACGCCGCCGATCAATGCCCCCTCCGGCGCCTGCGCACGGAACGGGTTCAAGGTCAGCTTGCCATCCTGAAGCTGCAGATGCGCCGCCAGATCCTGATAATGCTGGCCACCAGCAGACAGGTCTCCAACCGTAAGTGAAAGATCGGCATCGTTGTTACGCAGCAATACCAGCGGCAGAGCCTGGTCGGCCGGCACCGCCTGGTCCGGCACGGCCGAAGCAGCCGGAACCGTGGCAGGAGCCGGCGCAGGCGGCGTCATCGGCTGCACCGGCGGTGCCGAGTTCTGCGGCGGCGGCCAGATCTGCGGCAGACCATCCCCCGGGCTGCCGGAGGACAGCGCATCGAAGTCGATACGACGCGAAGAGAGCGAGCCGGTCACCGAATGGCGCGGCAACCAATTGATCGTCAGCTCGCCGGCAACATCCCCCAACGAGGAATCCAGCGACAGACCATGCACGGTCACGCCCCGCAGCTTTACCCCCGCATCCTGCAACTCGGCGTTCAGCGACACATCATGCGCCGGCGGCAAAGCCCTGCCGACCAAGGGCGACAGGGTGGAGAGGTCGGGCGCCTTTCCCTCGATCTGCACATCCAGGCCGGACATATTCAGCCCCGGCGGCACCGTGCCATGCGCCGAGATCGTCGCACCAGCCGCCTGGCCGCTCACCGTAAGCTGTAGCGGCGCGGTGGTGGACATCACATCCGGCTGCATGACGGCGCCGGCCAGGTGCAGCGGCTGCTCGGCATAGGTGCCGTCTACGCTCAGCTGCACCAGTTGCCCTGGGCCGGGGGCGGACAGCATCGCCTGCTTGATCACCAGCCCCGGCACATACTTGCCCATATCGGTGTTTTCCGCATGGATCGACACCTGCGAGGTGCGCGGATTGCCCTCGCTATCGTCCGAGACGACACCGTTCACGTTCACCCCGGCCAGCGGCGGCAGCGAAGGCCCGGGCAGGAAGCCGTTCAACACGCTCAGATCGTCGGCATGGCCCGTCAGGCGGAACTGGTAGCTGCGTGCCTGGTCCGGATGGCTGATGCCGCCATCCACCTTCACATCGACCCCCTGCATGCTCGCATGCAGGTTCACCGGCCATGGCCCTGCCAGCGCACTGACTGGACCGCCTTGCAGACGCTGCAGCGAGCCGGAATTGCCGGTCAACGTGAACGGCACTGCGCCCGCAACACCCTGATAGGCGCCGACAAAATCATAGGTCACCGGCGTGTCTTCGCTCTCGGCGGAGACGGTGGCATGGTCGATCCCGAAGACACGCTTCTGGCCCTGCTGTGGCTGCCAGCTCAGCGTGCCACCCTGCAGGTCGATATGGCGGATTTCCACGTGGTGGTGCGCGCCGCCGCCGCTGCTCGAATGGCCCTGGTAGAGCGCATGGTGGCTGACGGCGAATTGCCAGTTGGGCGTGCCGTCGGCCGTGCGCTCGAGCAGCAGGTCGGCGTTCTGCAGCGAAAGGGCGGAGATCACCGCATCGCCGCTGAGCAGGGGGAACAGCGCCAGCTCTGCGCGAAGGGACTTGGCGGTGAGCATGACCGGCCGAGAGCCGCCCTCGATGTTAGAGAGCGAGATATCGTCCACCTCGAATTGCGGCGAGAGGCCGAAACGCAGATGCACGCCGCCGGCGACCGTCAGCGTGCGGCCGGTGGAGCGCAGCACCGCATCCTGCAACTCTTCGCGCAGCTTCTGTGGGTCGAGGGCCGACGAGATCACCACGGCGCCGGCCAGGCCCAGCACAACAATGGCGCCGGCCGTGTAGAGCAGAGGGCGGAACGGATTGCGGCGGCGGGTTTTCACGGCATTCATGGGCGGTTCCTACCCGAACACTCGCCGCGACGAAAGCGACCGCTCACACGCTGCAAAGAGGGTGGGTTGCCCAAGCGCAACCCACCCTACGTGCGCTGCGGCTTCAACGGTGCCGGCGCGTGGAAACCAAGCGATTTGAACGTCTCGCGCATATGCGACGGCAATTCCGCCTCCAGCTCCAGCGTGCCGCCCTGCGGGTGCGGGAACACCAGGCGACGGGCATGCAGATGCAATTTGTCGGAAAAACCCTCGGTTTTGGCACGTTCGCCGGCATACATGCGGTCGCCCAGGATCGGCGTATCCATCGCGGCACAATGCACGCGCAGCTGATGGGTGCGCCCGGTCATCGGCGAGAGCTCCAGCCAGGACATCTTTCGCGAGGCCGCGTCGCGGACCAGAAACTCCGTGACGGCGAAGGTAGCCCCTTCTTCGCCCTTCTCGGCCGTCGCCACGCGTTCGCCGCCACGCAGGCCGCCGAATTTCACCAGCGGTATCTCGATACGGCCCTCGGTCCGCAGCGGCCGGCCGGAAACGACGGCCCAGTAGGTCTTCTGCACATCGCGGCTGCGAAACGCCAAAGCCATCTTCGCCGCCATGCCGGGGCTGCGGGCGAACAGCAGAAGGCCGGAGGTGTCCATGTCGATCCGGTGCACCAGACGCGGCTTGTCGAGCGCGCCCTGGCGGAAGCCGTCCATCATCGCGTCGAGATGCCGCGTGATGCCTGGGCCGCCTTGCACCGGCAGCCCGTGCGGCTTGTTCACCGCGATCAGGCTGTCATCCATATACAGGATCATGTCCCGAAGCTCGCGCTCGGTCGCGGCATCTGGCGGCGCCGGCGGTGGTGTGGGCGGCGGCCCTTCCGGCAGCGGCGGGATACGCACGGACTGCCCAGGTTCGAGGCGTGCAGCCGCGTCGACGCGTTTGCCGTCCACGCGGATCTGCCCGGTACGGCAAAGCTTTTGGATCATGCCCTGGGTGAGCACAGGGAAATGCCGCTTCAGCCAGCGGTCGAGGCGGATATCGGCCTCGTCGTCGGTGACGGGTTGCTGGATGACGCTCATGGTAGATGTCTCGCGGGCGGCGATGTGCCTCCCGTCACTCCTTCTCTGCGCGAAGGCCGGACCAGTAGGCCAGGCGTTTGGCGATTTCCCGCTCGAAGCCGCGGTCGACAGGTCGGTAGAATTGCTGGCGCGCGATGCCGTCGGGAAAATAGTTGTTTCCGGAGAATGCATCCTCGGTGTCGTGGTCATAGACGTAACCGTCGCCATAGCCGAGGGTCTTCATCAGTTTCGTGGGCGCATTGAGGATATGCGCGGGCGGCATGAGGCTGCCGGTGTCTTTCGCGGCGCGCATCGCGGCGCCATGCGCCTTGTAGGCAGCGTTTGATTTGGGTGCAGTGCCGAGATAGAGCACGGCCTGTGCCAGGGCCAGATCGCCCTCCGGGCTGCCGAGACGCTCATAGGAATCCCAAGCCGCCAAGGTGAAGGGCAAAGCCTGTGGATCGGCCAGGCCCACATCCTCGGAGGCAAAGCGCACCAGGCGGCGGGCGATGTAGCGCGGGTCTTCGCCGCCGGTGAGCATGCGAGCGAACCAGTAGAGCGCTGCGTCGGCGTCCGAGCCGCGCAGGGATTTATGCAGGGCCGAAATGAGGTTGTAGTGTTCCTCGCGATCGCGATCGTAGAGCGCCGCACGACGGGCGAGCAGATCGGACAGGGCTTCGGCATCGAGTGGCGGCTGGTCCTCCGGCAGGCTGCCGACCTGTTCGGCCATGTTGAGCAGATAGCGGCCGTCACCATCGGCCATGGCGCGCAGGGAAGCGCGACCTTCCGGGGTGAGCGGCAGGGTTTTGCCGGTGAGGGCTTCGGCACGGTCGATCAGGGCTTCCATTGCCGCATCGTCAAGCCGGCGGAGCACCAGCACCTGGCAGCGTGAGAGAAGTGCGCCGTTCAGCGCGAAAGACGGATTTTCCGTGGTCGCGCCCACCAAAATGATGGTGCCGTCTTCCACGACCGGCAGAAATCCGTCCTGCTGGGCACGGTTGAAGCGGTGGATTTCGTCGACGAAGAGCAGGGTGACCTGGCCGGCGCGGGCGCGACGCCCAGCTTCCTCGAACACCTTCTTCAGGTCTGCCACGCCGGAGAAGACTGCAGATAGCTGCACGAAGGCGAGGCTGGCGGCATCCGCGAGAAGCCGCGCGATGCTGGTCTTGCCGACGCCAGGTGGTCCCCACAGGATGAGGCTGGAGAGTTTTTCGCGCGCCAGCATACGAGTGAGTGTACCCGCCTCGCCGACAAGCTGATCCTGCCCAATCACTTCAGCGAGAGTTTTCGGCCGCAGCTGGTCGGCCAGGGGACGCGCGGGGTTTTTCTGCGTTTTCTGTTGCGGCTCAGGGAAAAGAGAAGGCAAAGCGTCCTGTGTCATTGCGTCTGGCCTGCATCAGTTTCGCCACAGGTTGCTGCAATTATGCATCGCAGCGCTCTGGCGCTTGTCTTCATGTTGCGACTTCTCCAACTGTGGCTCGTTATGCAGACAGACCGGACTACCGCGTCTAGAGCGAGCGAAATCATCAGAGGAGTGTCGGCCGTGCGTACAGTAAACCTATTTGGTGCAGCCATCCTGGCTTTAAGCGCCAGCGCCTACAGCTACGGGGCCGCGGCGCAAGACGCAGCAGCCCCCGCAACGCCACCGGCCGACACGTCGACCCCGGCGCCAGACGCCGCCGCCGGTGACAAAACCCCGGCAAAGAAGCCGATGCACCACAAAATGATGGCCAAAGGCCATATGGGCAAAGGCAAGCTCGCGCCCACCAAAGCCGGCGACAAAGCCGTTGAAGACCTGAACGACGCCAGCCTCTCGGCAGCGAAAGACAACAAGCCCTTCAGCCCGCCGACGACTCCGGAAGCGGCCACGAAGGAAGCTCATACGGGCGACAAAGGCACAATGAAGCCGATGAAGCACCATATGAAAAAGGCGATGAAGAAGAAGGACGACGCAGCTGCGCCGGCTCCTGACGCAGCACCGGCATCTCCGCCGGCCGACGCGCCGAAGTAAAAAAGAAGGGGACCTCAATGAGGTCCCCTTTCTTCGTGGGGTGGGTTGCTCTGGGGCAACCCACCTTTTTTTATGCCGTGCGCAGTTACTCGGCTTCTGATTCAGGCAGTTCCTGACGCGGCCCACTATCCTGGCCTTTGGCGTTAAGGTCGCGGTCAATCAGTTCGATCACCGCCATGTCGGCAGCGTCGCCGTAGCGCATGCCAGCCTTCATAACGCGGGTGTAGCCGCCGGTCCGGGCCTTGTAGCGCTCCGCCAGGGTCTCGAAGAGCTTCTTGACGATTACGTCGTCGCGTAGCTGAGCGTAAGCTTGACGACGCGCATGCAGGCCACCGCGCTTGCCAAGCGTAATCAGCTTTTCGGCGACCGGACGCAGCTCCTTCGCCTTCGGCAGGGTGGTGGTGATCTGCTCGTGCTTGATCAGCGCCACAGCCATATTCCGAAACATCGCAAGCCGATGGGTCGACGTAACGCCCAATTTCCGACCAGCTACACCGTGACGCATTGTACTCTCCGACTGTTTACCCCAGGAAATGCCGGGGGGTTCGGGAGGGACGGCTTCGTCTCCCCCAATCTTTTTGGTTAGAAGGGTTCGTCGAGCCTTTTGGCCAGCTCTTCGATATTCTCCGGCGGCCAGCCGGACACGTTCATGCCGAGTGCCAGACCCATATTGGTCAGCACTTCCTTGATCTCGTTGAGCGATTTGCGGCCGAAATTCGGCGTGCGCAGCATTTCCTGCTCGGTCTTCTGAACCAGGTCGCCGATATAGACGATATTGTCGTTCTTCAGGCAGTTGGCGCTACGGACCGACAACTCGAGTTCGTCGACCTTGCGGAGCAGGTTGCGGTTGAACGGCAGGTCGTCCTGCTGCTCTTCGATGCGGGCGGCCTGCGGCTCATCGAAGTTGATGAACAGTTTTAGCTGGTCCTGCAGGATGCGTGCTGCGAGAGCGACGGCATCTTCGGGCCCTACGGCACCGTTCGTTTCAACCGTGAGCAGCAGCTTGTCGTAGTCGGTGACCTGGCCGACGCGGGTCGGCTCGACTTTGTACGACACGCGGCGGACGGGCGAGTAGATCGCGTCGACCGGGATCAGGCCGATCGGGGCATCTTCCGGGCGGTTGGCGGCGGCAGCGACGTAGCCGCGGCCGAGCTGCACGGTGAGCTCCATGCCCAGCTTCGCGCCCTCATCGAGGGTGCAGATCACCAAATCGGGGTTCATGATGTCGATGTCGTGGCCGGCCTGGATCTGGCCGGCGCGCACTTCGCCCGGACCGGTCGCGGTCAGAGTCATGCGCTTCGGGCCTTCGCCATGCATGCGGAGCGCGAGCTGCTTGATGTTCAGCACGATGTCGGTAACGTCTTCACGCACGCCCGCGACGGAGCTGAACTCGTGCAGCACGCCGTCGATCTGGAGTGCGGTGACGGCAGCGCCTTGCAGCGAGCTGAGCAGGATGCGGCGGATCGCATTTCCCAGCGTCATGCCGAAACCGCGCTCGAGCGGTTCAGCGACGACTGTGGCGATGCGATGCGGATCGGTGCCCGGCTCTACCTCCAGCTTCTCCGGCTTGATCAGAGACTGCCAGTTCCTCTGGATAACCACTTTAGTACCTCTTTCTATTCTGCCGCTCGTGCCAGCCATTTCATCGGCGTTCGGCGCCCGAGCGCCGGAGAGAAAACCTCTCAGGCGGGGCGCCGATGCCGACAGGTCGCGTCGTCAGACGCGGCGGCGCTTACGGGGGCGGCAGCCGTTATGGGGAATCGGCGTCATGTCGCGAATGGCGGTGATCGAGAAGCCGACGGCCTGAAGGGCGCGCAGCGCGCTCTCACGTCCCGAACCAGGGCCGCTCACTTCGATCTCGAGGGTCTCCATGCCGTGTTCGCGGGCTTTCTTGCCGGCGTCTTCAGCAGCGACCTGGGCCGCATAGGGAGTCGATTTACGGCTGCCCTTAAAACCCTGGCTGCCGGAAGACGACCAGGCGATCGCATTGCCCTGGGCGTCAGTGATGGTGATCATCGTATTGTTGAACGAAGCCATCACGTGGGCAACGCCGGAGATGATGTTCTTCCGCTCTTTCCGCTTCGTGCGCGTGGCGGTGGCTGGCTTTGCCATATTACTTCGTCACCTTCTTCTTGCCGGCAATGGCCACGGCCTTGCCCTTGCGTGTGCGCGCATTGGTATGCGTGCGCTGGCCACGAACGGGGAGACCACGGCGATGGCGCAGGCCGCGATAGCAGCCCAGATCCATCAGGCGTTTGATGTTCATCGTAACTTCACGGCGGAGATCACCCTCGACGCGGTAGTCACGATCGATCAGTTCACGGATCTTGAGGATCTCGTCATCCGAAAGTTGGTTGACACGACGGTCATCCGGTATGGCAAGCTTGGTGCAGATGTCCTGCGCCTTCTTGGGGCCGATACCAAAGATATAGCGCAGGCTAATGGTCACCCGCTTGTTGGTGGGAATGTTCACCCCGGCAATACGCGCCACGCCCGTCACTCCTTGCGCAGTACCCGCTCCGGTACCACGCGATATTAGCCCGCAAGAAGGGCTGGTTAATTCCGCAATGCGTTAACGGCGCACGTCCGGGTGGGACGCCGCCTGAGGGGGTGGACTTATAGCCTGCCCCGCTCGTGAGTCAACGCGCTGCGATCAAATTGTCGTGATCTCAGCGTGGGCTGGCAGCGATGCCAGGACATCTGCGATCTGCTTCGTCACCACGTCAATATCCGCCATGCCATCAACCACGTGCAGGCGCCCCTGAGCCGCATAATGCGGCAGAATGGGCGCAGTCTGGCTGTGATAGGTCTCTAGGCGGGCAGCAACCGTATCTCTGCGGTCATCGGCGCGGCGCACGAAATCGTGGCTGCCGCAATTATCGCAAGCACCCTCGATCTTCGTTGGATTAAAACTGTCATGGTAGCCGGTGCCGCATTTGGCACAGGTGTAGCGTCCGGCGATGCGATCGGTCAGCGCTGCGTCGTCAACGCGCAGCTCGATCACCGCGGTGAGGCTGATGCCCATGGCGGCAAGCATATCATCCAGCGCTTCGGCCTGTGGCACCGTGCGCGGGAAACCATCGAGGATGAAGCCGTTGGCACAATCTGGCTGGCGCACGCGCTGGCCAAGCATGTCGATGATCAGCGCATCTGGCACCAAGGCGCCGGACTCCATGATCGCCTTGGCACGTTTGCCGATCTCGGTGCCGCCGGTGACTTCGGCCCGTAGCATGTCGCCTGTGGATACCTGGGCGATGTGTTCACGCTGTTCCAGGCGTTTGGCTTGCGTCCCTTTGCCGGCCCCGGGTGGCCCTAGCAGGATCAGATTCAACGCGTTCTCCCCTTCACCCTATTTTTGCGGATCAGCCCTTCATACTGATGTGCGATCAGATGGGACTGCATTTGGGTGATCGTGTCCATGGTAACAGAAACAATGATCATCAGGCTCGTGCCGCCAAAATAGAACGGCAAGCTATACCTGGTGATGAGGATCTGCGGCAGCAAACAGACGGCCACCAGATAAAGGGCGCCAAGTGTCGTGAGCCGCGTCAGGATGTGGTCGAACCAGGAGGCGGTGGCGGAGCCTGGGCGGATGCCGGGGATGAAGCCGCCATATTTCTTGAGGTTGTCAGCTGTCTCTTCCGGATTGAACACGATGGCGGTGTAGAAATACGAGAAGAAGATGATCATCAGCGCATAGGTGATCATGTAGAGCGGCTGACCCTGCGCGAGCTGGCTCGCAACGTAGGAGAAGCCCTCTGCCAGCCAATGCGGCACCCAGGCCGGTGCGGTGGCATTGGCCGAGAAGCCTGCGATGGTCACCGGCACCAACAGGATGGAGCTGGCGAAGATCGGCGGTATCACGCCAGCCGTATTGATTTTTAACGGCATGTGCGTGCTGTCGCCACCAAACACGCGGCTGCCTTGCTGGCGCTTAGGATATTGTATGGGCACACGCCGTTGGGCACGCTCCATGAACACGATGAAGGCGATCACACCGGCACCCAGGATCATGAACGCCACGATGAAGATCGGCGAGAGCGCGCCAGTGCGGCCAAGCTCCAGCAACGCCGCAATCGCATGCGGCAGGTTGGCGACAATGCCGGCGAAGATGATCAGGCTGGTGCCGTTGCCGATCCCGCGCGCGGTGATCTGCTCGCCCAGCCACATCAGGAACATAGTGCCGCCCACCAGCGTGATGACGCAGGACGCGCGGAAGAACATGCCGGGGTCGATCACCGCCGGGCCAAGATTGCCGTGCATGCTCTCGAGGCCGACGGAAATGCCATAGGACTGGAACAGCGCGATGATCACGGTAAGATACCGCGTATACTGGTTCATCTTCTTGCGCCCGGACTCACCCTCCTTCTTGAGGGTCTCGAGCGCGGGGATGGCAGTCGACATCAGCTGAGTAATGATGCTGGCACTGATATACGGCATGATGTTCAGCGCAAACACGGTCATGCGGCCGAGCGCACCGCCGGTGAACATGTCGAACATGCCCAAAAAGCCGCCGCCATGTTGCTGCATCATCTGGCCCATGACGCTGGCATCGACGCCAGGCACGGGAATGTAGGTGCCGGCGCGGTAGACAACGAGAGCGAGAAGGGTGAACCAGATCCGCTTGCGAAGCTCGGTCGCCTTGGAGAGCGTGCCGAGGCTGAAACTGGATGCGAGCTGCTCGGCAGCGGAGGCCATGTAGATTGGTCCTTGGTCTAGTGGGCTAGGCTATAGCCAGAGCGCAGGCCAGAGTCACGTCAGCGTCCCAGGTGCAAGAGCTGTCCTGAGATCTCGCCAAGCTCGGACACTAGAGTGATCAGGACGCCGAGCGTCACGGCAGTAATGGTAATGTTCGCACCTACCATCCACGTGACCACTGCGACTTTCGTCTCCAACACCGCCATAAGCGTCCGTGCTTTCTGTCTGTCCCGCTCGATCGTGAATAATCTGATTAGATAAGAAAGCCCAAAGGCAAAAAGAAAGGCCTTCTTTTTTGAAAAAAAGAAGCAAAAAACTTTTATCCTTCGCGCCGGCCCCAGCGCCTCCGACTAAAACAAGAGCGCCGTGCAAGCCGAAGGAATAAAAGTCTTTTGGTTCTTTTCTTCAGAAAAGAACGCCTTATTCTGCTGTCGCTGCCTTCGCCGCCGTCGTCGTGACCTTGCCGCCGGCGGCTTCGACCGCAGCGATCGCCGCCGCAGACGCGCTCGCCACAGTGATGGTCAGCGCGCGGCTGATCGTGCCCTTCGCGAGCAGACGCACGCCCTTGGCGAGCTTGCCGCCACGCACCAGGCCGGCTTCGCGCAGGCTTTCCTCGGTGATCTCGTCGGCCTTCAGCTTGCCGGACTCGATCGCCTTCTCCAGCGAGCTGAGGTTCACGGGGGCGTTCTCAACGCGGAAGATATTGTTGAACCCGCGCTTCGGCAGACGACGGTAGATCGGCAGCTGGCCGCCTTCGAAGCCGTTCAGCGAAACACCTTCACGCGCCTTCTGGCCTTTGACGCCCTTGCCGGAAGTCTTGCCTTTGCCGGAGCCGATGCCGCGGCCAAGACGCTTGAATTTCGGGCGCGCGCCAGGATTGTCGCGCAGTTCGTTCAGTTTCAGGGCTGTCATCACACGCTCTCTTCGACGCGCACCAAATGCGCGACCTTGCGGATCATCCCGCGCACCGAAGGCGTGTCTTCCAACACGCGGGTGGCGCTGATCTTGCGGAGGCCGAGGCCCTGCAGCGTCTCACGCTGGCCGGGCTTGCGGCCGATCGGCGACCCGGTCTGGGTCACCTTCACGGTTTTGCCTTCAGACATTTTCACTCGCTCCTGCGGCAGGACCGCTCTCGCGCTTGCCGAGAATGTCGTTCACCTTCTTGCCGCGACGGCTTGCGACCGAGCGCGGGCTGGCGGCCGCCTGCAGCGCCGCGAACGTGGCTTTCACCATGTTATGCGGGTTGCGGCTACCGAGCGATTTGGCGACCACGTCACCAATGCCGAGCGATTCGAACACGGCGCGCATCGGGCCGCCGGCGATGATCCCGGTGCCGGCTGCGGCGGTCCGCAGAATGACCTTACCGGCGCCGAAATGCCCGTAGCTGTCATGGTGCAGCGTGCGGCCTTCCTTCATCGGCACGCGGATCATTGCGCGCTTGGCGCGGTCCGTCGCCTTGCGAATGGCTTCCGGCACTTCGCGTGCCTTGCCGGCGCCATAGCCGACGCGGCCTTTCTGGTCACCAACAACGACGAGCGCTGCAAAAGCGAAGCGGCGTCCGCCCTTCACCACTTTCGCGACGCGGTTGATGGTGACCAGCTTGTCGACCAGATCGTCGCCGCCATCGCGCTCACGCGGTGTATCGTTCCGGCTGCCGCGCTTGCCGCGATCTCCGCCGCCACCCTCTCGGGGTTCACGTGCCATAGGTCAGGATCCTCAGAAGGACAGACCGCCCTCACGGGCGGCTTCGGCCAGCGCTTTCACGCGGCCATGATACAGATAGGAACCGCGATCAAACACGACTTCCTTGATGCCGGCGGCCAGAGCCCGCTCAGCCACCAGCTTGCCGACGGCAGACGCCGCGTCCTTGTCGGCACCCGTGCGCAATTCCGTGCGCAGCGAAGCGTCGAGCGTGGAGGCGGCAGCCACGGTGCGGCCGGCGATATCGTCGATGACCTGGGCGTAGATGTTCTTGCCCGAGCGGAACACCGAGAGGCGCGGACGCCCCACGGATTTCTGCCGCAGCTGATAGCGCAGACGTTCGCGGCGACGTGCGCGAAGATCGATACGGGCGCTCATTTCTTCTTACCTTCCTTACGACGGATGGTTTCAGTGTCGTAGCGCACACCCTTGCCCTTGTAGGGCTCCGGCGGACGATACCCGCGGATTTCGGCCGCGACCTGACCTACCTGACGTTTATCGACACCCTCGACCATGATGGAGGTAGGGCGCGGCGTGGTGATCTTGATGCCGGCTGGCACCGGATAGACCACATCATGCGAGAAGCCGAGGTTGATCACCAGGTTCGCCCCTTGGACGGATGCACGGTAACCAGTACCCTGGATCTCCATGGTCTTGGCGTATCCGGTGGACACACCCTTGATCATGTTGGCGATGTTGGCGCGCGTGGTGCCCCACATCATCCGGGCCTGCGCCTCGGTGGTGCGTGGTTTCACGCTGACCTTGTTGCCCTCGACCGTGGTTTCCACGTGCTCGGTGATCGGCAGCTTGAGTTCCCCAAGCTTGCCTTTTGCGGTGAGAATGCCGTCCACGACCGAGATGGTCACGCCTGACGGGATCTCGACCGGATATTTGCCTACACGAGACATTTGCTGATCCCCCCGCTCAGAACACGCGGCAGAGCACTTCGCCGCCAACATTGGCAGCGCGTGCTTCCGCATCGCTCAACACGCCACGCGGCGTGGACAGGATGGACACACCCAGGCCCGCATAAACCCGCGGCAATTCCTGGATCTTCGAGTAGACGCGTCGGCCAGGCTTGGAGACGCGATGGATCTCCTTGATGACCGGCTCGCCCTCGCTGTATTTCAGCTCGATGCGCAGCTGGGCCACGCCGGGGCGCAGTTCTTCCGCCGAATAGCCGCGGATATAGCCTTCGCGCTTGAGCACTTCGAGCACGTTGGCGCGCAGCTTGCTGGCCGGCGAGACGCAGGACGCATGGCGGCTGCCCTGCGCATTGCGGATGCGGGTGAGCAGGTCACCCAATGGATCTGATAGCGACATTCTTCTCGGCCCTTACCAGCTTGCTTTCACCATGCCCGGGATCTGACCCGAGCTGGCGAGGTCGCGGAGCGCGATACGGCAGAGCTTGAATTTGCGGTAGTTCGAGCGCGGACGCCCGGTCAGCTCGCAACGCAGACGAACACGCGTGCGGCTACCATTGCGCGGCAGCTGGGCAAGCTTCATCGACGCCTCGAAGCGTTCTTCCACGGGGGCGTCACGATCCATCATCTGTGCCTTGAGCGCAGTGCGCTTGGACAGGTCGCGCTTTGCCATCGATTCGCGCTTCTTGTTGCGATTGACGGCGGATGCTTTAGCCATCGACAAAAATCCTCCGGAACCTGCCGGCTTGCGCCAGGGGTTTTCCCAAAATCGACTGGTTAATCAACAAAACTTACGCCGCCACCGCGGTCGCGACGAAGGGCAGGTCGAACGCCTTGAGCAGCGCCTTCGCTTCCGCATCCGTCTTCGCCGTGGTGACGATCACGATATCCATCCCGCGCACCGCATCGACCTTGTCGTAGGCGATTTCCGGGAAAATGATCTGTTCCTTGAGGCCCATGGCGAAATTGCCACGACCATCGAAACCCTTGCCGGACATACCGCGGAAGTCGCGCACGCGCGGCAAAGCGATGGTGACCAGGCGGTCGAGGAACTCATACATGCGCGCACGACGCAGCGTCACCTTCGTACCGATCGGCAGACCTTCGCGGATCTTGAAGCCGGCAATGGCTTTCTTGGCCACCGTCTTCACCGGCTTCTGACCAGCGATCAGCGTGAGATCAGCCACGGCGGCATCGAGCTTCTTCTGATCGCCGGCGGCTTCGCCGACGCCCATGTTGATGACGATCTTCTCGAGCCGCGGTACCTGCATTGGGTTCTTGTAGTTGAACTCCTTCTGCATCGTGGGACGCACATGCTCCAGATACCGCTTCTGCAAGCGGGTCGCCTCGCCGGCAACGTTTACGTTCTCGCTCATCGTCTTCAGCCTTCGATCGCGTTGCCGGTCGCCCGGGCAACACGTATTTTATTGCCGTTCTCCAGCACGGAGAACTTGATCCGCGTGGCCTTGTCGGTCTTGGGATCGATCAGCGCGATGTTGGAGAGGTGAATAGTCGCCTCTTTCTCAACAATGCCGCCTTCCTGGCCCAAGCGATTCGGCTTGGTGTGGTGCTTAGCCATCTTCACGCCCTGCACGACCGCGCGGTTTTCCTTCGGGATCACCTTCAGCACTTCGCCGCGCTTGCCACGATCGGCGCCGGTGATGACGACAACGCGGTCACCTTTGCGAATACGTGCAGCCATCACAGCACCTCCGGCGCAAGCGAGATGATCTTCATGAACTTCTTGGCGCGCAGCTCGCGAACGACTGGGCCAAAAATGCGGGTGCCGATCGGCTCCTGCTGCTTGTTGATCAACACAGCTGCATTGGTGTCGAAGCGGATGGCACTGCCGTCGGCGCGACGCACCGGAAAGCTGGTGCGCACGATGACGGCCTGGTGCACATCGCCCTTCTTCACCTTGCCGCGGGGAATGGCTTCCTTCACGGACACCACGATAACGTCGCCAACAGACGCGAATTTGCGCTTGCTGCCGCCGAGCACCTTGATGCACTGAACGCGACGTGCGCCGGAATTATCGGCCACTTCGAGGTTTGACTCAGGATGGATCATTGGTCTGTCCTCCCGTTCTTACGCGTGCGTTTCTGAGGCGGCGGCAGCGGCTGCAACAGCGGCCGCAGCCTTGGCATCGATATGCGAATGGGCACGCGCCTGCACGGACGCCAAGGCGTCTGCCGAAGCCGATTCCAGCACTGCGCCGTTACGCTCGATCACCGTCCAGGTCTTGCGCTTGGAAATCGGCGCACACTCGACGATACGAACCATGTCGCCTGTCTTGCAGGCATTGGCTTCATCGTGGCACGCGTATTTCTTCGAGCGACGGATGAATTTCTTGTAAAGCGGGTGCATGATGCGACGATCGACAAGAACCGTAATGGTCTTGTCCATCTTGTCGCTCGTCACTCGCCCGGTCAGGACGCGCCTTGGCATGTCTCAAGGCTCCTTTCAGGATTTCTTGGCGGCAGAGATTTTCTGCCCCAATATGGTTTTCACACGTGCAATGTCACGGCGAACAATCTTCACCCGGGCTGTGCCTTCGGTCTGACCCGTGGCACGCTGGAAGCGCAGGTTGAACTGTTCCCGGCGCAGATCGAGCAGCATCGTGTTGAGCTGGTCGTCTGACTTGGCGCGGATGTCGGTCGCTTTTGTCATGGCCTAACCCTCACCCTGACGCACGATGAACTTCGTCTTGATCGGCAGCTTGGCCGCGCCGAGCGTGAGGGCAGCCTGCGCGATGTCCGGCGAAACGCCGTCGATTTCGAACATGATGCGGCCAGGCTTCACGCGTGCCACCCAGAACTCCGGTGCACCCTTGCCGGAGCCCATGCGGACTTCGGCCGGCTTCTGCGACACCGGGACATCCGGGAAGATGCGTATCCATACACGGCCGGCACGCTTCATCGCGCGGGTGATCGCACGACGCGCAGCTTCGATCTGGCGCGCGGTTACGCGCTCGGGCTCGAGCGCCTTCAGGCCGAATTGGCCAAAATTCAGTGCCGTGCCGCCTTTGGCGAGGCCGTGGATGCGGCCTTTGTGAGCTTTGCGGAATTTCGTCCGCTTGGGTGACAACATGTCTCTTCGTCCTTACCGCTGCGGGGCCTGTTCGGCCGCGCGACGGTCTTGCGCCAACGGGTCGTGAGCGAGGATTTCGCCCTTGAAAATCCAAACCTTGACGCCGCACGTGCCGTACGTCGTCTTGGCCGTCGCCACGCCATAATCGATATCGGCGCGCAGCGTGTGCAAAGGCACGCGGCCTTCACGATACCACTCGACACGCGCGATCTCGGCGCCGCCGAGACGGCCGCCGCAATTGATACGAATGCCCTGCGCGCCAAGGCGCATCGCAGACTGCACCGCACGCTTCATCGCACGGCGGAACGCCACGCGACGCTCGAGCTGCTGGGCGATGTTTTCGGCCACCAGCGTCGCATCAATTTCCGGCTTGCGGATCTCGACGATGTTCAGCGACACCTCGGCCTTCGCCATCTTGGCAAGATCCTTGCGCAGGACTTCGATGTCCTGGCCTTTCTTGCCGATCACCACGCCGGGGCGCGCTGCATAGATGGTCACGCGCGGCTTCTTCGCCGGACGCTCGATCACCACGCGCGAGACGCCGGCGCCGGCGAGCTTCTTGCGAAGATGCGCACGCAATTTCAGATCATCATGCAGCAGCTTGGAATAATCCGCACCGGCGAACCAGCGAGAATCCCAGGTGCGGTTGATGCCGAGCCGAAGCCCGATCGGATTGACTTTGTGACCCATCAGGCCGCCCTCTTCTCGTCTGCCGGCGCCTGTTCGACTTCGGCGACCACAATCTTCATATGGCTGAACCATTTCTCGATGCGCGCAGCGCGGCCGCGGCCACGTGCATGGAAACGACGCATCACCACGGAACGGCCAACTTCGCAGCGCGTGACGACCAGCTGGTCGACATCGAGCTGATGGTTATTCTCGGCGTTCGCGATCGCGCTCTCCAGTGCCTTGCGCACGGCATGCGCGATACGGCGTTTGGAGAACGTCAGGTCAGCGACGGCCTTGGCAGCCGGCTTGTTGCGGATCAGGCCAGCGACCAGGTTCAGCTTGCGCGGGCTGACTCGGAGATTGCTGAGCACGCATTGCGCCTCGGTGTCAGCCACCGGGCGCGGGGCTTTGGGCTTGCTCATCCGCGCTTCGCCTTCTTGTCGGCCGCGTGTCCGGTAAAGGTACGCGTCGGCGAGAACTCGCCGAATTTGTGGCCGACCATGTTCTCGTTGACCTGCACGGGCAGGAACTTGTGGCCGTTATAAACGCCGAAGGTGAGGCCTACGAATTGCGGCAGGATCGTCGAGCGGCGCGACCAGATCTTGATGATCTCGTTGCGGCCCGACGCCTTCGCCTTCTCGGCCTTGTTCAGCATATACCCGTCGACGAACGGGCCTTTCCAGACGGAGCGTGCCATCTTACTTGCCCTTGCTCGCGCGGCGGATAATCAATTTGTCCGTCCGCTTGTTCACGCGCGTTTTCGCACCCTTTGTCGGTTTGCCCCATGGCGTGACCGGATGACGGCCACCAGAGGTACGACCTTCGCCACCACCATGCGGATGGTCGACCGGGTTCATCACCACACCGCGGTTATGCGGACGACGACCCATCCAGCGGGCACGGCCAGCCTTGCCAAAATGCTGGTTCATGTTGTCGGCGTTGGACACTGCCCCCACCGTCGCCATGCACTCGGCACGAACGACACGTAGTTCACCAGACTGCAATTTGACCTGCGCGTAGCCAGCATCCTTGCCGACGAGCTGAGCGTAGGTGCCAGCCGCGCGGCACATCTTGCCACCAGCGCCGTTCTTCATCTCGACGTTGTGGATGATGGTCCCGACAGGGATCGCGCCCAACGGCATCGCATTGCCCGGCTTGATGTCGACCTTCGCCCCGGCAACCACGCTATCGCCAACCTTCAGGCGCTGCGGCGCCAGGATGTAGGACAGCTCGCCATCGGCATATTTGATCAGTGCTATGAACGCCGTGCGGTTCGGGTCATATTCCAACCGCTCGACAACCGCAGCCACGTCGAATTTCCGGCGCTTGAAGTCAACGATACGGTAGCTCTGCTTGTGTCCACCGCCGCGGAAGAACGAGGTCGTACGGCCATGATTGTTACGGCCGCCGGACTTGCTCTTGCCTTCGGTGAGCCCTTTGACAGGCTTGCCTTTCCACAGCTCGGAGCGGTCGATGAGGACCGTTCCGCGAAGCGATGCCGTTACCGGCTTGAATTGTTTAAGTGCCATTTTCTCTCGCCCTTACGTCAGGCTCGAGGTGAGGTCGATCGATTGACCTTCCGCCAGCTGCACGTAAGCCTTCTTCACATCGGACCGCACACCGGGGCGACCCTTGAAGCGCTTCGTCTTGCCCTTCTGGACAAGCGTGTTCACGCCAAGAACTTTTACGCCGAACAGCGTCTCGACCGCCTTCTTGATTTGCGGCTTCGAGCTGTCGATGGCGACGCGGAACACAACCTGGTTGCGCTCGGTCAGCATCGTGGCTTTTTCGGTGATCACCGGGGTGCGGATGATCTCATACATCGCTTCGCGCGAGAGATTCTCGGCTTTCTTGCGAATGCGCAGGATGTTGGTCATGCCAGGCGCTCCCTCAAACCGTCAATGGCGGCCGTGGTCAGCACCAGCAGATCATGCTGCAGAATGTCGTAGACATTCGCACCCACCGTCGGCAGTACATCCACGCGGTGGATGTTGGCACTGGCCAGCGCGAAGTTCACGTCCACAGCGTGATCGATGATCAGCGTGCTGGTCCAGCCCAGAACCTTCAGCTTCGCGGCGAGCTCTTTCGTCTTCACGCTCGAGGTCGCGGCATCGATGACGATCAGCTTGCCGTCCGCCTGCTTCTGCGAGAGCGCGCTGATCAGGCCAAGACGACGCACTTTCTTCGGCAGGCTGTAGCCGTGGTCACGCACGACCGGGCCGTGAACGGCGCCACCGGTGCGGAATTGCGGCGAGCGAAGGCTGCCCTGACGTGCGTTGCCGGTGCCCTTCTGCTTGTAGGGCTTCTTGGTGGTGCCTGAGACTTCGCCCATGCCCTTCACCTTGTGGTTGCCGGAGCGGCGCTTGGCGAGTTGCCAATGCACCACACGCGCCATGATGTCGCGGCGCGGGGTGGCCCCAAAGATCTCTTCCGGCAGTTCGGCTTCGCCGGCGCTGCCATTGTCGAGAGTTTTAATGTCGATCTTCATAGTCAAATCCTCAGCCGGCCAGGGCCGCGGGGAACGGCGCATCAGCGTGCAGCGCCTTCTTCACCGCATCACGGACCAGCACGTAATCGCCGCGCGCGCCCGGAATGGAACCGTGGATCATGATCAGCTTCTTCTCGGCGTCCACACGCGCGACCATGAGGTTCATGGTCGTGATGCGGTCTTGGCCGAGATGACCAGCCATTTTCTTGTTCTTGAACGTCTTGCCCGGGTCCTGTCGGTTACCGGTCGAACCATGCGAACGATGGCTGACGGACACACCGTGAGACGCCTCGAGACCAGCAAAATTCCAGCGCTTCATCGCACCGGCAAAACCCTTGCCCTTGCTGGTGCCCGTCACGTCCACTTTCTGGCCGGGCACGAAATGGGCTGCCGTAATTACAGCGCCGGTTTCGAGAACGGCATCGGCGGAGCAGCGGAATTCCACCAGCTTCTTGCGCGGCTCGACCTTGAGGCGGGCATAATGCCCACGATTGGCCTTGCTCACATTCTTCACTTTGGCCAGCGTGGTGCCGAGCTGCACCGCCGTATAACCATCGCGCTCCTGCGTGCGCACGTCGACCACCTGCACCTCATCGAGATACAGGACCGTCACCGGAACATGAGATCCGTCGTCTTTAAAGAGCCGGGTCATCCCCAGCTTCTTTGCAATTAAACCCGTGCGCATTTTGGCCTCTTCCCGATCGTAGCGTTAGGAAAAACGATCGTTAGATCTTGATTTCGACATCCACACCGGCGGCGAGGTCGAGCTTCATCAGCGCGTCCACGGTCTGCGGAGTGGGTTCGACGATGTCCAGCAGCCGGCGATGGGTTCTGATCTCGAACTGCTCGCGGCTTTTCTTGTCCACATGCGGCGAGCGGTTCACGGTGAAACGCTCGATGTGGGTCGGCAACGGAATGGGACCCCGGACCCGGGCACCCGTACGCTTCGCCGTGTTCACGATCTCCTTTGTGCTGTTATCCAGCACGCGGTGATCATACGCCTTGAGGCGAATGCGGATGTTCTGGTTGTCCATACTACTCTTCTATCGTGCAGGTGTCGGGTTCGGGGGAAAACCCAATCTCAGTCGGTAATCTTGGCAACGACGCCCGAACCCACGGTCCGGCCACCCTCACGAATAGCGAAGCGCAAGCCCTCATCCATGGCGATCGGCTGGATCAGTTCGACGCTGATCGAGACGTTGTCGCCCGGCATCACCATCTCGACCCCTTCGGGAAGCTGAACCACGCCCGTCACGTCGGTCGTGCGGAAGTAGAACTGCGGGCGGTAATTGGTGAAGAACGGCGTATGACGGCCACCCTCTTCCTTCGTCAGCACGTAGGCCTCGGCATTAAATTTCTTGTGCGGAGTGATCGAACCCGGCTTGGCCAGAACCTGGCCGCGCTCGACGTCTTCACGCTTCGTGCCGCGCAGCAGAGCGCCGATGTTATCGCCGGCCTCTCCGCGATCGAGCAGCTTGCGGAACATTTCCACGCCGGTCACGATGGTTTTCACCGTGTTCTTGATGCCCACGATCTCGACTTCATCGCCCACGTTGACGATGCCGCGCTCGACGCGGCCAGTGACAACCGTGCCACGGCCAGAAATCGAGAACACGTCTTCGATCGGCATCAGGAACGGACGGTCAACCATGCGCTCAGGCTGCGGAATGTAGGCATCGACAGCGGCCATCAGCTTTATCACTGCCTCTTCGCCAATCTCAGGCTGCTTGCCCTCGAGCGCGCAAACGGCCGAACCCTGGATGATGGGGATATCATCACCTGGGAAATCATAGGAGGAGAGCAGGTCGCGCACTTCGAGCTCGACGAGCTCGACCAGCTCGGGGTCGGCCAGATCCATCTTGTTAAGGAACACGACGAGCGCGGGCACGCCGACCTGACGGGCGAGCAGGATGTGCTCACGTGTCTGCGGCATCGGGCCGTCGGCAGCGGACACCACCAGGATCGCGCCGTCCATCTGCGCGGCACCGGTGATCATGTTCTTCACATAGTCGGCGTGGCCGGGGCAATCGACGTGGGCGTAATGGCGGTTGGCAGTCTCGTATTCCACGTGCGCGGTGGAGATCGTGATGCCGCGGGCGCGCTCTTCAGGTGCTTTGTCGATCTGGTCATACGCGGTGAAGGTCGCACCACCGGTCTTTGCGAGCACCTTGGTGATCGCGGCGGTCAGCGATGTCTTGCCATGGTCGACGTGACCAATGGTGCCGATGTTGCAGTGCGGCTTGTTCCGCTCGAATTTAGCCTTTGCCATCTTCGTCTCTCCGTAACCCGCGGCTGCGGGGCCCTGACTATGGGCGGGGGTTGCTTACCAGCGGTAGTGGCTGAACGCCTTGTTGGCCTCGGCCATACGATGGGTATCTTCGCGCTTCTTCACCGCAGAACCACGGTTGTTCACCGCATCGAACAACTCGTTCGAGAGGCGGTCTTCCATGGTGTGTTCGCCGCGCTTGCGTGCCGCGTCGATCAGCCAGCGGATCGCCAGCGCCTGGCGACGCTCGGTGCGCACTTCGACCGGCACCTGGTAGGTGGCACCACCAACGCGGCGCGAACGCACCTCGACGGCAGGCTTCACGTTATCAAGCGCCTCGTGGAACATACGGACCGGATCGGCCGCAGCACCGCCGCGCTTCTTCATCACGTCGAGCGCACCATAGACGATGCCCTCGGCAGCGGATTTCTTGCCATCGTACATCAGCGCATTCATGAAACGCGTGATGACGATGTCCCCGAATTTCGGATCGGGCAGGATTTCGCGTTTTACGGCGCGACGACGACGGCTCATGGCTAATCCTCCCCTTACTTCGGACGCTTGGCGCCATAGAGCGACCGGCGCTTACGGCGCTTCGGGAGACCCTGCGTATCGAGCACACCGCGGAGGATATGATACCGAACGCCGGGAAGATCCTTTACGCGGCCGCCGCGGATCAGCACGACGCTGTGCTCCTGCAGGTTATGGCCCTCGCCGGGGATGTAGCTGACGACCTCGTAGCCATTGGTCAGGCGCACTTTGGCAACCTTACGCAGCGCGGAGTTCGGCTTCTTCGGCGTGGTTGTGTACACACGCGTGCACACGCCGCGCTTCTGGGGACAACCCTCGAGCGCCGGCACCTTGTTCCGCTTCGCTGCCGGCTCGCGGCCTTTGGCGATCAACTGATTAATCGTCGGCATACGCCCTCGTTTCCGATCTTATTCAACACATTCGACCACACTGGGTTGGGTGGCCATCGTCCGCAAACACGAAGACCGCACGACGTGGAAAGTCCCACCCGTACGGATCCAGATTCTTGTTGCTCACGGCCTTAGCCTAATCCCAATGAAGGGACGACGGCGCCGCGCGCTCTGGTGCCTGCTTTCGACGGACCGCCCAACAGGGTGCCCGAGAGGGGGGCTTACTACGGGGGAGTAGCGGCACAGTCAAGCGTGAAAGGGGTTCTCACGATGACGCACGACCCTGCCGGGCGGAGTCTGCATAGCCCGCCTGCAAGGTCTATGTCGTCAGAGGCTCGATGACACGGCGGCGTCTGGCGGCCGGCGGACGAACCTCATCGCTCGGCGTCTTCCGTTTGGCACCCGCGCGGCTTTGGATGGTGACTTTCTGCTCGAAGAGGATGGCATGTGCCGGAGGCTCGCCGGCGGCCTCATATAAGAGTCGCACGCTGCCGAAGGCCGCGCGGTGATGGCGCGTGGCACCCAGCCGCAGCAAGGCTGCCCGATGGTGACCGGTGGCGTAGCCGGCATTCTGCTCCCAGCCATAGCCCGGGAACCTTACCGCCAGCCGCGCCATCGCGCGGTCACGCAATACTTTAGCGACGATCGAGGCCGCCGCGATGGAGAGGCACAAGGCGTCTCCGCCAATGACGCAATGCGTGCGGCAGTCCACGCCAGGCGCACGGTTACCGTCGATAAGAGCCATGTCCGGCATCGAAGGCAGCCGCTTCAACGCCCGCACCATTGCCAGCATCGAGGCATGCAGGATGTTGATGCGCTCAATCTCCGTGACCGACGCGGCGCCCACGCCGATCTCGGCAGCCCTACAGGCGCGGAGTGCGAGAAAAGCTTCAAGGCGCTGCTCGGCGGTAAGCTTCTTCGAGTCATCAAGGAGGCCGGCCAGCGCATCCGGCACCCCGTGGGTGAACACAACAGCAGCGGCAACAACAGGCCCCGCAAGAGGCCCTCGCCCAGCTTCATCCACGCCAGCGACTCGGCCCGTATGCAGTGACTCGATGCTATAATCCGGCATGCACGGAAGCATAGCCAGCGTTGCGGATTCGTGAAGCCGTTAGAGGCCACCCTCCACGTCATAGATGCCGAATGGGTTGGCCGGTATGTTGGTGGATGAGGCGAGCGAGGATGCTGCGATGGCAATCATGCGGCTCGCGCTCGAAACAAAGCAGGCAAATGCTATCCTGTCGGGACAGGCTAACGGCTTCCGCCAAGCCCTCCTGCGCAAGCTCCGTCCGCATATGCTCCTCAAAAATCTGGTGCATAACTGAGGAGCGGCCCTTTCGGGCAGCCTCACGCCCCGGCTTAGGCGTGCCGAGCCGACGATCATGCAGATAGCAAATCCCCTTTGCCTGGAGCGAGGCGGCCAGCACATTCTTGGAGAAACCAGATTTGCGGGAGAGCGGCACAGCGCGGATATCGAGCAACGTTTTCACGCCATTGCCCACAAGCAAATCGAGGAGCTGGTCTTGCACCAGCCCCTCATAGCCTATCGTAAACAAAGCGCCGTCAGACAAGGTCAGGCTCCCGTTCGGGCAGCCCGACCATGGCGATCAGCGCGCAGTCATTTTGCCGATCAGATAACCTAGGCCAATCGCGCCGAGCACTGCCAGAAGCGGCGTTTCATGGATGCGGTCGGTCAGTTCGTCCGCGAACCCCTTCAGCTGGTCGCTCGCCTGACCGTAGGCTTTCTGGGCCTGGCCAGCCGCATCGTTGATCCGTCCCTGGGCAGAGGTCTTGGTGTCTCCCAGAACATCGCCAGCCATACCCTGCGCCTTGCCAGCAAATTCGCGGACAGTGCCTTCGACGCGATTCTCGTCCACCATGTGTCGTCTCCTGAATTGTGGAACTCGAAACATGATTCCGAGGCGCGAGTTCCGGCGCTCTCAGCCTCGTGGTGCGGCAGCGCGAGTCAACCGATCATTGATCGCCAAACCCAGCCCGGATGACGGCACCGGCATCGCTGCAATGCAGGTCAGACCCATCCGCTGCCCCTCCGCATCCAGCCAACGCAAGCCGGCGAACAGCCTCGAAGCAGCCTCTATCTCATCCCCCGCCTCGCTCAGCGACCACACAAGGCCAGCCCCAGGCAAAGCAGGCCCGAACGCCAGCAGCGCTTCGGTCTCATCGACCGTCTCTGCCAATAGGCGCAGCTGTAAATGAGGCGCGTAATGCGAAGCCAGCATACCGGGCGAGCGCAGCGCCTCCGTTACCGGCGCCCCACGCTGCGCCGGCCCGACGACAGCCTCGATCGCCTCGATCGAAACCCCACCAGGCCGCAGCAGCACCGGAGCAGCCCCGCTGAGATCCAGCACCGTGCTCTCCAGCCCGACCGCACAGGGCCCGCAATCGAGCACTGCCCCGATACGCCCATCCAGATCCGCCAGCACATGCGCGGCAGAAACCGGGCTCACCCCGCCCGACCGGTTGGCAGAAGGCGCCGCCACCGGCCGCCCCACAGCGCGCAGCAACGCCCGCGCCGCCTCGTGCGCCGGCACCCGCACCGCCAGCGTCGACAGCCCCGCCCCCGCCAGCAGATCCACCGTGCTGCCGAGCCGGCGCGGCAAAACCAAGGTCAGCGGTCCAGGCCAGAATCTCTCGGCAAGCTTCGTCGCCAACGGCCCGGGCAAAACATGCTCGAACACCGCCTCGGCATCAGCAAAATGACAGATGAGCGGGTTAAATCGAGGCCGCCCTTTGGCCGCAAAAATTCCAGCGACAGCCCGCCCATCGGTCGCGTCCCCGCCGAGGCCATAGACAGTCTCGGTCCCAAACGCGACGAGCTCCCCCGCCTGCAGGAGACCCGCAGCTTGCGCGATCCCGCCTCCGTCTGCTGGGAGACGGAGTGTCACAAGCCCGCGAAAGGCCAGGGGCTCTGCCCCCGCGCCACCGGCACTTGAACCGGTGGCGTCCTGGTGGCGCGCCCGCCGCTGGGGGGTGACCCCCGTGATCTGAAGGCAACGCAAGGAGGGGGTATGCAGTGACGCATCGGCATTAGGCGGTTCTGCCCCCTCCTTACTTTGCCTTCAGATGATGGCAGCCCAGGCGGCCTTCCCCCTGGTGGGGGTCCAGGGGGCAAAGCCCCCTGATCTGGCGCCAGCTCCATCACACCAAGCCGCCCCGGCACATGAACGGAGGGTTGGCCCAGCCCGGTTTTTCGTATGGCATGGGCGTGCCGTCCATTTGGAGCAGGCTGCCCCCGGCGGCGGTAAGGACTGCCTGTGGGCCGGCGGTGTCCCATTCCATCGTCCGGCCAAAGCGTGCGTAGAAATCGGCGCTGCCTTCGGCCAGGCGGCAGAATTTAAGGGCCGAGCTAACCATAGTGATGGAGGCGATCTCCTGGCCGGCCAGGACGGTGCGGATACGTTGCTCGTCCGCGCCCACGCGCGAGGACAGCACGACGAGGCCGGTTTGCGGGGGCGTTCTGACGCTGATGCGGTGACGGCCGGAGCCGTCTTGCCGCCAGGCACCGATGCCGACGATGCCGCTGAACACTTCGGCGCAGGCGGGGACTGCAACGACGCCGAGGACCGGTTGGCCGTCGCGGATGAGACCGATGTTTACCGTAAAGCTGTCGCGCAGAGCGACGAAGTCGCGTGTGCCATCCAGCGGGTCCACCAGCCAGTAGGTGCGGCCGGCGCGTGGCGGGGAGTAGCCGCCGAAAATGGCTTCCTCGGCGACGATGGGGATGTGGGGTGTGGCTTTGAGCAGGCCTGCGGTGATGAGGGCTTCGGATTCATGGTCGGCGTCGGTCACCGGCGAGGCGTCGGGTTTGGTGCGGGTTTCGCAGCCGCGGGCGCGCAGGCCGAGGATCACTTCGGCGGCCTGCCAGGCGAGGTCCTCGGCGATGTGCAGCAGGGCTGCATCGTCGGGGTGTGTCAGGATGTTGTCGGTGACGTCCATGGCTACCCTGGCAAACTGCGCCTCTCCTGCTACAGTCTCAGGCCACCCGACAAAACACCTTTCTTAAGGACCGCCTGATGCTCGATATCCGTTTCGCCGTTCCCGCCCTGCCCGGCTCCGGCGCGTTGGGCCTTCTGGTGGGCGAAGGCCAGGCGGCGTTCGGCCTGTGGGCGGCGGCCGACGAGGCGACGGGTGGTGCGATATCGCGCGCGTTCGAGGCGGCGGATTTCTCCGGCAAGGACGGGCAGATCGTCACCATCCTCGCACCGGGCGCGGGTTTGTCGCGCATCGTGGCGGCGGGGCTGGGCAAGCCGTCCGACATCAGCGCGCGCAAGGTCGAGGAGGCCTCCGGTACGCTGGCGGCGGCGCTGATGCGCGAGAAGGTGGCGGCGGTCGCGGCCGACGGCGTCGAGCCGGCGCAGGCGGCTTCGGCCGCGATGGGGGCGGTGCTGCGAGCCTATCGTTTCGATACCTATCGCACAAAACAGAAGCCGGAGGATCTGCCGAAGCTCACCGCTCTGACGATCTTGGCAAAGGCACCGGAAGAGGCAGAGCCAGCCTGGAAGACGCTGCGGGCGATCGCAAACGGTGTGTTCTTCACCCGCGACCTGGTGAGCGAGCCGGCCAATATCCTGTTCCCGGCAGAAATGGCCAAGCGCATCGAGACGCTGTCCAGTCTTGGTCTGGATATCGAGGTTTTCGGCCAGGCCGAGCTCGAAGCGCTGGGCTTCGGCTCGCTGCTCTGCGTGTCGCAAGGCAGTGCGCAGCCGCCGCGCATGGTGGTGATGCGGTGGAATGGCGGCGGCGACGAGAAGCCGGTGGCGTTCATCGGCAAGGGCGTGACGTTCGACACCGGCGGCATCAGCATCAAGCCGGCCGGCGGCATGGAGGACATGAAGTGGGACATGGCCGGCGCCGGCACGGTGGTAGGCCTGATGGCCGCCCTGGCCGGCCGCGGTGCGAAGGTGAACGCCGTAGGCCTGGTGGGTCTGGTGGAAAACATGCCGAGTGGCACGGCCGTGCGCCCGGGCGACGTGGTGAAGAGCTATTCCGGCCAGACCATCGAGGTGCTGAACACCGATGCGGAAGGCCGCCTGGTGCTGGCCGATGTGCTCTGGTACGCACAGGAGAAATTCGATCCGCGCTTCATGGTGGATCTGGCGACGCTGACCGGCGCGATCATCGTCTCGCTCGGCCATGAACATGCAGGCCTGTTCAGCAACGATGACGAGCTTTCGGCAAAGTTGCTGGCGGCCGGCGTGGCGAGTGGCGAGAAAGTATGGCGCATGCCGATGGGCCGCGAATACGACAAGCTGATCAAATCCGACATCGCGGACATGAAGAATATCGGTGGGCGTCCGGGTGGTTCGATCAGTGCCGCGCAGTTTTTGGCGCGATTTGTGAACGAGAAGCCTTGGGCGCATCTGGATATCGCGGGGACCGCCTGGTCGACGAAGGATTCGCCGAACATCCCGAAGGGGGCGACGGCTTTCGGTGTTCGGTTGCTCGATAAGCTGGTGAGCGACTATTTCGAAAAGAAGTAAGAAAAGGCTTCCGCAGATAAGATGAAGGATTACCCCACTCTATCCGTGTCATCTGCGTAATCTGCGGAAAATCTTTCTTATGCTTACAGTCCGCATTGTAGACACCGTTCCGGCAGGGATCGCACGCATAGTGCCTGTCGGCATCGATGCCGTCCCGCAGCGTTTTCTGGCGGCCGCGCATGCAGACGGGTTTTCCGGCGCGCCTGAAACCGTATGCGAGATTTTCTCGCAGGCAAGCCGCGTCGTTCTCGTCGGTTTGGGCGATCCGCTGGCAGCGGGGGCTGCTGCGGCCACGGTGTTGTTGCACGCAAAGCATGTGGCACTCGATGCGGTAGGGCTGTCGCCACGCCAGGCGACCGAAATGGCGGCTGGCATCTGCCTGCGCGCGTGGCGCTATGAGCGCTTGCGCACCCGACCGGATGAGGGCGCACCTACTCTCGCTGCACTGGACATCGTTTCTGCCGAGCCAGGTGTGGCCGAGATGTGGGCGAAGGTCTCCGCCGGCGTGGAGGGTGCGCTGTTTGCGCGCGATCTCGTCACCGAGCCATCGAACACACTGACGCCGGCGGGTTTCGTAGCGCGGCTGGACAGAGTGGTTCAGGCCGGCGTGACACTCGAGGTGCTGGATGCCGACGCCCTGCGAGAAGGTGGTTTCGGCGGATTGCTCGCGGTGGGACAGGGATCGGTGCATCCGCCTTGTCTGGCGGTGCTGCGTTGGGCGGGCACGCATGACGCGCCACCGGTGATCTTCGTGGGCAAGGGGATCACCTTCGATACAGGCGGCATCTGCATCAAACCGGCCGACGGCATGTGGGAGATGCGGGCCGACATGGCAGGTGCGGCGGCCTGCGCCGGCGCCATGCTGGCCCTCGCACTCCGCCGCTCGCCAGCGCCGGTCATGGCCATCTTGCCGATCGCAGAGAATGCTACGGGTGCCAACAGCTACCGTCCAGGCGACGTGCTGCGCATGTTCGCCGGCAGCACCGTGCAGGTGGTCGACACCGATGCGGAAGGGCGGCTGGTGCTGGCCGATGCGCTCGCTTATGCGCTACGCGAAAAACCGCAGGCGATCATCGATCTCGCGACACTGACCGGCAGCATCGTCACCGCATTGGGGCACGAGATGGCCGGCTGCTACGACAACGATCCCGCACTCGCCGCCGCAACCGCTACCGCCGGCAGCGAAGTCGGCGAAAACATCTGGCGCATGCCGATCACCGAGGCTGATCTCCGTTCGCTGGACAGCGACATCGCCGACATCAAACATTGCGTCGACGGACGTGGACAACCCGACGCCAGCCAGGCCGCTGCGTTCCTGCGCAGCTTCGTGGATGAAACACCCTGGCTACACCTCGATATCGCCGGTGTCGAAGGCCGCGCGGAAGCCGATGCGCGCCATGCCAAAGGCGCCACCGGGTTTGGCGTAAGGCTGCTTGATCGCCTGGTCGCGGACAGGTTCGAGGACCCGCATCGTGTCTGAGATCGGGTTCTATCATCTCACCCGCACAGGCCCCGAACTCGCGTTGCCCGCACTGCTTGGCCGCACGCTGAAGGCCGGTAAGCGGGCGGTGGTGATCTGCGGCAGCGCAGAACGCGTGGAAATGCTCGATGCCGGCTTATGGCTTTGCCCTGACCCGGATTGGCTGCCGCACGGTACGGAGGCGGCCGGGAACGCCGACCTGCAGCCGATCTGGATCACCGATCGAGATGAAGCGCCGAACGGCGCCAAATTTCTGTTCCTGCTCGATGGCGCCGACAGCGCCACGCTCGGCAGCTTCGAACGCGTCTTTGATTTATTCGACGGCAGCGACGAAGACGCAGTGCGGGCAGCCCGCACGCGTTTTCGCACGCGCAAGGCCGCCGGTCACACTCTTACGTACTGGCAGCAAACAGAAAAAGGCTGGGAGAAAAAGTAGGGCGGCCGATGCTCGGCCTAGGCCGCGTCCTCCCGCCTGTCCCTCAGCCGCACATATGCCTTTTCTGCGTGTTCAGAACAGTAAGGTTTGCCACCTAGCGAGTCCGCATCGCAAAAGCGAAAACTGCGCGTGCCAGGCTCGCCGATCGGCCAGCAACATGGCGTGACACGCCCCCCCGTGCGCGCCATCGGAACCGCACGCAATACCGGGGCCGGACGCTCCACCAGGCGCGGCATCTCCACCGCCGGCATCGGCGCCAGCTCGGCGGTCAGTGCCGGCAAGGTCGCGCCATGCGCACGTCGCGGCTGCCGCCGGCGTGGCGCTTTCTCGCCATCGCGACGAATGGGGGAGGGCCTGGCCGTCAAATTGAGACGATGCGCCTTGCCGACAACCGCGTTTTTGGAGACGCCCATGCGACGACCGATCTCGGCGGTCGACAAGCCCTCCGCCCACAACGCACGAAGTCGGCCGATATTGTCGTCGCTCCACTCCATCTTGCGCCTCCCCGATCGTCTGACTACCAGATGATGTGATCAACCTATGCTGAAACAACGCTCCACCTCAACAGGGTTGCACACAAAAACTTGTGGACAACTCTGAATCGGGCACAAAATGTAGGGTTGCATACAAAAGCAGGAAGAAAGCGCTTCTTTTTTTGAAAAACAGAAGCAAAAGACTTTTATATTCAGTCGTCTCCGGTGTGGACTGTGTCCAAATCGGCGAACCGGGTGAACTCGCCCTCGAAGAAAAGGTCGATCTTGCCGGTGGGGCCGTGACGCTGCTTCTCCAACAACAATTCTGCCTTGTTGTGGACCTGCTCCATGTCGCGCTGCCATTTTTCGACAGCCATATGGAATTTTTCCTCGTTGTCGAACGCCGTCTGCTTCGGCGCACGCTGCTGCAAATAATATTCATCGCGATACACGAACATCACTGCATCCGCGTCCTGCTCGATCGAGCCTGACTCGCGCAGATCGGAAAGCTGCGGCCGCTTGTCCTCCCGGCTTTCAACGGCACGAGACAACTGCGACAGCGCCATCACCGGCACCTGCAATTCCTTGGCAAGCGCCTTCAGCCCCTGGGTGATCATGCTGATCTCCAGCACACGGTTTTCCGCACGCTGTCCAACCGAAGGCCGCATCAACTGCAAATAATCGATCACGATCAAACCAAGACCCTTGGTACGCTGCAGCCGCCGGCAACGCGTCCGCAAAGCCGACAGGGTGATCGCCGGTGTATCGTCGATATACAGCGGCAGGTGCTGCAGCTTCTTCGACACGGCGACGAATTTGGCGAAATCCCGATCGCCGATCTCACCCTTTCGGATGCGGTCGGCCGAGACGCGCGATTCTTCGCTGAGCAGACGGTTCGCAAGCTGCTCGGAGCTCATTTCCAGCGAGAAGATGACCACCGAATTTTTCGGCATCGCATCGGGATTGTCCGCCCGCGCATTCGCCAGAATGCTCTCCGCAGCACCGAACGCGATCTTCGTGGCCAGCGCCGTCTTGCCCATGCCCGGGCGCCCGGCGAGGATCAGCAAATCCGACGGGTGCAGGCCACCGGTCTTCTTGTCGAGATCGCGCAGCCCGGTGGAAAGCCCGGCAACATGCCCGGCGTTCTGGAAGGCCTTCTCGGCAATGCCGATCGCCTTGGCCAGTGCCGAGCTGAACACCATCATCTTGGTGTCGGACGTGTTATGCGTGGCGAGATCGAACAGCGATTGCTCGGCCATCTCGATCTGCTTCGGCCCGTCGAGATCCGGCTCCGGCGCAAACGCCTGGTTCACGACGGTTTCGCCGATATCGATGAGCTGGCGACGGATCCAGGCATCATAGATGGTGCGGCCGTAATCGCCGGCATTGATAATGCCTACCATCGCGGTCAGGAGCTGGGCCAGATAGGCCGTGCCACCCACTTCATCAAGCACGCCGGTATGTTCGAATTCGCCGCGTAAAGTCACCGGGTCGGCGATCTGGCTGGCTTCCACGCGGCGCGAGATGGCAAGGTAGATGCGGCCATGCACCGGGTCGGCAAAGTGGTCCGGCATTAAAAACTCGGAAACCCGGTCATAGGCTTTGTTGTTGGAGAGAAGTGCCCCGAGCAGCGCCTGTTCAGCGGTGAGGTTCGAGGGCGGCAGGCGCTGGGACAAGCCCAGCAGAGGCGGATCTATATTGGTCACGATCCTCTCATAGCGGAGCCAGGCGGGTTCCGCAGCGTTACAGCCTGTGGATAACAAAGGAACACGGGGATGCTTGGCGCATGAGCGATACAATGACGGCCCTTTCGGCGATCGACCTTGACGAAAGCGCACGGCGCGACCTCGCCGACGCGCTCGACCGGCTCGAGCAAGGGCGCGGCCTTATCGTCAGGCTCGCAGACCTGGTCGGCGGCGCCGTTGGCATGGCCGGCCGCTTCGGGATCCGGCATCTCGGTATCAAGAGCGGCATACAGGGCAAATTCGCAGGTATCGCGCAGCAGGCCTTGGCGCGCGCCTATGATGTCGCCGTACTCGGGCTCGACACCTCGCCGCCGGAGCGAGCGTCGTTGACGCGCGCCGCAGTGATCGCTTCAGGCGCTGCGAGCGGCCTTGCCGGCATGGCGGGCTTCATTCCGGACGCCACCTTCACCACGCTGGCCATCATGCGCGAGATCGCTCGGATCGCGCGTGAGCAGGGCGAGGATCTGGCCAGCAATGACGCAAGACGCGCCTGCCTCGAGGTGTTCGCATTCCGAAGTGCTGCGGATTCCGACGAGTCCGAGCTTGGGTATTTCTCCGCCAGGCTGCTGTTCCAGGGGCGGCCTTTCACGATGCTGCTCACCGAAGTAGCGGCGCGATACGGGCTGGTACTCGGCGAGAAGTTCAGCCTGCAGGCGGTGCCGATCGCCGGCGCCGCAGCTGGGGCGGCGTTGAACGCGGCGTTCCTCGCGCATTACTGCAATCTCGCGACGGCGCATTTCACCATACGCCGTCTGGAGCGTCAGCATGGGCGCGATATCGTGCGGGCGGCGACGCAGGCGGTCACCAGCCCGGTGACCGACATGCCGTTTGCCGGCGCATGAGCGACGCCCTACCTGAGAGCCTCATTCCGAACGAGCCGGATGAGGCATTCGAGCTTGAGGCTCGGCCGCGGGCCATCAAAGCCAACGGTCCTGGCAGCAGGCTCGCCGGCCGTGTCGCCGTGATCACCGACGGCGCGACCGGGCTAGGCCAAGCGGTGGCTGTGGCGTTCGCGCGGGAGGGCGCGAGCGTCGTGATCTCCTGGTTGAACGAGCATGCATTGGCGGCCGAGACGGTGGCGCTGATTGAGACGGAGGGGCGGCCTGCCCTCTCCATTCCGGGCGACATCGGCAACGCGGATTTCGCCTCCGAACTGGTGCGGCAGGCTGTCGCCGCGTTCGGCCGGATCGATATACTGGTCAACAATGCCGCCGAGCAGCATGAGTGCCCCAGCCTGGAGGACCTTCCCGAGGAGCAGGTGGAGCGTGTCTTCCGCACCAACGTGTTCGCGCAGTTCTGGCTTGCCAAGGCAGCTTTGCCGCACATGACGGACGGGTCGTGCATCATCAACACGAGTTCTGCGGCGGCCTATGCCGGCGGTGCGGCGCTGATCGATTATGCGGCAAGCAAGGCTGCGGTAGGTGGGTTCACCCGCAGTCTCGCCTTGCAGTTGGCGAAGCGTAAGATCCGCGTGAATGCCGTAGCCCCCAGCGTGCAAAGCGGCTCCGAAGAAGTCGCCGAGAGCTACGTATTCCTGGCGTCTGTAGAATCCGGCAGCATGACCGGCCAAACCCTGCAATTCGCCGCCGAATAGAACCGCGATAGCTCGCAACAGTCTTTTGCTTCTTTTCTTCAGAAAAGAAGTGCTTTCTTTCTTAAAGTCCCAGCCTCCAAGTTTCCCCCATCAGCATCGGCCCGAACGTATCGTGTTCTTCGCTGCTGACGATTTCAAATCCATGCCGCGCATAGATCCGCCGTGCGCCATGAAGAATGGAATGCGTCCATAGCGTAATGTTCGCGTAGCCAACCTCTCGCGCAAAGCGGATGCAGGTAGCGACCAGAGCGTCGCCGATGCCGCGCCCTTGGAACGCGGGTTCCACATACAGCAATCGCAAGCGCGACAGGCCGTTCTGCTCGTCGGTGAGGAAGATCGAGCCGGCGATCGCGCCGCCGACTTCAGCGATCCAGCATTGTTCACGGCCGGGTTTGAAGTTTTTCAGAAATTCTGTGGCCACCTCGCCTTCATTGACTTCGATGTTGCTGTTGAACCCGTAATGTTCCGTGTAGAGCAGGGTTTGCCGGCAAACGATCAGGCCCATATCGCCGGGTCTGAACGGCCGCAGTGTAAAGCCTGCGTTGGGGGTACCCTGCAGAATGGTTTGTGCAGTGGTGAGCGCGACCGCAAGCTGGCTTTGCTGTGCAGTGCCAAGACTGGCGAGCGTGGCTTGGACTTTGCTGCGCTGCCGTTCGTCCAGAATGTCGAATTGTGCACGGCCTTCCTTGGTGAGTGCCAGGGTGCGGCGGCGGCCATCGCTCTCCTCGCGCAGGCGCTCGATCCAGCGGCGGGATTCGAAGCGGCCGAGCACGCGGCTGAGGAAACCGGGATCCAGGTCCAGGGCGTCGCGGATATCTGCGGCGATACATGGCTCTGCCTGGGCGATCTCGAACAGAATACGGGCTTCGACGAGGGACATGCCGGTCTGGAGGAAGTCCGCGTCGAGGGCGCCGACGAACTTGGTGAAGAACCGGTTGAAGCTCCGGAGCGCGGCGATGGCATTGTCCATCGCCTTGCCTACGGCCATATAGTTGATTTAGTCAACTATATGGATAATCCTGCGAGACCTGCTACACGGCGAGCATGGCCGTCTATACCGATGTCTCCGACGATGCGCTGCACGAGTACCTCGCCGACTATGATATCGGCGGGCTGGTGGCGTTTCGCGGCATTGCGGAGGGGGTGGAAAACAGCAATTTCTCGCTGCGCACCACGGGCGGCGACTACATCCTCACCCTCTATGAACGCCGTGTGAACCCGCAGGAATTGCCCTGGTTTCTGGGGCTGATGCAACATTTGGCGGCCAGCGGCATCACCTGCCCCCTGCCGGTGCCGGGGCGCGATGGCTCGGCCCTGCGCTTCCTGTGCGACCGCCACGCGGCCATCACCACCTTCCTGCCCGGTGTCTGGCCGCGGCGCGTGCAGCAGGCCCATTGCCGGCCTCTGGGTGAAGCGGTGGCAAGGCTGCATCTGGCGGGCCGGGATTTTGCCCCGCAGCGGCCCAATGCACTGGGGCCGGAATCCTGGCTCGGCCTGCTGGATAAATGCCGCGCGCGGGCCGGCGAGGTGCAGGAAGGGCTCGCCGAGGAGTTGGATCGTGCCGCAGGCGGCATCCTGGCTGCCTGGCCGGCGGATCTGCCGAACGGGCATATCCATGCTGATCTGTTTCCGGATAATGTATTCTTTCTCGATGGCCGCCTCTCCGGCATCATCGATTTCTATTTCGCCTGCACCGATCTCTACGCTTACGATATCGCCATCTGTCTCAATGCCTGGTGCTTCGAGCCCGATTTCGCCTTCAACGCGACTCGTGCGAAAGCATTTATCCGCGGTTACGAGGCGGTCCGGCCGCTCAGCACGGCAGAGCGCGCAGCCTTGCCGATACTCGCACAAGGTGCAGCGTTGCGTTTCCTGCTGACGCGTCTTTTCGACTGGCTGAACACGCCGCCGGGCGCGATGGTGACCCGGAAAAGCCCACTCGAATATTTGCGGCGCTTACGTTTTCATCTCGGAATCAAGGATGTTCGTGACTACGGATTTTAACGAAACGACCGCCGGCTCGACCAAGGCCGAACCGGTGATGATCTGGACCGATGGCGGCTGCAAACCAAATCCGGGCCCGGGCGGCTGGGCCGCGGTTCTGGTTTTCCGTGGTCAGGAAAGAGAGCTTGCCGGCGCTGAACCGGTGACCACGAACAACCGCATGGAGCTCACGGCCGCTGCCAGCGCGCTCGAAGCGCTCAAGCGGCCATGCCGCGTGGTGCTGCACACCGACAGCGAATATGTGCGCAACGGTATCACCCGCTGGCACACCGGCTGGGTGCGCAAGAAATGGCGTAATGCCGCGGGCGATCCTGTCGCCAACATGGATCTTTGGCAACGTCTGCTGGCGGCGGCGGCGGCGCACGAGATCGAATGGCTCTGGGTGAAAGGACATTCCGGTAACGTCATGAACGATCGTGTGGATGTTTTGGCGACAGAGGCGCGGCGTGGCCTTGATGCTAGGCAGTAAGCGGTTCTTTTTTGAAGAAAAGAACCAAAAACTTTTGTTTTCCGGAGCTGAATATTCGGCTAGCGACTATCTGTTACAGGGTTCGTGGGGCGCGGGGATGGACAGAAGGGCAAAAAAGCATCTACTAGGTCTTTGCAAAGAGTCATCGCGTCGATGTTTCCGTTGAACAGCCAGACGCGTATCGAGACATCCAGTGCAGCAATTGTCGGCGCCGCATGCCGTCTGCCGGGTGCACCCGACGAAAACGCGTTCTGGTCTCTACTAAGCGACAGAAATTGTGCGGTAAGCGGCGCGCCGGAAGGCCGCTGGAGCCCCGGGCGTTACCTGCATCCGCGCCGCAACGAGCCAGGTTTCAGCTACTCCTTCGCCGGCGGCTACATTGCCGATCCACTTGGCTTCGACCCGAGCGTGTTCGGAATCTCACCGCGTGAGGCAGCTGAAATGGATCCGCAGCAGCGTTTGCTGCTCGAAGCGGTGTGGGGCGCGCTGGAAGATGCCGGCATCGCACCCAGCGCCGTCGCCGGTGCGAATGTCGGCGTCTATGTCGGCGCATCGAGCCTGGATTACGGCAATCTGCAGGTCGCCGACCTCGGGGCCATCGACAGCCATTTCATGACCGGCAACACGCTATCGGTGCTCGCCAACCGCATTTCGTACATCTTCGACCTGCGCGGCCCGAGCTTCACCATCGACACCGCCTGTTCCTCCTCGCTGGTGGCGTTCGCGCAGGCGCAGGCCGCCATCGCCTCCGGCCAGATCGACATGGCCATCGTCGCCGGCGTGAACCTGCTGATGTCGCCATTCCCGTTCATCGGCTTCTCGCGCGCCGGCATGCTGTCGGAAACGGGGCTCTGCCGCCCGTTCTCCGCCGATGCGGATGGCTATGTCCGGGGCGAAGGCGTGGTCGCGATGGTGCTGACACGGCTGGAGCACGCGAAAGCCTGCGCCTACACGGTGCGCGCGGTGGCCCTGGCCTCCGGCGTGAACTCCGACGGCCGCACCAACGGCATCGCTTTGCCCGCTATCGAGGGTCAGCGTACCCTGCTGGACCGGATTTACGGCCAGGCCGGGATCGACCCGGACCGGCTTGCCTTCGTCGAAGCACACGGCACCGGCACCCGCGTCGGCGACCCGGCCGAAGCCACGGCCATTGGCCAGGCGCTCGGCCAGCGCCGTGCCGCCAGGCTGCCGATCGGCTCGGTCAAGTCCAATATCGGCCATCTCGAGCCGGCTTCGGGCCTCGCCGGCCTGTTCAAGGCGATACTCGCCCTCGAACACCGCGTGCTGCCCGCCTCCCTGCACCTTGATTCGGTCAATCCAGACATCGATTTTGCCGCGCTGAACCTCAGCCTGGCGACCGAGCCCGTCGTGTTGCCGCCGACCGGCACCTGGTTGGCCGGCGTCTCGTCCTTCGGGTTCGGCGGCACCAACGCACACGTCGTCATCCGCCACGCTGAAGGGGACGAAATCCCAGCGTGGCACGGCCTCGCCCCGGCTGCACCGGCCGGCGAGCTTCTGGTGCTGTCCGCACAATCCCGCCAGGCGCTGGCTGAGACCAGCGGGCTTTACGCAGACCTGATCGAGGCCGGCAGCGTCACCGCCGATCTTGCAGCCGCCCTGGCCTGGCAGCGCGATTTCGCCGGTCATCGTCTCGCTTTGCCGCTTGCCGAAGCCACGCCGGCCGCCCTGCGCCGCTTTGCCGAACTGGGCGAACTTCCCGGCGGCGCCGAGGGGCAGGCGCCCACCCAGCCGCCAAAGATCTGCTTCGTCTATTCCGGCAATGGCAGCCAGTGGGTCGGCATGGGGCGCGCAGCCTTCGCCCAGAACCAGGATTTCCGCGAACGCTTCCTCGCCGTGGACGCCAGTTTCAGCCGCCTCGCCGATTTCTCGCTCGTCGATGCCCTGCACGACACCAGCAACACGACGGCGCGCGATCAGGCCGTGCTGGTGCAGCCGCTGCTCTTTGCCGTGCAATCGGCACTCACTGCGAGCCTCGCGGTCCTCGGACTGCGTCCGGACATGGTGCTCGGCCACAGCCTCGGCGAAATCGCCGCCGCGGAAGCCAGCGGTGCACTGAGCCTGGACCAGGCCGTGCACGTCATCTTCCATCGCAGCGCCCAGCAGGAAGCGGCCTACGGTCTCGGCGGCATGGCGGTGGCCAATGTCTCGCGCGAAGGCGCCGAGGCGCTGTTCGCGGAAGCCGGCCTTGCGGGCCTCGAGATCGCGGCCATCAATAGTCCTGGCTCGGTGAGCATCTCCGGCCCGATGCCGCAGATCGAGGCTTTCTCGAAACTCGCCCGCCGCCGCCGCATCGCCGCCCGCATGCTGGAATTGCCCTATCCGTTCCATTGCAGCCTGCTGGATGGCCTGCAGATCCCGGTGCTGCGCGCCTTCGGCACCATCGATGCGCAGCCGGGCGAGACTATCTTCATCTCCACCGTCACCGGCGCCGTCACCCCGGGCGAGGATCTGGATGCACCCTATTGGTGGCGCAATGTCCGCCAGCCGGTCCAGTTCAGCGACGCCATCGAGACCGCAGGCCGGCTTGGCGCGACCGTGTTCATCGAAATCGGTCCCCGCCCCATCCTGCAAAGCGGCATCGCCGACACGCTGCGCGAGGCCGGGCTGGACGGCACGGTAGTGCCCAGCCTGATCCAGAAAGAGGCTCCTGGCGATCCGCTGATCGGCGTGCTCGCCCGCGCGGTGGTGCTCGGCTGCAGCATCGATACGTCGCGCGTGTTCGGTGCCCGGCCGGTCGGGCGCGTCCGCCTGCCCGGCATCGCCTGGCAGCGCAAGACCGCCCGCCAACTCGCGACCACCGAGGCGATGGATCTCTGCAGCGACGCGCCGCGCCATCCCCTGATCGGCACCAGGCTGCGCGCCGGCACCCCGGAGTGGCGCAACCTGATCGACGCGACGATGGTGCCGTATCTTGCGGATCACCGCATCGATGGCGAGGTCGTGGTGCCCGCCTCCGCTTTCGTCGAGATGGCGCTGGCCGTTGCCCGCACCCTGCATCCCGCCGGCCCGATCGGGCTGGAGGATTTCGATCTCCTGCAATGGCTCACCTTGCAGCCGGACCAGATGCGCGAGCTCTCCGTGCGGCTGCTCGGCGACGCACTGGTGGAAATCTGGAGCCGCCCACGCTTCGGCGCCGATGCCTGGACCCTCCACGCCCGCGGCCGGATCCTGCGAATCGCCTCGCCGGCGCCCGCCTTCATTCCAAGGGCAGTGCTGCCCCATGCCTTCACCACCGACGCGGTCTATGCGGCGGCCGCCGCGGCCGGCGTGCAATATGGCCCGCTGTTCCGTCGCGTGCTCGGCGGCACGCGCAGCGAGACGCTGATCGAAGCCGATCTCTCCCCTTTCGAGGAGGCGTCCGGCACCTCCGACCTGCTGCAGATCCTGCATCCGATCGCGCTCGATGCCGCCTTCCACGCGATGTTCGACGACATGAAGCTGCGCGCGGACGAGCGCTATGCCTATCTGCCGGTCCGCTTCGCCGCCCTACGCGTCGACCAAGACCATGCTGTCCCCGCGCGGGCGCGGGTCAACATCGCGCGCGAAACCGATCAGTCACTCTCGATCGACATCACCCTCTTCGACCAGGAGGGCAACAGCATCGCCGGCCTCACCGGCGGCTTGTTCCGCGCCGTGGTGCTCGAGCGGCGCGGCCTCGAGCGCGTGTTCTTCCAGCAGGATTGGGTGCGATTGTCGCGACATGGCGACGCGACCGCGATGCGTGCCGCCGCACAATCCGCACTCGACCGGCGTGCTGCGCAGGATGCGCTGGAATCCTGGCTCTATCTGGGCGCCTTCGCCCGTTCGCTCGCCTACACCACGCTTCGCGCGCAGTTCGGCGAGGCATCTATTGCCGTCTCCTCCACCACCAAGGCGGCGCCGCTGCTGCTCACCTTGCTGGACAACCTCCGTCGCGCGGGGCTTGCGACCCAGGAAGGCGCGGAGTGGCACCTGGCCGGGACGAGCAACCTGCCCGCTCCGCTCGACATCCTGCAAACGTTCGCCGCCGAGCATTCCGGCGCCGGCGCCGAGATCGTGCTCGCGGCGCACGCACTTTCCGCCCTGCCGCACATGCTGCTCACCGGCGAAGAGCGGGAGGTGAGCGCCGCCACGATCGAGCATTTCGACTCTACCACACTGCTGTTGTCGCCCGTTCTCGATGCCGCGGCAGAGATCTGCGCCGCCGTGCAGGCACGCATCGCGCCGGACCCGCTTCGCGTCCTGGTAGCCGAACCCGCCTGCCTCGGCCTGCTGCGCTCCCTGGCGCCAATGGTTCAAGATGGCCGTGTGACGATCACCGTGATCGGCGTGGACCCGAAACGCCTCGCCCAGACACAGGCCCGCCATGAGGCGGCCGGCAACATCGGCTTCCTCGCCGTGGACCCCGAGGCAGCGGTCGAAGATCTGCCGAAAAGCGATGTCGCTTTCTGCCTGGCACTCGGCCCGCTGCTCGCCAACGGCGACGCGCTCGGTCGCGCCGTCGCACGCCATCTCGCCCCCGGCGGCGTGTTCTGCATCCTGCAGCCGCCCAAGAACCCGGTCTTCGACTGCCTGCTCGGCACCCAGCCCGGCTGGTTCTCCCATTCCGCACAGCCGCACGCTCCGCTCGGCCGGATCGCCGCCGCGCGCGACGGCGAGCGCCTTGCCAAGGCCGCCGGGCTGCTGGACATCCACACCCACATACTGGGCGAGGATGTCGGCAGCGTCGTCATCGCGCATGCAGGGGCCGCCAGAACCACAGCCCCGCCCGACGCCGCACCGGTGGTTCTGCTGCAGGATTGGCCGCCTCTGGCCGACGCCTTGCACCGCGCTGGCCACTCGACACGGCTGGCATCTACCGAAGACAGCCCGGCCGATCTGGTGTTCTTCGCGCAGCAAGCCGCACAAGGCAGCCTCGTCCGCTGCCTGGCCGATCTCTCCAAGGTGCTCGCGACGGTGCAAGCCAAGAAGTGCCGGCTCTGGGTCGTCACCCGCGGCCTTCGCGCCGCAAAATCCGCGGAGATCGATCCTCTCGCGGAAGCCGTGTGGAGTTTCGTGCGCGTCGCCGCCAATGAATATCCCAGCCTCGAGCTCCGGTCGGTCGATCTCGCGCTGGCGTTGAGCGAATCGGAGGCGGCCGAAAATCTGGCGGCCCTGATCGCACGGCCCGGCACCGAGACCGAAATCCTGGTGGATGCAAACGGCGTCTCCGCTGCCCGCATGATCGCCGCGCCGCCGGCCAAAGCCATGGTGGAGGCCGTTCGCCTGTCGCCTGGTGCAGCAGGGGCGACCGCCGGTTTCGACTGGGTGGAGACGGATCGTCGCGCGCCCGAACCAGGCGAGATCGAGATCGCAATAGCCGGCGCCGGCCTGAATTTCCGCGACGTGATGCTCGCGAGCGGCCTGCTGGACGACGATGTTCTCGATGACGGCATGGCCGGCGCGGTGTTCGGATTCGAATGCGCCGGCCGCGTGCTGCGCGTCGGTGCCGGCGTCACGCACCTGCAGCCGGGCGACGCCGTTATGGGCTTCGGCCGCGAGAGTTTTGCGACCACGCTCACCGCCGATGCGCGCGTCTTTACCCTCATCCCCGAGGGCATCGGCACCGAGGCCGCCGCCACCATCCCGGTGGCCTTCCTCACCGCCTGGTATTCCCTGGTCCACATGGCGCAGATCCAGCCCGGCGAATGGGTGCTGATCCACGGTGCCGCTGGCGGCGTTGGCTTGGCCGCCATGCAGATCGCCCGCCTGCGCGGGGCCCGCATCGTGGCCACCGTCAGTTCGCCAGAAAAACGCGCCCTCGTCGCCGCGTACGGCGCCGAAAAGATCTGTAATTCGCGAAGCACGGCCTTCCTAGACGAAATACGTGCCGAGATCGGCGGCGTCGATGTCGTGCTTAATTCGCTCGCCGGCGAGGCGATGCAGGCCAGCCTGAAATGCCTCAAACCCTTTGGCCGGTTCATCGAGCTCGGCAAGCGCGACTACGTGCTCAACACCGCCCTCGGCCTGCGCCCGTTCCGCCGCAATCTGACCTATTTCGGCGTCGACCTGGACCAGTTATTGGCCGCCAACCTGCCCTTGGTCGAACGCCTGCTGGCCGAGATCGCCACCCAATTCGCCGCCGGCAAGCTGGCACCCCTGCCGCATCGTGTATTCGACTGGTTCGAGACCGGCCGGGCCTTCCAGCTGATGCAGTCGGGCGGCCATATCGGCAAGATCATCGTGCGCCCGGCGACCAAGCCGGTTGCGACGAGGCCTACCCCCGTAGCGTTCAAACCCGGCGCTGGCGTGCATCTCGTGGTCGGCGGCGCCGGCGGTTTTGGGTTCGAAGCTGCAGCCTGGCTCGCCGACAAGGGTGCCGCGACCATCGTCGTCGCCTCCCGCCGCGGCGTTCTCGAGCCGCAATCGCGGGCGCGCGCCGAGGCCATCCGCGCCACCGGCACGGCGTTGCTGGCCGAAACTCTCGATGTCACCGATGCGGCGGCCGTGCAGGCCCTGATCTCTCGGCTCGTACGCCGCCACGGCCGTATCGCCGGCATCATCCAGGCCGCCATGGTCCTGGATGACGGCCTGATTGCCGGCCTGGAGCCCGCCCGTGTCAGCGCAGTGCTGGCACCGAAAGCGACCGGTGCGGATAATCTCGATCTTGCGACCCGCACCATAGACCTGGAGTATTTTGTTGGCTTTTCCTCAGCGTCGGCCATGCTCGGCAATCCCGGGCAGGGCGCCTATGTGGCCGCCAACGGCTATTTGCAGGGCGTGATGGCGCGACGCCGCGCCATGGGCCTGCCGGGTCTCGCCGTCGGCTGGGGTGCGATCGCGGATGCCGGCATTCTTGTCCGCGATGTGTCTGTAGCCGCCAGCCTGGGCCGCCAGGCCGGCATCGAGGCCATGCAGTCCCGCACGGCCCTCGCCCATCTTGAAACCCTGCTGGCGCGGGGGTCCGACAGCCCCGCCACGACCATTTGCGCACTCTTTCGCCCAGGCGAAATGTTGCAGCGTTTAAAACTGCTACAAAGCCCGACCTTCTCCACCCTGTTCGCCGATGGTACTGGCATCGCCGTGGTCGAGCTGGATCTCGCCGACCGCATCGCCGGCAAGAGCGAGGGCGACGCACGTAGCCTGGTGGCAAGCCTTGTCGCCGCCGAAGTCGCCCGCATCTTCCGTCTGCCCCCCGAAGAGATCGAGCTGAAACGGCCCCTCGACGAGCTGGGGCTGGATTCCATGATGAGCCTGGACCTTCGCATGAGCATCGAGAAACGTTTTGGCGTCGAATTGCCGGTGGTCGCCATCAGCGCCGGCGTCAGCATCAACGACCTCGCGGTCAGGCTGATCGCCGGCCTGCGCTCCGGCCATCGCGCGCCCGAGGATGATGCGCAACGGATCATGCAACAGCACGGCATCGCCCAATCCGACCTCACCGCCGGGATGAGCGCGCGCAACAGCGCCGCGGAACAGAACGACATCGCTGTGGCTTTGGTATGAACGCGACGCCCCCGCCGGGCCGGCTGACCGGCAGCGCCAAGGCCGCGATGCTGGACACCATGCGCCGCACCGCACCGGCTGGAAAATCCGAAGAGCCGGCACAGCCAGCCCATGTCAGCCGCGACATGTCGTTCGAGAGCATCCCCGCCTACCAGCAGCTGCAAAGCCAGCGCGGCCTGGCCGATGCGCTCGGCGTGCGCTTCCCGTTCTACCGCACCCATGATGCCCGCGCCGGCGCCCGCAGCGTGATCGACGGCGAACGCGTGGTGAATTTTGCGTCCTATGATTATCTCGGCCTTAACGGCCATCCGGAGATAACCGCAGCGGTGGCAGAGGCCACCGCCGCCTGGGGCACCAGCGTGTCGGCCAGCCGCATCACCGCCGGCGAACGCGATTTCCACCACGATCTCGAACAGGCGCTCGCCGACATCTACGAGACCGAAGCCGCTCTGGCCTTCGTCAGCGGCCACGCCACCGCAGTCTCCACCATCGCCGCCCTGCTGGGCCCGAAGGACCTGATCCTGCACGATGCGCTGATCCATAATTGTGTGGTCGTCGGCGCCCAGCTCTGCGGCGCGACACGCCGCGCCTTCGCCCATAACGACATGGAGTCCCTGGCCGAGATCCTGGACTCCAGCCGCGAACGTTTTGAGCGTGTGCTGATCGTCTCCGAAGGCCTCTATTCGATGGATGGCGACGGCCCGGACCTTGGCCGGCTGGTCGCCATAAAAGACCAGTACGAGTGCTGGCTGATGGTCGATGACGCCCACGCACTCGGCATCCTCGGCGCCAAAGGCCGCGGCATCTTCGAGATGCAGGGCGTCGATCCGGCCCGCGTCGATATCTGGCTCGGCACGCTGTCCAAAACCCTGGTCAGCTGCGGCGGCTACGTCGCCGGCAGCCGCGCGCTGATCGACTTCCTCAAACTCACCGCGCCCGGCATGGTCTACAGCGTCGGCCTGCCCGCCCCCGCCGCGATCGCCGCATCGACCGCGCTGCGTCTGATGCTGCGCGAGCCGGAGCGCGTGGCCCGCCTGCAATCCCGCGGGGCACGCTTCCTTGCCGCCGCCCGCGCCGCCGGCCTCGATGTCGGCACCAGTTGGGGCTACGCCGTCATCCCGATCATCCTGGGCGACTCGCTCCGCACCATCACGCTGGCCGACCGGCTGCTCAACCGCGGCTACAACGCCTTCCCCATCATCCCGCCCGGCGTGCCCGAACGCTCGGCACGGCTGCGTTTCTTCATCTCCTCGGAACACACCGAACCCGAAATCGACGGCGCGGTCGCCGCCATCGTCGAGGAACTGGAACACCTCGGCGCCCGTCCGAAACGCGCACGGGCAGGAGCGTGACTGCGCCCGCCTTCGCCAATCCAGCCTTCGCCAACATCGTCATCACCGGCGCCTCCAGCGGCATCGGTGCCGCTCTGGCAAATTTCTACGCCGCCCCCGGCATCACACTGGGTGTCACTGGCCGGAACGCAGCAAGGCTCGATGCGGTCGCGGCCACGCTCCAGGCAGCCGGCGCACACATAGAGCCAGGCCTGTTCGACGTGCTCGACCGTTCGGCGCTTTCCACCTTCCTTACCGGTTTCGACGCCAGCCACCCGATCGACCTGCTGATCGCCAATGCCGGCGTGCTCGACGGCCGACGTGCAGACGGCACGATAGAGACTGCCGACGCCGCACGCCGCGTCATCGACATCAACCTGCTCGGTGCCATCGATACGGTGCATGCCGTACTTCCGCAGATGATGGCCCGTGGCAGCGGCCATATCGTGCTTGTCAGCTCGCTCGCCGGGCTATCGCCGGTGACCGACGCGCCGGCCTATAGCGCCAGCAAGGCCGGACTAGTGGCGTATGGCCGCGCTTTGCGAGCCGCGCTCGTCGGCACTGGCGTCAAAATCTCCGTCGTTTGTCCCGGCTATGTCTCGAGCGCCATGACGGAAAGCCATATCGGTGAACATCCAGGCAAGATCAGCGCCGAAGCCGCGGCGCGCCTGATCGCCGCCGGTATCGCGCGCAACAAGCAAATCATCGGTTTTCCACGCGCTCTGTATTGGTTGGCAATGATTTCGTCCTTCGTTCCGGAAGCGATTAACAGGATGGCTACCAAAGGCATCCGTTTTCATGTTGTTCCACGCGGGTAAGAAAGCAGTTCTTTTTTGAAAAAAAGAACCAAAAAACTTTTGTTCTCTTCCTAAGCACAAACGGATAGAACCGCGACAGCGACATAAAAGTCTTTTGCTTCTTTTCTTCAGCAAAGAAGACCTTCCTTCTTGCGAGGTGCCGATGTCACTCCCGGACCAGATCGCCGACGAGGCCGAGCAGATCGTCAACACGCTTACCCAGACCAGCTACCAGCATACCGACAACATCATCCCCGCAACGGGCGTGTACGACTGCGATTGCAACGGCTTTGTCGGCTATGTCCTGTCGCTCACCGCGCCATCGCAATTGGCGCTCATCCCACTGGAGCCCGGCCTGAGCCGCCCGCGTGCCTTCGCATATTTTGATTTCTTCGCCGCCTTATCGGACGGCGCCGCATCCGGCTGGCAGCGTATCGAAAATCTGACGGACGCCATGCGCGGCGACATCATGACCTGGCGCTCGCCTACCATCGAAGCCGGCGCGGATACCGGCCACGTGGTCATCATCGCGGAACCGCCAACGCTTGATCCGTCCGGCACCTATTATGTCATGCGCGTGTATGATTCCGCGAACGCGGCGCATTTCGAGGACACACGCGCACCAAGCGGCGTGGCATCGCCGAAAGGCGCGACCGGCGTGGGCTCCGGCTTCATCAATTTCAAGGTCGACGGCGTCGGCCGTCCGCTGGCCTACCTGTTTGCGCCGCCTCTGACGGGGCAATTCTCCTACAAGCCGATCGCAATCGCGCGCTTATCGCCGTCTTAGGGCGCATCAATAACTTCTACTTAGTACGTAAAAGTTTTTTGGTTCCTTTTTTTCAAAAAAACGGCTTTCTTTTCTCTCTTAGCACGTAATTAACGGCGCCGTTGTTCTCTCATCCCGCCCGACGGGGAAACGGAGACGGCTCGGATGTCCACCATCGCTAAAGCGTATTTCTTCGTCACCCACAGCATCCCCAACAGCAGCGGCATCGACGACACGCCCGCGCAGAACGGCATCGATAACGATGCGGTCAGCCTCGGCACCGCGATCACCCATGATCTCGTCGACGGCAACACCCAGCCCGCGTGTTTCAATCCCGCCAATTATACGCCCGGCGGCATCACCTTCGATGCCCCGCTCCAGACCTATTACACCTACATGACCTACGCGCAGGGCTCGACCTTCTATGGCGAGATCCACAGCGGCAGTACCGTTACCGGAACACTGACGCCGACAGTGCTGTACAACCCGCTATCGATATCGCAGATCAATGACTTTTATACAGGCTTCGTAAACGGTATCGTCGATGATCCTATCGCGCACAAACTGTATTTCACCCAGCAGGTACTGGATGAAGTAGGCGACGTGGTGAGTGCTCAGCGATAGCGGCACGCCCGGCGACGGCGCCACCGATGACGCCGATCCGGTGATCACCGGCAGCGGCAGCCTGGGCGACACGATCACGCTCAGCGCAGGCGGCCTGGTGCTGGGCAGCACGATCATCACCGATGGCGACACCTGGTCAATTGCCAGCAGCGATCTCAAGCTCGGCACCTACACGCTGACGGCGACGCAGACCGATGGCTACGGCGATGTGTCCGACACCTCGTCAAGCCTCGGGGTGACGATCGTGGCAAGCCCCTCGCTGCCCGACGACCTGGCTTTGGCTGCTTCCAGCGATAGCGGCACGCAGGGTGACGACGCTACCGACATCCCCACGCCCACGATCACCGGCACGGGAACGCCGGGTGAGACGATCACGCTCCTCTCGGGCTTCTCCAAGCGGTCTGCCGTGCTCCTTAAGGAGGGCGCCGCTGTGCTGGGCACCGGAACGGTGACCGAAGCCGGAACCTGGTCTGTCGTCAGCACCGGCCTGGATGCCGGCAACTATGAGCTTTTCGCCAGGCAGACCGACTCCTACGGCAATGTCTCTTTCGATTCCGATGGGCTGGACCTGACGATCGTGTCGCCACCGGACACGCCGTCCGACCTCGCTCTGGCTGCCATCAGCGACACCGGCACTCTCGGGGATGATCTCACCACACTCGGCACGCCTACCATCACCGGCACCGGCCACGACGGCGACACCGTTACGCTCTATGACAGAATGACCAAGGTCGGCACGGGCACCGTGACCGGCGACAGCTGGTCCATCACCAGCAGCGTGCTGTCGGTCGGTGCGCACATCCTGACAGCCACGGAGATGGACGGCTTCGGCAATGGGTCCGAGCCCTCGAGCGCCCTGACACTGCAAATCGTTGCCATACCGGGCGCCCCCGGCGACCTGGCTTTCGCTCCGGGCAGCGATAGCGGGTTTGCGGGGGACGGCGTCACCGACATTTCGGCACCTACCGTGACGGGCGCCGGCATGATCGGCCATACCGTCACCCTCTATGACGGGCAGACAGTGCTCGGCGCGACCGAGGTCGACGAGGATGGCATTTGGTCCCTGGGCACCGGCTCGCTGACGCTTGGCGCATACGCCCTCACGGCAGTACAGACCGACAGCTTCGGCAACGTCTCCGGTCCCTCGGCGGCGTTCGGCCTGACCATCGTGCCCGTCCCGGATACCCCGAAAGATCTCGCGCTGGCGGCCGCCTCCGATAGCGGCATGCAAGGCGACGACATCACGGATAGTGCCACCGTCACCATCACCGGCAGCGGCACCGCGGGTGGCAATGTGGCCCTTTACGACGGGCAGACACTGGCCGGCATCGCCACGGTCGCCTCGGATGGCCAATGGTCGTCCGTCACCACGAGCCTGTCCTCCGGCGCGCATACCTTCACGGCGCAACAGAGAGATTCCTATGGCGACGTTTCCGCCGGATCCGACGCCGTCGTCGTCACCATCCTGGCACCCCCCACCCCGCCCTCCTCGCTCGCCTTGGCGCCTTCCAGCGATGGCGGCCTGCTGGGCGACGGCATCACGAACGACGCCACACCCGCAATCACCGGTGCTGGCATCGCCGGCGACAGCATCGCGCTGTATGACGGCACTTCGCTGGCCGGCACCACGACAGTAGGCAAGAACGGGCTCTGGTCCATGGTCAGCGCCGTATTGGCGGATGGGCCGCATACGCTGACTGCCCAACAAACCGACGCCGCAGGCGATATCTCCGCCGCCTCGGTCCCCGTGCAGATCACCATCGATACCGTCCTGCCGCCGGCGCCGACGCTCGCTGAAACGGTGTTGACCACCAACCCGGCCGAACCCGTGCTCGACGGCATGGCCACGAGTGGCGACGTTGTCACCGTTTTCCAGAACAGCACACAGATCGGCACCACCACCGCCGCAAACGGCATGTGGCAGGTCTCCTATACGAGCCCGCTCTCCGCCGGCACCTATGCCCTGACCGCTACCGACACGGACGTCGCTGGGAATGTCTCTGCGCAACCCAGCGCAGCCACGCTCATCGTTGCCGCCGACAAGAGCTACACGGTGGTGACACCCATCGCCGGCACCGCGACGCAGAAAGCGGTCCTCTACAGCAGCGCCGGCAGCCTCGCCGCGGTGCAGACGCAAACCACCGAGGGGCTGGTGCTCACCTCCGCCACCAGCACCCAGGCGCTGATCAACATCTATGACAACGCCGGCACGCTGATCGGCACCGTGCGGCAACCCACGAGCACGGCTTTCCTGCCGCCCAACTACGATGTGTCGCCGGGTGCGCTGAGTGCCTCCACCATCGGCGGCACGCTCGCGAGCACCATCGATTTGTTATCGGAACAGAACACCTATGTCAGCCATGGCGATGCCACGATCACCGTGCATGCCGGCTCGGCCACGATCGTGGCCCTGGGTCATGCCACGACCCTCAATGCGCTCGATGCGCAAATCACCTTCTACGGCGGCATGGGCACGAGCGCGGTGTATGGCGGCCAAGGCCAGCTTACCGCGATCGGTGGTGCTGCCGGCGGCACGCTGATCGGCGGCAGTGCGGGTAACAATGTTCTGGCGTCCGGCGGCGGTACCACGACGCTGGTGGGCATGGGCAGCGGCGATACCCTGTTCGGATCGGCCCAAGGCACGGACACCTTGTTTGCCACGACGCCCAACGAGATCCTGGTGGGCAATGGCGGCACCGAGACACTGGTGGCCGATGACGGCAGCGACGCTTTTGGCGGTGCAGGCTCGACCACCATGTTCGGCAGCGACGAGGACGGCACCATCCTCGTCGGCGGCGCCGGCACCACAGTGATGGTGGCCGGCACCGGCAACATCACCATGTGGGCCGGCACCGGCGTGACCACGATCTGGGGCGGCGCGGGAGACGATGTGTTGTCCGGCAACGCTGCCGTCACCAGCACCACGACCATGATAGGCGGCAGCGGCAATAATATCTTCCTCGGCGGCGGCGGCATCTCGACCGCCACCGGCGGCACCGGCAACGATACTTTCTTTGTTGGCGCAGGCAAGATGACGATCTTCGCCGGCGCAGGCCAAGACAGCATCGTGCTCGGTAGCGGCACTGCAACCATCCATGGCGGCACCGGCACGGACATCTACGCGCTCACGCAGGGGTCCGCCGGAGGCACTACCATCATCGACGACTTCAAGGTCGGTGTAGATCACCTCGATCTCTTTAGTTATGCGCCAGATCCCGTGCAGGAAAACCTCGGCCCGGGCAGCCTTACTTTGTCCTTCACTGATGGCAGTGTTATTCTTCTTGCAGGCGTGACTCAGCTTGACCGCGACAGCATAAGATAAAAGACAAGCAGTTCTTTTTGAAAAAAGAACCAAAAAACTTTCATGTTTGTGGTATTCGCTGCCGGAGAGTACTGCGACAGCGACGTAAAAGTCTTTTGCTTCTTTTCTTCAGAAAAGAAGGCCTGTCTCCGTCAGCTTCCTGCTAGCCGCACACCATAGCCGGTGCCACCATGATAGACGACACTCAATATCTTCTCGCCCAAAGCGCGCTTGAAATGATTGGGTTCCCAGAACCATTTCGTGGTGTCCGGATCGACCGAATAGGAATCGTAGCCGAGGAAATCCCAAAGTGCCACATGATCCGTGCCGTTTGCCTGGGCTGCGACGAGGCTGGTGACGGCGCGCTTGGCGCCGTTATACCGTGCCCACAGACCGGCCTGGCCGAGACTGTCGAGGTAATCGGCGTGGAACGGGGCGATGACCAGGTCGAGTGCGATGTGGTGCCGGCGGCACAGGGCGATGATGTCGGATAGCGTGTCCAGATGATTGAAGCCTGAGTCCGGTTCGGCCTGAAGCCGTGCCGCCAAGGCGCGTTGCGCCGCCGCGTTGGCGGCTTGTTTCTGCGTGAACAACTCGGCGTATCCGCCGCGGGCGATGATCGCGCGGAAGCCGCCATCGCCGGTGGCCCCGTCCGGCGAAAGATCGACGGCATCTGCCTCGTGCTGTGCTGCCACCGTTGCCAGGCTGGACCAGAGGGCATCTAGCGAGAGCGTCGCCAGGGCCACGTCGTGGAGGCGCTGGCCGAGCGCCGAGCGCGTGATTTCTTCAGGCAATGGGGCCCTCGCCGGTTGCATGAATTCGCTGAGCTCGACGAACACCAATGCGCGTCGCAGATCGCCGCGTGCGGCGACGTTGCGGAGTTGCACGAGGCTGCCGGCGATGCCGCTGCCGGGAAGGCCGTCATTGAACACCGGCCGTGAATCGTCTGGCCAAAATGGGCTTTTTGGATTCAGGCCGATATCCACCTTGGAATCGCCGAACATCATGCCGGGATAGCGTGCACGCTGCATCAGATAGGTTTTGGCGAGCAGCGTATGTGTCTCGGCTTCGGGCTTGATCGCGTTAAAGCCGGCGATGCGTGGCGCGCCGATGACCAAATAGGGATCCACCAGCGCGTTGAAGGCGCCGGTTAGGCTGATCAGCACCAGCAGCGAGACCAGCCAGATCCGGCAGAACCGCTTGAGCTGAGCGGTTTTGACGGTCTCGCCGCTGATCGCCTGGTGTGGCGGGGTGCTGTCCATGGCGTTCAGAAATGCCAGTAGAGGAAGTCGCTGAGCCGATCGAGCGACAGCAATCCGCCTGCCGTGATCACGGCAAGTCCCATTGCCCAAACTGCGTTGGGCACCCAGATGAGGTGCTGCAGCAACCGTGTGTAACCGGCCGGCCTAACCTTGAAGCCGAGCGCGGGATCGTAGGCTGCCAGCATCTCCAGGCTGTTCGGCAACGCGAGCACCACGATCAGACCGGCAGCGATCCAGGCCCAGATTTTCAGGAAATCCCCGCCGCCTTCCCACACGCCCGGCACATGCAGCCCCAGCGCATGGTTGAGCGGCCCCGCCAGCGCCATCGGCACGGTAACCCCGTTCAACCCGGCCATGCCGCGCAGAATGCTGATCGCGTCGGCGACCGAGGTTGCGCGGAAAAACACCTCGGCTGAGACCACGAAAAGAAAAGTCGTCAGCCAAGAACTGAAGACAACAGAACTAGCCTCCTGCGCCCACCAGCGAGGCTTTCGTAGCCGCCAGGCGTGATTGACTACGAGGGCCACGCCATGCAGTGCGCCGAACACCAGGAACTGGTAGCCGGCGCCGTGCCACACGCCGGCTAGCAGCATGGTCACCATGGTCGGGTAGGCAAGCAGCACGAGGAAGGCACGCAACGTGGTTTTCCGGCCGCCCATGATCGGCAATCCGCGCGCGGCCCGCTTGCGGGTGAGCCCGAGCGTGAGCGGCGAAAAGATATAGCCGGTGAGGAACCGCGTGAGGGTGACGTGCCAGCGCGACCAGAAATCTATGATGCTGGCTGCCTTCAGCGGCGAATTGAAATTGAACGGCAGGATGATGCCGAACAGACGGGCAGCACCCATGGCCATTTCGGAATAGCCGGAAAAGTCGAAATAGAGCTGCAGCATGTAGCCCAAAGAGGCTGCCCAGGCCTGCAGCAATGCCGGATGGCCGATCGCTGCGTGCTGCCAGGTAGGCGCGATGAGCGCCGCAATCGGGTCGGCAAAGATCACCTTCTTGAACAGCCCGGTGAAGAACAGGGTGAGGCCCACCGCCGCGTCTGGCCAGCGCAGTCGAACCGAAGCCTTTTCGAATTGCGGCATCAATTCGCGGTAATGCACGATCGGGCCGGCGATGAGCTGCGGGAAGAACAGAACGAATAATGCGTAGTCGGGCAGCCTCACCGCGGATACGCGACCGGCACGCACATCGACCAGCAATGCGATTTTCTGGAAGGTGATGAACGAGATACCCAGCGGCAATATCAGCTGTTCCAGAATGAGCGAAGTGCCTGCGATATCATTCGATAGCGTCATGAAGAAATTGCGATATTTGAAATAACCGAGAAACGCGAGATTGAAGAGGATGCCTGCCCAGAACGCAGCGCGTGAAAGCCCGGGCCGCTCTTCGCCGAGACGCAGCAGCAGGGTGACGAGCGCGTAGTTGATCGCGATCGAGGGGGCGATCAGCAGCACGTTGAAGGGTCGCCACCAGGCATAGAAAAACAGCGAGGCCAAGATCAGCCAGTCCAGCGCCAGGCCTTTCCGCGATGGCCCGAGCAGAAAAAATCCCACCAGCACCGCGGGCAGGAAAAGCAGGATGAACGGGTAGGAGTTGAACAGCACGGCGTCGAATCAGGCTGCGCGTTTGGCCGCGATCATGTCGAGCATCTCGCCGACATCGTGCATCTCCTCCACCTCAGCGGTCTTGAATTTTATGCCGAAACGGCGCTCGACCTCGACGATGAAGGTGATGTTGACCATCGAATCCCAGCCGGCGACATCCTGCGCCGTGGTGGCGCGGGTGAGGGTGATGGCGGGATCGTCCAGCACGTCACGCATGATGGCGGAGAGTTTTTCCAGCGTTTCGGTATCGTCCATGTGTCAGCCTTCGATGATGCGGATGAAATCGGGTGGAGAGATCGGGCGGTCGAGGCTGAGCGCCCAATCCGTTACCCCGTCCGGCGCCTCGCCGATCAGCGAGAATCCGAGCTGAGCGTAATGTTCGCGCACCATGCCGTTCTTCGCGGTTGGGCGGTATTGGCCGAGCAGCCTTGCAGCGCCAAGGCGGCGGGCTTCCTCGGCCACCAGGAACAGGGTTGCCTGTTCGATCTTTCGGCCCAGCACACGGCAGCTCATCAGCCAGGTTTCGATGGAAAGGTCGGTGCCCAGCAGGCGTCCGGCGATCAGCGCGATCATGCCGCTGTCGCCGAGCTGGTCGCGCAGGCGCAATTGCAGCGTCAAGGCAGAAGGGTCGGCGATCAGGGCTGCCACTTCCATATCGGTCGTGCGGCGTGTGGTCAGGTTGAACTGGTTGGTCTTGTTGCTGAGCTGGACAATGCGGGCGAGGCCGAGGGTGTCGAAGCGGCGCCAGGAGAGCTCCATGTCCAGGCTGCGCAGATAGCCCTCGAGGTCGGTGGTGGTGGCGCGCAGGCTCTCGTGCTGTGCGCGCTGCTGGTATTGGATGGTGCGCGCCACATCTTCTTCGGTCAGGCGCACTGCTTCGAAATAGCCGGCTGCCGCGATGCAGGGCGCATAGAGGGCAGGGTCTTCCGGCAGTTCCGGCACGGCGACCATCGGCAGTTCGCGGCGGATGATGTTGCGCTCGAACGGGTTGTCGTCGGCGAACACAAGGGAATCGAGGCCGATATTCAGCTTTTCAGCGATGCGGCGCAGATTGGTGGCCTTGTCGTCCCAGTTGGCGACGAAGCAGGCGATGTCCGTTCGGCGAAGCACCATTTCGGGGTGGCGTTCGAAGGGCTCCAACGCGTTGGCTTCGTCGTTCTTCGAGCAGACCGCGAGCAGCACGCCGCGTCGGGACAGGTTTTTGGCGTAATGCTGGAACGCGAGGAAGGCTTCGCCGAGTGCGCTGCCCTGGCCGAGCACGATGCCGTCCAGCCCGTCATCGCCGATCACCCCGCCCCACAGCGTGTTGTCCAGGTCCAGCACCAGGCATTTGGAGGCGCGCCCCTGCTGGGCAGCGAGCAACCGTCCCACCAGATCGCCGTAAAATGGCGCTGCCGCAGGGTGGATGGCCTGCTTGGCGCGCAGCCAGAGCATCGGGTCGTGCCAGGCGTGCACGCCGTCGCGCGCCGCCTGGGCGTCGATGGCGACGATATCGGCGTATTCGCGATCGGCGGCGCTGCGGATCATCGCGTTCAGCGCTGCGACCAATGAGGCTGGTGACGCAGCGAGGCGGTGCTCGTTATTGCCCAAAAGGTCGAAGGCAGGGGGCAGTAGGGTTTGCTGCAGGATGGTGCAGCCGAACGCGTCGCGCGCCTGGCGCCAGTGTCCGATGAGCCGGGCCATCACCGTATCCAGCCGCGCCATCACCTCGTCGGCGCTTTGCGTCACGTCGAAGCCGCCGAGCAGATGCGGGGCATCGAGCGCGAACAGTAAAGCGGTCGGCCTGAAGGCGTGGAGGCCAGACGATGGGTCGAGCAGTTCCTGTGCATACTGGCCGTAGCCGCAGACATAGCTTGTGAGCCAAAGACCCCGACGGAGGGCGGCGACGCGTAGGCTGGGGAGCAGATGTTCGATAGTGGCGCTGGCTAGCACGGCGAGTCTGACCGGCGTGCTGCCGAGGGCGGGCGGGGGTGATTGGCCGAACAGGCGTTGCACTCTGCGATCGAGGCGCATTGTCTGCAGCCCGTCCAAGGCGTGGTTTGCCAGCAAGACGAGGCGTGGCCAACGCGGTTCCGCTTCGTCGTCCGTAATGGGCAGGGCCGTCAGGGTGTCGAACCAATCCGCCTGCACCGGCGGCAGCCAGGTCAGCTCAGGGCTTGGCGTGCCATGCATCGCTGGCGAGTTCTCCGTAAACCACTCCGCAACCTAGACGTGCGCCGCCGTCACCGACAAGCCTTCAGAAATGATGGGGGGTTTGGGGGCGACGGCACGGCTCCCCCACGTTCCTTCTATATGACCGTGGGGCAAAATGTATCCGTCGCCCACCAAGGCTGCCACATCGAGCGTTGCATGCTATAGGGAACGCGACCTAACGGGATTGAGGATAATGCGCAGAGCGATCGCTGCGGTTTGCATCGGTGCGGCAGGGCTTCTCTGGGGCGCGTCTGCCTCGGCGCAGGTTGCGCCCGCGCAGGAGCATTACGACCTGAACGTTTATCCGGTGATTGCCGGGAGCGGCGCTTTCGATCTCGAAACCGCGCCGAAGCAGACCGGGCCGGCGGGGACCGTGACGATGAACAGTGCTGCGCCGCCGCCGGCCTATAGCTTCAAGGATATGCTGGCGAACACGCATGGTTACGTGGAGACGCAGGTGAACAGCCGTGGTGGCTACGGGGTCGAGGGCGGTGTGAGCATCCCGATCGTGCCCGGCAAGGCCGATCTGGATCTCGGTCTCGGCACCGGGCAGATCTCCGAGCCGCGCTGGCTGAGTGGCAACGGCAAGCGCCAAACTCAGACTTATGATAGTTATTATGCCGGGCTGCATTTGCATCCGGCCGATGGCCTTGATGCCGAGATTGCAATCAGTGGATTGCGTGTCCACGGCCCTGCCGACTCCGCATATTCGCCGTTCGGCGCACCCTAGGCGATAGGCACGCCGAGCGCAATTTACCGCAGCCCGGCGCCGGATCGCGGATTTAGCGCGACTTCTTGTAGAGTTTCTTGGCGACCTCGAACATTTCTTCCGGAGCGTAATCCGGGGAGAACGCGCTGTAGGTGCCCGGCATGTCGGGCATTTTGCCGCCTTCGGGGAAGCCTTCGATGACTTCAAGCTGGCCCGGCGGATCGCCAGGCAGGGCTGCTTCGTCGTTCGACCATACGCCGGCGGCTTCAGCATAGTCCTCGGGGCTGAACGTATACAGGCGGCGGTGCTTGCCTTCGTCGAGATATTTCTGGCATTCCGGCACGGCGCTGAGATCGATATTCGGTGTAGGCAGCATCTTTTCGATTTCCACGCCGGTGATCTTCTTCAGGGCCAGCGCATAGGCGTGTGCGTGCAGCGAACCGCGGACGAGAAGATAGGCGCAGACTTCGCGGCCGGTCGGCTCCTTCATCGTCTCGTAGACGCGCAGCTTGTGAATACGCGCGCCGCATTCGAGATGGAAATTGTGCAGAAGGTCGATGACCAGGTTACCGGTCGTGGTGACCATGTCCATGTTCCACGAGGCGGCATCGCTGTTCATCGGCATGGCGCCGCCACCATTGCTGAGGAAGCTGCCGGCGAGGCGGATATCTTCCATGCTGTGGTAGGGCGCTTTGGAGATATCGACATTCGGTGTCGGGTCGCCGGCGCCGTTATTGAGCAGGGCGACGCCGTTGCTGACGAGTTCGACGTGACCGAGTTCTTCGGCGAAGATGCTGGAGACGAGGCTGTAGAATGGGCGCAGCGCAGACTTGTTGCGAAAGTTGAAGCTCTGGAACATGTAGTTGCCGAGCGTCGACATCTCACCGTATTTGCCGCCGAGCAGTTCCTGGAGCGCGGCTGCGGCGTTGGGTGATGGCTTCTTCGGTATCGGCAGATCAGTCAAAAGCTGGTCTATACGGGCGAACATGTCGAGTTCCAGTCGAGAGGTGGGATGACCGCGGTCAAACCCGACCTTCTTGGCCAAGTTGCCCGCCCGCCCATCAACTATCGGGTGCGTTGCAAGTTGTGCGCACGAGAATAGACTTTTTTGTGAAGCATAGCCAAGGGCCAAGGACTTTGCCGGGCTTTCTGAAATGATTTTCTGGCGTGTTTCGGCCCGAGCCTCTAGCTTTTTGAGACGGGCATAGTGGGAACCGGCTCATGAGGGATGTTTCGACGGTTCTGGTGCAAATTGCCGTGGATCGCGAACCTATACGTGCTGGCGGGGCCGGCGATCAGAATCCCAGCACTGCGCTCCAGATAGCAGGCGCAGCTTTCCCGTTAACGCGTAATTGCCATAGATCGAACTGACTTTTCTGGATCCGACGCAGGAGCTCTATGCCGGCGATAATGGTCTCGGCGCTTCTAAATTTCTTGAGCCCGAGCATCGGACCGAGCCTCAATTTGATGCCTCGGTGATCCTGTTCGATCACGTTGTTCAGGTATTTTGATGATCGAAGCTTCGTGTCATCTGGGAGCGTCCCATCGACTTTCATCTCGCGCACAGCGCGATGCGATGCGGCGTAACCATCCAGCGTAATCGTCCTCGGCGCGCATCCTTGTGTCTTCATTGCCTTGTGGAAGAATGCCTTTGCAGCAGCGACATCCCGCCTCGCGCTTAGCCGGAAGTCGACAGTTCTGCCATCCCGGTCGACCGCTCGATACAAATAGACCCATCTGCGTCGGATCTTCACGTAGGTCTCGTCGACGCGCCACGATGAACCCACCGGTCGGGCGAACCGCTTCCACCGCCGGTCAAATTCTGCGGCGTAGGGCAGCACCCAACGCATAATCGTGGTGTGCGCGAGCGACAACCCACGCTCGGCCATCATTTCTACCAGGTCGCGGAAGCTGAGTTGAACCGAAGATACCATCGCACGCACAGGATGATGACCTCACGGTCAAAATGACGGCCTGAAAACAACCCATCGATGCCTCGCAGCTTGCCCATTACCCGACCCCAATACCGCCAAACCCGTCATAGCAGCCCCGCTGCGCCGTTTGCACCAGAACCATATTTACCGCGAGTGGTCCGACAAAGTCAGCGGCGGCTTTTGGATTTTTACGCTGCTGAGTAGGCGACGAGCCCCGGACCCTATTTCACCGGCTGTTTCCTAGCCCGCCACATAGAAGGCATCAGACCGGCTGCCACGTAATCGCAACAAAGGATGTTCCGCGTTGCTCGCCGGGATGAAAGTTAGCAGAATCAACATATAGAATCAGTTAGTTAGATCAAAATCCCTAAGCCTTTGTTTCGAGTCCGCTTTTGGTGTCGTAGCTATACGTGTTGCCTGCCTCCTGCGCTATAAGCCTCCGCCTTTGTGCAAGCCTTGAGGCAGCGGCCTTCAGTCTGCAAAGCCGGCCCCTGGGCAAGATCCCTCACAGCTCAACCGCCTGGGACCCACGGTAAGCCCAGATCATTATGGTTCGACTGGGTATGCTTCCGCCAATCCCGAACCATCTCGACCAAGGCGCGGGTAAACGTGAAACTGTGGCCGACGAGATCGCCGGGGTTGCGCTTATAATACTCCGGTGAGTCACGGTTGTTGAAGTATAGATCAGCATTCGCCACATATGCCTTCCCGGCATACTTAACCGTGTCGAAACGCAACGCTTCTGACACCAAAAAAATTAGCAGCAACAATTTCCATTTGTCGTCGTCATCGATATGAGTGCCATTGAGATAGGCCAAGCGCGTTACCAGAAGATTGGGAGTGATGCTTACTGTCTTGTTGATCAGCTTCTCCAGGCCAAGATTAGTATAATCTGCACTACCGCAGGCCAAAGGCTTTGCATTATCCAGTTGCGGCAGCTTACCCGTCGGCTTGAACTCCCACCATGTTTTCTCAGATTGCCGGCGGAAACCCAGGACATAAAGACTGAGCGGATCAATGGCGACCTCCAACACCGGAGAGGTAACGGGGGCTACGACGAAAATGCTAAAGACGCCCCTTGCCCGCTTGCTCGGTTTAGACAAGGTTTGCCGCAGCACTGTGATGGTGTGACCGTAGATCGGATCGAGCTGCAGGAAACCACTCATGCAATCCGCCTCCCCGAGACCGACAAGCGGCCAGGTGCTAATTTGTTTCGATTGCTAATCTACTATAGCTCATCCGTTGTGCCCAGACCTCGCTCCGCCTCAGCTGGTGGCCGGCCACGCAACTAGACGCCCAGATGCAAGGCGCTACTGTCTTTAGGCCGGGCATGTGTGTAGCAGCTCGCAGTCGATGGCTGACTATCACTGCCCGTTCGGCGTCTCCCGGTCGCCTTCAGCCTTCGCCGACTTCTCACACTCATATTGCCCTGCTTTCGGCCGGCCGAACCAACGCTCGCCTTCGAGGTGGTAGACGCCGCCGTTTGTGTTGACCCAGACTGCCCAAGTGCCGCGTCCTGCGCTTGAGCCATCTGGGCTGTAAGGCTGAGCGCAAGCATACCTAGCGGCAAGAATCATTCGCATGGGTGATCCCGAATTTTCTCGAAACGATCATACAACCCATTTCTGCGTCAATCCCGGTGCGGCGTGATGCGTCTCCTCCCGTGAGCGTTTTAGGCATCCGGGGGATCGCCCTAGGGCTGATCGCCTATCGCGGGCTATCCGGGACGATCAGACTTTGGTGACCACAATGGCGCGCCGAGCCGCTATCACGCTCGGGAGGCTGCGAGAGGAGGGGGTGCGCGCGTGTCAGCTGCATCTCATGGCCACAGGCGGCCCATGGGCCATGAGCCGGGCCGTTCGTGCGGACGGTAGAGTGCGCTCTCTGTGCGGTGAGTTATCAGCGGCAAAAACGGTATTTAGGAGTTGCGGCTCAAGAATGCCGCAACTCCATGAACAGACTAGAAACGCAGTCTTATTTTGTAGCAATCACTCCATTTATGAGGCCCTTACGCCCAGCGCAGCGAGCCGTATTGGAGGTCTATTACGCACTTGCCAAAAAAAACTGCCGCGCTTAGCGTCATTTTCCCGAACGAACGAAGCAATAAAAATGAGGGGAAACATGCCAACACGTCCAAGCGGAGCTCTACCTTCAAGGTGGGCCGTCGCAGCATCCTTATGCATTCTAGCCTTGTCGGCCTCAGCAGCATTTGCTGGCTCAAAGGTAAAGACCCAGTACGGCGATGTCGTGGGTTTTCAAAAAGGTGGAGTCGAGAACTATCTCGGCATCCCTTTCGCTGCACCGCCAATTGGTGATCTGCGATGGCGGCCGCCCCAAGCGCCAGCGCCGTGGGAAGGCGTGCTAAAAGCTACCAAATTTGGCAATATCTGCCCGCAGCTCGAGATCTATGACGGGTTCAACATCCCGAGCACGACCGAGGACTGCCTGAACCTGAACGTGTTTGTGCCGCCGGGCGCCGGTGCAGCGGCGCGAGGCCTGCCCGTCATGTTCTGGATCTTTGGCGGCGGCTTCGCGGGCGGTGAGAGTAATGACTACAATGCCAGCAAACTTGCCACCCAAGGCAATGTCGTGATTGTAACGATAAACTATCGTGTCGGCATTCTCGGTAATCTCGCCCATCCAGCTTTAGCGGCCGAAGACCGTCTGCACAGCAACTACAGTATCATGGACCAGCAATTTGCTTTGAAATGGGTCAAGAAGAACATCCGTGCTTTCGGTGGCGATCCAGACAATGTTACAATCTTTGGTGAGTCTGCTGGTGGAGTAAGCGTCTATTCGCAACTGGCATCGCCGCTTGCAGCGAACCTTTTCCAGAAGGCTATCGTCGAAAGCGGTTCATTTGCCGGCTTGCTAAAAAACCGCAGTGAGGCGGTGGCGGAAGTAGCCGGCCAGGAGTTCGCAGTGAAGGTTGGCTGTACCGATCAGACACTGACCTGTCTTCGGTCCTTGTCAGTCGAGACAATTCTTAAAAATCAAGGCAGTTATTCGACTCAGCCGGTTGTCGACGGGAAAGTGCTCTCGGTGCCTTTCGATACCGCGTTTAGTACGGGCCAGTTCAACCGTGTTCCGAGCATCCAGGGCACCAATCATGACGAACTGCGCTGGAGCGTGGCATTCGGTTACGATCTTTCAGGGGCGGCGGCGACCGCCACGGATTATCAGAACGTCATCCTGCAGAGCTACAGTACTGCGGCTGCGCAGGTCGAGAAAGAGTATCCATTATATGCGTATTCAAGTGCAGATGTCGCGATCGCGACAATCCAAACCGATGCTGGCGTTTCCTGCGCAGCGCCGATCGTCGACGCTTGGCTTGCCCAATACGCCCCGGTCTACGGATATGAGTTCGATGATCCGTCGCCGCCAATCTACCTGCCCGCGGTGAGCTTCCAAACTGGAGCCGCCCACACGACAGAATTGCAATTTCTGTGGCCCAAATATCATGGCGGGGAAGGGCTTTCGCACGCTCTCAGCTTCCAAGAAAAGCTGCTTTCCGACCGAATGGTAAACTACTGGACAAACTTCGCCTGGTCAGGCCGTCCAGCGTCCAATTCCTCATACCCGTGGCCAGCCTTTACCTCAGAGTCGCCGCAGATCGAGTTTCTGTTGCTGAGTCGCCCGAAACCTTCATTGAACCTGCCTCAAGAACATCACTGCGGATTTTGGAACAAGATACTTGGATGGCCCGCCAATCTTTAGCGGAAGGCATTCGGTCGGCTGACACGCGTAGGAAATTGCCGATACCACTCCTACTGCACTAAACTCGGCAAAGGTTACCGTGCGTAACGGTCCAAATTCAGCCTTGGGCGGTCGTGCGGTTTTCGTTACACAAAAGCCCCGCCTCATCATGAGGTGGGGCTTCTTTTCTGCTGGTTTAGCGCACCTCGTCCGCTTCGGTCGGAGTCTGTGGAATGCCGCCCTTCCTTAAGCGAATGCCAGCGCCACCCCCATTCTCCGCGATGAATTCAACGCCCGCCGCTTCTAGCGCGGCGCGGATCCCGGACATGGTCCCCCGTCTTGGAGCGCAGGCTGAATCGAAAGCCGCGTTCGCTCGCTACCCAGACCTGGATCGTGAGGCAACCCGACTGCTTCGGCGCGTTGGCAAAACACGAGCGATTACTGCGGCAGGTCTATATGCCAAAGCTCTCGTTTGTCGGAGCACTGCCAGCGGATCGGCCGTGTTGGCGCATTCGCTGGCGGAAGACTTTCTGGCCTGCGAGGGGCTGCGGGCCTCTATTTGGCCGGCGGGTGAGCCATGAGCGCGCGCCCGTTAAGGTGGCCGACGCCCTCGTACGGCCCGGTCAAAAACCACAGTCGCCCCCGGAGTGGTGGCAGCAGCGGCCGGCAGAAGAACCGCCCCGACGACCTGTGCCGTGAACGCCTTCACGGAAGCATCCTTCGTGGAGCACCGCGGTCTTGCCGTGCTCCTGCCGTATCTTGAGGAGCGGGCCTATCGCGGCTGCATCGTCAGCACCGCGCGGGGTCCGCTCGCCCGAACCCTGCAGCACAACTTCAGCGATTTCTTCATGAACACGGACGAGCAGACGGTCTGCTCCTCGGAGATAAAGGTGGAGCGGCACTGGACCGGCAACCTCTTCCTCGAGACATGGTCGAACCTGAACCTGGCCGATCGTGGTTCCCACTATGAGCGGGGCAGCACCCCTGGCTGGATGGTGACCAGCCGGGCCGATCTGCTGCTGACCTACTTCCTCGACACCGATGATCTCGTCACCGTGCCTTTCCTACGGCTGAAGCGCTGGGCGTTCGGCTCTGGGCCTCAAGGCGGGTCTACGCCTGGCCCGAGAAGCCGCAGGGGCGGTACGGCCAGCTGAACGACACCTGGGGCAGGTGCGTGCCCGTGGAGCAGCTGGTGCGCGAGGTAGGTGCCAAACGGTCGCAGGTGCGGCAGATGAACTTGCTGTCGGTCTGATCCGCAAGAATCACCGCGGGCGTTGCAGGCGCCTAACACATGGCCGTCACGGCCGCCTCTACGTGGTCGGGTATTATACTTCGCTAATCAGTTCGCTGCGGAAAAGAAGTGAGACTTCCAAAATCATATGCTATTACGCGTCCGGGAAAAGGGGCGTTACATATGTTTACAAGGGTTATTACGACGGCGATTGCGATCGCTTGGATTTTTCGTGTCGCTGACGCTGCAAGCATCGTCACGCCCGCGCCTGTGGTCGGGCCTCCGACTCAATTGGTTGCCATCACCGGTAGTGGCTTCGCCAACAGCGAAGCCGTAGACGTGTATTTCGACACGACCGATACGCTCCTGATCGTCAGCTCCGCGACCGGTACGCTCACAGGATCGATCACGATCCCAGCCTCTGCTGCCCCAGGCACGCACAGCATCACCGCCATTGGCCGGCGCAGCACCGATGCCGCACAGCATCCGCTGACCGTTTCCACACCCTGGACGCAAGTCGGATTTGGCGCAGCGCACGCCGGCGTCAATCCCTACGAGAACACGCTCTCCACCAGCAATGTGCCAATGCTGGGCACGCTGTGGAGCCATTACGCCGCCACCACTGGCGGCACGCCGACCGTGTCTACTAACCGGGTCTTTGTCGGCACCACTACCGGCGTCGCGGCTTTCAACGCCATCACCGGCGCCACGATCTGGAACAGGAATCTCGGCGCGAACTTCACCGCATCGCCGACCGTGGCGGGCAGCACGCTCTATGTCGGCGACCTCAGCGGCAACTACTACGCTCTCAGCATCACCACCGGCGCCACCATCTGGAAAGTGACCCTTGCAGGATCCTTCTACGGCTCCGCCGTGCTCGCCAATGGGATCATCTATGTCGGGGCCTATCAAGGCAACTTCTATGCCCTGAAAGCAACCAACGGGGCAGTGGTCTGGAGCTACGCGGTTTCATCTGGCACCGACACATCGGCCGCGCTGGTCAACGGCAACGTCTATTTCGGTGGCTACGACAACAAAATCTACTGCCTGAATGCTGCCACAGGCGCGATGGTCTGGTCCTACACGACCGGCGGCCATGTCGAAAGCACACCCGCCATTGCTAATGGCACGCTCTATGCCGGCTCGGACGATGACAAGGTTTATGCCATAGGCACTTCGAGTGCCAACGCAGGATATTTGCTGTGGTCCTACACGACCGGCGCATCGGTCTACGCCAGCCCGATTGTCTACAACAATCATGTCTATATCGGATCAGGTGACGATAATCTTTACGCCTTGAATGCGCGCGACGGCTCCGTCTATTTCAGTTTCGCCACGAACGGCCTGGTGCGGCCTGCTAGCGCCGCAAACGGCGTCGTCTACTTCACCTCGCAGGATAATATTGCTTACGCCCTCACCACTTATGGTAGCGTCCTGGCAACTGGCTCCATCGGTGCCGGCTACTTTGGCTCCCCTTCCGTGTCGGACGGCAGGCTCTTCATCGCCACGGCGAGCGGCGACCTCTACGCCTTCGCACCGAGCGCCGGCAACGACGCTGTTCCAGCGCACGCGCCCACACCATCGTCGCTCCACCCGGACTTGACCCTGCAAGTGACCCGCTAAGCTGAACTGGGTACGAAGGCGAGCAATTGCGGGGATCAGCGTAGCAGGCCCCAGCGCAGCGCATCCAGGCGCCGTTCTCCGGTGTCAGGATGGCGGCGGATCACCATGGCCGATTGGGTGGGAGCCACGTTCCAATTTGGCGCGAGGTTCGGCACGTCGCCAATGGTGGTGAACAGGCGCCGGATGAGTTTTGACGGAAGCTGGGAGGCAAAGCGGCCGCACATTGTTCCTACCTGCCTCGAACGTCTTTAGCTACGCCCCTGCAGGTTGATACTAAGTGGCGACGCACGGCCCGAACATAAGTCGTCCCATACGTCGCCAACCGAGTCGCTTAATTTGACTCGTTGAACGTAATGAACGGCTTGCTGTCATACCCGGCTTTGCAGGCGCGGAGGATGAGGTTGATGCTCTCACCCCTTGTTGAAGACGCCTTCCGAAGAGTCGGCATCACCGAACACATTCCCTTCTGTAGACCGCCAATTGGTGCCCAAGTCTACCGCGTTGTCGCCGTTCTCGGCTCTGTAGGCTTTGGTTCCTACATCGAACTCGACTGTGTCCTTTCCGCTCTTGGTCTCCGCAAACCCTCTGATCCTCATTGTGGACAGTGCCGTGATGGGCAGTTGTGAAACCGAGACGGCGTCACTATTGCGAAAGCAGTTCCCCCCTGACTGATTCCAATCATTATAGGGCGTCGTCGGGCAGGTGTTTCCATAACCTATGAGCCAGTATTGGATAAAAGCGGTTTGTTCGCCGCTGGAATACAGAAATTGCGCCCAACCCTGGCATTGAGTGGGATCGGTTGCGCCGCTGCACGCGTCCGTCGCAAAGAACTGAGAGTTCATCTGGAGGGAATAGATGTTAGCCACCCCACCGTCCTTTTCGCTTGTCAAACCCTTGACGGCCGAGAAATCCCCGTCGGCTTCCACGACAGGGCCGTTACCGACCTCGGTGTAATCATTCCCGGCGCCGGCACCGGCAACATCGCTATGGACCGAGCCAAGTGGATGACTATGGATGAACGGCCTTGCGGGCGCTTTCACGCAAGGCACCTTGACCCAAGTAGTGCTGGGGTACTCCACCGTGGAACAACCGCCAGCGGCGCCCGGGCTCTTGGCTATCTGAGTGCGCCAGATATCCTGAAGGCGGGATTGCACATCTGCGGCGACAGCGGGGGCCGTGGCAAGAGCGAGAATAAATAGGCCTGCCGCAGCCTGCGCCGCAGTCTGTTGAAATTTTAGCATGGTAAAGGATGCCCCGTGATCAAATTACGGCCCCGCCGAGCCTGCCTGAGCGACTGCATTGCATGTCGAAGGGACAGGACGTCCTGACCCAACCGTCGTTCCGGCGCGACCATAGGTAACGGTTCTGTGAATGGAAACGTCAAAGTTGCTTTTTCTGTTGCGATTTCGACATTTCTGTTTTCGGATAAAGGGAGTGGCTCGCATACCACGGAGTAGCTTTGTGTTGCGCGAGGGGTGACAAAGGATACCCAACTGAGGTGCCAAGATCGGCTAACCCCTACCCAATAAGATCGGCGCCCCCACAATCTCGATCGACCAATCCGGCACCGGCCCGCCACAAGGCGATCAATTGTACGGCGCGCACGGGAAGATCGGCGAGGGTGCGCACCGCAGCTCGGGAAGAGCCCGCTGTTACCGCATGCCTCAAGAAAGCTGGCCACGTGTACCCGCGTGTTTGGGACGCGTTTGATGCAATGTGTTGGGTTCTTGCTCGTCGTCAAATTTCTGGTGCGACGGTCAGAACAAGTCGGGACATATACCACCTACACAAGCAAGCAGCAGGTGGATATAATGTCCCAGCTTTGACGGTGATTTACACTGTCTCTAACGACCAGATTACCCTGCACACAATGAAAGTCGGCTGAGCGAGCCGCAGGAGATTCCTGAGCGGCTAGGCCCTGTCGAATTCTTCTTGCCGGGGATCGCCGCTAAGGCTATCCGCTTCTGGATACTTTTTACGCCGTCTCCAGCGTTGCACAGGGTTGTGCTGCCAGTTCGCGATGAACCGAAGCGTATGTCAACCGCTTGCCGCGCACACCTTTGAGGGCAATGTCGGCCCGCTCCAGGTCGTTCACACCCAGCTTGGCCCGGATGCTGTAGCGAAATCAAACTCAGCCAGATAGTGGTGCAAGTGGGCTTTAGATGTGGTGGCCGGCAGATAGCTGCTGACCTACAAATCCACCGCTCGCTCTGCCTACCAAGGTAAGATCTGCCGTTATGCGGCTACCGGCGTGGCGCGCGACCACCTCCGAACGCTGACGCATTCTACCTAACCAGCTACCTAAATTCGAGCGGCACCGACAAGATAAGGGGCGAGATGCTAGGTAAGCCCTTGGTTTTGCCTGGCGTCCCGTAGGGGATTCGAACCCCTGTTAGCGCCGTGAGAGGGCGCTGTCCTGGGCCTCTAGACGAACGGGACATGAGTCAAAGCGGGCCGGGCCGCACCCTCTAAGCCACTCATCCAAACCTGGCAACTCCCCACCAGCCTTTTTGCCAGTTGCACACACCGTCTCGCCGACACAATTTCGCCCCACCCCGCCGGCATAACCATGCATCCGCTTGATTGGAATAAACCGACCGGGCAGGTTGCCGCCCAAAGACTGTGCCGGCGACTTCCATCTGCACTAAACTGCTACAAACCCTCCCTCAGGAGTCGACGTGACGAAAAAGCTCCGCAAAGCGGTACTCCCGGTCGCCGGCCTGGGAACACGCTTCCTGCCGGCCACCAAGGCCATGGCCAAAGAAATGCTGCCCGTAGTCGATAAGCCATTGATACAATATGCCGTCGACGAAGCCCGTGCCGCAGGCATCGAACAATTCTGCATGATCACCGGTCGCGGCAAGATGGCCCTCGTCGAGCATTTCGACGTCGCCTACGAGCTCGAAGCCACCCTCCGCCAGCGCGGCAAGGAGGCCGAGCTCACCATGCTGCGCGAAGCCCAGCTCGCGCCGGGCGACATCGTCACTGTGCGTCAGCAGGTCCCGCTCGGCCTTGGCCACGCCATCTGGTGCGCTCGCGCCTTCATCGGCGACGACCCCTTCGCCATCCTCCTGCCAGACGACCTGATCCTGTCCAAAACCCCCTGCACCAAGCAGCTCGCCGACGCGTATTACGAGACCGGCGGCAGCGTGGTCGCCATCACCGAAGTGCCCCCGGACCAGACCAACAAATACGGCATTCTGAAAACCGGCAAGGATGACGGACGTCTCATCGAGGTGACCGGTCTCGTCGAAAAACCTAAACCGGAGGATGCCCCCTCCAACCTCTCCATCATCGGCCGCTACGTGCTGCTGCCCGATGTGATCACTCACCTTGCCCGCATGGAGCGCGGCGCCGGCAACGAGGTGCAGCTCACCGACGGCATGGCCCGCATGATCGGCAACACCCCCTTCCACGGCTTGCGCTACGAAGGCCAACGCTTCGATTGCGGCGACAAGATCGGCTACCTCGAAGCACAGATCGCCTTCGCGCTGCAGCGGCCCGAGATGGCGGCGCAGGTGAAAACCTTTCTGCGCAAATACCAGGATCCAGCAGTATGACGGCCTTCGCCCACCGCTTCGATCCCACCACGCTGCGCGAATACGACATCCGCGGCATCGTCGACAAAACACTGCATGGCGAGGATGCCTACGCGATCGGCCGCGTCTTCGGCAGCATCGTGGCCGGCCGGGGTGGCAGCACGGTCGCCGTTGGCTATGACGGCCGGCTCTCCTCCCCCGATCTAGAACCGCGGCTGGTGCAAGGTCTGGTCGATAGCGGCATCGAGGTGCTGCGCATCGGCCGCGGCCCCACGCCGATGCTGTATTTCGCGGCCGTCACGCTAAACACAGATGGCGGCATCATGGTCACCGGCAGCCATAACCCGCCCGACTATAACGGCTTCAAGATGGTGCTCGCCAACAAGCCCTTCTACGGCAACGCCATTCAGGAAATCGGCACCCGCGCTGCCGCCGGCGATGTGGTCCCGCACGCCGAAGGCAGCGCACGCGACATCGACATCTCCGCCGATTACTGGGCCCGCCTTCTCTCCGACTGGGATGGCGGCGACCGCCTGCTCAAAGTGGTTTGGGACAACGGCAACGGTGCTGCCGGCGAGATCCTGCAGCGCCTGGTCTCCTCGCTGCCGGGCGAGCACACCGTGCTCAACGGCGAGATCGACGGCAACTTCCCCGCGCATCACCCCGACCCGACGGTGCCGAAAAACCTGGTCCAGCTTATCGCGGAAGTACATGCCCGCGGCGCCGACATCGGCATCGCCTTCGATGGCGACGCCGACCGCATCGGCGCGGTGGACGACAAAGGCCAGATCCTCGCAGGCGACCAGCTTCTCGTCATCCTCGCCCGCGACGTGCTCCGCGACCACCCCGGCGCCAACATCATCGCCGACGTGAAGGCCAGCCAGGTGCTGTTCGACGAAGTGACCAAAGCCGGCGGCACGCCGCTAATGTGGCGCACCGGGCACAGCCTCATCAAAGCAAAAATGGCTGAGATCGGCTCGCCGCTCGCCGGTGAGATGTCCGGCCACATCTTCTTCGCCGATAAATGGTACGGCTTCGACGACGCCCTCTACGCCGCCGTCCGCCTGTTGGGCATCGTCGCCCGCATGGACGGCAAACTCTCCGCCGTGCGCGACGCCCTGCCGCATGTTTTGAACACGCCTGAACTTCGCTTCGACTGTGACGACCTACGCAAATTCGCCGTCATCGAGGAAGTCGCCGCCCGCCTCAAACAGGCGGGCGCAAAAGTGTCGGACATCGACGGCGTGCGTGTGTCGACGGAAGACGGCTGGTGGCTGCTGCGGGCGTCTAACACGCAGGCCGTGCTGGTCGCGCGATGCGAAGCGAAAACGGAGGAAGGCTTAGAAAAGCTGAAAGGTGCATTGGCAAAGCAGCTAGAAGCAAGCGGCTTGCCGGCGCCGGATTTCTCCGGAGAGCAGGCGGGGCATTAGGAACGACCTTCTTTTCTGAAGAAAAGAAGCACAAGACTTTTACATCGCTGTCGCGGTTCTTTCCGGCAAAGTGCACCATAATAATAAAAGTTTTTTGGTTCTTTTTTTCAAAAAAGAACAGCTTTCTTCCTTCCTGAGGCTGAACCTTTGACCACCTTCGTCCTGCCTGCACCTCCGGTCTCGAGTGTCGCCGTAGACGGCACAGAGGCACGTCTCCCTGTGCGCCGCATCTTCTGCGTAGGCCGCAACTATGCCGCCCACGCGCGCGAAATGGGCAGCGATCCCACGCGGGAACCGCCGTTCTTTTTCTGCAAGCCCGCCGATGCGGTCGTCGATTCTGGCAGCACCGTTCCCTATCCATCGGAAACCCAAAAATTCCATTACGAGATCGAGCTGGTCGTCGCCATCGGGAAAGGCGGCACCAACATCGAAGCAGCCCAAGCGCTCGACCATGTCTACGGCTATGGCGTCGGGATCGATCTCACCCGGCGCGACCTGCAGAATGCCGCAAAGGAAACCGGCCGCCCTTGGGACTGGGGCAAGGCGTTCGACCGCTCGGCCCCGATCGCACCGTTGCGCCCGGTCTCCGAGATCGGCCACATTGCCTCTGCCCGCATCTGGCTCGCGGTAAACGGCAAGCTGCGGCAGGAGGCCAACATCGCCGACATGATCTGGCCGGTGGCGGACATTATCGCCACCGCCTCCCGCTCGATGGAGCTCAAGCCCGGCGACCTGATCATGACCGGCACACCCGAGAACGTCGGCCCCCTGGTTGCTGGCGACGTCGTCACCGGCGGCATCGAGGGCCTTCCCGATATCAGGATCGTGATCGGCGCGTGAAAATGCTCGCCTTTCTCCGCGCATTTCCGGCCGCCGCCGCGCTCCTCGCCACGGCCGCCTGCGCCGCCGAACTGCCGCCGCGTACCGTGCTCATCGCCGGCGACGGCAGCCTGCAGGTGTTCGACAACGCCATTTCAGCCTTTTCGCACCACCTGCCGCCGCATACCGAGATCACCCGCCTCAGCGCCTCCACCCAGGTGATGCACGCCTATCACCTGCGTTCCGCCACGCTTTCCCACGTGCTCGGCGCCATCTCCTCCATGCATCCGGCGCCCGGTCAGGGCTGCCTGGTCTATGCCACCTCGCACGGTGTCGACGGCAAGGGTCTGTATCTCTCCCCCCGCGACGAGGTGCTAAGCCCGCCGCAGCTCGACAACGCCCTAGAGCTCGGCTGCGGGGCGGCTCCCACCATCGTGGTGATATCCAGCTGTTTCTCCGGCAGCTTCGCCCGCCCACCCATGACGCGCGACAACCGCATCATCCTCACAGCGGCCCGTCCAGACCGCACCTCATTCGGCTGCCATGCCGGCCGCACCTTCACCGTCTACGATCAATGTCTCCTCGCGGGCCTTGACCGCACCGCCACCTGGAACCAGCTCTTTCTTTCTGTTAAAACCTGCGTGGATGCGGAAGAGCGGCGTGAGGATGTAACGCCCTCCGAACCACAGGCCTGGTTCGGCCACGGTCTCGGCGAGGCCCCGCTGCCCACGCATCCCGGCGGCCCGTAGCCTGCCAGACGGCCCGATCGCGACACTGGAGTTTTGCGATGAAAGACACACTCGTCACCACGGACCTCAAGCCCGAGCTGAAGGTGGAGCGTCCGCGCCTGCACAAGGTCATTCTGGTGAACGACGATTTTACCCCGCGCGATTTCGTCACCAAGGTGCTCAAGGGCGAGTTCCGGCTGCCTGAATCCCGCGCTTTGTCGGTGATGATGACGGCACATCAGCGTGGCGTCTGCGTCGTCTCGGTTTTCCCGAAAGACATCGCGGAGGAAAAGGCCACCGCCGCCACCGATGCCGGCCGCAAGAAGGGCTACCCGCTCCTGTTCACCACTGAGCCCGAGGAGTAGTCCCCATCCGCGCCGCGGCCCTTGCAGCCTTCCTCCTGCTCGCCACACCCGTTCTGGCGGATGACCTCTCCCGCCAAAAATCGATCGCCGACCAGGTCACCATCACTCGCGACGATTGGGGCATCGCCCATATCAACGGCCACACCGACGCGCAGGCCGTGTTCGGCATGGTCTACGCTCAAGCGGAGGATGATTTTAACCGTATCGAGATGAATTACCTCACATCGCTCGGCCGCCTCAGCGAAGCGGAGGGCGAGAAAACCTTGATGCAGGATCTGCGTGCCAGGCTCTACATCGAACCTGCCGACCTCCAGAGGCGCTTTGCGCAAAGCCCGATTTGGCTACAGGCGCTGATGGCCGCCTGGGCCGACGGCCTGAACTTCTATCTCGCCACCCATCCGCAAACTCACCCGAAGGTGCTGACACATTTCGAGCCCTGGATGGCGCTCTCCTTCACCGAAGGCAGTATCGGCGGCGACATAGAAGATATCGCCTTGCCCGCTCTCGCCCATTTCTACGGTTGGAAGAAATCCGCCTCTCTCTCCCGCCCTGACGGCGATCCCACTGGCTCGAACGGCATCGCCATCGCGCCGCAAAACACCATCGATCATCACGCCCTTCTGCTGATCAATCCGCACACCTCGTTTTATTTCCGCAGCGAATTGCAGATGACGAGCGACGAGGGCCTCGACGCTTATGGTGCGGCCACCTGGGGCCAGTTCTTTCTCTACCAGGGTTTTAATACCCGCCTCGGCTGGATGCACACCTCCAGCCATTCCGACGCCATCGATCAATTCGCGGAAACCATCGTCCATAAGGATAACCAGATCTTCTATCGTTACGGCGACGCACTCCGCTCCGTAGAAACCAAGCAGATCACCCTCGCCTATCGCAACGCCTCAGGCGGCCTCAGCGAAAGATCCTTCACCACCTACCGCACCCACCATGGCCCCGTCGTCGCCGCCACGCCGGACGGCCACTGGATTGCCGAAGCGATGATGTTCAACCCCGTTCCCGCCCTCGAACAATCCTACAGCCTCACCAAGGCGCACGATTACGCCGCCTACATGAAGGTGATGGAGCTAAAGGCTAACACTTCCAACAACACAATCTACGCCGATGCCGACGGCCACATCGCCTATCTCCACCCGCAATTCATCCCCCGCCGGGACGACCGTTTCGACTACACCAAACCCATCGACGGCGCCGACCTGCACACCGATTGGCAAGGCCTGCACGCGCTGACCGAAGCCCCCCATCTGCTCGACCCATCCACCGGCTGGATCGAGAACACCAATAACTGGCCCTACACCGCAGCCGGCGCCGCCAGCCCCAAACAATCCGACTACCCCCGCTACATGGACACCGTCGGCGACAATATGCGCGGTCTGCACGCCGTAGCCCTGCTCACCAACAAACATGATTTCACCCTGCCCGGACTCGTGGCCGCCGCCTATGATTCCGCGCAGCCCGGCTTCGACATCCTCATCCCGCATCTGCTCGAAACCTACGACCACCTCCCCGCAGAAAGCCCCTTCCGCAAGAGTCTCGCGGACCAGATTGCCGTCCTGCGTAGCTGGGATCGTCGCTGGTCGGCAGAGTCCGTCGCCACAACACTGGCCGTATACTGGGGTGAATTCCTTTGGAACATGACCGGCCTGCACGCCCACGCCAGCACCACCGCCAACTACAAGACCATTCTTGACTGCGCCACGCCGAGAGCAATCCTCAATGCACTCACCCACGCCAGCACCCTGCTCACAGCCGAGTTCGGCACCTGGCGCCAACCCTGGGGCAGCATCAACCGTGTCCAGCGCCTCACCGACGACCTCGACCCGGTCTTCTCCGACAGCGCCCCCAGCCTCCCGGTACCGTTCACCTCCGCCCAATGGGGCTCGCTCGCCTCCATCACCGGCCCGACGACCAACCAGGCCAAACGCTACGGCAACAGCGGCAACAGCTTCGTTGCCGCGGTGGAATTCGGCCCCAGCATCAAAGCCGTCGCCGTCACCGCGGGTGGCGAAAGCGGTGACCCAGCCTCAAAACATTTCAACGACGAAGCGGCACGCTACGCATCCGGCCATTTGCGGGACGTGTATTTCTATCCCGAAGATCTGGAGCGCCACATGGAACGCCGCTACCACCCCGGCGGAGCCGACTTCCGATAGGCAGATTTTTCGACGAGAAGCCAGCCGAAGAACCCGGCGACGCCGAGCAGGCCCACACGCCATAGTGGATCGGGATAGAGCGACATGAACCGTATGCCGCTTCCCCACAGGAACATAATGAACGCTGCGGACGCGACGATCGCCCAATGCACGATCCGGCTCCCATCGGTGAAGCAATCGAGCGCAGGTCTGATTCTTCCGGCAAGTATCGCGAGGGCGCTGGCGAGGAACGCCAGGCCGACGCCAAACAGCACCCATGGTGACAAGCCGGTTCCCTCGTTGAAACGTCCGGTGTCGCCGGTGGGAATAAAAGGCCGCATGACGATATAGGCGATCAGTTCGGCCAGGTTGATGACGAAAAAAACGTAGAGCGCGAAAAACAGCTTCTTCCGCCGTCCCGCCAAGAGCCTTTGCAGACAAAGCAGGCCAACGATGGCGAAGACCGTATGCATCAGCAGCGGCATGCCGCCGATCGCGGCTTCCGCCAAGTGGCCGGCAGACGGAAACAGGCAATCATAAGGCACGCCTTCATCCCAGCCCTGTATCGTGATCGGATTGCCCCAGACGACGGTGAATGGCGTAGGCGTGTAGCCCAGAAGCCAAGCCGTGGTGCTGTGCGCAAACTCGTGCGCGATGACGACGAAACTCTGGAGCACGAGATAGGCGAGGAGTAAGAGGAGCGCGCCCGCCAAACGCTTCCTGGTCGTTGCATTTGATATGGAGCAAACCCCTTCAACCAGTCGCACGATCTGGTTAATCTTTCCGGTCTAGACTCTTCTGACCTCACCGCCCCATAGGCCATCTCAGATCACACAGCCGGCAAAGCAAAGAAGGGGTAGGTCATTCGGCCACACCCATGTCAATCTGATCGCGTCTGCGCCTTCATCGTCACGCGGCTCGAGATGTTTGCCTTCATCCTGACCACCGGACTCCATGCCCGACACCCTTGATGCCCGCGTGGCCTTCGTGCTGCACGCGTTTGGCTGGTTTGCCAGCCTGTTTGCCATTGCGCTCGGCGCCGCCGTGCTGGTCGGCTGGCAGATCGATGCACCGGCCCTGGTCACCATCCACCACGGCCTCGCCGCGATGTCGCCGCTGACTGCCACCGGCTTCATCCTCGCCGGCGTGTCCCTAGGCACCCGGAAGCACGGCCGGCACAAGCGGCTCGCAGATGCGTCCGCGCTGCTACTGCTGGCATTGGGCGCCGCCGTGACCGCGAGTCACATCGCCTTTGGCCGCGACGTGCTAAACCCGTTGCTCGGCAATCGCCTAGCTGGTCCGCAAGGCACTACCGAAGGTCATATGGGTCCCGCCACCGCGGTGGCTTTCCTGCTGCTCGGCCTGGTTCTTCTCGGCCTCAAGCAGCCATCCCGTCTGACCTTCAGGCTCGTCACGATCTGCGCCGGCTTCGGCACCTTGCTGAGCGGTGTGGACCTGCTCGGCTACGCGTATGGCGTTGAGGGACTTTACGCCACCGCCTTCTATCGCAGCACCGCGCTACATACCGCGACCGGCCTTTTCCTGCTATTCCTGGCGACTTTGCTGTTCCAGCCTGAAAGAGGGCTCGCGGCCATCATCACCTCCGCGCGGCCCAGCGGCGTCGTCACCCGCATGCAGTTGCTGCTGACCGTGCTGATACCGGGCGGTGCGGGCTTTATACTGCTCCACGAACTCCGCCAAGGCACCCTGGCACCAAGCCTTTGCATGGCGTTGCTGGTGGTTTGCACCACGCTCCCGATGGTGGCCCGAATCCTGGCCGACGGTTACATCCTCGACGCGCTTGACATGAAACTGCGTGCCACAATCGGCAACGAGCAGAAATTGAACACCCAGCTGGAAGCGCGTGTGGATGCCCGCACGGCCGAATTGCAGACGGCCGAAGATGCGCTGCGCCAGGCCCAGAAAATGGAAGCGGTCGGCCAGCTCACCGGCGGCCTTGCCCACGACTTCAACAATCTTCTCACCGGCATCATCGGCAGCCTGGGTCTGATGCAGATGCGCATCACCCAGAAACGCTTCACCGACCTCGACCGCTACATCGCCACCGCGCAGGCCTCCTCCAAACGCGCGGCCTCCCTCATCCATCGCCTTCTTGCGTTCTCGCGCCAACAGACTCTCGATCCGCAGCCCACCGACATCAACCTGCTCGTCCTCGAGATGGAGGAGCTGCTCAGGCGCACCACCGGACCCGCCATCGCGGTCGAACTGGTGATCGCACCCGATCTGTGGACGACCCTGGTCGATGCCAGCCAAGTCGAATCGGCGCTGCTCAACCTGGTGATCAATGCCCGCGACGCGATGCCGGAGGGCGGCGGGCTCCTGATCGAGACCGGCAACATCCCCCAACAGGCCGCGCCGGACCACGATCTTCCATCAGCCGACTACGCCACTCTCTGCGTCAGCGACACCGGCACCGGCATGGCTCCGGAGGTGATCGCGCGCGCCTTCGACCCCTTCTTCACCACCAAGTCGATTGGCCAGGGCAGCGGCCTGGGTCTCTCGATGGTGTATGGTTTCGTCCGCCAGTCCGGCGGCCAGGTGCGCATCACCTCCCAGCTCGGCCATGGCACGAAACTCTGCCTCTATTTTCCCCGGCATCAAGGCAGCCTGCTGGCGAAGGATGCAGCCGGGTTGCAGCCGCCGGCCCTGCCGGCGCAGAAAGGCGAAACAGTGCTGGTCGTCGATGACGAGCCGAGCGTGCGCATGCTGGTCTGCGACATGCTGCAGGAGCTGGGATACGCCGCGCTGGAAGCGCCCGATGGTCCGGACGCACTGGCGATACTGCGCACCGGCAAACGTATCGATCTGCTGGTCAGCGATATCGGTCTCCCGGGCGGGCTGGATGGTCGGCAACTCGCGGATGAGGCGCGCTTCTATCAATCGGGCATCAAGGTGCTGTTCATCACCGGCTACGTTGAACAGACCGCTCTGCGCGCCTGCGAACCGGGCATGCAGGTCATGGTCAAGCCCTTCACGATGGAGGACCTCGCACGCCAGGTCGGCACGATACTGAAGCAGGAAATGGCGCCGTCCGCCCCGGCGTGACGCGACTCTTGACGCAGCCGGAACGTGGGGTTATGCGCTAGTGTGTCTCATAACTCGCCGGAGAGCCAACCGGCGCACTCATGCCAGCCCGCAGAACGGGCGGCGCAATCGGGAGAGCGAGCATGCTGGATCTGGCGGAGCGCGACTATTTCAGCGACTACACGATCCTGAAGGACCCCTTCGCCTATTTCGAGGCAGTGCGCGCCAAAGGCCCGATCCACCAGCTCGCCGATGGCATCGTTGTCGTCACCGGCTACGACGAAATCCTCGACGTGCTGAAGAACACGGAGGATTTCTCCTCCGTCATGGCCCCGCAAGGTCCCGCAGCCCCCCTGCCCTTCACACCCGAAGGCTCGGATATCTCCGCTCAGATCGAAACCCACCGCACCAATTTCTTCGGCGGCGACCTCGTGGTCTCGCTGGACGGCATGCCGCACAGCGCATCGCGCGCGCTGCTCAGCCGCCTCTTCACCCCCTCCCGCCTCAGGGCGAACGAGCAGTTCATCGCGAACTACTCCGAGCAGCTGGTCAAGGCCGCGATCGAGCAAGGCGGCTGCGAACTCATCAAGACTGTAGCTACACCTTTCGTCACCCTTGTGATCGCCGACCTGCTCGGCGTGCCGGAAGACGACCGCGAGATCTTCATGGAGGCGATCGAGAACGGCCCGCCGCCCGGCAGCCTCAACGCCGACGATCTCACCTCGCCCGACCAGCCCCTCGTGCTCATGGGCATGTATTTCGCCGGCTACGTGGCAGACCGCCGCGAAAACCCCCGCGACGACGTCCTGTCCGAACTCTCCAACGCCACCTACCCCGACGGCACCACACCCGACGCGATGGAAATCGTCCGCCTCACCACCTTCCTGTTCGGCGCCGGCCAGGACACCAGCGCCAAGCTGCTCGGCAACGCCATGCGCTTCATCGTCGAACAACCCGGCCTGCAGGCCCAATTGCGCGCAACCCCCTCGCTCATCCCCAACTTCCTTGAAGAAGTCCTGCGCCTCGAAGGCTCGTCGAAAATGACCGCCCGCCTGGCCAAGAAGGATACCCATCTCGGCCAGCTTGCAGTCCCTGCCGGCACGAAAGTGATGCTGGCTCTGGCCGCCGCCAACCGCGACCCGCGCCGCTACACCGACCCGCAAGCCTTCCAGCTCGATCGCCCGAAGAACAAGGAACACCTCGCTTTCGGCCGCGGCGCACATGTCTGCATCGGCGCCCCCCTCGCCCGCGTGGAAGTGCGCGTGATCATCGAGAAATTCTTGGCACTGACCAGCAACATCGAGCTGGACGCGGAAAAGCACGGCCCGCCCGGCCAGCGCACGCTGGAATACGAACCGAGTTTCATCATCCGCGGCCTCGCCGAGCTGAACCTTAAGCTCACCCCCGCCGCCGGCACCGAGACAACCAAGGCGCGAACAGGCTTCTTCGGTTTCGGCAAGAAGGAGAAGAAGCCGCAGCCCGTCGCCACGCATTACGCGACCGGCGAGACCAAGATCGGTGTCCTGCTGGCCGATCCTGCCGCAAAAGCAATCTTCGACGCGCATTTCCCCGCCGTCAGCGCCGATAAACGCATCGGCATGGCACGCGGCATGACCTTGCGCAGCGTACAGAAATTCGCACCGGAAATGTTCACAACGCAAGCGCTTGACGCGATGGATACCGACCTGGCCCACTTGCCGGTAAGGTAAAGCAAGGCCTTCTTTTCTGAAGAAAAGAAGCAAAAGACTTTTGTGTAGCTGTCGCGGTTCTATTCGGCAGCGAAAACACAGGGAGAACAAGAATGACCCAGAAAGCGGTTGTCGTCGTGACGGGTGGCGCCTCGGGCATTGGCCTCGGTATCACCAAGCTGTTCGCAAGCGAAGGCCATCCCGTCGTCATGCTGGATGTACAGGAAGAGGCACTTGTACGGGAAAGTGCCCTCCTGCAGGGACGCGGCTTCAAGATCCTCGCCCGCAAGGTAGACGTCACCCATCGTGCACAAATCGACGCCGCCTACGAAGCCGCACGCGGGGAATTAGGTCCAATCAAGATCGTCATCGCCAATGCCGGCATTTCCATCCCAACCCCTTTCGCCACCATGTCGCTCGAGGCATGGCAACAAACGATCGATGTCAATCTCACCGGCGTCTTCCACACCATCCAGTCCGGCCTCCCCGACATGCTGAAAGCAGGATGGGGCCGCATCGTCACGATTTCCTCCCAAGCCGCACAAAGCGGTTCGCAGGATCGTGCCCATTACGCAGCGTCCAAAGGCGGCGTGATCGGCCTCACCCGGTCCCTGGCCCGCGAACTGGCGCCGAACGGGATCACCGTCAACACCATACCACCCTCTCTGGTCGACACGCCCCTCGCGCGCGAAGGCGAACGCAGCGGCCAGGTTCCACCCTTGGAAGTCATCGCCAAGATGATTCCCATTGCACGACCCGGCACACCGGAAGACATTGCAAATGGCTGCCTGTTCCTATGCTCCGACAAAGCGGGCTATATCACCGGCCAGGAGCTGAACATAAACGGTGGCAGCTGGATGTAGACCCTGCCAAGCGGAGGTGCGATATGCCCGTGGATGCCATGCGTGCGCGCGACTTGGCGCTCGCCTTGCCGGGCGCCAACGAAGCTCCGCACTTCCACCGCCTGGCGTTCCGCACACCACGAAAGATGTTTGCCACACTGGACGCCACCGCCGGCGATCTCAACCTGATGTTCGATCCAGACTTGCGGGATTTCTACTGCGAGCAAGCGCCGCAGGCGTTCACACCCGTTCCCGGCGGCTGGGGCCGCATGGGCGCCACACGCTGCGATCTGGCCAGTGTCGATGAAGCAACCCTCACCTCTGCCCTGCTTGCCGCCCACGCACGCGCGGTGCCGCGCAAGAAAGAAAGCGCTTCTTTTTTGAAAAAAAGAACCAAAAAACTTTTATGACTACAAGATACGTCACTGATAGAACCGCTACAGCGACTTAAAAGTCTTTTGCTTCTTTTCTTCAGAAAAGAAGGCTTGCCGTCACTTAATCATGTCCACCGAGATTACGCAGATCACAAAGCATCTGCGTAATCCGTGGCGAGCGCTTTTTTACTTTTTAGCGCTGGCAACCAGCGTTGAGATATATGTCAGCAGCGCCGCCGGCTTGGTCACACCAAGGCCCGTCGCAGGATCCCAGCCTACGGCTGCCTTCAGCCCGCTATCTGTCCCGAAGGTGAGCAGATAGGCGGTGTCCTGGTTGTCGGGATAGTTCCAGATGGCCGACTGATAGGTGGTCGACCCTTCCAGCGGCGCCACGAGAGCATTCGCGCCTTCATGCACATTTCCGTTGCTCGTCTGGTACACGGCCGTCACATTCGTCTTCGAGCCATACGGCACGATGTCGGTAAACGTGGCCGCAGGCGCTGCATAGAGCAGTGGCGCAGCCTGCCCGAGATCGCTGCCGGCGACCTGATTGGCGATCGCCCAAAGTGCTGCGAACATCGGGCAAGCCAGGCTCGTGCCGCCATAGACCTGGTAGGTGATCGCCGGCGAGGTGAACGGCTCGGAGATCGCGATATAGGCGCCGGTGAACGGATCGGCCAGCCAGGAGATATCCGGCACCTGACGGTATTTCCCTTTGACGGATGCCTGGTATTTCGGCTTGGCAAACACCGCGCTTGGGCCGCCGCCCGAACCGAAGTTGAAACCGAAATTGGCAGCCGGTTCTGGCAAGAAGCCGGGCTCCGACAGCAGGGTTTCATTAGTGCCCCATGCCGCTTGCCACTGGATGCCATTGGTCGGCGTCAGCTGCAGACTGACCCCGCCGACGGACGTGACATAGGGCGAATCGGCCGGCGAAAGCACCGAAGGCGGATCGTATTGCGGAAAGTCGAACGTCTCATCGCCATCATCGCCAGACGAGAAATTCATCGCGATGCCGACGGAGGCTGCCGTCTCCGCAATGAAGTTCTGCAATTGCAACACGGAGGACGACGTATAGATCTCCTCGCTGCCGAAGCTGTTCGACGATATGTTGCCGAGCGGGTTCTCCACTTCGTAGAGAAGCCCAGCATCCACATCGTCGAAATTGGCGCTCGGCGGCACGACAAGAACGATGTTTGCACCAGGCGCTATGGCATGCGCCCATTCGACGTCGATATTGATCTCCGCATCAGGCGCCGCGCAGCTCGAAGTGCCTGGATAGTCGACAATCGTGAAATTGGCGCTCGTCAGCGCCGGCAGGCCGTATTTCTTGGAGAATGCGTTGGCGTCGGTGGTAATCGTCGGCGAACCGCACCAATCCAATATAACGATAGTCTGCCCGGTGCCGTTATAGCCGGCGGCATAAAGCTGGGTCAGCCCATAGGCCGCCTGGATTTGCGGCGGCGTGAAGCCGCAACCGAGCGTGCTATTGGTGTACAGATTGCCGGTGAACACGCCGTAAGGCAGTGCACCACCCGAGGTGAAGATCTCGCTGCCCGTGCCGGTGATGCAGGCCTTCGTGGCAGCGGCTGCGGCCGCCGCACCCGTTGCCGCCCCGGTTTTCGCCGCCTGCGTCAATCCCTTTATCGCCGCAGCCTGAGCGATATTATGATGTTCGAACGCGACGTTATCCAATCCTTCGACGGCCATCACATGCGCGCCGGCCGGATCGGCAATGGAAGGATCGGCTAGGTTCGCACGATAACTATGCCCGGCGAAAGTGACATTCGCCAGCGTAACATTGAACGCCTTCTGCACCGCCGCCACTGTTCCACGCGCACGCAGATACAGATTGAATTTGTCCTTGGTGATGATCGCAAGACTGCTTGCTTGCAGGAACCGCGTGACATCAGCTGCTTCAGCGGCCGTGGGCGCCAGCATTTTGCCGAGCGCGTCGCGGCTCAGCCACTGGTGATAGAGCGGCGAGGTCTTGTCATATAACTTGGCGACCGTTTCATCGAGCGTTGCCCGGTTTTGCGGCGTGAGCCATACGGTCACCTCGATCACCTGAGAGGGATCCACGCTCGAAATCTTCTGCGCCGAAGCCATGAAGCGTGGTGTATTATTTGCGATAACATAGCTTGCCGGCGTTGCAGCAGCCGTCTGCACGGCTCCGGCCAAAAGGAAGAAAGCTGAGCTGTAAAGTGACGCGCGCATGCCGACCCCATGTCAAAATGTTACGATTGACATTGATGCACAGCGGTATCGTTCCGACTACCTATAGTTTTTAAGCAGAATGACTATTTTGTAACTGTGATATTCTACCTACGGTTGCGGCCTTGGCGGCTCGCCCTCGGCTCGCCCCAAGGAAACAAAAGTCTTGTGGTTCTTTTCTTCAGAAAAGAACTGCTTCCTACGCTGCCTTCGCCTCCCGACGGCGCGCATGCAGAATAAACTCCGTATACCCGTTCGGCTGCTCACGACCCTTCAACACCAGGTCGCACGCCGCCTTGAACGCCGGCCCATCGAACCCGGGCGCCATCGGCGTATACTCAGCATCGCCCTCGTTCTGCTTATCCACTACCGCTGCCATGCGGCGCAGCGTTTCGATCACCTGTCTCTCGCTCACTATGCCATGGTGCAGCCAGTTGGCGATATGCTGACTGGAAATGCGCAGCGTCGCGCGATCCTCCATCAACCCGACATCGTGGATATCCGGCACCTTCGAGCACCCGACCCCTTGGTCGATCCAGCGCACCACGTAGCCCAGGATACTTTGCGCGTTGTTCTCCAACTCCTGCTGCACATCCTCCGGCGACCAGTTCGAGTTCTCGATGGGGATCGTGAGCAGATCAGCCAATTTCGCGCGCGGGCGTTTCGACAGTTCGGCCTGCCGCACCGCCACATCCACCTGGTGGTAATGCAGCGCATGCAGGGTCGCCGCCGTCGGCGAAGGCACCCAAGCGGTATTCGCACCCGCTTCAGGATGGCTGCCCTTCTGCGCCAGCATTTCCGCCATCCGATCCGGCGCCGCCCACATGCCCTTGCCGATCTGCGCATGGCCGCGCAGCCCGCAGGCCAGTCCGATATCCACGTTCTGGTTCTCGTAGGCCGCGATCCACGGCGTATTCTTCATCTCGTTCTTGCGGATCATGGTGCCCGCTTCCATCGAGGTATGTATCTCGTCGCCGGTGCGATCCAAAAATCCGGTATTGATAAAAAACACTCTTTTCCGCGCGGCGAAGATACAAGCGGCGAGGTTGGCGCTGGTGCGGCGCTCCTCGTCCATGATGCCCATCTTCAGGCAGTCCCGCGGCAACGCCAACATATCCTCGACGCGCGCAAAAAGCTGGTTCGCAAAAGCGACTTCCTCTGGACCATGCATTTTCGGCTTGACGATATACATCGAGCCGCGCCGGCTGTTGTGCAGCGACGGCGTGCCGCGCAGATCATGCGTGGCGATCAGCGCAGTGACGGCGCAATCCAACATGGTCTCCGGTATCTCGCCGCCATCCGGCAGCAGCACCGCGTCGGTGTACATGTGGTGCCCAACATTGCGCACCAGCATCAGGCTGCGCCCCGGCAGCAGCTTCGGCGTGCCATCCGTGGCGTTCACGATCAGGTCCGGCTCCAGCTTGCGCTCGATCACCTCGCCGCCTTTCGCAAGCTTCGCGGAAAGCGTGCCTTTCGACAGCCCCAGCCAGTTGCGATACACCTCCACCTTGTCGTCCGCATCCACCGCCGCGACGCTGTCCTCGCAATCCATGATGGTGCTGACGGCAGCTTCGAGGATCATATCGGAAATCCCGGCCGGGTCCTGGCCGCCGATCTGCGTGTCGCGATCGATGCGAAGCAGGATGTGCAGGCCGTTCTGCTTGAGCACGATACCGCGCGGCGAGAACGCCTCGCCCTGGTAGCCGACGAACTGCTTTGGATGCGCCAGGCTCAAATTCTCGGCCAGCGTATGCACCGAGAGCACGCCGTCGATCACCGTAAAATCGGTGGCATCGGCAAACACGCCGCCGGCAAGCGGCACCGTCTCATCGAGGAATGTCTTGGCATAGGCGATCACCGCGTCGCCACGCACCTTGTTGTAGCCGCGCCCGCGCGCAGCCCCGTCGGTCTCCGGCAGCACGTCGGTGCCATAGAGCGCATCGTACAGGCTACCCCAGCGTGCATTGGCGGCATTCAGCGCATAGCGCGCGTTGGAAATCGGCACCACCAGCTGCGGCCCGGCGACACTGGTGATCTCCGGATCCACGTTCGCGGTCGAAACGGCAAATGGCTCCGGCTCGGCCACCAGGTAACCGATCTCGCGCAGAAACGCCTCGTAGGCGGCCGGATCGAACGTCTCGGCACGATGCTCCAGATGCCAGGCATCGATCTTCGCCTGCAGTGTATCGCGTTTATCCAGTAAGGCGCGGTTGCGCGGGCCGAGATCCTTCAGCAGGGCGGCAAACCCGGTCCAAAATTGCTCGGCCGTCACGCCGCTGCCGCGGGCTGCTTCCTCGGACACAAAGTCATGCAGAGGTTTGGCGACCTGCAACCCGGCTACACCGACACGTTCCATGGTTCTCAATCCCGCTTTCGTAGAGTGGCGCCTATGTGCCGGGTTACGCCCGGTATGAAAATCCCCACTAAGGCGGACAGGAGCCATGCATGACACCAACACTTGACGACGTGCTCGCCACCGCCTTCGCTTGCCTCGCAGAAGGCGCCGCCGACGCGGGCAGCGTCTGGCACAGCCCCACCTTCGCGAACGTCGACGCAGCCGGCTTCGCCGCCCAGCGTAGCGTGGTCCTGCGCGGCTGGTCGCCCGACACGCGCACGCTCGAGATCCACACCGACACGCGCTCTGCCAAATACGGGGCGTTGCGCCTCAACGCCAAAGCCACTCTGCATGGGTGGGACCCAGCACGCAGGGTGCAGCTACGCCTGCGCGGCGAAGTCCGGCTCCACGTTGCGGACGCGATCGCCCATGCCGCATGGGACGATCTGCGGCCGCCCACGCGCGCCACCTACAAGGTGGTACCCGGCCCCGGAACCGTGTTGCAGCATGCCGGCGACACCAGCCAGGCAGAAGAAAGCGCCGCCTTCGCCGTCTTCTGCGTCGTCAAGATGGCCGTGCAGGAGCTCGAATGGTTGCACCTGGAACAAGGCAGCCAAGCACGAGCACAGTTCCGCTGGGATAACGGCATCCGTCATTCTATGTGGCTGGTTCCCTGACGCACGAACCCGGACGCTCGCCGCATGACCGCCCCATCGCCGACCCAGTCGGAAGCCCGCCTGGGCCCTTATCTCGCCTATGCGGCGGTCTGCATCGTCTGGGGCTCCACGTTTCTCGGCCTGCGCATCGGCGTGCAGACCATACCGCCTTGGACCCTGATCGCTGCCCGCTGCTTGCTCGCCGGCGGCCTGATGACCGGCTTCGCCCTCTTGCGCGGCGCCCGCCTACCCAGCGCCCGCGCCCTCATCTCGGCCGCAATTACCGGCATGCTGCTATTCTCCGTCTCGCAGGGCCTTGTCGCCTGGGGCGAGCTGCGTGTGCCAAGCGGCGAAGCGGCCGTGATGTGCTGTACCGTGTCGCTACTGACGCCCACCGTCTCGTGGATGATGGGCGCCTCCGGCCGGCCCCGTATCCTTGCGGTGATCGGCCTCGCCATCGGTTTCGCCGGCGTCGTCGTGCTCGCCAGACCCGGCAGCGAACCCGCCAACCAGATGGCGGCTCTGGGTATCCTTGCCGCCCAGTTCGCCTGGGCCATCGCCGCCGCCATCGCAAAGAAGGTCCCACCCGCAGACACACCCCTGCTCGGCAGCGGCCTGCAATTGCTTTTCGGCGCCCCCGCCGCGGCAGCCTTCGCCGGCCTGCGCGGCGAATGGACGCAGTTCAGCCTGGCGCAGGTCTCCACCCACTCGGCACTGGCGCTGCTTTATCTCGTGGTCATGGGCTCGATTGTGGCTTTCGGCTGTTTCGGCTGGCTGGTGCAGATCTGGAAGCCGGAGCGTCTCTCCACCTACGCCTACATCAACCCTGTCGTCGCCCTCCTGCTGGGCGCCGCCATCCTCGGCGAGACGGTCGGCCCGCGGGAGATCGGCGCCACCGCACTGATCCTGGGTGCCGTGGCGATCGTCATGTTCTCAAACCGCCCACGCCCCAGCAGGGCCGCGTCGGCCTCCTGCACCCTGGAGCCCGTCACGGATTGCAGATGACGTCGTTCTCGCCCGGCTCGGTGCCCTTGCCTTGGGGCCCTGCAGAGCAGAAATCATAATCGCGCTGCCCCGGCCGGCTGCTGGGATTGCGATAGATCCACGGATGGTTCCACGGATCCTTCTGCGACGAGCTGCCCTTGATGTAGGGCCCGCTCCAGTTATCCACATCCGAAGGCTTGTCCGTCAGCGCTGCTACGCCTTCCTCGGTCGTCGGATAGCGGCCGACATCCAGCGCAAACCGCTCCAGATAGCTGCCGAACTCGGTGATCTCCTGCTTGGCGATCGACGTCTTGGCGGACCCGAGGGTCTTCAGCGCCTGCGGGGCCACGAACGCCACCAACAGGCCAAGGATGGCGATCACCACCAACAACTCGAGCAGGGTGAACCCGGCATCCTTCGCTTCGATCGGCCGGGCGGGTGTTCTGGTGTCTGACACGGGCAACATACTCCTGTCGCGCAAGGCTCGGACGGTGTTTTGCGACCAGGCTCGGCCGCCTGCAAGACGTCGCCCTCATCGGGTTACCACACGCCACATTTCCCCCCGGTTGACGGCTGTGCTTAGGTCAAGGCTAAGATTTCGGATCTAGCGTAATTTCAGCATGGCCATTCCGTTCCTGAGCTGCATGTTGGTGACCGCCCATTTCTATGGGCTGCCCCCCCGTGCGCTCCCATCCATCCAGGCCGTCGAAGGTGGCCAGGTGGGCATGGTGCATCCGAACACCGATGGCTCGGCTGATCTCGGCGTCATGCAGATCAACACCGTCTGGGTCGTCCCGATCGCCCGCGTGCTGCACGAAACGCCCGCGCAGGTCAGTGTCCGCCTCATCCACGACGCCTGTTTCTCCATTGCCGCCGCCGGCGACATCCTCAAACTACACTACCTGGAACGCCACGACTGGATGCTCGCCATCGGCGACTACCACTCCCACACCCCCCTTCTGAACACCTCCTACCAGGTCATGGTCAGCAACCGCGCCGCCCTCCTCTTCGCCAGCAAATAAACCCACGGTCGCCTGCATCAAATCTCAACCAGCGTGACATCCGACGCCCGAACTGCATGCCCAAGAAACCGAGCCGCCACCTGCGCAAACCGCTCGGGCCCGTCCGTCACCTGATAAAGACTGGAGCCACCAACAGCGTCCGGCTCCAAATCCAACCCCGCCGCAACCGCATCCCCGCTATCAATGATCGCAACATCATTTCCCACCACCGCTCGGATCGCTCCCGTCAGCAGCGGAAAATGCGTGCACCCCAGCACAATCACATCCGGCGCCCGCTCCCGATCCACAAAGAGCGGCTGAACATATTTCCGCACGATCGCCTCGGCGATCGCCCCCTCATGCCATCCCTCTTCCGCCACAGCCACCAGCAGCGAGCACGCAACTGAAATCACCTGCGCCTCCGGCCGCACCGCCGTAATCGCCCGCGCATAAGACCCTGTCCGCGCCGTCCCCTCAGTAGAAAGCACCGCAATTCGACCATTCACCGAAGCCCGCGCCGCCAGCAACGCCCCGGCCTCGACCACCCCAAAGATCGGCAGTCCCGGATATGCCTCCCGCAACGCCGGCAGCGCCTGCGCCGAGGCCGTATTGCAAGCAACGACAAGCAAGGAAATATCCTGCGCCACCAGATGCAGCGCCGCCCGCAACGCATACCGAACAACAGTAGCGCCGGATTTCGTTCCATACGGCAGCCGCGCCGTATCGCCCAGATAGATATACCGACACCCCGGGAACCGCCGCTGCAGCGCCGCCAAAACGGTCAATCCCCCGACGCCTGAATCGAAAACGCCGATGACCTGGTTCTGCAATGTTGTTCTCGATACGACGTCGCTGTCGCGGATCTCTCCGCCAGCGCACGCCAGGAAACAAAAGTTTTTTGGTTCTTTCTTTCAAAAAAGAACCGCTTACTTCACGCCCGCCTTCACCGGCAGCGCCGTCACATCCCGCCGCAACCGATGCTCCCCCAGCAGCAGCAGGATCGGCGCCGCAATCATGATCGAAGACACCGTGCCGATCGCGATGCCGAACAGCATCGCCCACGCAAACCCGCTCAAGCTCGCCCCGCCAAACAAAGCCAGCGGCAGACTCGCCAAAAACACCGTGCTCGACGTCCCAAGCGTTCGGTTCAAAGTCTCATTGATCGAAAGATCGATCAGCTCCCGCAACGGCATGCTTTTATACTTGCGCAGATTCTCGCGCACCCGGTCATACACCACCACCTTGTCGTTGGTGGAATACCCAATAATGGTCAGGATCGCCGCAATCATCACCGAATCGAATTCGATATGCGTGATCACCAGAAACCCGATCGTCTTCGTCACATCCAGCAGCAGCGTCACCACCGCGCCCACCGCGAACTGCCACTCGAACCGGAACCAGATATACGCGAAAATCATCCCCAGACTGAACACCAGCGCCAGCACGCCATTGCGGAACAGCTCCGCACTGATCGAAGCCCCCACCACATCATTCCGCAAAACCTTCGTGCCTGGCTGCGCCGCCTGCAACACCTGCTCCACACGCTTCTGCATCGCCTGGTTCGCCGCGGGCGTCGCCTGCGCATCCAGGCGGATCAGCACATCGTCATCCGCCCCGAACCGCTGCAACCCCGCCGTCGGCACCGAAGCCTGCGCAAAACTCACCCGCAACTTCTCGAAATCCGCAGGCCCGGGCGTCCGCGCCTCGATCGTGATGCCGCCCTTGAAGTCGATGCCCAGACGCAAGCCCGGATAAAAGAACAACCCGATCGACAAAGCCGACAGAATGAACGACCCCGCCAGCCCATAGAACCGCGCTCGCATGAACGCGAAACGCGTGCCTTCGGGGACGAAGCGAAATAGCGGCTTCATGAACATGACGAAGCAAGCCCCAAGAAAGAATCTTCTTTTCTGAAGAAAAGAAGCAAAAGACTTTTATGATTCATACCGGCAGCAACGCTGGGCGACGAGACGCATACCACTGAACCATCATCAGACGCGCCAGAACCGTGGCCGTGAACAATGTCGTCACAATTCCTACTGTAATGGTCAAAGCAAAGCCTTTAACGGCGCCAGTCCCGAACACGAACAACATCACATGCGCCAGAAACGCTGTCACGTTGCTGTCCAGGATCGTCGAGAACGCCCGCTTGAACCCGATCTCCATCGCATTCAGCGGCGTGCGGCCATTATGCGCCTCCTCCCGGATGCGCTCGTTGATCAGGATGTTCGCATCCACCGCCATACCCAGCGTCAGCAACAACCCCGCCATACCGGGCAGCGTCAGCGTCGCATGGAACAACGACAAAATGGCCACCAGCAACACCAGGTTCACCAGCAGCGCCACGTTCGCGAACCAGCCGAACAACCCATAGAAAGCGCCCATGAAGAACACCACCAGCAGGAAGCCGGCAAACAGCGCGATCGCGCCCGCGCGAATACTATCCGCCCCAAGCTCCGGCCCCACCGTCCGCTCCTCCACCACCGTCAGCGGCGCCGGCAACGCACCGGCACGCAACAGGATGGAAAGCTCATTCGCCTTCGCCGCATCGAACGACCCGCTGATCCGCCCGCGGCCCGTGGTGATCGCCTCCTGGATCACCGGCGCCGTCAGCACCGCATTATCCAGCACCACCGCGAACTGCTTGCCCACATTCGCCCGCGACACATCCGCGAACCGCTTGGCACCGAGGCTGTTGAAGGTGAAATTCACCACCCACTGCCCGTCATCCTGGCTCGTTCCCGCCCGCGCATCGGTCAGGTCCGCCCCATCCACATCCACGTGCTTGTAGACGGCGATCTTCTGCTCGGCATTCACCTGCATCGGCAAAATCTCTTCGCCCGGCCCCGGCGTCGCGCCCGGGCTCCAGCCCTGATCCACCAGGTGGAACGTCATCTTCGCTGTCTTGCCCAACAGATCCTTGATCTTGTTGGGGTCCTCCACCCCCGGCAGCTCCACCACGATCCGGTCGTCGCCCTGCCGCGTGATCTGCGGATCCACCACACCCGTCTCGTCGATCCGTCGGCGCACGATCTCGATGCTCTGCTCCACTGCATGGATCGCCGTCTGCGTCAGCGCCTGCGGCAACAGCGTCACCGCCAGGCTACCCCCCGCCAGCGTATCCACGGTGAACTCGTCCGGTACCGCCATCGGCATCCCGCGCAGCGCCGCCAACGCATCGGATTGCTGCGACGCATCCCGCAGATGCACGAACACACGATGGTGGTCCGGCTCGGCCGCCAAATTCTGATACCCGATCTTGCCGCGGAACACCGCGCGCACATTATCGGCCAGCGCATCCAGCCGCTCATGCTCCACCGCCGGCATATCCACCTGCATCAGCAGATACGACCCGCCGCGCAGATCGAGCCCCAGATTGACCCTGTGCCAAGGCAGCCAGGAGGCCGGCGCCGGCATCAGGTTCGGCAGGCACAGCAGGAAGCCCAGCAGGCAAACCGCGATCACCCCGAGGGTTTTCGTTCGGCTGAAATACATCATGACGCGCGCCAAAACTCCGCCAGAAGGGGGCAAGCCACGGAAGGCAAGCCGCGCGCATATGCAGCCTTAGCCAGCGCCAGGCAAGTTTCCGGGCGCCGGCGCCCCGCTCAGGCGCGGGCACTCACTCCGGCACCGCCTCGCCCGACCCGCCCAGCTCCGCCGGAAAATCCCTCAGCTTCGGCAGCCCGTCCTTCATCGGCAGCACCGTCTCGGCATAGTTCACATGCACCCCCGGCTGGAAATCCAGCGTCGGGATGGTCGCCGCGAACACATCCACCAGCCCCAGCGTCGGGTGCACCGTCATCAGATGCCCGCCGCAGATAGCGCAAGACTGCCGCACGCTGATCTCGCTCTTCTGGAAGCTCGCCACATGCTCTTCACCGGCCGTTACCTTCACGGCCTCCGGTTTCCACAGCGTGAACGCATTCACCGGCCCGCCCGACCACGACCGGCACGACCGGCAATGGCAATACCCCATCCCCTCCGGCGCCCCATCCACCTCGATCTGCACCGCACCACAAAAACACCCGCCTGTATGGCTCATCGTTCTTCTTCCTTGGTTTCCTCGCCCCGCCATTTCACCGCCACCACCCGCCGCCGCACAACCCACCCAAACGGCGGACGAGCCACCCACCCGTCATTTGGCGCCGACCCCATTCCAGCGTTAACTCGACGCTCCCTCGGCTCAGGTGCGAACCCCATGTCCCTTCTGCGTATCGGTGTCATCGGCGCCGGCCATTTCGGCCGCTTCCACGCCCTCAAAATTGCCGCCAGCCAGCGGGCCGCCCTCGTCGGCATCACCGACCTCAACCCCGAGCGCGCCGCCCTCGTCGGCCGCGAGCTCGGCGGCGTCCCGGCCTTGGGCCTCGCCGACCTGCTCGACATTGTCGACGCCGTCATCGTCGCCACCCCCGCCGAAGCCCATTACGACATCGCCGCCCTGGCGCTGGAGCGCGGCCGCCACGTCCTCGTCGAAAAACCCATCGCCGCCACACTGGACCAGGCCGACCGCCTCGCCGCCCTCGCCCGCACGCATGACCGCGTGCTCCAGGTCGGCCATCTCCTGCGCTACTCCCCCGAGCACCGCGCCATCTCGTCGCGCATCACCCGCCCCCTCTACATCGAGGCCACCCGCATCGCCCCCTTCAAGCCCCGCGGCACCGACGTCTCCGTCATCCTCGACCTGATGATCCACGACCTCGATTTGGTTCTCTCCTTGGTGAACAGCGACATCGAAAGCGTCGACGCCCTGGGCGCCGCCGTCTCCAGCCAGCAGGAGGACATCGCCAACGCCCGCATCCGCTTCGCCAATGGCTGTGTCGCCACCATCACCGCCAGCCGCATCTCGCTCAAAACCGAGCGCCGCATGCGCCTCTTCTCCGAGGAAGGGTATTTATCCGCCGATTTCGTCGCCCGCCGCCTCACCATGATCGGCCGCGACCACGGCATCCCGCTGCCCGGCACCGACGGTTTTCTGCTCGACGAAGCCGCCTGGGAAGACCACGACGTGTTGGAGGCCGAGCACACCGCCTTCATCAACTCCTGCCTCGACGGCGCCCCCGTCATGGTCGACGCCCTCGCCGGCCGCCGCGCCCTCGAAGCCGCCTTGGCTGTTACCGCCAGCATGGACCGCTCCCGCGCCTTGGCCACCGCCTCCGGCCTCATCCGCGGCCTTTCCCACCAACCGTAGCCCGCATCGCTCTTGGGCGATGCGGGATCACGTGCAAGGAAACGAAAGACAGCGCTTCTTTTTTGAAAAAAAGAAGCAAAAAACTTTTGTTTCCTGAGGCCAATTCTCAGCTTTTTTAAATCGGAACGTTTCGCGTAGGCCGATCGTGGCGGCCATCGCTTGATCGTCGCTCCCTGCCACCTTAATCTCCGTCAAAATTCTGACCAGGGACAGAAAATGCCAAAGATCCGCGCGACCACCAAAAACGCGTTTTTCACCCATTTTGAAATGGACGGCATGCCCGGCCAATACCGGATGCAGAAGCAGGTCTGGGACAACCGGGGCATCAGCATCATGGTGCAGGGCCCATCCTGGGACGGCGACGGGATCAATGGTTTCGGCAAGCGCCATCTGCTGGCAACCGAAGGCGGCAACAAGGCCGGCAAACCCTTGGAGAAGGCGCAAGGCCGCCTCGCCAAACGACAGGGCGGCGCCGGCGCCTCGGCACGCAGTGCGACGCTGACCAAGATGGTCGACGCCTATGTCGGTCCCGCCCCGGCCAACATGCGCGACGCATCCGTGCGCGAAGCCTACGGCGACAAAAAGAAGGACGCGCGCGCCGGCATGCAGAAAGGCTACGCCTCCGGCGCCTACGGCCCCAACACCCCGATCTGCACCTTCGTCGTCCTCGACGGCATGAGCCGCGACGACGTGGAGAAAACCTTCGCCGACGCCATCCTCGCCGCAGCGATCCCCTCCGGCGGCGACGCCCACGTCACCATCACCTTCCCCGAAGCCCGCGTGATCGATGCGAACCTGGACCAAACAGTGAACTACTACTACGGCATCGAAGTTCAAGTAAAACACCACAGCAACATCTACCACGTCTACCACTGCTGCGGCGCCCGCGCCCCAGCCCTGGCCATCGACGCCCCCTTCTGACCGAGATCGAAATCTCGCTCGAAACCGAGCGCCACATGCGTCTCTTCTCCGAGGAAGGCTATTATCCGCCGATTTGGTCGCCCGCCGCCTCACCATGATCGGCCGCGACCACGGCATCCCGCTGCCCGGCACCGACGGTTTTCTGCTCGACGAAGCCGCCTGGGAAGACCACGACGTGCTGGAGGCCGAGCACACCGCCTTCATCAGCGCCTGCCTCGACGGCGCCCCGTCATGGTCGACGCCCTCGCCGGCCGCCGCGCCCTCGAAGCCGCCTTGGCCGTCACCGCCAGCATGGAGCGATCCCGCGCTTTAGCCACTGCAAGCGGGCTTATCCACTTGGCTCAAAACACGTAGCCCGCATCGCGCTTTGGCGTTGCGGGACCGCCGCAGAGCAATCAATGCTCATATTGAAAACGACTGAGAATTAAGCGCCCCTTTTTGAAAAAAGGAAGCAAAAGAATTTTCTTTTGTTCTTAAAAAAGCCACGTAGAGGAGTGCAATTATCCAAACACTAAGGCATTTCAAAAAGAACCCCGATCACAGCCAGATTTTCATCTATCGGCGGTGTCCGAAGCTTGCGGTTAACAAAAATTGTCCCGACTATCTTATGCATGGTAATGCGTTCACGTGGCACGATAACTGGAGCTACGAGCGCGGAGGGATCTGTAGCCTGACGGGTCAGCACGGCAATATGCGGGTGGATCTCGGTCTCGTTATAGCGCCCGGCAAGCAACTGGTGCTCGAAAGCCGTCACGATCAAATCTCGAGCGCAAATCTTTGCGTAATTGCTTACAATGATTACATCCCCTATGTCCGCGACCGGGTCTAGCGTGCCAGCAGCAAGCTGATACTTGCGCCGAATACCAGCACCCCATTGACGCCCGAGACCACGCCATCGCCATGCGAAACATCGCCGCCGGCGCCCCTGTCCTCGCCGAAGCCGAACTGGATGCTTTCCTCGCAGCCGCCTCCCCCCTGGCCTTCTGGCGCCACCGCGCCGCCCTCACCCAGGCGGCCCTCGCCCAGAAAGCCGGCATCACCCAACCCTTCCTCGCTCAGATCGAATCCGGTGCCCGCGAAGGCACCGTCACCGTCCTGAACCGCATCGCCCAAGCCCTCGGCATCCGCATCGAAGACCTCATCGCCGACTGACACCACGCGCCTACGGCACGCGGCCGTCCACAAACTGATGCGACGTGGCAGGGCACACGCGCACCCTGATCTGCGTCAGATCGCGCAGATCCGACCGCCAGCATTCGCCGAGCACCGAGCAGTAGCAGGTGCGGAACGTGAACAACGACATTTGTTGCTTAAATTGGCCGAACAGGCTCGCAGACATCTCGGTTTTCATCAGCTCCAACGAAACGATGTGTTCCCCCGGGCGCAGAACATTCCCGTGCACCGCACCCCATGTGAATTTTCCGCAGGGCCCGGCGCCTTCGCCGGCGCAGAACAGCACCGGCTCAGCAAATCATAAGCGCTATCCACCGGATGCCCTTTATAGAACACCTCGAAGCTCATGATTTTCGCGGGACCCACCCCCGCGTTCTCCACGTCGAACATCGCCACATCCAAATTGCGATTTTCGGAAAGCTGTATGAACGGCCAGGAATTCGCCGCCAGCAGCCCGGGCTGCGTCTCCTCCCCACGCATGGCTACAAACAATGACACCACCGAAACAAACACCGCCGTCGTCGCCGCGAAAAGATCGAACCAGAACCGCCCTGTCCGCTTCGGCAGCCCAGCCACCTCAACGGCACCCTGGTGCTCGTCCTGTGGTTCCATCCGCTACCTCTCCCCGGGGCATCATGACGCCGCCGCCCACCGTCAGCGTCTATCTCACCGCGAGCCTAGGAAACGTAGCAGGCCCGATCAATTTCCGCGGCCACGCCTGCCTGCCGTCATCCCATCGCGAACCGGCCGGTCGCACCACAGCTTGGCACAAAGCAGTGTCGTCGCTATATCAATCCTTGATATGGAGGACCCATGGGGACGAACGTCAACCTGACAGCGGAACTGGAGCGTTTCGCCCAAAGCTGCGTCGTGAGCGGACGCTTCAACAATGTCAGTGAGGTCGTCCGTTCGGCCTTGCGGCTGTTGCAGGAGGCCGAAGAGCGCCGGGCAAGCTTCGTGGCCTCGCTCGAGAGTGCCGTCGAGGAAGGGCACCGGGAGGGCTTCTCAACCGCTGAAGAGGTCGAGCGCGACGTTCGATCCGCCATCGAGGCCGTGCGCGCCCGCAAGGGATGACAGCAGACCTGTTCACCCCCCGCGCCCGGCGCGAACTGCGCGAGGCGGCTGTTTGGATCGCCGAAGAAAACCCCGATGCCGCGGACAACCTGCTAAGAACCGCTTTGGAAGCGGCAATGCGCGTCACACGCAATCCAAAATTGGCGCGTGCGGAGAGCAGGCTGGCCCCGCCGCGATACCGCTTCTGGTCCCTGCGCGGCTTTCCTTTTCTGCTGGTGATCGACACTGAAAACGACCCGCCGGTGGTAGCGCGCTTCGTCCACCAGGCACGCGATCTGCCCGTTGTATTGGACGATCTCTGAAGCACGCAGCTGGTCCAGTCCCGCGCCGAGCACCTGCGCATCGGACAGGTCCGGGTAAAATTCTATAAATCCGAAACTTGACTGTTCGACACAAATCACAAACGTTGCAAGAACGCCATTCCGAAAGTGCCCTTCATGAGAGCTTCGCTGTTTTGTCTAGCCGCGCTCTGCACATCTATCTCCGCAGCGACCGCACAAACCGCTCCCGCAGCACCCGACACCGCATCCATCCGCAAACAGATCGAAGCAAACCAGCAGGCGATCGGCAAAGCCATCCACACCGGAGACTTCGCAGCCCTCAAAACCTATTGGTCACCGAACATGGTCGTGAACAGCCCCGACAACAACATCCTCACCCGCGACAAAGTGCTCGAAGCCATGCACCACGGCGGCCTCAACTACACGAGCCTGAAAACCATCCCCGAATCTTTCACCGTCTTCGGCAACACGGCCGTCGAAATGGGTCACGAGGATTTCGTCATGGCCGCCGGCCCCTCCGCCGGCAAGCCGCTCCAGCGCCGCTACACCAATATCTGGCAGCTCACCGGCAGCCAGTGGCAGCAGATCGCCCGCCAGGCCACCATCCTCGATGTGCCCGCACCCTCCGTCTACGGCCACTAAACCCCACCTACCGGGCAAGAACGCCCGGCAACGAAGCCGCCGGCGCGACAACAACCTCGACATGCGGCGGCGCCGGCGGCAGCGCCTCGATCCGCACCTTCCAACCCCCGCCCGCTTCCACAAATCCATTCCGCTGGAAAAAATCCCGCGCCAGCCCATTGAGTTCCGTCGCCACATACGCCCCCGTCATCACATCGCAGCCGATCCCAGCCGCGCGCGCGCCCAGATACGCAAGCAGCGCCACCTCGGCTCCAAGCCCAAGCACACGGCAGCTCATCACGAACTGACCGATATGCCCGCCCTCCACCACGGCTACGCCCACCAGCCCATACTCCGAAAACCGATCCCGCAGGTCGAAACACACGAACACCGCGCCGGCGCCGAAAAGGGCCGCACAATCCTGCAATCCACGCCGGCCGCCCGTGCTGTTGAACTGGTTGGTCTTGTTGATCAGCTCGAGCGCCCGCGCAAAATGCTTATCCTGCACAGAACAAATCGTTCTGATGCACATCCGCAACCCAAGCGTCATCAGAAACGCGTCCCGCTTCATACCCGCACCGACCGCGTCCCGCCCGATCTGCGCCTGCACCATTTCAGTGCGCCGAACAGATTCGCCCGTGATCACCGCCACCTGTGTCTCCGCCGACCACAGCAGAATGCGCCGCAGATAATACGGGTGCGCGCCCAGTGTGCGTATCTGCGGAATACTCGCCTCGATCGCCGCCCGCTCCACCGGATTATCGTCGACAAACACCGCGCTATGCGGCGTCAGATGCACCTCCGTCAGGATTTCCTGAATATTCTCGCTTTTGGGCCGCCAATTGATCCGCTTCGCCGCAAAATCCGACAGTTTCAGCCGCCCGCCTCCAATCCGATCGAACAGCGCCGTTATCCGCGCCTCGTCGTTCTTGCTGCAAATCGCCAGCAGAATACCGCGGCTTTTCAGAAAGCAAGCCGCCTCCATCAGCCCCACCGGCCACCCCTCGATCAGGCCCGGCTCGATCTGCCCTTCCTCGGCCACCACCCCACGCCACAGCGTGTCATCGAGGTCGAAAATCACCAGCTTGACCTGGTCGCACCCGCGCAGCGTGCGGAACATGCCCACCAATTCCGTCCACGCCGCCTTGTAAAAAAAACTTTCCCCAGCTGCCAGCAATGGATAATGCACGCTCATCGCCGGCATCGGCACCATACGCGCCTGATCCGCCGCATATTCGGCATCGTTCAACGTGCCGCCATGGCTCGTCACCCATACGCCATCATCCTGCATGCTCCGCCGCCCGAACGTCGCTGCAATCTGATCGACATCCAGCAAATAGACATTGCTGCGCTTGGCGATCTCCTCATACAGATGCTCGTTCAGCTTCTCGACGAAATACACCAGATTGCGCAGGTCATTGCGCGGTAGCAACCGCCCCAGCGGGTTCTGTTGCGGCACCATGAAATTGCTGACGAAGCTCAGCAGCCCATGCCGCGTGTTCCACACCAGCGCAATATCGAGATATTGCGAAAGCCACGCCTTCACGCTGCCAAACAATTCCTCAAAGGCCGCCATAGTTGCCGGAAGATGGCCGTATGTATTCTCATGCATGATGCTGCGCAGCGGCAATTGCACGACCTGGAAATCATACGCCGTTATCGCCGCCGGCGGCATCTCCGGCAGCGGCGACAGATTATTCGTAAGGATATAGTCGAACTCCGCGCCACTCTCGCGGTTTTCCCTGATCCATCCCTGCGCCAGGCAGGAGCCGATCACCAGAACACGCCGGATCGGCAACTCCGTACGCTGCAGATCGGCAGGCACCCGATACGCGCGGCCATTCTGTGCGGCGACCACCGCCTCCGGCAACGCTTGCGCGCGTGGCGCAGACGGTGCCACATCCACAGCAGGGGGCTGATCGAGGAGATATTGCAGGCCGTGCCGCCCAGTATCGTTCGGCGCGTCCACAGCCTCGGGCAAATATGCACCCGTGGAAACCAGCCGCCGCCATGCCCCACGCCACGCAGATCGCCGGACCATTTGCATCATGCGCACTTTCGAACAGGTTCGTTACCAACCTGTTCGAATTTAGCGCGAAATCGTTAACCCAAATTAAACGCGGCGCTGCCCCATCAGCCCGACGCCCATCAGCACTACGCCCACCGCCACCGCGGCATCACTCAGCAGCGGCGGAATGAAATGCGATTGCTGCTCCGTTGCATGCACATGAAGCGGGCCCACATCCGCCACATCCTTGGTCTGTTCCGTGGTGAAATAGGGCACCGCAATCCCGGCAATCCCCAGCAGCAGAATGATCGCGCCCGCAAACAACAATAAACGGCCCAAGATACCCTCATCAAGCTATGGTGTGAGGAATCACAACGCCCGCGCCTGAAATAGTTCGAAGCCGCTCAGCGTAAACTGAAATGCAGTGGCAGAACAATCTCCACTGTGCCCTGCCCAGGCGGTGTGGGCATGGGATCGGCCCGTTCGATCCAGGCCCGCGCCTCGGTATCGAGATCGGCATAGCCGGATCCCTGCACCATCGCCGTCGACATCACATGGCCCTCGCGGCTCATCGAGAAGCGCATCATCACCACGCCCTGTTCGTGCCGGCGCTGTGCTGCGGCGGGAAAGTTCTTGAAACGCTCGATATGCGCCACCAGTCGCGCCTGCCACGAGGCGAGCATCGCGGCCGACACAGCCGGCGTGGGTGGCACCACCGGCGCCGGCGCGCGCTGTGCCGGCTGCACCGCCTGGATCGGCTGCGGTGCCGATGGCGCCGGTGGTGCGTGTGGGGGTTTCGGCGGCTCTGCCGGCAACACCACGGCCGCCTGCCGCATCACCGGCACCGCCCGCAAGGTCGATGGCGTCTCGACATGCGCGGGTGCCAACGGGCGCTGCGGCAAAGGCTGCGTCACCGTCGGCGGCGGCGGCGGTGCAGGTGCGAGCTCGAGCATCACCGGCTGCACCAGAACCACGTGTGGTGCCGCCGCACCCCGATGCAGCAGCAGCAGCGCGCTTGCATGCAGAGCGAGCACCAGAACGATGCTGGCGGCCCACAGCCACCGGCCGCGCTCCTGCATCGCGAGTGCGCTCATTCGGCGGCCGCATTCTCGCGCGCCACCAGCGCCACCTTCAGGTAGCCTGCACCACGCAGCGCATCCATCACCTGCATCAGCGAATCGTAAGTGACCGCCTTGTCGCCGCGCAGAAAAATCCGCTGCGAGGTATCGTTGGCGGTAAGGTGGCCGAGTGCGGCCGCCAGCGCATCCTGTGTCACGGGCGCCTCGTTCAGCACCAGGCCATGATCGGCCTTCAGCGTGAGGAAAATCGGTTTGTCCGGCTGCGGTTGCTGTTTCGCCGCGGCGCTCGGCAGATCGACGGGTATATCCACGGTGGCCAAAGGTGCCGCCACCATGAAGATGATCAGCAAAACGAGCATCACATCGATGAACGGCGTGACGTTGATTTCATGCGTCTCGGCGAAATCGTCGCCGCCATCGCCCATCTGTATCGACATATTATTCGGCCGCCAGCTTGAATTTCGGCCGAGCGAGATCCAGGTCGCGCGACACCAGGCGCTGTATGGTGGCGCCAAGATCGGCCAGAATCGCGCGATAGTCGCCCAGCGAACGCGCGAAAACATTGTAGATCACCACGGCGGGGATTGCGGCCAGCAGGCCGGTTGCCGTGGCCAGCAGCGCTTCGGCGATGCCGGGTGCGACGACGGCAAGGTTGGTGGTTTGCGAGCGTGAAATGCCGATGAAGCTGTTCATGATGCCCCACACGGTGCCGAACAGGCCCACGAACGGTGCGGTGGCGCCGATCGTCGCCAGCACGCCGGTACCGCGCGCGATATGCCGCCCTGCCGCCGCCTCGATACGCAGCAGCCGAGAGGCCACACGTTCCTTGATACCGCCGGAATCGCCGCCCGCGGAGAGCCGCAACTCCAAATTTGCTGCTGCCAGCATCATCTGTTCCGGCGTCTCCCGCGGCCCGAGTTCGAGGGCTACGAGGCTTGCGGCCGCCTCGGCGTGCCGCAAAGCTTGAACGGCAGAGCGCCGCGCCGCATGGAGGGCGATGCCTTTCGCGAACAGCACGGTCCAGGTCGCCACCGAAGCCAGCAGCAAACCCGTCAGCACCATCTGCACAACGATATCCGCCTTAACGAACATCCCATAAACCGAAAGATCCTTCGGCAGCATCGTGCCCGGCACAGTCTCCGCAAAGGCCACCCCAGGACTTGCTATGACCAAAGCCCCAAGACTGAAAAGTTTTTTGGTTCTTTTTTTCAAAAAAGAACGCGCTTGCTGTCTTAACATGCCTGTCTCTCCTCAACCTTCCTGGTAGTCCGCAGCGGTTTCCGCCGCAGCCACATCAGCACCCCGGTCACCGGCAGCAGCGGCAGCACGACCCCAAGCAGGCAGATCACCACCCGCCACACGAACCCCAACCCGCCGCCCGAATGCAGCGAGCGCAACCAGCCAAGCAGCCATTCGCCGCCATGGCTGGGATCCTGCACGGTGAGAACAATTCCGCTCTCCCCGTTAATGGCAACGTTGATCATCGGCGCGCCATCGAGAGCCCCTTGTGGCAACATCAAAACATTGATCGTCTTTCCACCGCCTTGCGGAAAGCGGATCTGCCGCATGGATGCGCCCGGCGCCGCCTGCATTGCTGCTTTCACGGTCGCGGCCAAATCCAGATCTGGCGCGTCCTCTTGCGCACGGCCGTGATGGCCGCCGCCGCGTTGCTGCACCGGAAGGCCGAGCAGCGCGCGCGCTTGCTGCGGGAACGCCATGCTGGCGCCGCTCAAACTTTGCAGCAGAAGGAATGCGATGATCCAACCGCCGCCGGCGCCATGCAGTTCGCGAAGCAGCCGCCAGCCATGCGCCTTTTTGGAAACGGTAAGGGCCGCTTTCCACCGTCGTGGCGTGGGCCACCAGAGCGGAAGGCCGGTCCCCCCAAGCAGGAAAAGGCCCAGACCTGACCAACCGATCAGGCTGCGCCCCCACGGGCCGAGCAGCAATGTCTCATGCCATTCATGCGCCAGGCCGTAGAAACCACGAGAGACCACATGCAAGCTGCGCACTTGCTGTGTTGCCGTATCGAGCGTCACCTCCGTCATCGCCTGCTGGCCACCGGTGCCGGCAAAATCGACGAGCGTGCCTGCAGCCCCTGCGTCGCGATAGCGGCGCGGTGCGACACCTGCCGGCACCGCGGCTTTCGCCGCGTCGAACAGCGCAGGCACTTTCGCGGGGTCGATCGCCACGCCGGAGGGATCGAAAAACGGATCAGACGCGAGCACGATGCCGGTAATGCATTGCAGGATCAGCGGCAGCGCGAGCATCAGTCCCGCCCATTTATGCACTGTTCGTAGTGTTTTTAACATCATAACTCCGCCCAGGCACGAATCAGATTGTGATAGACGCCGGTGAGCTGCACTGTCGCCGGGTGGTCAGGCACGTCCGCAGAAAGGCCTTGTATGGCGGTATCAAGATCGAAAAGCAGGGTGCGCTGCCCGTCGTCACGCACCATGCTCTGGATCCAGAAAAAAGCGGCGATACGCTCGCCGCGCGTAACTTCCGTCACGTGATGAAGGCTGCTGGCGGGATACAGCACCATGTGGCCGGCCGGCAACCTCACACTCTGCACGCCGAAACGGTCTTCGATGGTCAACGCACCGCCATCATATTCGTCCGTCGCGTTCAGAAACAAAGTCGCCGACAGATCCGTGCGGATACGGATAGGGCTGTTCTTAGCCTGGCGAATGGCATTGTCTATATGCGTGCCGAATTTCTGCCCGCTCGCATACCGATTGAACAAAGGTGGGAACACACGCAAAGGCAATGCCGCCGACACGAAAAGCGGCGAACGCTCGAGAGCTACCAAAATCATGTCCCCGAGCTGTCGCGCAACCGGATGATCCTCGGGCAGCTGAAGATTGTTCTTGGCGCGTGCAGATTGGAACCCGGCCGTCGCTCTGCCATCGATCCAATCCGCTCCGTCGAGCGCGCGGCGGACCTGAGCGAGCTGTGCCGGCGAAAGCACGTTGGCGATCTGGAGTAACATGTTAGAGCCAGGAAGCATGGGGGCTTTGCCCCCAAACCCCCACCAGGGGGAGCCCCCCTGGACCGTCATTATGAGACGATATCACTTCAGAATTTCACGTTGAAGGTGAACAACGCAGAGCGGGACGGGCCAAGGATGATATGCCCGGGATGCAGCGCGTCATAATAATACGTGTCGGTGACGTTCGCGACATTGGCCTGCACGCTGATCTTTTTCGTAATCGGATACTTTATCATCAGGTTCGCTGTGACATAGCCCGGCGCCGTCTCGATGATGTTCGTCCCCTTCACCGGCGTAGAACTCGCCGTCCGGCTCGAAATGTAATTCATCCCGCCACCCAGCTCGATCTCGTGCCAGGGAAAAGTGTAGCTGGTGAACAGCGAAAGGCTCTGCCGCGGCGCATTCGGCGGCTGATGGCCAAGCTCCAGCGGATTGGGAGACGCCACAACCTCCCCATCATTATACGAATACCCGCCAAAGAACTCCCACCGCTCGCTGATATGCCCCGCAGCCCCCACCTGGAAACCACGCACGCGGTAATTACCTGCCAGAATATCCAACGTTGAATTATTCGGGTCTGTCTCGCGCACATTGGACATCTGCAGCTGGTAGATCGAGCCGGTCAGCGAAAGTCCGCCGCCGAACACATCCCACTTGCCCCCCACTTCGTAGGTCTTCGTCTTCTCCGGTGCCACCGCCGCAGTTGCAGCACTCAAACTCAGCGACTCCGCCGAAGGATCAAATGACGTGCCATAATGGAAATAGATGCTCGCATTCGACACCGGCTTATACACCACCGCTGCGCTGTAACTCGGCAGCCCATCATCACGATCGAGGTTGAGGTATGTCGGGTAGGTCTGCTTAAAGTCGCTATCGAATTCATCAAAGCGCAGCCCACCCATGATGTCTAAATGCTTACCGATCGAAATGGTATCCACACCGAAGACACCGAAATTATTGACCACTGTACTAGTCGCCGTAGAGGGCACGGCAGACAAGTTGAACGGCATTTGTGTCGGCGAAAGCAGGCTGGTCGGGGTATACGCATATGTTCCCCGCGTCGGGTTCGAATTCTGCCGCGCAAGCTCGACGCCCAACACAAGAGAATGCTGAAACGGCCCAGTGTTGAAACGAAGAGTCGCGTTTGTCTGGTTGTCGAATATGTCTTCGTCGCTGCTCAGATTGATCAAATGCCGGCTGACCACGATGTCAGTCAGGCTCGTGCCCGGCTTGACAAAATCCTGGCCCGGCCCCTGGTTGAGAATCAGCGGCTCTGTCACACGCAGATCCCGACGGTAATCACCGTAACGGAACTGGTCGCTAATGGAAAAATCGTCGCTGAAATCGTGCTCGATCTCGCCGGTCGCTATGTTCACGTTCGTGCGAAAGAAATCATCATTCTTGAAACCATAAAAATTATCGTGGCTGACCGGCGCAGGGCTGCCATTCAGCCAAGGGATGCCGTAATCGGGCGTGTCGTAGGATTGCTGATGGTAGAAATCGATCGTCACACGAGTTGGCGTGCCAAGGCCCAACGCAATTTCAGGCGCAAAGCCGAAGCGACGATTCTCAGCATCGTCACGCCCGGCGATACCGCTCAGATCCCCCATCACGTTCAGGCGGAATGCAGCGCCCGGCACCCCCTCGATTGGGCGGTCGAAATCCCCCATGAAACGATATGTGCCATCGGTGCCCAGCCCAATCGTGGCATTGGTCACCGGTGCAATCTGCGGCTGCTTGGACACCTGGTTGATCGCGCCGCCGGTAGAGCCGCGCCCGAACAGCACCGAGGCAGGCCCTTCCAGCACCTCCACGTTCTGCAGATTAAAAGGATCCCGATAATAACTTCCGAAATCGCGAACACCGTCGAGATAGAAATCATCCTGCGCGTTGAAGCCACGTATCGAGAGATTGTCACCTTGCTGGCCGCCTTCGCCCGCAGCCAGGCTGACGCCCGGCACGTTGCGCAGCGCATCGCGCATGGTGGTGACACCTTCATCGTCCAGTAATTGGCGCGGGATCTCGGTGATGGTGATCGGCGTGGAAACCAGAGGCTGTGTAAGCTTACCGAGATCCGGCACAGTCACCTGATAGCCGCCCCCGCCGCTCTGCGTGCCTTCCGCGGTCACTGCCGGCAATTGCACTGGCCCAGTTTCGGCGGTCTGCGCCCAGGCATCCTGCCCGCCGAAACCATTCGCCAGGGCCATGCCAAGCGCGCCGCCCGCCATCAAGCGAAGGGATGGCAGATCGGAGGCACCTGCACGATCGAGCGATTTCATGCTACATCCAGTTGTTGAGAATGACTCTCAATCTCATATCCGGCTGGGCTGAATGTTGCAACCTAGGATCCCCCCATGTCGTATTTTTCCGCTCGCCTTCCGCGTCGCGACACAGCTCTCCGTGTCACCGCGTTGCAAATGCGGGCCCTTACGCCCTTGCAGTGGCACGAGGTTCTGTCCGGCCAGCCCGAGGAAGCCGCCCGCTGGCTGAACGCAGGCGCCCATTTCGGCCTCGTGGAAGCACAAACGGCGCTCGGGCAGATCTTGCTAGACGGCCGCGGTGTCGCGCGAGACGCAGTGGCGGCCGCACAGTGGTTCGCCATCGCAGCAGGCGCGGGCCATCCACCGGCCGACAACATGCTCGGCCGCTGCTGGGAACGCGGCTGGGGCTTGACTGCCGATTTTCCGCGCGCCGCCGCCTGCTACCGTACGGCGGCGGAGGCCGGGCTGGATTGGGCGCAATATAATCTGGCGAACATGTTGTTGCGCGGGCGTGGCGTGCCGCAGAACCGCGCGCAGGCGTTGGCCTGGTATCGCCGCGCAGCCGCGCAGGGCCACGCCAAGTCGATCAACCTCATCGGCCGCTTCCAGGAGGAAGGCTGGGAAATGCCGGCGGACCGGGAGGCGGCGCGAAAACATTACACGCGCGCTGCCGAAGGCGGCGATTTCCGCGGCCAGTACAATCTGGCCAGCTTGCTCGCGTCCGACGGCGACATCGAAGCTGCAATACCCTGGCTGCAGCAAGCCGCCGCGATAGCGCCGCAGGATTTTCTCGAACTCATGGGCCGCCGCCTAGCCTCCAGTCCAGAGCCCCAACTAAAGGCAATCGGCAAGCTGGCCGAGCATAGAGCCGCGACAGCGACGTAACAGTCTTTCGCTTCTTGTCTTTGGAAAAAAAGATTCTTCTTTTTTGCAAAAAAGAAGCAAAAAACTCTTATGTCCTTGCCTGCCCTCACGCGACGATTTGCGCGGCGAACATGTCCAGTGGCATCAGCTTTGGAATGATCCCGCTTGCGAGGGCAAACTTCTCGAATGCCAGATAGCGCTCCTTGTCCAGCCGGCCGGGATCACGCGCCATGGCCGGCAGCGTCGCGTCCCAGCATGCCTTGTTCAACGGCGTATCGAGTTCCGAATGCGCCGCCGCAAATGCGCGCCACATCGCCTCCGGATCCTTCATCAACGCCCCGGTCCCTTCCTGAAGCGCTCCCACGAATCGCCGATACCTTGGATCATCCCGGTCCCCTCTACGCGCCAGCACAATCAGCTCGTCATACGCCGGCACGCCATGTTCCTCCGGCAAAAATACCACCGGCTTGCGCGCCAAACTCGCCACCTGCAGCACCTCGGCATTGCGATACGCCCCGATCGCCGCATCCAGCCGCCCCGACATCAGCGCCGTCACCATGTTGAAATTCACTTTTACGACCGTCACCTCGCCGATCTTCACTCCCGCCGAGCCCAGCATCGCTCCCAGAATGGCATCTTCCACCCCGCTCACCGAAACGCCCACCGTCTTCCCGCGCAGATCCGCCAAGCTGCGTATGCCGCCCCCCTCCAGCGCCATCACCGTATTCAACGGCCGATCGATCAGCGTCGCGATCCGCAGCAAAGGCAGCCCCGCCGCAGCGATCATGTTGATCTGCGTGCCATACCCGATCGCCAGATCCGCCTGCCCCGCCGCCAGCAGCCGCGCCGGCGAATCCGGATCCGATGGTGCGATCAGCGTCACCTCCAGCCCGGCCCGCGCAAACGCGCCACTCTGCTCCGCCGCGAACAGCGCCGCATGATTAGCATTGAGCAGCCAATCCAGCACCAGCGTGATCTTGTCCGACGCTGCCCGCGCACGCACGCCCAGAACCAGGCTCGCAGCCGCCACACCCAGCAAGGGTCGCCGCCTCACCATAACCAGCCTCCTCGCTTGCACCCGCCGTCCAGTCCGTGTTGATGCCTGCAACCGGACCATGGGAGCAACCGCGTGCCGCCAGGTTTGCGTTTCGAAGGCCTCGTCTCCCATTACGGCGGCCACTGCGTGTTTTCCGATCTGAACTGGCACGTCCAAGCCGGCGAACTCACCGCCCTGCTCGGCCCCAGCGGCGTCGGCAAAACCACCCTGCTCAAAATTGCCGCTGGCCTGGCCACCCCCACAACCGGCCACGTCACCGCCACCGACGGCCTGCCCCTGCACCACCGCATCGCCTATATGGGCCAGCAGGACCTGCTCTATCCCTGGCTCAACGTCCTTAACAACGTCATGCTCGGCGCCCGCCTCCGCGGTGACCGCCCCAACCCCGGCCGCGCCACCGAGCTCCTATCCCGCGTCGGCCTCTCGACCCGCGCCGACGCCTTCCCCGCCGAACTCTCCGGCGGCATGCGCCAGCGCGTCGCCATCGCTCGCACCCTCTACGAAAACCGCCCCATCGTCCTCATGGACGAACCCTTCTCTGCGCTGGACAGCATCACGAGAGCCCGCGTGCAGGAACTCGCCGCCGAACTCCTGAAAGGCCGCACCGTCCTCCTCATCACCCACGACCCCTTCGAAGCCTGCCGGCTCGCGACCGAAATCGTCATCCTCGCCGGCGCCCCCGCCACCCTCACCCAACCCATCCGGCTCGAAGGCCCAACTCCCCGCGCCCCCGACAACGACTCCCTCCTCCACATGCAGGCTCGCCTCCTCCGCGACCTTCGCGCCCAAGCACCAGAATGAGCCTCGCCCCCACCGCGCGCGCGCTGACCACCACCCTGGCCCTCCTCCTGGCCTGGTGGCTCCTTGTCAAATTCACCGCAGCCCCCGCCTACCTCCTGCCGGACCCGATCTCCGTCGCCGCCGCCCTCTGGCACCAACGAAGCCTTCTCGTCTGGGCCACCCTCACCACCTTGGCCGAAACCATCCTCGGCCTCCTCCTGGGCACGTTCCTAGGTGCAATCAGCGCGCTCGCCATCGTCTTCTCGCCCTTCATGCAGCGCTGGCTTCTTCCCCTCCTGCTCATCTCCCAAGCCATCCCTGTCTTCGCGCTCGCCCCCCTCCTCGTACTCTGGTTCGGCTACGGCATCGCCTCGAAAATCGTCATGACGATCCTCGTCATCTTCTTCCCCATCACCGCGGCTTTTTCCGACGGCCTTCGCCGTACCGACCCCGGCCTGCTCGAACTCGCCCGCACCATGAACGCCTCCCCCTTCGCCATCCTGCGCCACGTCCGCCTTCCGGCAGCCCTTCCGGCCTTTGGCTCCGGCCTGCGCGTCGCCACCGCCATCGCCCCCATCGGCGCCATCGTCGGCGAATGGGTTGGCGCCTCCGCCGGCCTGGGCTACGTGATGCTCAACGCCAATGCCCGCATCCAAACGGATCTGATGCTCGCCGCGGTGGTGATATTAGCGATCATGACAATGACACTCTGGGTCATCGTGGACAGATTCCTGCGCACAGCGCTCAAATGGGCGCCGGAAACGTAAGGAGGCAGTTCTTTTTTGAAAAAAGAACTAAAAAACTTTTACGTTCTAGAGGACCTACATTTGATAACGCAGTTCGAGGCAGCTCTGCCGCCGCTCTATAAGCAGCTTCGCGACGACTGCAAGAACGTGTGGGAAAGCTACGTCAACCACCCCTTCGTCCAGCAACTCGCCAACCAGACACTCCCAAAAACACAATTCCTCAACTGGATGGTGCAGGATTATTTCTACCTCATCCAATACGCCCGCGCCTACGCCCTTCTCGCCTACAAAGCCCACACCATCCCCCAAATGCAGAGCGCCTCAACCATCCTGCACGGCCTCCTCCACGAAGAAATGGCCCTCCATCGCGCCATCCTCGAATCCGCCGGCATTGATCTCACCACCGCCACAGAATCCCTCGAAACCCTGGCCTACAGCCGCTACATCATTGACCGCGCCCAATCCGGCGACATCCTCGATCTCGTCGTAACCCTCGCCCCCTGCCTCGCCGGCTACGGCGAAATCGGCCTCCGCCTCGTCGCAAATACCCCTCTCGAAAACCATCCATATCGAGACTGGATAGAAACCTACTCGAGCCCCGCCTACCACAGCCTCATCCACGAAGGCCTTGCCCAACTCGAATCCCTCGCCGAAACCCACGGCGCCACCGCCCGCTACCCCATGCTCCTCAGGCAATTCCGCCAATCGGTCCAACTCGAAACCGCCTTCTGGAATGCCGGCCACTCAACATGAAGAAATCCGTTTTCGCCCTTCTCCTCACCACCACGCTGAGCGCTCACGCCCAAACCGACACTACAAAAAAACCCTCCACCCGCACCACCGCCGAAGAAGTCATCGTGCGAGGCTCCAGGCGTCACGACGCCGGCGGCGGCCTCATCCGCAAACAGACCGAAGCCAAATCAATCAGCACCGTCTCGTCGGCCTACATCCAGACCCAATCCACGCTGCAAAACGCTTACCAGTATATCCAGCTCGCTCCCGGCGCCCTCGTCTCCGAAAGCGACCCTTTCGGCCTCTCCGAACAATTCAGCCTCAATCTCCGCGGCCTCGGCCAGGACGAAATCGGCTACGTCCTGGAAGGCATGCCGCTGAACGACATCGGCTACTACGCCGCCTATCCCAGCCAATTCATCGACAGTGAAAACATCGACGAGATTTCCCTAGCCCAGGGCTCCGCCGATCTCGACAGCCCCGTCATCAGCGCCGCCGGCGGCCTCATGAACATCACCATGCTCGACCCCTCGCTCAGCCCCGGCGGCAGCATCGACGCCTCCTACGGCTCCTTCAACACCGACCGCGAATTCATCCGCCTCGACAGCGGCCTCATCGGCGCGTCAGGCCTGCGCGCCTTCATCTCCTACTCGCACACCGATTCCGATAATTGGCACGGCCCGGGTTCGGTAAAACGCCAACACATCGACTACAAACTCGTTCGCGAATGGGGCGACAACAATCGCGTCACCCTCACCGGCACCTACCACGACGGCATCACCCCGTCTTACGTTCTACCCACCCTCGGCCAATTCCAGCTCAACGGAAAAAACAACAACTACGACGCCACCTTTTCCCCCGGCGACACCAACTTCTACCGCCTCAACATCGGCACCTTTCGCATCCTCTACATGAGCGCCCCGTCCCGCCTCACCCTCACCGACCACCTCACCCTCAACGTCACCCCCTACTGGCAATACGGCTACGGCAACTCCCCCTACGGCGCGGACCTGACCGAGACCGACAATTACGAAGGCACCGCCGGCCCCTACACCCTCTCCATCCCCAACTATGCCGCCACCGGCGGCGCCGTGCAGGCCAACTACACCGACCTGCAATACCGCACCGGCCTGATCACCAAATTCACCTACACCACAGGTCACAACAGCATTATTCTCGGCGACTGGTACGACTACTCCGACGAGACCGACACCCAATCCTACACCGGCCTCAGCTCCACCGGCGTTCCCGGCGATATCTGGGCCGACACCAACGCCGGCCTCATCCGCCTCCCCACCGGCCGCATTTTCCTCGCCGGCGAAGACCACGTCATCACCCAAACCAACGAGCTTTTCGCCGCCGACATCCTGCATCTTCTACACGACAGACTGACATTCGAGATCGGCTTCAAGGAAGCCATGGTCTCCCGCGACGGCACCAACGGCCTCCCGGGCCCGCAATACCACGCCAACATCAACAACGCCGAACCCCTGCCCCGCCTCGCCGCCCGCTACCAGATCGACCCCAAAAACCAGGTGTTCTTCAGCGCCACGACAAACTTCCGCACCCCCTCGGAAGCCACCTTCTTCACCGACTATTACGGCAGCACGCCTTATGCGCTGGCGAACACAAACCTAAAACCCGAATACTCCATCTCCGAAGAACTAGGCTACCGCTACACCGATGCCCTGATCACCGCCTCCCTCACCCTCTTCAACTACAACTTTACAGATCGCCAGATCGCCACCCTCGCCAGCAATCTCCGCATCCCCGAATCGATCAACGCCGGCGGCCAAACCTCCCGCGGCATCGACGCAGAACTCGGCACGCACCCCTGGCACCATGTCAGCCCCTATGTCTCGTTCGAATACCTCAACGCCACCATCGACAACGACTTGCCCGCCGATTCCGATACCCTCCCGACCAAAGGCAAGACCGCCATCCGCAGCCCGCGTGTTCAGGCCGGTCTCGGCATCGCCTATGACGACGGCACCATCTTCGCCAACCTCGGCGTCAAATACGTCGACAAGCAATTTTCCACCTTCACGAACGACGAAAGCATCCCGGGCTACGCAACAATGGATGTCGGAGCCGGCTACCGCCTCCCAAAAATCGGCCTGAAAGCCCGCCCGGAAGTAAAGCTCAACATCATCAACATCACCGACAACACCTATCTCTCCGGCGTCGCAAATCCAACGCTGAACGCCCACGACACCATCGGCCGCTACGGCACCCTCATCGCGGGCTCGTCACCAACCTACTATCTCTCCGGCGGCCTGGCGGTGCTTTTCACTGCCAAGCAGGCTTTTTGAAAGGAGTCGCCGGGATGCGTTTGCTGCTGATTCTGCTATGTGCGCTGGCGCCGTTTCTCGCGCATGCCCAAACGCCGCGACGTGTTCTTCATGTTTCGCTCTACCCATACATCCCGGAGGCGCCGGCAGCGGCTTTGGCCCTGAAGCAGGGTTTCGAGCAATCCCATCCGGATGTGATCGTCGACGTCAGTTTCAACGCACATTATTACAGCCCCAATCCCGCCGACAAAGGCATCCTGTACGAAGACGCCGACATCCACGAGATCGACGGCATTTTCCTGCATGATCTTATGGACGCGCACCGCCTTGCCGCTTTGCCTGCATCACTGACCGGAAATGCCGGCGCGTTCGAGACCCAAGCCAGGCAAGTCGCAACCCTGAATGGCCACATGGTCGCCATCCCGCATTGGATGTGCGCCGACTTCCTCATCTATCGAGCGGGCGCGTCACGCAATCCCACCTCGCTGGCCGAATTGAAGCAATGGCCGCATGGCGTCTTAATGGACCTGAAAGGCGACGGTCCCTTAGGCGAACTTTATCTCAGCGAGCTCCTATCAAGAAGCGATTGGCAAACAAGCCTTCCGGCGGCCCTGACCCAGCCAGCCGATCCGGCAATTCTTACGCGGCTGCAAGACATGCTCTCATTGGAACCGCCAGGGTTCGGCCGCAACGCGAGATACGACAGCATCGAGAGTTTCTACGCCCGCCAATTCGCCCGTCGCGGAGGTGACGGCTTCGTCGGCTATTCGGAACTCACGCACGATGTCCTGGAAGAGTCGGCGAATGGCTGCATCGACCAGGATCACTGTGTCACCGCTGGCGAGCTGCGCGTCGCCGCTTTCCCCTTCGCCGATCACGTGATCCGGCCTGCGGTATGGGTGGACATGTTCGCCATCGACGCACATGCCCAAGGGCAGAAACTATCCGATGCTGCCGATTTCATCGCCTACGCCGTGTCGCTCCCGGCCTATCGCGCATTGCTGATCCCTGCAGAAGGCGACCCGCCACGCTACCTGCTGCCAGCGACCAAAGCCGCGTTCGAAGATGCATCTATCATCCATGCAGCACCGCTTTATCCGCAATTCCGCGCCATCATGGAGCAAGGTGTCGCGGTCACACTGCCGATGTTGAACGCGCATTTGCACGCGCTGGCATCTCGTATCGATAAGTCCCTTCCCGACACACATTAAAAAGGAAGGCCTTATTTTCTGAAGAAAAGAAGCAAAAGACTTTTATGTCGCTGTCGCAGCTCGCCGACGACGTGAAGCATAACAATAAAAGTCTTCTGGCTCTTTTTTCGAAAAAAGAACCGCTTCCTTTCTCCTGCGTAGGCCTTCCTAAACGCGCGCAGTATCGAAGCCAGCATGCGGAAAATGCACGTGAATGGCTCCGGCACCCTCCGGCGCAACAACGATAGAATCGGCCGAACACCCGACCAGAACACCACACACCGGGTCGCGTCCGCTATCATCGGCCACAACGCTCACTGTATCGCCCAGCGCGCAGCCTGACGGCAGCAGAGCGGCATCGGTCTGCGGCAGTGGCGCAGGGCTGGCAGTTTCGGCCACCGCGCGCGCCTGCTCGCCCGATATTTCGGGTGGGCGAGCCATGGCCAAGCGCCGTGACGCGATCATACCAGCCCAGAAGTGGTGCCAGCGGTAGCATGGCCTCGGCCGGCGCACCGCCGTTCTCCCGGATGAACCAGATCGAATGATAGGCCGAGAGATCTGCGGCACCCGCATGTTCGCCAAGCAGAAAGGCACGACCATCGGCGAGCATGTCGGCAAGCCAGCGGAGATGCGCGTGCAGGCGTTGCAGGTACAGATTCTGCTCCCGCATCGTCGCTGCCTTGCTCAAATCCGTGTCGAAGAATTTCGAGCGTTCCTCGACCAGGCCTTCCGGGAACGTTTCACCAAACAGGCTGAATGCCAGGCAGACTGCCGGCATATAGGTAAATTTCTCCGCCCACCAGCCGACCGCGGTCGCAACGCCGAGTGTTCCATCCGGAAACAGGCTCGGCGCCGGCTGCAAATGTTCGAGCACGCGCAATATCAGCAAGGTGTCGCAGTAGATGTCCGCACCATGCTGAAGCACGGGCGTTCTGCGATAACCGCCGGTAAGCGCCACCAGATCCGGCTTCGGTGACTGCACCGGGATGATGACGGAGCGATACGACATTCCTTTCAAACCAAGCGCCAATCTGGCTTTTTCGGCGAAAGGGGAGAACGGATAGTGATGGAGAATGATGTCCGACATGATCGACCCGCCTGTGTGTCCGCACGCTAGCACGGCAGCATCGCGCCCGTATGTTGCAACACGCCGTGACAACCCGCTGAGCGCCGAGAGTGTTGCGCTGCAGCAAATTGCTGGGTAAGCTCGGTCATTCGTCTTGGACCCGGTGTAAATCCGGGTGGCTCTTCCGGCCGCCAATCCGCCAAATAACGCATACGACACGAACACCGGGCACCGCAGAGCCGACCCCTGATCTCGTGCGCTGAGTGCGGACACCCCCAATGAAAACACATGCCATATCTCGTTACCGCGCCGAATGGTTTACCAATCTCGGTGATTTTCGGCGCGAAGTGCTCGCCGGCATGGTTGGAACCTTCGCCCTTATCCCGGAGGTCATCGCCTTCTCTTTCGTAGCGGGAGTCGACCCGCAGGTTGGTCTTTTCGCCTCCTTCATCATCGGCATCGTCATCGCCTTCATAGGCGGCCGCCCTGCCATGATCTCCGGTGCCGCGGGCTCCGTCGCGCTGGTCGCGGCCGTGCTCGTGCGGGCACAGGGCCTGGACTACCTCCTGGCCGCCACCCTCCTGGCAGGGGCGTTCCAGATCGTCTTCGGCCTGTTGCGGCTCGACGTGCTGATGCGTTTCGTCTCCCGCTCGGTTCGGACCGGCTTCGTCAACGCTTTGGCCATTCTCATCTTCTCGGCGCAGGTGCCGCAAATGCTCGGGGTAGACTGGCATACCTACGCGATGATCGCGGGCGGCCTGGCCATCATCTACCTCGTGCCCCGCCTCACTACGGCAGTTCCCTCGCCGCTCATCTGCATCGTCACACTCACGGCGATCAGCTTCGTCGTGCCCATGCCCCTGCATACCGTGGCAGACCTTGGCAGGCTGCCGTCATCGCTGCCCAGCCTCGTCCTGCCGCATGTGCCGCTGTGTTGGGAGACGCTCCGCATCGTCGCCCCCTACGCCCTGGCCATGGCGGTCGTGGGCCTGCTGGAATCGATGATGACAGCAACCGTGGTGGATGACCTGACGGAGACCACCAGTTCGAAGGCGCGCGAATGCACGGGCCTCGGGCTGGCCAATGTTGCCGCAGGACTGTTCGGCGGCATCGCAGGATGCGGCATGATCGGCCAGACCGTCGGCAACATCCGCTACGGCGGTCGCGGCAGGCTGTCGACCCTCGTCGCCGGACTCTTCCTGCTCATTCTCATGGTGCTGCTCCGACCCTGGATCGCCCGCGTCCCGGTCGCGGCGCTGGTCGCCATCATGATCATGGTCTCCGTCAGCACCTTCTCCTGGACGTCGTTCCGCGACCTGGTCCGTCACCCCAAGGTCTCCAGCCTGGTGATGCTGGCAACCGTCGTGATCACGGTCGCCACCAGCGACCTCGCGGCGGGTGTCGTGGTCGGCGTGCTGCTGAGCGGCGTCTTCTTCGCCTTTAAGGTGATGCGTCTGATGTCCGTGACGGACATCTATGACGAGGCCAACGACACCCGCACCTACACCGTCAGCGGCCAGATATTTTTCGCCAGTGCCGATATGTTCGCTGATAGCTTCGACCTGCGCGAGAAGGCAGCCAATGTGCGTATCGATCTCAGCGAAGCCCATTTTTGGGATGTCACCTCGGTCGGCGCCCTGGAAGGCGTGGTCACCAGGATGCGCCGGCACGGGACGCGCATAGAGGTCATTGGGTTGAACCAGGCGAGCGCCACACTCGTCGACAGGCACGGTCCCCTCGTCCTGGGCGCGTAGGGTGAAATACCCTGTGGCATTGCACCTCAACAGCCCAACCCCAACTGCATGATCACCGCTTGTTGCAGCACAAGCCGCAGCGGAACGATGGAACCACGGCGCAGCCGCCCCAGTTCTACCTGCCAGCCCTCGCCCGCGAGAGTTCAAAGCCCCAGGAGACTTGCATGACCACACCCGAAGCCGGCCTGAGGGCCGCCGCCGGGCGCGCCACGTTGCGCCAAGCCTATGTGGATATCCGTGCCCGCACCGAGGCGCTGTCGGCCAGCCTGTCGCCGGAAGACCAGTGCGTGCAATCCATGCCGGATGCCAGCCCTGCAAAATGGCACCGCGCGCATACCAGCTGGTTTTTCGAGACCTTTGTGGCGCGCCCCTTTATCGCCGGTTATCAGCCATTCGACCCCCGCTTCCAGGTCCTGTTCAACTCCTACTACCAGGCTGTCGGCGCGCGGCATCCGCGCCCTGCACGCGGTCTGTTGACACGGCCCGCGTCCAATGAAATCGGCGCCTATCGCCAGGCGGTGGATGAGGCGATGCTGGCAGCGCTCGACGATCTGCCCGCAGAGGGCGCTGAGCTGGTCGAGCTTGGTCTTCAGCATGAACAGCAGCACCAGGAGTTGCTGGTCACCGACATCCTGCATGCCTTCGCGCAAAATCCCCTCTCACCCGCTTGTCTCCCTGACTGGGCGGAACCTCAGGGCGCCGCCAACCCGACACGCATGATCGACATGGAAGGCGGCATCTCCGGCCTAGGCGCCCGCGCCACCGACGGCTTCGTTTTCGACAATGAGCTGCCACACCACCGTGTGCTGCTCCAGCCCCATCGCCTCGCCTCGCGCCTTGTGCGCAACGCCGACTTCCTCGCCTTCATCGAAGATGGCGGCTACCGCACGGCTAGCCTGTGGATGTCGGACGGTTGGGATCGCGCGCAGGCGGAAGGCTGGACTGAACCGTTCTATTGGCGGCGGGAAGAGGATGCCGCACCGTGGCAGCAAATGACTCCAGCGGGCCTGCGCGTGCTCGATGTAGATGCGCCCGTGCGCCATGTCAGCTGGTACGAGGCAGATGCCTTTGCCCGCTGGGCCGGTGCCCGCCTGCCCACCGAAGCGGAGTTGGAATCCGCACAGGCCTCCGGTAACCCGGCCTTTGGCGAATTCACCGGCCATGTCTGGCAATGGACCGGCAGCGCCTACCTGCCCTACCCGGGTTTCCGGGCCGCCGCAGGTGCCGTCGGCGAATACAACGGCAAATTCATGATCAACCAGATGGTGTTGCGTGGCGGATCGGCCGTGACCGCACCAGGCCATGTCCGCCCTACCTACCGCAATTTCTTCCCCCCCGAAAAACGCTGGCAATTTACCGGCTTGCGCCTCGCCGCCGACATCTGACACGCCCCAAAGAACCGAGACACTCATGCTAGACGCCACCACGACCGACCAGGCCACCGCCGCCGCGGCACTCGCAGGGCTGATGGCGCAGCCGAAAACGCTACCGCCGAAACTTTTCTACGATGAAGCAGGGGTGCGCCTGTTCGAGGCCATCACCCGGCTGCCTGAATATTACGTCACCCGCACCGAACGCGCGATGCTCGAGCGCTTCGGCCACGAGATCGCCGCACTCGCCGCCCCCGGCAGTGCGCTGGTGGAATTCGGCGCCAGCGACGAAGCAAAAGCCGTCCTCCTGCTCGACCGCGCTCAAGGCCGCCTCACCTCCTACGTGCCGATCGACGTGGCACGCGAGGCATTGCAGGACGTCGCCGCCCGTCTCGCCAAGACCCATCCTTCCCTGAAGGTGGATCCCGTGTGCGGCGACTTCCTCGCCCCACTCGTGCTGCCGGCGCTCACGGCAGACAAACCCGGCTTCGGTTTTTTTCCAGGCTCCACGATCGGCAATCTGGATCCTGCGACAGCGGTGAGCTTCCTCGCCGATGTGCGCCGCACGCTCGGTGCGGGCGCCTGGCTGATCGTCGGCGTCGACCTGCGCAAGGATGTCTCGCGGCTACTACACGCCTATGACGATGCGGCCGGCGTCACCGCAGCGTTCAACCGTAACCTTCTCACCCGTCTGAACCGCGAGGCTGCAGCCGATTTCGTCGTCCAGGACTTTGCGCATCGTGCCCGCTGGAACGAGAGCGAGAGCCGTATAGAGATGCATCTGGAAAGTCTCCGCCCGCAGACGGTGCACATTGCGGGACATCGCATCGATTTCGACGTGGGTGAAACGATCCACACCGAGAACAGCTACAAGCATAGCATCGCCGGCTTCCAGGCCCTCGCGGGTCAAGCCGGCTGGTCTGCCGAAAAGCTTTGGACAGACGACGAAAACCTGTTCTCCGTCCACGCCTTGAAGGCCGATTAAGCAAAGTAAGCCGTTCTTTTTTGAAAAAAAGAACCAAAAAACTTTTATGATTATGCATACGCTGCCGGATAAAACCGCGACAGCGACGTAAAAGTCTTTTGCTTCTTTTCTTCAGAAAAGAAGGCCTTCCTCTTACACCGCCCCAACCGCTTCCCGCGCAGCGCGTTTCTCCTCCTCGGTCCAAACCTTACGCTCGCGCTGTTTCTGCGGCTTGATCTGCTTGACCGGCCCGCCGCCCAGCACGGGCGCGCGCATGGTCGGGTGCTGCGCCGCTTCCGAATGCCACTTGTGATCGGCTTGAACGGTCAACCTGCGGCCGATTTCCCGCTCCACATCATGCAGCCAGGCACGTTGTTCGACATCGCAAAGCGTGATGGCGAAGCCGCTGCGCCCGGCGCGGCCGGTGCGGCCGATGCGGTGGACATAGCTTTCCGGCAGGCTTGGCAGATCGTGGTTGAAAACATGCGTCACTGTCTCAACGTCGATACCGCGCGCCGCGATATCGGTCGCCACCAGAACCTGCACGGTGCCGGCGCGGAAGGCGTCCAGCGCGCGCTCCCGCTGGCCCTGCGACTTGTTGCCGTGCAGGGCCTCGGCCGTGATGCCCGCCTCGGTGATGAAGGCGCAAACCTCATTGGCAATGTTTTTCTGCAGCGTGAAGACCACGGCCTGGCCGATTTCCGGACCCCGCAGCAGCGCCAGCAGCGCCGCCTTCTTGTCGGCCGCATCGACGAACATGACCGATTGCTCGATCCGGTCGACGGTGGTGGATGGCGGGGCGATCTCGATCTTCGCCGGATCGCGCAGGAGGCTTTCGGCCAGCGCGGCTATGGATTCGGCATCGTTGCCGAAAACAGCAGCGTATGCCGATCCTTCGGCAGCTCTGCGACGATGCGCTCGATCGGCTTGGCAAAGCCCATATCGAGCATCTGGTCGGCCTCATCGAGCACCAGCGCTTCGAGCTGCGACAGGTCGCACAGGCCCTGCTCGATCAGATCCAGCAAACGCCCAGGTGCCGCCACGATGATGTCCACGCCCATTTTAAGGGCATTGACCTGGTGGAACTGGCTGACACCGCCGAAGATCGTTGCCACGCTGAGCGGCAGATGGCGGCCGAAGCTCTCGAAGCCCGCGGCAATCTGAGAGACCAGTTCGCGCGTCGGTGCCAGCACCAGGACACGGGCACCGCCCTTGGGTGCCGGGCGTGGCGCTGCGGCGAGGCGATGCAGCAGCGGCAGCGCGAAGGCGGCGGTCTTGCCCGTGCCGGTTTGCGCCATGCCCAGCACGTCACGACCAGCCAGGAGTATCGGGATCGCTTGTGCCTGAATAGGAGTAGGGGTGGCATACCCTTCCTCGGCCAGCCGCGCAGCAGGGCTGGCGCCAAGGAGAGATCTGCAAAAATCATGGGCATCGTCGAGCGGCGCCTCCGGCGCAGAAAAGGCTGCGCCGCATCGTGCTTCGCTAGGTCAGGATGCCGGCTCTTAAGGGCTATGCTGCACTGCGTCAACGACGCCGTAAGATACGGTGCTCTTCACCCCACCAGCCCTCCTACAGCATGGAACAAACCAGCCTGTGCCGGTGTTCGGACGAACCAGCGATCGAGCGCCTCTTCCAATTTGCCGATGCTATTTTTCTCATCGGCCCAGGCGATGCAGGCATCCGGGCGAATCAACATCGAATGAGCCGCATCAACGGCGACACACCGCACACCTGACGTTATCGATGAAACGAGCCTGGACGCCGCTCCGTTGGGTGAAGCGTCGAGAAGCACGCCCTCCCCATCCTGCATGAGATCGTAGAGCGAGCTATCACCCACCGGCCTGTCGCCCGCGAGCCGCCCCACGTCGCCATGGTCCGAGCCGAGATCGTAGCGGCCGGCAAGGCCATTGATCATTCCGCCAAAAAACCGATTGGCGTCGTCGCACGCCATCAGCTTTGCGACGATATTGCGCATCGCCGCCGATTGCGGGTCGGGCCGCATGATCGCGACCTGCGCGAGCGTATTGGCCAACACGGCCTCGGCAACCGGCCGGCGCTCGGCTTCATAGGTGTCGATCAGGCGCGCGGGCATTGCGCCGCGAACCACCGCGGCGACCTTCCAGCCCAGATTCGCCGCGTCGGCGAGCCCGAGACTCAGGCCCTGACCACCGAAGGGCGAATGAATATGCGCCGCGTCGCCGGCGAGCAGCACCCTGCCCTTCCGATAGGTATCGACGAGCCGCGTATTGTCGGTCCACCGGCTGGCATTCTCGAGAGCTTTGACCCGGATATCCGCGCCGCTGACACGGCGCAGCACGGCCTCGAACGCGCACCGGGTGATCGGCGCGTCACGGTCTGCAGGCGGGCCGCTGAAATCCAGCATGGCCAACCGGCCGGCAAACGACATGTACATGCCGCCGGATGTGTATTGGAAGCCATGTGCAGCGAGCCGTTCAGGATAATCGACTTCGGCGATGGCCTGGTACATCGTCATGGTCGGGTCGCAGCCCGGAAACGCGAAGCCAGACAGCTTGCGGACCGTGCTTCGGCCGCCGTCGCAGCCGACCAGCCAGGAACAGCGTGTCTGGCCGTTTCCTGTCTCCGTGGCCCATTCGATATCGACCAGGTCCGGAAGCTGCGAGAGGCTCTGGATCTCGCAGCCGCGGCGGACCTCGATCCCGAGCGCGCGAACGCGATCACCAAGTATCGCTTCGATGCCTTGCTGGTCGATCGGGCTGCCGAGCCTCTCCGGCTCGTCCTGATCATCCCGTCGGATCAGTATCAGGCCCGCAAAATGACCGCTATACTTTCCTCCGTGGCCGCGCGGCGTTGCCTGGCCGTGACCCGCCGGGCGTTTCCATCGCCGCCGAGACACGTGCCTGCGCGGCATCGATCGCCGGCGACATGCCACGACGGCGCATCGCTTCGATCCCAAGCGCGCCGATCCCCCCCGCCTTCAGCACCTTGCTCGGTTCGGTCAGGCGTTCCAATACGACGACACTGGCGCCGCTAAGATGCAGCTCGATGGCGGCGAGAAGCCCGACCGGACCGGCTCCCACCACAACGACATCGCATTGCGCTTCCATATATCGCGTCCCAATGTGTACTCAGTATATAAGCAGGTGGGAGTAAATGAGCGACCTGTCAACACCGCCCGACCGCCGGTCGCGCAAGCGCCTTGCCACACGGCAGGCGATCTCGGATGCCGCCACGTGCCTGTTCCTGGAGCGCGGCTTCGATGCCGTGACGATCGACGAGATTGCGGACGCCGCAGATGTCGGCCGCATGACGGTGTTCAATCATTTCCCGCGCAAGGAGGACATGTTCTTTGATCGCGACGATGAGGGCCGCGAGCTGCTCCGCCAGGCGTTGCGAAAGCGTGATCCGCAGATCGATCCGATCGAGACGCTCCGCCTGCTCGCTCATCGGCTGGTTGCAGAGCGGCGCCCCTTCGTGGATTTCTCCTCGATCAGCCAACGCTACATCGAGACGATCCAGGCAAGCGAAACGCTCAAGGCGCGCGCGCGGGCGATACGCGACGAGCTTGCCGGCGTCGTCGCAGACGCGCTCGCCGAGACGATCGGGCGAGAGGCAGGCGACGGGGATGCGCGTCTCGCCGCTGGCCTGCTCTTGGCAGCGTGGAGCGTCGCATTTCTCGAGGCGCACCGGATTTATCGTCAAACGCGTCAGAGGAAGAAGGCAGATGCCGCTTTCCTCGCGATCGTCGACCAGGCAAGCGCCGGCGTGAAAGCTGCAGTCGTCAACACGCCTTACGCCTACGGCGTCGCATCGTAGGCTTAGGATTCCGCTGAGGGATCAAGCATCACTGCGCGCGACGCCTCGACCAGCGACCGAAGCTGGTTCGAAGCGGAAGGCGTCGTCACGACATACACCACCATGCTCAGATCTGAGCGGGCATCCACCGCAAACACCGAGTATTCGAAGGATAATGCGCCGAGCAGCGGGTGCTGCATGTGTTTGGCACCCTCGCCAAAACTACGGATTTCATCGTCGTGCCACATGATCTCGAACTCCGGGCTGGAGCGGCAGAGTTCGGCGACCAAAGGGGCCACGTCCGACGCGGCACCGGCCCGCGCCGCGTCGACCTTGAACGCGCTCACCACGAACCGTGCCGACTCCGCCCAGTCGGGTTGCATGGCGCGTGCACGCGGATCGAGAAACAGCAGGCGAAGCAGGTTGCGCTGCGGAGCCGGCAACAAGGCGAAGTCGGTCAGCATAACCGTTGCCGCCCGGTTCCAGGCAACAAGGTCCCATGTTGCCGTTCTGATGAAGGCAGGGCTCGGGTCGATCGTATCAAGCACACGCTGGAGCCGCGGGGCGACGCCGGCGTTCTTCTGGTAACGCATCTCGGGAAGCCGGCCGAGGCCGAGCAGAAAGAGGTGCTCACGCTCGACATTCGTCAGCATCAGGGCGCGGGAGATACGGTCGAGCACGTCCGCAGACGGTGCACCACCCCGTCCCTGTTCAAGGCAGGTGTACCAGGTCGAGCTGATACTCGCGCGCTGCGCCACTTCCTCGCGGCGCAATCCCGGCGTGCGGCGGCGCTCCGACGCGAAGCCAAGTGCACCCGGATCAAGCTTTGCGCGGCGCATGCGCAAGAATACGCCAAGCTGATTATGGTCCATGACGTTACCGCATGATCCTGTCAGTAATTATACTATGATAAACTACATACTTTACTACTATATCGTGTGCCTCACATGGTGTCTGCATCGAACATGACGAACTCCGCGGACCCCTTCGTTCGGGTTCGGCCTCGTTCGACGAAACCAGCAGGATTAAGACGCCATGCCCAAGGATCCCACCGCATCGCTGCGCATCGCCGTTCTCGGGGTCGGCAAGATCGGCAGCACCTTCGCGTTCCAGTTGGCCAAAATCGGGCACCACGAAGTCACCGTCGTCGCACGGCCTGATTCCGACCGGCTCCGGCAGCTGCAACGCGACCGCGGCATCGTTGACGTCAAAGGCGAGCGCGCCAGCGTCGGCGTCGCCGAGACTCTGGACGAGACGATCCCTTACGACCTGGTCATCGTCACTCTGCTCGCCCACCAGGTCGATGCCGTGCTGCCGGCGTTGCAGCGAAGTGCTGCGCGCTGGATCCAATTCATGTTCGTGACCTTCGATCCGGAGCGGCTGCAACAGGCAGTCGGTGCGGAACGCTGCTCCTTCGGCATGCCGTTCGTGCAGGCCAAATTGAATGCCGAGGGCAAGCTGAAGGCGACCATCGGAGCGGGCGGTCAGAAAACGATCATGAGCGAGCAGCGCTGGGTGGAGTTGTTCAAGGCTGCCGGCATGCCGGCGACCGTCGAGCCTGACATGCAGCTCTGGCTGCGATGCCATGTGCCGATTTGCATAGCATTCGAAAGTGTTTCCGTGGCGGGAGAACGGCGACACGGCGGCGCGTCCTGGCGGGAGGCACTCGCCCTCGCGCACGGCGTTCACGAGGGATACGCACTCATCCGCGGCCTCGGCTATAACGTGTATCCGCAGTCCAAGCGGCGGATCAACGGCTCCCCAAGCTGGGTCATCGCGCTCATGCTTTGGATCATGTCGCGCATCCGGTCGTTCCGTGAGCTGCTCGCCACCGGACGGGCAGAATGTCGTGCCTTGGTCGATGTCATGGTCACCATCGCGCCGCAGGCACAGCCAGCCGTCAAGATATCCAGGATCCAGGCGATGAAGCCATCATGAGTGACGTTTCCAACCGGGTCGAAGAATGGCTGCCTTACCTGAATCTTTCCTCCGGTAACCCCGCCACCTCCGACTCGTAGATCAGCACAGCACCCGCCAATGGCTCAGCGTCAAGCGCCGCCTGATCCATCCCCTCGCGTGCAGATGTCACGAACAGCAATTTCATGTCCGCGCCACCAAAGGCCAAACATGTCGGCCGGCTCACCGGCAATGCGATCTCATCGACCGCGCGTCCATCCGGCGCGTGGCGCACCAGCTTGCTGCCACCCCAGCGTGCGCTCCACACATGTCCTTCGCAATCGACGGCCGAGCCATCCGGCACCCCCTGGCTGACGGTGGCAAAAACGCGTTTATGCGCAATGGTGCCGAACGCAATATCCAGGTCGAAGGCATGGATGACCCGGCTCGGCGAATCGGCAAAATACAGCGTGGCGCCGTCCGGGCTGGTGCAGAGTCCGTTGGAGATGGTGACGTTTTGCGCATGCAACGTCAAATCGAGGTCCGCGGTGAGGCAATACAGCGCGGCCGAGCCGACCGGGACGCGGTCCCGCTCCTCCACCATGGTGCCGATCCAGAAGCGGCCTTGCCGGTCGACACGCCCATCGTTGAAGCGCATGCCTGTCGGTCCATGCTCCGGCCGCGTAATCCAGTCGATCTCACCATTCCGAAGATCGTAAAAAGCCAAGCCACTTTCGAACGCGGCAAGAATATGCGTGTCCCGCTTGGCAAGAAACGCGAAAGAGCAAAGTCGTTCCGGCACATCGGTAATCGAAATGGCGCCGGTTTGCGGGTTCATCCGGTAAAGACGCGACTCATGCAGGTCGGTCCACCAAAAATGCCCATCCCGGTCATTCCAGAGCGGGCATTCGCCTAATGTATTCCTGACCTCATGGATCTCGCGCAAACGCGCCGGAGACGGCATTCCGATCAGCCGCCGGTCACACTCATATGCCGCGCCACCGCAGGCGCGCGCCTGCTTCTGTCGATGATGAAATCATGGCCTTTCGGCTTGCGGGAGATCGCCTCGCTGATGGCCTCCTGCAGATCGTCACCTTGACGTAACGGCCGCCGCAGGTCGGCCGCATCATCCTGGCCCAGGCACATATACAGCATGCCCGTCACCGTCAGCCGAACACGGTTGCAATCCTCGCAGAAATTATGCGTCAGCGGCGTGATGAAGCCCAGGCGGCGCCCGGTCTCCTGCACCGTCACATACCGCGCGGGCCCGCCGGTGCGGTAATCGCTCTCCACCAGCGTCCAGCGATTCTGCAGCCGGGCGCGCACCAGCGACAACGGCAGGTAGTGATCGACACGATCCTGCCCGATCTCGCCCATCGGCATGGTCTCGATCAGACAGAAATCGAACCCGTGCCGCCCGCACCAGGCAAGCATGTCATCGAACTCGTCCTCGTTCTCGCCACGCAGCGCGACAGCGTTGATCTTGACCGCAAGCCCCGCATCGCGTGCCGCGAAAATCCCCTCCAGCACCGCGGGCAGCTTCCCCCACCGCGTCAGCCGCGCGAACCGCTCCGGATCCAGCGTATCGAGGCTGACATTGATCCGCTTCACCCCCGCACGCGCCAGCGCCTCCGCATGCCGCGCAAGCTGTGTGCCGTTGGTGGTAAGCGTCAGCTCATCCAGCCCCTGGCCCAGCCGCGTACCCATCGCCGCAATCAGGCTTATGACATTCCGCCGCACCAGCGGCTCGCCCCCGGTAATCCGCAGCTTGCGCACACCAGCGGTGATGAAGGCGTCGCAAAGCTGCTCCAGCTCCCCCAGCGACAGGATCTCGGCCCGCGGCAGAAATGTCATGTCCTCCGCCATGCAATAGACGCAGCGAAGGTCGCACCGATCCGTCACCGACACGCGCAGATAGGTGATAGGCCGGGCAAAGGGGTCGATGAGCGGCATGATTGTCTGCAAGTCGCCATGTTCCGCCCCTTGGTCAAGGGGCCTGACGGGGTCGTGGTCCCGCCCGCGTCACATTTCTATTTCGAGTTCGACATTAACTGTATTGACAAGAATTTTGCCTATATTCTCGAAATTCACCGTCACCCGCGCTTCAACGACGGACTGCACCTGGCCGAGCCCCCAATCCGGCCGCTTCGGATTCCGCACGAATTGCCCCGGTTCGAATTCGGTCATCTCTAGGTCCCGCCGCGTGACAGAACCCATAGAAGGAAAACAACCGCCGCATGCCAACAGTTCCACCGTTGCGCACCGCCGCCTCCCTGGTGGGACTGGACCCGCTGACCCTGGCAGGCACGATCTGCGCCCGGCTATGCCACGACCTCGCCGGCTCCATGGGTGCCCTCACCGGCATGCTCGAACTGGCGGCCGAGGAGAATGACCGGGAGGCGCTCGATCTGGCGCTGGTCCTCTCGAAGGAGGTCGCGGCAAGGCTGCGCCTGCTGCGCGCCGCCTGGGGTGCCGGCAGCGAACTGCGCTCGCCCGAAACCCTGTGCGACGGCCTGCCTGGCGCCGAGCGCCTGCACCTCGAGGCCACCGCCCTGCAGGCTACCGCCCCGCAAACCCAGCAGCTCTCGCTCTCGCTCCTGCTCGTCGCCGCATCCGGCCTGCCACGCGGCGGCACGATAAAACTCTCCGGCACCGACCAGATTTTTAACGTGGAAATCGAAGGCATGCGCGCCGCCTGGCCCGCGCCCTTTGCCAACTGCCTCGACAGCAAAGAAGCGCTTCTTATCGCGTGCGAAGCACCCCGCAGCGCGGCCATCGCTCTGGCGTGCCTACAAGCGCGTGCGCAACACCGCACCATCACCCTGGAGTCGCTCACCCGCCTCAGCGTCAAGCAGCTCTAAAAACCTTCTTCACACATTCTTCGCCCGCCACGTCCATCCTCGCCCAATGGACGACCTGATCCCGGAATTCCTGACCGAGACGAACGAGGCCCTCGCCGAACTCGACCTCGCTTTGGTCAAGCTCGAGCGCGTTCCTGACGACAAGCCCACCCTCTCGCTGATCTTCCGCATGGTCCACACCATCAAAGGCACCTGCGGCTTCCTCGGGCTCCCGCGGCTGGAACACGTCGCCCACGCGGCTGAAAACGTGCTCGGCCGCGTGCGCGACGGCGAACTGGTCGTCACCCCCGAAGTAATCAACCTCGTCCTCGCCTCGCTCGACCGCATCAAATCCATCCTCGTCGGCCTTGGCGCCACCGGCAGCGAACCCCCCGGCGACGACACCGCCATGATCGCTGCCCTCAATCGCGCCGCCGCTGGTGAGCTCGATGCCTCTGCCCCGCCAGCCGAGGCACAAGAGGCCGCCACCCCCGAACCACAAGCCGAAACCCAGGCAGGCCCGCAGACCATCCGCGTCACTGTCGATGTGCTGGAAGAGCTGATGACCCTCGTCGGCGAGCTCGTGCTGACCCGCAATCAGCTCCTCCAGCTCGCCCGCGCCCAGAACATCACCGCCTTCAACGCCCCCCTGCAACGCCTCTCCCACATCACCTCCGACCTGCAGGAGGGTGTGATGAAAACCCGCATGCAGCCGATCGGCACCGCCTGGAACAAGCTCCCCCGCCTCGTCCGCGACCTCGCCCAGGAAACCGGCAAGAAGATCATCCTGGAGATGCGCGGTCAGGACACCGAGCTGGACCGCCAGGTCCTCGAACTGATGCGAGATCCGCTCACCCACATGGTTCGCAACAGCGCCGATCACGGCCTGGAAACCCCCGACGAACGTCGCGCCGCCGGCAAACCCGAGGCCGGCCGAATCATGCTCAACGCCTTCCACGAAGGCGGCCACATCCTGATCGAAGTCGCCGATGACGGCCGCGGCCTCAACGTGGCGCGCATCCGCGAAAAAGCCCTCAGCAAGGGCCTCGCCACAGAAGCCGAGCTCGCTTTGATGACCGAGACGCAGATCCGCGCCTTCATCTTCCGCGCCGGCTTCTCCACCGCGGCTGCCGTCACCGCCATCTCCGGCCGCGGCGTCGGCATGGACGTGGTGCGCTCCAACATCGAGCAGATCGGCGGCACCATCGACCTCGCCAGCACCTACGGCGCGAGCTCCTGCTTCACCATCAAAATCCCGCTCACCTTGGCGATCGTCTCCGCACTGATCGTCTCCGCCGCCGGCGAACGCTTCGCCATCCCGCAGATCAGCGTCATGGAGCTGGTGCGTGTCGGCCGCGAGAATGGTGCGGCAAACGGCACCGCCACGATTATCGAACATGTGGGCGACGCCCCGGTGCTGCGCCTACGCGACCGCCTGCTGCCGCTGATCTCCCTCGGCACCCTGCTGCAGATGGAAAGTGCCGATGCCAAGCCCGACAGCACCACCGTCGTGGTCACCGCCGTAGGCAGCGGCCTGCTTGGTATTGTGGTCGACGAAGTATTCGACACCGAGGAAATCGTGGTCAAGCCGGTCGCGCCTATCCTCCGCCACGTCACCATGTTCAGCGGCAACACCATCCTTGGCGACGGCTCGGTGATCATGATCCTCGACCCGAACGGCGTCGCCCGGAGCACCGGCGTCTCGTTGCGCGAGGCGGGCGGCACCGCGGAAGCCGCCTTGCCCGTCTCGCAATCCGAGGAACGTGTGGCCCTGCTGCTGTTCCGCGCCAATGACGAGGCGACGCCCCTGGTCGTCCCGCTCAGCCTGGTCGCCCGCCTCGAAGACATCGCGCTAAGCAAGATCGAGACCTGCGCGGGCGGCCATGTCACCCAATATCGCGGCCGGCTGATGCCGCTGATCGCCATGGAGTCCGGCGGCTTCGTGCCCGGCAGCCGTCAGAGCCAGGCGGGCCACGCCGAACCCACACAGCCGGTGCTGGTGTTTGCCGATGGCGAACGCTGCATGGGCCTCATGGTCGATGCCATCCTCGATGTCGTGCATGACCGCCTGCGCATCGAGATCGGTGCCACCAGGCCTGGCCTGCTCGGCACCGCGGTGATCGACGGCCAGGCGGCCGACGTGCTGGACACCAGCCACTGGCTCACTCTGGCCTGGCGCGACTGGTTCGGCGCCGACCCCGCCAAACCCGCCCAGCGGCAACGCGTGCTGGTGGTCGAGGACAGCGATTTCTTCCGCCAGCTCCTGGTGCCCACCCTCTCCGCCGCCGGCTACGAGGTCACCGCCGCCGCCAGCGCCGCAGCGGCGTTGCGCCTGCGCGATGGCGGCCTGCAGGTCGATGCGATCGTCTCCGATATCGAGATGCCCGATATCGACGGCCTCGAATTCGTCCGCCGGGTGCGGCAGGGCGGCGCCTGGTCGGAGCTGCCGATGATCGCGCTGACCGCCCGCAGCGGTGCGATGGATTCCGAGACCGCCCGCAACGCCGGCTTCACCGACTACGTGCAGAAGATGCAGCGCGAGGCGCTGATCGAAAGCCTGCGGCAATGCCTGAACGCCGCGCTCGCTTGAGGAACACAGCACATGCCAACCACCCGCCAAGCCGCGGAGGCAGAGACCTGTTCCTACGTCACCCTCATGCTGGGCGAGCAGCTCTGTGGCGTTCCCGTGCTGGTGGTGCGCGACGTGCTGGCCGGCCAGACCATCGCACGCATCCCGCTCGCCCCTCCCGAGATCGCCGGCAACCTCAATCTGCGCGGCCGCATCGTCACCGCGATCGACCTCCGACAAAGGCTGCGCCTCCCTGCCCGCGCGCCCGGCACCAAGCCGATGTCGGTGGTCACCGAACAAGGCAGCGAGCTCTATGCCCTTCTGGTCGACCATGTCAGCGAAGTGGTCTCGCTGCGCCGCGCCGACATGGAGGCCAATCCGCCGACCTTGCCGCCGATCTGGAACGACCACTCGCTCGGCATCTTCCGCGTCAACGACCGGCTGATGGTCGTGCTCGACGTCGCCAGGCTGCTGCAATTCGACACGGTGACGGCGTGAACGCCCGCATTTGCCTGGTCGTCGACGACAGCCGCGTGGTGCGCAAGGTCGCCCGCCGCATGCTCGAAGGCACCGGCTTCGGCGTCGAGGAAGCAGCCGACGGCGCGCGGGCTCTGACCGCCTGCCGCACCAGGTTGCCGGACGCCATCCTGCTCGACTGGAACATGCCGGTGATGAGCGGCATCGATTTTTTGCGCGCATTGCGGGCCGAGTTCGGGCCGGCCAACCCGCCGGTGCTGTTCTGCACCACCGAGAACGACATGCGCTTCGTCGAGGAGGCCATCGAGGCCGGCGCCCAGGAATTCATCATGAAGCCGTTCGACGCCGCGATCCTCAAAGGCAAGCTCGAACAGGTCGGCCTGCTATGACCGCCATGCCGCACACCGCACCGACCCATCCCGTCCGGCTGATGATATGCGACGATTCCGCCACCATACGCAGCGCCATCGCCAACATCCTGTCGGCCGACCCCGACATCGAGATCGTGGCCAAGATCGCCGATGGCCGTGCCGCGCTGGATATGCTGCGGCTACACGCCACCATCGACATGGTGCTGCTGGATATCGAGATGCCGGTGATGGACGGGCTCACGGCGCTGCCCTTGCTGCTGGCGGCACGCCCGGAGCTGTCGGTCATCATGGTCTCCGCCCACTCCGCCCGTGGCGCGGAGGTGTCGATGCAGGCGCTGCGCCTCGGCGCCGCGGACTATGTGCACAAACCCATGACCGCTCCCGCCTGCGACCAGAATTTCAGCGCCGAGCTGCTCGCCAAGGTGCACGGCGTCGCACGGCTGCAGCGCGCCCATCTCGCCTCGGCGGCCATGGCGCCGCTGCTGCTGCGGCCGGCATCGCCGCTGAAGCCGAAACTGCTGGCCATCGGCAGTTCCACCGGCGGCCCGAACGCGCTGTTCGCCCTGGTGCCGCAACTGCGTGCGGACCTGCCGATCCCCGTGGTGCTCACGCAGCATATGCCCGCCGCCTTCACCCCCATTCTCGCCGAGCACATCACCCGCCTCGGTGGCATGCCTTGCACCGAGGCCAAGGATGGCGACACGCTCCTGCCCGGCCACATCCTGCTCGCCCCCGGCAACCGGCACATGCTGATCCACCAGCAGGGCGGCACGCTGGTGGCCAAACTCACCGACACGCCGCCCGAGAATTTCTGCCGCCCCTCGGTGGACACGATGCTGCGCTCGGCCTGCGAAGCGGTGGACGGGCGTGTGCTGGTGGCCATGCTCACCGGCATGGGCCAGGACGGGCTGGCCGGCACGCGGCGAATCATCGAGGCCGGCGGCACGCTGATCGCACAAGACGAAGCGAGCAGCGTGGTGTGGGGCATGCCTGGCGCGGTTGCGAAAGCCGGGCTGGCGCATGCGGTGCTGCCGCTCTCCCGCATGGGTGCTACACTGCAGGGGCTGATCGACGGCACATCGGGCGCATGAGCGGTGCGTTCGCGCGCATCGCCGAGGTACTGAAAGCGCGCTCCGGCCTCGCGATCGGCCCCGAAAAACTCTATCTGCTCGAAACCCGCCTGACGCCCATCCTGAAATGCCACGGCCTGCACGACCTCGCCGCCCTCTCTGCCAGCATGCGCCCGGGCAGCGCGCTGGAACGCGACGTGGTCGACGCGATGACCACCAACGAAACGCTCTTCTTCCGCGACACCAAACCCTTCGACGCCTTGCGCACCAGCATACTGCCCAAACTCCACCAGTCACGCCCGCCAGGCACCCCCTTGCGCATCTGGTCGGCCGCCGCCGCGACGGGACAGGAAGCCTATTCCATCGCGATGGTGGCAGCCGAGCTCGCCGGCGCCATGGCCAGGCGGTCGATCGAAATCTGGGGCACCGACATCGCACGCGAGCCGCTCGAACGCGCCAGCGCCGGCCTCTTCACGCAATTCGAGATCCAGCGCGGCCTGCCGATGCAGATGCTCGTCAGCCACTTCACCAAGGAAGGCGCCCACTGGCGGATCAAGCCGGAATTGCGCGCCGCAATCACGTTCAGGGAATGGAATCTGCTCGCCGATCTGCGCCCGCTCGGCCGATTCGACGTGGTGTTCTGCCGCAACGTGCTGCTCTATTTCGACCCGCCGACAAAACGCCGCGTGCTGGAAGCGCTCGCACATCAGATGCCGCCCGACGGCGTGCTGTTCCTCGGCGGCGCGGAAACGGTGCTCGGCCTGACCGATGTGTTCCAGCCTCTCACCGACGAAGGCGGCGCCCTTTGCTGGACAAGGTGTAACATACCCAAGTCTTCCAACGGGCCGCTTGAAGGGGCAAAGTGAGGTCTTCATCCCCTCAGGAGTGACCATGAAGTCGTTTTTGCTTGCCACCGCCCTTGTCTGCGCCGTTGCTCTGCCGGCGGCCGCACAGCAGGTTGACCCCGCCGCCGGCCACGATGCGCCGCCGGCGGAAAACGCCGCCATCGCCCACCACGACCGCGTGGTCGCGAAAAAGGCTGCCCGCCACGGCAATTATCACAAGGCGAAGGTCGCAGACCACGCCGCTGCCAACGCAGCCGCGGACGCGCACACGCCTAACTAAACCATGAAGCGATTGGGGAGATCGACCTCTCCCCAATCGTTGCATTCTCCGCCGGCGCCGTCGATTCGGGTCGCGGCCGTCACGCGCCAATCGGGCGCCGGCGTTCCCGCCAAATGGCCGATCTGGTGGCAGAGCCATTCATCCTTGCCGATATGCGGCGCCTCCGGCCACCAGAGCGGCAGGTGCAGGAGTTCGCCCAGCAACATGCGTGCGCCGCTATGCAAACTGTCGAAAGGTTTGTCCGGGTGAACGCCCTGCAAAGCCAGCTGGAAATTATTGGTGAGATAGCGAAGCAGCGTATCCACGGCGTCAAGCGCCGCATCATGCAGGGCATGGCGGTGCAGCAAGAACACAAGATGGCGCGACGGCGTTTTATCTGCGTGGCGCAGCAAGGCTAGGCTCATCGCCCGCAACACCTCAGCAGGCGCTCCACACCAATCGACTGGTGAGCAAACAGCTTCGAACGCAGCATTGAGGTGAACCAAACAGAGCTGTCGTATAAGGTCGACTTCATTCTGGATATAACCGTACAGGCCGGTGCGGCTAAGGCCAAGCTGCCGAGCCAGCGGCATCAGCGCGTTGGAGCGGCACGTAAGAAGAAAGTCCGGCGCACACGCCAGAATGTCGTCGAGCCTCTGGGCGCGAATCTCCCGATGATTAATGTGCGCCATAATATGTTTCGGCATCCACGATCACGAACAGGTGAAGATACGCGAAGATGGTTGTCTAGGCGATTGTTTTTACGGCATGCGAAGTTTCTCCGGCAGCGCGGCCATGAAGCCTAGCTGCTGAGCAAGCCAGTCCAGTCGCATGTCGCTACCGTCTGCGGACCACCAAAGCGGCAGATGCAGAAGTTGACCGACGAGAAGGCGGGCGGGTTCGCGGAAGGCGCGAAAGGGTTTTTGCGGCGCCGTCTCAGACAACGCAAAATGAAAACAGTTCTCGATCGTATTGCCGCGTGCCTGAACATTAGCCTTCGCCTCCGCCGCCAGCACGCAGCGGTAGCGTAGCATGATCGTATGGCGAGCCGCATGAGCGGCGGCGCTGGAGAGCACGGCGGCCGCCATCGCACGAAGCGTCTCCCACGGATCGGCATCGCGTCCGTTGACGTCGCAGACCGCACGGAAAATGGCGTCGAGATGCGCCAGGCAGAGAAGGCGGATGAGTTCCGCCTCGTTGCTGACATGACAGCGTAGCCCAGTGGCGCTGAGGCCGAGATGCCGCGCGATCTGGCCACACATATCCAAGCCGTGGTGGTTGAGCAGGATGCCCGGAGCGACGGCAAGAATATCACGCCGCCGTTGCACGCGGATGGTGGTTGCGCGTGGGTGTTTCATGCCGTCGCCGGAGAATGGGAGACGGAGGATAGATCAGAAGCGGCGAGCTAGGCGAGTTTTCTGCGAAGGCAGCAAATGCGCAGGCGGATGAGATTGGATCACAGCTGCCATGGGTGCATGCGGGTGTTCACGTTTATGTGAATACGGCTTCTAGCTGCAAACAAGAGAGGCCGCGGCGTATCGCATTACCAAATCCACGATCAGGCACGGGCAAAAGAGCATACCGCGCGATCTCGCCATCTTCCGGTTAGATCTCTGTCCAGCGATCAAGGAAGGTGTCGCCCCGGAATCTGGCTAAGCGCGTGCGCGTGCCACTCCTAGGATCGTTCAAACCCAAAAACCGCGCCGCATTCAGCCCCATCAAATCACCAGGCTTCATCCCCAACGCCGCCGACACACAATCCCGCATCTCCGCCACATACCTCTCGGTCCCCGCCGCCTGAATCAAAAACATGTAGTCGGTGCCATACATGATGCGCTCCCGCGACGCAGGATTGGTCGCCACCAACCGCACCAACCCGCCCAAAGCCGAAGCATCCGGCGCCGGCAATTGGCAGCTCATCGCGTCGCTGAAATCGGCAATATCCGCATAGAGATTCGGGTTCTCCGAAGAACCAAGTCTCGCCACCACATCCACCGGCCAGAGCCCTCCCGCCGCCTTCGTGATCGGCGCCACACGATCTGCCGCCAGATTCCATACACCGCCCGCATGCGCCAAATTCAGCCGCAGGTTCTTGTGAGTCTGCAGCGCTTCCCACCATCCTTGCGGACTCCCGAGTTGCCCCCCCTTCACGCTGGAATACTGGCTGAACGAACAATGCGCCATGATCGGCACATCGTTCGCAACACACCAGGCATAAAGCTCATCCAAAACCAGATCCATGTTGGCCGCGAAATCCTGCAATTTCTGCAATCGCGCCGGGTAGATGTTCGCCGGCTGGGCCGCATTGCCGGTCGGGCGGAAACCCATCAGCGGATACAGCTTGATGCCCACAAAACCCTTGTTGAGGATCGCATCCTGCACCAGTGCGAATTGCCGCTGCGCCGGCGGCAAAATGTTAGCCTGGCGCTGCGCGATCTCCCGCCACGGGCAGAACGAAACGAAAGGATGCAGCGCATAGGTGATGGCATTACCTGCCGCATCCCTCTTGCGTTGCGCCAGGGCGCTCATCACCGCGATCTGGTCGCTCAAGGCCGTGACACCGCCGGGATCGCTCGTGGGATCGGGATCGTTCGCATCGTCGGCGTTCTCGGCCAGCCAGTAGGTGAAATCCACCATCGCCGGTGTGAACAGCGCCACATCGCCGCGATCCTGCGTGGATGGCAGATCGGCCAGTTCGGCGATCAGATCCGCACGCGAACGCGTCACCAAAGACGCAAGATAGAAAACCCCTGACTTGTTCTTGGCATTCTCCACCACGCCATCGGCGACCGAATTCGCTCAGCGTCCGGCGTCGCCTGTCCCAATGCTGCAACCGTCGCATCGGAGGGCGGCGGCGGCACCGCAACCGGCGTGGCGCTGCCGGATGGCGCCGTCGCCGCAAGGCCGGGTACGGCACCGCCATTCTTCATCTCTGCCATCGTGGAGAGAAACCGCAGCCGGTCGCTCTTGGCCACCGGCGTGTCGCCGGCCGTGCCGGCGGCGGCACCGGTGATGTTTGCGGAGAGAGGCTTCGCCAGCAGGCTCTTTGCCCGCGGCAGCACGGCATGTACGCGCTGGATCGTTGCCAGATTGCGGGCGGCGGGATGATAATCCTGCATCGCCAACGCGGCCTGATAGGCGTGGTCGCGCAAGGCCGCCGCATTTTCCGGCTTCATCTGGCCGGGCACGGCAGTCGCCGTCGCCACCTGAATGCCGGTTTGCAGCGCCGCCAATTCCTGATCCGCGCCGGTCGCAGACTGGTCCAGCAGAAGGGCGATAAAGGTGATCAGCGGGCCGAGCTGCACATTGGCGAGCGGATCATTCTCGAGCGCCACATGCACGACGAACCCAGGTATCGGCAAATCCCGTGCATTGAACACATGGCAATGCACATCGATGCCGGTGGCGGTCGCACTGATGGCCGGCGGCGGGGGCACAGTATCGGTCTCGATACATCCAGCCAGCCCATTCGCCGCGAGAAGCCCTGCCAGGCGAAGGATGAAACGACGATTGAGGTCTTCGGCCATACCTTGCCCCTTGCTTTGCAACGAAAGGGGTCATATCACGTCAACAATGAAAGGCAAGCGTAACGTAAAGCCTTCTTTTCTGAAGAAAAGAAGCAAAAGACTTTATATCGCTGTCGCGGTCCTATCCGGCGACGTAAGCCAGTGACATAAAAGTCTTCTGGTTCTCTTTTCAAGAAAGAACTGCTTCCTTCCTACTCTGGATCCGCCAGCGAATCAGCCGCCGCCGGTGTCACAGGCGGCGCCTCCGGCACCTCTGGCGCATCACTCTTCGCCCCCGGCTGCTCCCATCCGCCGCCCAGCGCCCGATACAGCGCCACTACATCATTGGCCAGAGCCATATCTTCCTGCACCAGCTGCTGCCGCGCCGTCTCCACCGTGCGTTGCGCATCGAGCACCTGCAGATATTGCGACAAGCCATGCGTATACAGGCTCGATGCAAGATGGAAGGTGTCATCCGCGGCAGCGAGTACTGCCGCCAGACGATCACGTTCGATGCGGTCTGCCCGGAACGAGACCAGCGCATCCTCCACCTCGCGCAGGGCATTCAGCACCGTGCCGCGATATGAGAGTGCCGCCTCCGCCATCTGTGCACGCGCCATGCGCAGCCCTGCGGTCAGCCGGCCGCCTTCGAAGATCGGCAGGGAGACGCTCGGCCCGGCAGAATAAAAATGGCTGGCCCAACGGGTGAGATAGCTCGCATCGAGCGCCCGGAGGCCAAGATTACCGGTCAGCGAAACGTCCGGATAGAAATTCGCTACAGCGACGCCCACGGACGCAGTGGCCGCGTGCAGCTGCGCCTCGGCAGCCCGGATATCCGGACGACGGCGCGCCAAAGTGGAGGGCACACCGAGGCCGACCGCGCTTGGCAGCCCGGGCAGCGGGGCCGGCTGCAGCAGCCGTGCATCCAGCGTGCCAGGCGGACGCCCGATCAGGATATCCAGGCGATCGATCGCCTGTTCCTCCTGCTTGTCGAATTCCGGAAGTTGCCGTTGCAGATTGAGCAGTTGCGTGCGTGCCTGCTCCACATCCAGATCGGTCGACAAACCCGAGGCGCGGCGGTTTACCGTAAGGTTATACGAGTCGTGCGCAGAGGCGATATTGACCTCCTGGCTTTTGCGTAACGCCTGCGCGCCGCGCAATTGCACATAGGCCTGCGCGACCTCGCTCTCCAGGCTGGTCAGCGCGTCGTTTACCGCTTCCGCCTGCGCTTGTGCGAGCGCCTTCGCCTGCTCGACGGAACGGCGCACACGTCCGAACAGATCAAGCTCCCACGAGGCACTTAGCCCATATTGGAACAGATTTACCGGCGCCGCTGCCTGATCCAAAATCTTGTTGGCGGCCGACTGGCCTGTGGAAACAACGCCGGTGTTGGCGACGGAGCCAGCATCGTTGGCAAGCTTGTTCAGGTCGCTATAGGCGCCCTGGGACTCCAATATGCCCTTGAGGCCAAGCTGCTCGCGCATGTAGCTGCCGGTGCCGCTCAAGGTCGGCAGCCCGGCCGCACGGGCGGTCACGATGCCCTGCCGCGATTCCACCACGCGCATCACCGCTTCCTGCACATCGAGGTTCTGATGGATGGCCGTCTGGATAAGCTCGGTCAGCACAGGGTCGCCGAAGCCGGCCCACCAGCGCGGATCGGGATCGGTCTCGAGATGAATGGCCGCATCCGCAGTGTTCGAATGCTGCCAATTCTTGATCTCAGGCGGGTTCGGCGGCTTGAAGTTCGGCCCCACCGTGCAACCGCTCGCCAGCAGCAACAGGGAACACGCGCCGGCCGCGCACCTGTTCAACCCCCGCCTCCGCCGCCGGCCCCGGGTATCACGTTCGTCATGAACAGGCCGCATACGGTGATGCTGAGTGCCATCAACCCGACGATGAAGAACACATCGGTATAAGCCAACGTGCTTGACTGAACCTGCAACATCTGAAAGATCTCGCCTGGAGCGGATGCGATTGCCTGCTGCATCGACTGGCCATAGGTCATGGCCGCCTGCTGCACCGATTGCAGAAGCGAGTTGTAGGGCTGGTTGGTCGGATCAAGGTATTGCACCAGATGCGCCTGACGGATCTGCTCGTGATCGGTGACCAGAGCAGTACCAATTGAGATACCGACGCCGCCATAGACATTGCGCGCCATGGTGAAAAGGCTCGCCGCGTCCTCCTTCAATGCAGGAGGAATGGTCGAATACGCGCTCGAGCTGAGCGGTACGAACAGCAAGGACAAAGCTGCCGTCTGCGCCGCACGGTAGAGGGCATCATGAAAAAAGTCGAGGCCTGGCACCAAGGTCATTGAGTAGTAGCACGACAAGGCAAGGGCGATGCCACCGGCGCTCACCACCCATTTCACCGGCACCACATTGAGCAACTTGCTCACGATCGGTATCAGCACACAAAGAACAACCGCGCCCGGTGCAAGTATCCAACCGGCAAGCACGGAATTGTAGCCGAGCACATTCTGCGAGAACAACGGCATGATGATGGCGCTGGCATACAGTGCGAATCCCATCATCGCCATCGAAAACCACGACAGCGCAAAGTTGCGATCCTTAAACACGCGCAAGTTCACCGCCGGATTTTTCGCATAGAGCAGGTAGGTCACACCGCCGACATAGCCGATCACTGAAAGCACGAGCATGGCACGAATGAAATTCGAGGCGAGCCAATCATAATCCTCGCCGCGGTCGGCTCCGAGTTCCATGCAACCGAGGGCGAGTGCTATGAACATGGTCCCGATCCAGTCGAAGCGCGGCGCCTTCTTCACCGCCTTCTGCATTTCCGGTGGGTCCTGCACAAGGGCGAGCACGCCGAAAATGGTCAACGCACCGATCGGCACGTTGATCAGGAAGATCCAATGCCAGGAGAAGTTGAACGTCAGGTAGCCACCCACCAGTGGTCCCACCACGGGCGCGATGATGGTGGCAACGGCGGTGATCGAAAGCGCTGCCTGGCGTTGCGAAGGCGGAAATGTGTCGAGCACGATGTCCTGCTGCATCGGTTGCAGGCCGCCGCCGAACAATCCCTGCAGGGCACGGAACGCCAGCAACTCGACAAAATTCGTGGACAGGCCACAGGCGAGCGAGGCCGCCGTAAAGCCCGCAATGGAGATGATGAAATATCTACGCCGACCAAGTTGCTTGCTGAGCGCCGCCGAAACCGTCAGCGTAATGCCGTTTGCCACCAGGTAGGTCGTCAGCGTCCATGCCGCATTATCGGTGCTGACACCAAGGTCGCCGGAGATATACGGCAGAGAGACGTTAACGATGGTCGTGTCGACCACCTCCATGAAGGCGGCCAGCGTCACCACGATCGCGATGAGATACGGGTTTGGCGCGCCGCCCTTCGAACCGCTCATTTCAGTTCGACGGTGGGTTCGACAGATAGTCCAAGCGGCAGGCCCATCCGCGGGTCCATCCCATCATCGATGACGATTTTCACCGGCACGCGGCGAACGATCTTCACGTAGTTGCCAGTCGCGTTTTCAGATGGAAAAGTGGTGAAGCGCGCACCACTGCCTTGCTGGATACTGTCGATATGGCCATGCAGTTTCAGCTTCGAATAGGCATCCACATCAATCGTCACATGCTGGCCGATCCGCATGCGATCGAGCTGTGTTTCCTTGAAGTTTGCAACGATCCACGTCTGCGGCGACACCACGTAGAAAACCTGTTGCCCCGCCTGCGCGTAGGTGCCGACATCGACATTGCGTCGTGTAATCCGCCCATCCTGAGGCGCCCGTATATAGGTGTAGGACAGGTTTAGCTCTGCCTGCGCCAGGCTGGCCGCGGCCTGTTCGACCTGCGCCTTGCGCTGTTTGAGCGTGGTGCTGGTGCCCTCGATGTTCTGCCTGACCAACGACGCCACGTTCAGTTGCGCCTGGATCTGCTCCGTATTGGCACGCGTGGAAGCGAATTGTGTCGTCGCCTGATCAATTGTCGATTGTGTCGTCGCACGTCGATCGACAGTGCGCTGGCGCACATACTCGCGGCCTGCGTTTATTTGGTTCGCACGCGCCTGTGCGAGTTGTGCCTCGGTCTGCTGCCGGTCCGAAGGATAACGTACCTTGGCAATTTCAAGATCAATCTCGGCGCTTCGGAGTTGTGCGCGCGCGAGATCGAGATTGGCCTTCGCCTGATCGCGTGCGTTGATGTAGTCGCGCGGATCGATGCGCAACATCAGATCACCCTTATGGACGAAAGTGTTGTCGTCCACAGTCCGCTCGATGACGTAACCGGCAACCTTCGGCGCTATGGCAACAGCATTGCCTTCGGTGTAGGCGTCATCCGTCGATTCCTGATCACGGGTCAGGAACCAGAAAACCACGCCTACAATGATAATGAGAACAACAACGATAGCCAGGATGATCAGCGGCAACTTGCTCTTCGGCTTCTCGTCTTTCTTGTCGTCGTCGTCGTCGTCTTTATCATCGTCTTTCTTCTTCTTTTTATCTTCGCTGTCGTCGTCGTGCTCATCATCGTCCTTCTGGCGAGGAGCCCCGCGCGGAACAAAACGTTTCTCGGTGTGCGTCTCGGTGACGATATCCCCGGGCTCGTTCTCGTCCCGTTCGGTCGGCCCGCTCACGCGGAAAATTGCCGCACGGCAACCACTCCGCGCGATGCATCATACGCGGGACCGTTAGCGTTCGACAAACTTCACTCCTGACTAACAAGCCGGCTGACTATGTGGCACCGCTATATCGAACCACAGCATTTGCGGTTGCGGAGGCTTTGGCCTGAAACGGTCACAGGTTTGTGAGCAACGCTGACAGCGCTGCTACTTCATTGCCCCTTCAGCAGCACATCGACATGTTGAGCAATCTGCCGCTCTTCATCAGTTGGGATCACGTGCACTTGCACCACCGCGCCAGCCGCCTCCACGCGCGCTGCATTCCCATCGTTCGCCGCCATATCCAGATTCACGCCCATCCAGCCAAGATCATTGCAGATACGCCGCCGCACCGGCGCCAGATGTTCGCCGATACCACCGGTGAAAACCAACGTGTCCAGGCCGCCAAGGCTGGTTGCCATGGCGGCAATCCCCTGTGCCGCACGCCGGCAGAATACCTGTATCGTCTCTTCCGCCGCAGTGTCGTCCGCAGCCGCCTGCAGCAAGCGCCGCATGTCCGAAATGCCGCCCGACAAACCCGCAAGGCCCGACTCCTTCTGTAGCACATGCTCCAGTTTCTCCACGCTCATGCCCGGCTTGCGCAGCAGATATAGAAGAATGCCGGGATCGAGGTCACCCGGCCGCGTGCCCATCACCAAGCCGCCGGTTGGCGTGAACCCCATGGTCGTATCCACGCAAATGCCGCACGCCAGCGCCGCCAGGCTGGCGCCACCACCCAGATGCGCCACAACCGCGCGCCCGCCGGCCTCAGGCCGCAAATCCCTCAGCCGGCCAGCGATCCACTCGTAGGAGACACCATGAAAGCCAAACCGTAGAATGCCGTCCTCCTCGGCATACCGGCGTGGCAACGCGAACAGCCTCGCTGTCCGCGGCAGCGTGCGATGGAACCAGGTGTCGTAACAGGCGAATTGCGGTATGCCGGGCAGAGAGCGTCGGCACGCCATGATCATCTCGATTTCGTCCGGCAGGTGATCGGGTGCCAGCGGAATGGCCTCGTGCAGCGCAGCCATTGCTGCGTCATCAAGCAGTTCAGGCGCACGATGCCGCGGCCCGCCATGCACGATCCGCTGCCCGATCGCTGCCAGATCCTGGCTCGCATAGTCCTCCAGCAGGGATGGGAGATCATCTGATTCACCGCGGCATATCTGCGCAAGCCCTTCGCGTTCGAATAGCGCGAACTTGGTGGAGGAGGAGCCGCCATTGAGAACCAGTATCTGAGGCATCGAAATGTTCTCCGGAAGGAACCGCGACAGCGACGAAAAAGTCTTTTGCTTCTTTTCTTCAGAAAAGAAGGCCTTCCTTCCTAACCCAACTCAAAAACCGCCTCCGCAAAAGTCGCTGGTGCCTCCTGTGGAAAATTATGTCCAACGCCCGCAACGACCTTTCGTCGATACGTCCCCGAAAAATGCGGTGCCGCACTGTCATTGGCCGTCGGCGGCTCAACGCCGTCATCGCCACCCAGCAAAACGATCGAAGGCACTGTAATAACCGGCTGCTCTGCCAGCAGCGCTTCAATCGCGTCGTAGGCGGGATCGCCAGCGACCCCACCAAAGCGATGCCGATACGAATGTATCACCACGTCCAGAAAATCAACATTATCGAACGCGCCGACTGTCTGTGCAAAAGCCGCCTCCGAAAAATCCCAGCTCGGCGACCACAAACGCCACAGCAGCTGGCACAGCTCGCCACGGTTTGCCGCCAGCCCGGCGCGGCCGCGTTCGGTTCGGAAATAATGCTGATACCAAAGCCGGTGCTCCTGCTCCGGCGCCACCGGCTCTTCGCCTTTGGCGATATTCTGGATATTGTAGCCGCGCCCGCAACTCACCAGGCCCACCACCCGCTCAGGCCACAGCGCCGCCACCACGCAGGCCGCGCGACCACCCCAATCATACCCGCCCAGAATTGCATTCCCGATGCCAAGGGCATCCATGAACGCCAGAAGATCACTGCCCAGCGCCGCCTGCTGGCCAGACCGTGGCGTCGCCGCATCGAGAAACATCGTCGGCCCGTAGCCGCGCAGATACGGCACCAGGCATCGCGTGCCACGTGCCGCCAACAACGGCGCCACGTCATCGAAGGAATGCACATCGTAAGGAAAGCCGTGCAGCAGGATCACCGGCTGCCCATCCGGCGGCCCATGCTCCTCATAGGCGACATCCAGCACGCCAGCGCGCATATGTTTCATCCGCACACCTCCACACGGGCGAACGGCCCATCGCGCACGGCGTTCCACGCGGAATCCACCGGGTTCGATCGAAGCAACAGGCAATGATAGACAGCAGCACCCGCACTTCCGTCCTGCTGTTCCTGGCCCTCACGGTAGCGCTCAGCGGTATCTTCTGGGCCTTCGCGATCGGCACCGGCCAGGTCGGCGGCGGCCACGGCAGCTACGCCATCGGCATGATGTGGGGGCCCGCCATTGCCGCCCTTCTCACGTGCCGCCTGCGTGGGCTGCCGGTGAGCATGCTCGGCTGGCAGTGGGGCGCGTGGCGGTGGCAGATCCTGTCCTATCTGTGGCCGCTCGGTGTGTGCGTTGCCGTCTATGGCGTGGTATGGCTGACGGGCCTTGGCGGTTTCCCCAATCCCGCCGAGCTCGCCGATATACGCAAAAGCCTCGGCTGGCCGCACGCATCGGATTGGCAGGTGGTTCTCGGCTGGTTCCTGTTGCTCGGCACCACCGGCGAGATCCGGAGCGTCGCCGCCGCGCTGGGCGAGGAAATCGGCTGGCGCGGCTTCCTGGCACCCACGCTCGATCGCACATTGGGATTCACGAAAGGCGCCCTGCTGACCGGCGCAATATGGGCGGTCTGGCATTTCCCTGTGCTGCTGTTCTCCAATTACGACAACGCCACGCCCGTGTGGTTCTCCATGCCCTGTTTCGTCATCGAGGTTTTGAGCCTTGCCATCATCATGTCCTGGATACGCCTGCGCTCAGGCAGCCTATGGACCGGCGCGGTCGCGCATGCGAGCATCAACCTGTTCAACCAAGCGTATTTTGCGCCCATGACCACGCCGCATGGCCGGATCACCGCCTTCGCCATCGACGAATCCGGCGCCGGCCTGCCCATCGCACTCGCCGCCCTTGCCTTCGTGTTCTGGACGCAGCGCGACAAATGCCGCCCGAAACCATGACGCGCGAAATCCGCCTCAACGCGTTCGACATGGCCTGCGTCGGCCACATCCAGCAAGGCCTCTGGACGCACCCGCGCGACCGATCCACGGCATATGACACCCTCGCGCACTGGACCGATCTCGCGCGCCTGCTGGAACGCGGATTATTCGATGGCCTCTTCCTGGCCGACGTGCTCGGCGTATACGACGTGCTGGGCAATTCGCCTGACGCAGCCTTGCGCCACGCCGTGCAGGTGCCTCTGCTCGATCCGCTGATGCTGGTGCCGGCGATGGCAGCCGTCACCGCGCATCTCGGCTTCGGCGTCACCGTGAACCTCGCCTACGAGCAGCCTTTCACCTTCGCCCGCCGCATGTCCACGCTGGATCAGCTCACCGGCGGCCGGATGGGCTGGAACATCGTCACCGGCTATCTCGACTCCGCCGCCCGCGCCATGGGGTTTTCAGCCCAGATGGCCCATGACGACCGCTACGACCTGGCCGACGAATTCATGTCGGCCGTCTATGCCCTGTGGGAACACAGCTGGGACGACGGCGCCGTCACCAAGCAGCCAGGCTGCTACACCGACCCTTCGAAAACACGCCGCATTCGCCACGAAGGTCCGCAATACCGCATGGACGCGATGGCACTAACGGCCCCCACGCCGCAGCGCACGCCGCTGCTCTACCAGGCCGGCAGCAGCCCACGCGGCCGCACCTTCGCCGGCCAGCATGCAGAATGCGTGTTCCTCAACGGCGGCAGCATCCCGGCCATCGCCGCCACCGCCGCCGATTTGCGCGCGCGTGCCGCACCCCGTCCATTGCTGATCTTCCTCGGCGCTACCGTGATCCTCGGCGAGACCGACGCGCAGGCGCAGGCGCTGTTCGAGGAATACCGTGCTTACGCCAGCCGGGACGGCGCACTCGCCCATGCCGCCGCCTCTCTGGGCATCGACTTCGCCGCCTATGATCCGGACGAACCCGTGGATACGTCGCCCAACGATGCGATCCGCTCCAATATCGTCGCCATGACCCGCCAACTCGGCCCCGGCTGGACCACACGCCAACTGACGAACCAATTCGTTCTCGGCAGTCGCCAGCAGCCAATGATCGGCAGCGCCGCCACGATCGCCGACACGATGCAGGCATTGGTCGAGCAGGCCGATATCGACGGTTTTAACCTGTCGCGCACCGTGGCGCCGGAATGCTGGCAGCACGTCGCTGATCTTTTGGTGCCGGAGTTGCAGGCGCGGGGCTGCTATAAGCATGCATATGCCCGGGGCACGCTGCGGGAGAAGCTGTTTGGTGCCGGGGCGCGACTTAAAGCACCACATCCGGCAGCGGGGAAGGAAGCAGTTCTTTTCTGAAGAAAAGAACCAAAAGACTTTTATATCGCTGTCGCGGTTCTATCCGGCCCGCATACATAAAGCGCAAAAGTTTTTTGGTTTTTTTCAACAAGAACTGCTTCCTTCCTACCTATTACAAACCGCCCCATCGAGCGCCGCCTGCGTCGCCAAATCCCTGCAAGGATATGTCTGGTAAGTCGCGCTCTTGAGATACTCGATCAGCGCCATACGATCCTCAACGGAAAGCGCCGGCCCAATCCGTCCGGGCTTTTTGTCATCATCGACAAACCAATGCCCGGCATTCGAATTGCCCGGCTGAGTGGTATCGAAAGTCTGGCTGTCTGGAAAAGCTGTCGTTAGAAAACCTACTTTCACCGGATCGTATTCACGCGTGCCGACGGAGAAATGGTCCGGCCGCTCCGGGCTGAGCAAGTCGAACAAGGTCGGCACGCTGCCATTATGCAGGTAAGGCGGCGTGGCCCATATGCCGATCAGCGGCCGCGCCTTATACACCTCATTGGCCACAACCAGGTTTTTCCGCCCAAACCCATCGTAGTCGGCCCGCTTATCCACCGGAATGTTGGCGTTGTCGTAGCCACGCTTTTCCACGCCGTCGGTCACCACAAGCAACGCATCCGCGGCGTGCAACGGTTTCGTAAAGCCAAGCTTGGCGCCTGAATACGTGTTGTCATGAAAATTTACCGCCGTTTCCGGCGCGGTGCCGATGACACTGATCGGCAGCGTCTTCATCACCCATTCCGGCGGATCGGCATCCTGCTTCACCTGTATACCATGACACCCTGCGCAATTCTTCTCGAACAAAGCCTGCCCCTGCTTCACAAGGTCGGGCTTCAACGCACCAAGGATCGGCTCGGGCCAAACCGGCGCCTTCAAGTGCCGCAAGGTGTCTTCCATCCATTTGAGGTTTTCCACGTTGACCGAACTGTTCCAGCTTTGCGGCTGCCTCACCGGCTGCCCACTGGTGGTATCGACCAGATTGGTCTCAGCACGCACACCAAGCGCTTCGCCGACATTGCGCACCATAGGCTGGCGCACGGAAGCGTTGTATTGCACCCAATCGAAGCGCCAGATATCCCAAAGATACGGGAACTTGACAGGCCCGGTGCCGTGCCTGTTGTTAGATGTCTCTTTCAGGTCGTCGGCAAACACCGTGTTTGCAATACGCTGCAATGCATCGAGGCGACCGAACCCCTCGGGCTCATACAATGGATGAGTCAAGCTTTGCAAAGCCGCACTCCAGGCAACACCGGCCGCATAGTCGAATTGAGGCTTGAGTGCTTCCGGCTTTTCGCCTGTGGCGGCCGTTACCTCGCGCATGAACGCGTCGTATTTCCACGGCAGCAGCCAGGTCGCAATCACCGCCTTGCCCACCATCTCCTGGAAGGTGCCTGCATCGTGCATGGCGCCCGCACCCTCGATGCGGATGGCGGTGCCCTTATAGTTCAGTTGTCCGGTATGGCAGGCTGCACAATTGAACCCGATCTTCTCGACTTTCATGCCGCTTGGATCGGACGGAGACGCCCAGGAATCGACGGTCCATCCGATCGGCAATCCCGCCTTGTTCCAGGGCTGCCCGGGCGCAATGCCATCGGTAAGCTCACGCAGGCCCGAAAGCGTATCCGGTTTCAGCAATTTCTCGCTGGAGAAAAACCCATTCTCCAGCGCCATCAACCAGGCTTTCGGCAGAAGCAGCGTGCCCTGCGGCGTGAAATGATACCGCGCACGCTCCTCGTCCGACCAGCCCTGCTCGAGTTGCGTCACCTTCTGCACCGGCTCTGCCGCCGGCAGTTTGGGATTGGAGAGTTTCACGTAGAGCAGAACCGCGATCGCGGCGCCTGCGACGACCACGATCCAGAACAGCGCTTTCAAGAACCTCATGGAACTCCCCTGAAGAAAGAGCTTCTTTTCTGAAGAAAAGAAGCAAAAGACTTTTGAGTCGCTGTCGCGGGTTAGGCGGCAATTACGGTGTCTAGTGGAACCTTTAAGACAGGTCTGTCGATTTTTGGGGGGAAGAACAGGCTGCCGGCGTGGTTCTTGCCGAAAGACCGCTTCAACCAGCCGGGCCTGTCGGAACGCAGACACACCAGCCTGCTGTCTTGCGTATCAAACCAGTCCGATTGCCAAACCTGGTAAGGCTTTCCGTCCGCGCGGGCGCATTGCGCCAGAATGGACTGCACCCTTGCCTTGTCGAGATCGCAATTCAACGCCAATCCATCGATCGTGCGCATGTTGAAGCTTGGCGCTAGCAAACCGCCGATCACTGCGCGCGTATCCTGCTCATACGCACGCTTGTCGTCGTCGCTGAGGCCTGGATCTGCCCAGCCGGCCGGCAAAACCCATTCAGCGATCTGATCCCGCTTGACCAAGTCGGCCAGGAAACTGCGCAGAATGGTGCGGTGCAGACTTTTAGGGATCAGACGGGTAAACGGCGCTGCAAGTTTCAATATCGGCAGGCCTCGCCAAGTTGAAAGCAGCCTGGCGGCCACCTTGCTGAGCCGCGTGCCAAGCCGCTGCAGGATATGGTCGAGATCGGCCTGTGTGATCCGTGGCCATGTCACGTCCTTAACCTCGCGTGCCGCATCGCCCAGCAGCGGAATGACCTGCCGGTCTGCAACGGCATCCGTCGAACCGGTGTTTGGATCGGCCGCCGCGCGAACAGACGCATAGCTCGCCTGGATCACGTGATTGGTCGGCGGCAAGACAAACGCCGTTTTCAAGAATTGCTGGCAGTTACGGCGACCAAGTTGAAAATCGTGATCCCGAAAAGAGCGCGCAACGAAACCGCCAAAACCACCGAGCAATCCGCTGGATATCGGGAACCTCGCATCCACGTCGCAACCTTCCAACTGACGGCTAGGTGAAATCATGAAACGGCTACCGACATTGTCATCGCCGGCCAAGGCAAAAGCGGTAGGCTTGAAGCGCACTTGCTGCTTCAGCGCCGGCATCAATGCCATATAGGCCGGTATCAATCCCAGCCCCGGCACACCATCCGGCGGGAATGTCGGCTGTTCTGGAAACGGTGCGATCATGATCACGCCACGATCGACATGAAGCGGCCGCGTTTCCTCCTTCGCCGGCTGATCATCGGGGCCCGTCTGCTTGTCCGGCATGCTGTACAGCGCATACTCGAACGGATCATTGTTGATTACGCCGCCATCTACGGCCGTGAAGGTGAATGCTCCCTGGCGATGATTTGCAAGCCACGGCTCATCGAACCGCGGCGTCACCGTCTGCAATGTCTGCCAGTCGGCCACCGGCCATCCACGCCCCTCATACTCTGAAACATTGGTGGCGATTTCACGCGGTTTCAGGCCAACAGGAAACGCCGCCGACGCAAGTGCAGAGTTGCCATAGGCCGCCCAGCCTTTATCGCCGCCGGCCAATAGATCGGCCGCCTTGAGCTCGTAGGATGGCTTGTCGTCATCGGCAAAATCGCTCGTGGTTGGCCAACTGCCAAACCCCGTCAACACATAATGCGAGCGATCGCCGTGCTGCATCATGCCGTAGTCGCCGCCGGTAAACTTCACGTAGTACGGTGTGCCGCGCAGATTGGCCAATGTAAGATAGACGTGCAAAGTGCCGGAGACATAGCTACGGGGCGGCGTGCGTGCTGCCTGTTCCGGGCTGAACGTCAGCGCATTCTGTGCGATCTCGTCGAGCAGGGTCGAGTTGAGCACCGAGAGCACATCCGGCCCATTCAGATCGGTCAGCGACAACAGATCCAACCCGCCCTCATCGGCCACCAGCGCCGGCCTGACAACCCAGGTTTCATACAGCCGCCGAAAGTAGTATTTGTAAGGCTGCGTTCCGTCCAAGACGGAGCCTTCCGGGAAACGTTCCGATTCGGGGTCCCCAGCCAGGGCGATCGCACCGACGGCGGCCGTGATGGCGCCGGCCGATGCGCCAGACAACACCTTCAGCCCGACAGCCGGCGCCGGCACGTTGGGGGCGCCGGACGCCGCTTCCCAGCAATCCAGCGCCTGCAAAAGGAAATCGAGCACGCCTGCGCTATATGCACCCGCCGAGATGGCGCCAGAGAGCGACAATCCAAGCTGGTAGCGCGGCTGAAAGCCACCGGTCACCACAGATACTCCATTCCAAAAACCATTTTTATCCTATTCCGTAACAGTTTGCCATGTTAATACCTAATCGAACAAATCGTTGTCCTAGAGATATCGGGGCTGACTATGGGTGGGAAACGAGCACCGATTGCACGCGCTGCAATCGTTCTCCTGTGGGTGCTAACGTGCGCGGCGGGCTCCGCGAAGGCCGATCCCGAACCGGGAAAGGTGCCTGACGAGGCCAAATCCGCTCAACGCGACACCGCCTCCCTGCCCGCCGCCGCCGACGACTATTTTCACGACATGGATGGCGGCATACCCCTCACCGCCGACGAGGCGAAAGGCCGCAACACCTGGATTGTCTGGACCGGCGGCAACGATCGCATGTGGGATGCACTGACCACCTCCACCTTCGGCGGCCTGGATTTCCTCAAAACCCTGTCCGACCACCCATCGCTCCCTTTCAGCCGCGACACTCGCTGGCGGTATTTCGGCCTGGTCAACGAGCCCTGCTTCGAAAAGGCCACAGGCCCCGACCCGGACCGCTGGGGCTTGTGGCTGGACAAGCGCGCAGAAGGCCCAGGATGCCCCGCAGACCCATTTGCCGACCCAGCCCGCTATCCCGGCGTGAAGCTGGGTGCCCGCGGCACCACGCTCGATTATGCAGGCGCCAAGAAGCCGTTCGATACCGGCTCCTATTACGGCTTCCCTACGGGTGTCATCGGCCTGCGCCTGTTCCCCAATCCGGATTTCGACGAAGCAGCCGCAAAGAAATGGGATCCTGTTCGCTACTACACCGACCCTACCTACTATCTCTCGAAGGAGCTGGTACGGCCCTATCGAGTCGGCATGAGCTGCGGCTTCTGCCATGTCGGGCCCAGCCCGATCAACCCGCCGGCGGATCCCGAACATCCGCAGTACAAGAACCTGAGCTCGGTGGTGGGCGCGCAGTATTTCTGGGTAGACCGCATCTTCTTCTGGGCTGCTGACACGAAGAACTTCCTGTTCCAGCTCTTCCACACCTCGCGCCCCGGCACGGTGGATACCTCGGCCATCTCGAGCGACAACATCAACAACCCGCGCACCATGAACGCCATCTACGGCCTGCCCGACCGGCTCGATCTCGCAAAACAGCTCGGCCGCGAAACCCTCGCCGGCGCACAGCACGACAACAAGCAGTTCAACGATTACATCGCAAGCGGCCCACTCACCGCATACTACCAGGCACCTGACACCGTATTCACGCCAAAGGTGCTGAAGGACGGCTCGGACTCGGTAGGTGCGCTTGGCGCGTTGAACCGCGTGTTCGTCAATATCGGCCTGTTCAGCGAAGAATGGCTGCTACATTTCCGCCCACTCGTCGGCGGCAAGCCGATCACGCCGTTCCCCATCAAGACGGCGGAAATGAAGTCCAGCTACTGGACCTCGACGGAAACACAAACGCCTGATCTCGCCTTGTTCCTGCTCAAAGCCAGCCGCCCGGATCGCCTGGCCGATGCACCGGGAGGTGCGACCTATCTCAGCCACGACGAAACCCTGCTCGCACAAGGCAAAAGGGTATTTGCCGACACCTGCGCGCGCTGCCACTCCAGCAAGCTGCCGGCACTTTCACCCGCCGTGTCGCCAGCCGATTGCGCCGGCCCGCATTACCTCGAATGCTTCGGCCGCTACTGGCAATATACCAAGACCCCGGAATTCCAGGCCGCCATGGAAAAGATCGTGGCGGCGCCGGATTTTCTCGACCACAACTATCTCTCTACCGATCTGCGCGTGCCGGTGACGCTGCTGAAAACCAATGCCTGCAGCCCGCTCGCCACCAACGGATTAGCCGGCAACATCTGGGATAACTTCACATCCGAGAGCTACAAGACCCTGCCCGCCGTAGGCACGATCCAGGTGCGCGATCCCTTCACCGGCGACACGCATCCCTACCAGATGCCGGGCGGCGGCCGCGGCTATACACGCCCGCCTTCCCTGCTGAGCGTCTGGTCCACCGCACCCTATTTCCTCAACAACACGCTGGGCCCGAAGGAATTCGAGACCGATCCTTCCGTCGTAGCGCGCATGAAAGGCTTCGATACCTCGATCAAGATGCTGCTATGGCCAGAGAGGCGCCTGCATGACGATGTGCTGGGCGGCCAAGGCGTGTATGCCATCGACCGCACCACCGACGCCTCCTATCTCAGCGTGCCGCCGGGCTATTTGCCCGACATATTGGTGCCTCTCATCGGCGCGCTGCAGCATGTGCTGCCCGCGGTGTTCAACGATGGCGGCCTAAGGATCGGGCCGATCCCAAAAGGAACACCGGTGGACCTGCTGGCCAATCTGATGGTGACCCCTGATCCGGACGACAAGCTTGGCGAGCTCACCCATGCCGGTCGGCTGCTCGATGTGCTGATCAAGCTGAAATTCGATCTCGCAAAACTCCCCGCCAATGCCAGCAGCAACGACGCCGCGAACGCTTTCAAGAACCTCGCCCAACCGCTGCTGGCTTTAAGCAAGTGCCCCGACTTCGAAGTCAACCGCGGCCATTATTTCGGCACCGCGCTGGATACCGAAGGGCCAGCCCTGTCCGATGAACAGAAGAACGCATTGATCGCCTTCATCAAGACGTTTTAAGACCCTGCTGGAGTTGCCGATGGTGGCTGTCCTCGATAGCGAGACACCTGAATTCATCGTCGTAGGCTCCGGCGCCGGCGGCGGCACGCTGGCCGCACGCCTCGCGGAAATGGGCCATGTCGTCACCATCCTCGAAGCCGGCAGCGACCCTCGCCTCTCAGATGCACCCGGGCTGCCGGAACACTACGACGTGCCGGCTTTCCACGCGCTTTCCTCCGAAAACCCTGGCATAAAATGGGATTTCTTCGTCCGTCACTACGAGAATGAGGCGCAGCAGAAACGCGACTGCAAATACGTGGAAGACGAGAAAGGCGTTCTGTATCCACGCGCCGGAACGCTGGGTGGCTGCACCGCACATAATGCCATGATCCTGGTCAGCCCGCATAATGCGGATTGGGATGCGATCGCAGCAGATACCGGTGATGAAAGCTGGTCCGCCGTCAACATGCGGCAATATTTTGAACGCCTTGAAAATTGCCACTACCGCCCCGAACTGCGCCTGCTCGACGAGACCGGCATCAATCCCGCGCGGCACGGCTTCAAAGGCTGGCTCAGCACCGAAACCGCCATCCCGCTCGCCGCGCTGGCAGACCACGACCTCATCGACGTGCTGAAGAACTCGGCCGTCGCCGCCTTCCGCGATGCGGCCATGCCCGCCGAACAGATCGGGCAATTGCTCGAAGGCGCAGGCGATCCGAACGATTGGCGCGTGCTGCGCGAGAACGGCGAAGGCCTACGAATCACCCCGCTCTCCACGCGCAATCACGCGCGCATGGGCACGCGCGAACGCCTGCTCGAAACCGCCGCCGCCCACCCCGACAAACTTCACATCGTAACCGACGCGCTCGCCACCCGCGTGCTGTTCGACGACGACAACCGCGCCATCGGTGTGCAATATCTAAAAGGCGCCAAACTCTATCGCGCCCATGACACGCCAAGCACATCACCTGGCGAATTGCACGAACTGCGCTGCATTCGCGAAGTCATCCTCTGCGGCGGCGCCTTCAACACACCGCAATTGCTCATGCTCTCCGGCATCGGCCCCGCCGCCGAACTTGCCGCCCACAACATTCCTATCCGCACAGCACTCGAAGGCGTCGGCCGCAATCTGCAAGACCGCTATGAGGTAGGCGTCGTCAATCGCATGAACTTCGAAACTTGGCATCTTCTGCTAGGCGCCGAGTTCAAGAAGGGCGATCTGCTCTACGAAGATTGGGACAGCAAACGTGAAGGCGTCTACACTACCAACGGCGCGGTGCTAGCGGTGATACGCAAATCGGCACCTGCGCGCGCCGTGCCCGATCTATTCAGCTTTGCGCTTCTCGGGCTGTTCCGCGGCTACTTTCCCGGCTACGCCGAGCTGCTCTCCGGCAAGCACAACTATCTCACCTGGGCCATCCTCAAGGCGCACACACAAAATCGCGGTGGCTCGGTGCGCCTGCGCTCTGCCGATCCACGCGACATGCCCGACATCAGCTTCCGCTACTTCGAGGAAGGCACCGATGCCGAAGGCGTGGATCTCGATTCCGTCGTCTCCGCCATACGCTTCGTGCGCGACATGACAAAGCATCTCAAAGTGGCCGGCCACATCGCCGAAGAAGAACTCCCCGGCGAGGCTTTGCAATCCGATGCAGAGCTGCGCGGCTTCGTACGCGACCATGCCTGGGGCCATCACGCCTCCTGCACCTGCCCCATCGGCGAAGCAGCCTCGGGCGGCGTGCTCTCCAGTGATCTGCGCGTGCATGGCACCCAAGGGCTGCGCGTGGTCGACGCTTCGGTCTTCCCGCGCATACCGGGCTTCTTCCTCGTCAGCGCCATCTACATGGTGGCCGAGAAGGCTGCGGATATGATCGCCGCCGGATAGGAAGCAAGTGAGCCCGTTTCGGGGCTTCGACATATCCGGCCAAAGTGGCTATCAGACCCCGGGTTTCCGGAGTCTCCGACCATGCAGTTCGAGCGACGATTCAAGTTCCTGATTTGTGCGCCCCCCTTCGAGCCGGGCGACATCGAAGGCGAACGCCTCGATCAGATCACCGAAGAGATCGAGCGCATCGGCTTCGCCTCCCTGCGCGCGCGCCGCATTGATGAAGCGGAGCTCATCATCCGCGCCGACGCCGCCGTCGGCTGCGTGGTGGTGGACTGGGGCAAACGCGGCCCGCAAGGCAAAGCCGCCGCCCTCGTCTCCTTCATCCGCAAACGCGGCCTCGATGTGCCGATCATCATCCTCGTGCGCCGCCAGCGCTTCGAAGACATCCCAATCGACGTGCTGCACGAAGCCGACGGCTACGTTTTCCTCGCCGAAGAAACCCCCGAATTCATCGCGAAAAACCTCGCAAGCCACCTGCGTCACTACGCCGAAACCTTGCGCACCCCCTTCTTCGGCGCCCTCCTCGATTTCGCCGAACAAGGCAACCAGCTCTGGACCTGCCCAGGCCATAATGGCGGCGTGTTCTACAGCCGCAGCCCGATCGGCCGCGTCTTTGTCGAACATCTCGGCGAGGCCGTGTTCCGCGATGACCTCGACAACTCCGTGCTCGATCTCGGCGACCTGCTGATCCACGAAGGCGCGCCGCTCAAGGCGCAGATGGAAGCGGCCAAAATCTTCGGCGCCGAACGCACCTATTTCGTGCTGAACGGCACCTCGACTTCCAACAAGGTGGTGCTGCAATCCCTGGTCGCCGACGACGATCTCGTCCTGTTCGACCGCAACAACCACAAGGCGGCCCATCACGGCGCGCTGTATCTCGGGTGCGGCATCCCAGTATTTATCGAAACTGCCCGCAACGCCCACGGCATGATCGGCCCGATTAATTTCGCCGCCCTCGATGAGACGGCACTGCGCGAAAGCATCCGTGCAAACCCGCTGGTGACCGACCCGAACGCCTGGCAAAAGCCACGCCCATTCCGCGTCGCCGTTATCGAGCAATGCAGCTATGACGGCACCATCTACAGCGCTGACATGATCCTGGAAAAACTCGGCCATCTCTGCGACTACATCATGTTCGACGAAGCCTGGGCCGGCTTCATGAAATTCCACCCCCTCTATCGCGGCCGTTTCGCCATGGGCCTGCAGCCGCTGAATGCCGAAAGCCCCGGCATCATCGCCACCCAATCGACGCATAAGCAACTCGCAGGCTTCAGCCAATCCAGCCAGATCCACATGCGCGACAACCACATCAAGGGCCAGCGCCGCCGGGTGGAACATCGCCGCTTCAATGAATTTTTCATGATGCATGCATCGACCTCGCCGTTCTACCCGCTTTTCGCCTCACTCGATGTCGGTGCGCAGATGATGAAGGGCCGCCAGGGTGAAGTGCTCTGGGACGACACCATTCGCCTCGGGATCGAGCTGCGGAAGAAGATCCGCGCCTTGCGCGACGAAATTTTCATCCGCGAGGAAAAACCCGATCGGCGCTGGTTCTTCGAGCCGTTCGTGCCCGATGTGGTGATGCGGCAAGGCGAGGAAACCCGCTGGGAGGATGTGCCCACCGACGAACTGACGGCCAATGCCGCCTATTGGGCGCTGGCGCCGGAACAAGCCTGGCACGGCTTCGGCAACGTGCAGCAGGGTTTTGCGATGACAGACCCTAACAAGCTGACTTTGCTCACTCCCGGGTTCGACCGCACAACTGGCGAGCACACGGAGCACGGCATTCCGGCGCCCGTTCTTGCCGTATTTTTAAGAGAAAATCGTATTATCCCGGAAAAGAATGATCTCAATTCCATCCTGTTCCTGCTCACGCCTGGCGTGGAGAGCAGCAAGGCCGGCACGTTGCTGAGCGCGCTGGTATTTTTCAAACGCATGCACGACGACAACCGCAAGCTGGACGACGTGATGCCCGATTTCGTGCGCCAGCGGCCAAAGCGCTATTCAGGGATCGGCCTGCGTGATCTCTGCGCCGAGATGCATGATTTCTATCGACAGCACGACACCAGCGTCTTGCAGAAAAAGCAGTTCCAAGCTGCGCATTTTCCGACAATGGCGATGCGTCCCGATCAGGCGGTACGCGAGCTGGTGCGCAACAACGTCGAGTTTCTACCCATCGACGAAGTAGAGGGCCGCATCGCCACCACGCTATGGGTCGTCTATCCGCCAGGCATCGCCACCATCATTCCCGGCGAGCGCGTGGATGCGCGTGCCAGGCCCATGATTGATTATCTGCAGGTTTTCGAACGCGCCGCCAACCGTTTCCCCGGCCTGGACAACGAAATACAAGGCGTCTACCGAAACAAGGAGCCAGACGGCACCATCCGCTTCTACACTTACGTCGTGCGAGAATAAGGAAATAAAAGTCTTTTGCTTCGTTTCTTCAGAAAAGAAGAGTCTCCCTTACCTCCTAAAACCCCCATGCCCTACAAACACCTCGCCACCGCCCCAATACGGATAAGGTCCCCAATCGCCCCAGCCAAACGCATCGTCTTCCGCCATCTCCTGCGCCGCGATCTGCTCCTGCACCAGGTGTTCCTGGAACGCGAGTTGCTGGTATTTCTGGAACGCCACCGTGTTGCCCACATACACGCAATGGCAGAATTGCGGATCTGCGTAGACGTAACCCACGGTATCTTGGCCGCCGGCATTCACCCGCTGCGAGAGAACGTGATAAGGCGGCAGCGAGGCCAATTTTGCCTGTCGTTTCGGCGTATCAGCCGGCTTCTCCAAGAACCCCGAGGCTACAAGCATCTGTTCGGTTTGCTGAGACGTGCTTTGCTGCGTGGCGCACGCGGAAAGGAAAACACCCGAGACTGCCATGGCAAGGGCGGCTCGGGCGGCGAGATGGCTGGTCATGATCTTGCTCCACTTACGTGGGCAAAAAGCTATTTTGACCCCAAAAGTTCAACGTGCCGGAAGATTTTAGTTGCTTCCCTCATTTCAGAGGGGCTAGCAGGTCGTCCAGCAGAGCAGGCTTGCCCGTCACGCGTTCGAGATGCGGATAGCGCAAGCCGTCGTGATAATCGATATGCAAGGTACGGAAATGCTTGTCGTTCTGCACCAGCAACTCGATCGGCGCTTTCTCGGTCTTTGCCAATTTGATGGCATCCGTCAGGTCGCTGTAATCCTCGTAGGCAATCCCGTTTACGGCGATGATCTTGCTGCCGCGGGTGACACCTGCGCGAAAGGCGGGGCCATTCCACAGCACGTTGCCGATGGTGCCGTTCTTTTTCATGCCGAACCCGACGGAGAAGGTGTAGTCGTGGCTCTCACGAAGACCTTCAAGGCTTTTTGTCATCGCTGAGGCCGTCTCGGTGAACACCAGCTTGTAGCCACCGCGAGTGATGCCATCCAGCGGCGCCGAATCGCTGGTGCCGTCGAGCCGTGAACGCAGGAAAGTGGCCCAGTCATACGGCATGATGCCGTTGAGCGTGCTGACCACATCCTCGAAGCGATACGTCACCGAGCTGACCTGACCGTCATCAATGCCGAAGAAGGCATGCGCGAAATCACCCAGCGACTTCTGCCCATGCGTGGTCTCGCGAATCAGCGAATCGGCATCCAGCCAAATTAGCAGGCCTTCGACATAATAATCCTCCGAACGCTGCCAGCTGCGCCAGGGCTGCGGTCGGCGTTCGTTGATGATGGGATCGTTGGTGGTGTCCTGCAGCGGGCGCCATTGACGGCCGACATCGGCCTGCATGCCGGCCGCATCGTTGGCAATGGCATCAAGCGCCTCCTGCTTGCTCCACAGCCCGGAGCGTGCCGCCAGCACCTGGCCCCAGAACTGCGTCTGCCCCTCATACACCCAAAGCAGGCTGTCCCGCTCGGGAACGTTGAAATTCGGTGCCCACAGATCGGCCGGGCGGCGGAACTTGCCGTTCCACGAATGGGTATATTCGTGCGGCAACAAATCACGGTCGGCGACCGAGTTGTCCCAATCGCTGAAATAGCCGCGGCCCACGCCGTCTTCGCTGGATTGGTGATGTTCGAGCCCAATGCCGCCGAGCTGGTCGCTCAGGGCGAACAGGAAATCGTAATGCTTGTAGTGCTGCGCACCGTAGAGTTTGACGGCCTGCTGCACCAGCGCGCGATGCTTGGCCAGCTGCTCCGGCGAGATGACCAGATCCTCGGGCCGATCGGCCACGATATCGGCATGCACCGGCGTCGCGGCACCAGGTGCGAGGTCGACTCGCGCAAAATTCCTGCCTGCATAAAGTGGCGAATCCACCAGCATATCCAGCGTCGTCTGCTTGAACGTCGCGGCACCATCGGCAGATTCTGCGGTCTCCAGCGCAGTGCCATAATGCCAGCCTTTCGGCAAAGCGATATGCGGCTCCAGGGTGATGCCGCGGCTGAACACGCCGGCGGGATACAGCACCACCGTGTTCCATGCGAGATCGACCATATCCGGCGTGATTTCCTCACGCTCGCGAAAACCGTCCGTGCTGGGCTGCGAAAGATACTGGAAACTGATATCCAGCGTCGCGGCGCCATCGGGCACGTTCACGTGGAAGGCATGCATGTCCACCACGTCGCGGACCCAGGGAATGGTGTTGCCGCCGGATTTGATCACCAGCGAAGCCATTTCGGCAAGCGGCCCCGTCGGGCTGTGATCACCAGGAACCCAGGCTGGATAAAGCAGGATCAAAGCGCCGGATTTCTGCACCGGCAGCGTTTCATGCACCGAGAAGATATGCCGCTCCGTATCCGTCGCATCCACCTCCAGCTTGATGGTGCCGGGATAGGTCACATCCTGCGGCGCCGGAATGGCGGGCGGCCACGGCAAAGGCTGCGTTTTTGGCGTCTCGGCAAAAGCGGGCGCCGCCGCAATCAAGGCGGTAGCAGCAAGAAGGGCATGCCTCACGTAGAAATCCTTTCAGAAACTCTGATTGCGGCGGCGCGCAAATTGCAGAACGCCGTCCACCAGCGCGTCCGCGTCTGCGGCGATGGTGCGGTGATTGAACAAGGCAGCCCGTATGGCAAGCTTGCCGTCGATCGTCGTGGTCGATGGTGCGGCGATCCCCGCCTCCTGCAGATCCGCCACGATATCGCGGTTCAGCGCGTCGATATCTGCAGCACCCTCCGCCACGCGAAAACACACGATATTGAGAGTGACGGGCGCCAGCAGTTCGAGCGTCGGCTCGCGCGCAATCCGCGACGCAAGGTGCCGTGCCACAGCGCAACCGCTCTCGACAACGCGCGCGATCCCGTCAGTGCCATAAGCCTTCAGCGTCATCCAAATCTTTAGCGCCCTGAACTCACGCGAGAGATCCGGCCCAAGATCGCGCGGCCAGGGCGGATTACCGGCCAGCCCACGCACGTCCTGCGTCAGATAAGCGAGCGACTGCGCAAAAGTCGCGATGTGCAAAGCAGGATCGCGCACCAGCACGCACCCCGCATCGTAAGGCACTTGCGCCCATTTATGGAAATCGAAGGCCAGGCTGTCGGCATGTTCAATCCCGCGCAGCAACGGCCGATACTCAGGGCTGAGCGCCGCGGTTGCACCAAACGCACCATCCACGTGAAACCAGATCTTTTCCCGCGCCGCGATCTCGGCCACACCGGCAAGATCATCGATCGCACCGCAATCCACCGTGCCGGCGGTGCCCACCACCAGAAACGGAAGCCGCCCCGAAGCGCGGTCGACCGCAATCGCCTCACGCAGAAGATCCAGCCGCATACGATGATTTTCATCCGCCGGTATCGCGCGCACCGCATCCGAACCCAACCCGGCCATATCCATCGCGCGCGGAATGCACCCGTGCGCCGCGACCGAAGCATACGCCGTCAGTGGCGCCGACAGCACCCCTCGGCTGCGCACCTCCTCACCTAAGGCAGCCCGTCGCGCCACCAGAACGGCCACCATGTTCGCCATCGACGAACCGGCCAGGAGCACGCCGCTCGTGCTCGCCGGCAGGCCCACCATCTCGGCCGCCCACGCCACCACCTGCCGTTCCACCTCGATGGCCGCATGGTCACGCCCGCCGCAATTCACATTGAACACGGCCGTCAGCAGCTCAGCCAAGATCCCCGCAGCACTCCCGCCGCCATTCACCCATCCCATCATCCGCGGGTGCTCGTTGGCGCTGGAATACGGCAGGATCAGCCGACGGAAATCCTCATAGATCTCCGTCATGTCCATGCCCTGCGCGGGGATATGCTGCCTGAATGCCGCACGCGCCTCGGCCGGCATATGCCGCCACACCGGCCGCTCCCGCGCGGTCGAAAGCCAGTCGATCATCTCGTCCAGCATCCGGTGCCCCAGGGCGCGCGTCGCCTGCCAATCCTCCGGGTCCAATGTGCCGCTTGGCACGGTGTCCGTTGCGTCGTTCTGTGGCATAGCGCCGCGATGCCACGAACCACGCTCCAAGCCAAGTCGCCCCCCGTCACCGCAGCTTTCGCCATGCTGGCCTATTTGCTGCTCTGCCTGCCCATGCTGGCACGCAGCCATTTCGATCCCTCGCTGTTCGTCAATGCCGGCGACCATTACGTCGACGCCGACGCCACCCGTCCGCACCTCAACGCAAAACCCAACTCCGACGGCTATGACGGCCAATTCTACTACCGCATGGCCGTCGCCCCGTTCTCCCTGGCCCCTACCGCCGACGGCATCACCTTCGACCACCCCGCCAAGCGCCTCGAGCGCTTCCTCTACCCCCTCGCCGCCACTGCTGTTTCATTTGGTCACGCAAGCCTCGCCGCGCTCGCCCTATTCGCGCTCAACCTCGCCGGCATCGGTGCCATCGGATGGATTGGCTGCGATCTCGCACGGCGCCTCGACCGGGGTCTCGGCCTGCCGATAGCGCTCCTGCTCTGGCCCGGCCTCATCGTCACCCTCACCCACGACACGACCGAGATCGCCGGCGCCTCACTGCTCCTCGGCGCACTCTCCGCCTATCTCGGTGAACGCCTCGTGCTCTACGCCGTGCTTGCGATCGCAGCGACACTGGCGCGCGAAACCACCCTGCCGGTGTTCCTCGGCATCTTCCTGTTCGAAGTGGCAAACCGCCGCTGGCAACGCGCTGTACTTTGCGCGGCCACCCTCCTCCCCTTCGCCTTCTGGCGCGAAATCCTTGCCACCCTCACCCAAGAACCCCCACAAGCCCACGGCCTCGCACATGACATCGGCCTGCCCTTCGTCGGCCTTGCCCAAATGCTCACCGCCTGCCTCACCGGCGCCCGCACCTGGGCCAGCACACCGCTGAAGAACGATATCATTCGCGGCATCGTGCTGCTCACCGCCTTGCCCCTTGTCCTGCTGTGCGCCTTCATCGCCACAAAGCTCAAACCAACCGCCATCGCCACCGGCTGGATCCTCACCGCCGGCCTGATGACGCTGCTGACCGCCACCGGCCCCTGGACCGACCCGATCGCCTATTTCCGCGCCTTCACCGACTGCGTCCTCGTCGGCCTCCTGCTGCTGCCGCGCTTGCCCTTACGCACAGTGCTCCTCATCGGCGTGCCGCAAACGGCGCTGATCTGGGTTTTGTGTTTGCTGAAGCTGCGATAAGGGAAGACTCTTCTGTTCTGAAGAAAGGAAGCAAAAGACTTTTATGTGCTCAAGGCCTAGACGACGTGGTAGCCACACGCGACGAGGAATGCGGCGCTGAAAAGCATGAAGGCAGACACATAGAAGATGTAGCCCATGAGTCGAGGCTTGCCCGAAAGCAGCCAGGCAGCGCCGAGGAACGTGGTAAGCGCACAATAGGTAAGCCGCATCGTGGCATGGCCAGGCCAGAAACTGCCTTGAAACCAGACGAACAAAACGAGCGTAAACACACCCTGCAAAACAACAGGCCTTGGCGCGCACCGCACGCACACAACCACCATCAGCAACGCCCAGCCTTCCGCTGCGATGTTCAGCGCTTTCTCCCACCCGATCTGAAACGCGACCAGTGACCTGGCGTGAAAAGCATGCACGGCAAACGCAAAACCCATGCCGAAATCAGGCAAGATCGTAAGCTGCAGAAGCGTCCGCGGCACACGCGCCAGCCAGTGCATCGTAGGCGCCCATGCCTCCTGCGCCTTCATGAATGCGAACGGATCACCGAAAGCCGCAGCCTGCCACAGCATGAAACCGAACAGCCCGGAAATCGACACCACACCTAACGCCAACACATGCACCCGCGATCGGCCGCGTTCAGCCACTGCCGACACCCACACCGCCATCGCTGTACCCAACCCAAGCGGACCACCAGCCGTCACCAACCCGGCGCACACCGCAGCAACCCAGAAACGCCTGCGCAACACGGCCAACAAAGCGAGCGCGCAAAGCAGATTCATCAACCCGGTCGGATAGGAAAGAAGCAGAAAGTTCGCCGCAGGAAACAGAGCATACAGCCATGTGGCCGCCGCCGCCGCCCGCGCAGAAAGCGCCTCGCGTGCAAGCTGGTGAACCGCGCATACGGAGGCAAAACCAATGCACCCCGTCACCAGCACCACACTCCAGCGCGCCGCCTCCGGCCAAGGCATACACCAGGCGACAAGCCGAAGCAGACCCGGCCATAGCGGAAAAAACGCCACATCCTGTTTGACGGAAGGCTGCGTGGGATCCCAGTGATACCCCTCGGTCGCAATGCGCTCATACCAGGCGCCATCGAACGGAAAAAAACGATCCACGACATGCGGTTGCAGCCGAACGATATGCGCAGTCCAATTCCCGTCCCAACGCGCCGGCACAAATTCCGCCAGCCAAAAGGCAAGCAGAACCACCGCAAAGCTCCCCGCGGTAGCGCGAACCGGAACGGCAAAGGATTTCCACGTCATCGCCGCTCTATTCGCCGCGCAGCCGGCGCCAGGCAACCTTGCCGTCAACCGGGCGCTCCTGTTGCATGGATCTTGAAATGAACGCCGGCGACATGCGCGCCACGCTGGATGTCTCCACCGGCGGCGCGATCGCCGCATTGACCTGGCGCGGCACAAAACTGCTTCAGCCGGTCAGCGACCCACGCCTTGCCGCCCAACACGGCCGCGCCGTCGCCGCCTACCCGCTCATCCCCTACGCCAACCGCATCGCCCAGGCCCGCTTCACCCTCGACGGCACCACCTATCAGCTTGCCCAAAATTTCGTCGGCGAACCGCACAGCCTGCACGGCAATGCCTGGATGCGCCCCTGGTCCGTGGCCGTTGCCTCATCCACCCATATCCAGCTGACCCTCTCGCATCGCCCGCCAGCAGATCCCGTTACGGAATGGCCCTTCGCCTACGATGCCGAACAGGTTTTTGCGCTCACCGAAGACCGCCTCACCGTCACGCTCTCCCTGCGCAATGTCGATACGCGCCCATTCCCCGCCGGGATCGGCCTGCATCCCTATGTCGCGCGCACCCCACACTCTTTGCTGGAATTCGACGCCGACACCATCTGGCAGCCCGGCCCGGACAGCCTGCCCACGACCCCGCAAGCCGTCCCCATCGCCCTATCCTTCACCCCCGCCAAACCGATCGGCGACAGGGTGCTAGATGCGTGTTTCGCCGGCTGGGGCAGCCAGGCCATCGTGGCAATGCCCGAGCACGGCATCGCCTTGCACATCGAAGCCGGCCCACCCCTCGACCATTTCCAGGTCTATACCCCGAAGGGCGCCGATTATTGCGGCCTGGAACCCGTCAGCAACCTGCCCGATGCGATCAACCGCATGGAAAGTGTTTCCGACCAGGGCATGAAAGTGCTTGCCCCTGGCCAAGAGCTCCACGCGCAGATCACCCTGCGTGTCGCTCAAGCCTCGCGATAAAACACTAGCAATAGGCCAATAAATACAAAGCAGCTCGGCCAGATCCAGCCCGCCACCACCGCGACCCGACCCTTCATCCGCAATTCCAGCCAGCGCGACCAACCCGCGACGATCGAGGTCAACGCCAGCGGCGTATGGGTGAACTCGATCAGCAGCGCATCCTTCACGTTGGCGATCGTGTGGTTATGCGTCAGCAGCAGCGCACCGCCGCCGGCACACACCAGCGGAAACACATAGCGGTAATGGCCGCGCAGCCGCCCGGTGCGCACGCACCACTCGAAGATTCCGAACAGCAGCGGCATCAGCGCGAACAGCCTGTGCTGCACCACCTCCGCATCGCGCAGCGAGTCCAGCAGCCCGATATTGCCCTCCGGCCAAACCTCCGGATCCGAGCGGATGAACAGGAAGGCGGAGAGCCCCAAAAACACGAGCGGCCAATGCCGTGCCCAGCGCAGCCCTGCCTGGTTCAGCAGCGCCAGAAAACCGATCGCGAGCACGAAAAGCCCGGCCCAATGATGATTATATTCGGACCAGGCGATGTCGGCCGCATTACGCGGTGGGATGTCGCCGGAGCCTTCCACGAAGGCGGCCCGCGGTTCCTGGGCGCGCGCCGTCGCTTCATGGTCGAGTTGCGCCTGCAACGCGGGGATCGCCAGCCCGGCATGATCGGGTGAGCTCAACCGTGGCCATACCGGCGTCAGGTCACGGGCTACGATCTCGTGCCACGTCGCACGGTCCTGGGTGAGGTCGATGCCCGGCGGCACCGAGGTCAACGAAGCGGCGGCAAAGAACAGCGTGAAACCGATGCCGATCTCGACTTCCGCAAATCGCCGCAGCCGCAGCACCGGGGTCGTGGGATCGCGCCGCATCCGCTCGGTCACCAGCAGATTGCCCAGGCCCAGGCACAGCAGCATCCCGAACATCGCGATTTTCGCGCCTACCATCACGCCATAGGCAGTGCCGTAGAAGGCCGGGAGCGACCCGATATAGAAGATGCTCATGGTCACGCCCGAGACCAGGATGCAGCCCACGCCTAGCATGGAGATGCGTGAGAACCGGCCACCTACTGCCCGCAGCGCCCCACCGTCATGCAGCCTGGCGAGCGCCATGACGAAGCAGGGGATGCCGCCGATCCAGATCGCCGCACCGATCTGGTGCAAGGCCTCCACGCCGAGCAGCAGATACCCATCATCCAGCCGCGCCGCCGCATGCGTGGTGAGTGTCGCCGCCGCGATGATGGCCGCTCCCGTCAGCAGCAGCCAGGCTGAGCTCGTATTGCGCCAGAGCAGCACGGCCAACGCGATGGCGAACACGGATTTGAGAATGCCGGCCACGGCGAAATTGGCCTGCACCACATTGCTGAGCGGCAGATCCAGCGTGGTCACCAGCACGGCCAATTGCAGCCCGACGTTCAGCGCTTCGATCCCCACCAGCGCCACCGCACTCCACGCTGCGATGGCGGCTGTCCGCCGCGGTATGTCCGTACCCAGCGCCGCGGCGAAGGGCCGCGCCAAAAACACCAGGAACACCATGCCGCCCAGCGCCATGGATTGGCTGACGATCACGCAGCCATGCAGCAGAATCCCGATATAGCCGATCAGGTCGACGAGCCGGTTCAAGCTATGAGGATCCTAGCGCTGCGCCGTAGGCCCGGGCGCGGGATCGACGGTGAACGGCACCTGGCCGCGTGTGATATGCCCGTCCGTCGCCAACACCTGCCAGCTGACGCTGTAGCTGCCGGGCTGCAGATCGAGATCAGCCAGCAGCAAATCCGGTTTATCGGCCGGCACCACGGTCAGGCGTTGGCCGGCATCATCGCTGCCCTTCTTGAGGGTAAGTTTCGAACGCCCCGCATCGATGCGGCTGTTATACCGGAATTTCAGGCTCAGATGCCCCGCCGGCACATGTCCAAGCGGTGCCGGAAAGCTATCGACGAGAATGGCGTGGGCGGCGGCCTGGCTGGCGAAAGCGAGGGTGGCGAGCAGCAACGGCGCGGCGAGGCGGGTCATGAATGCGTCCTGGATGATCGATGGGTTGCTAGCGCTGCGCCTTCGGGTTTTCAACGCCCGGCTGCCATGTTGGGCGTTGCACTCTGCAATCAACGCGTCCCATTGCTGACACACCCTGCTGGTAACGCCTCCTTCACGAAGATTTTGAAGGAGACGATCATGCGTCGTGTTTTTACCGCTGTTTTGCTGCTGGCTCTTGCCAGTTCCGTCAGCGCCTGTGCGTGCCGTGGCGGCTATGTCGGGCCGTATGGCGGCGTCCACCCCGCCCGCTGCGTCGTCTAGCATCGCCGGGGGGCTGGGGAGCAGGCTTCTGCTCCCCAGCCTTTCTTTCCTGTCTTTTTCGCTCGCCTTGCTGCCTGTTTATGTCCTCTGGGCTGTCCGCATTGCCGTAATCCATCTTATTTCGCCTAGCGCGTTGCGTAACCGCCGCCGCTTCGCCAGTTTTTGCCTAAGACGCCGGAGAATGCCGTGCGCTTGAGGGAGGCACCGCGCCGATGGACACAGTGATGCTGCCGCAGGCCGCACCCGCAGAAGCACCCGTGACGCTGGATGACAAATATGCCCGTTTCGACGGTAGCGTTTATCTCACCGGCATACAGGCTCTGGTTCGCCTGCCTTTGCTGCAAAAGCGCCGCGACCGTGCGGCCGGCAAGAACACGGCCGGCTTCATCTCCGGCTATCGCGGCTCACCCCTGGGCGGCTATGACCTTGCCCTCTGGAGTGCAAAGAAGCACCTGGATTCGCACGACATCGTGTTCCAGCCGGGCGTCAACGAGGATCTGGCGGCGACCGCCGTGTGGGGTTCGCAGACTGTCGGCCTACTGCCAAAACCGCGTTACGATGGTGTATTTGGCCTCTGGTATGGCAAAGGCCCGGGCGTCGACCGCTCCGGCGACGTTCTAAAGCACGCGTCCTACGCCGGCACGCCTGCCTGGGGCGGCGCGATCGCGCTATGTGGCGACGACCACGGCGCACGTTCGTCCACTCTGGCGCATCAGAGCGACCTGGCTTTGATCCATTTCGGCATGCCGGTGCTCAATCCTTCGACGGTTGAGGAGCTGGTCAGTTACGGTCTCGCAGCCTGGGAAATGTCGCGCTACAGCGGCTGCTGGATCGGCATGAAGGCGCTCACCGACACGGTCGAAGGCGGCGCCACCATCCCTGCCGACATGGACCGCCTGCCGTTCGCACTGCCCACCGATTTCCAGATGCCGCCCGGCGGCCTGAATTTGCGTCCCCGGAACGGCTCCGCGTTGGAGATCGAGGCACGCCATTTCGAGCAGCGCCATCCCGCCGCTCAGGCGTTTATTCGCGCCAACAATATCGATCGCCTCGCCTGGGGCTGTGCGGGCCGCCGCCGTCTCGGGATCGTCAGCACCGGCAAAGCCTATCTCGACGTCGTCGAAGCCCTGCGCGGCCTTGGCCTGGATGAAGAGCGCTGCACCCTGCTGGGCATCGGCGTCTACAAGGTCGGCATGGTCTGGCCGCTGGAGCCGGAGCGGCTGCGGCATTTTGCCGAAACCTGCGACCAGATTTTTGTTATCGAGGAAAAGCACCCGATTATCGAGGATCAGATTTCCACGATCCTCTACAACCAGCCTGCCGATAAACGTCCGATGCTCACAGGCAAGCTCGACGAAAACGCACGCCCGCTGCTGCGCGAAGTCGGCGAACTCGACCCTGACCTGTTGCTGCATGTGATCGCCGACCGCTTGCGCGGCCGCATCGAAGACGATGCTCTGCGCAGCAAGTTTGCCGAGATGAAGCCGCTGCTTACCGGCATCCCCACCATCTCCTACGGCGTGCAAGACCTTCTGCGGCCGCCAAGCTTCTGTGCCGGCTGCCCGCACAACACCTCGACCGTCGTCCCGGAAAACTCCATCGCCGGCGCCGGCATCGGGTGTCACATCATGGCCGCCGCGATGCCCGAACGGCACACCATGAGCGCCAGCCACATGGGCGGCGAGGGCGCCACCTGGATCGGCCAGGCGCCCTTCACCGACACCAATCACATTTTCCAAAATCTCGGCGACGGCACCTATTTCCATTCCGGCCTGCTCGCCATCCGTGCCGCCATCGCCGCCAAAGCCAACATCACCTACAAAATCCTGCTAAACGGCGCGATCGCCATGACCGGCGGGCAAACCGTTGAAGGCGAAAGTTTCGAATCCAACCTTACCGGCCCGCACATCGCCCACCAGCTCGCCGCCGAAGGCTGCAAGCGCATTGCCCTCGTCAGTGACGACCCTTCCCGCCACGATGCCGCCGACTACCCGAATTTCGTCACCTTCCACCCCCGCGACGATCTCGATGCCGTGCAGCGTGAACTCCGCGACATCGCCGGTGTCACCAGCGTCATCTACGAACAGAGCTGTGCGACCGAACGCCGCCGCCTGCGCAAGCGCGGCAAGATGCCTGATCCTGCCGAAAGACTCTTCATCCACCCCGAAGTCTGCGAAGGCTGCGGCGATTGCGGCGTCCAATCCAACTGCATCGCCGTCGAACCGCTGGAGACCCCACTCGGCCGCAAGCGCCGCATCAACCAGACCGTCTGCAACAAGGATTTTTCCTGTGCAAAGGGCCTGTGCCCCAGCTTCATAACTGTCCTGGGCGGCAAACCCCGCGCCCGCATCGAGTCTGAAACGACCGACCCGCTCGCCGGCGAGACTGCGCTCATCGCCAATCTCCCACAGCCCGAGATCCCGCAGATTGGCCAGATCTACAACATCCTGCTCGGCGGCATCGGCGGCCAAGGCGTCGTCACCGTCGCCGCCCTTCTCGGCATGGCCGCGCACCTCGAGAAAATCCCGTTGACAGTGCTGGATAATTCCGGATTAGCCCAACGCAACGGCTCCGTCACCAGCCATCTGCGTCTCGGCGACGGCGCCGCCCGCCACTCCCCGCGCATCCCCAACGGCGACGTCGATCTCGTCATCGGCGCCGACCCCATGGTCGTCGCCATCCCCGAAACCCTGGCCAAGCTCGGCCACGGCCGCAGTGCCGTGCTGCTCAACCGTTTCGTCTCCCCCAATGCCCGCTTCGCCCGCGAGCCGGACCTCGATCTCAGCGTCGATCCGCTGCTCGCAAAAATTCGCCCCCACGCCGACGCGAACCGCCTGATGGACATCGACGCCACGCGCATCGCCCAGATCATGCTCGGCAACGCGGTAGGCGCGAATCTGTTCCTGGTAGGCTATGCCTGGCAAAAAGGCCTCATCCCGCTGCGTGAACAGAACATCGCGCGCGCCATCGAGCTCAACGGCACCGAAGTCGCCATGAACAAGCGCGCCTTCGGCCTCGGCCGCATCGCCGCCGGCCGCCCCGACCTCGTCGAACACTGGCTTCGCGGCCACGAAGAAGAGAAAATCCCCGACACCCTCGGCGACCTCCTCGCCGACCGCATGCCCCGCCTGCACGCCTGGGGCGGCGCCCGCCACGCCAAACGCTACCGCGCCCTCGTCGCCAAAGTCGAAGCCGCAGAAGCCAGACTTCCGGACGCAAACGGCCGGCTCTCCCGCGCCGTAGCCCAAGTCGCCGCCAAACTCATGACATACAAGGACGAATACGAAGTCGCCCGCCTCATGACCGATCCGTCTTTCGCGCGCCGCCTACAGGAAAATTTCGAAGGCGATTTTGAAATCCGCTACAATCTCGCCCCACCTTTGCTCGCCCGCCGCGACCCCCGCACCAACCGCCCACGCAAAACCCAATTCGGCAAAAGCATGACATTGGGCTTCAAGACCCTACGCCGCCTCCGCCTTCTCCGCGGCACTCCGCTCGACATCTTCGGCTACGGCGCCCACCGACGCACCGAACGCGCGCTGATCACCGAGTACACCGACCTCGTCGACGAAGTGTTGGCCGCCCTAAAACCCACCAACATCGACGCCGCCGAAACCCTCCTCCGCGCCCACGACAAAATCCGCGGCTACGACGTCGTCAAGGAAGCGTCAATCGAACGCGTTCGGGGTGAAATTCCAAACCTGAGAGCAGCCGTCAACGGAGCGTAGGGTGGGGTGCTCCTCGCACCCCACCAAGAGCGTTGCAACATTGCAACGAGTCCGCTACCCTAAACAATGCCTGCATACCGGCGGCATCGTATTGCGGGTGGAACGTAATTCTTCACGGTTAACCTCGCTGGCCGAGAAAGCGACCTGCTCGTGCGGGAAGTCTCCGCCCTCCGCAGCGCGGTTATACGCGCGAGGGCGCTGCATCCCTTTACGATCGATGCCTGGGTCGTCTTGCCAGACCATATGCATGCCGTCTGGACACTGCCTGCGGATAACGCGGATTTCTCGGTCCGCTGGACTTTGATTAAGCGCGGTTTTTCAGCTGCAATGCCAGATGGCGAGCGACGATCGGCGTCTAGGGTTGGCAAGGGAGAGCGCGGTGTTTGGCAGCGCCGGTTATGGGAACACACCATTAGAGATGAGCGCGACTTCGCCACCCACGTGGAGTATGTCCATTTCAATCCCGTGAAGCATGGCCTGGTCCATGACGCCTTTAATTGGCCGTTTTCGTCCATCCATCGTGCGGCGGTGCGTGGAGAGTATGCGCAGGGCTGGAAGGAAGATTGCCTGGTCCTTCCTGGCTCCGGCGAGCGGCGATAACGCCGCGTTGACGATTAGCCGGTGCTGGTGGGTTGAAGAGCACCCCACCCTGGGGGCTACGGGCTAAGAAAAGCCTTCAACGGAACGTAAAAACATACCGAGGGGCAAGAATGGAAATAAGGCAAGACGATCCTACAGCGCCGCACGTTGCACATTTGTTGGCGTACCACCTCCAAGAGGTAGGCGACGTCATGGGCGAGTATGCATTCGCGCTCGATGCGACCGGTCTGTCGTCGCCGAACGTGACATTCTGGACCGCTTGGCACGACGATACGCTTGTCGGATTTGGAGCCCTGAAACAGCTGGACGACACCCATGGCGAGGTGAAGTCGATGCGCGCCGATCCCGCAGCCCGCGGCACCGGCGTTGGCCGCGCCATGCTGAACCACATCATCGCAGAAGCCCGCAAACGAGGCTATGCGCGACTCAGCCTGGAAACGGGAACCGCAACGATGCACGGTCCCGCACTCGCGCTCTATCGTAGTGCGGGGTTCGTATCCTGCGCTGAATTCGCCGATTACCAGCCAAGCCCACACAACCAATTCCTAAGGCTCGACTTGTCGGCCTGAAAGGAAGGGCTGTTCTTTTTTGAAAAAAAGAACCAAAAACTTTTATGTCCTTGGTGATGCGTCTGGCGGCACTGCTCGTAGTGTTCTGCCACCTCATAATCGTGCAGCCGGTCTTCGCGGCCGAGGCGCCGATGATGCACATCTGCGGCGCCGATACGCACCAGACACCGCACCACCATGATATGGACTGCGTGCATTGCCCGTTCTGCGCGATGGTCATGAACGCAGCACTCACACCACTCCAGCCCCCGCTGCCGACACCACGCACAACATTCACCACCACTCACGAAACCCGCCCAGCCGCACGCGCCCCACCCGGCCGCACACTTCTCTCCGCCTACCCAAGAGGACCACCCACCCTGACCTGAGCCTGCTCTCCTCCAGCACTCAGCCAGGATTCCACACATGCCGAGATACCCACGCGGCCCCGCAACCATCGCGGCCGCTCTCCTCGCAGCGCACCCGCCGCACGCGCTCGCCCACGCCATCGCCGGCGCGCGCATCTTCCCCGTCACCCTCACGCTCGACGACCCCGGCGTCGCCGACGAAGTCACCATTCCCCAATTCACCTACCAGCGCAGCGGCGCCGCTGGCGGTCCAGGCCCTACCCAAAGCCTCGACGCCGCCTTCGAATACGACAAGCGGGTCACCGAAGATTTCGGCCTCTCCATCAACGACGACGTTTCCTTCAACGACACCGAACACGACAAAACCCGCATCGGCTGGGGCGACCTCGTCGTCACCGCAAAATACCAGGTCTACATCAACCCCGACCACGAGTTCATCGTCTCCCTCGGCATCATCCGCGAGCTCGGCCGCACCGGCACCTTCCACACCGGCGCCGATGAATACGGCAACACCGCCCCCACCCTCTATTTCGGCAAGGGCCTCGGCGACCTCCCGAACGACACGCTCCGCCCCTTCGCCATCACCGGAGAATTCTCCTACGTCGTCGCCGACAAGGAGCTGAAGGCGCTCTACACACCCCCACCTGCGCAAGCCGGCGCGGCCATGTCCGGCGCCCAATTCAACAACGGTACTGCCAATGCCTGGTCCGGCGGCGTCTCGATCCAGTACAGCATTCCCTACCTCGTCTCGCAGGTCAGCGACTTTCAGGCGCCCGCGTTTTTCAAACACCTGATCCCGCTGGTAGAAGTCGCCTGGTCATCGCCGGCCGCCTCCCCCAGCAACGCGCCCACCCAGTTTACCATTGCCCCGGGCGTGATCTGGATCAGCCGCGCCTACCAGGTGGGCCTCGAAGCGTTGATCCCCGGCAATAAAGCGACCGGCACCAATGTCGGCGCCATCCTGCAAGTCCATCTATTCCTCGACGATCTGCTGCCGAAGAGCCTCGGCGCCCCGATCAGCGACTGGTAAGGAGTTTTTTCATGCGAACCATTCTCGCCGCCTTGCTCCTCGTCCCCGGCATAGCCTCGGCCCACGCCATGCTCGAATCCGCGACCCCGCCCGTCGGCAGCACGGTGGCCCATGCCCCTGCAGAACTCGCCCTCACCTACAGCGAAGCCATCGAACCGAACTTCACCAAGGTCGCGGTCACCGATGCCGCCGGCGCCCGCATGGATGCAGGCGGCCTCCACGTCGACCCGCACGACGCCACCCATCTGCTCGTTCCCGTCAAACCGCTGCCGCCGGGCACTTACAACGTCACTTGGCATGCCGTTTCGGTGGACACCCACCGCACGCAGGGCACCTACCATTTCAAGGTGACCGGCCCGTGACACCGCCTTTCGACATCGAAGGCGGCTTGACCCTGGCACTCGCCAGGGCCTTCTCCGTCGCCACTCTCATGCTCGCCTTCGGCAGCATCCTCTACGTGCGCGTGCTCGCCCCGCCATCCTTGCCGCCCGAAGCCACACAAAAGCTGCGTCAGGTCACCGGCTGGGCCATCTGTGCCGCCGTCTTCGGCACCCTGGTCTGGCTCGTCGCCGAAACCCTGGATCTCAGCCTGAGCATCGGCTTCCCCGACCTCGAAGCCGTGCTCGCCCACACCATGTTCGGCCATCTCCTCGGCGCCCGCCTGGTCCTGCTCGTCACCACCGTCCTGTTGTGGGATCTCCGCCGCGACACACTCGCTTTGATCGGTTGCTGCGTGGCGCTGGCACTGCAGGCAGGCCACAGCCACAGCGTCGCCTTGGGCAGCCCGATCTGGCTGATCGTGGCCGCGACCCTGCATATCCTCGCAGCCGGCGCCTGGCTCGGTGCATTGCCGGCACTGGCCATAGTGGTCGCAGGCCAGGATGTCCGCGTCGCGCACGCAGCCTCCGTCCGGTTTTCGCCATTCGGCACCGCCTGCGTCGCCATCTTGCTGCTCACCGCAGCCAGCCAGTTTTGGCTGCTGGTCATGGGCCTGCCCGGTCTCTTCGGCACCGCCTATGGCTGGATGATCTGCGCCAAGATGGCCGGCTTCACCGCCCTCATCGCCCTGGCCGCCCGCAACCGCTTCCGCCTCACCCCCACCCTCTCCGACATATCCAAACCGCGCCTCACACGCGCCATCCTCGCCGAAATCGTCATCGGCCTGGTCGTGGTCGGCGCTGCAGGCGTGCTCACCGAACTCCAACCCCCCATGCACATCCAGGCGCTCTGGCCCTTCGGCTGGCTACCCAGCCTGAATGCCCCGCGCGAAGATCCCGACATCGCCCACGAAGTTACCCTCTACGGCGCCGTCTTCGCCGTGGCACTGTCATGTCTGGTTGCCGCCATCATCCTCGCGGTCCGACGTCGCAAAAAATTCGCCGCCGGCAGCGCACTGGCGGGACTCGCACTGGCTGTTCTCGCCACCCCCCATTTCTCCCCGCTGATCATCCCCGCCCCGCCCACCATTTTCTACCACTCCCCCACCGGCTTCAGCACCGCCAGCATCGATGGCGGCAAAACCCTGTTTGCGGAAAACTGCGCCACCTGCCATGGCGCCCAGGCGCGCGGCGACGGCCCCCTCGCCAAAACCCTGCCCATTCCCCCTGCTGACCTCACCGAAGAGCATCTCTGGATGCACCAGGACGGCGAGCTCTTCTGGTGGCTCACCCACGGCATCGAGAACCCCGAAGGCGGCCTCGCCATGCCTGCCTTCGCTGCCAAACTGTCCGATGACGATCGCTGGTCCGTCATCGATTACATCCGCGCCAACAACGCCGGCCTCTCCGACCACAAGGGCGGAATCTGGGCCATGCAAGTCCACGCCCCCGACTTCCCCCTCACATGCGGCGCAAAAACCGCAAAGCTTTCGGACCTTCGCGGCACTCTGGTGAGAATCCTGTTCAACGGCACAGCCGACGCCTTACCCGGCACAAAGACCGTCATCATCGGCACCGCAGCCCAAACCGACTCCAAAATCTGCCACGCTGAAGATCCGGGCATCGACGCCGCCTACCGCGTGGTCACCGGCGCTAACCCCTCCGCGGTTCTCGTCGACGCCAACGGCTGGCTCCGTCAGTTCACCACCGGCAACGCGCCTCTGGACCCCAAAGCCGCAAACCAGCCAATGCCGGTCAAAGACGCCATGCCGATGAACATGAAAATGTAGCCTTGCCCGCCGGCCCGCATGCCTCGATATCGCCGCCCAACGCCATGGAACCGAACGCCCAATGCTGATCCAAGCCATCGCCCTACTCGGCGCCGTCGTGCTCATGGGCCTGGCTTTGGGCGGCCTCTATCTCCTGCTCGACGAACCGCCAAAGGGCCTGGACTGGAAAGGCACACTCCACGGCCTCGGCGGCGCCGCCGGTCTCGCCATGCTCATCATGGCGTTGCGAAAAGCCCCACCCTCCGTGCACGCCGTCAAAATGGGCGTCTCTAGTTTCGGCCTCGTCTCCGCCACCCTCATCGGCGCCGCCTTTATCACCGGCCTCTTCATCCTCTCCCGCCACCTGCTCCGACGTTCCATTTCGCTCGGCATCGTCGCCAGCCACGGCCTGCTCGCCATCGTCGGCTACACCCTCCTCGTCACCTACCTCACCATGCTGCACTGAGACGAAAACCCATGACCGGCACACCAACCTTCGCCACCCCATCCACATTCATGGGCCTCACCCGTGACGCCGCCGACGCCAAGATCCACATCGCCGGCATCCCGCTCGACATCGGCACCACCAACCGCAGCGGCGCCCGTTTCGGCCCCGCCGCCATCCGCCACGCCAGCCGCATGCTTGTCGACGGCGACCACCCAAAAACCTGGCGCGACCCCGTCACCCTCCCCGTCGCCGACATCGGCGATTTCCCCATCTTCCTAGGCGACATCGAGAAGAGTCTCGCTCTCATCCAAACGCACGCCGCAAACCACGACCACCTCATCACCCTAGGCGGCGAACACGGGATCACCCTCCCTCTCCTCCGCGCCCTCTATGCCCGTCGCAAAACCCCGCTCGCCCTCGTCCACTTCGACGCCCACGTCGACACCTGGCCCGAAAGTTTTGGCCAGGTCTTCGGCCACGGCTCCCCCTTCTTCCACGCCATCAACGAAGGCCTGATCGACCCCCATCGTGTCGTGCAGATCGGCATCCGCTCCCCCGTCCAGCGCAGCGTCCATGACTGGACCATCGAAAAAGGCGTCACCATCCTCTCCTCCGAGCACGTCCACGACATCGGCGCCGCCGCCACCGCCGCAAAAATCCTCGACGTGATCGGCGACTCCCCCGCCTACCTCACCTTCGACATCGACGCGCTCGATCCCGCCTTCGCCCCCGGCACCGGCACCCCCGAAATCGGCGGGCTCGCCTCCTGGCAAATGCAGGCCATCCTCCGCCGCCTCAAACCGATAAATTTCGTCGGCATGGACATTGTGGAAGTCGCACCAGCCTACGACGTTGCAGAAATTACCGCGCTGGCAGCCGCGACGATCGTTTGGGAATATCTAGCTTTAATAACGAAAGATTAAGAAAGCTTGGGGGAGACGAAGCCGTCCCCCCCAAACCCTCCGGCAATTCTTAACGCATGGCTGCCATACAAAATCACATTGAAGATAAATTCAGAAAGCCACTATATCCGCCCTCCCGACGCACCCGCACGTGCCGCGAGCCCCCAAAAGGGCACAAGCAACGACGTCACGCGTCCTTTGTCGCCGAAAGGCTGTGAGGGATTCGATTATGTTTGCTGACCGCCGCACAAACACCCAGCCCACAAAGCACCACGCACAGGACATCCAGAGTTTTTAGGCCGGGCGCTCCCCGGCCTTAAAAAACCACGATCACGTCCCACCCGGGCCATCATTCTGGCCCGGGATGCTTGCACGCCATTTTTTCGCAAGGTGCCTGATGCCATGAGCGAACTTCGCGCCCGCCTCGCCGCCGCCCTCCCGCGTATCGATGACGTCGTTGCCCTCGAACGCCCCAGCGAGCCACTGCACTGCCTGCACCCCGCCCGCATCATCGCGGCTTCGGAAACCTTCGTCGAAGGTTTTGCCGGCGACGTGCTTTACGCCGTCAAATGCAATCCCGACCCCGTCGTGCTCCAGGCGATTTGGGAAGGGGGCGTTCGCCATTTCGACTGCGCCTCGCTCGCAGAAATCGCCCTCGTCGCCCGCGTGCTCCCCGAAGGCAAAATTCACTTCATGCATCCGGTGAAATCGCGCGTCGCGATCGCAGCCGCCTACGCCCAATACGGCGTGCGCGACTTCGTGCTCGACAGCGCCAGCGAACTTCAAAAAATCCTCGACGAGACCGGCAACGCCACCGATCTCGGCCTGGTGATCCGTCTCGCGCTGCCCGCAGGCAACGCCCGCTACGACCTCTCCGGCAAATTCGGCGCCTGGCCCGAGGAAGCGGTCACCCTCCTGCGCACCGCCGCCCAGCATGCGGCAAAACTCGGCGTTAGCTTCCACGTCGGCTCGCAGAATCTCGACCCCCTCTCCTGGCGCTACGCCATCGAACTCGCCGGCCGCGTCATCCGCGCCTCGGGCGTCAAGATCGACCTGCTCGATGTCGGCGGCGGCTTCCCCGTCGCCTACCCGGACATGACCCCGCCGCCGCTCGGCGCCTTCTTCGCCGAGATCGAGGCCAGCATCGACGCGCTGGAGATGCCCGGCCTTACCATCTGGGCCGAACCCGGTCGCGCCCTCGTCGCCTCCGGCACATCCGTCATCGTCCAGGTGCAGATGCGCCGCGGTGACGCTTTGTTCATAAATGACGGCGTCTACGGTAGCCTGTCCGACGCTGGCGTCCCCGGCTTCCGCTTCCCCGCGCGCCTGCTACGTCCGTCATCGGCGCCGATCACCGGCCACAGCTTTTTCGGCCCAACCTGCGACAGTGCAGACGCGATGCGCGGCCCATTCCTGCTTCCGCAGGACACAGAAGAAGGCGATTGGATCGAGATCGCCCAGCTCGGTGCCTACGGCGCCTGCCTGGCCACCGAATTCAACGGCTTTGCCGGCGCCAGACAAATCGAGGTGCGCGACTGATCAAGCCGCAATGGTGCATTGCACAAAATTTACTTTGAACCGCCCACTGCCTTCTCTATATGTCTCTTTGACGGCGCTGCTGAGGCCGCGTCGTCATCTTGGACGTTTCCTCCCTAAACTTGGCGGTCCCTTGTGGACCGCCTCTTTTTTTATGTGCCGAACGCTTCCGCGACCGCTTGCCGCAATGCCGGCAGCACATCGGTGACGAACCAGGGATTGCGCCGCTCCCACACCCCCGTCCGCCACGACGGATGCGGCAGCGGAAAATACTGCGGCAAATACGTCCTGAAATTCTCTACGCGCTCGGTCATGCTGGCCTTCTTCCAGCCCTGCTCGCGCGCGACATGCTCCTGTGAGTAACTCCCCACCAGCAATGTCAGTCTGATCGCCGGCATCGCTGCCAGTAGCTGACGGCGCCATTGCGGCGCGCACTCCTTACGCGGCGGCGCGTCCCCACCTGCCTCCAGCCGCCCGGGATAGCAAAAACCCATCGGCAGGATCGCGACCTGCGACTCATCGTAAAAGACGGATTTCTCCATCCCCAGCCAATCCCGCAGCCGGTCTCCCGACGCATCCCAAAAACTGATCCCCTGGTGATGCACCTTCGTCCCCGGCGCCTGGCTGGCGATCAGCAGCCGCGCCGTCGCCGACACATGCACCACCGGCCGCGGCCCCAGCGGCAGATGCGCCGCGCAGAGCCGGCACGCCCGCACCTCGCGCAGTAGGTCCGCCAGCGCCGTCACGCCAGCGCATACTCCACTTCGGGCGTATAGACCGCCTGTTCCTTGCCGAGCAGCGAGCTGAACAAGGTGAAATGCTCCACCGGCACCGGTGCCGAGCGGAATAGATTATGAGCCTGCACCCAATGCGCCAGCCGCGGTTCGACCGCGCGATCGTCCAATCGCGCCAACGTCACATGCGGCACGAACCGCCGCCGCTCCGCCGCCACGCCTGCGCGTTGCAACGCCGTATCTATCTTGTTCCGGAGAAAATCGAGTTGCTGGTTGCGCGTCACCCCCACCCACAGCGACGTCACCCGCCCGGCTTTCTCCATCGTGCCGACGCCGTTCAGCTCCAGCGAAAACCCACGCGCCCGCAGCCCCGAAAGGGCCAAATCGATCTCCTCAGCCTTATGCGCCGGCATCTCGCCGATAAATCGAAGTGTGATGTGGTAATTTTCCGGCGCGACCCAGCGCACTCCCGCAAGCCCCATGGCGAGATCGGCGAGTTGCGTCCGCAGGCTCCAAGGCAGGTCGAGCGCCACGAAAAGTCTCATGATGCCGCACAGCCAAGCGGCTGGAGGCAAGCTGGTCAAGACCACCATGAAGCCTTCGTAACCCTGTCTTGAACGCGCGCTTGAATCTGCCAAGATGCTGGCCATGGGCCAATGGGCCCGACAGAGGAAATCCTTCCATGGCTTACAGCCCAGACTTCCGAACCAACACCGCGCCTACCTATGGCGTCGCCGGCGCCGCCGCGATCGACCAGGGCCTGCGCGCCTACATGCTGCGCGTCTATAACTGGATGGCCTCCGGCCTGCTGCTCACCGGCGTCGTGGCTTACGGTGTGGCCAACACCAGCCTGCTCCAACTCTTCTACCACGCAGTGCCCACCGAGTACGGCACCCGCATCGCGCCGACCGGCCTCGGCACCTTGTCGATGTTCGCCCCGCTCGCTTTCGTGCTGGTGCTGAGCTTTGGCGTGAACAAGCTGTCCCGCACCTCGGTGCAGGCGCTCTACTGGGCGTTCTGCGTGGCGATGGGTGCGTCGCTCACCAACATCTTCCTCATCTACGCCCATGACAGCATCGCCCGCGTCTTCTTCATCTCGGCCGCCATGTTCGCCGGCATGTCGATCTACGGCTACACTACCAAGACCGACCTCTCGCGCATGGGCAGCTTCCTGATCATGGGCCTATGGGGCATCGTTCTGGCCAGCATACTGAACATGTTCATCCACAGCAGCGCCACGCAGTTCGCAGTCAGCATCATCGGCGTGGTCGTGTTCACCGGTCTCACTGCCTTCGACACCCAGCGCATCAAGGTGAGCTACACCCAGTTCGCCTACGCCCAGGGCACCGAGGGCGCCGCCAAGCGAAGCGTCTACGACGCGTTGAGCCTATATCTGAACTTCATCAACCTGTTCATGATGCTCCTGCAGCTCACCGGCAACCGCAACAACAACACCTAATCCAACCGCGACTCAGCAAAAAGGCCGGGATTAGCCCCGGCCTTTTTCATGTCTTGTCGAAGCCGTAGGGTGGGTTGCGCTTTGGCAACCCACCCTACCGATCAGGCAACCGTCTTCAAGAACTCCGCAAGCTTCACGGCCGCAGCGGCCTTGTCGATCCGGTCCAGCGCAGCCAGCTCGGCGGCCAAGCGATCCATCGCCGCCTCGTAGATCTGCCGCTCCGAAAAGCTCTGGTCAGGCTGGCCGGCATTGCGGTGCAGATCGCGCACCACCTCCGCGATCGACAACGGATCCCCGGAGTTGATCTTGGCTTCGTATTCCTGCGCCCGGCGCGACCACATTGTCCGCTTGATCCGGGCACGCCCCTTGAGCACTGCCAGCGCCTCGTCGAACATTTTCCGCGTGGCGAGCTTGCGCAGCCCCGCCGTGCGCGCTTTGGCGACCGGCACGCGCAGCGTCATGCGGTTTTCTTCGAAGGTGATGTGGATCAGCTCCAGCTTGTGGCCGGCGATCTCCTCGGTGGCGATCCGCTCCACCTTGCCGACGCCATGGGTCGGGTAGACCACATGGTCCCCTTCCTCGAAAATCTCGGCCTTGGCCATCGCGCGCGGCGGCGGCATCACGCGGCCGCCCGGCGCGATAGCCTGCGAGCGGCCCATCATGTGGTGGCCGACAACCGGCGTATCGTTGGCGGCGCGGCGCGGCGCGGGGGCTACCGCCTCTTCTTCATCTTCTTCTTCCTCGGGCTCCGCCGCGGCAACAACGACGCTCTCTGCGTCATCGCCTTCCGGTGCGGCTTCGGCCGGGTCACGTTCCAAGGTATCGGTCATGTCGGTGGTGTCGGAGGAGAGGGCGGTTTTCCCTGCAGTCGCTGACTTCATGGGCACTTGTTCAAATAACTCCTGTCTACGCGGCATGCGCGCGCACTACCGGAGGACCAGGCGACGCGTAAGACGTGTCCGCCGGCAGCTTTTGCCCGACAGACCACGCGCGTCGCATATAGGTCCGGATGCGCCCGCTAGAAGCCGATATCCCCGTCTTAGTCGGGAGGCCCGGTAGACTTGCCGTCACAAAGCAAGCGAGGTGGCCTCACTATCAGCTACAATAGCAGAAAATAGCGCTTCCGTCATGCCCTTAGAGGCAATGCCGCAACGCAACGAACGCGCGGCATGCCGGCTCAGGCGGTGCCTGGCTCCGGAGAAAACAGCTCAGCCTTACCCGGCTTGTCTTTCCAGGCATCCGCATCGGCCGGCGCTTCGCCCTTGCGGGTGATGTTCGGCCAGGTCACCGAGAACACACGGTTCTTCTCCAGCCAGGCATTCGCCTTGTCGTCGCTATCCGGCACGATCGCTTCGGCCGGGCATTCCGGCTCGCAGACGCCGCAATCGATGCATTCGTCCGGGTTGATGACCAGCATGTTATCGCCGACGTAGAAGCAGTCCACCGGGCAGACTTCCACGCAATCCATGTATTTGCACTTGATGCAATTCTCGGTGACCACGTAGGTCATCGTATTCTCCGCTATACGGCCCCGCTTTACGTCTCGTCAGGGCAGTCGCGGGATATGAAGGCTAGCCGCGCCGCGCGCAAGATGTGCGGCAGGTTCATCGCTCATCCAGCCTCTCGCCCTCCCCGATCTGCCGATACAGCTTCTGCGCTTGTGGTGCGCCTTGGCGACGCTCGGACAGGCCCAGTACCTCGACGACGCGCACACCGGCATGGAGTGGCACGGTCAGTATGTCGCCTACCCGCACTTTTGCGTGCGGTTTGTCGGTAGGTTGCCTGTTGATGCGGATGCGGCCGCCTTCGGCCAGCATGGCGCAGGATGTGCGGGTGGACGCGAAACGTGCACACCAAAGCCACTTGTCCAAGCGTTGATGGTCTTCGGCTATGGTTTTGTCCTCATCTCCGCAGAGCAGCCAATGCCGCAAATGGCGAGTCCGGCCGTATTGGCGAGAGAGGTTCAGCAACAGACGGGCGTTTGCGCGGCTGCGCGATCATCGGCGGTGGTGGCGGCCCATAGATCGCAGGCGCCAAGCTCGGCGCCGGCAAGATCCGCAACCCCAATCCGCGTAGCATGGCGGGCAGCAGATCCGCTCTCAGCCCGAGGCGCTGGCCGATTTCCAGCGGCACCGGCGCTGGCTTTCCGCGCGTCGAGTAGGCGAGTTCGGCGGCAACCCGCTCGGCGATGTCCAGACGCAGCAGCACCGGCCCGGCTGTCACCCAGCCCGACGCATGCAGGAAGTTTGGGTCGGTCACCTCTGCCAAGCTGAGCGAAACCATGCCGGGATTTGGCAGGTCCGGCGTTGGACAGCGCTGCCGTAGCGCCCAGAGCTGCGCCCTCAGCGAGGCCGCGCGCGGCTTTAGCAATGCGGGTACATACAACGCGAAGCGGCCGGCTCTGACGCCTGTTGCCTTGAGGGCAGTTCGCAAGGCGGGCGCGATCTCATCGGTGTTGCCGACCGCGATCCCGCCAGCCTCCAGGAGACGATGCAGCGGGCCACGCAACGCGGGATTGTGCTGCGCCTTTGCCATCGCCGCGAAAAGCGGAGCCAGCTCGCGCGCGATCATCGCGTCGATCCAGGCTTGCAGGCGCAGGCGGATACGCTCGCGCTGCGGTCCGTCCAAAAATTCCGTATCCAGCGTCTCCGCCATCGGCCGCGTAAAACTCGCCCCAGGCCGCAGCTTGGCCACCACCGCCTCCTGCCAGGTGATCGCGTGATCGGGCTGCAACGTGAAGGCGCTATCGGGCGATGCCTCCAGCAGCCCGACACGCCGCGGCATTTCCTCACGCAACGACCGCCGCGCTGCCCGCAGCACCAGGCGTTTCTCCGGCCCCTCGGCAACCGGGTCGGGCAGGAAGGCGAAGCCGGCGATATGCCCCACCGGATGGCCTTCCACCACCACCTCACCGCGCGCAGTGACGGCGGAGAGCAGCTCGTCGCCATGCTCGGCTTCCTCGAGCCGGCGCATCAGATGTGCCGCCCGCCTGTCGACGAAGCGTGCCGTCAGCCGCTCATGCAGCACGTCGGAGAGCTTGTCCTCGATGTCGCGCGCGCGTTGCTGCCATTCCTCGGCATCGGGCACCCAATCGGCCCGCGCGGCGATATAGGACCACACCCGCACGCCGGAGAGCCGCGCCATCAATGTGTCGATATCGCCTTCCGTCCCGGCGAGTGCCGCAAACTGCTGATGCAACCAGTTTGCCGGCAAAGTCTCCGCACGCGCCAGATGCCCGAAGATGCGCGCGCACAGGCGCACATGGCTGTCATCGGTGATCTTGCGAAAATCGGGCACCTGGCAGGCGTCCCACAACATGCGCAGCCGCGACCGTCCCACTGCCAGCGCCCGTATCTCCGGCTCGCGCGAGAGGGTCGCCAGAGTTTGCAGGTCGCTTGCATCGTTGCCGCGCACCAGCCCGGGCAGCGGCGCCGGCGCGGTCAGGCTGTCGAGCAGCCGGTCGATATGAGAGAAATCCAGTTTTTCGTTGCGCCAGGCCAGGCTTTCGATCGGGTCGAACACATGCGCCTCGACCGCCTCGACGACATCCTCGGCAATGTCGGGACAGGTGCCGGTGGTGCCGAACGTGCCATCGCGCATCCCGCGCCCGGCGCGGCCGCCGATCTGTGCGACTTCCGCCGCGGTCAAACGACGTGGTCTATGCCCATCGAATTTTTGTATACCGGCGAAGGCGACATGATTGACATCCATGTTCAGCCCCATGCCGATCGCATCCGTCGCGACCAGAAAGTCGACTTCCTTATCCTGATACAAAGCCACCTGCGCATTGCGCGTGCGCGGCGACAAGCGCCCCATCACCACCGCACAACCACCGCGGCGCCTGCGTATCAGCTCGGCAATTGCGTAGACCTCGGCAGCGGAAAACGCGACGACCGCGGTGCGTGGCGGCAACTTCACCAGCTTCGTCGGCCCCGAGTAGACGAGTTGCGAGAGCCGTGGCCGCGTCTCGATCTCAGCCCCTGGCACCAGCCGCCGCAGCAGCGGCCTTATCGTTTCCGCGCCCAGAAACATGGTTTCGACCAGGCCGCGCGCGTGCAGCAGCCGCTCTGTGAACACATGTCCACGATCCGGATCGGCACAGAGCTGAATTTCATCGACCGCCAGGAATTCCACACGGCGATCCAGCGGCATCGCCTCCACAGTGCAGCTGAACCATCGCGCACCGGGGGGCACGATCTTCTCCTCGCCGGTTATCAACGCCACAGACCGCACGCCCTTGGCAGCCACCATGCGGTCATAGTTTTCGCGCGCCAGCAGACGCAGAGGAAAACCTATGATCCCGGAGGTATGAGCCAGCAGACGCGTCATCGCGAGATGGGTCTTGCCGGTATTGGTCGGGCCGAGCACCGCACGTACTCGCGGTGCGAACATCTCCTTGCCGACTCGAAGAGACGCGCCCGACATAGCGTCATGATTTGGCGTCGTTGAGCGGAATGCAAGATGCAAAATAGCGGCAAGGTTGGGGAGACGAAGCCGTCCCCCCAAATCGCCGGCATGAGGGGAAGGCGCCACCGTGGATTTTAACCGTGAGCTTGATTGCCTGGCAGCAGAGGACGCAGAGACCAAGCCTGTTCACGCAATAAGGCCAGATGGACTTGAGGCCTTGCTCGCAAGCCTGCCGGCACCCCAGGCGCGTTTCCTGCGTGCATCGAACTTCACCGCCAAATCAGGCCAGATCGCCCTTCTGCCCAGCGAGAGCGGGTGCGACGCCGCCGTGCTGGGCCTCGGCACTGGCACTGCGCCACATGTGTTCGGCGCCCTCCCCGGCGGCCTGCCACCCGACACCGACTGGCACATCGGCACCGGCATCGAGACTCCGGCCGATTGCGTGCTGGGCTACTGCCTCGGCGCCTACCGACCTCCCACCCTCAAGACAGCGGCGTCCAAATTCCAGGGCGCGCGGCTCGCCGTGCCGGACATGCCGCAAATTGCGCGCGCTCTGTCCGCTGCGCGCGCCACCTGGCTGGTGCGGGATCTCATCAACACGCCCGCCAATCTGCTCTGGCCGGAAGCGCTCGCCGCTTGCGCCGACTCGGTGCTGACCCGTAACGGAGCACACGTAGATGTGATCACATCGGAACCAGTCGCAGCGGGGTACCCAGCCGTACATGCGGTTGGTCACGGATCGTTACATAAGCCAGCCGTTCTGATTGCGCGTTGGCAATCCTCATCGGTTGCCGAAAACGCGCCCTGCGTGTCGATCTGCGGCAAGGGCGTCTGCTTCGATACCGGTGGTTACGATTTGAAACAACCAGCCGGCATGTTACGAATGAAAAAGGATATGGGCGGCGCCGCGGTGGCGCTCGGCCTGGCACAGATGATCATCGAGGCCGATCTTCCCTGCCGCCTGGAACTGAGACTTGGCTGTGTAGAGAACATGGTTTCAGGAGACGCCATGCGCCCGCTCGATGTCATCCGCACCCGCAAAGGCCTCTCCGTCGAGGTCGGCAACACCGATGCGGAAGGCCGTCTGGTGCTATGCGACCTGCTTGCGGATGCAGCTTCCTCCAGCCCCGCGGTGCTGCTGGACTTCGCGACCCTGACCGGCGCCGCCCGCACTGCACTGGGTCCTGACCTGCCTGCCTTATTCTCCAACGATGATGAATTAGCCGACATCTTCGGCCAAGCTTCCATGCGCCAACACGATCCCGTGTGGCGGTTGCCGTTATGGGGTGATTACAATATTTGGCTTGATACCGAGATGGCCGACGTGAATAACGTTTCGGAGAAGGCATATGCCGGTGCGATCATCGCCGGCCTGTTCCTTCAGCGTTTTGTACCTGATAATGTACGCTGGGTACATTTCGATCTATACGGCTGGAACGATCAGGCACGGCCGGGTCGTCCGGCAGGCGGCGAAGCCCAGGGAATGCGGGCAGCATTCGAAGGGGTCCGCAACCTGCTAGGCGCGTGACGCCTAGCTGACAGGAGGATGTTCAGGTTGCGAGGCCGGAAGGGGTCACCACTTTCGGTCCGACATTGAAAGGCTATTAGAACTTTCTTTGTCTTGAGGACTTAGAACGGTCACGATCCGACACGGAGCCGTGATCGACACGACTAATCCGGGCCGGGAAACCCGGACTTGGACTGAAAGGAATAAAGACAAATGGCTGCAGCTCAACAATCCGACCACATGGTGGGAATTCTTCGGGACACCATCGTGGCACTCGTACGCCGCGATGGCCCGGATCTCTCCGCTCGCCAACTCGGCGTTTTTCTTACCTGCTACCTTCAGGAAGGGGCGCACACGGTTCGTGGCCTCGCGGCAGACCTGAACGTATCGAAGCCGGCCATTACGCGGGCGCTCGATCGGCTTGGTGAGCTCGATCTCGCGCGCCGGAAGGTCGATCCGATGGATCGCCGCAGCGTGCTGGTGCAACGTACCCTCAAGGGCGCTGCCTTCTTGCGTGATCTGCGCTCAATCATGAGCGAAGCGACCTCCACATCGCGCAAGGGCGGATCCAGCGCCAGCGAGGAGCGCCGCAGCCGCGCTCACGGCTGAATACAGTCTACGGATCGTGCTAAAACCTGGGCGCACTTTGCCCAGGCTCCGTACTCCTGCCGCGCTTGATGACCAAGTGCTGCAACTGGTGGCCAGGCAATTACCAGCGGGTGATGCCTGACCTTCCGGCCGACCTCGCAACGTATACAATCCACAGAATTTGCGGCACTAGAACCGCGAGCGGCACGAGTGGCTTCGCAGCGCCATTGACTGTTTGAAAGCCCAGGCAGCACAAGCCGCCCCAGACGACCATGCCCCAATGGACCAGTGTGACCATTGCAGCCGGCATGCCGCTGCGATGTGCGATCTGATAGAGATGGCTGCGATGCGCCTCGGTAATGCGGTCGCCAGCCCAGGCCCGACGAAGCAACGTGAAGATCACATCGAAATAGACGCCGAACAGAAGCATCGGCACCAGCAGCACCGAAAGGGTCTGCGCGCCGAAGCGGGCGGCGAGAACCCCCAATATGGCGCTAACGAAACCGCAGAATTGGCTGCCGACATCGCCCATGAAGATGCGTGCCTTCGGGTAGTTGAACGGCAGAAAGCCGGCGATGCCGGCGGTCAGCACGAGGCTCGCCATCTGCACGAAGCCGTCCGCCTGTGCCCAGGCGAAGCCGGCCAGGAACAGGCAGGCGCCTGCCACGGCGCCGCTTGCCAGGCCGTTCAGCCCATCGATGAAGTTGAGTGCGTTGGTTGCGAACACGATCCAGGCGGCGGTCAGCGGCAGGCCGAGCCATCCCGTGTCCATCGCGCCGAGCCATGGCAGATGCAGCACGCGAAAGCGTATGCCGCAGGCGATGGCGACGAGCGCTGCTGCCAGTTGTGCGCCGAGTTTGATGGTGAACGACCAGCTTCGAATGTCGTCTGTATACGAAACGATAGCGATACCGATCGCGGCCGCGATCACCCCGATGAAGGGCAGGTCGGGCACGCGTGCATGGTGTGCGCCGAGGAACAGCAGCGACGTGCCAACCACGAACACCACCACGATCCCCACCCCGCCACCCTTAGGTGTAGGGCGCGTATGTGAACTTCGCTGTCCGGGATGATCCAGTGTTCCAACCCGGATCATGATTCGCACGATGATCGCGGACAGCCCCGCCAGGGCCGCAAAAAAAAGCAGATAGGCCAACGTTACACCAAGGACATAAAAGTCTTTTGGTTCTTTTCTTCAGAAAAGAACAGCTTCCTAATCCTTGAGATCTTTCGCCACTTCCGGCGCCCGCATGATCTCGTTGATATGCATCGCATACTCAAGCGCGGTATCCGGCTGAAAGCTGATATCCGGCGCCACCCGCAGCCGCATGGCATGAGCGATCTGCGCGCGAAAAAACGGTGCCGCACGCGTAAGCGCCGGAAGCTTCGCATCGATATCCGTACGCCCAAGCCGCGTCACAAAGGCCGTTGCGTGTTTCAGGTCAGGCGACATGCGCACTTCGGTTACCGTGATCTGCACGTCGGAGAGATCCGGATCGCGGAAATCGTGGCGTGAGAACAGCCCGGCCAGCACGTGGCGCACTTCCTCGGCGACGCGCAGCTGGCGCTGCGACGGAGCCCGCCCGCCGCGCTCGGTTTTTGGCTTTGCCCGGCGTGGCGGGGGGGACTGTTTGAGTCCCCCCGCCTGTCGTGCCTTTTCGCTCAAGCTGGGACCAGCTCGCTTTCAAAGCACTCCACCATGTCGCCTTCGCGCAGGTCGCTATAGCCGGCGAAGGAGAGGCCGCATTCATAGCCGCGCGCCACTTCCTTGACGTCGTCCTTGAAACGCTTGAGCTGCGAGAGCTCGCCTTCGTGAATGACCACGTTGTCGCGCAACAGGCGCACGCCGCAGCCGCGTTTGACCACGCCTTCGGTGATCATGCAGCCGGCGACTTTGCCGGTCTTGGTGATGTCGAACACCTTGCGGATTTCGGCATAGCCCAGGAAGTTCTCGCGGTATTTCGGCGAGATCTTGCCTTTGACGAGCTGCTCGATGTCGTCGGCGACCTGATAAATAATCGAGTAATACCGGATCTCGACGCCATCCCGATGCGCCATCTCGCGCGCCTGGCTGGTGGCACGCACGTTGAAGGCCACGATCAGACCGTTCGAGGCCTTGGCGAGCTGGACGTCGCTTTCGGTGATCTGGCCCACGCTTGCGATCAGCACGCGGACTTTGACCTCCTCGTGCTCGAGCTTCATCACCGTGGCCTGGATAGCTTCGGCGCTGCCCTGCACGTCCGCCTTGACCAGGACGGCCACCTCTTTCTGCGCGCCGGCGGCGATGCGGGTGAGCATCTGCTCCAGCGTGCCGCGAGCGGCGGTCGCACCAGCGGCCGCTTTGTCGCGCAGCTTGCGTGTGCGGAACTCGGAGATCTCGCGAGCACGCTGCTCGTCTTCGACCACCACGAAGGGTTCGCCGGCGGAGGGCACGCCGCCAAGGCCGAGGATTTCTACGGGTGCCGACGGTCCGGCAATCTTCATCGGACGGCCTTTGTCGTCGAGCATCGCGCGGACGCGACCCCATTCGGCGCCGGCCACGACGATGTCACCCTGGTTGAGCGTGCCGTTCTGCACGAGGATGGTCGCGACCGGGCCACGGCCGCGATCGAGGCGGCTTTCGATGACCGAGCCTTCGGCTGGCCTGTTTGGGTTGGCCTTCAGATCGAGGATTTCGGCCTGCAGAAGGATGGCTTCCTCCAGCTTGTCGAGGTTCATCCTTTTGGTGGCAGACACCGGCACGTCCTGCGTGTCGCCGCCCATGTCTTCCACCACGATCTCGTGGCTCAGCAATTCCTGACGCACCCGCTGCGGCGTGGCGTCGGGTTTATCCATCTTGTTGATGGCGACGATGATGGGCGCGTGGGCCGCCTTGGCGTGTTTGATCGCTTCAATGGTCTGCGGCATCACACCGTCATCTGCGGCCACGACCAGCACCACGATGTCGGTGACCGACGCGCCGCGGGCGCGCATGGCGGTGAAGGCTTCATGGCCCGGCGTATCGATGAAGGTGATGCGCGCGCCGGAGGGCAGCGTCACCTGGTAGGCGCCGATATGCTGGGTGATGCCGCCGGCTTCGCCGGCCGCCACGTCGGTCGCACGCAGAGCGTCGAGCAGCGAGGTCTTGCCGTGATCGACATGGCCCATGATGGTCACGACCGGAGCGCGTGGCTCCAGTTCGATGTCGGTATCGACGCTGCCTTCGATGCCCATTTCGACATCGCTTTCCGACACGCGGCGGGCACGGTGGCCAAATTCCTGCACCACCAGTTCGGCGGTATCGGAATCGAGCACCTGGGTGATGGTGGCCATCACACCCAGGCGCATCAGGGTTTTCACCACGTCGACGGCGCGGGCGGCCATACGGTTGGCGAGTTCCTGCACGGTAATCGCGTCGGGCAGGATGACGTCACGTACCACACGTACCTGGTCGGCACGCAGGGCTGCAAGTTCGACCTGGCGGCGTTCGCGTTCACGCTGACGGCGGACGCTGGCGAGGCTGCGGGTTTTCTCGTCTTCGCCTTCGATGGCGGCCTGCACGTCGATGCGGCCTGAGCGGCGGCCTTCGCCGGGACCTTTTTTGGCGACGACTGGCGTGAGCACGCGACGCGGAGCGGGAATGCCCGGGCGACGGACGCCGCGGCCTTCTTCCTCTTCCTCGCGGCCGGTGCGCAGACGGAGTGTCTCGGTCGCAGCGCCAGGTGCTGCAGGTGTGCCGGGACGTACGGCCGGGCGCGCTGTGGGTGCTGCAGCCCCAGCCGCACGCGCGGCTGTCGCATCTGCAGTGGTCACAGGTTGTGCAGATACCGCGGAGTCAGCCGCTTGGCCGGACGCATCCTGGGCGGGTGCGGCTTCACGGGCGCGGGCCTGCTCGGAGACGGTACGGCGCGCCTCTTCTTCTGCAGCCTTGCGGGCTTCCTCGTCGCGGCGGCGCTGTTCTTCAGCCGCAGAGAGAATGGATATCTTCTCCTGCTCGCGACGCTCCGCCTCGCGGCGTGCGGTTTCGCGCTGCTGGTCCTGCTGGATGCGCTGCTGCTCGACGAGGGCGCGCTGCCGTGTGGCGAGCTCAGCTGCCGTGAGCGCACGACCACCCATGCCCGGACGGGCCGGGCCAGGCGCCGGACGACCACCGGGCAGTGCGGGTTTCGCCGGCGAGGCCGCGGCGGGAGCTGCCGTGGCTGCAGGACGCGGCGGACCGCCGATATTGGACGGCAGTGCCGGCTGTGGGGCAGCCGTGAAGGCCGGTTTTGGCGCACCCGGCCGTGTCTTGCGCACTTCGACCTGCACCGTCTTGGTGCGGCCATGTGAGAAACTCTGCTTTACGGAACCGGCATCTACCGTCCGTCCCAATTCCAGTCGGCCAGCCGGACGCAGCGACAGGCGCACCTTCGCGGCGTCCTGGCCGGCGTCGTGCCCTGTATCCTGACCCAGATCGCGGTCGTTACCTTCGCTCATGCACCTGCCTGCTCAAACATCGCCCGTCCGGAAATGCCGGAAAGACGCTCAATCTCGTTCATCAACTTCTCGGCCAGCCGGCCCTGCGACACCGCCACATGCACCGTCTGCTCGCGGCCAAACACTGCACCCAGTGCCGCCGCATCCAATGGCCACGCCACAGCCACCGATCTCGCACCCGACAACAGCCGGCGCCGTTCATCCTCGCTACCATCGCTGGCCTGTATCACCAGCGCCGCACGCCCGACCCGCACAACTTCACGGGCCTTCTCGAAACCGGCCGTCGCAACCCCGGCCCTGCGGCAGAACCCAAGGCACTCCACCACCCGCCTTGCAAGACCTGCCTGCAACACGGCCGAAAGATTCTCGGGCATAACAACCGGGCCCCGCGCGGCCCGTGCGAAGGCGCCCTTTGCCCGCGCGGTTTCTAACACATCGGCGCGCGCGCTCAACCACAAACCCCTGCCGGGCAGGTTTGCAGCCAGGTCGGGAACGATACTCCGTTCCGGACCCACCACGAAGCGGATCATCTTTTCCCGTGGTCCGATCTCGCGCGTCACAATGCAACGGCGTTTCGGTCCGCGTTCCGGCTCGTCGTCTTCTAGTGTTTCATCTAGATAGGGTTGGGTATCAGCCGTTTGAAGTCTCCTCTTCGCCGGCGTCGGCCGGCGCCTCGGCAGCAGCGGCATCTTCCTCGGCGAACCAATGAGCGCGGGCGGCCATGATCACTTCATTGGCCGTCTCTTCGTCCACCGCTTCAGCCCCAAGGATCTCCACCAGTTCGTCACCGGCAAGATCGGCCAGGTCATCGAGCGTCTTCACGCCCTTCTCGCCCAGCGTCACCAGCATCTGCGGGGTGAACAGCTCAAACGCGGCGACCTCGTCGGTGACGCCCAGAGCCGTACGCTTCTCGGTGAGACCCTCGTCACGCTGCACCAGGAAGGTCTCTGCGCGGCGGATCAGCTCTTCCGCTACGTTCTCGTCAAACCCTTCGATGTCGGCCAGCTCGTCCTTGTCGACGAAAGCCAGCTCCTCGATGGAATTGAAACCCTCGGTCACCAGAAGCCCGGCGATCACGTCGTCCACATCGAGCGCCTCGACGAACAGCCCGGTGCGGCGGCGGAATTCTTCCTGGCGGCGCTCGCTTTCCTCCGCCTCGGTCAGGATGTCGATGTCCCAGCGCGTCAGCTGGCTGGCCAGCCGCACGTTCTGGCCGCGGCGGCCGATGGCGAGCGAAAGCTGCTCGTCCGGCACCACCACCTCGACGCGCCCGGCCTCCTCGTCCATCACCACTTTAGTGACTTCCGCCGGTGCCAGCGCGTTCACCACGAAGGTGGCTGCCTGTGGCGACCAGGGAATGATGTCGATCTTTTCGCCCTGAAGCTCCTGCACCACCGCCTGCACGCGGCTGCCACGCATGCCCACGCACGCGCCAACCGGGTCGATGGAGTTGTCTCGGCTGATCACGGCCATCTTGGCGCGGCTGCCAGGATCGCGTGCCACCGCCTTGATCTCGATGATGCCGTCGTAGATTTCCGGCACTTCCTGCGCGAACAGCTTGGCCAGGAACGCTGGATGGGTGCGCGACAGGAAGATCTGCGGGCCGCGAACCTCCTCACGCACATCATATATGTACGCCCGCACACGATCGCCGTTGCGGAAACTCTCGCGGGGAATCAGCTCGTCGCGGCGCAGCAGCGCTTCGGATTTCCCCAGATCCACCATCAGATTGCCGTACTCGGTGCGCTTGACCACGCCGTTGATGATCTCGCCGACACGATCCTTGAACTCGTCGAACTGCCGCTTGCGTTCATATTCGCGCACGCGCTGGACAATCACCTGCTTGGCGGTTTGCGCCGGGATGCGGCCGAAATCGATCGGCGGCAGGGGGTCCACGATGAACTGCCCGATATCGAGATCCGGGCGGAATTTCTTGGCGATGTGAACGGGGATCTGGGTCTCCTCGTTCTCGACGGTCTCGACGATCTCGGTCCAGCGGGAGAGCCGCACATCGCCGGTGCGGCGGTCGATGGTGGCACGGATGTCCTTCTCATGGCCGTATTTGGCCCGGCCGGCCTTCTGGATGGCCTGCTCCATCGCCTCGAGCACTTCCTCGCGCTCGATCTGTTTTTCGCGTGCGACCGCATCGGCAACCAGAAGCAGCTCGGGGCGGGCAACAGCGGTGTCCATCATCTCTGGTTTCCAGTCGTCAGTTGGCGGGTTTGGAAGGCGCCGAAGCGGCGATCAACTCATCCGTCAGAACAAGACGAGCTTTTTTCACGTCACCCATCGGCAAGGTGACCTCGGCGCCGTCCTCCAGCCGCATGCGGCCGAAATTTTCATCGGCACCCAAAATGATACCAAAAAAACGCTTGCGGCCCTCGACCGGCATGTTGGTCTCGGCCTTCGCAAGATGGCCGGAAAACCGATTCCAGTCTTTTACCCGCGTCAACGGCCGGTCAATGCCTGCCGAACTCACTTCAAGGGTCCATTCCCCGGGAATGGGATCGTCCACGTCGAGCACGGCACCCACAGCGTGGCTGATCGCCTCGCAATCCTCCACCGCAATCAGCGCGCCATCGGCACGGTCGGCCATGATCTGCACCGTCGGCCGCTCGCGACCCAGCACAGCCACACGCACGAGCTCATAGCCCATGTCGGCGAGCGTCGGCCCGATCATGGCGACGATGCGGCCCTCAAGGCCGGTATGGTTCAGGAGTGGGTCTGGTTGGTCCAAAACAAAAAAGGCGGCCCGCGAAGGCCACCCCCCGAAAGCGGAAGATGTAGATGATTGAGGGGACATAGCGCTTGGGCAGGAGAAAGACAAGGAGAAGGCAAGCAGTCCTTTTTTGAAAAAAGGACTAAAAAACTTTTGCGTCGCTGTCGCGGTTCTGTTGAACCGCTCGGAAATAATGCAGCGTGCAAAACATCAGCTCGGCTTGGCTCTACCCTCTCATCCTGATCGCTGGTGTGTTGCAGGCCTGGGGACCGCCAATGAACGGCGCGCTCCGCAGGTCGCTCGAAAACCCCTGGCTTGCGAGCACCGTCTCGTTCCTGCCGATCGTGGCCTTCCTGATGGTGTTGTGGTTCTGCCTGCCAAATCCCATGCCCACGATGAAGGGCATCGCCACTATGCCGTGGTGGGCGCCGCTCGGCGGCTTGTTGGGCGCTTTCGCGGTCATCATGGGCTTGCTCTTCGTCAACAAGATCGGTGCGGGTCCATTCGCCGGGCTGACGATCACAGCCAACCTTCTCATGTCGCTCGCCATCGATCATTTCGGCCTGTTCGGCGTCGAGCAGCACAGCCTCAATATCTGGCGCATCCTGGGCGGCACGCTCATGGCAGCCGGCATCGTGCTGATCGCGCTGTTCTAGTCGACGCTGCTCGGATGTTGTTCGGATACCGACGGCAAAATTCCCGTATTTCGTCCGGGTTACGCTCCCTCCGGCTGGTTTTGAGACCCGTCAGCACCGCGTAGGACGAAAAAGCCTTTCGGTTTCCGCACGGGAGGGCGCCGCCTTTTCGTTTATATGGAGAACGAGGCTTGTTACCATCTAACGGTTGATTTCCTGACTTTGTTCGTTTCAGTCTGCGCTGTGGCCAGCTGGAGAATGCGCTTGAAAAAAATGTTTGTCGGGGCGATCGCGATCGCCAGCTTGATTTTTGGTTGCCTGAGTGCGGCCCAAGCGCAGTCTGCCGCGGGTGCAAGCCGGCCGGCATCGGTTCCGGCAGGCTACATCATCACACCGTTCGGTTATTTTCATCCGAGCTGCGTGCAGCGGCTGCGCACAGGGGACGCATTGCGGTCGACCGACAAAGTCGTCCGGCACGCGGATGGAAGCTCCACCGCCATGACTGTGTGTGCCTATGCGCATTACCGCGCCGACGGAGAAAGCGTTTTCGGCGATGAGAAGGCGGTGACGAACCCAAATATAAGCCACGCCTACGTGGAGTATGTGACCGTCACGTCTCCCACCGCCTATGGCTATTTGAATGCGGAGTGGACGGTTCCGCCTGCACCGGCGACGGACGATGGGCAGACGCTGTATTTGTTCCCTGGTCTGGAAGACATCAACGACGTCGTCACCATTATTCAGCCGGTGCTGGGATGGAATTCCGACTACGCCTCGGCCTGGGGCATTGCGAGCTGGAATTGCTGCGAAAGCGGCACGGTTTATGAAGCGGCGCCGACGCGGGTCAAATCCGGCGACACCATTCTAGGCTATATGTATAACAGCTGCCCGCCGGGAACACTGACCTGCGGCTCGTGGGATGTCGTGACCGAGGATTTGCGCACGGGGAAAACCTCCGAGCTTCTCGACACGTCGAATTTCGGCCAGACTTTTAACTGGGCTTTCGGCGCTGCGTTCGAGGTTTACGGGATCAAGACATGCACCGATTATCCGCTTGTTTCAGGTGCGCCCGGAAGCAGCGCAATCTCGTTCAACAAATTGGGTCTGTACAATTATAAACTGAATGAGGTCGCCAATCCTGCATGGAAAACCAGCATCACCAGCGGCCTGACGCCGCAATGCAACTATGCCGGAACACTGCCAAAGCAGATCATTCTGAATTATTGATCGCACACGACATGCGTGGTCATAGTCTTCGCAAGGTACAGTGCGATGTAGCATCGCACCGTTCCGATGCATCCGAAACCGCGACCGGCGCAGTGAGCATAGTAACGTAGCCAGGATGTGATCCGGTCCACGCCCCGTCGAAGTATTTCCGGATTTCATTCGGCTAGGCTCGCTGCTCAAATGCCTACACTCGTGCCTCGCGCCTAAGGCCCAAGGTCACCAGCGTGACTTCAATTGCAGCACTCTCGTCAGGCGGCTGTGCCCTCATTTCGGACGTATCAAGGCAACAATGGCGCGGTGCGGCGGGAAGGGGTCATAAGGTGTCCTGCCGGATTGTCCGGGCCACTTTAATGGCGGAAGACCAGTGCTGGCGGCTCTTGGCCGGGTAGGGCGGATATGTTCGACTTGCTTAGCTTCGCTCTACCCACAATCGAGCCAACCCGGTGGAAACGATATGCGCCGCACAATGCAGTTGGCATTCCTCGCCCTAAGTTTTCCGCGCATCGCCCTGGCCGCCACCTGCCCGATGCCAGACCGGACCGCCGTGGTGAAAACCATGACCGACATGTTCGCCGCGTTCACCGTGGATGACGGCGCTAAATCCGCGGCGATCTTTACCCCCGACGCGGTGGAATTCGACGGCGGCGAGCGCTTCACCGGTAGCGGGTTGTGGGACCTGATCAAGACAGTACATGTCAAGGGCATCCGCTTGGTCTGGACCGTGCAGGACGCGGACGTCCATTTCGCCTGTGACACAGCCTGGATCGACTACATAAATCGCGGCTCGGTGTTCGACGGCAAGACGACAATGCCGGTCACCTGGCTGGAATCTGCGGTCCTTTTGTACGGAAAAACGGGGTGGCTGATCCGGTTTTTGCACTCGACGCAGGTGCCAGAGCCTCAGCCCGCGAAATAGGTGCCACGTGCAGCCGCTTTGCGCCCAATCCTGGACTTTGTGTCTCACGGTCCCCAAACCTGAAAGCGGACATCCACCCTGCTGCCGAATAGGTGCCGCCGCTGCGTTTTATCCGAAGGGGCTGAGCCCTGAAAGTACGCTAAACAACCTATGCGACTTTTGTAATTGGGACGCACCGGAACCGTCCCTTAAACGAACTGTCTCTCGCCTACTCCAAGGGAATCCTGAAATCAGGATCTGCCTTCGCCATAGCCCTGACAAAGGCAGGGCGAGCGGCAATTCGCCTCAAATACGCACGGACGTTCGGATATGGAGAGATGTCACGGGGAGCGAAGGCGCGCATTGTCGTCAGTGGGAACAACGAGATAATATCGGCGGCCGTGAACGCCTCTCCAGCAAAATAGGGAACACGCCCAAGACGGTCTTCGATCATCGACCAACCACGATCTAGGCGACCCTGAACATTTGCGGCGACGGGATCACCATCTCCGCCGCCGAGCCTATTCGCAACGCTCACTGACATATTGGCCGGCATCAGGGAGCCGTTGGCAAAGTGGAACCAGAAAAGATAATCTGGGTAGGACGGATCAGAGGGCGGTAGGGCAAATCTGCCTCCTCCGTGGCGATGAATAATATATTCTATCACTGCACCAGATTCCGCCAAGATCAAATCACCATCGGTAATGACAGGTGCGGTGCCGCTAGGATGCAGTGCGCGGTATTCCGGCGGTGCCATCCGTGTTACGGGGTCGCGTTCGTAGCGAACAAGGGCATAAGGTATTTCAAGCTCCTCGCATAGCCAAACCGCTCGATCGGACTGGGATATGCCGAGATGATGGATCGTTAACATGCAAACTCCAAATGCTAAGGTCCGTACCCTATAGGGCATGACACAGCCACCATAATATCGATCCTAGGCGGGGTAGGGTGGAAAGGTTTTCGGAGGCCAAGCAATTCCAGCAAAGCTAAGGTAACCGTGAGGCATTTTCCATTTACTTTGATTTGATATTTTCTAATGGAGACTATTCAAAAGTTAGGGTAGAGGATCAGTTTGAAATCCGGCCTGGTTGACGGGCCAGATCTATGCCCAGCGCTACGCAGTTGTCCTGTGGTAAATATCCGGCATGGATGGACATCAACTCGGGCTACTTATCTCGGGCTTCGCAAGCATGTTCGGTATAGGACTTGCTTCTGCTGTATCTATGCGGAGCGCAAAGCAGGAGCGGTCTAAGCGCAGGGGCGGCCATTCTTCCCATCAAGGCTAAGGTATCGGCCAACTTGAAAGAGCGTCCGCTTCAGACTGTTGCACGTTCAGAAGCAGACCGTCCGCTTGCGGCCAATTCACGCCGGAATCCGCACGGCGGCTACGCGCCAATCTCGGCCATTCAGACGTTCACGGCGCAATCCTGAAAGCGGACGTAGATTCAGCCATCTGCCACAGCAGGGCTGGACCGCAGTCATGAGGCCCAGTGATCAATTTCCTGCCGCCCTTCCGCGGTTCAGGAGAACATCATGCAATCCTCGAAGCCGAAACCCGTAGCTCCGACAATCCAATCCGTGGCGCCTTGGAACAAGGGCGCCTTTGTCGGACCCAAGCCGCCCCTCAAACCCAAACAGGTCTGGTCAATCCGCCTCACCCTTCAGCGCGAGGGCCGCATTCGCGACTTGGCACTATTTGACCTTGCCATCGACAGCAAGCTGCGCGGCTGTGACCTCGTTCAGTTGCGCATCGGCCAACTCGTCATCAACGCCGCAGCCCGGCATCGTGCGACCATTGTGCAGCAGAAGACTGGAAAGCCGGTGCAGTTTGAGTTGACGCAACAAACTCGGGAGAGCCTGATTACCTGGCTGACGCATCGCGGAGGCGGGCTGCAGGACTTTGTGTTCCCCAGCCGGACGGATGTGAACGGCCACATCAGCACGCGGCAATATGCACGTCTGGTGGGCGACTGGGTTGAGAGCATCGGGCTGGGCCGATCCGGCTACGGCACGCATAGCCTTCGTCGCACCAAAGTTGCCCTGATATACAAGCGGACCGGCAATCTGCGGGCAGTGCAAATTCTGCTTGGTCACACCAAACTTGAGAGCACGGTGCGCTACCTGGGCGTCGATGCCGAGGACGCGCTTACGCTGTCCGAGGGGACCGAGGTTTGATACGCCGGGCACCTTTCCAGTCGCTCGGCCTATGAGGACCGACTAACTGACGGTTGATGAGAAGCACTCATAATGGCACTGAACGTGCCAGGGGTAATCAGCCCTCTGACGCACCCCAGGTAGTAGTCGCCAAACTTGGACATCGAGCCGGATCAGGCAACTTCCTGAAAGCGGGCATTATTCATTCTAGCCGGACGAGGCATCCTGGGAGGAACCGTCAACTGCGCTGCTACTGCAGCCGCTTAGCAGAGCCTTCTTCATTAGGCAGGCGTCGAAGATGGAAATTGGCTCGACGGTGCGCGCCGCCAAAGTTACGAGCGCTACAATGAGCGGAGGTGGCATAATGCAAGCTCGCGCGTGTCTCGACAGCTTCATGAACAGCACCATTGTTGAAATAGGGCGCTGCACCGTTCCTGACTGCGCTGCACGAGCACCAAGAACTGTAAAGAAAGCAGGCGGCGTGCCCGCCCAGACATGGGCTCATATCTTGTCCAGCGCTCCGCCCGGCAACGCTCTAAGGCGAGCGAAGGCGTGAACAAGCCCTTCTGCGCCTCATTCCTCAAGCACAACAACGTGGTGTTTGCTTCAAGACGACTGGCGTGAGCACCTTACTGACTGAGGAAAGCGCATGTCGCCTAATGTAATCCGTAGAAAGCTTTCGTTACGAGACTCCGAAAACGCTGTAGACTGGACCTTCGGGGAAGCGATGCCCGATGCCGATAGCGATCAGATTGTTCATCCAGGCGTATTGCGGCGCCTGCGTCTCGAAGAACGGGGCGATCCGAAAATAGTAGCTGGCGGGATCGATCACCTCCCCCTTTTCCAGGCGGGCGATGGCGTCGGCGGGACCTTGCCGGATCCCCCGGTAGGTCATTCCGATCAGCGCGTCATCCGTCGTTTTGAGGACCAGCCTCACGTCGAGCGTCGTGCTGCCATCCGCGCGAACGTTCTGCCAGTCGTTGGCCCCTTCGAGCACCTCGCCCGACAGGCGCTCGCCTTCGAATGTTCCACCCGGCACCACGCCGATCCGTCGGAACGCGCCGGGCGTGGCACCGATGACCTGCAGCGGACGGACACTGAGCCGCATGACGAAGAGGGGTTTTGTGCGGACCGTCCGCATGATTTCGGGCAGCGAATCGAGAGGGATCGACATGTCCTGTATCCTTTCTGGAGGCAGCTCAGCTCAGCTCGCCGTTTTTCCGCCGTTGACGCGGATTATCTGCCCTGTGAGGTAGCTGGCCTTGTCGGAGGCGGCGAAGCTGATGACCTCTGCGATCTCCTCGGGCGTGCCACCGCGTTTCATCGGCAGGGCGGCGAAGAATGCCGCCTTCCGCTCGGGGGAGCCGGTCAGGCGATCGAGCATGGCGGTTTCCGTCGGCCCTGGTGCCACGGCGTTCACGCGAACCCCGAACGCTGCGGCCTCGATAGCGGCGGATTTTGTAAATCCCTCGACCGCGTGCTTGCTGCCGACGTAGAGCGCCATGTTGGCGGCGCCACGTTCCCCCATCGTCGAGGAGATATTGACGATGCTGCCGAAGCCCTGCGGCTGCATGACCCTTAGCTCGTGCTTGAGGCTGAGCAGGACTCCCAGGACATTGGTGTCGAAGGTCGCGGCGTAGCTTTCGGGGGTCTGGTCGGTGATAGGGCCGGACACACCCTCAGCGCCCGCGTTGTTCACGGCGACATCGAGACGAGAGAAGCGCTCGATCGTTCCGTCGACAAGTCGGCGTATATCCTCCTCGTGACGAACATCCGCTTGCATGAACTCGGCTTCTGGTCCGAACTTGCGCAGATCGTCCGCCAATGCCTGGCCGGCATCGGACCGCCGCCCGGAAATCACGACATTGTAGCCCTGCCTGGCGAAATTCAACGCTGTGGCGCGACCAATTCCGGTCAGCGCGCCAGTGATCAATACGGTCGACGCGTTCATCACAATCTCCTCTGCACTACAAGGGCTTTTTGGAAAACGAGGCAGAACGGCTTGCGAAGCCCTGCGACACTCGCCTATTTGCCAGCTGCAGCACAACGTAGTCGTGCATCGTCATTCCGAAAAAGACTTTGTAGGCCTGACCGGTATACCTCTCAGGCATGGTGCGAACCGGCACGAGCTGTATCTCGTTGCGGTTTCCGTCTGAGGAAACCGCGCTGTGGTTTACGCGGCGGCCGCCTGACGCTCGAACGTCATGCCGGCATGGTCGGTCAGCCGGTCGATCAGCTTTTCACCGAGGGCGGCGCCAGGTGTCCATATGCCGCCGCTGGGTGGTGACGCGGCTTGGAGCAGGCAGATGGCCGTCTCGGCGATGACCTTCGACGTGGAGCCATAGCCAGGATCGCGATCGCCCGTGACGAGCACGCGGAGCTCACCGCCGGCACCATCTTCCGCCAGGAACAGCACCTCGTAGAACCCGGCCTCGCGTTCGGCGCGGCTCGGGCCCTGCCCGGGCTTGGGCGCTGTTTCGGCGGCGAGCGGAGAGGGTGCGGATGCGATCGCTTCAGCCAGAGCGCGGCCGCTCTCGCCGGGGCCGGTGGACATCATCTCGTCGTAGATGAACCCGGTGCCATAGGCGTGGCCCTGCAGCAGGTTCGAACGGTGGATGTTGCGCGTGTTGATCGACGCCATGATGAACGGCGTAGCCCAGCTGCCGAGACGCTCGTCATAGGCCGGTGCCGATCCGCCGGGTTGGTCTGGGCCGCGGAAGCCGGGCGTGAGCGCGAACGGGTCCGCCAGCAAAGCGGCGACCGTGGAATCGGCGGATGCGGCGGCCAGGGTGGCGGAGAGGCTTGCGGCGGTGCCGCCGGAGAAGCCGCCCTGCATCTTCTGCACGCGGCCGATTACTCGCGGCGCGGGCGCACCAAACGCCCGGCGCGCTTCGGCCTGCACCTTGAGCACGCCGAGTTCGAACGGGATTGAGTCGAACCCGCAGGAGAACAGGATGCGTGCGCCGGTGGCGCAAGCGCGCTCGTGGTAGGCGTCGATCATTCGCCGCATCCAGGGCGGTTCGCCGCACAAATCCAGGTAGTCCGTTCCCGTCTCCGCGCAGGCAGCCACGAGGGCTTCGCCATGGAGCTGGTAGGGCCCGACCGTGGTGATGACGGCGCGCGTGCGGCCCGCCATCGCGCGCAATGAGCCCGGGTCCGTGGCGTCCGCCTCGATGAGGGCCAGGCCGGCGGGCGCACCGGCCGCATCACGCACCGCTTCCAGCTTCTCCAGGCTTCGGCCGGAGATCGCCCAGGAGAGTGGGCCGGCGGTGCCATAGCGGCCGAGCAGGTGTTCGACGACGAGCTGACCGGTGTATCCGGTCGCGCCGTGGACGACGATGTCGAACTCTGCCGCGCGCTTCATTGTCGCCTCCCCATTGCCGTGGAACAGAACGGCCCGGCGCCGGATACTGGCCGATGATGGCGGGGGAGGATAGCGTGCAGCCAAGCGCGCCGCGTCGGCGCCGCCTGGCCGATGGTTACTTATAGCTCCTCGATCGCGTCGATGCGGTCCGGGTAGAAGGCCAGATGGTCCTTGATCCTGGCGACGGCATCGAACGGCGCCTCGTAGGTCCAGATCGCGTTGGCGGATCGCTCGCCTCCGCTCGGGATGCTGTAATAGGCGGCGTCTCCCTTGAACGGACAATACGTTGTCTGCTCGGTGCGCTCAAGCAACGACATATCGACGTCGCTGCGCGGGATGTAGTGGACCGCGGGGTAGTGCGCCTCGTGCAGCGTTAGCGCGCGCGTGGTGTCGGCGATGGCCTTGTTGCCAAGGCGCACGACGATGCGGTGGGTGTTGGGCTCGATGGTGATGGGGTGATCGGGGCCGGGAATTTTGACGGCGCGGTCTGGCATGGAAAGTCTCCTGTTGTCAGGCGGAAAAGGCGGCGCCGAACATCGGCAGGCCGCTGACGGAACTCGCACTTGTCGCCTCGTCCTGCAGCACGTCCCAGTGTTCGGCGAGCAGACCGTGCTCGATGCGCAGGATGTCGACGGCGATCCACGGCGACGGACGCCCTGTGCCGGAAAAGCGGCCGTGGACCATGACGTGGTCGCCTTCGGCCAGGATCAGGCCGTGCTCGTAGCGCAGCGTGGCGGGCGTGGTGCGTATGAGGTCGAACAGGCCCTGGCGGCCGGGCGCGATATGGGCACTGTGCTGGATATAATCCGGCGACCAGAAGCGTGCGGCCGCGGTGTAATCACGCTTGTTGAACAGGGTGTCGAAGGCTTCCAGCACCAGCGTCTTGTTATTCTCGGACATTGCAATCTCCTTGGTTATAGTTTCGAGCCACCGTCGACGCGCAGCGTGTCGCCGCTCACCCAGCACCCTGCATCCGATGCGAGGAAGGCGATGGCGCCGGCGATATCGTCAGGCTGCGCGATGCGCCTGAGCGCCTGTATGCCGAGCGTGAATTCGCGGCCCGCATCGGTCTTGGCGAAGCTGGACATGTCGGTTTCCACGACGCCTGGTGCCACCGCATTCACGCGGATACCCCTGGGACCAAGGATGAAGGCGAAGTGCCTCACCAGCGTGTCGATCGCGCCCTTCGTTGCGGCGTAGGCGGAAAGGTTGCCCACGGCCGAACGTGCAGCGAGCGAGGAGATGAAGATGACGCTGGAGCCTTCCGCCAGGACCGGCAGTAATTGCTGGACGAGGAAATAGGGTGCGCGGACATTGACTGCGAAGAGCGCGTCGAAATCCTTGATGCTGGTCTCCTCGATGGTCTTGGCGCGCGAAATGCCGGCGTTGGCGACGAGTATGTCGAGCCGGTCGCCGACGATCTGCCGAACCGCCGCGGCGAGCTTTGCCGGCCCGTCGGCCTGAGCGAGATCGGCGCCGACAGCGTCGGCCTTGCCGCCCTTCGCGCGGATCTGTTCGGCGACCGTGCGCGCGTCATCGGCCGACGCGCCGTAGTGTACGAGGACATGCACCCCGGCCTCGGCGAGTGCTACGGCGGCCGCCCGGCCGATGCCGCGCGAACCGCCGGTGACGAGTGCGTATTTGGTGGGCATGGTCAATCTCCGTGAAGTGGGTGCCGTGTAAGATCGAGGGAGAGCCAGGGACTTTTGCCAACGCGCGTCTGCAGTAGCGAGATACTTGCTTAGGCAGCGCCAGGAGCAAAAGTCTTTTGCTTCTTTTCTTCAGAAAAGAAGGCCTTCCTTGCTTCTTCCCTCAGGCATCAAGAAAAAGCGTCGCGTGGGTCACGAACAACTCAGGATATTGGTAGATCGATCCATGACCCGAGTCCGGGTAGATGATGAGCTGCGCATCCGGTAGTTCGTGCTGGAGCGTCAGCGAGTGGATGGTCGGGATAATCGCGTCGTCGCTGCCCTGCACGACGAGCGTGGGCTGCCTGATCGAATGCAGATAGGCGAGACCATCCTTTTGCGGCGCGATCCACTTGCCGACCGCGGCACCCTGCGCTGCCGTGGTTTGCTGTGTGGCGGCCGGGTCCCGATCCTGGCGGCGGAGTTTGCGGTCGAGGAACGCCAGGCCGGCTTTCCGGCTGGTCTCGGTCGGCTTGAAATGCACCGCCAGCCAGAGATGCTCAGGCGGATCGTAGCTCGCCGCGAAGAACTCAGCTGAGCGGCTGGCTGTCATGTCCTGACCACGATGACCGGTGCCGACGAGGATGATCTTGCGGACGAGATCGCCGCTTTGCAGCGCGATCTCCTGCGCCACGAAACCGCCAATCGATATGCCGAGCACATCCACCTGTTTGAGGCCGAGCGCGCGGATGAAGGCGATAGCGTTGGCGCCCATGTCCTGGAAGTTGTCTGGCGTCTCGCCGGACGAGCTGGAGACGCCGGCATTGTTGAACAGGATGACTTCGCGGGTTTCGGCAAGCCCGTCGGTCACGGCTGGGTCCCAGTGATCCATCGTGCCGATGAAATGCTGGTTGAAGACGATGGGCACGCCGCCGGCCTTGCCGAAGCGGCGGTAGGCAAAGCGGATGCCGCGGGCTTCGACATACTGGGTCGGGGCGGTGTCATGCGTGTAGGTCATCGAAAGTCTCCGATGTGTGTTCGATAGAGGGAGATTGACGGATCGGTGGGGCGCGTTGGCCGGCTACCCGATCAGTCGAAAGCGGCAGTCGATTCCGATGGCGCGATCGCCGAATGTCGCCTGGTATTCAGGCGAGTCGTACCAGGAGAGGGCAGTATCGCGATCCGCGAAACGGATGATGGCGCCGTTGGTGAAGGCCGGCTCGCCGGTTAGAACATGCCAGGCGCCACCGGCGATAAACTCGCCACCGAACTTTTTGAGGACGGGGCCGGCGGCGGCGGAATATCGATCCTTGGCTTCGGCATTCTTGACGGTCAGCTCGACTACGACATGGGCACTCATTTTGGTTCTCCAGTTTTTGGTTGGATTGGATCAGGCAGCGAAGCTGGGCCGCTCGGCGATGCTCGCATACCAGCGAGATGTCGCGGCATTTGCCTCGGGGATTGGCAAATCCAGCGCCTTGGTCGCGAAGTCGATTGCGACGACGGCGGTCATGTCGGCGACACTGAACCGCTCACCGGCGACGAAAGCAGCTTCCTTCAGGCGAGCTTCTAGATCGGCATAGAAAGTCGCGATCCGCTGGTGGCCGCGTTCGACCAGTGCTGGGATCTGTTCATAATCATGTGGCCCGGCGATGGCGCGGCCTTTCAGACCGGCGGCCTGGTTGCGGACGGTTTCCATGACGACGGCAAAACCTTCCTGCTCCATCCGGCGCTCCCACATCGTCACCAGCGTTTTTTCCTTGGCCGATGCGCCAAGCAATGGCGTGCCTGGATGAGTCTCCTCCAGATAACGCAAGATCGCCGGCACTTCGCCGATCGCGGTGCCGTCCTCGATGACGAGCGTGGGAACGACGCGCCGGGGATTGATGCGGACATACGCATCGGAGAATTGTTCTTTCGCACCCAGATCCACGGGCACGCGTGCTGCGCATATGCCTTTCTCGGCCAGGAAGATGCGGACCCGCCGCGAATTGGGCGAGCCCGTAGACTCATACAGCTTCAGCATGTCGGATGACATGGCGGGAACCTTTGCAAAAATTTTGGTGGTTTGACGGACGGGCCGGGCGATGCCCGGCCCTGCGTTGTCAGCCTGCAGACTTTCCGCCGTCGACGGTCAGGATGTGGCCGGTGAGGAAGCTGGCTTCGTCCGAGGCGACATAGACAATTGCATGCGCAATCTCATCGGGCTGGCCGACCCGCTTCTGCGCATTGAGCGTCGCGAGGTAGGCCTTGACGTCCGCGCTGCCGCCGGTGAACCGGTCGAGCATGCCGGTCTGGATCGGTCCTGGTGCCACGGCATTGACGCGGACACCCTTGTCACCGACTTCGAGCGCCACGGATTTGGTCAGGCCCTCGACGGCATGTTTGCTCGCCGAATAGATCGAAGCGCCCGCACCGCCTTCATGGCCGAAGGTCGAGGAGATGTTGACGATGCTGCCTTTGCCCTGCGCCAGCATGACGCGCAGCTCGTGCTTCATGCTGAGTATGGTGCCCAGGACGTTTGTGTCGAACGTGGCTGCGTAGCTCTCGGCGGTCTGGTCGGTGGCGGGGCCAGGCTGTCCCTCGGTGCCGGCGGTGTTGATGGCGATGTCGAGACGGCCGAAGCGCGCAACGGCGGTATCAACCAATGCGCTGACATCGGCATCACTGCGCACATCGGCGCGCACGAACTCGGCCTGTGCACCCGTGGCTCGCAACTCTTCCACAAGCGCCGCGCCAGCGTCCTCGCGACGTCCGGAGACGACGAGATGGGCGCCCCTGCCGGCGTAGAGGAAAGCGGTGGCGCGCGCGATACCGGTGAGCGCGCCGGTGATCAGGACTACGGGGGTATTCATTTTGAAATCCTTTCGTGACCGCGGGGGGCGTCATGCCAATCCGTCGGGCCGGGCTGCTGTTCGGCACGGGGATCGGCGTGGTGTTGTCTTCCGCTGGCCTTGATCTGTGCGTTGCCGTGCCGTTCGAAAAAGACTTTGTTGGTTGGTCGTGATGCCCATAAAGTATGGCGGTGGATATTCGTCATCTTCGCTATTTCATCGCGGTCGCGGAGGAAGGCAGCCTGACCGTGGCGGCCGAGAAGCGGCTGCATACCGCCCAGCCATCGCTCAGCCGGCAAATGCACGATCTGGAGGCCGAGCTTGGCTGCGCACTGATGACGCGCACGTCCAAGGGGATCGCGTTGACCGCGGCCGGCCGGGTATTTCTGGATCATGCGCGCGTAGTGCTGTTGCAGATCGAGGCGGCGAAGGAAGCGACGCGGCGAGCCGCGGCACCGGCTAAGGCGACCTTCGTGATCGGTTTTCTGACGGGATATGAATTCGAATGGCTGACGCCGGTCCTGCGCATCCTGCGCAACGGGCTGCCCAACACGGAAATCGTCATACTCAGCCTGTCATCTCCCGAACTGGCGGACGGACTGGTTCGCGGCAAGGTCGATCTTGCGTTCATGCGGAGGGAGCGAAATGCGCCCGGCATCGTGTTCACGAGACTGACCGAGGAGCCGCTGATCGTGTTGATGACGGCCGATCACCGGCTGGCCGAGCGCGACGCCATCACGCCGCAGGATATTGCCGGGCAGGCGCTGGTGGGGGTTCCGCACGACAAATCCCCGGCGCTCCGTGCCATCACCGATGCCTACGCGGCACGGATCGGGATCGACCTCACGCCCGATCACCTGGTGGATAATCTTTCGATGGCAGTGTCACTGGTGGCCTCGACGGGAGGCGTGGCGCTGATGCCGCTCTATGCGCGCAACCTGCTCCCGCCGACGGTGATCAGCAGGCCACTCGCGGGCGTGGCGCCGGTCATCGACCTGTCGCTTGGGTATAGCGAGACCAATGCCTCGCCTGTGTTGAAGACGGTGGTGCCGCGGATCGGCGAGCTGAAGTTCCAGCGACCCGGCTGAGCGGGCATCGGTGACACCGACATGCGGTGCGGCGCGCACGCCGCGCCGCACGCTGGCGCCCCGAAGATCAGGCCTGGCTGAACAAGGCCACGAGCTGCTGGTTGAAGCCGTCAACGAGCGCATGTTCATGCGGACCGGCGTTGTCGCGCAGCGGCCGTGCGGACTCGACGACGATCTCGTCTGCATCGGTGCCGAGCAGTTCCATGGTCCCGCTGATGAACTGGTCGAGCGGCATGGCCTGCTCGGCCTCGCGGCTGTTCATCAGGTCGGTACGCACCCAGGGTGGCGCAATCTCGATCACCCGCACGCCGGCGCTTTTGAGAAGGAAGCGCTGCGACAACGCATAGGAATGCAGTGCTGCCTTGGTTGCGGAGTATACCGCCGTCAGTGCCATCGGCACGAAGCCAAGAACGGAACTCGTATAGGCTATGACGGCACCTTCCTTGCCCTTGAGATGACCCACCAGCGCGCTGGTCATGCGTATGGGGCCGGCGAAATTTGTGCCGATGGTGTCGAGCATCTGCTTATCGTCGATCCGGCCGGCAGCCTGGTCGGGCAGCATGATGCCAGCATTGTTGATGAGCACGTTGAGATCGGGATGTTCGGCGATCAGCCTGGCCGCGGCGGCTTCGATGCTGGCCGGATCGGCGATGTCGAGTTCGATGGCGGCCATGCCGGGGTTGGCGGCGATGATCTCGTCGAGATTGGCGCGTCTGCGTCCGGAAATGATCACCTTGTTGCCAAGCTTATGAAACGCTTCGGCCAGCGCGCGGCCGATGCCCGACGTGCCGCCGGTGATGAAGATCGTATTGCCGGTCATTTCCATGGGGGTTCTCCAGACATGGGGTGGATGATTATGTGTTTCAGGCAGAAAGGCGGCGCGGTGGCGTTGATGTATGTGGCACAGTCAATCGGGAGGGGCGCGGATCAGGTGAAGCGGCCTGTTGTTCAGTGTAAGTCGCCAACGGAACATGATCGCGCTCTTCCGGTGTTCGATTGTACGGCGGTCAGACGGTGGCCGGCTGGAGGGCCGGATAGTCGGAATAGCCCCGGGGGCCGAACGCATAGACGGTCATCCAGTCCGGCTCGGCGAGCGGCGCGCCGGTTTTCAGACGCTCGACCAGGTCGGGATTGGCAATGAAGGGCCGGCCGAACGCGATAAGGTCGGCCAGTCCCGCACCGATCAGACGGTTGCCGCGCAGGGCGTCCATCTGGACGTTGGCAATGAGCGTCCCTTTGAAGATCGGGCGGAAGTGGCGGAACATGCCATCACCCATAAGCGGTTCGAGCGGCGTGTCGGTGAAATCGGTGGTGGCTCCCATCAGCAGGAGATGGGACAGACCATAGCCGTCAAGTTCGCGGACTGCGTATTCCGCCATCGGCAGCGTGTCGTCATTCGCAGCGAACACGCCGCTTTCGTGCATCGGGCTGAGTTTCACCCCCACCCGCGACGGCTCAATAACGCCGAGCACGGCCTCGACGACTTCGAACAGGATACGGGCGCGGTCCTCGATCCCGCCGCCATACTCGTCGGTTCGGAGATTGGTTGCCTTGTTCATGAACTGTGCGAGAAGATAGAGATAGTTGGCGAGAATCTGCACGCCGTCGAAACCGGCCTCCATCGCGTTTCGGGCGGCGCGGGCATAGTCGGCGACCGTCCGGTGGATCTCGTCACGCGTCATCGCCCGTGGTGCCACGGTTGGCACACGACCGGCGGCGGTGACGGATATTTGTCCCGGATCGACATCGGAGGCTGATAGCGGGCGCGCGCCGCCGCGCAGATTAGGGTGGGAGATGGCGCCGGTGTGCCAAAGCTGTGCCACGATGCGTCCGCCAGCAGCATGGACGGCGTCGGTTACGTGGCGCCAGCCGCGCTGCTGAGCGGCGGTCCACAGGCCAGGCGTGTCTGCCCAGCCGAACCCGTCCGGACTGATGGCAGTCGCCTCGGCCACGATCAGGCCGGCCTGCGCACGCTGCGCGTAATACGTGGCCTGCAGCGCGGTTGGCACATGATCGTCAGGTCCCGCCCGCATACGCGTGAGCGGCGCCATGACGATACGGTTCGGGAGTGCCAGGTCGCCCATGTGATAGGGGGTGAACAGGGGTTCGGTTGTCATGGGAAATCTCCTTTGCAAGGCAATAAATCAGACGGTGACGACGATCTTGCCGACCTGCTCGCCGGCTTCCATGAACCGGTGTGCTTCGGCGATCCGATCGAAGGCGAAAATGCGCGCGACGGTCGGGCGAAGGGCGCCTTCGGCGAGGCCGCTGCCGACGAACTGCTTCAGCGCCGCGAGTTGCCCGTCATTGCGAGTGAGTGCGGTGAGTGCGAGTCCGCGAATGGTCAGATCGCGCGCTAGGATTTCAAAGGGCGGCACAATCGTCGGCCGGGGATCGAGCGCGCCGTAGAGCACCAGCGTGCCGCCCGCCGCGGTGGCCTGGGTGAGGGTTGCGAAGTCCGGGCCGCCGACCGGATCGAAGACCAGTTCGGCTCCGCGGCCACCGGTGACGGCACGGATTTCTGCCACAACGTCCTGCGCCGTGGTGACGATGACCGCGGACGCACCGAGGTGGCGCAGGCTTTCTGCCTTGGCGGCACTGCGCGTGAGGGCGAGCGGGTGCGCGCCGAGCCGTCACGCGGTCTGGATGGCCGCCAGGCCGACGCTGCTGGAGGCCGCATTGATGAGCACGCTCTGGCCTAGCCTGAGTGCGCCCACTTCCACCAGGCCGCCCCAGGCCGTGCCGTAGGCGGCCCAGGTGGCGGCGGCTTCCGTGGCGCTCACATGATCCGGTATGGCGACCAGCGCGCGCGCCGGAGCAATGGCCGCTTCGCCATAGAGCGCGTATTCCGCCGCGCCATAGGCCGGGACGAGAGCGACGCGGTCGCCCACCGCAAATCCGGTGACGTCCGGGCCGAGTGCCTCGATCACGCCGGCCGCCTCGAAGCCCAGGCCGGTCGGCAGTGGCGGCTTTGCGGGCGAGCGGCCGGAGCGGAGCGTGATCTCCGTGCGGTTCAGGCCGATCGCCTGGATACGCAGACGGACTTCGCCATTTCCCGGTTCGCCGATCTCGACATTTTCGATGCGCAGGACGCTCGCGTCGCCGAATTCGTGGATGCGGATGGAACGGGTCATGATGCAAAGCCCTCGCAAGGATGGTTGCTGAGAGCGAACATCGTCTGCGGAGGCCCCGCCCGGTAGCGGCGCAGTTCGGCTAATTTCTATGCACGGACCGCAACAATGGACGGGCTGTCTGCGCGTCAAGGCCGCGGCTTCCCATATCGTGGCTATTCAGCCGGGAACGACCGATGGGCTGCGCTCGAAAGCCGCCACAAGATGGTCGATCGCGGCGCGTGCGGCCGCCCGCGTCGCCCGGCCCATCGGGAAATAGGCGTGCACCGGTATGCCGGCCAACGTCCACTCGGGGAGCAGGCGCACCAGCGTGCCATCCTCCAGTTCGCGGCGGCAGGCCCAGCCGCTTGTCGAGGTGATGCCGAATCCCGCAACCGCGGCGGCGATGGCACCTTCGTTCTCATCGGTCGAGAAATGAAATTCGGGTTTGATGGCTGATTCCTCGCCATGTCTTTCGAACCGCCAGGCTGTCGGCACGGCGGCGGCGGTCCCGCCGACAATGCGGTGCAGGACGAGATCGACAGGTGCCTCGGGCGTGCCGTGCCGGGCTAGATAGTCGGGCGCCGCCACGATCACGCGCGGGATCGTGGCTATGCGTTTGGCTGTGGCCGTGGCGTCGGCCAGCTGGCCGAGGCGGATGGCGACATCGACGGCGTTGCGCACGAGGTCCTGCCGCTGATCGGCGAGCTGGAGCTGGATGTGCAGAGCCGGATGCCGCTCGGCGAAGGAGGCTAGGCGCGGGATGACGTCGCGGATACCGAAGCTGGTGGGCATGCTCATGCGCAGGAGCCCGCGCAGCTCGCCGCCCTCGCGCACGCTATGCTCGGCCTCTTCCAGCGCCGCAAGGACCGGCTCGATCCGGGCAAGGAATTCACCCCCGGCCTGCGTGGTCACAACGGCCCGGGTGGTGCGCGACAGCAGCCTGACGCCCAACTCGGTCTCCAGCTCCGCCACAATCCTTGACGCCTGTGACTGCGACAGGCCGCATTCCCGCGCCGCGGCCGAAAAGCTGCCGAGACGCGCGACGCGGGTGTAGAGGCGGAGAGCGAAGTTATCCTTGATCAAGTCCCGTCGGCTCCTCTCGGGACGGCGCTGCTGCCTCGGCTCCGGGCGGTGACGTGTTGCGCACGACAAGGTCGGCGGGCGTCAGCGTCCAGCAGGCTTGTCCCTTTCCCCTCCTTGAACCCGATTTAGATAAACAGCGCAGCATTCCCCACGTTGGCTTTTCATGGCGACGTGGTGGCAGCCAGGAGAATAGCCGATGCAATGCGTTGGACCACAAGGCGTTGATTGACCTTACGTCTACTTCAGGATGTGCGAGGTCCGCTTTCTCTGATAGCTGGTCCAGAAGCAGGCCGTCCGCTTACGGCCAGATGCGGCCAAGCGGCCGGCGGGGCTTGTTTTTGCCTGTCGCACGGATTTGCCACTTGATGTTTGCGCTGGCGTCCGTGCAGGTCGCGCTGTATGCGCGATTTCAGCCAATGTCGATATGAGATCCGACTCCTTCCTGAAGCTGACAAGCGAATGCAGGCTTCGCCATCACCCTCGCAAATGCGCTATGAGATCGCCCCGTATTCCCCGCCACTTCACCAAAAACGCCTGAAATATACCGATATCCACCGCATTCAGCTCCCGCAGCTTCACCTCCATATCCGCCGGCAACGCGCGATTCACAATCTCGCGGTTCACCCTCTCCCTCGCCTCCGGCCTCCTCTGCTCGCCCATCAAAACGGTAAGCACCCGCAGCGACAGCGGATAGGTTTCCTGCAGACCGACAAACGCATAATTCTTCATGATGTGCGCAACGCACCCCTCCACATCGCCGGCCAGCACCATCGGGCGCGGGCACAGGCTCAGGGCGATCTTGTTGTGCACATGCGGGCGGGCGACATAGGCCTCCAGCGACGGGGTCGTCGCCAGAAACTGTGCCTGTGCAGTGTTCATCGATGAGCGCTGATAATGATAGTCCGACAACAGGCGGGCGACCGGGGCGCGCAGCATGGTGAAACAGCGCAGATCGGGCATTGCAGCGCGCAGAGTCTCGACATGGCGGGCCACAATATGCCCTGAAGCGAAACGATATCCACGGCCGGGCTGCGCGCCCACGAAATCCTGCACGGCCGCATCGAATTTGGCCTGGTAGGTGCGTGTGGCGTCGGTGTGGTCGATGTCGATATTAAAACTCGGCTGCAGGATGGCGGCTGCTTCGGCGGTGAGCGAGCTGCCAGCCGTTTTCGGCACATGCACGAACAGCCAGAGCGGGGTGGCGCTGCCGGCTTGCGCGAAATAGCGGTCAAAATCCTTCGCGAACAAGGCGGTGAGCACGTCGCGCATTCTCCTTCCACGCGGGGCTTGCCAGCACGGCGTTGCCGGTTCAAGCGAGGGGATAAGCGAGCGCCCCCAAGAGCGCAGCAGGGAGGACGCAAAAGTGAGTTTTCTGGTGGCCCTGGCGGCCCTGTGCCTGCTGATGTTCGTCGCCTATCGCGGCTTCAGCGTGATCTTGTTCGCGCCACTGGCAGCCCTGCTCGCTGTGCTGCTGACCGACCCTTCCGCCGTGCTGCCGGTCTATTCCGGCCTGTTCATGGACAAGATGGTCGGGTTCTTGAAAAACTATTTTCCGATCTTCATGCTCGGCGCGATCTTCGGGAAGGTGATCGAGCTTTCGGGCTTTTCGAAATCCATCGTCGCGACCATCATCAAGCTCGCGGGGCCGGCGCGGGCGGTGATCTCGATCGTGCTGGTCAGCAACATCCTGACCTATGGCGGCGTCTCGCTGTTCGTCGTGGTCTTCGCGGTCTATCCGTTTGCCGCGGAAGCGTTCCGTCAGGCCGATATCCCGAAGCGCCTGATCCCCGGCACCATCGCGCTCGGCGCCTTCAGCTTTACCATGGATAGCCTGCCGGGCACGCCGCAGATCCAGAACATCATCCCCACCACCTTCTTCAAGACCGATGCCTATGCCGCCCCCTGGCTCGGCACGCTCGGCTCGGTGTTCATCTTCGTGGCCGGCATCGCTTATCTCACCTGGCGCATGCGCGCGGCACAGGCGGCGGGCGAGGGCTATGGCACCGGCCATCTGCAGGAGCCCGAGGCAAGGACTGACGACATCACCGTGCATCCGGTGGTCGCCATCCTGCCGCTCCTGATCGTGGGTGTGCTGAACAAGGTTTTCACCAACGCGCTGCCGCAGTTTTATGGCGGCAGCGTCACCACCTCGCTGGCCGGCCTCGCCAAGCCGATCATCCTGCCGACGGCGCCGATCATCGCCGTCTGGGCGCTGGAGCTGGCGTTGCTGGCAGGCATACTGAGCGTGATCGCGCTGGGGTATCGCGGGCTGCGCGGCCGCTTCGCAGATGGCAGCCGAGACGCGGTGGCGGGTGCGCTGCTGGCGGCCGTCAATACCGCCTCGGAATACGGCTTCGGCGGGGTGATCGCGGCGCTGCCAGGATTTTTGGTGATCAAGGATGCACTGGCCGCCATTCCCAATCCATTGGTCAACGAGGCCGTCAGTGTCACCACGCTGGCGGGCATCACCGGGTCTGCCTCCGGCGGCATGAGCATCGCGCTGGCCGCGCTTTCCGGACAGTTCATTGCGGCCGCCAATGCGGCGCATATCCCGCTGGCGGTGCTGCATCGTGTGGCGGCGATGGCGAGCGGCGGCATGGACACGCTGCCGCATAATGGCGCGGTGATCACGCTGCTGGCGGTGACCGGGCTGACCCACCGGCAATCCTATAAGGACATTTTTGCGATCACCTGCATCAAGACGGCCGCCGTCTTCGTGGTGATCGGCCTCTATTATACCTTCGGGATCGTGTAGCGCCGTTGCCCGCGGCAGGCTGGTCACCCTAAAAACGCGCCATGACACCAGCTGACGATGACGGTTTCCGGCCTGGCGAGGATTTCGCCGCCCCCAGGCGTCCAGCCACCACGCCCGCCCCGGCACCGGCGGCGCTGGTGTTCACCGAAGCAGCCAGTGCCGGCGGCACGGATCTGGACGTGCTGATGGGCTATCAGCTTCTGCTCGGCCGCGATCCGGAGAACTCCGCCGTCATCGCCGACGCCAAGACCAGCCCGGTGGGCGCCTTCATACGCGCCTTGCTGGGGTCCGAAGAATTCCAGGCCGGCGTCGCGGCGAAGCTGCAGGCGGGTGGTGCGATTCCGCATGAATTGGGTTCGAACGCACCATCCGAGCGCCAGCGCGGCTGGCTGCGGCGGCATCTCTCGGTGCCGAAGGATGCGGAGACGATGCTGCGCACTGCGCCCACATGGCGCGATTTTATGCGCGTGCTGCTCTCCATACCCGGCATGCCGAAGCCGGGCGCGGCGGTGAAGGAGGCCAGCTCTCCCGACACACAGGCCAAGGCGGCCGATGAGGGATTTGTGCTGATCCATCTGGAGCAGCCGAGGCCAGGCCAGTCGATCCTGGCCGGCACCCGGGTGAGCGGCAGCGGCTGGACGATCGCGCCGGCCGACGTCACCGAAGTGGCGGTACTGCTCGACGATACGGTGCTGACCCATGCGCGCTACGGCCTGCCGCGGGCGGATGTGGCGCGCGGTTTCCCGCATTACCGGCATGTCGATCATTGCGGGTTCGATTTCCTGGCGGTGATACCGAAGGCGTATCGCGTGACGCCAGCCAGCCGGCTGGTGGTGCGCGTGCGCACGGCGCGCGGCGACGAAAGCGAGAAAGGCGTGCGCCTGTTGCCGCCCCTCGCAGAGAAAGCCGCCCCTGCAGGCCTCGCTCTCACCGGCGCTGCCTCTCCCATGCGCCTGTCCATCGACGAGGCGGTGATCGACGAGAACCGCGTGCTGCGCCTGCGCGGCTGGGCCGCGGCGCAGGTCGGCATCGCCGATGTGCGTGTGTCCCTCGGCGAGACGGAGCTGACACAGGCGGTGACCGGCCTGTCGCGGCCTGATATCGCCAAGGCCAATCCGGATTTCCGCGACGCCGACAAGGCGGGGTTCGCGCTGGTGCACGGGCTGGAGGCGGCGTTTGCCGAGGGCCCCAGTTTCGTCCGTGTGCAGGCGACGGATCGTCGCGGCCAGACGCGGCAGGTGACGGCGCCGGTCGTGATCCCGGCGGCCGCCCACATCCCACCGCCAGGCGAGCCGCACGAGGTGCAGGCCGACCAGAACCCGGAGATCGCTCTGTCCACCGGCATTGCCGCCGCCTGCGAGGTGATCGGGCTGTGTGCCGATGGCCGGTTCGCCGTGTCGGGCTGGGCACTGGCCGATAAGGGCCTGGCCGCCATCGAGATAGAGCTGGACGGGCTCTCGGCCGGGCGCGCGCGGCTGGACCTGCCGCGTCTCGATGTCGCGGCACGCCATCCGCAGCACGCGCATGCGGGGGGCGCCGGCTTTGCGTTCGTCTCGCCGCGGCCGCGCAAGCTGGCAAGTGGCCCGCACATACTGACCCTGCGGCTGCAAGGCCGGAGCGGCAGGGCGCGCGTGCTGGACCTGCCGCTGGCAGCATTGCCGCCAAGTGAATTGCCACGCGCGGTGCTGGATCTGCTCGATCCACCGCAAGCCGTGACGATGCCGCGTCTGCCGCCGCCGCCAGCGGAGCTGCGGCTGGAGCTGGACCGTCCGGTGCTCGAGGGCGAGGAGGCACGCGAGGCGCTGCAGGGCGCACTATCGATCTCGGGCTGGGCGGTGGCGCCGGGGGGTATAGAGGGCATCTCGGTGTTTCTCGACGATACGCTGCTCGGCGAGGCGCATACCGGCATGCGGCGCGAGGATATCGGCGCCGCCTTCCCCGATTGCCCGGGATCCCTGCTCGCCGGCTACGCGCTGGTGCTGCCGCCGGGCGCGCTGGCGGAAGGCCGGCACGAGATCCGGGTGGTGGCCACCGCCAGGAGCGAGCGTGCCGCGCCGCCGGAACGGGCGGAGAAAAGGTTTTTCCTGAAAGTCGAACCGTTCCACACCGTGCCGCCGGGCGGCACGCCGCGCGACAAGATACCGCTCGCCGAGCAGGCGTTGGCAGCCTCATTGCTGGCGCAGGCGACGCTGCGGCCGCATTTCCAGATCATGGTCGAGGCGGACGGGCCGGCGGCCCTGCCCGCACTCGCCCGTACGCTGGCGAGCCTCTCCGCCCAGGCCTATGCCGAATGGACGGCGCATATGGTGCTCCCCGAAAAGCTGCGCGATGCCGCACATGCGCTGCCGGAGGCGGCCGATCCCGAGGGCAGGATCGTTTTCGCAGCCGCCGTCCGCGACAGGCCGTCCGCCGCCGGCACCACACGCTTTGTGGCCAGGCTGAGTGCCGGCGATGTGCTGGGCGCCGATGCACTGCTCGCCATGGCACTGGCACTGGCCGCCGATCCTGCCGCCGACCTGCTCTATTCGGACGAATTGCGGTTCGATCCGGCGCAGCGTCGCCTACAACCTTTCTTCAAGCCGGATTTTTCTCCCGAGCTTCTGCTGTCGATGAACTATCCGGGGCGGCTGTGCTGCGCCTCGTCCGTCATCGTCCAGGCGGCGGGCTTCACGCCTCAAAATCTCGGCGCCGCCGGGGATTACGATGCGATCCTGCGGCTGTCCGAACAGGCGCGGAAGATCGTGCATCTGCCGCGCGTGCTCTGCACCCGCGGCGAGAGCCTCGATACGCCGGCCGCGGAAAAGGCGGCATTGGTCGCGGCCCTGAAACGGCGCAAGCTGCGCGGCTCGGTGGAAGCGGGCATGACGCCTGGCACCTGGCGGGTGCGACGGCAGAGCGCCGTGGTCCGCGGTGCCAAAGGTGACGCGGCACTGGTGTCGATCATCATGCCGACCTGCAGTGCGCGCGGCCTGGTCAAGCGCGCCATCGCCTCGATCCGCGCCACCACGGCGCCGGCGCGTGCCGGCGGCCCGTCGGTGGAGATCGTGGTGCTGGACAACACGCCGGCCACCGACAAGGCGAGCCGCGTCTGGCTGCGAAAGAACGCCGACATCGTGGTGGACATGCCGGGCCCGTTCAACTGGTCGCGCTTCAACAATGCCGGGGCTGCGGCGGCGCGCGGCGCCTATCTGCTGTTCCTGAACGACGACATCGAGATGCCGCAAGCGGACTGGCTGGACGTGCTGCTCGAACAGGCCGCGCGGCCGGAGGTAGGCGTGGTCGGCGCAAGGCTGCTCTATCCCGGCGGCACCGTGCAGCATGCCGGGCAGTATCTGGCCGATGGCCATGCGCGGCATGCGTTTCGGTTTGCCGATCCGGAGGATCCCGGTCCGTTCGGTCTGGCCGCGGTGACGCGCGAGATGATCGCGGTGACCGGCGCCTGCCAGCTGATGCGGCGTCAGGTGTTTGATCGCATCGGCGGCTACGAAGAAGCCCATAGCATCGTCAATAACGACATCGATTTCTGCCTGCGCAGCTGGCAGGCCGGGCTCGCGGTGATCTACACGCCGCAGGCGACCTTGCTGCATCACGAGTTGGCCAGTCGTGCCAGCCTGGAGGATACCTACGACGCGGCAAGATTCTCCGGCGCCTGGCGGCAGCTCTTCCTGCAGGGCGACCGGTATCGGAACCCGCATCTCGGCCCTGAGTCCGACCATTACGGGCCGGAGCCGGAACCCGCCGTTTGGCTGCATGCCGGCCGCGCCGGCGTGCCGGTTGATACAATGCGGCGTATCCTCGCGGTCAAGCTCGACCATATCGGCGATTTCCTCACCGCACTTCCGGCGCTGTCTGCTCTTCAGGGCCATTTTCCCCAGGCAAAAATCGATCTTCTGGTGCCACGCGCCACCGCAGCCCTCGCGCAGCAGGCCGGCATGCTGCCCGCTTCACTGCCGATCGGCGATATCGAGGTGTTCGATTTCTTCCATGTGCGGTCCGGCGAAGGCCGCAAGGAGGTAGGCGAGGCCGAGCTCTTGGCCCTTGAGGCAAAGCTGGCGCCGCGCGGCTACGATTTGGCGATCGATCTGCGCATGCATCCGGAAACCCGTGCGGTTCTGCGCCACACCGGCGCCCGCTGCCTCGCCGGCTTCGGCTTCGAGGACCGCTTCCCATGGCTCGACATCGCACTACAATGGGAGGGCGATGTCCGGCTGATACGCAAGCGCGCGCATATCTCCGAACGCCTGGTGCAGCTGGTCGCCGCCACCGCAGCCGCCTGTGCCACGGATGAGCCGGCCGGCATCGAAGCCCGGCCCCGCTCCAAAGCGTTCGACGCGCTGCCGGCCGCATTCCGCGCGCGGCCCGTCATCTGCATCCATCCGGGCGTGGGTAACGTAGTTAGACAATGGCCAGCCTCGTCCTTCGCAGCCCTGATCGATCTGCTCGCAGCCAGGCCAGGGCTGAACGCCGTGCTGATCGGCAGCCCGGACGAAGCCGCGATCGCCGAGGAGATCAAGCGGAAGGTCGCCGATCCGGCGGGCGTGGAATCGCTCGTCGGCCGTGTGAGCCTGGCGGACCTGCCCTCGGTGATGCGGCAATGCGTGCTGTTCGTCGGCAACAATTCGGGGCCACAGCACATTGCGGCGTCATTGGGGATGAAGACTCTGGGCATCCACTCCGGCGTGGTCGATGCCGCCGAATGGGCGCCGCGCGGCACCCAGGCGATGGCCATACGGCGCCGCATGGTCTGCAGCCCGTGCTATCTGGAGTTCGCGTCGGATTGTCCCCGCGAGCTCGCCTGCCTCACCGGGTTATTGCCGCGCGATGTTTATGCAGCGTGCCTGCATCTGCTTGGCGGTAATTTTTCCTTACATTCGCCATCAAAATAGTCATACGCGTGTAACAGGCTTTGTCTGGCCCTCTGCAGGTTCCGGTGTTAGGCGGTGAACCTGACTGTGCTTGCCACGGACCAATCAGGAAAGCGCCGCACGACGCGGAGGTCGATTGCCGGAATTCGGCAAGTCCGGCTGTGAAAGGGGAGTATGGTCGGGGTCGCTGCCGGAACTGAGCCGGTCCTTTCAGGACCTCATTCACATGCCGGCTTCATAGATGTCATCGATCTCCATGCCGGGGTGCGTGGCTGGGCGGTCGATCTGCGCGACCCGCTTGCTGCCGTGACTCTCGAGCTCTGCGCGGGCGAGCGGGTGGTGGCGACGGTGAGCACCACGCTCGTGCGCGACGACATCGCCGCCAAGCTCGGCCCGCGCGCGGTGGCAGGGTTCTCGTTCCCGCCGGAGACGATGCGTAACGCCGCCGGCGCCACCGACGAGATGACGGACGAGATCACCGTGCGCATCGCAGGCGCCGGATTGGGCCTTGCGTCTGCCGGCGCGCCCTGCACGGTCGCCGCCGTGCTCGATGCGTTGCGCGCGGACTTGGCGCCGCAGCCCGCCAGCACCATCGCCGACCTGGAATTGCTGCTCGACAGTCTGCGTGCTGGCGGTGCCACGCTCGGCGAGCGGCCATTGCTGCCGTTGCCGGAAAATCTGCAGGGCTATGTCGAGACGCTGGCGGTCGATACCGCCGGACAGGTCTGGTTCATGGGCTGGATACGCCGCGGCCATGTGCAGGAATTTTCCGCCGTCATCGTCGAGCGGCGCAAATTCCCAGCCGCCCTCGCGGTGATGAGCTACACGCGCGACGACCTGCCGCCGGATTGCTGCGGGATCGTCGGGCTGATCTCATCGAGCTGGCGGCCGAGTTCGGCGACTGCCAATTTGCATGTGTTCTTCGGCCGTGACGGCCGCTTCTTCCTGAAATCGCACACGCCGTTGCGGATCATCCCGGTCGGCGAGCTGGTGCATGAATATGAAGGCGTGCGTGACCGCTGCCTCGGCGATGGCCGGGCGATCATCCTGCAGCGCATGCTCAGCTCGCTCGATAGCTGGGTGCCGACGCGCAGCGTGTCGCAAAGCTACGCCACCGAAACCTCCGTCGACCGCATCCTGCTGGTGCCGGGGCTGGGCTGCCTGATCGAGGGCTGGGTGCTGAGCCCGATCAAGCGCGTGGAAGGTCTGCGGCTGCGTATCGGCGCCTCGGTGATGTCGGCGGATGCGAACAGCCTGTACTGGAAACCGCGGCCCGACCTGCTGGAGGCGTATCCCGGCAGTGTCGCGATGACGGCGCGGGCCGGCTTTGTGGGCCTGTTCGTCGGCGACGCGGAGCCGGAGGATTTCGCCGACCCGATGCTGAAAATCATTTTCCAGGGCGGCCACTCGACCAATGCCGCCATCCATCCGGGTGTCTTTCGCCGGCTCGGCCATTCGGCCGACCTGGAGGATGCGCTGGCCTTCTTTCCCGCCTTGCAGGAGGAGGCGTTCTTCCCCCGCTTCGCCGAAGCGGCCATTCGCGCGGAACGGGCGGAAATGAACCCGCCAGTGTCGCTCAGCCTCGCGCCGGGCCGTCAGGCGCTCGTATTGGTGCTGCCGGAGGATCGCTGCGACCTGTTCCTGCTGTTCGAGGAGCTGGCGGAGCAATGCCGCGGCAAGGCAGAGTCCGGGCATGCCGGCGGCATGTCGCGCACTTCAGGGTTCGGGATCGAAGCCGTGGTGTTCGTCGCCGCGAGCAGGCGGCATCGCTCCGATGCGCTGTGGCTGTTCCGCGACTTCCAATCCACCCATGGAGCGGCCAACGGCATCGCCTGCAGCCTGCTGGTAATCGACGATGCACTGCAAGGTTTTGCCCTGCTGCCGGACATCCTGCGCGAGGTGGGCGCGAGCCGCTTCGTGTTCGTCGGGCCGGACGTGTTCCTCAAGCCTGACGGCTGGGAGCGCGCGCGGCAGGCCCTGGCCAGCGACAAGGGGGAGTTGGTGTTCTTCGGCATCGAGACGGAGGCGTTCGAGCATCGCGACCTGTCGGCTGGGCCGAGTGCGCGTTGTTTCGCCTGGTCGACGGCCGCCTTCATCCGCTGGGCGCTGGAGGCACCGGCATTTCTCGGCGGCTTCTTCCGCGATAACGGGCTGTTCCAGCAACAAGGTGCGCAGATGGTGCTCCATAATACCGCCCGCGCGGCACGCATCTGCCTGCCGACGCGCACGCAGGAGGCGGTAAACGCCGTGATCTACGCGGCCATGCCGGAGGAGACAGGCCATGGCCTGGGCGCACGCTGGGGCGATGCCGAACGCCGCGTGCATGCCGGAAGCAGCCGCTAATGCCTGATAGCACGCAGGCGAAACTTCCCGGACCGATCGCGATCGTGTCGCATTCGCATCCTTCGGTCAGCAAGGGCGGCGCCGAGATCGCCGCCTATGCGCTCTATGAGGGCCTTTGCCAGCTCGGGGTGGACGCGATCTTCATCGCCGTCTGTCCCGCAAGCGACATGCACAAGCTGATGCTAGGGTCGGAGCGCGAATATGCGGTGATCAGCGATCCGCTGCGCTACGACCATTTCTACCAGCTAGGCGCCGGCGATGTGTGGCGCCAGCTGAAGGCGATCTTGCTGCGGATGGATGTGCGGCTGGTCAATTTCCACCATTTCCTCGCGCTGGGTGCCAACGCCCTGCGTGCGCTGGCGAGCGAGACCGACATCCCCTTTGTCGTAACACTGCACGAGTTCCTGGCCGTATGTGCGCATCATGGCCAGATGGTGACCAGGCCCGGCCGGCGCCTGTGCCATGCCGCCTCGCCGGCCGCCTGCACCGTCTGCTTTCCCGAGCATAGCCGCCAGCAATTCGCCACCCGCAAACTTCTGCTGCGCGGCGCCCTCGCACCTGCTGCTGCGTTCGTCTCGCCCAGCCAGTTCCTCGCCGAGCGCATGGTCGCCTGGGGGCTGCCGAGCGAGAAATTCGTGGTCATCGAGAATGGCTTGCGCGACGTGGGCGTGCGTGATCCGCATGACCGGCAGGGCATTGAGGGACGGCCGTGGATTTTCGGCTACTTTGGCCAGATCACGCCGTTCAAGGGCGGTGACACGCTGCTCGACACGATCGAGCTGCTGGATAGCCGTCCCGGCGTGGAGCAGGCCGTTCGTATCCGGGTGCATGGCAATCTCGTGGGACAGGAGAGCGCGTTCGTCCAGCGCTTCAATACGGCTTTCGCCAATAGCCGCTTCGCGTCGTATTCCGGCCCCTACGAGAACGCCGACGTGCAGAAGCTGATGGCCGCCTGCGACTACATCCTGGTACCGAGCACCTGGTGGGAGAACTCGCCTGTGGTTATCCAGGAGGCGTTCGCCGCCGGCCGGCCGGTGATTTGCACCGGCATTGGCGGCATGGCGGAAAAGGTGGTGAACCGCCGCTGCGGGCTGCATTTCCGCCAGGGCGACGGTGCCGACCTCGCCCGCGTGATGCTCGAGGCGGCCGATGACGTGCTGTATCGGGCACTTTGCTCCGGGCTGCCGGAACCGCGCGACCAGGCCAGCATGGCACGGGACTACCTGGCGACCTTCAACCGGATGACCAAGCCAAGGCCGATCCCCGTGGCATCGTCGCTACCGGCTGTCGAGAAAGCGCCCCCAGCGCCCGCTCGCACCATACGCCGAAAGGCACAAGCACGTAGTTCCACGTAGTTTTGTCGTGAAATAGGGCTGTTCCGATTATTGAGACTTGCACTTCCAGGCGTTGAACCATACTGGTATGGTAGGTTTTGGAGCTCGCCATGAGGTTGCACAGTTTTCGAGCGTGGTTTGCGCTCGCGATTGGACTTTGCCTGTGGTCGGCTTCGGCTTCGGCCGAGCAGCGTGTTCTGCGGATCGGCTACCAGAAATACGGTACTCTGGTGCTGGAGAAGGCGCGCGGCACGCTGGAGCAGCGCTTGGCCAAGCTGGGCGTGAGCGTGACCTGGACGGAATTCCTGGGCGGCCCCGCGCTGATGGAGGCGATGGGTGCCGAGAGCATCGATTTCGGCATTACCGGCGATGCGCCACCGATCTTCGCACAGGCGGCCGGTGTGCCGCTGGTCTATGTCGGCGTAGAGCCGGCCAGCCCGCATGGCGAGGCGGTGATCGTGCTGGAGGGGTCGCCGATCCATAGCGTGGCGGATCTGCGCGGCAAGCGCGTGGCGCTGAACCGCGGCTCGAACGTGCATAACCTGCTGGTGCGTATCCTTCAGGCCAATGGCATGGCCATCACGGACGTGAATGCGGTCTATCTGAAGCCTTCGGATGCGCGGCCCGCTTTCGAGAATGGCGCTGTGGATGCCTGGGTGCAGTGGGATCCGTATCTGGCAGCCGCCGAGACGGCGTTGAAGACGCGCCGCATTGCCGACGGTGTCGGCGCGGATGGCCGCATGGTCGACGAGAACCGTGAGTATTTCCTCTCGACGCATGATTTTACCGCCAAGAACGCCGACATCATCCGTGTTCTCATGGCCGATCTGTCAGAGACGGAGGCTTATGCCGCATGCCACCATGCAGAGATGGTGAAGCTGCTGGCGCCTGCGATGGGCATGGACCCTGCCGCCGTCAAACGCGCCATCGATCGCCTTGCGTTCGGCGTACAGCCAATGACGGATGTGTTGTTCGCCTCCCAGCAGGACATCGCGAACGTTTTCTACAGCCTGCATTTGGTTCCGGTGAAAATCGACCTCAACGAAGCCCACGCTCCCAAGACCTAAAAGTCTTTTGCTTCTTTTCTTCAGAAAAGACGTTCTTCCTTCCTGGAGTCTTTCCAATGCAGCTCCTCTGGTTCCTCCCCACCCACGGCGACGGCCGCTACCTAGCCTCCGCTACCGGCGGCCGCGCTTTGACCTTCGATTATTTGAAGCAGGTCGCCCAAGCCGCCGACCAACTCGGCTACTGGGGCATATTGCTGCCCACCGGCCGTTCCTGTGAGGATAGCTGGGTCGTTGGCTCCGCAATCGCCCCCGCCACTAAAAATCTGCGTTTTCTGATCGCGCTACGCCCCGGCCTGGTCTCGCCGGTGATGGGCGCTCGCATGGCTGCCGCCCTCGATCGCGCAACCGATGGCCGCGTGCTGATCAACGTGGTGACCGGCGGCGATCCGGTGGAGCTGAAGGGCGACGGCATGTGGCTCGGCCACGATGAACGTTACGTCATGACATCGGAGTTCCTGGAGATCTGGCGTCGGGTGATGTCAGGTGAAGCCGTGAACTTCAAAGGCCAGCATTACCACGTCGAGGATGCGCGCCTGGCTTTCCCGCCTGTCCAGACGCCTTATCCGTCGCTTTGGTTCGGCGGCTCCTCGCCGGCCGGGATCGACGTCGCGGCCGAACATTGCGACGTCTATCTTACCTGGGGTGAGCCGCCGGCCGATGTCGCCGCCAAGATCGCGACCGCACGTGCAGCGGCCGAAAAACGCGGCCGCACCTTTCGCTTCGGCCTGCGCCTGCACGTCGTGGTGCGCGAGACTCGCGCGCAGGCTTGGGATGCCGCGAACGACCTGATCCGCTATGTCGACGACAAGGTGATCTCCGACGCGCAAAAGGTGTTTTCGCGTTACGACAGCGTAGGCCAGCAACGTATGGCGGCACTCCACGGCGGTAATCGCGCCAAGCTGGAAATCAGCCCCGATCTCTGGGCCGGCGTGGGCTTGGTGCGCGGTGGTGCAGGGACAGCCCTGGTGGGCGATGCGGACACCGTGGCGGCACGGCTGATCGAATACCAGAAACTCGGTGTAGACAGCTTCATCCTCTCCGGATATCCGCATCTCGAGGAATCGTACCGCGTGGCGGAATTGCTGTTCCCGCGGCTGCCGCTTTCGCATGGGAACGATGCCCATAAATCCAATGTCGCGCTGAATGGGCCGTTTGGCGAGATCATCGCCAATGAACATAAGCCGATGCTGGCAGCGGCTTCGTGAAACAGAGAGGTAAGACCTTCTTTTTTGAAAAAAAGAAGCAAAAAACTTTCGCTTGGGCGACGACTTGGGTGGTGCCGCTGGCACTGCTCGTCGCCTGGGAAGTTCTGACGGCGACGCATATGGTTCCGGCTAGAAAACTACCGTCACCTCACAGCGTGGCACTTGCGTTCTGGACCGTGGCAAAGTCCGGTGAACTGGCCAAAGACGTATTCGTGTCGACGCTCAGGGCAGCGACAGGGTTCGCCATCGGCGGCGCACTCGGCTTCGCCTTCGGACTCGGCGCTGGCATCAGCAAACTTGCCGAAAACGTTTTCGACGGCACGCTGCAAATGCTGCGCATGGTGCCGCATCTCGCCCTCATTCCGCTCGTCATCGTCTGGTTCGGCATCGGTGAAAGCGCGAAGGTTTTCCTCGTCGCCTGCGGCGTGTTCTTCCCCATCTACTACAATACCTATCACGGCATACGCGGCATCGATTCCGGCCTGCTGGAAATGGCGCGCATACAGGGCCTGCGCGGATTTCCGCTGTTCCGGGAAGTGATCTTTCCCGGCGCACTGCCTTCCATTTTGGTCGGCGTGCGCTACGCGCTCGGCATCATGTGGCTCACGCTGATCGTCGCCGAAACCATCGCCGGTAATTCGGGTATCGGTTTCATGACGATGAACGCACGCGAGTTCATGCAGACCGACGTGGTGCTGCTCGGCATACTGCTTTACGCCGTGCTCGGAAAACTCATCGATATGGTCGCCCGTTGGGTCGAAAGAGGAGCGCTGGCATGGCATCCATCCTTCAGTCAGGCGTAAAAATCTTCGAACGCGGCTTCGCGCAGGCACCCTTGCGCGGCATAGCGCCTGCCGGCCTGCCGATACGGCTGCAGAAAGTCGGCAAACATTTCGAAGCGCCGAACGGCATCCGCAGCGTGCTGCACGACGTGGACCTGACGATCGAGCCAGGCCAGTTCGTGGTGATCATCGGCCGTAGCGGGAGCGGCAAAAGCACCCTGCTGCGCCTGCTCGCCGGGCTTGAGACACCCGATGGCGGCAGCGTGCAGCTCGGCGGCCAAACGCCCGCACACATCGGTGCCAGCCTGCGCGTGATGTTCCAGGATGGCCGCCTGCTGCCCTGGCGCCGGGTGATCGACAATGTTGCCCTCGGCCTCAGCCGCGCCGACCGACCACGCGCCGAAGCCGCCTTGCGGGCCGTTGGCCTGGAAGACCGCGCACAGGACTGGCCACGCGTGCTCTCCGGCGGCCAGAAGCAGCGCGTGGCCCTTGCCCGCGCTTTGGCCGCAAACCCCAAGCTGGTGCTGCTGGACGAGCCGCTGGGCGCGCTGGACGCGTTGACGCGGCTCGACATGCAAGGCCTGATCGAACGCATCTGGCACGATGCCGGCTTCACCGCCGTTCTGGTGACGCATGACGTGGCCGAAGCCGCCCTCCTGGCCGACCGCATCCTGCTGATCGAAGACGGCGGCATCGCGTTGGACCTCGCCGTGGACCTGCCAAGGCCACGCCGCGCCGGCCCTGCTGTCGCCGAAATCGAGCAGCTCGTTCTGGAGCGCCTGCTGCAGCGTTAAGGGAAGCGCGGGACGTAGTTTTGGGAGTAGGTACTACCCATTTTTCTTCTTCAGAAAAGAAGTGTTTTCTTTATTTGGCGAACTGGACTTGGAAGATGACAAAGTCGGGTCCCGCAGCATAAGGCTCCAGCAGGCCTGGCTTCGGGTTGGCCCGGCAACCCCGGCCTAGGAGCAGAAGATAATCGAAATGCGCTGGCCAGCCGATCAGCATGGCCGGTCGATCATCCTGATCGACCGGATGGCCCGCGAGAAGCGCATCGAGCGAGGGCGCGAGCATAGTCGGCAATTCGCCGGGCTCGAACGCTTTGGCAGAGCGTATTGGTTGCCGTCCGTTGGCTGCAAAGATGCCAGGCTCCCAGGCCCCCTTGTCGATGGTGGCGTAGGCGGCGAGGTGGCTGTGGCTGCCGAGCCGCTGCAACGGGGTTTGCGCAGCGCTGCAATCCGGCGCCCGCTTTTTGTCGGTGCCGACCATCACCGTCGCGCCTGGCTTCATATCGCGGATGGCGGCACGGAACGCATCGACGGTCACGGCTTCGGCGTGCGCATAGTGAAAAAACGAAACATCGCGCAGGACGATCAGCAGGCACAGCCCAGCCACAATCGGCCAGGTTATGGATGGCCGCAGCCGCGTTCCGATCGATGATGTTGCTAACAGCAGCAACGTGGTCGGCACCGCGATGCGGCTGCCGATATCGACGGCTGGGCCAATCCCCGATGGCAGCAGGAAAACCAGCAGCCCGAGCAGGCAAAGCGCCGCTTTGGCAGGTGGCGCCACGCGCCAGCCGCCGGCCTGCCCGGCGACGGTCAGCAGTGCCACCACGCCCAGCGCCACTAGCAGATCCGTGAGTTGCCAGGTGGTGACCAGCGGGGCTGCAAGAATACGCAACAGGAACTCAGGCTTCCAGTAGATGCCGCCAGTCGAGGTCGATTGTTCGGCCAGGACGGACATCATTATGCCTGGAAGAGCGATGGCGATCACCACCGCACCACGCCGCAGCAGGGCGGCGACACGCCAGCGGCAGAAATCCTCCCAGCAATGCGAGGCGCCGATAAACACCATCAATATGCCGAAGCCGGCAATGTGGCACAACCAGACGCAGGCGGCGATTGCGGCGAGTATTGCCACACGCCACGGAGTCAGGCGGTCTCGCCAGGCCAGGTAGTGCGATGCGCCCACCATCAGCACGGCGCAGCTCACGACGAAGCTGACATACCCCGTCATGACCGGCAGTCCGGCCACGAAGAGCGGCGCGAAGACTGCCGCAAAACCAACCCTGCCGAACAGGATGCGCTGTATGGCCGCAATGCTGGCCAGCATCACCACGAAGGAACCGGTCAGTGAGAGATGCAGCACCACCTGCGGCGAGGCGACGGATTTTAGCGCCATGTAGATCAGATCGAGCCCGAGATCAGGCATCAGCGCCCAATGCGGAACGAAGCTGCCGCGCAGCGGGCTTGCGGATGGGGCACCAAGTATGGCGAGCCGGGCTAGATGATTGGGATAGTCGACGCCCGGAATGATCGGCACCAGCAGATACGGGAGCATAATGGCCGCGCCGAATATGGCCAGGCAGGTCGCCGGTATGCTCGGCACCCAACGGGTGTGCTTGGCCGTCATAGTGGCGCTGCGTGCGCGATCTTGAACAGGGAAAAGCCGGGTCCGTCGCCGATCGGGCTCAGAAGCGCTGGGATGGGGTTTTGTCGGCAGTCGCGACCGATGATGAGCAGGTAGTCATACTGTGCAGGGAAGCCGGGAGGCACCTGATCCTTATCCGAGGGTCCTGCCGCGACCACGCCGGGCAGATCCGCCAGAGCGGGTGGCGGCATAGCGGGCAATTCCCCTCGGGCGAAGGCTTTGGCCGATCGGATAGGCTGCTTGCCCTGCGCGGCAAACAGGAAGGGCTCCCAGGCGCCACGATCGATCGTAGCATAGGCGGCCATATTGGTCTTTGCCGTGATGCCCCAAAGCGGTGCGCTGGCGAGCCTGCATGTCGCGTCCCGCCATTTATCGGTGGCGGCCATCAGCGAGGCGCCGACCGGCATACGCGCCACCGCCTGGCGAAACGACACCACGCTGAGACCTTCGCTGCGTGCCTGTGCGATCAGCGCGTGGTCACGCTGCACGATCAGCAGCGCGAGGACGGCAAAGCCGATCCGGGCGCCGGCCACGCCGAAGGGAAAAGTGATGCGCGATGCAGCCAGGAGCAGCATCATCGCCGGCGTCGCCAGCCTGACGCCCACTTCGGTGGCGGCGCCGAGTTGCCAAGGCAGGGCTGCGACCATGATCGCGATCACGAGAAGGCTCGCGCGGGCAGCAGGTGCGATGAACCACTTTCCGCGGACCAGGATGAGCACGATAAGCACGATCAAACCAAGCCAGAGCAGGAGATCCGAAGCGGTGCCGGTCGTCATGACCGGCGCGAACAGCCCCCGCAACTGGAGAAGACCGAATTTTACGGTGCGGACCGAGACGGTCTCGTGCTCTGCCAGGGCGGACATCACCACGCCCGGAAGGGCGATGGCGAACAGAGCGGCGGCTTTGCCAGCCATAGTCGCCATCGTCGGACGGCGGAACGTCATCCAGGCCTGGCCACAGGCCAGAAAAACCATCAGCAGCGCGTAACCGGCAAAATGGCACAGCCAGGCGGCCGCCGACACGGCAACGAGCGTGAGGAGCCGCCACCACCGCAGATCCTCGCGCCAAGCCAGCCAAAGCCAGGCGCCCAGCAAAATGAGCGGGCAGCTCATCTCGAAATTGGCAAAACCGAGCACCATCGGCTGACCTGCCACGCACAGCGGTGCCAGGGCCGCAGCATGGCTCACAGGCCCGAACAGGAGCCGCTGCGTAGCGAAGACCAAGGCCAGCAAGGCGGCCATGGAGCCCACCATGCACGCGCGCAGAACCAGATCGGGTGAGGCGACCAGTCGCAGCGCCATGTAGACGGTCTCCAGGCCGAGGTCGGGCATCAGTGCCCAATGCGGCTGGAAAGCAAGGCGGATCGGTGCATCTGGTGCTGCGCCGAGAACTGCCAGACGCGCCAGGTCGTTCGGAAAATCGACACCGGGGATCACGGGTATGAACGCGTAAGGCAAAACTACAGCAAGACCGCCCGCAACCAGGAACAGCGTCGGTCCATTGAGCAATCGCGCCTGGGGCAGGGAAGGTAACTGTGCTTTCAAAAACCAGGCAGTCCGTCCGACAGGGCGTGGCGCGTTGCTACGAGGGTTGCGTGAGGCGATCAAGCCGTATGGAGGTGCACTGCAGGCCTTTTGTCCGCCGCAAAAAGATGCCTCTTCTCTGCCGATCCGCGCGTGCAGCTCGCGCGTGTGGACCGCGAGAGTGACGCAGAAATCACTCTCAATCCTTTTTCAGAAAAGAAGACCTTCCTTCCCCTGGTTTCGGCTCAGCATTTTTCGCGCGTCCTGTGCTGACTGTGACTCCAACAGCAGGCATCCGAGCAGACCAAGCAGCACCGCCACGATCCACCACCAGAGCACCTCGAAACCGATCCAGACGATGGCGGCCAGTGCCGAATTGCCAGGCCAGGATCCATTGCGCGTGAACGCGCTCAACACCGTCAGCCGGAACATGACAACAAGGATCGCATACAGCGTCAGCCGCGCGACCAGTCGCAAGTGCCCTGGGCTGCTCGGCTGGTCGAGACACAGCAAGCCAGGCAGGACGAGCAGCAGCAGCACGCCGCGGTAACCAATACTCTGACCAGCAAAGAAACACCCGTCGAGCAAGGCTGCGCCGATCAGCAGCCATCCTGCAGCACGCACCGGCAGGGTTGCCACACACAAGCGGTTTTCTGGCGACCGGATGAGGAGCAACGCAAAGCCGGCCGTGAATGCCAACGGCAGAACAACCGCGGTGGACAGCACATACGGGCTATCGGCCAACGTTGCTGCACGTGTAGCGCCCGTCAGAGGTTCGAGGAGGGTGCGTAAGGCGACGTTGATGCCGCCAGGTAATTGCACGGCGCCGATCAGGTCGCTGAAGACCGAGCCACGCGGAATGTTGGCGGCCATGCGCCGAAGCTCGTCGTGCAACGCCAGGAAGAAGAGTGCTATCGCCAGGCAGCTCAGGATTGCCAAGCTAGCGAACACACGCAGCCTTTCGCGCACAAGCGACAGCAGCCCGACGAACGGATAGAATTTCAGCATTCCGGCCAGCAGAAGCCCTGCATAGGCGACGAGCCGGACAGGGCGGCCGTGCCGCATGGCTTCACCGGCGGCAAGTGCCACGAGATAGATAAGCACGTCGACATTGGCGCGCTCGACTGCAAAAATGCAGACCGATGAAAGCGCCGCCAGCCCGATGACCGCCAAGTTGCGCCAGGATGGCGTGGGCGGCAGGCGCTGCAACGACAGGCTGAACAGGATGGCGATGCCCAGGCCCAATGGTGCCGACCAGCTTCGATCCATGTCGAGAAAAGCGAAGCGCAGCCATAGCGGCGACTGGCTCACGGCGCGATGGAGCTGGTCGCATGGATTGGACACATACACGTCCACACCACGCCGCCAGCAGGTTTCGGTCGTGAGGTAGGCTTCGATGTCGATGAATGGCGTCTTGAACGGATGCATCATGATCAGCGAGAGCGCGCGCACGTAGAGGTCATAGGCGTGGACGTAGAGGATGCTCGCAATCCCGATCAGGGTAAGGCAGATCGCCGGCAGCAGAAGCAGTCTTTGGCTGGCAGCACGCTGGGTGGGGGTCGTGGCGATCATGCGAGACGGTAAACATGCCATCGCAATCGTTGCAACTTTGCAGCCTTCGCGACCGAGCGCCGCTGCAAGGCCTTCTGTCCAAGCTGAAAAGCGTGTCTGGTTCTGCCGCTCCAGCCGACACGCAACCGGGGCTCTGTTCGACTCACATGCCTAACGCGACCGACCACTTTGCCGATTGGCGCGTCCAGCTGGCCGGCGTGCTCTGCCTCGCTTTGGGCGTCAGGCTCGCGACATACGGGCTGTTCGCCGGATTGCTTCATCCGGACGAGGTTTTTCAATACACGGAGCAGGCGCATCGCCTCGTGTTCGGCGAGGGCCTCGTGCCCTGGGAATACCGGGCGGGAATCAGGTCGTGGCTGTTCCCGGGGTTGCTGGCAGGTGTTCTGCAGGCGGCACGGCTGATCGGAGATGGTCCGGCGGTGCAGAATGCGGCGGTCGCGATCTTCCTCGCTTTGCTCTGCCTTCCGAGCGTCGCCTGCTGCATGCTGTGGGGGCGGCAGGCGGCCGGCACTGCCGGCGGCGTTGCCGCGGGCGTGCTGGCGGCCTGCTGGTCCGACATGGTGCTGATGTCGATCCACCCGCTGCTCGACGGTGTCGGCACCGATTTTTTGATACCGGGCGTCTTCCTCCTCCAGCGTGCGGCGGCTACGCAGCGCAGAAGCTCGTTCTGCGCTGCCGGCGCGGTGCTGGGCCTGGCATTGGTCTTCCGGCTGCAACTTGCCCCTGCCATCGGCTGGGCCCTTCTCCGGCTCTGCGGCGTGCGGAGATTGACGCGCGGGGCATGGGCGATCTCTGGCCTTCTTGTGCCGGTGCTGCTTTCCGGCGTGCTGGACTGGATCACTCTGGGTAGTCCGTTCCAGTCGGTGTTTCGCTACGCCAGCCTGAACCTGCATGGTGTGGCCGATTTCTACGGCATCAGCCCCTGGTATACTTACCTGATCGTCCTGCCGTTCGAGATTGGCTGGGTGTTCCCGCCGATGGCGGTCTGCCTGGCTCTCGGCGCCAAGCGGCTTGGACTTCTGGCTGAGCTCGCCTTCATCATCCTGGTCACGTTCAGCTGTGTGCCGCACAAGGAAGCGCGCTTCCTGTTCCCGATGTTCCCGTTCCTGATGGCACTCGCCGGCGCCGGTTCGGCGCAGATCGCGACGCGTCTATCACGGCGCATCGGGGTCACGAGGGCTGCAGCAATCCTGGGTGGTGCATGGATGATGATCTGCGGTTTCAATGCGCCGTTCGCCTGGAGCGCCGGGCTGTGGCTGCGGGGGCAGGCCGTGGTGCGCGAGATGCATCGCGTCTCTGACGACCCCGGCGCCTGCGGGCTCGCGATCATACCGCCCGGTATATGGTACATGACCGGCGGAAGATCGCATTTGCGGCCCGGATTGCCTCTGCTCGGCCCGAATTTGCCTGTGCCTCCACATGCGATGACAGGTTTCGACTATGCGATGGCTTTCGAGACCACAGGTCTCGCGGCTTATGGCATGACCCTTGTGGAATGCCGGCAGGCGGGCATGTTGGAACGGCCAGGCATGCGTATGTGCCTGTGGCGCAACCCAGGACGCTGCAAAGGCGCGCAGCCGCCCGCGCTTGCAGCACCCGACCAGCCATTCCGGACGACTGCGGACTCGGCCAGATAGCACGTCTCTCCGCACCACCTTTCAAGCCAGCCTCACCGTCATAAATAACCGGCCGTTGTCTTATAAAAAGCAGGAAACATGCCCTCAGACACCTATCCCGTGACCAAGAGCGATGCCGAATGGAAGGCCGAGCTGACCCCGGAACAGTATCGGGTGCTGCGCCAGCACGGCACCGAGCGCGCCGGTACCAGCAAGCTGAACGTGGAGAAACGCGAGGGCGCATTTTTCTGCGCCGCCTGCAAGCAGGCGCTGTTCGATAGCGGCACCAAATTCGAGAGCGGCTCGGGCTGGCCGAGTTTCTATGCGCCGATCGAGGGGGCCGTCGCCACCACGCAGGACCGTTCGCTCGGCATGACCCGTGTGGAAGTGCATTGCGCACGCTGCGGCGGGCATCTTGGCCATGTGTTCCCGGACGGGCCGAAGCCGACCGGTTTGCGGTTCTGCATGAACGGCGCGGCACTTACCTTCACGCCTGCTGAGTGATGGACGACATCCTGGCCGAGCTGCGCGCGCTTCTCGCCGGCGAAACGGACCCGATCGCCAACGCCGCCAATACGGCGTCCCTGCTGTTCAGCCGGGTGTCCGGGCTGAATTGGGCGGGGTTTTACTTTCTACAGGGCGACATCCTGGTGGTGGGTCCGTTCCAAGGCCTGCCGGCCTGCACGCGCATACCTCTGGGGCGCGGCGTCTGCGGCACGGCGGCCGCACGTGGCGAGACGATCGTGGTGCCCGACGTGCATGCTTTCGAAGGTCACATCGCATGCGATTCCGCATCGCTGTCCGAGATCGTGGTACCGTTCAGCATCGGCGGCGGCCTCTCCGGCGTGCTCGATATCGACAGCCCCTTGCTCGATCGTTTCAGCGAGCCGGATCAAGTATTCTTCGAGGCGGTCGTGCAGGCCTATGTCGAGGCCTGCACGCAACCCTGAAGGCTGCACCCCCGTTGCTTCTCGCGACAATGGCGAGGAGACATCAATGACTGACCATGTGTACAAGATCGTCGAGCTTGTAGGGTCGTCCAGCACGAGTATCGAGGATGCCATAGAGCGCGCGATCGAAAAGACGTCGGATTCGGTGCGTCACATGCGCTGGTTCGAGGTGGGCGACATCCGCGGTCATCTGGAGAACGGCAAGCTCAGCCATTATCAGGTGACGATAAAAGCCGGCTTCACGATCGAAGAGGAAGGCGCGCATCTGCAGCCTTGAGGTAGCAAGAAGCTTTTCCGCAGATGACGCAGACAGGAGGGCGATAAAGAAAATATCTTCTTTTATCGTCCTGCTCTCTATGTCATCTGCGGAAAAGCTTTCTTCTTTATTGACGCATCGTTCGCGCGAGTTGTTTTGAAAACGGCTTGCGGCCGCGTTTCTGCTTGGCGGCAGGCTCCGGGCTGGGCTCGTTCTCCTCGGCCGGTGCTGCCTCTGCCTTGGAGGTGAACTTGGCGAAGACCGAAGCTGCGGTATGCTCTGCACGGCGACGCGTCGGTGCTGGCTCGGCTTCCTCGACTACCGCTGCGGGCGGGGCAGTCGGGGTGGGAATGTGGACTGGCTTTTCGACGATTGCCGCTTCCGGCTCCTCTTCCTCGTCACCTGCAGGCTTGCGGCCGAGACCGAGTTGCTTGGCGAGTTTCGAGCGGTGCTCGGCATAGTTCGGGGCGACCATCGGGTATTCCGGCGCCAGACCCCATTTCTCGCGGTATTGATCGGGCGACAAACCGAAAGTGGAGCGCAGATGGCGCTTGAGCGTTTTGAGCTTCCGCCCATCCTCGAGGCAGATGATGTAGTCGGGGAAGACCGATCGCTTGGCGGGCACGAAGGGAAGCTGTTTTTCCACGACGATGGGAGCTGGTTCGCTGCCGGCGGTTTTCAGTGCGTTGAACACCTGGTCGATCAGCGCCGGCAAACCCTGAGCTGCTATCTGGTTCTTGGCGACATGAGCTGAAACAATTTGGGCGGTAAGTTCGAGAAGCTTCCTGTTCTGGTCGTCGGTGGTCATGGTCTTCTTCATATAAGTAGTGACGCGGACAATACTCACGATTCTACTTGCAATACAACTGGCGGCAGCCGGCTTATCTGCTTGAAGTAGGGCGGGCTTGCGTGCTGCTGGTGGAGCCGCTAGGGAATGGCCTGCAGACAGGGTTCGGGCGCGTAGCTCAGCGGTAGAGCATCGCCTTCACACGGCGGGGGTCACAGGTTCAATCCCTGTCGCGCCCACCATCTTTTCAATGACTTAGAAGAGATGGAGTTCCGGATCCAGGTTGAGCTAGCAAGCGATTAGCAAGCTGCCTGTTGCGAATCCTGAAAAAATATTCAGGATAGTCACGGTATGCGTATACCGAGACGCGCTTTTAGGGACTTAGTGTGTGATCGTGGGCCTAGCACGATCGTGGTGGCGCATATGTCCCTTGCGCTTGGCGTGTTCATTTCAGCCCAAACCGAGGTGGTAAAACTACAACGCGCATATGCGAAAAAAATAATTATCCGCCACCGCCTGACGTATGAAGATCTGCCTGTTGTTCAGTCAGCAATCGAGAGCGGTTTCTGCCTGGAGAGCCCAAAGGCAAGGCACCTCGAATTTGTATATTACGATCGGCGGAACAAACCATACGTGGTGATCGTGAAATCAGCTCGATGGGGTGAGGAGCTCTGGGTCTGCACGGCGCATCGTTCAGACAAGCAGCAAGCAAGATCAAAAACCAGACGGCAACGGGTTCTCAGGGCACATGCGTGATTGCAGAGCTGGCGCTGCCCTGCGCCGGCTCTGCAGATGGCTGAGGGACTCCAAGTTCCCCTCTCGTCCACGCACCGGCATGTGGCACGCCGGTGGGGCACGGCATGGAGATTCACCGTGTCGCCAACTCGCTAATGACTGACCTTCAACTGGGTTTCAACCGATAGTTCGCGTGTAGAATCAGTTGGTTGTGTATAAACTCCATAAGTCATTGACTGGAGTCGATATTTTTGGACCGAAAAATTTTTGCTGATTTGTGAGATCGGGGCTGAAGGGTGACTTCGTGTGCGAATCGAGGCGGGGCGAGTCACGCCTATCCAACAGCAAAGCTTCTCGCCACCTTCCAAATACGCGCCCATCCACCCCAGACGGGTGACGGCCGCGCGGATGGCTCCGTCGGCACCTCACGCGAGAAGGCGAACAGCGGTAGCAACGCGGGCTCGTCGCCCGACGTCGGCAACGCAGCTGATGCGATCCTCACCGCCTCTATCGCTTCATCAGCCGCCACATCAAACCACTCACCGGCGGCTCGGGATGCACGCAGCCGGTGATGAGCCCGCCGCTCAACATCATGCGCGGCCCCAAATGGGACCGCGATGGAGGCATGGATCTTGAGCCACACCGGCGACGCGGTCTGCAGCGCGGCTAGCCTGGCTCGCGGATCGGTGGCGATGCCGATTTTTTGGAGGCCAGTCTCGGGGCCGATCACATAGACATACCGTATCGGTGGTGGCAGGCGGCTCATGGTCAATGCTCAGCCCCCGGCGCTGACGGCTCAAATTCGTCGCCATTGAGCTCAGCGTCATCGCCATCGCCGGGCGCGTAGGCTGTCGGCCCGCCGGGCGGCATGTCCTCTGCCTGGCAGGCACCCTCACAGCTCTCTTCTTCATCGGGATCACCGTCGATCTGGTTGAGCAGCTCGATCGCACGCTCTACGGCGCTTTCGAGGCGCTGGCGGGTGGCGGCGACATTCGGCGCGGCTCTCATGCCCCACCTCTAATCGGCGCGGCCATTATCCAGGTCAGGAGCTTTTCGTCGTTCATGCCCATCGCGGCGGAAACGAGCCTGCCCTCAGGCGTGTCTCTTCCCCAATCGGCCAGGGATGTGCCGGACGGCATCGAGGCCATGGAGCGGTTGACAGCGTCACGGAAGTCTTCGGGCGGGGACTGTTCCATCGCTCAGGCCCTCCCCGTCACACCGCGCGCGAGCAAGGCGCTGGCCTGCTTCATGAAGTCGGCAGTCACCGTTTCGTGGAAATCTTCCCCCTTGGTCACGGCCCAAACGGTTGCAAGAACAACGACCTTCAAACCGACATCAGCCAGGCTTGCGACGGGATAATCCATCACGGCCATGAAAGCGTCATAGTCCGCGCCGGAGGCTTCATTGCTGTTCGCCATAAGGCGCTCGAGCTCTGGATATGCGGGATCTGTCCCCCAGTGACACTTGATCGAAGAACCACACGGCGCCTCGCCATAGCGCTTCACAAGTTGCTTTCGAACAGTGCAAAAGGCTTCGTGCGCCGCCTCCGTTGCCTGTTCCGCCTCGCGCCATTCCCGATAGAGTGCGAAGAGGGCTGGCGTGACGTCGGCCACGTGCTGGAAGCCTACTGGTAGCATAGCAGCTTCGGGGCTTTTCCCGATCGCCTTGGCAGGTGCGATCCCGATCGAAAGCAGTGCAGCCGAAGCGCCGAGCAGTTTACGCCGATTCGTGTTGACGGCCGTCACGACGCCACCCCACCAGCCAGAGCGACCACGTCCCGCGCCAGGGACATCGCAAATTTCTCATGAGGGTCAGCCTCGTCCTCGAACTTGCCGCCGGGGGTGCCCACGACATTGCGGAACAGATCGCACATGAGGACGTCGGCCTTTGCAGCCAGGCCGGCAGGGGTTGCGGCGGGTGTCTCCGTGATGAAGTTGGTCAGATCATAGGACCGACCCCACACGAACTTGTCGCAATAGTCGTAGGCGGCGTCTCCGGCCTTGTCGTCGGCTCCGCGCATGATGACGCTCAACCGCTCATGCGTGGCGTGCAGCTCGCGGTATTCGGCACATGCGGCCAGGAGGGCGGCGTCATTGTTCGGCTTAATGATCGTGACAGCCGGCGCCTCGGTGGGCATGGCCAGGACGAGGGCGCCGCCGGCGAAGGCAGCGCCGGATAGGGCGGCGAGGACGTGACGGCGGGAGGATGTGCTAGGCGTGTGCTTAGCCTCGGGCATGACTGATTCCACTTGCTAGAGGTTAGGCCGAGCGGGGTGCTGGTACCACCCCGCTCGGCTGTTGTTCCTTGCGGAACGGCTCATTTAGAGCCACAATCCCGATATGGTTGCAAGCGATTTCGGCTCAGAATGTGCCATTACTCCCGGACAGTGCCGGGGCGCTCGTGGATTGCTCGACTGGAGCATGGAGCTTTTGGCCACGAAGAGTGGGCTACCCCGCCGAACCTTGATCCGTTTCGAGGGCAGCGAAGGCGCCCCCCGCCGCGCCACCCTCGCCGCGATCCGCACCGCCCTGGAAGCGGCCGGCGTCGAGTTCATTGCGGAAAACGGGGGCGGGGCTGGGGTACGACTAAAAAGTCCTAGCTAGAACCTCTCGGAATTGCTGAAATCATTACGACGCGCGACGGCGTAGGCTTGGTGTTAACAGAAGAACCCTTACCAGAGATCCGGATGCCCACTCACAACCTAATCCAGCCTATCGCTTGGTAGACCGCCGACAAGGCCAAGCCCCAGATAACGGCAGCCCCCACGACGCTCCGCCGAGTGCTCCAAACGGTAGCAGCAGACGCGAACGATATCACCGCGTAGCCGAGCAAGTGAAAGAGCATGGGCGAACCGCCGCGGTCGTAAGCAAAATAATCGTCACCGTCGCTTATGGGTATGTAGCTACGGATCTTGCTCGCCTCAAAAACGTCTCTGTCAGTGAGCATGGCTTGGCGGTTGGCACATGGGCGCTCGCTCTCGTCAGTTTGTTTGGGCTTTGGGATAGCGAAGCGGCCTTGGAAAAAGCACAACGAGCGTGGTTGGCTCCCTCGGCCGCCGCGCTCATGGCGCCATTGAACGCGGTCGGAGATGAGGTCGACGTTCGTTTGAACTATGGAAACACAGGAAGGGAGCCGGCAAGTGATTTCCACGGGTACATAATATCTCGGATTTACCCTGCCACTGACTTCAACACTTTTTCGGACAAAGGCTTCGAGGCTATCAAAGCCAGCCGGAAAGAATGTTTTCGCCTTCAACCCCCACAAGGGACTCAAGTAATTTATCCGGAGAACGGACCCGTAACTTATGCCATGACTTCTTACGGAAGGGGTGATTGGATCAAAAAACAAGACGAGGTTGTCGCCACTAAAGGCATTATGGAAGGTAGCGAAATTTTGATTATTACTGGATGTTTGGCTTACCGGACCGAAGGAAAGCCTCACCACAGCGCATTTTGTTTTTACTACAACAAGCGGGCGAAAAATCTGCCAGGAGGCTTGCCCTTTTGCGAGCTCGGGAGCGATGCTGACTAACACCACTGCAGCCAATAGCGTCCATCTGCGCACGAGATTATTTCCAGGTCTCCGCTGCCTCTTGCCGCTGCGGTTCCGGTAATCTCTCCACCACCCCACGTCCCAGCCCCTCGATCTCAGCCCCAAGCTCCTCCATCTCAAGCAGGAACTGGCCCCGGTCATACCCCTCGGGCGGATCGAGCCGCCGCACCTGCGCCGCCAGGTCAAGCAGCCGATCGGCAACACGCTCGCCAACGCTGGCTGTGAGAGGCTGAGCTAGATCTGCTTGCATGGTCACTCCATCATTAAAGGATTGCCGACCGCGCCGCGTGGGCCTCTGCACGGCCGCCGGCTGTCGGGGTTGTTACGGACACTCGCCGACTTGTCCGGCGCGGGTTCTGGCGACCGCCGGGCGCGGTTTGGGGAGGAAGCGCCGCCAATGTCTAAGAGGGATTGTTCGTGCGCTGCCACAACGCTGCCGGAGCACCGATATAGGTGAACTCCACGGTTGTGTTCGCGGCAGCGCTGGTGATGTTGCCGTTGATTGCGCCTGGAAAGGTGAAAGAAACAGCGGTGACTGCTTTGGTGAAAGTAACCTTCACAATGTCGCCTTCGGTATTTCCAGTGGGCAGTGTTAGGGTAAGAGCCGCAAGCGCGGCAGCGGGATTTATCCAATTCAAACAGGACGAGCTGACAGCAACGGTTGCTCCAGAAGCGGGAGTTTGTTGATTGACTCCAGTGCAGTTCAGCTTGTCCGCAGTCAAACCACCTACAATTTTCGCGCCGCCGCTCAGATAGGACATGCCGGTCAGGACATGAAAGTCTCCGTTGTCCCAGAACTGCCAACCCAGCGCACCACTGCTGGTAGTTAGATTGGTGAGGGAAGATGTGTTTGAATAAAACAGGCAATTGTTGTTGCCGTCGAGGCAGATGTCTCCGAAGGGCGCGGTGCGAACGACTTTGAGGTGACTGGCATTGTTCGAAGTTGCGCCGACAGCATCGAGCACCCCCACGTTGTAAGCGCCGGACGCTAGAAAACCATAGTTGGGAGTTGCGCCTGCAGCCGCGCCGCTTTCGAAAGAGGCATTCGATGCCTTGCCATTGTCTTTGAAGGCATCGAAGGCTTCGGTGCCTGTAGCTACAAAGCAATTGCCTGGATGGCTGCCACCGCAGAAATAACCGTTCGTGGCGACATTATCGACTTCACCGTAGTCAGCATCATAGGCTGTTTTGTTCGTCATCAGCATGCCGTAAGACCAGCTTGCCGTTGTGCCCGTCCCGTCGATCCCGTTGGCCGCGTACCATGCCGCCAAGCCGCGATATTCGCTGTTGGTGACGATGGCCATGCCCACAACTTCAGGGCCGCCTATGTCGATGTTCTGATCCCAATTCGAGAAATCAAGCTCATACCCGATCGTGCTCACACCTATGCCCGTTGGTATCGGCGTTCCACATGGCTGCGAAGATCCAATGTAGGGCTGAATGGTGCCTGCACCGGACGTCGGGCAACCGTTTCGCACGATGTCGGTGTTCAGCGTCCATGTCGGTCCAGAAAGCGGCCCCTGCACCATGCCGGCGTAGACCGTCACTTTTTGGCTGGGCGGGATTGTCGGATAATTGCTTGACTGCCCGACATTGGAATACATGCCGAAGATTGATCCCCATTCCTGCTGCCGGGGGGCAGTGGATGAGGCGATGCTTTCTACCCAAGTCGAGGCGAGGATTTGCGGCGCTTGGTGCGCGTTGGCTGGATTGGGGCAGTTGGCGGCTGGGCATGTCGGCACGTTCGGGCTGATCAAAGAATAGCTCTGCCGCACCACTTTGCCGATTTGCAGATCAACGTAGGCTTTGTTCGCCGGCTGATTCGGCGACGTCGGCACGCCAGGCGCCAGAGATTGTGCATGCGCCGCCGCGCTCCACGCGAGAAATGCCAGAAAATATCTCAATCTCATGTAGTCTTCCTTCCGGTGCAGAGGAAGTCGCCGTCCGTGCAGAGGCCTGCGTTGGTGCCGGTGACGGTGTTGTTCCGGTCGAGGTTATCGTTCATGATTATCTCTCTTCTTTAAGCCGCTAGGCATTTTGAACACCCGAGATTGAGGCACCGCCGGTCGTCGTGCTGAGTGTGACCTGATTTAAGGAGTTTGCAGCCGTCGACAGCGTTGGCGGGCTTCCTGCAGCCCATGTGATACCGGCAGGCCACGTCACTGCGCGGTTTCCGGTGGCATCTTGGCGGAGCGCAATCTGGATTGTTTGCGACTGCCCGCTTTGCCCCGGTGCGATTGAAACTGCGCAGTTCGGAGCGGTAAGCGTCATATCATAAGATCGAACGCCCGAGGGCGGCCACACAAGCGCCTGAGACGCGCCTCCCGCAGCGATGTAGAAGGTAGCGTTCTGGCTAGCCGGGGTGACGCTGAGCACACCACCATAAGCCTGCAGATAGGCGCCAGCCGTCATCTGCGCCGTGTTGATCTGGTCGACGTAAAAGCCATTCTGCGGGTTCACGACAGCGCCGCGGGAGATGATGTCGAAAGAGTCGTTGCAGGTGCCGCAAATCTGGCTGGGCGAAGCCAGCGCGGCGTTGAACGATGTACCATCAAGGTAACTCGTCAAGGCGGTAAAGACGAGGCGCAGGCCGCCGACATCCTGCTGATCCCAATTCGGGCGCGCTGCAGGTGCTGGGGAGGTGAGAGGCAGCAGCAGCAGGAGATTGCCTCCGCTGGGTGCATCCCAGATTGCACGGCCCACGCCGGGGCGAACAGATCGGCCGAAATTGTATGGTACGGAGTTGACGCAAACTCCAGCTTTGGGAATGCTGAACTGGATTGGTTGGCGTGCGTAACCTGCCGTTGTCAGCTCAGTTACCGTGCCTGTTCCGATGGCACTTACCAAGCCTAGATACCCGCTTATAAACACAATTCTTTCTCCTTCTTTTCGATCATGTCTCGTGCATCACTGTCAAAGTCTGGAACAACCTGCACATGCATCCGATCCCGCTGCAGGTGCACAATCGAGAGCGGCCCGGTGCCGGCCCCTGTTAAGCCCGACTTACGTAGCTCGGCCATTTGCTGTCGCGCGGCCCACAGGATCTCGGCGCCGTTCGCGGGCTTCCACGTCTCTGGCACGTCGATAGCTGGCCGCATGACGCGGGTGACGAGCGTAGGCGTGAAAAAGCCCGCGGAGCCGAATTCATAAGCAAGCATTCGTCCGTAGCGATGTGACCACCCGGCCGCCACATAGAACTGACGCGCAAAGGTATCAGGTTCATTGTCGAAGGACTTGGCACAAGACACCGAGGCTTTTCGAAACCCCGCGCTCATGGTCGCGAGAACCGTATCGAATTCAGTTGCTCTACGCAGGGCTGACTCGGCGTCAACGTGCATGTTCGAGAAACCGCAGCCACACCCGGCGGCGCAAATCATGGCGTTCGTGCTCATCTTTGGCACGTTCAAAAAGGGGGCCGCTTCGCCTCCGTTCCATATTTCGGTGTCGGTGAAAAGCAGGGCGTCGTTCGGCCCAGCGAGAAATGCGGACATGATTGTCACATGATCCTCGCGAGGCGTCTGTGGCGCTCAAACTTTGCGCTGAGTTCCCGTTTCTGCTCAGGTGTCATTTGCCCGCGTTTCGTTGAATCCAGTGCAGAAGTGACAGTATCGCGTTGGCCGGGCTCGATCAGCGCTTCAGCGTTGGCCGGGATGCCCACAATCGACCACTCCACCAATTGCTGCTTCTTAAAATCTACGGGCGGCAGATACGCGTTGCCGGTGTCTCTATTCCGGGCAACGTCAAATTCAGTTGGGATAAAACCGACGGACGTTGCAGAGAGAAACCCTGTTTTGCACATACGGAAAATCGCCTCAGCCAAATCGCCAACGAAGGGCATGTCGGCAGGGACGAACTCGGCTACGCCTTTAAGCTTGTCTTGCTCCAGACCGAGCCAAGTGCATTTTGCTATTGGAAGCTGGTCCGTGGAGTGATTGAAAAATACCGTCGGGTTTTGAAGAAAGGTTTTTAAGTCCCAACCTTTTTGATTGATCGTATCGCAGTCACGATCCACCGCACCCGTGCTTATGGTAAATTTTATACTCCGGCCGCCTTGGCTTGCGGGTGTTGAAACTGTAGTCTTCCGCAAGAAGCATTTGTCTGCCGGACCCCGTTTTTGTGTACGGATCGACGCCTTAAACTTTGCTGTGGGCGTGTAAATAAACATTATGCCCGGTGCACAATCTTTGCTCGGCCCGCCTTCTCCAGCCGTTGCGCTTCTTCCTCGTTAAAGCCCGCGCGCTGGCCTTTTTGATAGGCACTGTGCCGGAATGCCGTCCACCGCGTAAATTCCACGGTGACAGGCGGTGCGTCTTTTCGATCGATAATTGAAGTTTGAGAAATTTGGACGGGTTTTTGATCAAGCATGCAAATCACTGCCGCAACACGATTCGTGCTGCTCCCATTTTAACAAGTTTCTGCGCGTGTTCTTCGCTAAACCCTGCATACTGGTCTCTTTGGTATGCAGTTTCTAAAAAGGACGTCCAGCGCTTGAACTGCACCGTGACAGGTGGCCCAGGCTCAAGGTCACGATCAACCACTTTCGTTAGCGGTAAAGAACCGGATTTTATATAAGCCATGATTACGCTTTCACCTTTGCAACGCCCCGGCCCACCAGGTCCATAGCAAGCGGGTAAGGCAATGACACTTCCGCCCCTACTTTTAAGGGTTTTCCTTCGAGGTCTCGCGTCGACTTTATTGTGACAACTGTGACGCTTTTCCCGAATGCCTTGTCTATATCTTCGCTGCATGGCAGGGCCCCAGAGGGGCGCTCGCCAGTTTTCAGTGCACGGTCAATCATCGATGCGACTGTCATGGCCAGCGGCGTCGCCCTCGTACCCAGCACCGTGCGCCGCAGCCGAGAGATGTCTGCTGTAAACTCCTGGATATCGGCATCGCTCAGAGCGAACATGCCAGGCAAGAAATCGTTGGCTGAATTGAAGTCAGTCGCCACGCGTGCGCGGACATCACGATATTTGTCATGGGCGCGCACCACGGCAACCAACGTAGGCAGGAACTCCTCTGCCGCTGCAACTAGGTCGCGTTTTGCTTCCTCAAACCGTCGGGATTTTTCGATCGCCTTGACTTCCCGCAGCCGCGACGAGATTTCGACCTCACGCCGGTCGATGATGCGCAATTGGTTCTTGAGGTTTCGCTCGCTCTCATCCAACTCGGCAAGCGCTTCTTCATCGCCTTCGTCGCAGGCCCGCTCCCTCTTTTCTTCAAGCTCGGCTTTTAATGTCTCAATCTCCATCCGTAGCTGGAAACAGGCCCGCATGCCCTCTACGATCTCTGCAGCCGTTACCGGGCTGCCTTCCGACGTGACGGCAGCCGCATTCCGCATCTTTGCTTTCGCGGCCTGAGCGACGGGCGAAAGCGAGGGGTTCGGGCGCCGGGCTAGAGCGGTGATGAATTCGAGTGGGTTCATAACGAGACCTTCGAAGATTCACTTGAAAATTTCATCAGGAGAGTATTTTCAAGCGAGGCGCAGGGGGTGCGATTGCCGCGGGCGATGTTGGCGATCTGCACCCACGACACGGGGGGCTTATCCCCGTGCATCTCGATCGCCCGAGCGATGGGTGTTGCCAACTCGGGGGGTGGCACCACGCCGCGCAAGGCTGCAGCCCAGGTCGCAGCTACGAGGCGACACGCCTTTGTTCGGTCTGGCGCCTTTGCCGCGCCTACAGCCTCCCGTAAGGCTGCATCCCGCGCGTCGAGGCGGAGCCGCTGCGCCTTCCATGCAGGCACATCGTTCGGCCGGCTCTGCGTCGCCCTTAGCCAGGCCAGCTCACTGCGAAGCGCCTGCACCTCGGCTAGCAGCTCGGGCAGATCGGTAGTGCCCTCAGCGCCGTCCATGGGCGCCTCCAGGTGCTCCAGGAAGTCGACGTGACACCACGCCCGCCAATCCGAAGGCGGCGGCCATCCGACGGGCCTCTGCGAGCGCGGAGATGGGCGGCACGTCGCCAGCCTGCCACGCGGTCGCCAGCGCGCCGATGAGGTTTGCGAGGTTTCCTAGCCCCGTTGAGTCGTCGTCGGTTGCCATGCGGCTGCGCACCACGTGCGGCACAAGTTCGCCCCAGACTTCAAGGCCGCGGGCAGTGAGCCAATCTGGCGGCGTTGGCGGCTGATCGTTGCCGGGTGGCTGGTCCGTTAATGCCGCGTGCCTGTCTGGGCGATACGTCCCGCGCTGGTGTTTTTCGCCGGAAGTCCCGGTTTTTGGGCCTCGTTTCATTTTGTAGTTCCAAAGTTTTTATTTGGCTGCGGGAAAATTTTATGGGATGACGGTCCATACGGACAAAGCCCTGCAGACTCCGACCCCCCTATGGGGGTGCAGCAAGCGGTTGCTCTGGCGGGTGCCCGGATCGAATGGCCAAGTTGGCCACTTGCCAGCGCCGCGCGGTCGATCATTACGCCAGCGCGCCGACCCAATAGGCGCCGCTGGCCTATGGGGGGTATGGGGGACACACCAACGCACAACCGACGCACAACCGACGCATTGCAAAAACAATGACTTACAAACGACCGACGAGACCGACGCAGAACACCGACGCACGAACCGACGTATAACCTTTTCAATGGGTTAGCGCAGGTCTTTTTGGACCGACGCAGCAACGAACTAACCATCTGCACCACCTGCGACGACGATGCGGCGAGGTTTGCCGGCTGCACCAGCGCGGCCGTATTCCTCCATCCGGATCTTGCCCGCGACGAACAGGCGCTGCATCGCGCTGTCGAAGTCTCGCCGGGTGTGCCCCTGTCGGTCAGAGCGTGATGCGAACAGCTTGGCGGCTGAGTTACCCGCATTGCGGGAGTCCGATACCGGGCGCCCCTCTGCCGTGCACCGCGCCAGGAGCGTCAGGAAGACCGCTTCGGCGTCCGACTGCTGCACCATCGCTGTAAGCCCAGCCGCGGCGCTGATGGGCACCAGCACGCCGTTTTGCCAGCGCAGCTTGATGGTATCGCCGATGCTCGCGTAGTTCGCCTTGCGACGGGTCAGGACGCGTTCGTTGGTGTCGGCCTGCTCGTCACCATCAGCTTTGGGCCTTGCCAGTGACCACCGCGACCGGGCGGTATTGCTCCATGCCGTAGAACCGCCGTCGAGGTCACCGGTCGCGCTCATGCCGGATCTGGACGGATGCGCGTTGAGCAGAACCGCGGCGCCTGTGTCTTTGGCCAGTTTGCCTAATGCGTGCCCTACGAACTGCCGCACCTGGCGCCGGAGAATCTCGTTGCCCCCGAACGTGTCGGCCGCAGTATCCACCACGATCAAACCGACACGCGGCTCTGCCATAGCTTGGTCGCGCAGCGCGGTAAATGCACTGGTGAGAACCATATTCCCGTCGAGGTCAAAGCTCACCAGCGTATTGTCGAAACCTACGCCGCTCGCCCAGTGCATGTCCTGCAGCTCGTTGAAATCGATTCCATAGGCGAGATTGATTGCATCCTGCCGCCGGTGCAGCTCGTCCTCGTCATCCTCACAGAACAGGGCAAGAGATCTGCAACGGTTTATTGCCAAGCCACACCAAGCAAGTCCGGCGGCGCAGCTCGTCATCAGTTGCTGTGCGAGGAGGGTTTTGCCCACGCCGCCATCGCCATAATTGATGGTGACAGTTCCGGCGGCGAGCCACTGATCCACGATGAATTTGCGGGGTGGAATCGGGAGGCGATAAAGGGATGTTGGGCAGGTGAATCCCCAAAGTTCTTTTGTGTGTTCTGTGATCGTCGCCTTGCCATCAGCCTTGTCTCGGGCGCGCTGTTCGGCGGCTTCTATCCTGCTCATGCCATCCATCATGAGGCCGCCTTGATCTGCAGCTTTTCAGATTTTCCGAGATCAATGCCGGACGCGATAGTCTTAGCGGCGTTTTCAAGATCTTCAGCCCCGGCCCGTTTGGCGGCCTCATAGAGCTTCTGTCCGGCTTCCGTCTCGGTGATGCCAGCCTGCTCATAGAGGCCGCCGACGAGGCGAGACGCGGCGCGCAAGGTGTAATGCAGATGGCCGCCGCCGGCGCGCTCCACACGCACGATCGCATCGGCGATCATGTCGAGGGCAAACTCCTCGGCGGTGCGGGTGTCTTTCCGTTTGGCGTAGATGGTTTGCGCATCGCCGCTGGTTCGCCCAAATCGACGTGGCTCAACTTGTGCAAGGTTTTGCACAAGTTCCGAGGCCTTCTTTTTCCTTTTCGGCGGGTTGAGCGCAATCACACCGAGCCACTCGGGCCAGTCCGCAACGGGCAAGTCCCGCACCACAAAGCCGCCGTCAGGTTCCCAAAGGATCGCGTAGCCACCTTCGCCGCGCGTATCTACGCCATCCGCAATCTGCCCTTCTGAGTTACGCACGCCAGGCAAGTGATTGTAGAAAAAGTGGATGCCGCCCGATCTCGTCTGCACCGTTCGCGTGTCACCGAGATACGGCGCAAATTCCGCCAGCCATACTTCACCGTCATGCCGCGGGTCGATGTCGAGGAGATCCAGCCCGCTTGCTTCGCCGCAAGGCATGCCGATCAGCGGGCCAGGGAGGCGTCGCCAAAGCTCTTCCATGGCCTTAGGATCGGTGGTGGCGTCTTTGAAGCCGTGCCCGCCTACAGGCCTCTTCTGCGCATTGCAGGGAAACGTTGGGATGCCGCGCTCGGCCATTAAAAGAGCGTAGAGCGGCACCTTCATCGGGCTGCCTCCCGCACCACTTTCGCCCAGGCCCGGCGCGCCCGCAAAATCGTCGGACTCACAGGGGGAGGTGCATCTATCGGCGCGTGCCACGCCCGCATCGGTGCATCATCGGGGCCTGTGGCCGAATCAAAGGCCCACCCTCGCGAGAACTGATAATTACGGCGCGGATCGGACTGCGCTGCGGCCTGTGCCGCGCGATCGGTCACGTCGACACCATGCGCAATGAGGAATCTTGAAAGCGAGCCGCCGTTGCGGTATGCGATGCCTGTCGAGAGCGCTGCATACTGAACGAGAGGCCCGCCGTGCCACCGGCGGGCTTTCTCATATCAGGCGGCCTTCGTCACAAGCGTTGTGCGGCGCCCGACCATCACTCCCGCCTCGGAAGTGCTGCACATCGGCTCGCTGAGCTGCGCCTCTGCCCACGCAAGCAACTCGCCCCATGTGTAAAGAGGGACGCGGCCATATTTGCGAAAGGGTGGGCCACCGCCTCGCACTGCTTTGGTGGCGAGCGTGCCGGGCGCTGTACGATATCCCGCTTCTGTAAGTGCCTGCGCGGCTTCCGTGCGCCGCAGTTTTGCGTCTGGTGCGAGTTGCATCTCTCTGCCTTCAATTGCGGAAGTAGCCGCGTGATTGATGCCGAGATTGTTGCCCTATCAGCCGCGCAATTCCCTAGGTTATAACCTAGGCAGAGGTTTACGTATCTCGTTCCGGTATAAGAAGGGAACGCCCGCGCCTGACTCGTTCAAGCGCCGCCCTTTGACTCACGTTATTTCGGCGCTTTATCCACCCCATGGGGTCTTGACCGAGAAACTCGGGACCAGCTCCCGCGACCGTCGCCTCAACCATTTTCTCGCGGTCTTTCTTGTGTTCGATGAATGCGTTTTTTCCCTGACTGCTGAGGCCGAGTACTTCGTTTACAGACTTTAGTGCTTTGTCAGCATCTATCTTCGAGCTTTCCTTCCACTCCGCCACCATTGATTCGTAGTCTTGATCCGTTGTGTTCTCAGTCTTTGTTGGAAATGCGATGGCGTCTCGAAGCTGCGCAAGTGTTCCAAACATGGAGGCCACGGTGGTCAAATATTCTAAGCACCAATCTGGGAGCGGATACCTTGGGTAGTCAGCCACATTACAGTGGGCTATCGCTTCCCAAACATACAGAGGATTGCGTGTCATTTCAGCGCGGAGGCGGAGAGTTTCCAACCGCTCATGCATTCCCCGCTGCCAATTCTCGATCGCGAGTTCGCTTTTTCCTGTCACTGCGCGCGCTCCAATAATTGTGAGACGCGATCGGCAACGGCATCCGCAGCGGCCAGCAAGACTGCATCAGCCGCGTGAATGTACCGGCTCGTAATAGATTGCCCCTTGTGTCCGATCAACGAGGCGATGGTGACTTCGCTATACCCAAGGTCAGCCGCCACGCTCGCGAAGCTATGCCGCAGCACGTGCGGACTGATATCGGGCGCCAGCGGTCCTTTGGCGGCGATCTTGTCCCAGAACCGACCGAACCCGGTCATGGTAGTTTTGCCGCGGCTCGGTCGAAACACGAGCTCGCCGCCGGCCTGGCCCTTCAACGCGGCGATTGCAGCCTGAGAGAGCGGCCGCACGCTTTTGCCTGTCTTGGTATCCGGCAGGATTGCGATCCGGCGTTCTAGGTCGAGGTCTGTCCACTTCAGCGCCAGGGCCTCGCCCGAGCGCCAGCCAGTGAGCACAAGGAAGCGGGCCGCCGCAACGGCCGGCGGCCATATCTCGTCAGCCTCAGCGTTTCTCAGTGCAGCGCCTAGGATTTTGTATTCGTCATCCGATACCCGGCGCTCGCGCTTGTTCTCCGCGAACTTGCGCACGCCGTGGGCCGGGTTGTCTTTCCGCATGCCGTTCTCGACGGCGTAGGCGAAGATCGCGCCGAGCAAACCCACAGTGCGTGTCGCTACGCCCTTGCCGCCGCGAATAATGGACTTGCCGCGTAGCTTAGTTTTCTTCGCCTTCTTGGTGTCGCCATCAGCTATCGCGTGCATCAGCGCGTCGATATCGGCGCGTGTGACGGCCGCCACCTTCAGCTTGCCGATGAGCGGCCGGATGTGGCCCTCAATCCTGCCCTTGTCGCTGGCGAGTGTGCTGGGCTTCTTTGCTTTGCCACCGCGCACGAGCAGCTTGCCGCCCTCTGCATCAGCCCAATACAGGTCGAGCAGCTCAGTGACCGTAGAAGCCACGCGGCGAGCGGATTTGTCAGCCGCTGGGTCTGCGCCTTCAGCAACCTTGCCTAGAAGGCGCTTGGCCTCGTCGCGGGCCGTGTCTGGTGTCCAGGGCGAACCATGCCGGCCGATCGTCTGCCACCGCTGGCGCCCGTCCGCCGTTCGATACTGTAAGACGTAGCTGACGGCGGTGCTGCGCTGCCGGCGTGCCGCGAAGCCGCGCACGGTGTCATCCCAGACCAAGTCACCCGGCTTCATGGCTTTGATTTCGCGTAGACCGATACGCTTCCGATCAGGCACCGAAGCGCCTCCACTTGCTAATGGCTGAGGTCAGCTAGCAAACAGATAGCAAGCAAGTCAAGGCAACTCAAAACAATCGGCAGCAATCTTGCGCAACCGTGAAGCATTAGATAACAGGCAGTTAGCAGACTGTCGCAATCCCCAGCAACTCTATCTGTTCGCCTTCACACGGCGGGGGTCACAGGTTCAATCCCTGTCGCGCCCACCAGTCATTACACTGGCGGCCGAACCCTGCACCCCTTTCAAAATGCATGAACGCTCAAATCTTACGTGTGGTGTCGGGTTCTATACACTTACTGGTTGTGTAGGGCTGCACACCATGATACTTTCGGATGCAATTTTAAGGCGGACTATAGGACGAGACGATGCGAAAATTTGTAATGTGGAACGATCGCCAAGCGGTGACCGCACTTGAATATGGAATCATCGCCAGCATTCTTGGACTGACATTGGTAAAAGTTTTTGGTACATTCGGCAACGTTTTGAAAACACTTTTTACGACATATTGATAGATCGCATCCGAAAGCGCGCACAGGAAGGCTCCTAGTGAGCGTTCCTGTTGCGATCTTCCAGAACGCTGCTGACGAGTGGCTCGATGGCTTCTGCCATACGCTGCTGGGTCAGCGCCGTGGGGTGTAGCGGCGGGTCCGGCGGTGTAAGATGGCCGTCGAGGAAAGCGTCCTTGTCAATGCGACCGTCCTTTAGGAAGAGACGGGTGAGATCGGCGAAATGCACCTGCCGATCCGCGCCAGCACCGTAGCGTTGTGCGAGCATCTTGTTCAGGGCGACGGTGTTCCCGTCCACCCAGGCGCTGCGGATGCTGGGCAGCACGCCCAGCAGGAGGATTTGTGTCGTAGGCAGGCGCTGGTGAAGGGTGGCGATGATTGTCTCGATGCCCTGCAGCGTCGGGGCGGCCGGCCAATGCAGGTGACCAAAATTGTTTGCGCCGATCAGGATTATTGCGAGGCGCGGGGCGATGCCATCGGTCTCGCCATGCTCGATGCGCCAGAGCAGATGTGCGGTCGCGTCGCCCTTGAAGCCGAGATTGACGGCATGACGGTCGCCATAGAAATGCTGCCATACCGGGGCAAAGTTTTGCCAATCCTGCGGCCCGGTCCGCTCAAAATCCTGTGTGATACTATCACCCAGCCAGACCAGGTCGACACGCTGGTGCAACTCGGCCTGCTTGGCCTCGAACCGCTCTTTCCACCAAGGCAGATCCATCCGCGAATACGGCAGTGCCGCCGGCGGCAGACTGGCCGCTCCGGTCAGCAATGCCACAGCGAACAGGATGAAAGTTTTTTGGTTCTTTTTTTCAAAAAAGAGCTGCTTGCTTCTAGTGAACATAAAGCCACGCCCCCGCAGCCAGCCCAGCCGCGATACAGTAATACGCAAACGGGTTCAGCGCCCATTTATCGTTGTGCCGGAAGTAGCGCATCAGGAACGCCGTGCTGGCAAATGCCACCAGGCCCGCGACGATAGCGGCCACGCTCGCGATGGTGAAAGTGCCCGGCGGCACGCTGGCGTGCAGCAGTTTCGGCACTTCCAGCACGGTCGCACCCAGGATCACCGGGGTGGCGATCAGAAAGGAAAAATGTGCGGCGGCCGCGTGGTCAAGATCGCGCAGCAGGCCGCCGGTGATGGTGGCGCCCGAGCGTGAGATGCCGGGCAGCAAGGCGAGGCACTGCCAGAGGCCGATGATGACGGCATCCTGGAGGCTCAGCGTCGCCAGCGGCCGGGTTGGGGCGCCGGCGGGAACGCGATGGCGCAGCCTTTCGCCGCCGATCAGCAGCAGGCCGTTGAGCACCAGGAACACGCAGGCGATCAGCGGATTCTCGAACAGCCGGCGCAGCTGGTGTTCGAGCACCGCGCCGAGGAGTGCGGCCGGGATGGTGGCGATCACCAGCAGCAGGAAGATGTAACGGCTTTCGCGTGAGCGCTGCGCAGAGGAGAGGCCGAGCACGCCGATGAACAGCTCCCACCAGTCGCGCCAGAAATAGCCGAGGAGGGCTGCCGCGGTGCCGAGATGCAAAAGCACGAGGAAGGGGAGGAAGACGGGCGCGTGTTGATCCAGATCCCAGCCGAGCAAGGCGGGGACGATCACTGCGTGGCCGAGGGAGCTGACGGGGAACAACTCGGTCGCACCCTGGAGGATGGCGATGAGGATGGCGTGGAGATAGGTCATGATTGGCCGTCAGGTATCAGGCTTTGGTTAATGCGCGATAGGGGCGTCGCGTGTTTGCTAATCGTTGAGCGGATACGAGGCCAACAGCCGGCGCTGGTTCCGCCAGTCGCGAAGCAAGGTGAGGGCGCCGCTGGTGCGGGCGCCGCGGCGGCGCATTTCAAGGCCGATCCTGAACGCAGCACCGTAATGGTAGAACTGGGCGGCGAATACTTCGCGCAAAGAGGTATCCGGATCCCAGATGTGGGTGGCTTCGGAACCGACGCCGTTGATCTCGATGATCGAGAAATCACGGCCGTCACGCAGGGCGGCCAGGCTGCGGAAACGCACATCGATACGGCCGAAATGAAAATCCGGCAGCGCGCGCGCCACCTCTTCGATACGCGCGGTGAGCGCCGGGGTAATTTCCGCCGCACCGTTGCGAAAGATCGACCCCTTGCAGTGGTTGCCGGCAAAAACCAGGCGCACCCGCTCGCCTTCGGCCGGCACCCGCGCCAGGGCCGCACCGAGCCGGGCCAGGTACAGATGTTTGAGGCGGCTGTGGCGTGAATCCGCTTCGATCAGCGCCCCCAGGCTGGAGACACCGTCGCCGGTGACCATCGGTGCATGCTTCAACGTGAGCGACGAAATATGGCCGACTGCATCGTTGGGGTGGCGGATGTAGAAAATGCCGGCCTCGCACTCCCACGGTATCAGCCTCTGCAGCACCAACCGCACATCACGGGGGAAGGATTCAAGCGCCAAATCGAGTTCGGCCTCTGTCTCCACCAGGCGCACGCCGGTGCCATTGCAGCCGATATCGGGCTTGACGACCAACGGCAGCGACAATCCATGCGCACGCATCAGCCTACGGGCGTCGGCTGGATCGGACGCGCCGGTCATCAGCGTGACGTAAGGCGCGACCAAATCGCGCGCCTCGCCCTGCATCTCGTCGAGAATGGCGGATTTGCTCTCACCACACAGACCGCCGGTGGTGATACGCGGATTGGCCGCCGTCGGCAGGCTCAGATCACCATACCGCAAGCCCAACGCAATCCATTGGATCACCACCGGTCCATAGATGAGCCAGTCCGGCAAGAATTCGAACGGCGACAACTCGCGCCGAGGCCCACGATCTGTTGCGGCCAATGCAGATGCAATGGCGGGATCAAGCGCATCCGGCCCAAAAACCTCGTCGTCGAGAACCGTGCTGGTTCCGAGCGTGGAGGCCGGCGCAAAGCTCACATCCATGTCCTACGTCTTCTCCTGCACACGCGCAGCCAATCGACCCACCAGGATGATCGCCAAAATAAACGCGGCAAACCCAACCCAGCGCCACGCGCCCAGATGCTCCACCAGCAGCCGGCCGACGCGCAACGACACCAGGAACAACGCCGTGGTCCATATCAGTGTCGCGACCGTGGCGGCTAATATGAATTTTTTAAGATCTGCGCCCAAAAAGCCGCAGGCCGTGTAGGTGGGCAGACGGACGCCTGGCAGAAACCGCGCAACGAACACCACCTTGAAGACGTGGCGCTCGAGCCATTTCTTGCCGCGATCCTGCCGCTGCGGGGGGATCAGCCGCAACGCCCATGGCACATGCGCCGCCAGACGCCCCAGCCCATAAAGCCCGATGTCGCCCACGACGATGCCCAAATAGAGCGATACCAACGCCACCGGCATGGCGACACCACCACTCTGCACGCTCATCGCCGCAGCCGCGGTGGCGCCATCCTCCAGAATGAAGGTGCCCAGAATGATCGCCGCGCCCTGAAGCAAGGGCGACCGACCTGCAATCTGCAGCAAATGCGCCGCGGAGACGTCCATGTCCGGGTGTTACGCTGACCGGAGGAAGGCCAAGGGCTCTGCCCCTCGACCCCGCTGGGGGAGGCCCCCCCAGACTTGCATTTGTTTAGGACAGGGTAAGGAGGGGGCAGGACCGTCGGATGCGGATGCCGCGCTGAATGCCCCCTCCCTCCCTTGCCTTGACATAATCGCGATCCAGGGGGCCACCTCCTGGGGGGGCGCGCCACCAGAACGCCACCGGTTCAAGTGTCGGTGGCGCGGGGGGCAAAGCCCCCCGCCTTCGTCGGGGCAGGGTACACACAACATTGGCGGCTTCTCACAAGAATGCCGCCCGGGTGCAAGTTAACGACGGACGCGATGGGTGGGTACATGCAGCGGTTGGCGTTCAGCGGCTTCGGCCGAGACGCAAGCGTTGTCGTTGCCGACGCCGAACTGGATGGTTGGTAGCAGTGCACCTAGCGGGGTCAGGACCACGCCCAGGCCGGCGGCAGCGCCGGCGCGGGCGACGATCTCGGCACCTGGGCGGATCGAGGGCGACACGATCGGGCCACTGAGGTCGATCGGGCCCGGCAGCGAACCGATCGAGAAGTGCTTGGAGCGTGTCGTGAGGGAGTAGTTCATCGTCTGATTGCGAAAATCGAGTGTGCCGCGGCCGACGACGCGGGCTTCCTCGGTGTCGAGCAGCAGGGCCTTGGTATCGACGATGCCGTTTTCGAGCGGGAGGTCGGCGACGAAGCAGTTGATCTGCGCCTGGTTGGGGATGCCGAGGGCGGAGAGAAGTGCGTTGCCAAATTCGAGGCCGGCGATGTCCACGAGGAGGGCTGAGACTTTGCCGGCGCTCACCAGCACCAGTTTCAGCTCGCCGCTGCCATGGCCCATCATGCCGGCGAGCGAGTTACCGTTTGCGTCGATTCTGGCCTCGCCACCGACGATGCCGTTGCCTTTGAAGGTGTGTGTGGCCTGCATCAGGCGCGCCAGTTCAATGTGCTGGAACTTGATATCGGCGTCGGTGTGGATGAGGCCGGTCGCACTTGGTGCGAGGGCGATATCGCTGGTGATGTTGCCGTTGCCGACGACGAAATCGAGCGGATGCAGCGTGATCTTGCCGTTCACGACATCCAGCGCCACGACCAGTTTGTCGAAGGGCGTGTAGGTGTTTTCGATGTGCTCGCCGCGATATTTCAGATGGATGTCGGCGGCGTTGACTTTCGGCAGGTTGATCGGGGTGTCTGGAAACAGCGTTTTCTTGGCTTCGGCTTTTGCCAAGGTCTGTTTCTGCGCCACGGTTTCGCCAGGCGTGGTTTTCTTGCCGGGCGCGGTGCCGATGAAGCCGCCGAGATCGGTCAGGTCAACGCGTCTGGACGAGAGATCCATGATCACGTCGGGTTTGCCGCCGGTGCCAGCGCGGGGATCGACGGTGATGTCGCCTTCGAGGTCGGAGGAGCCGACGCGCCCGGCAAAGTCGGTGAAGCGGATGCGTGTTTTCGAGTAGTCGATGTTGCCAGCGATGGAAAAAGGCGGAGTTTGCGGAATGGGGATGCCGGTCAGCGGAAAGAGCAGCGACATGTCCGGGCCGGAGAAGGTGAGTTTTACGCGAGCGCCGGCAAAGTTCAGCGGGTTCTCGACAGTACCAACCATCGATACCTTGGTAGGTCCGTTGGCGACATGCAGGTCGATCGGATAGGGGTGGCTGGCATCGCGCAAGGTGAGCAAGGCGCCGCCGACGAAGCGGCCGGTGATCGGCTGGGCGGCATAGGTGCCTTTGGCATTGACCACCAGCGCGCTCTTCTCTTTGCCGGTCGCGGCCTGAGTGGCGATGGTGAGCGAGAAGTCTGATTTGTGGGCGGGATCGACGAGGCGGGCGGTGCCGTCGTTGATCACCAAATTGCCGATCTGCGGCGGTGGTGAGGGTTTGGTGCCCGGCTTGCTGGGTGCCATGGCGATGGTGAAGTTATTATGGCCGCTTGACAGTGCGGTGGCATGCACGTCCGGGTGGTCCACGGTGATGTTCGGTAGAACGATGCCCTTGCCGTTCCAGTAATCCAACAGGCCGGCGACGATGGTCAGGCGACCGATTTTCGCCAGCGGTGCCGCGTCGGCCGGAAAGCCGTCGGGGTTGGCAACCAGCACATCATCGGCGGCGACAGTCGTGTCACGGCCGAGATGCACATGCAGATGCGCGATGGTGACTTTACGGCCGAGGGCGGCGGAGGCGCGTGCCTCGACGAAGGGGATGAACCAGTCCCAGTTCCAGAACAGAATGACAAGGACAACGATCAGGGCGAAAACGCCGAAGATGCCGGCTGCTATCCGGCGCGCGCGCCGTCTCTTGGGGGGCGGTGACATCTCCATGCCCGGGTAACGACATGAGATACGCCCGGGTTTTCTCAGCCTCGCGGCGTGTAGGAGGCGGAGTTGCCGGCGTGCTCGCTGACGTCGACGCTTTCGAGCGTGACGCGGCCGTTGGTTTCACGCTGCAGAAAGGCAGCCGCCCATCGATGCGCCTCGGCGGCGAAGGCCTCGCAGCCTACGGCATCGAGCACGCGAAGCTGCGCCAGGCCGCGGGATTGCAAGTCGCGCAGTACGGGGAGTTCTGGGTCATCGGCGGCGACCAGCAAAGTATGGTCGAAGGTTTCGTGCAGCCAGGCGCGGAGGGGTTTGAGTCCGCCGAAATCGATGCACCAGCCGCGGTCGTCGAGCGAGCGTGTGGCGAAGGTAAAGCGGAAAGCCAGCGCGTAGCCGTGCAGAAACCGGCAATGCGAATGGTCCGCCTGCCATTGGCGGAAGCTGCAGGAGAGGCCTTCGTCATGACCGTACGATTTGACGACGCGCCAGACGGAGTCTTGCGCGCTTGCGGAAGCGCCGATCGCGGTCAGCGCAGGGGATTGGACGAAGGTCATGGACGGCTTGAGAGATAAGGGGCGCGGTGGTTCGGGGTCAATGCGCGCGTTGTTTCGACGAGAGATGGTGGCAGGGCCCGCCCTACAGTTCACCTTCGGGGCGCATGGGGGACTGACCTAGCACGCGCAGGGGAAAGGCGAGCTCGCATCTGACGCCTTCGGGCGGGAAGCGCAGTTCTACCGTGCCGTCCAGCTCGTAGCTTGCGCTGCGCTCCAGCAGGCGCGTGCCGAAACCGCGCCGGGTTGGCGGAGAGACCGCAGGGCCGCCGGTCTCCCGCCAGGCCAGGCTCACCAGGTCGTCCTGGCGGCGCCAGGCGATGTCCACCTTGCCACCTTGCTGGCTGAACGCGCCGTATTTGATCGCGTTGGCGGCCAGCTCATGCAGCACCATGCTTAAAGTCAGCGTGGCGCGGGGGTTGAGCAGCACCGGGTCGCCTTGCGCTGCATAGTCGATGCCACTGGCGCGTCCCAGCGGAGCGAAGGTGCGATCGACGATGTCGCCGAGCTGGGTCGCGGTCCAATGGGTTTTGAACAGCAGGCCGTGCGCTTCGGAGAGGGCGATGATGCGGCCGATGAAGGTGGGTTCGAAATCCTCGAGCGAGGCTGCCCCGCGGATGGTTTGCTGGGCGATCGACAGGACGGTAGCGAGCGTGTTTTTCACGCGATGGCTCAGCTCGGCGACCAGCAGGCGCAAATTATCCTCGGCACGCTGCCGTTCAGCCCGCTCCCGAGCCTCGGCAATGGCGCGGGAGACGACGGCGGGCAGACGCGCCAAACGCTGCTTGAGCACGTAATCGGTGGCACCACGGCGCAGACTCTCGATGGCGATCTCCTCGCCGAGCACGCCGGAGACGAAGATGAACGGAAGCTGCGGCTGGCTTTCGCGCACGATGGCAAGGGCGGCAAAACCGTCGAATTGCGGCAGCGAGTAGTCCGACAGCACCAGATCGGGTGCTTCACGGGCGAGCGCCGTGACGAAGCCGTCACGATCCGTCACATGGGTCGTGGCGGCGTCAGGCAATTCGCGGCGCAAGGCCGCCTGGATCAGGTCCGCATCCAGCTGGTTGTCTTCCAGCAACAAGAGGCGGACTGAGACGGCCGTGCTCACGCCGGCGCACTCATGCGGCACCTGGGCCGTTCGGCGGCGGGACGTTCACGATCCCCCAGAAGACACCGAGATCCTGGATCGCCTGATAGAAATCCTTGAAGCTCACAGGCTTCACCACGAATGCGTTCACGCCGAGCTGGTAGCTGCGCACCACATCCTGCTCCTCGCGTGACGAGGTGAGCATCACCACCGGCAGATGGCGCAGCCTCGGCTCGTTCTTCACCTGCTCGAGCACCTCAAGACCGTCGATCCGCGGCAGTTTGAGGTCCAGCATGATCACCGCCGGTTCAGGGGCGGTGCGGCCGGCAAAGGCGTTGCGCGAGTAGAGGTAGTCGAGCGCCTCAACACCGTCACGCGCGACGACGATCTCGTTGGCTAGCTGACATCGCTTGAGCGCCTCCAGGGTCAGTTCGAGGTCGCGCGGGCTGTCTTCCACAAGAAGAATCGGTCGTAAGTCGGCCATGTCTCTGTCTCAAATAGTGGCGGGTGCCGCTTCGGCGTGCGGCTTTGGCAGGCTGAAGGTGAAGGTTGCGCCATGCCCCGGTTCGCCGAAAGCGGTGATGTCACCGCCATGCCGTTCCAGGATGCGACGCGTCAAGGCCAGGCCGATCCCGGTGCCTTCGTAATGTTCGGCGAGATGCAAACGCTGAAATACGCCAAAGAGTTTGCCGACATAGGCCATGTCGAACCCTACGCCGTTGTCGCGCACGGTGTAACGGGTGGTGTCACCGACGTCCTCGCCATGTATTTCAATGATTGCCGGTGTGCGGGTGCGGGCATATTTTTGGGCATTCGAGAGCAGGTTGATCATCGCCTGGCGCAGCAAGGCCTGATCGCCCCACGCCTCAGGCAGATCACCGATGCGCCACTCGATCGGACGGCCGGCTGCTTCGATCTCAAGACTCTTGCGGGATTCCTCCACCAGCTTGGTCATGCTGACCCGTCCGGGTGCGAGGGAGGCGCGACCGAGGCGGGAAAAATGCAGCAAATCGTCTACGAGCTGGCCGGCAGACATGGCGCTGTCGATGACGGTCTGCAGGAAGCGGGCATTGGTCGGCTCCAACGTTTTGCCGACATTTTCGCGCAGCAGCTCGGCATAGCCGACGATGTGGCGGAACGGCGCGCGCAGATCGTGGGAGATGGAATATGAGAAGGCCTCCAGCTCCTTGTTGGTGCGGGTGAGCTCGTAGCTCAGCCCGGCCAGTTCCTCGGCGCGGCGCAGCACCACGCCGGTGATGGCAGCGCGCATGCGGCGGGCCGCCTCCACGTCGTTAGTGCCCCAAGGACGGGAGCGACGGCGGACCTGTTCCTGGAAGAGCGCGAAGGAATGGCGCGGGTCGAGACCGGTGCCGGGGTCGGTCGATTTTATCGGCGAGCCGGCCCAGTCCAGCGTGTGCATCCATTCCGGGCGGAACCACATCACGTAGCTCGGATGCAGCTCGGAGATGCTGGCGGCGAGCACGCCACTTGCGGTGGCGACATGGTCCAAGCCTTCCGGCCAGCGGTCGGAGAGGTTTTCAGTGACGAAGATGCTGCTGTCGTGACGCTGGTCGAGCCAGGCAGCCAAGCGGCGCAGCGCCGGTTCGTCCGGTGTGTTGCCGATAGAGAGGCAATCGGACTCCGTCACGATGGCAGCACCCGCGGCGTTGGCCAAGGCGAGCAGCTCGGCGGGTTCCTCGGCGAGAAGCTGCGGGCGCGGCGGGGTGGCGGCGGCCATGGCGGCGAGGAGGTGGTCGTGATGCGCCTGCGCGGTGACCAGAAGCTCGGCGCGCTCGGCATGGGCGCGTGCAGCCAGGCTTCCGGCGAGCATTTGTGCAAGGAACTCCATGGCGGAGCGCACCGGCAAATCGACGAAATATGGCTCGCGGCTGTGGAACGACATCAATCCCCACAGCTTCCCCTCGACGAGCAGCGACGCGGACATCGACGCACCGGTGCCCATGTTGCGCATATAGGCGAGGTGGAACGGCGATACGCTGCGCAAGGCGGCCTGCCGCAGATCGAGCGGGTCTTTGGTGTCGGGTCCGCAGGCAGGTAGGATCGGCACCGGGGTATAGCTGGCATCGGGGATCATGCGCAGGCGGTTGCGGCGGTAGAGTTCGCGTGCCTGGGCGGGGATGTCAGCGGCCGGGAATTGCAGATCGAGGTAATGGGGCAGAATACCGTTGCCATCTTCCGCCACGACGGTGCCGTTGAAGTCGCGGTCGAAGCGGTAGATCAGCACGCGGTCGAACCCGCTGCAGCGCCGGGCGATGCGGGCGGCGAGGTGTGCGAGATTGCGCCAATCGGCGATATCCTCGGCGGCACGGGAGAATTCCAGCACGTCGGCCTGCAGAGAGTCGGTGCGCCCCGCGGTGACGACACCGCATGGTTCGAGCTCGAGAATGAGCGCTTCGCCGGCGCGATGGGCGAAACCGCGCAGCTCTGCACCACCATGCACGAAGCGGCAGACAAAGCCGCCGTCCGGCTGGTTGGCCCAGGCGAGCAATCTGGCCGTGCAGGGTCCGGCGCCGGATGGGAGCGCTGCCTCGATACGGCCGCCGATGCACGCGTGTTCGCTCTGGCCGGTCAGTTCAAGAAGGTTGGCGCTGACATGCGTGACTATTCCGGTTGGGGTAAAAGTGAGAAGCCACCCATGCGGCTGTATGCTGCCAGGAAACTGGATTGGCTCATCCGCACATGCGGTAATCGGCATTATCGGTGCTGGTGTCGATGATATCATTTCGCCCCCGCACTTCCTTGTCGGTTTCAGCGCCGCGCGCCGGACGGCAGGTCCGATGACTGCGCCTAGATCTTCAGCAAAAGCGTCACGATGATGCCAGCGCATGATCGCGGGAACGGTTGCCGGTCGCGGGGAATGGCACGGCCTTGTGCGTGAAGACGACCCTTCACGTAAAAGCACGCATCGCCGCGTGGTTAATTCCTATCACCCCGCTTCGCATTGCAGCATTTGCATGGCCGATTCAACGCAGTCTGAGCGTTTAACACCTTTAATCCACTTTCCCACGTCGCCTTTTTAAGGTTCTATCGGCCCTAGTGGGGATTTCTAATGTTTGATTGCACGACGCTTGATGGTGAAGTCGATCTGGGCGTGTTGCCGGATCTGGCCGAACTGCCGGAGCATGTGGCCGAAAGCCTGGCGCTACTGCGTCGTGGGCTGTGTGCGCATTCGGGACGGGTGGCTGTCGTGTCGTCGTTTGGTGCCGAGTCGGCGGTGTTGCTGGCGCTGGTGGCCGATGTCGATCCGAATACACCGATCCTCTTCGTGGATACTGGGCAGCATTTTGCCGAGACACTGGCGTATCGTGACCATCTGACGCGGTTCCTTGGTTTGCGCGATGTCCGCCGCGTGAGCCTGACGCAGGATGCGCGGGCCGAGAACGATCCCACGGACGAGCTTTGGAAATACGATCCGGATGCGTGCTGCCGGCTGCGCAAGGTGACTCCTCTCGATCGTGCGCTGGCGCCGTTCGATGCGTGGGTCACCGGCCGCAAGCGGCACCAGGCATTGAGCCGGGTGGCGTTGCCGTTGACCGAGCAGGTCGATGGCAAGGTGAAGTTCAATCCGCTGGCCGCCTGGAGCGCTGCGGATATCGAGGCGGAGATGGTGCGGCGCGATCTCCCTAGGCACGCCCTGAGTTTGGCTGGTTATCCATCGATCGGCTGCGCCACCTGCACCCGCGCCGTTGCCACAGGCGAAGACCCCCGCAGCGGCCGTTGGGCCGGCACCGGCAAAGTCGAATGCGGCATCCACCGCCTACCCGAGTCCGCCGACGCCTAAATAATGACGGGGGGATTTGGGGGGGATGGCACATCTCCCCCAATCTTGCCTTAAAGTCTTCGAATGACCGCCCCAGTCCTCTCCGTTTCCCGCTCTGTCTTCCACCACGGCGTCATGAGCATTGGCGAGCGTGCTCTCGCCGAGGAGACGGCGGTCGCGATCACCTATAACCGGGTGACGCATGCCGTCATGATGGCGACCCCGGATAATCTCCATGATTTTGCTGTGGGATTCAGCCTTTCTGAAGGGATCATCCACAGCGTCGACGCGATCGAGGATTTCGCGGTGATTGAGGCGGAGGGGGGCCTGGAGCTGCGGATGTGGATCGGGGCGGAGCATATGATGCAACTGGAAAAGAGACGACGGCGGCTGGCGGGGGCGACAGGGTGCGGAATGTGCGGGCTGGAGAGTTTGGCGGAGGCGTTGCGGCCGGTGACGGGCGCGCCAGAGGGGCGGCGATTTACGCCTGAGGTCATTTTGCGGGCGGTGGCGAGCCTTGGGCCGGCGCAGTCGCTGAACCAAATGACGCGTGCGGTGCATGCGGCGGGGTTCTGGACCGAGGCGGCAGGGCTGGTGGCGGTGCGCGAGGATGTCGGCCGACATAATGCGCTGGACAAGCTGTCCGGTGCGCTGGTGTTGGCGGGCCATGCGGCGGCGGACGGCATTGTTGTGCTGACGAGCCGGATTTCGATCGAGCTGGTGCAGAAGGCGTCGCGGATGGGGGCGGCGATGGTCGTCGCCATCTCGGCGCCGACGGCGCTTGCCGTTCGCGCTGCGGAGGCTTCCGGGCTGAGCCTGGTCGGCGTGGCGCGCGGCGACGGTTTTGAGGTGTTTACCGGCGGTTGGCGGATCGATGCCGTGCCTTGAGGTTCAGACGCGAACGGGGGCCGAGTTCATCGCGACGAGAGCTTCGGTGAGGGCGGCCATGTGGAAGGGTTTCTGCAAGGCGGGGCGGCCGCGATATTGCGGATTGAGGGTGTTGGCGCCGTAGCCGGTGACGAAGGCGAAGGGGATGCCGCGGGCAGTCAGTTCCTCTGCCACCGGGTAGCCGCTCTGGCCGTAGCTGAGGTTCACGTCCAGCAAGGCGGCGTCCACGGTATTGCTCGCCAGCAATGCAAGGGCGGGCGCGACCGTGGAGACCGGGCCGAGGACGCGGCAGCCGAGATCGGCCAGCATGTCCTCCAGCAGCATGGCGACCATCATCTCATCTTCGAGCACCAGGATCGTCCGGTTTTCGAGCACGGCACGTTGTTCCGGGGTTGGAAGCGACATTGGTTGGTTATCCGCAGGACACGATGTTCTACGTCCAGCAGAGCATAAGGTTTGTGCAACGCAAGAGCCTATCTTTGCCGCCAGCCAGGTTGTGCAGCAAAGCCACAATGCAACAGGAGCTTGCACGATCTTCTTGATCCTGGCGGCGAAGCGGTGCATCGTCTCGCCGTTTCGTGAGCGGGGGATCCGTGCCGGTGCGCATGACAGGGTGGGCAGGCTTTGGGCACTTGGCGCTCTCGCTGCTTCTGCTGCTGGGCCTTGCCGCGTGCAGCGGCAGCGGGCAGCGCGCCAGCACTGGAGCAAGCCAATATGGCTATGCGCCGCCTGGTCCGCCCGAGGATCCGTGGGGGCCCTATATCAAGGAGGCCGCCAATCGGTTCTCTTTGCCGGATCGCTGGATCCGCGCGGTGATGCACCAGGAATCGGGTGGGCATGAGTACCTGAACGGCCAGCCCATTACGTCCGACGCGGGTGCGACGGGGCTGATGCAGGTAATGCCGGCGACTTACGCCGAACTGCGCGACCAATATAATCTTGGCCCTGACCCGTACAACCCGCACGACAACATCATCGCCGGCACCGGCTACATACGACAGATGTATGACCGGTTCGGTTCGCCGGCCTTCCTCGCCGCCTATAATGCAGGGCCGAACCGTGTTGCCGACTATTTGGCAGGCCATAGCGGCCTGCCGAACGAGACGGTGAACTATGTGGCGAGCATTGCGCCACGGCTGGGCAACGACCTGCCGATGACCGGTCCGCTGGTGGCCTATGCCGATAACGGTGGAGCGGCACTGACGCCGGATCCGGTGCCGCATGCCTATGCGCGGCGGCCGATCTCGCGCTGCTGGCAGGATCCCGATGCGGCCTACGACCCCGATGCGCCGTGCCGCGCGGCGCCGCTGATGCGCGTGGCTGCGGCGGCACCACCGGTGCAGCATTATGCGACGGCGGGTGCCAGTTGCTGGCATGATCCGGACGCCGCATATGACCCCGAGGCACCGTGCCGGGCAGCGCCGCCCGTGGTGATTGCGGCCGCAGCGCCGCCGGCACCGCGGCCGCAGCAGAGTGCAAATTGCTGGCACGATCCGAACGCCGCCTATGATCCGGAGGCGCCATGCCGCGCCCCGCCACCGACCGAGATCGCCGAAGCGCCGCCACCTCAGCAATTTGCGCAGGCCGGTCGCACCGTGCCCGGCCAGACTCTTTGGGGTAGCCGATTGGCGGTGCAGCCTGCGCCTCCAGTCGCGCATCACAACTTCGCCAGCTACCTGGTTCCGTCCGCGGCAGCGGCCGAGTTGCCGCCGATGCGTGCCCCGGGCGGCTGGGCGATACAGGTCGGTGCGTTTGAGGATGCAGGTCAGGCGCGGCAAGTGGCCGAGGCTGCCCGCAATCTCGACCTCACCGAACTTCGCGGCACACGCACGTCGCTCGGGTCAACCTCACCATTTGGCGGGCATGTGCTATATCGCGCACGGCTGGTCGGGCTCAGTGCCACGGATGCGTCGCGCGCGTGCAGCATGTTGGCCACGCGCAGCCAGGCTTGCGTGACCGTGCCGCCGGGTGGCTGATACGCGCCTCAGTTCCACGAGGATGATCAGCTTTGAGATATACGAACGCTCTGCGCGCCAGCCTGCTCGCGGCGACGGTGATCTTCGCCACGCCGGCCAGTTTCGCGGAGGATGCGCCGGCAACCGACAAAGCCGAGGCCGCGTCGAAAAGCCCGTTCAAGGCGGAAGCGCATAACTCGGACGGGTCGGTGACGATCGGCAGCCAGAAACTGGATTACCAGGCCGTCGCCGGCACGCTCGTGGTGCACCCCAAAGGCTGGGACGATGTGCCGAAGATGGCGAAGGAAGATGGCCAGAAGGACGATGGCGACGAGGACCGCAACCCGACCGCCGAAGCCTCGATGTTCTATGTCGCGTATTTCGCCAAGGGCGCGCCGCAGGAGGGAAGGCCGATCACCTTCCTGTTCAATGGCGGACCGGGATCTTCCAGCGTGTGGCTGCATATGGGCGCATTTGGCCCGCGGCGCGTGGTAACGCTGGACGACACCCATACCGAGGCAGCGCCCTACAAGCTGATCAATAACGGCTCCAGCCTGATGGACGCGACCGACCTCGTATTCGTGGATGCGCCAGGCACCGGGTTCAGCCGGATCGCCGGCCGCGACAAGGAACGCGCATTCTTCGGGATCGATGAGGACGCACATGCCTTTGCCGAATTCATCACCCATTTCCTCTCGCAATATAACCGCTGGAATTCGCCGAAATACCTGTTCGGCGAGAGCTACGGCACCACGCGTTCGGCGGTGCTGTCGAACATGCTGCAATCGGATTATGCGCTCGATCTGAATGGCGTGATCCTGCTGTCGCAGATACTCAGTTTCGATCTGAGCGTGGATCAGCCGGAGCTCAATCCTGGCATCGATACCGCCTACGAAGTGGCCCTTCCCACCTATGCGGCGACGGCCTGGTACCACAAAAAGATCCCCGGCGGACAACGCGACCTGCCCGGCCTGCTCAGCGAGGTCGAGCATTTCACGATGAACGAGTATGCACTCGCACTCGGCCGCGGCGACACGCTAAGCCCGGCGGAGAGCAACGCGGTCGCGCAGAAACTGCACGATTACACCGGCCTTCCGGTGGCCTATATCCAGCGGGCGCATCTGCGCATCGATGGCGGCGAGTTCGAGAAGAACCTGCAGGACGATACCGGGACGACGACCGGTCGGCTGGATACGCGGTTTTCCGGCCCTTCGCTCGACCCGCTGAGCAAGGAGGCGGATTACGATCCGCAATCCTCCTCGATCAGCTCGGCCTACGTGTCCATCTTCAACGATTACGTGCGCCGCACGCTGCATTATGGGCAGGATACCGCCTACAAGCCGGAAATCGAGATGGGCAATCGCTGGGACATGCAGCATATGCCGCCGGGACAGTCGGACCGGCTGCAGCAATCAGCCAACGTGATGCCGGATCTCGCAGTCGCGCTGAAGACCAACCCGAATTTGAAGGTGATGCTGAACGCCGGCTATTACGATCTGGCGACGCCCTATTACGAGGGCATCTACGAGATGCACCATCTGCAGATACCGTCGAGCTTGAAGGGCAATATCGAATATAAGCAGTATGAATCAGGCCATATGGTGTACGCGCATGAAGCCGCACTGCATCAGCTGCATGACAACGTGGCAGAGTTCATCAAAAGGACGAGCCACAGGTAAGGTGGGTTGCTCAGGCGCAACCCACCTTATGGACCGGGTTGGAACGCGCAGCTCGCACCTGATCCGTCTTTGCCGGCAAGGGCTTTCGGATCGAGCTTGCACTCGAGTTTCGATACAGTCTCGAATACGTGGCCGGCAGCGCCATCGCTTGGCACGCCGGCCTCGACGAGGGTCGCGAACAGCTCGTTGGCGCGGCGGCCAATGCGGGTGCGTTTGACCTTGCCATAGGTCAGCGTGCAGCTGAAGGCCGCGAGATCCACGTCGCCGGCCTGGCACACCACGCTTTGCGCGTTCACGACAATGACGGAATGCTTGCCATAACCGAGCGGCTTATCGTCCAGCAAGCGCGCGAGATCGGCACGTGTGTGCCAGCTGAGGTATGGGGAATCATCGCCAACGATGACGCCAAGTGCCAGTGCCCCGTGTCCGGTCGTGTCCGCGAGCGCCATCTGGTGGCTCGCGAAAAAAATCGTTGCTGCCAGAATGACCCGCTTCATGCCCGCCCCCTTTTACGCCACGACACGATACGCTACAGCACCGTTTACTGCAACGAACCGTTTCATTGCCTATTTCGGTGCGACGCCGGCATTGTCGGCGACGTCCATGGCGATGGCGGTCCAATCCAGAGTGCCGCGGCCTTTTGCCAGCCCGGCCAGGAAGCGCTCGTTCAACAGGCTGGCAACCGGCATTGGCGTGTGGCTTTGTGCGCCGTTGCTCATGACAAGGCCGATATCCTTGGCGCCGAGTTCCAGCTTAAAGCCGGGTGGCGAGAACTTTTCCGCGAGGATAGCGCGCCCGTAATTCTGGTAGATCGGGCAGTTGAAGAGCGTTTCGCTCATCAGGGCGTGGAACGCCTGTGCGTCTCCGCCATTGTTGCTGATCAGCGCGAAAGCTTCCGCCATCGTTTCGATCGCAGCCGAGATCATGAAATTGCCTGAGATCTTTGCAACATTTGCAATCTCCGGCTTGTCGCCCAAATCGTAGACGCCTTGCGACACGCAGGCGAGGACCGATTTGACCCGTTCCTTGATCTCCGGCGGACCTGCGAGCGCGATCCATAGTTTTCCGGCGGCTGCCGCTTCCGGCCGGCCAAACACAGGTGCGCCGAGATAGGTGCCGCCTGCGGCGTGATGGTGTTCGGCGAGGGCTGCGGCGAGTGTGGGGCTGATCGTGCTCATCGAGATATGCACGCCATCCTTGCCGAGTTTTTCGCAAAGGCCGCCTTCTCCGATCGTCACCTGACGTAGTGCCTCGTCGTTGGCAAGCATGGTGATCGCGATGCCGCCTGGCTCGGCGGCTTCCGCCGGTGTTGCCGCGCGTTGTGCGCCACGCGCAACCAGAGGGTCGGCCGCGGATTGCGTGCGGTTATAGACGGTGACGTCGTGCCCGGCATCGATCAGCCGGCCGGCGATGCCGGTGCCCATCATGCCCAGCCCGATCATAGCGATTTTGGTGTGTGCCATTATTCATTTGCTCCTGAAGACGCTGCATCCTGTGCCTGACGGCGGCGATCCTGCCGGCCGGCATAATAGGCGTGTTTCGCCGTGTACATACGCTCATCCGCGCGGCGCACCACCAATTCCAACCGCTCGTCCGGCAGGCTGGTAGCGATCCCGATCGACAGGCTGAGCGGCGATTGCGAGTAGAACTTGTTGTTCAGCTCGATAAGCTTCGCGATACTTTCGCTGAAGGCAAGTGCCGCACGCTCATCCGTGCCGGGCAGCAGGATTGCGAATTCATCGCCGCCGATCCGCGCTGCATGCGCCGGCCGTTCCGCGGCCTTGCCGAGCACTTCGCCCACACGGCGCAGCAAAGCGTCGCCGGCCGCATGGCCCATCGTGTCGTTCAGCACCTTCAGCCCGTTGAGGTCGGCGACGATGATGCTGACCGGGAAAGGACCGTTGCGTTCCAGCCGGTTGAGCTCCTCGACGAAGAAGGAGCGGTTGCGCAGTTTGGTCAGCACATCGTGCTTGCCGAGGAATTCGAGATAGGCTTCGGCTTTCTTGCGCGCCGTGATGTCGGTGAGTGCGACCTGCACCAGGCTCCAATCCTGCTCGTGGCCCGGAATGACGGAGAATTGCAGGTAGACATGCACCGCATCACCGGAGAGCGTGTAATTCACCGCCTCGCGCTGCTGGAACAGTTTCCCGTCCCAAAGATCGATGAGCTGCTCCTTGAAAGATCGTATCGCTTCGCCCGACAGCACATCGCTCAACCGCCGCATCAACGTGGGCTTGTCGGCGGCGCCGAACAGATCGAGCGTGCTGCGGTTGACGTCGATAACGCGTATTTCGCGCAGACAGCGCTCGACGAATTCCGGATGCACGTCGGTGAACACGCGGAAATCGACGATGCCCTGGAAGCGCAGATCGTCCAGCAGCCGCTTGACCTCCGAGAAATCCTCCACCCAGAGCGAGGCTGGCGAATCCTCGAACAGACAGCGTGCATAGGCTTCGCTGGCGGCGAGTTTTCGCCGTGCGGTTTCCCGCTGCGTCACATCATCCAACGCGACCAGCACGCGTGCCCAGTCTGTCTCATGGCCCGGCAGGATACGGCCATGCAAAGCGACATCCAGCCGCGCGCCGTCGAGCGTGTAGTTCACCGAATGACCGCTGAAAATGGTGCTGCCGTTCCAGAGCTGCACCAGCTCATCGACATGGCTTTCAAGCATGTCGTCGCGGAACACTTTTTCGAGATTGCCGATCAGATGCGCCTGCGACTCCGCCTCGAACATGTCAAGCGTACGTCGGTTCACCTTCAGCACCTTGATCGTCGCCGTGCAGGCGGCAACGCGGCCGAGGTCTTCACGCAGGAATGCCTGCAGATCGGTCACGCCATCTCGTCGCCAGGCCTCAAGTTGTGCGCGTAGATCACGGTAATCTTCGAGCCATAGCGAGGTTGGCGCCAGCTCGAACATCGTCGCGTCGTCAGTGCCTATATTTTTCGGCAGATCGTCGAAAAAAGGATTGGGCATGTGGTGCCTGAGGTGCTTTGGAACGATCGTCGAAACGACCACATCCGTAGGCAGGCTGGCAAGGTGTGCAGCTATCCGAAGGTGAAGGTGAAGGCGGACAGGCCGGGCTGCGGAATGGTGAGCGTCACCATGTGATCGCTGTAGTCGGTGCTGTCGAACAGGGTGTAGAGCCGGCTTTCATGCACCGTCGCGTCGGGTTGCTTCTTGCCATCCACCATGACGGACATCGTGACCGGTGTGGTGCTGCTCGCCACCATGAACACCTTGCCGGAATGGCAATGCAGATGGATCTCACCGCCACCTTTTGCCAGCGTCGCGCGCTCATCGGTAAGATTCCAGTCGCCTACGAGAGCAAACTGGTTCAGCTTCAGATCGGCAGGCGCAGTATAACTGCGCGCGCCGGCATGCGGCTTCTCGGGGCTTCCCAGATCCTCAACACGATCGAGGCCGAAATACATTTCCGGCGAACCTATCTTGCTAAGGTCGGTGCCTTTCTCCGGGCCGACAGCGGGGCCGGCATCGACAGCCTTGCGGATGGCGTTCTCCGTCTCGTCGTAATTGCCCTCACCCACATGCGTGTAGACGATCTTGCCGGTGCGATCGATCAGATATTCTTCCGGCCAATATTCGTTGTTGAAGGCTTTCCAGGTCAGCAGGTCGTTATCCTGCGCCACCGGGTAGTTGATGCCGAAACGGTCGATCGCCGCCTGCACGTTCTTCGTCTCATGCTCGAACTTGAATTCCGGCGCATGCACGCCGATCACCACGAGGCCGCGATCCTTGTAGTCGTGCTCCCAGCGGATGAGATACGGCAAAGTGCGCAGGCAATTGATGCAGGAATACGCCCAGAAATCGACGAGCACCACCTTGCCGCGCAAACCCGCCATGGTGAGCGGCGGCGAGTTCAGCCAGGTGCTGATGCCCGCGAAAGCCGGCGCTTCGCGCGGCGGGGCAGCTTGCGCGGATTGGACCAGGAGCAGCAACGGTGCCGCTAACAAAGCGCGAGAATGATTGAGCACCAGAAACTCCGTGATAAGAACAAGCAAGCGGTTCTTTTTTGAAAAAAGAACCAAAAAACCTTTATGCTCCGGCTTGCTCCATAGCTTCTTCCGCTTCCAGCCAGGCGAGTTCTGCAGTCTCGATCTCGCGCGTAATTGCAGCCAAGCGCGTGTTTGCCGAAGTCACCTCTGCCGCCTTGCCTGCCGCATACATCTTGCTATCCGCCAGACGTGCCTCGATGGTTACACGCTCGGCGATCAATTTCTGCACCAGAGCTTCCGCTGCCTTCGCCGCCTTCCGCAATGGCGCCGTCTGCAGCCTGGCCTCCGCACGATCGCGGCGGTCGTCGCGCTTCTTGCCAACACCCTCCGCACGCACCGGCCGCGCACGCTCCACCAACAACGCGCGGTAATCATCCATGTCGCCGTCGTAGTTCGTCACCGTGCCGTCGCCCACCAGCCACAACCGGTCCGACACCAGCTCCACAAGGTCCGGGTCATGGGTGATCAACAGAACTGCACCTTGGAAATCGCTCAAAGCCCGCACCAGCGCATCGCGCGCATCGATGTCCAGATGGTTGGTCGGCTCGTCCAGTATCAGCAGCTGCGGCGCGTCGCGCGTGGCCAGCGCCAGCAACAACCGCGCCCGCTCGCCGCCGGAGAGGTTCTTCGTCGGCGTGTCGGCGCGGTCCGCATCCAGGCCGAAACGCGCCAACTGCGACCGCACCTGCGTGCCCGTCGCCTGCGGCAGGGCGCGCGCCATGTGGTCCACCGGCGTCTCGGCCGCGATCAGCTCGGCTTCCTGGTGCTGCGCGAAATAGCCCACCCGTAATTTGCCGCTGGCACGCATGTCGCCCGACATCGGTTTCAGCCGCCCCGCCAGCAGCTTGGCGAAGGTGGATTTGCCGTTGCCGTTCGCCCCGAGCAGGGCGATGCGGTCATCCATGTCCACGCTCAGCCCGAGATTGCTCAGCACCGGCTTGCCGTCATAGCCCACCGTCACCCGGTCCAGCGTGAGAATGGGCGGCGCCAGCCGCTGCGGTTCGGGGAAGTTAAAGCGCGTCGGCGCATCCTCGATCACCGTCTCGATCACCGGCAGTTTTTCGAGCGCCTTCAGCCGCGCCTGTGCCTGGCGTGCCTTCGTAGCCTTGGCACGGAAACGGTCGACAAAACTCTGCATATGCGCGCGCTGCGCGGCGATCCGCTCGGCGGCCCGCGAGAGCTGCATCGCCTGCTCAGTGCGGATGCGCACGAACTCGGTGTAGCCGCCCGGTGTGAGCGAGAGTTTTTGCCGGTCCAGATGCGCGATGGATTCCACCGCGCGATCGAGCAGGCCACGGTCATGGCTCACCACCACCGCGGCACCCGGGAATTTGGCCAGCCACGTCTCCAGCCAGAGCGTCGCCTCAAGATCGAGATGGTTGGTCGGCTCATCGAGCAGCAGCAGATCGGGGGCCGCAAACAGGGCAGTCGCCAGCGCCACACGCATGCGCCAGCCGCCGGAGAAGGAGTCGACGGGCCGCGCCTGCTGCTCGGCATCGAACCCGAGGCCGGACAGGATGGAGGCGGCACGCGCCGGCGCCGAGTCAGCACCGATGGTGCGCAGCCGCTCATGGATGTCGGCCATACGCCCCGGCTCCGCATGCTCCGCCTCGCGCAACAGCGACAGCCGTTCCTGGTCGCCCTCCAGCACCGTTTCCAGCAGGCTTGCCCCGCCATGTGGCGCCGTCTGCTTCACCCAGCCCATGCGGGCACGGGCAGAAAACCGTATGTCGCCGCCATCCAGGGCAAGCTCGCCGGCAATCGCCCGCAGCAAGGTGGATTTGCCGGCGCCGTTGCGGCCCACCAGCCCGATGCGACGCCCCGCCTCTACCGAGAGATCGGCACGGTCCAGCAGAACACGGCCAGCCATGCGCAGGGTCACGCCGGAAATCGTCAACAAGCTCATGGGATGCCTGATACCGCGCCCACACCCCAGGCGCCACGGGGTTGCGGGGCCGGGCTGCCTCGTCTATGGCGCCCCCACCCCCAAAGTCAGGATTCTGCTGCCATGGCCACCGAACGCACTTTTTCGATCATCAAACCCGACGCTACCCGCCGCAACCTCACCGGCAAGATCAACGCCAAGTTCGAGGATGCCGGGCTGCGTATCATCGCCCAGCGCCGCATCAAGATGAGCAAGGCGCAGGCGGAAGAGTTCTACGGGGTTCACAAGGCCCGCCCGTTTTTCGCCGGCCTGGTGACGTTCATGACCTCGGGCCCCGTGGTGATCCAGGTGCTCGAAGGCGAAGACGCCATCGCCGCCAACCGCCGCATCATGGGTGCGACCGATCCGGCAAAGGCTGACGCGGGCACGATCCGCGCTGAATTTGCCGAGGATATCGAGGCGAATTCAGTGCATGGATCGGATAGCGCCGAGAATGCGGCGACGGAGATCGCTTTCTTCTTCAAGCCGGAAGAGCTCGTCGGCTAAGCGCTTCTTTTTTGAAAAAAGAAGCAAAAAACTTTTGTGTTTCAGGGGGCTTGTGGCCCCCTGAATGCTTTCGTGTCTACGACATGCCTCTGCGCGACAAAAACATAGCCAGCGCCCACATCGGCACGATGTAATGACTCTATCCTAACCTCCCCAAGGGGCCGAATTGAAGATCATCGTTCTGGGGTGTGGCGTCGTCGGCGTCACCTCCGCCTGGTACCTGGCACAGGCCGGCCATGAAGTGACCGTCATCGACCGGCAGCCGGCCGCCGGCATGGAAACCAGTTTCGCCAATGCAGGCCAGGTCTCGCCGGGCATGTCGGCACCTTGGGCCAGCCCCGATACGCCGAAGAAAGCCATCCTTTGGCTGCTGATGCATCACCGTCCGCTGGTGGTCTGGCCGCGACCCGACGCATCGCTGATCGCCTGGGGCGCGCGGTTCCTGAAGAACTGCAACGCCACCGCCTATGCGGTCAACAAATCCCGCATGGTGCGCCTCGCCGAATATAGCCGCGACCGTCTGCGCGACCTGCGCACCGTGACCGGCATCACCTATGACGACCGCCAGCGCGGATTGCTGCAGCTGTTCCGTAACCAGGCTCAGGCGGACCATGTGGTGGATGATACCACCGTGCTCGACCGCCTCGGCGTGCCCTACGAAATCCTCGACCAAGCCGCCGCCATCGCGCATGAGCCTGCCTTGGCCAATGTGCGCGGCAAATTCGTCGGCGGCCTGAAGCTGCCGGGCGATGAAACCGGCGACGCGCATCTCTTCACCCAACGCCTCGCCGCCCTGGCCGAACAGGCTGGTGTGACGTTCCTGTACGAAACCGCGATCGAACGGCTGACCACGGAAGCCGGCGCTATTACCGGAATCGTCACCTCGACAGGCACTTACATAGCCGACAGCTACGTGGTCGCGATGGGCAGCTATTCGCCGTTGCTGCTGAAAGCGGCCGGCATCGATCTGCCGGTCTACCCCGTCAAAGGCTACTCGATCACCATGCCGTTGGCGGACGAAGCACGCGCGCCGGTTAGCACCGTCATGGATGAGACGTTCAAGGTTGCGATCACCCGGCTCGGCGATCGCATCCGCGTGGGCGGCACGGCCGAGCTTGCAGGTTACAGCAAAACATTGCGCTCACCACGCCGCCGCACGCTGGAGCATTCGGTTACGGATTTGTTTCCTGGTGCTGGCGACATCTCCAAAGCCAAGTTCTGGACCGGCTTGCGCCCGATGACACCGGACGGTCCGCCGGTGATCGGCCGCACTAAATTCAGCAATCTCTGGCTCAACACCGGACACGGAACGCTCGGCTGGACGATGTCCTGCGGTTCAGGTGCACTTCTGGCCGACCTGGTGTCCGGAAGGCGTCCCAACATTGAACACGAAGACCTGAGCCTGGATCGATATAAAGCATAAAGAAAGTGGCCATCTTTACTTTCTATAGCCATCCCTTCCGCCAGAAGATGACCAAGGGTACTGCAACGCTTAGTGCAATCAGGCTCAGCCCGTACTGATAGCCATACGTCCAACCAAGCTCGGGCATGTTCTTGAAATTCATCCCGTACAGGCTGGCGACGAACGTTGGTGGTATTCCCACGATGCTCACCACGGTCAGCACCTTGATCGTATTGTTCTGCTCTATATTGATAAAACCCAACGTCGCATCCAGCAGGAACTGGATTTTTCCTGTCATCTGCGCGTCGTAATCATTGAGCGAGGCGATATCCCGATCGATGGTCTTCAGCCGGCGTAGTTCGCTTTCCTGCAACCAGGTCGCGGCACTTTCCTGAACGAAACGCACGATACGCCCAACGCCGAGCAACCCATCGCGCAGATGCGAGACATGTTCGCCCTTCTGCCCGATATCGGTCAGCGTGCTCTGCAAAAACTGGTCTCTCTTGCGCGACGGGCCCTGTGTGGCCGTACCACGCAGGAACACCGCGGCCGACAGCGTATCAAGCTCGGAGCCAAGCTGTTCCAGCACGTCGGCAAGCCGGTCGACCATCGCTTCGAGAATACCGAGAAACGGCTCCATGCCGGAAATGGTGCCGGCCGGTGCAACGGCGCGCCAATGCTCGGCGAAGGCGTCGAACACGAGGGATTTGGCAAAGCGTATCGTCAGCAGCCGGTCCGGCGAGACCACGAAGCCAAGCGGCACCGCTACCAGCCCACCTTGCGCATCGCGCACGATCATCGTGGTGCTCAGGGTCAGCACGTTATCCTTGCTGACGAGCCGGCTCGATGTCTCGATCTCGGCCACCGCCGCACGGTCCGGCACGCACAGCCCGGTCAGATGTTCGATTTCGGCGCGCTCATGTTCGCTGGACTCAACGAGATCGATCCACACCGCGTGATCGGCATTGGCAAGGCTGGCCCGGTCGGGCGCGAGCTCGATGAAGGGCGATCTGCCCGAAATGGCGCGCAGCATGGTTGGAAAACTCCGGGCGTTCTTTCCTGACTTAAAGCTGCGCCAACATCATGTCACCCCAGCAACTTTCGGCTACCAGATGATTGAAATGACAGCATAAAAGGCGATCATATATTCAATCTTGCATTATTAGTGGTTATGTTTTGCTTATTTTGTGTGCACATAAATTTGTTGATTATTATTTGTGCGTTAGTTACCTTTTTTGTTACAAGCGAAGCCGGCTATTTAAACGATCCAGCAGATCGGCCGCCATCGCCGCCAAGCGCTATTTTATGCTGGAGACGGAATGATGATTTCGCAGAAAGCAAACAGGATCGACTTGTTCAGCCTGAAGACCGTGCAGATGAAGGCGTTTCATCTCACCTGGATGGCCTTCTTCGTCTGCTTCTTCGCGTGGTTCGCCGTGGCCCCGCTGATGTCGGTAATCAAGAACGATTACGGCCTGACCATCGCGCAAATCGCCAACATCAACATCGCCGCCGTTTTTGTCACCATCTTCGCGCGCATGGCCATTGGGCCGATGTGCGACAAATACGGCCCGCGGCTCACCTACACGCTCCTGTTGTCGTTGGGCGCCATCCCCGTGCTGGGCATCGCGCTAGCCTGGTCCTACACCTCGTTCCTGATCTTCCGCCTTGCCATCGGCATTATCGGTGCGAGCTTCGTGATCACTCAGTATCATACCTCGGTCATGTTCGCGCCGAACGTGGTCGGCACCGCCAACGCCACCGTCGGCGGCTGGGGCAATGCCGGTGGTGGTGTGACGCAATCCGTGATGCCGCTCGTCTTCACCGCCATCGTCAGCCTCGGCATCAGCCAGACGCTCGGCTGGCGCCTGGCGATGGTCATTCCAGGCGTGCTGATGCTGATCATGGCCGTGCTATACTGGAAGTTCACCCAGGATACCCCGCAAGGAAACATCGTCGCACTCCGCGCCCAGGGCGTGGAGATCGAAAGCGGCAAGAAGGGCGGCTGGGACGTGATGAAGGTGGCCGCACGGAACTATCGGGTGTGGGTCCTCGCCGCCTGCTACGGTGCCGCGTTTGGCGTGGAGCTGTTCATCCACGGCGTGGCGGCAGGGTATTATTCCAGCCGCTTCCATCTCAGCGTGGTGCATGCGGGCTACGCGGCCGGCTCCTTCGGCCTGCTCGCATTATTCGCCCGCGCATTGGGCGGCATCGCGTCGGACCGTATCGCCCGGTGGAAAGGCCTCGATGGCCGCACCTATCTCCTGAGCGGGCTGATGCTGTGCGAGGGGCTGGGCCTCATCATCTTTTCCAGAGCGGACGCAGTCGGTGTCGCGATCGTCTCCATGCTGGCGTTCGGCCTGTTCACTCATATGGCGTGCGGGTCGATCTATGCGCTGATGCCCTTTATCAATCGCAAGGTGCTCGGCGGGGTGGCGGGCATCATCGGCGCCGGCGGCAATATCGGCGCGGTAGCGGCAGGGTTCCTGCTGCGCGGCATCGGCAGCGTCCCGTTATGCTTTTTCGTTCTCGGCCTCGCCGCTATCGGCTGTGGACTCGGCGCAGCGGCGATACGGTTCAGTCTGAGCCACAAGGAAGCCGAACAGCTGCTTTATCATGCGGCAGTGAACCGTGACCCCGATCCGGGGATGATCTCGGCGGCGGCATAGACGCCTTACGTTCCTGGCATTGCCAAGGGCATGGGGGCGACACCTTTGGTCTCCCGGCGGTGATGCCAGACTTCCATGAGTTGCAACACCGTGGCGGCCGTCTCCTCGATGGAGCGGCGTGTCACATCGACAACTGGCCAGCCGCGGCGGGTGCATAAACGACGTGCCCATAGAAGTTCTGCGCGGACCGATTCCAGGTCCACATAGTCGCCGCTATCCTGCTTGACGTGCACCGCACCCTGGCCGGTGGCGATCAGCTTGAGGCGGTGCCGCCTGATCTCGATCAGCGATTGCGCATCCAGTGTCAGCCCGATCACCGGACAATGCGGTTCCTCCAACCCAGGCGGATCGGCGAGGCCAGGCACGAGCGGTACGTTGGCCGCCTTCACCCCGCGATTGGCGAGATAGAAACTCGTGGGGGTCTTGGAGCTGCGCGAGACGCCGACGAGAATGACGTCCGCCTCCGCGATCCCCGCCTGTGCCTGGCCGTCATCATGCGCCAGCACGAAATGGATCGCGTCGATGCGGCGGAAATAATCGGCGTCCAGCACGTATTGCCGCCCCGGCTTGGCCGTCGCCTGCGCGCCGATCTGGTCCGCCAGCATCGACAGCACCGGCTCCAGAACATTGACCACCGGCACGCCGAGGCGCTGGCAGGTGTTCTCCAGATCGTTGCGCAACGCCTTGTCGACCACGGTGGAGAGCACCGGACCAGGCTCGGCCTCGATCCCTTCGAGCACACGATGCAGCTGGAACCGGGTCCGTATCAGGCTCCAGCGATGATACAGGATGTTCACTTCCTCGAACTGCGACACCGTGGCGCGCGCGATCGAGTTCAGCGTCTCCCCGGTGGCATCCGATACAAGGTGAAGGTTGATCCGGTCCTGGCTCATGAGAGCGAGGATAGCGGGGATAACTGGGTTTTGCGACGCCTACGAAAGGAGGCGCGTCTAAGAGCGGGGATAACTCGTACACGGAGATGCGAGCAGGATAACAAATATCGTAACCGGAACGGAAACAGCTGATCGTGTGAAAAAGCCGCAATGTCACCGTATTGCCAGCCGTTTCGTGTGTGGGTAACCCGGGGGGCAAAATTCAGGAACGGGGTACCCCATGATTCACAGCCCCATCTACAGCCACACCCTACTTTTAAGACTCTTTAGAGTTTAGAAAGGGTGAAGGAGAGATCGGAACGCCCATGAGCCATAAACCCATCCTGCGCGTGCTGTCGGGCGAACCCGTCTGGCCGCCGCCCATCTGGCTGATGCGCCAGGCCGGCCGCTATCTGCCGGAATACCGCGCGATCAAGGACAGCTCGGGCGGCTTCATCGCCCGCTGCATGACGCCGGATCTGGCCACCGAGATCACTCTGCAACCCATTCGCCGTTTCGGCATGGATGCCGCCATCCTGTTCAGCGACATCCTCATCCTCCCGTGGGCGCTGGGCCAGGACGTGACCTTCGTCGATGGCGTGGGGCCCAAGCTTGCCCCGATCCGCTCGGCCGAAGGCGTGGACATGCTGAGCATGGCCCGGGTCGCTGACGCGACAGCGCCGGTGCTGGAGACGGTGCGTCGCGTGCGGGCAGAGCTGCCGAAGGATTGCGCGCTGATCGGTTTCGCCGGCGCACCCTTCACCGTCGCCTGCTACATGATCGAGGGTGGCGGTTCGCGCGATTTCGCGCTCACCCGCGGCATGGCCTATGCCGAGCCTGCCCTGTTCGGCCGGCTGATGGATGTGCTGGTCAAATCCACCATTGCCTATCTTTCGGCGCAGATCTCCGCCGGCGCGGAAGCGGTGATGCTGTTCGACACCTGGGCCGGCATGCTGTCGCCTTTGCAATTCCGCCAGCATGTGGTGACTCCGGCAGCCCTGATCGTCGAAGCGCTGAACGCACGGCATCCAGATGTGCCGGTGATCGGTTTTCCACGATTGGCTGGTATGTATGCCGGCCTTTATGCCGAACGCACCGGCGTGGATGGCGTGGCGCTGGATACCGGCACCGATCCGGCACGTGCGGCCGCCAGCCTGCCGGACAGCGTCGCGGTGCAAGGTAACCTCGATCCCATTGCCCTGCTCGCCGGCGGAGCTGCCATGCGGGCGGAAACTTCTTCCATCCTGGATGCGCTTGCCGGAAGGCCACACATCTTCAATCTGGGTCACGGCATATTGCCGCAGACGAATCCGGATCATGTGGCGGAGTTGGTCGAATTTCTGCGCAATCGTTAGCCACTGTCGAGATCGAGACATCCGCGCCGATCCCTCTGCCACGCGTGCCTGCGCAGGCGAAGGCCCGGAAGATTGCGGTTGTCCTGTTCAATCTCGGCGGCCCGGACAGCCCGGCGGCGATCAAGCCGTTCCTGCTCAATCTGTTCCGCGACCCTGCCATCCTGCGTGTGCCGTTTTTTGTGCGCCCGCTGCTGGCACGGCTGATCGCCGGCGCACGTTTGAAACCGGCGACGGAAAACTACGCGATCCTGGGCGGCAAATCGCCTTTGCTCGAGCTGACGCAGGAGCAGGCGAGGGCTTTGGAGTTCGCTTTGTCCGGTCCGGGGATCGAGGCGAAATGCTTCATCGCCATGCGCTACTGGCATCCGTTCAGCGATGAGGCGGTGGCCGAGGTGAAGGCGTGGGGAGCCGACGAGGTCTTCCTGCTGCCGCTCTACCCGCAATATTCGACTACAACGACGGGCAGCTCGCTTTCGGCCTGGCGTGCCGCGGCGGTGAAGCTGGGTTTTGCACGCCCGGTGACCACTCTTTGCTGCTGGTTCAATGACGATCTTTACGTCAAGGCGACCGCGTCGATCGTGCGCGCCAGCTTGAAGAAGGCGCGAGAGACGTCCGAGGCGCCATTGCGCATCCTGTTTTCTGCGCATGGACTGCCCGAGACGATCGTGGCGCGCGGCGATCCGTATCAGTTCCAGATCGAGAGCACGGTGCGGGCTGTGGTCGATGCCATGCACTTGCCGGGCGAAGCGCTGGATTGGCAGGTTTGCTACCAGAGCCGCGCGACGCCGCAAAAATGGCTCGACCCGTCGACGGAATCGGCTGTGGAGGCTGCGGCACGAGATGGGTGTGCGGTGCTCGTGGTGCCGATCGCCTTCGTCTCCGAGCATTCCGAAACGCTGGTCGAGCTGGACGTGGAATATCGTGAGCTGGCGGAAAAGATGGGCGTGCCCGGCTATTATCGTGTGCCTGCGCAGAACAGCGATCCCGCCTTCATTGCGGCTTTGGCCGGCGCTGTGCAGTCGGCACGGGCCCGTGGTTATGGCACATGCAGTGCCAAAGGCGGGCGCGCCTGTCCGTCGCAGCATAAGGGCTGCCCGATGCAGATGACGGCGTGAGCGGCGTTCCCCTTCGTCTGGTCATCTTCGATTGCGACGGTGTTCTGATCGACAGCGAGCCGGTCTCGCAAGGTCTGGTGCGGGACGAGGCAGCACTGATGGGCTGGGCAATGAGTGCGGCGGAAATCCACGAAGTGACGGGCCATACCTGGTCGGCGCTCAAGCCGATGTTCGAGGCACGCACCGGCCGGATGTTGCCGGTGGATTGGGCGAGGGTGATGCAGGACCGTGTGATTGCCGCCATGAACGTCGGCGTAAATGCGGTTCCTGGCGCCCGCGCGGTGTTGGAGGCGACGGCGGCGATGGGGCTGCCTTATCGGGTGGCGTCCAATTCCTCGCATGAGGAGATGGCGCAGAAATTCGGGGCGACCGGCTTGGTGCCCTTGGTCGAGGGGCGCGTGCACAGCGCGCGGGATGTGGCCTTCGGCAAGCCGGCGCCGGATCTCTTCCTGGCAGCAGCGGCGGCCGGCGGGGTTCGCCCGGAGGCGTGCCTGGTGGTCGAGGATTCCGTGCCTGGCATGACCGCGGCGCGCGCGGCCGGCATGCGTGTGGTCGCGTATGCGCCGGAAGGTCTACCACCTGGTTTTCCGGTGCAGCCCGACCTGGTGGTGCGTTCGTTGCTGGAGCTGCCGGCGATCTTTGCATCCGCGATGGCGGTGGCTGCATGACCATAGCGTTTTTCGGGCATTTCTATCTATGGACGAAGTCGCTGCATGTGATCGCGGTGATCGCATGGATGGCGGGGCTGCTCTATCTGCCGCGTCTGTTCGTGTATCATTGCGAGGTACCGGCCGGCAGCCAGAGCAGCGAGTTGTTCAAGGTGATGGAGTGGCGGCTTTATCGTTTCATCATGACGCCCGCAATGATTGCGACTTTTCTGTTCGGTATCATTCTGGCGCTGACGCCCGGCGTTGTGAATTGGCACGAGGGCTGGTTCTACATCAAGCTGGTGAGTGTGGTGCTGATGGCGGGAGCGCAGGGTGCCATGTCCCGCTGGCGCAAGGATTTTCTGGCTGACGCGAACCGGCATCCGCAGCGGTTTTTTCGCATCGCCAACGAGGTGCCGACCGTGCTGATGTTGATCATCGTCGTCATGGTGGTCGTAAAACCCTTTTAAGGGATGCGCTTCTCCGTAGGGTGGGTTGCGCTTTGGCAACCCACCAGGCGCGGCGTAGTAAAGAGGTGGGTTGCCAAAGCCCAACCCACCCTACGAATGACATGGCCTGGAGAAAGCGGCGTCATCTTTCTGCTTGAATTGCTTATGTGCCTGTGCCAGATGTGCCGCGCCTGTTCTCTCAGGCCTTCCGCCGGTTGTTTGCCCGCGGGCCTTTTCTCCCTCCCCGGTCCATTTTCGTGCGCCTAGCGCTCGGCATGGCCCATCCCCTCCCCGATTGCTGATCCGAGGCGTTTTTATGCATCTCGCCGAACTCAAGGCCAAATCACCGGCCGACCTGCTGAGCTTCGCCGAATCTCTACAGATCGAGAACGCATCGAGCCTGCGCAAGCAGGACATGATGTTCGCGATCCTCAAGAATCTGGCCGAGAGCGACCAGGCCATTCACGGCGATGGCACGCTGGAGATCCTGCCTGACGGGTTCGGCTTCCTCCGCAGCCCCGAATCGAATTATCTCCCCGGGCCTGACGACATCTATGTCAGCCCCAACCAGGTGCGCCGCTACGGCCTGCGCACCGGCGACACGGTGGACGGCCAGATCCGCGCCCCGAAGGATGGCGAGCGCTATTTTGCGTTGCTGAAGCTGGACAACGTGAATTTCGAGCCGCCCGAGGCCGTACGACATCGCATCAACTTCGACAACCTCACGCCGCTCTATCCGGAGCGACGCCTGAAGATGGAAATGGAGAATTTCCAGAGCGTTGCGAAGGGTCCGCAGAAGGACAATACGCCGCGGGTGATCGACTTGGTGGCGCCCATCGGCATGGGCCAGCGCGCGCTGATCGTCGCACCGCCGCGCACCGGCAAGACGGTGATGCTGCAGAACATCGCGACCGCCATCAGCAACAACCATCCCGATGTGTTTCTGATCGTTCTGCTGATCGACGAGCGGCCGGAAGAAGTGACCGACATGGCCCGCACGGTGAAGGGCGAAGTCGTTGCCAGCACCTTCGACGAGCCGGCGACACGCCATGTGCAGGTGACCGAGATGGTGCTGGAGAAAGCCAAGCGCCTCGTGGAACACAAGCGCGACGTGGTGATCCTGCTCGATTCCATCACGCGTCTTGCGCGCGCCTACAACACCGTCGTGCCTTCCTCGGGCAAGGTGTTGACCGGCGGCGTGGATGCCAACGCCCTGCAGCGGCCGAAGCGCTTCTTCGGTGCGGCGCGTAATATCGAGGAAGGTGGTTCGCTGACGATCATCGCGACAGCGCTGATCGATACGGGCAGCCGCATGGACGAGGTGATCTTCGAAGAGTTCAAAGGCACCGGCAACTCGGAAATCATCCTGGATCGCAAGCTGTCCGACAAGCGCACCTTCCCGGCGATCGACATCACCAAGAGCGGCACCCGCAAGGAAGAGCTGCTGGTGGACAAAGGGACACTTTCGAAAATGTGGGTGCTGCGGCGTATCCTCAATCCGATGGGCGCTTCGGACGGCATGGACTTCCTGCTGGACAAGCTGAAATACAGCAAGACCAACCAGGATTTCTTCGACGCGATGAACACGTAAGACAGAAAGCCGGCCGCAGATTTCGTAGATCATACAGATCAGAAAGGGATGATGCTTTTCTGATCTGCGTGATCTGCGAAATCTGTGGCCAAGCTTTTCTTGACGCATTGACGCAATGGAAACGCTGACGATCCGGCGGGCGACCAAGGCTGACGCGGCGGCTCTCGCATTGGCGGGTGCTGCAACCTTCCTCGATACCTATGCCGACAGGATCAAGGGGCCGGACATCGTCGCCCATGCCAGGGGCAGGCATTCCGAGGCTTATTACGCCCAGAGCCTGGCGGATCCTCATATCTGTATCTGGGTCGCGCAAACGGCCAGCGACGCCATTATCGGTTATCTGCTGTTTGGGCCGGCGACTCTTCCGGCAGAGGCGCCCCATGCGGACGATCTCGAAATCGTCCGCATCTATGTGCTGTCGCGGTTCCATAAGACCGGTGTCGGTCATCGTCTCATGCAGCAGGCTGTTGTCGAAGCACAGGCACGGCAGGCACGCCAGCTTGTGCTCGGTGTCTATCAGGGGAATGAAAAAGCCCTGGCCTTTTATGCGAGACAGGGCTTTTCGCTGATCGGAACGCGATCTTTCACGGTAGGCGCGACGACTTTCGACGATTATGTGCTCGGTAGAAGCCTGGATGCATAGAGCGCTTTTAAGGCGTCGGCAGGCAAGGTACTGGCCGCCCTTCAGACGTGCAGCCCGCTTTCAGCGGTATTTCGGCAACATGGGCAATTGGCGCGGGTAGCACGGCAGGCGGCGCTGCATTGGACGCAAACGCCTCGGGCACCGGCGCTGGCGCGTCGAAGAGCGATGTGGCGGCGACCGGTCCCGGCGGGGCTGCCTGTATCATCGCCACAGGCGCCACGACCGGCGCTGCCGCAAGCGCCGTCGAGGAACGGACGTCGGTGGCGATCCTGTCGGACAGGCTGCCCAGAAGATTGCTCATCGTGGCCACCAGCCTTTCAGGATCGCTGTTATCGGCGGTCTCCTGCAGGGTAACGTGACGCGTGGCGATCGGGCGGTGCGTTCCGCCCTGCTCAATCGCGACGTTCGCGTTCAGCGCCACGCTGCCGGATTCATCCTTGTTGAAGCTGACGATGTCGACTTCCACGCGCGCATCCGGCGTCGCAGTGATCGCCCCTGCCTGGTCGTAGACGCTGGTGTTTCGAAGCCGCTGCGAGAGATCCTGCGTCAGGATACGCCCGATCATGTCGCCGAGCGGCTCGGCCCAACGCGTGTGGTCATTGGTGGAAATCCGGTAGGCATCGTTCTTCAGCACGATCTCCGAGCGGTCGAGATAGCCGGCCAGACCGGGACGCCCGACTTCTATCGTAGCCGGTTCGGCGGCCTCCGAAGTGCCGGTGACTTTTTGCAGGGTGTAGAATCGCGGGACGGAAGATCCACATCCGGCCAAAGCGAAGGTGAAGAAAACGCATTTGGCAACAAGCTTCATGTCTGCCTCCTGTGTCCGATTTCAGGGAACTAGATTACGATTTGAGGTCGTAACAAATAGGTTACGCGTATTCTCACGGCGTGGCCCGCAACAGGCCATGCTGGAAAGCTCGTTATCATGACATTGCTTTTTGGCAGAGCGGCTCAGGTCGTCGGGGGTAGGTGTGGCTCTGCTGGAAAGGAGTGTGTCATAGCCCTGACACACCCGCAAGTCATTTCTGAAACAGAACGAAATACGACCGGCACAATCCTGGTTGATCAAACGCCCTGCGGTCCGCCTAGCGCTTGCGCCTGCCCTTCTTCATCTTTGTCGGGTCGTAGCCGCCGCCGCCTGGCCCCAGCGGCTCCGGCGTCCGGTCGCGCTTTGGCCGCGCGGAGGCCGCCGGAGGCGGAGGCGGCAGGCCGAGATCCAGCGCTTCGAGGCGCTTGATCTCGTCGCGCAGACGACCCGCTTCCTCGAATTCGAGATCGGCGGCCGCAGCCCGCATCCGCTTCTCCATGTCGGCGATCGCCGTCTTGAGGTCCTTGCCGACGAAATCCGTCACCCGCGAATCCTTCACGGGCGCAACGGTCACGTAATCCTGCTCGAATACCGAGCTCAGAACCTCGCCGATATGCTTCTTGACCGATTGCGGGGTGATGCCGTTAGCCGCGTTCCACGCCGATTGCTTGGTGCGGCGCCGTTCGGTTTCCTCCAGTGCATAGCGCAGGCTTTGCGTCATCGTGTCGGCATACAGGATCACCCGGCCATCCACGTTGCGCGCCGCCCGCCCGATGGTCTGCACCAGAGAGGTCTTGGACCGCAGAAAACCTTCCTTGTCGGCGTCCAGGATCGCCACCAGCGAACATTCGGGAATATCCAAACCCTCACGCAGCAGGTTGATGCCGATCAGCACGTCGAACACGCCCAGCCGCAGATCGCGAATGATCTCGATGCGTTCCAGCGTGTCCACATCGGAATGAAGATACCGCACCTTCACGCCGTTTTCGGTGAGATAATCCGTCAGGTCTTCGGACATGCGCTTGGTCAGCGTGGTGACCAGAACACGGCCGCCGCGCTGCGTGGTGGTGCGGATCTCCGCCAGCAGATCGTCCACCTGACGATCCACCGGGCGCACTTCGCAGACCGGATCGATCAAACCCGTCGGGCGGATGACCTGCTCGGCAAAGGTGCCGCCGGTGCGCTCCATTTCCCAAGGCCCGGGAGTGGCACTGACAAAAACAGTTTGTGGCCGTAGCGCCTCCCATTCAACGAATTTCAGCGGACGGTTGTCGATGCAGGACGGCAGGCGAAACCCGAACTCCGACAGGATAGATTTGCGCGCAAAGTCGCCACGCTCCATGCCGCCGATCTGCGGCACCGTCACGTGGCTCTCATCGACGATCAGCAAGGCGTTTTCGGGCAGATATTCGAACAGCGTCGGCGGCGGCTCACCGGCCTTGCGGCCGGACAGATAGCGTGAATAGTTCTCGATGCTCTTGCAGGCGCCGGTCGTCTCCATCATCTCGAGATCGAAGGTGGTGCGCTGCTGCAGACGCTCCGCCTCCAGCAGCTTGCCATCGGCCACCAGCACGTCGAGGCGGTCCTTCAGCTCCTGCTTGATGCCGATGATCGCTTGGTTGAGCGTCGGCCGCGGCGTCACATAGTGGCTGTTTGCGTAAATCGCGATCTCGTTGATCAGCCCGGTGCGCTCTCCGGTCAGCGGATCGAATTCCTCCAGTCGCTCGATCTCGTCGCCGAACAGCGTGATCCGCCAGGCACGATCCTCGAATTGCACAGGAAACACATCGACGTTCTCGCCGCGTAAGCGGAACGACCCACGCTGGAACGCCACGTCGTTGCGACGATACTGCAGCTCCACCAGCGCCTTCGCCAGCGCATCGCGATCGATCTTCCCGCCCACTTCAAGCTTGATCACCATGCGCGAATAAGTCTCGACCGAGCCGATACCGTAGATGCAGGAGACCGACGCCACGATGATCACATCGTTACGATCAAGCAACGCTTGCGTCGCTGCGTGTCGCATGCGATCGATCTGTTCGTTGATCTGGCTGTCTTTTTCGATATAGGTGTCGGTCCGCGGCACATAGGCCTCGGGCTGGTAGTAGTCGTAATAACTGACGAAATACTCGACCGCGTTATCCGGGAAGAAGCTCTTCATCTCCGCATAAAGCTGGGCCGCGAGCGTCTTGTTCGGCGCCAGCACCAAGGCCGGGCGTTGCACCGCCTCGATCACCTTGGCCATGGTGAAGGTCTTGCCCGAGCCGGTGACGCCGAGCAGAACCTGGTCGAGTTCGGCCTTGTCTATGCCGTTGACGATCTCGCCGATCGCAGTCGGCTGGTCGCCGGCGGGCTGGTAGTCGGAGACGACGCGGAACTTGTTCGTCGCCGGCTTGACCGGCTGACGCTGGGGAATGAAGGCGACAGGCGCCGGGCGGGCGAGCGTTTGCGACATATGGCTAAAGTAGGCGCATGGGGCGCAGAAAAAAGGCCAGGGGCTCTGCCCCTGGACCTCGCCAGGGGGAGCCCCCCTGGACCGTCATTATGGGAAGGCAAGTGAAGAGGGGGCATGCATCGCTGAACTCTCCACCCGACGGGCGTGCCCCCTCTTCACTTGCCTTCCCAATTGGAGGTCTGGAGAGCCACCCTCCAGCAGGGCCCGAGGGTAGCCCCTGGTCTTTTTCAGCGCTCCATCTGCATCACTTTATCCATAGGCATCATGTTGTGGTTCATGTGGGACATGATCCACAGCGAGCCGACCATGATCAGGAATACGATCAGCACGCCAAAGGCCAAGGCCATGACGTTGTTGGTGTTGTCGGGCCCGGTCGAGATGTGCAGGAAGAACACCAAATGGATGCCCATCTGTGCGATTGCTAGCACGCCGATGGCAACCGGAATGCTTGGCGCCCAGACCAGATGTGATTTCAGCAGGTAGAAGGACACGACTGTTAGTAGTGTCGCCAGAACGAGGCCGACGCTATAGCCGACAACGCCTTCCATGATCTCGTTGCGGCCGGACCGCTCGTCACCCGGAGCGGTGTCGGTCTCGTGCTGTTCCTCGCCATGCGGCCGGACATTCGAGAAGCTCATGATCCGACCCCTATCAAATACACCAGGGAGAAGACGCCGACCCAGATAATGTCGAGCGCGTGCCAGAACAGGCTGAAGCAGAGCAGCCGCCGCATGATGTCGGGCCGATAACCCTTCGCCCATACCTGCGCCATCATCGTCAGCAGCCACATGAGGCCGAGGGTGACGTGCAGCCCGTGGCAGCCGACCAGGGTGAAGAAGGCAGAGAGAAAGGCACTCCGCTGCGGCCCTGCGCCTTGCTGTACGAGGCCGATGAACTCGTTCAGCTCAAGGCCTAGGAAGATGGTGCCGAGCACGGCGGTAGCCGTCATCGCGCCATAAAACAGTAGATTGTTGCGGGCATTGGCGCCGATGATCGCCATCCCGCAGGTGAAGCTGGAGAGCAGCAGGCAGGCGGTTTCGATGCCCACATTGGTGAGGTCGAAGAGCTGCTTGCCGGTCGGGCCGCCCGCCGTGCCGTCCACCAGCACCGCATAAGTTGCGAAGAAGGCGGAGAACATCACGATGTCGCTGAGCAGGAAGATCCAGAACCCGTAGCCGGTGATGATCCGCTTGGAGGCAAGCCCGCGCGGTGCGTGGGCTGATGTGCCGGCGCCGGCCTCTGCGATGCTGGCGCTCATGTGACGGGCTGCAGATCGACGAGCGCTGCGCGCCGAGCGGCACGGTTCTCGCGGTCGATGCGTGCCACTTCCTCGGCCGGGATCGCGTATTCAGGCTCATCGCGCCAAGCGAACACCACGAAGGTCACGAACGCACCGAGGAACGCCAAAGCCACCATCCACCATATATGCCAGATCAGCGCGAACCCCATGATCGTCGCGAAGAACGCACAGATGAAGCCGGTGGGGCTGTTGCGCGGCATCTCGATCTCCTCGTACTCCGGTTCGTCGCGCATCACACGGTGTTCGATCGCGCGTTGCTTGATGCCCCAATAGGCGTCCTCGCCCTGCACGTCGGGGAACACGGCGAAGTTGAACGCGGGCGGTGGCGAGGCTGTCGACCACTCCAGCGAGCGCCCGTTCCAGGGATCGCCGGTGACATCGCGCAGACTTTCGCGCTGGCGGATGCTGACGACGAGCTGTGCCACCTGCAGGCCAATACCGGCCATGATGATCAGCGCGCCCACGCCGGCCACCAGCAGCCAGGGATGCCAAGCCGGCACGTCGTAATGCTGCATGCGACGTGTCATGCCTTCGAGGCCGAGCACATAAAGCGGCATGAACGCCACGTAGAAGCCGACGAGCCAGCACCAGAACGCGGCCTTGCCGAGGCCCTCATGCAGGCGGAAGCCGAAGGCTTTCGGAAACCAGTAATTATAGCCGGCAAACCCGCCGAACAGCACACCGCCGATGACCACGTTGTGGAAATGCGCCACTAGGAACAGGCTGTTATGCAGCTGGAAATCGACCGGCGGGACGGCGAGCAGCACGCCGGTCATGCCGCCGATGACGAAGGTGATCATGAAGCCGATCGCCCACAGCATCGGGGTCGCGAACACGACACGGCCGCCATACATGGTGAACAACCAATTGAAGATCTTCACGCCGGTCGGCACCGCGATAATCATCGACATGATGCCGAACACGGCGTTCACGTCGCCGCCGGCGCCCATGGTGAAGAAATGGTGCAGCCATACTGTGAAGGCGAGCACAAAAATCGCCATCGTCGCCATCACCATCGAGCGGTAGCCGAATAAAGGCTTTTGCGAAAAGGTGGAGACGACTTCGGAGAAGACGCCGAAGGCGGGCAGGATGAGGATGTAGACTTCCGGATGGCCCCACGCCCAGATGAGGTTCATGAACATCATCACGTTGCCACCGGCTTCGTTGGTAAAGAAGTGGAAACCGAGATACCGGTCCAGCAGCAGCATCGCCAAGGTTGCAGTCAGGATTGGGAAGGCAGCGACGATGAGCAGGTTGGAGGCGAGCGACGTCCAGCAGAACATCGGCATGCGCAGATAGGTCATGCCCGGCGCATGGATTTTTAGAATGGTGGTGACCAGGTTCACGCCGGAGAGCAGCGTGCCGACGCCGGAGATCTGCAGCGCCCAGAGATAGTAATCCACGCCGACGCCGGGCGAATAAGCCAGTTCGGAGAGTGGCGGATAGGGCAGCCAGCCGGTTTTCGCGAATTCACCGACGACCAGAGAGATGTTGATCAGCAACGCGCCTGTTGCCGTCAGCCAGAAGCTCACGGAGTTGAGCGTAGGAAATGCCACGTCACGCGCGCCGAGCTGCAGCGGAATGACAAAATTCATCAGCCCGATCATGAAGGGCATGGCGACGAAAAAGATCATCAGTGTGCCGTGGGCGGAAAAAATTTGGTCGTAATGCTCGGGCGGCAGGTAGCCGGGGGAATGATAGGCCAATGCCTGCTGCGAGCGCATCATGATCGCGTCGGAAAACCCGCGCAGCAGCATCACCAAGGCGAGCAGCGTGTACATCACGCCAATGCGCTTGTGATCGACGCTGGTGATCCATTCCTCCCAGAGATAGGGCAGATGACCTTTCAGAACGATCCAGGCGAGAACCCCGAGAATAACGAGTCCAACGACAGCCGAAGCGGCCATCGGGATGGGCTGGTCGAGCGGAATGGCTGCCCAGGATAGCTTGCCGAGCATGTTATTTCTCCGTCGCCGCGGCGGCGTGCGCCGGCTCGCTCGACTGTTTGGTTTGATCAGGTCCAGGCCCGGGCGGCAACTTGCCCGATACGACGCTGGCAAACAGATCTGGCACTGTATCGCGATAGGTGAAGGGGGCGACATGCTCGCTCTGCTTCTCAAGTGCGAGATATGCATTACCGTCCAATGTCTGCGCCGCAGCGTCCTGCTTCGTGGCGGTCACCCAGCTTGCGAAATCGGCATCGCTGACGGCCCGCACATCGAAATGCATGTCTGAGAAGCCATCGCCGCTGTAATGCGCGGAGATGCCGTGGAAGGTGCCTGGTTTATCGGCGCTGAGGTTGAGCTGGGTCGCCATCCCGTTCATGACGTAGATCATGCCGCCAAGCTGCGGCACGTCGAAGGTATTCATCACGCTTGCCGAGGTGAGGGCAAAATGGATTGGTGTGCCGGCCGGCACCTCCAGCATGTTCACGCTAGCGACATGCTGGTCCGGGTAGATGAATAGCCATTTCCAGTCGAGCGAGACGACCTGGATTTCGATCGGCTTCTTGCTGGAGGCGAGTGGCACGGCGGGATCGAGTGCATGCGCACTGATCCAGGTGACGCCCCCGAGCAGGATAATGACGAGCAGCGGGATCGACCAGGTGACAAGCTCGATCTGTCCGGAATACTCCCAATCGGGGAGATAGGTCGCCCGCTTGTTGGACGCCCTGAACCAGAACGCAAAAGAGGCGATCGCTAGAATGGTGGGGATGACAATGGCCAGCATGATCGCCAGCGAGTCTATGAGTATGGTCTTTTCGGCTGCGCCGACCGGACCCTGCGGGTCCAGCACGGCAGGCTGACAGGACGTCAGCAGAACCAGGGCACACATCGCCCCGACGCCAAGCTTTGCTCGCATCGTTCATCCTAGGTCTTGAGCGTTCCTAGAACGTCGAGGCTACAGGATGGTTGCTTGGCGGCGAGAATATCCGAGTAACCCAGATAGGTAACGAATGAACATCACGTTCGTTCGCGTAAAGCGTTCGCGACATCGGAAATGACGGGTGGCCATTTGGCCGTCTGGCGCTGACGGAATAATGTGAGCGTGGGATACCAGGGGCTGTCGGTACGATCGAGCAGCCAGCGCCAATCTGCTGGTTCAGGGACGAGCACCCAGGCCTCGGTGCCGATCGCGCCGGTGAGGTGGACGACGGCGGTATCGACGGCGATCACCAGATCCAGGTTCTTGATCACGGCACCGGTTTCGGAAAAGTCCTCGAGCTCTGCAGCAAGATCGAGGAAATGCGGTAGTGTCTGCGCGAAAGGCCGGTCGTCTTCGGGGAAAGGCTTTTGCAGGCTGATGAAGTCCACGCCTGGCGTGGCCAGGATGGGGGCGAGGGTTTCGAGACGCATGGATCGGCGTACGTTGTTCGGGTGGGTGGGACGGCCCGACCAGGCGAGGCCGACACGAAGGCGCCGTTCAGGGAAGGCGGAGGCCAGCCGCTGGCCCCAGAAGGCCACACGGTCCGCCGCCATGGTCATGTAGGGGATCGGCGCCGGGATGCTCTGCAGTTCGGTGCCGAAGATCTGCGGCAGGCTGGAGAGCAGCACGTAGGCATCATGCGGCGGCGCGTCGGCCCATTTTTCAAAACAGATGTTTATGTCGGGATGTTTGCCAAGCAACGCGGTCACTTCGGGGCCCCAGCCAATCGCCAGGTTTGGCACGCGCGGCTTGATCCAGGGGATGTAGCGCGCGAATTGTATCATGTCGCCAAAGCCCTGGTCGGCGACCAGCAGGAGCGTGCCGCCGGGCAGGTTCATGCCGTTCCATTGTGCGGCCGACATTTTCGGCAGTGTGCCGCGTGCCTGGTCCAGCTTGTTGCGCCAGGCATATTCCATCCAGCCGGGCGCGTATTCGCCCACCGAGAGCAGCAATTCGCCCAGGCCCATATGGGCGGCCGGGTTTTCCGGCTCGCGGCCAAGGGCCTCGCGATAGCGTTGAGATGCAAGGCCGCGCTCGCCGCGGGTCAAATGAGTAAGTGCGAGCTCCACGCGGTGGGCGGCGGTTTCGGGGCTGTGCTGGATCGCCTGGAGGCCCGATTGTAACGCCTCGTCGAGCATATTCTTGCTGCGGTACAAGGCACAGAGATTGAGATGCCAATTGCCGACATTGGGTTGCCGCGCGAGTGCCGCCTGAAGGAGGGGGATGGCTTCATCCGTCTTGCCTTCCTGCCCGAGTATGCCGCCCAGCAGGCCGAGTGCGCCTGGCAGGTCGGGGTTGGTGACAAGCAGGTCGCGGCATATACCGATGGCTTCGTTAAGGCGGCGCAGTTTTGCGGCATTGAGCGCGCGGGCCAGCGTCTGGTCGACGTTTTCCTTTTGGGCTGTCTCTGACATGTCATCCGCGCTGAGGTTGGCAGGCGCCTTCTAACCAGGAAAATCGTATCGGCACCAGCACATCAAACCTCCTGTAGAATAAAAGTTTTTTGGTTCTTTCTTCAAAAAAGAACCGCTTTCTTTTTACTTGTTAAGGATTTCCGATGGCCCACTGGCCAGTCTTTCTCCTGCTCGGTGTCACCGCCCTCATCGCCGGCATCCAGAACGCGCTTGCCGGCGGCGGCTCGTTCATCACCTTCCCCGCGCTGATCCTGTTCGGCCTGGGTGGGAGGGCCGCCAACATCACGTCGACGGTCGCGTTGTTTCCCGGACAGGTCGCAACCGGGTTCGCCGGTCGCAGCCAGGTATCGGGTGCCGAGGGCCTGAGCTTCAAGGTGCTCGTCATTCTCAGTCTGATTGGCGGTGTGCTGGGGGCGCTGCTCCTGCTGGCGACGCCGGAGAGCTTTTTCGAAAGGTTGGTGCCATTCCTGGTGCTGTTCGCGACCGCGGTGTTTGCATGGGGCAGTTTTTTTCGCAGGACGAATGAGGGGAAGACGACGCTGACGCCCCTTCAGGCCGGTGCCGCACAACTGGCGATCGCCATTTACGGCGGCTATTTCGGCGGCGGGATCGGCATGCTGATGCTCGCCGCACTCACCTTGGCGGGGCTTACGGTCCGGCGCGCCGCGGCGACGAAGAACGTGCTCGCGGGGGTGATGAATGCGTCGGCTGTCGCGATTTTTGCGTTTTCACATGATGTGCACTGGGATGCGGCGCTTGCGGTGGCGGCGGGTGCCATCGTGGGTGGCCAAATCGGCGCGTGGATGATGCTCAGAGTGAATGAGCAATATTTGCGGGTTGGTGTGGTGGTGATCGGTATTTTGCTGACGATCGGGTTGTTTGCTCGGGCTTATGGGTAGCGGGGGGATCGGTTACCAAAGTGCTACCAACCCTACGGGATGAGGACTGTGCTGCCGGTGGTCTGGCGGGCTTCCAAGGCGGTGTGGGCGGCGGCGGCATCCTTGAGCGGAAACGTCTGGTTGATGGAGGCGCGAACGGCGCCGCTGGCGACGACGGCGAGAAGATCGGCACTTGCTTTTTCGAGGTCGGCACGTTTCGAGACGTAGGTGGCCAGGCTGGGGCGGGTGAGAAACAGGCTGCCTTTGGCGCTTAGAAGGGAGATGTCCACCGGCGGTACGGCGCCGGACGAATTGCCATAGGATACCATCGTGCCAAGCGGGGCGAGACAGTTCAGGCTGGCCTGGAACGTGTCCTTGCCAACGCTATCGTAGACCACGGGTACCATAGCCCCGCTGGTGATGCGCTTGACCTCTGCCGCGACATCCGCGGTGCCGATGATCACGTGGGCGGCGCCGTTCTGCCGTGCAAGTTCAGCCTTGGCGTCTGTGGAGACCACGCCGATGACATTGACGCCGAGCTCCTTGGCCCATTGGCACAATATCAGGCCGACACCGCCGGCGGCTGCGTGTACCAGGATCGTTTCGCCGGCTTTGACCTTGTAGGTACGACGTAGGAGGTATTGCGCCGTAAGGCCTTGCAGCATCAGCGAGGCGGCTTGTTCGAAGGCCACACTCTCCGGCAGCTTCACCAGTTTCTCGCAGGGGATCACGCGATGGGTGGCGTAGGCGCCAATTGCATTGCCATAAGCCACGCGGTCACCGACCGCGACGCTGGTGACGTCCGAGCCGACGGCGGTGACGATGCCGGCGCCCTCCGAGCCGATGATGAAGGGGAAACCAGGCGCCTTGTAGAGCCCGGTGCGGTAATAGACGTCGATATAGTTCAGGCCAACGGCTTTCTGCTCGATGAGCACTTCGGAAGGGCCGGGCTCGGGCAAGGGGATTGTTTCCCATCGCAGAACGTCCGGGCCGCCATATTCATGTATGCGAACAGCTTTACTCATTGTTCCTCCAGACCCGCGTCGTGTCGCGGGTGGCCCTGCTCCAAGGCCAGCAGCCAGATCTTAGTTTCCACCCCGTCACCGCCCGAATAACCGCCAAGGCCGGTGGCGCCGACGACGCGGTGGCACGGGATGATGATGGGGATAGGGTTGGCACCGTTGGCCGTTCCGACAGAGCGCGCGGAGCCACCAGCTTTCGCAGCGATCTCGCCGTAGGAGCATGTGCGGCCATACGGGATTTCTGCCAAGGCCTCCCAGATGCGGCGACGATAGGGGCTGCCATGCGGGGCAAGTGGGAGATCGAAGTTTTGGAGCGTGCCGTCGAAATAGGCTTGTACCTGCGCACGGCCCTCGAGGAGAAGCGGCGTGGTCGTCTGATCGCGACCAAAACCCCAATCGAGGGCGACGATGGCACCGTCTTCTTCAGACAAGGTCAGCGCGCCGAGAGGCGAGTGCAACGAAAGCTGCGGCATTCTAAACGACTCACTACGCCGGTGTTCGGGAGATGACCAGGGGGGGGATATTATACCCTGTGCGTGGTTCGCGGGTTGGAAGCGACGGGGTGCGGCCGCATGTTGAAGCTGCCCAGTTCGGGCGCTTGACCAAGGAAGATTTTGGATGGGCGACAGACGCCAGGACGATCCCCCGCTGTTCTTCGAGTTCCACGTGTTTGTTTGCGTGAACCGGCGGCCGGATGGCCATAAGCGCGGTAGCTGCGCCGCACGCGGTTCGGAAAAGCTACGCGATTACATGAAGGTGCGGGCAAAGGAACTAGGAATAGGCAAAGTGCGGATCAATGCCGCGGCGTGTCTAGATCGTTGCGAACTCGGACCATGTGTGGTGGTTTATCCGGAAGGCGTTTGGTACCGGGTGGACAGCACGGCAGATGTGGACCGCGTGCTGGAGGCACATCTGGTCGAAGGTGGTCGAGCTGACGAGCTGCGTCTGCCAGCATGAGTCTGGGCAAGGCCGTAGCGCTCAGCGCCGGGCGGCCTGAGGATACGATTTTTGCGCCGGCCAGTGGCATCGGCCGTGTGGCTGTCTGCACGATGCGGGTTTCCGGCCGGGAGAGCGGGACGATGCTCGAGCGGCTATGCGGTGCATTGCCGCCAGAGCGGCGGGCGGTGGTGAGGCGCCTGCGCGATGCGCGTGGCGAGGTGCTCGACCAGGCACTGGTATTGTGGATGCCGGGGCCCGGGAGCTTTACCGGTGAGGATGTGGCCGAGCTGCATCTGCATGGCGGACGCGCGGTGCTGGCCGCGGTGACTGGCATGCTGCTGCAGATGGGGCTGCGGCCTGCGGATCCAGGCGAGTTCTCCAAGCGCGCCTTTCTGGCGGGACGGCTTGATCTGCTCGAGGCGGAGGCAATCGCGGATTTGGTGGATGCCGAAACCGAAGGGCAGCGCAGGCAGGCATTACGGCAGTATGCCGGCGCGCAGAGTGCGTTGATGCGCGACTGGGCAATGCGGCTGAAAAGGTGCCTGGCGTTCCAGGAGGCATTGATCGATTTTCCGGATGAGGATTTGCCGGCGGATGTGGAGGCGGATTTTCTGGAAGACTTGCATAGTCTTTTGCAAGAGATGGAAGTGCAGATCGCAGCGGCGCCTGGCGGCGAGAAACTTCGGCAGGGCTTGGTATTTGCCATTCTGGGTGCGCCGAACGTGGGGAAGTCGTCTTTGCTGAACGCGCTCGCGCGGCGTGATATCGCCATCGTTTCTCCGACACCTGGTACGACGCGAGATGTGTTGGAGGTATCGGTGGAACTTGCCGGCGTGCCGGTGACGCTGATCGATACTGCAGGGCTGCGCGAGACGCAGGACGAAGTTGAGGCAGAGGGTATACGGCGTGCGCGAACACGGGCCGCCTCCGCAGATCTGGTGTTGTGCGTCGTGGATGCGGCTGGGTCTGCTGCAGCGGCAGAGCCTGGTTTGATCATAGTCAACAAGGTCGATCTGGCACCGGCCCCGGCAGGAGCGATTGGTGTCAGCGTGTTGACCGGGGAAGGCTTTGCGGCGCTGGAGCAGCGGCTTGCGGCGGAAGCTGAGCGACTAACATTTTCTGGGTCGGCGCCTGTTCTAACTCGGGCGCGGCATGTGGCGGCACTACGCGATGCGGTTGTGGCATTGCGAGCAGCTTTGGTGAGTTTGCTGCCGGAATTACGGGCGGAGGAACTGCGCCTGTCGGTTCAGTCGCTTGGCCGCATCACCGGCGCCGTGGATGCAGAAGCCATACTGGACGACGTCTTCAGCGCTTTCTGCATCGGCAAGTAAGGCCTAAAAGCAAGATCGCTCCCTCCTTCAAGAATTGCCAGGGGGTTTGGGGGGGCAGGCTTCTGCTCCCCCAACTCTTTTTGGATTTGTTCCATGTCCGATTTCGACGTCATCGTCATAGGTGGAGGCCATGCCGGCACGGAGGCTGCGTCTGCCGCCGCCCGTATGGGTGCGCGTTGCCTGTTGCTGACGCATCGCCTCGATCGCGTGGGTGAGATGTCGTGCAACCCGTCGATCGGCGGGATTGGTAAGGGGCATCTGGTGCGTGAAGTCGACGCGCTGGATGGGGTGATGGGTCGTGCGGCCGATATGGCCGGGATCCACTTCAAATTGCTCAACCGTAGCAAGGGGCCCGCAGTGCGTGGGTTGCGGGCACAGGCGGATCGCGGGCTTTACCGTTTAGCAGTCCAGTCTCTTCTTGCCGAGCAAGTGGGGCTGGAGGTGCGGGCCGATGCTGTCGAGGATTTGTGGCTCGATGCATCAGGGGCCTTCGCTGGTGTCGTAACGGCGTCGGGTGCGCGGATTTCCGCAGGTGCGTGCGTACTGACGACAGGGACGTTCCTTCGTGGTGTGATCCATATTGGGCATGAGCAGGTACCGGCTGGGCGTGTGGGAGAGGCACCTTCGGTTGGGTTAGCAGAGACGCTGGGGCGGCTGGGATTACCGCTTGGCCGGCTGAAGACGGGCACGCCGCCGCGACTGGCGCGGGACAGCATCGATTGGGATGGGTTGCCGCCGGATTTCGGGGACGAGGCGCCCTCCCCGTTCAGTTTCATGACGTCGCGGATCGAGACACCGCAGATTGAATGTCGTGTCACCGGGACGACAGCAACAACGCATGCTCTCATACGGGAGAACCTGCATCTCTCGGCGATGTATGGCGGTGCCATTTCCGGCCGTGGGCCACGCTACTGCCCCTCCATCGAAGACAAGGTGGTACGGTTTGCGCAGCGTGAGCGACATCAGATTTTCCTTGAGCCTGAGGGTTTGCCCGGTGGTGAGGACGGCGAGGTGGTTTATCCGAACGGCATTTCCACCAGCCTGCCCGCGCATGTTCAGGCGAAGATGATGGCCAGCATTCCGGGTCTGGAGCATGCGCGCATTGTCCGGCCCGGTTATGCGGTGGAATACGATTTTATCGATCCGCAGGCGCTCGACCCGACATTGGCGCTTCGCCAAGTCCCGGGCTTGTTCCTGGCGGGACAGATCAACGGCACGACCGGCTATGAGGAAGCGGCCGCGCAAGGCGTGCTCGCAGGGCTGAATGCGGCACGTCTTGCTGGCGGTGGCAGGCCGATCCTTTTGGACCGAGCCTCCAGCTATATCGGTGTGATGGTGGATGACCTCACGACTCGGGGCGTGACTGAGCCCTATCGCATGTTCACATCACGTGCGGAGTTCCGGCTCAGTCTGCGTTGCGACAACGCGGATCTGCGGCTCACGCCAGTAGGCCTTTCAGTTGGATGTATCGGTTCAAGGCGGGCAGAGCGGTTCGCCGCATATCAAGCGGAGACGGATGCGGCGCTCTTGCTGGCGCGAGATGATCTGCGGTCCCCTCCTGCACTGGGGGGGGTTGGCATTGCCGTCAAACAGGACGGGCAGCCGCGTGGCGTCTTAGATTTGTTAGGTCGAGCCCACGACCAGGCCGCGATTGAAGCGGCCTTCCCCTGGCTGGTCAACCTTGCCGCGGCGACACAGGCGCAGTTGGAAGTAGAGGCGCTGTATCACGGGTATCTGGCGCGACAGGCCAGCGAGGTGAGGCAGCTTCGCGCCACGGAGGCGCTCTCTTTGCCTACGGAGCTAGATTACGCCGCCGTGAACGGCTTGAGCACCGAGGCGCGCGAAAAGTTATCAGCGGTGAGGCCGATGTCACTGGCTGCTTTGAGCCGCATCCCAGGGATCAATCCGCCGACAGTCATGGCGGTGCTAGGCCATATGCGCCGGCTGCAAGGGTGAGTGTTTCACGTGAAACGCCGGAGATCGATGTTTCACGTGAAACATCGGAGCGGCTGGAGGTGTTCACTAAACTTCTGCTGCGCTGGAATGAAAAAATCAATTTGATTGGCCGGGCAGACGTAAAGCATCTGCGTAGCCGCCATATCATTGATTCCCTCCAGCTTGCCGCGCTCGTCCCGAAGGAGGTCCGTCGCGCTATCGACCTGGGTTCGGGTGCTGGCTTTCCAGGCTTGGTATTGGCGATCGCGACTGGCGTGACGTTTGACCTGGTGGAAGCCGATCACCGAAAGGCGGCTTTTCTGCGGGAGGCGATACGTGTCACTGGAGCGTCTGCACAGGTTTACGCGCAGAGGATCGAGGCGTGCGCTCTGACGCCCTGTGCCATGGTGACGGCGCGGGCATTGGCGCCGCTTCCAGCGTTGCTGGCTCTGGCGGCACCGATGCTTAGCCCTGGCGGCATTTGTCTGTTTCCGAAGGGCGAAAACGCCGATCGCGAGATCAGCGACGCCGCATCCGCGTGGACCATGCGCGTCGAACGGCATATAAGTCGAACCGATCGCAGTGGAGTCATTCTGCGCATCAGCGAGGTTTTTCCGCGTGTTTGAATCCGAGCCACCACGCCGCATCCTGGCTGTTGCCAATCAGAAAGGCGGCGTCGGCAAAACCACTACCGCCATTAATCTCGCTACCGCCCTCGCGATGAGCGGCCAGCGCGTGCTGCTGATCGACTTGGACCCACAAGGCAATGCATCGACCGGCCTCGGGATCGATCGTCGCCGTCGAGGCGAAGGCACATACGCCGTACTCGTGGAGGGGCGCGCTCCAACTTCGCTCATCCAGCAGACCGCCATAGGCAACCTCAGCATCATCCCAGCCGACCCGGATCTCGCCGGTGCTGAAGTGGAGTTGGTCGGGATGGAGCGGCGGGAGTATCGGCTGCGTGAAGCCGTCGGCACGCTGCAAGATCTTGATCTGGTGATCATCGATTGTCCGCCAAGCCTTAGCCTGCTCACACTAAACGGTCTGGTCGCCGCCACGGCCGTGCTCGTGCCGCTGCAATGTGAGTTTTTCGCCCTGGAGGGTATCAGCCAGCTTGTCCATACAATCGAGCTGGTGAAGAAAAGCCTCAACCCGCGCCTGGTGCTGCAAGGCATCGTGCTGACCATGTTCGATCGCCGCAATAACCTCTCAGACCTTGTGGCAGCCGACGCCCGCAGCTTTTTTGGTGACCGGGTCTACGACACCGTCATCCCGCGGAACATCCGCATTTCCGAAGCCCCTAGCCACGGACAGCCAGTGCTCATCTATGACAAGAATTCCTCCGGCGCCCTTGCCTATACAAAACTCGCAGAAGAAATGCTGCTGCGTCAGAGAAAGGTCGCTGCATGAGCGCCGCCAATCCACGCCTCGGGCGCGGCCTCGCTGCCCTGATGGGCGATGCTCCCACCGCTGTGAATGATGCCGCCTCCCCAGCGCGCACGCTGCCTATTGAGAAGCTCGAGCCTGGCCCATTCCAGCCACGCACCAGTTTCCACGCGGACACCCTGGCTGAGCTCGTCGACTCCATCCGCACTCGCGGCATCCTGCAGCCACTCCTTGCGCGGCCGCATCCAAAACAGCCTGGGAAATTTCAGATCATCGCCGGCGAGCGTCGTTGGCGTGCCGCGCAGCAAGCAGGCCTTCACGAGGTGCCGGTGCTCATCCGCGAGCTTGCCGACTCAGAGGCTATGGCTGCCTCGCTCGTCGAGAACCTGCAGCGGCAGGATCTGAACCCGATCGAAGAAGGTGAAGGTTTTCGGCGGCTGATCGAGGAATTCGGTTTGACGCAGGAGCAGCTCGGCGAGGCAGTGGGCAAATCCCGCAGTCATGTCGCCAATTCGATGCGATTGCTGCAGTTACCAGCTACGGTGCGGATCGAGGTGCAGAACGGCAAGCTCTCGGCAGGCCATGCGCGCGCTTTGCTGGCGCATCCGGATCCAGAAGAAGCTGCCAAGCAGGTGATCGCGCGTGGTCTCAATGTGCGCCAAACGGAGGCGCTTGCGAGCGCAAAGCCTCTGTCACCAATCGAGCGCCCCGAGAAGATCAGGGATCCAGAGACGGAAGCGCTTGAGCGCGAGCTTTCAAGTCACCTGGGATTGGGTGTCAGCATCGTGTTTGACGGCAAAGGTGGCGCCGTCACCATCAAGTATCGTAGCCTCGACCAGTTGGATGGCGTGGTGGCGTTGCTCAGCAAATAAAAGTCTTTTGTTTCTTTCTGAAGAAAAGAAACAAAAGACTTTTATTTTCTTAGGTCTGGAGGCAGCGCTTCACTCACGAGCACGGCTACTGCTTCCATCAGCGACAGAATTTCCTGCTTGTCGCTACCTAGCCGGCGCAATGCGACGGTCTTCTGCTCCGCTTCACGACGGCCGACCACGGCAAGTACGGGCACATGCGCCAAGCTGTGCTCGCGCACCTTCGCGTTGATCTTCTCGTTGCGGATATCCGCCCGCGCTTCCAAGCCCCTGGCGCCTAGCGCCGCGACAACTTCCTCTGCGTAGTCGCCGGCATCGGACACGATCGAGGCAACCACCACCTGCACGGGCGCCAGCCACAACGGAAATCGTCCGGCATATTGCTCGATCAGGATGCCGATGAACCGCTCGAAACTGCCGAGGATCGCGCGGTGCAGCATCACCGGGCGGTGGCGGTCGGAATCTTCGCCGACATATTCGGCGTCCAGCCGCTCGGGAAGCACATAATCCACCTGCAACGTGCCGCACTGCCAATCCCGCCCGATCGCGTCGCGTAGAACGAACTCGAGTTTCGGGCCGTAGAACGCGCCTTCGCCCTTGTTGAGCTCGTATTCCACGCCGGCCAGGCGGCAGGCCTCGCGCAAGGCCTCCTCGGCGCGGTCCCACATCCACTCCTCGCCGGCGCGCACATCCGGGCGATCGGCGAACTTGATGCGAAATTCAGGAAAGCCGAGATCCTTGTAGACGGAGTCGAGCATCGCCACGAATTTTGCCGTCTCGCTTGGGATCTGCTCTTCGGTGCAGAAGATATGCGCGTCGTCCTGCGTGAAGGCGCGGACACGCATGATGCCGTGCAGCGCACCTGAGGGCTCATAGCGGTGACATGAACCGAACTCCGCCATGCGGAGCGGCAATTCGCGGTAGCTGCGCAAGCCATGCTTGAAAATCTGTACATGGCACGGGCAGTTCATCGGTTTCAGGGCAAGGGTTTTCTCCTCGTCCTCAACCGTCGCAATGAACATGTGCTCCCGGTATTTCTCCCAATGGCCGGATTTCTCCCACAAGGAGCGATCCACCAATTGTGGTGTCTTTACTTCCTGATAGCTCGCCGCCTCCTGGCGGCGGCGCATATAGGCTTCCAGCGTGCGGTAGAGCTTCCAGCCTTTCGGGTGCCAGAAGATGCTGCCGACCGCCTCTTCCTGGATATGGAACAGATCCATCTCGCGGCCGATCCGGCGGTGATCGCGGCGCTCGGCTTCCTCGAGCTGCAGCAGATGGGCGTCGAGCTCCTTCTGGTCGCGCCAGGCGGTGCCGTAGATGCGTGTCAGCATCGCGTTGCGATGGTCGCCGCGCCAATAGGCGCCGGCTACCTTCATCAGCTTGAACGCGTTGCCGACATCGCCAGTGCCGCGCATATGCGGGCCGCGGCACAGATCGAGCCACTCGCCTTGGCGGTAGATGGTAATCGTTTCGGTATCAGGAAGATCGCGTATCAGCTGCGCCTTGTAGCGCTCGCCCTTGTCATCGAAGTACTGGATCGCTTCCTGGCGGTCCCATTCCTCACGCACGAAGCCGGCGTTTCGTGCCACGATCTCGCGCATCTTGGCTTCGATGGGTGCGAAATCCTCGGGCGTGAACGGCTCGTTGCGGGCGAAATCGTAGTAGAAACCGTTTTCGATCGAAGGCCCGATCGTCACTTGCGTGCCGGGGTGCAGCGCCTGCACCGCTTCGGCCAACACATGGGCCGCATCGTGGCGTATCATCGCAAGCGCTTCGGGATCGCGGCGGGTGATGAACACCACCTGCGAATCATCCTTGATGGCGCGCGACAGATCCATCGGTTGGCCGTCAACTTTCATTGCGAGTGCAGCACGGGCGAGGCCTGGGCCGATGGCGGCCGCAATCTCGGTGCCCGTCACCGCGCCCTCGAAGCGGCGAACGGAGCCGTCGGGCAGGGTTATGGCGGGCATGGCAGAACTCCAAAAAATAGAAGGCAGAATCTATGGCCTCAGGGAAGCACTGCGGCAACCCTGTCCACCGTCAGGTCTTCCAGCCGGATTTCGCGCAGCAAGGTGGTACGGCCGACTGGGGTGGCCTGCACCGGATCTGAAAACCGTGAAAACAGCCCAATGGTCGGGCAGCCCATCATTGCCGCCATGTGCAACGGACCGGTATCGCCGCCTATTGCGAGGGTTGCACGTCGTGCGAGGCCGGCGAGCTCCAGGATCGAAGTCTTGCCGGTAAAATCCAGGGCAGTCGGGCAAGCTTTCAGGATCGCCGAAGCTTTGTCCGCCTCCGCAGAATTGCCCACCACCACTGGCCGGAACCCGCGCGCGACAAGACGCCCAGCCAGTTCCGCGAAGCGCGGGAGCGGCCAGGTCTTCGCATCTCCATGCGAGCCCGACGTGCCTGGGATCAGCAATGCATATCGCTCCTCCAGAACCGGCCCGTAGTCGGTGAGCCAGGACAGGTCCAGCGGCGCGGGATTCACGCCGGCCGCCGCAAGCTGGCCGCGTTGCCGGTCCACGGTATGCAACTGGTTGCGACCCGGGTTCGCGTCGGGAAAAATGCTGCCGGCGGCGATGCCCGACCAAGGCGGTCGCCCGGCTAGCCAGAAATAGCGGGACGATCGCCGCGACGTCTGCAGGTCATAAACGAGATCGGCACGCAATTGCTGCCGCAGCCGCCATAAGCCGGGAAGATTAAGCCAGCCTGGCCGCGTATCGACCCGGATGTCGTCGAACCATGGGCTCGCCTTGGCGAGTGGCACGAAAGGTGTCGTCGTCAGCAGCACCAGATGATCGGCTGCATGGTGGGCGCGCAGGGCCGCGAAGGCAGGGAAGGACAGAACGAAGTCGCCAAGCGCGCCCAGCCGCAAAACCAGCACCGTCTTCACGGAGAGGCTTGCATCATCGCCGCAGCTTCCGGCGCCATCTGGACGCTAGCCAGCCTGCCGAAGCGGGCGGCGAGGATTTCATCATACACGGCCAGAGTGGCTTGTTGCATCGCCTGAGTCGTGTAGCCGGCGAGCACCGCTTCGCGCCCGCGCCAGCTGAGCCAGGCGCGCTCCTCTTCCGGCAAGTCGAGCGCCCGTCCAATGGCGGCGGAGAGGGCGGGAACGTCGCCGGGCGGCACCAGAAAACCGGTCAGTCCGTCGGCAATCGTTTCCGCAGCACCACCATGGTGGAAGGCCACGACCGGCCGGCCCATAGCCTGCGCTTCGATCACGTTGCGGCCGAACGGCTCCGGCTTGAGGCTGGCGCTCACCACCACATCCGCGAGCATGAGGGCGGCAGGCATGTCGTCGCATTGCCCAGCCAGTCGCAATCTCTCCAGTATGCCCAGCTTCTTGGCCTTCCTGGTGAGCGACGCCGAGAAATCCTCGCGGCCCTGGTCGCTGCCGACCAACACCCAGAACACGTCCTGCCGGCCCAGCATCGCTGCCGCCTCCAGCAGCTTTTCGGCGCCTTTCCAGCGGGTCACCCGTGCCGGCAACATGACCACCGGTGCCCCGGTCGGCACCCGCCACGCTTCGGCCAGGCGGTGCACGCGGTCGCCGCCGATCGCCTCCGGATCGAAGATGTCGGTGTCTACCCCACGCGGGATGAGGCGCAGCCTGTCCTGGCCGACATCGTAGCCGGTTCTGACACGATCGGCGATGGTGCGGCTGGCGGCGATCACCCGTTCGCCGCGCGCCATCACGCTGTTGTAGCGGTGCTTGCCCCAGAAATCCTCGCCGTAGATGCCGTGCCAAGTGGTCACCAGCGGCACGCCCAGCCGGCGTGACGCCAGCCAGGCGGACCACGCAGGCGCGCGCGAGCGGGCATGCACCAGGTCGACGCGCTCGCGGCGGATCAGCCGCGCCAGCCGGCCGGCATTGAGGTATATGTTCAGCGGATCCTTCGTCATGAGCGCAAGGGCGACATGCCGGCCGCCGGCGCGCTCCACCTGACCCACCATCCGGCCGCCCGCGCTCGCCACCAGAGCCTGACCGCCAGCACCTACGATCGCCTGCACCATCTCCACCGTGCCGCGCTCCACCCCACCAATGTCGAGGGACGGCAATACTTGCAGGATGGCGGGTTTCCGTTGGAGGGTCATGCAAGGTTTCTTAACTAAAACCTGCTGCGAAGACAGCAGGCTCGTGGCCACACCTGCTGTCGAAAAACAAATACAGACTCGCAGGACAATAAGATAAACCACTTGAAACAAAAGTGCTTTGACGAATAAACACGATCACGCTCTGTTACGTCGGTATAGCTAAGCTGCGGCGGCGCGTGGGGGATTGCGTTCATGCTAACGGCGGCGAGCCTTGCCTATCCTATGCTGGGCTTCCTGGTGGGGCTTGTCGTCGGCCTGACCGGCGTGGGCGGCGGATCGCTGATGACGCCGCTGCTGGTGTTGATGTTTAATATCCACCCCACCCAGGCGGTCGGCACCGACCTGCTTTATGCCGCAGCCACCAAATCGGTCGGCACGCTGGTGCATAATTCCAGCCGCACCGTTGATTGGCGTATCGTGCGACGACTGGCGTATGGCTCCGTGCCGGCGACCGCAGTCACTTTGGTGTTGCTGTATTATTTCGGGCCCGAAAGCCCGCATGTCGCGAAACTCATCACCTTCAGCCTGGGCATCGCCCTTCTCCTGACGGCTGTGACCATCCTGTTCCGCGGCTACATCCTTGACCGCCTGGCGGAACGTTACGGCGAGCCGTCCGACCACCGTGCCAATGTGCTCACCATCTGCAGCGGCGTCTTTCTGGGTGTGCTGGTCTCGCTTTCCTCCGTAGGCGCGGGTGCGCTTGGGGTGACGGTGCTGATCATGCTGTACCCGCGTGCGTCGCTGGCCACCATCGTGGGGTCGGACATCGCACATGCCGTGCCGCTGACATTGCTGGCCGGGCTCGGGCATTGGCAGATGGGCGATGTGGACGGCCATTTGCTGGGCCAACTGCTCACCGGCTCGATTCCGGGCATCCTCATCGGTAGTTTCCTGGCCCCACGCCTGCCGGAAAAAGGCCTGCGCTCGGCGCTTGCGGTCGTCCTGTTCCTGGTCGGGGCGAAGCTGGTCTTCTAGGCGCTTCGGTCATCTGGCGGAAACCGGCGCACCTCCATAGTCTGCCACCATGGATCCATCCGCCGCCGAGCTGATCGCCGCCCGCCCCTCCCTTGCCGCGCACTCATACGATGGTCTGACATTTGAGTCCGTGCCGCTCGCCGCGGTAGCGGCCGCGCATGGCACGCCCTGCTGGGTGTATGGCGCAGGCACGCTGCGCCGCCGTTTTCGGACGCTGCGCGCTGCGATGCCGCAGATCGGCATCCACTATGCGGTCAAGGCGAACGATCATCTCGCCATTCTCGCCGTGCTCGCAGCCCAGGGTGCGGGTGCCGACGTGGTCAGCGCCGGCGAATTTTTGCGCGCGCAGGCGGCGGGTATTTCCGCGGACCGCATCGTCTTCTCGGGTGTCGGCAAGACAGCGATCGAGCTGAAGCTGGCGCTAGAGGGCGGCATCGGCCAGATCAATGTCGAGAGCGCTGAGGAGCTGCATACGCTGTCTTCTTTGGCTGCAGTTCATGGTCACGTGGCGCCGGTGGCCTTGCGGGTGAATCCGGATGTCGATGCCGGCACCCACGAGAAGATCTCGACTGGCCGAGCCGGCGACAAGTTCGGTATTCCGCTTGCAGACGTAGTACCTCTCTATGAGGCCGGATGCGGCCTCCCTGGCATCGCGATGAAGGGCCTGGCCGTGCATATCGGCAGCCAGATCTTTGGCACCGCGGCGTTCGCGTCCGCCTACCGGAAACTTGCCGATCTGGTTGTCACCTTGCGCGGCAAGGGTTTGCCGGTGCACCTGGTCGATTGCGGCGGCGGCCTTGGCATTCCGTATCGCGATGAGGCGGCAATGTTGCCCGAAGCCTGGGGCGGCGCCATTCGGGCCGCCTTTGACGGGCTCGAAGGGTTGGCGCTGGCGATCGAGCCAGGACGATGGCTGGTCGGGCCCGCAGGCATCCTGCTCGCTTCGGTGACACGCACCAGGCGAGCCGGCATGGCGCGGCCTATCGTCGTGCTCGACGCGGCGATGAACGATCTCGTTCGTCCCGCAATGTATGAAGCCTTCCATGCCATCCTGCCGGTGGCGGCCCGTCCTCTCGCCGGGGCGGTCGAGTTGGCCGACATTGCCGGCCCGGTCTGCGAAACGGCCGATTTTTTCGGCAAAGCGCGCAGAATTGCGCCGCTCCCCGACGATGCCGTGGTGGCGATCCTCGATGCCGGTGCCTATGGTGCGGTGATGAGCTCCACCTACAATGCCCGCCCGTTGGCGGCCCAGGTGCTGATCGACGACACGCTGGCGAGCCCGAGCGGCTTTAGCCTGATACGTGCCCGGCAGGCCACGACCGCATTATGGGCGTCGGAAATCCTGCCTGAACGGTGCCCTGCATGAGTCACGCTTTGCGCTGGCGCCTGCGTGCGGCGATGACGGTGCTCTGGACCGAGCGGCTCGGCACGGCGGTGTGGGCTGGGCTTGCTGTGGTTGCGGCCATCCTTGGTGTCGCGCTGCTGGGCTTTGCCTCGCTCCTGCCGGTCTGGCTGCATGTCACGCTGCTGGTGGCAGCCTTGGCCGCGGCGCTGGTGTTTTTCGTGCGTGGCACCTCTGCCCTGCGTGCGCCGGCATACGCCGAGGCAGAACGGCGACTGGAACGTGATAGCGGCCTGCGCCACCATCCTTTCGCCGTGCTGCGCGACCGCCCGGCCGGCACCAGCCAGGCGGACCTGGCACTTTGGCAGCTCCACACCGATCGCGCGCGCCGCTCCCTGGTGGCACTGCGGCTAGAGGCGCCTGACCCACAATTGTCGCGTGCCGACCCCTACGCGCTGCGCGCCGCCTCGCTCCTGCTGCTCGTCTCCGGCCTCGTCGTGGCCGGGCCGCAAGCAGGGCAGCGGCTTTTCGCATTATTCGCACCGGGTACGGCCGGCTGGCACGGTGCTGCCGCACCCCTCATCCAGGCGTGGATACAGCCGCCCGCCTATACCGGATTGCCGCCAATCTTCCTGCCTGCCATCGGCGCGGATGCAGCAGCGATTTCGGTGCCGCAGGGGTCCAAGCTGACAGTCAGCATCACCGGTGTCGCCAGCCGGCCTACCCTCACCGTCGCTGGCGACGCCCATCGGATGGAAGAACTCGGCAGCGACAGTTTCCAGGCGATATCGTCGTTGGTCCGCAGCGGCCATCTGAGTCTGGCGGCCGGTTGGTCGGATCTCGGCGGCTGGGACGTGACCGTTCTGCCGAACGAGCCGCCGAAACTTGCCTGGACCGCGCCGCCTGGCCGCGCCGGTGCATCGGTCGCGACAAGGCTGCCCTGGCAGGTGGCGCAACGTTGGGGGGTCGCCGGCCTGCAAGCGGAAATGCGCCCGCAGGGGCGGCCTGACCTGCCGAGCCTGGTCGTGCCATTGCCCTTGCCCGGCACGCCGAAAGACGCGAAGGGCATCGCCACCGAGGATCTTTCGGAAAATCCCTATGCTGGGGTGATGATGACGGGTCGGCTGGCCGGCCGCGATGTCTCCGGCCAGCAGGGTTTTGGAGCACCGCTCGATTTCGTGCTGCCGGCGCGACTTTTCCATCACCCGCTTGCGCGCGCCATTATCGATCTGCGCCGTCGCCTGGCGCTGCATCCCGGTGGTGCTGCCGATGCCGCGGCCGACCTCGCTGCCCTCGGCGAAGCACCGCTCGGGCCGCATGATCCGTCCGGCCTTTCGGCCACGGGAATTAGCCTCAATCTTGCTGCTGCGGCGGCCCTGCTGACGCAGGCGCCGCATGCCGGCCGGGATCCGGTCGCTGAAGCACAGGCGCGCCTCTGGACCCTCGCACTCGCGTTGGACGGCGCATTGCCGGATGCCGGTGCGCGGGCGCTGGCGGAGGCGCGTGCCCGGCTGCGCGCGGCGATGGAAGATCGCGTCAATGGCCGGCTCTCCGCCAAAGAGTTCTCGCAGCGGCTGGACGAGTTGCGGCAGGCGCTGGACAAGCGGCTGGCCGAGATCGGCAAGCAGGCAGTGCAGCGCGGTGCGATCGAGAAATTCGATCCGAGCCAGCAGCACCTCTCGTCCAACGCACTGGACAAGATGATGAAGGAGATGGAGCAAGCCGCGCGCGAAGGCCGCATGGACGATGCCAAGAGCGCCATGGCGCAGATGGAGAAGATGCTCGATCAGCTGAAGAACGCTCATATCGAGAGCAAGCAGGAAATGCAGCAGCGCCAGGAGCAGGCGCGGCGCGGCCGGCAGATCATGGGCGCCGTGCAGGACCTGGTAAGGCGCGAGACCGAGCTGCTCGATCACGCCCAGTCACGCGCGCCCGCCCCCCTGCCACCCGGCCTGCCGCCGCAATTCCGCGGTTTTCCGTTCCCGCCGATGGGCGGCACCGATGAGTCGCCGGACGACCAGCAGGAGAACGCCGACCAGCCTCAACTTGATCGCTCACCGCCGGATCGCGGCCAACCCGATCGCGGCCAATCGGACCAGCCACAGCAGCAGATGGGTGCGAACCCGCAGCAATCCGCTTCGCCACACCAGCAGCAAAGTGCCGACGCCCGCACGCAGAAAGCGCTGCACCGCGCTCTTGGCGCCCTGTCGCAGGGGTTTGCCCAATCCGGCGGGCAACCGCCGCGCGGCCTTGATGATGCCGGGCACGCCATGGACGACGCGGCGCAGGCCCTGCAGTCGCACCAGGATCCGCAAGCGCGCGACAGCATCAGTCGCGCCATTGCCGCCTTGCAGCAGGGCGGCCAGAGCATGTCGAAACAGATGAGTGCCGGCGCGGCGGGACAGATGCAGCTTTCGCTGCAGCCGGGCGGCCAGTCAGGCCAAGGCGGGCAAGGTCAGGAAGGCGAGGACGGCCCGGATGACGGGCATGGCGGCCGCAAGAAGGATCCGTTCGGCCGGCAGGTCGATGGCAACGGCAGCACCGCAGACGATGCCAGCGTGCCGGTGCCGGACAAGATGGAGGAAGGGCGCAGTCGCGCTATCCAGGAAGAGCTGCGCCGGCGCGGCGCGGATCGCCAGCGGCCGAAAGGCGAGCTGGATTATATTGATCGGTTGCTGAAACCTTTCTGACATTGAAACGTCTTCTTTTCTGAAGAAAAGAAACCAAAGACTTTGAGGTCGCTGTCGCGGCTTTATCCGGCAGCGAACGCTATAAACGTAAAAGTCTTCTGGTTCTTTTTTCAAAAAAGAACTGCTTGTTTTACGCGTGTTCGACCGATGGTTTGCAATCGCGAAACCTGCGTGTATCAACCAAACGTATAGATTTGTTATGCTTTTCAGCAACTAATCGCTTTGCCTTGCCTTGTCTTTTTGCAAAGATGAGCAAATTACACCCTCTAGTTTCTTTATTTCGTCACCTCTTCTCGATATAGTGCCTGCATTCGCATGGTCTCAGACGGCCCGGCAATTAAGTGTTTGGAAATATGCTGGGCAAGATCTTGCGCCGATTCAGCCGTGCCGCTCTCATCGCTTTCGGTGGTTGGGCATTGCTGAGTCTTCTGCTCGTTGGCGGCACGGTCGGTTCGCTGATGGAAGCGGAGCACACGCAAACAGCGGCCGTTCTCGCCCGTGCCGAGGCAGGGGCGGCGGCTGTCGAGCAGACGGTGTTGCGCCTGTTCGATGCGGTGAAGGCGATACAGGGCCTCGCGCAGACCCGTTTGTTGCTTGGCCAGAACGGTGACGAAGCGGGCCGCCGTGCCATCGATCAGGAGATGCACGACATCGTGGCCGCGCATCGGTTCGGTGTGCAGGATGTGAGTGTCATTCTCGATGGTCAGCTTGCCTGGACCAGTATCACGCCTGGGCTTTCAGGGATTACCGCCGACAGTACCGCGCTGCCCGACGATACCGCCGAGGCGGCGGAAGACCTCGCTGCCGCCGATGCGCCGCAGGTGGGCGCGCCCGTCTATGATGCGTTGAACCGCCGCTGGTCGGTACAGACATCCTGGGGCCTGCGCGATATTGACGGCCGCCTGGTCGGCCAGCTCGTGGTCTGGCTAGACCCGATCGCGCTGTCGGACTCTATCCGCCGTGAGACCAGCGGCGAAAGCGTGGTCAGCATGGTGCAGCGGCGCAGCGATGGCGCGTTCCTCGCCCGCAGCAGCTTCCCGGCCAAGGCGATGCAGGAGCATCCCTCGCGCAACGACCCGGCCTTTCTGCAGGCGCTGCAGACCGGGAGCGGCCATCTGCAAGACCATGCCGGAGGCGTCGATCGACTGGTGGGGTTCCGCGCGCCGGAGCAGGTGCCGATCGTGGTCAGCCAGTCACTGGATACCCAGGTAGCGCTGGCGGATTTCTTCCGGCTCCGCCGGATCGTGCTGTCGGTGATGCTGGCGCTGATCGCGGGCGCCTTCACTGCGACACGGCTGATACTGGCCAATTATCTGCTGCGCGAGCGGCTGTCCGAGCAGGCGATGCTCGACCCGCTGACCGGGTTGTTCAACCGCCGCTTCTTCACCGACGTGATGGCCAAGCGCTTCGAGATGGCGCGGCATGAGGGCCTTTCGGCTGCGGTTCTGCTGATCGACCTCGACGGCTTCAAGCAGATCAACGACACCCGCGGCCATCCGGTGGGCGACGCGCTGCTCATCCAAGTGGCCAACCGGCTGCGGCTGTGCTGTGGGCCGGATGATCTGGTGATGCGGCTGGGCGGGGATGAATTCGCAGTCGTCAGGCTATGCCGTCAGCAGCGGCGTGATGCGACCTCTCTGGCGCGGTTCATCGTCGGCGAGCTGGCACGGACCATCGAAGTGGACGGCTACCATCTGCGCATCAGTGCCAGCGTCGGTGTGTCGCTGTATCCGAGCGGCGGCGAGACGCTGAACGATCTGCTGCGCACGGCCGATATCGCGCTGTATTTCGTCAAGGCCGACGGCGGCGACGCCTATCGTATCTTCGATCCCGCGATGGAGGAGACAGTGCGCACGCGCCGCGCGCTGGAGGTGGATCTGCGCGAGGCGCTCAGCCGCAATCAGCTCGAGGTGTATTACCAGCCGCTGGTGCAGCTGGAGCCGCGCCGGGTGAGCGGATTCGAGGCGTTGCTGCGCTGGCACCACCCCGTGCTCGGCATGGTGATGCCGAGCCGCTTCATCCCGATCGCCGAGGAAACCGGGCTGATCGCCTCGATCGGCGAATGGGTTCTCAGGCAGGCTTGCCAGGAAGCGACACGCTGGCCGACCAATACGCGCCTCGCGGTCAATCTTTCACCGGTGCAGTTCGAGCGCTCGGACATTGTGGATATCGTGGCCAGCGCGCTGCGCGAGAGCCGGCTGGAGCCGCGCCGGCTGGAGCTGGAGATCACCGAGGGCGTGGTGATGCGCGATGTCGGCGACGTGCTGGCCACCATGCGGCGCCTGCAGGCGCTCGGCGTGCGCCTCGCACTGGACGATTTCGGCACCGGCTACTCGTCGCTGAGCTATCTGCGCTCGTTCCCGTTCGACAAGGTGAAGATCGATGCGAGTTTCCTTGCCGATCTGCACGGCGATGGCGGCACTATCATCCGTGCCGTGCTCGGGCTTTGCGGCCATCTGCATCTGGACAGCCTGGTCGAGGGTGTGGAGACGGAGGAGCAGCTGAGCTGGCTGCGGATCGAGGGCTGCACGGAGGTGCAGGGCCATTTGTTCAGTCCGCCGCGGCCGGCTGGCGGTGTGCCGGAAGTGATCGCGAACGTGGCAGCGCGCATTCCGGCAGCACTGGTGCGCAGCTTTGCCGGCGATTAGCGCCGCCGTTACTGGACCGGCTTCGGCCCGGAGGTGACCGTTTTCGTCGACATGTCCACACCCCAGCGATGGGCGGCGCGACGACGGAAATAGTTGCGGATATCGTTCTTGAGATAGGTGAGATAGGCCGCAAGCCACAAAGCAAGTGCGATCACGCCGTAGATCAGGGTCCGGTGATTGCCCTCCCAGATCGTCAGATATGTGAGCAAGCTTGTCCTCCGCTCCTGCCGCCACGTGAGCTCCGCCACCACAACTGCGTCATTTTTGGGTCCCGGGTCAAACATTCGCTTTGTCGGCTACGCAATTTTACCAGGTCGGGTCTTACAGTTTCGTTGCAGCGACAAGGGAAGCTTGATATCGTCGCAGGCGGCAAGCCGGGCGACCAACCATTGGTAATGATCCCGGCACCACGCAGGGAGTGTCGACGGATGACCAGTGGAATCGTGAAATGGTTCAATCCCACAAAGGGTTACGGCTTCATCGAGCCGGAGACCGGTGGCAAGGACATATTTGTCCATATCAGCGCTGTGCAGAAGGCCGGGCTGCGCAATCTCAATGAAGGCCAGAAAGTAGGCTTCGAGGTCGAGCAGCAGCAGAATGGACGTGCGGCAGCGGTAAACCTTTTGCCAGCAGAGTAAGACGCGCAGTACGGTTTTCAGTTGGCGGTTACCTGGTGATCTCTGGTAACTGCCGGCTGTAAGCTGGTAACTGCCCCCATGAACAAACTAGATGCCCAGGCGGTGCGCACTGCCTATCGCCGCCAGGCGGCTTTCTACGACGATATCTTTGGCCGCGTATCGCGCGCCGCGCGATTTCGCGCGATCGACGCCGTGAACGCGCTGCCTGGCGAGCATGTGCTTGAGGTAGGCGTCGGCACTGGTCTGGCCTTGCCGCATTACAGCCTGGCCAAGCGTGTCACCGGCATCGATCTCTCTGCCGACATGCTCGCGCGCGCGCGCGCGCGGGTGGAGGAAGAAGGGCTGCTTCAAGTGGAGGCACTGCTGGAGCTGGATGCCGAGGCGACGGGCCTGCCCACCGGATCCTTCGACATCGCCGCTGTCATGTTCGTGGCGTCGGTCGTGCCGAACCCGCGGCAGCTGCTGGCAGAGTTGCAGCGTGTGGTGCGTCCGGGCGGCCACATTCTATTCGTCAATCATTTTGTCGCCGACAAGGGTGTGCGCTTGGCGGTCGAGCGGGCGATGACGCCGTTCGCGCACGCGCTTGGCTGGCACCCGGATTTTGCGACCGAAGATTTGTTCGATGCGGGCGACATGGCCCAGGCCACCTTCGAACCCATGCCGCCCTTCGGGATATTCACCCTGGTGCACCTTCCCCGCTGAGGGATTTCCCCCTGGCTTTTAGTGCCGTAGCAACACCATCGGCGCACAATCATACCGCACCGCACCTTGATCTGTGCCGGGCGCTCCGATATCCGATACGTACAAGCCAGGACCGGCGCGGGCCGGCCCCCGAACCAGCGGGACACATTGACAAGATGCCCGAATTTTTGACGCGTTTCGCCGGACGGCATTGGGCCGGCCTGCTTGCAGCTGCGGCCTCGTTTGCCGCTTTGCCGGCGGCAGCCCAGGTGCCGGCCCCTTGGCAGATGGACATGCAGACTGCCCATTCTCCGGTGATGCACGGAATTCAATCGCTCAACACGCTGATCCTGTGGATCATCGTGATCATCACCGCATTTGTCGCCGGCCTGCTGGGCTATGTGATGTGGCGCTACGACCACAAGCGCAACCCGGTTGCCGGCAAGCTCAGCCACCACTCGCTGCTGGAGGTCGCCTGGACAGCGATCCCGGTGCTGATCTTGGTGGTGATCGCCATCCCCTCCTTCCGCCTGGTCTATTTCGAGGACCGGACGACGAATGCGGATGTGACGATCAAGGTCACTGGCCATCAATGGTATTGGGAATATACCTATCCCGATTCCAAGGGCCTGCATTTCGACAGCTACATGGTGCAGGATGGCGACCTGAAGGGCGAGCAATTAAAGCTGCGTCATCTCGCGGTCGACAACCAGCTTGTGGTGCCCGCCGGCAAGAACATCCGTATCCTCACCACGAGTGCGGACGTGATCCATAGCTTCTTCATCCCGAGCCTGGGCGTGCAGCGTTACGCGATCCCCGGCCGCACGATCGAGACCTGGTTCCGTGTGGACCAGCCTGGCGATTACTACGGCGAATGCAACCAGATCTGCGGCACGAACCACAGCGTGATGCCGATCTCCGTGCATGCGGTGAGCCCTGAGGACTACAAAACCTGGCTCGAGGCAGCGCCCGCCAAGTTCAACAATGCCAGCCTGGACGGGAATACCCGCCTGGCTTCGGCGTCGGAGCATTAAGAAGATGTCCGCCACCACGCATGACGATCTGCACCACGGCCATGACCATGGGCACCATAACCCGACCTTCGCGCAGCGTTGGCTATTCTCGACCAATCATAAAGACATCGGGACGCTATACCTTCTGTTCGCGGTGATGGCGGGCATGGTCGGCGGCGTGCTGTCGATCATCATGCGTGCCCAGCTGATCCATCCGGGCAATACTCTGGTGAGCTCCGGCCAGGAGTGGAACACCATCGTCACGGCCCACGGCCTGATCATGATCTTCTTCACCGTCATGCCGGCGCTGATCGGCGGCTTCGGCAACTGGTTCATCCCGCTGATGATCGGCGCGCCGGACATGGCGTTCCCTCGCCTGAACAACATCAGCTTCTGGCTGCTGGTGCCCGCCTTCATCCTGATCATGGCCGGGCTTCTGATGGGCGAGAGTGGCTCGGGCTGGACGCTGTATCCGCCACTGTCGAACAGCACCTATGAATCCGGCCCCGGCATGGACTTCACGCTGTTCGCCCTGCATCTAGCCGGCGTGTCGTCGCTGCTCGGCGCGCTGAACTTCATCACGACGATCTTCAACATGCGCACGCCGGGCATGACGCTGCACAAGATGCCGCTGTTCATCTGGGCGATGCTCGTCACCGCGTTCCTGCTGCTGCTGTCACTCCCGGTGCTGGCCGGTGCGATCACTATGCTGATCTTCGACCGCAATTTCGGCACCTCGTTCTTCGACCCGCAAGGCGGTGGCGATCCGGTGCTGTGGCAGCATTTGTTCTGGTTCTTCGGCCACCCCGAAGTCTACATCATGATCCTGCCGGGCTTCGGCATCATCAGCCACATCGTCTCCACCTTCTCGCGCAAGCCGGTGTTCGGCTATCTCGGCATGGCCTATGCGATGGTGGCGATCGGCGTGGTCGGCTTCGTGGTGTGGGCGCACCACATGTTCGTCTCGGGCATGTCGGTCGACACACGCGCCTACTTCATGGCGGCGACGATGATCATCGCGGTGCCGACGGGCATCAAGATCTTTTCGTGGATTGCGACCATGTGGGGTGGTTCGATCGAGATGAAGACGCCGATGCTGTGGGCGATAGGGTTCATCTTCCTGTTCACCGTGGGCGGCGTGACCGGCGTGGTGCTGTCGAACGCGGGTGTCGATGAGGTTCTCCACAACACCTATTATGTGGTCGCCCACTTCCACTACGTGCTGTCGCTGGGTGCTGTGTTCTCGATCTTCGCCGGCTGGTACTACTGGATCGGCAAGATGTCGGGCCACCAATATCCGGAATTCTGGGGCAAGGTGCATTTCTGGGTGACGTTCATCGGTGTGAACCTGACCTTCTTCCCGATGCATTTCCTTGGGGCCGCCGGTATGCCGCGTCGTTACCCGGATTATCCTGACGCTTTTGCGGGCTGGAACTACGTCGCCTCGATCGGTTCGTTCGTCGGCGGGTTCTCGGTGCTGATCTTCCTGTTCGTCGTCTACAAAACCTTCACCTCGAAGGTGGCCGTGGCCGATAATTACTGGGGTGAAGGTGCGACCACGCTCGAATGGACCGTCAGTTCGCCGCCGCCGTTCCACACCTTCGAAGAGCTGCCGCGGTTCCGTTGATGGACGCACAGCTTGCCAGGGGGGAGCAATCCCCCCTTCTTCTGGACGACATCCGGGCTGATCGGTGGCAGGACTGGTTCCTGCTGCTCAAGCCGCGGGTGGTGTCGCTTGTGGTGTTTACCGGCGCGATCGGGCTTTACGTGGCGCCGGGACACCTAAACCCTGTTCTGGCCTTCACCGCGATACTCTGCATCGCGGTGGCTGCCGGTGCGGCCGGTTGCCTTAATATGTGGTACGAGCGCGATATCGATGCGCTCATGCATCGCACACGCAACCGGCCGATCCCGGCTGGGCGTATCGAGCCTGGTGCAGCGCTGGCGTTCGGCATCGCGCTTTCGGTCGGCTCCGTTCTGCTGATGGGCCTGGCCACCAATCTTTGTGCAGCCACCGTGCTGGCGATCTCGATCGCGTTCTACGTGGTGATCTACACGATGTGGCTGAAGCGGCGTACGCCGCAGAACATTGTCATCGGCGGAGCCGCCGGTGCGTTCCCACCCCTGATCGGCTGGGCTGCGGTGACCGGTAGCGTGGATATCCTGCCCTTGCTGCTGTTCGGCATCGTGTTTTTTTGGACGCCGCCGCATTTCTGGTCGTTGGCACTTTATGCCTGCAAGGATTATGGCCGCGCGGGCGTGCCGATGCTGCCGAACGTTGCCGGCGCGCGCGAAACGCGCCGGCAGATCTTTGGATACACGCTGGTGCTGGCGATCGTTTCGGTGCTGCCATGGGCGCTCGGCTATACCGGCCGCCTCTATGGCGTGTCCGCGGCGCTTCTGAGCCTCGGCTTCGTCGTCTGCTCCTGGCGCGTGTTGCGCGACACGCAGGATAAGAGTGGTGTCAGCCTGACCGCAGATCGTCCGGCTAAACTGACGTTCCGCTATTCACTGGCTTATCTCGCCGGCATCTTTATAGCCCTCGCCGCCGGCGTGGCCTTGGGCGTGTGAATGGGTATGGACGATTTTCCACCGCGACCGACATCAGCCCAGGCGGCTGACTTGATACGCCGCCAGCGCGGCCGGAACATTGCGCTCATGGTGGTTCTGGTTTGCCTGGTGGTGCTGTTTTTCGGCATCACCGTGGTCAAGCTCGGCCATATGGGATGATGTGACACCCCTGGGCCTGCAATGGGCCTGGGATTTTGCTGCTAGACTGGTTTGGGGCGCACCGTGCGGGTGCTGCACCTGAGGGACGGGACCTTACGATGGACAGTGCGCACGACACCGCCTTGGCAACAAATTCGGGGCTGAAGCAGCCTTATCACCTAGTCGACCCCAGCCCTTGGCCGATCGTCGGCGCCATAGGTGGCGGGCTGACGCTTGCCGGGATCGTGTTCGCGGCACATTTCAGCAACTACATCATGCTTGCTGCCGGCGTTGTCACCACCGGGCTTTGCGCGACGATGTGGTGGCGTTCCGTGCTGACGGAGAGCAATACGCCCGGTATGCATTCCGCCGTGGTGCGGCTTGGCCTGCGCTATGGGATGACGCTGTTCATCCTGTCGGAAGTGATGTTCTTCGTGGGTATCTTCTGGGGCTTCTTCCACTTCGCCCTCTTCCCGGAACATGTGCTGGACTCGGCCACCCCCACCTGGCCGCCAACAGGCATTCATACGTTCGACGCGTTCGATACGCCGCTTCTGAACACGATGATCCTGCTGCTCTCCGGCTGCACCGTCACCTGGGCGCATCACGCATTGATCGTGAATAACCGCCGCCATTTGATCATGGGCCTCGGCATTACGGTGCTACTGGGCATGACGTTCACCTGCCTACAGGCGATGGAGTATTCCGAGGCGCCGTTCCACCTGGTGGGCGGCGGCGTCTATCCCGGCGTCTTCTTCCTTGCCACCGGGTTCCACGGCTTCCACGTGATCATCGGCACCATCTTCCTGACCGTGTGCTGGTTCCGAGCCAAGGGTGGTGCGTTTACGCCGGAACGGCATTTCGGGTTCGAGGCGGCGGCCTGGTATTGGCACTTCGTGGACGTGGTTTGGCTGTTCCTGTTCGTGTTCGTCTACATCTGGGGCGCCGGCCCGCCCGGCGCGGACTAAGCCGATCGGTTTGACCGACGGCACGCAGGTCAGCGTCGCCCGCGCGACGCTGACCTGCCGGTGCCCACGCTGCGGCGAGGGCAAGCTCTTCGACGGTATTCTAGCCATCCGGCCTGCTTGTGAGATATGCGGGCTGGATTTTACCGGTGCCGACACTGGCGACGCATTCGCCGTGCCAATTCTCATTGTACTGGGTGCGATCGTCGTGGGCGCTGCGTTCTGGGTGGACTTCCATTTCACGCCGCCGCTTTGGGTCCACGCGCTGATCTGGCCGCCGGTCACCTTGGTTCTGGCACTGGGCATGACCCGCTACATCAAAAGCTTCTTTACCGCGCAGCAATATCAGATGCGACGCTCGGAAATGCAGCCTTGAGCGAGAGCCTCTTGGGCAAGCGCGGGATCCTCTCCGCCAGCATCGCCACGTTGATCGCCGTGGCCATCCTGGCGGCGCTGGGTTTCTGGCAGATACATCGGCTGCATTGGAAACAGCACATCCTGGCGCAGATCGAGGCGGCCGCAAACGCGCCGCCGGCCGAGCTGATCGCCGGCGATACGCCGCCGCTATTCACCAAGGTCGTTGTCCACGGCAACCTGCGCAGCGGACGCACAGGGCTTTTCGGCGCCGAGGTGCGGGACGACCGCATGGGTGCACAATTGGTCGAAGTGCTCGACAGAGTAGGCGCGCCGCCGCTGCTCGTTCTGCTGGGCTGGGTGCCGACTGATCGCGGCACACCGCAGGCGGTGACAGGCCCAATCGATGTGACAGGGTATATACGGCTGCCGGAAACGCCGGGCTGGTTGTCGGCGTCGGACGATGTGGAAGGGCGCCGGTTCTATACGATGAACCCTGCGACAATCGGCCGCGCGCTTGGTGCGCCGGATGCGGCATCCTTCATGCTCGTGGCGTTGCGAAATCCGCTCGGCGTCGGCACGGCCGCTGGGGCGCCGCAGCCTTCGGAAACGTTTCCGCAGCCTTCGAATAACCATTTGCAGTATGCGTTTACATGGTTCGGGTTAGGTGGGGCGTTGATCGCCGTGTATTTGGTTTGGGTCAGGAAGGCCTTCTTTTCTGAAGAAAAGAAGCAAAAGACTTTTTGATTGGCTGCCGCGGTTCTATCCGGCAGCCTATGCCGAGAACATAAAAGTCTTTTGGTTCTTTTCTTCAGAAAAGAACGGCTTCCTTACTCCTTCGGCGGGCTCGACGTATGCGTCGCCAGTACTGCATCGTTGGCTGCGTCGACTTCCTGCAGCCGCACTTCATATCCCCACAGCATAGCCAAATATTTCAGCGTGGCCTCCGCATCCTTCTTCGCGAGCAACTGCCCTGGCCGTGTGCGGTGCTCCAGCATCAGCCGGCGATCGCCTGAGAGATCCACATCGACGACCTGGATATCCGGATCGTTGAGCCCCGGATCGTAAGAGCGGGCAAGGCTGCGACGGATGGAGCGGTAGCCCTCGGAATCATGGATGGCGTCGACCAGCAAGGTCGGCTCGCCGGTATCATCGAGCAGGCGGAACAGGCGGAAATCGCGCATCACTTTGGGAGAGAGGAATTGGAGTATGAAACTCTCGTCGCGATAATTGGCCCAGGCGTGCTTTAGCGTGCCGATCGGGTCGTTGTTGCCGGCGGTGTCGGGGAACCAATCGCGATCTTCTTTGGTGGGATTCTCGCAGACACGCACGATGTCGGTCATCATCGCGTAGCCAAGCGCGTAGGGATTGAAATCGGGGCCACCGGCAGGGTGGTCGTAGCCCACCTGCATGATCACGTTGCTGGTGGAGTGCAGCACTTCGAGGAACGCCGCGTCGTCGATCTGCCCCTTTTCGTGCAGGCGGGTCATGATGCGCTGGTGCACCCAGGTGGCGCAGCCTTCGTTCATCACCTTGGCTTGGGGCTGCGGATAGAAATACTGCGCGATCAGTCGCACGATGCGGATGATCTCCCGCTCCCAGGATTCCAGGCGCGGGGACGATTTCTCCAAGAAATACAACAGGTTTTCTTCAGGCAGGCCGAGCCGGCGGCGTCGTTCCGCAAGCCTGTCCGCACCCGGCACAGCTTTGGTGCCCGGCACTGTGCGCCACAGATCGTCGAACATCTTCTCGTCGTGGTCGCGGCGGGCACGCTCGCGCTTTTCCTCCGATTTGAGATCGAGCGGCCGGCTACCGGCATGTTTGCTGACGCCGTGGCGGGACAGACTATGCGCCGCATCGAGAATGCGCTCGACGGCGGCCGCACCGTAGCGATCTTCGCATTGCGCGACGAAGGTTCTGGCAAATGCCAGATAGTCGAGAATGGCGGAAGCTTCCGTCCATTGCTTGAAGAGATGGTTGTTCTTGAAAAAGTGGTTGTGACCGAAAGCTGCATGCGCGATCACCAGCGCCTGCATGGTTGCCGTGTTTTCCTCCATCAAATAGGAAATGCACGGGTTTGAGTTGATAACGACCTCATAGGCGAGGCTCGTATAGCCTTTGCGGTAGCTATTTTCGTGCTGCAGGAACCTCTTGCCATACGACCAATGCTTGTAGGTCAGCGGCATGCCGTGGGCGGTATAGATGTCCAGCATCTGCTCGGAGGTGATGAGCTCGATGCGGTTCGGATAGAATTCCAGGCCGAGCTCGTCGGTCGCGATCTGTTCGATCGCCTCGTAGGAGCGCCTCAGGCTTGCATAATCCCAGTCTGGGCCTTGATAAATCAGGTCGCTCATGCCCGCACTTTCCGGCCGAAAAGGTCGCGGAAAACAGGGAAGATCTCCCGCCGCTCTGAGACGCGTCGCATGGCGAGCTTGGGCGCGCGTTCGGCGAGCGGCGAATAGCCGCGCCAGAGATCGGTATCGCCACGGATGATGGCAGCCGACATGGCGACCTCGATATAGGCGAAATGCTGCACGATCGGCAGTATCTCCTTCTCCAGCAAGGCCACCGCGCGCTGGGTGTCGCTGCTGTAATTATCGCCGTCCGATGCCTGGGCCGCGTAGATGTTCCAGCTTTCGGCCGGATATCGATCGCGCTGTATGCGGGTAAATTCCGTCAGTGCTGTGGACACCACGGTGCCGCCGGTGCGCGGATCGGTGAAGAACACCTCCTCGCTCACTTCCTCCGCCACTTCGGTGTGCCGGATGAAAACCAGGTCCACGCGCTTGTAGCGCCGCTCCAGGAACACGTGCAGCAGAAGAAAGAAGCGCTTCGCCAAATCCTTCATGGATTCCGACATGGAGCCGGACACATCCATCAGGCAGAACATCACCGCGCGTGCGGTAGGTTTCGGCACCTGGGTGTAGCGGCGATACCGCATGTCGAGGGGATCGACCCAGGACACGCGCGAGAGCCGTCGTAAGGCAATTTCCAGCTCGCCTCGCAAAGCAGACAGTCTGTCCGGGTCGTCACCGGAGTTTGCCAAGCGGGCAACCTCCTCCTCCAAAGCGCGGACTTCCGGGGTTTTTGGCCGGCGCAGGCCGATACGTCGCGCCATGGATTGCCGCATGGTGCGCGACATATCCACCTGCGACGGCGAGCCATCCACGCTGATGCCGGCACGCGCCGGCGACATGGTGTCCGTCGCCATCACCTGGCTTTTCACCAGATCAGGTAGCTCCAGATCCTCGAAGAACAGGTCGAGGAATTCGTCGCGGGAAAGCACGAAACGGAATCCATCCTGCGCTTCGCCATCCCCCTGCCCGCTGCCCTCGCCGCCACCGCCACCGCCTTTGGGGCGTTGTATGCGGTCGCCGGTCGAGAATATCTTGTTGCCTGACAACACGATGTGGCGGTCACCACCGGAGAATACGGTGTGGAAGCTTGGTTCATACAATACGTCGGCGGGGATGGTGACCGTTTCGCCCTGGCCGGTTTCGCGCAAGGTGCCCTGATCGATCGCTTCCCTCGCAGCCTTGGCCACGGCCCCTCTGGCCCTGGATAAGACGCGTTGGCGGTTCTCCAGGTTCTTGCCGTGCGGGTTCGACCGCCTATCGATAATGTCCACGTTGCCTCAATTGCTCAGGCTGACTGCTTCACCCGCATATACCATTCCACCAGCCGCCGGACTTGACGCTCAGTGTAGTGACGAGAGACCATACGCTCGACGAAATCGTTATGTTTCTTCTCCGTATCGCCGTCCTTTTTCGACCCGAAGCTGATCACCGGCAGCAGATCCTCCACCTGACTGAACATCCGTTTCTCGATGACGTCGCGGATCTTCTCGTAGCTGGTCCAGGACGGGTTCTTGCCGCCATTCGAAGCCCGGTTGCGCAAGGCGAACTTTACAACTTCGTTACGGAAATCTTTCGGGTTGGCAATTCCGGCCGGCTTCTCGATCTTTGTCAGTTCGCCGTTCAGAAGCTCACGGTTCAACATCTGGCCAGTATCGGGATCCTTAAAGTCCTGATCCTCGATCCAGGCATCGGCGTAGTCCAGGTAACGATCAAACAGGTTCTGACCGTAATCGCCATAGCTCTCAAGATACGCCTTCTGTATCTCGTTGCCGATGAATTCGGCGTAACGCGAAGCGAGTTCGGACTTGATCGTCGCGAGATATCCACTCTCCATCTCCGGCGGGAACTGCTCGCGTTTGATGGCCTGTTCCAGCACATACATCAGATGCACCGGGTCAGCCGCCACCTCGTTGGAAGAGTGGTTGAAAGTGGCGGAAAGCACTTTGTACGCAAAACGGGTGGATATGCCATCCATGCCCTCATCCACGCCGGCCGTATCCCGATACTCTTGCATCGTGCGGACTTTCGGGTCCGTCTCGCGGATATTCTCGCCGTCATAGACGCGCATCTTTGCAAATGGACGCGAATTAGCGTGCGGCTTCAGGCGCGACAGCACGGCGAATCGTGCCAGCATTTCCAGCGTGTGCGGCGCGCAGGGTGCTTCCGCCAAGGCCGAGCCGGAGATGAGCTTTTCATAGATCATCGCCTCTTCCGTCACGCGTAGGCAGTATGGCACCTTGACCACCGAGACGCGGTCTAGGAAGGCCTCGTTGGTGCGGTTGTTCCTAAAGGTCTGCCACTCGGCCTCGTTGCTATGCGCCAGCAGGATGCCGCCGAAGGGGATGGCCCCGATGTTCTCCGTGCCAAGGTAGTTGCCTTCCTGCGTCGCGGTGAGCAGCGGGTGCAGCATCTTGATCGGCGCCTTGAACATCTCGACGAATTCGAGAATGCCCTGGTTGGCGCGGTTCAGGCCGCCCGAGAAGCTATAGGCATCCGGGTCGTTTTGGCTGAACATCTCCAGCTTGCGGATATCCACCTTGCCGACGAGGGCCGAAATATCCTGGTTGTTGTCGTCGCCGGGTTCGGTCTTGGCAATGGCCAGCTGTTTGCGGCGTGATGGATAAAGTTTGACGACGCGGAAACGTTCGAGGTCGCCGTTCCACTCTTCGAGGCGCTTGAGCGCCCAGGGGCTGGCGATGCCTGTGAGCACACGCTTTGGTATGCCGTATTTCTCCTGCAGCACGCTTGCCATGGTCTCGGGATCGAACAGGCCGAGCGGGCTTTCATAGACCGGGCTGATCTCGTTCCCTGCCTTGAGCACGTAGATCGGCTCCTGTTCCATCAACGCCTTGAGGCGCTCGCCGAGCGAGGATTTACCGCCGCCGACCGGGCCGAGCAGATAAAGCACCTGCTTGCGCTCCTCCAGCCCCTGGGCCGCATGGCGGAAGAAGCCGACGATACGCTCGATCGTCTCTTCCATGCCGTGGAATTCGGCGAAGGCGGGATAGACCCGGACGGTGCGATTGAGAAAGATCCGGCCAAGCCGTGGATTGCGGGAGGTGTCGAGAAGTTCGGGCTCGCCGATGGCAAGCAGCATGCGTTCGGCAGCGCTGGCGTAGCAGCCAGGATCCTCGCGGCAGGCAGCGAGGTAGTCCGACAAGCTCATCTCTGTTTCGCGACGCTGGTCGCGTAAGGCCGTATGAAGCGCAAAGACATTATCTGTATGAGGCATCACGAACTCCATAGGGAGCTGAGCCGACGGAAAAAGCGTCTGCTCAGGCACCCGGCAGATCAACCCGCTAAAATGCAATTGGGCGGCTTTGCGCCCCAGTCAATAAAACCTCCCCCGAAGGTCCGGCTTCAACACGCTAGCGTGTTGTCCGCTGCCGATGCACGCGTAAAAAGCAAGATGAACGCTTGCAACTTGCGTGCCCGCCTTTCGGCGTTGCACACCTGCCGCACTTCGTCGAATGGGATGGCACGTGTTCGGCTGTGATCAGAATTGCACAAAGACGTTACGTATTCGTAAATTACTGATCGGACAACAACGCGGCAATTCAATTTTGTCGAGAGGCTTGGCAAGGCGCTAGAAAGGCAGGGGCGAGCCCGCGATCAAGCCGATCGACACGGCCCGGCTAGGCGGTGGAGGAGGCTATGTCTGTCGTGCAATCGTAACGTCGAGAGGGCTCAGATGTTCCCCCGCCGACGTTCGGCGCTGTCATTAAAGCTTCATAAAACTGCAATAATGCTGTCGTCGTCCTTGACTAGGTTCCGACCGTGCATCGCCGCCCAGTCATCTGTGCGGCGCCTTTCCTGCAGGAGTTTTCATGCGTTTCACCCGTATCGCTTTGGCCAGTGCTGCCATGGCCGGCCTTGGCTTCTCGGCCCAGGCGCAAGCCATCACTGGTGCCGGCTCAACCTTCGCTCAGCCGATCTATGAGGCTTGGGCGGATGCCGCCAAAGCCGACACGGGCATCAGCCTGAACTATCAGGGCGTAGGCTCTGGCGCTGGCCAGAAGCTGGTCACCCAGCGCACGGTTGATTTCGGCGCGTCGGACGCACCGATGTCGGCCGACAAGCTGGCGGCTGCCAAGCTGATGCAGTTCCCTGCCGTGATGGGTGCCGTGGATATCGCAGTGAACGTGCCGGGCGTGGCGCCCGGCCGCCTGAAGCTGACCGGCGCGCTGATCGCCAACATCTATATGGGTAACGTCACCAATTGGAACGACCCGGCGATTGCCAAGATCAACCCCGGCCTCAAGCTGCCGGACCTCGCGATCGCCCCCTTCTATCGCGCCGACGGCTCGGGCACGACCTATGTGTTCACCAGCTACCTCGCCAAGGTGAGCCCGGATTTCAAAAGCAAGGTCGGCGTGGATAAGGCCGTCAGCTGGCCGGCAGGCTCCGGCGCGAAGGGCACCGCCGGCGTGGCCGCCGCGGTGAAAGCCAGTGCCGGTGGGCTTGGTTATGTCGAGAGCGCCTATGCCTCCTTGAACCATCTTACCGTGACGCAGTTGCAGACGCATGATGGTGCATTCATCAAGCCGACGCTCGCGAGCTTTGCGGCTGCCGCAGCCGGTGCCGATTGGGCCGGTGCACAGAACTTCGCCGTGGATCTGAACAACCAGCCCGGTGCGTCCGCCTGGCCGATCGTGGCCGCCACCTTCGTGCTGGTGCCCACCGACCCGAAGGATGCCGCCAAGGGCGCCGCCGTGCTGAAATTCTTCGACTGGTCGTTCAGCAATGGCGATGCGACGGCGAAGAAGCTCGAATATGTGGCACTCCCTGCCAGCGTGAAGGCACAGGTCAAGGCAGCCTGGAAGAAGTAGTCGCTGGTGACCGGCCGCTGGAGCATGCTCCATCGGCCGGATGCCGACGATAGAAGACCGGAGATGAAGTTGCACGCTTCCACACGCCTCGGCGATCGCGTGTTCGCGTTTGCGGCACACGCCGCCGGCGTGTTCGTGCTGCTGCTGCTGGGCAGCATCCTCGTGCTGCTGTTCCTCGGCGGCCTGCCGGCATTCCGCGCGTTCGGGTTCGGATTTCTGGGCTCGTCCGCCTGGAACCCGGTGACGGAGCGTTTCGGTGCGCTGGTCTCCGTGTACGGCACGGTCGCGAGTTCGGTGCTGGCGCTGCTGATGGCGGTGCCTCTGGCATTCGGAGTCGCGTTCTTCCTCACCGAGTTGGCACCGGCCTGGATGCGCCGGCCGGTCGGCACGGCGATCGAACTTTTGGCGGCGGTGCCCTCCATCATCTACGGCATGTGGGGCTTCTTCGTTCTCGCCCCGCTGATCTCGAAAACGATCAAACCCTGGCTCGCCAACTCGCTCGGCCATGTGCCCGGGCTCGCGAGCGTGTTCCATGCGGCGCCAGGCGATTCGAGCATTTTCACCGCCGCCCTCGTGCTCGCCATCATGATCATCCCCTTCATCGCGGCGACCATGCGCGATGTGTTCCTCACCGTGCCGGTGATCTTCAAGGAATCCGCCTTTGGGCTGGGTGCGACGCCCTGGGAGGTGATGCGCAACATCGTGCTGCCCTACACGCGGGCCTCGGTCATCGGCGGCATCATGCTCGGGCTCGGCCGCGCGCTGGGCGAGACGATGGCGGTGACCTTCGTGATCGGCAACACCAACCGTATCAGTCCCAGCATCTTTGCCCCGGGCAACACCATCGCCTCGCTGGTGGCGCTGGAATTCCCCGAGAGCGAGAATGGCAGCCTGCAGCTCTCCTCGCTGCTGGCGCTTGGCTTCATCCTGTTCCTAATCTCGTTCTGCGTGCTCGCCTTGTCGCGCTCGCTGCTCGGACGAAGGGCAGCGGTATGAGCGCCACTGTGGCCAACGGCACCCGGCAAGCGGCAGCTTTGGCACTCGGCCGGCGCCGCCGCCTCAAGGATCGTGCTGCACGGGTGCTCGCCACGCTGGCGACGCTGATCGCACTGGGTTTCCTCACGTCTATCCTGATCACTCTGCTCTATCTCGGCCTGCCCGGCCTCACGCCGCATATCCTCGTCACCGCCACCAAGGCGCCCGGTGCAGGTGGCGGGATTGCCAATGCCATTGTCGGTAGCGTGATTCAGGCGGGGCTCGGCACGCTGATCGGCACGCCGATCGGGCTGATGGTAGGAACGTATCTTGCCGAATATGCCGGCCGGTCGGCGCTGGGCAACACGGTGCGCTTCGTGTCGGACATATTGCTATCGGCGCCGTCGATCCTGATCGGGTTGTTCATCTACCAGATCCTGGTGGCCCCGTTCGGCGGCTTTTCCGGGTTCGCCGGGGCGCTTGCGCTGGCCATATTGGTGATCCCGATCGTGGTGCGGACCACGGAGGACATGCTGCGGCTGGTGCCGGTGAGCCTGCGGGAGGCCTCGATCGCGCTTGGCGCGCCGCGCTGGAAAACGACTGTATTCATCTGTTACCGCGCCGTGCTGGACGGGCTGCTCACCGGCGTGCTGCTTGCGGTGGCGAGGGTTGCCGGCGAGACGGCGCCGCTGCTGTTCACCTCGCTGGGCAATTCGGATTTTTCGGGTCTAGGCTCCGCGATGTCCAGCCTGCCGGTGACCATCTACCAGTATGCGGCATCCGCCTTCGACGACTGGGTGCAACTGGCCTGGACCGGCGCCTTGCTGATCACGCTGGGCGTGCTGGCGATCAATGTCGTCGCGCGCTTTGCCGTGCGGCGCCGCTAAGGACATGAACTTGAGGAACAGCACCATCATGGAGCAGGCGACCGGCGGCGAGACCAGGCATGTTGCCGCGACACAGCGCAGCGGTGTTGCGGTCGCGGGGCCGATCAAGCTCGCCATCAGCGGGCTCGATTTCTACTACGGCACCAACAAGGCGCTGAAGGGCATCGATCTGGTTCTGCCGGAGCGGCGGGTGACCGGCATGATCGGGCCGTCGGGCTGCGGCAAGTCCACGCTGCTGCGCGTGCTCAACCGGATGTATGATCTCTATCCGGGGCAGCGCGCAGAGGGCGAGGTGCTGCTGGATGGCGAGAACATTCTTGCACCTTCGATGGATCTCAACCTGTTGCGCAGCCGGATCGGCATGGTGTTCCAGAAGCCGACGCCGTTCCCGATGTCGATCGTCGAGAACATCGCGTTTGGCGTAAAACTGCATGAGCGGCTGAGCCGCGCGGAGATGGATGAGCGGGTGGAATGGTCGCTGACGCGTGCAGCGCTCTGGACCGAGGTGAAGGATCGTCTGCACACGCCGGCCGGCGGGCTTTCCGGCGGGCAGCAGCAGCGTCTTTGCATTGCACGCACCATTGCGACACGACCTGAAGTGATCCTGCTCGACGAGCCGACGAGTGCGCTTGATCCAATCAGTACCTTGAAGATCGAAGAGTTGATTGACGAGCTTAAGAAAGATTTCACAATCGCAATTGTGACGCATAATATGCAACAAGCCGCCCGCTGTGCAGACCAGGTCGCATTCTTCTATCTAGGCGAATTGATAGAAGTCGCCGGCGCCGGCGAAATCTTCACCTCACCGAAACAGCGCCGCACCCAGGATTACGTAACAGGTCGCTTCGGCTGAATCATGAAAGTTTTTTGCTTCTTTTTTTCAAAAAAGAAGGCCTTCCTTTTTGGAGTATCGTTCCATGGCGGAAACCACTCAGCATATTGTAACCCGCTACGAGCAAGAGCTGAAACGCCTGCGTGATTTGCTGGTAGAGATGGGCGGCTTGGTCGAAGCGCAGCTCGCGTCAGCAACGTTGGCAGTCGTGGAGCAGGATGCCGACGCCGCCACGCGGACGGTTGAACAAGACCCTGCGGTGGACGCGCTGGAGCGCGAGGTGGAGACCTTCGTGATACGGCTTCTGGCACTGCGTCAGCCGGTGGCGCAGGATTTGCGGCAGATCGTGGCGGCGTTGAAGATGAGCAGCGATCTCGAACGGATCGGTGATTATGCGGCCAATGTGGCCAAGCGCAGCATCGTGCTGTCGCAGTTCAACCTGCCGTTCAAGCTCAGTGGTCTCGCGCATATGGCGAGGCTGGTGCAGGAAAGTTTGAAGCTCACTGTGGATGCGGTGGGCGACGAGGATGCAGACAAGGCGATCCAGGTCTGGCGCAGCGACCAGGCGGTAGACGATATCTATACGGCCATTTTCCGTGAGCTCGTCACCTACATGATGGAAGATCCGCGCCATATCACGCCGTGCACGCATCTGTTGTTCATCGCGAAGAACCTCGAGCGCATCGGCGACCATGCGACGAACATCGCAGAGACCGTGCATTTCGCCGCTACCGGAGAATCGTTGCCGGAGGCGCGGCCGAAAGGCGGGAGTGCCAATTATGCGGTGATCCGTCCGCGTGACGAGAAACACGAAGCCTGAGGAGGCAACATTGTCAGAAACAGCCATGAACCTTGCCAAGCCGCTTGTGCTGGTGGTGGAAGACGAGGCGGCACTGGCAACGATGCTGCGCTATAATCTCGAAAAGCAGGGGTTTCGTGTCGATGAAGCCGGCGACGGGCAGGAAGCGCTGACGCGCATTTCCGAAGCGCCGCCCGATCTCGTGCTGCTGGATTGGATGCTGCCGCTGATGTCCGGCATCGAAGTCTGCCGGCAGATCCGCAGGCGGCCGGCGACGCGTGACTTGCCGGTGATCATGGTGACGGCACGCACCGAGGACCAGGATGCGGTGCGCGGGTTGAATACGGGGGCTGATGATTACATCACCAAGCCGTTCAACATGGATGCGTTGCTCGCACGCATGCGCGCCTTGCTGCGGCGGTCGAATACCGTGCCTACGAAAGGCAGATTATCGTTCCACGATATTGCGCTGGATCTCTCGGCGCATCGGGTGCAGCGTAATAACCGCGCGGTGCATCTTGGGCCAACGGAGTTCCGTCTGCTGGAGTTTCTGATGCAGCACCCGCGGCGTGTGTTCTCGCGGGAGGAATTGCTCGATGCGGTTTGGGGGCCGGATATCCATGTCGAGCCGCGAACGGTCGATGTGCATATCAGGCGGCTTCGCAAGTCGATCAATGGGGATGGCGAGCTGGATGTGGTGCGGACGGTGAGGGCGGCAGGGTACGCGCTGGATACGGAGCCGGTTTAGTCGGGCAGGTCCCATACGAGGGGGAGGTTGCGGATTGAGAGCAGGCCGGGGAAGACGGTGGTATCGGCGCCCGGCTTCACCTTGAAGGCGGGGATACGGCGGAACCATTCTTCGAGCAGGATACGCAGTTCGCGGCGTGCCAAAGGTGCGCCGAGGCAGAGATGGATGCCGGCGACGAAGGTGAAATGCCGGTTGGCGGGACGTGCGGGATCGAAGAGTCTCGGGTTCGGAAAATAGGACGGGTCGAAATTGCCGGCAGGGTTCAGGCATTGCACCGCGTCGCCGGCCTTCAGCGTCACGCCGTGCCATTCGAAATCGAACCTGGCACTGCGGGTCGAGCTGAGGATCGGTTGGGTGCGCAGGAACTCCTCGATGGCAGTGGGAATCAAGGCAGGGTTTGCGCGCAACTGGTCTTGAATGGCGGGCTCCAGCGCCATGCGGCGGAACATCTGGCTGATGGTGGCGGCCACCGTGTCCAGCCCGCCGAGCCAGAGGAACCAGACCATGCCCATCTTCTCTTCCTCGGTGAGCTTCTCGCCCTGGATGTTGCCATGGACGATAGCGGAGACGAGGTGGTCATCGGGGGTCGCCTCCTTCTCGGCGATGAAGCCGCGCAGGAATGCCACCACGCCGCGCAAGGCCGCACCCATGCTCTCGCGGCTGTTGGAATGCAGGATGTCCCATTCCCAATCGAGGAACTGCTCGAACATGGAATGCGGGAAGCCCATCAATCCCATGAAGATGCGCACCGGGAAGATACGGCCGAAATCCCACGCGACGTCGACTTCGCCCTTGGCTGCGAAGGTGTCGATCATTTCGATGACGACGGCGCGGATATCCGCGTCCATCCGGTTGAGCCGCACCGGGGAGAAATGCGGCATCAGGTAGCGGCGATACTTGCCGTGGTCGGGCGGATCGATGGCGATCGGGATCGAGCGGAAGGTCTCGCCGATCATCGCCTGGAACTCGGCCGCACCCTTGTTGGAGAAGCATTCGTTGTCGGAATAGACGCGCTCGATATCCTTGTAGTGGGTGACCACCCAGGCGCCGCCGCGGCCGCCGCCCATGGCGTTGGGGGGCACCGCATTATACAGAATGTTCGGGATTTCGGGTCCGGATAGCCATTCATAGGGAGCGTAGGGGTCGACGAGGTCGTTCGGCGTCATGCCCATTGCCCAGCCGAGATCGACGACACGGTCCTTGGGCACATGCGGCGGCACCGGGAAATCCACGCGGATCGAGTCGAGCGTCTTCTGTCGGTTCATCGTTCCCTCCATGACGATTTCCTTGCACCGTCTGCGGGCGCCGAACAATCCGGCAAGGACCTTGCCGGATCGTTGGTGGACGCGTGGGACGTGGAAGATCGCCGGTGCGGAAACGGCGCCGGCAGCGCGGCTATTTCGAAGCGATCGAGGTGACCATCGCACGCGTGCTGGCGGCAGCAATGCGGCTGTCCATCTGCGATTTCGCGTCCGCGGTGGCGCGGCCGACGCATTCGTCGAAGGCGTCCGAGGTCAGGACATCGCCGGTGCTCATTTGGCCGCACAATTTGTGGGCGACGACAACGATACGATGCGTCAACATCGCCCGAGCGGCGGGATTGGTGAGGTCCATGCCATTGGTGGAGACGCTTGCGAAATTCTGGGCGGGCACAATTTCGGCGGCATTGGCAGCGGCCGGCAGGATGAAAGCGGCCAGGGCGAAGGTGGTGAAGAGGCGGGGTGCGGTGAAGAAAGCCATGACGATGCTCCTCGTTGGAAAGAACCAGATGAGGGGCCTTGCTGCACGATATGTTCAGCACGGCCACCTGCAGATGTTGATTGCAGATGGCGTGCCAGCGCTTAATACGTTGTTTTTACTATTAGAAAATTTGAGCGATCATCCAGCGAGCAGGATTTATGGTGTAGATTGCCGCTACATGGCCAGTTGCATCACATTTCCTATGTACGGACATGCGGGAGGACATGGGTCGCGTAGAAATCAATGATTTTTTGCTGGTCCGGCTGGCCCGAGTGGACGTTGATGATGGTGACGCCGCTCTCGAAAAGCTCCTTGATGCCGTCGATGTGGGTTTTTGCATCCGGGCCGACGGTCCAGGTGGCGAGAAGCTTGTCGAGCGGCACTTCGGCATCGGCGCGCTGGTTGATGGTCACCGGGCTCTCGATGTTGAAATAGGGCTTCCAGGCTTTCGGCAGGAAGCGCCAGTATTCGGCTGCCTTGTTCGCCTCGTCCTTGCCGCCGACGACTACGAAATGCTCGATCATCACCGGCATGCTGGTCGGGTCCTTACCTGCCTCGTGGGCAGCGTTCTGCCAAACCGATTTGTAGTCTTTCCAGGTTTTCGGATCTGTGATCAGGCCATCACCGTATTGGCCGGCGAGCTTCATTGCCTTCGGGCCGTTCGCCGCGGTCATGATCGGGATCGGTGCTGCCGGCGCCTCATAGAGCTTTGCGTTGACCGTGTAATACTTGCCTTTGAAAGAGACGTCCTTGCCGCTCCAGAGAGCGCGGATGATGGTAATCGCCTCGACCAGACGTTCCCAGCGCTCCGGCCATTTAGGCCAAAGTCCGGTAGCCGCCTGTTCGTTCAGTGCTTCCCCGGAACCGAGGCCAAGGAAGATGCGCCCGGGATACAGCCGGTCGAGCGTGGCGAAGGCTTCGGCGACGACGGCAGGGTTGTAGCGCAAGGTGGGGCAGGTGACGTGGGTGCCCATCCAGGCCGAGCCCGCCTGGCCGCCCAGCGCGCCCAGGGTGATCCAGGCCTGGCCGGCATTGCCTTCGTTGGCTTGCCATGGCTGGAAATGGTCGCTGGTGGCCAGGAGATCGAAGCCAGCCTTCGACGCGGACGCCCCGAGTCTGACAAGCTCGGTGACGGGAAATTGCTCCTGCGCCAGGACGAAGCCGATCATCTTGCTGTTGAACGCCTTGGTAGCGCTGCTCACGGTGGCCGGTATGTGCGTAGCGCTCTGTGCGACGGCTCCGGCAATCGGAAGCATGGCCGAAGCGCCAGCGAGGCCGGCCGTCCATTTCAGAAGATCGCGCCGTTCCGGCCCGAGTGGCAGCACATCCTGCGACATGAAAGTTTCCCTATTCAACAGTGTCGCAGGAACGGGTCTCGCTACAGAGCAGTTGCCGGTAATGGGATTTTACAAGCAGGCGTGATGCGCAGAACGGCCGCGCGTGGGTGCGTATAAGTAATGAGTTAGAAAGGTCTTCTTTTCTGAAGAAAAGAAGCAAAAGACTTTTACATTGCTGTCGCGGTTCTATCCGGCGCGCGCACACCTAATATACAAAAGTTTTTTGGTTCTTTTTTTCAAAAAAGAACTGCTTACTTGCCTTCCAACGTATAACCGACAAGCAGGCCTTCGACGATGATCCGCCGCAATCTCCTCCGCGCCGCCGCCGCCCTTGCCGGCATCCCGATTGCGCGCGTCGTCGCTGCCCCATCCGATGCCATACCACCCTGGACCAAGACGCAGGGCGCGCCCATCGCAGACGACCATTACGGCACGCCCTCGCCATTCGAGAGTCACGTCGTGCGGCGTGCGCGTGAAAAATTCCTGTTCGACACCGCCGGCTCGATCGTCACCCCGTTGCAGGACCTCGACGGCATCATCACGCCGAACGGCCTCCACTACATCCGCAGCCACGCCGGCACACCGGCTATCGACCCCGACCAGCATCGCCTGATGATACACGGCATGGTCGACCGGCCGCTCAGTTTCTCGATGGATGACCTGATGCGGTTCCCGTCGGTTTCCGCGATCCACTTCCTCGAATGCTCCGGCAATACCGCCCTCTACAAGACGGCCAACATCAAGCCGGGCTGGACCGTGCAGGACACGCACGGGCTGCTGAGCTGCGCCGAGTGGACCGGCGTGCGCCTGGCCGACGTGCTGGCGGAAGCCGGCGTGCAGCCCGGCGCCACCTGGATGCTGGCCGAGGGTGCCGATGCCTGCGCCATGACCCGTTCCATCCCGGTCGCGAAGGCGATGGACGACGCGATCCTGGCCTACTCGCAAAACGGCGAGCGGCTGCGGCCCGAGCAGGGCTATCCGCTGCGCCTGCTGCTGCCGGGCTATGAGGGAAATACGCATATCAAGTGGCTGCGCCGGCTGAAGCTCGGCGACCAGCCCTTCGAGAGCAGGGAAGAAACGTCGAAATACACCGACCTCGGGCGCGACGGCACAGCGCTGCAATTCAACTTCGTCATGCGGGTGAAATCCGTGATCACCCGCCCTTCCCCCGGTTTTCAGTTGAAACAAACCGGCTTCCACGAAGTGACCGGCATCGCCTGGTCCGGGAACGGCCGGATCACCCGGGTTGAGGTCTCGGCCGATGACGGTGCGACCTGGACCGACGCGGCATTGCAGGAGCCGGTGATGTCGCGTTGCCTGACGCGGTTCCGACTGCCCTGGTCCTGGAACGGCGGCCCCGCCGTGTTGCAAAGCCGCGCCACCGACGAGACCGGCGCGGTGCAGCCGACCCGCGCCGCCGTGCTGTCCGAGCGCGGCCCCAACTTCTACTACCACTATGACGCCATCACCTCGTGGCGCCTGGCCCCCGATGGGAATTTCGCCCTTGCCGTGTAAACGCGCGATCTGCTTCGGTCTGCTGGCCGCGGCCGCCATCCAAGGGGCGGCGGCTCAGCCGAAGAGACTGGGTCTCGGCAGCCCCCTCACCCCCGATACGCTGAAGCCGTTCGACATCGACGTTCGCCGCGACGGCGCCGGGCTGCCGCCGGGGCACGGCACCGTGCGCGAGGGGCAGGCGGTGTTCGCGCAGTCTTGCGCCGCCTGCCACGGTGCCGGCGGCGAGCACCCGATCTCCCCGTCGATCCGGCTGACCGGCGGCAAGGGCACGCTGACCAGCCCGAACGCGGTGCAGACGGTCGGCAGCTACTGGCCCTATGCCACGACGCTCTATGATTACATCCATCGGGCGATGCCGTTCAACGCGCCGCAATCGCTCAGCCCGGACCAGGTCTATGCGGTGACCGCCTACGTGCTGCACCTGAACGGGATCGTGCCCGAGGATGCGACGATGGATGCCGCCAGCCTGCCGAAGGTGTCGATGCCGAACAAAGACGGTTTCAAGCCAGCCTATGACGCGGGCAAGTAACGGCCGGCCGCCTGACATGACGGATTATTTTACGGCTGAAGCTCATCCGTGAAGCAAAGTTCTTGATATTGAACGGCATCTTCAGAGGAGCAGAGGTACTTTCCATGTGGTTGGCGCGGGTCAGCGATCGTCACCGCAGCCTTCGCATTGATCGCGGCTGCTCCGCCGGGTCGCGCTGTCTATGCGGAGGGCAGGTTTGGGCTTGTCATACGAGGCTGCAAGATCCGTTCTCCCTTCTCAGGATCAACAATGTCAAGACTGGCTCAGGCATCGGACCGAGGACAATCTACCATATTTCTGTCGTCGGTGTGCACCTCGGCGGTTTTGCTATGCCCGATGTCACTCCTCACCTACCGGTCTCGCGCCAGACGCTCGACAGCAATGTTGTTGACTTAGTTATCTCGCCTGCAGTTTTTTCCGATAGCAAAGCTGGAATTGCGGAATGGCCTGCGGCCCATGGCAGCGTTTTCACGATACCAGTGTCGAAGATTGTTAAGATCGCCGATCAGGCCATGCGGAGAGTGCCAGCACGTTAGCAAGCGGGCCCAGAACGGATTTATGCGCGCCTAGCCCGGATGTATGCGGGAGTATTTAGGTTGACGCAGCACCCTAGGCCGGGTGCAACACGGGTTTGATCCGGGTTGCGGTGGTGGCAAGGTTTTGCCGGGAGCGGATAGTCCGCTCCCGGCAAAATAAGCATTGAAACGAACGTCCCGTGGCAGGTCCTACTTCTTACCGCAGAGCTTCGCAAAGCGCTTCAGCGATCGCCTTTCACCCTTTCGTCAGATGGGACAACCGCAAATGCATCCACCTCCACCATGACATCTGGACGAAACAGCGATGCGACGCCAATAAGTACGCTTGCTGGCGGCCTGTCTGCCTTGATCCAGCGGTCACGGACTTCGCGTATAATCGGCAGGACAGCCGGGCTAAGATTGCACACATAGAACGTCAAGCGGGCAACAGCCTCAAATCCAACTCCCGCGGCTTTCAAAGTTGCGTTGAGATTCTCAAACACTTGCTCAAGCTGGGGGCCGATTTCCGGTGAAGAGACGCTCCCGCTCTCATCAAACGGAACATGGCCTGATAAAAACAGCAGGCGCCCAGACTCGACGAGCACTGCCTGAGAAAGACCCGGGATGGAAGGGCCCGGCGGGTTGATGAGACGGAGCATGTATTGGCCTCCAAGGATGTTCGGCATGTCGCTACAGCGGAGATGTCGATTGAAACCTACCGCTAAGCCTTATGAGTTATCCGCTTTTACATCCCATATGATTAGACCAACTCAATTGTTTGGGTTAATGAACGTGAGTCATGTATCAGGCTGATTGATATGGCGAGGGAGATTGGTGTGCGTCGGGAAGACATGGCCGATTTAACCCTTTTTCTGGCCGTGTGTGAGCAAGGTAGTTTTACCGCAACCGCGCGGAAGATCGGCCTCTCGCAATCGGCCGTCAGCCACGCAATCCGACGTCTCGAATCCAGACTCTGCCTGCGCCTGCTCGCGCGCACGACACGGAGCGTGGCGCCGACTGAAGTCGGCCAGCACCTCATCGAGATTCTACAACCAGCACTTGAGAATATTGACGAAAGACTTGCAGAGCTTCGGCAGAGGAGCGAGCGCCCCGTGGGCACGATCCGTATCACGGCGACCGATCACGCTGCAGAGACGTTGCTCTGGCCGGCGCTCGACGAGCTTGCTGCCTCCTTTCCGGATATTGCGGTGGAGCTTAGCGTCGAGGGCGGTCTCGTGGATATTGTCGAGGGCCGCTTTGATGCGGGTGTCCGCCTGGGTGAAGAGGTCTCAAAGGATATGGTGGCCATCAGAATCGGCCCTGACATGCGCATGGCGGCCGTCGCCACGCCTGATTATCTCGCTCGCCGTGGGACACCTCAGTCTCCACGGGATCTCGCCCAACACGCCTGCATCAATATGCGATTTGAAAGTGGCGACATATACGCTTGGGAGTTCGAAAAAGAAGGGCGCGAGATCAGAAGTAAGGTCGGTGGTCAGTGGATGATTAATAGCTCGCCGCTCATTACACGCACAGTGCTCGCAGGTCGTGGCATAAGCTTTCAATTAGAAGACGCCGTTCGGCCGATGATCATGGATGGCCGATTGGTACGTCTGTTAGAGGATTGGTGTCCCCCATTTTCTGGCTATCACCTCTATTATCCATCGAGGCGGCACGTATCCCCTGCCTTTCGTCTTCTTATCGAGATATTGAGATGCGAGAGTAGCGGTCGATCGGGTTGAAGCTCATGAACTATGGCTAACCTTCGCACCGCTACAGAGCTTACCTAATGAACTTGAACATCTATTACGTAGGCCGGAGCCTTCAATTTCATCATTGTAAAGACGGTCTTTTTTTGCCATATGCGAGCATTCCTCATTTCGTTTGAAGCTCTCGTCACCTAACGGGTATGATACCGACCACCTCTGAACGGACCAGGCGCGGTTTCCTCTAACGTGGTTTGCCCTGTAGCGATGTCCGCTTGCTGGCTGTCTCAGGATGCTTGAAAGCGTCTGCTTCGGGCGCGTTGCCGACGGACCGCCGTCCATCACGTCTGGCCGTCTAACAACGCGATATGACACCAGCATCGGTCATTCGCCTGCGCAGCGGCGAACTCAAGGACCAGCGCCTTGCGTGCCACCGAAATCTGCGCGCAGATCCTGTTCGATGAAGCTCACGAACGCACGCGCCTTCATGCTGGCGTTACGGCCCGACGGGAACACCGCCCAGAGGCCGACAGGCGGAAGGTCCCAGTCTGCGAGCACGCGGCGGACCCTGCCGGAGTGGAGCTCCGGGCCGAACATCCACTCCGACGCGATTGCCAGCCCCATCCCCGCCAACACACCCTCCCGAACCCCCTCGGCCGCATTGCTCCGCATCCGACCCTTGATCGTCACGATCGTCTCCGAAATGCCTTGCGTGAACGTCCACACGGTGCCGCCGCCCCGCTGATCGTAGATCACCGCCTCGTGGTCGATCAGTTCGGCGGGCGTCCTGGGCTCTCCTTTCGTTTCGAAGTAGCTCGGTGCCGCCACGACCGCACGCGGCCCCTGGCCGATCTTGCGCGCTGTGAGCGAGGAGTCCTGCAAGTCGCCCATGCGCAGGGCCACGTCGATCCCGCCCTCGACCAGATCGACGTTGTTGTCATCGAGGAATACCTCGACGTCGAGTGCTGGGTGCAACGCCATGAATCTCGGCAGCCGTGGCACGATGTGGAGCCGCGCGAACGTCACTGCGCCGGAGATGCGCAGCCGGCCGGTGAGTGCTGCGCCCACCCCGCGCGCCTTTGACTCAGCCTGATCCGCTTCCTCGACCGCGCGCTGCGCATGCTCATAGAAGTTCTCGCCCGCCTCCGTCGGCTTCAGGCCCAGCGTCGTGCGCAGGAGGAGTTTCACCCCGATGCGCGCCTCGAGTTGCGCGATGATCTTCGAGACAGCAGGCTGGCCGACGCGCAGCTGGCGCGACGCACCCGTGAAGGATCCGGTGTCAACGACGCGAACGAACGCGTTCATGGCGGCGAGGCGATCCATTGCCATTCCCTTCCGGAATAAAACATCTCGACGCGGCAGATCGCCCGTCGACAGGCTCTGCCTGGAAACCCGGCCAGTCCGGTGATTTGCCGGCCGGCATTCCAGGCTGGAATATGGCTTAGTCCAATCCACCAGCTACCGCGCGTCCAGCAACTTATTATCTCCCGGGTCCTGCGCCGCAACCGATTGTCGGACGGCGAACATTCCGAAACCTAGGACTTAAACATGAGCAAAAAGCTTGAGGGCAAGATCGCCGTCGTCACTGGCGGCAGTGCGGGGATCGGCCTTGGCATGGCCCGCGCCTTCGCCGCCGAAGGCGCGTTCGTGTTCATCACCGGCCGCCGCCAGGGAGAACTGGACAAGGCCGTCGCCGAGATCGGCCACGGCGCCATCGGCATCCAGGCCGACGCGTCCAACCTCGCAGACCTCGATCGGATCTACGACATCATCAAGGCGAAACACGATCATATCGACGTGTTGGCGCTCAACGCGGGTTTTTTCGACATCATGAAACTCGGAGAGATCACCGAGGCGCATTTCGACACGACCTACAACACCAACGTCAAAGGCCTGTTGTTCGGGTTTCAGAAGGCGCTTCCGCTGCTTCCGAACGGCGCCTCCCTCATCCTCACCGGTTCGATCGCCGCGTTTCGCGGCATCCCGGCGATGTCGGTCTATTCTTCGACCAAGGCGGCAATCCGCAGCCTGGTGCGCGCCTGGATCCTCGAGACCAAGGGTCTCGGTATACGGATCAACGTGCTCAACCCAGGTCACACGCTCACGCCCGGCTTCAGCAATCTGCTGCCCGCAGAAGCGCATGCCGGCGTCATCGACACTATCCCGCTCGGTCGCCTCGGCACGCCTGAGGATTTGGGAAAAGCCGCCGTGTTCCTGGCGTGCGACGACAGCGCATACGTCAACGGCATCGAGCTCGATGTCGATGGAGGCGCGGCGCAGTTCTGACGCGCCACCGCCGGGCACATCATCTTCCCAGATGGCGGTCGAAAAATGTGGAGATCACCGCGAAAGCTTCGCGGGATTCCGGCAAGCTCGGGTCGTAGAAAAAGCCGTGGCCCATGCCTTCCCATACGTGCAGCTCGGCATCGACGCCAAGTTTGACGAGTTCGGCGTGCGTATGGATGGCGGAGCTCATGGAGATGTCCCGCGTGCCCGTCATCACCAGGGTCGGCGGGAATTTGGCCATGATCGCGGGCGAATGGAGCGGTGCCACGAGCGGATCATCGATGTCTGCCGCACTGAAATAGGCGACATTGGAGACAGCGAAATGTGAAGAATGGTCGGGCGGTGCATAATGGCCGGTCGAGGATGGCACATAGCGCGAATCGCCGCCCGCCCATCCGCTCGCCGAAGCGCAGAAGATGCCGATGGCGCCCGGCGCGGGCATATGATGCGTCTGCAGCCAGGCGGTCACTTCCGCGGTCAGCAAACCGCCTGCAGAACATCCGTAGATGCCGATGTTCTGCGAAGGGTATTCTCTGAGCAATGCCTGGTAGACGGCCGCCACATCCTGGCTGGCAGCTGGAAATCTGTTTTCCGGTCCCAGGCGATAATCGACCGCAACGACCCGTATCCTTCCCACCGACGCGACCGGCACACCCTCCACCTTGCCGCCTATGCGCGACGCGGTGAAGAAGCCGCCGCCATGCAGATTGATCAGCACGCGATTCCGGTTGGTCGGCGAGACGCCATCTTTCGGCGTGATATCGTCGGTATAGACACCGCCGAGCGCGTGCGCCTGGATCGTTACCGGATAGGCGGCCAGGCTTTTCACTAGGAATTTGCCAAGTTCGATCTCCGTCAGTCTCCTGATGCCGGCAATATCGCCTTTCTGTATCGCCGGCATGCGGTGCGCGTTTTCCGCGTTCGCCACAAAGGCCTGACGTGCCTCCTGGCTGGCGAACGGTGAAAAAGGCACATCGACGGCCGGCATGTGAACTGTGCCGTCCGCTTCCACCTGGCCAGTGGTGAAGGTTGCTGCCGCAGAACTCCGGTTGGGTTTTTCCGTGTCAGGTGCCGCATGACCGGCGCTGTGCAGGGTGCAAAGCGCCAGGGCGACCGCTGGCGTGAGGCGCCGGCGAAAAGGATGCGTATCCATCAATGTGATCCGTTGCGTGCATGATGTTCATGGACTGCCCGGGCACGTTGCAATGCACGAATGAAGAGTTCTCGCAGGGCGATCATGCCTGCGACGTATCACCCAACCGGTGCTGACGGTGACCTCTGCACCGCCTGCGCCCTTCGCCCTGCACCCCGGGATTATACGGCGCCGTTAACAAGGCCTTCGAGCAGCGTGTTAACGGCCGCCTGAACGGCGCCAGACCCAACTTTTTCCGGCAGGAGCAATCCGTCGATCGTGAGTAACGTGAGTTCGTGGATCTGTGCCCAGCAGGCGGCAGCCTGGCCGGGAATGGGGCGCTTGCGCAGCCCTCCCTCACGCTGACCGCGTTCGAGAAACCGTCATGCCGCTTGCCACCGCGATTGCCGACCCGATGCCGGTGTCAGCGCCGCCTTTTCGGTACTGCCATTCGATCATCTCGTATTCACGGGAAGCACGACCGTCGGGTGTGCCGTGATGAAAGCTGCAAGTGCGCCGGCGATTGTCGAAAAAGGCTTTTCTCTTCGTCGCGCAGCCGAAGGCATTGCGTACGGCAAATCGGGGTCGGGCTGTCGTAGGATCCGGTGCTACCGTTTTCGCGGTCAGCGCTGTTTCAGGTTTGTCGCTGTCGATGTGGAACATCGTCTGGTCACTCGCTGTCCTGTGTCTCATCGGGCTGCAATATCGTCGTGACGTCAAAGCCAGATGAGACCGCCGAAATCCTTTCTTTCGCCTGAGCGGCTATTTGTTTTGCGGCAATCCCTTGACCCCGGTGAGCGTCGCCTGATCGAAAATTGCCTTGTCCAGCTTGGCGCCGGTGAAATCCGCACCCGTCAGATAAGCACCCGTGAAATCGGCTCGTGTCAGATCCGCTCCGCGGAAGATTGCGCCATTGAGCTTTGCAAACTCGAACGTGATTCTTCCTAGATGGGCGCCGGTGAAATCGGCGCCATCCAGATTCGATTCCTTGAATTCGCTGCGCAACATGCCCATGGACTGGTTGGCAAGAACGACGGACATCTCAGTGCCTTTGAAGTTCACACCACGTAGATCATCGTAGCTGAAATGGACAGTCGTCGATGTGTCGGACATGTCGGCGCCTACAAAGCTGGCTGCAGTATTCTGCTGATTGTCCATGCCGACGGACGTGATGATCGTTTGCAAGATGGCGCCATGCATCTTGGCATGGTCGAACCTCGCTTTCATGATCCAGGTTTGTGTCAGATCCGCCCTGGTCAGATCGGCACCGCTGAGATCCGCTCCGACCAGCTTGACGCCATGAAGATTAGCACCTGCCAGGTTCGACTTCGTCAGATTGGCGGCCGTGAGATCAAGGCCGGACAGATCATCGCCTGCCATGTCTTTGCCCGAAAGGTCTGCCTTGCCTGTGGGCATGGCTGCAACGGCCGCGCGAACCTGCTCGGCCGTCATGTGATCTGCGGCGGCCGCGTGTCCGGCAAGAGCACTGCCGACAAGCAGAACAGCGCAGCAGGAGAGATGCCGTCCGGGATGCATGTGTTTTCCTATATGCGTGCTTAAACGTATCATTGAGCGGCCGTTTTTTGAAAGGCTTAGCAGAGGCCGTGTGCCCGTCTGTAACCTGAGTCACATTGGCAGAAGACCAAGGACGATCTGACTTACAGATCATACTCAGCTGAATTAACGCCTATCTGGATTGAACCATCGGCGTAGACTTCGGTTCTTGTTCAGCAAGGCGCCCCTCGTGTCCCCCTCCCGTTCCATCGTGCATCTGTTGCCTGGCGTGCTGCTTTGCCTGATGGTCACAGCACTCGCGAGCGCGCTCCAGGCCGTCGAAGTCAGGTTTGTGGGCCAGGCCTATCTCGAAGCGCTCGTGCTGGCCATCCTGCTCGGCGTCGCCATCCGGACAGCCTGGACGCCTGGGCCAAGCTGGCATACCGGGGTCGCCTTCAGCGCAAAGATATTGCTGGAAATTGCGGTCGTCCTCCTCGGCGCGTCGGTGAGTGCCCGCACTGTGCTTGCACTCGGGCCGGCGCTGCTGGGCGGTATCGTGCTGGTGGTCGCCATCGCCATTGTCACCAGCTACGGCATCAGCCGGCTGCTCGGGCTGCCGCAGCGCATGGCGATCCTGGTTGCCTGCGGCAATTCGATCTGCGGCAATTCGGCCATCGCGGCTGTCGCCCCGGTGATCGGCGCCGATGGCGAGGAGATCGCGTCCTCCATCGCCTTCACGGCCGTGCTCGGCGTGATCGTCGTGCTGCTGCTGCCGCTCCTGGTGCCGGTGCTGCTGCTGTCGCTCACCCAGTACGGCGTGCTTGCCGGGCTCACCGTCTATGCGGTGCCACAGGTCCTGGCGGCGACCTTGCCGATCGGTGCGCTCAGCAACCAGGTCGGCACCGTAGTCAAGCTGGTGCGCGTGCTCATGCTGGGGCCAGTGGTGCTTTGCCTGTCGCTGCTCACCCGGAAGCTTCGCGACGAGGCCGACGACGCGGCGCCGCATGTCACCGCCGGCGATCGCCCCAAACGCGGTGGCCCGGCACTGCATGAGCTGGTGCCGTGGTTCATCGTGGGCTTTCTTGTTGTCCTGGCCTTGCGGTCATCCGACATCATACCGGACGGTATGCTGCTGCCGATCAAGAGCACCGCCAACCTGCTGACGACGGTTTCCATGGCGGCGCTCGGCTTGGGCGTGGATGTTCGTGTCGTGGCGAGAGCGGGGATACGAGTGATTTCTGCGGTGACGCTGTCGCTAATTGTATTGGGCGCGATCAGTCTGGGGCTGATCCGGCTACTGGGCGTTGTATGAGAAGATCAGGGAAAACAGCTCTTTTTTGCAAAAAAGGCCCAAGAAACTTTTGTGGTTTATGTGCGCGCTGCCGCGGCGAACCGCGACAGCGACACGAAAGTCTTTTGCTTCTTTTCTTCAGAAAAGAAGTGCTTCCCTCGATGCAATCTGTGAAGTCGCACGCGATACTGGCTCTTACGCATTCTTGGTGCAGGCTACCGACAAATCACGATGCCCATTGTCTTGATCAGAACGGCGTCACAACCCGGAACAAATTTGTTGCACCGGGTTGTCTGGCTCCGTTGGGTCGATAGCGGACATTTGTCCGATAATTGCTACTGCTGATCGATATCCCCCATGTTAGTGATCAGCAATGAAACGGGCGAGCCGAGACTTTTGGCATTGGCAGTCCAACCGTCCTTCACCTTGTGCAGATTTGTAACGCTAGTGTAATTCTCATCTGTGATATGCTTCTTCGCAGCGGCTTGCGTCATCTGTGCTGGCGCAACCGCATCATGGCCGTAAGGGGAGGCGGCAAAAGCTGTCAGTGATCCGAGAGTGCTCGCGCCGATCAGCATGGTTCCTACCATGGCCGCGACGCCTAGTTTACTGAATGAGAAATTCCGCATTTTGTAATCTCCTTTATTATCGATCTTAGATCGCGCCTCATCCGCAATATTGGTCTGCAGCGCGAGCAGGGACAGTCAGGCATTACGGTGGGCTGTGTCAGTCAAAGCCTGACACGCGCGTAGTGCCCTGATGTCCCTACGCCGCAGAAAGGACGCCTCTTAATCAGGTCAGAAGGATCGCAGATGACGTTCGACCACTCTTGCCTACGTTCAGTAAGCGGCGCCCAAGAGGCTGATGCCGAAACCCCGGTTTGTCGGTCGTGTTCGGGCGGTCTAGCGTTCATCATCAAGGCAGGCGTGCATTCATGCCGATACCAATAGCCAGAGGCACCCTGCTCTCCCAAGCAGCACAAGGCTTGGTGAGGTGGTGCCGGTTGGTTGGACAGTTCCGCGGCTCGGATAAGCTTTTCCCGGTTGATCTTCATGCCGCTTTACGCGCGTCCGCTGCCGGCGCTGGTGCCGGGGCGTGCCCCGGCACCAGCGCCGGCAGCGGACGCGCGTAATATACGTCGTCTGGCGTGCGACCGCATAGCGTGGAATGCGGGCGATGGCTGTTATAGTGGCCGACCCAGGTCGAGACCCCGGCGCGCAGTTCTCCGCCGGTTTCGAAAGCATGCAGATATATGCATTCATATTTCAGCGAGCGCCACAGCCGCTCAATGAAAACATTGTCCATCCAGCGGCCGCGCCCATCCATGCTGAGCTTGATGCCTTTGGTCTCCAGAACCCCGGTAAAGCGGGGGCTGGTGAACTGACTGCCCTGATCGGTATTGAAAATCTCCGGCTGACCATACTTGGAAAGTGCTTCCTCCAGCGCCTCGATGCAGAAATCGGCTTCCATGCTGTTCGACACACGCCACGACAGCACCCGCCTGGTGGCCCAGTCCATCACGGCCACCAGATACATGAAACCACGCCGCATCGAAATATACGTTATATCCGCGCACCAAACCTGGTTTGGCCGGTCAATCGCCAGCTCGCGCAAAAGATACGGGTAAATCCGGTGCTCAGGGTTCGGCGTGCTGGTGCGCGGCTTCTGATAGATCGCCGCCAGGCCCATTTTGGCCATCAAACGCCGCGCCCGCCGCCGCCCAACCGGATGCCCCAGGCGAGACAGATGCCGCGCCATCTGACGCGACCCGTAGTATGGAAACAGCAGATACGCCTCGTCAATCAGCCGCATCAGCGCCAATGTCTCGGCACTTTCTCCTGTCGGCTCATAGTAAAATCCCGATCGGCTGATTGACAGTAATTCGCATTGTCGGACAATCGATAGCATCGCGTGGTCCGCCCGCACGATCCGGCGCCTCCACTCGACCGTCATCGACCGGAGGCCTTCGCCAAAAAATCCCGTTCCACAACCAATTGACCAATCTTGGCATGCAGCCGTGTCAGGTCGGCCTCCGTTGCCGCCGGCGGCGCTTCAGCTTTCGCCCCGAAAATCGCCGCCATGCCCTCAACAGCCTGCCGTTTCCAGCCGTTGATCATGGTCACGTGCACCCCGTGCTTGGATGCCAACTCGGATACTGTTTGCTCGCCCTTGATGGCCTCCAACGCGACCCGCGCCTTGAACTCGGCCGAGTAGCGCTTGCGTGTCACTTTCCCCATTCGTTCTCATCCTACCCGAAGGTGGGAAAAGCTTATCAACCTGTCCGAATTCCCGGCACCACCTCATGGAAAAGGCACTCGACCGGTGGTTAGGCGAAGGCGGCCGCACCTTCGTCCGGCTGGCGGCGGCGGCCCTGCTGCCGTTGTTGATCTTCGGCATTCTCGCAGGTCTGCTCGCGGCAGAACGGACCACGAGGGCGAGCACGCGCAGTCTCGCGGTACAACTTGCGACGCGGTCTGCCGAGCGCATTTCCCTGGAACTGAACGCGCAGATCGATCTATCCGAGGCACTTGCCGCCTCCACGGCGCTCGATCGCGGCGACTTCGAGGCGTTCCGCACTGAGGCGGGGCGGCTGACGACGCTGCACCCGTTATGGCAGGGGATCGAAGTGACCGATGCTGCGGGAAAGCCGCTGTTCAGCACGTCGGGGCCGGCGGAAGCACGGCTGGGTGCCGCGAGCGACCGCACCAGCTTCCAGGAAGTGCTCAAGACCGATCGTCCCTCTGTCGGCGGCTTGGGCCCTGCTGGCCTCGGCCCTCCCACGGCGACGTTGCGGGTGCCGGTGCTGCGGGGCGGCGAACTGCGCTACATCCTGTCGCTGGCCGTGGTGCCGGATGCCATCGGCGCGATACTGGATACCGCCGGCGCGCCCCCCGGCTGGCTCGGGATGGTGGTGGATGCGAACGGTCATATCCTGGCGCGGACCGGCGATCCCAACGAGAAGCCCGGCGAACTCGCCAGCCTCGGGCTGCTCGACACGATCGCGCCCGGCCGCATGGGTTTCCATGGAGGGATCACCCGCGGCGGTCTGCGCGTCGAGACCGTGACACGCTCGCTGCCGCGCACCGGCGGCTGGATGGTGGCTTTCGGCATTCCGGTATCGGTGCTGCAGCATCCGGTGCGCCACGCCTTGCTGGTGCTGGCGGCGATCGGCTGCGGCAGCCTGGCCCTGGCAGCCGGGCTCGCCTCGTTGATCGCGCGCGATCTGCATCGGCGCCGTGCCTCCGAACGCGACCAGGCGGCCGCGGCGCTGCGTGCCAGCGAAGCACGCCAGGCATTGGCTGTGGAGGCAGCCGAGCTCGGCACGTGGCGCTGGGATGTCACTGGCGATCGTTTTGAAGGGTCAGCGCGCTGCCGCGCCATGCTCGATCTGCCGCCGCCACCCAATGGAATTGAGCGCTGGGCAGATGTTCTGGCAGCGATCCCCTCCGCAGACCGCGCAGCGCTGGATGCAGCCATCGCCAACACGCTCGAGGGAGGCGCCTTGTCGGCAGAATTCCGGGTTCGGTCGGCAGGTGGCGATATACGTTGGATACATGCCAGCGGCGGCGCTGCCGAGCTGGGCCCTGACGGCGTACGAAGCCTGCAAGGCGTGATGAAGGACGTGACCGCCCCGAAGCAGGCCGTGGCCGACCGCCAGGCCTTGCTGCGCCGCCTGTCGCTCGCGCAGGAGGAAGAGCGCCGCCGTCTGTCACGTGAATTGCACGACCAGGTCGGCCAGTCCGTCACCGGGCTGTCGCTCGGCCTGAAGGCCCTGGAGCGCACCGGGTCGGCGCCCTTGGCGGAGTTGCAGGCGCTGCAGGCTTTGGCGCGCGACATCGGCCGCGACATCCATCGTACCGCCGCCGATTTGCGGCCCGCGGCACTTGATGACCTGGGATTGGAGAAGGCGCTGGCAGCGCTGGCGGCGGGTTGTGCCCAGCCCGCCCACGTGCGGATCGATATACAGGCAGTGGGCGCCATAAGCGGGCTGCCCACGGAGGTCGAAATCCTGGTCTACCGTGTGGTGCAGGAGGCACTGAACAATGTGCTCAAACATGCGAAGGCGAACAGCGTGAGCGTGGTGCTTGAACGCAGCCGCGAGAAGTTACGCGTCATTATCGAGGATGACGGAATCGGTTTCGATCCGGACTTGCCGCCGGATGCCAATGGCCCGCCGGCGCTCGGCCTGCTAGGCATGCGGGAGCGGCTGGATCTGGTGGGCGGCGGGATGACGATCGAATCTACCGCGGGCATCGGAGCGACTTTGTTCATCGACGTGCCTCTGGCACCCGGCGGATCGGCAATGTCGCCGTGAAACCCATCCGTGTCGTTCTCGTGGAGATCACCCGCTGGTACTCGCCGGCGTCAAGGCGGTGCTGCTGGCGACGGACGACATCACCGTCATCGGGGAAGCCTCGAACGGAAGTGCGGCGCTGGCCCTCATCGCTGAAACCATGCCGGATATTGCGGTCATCGACATCTCCCTTGCCGATATCAGCGGCATTGAGATCGCCACCCGCCTTGTGCAGGCCGGCTCGCCGGTGCGTGTGCTTGCCTTGTCGGTGCATGAGGACCGCGCCTACGTGCAGCAGCTATTGGGCATCGGTGCGAAAGGGTATCTTCTGAAGCGGTCCGCCGCGGAGGAGCTGGCCCGCGCCATACGCGCGATCGCAGGCGGCGGGATCTATCTGGATCCGGCGATCGCGGCCAAGGCTGTCTCCTATGATCAGGCGCCCGCGCCCCAGCCTGCAGACGGGGAGAGTCTGAGTCCGCGCGAGGCCGATGTGCTGCGCCTGATCGCGCAAGGCCACAGCAACAAGGAAATCGCGGCACGCCTCTCGATCAGCATCAAGACGGTCGAGACCTACAAGGCACGGGCCGCGGCAAAGCTGCGCCTTCACACCCGCGCGGACATTGTGCGCCATGCCGCGGCCCATGGATGGCTCGAGGATATCGGCGACACCTGATCAAATCGTTGGTCGCATCTTCGAAGTGCGACGATGTAGGGCCTTTCTTGACAGGTTAGCCGAAGCTCCCGACTGCCATGCGCATCTTTCCGCTGCCAGATAACAGTGCGACGGGACGCCCTCCGGCCAATGCCGGCACGTGATCCGCCGAGGAGATGCAAAATGGACAACACTCATGGTTGGCCGGCGAGCGCAGTGGTGACCGCATCGGTGCTGGCAGTTGCCGCCGTCGGAGGATGGTTCGAAACCTCGGTTCAGAACCATGCGCGCTCGGCGATCGCGCATTCGGCCGAGTCGCAGCGCGCCGGCCTTCAAGCGCGGGCTGCGGCACTGGGACAGGATCTGTCACACGCAAATGCTCAGGCTGAAGCCTTTGCTGTGCAGGCAAAAACCGCGCGCACGGATGCGGCGGCGGCGCAGCAACGGGCAACAACGCTTGCCAATCAACTTGCCGATGCCCAAGCGCACGAGAAACACGCGCTTGCCGCAGCCGACCTTTGGATTGACACGCTGAAGGCCGCCCGCGCGGATCACCGGCTTGCTGCGGCCCATGCAGCACCGCAAGGCGCCAGCAACATCACGGCGGCATCGGTGCAGTCCGAGGTCGCACCCGAGCTTCCGACGCCGGATCTGCCGCGCGGTGCCACCGGACGGGATTACCTGGTGGCAGCACAGCAATCGATCCGGACCGGGCATCTGGGCAAGGCGCAGGCCTGCCTGGAACGCGCAGAGGTGCGACTGCTCAACGTGACCAATCGAACCCGGCCAAACCGTATGCATCGGCAAGAGATTGCGGATGTGCAGCGTGCTCTCGGCCAACTTGGCACCGATGACCGTCACGGCGCTTTGAAGACAGTCGATCGTCTTTTGTCCATTGCGAGGGCATGAGTCGAAAAATGGCAGAGATTTTCTCGTCTGATTTTGGAGTAAAGCCACTATGACAAATACATACAGATCCGACGATATTCGTAGGCTCGAGGCATTGAGGGAGAAACTCGTCGCACGGCGACGCTCGATCGTATGCAAGATGTCGGACGAAAAAAGCGACACCATCAGCGGAGAAACCTTCAGCAAGATTCAAGGTGCTATCGATGCTGTCGATCATGCGATTATCGACGAGCAAGAGCTGGCATTGCAGGGCGGCTCTCAGTTGAGGAAAGGCTTGGAAAGCTTCCGCGCACGCGCCGTTTAAATCTGGCAGTCGTAGAATCACGGATGGCGCGGATCGAGAAAGAGCAGCGGTTCTTTTTTACAAAGAGAACCAAAAAACTTTATACCCCGGTATACGTCGCCTAACAGAACCGCGATAGCGACGAAAAAGGCTTTTGCTTCTTTTCTTCAGAAAAGAAGGCGTTCTACGTTGAATGAAAAAGGAGTATGCAATGAAAAGTTTTCCGATTGTTATCGTTGCTGCAGTGGCTGTTTCTCTCTGCGCGGCAGGCGCTGCCGTCGCTGCCGATCAGATGGGCACTCCGACGACCAAGGCCGACAAGGACCTCGGCAAGCTTTCGATCGATGGCGCTGCGGCCTATCAGGATATCGGCTTGGCACGGCTGGCGATCTATGATGGCAAGACGGACGCGGCAACCAAGCTGGTGAATGACGCACTATCTTCGCTGTCCCGTGCAAAAAGCGATGATGTCGTCTTCACGAAGACCGAGGCTGATTTAAGTCCTCCCAAGACTGTCGCCGGGCAGGCACAGACGCCGTCAAATGTGAGCAGGGCGGCCATCGCCTGGGTACCAGTCAGTGGGGAGTTCATTCTGGACGAGACGCTGACGCCGACTGCGGCCAAGACCGGCGCAGTCGACGAGGCCAACAAGCATCTGCGCAACGGTGAGCCCGACAAGGCGAAAGATGTGCTGAAGGTCGCTGCGATCGATGCCGATTACGTCATGACAGTGGCACCTCTCGCGCAAACGACACAGGATGTGCAGCAAGCGTCCAAGATGCTCCTCGACCACAGTTATTACGCCGCCAGCCAGCAATTGCGCGATGCACAGATGGCGGTGCGTTACGACACAGTAACGCTACAGGATAATCAGCACGCCGCCAGCAAAGCGAAAGGCTGATGGTATCTGTGCGTTCGCTCGGCCCAGCGCCTGCCTTGGCTTTGTCGCTTCGGCTTGCGCCGGACGAGCGGATGCAAGAAACAATTCGTGCCACATGCAGTGCCGCGGAAACTGAGACGCCAAGATTGACGGCGATCGCCGGGTTCCGACTGGTCACTGCGGACCTGCCCCGATTATGCCGGTTCTATCATGACGTACTTGGGTTTACGTTCGAAGGACAAGAGCAGCCCATCTCCGGTGAGGAGATGCGGCTGCTCGGCCTGAGCGGATCCGGGCGGCGCCGGTCGCTGAGTTTCGGGCAGCAGCGTCTTGCAATCGACCAATTTGACAATCCCGGGCGGCCCTATCCCGTCGAGACCAATGTGTCCTCGCTCTCCTTTCAGCATTTGGCATTGGTCATCCCCGACATGGCTGAGGCCTATCAGAAATTGCGCGACGCCACGGCCATTTCGGTGGGCGGACCGCAGCATCTGCCGGCATCCTCTGGCGGCGTGTTCGCCTACAAGTTTCGTGATCCTGACTGTCATCCGCTAAAGCTTCTGCAATTTCGCGCCCGCGCTTGCCCGATCGGACCAGGAATCGACCACGCGGCCATCAGCGTTGCCGATACAAAGGCCAGCCGGCTCTTTTACGAAGAGCTAGGGCTCAGACTTGGGAACCACACGATCAACCATGGTGCGGACCAGGCGCGCCTCGATAATCTCGAGGGCGTTGTCGTGGTAGTGGTGCCGATGCTGCCAGCTGTAGCCTCTCCCCATCTCACGTTACTTGGCTATCGCGTCACGCATCGCGACTCTGCGCCAATGCTGCGACCGAACGACATCGCCGCCACCCGCATCGTCTGGCACGGCGTACGGACGGCGCTCCTGCGCGACCCGGATGGTCATCTCCAGCACATAACAACCCCGGGGCACACCTCGCCGGAGTGACCCCTGAACGTTTTGTCACCGGAGATTTGTTCCGGGAAATGGCGAGTCATGTGGCTGCGACCCCATATAAAGAACGGAACGTTAACACCGGCCGAGCCTCCAGAGGAGTATTACGATGATCGAAAAACACCTACACCCGGAACTTGCGCAGCGGCTTCAAGTGCTGGAGGGCCGCATCAGAGCACTGAAGCAAAAGCTCGGTTCAGGAAGCGGAGCCGAGAAGGTGCATGGTAGCAGCACGCTGGTCGCCCTCGAGCAACGCCATGACTCGCTGCTGGAGCGTACCCGCACGTTGGATGATGAGGGACCAGGATTTCGTCAGCACGTGAAGGCCGAGATCATCGTCATGGCAGACGATCTCACTGCGATGGTCGACAGCATGATCACTCCTTCGCACGTAGCGCAGTGAGGGCGGCGCCTGTTACGCCGATCGCGCATCGATACCGACGCCGGCCACGCTGTCCGCAGTTCTACACGCCCGAGAACCAGTCGTAGCCCTGGTTCTCCCAATAGCCGCCCGGATTGGTGTTGCTCACGAACATCGCTTGCACGTTCTTCGCACTTTTAAATCCGAGCTTGACGGGGATGCGAAGCCGCACCGGTGCGCCCCACTCCGGTGCGAGCGGCTTGCCCAGGAAATCCACGGCCAGGATCGTCTGCGGGTGCAGGGCGCTGGCCATGTCGATGCTGGCCGAATAGCCGTCGAAGCAGGAGAAGCCTACATATCTCGCGGTCAGATCCGCCCCGGCGCGTGCGAGCACATCGCTCAGTTTCGGGCCGCTCCAATGACCGATCTGGCTCCAGCCTTCGATGCAGATGTGCCGGGTCACCTGGTCGGCCTGCGTCAGCGCGCGGAGCCGATCGATGGTCCAGGGCGACTTGTCCGAGATCAGGCCGGACATTGCCAGCTTCCAGCCATCAGGCACCTCACGCACCTGCCACTCTTCGTAGTAGGCGTTGAAGCGGAACGGGTTTGTGACCTGTGACACGGGGAAGGTTTGTGCCAGTCGTGTGCGGGAGAACAGCGCAGCCTGCACCCGATCATTGAAGCGCAGCATGGCCCACAGGGCTGCATCTATCCCGCTATGCGTGCTGAGATCGCACCCGGTGAGCAGCCCCAGGCTGCCGAGCGATAGCCCGCGCAGCAAGGCGTGACGCCGCCCGATCCGCGCGAGCTCGGGCTGGATCTCTGCGGGCGTCACCGCCGGTCTGACGGCACCGAGATGCTTGCTCATGGCTCGCCCGCTTCCGCTTTGGTGGGTGCCAGCATAGCGACGAGCGTGCGCGGATAGATCGCGACCAGCACGACATGCACCACGATGAACGCGGCGATGGCCAGCATGCATGTCAGATGAATGCCGCGTGCCACCGGATAGCCGCCGAACAGGTCGGACAGCCAGTAGAACTGCACCGGCTTCCAGATGGAAAGGCCCGTGGCGACCGATCCGCAGATCGCCACCAGCACGCCTGCATAGAGCGCCCGCTGCACAGCATTGTAATGCCCGACGCGGTGGCCGAGGCGGCCGCGCAGCGCCTTCCCAAGGTCACGCCCCAAGGCAGCCGGATGGGGCACGCCGATATCGGCCCGGAAATGCCCGGTCGCGAAGCCGTAGGTTAGGTAAGCGATCCCGTCGACGAACAGCACCCACATGGCGGAAATGTGCCAGGCGATCCCGGCCGCCAGCCACCCGCCCAGCATCATCCAGGCCGGAAAGGTAAAGGGCAGACTCGGCGAGGCATTGTAGATGCTGATGCCGCTGAAGATCATGCAGAGGATCGCGGCCGCACCTACCCAATGCATGACGCGGATCGGCATCGGGTGCGCCGGCCTCGCTGAACTGCCCAATTGCTCCATGCGACCTCCGGCGCTCCTGCGATCACATCGGCGGTGTCACGCCATCCGCGCCGATGGCGACCGCGTTGGCGGTCAGCTTGCCGTCGGCGTCGCTAGCGAGAACGAACACGGCCTTGCCCTTTACGAGATCGCTCATCGTATTCGGTTCAAAGGCCACGATCGGTGCCGTCGGCGGCACCAGGATGGTCTGGTCGCCACCCTTGTAGGTGACCGTGATCTGCTTCGCCCCGGCCTTGCCGTGGCTGGACGACACCATGCCGTTCGTCATGCTGCTGTTGGCCATGGCACCGTTCGACGCCACGGCTGAAACCGTGCCGTTCGTCATGCTGCTGGTCGTGGAGCCACTGCCGCCCGATACGGTCGTGTCAGGAATACGATCCCAGCCATAATGGCCGTCGCCGGTGCCCTTCATCGCAGGCGGGAATATCACGACCTCGAGTGCGATCAGCTTGCCGCCGACCTGTTTGGTGGCCGTGCCGATATAGCTGTCCTTGTCCACGTTGGTGAGCGAGGATTTGACGACTTTCAGGTAATGCGTGGCCGGCGTCAGCCCTACCGTCACGTCTTTCCCGGCCGTCTGCACGGTCACGCTGTCGGCCGTTACGGCGGTGACGGTGCCCCGCACCCGCTCGGGTGTCGCGGCCATGGCCGTGACGGAGAGGGCCGTGCCGGCGGCAATCGCCAAGCCGAGAAGTCGCTTCATCGTTGTATCCTTAACTGATGGTGTCGTGTTGGCAGCAGCCGGCAGCATCTCCAAGGAGTATTTCCTGCAGCCTGAATTTTATATTGCCAAGCCCAACACGGATCACCCCGGCTCGTCTGCATTTACAGCAATGTGTCCAGCGTTCGCGGAAGATCCCGTATGCGCCTGTCGATTGCTTGGAAGACTGCCTCCCATGATGCCCCGAGAGTTGAAGCCCTCGGGTGATCCCGACGACAAAATTATATTTTCGCCGCTATGCACCTATGTCTTCATGCCTGCGTTATCGAACGAACATACTACGCTGGTACTCCAACTCTTCTTGTCCAAGCGCCCGACTCACGTCATTCATCATCGTGGCATGACCTTTTAAAATTCTGCTTCGAGGCTCGTGCGTCGAGCCACGCGCAATCTTGCGGTCCGGGTTTGGAGCTTGCTGCGTTAGGCGTGGCTGGCACCCATTGGAATTAAAATGCCCCTCGTCATTCGATGTGAAGCTTCGGATTACACTGCGAGCATGCGTTCGTGACTTTCGACTTGTAGCAGGCTTTCCGCTCATTGCAGGGCATGGTGAGCGGCCTCTTTGCCCGTCTACCTTATCTGGTTCTGGCGCTGCTGCTCTATATCGCCTTCCATATCGGCGCGAAGTTCGCCGGTCGTGGGATCCGTTCGTGCCGGCGTCACAGGTTGAACCTAGTCCCGGCACAGACCGCCGAGGCATAGTGACGTTCTCGGAATTTTAACGTGTTAAGCCTATAGAGCAGAAAACTTAATTTACTTAGACCGGGAGTTCTCAATGCTGGTTGCTCTCTCTCAAAACCAAGATGTGGCTGATCCGTTGTCGCATCTTAAGTCTAGTGGGATAGATTCGACCAACCCCGGTCCAATTACCGACACGGTTGATGCAACGCTTGTGAAAACGGGCGGGGAGGCTAGCCCCCAAGACACGATATCGCTCTCAACAGAGGCAAAAGCAGCATTGAAGGCTTTACCTCAGCAGTTGAAGCATGATGCACTGGTGATTGACAGTAAGGCATCGTCAGACGATGCAAAACTAGCCGCGTACGCCGATGCCAGTTTGTTTTTCATACAGGCGGTATCTGATAGTCCAAACCCCGACTCGAATGTCGTTAATGCTATGAGCAACTACGCCAATGCGATTTCTGAATCCTCTTTTGGGAAAGAAACGCAGAAAATAAGCGACATGACGGGAGAATACACGGTAGCCGAGAGCCGACTGAAGGGACCGGCTGCGACCACACCTTCCTTTGTCTCGGAGCTATCTCTTGGAAGCGGAATGTCTCAGCTTGACCAAGAAATACTTAACGTTCAGTCGGTCTTGGCGGCCGCCTCATCGTCGATTTCGAGCGGGGGCGGATCGGTCAGCGAGACGAAAGCCAGTTTGCAAACCTCGATAAATGGCACCACTGCAACAAGCCAAACACTTAGCCTTCAGGTCGACGGCGTTTTTGGCAAATTCAGCCTAGCTCTCGAAAATAGCGTGCCCACCTTTCGGTCAACAGAAAACCAAAATTCCCGGATAGGCCTTGCATTGCTGCAGTTTGGAGCAGCAACTTCCAGTAACGCCACCGATTTACAACAGCGTGCACGAGCGACGGTCAATGCCTAACCGAGGGCGCAACCCCACGAAATCTCTACAAACGAAAACCAGAGTTCCTAACCTGGGATTTCGAAGTCAGGAGAAACGGATAGTGTTACTTGAAATCATAGGATTTTCAGAGGTGCCAAGCTTCAGGTCAGCTGACTGGGGTAAGTTGTAAGACAAATATGTTTACTCATAGCGTCTCCGGCTATCGAGGTGGTGAGATCCACAACTGCATCACTTAAACTCAATCAGAAGAGGATAATGATATGTCTTTTAGGTTGATCGTCAGTCTCCTTATTGGATGTTGCGCTCTTCTCACTGGGTCTAATTCAGCACTTGCCGGAACAAGCAGTGGAAACGCAAGTTTTTATAATGGCACTTCTGGGTCCGTACAGTTTTACAATGCGAATTGTTTCGTCTTCGCACGCAGGCGCAAACACGCCAATCTTGCCTTGGTGCTCGGCCGCCTTACCGAAGGCGGCCTGATGCTGCTTGGGGTGCTGGTCGCCCTCGTCATCGCCGTGCCGTCGTTCCAGCCAGCGCAGCTCATACAGATCCTGGGCATCAGCGGCGTCGCGATCGGCTTCGCGTTTCGAGACATATTGCAGAATTTCCTCGCAGGCATCCTGATCCTGCTAACCGAGCCATTCCGTATCGGCGACCAGATCATCGTCAACAACTTCGAAGGAACGGTCGAAGAAATCGAGGCCCGGGGATCGTAGCAGGCAACGGGAAGGTTGGCCGGCTGGAACGGGGGCCGTGCCGGCTCAAGCCCGCATTCCAAAGACATGAGCCAGATACAGGAAACTCTTGAGGAAAGCTCATAGAAGAACGGCCTTCTTTTCTGAAGAAAAGAAGCAAAAGACTTTTATGTCGCTGTCGCGGATCTATCCAGAAGCGGGCGCCATAATAACGAAAGTTTTTTGGTTCTTTTTTTCAAAAAAGAACTGCTTCTCTTCCTCGCGCCGGGATAGGGTCCGCGCATGATCGTCGTTCATCCGTGGCTACTCGGCTTCTCCATCGCCTCGATGCTCCTCATTCTGGGCGCCGCCGCCGGCCTGGTGAATGCAAGACTCTGGGTTTCCGAACCGCTGGCGTGTGCCGCGTTCGGCATCGCCATCGGGCCGCTTGGTTTTGGGCTGCTCACGCTCGACCCCGCCCACAGCCCACTCGCGCACGATATCCTGCGTGAAGCCGCGCGGGTCACGCTTGCCATCGCCGTGCTCGCCGCCGCCATGCGGCTGCCGCTGGGGTGGCTACGGCAACACTGGGTGGGGCTGGCGGTGGCGCTCGGCCCCGGCATGCTGCTGATGTGGGCGGCCGGCGCCGCGATCATGGCCTGGTGCTTCCACCTGCCCTGGATGGTCTGTGCACTGCTCGGTGCCATCATCGCACCCACCGACCCGGTGCTGTCCGCGCCCGTGGTCAGCGGCGAACTGGCCCGCACGGCGATACCGGTCGATCTGCGGCACGCGATCTCCGCCGAGAGCGCGCTGAACGATGGCCTGGCAGGCCCGATTGTTTTGCTGCCGATCGCGCTTCTGCAAGGTACTGGCGCGGACAGCTTGGTGCACGTGGTCGGCGGTTGGGTGCTGACTGCGGTGCTGTGGCAGGTCGGCACTGCGATCGTCGTGGGCACCAGCCTCGGTTATGCGGCGGGCGTTTTGCTGAAATGGGCCACAAGGCAGCCTGGCGCCGACCGTTCCTCGCTACTGACCATCGCGCTGGCCCTGGCGGTCGCGACCTTGGCCGGGTTGCAGGCGATCGACGGCAACGGCGTGCTTGGCGCGTTCGTGGCCGGCGCCGTGCTCAATCACGCCTATGACCATGAGGCGCAGGAGCACCAGGAGCATTTCAACGAGGCGATCACCCGCTTCTTCGACCTGCCGATCATTATCCTGCTCGGCGTTGCGGCCCCCTGGTCGGCCTGGGGCGCGATGGGGTGGAAGGCGGTGGGCCTCGTCGCCGGCGTGCTGTTCCTGCGTCGCATGCCGGCCTGGCTGCTGCTGGGCCGCTTCATGCCCTGGGCCAGGCGCCTGCCCGAAAATCTGTTCGCCGGCTGGTTCGGTCCGGTAGGCGCCGCCGCGATCTTCTACGCGCTGGAGGCAAAAGACATGACCGGGCTTGCAGTGCTGTGGCCCATTGTGAGCCTCGCCGCCTTCGCCTCGGTCGTGGCGCATGGTGTGACAGGCACGCATCTCTCGGCGTTTCTCGGCGTAAGGGTCGCGGCACGGAACGCTCGCGCGTAGATCGTTTTCGCGCCTTTCTGAAGACCGTGTTGATCTGCGCCGCCATCCAATCCCTCAACGAGATGAACAATATCGGAGAGAGGCGCATGACAGCGCTGCGCAATCACGTGCCTGTCGTGGTGCTGCTGGCACTTGTTTTCCCATCGGCCGTCGCAGTGGGTTTTCCGGTTTTGCAGCAGGTGCTGCCGGCGTCACGCGCCGCGTTGCCCTCGCACTCATGTCGCTTTTGGTGGGCTTGCTCATTTCAATGGCGCCGGACCTACAGCGCCCGGATCGCGGCACAATCGAGATCTCCGTCCAGCCACTGCAGGATGCGCCGGACGGTATTCCGGCGCCTGGGTAGGCGACCGATAAGCAGGATGGCGCGCTCTAAAAAAGCTTTTAATTACTTTCTCGTGCCTCGCACCCTACGTCTTGGCATCACGAGGGTCTGGACGACGGTGTTTCGTAAAAGCGCTGTGTCCATGAGCGTCGTGATCAAGCCAGGAGATTCTCATGAAATTGCGCGTTATCGATTCCGCAGTAGCTGCTATGATGGCATTCGCCACACCCGCGTTTTCGCAGGCCATCTCCGCCTCGACGCCCGTAACAAACGCGAGAACCGCCCAGGCTGCTCAGCCGGCGGGGGCCAATGCGGAAGGCCTCTCGCGGCATGAACAAGCGGCGCGTGCTGGCTACGTATGCGGCAGCCGCGCCTATCCGGATTCAACCTGCCAGACACCGACGACGTCTACGCCCCGATAATCCGGAAGGGGGAAAGCCATACGGTCCCGGGTTGCACATATGCCGAAAACATTCGGACCGAACAGCCTGGGATCGTTCGCACGGAAATCTTGTAGGCGGGCGCAAGATGTTAGGCCACGGTGACCAAGGATCATTCTGGATCCGCATATCCGTGTAAACCTTCAGTCATAAACTTATGCGCAGCAATGAAGCCTGGCACACACGGAATCCATGGCCTGCCCTCACGGCCGCCAAATGCGCCAGAGCATTCGAGCTCGAGAAGCTGGGGCGATGGGACGGGTTGATCAAAGGCAGATCATAGAGCTCGCGCGTATAGATCAGGTTGCTGATGTAACCGACCAAGCGATAGTCACCAAGTTCCGTATGGATTTGCCTGAGTCGAAACACCTGTCGGTATGTGAGTCCAGTAGCTATCGCTGCGTCAAGGCCCAGCTCATGGGCCAAGGAACTTACGCATTCGTCAGCGGCAAGCGCGCTGCCGGCACGCCCCGCCCGCAGATGCATCGCTTGGCGTGCATGCGGCGGAGATCTGTGACACGCTTGCCAAGCCAGGTGCGGGCAAGCAGGATTTCTCTACGATGAGAGGCAATATGCGCTCGTTCGAGCTAGTAGGAAGCAATTCTTTTGAAAGAACCGAACCTGCTATCTTGATACCAGACGTCGCCGGATAGAAGCCCGAAACCAACGCAAAAGTCTTTTGCTTCTTTTCTTCAGAAAAGATGGCCTTGCTTCTATAACTGCCGAACAACGGTGGAATTCTATGGGGAGTTTTCGTCATGCCAACCACGCTGGAAGAACAAGCTGTCCAATCCAAAGCCGCCCGCCCGCATGTGCTCGCGGCCTGGTCCAGCATGTTTGGCACCAGCATCGAATGGTTCGATTTTTTCCTCTATGGCACCGCGGCGGCGTTGGTGTTCAACAAGATCTTCTTCCCGCAGCTCGATCCGCTGACCGGCACCCTGGCCGCTTTCGCCACCTACGCGGTGGGTTTTGTCGGGCGGCCGTTGGGCGGCTTCATCTTCGGCCATATCGGCGACCGTATCGGGCGGAAAGCGACCTTGCTGCTGACGATCCTGCTGATGGGCGTGCCGACGGTGCTGATCGGTCTGCTGCCTCCCTACGCGGTGATCGGCGACTGGGCGGCGGTGCTGCTGGTGCTGCTGCGGCTGACCCAGGGTATTGCGGTGGGCGGCGAGTGGGGCGGTGCGGTGCTGATGGCAGTAGAGCACGCGCCGGTCGGCAAGCGGGGCTTCTACGGCAGCCTGCCGCAGATGGGGGTGGGGCCTGGGCTGATCCTGGCCTCGGTGGCGATGAGCCTGGTCTCGCTCCTGCCGGAGCCCGCGCTTCTCTCCTGGGGCTGGCGCATCCCGTTCCTGGCCAGCGTGGTACTGCTGGGGATCGGCTGGTACATTCGTCGCCAGGTGCCGGAATCGCCGGAGTTCCTGGCAGCACAGAAGCTGGGCGGAGAAAAGCGGGTGCCGGCGGCCGTCGTGTTGCGCGAACATTGGCGTTCGCTGCTGACGATTATCGGTGCGCGCATCGCGGAGAACACGTGGTTCTACACGGTGAGCACCTTCGCGCTATCTTACGCCACCGGCACGCTGCATCTGAGCCGCTCGCAGGTGCTCAACGCCGTCACCGCCGGGGCTGCGGTATCGGTGGTGACGATGCCGCTGATGGGGGCGCTCAGCGACCGCATCGGCCAGCGCAGGCTGTTTGCGATCGGCATGGTGATCATGTGCCTGTTCGCCTACCCGTTCTTCGCGTTGCTGGCGACAAAGAGCGGCCCGCTGGTCTGGCTGGCCATGATCCTGGCGATCGGCGTGGTGTTCGCGGTGCTGTATGCGCCGGAATCCATGCTGTTCGCCTCGCAGTTTCCGGCCGCCGTGCGCTATAGTGGCATCTCGATTTCGGTGCAGCTGGCAGGTGCGCTGGGCGGCGGCCTGGCCCCGGTGGTGGCGACGGCGTTGTTGCGCAGCCACGGCGGAAACCCGGCCTATGTCGCGGTCTACCTCATCGCACTTGGGCTGGTCGCCCTGGTCTGTACCGGGCTTATGAAAAGCAGGATCTTCACGGCGGCCGAGGCGCCGATGCCACAGTTCGAGGTTCTATAGGCGCTAACTCATACCGTCCTAAATCCAAATTTAGTTTGTCGGCCAGGCCCGCGTGACTACGTTGCAGGCATGCACGAGCCACGATCTTCAGCAGGCAATGCCGTCGCCAGGCGGGCTCAGCCGGTGTCCGGGCGCATCCTCCTCGTCGAGGACGATGCGTCTCTGGCGTCGGAGATGGCGCTTTTCCTGCAGGAGAACGGACATGACGTCACGTGCCTGGGAGATGGCGCCGAGGCATTGGACGCGCGGGGCATCGAGATGTTCAGCCTTCTCGTCGTCGACCGCATGCTGCCGGGGCTGGATGGCCTGACGCTGATCGAGCGATTGCGCGACAGGGGGCTCGATACGCCGGTTCTGGTGGTCAGCGCGCTCGGTGCCGTGGATGAGCGGGTGCGCGGCCTGAAGGCCGGCGGCGACGATTACCTCACCAAGCCCTTTGCCCTGGTCGAACTTGCAGCGCGGGTGGAAGCGCTGCTGCGCCGTCCGCTGGACACGCGCCAGACGGTGCTCAGCACAGGCCCTCTGGTGATGGATCTGGTCACTCGCCAGGTGACACGCGACGGCACGACCATCGACTTGCAGCCGAGAGAGTTCAAACTGCTCGAGTACTTCATGCGCCGGCCCGGCCAGTTGGTGACACGCGCGATGCTGCTCGAGGAAGTCTGGCATTATCGTTTCGCGCTGCAGACGAACCTGGTCGACGTTCACATCGGCAAGCTGCGCCGCAAGATCGATGGTGGCGAGTCGACACTGATCGAAGCTGTGCGCGGATCCGGATTTGTCTTCGCGGCTGCCTGATTTTCTGCAAACGGCGGCCTTCCGTGCCGCCCTGTTCGGCGCCGCCTGCTTCTCCGTTGCAACCTTGCTTTTGTTCGCCTTCATCTTCTGGCAGGCAACAGATTTCGAGACACGGCGCATCGACCGTGGGATGCATGACGAAGCGGCGGCCATCCTGACGGATAAAATGGCCGATGTCGCCGCCGACGTCGATCGCCGTTACGCCCGCGATTTGCACCGCACGATCTTCGGCTCGGTGTTTGCGGCCAATGGCGTGCGTGTGGCGGGAGACCTGCTGGAAATACCCGATGTGGCAAACGATGCGCAGGCGCATCCGACAAGCGCCGTTCGGCTTGGGAGCGAAGGGCAGGCCGTGCACGAGCCGGCGCGCATGTTGCTGGTTCCCCTGCCCGACGGACGCATGCTCGTGCTGGCGCGCAGCACCGCGGAACTCGACGAGTTGCGTGGCGTCATCGAGCGGGCATTGGAAATCGGGGTGTTGCCAGGCATTGTCCTCGCACTGGCGGCCGGCACTGTGGCCAGCCTGCGGGCGCTGGCGCGCGTCGGCGCCGTCAACCGCGCGCTCGAGCGGATCATGGATGGCGACTTACAAAAGCGCTTGCCCGCAGCAGGCACGTTCGATGCGCTCGATCAATTGGCCGGCAGCGTCAATCGCATGCTCGACGAGATCGAACGTCTGCTCGGCGAGGTGAAAGGCGTCGGCGACAACATCGCACATGATCTGCGCACGCCGCTGACACGGCTGCGGTCGCGACTGGAAGGCGGCATGCTGAGAGCCGAGAGCCAGGCGGAGCTCGCGCACGTCGTGGAGCGGGCGATCGACGACCTCGATCAATGCCTCTCGGTCATTACGGCGCTGCTCCGTATCGGCGAACTTGAAGGCAAGCAGCGTCGCGCTGGATTCGCGATGGTGAGCCTCGGCGAAATCCTCAAGGAGGCTGCTGATCTCTATGCGCCGCTGGCCGAGGAGCGTGGCCTGACGCTGGTGCTGCAGGACGGTCCCGACTCCCGGGTTTTCGGCGACCGCGACCTGCTGTTCGAGGCTGTTGCAAACCTGCTCGACAACGCCGTCAAGTTTTCGCCCGATGGCGGACAGGTGAGCCTGATGCTGGAGGCTGCAGACGAAGGCCCAACGATAAGGGTTTCGGACACCGGTGCGGGTATCCCGCCATCCGAGCAGGAGGCGGTGCTGAGGCGGTTTTATCGTGCCGATCCGAGCCGGCACATCGAGGGAAGCGGGCTGGGGCTGAGCCTGGTGGTGGCCATCCTGCGGCTGCATGATTTCCAGCTGCGCATGCATCGCCTGGAGGATGGTTTTGCGGTGGATGTCGTTTGCGGGAAACAGAAGCAAGCAGTTCTTTTCTGAAGAAAAGAACCAAAAGACTTTTATGATTTACGTATGCGCCGCCGGAGAGAACCGCGACAGCGCCCCAAAAGTCTTTTGCTTCTTTTCTTCAGAAAAGAAGACTTTTTTAATTATACATATGCCCCGGATACAACTCATAGGGATGATTACTGCCCGGCGTCAGCGAGTAGAACAACTGGATACGGACATTGTCCAGGTTATGCGCCAGCTGCTCAGGGGTTGACCCTGCCGTCAGCACACGCGCCGTCGCCCGCGTGACGACATCGTTGCCGTCACATAGGGCGCCGACCACGTAAGCAGACTTGCCGTGCTGGTCGCCCGCCTGGAAATCGGCGCTGTCGCCGCACAGGGCGGTGTCGGCTGGCATCGCAGACGGGTTGAGATACATCACGATGTGGCGTCCGCCATTCGAGAGTGGCAGGGCGCCCAGAGCAGCATATTGCGGAGCGGCCATTTTCGGGAACAGGGAGGCAAGCTCCATGTGCGAATGGCCTGGGACCATGCCGTGCATCTCGACGGGAAGGCTGGCGTAGTCGGTCCATGACGCGGCATCTGTTCGGGTGATATCGCGGCTGCTGGTCAGGATGGTCGTCGAGGCGCAGCCGCCCAGCACGGCCGAACACAGCAAAGCTGCGAAGACGCCGGACAAGCGAGCGTCGGACATGGGATTCTCTCCAGTTGCCGGAGAACGGCGCCCATATGCGCACTCTCCACGATTGAAACTGGGATGGTCGTATGCCGAAATAAATTAAATAATGATTTAGTGAGCCCGTCAGTAAGAAGCCCGGGACTTAGTCCCGGGCTTCTCAGGCATTCTTAGCTGAACGGATACCAGCGGAAGCTGAAGAACAGCATGTTCTCGTCCGTCTTCGGCGTCGCCCCAATGCCCTGGAACACATAGCGGCGTGTGTAGGAGTATTGCACGCCAACCTGCATGGTGCCGTAGGGGCCCTTCAGGAACTTGTACCAGTCGCCGACGGTGATCTGCGCGTCGCCCGATGTGGTTGGGCTGCAGGCTGCAGGCTCGGTTGCCAGCTCCGTCGAGCAGCTGATGTTGTTGATCAGCGAGCTGCCATATCCGGCAAGAGTCGTGAGCTTGCCCTTTACCCTGCCGAGATCGTAACGGCTGCTGACATGTTCGACGCCGACATAGGCGTAGAGGTCGTTTTTCTTGTCCGGGTGGCCAACGAGGCCGGCATAAGCGCTGTAGCCGGGCAACGCGGATGGTTTGCCCTGCGCGTTGTAGGTCACGTCCGGCAGCTGGGAGGTGCCGTAGCGGCCGACGCCTTCGCCCACCAGGCCGCTGATGTGGAAATCCACATATTTCGGAATGACATGGATAGAGGCGCCGCCGCCGACACCGCCGCCGATGACCGTGTTGCTTTGGCCGGTGCCGAGCTGGCTCACGCGGTCGTTGAACACACGGCCGAGGCCATAGGCCTCGAAATGGCCGATGTCGTAATCCGCGGTCGCCTTGACGATCACATCGGGTGCGAGATTGTTGGTGAAGCTGCCGCCGGTGGCATCCACGCCGATGCCGGCATTAGCCACGTTGATCGTGCTGCCCGCGATGGTAGGCGCCGTGCCGCTGACGATGGTGGCCGCATTCTCGATCGAAAGGGCAATCCAGTACTGGTCTGAGCCGAGGTTCTTGGCAAAGCGGATCTGCGCCTGGCGCGCCCAGTTGAAGCCAACGACGTATTGCGGATCGATCTGCAGCGGCAGATCGATTAGCAGCGGGTTGACGCCAACCTTGTTCATCGTGGCCAGCGTCCAGGTCTGGCCGCCCAGGATGTAGGCGCCCCAATCGCTGCGTGAGTAGGTGATCCAGGCTTCACGCAAACGCGGCGTCCAGCTGCTGCTTTCATTGTAGTTCGCCGTCGGCGCGCCGCCGAGGAAGTCGGCGGCAAAAAAGCCTTGCAGCTTGGTCACTTCATCCGGCGACGCGCTCAAGGCGGCGGTGATGCGTGACTGGCGCGAGCTCTCGCCGAAGGACGGCTCATGATAGAGCTGGCTGTTGCGCTCCGGAATACCGGAGGTGAAGCTGGAAGCCAGGTCGGTCGACTCGTTGCGTGAGCGATACACGCCGGCGGCTTCGAAGAACCCGCCCAGGGTAAGCTGTACGCCACCAATCTGGAAGGCACCCATCGGCATCGCCGGCGCCTTCGGCGCTTCGGCCCTGGCAAGCACGACCGAGCCGGGCGTGGAGCCGGGGCTCGCCGGAACGAGGGCATAGCCGGCTGGGATCTGCGGCATGATCGGGGCAACGGAAGTAGGTGCCGGCGGCGGGCTATAGGCGCCCGAACGGGCGGATTTCAGCTCACGGTCGCGCTCGGCGGCTTCTGCCTTCATGTGGTGCAGCTCGGCCTGCAGGGCTTTGATCTGCTTTTCGATGGAACTCAGCTGTGTGTCGGATGCCTGGGCGAAGGCGGCCGAGCCGCCGAATGCGGTCAGGCTGAGGGCGCTCGCCATCAGCAGCATCGGGCGGGTGGAGCGGGATAACATTTGGACTCTCCGTAGGTAACCAGCAGGACCACCCGTTCCGGGCGTGTCACGGCCGGAACATAGGAAAAAATCGGGGGGTATTTGTGAACTTTCCGTGACGCGAGGGAACATTGCCACAGGCTGTTGCTCACGTGCCACAAGGGGATTTTGGCTGGCTTTCGGAGCCGCTCTCTCGGGACGCCTGTTTTGTCCAGCGCGGTGGGCGTTTACTAAAGTCGAATTTAATTCACTTGCACCTAAGCTTGCGACAGATGGTGCGCTGCAATGCAGGTGTGCCACGGCTGCCTCAGTCACCGTCAAGGACGCCCATTTCGAATGATCGGTATCGTCAAGATTGCGTTGAGCAGGCCATACACCTTCGTGGTTGCCGCTCTTCTGATCCTGATTTTCGGCATACTTTCGATCGTCCGCACACCGACCGACATTCTTCCGAATATCGGCATCCCCGTGGTTGCCGCAGTGTGGTCGTATAACGGGATGTCGCCCGACGATATGTCAGGCCGGGTCGTGTACTACTACGAACGTTCCCTGAGCGCACAGGTGAGCGATGTCGCCCACATCGAGAGCCAATCGATGTTCGGCTATGCGGTGGTCAAAATATTCTTCCAGCCCAACGTCAACATCAATGCGGCACTCGCCCAGGTGGGCGCTGCGTCCGAGACCGTGCTGAAGCAGTTGCCGCCCGGCATCAACCCGCCGCAGGTGCTGGAATTCTCCGCCTCCAGCGTGCCGATCCTGCAACTCGCGCTTTCCAGCAAGACGCTGTCGCAAACCAGCCTGTTCGATTTCGGGCAGAATTTCATCCGTCCGCAATTGGCGACCGTCGAAGGCGCCGCGTTGCCGTCGCCCTATGGCGGCAAGGTGCGGCAGATACAGATCGATCTCGACCAGCATGCGCTGAATGCGCGCGGGCTTTCCGCGCAGGACGTGGTGGTCGCACTGGCGCAGCAGAATCTGATCACGCCCGTCGGCACCCAGAAAGTCGGCATGTTCGAATGGAACGTGTCGCTTAACGATGCGCCGCTGCGGATCGCCGAACTTGGCGATCTGCCGATCAAGAAGGTGAATGGCGGCGTGGTTTACATGCGCGACGTGGCGCATGTGCGCGATGGCTCGCCGCCGCAGACGAACATCGTGCATGTCGACGGCACGCATGCGGTGCTGATGACCATCCTGAAATCGGGTGCGGCCTCCACGCTGGATATCATCTCGCACGTGAAGGCGCTGCTGCCGCAGATCAAGGAAACCCTGCCCGCCAGCCTGCAGCTCAAGGCGGTTGGCGATCAATCGGTGTTCGTGACATCGGCGGTGCTCGGCGTGGTGCGCGAAGGGCTGATCGCGGCGGGGCTTACCGGCCTGCTGATCCTGGTGTTTCTCGGCAGCTGGCGTTCTACCCTGATCATCACGATCTCGATCCCGCTTGCGATCCTGTTCTCGGTGACGATGCTTTCGGTCATCGGCGAATCGATCAACGTGATGACCTTGGGCGGGCTCGCGCTGGCGGTCGGTATCCTGGTCGACGATGCAACCGTCACGATCGAGAACATCAATTACCACCTCGAAATGGGCAAGGAGGTGGAGACCGCCATCCTCGATGGCGCACGGCAGATCGTGGTGCCGGCCACCGTGTCGCTGCTGTGCATCTGCATCGTGTTCGTGCCGATGTTCGGGCTGGGTGGCGTTGCAGGTTTCCTGTTCCGGCCGCTCGCCGAAGCGGTGGTGTTTGCGATGATCGGCTCCTACCTGCTGTCGCGCACGCTGGTGCCGACGCTGGCGAATTTCCTGCTGCAGAAACATGTGCACCACACCGGACCTGCACGAAGGGGCTTTTTTGCGCGCTTCAATCGCGGCTTCGAGCGGCGATTTGAAAGCTTCCGCCGCGGCTATGTCGGCTTGCTCGAATTGGCGTTGTTCTATCGCGCGCGCACGATCATCGGCTTCTTCGTGGTCGTGGGGCTCAGCTTTGGGCTCGTGCCGTTCCTTGGCCAGAACTTCTTCCCGCCTGTCGACTCCAATCAGATAAAACTGCATGTGCGTGCGCAAACGGGCACCCGCATCGAGGATGTCTCGGCGCTGGTGGGCCGCGTGGAAGATGCCATTCGGACGAAGATGATTCCGCCTGAGCATCTGGATTCCATTGTCGACAATATCGGCATGCCGGTCAGCGGCATCAATCTCGCCTATGGCAATTCTGGGACCATCGGCGAGGAGGATGGTGACGTGCTGATCTCGCTGAGAGATGCGACCGGCGACGCGTACGTCAAGCTTATGCGCGAAAAGCTGCCGCATCTTTTCCCCGGCACTATCTTCTCGTTCCTGCCGCCCGACATCATCACCCAGATCATCAATTTCGGCCTCCCCGCGCCGATCGACCTGCAGGTGGTCGGCCAGAACATGCAGGCCAACCGCCTCTATGCCGACAAGCTTCTGCAACGCATAAGCCGCGTGCCGGGCGTGGCGGATGCAAGGCTGGAGCAGGCGTTTAACGAACCCACCCTGAAAGTGGACGTGGACCGCTCGCTCGCCGCCATGGTGGGCGTCACCGAGCAGGATGCGGCGACGAGCATGCTCGATACGCTGGCCGGCAGCATACAGACCGCGCCGACCTTCTGGCTGAACCCGCGCAACGGCGTCTCCTACCCGATCGTGATCCAGGCGCCGCAATACGATGTCGATACGATGAACCAATTGCAGAACATGCCGCTGGGCAAAGCCGGCTCCACCGAGCTGCTCGGCGGCCTGGCGAAGCTGGAAACGGCGAGCAGCGATGCCGTGGTCTCCCACTACAATGTGCGGCCGGTGATCGATATCTACGCCACCAACCAGGGGCGCAACCTCGGCGCTGTCGCGGCCGACATCAACAGGATCGTCGCTGAGGAGGCCCACGGGCTGCCGCGCGGCTCGCAGGTGGTGCTGCGTGGCCAGGTATCGACCATGACCAGCGCATATAGCCAGCTGATCGGCGGCCTCGCTTTCGCCATCGTGCTGATCTACCTGCTGATCGTGGTGAACTTCCAGTCCTGGACCGATCCTGCCGTGATCGTGGTGGCGTTGCCGGGTGCATTGGCGGGGATCGTCTGGATTTTGTTCCTGACGGGAACAACCCTGTCCGTGCCGGCGCTGACAGGTGCGATCATGTGCATGGGTGTGGCGACGGCGAACTCCATCCTGGTGATCAGTTTTGCGCGCGAGCGCATGGCGAGTGGCCTCGACGCGCTGCGCGCGGCACTCGAATCCGGATCGACACGGCTGCGGCCGGTGATGATGACGGCGCTCGCCATGATCATCGGCATGGCGCCCACCGCGCTGAGCGCGGAACAGAATGCGCCGCTCGGCCGCGCGGTGATCGGCGGGCTGCTGTTCGCCACCATCGCCACCCTGTTCGTGGTGCCGGCGATCTTCAGCCTGGCGCATCGAAACGAACATGCTGCCGCCGATATGCCGGCACATGCTGTCCCCGCGGAGTGACGAAAATGCCCGACCAAGCCCCGCACAGCATGACCCTCGACGCGCATCCGGATGGCCATATGGCGGTGCATGAGAGCACCCATCGGCCGGCGCCGCGCCGGCTGAAGCTCGTGGGAATCGTGGTGGTGATTGCCGCCATCGCCGCGGCCGCATTCGGCATCCTCACCCGCGACCGATCAGAGACGCAGCTTGCCACCTGGACCAACCAGCAGGCGGTGCCGAGCGTGGACGTGGCCCACCCCGATCTCAGCTCGGCAGGACAGCATCTGGTGCTGCCCGGCGATGTGGCCGCGTTCTATGAGGCGCCGCTTTATGCGCGGGTGAACGGATACCTCAAAAGCTGGTCCGCGGATATCGGCGCCCATGTGAAGCGCGGGCAAATTCTGGGCATCATCGAGACACCCGATCTGGACCAGGAATTGGCACAGGCCGAAGCTGACCTCGCCAGCGCGCGGGCCAATTCGCAGCTTGCGGATCTCACCGCGAAACGCTGGCACGCATTGCTATCTTCCAACAGCGTATCGCAGCAATCGGCCGACGAAAAGCAGGGCAACGCGACAGCGGAACGTTCCACCGTCGCGGCACAGATGGCGCATGTGAGCCGTTATGAGGCGCTCGAAAGCTTCAAGAATGTCACAGCCCCTTTCGACGGCGTGGTCACCGCGCGCAACACCGACGTGGGCGCGCTGATCACGAGCGGCACCAGCGCGCCGATTCCGCTGTTCAAGGTGGCCGACATGCATGAGATGCGCGTCTATGTCCGCGTGCCGCAATCCTATGCCAGCCAACTGAAGGTGGGCATGAAAGCGACGCTGACCGAGCCGCAATATCCGGGCGTGCGTTTCCCGGCGACGCTCGCGACGACGTCGGAATCGGTTGCGGCCGATAGCCGTACCGTCCTGGTGGAACTCATGGCGCCCAATCCCGACGGAAAGCTTTGGGCCGGCACCTATGCGGAAGTGGATTTCTCGCTGCCTGCCGACAGCCATATGCTGCGCGTCCCGTCCAGCGCGCTGATCTTTCGTTCGCATGGTGCGCAACTGGCGACCGTGACGCCGGCGGGGCGGATTGCGATGAAGGATGTGTCCATCGGGCGCAATCTTGGCACGGCGATCGAGATCACCTCGGGTATCGGCGCGCAGGATCGTGTGGTGATCTCGCCGCTCGATACGATCGAGGATGGCGAGATGGTGGATGTGTCCAACCCACCGCCGCCGCCTGGTGGTAGCGGACAGGCTGCAGAATGACAGAAAGCAGTTCTTTTTTGAAAAAAAGAACCAAAAAACTTTTGTTATTATGGCATACGCTACCGGAGAGAACCGCGACAGCGACACAAAAGTCTTTTGCTTCTTTTCTTCAGAAAAGAAGACCTTCCTTCCTGCGCGTTATGGCAACTGTGGTTTTGTCGAGCACTTCGGTTGTGTTGCTGTCCGGCTGCGATCTCGCGCCGCATTATCATGTTCCGGTGACGAGTGTCCCTGTCCAGTACAAGGACTCCACCGAATTCCAGCAGGCGCATCCGGCCGACAAGCTACCGCGCGGCGCCTGGTGGACCCTGTTCGACGATCCGGTGCTGAACACGCTCGAGGCGCAGGTAGATGGTGCCGACCCGACGCTGGCCACCGCCCTGGCCTCGTTCCAGCAGGCGCGGGCGTTGGCGGCGGAGGCGAATTCGGGTCTGTATCCGCAGCTGAATCTCGGCGGCCATGTCTTCTACGATCGTCAATCCGACAACCGGCCGCTGCGTGGCGGTGGCCAACCCAATGAATATCTCGATTCCACGCTAACGGCGCAGGCGACTTACGAAGTCGATCTGTGGGGCCGGGTTGCGAACGCCATCAAGGCGGGACGCGATGCCGCGCAGGCCAGCGCTGCCGATCTGGAATCCCTTCGACTGAGCCTGCATGCCGAGCTCGCCGGCGATTACGTGACACTGCGTGGTTTCGACGCACAGGCGGTGGTGCTGAAGAACGCAGTCGACGCCTATGCCCAGGCGCTGACGCTGACGCAGAACCGCTTTGCCGGAAAGATATCATCGGGCATCGACGTGTCGCGTGCGCAGACGCAGTTGGAGGCGGCACGTGCAGCGCTGTCCGACGTCGCCGAAAGGCGGGCGATCGAAGAGCATGCGATCGCCGTTTTGGTCGGCAAGGTTCCGGCGCAGTTCCAGGTTGCGTCGATCGCCTCGACCATGACGCTGCCGGAGATCGCGCCAGGATTGCCGTCGACCCTGCTGGAGCGGCGACCGGACGTGGCGGCCGCGGAGCGGCAGATGGCGGCGGCCAACGCGCAGATCGGCGTGGCGCGCGCGGCATTCTACCCGCAATTATCGCTGAACATTCTTTACGGATTCCAAAACACCGCGATCAACCCGTTCAGCCTGCCTGATGAGCTCTGGGCGATTGGGCCCGGCCTCGCGATGCCGCTCTTCGAGGGTGGGCTGCGCAATGCCGAAGAAGCCGCCACGATCGCGGTGTACAAGCAAACGGTGGGCGAGTATCGACAGACGGTGCTGACCGCGTTCCAGCAGGTGGAAGATGCGCTGGCGGGATTGCGTTTGCTGGGGCAGGAAGCGCAGCAGGAGCAAGCGGCGGTGCAGGCGGCACAACGCACCGTGCAGATGACGACCAATCTCTACAAGGATGGTGCGACCAGTTTCCTCGATGTGGTCGTGGCGCAGACGAGCGAATTGCAGACCGAGCAATCACTTGTCGATCTGCGTACGCGGCGGTTGGAATCTGCGGTGCTGCTCATTCGGGCACTGGGTGGGGGGTGGTCGGTGCGGGATTTGCCGTCGCTGGCGGCGAAGTAAGCAAGCAGTTCTTTTTTGAAGAAAAGAAGCAAAAAACTTTTATGTATTATGTGTACATGTGCCGGATAGAGCCGCGACAGCGACATAAAAGTCTTTTGCTTCTTTTCTTCAGAAAAAAAGTCTTCCTTCCTACTGAAACGGAAAATACCGAAAGCTCAGGAACACCATATTGTCGTCTGTTTCCGGCGTAGCCCCGATACCCTGGAAAACCGAGCGGTGCACATAGGAATACTGAACGCCGGCCTGCAGCGTGCCATAAGGTCCCTTCAGGAAACGATACCACGCGCCCACTGCGCCCATCACGATGCCCGACGTATTCGCGGTGCAGGTCAAGGGCGACAGCTCCGTGTCGCATCCCGCATTTGAGTAGAGCGGATTTCCGTAGCCGTAGGCGGTGGTCTTGCCCTTCACCGTATTGTCGAAATAGCGTGCACTGATCTGCTCGGTGCCGACATAGCCGTAGAGATCGATCATCGGCGTGGGGTGGCCGACGATGCCGGCGAGTGCAGTCCATTCCGGTAGCGGCACCGGCTGGCCGTGGCTGCCGATGGTCGCCTCCGGCAGCTGCGAGGTGCCGTACCGGCCGATGCCTTGGCCGACCATGCCGTTCATGTTCAGCTCGAGCACGTTCGGAATAAGCCGGATCAAGGCAGCGCCGCCGCCGCCGCCGCCGAAGGTGGTGTTGCTCTGGCCGGTGCCGAGCTGGCTGACACGGTCGTTGAACACGCTGCCGAGGCCGAACGCCTCCAGATGCGCGATGGGATAATCGGCGACGGCCTTGACGATCACGTCGGGTGCGAAGTTGTTGGAAAAACTGCCGCCGGTGGCATTCACGCCGATGCCGGGATTGGCGAAGTTGAGCGTGCCGAGCGAGCTCGGAATACTGGTCTGGGTGAAGGTGCTCTGCGGATTCTCGATCGAAAGACCCAGCCAATATTCCTTGTGCAGGAAGCTTTTCTCGATACGGAACTGTGCCTGGCGCGCCCAGTCGAAGCCGGCGACGTAGCTCGGATCGATCGTGGGCGGCGGATTGACGTTGAGCGGCTCCATACCGATTCGAGTCATCGTCAGCAGGGAGAAAGCCTGGCCGGCGAGTAGCTCGTACCCCCAATCGGTATCGCTGTAGGCGATGTAGCCTTCGCGCAGACGCGGCACCCAGCTATTGCTCTGATTGCTGTTCGAGGTCGGCGCGCCGCCGGAAAAATCGACGGAGAGATAGCCCTGGATGCGGGTCGACTCGTCCGGCTCCGCGGTCATCAGGGAAGTTATGCGGGTCTGCCGCGCGCTCTCCAGGAACTCCGGCTGGTGGTAGAGCGGGCTGATGCGTTCGGGGACACCGGTATTGAAGTTGGACTGTATGTCTTCTTCCTGGTTGCGCGACCGGTAGGCGCCTTCGGCCGCGAAGAAGCCGCCCAGCTTTATGCTGACAGGACCGAGCTGGAACACGCCCATGGGCAGGGTCGGCTTGGCGGGGGCTTCCGCCCTGGCGAGCACGACCGATCCCGGCGTCGAGCCGGGTGAAGCAGGCACCAGCGCGTAGCCTGCCGGGATCTGCGGCATGACAGGCGTTATTTGCGTGGGCGCCGGCGTGGTGGGCTGTGCCCGGGCGGCTCTCAGCTGGTGATCCCGCGCTGCATTGCGCTCCTTCAGTGCGCGCAGCTGAGTCTTCAGCTCGATCAACTGCTTCTCGATTTCCTCCAGGCGGTCTGGGGCCGGTGCCGCGTATGCCGAAGTGCCGCAAAGGCCTGTCAGCGTGAGTGCCGAGGCCAGCATGAGGGCTGAGCGCGGCGGAAGCTGCGTGCGCACACGCTCACCTGCAAACACGGCCGGAACACTAAATTCGCGTTTAGTAGCCCGCATGACGGAACGAAGCATCTTCCCCAAACCCCTGATAACGAACGCTTGAGGAAATCAGATCACACCTCAATCCATATTCGTCAAGTAGGAAATGAAGCGTGGCGGCGTGTCTTGCCATGGTGTGGTATAGTTGATGCAGCTGGCGGGAATGGCGGTGCTCTGACCTGCATGCTTGGCGGAACACAGAGCCCGGGCGTATCCGGCGGTGGGATTTGGCTCCGATGAAGGTGAGGACCAGTTGGCCAGGCTTCGTGCGTTACCAGGCCGCGACGAAAAGACAGCTGCGCGACTGCTGCGGCGTTCCGATATCCTGATCGACCGGGGAAAGTTCGAGGCCGCCCTGGAAACGTGCCGTCAAGCGCTCGAGGCCGATCCCGCAAGTGCCGAGATCTATCGCCGGATCGGTGGTTTGGCGGTGATGTTGAAGCAGCCGCAGACCGCCTTCGAGGCGCTCGAGATCGCGCTGAGGCTTGATCCTTCCGATGCGGCCGCCTTGTGCAACATGGGCGCAGCCTTGCGGGAGCTCGGCAGGGCGGATGAAGCGCGACACTGTCTGGAAGCGAGCGTACGAACGAATCCGCGTCATCCCTCGGGCTGGTTCAACCTTGGTGTCGTCTACGCGGACATGGCTCGATGGAGCGATGCTGCGGCGTGCTATGGACGCGCACTGCAGGCCGAACCCCGCCACGCGAAGGCAGCTTCAGGTCGGTCAACGGCGCTGCGCGCGCTTGGGAGATTAAGCGAGGCAATCTCCGTGGCGCGTCAGGCGCTGGTTTGGGCGCCCAATTTTCCGGAACTGCATATCAGCCTGTCCGAAGCTTTGCTGGCGAGCGGTGATCTCGAAGCGGGATTTGCCGAAAACGAGTGGCGCTGGAAGGTGCCGGAATGGGTCGGCTCGCAGCGCCATATCCAAACCCAACTATGGACGGGCGAGCCGTTGAACGGACGACGATTGCTCGTGCGCGCGGAACAGGGATTTGGCGATCAACTGCAGATGTGCCGGTTTGTCTCACACATTCACGACGCCGGTGACATCATATTGGAGGTGCCGGCGCCATTGATGCGCCTGATACGCACCTTACCGGGGTCGTCCGGCACGTCCCTCAAGGTCGTGCTCCAAGGCAGCGACATCCCGGAATGCGAGTTCCAATGCCCGATCATGAGCCTGCCTGCAGCTTGCGGTGTGAGAACACCCTCCGATCTGCCGTCGGATGTTCCATATCTTCGAGCTTTGCCAGATGATGTTGCGGTTTGGGAGGCTAGGCTCCGCAGCCTGCCGGGTCTGCGCGTTGGGTTGTGCTGGTCCAGCGGGGTCAGGCCCGATCTGATCAGCAGAATCATCCAGGCACGCAAATCCGTTCCTTTCAGCGAACTAACGCCGCTCGCCGAGGTTGCAGGCTGCAGCTTTGTGTCACTGCAAACGGAAGAGGCGAACGCGGACATACATGCACCGCAAGCGCGCTTGAACGTCACGGATGTTGCAGGTGACCTTGCGGATTTCGCGGATACCGCCGCCTTGGTTGCGTGCCTGGACCTAGTCATCACGGTAGATACCGCTGTTGCCCATCTGGCAGGTGCGATGGGTCGCCCGGTCTGGCTGCTCAATCGGTTCGATGCGGATTGGCGTTGGTCTCCCGCGCAGGAGGCTGCGCCCTGGTATCCGACAATACGCCAGTTCCGGCAGCCCGAGCCAGGCGCTTGGGCCGACATCATTCGGCCTCTTCCGGCCAAATTGGCTGAGTTGGCGGCCTCGGCCTCGGCCCGAAACGTAACCTAGCTGAGGTTTTCAATCGCGCATCTGTTGCTATGATGCAGGTGTCGCTTGTGTCTTTACCTCAAGCCCGGATTAATGGAGCTAAAATGAACCGCTTTCTCATGGCCGCCACGGCTCTCGCCGCAACTCTGCAGGCCGGCACAGTGCTCGCTCAGACCACACCCGCTACGCCGGACGCCACGACACCCACGACAGATGCTCCGGCAACGCCTGCGAAAAAGAGCACGACGCACACCCACCACACGCATCACCATAAAGCTGCCGCATCAAACGGCTTCACCGACAAATCCCTGCCTGATTCATCAAACGAAACGCCAACTGCGGATAGACCTAAATAGAGCTTAGCCGACTGAAATAGGCGCAAGCTTTGGTGGTCAAACCGGGTTGGCCTTTATGATGGTGGATCAACTCGAGTTTCGTTTACCGCCTCTCCGTGAGCATCTCCCCTTTTCAGGTCTCCCTTCGCGACCTGAAAAGAGCGAGCATTGGTTTTGCGAAGACGGCCGGCGAGTCAGACGCCCAGGCGCCGGAATGTGGCAATGATGTTGTTGGCCGGCATTTCGATGACCGCGGGCGGTGCGAAGGCTGTGGCAAGGTTGGTCAGGGCGTCCAGATGGCGCAGGCCCCATTCTGGATTGCGGGCGCGCAGATCGGCATCAAAGGCGACATTTCCGGAGGCGAGCGGGATGCCGGTGCGGTCGAACGGGCCATAAAGCGTGAGCGGGGCACCCGGCGGCAGAAGGCGCGTGGCGTTGCGGAACAAGCCCTCGGTCGCCGGCCATGGCGAGATATGGACCATGTTGATGCACAGGATCGCGTCAGCACCGGCGATCGGCCAGTCCGCTGCCGCATCGATCGCCTGGGCTGGGCGCAGGTTCGGCAAGGCAGCCTGGCGGGACCAGGCATCGATGCTGGCGCGCGCGGCCGGGTCGGGGTCGGAAGGCTGGAAGGTCAGCCGGCCGAAGGTCCGTGCGATGTGAACGATGTGTTCACCGGAGCCGCTGGCGATTTCCAGAACGAGGCCGCTATCGGGTAGGATTCTACGCAAGGCGTCGCGGATCGGATCGCCGTTGCGCGCGAAGGCAGGTGCAGTGAGGCGTGCGTCGTTCATCTCGGCCGCCGGTCAGACGCGGCGGCGGTTGGCCATTGCGGTTGCGGCGAGCAGACCGATGGCCAGGCAGGCGAACGATGCCGGCTCCGGGACGGCGGTGGCGTAGGAGAAGGTTTCGGTGACGGTGCCGGTGAACTGCGCATAGTCGCTGTCATAGCTGATGATCTGCCCGGTCGTGGCATTGGTGACCGTGCTGTAGAACATGTAGCTGGTGGCGATAATGGCGTCAGACACGTAATCCTGCAGATCGGCGGTGGTCGAGACGGTGGCATTCACCGCAAAACTGTTATCGGCGAGGAAGGTGGAGGCAGTGCCGGCGTTGCTGGACAGCACGCCGGACTGGTTGAAGCCAAAACCGCTGATGGCCCCTATATTGTTGAAGATCGCGGAAAACGGCAGCAGATCGCCGGACGCGGAAAAGATGTCGTCCTGCACGGAGCCGGTCAGTGTCATCGAGACGCTTTGAAGCAGACCGAGTGCGCTGTCGAAGCCAGGCGTGCTGACGATGAAACCTTCACCACCATAGGCGTCGTAGCCGGAAGGGGCGATCTGGGTGGTGATGCTGATCGTGTCGGCGCGGGCGCCGGCACAGGCCAGGATCAGTCCGGCAGCTACAATGGATATCCGCATGGCAACACCCAACCGCTATTGAGAGCAAGCTCTTCGTTACGATATCAGAAAGGCTGCGGCACGGTAAGAGACGAACTTAGTAGCCGGGCGATGGTGCGGAGGTCGGCGGTGCCTGCAGATAGCCGGGCTGCGGCGACAATTGCTGGGGCGCGGGCGGCGCCATCGGGTCCTGATAGCCATCATTCGATGGCGGCGGCGGCGGGGTCTCCACGGCAGGTGCCATCTCCGCAGGGGATGGTGCCGGCGCCACAGGCGGTGCCTGGTCGAGCGGCTGGGCCACCACCGGCGCGGGAACGGCGTTGCCGGTGGCCAGCCAGGTGGGCAGGGTTTTCTTCAGCTGGAATTCGAACTCCACGTTCATGGCGTCCATCATCTGCTTGGTCAGATCGTAGAGGTTGTTCTGCAGGTTCTCCGCGTCGGAGCCGGGAATGTGCTGGCGCTCGACTTCGGCGGAGGCAAAGCCCGCATTCGCCCCGGTGGCGGTGGTGATGTCCAGATGCACGGACATAACACCGCTCAACGTGCCGTTCGGCTGCCGGACGATGCTGGCCTGGTCGACCACGAAATTGGCCGCACCCGCAGTAGATGACGCGAACAGACGGTCATGCGCCATCTGCTCCAAGGCAAGCGCCGGGATCGCAGGTGATTGCGCCGCGAGATCCTCTGGACCCATCGGATGCGCGCGGTCATCGACCGTGACGCTCCCCACGTTGAGGCGGAGCTTCGGCAGGAATTCATAATGCAACTGGGTGTAGGGCTCGGTCGGTGGCACCTCGTCGCCACCACACGCCGCCAGGCCGAGCGGCAGCGCCAGGCAGATCACCGCGGCCGAAATACGCCCCACCCTCACGCGCGCTCCTCCCGGCTGCCGACATCCTCGCGTGGAAACGAAAAATCCCATTTGCAAAACTCGCAGGTCATGACGATCGCGCCGTCGACGGCCATCTCATCCAGATCATCAGCCGAGAAACCCTCGAGGATGCCGGAAAGTTTCGCTCGCGAACACCGGCACCCATAAGCCAGCGCACGCGGCCGGTCCACTGCCACGCCCTCGTTGCCGAACAGACGCCAGATCAGCTTGTCGGCACTCAGAGCATCGTCGAGCAGCTCGTCTTCGGTGATGGTGGCCGCCAAGGTGACCGCGGTGTGCCAGCTCTCGTTTTGCGCTTCGGTGTCGAGCGCCGGATCGATACCGCCCTCGCCCGCCACACGCTCCAGGATCAGCGCGGCACCACGCCAGCCATCGAGGCGCTGGGCGCAGGCGAGATGCACATCGTACTGCACCTGCTCACTGGTGCGGAAATAATGCAGTGCCATCTCGGCCAGGGTGGCGCCCTCGATCGAGACGATGCCCTGGTAGCGGTCCATGTCGCCGCCCTGGTCCACGGTGAAGGCCAGATATCCCTCACCGAGCAAGGTCTGCGCAGACGGCGATGGTTCCAAAGCCAGCATCGCCGCAAGCTTCTCCTCGTCCGCACGCGCGTAGAAGCGCAACGCACCCTCCTGCGTGCAGTCGGCCAGAAGCATGGAGACCGGGCCGTCGCCCTTCGCCTGCAAGCTGAAGGAACCTCGATACTTCAAGGCGCTGGACAAACCCGCCGCAAGCGCCAAGGCCTGGCCGGCAAGAGCCGTCACCGCCGGCGGATTGGCATGGCGCGACAGCAACGCATCCGCCAAAGGTCCCAATCGGACCAGGCGGCCGCGGACGGGATGGCCGGGAAGATGGAATGGGGTGATGCCACGAGGAACGACAATGTCAGGAACGTCGGGGCGGTTCGTGTCGAGGAAGGCTGGGGTCGCAGGCATGAACGTTAAATAGGACGCCAAAACACACAAAAAAGGAAGACTGGGGCGCCTGCGCCTTGGGGGATGCGTCGCACGCGACGCAAGATATCCCCCAAGCCCCAAACCCCCGGCATTATTTAGGGCTGAGCACCATGACCATCTGGCGCATTTCCATGCGGGGCATTTGCTCGACCTTGGTGGCGGCTTCCAGGTCGGCGCGGATGCGCTCCAGAACCTTCACACCAATGTCCTGATGGGCCATTTCGCGGCCGCGGAAGCGCAAAGTCACCTTCACCTTGTCGCCCTCTTCGATGAAGCTTTTCATCGAGCGGAGCTTCACCTGGTAGTCGTTCTCGTCGATGTTCGGACGAACCTTGACTTCCTTGATCTCGATGACGCGCTGCTTTTTCTTGGCCTCGTTCCGTTTCTTCTGCTGTTCGTATTTGAACTTCCCGAAGTCGAGGATCTTGCATACCGGCGGATCGGCGTTCGGGCTGATCTCGAGCAGGTCGAGACCGACGGCGTAGGCGCGTAACAGCGCATCCCGGGCGGACATTACGCCCTGCATTTCACCATCCTGATCGATCAGACGCACTTGCGGTACGCGTATCTCCTCATTCACACGTGGCCCGTCGCGGGAAGGCGTTGCGGGCAGGGGTCCTCGGGCTATTGTACTCTCCTATGGAGGTTTCAGGGCGTGCGGGATGTTGTGCCGCGTGAACGTTCCTCAATCAAGCAAACATCACGGCCGGCCTCACATGGTAGCCCCGCCCTCAGGACGCAAAAGTTTTTTGGTGCTTTTTTTTCAAGAAAGAACTGCTTCCTTACTTAGCTGGGTGTGAGCTCCGCCTCCTCCATAAGGTCCAGATAAGGCGCCAGCCTCAGAAGGAAGCGCACCAGCGGCCGCATAAGGTCGGTTGCATGTGCCGGCCACGCCATCGGCTCGGTGGCCTCGATCTGTATGCGGTGATCCGGGGTAAGTTGCAGCGCCCAGCCTTTCGGCAGGCTGCGTGGGAGGGCGCGGAGCAAGGCCAATGCCGTCTGCCGGCGGGCGGGTCCGTCGGCTGTGCTCGGCACTTTGCCCAGGTTTCCGGTCAGGGCGACGGTGCCTTCCGTCAGCGCGGCGGAGAACCGATGGCCGCGCCAGGCGAAGCAGAAGCCGGCGGTATGACCGGGTGCGCGGAAGCTGAGGCGGCCACTTTCTTCCACGATGAAGGGGCCGAGCGGGAACGCTCCTGGTAGCACGGCATGTTTACTCCTTGGTGCGCCGTAGCTTGACCGGCTGAAATGAAGGCTCCATGAACCGGCAATCATGGCACTTATGGACACGCTGCGGCTGGTGCTGGCGAAGCCGCATCGCGCCGGGCACCCCTTCATTGCCGGCGGCGTCGCGGTGATGGTGGCGGGGCTTTTCACTGGTTACGGGGTTTTTTGGCTTGGGCTGATTTTCGCCCTGTTCTGCCTGTATTTCTTCCGTGATCCGGAGCGTGTGCGACCGCCGCGCCACGACGTGGTGGTGTCTTCCGCAGACGGGAAGGTGGTTTCGGTGATGCTGGCGGTGCCGCCGGCGGAGCTGGGGCTGGGCGACGTGCCGCGGTGGCGGGTAGCGACGTTCCTGTCGATCCTGAACGTGCATGTGAACCGCAATCCGGTGGACGGTGTGGTGACGCGGATTGCGTACCGGGCCGGCAAGTTCGTCAGTGCCGATCTGGACAAGGCGAGCGACGACAATGAGCGCAATGCGCTCGCTGTGCGATTGCCGGATGGGCGGGATCTGGCGGTGGTGCAGATTGCGGGGTTGGTGGCGCGGCGTATTTTGTGTTCGGCGCGCGAGGGCGATGTGGTGGTGGGTGGCGAGCGGTTCGGTATCATCCGCTTCGGCAGCCGGACCGATATCTATCTGCCGGTGGGCGTGTCTCCGTTGGTGGCGGTTGGCCAGACGATGGTCGGTGGCGAAACGGTCGTGGCGGCGCTGTGATGGACGAGGCCGAGAATGTGCGGGTGCCACGCCGGCGCCGTTTGCGTCGCCGGCCGCGCTATAAGGGGCCGTCATTCAACCGGATGATGCCTAACCTGCTGACGCTGGTGGGTTTGTGCGCCGGTTTGACCTCCATCCGGTATGCGTTGGAGGCGCGCTGGCAGCATGCGGTGGTGGCCGTGGTGGTGGCCGGCGTGATCGACGGCTTGGATGGACGGTTGGCGCGGTTGCTGAAGGCGACCTCCCGGTTCGGGGCGGAGTTCGACAGCCTTTCGGATTTCTGCAGTTTCGGCGTGGCGCCGGCGTTGATTTTGTATGTGTGGGCGCTGCATGGGACGAGCCGGTTTGCGTTCGTGCCGTGCTTGATGTTCGCGGTGTGCATGGCGCTGCGTCTGGCACGGTTCAACGCGGCGCTGGAGACGTCGCCGAAGCCGGCGTATGCGCAGAGTTTTTTCACCGGCGTTCCGGCGCCGGCGGGGGCCGGGGTGGTGTTGCTGCCGCTTTTTCTCTGGCTGGAGGCGCAGGAGCAGGGCTGGATAAGGGTGGCCGATGCGGCGCAGCATCCGCTGTTCGTGGCGGTGATGCTGATGGGCACGTCGGTGCTGCTGATTTCTACTTTGCCGGTCTGGAGCTTTAAAAACTTCAAAGTGCCATCAGAGTATGTGCTGGCGCTCCTGCTGGGGACCGGGATGTTCGCGGCACTGATGGTAGCCGATCCGTGGTTGGCGCTGGCGGCTTTAGGACTGTTCTACTTGCTGATGCTGCCATTCAGCATGCGCAGTTTTCGCAGGCTGCGAGCGGAGGCGGAGGAAGGCTAGGCGCGCTTGTCCGCCATACGGTCAATGCGTTGAGATGCCCTGGCTGCTGCGATAGGCTGGGCTATTAGCCGGCTGAACAATGACGGCGCATGGGAAACAGACAAGATGCCCTGGAACGACCCACTGAACCTGGAAGGCCAGCTGAGCGGCGAGGAAATCGCCATCCGCGATGCGGCGCGCGATTACTGCCAGGGCAGCCTGATGCCGCGGATCCTCGAGGCAAACCGGCACGAGATCTTCGATCGCGAGATTTTCCGCGAGATGGGGGCGCTCGGGCTGCTTGGGCCTACCATCGAGGGGTATGGCTGCGCGGGGGTGAACCATGTGTGTTACGGGCTGATCGCGCGCGAGGTGGAGCGCGTGGATAGCGCCTACCGCTCGGCGATGAGCGTGCAGTCCAGCCTGGTGATGCATCCGATCCATGCCTTCGGCACCGATGCGCAGCGGGAGAAATATCTGCCGGGGCTCGCGAGTGGCGAGAAGGTGGGGTGTTTTGGGCTGACCGAGCCCGATCATGGGTCCGACCCGGGCGGCATGCTGACGCGGGCGCGGAGTGTGGCGGGCGGGTATCGGCTGTCGGGCACCAAATCCTGGATCACCAATGCACCGATCGCCGATGTCGCGGTGGTGTGGGGCAAGACCGATGACGGGGTGATACGCGGCTTCGTGCTCGAGCGCGGGATGGAGGGGCTGAGTTTTCCCAAGATCGAAGGCAAGTTCTCGCTGCGGGCGTCGGCCACCGGGCAGATCGCGATGGATAGCGTGTTCGTGCCGGAAGGCAATCTGCTGCCGGGGGTGCGTGGGCTGAAGGGCCCGTTCGGCTGCCTGAACAAGGCGCGCTACGGCATCTCCTGGGGGGCCATGGGGGCTGCCGAGTTCTGCTGGGAAGCAGCCCGGCACTATACGCTGGACCGCAAGCAGTTCGGCCGGCCGCTGGCCGCCAACCAGATCGTGCAGCTCAAGCTCGCCGACATGCAGACCGAGATCGCGTTGGGGCTTGCCGGCGCGCTGCGCCTCGGGCGGCTGCTGGACGAGCATATAGCCGAGCCGGAATCGATCTCCCTGATGAAGCGGAACAATTGCGGCAAGGCGCTCGCGATCGCACGGGTCGCGCGCGACATGCATGGCGGCAACGGGATTTCAGACGAATACCACGTAATCCGCCACGTGATGAACCTGGAGGCGGTGAACACCTATGAGGGCACGCACGACATCCATGCGCTGATCCTTGGCCGCTGGCAGACCGGGATACAGGCTTTCGCGCAGGAGGCCGCGCCGGCTGCGGCCAAGCAGGCCGCCGAATAGGGGCACCGGCAAGGCAGCTGGGTCTGCCTTGCCTTGTTTGAACTGGCGCAGCGCCGTATCTGTGGGCGCATGCGCGCCCTTTTGCCCGCCGTCATTGCCCTGTCCGTTGCGGCACCCGCCATTGCCGAACCCGCGAAGGTGGCGCCGCATCATGCGGGTGCGCCCGAGTTTCTGGGCACCTTTGGGCAGTGGACGGTGGCGACACATACCGAAGCCGGCACGAAGACCTGCTTTGTGTTCACCCGTGCGCAAGCCTCCGCACAGCATATTCCGGGGCGTGGCGACGTGGTGCTGAGCATCACCAGGCGGCCGAACCGGCATGATGTGGCAGCGCTCAGTGCGGGTTTCGTGCTCTCGGGCCATGAAGATGCGCGGCTGCAGGCTGGGACCACGAAAATGGATTTTTACATCGCTGGACGCTCGGCTTTCGCGCATGACAACGCGGCCGCCATCACCACCTTCGGCCATGAGGCGAGCGTGAGTGCCACGTTGAACGGTCCGCGTGGCATCAGGGCGACCGACCGCTTCAGCCTGCAGGGGTTCTCGGGCGCCTATGCGGCGCTGGCCAAGGCGTGCGCTGCGCCATGAACGCACCGGTGAAAACCCTGCGCCGTGTGGCCGCACCCGTCAGCGAGCTGAGCGAGGCGGAGCGGCTTCGTGTGCTGGCAAAATCGGCGCTGTTCAATCCACCGCCGCATATTCTGGCCGATGGCAGACGGGATCTCGTGGGGCTCTCGCGCGAGGAATTGGCCGGCGAGATCACGGCGATCGGCGAGGCCGCGTTTCGGGTGAAGCAGATCTGGCACTGGATCTACCACCAGGGGGTGACGGATTTCGGTCGCATGAGCTCGATTGCGAGACCGTTGCAGCAGAAGCTTGCCGAAAAATTCGTGATCGGCCGGCCGGAAGCGGCGACCGTGCAGACGAGCACGGACGAGACACGCAAATTTCTGTTCCGCTTTCGCGACGGGCAGGAAGCGGAGACGGTGTATATCCCCGATCCACAACAGGATCGTGGGGCGGTGTGCATCAGCAGCCAGGTCGGCTGCACGCTCTCCTGCCGTTTCTGCCATACCGGCACACAGACTTTGGTGCGCAATCTGGGGGCGGCGGAGATCGTCGGCCAATTCATGGCGGCGCGGGATTCATATGGCGAATGGCCGAGCCCGCACGGCGACCAGGCACGGCTGCTGAGCACCATCGTGCTGATGGGCATGGGCGAGCCCTTGTATAATTACGAGAACGTGGCGAAAGCCATGCGGATCGTGATGGATAACGAGGGCATTGCCCTGTCGCGCCGACGTATCACGCTGTCTACCTCGGGCGTGGTGCCGATGATGGATCGCGCCGGCGAGGAGCTGGGCGTGAACCTGGCGGTTTCGCTGCATGCGGTGCGCGATGATCTGCGCGACGAGTTGGTGCCGCTGAACCGGAAATATCCGATTGCTGAGCTGATGGCGGCATGCAGGCGCTATCCAGGTGCGACGAATGCGCGGCGGATCACGTTTGAATACGTGATGCTGAAGGGCGTGAACGATTCGGAAGCCGATGCGCGTGAATTGGTGCGGCTGATTGCGGGCATGCCGGCGAAGGTGAACTTGATACCGTTCAATCCTTGGCCGGGCAGTTCGTATGAGCCGAGCAGCGGGAACGGGCTGCATCGTTTTGCGAAGATCGTGATGGATGCTGGGTTTTCTTCGCCGATACGGACACCTAGAGGACAGGATATTCTGGCGGCCTGCGGGCAGTTGAAGACGGAGAGTTCAAAGAAGCGTGCTGCGCCATTGGCTACAGAGACTTAAGGAGTTCCTTGTCCATGGAAGCAGCGCAGTTTGCAGAGACTTGGAGTGCCGAAAGCTTCCTCGCGACAGACCAATCCCGTTTCGGCGACGCGTGGCGATATGAGTAGGTCGACGGTCTCGTCGTGGCGCCTGCGGAGCCTGTTCCCGATCACGGCGCCATCCACGCTTCCCTGTCCGCGGCCCTCGTCAGTCGTCTGACGAACCACGCAAGTGGTTGCCGCCCGAAGATCGGCAGCGGTGCGGTGCCGAAAGACCAACAGCGAGCAACCGCGCGCATCCCCGATACCATGATACAGTGCGGTGGCGAGCCGCGCGTCGTATTTGAAATCGTTGCGCCTTCCGAGCTGCTCGCTTGGCGCGCCCGAGATCGAAAGCGGGCGGATCTGCAGGACGTCGCAGGTGTCGCCGAGATTGTGGAGATCTACCAGGACGAGGCCGCGCTGCATGTCTATCGAAAGCAGGCAGACGGGCCCTGGGTGATGGAAGCTGTAGGCGGCCTGGATGCTGTATTAAGGCTGGAGACGGTCGATCTCCCGATACCACTTCCGGAAATATACGCTTTTGTCACATTGAGCGCCGCGTAACCGGTCTCTGCCGATTATCGCCGCGTTTGCGCAGCGTATGACGGAGATTGCACTCTTTCGGAAATAAAGCTGTTGTTGTAATGTATAGGTGGTGGTCACGCCAGGTCGATGCGTCTGAATAATTCAGGGAAGCAACGTGGTTCATGCCGCATTCAAGAATCCGCCTGCACGGCTTTCCGACGGCTTCCGAATCACGTCGATACAAGGATTGCGCGGCGTTGCGGCCTGTCTGGTTGCTGCGATGCATTGCCTGTCTTTGAAAGGCGGCCTGCTCGATGCGGCATCTCCGCTCCAACATCAGGTAACGATGGCATTTTGTGCCATTGGTGGTGCTGGCGTGGATATATTCTTCGTTATCAGCGGCTTCATCATCCTCACCCTCGCGCAACGCCGTGTCGAAGGGTCCAATCGTTTCCGCGAAGCATGGCGGTTCCTGTTGCGCCGCTTCGGCCGCATCTATCCTCTCTACTGGATGACGTTGGCCGTCATACTGGCAGCAGCGAGCTGGTACATGCGCAACACTCTCGATTACCATCGTTCTATCAACATAAGCGAACTTCTGCTGACCACGACGCGATTGACCGTCCAACCGCCGGCTTGGACATTGGCGTTCGAGCTCTGGTTCTATCTGGGCACTGCGGTTTTGATGCTGCTCCCGCCACGATCATTCATCGGAGCCATGCTGTCCTGGGCGATCGTGCAGGCCCTGCTGCTTTTGCTGCACACCGGACCTGACTGGCATATCTTCACTCAGCCTCAGGTGATGGATTTTTTTCTGGGATGCGCGGTCGCTCACGCATGCGCCCGCAGGGTGCTGTCCCCGTCCCTCGCCATCGCGCTGCTGGTGGTTGCGGCCGGAATTTTTGCGGTCGGATGCACAATCTGCTACCTGCATCTTCCCACCGGGTCGCTGACCGATGCAGAGCGTTTCCTCTATTGGGGAACATCCGCTGCCATCGTGCTCTGGAGTGGCGTCTCCCTTGAAGTCAGCGACGTTCTGGGAACGCCGGTTTGGCTGCAACGGCTCGGTGATTACTCCTACTCGATCTATCTCTGGCACTTCCCGATCATGGCGATTGGGTTCTCTTCCGGTCTGGAAAACATGATCCCGACCCAGAAGATGCTGCAGGCAGCGCTGGAGTTTTTCGCAACACTCCTGATCTCTGGCGTAAGCTATCGGCTGATCGAACGGCCGACGATGAGATTGGTGCAAAACCTTGCAAGTGCGCGCAGGATACAAACCCTGCAGCCTGAGTAAGAGAGAGCGGGCTGCAAGGGGGCCGCCCTACGGGATTGCATCCAGCTCCCACGGGGTACCGGGGACGCAGAACAGCGGGACGCCGTTTTCCGTGCGGACACGGGCGGATAAACCCATTGCGGCGCGGACGGCGCGGAACATGGCGCCGTGGGCTATGATCAGCACAGGTGCAGGGTGTGTCAGTGCATGGTTGAGCGCGGAGACGACGCGGGCTCGCAGAGCCAGAAATGTCTCGCCTCCCGCTGGCGTATACGTGTTCTCCACCCAGTCGTCATACCAGGGGCCCATCTTTTTGCCTTCCTGGTCGCCGAAATTGGCCTCGCGCAAATCTGCTTCGGTGGCGAACGGCAACTTCAATATGCCGGAGACAATATGCGCTGTTTCCTGCGCACGGCCGATGGGCGAGCAGACGATGGAGACGATGCCATAGCCTGCCAGTTTTTCGCCCGACAGCCTGGCCTGCTCACGGCCGTTCGCATTCAGCGGCACCTCCACCTGGCCCTGCGACAAGCCCTGCGCGTTCCAATCCGTCTCGCCGTGGCGCAGGAAGAAGAACGGCGTCTTTGTAAGTTGCTCAGTCAAATAACGAACTCACTGAACTTTCGTCGTTGATGCGGCGCATCGCTTCGGCCAACAAAGGGGCTATCGTCGCTTCACGTAGATTTGGCGACTGCTTCACCGCATCGGTTGCCAATATGCTGTCGGTGATCGTCATCATCTCGATCGGGCTTGCAGCAATCCGCGCCACCGCACCGCCCGACAATACGCCATGAGTCACATACACGCTGACTGAATCTGCACCGTTCTGGATCAGGGCATCGGCGGCGTTGCACAACGTGCCGCCCGAATCGCAGATATCGTCTAGCAATATGCAATGGCGCTTCCGCACGTCGCCGATCACATTCATTACTTCCGAAACGCCGGCGCGTTCGCGCCGCTTGTCGATGATGGCGAGATCGCAGTTCAAGCGCGTCGCCAGTGCACGTGCACGCACCACGCCGCCCACATCCGGCGAGACGATCATGATGTCGCGGCCCTGATAGCGCTCGCGAATATCCGCCATGAACAGAGGTGCCGCAAACAGATTGTCCAGCGGGATGTCGAAAAACCCTTGTATCTGGCCGGCATGCAGATCGAGCGTCAAAACACGGTTCGCACCGGCCTCGGTGATCAGGTTGGCCACCAGCTTGGCACTGATCGGGGTGCGCGGTGCGGATTTGCGATCCTGGCGTGCATAACCGAAGTAGGGGATCACTGCGGTGACACGACGCGCCGAACTGCGGCGCAACGCGTCCATCATGATCAGTAATTCCATGAGGTTGTCGTTGGCCGGATAACTCGTGCTCTGGATCACGAACACATCCTCGCCGCGGACGTTCTCCTGTATCTCGACGAAAATCTCGAGGTCGGCAAAACGACGCACCGAAGCGCGCGTGAGCGGCAATTCGAGGCACTTCGCCACGGCCTCGGCCAAGGGCCGGTTGCTGTTGCAGGCGACTATCTTCATGGCAGAGCAAACGTCCCGGAGAGCCGCGGCCTTATAGCGTGACCGTCGCGGGATTGTCACGTTGGGGAAGGCAGGCGAGGGGCTCTGCCCCCTCGGCCCGCCAGCGGAGTCCAAGGGCAGAGCCCCTGGATTTTCTTTTGCCCAGAGCCGGGCATTGCCGCCTCGGGGCGGCAGGGTGTAACCGGGTTGGCAGACCGTCAGCGTTCAGGGGATTGCGTGGGGGAGCCAGGGCCGCGGCGTTGTCTGCTTGTCGCCAATGTGTTTCCGCCGGTGGTTGGCGGCTCGGCTTCGGTTTACGATAGCCTCGCGCGTTTCAGTGATGGCCGTGTTTCGGTGTTGGCCCCCCGGCTGGATTACCTCACCGGCCGCCTGCTTGAGGGTGTGGCGGCGTTCGATGCGGCAGCGCCCTTCCGTGTACATCGACTGCGGTTATTGCGCACCCGCATGTTGCCGCGGTTGCGGCCTTGGCATCGGGTTTGGCTGAAATTCCAGGATCTGACGTTGCGCACGCAGCTGGTCTGGACGATCGCGCGCATTGCGCGGGCCGAGGCAATCGGCACGGTGTGCATTGGCGAATTGGTGGCGGGTGGCTGGCTGGTGGGGTTCTGCCGCCGGTTGGGACTGCGTACGGTGATCTATGTGCATGGCGAGGAGGTGAGCATCACCGATTCCTATGACGGGGCGGGCACACGGCGCCGGTCGGCCTTGTCGCGGGCCGACGCGGTGGTGGCGGTCAGCCGGTTTGCGCGTGATGCGGTGGTTCGGCTGATGGGGGAGGAAAGCGGCAAGGTTGCGCTGATCCCAAATGGCGTGGACCTGGCGCGGTTCGGGCCGCGGCCACGGCGCGCGGATCTTGTCGCGCGATATGGGCTGGAGGGGCGCCGTGTTCTGCTCACGGTGGGCCGTTTATCCGAGCGCAAGGGCATGGACCGGGTGATCGAGGCATTGCCGCGCCTGCGGGCTGCGCTGCCGGACCTGGTGTATCTGCTGGTAGGTGAAGGTCCGTACCGGGCGAGCCTTGAGGCGCTTGCCGCCTCGATGGGGGTGGCGGATGCGGTGGTCTTCGCCGGTGCTGTGCCACCTGAGGAGTTGGTCGACCATTACGCTGTGGCCGATGCCTTCATCATGGCCAACCGCACCCTCGAGAATGGTGACACAGAAGGGTTCGGCCTGGTGTTCCTGGAAGCCAATGCCTGTGCCGTGCCGGTGATCGCCGGCTGCGCCGGCGGCAGCGTGGATGCGGTGACGGATGGGGTGAACGGGCTGGTGGTGGATGGCGATCAGTGCGAGCCAATTGCGGCTGCCGTGTTGCGGCTGCTCGGCGATGCCGTGCTGCGGAGCGCGCTGGTGCATGAGGGCCTAGAAGTGGCTGCCCGGTCAGGCTGGAGTGAGCGCGTCGCCGCTTTCATGCACGTTTGTGACGGCAAGGCGCTGTAACAACAAAGCCTTGTCATTTGGAACGTGGCCACGAAGAGACGTCAGCAGCGCTCGTGCCCGCCCGTTACTCTCAACCATTTGGCAAGGTTCACCCAGCGAGATTCATATGTCTGGTGTCTCTCGATTTGTTGAAAATCTTCTTTTTGCGTTTAATACAACCTAAGGTTAGGTCCTGGTTAGGAAATACACTGCATTCTTGGGCCTCAGCAGGCACGGGTCTGCCAGGAGGGCTAACCAGATGTTTAACCGTAAGATTTCATCAAGAATCCTGTCGGCCTTTAAAGGCGCAGCCATTGCGGCGATCATCCTCGCCGGATCTATCGCACTCAGCCCAGCGGCACAGGCTGCCACGCTCTGGAGCGGTGCTGAGAAATGGGTTGGGCACCTCGCGTCGGATCGCTTGGGTGCCAATGGCAGCAGCTTTTTCGACTCGCCGGAGGTGGCAGCGCAGCTGCCGCGCCTGTTCGGGCCCGAGACGCGGGCACGGCTCGACTCCTACGAGCAGGCCGGACGGGTCGAGGAAGTCGGGCAATATTTGGTGGTCGGAAAATGTGCGGCGAGCGGTTGTGCCGATGGCAGCGCGACCCTGGTGCTCGATACGCGGTCCCAAGATGTGTGGGTGGTGCTGAAGCGCCAGGCTGCCGATGGTGCAGAAAGATGCTGGACTGGGACACGCCATTACGCTGTCCTGCCGGCGGCCATTCAAGCCGCGTTCAACGTGGACTAGCCCCTCGCCCGCAGCGGTCGACGTGACCCTGGGCTGGTTCTAGGGTCGCATACGTGTCGACGAGCCTATGGTTCGCCAGCGGCGCGGTTCTGGTTGTTGCGGAGGCAGGATATGCGGATTTCTGACGTGCTGCGTGAAAAAGGTCATGACGTGGTCACCGTCGAGGCCAACACGACGCTCAAGATCGTCGTCGGTATCCTGTCGTCCAAGCACATCGGCGCCGTGGTGGTGCTGGATCGCCTCAAGCCGTCGGGCATTTTCTCCGAGCGTGACCTGGTGAACGTGTTGGCCAGCCATGGCGCGGCCGGGCTGGAGCTGACCATAGCCGGGGTCATGAGCCACCCCATCATTGCCGGGCACCCAGAGGATCGCATCGAAGCCGCCATGGCGGTAATGACGCGCGAGCGGATCCGCCATTTGCCGGTTTTGGACAGCGGAAAGCTGGTCGGCCTCATCAGCATCGGCGACGTGGTGAAACACCGGCTCATGGAGAAGGAACTCGAAGCGGACGTCATGCGCGACATTGCGCGCATGCGGAGCTAAGTCGACCGAGGCCAGGGCGAAGCCTGCCGAGGGCAGGCTCCGTTCAGCTCAGCAGGCGTTGCCGCGGAGGCTCCAGCGTTTGACGATGTCGGCTTGCAGCTCGAACGTGGTCTCGCAGCTGAACTCCTGGATATCTCCACCGCCATAGCCGCCGAAGCCGCTACCCCAGCCCCAGCCGCCACCCCAACCGCCACCGCCGAAATACGGGTAATCCGGGAAGCTTTCGATGTGGTGGTCGCTGAAAGCGATGAATTTCGAGCCGCCGGTCTCCACGCTGCGCAATGGCACGCCATAGACGCGAACCACATCGGCCTCCGGTTTACCGACGAAGGCGTTCAATGCGGCCACATGCTGCGGGCTGGGCGTGGCGCAGCCTGCCAACAGGGCAAGGCCGGCGAGAGCGAGAAATATGCGCATGGGATCAAAAGCTCCGGGAGAATCGGCAAAACGCCGCAAAATCTAAGATAACCTGGGTGCGACGGTGCTTCGCGTGAAGTCCCCGGCAACAATGTACAGCCAAGCGAAACATTGCGAAGTGTCACTTTTCGCATGGTGAAGCGTGCCTTGCCCTTTGCCAACGAAACCGGCAAAACTATTCCGTATTCACGAGGGATTACATGACGAAACGGGTCGTCTTCGCCGGTGCTGGCCAGGCGAAGGCGCTGGCGAAAGCCTACCGGCTGGATGTCGCGTTGGACACCGATGAAGACGTTTTCTTCATCGGGTCGGAATCGATTGGCAGGGACGCTGCCAGAAAGGTGATCGGTGCCGCGGACGTTCTGGTGACCGATCTTTCGGCCGACGGTGCCAGCGTTCCCGATGAGATGATACAGGTCGGCACGCTGCGGATCGCCGTGCCGGTGGCGGTGTGCGATTTCCTCTGGCCGTTCGCCTCCGGCCCGCATCCGCGCAACACTTACGTCTCGGGGCTGCCGGAAGGCCCATACCCATCCGGGTTCGGCGATAGCTGGCTCGATGGCATGGCGGCTGACGGGGTGGATGAGGATAGCGCGATCGCGCGCTATCTCGCGCTTGATATCGCGGCGGCCGGCGGGCTGGATGGGGCGCTGCAGGCGACCTTGGGCATGCTGGCGCGGCTGGATGCCGCTACCGGGTTCGATCTGGCCGATTTCATCGATGACCGCTTTCGCAAGCAGGCTCTCTTCACCACGCGAGACCGCTTCGCCCTGCCGCTATTCCGCCATGTGGCAGCACGGCTGTTCGGCCAGATGGGCGTTGCCGCCAGCCGGATATCGCTGCTGTCGGAAACCTATTTCCCGGTCGGCTCCATGCCGATCCATCCTGGCGTGCTGGCCCATTTCGGCATCGTTCAGCCCCCCGCGGATTACCGCTATCCGGTGCTCGACGAGGGGTTCTTCACTTTCGAGCAATATTGCCGCCGCTATCTGCGCTTCGAGTACAACAAGCTGTTGCATGCGGCGATCGCCAAGGCGGAGAGCGATCCGGGCGAGGCCATTCCGCAATTGCGCCAGGCGCTCGAAACCTCGCCGGATTCGCATGCCGGCCAGCGTGCGCTGGACCGTGCCGAGCGGGCGTTCTCGGATTCCTCGATGCTGCCGCCTTTGGCGCTCTCCTCGGCACCCACATCGCGGCCGCCGCCGGCGCCGCGGGCTGAAGCCGATCTGCCACCGCCAACGCCGGTCATACCGCCTGAAGCGCCCGCGGTATCTGAGCAGGAAAGCCGCCCAGCGGCCGCGCGCGCCGAGCCCGAGCCGGTGCCCCCGCCCGAAATGCCGTCCCCGGCTCTGGTGCGGCGCGCGGCTTTCGGCAGCTCGCTCGTAGCTCGTGCGCCGCGCGGTTTCGAGGCGGATGACGGAGATGCGTCTCCTGCCGACTCCAATCATGCCACAATGCCGGCCTTCGGCCTGACGTCGTGGCAGCGGCCGAATGCGGCGAGCTTCGTGCCCGGGGAACACGATACCTCCATACCGCTCTCGCTGCTGCCGGAGCCGCCGCCGAAGCCGCTTTCGACGTCGCCGTCCAGCATCAACGAGCTGCTTCCCGAGCCACAAAGCTACGTCGAATTGCCGCTGACGCCGTTCGAGCCGAACATGTCACTGTCGACGGCGGTCAATATGCCGATGACGCATACCGACCGCTACAAGCCCTTGGCACCGGCCGATCACCTGATCCCGCTACTGCCGCGCATGTTGCCGAACACGCGCAACATGGCCGAAGCGGCGGAAAAGCCGTTCTCCGCCATGCCGGAAACCATGCCGCCGCCGCCGCTGCGGCCGGTGTTGCCGCCCGAACTGCATCCCGAACCCGTCAAGACGTCGCTGATCTCGAAGATCTTCCGCAAATAGCGATGGTTTATTTGTAGCCCAGCGCCGCGTAGGCGCGTGCCGATGCCGGCCAGTGCCGCATCACTGCCTCGCGGAAGGCGATCGCCAGGAAAAGCGCAAGGACAATCACCAGGACGCTCGCCACCCAACCGGCAATCACCGCATTACGGTTCGGTTCATGCGTCGGCGCGATCTCTGGGAAGGGCGCGCGGATGACGGGCTCGGCCGCCATCGGCGGGATCCCGGCCGTGATCGACGACAGGTCTGCAGGCTCCGGCGCCGACACCGGCGCGTGTTGGGGCTGCTCATCCGGTATCGTCGCGGGGTCGGGCCGCGGCCCGGGTGCAGGCAGGGCGACGGTCTCTGACGGCGGGATCGGCATCCACTCGGAACGGCATTTGGCGCAGCGCATGCGGCGGCCGGCAGACACCGCTGACGGCGGCGCGTCATAGGCGGTGTCGCAGTTCGGGCAGACGATACGCATGGCAATGGCAATGGCTTAAGTTGCGCGTCTTCGCAACGCTTGGCATTTGAGGCGGCTGCACGGCACAACACGAAACGGCTGTGACACCACGGAGTCGCGCGCCGCCGCAGGGACGCAAACTCGGATTTACCTAGGTATGGTCAGGCTGAAAGATGTGGGTCTGCGCTATGGGCGAGGCCCGTTTGTGCTGCAGGACCTGAATTTCACGCTTCCGGGCGGTAGCTTTCGCTGGCTGCTCGGCGCGTCCGGCGCCGGCAAGACCAGCCTGCTCCGTCTGCTCACCCTGGCAGAACGGCCAAGCGCCGGGCAGCTCCATCTGCTCGGCGTGCAGGTGGAACAGGCACGGCGACGCGATCTGCCGCCGCTGCGGCGGCAGATCGGCATGGTGTACCAGGATTTCCGGCTGCTGCCGCATCTCTCCGCCTTCGATAACGTCGCCTTGCCGCTGCGCCTGGCTGGGCGGCCAGAAGGGCAATTGCGCGCGGATGTGGCGGAGATGCTGCGCTGGGTCGGGCTCTCGCAGCGCGATACCGCACGGCCGCCGGAACTCGCCGGCGGCGAGCAGCAGCGCGTGGCCATCGCGCGCGCAGTCATCGGCCGCCCCGCTCTGCTGCTTGCCGATGAGCCTACCGGCAACCTCGACGACAACCAGGCCGAACGCCTGATGCAGCTGCTCTCCGAGCTCAACCGGCTCGGTACCACCGTCGTCGTCGCCACTCATAACCTGACCTTGGTGGAGCGGCATCCTGCCCCGGCGCTCAGGCTGCTGAATGGCCGGCTGCACGACGACGCACGGATCGCCGCCTGATGGCATCGTTCAGGCCGAAAGGTGCCGATGATCTTGGGCTACGGCGGGCGCTCTCCGACAGGCTGCTGCCCCTGCTGGTCGCCGCCATGATCTTCCTTGCGGCCCTGGCGCTGGCCGGCGCCATCGCCGCCTCCGGGTTGGCGGCACATTGGCAAGGCAATGCCGCGACGTTGCTGACCGTACAGGTGCCGCAACCCGAGGCGCCGTCTGGAAACGTTACCCGGGCCGAAGCCGTGGCGGCCGTGTTGAAATCCACTCCCGGCCTGACCGCACGGCGGCTTGGTGCCGCAGAGTTCGCCGCCATCCTGAAACCCTGGCTAGGTGACGAAACGCCTGCGCTCGCCCTCGCTCTCCCCGCCGTGTTCGAAGTGCAGCGCCTGCCCGGCGCACAGCCGTCAGATATCGACCAGCTTCTCGACAAGGCAGCCCCCGGCACCCTCGTTGAGAAGAACGGCGTGTGGTTCGAAAGGCTGGCACTGCTCGCGCGCAGCCTGCAGATCAGCGCAGCCTTGGCCGTTTTCGTAGTGGGCCTCGTCGCCACCGCCGTCACCTCTGTGGCTACACGCGCCGGGCTCGCCGCACGCCGCGAGGCGATCCTGATCGTGCACGGGCTGGGGGCAACGGACCGCATGATCGCGCGCCAATTCGCCCGTCGCGTCACCCTGCTGGTGTTCTCCGGCGCCGTGATCGGCCTGCTCCTATCCGTGCCGCTGCTGCTGGGCCTGGCCACCATCACCGCACCCTTCCAACCCGGCGTGCCGCAAAACGGCGCCCCCGCCGATCTGCTGCGCACTTTGCCTACAACCCTCTGGGCCCTTCTCCCCGCCTTGCCGATCGCCGCCGCCGCCATCGGCTGGCTCACCGCGCAAGCGACCGTGCGCGCCTGGCTGTCGGGGTTGCCATGATGCGCGCTCACAGGAAGGCCAGGGGGCTCCGCCCCCTGGACCCCTGCCAGGGGGAGGCCCCCTGGACTGCCATGATTTCAAGGGTTTGGGGGGTCACCCCGCAGCAGGGTCCCAGGCTTGAGAAATGGGGGGCAGAGCCCCGGGCCTTCCTGTGAGAGCGCTCCGCCTAGCCCCGATAGCCGGGTGCGCCTTGGTGCTCGCATGGCTGGCCGGGTTTGTATGGTTTGTCGGCGATGTCGGGCGGCCGCAAGCGGTTCGGGTCAACGCGGATGGCATTGTCGTGCTGACGGGGGGTGCGGATCGTGTGGCGTCGGGGCTGCATTTGCTGGCGGAGGGGCGTGGGCGGGTCTTGTTGATTTCAGGAGTGGGCGGCGGGGTGGATCTGGACAGTTTGGCACGACAGACGGGCGTGGATGCAGCGCCGTTGGCGGGTCGCATCACTTTGGGGCGCAAGGCCACCAGCACCACCGGCAATGCCGACGAGACGGCAGCCTGGGTGCGTGACCAAGATTTGCATTCGCTGCTGGTGGTAACGGCGAGTTACCACATGAAGCGGGCGATGACCGAGCTGGAGCGGACCTTGCCGGCAGTGCGGCTGATCCCGGCGCCGGTGATACCGCCGGCGTTGCGCGGCGGCGGCGGCGTGGCCACGATACGGTTGCTGGCGCATGAATATACCAAATGGCTAGCTGCCGAGATCGGCCTGACCAGGCTTGGTGCCGAGCCGGCGCAGGAGCCGCCGGAGCCAGGGCGGGATCCGGGGTGATGCGGCATCTGCGTGCGGCCTGCTATTGGGCGTATTTCATGCTGGTTCTTCTGGTCTTCGGGCTGGCGGGCGTGCCGGTGCGGATGTTTGCGCGCAAGCGTGCGCTTGGACTCGCGAAGGCCTGGACGGGTGCGGCTCTGGCGGGGCTGAGACCGATCTGCGGCATCCGCATCGAAGTCACCGGGTTGGAGCATCTGCCGCGGCGTGGCGCGGCGTTGCTGGCGAGCCAGCATCAATCGGAGTTCGACACGCTGGTCTGGCTGCGGCTGCTGACGCTGCCAAGCTACGTGATGAAGCAGGAACTGACGCGGATTCCGCTGTTCGGACCGCTGCTGGTGCCCGCTGGCATGATCCCGGTGGATCGTGCCGGTGCTGCCGGCGCGTTGCGCCGTCTCGTGTTGGACTGCCTGAAGGCGCGCGATGCGCAGCGCCAGATTGTGATCTTCCCGGAAGGGACGCGGGTGCCGGCGGGTGAGCGGGTGGAGCTGCAGCCCGGAATCGTGGCGATCGCAGCGAAGCTGGGTTTGCCGGTGACGCCGGTGGCGACCGATTCCGGCCGGCATTGGGCGCATGGCCGGTTCGGCAAATATCCGGGCACGATCCATATCGCGATCGGCCCGCCGATCCCGCCCGGCGCCTCGCGCGAGACCTTGTTGGCCAGCATCGAGGCGCATTGGCGAAGCTGTGAGATCAATGGGTTCGCACCTGTGGAAAACTCTGTGGGCGAACGGCTCGGCAGAGCACGTGAACAGGTGCCGGAAGCCGGCTAATGTATTCGCGTCAAAGCGTTTTTCCTGTCGGGCTTACGCGGCAGGAGTGGCGATACAGTGCGTCCCGCCGGTGGATGTTTCTGGCCATCCCCCTCATTTCATTGCAGTTTTTTAGCTCACCATCGCGTGATTATTGAGGTGGTGATGTGGACGCTGGCGCAGTGAGGCTCTTTGCGAACGCCGGCGTGTCCGGCCATGTGGATGAGTGAGGTGGTGCCGGGAATTCGGACAGGTTGATAAGCTTTTCCCACCTTCGGGTAGGATGAGAACGAATGGGGAAAGTGACACGCAAGCGCTACTCGGCCGAGTTCAAGGCGCGGGTCGCGTTGGAGGCCATCAAGGGCGAGCAAACAGTATCCGAGTTGGCATCCAAGCACGGGGTGCACGTGACCATGATCAACGGCTGGAAACGGCAGGCTGTTGAGGGCATGGCGGCGATTTTCGGGGCGAAAGCTGAAGCGCCGCCGGCGGCAACGGAGGCCGACCTGACACGGCTGCATGCCAAGATTGGTCAATTGGTTGTGGAACGGGATTTTTTGGCGAAGGCCTCCGGTCGATGACGGTCGAGTGGAGGCGCCGGATCGTGCGGGCGGACCACGCGATGCTATCGATTGTCCGACAATGCGAATTACTGTCAATCAGCCGATCGGGATTTTACTATGAGCCGACAGGAGAAAGTGCCGAGACATTGGCGCTGATGCGGCTGATTGACGAGGCGTATCTGCTGTTTCCATACTACGGGTCGCGTCAGATGGCGCGGCATCTGTCTCGCCTGGGGCATCCGGTTGGGCGGCGGCGGGCGCGGCGTTTGATGGCCAAAATGGGCCTGGCGGCGATCTATCAGAAGCCGCGCACCAGCACGCCGAACCCTGAGCACCGGATTTACCCGTATCTTTTGCGCGAGCTGGCGATTGACCGGCCAAACCAGGTTTGGTGCGCGGATATAACGTATATTTCGATGCGGCGTGGTTTCATGTATCTGGTGGCCGTGATGGACTGGGCCACCAGGCGGGTGCTGTCGTGGCGTGTGTCGAACAGCATGGAAGCCGATTTCTGCATCGAGGCGCTGGAGGAAGCACTTTCCAAGTATGGTCAGCCGGAGATTTTCAATACCGATCAGGGCAGTCAGTTCACCAGCCCCCGCTTTACCGGGGTTCTGGAGACCAAAGGCATCAAGCTCAGCATGGATGGGCGCGGCCGCTGGATGGACAATGTTTTCATTGAGCGGCTGTGGCGCTCGCTGAAATATGAATGCATATATCTGCATGCTTTCGAAACCGGCGGAGAACTGCGCGCCGGGGTCTCGACCTGGGTCGGCCACTATAACAGCCATCGCCCGCATTCCACGCTATGCGGTCGCACGCCAGACGACGTATATTACGCGCGTCCGCTGCCGGCGCTGGTGCCGGGGCACGCCCCGGCACCAGCGCCGGCAGCGGACGCGCGTAAAGCGGCATGAAGATCAACCGGGAAAAGCTTATCCGAGCCGCGGAACTGTCCAACCAACCGGCACCACCTCAGAGTGCTAGCAAACGCCTGGCGCATGGTGGGGTATTAGGATGCGGACACGGTTGATCTGGGTGCTTGCCGCCTGCCTTTGCGCCGGCGTTGCCGATCGTGTGCTCTGGGTGGTGGGCACGCGCGCGCTGGCCGGCGGGATCGATCGCTGGGAAGAGCAGGCGCGCGCGCAAGGTTGGTCGGTTTCCGAGACGGGTCGCATCGTTTCGGGTTGGCCGTTCGCAGCCAGCGTTGCCTTGTGCGACCTCACGCTTGCCGGTGGCGACCATGCAGTGCCTGGAGGACTGCAATGGCATGCCGGCCGTACGATCCTGTCAGTAGGGCTGGGCGCGCCTTTCACCTTGTCGGTGGAGCCGGAGGGACAGCAAACCGTCCGCCTATCACATTTGAAGAGCATCGTCTTCAATGCGGATCATATCCTGGCCACGGTGCCGCTTTGGCATGGCGCCGTAGCCACTGCCGATCTGGCGGCACAAGGGGTGACGGGCGGGCTGGCGGGATCGGGCCATCCGCAGGATGTGCGGCTGGAATCGCTTTCGCTGCATCTGCGGCTGAAGGGTGCGCAGGGCGCTACGCTGACGGGGGCATTGGAGGGTGAACTGGATTTCGCGGCACGCGGGCTGGGCCTGCCTGATATCGGACGCTGGCCGCTGGGAGATACGGTAGCCGCGGTTGCTGGTACGATGCAGTTATCCTCGCCTAATCTTGCGGGCGTGCGGGGCGGGCATGACGAGGCCTCGGCGTGGCGCGATGGCGGCGGCGGCGTGTTGTTGCACGATGTGTCGGTGCGCTGGGGCCCGCTCAACCTGAAGGGTGAGGCGAAGCTTGGTTTGGATGAGCGGCTGCAGCCGGCCGGCAGCGGCACGGCCGATGTAAGTGGTGCTGGCGACGTGCTCGATGCGCTGGTGGATGCCAAGGTGATTGCGCCGGGCATTGGAGCCACGGGCAAGGCAGTGCTGAGCGTCATGCCGTCTGCCCCGGGTAGCGACGCATTGCGGCTACCTTTCGTGTTGCACGACAACACGCTGTCCGTCGGTCCGATCCCGTTGGCGCGTCTGAACGACATTATCTGGTGAGAGCGCTTTACAGCACTTTCACCTTTACAAAGAACAGAGTGTACGGATTTACAGCATTCACCCGCAGAGCGCGCTTAAGCACTGATACCAGGCGCTCTTCGGGCGTAGATAGGTGGCAACGCAACGCTTCGGAGTTCGCCACCATGACCTTCTCTGCTCCCAGTTTCGATTTCTACGACGACGGCCTGGTGCACAGCCACAACTGGTCGCGCAGCACGCCGCCCGGTGGCGATCACAAAGAGAGAGCCGCTGCAGCACGCGCCAAGAATGCGCATGACCATGATGACGGTCTCGTGCACGATCATCATTGGGCGCGTAACTAAACACGGCTTCCGCGAGCGGGCGCCAGGCTAAAGCCCTAGCAGGCGCCCATGGGCGGCGAACATGTCCGCCTGATCGTAGACCGCTTTGGCTCTTGCCTGGTTTGCAAGGCCGATCGCCTTAAAATCCGTACCCAAAAGGCGCATAAGCGTCTGAGCAAAGCTTTCCGGATTTGACGGTGACACGAACGCGGCGTTTTGCGCCGACAGCATGATCTGCACATCTCCGACATCGGTGCAGACCGCGGGCAAGCCCGCAGCCATGGCTTCAAGCAATGAGAGCGGCATCTGCTCGGTATCCGACGACAGTGCAAACACGTCGAAAGAAGCATACCAGGTTTCAGCTTGCGTCGTGTGGCCTGCAAAGAGCGTGTCGGTGCCGATCCCTAGATCTTGCGCATAGGTTTCCAGTGACCGCCGCTCCGGTCCATCGCCGACGATCACAAGGCGCACTGGCCGCTGTGCGCGCAGCGCTGCGAAAGCCTCTAATAACCGTTTGAGGTTTTTCTCCGGACGCAAGGCTGCGATGGTGCCGATGATCGGGCCTGCGCCCGGCGGTGCTTTGGCTGGTGCAGCGCAGTTGAAACGCGCCAGGTCGATGCCGTTGGGTATGTAGTGCAAGTGGTGTGGCGGCAGCCGCCACGTTTCGATCGCGAGTTTTTCGAGAGTGCGGGATGGTAGCACGACCTGGCTGCCGCGCAGAACGAGCCGCCTCGTGAGCACGCGGCGGCCGATTTGCTGCTGTCGCTCCTCTGGGCCGAAGCCGTCCTCGGTGTGCAGATGCGGCAGCCGCGCGAGCTTGGCGCCGATCGCCCATTCGATGGCGCCCCAATTGCTGGTGACGACCAAATCCGGCTTGAGCGTGCGCAGCGTGCGGCGCGCCTGCAGGATGGCGGCAGCCATTCGGCCGCCGCGATGGCCGGGATCTGGCGTGGCGACGTCCAGATCGGGGGAGAGTTTTTCGCGGCAGGCGAGGTCGCCGTTGAGCGACAGCACGATATGGCTACAGGCGGGGCCGAAATGATTGGCGATTGCGGCGAAACGCACCTGGGCGCCGCCGACACCGAAGCCGGGAAACACCCAGGCAATGCGCCGCCGGCGAGGCTTCGGAAGCCTCATGCCGCCTGCATGGGGGCGCCGGCGGCGATAAGCGGCGCGTCGATCCCAGCGAGGGATGCAAGAAATCCTTCGAAGGCCAGCAGCAGCCAGATCGGCTGTGCGTGATCGGTGGTGCGTGCTGCATGCTCGTCGAGCACGCCGATAATGGCGTCGGGGTCGAACAGGCCGCTTTCCAGCATTGGTGCGCCGAGCAGCAGTGCACGCACGCGCGGCATTTCGCGGCGGAACAACGGGGCGAGGTCGGTGGCGAACCCCTGCTTTGGGCGGTAGAGGATGTTGTGTGGCAGCAATGGCTCGAGTGCGCGCTTGAGGATGTGCTTGCCGCCGGTGGCCCCGATCTTCAACCCGGCGGGCAGGCCGAGCCCCCATTGCAGGAAGTCGTGGTCGAGGAAGGGGGCGCGCACCTCGAGCGAGGCGGCCATGCTGGCGCGGTCGACTTTCGTCAGTATGTCACCGGGCAGCCAGGTGGCGAGGTCGGCAAGTTGCGCCTGCAGCAGCGGGTCGGCCTGTTCGGCCTCCTGCATCACGTCGGCAAGCAAAGCAAAGGGGTCATGGCCGGCCACCTTCGCGCGCAGGCTGGGGCTGTAGAGGCGGTGGCGCTGGGCTTCGTGCACGCGGGTGACGGTGCGGGCGTAACCCTGCGCGTCGTCCAGGCTCAGTTCGGTGAGCGTGTGTTTGGCGCGCAGGAAGCGCGGTGCGCTGTCGAGTTTTGGATACAGGGCCGCGAGATTGCCGATGGCGTGACGGCGGAGGCCTGCGGGGAGGTGTTTCCGCACGCCGGACACCAGGCGGTGCCAGCGATAGCGCCGGTAGCCGCCGAAAACCTCGTCGCCGCCATCGCCGGAGATCGCGACGGTAGCGTGGCGCCGTGCCAGGCGGCAGACGGTGTGGGTCGGCACCGAGGAGCTGTCGCCGAAGGGTTCGCCGAAGATGCGTGCCTGCTGACGGGCCGCGGCGATCATGTCGGTGGCGGCGGCGCGATCATTGTGCTGGCGGGTGCCGTAGCGGATGGCCACTTCGGCGGCATAAGGCGTCTCGTCCTCTGCTCCTTCGAAACCGATGGTGAAGGTATCGAGTTTTTCCGAGCGCAGCCCGGCGGCGGTGGCGACGACGGCGCTGCTGTCGACGCCGCCGGACAGGAAGGCGCCGAGCGGCACGTCGGCCACCAACCGGCAGGCGACGGCATCCTCCAGCCGGCGGCGTATTTCCGGCATGGCCTCTTCTTCGCTGGTCGGTGCGTCCTGCGGGGTCGGCTGCCAATAGCGGGCGATGCGCGGCGTTCCGAGGCCATGTTCGAGAGTGAGCGTGCAGGCGGGCGGGAGCTTGTGCACGGCTTCGAAGATCGTGCCGGGCTCCGGGACGTAGCCATAGGCGAAGAAATCATCAACCGCCTGCGGCCGTATGGCGCGCGACAACCCGGGCAGGGCTGCCAGTGCCGCGATCTCGGAGCCGAAGGCGAACACACCATCGACCCAGCTATAGTAGAAAGGCTTCTTGCCGAGCCGATCGCGGGCACAGAAGAGTTTTTTTTGACGCGAATCCCAGATCGCGAAACTAAACATCCCTGAGAGATGGCGTATGCACGCCTCGCCATATTCTTCCCACGCATGGATTATGGTTTCGGTATCGCACCTGTTTTGAAAGATGTAACCTGAACTTTCTAATTTTTGACGAATATTCTCGAAATTGTAGATCTCCCCATTGAATACGATAGCAACCGTTCGGTTCGCATTATACATGGGCTGGTGACCTCCGGCCGGGTCGATGATCGCAAGGCGGCGATGGCCGAGGGCGATCCCTGGTTCGAGGTGGAAGCCTTCCCCGTCCGGGCCGCGGTATGAGATAGCGTTAGTCATCGCCTGAATTTGCAGCATTTCGGGCTGCGTTTTAGCGTCTGGGTAGAACAGCCCGGCTATGCCGCACATACTGCATCGTCCTCGTTCTGGCTCTTCCTGCGGAGCATAGGTAAGGCATTTTGGCAACCAAGACGACAAATGGGCAAAAAGGCGCACGCGCGTGGGTTTAGTCTCAATTTTTCATTTTATTTTGCACTAGGTTGTTGCGTGTTGCGTTTTTACCTGTTATTAACTTGGCCACGCCGGACGTCTTGTGCGGCACTTTGGTGAGGTTCGACATGGTCGGCATTCGCGCGGTCACGGCTCTGGTGGGTTTGGCAAGCTTCGGTTTGGTTGGTGCGGCAAGTGCCGATCCGGTTTACACGGTGGCGCAGGTGACAGAGACGGGCGGCAATGGCCTGAGCTGGACCAATAGTGGAACCTACTCCACGCTGAATACTGCAAATGCAGGTGGGGATGCCGTCAGCTTCCAATATGGCAGCGGCATTTCGGGCCTGTCTTCGGACCTGTCCGGCACGCTGAGTGCCATCGAAACCATCAATGGCGGCGCCGGCGCGACGACGACGTCGTCCGCGAGCACGGGCACCATCGGCGGCGTTGCGTATGATACGCAGGCGATCACTTCGGCGATCACCATCAGCTACAACCTGGCGAAGCCGATCGATGGCCTGACCAATCTGCTTACCATCACCATCACACCGAATACGCCGAATTCCGGCGGCATGGTGCTGAGCGGCCAGGATGGCAGCAGCGGTGGCAGCCTTTATGCTTCCTATCCGCCGAGCTCGACGTACACGGAGAGCTTCAGCTCCAGCTTCCTGGATTTCCCGATCAGTGACATCGTCACCGCGAGCTACGGCCTCTCGGCCCTCAGCCCGATGATGATGATTGCTGCGGACGACATGCTGGCCAGCTTCACGGCTGACGATGTCGGCACGTTCTCGTCGTCGCTGCAGCCGGTCATCTCGGTGCCTGAGCCTGCCTCGTTCGCGCTGCTCGCGGTCGGCCTCATCGGCCTCGGCTTCGTGGTGCGCCGTCGCGGCTTCTCCGCCGCCGTCTGACATCGTCTTCTTACGATCTGCGCTGAAAGGGCTGGCACTTTGTGCCAGCCCTTTTGCGTTCTGGGCCGCCTGCCAGGCGCGTGTTCTCGAGGTAGGGCGCGGGCATGCCTATGACGATGTGGGCGTGGCCGCCGCTTCGCTACGCGACGGCGACGTTCTTCGCATCTTCCCCGGACATTATGAATCCTGCGCCGTGCTGCGTGCCGATGGGCTGACTGTCGAGGGCATCGGGGAGGCCGGCGCCATTATCCTGGCGTCAGCGATCTGTCAGGGGAAAGCCATACTGGTTTCGGCCGGACGCGGGCTGATACTGCGCAACCTGACCTTGGCGGAAGCCAAGGTGCCGGAGGGAAACGGTGCCGGCCTGCGTGCCGAGGGCGGATCGCTGCTGGTCGACGGCGTGCGGTTCGTCGATGACCAGGACGGCATTCTCACCGCCGCGGCGGCGCCGGACATGGTGCTGACGGTGCGTCACAGCGTGTTCGAGCACAATGGGGCCTGTGTGCAGGCCTGTGCGCACGGCATTTATGCGGGGCATATCGCACAGCTGAGCGTATCCGGCACTGTGTTTCGCGACATGCAGGAGGGGCATGCGATCAAATCGCGCGCCGCGCGCACCGAGGTGACCGGCTGCGACATCGCCGATGGCCCTGTCGGCACCGGCAGCTACCTGATCGAGGCACCGAATGGCGGCGCCCTGGAGGTGCGTGGCAACACGCTGGAGAAGGGCGCGCACGCCGAAAACCGCGCCGCGATCGCCATCGGCACCGAGGGCGTGGACCAGCCCGGTGCGTCGCCGGTGATCACCGGCAACAGCTTTCGCAACGACAGCACGCGCCGCATGGTGTTCGTGCGCAACGACGGCTCCCTGCCGGCCGCTCTGACGCAAAACGCCTTGACCGGCCTGATCACCCCCCTCACCGGCCCCGGCACCATCCAGTAAAATACGTGCTCAAGACACAAGACTTAAAAGTCTTTTGGTTCTTTTCTTCAGAAAAGAACAACCTTTCTTGTCGCCAAACCAAGCTTGCCGTAATGACGATTCAACAAAAGAGGTTGCATCTCATGGAGGCCTTACTCTTCCTCGTGAACCTCATCGTGATGTTGTTGCTCGTCTTGTGGGCCGCGAGGACGGACCCTTTCGGTTTCAATACCGATGGCCATGGCCTGTTCGACATGAAGCCGGGCGCTGCGTGCGACGAGCGTATTTCGCCCTACCAATCGATGCAGGATTTCTGATCCGTGCGCGACCTGGTGTTCCTGGCGTTTTTTGCCGCCTATCTCCCGGTGGTGGTGCGGTTTCCGCATGTGGGCGCGATGCTGTGGGCGTGGCTTTCGTTCTGCTCGCCCGATGAGTATCTGTTCGGCTTCATGACCAGCCTGCCGCTGAGCAAGATCGTGGCGGTGATCACGCTGGGGGCGCTTGCGATGCAGCGCGACGGCAGGCGGCCTTATGTCGACGGCATCCTGGCGATGATGCTCGCTTTCGTGCTCGTCGGGCTGGTCTCCGCCATATTGTCGCTGACGCCGCTGCCGACGAACTGGGAGCTTTTCGGCAAGGTCGGCAAGATCGTGGTGCTGTGTTTCGTGCTGAGCGTGGTGGTGATCACACGGCAGCGCATGCAAGGCGTGATGCTGGCGATCGGCCTAGGCCTGGCCTTCAACGGTGTCGATGAGGGGCTGAAGGTGCTGGTGACGGCAGGCGGCCACCACGTGCTCGGCATCACCACGATGGGCGATAATAACAGCTTCGCGGTGGGCATGCTGATGTGCATGCCGCTGCTGCTGTACCTATATAATACCAGCGTGAACCCGCTCACCCGGTTCGCGCTGATGGCGGGCGAGGTGCTGTGCGGCGTCTCGGTGATCGGCACCTATTCGCGCGGCGGATTTTTGGGGCTGCTGACCTTCGCGCTTGGGCTGATCGCGCTCAACCGCAACAAGATACGCAACCTGATCGGCGTCGCCGTCGCCGGCGTGGTGATGCTGCAATTCGCACCCGCAGCCTGGTTCGAGCGGATCAACACGATCGGCACGGCACAGGCGGATAGCTCGTTCACCGACCGTATCACCGCGTGGAAGGTGAGCCTGCTGATCGCGCTGGACCGGCCGTTCTTCGGCGGCGGGTTCCATGCCGTGCAGGATACCGACGTATACCTGAAATACGGCAAGGAACTGGCGCGGGTGAACTTCATGAACAGCGCGCCGCTGCGGCCCGACGGCATGGCGGCGCACAGCATCTATTTCGAGGTGCTGGGCGATCTCGGGTTCACCGGCCTGCTGCTGTTTCTGGGCATGCTGGGGCTGTCGATCCATGCCTGCAGCACCATCCGCAGGCGGGCGCGCGGCCATGCCGACATGGCGTGGATGGTGGACCTGGCGAGCATGCTGAGGCTCTCGCTGATTGTCTACATGGTGGCAGGGGCGGCGCTGAGTTTTGCGTATTTCGAAGGGGTGTATGTGCTGGCGGCGCTGCTTTCCATCACGCGGCGGATGCAGGCGGTGGAGTTGGCCAAGCGGGTGGCGGTGGAGGTGCCTGAGAGGGTGGAGGCGGTGGAGCGTGGGGAGGAGGGCTGGGTGCCGGCCTGGGAACAGTATGGGTCGGCTCGGATGTGAGGGAGGAAGCAAGGTTTTCTTTTCTAAAGAAAAGAACCAAAAGACTTTTACGTCTGGGGGTGGGTGCTGCACGTAGTTTGACTACCGTGCTTTGGCGTGTCTAGTCTCGGGTCGCCGAAGCTTCAACTGCACGGCACTCCGTGCAATGGCGCCTGCGCCACCGTTTCGTGTCATCTGGATCCTTTAATCAACGTCATTTAATTTCGGAATCAGTATCCGTGAACCATAGTTCTTTTCGAGAGCAGTTTACTTTCGCAATCGACTCGAAAAATCGCGAGGTCGTTGAACAGCTCGCGTCTTCGATGATCGGGCGTGGGCTTGGGCCGCTGGTCATGCTGGAATTATCGATCAAGTGCCGGGATGCCGGTTATGCCGAGATCGCACGCCGCATGTTCGAGGCTCTGATCGAGGCTCACAAGGATCATCAGGCGCCTCACTTCGAACTCGCCTTCATGCACCGGCTGCACGGGGAGCATCGCAAGGCGGTCGGTGTCCTGGAAAAAGTGATGCAGATGCCGAACCCGGAGTTTCGGTGCAAGATACTCTATGCCCATATGCTGAGCGCCATGGAGGCGCACCAGGAATGCTATAGTTTCCTATCCGGGCTCGTGCCGGCAAGCACCGGCGAGTCGAACGATATCTTTGCTCTGCTGGAGTATAATGAATATCTCAGGAAGTTTCCACTCGGGCGCGCGCTGTATCTGCTGGACAGCCTGATCAGCCAGCAAGGATGGGCCAAGCCGCCGATGGTCGAGGAGCGGATACTTGCCGCGGTCAAAACACGCTCACCTTTTGCGCTGGTTCGCCTTGGCGACGGCGAAGGTGGCTGCATGACCCTGGGCACCGGCGACGAGTTCGAGTCGCGCCTGCTCTATCATCGCAATCGGGACGAGCTGATATCCATGTGGTTCGGCAAGAGTTTCGACTGGGCCGAAAATGGCTTCCTCAAGACGGCGTTCGGGCTGATCAACCATCTCCTTGAATGCGATGTTATCGGGATGCCTTATGAATCCTGGATACGGCATGAATATTCGATCAGCAGCATGCGCGGCGTGCCCTCTCTGGTGAATGTTCTGAGGGGCCTGCTGGGGGCCATGCCAAACCGGGGCAGCCACATGTTGTGCAGCCAGCAGATTCATCTGGATCTTCATCTGCATGGAAGCCTGGAGCGGATACTAAAAGCGGCCGGTGCCGTCAGCATTGTATCGTGCCTGCCCGAGGTGAAGGACCTTGTCGGCGAACGCTTCCAGCTCACCGATGTGAGCTTCTACAAGATACCGGGCGAGCAGGGATCTTCCGGTTTGCTGGGCGAGGCGGCAACAATCGGGTCGCATTTTCCGGAAGTTTTCCATCAATTGAACAAGGAATTGTCGCAACCGCATGACGGCCGCCTTTTCCTGGTTGCTGGCGGCTTGCTGGGGAAAATCTACGCGGCGACCATCCGGCGCCATGGCGGGATCGCGATAGATGTAGGTTCGCTCGTGGATGCGTGGACGGGACGCGCCACGCGCCCGGGCTACACGCAAAAGCTGGCGATCTAGCGTTCCCCCCGTCGCCAGATTTCGTATAGATGCCTATAAGCGCTGGAGGCTATAAGCCCGGGCGGCCGCGTAGGGTGCAGTTGTTTGATGCGCAGAAGGCGGCGGCGAAGGGGCGGCCGTCGGCGCAGACCACTCCGGATCGACAAGGATAAAGCCAATATGGCGACAATGAGGAACGGGACGAAGAAGGATTGCCGTCGGGCAAGTAGGGCTCTGTCGATCACCCACTAGGATGAGAGGTTTGTCACTGTGAATCCCTATGCGACTCGCCCCGGTTCTTCATTCTGGCGAACGGCGGTTGCAAACCGCCATATGCTGGACATGACGGAATTATGGAACCCCAAGTTCAACATCAGGCTCGATCAGCCGGTGGTGACGTTTGGATCGTGCTTTGCGACGCACATCGGGAGGTCATTGGCCGCGCGCGGGTTCAGATGGCTGGTGACCGAGACAGCGCCGTACGGCCTCTCGAAGGAAAGCGCAAAAAACTTCAATTATGGCATATTTTCGGCTCGCACCGGCAATATCTATACGACGACATTGCTCGAGCAATGGACCTCTTGGGCGATCGGCGCTGTCGTTCCGCCATCGGAAGTATGGGAGAAAGACGGGCGGTTTTTCGATCCGTTCCGTCCCCGTGTGGAACCAAACGGGTTCGAATCGGTCGCCGAGCTGAGGTCTTCGCGCGATGAAGCGATCATGGCTTTTCGGGCGTGCATCGAAAAAGCAAGCTATTTCGTCTTTACGATGGGCTTGACGGAGAGCTGGGTCAACGAGCCGGGACACTACGAGTATCCGATGTGCCCCGGGACAGCTGCCGGCGAGTTCGATGCCGGCGTCCACACATTCGTGAACCAGGACTTCAATACCATATTGCAGAGCTTGGCTTCATCTATGGTGCTGATGAACAAAGTGAGACCGGCCCTGAAGTTCATACTCACCGTGTCGCCCGTGCCGTTGACCGCCACGATGTCGGACAAGCACGTTCTGGTAGCGACGATGCACTCGAAATCGATCTTGCGTGCGGTGGCGGGACAGTTGGCTGCAAACCGAAAGAATGTGGATTATTTCCCATCCTACGAAATCATCAATAGTCCCGCTTTTCGAGGTGCGTTTCTTGAGCCTAACCAGAGAGACGTAAATCACACAGGCGTCGATTTTGTCATGAACACATTCTTCAATTGCCTCAAGGGGAAATTCGGCGAGCAGAAAAAGGCTTTCGCCCAGACCCAAAAAATCGACAGCGACATCGTCTGTGAGGAAGAGCTTCTCGCAGCCTTTGGTGCTTAGCCGATGCGGGTTTGCATTATCGGAAACAGCCACGTGGCCGCATTGAAGCTGGGGTGGGATGCCCTGGCGCCGGACCATCCGGATGTCGAGATCGTCTTCTTCGCGCAACGCGGCAATCATATGAGCGATTTGCGGGTCGATGGCGACGTGCTGATCCCAACGACTCCTACGCTTGCGTCTGGAATGACTTTCACGTCTGGCGGCCGGGAGGTCATAGATCCGGCTGACTACGACCGTATTATCGTGTATGGCTTAGATGCGAGCGCCTATTTTTTGGAGACCGGCCGGGCGATTTCACACCAATGCCGGATTGCGGCGATCGAGGATCTGCTCGCATCCACAATGGCATTTGGTGTCGTTGGCAAGCTTAGAATGGTGACTGACGCACACTTATTCGTAGGTCATGTGCCGCTGCCGGCTGCCGACACGGTGCGCCATTGTGCGTATCCCGTAGAGTACGTGGCGGGATGTGAGGCTGTTAATCACCTTTTCTGCGGTCCGATGAACGTCAGGTTTCTAAATCAGCCGCTGGAGACCATTGTCAATGATGTGCGGACCCATCCGGATTTTTCAGTGGGATCCCGCAAATTGGCGATCGGCGACAAAACGGACCTAGAGTTACATGATCAGGAGGATCGGTGGCATATGAATCGGCGATTCGGGATGTTGTGGCTCGAGCGCTTTTTTCAGGATGATTGATGTAAACCAGAGTGAATCGGTATGTTCCTTGTTGCAGCCTTGATAATATTGTTAAACTCTGGAAGCTCTTCGCCAAAAATCCAAAGTTCCTTGTAATGCACAAAGATGATCGTGGGCGCTACCGCCTCTCTTACGTAGGCTGGAGTGGGGCTTGCAGTTACGCAGACGAGTGGTCGTGTACCGGGTCCTTGGGCATACTCAGTCAAGTCTCGGGCGGAAAGAAGGGATGGCTCTAGAATACTGCACCGACAAGCCACACGTATGGTACGCCCCTGCCGGAGTGCAACTATCTTGTCCGGTGCGTTAAAGTCTCTTCGAGCATCCCACCCCATTTGCAATAAGTAGCTCTGAACTAACTGGCTGAATTTTTCATAGCTGGCGTCGGCTGGCCATCGTAGGCTCATCAGCATTGCACGATCAAAACGGCGTTTGAAGAACACCACCATTCCGAGAACGATAAACACGACGAATGCATACAGCATAGGCTTCATCCGCATCAAATTTGTAGGCTATTTAAATCGAGTCATGGTGCCAAAGACGACCACGCCGTCTCTTTAGAATCTAACACTGGATCTAGGTTCATTTAGCACAAGAAGTTGACGAACGTAATATGCCAGCTGGCATGAGCCTGACGGTTCAGCGGGATATGTCAGTGTTTGAACAGGATGCCTTGCTCCGATCAGCGCAGGCGCACCACGCGAGTGCCAAGCTTTTCAAAAAATTCGGCAAAGCGCCAGGTCACCGGAAATGACCCAATTATCCAGGAGGGGCGGCGCACTCGTAGCCATACTGTCCACCCCCAGGGCGCACTCCAATGGTGCTTTCCTGCGAAAGTGGCCTCTGCCCTGTCCTACAGTGGCCACGAGTTTGAGGAAGCCGACGAGCCTGTTGGCCTTTCTCCGTCTACCTTCTTCCCAGTGGAAGTCCGCTCGGACGACCAGCGCGATCGGCGTCTCCGCGCGGAGTTCAACGCCTTGTCAAAACTCAACCCGTTCTGTTATCGGCAGAGACCGCAGCCATGCTGTTCATTGCCTTGTTGTCGTCCGATCAGATCACAGTCGCAAGGTCAACGGCTGGCAGAGCCTGGCCGAGAAGATTTCGGAGCTGCAGAGCATTGACCTCGCGGCCTAACCTGAACAAGTATCACTAGCCGGAAGAAGCTCATCAGGCAATTTCCACACTTATCGCTACGCCACCGATAAAGCCCTGACTGCCACCGCTGATGTAGGGCACGACCGAGGACTGTCATAAGTGCGGGTTTTCATAACTCAAAAGAGCTGGGAACGGAGACTAAATTGGCAAATCAAGCATTCTACGACTCAATTTTCCCAGAGTTCTGGGAGAAATTGGATCATAGTTACATTGCTGAAGACAAAGACTCTATGTTTGGAGGCAGAGCTCCTGAGACATTTGATTGGCTTATCAAGACGGTCCAACCAAAGCAAATAATAGAGGTCGGATCATGGAAAGGGCACTCCGCAAACCATATCATTGATCAATGCCGTGTAAACGAAATTGAAGCACAGATTGTCTGCGTAGATACATTTCTTGGAGGCCCGGAGCATTGGCTCCTCCCCGGCGCAATAGCGAAGCTGGGCAGAAAGAACGGCCAGCCTACGATCCTTAATAATTTTCTTGGAAATGTTCTAGCCCGGGGTAACGCTGGAAAAGTGTTCCCTTTGTGTTTAGATAGTGGGTCGGGGTCGCAAGTGTTAGCTCACTTTGGTTTTAAGGCTGATATGATCTACATCGATGGCGGACATGGTTACGATGCGGTGTGTAATGACATCATGAATTATCACCGGTTACTGGGTGCGGAAGGGATTATGTTTGGTGACGATTACCAGCACGAACCTCTTGCCAATGCGGTACATGATTGCGCCAAGAAGTTAGGAGTGCATGTTTTAGTACATTTGCGGAAATGGATCTTTCTGACAGAGGCACTCATGCGTAAGATTGCGCCTCCCGAAATTCAGTTACGAACGGAATTCGCCGGCTGGGTTCATCCGAAGTGATTGCTCATTCTGTCCGGGCTGACTGACTCGGGGTGGAGTCGCCCCGTAAAACCGAACACGAGGCTGGTTGTGTTTGGCTGGGATGAACTCACGAGGTGAGTGCATGTGCAAGCCGCTATCTGGGTGATTTTCGTAGTAGTCGTCGATCCAGTTCGGTACTGTTGCAAAACGGTCAGGGCATCCGCACGAGGTTGGATGCGCGTAGTCACGCTTGAGGGTCTTCACAAATGCTTCGCTGACCCATTGCTCTCCAGTCCCAACATCCGACAACGTCACCGGCACCATCGCAGGCCTCTGCACGGACGGCGACTTCCTCTGTATCGGCAGGACGTCCGGAAGCTAGGTATGAAAATCCAAACGATTGCATGTTGCGTTTTGTTTCTGCACGGCGCCGCCTTGGCCCAAAGCACTCCCAAACCCACATTGCCGACTCAGCCTGCGAACAAGGCCTATGTGGATGCGGTTGCGGCTGGCCTGGTGCCCATAAACACTGTCGCACCACTTACGGGAATCACGATCTCGACGCCCACCTTCACCCCATCTTGCCCCGTCGCAAATTGTGTCATTGAGGGGCAGCACGGGGGCCACCATCCCACGCAGGCCGCCAACATCACCCAAGGCAGAACGTCGCTCGACAATTACACCGCTGAGTGGCTCGTAGTTGACGGGCTCTACGTCAATACCGGCCAAGGCAGCACCGCCCGAGGCAGCGGCCAAAAAGTCACTCACTATATCGGCGCCGTTCAAGGCGCCCATGGCGGCACGACGTGGGCGGGCAACTCCGACATCGCCTGCAACGGTGTCCCAAATGGCTCGAACGGTCAGGTCGCCAGCTCATCCCCCGGTAAGCCCGGCGCGATTCCAGCGGGAAATGGATGCATCAATTGGGAGTTCGATTACACCAATTGGAACGGCGATGACGGCGTTGGTAGAGGAAGCTTTGCCGTTGATCTCTATCTCCACAACGCGAGCAAATACGCATCCCTTGCCGGCATCTATTTCGATAGTAAGTCCGAGTTGAGCCACAACTTTGCTTGGCACTACGGCATCTACCTGGCTGGGGACGACTTGATCGGAAACGTGGGTTTCTACGACAGCAGCAAGTCTCCCATGGCGTTCGGTGCCAGCAACACCCATACGCAGGGGTTCGGAACCGTCTCGACAAACACTGACATTTACGATTTTTACTCAGGTGGAACGAACACAGGGGCAGACTTTGAAGCGTCCAACACCACACCCCTCGTCTTCGACTGCACCAACGCAACCACATCTAAATGCCTTGAAGCGGCGGCTGGCCAGGCTGTGGCGCTGAACGGAGCGAACAATGCGTTCGTCTACAACACGGCGAACACCCGTATCAACCTAACAGGCGCGACCGGGGCGACCAACTACTCCTTCGGCGACAACGGCCAGTTCTACGCCTACAACGGCGCAATTGTCGGAACTAAGGGCCTCGTGGCGGGTGGCAACGGTGCGGTTGGGTCGCACATTGTCATCAATGGTGCTGCAGCGAACAAGCGGTCTTTGGTATATGACACAGCAGGCGTTACGAACTGGACATGTGGCCTTGATGCCGCGGCTCAGGGTGGAAGCAATGCCGGCGCTAACTTCGCGTGCTCGGCCTATTCTGACGCGGGTACACTGCTAGCTACCCCCTTCACGATGAAGCGTGCGACGGGGCTTGCCGCATTTGCCAACGGTCTGATTGTTGTTGGGGGTCTCGCAGCCGACACAATCACCACGACAGGTCCGATTATCAATGGCTCGCAAGAAACAGCTGCGCCCGTCACTGGTGCCTCGGTGACAATGGCAAACTGCGACGATCTTTTCCTCAATCCAGCCGCGACGTTGGCGGCCCTCACCGTGGTTCTACCTGCGACACATCCCGCAGGCTGTCCGGTCAGCATCACGTCGTCTCAGGCGATCACGGCGCTGACCATCTCGTCTCCTGCAGGGATCAACGGGAACATCGCGTCGATGGCTGCAAACACGACATGGGCGGCGAAGTTCGTCGCTGCCTTTTCGGTGTGGCAGCGTACGAATAAACCGTCTTAGGATTTCGAGTCTTGACGTTTTTTGTCATCGGATAACTTGGATTTAGATGTCACCGGTATAGGCGAAGTGGCCAAGACGATGGGATCAATGACAATCGTCGATCAATCAACCAGGGCTTTACGTTCAGGGCCGGGCTTCGGGTAGCAGATCGTTGCATACAGAGCCTTGCACAGAGTGTCGTCGCTCGGATCCAGGTAGCGCAAGCCGTCATTCGCACCTTTTGAATCGAACCGGATCACTGCCAGATCTTCAGATTGATGGGTTACGCTAACATGCGGTTGGCCGGTTTCGGTTGTCTGGCAAACCAGGATCAGTCGTGATGGCCCAGGTCTGTGTCCAATCAGCTCTTGAAGGGCTGCGTATTCTGCTTCCGGGTTCTGATTTGCAGGAATTGCGTAATCTTTGACAAAGCCATTTGTCCAGAGCGGACGCTTGCCGTGTTCGGGCAGTAGTGTGGATACGAAGACGAGCGGTGTCGCGCTTTGGAAAAGTTTGCGGAAGCGATCAACGCATCTTTCGTAGTAGCTGTAGGTCGCTTCGTCCGATAATGGATTGCGATGGGCGAACAGACCCGTGTGATACAGGGCGTGGCCGGCCGCATGTTGGCTCGTCGACGTCATCTGCTTCTTGTCCAGGAAGGCTTCGAAGTCATTATCAATGCAATGCGCGACGATGCCGGGTGACGAAAAAATCCAGTCGAACGGAAGCGACGCTTGCTTTACGCCTACCGATTTCAGATACCAGGCCGAGCTGCAGTTTTGGCCCAAGGAAACAAAAACAGCTTTTGGTGGGATGAAATCTGAAAGAGTTTCTCGTAGCTCCATAACCGCATAGAAAGCATTGTTGAGAGGTGTGTAAAAACTGCCATCCGCCATCGTCGAGATATCCTAAAAACTGTTCTTCAAAGTGCGGACGCGTTCTCCCTATTTGAAAGTTTTTTGAGATGTTTGGGTGTGACACGATTGGGACACCAATTGGTGTCCCCCTCGCCGTGCGAGCACCAGAGCGCTTAAGCCTTTTCCTCCGGGGTTATTGTGATTCACGTAGTTAGATGAAACCCTATAGCCTGTAGTCGTAGCCGTAGGTCTGGCAGAACTGGCGAAGCGGCTCTCTCAGGCCCTGATCGAGCTTGGACCAGTCGCTGTCGCTCAGATTGGGTTTTTTCATGCCCGTCTTGGAGAAATGGTCGTCATAGGTGTTCACCTTGCCGATCGCCTCCTGGGTCTCGCCCGGCGTCAGGGATCCGGCAAATTCCCTTTTTAGGAAATCGAGAAGCAGATCGCCGTCCTGTTCTATGCGGAAAGTGAAATGCGGCGCGCGCACCTCGCAAAGCTTGTTCCAGAACAGATAGGAGGCCACCGCGCGATCAAGCGCGAGATCGTAGCGGAACAGGTCGAAGCCAAATTCGGTCTCGATATGCGCACGGCGATAGCGTAGTGAAACCGTCACGTTGTTTTCCAGCATGATGCTAGCCGCCGCTTCGAACGGATCTCGCAGATGATGCACGACTGCCTGGAAGCGCGAGTTCAACGGGGCGCCGCCGTAATCGGTGCCGAAAGGCGCGCGCAGGTCAGGCACGGCGAACATCCAGGAGGAGATGCCATGCTTGCCCATCTTCTCATGGCCAATATCCAGCCCTGCGCTGCTGGCCAGCTTGGCAGCGTAAGCGGACCCGCAGCGCGGATGCCCGAGCACGAGAAGCAGGCGCGATTGAGGGCGCAGATATTGCCTCAAAGCGGCAAGGCCGGGAGAACTTACACCAACAGATTTCATCACGCCGTCACTCCAGACTAGCCATCTTCCCAGAAGAACACCCCGATGAGTGTTCTTTTCACAGGCCCGTCTGTAAATGCCTAATCCGCTGGTGTCTTCGAGGAGCGTTAGGCTCTCTAGCGCGCTCGTTGGCGAGGCTCTCGCTATTGCGCAGGGCCTGCCGCCTTCAGCTCGCCGATGTGGCGCACGACGATCCGGTGGGTCTCGGCTGCGAATGCCTTCAGGTCGGGGTTGGTGCCGCCAGCCGCTTCCTTGGCGAAGGCTGCGCCGTCCTTGGCGTGGATATCCTCCATGTCCTTCAGATACAGCGCATCGAAGGCTGGGCCGGAGGCGGCCTTGAGGTCGTCCAGCTCCTTCTGGAACATCGGCTTCAACGTGGCGGGGAAGGTGACGCCGACAGAGCCAGCGATCGATTTCAGCTTGTCGCCGACCAGCTGGTGATCGTGCGCCTCGGTGGTGCCCTGGTCCTTCAGGTCCTGTGTGCTGCCTTGGTCGGCGCCGACGGCACCCGCTTTGACCTCGAACATGCCGCCCTGGCTGACCATGGCGATGAAGGCGCGGTCCGCGGCGGAAACGTCGCTGGCGGCGTGCGCGGCCGCGAGGGGAAAACCGAGCGCCAAGGTTGCCAGCGCATAAAATGGGGAGAGCTTCAAAATAGTTCCTTCCTTGAAGATGCCGAGGATACGCTTTGAAGCGCATTCCAGTTCCGATGTGACCCTGCATCCCTCCACCTCCACGGGCGTTTGCCTGCAGATCAAGGAGGCGCAGCACATGAGTGGCACACGGAAAGACGAAGGCGTGGAGTCCGTCGAGAAGGCACGCCAGGGTGTGGAAAAGGCCGAGAGCGGTGATCCGGCGGGCGTGGAGCAGATAGACGAGGCACAGAAAGCCGACCCGGCTGGGGTGGAGGCGGTGGAGCAGGAAGCTGCTGATGGTCCGCCCGGGCGTGGGGTGTCGAGATAGGAAGCAAGGTCTTCTTTTCTGAAGAAAAGAAGCAAAAGACTTTTATCGCGCTATCGCGGATCTATCCGGCAGCGTGCGCCATATACGTAAGAGTCTTTTGGTTCTTTTCTTCAGAAAAGAACTGCTTTCTTAACTCTTGTTGACTGAAGCCCGATAAATCTCCTCGATCGACTCACCAAGCGCCGCATCGAATTCGTCATCGCTCATCTGGTATTTTAAATTCTCGGTCAGCGCGCGCGAGAAGCTGGCGATCATGCCGTGATTGGCGGCCAAGCGGTGGCACGCATCGCTGCGTGAATAGCCACCCGAGAGTGCGACCACGCGCATCACGCGGTCATGCTTTATGAGCGGCGTGTAAAGGTCGGGCACGGTCGGGATGGTGAGCTTGAGCATCACCTGTTTGCCCGCCGGCAGCGCATCGAGCTTCTGTGTGAGTTCTTCGAGAAGGATGGCTTCGGCGCCGGGTTTGTCGGGGCTTTTGATGGAGACTTCCGGCTCGATGATCGGCATCAGCCCGTGGCCTGCGATCTGGTCGGCGAGCTCGAATTGTTGGGCGACGTTGGCGGCGATACCGGTTTTGGAGGCCAGGTTGATCACCGAGCGCATCTTGGTGCCGAACACGCCGAGCTTCACGGCGCGCTCGAGCAGGGTGTCGAGGCCGGGGATCGGCTTCATCAGGCTTACGCCGTCCTGTTCGCCCGCCAGGCCCTTATCCACCTTGAGGAACGGCACCACGCCGCGGTCGGACCAGAGAAAGCTGGGCACGGGCTTGCCGAGGGCTTCGCCGTCCATCGTCTGTTCGAAGAGGATGGCGGCGATGACTTTGGCGCCGGTGAAGGCCGGGGCGGTCATGATGCGGACACGCATGTCGTGCATCAGTTTGAACATCTCGGCGTCGCCTTCATAGGCGCTCTCGGCGATGCCGTAGGCGCGCAGTGCGCCTGGGGTCGAGCCGCCGCTCTGGTCGAGTGCAGCGATAAAGCCGCCCTTGTCCGACATCTGTGCTGCCATCTTGCTGTCGGCCATTGTCTTCAACCTCGCTGTTGCATCCTGCGGCGGCAGGAATAGACGGCGTCAGGCGGGCAGGCAATGCGTCAGAGCCTCGGGCGCCAGCGTTGCCCCGCCAGGCTTTCAACCATGCTGCGGTATCCTCCGCCGAACCGGCGCATAGGCACTGAAGCGGGGTAGAGCCGGTAGATGACGCGCCGTTCGGCATGGCTTGGCGCCGGTGGGATCATCCCGGTTTGTGCAGCTGAGCCGCCAGAGCTTCGGCGCCCTGTTGCACGTCGGTCCAGGTGATCTCGAAGCCGGCCTGATCACCGTAATACGGGTCGGCCACCGGCTGGCCGCGGCGGCCTGGCACATGGTCCAGCAAAAGGCTGATGTCTGCGGTGGCGTTGTGCGGCCGCAATGCGCGTATGGCGCCGAGATTTTCGGTATCCAGCGCCACGATATGGGAGAAATGGTGGAAATCTGCCGGGCGGATCTTGCGGGCGCGAAAGCCTGAGATGTCCACACCGTGTCGCCTGGCGATGGCGATCGCACGCGGGTCCGGCGGCTCGCCTTCATGCCAGCCGCCGGTGCCGGCCGACTCTACCTCGACCGCCATGCCCAGCCTTTCCGCTTCTGCGCGGAAGGCGGCCTCGGCGAGTGGAGAGCGACAGATATTGCCGAGGCAGACAAAGAGAATGGCGGGCGTTTGCGGCACGTAGAAACGGTCCTCGCCGTCAGCTGGCGAAGCTGTCCAGCGTTGCGAGGTCGATTGGCTGGATGGAGAACCAGATCGCTTCCGGGTTGCGAGCGGCGGCGCGCAGGATGGGCTTGACTGCGGAAAGCAGGTCGTCAAGCGAGCGGAACGGGGTGATGTTCTCGTCGCCTTCCGGGCCGCGCATTGCCAGGGCGTAGCCGGGTTTGGCCAGCGAGGCACCGACTCCACTGCCTCTGCCGCCTTTCGGCATCGGCACGATCTCGGCAGACGGGCGGGGCGGCGACGGCGTTGCGGCTACGGGAGGCCGCATTGGCGGTGCTGCCGGCCTGGCCGGTGCGGGCTTGGCGGGCGCTGCGGCCGCGAACAGATCAACGGCCGCCTTGCCCGGCTGGTTAGCGGAGAGCGCAGACGCTGCCGGCAACTCGGGTTCCGGCTCGGACGGCGCCGGCATCACACCGGCGCGGCGCAATTTGCGCAGCAACGCGTAAAGATTGGCAGCGCTGCAGCCATATTCCGCGGCGACATCGCTGATCTTGCATTCATCCACCTCAACCTTGCGCAGGATGATCGCATGCTCGGACTTGTTGATACGGGCCATCGTACCCTCCCCAGCGCCTGCCGGACTTGCCGACTCGACGGGAACGTATAAAGAACATATTGGTGACAGGATTTGCCGGCGCTGACCAGCCCCAATCTTTGCGCCTTTTCGTGAAGCGGCGGTGCGCCCTATAGCAGCGTCACTTCAAGCCGTTGGTGGGGTGTGGACTTGGCGAAAGCGGGTGGGGATAACACAAGCACGGATGCCACCGTGCCGCCGCCGCTCAAGGCACTTGGGGGCTGGGACCGTGCGGCGTGGTTCGTCCCTTCCGTGGTGTCGGACGACGAGGTGGTGGGCCTGACATTGCCCGATCTTCCAGGGCGCAAGAAACAGAGTTTTCGCATCGTCGAACGGTCCGCGAACGAGATGCCGCGCGGCAAGAAGGTGGCCGTCAAGCAGGAGGGGCCGGCGGCGCGCGGGATCGGCCATGTGCTGGATTGGATCGGTGCTACGCAGGTGGCGGTGTTCCGCCGCACCACGCTGCTGTTCGATTCCAAGCCGGTGCTGTATTTTGCCACCATCCCGCTTGGCAACCTGAAAATGCGCACGGCGAATCGCTTGCGGCGTGCGCTGACAGACACCCATTTCCGTGGCTGCATCGTGCACACCGAACCGAGCCAGGCGATCGCCATGTTCTGGCCGGAAGGCGAAGCGGAGATCACCGGCTTCATCGGCGCCGCCGCCCCGCCGCATGCGCTGCATATCGAGTTCGACCAGGCCGAGGCAGAGCACCGTGCACAGGAGCAGGATCGCCGCTTTAGCCTCACGGGCCGGCGTGCGGCCGCGCCGCCGCCGGCGGCACAGGCAAAAGGGGTGGACGCGCGCGAGCGCCGCACGATGCAAGCCGAGAAACAGGCTTTGCTGCAGGAAATACAGTCGCTGCGCACGCAGATCGGCAGGATGCAGAACGCGCAATCGGAGCTGAGCGCGATGGAAGCCCTCGGGCTGGATGACGACAGGCTGAAATCGATGCTGCGTCTGCTGCACCCGGACAAACACGGCAACAGCGAAGCCGCCAATGACGCCGCGAAGTGGCTGAATAATTTGCGTGACTTGCTGAAGGCGAAACGGGGCTGAGAGCAGCGCCCAGCGCTAATGCTCGCGTCCGAGCCCACGATAGGCGTTCGGCGAAACCAGGGCGTAACTTAGAGCTGACACCGCCGCGGCGGCCGCTGCGACATAGAAGGCGAGGTTGAAGCCACCCGTCGCCTGAACTACGGCGCCGGTGACTAAAGGCGCCAATGCGCCGCCGATCGAGCCGCCGATGTTCTGCACGGATTCGATCGTGGCCACAGCGTCCGGCGGGGCAATGGTGGCGCCGAGCGCCCAGCTGCATGAGCTGGCGCTGTAAGCGCAGAACAAGGCTGCGGACATCATTACCAAAGCCCAGGCCGTGTTCGGCATCAAGGGTCCCAGTACGCTGAACACTGCGGCTGCCATCAAGCCTGCCGAGAGGGGGATCTTTCGTGATAGCACTGGGTCGACCTTCAGCTTGGCCAAGCCGTCGGAGAGCACGCCGCCGAGCATGGCGCCGACGAAGCCAGCAGCCTGCGGGATTGCTGCCAGAAGGCCGGTCTGTGCCACGCTGACATGGCGCACCGTCTCCAGATAATCCGGCAACCAGCTGACGTAGAGCCAGGTGAGATAGACGATGCCGAACAGGCCCATGACCATGGCCCAGGTGGTAGGGATACCGGCGAGCTTCGCCCAGAGCCGCGGGCCGGAGGGCCCCGCCCCCGGCATGTCACCCGCGCGAATGGTGTCCAGGTCCGACTGGGTTGCCTGATTGTCCTCGGGATCGCGATAGACCAGCCACCAGGCGATTGCCACGATGAGGCCCAGTGCCCCCATCAACATGAACATTGGCCGCCAGCCGAAAGCGAGCATCAGGGCGGTCAGCAAAGGCGGGGCGATAGCCGGGCCGAGAGACGATGACGCATTGAATAGCCCGAGCGGCCAACCACGCTTCTCGATCGGGAACCAGTTTACCGAAGCCCGTGCGCCGGCCGTAAACATCGGCGACTCCCCGAACCCGAGGGCGCCACGTGCCAAGAGGAACTGTGCAAAACTGTGGACTGTGCCGCTGACGATCTGAGCGATCGACCACAACAGCATGCCACCTGCGAGCATGATACGCGACCCGAGCCGATCAGTGATCGCACCTGCTGGGAGCTGGCATAAGGCATATACCCATGCGAAGGCAGAGAGCAGCATGCCCATTCGAGTGGGCGATAGATGCAATTCGTGGGAGATGTCGTGATTGGCGATGGAAAGGGTGGAACGGTCGAGATAATTGACGCAGCCTGCACAGACGAGCAGGGCGACCATCATCCATTGCATGCGGCGTGTGCGGGGGGAGAGTTGGGTCATCAGAAAGGAAGTAGTTCTTTTTTGAAAAAAAGAACCAAAAAACTTTTATGGTTCATGTATCCGTTTCCGGATAGAATCGCGACAGCCGCATAAAAGTCTTTTGGTCCGTTTCTTTAGAAAAGAACTGCTTGCTTAATTTGTCTTCTGCGACTTCATAACCTCATCAGCCGCCTTGGGATCGATGGCGCGTCCCTCGTTCAGCACAAAACTGGCTTCTTCACTGCTGCCAGTGTCCATCGTTTTCAATTTCTCAGCCACGGTATCTCTCCATCGTTACGTCATTCCCAGCGTGCTGCTGGCGTGCGAGTTCATCCTGGCGGCCGCTCGTATTGTCGTGATCACCGGTGCACGAGAACCGTGCCGGGAACGGCACGTTCGCTGATCGGAGGTGGAAGATGGCGAAGACTGCGGAGAAGACGGACCCGAAGCTTTGGGACAAGGTGAAAAGCGATGTGACCGGTGGTGACAAGGGAGGCCAGCCAGGCCAGTGGTCCGCGCGCAAGGCGCAATTGGCCACCCAGGAATACAAGAAGGAAGGCGGCGGATACAAAGGTGCCAAATCCTCCGACAACCATCTTTCTCAATGGACGCAGGAAGACTGGGGCACGAAGTCGGGTGCCGAAAGCGGCGAGACCGGCGAACGCTATCTGCCGAAGAAGGCGCGCGATCATTTGACGGATGAGGAGTATAAGCGCTCGACGGCAAAGAAGCGGGCGGACACTGCGAAGGGCAGGCAGTTTTCGACCCAGCCAAAGGATGTCGCTGCAAAGACCGCTAAGGATCGAGAGACCGGTCACGGCACGACCAAGTCAGAGTTGTTGAAGCAGGCGGCCCGCAAAGGCATTGCCGGCCGCTCCAAGATGAACAAGGCCGCGTTGGAAAAGGCAGTGCACGCCCATGGCTAAGTTGGATGCGGACGCGCGGCACGATGTCGCGCAGGAGTTCAAATCGCTTATGAGCATGAGCCCGTCAGCATTGAAAACCTGGCTCGCGAGGCCGACAGCAAGGGCGTCGGCATGACGCACGAGGGTGAGAGGGTGACGCAGCCAGGGGGACCGGAGTCGGTAGGTCACGAGATGGGCCAACGTGTTCTTGCCTTGCGCGGCAAGATAGCGGCCGATCTCGACGATGACGATTATGCTGCCATGCGGAAGGTGATCGGCTACGTACATCGGCACATGAAGCAGCGGCCTGATGGCGATGTGACAAAAACACGCTGGCGGATGTCGTTGATGAACTGGGGCCATGATCCGCTGAAATAGCCGGATGATGTGGCGATCAAAATTAGGCGGGAAGGCACGCAGCATGCGCCATGGTGAAACCCTGCCGATACCTGAAACGGCGAAGCAGGCTTATGCGCTGCTGTGGCGGCATCGCCTTCTCCATGCCAAGGCAATCCGGCCGCCCATCCTGTTTCTGGTGACGGCCGAGTTTCTCTATCACCGCGTTGTTGGCAACGCCGAGGGAGTGGCGGGCCGGTGGCATGCGATGCTGGGGGCGCCTTGGTACATGCCAGTGGCGGCCGTGGCTGCGTGGCTGGCTGGGCTCAAATTCCTCCTGTCGTTCAGCATTTCGTGGCGGCGTCATCTGCTGCTTGGGGAGCGGTTCGACCCTTTTTTCTTCAAGAAACCCTTCTGGCGCTATCTCGCCTTTCTGCTTCTGACCTACGCATGGGTTTTGCCGCTCGTGCTGATCTCGCTCGTTCCGGCCGGGCTGCTTGCAGCCGCGCGTGCGAAGTTGGGTGCGGCACTTGTAGGGGGCGCGCTCGGGGTGCCGGCTGTCCTGTTTGCGATCTGGGGGGTGGTGCGGCAGGTGCCGTTCTTCACGGCACTCGTGTTCGACCCGCCGGCGGCTGGCTGGCGCGAGAGCACCGCGGCCATGCGCGGGTTCGTGCTGCGATATGTTGCGATCTTCGTCCTGGCGATGCTGCCGGTGGTCGCACTCAACCTGCTGCTCGATCTCGGGCTGCAGCTCGCTGGTGCAGATCGCCATTCCGTTCACGTGGCACTCGGCGAGTCTGCCTTTCGGCAGGCAATGCTATTCACACATTTCTCCTTGGGCGCTTCGATCGGCGCCCTCACCACAAGGGCGGTCCAGGGCGCCACGCCCTGGTGGGGGTCCAGGGGCGAAGCCCCATAGCCTAGTCGCACTCTATTTGCCTCTTGCATGATGATAGTGACCGTCTTATGTGGCTTGCACGACGCAAGTCACTCAAAGGGCGATCATGCAACGCAAGAGTTTCGAGGCCATGCAGTGCCCCATTGCCCGCAGCCTTGAGCATGTGGGCGAGTGGTGGAGCATCCTGATCCTGCGTGATGCCTTCCAGGGCGTCGCGCGGTTCGACCAATTTCAAAAAAGCCTTGGTATCGCGCCGAACATGCTGACGCGGCGGCTGAATGCGCTGGTCGAGTCGGGGATGCTGGAACGCCGACGCTACAGCGAGCGACCGCCGCGCGAGGAATATGTGCTGACCGAGCGCGGGCGTGACTTCCAGCCTGTGGTGTGGGCGATGATGGCCTGGGGCAACAAGCATCTGGCCCCGGAGGGCGAGGCCGTGATGGTGGTGGACACTGTTACCGGAGAGCGTGCCGAGCCGGTGCTGGTGGATGCGAAAAGCGGCGAGCGACTGAAACGGCCGCGCTTTCGCGTGGTAGCCGGGCCGGCTGCCGGCGAGGCGTTGCGCCGGCGTTACGCCGCGGCGGCGCAGTCATGAGCGGCACATTTCTCGGGCGTGATACGATCCCCGTGCCTGGCCGCACTCGGCTGCGGATGACAATGAAGCGTGCGGCGGTGTTTGTGTTGCTGGCGGGATTGGCAGCGGGCGCTGCGTGGTATGGCAATGATTGGTGGCAGAACGGCCGGTTCGTGGAATCGACTGATGACGCCTATGTCGGCGGCAACATCACCACCATCTCGCCGCATGTGCCGGGCTTCATCGGCGCCATCATGGTTACCGACAACCAGCGTGTGCAGGCGGGGCAGTTGCTGGTGCAGCTCGACCCGCGCGATGCGCAGGCGGTGGCGGACCGCGCGCAGGCAGTGCTGGAGGCGCGGCATGCGACGCTGGCAAATCTGCAAGCCGAATACACGCTGCAAAATGCGATAATCCAGCAGGCCTCGGCAGAGCGCGTGGCGAAGACGGCACAGGCAAATTATGCCCATGTCGACGGTATTCGCTATGCGGCGCTCGCCGAGACCTCGGCGGGGTCGCGACAGGATGCGCAGAGAACGCAGGCCGCCGAACAGGAGGCGGTGGCAGCACTATCGGCTTCGGGTGCTGCTTTGGACGCCGCACGTGCCAAGCTCAGGGTTCTGGATGCACAGATTGCGGAGGCGAAGGCGGGGATCGACCAGGCGGCGGCGGAACAGCGCACGGCGAAACTGGATCTTGGCTATACTCAGATCCGTTCGCCGATCGATGGCTATGTGGGGAATCGTGCGGCGCAGCAGGGTGCCTATGTGACGACCGGAAGTTATCTGCTTTCGGTGATTCCGGTACATGGGCTGTGGGTTGATGCAAATTTCAAGGAGGACCAGTTAGCCCGCATGATACCCGGGCAAACCGCCTCGGCGGTGGCTGACGTGGCACCGGGGCATTCGTTCCGTGGCCACGTGGAGAGCCTGGCACCGGGCACAGGCGCCGTGTTCAGCGTGATCCCGCCGGAGAACGCGACAGGTAATTTCACCAAGATCGTGCAGCGTGTGCCGGTGCGGATCGCGCTCGATGCGAAAGATGCGGCGGCGGCGAAGCTGCGGCCTGGCCTTTCGGTAACGGTCGGTGTGGATACCAGGAGCGCACCATGAGCGAGCCGGCAGCGCCTGCAAACCCGTCGCTGCTGCCCTTCGTGGTGATGTGCGTCGGTCTGTTCATGGCGCTGCTGGATATCCAGATCGTGGCATCGTCGCTGCAGGATATTGGCGGCGGACTTTCTGCGGCACAGGACGAGATCAGCTGGGTGCAGACGGCCTATCTCATTGCCGAGATCATCGTAATCCCACTTTCCGGCTGGCTGACACGTGTGTTTTCTACACGCTGGTTGTTCACTGCTTCGGCGGCCGGGTTTACGCTTACCAGCATGCTGTGCGGGCTGTCGTGGAACATCGAAAGCATGATTATTTTTCGCGCGCTGCAGGGATTGCTCGGCGCCTCGATGGTGCCCACCGTGTTCACCTCGACCTTTCATTATTTCCAGGGACCTCGACGCGTTTATTCCGCCGCCGTGGTCGGCACCATCGCATCGATCGCGCCCACGCTTGGCCCGGTGATCGGCGGCGGCATCACCGATGCGCTGAACTGGCACTGGCTGTTCTACATCAATCTGGTGCCAGGGGTTGCGGTCACAGTGCTGGTGCCGCTGCTGGTGAAGATCGACAAGCCCGATCTTTCGCTGCTCAAAGGTGCAGACTACCTCGGGATCGTGCTGATGGCGTTGGGTCTGGGCACACTGGAATATGTGCTGGAGGAAGGCACTCGCTGGAACTGGTTCAGCGACACGAAAATACGCGATGCCGCCTGGGTTGCCGGGATTTCGCTGACGCTGTTCCTGATTCGCAGCTTCACCTTCAAGAATCCGGTGGTGGATCTGCGCGCCTTCGGCAACCGCAATTTCGCGCTGGGCTGTGCCTTGTCGTTCATCACCGGCGTGGGGATTTTTACGACGATCTATCTCACGCCGCTGTTTCTCGGCTATATACGCGGCTATAGCGCGTGGCAGACGGGGCTTGCCATTTTCTCTACCGGCATCGCTTCGCTGTTGGGCACGCCGGTGTTTATCCTGCTCTCAAAGAAGATCGATGCACGCTGGCTGATGATGTTCGGCATGGCCTGCTTCGGCATTTCGATGTGGAGTTATAGCTACATCACCAGCCAATGGAGTGCGGCGGAGTTGCTGATCCCGCAGATCCTGCGCGGTTTTCCCCAGGTTTTCGCCGTCGCGCCGAGTGTCAATCTCGGGCTTGGCAGCCTGCCGCCGGAGCGGCTTAAATATGCGAGCGGATTGTTCAACATGATGCGCAATCTCGGCGGTGCTGTCGGCATCGCGATTGCCGCCGCAATACTGAACGATCGCACGAATCTGCACTTCGTGATGATCGCTTCGAACCTCACGCCCGCCAACGCTGCGATGAACCGTATGGTCGATGGTTTTACCCAGCGCTACGCTACACTACCGGGTAGCCCATTGGCAGGGCACGCTGCTGCGCCCAAGCAACTTTGGCATCATGCTTATGATCAGGCGTCCACGCTCGCCTATGCCGATGCGTTCCGGGCGATCATGCTGGCTTTTGTGTTTGCTACGCTGCTGGTGCCGCTGATGCGTAAGGTGGGAGCACCGCCGGCGCCGAGCGCTGGGGCGCATTGAAGGAAGCAGTTCTTTTTTGAAAAAAGAACCAAAAACTTTTGCGTCCTTGGCGTACGCTGCCGGAGAGTACCGCGACAGCGACGTAAAAGTTTTTTGCTTCTTTTCTTCAGAAAAGAAGGCTTCTAGCCTTGCCTCACTCCCGTGGCATCGGTTTCCTTGAACACGGGTGTGGGTTTGTCTGCTTTCAGCAAGACCAGAGGCAGGATCCGTGATGTCGATGCCTGGTAGGTGGCATAAAACGGATGGCATTCCACGAGGAACGACCAGATTTTTTCGCGTTCCGCCCCTTCGGGTTCGCGCCATGTTCCGGTAAACGCCTGTGTGGCGATCTGGAAATCGATCGTGGGGCTGCTGACGAGGTTGAGATACCAGGCCGGGTGCTGGTCGGCGCCACCTTTCGAGGCGCAGATCACCACTTCGCCGCCGATATCGGCATAGGTCAGCGGCGTGATATAGATCTTTCCGGTTTTCTGCCCGATGTATCTGATCAGGCAATGGGTGGCGAAACTTAGCCCTTTGACGGGCGTGAGATCTTCGATGTGGCCTTCGGCGCCGCCCGATCGGAGATATTTCAGCCGATGTTCGCCCACCCAATCGAGCCTGACGGCAGTGATAGCTGCTGCTGTTTCATTGCTCATCGCGTTCTCCCTCGTTGCTGTTTCTGTCAGTCGGCTTTTTCAACCTCGGCGAAGCTGACGAGCTTGGCGCCTTCTTTGAGCATTTCATCCGGTTTTACGTGCACCGTTTCGATCAGTCCATCATGCGGCGCTGCCACGGTGGTTTCCACCTTCATCGATTCGAGGATCAGCAGTTTCTGGCCGCGCGTGACGATGTCGCCGGACGCCACGAACACGGACACGACGCGGGAGGGCATGGGTGCTACCAGCCGGGCTTCCTGGCTCACTTCGCCTTCGGAAGGTGCCAGGCGGTCGATGCGTGTAAAAAAATGGGTGCGCCCCTCGCGGATGATGGTGATGGCGTGCTCATCGGCCACCACATGCATTGGCAGGGAGGCGCCATCGATATGCAGTGTTGCTGCATTCTCTGCGCCGAACGTCAATCGCGCAGTCACTTCACCGGTGGGCAATGTGAGGCGCCAGGCACCGCCTTTGGCAACACCTTGCAGAAGTACAGGCGCGCTTAGGGCGACAGCAAGCTCGAGCGTGAAGCTCGCTGGGCCGTTCATTTGCCAGGAATCATTGATACCCCAGGGTGAAAACGGATCACCATCTTCTGTCGTAATATGGCGTGGCAGTGCAGCGAGGCAGGCAGCCGCCCAGATCGCTGGGTCAGGCGTTGCACTCTGGTCAGGGGCATACAGAGCGGGATGGCGTGGGATGAAGCCGGTATCCACGCTGCCTTCGACAAAGGCAGGATGGCTCACGGCGCGGCGCAGCAATTCCAGGTTGGTGCGTGGACCGACCAGCGCGTAATCCTGCAAAGCCCGCGACATGCGAAGCAAAGCTGCTGGCCGATCCGTATCCCACACGATCAGCTTGGCGATCATCGAGTCGTAGAACGGTGTGATCGTATCGTTTTGCCTTATGCCGGTATCGACTCGCACGTGATCGGTCTCGGCAGGCTGGTGCAGGAAGTTTACAAGCCCGGTCGAAGGCATGAAATCTGCTTCCGGATCTTCTGCGCAGATACGCGCCTCGATGGCGTGGCCACGCAGTTGCGGCAAATCCGCCTGCTGCGGCAATGCTTCGCCAACGGCGACACGCAACTGCCACTCTACCAGATCGAGACCTGTGACGAACTCCGTGACCGGGTGTTCGACCTGCAGGCGGGTGTTCATTTCCATGAAGTAGAAGCGATGATCTTCATAGATGAATTCCACCGTGCCGGCGCCGACATAGTTCACCGCGCGCGCCGCATTAACGGCCGCTTCGCCCAGGGCCGCCCGCTGCGCCTGGGTAATCCCGGGTGCCGGCGCTTCCTCCAGCACTTTCTGATGGCGACGCTGCACGGAGCAATCTCGCTCGAATAACGAAACGATATTGCCGTGCGTGTCACCGAAAACCTGCACCTCGATATGGCGGGGTTTGGTCAGGTATTTTTCCACCAGCAGGCGATCGTCGTCGAATGCAGCGCTGGCTTCGCCCCGCGCGCGATCGATGCCTTCCTGAAGGCCAGCTTCGCTTTCCACCACACGCATGCCGCGGCCGCCCCCGCCTGCACTTGCCTTGAGGAGCACCGGAAAACCGATCGTGCTCGCTGCCTGGCGCAGTGTTTCGAAAGACTGCTCCGCACCATGATAGCCGGGCACGAGGGGCACGCCGGAGCGCTCCATCAGATCCTTTGCTGCAGCCTTGCTGCCCATGGCACGGATGGCTTCGACGGGCGGCCCAATGAATACAACGCCGCGCGCCGCGCAGGCTTCTGCAAAATCCGCATTCTCGGATAGGAAGCCGTAGCCGGGATGGATCGCTTCTGCGCCGGAGCGCCACGCGACATCCAGAATGACATCGCCACGCAGATAGCTTTGCCGCGCCGGCGGCGGCCCGATCAGATAGGCTTCGTCGGCCTGCTGCACATGGGCCGATTTCGCATCGGCTTCTGAATAGACAGCGACTGTGGCAATGCCCATGCGGTGTGCGGTGCGGATCACGCGGCAGGCGATCTCGCCACGATTGGCGATCAGGATTTTGCGGAACATGCGGCTCATCGCATCACATCCTGAACAGGCCGAATTGGGTGGGCGGGATCGGTGCGTTCAGCGAGGCGGAAATGGAAAGTGCCAGCACACGGCGCGTATCGGCGGGATCAATGATGCCATCATCCCAAAGCCGGCTGGACGCGTAATAGGGATGCCCCTGGGTCTCATACTGCTCTCGTATCGGCTTCTTGAAAGCATCCTCTTCTTCGGTGGGCCAAGTCTTACCGCTGCGTTCAACATTGTCCCGCCGCAAGCGTGCCATGACGGAGGCCGCCTGCTCGCCGCCCATCACACTGATACGCGCATTCGGCCACATCCACATGAAACGCGGCGAATAGGCGCGGCCGCACATGCCGTAATTGCCGGCGCCGAAGCTGCCACCGATCACCACGGTGAATTTTGGCACGCCGGCGGTGGCCACCGCCGTGACGAGCTTGGCGCCATCCTTGGCGATGCCGCCGGATTCGTATTTCTGGCCGACCATGAAACCGGTGATGTTCTGCAGGAACACGAGTGGAATCCCGCGCTGGCAGCAGAGCTCGATGAAATGCGCACCTTTCTTGGCGCTCTCGCCAAACAGAATTCCGTTATTGGCCAGGATGCCGATCGGGTATCCCCAGAGATGCGCGAAGCCGCACACTAGAGTAGCGCCGTAAAGCGGCTTGAACTCGTCGAGCACGCTGCCATCGACCAGCCTTGCGATGATCTGCCGCACATCGAAGGGCCGACGCGGATCGGCCGAAACGATGCCGCCCAGTTCGGCAGGGTCGTAGAGCGGCGCACAAGGCTCGCGCATTTCTAATCGGGCAGGTTTGACGATGTTGAGCCGGCTCACGATGCTGCGGGCAATCCCCAGCGCATGGCTATCGTTTTGCGCCAGATGGTCCGTCACGCCGGAGACGCGGCTATGCATGTCGCCGCCGCCGAGATCCTCTGCACTTACGATCTCGCCCGTGGCGGCCTGCACCAAAGGCGGGCCGCCGAGAAAGATGGTGCCCTGCTTGGCAACGATAATGCTCTCGTCGGCCATCGCCGGCACGTAGGCGCCGCCTGCCGTGCAGGAGCCCATCACCACCGCGATCTGGCTGATGCCCTTCGAAGACATCTGCGCCTGGTTGTAGAAAATGCGGCCGAAATGATCCCGGTCCGGGAACACCTCATCCTGGTTCGGCAGGTTCGCGCCGCCGGAATCCACAAGATAGACACAGGGGAGATTATTCTGCAGCGCAATCTCCTGCGCGCGCAGATGCTTTTTGACTGTCAGAGGGAAATATGTGCCGCCTTTCACGGTGGCATCATTGGCAACCACCATGCACTCGCGTCCGGATACGCGCCCGATGCCGGCAATGATGCCGGCCGCCGGCACCTCGTTCTTGTATTGGCCGTAGGCCGCGAAGTGGCCGATCTCTAAAAACGGGCTCAGCGGATCCAGCAACACCCGCACGCGCTCACGTGGAAGCAACTTGCCGCGCGCCAGATGTTTGGCGCTCGCTGCCTCCCCGCCACCGCGCCGTATGATCTCGGCTTTGTCGCGCAGATCGGCCACCAGGGCAGACATTGCGGCGTGGTTGGTGGCGTATTCGGTGGATCCGGTGTCCAGCACCGAGTCGATAACCGGCATGGGGTTGGGCGTTCCCTATCGCGTTCGATCTTGCTGCGAGACAAGCACGACAGTCTTGTAAAGTAAACGGTCGGCGGTTAGGTTAATCTCTGGAGGCTCCCAGTGGCACGAATCGCCGGCTCTGATGGCGCGCAAACCGCCGAGGCGATACGGCGCGCCGGATTGCGCCTGATTCACGACCATGGTTTCGAGGGCTTCGGCCTCCGTGAGCTCGCCAAGCAGGTCGGCATCCAGCCGGCATCGTTGTATAATTATTTTGGTAGCAAACAGGCTCTCCTGTTCGGCCTGATCAACACGCATATGGACGCGCTGATCGAAAGCGCACAACGCGCCCTGGCCTCATGCGATCGTGATGTGCTCGCTAGGCTGGCCGCTTTCTGCATGCATCACATGGAATATCACATCGATCGCAAGCTGGAGGTATTTGTGGCTAACTTCGAGTTGCGCGCGCTGAGCAATGAAAATGCGAAAATCGTGCTCGCTAAGCGCCATTGCTACGAGGCGATGCTGATCGATATATTGGACGAGGGCCGGATGGCAGGATTGGTGGGGGCAGCGGATACGCATGTCGCAGCCTACGCCACGCTAGCCATGCTGACGGGTGCCTGCACCTGGTATCGACCGGATGGCAGGCTCAGCCGGCGCGATGTCGCCGAACTGCACGTGAAGATGGTGCTGGATGGCTGCTTGCAACGCGCACCGGCCGCACGGCCTCAGGCAGCGAACGCTCGCATCGAGGACATGCGTGTCAAAAAAACGTCCCGGAGGATATAATGGAATTTGGCAGCTTGCCTTTCATGCTCGGCGAAGATATCGACGCCCTGCGCGAAACCGTACGCCGGTTTGCACAAGCCGAAATCGCGCCGCGCGCTGCGGATATCGATCGCGACAATGATTTCCCCGCCGATCTCTGGCGCAAATTCGGTGATCTCGGCTTGCTCGGCATCACCGTGGAAGAGGAATACGGCGGCACCGGCCTCGGTTATATGGCGCATGTGGTCGCCATGGAGGAAATCAGCCGCGCCTCGGCTTCCGTTGGCCTGTCCTACGGAGCACACTCGAATCTTTGTGTGAACCAGCTTCGCCGCAACGGCACCGAGGCGCAGAAGCGCCAGTATCTTCCCAAGCTTGTCAGCGGCGAGCACGTGGGCGCCTTGGCAATGAGCGAGACCGGTGCCGGTTCCGATGTAGTCGGCATGAAACTGCGCGCCGAAAAGCGCGACGGCGTCTTCACGCTGAACGGCACAAAAATGTGGATCACCAACGGACCCAATGCCGACGTGCTCGTGGTCTATGGCAAAACCGATCCGGCCGCAGGCTCACGCGGCATTACTGCCTTCATCATCGAACGCGGCATGCCGGGCTTCTCAACCGCCCAGAAACTCGACAAGCTCGGCATGCGCGGCTCGAACACCTGCGAACTCGTGTTTGAGAATTGCGAAGTGCCCGAAGCCCAGGTGCTCGGCCAGGTCGGCCGCGGCGTCGGCGTGCTGATGAGCGGCCTCGATTACGAACGCGCGGTGCTCGCAGCGGGCCCGATCGGCATCATGCAGGCGGCTCTCGATGTGGTGATACCCTATGTGCACGAACGCAAGCAATTCGGCCAGGCGATCGGCGAGTTTCAGCTGGTGCAGGCCAAGCTTGCCGACATGTACACCGTCACCAACGCGGCGCGCGCCTATGTGTACGCCGTAGCACGCGCCTGCGACGCTGGGCTTACCACCCGCAAGGATGCGGCCGGCGCTATTCTCTACGCCGCGGAGCGCGCGACCGCGGTGGCGCTCGATGCGATACAATTGCTGGGTGGGAATGGGTATATCAATGATTATCCGACCGGCCGCCTGCTGCGGGATGCCAAGCTATATGAGATTGGTGCTGGGACGAGCGAGATTAGGCGGATGCTGATTGGGCGTGAACTTTTTGCGGAGACGACGGGGTAAGGAAGTAGTTCTTTTCTGAAGAAAAGAACCAAAAGACTTTTATGTATTGGTTGCGGTGACTAGGCCAGACGCGCGCCCTATATAATGACGGGGGTTTGGGGGGCAGGCACTGCTCCCCAATCTGTCGTCCTGCTAAAACCAGATCCCTTAACGGGCGTTTAGCGCACACTTTCCAGGGGTTGCAATCATCGACCATTTCGACATTATCGTCATCGGCAGCGGCCCCGGCGGGGCCTCTCTCGCGCATCGCCTGGCACCGACCGGCAAGCGCATTCTGATGCTCGAACGCGGCGACTACCTGCCGCGCTCGCAGAAAAACTGGGACAGCAAGTCGGTTTTCGTCGACGGCATGTATCAGGCGAAGGAAACCTGGTATGTCGCAGACGGCAGCGCGTTCCATCCTGGGCTGCACTACTACGTGGGCGGCAACTCCAAGGTTTATGGCGCCGCCTTGTTCCGGTTTCGCGAAAAGGATTTCGAGGAGGTCACGCATCAGCATGGCATCTCTCCCGCCTGGCCGCTGAAATATGAGGCTTTCGAGCCGTTCTATACGGAAGCTGAAAAATTGTTCGCCGTGCACGGCCAGCGTGGCGAAGACCCGCTGGAGCCACCGGCGAGCGGGCCTTACCCGTTCCCGCCGGTGAGCCACGAGCCCAGGATACAGGCGCTGCATGACGCGCTTCAAGGTGAGGGCCTGCACCCCTATCACTTGCCGCTCGGGATCAAGCTAGACGAGAAGAACGGCCAGCCGACGCCGACCAGTATCTGCATGCGCTGCGATGCGTTCGACGGGTTCCCGTGCCTGTTGAACGGCAAGGCGGATTCGCAGGTGATGTGTGTGGATCCGACCATCGCCGCACATCCGAATTTCACGCTCATGACCAATGCGTATGTGACGACGCTGCAGACCGACTCTACCGGCCGCACGATTACCGGCGTGCATGTGACTCGCGATGGTGTGGACGAGATCTATACGGCCGATATCGTTGTGGTTGCGTGCGGCGCCTTGTCATCGGCGTTGCTGCTTCTGCGTTCGGCCAGCGATGCGCATCCTACGGGATTGGCGAACGGCTCCGGCCAAGTGGGGCGCAATTATATGCGCCACAACCAATCCGTTCTGATGGCGCTGATGCGTGAGCCGAATCACACCATCTTTCAGAAAACGCTGGCCATCAGCGATTTCTATTTCGGTGCGGATGACTGGGAGTTTCCGCTGGGCTTGATCCAGATGTGCGCGACCTCGCATGCCGACCAGATAAAGGGCGAGGCTCTACCGAGCTGGCTTGAGTGGTTCCCCAACATGCCATTCGACGAGATGGCTTTGCATTCGATGGATTTCTGGCTCTCGTCGGAAGATCTGCCGCGACCCGAGAACCGCATCCATTATGATGGTGACCGTGTGATCCTGGATGTGACGGAGCAAGGGCAAGAGGCACATAAGCGCCTAAAAAAGAAACTCGAGCATTACCTCAGCCGTGTCGGCGCGCATCCTGTGCTGCTTGAGCGGCGGCTCTATTTCGGCAAGGGTATCCCCATCGGCGGTACGGCGCACCAGGCGGGCACTTTGCGGTTCGGCATCGATCCTGCAAGTTCGGTGCTGGATCTCAACTGCAAGGCGCACGAAGTGGATAATCTCTATGTTACGGATGCCAGCTTCTTTCCTTCGATCGCTGCGGTAAACCCCACTTTGACCATCATCGCGAATGCGCTGCGGGTGGCGGCTCATATCCAGGAGAGACTTGGCGCATGAGCGCCGGCATGCTGGCAGTGTTTGCCGTGCGGTACCTCCTGGTCATGCTGTTTTTTCCGTTCAGCGCGCTCGACAAGATTCTAAATTTTCGGGGTGCGGTGGGGCAAGCGGCGCAGATAGCGCCCGCTGGGTTGGCAGTGTTGCTGATTTTGGCAGGGCTTTTCGTCGAGATCGTTATGCCGATCTGCATTCTTTCCGGTTACGCCGACCGGTTGGCCGGGTTGGTGATGGCAGGGTATTGCATGGTCACGGCGCTGCTGTGGAAGCAGTTCTGGGCACCGGGCGACTTCTGGGCCGGCGGTAACAGCGTGGGCCGTGGCCTGTTCTGGGATTTCCTGAAAAATTTCTCCCTCGCCGGCGGCTTCCTGCTGTTGGTCGTGGGTGCGCACGGCAATTTATCGTCATTGCTGCACCACCCATTCGCCTCCTCCCATCCCTACCACCAGGTGCAGCATCCATGACCGATTCCGGGCCTAAGCCGACCATCGGTTATTGGCATCTCTGGACCGATGCGGCCGGTGTGAGCCATCAGCAGCGCTGCGAACTGACCGAGTTCGAGCTCAAGGGCGTGGGCGATGCAGACCCGCAATGGAATAATCATCAGCCGCGTGGTGAAAGCACGGCGGTGTTCACCGTGCAGCCGGTCGGCTGGGTGGGCGAGTGGCATCAGAATCCGGCGCCGCAATGGATCGTGCCGCTCTCGGGCCGCTGGTGGGTGGAGGCGATGGACGGAACACGCATTGAGATGGGCCCTGGGGACATCTCGCTCGGTGAGGACCAGGGATGCGTGCGCGATGCCGAGGGCCGTCTCGGTCATCGCTCCGGCACGATTGGCGATGAGCCGGCCAAGCTGATGACGATCCAGCTGCATGTGCCGCCGGTACGCAAACCTTGCCACACCAAGTGATAGGCGATGGATCCTCTTGTTCTAATCGATCCCGCTTTCAACGCGCTGGTTTTGCATAACGCGCCACTGCTTTGCTTGGGTGAAGGTTTTGCGTGGCTTGAAGGCCCGGTCTGGTGTGCCGATGCCGACCAGTTGCTTGTCAGCGATATACCTAACAATCGGATCATGCGCTGGACAGCGGATGCCGGCATCTCGGTGTTTCGCAATCCTTCCAACTTTGCCAATGGGCATGCACGTGACCGGCAAGGGCGACTGATCGGTTGCTCGCATGGCGTCGGAGGTATTACCCGCACGGAGCTTGATGGACGGGAAATCGTGCTCGTCGATCGTCATCTTGGCAAACGCCTAAACGGGCCCAACGATCTGGTCGTGCATAGCGACGGCGCGATCTGGTTCACCGATCCGCTTTACGGCCTCAGCACGGATTATGAAGGTGGCAAAAGAGTTTCTGAATCAGCGCCGGCGGTCTATAGGTTCGATCCCGCCAACGGCGCGCTGACCATTGTCGCGGATGATTTCGAGGGGCCGAACGGGTTGGCATTTTCGCCGGACGAAAAGCTGCTCTATATCGCAGAGACTGGCGCGCAATTTGCGCTTAATCCTACGCAGCACATACGCGTCTTCGACGTGAAAGACGGGAAAACGCTCTCGGGCGGCAGGATTTTTCACAAGGTGTCGCCGGGCTATGCGGACGGCTTCAGGGTGGACGAAGCCGGCCGGATCTGGAGCGGGGCCGCGGATGGCGTGCATTGCATCGATACCGATGGGCATTTGATGGGCAAGATATTGGCGGGAGCAACCGTCTCCAATCTTGCTTTTGGCGGGCGCAACAAATCGCGGCTGTTCATCTGCGCATCGCACAAGCTTCTTGCCATCTACACCAATGTGCGTGGCGCGCAGTTTCCGTGAAAACCCTGGCATTGCAGCGTATCAGTCTGACGGTGCGCGATCTTGCCGCCATGCAGGATTTTTATTGCCAGGCCCTGGGCTTCGCCGCAGCTGGCTCGCCGCAAACGGCTGATCCCGCTATCGCCAAACTGCTCGGTGCCGAACGAATAGCCTTGGTCGAACTGCGACGTGGCCGCCAATGCCTGGAGCTAGCAGCGTTCAATCCTCCGGGTGACGACTATCCGTGCGAGCGCGGGAGCAATGATCTCATTTTTCAACATATCGCGTTGGTCTGCGAAAACGTCATTGACACCTATACGATCCTGAGCCGGCATCCGCACACCGCCATCTCCCGCAATGGTCCGCAAACGCTGCCCGGCGGTATCATTGCCTACAAATTTCGCGATCCCGAAGGCCATCCTTTGGAATTAATCCAGTTTCCGCAACCTGATCCGAAAAGTGCGGGCGGGATAGACCATTCTGCCATCTCTGTCTCGGATATCGAAAAGAGCATTGCCTTCTACACGCATGAGCTTGGCTTTTCCGTCGCTTCTCGCCAGGTGAACGCCGGCCCGGAACAGGATGCGATGGATGATCTGGACTCAACCCGCGTTGACGTCATTGGATTGTCCCCGCAACAGGCAACACCGCATGTGGAACTACTTGGCTATCGTGTGCCGAGAGGGCGCACGGGGATAGCGCAGCGTTCGTCCGACATTGCTGCGACACGTCTTGTGCTCAGTATCGATACGCTATCGCAGCATGTGGCAACCGTGCGTCTTGCGGACGGCTCGCATGCAGCCTTGATCCACGATCCCGATGGGCATGCTTTGCTGCTTCTTGGATCTGCCGTATAGAAAGCAAGCAGTTCTTTTTGAGAAAAAGAACCAAAAAACTTTTATTATTGTGGCATGCGTTGCCGGAGAGAGCCGCGACAGCGACGTAAATGTCTTTTGCTTCTTTTCGTCAGAAAAGAAGACTTACTTCCCTTCGGTGCGCGCGCGCCGCCGGATCGATAAACAGCCAGATCAACGCACTCACCAGCGCGCACGCAGCCCCCGCTACGAAGGGCGTCGTCCAATCCCCACCGCCCGAGAGGAAAGCCACCAGCGGCGTTGCAACGATGCCGCCTATATTGCCGCCGGTGTTCAGTATGGCGCCTGCGGACACCGCATCCTCACGGCCGATCTCCATTGAGGCGGCCCAGAACGGCCCTTCATTTACCTCCAGCAATCCGAACGCGAGCGACAGGCCGAACAGCGCCGTCCATGCTGAGGCGGAATGGACGGAAACGAGCAGCAGGATGCCGGCCGACGGCAACGTCAGCAGTGGGAGCAGCCGCAGCCCGGCTGCGGTGCCCAGCCGTGCGCTCAGCGCGCTGGCGCCCGCGCCGCCGAGGCCTGCGCCTATGGCGCCTGCCAGAGGTGGCAACGCCGCGGCCAGTCCGCCTTGCAGCACGCTGAAATGCCGCGCCTGCACGAGGTAGAGGAAACTCCAGAAGGTGATGAGATAGAACACCAGGTTCATCGTGAAATAGCTGAATGTCAGCCCAGCAAGGTCGGGGTTCAGCAGCAATGCGCGGATGCGTGGCCAACTTGGCGGGGCCATGCCGATCGACGCATGTGCGTCCGGCAGTTCGGCGAGTTCTGCCGCCGTGATCTTCGGATGTTGCGAGGGCCTGTCGCGTCCCTGCCGCCACCAGAATGCGACGAGGAAGGCCATCGGCATGGCCACGATCAGCAATGCCGCGCGCCAGCCCAGCGTCACCATCAGCGAGGCGATTGCAGCCGGCGCTGCGGCACCGCCGAGGCCGATGCCGCAGCTCGAAAGCCCCTGGGTGAGCGCCCATTGCCGCGGCGGAAACCAGCATTCCAGCGTTCCGGAGAGCATTGCGAAAATCGGTGCCTGCGATAGGCCGAGAAGCAGTTGCGCGGCCAGTAATATCCAGAACAGCAGCGTGCCGTGCGCAAGCGAGGGTGCGAGGGGCACTGCGAGCGTTGCGAGCAATGAGAGCAAGCCGCATAGGGCGAACATGCGGCGTGCACCGAGGTATTGTCCCGCCAAGCCACCGGGAAATTGTAGCGCCGTGTAGGTGATGAGGAACGCGGTCTCGAGCCAGCCGATCTGCAATTGCGTCAGGCCAAGCTGCGGCATCATCGGTTCCGCCGCTACGGTAATCGCCGTGCGCTGCACGTAGGCTGCGAAGGTGAACAGGAACAGGAATCCGAAGATCGCCCAGCGCCTGCGGAAAGATCTTGTCATGCCCTAAAATGCATAAATGATGTCGTCATGCGCGAGCACCATCCCCCGATCGTTCCGACATCACGCCGCGTCGCTGAACGTGTGTCAAGCAGGGCAAGGTTGCTGGAACGACTGGGATGTCCTACAGAAACACAAGGTGCCACAGGGTGCTTGAGCCATAAGGGCAGATCATCGATGCAGGCGGAGATGGCAGAAGACCGGCTCAGTCTTCCCGCATGGATCTACCATGATCCGGAGTTTCTGGCGGCAGAAGCGGACAAGGTGTTTCGCCCGTCATGGCAGATCGTCTGCCATCTGAGCGACATACCGTCGCCGGGCCGCTATCATACGCTCGACATGTTCGGCGAGACGATCGTGGTGGTGCGCGGCGCCGATCTGCAGCCGCGTGGTTTCTACAATGTGTGCCGCCACCGTGCGGCGCGCCTGCTGGACGGCGATGCCGGCCAATGCGGCGGCCGTATCGTCTGCCCCTACCATGCATGGACCTATGGCCTTGATGGCGCCTTGATCGGCATGCCCGAACGCACGGCCTTCGGCGCTCTGGACATGAGCCGCCACGGCCTGGTGCCGGTGGAGCTGGAGGTCTATCGCGGCTTCGTCTTTGTCAGGCTCGAGGCCGGTGGTCCGTCGGTGGCGGAGATGATGTCGCCCTACGATGCGGAACTCGCACCGTATCGGCTGGAGGAGCTGGTGCCGCTCGGCCGTGTCACGCTGCGCGAGCGTGCGGTCAACTGGAAGAATGTCGGCGATAATTATTCCGATGCGCTGCACATCAGGGTGGCGCATCCTGGTCTCACACGGCTGTTCGGCAAGGGATATGGCGTGGAATCGCGTGGCTGGGTCGACAAGATGTGGGGCGGGCTGCTGGACGAGCCTTCTCTGAATTTGTCCGAGCGCCTCTATCAGCAATTCCTGCCGGAGGTGCCCTATCTGCCGGCGGAGCGCCGGCGTCTGTGGAGCTACTACAAGCTCTGGCCCAACATCGCGTTCGACGTGTATCCGGATCAGATCGATTTCATGCAAAGCATACCTCTGACACCGACGAAGACGATCATTCGAGAGATTGCCTATGTAGTTCCGGACGAGAGGCGCGAGATGCGTGCGGCGCGTTATCTGAACTGGCGTATCAACCGCACCGTCAGCCTCGAGGACAAGGCGCTGATCGAGCGCGTGCAACACGGCATGGCCTCGCGCAGCTACACGGTCGGGCCGCTCGGCGATGGTGAGGTGAGTTTGAAAAGCTTCGGCCGGCGCATGCGCGACTTGATCCCCGCCGCGCGCGCGCATCGCGCGCCGCCGCCTGGGTGGAGTCACGCGGCATCGCGTTGACCGGCAGAAGCGAAGATTGAAGATGCCAAAACGCACTGCAGTGATCATCGGCGGCGGCCATAACGGCCTTGTCTGCGCTTTCTATCTTGCAAAGGCTGGATTGCAGGTGACGGTCTGCGAACGCCGTGGAATCGTCGGTGGGGCTGCGGTGACCGAAGAATTCCATCCGGGCTTTCGCAACTCAGTGGCGAGTTACACGGTGAGCCTTCTGCATGAGCGCGTGATCGCCGATATGGGACTGCATGCACGCGGCCTGGAGATCATCGAGCGGCCTGTTGCGAACTTCCTGCCGACCGAGGATGGACGCTACCTGAAAATGGGTGGCGGCCTCGTTCGCAGCCAAGCCGAAATTGCAAAGTTCTCGGCGAAGGACGCAGAAAATCTGCCGGCCTATTATGCAATGCTGGACGAGATTGGCGATGTGTTGCGCGTTCTCGCCATGCAATCGCCACCGAACATGCCTGATGGTATCGCAGGCCTCCCGCGCGCGCTGCGACAGGGCAACATGCTGCGTGGGCTGGGCCAGGAACAGCAGCGTAACCTACTAGATCTTTTCACCAAAAGCGCGCGCGATGTTCTAAATGCCTGGTTCGAATGCGACGAGATCAAGGCCGTGCTCGGCTTCGACGCAATCGTCGGCAATTATGCCAGCCCCGACACGCCCGGCTCTGCCTATGTCCTGCTGCACCACACCTTTGGTGGTGTGAACGGCAAGAAAGGCAATTGGGGCCACGCGATCGGCGGCATGGGTGCGATCACCCGTGGCATGGGAGAAGCCTGCACGGAAGCAGGCGTGGAGATACGTCTCGAGGCAGCCGTGCGTGAAGTGCAGGTGAAATCCGGCAAGGCGACCGGCGTCATGTTGCAGGATGGCCGGCAGATCGATGCGGACATCGTTGTCTCCAATCTCAATCCGCGCTTGCTGTTCCAGCGCCTGATCGATCCTGCCCATCTCGAGCCGGCCTTCAGGCGGCGCATCGACGGCTATAAATGCAGCTCAGGGACGTTCCGCATGAACGTCGCCCTCAGCGAATTGCCGGATTTCACCTGCCTCCCTGGGCGCGACGCCGCGGAGCATCATGGCAGCGGCATCATCCTCGCGCCCACGCTCGACTACATGGATCGCGCCTACCAGGATGCACGCGCGTTCGGCTGGTCCCGCCAGCCGATCGTCGAGATCCTCATTCCCAGCACGGTCGATTCCACCCTGGCGCCGCCCCACCAGCATGTGGCGAGCCTCTTCTGCCAGCAGGTGGCGCCCACGCTTGCCGGCCGCGATTGGGCCGACGCACGAGAAGAAGTTGCCGATCTGATGATCGATACCGTGAACGGCTTCGCGCCGAACTTCAAAGCCTCCATCCTCGGGCGCATGAGCCTGTCACCGGCTGACCTGGAGGAAAAATTCGGTCTGGTAGGCGGCGACATCATGCACGGCCATATGTCGCTGGACCAGCTTTGGGCGGCGCGCCCCATTCTCGGGAACGGCAGTTACCGTGCACCCATCAAGGGCTTGTACATGTGCGGCGCCGGTACACATCCGGGGGGCGGCGTCTCCGGCATGCCGGGCAGCAACGCCGCGCGCGAGATACTGCGTGACCAGACAATCACCAAAAAGCTCAGCCTGGCACTGCGACTGAGCTGAGGGCGCCAGGGCGCTAGCGGCGGATTGATCGCGCATTACCTGCCATCACGGCCCGCCATTCCGATATCATGCCTATGCTGCGCCCCTGGATCCCACGCTTCGTTCTCGCCACCCCCTCCGCTCTCGGCTGGACGGAGGGGGCTGCCATCGTCGAGCGCGCGGCAACCCTTGGCGCGGAGGTGGTGCGGCTGCGGTCGGACCGTTTGACCGGGCTGCCGGGCACCTATCGCGACGCCAAGCGCACGCTGGCCGTCATCACCGCCAGCCCGAGCCGCCGGCGGCTGCAGCCGATTCCGCCTTCGGCCGATTGGCGCTTCGACCTGGCGGAGGGCTGCCCGGCGCATTGCGCCTATTGCTACCTAGCCGGATCCTTGGCCGGGCCGCCGATCATCCGCGCCTACGCCAACCTGCCGGAGATCCTGGCGGAACTGCCGGCTGCGTTCGGGCAAGGTGCGGTCACCTCGGCCTCCAGCGCCCGCGCCCATGAGGGGACGACATTCGAGTGCTCCTGCTACACCGATCCGCTCGCCCTCGAGCACCTGACCGGGCATCTGGCCGCCTGCATCACCCAGTTCGGCGCGTGGGGTGCACCGGTGCAGTTGCGCTTTACGACAAAATTCGACGCGGTGGGTTCATTGCTCGGCCTGCAGCATAACGGCCGCACACGGGTTCGTTTCTCGGTCAATGCGCGTGAGGCGGAGCGGCATGAAGGCGGCGCACCGCGTATGCCACAGCGCCTGGCCGCCCTGCGCGCGATGGCGTTGGCAGGATATCCGGTTGGCCTCACCGTGGCACCCATTCTGCGGCTGCCACATTGGGCCGAGGCGTATGACCGTTTATTTGCAGATGTCGCCGAGGCATTGCGGGATGTGCCGGGCGTTGATCTGACGGCGGAATTGATTACGCATCGTTTCACGCCAAAATCAAAGGACGTGTTGGCCGCATGGTATCCCGGAAGCTCGCTGGAGATGAATGAAGCGCAACGCATCCGGAAGACGACGAAGTTCGGCTCGTTGAAATACGTTTTTCCGAAAGAGGAGATGGTGGCGATGCGCGCGTCTATCGAGGCGTCAATTGGAAAATGGCTGCCCGCGACAAGGGTTTTATATTGGACATAAGGAAGAAGTTCTTTTTGGAAAAAAAGAGCCAAAAGACTTTTATGGTTTGTGCACGCGCTGCCGGATAGAACCGCGACAGCCACATAAAAGTCTTTTGCTTCTTTTCTTCAGAAAAAAAGGCCTCCTCTCTACGCTTCCGCAAACTCTCGCTTCAAAGAAGCCATATCGATTACATACCGAAACCGCACATCCCCCGACTTCACCTTCTTATAAGCCTCATTGATCTCCTGGATCGGAATAAGCTCGATCTCAGGCGCAATGTTATGCTCGGCGCAAAACTCCAGGACGTCCTGCGTCTCTGCGATGCTCCCGATCAGCGAACCGGAGATTGTCTTGCGTCCCATAACAACCTGCATATTGTTGTAGCCCGGCATTGGGGCAATTGCGCCCACGGCAACGTAGGCGCCGTCGCGCTTGAGCAGCGCCACGAACGGATCGATCCTGTGGGCTTCCGGGATGGTCGAAAGAATGAAGTCGAAGCTCGCTTCGAGCGGCTCGAGCGCTTTCTTGTCGGTCTCGATCACACCTTTTACGCCGAGATTCTCCGCCTCGGTCACCTTCTCGTTGGTGGTGGTGAACACGGTCACCTCGGCACCCATGGCCTTGGCAATCTTGGCCGCCATGTCGCCGAGCCCGCCGAAACCCACCACACCCACTTTGTCGCCTGCCTTCACGTTCCAATGGCGAAGCGGAGAGTAGGTGGTCACACCTGCACACAGGATCGGCGCTGCGGATTCGACCCGAAGAGCGCTGGGAATTTTAAGAACGAAGCTTTCCTTGACGGTGATCGACGTCGAGTAACCACCATAGGTGTTGTCGCGCTCGTACATGTTCTTGCCGGTCTTTGCCATGGCGGCCGGCTTCATCGGGCCATTATACGTCGCGAGCCATGAATTGGGACCTTCGCAATACTGTTCGTCGCCATCGCGGCAGGAATGGCAGCTCTGGCAGCTATCGATCATGCAGCCGACACTGACCAGGTCACCGATGATATGGCGGGTGACGCTGGCGCCAGTTTTCGTCACGCGACCTACCACTTCGTGGCCTGGCATGCAGGGATAAACCGTATTGCCCCAGTCATTCTCCGCCTGGTGAACATCCGAATGGCACACGCCGCAGAACAGAACCTCGATCTCCACCTCGTCAGGTCCGGCCTCGTTGCGTTCGAATTCGAGGGGTTTGAGGCGAGAGAAGCTATGGGTGGCAGCGTATCCGAGAGCCTTGGTCATCCAGACTGATCCCTGTACGTGGCGGGGAGCACAAGCGGCCGCCATCCGCACGGTTCCCGCGATCATTCTCAACGATCCGCGTGCAAACCCCGCAGCCCCGCTTGTGTTGATACATATCCTACTAAGCTGACGCGCCGCGTAGCACGCCAAGGAACCGCACAATGAGTTTTCGTCTGGACGGCAAGGTAGCGGTGGTCACCGGTGCTGCGCGCGGCATCGGCCGTGCGTCCGCGGTCGCACTCGCCAAGGCAGGTGCCAGCATCGCCGGGATCGACATCGCCGGGCCAACCGGCGCTCACGTGGATTTCGCCGCAGCCAGTGCCGACGAACTCGCTACTACCGGGCAATTGGTCGAGCAGACCGGCGGACGCTGGATGGCCATTGTCCTCGATCAGCGCAACCTGGCCGCCTTGCGCAACGCTGCCACCAGGATATCGGCAGAATTCGGCGGCATCGACATCCTGTTCGCCAATGGCGGCATCCAGGCATTCAAGCCGATCCTGGAGATGGAGGATGCCGACTGGCACGACCAGATCGACATCAACCTGACAGGCACCATGAACGCCCTGCGCGCCTTCACGCCGTCCCTCGTAGCCCGCGGAGGTGGCAGGATCATCGTCACCTCCTCCACGCAGGGCCAGCACGGCATGAAGGATGGCTCGGCCTATGCTGCGTCGAAATGGGGCATCATCGGCCTCATGAAGTCGGCCGCGATGGAATTCGGGGAACACAAGATCACCGTAAATGCGCTGATCCCCGGCCTGATCGACACGACCCTCACACGCCACGAAGACCGCTATGCCCAGGCGATACAGACTGCGGGCAAGCAGCCAAGCGGTGACGCACAGAAGGATGAAGACACCGCGCGGGAGTCGCTGGGCGCCAAGTCGCCACTTGGCGTGCCTTGGATCGACCCGGAAGATGTGGCGCCGATGGTGGTGTTCCTTGCTTCCGAGGAGGCGAGAATGGTGAGCGGAGGGACTTTCCCGGTGACGGCGGGGGAGAGTGCGAACATCACGCCGTAAGAACAGGAAGCAGTTCTTTTTTTGAAAAATGACCCAAAAGAACTTTTGCTTCCGATGGGGATTATTGAAAGGCTTCGGATGAGGTTTCTTGCTCTGATACTCACTGGGCTACTGTTTGCGCCTGCATGTTTTGCTGCGAACAGCCCTTGGAACGGCAGCTGGAAGCTTGACCGAAGCCGCGCCGAGCCGGACGGCGCGGCCGATGACTACCGGTTCACCGTGGGACCCGACGAAACAGTTAAGTGGGAGATACCGTCGCTGAAGGAAGTCAATATCGGCCGGCTCGATGGCACCCCGATGGCCATCAACCGGCCGGGTGCTGCCGCCGGCATGACCATCAGCGTTCGCGCAGAGTCGCCGGGCATGTGGCTCTACCAGGTCCGCCTGAACGGACAAGACCGCGGCGAAGGCCGGATGACCCTGGCCGCTGACGGAAAATCCTGGACGGATGTACCGCTGGATGGCGGTAAGCCGGTGGAGAGTCTGTTGATGGTTTACGTGAGAGAGTAGACGTTCTTCGCCACATGGCGCCGGACGGCTGGAGAATAGATCAGTTTGAGCAGACCCCAAGGCGCCCTGCGGCCCACGGCACACATACTGCCGATGATCGAGACCGTCGCAGCATCGGTGCCGCAGAAGCAGTCACGTGTGCTGATCATCACCGGCGGATCATCGGGCATCGGCCGTTGCACGGCGGGGTTATTCGCGCGCCGCGGTTTCACGGTCGGCCTCATCGCGCGCGGCGAACCCGGCCTGGAGGACGCTGCCGAGGCGGTACGCCGTGAAGGCGGCCGTGTCGGCATTGCAGTCGCCGACGTCGCTTGCGCCAATGCATTGTCGCAAGCGGCCGCCAGCCTGGTCACGGAGCTTGGCGCGCCGGATATCTGGATCAATTGCGCCGGCAACGGCGTATATGGCCAGTTTTCGGGGGTGCCCTGCGAAGAGTTCGACCGGGTGACCGCCGTCACCTACACCGGCACGGTCAATGGCTGCCGCACGGCGCTCGCCGTGATGGGTCCGCGCGGCTATGGCACCATCGTCAATGTTTGCTCCGCCGCGGCCTTCCACGGCCTGCCGATGATGACATCCTATGCCGGCGCAAAGGCCGCCATACGCGCCTTCGCCCAGGCATTGCGGGCGGAATTGCGCATCGGCGGCAGCAATGTGCGCGTTACCACGGTGTTCCCGCCGGCCGTCAACACGCCCTTCTTCGGCCACGCCGCCTCGCACGCCAACTGGCCTGCCCGGCCCGCACCGCCGGTGTATCAGCCGGAGATCGTGGCGGAAGGCATCTACTACGCAGCGACCAAGGGTGGCGCCGAGGTGATCGTCACTGGCACCGCCTCGCTTTTCAGCCTGGTCAACCGCATCGCCCCGGAACTGATCGCCTGGTGCATGACCCAGCTTGGCTACGAAGGCCAGTTGTCCCGCGATCCGGAAGCCTGTGCGCTTGCCGCAAACACCCTGTTCGCACCGTCGGCCAAGGCCTCGCCGGTGCACGGGCCATTCGGCAGGCGTGCGCGGGCGCATAGCTTTCAGCTAGCAGCCAAACGGGCTTTGGCCATGTTCAGCCGGGACCGGTCAGCCGCTCCGTAGCGTCCCAGACACGCTGCTCGAGCGCGCGGTCGAGCGAAAGCTTGTTCGGCTTGGCGGGCGCGCATTCCTTCACGTAGGTCCCCGTGAGATCGGCGCAGTCTGGCGACAGGGCGACATGGAGCGGGCTCTTCGCCCCCTGCTCCTCGGTGATCAGGAATTTGGACATCACCCGCCAGGCCAGGCCGATCACGCCGCCGGTTCGTATCAGGCCGGTCGCCACCGTGCCCGGATGCACGGTGTTCGCGGTGATGCCCTCTGGTCGCAGGATCTCGGCCCAGTGGTTGGTGACCATCAGCAGCGCCAGTTTCGACTGCGAATAGCTGTGCAGAAAGCCCCATTTGCGCCGGCCTTCCAGATCGTCAGGATCGATGGTGGCGGTGTCCGAGGAGGACGAGCCGACATTGACGATCCTGGCACCGGACGGCAGCGCCGACAGCAAGCTGCGTGTCAGCACGAACGGGGCGAGGTGGTTGACGGCGAGGATCAGCTCGTGTCCTTCGGCCGTTTCCTCACGGTGCTGGCGGAACACGCCGGCATTGTTGACCAGCACATCGACTGGCCGTCCGCGGGCCAGGATATCGTCGGCCGCTTTACGGGTTTCTGCGAGCAGCGAGAGGTCGGCGAGGCTGTAGTCGATTTTTGCATCCGGAAGCTGGCCTGTGATCCAGGCGCGTGTCGTCTCGCAGCTCCGCTTGGACCGGCCGACCAGGATCAGGTCATGGCCGGCTTTTGCCAGGCCGAGTGCGATCCAGCGGCCGATGCCGCCTGTCGCTCCGGTAACAACGCTCAGGGGCATAGCACCTGCTCCAACCGTGCCGCATAAAACCGCGACAGCCTCATAAAAGTGTTTTGCTTCTTTTCTTCAGAAAAGAAGGCCTTCCTTCTCTCGACACTGAAGCCAGCAATGCCGGTTCAAACGTCAGCGTAGAAATCAGCGTGCATGCCAAGCTCACGAGCAGCAGCAGCCCCATGCTCGCCGTGCCCGGATGTTTGGAAAGTGCTAGCGACCCGAACGCCGTCGCGGTAGTAAGCGCCGAGAAGAACACCGCCCGCGCTGTCGCAGAACTGAGCGGCATTTGTAGCCCCGCGCGCCAGTTCATCACGAAATACACGTTGAACGAAACGCCGACGCCCAGCAGCAGCGGCAATGCGATGATGTTGGCGAAGTTGAGCGGCAGCGGCAGCAGCACGGCGACGATCACCGTCAATAGTGTGGAGAGCATGAGCGGTGCGAGCACCAGCAGCGCATCGAGCACGCGGCGCAGGGCGACCAGCAGGATGACGGCGATCGAGACGAAGGCACCGATCGCGGCCAGGCGGAAGGCGGCGACAATGGTGTCAGCACTGCGCACGATGGCGACCGCGGCGCCGCTGGCGTCGGGTGCGACTGCCACGATTTCTGCGACGAAGTGGTGCAGGCCGGCGCTGTCCTGAGAGGCGGCGCGGGTCGGAAGCACTTGCAGTTTGGCGCGGCCATCCGGCGTCACCCATTGTGCGGCAAGGTCGTTCGGGATGTCGGCGCGGGTGACTGCGGTGGCGCCGAGCACAGTGCGCAGCGAGCTGAGCTGCGCCGGCAGGAAGCCGGTGAGTGCTGTGTTGGCAGCAAGAAGCTGCGCGTCGGTCGCACCGGCGAGACGTTCCATGTCGCGGGTGACGAGGGCGAAGGGTGCGTCCGGCGGCATCGTTGCCGCGGCCTTCTGCATCGATGGCACATCGTGTTGGAGGCCTGCGCGCAGGGCGGCTGCATCGGGGGCGGGTTTGGCCTGCACGGACAAAGTGGGTGTGAGCAGCGATGCGGCATCGGCGATCAGCGGCAGTTTGGCGGCCTGGTCCGTGGGAACCAGGCTGTCGAGGCTTTCGGTGCCGTCTACGGTCGAGAGCTTGCGCAGCTTGGCGGCCATAGGGGCCACCTGGTCGATCGACGGCAGCAGCATTTCGATGCTGTAGGGGTTGGTGACCGGGTCTGCGACCAGCTCGTTCAGGGTGGTTACCGACTCGCTGGATTGGTTCTTGGTGTGCAGCGGGTCGCTGTCGAAGATCAGCCAGGGGCTGAGCCCGATGCCCAGCAGCGCGAGCAGACCACTGACGGCCAGGATAAGGCGCCGGTGGCGCACCAGGGCAGCGTCCGCCGGCCGTGCCCAGGTGAAACCCACCTCGCCGGCTTCGGGGCGCGGGCGGCAGAGCGCGATGAGTGCGGGCAGAACGGTGAGGGTGCAGGCGAAGGCGATCAGCATGCCGATGCCGGCGATGAGGCCGAGCTGGGCGACGCCGGCAAACGAGGTGGGGGTGAAGGCGAGGAAGCCCGCCGAGGTGGAGAGGGCGGCCACCAGGATCTGTCCGCCGCTGCGCCTTCCGGCAGCGGCGAGCGCCGACGGCGCATCGGGATGTTCGGTGCTGGCCTCGCGGAAGCGCACGGTGAACTGGATGGCGAAATCCACCGCCAAGCCCACGAACAGCACGGCGAACGCCACCGAGACGAGGTTGAGCGTGCCCACGGCAAGGGCTGCGAACGCCGCCGTCAGGTCCAGCCCCAGCAGCAAGGTGCCGAGGATGGGCAGGATCAGCCGCCAGGAGCGCACCGCGATCCAGAGCCACATTGTGACGAGTACGAGGCTGGCCAGGAGGCCGCCTGCAGCCCCCTGGGCGACCGCGGCGAATTCGTCGTCATCGAGTGCCACCGGCCCGGTGATGCGCACCCGCGCGCTGCCGTTTTTCACAAAAACGAGGTTCTTGGCCGCTTCCCGGATCGCCTTGGTGGCGGTCGCTCCCGGCTGCAGGGCGCCGTAATCCAGCTTCGGCTTGATCAGCACGAAGCGGTAGCGGCCGGCGAGCGCGGCGACCTGGCCAGCCAGCAAATTCTGCCAGGAGAGCGGCTTTGGATGGTCGCCCGACATCGCTGCGTGGAAGCTGCGCAAGGCGGCGTCAAAGGCGGTGAGATCGGCATGCTGGCGCACGGCGCCAGTGCCGATCAAAGACAACGCGCCGGCAAGGCCGGAGAGGCTCGGGTCGGCGGCAAGCTGTCCCAGAAAAGGCTGTGCATCCACCATGCGGTCCAGCAGGTCGGTCAGCTTGTCGGTGCCCAGATAGAGCAGCCCGTTTCGCTGCAGGAAAGGCGAGGCGGCGGGCTGCACGATCGAGGTGAAATGCGTGGTATCGCCACGCAAGGCAGCAGCCAGCGAGTCAGCCGTGGCGTCCGCCTCTTCCGGGATGGTGGCATCGATCACCACCACCAGGATGTTCTTGGTTTGCGGGAAGGCGTCGCGCAGGGCGTTCTGCCGCTGCTTCCAGGGCAGGCGGGCGGAGAACAGCATGCCGGTATCGGTGCTGACCCCGAGATCGGTGCGGATCGTGAGCACGCCGAGCACTGCGAGCAGCAGCGCGGCCATCGCCATCATGCGCGGCCGCGCGCCGCACCAGGCCGCGAGGCCTCCAAGCAGGTTCGGCATCCGCTACGCTGCCGGCAGACGCTGCAGGCGCCAGGCTGTCAGCAGCATGATCGCGGTGGCACCGATGGCAGCGCCGATCAGGATGGGGCTCAGCCAGCCGAGCCAGGCCAGCGGCGCCATCAGATAGAGCGCGTCCTCCAGGTCGAAACCCCATTTGCCCGAATAGGCTTTTGTCCCGGGTGGGCTGCGCAGTTCCAGCCGATGCGAAAAGATGCTTCCCATCAACAGGGAAAAGCCGGCGAGCAGGCCGAGCGGGATCGCCCAGGCACCCAGCCAGCTATGGCGAAGGCCGATTCCGATGGCGACGAACAGCAGCGCGTTCACGGTGATGTCGCAGTAATAGTCGTAGAGATGACCGCCCGGGCTGGTTAGCCGGCCCAGCCGCGCGAGCTCGCCATCGGCACGATCGAGGAAGGCGCTGACGATCCACAGGCTACCGCCCCACCAGGTTCCGGCACGCGTGCCGAGCGCGAGGCCGACACAGGCGGCGAGCCCGGTCAGCAGGCGCAGCGTGGTCAGATGGTTCGGCCGTATCCATGTCCCGATCATCGGGCGCACCAGTGGGCGGGCGATGACGTGGCTCCAGGAGGTACCGCTCACGACAGTGCGTCCAGTGCCACGCGCCGCGGCAGGCGGCGTTCCATCACCAGCCAGGCGGCGAGCGACGGCAGCCCCAGCGCCACTTCGCGCAGCCTTTTCACCAGCGACAGCGCGATGCCGATCTCCGGTGAGAGCTGAAACAAGCCGCAGACCACGATGTAACCGCCTTCCTGAACGCCGAGCGCGCCCGGCACGGCGAAACCCACCGCCTTCATCGCCTGGCCGAGACTTTCAACGACCACCCCCGGACCGATCCCCACATCGTGCCCGAGAAAATGCAGCGCGATGCAGACCTCCACCCCGCCCAGCAGCCAGGACACCATGTGCCAGGCAATCCCGAGCAGCACCGCGACCGGATTTGCGTAGCAGGCGCGCAACGCCGTGTGTAGGCCCTGTACCTGGCCGGTGCCTTTCCATCCGAGCGCGGTACCCAACCGCAACAAAATCGCTTCCAGCAGATGGCCCAGCCCGAACCATTGCGCGCCGACGAAGCCTGCCGCGACACAGCCCGCCGCCAGCAATCCGCCGATCACGGTGCCTGTCACACCCCGGCTGCCGCCGACCGTCAGCAGCAATACGCCCAGCCCCATCAGGGTGAACAGGATTTGCGTGACCATCTCCATGGTCAAATCGGCCACCGTGGCGGCGATCGCGTCCGGCAACGCCATGCCATCGCCTTGCAGCAGACGGGCGCCCACCACCGGGCCGCCGATCTGTGCCACCGGCAGCAGATTATTGACGCCCTCGCGCACCACGCGGATTGCCGCATAGGCGATGAGGCGCGGCCGGTGGATGGCCGCGGCGGAGATGGCCTGCCAGCCGGCGGCGGAGGCCATGACCTGCGTCAGATGGAACACGATCACCGCCGACAGGCCCAGCCATCCGGCATGGCCGATCAGCCCCATGATCCGGCCGAACCCGGTGCTGTGCAGCAGCCAGATCGCCAGGCCGAGTCCAGCTAGGCCGGCGATGATCGGCACCAGCCTCATGCGCGCACCCATTGCGGTGCAGCCAGCACACGGGCTACGCGGCTCGCATGTCCAACGATACGAAGCCGGTCCTGCTGCTCACGCCGGGCCCGCTCACCACCTCTGCCCGCACGCGCGCCGCCCTCGGCCGCGACTGGGGCTCGCGCGATGCGGCGTTCCTGGCGCTCAGCGAAGGCGTCCGTGCCCGCCTGGCCGGCCTGGTTAATGCTGCCGGCACCCATGTGGCCGTGCCCATGCAAGGCAGTGGCACCTTCGCGCTGGAAGCCGCGGTGCAGAGCCTGGTGCCGCGCGACGGCAAGCTGCTGGTGCTGGTCAACGGCGCCTATGGAAGGCGCATGGCGGAGATGGCCCGACGGATCGGCCGTCTCGGCGGCGTGCTGGACATACCTGAGGACCAGCCGATGCCGGTGGATGGCGTGCGTGCCGCGCTGGCAGCGGATCCGTCGATCACCGACGTGGCCCTCGTCCACTGCGAGACGACGAGCGGCATCCTCAACTCGCTCGAACCGATCGCCGCTTGCGTGCACGACGCGGGACGCCGCCTGATCCTGGATGCGATGAGCTCGTTCGGCGGCGTGCCGATCGACCTTCGCGCCGCGCCCTGCATAGCTGTCGTGGCTTCGGCAAACAAAGGGCTGGAAGGCGTGCCCGGACTGGGCTTCGTCATCGCCGAACGCACGCATCTCGCGCGCTGCGAAGGCAACGCCGTCAGCCTCAGCCTGGACCTTTACGCGCAATGGCGCGGCTTCGAAGCCGACCGGCAATGGCGCTTCACCCCGCCCGTGCAGGTGGTGGCAGGCCTCGCGGCCGCTTTGGACCAGCTCGCGGAGGAAGGCGGCATCGCCGCACGCCACGCCCGTTACTCGGCCAATTGCGCGATGCTGAAGGCGGGCATGCGCGCGCATGGCTTCACCTGCATCCTCGAAGACTCCGACCAGGCGCCGGTGATCGTCACTTTCCGCATTCCACCCGGCGGCTGGTTCGATTTCCAAAAATTCTACGATTTCCTCGCCGGCCATGGCGTGGTGATCTACCCCGGCAAGCTCACGCAGGAACCAAGCTTTCGTATTGGCTGCATCGGCGCGATCGGCCCGGCCGAGATGGCGCGCGCGCTCGCGGCGGTGGACCTGTTCATGGCCGCCCATGGTCCCGCTCAGGCCGGTTGACACACGAAGTCGCGGAAGCGCCGCGCCACCTCGTGCGGCGCGATCGTCGGCCGCCCGAGTTTCTCCATCGACCCCGGCCGGATGCGCACATGCAGCAGGACCGGGCCGGACTGCTTCAGCGCCTGCGCGAACGCCGCGGCAAATCCGGCCACGCTGTCGCAGCTGAAGGCGTGCGCATAACCGCAGGCGATTGCCACGCCGGCGAAATCGACGGTCGCGGAAACCGTCGCCTGGCCGCCCGTGGAATCATGCACGCCGTTATCGAGAACAATGTGCAAAAGGCCCGCTGGCTGATACGCGCCGATCGTGGCCATGGCCCCCAGCTTCATCAGCGCAGCACCGTCCCCATCCAGAACGATCACGCGACGCCCGGTGATCAGCGCCACGCCAAGGCCCATGGGTGCCGCACATCCCATCGAACCCACCTGGTAGAGATGCTGCGCACGGTCCTGCAAGGTGAACAGCTCACGTCCGGTCTTGCCGGTCGTCGCGATCACCGGCGCCTCTTCCGGTGCCAGCTCCAGCAGCCGCGCCAGAATCTCCACCCGGCTCGGACGCGCACCCGGCTCGGAAAGATCGCTGCTTTGGCCCGCGCCCGGATGCGGACGCACCGGCTCGTTCAGCGTCTCCTCCGCGAGATCACCCTTCTGCATGACGAACGCGAAGGGCAGCGAGGTGCGATCCATCTCGGCCCGCGCATGGACGAAGGCACCTTCCAGCGCTGCTTGATCCTGCGGGAACGGCGCGTGGCTTATCCGCATCAGCGACAGCAGATCCTGGGTGATCTCGCCCATCAGCGCATGTTGCGGCTCGTCGGCGATGCCCGGCTGCCCGCGCCAGGTCACGATCATCAAGGTGGGAATACGGAACGGCGCATTGAGCGAGGTCAGTGGATTAACCGCATTTCCCAGGCCGGAGTTTTGGCACATCACCACCGTCTGCCGACCCGCGAGCCAAGCGCCGGCGGCAATCGCCACCGCCTCGCCCTCGCTGGCCGCACCGATGCTCCGCAGCCCGCGATCGCCGGCAACGCGATTGATCAACGGCGTAAGGAAGCTGCACGGCACCCCGGCATAGACGCTGAACCCGGCAGCCCCCGCACTCTGCAGGACCGCGCCTGCTGTCAGCATCAGGAGAAATTCCGCGCTTCGGCCAGGTCGTTCAGCGTGTCGACATCGAGCCAGTGCCCGGCGATGTAATGCACCGCCACCTCGCAGCGGGCGCGCAGCCTGTCCATCACCTCTAGCAGATCGGCCTTTGGCAACGTGCCATCCGCCGCCATCGCCGCAAGCTCCGCACGCAGCAACTCGGTGCCGGCAGCACTTGCATGCATCAGCCCGATCCACTCGCCGGCCGCCGCCTCGGGCGCCACTTCAACGCCGGAAAGCCGCGGCGGCTGGTCGTCGAGATACGACGCCGTGTTGAGCCGGTCGGCGCCGACAAGATCACGCGGATTGGCATGCACACGCAGCGACGAATCGACCACCACCGTGATCTCGGCGGACGAAGCGAGCAGCCCATCGAGTATGTAGCGCTTGAACAGCACATCCCCGTAGGAGACCACGATCTCGCCGTGCAGCCGCGGCATGGCGCAGGCAAGCGACGCCGCCTCTCCGGTTTCCGCAAAGTCGAGATTGTCGACCACGCGAAATCCGTTCGGCGCCACCTGCTCGCGCCCAAACCCGCGCACCACCGTCACATCATGCACGCCGCCTTCACCCAGCGTTTCGAGAAGGCGGTGCAGCAGCGTCTTGCCCCGGATATCCACCAGGCATTTCGGTCGGCTCGCAGTGAAATCACCCAGCGCAGCACCACGCGAAGCGGCCAGCACGACGCCATGCACGTTCCGGCTCAGCGGCAGATAGCGACGCGAGGCTTCCTCCAGTTCGTCATTGCCGGTGAGCCTGAAAATCTCGCGCACGCTGGTGATGCGATCCTCGATCTCCATCACCGAATGCGTCTCTGCAATTACCCGCGCGGTCTCGCGCATCGCGGTGATCGATGCGCGCACCAGATGGTTTGCCCAGATGATGGTTGAAATGCCGGCATCCCGCAGCGCGTCGGTCGGTGTCGCGTAATACATCGTCGGCACCACCACGATCGGGCAACGTCCATCCCATCGCGCCATGAACCCGGTGATCTCGACAGCATCGCTGCGTTTGGAATGCACCAGGATCGCATCCGCACCAGCCGCGTGATAGGCTTCCGCACGCCGCCACGCCTCCTCCATCGAATGGCCGGAAATCAGCGCCTCGGTGCGCGCAACGATGCAGAAATCACCGTCGGTTTGCGCATCCTTGCCCGCACGGATGCGGCCGCAGAATTCCTCGGTATCCGCCAGTTCCTGCCGCTCGCCGATAAAGGAATTCGTCTTCGGGAAAAGTTTGTCTTCAAGACAAACGCCGGCAATGCCGCGTTCGCCGAGCTTGCGCACCAGGCGGCGCACATTGTTGAAATTGCCATAGCCGGTATCGCCATCCACCAGGATCGGCAGCGTGCTGGCATCGGCCATGAATTCCAGCACGTCGAGCACCTGAGTCCACGACGCCTCGTTGTTGTCACGCAACCCCAACGACGCGGAGATCGCAAGCCCCGACGCCCAGATGCCGCCGAACCCGGCCTCCTCGACAATCTTCGCCGAAAGCCCGCTATGCGCCTCCATCAGGAACGATAGCTCAGGCGAGAAAAGCAGCGACCGCAATTCGGCCGGACGCGACAACCCACGAAGCGATGCGCTGGTCACTGGAACTTGGTCTGGCACTGGATATGTCTCGGTATGGAGGAGGTTTGACCGAACGGTCAGCGAACGTCCATACTCCCGCCTCTGGGGTCTTACAATGACATTCGATGACAGGAAGGTGACACGCGTGTCGTCTGCACCACAAGGTTTGCACGCGATCATCCTGGCCGCCGGTGTCGGCCGTCGCTTGGGAAGCGAAGCCCCCAATAGCGACCATAAACCCAAGATATTGCTGGAACTCGGCGGTCGCACCCTGTTGCAGCGGCATCTCTTTCTGCTTGAGCAAACCGCCGTCGCGAGCGTCACGATCGTCGTCGGCTACCGTGCCGAAGAGGTGCGCGCCGCCATAGCCGAAACGGCCACCGGCCTCAATGTGACGACCGTCTTGAACCCCGATTTCCGCGAGGGCAGCGTGGTTTCGCTCTGGACCGCGCGCGATTCGCTGCGGCGCACTGAACCGACGCTCCTGATGGACGCAGACGTGCTATACGACCGCCGCATGCTTGAACGGCTCCTGCACAGCAAGCATCAAGATTGTCTGTTATGCGACCGCAACATCGAGCCCGGCGATGAACCGGTAAAGCTCTGCGTCCGCGGCGACACCATCGTCGATCTGCGAAAAATCCCCACAGCCAGCTACGATTGGCATGGCGAATCAGTCGGCTTTTTCCGTTTCTCGCCAAAAGCCGCCGCCGAAATGGCAGCCCGCGTCGAAGCCTATGTCGAGACGGGACGCCGCAACCAGGAATACGAAGAACCCCTGCGCGACATGATACAGGCCAGCGACCCGCAACGTTTCGGCTTCGAAGACATCAGCACGCTGCCCTGGACCGAGATCGACTTCCCCGAAGACGTCCTCAAGGCACGCGCGCTGTTGCCGGAGCTTGCACCATGAGCACTGCGACGCTGCAGGCAAGCTGTGCCGCGAGCCGCATGCCGACCGCCGACGAAGTGGCCCGCATGCACGAAGACGGCTTCCTGGTGGTGCCGAACTTCTTCAGCCCGCAGCAGATGAAAGATGTGCTGGCTTGGACTGAAGCGCTGCAGCACGCACCGGAAGTGCCAGGCCGCCACTGGGTCTATCACGAGGATAGCCTGACCGAACCCGGCCGCCGCGTGATACAGCGTATCGAGAATTTCTGTCCCTACCACGCCGAGATGGACGACTTGGTCCGCCACGACAGCCTGCCGCACTGGACCGCTGCACTGATGGGCGGACCCGTCGTCCTGTTCAAGGACAAGATCAACTTCAAGATGCCCGGCGGGCCCGGATTCAAGGCGCACCAGGACCAGCAGGCCGGCTGGAGCCGCTATGCAAACCTGTTCGTCACAGCACTGGTCACCATCGATGCTGCAACGCTCGAAAACGGCTGTCTGGAAATGGTGCCTGGCCGCCACCGCGACGGCTTGATCGGCGAAGAATGGAAACCGCTGGACGAAAACGGATTGGCGCTGACCCCGTTGCCTACACAGCCAGGCGACGTGATCTTCTTCGACAGCTACGCGCCGCATGCCTCCAAACCAAACTTTACCTCACTCCCGCGCCGACTTCTCTATCTGACGTATAATCTGGCATCGGCAGGCGATCACCGCGCGGCCTACTACGCAGACAAGCATGCTGCGTTTCCGCCAGATATCGAACGCGAGGCGGGCGCTGATTACGTGTTTCGTGTGTAAGGAAGAAAGGTCTTCTTTTCTGAAGAAAAGAAGCAAAAGACTTTGATGTTTTAAGCTATCTGCAGAATTAAGCTGTCGTGGCTGCCATCCGGCAGCGTACGCCATATCATAAAAGTTTTTTGGTTCTTTTTTTCAAAAAAGAACTGCTTCCTTCTTTCTTCACACACGCACAAACCCATCCGCGCTCCACTCCTCGCTCCCCACGCCATGATGGACGACAAACAGCCCATCCGGATCATAGCGCGCCTTGATCACGCTCAGCTGAGGCCAATGCTCGCCCCAGCATGCGTTTTGCCAATCAACAAGTCCGTAGTCGCATTCTGAGAGATAGCTCCCGGCTCCGGCCGCGCGCAGCGCCGTCATTGCCGCTTTGATACGTGCGGCATCGTCTCGGGCGCCGTCCAGAGGTGACGGACCAATGAACGAGACTGAACAAGGCGGGTAAATCATGTGTCCGCAAGGTCAGCCTGGTCACGACCCCGAATGTGCCGCCGCCGCCCCCTTTCAGCGCCCGAGCACGCTTACAAAAAGCTGACCGATCTTCTCGACTCGATTTTTAAACGCAATTAAACACAAGCGCTCAAGACGACACCGAGCATCCGGCCGATCGACTGGCGACCTCGACGGCGGCGCGCGGCCGCGCACAACGCGCTGACGCTTCCCAACTTTGGGCGGTCTCAGCCGGGCCAAAATAGAGACGCGCCTTAACGTTAGAAAGAAGCGTGTGCGGTGCGTCGGTGTAGATGCCGTCGAATGATGCAGCAGCGACAATTTCGTCCGGTCGCGTGGCAGCGGCGCGCAACGCCATCCGAGCGGAAAAACCGAAGCCGACAACGCCAAATGCCCTGGCTCGGATACCCGGCTGCCTTGCCAGAAAATCTACGTATGCGGAAAGATCGCGATCCATAGCGTCGGGCGTCAATGGTCCACGAACCTCGTTCATACGTTGAACAAAACGCTCGTCACCTATCTCATAGGGGAAGTTGAAAATGGGCGGCTTGGCGCTGCGATAGAAGATGTTTGGCAGAAGTACCGCATAGCCCTCGGCGGCGAGGCGCCTGGCCATGCTCCGACTACTGTCGTCAATGCCGACGATGTAGGTCAGATAGAGGACGCGTGGCCAGTGTCCTGCTTTTTCCGGCTGAATCAAGAAGCCGTCTATAGCTCCCTCCGGAGATGGAATCTCGATGGCTGTCTCAATCATAACGGCTCCTTGTTCGGTAGAAAGAGGAGCCAACGCGATGTTACCTCGTACATCCGAAACCGGGGTCGGGGCACCTTCAAAAAACCCTTTCGGTCTCATCCTGCGTCAAACACTCCTTCATTGGCATGCTTGACATAGCCCGGTGAGGGCCGGGTCTAAGATCGCGGATCAGGCTTCGAGACGGACGCCAAGCTTCTGGGCCGTAGATGCTGCAAGCTTACTATGTAATAGACCTCGATCGTCTAAGAAACTGCACGAGCTGCTTCAGCGCACACGCTGCCACGTAATGACAATCTCGGTCCCCTCGGGCCGATGGAAAGTTTCCAGGATGCGATCTCCGTTCACGACAACATGTATATCCTTGCGCGTGCGCACGTCGCCAACCCAGTTCGGGAAGGTTGATCCCTCGACGCGATCACCGCTTAAGTCACCGTTTTCATCCACCGTATAGGTGCCGAACCAGCCGATGCTTCCCGCCATGGCTGCTTGGTTTTCCTTCGCCGTGCCATGGCCGCGTGCGTTGGACGCGAACTTCGGAACAGTGGAATCGGTCAGGACCTCTATGACATGCATGTCAGCGGTGAAGACGAGAAGACTCCTGGGCGCCGGGCCGTACGCGGGAACGTTCTTGCCGTCTGGATTGAGCTGCGCCGACACCATACGCCAAGTGCCCAAGACTTTGTTGACCGGGGCTGCCTGCGCTGATCCAACTGCGATCAGAAGTCCTACGATGAAGATGTATGCGACCGTCGTTATTCTCTGCATGTAACTTGCGCGATGATCTCAGGCGATGGATTTAATGGCCGGCTATTGCAGCACAATCTATGATGGTGCTGCTTCCTGACGATCCGCGGCGAGTGCAACGTCTTTTTGCTTGCGGACTGCTTCAAGTCGTTCCGTGAGTGCATGTTCGATACGTTCGTAGGCGATACTGCCGAGTGCCAGCCTTAGCGGAGGCCGGTCTGCGTCAGCAGCGGCAATCATGGCTGCTACGGTGCGATGCGCATCGCCTTTGGCGACGAACGATCCTCGGCGTAGGTCCCCGACGGGCGTTGCATCGTAGGCAGCGATAGGAACCGCGCGATCGACGTTGCTGCTAAAGCTCGTGGCCGTCGGGCCGGGCTCGACGATGACGCAATCGATGCCCAAAGGTCCGACTTCCCTTGCCAAGGTCTCGACGAAGCCTTCAATGCCCCACTTCGTCGCATGATAAAGGCCGAAGGCGGGATAGGTCGTTTGACCGCCCTCCGAGGACACTTGCACCACGCGTCCGCCGCCTTGTTGGCGCAAATGCGGCAGACAGGCCCGGATCAATTGGATTGGCGCCATCAGATTCGTAGCGATCTGACGTTCGATCTGCGTGTCGCTGACTTCCTCGATCGCGCCAAACAACCCGTAGGCAGCATTGCTGACCACCACGTCTATGCGCCCCAAAGCGGCAAACGCTGCATCGACCTCGCGACGCATCGCATCCGTGTCGGTAAGATCGACAACGATGATGCGCAGCTGGTCACCATAGCGCGTTCCAAGATCACCGAGCGCGTCAGCGCGACGCACGGTTGCAGCAACCTTGTCGCCCCTGGCGAGTAGGCTTTCCGTCATGATGCGTCCAAGCCCAGAGGACGCCCCCGTAATCATCCAGGTTTTCATGTCTGTATCTCCTCACGTTCTCCCAAACTTAAGGCTGACGGACTGTTGAGTTTAGAGTGGCATTTCCGCATAGGTTGGTGAAATATTGACACCAATGACAAAACCATCGCTTGCCGACCTGACGACTTTTGCGGCTGTCGCGCGCCATCGGAGCTTCCGCGCCGCCGCTGACGAGTTGGGCGTGTCGCGTTCGTCGCTCAGTCATGCTCTTGTCGGACTTGAGCAGCAGCTCGGGGTCCGGCTGCTCAATCGGACGACGCGCAGCGTCGCGCCGACGGAGGCGGGTTCCCGTCTTCTGGCGCGACTGATCCCGGCGCTTCGCGACTTGGATGACATGCTTGCAGCGGTCAGCGATGGTGCAGAAGGCCCCGCCGGTACGGTCCGGATCAACGCGCTTGAAGCTGCCGCGCGCTGGCTGCTGCGCCACGTTGTGCCCGGCTTTCTTGACCGATATCCACGCGTCTCGCTCGACATCGTGTCCGAAGACCGTCTGATCGACATCATCGCTGAAGGGTTTGATGCAGGAGTACGGCTTCGCGAAGCGGTGCCTCAGGACATGATTGCAGTTCCATTTGGCGGTGACGCTCGCTTCTTAGCGGTAGCATCTCCAGGCTACCTATCCCAGCATGGCGTCCCGATGACGCCTGACGACCTTCGGCGACATCGCTGCATTCGTCAGCGGTTAGCGAGCGGCAAGCCCTATCGCTGGGAGTTCGCACGGGGTTTGGCCGAGATTGCTCTGGAGGTGCCTGGCATGCTGACGCTCAATCATAACGCACTGATGGTGGAGGCCGCGGTCGGCGGTCTGGGTATCGCGTTTGTGCCGGAACGGGTAGCGCGGCCATTCCTGCAGGACGGGCGCTTGCGCGGACTACTTGAAGATTGGTCTCCAGCTATTCCGGGCCTCTGTCTCTACTATCCCGGACATCGCCACGTACCGCCTGCGTTGCGCGTGTTTATCGACGAGTTACGGGCGGCCGACGCCTCGATACTACCAGCATAATCGGGCACCTCGTTGTGGCTGGAAGCCTGCACCGGCACAGTAGTCAATTCATAGCCTGGGATGTGTTTGCACTTGCTTGGTCGGCCACATCAACCCTGCCATACGGTGGCAGCAATCTGGTATTCGTCAACGTTGGGTTGAGCTTCTTTTGTCAGCGGTGGCTTGCGACAAGACGATTGAAACGGCAGCATCCACCGGCTTAACGATGGGCAGGATGCGCTGATGCGAAAAGATACCTTGATCGGCGCGATCTTGGCTTAGTACGCCACTAGCGCGCTGGCTGCGGCTACTACGCCCGTAGCCCCACCAACCGTTGCCGAACCATCCCCGGCAGCCCAAACCCGATTGATCGATGTCGGTGGCCGTCGTAGGCATGGGGCTTTGTAATCACTCGCGATGTCAGCAAGTACTGGTTTAATGGTTCGATGCCATACGTCCAATCAATTTGAATTCAAAAATTGTCAAAGGCGGCTCGCATTCCGCCAGCCTGTTAGTGTTGCACGCTGAGAGACATACTCCATCCAGCAGGCCACAACTGCAGCACATGGTGCTGATCAATCTTCCAGATTGCCACTTCTTTCCCCCAGGACGGGCCCCGGCTAATGATTGCGGAAGGCGTGGCGAACATGAAGGCACCTGAACAAAGAAGCCACTAATAGGACAATATGCATGGCGTGTCTCATCCAGCCACGCGCAGTTGTAGATAGTGCCAATAGGGTAAGATAAAACAAACTTTGCGGGACGACGACATAGCGTCCCTGCCCGCGGACATCTTCTAACAACGACGCTACACCACCAATAGCGCCGACATATGAGGCTAAGGCGACCACGGCGCCCGCAGATAGCAGCCAGAGTGCCGGCCCACGTTGTCGCCAAGCGGCTATGACCAGAGAAATTGCAACAGCAATTGGCGCAATAAGAGCGAGCGTCGGCAAATGGCTCGCCTCAAGGCTTACGCGGATTGATGTGGCAATCTGATTCGCTGAACCTATACCGAAGAGCGGTAGTGCCAAATGGCGGATGGTGAAGACGCAGAGTAATAGCACGGGATGCACGGCGTAGCCGCGCCCTGGAACTGCATGGAAGAAGAACAGCAGTTGGATCGAGGCGGGAACAGCCAGTGCGAGCGTCTGGGATTAGGCGCGGCAATGATCGGTCCGCCGCCGCGCGAAGGATGAATAATGGCAATAGAGCAATAGCGACTACACCGGTCAACGGTGCCAAGGCAAGTAGGGCTAGGCGTATGCCCGAACGCCAACCAGAGGCGATGTCGAGTGATAAGATAATAGCGCAGCAAAGCAGCAGCTCGAACTGGCTAGTAAGAGTTTGCAGCCAGACCTCTTCTGAGGCCGGGACAAACAGCAGCAACAGCAGGGCTGTAAGCCGGATGTAGCGCGGTTGTAGCCATGGATCTCGCGCTGTCAGCAGCAGCATTGGAGGGCAAAGCTGGAAAAATAGCCCTGTGCCAACGGTCATGTAAGGAGCCAATTGAAGTGGCAATAGCCAACGCGCTGCTAGTGACCTGAGCCCCGCAAACTCCTCCACATTTGAGTAGAGTCCGCTTGAGTAGGAGGCGGAGATGAAGGGGTCACGTTTCACCGAAGAGCAGATCATTGGGGTTCTGCGTGAGCAGGAGGCCGGGGCGAAGACGGCGGATGTATGCCGCAAGCATGGGATCAGCGAGGCGACGTTTTATGCCTGGAAGGCCAAATTGGCGGCATGGAGGTGTCTGACGCGCGCCGTTTGAAGCAAGTGGAGGCCGAGAACACCCGGCTGAAGAAGCTTCTGGCAGATGCGATGCTGGACCTTGCGGTGTTGAAAGACATCGCTGCAAAAAAATGGTAACGCCCGCGGCCATGAGGGACGCTGTGTCGGCGGCGCAGAATGCGCATGACATCAGCGAGCGGCGGGCGTGTGCCATCCTCGGTGCGGATCGGAGCACGGTGCGTTACCTCGCACGGCGGGGTGACGATGCAGCCTTACGCGCCCGCTTGCGTGCCCTGGCGGGCGAGCGCCGACGCTTTGGGTATCGTCGGCTCGGTCTGCTGCTCAAGCGCGAAGGGTTGGTGCCGAACCACAAAAAGCTGCGGCGCATTTATGCCGAGGAGCGGTTGCAGGTGCGTAGGCGTGGCGGGCGCAAACGCGCTCTTGGCACGCGCGCACCTTTGGCTTTGCCGGACGGCCCAAATCAGCGCTGGTCTTTGGACTTTGTGTGCGACACGCTCACCGATGGTCGCCGGTTCCGGGTGCTGTGCGTAGTCGACGATGCGACCCGCGAATGCTTGGCGCTGGTGGCTGATACCTCGTTGTCCGGCAAACGCGTTGTGCGCGAGCTCGATGCCATCGCGGCGGAGCGGGGCACCCCGCTGTTGGTCGTGAGCGACAATGGCACGGAGCTGACCAGCATCGCAGTCCTGGCCTGGTCGCAAGATCGTAAAGTTGGCTGGCATTATATCGCGCCTGGCAAGCCGCAGCAGAATGCGTTTGTAGAGAGCTTTAACGGCAAGTTGCGTGACGAGTGCTTGAACGAAACGTTGTTCAGCTCGGTGCGGCATGCCCGCGCGGTGCTGGCGGCTTGGAGGAAGGATTATAACGAAGTGCGACCGCATTCGTCATTGGGAGGACGCACCCCAGCTTCGATCAGCGTGGCGCCGTGCTCGCCTGCGTCAAGGCCGCTGCGCGTCGCCTCCGGCGATGGCCTACGGCCAGCCTTGACCCAGCCTGCGCGCGACGCCACGGGAGATTTTGGCCGGGACAGAGAAACGACGCTTAACCAAACCGAGAAACACCGTCAGGATGGGCCTGGCGGAAACCGCGGACTCTACCTCTGAGTGGAGGGAAGTTGGGGCTCAGGTCAAGGGGGCTCGCCGGGTCCAGCCCAAAGAGTTGGAATAGAATATTCTTTCAGCCAGACCAGCAACGCCAAGACTTACGTTGTTGAACAAGGAGACAGCGCCGCCGTTTTTTCTGCCATGTATGTCTCCTCCTTGAGAGGAGCTTTGAATGCTTGTGCAAGAAAACAGTGACCAAGATGCTCGGCTCTACCAGGAGAGGGAAACGTGTTTAGCTACCCTGGGGTACGATCGTTTGCTCATGGTAGCGAAGTTCTGACCTCATCGGTCGTAGAACTAGCAGAGCGAGAATAGCACTTACAAGATCCAGGCAAATCGCAATGACAAATACTGGAACCCAGCTCGAGGCTGCCTCGTGTACGAAAGCTGCCATCGGCCCACCCAGCAAAGAGCCGACGCCTTGTGCCATGTAAAGAAAACCGTAATTCGTGGTGGCGTGTCGCGGGCCAAAGATGTCGGTGAGCAAAGCGGGAAATAGAGAAAAGATCTCGCCCCAGGCGAAGAACACTACACCTGAAAGTAGGGCAAATGCGTATGCGTTGTGCCGATTGTAGAGCAAAAGGCACAGCGCCAGCGCCTCCAACGTAAAGGCAATTGTCATCGTCTGCTCGCGACCAATGCGATCGGAAATCCAGCCGAATGTCGGTCTCGTCAGCCCGTTGGTAACCCGGTCGAGGGTAAGAGCGAACGGCAACGCAGCCATCCCGAACACCACAGCATCGGCGACCCCGAACTCACGTGCGAACACCGCGAAATTGGCGGTCACCATCAAGCCGCCAGTCGACATCAGCGTCATCATCACGAACATCAGCCAGAACACTGGCGTGCGCAGCATGTCGCGCGGCGCCATGCCAAATTCCTCGCCGTCAAGCCCGCTATACGCAATTTCGCCAGCCATGGGCGCTCGCAATCCCAACGCTGCTAGAACACCGACGCAGCCTAGCACGACGCCGAAGATGGCCAGTGCAGGCCGGAACCCGTCTGCCGCGATCAGGTGTGAAATCGGGAACGTCGTGACCATTGCACCCATGCCATAACCCGCGGCGACGAGGCCGGCCGCTAAGCCGCGTCGATCCGGGAACCAACGCACCATCAGCCCAACGACGCCAACATAGACGATGCCTGTGCCCAGGCCGCAGAGAAGGCCGTACGAAGCATACAGGCCGAGGAGCGTCTCCGCTCGAGACGCTGTTACCCAGCCCAAGCCGGACAGAGCGGCCCCCAGACCGATCATCAGCTTGGGGCTAAGACGGTCGATCAAATAGCCCTGCACCGGGGAGAAGAAGGTTTGCAGGACGACCAGCACGGTGAAGGTGACCTGTACTGCGGCAAGCGAAGCGTGCGTCTCCGTCTGAAATGGCTTGACGAACAATGTCCAGACGTATTGTGGACTGGAGATCGTCATCATCACGAGAATGCCGAGCGCAAGCTGCGGCCAGCGTCGTGGTTTCAGGCTAGCCATACTTTGCTCCGCATTGAAATTGCCGAAATCTCAGCAAGGCTTGTGCCAGCTTCATGTCTACGATCGCGCAAGGAGGAGCAGACATTTCTTAAAAAGGACTGCTTGCTTTCTTGCACACCGATGATATCGGCAACCGCAACCACATCCGGCCTCTGCATGCTCGAAACGCCAATCTTCTCCCGTGCCGCCGTCGCCGCGCCGCATGTGCTGGCAGCGGAGGCTGGCCGCGAGGTGATCGCTCAGGGGGGCAACGCGATAGAAGCAATGGTGGCGATGGCGGCCTCTATCGCTGTGGTCTATCCGCATATGAACGGGATCGGCGGCGACGGCTTTTGGCTAGTGCGCGAGCCCGGCGGCCGCGTTCGCGGCATTGAGGCGTGCGGGCCTGCCGGCGCGCTGGCCTCCATTCAGCGCTACAGGGAACGTGGCTACGAAGCCATCCCGCCACGCGGGTCAGACGCGATGGTCACTGTTGCCGGCGCAGTAGGTGGCTGGGAGAAAGCCCTGTCATTGTCGCAGGCACTTGGCGGCCGGATGCCGTTATCGGTGCTGCTCGCACGCGCCATCAATCAGGCGCAAGGTGGCGTCCCGGTGTCCGCTTCTGAGGCCCGTTATGTCCCGGCAGGTGGCGATGCGCTGCATGCCGCGCCCAACTTCGCAGCAATTTACCTCAATCGCGGCAAACCATGCCGGCACGGCGAGGCCAGGCGGCTGCCGGCCCTCGCCGCTACGCTGGAGCGTCTAGCCACCGCCGGCCTGTCGGATTTCTACCGTGGAGATCTGGCTCAGGCGATCGCGGCTGACCTCGACGCACTCGGGGCGCCGATCACTGGGGCGGATATGGCCGCCTATGAAGCGGTGGAGCGTACGCCGCTGCAGCTCCGCAGGCGCAACGCGACCCTGTTTAACTTCCCGCCGCCGACCCAGGGTCTCGCCGCTCTGCTCATCCTGGGCATCTTCGATCGGCTAGGCGTGGCGCAGAGTGAGAGCATCGCGCATTTCCACGGGCTGATCGAGGCGACCAAGCGAGCCTTCGCCATCCGCGACTTGGTGATAACGGACTTCGGCCGGCTACGGCATGACCCTTCAGCGTTTCTCACGCCCGAACGCTTGCAGAAGGAGGCTGCGCGCATTGACATGAAGCGCGCAGCCTCGATGCCCCTGCGCGACGACCAAGGCGGCACAGTCTGGATGGGCGCTATTGACGCGAACGGCATGGCGGTGTCGTACATCCAGTCCGTTTACTGGGAGTACGGCTCCGGCGCAGTTCTGCCGCAGACTGGTATCGTCTGGCAGAATCGCGGAATGTCCTTTTCGCTCGACGCTGCGGCGGTGAACCCGCTGGAGCCCGGGCGGCGTCCGTTCCATACGTTGATACCAGCGCTGGCAGCGTTCGACGACGGGCGAGTGATGGCCTACGGCTCGATGGGCGGCGATGGCCAGCCGCAATTTCAGTCGCAAATCTATACCAGGTACGCAGATTACGGGATGAGCCCGGCGGCGGCCGTGAGTGCCCCGCGGCTACTCTACGGCAGAACCTGGGGCGCCGCTTCGGTCAGCGTCAAGGCTGAGAATAGGTTCGACCCCGCGTGCATCTCTGCGTTGAGGGCAATGGGCCATGAGGTGGAGCAGCTCGATACAGACCGTGCCGATACCTTCGGCCATGCGGGCATGGTTATCCGCCACCCTGATGATGGTCGGGTAGAGGCGGTGCATGATCCGCGGTCGGATGGCAGGGCATCTGGGTTGTAGCGCCTCGATCTCTCAGAGTGCGCGTCGTAGTGTAATCCGTGTCAGCTCAGATGGGCGGCCAAGTCGCAAGGCAAAGCCAGCCCATAGCGCAGTGCCGTTATTCACGTAGAGCGTCATCCCCATTACATCGTAGCGGCCCGATACGAAGCCACCATTCGCACGTGCGACCAGCCTGTCGAGGCCCACTATCATACCGCCATGCGTATGGCCGGATAGCTGCAATGCAACGCCCCGGGCGGCAGCCTCACGCGCGTTCTTCGGCTGATGGTCAAGAAGGATCACCGGTGCGGCTGGTGGGGCACCCTTCAATGCTGCTTCCAAGTCCGGTGCGGGATTGCCCGTGCCAATCGCTGAAAGATCAGTGACGCCGGCGATAACTATCTTGCCGCCGTTCCGCTCAAGGACTGCATGGGCGTTTGCCAAGACGTGCATGCCCATCTCGGTGAAGTGCACCATCCATTGTTCGTATCCGAAAAAATATTCGTGGTTCCCCGGTATGAAAAAGATGCCGTCGGCCGCACGCAAAAGGCGCAGCGGCTCTACATCCGCTGCACGTGCATCGATCGTGCCGTCGATGAAGTCACCCGTTACCACGATGACGTCTGCGCCAAGCGCATTTGAGCGGCCGACGACCGCGTCGGTCCATTTTTTAGGATAGAGTCTGCTAATATGCAGGTCGGTCAGTTGGAGTATCTTGTAGCCCTCAAAATGCGGCGGTAGTCCGGGAATGTCGATCTCCAGGTCCTTCACTGGTGGCACGCGTACCGCTTGATACACGCCAATTGCAGCTAGAACCGTGGCAACGACAGCCAACGCGTAGCGGAAATCATCCGAAATGGTGATGTCGCGCCAGCGTACAAGCATCGCAATCACCGAAACTGAGTCGAGCGCCAGCGTAAGCAAAGCAAGAAACAGAATGGAGCCGATTGCCCAGTTGAAGAGGATGATCACGCCCCTCGGAAGTTCAGGCGAGAAGACAGATCCTGATGAGAGCCGGCTCCACAGGTGATATTGGGAGGCAATCAGCATGAGAACGGCCAGCGCGGCTTTCGCGAGCAATGGAATGTGCAGTGGCCAGAGGAACAGTCCGATAACAACGAAGCTGGGAAGGCTAAAGATAAGACGGATGATGAGAACCTCTTCGACGGTGATGAGTATATGGTGATGGTCAGCTTGGTTTGGCGTCGATGAGACGCAGCTACGTTTCTGCCGACGGAGAAGAGCGTTCGTTAGAGTTTCACTCGTGCCGCAACTCCCGCTCACTCACAGCCGGCGTGTCCCTGAAGATGCTTTTGGCCGGAAGAGTCTCATAGGGGATTTAGCTGTCGGCAGCCGTTGCTGATAGGTGTTTGGTTGTGCGGCAATGAGGATGCGGTCAGCGCACGGATGGATCGCCGTGAACCCTTATTCGGCGTGAAGCGCAGAATCAAGTTCTTGTTCTGCTCTCCTGTTCTGCTTAGCGTAGACGTATGCCCGACGAGCCGTCCGTTTCGGTCTTCAATCCTTTTATGGTCGGGAAATCTCCGTCGGCTTCCGTGACAAGGCCGTTGCCAACTTCTGTTTAATTATTCCCGGCGCTAGCCCCAGCAACATCGCTATGGAGAAAACTCGCGGTCAACGCCCGTCCGCTCGCGGCCTTTGAACCTTTGTCGGGGAGGGGGCGCGCGTCGTTGCCATGATGATTGAGGCTTCTGTGCCGACTGAGGGAACGCCGCGGCAGCCCGGACAAGCGTCGGCTCACCAGGCTCATGACTGTCGGGCCGCAGGAGTTTTCGACGCTTGCAAGCCTTTCGTCATAAGGACTGGAATCGGGCGAAAGCGTATCAATATGCGCCCAATGCACCAGTTACCAGGCCTGGATAAGGCAGCCTTCGACAAGGCCAACCGCTCGCCCGACGCGGAGTTCTACCGTGAGCCGCGGTTCGTCATGCACATCGACGACGGCGCCATAGCGGCGGTGACGGCCACCTACGCGGAGGTGCTCCCACGCGGCGGAGCGATCCTGGACTTGATGAGCAGCTGGGTCAGCCACCTGCCCGCCGATGCCGTTTACGGTCAAGCGGTCGGAATCGGCATGAACTCTCGGGAACTGGCGGCCAACGACCGCCTGTCGCGTTGGTTCGTTCAGGACCTCAACAAGGACCCCATGCTGCCGCTGGAACGCGGGACCTTCGACGCCGCTTGCCTCTGCGTGTCCGTCCAGTACCTGCAGCGCCCTGTCGACGTTTTCCGCGATGTGGCCCGCGTGCTTAGGCCCGGTGCACCGTTTGTCGTGACTTTCTCGAACCGCTGGTTCCCGACCAAGGCCGTGACAATTTGGCAGTCGCTCGCAGGACCCGACCAGCAGATTCTCGTAGGCGCCTACATGAAGGAGGCGGGGTTCGTCGATCTTGCGGCGCGTGCGTGGATGCCGCCGGGCGGGGATCCGCTCTGGATCGTCATCGGGCGGGCGCCTCCGGCGGCAGCCTGAGAGGCTGGCTCAGATGCCCAGCCACTCCAAACCGCCCGGTAGCTCGCAGGCGGCGAAGTCAATCTGTAGGACGCGGCGGCGACTTGGCGCCTTCGCTGCGTCGGAGGCGTCCAGGATAGGCGTGGCGTAAAGCCAGACGTCTCCAGCCTCTGCCAGACAGACACTTGTGCCACACCGGCGAACTACCTGGTCTATCTCACCGACCGGTATGCGTCCTGCAGCGTGCGAGCCTGGCGCGATAAGCAACGGTCCGTTGGCTGCACCGACATCGTCGAGATGCGCTCTCAATGTCACCATGCGGGCCAGAATGTCGAACGGTGGTGCAACGTGAAGCATGCCGCCTTTCCTGGTCCACGGCGCAACACCTTTAACCTCGATTTTCTGCTTGACGAGATAGTCCGGTCTTGATGCCAGCCCAGCGACCAGTTGTTGTGCTGCGTCTTATCAAACAGAAGTGCACGGACAGGTTGGCCACGTTTGTGCGGTGAAGGGCAATGGCACTAAATGGCTGCGGTTCTCGTTCGTCTTGCTTTCCTATTTGGGTGTTTATATCTATTCCTCTGCCTGGCCATGTTCGCCGTGCAGAGGAAGCTGGTTTTCGCGCCGGATAACACGAAGCCCGACTTTGCCGCCGCAGGTGTCCCGCTTTTGAGCGAAGTCCACGTCGAGACGGCGTCCGGTCTGCGCCTTCTCGCCTGGTATCTACCCGCGCAGCCCGGAAAGCCGACCTTGGCCTATTTCCATGGCAACGGCGGAAACCTCGAAAACAGAATACCCCGGTTCCGGCGTGCATCGCGCGTCGGCTGGGGAGTGCTGATGGTTGAATACCCCGGCTACGGCGGCAATCCGGGAAGCCCGAGCGAGAAAAGCTTTGCGGATGCGGCGCTCGCTGCCATGGCGTTCCTGGACGCACGCGGCATCGAACACCGGCAGATCGTGGTCTACGGCGAATCGATCGGCTCCGGCGTCGCGACGAGGTTGGCCGCCGGTCGTGCGATCGGAGCCCTGGTCCTGGAGGCGCCATTCACGAGCGCCGTCGCAGTCGCCGAGCGACTTTATCCGTGGCTCCCCGTGAACTGGCTCATGCTCGACCGGTTCGACCAGAAATCCGTCATCGGCCGGGTCACCGCGCCTATTCTGATAATGCAGGGCGTCCGGGACCGCGTCGTACCGCCGGACCTCGGCCGCGCGCTCTACGACGCAGCTCCCGAACCGAAAAGGCTTTGGATCGCACCCTCTGGCGAGCATGAGAACCTCATGGAACTCGGCGGCTGGGAAAAGGTGATCGAGTTCGTCGGGCAGGCAGTCTCCGGGCAAGCAATGGTGCCGTCCGCCGCGGTCGAAATCGCCGCGCCCGGCCGCTAGTCTCCACGGCCCCATGCCGAGGAGCGCTGCCGACCTGGCTATGAGATCGGAATATACGTCTCGTGCATTTCCGGCGCAGTTTGTTTCGGCTAGCTAGAATATCGGCGTGTCTTCCAGGAAGGCATATGAAGTTCCCTGGATCGGAGGGCCGAATGCAGTCATAGGAAAACCTTTTCACGGAAGCGAGCCGGACTTTGCGACAAGGACGCGGCTTGCAGCGACCACGGATGAAATGCACAGAATACGTTGAAAGCGGAGTGACCGAATTGAATACAGTCGTTACCGGCGGACCGACCGGTTCGCGACCCAAGTCTGGACGGCCCGTGACGAACCCCCAAGCTAAGTGGGTGGGCCGCGACGAATTCCTGAAGCTCGTCCACGGGCATTACGGTACAAAGACCCTGATGTTCGACAAGGCTTTGGCGGAAGCCGCCCTCGAGCTGAACACCGGGAATCGCCGGGTTAACAGGCGTAAGGTCGATCAGCTCGTCAAGCAGATGACTTCGGGCGAGTTCGAGAACACCGGCGAGCCTGTCATCATCTCCGCGGACGGCATCGTCAACAACGGGCAGCATCGCCTGCTCGCCGTGGTCGAGGCTGACGCGATCCTGGACATGGATGTGCGCTTCGGCATCCCCCGGAAGGCGTTCTCGAAAACCGACACTGGCACGTCCAGGTCCAGCGCGGACGTCCTCACCATCAAAGGCGTCAAGGCAGGGTCACAGGTCTCCTCGACGATAAGGCTGCTCCTCCTTTATAAAAGAGGCCTTCCGGAATCGATCCGCGAGTTCGTCACCAACGACGAGGTGGCGCGCACGATTGACGAATGGCCTGACGTTGAGGAAGTCGTAGCCAACGTCAACTCTTACGCGTTCCCGAAGGCCGTAAAGAGCACGCCCTTATATGCCGTCGCGTTCATGGCTTCCCGCACGCCCCAGAAGGGGAAGCTCGACAAGTGGCTCGACGCCGTTGCCACCGGCCTCGAGGTCGGGAAGGAAAGCCCGGCTTACCAGCTGCGCGAGCGGCTACTGCGCGGCATCGATGCGCCGATCGGAACGCGTGAGGGTCAGCTCGAGCGCTTCGCCCTGATGATAAAGAGCTGGAACCTGTGGGCGAAGTCGGACACGGTCACCATGCGCGAGTTCCGATGGACCGGCGTCGGCAAGAACGCCGAGGCGTTTCCGGCTGTGAACGGGGCCAAGCTGTAGTCTAGGCCGGTTCTTCGCCGGGCGCGACTGCAGCCATTCGGTCGGCTTCACGTCGCCGAGCTGTGTTGTCTTGGGCACGACCCAGCGGACGGCATAAATGCCGGGCCTCCGGAGATCCGCGACCAGGTGAAGCGGTATGCGATGGTTTCCGCCATTCAGGGATCGCCCGTCGCTCGGGCAGGCGCCGCGTACTATCATCATGGAGCCATGACGATAGTAGTTCGGATGGAAACCGGGAGGCACAGGTTGCCCGGCGAGCGTGACCTCAGCCTGTCCTCCGGAGGCATGGCCGCCCGGATCACCCTGCCGGATCACCCTGGTAGCGGGCCTCGGCGCATGGCTCGTCCACTTCGACGTCCAGCCAAACCGGCATTCCGGCGTAGGTGGGCTGCTCGACCTTGATGTCGATGTTCAAGGCGGCGGCTGTTTCGGGCAGGCCGACGGAAACCGCCACGAAGGCGAAAACCAATGCTCGGGCTCCATCGCGGCAACTCTCCCTCTGCCTGGATAACCCTGCTACCGCCTGAAACATGCCCGAACAAACGCAATTTTATTTTCCCCCGGCAAGTCTCGCCTCGAAATACCGGACGGCTGCCGCCTTCCGCGCCTGCGCCCAGGGCTCTTGGAGCTGGGCGGACCGGCTTACCTCCTCATGACAATCGTCGTTCTCGTCCGGGCAGGCGGTCGTTTCGATGATCTGGTTGAGGAGCTCCGTCTCCTTGTCATGCCTGCCGTTCCGGAGAGCGTCCAGGACGGCGGAGGTGCCGAATCGATCGCCTTCGGAGTCCAACGTGAGGGAGGCGGCGACGGCCACCCGCGGCATCTTCGCGCGGGTCAGGTTCTCCATCAGGCCAGTCGCCGCCGGGCCGAAACGCATCCGCATGGTTTCGAAATCCCGCTGCAGTGTCTGGGATTCCAGATCATCCGGAAACGCCCTCATCATGCGGTCGCGGAGGAAGGGGATGTCCGCAGGATCTCCGAGTTCGAGCAACCGCCCGACTGCGGCGGCCGCCGCGTCGTCATTCTGTGCGGCGAGGGCCTTGAGCACGGCATGGCCGCCAGGGACGGGGTTCCTGCCTCCGAGATAATTTATCAGCAGCCATTTCGGGTCATCCGTTGCAGATTTCTCACCCTCCGTGGCGGCAAGGATTTCCGGCGCCTTGCGCAGCACCGCCGCGTCGGCGGCCGGAGAGGGTATGCTTGGAGAGCCGTTCTTCAGTAGCGAGACAACCTCGATGGCGTGCGCTAGGTAATCGCCGTGCGCCGCGGGAAGCGCCTTCACCGCTGCCGTCAGCAGGGTGACCCGCTGCCCCTCGGGCATCACCCCGTCCCTGCCAACGCCGACCGAATGGTTGACGTATGTGACGAGGCCTTGCGACAGGCAGCCGTGGCTGACCAGCTGCGCGAGATACATCTGTGCGTCTGCCGGGAGTGCCGGGTGAAACGCGTCGTCTGCGGACGAGGTGACGGTCACATCGTCCGAGCACATCAACTCCAGCACCCGGCGCTCGGCTCTCGGGTCGGGCCAGGCGGCCAGGAGGGAGGGAACGTAGTCGTCCCTGACCGTCTCGGGATCCTTGGGCGTCCGGCGCAGCAGGCCGGTCAACCAGGACTCGCGCCGGACCGGGTCGGCCGAGGCGACCGTGAACTGCAGCCATTCGGTGGGCTTGACCGCGCCGAACTGCGTCGTTTTGGGCACGATCCAGCGGACAGCGTAAGTGCCGGGCTCGCGGAGATCGGCGATCAGGTGAAGCGGTATCCGGTGGGTGCCTCCTTTCAGATATCGCTTGACGCTCGGGCAGGTGCCGGGCGGGAAAATGATCTCGCTGCGAATGTAGGAGGTTGGCCGAAAACCGGCCTGCGCAGGTTTCCCGTCCGCCGTAACCTGTGCCTGTCCGCCCGAGGCATAACCCGACAGGTCACCCTGATAGACGGCCTCAATGCAGGGCTCGTCCGCGACGACGTCGAGCCAAACCGGCATTCCGGCATAGGCGGGCTGCTCGACCCTTGCTTCGATGTGCAGCGCGGCTGCCGTTCCTGGCAGGCAGACCGAGCCCGCGATGCAAGAGAAAATGAGTGCGGCGGCTTTTCTCACGACGAGCACCTGCGATCCGCAGACACACTAAGCCAGGGCTGCCCGGGAATGCATGCATTTTCAGCTGCTGAAGGCCGCATGGGTCAGCGCGCTGCGCGCCGGTCGTAAGACTCCTCCTCGGTGCGGGCATCCAAAGCAGAGACGAAGCACGCCGCCTCGCGCCCGGTCTCGCGGCTGCGGTCAGCGTCCGAGACCGTAACTTCCCGCCGGGCTGCTCTCCGGCTCATTGGTCGAGGCGCTTCTCGTGGCGTCCGCGATCGCCTCGGTCACCGTCTTGGTGACGTTCACCCCAGAGGCGAAGTAGCGGACGGCGGTCCCAGCCTGCGAAACGTCCACGACGGCTGGTTCGCTTGGAAGGCATCCGAGGATCTTCCCCGCGACGGTCCTCGTCCGACCATGCCGGAAAAATTCTGCCATGCCCTCAGGCGACTCTACGTGACCTTTCCCGGAGTGCTCTCCGACGCAATCTCGGCACGTGAGCCGACGGTGGCGCTCAGAAGATTTTGTCCGCCGCCGTATGAGGTGTTCAAACGGAAGTAGTGCAATGCTGCCCCAACCCGAAGTCAGGAAAGCTTATACCTTTCGAACATCATCGTATTCCTCTGGGAGACAAAATTTTCGAGTTAATGCACGTTTTGAACACATCGCGGCATGGAGAGGCTTGCCACGTCGGTCAATCTGACGAACGAATTGACATAGCAACCAACGGAGGGCGCACATGGCCCATCGCGCGAGGTACACGGACAACGAGTGGGCGGCTCATTCGCGGGGCGCCGACCTGGCCAGTGCCGGGCGGTCACTAAGGGTGCCGAAACGCCTGACGGCGACTCAGGAATCTGCGTTCCGGGAGGGTTACCACTCCAGGAAAGAGGATATGCTTAATTCGACGGTGGCGAAAGAGCTGCGGCACATGCTGGGCGGCGTGTCCTTCGGCGAGGTAATGCAGCAGCTGGTCCGCGCCTAGGACTGACGCCGCTCGTCACGGACCAGGTTCCGGTGATCGCGTTCCGAACACCTCCGCCTAAGCCGGACGGCGCGAAAGCGGCCGACGGGACACGGCTACCGATCTCCCTTGGACACCCGGCGTATGCGCGCCTGATCTGCCTCTGGACGGAACTGCCACCATGCTCGCCTTTTGGTTGCGGCTGCCTGAGGTGGTAGGACTCCGCGCATTGGCGGTGTGCATCCCGTCGGAGGACGAGACATGGCACCGACATCAGCACTGCCCAGGTGGTTCGCCCGCGCGATCGAGGCGCTCCAGGTCGGGGACACCGACGGCTGGATGGAGATCTACGCGCCGGACGCGGTTCATGAGTTCCCATTCGCGCCCGAGGGAGCCGTCCGTCAACTGGCGGGACGTGACGCCATTGCTGCCTACATGCACCAGCTCCCGGAGCGCATCCAATTCGGTTCGCTGGACGACATCCGCGTGCGCGAGGCGGCAGGCGAACTCATCATCGAAGCGACAGGTCACCACAGGCGCGTTTCGGACGACTCGCCTAGAGAACTCAGCTACGTTTGGTTCATCACCCTACGCGACGGCAAAGTAACGCACTTCCGGGACTACATGAACCCGCTGCAGCTGAAGACTCACTTGGCCCGGCACCCGGCAGCGGCGGCCGATACGCCGTCTTAGGAGTGCGTCGTCGCAACGATCACGAGCGACCGCGTCGCCATCAGGAGGCGAACGACTTTTGTCCGGCGGAATCGAGGGGACAGGTCAGCTCGCCAGAAGAGCCGAAGCGTGCTACTGATTACCCGATCTAGCCGTGACAGGGAGGCAGCGATGCCCGAGTCCCATGAAGCCTGAACGGAAGCCATCGACCGCGACACCGTGCTACGCTTCTTCGTCGGCGGCGACGCAGCGAACACGAGGTCGCCCGCCTCGAAAGCTGCTTCTGCGACGATGAAGCGCGGGGCATGGGTCGAGAACGAGGCGACCGCCCTCTGGCTGCCGGTGACGTGGACCACATGAAGACATCGGTAGCTCGCGGCACATCAACTGAGGCCGAGTGCATTGCGTTCGCCCTCAGATATCCAAACCGGGCGGAGCTGACATGAGCCTAGCTTGCAAGGCCGTCGTTACCCGTGCCGACGAGAGGCAACGGGAAGGCTGGAGCGATGAAGAGCGCGGCAACGCCTCTTGGTTCACGTTGTTCAGCGGGGATCTGACGCCGACGGCTACTCTGAGCGCGGGAATCATGGAGATCCCGCCGGACGGAGGAGTCCTCGAGCCTCACCGGCACAGGCAGGCGGAGATCTACTTCGTTCAGGAGGGAGCCGGTTTGCTTACCATCGATGGTGTCGTGAGCAGCATTACCGTAGGCACGGCGGCATACATTCCCGGAGATGCCGAGCACTCGGTTATCAACCATGCGGCCACCACGCTCAAAATCTTCTATGTCTTTCCCACAGACAGTTTTGCCAACGTGATCTACCGCTTTTCCGGTTCGCAGTAGTTTCAACTGGAGGCCGCTTTCGTTGTGGCTGGGCGGCTGACTTTGACCTTGGCCACGTGCCTGCACTCGGGCGATAGAGCGAACACTGAGTGATTCAGGTATTCGGTTGTGCGCACAGGGCAAGCCAGTAGACGACACCGCGCCTCCTGTGACGCAAGCGCATGCGCTGTCAGACATGCCGCGGGCTTTCCGCCTTCTTCTTAAGGACGTCCAGCCACCGTCGGTCTGCATCGAGCAGGTCGGCAGACGGAAAGAGCAGCCCCATCGGCAAGTTGGACATCGACTCGTTCGTTTCTACAAGCGTCTGCCCACCGGCAAGCTGAACCAGTGAAGATGCCGGGTCCAGACGAGGCGCCTTTGCGGTTCGAAGAGCGCGATGCGGGAATGGATTGTACCGGCCCTGGATGACCAGTCGAACCTTACGTTGGACCCAGCGGCGGAATCTATGGAGGTCTGCCGGATGGCGGCCTGCCAGACGGGCCTGGCGCTTATTTCCGTCAGCAACGACCAGACGCGTGCGACCGGAGCATCGACGACAATTCTCGCGCTGGCCTGCACCGGCGCGGAGTCGTCCGTCTGCCCGCGGCTGGCCCGATCCTGGTCGGAAGCATCCGAGCAACCTGCCAGGGTAAGGAGTAGGCAGAGAAAGGCGCAGGCCATCCGCGCGCTGGTGGTGCCGTAAGGGCGAACCGCGCATGTTCGACCTAACCCAAGTCCTGTCCTAAGGTGCAGGCAGAGCATGGTGGAGGACGTGTCACGACGCTGGTTCGAAAACGTGGGATGTTTCGGCAGCGGGTCCTTGCAGGCGCCCGCTAAATGACTCAATCAGAATCCTGCCGCTCCGGAACCGGCATCCTGCGGAGGCAATTCCGTCGAAGTGGCATGAGGTGTTGTTCAGCTGCGGACTAGGCGTCTCGCAACCGAGGTGAGAAGCTTCAACCCGCAGAGAGCAACCTGGGATTTCCCGGCGGAGCAGGCGAAAACCGTGTTGAAGGAAAAATCGATTGAGCCCTCTTTTCCAGCCACTTAGCCTGGGTTCCCTCGAACTCGCCAATCGAATTGTGATTGCGCCCATGTGCCAATACTCTGCCGAGGATGGCGCCGCGACAGACTGGCACATGATCCATCTCGGACACCTCTCGCTGTCAGGCGCCGCCCTGATGATCCTGGAAGCCACCGCGATCTCACCGGAAGGTCGGATCTCACCGAAGGATCTCGGCCTCTATTCCGACGACAACGAAGCCGCTCTGGCCCGTGTCCTGCGGGCCATCCGGGCCAACTCGCCGATATCGGTCGCCATCCAGCTCGGTCACGCCGGGCGCAAGGCTTCCTGCAAGGTGCCCTGGGAGAGCGGTGCGCAAATCCCGCCCGGCCAGCCCGATGGCTGGCAGACCGAGGCGCCGTCAGCCGTTCCGCATGCGGACGGCGAGGCGCCGCCGGTGGCACTGGATAGGGTCGGGCTCGATCGCATACGGGACGGTTTCGTAGCCGCCGCCAATCGGGCCGCGAGACTGGGGCTCGACGGCATCGAAATCCACGGCGCACACGGATATCTCCTGCACCAGTTCCTGTCTCCGCTGTCCAACCAGCGCACCGACGAATACGGAGGCAGCCTGGAAAACCGGATGCGTTTTCCGATCGAGATATTTGAAGCCGTGCGTGCCGCGTTCCCGCCGGAGCGTCCCGTATGGATGCGCATATCCGCGACCGACTGGGTTCCGGGTGGCTGGGACATCGGGGGCACGGTCGCACTCTCGTTTGCCTTGAAGGCCCGCGGCTGCGCTGCGATCCATGTCAGTTCGGGCGGCGTATCGCCGTTGCAGGCCATTCCTCTTGCTCCCGGCTACCAGGTGCCATTCGCTAAGCGGGTCAAGGCGGAGGTCGGCCTGCCCACGATTGCGGTCGGCCTGATCACGGAACCCGAGCAGGCGGAGGCCATCATCGCCGACGGTGACGCCGATGCGGTTTCGCTCGCCCGTGCCATTCTCTACGATCCGCGCTGGCCGTGGCATGCCGCGGCGAAACTCGGAGCGCAGGCGGTAGCGCCCAAGCAATACTGGAGGTCGCAGCCGCGCGAGTACAAGGACCTGTTTAAGGGTGCTACTTCCGGCCAGCGGTAGAGGCGTTCTTGGTTTTGTAGGAATGGGTCAAGGCCTACCCGCGCACTTGCACGCGGCGCGATCGGGCAACTGGTCGGGGTGACAGCAGTTCGCTAGGTGCGCCGAATTTCCCGCGCGACACCCGCAAGAGGATATCCAAATGTTGACCAGGACGGCCATCTACGAAGGCACATTCCATCCCGGTCGGGAAGATATGTTCTTCCGGCGCGTGCGCGACGAACTGGAGCCTCTGTGACGATGGTTCCCGAACGTGCTTGCCGTTCGCGTGCAACCGACCCTTTCCTCGGACCCGGGCGCCCGGACCGTCGCGATGATCCTGGAGATGGATTTTCCCGAACCGGCCGCCATCGACGCCTGCCTTGCATCGCCGATAAGGCCGGAATCGCACGCCGCCACAATCGAGGTCATGAAGCTAGTCGTCGGCTGCTTATACCACCTAGTCACCGAGGCGAGGGCGCTGTCACCTTCGGTCTGACGCGTCGAGGTTCGACGACATGGATCAGGAGTTCCGTCATGCTGCAACGCTTTGCGCTGGAAGCCAAAGAGGTCCGTCTGCTCATGATTGCCGCCAGGACCGAGGCAGAGCGCCTCAATCTCGAGGTCAGCGTCGGCATCGTGGATGAATCAGGTTTTCTGCTGGCGCTGGAACGCTTAGATGGCGCCCGGCTCCACACGCCGGAAGCCGCCACCGCAAAGGCCCGCACCGCGGCGGTTACGCGAACCTCGACCGCAGAGCTTGAGCAGCAGGTGAAGGCGGATGCAGCTTTATTGTCGTTTCCTGGCAGAATGCCGTTGGCTGGCGGCATGCCGATCGTCCATGCGGGCCAAGTTGTCGGAGGCGTCGGCTCCTCGGGCGGGCGTCCTGACGAAGACGAGGCAGTCTGCCGGGCGGTGCTAGCCGCGTTTGCGAAGCTGTCGGTTCAGCACGGGTGAGCTCGCGGTCCGTCGTCAAGGACATCAAGGCGTGTCAGGCCGCCGTCCTTGGATGACCGGCAAGCACGTCGTCGGTCTAGTTTCCGATACGCATGGACTCCTCCGGCCCGAGGCGATGAAGCTCCTGAAGGGTAGCGACTTCATCGTGCATGCGGGTGATATCGGCGATCCGAAAATCCTGCCGGAGCTCGCTCGACTAGCGCCGGTCACCGCAATCCGCGGCAACGTGGACAAGGCAGCGTGGGCGCAAACCCTTCCTGAGACCGATGTGCTCAACTGTGAAATCGCACGCAATACTGACCCCCTGAGGGCGGTTTTCGCTTCCAATCCCGACCCCTCGGCTCTGTGTGTCAGCATCCCTCCCTTCGGCCGTATCTGGCCTGGGAGGGGTTTGGGGGATGATGTCCGTGGACGTGATCGGCGATATCCGGCGCGCCTATTTCGAGCAGCGCCTGCCGATTAAGGAGATCGTGCGGACGCTCTGCGTTTCGCGGGCGACGGTGCGCAAGGTGGTCCGGAGCCAGAAGACCGCATTCAAGTATGAGCGGGGCGTGCAGCCGGTGCCCAAGCTCGGTGCGTGGGTGGATGTTCTCACCGAGATCCTCGAGAAGGAGGCCAAGCTTGCTCGCCGAGAACGCCGCTCTACGCAGCGTTTGTTCGAGGAACTGCGTGGCCGTGGATATGACGGCGCGCATGACAGCGTGCATCGTTTCACCAAATCCTGGCGCGACGAACAGGCCCGGACACCGACACATGCCTTTGTGCCGCTGAGTTTTGCCCCCGGCGAAGCCTACCAGTTCGACTGGAGCCACGAGACCATCACGCTGCAGGGTTTGCCGCTGGTGATCAAGGCAGCGCACATGAAGCTGTCGCATAGCCGCATGCCGTTCGTGCGCGCCTATTTTCGCGAGACGCAGGAGCTTGTGTTCGACGCGCACGACAAAGCCTTCGAGTTTTACGGCGGCATCTGTCGGCGCGGGATTTATGATAACATGAAGACCGCCGTGGAAGCGATCTTCGTGGGTAAAGCGCGCCAATATAATCGGCGCTTTCTTCAGATGTGCTCACATCATTTGGTCGATCCTGTCGCGTGTACTCCTGCTTCAGGTTGGGAGAAGGGACAGGTTGAGAACCAGGTCGGCAATCTTCGCGATCAGATGTTCCGACCCAAGCCGCGAGTCTCGAGCCTGGCCGAGCTGAACGGCTGGTTGGCAGATCAGTGCATCTCCTATGCGAAGCGCCACCAGCATCCGGAGTTCAAGGACCGGACGATCTGGGAGGTTTTCCAGGAAGAGCAGCCGCGCCTGATGGAGTTGCGCGGACCCTTCGACGGTTTTGTCGAGAAAGCGGTCAGGGCCACCACGACATGCCTGATCATGGCCGACCATAATCGCTACAGCGTTGACGCCAGGGCGGCTGGCCGGATGGTGCTTGTGCGATCGCACGCAGCACGCATCGTGGTGCTTCTCGGCGGCGAAGTGGTAGCCGACCATCCGCGCGACTTCCGCCGGTATCAGATCATTTACGATCCCTGGCACTATCTGCCGGTGCTGGTGCGTAAGCCGGGCGCCTTGCGCAATGGCGCACCGTTCAAGGATTGGGCCCTCCCGCCGGCGCTGGCCCAGGTGCGCGCGAAGCTGAAGCAGCATGCCGACGGCGATCAGCAATTCGTCAAAGTGCTCGCTGCTGTCTTGGCGCATGGCTTGTCGGCCGTAGAGGAAGCTTGCGCCGAAGCACTGGCGGCGGGGCTCGCCAGCGGTGACGTGATCCTGACCGTGCTGGCGCGCCGGCACCAGCCTCCGACGCCGCCTTCGATCATCACGCCGGATGGTCTGCGCCTGAAGATCGAGCCCGTGGCCGATTGCGGCCGCTACGACAGCATACGAAAGGTCGCCTGATGGAACGCCATGAAATCCTCGACGCTATGAGCGAATTGAAGCTTTACGGCATGCGCGCGAGTTTCGACGAGATCGCCGGCAAGGGGTTGGTCCGGCGCGACGAAATCTACCCGCTGATCGCCAGCCTCATCCGGGCCGAACGCACGCATCGACAAGCCCGCTCTATCAGCTACCGCATCAGCGGCGCCAAGTTCCCGGTGCTGAAGGATCTGGACAAGTTTGTTTTTGCCGACACGATGATTGACCAAGGCCAGGTGCTAGAACTTGCGACCGGCGCGTTCCTCGATGCCAAGCGCAACGCAATTTTCATCGGCGGCACGGGCACCGGCAAAACGCATCTCTGCATCGGAGTAGCCTCTGCGATCATCCGCAGCCGTGCACGCGGACGGTTCTTCAACCTGGTCGATTTGGTCAATCAACTTGAGCAGGAGAAGGCCGCCGGTCGCAGCGGCAGGCTTGCCGAGACGCTGCTGCGCTACGATGTCATCGTCATCGACGAACTAGGCTATTTGCCGTTCAGCCAATCCGGCGGCCAGTTGTTGTTCCACCTAATCAGCAAACTCTATGAAAACACGTCGCTGCTCATCACCACCAATCTCGCCTTTGCAGACTGGCCGCAGGTTTTTGGCGATGCCAAAATGACGACTGCTATGCTCGACCGCCTGACCCATCACTGCGACATCGTCGAGACAGGCAACACCAGCTGGCGGTTCAAGAACCGAAACTGACCTGGCAACCTACGCCCGGGCTGTCCGCTGTGGATAAGTGGCCTGCCTGCGCCTGACTCTGAAAGGTCGCTCCGGCAGGCCACTTATCCACAGCCTCCCAACACCCGCGGACCCCATCTCGAGGAGCTCGATCAGGCCGTTAGAGGGTCGCAATTGGGCGCGAAAAGGGGGTCGCGGTTGCAAGCGATTTGACACTACGATAAGGGAATGACGAAATAGGCCGGCAGACTGTCACGAAACTCGGGCATAATTACCTCGAACGTTGTTTGCCGTGTTTGATTTTGGTAGCCAAAAGGCTTGTCGCTGAAGGTTTGCCCCTTGCAGCGAGAACACCTATATTGTTGCTATTGTTTCATGAGCAGCGGAACCGCTTGTGACAGCCTCGATTCTTATCTGTCAATCACCTGAGAAGAGACCATGATTTTAACACAAGAGTCCGACTTGCTGCCGCTCGTCGCTGAGATCGTCTGCGCATTCGTCTCGAATAATCAGATACCAGGAGCGGACCTGCCGGAAGTGACCCGCTCGATTTACACGGCGCTTGCTCGCGCTGACGCACCGACAGAACTATACCATATCGCTAAGCCAAAGCCCGCTGTGCCTATAAACAAATCCATTCTCCCCGACTTCCTCATATGTCTCGAGGATGGCAGGAAGTTCAAAACGCTCAAGCGGCATCTCAGCAGCGCCTACGGCTTGACACCTCAGCTCTACCGCGAGCGCTGGGATTTACCGCGGGACTACCCGATGGTCGCACCAAACCATTCCAGCCGTTTGTCAAAGCTTGCAAGCGCAACAGGGGTGGCGATAAAAGCCGCGGACTCAGTTGAACTACCCGAGCCAGAAATACGAATTGTTCCCGAAGGTGTCAGTGGGTTGAAACGCACGTCGAAGAGAGCAGCTTGACCGAAACGATCTTATGCAGTCCTATCGAGAAACGTGCGCTTTCTGATCGTACCCCTTTCTGAAACTTCAGTTTTTCGGATTGCAAGCCAACGAGAGGTCTACTTGCCGAACAATCCAGTGGCAAGGAAGTAGCTTACATGCCGACAACCAGACCTTTTGTCTACACGTTTGCATGCTTTACTGCTGTCGTATTTGCGCCAATGAATTCAGCACGAGCTTGGGGCGACGAGGGGCACAAGACGATCGCGCTCATTGCGGAACACTATTTGACGCCGGCAGCCAAAGCCCAGGTCGACGCGTTGCTTGCCGCGGATACGCTCAATACCCTCACAGAACATGATATTGCCAGCGAAGCGACTTGGCCGGACAAATATCGGGAACACGGCGGCGCAGCCAAGACATCATTGTGGCACTATGCGGACATTGAAGTGTCCACAGGCGATGTCGCAGCGGCATGTTTCGAATTCCCGAAACTCTCCGAAGGACAGCTTGCTTCAGACGGCCCGGCGAAGGACTGTGTCATCGACAAGATTAACGAGTTCGAAGCCGAACTCGCCAACCCCGCGACGCCGCCGGCAGAGAAGGTTTTGGCTCTAAAATACCTCCTGCATTTTGTCGGCGATGTGCATCAGCCTCTCCATTCGGCGGATGAAAACGACAGGGGTGGCAACGACAAGCTGATTTCCGGCAAGTTCTCGCAATCGAAAAAGCTACACGCCTTCTGGGACACGAACGTCGTCCAAGCCATGGGTCCGGACGCCGCAACTATTTCCACCACGCTGATCAACCAAATCACACCCGCTCAAATCACCGCATGGGCGGCCGGCTCGCCGAAAGATTGGGCGCTGGAGGCATTCAAACTCGCGAAAGACGATGTCTACGAGCAGCTTCCTGCTGCAGGCTCTGACGGGAAGTATGACCTCTCTGAAAGCTATCTCGATATGGCGGAACCGATAGCGGCGACACAATTGAGCCGGGCTGGAGTGGGGCTCGCTTATCTTCTCAACCGGGCGTTCACCTCGTGAGAGGACATCCGCAGGCTGACGCCTCAGATCGCCCAGTTGCCGCGGCGGATCTCAGGTTGTCTTCTCGGCTCATTTGCCTAGGCCAAGCTCCTGCCTGACATGGGCGAATTTCTCCGGGTTCGCTAGGCGCCTGTCGGCCATCATGACGCGCAGTTCTTCCAATCCGCGCTCGGTGAAGAAGAGCCGGGGAATGCGCGAGGTGGGATCGAGGCGCATCAATCCACGCTCAAGCAAGGTCTTGGCGGCCGGGGGCACCTTCGGCTGTCCCGCCTGAGGTCCGCCGCGCCATACCTTGAGTTGGAAGCCTTCCGCGACGCTGGGCAGCGTCGAGAAAAACATGTCGAGCTCACGCCGGATGTAATCGCGCTCCCCTGGCGAAAAGGTCGACGCCGCCTCCGGCGCGTTGCTCATGCTGCGTCAGGCCGCAAATAGCCGCGCAGAGAAGCCCGCAGTTCAACAATCGAACAGACGGCCCCTGCGCGCACCCCTGTGAACAAAACAAGAAACATGGTTGGATGGGATCCCTTTGACCTTCGGCTGCTCATAGATGCCTCTCGACCACCTCGCAAAACTGAATATCGAGCAGTGGCGGGCCGTCGAACCTGGTGTCGGTGGTGAAGCCGGGCTTTTGTCTGCCCCACTGCTCGTCATCCCTGGCACTGGGTCGGGCAAAACCAACACCTTAGCTCATCGTGTCGCCAATCTGATCTTCAATGGAGCCGATCCGCACCGCATCCTGCTGATGACGGTCTCCCGCCGGACGGCGACGGAGATGAGCCGGCGGGTCGAAAGCATCTGCGCCACGGTGCTAGTAGCCAGGGCAGGCATCATGACGGACGCGCTCACCTGGGCCGGGACATTCCATGCGATCGGCGCCAAGCTGCTGCGAGAATATGCCGGGAAGATCGGCCTGCAGCCCAGCTTCACCATCCATGACCGCGAGGACTCAGCCGACCTGCTGAACCTGTTCAGGCACGTGCTCGGCTTCTTGATGACGTTGATATCGGCGGCCAAATCCACCGAAGCTTCGTCCGATACTGCCTGGCCATCGCCATCTCGAATCATTCGAAGGCGAATTTCAGTAAGGCAGCTGCGAATGGATGCGGAGATGTAGGAAGCTTTGCCGGGCGCGCGCCGAGGTCTGCCTTACTGGCTGCTATCGGACCACTCTTCGCGGACTAGTCGGGCGCTGTTTTGCTGAATTCGACTGCTAACTTAAGCAAATTATGTCAGACCTTAATAGTGATCTCGGACAGATCGATGTCTCCTGTCTCCAGGCGATGAGCGATTGCCTTCATCATGGAAAGCAGCTTGTCGGTATCCGCACTTGGCGGAAAGAGTTTCTCCTGCAGTGCACCCATCACGGGAGTCGCTGTCGCAAGCAGGCTGATTCCGGCGGCGGTGAGCGCGATGTGCCGGACACGGGTGTCCTGTTCGCTCGTGCGTTGTGTGATCAGTTTCTTCACTTTGAGAGATTTCACCATCAGCGACACCTGCGCAGCCTGCACGCCGCTGATCGCGACAATATCGGCCTGTCGAACCGGCGGCGCGCTCGCCTCCAGCCAACCGGTCAGCACCAGGATCAGGAACTGCAGATGCGTGAGATCCAGGCCGCTGAGTGTCGCTTCGACCTGTCGCTGATACATGAGCGATAGACGCCATATCCAGAACCCGACCGAGTTTTCCGGGCCGCGGATCGAACTGGCGCTGAGAACCTCTTGCAGGGACCGGTCACGCATCTGTCAGCCCAGCATCCCGGCGCGTCCAAGCTGGCATCAGTAACTCCTCGGCATCCTGACATGAACATTGCGGTCTCCCAAGGCAAGCCACCTTGCACAACATAGTTTACGCATAAACTATATTGTGCGTCCGGTGTCCACAGCCAGTCCCGACCTGTGCCGCATCGCGCCCAGGTCATCAACCGCGGAGTTCCCATGTCCCGATCAACACGCCTCACTCTCCTGTCCATGTCCGCCGCCTGTCTCTGCCTCGGCGCTTGCTCAACCATCGTCACAGGAACGGGGCAGCAGATCGCTATCAGTACGCCGGGCGCCAGCGACGCGACCTGCCGGCTCGCCGGCGGCGATGGCGTGAATGCGACCATCAATACGCCGGCCAGCGTGCACGTGCTGAAAAGCAAGAAAAACATCGAGGTCACCTGCTCCGCGCCGGACCGGGCGGCGACGACCCAGACCATCAAATCCACCTACTCGGACTGGTCGATCGTCGAATACCCGCTGGGCTACCCGATCGATGCCGCTACCGGGGCGATGTGGGTTTACCCGAAAGCTGTGGCCATCCCATTCGGCGGCCAGGCTTCCGCTGACGCGAAGGCGGAGGCGAGCCGGTGAAACATCCATCCGATCGAAGGCTGTCCGGCCGCGGCTTCATGCGTCATGGCCTAACGCTTTCCAGCGCTCTTTGTCTGTCCGTCGGTGCCGCCGGACCAGTTAGGGCAGCCCCCAGCGTGTATCCGACCGGCGTCACGGTGTACGATCCCGCGAAAGCCTACAACAGCTTCGTGCTTTTCAACGGCACCGATCACAAGACCTACCTGATCGACATGAACGGCACCGTTGCCCATGTCTGGGATCGGCCGGGCTTCCCGTCCAAGCTCGTGGACCCGGCTCTGGTGAGTGGCCGCAAGGGTGTTCTCGGCACTCAGTTGTCGTCGATTTCACTGCTCGAAGCGCTGACGATGGGCAGTGCCACCGGGGTCATTCCCGGCGGCCCGGCACAGTTCCGCGACAAGACGTTCGGCTACGTTGATTGGGACGACAAGATACTCTGGCAATGGGGTGACCGGGCGCCAGGTGGCAACGTCCTGCAGCACCACGATTGGGGACACCTCGGCAACGGCGATACGCTCATCCTGTCCAGCGACGCCAGGACGCTGCCCGGATTTGGTGACCGCAAGATGACGGACGACGTGATCTACGAGGTCGACCAAGCCGGCCAGACTGTCTGGACCTGGCGTGCCTCGGATCATCTCGATCAGCTCGGCTTCACGCCGGCCGAGATGGACCTGCTCCGGCATACGGCCGAACAGGACTACCTGCACGTCAACGACATGCAGGTTCTCGGGCCGAATCACTGGGCCGAGGGTGGCGACAACCGGTTCGCGCCCGGCAACATCATGATCAGCTCGCGTGACGCCAACATCGTCGCCATCATCGACCGGACGACGGGCGCCATCGTCTGGCATCTCGGTCCGGACTACCCGCCCCACGGCTCCGACTACAAACCGGAGACGACGCCGCGACCCGTCGATCAGATTGTCGGCCAGCACGACGCCTATCTGATCCCGGAGGGTTTGCCCGGGGCCGGCAACATCCTGCTGCTCGACAACCAGGGCGAGGCCGGCTACCCGCCCGCCAAACTCCAGGTCACCAGCGGCTCGCGGGTGCTCGAGATCGATCCTCTTACGATGCGCATCGTCTGGGAATACCAGGGCTACGACAGTGGGCAGGCGAATTGGTCGTTCTGGACGCCCTTTATCGGCAGCGTGCAACGCCTGCCGAATGGCAACACGCTGATCGACGAGGGCATTGACGGCCGCTTTTTCCAGGTGACGCGCGGCGGCGAGATCGTATGGGAGTACGTCTCGCCCTTTGGCGGTGCGGCGCCGCTGATCCCGCTGTTCCTGCGCGGAGAAGCCAAGTCCAACTGGGTGTATCGGTGCCAGGCCATACCGTACGACTGGGTGCCCCCGACCGGACATACCGAGCGCGCCGTGCAGGCGCCGGACCCCAGCCTGTTCCACGTGTCACCATGATCGGCAAGCTGGCTCGCCGCCTGCTCCAGGGCACGTTGAAGCCGAGTGTAGAGGTCACGCCCGCCCCGGCCGACATCGTGGTCGAGTGGAACGTCCCTGTGCGGGTAAGGGATGGCACGGTTCTGCGCGTCAACGTGTTCCGGCCTAGGACATCCGGCCCGGTGCCAGTCATCATGTCCGCGCAGCCCTACGGCAAGGATAAAATTCCCGCCAAGACGTGGAGCGGCAGGAGTCCGAACCTGCAGGCCCGGCTCGTGCCCCAGCCGCACAAGATGCGCATCTTACCCGCAAAGCCCGTCTTCATCATGGACGCCCTGGGTATCGGATGCCCTCGCCTTGGGAATTGCTAGCTTCTCACTTGCAAGAGCCGCACTTCCCGCACGACTGACCCAGGGCGTCGACGGATTGGTTCATCCGCTCGCGGCCTTTCTTCAAACGGTTCATAGTGGTTTGATTGGCGACTACATTGTCTGGGTCATCGTAGGATTGGCATTGTTCGTTCTGACATTCGCTACAATTTCTTCGTGACTTTGAGAATACCAAATCCACTTGGGCGCTACTCATAGGAAGCAAGCCTTCTTTTCTGAAGAAAAGAAGCAAAAGACTTTTATGTCGCTGTCGCAGTCCTCTCCGACAGCGTAAGGCATAATGGCAAAGTCTTTTGTTTTTTTTGAAAAAACTACTTTCCTTCCCTTCACCGAACCAGGAAAACTGATGGCCGAAACACCGATTCTGCCCGCACACATAGAGGACACAATCCAGGACCATTGCAAAACTGCATTCGGCCCATCACGGAAAGTTAGGATCACTCCAACGGTCGCTGGACAGAACCATAGATTGGCTCGGCTAGCCGCGGTAGATTGCTCTCAAGACGGTAATGGTACGATTGTGGGTCGCAGGCGACTGTTGATCTGCTCCCTGGAAATTGGATCATTATGAGGTAGAGTTTTCTGCTTTTGTTCAGATGGCTGGACGGAGTGGAGGACGATGAAGGCATCGCAGTTCTCGGACGCCCAGAAGGCGTTCATATTGAAGCAAGGGGCTGACGGGGTTCCGGTGGCGGAGATCTGCCGCCGGGCTGGGATCAGCCAGGCGACCTACTTCAACTGGAAGAAAAAGTATGAGGGTCTGACGCCGCCGGAGATGCGTCGTCTGAAGCTGCTCGAGGAAGAGAACGCCAAGTTGAAGAAGCTTGTTGCGGACCTGTCTTTGGACCGCGAGATGCTTCAGGACGTGATCCGCCGAAAACTGTAAGGCCTGTTCGCCAACGCGAGCTGGTGGACGAGACGTGTGTGGATTGGGGCGTGTCGATCCGACGTGCCTGCCGGGTTCTGGAAGTCGATACCTCCACCTACCACTACAAGTCTCGCCGCCGCGATCAGACCGGAGTTGAGGCTCGTATCAAGGAGATTGCGCAAGCACGTGTGCGCTATGGCTATCGGCGCGTGCATGTGTTGTTGCGCCGGGAAGGATGGACAGACAACGTGAAGCGCATCTATCGGATTTACCGTGACCTTGGCTTACAGCTTCGCAAGAAGCCCCCCAAGCGCCGGGTTCGGGCGAAACTGCGGGACGACCGCCGGGCGGCGGTGCGGCCGAACGATGTATGGGCGATGGATTTCGTGCATGATCAGCTGGCGACGGGCCAGAAGCTGCGTGTGCTGACCATTGTTGATACGTTCAGCCGCTACTGTCCGGGGCTGGATGTGCGGTTTCGCTACCGTGCGGAAGACGTTGTGGCAACGCTGGAACGGGTTTGCCAGAAGGTGGGCTATCCGCGCACGATTCGGGTCGATCAGGGGACGGAGTTTGTCAGCCGGGACTTGGATTTATGGGCTTACACGAAGGATGTTGAACTTGATTTCTCACGGCCCGGCAAGCCGACGGACAATGCGTTCATTGAGGCCTTCAACGGTCGGTTCCGATCGGAATGCCTGAACCAGCACTGGTTCCTGACGCTTGCCGACGCGAGCGAAAAGGTGGAGGCTTGGCGCAACGACTATAACGAAGTTCGGCCGCATGGTGCGATTGGCAACGTCCCGCCTGTGGCCTTGATGACTGCCGGCGGCGCTACCAGTCCGCGGCCGGAAGGAGCCCGAAAACTCTAACTTCGGGTGATCCAAAGATGGGGAGCGGCTCAGGAAACCGCGGACTCTACCTCTGAGTGGAGGGAAGTTGGGGCTCAGGTCAGCTAGGCTGGCCACGCATTTGTTTTCCATCGTTCCGAACTCGGGCATCTCAATCAGCATAGCTAGCGCGGTCGCCTCGCCAATGGCTGGAATGCTAACAAGGATGTCGAGGCGGACCATGATGTCGTCATCGCCCTGGCAAAGCGCCCGCAAGGCAGCATCAAGGGTTGCAATTTGGCGCTCGACCTGGCGCAACCGCTGATCGGCAAGTCGCTTGAGCAGGGGCGAGCGGTGGACTTGGTTCCGGTTGGATGCGGCGACGCGGTCCTTGACCAACCCGCGCCGGGCTACGAGCAGCTCCTTCATGTCGCTGAGCGTTTGGCTAACCATCGGCCTGGCTTGCAACGCATCCAACGCGGCGGCTAAAGATGTTGAGAATTACGTAGAGACTAGAAGTAGGTCCATTTTGCTGGGCCCTTCAATTTGGTGATATCCCATGACCAAACCTGGTTTGGTGCCTCGGCCAGTAATTCCGGTTTGGTGTAGACAGGATGGCGAAGTTGCCCTCGCCGCTCACGGACTTCGCTCTTTTCAGCAAGAATGCGATACATCGTGCTGATCGAGCAGTGATAGATGCCTTCATCGAGCAGCGTAGCGTAGATTTCCGCCGGCGCCAGATCAGCAAAGCGGGGCGAACGGAGCAGATCGAGTACCCTCTGCCGCGGGCCGGCAGGCAGGGTGCGCGGCGGACTGGGGCGGGCTTTCGGGAGGCCGGGCTGGCCGGACAATTGCCGCCGCACGCGGCGGAGGAGGCTGGCGCGCGAGATGCCGAGTGCTGCACAACTGGCCGAAATCGCGCCCTTGCCCGGCAGCGACGCGGCCAACGCGTCGGTCAGGTTGCGCTGTTGGGTCCGATCTGTGGCGGAACCGGCGGCAGTTCCAGCCCCAGCAGCTCGGCAAGTTTTTTTTGTAGTTCGATGATCGCCTCGGCGCGGCCGAGGCGTCGCCAAAGCTGCGCATTTTCCAGGTTGGGCGCTGCAAGTTTGGCTGACAGCAGGTTGGTTTCGGCAGGTTTTGGTCCGCGTTTTACCAGGGTCAGGCCGCCCAGCGTTCCCGCCTCGCGCTGACGGCGCCACTCGCACAGGGCCGACGAATAAAGCCCGTGGCAACGCAAGATGGCGCCGATTTCACCCGATCCGGCCGCGGGGACGATCAGAAATTTCAGGGTTCGCTGCAGAGGGTGCCGGCACGACAGTCTGCCTTCGGCTTCCTTCTGTGCCGGCACCCTCGGCAGCGGCTTGGTTCGGCATGGCCACGAGACATTCTCCTGCTTACCCGGAGCCTAAACTTCCCCAGGTGATTTGTCTCATGATCATTGGCACAGAGCGTCCAGCGCTTCTGCGCCAGAACACAGCAGATCAGCAGGACTTCAGAATCAGGACACTAGAAGCCAGAGCGAAGCAAACGCACGCAGGTACGCCAGTTAGAACTGCCGTCGCTAAGCGGAGCAGCGAACGGTCAGCAAAGAGAGATGCTTAGCCTTCCCCGCCTAGCGAGGCGGCGAAACCGCCTCGAGATCTTGTGTCGGTGCGGAAGGTCACTTAGACTTGGGCACGCTCCCGGCTTTTTTCATCTTCGGGCTAACCTCATTAACTTCGCACCTCCGCCCGACAGCACCCTAGCTAGGAAACAGCACATTGTTCTTTCGTTAATGGAAAGTTCTCTATAGGTTTTCACGATCAGCTTGAATCCTTCTCCCCTTCGATCTGGCAAGTCCTCCAATTCGCGATGTCGCAAGGTGTCGTCTTTTTCACAGCTTACTCTTTGCCCATTTCAAGCGGCGGCATTTTAGCTGCCTAATCAAAGGCAGATGTCTCGTGAAGCGATGCGGATAGCTCTGATTTTGTTGATCTTCTCGGCGTCGATCGAAACCTGCCTGGCAGCCGACTGGGCCTCGCCAACGGGCTATCCAGAGAATGTCATAGGTCCGAGATTGTTTGTTGCGACTGACCCTATACCTGGGGAGCCTGTCAGTGTCGCGGGCTTTCCTATGTGTGCAGATGCAGGCAACTGCGTAATTTTGGAGAGCGGGGATGCGCCACAACCCCGAGTGGTCTTCAAATGGAGAGGTCTACCTAAACCTGACCTCAAAAAGCTGTTCGAATGCTTTGCGTCGAGGCTAGGTATCCCTTGCCCCGGCGTTGTATATGGAACCGTCCAGCCAGACGGCGCCATCCGAGCGACTGGAATTCATTGGCGATAGTGCCAGCGCACGAGCGCTAATCTGCGTGGTATGTGGCGAGGCGCGGCCAGGCGCCTCTGCTATGGTTCTAATCTCAACCAGAAGTTTTTGGCAAAATGTATTAAAATACGTTCAATTTGTCGTTTAGACGGCAATTTAGAGGAATGTCGAGTTCTATCCAAACAAACGGGGCTGACCTACGATGGTTATTCTCCATGCGCGGCTTAGCTGCATTCTAGATGCAGCCGGGCTTATCTGCTTTGCTAGCCGCCGCGCCCTGACTATCAGACTAACGAGGTGCCGGTAACTAAAACCGATTGTCGTGGTGAGGCGTGACTAAGGTGTAGACCGTGCTGTGAGATCTTTGGAGCCGATGGCTCTTCGCGCTTTGAGTTCTGACGAGAGTTTAAAGGCCTCTGTAAGGAGCCGGATTGGATCATACGTTGTCACTGTATTATCCGGGAAATGAATGGCTGACTGGTTTGCCTCAGGCGGAGTCGGCTTTACTGAAGCCGCGTTTACGACGTGTAAGGCTTGTAGCGGGTCAAACTGTCTTCGAGCAGGGCCATTCCGTCGAGCATCTCTAGTTTGTCGAAGAAGGCATCGTCTCGCTTGTCGTCGCAGCCCGCCCGAATCCCCCGAGCATCCAAGTCGGCATGGTCGGCAACGAAGCATGTTGGGTGCCGATTGCGCGACGCTCGCAGCTGCCGTAATTCTAATGCCTGGCGGGCAATGCGCCTGGCAAGCTGGGATCTACGCTGTTTGCAGGACGATTGCCCGCAGCTGCGGCGTCGCTGCTTTATGGTTATATCGGCTTTATTTCAGCAGGTGATGGTAACCTCCGCCTATAATGCCCGCAGTAGCCTTGCCGAGCGTTGTACGCGCTAACTGCTCATGGCGCAGGAGCGGTCGGCATTTGGCGACGTTTACATCACGCATGTGGCGCTCTCCGCGGCGCTTGGCGTGCGACGGTCCGGCATCTCCGTTGTGCTAGCCGGCAATGAGGAAGCGCGGCTCATCATTTTGCATCGTGGCCGGATCGTTGTACGCGATCGCGCTGGACTTGAAGAATTGCTCATCAACTTTGAGCGCAATGAGAGTGCATTGCCGAATAGCGGCAAGATCATCGAGAATCATGCGTAGGCGAGCGTGGGAGCGGCGATGGCCAACCGTGAGATGAGCATTGTATCGGGATAGCTTCTTCCGACTGGTTATCCAGTTGCTCAGCTAAGCAATCGCTCCTGCCTCTCGCCTCCTACAAGTGAAATGAGGCCGACAAGATGCTTGTCGCTCATTCGAGGGAAGCGGCGGGATATATCAAGATGTCCTCGACGCAGGAGTGTGATCTGAATTTTGCTGAGCCCAGAGGTTCGCAAGCGCGGCAAGCAGTGCCCGGCAGACCGCCTCGTCCTCGTCGGGACGACCGCCCGAAGAGCCGACGCCGCCGACAACCTGGCCTGCATGGACGATCGGCATTCCGCCAGCCAAAGGCAACCTGCCTGTAAATGACAACAAGGCAGGGGCCGCCTTGACCTGCTCCTGGAGCTCCGCGGTCGAGGTCCGCGTTATAGCCGCGGTGCGGGCCTTTGCGGTAGCGGCTTCCGGCGTGTGGAGCCGCGCGCCATCCATGCGTTCCAACGCCAGAAGAACCCCGGCTCCATCTACGGTCGCGATACTCACCTCGAGTTTGAGCCTCTCCGCCTCCGTTCTGGCAGCAAGCATCAGCAGACGGACTCTTTGGCTTCCAGTGCGAAGCGTTGCAGCATGATAGAACTCCTGATTCATGTCGTCGAACCTCGACTCATCAGGCCGAAGGTGACAGCACCCTCGCCTCGGTGACGAGGTGGTAGAAACGGCCGTCGAAAAGCTTCATGACCTCGACTGTGGCGGCATGCGATTCCGGCCTTATCGGCGAAGCGAGGCAGGCGTCAATGGCAGCCTGATCGGGGAAATCCATCTCCAGTATCATCGCGATAGGCCGGGCGTCCGCATCTGAGGACAGGGTGCGTTGCACGCGGACCGCCAGCACCTTCGGGAATCGCTGCCACAGCGGCTCCAGTTCGTCGCGGACGCGCCAGAAGAAAGTTTCCTCCTGACCGGCTTGAATTTTGCCCTCGTAGATGGCCGTCCTGGTCAACATGTGGATTTCCTCTTCTGGAAGCCGCGCCGGAAACCGGGCACCGCCAGCAAACGGTTCTCACTTCAGTCGGTTGCCGCTGGCGCCATGGTCGGCTCGCACGCGAATCTTGCGGAGGCAGTCGCGGCGGCGGTCCTTAAGCTCTGCGCTCCCGCAGCCAGCTTCATGATCGCGGCAGCCTTTCCGGTCGACGGCGGGTTCACGGCGGCGCACCGGCGCGTGACTATCCAAATAGCGAAGGCACGACTTGCTTGGCGGCTTGCCTCGGAGCAGTCCGCTTTCTATGTGAAACGAAAGCGAACTTGCCGAGGAAGGCCGATGCCTCTGAAGATGCGGCTCTACAGACAGGAGCCAGGCGATCTCGTCACCGAAGCCGAGGTCCCGCTCCGGGGTGAGGTTCCGCCCTCGAGGAGCGTCCTGATGTCGCTTCTCGTAGACCGCCATTTGTTGCAGGACTCCGATGATCTCAAGCCGCTGTGTGCGGATATCGTTTCGGAAGAGAGCGAGGTACTGATCCGGGCGGAGGTTCCCGCCAGGGAGCCGACAGCATGAGCATCGGTTGCCGAGAGCGTAACGCCTGATAGTTGGTGCAAAGCTTGGCCCGCGTTGCGGCGGGAGGAGCTAGAGGAACCAAGCGCATCTTCAAAACGCCCGTGACGGCACGCTGTGGATGAACCGTATCGAGTTCCGCCCGTTAGACCCTCTTTAGATGGAGGTATTATGAGCCATACGTCAGGCGTTCCGACCGAACCCTTGCTCTTCCGACCGGACATGGAGAAGTTGGAGGAGAACGAAGCCGACACCGACGCCAAGCTCGAAGAGACCTTGAAGAATATCCGGGAGAAGACGTTTGCCGACTCAGGCGAGCCGCTACGTAGCGTCCATGCGAAGTCACACGGCATCCTGAAGGCTACGCTCACTGTCGCCAAGGGTCTGCCTGCGGTACTCGCACAGGGCTTGTTCGCCAAGCCGGGCAGCTACCCTGTCGTCATGCGGTTCTCGACCTTGCCCGGCGACGTCCTGAGCGACGATGTCTCAACCCCGCGCGGGCTGGCATTCAAAGTCATCGGCGTGGAAGGCGAGCGCCTGCCGGGCAGCGAGGGGGATGTAACGCAGGATTTCGTCATGGTGAATGCGCCAGCCTTCAGCGCGCCGACCGCCAAGAAATTCCTCGGTAGCCTGAAGCAGGTGGCGGCGACTACGGACAGGATTGAAGGACTGAAGGAGGTCATCTCGCATGTCGCCCGCGGGACCGAGGCTCTGCTGGAAGCCTTCGGACACAAGAGCCCGCTCGTCGTCACGCTCGGCGGCCAGCCTGCCACGAACATTCTCGGCGAGACCTTCTACACGCAGACGCCGTTCCTCTTCGGCCCCTACATTGCCAAGTTTTCGCTGAAGCCCGTCTCCGTCGGTCTGACAGGACACACGGGAAAGAAGCTGGACGTGCACGAACGCCCGCACGCGCTCCGTGAGGCGGTGATCCACCATTTCGATAAGGAAGGTGGCGAGTGGGAACTGCAGGTGCAGCTGGCGACCGATCTCGACGCAATGCCCGTCGAGGATTCCTCAGTTCCGTGGCCGGAAGGCACGAGCCCCTACATCACGGTCGCCCGCCTGTCGGCGGCCGTCCAGAACGCCTGGAGCGACGAGAACCGCCGCGCGGTCGACGACGGATTATCATTCTCTCCTTGGCACGGCCTGGCGGCGCACCGCCCGCTGGGCGGCGTGAACAGGGCTCGCAACGGTACCTACCGGAACTCGGCGGCGTTCCGCGGTAGCCATACGGGCTGCCCGATGCACGAGCCTCGACTAGACGTCGCCGCGGGGTAAACTTCGGGCCGCTGACCACCTGATGCCTTCATCCGGAAGGCGGCCGCGGCCCAAGTCGACCAAATGCTAATGTCTTGGCAGCCGGGCCGTACGAGGTTCGGATCCAGGCTGAACCGCACCGTGCTGGTCGGGATCAGCCGCGTCGCGCTCCGGTAAGGTCCATCGGTTTCGAGGCGGAGTTCCGGGCGCCGTTCACCCGGATGCGGATTTCCTAACAGTGGCGCTGGCAGACGATGTGCTGCATTCAAGCAGTCAGCGCATACATGCCGTCATCCTCCGAGCGCCCGCGCCAGAACGTCGCCCAAGGCCGTCGCTGTAAACGGCTTCTGGAGTATGGGAATTCGGGCGAAGCGCGCTTCGATGCCCTTTGCCGCATAGCCGCTGACAAAAGCGAGCGGGATTCTCCGCTCTTCTAGGATATTCGCAATCGGGTAGGACTGCCTGCCGTGCAGGTTGATGTCGAGCATGCCGACTTCGAAGTTCCCGCCGGTCGCGGATTGCAGCCCGCTTTCCAGGTTGGCGGCGGTCACCGCTATCTCGTAGCCCAGGTCGGCGAGCATGTCCTCCGTTAACATCGCGACGAGGTCCTTTTTCTTGCATTTGCGCCTTCCGTGTTGTTTGGCCACAGCCCGGAGGCCGTCTTGCTCCCGACGGATGCGCACTCTCGCAGTTACCCCATACGTTCTCGATAACCAGGCCGTAGCTACTGCGGTCTGCCGGATGCCCGGGCTCTCTCTCGGTAAGGCGCAGGCGCTCCGAATACACGACTGCCCCGCGCGGCCGACCTTCAAGCTACAAAGCTCTTCAGGAACGTGGACGAACGGCAGCCGGGAGAGACCGGCGTTATCGGAGGCCCCTGGCCCGGTCGCTCCGGAAAGGGTAAGAAGAGCCTTGAGAGGCAGGTAGGCGGGCATTTGACGGTCTTGGTGCGCAACAACGTACGGGTCAGCGGCGCTGGCGAGCGCGCGATGATGTTCGCGCACGGCTTCGGCTGCGATCAGGCCATGTGGAGGCTGGTGGCGCCTGCTTTTGAAGATCGGTTCAAGGTGGTCCTTTTCGACCATGTCGGCGCGGGCGGCTCCAACCTTTCCGCATACGATCCCGCCAAATACGCCAGCCTGGCAGGTTACGCCGACGACATCGTGGAGATAGGCCGGGAACTGGCCTTCCGTGACGCTGTCTACGTCGGCCATTCGGTAGCGGCGATGATGGGCGTGCTGGCGTCCGTCCACGCGCCCGGCCTGTTCGGCAAGCTCGTCCTGGTCGGACCGTCGCCGCGCTACATTGATGACGGCGACTTTCACGGCGGCTTCAACCTCGCGCAGATAAACGAGCTGTTGGAGGTTCTGGCGGAAAACCATATGGGATGGTCCGCGACAATGGCGCCGGTCATCATGGGCAACCCCGGCCGTCCTGAGCTCGCCGGGGAACTGGCCGAGAGCTTCTGCCGGACGGACCCCGTCATCGCGCGTGCATTCGCGCGCGCCACGTTCATGGCGGACAACCGTGAGGACCTTGCGCTTGTCCGCATTCCAACGCTCATCGTACAGTGCAGCGACGACGTCATCGCGCCTACGCAGGTCGGCGATTACGTCCATCGCCACATCCAAGGTAGCGAGCTGGTCCGCCTGCGTGCGACCGGGCACTGCCCGAACCTCAGCTCCCCTCAGGAGACCATCGACGCGATCCGGGCCTTTGTCTGACAACGCCTCCGTCCCGCAAGACGATCCGGTCGAGGACCCCGATGACCTCTACGAGAACGCTCCCTGTGGTTACATCTCGCTGCGCCTCGATGGCCGTATCTTCAAGACCAACGCCACCTTCGCGCGCTGGCTGGGTTTCTCCGGCACCGCGCTCGCAGGTAAACGCTTCCACGACCTGCTCGGCATGGCGGGGCGCATGTACTACGAAACGCACGTGGCTCCCGTCGTAGCGTTGCGCGGACACATGGACGAGGTGGCTCTCGACCTGATCTCTGGTTCCGGCGATCGCGTGCCGATGCTGGTCAACGCCGTGGCCAAGCGCGGGCCAAACGGCGAGCACCTGTTCACCCGCCTGACCCTGTTCAACGCCACCGAGAGGCGGCGCTACGAGAGAGACCTGCGGGACGCCGTCAAGCAAGCCGAGGCTGCGCGGCAGCAATTGCGGACGCTTCACGCCCAGCTTGAGGTTGCCCTTCTGGACGAGCGGGAAACCTCGGCCTTGCGCGAGCAGTTCATTGCGGTGCTTGGGCACGATCTCCGCAATCCGCTGTCGGGGATCGGCGGCGGCGTCGAGTTGATGATGCGGGAAGGCATCTCGCAGGAACGTCGTGCCGCCGTTGGCAAGATGGTCGCCTTGAGCGTCGCCCGGATGGCCGGACTGATCGAAGACGTCATGGACTTCGCACGCGGACGCCTGGGCGGAGGCCTGACGCTGGCCCGGGATGCGGACCAACCGCTGGAGCCGGTTCTGCGGCAGGTCGCGGACGAGCTCCGCACCGCCGTGCCGGATCGTGAAATCGAGGTAGCCATCCGCTTGGCAGACCCGGTGGACTGCGACCGGCGCCGCATTGCGCAGATGGCCTCTAACCTGCTCGGCAACGCGCTTACCCATGGCGATCCGTCCACCTCCGTGAGGTTCGAAGCCGTGACCGAACAGGGCTGGCTGCGGATCTCCGTTACGAACGGTGGCGAGCCGATCCCGGCGGCCATGATGGATAGCATCTTCGAGCCCTTCGCGCGGGGCAAGCACCGGCCGAGCCTGCAAGGACTGGGGCTGGGCCTATATATCTCCGACCAAATCGCCATCGCCCATGGAGGAACTCTCGACGTCGTCTCCAACGAGACCGAGACCAGGTTCACATTCAGAATGGAGATTAAACCTAGGCCGCCGACATGACGGCAAGACCGCAGCGAAACGTGGTCGCAGCGGGTCACGCTGCAGCAACGGGAACACCATCCGGACAGCGTGCATTCTCCGGGAACGGTCTCCAACTCGAGCTCGCCGCCCGACTGTTCCGCAAAAATCCTTCACCGCGGACAGGCCCAGCTCTGCTGAGAGCGTAAAATACAGCTGACCATCCTTCTGTACGCTTCATGTCATCATTAAGTCCGAATATCGCCTCCGGCACTTAAATCCTCGCACCTTCTGAAAACCGGATGGTTCATACAACCTTCCATTGCACGAGGCTTGCAATTTGAGGTTGTGTACCATCGAGCACCTACTCAGGATGTGCCGACGTGCTTTTGAAACTGCCGGGTAAGCACCCGATGGCGCCGCTTGTCGTGGAGTCGCAACTCGCCGTTCTCGGCGCCCCGTCGTCAAAGGGGGCCAAAGCGGCGTGGCGCCGGAAACTGCGTTTTAACGGGCTGAACGTCCTGGCCGCCTCTGCCGCGACAGCGGTGTTCGCGCTTATCGTGAGCCTCACGCTACTCGCAGCCGGGACGGATTGGCACGAAAGGGACCGTGAGATTGTAATCGCCCGCACGGCGATAGCAGAGCTCACGTTGGACCTGGAGGAGCGTCTCGGGTCCTACGCGAACTCCGACATCGCACTAGAAAACCTGGATAACAGCTTCGACGAGAAATGGGCCGAGGATACGCTCACCTCTCCGTATGAGAACGACGTCACCAGCCGCCTCCTGCTCGTAGTGGACGGAGACGACAACGTGCTGTTCTGCCACGAGCATGGAGAACGCGCCTCCGACGTCAGGGTGGCAGCGGCGCGGCTGGCGGCAAGTGCGCTCGTCGCGCTCATCAGGGCAAGGGAACAGGCGCTCCAAGCCCGGCAACGGCCGACCCTGTCCTCGAGCGGCAGGGATTGGGTACTGGGCAGCGCCATGACCATGCTTCAGGGCAGACCGACGCTCATGACCGCCGGATTGGTTCAGGGTGGTCCGGGCCCCGTGATCCTGAAGCATGCACACGCTCCCATACTGATATTCACGTCCGATCTGGAAACCGTGATCCTCCCGATGTTGCAGGATCGGGCGCAGTTGCGCGACCCGGCAATCGGGCTCGGCGCGCGTAGCAGCAGCACGGCAAGCATTTCGTTGAACGGTGCTTCGGGCCGACCGCTCGCCAGCATCGGCTGGACGCCGGAAACGCCCGGCCGCACTCTCCTGATCAGGGGACTGGTCCCCATCCTGATAACGGTAGGCGCCCTACTGGCAGCCGTTACGATCGCCTATCTCAAGAGCGCTGCGGGCGCGCGCGCCCTCAAGGAAAGTGAGGCGAGCGCACACTACCAGGCGTTCCATGACGGCCTGTCCGGCCTGCCGAACCGCAAGCTGCTCATGGATCGGATCTCGCAGTCCCTCGTGATGGCGGACCGGAGAGGAAGCGACCTGGCGCTTCTGTTGCTTGACCTCGACCGCTTCAAGCTCGTGAACGATACATACGGCCACCAGGCGGGGGACGAACTTCTCCGGGACGTTGCCCATCGCCTCTGCCGGGTCGCCAGGAGCGCCGACACGTGCGCCAGGCTCGGCGGAGACGAGTTCGTGATCGTGGCAGAAGACTGCTCGGCGTCTCAGGCCGTCCAGCTTGCGAAGCGTCTCGTCGAAGCGTTGTCGAAACCGGTCAGCCTCAGCATGGCGACCGTCCACGTCGGCGTATCCATCGGCATCAGCATCAGCCGCGACGGTCAAGGCCAGGCCACCGACCTTCTGCGGCAAGCGGACATGGCGTTATACAAAGCCAAGGAGCTGCGGGGCACCTTCCACTTCTTCGAACCGGAGATGGACGTGGCGCTCCGTCATCGCCGTGAGCTGGAAAACGATCTCCGGCAGGCGCTGGCGGACGACGCTCTGGAAGTCGTCTACCAGGCCCAATACGACGGCGCCGCGATCACAGGGGTCGAGGCGCTCCTCCGTTGGGTGCACCCGCGGCTCGGGGCTGTCCCGCCGGGGTTCTTCATCCCGCTCGCCGAGGAGGGTGGCCTGATAGACGAGCTCGGCGCCTTCGTATTCCGCAAGGCATTCAGGGACAGCCATCTCTGGCCGGGGATGAAAGTGGCAATCAACGTGTCCGCCTTACAGCTGCGTCAGCCCAGCTTCCGGGCTTCCCTGCAGAGACTGATGCAGGCGCATGGAATTGATGCCCGGAGCTTCGAGTTGGAATTTACTGAGGGAGTGCTGATTGCCGACGACCTCAGGACACGGGAGCTGCTCGCCTCCCTGCGCCAGATGGGTTTCACGTTGGCTTTGGACGATTTCGGGACTGGATTCTGCGGCCTTGGCTATCTGCGGCGGTTTCCCATCGACAGGCTCAAGATAGACCGCTCGTTCACGGTTGACCTGCATGCCGATCGCGCGGCCCGAGCCGTCGTGTCAGCGATTATCGAGCTGGCTCGGGCTCTGGACATCGACGTCATAGCCGAGGGCATTGAGACCGAGCAGCAAAGGGAAGTCCTGGTCGAACTCGGGTGCAACAAAATCCAGGGGTTCCTTATGGGTTGTCCTTTGGGCGCGGACCTGATGACCGATCTTGTCGTCCGCGGCTTGCCGCCCGGCACCTAATGGCTTGTCAGGCGTGGAGCTATGCACCCGGTCTAACGAATCTCTTTCAAGCGCCGCCGACGTTGCGTTGCGCCCTGTCCAAATCGTCGAAGTACTTGCTCACCTCTATCGAAACGCCGGTCAGATGAAGGTAGTCTTTGTTGAAGCCCGCGATGTTCTGCAGGCCCTCTACGTCCAAGAGGTTTAGCATTTTCTGATCTGTCGCGATGAGCTTCTGCTCGCGGAAGTCCTTGAGGGTCCTGTTCACATGGACCGGTGTCAGTCCAAGGGTGTCGCCCAATTCCATCTGTGTCAGCGGGAGCCGGAAGACATCTCCGTTCGTCAGACCGATGGCGGCGTGTCTCCATAGCAATTCGCAAAGCAAATACGCGATACGGCCACGAGCATCACGGCGTCCAAGCGACACGATGCGTTCGCGTAGCATCGATTCCTCCTGCAGGGAGCTCCACCACAAAGCCGCAGAGATGCGGGGTCTCCGGACAAAAAGGTCAAGAATGTTTTCCCGCGAGATGGGGGCGATACGGACAGGAGTAATCGTCGCAAGCGAGTGGTCCATGGTCTTGAGCAGGAAGACGTGCGCGTCGCATAGGTCACCTGGGTTGAGAAACGTCATGATCTGGCGGCTGCCGTCCGGAAGGTTCCGGTAGCGGATCGCCATGCCCTCTTTCATGACGAAGACGGATCGGGGCGGCATCACTTCGGCGATGATATCCGCATCGGCCGGAAACCGCTCTTCCCGCGAGAGCAGGTCATCAAGGACCTGCCGATCGGACCCTGAGAGCGGCGCGTAAAGCGAAAGCTTGCGCGTCAGGGGGTTCGAGCTGGGGAAGCCGGTAGCCGAGGGTTCGCTGAACACATCCGATGAAAGCGTCACCGTAAAATCTCCCGCAATTAACCTAGGATAATGTCAATAGAGCTTACGGCCCTTAGAACCGATGGTGTCGAGTAACGCAAGCTCCGTTAGAGGCCGGTTCATGATGCGCTACGACAATGAGGGTCTGTCAGGACCCGGCTGTTAGCCGGTCAGGCTCAACCTTGCCTTCAGCAACCTTCGCTGCGGACAAGCTATTGGAGACGGCCCGTAACAAGCCGATCGATTCCAAGCTTACTACGGTGCTTTCGGTTGTTCCCGCCATCTCCCGCTTTACCTGGACGACACCATCGATGGCGTCGGCCATCTGCTCCTTCAAGATGACTTTCGTCTCGATCAGGAGGAGCAGCAGGCTCTCGACGAGCATAAGAGCCGCCTGGCCGTGTGGATCGGGGTTGGTTTTCATTTGGTAGGATGGCTCCGATCCACCGGGATTGTCGAACAACCAGGTTAGTATTTGGCTCAGTTCTCCGTAGGAGACGATCGATGCAATTTATGCCCCTGTCTAAAAGCTGCGTTCGTCCGGACGCCGAGCCATGCGAGGACCTGGAAGACCTCTACGAAAACGCCCCCTGCGGTTACCTCTCGCTCCGGCTTGACAGCACCATCTTCAAATCCAATGCCACCTTCGCACGCTAATTGGGATTGGCGGACAAGGAGCTCGCGGGGAAGCGATTTAATGAACTCCTCGGCGTCGCCGGACGAATGTTTTGGGAGACGCATGTCGGGCCGGTCATCGCGCTCCGCGGGCACATGGACGAGGTAGCACTCGACCTTGTGGCAAGTTCCGGCGAACGCGTGCCGATGCTGGTCAACGCCGTTGCTAAACGCGGCCCGGACGGCAAGCTCCTGTTCACGCGGCTTACGTTGTTCAACGCCGCGGAACGCCGCCGTTACGAGAGGAAGCTACGAGACGGGGTCAAGGAAGCGGATGCCGCCCGGCACGAGGCGCGGACGCTGCATGCCCAGCTGGAAGCGGTCCTCCTGGACGAACGGGAGACTTCGGCCCTCAGGGAGCAGTTCATTGCAGTGCTCGGCCATGACCTCCGCAATCCGCTGGCCGGGATCGGCGGCGGCGTCGAGCTGATGATGCGCGAGGGTATGCCCCACGAGCGCCGGGTTGCCGTCGGCAGGATGGTCGGGCTGAGCGTTGCCCGGATGGCGGGGTTGATCGAGGACGTCATGGATTTCGCACGCGGCCGACTGGGCGGCGGACTGACGCTGGCTCGCGATGCCGACCAACTTTTGGAGCCGGTGCTGCGGCAGGTCGTGGACGAGCTTCGCGCGGCCGTGCCGGAACGCGAGATCAATGTGGCGGTCGACTTACCCGGACCGGTTGACTGCGACCGCGATCGGATCGCTCAGATGGTATCGAACCTCTTGGGCAATGCGATCACGCATGGCGACGTGTCGTCTCCAATCAGGTTCGAGGCCCGCATCCTGGATGGCTGGCTCGAGATTTCCGTGACAAACGGCGGCACGCCGATCCCGGCGGCGGTGATGGACCGCATCTTCGAGCCGTTCGCGCGCGGCGAGCACCGGCCGAGCCGACAGGGTCTGGGCCTAGGTCTCTATATCTCCCATCAGATCGCCCTCGCCCACGGCGGAACGCTCGAGGTCCAGTCCAACGAAAGCGACACACGCTTCACGTTCAGGATGAGGCTGCCGAGCGCCGCCCGGTGAGATCGCCCGTTCAACTCTCGGATTAGCCCTTTGAAGTAGAGGAACACTCCGGCCCGCGGACGCTTCAGTCGTCTAATCTCTGGAACCGTGCCGTGTGCGTCCTTCTCGTCGAAGACGAGCCTCTGATCATGGAGATCATGTCCGAGAGTCTTCGCGACTCCGGCTACGAGGTCGTAGAGGCCGCGGATGGCCCGCAAGCGATTGCGGCATTAGCGGGATTGCCCGGGCGCATCGTCGTCCTGGTATCCGACTTCCACATGCCCGGCGGCATGGACGGCGCCCAGCTCGCCTCGAAGTTCCGGCAGGCAAGTCCCGGCGTTCCGATTGTCATCGCTACAGGTCGGCCCGACATCGCCAAGCGATCCATGGGCGACGGCTTCGGCTACACGCTTTTGTGCAAACCCTACCGGCCCAGCGAGCTGGCCGCGCTTGTCAGGAAGCTGGTTGGACCTCCAGTGGCGTCAACGTAGGATTATTCGGCTACATCCGCAGGAACGGGTAAATGGGTCTTGGTTCCGCAAGTCCGCGCCGACGTGCCGTTCAGACGCCGGACAGGCAGCTCGCCGTAGAACTTTGGACCCATGATAGTGGTAAACCGACGTCGGATCACAGCGTAACATTCGCATGAAGCGTCTTCCAGTCCCTCGCGGTCCAAGATCGTCACCCGGCCTGTGCTTGAGTGTGTGATGAGACCTTTGCGCTGGAGAACGCCTGCGGAAACCGTCAGGCTGGGCCGATGTACCCCCAGCATCATCGCGAGGAAATCCTGGGTGAGCGAAAGCTCGTCCCCGACCATGCGGTCGTGAGCCATAAGAAGCCATCGGGCTAGGCGCGCCTCGATCCCATGGTGGCCGTTGCAGGCGGCGGTCTGCGACACCTGGCACGCCAGTGCCTCATAGTAGCGGAGCAGGAGCGACCGGAGCGGGCCGTCTGCTCCGATTTCCCGGGAAAAATCCCCGCTGGAGATGCGAATGGCTTGACCGCTCATTTGGACGACCGCCTCTGTGAATGTCGTCGCTACGCCTGCCAGGAGGAAGACGCCGAACATTCCTTCGCTGCCGATGACACCCACTTCGGCGTGCCCGTCATTCCCGAATACGGTCACAAGAGAGATGAGGCCCTCTTCCGGGAAATATACTTGCTCGATAGGAGCATCTGCTCGCAACAGGATCTGCCGGGCGGGAAGCTCGACCCGATGCAGCTTCGGCATTAAGGCGGCAAGCGTGTCTGGAGGCAAAGACGCCAGAAGACAGTTCCGAGGAGTCGGGGAAAGGGGCGAAAACAGATTGGCTACTCCAAAATTCCTGCGGTCATTGCGGCTTTTAGCGAGAAACGTGCGAGCATTGTGGCTCCTGGATCATCGACCGAACGTTCTTCCTCGGTGCGAACTCAGCCGTCGCCTGGAACCGTCACGAGCGTGAACACCATCCGCACGGTCGTGCCTTCACCGGGTGCTGTATCCAGCTGAAGCCTTCCGTTCGACTGCTCCACGAAGCCCTTCACCATTGCCAAACCAAGCCCGGTCCCTTTGCCCGGCGGCTTCGTCGTGAAGAACGGTTCCAGAGCACGTGCGGCGATTTCGGGAGCCATGCCCTCGCCCATGTCGGTCAATGCAATTTCAACGTCGGCGCTGCCGCGCAAACGTGTGGTGACTACGACCTCGCTACCTGTCGGTGACGCATCGGCCGCATTCCGGATTAGGTTCAGCAGGGCCATTTCAAGCTGACCGGCGTCCACCATGGCCAGCAATCGTCCGCCAGCTAGGTCCAGCCGGACCCTTAAGCCCGAGCCCGCCATCTGGTCGAGGATCGCGTCGCAGTTCGAGAGGACCTGATTCACGTCCACCAAATGATCGTCATTATACTGCCGCCGCGCGAATGACAGCATTTGGTCGGTGAGGCGGGCGGCCTGACGGGCGCCCCATGTCGCGTGCCGCACCTGCTTGGCGCGCCGCTCCACGTCTGCCTCGGTCTCAAGCCTCTCGAGGTTGGCAAGGACGATCGTCATCAGGTTGTTGAACTCGTGCGCGAGGCTGGATGCCATCGAGCCCAGGGTATCCATGCGCTGGGTCTGGAGCATCGCCGCCTCCGTCTCACGCCTGCGGCTGACATCCAGCTGGCTGGCGAAGTGATAGATGAGCTTTCCGGAGGCATTCACTACCGGACTCAGAAACAAGGCGTTCCAGAAGCTGGTGCCGTCCTTCCTGTAGTTCAGCAGCTCGAGGTGGATGTCCTCCTTGGCGTCTAAGGCGCGCCGGATCGCCTTGACCGCCTCCGGGTCTGTGCCCACTCCCTGAAGATAGCGGCAGTTGCGGCCAATTATCTCTTTGCGGGAGTAGCCGAGCAGCTGCTCGAAGGCGCGATTGCAGTAGACGATAGGGTCGTCGTCGAGAGTTGGATCCGACAGGCACATGGGCATCCTGCTCGTCTGAATGGCCGCGAAGAAGATGTCTGCGCCTTCCGTGACACCGTTCTGTCCGACCAAGTTGCGTCCATCGGAGATGTGATGCCCGGTTTCGAGCAGGCTGCTCTGGGGAGGCGCCGGTCTGCTCATGAAGGCTCCTGTGTATGCACGGAGCGACGCGAGCAGATGTCGGGCATAGCGCCCTAAACGCAGGAACCGGAAACCTGGTGGAAGCGGTGAGGCGGCTGGCGGGGCCGCCGCGTGCGAGTCCTTCCTAGCTCCCAAAGGTCGACTTATCGACATAATGTGTCCAAGTTACCGCTCGCGTCCCACAGCGATAGCCGCAGCGGGCTCCGCCGTTCTAGGTTTGATTGAACACGTATGTAGCCAGGACCAGGAGAATGCATGCAACCGACTGACCCACCGGAAACTGTCGTCGATGATCCGCCCAGGCTAACCACGGGCAATGAGGGTCTCGACGACATCCTGGGCGGCGGCTTCGACCCCAACAGGCTATACCTCTACGAAGGACGGCCGGGTACCGGCAAGACCACCCTGGCCATGCAGTTCCTCATGGAGGGGGCCCGTCACGGTGAGAGGACGCTGTACGTCTCACTTTCCGAGACGAAGAAGGAGATACAGGTCATCGCCCGTCGGCACGGGTGGGACTTGGAAGGGATCGACGTTTTCGAGTTGGTCTCTCCAGAGACCACGCTGGATCCCGATCGCGAGCTCACGATCCTCCATCCTGCGGAGATGGAGCTCAACGAAACGACCAACCTGGTTTTCGAACGGGTGAAGGAAACCAAGCCATCCCGGGTGGTGTTCGACAGCCTGTCGGAAATGCGCCTGCTCGCCCAGAGCCCGCTCCGATACCGTCGTCAGGTGCTCGCGCTCAAGCACTTCTTCACCGAGCGGGACTGTACCGTCATCCTGCTCGACGACCTGTCCTCATCCGAAAACGATCTTCAGCTGCACTCCATCTCCCACGGCGTCGTTCTCCTGGAGCAGCTGGCGATCGATTACGGCGCGGAGCGGCGTCGGCTGCGCGTGGTTAAGATGCGCGGCATAAACTTCCGGGGCGGGTTCCACGACTTCACCATCGTCAAAGGAGGCTTGGATATCTATCCGCGCCTTATCGCCGCCGAGCATCACAAGCCATTCTCCGGCAACTTTACGCCAAGCGGCAATGCGGAGCTCGATGACTTGCTGGGCGGCGGCCTGGAACGTGGCACGAACGCATTGCTGATCGGCGCCGCTGGAGTCGGGAAGTCTTCCCTTGCGATGACTTACGTAGTGGCGGCGGCGGCTAGACAGGAGCGCGCGGTCATATTCGCGTTCGACGAAGGTCGCGCCACAATAGATGCACGAGCGGAGGCGATTGGGCTCCCGCTACAGCGCGGCCTTGAGGCAGGACTAATTTCAATCCAGCAGATAGACCCTGCTGAAATGTCGCCGGGCGAATTCGCCAGCCGGGTAAGACGTGCAGTAGAAGTCGACGGCGCACGGGTCGTGGTCATCGACAGCCTTAATGGCTATCTGAACGCCATGCCGGACGGCCGTTTTCTCATCCTGCAAATGCACGAGCTTCTCAGCTATCTGAGCCAGCTTGGTGTCCTGACCATCTTGGTCCTGGCTCAGCATGGCTTGGTCGGACCGATGGAGACGCCGCTCGACATAAGTTACTTGAGCGATGCGGTGATCATGCTCCGGTATTTCGAATACAACGGGACAGTCCGGCGGGCGCTGTCCATCGTCAAAAAGCGGAGCGGAACCCACGAGCATACCATCCGCGAATTCAAACTCGGCTCGAACGGCGTATCCATAGGGCCGCCCCTCTACGGGTTCACCAGCATCTTCAATGGAACCCCGGTCTATGCGGGTACGCCGGAACCGCTCCTGCCCGAAGGAGGCGACGACGTCCGATGACGCCCTCTCCGGCAGGGTGCTGATACTCGCACCTATTGGCCGCGATGCAGCAGCCTCGGCAGACGTACTTCGACGGGCTGGTATTCAAAGTCTCATTTGTCGGGACGTGATTGAGCTTGTCGCTGCGTTGGACGAAGGCGCCGATGCCGCCTTGGTCGCCGAAGAAGCCCTGTTCGGCAAACATGCAGCGTCTCTGGTGGACTGGGTTGGTCGCCAGGAACCTTGGTCGGACCTTCCGTTAGTGGTCGTTACCAGCCGCCAGGAAAGGCCTGAAGTCCTGATTTGGCGCCAATGTCTCTTAGTGAGCTTGCGCAATGCCTCTATGCTGGCGCGCCCGTTAGACGGAGCAACCATGGCGAGCGCCGTCGCCTCAGCGGTACGTAGCAGACGCCGACAGTACGAGGCACGCGCTTACATTGCCGAGCGTGCCTCTGCGGCCGGGAAGCTCGAAGATATAGTCGGCGAACGAACGGCCGAGTTGCGCCTGCAAATGGCGGAACGAGCCGAAGTGGAGGAAGCGCTCCGGCAGTCGCAGAAGATGGAGGCCGTAGGCCAGCTCACCGGGGGTCTGGCGCATGACTTCAACAATCTTTTGACTGGCATCGCAGGAAGTCTTGAGTTGTTGGGGACCCGGATTTCCCAAGGCCGCTACGATGGTATGGAAAAGTACATCCGTGCGGCCCTCGGCGCCTCCAATCGCGCCGCGGCCCTGACACATCGGCTTCTGGCGTTCTCCCGCAGGCAGACCCTCGATCCGAAACCTACCGATGCCAACCGGCTGATAGCTGATATGGCCGATCTCGTTCGCCGGACGGTAGGCCCCGGGATCTCGGTCGAAGTCGTGGGTGCGGGTGGTCTGTGGCCGACACTCGTCGACCCGAATCAGCTTGAAAACGCCTTGCTGAACCTGTGCATCAACGCACGCGATGCGATGCCGGATGGCGGCCGCATCACGATCGAGACGGGGAACAAATGGCTGGACAAGCGTGCTGCCAACGAAAGGGCGCTGTCACCGGGCCAATTCGTCACGCTTTGCGTCACTGATACCGGCAGCGGCATGCCACCGGACGTGGTCGCCCGCGCGTTTGACCCGTTCTTCACGACCAAGCCGCTGGGCGAAGGAACGGGCCTTGGCCTTTCCATGATCTATGGCTTTGCCCGGCAGTCGGGAGGCCAGGTCAGGATTTACTCGGAGCCGGGAGAGGGAACGATGGTTTGCATCTACCTGCCCCGGCATTTCGTTGACGCTGAAAAGCCGGAGGCCCAAAGAGGTCCGGAGAAACTGCCGCGGGCCGATCTGGGGGAGTCGGTACTGCTGGTAGACGACGAACCGACCATCAGGATGCTGGTGACGGAAGTTCTGGAGGAACTCGGCTACAACGCGATAGAGGCACCCGACGGAGCCACAGGCCTCGAAATTCTTCGGTCGAAAACGCGGGTCGATCTACTGATAACGGATGTCGGCCTGCCCGGAGGCATGAACGGAAGGCAGCTTGCCGATGCGGGACGCGCGATACAACCGGGATTGAAGGTTCTCTTCATAACAGGGTATGCCGAAAACGCGGTCGTAGGGAACGGCCAACTCGACCCGGGCATGCATATACTGACGAAGCCGTTTTCCATCGAGGGGCTGGCTACCACGATTAAAGAACTGATTGCGAAAACCTCGATGATAGGCCAGGACTGATGATGTCCGCGTGGATGCTGGGACACAGGGCATCGCAAAGCTCCATACGAACCATCACGCTGAGCCAGGTCCGCTCCAGCGATCATTCGACAAGGCGACGGACTAGCTGGGCCAGCCGCCCTCCATCGCGTTCATGGTTCTATTGGTGGGGCTGTGGGTCGTAGGGAACTGCATCGAGCTGGCTCACCAAAGGTCGGCTTGGACCTGCCGCCCTTTGGTGGCTGCAAACGGTGCTCGGCTCCTTTGTGTTCTTTGTGGCCCTTGTCATCCTCGCCACTCAGCGGAGAGCGGATCACCTTGCCGAACACCTTGAACAACTCACGCTGAAGCTGGCGATCCTCTCGGCGCAGAAGTCGGCAAAGATAATCTCTTTGCTTGATGAAATGCGGCGCGACAACCCGATGCTCGTGAATCGGGGCGATGATGAGGCAGCAGCTATGGCCGTCGCGGCCGACCCGCAGGCGGTACTCGACGCCATCAAGGAAAGTCACGGCACCGGGACGGCCGAACCCATGTCAGGGCTTTAAACCCTGTCAGTCTCTCAGCCTCTCAGCCTCTCAGCCTCTCAGCCTCTCCGCCTGACGCAGGCATCGAAGGCACGAGAAGCAAGGATGAGACTTCCGTCTGAACCAACCGCCGGGCTCGTCGATCAGCCAAGTTGCTGGTTTCATACCAATAAAGGCAGTGGACAGCTTCCTCTGCATGGAATACCGCTCCGAAGCCTCGACGGACGGGCAGAACACGTTCCGTTTACAGTTTGCAATCACCCGCTTTTTGATGAGTGGTCCGAGGATGCGGCGCGTAGGGTCGGCCTGCCTGAGGGCAACCCACCTGAATTGGATTGACATATGTTCGCGCGCATCGACAGCCTGCTTACCGACCTCCCCATTCCGAAGAAACCCTCGCCCAACGCGGCGGCAGCACTTCAGGAACTCTTGGGCGGCAAGTACGGCGAGATGAGCACGCTTGGAAACTACATGTTCCAGAGCTTCAACTTCCGCAACAAGTCCGCGCTGCGCCCCTTCTACAGCCTCGTTTCTAGCATCTTCGCCGAGGAACTCGGCCACGTCGAGCTGGTAAGCAACGGCGTCGCGCTGCTGAACAACGGCCCCGGCGATCCGACACCTGACGTGGATATTTCGAAGGCGCCCTTCCACAGCATGGAAGACATCCGCCTGGCTGGCAGCTTCCTGAGCAACGGCGGCGGCGCCATGCCGATGAACAGCAATGCCGCGTCCTGGAACATGGACATGGTCACCACGACCGGTAACCTGGTCATCGACCTTCTGCACAATTTCCATCTCGAATGCGGCGCGCGCATCCACAAGCTGCGCGTTTACGAGACGATGAAGGAGCCGACCGGCCGCGAGGTGTGCGCCTACCTTCTCGTACGCGGTTCATTGCATGCTCATGCCTATGCGCTGGCACTCAAAAAGATAACCGGCGTACAGATCGAGAAGATGCTTCCGACGCCAAACATTGACCTTTCGAAGGTGCCGGAGTGCCAGAAATACCTGGACGAGGGCAAGCACCGCCGCCTCTACACATTCAGTCCGGAAGATTATGCCGAGGCCGCAGGCGTCTGGTCAAACGACGAGGTCGCACTGCCTGGCGATCCGCCGGGTCCGCTCGAGCTCATTGAAGGCTTTCCAGAAGGCGGCAAGATGCCTGACATGCCGGGCACATACAGTGCGTTCTCGCCCGACTATGCGCCCGAAGAAATGTTCGAGGTCGCGAAAAAGCTCTATAAGAAGTCCCGCTGAGAAATAGCTTCCCTTCACCTCTGAAGCGGAAACCATCGCGCCGGAAGCGGGAGATTGCTTCCGGCGTAGTCGCGTACTATGTTCGCCGTCGTCGCTCCCGATGGCTGCTATAGCCGGACACGAACCCTTGGCATCGCTCGCAAGGTTTGTTGATCGACCGCCTCACTCGCTGCCGAAACCTCCTGTGCGAGCTGGCGTCATCGCTCCGATGTTCCTTCAGAAAAAGCACCGGAAAACTGTCGTAGCCATTCCCGCACGCGATGAAGCGGAGCGGATCGTGGGTTGCCTGGAGGCATTGGACAACCAGGACGGCGTCCGGCTTAACGACATTGTCCTGCTGGTAAACAACACATCCGACGGCACTGCCGCACTTGCGCGTTCGGTTCCCTTGAGCGCGGCGACACGGCTGCACGTCATTGAGCAGGATATGCGCGGCGCGCAGGCGAATGCCGGGTTTGCGAGGCGCCTTGCCATGCAGGCCACGCTGCCACTGGTCGGCGACGGCGGCATCCTTCTGACGAGCGACGCCGACGGCCTCGTGGATACGGATTGGTTGGCCGCCAACCTCGCCGCCATCGACGCAGGCGCGGATGCTGTCGCGGGGTGGGTCGATCTGCATCCGTTGGAGTGGGGAGCCATCCCGGAAGCTCTCCACGAGGATGACGCCCGCGAGTGCGCTTACGATGCCTTGTGCGACGAGCTGCACGGGCTGTTGGATCCCGATACGGCCGACCCGTTGCCGCGGCATACACAGCATTCCGGGGCGAGCATCGCCGTGACAGCCGAAGCATTCCGACGATGCGGCGGCGTTCCACCGGTAGCCTTGGGCGAAGACCGTGCGCTAATAGCGGCATTGCGCCGGATCGATGCGCGTGTCCGGCACTCTCCCGCCGTCCATGTGACAGTGTCCGGCCGGACGGTAGGCCGAGCGGCCGGAGGGATGGCGGACACCATCCGACGCAGGCTTACGAAGCCAGACGACTACATCGATGACCGCCTCGAGCCCGCGGCGCATTGCGCACGGCGGGCTGTCGCACGCCACGTGCTTCGGCGAATGTACCTCGGCGAGTGCTCCGGCATCGGTGACTTAGCGACGGTGCTCGGCCTCGAAGAGAAAATGCTCCGGCATATCATGAGCAAGCCCCATTTCGGGCTGGCATGGGAACGGGTCGAGGCGAAGGCGCCCCTACGGCTGCGGCGGCCCGTGGCCGCTGCCGACCTCGCCGCCGAGACTTTCGACGCCCAGGCCATACTTGGTGAAGTCCGCCGCTACAGACCTGGGAGCCTGACCCTTCGTGGGCTGGAGGGCCTCGTCCCTTTTGAGATCGAAGCCCCTGAAGGTATTTAGCGGTTTCTCATCCAGTCCCAGACAAAGTAAACGTGGGGAAGGATGACAATAGCGAAGAAAATCCAGTCGAACATCTGTGGCATCGGAAGTACTTTCTGGTCGGTCACGTTCAGAGCGGACGGATGTCGATGGGCAAGGTTGCGGAAGCCTCTATCACATTGAGTTCACATGCGGCTTCCCGGTAGATAGCCGCGCTGACGAGTTCGGGCGCTTCAATCGGCTCGCGACAAATGGCGGTCCGTTGTCCGGTCGGCTGGGTGGCGCCCGGCGAGATGCCGGGCGCCTGTAGTCTACTTCTTTTTGGCGTGCGCGGCGCTCTTGCCGTGCGCCTCGGTCGAGCTTTTGTGGGCGGCTTCAGAATGCCCGTGAGCCGCTTTGGAATGCTCTTCGCCCTTGGCGTGGTCACCTTTCTCGTGGTGCTCCGCCGCAGTGCGGTGGGACTTGGCGGCCGTCTCGTGGTGCTCGGCCGCTTTCGTGTGACTGGTAGTAGCCATGTTGTGTTTCCTCTTGTTCAAACCCGTCCGTTAGGGACGTGGCTGGCGCTTGCGCGCTTCGTTGGTCCGGCACGGTTGCCGGACGCATTCCGTCGTCAGCGACGCCCCAGGATGACGCCGACGCTTACCGCTGCGAAGAGGGCAACGACCGGCTGCTTGGACACGAAGTGCCTCGCTTCGTCGATCGGCCTAGCCATACATTCCCTTCACCGATCCGGCGGCCTCGTTGACCTTGCCGCGCGCCTGCGCCGATCGGTCGCCTGTCAGGCCGCCGCCGCTTCCTGAACTCTGCCGCCCATGTTCTTCGCGCAACCCTTGATCCGGTTCTCGTCAACCATGTTCATTCCTTCCGATGCGATAGAAATGGCATCCGGTTGCCTAGCGTTCGAACTTCGCTCCGGTTCGGCCATACCGTTGAACCTTCTTCAGGGCTGGCGTGTGTGCCGGGTAAGCGTCTCCTCTCGCCGTGCAGGCGGCGGCTTCGCTCGTTTTTCTCTAAGCGGCCGTGCTCTTAGCAGCCGACAGCGCGACAGTCAGAATCCGCGGCCACCTTCGGGCCGAGGGCATCGGGTCGGATGAAGGCACGTACTTGTTGCGGCTTTAGGCTCTGAGCAGTTCCTCGACCAGAACACCGGGCCTAGCCTCCTGTTGGATCTGCTCCCGCGTGCATTGGCGCGGCGCCTTGTCGGGCCGCCAGCGAAGCAGCATCGTTCCGTGCCTGAACCTACCTCCGCTTACGTGGTCGTAGCTGACCTCGACAACGGCTTCCGGCCGGACCGGCTCTCACGCCGAAGTAGCTTCCGTGGCCCAACGGCTCGGGCCACCCGGTGCGTCGCCGTCGAAGCCCGCACCGCCGCGAAGCGCCTCCATCTTCTCGGTCAAGGCTGGGCGAACGGCGTCGGAGATGGCGGACGTGAACCCGACGTGGTCCAGCTTGCCCGCGTCGTTGTAGAGCCCGAGCAGCAACGACCCGACCTGCTTGGTGCCCTTGGCATAACGGAACCCACCGACCACGCAGTCCGCGGTGCGCAGGCGCTTGACCTTCAGCATCGCGCGCTTGCCCGGTTGGTATGTCCCGTCCAGGCGTTTCGCCACCACGCCGTCCAAGGCGCCGTGGGTGACGTCGAGCCAACGCTGCGCCTCTGCCGGATCGTGCGTGAACGGCGTGAGCCTGGTGCGGTGCTGGCGGTCGAACCCTGCCGCCAGACGCTCCAGGGCAGCCCGCCGCTTCGTGAGAGGCTCCGCGAGGAGCGAGCCGTCCTTTTGCGTAAACAGGCAATCGAACAGGACGAGCAACGCAGGTGTCTCGGCGGCCAGCTTGCGGACCCGTGTTTCCGCAGGGTGCAAGCGGTCCTGCAAGGCCGCGAACTCCAAGGTGTCCCCGACCGGGATGGCAAGCTCCCCGTCCAGCACGAAGTTGTCCACCTTGGCGGCCGCCAGCGCGGCAACCATCTCGGGGAAATACTTGGTCAGGGGCTTACCCGATCTCGTGCGAAGGTCGACGTTGCCGCCCGACTTAAAGGCCAGGCACCTGAAGCCGTCCCATTTGGGTTCGAACTGCCAGCCGTCGTCGGTCGGAATCCGCTCGACCGACTTTGCTTCCATCGACTCTGTTTCGAGGCTCAGCCCAAAATCTGTCATCGTTAACCCCCGTTCCGGAGGTTCGACTTTAATCGACGGGCTGTAAGGTCTACGGCCATGCTGATCTCCACAGAGCGTCATTAACGCGCAAGCCCTGGGACGGGTGGCAATTCTCTATGGGAAACCCGCTGGGCGAAAATCGTCCGGACGCCGCATCTGGCGTTGTCAATTAACTGCGGCTTGTTTCCAGGGACGGTGTGTTGGCGATGTGCGGCTTTCCTTTCACGGCCCTGAGCTCCGCCGTCAGATCATGCATGCTGGTCTGGTCTTTGCGCAGGATGCGGTCGGCCTGTGCCAGCGCGTCTCGTTCGGAGTTGCTGATGTCGCGCGCGCTGAAGACAACCACGGGCACATCCGCGCAGCCCGGAAGCTCCCGCACTCGATGGAGGAAAGCGAAGCCGTCCATGACCGGCATGGTCAGGTCGAGAAGGATTACCTGAGGGCATGCTTCCTTGACGCGCTCCAACGCCTCCGCGCCGTTGTAAGCCTCCTTGACCCGCCATCCCTCGCGCACGAGCAACGTCCGGAGGCGCTCGTGCACATCGGGGTTGTCGTCCACCACCAATATCTCGCCAGCGGATCCCTGGAACTTATCCATGACGGTCTTCAACCGCGTCCAATCCACCGGCTTGGAGACGGCGGCGTCGGCACCGAGGCTGGCGCTCATTCCGGGCTCCGCGACGAAACTCACCATCACGACCGGAATGCCTGATGTCTCAGTGTCCTCCTTCAGGGTCTTGAGGACGGTCCATCCATCCATCCCCGGCATCATGACGTCGAGTAGGACGATGCGCGGCTTCAAGGCGCGGACCAACTCCAGCCCGGCCGGGCCGTCTGGTGCGGTCTGGACGGCGAAGCCCTGCCGCTTGAGAAAGCGCGTGGTCAGTTCCCGCTGCGCGGGTTCGTCGTCGATGACGACCACCAGGTCGCGGTCTTCATCGTGGAGCGGGCTGCCTTCCTCCACGTGGACTGCATTTATGTTGGGCGGTTCCGGCGCGACGGCAGGAATTCGGACGGTGAAACAGGTTCCTGCTCCCGCCGTGCTTGTGACGGAGATGTCGCCGCCCAGAAGCCGGGCAAACGCCTGGCTCAGCGCCAGTCCGAGCCCCGTGCCGCCGTATTTGCGCGTCGTCGTTTCGTCGGCTTGGACGAACCTCTGGAACAGGCGCGCAATCTGTTCAGGCGTCATCCCGATGCCGTTGTCGGTAACCGAGAAAGAAAGCCACTCGCCGTTCGGCTTGCTTTCCCTGGTAACCTTTAGAGTGATTTTGCCGCCTTCGGTAAACTTGGCTGCGTTGCCGACGAGATTGAAAAGGCACTGCCGGAGCTTCGTGGCATCCGTGCTCATGGAGCCAAGGTCTCCGCCAAGATCCAGCTCCAGGACGTTCGACTTCTTGGCGACCAAGGCATCGACTGTGCTCGCCACGTCCCGGACAAAGCCGTCGACTTCGATGGACTCGACGTAGAGCTCCATTTTGTTGGCCTCCACCTTGCTGAGGTCCAGCACGTCGTTGATGAGGCTGAGCAGGTGCTTGGCATTGGACTTTATCTTGCCGAGGTCTGACAGCATGGCCGTCTCGCCCGCCTCCTCGGCCTCCTCCTCCAGCATCTCGCTATACCCGATCACCGCCGACAGCGGCGTCCGCAACTCGTGGCTCATGTTGGCAAGGAAGGAACTCTTGGCCTGATTGGCGCTCTCGGCGGCGTAACGCGCGGCGTCAGCCTGCTCCTTGGCCTCCTCCAAGGCAGAACGGCTTTCGATGAGGTCGGCCAGCGTCGACTCGTTCTCGATGATCGCCCTTCGCAAAGCGTCGCACACCGAGACCATGGCGAGCCCTACGACGAGATACTCGGCCAGCGCCACCACCTGGCCGGGCTTCAGGGATGCGCCGCCTGCGTCGCGGTGGAAGAAATAGGCCGCCAGCAGGTCCGACAGCACTAGGCCAAGAGCGCCGGGACGCCAGCCAAGTGCCAGGCTCAGGATGAAGATGACCGGCAGATAGAGGAGGAATGGCGCGGTGTTCAGCGGGACCGCCAAACGGATGAGCGTGATGACGAGCAGCGCGGTCAAGGTCGCGCCGATGCTGGCGGCGGCCGACCAATGCTGGCGTGAGAGGAACTTCAGGAACGCTTGCATGGCGATGGCGCACTCCAAACATGGGCGGCCGCTTGCCTGGCCGCAGAAAACGCCTGGCTTCGTAGAGGCTAGTCAGCGGTGGCCCCGGTGCGCTTCAGGCTATCGATAGCGTGGGCGACACGGTTTGGCAGCCGCAAGATGTGTGAGACTTTCTCAATGGTCGTCCATTCAAGCGTAAGGTGCTGCGGGTGGTGAAGTTCCGAACCTTTCGGCCGTACCACCTGCATGGAAGAGGCACTAGAGCGACGTGCTTGGTCCATTGTTAAGAGACTGAATGCCCTACGAGCCTCCGGGTCATGGCCGGGTGTGTGGCGAAACGGCGGAGTTGGGCATGCCCGCTCGGCACCGTCCGTGACCCAGGCTGTTAGAACCTCAAGCCACCGCAGCCGACGACACGTCCGGCGTCTTTGGCGACATAGAAGGTGCCGGACGCTACAGCTCAGGACTGGGCTTCGTCATGGCAGGGATCGCCGCAGCAAGTACATCGGAGTCGGTGGAAGCCGCCATGAGGGCCGAGTAAGGCCGCCCAAGAAGTCGTCCGACTTCTGCCGCGTCATTGACCTTCGCGGTCAGACTCGCATGTCAAATGCAGTCATGCGTTGGAGCCAGGTCGGCTACCGATTGCCGAGCCTGTCTGTGATGTACGCGTGACTATAGATAAGGGCTTCCTCGACAGATAATACGACGGTATCCAGGCTGAGGCAGTCATCTTCAAACAAGTCGAAGTTGCGGCGTGTGATGTCCTCCCAGGTTGGCAGGATGAAATCGGGGATGTCGGCGGACCGCCCTTCCGACCGCCGCCGGTGCTCGGCCGCGTCGGAGCAGGTCAGGTGAATGTTGACCAAAGTGGCGGGCGCCCGCTTGGCCACGTCGGCCCATGCAACCCGGCTTTCGCGCACAGGGTTGACGCAGTCTGCCAACATGAAGAGGCCGAGCCGGAAGTTGCTTTCGGACAGGGCGTTCGCCACGGCGTAGCCTGCCGGTCCGATGCATTGCGCTCCGGCGGACCTCATCGCCTGTTCGACGGAGTCGATCCGCAGGTAGACCGCGCCGAGGTCGCGCGCGAGCGTCCTGGAGAAGTTGGCCTTCCCCGCGCCGGGCAATCCGCTGAAGACGATGAGGCCCGGAGGTTAGGCGTCATCCGCGCACTATGCCTACTTCGAGGGTTTGCGGGACCGCTGCGGGTTGCCGCGAATGTCTCGCCCGACGCTTGGCCGTCGCTGCTTTCCGACCGCAAGGGCTTACCTTGGTTCCAGGTTCTCGTGGATCAGGATTTGCAAGCCGTTCCTCCTGCCCCGACGTGCGTCCCGGACAACTGAACCGGTCTTTCGGAGGGCAGGCATGGCGGTGCGACACTTATCACCTCGGGTCGGACATGCATCCTTCTGCCGCCCCGTCACGGCTTAGGGACCACTGCCCGGCACCTTGGGTTGCGGGGACTAGGCGGACATCCCGTTGTTGGTTAAGGCTTTATCTTGGGAGGCACAATGGCACCAGACGACCAGCTTCTTCGACAGTACGGATTGGATCGCCGGGTGACACGAGCCCGTAGCCGTACGAAGCGCCTATATGTTTCCGCCGTCATCGCAATCGTCGTGGTCGAGACATTTCTCAGGTTCTTCGGATGACGGAAGTGCCAGGACGTGGGCGATCTGTCGTCGATCCCGGCCAACCAGGAACGCGAAAGACGGCAAATAGCGTCATTGCAAGGTTGATCGCTGCCCGAAGCGTGTCAGTCCAATCCGAGGATGGTCGATTCCGCAACCGGGCTCTGTAATGACAGACGCTCCAATGAACGGTTTCTGCGCCAAGCAGCAAACGCTCATCGACTTGGCGCGTGCGCTATGACTATCGTATGAAAGTCCGGCCAAATTCAGGAGTATGGTGCGTTCCGCTTCTTGTCGGCTATCTGCGAGATTTCCGATTGAGTCGGTGCCCGACCCTGGAAGGTCGGGAAATCGCGCCCGAGCTCAAGTATCTCCTTCGGCTGCAGACGGACGAAGTTGAACGGGACGCGCAGCGTCCTCGCTTTCGCCGCCTCGCGTGACCCCAACGTATCTCAGCCCATGTTCTCGACGACCTGCGGCAGGTAAATCTAGGAGTTGAGGTTCCCGTAATTCGAGAAGTAGACGAACTTCACGAGGGCATCTTTGACAAGGTCCCGCACGCCGTCCACCTGCTGCCGCAAGGCTGCTCCGGTCTGGACGACGATCCCCTCCAGCGACTCGACCACGCGCTGAAACGCGGAACCATTGAACTGGTGGCCGCTGGCCTCCGGTATCGACACCGCCATGCCCGCCACCCATGCCGACATGCGTCCGGCGGCCAACCCGCCGTCTTTCCGGCTGGCCAGGGCTGCGGCCTCTATCCAGCCGCTGTCGTTGACAGAGCGGAAGTTGGTGACCTTGAACCTGACGAGCCGCATAAACGTTTCTCGGTTGGTGACGAAACATTCTGCCTGACGGTCATCACTGCCGCGCTCTGCGTCGGCCGACCGGGCATGCCGCCTTGCCTTGCGGTCCTCAGTGGGGGCAAGGTGCCGCGTCACCGGCGGTCGCTTGCCTCGATTCCCTGAGACGCAGCGGCTCAGCCCGGCCCAGGTGACAGCCTAGTACAAGGAGTTTCATCGTTGGCTGCAGCAGCGAAATCCCAAGGGAGCAAAGCGGCGAACCCTTATGCCGAATGGCTGGCGGCGGACGACCTCCCCGGACTCGTAAAAAGCTTCTACGGGCTCAAGGTTCTGATGTTCGACGCCGCGACGGCCGAAGCATTCCTGGCGATGAACACCGGCAACCGGCGCGTGAACCGGCGGAAGGTGCAGCAGCTGGCCGCGCAGATGCGGGTGGGCGAGTTCGAGAACACAGGTGAGCCGGTCATCGTTAGCCAGGAGGGTGTCATCAACGACGGCCAGCACCGGCTGCTCGCCGTCATCGAGGCCGACGCTGTCGTGGAGATGGACGTGCGGTTCGGGATCCCGCGGAAGGCTTTCACGAAAACCGACACTGGCGCCTCCCGCAGCTCGGGCGACGTGTTGACGATCAAGGGTGTAGGCGCCGGTGCCCAGGTCTCCTCGACCGTCCGGCTCCTCGTGCTCTATCGGCGCGGCTTGCCGGAATCGATCCGGGAGTTTGTGTCGAACGACGAGGTCGCCCGCGCGTTCGAAGAGTTCTCGGGCGTGGAGGACATCGTCGCGGCGGTGAACGCGCATTCCTTCCCCAAACCGATCCGCAGCACTCCCCTCTATGCCACCGCCTACCTGGCTTCGAAGACGCCGCAGAAAGCAAAGCTAGATGCCTGGCTGGATGCGGTGGCTACCGGGCTGGATGTCGGGCGTACGGATCCTGCCTACGTCCTGCGGGAGCGCCTGCTCAGGGGCATCGACGCCGCCATCGGCACGCGCGAGGGGCAGCTGGAACGTTTCGCCCTCATGCTGCGATCATGGATGTTGTGGGCCAAGGGGGATACGATCACCCTACGGGATTTCAGATGGACATCCACTGGTAGGAACGCGGAACCCTTCCCGAAAATTGCCAACGCGAAGATTTGAGGGAGTCTTCAATCTGACTGCTGGAGCTGTGTCGTATCGCGAAGCGAGCGTGCTTCCAGACCTTTGCGCGCCTTCCGCCACACCCGGATCCGCAATGCGGGGTCGGTGAAGTCCGGGAGCACCGAGCTAGGGGGGTCCGGTAGCAACGGAAACCGAAACTTCGATTCAGCCCTCATCGTCAGTGTTTTGGGGGCCGAGCAGCGGCCTAAGTTCGCCGCGAGCAACTTGATCGGGCAGGATGAAGGCGTAGCGGCCGAGCATATTGATGTGGTCAAAGCCGAGCGGCGACAGCCTAGCCACACCTCCTGCGCGCACGTCAAAGCCCTCGACGCGGAGCTGGTCCAGCACCGCGTCCATGTAGATCGTGTTCCATAGCACGATGACGTTCACCACTAGGCCCAGCGCGCCGAGCTGGTCTTCCTGGCGCTCGCGATAGCGCTGCCGCAGTTCGCCACGCTTGCCGTGGAACACAATGCGGGCGAGCTGATGACGACCTTCGCCGCGGTTGAGCTGCACCAAAATGCGCCGCCGGTAGGCTTCGTCGTCAATGAAGCGGAGCAGGTAGAGCGTTTTTATCGGCCTGCCGAGTTCTTCGAGTGCGCGCGCCAGCTTGGTCGGACGGTCCTTGATTTGTAAAGTCCGGATCAGCCCACTGGCTGGGACGGTGCCAAGCTTGAGCGAGCTGGCAAGGCGAAGCAGGTCCTCCCAGCGCTGGATAATTACCGTGACGTTGATGCGCTGGCCAGCCACCTCATCCAGTGCGCCATAGTCAGCTTTCCCATCCGCGCGCCAGAACCGGGTGCCGCCGATGTCGGCTAGGCGAGGACTGAACTGGTAACCGAGGAGGCGGAAAATGCCGAAGATCGTGTCCGTATAAGCGCCGGTAGGTGAGCACGCCAGATAACTCTCGTCCAAGCCGACGATTAAGCCGCTGCTCAGCAGTTGTCCCGGAACGAACCACGCGCGGAGATCATCCCGCCAACGGGCGCCTGGAAAGGCGGACCGAAAGCGCTCGGCCGTCATGCAGTCATAGGGAAACGCGGCTGTTGCACCCGCCTTCCCCTTAGCGCCGTCCTGGTTTGCGATGCTGAAATTGGGCTCTTTTGGCACTGTCATGTCGACCCGCTCGCCTCAACTATTGACGCCGAGCTCGCTCCCGACATGGGCAACCTTCTCCGGGTTTGGAAGGCGCCGAGCCGTCAAAAGGCAAAGACCGCCTAATCCATGCTCGGTAAGAAATAGCCAAGGTAAGCGGGTGGTGCTGTCGAGCCGCACCGTGCCACGCGCGAGCATATCTCGGCAGTTGAAGATAACTTTGATCGTCGACCCTGAATGCGCCGCGCCACGTTCTGACGATGTCAGTTCAAGAGCTAAGATAAACCTCTATCCGCGGTCAAGTAGCCTTCTCGTAATCAAAGGGAAGGCAAAAAGCCCCAGAATTTGATGCATGTTATCGAATGCTGTCAGCTCGCCTTCAGCTTTTTCGATCGACGCAAAAGTGCCACTTGCAGTCTTGGTAATTCTGTCTTGCCAGGCCCCTGGTAGCCGTCATCTTCAATCAGTCGCAGCTGGACGCTAGATCTGTCTTGCTGTGCTGGAACGTCGAGTGGCACCAGCCAGGCACATTCCGCGTGGCCGTTTTCGCCCCTTAGTGCGAGGAAAACCACACGTTCGACATTGCCAGTCACGCCCGTCTCGATAGCGAAGCGAAACACCAGACCGTCGGCTTCATCGATGCCCAGTGCCAAGCCAAGTTGCTGCGCCTCTGCTTCTTGGCGGCGAAGGGTCCGCGCTGTCGGCTCTTCGGCAAATCCCCGATAGAAACGCACGGGAACGCTCTCGATGAGAAAGACGAAATGGTGGCTCTCATCCATGACCGACAACCAGCTGTGTGAGCCGGACATGGCCGCCTTCTTGAGACGCTGTTTGCCGAACGCATAGGCTCGGCATCCAACGGACCAGCTGTCGTCGCCCATCTCGTAGGCTGCCATGGCGACAGCATCTCGGCGGCCATTGGCAAGCAACCGGCCGCAGATGCGCAGCCTTTCCTCTGTCAGGGCACGGTGAAATTCCCATGGCAGGCGCGGAGCTGGTAGGGTGTATGGCTGCGAGTCGGACATGCTGGAGTCTAGAGTCACGCCCGAAGCAGACGCAATGGATTTGCCACCCTGCCTCGTACAACGAGCCGTGGAAATGACTGCGACCCGAGGTCTTCAAAGCCTTGGTTTTGGGGACAGGAGGTCGCTGGGATGGACGGAACCAGGGCACGGCGCCGTCGATTGATCCCCAGAGACAAATAGGACAACTATGAAGATCATCGGCCTGGAGGAACACTTCGTCACCGCAGATGTGCTCGAAGCTTGGCGTGCTCTCGACACGAGCTTGCAAGACGTGGCGTTCAAGCACTCAGGCGGCGGCGAGATCGGGGCGCGGCTCACAGACCTCACCGATACGCGGATCGCAGCTATGGACGAGGCGGGCATCGACGTGCAGGTCCTGTCGCTGACCGCCCCTGGCGTGCAAAGCCTGGAACCTAGTCGGGCGGTAGCTTTGCAGATCGCGTCGAACGACCTGCTCGCTGGCATCGTGAGTCGCCGGCCAGACCGCTTCCAGGGCTTTGCAACCCTTGCGACGCCAGATTCGTCAGCAGCGGCACGCGAGCTCGAGCGTGCGGTGACGAAGCTGGGCATGAACGGCGCCATGCTGTTCGGCCGCACCCGCGCCCGCAATCTCGACCATCCTGACAACTGGCCGATCTTCGAAGCAGCCGCAGCTCTAAGGGCACCGCTCTACATTCACCCGCAATCGCCGGCGCCGGGCGTTCGGGACGCCATCTACAGCGGCCTTGGTGAGGCGACCGATGCTGCGCTCGCCACTTTCGGGGTCGGATGGCACTACGAGACGGGGGTCCAGATCCTCCGCATGGTGCTGGCAGGCGTCTTTGATCGCTTTCCAGACCTCCAACTCATCACCGGCCATTGGGGCGAAGTCGTGTTGTTCTACCTGGACCGGATCGACGGCGTGTCCGGGCCGGCCAAGCTCGCCCACCCGGTGTCAGATTATTTCTGCCGGCACGTCTCAGTCACGCCGAGCGGCGTCTGGAGCGAGCGCTACCTGCGATGGGCGCTTGAGGTGCTCGGCCCTGAACGCATCATGTTCTCAACCGACTACCCTTACCGTTTTACGCCCGATGGCGGTGCACGCCGCTTCCTTCAGGACGCAAACCTGAACGACGATGTCAAAGCCGCCATCGCACACGGTAATTGGGAGCGCATCGTCGCCAACATTCGTCGCCGTTAACTAGAGACGCATGTTTCTGCTTCCACGCGTCAACAATGACAGATGAAGACGCCTTCCTCGCCGCTCGTCGGGACATTCCACCTGGCTACAGCGAAGGCTGGTTCGAGAGACGACGATGGGGTGTAACCCTACATGCCTCCGCAGATAGTCGCAGGCGATGGCTACATGGGGAGGCGTTGAGCGGCACGAAACACGTCAGCTTCAACCTTTATGCGCTAGCAAGCCGTTTGGTGCTTCGGCCAAGCGAAATGCCCGCTACGGAGGTTATGGCATTCGTCCGAGGCTACGTGCCTGATGCTGCCGAGCACCGTGAAGCGGTGGTGCGTGCACCTTCCTTGTCTTGCGATGGAACGGCCGAGAACAACCGAGCAAATGAATGCCGTTGACTGCCACCAGATACGGGCGCCCACCCTGCAACGGCTAGGTTCTCTTTCAAATGGATGATGCGGCTACTTTTGGCTTGGCATATTGTCTATTCGGCAGCTGCGTATCGACATTCCAATAGCTGCGCTATCGGATTTCCAGGTATCAGCGAGCGCGCCCTGGTCTTGCCCTTCATTAAAGAGCAGGGCCAGGTAGCCTCATAAAGTTCGCGAATCGTTCCAAAATTACCCGCCGATGCAGGAAACGTATCCATGACGCAATAGTCGTTTCGTTGCGATATACCCGTATGCTCAAAGGGTTGTGCAAGATGGGCCAACTGAACCACAGTTGCTGGCACGCCCTTGCGAACAAAACAAGAAACATGGTTTGATAGGTGCCTATTACCTCTGGTTGCTCACAGATGCCTGCCGACCACCTCGCCAAACTGAACATCGAGCAGCGGCGAGCCGTCGAATATGGCGTCGTTGCTGGAGCGGCCCTTGTGGCCGCCCCGTTGCTCGTCATCGCCGGAGCCGGCTCGGGTAAGACCAACACCTTGGCTCATCGTGTTGCCAATCTGATCGTCAACGGGGTCGATCCCCGCCGCATCCTGCTGATGACCTTCTCTCGCCGGGCCGCGTCGGAGATGAGACGGCGCGTGGAAGGGATCTGCGCCAAGGTGCTCGGCGCCAAGGCTGGCATCATGACGGACGCCCTCACCTGGGCAGGCACATTTCACGCGATCGGCGCCAGGCTGCTGCGGGAATATGCCGAGCAGATCGGGCTGCAGCCAAATTTCACCATCCACGACAGGGAAGATTCAGCCGACCTAATAAATCTCTTCCGACATCAGCTCGGCTTCTCGCAGACAGAAAGCCGTTTTCCGACAAAGGGAAGCTGCCTCTCCATCTACTCTCGTGCCGTCAACGCCGAGATACCACTCAACGCCGTGCTACAGGGCCACTTTCCATGGTGCGTTTCCTGGGAGGTGCAGCTGCGGGAGCTGTTTGCCGGCTACGTGGAGGCCAAACAGGCGCAGGGCGTGCTCGATTACGATGACCTGCTGCTCTACTGGGCACAGATGATCAGCGATCCCGCCCTTGCCGCCCATATTGGTGAGCGCTTCGATCATGTGCTGGTGGACGAATACCAGGACACCAACCGGCTCCAATCCAGCATCCTCCTGGCCCTGAAGCCCGGTGGCGCGGGCCTGACCGTGGTAGGTGACGATGCCCAATCGATCTACGCATTCCGTGCGGCGACGGTGCGCAATATCCTCGACTTCCCTGGCCAATTCAGCCCGCCGGCGGCCATCATCACGCTGGATCGCAATTACCGCTCCACCCAGCCCATCCTTGCTGCCGCCAACGGCGTCATCGGCCTGGCGGCTGAACGGTTCACCAAGAACCTTTGGACCGACCGGCAATCAGCGGAGCTGCCGGCTTTGGTCAGCGTGTGCGACGAAGCGGATCAGGCCCGCTACGTCGTCGAATGCGTGCTGGAAAACCGAGAGGGGGGCACTGACCTGAAGCAGCAGGCGGTCCTGTTCCGGACGTCCAGCCATAGCAGTCCAACCGAGATCGAGCTGACACGCCGCAACATACCTTTCGTGAAATTTGGCGGTCTAAAATTTCTGGATACCGCGCACGTCAAAGACCTGCTGGCGCTGCTGCGCTTCGTCGAAAACCCGCGTGACCGGGTGGCGGGTTTTCGAATCCTACAGTTGCTTCCCGGCGTCGGGCCGACATCGGCGCAACGCGTGCTTGACGCCATGGCAAACCACGTCGATCCCATTGGAGCGATGGCTGAGATAGTGCCGCCACCACGTGCCGGAGAGGGATGGAGAGACCTTGTGGCAACACTTCTGCAGCTTCGGTCCGGCAAAGCCGGCTGGCCGGCCGAGATTGGCTGCGCACGGCTCTGGTACACGCCGCATCTGGAGCGCATGCGCGAGGAGTTCTCCGTCCGGCAAGCTGACCTGCTGCAGCTCGAGCAGATCGCGGCCGGCTATCCTTCAAGGCGACGCTTCCTGACGGACCTCACCCTCGATCCGCCGGATGCCACCAGCGACCAGGCCGGTGTGCCGCTGCTCGATGAGGATTACCTGATCCTGTCCACCATCCACTCGGCCAAGGGTCAGGAGTGGAAGTCGGTCTTCGTGCTCAACGTCGTCGATGGCTGCATGCCGTCCGACCTTGGCACCGGCACGACGGCGGAGATCGAGGAAGAACGGCGGCTGCTCTATGTCGCCATGACGCGCGCCAAGGATACGCTGCACCTCATTACACCACAGCGCTTCTTCACCCATGGTCAGCCATCAATGGGCGACCGACATGTCTATGCGTCTCGCACGCGGTTTATACCGGGCAGCCTGCTGCCACTATTCGAGAGCGTCACGTGGCCTGTTCTCGCGACCCAGGTGGCAAGGCAGGCAGAGCTGAACCAGCTTCGTGTCGATGTTGGTGCGCGGATGCGCGCGATGTGGCGCTGAGCCGAGGGGCGCATGTGCAATCTTTATTCGATGACCAAAGGCCAGCAGGCGATCCGCGATCTTACGCGCGCGATGACGGATCGGACGGGCAATTTGCCGCCGCTGCCAGGTATCTTCCCCGATTACCAGGCGCCGATCGTCCGCAACCAGCCGGAGGGGCGCGAGCTGACCCTCGCGCGTTGGGGCATGCCGTCGCCCGTCTTTGCTTTAAAGGGACGCAACTGCGATTCCGGCGTGACAAATGTACGAAACGTTGCCTCGCCGCACTGGAGGCGATGGCTCGGTGTCGAAAGCCGCTGCGTCGTGCCGCTGACTTCCTTTAGCGAAAACGAACTCCTGCCCAATGGCTCACGGCCGCCGATCTGGTTTGCTCTCGACGAGAGCCGTCCGTTAGCCTGCTTCGCGGGCATCTGGACGCGTTGGACGTCTGTCCGCAAGGTGAAGGAAGGCGAGACCACGAACGACCTGTTCGCTTTTTTGACGACCGAGCCGAACGCGCTGGTCGGCATGTTCCACCCCAAGGCCATGCCGGTCATCCTGACGACGCAGGAAGAAATTGACATCTGGATGTCGGCCCCTGCTCCGGAAGCCCTGATGCTACAGCGCCCATTACCAGACGACGCCCTCGTAATTGTCGGGCGCGGCGACAAGAAGGACGATGGAGGTCTGGTGCTGTGACGGCATCATCGTTTTGCGAAAGCTGCTCCGCGGCGGTTCTTCATCACAGATGCTCCCTTTTCCAATCCTGACTGACCTTGGTTTCTTTGAGTAATTCCTCACCAGTACGGCGGATCATCCACGTCGACATGGATGCTTTTTATGCGTCAGTAGAGCAGCGTGATAATCCGAGCCTGCGTGGTTTGCCCGTTGCCGTTGGCGGCAGTCGGGAACGCGGTGTGGTGGCGGCCGCCAGTTATGAGGCGCGCAAGTTCGGCGTCCATTCTGCCATGCCCTCAGTCACAGCACGTCGGCAGTGTCCCGATTTGGTGTTCGTGCCGCCGCGTTTCGACGTTTATAAGGCTGTATCGCAGCAAATCCACGATGTCTTCGCGCGATACACGTCACTCATCCAGCCGCTCTCGCTCGACGAAGCCTATCTCGACGTCACCGAGCCGATTCTTGATCGAGGCTCAGCAACAGCGATCGCTGAGGAGATCCGCGCGGCAATACGAGCAGAGACCGGCCTGACGGCATCCGCGGGCGTGTCCTACAACAAATTTCTTGCCAAGCTGGCGTCGGATCACCGCAAGCCAGACGGATTGTTTGTTATCACGCCGAAAATGGGGCCGGCCTTTGTGGAAGATCTGCGCGTAGGCAAATTCCACGGCGTCGGGCCGGTGACGGCGGCAAGGATGAACGCGCTAGAAATTCACACCGGGTTAGATTTGCGGCAGCAATCATTTGCTTTCTTGGCCGAACATTTTGGCAAGGCGGCGGACTATTATTATGGCGTTGCACGAGGCGTGGACGATCGCCCGGTCGAGGCCGATCGCGTGCGCAAATCCGTCGGCGCTGAGACAACCTTCGAGCGCGACCTTACCCAATGGGAAGAAGTAGCGCCCGCTTTGAGCTCCGTATTTGCAAAAGTCTGGAGTGCATGCATTCGAGGCAGACATGCCGGACGGACCGTGACCGTCAAGGTCAAGTATTCTGACTTCCAGCAGATCACGCGACGCAGGTCATTTGCAGAAGCTGTCGCGTCTCAGCGTGAACTAGAAGGGATTGGTCTGGACTTGCTGAGACCCTGTTTTCCTCCACCACGCAGTGTTCGTTTACTCGGCGTGACACTTTCCAGCTTGGTAGTTGCTGAAGGACAGACCCGGACACAGCTGGACTTCGGGCTGGACGCTCAGTCGACTGACGCGAGCCTTATAAACAGCAGCATCTGAATAACCTGTCTGCAAGGCGTGTGTCTTGCAGACTCGAGCCCCTGATTATGTCGTTACGAGTTCATGAGCTTTCTTTGGAAATCTCAACTGGCCGGCAGTTCGAATAGTGTGACATAAAGGAGATTATCATATATAGCTTGGGAGCTAGAGTGCCCGGATGCCAAAATGTTGGAATATATGGTAGTAGCCGATCATGCATCGAATAAATGGGCGTCTGGCGGTTGCACTTGTCCTATGGGCCACGTGTGTAAGTCTTTTTGTGTCTGGCGCTATACGCGCAAGCAACTCGATCACACACTCCTTCTATGAGGTCTCGAACCATAGGCCAAAGGTTGCCCTGGCATCTATCCCTCCAGCCCAGGTCACTAGACCGGCAGTCACCACACAAGCCCAAGTCACAGTTCCGGCGGTTATCACCCTTAGCGTTGAGCAACCTGCTTATACAGGCATGCCTATTTGGTTGCATTTGCTTACGCGGGACAATTGCTTCGAACATTTTACTCCCGCCACATATCCCTGGTTTGAATATCTTTGGCTGCGCGACGACGGCGCGGAGGTGACGCGGGAAGGGCAGCCCGTTCCGAGAGCTAATGTTGACGCAAGAAATATTATTAGGCTTCCAGGGCTACATTCCTGCCCTGGTCAGCCTCATTTGGAAGAAACTCGTGACCATCGATTTGCATTGAGTGGTGCTTACGTATTTGACCAATCGGGACACTATATAGTTCGATGGATCACGAAGGATGAGGATCAACATGATGGGACTGATGAACAAACCGGGTGGGTCGATTTCGATGTCAAAGACTCTACTGCAAGGCAGCGTTCGTCCTGGCTCGACAGTATGCTGTCAAAGGAACTTTTTTCTCCCGACGGAAAGGAGAAAGTCGACATCATCTATGAATATATCCCCGAATTACTTTCGGGCTGGCGCGACCCGCGCGTAACGAGAAAGCTGCTCGATCTAACTTGTTCGGGAGTAAAAGATGTCAGCATCGCTGCTGGAGTGTCGCTCCACTACGACCTAGACCATGATGCCGCAGCCTACTTTGCTGATCTAATAAATAGGGGGTGTTACTGGGACTTCAGCTTTATTTCGCGCTTCCTTCTTAGACACTCACATGAGCTAGCTCCCGTCAGGTCAAAACTTCTTCGCAGTTTTGCCGGGCACCTTAACAAGAAAGCACCTGATGGGGCAGAGCTTACGGACGCGATATGGGCTATCGCCGTAGTTCGGCGTGACATACCTAGCGGCAAGGCGGATAAGTCGGTAAATGGCTGGGCTGATGCTGAGGTCGTTCGAGCAAGCCCAACTTTAAGGGCGCCTCATGACAGCGCAGGCATGAATTACACACAGCTTTCTGTCGCGGGGCTGATCAAATACCTCTCTCGTGAGGATCTAACACAACCCGAGCACGCGCTGTTGCGCACAATGGCTTATGATCGGTTTATGGGGCTTGAAGCTTTTGAAGCTCTAGTAGCGAGGAGAGACCCGAGCGATCTGCCAACCATCGCCGGTGTTCTCGCAAACATGCCCTACTTGCAATGGAGCAACTACACAACTGACCTAAAGTCAGTCGCCGAACATTTTGGACGAACTGCGCTTCCAATGCTGCAGACAATCGCCTTACATGGTAAGGACTTGCAACTTAGAGCCACTGCTGCGCTTGAGCTGTTAAGGCGTGGGGACAATGAAGCTGACGGTGTCATAGCTGAAGCGGCGAAAAGCTCAAATTGGCGGGCCCAGATGGTGGCACGAGGCGGATTAAACGACCTGGCTAAACAACAGATTTCGCTCGAGTCTCTGGCGTTTCTTTGTCGCAGCTACGTAGCGGGTGATCCGTGCGGAGCGAGAGAAGTGGTAATACCGTCGCGAATGGTTCTGCACCATCTACCCTAGTGTCGTGAATCATCGGTGGATTGTGCACCGAATTACGCAACAAAAAACATTTTGTTCTCAGTTCTGTGTTTTTAGTGCAAAGTTACTTACATCTGCAACACCATGACGGAAAAGCTTTGCAGAATCTCTGGCCATGTTCCCTCCATCCCACTATCACCGTATCATGCGCGCACTCCTGCTTCTTCCCTCCCTCGCGGCCCTTATCTTCCTCGCTTGGTATGTTCCTAATCGTCCTCAAAGCCCCCCAGGTGGCCATCCCGGGCAAAAGTTTGCTTCGCTATCCTTTGGCGCTTATAGGCCCTGGGAATCTCCTCACACCGACACCTTTCCCACCGCGGCAGAAGCGGATGCAGACATGGCGCTTATTGCCACTGAAGCAGCGGCGGTCCGCACTTATGCTTCCATTGAGGGCCAATATGACGCTGCAGCCTTGGCAAAAAGCCACGGCCTTAAGTTGTGGCAAGGGATTTGGCTGGGCGGCGACCGCGCTAAGAACGATGTGGAGATAGCCAAGGGTATCGATATAGCAAACAAAAACCCGGAGACCGTTACGCGTGTCATAGTTGGTAGCGAAGTGCTCCTCCGGCGTGATTTGCCATCGACTGAGCTCATCGCGGATATAGATCGCGTCAAAAAGGCCGTGCATCAGCCGGTTGCCTATGCTGATGTATGGAGTTTCTGGGAGCAATTTCCTGAGATCGCATTGCACGTAGATGTCGTGCTCATCCACCTGCTTCCTTATTGGGAGAACACACCCGTAGGCATCGACCGCGCTGTGCAACATGTTGACGAAACCTACAAGAGAATGAAGCGCCGCTTTCCAGGCAAGCAGATTGCTATTGGCGAGACTGGCTGGCCCAGTCGAGGGCGTGAGCGCGCCGACGCCGTGCCAAGCCGGATCAACGAAGCACGCTTCCTCCGCGCCTTCCTGACGCTTAGCCAGCAGGAGCATTTTGATTACAATTTTATTGAGGCATTTGATCAAAGCTGGAAATACAAAGACGAAGGCATCGTTGGAGCGAGTTGGGGCGTGTTCGACGCTCAGCGCCACATCAAGATTCCTCTTACAGGCTCCATCTCCGAGGACCCTGATTGGCTGCTTCATGCCATCTCATCTATCGCGATTGGCTTAGCCCTGAGTGCACTCGGCCTTGCCATACACCGTCCACACTCGCAAAGAGAGCAAGACACCATCTGTACTGCTGGCATGGTGCTCGGCGCCGCCCTCGGCTTTGGATTCGCTGTTGCCTTGGACACACTCTACGACATCCACCTCGAGATCGCTGCGGCCGCAAACCTCACCGGACAAACAGCGCTAGCCATTCTTGCGATGCTGCGCCTCGCAGGCAAAATCCCGCGAGCGGCGGATCGGACTGCCGGAGACACATCTGACGCTATCAAAGCTCTTCTTGCCAGCTTGCGCCCCCCGCCTTTTGCGTCAGCCTTCGAAGACCTCCTCTTCCTCTTCCTGTGGACGGCGGCTGTCATGGAGCTACTTCTCGTCTTCGATCCGCGTTACCGTGAATTCCCGCTTGCCACCTTTGCAGTACCTCTAGTGATAACTGTAGGCCGCCTCCTCCTACGCGACGCCCAAAACAAAGCGGACCGACAAGATATCCTCGCCGCCGCGACACTCGCCATCGCGTCCGTTGCCAGCGCAATTCAGGAAGGACCTCTCAACACGCAATCCATTATTTGGAATTTGGCAGCCTTGATGTTAGCAATGCCTACGCTCATGCATATTCTGCCCGTTCGTTACAAACGTCGGTTGTTCGTCCAGATGCAAGACATTCCATGAGTGTTAACGTGTGCAATCACGCCAACCAAAGGTCTGTGAGAGTTGGGATGACTTGCACCGCACTATGTCCTGACCTGATCAAATGAATGGCCGCTAATACATCCAATTCCGGTGAGACCTCCGAGACAACATACTGAAGCGGACTTGGCCTGCTGGCGTTCGCTTGGTGCAGTTCGATAAAGGTTAACATGCCAAACCCGCGCACGACCTTCTTGCTCAAGCATATAGAAAGGGGGGCGGCTATGTGGGTTTGTTCTGTGACTGGTGGCGCATTCTCCGCGGAGACGCGGAATTTGGCGTCGGCGCACGATTTGATCCATCTGTCTTTTTCATTGCCATCAATGACAAGGAAGCTGTGATCGGATTAGCACAGTGTTGAACTAGCTCGTTATCAAAGACCTGGCTGTCTCAGTGCCTTGGCGGCGCAAGGGGATCGGCGAGGTACTAATACTCCAGACCTTCAATACCTTTCGAGACCGAGGTGCAACGCACATTGACCTGAAAGTAGAGAACGATAATCCTTCCGAGGCAGGACGACTTTACGCACGCTTTAGGCATGAGGCCGATACCGTGAGCTACAGACTGCAAATGGCGCGGCAGACGAGTAGGCATAATCTCTGTTACGCGACAATACGCCGGTGCTCGATGCTCGACGTGCTTGACGAGGAGTGACGTCCGCCTCGAGGCGGTCTCCTAGTTCCTTGTTCGGCAGCAATGGGCGCAAAGTTGACGAGAAAACTTAGAAAATAACGCGCGAGAAGGACTATTATCGCGTGTAATGCGTTCCTTGGAGCCCTGTGGAAGTCATCAAGACGAAGCCCCCGACTGACCGCGCCGCAATGGCGATGGCCAAAGCCCAGGCTTATCAGGACGCGGCCGACGCGCCCTCCACTCTGCGCGCCTACGCTTCTAATCTGAGGAGTTTCGAAGCCTGGTGCGAACGGAACGGCACGACCGCGCTTCCGGCGACGCAGGAGGTGCTCGGCGCCTATCTTGCGGCGGCCGACGAAGGCTACGCCATGCAGACCCTGCGCCGGCAGGTGGCTGCCATCGCCCGAGCCTCCGGCGTCGACGGCCATCCGCTCGACACCAAGCACCCGACGCTCCGCCGCCCTGACAACGGCGAAGCTGAAGAGGCTCAGCAGCGTGTGCGAGCCAGCCCTGGCCGGCGACAGTGACCGGGCGCTGTTGCTGACCGCCTCGCGGCCGCGCTGCGGCGCTCCGAGCTCGTGGCGTTGGATCTGAAACGGCTGAGCTGGTCCAACGAAAGCGTAAAGCTGCTGCTGGAGAAGTCCAAGACCGGCAAGGAGGGTGAAGGCGCCAAGGTGATGATGGTGTTCGGTCGTCACGAGGACACCTGTCACAATCGCCGCCGCGGCGGTGGCTCGACGCAGCGGCGATTGTGGCGGGGCCTGCGTCCAGGAAGGTCAACAAGGGAGGCCGGATCGAGGCCCGCCGTCTCAGCGAGGATGCCGTTCGTCAAATCCTCCTGCGGCGGGCGATTCAAGCCGGAGTGAAGGGCACGATTGCCGAGCCCGCGAGTCCTCATGGCCTGCGAGCGGGTTTTGTAACGACAGCCTATCGGAATGGTGTTCCGGACGAGGTAATCATGGGCATACGCGTCACCGCAGCGTAGCAACCATGCGCAGCTACGTGCGACGGGCGAAACTCAACAAGTCGAGCCCCCCTGGAAAGATTGGATTCTGAGGCAAGGCTGAGGTCCATATGGGCTCAGTCCAAAACCTTTGATAAGAACCACCACAGCGCCGCACCATTCACGGCAGCCGTAACGAGAGGACCGATCGTCTTCATGCGGCTCTTGATCGCGATCCCGACAACGGCATCGCCCGCCTGAACCATGATCATCAACGCCGCGATCGCCTCAAGCCACCCCGGTCCGCCGACAACGAAACTGGCCAAGCCGGCCGCGAACAGGGCCAGACTTCGCACTGACGCGTAAAGCGCCAGGGTGCGCGCGGGCCCTCGGGCGGAGCGCGCCGCGACCAGCGAAAATCCGAGGCTTATCCCGGCGCTCAGCGTGGTCATGCCGGCGCAGACAAGGAGAGGTAAAGTCGCGATCGCAGGCATGGGTTAGCTTTTTCCTCAGGACGGGGTTTTTGCCCAGTCGCGCGACGGGCGGGTATTGTTCGGAAGCGGCGCTTTACCTCTGCCTCGACATTTTGGTCAGCTGTTTGAACATGAAGTTGGGGGCGACCCGGCTCATGTGGCAAGAACATCTGGATCATCTGGATCGGCCCGCTGAAATTGCTCGCGATCTCGCGTGTCACGTCGCGCAAATCAGGGTTTTGGCCGAGCTTCACATTCCGCATGATGCCGGCGTTGTTCACCAAAGTATCGAGAGCGGGAAAGCGCTCGCGTACACTAGCGTACAGCGCCTTTATGGCGTCCGGACCACTCGCGTCACTGGCGAAAGTATGGACGCTGGGCAACTCCCGCTCAATCGCCTCGAGCGTTGCAGGATCGCGGCCGGTGACGACCACGATGTTGCGCCGCGCCAGCAGCTGCCGAGCGAGCTCTTTGCCTATTCCGCTCGTCCCTCCGGTAATCAGGATAGTCTTGTTTTCTAACTTCATCGGACGTTCGACCTTGAGGATGAAGGTAGTCTGCGGCACATAGAACTGACACTCTCAAATAGGAAGAAGGCACCCAAAGGTATGATTTGTGCCAAAAGGAGAGTGTAGAGTGCCAAGCCTGACCCATTTCACCGCCGAGGAGCTCGAAAGAGCAAAGCGCTACGCCATATCCACGCCATCCGCTGACCTGGATCCCCGCATCGGTGCCTTGGTCAATCAGCTGATTGGCCGCGTCGCGGACAAGTGGACGATGATGGTTCTGGAAGTCCTCGCTGAAGGAGGGGAGCTTCGGTTCACCCGCTTGAGCGAACTGGTCGAGGGAATTAGCCAGAAGATGCTCACCCAAACCCTGCGTCACATGGAGCGCGACGGCCTGCTCATCCGGACCGTGCACCCGGTCGTGCCACCTAAGGTGGAATACAGGCTCACAGGCCTGGGGCTGAGCCTCGGTGCCGCATTTTGCGGCGTCTGGATCTGGGCGGCCGAGAATGTTGATCAGGTCGAGCAGGCGCGCCAGGCTTTTGACGGGCGCCTAAGCGCGTGACCCTTCCAGAAGAACCGGCTTCTTCAGCGGCGCGCAACAGCATGTCGAATTCAAAGGCCAGAGCGGAACAGCGCTCCCCCCTCCGACCGGACGCAGGTTGTCCGGTCGGAGGGAGAAGAGGAATGCCAGCATTGAAGACTCAGCTCGCGGCCGGGATGCAGGCCCGCAGCTCGTACAGGATGGGCGTGAAGCTCTTCGCGACGTTCAGGGAGCCTTGCACTAGGGCCACGGCCTGCGGATTTTCGCGGACTGCGGAGAGGGCTTCCAAGCTCTTCCATTGCGCGTAGTTCACGACCTGCGTGCGATCTTGCGCAACATGCAGGTTGGCTGAGACGAAGCCCGGGACGTGACGCATGGTCGAAAGTGTCCCCTCGATTAAAAAAGCGATCAATTCATCCGATCGCTCCGGCTCCACCGCGTAAGTATTGATGATGGTTACGTGCTTGGCTTCTGGATCGATCACCGTGGTGCTCGTGTAAACGTCGGCGTACTTTTCGATGTCGGTCATTCGGTTCTCCAGGTCTTGGCTGCGGTGCAGAACAGCCGTTCGGTGGAGAACGTGGAGCGGAGACCGGTCCGAGCGGTATCGCAAAACGACCAAAATCGACTTGAGCAAAGCCGGACGACGAACCACATTTGCCTTTTCTAAACGCAGATTTTCTCCGAGCGATTGGCGGCAGTAGGGAAGGCTCATCATGCAGGCGCTGGAGGACACGATCGCGGCGCTTGGAACGCCCCTCCTCCTTCGCACACTCGGAACGGCTTCAGTGTCAGTTGCTGCGATTGCTCGCTGGCGCCACGGCGCTACGGTCGTAGAGGTTGCTCCCTCCAACACGATCCGGCTGGCGATGAGTCTTGTCGACGCCCCAACAGCGCGTGATCGGACCGGAACAATGGCCGCGGATCGAGCGGGCGGCGCGAGCATCTCCGTCTTCTCGCCCACGGAGGGCGTTTCGGTCGAGGTAAGAGGTGAGGCGGATATCGTCCAACTTTTCCTCGATCAATCCTCCGCTCACGCGATGTTGGATACGGCCTTCGCTTGCCCCCCGATGTTCGGCCTGCCGGATGATTGGATGCGCAGCATGGTCATGCGGATCCTGGTGGATAGCGTGCGGCAAGGGCCCGACGATGCGCTGCAGATGGACGAGAACCTCCTCGCCCTCGCGCTCCGATTGGAGCGGCATTCCAACCAATGGCGGAGCCGACCAGAGACATCGCAGGCTATGTTCAGGGGCGGTCTCGCGCCGGCTGCGTTTCGTAGGATCGAGGGGCTTATCTCGACGGCGCTCGACGAAGCCACGTCGCCTTCGTTGGCCAAAATGGCGGAGACGGCGGGGCTCAGCGTCACCCACTTCGCCCGTGCTTTTCGCCGGCATATCGGCTACACGCCGCACCGCTACCTGGTGCGTCGTCGGATGGACCGTGCCGTTTCGCTGCTCCGCGGCGGTAATCTCTCCGTCGCCGAGGTGGCGGATAAGGTGGGCTTCTCGACGGCGGCCCATTTCGTCGCGACGCTCCGAACCACTATGGGGGTAACGCCTGGTGCGCTTCGCGACGCACTCCAAGTCAGGTCCCTGCCGACGCTGCTTTCGCACCACTAAGCGGCAGCCGCTTCCAAAGCCGGGTCGGAAAAGGGTGTTTTTACGATACCGCTTTCTCGTCGAACGATATGTCGGTCGGGCGGGTCGCAGAGGCGGTAGGATTTAGTGAACCGACCAAATTCACTGCGAGTTTTCGTAAGCATTTCGCAATTTTACCGTCCGAGGTAAACCGGAGACCTTAGCGCCGCAGCAACTGTGCTGGCGTCTGGGCTCTGTTGCAATCTGTTCTGCGAACGCACGAATCGTTTCGTCGACCCCATCAGGCTGTTTCGAATTCGAGTCGTGCGCTGACGAACTGGACTACTTCGGCCAGTGCAGAGGCGCCAAGGCCAAAAGCTCGCTCGACGATGCGGGCTTCACCACAAATGTCGTTTGTGATGTTGAAGGCGGATGCCTGTCCTTTACGAAGTGCGCGCATCACCTCGAAGCCCTTGATCGTCGCATAGGCCGTCTTCAGCGTCTTGAAGCCGCGGACAGGGCGGATCAGCTGCTTCAGCTTGCCGTGGTCAGCCTCGATGATGTCGTTCAGATACTTGACCTGTCGATGCAGCGTTTCCTTTGGACATTTGCCTTCCTTCTTCAGCTCGGCGAGAGCGGCCGCGTAGGTCGGCGCCTTGTCCGTGTTGATGACCGTCGGCTTTTCCCAGTCCTTCAGGCCGTTGAGCGCTTTGCCGAGGAAGCGCTTCGCCGCCGCGGTGTTGCGCGTTGGTGAAAGGTAGAAGTCGATGGTGTTCCCATATTTATCGATAGCTCTGTAGAGGTAGGTCCATTGGCCTCGAACCTTTACGTAGGTTTCGTCGACGCGCCAACTGGTCGAGAGCGGCCCGCGCCATTGCCAGCGCAGCCGTTTCTCGATCTCGGGTGCGTATTTCTGAACCCAGCGATAGATCGTCGAATGGTCAACCGACACGCCGCGCTCGCCCATCATCTGCTCGAGATCGCGATAGCTTATCCCATAACGGCAATACCAACGCACCGCCCAAAGCACGATCTCAGCCTCAAAGTGCCGCCCCTTGAAGTCCGACATCGCTCGTTCCCGCCGCCCCGCGCTGGTCTACCCCGACAGACTGCAGCAGAGTTTGCAACAGAGCCGGCATGACAACCTACGTGTTTGAAGTGAAGCAGATGCCTATTTCTGGATAGGACAGCACGCCCATACCTGGGAATGCGTAGACACTAATTCGGGAGCAACGTTTCCTCTCCCAAAAAGGGGGAAGTGGCAAGTATGTCGGAGCCTATCCAGAAATAGAGGCTCATCTAAAAGCTACCTACCAAAAAGCCCTTGTGCTCAGCTACTCTCCCTCTTTGGACAGCTTCACTCCTGATTACGCCGCCGGCTTATACGAATGGCGCTTTCCACGATCGGGCGACGAAGTCGTTGTAAGCGATATCTCCCGAGGCAATGCTTGCGAACCGTTGGCCGCGACAGCTTCAGGTCACGCGCGATCGAGCTGATGCTCTCTTTGCTCACAAAATGACGGCGCCGAATCTCGGCAATCAAATCCATGCGCAACACCCCAGATGCTCCGGCCAAAAAACCGGATAGTCGCATGAACTAGGGTGGAAACTATTGGATGCTGTTACCCCAGGAATCTGGAAAGTATTGTACGCTGTTGTACATTGCGGTCGAAGTGGCGGCCCGAAAACAGGCTCTCGACGCTCTTCACTTTGCCCATTGGACGGGTCCGCGCCACTGCTAAGGTCCATCATAGCGAAAGGGTAGCGTCGTTTGCACCAGAACCCGCAAAAGCTTGACATGGCGTGTCATCGACAAAGTAACGCTTTGGATGTGACACCTGAGGTCGCTCGCGGGCAGGAAAAGCGGCGAGCGGTTGTGCAATCAAGAGTCTTGTCGGCGCCACGCGCCGAATAATTTGAGATAGCGGTTGCAGGTAAAAAGGAGAGTAGCTAGGATTGCATCCGAATGCAACCCTAAGGTGACGTCTTGCCGAGGTATCCTAAAAAGGCCGCTGCCGCCGCCGAGCGGAGCGATAACGAACGGCAGGTTCGTGAAACGGTGGAAGCTATATTGGCTGACATCGAAAAGCGTGGCGATATTGCCGTGCGTGAACTATCGAGGAAGTTCGATAGCTGGGATCGCGAAAGCTACCGCCTTACGCAAAGCGAGATCGATGAATGCATTGCCATGCTGAGCCGGCAGGATATCGCCGATATCGAGTTCGCTCAGACACAGGTGCGTAATTTTGCGCAGATACAGCGTGAAAGCCTGCGGGACGTCGAGGTGGAGACGCTGCCCGGGATCGTGCTAGGGCACAAGAACATCCCTCTGAACGCGGCAGGGTGCTATGTTCCGGGTGGCAAATATCCGCTGTTGGCGTCGGCACATATGTCGGTGATCACCGCGAAAGTGGCCGGCGTTTCACGCGTGGCAACCTGCGCACCGCCGTTTCATGGCGCACCCGCACCGGCGATCGTGGCGGCACAAGCCATGGCAGGCGCGGACGAAATCTATTGCCTGGGCGGGATACAGGCCGTGGCGGCGATGGCGCTGGGTACGCAATCGATCGCACCCGTCGATATTCTCGTGGGCCCCGGCAACGCTTTTGTCGCCGAGGCGAAGCGGCAACTATTCGGCCGTGTGGGGATCGATCTTTTTGCCGGGCCGACGGAGACATTGGTGATCGCCGATGACAGCGTGGATGGCGAGCTTTGCGCGACCGACCTGCTGGGTCAGGCCGAGCATGGGCCGGACAGCCCGGCGATTCTGCTGACCACGTCATTGGCGTTGGCCCATGATACGATGCGCGAAATCGATCGGCTTCTGGGCATATTGCCCACGGCAGATATCGCGCGAAAAGCCTGGAATGCCTATGGCGAAGTGATCGTTGCCGATAGCGACGAGGAAATGGTGGCGATCGCCGACGAGATCGCTTCCGAGCATGTGCAGGTGATGACGCGCGATCCGGATTATTTCCTTCGGAACATGCGAAATTACGGCGCCTTGTTTCTCGGCCCGCGCACCAACGTCGCCTACGGGGACAAGGTGATCGGCACCAATCATACTTTGCCGACCAAGAAGGCGGCACGCTATACGGGTGGGCTTTGGGTAGGCAAATTCCTGAAAACCTGCACCTACCAGAAAGTGCTCACCGATGAGGCGAGCGCCATGATCGGCGGCTATTGCAGCAGGCTGTGCGCTCTCGAAGGGTTTGCCGGCCATGGCGAGCAGGCGAATATTCGCGTTCGCCGTTATGGCGGTGGCAATGTGCCCTATGCCGGGCGTGTCGAACCATTGCGCGCGGTGTCATAGGCGGTGGCAATGCTGCCGCGCACCCCCTCCTTCGATCTTGCCGGCAAGCATGCGCTGGTGACGAGGGCCGGGCGCGGCATAGGGCTGGCGATGGCGGCCGCGCTTGCGCAGGCGGGTGCCTCGGTTGTGCTGGCCGCTCGCAGCACGCACGAGATCGAGGCGGCCGCGGCTTTGCTTCGGAATGACGGCTGCAAGGCGCGGGCACTTTACCTCGATGTCTCGAACTATGCGCTGACTGCCGACGACATTGCAGCCGCCGGACCGTTTGATATCCTCGTCAACAACGCCGGTCTGAACCGCCCCAAGAAGGTAACGGATGTCACGCTTGACGATTATGACGCGGTGCTCGACCTCAACCTGAAGAGCGCATTCTTCGTGGCGCAGGCGGTGGCGCGCGGGATGATCGATGCGGGTGGCGGCGGCAGCTTGATCCATATGGGTTCGCAGATGGGCCATGTCGGCGGCGCCAACAGGTCGTTGTATTGCGCCTCGAAATGGGGGTTGGAGGGGATGAGCAAGGCATTTGCGCTCGATCTGGCCCCTCACCACATCCGATCGAACACGATTGCGCCGACCTTCATCGAGACGCCGCTGACCAAGCCGTTTCTGGATGACCCAGAGTTTCGTTCGTCGGTGCTGCAGAAGATCAAGCTGGGCCGGCTTGGAACAGTAGAAGACTTGATGGGTGCCGTGGTGTTTCTTGCCTCGCCAGCGGCAAGCCTGGTGACGGGCACTTCGCTGGTGGTGGATGGCGGCTGGACGGCGGATTGAGGGGAACAGAGGAATGGCTGGCAACTTCAAGGCACGGCTGGCCGATGGCGAGATGCTTGTTGGCACTTTCGTAAAAACGCCCTCGCCGATCATCGTGGAAGTGTTGTCTGCGACCGCGCTGGATTGTCTTTGCCTGGATGCGGAGCATGCACCGTTCGATCGCGGCATGCTCGATCTCTGCATTCTCGCGGCGCGTGCGGCGGCCAAGGACGTCCTGGTTCGTATCTCTTCTGCCGCGCCGGAGCATATCCTGAACGCGCTTGATTGCGGGGCGACTGGCGTTGTGGTGCCGCATGTGCGCTCCGCGGAGGAGGCGGAAGCGGCGGTGCGGGCGAGCCATTATGGCGCAGGCGGGCGTGGTTATGCAGGCTCCTCGCGCGCCGCTGGATATACCTCCATCTCCATGGCGGCGCATCTCGCAGCCAGTGCAGCGCGCAGCGTGGTGGTGTTGCAGATAGAGGATCCCGAAGCGATCGAGGACATTGAGGAGATCGCGAAGGTGCCCGGCGTTGACGCGTTGTTTGTCGGCCGGGCTGATCTTACCGTGGCGTATGGCGCGGATAGCCAGGATGCTTCGCGTGTGGTGACGGCTGTGGAGAAGGTGTGTGAGGCCGGGTTGCGCCACGGCCGGAAGGTGGGGATGTTTCTGGCACGGGTTGAGGATGTACCGGCGTGGCGCGCGCGTGGAGCAAACCTGTTTCTGCTTGGATCCGACCACGGTTTTCTGCTGTCTGGTGCCGCAGATCTTTTACGGCGATCGGGGCGCGGGTGAGCGAGGCATTCGGCAGCATCTTCGCATTGGCGCCTCGCCTGGCGGATGGATCCGAAACTGCTGAAAACCTTGTCAGCGCCTGCCTCGCTCGGATTGCCGCACATAACGCTGATATCAAGGCGATGTTGTGGCTCAATCCCGAGGCCTTGAGGGATGCGTGTGCGCTGGATACTGAACGCGTGCGGACGGGTGCGGTGCGTGGCAGGCTGCATGGCATTCCGGTGGTGGTGAAGGATAATATCGACATGGCCGGCCTCCCGACGAGTTCGGGGAATTTGGCGATGGCGGGTGCGATGCCGCTTTGCGAGTCCGGGCAGGTGAGGCGGCTGCGTGCGGCGGGTGCCGTAATGATTGGGAAAGCCAATCTTTCCGAGTTTTCCTTCGAGATCCGCTCACGGAGTTCGATCGGTGGCGATGTGCGGAATCCGTTCAATCACGCGGTAACTGCCGGCGGGTCTAGTGGGGGGAGTGGGGCGGCCGTTGCCGCAGGGTTTGCCGTGGCGGCCTTGGGGACGGATACCGGCGGATCGATCCGTGTGCCGGCCGCGTATAACGGGCTGGCCGGGCTGCGGCCTAGCCAAGGCTTGGTCGATAATAGCGGTGTTGCGCCGCTGGCACCTTCCACGGATACGGTGGGCCCGATGGCGCGCTGCGTGGCGGATGTTGGTGTGATGTTCGGCGTGATGACCGATGCCGAGACGCTAGCCGACACACGCCGCTTGGCGGGTGCACGCATCGGGGTTTTGCGGCAGGCGTTTGGGGAGGATGCCGAAATTGGCGCGGCAATGGAGCGGGCAATTTCGGTGATGGCCGAGGCGGGTGCGGTGCTGATTGACCCTGTGGCTCTGCCTGGAGATGTTTTGCCGGCTGGGCGTCCGCATGTGGTCGACTGGGAGTTTGGGGCTGCTTTCGATGGGTATCTGCGGTCGAATTTCGTGCCCGGAACGGCGCCACGGTCATTGGCAGAGATCATAGCAAGTGGCGCATATCTGCCCGAGCATCGGGCGGCGCTTGAGATGAGGATTGCTTATGCCGGTCTAAATGCACCGGAGCACCAGGCTATTCTGGCCTATCATCGCGAGATGAAGGCAGCGTTGGTGGCGCTTCTGGATGGTGACGCGCTTGACGCGCTTGTTTATCCAACGTCGATGGTCACGCCGAGATCGCTTGAGAACCCAGCAGGGGGTTGGGCGCCGGAGCTCGCCGCGAATAGTGGGTTTCCAGCGCTGACGTTGCCCATCGGCCAGGCCGGTCACGGCCCGTTTATCGGATTAGAGATATTGGCGCGTGATCGCGATGAGCCTCTTTTGTTTGGCTTAGGCGCAGATCTGGAAAATCAGCTCGCACGCTTTATGGCATAAAAGTCTTTTGCTTATTTTCTTTAGAAAAGAAGAGTCTTCCTTATTCTGCCTTCTTGAGTGTCTCAGGCTGCGCCAACCAGATACATGCCGCCACCGAAAACGCAACGCTCGCGGAAAGCATCGCAGCGGCCAACCCAACGCTGTTCGCGATTGCAGCGGTGATCAAAGGCGCAAAGAAACTGATGATACGTCCCCAATTGAAGATCGAGGCTGCCGTAGAGCGGAGATGCACCGGATAAAGTTCGGCGAGCCAGGGGCCCCAGATGACGCTTGCGCAAAGGGTGCCCCCATAGATGAAGCCGATGCCGCGCAGGAGCCAGAGGTTCGTGGGGACCCCGAGGAAGATCGCTATTGCGAGCGAGGCGACGAAGAAGCCGAGTGCGTTGAAGCGGCGGCCGAAGCGGTCGGCGGCCCAGCCCCAGAAGAAGCCGCCGCAGACGTTACCCGCAAATTGCCAGGCTACGAGCCCGCCGGCGATGGAGGCGGGGAGGCCGCGTGTGCTGGTGAGATAGGTGGTGAGCCAGCCTGAATAGGCCTGGTAGCCGAAGAAGTTGAGGCCGGTCATCAGCGCCAGCAGGATTGTCTGGCGGCGTAGCGATGGGTGGAACAATTCGGTTATGGGCAGTTTGGCTTTGCCGATCTTGGAAGTGCTGCCGATAGCGGAGGGAATGGCGATGTAGATGAGCGGCGCCAGGATGAAGGGAGGTAGGCCGCCCATCCAGAGGAGCAGACGCCAATCGTGCTTGACCGTTAGGCTGAGGGCGAGGCCAAGCATGACGATGGAGCTACTAAAAAACGCATTGAGCGTTCCTGCCAACCGGCCGCGCACACGCGCGTGAAACAGGTTCACATAGACTCCGACACCCACCGGAAAAACACCGCCGGTGAAGAAACCGAGCAGAAAGCGCTGGGCGAGCAATTCTGGATAGTTCGCAACCAGCACGCCGAAGAGCAGCATTGCGCCGTAACCGAGAACGATGGCGGTAAGCACGCGCCGCAATCCGAGGCGGTCGGCGAGCTGCCCGATAACGATGGCGCCGGCAAGCGCGCCAGAGCCTTGGGCGGAGTAGAGAGAGCCGGCTTGGAGAAGGCTTAGATGAAGGCTCTCCCGTAGGAACGGACGCAACACATCTACTGAATTCCAGGCCCAACCGTAGAGGAACTCGCTGCATAGCAACAGGCCAAAAATCAGCAGCCGGCGCCATGTTGGCAAGTCCTGCATTGTCACCCCTGGGAAGAAAGCGCTTCTTTTTTGAAAAAAAGAAGCAAAAAACTTTCGCGTCTTTAGAACTTGGCTCCAATGCGGAAGCCATACAGTGCGGGGGGGCCGTAGGATACTTGGATACGCTCGTCGCGTCCGACGACGCCGCTCAGCAAAACGGGGACATTGGTAATGTTGCTGCCGTAGAGCTCCGCGTAATATTTACCGGACTCGGAGGTCCAGCGCAGGCTTGCGTCGAGTGTACTGAAGGTATGCTGTTTGTCGAGCAGCGTATTATAATCAGTCGTGAAATAGGGGCTCGAAAATAGCCAGTTGAAATAAGGAGAGATGGTGCCGTATCTGCCGACGTTCCAATCGTAGTAGGCTGCAAACGTTGTCTTGAACTTTGGCGACATCGGGATCGTGTAGCCGGCAAGATTGACCGAGACCGGATCGGCGCCGTTGGAGAGGCCATAGAAGTTATTGCCGCTGATATATCTGGTGTAGACGGCGTTGAGGTAAGCGCCAGTTATGTCGATATGGAAATCCGGGAGCGGCAGCGTGCGTGCGGCGAACTCGGCGCCTTCGCTATAGGCTTTGCCAGCGCTGCCGAAATAGGAAACTTGCGGTGTATAGACGTTGATCTGGAGGTTCCGATAGTCGTTGTAAAATAGGCTGAGCTCGGTCTGCACCATGCCCTGCAGCAGACGGTTCTTTGCACCAACTTCGTAGGCGGTCACCTTCTGCGGCGCGTAGGAACTCGGGATTTGAGTGCTGCCACCCGTGTCGTTCACGCCACCCGACTCGAAGCCGGTAGAGATCGTGGCGTAATACATGCTGTTGTGATCGGGCGTGAGCTCGAGGCCCGCGCGATAGGTGAGGCTATCGAAGGTCGGAGCACCGGAGGTCTGGCTGTAAGGTGCGCCGTTGAAATTGAAGGTGCCGGGCGTGCCGTTGGCATAATCGGCAAAGGCAAAGCTTTTTGACTCGACCGAGTAGCGGATGCCGCCGATGACCCTGAGCAGATCGGGCAATACAAAATACGAGGCTTGCGCATAGCCTGCGTAAGCATTGGTTTCAAGAGCGGTCGTCTCCTTGTAGCCGGGGGTGATTGTTCCCGGCACATTGATGTCTTGCTCATAGGTTTCGTTGATGTGGTCGTGCAGGTAGAAGCCGCCGATGATCCATTGCAAGGGCGTTGTTGCTTTCGACGTGAGCTGTAGTTCCTGGCTGAATGTGTCCGCACGTGTGTCCGGCTCCTGCACGCCTGAACCATAACCTGCTGCGACATCCTGGAAGGTGACATCGCTCTGGTCGTTATCGGCGCTGCGATGGGCACGGAACCGCGTGTAACCGTCGATCGAGCGCAGAACGACGGGTCCGAAATCATAGCTGACTGTACCGGATACGTATTCTTCGACGATGTGTTCGAAAGGCTGGTAGTTCCAGTCATTGGTGTAGGCACCAGGGCTGACTGGCACGCCGATATCTACGCCATGCACGATATCGGTTCCGTTATGCGCCGACGGGTTGACGGCATAAGGCTGGCCGAAAAAGGATTGGTAGCCAGTGTTCGGGTTGATCAGCGTGCCTGCCACCTTGTAGCCGTAGGAGCCGGAGCCGGCATCCATGCGGTCCCACAATCCGGCATGCACGACCACATCGAGCTGCGAGGTAGGGTCCCATTTGATGGCGACGCGCTCCGCACTTTCATCGTCGTCATCCATTGAAATGCCAGGCGTGGTCGCGGAATGGACGTAGCCGTCGTGTTGCTGATGCACGGCCGAGAGGCGCACATCCAGGTTGGTGGCGACTGGGATGTTGACGTAGCCGTCAACCTTTTCCTGATTGTAGTTGCCGTATTCTTCGTTGATGGCGCCGGTCAGAATGTCGGCAGGTGGCGCTGTCACCACACTGATATTGCCGCCGAAAGTGTTCCGACCGTACAGCGTGCCTTGCGGGCCGCGCTGCACTTCCACTCGTGAGAGATCGAACAGTGGAATGCTCTGCTGCTGCGTGCGGCTTTGATAGATGCCGTCGAGATAAAAGCCAATGATCGGGTCGTTCTGCGCGCTGACGAGGCTGGTGCGCGCGCCGCGGATGGCGGGAAACGAGTCCGAGCCTTGCTGGCCCCAGGTGAATCCTGGTGTTACATCCTGCAGGCGGCTTGCATCATCGATATGTGCCCGCGCCAGGTCGCGTGATGAAATGGCGGTGACGGCCACCGGGACGTCCTGCAATCTCTCGCTTCTGCGTTGGGCGGTTACCACCACTTCTTCGAGCGAGGTAGGTGGGGCCGGTGCCACGGACGGAGCGGCAGGGCCGGGCACGGATTGTGCCCAGGCGGTGCCGGTCAAAGCAGTCGCCATGACCAGAGCACAGCGCAGAGTTACTGTTCTGGACCCATCTCGACCTGCGAGCAAAACCGACATTGAAAGCCACCCCCCATTTTTCTGGCCGACCCGACAGCCTTGCATGAGTGTTCTGCATTCGAATGCATATTGCAAGATGGAAACCGGCGAGAAGCGTATCGAATGTGTCACACTCCAGGCTTATCCGTTAATTTGGACCTGCCAGCTCGGCTTTACTTCAAGCGCGCGGAGGCACCCGCAACGAACTCGCCGGAAAATAGCCGGCGTTCCGGGGGCATCGTCGGGTCGTCGATTCGTTCCATCAGCATGGTGACAGCAGCTTCGGTCATACGCCGCACCGGTTGACGTATAGATGTCACCCTGTAGCTGGCCCAGGTGGCGGGGCCGGAGCCGTCGAAACCTACGACAGAGATATCGCGCGGCGTGCGCAGACCAAAATCCTCGCGGCAGGCATCGATTGCGCCGATCGCCATGAGATCATTCACGCAAACAATCGCGTCGAAGCGCGCGCCGTGCTCCATCAGGCGGCGCACACCGCGCGCACCGCTCTCATAGCTGAAATCACCGCGCACCACCGGAACATCAGTGATCTTCGCCTGCGCCAGGCTCGCCAGCACGGCGCGATGTCGCTCCTCGCCGACGGAGGAATCTTCCGGGCCGGCCAGCACGCCGAAGCGCTTGTGTTTGGCGGCCAGCAGACGCCCGACAAGGTCCTGCTCGCCGGCTACGGAGTCACAGGCAATGGAGGCGGCAGGCGTCAGCGGCGACGTTCTATTATAGAGTACCAGTGGCACGCGATGCTGCTCGAACAGGCGCACCTGTGCATCCGACAGCAAGGCGGCACAGATGGCACCATCCACGCTGTGGCGGAACACCTGGTCCAACGCGGCGGCCACCTCGCTTTCGGCGTTCAGGGCGAAAAGCAGCACGCGCATGTCGCGCGCCGTGAGCCGGTGGCTCAGCTCGGCAAGCACTTCCGGATAATACAGATTGGTCAGGCTGGAGATGAGAACGGCCACCAGATTGGTGCGACGGGAGATCAGCCCCTGCGCGAGTGCGTTTGGCCGGTAGCCCAGCTCGGCTGCCACCTTCATCACCAACTCGCGGGTCTTCGGCGCGATGCTCGCCCCCGGGGCGAAGCAGCGCGAAACTGCGGATTGGGAAACGCCGGCGGCGCGCGCCACATCATAGGAGGTGGCGCGCCGCATCTGCGCCTCCGCCTCAGGACGTTCGCGCTTCGACATGGGCAAGGGGTCCATTCCGGGCAGTGCTCCCCAGCCCTAGCACGGTGCACCGGAAGGCAGAAATATGTCACCTGTCCGCGTGAAAACCCATTGTCCGCTCCTGCATTCGGATGCAAAAGAACAGCGCAGCGAAGGAATGGAGATCCGATCATGACCAAAGGTTCGGGACCCACGGGTTTTGAAGGGCGGGCAGAATACATCAAGGCGCCAGCGCGCGACCAGGCGGCTGATTCTAACGATGTCGGTAGCCTGGTGGCCAAGGTGCTGCTCGATGTGCGCAGCCATGGCGATGCCGCGGTGCGCCGCTATGGCATGGAATTCGACAAGATCGATCTGGAACGCTTTGAAGTCAGCGCGGCCGATCGCGAAGCCGCCTTGGCGGGCATGGACAAGCAGACGCGCGCCGATACCGAGTTTGCCATCGAGAACGTTCGCCGCTTCGCGCAGGCGCAGCTCGCCACTATCCTGCCGCTCGATGTGGAGCCCATGCCTGGCCTGCATCTCGGCCACCGCGTAATCCCGATCGAGCGAGTCGGGGCCTATGTGCCCGGTGGCCGCTTTCCGCTGCTCTCAGCGCCCATCATGACGATCGTGCCGGGCAAGGTGGCCGGCTGCGACGAGGTGGTGGCGTGCCTGCCGCCAAATGCACATCCGGCGATGATCGCAGGCTGCCATCTCTCGGGTGCTGACCGAATTTTTCGTATTGGCGGCGCGCAGGCGATCGCGGCTATGGCTTACGGCACCGAAACGGTGCCGCGGGTAAACAAGATCATGGGACCGGGCAATGCCTACGTGAATGAGGCAAAGCGTCAGGTCTTCGGGCCTGTGGGTATCGATCAGCTGGCAGGTCCCTCGGAAATTTTTGTAGTTGCCGACAGCACCGGCAAACCGGCGCTGATCGCGACGGATTTGCTCGCGCAGGCGGAGCATGATGTGCACACGCGTGTAGGATTGATCACCACGGATCGGGCCCTGGCTGAGGCCACGCTGAAGGAAGTCGCATTGCAGCTCGAAACGCTAGAGACGGCGAAGATTGCCGGGGAAAGCTGGAAGAACTACGGCGAGATCGTGCTGTGTGCGGATGTAGCAGCGATGATCGCCTACTCCGACGAGGTCGCGGCTGAACATCTGCAGGTGCACACGGCAGATGCAATGGGGTTCTCGAAGAAACTGCGCAATTATGGCTCGCTGTTCATCGGCGAAAAAGCGAGCGTGGTGTATTCGGACAAGACCGTGGGCACCAACCATACGCTGCCGACCATGGGCGCAGGGCGGTATACCGGCGGGCTTTGGGTGGGATCCTACGTGAAGATCGCGACTTATCAGTGGCTGGATCAGGAGGCTGTCGAGAAGGTGGCGCCGCCGGCGATACGCCAAAGTGCCAGCGAGGGCCTGGAAGGTCATCGACGGGCGGCTGCGGCGCGGCTGGGGTGAAGTGAGGCAAGGTAGGGCGGATGTCTTATCCGCCCTACCTTAGACCGGCGCTGAGGCGAATAGCGGCACGGCTGGAGATTCGCCACCCCGCACGACGAAGGCCTGCATAGGCACCGAGGCGGTGTTGCGCCAGGCCCGCGCGAGATGTGTGGGCAGAGTGAGCGTGTCGCCGGCGCCCATAATCAGGCTGCCATTGGCCCAGGTGATTTCCAGAGTGCCTTGCTGAATGAAAATCACTTCGGCTTCGCTGCGGCTGTGGGTGGGGATGTAGGCGCCCGATTGCAGCGTGAGCTGGCGCAGGTTGAAGCCGTGCGGCCACCAGCCGGCGATGGGGCCGGGGCCGAAGCCGTCGGCGGTGGCTTGCGGGGCGATGATGCCGGCCTCTTCGATGCCGGGGCCTGCGAGCGGCGAGGCCGGGTTGGCGTGCATGTCGGCGGCGGCCAGCTTGCATTCGGCCAGTTTTTCCAGCGGCGGCGTTTTCAGGGCGGCAAGGCCCTCGTCGCCAAGGGCGGATTCGAGCTCCACATCCTTGAGTTCCGGCTGGCCGCTGGAGGTATCGATCAGGCGGCCGCCTTTCGCGAGTTTCAAGCCGAAATCGCTGGCGGCTTCGAATACGGCCGGTGCCCAGGTGACTTTGCCGGGATCGTCCGTGCCAAGCACGGTGAATAGGAAGCCTGTGCCGTCATCGATCTTCTTGAAGCCGCGGAACATGCGAGTGGGCACGGAGACCACGTCGCCGGGCTCGATATCGAGCGTACCGTCCTCCTTGTTCGGGCCGAAGAGCAGCTGCCAACGGCCGGTATGTACCACGAACACTTCGGCCGTCTCGTGGCTGTGCTGCGAGTTGATGGCGCCGAGCGGCTGGCGCGCCGCGCCGATGTTGAAGCCGTGGCGTTCGGTGATATGCACGTACTGGTCGGGACTTTCGGAAACGCCAGCCCCTATGATGGTGAAATTCTCTTTTTCCGTGGAGCCTGGCGTGCGGGTGTCGATGAAGGCGGTGCGGCAAGGGATGAGATCGGCATATCGCACGAGGCGCGCATTCATGGCGTCTTGGGTCCAGATGGGCTTGGAAGAGGATGTGGTCGGCTGGGGCATGGTCTGCTCCATCAGGACTGCCTGAAATCGGCGGTTGCATTCGAATGCATATTTGGTAAAACAGAATGCGTTTCGACGCAAGGCCTGGAGGCAACCAAGGCGTGCATAGCTTCGACGATCAGCAGCATCGGCTGCCGGTGATCCTGCTGCCCGGCACGCTGTGTGACGATCGCGCGTTCGCGCCGCTGATTGCCCGGCTCGCCAGCTGGGATGTGCGCACGGTGCTGACGACAGCGTCGGAGAGTACCGTGGAGTTGGCGGCGCTCATCCTCAAACAGGCACCTCCGCGTTTTGTGGTGATCGGGTTTTCCTTAGGTGGAATTATCGGGCTCGAGATTGCGGCGCAGGCGCCTTCGCGTGTTGCGGGTCTGGCCCTGATCGGCAGCACTGCGCGGGGGGACCGGCCGCATCTGGCGGACTCGCGTCGTGCGGACGTGGCCGATGCGCGGGAGCGTGGCCTGCGTTCGGTATTGCTCGAAAAATTCTGGCCGCGTTATGTCGGCCCGCGCGCATTGAATGATATCGCCCTGCAGTGCATGGTTATTGCCATGGCTGAGACTTTGGGCGTGGATGCGTTTGCCCGGCAGACCGAGCTCATCATAAGCCGTGCCGATAGCGGGCCCCGGCTGGGGCGATTGACCATGCCTGTGTTGGCGCTGTGCGGTGCGGACGATGCGCTCTGCCCGAAGCTGTTGAGCGAGGAGATCGTCGCCACGGTGCCGGACGCAACATTGGCGATCATTCCACGCGCTGGCCATTTTGTTCTGCTTGAGGCACCCGTGCCTGCGACTGACGCCATTCTTGCCTGGCTCGCCCAGGTGCAAGACCGGGCGATGCGACCACTCGTGCTTACGCCAGAGGAGTTTTTCCCATGAATGACGGATCCACGCCGGCCAAACCGGCCAAGACCCACGCACAGTCTCAGCCTTCCGACAGCAAGGATGTGCTGCAGGTGGAGCGTCGTGATTTCACGCAGCTGGTGCCTGGAAATCGCCAGCGCGTGCAGAGCATGCGCGGATTTGATGACTGTTATACCGACATTGTCGATTACATCGTTCGTTGCACGCACAAGATCTGGGACGAGCGCGATGTCGGGCTGATCTATACGCATTATACGCATAATTGCGTGGCTTATAGCTCTCTGGGCACGGTGTATAATCGCGAGGATGTGGTGCGCGAGACCATACAACGCATCGTGGAGTTGCCGGATCGCCGTGGCATGGCGACGCAGGTGATCTGGCGTGGCAACGATGTGGATGGTTTCTACACCTCGCATCTGGTGACGGGGAGCGGGCGCCATACGGAATATGGCATGTATGGCAAACCGACGGGCCGCACCTTTGTGGCGCGCACGATCGCGGATTGCATGATACTGGAGAACAAGATCTACCGGGAATGGCTGGTGCGCGACAACATGGCGTTGATCGTGCAACTCGGCCTGGATCCGCATGCCTTCGCGATGGATATGGCGCTGAAGCAATTTGAGAAGGGTCAGACGATGGTTGAGATCGGCGAGAATCGCCGTCTGCTTGGCCAGTATCCGCCTGAAGCACAGGCTGACGTGTCGATCGCGCATACCGACAGCGAGGTGCAGTTGCTGGAGTGGCTTTATCATATCTATAACAAACGCATGTTCGGGAAGATTCACGAAATTTATGCGAGCAACGTGCAGTGGCATGGGCCGATGATGCGTGAGCTGTTCGGGGTGGCGGCTGTGCTGCAGCAGACAATGCGGCTTGTGGCGATGATCCCTGATGGTGCGTTTGTGCCGCAGCATATCTGTTCGAACCCCTGCGAGGAGGGCGGAGAGAAGATTGCGTTGCGCTGGATCATGGACGGCCATCATCTCGGCTACGGCACGTTGGGTGCCCCTACGGGACACAGATTGTTCGTAATGGGGATGAGTCATTTCCATATCGTGAACGGCAAGATCGTCGACGAGTGGGTCGTCTACGACGATCTAGCCATGTTGGTGCAGACAAAGCTAGGCGCCCTCGCTGCCGCGTCTTATACCAAGTCTCTGTGACCCGAACCCATCAGCCCAGTTCCTCAAACCGAGGGTCATAATGCGCCAGGGAGTTTGCGCTATGCGGAGGGGATGGAAGCGGCGGGCGGAGACGTTGTCATCCAAGTATGGAAGGCCATGCCGCACGTCTTTGCGGTCTCGTCGGAATATTTAAGTCGCCTCCCGAGGCCCCGGACATAGCGGGAGCATTTATCAGGCAATTACGGCATGGTTGATCCGCAATCAGCAAAGAAGACATGAGGCCCGGCCGCCTCAAAGGCTTTTCGAGTGTGAAGTGAAACCGTAAGCTCATCGAAGGTCTAGACAGTTTTGACCTTCAATGCTTCTTCCGCGGCGACATAAACGTCCACGACCGCTTGTGCATTGGGCGCTCTGGGAAGAGGCTACAGCGAGACGAGACCCGCCCACAAGTTAGAAGGTCTCCCCAAACGGCCGCAGATCGACTTCAAATGACCAGGCATCACGGGGCTGCCTCAGCACGTCCATGTATGCCTGCGCAATTCCAGTAGGACTCAACGTGCTATCAGGCGCCGAGGCCGGATCCGGTCTTTTCTCGCTGCGTACGCCGCCATCGATTACGAAGTGCGCAACGTGAATTCCTTTTGGCCCAAGCTCCCGAGCGGCGCTTTGCGCCATTCCTCGCAACCCGAATTTGCCCATTGCAAACGCTGAAGACAGGGAAAAGCCTTTGGAGCTCGCCGAAGCCCCGGTCAGCAGGATGGCGCCATGACCATTCGGCAACATGCGGCGCGCCGCTTGCTGAACCACGAGGAAACCGCCAAAGGCGGTAACCATGATCGCCTGGCGGAAAGCTTCCGGATCGATGTCGGCAATTGATCCGTGAGCTCGAGCACTCGCATTGTAGACGACGATGTCCGGTGCCCCAAGCTTGGCGTCGCAATCTGCGAATAATTGTGCAACCTCCTGCGGAACGGATGCGTCGGCGGTAAACAGAGAAGCTCCGGTCTCGACGGCCAGGCTCTCCAACTTCGTAGCGTTCCTTGCGGCCAGACCAACTTTTATGCCGTCAGCAACGAGTAGCCTGGTGAGCGATGCGCTGATCCCGGCGCCCCCACCTACGATCAAGGCCGTGCGATATTGTGCGTGTGTCATAAAATCTCCAATTTGTTTCCGGTCGATTCTGCCTCAGCTAAAAGTTCGGCGAATGAGAGCTCCAAGTGATCTGTCGTGATCTGTCAAAACGTATATGGGAAACGCTGGACCGCCTCCACGACCGTCCAGTGTGCAACCCGACCTGCTAGACCTCGAAACGCCTGCTCGGCATCTCAAGCTTCATGGTAGCGTGACGCAGTGTGGTCCCGCGAGACATTCGCAGCAACTGCCTTTTCCGCTTTCACGTAGGCTTCCCAATCACTGACTTCCGGCATTGATGGGATGCACACTGGCTCATTCATCGCCAGGGCCCGGAGAGAGGCAACCACTAGATCGTCGGGTTTCATGACTCGTTCGGATGGAAAGTTAGACACATTACTGCCAGCAACCTCATGAAAATCCGTGTCGATGACACCTGGAATGAGCAGTTGGACTCGGATGTCCGTGCCTTCTGCCTCTAGCTGCATGTGACGTGTGAATGCCATCACAAAGCTCTTGGATGCGCCATAGCCCGCATTGCCAGGTAGCAGTATGAAGGCAGTAGCAGACGAAATATTGATGATGCTGCCGCTTCCCTTTTTGAGCATCTGGCCCAGGGCACTATGGGATAATCGGCTCATCGCCAGAATATTTACCTGTAGCATAGCCTCGAATGCGTCCAAATCGAGCTCGGCAACCTTGCCCCGTGCTGCGTAGCCTGCGTTGTTGACGAAAAGGTCGATCGAAGGTCCGGCCTCAAGTCGGTTGGCGACGCGCAACACATCAGATGGCTGCGTCAGGTCAGCGGTCATAATTTCGACGGCGATGCCATGTTCCGCTTCCAGAATCTGCGCGAGCTTCGATAGCCGATCTGTGCGCCGAGCTATGATCACAAGGTCATGTCCCGTCCGAGCGAGATGTTCAGCGTAAGCCTTTCCTATTCCGGAGGAGGCACCAGTGATCAGTGCACAGGGAGCATGGTCTATCATCTGCATTTCCTCCAGTTAGATGCGCCATGGTTCGAGAACGACTTTCCCGATTGTGCGCCGTTCCTCTATTGCCCGGTGGGCAAGACCAACCTGGACCAGCGGAAAACGATGGGCGACGTGAACCTTCAGGGTGCCCTTGAGCACGGAAGCGATAAGCCAGTGCGTCGCTTCGCTCAACAAATGTAGGTGGGAGACGCCGAAATAGCCCGGCAAGTAAAAACCTTGCAACGTCTGGTTTTTGCCGATGAGCCTTGATGGATCAAACGACTGGTGTTCGTTCACGCCTCGCCCGAACTTCACCAAAGTGCCGAAGGGCGCGAGGCACTTAAGCAATTCACCGAATGCCGAACCGGATGACTCGTAGGCGACATCGATTCCACGGCCCTCAGTTGCCGTGAGAACCTTTTCCGCCCAGCCGAAATCCATTGAGCTCACCGCGAGGTCGACCCCGTTTTCAAGCGCGTATGCACGTTTTTCGTCTGAACTCGCTGAGCCCACGACGATGGCAGCGCCCAGTGCCTTTGCTATTTGGGACACCTGCATGCCGACGCCGCCAGCCGCCGACTCAATAAATACCGACTTGCCTTTCAGATCGGCGCCAATGTGGGTCAGAAGATACGCGGTCATTCCCTGGGCCAGCAGAGTCGTCGCTTCGGCGAAATCAATCTCATTCGGAAGGAGGATCGCACCTGTGGCCTCAGCGAGTGCATATTGGGAATAGCCTTGCGAGCCGACCCGGCAAAGCACCCGGCTGCCGACTTTGGGTGAGCTGATGCCTGGGCCGACCTCGACGACCGTTCCCGCGATCTCGGTGCCAGGCGCATAGGGGAGCGGCGTATCTGTGAGATATCTGTTTGTCCGGCGCATGATGTCGCCGTACAAAACTCCAGCCGCTTCGACGCGAACGAGTATCTGGCCAGTTCTTGGTGATGGAATGGAGACGTCCACAATCTTCAGGACATCAGGACCGCCAAAACGGTCTACGATTACCTGTCTTGCAAGACGTATGCTCACCCCGCTGTTCCCTGTAAACCGCTCGAGCTAAAACAGCCAAAATCCTCGATTGAACCGGTCATGGTTTGGCCGCGATGACGAACGCTGGTGTGATCCCTATCTCGCGGACCCTGCTGGCGAGCACCACGATGGAAGCCAGCAGCGCCAGTATTCCGGATACAATGAAGGCGGGCACGTAACTTCCATAATGATCCCGTATTGCGCCTGCACCAAACGCTGCAACAGCAGCACCTGCCTGGTGCCCGACAACGATCCAGCCAAACACAATCGGCGCATCGCGTTCACCAAACTCGTGGTTTGCAAGCCTTACGGTGGGCGGCACAGTCGCGATCCAGTCCAATCCATAGAACACAGCAAAGATAGTCAGGCTCGTAACTCCAAAATTAAGGAACGGAAGTGCGATTAATGAAATGCCTCTCAGCCCGTAATAGACAAACAGGAGACCGCGCGGATTATAGCGATCGGTAAGCCAGCCCGACGCCGTCGTTCCTATGAGATCGAAAACCCCAATGAGCGATAGCAGCCCTGCAGCGGCGACTGGCGCGATGCCGTGATCCCCACAAAACGCAATCATATGGGTTCCCACGAGACCGTTCGTGGTCAGGCCACAAACAAAGAATGAGCCGAACAGCACCCAGAACACAGGATGCTTTATAGCGCGTGACAGTGCTTCAAATGCGAGCCAGACGGTGGCAGCCCGCTTCGGCTGCGATGAGCGCGTTTGATCCGTCTCGCCAAATCTCCCAACGCCTACATCCTGCGGATGCTCGGGCAGAAGAAGCACCACGAGTGGGACAAGGGCCGCGCATGCGATACTCACCACCAGGACCGTCGGTCGCCAATCATTCAATCGCGCCAGCCACGCTAGAAGCGGCAGAAACATAAGCGATCCTGTCGCAGTGCTGGCACTGAGCATACCCATTACCAATCCCTGCCGAACCGCAAACCAGCGGTTGACGACTGCTGCTGCAAGAACTGAAGCCACGGCTCCGCTTCCGACTCCAGAAACAACCCCCCAGCTCAACAGGTATTGCCAGGGCTGCGTCATCCAGAGGCTCGCAAAGCTGGATACCATCATCAGCAGCAGCCCACCGATCATTGTTCTCTTGATACCGACAGCGATCATCAACGCCGCGGCGAACGGACCCACGAGCCCATAAAGAAAAATGCCGACTGCTGCTGTAAGCGAAATTGTCGCGCGGTCCCAGCCAAGACTCACTTGAAGCGGTATCATGAGGACGCCCGGCGTTGATCGCAAGCCAGCAGATACCAGCAGCGCAAGAAAGGCTAGCGCAACCACTATCCAAGCATACGCAGCGCGAGCCTTCATCTGAGTTCACCTCCCATGTGTTCGCCTGCCAACCTTCGTTCTTTATTGCTCCAAATGAAGCAAAGGACGTATCCGCTAATGCTCAGCCTCATGTGAACGGATGGATTTAGACTTCCGAGGCATTGCGCTGTGTTGACGTCAATCATCGAACCGAACCCATTCTTCAGGCCCCGCGATATTGCGTCGTCTTGATTCACTCTCGCTGATCCGGTGGGAGGGAAACGCTTCTGCTCCAAGCATCCAGCGCGCTGTGGTGCGGGCTATCCTGCGGCCGAAGCGCTCAGCGGTAAGACGATCGCCCGGGTGCGGCGAGGCTTCCGGCGGTCGATCGCCGATGCTTTGTGTGATGAGGCCGAGCCACGCGCCATTCAGGTTTACGTCCGTGTCTTGCGTGGCCGAGTAATTGCCACCAGGATGGTCACCAACTCCGACCCAAACCATGCTCATCTGGGCCGCAAAAACAGCCATCTGCTCAAGTGCGATCAGCTTATCTCCCGAACGGGAAGCCGAGTTCGTAAAGCCTGCAGCGATCTTGTCTTTCCAAATCTGGTCGGGCCACGGCGTAAAGCCGTTCTCGAGAAATAGTTTAAAAAGACCGTGGGCAGAGCCCATGTACGTAGGCGCGCCGAGGACAATCGCGTCAGCAGCGGCAAGATGGTTCATGATCTCTTCGTCAAACCATCTTCCATCTTCGCGTAACTGTCTTGCGGTGATCTCGATCAACTCAGTTCGCGTATCCGGGTGAGAGGCGGCTCCCCGGCTGATATGTTCGGCCACCGTTCGAGTGTGTCCATGCCCTGACGAGTAGACGATGGCGACCTTTGTCATCTGCTTCTCCTGCTGCCGACCGGCGCGCCGCCGCAGCGGAAAGGCATCACGGTGTCCGGCGACCGTCCGGAATTAGTCCCCCAGCAGTATCATTGGAAATCGAAAGAGATTGGTGCTGGTATAGGCGGCATGGATGACCGGAAACTCGATCTGAATCTTCTGCTGGCACTCGAAGCGCTGCTGGCGGAGCTGAATGTGACGCGCGCGGCCAAGCGCCTGAACCTCAGTCAGCCCGCGCTGAGCGCGCAACTGGCGCGTTTAAGGGACATTTTCGGCGACCAGCTTCTTATTCCTACTTCGCGCGGCATGTCGCCAACAGCGATGGCTACGGAACTTCAGACGCCGCTGCGGCATAGCCTGGACCAGATGCGGGCGCTTGTGAGTCGTGCGCAGGCGTTCGACCCAGCGAGCGCGAAGATGACCTTTGGGATTTGTTCCAGCGATTACATTCAGGTAGCCGTGTTGCTTCCATTCCTTCTGGAGATCGACGCCATAGCGCCTGGCGTACGGATCATGCTGCGGCAGATCCACAGCCGCCACGCTGTGCGCACCGATCTCGAGCGAGGTGATGTGGACGTTGCTTTTCTGCTGCCGGAAAACGTAGAGGGTACCGACCTGCGATCTGTCGATGTGTTGAGGGAGCGGTATGTCGGCCTTGCGCGAAAAGACACGCTTGACGGAAGCACTATGTCCCTCGACCGCTTCACAGCAGCCAGGCACATCATCGTGTCGCCACAGGCTGAAGGTTTCTGGGGGCCGACGGACGACGCATTGGCCAAGCTCGGCCGCACAAGAGAAGTCACCTTTGCAGTTTCGTCATTCGCTCTGCTCATCGAAGCCGTCGCGGGTAGCGATCTCATCGCCTTGGCGCCGGAACGATTAGTGGCTCGTTATGCAGATCGCCTTGACATCTTCGAGCCACCAATTCCAGTTGCGGGTTTTAGGATCGCAATGGTTTGGCATGACCGCACTCATGCACATCCCGCCCGCGCGTGGCTGCGCGCGAAATTAGCAGCGGCATGCGCCGGGCATTAACAACGATCCCGATTTTGTGCTACGCCGTCGACTACGGAAACGAAGATAAACGCTTGACATTGATGCGCTGCGACCCGACCTACGGCTCGCGCAAGCCTTATAGCCATCAGGCCTGGCTGGCTCACTCATCCATCCACGATCGAACATGGAAGTATCGTCATGACCCAGACCTATGCAGCTGACCAGACTGGCCTGCTTATTGTCGACCCCTACAATGATTTCATGACGGAGGGTGGAAAGCTTTTCAACGCGATCAAGCCGACCGCCGACGCGTCGGGCATGTTCGGAAATCTTCGCCGCATTATTCCGGCAGCGCGCAAAGCTGGTATCCAGGTATTTGTGGTGCCCCATCATCGGTCGCAGGCGGGCGACTTTGAAGGCTGGCAGCATGTCAACATGTTCCAGCAGGCTGGGATTCCGACCAAGGCGTTCGAAGCCGGCACCTGGGGTGGAGATTTCAACCCCGAGTTCGGCCCCCAAAAAGGCGACGTCATCATCAAGGAGCACTGGGCTCAGAGCGGTTTCGCGAACACGGATCTCGATGCCCAGCTTAAGCAGCATGGTATTCAAAAGATCATTCTGGTCGGTTTGATCGCCAATAGCTGTATTGAGTCCACAGCGCGGTGGGGCATGGAACTTGGTTACCATGTCACTCTGGTGAAGGATGCAACCGCGGCATTCAGCCACGAGGGCATGCAGGCCGCGGCCACCAACGCTCCGATGTTCGCCCACGCCATTCTCTCGACGGGTGACTTATTAGAGCAACTGCCCGCGGCGTAGTTTGGTGCAAGAAGCCAACAGCTAACCGGAGGCGGGGCGCTTTCTGTGCGTGCGAGCGCCGCCTACGGTTAGCTGTGCACAAACCTCGCGCAAGATCTTTTTCGAAAGGGCTTTGTCATCGACTGCACGGGCGAGCACCAGCGCACCGACGAGCGAGGCAGTCATCCGGATAGCCTGAGATTCGGCGCGTTCCGCTGTCGACCAGGGAAAGTGTGAGGACAGCTTGCCGACGAACGCCCGGACGTAACGTGTCATCGCGGGCTGGACTGCAGGCTCCCGGCTGATCTCGGGCCCAAGGGAGGACATAAGGCAAGCGCGACCAGGATCATCGCGGGCGACAAGGCTAAGGTATTTTTCCACGAAAGCACGCCTACCCGCGCCACTCGGCTTTGCCGCCCCGATTTGTGCGATTGCACGTCCGCATACATGCTCTATGCACGCCTCAATCAGAGCACGCTTTGAGTCAAAGTGATTGTAAAACGAACCGTGCGTAAGGTCAGCCGCCTGCATCAGGTCACTGACTGAAACTCCGGACAACCCATGCTCACGAAACAGTCGAGAGGCCTGACTTAGGATCTTCTCATGTCGTTCGGCGGTTTCTGCCGGGGGATACCTCACCATTTAGCAACGTCACGCAAAACGAAGTCAGCGGAATTCCTTTGTGACAATGCTCTATGACCTTCAGCCATGCCTGATAGTCATCATGCTCGGTCACGTGGCGCGCGTCTATCCCCCGCCACTTAGCCGGGCGTGATTGCAGATGGCGGCCCATGGAGGCCGCTGGTGCAAGCGCGAACACCGAATTGCAGGCCAGACACCCAGCCAGCTGGCCGCTGATAGCGCTGCGCTTTACCTGGCGATGCTCCACGAGACGTGAAATCGAGAGCCAAATGCATCCAGCCATCCACGGCGCCTATACCAGCGCCAACATCTTTCGATTTCCATACGACCGAGCATGCGGACTACGTCAGCTCGACGAGAGGCACACCGAACGATCCCGTCTCAACCATGCGCCTTCGGGCACCGCAGATTGCAGGAGATATAAATGACAATCGTCCATATCGAATGCATATCCCAGCGGATCCATCGGCTCGGCCTGTCTCAGATTGCAGCGAAAACCTCATTGAGCACACATAAAGTCGTGCTGCGATGAGACCGATAACACCGTTCTTTTCTGATCAGCAGTGGGATTTCGCCGCTCATGAGCGTTCGCCGCTCCCTGGATCCCCCGCTACGCCGAGCCACCCCTTACGCAGGCGGATCCTATACGGTTTGATCGGCTGTCTGGTCGGTATCACCGCAGGCATGGGCACGGCACTGATCTCGGCAAACCAACCATATCTGCAGGGAAGCCTGGGACTCTACCAGAATGAGATTGCCTGGCTACCTGCTGTGTATGTGATGACCAATGTGCCGACAGGTATTGTGCTGATCAAATTCCGGCAGCAATTCGGGCTTCGAACATTCGTTCTCATCTTCCAGGCCGTTTACTGTGTTCTTTGTCTTGCGCATCTCTTTATAGGCGGCTTCGAATCCGCTTTGCTTGTGCGGGCAGCGAGCGGCATCGCAGGGTCGGCGCTGACAACCCTAGGCCTGAACTACCTTATTCAGGCATTTCCGGCAGCACAACGGATGAAGGGCATAGCTATCGGCATCTCGGTGCCTCAGATCGCCATACCCATGGCGCGAATCTTTTCTTCGGACCTCCTCGCCTTCGGACAATTGCATACGCTCTATCTTTTTGAATTCGGGTTAGCTGCTTTGTCCTTCGCAGCCATTGCCCTGTTCCGTCTCCCATCCTCGGTGCGCGAGAAATCCTTCGAATGGCTGGACATGCCAACGATCGCGTTGTTCGCGGCCGGAATCGTGCTGCTCTGCTCGGTTCTTGCGGTCGGCCGCTTTGCCTGGTGGTTGGACACAGCGTGGCTAGGCTGGGCACTTGCTGCCTCGGTGCCCCTCTTCGCATCGGTCTTCCTGATCGAGTTCCACCGGGCAAATCCGATCATCGATTTTCGCTGGATGGGAACGCTCTACTTCCTCCGCTTCGTGATGATCGGAACAATTGCCCGCATCGTCCTGTCCGAACAGAGCTACGGAACCGTTGGCTTCCTGCAGCTGCTCGGCCTGACCAACGACCAGCTCGTGGTATTCGCGATCATCACGACCGTCGCGGCGGCACTGGGGGTTCTTGCTGGCGGCCTCGCCGTGGGGCCGGGCAGACTAACCCAGGTGGTTGCGTTCGCCATCGGTCTTGTCGCTGTCGCCGCCTACGTCGATTCTTTCTCGACAAACCTCACCCGGGCACCACAGCTTTACCTGACCGCGACGGTGATCGCGTTCTCGACCACGCTCTATGTCGGTCCGGCAATACTCGTCGGTTTCACCCAGGTTCTCGCGCAAGGCGGCAAGAAACTGACGACATTCATCGGTCTCTTCGGGACCACGCAATCGCTTGGCGGCCTCATCGGCACAGCTTTCCTGAGCACGTTTCAATCCCGCCAGGAAAAGCAGCATTCCTTCGACATTGCGCAGCATCTCACGGCTGCGGATCCGGTCGTGGCGCAAGCGCTTCAGCAGGCCAGTGCGAGCAGCTCCAGCACGCTGTCTGATCCGGCACTGCAATCGGCGCAGGGCGTGAGCGCCTTGGCACAACGCGTAACGGTCGAGGCCAATGTTTTGGCTTACGACGACGTGTTCCGGCTGGTGGCGATCCTCGCTGCGGTCACCGCCATTCTGCTCCTTCTGCTCGTCCTGCATCAGCGCAGAATCGCTCGTCAAATGCGGTCGGCCAGCATGCCCGCAACGGTAGGTCACCAACCCGCATGACTGATACGACAGCCTACGCAGCAACGCTCTCGCCTGCACAGCCATTACCAGCGGCGCCTGTGGAGTCTGGCTGGCAGCCCCCCCGCAGCAGCCGCCGCGTCATCATTATCGTCACAGGGGTGGCCCTGCTGGGGGCCATGGCCATTCTCAAAGCCTGGCAGCTCCCGCCGTTCGACAGTGCTGTCCAGCAAACCGAGGACGCCTATGTCCGCGGCCTAACCACGGTGATCAGCCCGCAGGTCAGTGGCTACGTCTGGAAGGTGCTCGTGCAGGATTACGAGCTGGTCCATGTGGGCCAGGAGCTCGTCCGCATAGACGACCGCGTTTACCGACAGCGCGTCGAGGGCGCGCAGGCCCAGCTGGACGCGGCTCGAGCAAACCTCGCCAACAGCACGCAGAGCCTTGCCTCCCGCAAGGCTGCTCACCAGGCTGCCGATGCCGCCCTTCTCAACGCCCGAGCCCAGCTCCTGCGCGCGCAGGCAGACGACCGCCGTGCACAGGACCTGGTGAAAGACGGATCGGTTTCGATCCGAGAGGCGGACCAGACAAAAGCAGCGTTGCGCCAGGCACAGGCGGCCGTCGCGCAGGCACTCGCCGGGCAGAACAGTGCGACGCAGGACGTCACATCCGTGAACGTGAACCGCGGCAGCCTACAGGCAGCGGTTATGGGCGCGGAGGCCGCCTTGCATGCAGCCGAGATCGACCTGGAACACACCGTCATCCTTGCCCCCGCTGATGGGCGCCTTGGTGAGGTTGGCGTGCGGACCGGGCAATATGTCACCAGCGGCACCCAGCTCGTGTTCCTGGTGCCTCCGCGGCTGTGGGTCATCGCCGCCTACAAGGAAGGCCAGACGTCGCGCATGAGACCCGGCCAACATGCCTGGTTTTCTGTTGATGCGCTGGAAGGCGCGCGCGTCGAGGGACACGTAGAACGCATAGCGCCCGCTGCCGGCTCCGAGTTCTCGGTCATCAAATCCGATAATGCGACGGGCAACTTCACCAAGGTCGCACAGCGCATCTCCGTCCGGATCAGCGTGGATGCGAATCAGCCTCTCGGCGCCCGCCTGAGCCCGGGCATGTCGGTTGAGGCGCAGGTCGATACATCAGGCGTCGCCCGGCCATGAGCGCTTTGAACAAATTCCGGCGGCATCGCCGTGGCGGCACTCTTGCAGCCGCCGCGTTGTTGGCAGGCTGTCTCGGCCCGCGGCCTCAACCCCCGGCGGCAGCGGCGATCATTGTACCTGCCGACTGGAGAACCGAGGCTGCGTCCACTGTGCGGCTCGAGGCAAACTGGTGGCGCGGATTCGGCGATCCGGCGCTCACTGCTCTCGTAGAGAAAACCCTGGTCACCAATGCCGATCTGGGCGTTGCCGCCGCACGGGTTCAGGAAGCCCGCGCGCAGTTCAGATTTGCGCGCGCCCAGCAGATGCCACTCGCCACTTTGGCAGCATTCACCGGGCAGTCCCGGATCCTTGTTCTGGCAGAAGGCGTTGATGGCTACGGCCTGTCGCCGCAGGGTGTCATCTCTTACGATCTCGACATATTCGGCAAACTTGCATCCGCGACAGCCAGCGCCCGTGCCTCTCTCCTTGCCAGCGCAGAAACCCGCGACTCGATAGCACTGGCCCTCGCAAGCACGGCCGCCTCCGGATATATCGAGCTTGTTGGTTTCGACGCGCAGCTTGCCACTGCGCAGGCAACCCTTGCGGCGCGGGCTGAAGCGCTGCGTGTCGCCCGCCGCCGTGCAAGTGCAGGGTATACGTCCGAGCTTGAACTCAAGCAGGCAGAGTCAGAATACCAGGCTACGGCACAAATAATCCCAGCCGCTCAACTCGCGATTACCAGGCAGGAGGATGCTCTCAGCACGCTTGCGGGCGACCCACCGCGTGCGATTATCCGAGGCGGTTCGCTCGACGGAATGCAGGCGCCCTTGATACCGGAAGGTCTGCCCTCGTCGTTGCTTGAGCGCCGCCCTGACCTGGCAGCAGCGCGTGCAAACCTTTTTGCTGGCGAAAAATCACTCGATTCGGCACGCGCCGCAGAACTTCCTGATTTTTCCCTGACGGGAACCTTAGGGGCTGCAATCTCCACATCGCTGCCGGGTGTCATAGGGCTTTACGCTCTGGGTGCTAGCCTGCTCACCCCGCTCTTCGACGGTGGGCGCCTGCGGTCCCGGGCAGATGCCGCGGCCGCACAGCGCAACCAGGCCGCCTTCGCGTATCGTAAAGTCGCATTGACCGCGTTTCAGGAAGTCGAAGACGGGCTTGCTTCTGTGACGCGTCTCGGTGAGCAGCAGGCCACCATCGACAGCCAGGTCGGCATTTTGCGGGAAACACTCCGCCTCGCCACCAACCGCTACCGGGATGGCTACGCGCCTTACCTCGACCAGATCGATGCCGAGCGAAGCCTCCTCGCTGCACAGCTGATTTCCATACAGCTCCAGGCCGCACGGCTGAGCGCAATTGTCACCCTCTACCAAGCGATGGGCGGCGGATGGCGGCAGCCGACCCAGGACCAGGCCGGACTCACTCCAAAGGGGACACCACCACAATGACCAGTCCTATCAACATCCTTCTCCAAACGACGATTGTGTATTCGGAGAATGACTGGAATATCCATCGATTTTCGATGCTGCGGGACTTTCTGGCGTCGATGCCCGACGAAACAGGAGCGCCCTTGTTCAAGGTGATTGCACGGGATCGCACACCGCCTGGAACACCGGACCCCATCCTCTCGAAGCTTGATACCTCGGACTTCGATGAACTCTGGCTGTTCGCTGTGGACACCGGGAACGGGCTGGATCCCGCGGATTGTGAAGGCATCTCGCGCTTTCGCAAGCGTGGCGGCGGACTGATGGTAACGCGCGACCACATGGATCTCGGCTGTTCGATCTGCTCGCTGGGCGGCGTGGGTGCTGCACATATTTTCCACACCCACAACGCGGACCGCAACACGGCCGCCCCTGCGCCGGATGATAAGGGCACGCCGGGGATTCTCTGGCCGAACTTTCACTCCGGCGCTAACGGCGACTACCAGGAGATCACAATTCTCGGTGACGTACATCCGGTGCTTCGTGACCCCGAAGCTGCGAACGGTGCCGTTCGGTTCATGCCCTCGCATCCCCACGAAGGAGCCGTTGAAGCGCCTGCAGATGATTCTTCAGCACGCGCCATCGCTACGGGGGTCAGCCTGGCCACAGGAAACCGTTTCAACATTGCGGTTTCGTTCGAGCCATCTGCTGACGGCGGTCCGGCCCTCGCGCAGTCCACATTCCATCATTTCGCCGACTACAACTGGGATCCCGATCGCGGATGCCCGGATTTCGTCACAGAAACTCCTGGCGGCAGCCTCAAGGCATCGCCGCAGGCCATGAGATCCGTGCACCGCTACGTCGGCAACATCGCGCTCTGGCTCGCCGGAAGGCTCACCAGATAGGCCCTGTAATAACACCATCAGGCCCGCTGCGGGTCGATGTTCGTCAGGCAGGCACTCCTCTTTCATAAGGACACCAACCATGGCTACGGAAACTTACGCCACGCAAGGCACCGCCCTTCTCCTGGTCGATCTGTTGAACGACTTCTTGGACGAGAAGGGAAAGCTCGCACCCCGCATCGGCGAGATGCTCGAAAAGACGAACCTCAAAGTGAATCTGCGACGGCTGATCGATGGTGCGCGCGCTGCCAATATCCAGCTCTTCTACGTTCCACACGGACTGCATGAACACAGCTTCGACGATGTCAAGCATGTTCACCCGAGATGGCAGTGGGCGATGGACCAAAAGCTTTTCTGGAAAGGGGAATGGGGCGCCGATTTTTACGGATCATTTGCACCGCGCGAGGGCGACGTGATCATCAGCAGACACCGCACCTTCGACGCTTTCATCAACACGGATCTGCTGCAGAAGCTTAAAGAGCACAAGATTGAGAAGGTCGTTCTTGCTGGGCTTACGTCCCATACTTGCGTTGAAGGCGCCGGACGCCATTCACTCGAAGAAGGCTTCCACGTAACTTTCCTGAAGGATGCGGTGGCCGAGTTTACTGAAGAAGCGCACCAAGCGGCCATAACGCTGTCCTATCCGACATTCGGCCACCAGGTGCTGACCGTCGACGAGTTCCTCGGTGCTATTGAGCGAAATGAGGTGGTGCCGGGAATTCGGACAGGTTGATAAGCTTTTCCCACCTTCGGGTAGGATGAGAACGAATGGGGAAAGTGACACGCAAGCGCTACTCGGCCGAGTTCAAGGCGCGGGTCGCGTTGGAGGCCATCAAGGGCGAGCAAACAGTATCCGAGTTGGCATCCAAGCACGGGGTGCACGTGACCATGATCAACGGCTGGAAACGGCAGGCTGTTGAGGGCATGGCGGCGATTTTCGGGGCGAAAGCTGAAGCGCCGCCGGCGGCAACGGAGGCCGACCTGACACGGCTGCATGCCAAGATTGGTCAATTGGTTGTGGAACGGGATTTTTTGGCGAAGGCCTCCGGTCGATGACGGTCGAGTGGAGGCGCCGGATCGTGCGGGCGGACCACGCGATGCTATCGATTGTCCGACAATGCGAATTACTGTCAATCAGCCGATCGGGATTTTACTATGAGCCGACAGGAGAAAGTGCCGAGACATTGGCGCTGATGCGGCTGATTGACGAGGCGTATCTGCTGTTTCCATACTACGGGTCGCGTCAGATGGCGCGGCATCTGTCTCGCCTGGGGCATCCGGTTGGGCGGCGGCGGGCGCGGCGTTTGATGGCCAAAATGGGCCTGGCGGCGATCTATCAGAAGCCGCGCACCAGCACGCCGAACCCTGAGCACCGGATTTACCCGTATCTTTTGCGCGAGCTGGCGATTGACCGGCCAAACCAGGTTTGGTGCGCGGATATAACGTATATTTCGATGCGGCGTGGTTTCATGTATCTGGTGGCCGTGATGGACTGGGCCACCAGGCGGGTGCTGTCGTGGCGTGTGTCGAACAGCATGGAAGCCGATTTCTGCATCGAGGCGCTGGAGGAAGCACTTTCCAAGTATGGTCAGCCGGAGATTTTCAATACCGATCAGGGCAGTCAGTTCACCAGCCCCCGCTTTACCGGGGTTCTGGAGACCAAAGGCATCAAGCTCAGCATGGATGGGCGCGGCCGCTGGATGGACAATGTTTTCATTGAGCGGCTGTGGCGCTCGCTGAAATATGAATGCATATATCTGCATGCTTTCGAAACCGGCGGAGAACTGCGCGCCGGGGTCTCGACCTGGGTCGGCCACTATAACAGCCATCGCCCGCATTCCACGCTATGCGGTCGCACGCCAGACGACGTATATTACGCGCGTCCGCTGCCGGCGCTGGTGCCGGGGCACGCCCCGGCACCAGCGCCGGCAGCGGACGCGCGTAAAGCGGCATGAAGATCAACCGGGAAAAGCTTATCCGAGCCGCGGAACTGTCCAACCAACCGGCACCACCTCAAAAAGCAGCCGCCTGATTGCCAGTAAACCTACGCACGCAACCATCGAAAGTTATAATCATGAAGGTTCTATTTCTCGTGTCCAGCGCGGATATCGGTTTCTGCCTGGCGGAACTGCGGCTTGTGAACTGGTCACGTGCTTTCGTTCCCTAGCTATTGTTAAAGAAGCCGAACTGGTACCCTGCTCGGAGACGTTGCGCGAGACCGCCCGGTTGCTCATGGAGGTTCTTGGAGCAGGCGCAGGGAATATATCAATTCAGATGCTGGCGGTTCCTCTTATGCTTCCCGCCTACCAACGTCGCGCACTTGTTCTCCTCATGTGCGAGCTTGTGATGAACAGCCTGCTGCATGCATTTCATGGCAGAGCCACCGGGCGAATTTCAGTCGAGTTATCTCAAGTGGGTGCTGCGCATGCGAGGCTCAGGGTTCTTGACGCTGGAGTATGGGCCGACAGGACAATTAACTCGGACTATGGGGCCGTCTCCCGGGGTCTCGCCGATCTACTTGGATCTGATCTGACCTACCTGCGTGTGACGGGCCACTGGACCATCGCCGAGGTTGACTTCAGATTCCAGTAGCATTCGAACGCAACAAGCTATCACATACTCAGACAGGCAACACTCCAAACGAACCAAAAGGTTTGCAAGGATCCATTCTATACACGCTTGGCGGATTTCTACTCAACGGTGGCCCTGACTCCGCCAAATCGAACGTCCAATGGCTCAACGACAGGAAAGAATAAGTTATGATCACAGTAGTCATGATGTCGCTTATTGTCGGCATTGTCGCCGGGCTACGGGCTATGCTCGCCCCGGCTGCGGTCAGCTTGGCGACCCACTTAGGAGTGCTGAGTCTGCGGTCCACGTCATTGTGGTTCATGGGGACGCCAATCGCTGTCGTAGCATTCATTGTTGTCGCTTTGGTTGAACTCGTGACCGACAAGCTGCCAAAGACTCCGAGCCGGAAGACTCCTGTTCAGTTTGGTGTCAGATTGGTAAGTGGAAGCTTCTGCGGCGCAACGATCGGCCTGGCGAATGGCGAGATGCTTGTTGGGACAATTGCGGGCTTTTCTGGCGCAATAATAGGTACGTTGGCGGGCGCTGAGGCAAGGGCACGACTCGCGAACGCAATCCACAGGGACACTCCAGCTGCCTTGATTGAGGATGCCATAGCGATCTGCGGTGTAGTCGCGGCTTTCGTGTTGGTAAAATAATTATAACGACATGATCCTGCCGTCCTTGGGAATTCTCGAGGGGGAAAGCCTGCTCAACGACGCGACGGGGCCGGTGCTCTACCGCCTCACCGTCGTTGCGGCGCTGACCGGAGCCTTTAGCAGCGCTGCGGCGGCAGGAAGCTTCCTGTTTCTGTCCACAGGCGGCGTTATCCTGGGTGTCGCTTGCGGGTTTTTTGCAAGCGCGCAGTCGGCCTCATTCCTTGACTTCAGCACTTGCGCCATGCCGTTGATGGCTAGAGTCCCTATTCCCCTGCTTCGTATCGGTAATGGTCGCACTTAAGACGAGGTTGATATAGAAATGCCGACCGCAAAAAGGTGTTCGCCTGTAGGACTGGCGCGCTGCTCGTATCGTGAAACGTATGAAGATTTGATGGCAGGTCAGACGGCCCATTGACCGGGGCTGGCACGGCGCGTCACAGCCGCGCCATGCGAAAATGCCTTACAGTGCCATCCGCCAAAGCGCTTGCGGGCTGGTTTACATGTGCAGCTCTTTTCGCACCAAGCGCTGCCTGTTCACAACAAGCGGAGCAGATTACCGTCACGGCGCCGAACCAAGGAATAACGACGGCCAGTGGCGCCGTCGACCTCGATGCATCCGCCATCGCGCGGAGCGGCACCGCCTCGATCGGCGCGCTGCTCGACCAGGTTCCCGCTTTTGGGGCGCAGGGCATGAATGCGGCGGCAACCGATAGCGCTTTCGGTGAATACTTCGTCGACATGCGCAATCTGAATTTTAACCGCACGCTCACGGTTCTCGATGGCAGTCGTTTCGTGCTGAGCGGCATACGGACCGATGAGGCGGTCGATCTGAACGATTTCCCGGCCGCATTTGTCGATCATGTCGACGTGCTGACAGATGGCACGCAGCCGCAATACGGCTCGGACGCCGTGGCCGGTGCGGTAAACGTGGTGCTGAAGAACCATGTGGAGGGCCTGCATCTGGAGAACTATGGCGCCGCCACTGCGGTGCCGGATGCCGGCACCGGCGAGGTGAGCCTGATCGGCGGGCATGCCTTCATAAACGGCCATGTGACCTTTGGGCTCGACTATTATCGTCGCGGCCCTGTGCAGCAGAGCGATCGTGCCTGGGCGGCCAATCCCATCGCCTCCGCCAGCACGGCAAGCACGCCCGAGATCATCTATGGCAGCCCGGCTGCCCTCGGCGGCCACGCAGTTGGCGCCGGTGTGGGCTCGATTGTTTCCGCAAGCGGGCATACGGCGCCCTACGATGCTGCGACCGACGATTACGACACGGCACGTGATCGCGACCTGCAAGGCGGCCTGGAACGCGAGACCGGCTATTTCAACGGCGACCTCTCGCTCAGCGACAGCATCACCGCCCATTCCGAACTGCTCTACACCAACCGCCGCGCCACCATCGTGCAGCCGCCAACGATACTGGGGCTTACCGGCACCGAGAAGAACCCCGATGGCTTCACCATACCAGCCATCGACGCGGCCAACCCTTTCGGCACCGAGGTGGCACTCGAGCGCGTGCTGGGTGAAGCCGGCCCGCAATCCACCACCACCAGCGGCCCGGTCTGGCGCGCAACCCTCGGGCTGGACGGCACGGTCGGCAGTTGGGAATGGTCGGTCTCGCTCGGCCAGGGCGAGAGCCTCAGCAGGTACGTGGCGGATAACCAGATTAATCTTACCAGGGCGCTTGCCACCGCCGGCAACGGTGCCTGCCTTGCCGCTGCGGGCTGCGTCGAGGCGGATTGGTTCGGCGCCGGTAATCTCTCGGCGCAGGCGCTGCGCTACGTCGAATATACCAGCCACACGCAATCCGCGTATTCGGAGACGGTCGGGGGCGGCCGGCTTTCAGGCCCGCTCTTCGAGGTGCCGGGCGGCAGGGCAAGGCTTACGCTCGGCTTGGAAGCACGCAACGAGGCGGGCTCGACCAGTGTCGACCCGGTGACGGCCGCGGGAGACCAGGCGGGCACCGATGCGGCCGCCACCAGAGGCAGCTATGCGACCGCGGAAGCCTATGCGACGCTCAGCGTGCCGCTGCTGAAGGACATGTTCGCGGTCAAAAGGTTGGATGTGACCGCAGCCTTTCGCGAGACGGCAACCAGCCGCTACGGTCGTTTCGCCACGTTTCGCGGTGCACTCACCTACCAGCCGGCGGACGGACTCACCTTGCGCGCGGTGAGCGGTGTCGCGCGTCGGCCGCCGGCGATCGCGGAGGCATTTGGCGGCATCACAGGTGCTGCGCAGCCGGTGACCGATCCGTGCGACAGCGTTTCCGGCCTAAGGGCAAATTCGGTTGTGGACGCGAATTGCCGCAGCCAGGGCCTCGGTTCGACCTTCGCCCAGGCCTCTTCATCAATCACGGTCCAGAGCGGCGGCAATCCCGATCTTCATCCGGAGAGCTCGGAAAACGAGATGCTGGGTGCGACCCTGCAGCCGCCCGGCGCGCGCTGGCTAACGGCGAGCGTCGACTACTACCATTACCGCATAAGGCACGCGATCGACTCGCTCGCCGATACCGATGCCGACCTCATTCCCGATCTCTGCTATGAGAGTGCGCATCTCAGTTCGCCGATGTGCAGCCTGATCACCCGCATCGCCGGCGGCGGCAATGCGGGGCAGATCAGCTCCATCCTGGCGCTGGACGAGAATGTCGGCACCATCAAGGAACAGGGGCTGGATTTCGAGCTCAGAACCGCGCTCGCTCTCGGCGGCGACGCGAAACTCACGCTGGATTGGCAGACAAGCTGGCTGCTGGATTATCGGCTCAGCACACAAGGTGTCGCCGGCTTTACGCAATATGCGGGGACGTTCCCGGGCTTGAGCGATGTGGGCGGTTACGCGCGGCTGCGCTCGCGCGCTTCTGCCGAGCTGGCGCTGGGGCAGTGGTCGTTCGGTTGGACGGGCCGCTACATCTCGGGTGGCAGCGTGCTGGGGGACGATGCGAGCGATCTCTACGACAGTGCGCCGGCGGTGTTTTACCAGGACATTGATGTGTCGCGTCGTATCGGCCGGATAACCGTTATGGCGGGTATCAACAATCTCACCGACATCACGCCGCCGACGCTGATTGATGGCGAGACGAATACCGACACGAATACTTACGATGTGGTGGGACGGTATTTTTGGGCGCGGATGAGTTATGATTTTTAAGCAAAATAAGCGGTCGAAATGAGGTGCTCCCGAACGTAAAAATCTTATGACGTAAATGAAACGTCATGAAATAGCCACACCATCGGTCTCCTTTTTGTTGCGGTGCGCGGGTAGTGTAGGTGGCTTATGAAAAGGTTTCAGATGATGCGTCAAGCGCATGGAATGGCTTCGAAGCCCACCCGATCGATGGTTTTTGTTGCATTTTCAGTAGCTGCTCTCGCGATGGCTGCTCCGGCCAGGTCTGCACAACCCGATCTGACTGAAACCGGGTCCACACTCATGTATCCGCTGTTCCAAGCATGGGCTGCCAGTTACGCGAGTGTCTCGCCTGGCGTGCACTTAACCTTAGGTGCTACCGGATCTGGTAAGGGCATTGCCGAGGCCATTAATGGCAAAATCGACTTGGGCGCATCGGACGCCTACATGGCCGACGACCAGAAGCACGATCATCCTTCAATCCTCAATATACCACTGGTCATCTCGGCACAGACCGTGGATGTCAATCTGCCGGACCTGCACGACACGGCGGTGAAACTGAGCGGGCCGGTGCTGGCAGGCATTTATTCTGGACGTATCCATGACTGGGACGACACGGATATTGCCGCGCTCAATGCTGGCGTGACACTCCCGCACAAGGCCATCGTGCCGATCCGTCGTCAGGACGCCTCCGGCGACACATTCGTCTTTACACAATTCTTGTCGTTCTCGACACCTTCGTGGGAAAACACGATCGATTACGGCACCGCTGTAGCGTGGCCGTCGGTTCCTGCGATGCAGACAGCCACCGGCAATGACGGTATGCTCAAGCTGCTCGCAGCAACGCCCTACGCCGTAGGCTATCTTGGCGGGAGCTTTCAGGCAGCGGCAGCCAAAGCCGGTCTGCAAATTGCGTCTTTGCAAAACGCCGACGGCCAGTTCGTGCTGCCGACGGAAGAGACTGTCATGAAGGCAGCTTCAGTGTTGACTCCGCGCACGCCGCCGGATGAGCGTCTGACACTCGTATTCGCGCAAGGCGCTCAATCCTATCCGCTCATCAATTACGAATATGCCGTGGTCGATGCCAGGCAGCCCAATGCGGCAACCGCGGCAACACTTCGCGACCTGCTGCTCTGGTGCGTCAATCCGGCCGGCGGCAGCGCCGCCACTTTCCTGTCCCCGCTGCATTTCATCAGCTTGCCGACCAGCATCCGTGCGCTGAGCGAGTCGCAGATCGCCACCATCCAATAGCAACCGCGCACTGCAACAACTAAAAGGAGCCGGGCATGTCTGACGAAGCCGTTGAAGTGCTGACGCGCGGCCGCACACCGCAAGACTACATCGACGAGCGGCCGCTATGGCCGGACGGAACACCGTTACCGTCCACGCCGATGACGTCGATGCAATGGCGCATCTGGACGCTGGCGGCGGCAGGCAAGTTCTTCGAAGGCTTCGTCGTGTTCATGACCGGTGTCGCATTGCCGCTGATCTCGCGCGATTTCCATATTACGCCGAGCCAGGACGGCTTCGTCAGCTCGGCGACCCTTTTCGGTATTCTCGTCGGTGCGGTGGCTCTTGGCGGATTGTCCGACCGCTTCGGGCGCAAATCCATGTTCATAGCCGAAATGATCATCTTCTGCGCGTTCCTTGCCTTGCTGGTGATCTGTCAGAACGTCACCTCCTTGGTGATCTGCCTCTTCGGCCTCGGCATGGCGCTCGGTTGCGACTATCCCACGGCCCATATGATCATCTCGGAAAGTATCCCCAGCCTTAGCCGTGGCAAGCTGGTATTGGGCGCTTTCGCGCTACAGGCCTGCGGTGCTTTGGCAGGAACGTTGGTGGGCTACGCCGTGCTGGTGCTGGTGCCGGATCTGACGGCTTGGCGCTGGATGTTCGCGACCGCGTTGATCCCCGCGGTCATCGTCACGGTATACCGGTTCTTCATCACCGAAAGTGCGAACTGGCTTTATGCTCGTGGCCGCTTGAGGGAGGCAGAGGCCGCCGCTGGCCGTCTGCTGGTGCGGACGCCACGTTACCCGGAATCCGTGACGTTTTCGCAACGCGATGTGATGGCGGCGACGCATGGCCATGGTGGTGGTTCTTTCGCCGCACTTTTCCGGCCGCGCTACATTCGCGCCACGATTCTGGCTTCGGTGCCCTGGTTCCTGCAGGATCTGAGCACCTACGGTATCGGCATTTTCACGCCGACGATTTTGGCCTCCGCCCTGGGGAGCAAGGCCGATCATGTGCGCAGCGTCAGCGACCTTATCTCCAACGACATCCTCGCCACCAAGGGTGCGGCAATGGTGACCGTGCTGCTGATCGTGGGGATCGCCTTCGCCGTTGTGCTGACCGACAGGCTAGGGCGTATTCGGCTGCAGATCGGCGGTTTCATCGGCTGCGCAGTCGGGCTGCTGCTCGCGTCGCTCTCGACGGACTTTCCTGACCTTAAAATCTTCCTGATCTTCGCCGGCTTCATGCTGTTCAATTTCATGACCAATATCGGACCGAATGCGCAGACCTACCTGCTCGCCGGCGAGGTCTTTCCGACGGCCATTCGCGGCAGCGGCGCCGGGTTCGCCGCGGCGTTCGCGAAGATCGGCGCAGTGGCGACAGCGTTCCTGTTCCCGATCCTGCTGGTGGCGATCGGCACGCGCTTTCTGCTCTACGGCCTGATTGTGACCTCGCTCCTCGGCGCCGCCGTCACCTGGCTGACCCGCATCGAGACAACGGGAGTTAATTTGGACACGCTGGAGTAAACGAAGCGGGCTGCGGCCCGTGTGAGCCTATCCCAGGCCCAGGCAAGCGGCAGCTACCCAGTTTGGACAGATAAGGACGAATCTCGAATGTGCCAAAGGCGCCCGTCAGGTGCGAAAGGTGCGCGCTTTGATCCGGGCATCGCGGGCAGAAGGCGCAAGCTCGAATGTCTAGCGCGGTCTTGGATCAGCCGAGCCAAAAAGCGCCCTCGAACTCATCTTTGGCGCGGCGCACACTCCAGGCCACAACGCTGCGGCTGCTTATAATGCTGAACTCCGCCTGGGATAGAACGATCGGAAGGTAGTGGGCTAGCCGAGTGCCGATCGCGCCGTGAAAGTGAGCATTCCGGACGCGGGCAGATCATCTCACAAAACCTTAACGTTACTTAAGACAGGGGGTGCGCGTTCGACGATCAACCTGGGAGGCGTCATGCTCGTCCATTTCGTTCCATCGTCGGACGCTGTGGTAGCCATGCTCATCGGCTGCTTCATCCTCGTTTTGGCGTTCGAGGCAACCAACGGCTTCCACGATACATCGAACGCGGTTGCCACCGTTATCTACACCAACTCGCTGAAACCTGTTCACGCTGTCTTGTGGTCGGGGTTTCTGAACTTCGTGGGGGTGTTGGTGGGCGGCATTGCCGTCGCCTACGCCCTGGTGGAGATACTGCCACCTGATGTTCTCACACCACCCGACGGCTCGCCGGCCGTTCCAATGCTAATGTCGTTGTTTGCAGCCGCCTTGCTTTGGAACGTTCTGACGTGGGCTTTCGGCATCCCGAACAGCAGCTCGCATTGCATTATCGGCGCCCTTATCGGCGTCGCCGCGGCCGACGCGTTGATGAAGTCGCGCGGCTTGGCGCAAGGCGTCGACTGGCACCAGATTGTGACCGTTCTCAAGGCGCTCGCCATCTCCCCGATTCTGGGCCTGGTCGGCGCAGGCGGGCTTTATGCCGTGCTGCGGCTGGTCATTCGCACGGGCCACTTGTTCGAGCCACCGGAGGAGGGCAAGCCGCCGGTGTGGTGGCTTCGCGGGCTGCTCATCCTCACCTGCACGTCCGTGAGCTTCTCGCACGGCACGAATGACGGCCAGAAGAGCATCGGCCTTATCATGCTGACGGTCATTGGACTCATGCCTGCTACCTATGCGTTGAACCCGAATGCATCCGCGCAAATGGAGGAACTCGGTCGAAACGCCGCAGAGGCCATCCCTCTGATCCGTCAATACGGCGATGATCTGAAGGACAAAGCGGTCAAGGCTGCCGAAGCGCTGGGGAAGGCCAAGCCGGACGTCGCGCCGCCGTCGACCTCCGGCGACAATGCAGCCCTTCGCGCGAGCCGGTCGCAATTCCGAGGTGACGTCTATTCCGTGTTGAGCGAGATGAAGTTCGTGGGGGACGCCTCCGCTGCCGATGGAAAGGCAAAGGCGACTGCCGCACGACTGCGCAAGGCGATGGGGCCGCCGGTGCAGTACGCGCCAATCTGGGTGCGCGTGTTGAGCGCGTTGTGCCTCGCAGCGGGCACGATGGTCGGTTACAAGCGGGTGGTGCGAACCCTGGGAGAGAAGCTGGGCAAACAGCACATGACGCCAGGGCAAGGCGCCAGCGCCGAGCTTGTGGGCTCGATTCTCATCGGCACGGCAGGGTTCACCGGCTTGCCGGTCAGCACCACGCATATCATCACCTCGGGCATTGCCGGCACGATGATTGCGGGAGGTCAGGGCGTTCAAGCCAGCATGCTGGTCAGGATCGGACTGACGTGGATCTTCACACTGCCGGTCACGATCGCGATCTCGGGCGGCCTGTTTTACCTGTTGGCAAACCCGAACTTTTGAAGCGAGGCAGTCTGCCTGCTGCCCGCAGCTCAGGCGGCGCAATCCTTGATGTGAGGTGCCCGGCTCACCTGCGTCACACGACCTTGGCTGGCTGCTGCATTCCAACTCTTCGATTGGACAGCAAGAAACGGAGTGCAGGCATAAATCAGAGTTGCTTCGATCACCCATCAAAGCAGGGCAACCTATGACCTTCCGCATCACCGGGCTATCGGCTGAGCCGTTTCGGCATTTGTTTGGTTTACCAGAGGACGCGCTCGCAGATCATGGTGTTTTGCGCTACGTCGTCGACAAGAAGCCTGGTTTCCCAGACCGCGTGGAAATGCGCGATGGCGATCTGGGCGAGACGATGCTCTTGCTCAATCACACCTGCCAGCCTGCCGACACACCTTACCGTGCCGCGCACGCCATCTTCGTCCGTGAAGGCGCCACGAACACCTACGACGCGACCGGAGCAGTGCCGGAGGTCATGCGAATACGCCTACTTTCCGTACGAGCCTATGATGCCTTGGGGATGATGCTGGAGGCGGATGTCGTCGAGGGTATCGCCATCGAGCATCTTATCGAGCGTTTTTTCGCTTATCCCGCGGTAGATTACATCCATGTCCACAATGCAAAGCGAGGATGCTACTCGGGCCGCATCGATCGTGTTTGATCGTCGAGAAGCGGAAACGCCGCACCGGAAAGCTATTGAACATATGGGCAGGACAAAGCTGCCGACGAATTCATTAAGGCGTTGTCGTAACAGTGCGATGCCCGAGGTCGATGGTGAACTTGTCCGTTTGCTGGGTTTGCGGCGTCAGCGCCTCGGCATAGGGCGCGGAGAAATAGGTGCCAACGATCTGATCCTTGGTCACCTCGAAACGTACAAAGCCGAAATTCATCTGGTCGTATTGCTCCAGCCGAAGCGTGTCAGTCAGTTTCAAAGGTGCCTGCGGATAGGCCCCTTTGACCTTCTGCAGCTTGCCCAGATTGGAATAGCCGCCATTGCCCGCTACCAGGCACGTTACCGCGATGTTCTTCCCGTCGGCATGCTCGGTCATGGTGAAGCGCTGGTAGTTATGGACATGGCCCGACATCACCAGATGCGGATACACGCCGGTCTCAGAAAAACTTTCGGTCAGGACCTTCTCCGACACCGTGCTGCCGGAATGCTCGGTATCGCCGGAGAAGGGCGGATGATGGATGGTAACGATAAGCGCCTTCTTCGGATCTGCCGCCTTCAACTCGCCTTTGAACCAATCGATCTGGTCCTGGTGCAGTTCCGCCTCGGTCTCGCCGACATTGGAGAACAATCCGATGATCGTGGCGAACGGCATCGTGAACGTCCAATAAACATTCGGCAAATTCATCTGCGTGCGTGACGACGTGGTCTTGAGCGAGCCGAGCTGTGCCGGATCGCTGGACATGAAGTTCTGCACGAACCCGTCGAGTGGCGTCTTGTTCGGATCGACCGGCCCATCCTGCGGGTCGTCGGGCTGGCAATCGTGATTGCCGGGGATGGCGACGATCAGCGCCGGGTATTCGGCGTAGGTTTCGTAGAAGCACTCACCATATTTGTCTATATCACCGGCAAAATAGACGACGTCGCCGAGATGATAGAAGAACGCCGGCACCTGCCCATCGGGGCTTGCATCGTAATCGGCCGTCATCATCGCGGCGACGAAATCCATTTCCTTGCCGCGCTCGTCGCCCGTGTCGCCCACGCTGTGGAACACCAGCTTTCCGCCATCGGTGATCTTCTGGACCTCATCCGGATGCAGCAGTTCCGACAGATCGAAACGAAAGGGCGGTTTACCGAGCGGCGTCGGCAATGGCTGGAACGGAAAGTGCTGCGGCACGAAGGTTGCGTTCTGCACCGGCAGCGGCGAGCCGGCCGCGTGCGATTTGAAATGCTGCGTTTGCTGATGCGCCGCATTACTGTGCGCCGGCTTGCCATGCGTGGAAGGTGCGTGGCCCGGAAGCTGATGGCGATTGCCCGCGCCGCGGCCGTTGCTTAACCGATATCTGCTCATCATCCTCTCCGCTTGCGTGGCTTTCCTGGGACGTAATGCTTCTGCTGGTAAAATATGAGCGGTGAGTGCGGTTGACCAAAAAAGTTCATCAAAGTGGCAGGAGAAGCCTCCTTTTCTGAAGAAAAGAAGCAAAAGACTTTCACGTCGCTGTCGAAAATCTGTCTGGCAGCGTATACCAACGCTACAAAGTCTTTGGTTTTTTTTCCTTGCCAACAAGGTTACCGACTACGATGCAGATCACCGAACCCGGCCGTCAGATCGATGTGATCCGGCAAACAGACGTGCTGGTCGTCGGCAGTGGGCCGGGTGGGCTGGCTGCCGCCTTGGCCGCTGCCCGTGCCGGCGTGGAGACCACGCTCCTTGAGCGCTACGGCTGCTTCGGCGGCAATATTACCCAGGTAGGTGTCGAGGGCTTCGCCTGGTATCGCCACCCCACCACCATCGACAGCGAGGGGATCGGGCCGGAGCTCGAGGCGCGCGCCCGTGCCATGGGCGCCACCTCACCTGAGCCGCAATCCACCAGTCACGCACTCGATGCCGAGATGTTCAAACACGTCGCCGACGTCCTGGTCGAGGAGGCCGGGATACATCCCATGCTGCATCGCATGTGCGTGGCACCGATCATGGATGGCGCTTCGATCCGTGGCGTCATCGTCGAGAGCAAAGCGGGACGTGAAGCCATTCTCGCCAAACGCGTGATCGACGCCACCGGCGACGCCGATATCGCGGCGCAATGCGGGGCACCGGTCCGCAAGACGCCGCGCGAGCAGATGATGGCAACTTCGGTGATGTTCTCTATGAGCGGCGTCAACAAGGCCCGCTTCATCGAAGCGGTAAAAGCCGATCCGCAAACCTACAGCGACTGGGGCGGCAACGGCGAGTGGGACATCAAAACCGACGGCAAGGAAGACGACCTGTTTTCGCCGTTTATCCGCAAGCCATTCAAAAAAGCGCTCGAGGCAGGATTGCTGCCATCCAACCTCGCCACGATTGCAGGGACGTGGGGCGGTGTCTCGGACCAGGGGGATCTGACGTATCTGAACCTGGTTCACCTCGCCGAGTGCGACGGCACCAACCCGGATGACCTGACCCGAGGTGAGATCGAAGGGAGGCGGCAAGCCGTTCTGGCAGTCGCAGCGCTCAGGCAGTTCATGCCCGGCTGCGAGGACGCCAAATTACGGAACTTCGGCATGACGCTCGGCATTCGCGATACGCGCAAGATCGACGCGGCCTACAACATGACCGAGACCGATGTGCGAGAGCGGGCGCGGTTCGAGGATAGCATCGGAATTTTTCCCGAGTTCATCGACGGTTATGGCGTTCTGATCCTGCCCACCACCGGCCGCTATTTCCATCTGCCCTATCGCGCCATGTTACCGCAAGGAATCGATAACCTGCTGGTCGCAGGACGCAGCATCGGCGGCGACAAGATATCCCACGCCGCGGTTCGCAACATGATGTGCTGCGCCGTCACCGGGCAGGGCGCGGGAGTGGCCGCTGCGGTTTCGGTGAAAACGGCACGCGGGCTGGCTCAATTGGATTTGAGTGTGATTCAGGCGGAGCTTCTTAGGCAAGGGGCTCGGATACAGTAGAAGAAAGGACTTCTTTTTGAAAAAAAGAAGCAAGAAACTTTTGTGTCGCTGTCGCGGCTGTCTCCGGCTAGGTACCCAAAGGCCGGAAAAGTTTTTTGGTTCTTTTTTTCAAAAAAGAATGGCTTTCTGATGCGCTGGCTTGTGCTCGCGCTCCTCAGCCTGTCGATCGCCGGCAATTACTACGCTTTTGACGCGATGGCTCCGATGGCAGGCCTCCTGCACGCACAACGCGGGTTCAGCCAGTCGCAGATCGGCCTGCTGAACGCCGTCATCGGGCTGCCCAACATTCCCTTATCTTTGGTGGGGGGCCTGCTTATCGACCGCCTGGGTGCGTCCCGCGTCGCCGTCGGCACGGCCGCCTTCTGTTGCGTCGGCGCGGTGCTGACAGCCATCGGCGAGCCTTTTAGCCTGATGGTTCTGGGACGCTTTCTGTTCGGTATCGGCGAAGAGACTCTGCTGATCGCGCTCTTGGCAGGTGTTGCCCAATGGTTCGCGGCTGCAGGCGCCGCTTTTGCCATGTCGCTCCTGTTTAGCGTCGCCCGGATCGGGTCCTACATGGCCGACATTTCGCCAAAATGGGCAGCCGGTCTTTATGCCGGCGGATGGAGCCCGCCTCTGTGGCTCGCCGCGGCACTGACGGGCATCAGTCTGGTGGCCTCCCTCGCGTATCTGTCGCTCGATGGGCGGCGTCCTTACAAGGCCAGGGAAACGAAGAGCGGGTGGACCGAGATGCTCGACATCAAGGCGTTCGACACGTCGTTCTGGTATATTCTGTCTCTGAATGTGCTGTTCGCCTCAGTGTTTTTTCCGTTCCGCAGCACCTTTGCCATAGAGTATTTCGAGGACGCCAAAGGGCTATCCCTGGCCGATGCCGGCCTTGTCAATAGCTGGGTGTTTTTCACCGCCATTTTTGCGACCCCGGTCTTCGGCCTCATCGCCGACCGGTTTGGCCATCGTGCCATGATGCTGACCATGGGCGCCGCGCTGATGCCACTCACCTTCGCCACACTCGGAGCGACGGACTGGAGCTTGTGGATATCGACGGCGATGATGGGATTGAGCTTTTCGGTCGTGCCCGCAGTCATCTGGCCAGCCACGGCCATGCTGGTGGCGCCTGAGCGGCTCGGAACTGCCTATGGCATCATCAACGTTCTGCAGAGCCTCGGCATGGCGGTCTGCAACCTGGCGGCAGGTTGGCTGAACGATACCTATCACGCAGGCCCTCATCGTGCCGCCGGGTATTTTCCTATGCTGTGGCTGTTTGGCGTCTTGGCTACCCTCGGCTTCGTCGCAACAGCGTTGCTCTGGGTAAGGGAATCCGGTGCGCAGGGTCACGGCCTGAATAGCCGTGTCTCCTAAGCTGAGAAGGACTTTTTCCAAACAAGGATTGTCGCGTCGCATTGCGCCTCCTTTTGGCGCGGGTGGGTGAGTCTGGTACACGCCCGTGGCTGCCATTTAAGCGTCTTTTTCCGCGCCTTAAATTCGGACGGAGTGCACCGTCAGTTCTGGTTGCTTACTGGAACGGTGAAAGCGCCCGGTATGCCTCCGTTAATGGGAATGGTCGCAGCGGTCACGAACCCAGCATCGTCGCTCGCGAGATACGCGACGGTAGCCGCGAGCTCGTCCACTGTCCCGAAGCGTCCCATCGGCATGTGGGCAAAGCGGCGGGCGACTTCTTCAGCACCGATCCTGTCGAATGTCTGTTTGAGGTGCGGAGTCTCAATCGGCCCAAGAGCTAAAACATTCACCCGCACACCACGCCGGGCGAGATGAACGCCAAGATCACGGGACAGTTGTTCCACCCCGGCCTTAGCAGCGTTGAAGGCCATTTGAGCTGATGCAGCGCCCATCCCGGCCAGGAATGAGGCCGTGTTAATCACCGACCCTGTCGATGGCCTGTTATCCAGCATGAAGGGTATGCCGTGCTTGCAGCTGAGATAAGTTGTCGTGAGATTTCCTGCGATGACTCGGTTCCAGGTTTGTAGGTCCGTCTCGAGCGCGGAATGGTCTTCGCGATCAATAAACCCGGCATTATTGTAAATCACATCGACGCGCCCGAGTGTGCGATAAATTTCCCTATAGATGTTGAGAACATCCTCTTCTTCACGAAAGTCAGCCCGAAGAGCGAGCGTGCCGACAGCATGCTCGTGCTGGTCAATTCCGACGACAATCCCGCCTTCTTCGGAGAGCCGTTTGGCAACGCCTTCACCGAGGACGCCAAGTACACCGACGATCACACAAACACGGTCTTGAAGCCGCCCATTCTCTCTTGTTCCCATCTCAACCGGCTCCTTGTGCCAATACTGGCTAGTACATCCCATGCTGGCATGACGTGCTTGCAGAAGGCACGGCGGTGACTGCCGGTATAACCTGCAGGAACGCCGGATTTCCGTCGATCTCAAACTATCCGGCGGGAGTCGATCACCAGGGGATGGTCTGGCCATCCTTGCCGGTAAAGCCACCGGTCGGGCCATCCTGACCGAGCAGCGCCACACGCACCGCCTCGCGCGCACCTTCTTCGACCGTCTCCGTCCCAGAATATCCGTTCAGATTTGTACTTGTGTAGCCTGGAGACACGGCATTGACCTTGATCCCCTCTGGCTCGAGCTCAATCGCCATGGCAAGGGTGATCGCGTTGAGCGCCGTTTTGGAAGCCGGGTATACCGGACCGAAAATCTGGCGATAGGGAAAGCCCGGGTCTGCATTCCGCTCCAGCGAGCCAACGCCGCTCGACACGTTGACGATGCGTGCGCCCGGCGTCGCGCGAAGAATGGGCAGCATGGCCTGGTATACCGCGACAACGCCGAAAACGTTCGTGTTCCAGACGGCACGCATTTCGTCCAGTGCCACGTTGCTCGGTCGGGTTGTCTTTGCGTAATCCTCCACTGATTGCTCCTCGCGCCTGTTCGTGTTTGAGATGGCAGCGTTCTGGATCAGCACATCAAGGCGGCCGAACTCTACGCGGATACGGTCTGCCGCGGCGGTAATCGAGGCCTGATCGGTGACGTCGAGCTGGATCGCATGCGCATCCTTCCCGATGTCCCAGGCTGCTTCCCGGCCGCGCGCGAGGTCACGCGATCCCACCAGGACCAGCAAGCCATGGCGCACGAGATCCTTGGCGATCTGCAGCCCAATTCCCTGGTTGGCTCCGGTGACCAGGGCAACGGTTTTGTTTTCCATGATAACCTCATTTCTTGACTTGGTAGATGCTTCAAGCAACGCCTTTCCACGCTTGGAAAGCGCTACGCGTCTGGAAACTAGTAGAAGAAAAAAGTTCTTTTTTGAAAAAAGAACCAAAAAAATTTTATGTCTTTGGTGTACGTAGCCGGAGAAAACCGCGACAGCGACGTAAAAGTCTTTTGCTTCTTTTCTTCAGAAAAGAACGTTTACTTCCTAATGAGTTACGTAGCCGCCCGCTCGATAACAGGACGACGGCGCAGCACAGACTGCACGAGCGGCGGCGGCACGTAGGCAGCACTCTCCAGCGGTGCCACATCCGTGCCCGGCGGCACGATCTCGTCGATCCGATCGAGCAGTTCGTCGTCCAGCGTGATGTCGGCGCCGGCGAGCAGGCCGTCGAGTTGCTCCATGGTGCGCGGGCCGATGATGGCAGCGGTGAGCGCCGGATGCGCCACCACAAAGGCGAGCGCCATGTGCATCAGCGACATGCCCGCCTCCTGCGCCAGGGGGATCAGCTGCTCCACCTTCTCCAGACTGCCCGCATCTGACATAGCGTTAGGGAAGAACCGTGCCCGCAGGCCGTCGGGTGTCGGCTGGCCCTTGCGGTATTTGCCCGTGAGCATGCCTTTTGCCAGCGGGCTCCAGGCCATCACGCCCATGCCGTAGCGCTGACAGGCGGGGAGAACTTCGCGCTCGATCGATCGATTGAGGATCGAGTACGGCGGCTGCTCGGTGCGCAAGCGGGCCAGGCCGTAGCGTTCAGCCACCCATTGCGCCTCGACAATATCGGAGGCGGGAAAGGTCGACGCGCCGATCGCCCGCACTTTTCCCGCCCGCATCAGGTCTGTCAGCACCGAAAGGGTCTCCTCGATGTCGGTATCGGGAGAGGGTCGATGCACCTGGTAGAGGTCGATGTGGTCGGTCTGCAGACGCCGTAGCGAGGCTTCTATGGCCTGCGTGATCCAGCGCCGCGAATTGCCCTGCTGATTGGGATCAGCCCCCATCGGCCCGTGCACCTTGGTGGCCAGCACGACATTGCCGCGCCTCCCTTTCAAAGCCTTGCCGACGATTTCCTCGGACTCGCCGCTGCTATAGCGATCGGCGGTGTCGACGAAGTTAATGCCGAAATCGAGCGCCTTGTGGATGATCCGGATGCACTCATCATGGTCGGCATTGGCGATGCTGCCGAACATCATTGCCCCCAGACAATAGGGCGTGACCTTGATTCCCGTGCGGCCGAGCGTGCGGTACTGCATGGCGTTCTCCTGCGTCTGGCTGCCTGTTGCCACCAACAGACTTGCTTGGTAGCAAGTCCAAAGCGGAACGTGTTCCGTGTATAGACGGAACGTGTTCCGTTTGGCAAGGGGGTACGGGTGAGCAAGGCGCCAGCGGGACGCAGCCAGGAGCAGCAACTCGGGCCGAAGCCTGGCCGCGGGGTACGTGCCGATGCGCAGCGAAACCTCCAGGTGCTGCTTCAGGCGGCCAAGGACGTGTTCGCCGCCTCCGGTGTCGATGCGCCTGTTCGCGAGATCGCCGACCGCGCAGGGGTTGGGATAGGCACGGTCTACCGGCACTTTCCCCGACGCGCCGATCTCATTGCAGCCGTGTTCCGACAAGAGATGGATTCCTGCGCCGATGCCGTGGACGCGCTCGCGGCCGGACAGCCTCCCTTCGAGGCGCTTGCGGAAGGCATGCAGCTTTTCGTGCAATTTGCGGCTACCAAGCGCGGGCTGGTCGCGGCGCTGCACTCCGGAGATCCGGCCTTTGATGCGCTACCGGCGCGGCGGGAGCAGCGCCTCAGGCCGGCGTTCCAGGCTTTGTTTCAAAGGGCAATCGCGGCAGGTGCGGTCCGCAGCGATATCGATGCGGACGAGTTTCTAAATGCTGCCGCAAGCCTGTGCATGTCTCGTTACGACGGGCGCCTCGACCATGTGCAGCGCATGGTCGCTTTGCTGGTCGACGGCTTGCGTCACCAGGCGGGCGAAGCAAGTGATAGTGATTCTATACTGCCGCACAGCAGAGGGTCGGGTTCCGGCTAGAGACAACATCACGAGACGAGCTAGGGCTTCACATGCCTGTGTTGATGCTCACAGGCATAGCCGAGCGTTCTCAAATGTCCGGACACGTCGTTTCAGCTTATTTGCCGAAACCATGTTGTTGGTCTTTGTCAGCCTCGTAAGTCAGTGACAATTCTTGCAGGGCATGCCATGTCCATGGCCGATGTTAGTGTGCACGCTATGCAGTTGTGTGGCCAACGACATCAGCATCGCGGCAAACAGCACCCAAGAGAGCAGCCACGCTGGAAAAGACTTCCAACTTATCATGGCTGATATTGTGAGTTTGACCAGCGATCGCGCAAAATGCCTTTGGCGGCAGGTGTCGTCCATGGATCTCGTCTAGGCGGCGGCGGCGGCACGATCAGTGTCGCGGTAAGCAGGCGTGGACTTAGCCGCAGCGTGTCTGGCCCGATGCGCAACATCACCGATTCTGAATATATGTTTTGTATTCGCCAGCCGGCGACCATGTCGTTTTCGCTGACCGTGAGCGGATTTTGGCCAGCGGTTTCGAAGATGGCACGGCGATAACCTGGGACGACAACGATGCCCGCCAGGCGGGGGATGATGGCTTTCGCCGCGTCCTTATGTGCCAGCTCCGGCGGCGGCCGGCGGGATTGCGAAAAAATCGGACGGCCGAGGAGTGCGGCGACACGCTTCGTCGTCTCCGCGGGCGGCGTGCGTACCGCTGTGGGCGTTGTCACAGGCACACGCTGTTCAGGCAGTCTTGGCGCCACGTCCGGTTCGGGCCGCCATTCCACAGCGAGTGTCGAGACGCAGAGGCCGAGACAACAGAAGAGAACCGATTGGAAACGAACGCTCATGGCAGTGCCTCCACCAGAAACGGCCGTTCGGCGTGCCAGCGTGGTTCTTCTTGTGCCTTTCGCGGTTGAGAGATCTCGTCGAACAACAGCAGACGGCCGGCGTTGGCCATGCCCGCGAAGGTGCCGAGATTGTGGAACACTGCCGCAAGTATTGCGCCTTCGCTGCCGAGCAGGCCTGACGCAGCGGCGGCGACGAGCAGGGCGGTCCAGCCGAGGCCCATGGCCACGTTCACATGGATGGTACGGCGGCAACGCCTGCTAAGGCGGATGGCAGTGCCGATGCGGCTGAGGTCGCTGGTCATCAGCACCAGGTCGGCAGAGGCCAAGGCCACATCGGTGCCGTTTGCGCCCATGGCGATGCCGACAGCGCCCGCTTTCAGGGCCAGGCTGTCATTGATCCCGTCACCGACCACAAGTGGGCGGTGTCCCGCACGCACCTCGCGCAGGACCGTGCGCATCTTCTGCTCCGGCAGGCGCTCGGATTCGACCGCGCCGATGCCTAGCAGGCGGGCGACGCGGTCGGCGACCACGGCGCGGTCGCCGGTGAGGAGTATCTGGCGGTGCAGGCCAAGGGCGCGCAGATCGGCTAGGGCCGCCTGAGCCTCCGGGCGGATTTCATCGGCCAGCGTCAGCCAGCCGAGAAAAATCCCGTCGCAGGCGACACCGGCAATGGGACCGTCATGCGCGGGCGGTGATGCCGCGGCAATGCCAAGCTGGCTGAACAGTTGTTCGCGACCGAGGGCGGCAAGGCGGCCATCGGGCAGGCGCGCCGTGATGCCCAATCCTGAGTGTTCCTGTATCTCAGCCAGCTGTTCAGGTGATGTATCGGGCAAAAGGCGCGCAAGAGCGCGGCTCACCGGATGGGTGCTGACGCTGCCCAGAATCGCGGCGATACCGAGCAGCTCGGCTCCGTCTTGCCCGATACACGGCAAAATGTCGGCCAAAGCGAGCTCACCCTTGGTCAGCGTGCCAGTCTTGTCCAGCACCAGCGAGCCCACCTCGGCCAGTTGTTCCAGAAAGGCCGAACCTTTGATCAGGATGCCATGCCGCGCCGCCACGGCGATGCCGGCCACCGCGGTCGCGGGTGCAGCCATCACCAGAGCACAGGGACAGGAGGCGACCAGCACCGCCAGCATCGCCTCCGTGCTGCCAGTGGCGAACCACGCGCCGGCGGCGACCATGAGGATGAGGCTCATATACTGACCCGAATACCGCTCCAGCAGCCGCGCGATCGGCGGCTTGGCCTGCTCCGCGCTCTCCATCAGCGCGATGATCTTGCCCAGCGTGGTCTCCCGCCCGACGCGTGTGGCGCGCACTACCAGCAGCCCATCGAGCGCAATGGCACCGGCCATGACGAGATCGCCCGGCACCACGTCGCGCGGGACAGATTCGCCGGTGAGTGACCCGGTATCGAGCGCCGAGGCGCCGCGCAGCACGACGCCATCCACGGCGAGGCGGTCGCCGGCACGGATTTCGACATCGTCGTCAACGGCCAGCGTGGCCGTAGGCACGATCTGCACGATGCCGTCGGCGCCGAGCTTGCGGCTCTGGTCCTGCACCAGGCCGGCCAGCATCCGAATGGCCTCTTGCGAGCCGAGCAGCGAGCGTTCTTCCAACACGTGGCCGGCAATCATCACGATGGGCAGCAGGGCGGCCGTCAGAAGGTCACCTGTGGCCCAGGCAGCCACGAGAGCCAGGGCCACCAATAGATCCGACATGCCATGCAGGCCCGGGTTCTTCAGGCTGTGCCACGCCGCCGTCAGGATGGGCAGGCTGACCAGGAGGGCCGCTCCACCGGCCACCAAATCGGAGAGGAACCTTTCGTCCGGCAAGGCGAGACGCAGAACGACCGCGATCAGCAGCATGCCGCCGGCGAGCATGGCGGCAAGGAGCTGCAGGCCGAGCGCGCGTTTTTCACCTGTCATGGTGCGGGTACCGTCTCCGATGTCGTGGCATCCCCGGGGTGGCTTCCGCCGAGCAGGACCAGGTGCTGGCCGGGGACGGCATCCACCGTGGTCACCTGGCCGGCACGGCCGAGAATGGGGCCGACCTGCTCGCGATAAAAATCCTGCATCATGCTGGCACGATGTGCTGGCGTGTCACCGGATGCGGCCAGGGCCCGCATGGCGGCGACCGAGGCTTTCGCGCCTTGTATGCGCTCCTGCGCCGCGGCTTCGGCGGTCGCCAGCGCATGGTCACGGTCCTGGTCGGCCTGCTGCAGACGGGTGGCAGCCTCCGTTCTGGAGGCGGCTTCCTGCTGTTCGGCGGTTTGCGCCACTGTGAGGACGGAATCGAAGGCCGATTTCGCCAAAGGCGGCAACAGGGCCAGGATATCGACGCGGCGCACGGTGACTCCAAGATCAGCTTCATGGGCGGCGAGCCCGGCCAGGCGCGCGTTGATCGCATTGACCATGTCCGCAGCCAGGCGCTCACGGCGTCCGGCGGAATCCAATGCGCTGCCTTCATGGCGCTCCGGTCGTGCGACCAGAAAATCATCCAGGTCGCGCGTGGCCGCCAGAGCGACAGCGCTCGCGCGATAGAGGCGGCTAAGCGCGGGTTCTACATGGTCGGCGGCCAGCACGTAGCTGCGGGGATTGGTGATGCTGTAGAACAGGGTCGCATCGAATTGCACCACGCTGCCGTCGCCGGTGAGCAGATACGCGGCGTTCATCGTATCCTTCATCGGCCGCAGCGATACCGCGTCGTCCGGCTGATGGATCTGGAAATCGGTTTCTACGGATTGGCTGCCGTCGCCATGCGCGCCCATGGGCAGAGTGATCTGGCGGTCGGCGCCTGGCAGGGTGATGATCTGCTCGATCGGGCTCGGCCAGGCGAGCACCAGGCCGGCCTCCTGGAGTCGGGCGACATGGCCGAAGCGCATCACTACCACCCGGCGATCGGCTGGCACCTGGCGGATATTGTTTGCTCCCCAGGCGGCGGCCAGCAACAGCAGTGCCAACCGCAGGGTGATGAACCCGATCCTGATGGCTTGCGCCACAGGACCGAGACCGCCGGAAAAACCCGGATGGGAAATAGGAAGCTCGGCATTCATGGTTTAGCACCGCCATCAGGAACGGTCTGGGCGCTTGTACCGCCGACGAGCACGTTGAATGGCGCTGCATCCGCGCGCAGCACCACGCGCGTGCGCGGCCCGATCACGCGGCCGAGCGTGTCCATCGAGCGCACCAGCGTGTACAGCTCCGGATCGATATCATGTGCCTGCGCCTGTATCTTTCCGGCTTCACGGCGCGAGGTGGCGTCGATTTCCGCGGTTCTCTGCAGCGCATTCGCCGCGGTGATGCGTGCATCGCGTTCCGCATTGGAGCGTATGCCGGCAGCCGCCCGCATGCCTTCCGCCTCGCGTTCGGCAGCCACCGTTTCACGCTCGGCCCGCATCCGCGCGACGGTGGCTGCAAGAGTCTCGGCCGGCAAACTCAGCCTTTCGGTTCCTACCTGCACGATACGCACGCCATACATCGCCAGCGTGGCCTCCGAGAGATGCACCGAGAACGCCTTCTCGAATGCATCCAGACGGCTTTTCTCGGGATCGCTGTTCACGAGGTCGGACAGCAGGAACTCGCTCGCCGTCACCTGCAAGGCAGAACCCATGAAACTGCGCAGAGCTTCGGCGAAACCATCGGGATCGTTGCGGCTCGCGCGCAGGAACTGGCGTATATGCGCGGCATCGTCGGCCACCTGCCAGGCAGCATAGGCTTGCACCAGAATGCGCAGACCATCCTTGGTGCCGACATCCTGCAACCCGGAGGATGTGGTGCGCAGGCGCAGATCGACCTGTGTCGTGGTCTCGATCGGCGCGGGAATCTTCCAGGCAAGGCCGGGCTCGGTGAGGATGCGCACGGGAGCGCCAAAGCGCAGCATGACGAGAGCCTCACCGGGGGGCACGAGGACGAGCGAGGCGAAACTGGCAGCGGCGGCTAGGACGCAGAGGCCGGCGCAGAGGCGAATAGTAGTCGATGGCATGGTTACCTCAATTTTGCTCATGGCATCCTCAAATCCAGCGCCCCGTCGAGCCGCGGATCGAGCAGATCGAAATTCCCTGCCGACAGCGCCGATTGCAGCGCACTCAGACGATATTCCAAAAGAAAAGCCCCATGCGACGCCCGATATGCGAAGTCATCGGCCAGCATCGTCGTGCGCTGCGCCTGTGCTCCCGCGATACGCTCCGCCGCCGCCGCCGTGGCGCTCCCGAACGAAGCCTCGGCATCGCGCAGGGCAAGCCCAGCTGTTGATTCGGCCCTGCCGCGTTCCAGCGAAACAGCAATGTGTGCCGTAATCTCTGCTGCCTGCACCTGGCGATAGGCGATGGCTGCGCCTGCCGGCGGATGTGCCGCCTCAACCGAGATGCTGAGGATTTCGATCCCCGTATGCAGCCTGTCGAGCAGATCCTGTAGGCTAGCACGCAAGCTTTGCGACATGTGGGCGCGATCCTCGACCAGAACCTGCGGCAAGGTGCGGGTGGCCAGATGGCGTGCGAGCAAGCGGCTGGCGGCCATGCGCACCAGCGTCGTCGGGTCCGCAACCGCGTAGGCGGCGCGCCTGGCCGAAAGCGGGTCGAGCCCGATGCGATAGAACACGCGCATGCTGACGCTGATGAGCTCAAAACCACCATGTTGCCGGCTTTCGCCCGCTTCTTCGCTGGCAATGAGATACGTCACATCAGAGGGCTGCGATGAGTCCCAGAGCCTGTTGGCTGTAGCAGGGGGCGGGCCTTCCGCAGTGACGCGCGCGCCGCTGCCGATGAGAGCCGAGAGGCTCGCATCGGGCGAGGTGTCCGCGTCACCGAAGCTGATCGGCACGGCGTGAATGACGCCGTATTCGACACGGCGGACCTGGCCTAGAGGCCAGGGCAAAAGCAGATGCAGCCCGGGATCGAGCACTGCGACCGGGTGCCCGAGGCGCTGGTAGATGCCACGTTCCTCGGTATCGATCCGCACCGTGCCGGTCAGCAGCACGCACATGGCGAGCAGGACGAGCGACACGGGCAACGCCGCGCGTGCGCAAAAATGCAGCGCCCAGCTTCGTGCGAAGTCGATGCCAAAATTGTCGCGCAGCCTGGAGGCCCAGCTTTGCCGCGACAGACGCAGACCGAGCGGGCGCAGAAGCAGAAGATCGAGCGGCGCGTGGCTACGTTGCGGGGCCAGGTACGCGATGGTCATGCGGAACGACAATTCCGCGCCGGCGAGGCAGAGGATCACGCCGATCATCAGCGAAGCAGGCCGCAGCAACGGCAAGGAAGCCGCATCACCAAGGCATGAGATTGCTGCGATAAGCAGGCAGGCGATTGGCAACATGGCAAGGCGGCGCAATGCAATGCGACCGGGCAAACCTTGCGGCAAAGCTGCAATCATTCGCTCTGCGACGAGCAAGGGAAAGCTGGCGAACACGGCGACGCTGGCGAGTGCGATCTCTTCGGCAGGCGGCAGGAAAGCGGGCATGCGCCCGGCGAACACACCGGTGAGCGCCAGACCGATTGCTGCGATGGCGCCGGCGCCCGGCAGGATGGCGGCACGGCTACCGATGCAGGTGCCAGCCAACACGACGGCCGAAAGTAGGGAGAACAGCATGCCGGATTGGCGCAGCGGCAGAATTTTCGGCGCGAGGGCCGGAGGCAGCAGGCCGGAGGTGCATATCAGGAGAACGATCGAGACGGCTGCGTAGAGCCAGGCTGTCTGCTTGAATGGCCGCTCCGGGGGCGCGGTATGCGGCTCCGTCGGGGGTTCGTTCCGGGAAAACTGCAGATCGACATCATGAGCGGTCATGCGAGAGGGGGCACTCGTTTTCAGATGTTGGAAAAGGCAAATGCCGGCAGCGGAAGCTGCCGGCATTTGCCCGCGTGATAGCCGCGAATTAGTTCAGGTTCGGCGCCGCGGTAAAATCGAACATGTCGAACATATCGCCAATGGCAGGCGAGTTGACCGGCACATAGGGGTTGGAGGTTAGCGCTTTCGGATTCGGCAGGTTGTCACGTGTATTCTTGGCAATGACCGGAAGATCCCAGTTTCTCTCGACGAATTTCAGGAATGAGACGTGATCGGCGTAGGTGTGCGAGACATGGCCGCCAGTGGAGTAGGGAGAGACCATGATCGCGGGAATACGCGTTCCGTCGCCGAAGAAATCGAGCGGCTGGATGTAGCCGCTATCCCAGTAGCCACCACCTTCGTCGAAAGTGATCAGGATGGCGGTATGCGCGAACAGGGTGGGGTTCTTCTTCACTTCGTCAACGATGGTCTTGCTGAACGTCTCGAAGATTTCCAGCTTGGAGGAAGCCGGGTGTCCGTCGGCAAGGCCATCCGGCTTGACGATGGTGACCGCAGGCAGGTTGCCGTTACGAATGGCGGCTGCGAGTTCGCTGACGTCCTTCAGATGCGTCCTGCGCTGTGCGGCATTGGTCATGATCTCGGTCTCGTACTGGAACGGATTGCAGATGGTGCAATAGATCGAACCAAGCTCGCTGGTCGGATCCTTCACGTAGTTGTTCCAGCCCGCGCCGTAATACGCCCAGCTGATGCCGGCCGCATTAAGGTTATCGGCGATGGTGTGAACCGGCGAAGGCGGGATGGTGAATTGCGTGGTGTTCACTGTGCCGTCGCCGTAATAGCCGGGATTGTAGTTGTTAAGGAGGTAATAGGCGCCGGCTGCGCATTTATTCGCCGGCGCGTAAGGCAGTGTCTTGAGATAGGTCAGCACCTGCTTCACACCGGGCTGGGCGGCATCGGCGCATTTGCTGTAGGAACCGCCTGAATAGCCATCCTGCGCATACCAGTTATTAGTGCCCGGTTGCGGGGTCGGGTCTTCGATCTCCAGCGTCGGCGGCGTGGCGATTTTGCCCTGGCCGTCGGTGTAGTAGATGGCGAGGCCGGTGCCGAGTGCGATGTGGTTGGCGCCGGTGCCGCCCTCGATGGATTGGTGAAAATTATCGCTGATCGTGTAGTGGTCAGCGAGCGTCTTGAACACGGGCACGTCGCCAGTGGCGATATTGAAGAAACCCATGGACGCGGAGCCTTCACCGGTGGTCTGGTCGGTGAAGCCGGCAGCCTGCGGTGCGCCATTGGTGCCGGCGCCGACGGTGGTCTCTACCCAGGGGAAGAGATCGTTCTGGCATCCCGATGGATTGAATTTCGTCGCATGCGCTACGGAGCAATCGGTCTCCTGCCACATCTGATAGAAGCGGTGGACCGGGCTGGCGGTATAGCTATTGGCCGAGATGTTGCGGGTGATCTGATAGGGCCCGTTTTCCGGCGCGGCGGCGTTCGGGATGCGCGTGTCGATGCTGTTGGCCGGCAGGCCGGTGGCACCGGTGGTGAGGATGCTCGCGCTGGCCACGGGGATGCCGTCATTGATCACGCCCAGCGTCGCTGCTGCGGCGGCGACCGTGGCGAAAGGCGGCGGATCCGTGTCACTCGCTGCAGAAGGTGCGCCGCCGGTCATGATCGGCGGCAGATGCGCATATTCCGTCTTGGTTGGGCTGATCGAATAGGCGTTCTTCACGGAAGCGGAGTACTGAGTCGCGAGCGCCCAATTTTCCCCTGGCTTGCCTTCTTTGGTGATAATACCGCGTGACAGCAGGTTGCTGACGGCATCGCCAGAGGGCGCGGTGTAGGTTGCGAACACATGATCGAAAGTGCGGTTCTCACCAACAATGACGATGATGTGCTCGATTGGGGTTCTCGGAATGGTCGCGGCGAAAGCGGGTAGCGCTGGGCCGGCAACCATCGGCAAGATGGCCATCACCGCCGCGCTGTTTCGCAATACCGCCTTCAAGGCAGGCTGTGTGTGCGTCATTTATATCTCCGTAGTGAGTGACAGACCAGCAGCCGCGGCCATTCGTCTTGCGGGCCACGTTTCAGGCTGCATCAAGAAATTCTGCTTTCGGCCATTATTGCCGCCATTTGCGGCGGCGGAGTGATAGCACTCCGGACATCAGCCGTCGGTGGCAGATCTGTTTCACTTTTATGAAGTTCTTCATCGGTGTCGCCGTTAGGCGCATCGTCGTCACGAGTGGAAGCACTGCGACTTCTTCATCCAATTGCAACACACGAATCACATGAACACGCTATCTACTTACGTTCTCTTCGTGCCCCCCCCGCAGGCATTCTTGATCACGCGTCGGGATTGCCAAGTTCTGCTTAACTCGAGAGGCCATGAATGTGTCGGTAGCAATGAATACACAGGGCGTCGCCAACGCCTACGGACGCTGGGCGCCCATCTACGATGCGGTGTTTGGCCCAGTGTTCCGCCAAGGTCGGCATGCGGCCGTGGAAGCTACGGAAGAAATCGGCGGACGTATCCTCGAGGTTGGCGTCGGCACCGGCCTGTCGCTCACGGCGTATCGGAGCACCAGCAGGATCGTCGGCATCGACATCTCCGAACCGATGCTCGACAAGGCACGCGAGCGTGTGCGGCGACATAACCTGTCCAATGTCGAAGCAATCCAATATGGCGACGCGGAACAACTCGCGTTTCCCGATAAATCATTCGATGTCGTCGTCGCCCAGTATGTAGTCACCGCTGTGCCCAATCCGGAACGCGCGCTCAACGAGTTCGTGCGCGTCGTGCGGCCAGGAGGCGAGATCATCCTGACCACACGCATCGGGGCGGAACAGGGCATCCGTGGCACGATCGAACGCACACTGATGCCCCTGACAAGTCGTTTGGGTTGGCGCACGGAGTTTTCCTGGGCCCGCTATGAAGAATGGCTGGCGACCTCGCCCATGGTGGCATTGCGCGAAAAGCGCGCATTGCCACCATTGGGACATTTCTACATCGTCAGGATCAAAAGGTTGGACGATCTTCCGCCCTCTTGAGAAGAGATGCCAGGATTAGCGAAATGCGCCAAGAAGGAACATTGATGTCCAGCTTTCTCGAACTTCTTCGTGTTCAACGATGGGATGATCATCGCTACTATCACCATAGCTTGGTCAACCGAGCCCTCCATCTCCTCAGCGCCGTCAGCTTCGTCTGCGCATATCTTCTGCTGCTCAAAGACCCTGCGCTGGCAGCACTGCTGGCCTGGCTGGTCTCGATGACCAGCCGTCAGATCGGGCATCTCGTTTTCGAGCCTAAGACATACGACCGGGTCAACCACGCAACCCACGCTCACAAGGAGGAAATCAAGGTCGGTTATAATCTGCGACGCAAGATCGTTCTGATGTCAGTCTGGGCGCTTTCGCCCTTGCTGCTGGTGATCGATCCTACGGCGCTCGGCCTTTGCCAACCGGCCGATACGCTCACCGCCTTTGCCCATCATGTCGGCATACTCTGGCTGACCATCGGTTTGGGAGGTCTGCTGTTCCGCACAATCCAATTGTTCATTATCAAGGATGTCACGACAGGGCTGGTATGGGCCACCAAGATCATCACTGATCCATTCAATGATATCATTCTGTATCGCGCAGCACCGCTCTCGTTGCTCCATCGTCGCAAAGGAGAAGAGGAATCAGAAGAAGGCTCCAACAGCGACGCCATTGAACTCGGTCATTGAGCCAGCGCCGGGAGCGGTCGCCGCAACGCAACGGCAACCAGCTCCCGAAGGACTTGGCGTTTGATCGCGGTGTTGGATGCGGTGTCGTCGGACCACCACCATCCATCATCTCGCATGGCCTCGCACGCAGCAACGAAGCGATCGGCTACAACCGAGAACTGCTCGTCGGTGTAATTAAGGCTGAAAATCAGCCGGCCCGTACCGACCCAGCTGAGAGCCAAACCCTCGGCGCGCAAATAATATTGCAGCATCCAATTGTAGCGCGAGGGCGTGGCGTAATGCACCGTCCAGATGGACGACATGTTCGCGACCCGCGCCGGCACGTCTGCCGCTTCCAGCCGCGTATTCAGTGCCGCGGCGCGGCCATCCCAGCGTGCATCCAGATCCTGATACAAGGCGGATATATCCGCATCATCGAGTCTGTTCAGGAATTCATTCATCGTTCCCATGACATGCGGATGGGCGTTGAACGTGCCGCGCGCGAAGCACACATCGGCCGGCCTGTCGTTGCGGAACCGCCGCATCAGATGGCTATGGCCGCACAGCACGCCGACCGGAAGGCCGCCCCCCAGCGACTTCCCGTAGGTGATCATGTCCGGCTGTATGCCGAAATATTCCTTTGCTCCTCCCGGCGCGAGGCGGAACCCGACGAAAACCTCATCGAAGATCAATGCGATGCCCTTCTCGGTGCAGACCGTCCGCAGTTTGCGCAACCACTCGGTGTAGGCATTGCGGTCAAAGCGCGCTTTGCGGCTGCTATCGATCAACGTGGAGTCCGACGGTGCACCGGAATTAGGGTGCAATCCCTGAAGGGGATTGACGAGCACGCATGCGATATCCCGACGCCGGCGCAGCACAGCCAGCGTTTGCTCCGACATGTCGGCAAGAGTCAGTGTGGCGTTCGCCGGCATTGGGTTGCCGGCTCCGGGCTGCACGTCACCCCACCAGCCGTGATACGCGCCGCAGAACCGTACCACGAATGGTTTGTTCGCATGGTAGCGCGCCAACCGCACCGCCTGCATCACCGCCTCCGTGCCGGACATATGGAACGATATTTCGTCCATGCCGGAAATTGCCCGGAGGCGCGCCACATTATCGGCCACGACGGGATGGTAGGCGCCGAGCACCATGCCGAGATCTTTCACCCGCTCGGCTCCCGCCTGAATACAATGCTTGTAGAAGTCGCTGCCAAACAGGTTCACCCCATAAGAGCCCGTCAGATCGTACAACTCGTTGCCGTCGAGATCGGTGACCGTGACACCCGCCGCCGACTGCAAGAAGGACCCGGCTGCAAGATTCTCCTGCACCGTCGCGCTGAACTGAAACGGCACGCGATACGCCGACGTGAACTGAAGATCGGACAAGCCCGCCCGGTTCTCCGCCGTCAGCTTGGCCGTGCATGCAAAACGTTCGCGATAGAGAGCGGACAAGCGCTCAAAGCCGCGGCGGCGGCGCATCGCAATGGCATCTGGTGCAGCGTCGCAGCGAAAGAAGCGGCTGTCATCATAGGTGTAGAATGGTATCAGCCTGGCTATGCGAAGCGACCATTTTACATGGCCAGTCAGAGATGGGTATTTCGCCCGGGAGAGGGCAAGCCGGGCAGCCGCCTTACTGAACAACCAGGCCAAACCCGCCCCCGCAAGTGCAAGAGCCATCACCCACATGAAATTAGCCTGCACCGTTTAATCTCCGTGATAAGAAACGAACCAATGGCATGACGATTCGCGACATGGTTTTGCAGTCCATGAAACCCGATCTGCTGAACTTTCTAATCACAAACATCATTCCCCGGCGTTTTACCAGCCGCTGGATCGGCCGGATAAGCCGAAGCGAAAACCGGATCGTATGCGGCGTGTCGCTCTGGCTATGGCGCCGCTTTGCGGATTTCGATCTTGCCGACGCGGATCGTACAGAGTTTCGCAGCATGCATGAGTGTTTTACCCGCCGGCTGAAACCCGGCGCCCGACCGACCGACCCGGATCCTGCCGTCATCGTAAGCCCATGCGACGCAATTCTCGGCGCGTATGGCACAGTTTTAGGCGGGGTCGCATTGCAGGTAAAAGGCATGGATTATGCGCTAAGCGATCTGCTGGGCGATGCAGGCCACGCGGCCGCGTGCGAGGGGGGAAGCTTCATAACCTTGCGATTGACATCCTCGATGTACCACCGGTTCCATGCGCCGCATGATTGTCGCGTCGAACAGGTGCGCCACATCTTCGGTGATCGATGGAACGTTAATCCACCGACTCTGGCGCGCGTCAGCCGCCTGTTCTGCCGCAATGAGCGAGTCGTGATTCAAGCTCGGCTTTTGGCAAGCCAACAGCCGATGACCCTGGTTGCCGTCGGCGCCATCCTGGTCTCCGGGATCCGGTTGGGCTTCCTGCCATTGAGCGTCGGCGAGCGTCTCCCGGCGAGAGAGAGCTACGCCGCTGACGCTGTGCTCGCCAAGGGAGATGAGGTGGGATGGTTTGAACATGGATCTACAATTATCGTTCTTCTGCCGCAAGGCATTTCAGTCGTCGGCGGCCTCAAAGAAGGCGATCGCATTCGTCTTGGACAGGGATTGGCGCTTCTGAAAAATTAGTGGAGATGTAAAGCTCCTTATAAATAGTCTGGTTTCTTCGTGGCGAGGCTGTAAGACAGCTACGTTCAACTCTATGCCTGCTCCGATCTGCTTCTGGTTGGATGATCGGGTGCTCGTAAGCTAAGTCAGGCGGTCTCACGGGCAAGTGCCTCGCGTGGGGAAAAGAACGAGAGCTCGTTAAGCTTTGCCCATTCAATCAATTCAAACGTCCCGTCATGATGCTCTACAAGAGCCGTGCAGCTCTCAACCCAGTCTCCGGTATTTAGATAAAGTATGCCGTCGATCTGCCGCATTTCGGCGTGATGAATATGACCGCAGACGACACCATCAAAATTGCGCCGTTTAGCTTCGGCCGCCAATGTCGTCTCAAAGCGATCAATGAATTTGACGGCCTGCTTGACACGCTGCTTTGCCCATCGTGAAAAAGACCAGTAAGGATAGCCCATCGAACGGCGGATCACGTTGAACCAGCGGTTCAGGTTCAGTGCTGCGGTGTAAGCCCAGTCACCAAACAGGGCCACGATTTTCGCGTAGCGCACAACGCTATCGAATTGGTCGCCATGGATGACGAGCAGGCGCTTGCCGTCGGAAGTGACATGCTCAGCCTCTCCGAGAAGCCTCACGCCATGGAATTCCAAGCGGTGCGGCAGCCACGCCCTAAAGATCTCATCGTGATTGCCCGGTATGTAGACAACCTTTGAGCCGGCACTCGCGTGGCGCAAAATATGGCGCACCACATCATCATGCGATTGGTCCCAATACCATGATTTGCGCAAGCGCCAGCCGTCAACGATGTCGCCCACCAGGAAAAGATTCTGGCAGGTCATCGCGCCGAGGAAATGAGCGAGAAAGTCGCTCCGACAACCGCGGGTTCCGAGGTGAGTATCGGAAACAAAAACACTACGGTAGCTCGATGTAAGAGGATGCTGAAAGGCGTTCATGTGCACCACAGCTCAGTTGCGAGGCGGCTAGCGTGTACGAGCAATAGAGGAGTTCAGCTCGTCAAGCCCATGAAGTTTTGACGACAGGCAATCCCGGCAAGGTCTCTTGAAAGCAGGTCGGACTGAGCAGTGATATCAGGCGTGTCAAAGATCGAATGTGTAAACACGAATTCCTAACGGATTTTGAGCAGAACTCATCGCGGCATAACGATGGGTCTGTGGGGTTCCTCAGGACCGGGCAAGCGCAAAGCGCTCGTTCAATGGCGACATGATCACGATCATCGGGACGATGATCGCGGCGGACAGGCGATAGCTGATACTCAGCTAAAAACCATCATGGTTCAAGGCAAGCGTAGCTGCAGCAGCGGCCTGAAGTTCAGCCGCGGCGAACGGGCTGATGCCGAGTGCCTGCGCCGCAGGTTCATACGGCCCGAAACGTAATGGGCTGTCGCCCGTGATACGGCCGAACAAAACGAGCGCGTCGAGATAGGCGCCGTAAATGCTCGGATGGTAGCCGATAGGGGCGGTGCAGCACGCGTCGAGCGCGTCGCCGTCCCAAAGGTTCAACATCCCCAACGGCTGGGTCCCGGTAAAGGGATCAGTGCGTGCAATGCGCATATTTAGAGCGGTAACCCAGGCATCTCCTACGGGTGCGACATCAAGATGGCTGCCGGCAGGGTTTGCCGCGTTCCATGATGCGGCCGCCTTTGCGTAGGCGCGGTGCAGGTCGGCGGCCATTTGCTGCATGGGATGTGCTGCACCGACATAAGGTGCATCAACGCCGCCGGCGGGCGAGGTGCTGCTACCGTAGATCGGCTCCGCTGGATTGTTGCTGATGTAGCCGTAACTCGCGATCGGCTGGGTGTCATAGAGCGTAACCGGAATGGGCCTTTTCCCGGCGGCGGCATCCGCGGCATCGATCTTGGAGACCAGGCCATCCACGCCCGCGAAAAAGGCGGCCTGGTCTCCCTTCGTGGCGACAGCCTTGCCGCCGACCTGAACAGTCATAGGAAGCGGTTCGAAGCTTTGATCCTGCAGGATCACCCGGTCCCATTTCGCAGCGCCGATCAATAGCGAATTGGCCTTGCTACCGTTAAAGCTTTTGCCATCCAGCGTCGCGGCGCTGACAGCGATGATCGAAATGTCATACGGCAAGCCGGCGTCTTCAGTGAGTTGCAGGAAGATGCCGGGAACGCCACCAAATGGTCCGGTTTCAGTATATTGCGCTGCCGGCGTAGACGTTAGATATGTCAGCTTCTGCGCAAACGTGGTAACACCGGATGGATAGGTTTCGCTATCTGGATCGGTCGGAGGCAAGCTCTCGGCAGGGCTACAAGTAGAAGCCGCCAAGCAAAGCAAATCATGCACGTGAGGATTTGTCGATGATGGTTGATCGTATCCGGCATGATAGGTCCTCACGGGCGTATAGCGGCCGTGGGTAAAGCTGTTGCCGACAAAAAGGACTTTTATGGGAGAAGCTGAAGCAGCCTGCGCCTTGGCTTGCAAGGAAGGGCTGGAAAAAAGAACAATTGCAAAGTTGCTCAGGATCAGCAGTGCGGTTGCCTTGCGGCATTTTCGGATGGCCATTTTCCCTCCTTGCGCGCCGTTCCATCGGCATGCGATTTTCCGATCCGCACGAGTACATCAAGTGTCACGTGCCGTCTCGAACTGAGCGCCTGGACCTTCTGCAGAAATGATGCCCGGAGTCAAACAATGCCACCATCTCAGCGGATCTCCCTGGCTCGATGCCATTAGTATAAAGATCGACAGTTTGTGCGCGAGCGAGCGACGTATAAACGTCAGCCGCATCATCCACCCTGAAAAACGGGTCGTCTCTAGGCAGATCAATTTTAGCCATCGTCGCTGCCTACTTCTCGAAAGCGGCCGAAATGGCAGTGATCGGTCACAAACCACCATAGTCCGGGCCGGCCCGGTATGACAGGCCGCAAGCAGAACGAGATCGCGGTGGCTAGGCCGTAGAGGTGCAAACGAAAGGCAGGGCGCCCACGTGCGCGATCGGATTGGTAGCGCCTTCATCGCAGCGTCCCTGACCAAACGGATGCGATACGCGCTGACTGATCACGCTGGCTAAAGTGCCAAGCTGGAACCTCTTACGCCCTGCAAGAGGTTCCAGGCGAGGTTCCTCAGGCGACGGTAAGGCCTACATCGACGTTGCCGCGCGTGGCGTTAGAGTAGGGGCAGATCTGGTGTGCGGCCTCGACGAGCTTCTCGGCATCGGCGTGATCGACGCCTGGAAGCTCGACGCGCAGATCAGCGGTGATGCCGAACCCGCCTTCCGACCGCGGGCCGATACCGACCGTGGCGGTGACCTTGGTCTCAGCGGGTATGTGAAGCTTGAGCTGCTGACCGGCCACCTTGAGCGCGCCGATGAAGCACGCCGAATAGCCCGCAGCGAAAAGCTGCTCGGGGTTCGCACCCTCGCCGCCGGCGCCGCCGAGTTCCTTGGGTGTCGCGAGCTTCACCGTCAGCTTGCCATCCTCGGTGCTGGCCTGCCCATCGCGCCCGCCGATTGCGGATGCGGTGGTACGGTATTTGACATCTACGGACATGGCATCTCTCTCTAATTGTTACCGCGATAATCATTATCGCGATAAGTCATATAGGCACTTAAATGGAGTGCTGTCCACACTAATCTTTATCGCGATATGGATTATCCGTGATAAGGTTATCGTGCAGGAGATGCTCATGTCCGCCGCCGCCTTGCTTGACAGCCAGCTTTGCTTTTCACTCTACGCCGCCAGCATGGCGGTCAGCCGCACCTACAAACCGCTGCTGGACCGGCTGGGCATCACCTACCCGCAATACCTGGTTCTGCTCGCTCTGTGGGAGGAGGATTCGCGCATGGTAGGGGCCATCGCAACACGCCTCGGGCTCGACTCGAGCACTGTGACCCCCCTGGTCAAGCGTCTCGAGACAGCCGGCTTGCTCACACGCACGCGCACCCCGGACGATGAGCGGCGGGTTCAGGTGCGCCTTACCGAGCGCGGTGCGGCGTTGCGGGAGGAATGCGGATGCCTGGCTGAAGCGCTTATCGAACGTTCGGGAATGAAGGGCACGCAACTGGCTGCGCTTAATCGGGATATTCAGGCATTGCGCGATGCGCTGACGGAGAAACGGCCGTGATGGATAGGTGGTGGAAAGGACCAGGCAAGCGAAAAAGAAAGCAGTTCTTTTTTGAAAAAAAGAACCAAAACATGTTTGCGTCTTAGGTGCGCGACTCTTCGTAAGGTGTTCTTTCAGGATATAAAAGTCTTTTGCTTCTTTTCTTCAGAAAAGAAGATCTTTCTTTTTTGACGTAACTCCCTCGGGGCACGTGCTGACATCGTCGATGTGCTAGGCCGCTTTAGCCTGTAACCATTCACCAATCGACAGCGAACAACCGACAGATCTTGCTGCGCCGGACCCGGTATTGGCTCAAAGAGGGAGTAATAGGCCTTGAAGCTCGCGGTTTTGTGCCTGTTGGCTTTGATGGTGTCTGCGCCGAAGGCTCTCGCCTGGAACAGCCCGGCGCCTGACGTGGTGCTTTATTGCACGCCCGAACTCGAAGGCGCCTTACGCCAGGTCGTCGCTCGATATTCGGCCGCAAGCAGCGTAGAGGTGCACATCTTCGTGGCACCTCCCGACGGCTTGATCGGGTTGATCCGGCACCGCGCGCGCGACGACGTCGTTTTCGCCGACGTCGACACCATCAACGCTCTTGCCAAAGCAGCTCTGGTCGATCCGGGCACGGTGATTACCCTCGGCAGGGATCCATACGTGCTCATTGCGAAAACCGGCGTTGACATTCCACCGGGCGCAAGCGCCGCCGACTTGGTTGCGACCCATGTCATACTCGTCACCGATCCCACGACAGCCGCCAGTTTCGACGGCGCAGCGGTGTTGCAGGCCGCCCTGCCATCTGTTCGGCCGCCCCGCCTTGTCGGTGTCCACAACACCCAGGCCGTCATCGTGGGTGTGCGCGACAATGCGCATTTCCTTGGCGTTGTCTCTGCAACTGAAGCGCAGGCCGCCGGCATTGCCCGGGCCGGCGCGCTGTCCGCTGCGCCGCCCTTGATCAGCGGCGCGCGCGTCACCCTCGGGCAGAGTGCCAACGCCGCCTCTCTGCTGGATTTCATCGCCGGTGAGCAAGGCAAAGCTATCCTGCAATCGACCGGACTGGAGGCACCGTAAATGAGCGAGATTTCACAGGAGGCCGAAGCAGCAGGGGATCCCCGCAAAGGCGTGCCGGCAGAGCTGTCCACACGGCCCGAAGCCACTCTGCAGGCCGTCGAACATCAGTCGCTTACCGAGCAGCGCCATTCTGTTATCGTACGCATCGCGCATTGGACGCAAGCTTTGGCGATCGTGATTATGATCGGCAGCGGCTGGCGCATTTATGATAACGTTCCGATCTTTCCATTCGAGTTCCCCTACTGGATTACCCTTGGTGGCGACAAGTATTTAGCCACGACAACGAGCAACGATTGGGGCACAGCCAACGCGATCGCCTGGCATTTTGCAGGCATGTGGCTTCTTCTGTGCGGTTTCGGGCTGTTCGTTCTCAACGGTATAGTCACCGGGCATTTCTGGCGCGATCTTCTGCCCCTCAGCCCGCGCGCATTCCTGCGCGATTTCATCGCCGCTGCCACGTTCCATCTCGACCATCGATTGGGCGAATATAACGCTGTGCAAAAGACTTTCTATTGGGGGGTGCTTTTTGCCATCACGATGATGTTTCTGTCCGGCTTGGCGATCTGGAAGCCGGTCCAACTCGGATGGCTTACCTGGTTGTTCGGCGGTTTTCCGGCAGCCCGAATTGTGCACTTCTTCTTCATGTCCGCCATTGTCGGGTTCATGGTCATCCACGTTGTGCTGGTCGCTTTGGTGCCAAAGACGTTGCTCGCGATGGTGTTCGGCCGTGCCACGGATCGCCATCACGTTTCGCCAACTCTGGAGTCAGTCAAATGACAGCGCCGTTTGTCGACCCAGCTCTACGTCAGGCTGTTCAGCGGCGTTCCCTGCTACGCGGCAGCCTGAGCCTAGGTGCGCTGACTATGCTGGGAGGCTGTGACCTGAGCGACTCAGACGCCGTGCAATCCGCTCTGCATGCCATGTCCCGATGGAACGACCGCGTGCAGGCGTTCCTGTTCAGCGAGGAGCGTCTCGCGAAGGAATATCCGCAGAGTGCGGTCGCAAAGGAGTTTCGCTACAACGCCTATTATCCAGCGAAGGATGTGGTGAAGATTGACCCTGGCAGTTATCGTCTGGGGCTTTCCGGCATGATTGCCGACAAGCAGCCCTGGACAGTTCCACAGCTTCTTGCCTTGCCAAGGCAGATCCAGCGCACTCGTCACGTCTGCGTTGAAGGCTGGAGCTATGTTGGCCAATGGAGCGGCATTTCACTCGGAGACTTTCTGCGCCATGTTGGTGCCGATACCCATGCGGGCTATGTCGGCTTCCAATGTGCCGATGGTTACTATGAAGGCATCGACATGCCGACCGCGCTGCATCCGCAAACGATCATGGCCGTCACTGCCGGCAATGATGTGCTGCCCGCTAAATTGGGCTTTCCGCTGAAAATTCGCATACCGACTAAGCTGGGCTTCAAAAATCCAAAGTGGGTGACAGCCATGTATGTCACCAACACGCGCCCACCCGGTTTCTGGACCGATCGCGGATACAACTGGTTTTCCGGAATATAACGAGAGTCATGATGCGGCTGACGCGATTAACCTGTCATTCGCTGGTTGCGAATTGAAGTGTTGCCTGGCCTCCCTCGCTAAGCTCGTCTCATCGTGGACATCGTAAACGTGCCACATGCGGCTGAAGGCTGGTGGTAAGCCGCACCTTGTTGCAGACGGTCACACCAGGCGTGAACAAGCAGGTGACTCGACGCCGGGCACACATGTTCTTTGCGTCTTTTTGTCAAAAAAGAAGTTCTGCCCATATAGCTGTTTGAACGACCCGTTTGCGTGTCCTTGGGCAACTCAAATCTTGCTTCGATGTTACGTAGTTAAACAAGGATCATTGTAAATGTCAGATAGCCAAGGCGGCGACGAAGTGGATGGTGGGAAACATGGCGGCGCGCGCGAGCTGGCCGCTGCGGCTGCGCGGGCGCAGGCGGATGGTGACGAGGTGCAAGCCCAGGCGCTGATAGACCAGGCGCTGCGTACCGATCCGGAAGGGTTGGGCAATGCGCTCGCGCAGGACGAGGATGCGCCGGCGTTACCCGGCGACGCTGACGCACCGGACGATGACGAGGTGGCAGCTATCAGCCGCGAAATGCAGCCTAAAGCCGATGCGCCGTCCCGCGCCGGCATTACCGGATCCGGCAGCGGCGCTGACGATATGTAGCTTGTGAACCGTAGCTTAGGCCAGGCCCCGGTTTCGGGTCTGGCGTTGTGGCGTTATCGACGGGAACCGCGACAGCGACCTAAACGTCTTTTGCTTCTTTTCTTCAGAAAAGACGGCCTTCTTCCCCATCCTGCATGCTAAGATGCACCGTAATGAGCGAACATCTTCCACGCTGCCGGTGGGCGCAGGGCAATCCGCTGATGCGAGACTACCACGATCTTGAGTGGGGTGTTCCGGAACACGACTCACGCGCGCTCTGGGAAAAACTTGTGCTCGACAGTTTTCAGGCGGGGCTGTCGTGGCAGATCATTCTGAACAAGCGTGATTCGTTCCGGACCGCATTCTGCGGGTTCGATCCAGCTACGGTGGCGCGCTTTGGAGATGCTGACGTTGCGCGGCTATTGGTGAATGCGGGCATTGTGCGGTCGCGGGCGAAGATTGCGGCGACGATCCGCAATGCGCGCGCATACCTGGCAATGCAAGACTCCGGCGAAGACTTTTCGCAGCTTGCATGGTCTATTGTGGATGGCGTGCCGTTGCGCGGCGATGGACGTGGATCGTCGACCCGTTCCCCTGCCGCAGATGTCATGTCCGGTCTACTGAAGGCCAAAGGCTTCTCGTTCGTCGGCCCGGTGATCGTTCATGCGTGGATGCAGGCGACCGGCCTGATCGATGATCATGAAGAGACGTGCTTCAGGCGGCAACACGCCGGCTGACGAAAACATCTGCGACGGCTGCCACGGGTCGTGGCTGATCTCGCCAGGCATCCGAAATGCCGATGCGGCGGCATGAACGCCCTTACGCCGTCACGAGTTCTCGAGTGTAAGTCTTCATGCTTTTCCCCGTTTCTTCAAGATAAGCGGCGCTTTCCGGGAGGCGCTGTGTGGCCGGTTTGCTCAAGCGGACGGCAACAGCCATGCGAAAGCTGAAGGTTGGGGATCCCGGCCAGTGTAGGTGGGAAAGCTTAAGCTTATGTTGAAAGCGGCCTGCCTTGCGCTGATGCGCAGAGAGGCGTGCCAGGTTCATCGCTTTCGTGAGGGCCGGGGCAGTTTCCTCCCGCCGCGGGCGATGGTAAGGGCTTTGCCGTTCTACGCGTGGTCAATGATTTTAGGTGTTCCAGGATGAAAGCCGTGTCTCGAGGGCGAGGTCAGCCTGACCGGACCATCTGCCAGAGCCTTGGGCCTATTTCGGCCGGCGCATGGCTGTGCGGAAGGCTGCAAAGCTGATGGCATGGCTCATGGTGGTTGCTGCCGGTTTGCTTGAAATGGTTTGGTCCTACAGTGCCAAGCAGGCAAACGGCTGGGCTAATATCGGCTGGGCTGCGGTGACGGTTATTGCCTCGCTTATCAGCTTTTTCCTGCTGACCTTCGCCCTCAAATCCCTGCCGCTCGGAAGCGCCTATGCCGCATGGACCGGCATCGGCGCGATCGGTAGTTTTGTCGTTGGTGTTGTTCTCCTGGGAGAGCCACTGGGCTTTTGGCGAATCGTCAGCGCCGTCCTGGTCGTCGCCGGCGTTATCGGCCTAAGGCTAACAAGCTCAAAGTAACAATCGCTGTGCCGCATAAAACCGCAACAGCCACATAAAAGTCTTTTGCTTCTTTTCTTCAGAAAAGAAGGCCCTTCTAAGTGTTTGAACGCTATATCAAGAGCCACAAAAATCATCCGACGCCAACAGCACAGCGGCATCGTGGATCCCAAGCGCCGCGAGTTGTGCAGGAACGCCATTGCGGTGTTCCAGATGGCCGGCGCCCATCATCGCGACCACCAGACGGCCTGGCTGCGCTGCATGCTGTGTCGCGATCCGCTCGGCCATCGCACGATCCCACAGCAATTGCGCGTCGATGAAATGCTGCAAGCCTTCCTTCGACACGTTCATCCCTGCATGGCCCTGCAACTCCTCTTCCAACCCTGCGCGGTAGGCAGCACTCGGCGGCGACGGATCGCCGACGCCTTCCCGCGCGCCGGGCGGCACATTCGCCCAACCGGCCTTTGCCACGCGATGGACGAGCGCGCCATCGACGTTCAAGGCCAACATGCGGATGTGATGGTCGCGCGCAAAACGGAAGATCGGCATGTAGAGGGAGGGATCGAACCCCCACACATGCGCCCAGTCCGTCTGCTGCAGAAAATCCGCCTCCGACACGCCACCGGCCACGAACCGGTCCAACGCGGCCTGCTTGCTGCGGGGGAACATTTCCAGTCCAAGCACCAACCCGGGACGTACGCGTGCAAAATAGGCGAGTGAGTCGAGCTCCCATCGGTGGTCGCCGGCCCGATCATGCTGCTCACCCAGCAAAACCACGCTGCCCTTGGCGGCGCGCACCATGGGCTCAGGGACAGGTTTTGCAGAGAACCCGTCGACCCACTGGCCATTCGCTGAACATGCCGTGATGGGAGGCGAGACCGGAATCTGCGCACACGCCGACAGGCTGATCGCTAGGGCGACACATGCCAAAGACGTTTTATGCGAGACGTTTTGCGGCATTGCCGTGATTCCTCTATATTGCAGGTATAAGGGGATGCATGGCGAAAGCGCAGCGTGCTGTGTCATCAAAATTTGGTTGAGAAAGGACTTCTTTTCTGAAGAAAAGAAGCAAAAGACTTTTACTTGGCTGTCGCGGATTTATTTGGGACCGTATGTCAGGGGATGGCTGCTCTACCTTCGATGAGGCCGTGCTCGACGTAGTGCAATAACGGGTTCAAGCCTGCTTTGGCGACGTCTGGATATTCTCGCAAATATCGGGTTGTCGCAAAATGCTTCGACGGATCCTTGCCCTGTTTCCAGCCGATCTTGCAGTAATGTTCGAGCGGGTCGCTGCCGGGCGGAGCCTTGTAGAACGCCGGATCGAACAGCGCGAGAACGGTCTGTGGGTTGGGGAGTTTTTTGAAAAAGGCGGATGTTGCATTGGTGTCGAAGATGATGTTTTCGTCTTCATGGTCGAGCGATAAGGAACCATCCCACTCCGGGTTGCCGATGTCGGACTTCTGGCTCCGGCATCGTATATCAATGAGTTTCAGGCCACGCAGGCAGCACATGAACCAGAAAAACGTATCTGGCATGTGGGCGGGGGTCAGCATGATGATTTCGCTGCCAGGCTGCGCGAACGCGAGATTGCTGAGCGTGGCGCCGGCAACACCAACGATGCGCGCTGCACCTTTGAAGATGGCGACCTGTTCGGCGAAGCTCTTTTCGCCAGGCTGGACGATCTTGAAACCATGCAGGGCGGCGCGGGTGGATATCTCTGCTTCGTATTCGAGCGTACGCGTCGGAGAGCGGCCTCGGCTGACAAAGATGTTTTCTGAAGCGGCGACCTGGAGGCCGCGGGAAAGCTGGTCGAGACATTGAAAGACGAGAGGGGAGATATAGGCGCCGTGATCGGTGAGACCGTCCACGATAATCAGGTTCTCGATGAGCACCGGTTCGTTGCCGGCCTCAATGATCAGATTTTCCGAAATGCCGAGCCGGGCCAATGCCTCGCGCATGACTGCCTGCAATGGCCCGTTGATGGCCTGGACCATGAAGCGTGCGGGACGGTTCCAGTGCTGGGCGGCGAAATAGGCCATCGGCAGCATTTCCAAAAGGAAGTGGCCGTAATTTTCGGTGCCGGGCCTCCGGCATAAGACGATGTCGCCTTGATGTTTCGGCACATCGCCGGCGGCGATGGCAGCTTGTGCGGCCGCAATATCAGCCTTCGCGTGCTGGCGGATTGTCGAGGGTTCCACGGTGAGATCCTGATGCAAAACCAGGCCCTGCTGCGCGACATATACGTTGCGCACAGCGTGGATGTGGATAGGTCTGCCGGGGAACCAAATGCGTTTCCAGGTTTGCTCCATCTGGTATAGCGCGGCGGAGGATATGCGCTCGCGATGCCATACTTCCGGCGGCGCCATCAGAAAGGGTGGCGACGGAATTTCGATGCTCAGTTTGTGGCTCCCGCCTCCGCGTTGATGCGGGACGATGCCTTATGCTTTGGGAGGGCGAAAGGGCCGGGTGTGTTTCCCGGCCCGTCATCAGCCTTTTAGCGCGCAGACGAAGACATAGCGACCGGATGGGCGGCATTGGACGGCGCGGCGAAGGTGGGGCCGGCGAACGACACCGCAGTGATGATGGCAGCGGCAACAAGGGCGCTGAAGCGAAAAGAAAGGGACATGATGAACTCCTACTTTAACTTTGTTAACGGCTGGCTTCGGAAGACCTTGGCGAGCCAGCCACCTGAGGATGTATTTGCAGGAGCCGTGCCATAGGAGAAGAGCCATTAGTATCAGCTTGCTATGAAAGCTACAATGGATCTAAAGATTGTAAAGTGGCCTAAATTGCCATATTTTAGTATAGATAGTTAACCTGGCCGCTTCGTCGCTATGCCGGGCGAGATCTCGTTTGTCGAACATCCGATGTGTTGATGAAGCGCGAGGGCAAAGAAGAGGTGCATGCCGCAACCGCGGCTGCGGCGGTGTGGTGGCGGAGCTCAAAGGAGCCCACTATGTCCCGCATCGTCTTGAAACCGGTCGCCAAACAAGCCGTCGTCCTCACCGGCGGGACATCCGGTATCGGGCTCACCACTGCCAGAATGCTGGCCGCGCAAGGCGCCAAGCTTTTTCTCATCGCGCGCAATGAGGCGGCGCTGATCTCCGTCCGTGACGAGATCCGTGCCGGTGGCGGCGAAGCAGAGTTCGCAGTGGCGGACGTCGCCGATCACGCGGCGTTGCAGGCCGCAGCAGACGAGGCGATTGCGGCTTTCGGGCGCTTTGATACGTGGATCAACGATGCCGGCGCCTTTATCTACGGCCGTTTGGATGAAGTGTCTCTCGAAGATCAGCGCCGCCTGTTCGACGTCACCTATTGGGGCATCGTGCATGGCACGCTGATCGAGGCCCGTCATCTCGAGAACTCTGGTGGCGCGATCATCAATGTCGGCAGCGTGCTGGGAGAGATCGCGATCCTTTACCAGGGCGCTTACTGCGCTGCGAAGTTCGCGGTGAAGGGCTTTACGGAAGCGTTCAGGCGGGAAGCCAAAGCCAAGCGTCAGCCCATTTCACTGACGCTCATCAAGCCGGCCGCGATCAACACGCCATTTACCGGCCATGCCCGTAACCGCATGGACTCGCCAGGCACGCGCAACCCGCCGCCTGCCTATGATCCGCAGCTGGTAGCGCGGGCCATCGTGCATGCCTGTGCAACGCCGGTGCGTGATCTCACCATTGGCGGTGCCGGTGGCGTGAGCATGATCGTCGGCAATATGATTGCGCCGCGCGTGATGGACTGGATTTCCGCACGTGTCGGCCACACCAGCATGACGACGAAAAATCCTGGCGATAAAGGCCAGCGCGACAATCTCTACGAACCGCGTGAGGATCTGTCGGTCAATAGCAGCCTGCACCCGTTGACGCGCAAGACGAGCCTTGCGCTGGAGATGCAGCTTAACCCCGGTGCGACACTCGCGTCGGTCGCTGGCCTGGCAGCGATCGCGCTGGCTGCACGCCCAAGGCGCCGCCATCGATTCTAAGGAACATCATGGGGCGGGGCGATCGCCGCTGCCCCATGATCCCGGACTAACTGGGCTCAGCGGCCATGACCGCCGCCACCACCACCGTGGCCGCCACCGCCGCCGCCGTGACCACCTCCGCCCCCGTGAAATCCACCCCCGCGGCCACCCGTCGGGATACCGGGCATCCCCCGGCCGCCGCCGCCGAAGTGGCCACCGCCGCCGCCGAAACGGCCGCCGCCATCACGATAGGGCCCGACACGATAGCCGCCACCCCAATCGCCGTAACCACCGTCACCACCGTCATAGTAGTCGCCGCCGAAGCCGCCGCCATCGCCGCCGCCGGCATAGCCCACGCAGCCGCAAAGTCCGCCGGCCACAAGCGCGAGCGTCACCAGGAACCTGGCGCCGCCTTTATGAGAGCGGTTCATTTCGCATTCTCCGCCGGCGCGTCTTCCGGCCATTCCATCAGTCCGAACAACGCGCCTGCAGGATCGGCGACCACGGCAATCTTGCCGCCATGGCGATCGACATGCGGCGGTTGCAGAACCTTGCCACCGAGCGCGGTGACCTTGGCACTCACTGCCGTCGCGTCATCGACGCGGATATAGTTCAGCCAACGCGGCTTGGCGGTCGTCCAGGAGGCCGGGATCGGATTTACGCTCGCACGGGCGAATTTGTCCGAGGCGAGGAGCAAATGCTGTGCGTCCTGCGCTTCCGGCATCTCAAACACTTCGTAGCCGAACACGGTCTTGTAGAAATCAGCATCGGCCTTCGGATCGGTTGCGATCAGCGAGCTCCAGATCCAGTCGCCGGGCGACACCAGGTAATCCGGTGTATCGCCGCTGCTGGATTGCAGAAGAGCGAACACCGCGCCTTGCGGATCGGTGAGCACCGCCTCCTGGCCCAGATTTGCGAAAGGCCTCGGCGAGAGCAGCAGTTTCGCTCCATTCTGTGTCGCGGTGGCTTCTGTCTTGGCCAGGTCGGAGGTCGCGATGAAGGAGATCCAGCCGGGGCGGCGCCCTGCGGGCAGAGGCCGCTGGTAGATGCCGCCGATCACCTGGCCGTCCAGCGAGGCCTGGGTGAACATGGCGTCGCGCTGGATGTAATCCTGGAAGGTCCAGCCAAAAAGCTGGCTGTAGAATTGTTTGGCGGCCGCGAGATCGGGCGTCACAAGTTCCGCATATACCCGTTTGCCGACATGATGCTCAGTACTTGCGGGCGCGTTGAGCGGCGGAAGGTCGGCCGCCGACGCGGCGCCTGGTAGCACGCCGATGGCTCCGCCGAGCAGGAGGCTCAGCCCCAAGGCCGCAGCGCGGGGCCGCACCGCAAGGCTGCGGTGTGAATATCGTTCTGGCAATGCTGGTCTCCTCGTCGGTGCCGCCATCTAGGCGGGCTGCGAGCTTGTACTTACGTGGTGGAGAGGCCTGGGTTGCAGTGCGTGAGGCTGGGTTGCGTGCTGGGCAGGCGCTTGAGGAAGGAAGCAGTTCTTTTCTGAAGAAAAGAACCAAAAGACTGTTGTGTCTAAGGCGATACCAAGAACAAGGAGTGGTGGAGATGGACGTCACGGCAGCAGAGCTGAGATTTCTTGTCGATAGGGAGAAGATACGCGAATGCCTCACGCGGCTTGCGCGCGGGGAGGACCGGCGCGACGCAGCCTTGATCAGCGCAAGCTATTGGCCGGACTCGACGACGGATTACGGCATGTTCAAGGGAGGCTTCGACGACACCCTGGCCTGGGTGGTGCCGGGCGCCGATGCCATTACCGACACGCAGCACATGCTTGGGCAAAGCTACATCGAGCTCGCCGGCGATACGGCCAAGGTGGAAACGCAGGTGATATCTTATCACCGTGTCGATATGGGCGAAGGTGAACGCGACACCTGCATCGGCGGCCGCTATCTCGATGTGATGGAAAAGCGCGACGGCGTATGGCGGATTGCCAGCCGCATGATGCTCTATGACTGGTTTCAGGATTGGGGAACGGCGATCGACTGGTCTCAGGGAGTCATGGGTATGGGGTTCAGCGCCGCGCATTTTGCCGGCCGCGCCAAGGGTGATTACAGCAGGATTTTCTTTGGCGAACGGATAGAAGACCCCGTCTAGCGCCTGCCAACCAGTACTGTCGTCGCGGAGCAGAGATCGACCATGAAGTGCCAGCCAACACGCACGCCGCCGCCTGAAGCCGTCGATATCGCGGCGCTGCGGGAGCGCTACCGGCATGAGCGCGACAAGCGCGTCAATCGCCAGGGCACGAACCAATACGTGCAGGCAACCGGCGCGTTCGAGGAGGTGTATGAGGCCGATCCACATATGCCTGTGGTCGCTCGCCTGCCGCTGGAGGAAGATCTCGACGTGGCCGTGCTTGGGGCCGGTTGGACGGGCCTGCTGGCCGCTTACCAGCTTAAGCAGGCCGGTGTTTCGACCTTTCGCAATATCGACCATGCCGGCGGCTGGGGCGGTGTCTGGTATTGGAACCGGTATCCGGGCCTGCAATGCGACAATGATGGCTATTGTTATCTGCCGCTGCTGGAAGAAATCGGTTTCATGCCGTCGAAGAAATTCGCCGATGGACATGAGATACGCGGCTACATGAACCAGATTGCCGAACGCTATGCTTTGGGCGAGGGGGCATTGTTCCACACGCGGGTGACCGGTCTGCGCTGGGATGCGGCGATCTCGCGCTGGCATGTGACGACGGATCGCGGCGACGATATCCGCGCCCGCTTCGTGATCATGGCCAATGGCCTGCTGAACATCCCCAAACTGCCAGGCATTCCAGGCATCGCCGATTTCAAGGGCAAGATGTTCCATACCGGCCGGTGGGACTACGACTATACCGGCGGCAGCCAGCTCGAGCCGGTGCTCGACAAGCTTGCCGACAAAACGGTGGCAATCATCGGCACGGGAGCGACTGCAATTCAAGCAGTGCCGTTTCTCGGCAGATATGCCAAGCAGCTTTACGTTCTGCAGCGCACGCCCTCGACGGTGGATAAGCGTGTCAATCCACCGACGGATGTAGATTGGTGGAAATCGCTCGAGCCCGGCTGGCAGACAGCACGGCAGAAAAATTTTCATCGTGCTGCGATGGAGAGTTTCGGGCCCGGTGAGGCCGACATGATCTGCGACATCTGGACGGAGATCACCCGCAATCTCTCGAGCGAGCTGGAGGCCGAGGGCTGGCCGCAACTCTCGTTGCAGGAATTCATGGCGCGGCGCGAATCGGTGGATTACCGAGTGATGGAGCGGCTGCGCGCACGCGTGGACGAGCTTGTGCAGGAGAAGGAAACGGCAGAGGCGCTCAAGCCCTGGTATCGGTTCTTGTGCAAGCGCCCGGCTTCCAACGATGATTTCTATCCCACCTTCAACCGCCCCAATGTGAAGCTGATAGACGTCTCCGCGAGCCGCGGCGTGGAACGCATGACCGAGACAGGCTTCGTTGCGAATGGGAAAGCCTTCGACATCGACTGCATGATCTTCGCCAGCGGCTTCGAGGCGAGCAGCACGCTCGATCGCAAATGGGGCATCGCGACGATCGAAGGTCGCGACGGTGTGTCGCTCTACGATCATTGGCGCGAGGGATATACATCGTTACACGGTGTCACCACGCCGGGTTTCCCGAACATGTTCTTCACAGGTTATGTGCAGAGCGGGCTCAATGCAAACACCACAGTGCAGATGAACCGACACAACTTCCACATCGCGTTCATCATCCAGCAGGCGCTGGCGCAGGGCGTGGTGGCATTGGAACCAAGCCAGGCAGTCACGGATGCCTGGGTGAAACACGTGCGCGAGACAGCGTTCGATAATGCTTTTCTCAAGGAATGCACACCGAGCTATTTTAATGGCGAGGATTCCGACAAGCCGCGCTCATACGCAGGGGAACCTTATGGGCTAGGCTGGGATGCCTATGAGACTGTGCTGGCGACCTGGCGCGGGAAGGATGATTTTGAGGGGATGATCACGACCAAGGCGGAGGACGCAGTTCTTTCCTAAAAAGAACCAAACGACTTTTCCTTGACCGGCGATATGGCGGGATACAAGCTATGGCCTGGGCCAAATGGTAGATGGCGCGAAACCAAAATCCGCAGCGACACCTTAATCATAGTGCCCGTTCGCTGAGCAAGGTGCGTCCTCAGGAAAGTCTTTTGCGACGCTGTCGCGGTCCTCTCCGGCAGCTTCTACAGCGCCGCCCGAAACGCATTGATCGCACACTCCGCCTCATCGAAATCGCTCCGCAGCGCACGGGTGGCCACATCATGTGCGAAGCCCGCACGTGCCAGGCTGCCCAGCTCGCGCCGCAACCGCTCCGGCGAGGCCTCATCCTTGCGCCACGGCCCGAGGCGCCTTTTGCGGGCGTGGATCAAGGCGGCCACGAATTCATGCGCCGGATCGTCCGGTAGCGCCTCGGCGGCCAGCACCACAGAAACACCCCGTGTCGCCAGATGTGCGCCGATCGCGCGTCGCGAGCGGCCGGCGCGGGCCAGTGCACGCGCGCGTGTCTGCGCGAAAACGGCGTCGCTCACCGCGCCGGACTCGGCGAGGCGGCGCACAATATCAGGAATGGCAGCGCGTGCCTGCGCCACGCAGGCCGCAATGCGCTCTGGCGCCTCGCTGCTTTTGCGCGCCCAGTTCTGCACTTTGCGGTCCAGCACTCCGGTGAGGCCGGCTTCGGTGGTGGCGAAGCGCGACAGATGCGCCAGCGCCGCCGCACGCAGCGCTGTGGCGTCCGGCGCACGCAATGGTGCCGAATTCAATGTGGCGGCCGGTCGTTGCATACGATACAGAGTGCGACCGATACACTCTCCGTGCAACGTCTTGTGGGGGCAAGCAGGTCCTGCTTTCGCGCGCGGTCAGGATCGCAACTGCGTGAGGGAACCATGCTCGATGCTAGAAGTTCTTTTCACAGGCACAACCTGGCGCTACTTTTCTCCTATTTCAGCTACTTTGCCGGGTATTCGTACGCCGAAAGACTTTGAAGTATGGGGAAGCAAGCCATAATCTTGACTCGGACAGGACCCCTGCCCGTGTTGTTCGACGCGCCGGCTGACGAGGCCGCGCTTGACCGCGCGCTGCGCTTCGCGCGCACCGGCTTTCCACAGCGCGCCTACCAGGAAGCGCTACCGGTGCATGGTCGCGCGCGCGACCGCGGAAGGACGGAGCAGATCGCCCGTGCCGCGCAGATACTCTCCGCCACCTGCCTGATGATGGGAAAATCCGAGGCCGGCATCACCTATGGCCGCGAAGCGCGCAGTCTTTTCGTCAGCCTGGGCGACTTGGCGCAGGCGGCGCGTTCGGGCGCCAACCTGGCTTGGCTGATGGCGACGATCGGCGAGCACGATGCCGTAGGCGAGGCTTTGTCGGCGCTGGATGCTGCCGAGCAATCCGGCGAACCGACCGAGGCGATCTGGGCGCTGGATACCAACGCGATCGTTCTGTGGCTGCTGCGCCAACTCGACCAGGCGCTGCCTTATGCCGAGCGAGCGGTGGAACTGAGCCGCATGCATCGCCCGAGGCTGCAACGGCCGCTGATCAACCTGGCCGGCTTGCGCGTGGACATGGCGCTGCAGGCGGGGCAGGCCGGCGAAGCCTTGGCAAAGACCGTGAATGCGGCGGTCGCCATGACCAACGAGGCGCTCACCTTCTCGCGTGCCGTGGGCGATGGCTGGCTGGAACGCCTATCCCTGTGCAACATTGCAGAGTACCGGCTGCATGTGGGCGATACGGCGGCGGCCGAACGTACACTGAGCCAGATCCCGAGCTCGGCCGGCGAGATGTCGGATCGCTGCACTTATCACTACCTGCACATCCAGGGGCGCGTGCGGATCGCCCAGGGCAGGCCGCGCGAAGCGATCGAAGTGTTGGAGGCCTGCCTGCAGGTGGCAAGCCGCGCCAACGACCTCGAAACCTCGATCCCGTGCCAGAAGGATATCGCCGAGCTGCATGCCCAGCTTGGTGATTTCGAACGTGCCTTCGCCGCGCACACCGCCTTTCACGATCTCTATGTGCGGCAGGCCTCCCACGCGGCACAGCGGCGCGCGCGGCTCTCGACCTTGGAGTGGGAGGCCGAGAAGCTGCGCGCCAGCGTACTTGCGGCGCATCAGCACGCAGCCGATCTCACCGCCAGCAATCGCGTGCTCGCGCGCGAGACCGAGCGCCTGCTGCGTGCCAGCATGGAGGATCCGCTCACCGGCCTGCAGAACCGGCGGCAACTCGACCTGAATTTCCTCGACCTCATCGCGAGCGGCAAAGGCTACGCCATCGCGATGATCGACGTAGATCGTTTCAAACAGGTCAATGACGGGTTTTCCCATCCCGTAGGCGATGCCGTGCTGCGGGCGGTGGCCGAGCTGCTGCAGCACAATGCCCGCGCCGGCGACCTCACGGTGCGCTTCGGCGGTGACGAGTTCGCCATCTTGCTGCACGAGGCAGACCTGCACGTCGCCATCGCAGTGTGCGAAAGGCTGCGCGCCGGCGCGGCCGCCCATGACTGGTCAGCGCTGCACCCCGAACTCGCCGTGACCCTGAGCATCGGTGTTGCCGCCTCGGACGAGGCGCCGACACAAGAAGCGGTGCTGGCTTTGGCCGACCAGCGCCTCTACCGGGCGAAACAGGAAGGCCGCAACCGCGTCGAAGCGGGTTAACGGACGACTGACAACAGGCTTCGAACGCCCTATATCCGCCACATGGCTGCAACACCGTATGAAACATTGGGCGTCAAGAAGGACGCTACCGCCGCACAGATACGCTCCGCCTATCTCAAGCTGGCAAAGAAACATCATCCGGATCTCAATCCGGGCGACAAGGTGGCCGAGGAGCGTTTTAAAGCGATCAGCGCCGCGCATGACCTGCTTGAGGATACCGAAAAGCGCGCCCGTTTTGACCGCGGCGAGATAGACGCCTCCGGGCAGGAGCGCGCGCAGGAGCGGCAATTCTACCGTAACTACGCCGAAAGCGCGCAAGGCGGCCGCTATCGGGGTGCCGGCCCGGGGGGTGCGGACCAGGCAGCCTTCCACGACATCTTTGCCGACCTTTTCAAGAACGGCGGCCAGGCTGGCCCATTCGGGCCGGGCCAACAACGGGAGCAGCGCATGCGCGGCGTCGATCAGCGCTACCAGCTTTCCGTCAGCTTCATCGAGGCAGCGCTCGGTGCCTCGCGGCGGCTGACCCTGCCCGATGGGCGCACGCTGGATGTCACCATTCCGCCCGGGCTCGAGGACGGCCAGACCCTGCGCCTGCGCGGCCAGGGCGAGGTTGGCTGGAACAATGGCCCCGCCGGCGACGCGCTGATCGAGGTGGACATCATCCCGCACCCGTATTTTCGCCGCGACGGCCGCGACATCCATCTCGACCTGCCGGTGACCGCGGCCGAAGCAGCCCTCGGCGCCAAAATCGCGGTGCCCACACCGGCGGGCCCGGTGAACATGTCCATCCCGCGCCATTCCGATGCCGGCAAGCAGCTACGCTTGCGCGGCCGCGGCATACAGGCGCATGGCGGTGTGGCGGCGGGTGATTTGTACGTGACGCTGCGCATCGTGCTCGGCACGCCCGATGCGGCGCTGGAGGACGCGCTGAAGGCGTTCTATGAACGCAATCCGATCGATCCGCGCCAACATCTGGTGGAGGCCGCATGATCACCATAACCAGCGTCTGCGCCATCGTTCCGGGCCTTACCGAGGCCGTTTTACGTCACTGGCTGGAGCAAGATTTCGTCCGCCCAGAGCGCCATGGCGGCGAGCCCGCCTTCCGCGAGATCGATGTCGCGCGTGTGCGCCTTATCCGCGAGTTGCATGCCGATCTGGAGGTGGAGGAACCCACTTTGCCGCTGGTGCTCTCTCTGCTCGACCAGCTTTACGCGACCCGCCGGCAACTCCGCCTGGTGTTGGACGCGCTGGATAGCCCTACGCGGCAGAGCGTTGCCGATGCGCTGTCATCGGTGATCGTGGAGCAGCCCGAATAATAAGAAAGCTTTTCCGCAGATAACGCAGATTAGAATGGACGACCTTCTATCCTGTCTCTGTCATCTGCAACGTCTGCGGAAAAGCTTTCGTGCTTGCACGTTCTGAATTGCCGAGATTCAAGCAGAGGCACCACCAGCACCATGCGTTTTCTCATTGCGGCTATCCTGTTGAGCGCGCCTGCGGCTTTCGCTGAAACGACGGATCCGAATTTATGGTTGGAATCGGTGGACTCCCCGCGCGCAATGGAGTGGGTGCGGGCGCATGATGCGCAATCGCTGAAGGTGCTGCAGGCGGATCCGCAGTATCAGCATTTTTACGAGCAGGCCCTGAGCGTGGAACAGGCCAGCGACCGTATTCCGCTGCCGGAGTTTCTGGCCGATGACGTAGCCAATCTTTGGCAGGATGCGGCACATACGCAGGGCCTTTGGCGCCGCACCACGCTCGATGATTTCAAGTTGGCAGAACCGCATTGGTATACGCTGATCGATCTCGATGCGCTGTCGAAGGCCGAGCATCATACGTGGGTTTTCAAGGGTGATACCTGCTACCAGCCGGTCGATACGCGGTGCCTGGTGTCCCTCTCCGAAGGCGGCGAGGACGCGGTCGTCACCCGCGAGTTCGACACTGCGAACGCTAAATTTGTGGCCGGTGGGTTTGATATTCCGCACGCCAAGCAATCGGTGGATTGGCAGGATGCCGACACGCTGCTGGTGGCCACCGATTGGGGCGCCGGCAGCATGACGGAGTCCGGCTATCCGTTCATCGTCAAGCAGCTTCGGCGCGGGCAAAGTCTGGCGCAGGCAAAGGAGGTTTTCCGCGGGGCGCGCTCGGATGTCGCGGTGCAGGCGTTGGCGCTGACCGACGGGGAGGGCCACCATGTTGCAGTGATCCAGCGCGGGCTGGATTTCTTCCGCACCGAGTTTCGTTTAGTGGATGGCGTGAGCACGCAGAAACTCGACCTGCCCGAAAAGGCCGAAATCGATGGGCTCCTCGACAATCGGCTGATCGTGAAGGTAAACGAGGATTTTACTCCGTCGCATGGTGCGAAGATTGCGGCCGGTAGCCTGATCGCGCTCGATCTGGCGCATCCGCTTGCAATCCCCGAAACGATATTCGTGCCGAATGCGCGCCAGTCGATCGATGAGGTGGCGGCGACGAGGGGCCATGTCGTGGCTGCGATCTACGACAATGTGCGTGGCCGTGCCTCTGTCTTTGCACGAGGCGCTGACGGCTGGACCCAACGCGTGCTCGATCTGCCCGATAATGTCTCCGTGCATATCTCGGCCACGACCGAGAGCGATGACCGTTTCTTCTTCGAGGTCACTGGTTTTCTGCAACCGACCACGCTCTATCTCGCCGATGCTGCCGGTTCGGCGCCGCCGGCAGAAATCAAGGCGCTGCCGCCGAAATTTGACGCATCCCGCGATACGGTGGACCAGCACGAAGCCACTTCCACGGACGGCACGAAAATCCCGTATTTCGTGGTGCATCGAAACGACATGAAGCTCGACGGCAGCAATCTCACCTTGCTGAACGCCTATGGCGGTTTCCAGGTAAGTGAGACGCCGACCTATTCGGGCACCATCGGCAAGATGTGGCTGGAGCCTGGGCATGTATTCGTGCTCGCCAATATACGCGGCGGCGGCGAATTTGGCCCGGCTTGGCACGAAGCCGGGCTGAAGACCAAACGCCAGCACATCTATGACGATTTTGCCGCCGTGGCACAGGATCTGATCGCCCGCAAGATCACCAGCCCGCCGCATCTCGGCATCCGCGGCGGTTCCAATGGCGGGCTGCTGATGGGCGTGGAGTTCGAGCAGCATCCGGAGTTGTGGGGAGCGACCATCATCGACGTGCCGCTGCTCGACATGCTGCGTTTCGAAAACATCGCTGCCGGCGCCTCATGGGTCGGCGAATATGGCAGCGTGTCGAACCCGGAGGAACGGGCGTTCCTGGCGGAAATATCGCCTTACAATAACCTGAAGGCAGGGGTGAAATACCCAGTGCCCTTCATCTTCACGACGACCAAGGACGATCGTGTCGGTCCGGTCCATGCGCGTAAATTCGCGGCCAAGATGGAAGCGATGGGGCTGCCGTTCTTCTATTACGAGTCGGTCGAAGGCGGACATGCCGCCGGCGCCAATCTGCGCGAGAAAGCGCAGGAAGAGGCACTGGAGATGACGTATCTCACGTCACGTTTGTCGCACGTCGACGGTGTTAAGTAATCTCGGCCGCCGGCCTATGTTTAGCCTTCGCCCGGCAAGCATCGGAGCAGTAGCGCACCTGATCCCAGTCGCGCGCCCATTTCTTGCGCCACGTGAATAGCCTGCCGCAATAGGCGCAGAGTTTTGTCGGCAAATCGGATTTGGCAACGCCGCGGGGCATTAGCCGAAGCGCCTCCACGCAAGCAAAAAATGTTCTTTTCTGAACAAAAGAACCAAAAGACTTTTGCGAATCATCGGCCTTTTACGACGCCATGCCGTCGTGGCACTCGGCAGCAATTACACTTGGTCGAATTGCACGCCGCCGGTGACGGCCTGGTAGGTGGCGATTGCCAGGGTCAACGGCTCGAAGGGTTTTGTGATTACGAAGGCGGGCTCGATTGCGTCGCCGGTGAGGAGGCGCTCGGGATAGGCAGTCACGAAGATCACCGGAGCATAGTAGCTCTGAAGTATTGTGGAGACAGCATTCGTGCCGTCGCCGCCAAGGCCGAGATTGATGTCGGCCAGGATCAGCCCGGGACGAGAGCGCTTGGCGATGGCGATCGCCTCGGCTTCGGTCGCGGCCACGCCGATCACGCGGTGTCCACAGCTTTGCACCAGTTCCTCAAGGTCCATCGCAATGATCGGCTCATCCTCGATGATCAGCACATCGGTAGCCGCCGCCGCGCGCAAGCGGTCGCGGGCGTCCGCGAGATGCGCGGCGGCGGTCTCCGGCGAAAGGCCGAGGATCGGAGCGGCATCCGCGGGTGAGACATCTTCGAGGGACGTCAGGAGCATCAGCTGACGGTGCTTGTTGGAAAGCCCATCCGCTGGGCCAAGGGCCCGGTCGCTCTGGTCGAAACGGTGGGTGACGCCCCAATAGAGAAGATGACGCGCATCGGTGATCCCATGCGAGCTCTCCGGCGCATTGCTCAGCAGGTCGCGTAGGCACTCTGCAACCAGCGCATCGCCCGCGGGTTGGCTGCCGGTCAATGCCCGCGCATAACGCCGGGCATAGGGAAGCGCGCGGATCACATCCTCGCGTCGCGGGGTGGTCATGTCAGGCCTCATGATAGGATAATGGTCGTTTGCATGTTCTGGATCGAGTCGGGCCGCGTGACTGACACCCTTGCTCCACCCCGTCTCCCATAGCATGGATCAGCCTGCCGATCACATCTCCGGGGATCAAGGTGCGGAAACGCACGCAAGGCTTCGCCGGGAACTAGCAACCTTGCTGCCAGAGCTGCGGGCCTATGCGCGCTTTTTGGCACGTGACCGCTCAAAATCCGATGACCTAGTGCAGGATACAGTGGTACGTGCCCTTGGGGCTCTGGCCCAGTTCCAGCCGGGGACGAGCCTCAAAGCCTGGATGTTCACAATCTTGCGAAATGCCTTCTACGAGCAAGTGAGGCGTCACAAACGCGAGCACGTGGCGATGGAGTTGCACGCACGCACCGCCAGCCAAGGCATCCAGCTGCACCACAGCGAGATCACCGACCTGTCGCAGTTGTTGTGGCAATTGCCGCCGCTCCTGCGTGAGGCGCTGGTTCTCGTCGGCGCCCAGGAGATGACCCATGAGGAGGCGGCGGTGATCTGCGGTGTGCCTGTCGGCACCATGCGCGCGCGCGTCTCCCGGGCACGCAAACAGCTTTCGGAGGTGAGCGCGAAGGCATCCGAAAATTAAAAGGAAACTAAAAGCAGACCCACGTTTTCGTGATGCAGCGTACAGCCGGTCAGCGTCATTGGCTCTACAGGAAGACGGAGACAACAATGACTGCTCAAGCGACAGCCACTTTCCACGATCAGATCATCGGCATCCTGCCGAAACTGCGCATCCAGGCGCTGGCATTGACCCGCAATCGTGCGGCTGCCGAAGACCTCGTCCAGGATGCAGTGTGCAACGCGCTTTCCGCCCAGCAGAGTTTCATTCCCGGCACGAACTTTCCCGCATGGATGCATCGCATTCTGCGCAACCGCTTCATCAGCAATCTGCGCAAGCGCCGCGACACCACCGATATCGACGATGTGCCAAGCTCGGTGTTCGCCACCGAAGCGCCGCATGAGGATCGCCTGGCGCTGAAGGAACTGGCCCATGCAATGACGCGCCTACCGTCCGATCAGCGCGAGGCGCTGGTGATGGTCGTAGTGCATGGCATGAGCTACGAAGCGCTCGCGGAATCAACCGGCTGCGCCGTTGGAACCGCGAAGAGCCGCGTATTCCGGGCACGCCGCCAGCTGGAATCCTGGTTGCTTGGTGAGACCACCGAGACCACCCGCAGCGGTCGCAGCGCCGCTACCCTGCTGGCCCGGCGCTTGGCCGAGGGTGAGCGAGAAGGGGATCGCGCCTGATCCCCACAGCCGCTTAATGTCTTTGCCGTAGATGCGAAGACGCGGGCCGCATGCTCCATGCTTGCCCGCCCCGTCTGCGGATACGCCCCTCCGTGGGGAGACGCTGGAATTCTGACCATAATGCCGAAGGCGAAAGACCCGAGCCGTCCGCCCGGCGTCACTCCCGTCCCTGGACGGAAGGGGCGCAAGACAGAGGCTGCGTTCGATCTTTGGCTGCAGAAAGGTCTGCACGAAATTTACGACAAGGTCGCTGCCGAGCCGATACCCGATGAATTGCTGAGGCTAATCGAGGAAGATCGGAAGAAGTGAGCGAAGGTCCACCCGGCCCCACGGGGCCGTCGGTGACGAATAACCGCGCGGCGCCTGCGGAAATCGGCGCACATCCAGATCTGATGCGCTTGCTGTTCGGGGCGATCCGCATAAGGCTAGCGTTGATCGTACTTATTGCGGCAGTGCCGCTGATGATGCTGTCCGCCACCATCGTCTGGCAGAATTATGAACTTGCCCTGAGCGTGACGTCACAGGCCGCCGAGCGCCTCCGCGAATCGGCCATGGCACGGCATGTCTCGGCAATCGCCGGTGCGCAGCAGATGGTGCAGGCCCTGGCGCAAGTAGCCGAACTTGCCCGCGGCGACCCTGCGCTCTGCGATAGTCGGTTAGCCGGCGTACTCACCTTGCAGACGGCGCGCTACACAAATCTGTCCGTCGTCGATCCCAAAGGCGATATCGTCTGTTCGGCCTTGCCGACAAGGCCGGCGTTGCGCGCGCAGATCCCTGGCATCGTCGGCCCGGTAATTGCCCTGGCGCGCGCGAAAGGCGGCTTCGCCCTTGGCCAGGTGCATCCGAGCCTGTTGAAGGATATTCCGATCATACCGGCCGCCTATCCGATCCAGCATGGCGATACGGTGGATGGCTACGTCTATGTCGGTTTGCGTCTGGACTGGTTCTTCAATCCTTCAGGCCTGTCGATCCCGGTTTTGCCTGCGCTCTGGATCGTCGACACGCAGCGTCACATCACGCAGGTGGCAGGCACGGGTCGTGTGGGGCTGCCGCCATCGGATATTCTCCAACGGCTCGAGACCAGTGCCCTTGTGGTGGATGCCGCCTCGGAAAGCGGCATTCCCTATTGCTATGCGTCTTCGCCGCTCGGGGACGGGTATAGTTTGATTGTCGCGAACCCGGCGACAAAGGACAGAAAGGCGGCGCGTGACCTGCTGCATCGCCGGGTCGGGCAGTTGGGCGTGCTGCTGCTGATGGGCTTGGCAGCGGTCGCGATCGGCGTGCATATCGCGCTGTGCAAGCCGTTGACATTGCTTAACCGGGCCGTTGCGGAATGGCGCAGTTCCGGCAGTTTCGATGCGGTGCGCTTGGGTGATCCCCCGAATGAAGTGCGCAGCCTGGCGGCGTCCTTCGCGGCCGCGGTGGCGACGCTGAACGAGCAGGAGGCGAAGCTGAAGCTTGCGGTGGAGCAGCAGGAGTTGCTGATGCGCGAGATCCATCACCGGGTGAAGAATAATCTGCAGATCGTGGCGTCGCTGCTGAATTTGCAGGCGTCGCGGATCAGGGTGCCCGAGGCGAAGGCCGAGTTCGCTTCGGCGCGCGACCGTGTGCGCGCATTGGCGACGTTGCACCGGCATTTGTACTCGCATGGCGAGGTGCACACCATCAACATGCCGGATTTCCTGACCGAGCTTTGTGGCCAGCTCTTCCAGGCCATGGGCGAGATAGAAGGTCAGCGCATAAAGCTGACCATCGAGGCGTCGCCGCTGCAGATGTCGAGCGACCAGGCGGTGCCGTTATCCCTGATCGTGACCGAGGCAGTGAGCAATGCCCTGAAATACGCCTTTCCTCGGGGCCGCCTGGGTCATGTGCTCGTGAGGCTCACCAGCGAGGGTGGCGTGGTGACGCTGGTGGTCGAGGATGACGGGATCGGCGTGCCCACCGGCATCAGCGAGAGCGAGCATGGTGTGCGCGACGGGATCGGGATCACCTTGATCCGCGGGTTCGCGCGTCAGCTTGCCGCCGAGCTGGATGTGGATGAGACCTCCGGCACCCGCTACACTTTAAAGATGACCATCCGCCACGACGTAGGCGACACGGACTTGGCCGCCTGAATGCCGCCACTGCGACCAGTTTGCTCCCGTAGCGCACTCTCGTAGAATCAAAAGTTTTTTGCTTCTTTTTTTCAAAAAAGAAGACCCTTCCTTCACTTCCCTTTCCTCACCAGTTAAACCCCGGCTCAGTCATGCAGGATTCGAAAAAAGCCGCGCGGGCCTGGACCCGGGAGCAGACCCGTCTCGGCCGTCGCGCGGCCTTTCCGGTCCTCGCCTATGGCCTGGGTGGTATTGCCGTATCGGTTGCGCAAGCAGGCTGCGTCGCCGCGATCTTGTCTGCGGCTTTGACGGGTGGCGCGGTCGTTTTCTTTCTTACGGGTTTCGCCCTGCTGATCCTGGCCAAGGCGTGGCTGCAACTTGCGGCCGAGTTGGCCGCGTTCAGCGCGGGTGCCAAGGGCCGTGTGCGGATGCGCGGCGATGTGCTGGCACGTTTGCTCGCGGCCGGTCCGGCGATGTTGCGCGGTGCCCATTCCGCCGAGCTGACGTCTTTGGTCGTCGATCGGGTAGAGGCTTTGGAGGGGCTGTTCGGCCGCTGGGTGCCAGCGGCGGGGCTGGCAGTGATGGGACCGGCTCTTGTTTTGGTCGTGGCTCTTGCGGTGGATCCGTTCGCGGCTTTGGTGCTGCTGGTGGCTGGTTTGCTGGTACCATTTGGGCAAGCGGTGGCCGGGATTGGGGCCGCGTCGGCCTCGCGCGGGCAGTTTTTGGCGATGGAGCGGTTGCAGGCGCGGTTTCTGGACCGGGTGCGGGGGATTGCCACCATCGTTCTGGCCGGGCGCGCGGAGGACGAGGCACGCCGTCTGGCGCGGGCGGCCGATGAGTTGCGGATGCGCACCATGCGCGTGCTGCGCGTGGCGTTCCTGTCGTCGGCGGCGTTGGATTGCGCGATGGCAGCGGCCCTGGTGGTGATCACGTTGCATGACCGCTCGGTGCTGGGCGGCGGGCATGGATCGATGCGTGCGGCGCTGTTCTCGCTGCTGCTGGTGCCGGAGTTTTTCGCGCCCTTGCGCGGATTTGCCGCCGCGTATCAGGACCGGATGCATGCGACGGGTGCTGCAGAGGCGCTGATCAATCTGCCGCCTTTGCCGGTGCCGACGGCGCCTGCGGCCATACGCACCATCGAGGCGCGGGGCGTGGCGTTGGCGTTCGAGAATGTGCGGCTGGTGTGGGATGAATCGCGGCCGCCGGCATTGGATGGCCTGAGCTTTTTTGTCGCCCCCGGCGAGATGCTGGTGCTGGCGGGACCGTCAGGTGCAGGCAAGTCCAGCGTGATCGAGCTGCTGCTGGGGTTCGTGCGGCCGAATGAGGGGCGGATCCTGCTCAACGGGCATGACATCGCCGATATCGTACCTCAGGCGCTGTCGAAGCTGACCGCCTGGATCGGCCAAAAACCGACCCTGTTCGCCGGCACGATACGTGAGAACATCGCCTTCGCCCGGCCGGAGGCGACGACGGCCGAAGTAGAAGAGGCGGCTCGCCTGGCCAGAATCACCGATTTCACCGAGGCGCTGCCGTTGGGGCTGGATACGGTGATTGGCGAGGGCGGTTTTGGCTTGTCTGGTGGCCAGGCACAGCGTGTGGCGATCGGACGTGCCTTCTTGAAGAATGCGCCGTTGCTGCTGCTCGACGAACCGACGGCGCATCTTGATCCGGCGACAGAGGCCGATGTGCTGGCGAGTCTGAAGCGCCTGGCGCTCGGGCGCACCGTGGTGATGGCCAGCCACTCTGCGGCGGCCCATGCCTTTGGCGGCCGCCGTCTCGATCTGCGCCATGGCCGTGCGAACGAGGCGCGTGGCGCTGCATGAAGCCGCTTCTTCGTATTCTCTCTCTTTGGCGCGGCCGTGCCGGGCTGCTGATCTATGGCGTGGTCCTGTCGCTGGCCACGCTGGCGGCCGGGCTGGCGCTGATGACGGCTTCGGGCGCGACCGTCGCGGCCGTGCTGACGGGTGGTGCCATCGCCGCCGCCCTTTGGCTGCGCATCGCCGGGCCGGCGCGGGTGGTGTTTCGGTACGCAGAGCGCATGGTCACCCATGCCGGTACCTTCCGCGCGCTCGCCGATCTGCGTGTGTGGTTCTTCCGCGGGCTGGCCGCGCGTGCAGCCGGCGGGCTCGGTTTTCGCCATGCCGGCGATGTGCTGTCGCGCATCGTAGGCGATGTGGAGGCGCTGGACGGGCTGTATCTGCGCATCCTGGTGCCGCTGATCGGCGCGGTGTTCCTGGTGCCGATCACCGCGTTGCTGGCGGGGCGCATACAGATCGGTGTCGGGCTTCTGGTCGGCGCCTGCTTCGCCACGGCGGCTTTCGCCATGCCGGTGTTTGCCTACCGCGCGGCGCGGTTCTCCAGCGGTGATCTCGGGCTTGCCGCCGCCGGGCTACGCATCGCGGCACTCGATACGCTTGGCGGATTGCGCGAAGTGCGAGCCTTCGGTGCTGAAGCGCGCATGGCCGCCCTGGTCGCCGCACGTGAAAAAACACTGATCGCCGCTCAGGAGAACCTGGCCAAACGCGCCGCCTTGGCAAATGCCGGTGCGCTGGTGTGCGGACAGGCTGCATTGCTCGCCGTGCTGCTTGCGGCGGGCGCGGCGCCGGTGATGGCCGTCATCACCGTGTTCCTGCTCGCCGCCGCCTTCGAGCCGCTTATCGGCTTGCCACGGGCCGGGCTCATGGCCGGCACGGCAGCCGCGGCCGCCACACGCGTGCTCGACATGGCGGAAAATGCGCCGAAGCCCGTGGAGCCCGATCACCCGAAGCCGGTGCCCCACCATCCTGGGCTGCGCTTCGCCGGCGTGCAATTCGCCTGGGATGGCGGCGAAACCCTGTTCGAGGGTCTGACGCTCGAAGTGCCGGCCGGCGCACGCGTCGCCGTGCTCGGACCCTCGGGTTCCGGCAAATCCACGCTCGCCGCGCTGGCACTGAAAGTGGCACGTCCACAGGCGGGAAAAGTCATGCTCGGCGGCACCGACATGGCCGACATCCCGGCGCGCGAGGTGCAGGCCAACATCGCGTGGCTCAGCCAGAACACCCACCTCTTCACCGATACCATCCGCGCCAATCTCGCTCTCGGCGCTCCCAACGCCACCGATGCCGAGCTTTGGGCTGCACTGGATCGTGCCGCCATCGGCAACACGGTGCGCCATCTGCCCGAAAAACTCGAAACCTGGCTTGGTGAAGGCGGCCAAAACCTGTCAGGCGGGCAAGGCCGGCGCATCGCGCTCGCCCGCACCCTGCTATCGCCGGCCAGCATCCTTATCCTTGACGAACCCTGCGCCGGCCTCGATGCTGAAACGGAACGAGAATTCCTCTCCACCCTGTTTGCGCAGACCACGGGCAAAACCGTGATCCTGATCGCACATCGACTGACGGGCGCCGAGAAACTCGATCGTATCTGGAGATTGTCGTCCGGACATGCGGTGGCAGCAGCTGCTTGAACGAGAAAGCCCGATCGGGGAGAACGTGACGTTCCCCCCGACAGCCGAAGATATCCTGCATCGCGTATTCGGCTTCCAGCAGTTCAGGGGATTGCAGAAACAGGCCGTCGATGCGGTTATCGCAGGCCAAGACGCGCTCGTGCTGATGCCCACTGGCGGTGGCAAAAGCGTGTGCTACCAAGTGCCCGCCCTAGCACGGTCCGGCACCGCGCTCGTCATCTCGCCGCTGATCGCGTTGATGGACGACCAGATTGCCGCGCTTCGGCAACTCGGCGTGTCCGCCGGAGCGCTGCACTCGGAGCTTGAACCAGCCGAAGTCGCACGCGTCTCCAACCTGCTCGATAACGGCAAGCTCGATCTGCTCTACGTCTCCCCGGAGCGCCTGCTCAACCCTGGCACGCTCGAAAGGTTGCGCCGGCAAACCCTGGCACTTATCGCCATCGACGAAGCTCATTGCGTCAGTGCCTGGGGCCATGAATTCCGCCCCGAATACCGCGACCTCAAACGCCTCGCGCAAATCTTCCCCGGCGTGCCGCGCGTGGCACTCACCGCCACCGCCGACCCACGTACGCGCGATGACATCCTTGCCTCGCTCGACATGCGCAATGCACATGTGTTCGCCGCCAGCTTCCATCGCCCGAACCTGCACATCACCGCGCAACCTAAAACGGGCGAAACCCAGCAGCTTCAGGATTTCCTCAAACTGCACCAGAACGAAGCCGGAATCGTGTATTGCGGCAGCCGTAACAAGACCGAGCGCACCGCAGAAAAACTACGCGAGAAGAAGATCACCGCACTGCCCTTCCACGCCGGCCTCAGCCCGATCGAAAAACGCGCCTCCCTCGCCCGCTTCCGCAGCGGCGAACCGGTGGTGATGGTCGCCACCATCGCCTTCGGCATGGGCATCGATCGCCCCGATGTGCGCTTCGTGGTGCATCTCGACATGCCGGACAGCCCCGAAGCCTATTACCAGCAGATCGGCCGCGCCGGTCGCGATGGCGAACGCGCCGACCTGCTGCTGCTCTATGGCGGCGAAGATATCGCCCGCGCACGTCATTGGCTTTCACAATCCACCGCACCCGAAGCGCAGATCGGCGTCATGCGCCAGCGCCTCGAAATGATGATCAACCTGGCCGAAGCGACTTCCTGCCGCACCAAGACCCTGCTCGCCTGCTTCGGCGAATCGTTGGACAAACCCTGCGGACATTGCGACGCCTGCCTTGCGCCATTCGCCTTGTTCGACGGCACCAAGGCCGCGCAGCAGGCGCTCTCCGCCATCTATCGCACCGGCCAGATTTTTGGCGGAAAATACATCGTCGATGTGCTCCGCGGTGCAAAAACTGCTGCCATCGAACGTAATGGACACGACAAGCTTGCGCTGTTTGGTATCGGCAATGATCGTGCTGAGCTATTCTGGCGCGGTGTGCTGCGCCAGCTGCTCGCGCGCGGCGCACTGCGCGTGAAGAGCGGCGATTATGCGAGCCTGGAACTGGTGCAGGAGGAAGCACGCCCCATCCTGCGCGGCGAAACCCAGGTGATGCTACGCGAAGATAGCCCACCCGCGCGTGCTTCGCGCGCCACACGCAGCAGCGCTGCGACAGCACCCCAAGGCACACCGAATGCGGGTCTGTTCGAAGCATTGCGAAGCTGGCGCGCCGGCGTGGCGAAAACGCAGTCGCTGCCGCCTTACGTGATTTTCCACGATGCAGTGCTGCGCGACATCGCTGCCGTACAGCCTAAGACTCCAGAGGAGCTGGCGGAGATCAAGGGTATGGGCGGGTCGAAGCTGGAGCGTTACGGTGTCGATCTGCTGAAAATCCTTCGGCAGCAATCATAGGAAGCAAGCATTTCTTTTTTAAAAAAGAACCAAGACACTTTTGCGAACGTGGCGTGCGCTGCCGGATAGAACCGCGACAGCGATATAAAAGTCTTTTGTTTCTTTCCTTCAGAAAAGAAGTCCTTCCTTCCTTGCGCCTCCACTTCGCACTACGCTGCACGCCACCACAACCTCAAGGACCGCTTGCCCGATGGACCCGACCACTGCCACCCCCGGTTTTCGCCAGGAAAAGGATGCCATGGGGTCCCTGCCGGTGCCGTCCGACCGGCTTTGGGGGGCACAGACTCAGCGCTCGATCCAGAATTTCCCCATCGGCACGGACCGCTTCCGCTTCACCCGGCCGGTGATCCGCGCCATGGGCCTGCTCAAGAAGGCCGCCGCCCTAGCCAATGGCGAACTCGGCGAACTGCCGGCCGAGAAGGTGAACCTCATCATCCGCGCCGCCGGCGAGGTGATCGATGGCGATCTCGATGCCGAATTCCCGCTGGTGGTGTTCCAGACCGGCTCCGGCACGCAGACCAACATGAACGCCAACGAGGTGATCGCAAACCGCGCCATACAAATGGCCGGTGGCAAGGTGGGCAGCAAAAGCCCGATCCATCCCAATGACGACGTGAACCACAGCCAGTCCAGCAACGACACCTTCCCGACCGCCATGCATATCGCAGCCGTGGAACAGATCGAGCATCGCCTGCTGCCGGCCGTGCAGCAATTGCGCGATACCTTTGCAGCGAAAGCGAAGAAGTTCGACCACGTGGTCATGATCGGCCGCACCCATCTGCAGGACGCGACGCCGGTAACGCTCGGCCAGGTGATCGGCGGCTGGGTCGCGCAGCTCGATGGCGCCGTTGTGGCAATCCGCGCCGTGCTGCCGGGCCTATTTGAATTGGCAATCGGCGGCACAGCCGTGGGCACCGGGCTGAATGCACACCCGCAATTCGGCGATCGCGCGGCGCATCACATCGCGGCGGAAACCGGCTTTCCGTTTATCTCGGCACCGAACAAGTTTGCAGCGCTCTCCGCGCATGATGCGATGGTGACGGTGAGCGGCACGTTGCGCACGCTGGCCGGCGCACTGATGAAAATCGCGAACGATGTGCGCTGGTACGCCTGCGGGCCGCGGGCAGGATTTAGCGAGTTGCTTATCCCCGAGAACGAGCCTGGATCTTCCATTATGCCGGGCAAGGTGAATCCCACCCAGTCCGAAGCGCTGACGATGGTGGCAGTCCAGGTCTATGGCAATGATGCGGCGGTAGCGTTCGGCGGCAGCCAGGGCAATTTCCAGCTCAACGTGTTCAAGCCGGTAATGCTGCATAACCTTCTCGAATCTGTCGCACTCATGGCAGATGGATGCCTGGCGTTCGATGTCGGCTGTGCGCAAGGAATCGAACCCGACCTGAAACGTATCGAGCAGAACGTACAGAACTCGCTGATGCTGGTGACGGCGCTGAACCCCCATATCGGCTACGAGAAATCGGCACAGATCGCGTTGAAGGCGCACCGAGAAGAGACAGGCTTGAAGGACGCGGCGCTGGCGTTAGGATACCTGACGAGCGAGGAGTTCGATGCCTGGGTGAAGCCGGAAGAGATGACGGGACCGCTGGCAAGGTAGCTGCGTAGCGCGAGGAGGCTGGTCAATGGCGACGTATGACAAGCAGGCATTTGCCGACTATCTCAACCAGCATGTGTCGTCCAAGCAGTTTGGCGAGGGCGCTTGCGCGAAGCATGTGAGGGAGGCGCTGGCGGCCGGCGGCCTTAAGCCGATTACCTGGCCGGTGCCGGCGAAGGATTGGGGCGGCACCCTGCTGGCGCTGGGCTTTGTCGCAGTGCCAGCCACGGGCTACACGCCGCAGCTCGGGGACGTCGTCGTCATCCAGCCGCCAAGCCATGCAACTGGAAAGAGCACGAATGGCCACATTGCGGGCTTTGACGGCACGCATTGGGTATCGGACTTCGTGCAACGTACGATGTATCCCGGGCCGGAATATCGATCGGACACACCATCTTACGTCTATTACCGCCGTGCCCAGTAAGGTGACCAACAACGTGTCGACTCATTTTTCTGCCGCGTTCGCCTGCCTGTTCACGTTGATTGCCGCAGGTAGAACTATGGCCGCCGGATTACCGGACATGGTCGATCCTGTGTTTCATCTCAAGCTCCCGCCGAGCCTATACGAAACCGGCTTCGTCGCCGTGCCACAGGAAGCGCTGCAGATTTGCGGCGTGAAGGTGAAAGCTCAGGATGTCTACCGCTACTGGGTCATGGCTGCGACCGAGGCGCCGGCGGGACACTACGCGATGATTGCAGGCATCGTTAACGACGGCACATGGAGCGACGATGCGAAGGGGTCTTTCCTGTTGCTGACGGCAAAAGGCTGCACGCCCATCGATCCGGCCGACGAGGTATTTGCCTATCATAAATCCTATGCCGCCGACCCCTCGATGCCGATCGGCGAGCAGGTCTTCGTCAATCTGGCGCAGGATGCCGTTCGCCGCTTCGGCAAGGCGTTTGGCTCCAAGGAGAAATTTGTCGCCGCCCTGAAGGCACAAGGCCATTATCCTGAGGCACCAGATCTCTACGTGCTGAAATCCGCAATCGAGGCGCAACAGTAGAACGGTCATCCAGGCCTTGCCACACGACGGGGTTTTCGGCTCCAACGCTCGGCGATGTCAGACCGCATACCCGGCCGCCGGGCCAATACCCGACAATTGCAGCAGATCATCGCTGGCCTTGGCGAGGGGATCATCCTGGTCGGCACGGACCAGGCCATCCTCTGGGCCAACGAGGCGGCGCTGGAAATGCATGGCGTCGACACGCTTGAGGCGCTCGGCGCGGACGTCGCGGAATACCGGCGGCGCTTCGTCTTGCGCTACCGCAACAACCACAAGCTGCCGGAGGGCGAATACCCGATCGACCGCGTGATCGCCGGCGAAGTTTTTTCAGAAGTCATCGTCGAGGTGGCGGCAGATGGGGCAGACGAGCCGCAATGGGTCCACCAAGTCCGTAGCCTGGTTCTCACCGACGATGACGGCGAACCCGAATGCCTGGTGCTGGTGCTGCAGGATGCGAGCGCACGGTTCGAGGCGGAAGAGCGGTTCGAAAAGACGTTCAACGCCAACCCGGCGCCGGCCGTCATCGCCCGGCTTTCGGACCTGCGCTACATCAAGGTCAATGTCGGCTTCCTCGAGATGACCGGCTATGAGCGCGAGGCGGTGCTCGGCCGCTCGGTCTACGAAGTGGACGTGATGGAAGGGGCGGATCAGCGCGAGCTCGGCATCGAGCGGCTGACCGAGGGCCGCACCATCCCGCAGATGGAGGCGACGCTGAAACTGCCGCAGGGCGGCACCAAATGCGTCGTTGTCGCCGGGCAGCCGATCGAGATCGGTGAAGAACCCTGCATGCTGTTCACCTTCATGGACATGGAGCCGCGCAAGAAAGCCGAGGATGCGCTGCGCCAGAGCGAGGAACGCTTTGCCAAGTCGTTCCGCCTTGCACCGGTGCCGACCTTCATCAGCGTGGCCGAAAACGGGCATATCCTGGACGCCAACGAAGCGTTCAGCGTGGTCACCGGCTACGCCCTGACAGAGGTGATCGGCCGCTCGGCCGCCGAATTGCGGCTATGGGACGGTTCGTCGGCGCGGCGGATCCTCGACGCCGGCCTGGCGAGGACAGGCAGCATCCGCAGCCTCGAACTCCCCGTGCAAACCAAGGAGGGCGCCATGCTCGACTGCCTGGTCTCAGCCGAGACAGTGACCATTCATGGCCAGGAATGCGTGCTGAGCGTGTTGCAGGACATCACCGAGCGGCGGCGCAGCGAAAGCGAGCTTGTTGCCGCCATCGAGGCGGTGATGCACGACACCTCCTGGTTCAGCAGCACCGTGGTGGAGAAGATGGCGGCCTTGCGCCGCCCCCACGGCAGCAACCGCAAGGCGCCTGAACTCTCGGACCTTACGGCACGGGAGACCGAGATACTGGGCCTGATCTGCCAGGGCATGGCGGACAAGCAGATCGCACGCGCGCTCGACCTCGCCTTGAACACGGTGCGCAACCATGTCGCCACGATCTACGGCAAGCTCGACCTGCACCGTCGCAGCGAGGCGGTAGCATGGGCGCGCGAACGCGGTTTTGGCGGTGCGAAGCCGCCAGCGGCGCGCGCCAAACCGCGCGTACGGACACCCTGATACCCGGTGCAAATGCACTAGACGCCCTGGTGCAAATGCGCCTGTGACGACGCCTGCCGCCACGCCATCTTCAGTGCACTGACGATGCGCTGCCATCCCGGACGCGATGTTCGCCAGACATGATGTAGGAGCGATGAAATGGACAAGGATCGTATCGAAGGCGTCGCCCAGCAGGTCAAGGGCTCCATCAAGGAGGCTATTGGCAAGGTGACCGGCAATGTGCAGACCGAAGCCGAAGGCAAGGCCGAAAAGGCTGCCGGCAAGGTGCAGAACACGGTCGGCGGCGCCAAGGACATGGTGCGCGACGCGCTGAAGTAAGATCTTCATAGCGGTGGCGTCCGTTCGTCTCGGGCAGGCGCCACTTATGGACAGATCCAGCAGCATAGCCCGCATCGTCCAAAGCGCGGTGAGGGCTATGCTGCTCACTTCACCTGGAGCAACCAACCCAACTAAAGTCGCTTGCCTAATCGCATAACATGCTATATAGCGTGTTATAAGATTATGGAGAATGGGGCATGAGTGACGTGCTGGCTCGCGAAGGCGCTGTAATGCTCGGTAGCCGACTGAAAAGATTGGCTGAACGGCTGCAAGCCGGGGCCGAACGGCTGGCCGCGGATTGCGGGCTGTCGACGCAGCCGAGTCAGATGCCGCTTCTCACCGCATTGTACCGCCAGGGTCCGATGACGGTAGGTGATGCCGTACAGGCTTTGGGGATCAGTCAGCCCGCAGTGACACGAATACTCTCCAATCTGGTCGAGATGGGATTGGTTGAAACCAGCCGCGACGCGCGCGACCAACGTAGCAAGACGATATCCCTCAGCCCTGGCGGCATCGAGACGATGGATTTGGCGGCGACCGTGCTGTGGCCGCGCCTGCGCGCCGCCGTCAGCGAGGTCTGTGACGCGTCGGCGCTTCTTGGCCTGATCGAGGCGACCGAGCGTGCGCTTGCCGACCGGCCATTGGATCAGCGGCCGCGTGGTGGTCTTGCGATAAGGCGCTTCAGCGATGGGCTGACGGAAGATTTCTACCGTATAAATGCCGAGTGGATCGTCGATATGTATCAGCTTGAGCAGACCGATATCGATGTTCTCAGGAACCCGCGCGAGCGGATCATTGCGCCAGGCGGCGACATCCTGTTTGTCGAGGATCCCAAACTCGGCATCGTGGGGACATGTGCGTTGCAGAAGACTGGGGAGCGCCAGTTCGAGTTGACCAAAATGGGCGTGCTGGACAAGGCACGCGGCAAGAAGGCCGGTGAGTTTCTGCTCGGCGCGATCATTGCGCGAGCCTATGCGCTGGGATGCGATCGGCTTTATCTGCTGAGCAATGCCAAGAGCGCGGCTGCCGTGCATCTTTATGAGAAGGTGGGTTTCGTCCATGATGCCAAGATCATGGAGGAGTTCGGCAAGCGCTATGAGCGATGCAATGTAGCCATGCTCTACGTTCCGCCAGAGAGACGGTATCCTGACCAGGGTAGGCGAGCCTAGACCGCATCGCGCTTTGCCGATGCGGGAGCGTGGAGATGGTGGGTGGAGCTTACGCTTACGGAACCGCGTTTCAGGTTCCGCGGCGCATCAGGAAAAGTGCCTGCTCGCCAAAGATGTTGGCTAAAGTCAGCGATCTTCGCCATGGCGATTTTCGTCCTGCGTCGTCCATGGCCAGCCATTGTTCGACAGCGTAGCCTTCCTGAGCGCAGAGTTCGCGAAAATCCAGGATGGTGCAGGGATGTATGTTGGGCGTCTCGTACCAGGCACGGCTCCAATTCGCGGTGACCGGCATGCGGCCGGTGCGCAGGAGCTGCCAGCGCACTTGCCAATGGCCGAAATTGGGAAAGCTGACGAGCGCGCGGGTGCCGATGCGCAGCATCTGGCGCAACACTTCCTGCGGGCGCTCCACCGCTTGAAGGGTGCGCGTGAGCACGACGTAGTCAAAAGCGTTGTCCGGGTATTGCGAAAGATCGTTGTCTGCATCCCCATGCATCACCGGCAGGCCGTGTGCGACGGCGTGGGTGACTTCGGCCATGTCGATTTCTATGCCGCGTGCGTCGCAGCCGCGGGTGCGGAACAGATGTTCGATGAGTGCGCCGTCACCTGAGCCGATATCTAGCACGCGCGATCCGGGCTCGATGAAGCTCGCGATGAGTTTGAGGTCGACCCGCACTTAGAGGAAGCAGTTCTTTTTTGAAAAAAAGAACCAAAAAACTTTTGTTTCCTTGGCGTACGTCGCCGGACTGATCTGCGACAGCAACATAAAAGTCTTTTGCTTCTTTTCTTCAGAAAAGAAGATTCTTGCTTGTATCATGCAAGACCAGCGTGTTCGGCGCATCCGGACAAGAACCCGGCTAGGGTCCGCGCAAAATCCGGCTCGTCCAGCAGGAAGGCATCGTGTCCACGATCGGTCTCGATTTCGACGAAGCTGACGTTGGCGCCGGCGCGATTGAGAGCGCGCGCGATACTGCGCGATTGGGCGGTGGGGAACAGCCAGTCCGAGGTGAAGGATACCAGGCAGAAGCGGGTTTTGGTGCCGGTGAAGGCAGCGGTGAGATCGCCGTCATGTTCGGCGGCGAGGTCGAACCAGTCCATCGCACGGGTGACGGTGAGATAGGAGTTGGCGTCGAAGCGGCGGACGAAGCTGCTGCCTTGGTGGCGGAGATAGCTTTCCACTTCGAACACTTCGCCGAAGAAGCTGGCAGGTTGGGTGTCGGCCGCAGCGCGGGTTTTGCGGCCGAATTTGCGGGTGAGGGCTTCTTCGGAGAGGTAGGTGATGTGCGCCATCATGCGGGCGACGGCAAGGCCGCGGGCGGGGATCTTGGCTTGTTCCCAATAGCGGCCATTGTCGAAATCCGGGTCCGCGAAGATGGCTTGGCGGCTCACTTCGTTGAAGGCGATGTTTTGCGCCGAGTGGTAGGCGGCGGCGGCCACCGGCACGGCGGCGAACACTTTCTCGGGGTAGGTTGCCGCCCATTGCAGCACCTGCATGCCGCCCATGGAGCCGCCCACGACGGCGAAGAGGCGCTCGATGCCAAGATGTTCGATCAGCATGTTCTGCGCGCGCACCATGTCGCGCATGGTGAGCGGCGGAAAGTCGGTGCCCCAGATGCGGCCATCGGCGCGGGAGGAGCGTGGGCCGGTGGAGCCCATGCAGCCGCCGAGCACGTTGCTGCAGATGATGAAGAAGCGATTGGTATCGATCGGCAGGCCAGGGCCGACCAGGCTGCCCCACCAGCCTGGCTTGCCGGTGAGGGGCTGGGTTTCGGCCACGTATTGGTCGCCCGTCAGCGCATGGCAGACGAGGATTGCATTGCTGCGGCTGGCGTTGAGCGCGCCGTAGGTGCGGTAGGCGAGGCAGAAGGGTGCGAGTGTCTGGCCGCATTCGAGTGTCAGCCCGTCAGGAAAAACCTGGTGCTGGTGCTCGAAGGCGGGCAGGGGTTGCACAGCGTTCATGAAGGCGGGTGAATAGGCCCGGGCGAGGGTGGTCGCAAGACGGACTTATCGCGCTGTGCCTGCAGATGTACTAGATAAGCGTATATGAGTGTCGCTCTTAGCCAGCATGCGATCACCCAGGCCGAGTTCTTTGACTGGGCGCAGCGTCAGGATGTCCGCTACGAATTTGACGGGTTGCAGCCGGTGGCGATGACGGGCGGAAGCCTTGGCCATCACCTCATCTCGCTTGCCCTGCATCCTGCGCTGTATGCGCGTTTAAAGGGCGCAGGCAGGTGAAAAGCCCATCCGTTTCGTATAACAGCAGCGCCATGACCCTGCGCCCACGCCCCGAAGTGCTCGACATCCACCCCTACACGCCCGGCGTGTCGAAAATCGAGGGCGGCGGCCGCGTCGTAAAACTCTCCTCCAACGAGGGCGCGTTCGGCGTGCCGCCTGGCGTGGCTGCGGCGGTGGCGGCCATTGCCGGCGAGTTCCATCGTTATCCCGATGGCACCGCCATCGCACTGCGCACCGCCATCGGCGCGCGCTTCGGGCTGGACCCGGCGCAGATCCTGTGCGGCGCCGGCTCGGATGATTTCCTCTATCTGCTCTGCCACATCTTCGGCGGGCCCGGCACCGAGCTCATCATGACCGAGCACGGCTTCTCCATATTCGACATCGCCGGGCGCCTGGCCGGCTGCCGCGTGAACAAGGTGCCCGAGCGCCAGCGCACCACCGATGTCGATGCCATCCTGGCGGCGGTCACACCCGCCACCCGCCTGGTGTTCGTCGCCAACCCCAACAATCCCACCGGCACCTTCATCCCGACCGCCGAGACCGAACGCTTGCGCCGCGGCCTGCCTGACCACGTGGTGCTGGTGATGGATGCGGCCTACGCCGAATATGTCGAACGCCCGGATTACGATCCCGGCACGCAGTTGGTGAAAGCCACCGGCAACACGGTGATGACACGCACCTTCAGCAAGATTTTCGGGCTTGGCGGCCTACGCCTTGGCTGGATCTTCGCGCCGCCCGAAATCATCGACCTGCTGAACCGCGCCCGCTCGCCGTTCAACGTGTCGCTCGCGGCGCACGATGCCGGGCTCGCCGCCGTGGCCGCCACCGGCTGGCTGGAGAAATCGCGCGCCCACAACAATGCCGAACGCGCCCGCATGACCAAAACCCTGCACGATGCGGGCCTGGCGATCACCCCGAGCGAGACCAATTTCGTGCTCGCCGATCTCGGCACAGCCGCCCGCGCCAATGCGGCGAACGCCTTCCTGCTCGCGCGCGGCATCATCGTGCGCCAGGTCGGCGGCTACGGCCTGCCGCAGTGCCTGCGCATCACCGTGGGCCTTGCCGAGGAGAACGATGCGGTGGTCGCGGCACTCACCGCGTTCACGGCCAGCTTCGCGTGACCGACGCGCCTCTGTTCAAGCGCCTGACGCTGCTCGGTTGCGGCCTGATCGGCGGCTCGATCGCGCGGGCGGCGCGCGCCAACGGCCTCGCCGGTGAAATCGTCGCCAATTCGCGGTCGGAAAAATCGCTCGCCCGCATCGCCGAGCTGAACATTGCCGATCGCGTGGAACCGGACCCCGCGCGCGCCGTGCAAGGTGCGGACTGCGTCATCCTCTGCTCGCCCGTCGGCACCTATGCCGACCTCGCCGCTTCCATCGCGCCCCATTTGCAGCCGGGCGCCATCCTGTCGGACGTGGGCTCCACCAAGCAATCGGTGATCCGCGACGTGGGCCCCCTGGTGCCCGCCAGCGTGCATTTCGTCCCCGCCCATCCGCTCGCCGGCACCGAACATTCCGGCCCCGATGCCGGTTTTGCGACTCTCTTCGAAGGCCGCTGGTGCCTGCTCACCCCACCACCCGGCACCGACCCCGACGCAGTCCTGCAGGTCCGCACATTCTGGGAGAGCATGGGATCGATGGTCTCGGTGATGGAGCCGGCGCACCACGACCGGGTGCTGGCCATCGTCAGCCACCTGCCGCATTTGATCGCCTTCACCATTTGCGGCACCGCGGACGACTTGGCCGACGAGACCCGCCAGCAGGTGCTGCAATTCGCCGCCAGCGGTTTTCGCGATTTCACACGCATCGCCGCGTCGGACCCTGAGATGTGGCGCGACGTGTTCCTTAACAACCGCGAGGCGCTTCTCGAGATGCTGGCGCGTTTCACCGAAGATGCGCAGGCGATGGCAAAGGCGGTGCGGTGGGGGGATGCAGCTTATATCGAGGACAAGATCGGGCGTGGGCGCAAGATCAGGCGGTCGTTGATCGAGATCAAGCAGGCGTAAGGAAGCAGTTCTTTCTTGAAAGAAAGAACCAAAGAACTTTTGTTTTAGAAGCCATGCGGGCTACGTGACCGAAAACAGTTCGTTCTGATGCTGCTTGAGCAGTATCGAACGGAACATGGCGCATTCCTCAGGCTCCTCCGCGTCGCGGCCATCCTTGATGATCCCGGTGCATAATTGTCTCATCTGGCGTTGATAGGAATGTCTGATCTCGGCTTCGCATGCAGCCACGCCGGGGATCGCGCGCAAGACGGATAGCTCGGTGGAGAGTGACGCACCACATCTTGCTGTCCTTTCGTCGACGACGAGGTTCTGCATTCGCACCAAGCCGACAAATTGCTTCATCATGTTCTCGACGCCGCTTTGGCGCTCGCTCTCGATCCGATCTCCTTTTCCACGCATAGCCTTCATCACCGCGTCGGACGCGGATTTGAAGATGTAATGTGCTATCCAGGCGTGGGTGGCTTGTGGTCTATGCGCAAAGGCCTGGTTGTTTTCGGGCGACTTTGCAATATGAGGCTGCCCGTTATCCGCCTTGTAGCCTATTGGCAGCCCGAGGCTTGCGTAGGGGTTGTGCGCGGTCGAGCTCCAGAACAGGTTTGTTCTGAAAATGGTTTTCACGTGATGATTCACGTTGTTCTGGCGCATCGTGAATCGTTCTGTGCAGGGAGCGTCCCGCCAGATATCGTCTCGGCCGGCAAGGTAGATCAGCCAGGGCAAGGCGATGGCATCCGCCTGCCCCACTTCCTGCCATGCCAGATAATCCGTCAGGCTTGCAAAACGTGTTTTGTCGTAGCCAAGAAACTCGTCGAGATCCGATGTCAAAGTCCATCGATAATCCAGTGTCTCGGGAAGAACGCTGAGCGCGTGGGCGTAAGCCCTGAATTGCGGCAAGATATTCGGCCCAGGCTCGTTCTTGATCCAGGTCACGATGCCGCTCCTGGCGAGCATTTCGAGGAGCTGGTCTGAGCCGTCCGAGTTATTGTTCGTGTAGATGAAGACATGATCGAACCCGATGGCACGGTGGTAGGCAATCCACTCCAGCAGATAAGGGCCTTCGTTGCGCGCGCTGCCGACGACACATGCCATACGTCTCGGCTGCGTATGGCGGCGCATCTGGGCATTCAGGAAGAGGCCAAGCCCGGGCCGATATGAAAGATTGCCTCGCTGGCCGGGCACGTCCGTGAAATGTTGATCGCTTATGGTCAATCGCGGTTGGCGTGCTGTATCGCGGTCCGCCCTCCATGCGATTAGCGTGTCGATGCGGCTTGAAATCCAGGGATCATTGGGCACGCAGGTGGCGATAAGTTGCCGGCTTTTCCCCGAACGCATCAGTTCCAGCGATAGATCCTCGAGTTCATCGATGGGGAGACGGTACAGTAGCGCTTCGGCCAAGGCAGGGCTGAGGCTGCCGTCGTGAAGGTTTTCCAGAATCGTTGGCCAGCGCAATGGTGTTTGCACGCTAGCGGCTATCTTCGTCGCCAAAGCTGCAATCTTTGGCGATAGATGATCGTCCTCTATGGGGTGGCAGGAGAATGCGAGGGCGGCATCCGGTGGCCGTAGATCGAGCGTGAGTTCACCATCCTTCAGTCCGATTCTGCGGTTTTTTGCCAGAGGGTGGAAGATCCTAATTCGTCCGGAAGAATGATCACGATCTATTTTCATCGGCAGGCAGGTTCCGGTCATGCCAAGCCCAGGAATTTCGATGGGCTTCAAGTCGGCTGCAATGAGGATGCCCGATGCCCGATCCATCGAGGTGATGATCATCAGGACACGGTGCGCGGCATCACCGTGTTGCAGCTTGACCGGTCTTGGTGTGATTTGGCCGGACGATCCTGCCGAGAGCCAAGCGCCATCGGCTGTTTGCAGGGCGTGAACGGTGAATTCGGGGGTGGCGACGCTGCTGGTGTTTTTCGTGCAGCGGGCTCGCCAGAAGTGAAGTGAACCTAGCATCGGGTTTGCTCTGCCTCCGTCATCGGGCTTCGTGTTTCAGGAATCGATCTCTGCAAATTTCTTTTTGACGAACTGTTTTATCAGGTGTGATCTTCCGCCATAGGTTTCGACTTTGCCGGCCTTGAGATCTCCGAGCGCTCGGGCGAAGCAGGTGAACTCCGTCTTGTCGAGAACGGGAATACCGTAGGTTTTGCCGAGACGTGTCAGTTCGTTGGTGATGGGTATCGTGACTGCGAGCATGACGGTCCAGTCGGGCACCTTCAGGGCGCTTTCGTGGATGCGCATGAACAGAGTTTCGCCAACGAGAAAATTCCGGCTTCGGCAAACAATCGCGATTGCGCCTGGCCGTTGTGGAAATTGGTGGCCGAGGATGAGGACGTCGAACAACGTGACTCACCCGAAGCCGAGGCTTTTATCCCGTGCGATCGCAGTATCCTTGTGCATCTTCTGGCGATCGGGCCAGGCAGTTCGTCATCGCGCCAGCTTGGTTCGGAACGCCGGCTCTGGCGCGCCATGCACCAATAGATCAGGGCGACCACACCGAGTGCGCATATGACAAGCTTCACGACCGGGTCGGCGGTGTTCACCTGAGCTGGCCGTTATCGAGCTGCACTGATACCTGCCGTTCTGGACACGACGGTTCATTACGCAACTTGTGTTAAAGATTCGTAAATGGCTCCTGGCCGAACAGCCCTCAGGCTTCGGCGATCGCCTTGTTCATCGCACGGACACCGGCTGCGGGCCCTTCCGGGAACGACCATACGGCTCCCGTCACGGCCAAGAAATTTGCGCCGGCGCGCACCAGGTCGCCGCAATTCTGCGCGTCGATGCCGCCGATGGCCACCACCGGCAATTCCATGATTTCGGACCACCAGCTCAACAGCTCGATCTCGGCGCGTATTTCGGTGTCCTTCGTGGTGCTCGGGAAAAACGCACCGAACGCCACGTAATCCGCACCCGCCTCGCCGGCCGCCAAGGAGATGTCGCGGCTGTCGTAGCAGGAGATGCCGAGCTGCAATTTGCCCAGGATTTTGCGCGCGTCGGTGAAGGAGCCGTCCTCGGCGCCGATATGGGCGCCGTCGCAGCCGCTCTGCACGGCAAGGTCGGGGCGATCGTTCAGGATCAAAGCGACGCCGCGGGATTGCGCGATCGGGCGCACGAGATCGACGGCGCACAGGATCTCTTCATCCGAGACACCCTTCAGGCGCAGCTGCAAGGCGGCCACCTTGCCGGCGTCCAGCGTCTCGGCGAGCAAGCGGTCGAAATCCGCTGGCAGAGCCGGTGGTGTCAGGAGATAGAGGTGGCAGTCATGAGGCATAGCTATGGCGGATAGACGAAGCGGCCGTCGCTGTCACCCGGAGAGCCAGGCGTCCAGGCGTCGCAGGGCGCCGTGTTCGGCCATGTCCAGCGCTGGCGGGGCCTCGGCCAGCAGCACGCCGCCCAGGGCGGCGGTGCGTTCGGCGATGTCTGTCCAGACACGCGGATCGGCGCGAAGCACGAGCCGGGTCTGGCCGACACGCAACGCTTCCAGCGCGCGGCCAGGGGAAAAGCCGCAATCGAGGATGTCCTGCATGTCGGTATGCGGAAACGCTTCGGCGGCTGCACGCGCCAAAGCCTGCCACCAGCCGACACCGGCATAGGCGCCGGCCCCCTCGGCGGAGAGCAGCGTCACCGGGCGGCCCGGGCGCATGGCAGCGCGCGCCATCTCCAGACCATGCACGACAACAGCCGGAAACACTCTCATGAAGGCTGTTCAAGCCCTTGCGCGGTCTCGCTTCAAGCGTGTTACAACATGCAGCCGGAAACCGGCGCTTTCGCCTGCCGAGGCGAGGCATGTCGCAGTGTTGGGGACCTTGATGGCGGAAGAGCACCCCCCAGGCCATGAGGAAGCGATCAGGTTGGAAGCAGCCCTGGATCGCATCTGGCATGCCGGCGCGCTTCGCCCCTCGCCGGCGCATGCGCAGGGCACGACGGAACTTGCCACGCGGCTGGATGCTTTGATCGCAGAGATACGCGCAGCACTCGGCAAGGACAGCGCCGACTAGCGAGGGCCCATGCCCTCGCTCTTTACTTAACAGACCGAGGGAACGCCTTTGGCCCAGATCAGCGTCAAAATTAATGGTTACGCCTACACGGTCGGCTGCGACGACGGGCAGGAGCGGCATCTGGTTCAGATGGCGGCCGATGTCGAAGCGCGGATCGAAAGCATCAAGACCCTTGGTGGCCAGAGCGGCGAGGCGCGGCTGCTGGTGCTCGCCTCCCTGCTGATGGCCGACGAGCTTTTCGAGCAACGCCAGGCGCTGCAGAACATGCAGGCTGAGCTTACGCGCCTGCCGCAGGCCGAGGCGGAAGCGAAAAAACGCCTGGCTCGGTTGGCCGACCGTGCCGAGGAGATTGCACAGGGGCTCGAGCAGCCTTAGATGTGGTTTGCGGGGCTGCTGGGTGCGTCAGGCAATTCATCCCCGGGGCCGATAAGCAACCCTCTGGGGGCTGGCTCTGTCGTGATCTTGGTCTCGGTAACCGGTGCCCACCTGCACACGCAGGCTCTGGGGGGTGAGACGCCAACGGCTTCGGCGGCTCCGCACTTCTTTCGATGAACAGCGTAATTGAACGCAAGGCGCAGCTTCGCGCAAATATGCTGGCGCGTCGCGCTGCGTTCGATCCGGAGGCTGGGGCGGCTTTGGCGGCTGTGATCGCAGCAGAATTGATATTCCCGCCGGGCGCTTTGATCGGTGGTGTCTGGCCTTTGCCGAACGAAATGGATTTGCGTCCGGCACTGACAGCGCTGTGCGCCGCAGGCCATGAGATTTACCTGCCGGAGACTCCAAAGCTCGGCAACGCGCTGATTTTCCGACGCTGGAGTCCTGGCTGCGCAATGGTGCGCGAGAGGTTTGGCACCTACCGTCCGGATGGGCCTGTGGGCTTTCCAGACTTTGTCTTCGTACCGCTGCTGGCGTTCGACACTGCCGGCAATCGCTTAGGGTATGGCGGTGGTTACTATGATCGCACGTTGGCGAGCTTGCCGGCTAGCGAGGCGATCGGGTTTGCCTATGCGGCGCAGTGTGTGGCGCAGGTGCCGGCGGAGGCACATGACCGGCCTTTGCGGCGCGTGGTCACCGAGACTGGTGTGATCACCTGCGGACCGGCGGGATAGTTTCCAGCAAGGCCGTCCACATCGCCTTCAGCGTTCCCGCAGTGTCGGTCTGGTCCGACTCGAACAAGCGCAAATTCGCGTAGTGCAGCAGGAGCACGTCGCCGCCGGCTGCCAGTATGCGCATGTGTTGTGGCACCTCGACGGTGGTGATCCCGATGAGCGGCCGACTTCCCGGCTGCAGCGCTTCTTCCGAGAGGTCCTTGAGTTTCGCACCATGATACTCGACCAGGCTCGATAGGCAGATCAGGCGCAGGGTTTGATTGCCCTTGCTGGCGATCATGATCTCATGATGCGCTTCAGGCGTGAAGGTCTTCCAGCCTTGATGTCTGAGATAGGTGCCGACCAGCCTCACTAGCTTCTGAAGCCCGATATCGGCCGGCCAATCCAGCGCCAGCGCCTGCCGTCGTCGCCACCAAACAAAAAGGGCGATCCCCGCCACCACAACGGCAATCGCCCAGATCATTGCTTATGCTTCAAGAAATAAAAGTTCTTTGGTTTTTTTCAAAAAAGAACTGCTTTCTAATGTGCCCCCGCCAACTGGTTTTCGACCAGTTCAGCGAAGCGCCCACCCTGACGAATAAGCCCTTCGAAGGTGCCGCGCTCGGCGATGCGGCCGCCATCGAACACCAGGATCTCGTTGGCATCGCGCACCGTCGAGAGGCGATGGGCAATAACGAAGGTGGTGCGGCCGCGCATCAGCGCTGCCATGGCGCGGGAAACACGAGCCTCGGTGGCAGCGTCCAGAGCAGAGGTCGCTTCATCGAGGATCAGGATCGGCGCGTCTTTCAGCAGCGCGCGAGCGATCGCCAGGCGCTGGCGCTGGCCACCGGAGAGGGTTGAGCCACGCTCGCCGACCACGGTGTCGTATCCCTGCGGCTGACGGATGATGAAGTCATGCGCTTCAGCCAGGCGGCAGGCGTGCTCGATCTGCTCCTGGCTGGCATCGGGGCGGCCAACCAGCAGGTTCTCGCGGATGGTGCGGTTGAACAGCAGGCTTTCCTGGAACACCACGCCGATCGAGTTGCGCAGGCTGTCGAGCGTCACGTCGCGTAGATCCTGGCCGTCGATGAGGATGCCGCCTTCCTGTAGGTCCCACAGGCGCTGCAGCATGTGCATGGCAGTGGACTTGCCGGCGCCGGTGGCACCGACCAGGGCGGTCACTGTGCCCGGGTGGGCGACAAAGGACACATCCGAGAGGATGGCGGGGCCGCCGGGATAGGTGAAGCCGACCTGCTCGAAGGCGACTTCGCCATGGGTCACTGCGAGTTCCTCGGCATCGGCCCGCTCAGGCACGGTGCTGCTGGTATCGAGCAGGGCGAAGTAATCCTGCAGGCCAGGGGCGCGCATGAACAGGCTGGAGGCAAAGTTCACGGCGGCTTCGAGGCGGCCAATGAGCAGGGTAGAGAAGCCCATGAACGAGACGATGTCGGAGATCTTGGCCTGGCCGTGCATGTGCAGCAGGGCGCCGGCGGTCACGATGGTGATGACGGCAAGTGTGCTGGCACCGCGTGTCATCACGGTGACGACGGCCCACCAGTTCAGCACCGGGAACTGGTGACGGATGACGTTCTGGATGATTTCCTGGAAAGCCTGTGCCTCGGCTTGCAGACGTCCGAAGGATTGCACGGCCACCACGTTGCCCAGCGCGTCCTGCGCGCGGCCGGCGAGCATGGAATGGGCTTCCTCGGCCTGGCGCTGGCCGGCCTGGGTCTTGCGGATCACGAACAGGGTCACGCCGACAAAGATCGCCACCAGCGCTACCAGCACCAGCGAGAGGCGCCAGTTGAGAAAGGCCGAGAGCGGCAGCAGCACGACCACCGCGATGTAGGTGGCGAGGTTTTCCTTGAAGAAGGTCAGGCTCAGCGCGAACAGCGAGTCTGAGCCGGAGACCAACGTCTTCATCACGCCGCCCGATTTCGAGTTCGAGTGGAACGAGGAGGGCAGGGCGAGCACGTGGTTGAAGCAGCGGTTGATGGCACCGAGGCGGAGCTTGTGGGCCAGGCGTTCGGCGCCCATGGCGACACAGATATTCACGCCGATACCGGCGGCACCGATCACCAGCCACATGGCAACCAGGCGGCCGCCTTCGCTGAACAGCTCGGCGTGCGGCGTCGTATCGGTTTTGGCGAGCAGCCCGATGACGCGGCCGAACAGCAGGGGATCGAGGAATTGGAGGGCCGCGACGCCAAGGTTGCCGAACACAAGGACCGCGAGAGCGGCACGATTCTGTGCCAGCAACCCAAGTACCCGACCGTAGACCTTCATCAGGGACATGCCGAAAAACCTTCCGCCAGTGCGTCGGGGCACGTTACCCCGGTATCACACCTTCTACGGGTGCAACGCGGCGAAACTTGGGCAAGATAGGCGCCCAAATGCGGCACACAGAAAAATGAGGAAGGTTACAAAAGTGATGGTATTCAGCAAGCTTGTGCCTGGAACATCCTGGTAGGGCTAGAAAGTTCATCCTGCGCTGCGACCAGGAAAAGCTCGCGGGCGCCTGCGGCACAGGTGGCGCTCAAGACAGCGTGAACGGAGGACGCCGCTTTTGCCATTGCGACGCGAGCGGAATGGCCGGCGAGGATGTGGAACAGGAACAGGGCTGCCAATGCGTCGCCGGCGCCGTTCGCGGCAATCGGCAGTTTGGGAACGCGCAGGCGGGCAAAGCCTGTGGCGTCGCCCACGAGGCAGTCGATTTCGTCTTCCGCGGTGTCCGCTGTCTGCAAGCTGGTCACCAGAACGATGCGCGGGCCAGTCTCCGGCATGCGGGACTGGAGGAGTCCTATGGCTGATTTGGCCTCCGACAGCGTCCCGCAAGGCAGGCCGGTGAGGGATTTCAGTTCGAAATGATTGGGCGTGAGGAGATCGGCCTGGTGCACGGCCTGGTCGCGGAAGAAATCGGCGATGCCGGGGCGCACGTATATGCCGGTGCCTTCATCGCCGATCACCGGATCGCAGCACCAGAGCGCGCGAGGGTTGGCCGCCTTTAGCCGGATGGCCGCTTCCAGCAGCACGGTGCCGGTGCCGGCCTCGCCGAGATAGCCGGAGAGCAGGGCGTCACAATTGCGCAGGGCACCGCGCTCGGTCAGGCCATCGAGCAGGGTTTTCACCCGTTCTGCGGGGATGACCTCGCCGGTGAAGGCGCCGTAGCCGGGATGGTTGGAGAACGCCACCGTGTTGATGACGGAAACCTCTGCACCCAGCCGCTGCAACGGGAACACCGCGGCCGCATTCCCGACATGACCATAGGCGACCCAGGACTGGATGGAGAGGATATGCACATTCAGAACCCGAGATCGCTCAATCCCGGGTGATCGTCCGGCCTGCGGCCGAGCGGCCAACGATAGGCACGTTCGCTTTCTTCGATCGGCGCATCGTTGATGCTGGCGATGCGCCGCCGCATCAGGCCGTGCGCATCGAACTCCCAGTTCTCATTGCCATAGGAGCGGAACCATTGGCCGGTATCGTCGCGCCATTCATAGGCGAAGCGCACCGCAATGCGGTTCTCGCGGAAACCCCAGAGCTCCTTGGCCAGACGGTATTCGTGCTCGCTGGCCCATTTGCGGGTGAGGAAATCGACGATCGCCGCACGGCCCTGAAAAAACTCGGTACGGTTCCGCCAATGGCTGTCCGTGGTGTAGGCGAGCGAGACACGCACCGGATCGCGGCTGTTCCAGGCATCTTCCGCACCGCGCACCTTCTGCGCGGCGGCTTCGGCGGTGGTGAAAGGCGGCAAAGGCGGGCGATCAGCCTCCATGCGCGTGCTCCAGTTCAGGTTTTGACGATCTTTGGCGGCAGATCGGTTTTCAGCGAGAGTTCCTTCATGCGTGCGGCTGCCACCGGGGCCGGGGCGCCCATCATCAGGTCCTCGCCCTGCTGGTTCAGCGGGAAGAGGATGACCTCACGTATATTGGGCTCATCGGCCAGCAGCATCACCATCCGGTCGATGCCTGGCGCGGAGCCGCCATGCGGCGGGGCGCCGTAACGGAAAGCGTTGAGCATGCCGCCGAAGCGGGCTTCCACCTCGGATTCCGGATAGCCGGCAATGGCGAAGGCGCGGATCATGATGTCTGGCCGGTGGTTCCGGATCGCGCCCGAGGATAGCTCGATGCCGTTGCAGACGATGTCGTACTGGAATGCCTTGATGGTGAGCGGATCCTGCGTTTCCAGCGCCTCCATCCCGCCTTGCGGCATGCTGAACGGGTTGTGCGAGAAATCGACCTGGTTGGTCTCCTCGTTCAGCTCGTACATCGGGAAATCGACCACCCAGCAGAAGCGGAAGGCATTCTTCTCGTAGAGCTCGAGCTCGCTGCCGATCCTGTTGCGCACGGCGCCGGCAAATTTCTGCGCAGTCTCGTGCGCGCCGGCGGCGAAGAACACGGCGTCACCAGGCTGCAGGTTGCAGGCGCTCCGGATGGCTTCGAGCCGCTCGGGTTCAAGGTTCTTGGCGATCGGGCCCTTGGCCCCTTCGGCTTCATAGATGATGTAGCCCAGACCGCCGGCACCTTCCGCACGCGCCCACTCGTTTAGCTTGTCGAAGAAGCCACGCGGCCGCGTGCCGGCGCCGGGAGCGGGGATGGCACGCACGATGCCGCCGGACGCCGCGATCTTGGCGAACAGCCCGAAGCCGCTGCCGGCGAAATGCGCTGTCACGTCGGTGATGCGCAGCGGGTTGCGCAGATCGGGCTTGTCCGAGCCGAATTCGAGCAAAGCCTGGTCATAGGCAATGCGCCGGAACGGCGGCTTGTCGACCGAACGACCATTGGCGAATTCCTCGAACAGGCCGCCGATCACCGGTTCGATCGTCGCGAACACGTCCTCCTGCGTCACGTAGCTCATTTCGAAGTCGAGCTGGTAGAACTCGCCGGGTGAACGGTCCGCCCGGCTCGCCTCGTCGCGGAAGCAGGGGGCGATCTGGAAATATTTGTCGAAGCCGGCGACCATCAGCAGCTGCTTGAATTGTTGGGGCGCCTGCGGCAGCGCGTAGAACTTGCCGGGATGCATGCGGGCGGGAACCAGGAAGTCGCGCGCGCCCTCCGGGCTGCTGGCGGTCAGGATCGGGGTCTGAAATTCCGTAAAACCCTGCTCGATCATGCGATGCCGGATGGAGGCGATCACCTTCGCGCGCAGCATCATGTTGGCGTGCACGCGATCGCGGCGCAGGTCGATATAGCGGTATTTCAGGCGGGTCTCGTCGGAATAGGTCTCGCTGCCGGCGACCTGTAGCGGCAACACGTCGGCGGTCGATTGCACGGTGATCTCGCGCGCCAACAGCTCGATCTCGCCGGTCGGCAAACGCGGGTTCAGCGTACCGGGCTGCCGGAGTACTACATCGCCGGTCACCGTGATGCAGCTTTCCACGCGCAGCGCATCGGCAGTCGCCAAAGCGGGCGAGCCGTGCGGGAAGACGATCTGGGTCAGGCCGTAATGGTCGCGCAGATCAATGAACAGCAGGCCGCCATGGTCGCGCTTGCTGTGCACCCAGCCGGAGAGGCGCGCCGGGCTCGCGGCGTCGGTGGCGCGCAGGGCGCCGCAGGTGTGGGTGCGGTAGGTATGCATGGCGACGCCTCGAGAGGGAAAATAAGTATAAGGCCAGGGGCTCTGCCCCTGGACCCCGCTGGGGTCAAGGGACCCCACACCCCCATTATCTTAATATTCGTGGCGCTTGGGGAAAACCCGTCCTGGTGTTTCCCAAAGCGAAACGCAGGTGTAAGTAACCGGCCATGTCCCGACCTCAGCGCGACATCTTCGCGCAGCCCGTCCTCATTACCGCGTCCGACGAACTCGCCACCCTCTGCGAAAGATTGCGCAACGAGCCCTATGTCACGGTCGACACCGAGTTCATGCGCGAGCGCACCTACTGGCCGGAGCTCTGCGTGGTGCAACTCGGCGGCCAAAACGACGTCGCCGTCGTCGATGCGCTCGCCCCCGGGCTAGACCTCGCTCCGTTGGGCACGCTGCTTGCCGATACCGCCGTGGTCAAAGTGTTCCATGCCGCGCGGCAGGATGTGGAAATCTTCCTGCAGATGTTCGGGGCCGTGCCGGTGCCGCTGTTCGACACCCAGGTCGCCGCCATGGTGGCCGGTTTCGGCGACCAGGTGGGTTATGACAGTCTGGTGGCGGGGCTTGCCGGCGGGCAGATCGACAAGGCGCATCGCTTCTCCGATTGGTCCGCGCGGCCATTGAGCCCCGCACAGGTCGCCTATGCCGCAGCCGACGTCACGTATCTGCGCACCGTCTACGAACGCCTCACTGTCCGCCTGGAGCAGGAAGGCCGCCTGGCCTGGGTGTCCGAAGAGCTCGCAGCCCTTGCCGAACCCGCGACCTACCGACCCGACCCCACGACCATGTGGGAGAGGCTGCGCCCCCGCACCACCAATCGGCGCATGCTGGGCACTCTGCGAGCTGCGGCCGCGTGGCGTGAGCGCGAGGCGCAGCGCATCAACATCCCCCGCCAGCGCCTGATACGCGACGAGAGCCTGCTCGAGATCGCCGCCACCGCACCGGCCGATACCGATCAGCTGAGCCGCATACGCGGCATCACGCGCGGTTTCGCCGACAGCACCACTGGCCAGTCCTTGATCGCCGCGATCGCCGAAGCCGCCGCTTTGTCGGAACAGGACTTGCCTGAAGCGAAAGCCGCGCGCGAAGGGCCCCGCCCGTCGCCAGCGTTGGTCGCGCTACTCAAGGTGCTGCTGGCGGAAAAGGCAGAATCGCACGACGTGGCACCACGCCTGCTTGCCTCATCGGAAGAGATCGACAGGCTGGCAACCGAAGATAATCCCGACGTGCCGGCCCTTCATGGCTGGCGCCTGGGCGTCTTTGGCGAAGATGCATTGGCACTCAAGCAGGGCCGCATAGCGCTCGGCGTCAACGGCCGCAGGATTAAGCTTATCCGCTCGTAGGCACGCTACGAGCCTTTTGGCGGCGGCGGCGTCAGGCTATCCATCGACAGGGATGGGGCATGCAGCCCGGCCAAACCGGCCAACATCAGCGGCACCTGCAGCAGCAGACCGGTGCCGAATACCACCGCGATCATCATCAGAAGAGCCTTCGCCGAGGAGAGGTTCAGCACGTGGCGCGCTGCGAACCAGTGGAACCACATGACATAGACGCAGAACACCAGCAGCACCGCGCCCGTGGCGACCTCCAGGCTCGCTCCGGCCGACACGCAGACGGCTTCGATCGGCACCAGGATCACCAGGGCGGCCGCCATCAGCCATTGCGTGCAATTCAGCACATTGGCGTAGTGCCCCCAGCGCTCATGCCGCTGCCAAAGGCGGCAGAGCAGGTCGGAGATTACCGCCGGCGCCAGTAGGTCGCACACCATGGTGAGGAAGAAGCTCACGCCCATGATCGTCCGGCCCGACCAGACAAGCACCAGGCTCAGCACAATGAGAAAGCCCAGCAGCGGCGCCAGGCTGGACAGGAAAGCCTCTGCCGAGCCGCCGAACTGGGCAAAGCCGGCTGGCTTGCCAAGCCCGACGAGCAGGAGGCCGTAGGCCACTCGGCCATTCGGCTTTGCAGGCCGCCGCTTGGTGGTTGTCACGGCAGAAACTCCCGCAGGGTGGCGGCATAGATGTCGGTGAGAAGCCGCAACTCCGCAACCGGTACGCATTCGTCGGTCTGGTGCATGGTCGCACCCACCAGCCCGAACTCGGCCACCGGCGCATATAGCGCGATGAACCGCGCATCCGAGGTGCCGCCGCCGGTATCCAGCCGCGGCAACTGCCCGGTCACTTGCTCGACCACCCCAGCTAGGCGGCTCGCAAAATCGGGCGAGGCGGTGGTGAAGGCCTCGCCGCTGATGCGGATGTCCAGCTCGGCATGCCGGCAATGGCGCGCAACGGCCTCACGCAGCCAATCCGACAAGGAGGCACCGCTATGAAGATCATTGAACCGGATGTTCAGCCTGGCAGCCGCCTGCCCGGGGATCACGTTGCTCGCGCTATTGCCGACATCGATCGTGGTGACCTGCAGGCTCGATGGCTCAAAGACGGCGGTGCCCTCATCGAGGCGTGCGCCGGTCAGCTCCGCCAGCAAGGCGATCAGCTGATGCACCGGGTTCTCCGCACGCTGCGGATAGGCGGCATGACCCTGCTTGCCGTGCACGGTAATGGCCGCATTTAGGCTGCCGCGGCGGCCGGTCTTGATCATCTCGCCCAGCAGACCCGGATTGGTGGGCTCGCCGACCAGGCAGAAATCGGGGACATGGCCGTTTGCCGCCATCCATTCGAGCACGCGCTGCGTGCCGTCGATGGCCGGCCCCTCCTCGTCCCCGGTGATCAGCAGGCTGATCGAGCCACGCGGAGGGCCGCTCTCCAGATGCGCGGCCGCTGCGGCCACGAAGGCGGCAATCGCGCCCTTCATGTCGCAGGCGCCGCGGCCATAGAGGATGCCGTCAGTAATCTCGCCTGCAAACGGACCGTGCCGCCACTGCCCGCCGGCCGGCACCACATCGGTGTGGCCGGCGAAACAGAAATGCGGTGCCTGTGAACCGATACGGGCGAAGAAATTCTCGGTGTCGCCGAAACGTAGCCTGGTGACGGTAAACCCAAGCGATGCAAGTGCAGCCGCAAGCAGGTCCTGCGCGCCCTCATCCGCAGGGGTCACGGACGGGCAGCGGAGCAAAGCCTGGGCGAGCGATAGAGGGTCCACCGGAGCTGGTTACAGTGTGGCGACCGCTAGGGCCAGGGTGAGCAAAAAAAGGCAGGAAGCAAGCGCTTCTTTTTTGAAAAAAGAAGCAAAAAACTTTGTTTATAAGGATTTGTTGCTTCGGCTTTGCACGGACGGCTTTGTGTGCTGGGCTGTGGCATCTACTCAGCACGGGGATCGCTTATGGCATCCAAGAAATCCGCCAAAACCGCCATCAAGGAACCTGTCGAGGAGCCGGTGAAAGAGGCGCTGCCCGCAGTGGCGGCACATCAGGACACACACGCACAGGTGCCGCCGGTGGTGGAAAACCTGCTGGCGCCCGAGTTCTTCGCCACCGAGGCACAGTCGATCTCCCTCGTGCAGGGCATGATCTCCATCGCCTTCTCCTCGGCACGCTACGACTACTCCGAAAATCCCTCGGTGCTGAAAAAGGTGGTAGTCAGTCGCGTGGTCATGTCGCCAATCGGCGCCCAAAGCCTCGCCGTAAGGCTGTTTGCCTTCCTCGACCAGAAAGGCCTCGGCCCCGCCCCGAAAGACCCTAAACAACGCCAGTAGGGTCGGTTGCCCAAGAGCGACCCACCCACCGATCACCCGGCCAGCGACACCACGAAGCGCGTGCCGTGATGCGCGCGATCCAGGGCCACCGTCGCGCGGAGCGACTGCGCCATCGATCCCACGATCAGCGAACCCAGGCCGCTGCCTTTCGGCGCCGCATCGTTCTGCGGATACCCCACGCCGTCATCCTCCACCGTGAGTCGCAGCATCTCGTGGTCCTCACCCGACCCGCGCTGCAGCTTCACCCGCACCGGCCCGGCCATGCCCTTCGGATAGGCGTATTTCAGCGCATTGGTCACCAGCTCGTTCACGATCAGCCCGATCGGCACCGCCTTGTCGGTCTCGACGCGGATCGGCTCCGCCGTCAGCTCGATACGGTTGACCGGCAGGCTGCCCACCGGCTCGGTCGCCTGCGTGGCGCGCTGCAATTCCTCGACGAGACCGGACAGGTAATCGTCCATCTCGACAAATTCCACGTTGTCGCCGGTGTATAGCCGCCGATGCACCAGAGTGACGGCTTCCACGCGTTCGGCCGCCTGACGGAGCATCTGCCGTGCGGTGGGGTCGGTCACCTTGCGAGCCTGCAACTCGATCAGCGAGGTGATGAGCTGCAGGCTGTTCGCCACACGGTGGTTCACCTCGCGCAGCAGAACCGCCTGCTGGGCGGCGAGCACCGCCAGCCGGTCGCGGCTTTCGCGCACCTCGCGCTCGGCCGCATCTCGCTCGCGGCGCAGGCGCGTGCCGGCGATGGCCTGCACGATGCTCGCACCCAGCAACTCGATGAAGCTGCCCTGCACATCCTTCACCACGTAATCGAAGGCGCCGCTCTTCAGCGCAGTCACCGCGATGCGCGGCTCCTCAGCGCCGGTGACGAAGATCACCGGCGGCGGGTCGGGCAGACCCCGAAGGGCTTCGAGCACCTCGAGCCCGTCCTGCCCCGGCATGTAGTGGTCCAGCCCGATCGCATCGAAAATCTCGGCCGCCGCGAGCGCCAACCCCTCTTCGCCACTCGACGCGGTGGTGACGCTGCACCCGCTGCGCTGAAGCTGGCGCTGGACGAGCCGTGCAATCCCCGGATCGTCGTCGATATAGAGAATGCGCGTGCCTTCAGCAGGCATGACGGCCGCCGGCGTGGATCATGACGGTTCGGGCACCTGCATCACCGTCAGGAACAGGCCGAGCTGGCGGATCGCGGCGGCAAATCCTTCATATTCCACCGGCTTGGTGATGTAGACGTTGCAGCCGAGATCGTAGCAGCGCTGGATCTCCAGCTTGTCGTCGGTCGTGGTCAGAACGATCACCGGTGTGCGCTTCATGACCGGATCCGCCTTGATCCTGGACAGGATGTCGATCCCGCTCATATCTGGCAAGTTGAGGTCGAGCAGCACCAGGATGGGATCGGATTTCACCTTCTCGCCGCGCTCGAACAGATGCTGCAGGGCGGTGGTGCCGTCCAGCATGTGCTGTATCTCGTTGGAGACGCCGGCGCGGCGCACATTCTTTTCGATCAGCCGGGCATGGCCCGGGTCGTCCTCGATCAGCAGGATCGTCACCGGCACCGCGTTCATTGCAGACCCTCTCCAGATTGCGCCAATTTCGCCGGCATCAGCACCGTGAAACGCGATCCCACATCCACCTGGGACTCGCAATCGATGGACCCGCCCATGCGCCGCAGCAAGGCACGCACATGGGCTAGCCCGATCCCCTCGCCGGTGGTGTTCTGCGTGCCGGCCCGGCGGAACAGCTCGAACACCCGTTCGCGGTCGCGATCGGCGATGCCGCGGCCATTATCCTGCACAGCGTAGCGCACGAAGCGGCCCTCGTTACGGCCATAGATGTTGATCCGGCCAGGCCTCCCGGCTGCAGTATATTTCAAGGCATTTTCGATGAGATTTGAAAAGACCTGTTCTACCGCGACACGGTCGGAGACGAGCGGCGGGGTGGTGCCGAGGGTTATTTCCGCGCCAGCCTCGCTGGCCTGGTGGCGCACGCTGTCCAGTATGCCACCGAGGAGCGCTGCCATGTCCAGCCGCTCCGGCGTCATCACCCGGCGGCCTTCGCGGGACAGACGTAAAATCGCCGTGATCAGGCGGTCCATCTTTGCGGTGCTCGTCTGTATGAAGCGGATCGCCTCGGGCAGGTCCTCACGGCTGGCGGCCGTCACATCCGCCGGCACGACGATGCCTGCCGATTCCAGGTTCTCGCCGACGAAGCGATTGAGGCGGTTGGTGGCATCTTCCAGCTCGCTGGTGAAGCCGATGATGTTGAGCAGCGGTGCCCGCAGATCATGCGAGACGATGTAGGCAAAGCGCTGTATCTCGTCATTGGCGTTGGTCAGCTCGGCCGTGCGTTCCGCCACCGCGATCTCCAGCCGGTCGCGACCGGTTTCGAGTTCCAGGTTGGCGTCGAGCAGTGCCTCCTCGGACTGGCGCAGCTGTCCCATGGTGGTGCGCAGGCTGCTGGTGACGAAATAGCCGAGCAGGACCAGCACGAGGAACGCACCGGTGTCGATGACCACGAGCCAGCGCGCACCGCGTCGGCTGGCATCGAGGTCGCTGGTGATGGCGACCTGTTCCCGTGTGGCAAGATCGTCGAAGACGGTGCGAATGGTGTCCATGTCGTGCTTGCCGCGGTCGGTCACTACCAGGGCCAGTGCCGCGTCGTGCTGGCCGGCGCCGGTCAGCGCTACAGTCTGTGCCAGTTCGCTCATTTTGTCTTCGATGGCGGTGCGCCACGGCGCCAAGGTGGGATCTCCCGGAAGGGTGCGCTCCAGGTTGGCCAGCAACGACGCCACCCGCGCGGATGCCTGGGTATAAGCTTCGAGATAGTCGCCACGCTGGGTCAGCAGGTAGCCGCGCTGGCCGCTTTCCGAAGTGGTCACGCTCTGGAACAGATCAACGGTGATCGCGCGTGCGGCTTGTGCGTGGGAGGCGTCGTGGAGAGATTTCTCGGTGCGCACGGCTAACGCGACGGACGCCACGACGATGCCGAGCATGATCAGCGCACCGGCGGCGAGTGCGAGGCGTTCGGCGCGGCCATAGAGGCTCTTGGGTGGGGGTTTGTGGTCGGGTGTCATGGCGCTGGCATATTCGGAGGAAGTGGAAGAAAGCACTTCTTTTTTGAAAAAAAGAAGCAAAAAACTTTTAGTTCTGAAGCACTTCGTTGCACGAGCGCACCCTTAAAGATTTAAAAGTTTTTTGGTTCTTTTTTTCAAAAAAGCACTACTTCGTCCTTGGATACATTTCATGCGCAAGACCCTCCTGACTCTTTTCCTGGCCCTTTCCCTCCCAGCAACGGCCGCGACCCTGGACGCCGTCAAATCACGTGGGAAGCTGACCTGTGGCGTCGTCCACGCAGCGCAGGACTGGAGCAAGGACAATTTCCACGGCGATCTCTCCCCACTCGGCCGTGAGGTCTGCCGGGCTGCCGCGGCGGCGGTGCTCGGCCGCGCAGATAGCGCCGACATAAAAGCCTATCCTGCGGAAGCGGAGGCCTTGAAGGCGCTGCAGGCAGGGACGGTGGACATGTTGGCGGGAATCACGCCAAGCGTCACCCGCAGCTTGCAGGATCATGTCGTGTTCGGCCCGGTGATCTTCTGGGACAGCCAGATTGTCCTTGCGCATGCAGCACCCAGCCTGACGGCACTCGACGGGAAGACCCTGTGTTTTCTGGACGGCACCGATGTGGCGGCGGCCCTGATGGCGGCCCGGGAGGTGCGTGGGCTGCGTTTCCTGCCGTTTCCGTTTCAGGAGGAGGGCGAGATGGAGGCAGGGCTGATCGGCGGCCATTGTGCCGCGGTGAGTGCCTCCCTCTCGGCGTTGGCCATCATGCGCGCGGAGATCGGCCGCGCCGGGGGCGACCTGGTTCTGCTGCCGGACATGTTGTCGGTGGTGCCTCTGGCGGTGGCGACCCGTGCGGAGGATGCCGGCTGGAGTGCTGTCGTGGCGGCTGCGGCTGACGTACCGGTATTGGCAGAAATGCAGGGTGTGACTGCCGACAATGTGCAGGCTATGCGTGGGAGTGCGGATCCGGCGACGCGGCATCTGCTGGGTGCCGAGTGGTCGGCTGCGGCAGCCTTGGGGCTGCCGCGCGACTTTGCGGTGCGTGAGCTCGCGCAGGTTGGAGACTATAGCGCGATGTTCGCGCGCAGCGTGGGGCAGGACTCGCCGTTGGGTTTGCCGCGTGGGCTGAACGCGGTGTGCACGCGGGGCGGGGTGATCTGCGCGGCACCGCTACGGTGATGCCGGCAAAGACAGCAAGGCCTCTTTTCTGAAGAAAAGAAGCAAAAGACTTCTATCTCGCTGTCGCGCGTCTATGCGGCAACGTACGCCAAGGACATAAAAGTCTTTTGGTTCTTTTCTTCAGAAAAGAACAGCTTGCTTATGCTTTGACTCCCTTGGTTGTAGTGCGTTTCGTTGCCGCGCCGGTCAAGCCAGGCATCGAGGAATTGCTGCTCTCCGTGCCGGGCATTGGGGCAATCTTTTTCTTCCCTCCGGGCATTGAGGAATTGCTTTTCTTCGTCGCAGGGGGCGCCGATGTTGTTGTTGCGGCCGGCTTCGCCTTTTTTGCCGTGGCGGAAGCGGGAACGGTTTGTTTGGTCATGGCAGTGCTCCCTTAGTGTATTGCGGGGCCGTGATCGGCACCCGATCCCGATCGGACGCATCATGCGCCTGAGATTTTCGAAAAGGCCTGAGGCTCTCATGCCATTAACCAATGTGTTGCGTAAAGAGAATGTGATGCCGGCGCCGCACCTTTTTCTGCTGATCAGTGAGGGCGCTCATCGATGGTGGGTATGCCCGAAGCGGCAAGTGCCTCTTCGCCGCCGGTCAGCCATTTCACCGGTCCGATCCGTGCCGCGACCAGCCGGCTGGCCGCTTTGTGACCGTTCCATCCATAATATCCGTTGCCCACCACGAGCACCGTGCTGCCTGGCGGAATATGCGATAGAACCTCGTCCAGGCCGCCGATCTTGTAGTCGGCGTGCGGCACCAGGATGGAACCCGGGAGTGCGGCGGCGCCAATGCTGACATCGACGATCACCGGCTTCGGCGTGGCCGACAGCAATTTTGTCAGCGTTCCTACATCGATAGAGTCCGCCCCCTGGATCGTGGCGGGCGAAGGATCAAAATCTCCCATCGCATCGTTGCGAGGAGTGTCATGTGCCAGACTGGGTTGTGCAAGAGTGGGCGCTGTTTCGAATTGCGGCATGCCGGCATCTGCAAGGCCCGATGTGAGGGTTTTAAAATTCGGCTGATCGGCCTGCGCCTTGCTGAAGTAATTCGACAGCCGCCAGATGCTGCGATGCGGCCATTGCCGGCGATACTGTTCATAGAGCGCCTTCGCCTGATCCTTCCGGCCGAGCTGGTCGTAGGCGGCGATGAGGAACATGTTACTGAATTCGACGCGGTCCACGCCGGCACTTGCCGTGGTAGGATTGCCGGCAAGGCTCCGCTGCAGGCACGTGACCGCGTCTGCGAACTTGCCGACCATGAAATAGGCCATGCCCAGAGCCGAGAAACGTTTTCCGGCGGCAGGCCCCTGGGGATCCAGCCGCAGCACTTCTGTCAGACCATCCACAGTGGCTTGCGAGCGCCCGAGGCGCCAATCGTCGAAGGCGAGATAGGCCCGTGCGGTCACGTTGCTGGGGTCCGACGCCAGTGCCGCCTTCAGGCTCGCCTCGCTTTCCTCAAACCGCGTGTCCATGATCTGTGCGAGGCCTTTTGCCGTCAGCGCGGTCACGTTGGAGGGGTCGAGGCTGAGCGCGCGGGCGATGTCGTGTTCGGCGTCCGTGCGATCGCTGCCGTCGTCGGGGTCATCGTGCTCGCGGCTTTTCTCCAGCAGCAGCAGGCTGAGTTCCGCGAGCGCGTCGACATAATCCGGCTGCAGCGCAAGCGCCTGTTCGAAAAGCTGCTGTGCCTGATTGAGCTGATCCAGCGTGCGCGCCGCATTATGGGCGGAGCGTGCGCGCAGGAAGAAATCCAGCGCGTCCGGATTGCGGCCGACCTCATGCAGGGAACGGCTGCTTTCGATCGCGACCAGCTCCACGTTCAGGGCATTGGCGATATGGCCAACGATCGCGGTCTGCGCATCGTGCAGCTTGTCACGTGGCACGTCGAAACCGGCGGCCCAGAGATGCGCGCCGCTGCCGGCGTCAATCAGTTGCGCATTGATGTGGAAAATACCGTCCAGCGCACGCAGGCTGCCTTCGAGCAGATAACGCACGTGCAAAGCGCGGCCGATGCGGTCGGCCGCCACCGCGCGGCCTTTGTAGACGTCGCTGGATTCGCGCGCGATCACCACGCTGCCAGGCAAATGCGACAGGTCGGTGGTGAGATCGTCGGTGATCGCATCGGCAAGGTAATCCTGCTTGCTGTCTTCGCCGAGATTGCGAAATGGCAGCACCGCCAGCGACAGCCGGGGCGGCGGTGGCGACCGGGTCAGGTATTCGCCGGCCAGCAGAAGCACCCCGAGGCAAAGAACGGCCCCCCCGGCAAGAAGCGTCCAGCTTCGGTGTCGTGACGCAGGCGGCGGGACGGCAATCTCTGCGTCCGTGGTCGCTGTGAAGGCTTCGGGCGAGGGCAGGTCCGGCTGCTCCACCTTTCCCACGAACCGGTAGCCCTGGCCGGGCACGGTGGCGATCATCGTCTGGCCATCGGCATGTTCGCCGAGCACGCGGCGCAGTGCCGAGATCTGGACCGCGAGGTTGTTCTCCTCCACCGCGACCCCGCGCCAGACGCGGGCCATGATCTCGTCCTTGCCCACCACGCGGTCGCGTTCGGTGACGAGGAACACCAGGATGTCGAACGCGCGAGAGCTCAGCACCAGCCTTTCGCCGCCGGCCAGCAGCGCGCGGCTGCCGAAATCAAGCAGAAAGGGGCCGAAGGCGATGGTCTGGGGAGGCGCGAGTGTCTGCATGATCCTGGGTGGGCGGAATGCCGCGTGGCCATCGTATCGTCAGTGACTCTATATCACAAAACGACATGGAAACGACGATGAGGAGGTATCGCCACTGCCGGGCGGCGGCCGGTGGAAGGAGGTGATTTGACAGCGCGGAGTGCGCACCGGAACATGCGGCTTTGCTGCACCGCCGCCAAAAGCGGCGGCGTTGTGCGTTGAGGGAGCCGCCTTTCCGTCATGATACCCGCGCTGATGCCGACCTATGCACGTGAAGACCTCGCTTTCGAGCGGGGCGAAGGCGCCTGGCTGATCACTGCGGATAAACGACGTTTCCTCGATTTCGGCGCCGGCATCGCAACCTCCTCATTAGGCCACGGTCATCCGGCCCTGGTCGCCGCCATCGCCGAACAAGCGGGCCGGGTGATGCATGTCAGCAATCTGTATCGCGTGCCGGAGGCCGAGCGCCTGGCCGTGCGGCTGGTGGCAGCGACGTTTGCCGATAGCGTGTTCTTCTGCAATTCGGGCGCGGAAGCCAATGAGGGCGCGGTCAAGATGATCCGCCGCGCGATGTCGGCCACTGGCCGGCCGGAACGCACGCGCATGATCTGTTTCAACGGCGCTTTCCACGGCCGCACGCTGGCGATGCTCTCGGCGACGGGCAATCCGAAATACCTCGATGGTTTCGGCACGCCGGTCGACGGTTTCGATCACGTGCCGTTCGGCAATATGAATGCGGTGCGCGACGCCATTACCCCGCAGACGGCCGGCATCTTGGTCGAACCCATACAGGGCGAAGGCGGCGTGCGCGTGCCGCCTGCGAATTTCCTGCGTGACCTGCGCGCCGCCTGCGATGAGTGGGGGCTGTTCCTGGCGCTGGACGAGGTGCAATGCGGCATGGGCCGCACCGGCACGCTGTTCGCCTACCAGCAATCCGGCATCGAGCCGGATGTCCTTTCGACTGCCAAGGGCATCGCCGGTGGCTTCCCGATGGGCGCCATCCTCGCGCGCGAATCGGTCGCGAAATACCTCACCGCCGGCAGCCACGGTACCACCTTCGGCGGCAATCCGCTGGCCTGCGCCGCGGCCAATGTGGTGCTGGACGTGGTCCTGGCACCAGGATTTCTGGACGGTGTTGCGCATCGCGGTGCCCGTCTGAAGGCGGGGCTGGAGATGCTGGTGCGCGAGAATCGTGACGTCTTCAGCGATGTGCGTGGCATCGGCCTGATGCTCGGGTTGCTCTGCGCGATGCCGAATGCCGAGGTGCAGAAAGCCTGCGTCGCGGAAGGGATACTGACGGTTGCCGCCGCCGAGAACGTGCTGCGCCTGGTGCCGCCCTTGATCGTGAGCGATGCCGATATCGAGGAGGCCCTGCTGCGCCTTTCGCGTGCCGCCGATCGCCTGCGCTCGCACCACGCCACCGCCTCGCTGCAGGATGCCCTGCAGTGAGCGTATCGGCACGCGCAACTGCCGCACCGGCCGATCAGCCGCCGCGCCACTTCCTGGAACTTGCGGAGTTCGACCGCGCGACACTGCGCTATATCGTGGACCTCGCCGCCGCCTTCAAAAAAGGTGCAGCCCCGCCGGCACATCTCGCCGGTAAGACTTTGGCGCTGATCTTCGAGAAGCCCAGCACGCGCACGCGTGTCAGCTTCGAGGTCGCGATCCGTCAGCTCGGCGGCTTTGCGACCGTGCTGACCGACCGCGACATGCAGATCGGCCGCGGCGAGACCATTGCGGACACGGCGAAGGTGCTCTCACGCTACGTCGACGCGATCATGATCCGCACCGACCGTGTGCGGAAGCTGGAGGAGCTTGCCGAACACGCCACCGTGCCGGTGATCAACGGGCTGACCGAGGCGAGCCATCCGTGTCAGCTGATGGCCGATATCCTGACGTTCGAAGAACACCAAGGCCCGATCGAAGGCCAGGTGATCGCCTGGTGTGGCGACGGCAACAACGTGGCGCGTACCTGGGTGCAGGCGGCGGTGCGCTTCGGGTTCTCGCTGCGGATTGCCTCGCCGGAAGGCTGCGAGATACCAAAGTATTTGCTGGACTGGGCTTTGCGCGAAGGCGGCGACGTGACGCTGACGCGCGATCCCGCCACCGCGGTGCAGGGCGCGCGTGCGGTGGTGACCGATTGCTGGGTGAGCATGGCCGACGATCCCGGACGCAATGCGGCGGCCGCACTTGCACCATACCGGGTGACCGAGTCGCTGATGGCGCTGGCGGCACCAGACGCGATCTTCATGCATTGCCTGCCGGCGCATCGCGACGAGGAGGTGGAGGGCGCGGTGATCGACGGTCCGCAATCGGTGGTTTTCGACGAGGCAGAGAACCGGCTGCACGCGCAAAAGGCAATCCTGGCGTGGGCGCTGGGGTAAGAACCGCTACAGCGACACAAAAGTTTTTTGCTTCTTTTTTCAAAAAAGAAGTTCTTTCCTTCTTTCATGAGCCTCATGTCCCCCGACCTGCCCCGCTCCGCCGTCGTCGATCTGGGCTCCAACTCGGTCCGTCTGGTCGTCTTCGAGGGCACTGGCCGCAACCCCAATGCCATCTTCAACGAAAAAGCGGTGCTACGCCTGGGGCGCGGTTTGCAGCAGACGGGAAAGCTGAACGAGGAGGGGCTCGAGCAAGCGCTCACCGTGATGGCGCGCTATGCCGCCATCGCGCACGCCATGCATGCCGACCCGTTCGAGGTTCTGGCGACCGCGGCTGTGCGCGACGCGAGCAATGGCCCCGATTTCGTGCGCAACCTGCAGGCCACCATCCCCGGCCTGGTGGTGCGCATACTGACCGGCGAGCAGGAGGCCGGGTTCTCCGCCGACGGGTTGCTATGCGGCATTCCCGCGGCCGACGGGATCCTTGCCGATATCGGCGGGGGCTCGCTCGAGGTGGTGCATCTTGCGCAAGGCAGGATGGTGGCCGCCCGGACCTTGCCGCTGGGTGTGCTGCGCCTGTCCGACCGCGCCGGGGGCGACGTGGTGCGTGCGCGCGCCATCGCTGAGGAAACGCTGGAGACCGTGCGCTGGCTCGGCGAGGGTGCGGGCCGCGATCTGTATCTGGTGGGCGGCGCGTGGCGGGCGCTGGCGCGGATCCATATGGAGCAGACCGGTTATCCGCTTTCGATTGTGCATCATTACACGGTCAGCAGCGAGGAAGCGCGCGATCTTGCTGGCGTGATCGGCGGCGCGAGCCGTCGTGGGCTGGAGCGTCTGCCGGGGGTCAGCCGCCGGCGTGTCGACGATATGCCGTTTGCGGCTGTGGTGCTGCGCCGCCTGCTGCGGGCGACGAATGCCCGCCGCGTGGTGTTTTCCGCCAATGGCTTGCGGGAAGGCTGGTTCATGCAGTTCGTGCCGCCCGAGGCCCGTTCCGAGAACCCGGTGCTGGCTTCCGGCCGCGAGATGGCCACGCGTTGGGGGCGTGACACCAGTCTGCCGCCGGCGCTGGCCAGGTGGACCGCCTCCCTGTTCCCCGAAGAGACCGAGCAACAGAAGCTGCTGCGCGAGGCGGCTTGCTGGATGAGCGACATCGGCAGCCAGGACCACCCGGAATATCGCGCCGTGCAGTCCTTTTTACGCGTATTGCGGCAGCCTGGCGTTGCCCTGGACCATCATGCGCGCGCCTATCTCGCCTTCGTCCTGGCGCTGCGTTACGACGCCGAGCCCGGCGAGAACTTTCTAGATACGGCACGCATGCTGCTGGACATGGGCTCACTCAGGCGGGCGGAGATACTCGGCATGGCGCTGCGTCTGGCGTTCACTCTTTCCGGCGGCACGGCCGAGCTGCTCGGCGGCAGTTCGCTGGCACGCGAGCCTGGACGTCTGCGCCTGCGCCTGGCGCGCGGCACGGGGGTGTTTGCCGGCGAGGCGATCACCAGGCGGCTGGAGCGGCTGGCGCAGTCCATCGGTGTGGATACGGCGATCGAAGAGATCGCCAGCTAGTCTCGCCGTCTGTAGGTCCGAAGGCGTCTACGGTGCGTAGGGCTGTGGTGGCTGGTAGCCCCAGGGGGCGGGCGGCATGGCCGGTGCGTCATACCCGGCGTAGGGGGTGGCACCCCGATACGGCGCCGGCGGGGCATAGCTGGCTGACGCATAGATGAGCCGCGGGCGCGGTAGAGGCGGCAATACAGGGCGCGACCTTTCTGTCGGTTCGCTCGATGCCAATTGGACAGGCGGTTTCCATACCCTCGACGCCACCTGCGCCGGTGCCACCAGCTCATGCGGTGGTGGCGACATGATAAGCGGTTGGCGCGGCACGTCGCGCGCCTCTGTGAGCCAGCGCGGCAATGTGTAATGCACCAGCACGACCGGACGCGGCGGCGCAACCGCGCGCACGCTTTCATGCCGCGCGGTCATCTGAACCGGCTTCGGCCTGGTGAATGCAGCCAGTTGTATCTGCAGCGGTCGCGAAAGCCGGGGGGCCATGGAAGGTTTAGGCGCCAAGACCCGAGGCGGACTCACGACGGGCGTTGCGGCCGGCGGTGGCTGGATGGCGGGCCCGACGCTTGCGGCGGGCAGGGTGGCCGGCGCTGGTGCAGCAATCGGCACAGGGCTGGACGCGGTGTTGTCGGCGAGCTGCGCCGGTGGGATTGCCGGCTCTGCCAGGTCTGGTAGCGCCGGGGGCTGATCCCGCGCGATCTCCGTTTTGGCCGCCGCCTTCGGAGCCGCCGCACGATGCACGGCCGACCAGCGCGGGTTTTGCGCAAACAACACCAATGCAAATCCTGCCGAAGCCATGCTGGCCAAAGCGGCAGCCCGCCCGATCGCGGTCAGCGCCCGCCGGCGTGGACTTGGCGGCACCACCGGCGCGACATCGCGAACGAAAGCCTGTGAGCGGTCGGCCACCAAAATCGGGCTACTCGCCACCAGAGGCGCAAGGGTCTCGCCGGGCACGGCTGCGTTTGGAAGAGTGCGCTGGGTCACCCTCTGTCGCGTGCGCAATCCACCGGCCGCGAGGCGCTGGCCCATGGCAGCGATGGCGGCATCTCGCGCCCGCTGGTCCACGCCCGTAACGTCATCAAAAGACTGCCGCATGCGGATCGTTCCTGCCGGCGAGATTTGACCTCACGTAATCGTGCTATGCATGCGGAGTCGGTGCAAGCTTGATCGGGTAACGGATTGAACAAATCGACAGGAAGAAACGTCTTTTTTGAAAAAAAGAAGCAAAAAACTTCTGTTTCTTAGAAGCGATCCTTGGCGGTGCGGATCTCGGCCAGGCGGGCGACACTTGCAGTGCGTAGGAACGGATTTGCGGCCAACTCTTCTCTCAGGCGGGAAGGCACCGTGCTCAGGCTGGACTCCCGCAGGCGCATCACCTCGGCGGCGCGCGCACGTAATGCCACATTGTCCGGTTCTACGGTCAAGGCGAAGCGGGCATTGCTTTGGGTGTATTCATGGCCGCAAAAAACCTGTGTGTCGGCGGGCAAGGCAGCCAGCTTCGCTAAGGAGGCGAACATCTCCTCGGCCGTTCCCTCCAGCAGGCGCCCACAGCCGAGCGAGAACAAGGTATCGCCGCAGAACAGCAGGTCGCCCTCCGGAAAGAAGAAAGCGACGTGGCCGCGCGTATGGCCGGGAGTCTCCAACACATGCGCCTCGGCACTCCCGAAGCTCACGCTGTCGCCTTCGGCAACGGCAATATCGAGCCGTGGCAGCCGGTGCGCGTCGGCTGTCGCGCCGACCACTTTTGCGCCATAGCGCGCACGCACCTCGTCGGTGCCCGCGACATGGTCGGCGTGGTGGTGGGTGAGGAAAATGGTGTCGAGCCTGCGGCCGGCGGCATCGATGGCGATCGACACCTTGCCGGCCTCCGCGGGATCGACGATGCCCACGGCACCGGACACACTGTCACGCAACAGCCACGCATAATTGTCCGAAAACATCGGCACGGCCTGGACGGAGACGGGCACTGGCATTACCTCGCAATGGGATCGATCCCAGCCTACCATCCGCAAGCAGACGCCGCACATCAAGGGCGCCCGATGCCGCACACTACATCCGACGATGAACCCTCTGCGTTGACCTTCTACGCGACACCGCGGGGCCAGGCGGCGGCGGCGGCGATTTCGCAACGGCTGTCTTCACTGTGGCCCGAGTTGCAAGGCATGTCGGTGCTCGGCCTCGGCTATCCCGCGCCGTTTCTGCCGAACTGGCAGGCGCAGGCCTATCGCTGCCTAAACGCAACCTCTTCCCAGCATGAGGCGGCACCACGCGGCAGTTGCAGCGTGGATGCCATGCGGCTGCCCTTCCCGGATCTCGCCTTTGACCGGATCCTGGTGATCCATGGCGTCGAACCCTACGGCAACGACGAGCGCCTGTTGCGGGAGATCTGGCGCGTGCTCAAGGATGATGGCCGCCTGCTGGTGGTCGCACCAAACCGCATGGGCCTCTGGGCACATGTCGACAGCACGCCCTTCGGCCAGGGCCAACCTTACTCGCAAGGGCAAATCGACCGGCTTCTGGCAAGCGGCATGTTCCGCCCGGAACGGCGCGACCGGGCGCTGTTCACCCCGCCGACGCATCTGAAGCTACTGCTACGCACGGCAAAGTTCTGGGAGGCGCTCGGCCACGCGCTGGTGCCGCAACTCGCCGGTGTGACGCTGACGGAGGCGGTGAAGGATGTCTACGCCGCGGTGCCTGCGACCGCAGTGATGCGCCGCAAGGTGGTTCTTTCGGAGGCGGCTTAGCCTTAGAGCCTTATCGGCCTGACTGACGTCGCCGGGCACGAGTTAGGCGGCGAGAGGCCAACAAAAATGCACGTTCAAACATAAGGACGAGACCGGGTTGGGGGATGCCGCAGGTTTTCAGACGGGCTGAGCCCGCTCTAGGCCGCCTGCTTGGCCTCCTCTCGGATCAGCTCCACCTTGCGTTCCACCAGGTCCACGATGTGGTCGATCATGCTGGCCCCTTCCACCGTGTGGTCGGTGCGTCCTGCCGCATACACCATGTGTCGGCCGCTGCCACCGCCGGTGACGCCCAGGTCGGTCATCAGCGCTTCGCCCGGGCCGTTCACCACGCAGCCGATGATGCTGAGGGTGACCGGCGTTTCGATATGGGCCAGCCGTTCCTCCAGTGCCGCCACGGTGCGGATCACGTCGAAACCTTGGCGGGCGCAGGAGGGGCAGGAGATGATTTTTACACCGCGATGGCGGATGCCGAGAGACTTCAGGATCTCCCAGCCGACATGCACCTCTTCGGCCGGTTCCGCGGAGAGCGAGACGCGCACCGTGTCGCCAATGCCGGCCCAGAGCAGATTGCCGAGGCCGATGGCGGATTTCACCGTGCCCGTGCGTTTGCCCCCGGCTTCGGTGATGCCGATATGCAGCGGGTGGTCGCAGACTTCGGCGAGCTGCGTGTAGGCGGCGACGGCGAGGAACACGTCGGACGCCTTCACGCTGATCTTGAACTCGTGGAAATCATGGTCCTGCAGGATCTTGGCGTGTTCCAGCGCGCTTTCCACCAGCGCGTCGGGGTTCGGCTCGCCGTATTTTTCGAGCAGATGACGCTCGAGCGAGCCGGCGTTCACACCGATTCGCATGGAACAGCCATAGTCGCGCGCGGCCTTGATCACTTCGCGCACGCGCTCGGCGCTGCCGATATTGCCGGGATTGATGCGCAAGCACGCGGCCCCTGCCTTTGCGGCCTCGATGGCGCGCTTATAGTGGAAATGGATGTCGGCGACGATCGGCACATTCACTTCGCGCACGATCTCTGCCAGCGCCGCGGTGCTTTCCTCATCCGGGCAGGAGACGCGCACGATGTCCACGCCGGCGATCTCGGCGAGCCTGATTTGCGCGATGGTGGCGGCGGCATCGTGGGTGAGGGTGTTGGTCATGGTCTGCACGGTGACCGGCGCGTCGCCGCCGACGGCCACTTTGCCCACATGGATCTGGCGGGATTTGCGGCGGTCGATTTTCTGGTAGGCGCGGTAGTTCATGCTCTGGGTGTCCGCTGCTGAGGCCGGGCGTGCGCTGCATATAGGGTTGAGGGTGGCCTGGGTCAAAGAAGTGGCATCGATGGCTGCTTGGCGCTGTGCTGCCTTTGCACCACAAGGATCCATTCGATCGCTTGCTGGTGGCACAGGCCATGACCCTGCCAGCGCGCCTTCTCACGGCCGAAGCCGGCCTGGCGCGCTACTCCGATCTGGTCTGGGTCGAACCGGTATAGCAGGACCTGACGCGTGCATAAGCTTTCGGTAACGCAGGTGCGCCTACATTACGCGTTACCTGAAGACCGACGGTGGTTATGGCGCTTTCCAAAGATACTCATATCGTGGTGTGCACACCCTGTTACGGCGGGCTCGTCACGCAGGGCTACATGCTGTCCACCACGAACCTGCTGCTGCTCGGCAACCAGGCGGGGGTGAATGTGGGCGTGGAGCTGCTGGGGTTCGATTCGCTCATCACCCGCAGCCGCAACACGCTGGTGACCAAATTCCTGGACCAGCCGACGGCCACACATCTGATGTTCATCGATGCGGATATCTCGTTTCAGCCGGCGCTGGTGTTCCGCATGGCGGCGTTCGACAAGGATGTGGTCGCCGGCATGTATCCACTGAAAATCCGCGATTGGTCCAGCGATGCGATCACCCGCGTGCGCGGTGGTGAAGCGCTCGAGACGGCGCCGTTGCGTTATGTCGGGCTGCCTTGCGAGCAAAGCGTGCGCGAGAGCGAGGACGGGTTCGTCACCGGCGAGTATGCCGGCACCGGCTTCATGATGATCCACCGGCGCACCTTCCTGCGCATGATGGAGGCCTATCCGAACTGCAATTCGCCGCCGCGCATGATCGCGCCACCCATAATCCCAGCCCGAACCAGTATGCGCTGTTCGACTGCATGATCGAGCCGGAGACACGCCACTACCTCAGCGAGGACTACACCTTCTGCCGGCGCTGGCGCGACATCGGGGGCACCATCTGGCTCGATACCCAGGCACCGCTGACCCATACAGGCAGCCAAGACTTCAAGGGTATGCCCGCCTTGCGCTATCCTCTGCCGCAGCCAAGCATGGCGGGCGCCGCCTGACGTCGAGACGCACCGCTTCTCCGCCGTAAGCTCCTAGCCTAGGCTTGCTGCCAGAAAGCTTGGGAGCACGCCATGGCCGAAGCCTATCCGCGCAACATGATCGGCTATGGCGCGGCACCGCCGCATCCGCACTGGCCAGGCGAGGCACGGATCGCAGTGCAGTTCGTGGTGAATTACGAGGAGGGCGGCGAAAACTGCGTCCTGCACGGCGATGCCGCCTCGGAAACCTTCCTCTCCGACATTCCCAATGCACCCGCCCTGCATGGCGCGCGCAACATGAACATCGAAAGCATGTACGAATATGGCAGCCGCGCCGGCTTCTGGCGCCTGCTGCGCCTGTTCGACAAACATGGTTTTCCTTTCACGTGCTTTGGCGTCGGGATGGCCTTGCTACGCAATCCGGACGCTGTTGCCGCCATGCAGGGCCGCGGCCACGAGATTGCCACCCATGGCTGGCGCTGGATCGACTACCAGCACATGCCGGAGGCCGAAGAACGCGCGCATCTGCAGCGTGCGATTGCGGCCCATGTCAAAGCCACCGGCGAACGTCCCCTCGGCTGGTATCTCGGCCGCTGTAGCCCCAATACACGGCGCCTCGTTGCCGAGGAAGGCGGGTTTCTCTACGATTCCGACAGCTATGCCGATGATCTGCCTTATTGGGATACGCAGCATGGCAGCACCCAGCTGATCATTCCCTACACGCTTGAGGCCAACGACATGCGTTTCGCCACCGGCAGCTTTACCAATGGCGACGAGTTCTTCAGCTATCTGAAGGACAGTTTCGACGTGTTGTATGCGGAAGGCGCCGAAGCGCCGAAAATGATGTCGATCGGCCTGCATTGCCGCCTGGCTGGCCGCGCCGGAAAATTCGCCGGGCTCTCACGTTTTCTGTCGTATCTCGCCGGCCACGAAAAAGTCTGGATCTGCCGCCGCATCGATATCGCTCGGCACTGGCACGAACATCATCGAGAAAGCCGTGTTTCAACAGATGATACAGATTATTAGGAACGATGAGAAAGATGACATATCTTTTCATCTGTCTGTCTATCTGGGTCATGTGCGGAAAAACTTTCTTGCCTCGTGTTTAGGCGATTTTCGCAAGCCTCGTTTCGTTTTGCAGATCGGTAAATGCGCTCGCTGACATAGGCCGCCCGAAGTAAAAACCCTGCACCTCGTGACAGCCGTCATCGCGCAACAATTTGGCCTGCTGCTTCGTTTCCACGCCTTCAGCATTCGCCTCCAGCCCAAGCCCATTGGCGAGTGCGATGATCGATCGTACCAGTGCAGTCGCGGCTTCATCCTGTCCCAACGCGGCGACGAAGCTGCGGTCGATCTTGATCTTGTCGAACGGCATGCGGCGCAGATAGCTCAACGACGAATAGCCGGTGCCGAAATCATCCAACGTAATGCGCACGCCGAGCGATTTCAGGCCGAGCAGTGTGGCGCGGGTGGCTTCGGTATCGCGCAGCAGCACGCCTTCGGTGATTTCCAGCTCCAGCCGTTCAGGTGACAACCCGGTCTCACGCAAAACGCGCCCGACGGTGTCGATCAGGTCGCCGGCATGGAATTGCGCGGGGGATACGTTCACCGCGATTCGCAGCTCGTTGGGCCAGGTCGCCGCCTCTCGGCAGGCGGTGTGCAGAACGAACAGGCCGATCGGATGGATCAGGCCGCTCTCTTCAGCCACCGGGATGAACACGTTCGGCGACACCGCGCCGCGTTCCGGATCATTCCAGCGTAGGAGGGCCTCCGCCCCGAGCAACACGCCGCTCGCAAGCCGGTATTGCGGCTGGAAGTGCAGGAACAGGCTTTGTTCGGTCACCGCGCGACGCAGGTCCTGCTCCAGCGCCGTGCGTGCGCGCTGCACCTGGTCCATGTCCGGCGTGAACATTTGCAGCTGGCCTTTGCCCTGCGCCTTGGCCTCATAGAGGGCCAGGTCGGCGTATCCCAGGAGGCGATCGGCGTCGGTGCCATGTGACGGCGCCAGCGCGATGCCGATGCAGGTGCCGATCTGTGCCTCGCGTCCGTTCAGATCGAAAGGCTGGGAGAGGTCCTGTATCAATCGCCCGGCCAGTGAGACTGCCTGATCGGCATGGCGCAGGCCGAGCTGGACGACGATGAACTCGTCGCCGCCGACACGTGCCACCGTGTCGCCTTCGCGCACCGCGCGCTGCAGCCGTGCCCCGACCAGCTGCAACAGCCGGTCGCCGGCGGCATGGCCCAGCGTGTCGTTCACCGCCTTGAAGCGGTCCAGATCCATGCAGAGTATGGCGAACGCACCGCCATCGCGTGTGCAGTGCTGTAGTGCCAGGCTCAAACGTTCGCGGAACAGCACGCGGTTCGGGAGGCTGGTGAGCCAGTCGTAATGCGCCATGTATTGTATGCGCGCTTCGGCCTGTCGCCGATCGCGCAGGTCGGTGCAGATCACCACGCAACCGAAGCTCGTGCCCTGGCTGTCGCGGATGGTGCTCGCGCGGATCAGCAGAGGCAGTGCGCGGCCATCGGCCATGCGGATATCGGCTTCCTTCTGCCAGGCTTCGCCACGGTGTAGCGCCAGCGACAGCGCATCTGCCGCGGCGGGATCGGTCAGCACCGCCGGCAGGCCGCCGAGTGCCGAGAAAGCCTCCCGTGTGTAGCCGAAGCATCGTTCGAAGGCCGGGTTCACGAACAGTGCCAAGCCCTGGCTGTCGACGATCAATATGGCGTCGCTGGCGCACTCCATAGCGGCACGTAGCCGCAGCTGCTCTTCCTCGCGACGGCGCTGGCGGTCGGTGATGTCCTCCATCGTGGCGCTGAAGCTCAGCACGCGGCCAGTCTCGTCGCGCACCGCCCGCCCGGTCATGGAGATGAGCGCGTGGCTGCCATCGGCGCGGCGTATCTCCGCCTCCTCGCCGACGAAGCCGTTAGAATTGCGCATCAGCCCATAGATTTCGGCTCGCCGCCCGGGCTGTGTGTAGAACGACGATCCATCGTCGCGGTGCATGGCCGCGGCCAGCGTTTCGGGATCGGTGTAGCCGGTGAGCCGTAGCATCGCCTCGTTGAGGCTCTGTATGCGGCCGGCATCGTCGCTGCCCAGGATGCCGACCGAGGCATGGTCGAACAGGGCACGATAAGTGCCTTCCGCCTTCACCAGCCGGAAGGCGGTATCGCGGAACACTTCCAGCCCGCGTGCGACGGCACCCACCTCGTCATCGCGGTCGCTGGCGGGGATTGGCGTATCGCGGTCGCCATCCGCGAGGCGGGTCAGCGCTGCCGCTAGCCGGTCCAGCGGGCGGACGACCTGGCGGAGGGTGACGTAGAGGATCACCAGCACGAGGCCCAGCAAGAACGCCAACGCCGCCGCCTCCACGCGGAAGGCCGCATGCAAGATTGCCTGCAGCCGCGCGGTGGAGAGGCGAAGATGCAGCGTGGCCAGGGTGCGCAGCTCGCCATGGCTGCGATAGAGGATGTCCTGTCGGACGTCGATCAGGCCCGCGCTTGAGTCAACGTGGCGTTGTTCGAGCACCTTGCCATCCGGCGTGGTTACGCTGGCGGCGACGAAATCCGGATCTGCCGTCAGGGCATCCAATGCTGCCCCGACTTGGTCGCGGTCGAGGTTCCACACCGGCATGGACAAGGCTCGCGCCTGCATCGATACCAGAAGCGAGGCTCGTTCGGATAAGGACCGACGCCCTGCCTGTTCCAGCGAACGCTCCCGCCGCGCCGTGTCGGCGATCAGCAATACGGTCAGCGCCAGCCCTGCCCGCAGCATCACCCGCGAACGCAGCGACATGGCGGGCAGCCATCGTTTCATGAACCGCTTCCCACATGGTAGCGCGCCAGAACGGCGGCCAAGGCGCCGTTGGCACGCATGCGCGCGATGCCGCGGTCTAGGATGCGCGCGAGGTCTTCACGGTCGGGCGCTGCGGGCGAAAAGGCGATGAAGAGGGGGCTCGAATGTGGCCCCTCTATCATCCTCACTTTGTCCTGAAGGCCGAGTGCGGCGATCTTGCTGCGCAACACGTTGCCATCGTCCACCACCAGGTCCACGCGCCCGGCGACCAGCTTGGCGAGATTCTTTGGCAGGGCGTCGTCGCCGGAGACGAATTCGACCGCTTTGGTGTCGTTCGCGTGGGCCGTGAGATAGGCGCCGGTTTCTCCGCCGAAACTGTAATTGCGTGTGGTGGCGATCACGCGTCCGTCGAAGGAATGTGGGCCATTGTAGCGGAAGGCGTCTGCCTTGCGCACCGCGAAGTCTGCCCTGCTGGTGCCGATCGGCTGCTGAGGGAACGTGAAATCCGGCGCGTCGGCACGGATGGCGCCGATGATGGCGGTAAAGCGGCCCGCCCGTGTGTCTTCGATGCAACGTGCCCAGCCTGCTGCCTGGTAAGTGACGGTGTAGCCGGACTTTGCAAACACATCCCGCACGATCTCGACGGCGAAACCCGGCTGGGCCGAGTTCGGCGCGCAATTGTATGGGCACCAAAGGTCGGCGCACAGGCTCACTTCCGTGCGCGCTGCGGGTCCCATGCCACAGAGCAGCAAGGCAGTGGCTGAAAGAATGATGGCCCGGTTCGACACCTGTGTAAGCAGAACACCACCCAAAATAATGCCGGGGGGTTTGGGGGGACCGGCACGGTTCCCCCAATCTTGCTTTCCAGGTGTTAATTGTTGGCTACTAAGACTGACTTTGGCTTTGCGTCTGCTCCGCAGGCTGCCAGAAATTCGCCGCCATTGCGTCCTGCAGGCTGATGAACTGCAGCTGCACCCAATCAAGGAATTCGTGCAGGCCGCGCGCAAGAATCTGTTCGATCGACTGGTCCATCATCGCGGCGCGCAGCTCGTCTAGTGTTTCCTGCGCGACATAGGCGCCGCGCAGCCCGTAGCCCGAGCTGAGCTGGCTCAGATAGATCTCGATCTGGTGCAGGCACAACGTGATAGAGCGCGGGAAGGAATGGTTCATCAGCAGGAAGCCGGCGACGGCTTCCGGCGTCATGCCGCTCGGGTTGATACGGCGGTAGGCGTGGTAGCCGGACGCGGTGCGCAAAAGCGCGTGCCATTGGCTGACATCGAGTGCGCTGCCGACATCATCCACCGTCGGCAGCAGCGTGTGGTATTTGATATCGACCATGCGTGAGGTCTGGTCGCCGCGTTCGATATATTTGCCGATGCAGTAGAAAGCCCAGCCCTGGTCGCGATAGAACGTGCCGTCGGTGATGCCGGCATGGGCCTGGCATTGTTCCTTGAGATACGCGCACAGTCCAGAGACGCGCGACGGTGCCGCATCGGCGGCCGTCATGCCGCGCACGCGGTTGTAAAAAATGTTGATCTGGCTCCACATCTCGGTGGAGATCAGCGGCCGCAGCGTACGTGCGTTTTCCCGTGCTGCGAACAGGGAAGAGAGGATCGAGGTGGGATTCTCACGGTCCACCAGATAGAACTGCGCCACCGTCTCCGCCGTCGCCTTGCCGTAGCGCGCGAGAAAACGTTCTTCATCAGCATTGATCTGGATGACCGAGCGCCAGCCCGACTGATCCACGCCGTGACGCACGAAAGTGTCTGTCACGTCGAGAATGCGCGCGAGGTTCTCGATCCGCTCCATGTAGCGCGCGAGCCAGAACAATGCCTCGGCATAGCGCGAGAGCAGCAGCGGTGAGCGGCTGCGGGCTTCCGTATACGCCATCACTCAAGTACCCAGGTATCTTTGGAACCGCCGCCCTGCGACGAGTTCACCACCAGCGATCCCTCGCGCAGCGCCACCCGTGTCAAACCGCCGGGCAGAACCCAGGTCTTTCGCCCGGTCACCGAGAATGGCCGCAGATCGACATGGCGCGGCAGCAGTTTGTCGCCCGCGAGCGTCGGCGAGACGGACAGGCTGATCATCGGCTGGCTGATATAGTTCGCAGGATCCGCCTGCAACTGAACACGGAAAGCGGCGATCTCCTCCTTCGTCGCGTGCGGTCCGATGATCAGCCCGTAGCCGCCCGATTCGCCTACCGGCTTGACCACCAGATTTTCCAGATTGGCAAGCGTGTAGGAGAGGCCTTCGGATTCGCCGCAGATATGGGTTTCCACGTTCTTCAGCACCGCCTCTTCGTTGAGGTAGTATTTGATGATACGCGGCATATACGCATAGATCGCCTTGTCGTCGGCAACGCCGGTGCCCACCGCATTCGCGATCGCCACATGGCCACGCCGCCAGCAATCGATCAGCCCGCGCACGCCCAATGTGCTGTCCGGCCGGAACACGTCGGGATCGAGAAAATCGTCGTTCAGCCTGCGATAGATCGAATGTACGGGGGCTAGGCCGGCGGTGGTGCGCATGTAGACGTAGCCATCCTCGACGACCAGATCGTTGCCTTCCACCAGCGGCACGCCCATTTCACGCGCCAGAAAGATATGCTCGAAATAGGCAGAGTTATAAATGCCAGGCGAAAGCAACACCACTTGCGGATCGGACACGTCGGCGGGCGCAATTTCGGCGAGTGCAGCCTGCAGCATCATGCCGTAGCTGCCCACGGGTTTGACGGCGATGCCGTCCATCAGATCGGGGAAAATGCGCCGCATCATGTTGCGGTTCTCGAGCACATACGAAACACCGGACGGCGTACGTGCATTATCCTCTAGAACAAGAAACTCGCCCTTCTCATCACGTATGATGTCGACCCCGCAGACATGCACATACGTGCCGTGCGGCACGTCCAGCCCCACCATCTCCGGCCGATAATTCGAATTCCCCAGCACCAGATGCGTGGGAACAATACCGTCCTTCAATATCTTCTGGTCGTGATAGATGTCCCAGATGAACGCGTTCAACGCCGCAACACGCTGGCGCACACCACGCTCGAGCAATTCCCACTCCCTCGCCGTCACCACGCGGGGAATCAGATCGAACGGTAGGATGCGATCGATCGCATCCTTGTCGGAATAGACGGTGAAGGTGATCCCCTGGTTGAACAGCTCGACCTCGGCAATCTCGGCCCGCCGGCGCAACTCCGCCGGGTCCATCTGGCTGAGCCGCTCGGCAATCATTGCCACCGCCGGATCATGCGCCGCACCGTCCATCAGCTCGCAGAAAAACGACTTCTTGTCGTAGCCGTCGAGCAATCCTTTCACCCGCACACCTTTCGTATTTTGACCACGCTAAAGCTGGAACTCCCGAACAAGCAAGACCGGGGCCAGGAACTAAGAAGGAGGCAAGCACTTCTTTTCTGAAGAAAAGATACAAAAGACTTTTGTTTTCAACGCTGTGGTCAGGCTTCGGTTTCGGTTTCTGCGGGCTCAAGGTCGACGCCTACGTGGACGCTATGCTTGCCGCCGCCTAAAATGACACCGTAGATCGGGCTGATGTCGCTGTAGTCGCGGCCCCAGCCGAGCACCACATGCTCCTGTGCCACCACGATGCCGTTTGTGGGGTCCACGTCGACCCAGCCATGGTCCGGGCCGAGCCAGCAGCCGACCCAGGCGTGGGATTGGTCGGCACCGCGGCGGCGCTGCTGGCCCGGCGGCGGCTTGGTGCGTATGTAGCCGCTCACATAACGCGCCGGCAGGCCAAGGCCGCGCATGCCGGCAATCATCAGATGCGAAAAATCCTGGCAAACACCGGCCCTCTGCGCCAGCACCTGGCGCACCGGTGTGTTCACCGTCGTCACCCCGCCGCGAAATGCAAATTCCCGGCGTATGCGCATGTTGAAATCCAGCACACCTTCCAGGATTGACCGGCCTACAGGAAACGATTTCGCAGCATATTCGCGGGCTTCCGGCACCATGGTCACCATCGGGCTGTCGAACAGGAACTCGCCTGCCTCGAAGCCAGGGTGCCCACCGCGATAGGCTGTGCGCGAAACCTCCTCCCACGCCGGCGTATCCTCAGTGCGTGGAATGAAAGGCGCCGTTACCTCCACCGTTGCCTCAAGATTAACCTCGAAGGTCGGATGCGGCACATCGACGAACATCCAGCACACATCATTGCCAAAACAATCGACTCCGCCGCGGGTTTTTGAGGGGATCGGGTCCGGCGTCAGCTTGCTGCTGATGATGCGCTGCCATGGTAGCTTGCGTGGATGCAGATGCAGCAGATGCGCACCCAGATCGACGGGCGTGCCGTAGGTATACCGCGTGCAATGATGCACATTGTAGATCACGACATGCTGTCCGTCAGCGTCACCGGCAGCAGCGCAAAATACTGCCGCATCACTGCATCGGAAACCGCGCTCATCTGCCCCGCAATCTCGCGCAGACGCGGTGCGAGCCCCGCCGCCATCACCGCCTGATCCTCCGCCCCCACCAGATCGGAAACGATCAGCCGCGTCTCCGCAATCGCCGGATCGAGCAAGGCCGCAAGCGGCGCATCGTCACGCCCGGCCAGGATGGCCAGCGTAGTGCGCGCGGTCACCAGCTGGAAGCCCAGCGCACGCGGATTGCTCTCGTCGGCAACCACCAGATCCACCACTGGCGCTGCCTGCACCACCGAGAGATAGCGCGAGCGGTAAGTCAGTGCGCTGTCGCAAATCTCCAAGGCCAGCGCCAAACCCGCCTCCATGCGCTCCGGCTTCTGGTCCAGCGCATGCGCCAATTGGCACGCCACCGCCTGCCCGCGCTCGATACGCCGGCCCAGATCGAGGAACAGCCGCCCGCCGCCGCGCACCATGTTCTCGGCCGCATACCCCGACACGTTTGCCGAAAACTGCAGAACCTGCCCGGCGAAATCCGACATCAGCCCGATCCCCACCGCACGCTGGCCAGGCCGCAACAGCAGCCGGTTGCCCTTCAGCCGCCGCAGATCATGCCCGATCGTCGCATGCATCTCGCCGCTCAGCCGGTCGCGCAGCGTATCGGCCAGGTCGCGCACCCGCCCGGTCAGCCGTGCGACGATCCCGGTGTCGCGCGCGAGCGCCCGCAGGATCAGGTCGGCGAGCTGCACATAGCCCGCCCCCGTGCTCAGCTCCGCGCTGACGATGCCGGCATCGACCATGCAGGCGATCAGCGCCTCCATGTCAGGCAAGTCGCGCGGCAGCATGGTGCCGCGTGCGATGCGGTTCAGCACGGTGCGGCTCAGCCGCGCCACATTCTCAAGCCGCTCCAGATAGCGGCCTAGCCAATAGAAATTATCGGCCACCCGGCTCGGCATGTCACCGGGCGTGCGGCGGATCGACAAGGCCGGCACGTGCAGATTGCCTGGCCCGTAGATATCCTCGCCCTCTTCCTGCAGCACCCACACATCCTTCGAAAGCGCGTTCTGCGGCAGCTTGCCCGCCACAAGGTCGCCTTCGAGCACGCGGGCAATCCCACCGGGCAAAGCGCGCCATGCCAGGCCATCAAAGACCAGATAAAGTCGCAGCACCACGCGCCGCGGCTCCAGCGTTTCTCCATGCGAGGCGCAGGGGGCGAAACTGGGCAATGGAGGTGCGACGGCCGCAAATCGCCACGGTGCTTCCGCGATCTGCGCCAAAAGCTTTGTGCGCGCATCTTGCGTCATCGCGGCGGGGATCTGCGCCGGCAGGTCCGCATCGGTCGCGCTGATGATCTGCCACGCGTCGAGCGAGGCCTCAACGTCGCGCAGGGCGGCCGGGTCACCAAGCCAGCGCATCGGCACGCTTTCGAGCGACAAGTCATCGCCGGTCAGCACGCGCGAGAGCAGCGGCAAAAGCGCCATGAGACCCGGCGCCTCGACATAGGCGGCCCCGGCACCGTTCATCACCTGCACCGCGCCTTGGCGCTGCGCGTTCAGCAGGCCCGCAATGCCGGCCCCCACCCTGCCGGTCAGCTCCAGCGGATCGAGGTTGGCGCCCGGCTGGCGGCGGAGCAGCACATGGATCGGCTGCAGGCCACGCAAGGTTTTCACGAACAGCGCATCGTCGCGCACCGTCAGGTCGCCGGCTTCCACCAGCGTGCAGCCCAGCGCGCGGGCCAGCACCACGTGCTCGAACCAGCGTGTGTCGGTATGCCCGGGCGTCAGAAGGGCCATGCCGGGGTTGCCGGCGTCCTCCGGTGCGAGGCGCTGCAGCGCATCCTGCCAGGTATCGAAGAAGGAGCGGACCTGGCTCACCTCCATCGTCTTGAACAATTCCGGCAGCACGCGTGCCATGATGCGACGATTCTCGAGCACATAAGCCAGCCCGGCCGGCTCGCCGGTGCGGTCCGCCAGCACACGCCAGGCACCGTCCGGCCCGCGCACCAGATCCGCAGCGTAGAGCTGCAAATGGCGCGGCGGCGGCGGCGCATCGTGATCGTTCGGCAATGTCGTGCGCAGCTCGCGCAGGTAAGATTCGCTTGGATACACCAGCGTCGGCGGCAGATGCCCATCTTCGAGCAATTGGCGTTTTCCGTAGACGTCGGCGAGCACCATCTCCAGCAACTCGGCACGTTGGGCGAGCCCGGCCGCGAGTGTGGTAAATTCGCTTTGGGTCAGCAGGAACGGAATGGCGTCGCAGCGCCAGCTGCCTGCATTCGGCACCGCGAGCAGCGCCGCCGCGCCCTCTTCGACGCAAGCGCGATCCAGCTCTGCGGTGCGTTCGGATAGCGTCGCCCAACCCATCCCCAGCAACGTGCCAAGCATGCGCCTCCATGGCCCCCTGAGTCGGTTGCTCTGGTCAACAAGCTCGTCCCAACCTGCAGGCTTCCCGGCGGCGGTTGTGCTATCCGGCACTTGGTCCAGCCTCAGAACATAAAAGCCTTTTGTTTCTTTTCTTCAGAAAAGAAAGCGCTTTCTTTTCTGAAGAAAAGAAACAAAAGACTTTTATTTCCTTTTGATCCTGCACTATCGCGCACTCGCGGCGGCGCGTCGCAGATCGAGCATGCGGGGATGTTCCGGGTCTGGCACTGCGCGTGGTTCGGCCATGTGGCCCGGCGTGTGGCCAAACGGGAAGAAGCGCGCGCGGCGGCGTGCTTCGGCTTCGTTGGCGTTGACCGGGAAGGTTTCGTAATTGCGGCCGCCGGGATGCGAGACGTAATGCGTCATCCCGCCCAGGCTACGGCCGCTCCATTTGTCATAGATGTCGAATACCAGCGGGCTTTGTGCGCGCACGGTGGGGTGCAGGGCGGAAGGTGGTGCCCACGCCTTGAAGCGCACGCCGCCGACGTAGTCGCCCACCGTGCCGGTCTGCGTCAGTGGCACCGCATGGCCGTTGCAGCTGAGAATGAAACGTTCCTCCACCCAGCCGCTGACACGGGCCTGCAGTCGTTCGGCCGAGCTGTCCACGTAGCGTACCGTGCCACCGGCGGCGGGTTCCTCGCCGAGCACGTGCCAGGGTTCGAGCGCGTGACGCAGCTCGATCTTGGCGCCGTCAACGGTCACTTCGCCGATCTTGGGGAAGCGAAATTCGAGATGCGGCGCGAACCACGACTTGTCCATCGCAAAGCCCATCTGCGAGAGTTCCTCGAGCGCCCCTGCAAAATCCTGCTCGACGAAATGCGGCAGCATGAAATCGTCGTGCAGGCGCGTGCCCCAGCGGATCAGGCTGCGCTCGTAGGGGGTATTCCAGAAGGCCGCGAGCGCCGAGCGCATCAGCAGGATCTGCGCGATCGACATGCGGCTATCCGGCGGCATCTCGAGCGAGCGCATTTCCACCAGGCCGAGTCGCCCGGTGCTGCTTTCGGGCGCAAACATCTTGTCGATCGAGAACTCGGTGCGATGGGTATTTCCCGTGATGTCGGCAAGGATGTTGCGGAACAGCCGATCGGTCAGCCAGGGCGGAGTCTCCACTTTCGGGGAGATGCGGCTGAAGGCGATTTCCAGTTCCGCCACGCTGTCCATGCGCGCTTCATCGATGCGCGGATGCTGGCTGGTCGGGCCGATGAACAGGCCCGCGAACATGTAGGAGAGGCTGGGATGGTTGTGCCAGAAACCAAGCAGGCTTTTCAGCAGATCCGGCCGTCGCAGGAACGGGCTGTCGGCGGGGGTGGCCGCCCCCATCACCACATGGTTGCCGCCGCCGGTGCCGACATGGCGTCCGTCCAGCATGAACTTTTGGGTCGCCAGCCCGGTCTCGCGTGCGATTTCGTAAAGCTGTGTCGTGCGCTCTACCATTTCGGTGAAATTATCGGCGGGGTGGATGTTCACCTCGATCACGCCGGGATCGGGGGTGACGGAGAACTGGTTCAGCCGCGGATCGCGTGGCGGCTGGTAGCCTTCCAGCACCACCTGGGTGCCGAACTCTTCCGCGGTGGCTTCGACGGCGGCTGCGAGATCAAGCCAATCCTCCGCCACCGTGAGCGGTGGGAAGAACACATGGATCTTGCCGCCGCGTGCCTCGACGGCGAGTGCCGTGCGCACCAGTTCCGGCTCCTCGCGGCCGATTTCGGGCACGCGCTGCCCGACCAATCCTGGGGCATGGTCGCCGTAATAGCCGTGCGGGCGATCGGCGCCAAAGCCGCTTGCCACGGCAAGGCGGCGGAATTCCGGATAGGGCGGCAGCTTCGCGATCGGCGCGAACGGATCCACGGGCACGTCGAACTCGATGTCTGCCGGATCTGCCCAGGGCAGGCTTTCCAGCGGCAGGCGGAACCCGATCGGTGCGTCGCCGGGCACCAGGAACAGAACGCCGGGGCGGAAGAACCATTTGCCGGATTGCCAGCGGCGCGTCCCGTGCTGCGCCACGCGGCGTAGCGGCAGCACGCTGCCCACGGTCGCACTCAGCCCCTGGCCGAACACGCGCGCCATGCGCTCGCGTGCCAGCGGGTCGTTCAGCTTGGAGCCTTCCGCCAGCACGTTGGCCGGCAGGCGGTTCTCCTTCCAAAGGAAGTAATGGATGTCCTCATAGGCCGGGTTGATCAGGTCGGGGGCGACCTGCAGCCGCTCGGCCAGCGCCTCGCAGAATTTGCGCGCTTCTTCGGCGGTATTGCTGCCGGTATCCTCGTCGGAGGCCAGCAGGCCAAGATCCTTCCACACCGGCTCGCCGTCGCGGCGCCAATGCGCGTTGAGCGCCCAGCGCGGTAATTGCTCGCCGGGATAATGCTTGCCCAGCGCATGGGTGATCGCGGCGCCCGGCGACCAGAGCGGCAGCAGCCGGCGCAGCAGCTTGCCGGCATAGGTGCGCTTGGTCGGGCCGAGCGCATCGACCGTCCATTCAGCCCCGTCCATGTCGTCGGCGCTGACGAAGGTCGGCTCGCCGCCCATGGTCAGCCGCACTTCGCCTTCCGCGAGCGCCTGGTCCACGCGATAACCGGCGGCCAGGATCGAGCGCCATTGCGCCTCGGTATAAGGCTTCGTGACGCGCGGGGATTCCAGCACCCGCTCGACCTTCATCTCGACGTCGAAGGCGACTTCGGCCGGTTCCACACCGCCGGAGATCGGCGCGGCGGACATCGGATCCGGGCTTGCCGCCAGCGGGATATGCCCCTCGCCGGTGAGCAGCCCCGAGGTGGCATCGAGCCCGATCCAACCTGCGCCAGGCAGATACACTTCCGCCCAGGCATGCAGATCGGTGAAATCCGAGGTCGGCCCTTCGGGACCCGTGAGCGGCTTCTGGTCCGCCACCAGTTGGATCAGGTAGCCGGAGACGAACCGCGCCGCGAAGCCGAGATGGCGCAGCACATGCACCAGCAGCCAGGCGCTGTCGCGGCAGGAGCCCTTGCCCTCGCCGAGCGTCTGTTCCGGCGTCCATACGCCGGGCTCCATGCGTACGATGTAGGCAACGAGTTTCTGGACCCGCACGTTCAGGTCGACCAGCATGTCGATGGTGCGGATTTCCGTTCGTGGCACGTCGGCCAGCAGCGTGGTCAGCAACGGGCCAGGCGCCTCCAACCGGCGAAACGGCGCGAGCTCCTGCTCAAGTACCGGGTCATAGGTGAACGGCCAGGTCTCCGCGTCGGGCTCCAGAAAAAAATCGAATGGGTTGATGGTGGCCATGTCCGCCACGAGATCGACCGTTACCTGGAAATGCGTGGTGCGCTCAGGGATGACTACGCGCGCCAGGAAATTGCCTTGCGGGTCTTGCTGCCAGTTCAGGAAGTGCTCGGCCGGTTCGATCTTCAGCGTGTAGGAGACGATCGGCGTGCGTGCGTGCGGCGCCGGGCGCAGCCGGATGGTTTGCGGGCCAAGCGCCACCGGGCGGTCGTAACGATAGGAGGTGCGGTGGGTCAGGGCGACGTGCAGGGTCATTTCTTAATCCGGTCTTTAGGCAACTCCAGGGTAGGGGTAGCAAGAACCGGGCTCAGACAATAGCCGCCGCCTGTGTGCCCTGGGCTGCCGGGCGGAAACGGCAACTTTCGACAGGCATGGCGTTTGTTCGGCACCTGAACCGACGGACCCGACCATGCGCCTCTTCAAATGCCCGGCCTGTGCCCAGTTGTTGTACTTCGAGAACACGCGTTGCGAGCAATGCGGGCATCGCCTCGGCTACGACCCGGCCAATTTCATGCTGCGTGCGCTCGATCAGGATGGCGAACTCTGGTCTGACTCCCTGGGAAGCTGGAAATTCTGTGCCAATGCCGGCCAGGAAGCCTGCAACTGGTTGATCCCCGCGAGCTTCACTGAAAATTACTGCCTGGCCTGCCGCCATAACCATGTCATCCCCGACCTTACGGACGCCGACCATGTGACCGCTTGGCGCGCGCTGGAATTGGCCAAGCATCGCCTGTTCTACGCGCTCACCCGTCTCAGGCTGCCGCTCGCCACCCGTACCGAAGACCCCGAACACGGTCTCGCCTTCGACTTCCTGGCCGAAACCCGCGCCCAGCCGAAAGTGCTCACCGGCCATGACGAAGGTCTGATCACCATCGCGCTGAAGGAGGGCGACGACGTGGAACGTGAGCGGATGCGTGCCGACATGGGCGAGCTCTACCGCACGCCTCTCGGCCATTTCCGCCACGAGATCGGCCACCATTACTGGGACTTGCTGATCGCCAATACCGGCTACCTGGAACCCTTCCGCCGCCATTTCGGCGACGAGACGAAAGACTACGAGCAGGCGCTGAAAGAGCATTACGCCCGTGAGCCGATGATCGGCTGGCAGGAGAACTACGTCAGCGCCTATGCCACCAGCCACCCCTGGGAGGATTTCGCCGAAACCTGGGCGCACTACCTGCACATCATCGACACGCTCGAGATGGCCGCTTCCTTCGGTGTCGGGATCCACCCGAAGCTCGGCCGCGATGCCATGCAGACCGATATCGACTTCGACCCCTACGAGGAATCTGACATGTCGGTGATCCTCGATGCCTGGCTGCCACTTTCTTTTGCGGTGAACAGTCTCAACCGCGCCATGGGCCAGGCCGATTTCTACCCCTTCATTCTCTCCGCCAGGGTGATGGAGAAACTGGCTTTCATCCATCAGGTGGTTCACGGCGCACCGGCCGTGTAACAGCGCCTTCCCTTTCCCGCCCGCGAGATGCGATGCTCCCCATATGGACGCACTTCGCCTTGAAAACCTGCATAAGAGCTTCACCCGCCCGGCCGTCGATGGGCTCGACCTCACGGTCAGGGCAGGCGAATTCTTCGCCCTCCTCGGCCCCAACGGCGCCGGCAAGACGACCACGTTGCGTATGGTAGCGGGGCTGTTGCGACCGGATTCCGGCAGCATCTCCATCTTCGGCATTGATGCCCTGGCGCACAGGATCGCCGCCAAGCAACAGGTCGCATGGTTGCCGGAAGAACCGCTGCTCTACGAGCTGCTCACGCCCTTCGAATACCTCGAATTCGTCGCCGGCCTCTGGTCGGTCGAACCCAGGCTCGCCCGGGCACGCGCCGAACTCTACCTCACCCGGCTCGGCCTCTGGCCCTACCGCAACGAGCGTTGCAGCGGCTTCTCCCGCGGCATGCGCCAGAAGACCGTGCTCGCCGGCGCGTTGATCCATGATCCGAAACTGCTGATCCTCGACGAACCGCTCACCGGCCTGGATGCCGCCGCCGCACGTGACGTGAAAAACTTGCTGACCGGCTGCGTAGCCAATGGCGCCTCCATCATCCTCACCACCCACATCCTCGAAGTGGCCGAACGCCTGGCAGACCGCATCGGCATCATCGCCGAAGGCAAGCTGGTCGCCCTCGGCTCGCTGGCGGAGCTACGCGCTCAGGGCGGTGAAGGCACCCTGGAAGAGATCTTCCTGCGGACCGTGGGCGAGCCCAGGGCGGAGGCGGCCTAGGTGCCGGATGATACATGGCAGGCCAGGGGCACTGCTGCCTCCCACTTGCCTTCCCATAATCGCGGTCCAGGGCGCCACGCCCTGGTGGGGGTCCAGGGGGTAAAGCCCCCTGGACTAGAAGCAGGTCAGTCGGCACTCTGGCTGCTCATGCGCCACGAGATGCGCCTCATCTGGCGCGGCAGCCTCTTTGGCGGCCACAACGGCTGGGCGTTGCTCATTGGCTTCCTCATCCTCCTCCACGCCATCGGCTACGGTTTCGCCCTCGGCATCTCCCGCATCTATCTCGCGCCCACCGACCGGCTGCTCGGCGGCACCATGGCGCTGCTGTTCGTTGGTGGGCTGATGCTGTCGCAAGCAGTCCAGCGCGCCACCGAATTGCTGGACGACCGCACCGATCTTTCCTGGCTGCTCTCCACACCGGCGCCCACGCGCCACATTCTCGCCGTGCGGCTGCTGGCGGCGGCCAGTTCGGTTTCATTGTATTGGTTGTTGTTCCTCGTGCCGCTGACCGATGGCATGCTGTTCCTCGGCAGGGCGGACATGGTGGGCATCTTTCCGATGTTCGTCGTCCTGTCGCTGCTGGTGACGAGTTCGGGGTTTGCGGTGACGTTCCTGCTGTTGCGGCTCGCGGGCGTGCGGCGCACCCGCGCCATGGCCAATGGCTTGGCAACCCTGATCGGCGCGGCCGTTTTCCTGGGCGGCCAGGTCCGCTCGTTGTTGCCGCACAAGGCGTCGGACCATTTCTGGGAGTCGTTTGCACCCTCGAACGAGGCCGCGATGCATGCCTGGCGCTGGCTGCCGGCGCGCGCCTTGCTGGGCGAGGTCGGGCCGCTGCTGTTTCTGCTGGCTCTGGCGGCGTGTGCCGCGGTTCTCACCAGCTGGGGATTGCAGCGCTGGTTCGCGGCTGGGGCGCAGGCCGTCGTTGCCGGTAGCGTAGGGGCAAACGCAGCACTTCGGGCCGACAGGCGGCCCTTCAACACCGGCAGCATGCGGGCACTCCTGCGCAAGGAGATCTTGCTGCTGCGCCGCTACCCGGGTCTGGCGGGTCTTGCCTTGTATTACACCATCTATCTGGTGCCGGCTTTGGTAGCGATTTTCCGCGGCAGCTCCGGCAGTGCGTCGGGCGCGGATCTTTTGGCGGCGGCACCGGTGCTGACGGCGGGCGAGCTCGCGCGGCTGTTCGTCTCGGTGACGATGATGGGCGACGAGGCCTCCGAACTGATGCAGACCGCGCCGGTCGGCAGCGGCAGCTTGCGCGCGGCGAAGCTGGGTGCGGCCGCGGTGGGTGTGCTGGCGGTACTGGGCATCCCCTTGATCGGGCTGGGGGCGAGCCTGCCGGCCGCGGTGCCGGCCATGGTCGCCGGCATTTTCGGCAATGTGTCGTGCAATCTTCTGCTGGGCCTGTGGCGGCCGGCGCCGATCAAGCGCACCGATCTACGGCGCGACCGTCGGGGCTGGGGCGGGTTGGTGAACGTAGTGGGGTTCTTCTTCAGCGCCGCGTGGTCGATCGCGACCTGGCAGATGCTGCGCGGCAGTTCTCTCGCCCTTGTACCTGTGCTGCTCTGTGTCGGCGGGCTATGGCTGTGCCGGCCCGCCGGCGCCGAGGAGTCCGACCGCTCAGAGCGCGTGGCGGCCGGCGCCTGAAAAGCGGTTTTGTCCGATGCGTTTTGCTGAATTTTCGCTGCTGCTGATACCGCTGGGTGTGGTGATCGCCTGGCTCTATGGCGTGCGCGGCCTGAGCTTGCGCGGCGTGCTGGCGCTGGTTGTCGTCTTTACGCTTTTCGCTAGTCTGCTCTACGGGCTTGGTGACGCCCGCGTGTTTCGCGGCACCTATGTGCCCGCGCATATGGAGGGCACGCAGGTGGTGCCCGGCTCGTCGTGAGTCTGGCGGATCTGCTCGCAGCACCCGGCCTGTCGCCGATTTTGGCGGCGTTGCCGCGGGCCAGGCTGGTCGGCGGTTGCGTGCGGGACGAGTTGGCAGGTGCGCGCGTGTCCGACATCGACATCGCGACACCCGATGCGCCCGAGGCGGTTCTGACAGCCCTCGCCGCGCACGGCGTGCGCACGATTCCCACCGGGCTGTCCCATGGCACCGTGACCGCACTCAATCGCGGCCGCGTGTTCGAGATCACCACCTTGCGCCGCGACGAGTCGACCGACGGGCGCCACGCCATCGTGGCGTGGACGGACGATTTCGCCGAGGACGCGGCACGGCGCGACTTCACCATCAACGCGATGTCGCTGGATCAGGCTGGTAGATTGCACGATTATTTCGGCGGTCAAGCCGATTTGGCCGCGGGATGCGTGCGCTTCGTGGGCGTTGCAGCCTTGCGTGTCGCCGAAGATTACTTGCGCATATTACGCTTTTTCCGTTTCTACGCGCGCTATGGCGGCGAGATTCCGGACGGCGATGCCGTTGCCGCCATCCAGGCCGGCCGCGATGGCCTGGCGAACCTCTCGGCGGAACGTGTCTGGCGCGAGCTGAAATACATCCTTGCGGCTCCCGAACCGGTTCGTGCCGTGGGGCTGATGGAGGCACTCGGCATATTGGCGGCAATTCTTCCCGCGGGGTTCGACAGCGAAGCGCTTGCAAGAATGGTGGCGATCGGCGCGCCGGCTGATCCGCTGCTGCGCCTGGCCGCCCTGTTTAAGGGAGATGTCGATGTTCTGGCGGCGACTCTGAAGCTCTCAACAGCCGAGCGCGATCGTTTGTGTGCGCTGCGCCATGGCCCCGTGCCTCACGCCATGGACAATGATGCGGCATTGCTGCGTCTTCTGGCTGACGAACCGGCATCCTTGCTACTGGATCGGCTTTGGTTGACCGGAACCGAGACACGCGGGCTGCAGGAACGTATCGGCGCTTTGCCGAAGCCCGTCTTCCCGCTCGAAGGGCGTGATGCCTTGGCGCTCGGAGTAGCGCCTGGTCGCCGTGTCGGCGAAGCCCTCCGCGCGGTCAGATCCTGGTGGAAGGACGGCGGCTGTGCAGCCACGAAGCACGATCTGCTAGAGCGCCTTTCTCAAGAGTTGCTGCCCGGGGCATAAGCTTCAGCCGTGTCTGCTTGTTCTACGCAGGCTTTGGCAGTCTGCGCTTCATGAGCATGAGGCCAGGCAGTCCGGCCGCGAAGAGTGCAACCGACATCGGTTCCGGCACAGTCGACGGATATACCTGGGCGAACGTTGCGTCAGGCGAACTGAACGACTCGGTTGTATAGATATCAGGGTAGAACACAAAGAAGGCGGTGCCGACGCCGGCAAGGAAACCGTCGTAGTTCAGCTCGAAATCAACGCCGTGTTCGCCTGCGCCGTCGCTGGTGCTTGATTCAAAGAAACCAGCGAGAAGCTTGCCGTTCGGCGCTACGTCCCAGGTGTTGTAATAAGCAGGCGAAAAGCCGTATTGGTAGTTGAAGCCGGGCACGCCAGAGATCGTTACATCTTGCAGTTGCGCCGTTACCCGGGGGCCGGTCTGATTGAAATAAAGCTGACCGCTGGCTGTTGCGGCGGTGCCTGTCGGCGGCCCATTCCCCTGCACCAAACCTGAAAAGCTGAAATCCACAAGCGTATCGGCAAAGGCCGGATTGAGTGTCAGCAAGCTGAGGCCGGCAACGATCGCCAATATTTTCTTCACTACAACTACGCCCTTAAATCGCAACGTTTTGGTTCTTGAATGGCAAACCCAGGGTGGGCAGTGCCCACCCTAGGCGAGCAACTCCATCGCAGCACGCGCTAATGCCTGCGCGCCCAAGCCGATACAAGCCTCATCTGGCTGGTATGCCGAATTATGCAGATTATCCGATCGCCCCGGCGACCCGGACCCTACGCGCAGCACGAAGCTCGGTACCTTTGCGGCGATCACCGAAAAATCTTCCGCCCCCATGCTTGGCACACCCAGCTTGAAGACGTCGCCCAACTGCCGCCGCCCGGCGGCAACGCTTTTCTCCAGCACGCTGTCCGCGTTCATCGTCGGCGGCACGCCGGGCACCCATTCGATATCACAGGGTGTGCGGAAGGCCGCTTCGGTGCCGCCGCAGAAGCGCTTGATCGCCGCTTCCGCCTGGTCGCGCACGCCGGCGGAAAGCGTGCGCACCGTGCCGAGCAGCTCGACGGAATCGGGGATGATGTTGTTCACCGTGCCGCCATGGATGGCGCCCACCGAGACCACGCAGGGCTCCAGCGGCCCCACTTCGCGCGACACTACGGTCTGCAGCCCAATGATGAGATGCGCTGCAGCCACGATCGGATCGATGGTGGTGTGCGGATAGGCGGCGTGGCCCGATACACCGCGCACGACGATGCGGAAGCGGTCGCAAGCGGCGTAGGTCGCACCCGGGACATAGGCGAACTCCCCCACCGGTATGTCCGGATGGTTATGGAAGCCGAGCGCCATATCCACGCCGTCCAGAGCGCCGTCCTCGATCATGGCCAATGCGCCGCCCAGGATCTCTTCGGCCGGCTGGAACAGCAGTTTGATGGTGCCGGCAAATTCGCCTGCGAGCGGCGCGAGAATAGCGCCGACGCCGAGCAGGGTGGAGCTGTGCACGTCGTGCCCGCAGGCATGCATCAGCCCCGCGTTCTCGCTGGCAAATGCAAGCCCGGTGCGTTCGAGGATCGGCAACGCATCCATGTCGCCGCGTATGGCGAGCACTGGGCCGGGCCGACCGCCTTTGATGGTGCCCACCACCCCGGTGCGGCCGATTTGTGTCTGGCATTCGATGCCGAGGCGGGCGAGTTCGCGCGCCACCACGCCGGCGGTGCGGATTTCGTCGAAGGCGAGTTCCGGGTGGGCGTGAAGATCGCGTCGTATGGCGATCAGGTCGGGCTCGGCCCGGTGAGCTGCCTCGGTTATGGCGGCACCGATATCGTTGATATGACCCATCGGCATGCTCCGCTGCGCTGCAAAGGCCGAGTGTGCCGCTGGCTGCCGCCTGCTGGCAAGCGTCGCGTGCACGTGTGCGAAGGGGTTAGTAACAAGTTAAAGGTTGCTCACAGATATGTTTATGCTACCTTAGGTGGTATTCACCACTGACTTTCACTGGAACTCACGTCGATGTCTTTCGCCGCTTTCCCCGCCCGCCCGCCATCAGGGCGTCAGCAACGCGGTTTCGGCCCTCGTTCGGCGCGTCGTATGGCTGTCGGGGTGATCGCCCTGATCACCTTCATGGCTACGATGTCCGTCATCGGCTTCCTGATCACCAACAACAACCAGGCCGAGCTGAACCGCGCGCGTCTCGCGAACCGCGATCTGCAGACCATGCGTGTGGCATTGATCGATGCGGAAACCGGCGTGCGCGGCTATGTGCTGACCGGCAAGGTGGAATATCTCGAGCCCTATCAATGGGGAACCACATCGTTCCTGGCGAGCGATCCGGCGCTGATCGCCGAAATCGACCGGTTTGCCGCCGAGCAGCCCAACGCCGCCGGTGATACCGCGCCCTTTTCCCACCAGGTTAGCGCGCTGCGCGGCGCGTGGAGCAAGGCGATCAATCACGTGAACAACCAGCAAATGGCCGCCGCCGCCGCCTCGCTGGTCGACTTGCAAGGCAAGAAGCACATGGACGAGGTACGCGAAATCCTCGGTGCCTTTCTTGCCCAGCGTTACGCCTATGCGGACCACACGGCACGCACCATCATAAGCGAGCAGGGTTGGTTGCTGAGTCTGGACCTGCTCGGTGCCATCGCCACTGTCGGTGCGCTGGTTTTTGCGTTCACCCGGTCCATCGGCGACGCTGGGCGGCGCGAGGAGGCGGTGGCCGAGAACGTGGAGGCGCGCCGGCAGATCGAGCTGCTGTTCGTGATGACGGAGATGCTGCAAAGCGCCCTCGATCGTGACGACGCCAACGAGGTGCTGCGCACCAGCGCCCTGCAGCTGATGCCGAAACTCGGTGGCGCGCTCTACGTGTTCAACAACTCGCGGGATCGGCTGGATCTTTCCACCACCTGGCAGGCGGGCGGCGAGATCGTACGGCCCGACCACATTGCACCGAGCGGCTGCTGGGCACTCAAGCGCGGCAAGCCGCACCGCAATGCCGCCGCGGCCGGAGCCTTGCACTGCGTGCATGCGGTGGCCGGCCGCTCCAGCCTCGAGATCCCCATGGCCGCGCGCGGCGAGCTTTACGGCCTGCTCGAGCTGACGGCCGAAGGTGCCGATAGCGAGCATCTGCTCACCGAAATGCAGCCCATCGCCGGCGCCCTGGCCGACGCGATGTCGCTCGCACTCTCAAGCATCAGCCTGCGCGAAAAACTCCGCAACCAGGCGCTGCGCGATCCGCTGACCGGGCTCTATAATCGCCGCTTCATGGAGGAAATGCTCGAGCGGATGACGCATGATGCGGAACGTCGCCGCGCGCCGCTTTCGGCGGTGATGATCGATCTGGATCACTTCAAGAAGCTCAACGATCAGCATGGTCACGCGATGGGCGATGCTGTGCTGCGCCAGGTGGCGAGCGTGATCATCGCCAAGCTGCGTGTGACCGACGTTGCCTGCCGCTATGGCGGCGAGGAGATCGCGTTGCTGATGCCCGATTGCAGCCTTGACCAGGCGATCGCCAAAGCCGACCAGATACGCGAAGCCATCGCCGAAATTTCCGCCGACGGCCAGCTCCCGCCCGTCTCCTGCTCGGCCGGCGCCGCCTGTATCCCGGAAACCTCTAGTCTGGCCAACGATCTTCTGGCAGCTGCCGATGCCGCCCTCTACGTCGCCAAGCAGCACGGCCGCGACCGCGTAGAATCCGCCCCGTTGCGCGTCATGGCCCCCAAGCTGGTCGTAGCGGAGTAGCCCTATGGGCTAGACGTAGTTCCTTACGGCCCAGGCATCACCCGATCCCCCCGCTGGCAAGGTCCCGTCCGCGTCCACCGCGATTCCATCGCGATCTCAGCCGGCATCCCTTGCGGCGGATTTGAGATGTGCCCCTTGGACGTCATCTGATAATCGTTAGCGCTTAGCACAGTCACCGTTGTCACCGAGTTGATCTTCGTGCTGCCCAGATCGCAGACCGAGTTGATCACCACCGAACCGCCCGCCCGGCTATGGGTGAATTGGCACTTCTTGCCGGGCATCATTTTCTCCAGGCCCTCATCGGTCATCGTGCGGTCGCTGGCAGCACAGGTCTTGATGACGCTGCCTGGCGCGCCGCGGCCGAGCGACATGGTATGCGACCACTCGCCGGCCTTGATGACCATGATGTCGTCGGCGATCGCCGGTGTTGTGCACAACAACACAAACATAATTGTGGATTTGTACATGTGGGCTTCTCCCCGGGGCACATGCGTAAGGAGGAAGGAAGCCCTTCTTTTTTGAAAAAAAGAAGCTAAAAACTTTTGTTTCTTAAGAGAGGCTCTTTGCTACTGCTTCGGCTGCGCGGGTGCCGTCCACGGCAGCGGATAAGATGCCGCCGGCGTAGCCTGCGCCCTCCCCGGCGGGGTAGAGGCCCCGCGTGTTCAAAGATTCAAAATGCTCGTTGCGGGTGATGCGGATCGGCGAGGAGGTGCGGGTTTCCACCGCCGTCATCACCGCGTCCGGCAGGTCGAAACCCTTGATGCGGCGGCCGAACAGCGGCAGCGCCTCGCGGATCGCTTCGGCTACATAGTCGGGTAGCACCAGCGACAGATCGGTCGGTGTCACGCCGGGCCGGTAACTCGGCACCACCTCGCCGAGCGAGGTGCTCGCACGCCCCGCGAGAAAGTCGCCCACACGCTGCACCGGTGCCGCATAGGTGCGTCCGCCTACCTCGAACGCCAACGATTCGAGGCGGCGCTGGAACGCGACACCGCCGAGCGGATCTTCCCGCTCCTCGGCGGCGAAATCGGCGGGGCTCACACCCACCACGATGCCCGCATTGGCGTTGCGCTCGGCCCGCGAATACTGGCTCATCCCGTTGGTCACCACCCGGCCGACCTCGGAGGTGGCGGCCACCACCGTGCCGCCCGGACACATGCAGAAGCTGTAGGTGGACCGCCCATTGGCACCGTGATGCACCAGCTTGTAGTCGGCAGCGCCGAGCGCTGCATGCCCGGCCTGGGTGCCGAACCGCGCGCGATCGATCAGAGATTGCGGATGTTCTATGCGTACACCAACAGAAAACGGTTTTGGATCGATATGCACGCCGCGTGCGACAAGCTCGGCGAACAGATCACGTGCGGAATGGCCCGGTGCGAGCACCACATGCGTGGCCTCAAGAACCTCCCCATTCTCCAGACCGAGCCCCTCGATACGGCGTGTGCCGTCCGGCGCGCGGCCGACATGCAGCTCCGTCACGCGCGTATCGAAACGATACGCGCCGCCTAGCGCCTCGATGCTTGCACGCAGGCTCTCCACCACGGTGACGAGCCGGAAAGTGCCGATATGCGGTTTGCTGGAGACGAGAATTTCTGCGGGCGCGCCTGCGCGGACAAATTCCTCAAGCACGCGGCGGCCGAGATGCGCCGGGTCCTTGATGCCGGACCAGAGCTTGCCGTCTGAAAACGTGCCGGCGCCGCCTTCGCCGAATTGCACGTTGCTCTCCGGCGTAAGCACCGATGTGCGCCACAGCGCAAACGTGTCTTTGGTGCGCTCACGCACGACGCGGCCGCGCTCCAGGATGATCGGGCGAAACCCCATCTGCGCCAGGGTGAGTGCGGCGAACAGCCCGCATGGCCCGGCGCCGATCACCACCGGCCGCAGCCTCAATACGGGCGGAGCCGTCGCCACGTGCCGGTAGCGCATGTCGGGCGACGGCGCGATCTGCGGGTCGGCTGCATGCGCCTGCAACACGGCCGCCTCGTTCGCCAGCTCGACATCTACGGTATAGACGAGGTGGACCGAACCACGTCGGCGTGCGTCGTAGCCACGGCGGAAGACATGCAGCCGCGCGTCCGCAACGCCGAGTCGCGTCAACACCGCCTGGCGCAACGCGCTTTCATCGTGGTCGAGCGGAAGTTTGATCTCGGTCAGGCGGAGCATACGCGTGTCAGCAATCTGTCGTGCCGGCAGCATCGCCTGGCTGGTGGTCGCCCATCCGCCCTATCTAGGGGGTGCTGCCCGGTGCATCAACCTTTCGCGGCCCTGCGGACCGGCCTGAGTCGGAACGCGCCTGCATCCCGCGACGTTTCGATCATGGACACCGCTGGGCCGAGATCGGTGATCAGATCGACCGGCAGATCGACTATCGTGCCTTTCTGCACGGAAGACGCGACGAAGGCCACAGCCGTGCGTTCGCAATGCAGCCGGCTCAACAGCCCCACCCTATCGGCATCGCCGACGGCGAAGGCTTCAAGGATGCGCCGATGCTCCGCGCGCGAAATCTCCTGCTCTGCGGCCGTGGCGGCTTCGCCGATGATGTAGGGGTCGAGTTTTGCGTTGATGTTGGCGGAAATCTGCAGCAGGTGCTCATTGCCGCTCGGGCTGAAAATGGCGGCATGAAAAATGCGGTTCAGCGATGACCATCGCAGCCGGTGGCTGTCGCGGCTCAGCTTAAGGGGCAACTTTTCCATTTCCTGCACGGCATTACTCGCGATCTTCACATCCGCCTGGGTGCGCGCCCTAGTACCGACATACCCGGCATAGCCCTCTATGACGATCCTGATTTGTAACAAGCCCAGCAATTGTCGGGCATCGAGCGAGGCGACCGCATAACCGCGTCGCGGGCGCAGCACGACCAATCCTTCCGCCTGCAAAGATTGCAGCGCCTCGCGCAACGGTACCCGGCTGGTCCTGAATTTGGCTGCCAGTTCCTCCTGGCGCAGCACCTGTCCTGGCGCCAGTGTTCCGTTGAGAATTGCCTTGTGTAACCACGAATAAATCATTGCGCTGAGGGAGGGGTGGTCTCCGGCCTGTAACGCGTCGTCCTGGTAATCGACCGCTTTGGCGTTGCGTGCCCGCATCGTGGAAATTTCTGCCTCCGACGTTTTCCAGCCAAGATGATGGGCCAGTGGGAACGCATATACCGCCAAGTAAGCGAAGATTAACGCCCCGAAACGTTCATGTTTTCGTTACTGACTGCGCTGATGTCGTAACGGCCACGGTAGCGGGAAAGCTTCGCAACCTCGCTGCATATGGCTTGAAATGAATGTAACAGCGCCCATGCGGAAAACCGCGCGGGCCATCTTTCAACAATCGCTCGCTGAACAGACGGCGCATTGATGGTTGCCGCTATGGGTGGCGAGTGTCCAGGACATCCAGCTTCAAATTCCGGTGGCATGCGTTCCGCGTGGCAACCAACCACGCCCAGATGGCTTGGCGCTTCACGTAACCCATTCTCTTCTTCTGTAAGGACACATGACAATGCTAACCAGGATTTTTTCGGCAGCTTCGATACTGGTCGCCGGCATCGCTTTGGCCCCCGCCTTGGCGCTTGCGCAAACAGCATCGAAAGACGTGCCGACACCCGCGCCGAGCGGCCAGATGGTCACGCCGGGCCAAGCCCATCAGCAGAACAAGGCACCGCCTTTGTCCGACCTGCGCGACAAGCGCGCGGCAACGATGACGACTGGCCCGAGCGCTGCGGTGCGCACCCCAACGCCGAACGGCCAGATGATCCACAAGGGAGACGGGACCGACAAGCCTCAGGAGTGATGGGAGAGGATTGGCGCACCCGGAAAGACTCGAACTTCCAACCCCCAGATTCGTAGTCTGGTGCTCTATCCAATTGAGCTACGGGTGCCGCAGAGCGCGGGGTGTAGCGCAGGCGGGGGCGGGCCGCAAGAGAGAAGGAAAGCCGTTCTTTTTTGAAAAAAAGAACCACAAAACTTTTGCGTCCCGGTATGTGCTGCCGGCAAGAACCTCGACAGAGACGTAAAGTCTCTTGCTTCTTTTCTTCAGAAAAAGCGGCTTTCTTCCTACGCTGGCGCCTTATCCAGCTCCCGCAGCACCGCCTCGCCCATCACCCCCGTCCCCACCCGCGCCGCCCCAGGCGCCATGATATCGGCCGTACGCAGCCCGTTGCCCAGCACACGCACGATCGCCCGCTCGATCTCGCCGGCCACGTCTTCCATCGCTAGCGAGTAGCGGAGCAACATTGCAAAACTGAGAATCTGTGCCAGCGGATTGGCGACACCCCGGCCCGCGATGTCAGGCGCGCTGCCGTGGATCGGCTCGTAGAGTGCGTGCTGACGGCCGTCCTCGTGAACGGCACCCAACGTCGCCGAGGGCAGCATGCCGAGGCTGCCGGTGAGCATGGCGGCGAGGTCTGAGAGCAGGTCTCCGAACAGGTTGGTGGTCACGATCACGTCGAACTGGCGCGGGTTGCGTACCATCTGCATCGCACAATTATCTGCGAGCACGTGGGTAAGGGTGACGTCCGCATATTCCTCGTCGCGCAACGCCGTGATGGTCTGGCGCCAGAGCAGGCCCGACTCCATCACATTTGATTTCTCCACGCTGGCGACGATGTGGCCACGTTTGCGGGCCAGGTCGAAGGCCACGCGGCCGACGCGCTGGATTTCGTGTGTGGTGTAGACTTCGGTGTTCACGCCGCGCTTCTGCCCGTCTGGCAGGGTTTCGATGCCGCGCGGGGTGCCGAAATAGATGCCGCCAGTGCTTTCGCGCACGATCATGATGTCCAGCCCGCGCACGATCTCCGGCTTTAGCGTGCTGGCGCCAACGAGCGGATCGTAGACAATCGCCGGGCGTAGATTGGCGAACAGGCCGAGTTCGCGGCGCAGGCCCAGTATGGCAATCTCCGGCCGTTTGTCGAAACCGCCGTTATCCCAAGCCGGGCCACCCACGGCGCCAAACAGCACGGCGTCGGCGGCGCGCGCCAACGTGATCGTGCTTTCGGCCAGCGGCGTGCCGCGCGCGTCCAGCGAGGCGCCGCCCACCAGGTCTTCCTCGATCTCGAAAGAGATGCCGCGACGGCGATCCAGCCAGTCGATCACGCGTTTGACCTCGCGCATCACTTCCGGCCCGATACCGTCACCTGGCAGAAGAAGAAGTTTCTTACGCGCGGCCATCAAATGAATCCCTTGGCTGTCTACAATTCGCTAGGGATATCGCCAGACGCCCCGTCACGCCACAGGAATTGCAGCGATCCAGTCGTATTCCTGTTTCCGGCGTGTCTCGAATGCCGAAATGGCGTCGTTGCGGGAGAGAGTCTGGCCGATTTCGTCCAGCCCTTCGAGCAACATCCGGCGGCGTAACGGATCTATCTCGAACGCGATCTCCTCGCCGTTCGGCCGCAGCACCACCTGGCGTTCAAGATCCACCGTCAGCCGTGCATTTCCGCCCAGCCGTGCATCTTCCATCAGCCGATCGCAGATTTCGCGCGGGAGCGCGATCGGCAGAATGCCATTCTTGAAGCAATTTCCATGGAAGATGTCAGCGAAGTCCGGTGCGATCACGCAACGTATGCCGAAATCCAGCAGCGCCCAGGGGGCATGTTCGCGTGACGATCCGCAGCCGAAGTTTTCATGTGCGATGAGGATCTGCGCGTTGCGGTAGAATTGCTGGTTCAATATGAAATCGGCGCGTTCGGCGCCGTTCTCATCGTAACGAAGCGTGTCGAACAGATGGATGCCCAGGCCGCTGCGTTCTATGGTTTTCAGGAACCGTGCCGGAATGATCTTGTCGGTATCGACATTGGCCATCGGCAAGGGTGCAGCAATGCCGGTCAGGATTGTGAAAGCCTGCATCAAGTCAGCTCCCGCGCGTCGGTGAGGTGCCCGGTGACGGCAGCCGCGGCGGCCATCGCCGGCGAGAGCAGATGCGTGCGGCCGCCCGGGCCCTGACGGCCTTCAAAATTGCGGTTCGATGTGCTGGCGCAGCGCTGGCCCGGGGTAAGCTTGTCCGGGTTCATGCCGAGACACATCGAGCAGCCCGCCTCGCGCCATTCGAACCCGGCTTCGAGGAATACGCGGTCCAGCCCCTCTGCCTCGGCCTCGAGCTTCACCAGGCCGCTGCCGGGCACCACCAGCGCCCGCACGCCCGGCGCTACATGCCGGCCGTGCGCGATCGCTGCCGCAGCACGCAGATCCTCGATGCGGGAGTTCGTGCAGCTGCCGATAAACACCACATCCACCGGCAGGCCGGACAGCGCCTGGCCGGCCGCAAGCCCCATATAGGTGAGCATGCGCGTCATGTCGGCGCGCTTGGCTTCGTCGGCCACATCGGCCGGATCGGGCACCTGCCCGGTGATCGGCACAACGGCCTCGGGGCTCGTGCCCCAGGTGACCATCGGCACGATCTCGGCCGCATTCATCACCACAATCTTGTCGTAGATCGCGCCTTCGTCGGACGCCAACGTGCGCCAATACGCCACCGCATGGTCGAACGCCTCGCCCTTTGGCGAGAAGGGACGGCCCTTGATATAGGCGAAAGTGGTGTCGTCCGGCGCGATCATCCCGGCGCGTGCGCCGGCCTCGATCGACATGTTGCACACGGTCAAACGCCCGGCCATGTCCAGGGCGTGGATCGCCTCGCCGGCATATTCGATGACGTGGCCGGTGCCGCCGGCGGTGCCGATGTTGCCGATGATGGCGAGCACCAGATCCTTCGCTGTCACGCCGTGCGGCAACGTGCCCTCCACCCGCACCAGCATGTTCTTCGCCGGCTTCTGCAGCAGCGTCTGCGTGGCAAGCACATGCTCCACTTCAGAACTACCAATGCCGAACGCCAGAGCACCCATCGCGCCATGGGTGGATGTGTGGCTGTCGCCGCAAACGATGGTCATTCCGGGCAGCGAGATGCCCTGCTCCGGTCCGATCACATGCACGATCCCCTGGCGCATGTCGCGCAGCGGAAAATAGGGCACGCCGAACTCGGCGACATTACGCTCCAGCGTCTCGACCTGCAGCCGGCTTTCGGGATCCTCGATAGGTAGGCTGCGGTCGCTAGTCGGCACGTTATGGTCGACGACAGCGATGGTCGCATCGGGCCGGCGCACGGTGCGGCCGGTCAGCCGGAAATTGGCGAAGGCCTGCGGGCTGGTGACCTCATGGACGAGATGCCGGTCGATGTAGAGAAGCACGGTTCCGTCACCCAAAGCCTCAACGACATGGGCATCCCAGACTTTGTCGAACAGCGTCTTCGGCATCGTGGCCTCCATGTAAGAAGGCAAGGGGCTCTGCCCCTTGACCCCGCTGGAGGGTGCCCCTCCAGACCTGCATTATTTAGGAAGGCGAGAGAGGGGGCGTGACACGCGAGGTCTCTCCACCCAACGTTAACGCCCCCTCTCTCGCCTTCCTTAAGAATTGCCGGTCCAGGGGGGCACCCCCTGGCGGGGGTCCAGGGGGCCGAGCCCCTGGCCTTCCTTACTCGGCGGCGGCGGTCGTGGTGGTCGGCGTGGTGTCGCGGGCTTTCTCGGCGATGCGGGCCGATTTGCCGCGGCGGCCGCGTAGGTAATAGAGTTTTGCGCGGCGCACGTCGCCGCGGCGGACCACTTCGATGTCGGCGATCTGCGGCGAGTAGAGCGGGAACACGCGCTCGACGCCTTCGCCGTAGCTGATCTTGCGGACGGTGAAATTGCTGTTGAGGCCTTTGTTGCTGCGCGCGATGCACACGCCTTCATAGGCCTGCACACGTGTGCGCTCGCCTTCGACCACCTTCACCGACACTTTGACCGTGTCGCCGGGCACGAAGCTGGGCACCGCGCGCGCGGTGGTGAGGCGGGCGACTTCCTCGGCCTCGAATGTCTGCAGGATGTTCATCGTCGGTGGTCCTTCTATGACAGGGTGATTACGGCGCGGGCGCCGGGTTTGCAATTGCGCGGGCGTAGGCAGCCCAGATGTCTGGCCTGCGTTCGCGCGTCAGCTTTTCCGATTCCGCCTGCCGCCAGGCGGCGATGGCGGCGTGGTTGCCGGAGAGCAGCACCGGCGGCACGGCGCGGCCGTTCCACTCGGCAGGGCGGGTGTAGTGCGGGTATTCGAGCAATCCGGCCGAAAAACTCTCTTCCTCGGCGCTCTCGGCAGCGCCCATCACGCCCGGCAGCAGGCGGATGATGGCGTCCAGCAGCACCATGGCCGCAAGCTCGCCGCCCGAAAGCACGTAGTCGCCGACCGAGATTTCCTCGGCGCCGCTGGCCTCGATCGCGCGCTGGTCCACACCTTCGTAGCGGCCGCAGAGCAGCACCAGGCCAGGGCCAGCAGCATATGCGCGGGCATCGGCCTGGGTGAAACGACGGCCGCGTGGACTGAGATAGAGGGTAGGGCGCCCATCTTGAACGGCCGCCAGCGCCGTGCTCACCACATCCGGCCGCATCACCATGCCGGCGCCGCCACCAAAAGGCGTGTCATCCACCGTGCGATGCTTGTCCGTCGTGCTGTCGCGTATGTCGCGCGCCTCGAGCGACCAGAGGCCGCCAGCCAGCGCACGGCCGGCAAGCGACTGCCCCAGCGGCCCGGGGAACATGGCCGGAAACAGCGTGAGAATGGTGGCGCGAAAGCTCATGCCGCCACCTCTCGCATTTCGATCTCGTCCGGCGGCGTCACCGTCAGCCGGCCAGCCGGAATATCGATGTCCGGCACGGCAGCCTTCGTAAACGGCACCAGCAAAGCCGCCTTGCCCTCGCGCGCGATCTCAAGGCTCGTCCCGGCGCCATAGTCATGCACTTCGACCACGACACCAACCAAAGCGCCGGCAGCATCGAATGCCTCCAGCCCAACCAGATCAGCCAGGTAGAACTCTTCGCCATCCGGCGGGGGCAGACGCCCCCGGTCCACATGCAGACGCGTATTGACCAGCCGCTCCGCCATGCTGCGATCCGTCAATGGCGCCCCGCGCGCATCCCGCACTTCCGCCACACCATCGCCACGCCAAACGAGCGACCAAATGCGACCCTGGTCGTCATAAAGGGGTGCGTAGAGCGCGAGGTCGCTCGGGTCAGCCGTGTAGCTGTGCACGTGGACGAGTCCACGTACGCCGTGCGGACGGCCGATCACGCCAAGCAGGATGCGGGAGGAAGTCATAAGACAGGGACAAGAAAGTCTTCTTTTCTGAAGAAAAGAAGCAAAAGACTTTTATGTCCTCGATCCCTGGCTAGGCCGCTGCAGCCGCGGCGGCCTTGGCGCGGTCCTGGGCCTTTTTCTTCGGCGCGGACTGCTTGGGCTGCTCGACATACACAGGCTTCGCCATCAGGCCGGCATTGCCCAAAAAGCGCGCCACGCGGTCCGTCGCGATAGCACCCTCGCTCAGCCAATGCTTGATGCGCTCCTGGAACAGACGCACACGCTCCTCATGCTCGGCCGGCAACATCGGGTTGTAGCTGCCAACCTTCTCGATGAAACGGCCATCGCGCGGGCTGCGGCTGTCGGCAATTACGATGTGGTAGTAAGGGCGCTTCTTGGCACCGGCGCGGGCGAGGCGGATCTTCAGGCTCATGTCTCTAGTCCTTGGTAGTTGATTAGTAGCCGCGATTGCGGGGTTGGGCGCTCTTGGGCATCAGGGCGCCAAGGCCCTGTCGCATCAGGCCTTTCTGGCCCAACTTGCCCATGCGTTTCATCATCACCGACATATCGTCGAACTGCTTCAGCAGCCGGTTCACGTCGGGGACGGTGCAGCCGGAACCCGCGGCAATGCGCTTCTTCCGGCTGGCCTTGATGATCTCTGGCGCACGCCGCTCCTTCACCGTCATCGAGCCGATAATGGCCTGCTGACGCTTGAACACGGTCGTGTCGATATTCGCGTTCTCGATCTGCTGCTTCATCGCCCCCATGCCGGGCAACATGCCCAGAATGGAGCTGATCGAGCCCATCTTGCTGATCTGATTAAGCTGCGCCGAGTAGTCCTCGAGCGTGAACTGCCCACGCATCATCCGCTTGGCGAGTTTTTCGGCCTCGCCCTGATCGATCGTCTCGGAGGCTTTCTCCACAAGGCCGACGATGTCGCCCAGCCCAAGAATACGGCCGGCCACACGCTCCGGGTGGAATTCCTCCAGCGCGTCGATCTTCTCGCCCGACCCGGAGAATTTGATCGGCGCACCGGTCACATGCCGCAGCGACAGCGCGGCACCGCCGCGCGCATCGCCATCCATACGGGTGAGGATCACGCCGGTTACGCCCACCGTGTCGTTGAACGCCTGTGCGGTCTGCACCGCATCCTGCCCGGTCATGGCATCGACCACGAGCAGCGTTTCGACAGGGTTGGTGACGGCGCGGATCTCCCGCACCTCGTTCATCAGCGCCTGGTCGATGGAAAGGCGGCCGGCGGTGTCGAGAATGACGACATCGAAACCTTCGCGACGCCCGGTCTCCATGGCGCGCTGGGCGATCTGCACGGGGGTCTGCCCGGCAATGATCGGCAGCGAGGCAACACCGGCCTGGGTCGCCAACTGTGCAAGCTGAAGCTGGGCGGCCGGGCGCTGTGTATCGAGGCTCGCGAGCAGCACTTTCTTGTTCTCGCGCGTGGTCAACCGCAGCGCGAGCTTGCCGGAGGTGGTGGTTTTGCCGGAGCCCTGCAGACCCACCATCAGGAAGGGGATAGGCGCAGGAGCGTTCAGCGTGAGCGGCACCGCGCCGGCGCCGCCGAGGGATTCGACCAGCGCATCGTTGACGATCTTGGCGACCTGTTGGCCGGGCGAGACGGCCGAGAGCACTTCCGCGCCGATGGCCCGTTCCCGAACCTTGGCCACGAAATCCTTGACCACCGGCAGGGCGACGTCGGCGTCGAGCATCGCCAGGCGCACTTCGCGCAGCGCCTCGACGACGTCGGCTTCGCTCAGCGCGCCCCGCTTGCGGAGCCCGTCGAAGATGCCGGTGAATTTGTCCGACAGCGCGTCGAACATGGATGGGTGCACTCCAATACGATTTACGCCGCTGCGCGAACACTCGCGGAGCGGCGGAGCCCCCGCGTGGGGCGGGGACCGGGTAGACGAACTGTCCCGGATACGGGGCTTGTGACTCTGGAGGATGCCGAAAGTCAAGGCACGATGGCAAATGCCAGCCACGATAGTTGATCGAAAGCGATCATGCGCGCTATATAGCTCTCATGCAGGTATCACCGGATCAAATTCGTGCCGCTCGCGCACTTCTTCGCCTGGATCAGGCCGAGATTGCCCGTCGCGCGCATGTTTCGATCATCACGATCCGACGGCTGGAGGCAGCCGAAACTGGTAAGAGCGCGGTATCGCCCACGCTCGATGCTGTGCGCGATGTTCTCGAACAAGCGGGTGCGGAGTTCATCCCCGATGGGGTTCGTCGCCGTCGGGTAGCGCCTGCCGATATGTCTGCACGGTTCACGGCACTTCGGGCGATCAGTCTTGCGAGTAGCGCGCGGCTGCGTGCGGTCGATCAGCTGACCGAGTCGGACCTCTATGATGAGGACGGCTTGCCGGCGTGATTGTGGTCGACAGTTCGGCGTTGATTGCCATTCTGCGTCGTGAGCCTGAAGCTGATGAATTTCTTCGCATCATTGCTGCTGCCGACGGGTGCCTGCTTTCCGCAGTGAGTCTGCTCGAGACCAGCCTCGTGTTGGCTGGACGGAGAGGCGACGCTTCGATCTGGCTAGGACTTGATGAGATGATCATACAGGCAGGGATTGATGTGGTTGCCCACGACGCGGCGATGGCCGACTGCGCCCGGCGTGCTTTTCTTCGCTATGGCAAAGGGCGGCATCCTGCCGCCCTTAACATGGGTGATTGTGCGTCCTACGCGCTCGCTGTTTTGCGAGACTTGCCTCTGTTGTTCAAAGGCTTTGATTTTTCTGCAACCGATGTGACGGCCGCAGAACTGCCACCCGCCTGGCGGGTGTAGCTTGGATGAAACCTGGATTGTGACTGAGCCGGCGAGCCAGGTTTGAGGAGAACCGTGACTACCGGATTTTATACGCCTCCAAAAACACCAAGCAGGAAACAAGAGGTTATCAAAGATCCACTACGAAGACACTTCTGCAAACGTGTCATGGCAAAGCTTCTCACGATGCAGTCGGTGCTCACTACTGCGTTGGAACCAGTTTGCCACAACGCTTCTCGCCGGCGTATGCTCAAATAGCAAAGTTTTTTGGTTCTTTTTTTCCAAGAAGAACTGCTTTCTTTGCTGATTTCAGGAGATTCCATGGAACATCGTCGTCTAGGTGCCTCAGGCCTCCGCGTCCCCGTTTTGTCTTTCGGCACCGCGACCTTTGGCGGCGCCGGCGACTTCTTCAAGGCCTGGGGTTCAACCGATTCCAGCGGCGCCTCTCGCCTCATCGACATCTGCCTCGACCACGGCATTTCGATGTTCGACAGTGGGGACGTCTATTCCGCTGGCCTCGCTGAGACGATCCTGGGCGAGGCGATCAAGGGCAAGCGCAATCGCGTGCTCATTTCCACCAAGCTCACCTTCCCGATCGGCGATGGTCCAAACGATTACGGATCGTCGCGCATCCATTTGATCGACGGGGTAAATGCGGCGCTCAAGCGCCTGGATGTCGATCACATCGACCTGTTGCAATTGCATGGGCAGGACTACAACACGCCGGTGGAAGAGACGATGGCGACGCTCGACCAGCTCGTGCGCGAAGGTAAGCTGCGTTATGTCGGTGCGTCGAATTTCTCCGGCTGGCACTTGATGAAGTCGTTGTCAGTGGCCGAGCGTCATGGCTATGCGCGTCATGTGGCACACCAGGTGTATTACTCGTTGTTGAACCGTGATTATGAGTGGGAGCTGATGCCGCTCGGTCGCGATCAGGGCGTGGGCGCCGTCGTCTGGAGCCCGCTCGGCTGGGGCAAGCTGACCGGCAAGATCCGCCGCAACCAGCCGGCGAAGCCGGGCACCCGCGCGCACGACATTGCCGGCACCGGACCGCATTTCGCCGAGGAGCGCCTTTTTCGCATTGTCGACGCGCTTGATCGTGCGGCTGAAGAGACCGGAAAGACGATCCCGCAAGTGGCATTGAACTGGCTGCTGCGTCGGGCGACGATTGCCAACGTGATTGTCGGAGCGCGCAACGAGGAGCAGCTTCTCGAGAATGTCGGCGCCGTGGGCTGGGCATTGAATGAGGATCAGGTGCGTGCCCTGGACGAGGCCAGCGACGAGCCGCCGGCCTATCCTGTGTGGCATCAGCGGAGCTTTCCGATGCTTAACGAGACTTCTGGCACTCAGCGTTGATCCGTCACCCGCATGGCCCTTGCCATGCGGGTTCGGGCGAAGGCTCTCTTCTCAAAGACCCAGCTTTTTGCTCAGAAACATGCGCGCATGTCCCGGTGGAAACCCCTCGATGCGGCCAAACAGCGTAAAACCTGCCCGCTCGTAGAGTACCGCGGCAGTTGCGTCGAATGTATCCACGTAGAGGCCCGCACAGGCCCGTGCCAGCGCCTGCGTTTCCGCTTCGGCCAGCAGGCGGCTGCCCAGCCCCAAGCGGCGCCAATCGGTATGCACCCAAAGCTGGCGGATATAGCACCAGCCCCAATGCGTGGCACCGTTGAGGCCGCCGACAACCGCGCCCTCGCGGCGGGCAACGATCGAGAAGGGGGCCTCGTCGCGCGGGCCGAAGCCTGCTGCGATCTCGGCCGCCAGGCCAGCTGCAACCTGCGTGGCGCCGCTATTTCCGATATCCTCGAAAACCGCAATACTTGGCGTGTCCCCACCCTCCCACGCTCCGGTCATGGTCCTCCACATCACCCGCATCATTCCAGAATGGCCACGACCATGGGTCATCGCGATACTGATCGCAATCGTGGCCGCCGCTGCGCAGGCCGGGGCGGCGCTGCCGCAGAGCCGTGGGCCGCGCGATTACCAACCGGTGTTCGAGGCCTGCCGCACCGTTGCCGGCGCGCAAAGGCTCGCCATCCGCCGCATGCAGCTCGACGGCATCGACACGCTGCTCATCGTCGATCCCGCCACATTGGCCACGCAACTGGTCCACGCCCAGGATGTGTCCTGCGCCGACACGGACGATGCGCAGCAGAAGGACACGCGCTATATCGAGGCCATCCGTGCCTCGGCTACCCCGCCTGCCACGTCGCCGGTGCCGGCCTCGGGCCTCATCGCCTATGGAGGCCTTCTCCGCGGCTCGCCCTCCGGGTCTTTCGTCACTGGCGATTTATGCCCAAGCTTCAAGCCGCTCGACCGCGCGTTCCTGGAGAAACTGCAAGCGGCCCAGTCGCCTTTGCCGATTGCTCTCGCAATCTCCGGGCTGTGGCTCACCGCGCATCGCGCGGACTTCGCCTGGCTCCGCTCGCAGGAGCACGCCGGCACGCTGCAGGTCACCTGGGTCGATCACTCCTACCACCACCCTTACATCCCTGGCCGCGCTTTGGCCGACAATTTCCTGCTCATGCCCGGCGTCGATATGCGGGCCGAAATCCTCAACACCGAGAAGCTGCTGATCGCCAATGGCGAGACGCCGTCGGTATTTTTTCGATTTCCCGGCCTGATGTCGAACGCGTCGCTCAATCGGGTGACGAGCGATGACCATCTGATCGTGCTGGGTGCAGCCGCATGGCTCGCGCGCACACCGCGGGCACATCCCGGCGATATCATTCTGGTGCACGCCAACGGCAACGAGCCGGTGGGTCTTAAAATCTTTTCGGTATTGCTGGCCGACGGAGAAATTGCCCGGCCGTTTCGGCCGATTGGAGAAATGCCTTGAACGAGCCGAGAGCCTAGGCCACTTGTATCTGGCTATGCTGACCGGAATCGATTGAAAAGCGGGTCACTACCCGCCTGCAATCGCGCCGACAACCATGAAAACCTCCCGTGCTTCCGCTACCGCATCTGGCAACAAAGCGTCCGGTGACTCATGTGAAATATCCTGTTCGCAAGCAAAAAACCGCACGAAGGGGCGGCGTCTTTTGCTCACGTGCTCCCGGATCGTGCCCCGTAATACAGGAAGTTTCATTTCCAGTGCATCCAGCAGGGTGCGTTGCGTCGCCTCGCCGTCGACCGTCACCACCACCTCACGCCCTATCTTTGCCAGCACGCACAGGCTGTGCGGCAATTCCACACGTATCGTAGCGCTCACGGCAGCGTCTGCACCTCGACGGACAGCACCGCCGGCAGATCGCGCACGATCGGCCGCCAGGTGTCGCCGCTATCGGCCGAGGCATAAACCTGCCCGCCGGTGGTGCCGAAATACACGCCGCAGGAATCGAGCGTATCGACCGTCATCGCATCGCGCAGTACGTTCACGTAACAATTCAATTGCGGGAGCCCGTTCGTCAGCGGCTCCCACTCATGGCCGCCGCTGCGGCTGCGATAGACGCGCAATTGACCATCGATGGGAAAATGCTCGGAATCACTCTTGATCGGCACGACGTAGAGCGTCTCCGGCTCGTGCGCATGCACATCGATGGCGAATCCGAAATCGGTCGGCAGGTTGCCGCTGATCTCGATCCAGTTGTCGCCCGCGTCGTCCGAGCGCATTACGTCCCAGTGCTTCTGCATGAACAGCGTGTCTGAACGCGAAGGATGCATCGCGATATGATGCACGCAATGACCGAATTCTGCGTCCGGATCGGGAATATGTGCAGAACGCAAGCCGCGGTTGATCGCCTTCCAGTTCCGTCCGCCATCTTCGGTGCGAAACGCACCCACTGCGGAGATGGCGACATACATGCGCTGCGTATTTGCCGGGTCGATCAGGATGGAATGCAGGCACATGCCACCCGCGCCCGGCTGCCACGCCGGTCCAGTGCCGTGCCTGCGCAGATCCGGCAGTTCCTGCCAGGTGGCACCTGCATCAATGGAACGAAACAGGGCGGCATCCTCCACGCCCGCATAGACCACATCGGGTGCATCGAGCGACGGTTCGAGATGCCAAACGCGCTTGAACTCCCACGGATGCGGCGTGCCGTCATACCAGGCGTGGGTGCCCGGATCCCCGTCGTAGGTAAATTGGTTGCCCACAGCGTTCCAGGTCAGACCGCCATCGTCGGATCGCTGCATGATCTGCCCGAACCAGCTATTGGACTGCGACGCGTAAAGGCGATCGGGATCGGCCGTCGATCCCTTGAGGTGGTAGATCTCCCAGCCCGCGAAGAACGGCCCGGCGACGTTCCAGTCACGACGAACGCCATCCGCGGTGAGGATGAAAGCGCCCTTACGCGTGCCGACGAGTAGCCTGACCTTGCTCATGCCTGCCCCCTTGGGCGATGCCTGTGCCCGCCTGATGTGCCCGCCTGATGTGCCCGCGCAATGAAAACACAAAATTTATCTTTAGGAAACGCTAACCTGCCGGCTCGCATTCGGCAGTGCTGACCGGGGTCAACTGAAAGCATTCGGCTCGCTGCGGCTCGCCGTCTGCGTCGGCAAGGGGATGAACTCGTCGTGGTCCGCGTCGGGCAATTTCATGCGCCCCGCTTGCCAATCGGCCTTTGCCTGCTCAATGCGCTCATGCGACGACGAAACGAAATTCCACTCCAGGAAGCGCTCACCGACCGGATCGCCGCCGATCAGCATGATGGTGCAGGGCTGCAACGCCTTGAAGGCGATGGTGTCGCCGGGCGCGAACACCAGCATCTTGCCGGCCCCAAAATTGCGCCCGTCCACCTCAACCTCTCCGGTCGCAATGTAGGCAGCGCGTTCGGGGTATTCTGCGGGCAATGCTGCCACGGCACCCGTCTGCAAATTCCAATGCGTGTAGAACATCGGCGACAAGGTCGGCACCTTTGCCTCCGCACCGAAAGCCCGGCCTGCGACGAGACGGCCGAAAATGCCGCGGTCTTCGTAGGAAGGCAGATCGTCCATGCCGTGATGGCTGAAGGCCGGCGCCATCTCCTCATGCGTATCCGGCAGCGCCACCCAGGTCTGTATGCCGTGCAACCGGTCGCCAACCAGGCGTGCCTTCTCGAAGCGCTCGGAATGCGTGATGCCGCGGCCGGCGGTCATCCAGTTCACTTCGCCGGCGCGGATCGGCTGTACCGAGCCCACGCTGTCGCGATGCATGATCTCGCCCTCGAACAGATAGGTGATGGTGGATAGGCCGATATGCGGGTGCGGCCGCACATCCACGCGCGCGGGTATGCCAGGCGCGAAATCGGCCGGCCCCACATGGTCGAAGAACACGAATGGCCCAACCATGCGCCGCGCGGCGTTCGGCAGCACACGGCCAATCTCGAACCCGCCGAGATCCTTTCGCCGCTGCTCGATCATGGCTTCGATCATGATAAAATCCCTTTCCGCTGGCGATCGGGCAGCATGCGCCACCAGAGCGGCAGGGTAAGTGCAAGCACGCAAAGATTCCACAGCCATGATTGCCCGTTCAGCCAACCCTCCTGCACCAGGCATGCAATTGCGCCGATGCCCAGCGTTGCCGCCAGCAGCCATTCCTCCCGCCCGCCACCGCCACGAACCCAGCCGCCGGGCGACACGGCACGGGCGGCCAGAACCACGAGCGGCACCGCGAAATTGGGCAGCAAAAACTCCCGGTAGCGCGGATCGAATACCAGAAGGATTTGCAGAACCCCTGCGGTCCACGCAAACAAAAACCAAAGATCCTCGAAAAGCCCGGCCCACGGATAAGCACGCAGGCGCAGGGCCGCACTCACACGCTGCGTGGCATCTGCCCCAATGCGGCCTGCCATGGCGGGTATCAGCCCCGTGGCCCAGAACATCGACAGTCCCGCCAGCAGCGCCTGGCCACCGAGGTTCACCACCGCCGCCAGCCGCACATGCACGTCGTACAACACCGGCGCCGCGTCCGCTTGCGCCACGCCCAATGCGCCACCCAGAACCATGCCGAGAAACGTAACCAGAAACGGTCGTGCGGGCATCCCGGCGGCAAAACCGAGTGCCGTCAGGATCAGGCCGCACAGCACAGAAAGCGCAGCATGCCAGGCAAAATCAGGATCTTCGCGCAACGGGCCGGATGGCGGGATCTTCACCGAACGGTCCGCGCCAAAGATCCCCCAATTCGCGCCGACAATTCCTTCGCTCTCGTATTTCCAGTCCTGGTCGAAAGCCTCGATGAAATTATAGTCGAAATGTTCCGTCGTGCTCAGCGCAATGAACTCGCGTAGGAACCGCGCCTCGTTGATCCGCCCCGGCACCGCATCGCGGCGCTGGCGCCCGCGGCTGGGCCAGCCCGCCTCGCCGATCGCGATCGTCTTGCCCGGAAACAGCTTTGTGAAATGCCGGTAGACGTCGCCCACAACTTCCACGGCATGATCGATGCCGGTCGGCACATCCTCCCAGTAAGGCAGCAGATGGATCAGCACCACATCCACATGCGGCGCGACCTGCGGAAACTGGTCCCAGAAATCCGATACATCCGCATAGGCGACAGGCTGCTTCACCGAAGCGCGCACATGGTCGATATCGGCGATCAATTCGGCGACCGGCAAATCGCGCCGCAGCAACACCTCGTTGCCGACGACCACGCGCTCGATCGTGTCCGGATAGCGATGCGCGAGATCGATCGCGCGCGCCATTTCGCGCGCATTCTGCGCCCGGTCGCCGCCCAGCCAGATCCCCTGCCACAGCTTCAGCCCATGTTTCTGGGCCAGCGCCGGCACCTCGTAAGGCCCCTCGATGGCAGCATAGGAGCGGATCGCGCGGGTCAGCGGCGCAAGCAGCGCCATGTCCTGGTCCACCTCCGCCTCGGTGGCGAAACGCCCGGTCAGCGGCGACTGGCCGGTGCGATACGGCGCATAGGAAAGGCTGTTGAACTTGGCCACCTGCGTGCCCACACCAGGGTTCTGCAGACGGTTCGGCAGCCACCAGCCCAGCAGGATCAGGGCGCATAGCAGGGCAAGCCATGCCACGACGGAAAGCATCTTGGGGCGGAACATGCCGCCCCGTTACTCTAAGCCGACACCCACCGGAAGCCACGCCATGCCCATCGACGCCCTCACCGACGACGAGATCCTCGCAATCCTCACCCGCACACGCCGCGTCGCCCTCGTCGGCGCCAGCAACAGGCCGCAGCGCGCCTCCTACGGCGTGATGGGTTTCTGGCTCGCCCGCGGAATCGACGTGGTGCCGGTCAACCCGGTGCTCGCCGGCCAGACGATCCACGGCAAGACGGTGGTTGCCTCACTGGAAGAAGCCGGCCCGCTCGACCTAGTAGACGTGTTCCGTGCCTCGGAGAGCGTCGGCCCGGTAGCCACCGAAGCGGCACGGCTTGGCGCCAAGACCCTGTGGATGCAGCTTGGCGTGGTGAACAAAGCTGCGGCGGCAGAGGCACGCAAGGCTGGAGTGACTGTCGTGATGGATCGGTGTCCGGCTATTGAGGCGCCACGGTTGCAATGGCAAGGATAAAAAAAGGAAAGCAGTTCTTTTTTCAAAAAAAGAACCAAAAAACTTTTATTTCTATGGCGTGCGCTGCCGGATAGAACCGCAACGCGACATAAAAGTCTTTTGCTTCTTTTCTTCAGAAAAGAAGATCTATCCTTGCTTCTTCCCTTCCTGTGTTCCCAATTTTTCCTGCAGGAACGTCGCACGCATCTCATTGACGCGTGCACGCAAAACCGGATCCGTCAGCATATGTGTGCCCGGTAGCAATACGAGCTGATACGATTTGCCTGCTGCGAGCAGTGCCTGCGTGAGCTTCACGGTATTTTCGAAATACACGTTGTCGTCGGTCAAACCATGGAAAATTAGCAGTGGATTTTTCAAACCTGATGCATATGTCAGCACATTGCTGACGTGATAGGCCTGTGGCGCCGCCTGCGGCGTTCCGAGAAAGCGTTCGGTATAGGCCGTGTCGTAATCCTCGAAATCGACAACGGGCGCGCCTGCGACGCCCGCGGCAAACACGTCGCTATGGCGTGTCATCGCCATGGCGGTGAAATAGCCGCCGAATGACCAACCTTCTACGCCCACACGGGAAAGATCCATTTCCGGCACCTTTTCAGCAAGACCTTTTAGCCCATCGATCTGGTCGGCGAGGGGGGCATCGATCAGATTGCCTTTGACGGCGCGTTCGAAATCATGGTCGCGCCCGGGCGTGCCGCGACCATCGAGGGTGACGACAATAAAACCGTGATCGGCGAGGCATTGATCCTCGAGCAAGGCGCGCGGCGCGTTCACCACGTTCTTCAGCGTGGGTCCCGCATAGACAGCGAGTATGACGGGATATTTACGGCCGGCGAGAAAACCTGCCGGGCGCAGCACGAAAGCATCGAAATTCTGCGAACCTGCCGTCAGATACTGCACTTTCGGGATGGAAGGAGGTGTTGCGGCCCGGCTTGGCACCATGGCGACCAGGCTGCCGTCGTTTTTGCGCAGCGCGGTGCCGGCAGTGCCGTCGGCGAGCGACATGCGGTCCGCGAACAGGCTGTGCTCGCCTTGCCCAAACACCGCCGTGTGCATGCCCGTCGTGTCACCCATCTTCACCGGCGCGCCGCCGGCGAGCGGCAGACGATAGATACCGAACGATGTGCGTTCCGGGCTCGCCGTCACCACCACGCTCTTGGTGTCGGACATATCCACGTCGTCGAGCGCGTCGAAACGGAAGCTACCCGCCGGCGACACCGCGTGGTCCAGCGATCCGTCCGCATGGTGCAGCTCCAGGCGCCAATAGCCGTCGCGTTCGGCCGCCCAGAGGAACCCCGAGCCGTCGGGCAACCAGTGCGGCAGATCCTTCCCGTCGAAGCTCGGCCGATACATCGGGTTGGCGTTCACCCACGCCTTGTCCGTCTCGGTGAGCAGCGCCTGCGTGTGGCCGGTCCAAGGGTCCACCGCCAATACCTTCTCGATCGTCTGCTCCCGGTTCATCACCACCAGGCTCAGCTTGCCGGATTTCGGCCAGACCACGCGCACGAGATACGGGTAGGCCGTGCTGTCCCAATCGACCCAAATGGTCGGCCCGCCGGTGCGCGCGACGAGCCCCAGCCGCACCTTTGCATTCTCGGTGCCGGCGCGCGGATAGCGGAACTCGACCGGCGCACGCGACGGATTTCCGGGATCGGCGATGAAGTGCTTTTCCACCGCGGCGCTATCGGCTTCCTCATAGAGCAGCTTCTGGGAATCCGGCGACCACCAGACGCCATCCGGGCGATCGAGCTCTTCGGCCGCTGCGAACTCGGCAAGGCCCCGCGTCAGCGTTTCGGTGGCGCCGGTGGTGAGCGCCGCCTCCTTGCCGGTGGCACTCTCCACCACGTGCAGGTCGCCCGCCTTCACCACGGCGATATGTTGACCGTCCGGCGAAAGCCGCGGGGCGATCCAGCCCTTGCCAGGGACATCCGATGCCTTGCCATCCGGCAGGGTCACCAGCTCCAGGTGATCGCCCTGGCTCGCCAGCACCGTCTTGCCGTCCTCCGACAGCGCGTAATCGACGATGCCGGACATCGTTACCCGCGCCCGCTCCCGCCTGGCCTTCTCCTCCGTGCTCAACGGCCCGGATTGTGCGGCCGGCTTGGCCAGCTCGCGCTCGGCGCCGGTGGCGGAGTCGAACTCATAGAACCGCAGCTCGGTGTTCTCCGGGCCGCTGCGCAGGAACAGCACGTGCCGGCCGTCAGGCTCCGGCACCACATGCCGTGGCATGCCCAGCCCGTAATTCTGCGTCTTCGCGAGCAGGGTGAAACATGCCTCTTCCGCCCGCGCCACCGACGCCCAAGCCAAAACCGACGATGCCAGCAGCAATCCGACTCTTGCCATAATCCCTCGCGTAAAACATTCTGGCTGTAACATGCGCTCAGCCCACCGACGCTGCGGTTTACTGGTTCTTTTTCGGCGGAAAGAACAGGCCTTCTTTTTTGAAGAAAAGAAGCAAAAAACGGCTTTCCTGCTCGCTTGTGCGAGCGGCTCGCGGTGATGGAGCCGAAGAGGGCTACATTCAGATCGCAGCGGCTGATGCTGAACTATGTAGACTGGGGCAATGAGCACGCGCCGCCATTGGTTCTCGTTCATGGTGCGCGCGACCATGCGCGCGCGTGGGATGATGTGGCGCGAAAACTCAGCGCGCAATTTCATGTGATCGCACCCGATCTGCGTGGACATGGCGATAGCCGGTGGGCAGATGCGGGCGGGTATACGGTAATCAATTTCGTTTTCGATCTGGCCGAGTTGATACGGCATCTCGGCGTCTCGAGTGTAACCCTGATCGGGCATTCGCTCGGCGGCAATATCGCTCTGCGGATGACCGGACTGTATCCGGAGAAAATCCACCGGCTCGTCTGTATCGAAGGGCTGGGGCCGTCACCGGCGGCCGCACAGAAGCTTGCAGCAACGCCGATCGAGACCAGGCTGCAAGGCTGGATGGAGGAACAGCGAAAGCTCGAATCGCACACGCAGCATGGCTACGCGACGCTCGACGACGCCGTAGAACGCATGCACCAGCAAAATCAGCATCTCGGCGCCGAACTGGCGCGTCACCTCACCGTGCATGGCGCGCGGCAAAATGCCGACGGGTCGTACGTCTGGAAGTTCGATCCCTATCTGCGATCCTGGCCGCCGGTAGATTTGTCGCGCGGCGAGATCATCGAGCTCTGGGCGCGCATTATCTGCCCTGTGCTTCTCGTCTATGGAAGTGCGAGCTGGGCATCGAACCCGGCGGCCGACGGTAGGATCAACAACTTCCGCAACGCCAAGTTGGCCCTGATCGAAGGCGCCGGCCACTGGGTACACCATGACCGCCCCGCCGAGTTCATGTCTGCCGTAGAGACCTTCCTAGCCGCAGAGTCACACGTCTAAGACCTGAAAGTCTTTTGGTTCTTCTTTTCAGAAAAAACATTTCTTTTTCTGCCGCAAAACGATCCATTTTCTGCCCAACGAGCGCGCATTCGCGCAATAATCCGCTGTCTAAATAACGGGCGCGACATCTTATCGCTTGAAAAACGTCGTCTGGTTCATCTTGCCGTGATGGATCGCATGCCATTCGCACCGTTCCGACGGCATTTCTGGCGTTACAAATCGAGATGTTGCCAAATTATCACGAATTTGCGAGCGCCCGGCACAGCATGTGCTTTTATTCGCCTGTCGATAAAACGCGGGCCGGCAAAGCCGGGCTGCCAAACTGGTCTGAGGAAAAACGATATGGTTAGAAAACATGCAGCCGGCACAGCGTTCGCAGGAGCCATTGTCGGCTTCTCGGGCTTTGCGTTCGCGCAGACTCCCGCTGCACCCATTCCGGCTGCGACCGCTGCTGCAACGCCCACGCCAGCGCCTGCCGCACCGGCAACCGTTACCTTGCCGGTGCCCGGCATGGGCCCGTCGCTCGCGTTCCAGGCGGTGCCGTATTCACTCGATGTCGGCCCGCTCGGCAAGTGGTATGTCGACGGCGTTCTGTCCGGCCTCGGCATCGTGCAGAGCAACAGGGTGGAGAGCGACAAGACCGGGCTGCTCGATCTCAGCAATGGCCAGATCATCCTGCAGAAGATCGACGGCCTGGTGCAGTTCTATGTGCAGGCCGGCGACTACTCGCTTCCCATTCTCGGCACGCCTTACAGCCATCTTACCGATTCCGCGAATGCATTGAACAATTTCTTCAGTGCTGTGCCGCAAGCATTCCTGAAGATCGTTCCGACCGATACCTTCTCCATCCAGGCTGGCAAGCTGCCGACGCTGATCGGCGCCGAATACACCTTCAGCTTCGAGAATGTGGATATCGAGCGTGGTCTTCTCTGGAACCAGGAACCGGCCGTCAGCCGGGGCGTGCAGGCGAACTATACGATGGGACCCGTCGCCTTCAGCGTTTCGCTGACCGACGGCTATTACTCGAACCGCTATAACTGGGTGACCGGGTCGGCCACCTGGACGATCAACCCGACCAACACGCTGGTGTTCGCGGCCGGCGGCAATGTCGGCCATACCGGCCCGGTGCCGGGCGATACGACACCGACGGCGCAGAACAACAGTTCGATCTACAACCTGATCTACACCTACAACAACGCGCCGCTGACCATCACGCCATACGTGCAGTTCAGCCACGTCGACCGAGACGCTTCGCTCGGCATTCTCAAGAGCGCCAACACCTATAGCGGTGCTGTGATCGCAAACTACGTGATCAGCCCTATGTTCTCGCTCGGTGGACGCGGGGAATACATCAAGACCTCGGGCGGCCGGTTCAATCCGGACGGCACCAACCTGCTCTACGGTCCGGGCAGCGGCGCGTTCTCGTTCACGGTCACACCTACCTTCACCTATAACCGGTTCTTCGCACGCGCGGATCTCTCGGTCGTGTCGGTGCAGGATCTGACGGATGGTGATGGTTTCGGGAGTGACGGAGCGGATAAGACTCAGGTGCGGGGGATGCTTGAGACCGGTGTTATCTTCTAAGACAAACACAAAATGTAGGGTTGGCTCACCTATCATTCCGACGCCAAAAGAAGGGGGAGCCGTTTGTGCTCCCCCTTTTTTGATCCTGCGGCGCAGGCGAGACGGTAAGATCTAATCACGAAGACACGAAGGCACAAAAAGAAACACGAAGAGGTTGATGCCCGGTCTTTCGACGGGCGCAGGTTCTGATCTGTCTTCCTTGTGAATTCCTTTGTGTCTTCGTTTCTACGTGGTTAAAACGAGACGCAACCCCAAGTGTTGGGAAGCGTGCGCTGAAGGATAGAGCCGCGACAGCAACGCAAAAGTCTTTTGTTTCTTTTCTTCAGAAAAGAAGATCTTTCTATCCTGATGTAAAAAAGGCCGGGGAAAACCCCGGCCTCTCTGTTTACTCCGCAGCGACTTTCGCCTCGGCATCCGTAGGGACCGAAGCGATGGTCTCCAGGATGCGCGAGGCGATCTGGTATGGGTCGCCTTGCGAGTTCGGGCGGCGATCTTCCAGATAGCCGCGAAAGCCGTTATTGGCGAAGCTATGCGGCACGCGGATGGAGGCGCCGCGATCGGCGATGCCCCAGCTGAATTGGTCGATCGACTGCGTCTCGTGGTGGCCGGTCAGGCGCATATGGTTGTCCGGACCGTAGACGGCGATATGTTCTTTCGTGTTTTTCTCGAAAGCTGCCATCAGCGCTAAAAAATACTCCTTGCCGCCTGTCTCGCGCAGGTAGGTGGTGGAGAAGTTCGCGTGCATGCCAGAGCCGTTCCAGTCGGAATTGCCGAGCGGCTTGCAGTGATATTCGACGTCCAGGCCGTATTTCTCGGTGAGGCGCTGCAGGATGTAGCGGGCGACCCACATCTCGTCGGCGGCTTTTTTAGAGCCCTTGCCGAAGATCTGGAATTCCCATTGGCCTTTTGCCACTTCGGCGTTGATGCCTTCATGGTTGATGCCGGCATCAAGGCAGATGTCGAGATGTTCTTCGACGATCTTGCGTGCGATGTCGCCCACATTGCTGTAGCCGACGCCGGTGTAGTACGGGCCCTGCGGCGCGGGGAAGCCGGCGGTCGGGAAGCCGAGGGGCCGGCCGTCCTTGTAGAGGAAATATTCCTGCTCGAAGCCGAACCAGGCGCCGGGATCGTCGAGGATGGTGGCGCGTCCGTTGGACGGATGCGGCGTTACTTTGTCGGGCAGCATCACTTCGCACATCACCAATGCGCCGTTCAGGCGGGTGCTGTCGGGGTAGACAGCGACCGGTTTGAGAAGGCAGTCGGAGCTGCCGCCGGGGGCCTGTTTCGTGGAGCTACCGTCGAAGCCCCACCATGGCAGTTCATCGAGGGCCGGGAATGCCGCAAATTCCTTGATCTGCGTTTTGCTTCGGAGGTTTGGCACGGGGGTGTACCCGTCGAGCCAGATATACTCCAGTTTGTACTTACTCATCAGTGACCTTCCCATGTGTCATGGCCGAAAGTTTCAATTCTGCCCGCGCTGACGCACACGCCGGACCCTGGTGCGTAGCAGTTTTTATGCCAGGGTCCGGAAGCAGTGGGCCTTAACTAATGTCCGCCGATGCTTTCGCCGTGCAGGACGGTGTCGAGGCCTTCCATTTCCTCATCGGGGCTGACGGTGAGCCCGATGGTGAATTTGAGGCCGTAGAGCAGAACCAGCGAAACCAGGCTGCTCCAGATGAGCGTGACCGCGACGGCTTTGCACTGGATGATGAACTGCGCCATCGAGCCGTCGGTGCCGCCGATGGTGGCGGACGCGAACACGCCGGTGAGCAGCGCGCCGACGATGCCGCCGACGCCGTGCACGCCGAAGGTGTCGAGGCTGTCGTCATAGCCCAGCAGGTGCTTGAGGTAAGAGGCCGAGAGGAAGCAGATCACGCCGGCAGCAACACCGATGATGATCGAGCCGCCCGGGAGCACGAAACCCGAAGCGGGCGTGATGGCGACCAGGCCGGCAACGGCGCCGGAGATGATGCCCAGCACGCTGGGTTTGCCCTTGACGATCCACTCGGCGAACATCCAGCCGAGGGCCGCAGCAGCAGTGGCGATCTGGGTGACCGTCATCGCCATGCCGGCACGGCCGCCGGCACTGGTGGCCGAGCCTGCGTTGAAGCCGAACCAGCCGACCCAGAGCAGGGAAGCACCGATCACCGCGTAGGTGAGGTTGTAAGGCGACATGTTGTCATGCCCGTAGCCGCGGCGCTTGCCCATCACCAGGCAGCACATGAGGCCGGCGATACCTGCGTTGATGTGCACCACGGTGCCGCCGGCATAGTCGAGCGTGCCCATGGTCGACAGCCAGCCGGTGGGTGCCCACACCCAGTGGGCGATGGCCGAGTAGGAGAAGATCGACCAGAGCACCATGAAGATGCACATCGCGGAGAACTTCATGCGCTCTGCGAAGGCGCCGGCGATCAGCGCCGGGGTGATGATGGCGAAGGTCATCTGGAACATCATGTAGACGCTCTCAGGGATCGTGTAGGGCACCGGGGTAACGCCGGGGACGCCGGCGCCGAGGATGAAGCCGGTGTCGTCCTGCTTGGAGAAATTGGCTTCGAGGCCGTGCAGCAGGAGGCGCGAGAGGTCACCGATATAGGGTGCCGAAGCGCCGGTGCCGTTGGTGAAGGCGAGCGAGTAGCCGATCACGGTCCAGACGATGGTGATGAGCGCGGTGATGGCGAAGCTCTGCATCACGGTGGCCAGGATGTTCTTGCGGCGGACCATGCCGGCATAGAAGAGGGCGAGGCCTGGGATGGTCATCATCAGCACGAGCGCTGTGGAGGTGAGCATCCAGGCGGTATCGCCATGGTCATAGGCGGGCGGCTTGGCTGGGCCTGCGGGGGCTGCTGCGGCGGGTGCCGCTGTGGCCGGTGCCGGTGTTGCTGCCGGTGCGGGTGTGGCGGGTGCCGGGGTTGCTGCGGCAGGCGGAGTGGCATCGGGCGCGGGTGCCTGGGCGAAGGCCGAAACACCGGTGAACAGCAGCGGCGCCACCAGCACAAGTGCCGCCAATCGCGCCTTGAGGGCGGAGAACTTCATCTCAAATCCTTTCAGAGAGCAGCAGCATCGGTCTCGCCGGTGCGGATACGGACCGCACGCTCGAGATCGAGCACAAAGATCTTGCCGTCGCCGATCTTGCCGGTCTGCGCGGAGCGGATGATCGCCTCGATCACGGCATCGGCCTGGTCTGCGGGGATCGCGACCTCGATCTTCACTTTGGGCACGAACTGCACGCGGTATTCGGCACCGCGGTAGATTTCCGTCTGCCCCTTCTGCCGTCCAAACCCCTTCACCTCGGTCACGGTCAGTCCCTGCACCCCAAGCGGGGTAAGGGCCTCACGTACATCATCGAGCTTGAAAGGTTTGACGATGGCGATCACCAACTTCATTCCAACTTCCCCTCCAGGCCGCGTTCAGCGCGGCACAGGCAAAGTCGTTTCAAGAATTGTGCCGCTTGCAGGACGGAATTCTGCGTGGTCTTTGCGACGCCCGCGCTCAAATTTTGGGCACAAGTTGCATTACGACACGTCAATGTGATCTGCATTACGCATAATTGCGCAAATTGCCTTACTCGGGTCATGTGTCGAAACAGCTATGCGCGTGTGCTTGAAGCGAGTGCGCTTCGCTGGCACTCCGTGAAGCAACGAAAGGCACCGACGATGCGCCGCCTGATCGCCTTTCTCTGCCTCTCGGCCGCGACCGTTCAGGCGGCCGAGCCGCCGCTTCTGACGCTCGCCACGACGACCACAAGCAAGGGCGCCGAGGCTGCGCGTGATCCGGCCGCGATGTCCGCGCTCGATCATGAGCGCAAGCTGGCCCTGCTCCGGCAGAACATCAGATACGTGTTCATCCTGTTCCAGGAGAACCGCGCCTTCGACCATTATTTCGGCACCTATCCCGGCGCGGACGGCTTGTTCGACAGCTTCACCGGTGCGGATGCTGCCGACCCCATGCAACAGGCAGCCAACAAAAGCGGAAGCTTCCGTCAGATACTGTGGAACACCGATGGCAGTTTCTCCACCATCACGCCGTTCCTCATCCCGCGCACTCTGCAGAACGGCGCCGGCAAGACCGTTCCGCTCTATCCGGAGGATGTGGCCTCCGTCGATCACTCGCGTGAAGGCATGGTCGCCGCCGAGCACAGCGATATGGCCACCAGGCGTCATTCCAAGAACGACTCCTACGTCACCAACATGGAAGGCCTGGCCTTCAAGAACGACAATTCCGCGGTCGCCGACCTGGTGCTGCGCGACGGTGCGCCAATCACCGGCACGCCAACACTCGAGACCAAGCAGATGGGTGAATTGATCGTCGCCCATGTCGATTGCGACACCATTCCGTTTCTCTGGCAGCTTGCCGATCGTTTCACGCTGATGGACAATTTTCATCAGACCACGGTCGGCCCATCGACGCCGAACGCCATCGCCATGGTCGCCGGCCAGACCGGCGAGACACAATGGGCGCTGCATCCTGACAAAACAGGCAAGAACCTGGCCGATGGTCAGCAGATCCCGAACGTAAACGACAGCCCGCCCTTTGCCGGCAGCGTCGGCGACATCTCGCCTGGTGCCAAACCACCCAATGGGCCCGGCATGGAGAGTTTCGGGCCTTCCGTCACGGCACCGCCGCCGATGGCACCGATCGAAGGCGAGAAACTCACCCATGTTCACCTGAGAGGTACGCCAGGCCCCTACAACGCAAAGCCGTTCAGCCAGGCAATGCCGCCGCTCACCTTTGCCTCGCTGCCTTTGTCGTTCATGGGGAAATCCGTCAACGACATCGTCAAGCAGGATGAAAACCCGCAAACCGATCTCCCCGACATAGAGCGTGACATCCCGGTGATCGCCACCCAGGCTCAGGTCGGTTGGGGCTGGTATCAGCAAGGTTACGGACCCGAGCCGTTCGATAGCCATGCCACCATCAATCTCGAGCCCGCCGGCACGTCACATCCCTCCTACATCATACACCATAACGGCCCGCAATATTTCGGCTATGTCGGCGACAATCCCGCAGAGATCGCGCACATGCATTCGCTGCAGGATTTCTATGCCGATCTCGCAGCGCATCGACTGCCCGGCTCCGGCGTGTTCTACGTACGCGGCGGCTACTACAATAATGACGGGCTGAAGACGCTCAATCCCAACCCCGACATACGCGCGACATTCGCCGGAAATGACGACCATCCCGGCTATTCCGACTCGCAGATCTCCGAGGCGTCCATTGCGGATTCCGTCAACGCGATCGCCAACAGTCCCTATTGGCCGCATGCCGCGATCATCGTCACGTATGACGAGACGGATGGGTTTTACGACCATGTGCCGGAACGTTTCCGTAGCTGGGGCCCGGATGGATTGCCGCTGACCGGCGGCCCTCGCATCCCAGCACTGGTGATCTCGCCGTTCAGCGCCGCGCATGCCGTCTCGCACGTCTATAGCGAGCATAGCGCGGTGATCCGCTTCATCGACGAACTTTTCGGCCTGTCGCCGCTGGCCGACCTGCCCGACGAGAAGCGCGCCCGTGCCCTGCAGCAGATCAGCGCACCGGATGGCAGCAAACAGCGCGATCTCGGCCCGGCCGACGACATGGTGCCGATGGGCGATCTGTTCGAGGATTTCGACAATGACCGCCTGCTGGGCCGCATCCCGCCGCTGCCCGCGAGCCTGGCGACGATCGAAGGCGTGACCACTCTGCCGCATGATGGTGGCGAAGGCTGCCGCACGCTCGGCATCCTGCCGACCGACTATCCGAAGGGGTTGAAGCCGGGGAGCGAGATTGACCCACCGCCCTCCGACTTCAACCCGCGCCCGATAGTTTCGCCCGGATTACCTTTTGCCCCCAATTGGTTACCATAACAAAAGTTTTTTGCTTCTTTTTTTCAAAAAAGAAGATTCTTTCTTCCTCTCGCCCTCACGTGATCACGACAGCTTCTCACCCGCCCTATAGAACAGCTCAATCAGCGGGTAAGTGAGATCAATGCGTATCCTGTTCCTGGGCGACATCGTCGGCCGCGCCGGCCGCCAGGCGGTGGAGGCAGCGCTGCCAAGGCTGCGCGAAAGCCTGCGCCTGGATCTCGCCGTGGTGAATGTGGAGAACGCCAGCCATGGCTTCGGCTGCGCCCCGGCCATGGCTGACGCGCTGTTTGCCGCGGGTGCCGACGTGCTCACACTGGGCAACCACGCCTGGGACCGGCGCGAACTCGCCGGCTACATTGAAACCCAGCCACGCCTCATCCGCCCGCTCAACTTTCCACCCGGCACGCCCGGCCATGGCTCGACCCTCGTCACGCTCGCCACCGGTCGCCGCGTGCTGGTGCTGCAGGTGATGGGCCGGCTGTTCATGGAACCCACCGACGACCCGTTCCGCCTCACCGCGGAATTGCTCGGCAAATACCGCCTCGGCGCCACCGTGGACGCGATCGTGGCCGACATCCACGGCGAAGCCACCTCCGAGAAACTGGCCTACGGCCACTCCTTCGACGGCAAGATTTCCCTCGTCGTCGGCACCCACACCCACGTGCCAACCGGCGACCACCAGATCCTGCCGGGCGGCACCGCCTACCTCACCGATGCCGGGATGTGCGGTGACTATGACAGCGTCATCGGCATGGAAAAGGGCGTTGCCGCCGCCCGCTTCTGGCGCAAGCTTCCAGGCGAACGCCTGGCCCCAGCCGATGGCGAAGCGACGATCTGCGGCGTGTTCGTGGAAACAAACGACCAGACCGGCCTGGCCAAACGCATCGCCCCGATCCGCGTCGGCGGGCGGCTTGAACAGGCGATGGCGAGCTGAGGCCCAGCTTTTAGGCCAGGGCTCTGCCACTCGACCCCGCTGGGGGGCAAAGCCCCTTGGCCTAGAAGCTGGGCGACAGACCCGCCATTACCTGAACAGCCCCACGTCGTGCAGGCCGTTGAGCATGATCTGGGTGCCGATGCACAGCAGCAGAAAGGCCACCAAGCGGCTCACCACGCGTGTGCCTGAGGCGCCGAGATGGTCGACCACGAAATCGGCCGAGCGGTAGCAGATCCAGGTCAGTAGGCAGACGACGATGGCGGAGGCGGTCAGGCCCAGCATGAAGGCGGCGTAGCCTGCGCCGCTTTCGGGGCGCGCGGAGGTGAGGGCCACGCTGACGGCGATGCTGCCCGGGCCGGTCGTAAAGGGCATGGTCAGCGGGTAGAAGGCGACATCGCCGGAGAGGCGGGCGGCGTTGGCTTGTTGTTCCTTACGCGCTTCGCTTTCTTCTGGGGCGTTGAGGAGTGCCCAGGCCCGTGTGGCCACGACAAGGCCGCCGGCAAGGCGCAGGGCGCTGAGGGTGACACCGAAGAAATTCAGGATCGCATCGCCGGCCCAGAGCGCCACCATCAGCACGATGGCGCTGTAGAACGCGACCGTGCGGGCGAGCTGGGCGCGCTCGGCGTGGCTGCGGTCGCCGAGCACCTGGTTGAAGATCAGCGCCGAGCCGAGCGGATTGACGATGGAGAGCAGCGCCGGCAGCCCGAGGAGGAACGCGCCCGGCAGGCCTGAGAACGAAATCGGCGACCAGTGCATCAGATGCCTAGGCGCCTGCCTTGTCATGCAAGCGCGGCTGGGGCACGCCATTGTGCATGCGAATCGTCACCTGGAACATCAACTCGCTCCGCCTGCGTCTTGGCCTGTTGGAGCGGCTGATCGCCGCCCTCGATCCGGATGTGATCTGCCTACAGGAAACGAAGGTGCCGGACGAGTTGTTTCCGGACGCGGCGCCGGCGGCGTTGGGTTACCCCTACGTCGCCCGTCGCGGCATGAAAGGCTATAACGGCGTCGCCATCCTTTCGCGTCGGGAGATGGTGCAGGAGGCGGCCCCGGATTGGTGCAGCAAGGGCGATTGCCGGCATCTGCAGGTGAAGGTGAGTGCGGCGGGCGGCCCGATCGAGCTGCATTGTTTTTACGTGCCGGCGGGCGGCGACGTCCCCGACCGCAGCGTAAACGTCAAATTCGCCCACAAGCTGGATTTTCTGTCCGAGGCCACTGCCTGGTTTGCGACCAACGGTGTGCGGCCGCGCAGCGTGCTGGTGGGCGACCTCAACATCGCACCGCTCGAGCATGATGTCTGGAGCCACAAACAGCTGATGGGCGTGGTGAGCCATACGCCGATCGAGATTGCGCATCTCGACGCGCTGCGTGCTACCGGCTTCTACGACGGGATCCGGCATTTCGTGCCAGAGAGCGAAAAACTCTACACCTGGTGGTCATATCGAAACCGGGATTGGCAATTATCGAATCGCGGCCGCCGGCTTGACCATATCTGGGTGACGCCGGATCTCACCGGCCGCCTCAAGAGCTATGAAATTTTGCAGGAAGCGAGGGACTGGCCACAAACGTCTGACCATGTCCCTGTCCTGCTCGAGTTGGCGGAGACCTAAGGCAGGCTTAGTTGACCGCCGCTTCGGGATCGAGGCGATAGCCGCCACCTTCCGTCACCAGTAACCTGGCATTTGCCGGGTCCGGTTCGATTTTCTGGCGTAGGCGATAGATATGCGTTTCCAGCGTGTGCGTGGTGACGGCCGCGTTGTAGCCCCACACCTCGTTGAGAAGGATCTGTCGCGCGACCGGTTTGGTACCAGCCCGATAGAGGAATTTCAGGATCGCCGCTTCTTTTTCAGTCAGGCGGATGCGGCGATTGCGAAGCGGCTCCTGCAGCAGTTTCGCTGACGGCCGGAAGGTGTAAGGCCCAATGGTGAACACCGCATCTTCTGAATTTTCGAAGATGCGCAGCTGTGCGCGCAACCTTGCCAGCAGCTCGTTCAGCCGAAATGGCTTGGCAATGTAGTCGTTTGCACCGGATTCCAGCCCGCGCACTACATCGGCTTCCTCATCCGAGCCCGTGAGCATGATGATGGGCATGCGCAGGCCTTGCTTGCGCAGGTTTGCACAAAAATCCCGGCCGTCGCCATCGGGTAGGCTGACATCAAGGATGATCGCGTCGTAGCGTTGCTCCTTTTGCTTCAGCTTGGCTTCCGCCTGACTGACCGAGGACGCTTCATCTGCACTGAATTCGCCGTCGACTTGCAATTGGGCTGCGAGCTCCTCCAACAGGGAAGCGTCGTCGTCTACAATCAAGATGGGGCGCTCGCCCGCCATCACTTTTCTCCAGCTCGCGGGCCAGGGGCGGCTACGCGTATTGCATTCACGCTGGTAAGCCCGCAGGCGCCGGATCGGTTGCAAAACTTTTTGCGAAACGATGAGGTTAGGCCATCATACCCGGCAGCAATGTCACTGTATCACAGCTGTGTTACCAGGGATATCGTGACGATGGTCATCACAGAACGTCACGTAACATAGCTTGCCGGCGCGAAGCGCGATCTTGTTTACGGCGCAGGATGGCCGACCTAAGCAGTGCCTCCATCGCTCAGGACTGCCAGCTTTCCATGAACCACACGCCTTTTCGCTCTTCCGCGCTGCCACAGGCGTCCATGGACATGGCGCATGATGCTCGCGCGGTGCACCGCGCGGTGGCCGAAATCCGTCGCGGCGTGGCTGTGGTGATCGAGGCTGGTGGCGAGGCGATCGTGGCATTGCCGGCGGAAACCCCCAATACGGATACGCTGGCGGAATGCCTGGCCGTCGCCGCTGCGGGCGATGCGGCGGCCACCCCGCCGATGCTGCTGCTGGCGCTGTCGCGCGTGGTGGCGGGCCGGATTGGGGCAACGCCGCTCGCGGGCACCGCCGACATCGCGGCATTGCCGCTCGACGCAGGCCAACTGAGCGTCGCGAGCTTGCGCGGGTTAGCCGACCCCACCGTGCTGCAGGCGCCGAAGAACCAGCTCAGGCCGGTCATCGGTTGCACAGTGCCGCCGGTTCTGGCCGAAGCGGCGCTGCAACTGGCCAAACTCGCCCGTCTGTTGCCGGCCATGCTGGTGCGCACCGGCATTCTGCCGGAGACTGGCGGCGCGCTCTTGCGTGTCAATGCCCAAGCGGTGTTGCGCCATCCCGCCGATGCAGGGCTGTTCCTGGTGCAGGCGGCAGAAGCACGGGTGCCGTTGGATGACGCGGAGAACGCGCGCATTGTGGCCTTCCGCCCGCCCGATGGCGGTATAGAGCATCTGGCCATCCTGATCGGGCGGCCCGAAACGGCAGAGGCACCGCTGACCCGCGTGCATTCGGAGTGTTTCACCGGCGACCTGCTCGGCAGCCGCCGATGCGATTGCGGGCCGCAACTTCACCAGGCGATACGCCGCATGTCGGCCGAAGGGGCAGGGGTTCTGCTCTACATGGCGCAGGAGGGGCGCGGCATCGGTCTGGTGAACAAACTGCGCGCCTATACCCTGCAGGATGCGGGACTCGATACGCTGGACGCCAATAGCGCATTGGGCTTTGGGGCGGATGAGCGCAGTTTTGTCGCTGCCGCGAGCATGCTGAAGCAACTTGGCATGCGCCGCGTGCGGCTGCTGACCAACAACCCGGAAAAGATCGCCGGTCTGTCGGCGCATGGCATCGAGATCGTGGGCCGTGTGAGCCACGCGATCGCGGCCAATGGCGAAAACGACCTGTATCTAGAAACGAAAGCGCGCAGGTTCGGCCACCTGCTCGGATGAGCAGGGCACGCGTTTTCGCCGATGGCCGGCTGATACTGGGCCGTAGACTATGCCGCGCCGCTTTAGGCCGCCGCGGCCTGGTTCTGCACAAGGAGGAAGGCGATGGCGGCACACCGATCGGCGTGCTGCCGCTAAGGCGCGTGTTGTATCGTGCCGACCGCATCGCGCGCCCCCGCTGCGAGGTGCCGGTCGAGCCGATCGCGCCGGAGGATGGCTGGTGCGACGATCCTGCCCATCGCGACTATAACAGGATGGTGCGCTTGCCGCACGAAGCGCATTACGAAGAGCTCTGGCGGCGTGACGCGGTGTACGACCTGGTCGGTGTTCTGGGGTGGAACGACACGCCGGTCGCGCGTGGCCGTGGCTCGGCCATTTTCCTGCACATTGCCGGTCCGGATTTCACACCGACCGAAGGGTGTATCGCGTTGGCACGTGATGATCTGGTCGCGGTGCTCAGCGAGGGGCTGACCGAGATCGAAGTGGCATAGCGTGCGTCGGTCGGGGTATACAAGCAGCCATGGATCGCGCGGCCGCAGTTGCGAAGTTGAAGGCAGATGAAGCAGAGCTGAAGCAGCTCGGCATCCAGCAGCTCTATCTTTTTGGATCGACACTTGCCGGCACGGCAAGGGAGAACTCCGACGCCGATTTATTGTTAGACTACGAGCGTGGCACGTTCGGCCTGATGCACCTCGTTGATGTGCAGGAGCGCGTGACCGACATACTAGGTCGCCACGCCGACATCACCACGCGGGATTCGCTGCATCGGCTATTACGCCCGACCATCGAAGCCGCGGCACTGCGCGTATTCTGAGCTTTTGACGCGCTCTTCCTACGCGCCATACCTTGGCCCTGGGTGTCGGCAATCGGAAATGTGCTGCGCCAGGGCTATCACACCATAGCCGCACCAATCATCTGGACGCTCGTGGATAGTCAATCGGCAACTCGAACAAGCTTGCCGCTTGGAACTAGCGGCGCTAGCGGAGAAACAATGATCGAAGCAAGCAGTTCTTTTTTGAAAAAAAGAACCAAAAAACTTTTGGTCCTAAGCACCGCTGCCGGTTAAATCTGCGACAGCCTTCAAACATCCAGATTGAAGCTTACCGACCGAAACACGGTCGCAGGTATATTCAATCATCTGTATATATCTGCGAAATCTGCGGGAAAGCTTCCTGTCTCTATTTGCAGCAGACTATGTAGACGACCGCATATCGATCAAAGCACGCCGCTTCAGATCCTGCTCCAACTGGCGTGACGCTAACTCGACCCGCTCCTCGAGTAGCTGGTTCGCGATATCGTCACGCGTCATCACCGCAAGGTTCTTCTGCTCCTTCGAGCAGACCATCACCACCATGATGCCTTCCTGGGTCACGATCGCCTTGCTTGCCTGGCCTGGCTCCAGCCCGCCCAGCAATGCCTGCATCGGTCCGGTCAGGTGGTCCAGCCGCACGGCACCCGGATCGCTCGGCCGCTGGTTGCCGGAGGCCTTGTTGGCGGCTTCGATATCCGCACAGCTATGCGCGCTCTTGCTCAGCGCCTGGCCCGAGGTCAGCGCCGCACGTTGCGCAGGAGTCGGGTTGGCGGGATCGAGCGCCGTGGGGAACGGATAGAAAGCCTGTCGCAATGCGAGCACCGTGGCCAAGTCCGAGCCCACAGTGCGCTTCTCCTGCAGCGTTACCACGTCGAAGCCGCCGGCGACCTTGACCGGGTTGCTCACCGCACCGACTGGCATCTGTGCCACCAACTCGGCAACTTTCGGATCCAGCTGGTCGGCGCGCACCCAGCCCAGCGAGCCGCCTTCGAGCGCCGTCTGGCTCTGCGAGAATTCGGCGGCGACGATGCCGAATGGGGCGCCGGCATGCAGCTGCTGGATCACGGTATCGGCGAATTTCTTGGCACTCGCCAGATGCGAGGGATCCTCGGCGGCGACGAAGATCTCACCGACGCGATATTGCGGCTGGCCGGTCTGGTTCTTGAAAATCTTTTCCTGCTCGGCGATCTCGTTAGGCGAGATGCGGCCGCGCTCCTGCAGTTCCTGGCGCAGCACGCGGGTCCAGCCGAGCTGGGTGCGGATCTGGGCGATCAGGGTGGATGGCGTCACACCCTGGCCGGTGAGCTTCTGCTGCAGGCCGCCCTCGGGGAGGTGGTTGCGATGCTCGATATCGGCGATGGCGCGCGCGACATCGATGTCCGGAACGGCGATCTTGCGGCGCTGGATCTCCTGCATCTTCAGACGGTCATCGACCAGCTGGCGCAGGATCTGCGGGCGCAGCAGCTTGAGCACGTCCGGCGCAATGGGCTGGCCGGTCGTGAGCGCAAACAGGCGGGCGCGGTTATCCACGTCCGCACGGGTGATCACGTCGCCATTGACGACCGCGGCGATGCCGTCCGGCGAATCGAGCTGGGCCTGGGCGTGCAGGCCGACCGCGGGGAGCGCCAGGACGCTGGCGAGGAGAAGGGCAGCAAAAATCTGGCGCATGCGGGGCTGATACATCAAAAAAGCAAAGGAAGGAAGATTGGGGGAACGGTGCCGACGCCCCAAACCCTAGCTGTTCACGCCGATCGCACCGATGGTTTTGAGCACGATGGTGAAGAGGATCGTGGTGTCGCCGTCGTCGAAGTTGATCGAGGTAAAGCGGCGGAAGGCGGAGACGTCGGCGATCACGCACTCGTTCTCCCAAGCGATGTCACCGCCGGCCGTCACCATCTCACCGGATTTGAGATCGCGGCGCGCATTGCCCCTGACCGTCCATTTTCCGAAATGGCTTGAAGCGTTGAGAGAGACTTCCTCGCGCGGCGTGATGTAATCCACGTAAAGCGGATTGGTCTTGTTGAAGCTGGACGGCAGATTGAAGTTCATCAGATAGAGGTAATAGGGATCATCTTGGCTGTAGATGAACCCGGCGCCCACGGTGAAGATCGGGTGGCCGACCGAGGCGATGATGTCGGCGAAATGGATGTTGCCATCGCGATGATCCACGCGTGCACGCGCGGTGATGTCGAACCAGCTATCCGGCGTGAAGCTGCCACGGCCGACGATGTCGGATAGATGCGCGTTGCGGTCGAAACCGTTCATCGGCTGGAACTGCGGCATCTGGTTGAGGTCGTTGTGCTCCTGCCACGAGGCGCCGATGAGGCCTTCGAGTTTCTCGCCGCCGGTGAAATCCCATTCGCCGCGCATGCCGAAATTCACCCGCACGCCGCCATCGTAACGATCATAGCCGTTGAAGCGGTTCATCGAGAACAGCGTGGTGTCGGTGAATTCGTAGTCCAGGCTGTCTTCGTTCGGGATGTTGTTGCGCAGGCTGTTGCCGCTCTGCGGTGCCGCGATCAGCTGCACGATCGGCTCGATGATCTGTGTGCCGAGCTTTCCGGCGTCGCGGATGAACGGCCAGTTCATCTTCAGCGCGAGCTGCACCTGGCCGCTGACGCCGCGTGCCACATCATTATCCGCATAGTTGGGCTGGCCGCTCAGCACATTCGCATTGTAGGTGACGCCCGACGCCCAGGCGGTGAAATTCCAGCGCTGGCCAAGCGGGCCGTTGAACGGCCGGTCCCATTGCAGGCGGCCGCCAAGCTGCTGATCGTTGGTGCCGACATCGCGGATGATATCATAGGCCAGCGTATCGAAGCTCACCCGGCCGCCAAGCGCATCGGGCTCGCCGAAATAGCTGTATTCATAACGCGGCAGCACATAGGGCAGCAGGCTCTGGTCGATGCTGCTGTTCAGCCCCTGATAGGTGTTCGCCGACAGCTTCGCGTAGGAACCGACACCGAATCCTTCAATGAACAGATCGCTCGAGAGGATGGAGGCGCCGTAACCTGGCACCTGAAAGTCCCGCAGGTAGTTCACCGAGCTACCGAGATTGACGTCGAAGCCGTAGCGCCAGGTGTCGTTGTAGTTGAATATTCCCTTGCCGAAGAAATAGCCGGCAAGCCCGCTCTCGTCAGAGGCGATAGCGCCGTCCATGCTCACCTGGCCGTTATCGAAGGCGCGGCGATAGGTGAGCTCCAGCTGCGGTCCCTCCTTGGTGGCAAACTCCGGCGTGATGGTAAGGTCCTGCTGCCCGTCGATCACCCAGAAATAGGGGATCTTGATGAAGCTGCCGAGATATTCGTCGGTCAGTCCGAGCGAGGGGATGAGAAACCCGCTCTGCCGATGCACGGAGGGGTCGCTCATCGAGAAATAGGGCAGGTACAGCACCGGAACGCCAAACACGTCCAGGTACGAATCCCGGTATTCGAGCCGCTTGTTCTCCAAATCCTGCGTCATCTGGAAGGCGCGTATCTGCCACAGAGGTGCGTGTTCGGGGTGCGCCTTGCAGGGATCGCAGGTGGTGTAGACGCCGCGGCTCATCACGTTGAGCTTGCCCTCGATGCGGCGCGCTCCGTTGGCGGCGATGCGCGCATTCTCGGCCATCAGGCCACGCATCGCGGTCATCACGCCGTTCTTCATGCCGCCGGTGAGCTCGGCATAGTCGGCGAACAGCACCTGCCCGTCCGGCTCGACGATCACCACATGGCCGTGCCCTGCGACGACATTGGTGTTGCGGTCGAACGTCACACGGTCTGCGCGCAGCACGTGGTCGTTCTGCCAAGCTTCGACATGGCCGGTCGCGGTGACCAGCCCATGCTCCTTGTCGTAGGTCACGGTGTCGGATTGGAAGGTCACCGGCTGGTTGCCGGTCAGCGGCTCCTGGGCGGCATGGGTCGTGCTGCCGGGAAAATGCTGTATGGGCGGACGGTAGGCTTGTGCCAATGCCGCAACCGGCAACAGCCCGGCCAGCAGCGACCAGCGCAGGCTGCCCCTGACAACCGCGTTCATCAGCCATCCTCCAGATGCAGCAGCAGCGCAACCGCCATCATCAGCCCGGCCATTGCCGGCGCCCAGGCTGCCAGCACAGCCGGGACGGCACCGCTTTGGCCGAATTCCTCGGCGATCTTGGACACGGTAAACAATGCGAACCCCGCGGCAACCCCGGACCCGATCATGCGGGCCACACCACCGCGCCGTGTCTGGCGCATCGAGAAGCCGGCGGCAACCAGCGCCATCGTACCGCAGAGTAACGGCAAAGCCAGCAGCGACTGGAAATGCAGTCTGTGGCGTACGGAGGAGAACCCGGCACTCTCCAGCAGCCGTATGAAGCTCGGCAGCGCCCAGACCGAGAGCGTCTCAGGCGATTGGAAACTCTCCTGCACGCGGCGCGCGGTGAGATCCGTTGGCAGGCGCATGGCGCCGACTTGCACCGGCATGCGGTCGGGTTCGATCGTGCGCGTGCCGGTCAGGTCCCAAAAACCCTTCGTCAGCGTCGCGTGTTGTGCCTCCACGCGCAGCAGCAGCTTGTCCGCCGCGTCCAGGCGGAACACGCTGATATCGCCGGCCGCCACCACCTTGCCTTCGAGTGCCACCTGGCGCGCATGGATGATGGCAACCCCCTGCGGATCGAGCCCGTGATCGGCCTGCCGCAGCCAGAGCTGGCCATTGGCGATCGCCAGTGGGCCGCCGGTATGGCGCAGATAGATATTGTCCAGCGCTTCGGCCCGCGCATACATCACCGAGGAGAGCGGCGAGATACCGCCGCTCGCCAGCAGCCCGAGTCCGACTGCGCCTGCTACCGGCAGGCTGAGGAAATGCCAGGCCGACACGCCGGCCGCACGCGCCACGATCAGCTCGGAGGAGCGTGTCAGGCGCCAGAAGGCGATGATGCCGCCGATCAGCACCGCGAAGGGCAGGATCTGCAGCATGTAGTAGGGCAGCCGAAGGAAGGCGATGCCGACGATCAGCCAGAGGCCGACATCGGTGCGCTCGGCCGCACGCCGCAGCAACTCGATGAAATCGAACAGCAGCACGAGCAGCGATAACGCGCACAGCATGGCCAAGGCGGCCGAGATGAACTGGCGGGCGATATAGAGGGAGAGGGTGGCCGCGAACCGCATCGTGCCTCAGGCGGTCCGCGCTGCTGGGCGCAGGCGCGGTATCAGGCGCAAACCGGGCGCGAACAGCAGCCAGGCGGCAACGAGGCCCGGCAAGATCGCCTGTGCCCAGATCATCGGCACAAGCACCGTGTGGCGGGTCGCCAGCGATTGGGCGGTGAGACCAAGGGCGAGCAGCCCCACCATCGTCAGCACGGAGACCAGCGGCCGCAGGAAATTACCCGCGCGGCGGAAGCTGCCGGTGAGCACGAAGAACAGCGCCACCATGGCAAACCCCACCGTTGTCAGCGGCTGGGTGATACGGCGATTTGCCTCCACCAGCAATTTGCCGAAGTCACGCTCCGGCACGACCGCCGGGTTCGGATGCAGTAATTCCTGCATGGACATCTCGCTGTCCTCGCGGATGCGCTGTGCGTCCTCGCCCTTGCCGCTGGCAAGGTCCACCGTGTCCTCCGCGAAGGTCAGCACATCCAGCCGCCCGGTCTTGCTGTCGATCTCCTCGCGCGAGCCGTTTTCCAGCAGCACGCGCGGCGTGTCGCCGGTCGAGAGCAGGCGGCCGCTTTCGGCCAGGATGGTGGCTTGCGTGTTGGTCTGCCGGTCATCCTCGACCATGATGCCGTGCAGCGTGCCGTCGGTGTCGCGGGTGCGGACATAGACGGTGAGTTGGTCGGAAATGGCTGTGAACACGCCCTCCTGAAGCAGGAAGGCGGCCACCTTGTTGCGCAGCTCGAACTGGTATTCGCGGAACGCCTGGGAGGTGTAGGGCACGATCCAGATGTTGAGCACGAAGCTCGCCACCATGGCGATGACCGCGAGCATCAGTCCGGGCCTGGCGAGCGCCCATTGCGACAGACCGGCACTGCGCATCACCGTCAGCTCGCGGTCTCCGGCCAGCCGCTGATAGACGAATTGGACCACGACGAAGGTGGTGATCGGCAGGATCACGGCGACGAAGCCGGGGATGAGCAGGCTGGTGAGGTGCAGGAACACCCGCATCGACAGGCCGCGATTGACCACGAGTTCGACGAAACGCAGCGACTGGGTGAGCCATATCAGGGCGACCAGCGCCGTGGTGACGGCGACCAGCGCCGTCAAAAGCTGACGCAGGACGTAGCGGTCGAGGCTGGTGATCAGGAGGGGCATTCGTCCCTACAAAACAAGAAAGACTGGGGGAGGGAAGCCCCTCCCCCAGTCCCCCGGCGTTTCTTTAGCTGCCGATGTCGATTTCTACGCGGCGGCTGGCGACGCCTGGATCTTCGCCGGTCTGGCCGCGGCCTTGGCGGGTGATACGTTGCGGGTCGACGCCGTCGGCGACCAGGGCGTCGGCGACGTGCTGAGCGCGGCTCTGCGAGAGTGTTACGTCGGCAGAGGGATTGCCTGCGCTGTCGGTGTAGCCGCGCACCAGAACGGACTGGCCCGGGGTCGCCTTGGCTGCGGCTGCAGCCTGCGCGATCACGGCAGCCGCCGGCGGGTCGATGGCGGCTGAATGTTCGGTGAAGAACACCAGGTAACCGGGGCTGGAAGGGTGCGGGCCCATCATGGCGCAGGAGGGAAGGCTGAGCACAAGGAAGGCTGTCAGGATTTTACGCATGGGATTCTTTCAGCCGGTCAGAACGCCTTCTTAGCGCCGCGCCTTGCGTGCCGCATAGCGTGCGTCGCGTGCCGCCTTGCGTTCGGCTTTCAACTGCTCGTCGCGGACGAGCTTGTCGGCCGCGCGGGCGGCCTCTTCCGCGGCACGTGCCTGTGCCTCGAGGTCCGCGGCAGCGCGCTCTGCAGCCTTGCGGATGTCGTCAGCCTCTTTAGCGACGCGCCGCTCTGCCGCGCGCAGGTCGCGCGCTTCGGCAATGGCTTTGCGCTCGGCGGCGCGCGCCAGCACATCCGGATCATCCGGCGGCGGCTTGGCCTTGAATTTCTCCAGCAGCGCTTTTTTCGCGTCAGCGGACGTACTCGCACGTTCGCTGTATAATCCACCCTTGAAGCCAGCCATTGTCGCTCGATAGACCTATTCTGTGACGGCGAGCCTACTAGCACGACCCGGCGTTCGCCCCAACAGGCAGCACCGCATGCCCGGCCAGCCTTTAGAATAAAAGTTTTTTGGTTCTTTTTTGCAAAAAAGGACTGCCTCCCTACTGCCAGTTCTCACCCGTTTTAGGCGGCGTCAATTCCTTCGCTTCCTCATCCGTAAACACCCGAGACCGCGTCAGAAACCTGACACCCTCCGGCGATTCGAGCGAGAACCCGCCCCCACGCCCCGGCACCACGTCGATGATCAGCTGAGTATGTTCCCAGTACTCAAACTGCGATTTGCCGATGAACACAGGGGTGTCTGCGATGATGCCCAGGAACACGTCCGAGGCACCGACGCGGAATTCGCCGAGCGGGTAGCACATGGGCGAGCTGCCGTCGCAGCAGCCGCCGGATTGATGGAAGAGCAGCTTGCCGTGCTGCCCCTCCAGTTTGTGGATCACCGAGGCGGCTGCCTCGGTGACCAGCACGCGTTCAACCAAGGCCTAGAAGAACCCGAGCGCGTTCGGGCTGTAGCTGACCAGCATATTCTTGGTCTGCTGGTAGTGGTCGAGCATCATCTTGTGGTTCTCGCGGCCGATACCGGACTGCTTGTAACCGCCAAACGCCGCATGGGCCGGGTAGAGGTGGTAGCAGTTCGTCCAGACGCGGCCGGCCTTGATCTCGCGGCCGAAGCGATAGGCGCGGGTGCCGTTGCGGGTCCATACGCCGGCGCCGAGGCCGTAGAGGGTGTCGTTGGCGATCGCGAGCGCGTCGGCATCGTCCTTGAAGGTCGTCACGGCGAGAACGGGGCCAAAAATCTCTTCCTGGAACACCCGCATCTTGTTGTGGCCCTGCATGATCGTCGGCTGCACGTAGTAGCCGCCGGCGAGTTCGCCGGTCATTTCCGCACGCGCACCGCCGGTAAGGATCTTTGCACCTTCGCCACGGCCGATATCCATGTAGGAGAGGATCTTCTCCATCTGGTCGTTGGAAGCCTGCGCACCGATCATGGTGGCGGAATCCAGAGGGTCGCCCTGGATGATCTTCTTTACGCGCGGAATTGCGCGTTCCATGAAGCGGTCATAGATGCTTTCGTGGATCAGCGCGCGGCTCGGGCAGGTGCAGACCTCGCCCTGGTTGAGCGCGAACATCGCGAAGCCTTCGAGCGCCTTGTCGAAGAACGCGTCGTCTTCTTCCATCACGTCGGCGAAGAAGATGTTCGGCGATTTGCCACCAAGCTCGAGCGTGCACGGGATGATGTTTTCCGATGCATACTGCATGATCAGGCGGCCGGTGGTGGTCTCGCCGGTAAACGCGATTTTTGCAATCCGCTTGTTCTGCGCGAGCGGCTTGCCGGCTTCGACGCCGAAGCCGGTGACCACGTTGAGCACGCCGGGGGGCAGGATGTCGCCGATGGCGTCCATCAGCGCCATGATGGCGAGCGGGGTCTGTTCGGCGGGCTTGAGCACCACGCAATTGCCGGCGGCAAGGGCGGGGGCAAGCTTCCAGATCGCCATCAGCAGCGGAAAATTCCAGGGAATGATCTGGCCGACAACGCCGAGCGGCTCGTGGAAATGATAGGCCACGGTGTCGTGGTCGATCTCTGACAGGCTGCCTTCCTGGGCGCGCAGGCAGCCGGCGAAATAGCGCAGATGGTCGACGCAGAGCGGCAGATCGGCGGCCTTGGTCTCGCGGATCGGCTTGCCGTTGTCGATCGTCTCGATCGTGGCAAGCAGATCGAGCTTCTCTTCGATGCGGTCGGCAACCTTGTTGAGAATGCGGGCGCGTTCCTGCGGTGCGGTGCGACCCCAGGCATCTTTCGCGGCATGGGCAGCGTCGAGCGCGAGCTCGATATCCTCGGCCGTCGAGCGCGCATGCGTGCTGACGATCTTGCCGTTGATCGGCGACGGATTATCGAAAGTCTGGCCGCGCACCGGGGCCACCCACTTGCCGCCGATGAAATTGTCATAATGCGACCGCAGAGCAATCTGCTTGGCCACTTCGCTTAGCGCACGTTCAACCATGTTTGTATCCTCCGTTGGATATGGGCGGATGGGTACGCCATCCGCGTCTGCTCGTTACGTCAGTTTAATTGCCGTGATAGCGGAGCGGCACTTTCGACTGGCTGGCACCATCGAAGGTGAGCGCCGTGCTGCCAGCCGGGTAGCCGTTCTGTTGCAGTAGATACGCCATTATCTCGACGTAGTCATCATGCTCAAGACTACCCGGGTTGGTGGCAGGCATGTTCTGCGAGACGATCGTGAACACGTCGCTCACCGAGAAATTGGCTTTTTCCGAGGCGAAGTTTGGCCCCTTGAGCGAGGGGCCGGAAATGCCCTGCAGCTTGGCACCATGGCACATCGCGCAATTGCCAATGAACTTGCCCATGCCGGTCGTTGCCTGTGCGGCGGTGTACAAGGCAGGCACATTGCCGGCCGGCGCGGGTCCGTCGATCGCGGCTTTTTGCACCATCGCAGGATCGAAACCATCAGGCGTGATCATCGGTGCCGCTTCGGCGTGATGCATCGCTTCGATCTGCGCATTGAACTGCGCCGCATCATCCGCAGAGCGGGCACTGTAAAGTGCCACCACATTCCATCGCGCATGCGGCTCAGACAACGGATAGACGTCGAGCTTGCCTGGCGATTTGGCGAGATAGGCCTGCACGGTGCCCTGCCAGACCATCGCTGCCTTGGACTTGCCGTCGATGACCGTCTGCAACGTTTCCTTATCGTCGCCATGCACGTCCGGCACCACGTTCGGATGCTGCAGGAAATACAGGTTGGGTGCGGTCTCGAAGGTCACCGAAACGCTGGTGCCTTTTGGCAAATCAGCCAGGTTCTTCGCCGCAGCACCCGCAGGCTCGACCAGCACGAAACCGGTCTGGTCGTAGGGCTTGGTGATCATCAGGCCGGGGGGCGTGAACCCATCCGTCTGGTCCACGGGATATCCCATGAGAAGCGCACAACGACTGTCGAGCAGCTTCTTGAATTCCTTGGCGGACATGCCGTCGTCATCGTCGGCGCCGTTGAAATGCTCGACTGCGAGCGTGGCGCCCTCGGCTTTCGCAACGGACGACGCAAAAAGCTCGTCACGCGCGGAGCTCGTGCTGGCGCTGTCGATGCAGACGGACAATGTCTTGTCCGCCGCTTGGGCGACGCCGTGCAGGAGCACGGCGCCGGTGAACAGGGAAGCAAGCAAGGTCTTCTTTTTTGAAAAAAAGAAGCAAAAAACTTTTGCGTCTCTAGGCACGAAACTACAGAGAGAAGACATAAAAATGACCGCCTAAAGGAATGTTCTTTACGCCAGGGTCAGCGGCCATGTCGCCGCCCCAGATCGGAGTGGCGCCGCCCCAGCCAGCCCAGATGCCGACATACTGCTTGTTACCAACCTTCCAGGTGCTGGGAACGCCGATGATGCCGGATGACATTTGCGGGCTCTTCCACTTCACGTCGCCCGTCTTGGCGTCAAAGCCATAGAGGTAACCGTCGGCACTGCCTGAGAATACCAGGCCACCGGCCGTCGCCAGCATGCCGTCATTCCACGGCAGCTTGGAGTCGAAATGCCAAGCCTGCTTGCCGGTGTTAAGGTCGATCGCCTGCACATCGCCCCAGCTATTGGGGAAAGCCGGATCGCGCATGACCTTGAACGACTCGCCGAGGAACGGCAGGCCCGCCTTGTAGCTCACCGCACCACCCTTGATGGTCATGCAGGTGTGCATCGTCGGGACATACGCATAATGCGTCACCGGGCTGATGGCGATCGGCCACCAGTTCTTGCCACCGAGGAAGCTGGGGCAGGTGAAGACCTGTTTGCCGACATCCGGGCGCAGCGCATCGTCGGTCACCATCTCGCCATTCACCGGACCCTTCACGGAAGTGGCGGTGGCGAATTTCGACGCATAGATCAGTTTTCCGGATACGCGGTCGATCGCATAGAACCAGCCATTCCGGCTCGCCGAGACAAGTGCTTTGTGCTCCACACCATCGTAGTTGATGTTCGTGAGCACCGTCTCGTTGGTGCCGTCATAGTCCCAGGTGTCGTGCGGGGTGTACTGGTAGTGCCACTTGATGTTGCCGGTGGCGGGATCCATCGCGATCACGCTGTCGGTGAACAGGTTCTTGCCCGGACGCAGGGTGGCGAGCCAGGGGCCTGGGTTGCCGACGCCCCAGAACAGCGTGTTGCTGTCGGCGTCGTAGGTGCCGGTCAGCCAGGCGCCGCCGCCGCCACTCTTGTAAGCGCCTGCAGGCCAGGTGTCGCCGCCGGGCTCGCCGGGAGCGGGGATGGTGAAGCGCTTCCAGGCCTGCGTGCCGGTATTGGCATCGAGTGCCACGATCGCGCCGCGCGCGCCGTATTCGCCGCCGGAGAGGCCGACAATCACCTTGCCCTGGAGCACCATCGGCGCCAGCGTCATCGCCGCACCCATGTCGGCCGGCGCAAGCTGCTGTTTCCAGACCACTTCGCCGGTCTTGGCGTTCAACGCGACCACATAGTTGTCGAGCGTCGCGATGTAGACGTTCTCACCGAACAAGGCCACGCCGCGGTTGACCACATCGCAACACACGGTCTTGAGGCCGACCTGCGAAAGATCGTGCTTGTAGTTCCACAGGAGCTTGCCAGTGCTCGCCTTGAACGCGAGCACTTCGTCCTTGGGGGTGGTGACGTACATGTAGTCGCCATTGACGACCGGCGGGGATTCGTGGCCCTGCTCGTAGCTGCTTTTGTAATCCCAGACCTGCTTCAGCTTGTCGACATTGGCGGTGGTGATCTGCTTGAGCAGCGAGTAGCCGGAGCTTGTGTAGTCCTTGCGATACATTAGCCAGCCTGGATCGGTGGCGGCGTTCTTAAGACGCGCCTCAGTCACCGGCGGATACGGCGCCTCTGCCTTCGTGCCGGCATTCGCCGGGATTTGGCTCACCATGGCAAGGCCGAGCGCCATCGCGCCGCCGGCCAGAAAAAGCTTCTTTTTGGAAATCATCATACGCCCTCCAGGATGCGTTTGCAGAACCTTTGTTCGGCTCCGGCGCGCTCTTTGAGGCGCAACCGGTTTCAGCGCGGCACCCTATGAGCGGCAGCGGTGCAATCCCATCACCCATAGGTCGCATTCACCGGCAAACCCTGCTTCTCTAGTCTCCAAACTTCACGAAACCATAATGTTGCAGTGCAGCATATGCGGCGGTGACGATCGCCATAGGATAATGTGCCATGCCGCGTGTTCTGATGGCCGAGGATCACCCGCTGTTCCGTGATGCGTTGCGCGGCGTTCTAAGCCGTAGCCTCGGTGCGGAGGACGTTGTCGAAACCGGCACTGTTGCAGAACTTCTAGCGCTGATCGAAACAGATGACGCTTTCGATCTGGTGATGCTGGATCTGTTCATGCCAGGTGCGCAGGGGCTTTCGCATCTCGTCAGCATGCGTGCGCGCATGCCGGATACGCCGATCATCGTGTTCTCCTCTATCAGCGATCCGAAAGTGGTGCGGCAGACCATCACCTGTGGTGCGGCAGGCTTCATTTCCAAATCGGCGCCGCAGGAGGAGATTGCGCATGCCTTGGCCGTGGTGATGGGTGGCGGCATCTACCTGCCACAGCGTTTCCGCGCGGAGCTGGATGCGGCGGCCCTGCGCCCACGTCCGCATGGCGATGTAGAGGAGGATCGCGGCAAGCTCACCGGGCGCCAAGTCGCGGTCCTCGAGCTGGTGGCCGCCGGCAAGCCGAACAAGCAGATCGCCTACGAACTGGGGATCAGCGAAATCACGGTGAAGACCCATGTGACCGCGATCCTGCGCAAACTGCGGGTGAGCAGCCGCGGGCAGGCGATCGTGATGTTCCAGAAGCGGCTCACTGAGGACGCGATCTAAAAAGCAAAGAAAGCGTTGCAGCCTTTCATCGGTTGACACGCCGGCCCGCCGCGCCGAACTAGGGGATTATCCGAGGGGAGCCCGCTTGGGCTGAGAGTTCGCGCTTGCCGCGATGACCCTGCCACACACCTGATCCGGGTCATGCCGGCGGAGGGACGGAACCAGTGTCCGACAGCGTTGCCGATCCTTTGACCATCGTCGTCACCGTGAACGGTGAGGGTCACGCCTTGCCTGCGGTTTGCGATATTGCCGAACTGTTGCGGCGGCTGTCGCTCGACACTCGCAAGGTAGCGGTCGAGCGGAACGAGGCGATCGTACCACGGTCGCTCTATTCACAGACATTTCTGCAGCCGGGCGACAGCCTGGAGATCGTGCATTTCATTGGAGGCGGTTGAGCCATGGACAGTATTACGCCCACGCTTGCGGATAGCTGGGAGGTGGCCGGGCGAAGATTTACGTCGCGGCTGATCGTGGGGACCGGCAAATACAAGGATCTGGAGGAGACGGCGGCGGCGATCGAAGCGTCGGGGGCGGAGATCGTGACGGTCGCTGTGCGGCGGGTCAATTTGTCCGATACGGGCGCGCCGATGTTGCAGGATTACGTGGATCCGAAGCGCTACACCTATCTGCCGAACACGGCCGGCTGTTTTACCGCCAAGGATGCCGTGCGCACGCTGCGCCTGGCGCGTGAGGCCGGCGGGTGGAATTTGGTGAAGCTGGAGGTGCTGGGGCCGCCGCCGTTCCTCTATCCGGATATGGCGGCCACCTTCGAGGCCGCAGCGGCGCTGATCGCCGATGGTTTCGAGGTGATGGTGTATTGCGCCGATGATCCGGTCGCCGCCAAGCGGCTGGAGGAAATGGGGTGTGTCGCCATCATGCCGCTGGGGGCGCCGATCGGCTCCGGGCTCGGGTTGCAAAACCCGGCGATGATCTCGATCCTGAAGGAGCAGGCAAGCGTGCCGGTTCTGGTGGATGCCGGCGTAGGCACAGCTTCGGATGCTTGCATCGCGATGGAGCTTGGGCTGGATGCGGTGCTGTTGAACTCGGCGATTGCGCATGCGCAGGATCCGGTGCGCATGGCCCGCGCGATGGCCGCCGCGGTCCAGGCCGGCCGACACGCGTTTCTCGCCGGCCGCATGCCCCGAAAGATGGGTGCCGACCCATCAAGCCCATTAGCTGGGCTCATCAAATAACGCCGGGGGTTTGGGGCTTGGGGAGATCTTATCGGCATATACGCCGACCCCCCAAGGCTTCTGCTCCCCAATCTTGCTTGCTTTGATTACGCTTTCTGGTTGTATGACCGCCATATGCGTTCGCCAACCTTGCCACCTTTGCGCCCACGGCCTTCTGATCCGCTGATTTCGGTCGTCGTCCCGGTGTTTAACGAGGACGAATCGATCGATGCCTTTCTCGCTGTCATAACACCCGAGCTGGAGCGCGGCGGCACGCGGTTCGAAGTGATTTTTGTCAATGACGGTTCGACGGATTCCACACTGCCTGTGCTGATCGACCGAGCAGCCACTCGGCCGTTCATGCGTGCGGTCAATCTTTCGCGCAATTTCGGCAAGGAAGCGGCGATGACGGCCGGGCTGGACCAGGCGAAGGGTGATGCCGCGGTGCTGATCGACGTCGATCTGCAGGACCCGCCGGCCTTGCTCGCGCAGTTCATCGCGCGTTGGCGCGAGGGCTATGACGTGGTGTACGGCCTGCGCGAAAGCCGTGTTGCCGATGGCCGGCTGAAGGCCTTGACGGCCGGCCTGTTCTACTCCGCCTTCAACCGGATCGCGGCCACCTCCATCCCGCATAATGTTGGCGATTTCCGTCTGATCGACCGACGGGTGATCGAGGCGTTGCGGCAATTGCCAGAGCGTGGGCGTTTCATGAAAGGCCTGTTCGCCTGGGTGGGCTTTCCCAGCATTGCGGTGCCGTATGTGCGCCCGGCCCGGCTGCTCGGGCAGACGAAATGGAATTACTGGCGGCTGTGGAATTTCGCCATCGACGGTATCGTCAGTTTCTCCACGGCACCTTTGCGAATATGGACCTATTGCGGCGCCTTGATCGCATTATTCGCGATTGCATATGCGATCTTCATCGTGCTGGACGTGCTGCTGTTCGGCATCGCCGTTCCCGGCTACGCCTCTCTGATCATCGTGATGCTGTTCTCCACTGCGGCCAATCTTGTTTCGCTTGGAATGATCGGCGAATATGTCACCCGCCTGTTCGTGGAAACGAAACAGCGCCCCATCTACGTGCTGGAAGGGATATACCAGCAGGCGCCGGACACCCCTTCGGACGAAATGCCGCATTAGGAACACCGATGGATCTTAAGGAGCAGGAATCCCTCGGGCAGGCTGCGGATACGCATTGGTATTACCGGGCAAAATCCGCGGCCATGCTGCGCCTGCTCGAAGGCACGATTTATGACGACGTGCTCGATATCGGCGCCGGCTCGGGTTTTTTCTCGCGCTATCTGCTTGCCAACACCGCATGCCGGTCCGCCGTTTGCGTGGACCTGAACTATCCACAGGACTGGACCGAAACCGAGAGCGGCAAACAGCTGCACTTCACGCGAAGTGTGGCGCATTTCGACGGCCATCTGGCATTGATGATGGACGTGCTGGAACACGTCGCCGACGATGCCGATTTGCTGCGCGAAACTGCGGCAAAGATGCAGGCTGGGTCGCGGATTCTCGTCACTGTGCCGGCGATGCCGTGGATGTGGAGCAACCACGATGTGTTCCTGGAACATTATCGCCGCTATACGATCGGCAGCCTTGATCGTGTGATAGAGGCCGCAGGATTGAAGCGAATTTCGATCTGCTACTATTTCGGCCTCACCTTGCCCATCGCCGCCGGCGTCCGGCTAGGACGCCGTGCACTGCCTTGGCGGAACAAGACCCCAGGCTCCGACATGCGGCCCTACTCAGGTGCTATAAATTCGATATTAGCCAAGATCTGCAGTGCGGAGCTCGGTCTGTTCCAAAAGAATCGCATTGCAGGACTCTCTGTTTTCGCTTTGATAGAAGTATGACGCTTCGTGGGTCATGCTTTTAATCCAACGAGAGCCATCAACGCAGATGCCGCGCGGCTCAAGCTGCGTTCCGGGTGCCTGAGCAACATGAAACCGCGATCGGGCAAGGCGAACGGGACAGCCTGCAGAAGACCAGCCTCCAAGGCGGGCGCTGCGACCGATGCGGACAGGCAGGTCGCACCCAATCCGGCTTCCACCGCCGCACGAACCGCTTCGTTGGACGGTAATTCCAAAACAATCCTCAGCGATGCAGCGGGAATGCCAAGTTCGCCCAGTGCGGACTCGAACGCAGAGCGCGTACCGGAGCCGATCTCGCGCAGCACCCACTCGCTGTTCAGCAAATCCTCTGCCGTCACATCCCGCCGGCCGCCCAGTGGATGCCCGGGGCTCACGAGGATCAGCAAGCTGTCCCGCGCCACCTGCTCGACGCGCAGCGAAGCTACCGTCACGTCGCCTTCGACAAAGCCAAGCTCCGCCTCGCCGCCGAGGATCGCGGCCGCGACCTGCGCGGTGTTGCCGATCGCCACATGCAGATCGACGCTCGGATAGGCCTTGCGGAACGCGACCAGGTGACGCGGTAGCCAGTAGCCGGAAATGGTCTGGCTCGCCTGCACACGCAGATGGCCGCGCTTCAGCCCGCCCAGTTCCGCCAGCACGTGCTCCGCCGCCTGCGCGCGTGACAACACCGCACGCGCTTCGCCGAGAAAAATGCGGCCAGCCTCAGACAGCTCGATGCGCCGGCCAACACGATGAAACAGTTTGGTGCCATGCCGCGCTTCCAGCGCTGCAATCGCCGCGCTGGCGGCCGACTGCGCCAGGTTCAGCGACTCTGCCGCCCGCGTGACATGCTGCCGCTCCGCCACGGCGACGAAGACGCGAAGCTGGTCGAGCGTCATGACCTCACGCCGGCAGCCGTAAAGGGAAGAACATGCGCCGGCCCGGCTTCTACATGTAGCGTTCCCATAAACGCGCCGAATACTCCTGTCCCCGCTCGCGGACCGACCGGCGCCGCCAGTCATCCAGCGTCACGTCTTCCGCCCGTTCCATCCAGCGGCGCAGCATGGCTTCCACGTTGCCCGCCATGTCGCGCCCCAGCAGCACGGCATCGAGCTCGTTGTTGAAGCTGAAACTGCGGCGGTCGAAATTGCTGCTGCCGATCACAGTCCACACGCCATCGATGGTGGCGGCTTTGGCATGCAGCAGCCCATCCTGGATTTCGTGGATGCGCACGCCTGCGTCCAAGAGCCGCCCGTACAAGGCACGGGCAGCGTGCAGGGTGGCCGGAATGTCGGAGTGGCCGCCGAGGAGGAGGCTGACCTCCACTCCGCGGTTGGCGGCATCGGCCAAGGCCTGCCAGTGTTTGCGGGAAGGTACGAAGTAGCCGGTGGTGAGCAGGATGCGTTCGCGCGCTTCGGAGATGGCCGCGAGAAGTGCGCTGAAATAGAGCTGCTGCTTTTCCAAAGGCTTGCTCGGAGCGATCCGCATGCGCTGCTCGCCCATGGGGGAAAGTGGCGGGAAGAACCCGGTATCTTCCAGCGTGTCGCCGCCGTTCCCATCCCAGGTATCGAGGAAGATGCGCTGTGCCGACTCTACTGCAGGGCCTTGCACGCGGATGGCGCAGTCATGCCAGAAGGATTTTTTCGAATCCGGCAGCACCCCGTTCGAAGGCGGGTTCTCATAGACGCGGCTGAGATTGACGCCGCCCATGAAGGCGACGGTGCCATCGGCCACCATCAGTTTGCGGTGGTCGCGGTCGTTCAGGTGCCAGGCGAAATGGCGGCGTAGCGGGTTCAGCGGACGGAATTCCAGCGTTTTGGCGCCGGCGGCTTCCAACTGGTCGAAGATCGCGTCGGGCGTCGCGTGGCTGCCGGCGGAGTCGTAGAGCACGGCCACCTGCACACCGCGCGCCCGTGCCGCGAGCAGCCCTTTGAGGATGCTGCGGTCCTCCTGATGCACGTCGCTGAAGATATAATACTCGAGATGCAGGGATGATGTCGCGGCATCGATGGCATCGAGGATCGCGCCGACCGCGACCTGGCCGCTATCGAGCAGGCGCACCGCGTTGCCGTCGAGGATCGGGCAGGAGGAGAGGGGCGCATGCCGTGCTTCGTGCCGTTCAAGCGCGGTGTCGCTGCTCTGGTCCATGATAACCGTAACGCCCGTGTTGCTGATCGCAGGAACGCGAGCGATCCTTGCGCGTTTCCATAAGATAGCGTTTGTCATGAAACGGCGATATCGCCGCATTTGGGAAGCTGAGCCGGATGCCGTCCACCCCTGCGCATGAGTGGTTTACGCCACGGCTCGACGCCCTGCTCAAGGATGCGGATGCGGCCGGCTATCCGCGTGATCTGTCGCAGGCGGTCGTCACCGACCTGGTGAACGGCGTGTTTGCGGCGCCTATGCCCGTCAAGCCGGACGATAACTGGGCGCAGGATATCGGCGAACCTGCCGAATTTGCGCATGAGATGCCAACGACCCCGGGATTGCCGCCGGAGACGGGGAGCAACGACCCGCGGGGGGATTTTCCGGCGGGCATCAGCGGCGGCCGCAGCGTAGACATCTAGGTAGCGCGCGCCTGTCACCTTTGCGCAACGAATACGCAAAACTACGCATGCCGCCGTGACGGCCTGACATCCTACAGACTCACATCAGAACGTTCGCGGCAGTCCAGACTGCACGTTCGTTGCCGATCGATGGGGATGACGTGATGATCAAGCCGATTTTCTGCAAGCGTTTGTCATGGCGCACCATTCTGGCGGCGCAGCTTGCCGTTTTCATAGGGCAAGCCTCGGCACAAACCGCACCTACACCGCCGCCGCCCGGCATACCGCCGGCGATCGACGTGACGCAGCATCTTCTCGGCAACTGGGGCGGCTTGCTGGACGAGCTTGATGCCAAGGGCATCGATCCATCGTTGAGCTATCTGTCGGAAAGTTCCGCAAACGTATCGGGCGGCATGCGCACCGGTGTCGATTATGCAGACCAGCGCGCCTTCGGCCTGAACATCGATTGGGACAAGCTTGCAGGGCTGACTGGTTTTCAGACCAAGACACTCTTCGTCAATCGTGCCGGTCGCGCCGTGGGTTCGGATTATGTCGGCGACACGATCTACAACGAAAACGAAATCCAGGGTGGTGCCGGCGACGTCGCTATACATCTCGCCTTTGTCTACGGCATCGAGACGCTGTTCGGCGGCAAAATAGTATTGAGCGTCGGGCGCCTCTCGGAAGGCTTGTTCTTCAACTCGTCTCCAATCTACTGCAACTTCCTCAACTTCGCGCTATGTCCCGCCTCTCGCGCACTCACCGGCGGCAGCGGCAATGCATTCACCATGTCACCCGCAAACCTGTGGGGCGGTGTTGTGAAGATCAAACCGGGTGCGGATGTGTATGCCACATTCGGTGCCTTCGAAGCCGGTGGCCGTGACGGCGGGCGTTCTGGTTTCGACTGGAATACCGACAAGGATACCGGTGTGACGATCCCGCTCGAATTCGGCTGGGAGCCGAGTGCCGGCGATCATCCTGGCCATCTCAAAGGCGGCGTCTATTATACGAGTGCGAATGCCAGCGACGTGCTGGAGGACGTCAACGGCAACCCGGCCATTCTCACCGGCTTGCCGGCCAAGGTGCGTTCCAGCCATTTCGGCGAGTGGGCGGCGGCCGACGTGACCGTGCTGAAGCACGGCAAAGGCCAACTGACCGCGTTTGCAAACTACGCGCATAGCGATGGCGATATCTCTACCTTCAACGATCTGGCTTTCTTTGGCCTTGAAGATGGCGGGCTATTCGAGTCCCGGCCCGCCGACAGTTTCGGCGTGCAGTTCACTTACGGTCATCAGAGCAAACAGATGGAGCGCTTGCAGGAGATAATCGCTGAGGAATCGGCGGCGGTTGGTGGGCCGACCGTTTATCCGCAGACCAACGAATATGTGCTGGAGGCGCAGTATGATGCGCATGTGTTCAACGGCGTGGATCTGCAGCCGGATGTGCAATATGTCATGCGGCCTAATGCGACGTCGCAATATAACAATGCGCTGGTGCTGAGCTTGCGGATTATCTTGCAGCTTTAGGAAGGAAGATCTTCTTTTATGAAGAAAAGAAGCAAAAGACTTTTATGTCCTAGTGCCTGCCCCGGCCTCTCCGGCCGATTCGGAGAACTTCATGCAGGCGCGAAGAGAAAAAACTCTTTTGGTTCTTTTCTTCAGAAAAGAACATACTTCCTTACGATGCCCCTATCAGCCGAGACGCCATCGCCGCCGCCGAAGCACGATTGCTGACGCCTAGCTTGTTGTAGATCTGCTCGAGATGTTTATCGACCGTGCGTGGCCCCATGCTCAATATCTCTGCAATGTCACGGGTTTGCTTCCCATAGCTGATCCAAAGCAGCACTTCAGCTTCCCGCAGCGTCAGCCCAAGTTTCGTGCGAAGCAGAATTTCCGGCCGCGGTGCTTGCGGTATTACCCGTAAAAGCCGCTCATCGGCCGACAACACACCGACAAAAATGAAACTGAGCGCGCATCCCGCCACGCTTGCCAACACCTCGCCGGGTGCCGCCGCGGATTGCGCTGCCAAGGCGGCGCCCAGCCCGAAAGGCTGCCCATCCAGCAGACTTGCCGCCGATGGTGTCGCCCAAAGAATCTTTCCACCGCCATCGAGTGCGAACAAAAACCGGCCGGCCTCATCCAGCGCGAGCCGTGCCGCGGCAGCACGTCGCGCTGTGGTGAGATGGACCTGCAGGCGCACCAGAACCTCCTCCAGGCGCAACGGCTTGGTCACGTAATCCACCGCACCCGCCTCGAAGGCGCGCACCACGTGTTCGGTTTCCGTAAGGCCCGTCATGAAGATCACCGGGATATCCGCGAGCTCTGGTGCGCCTTTCAGGCGGCGGCACACATCCAGCCCATCCAAGCCCGGCATCACCGTATCCACCAGGATCACATCGGGCCGGCTATGCTCCAGCACGGTGAAGGCGGCGTCGCCCGATTGCGCCATCAGCACGACGTAGCCTGCGTTTTCCAGAAACTCATCAAGCAGCCCAAGCGTCGCCGGCGCGTCGTCGATCACCAGAACGGTGCTGCGCAGGCTCATGCCTGCGCCTCGTCCAGTGCCTGTGCCACCGCATCCAGCCTGTATTGGGCTACCATGTCCTGCAGCGGCCGCAACGCGGGCACCAGTTCCGGCTGCTCGCGGCCAAGTTTTTCGAGCAATTCCCGCAAGCCGCGCACATAGCCACGTCTTGCCAGATCACGCAGCGACTCTACCTGTGCCGATGAAAGGCGGGTTTCGCCCTTGATTTTTTGCACGTTTGCGTCGTCCGCACTTTCCTGCTTCCACGTCAGGTCCAGGCAATCGGCCACCTCGCGCAACAGCAATTGCAGATCGATCGGTTTCGGCAGCATGCGGCAGCCGAGCAGGGCTGGTTCCGTTTCGGGCCCAAGCTCAGGCGCATTGGCGGAAAGGAAAATAATTGGTGCCTGGCCAGCGGGACTCTCGCGCAAGCGCCGCGCTAGGTCGCGCCCGTTCATGCCCGGCATCTGCAGATCGAGCAGGAACAGATCGGGCCGCCAACCTTCCGCCGCATCGAGGCAGGCAAATCCGTCCGGCGCCAGATGCAGTTCGAAGCCGAGCGGCATGAGCAGATCGGTCATCAATTGGCGATGTGCCCCATGGTCGTCCACCACCATCACGCGCTTGCGGGCGCCGAAATAACCACCGATCCTGTCGGGTGCTGCGCGCATCCCCGGGTCGATCACGTCCGACAGCATCAGTTTTACACGGAAACAACTGCCCTTGCCGAGCGTGCTCGAGACCGTCACGTCGCCGCCGAGCACATGCGCGAGCAGCCTGGTGATGGTCAGCCCCAGCCCGGTGCCCGGTATGCTCGCATCGAGCGCCGCACGTTCGAACGGCTCGAACACACGCTCGATATCGCCGGGTGCAATGCCGCAACCGGTATCGGCAATGCTGAACTCAGCGATCTGGTTGCGCCAGTTCGCGATCAGAGTCACCGTGCCGGCGGCAGTGAATTTTACCGCGTTGGACAACAGGTTTATCAAAATCTGTCGCAGCCTCTGCTCGTCCGTCATCACCATCGCCGGCAGGTATCCGCGCTGATAGAGCAGCCGCAGGCCTTTCGCTTCCGCCTGCGGCCGCATCATCTGCACCAGGCTGTCGACGAAATCCGGCAGGCGGCAGCGGTCGCGATGCAATTCAACGCGACCAGCCTCGATCTTCGAGATGTCGAGCAGGCCGCCGATGATGGCGCTGAGATGCTCGCCGCTTTCCCGGATGATCCGCACCGCGCGCTGGCGTTCCGGCGGCAGACGGCCGTCATCTTCCATCAATTGCGCATAGCCCAGAATGGCGTTCAATGGAGAGCGCAGTTCATGACTGATCCCCGTCACATAGCGGCTTTTGGCAAGGCTCGCTGACTCGGCGCGTTCCTTCGCCTTCTGCAACGCGGCATCGGTCTGCCGGTGCGCCTGTATCTCGTTCATCAGCAGCCCGGTTTGTCGTCGCGTCTCCTCCTCTGCCACACGGCGATTTTCAAGGCTTAGCACCAGAAGCCAGCTACCGACGGCCGCTGCCAGAAGCAACGTGAGCAGCGCGCCCGGATGCCCGTCACGTCCCAGCATATGCAATAACGCCGCCAACGAAACCGTGCCCGTGATCTCCTCGGTCATCAACACGACGATCAGCAGCGCCGCCGCGGCGAACATCGCCCCGAAACGACCGAGATTGGTGTTCAGTGCCGCGCGCGCCTGCAAAGGCAGCAGCTTCAGCGGCAGGGCGGCTTGATAGGCGAGGCGCGTCTGCGTCGGTTTGCAACTGTCGCGGCAACGAGAATCCAATGAGCAGCACAGCGAACAGATGGCACCGCCATAGGCCGGGCAATACGCCATGTCCTCCGGCTCGAAACGATGCTCGCATATGATGCAGACGAGGTTTTTACGCGCCGCCCAATCCGCCCGCGGCTTGCGCGCAAGAAAAGTACGGCCGCCGGTGGCCCAGGCAAGCAGCGGCGCGAGCAGGAACGCAATGCCTAACGCCGCAAAGGTGCTAAACGAAGCAGCAAGCGGCCCGGCATACCCGGCATAACACGCCATGCCCGCCAGCGCGCCGAACGCCATGCTGCCGAGCCCGACCGGATTGATATCCGGCAGATGGGCACGGCGGAATTCGATGGCCGCCGGCGCCAATCCCAGCGGCCGCGTAAGGGTAAGGTGCCCTGCAATGGCACCGATCCAGGCGGCCGCAATGCCGGCATAAAGCAGCAGCCCGTTGGTGATCGTGTCGACCAGCCCGGCTTCCATCAAGGCAAGTGCAATCGCAACATTGAAGATCACATAGAACACACGCCCGGGATGGCTGTGCGTGAGGCGCGAGAAGAAATTCGACCATGCCAGCGAGCCCGCATATGCATTCGTCACATTGATTTTTATCTGCGACACCGCCACCAGCAGCGCCGTCAGCAACAGCGACCCGCCGGCGGGCAGGAAAGTGCCGTAAGCGATGCGATACATTTCTGCCGGCTGCACCGCTTCGGCCGCCGTCAGCCCCGCCTGCATCGCCGCCACGGCCAGCAACGAGCCGGCCAGCAGTTTCAGGGCATCGATCAGCACCCATCCAGGCCCTGCCATCAACATGGCGAACCACCAGGCCCGATCACCCTTGCCGCGCCGCTCCGGCAGGAACCGCAGAAAATCCACCTGCTCCGCCGTCTGGCAGATCAGCACGAAGATGATCGAACCCGCCGCACCGGCGGCCTTGATGTCGAAACCCGAAATCCCAGGCGCCACGAAATGCGTCCATCGCGTCACCCACTCCGGATGCAGCACCAGCACGGCGAGCAACGGCAAAATGTTCAGCGTCAGCCACACAGGCTGCGTGCTCACCTGCAGCCGCCCGATGAAACTGATGCCATGCGTCACCAGCGGCACCACGGTCGCGGCGCACAACAGATAGGCGAGCCACAAAGGGATCATCAGAAAACGGTTCAGCATGGTGGCCAGGATCGCCGCCTCGATGCCGAAGAATATGAAAGTGAACGTCGCGTAGATCAGCGACGTGATGGTCGAACCGATATAACCGAACCCGGCGCCACGCGTCAGCAGATCGATATCCAACCCGTTGCGCGCCGCCGTGGCACAGATCGGAATGCTGACCAGGAAAATAACAAGAGCCGTCGCCAATATGGCGACGAGCGCATTGGTGAAACCGAATCGCAACGTCACCGTGCCGCCGATTGCTTCGAGCGCCAGAAACGACATTGAACCCAGTGCCGTATTGGCCACCCGTGAATGCGACCAAACGCGCCCGGACTTTGCTGTGAAACGTAGGGCGAAATCCTCGAGTGTCTGGTTGGCGACCCAGCGATTATAGTCGCGGCGCATGCGGACGATGCGCAGGCGGGTGGTGTTGGCGGGTCCTATCAATAAACGCTCTCCAAGGAAGATTGGCGGAGCCGTGCCGGCCCCCCAGACCCCCGTCATTTCTTTAAGGCAGGCAAGCGCAAACCTATACGCAGTACTGCGTATGGTAAATCGTTGCGGCGAAGTTGCAAAAACACTCCATTCTCACCAGGGACCGAACCATGAGCGACGACGCCACTCATCTTTCCCGCCGCAATTTCGCCAAGCTCGGCCTGGGCCTCGCCGCCGCCGGCGCAGTGGCCCTGCCGGCCCGCGCCGCACCCACGGGCGAACCGATCAAGGTGGGCATCCTGCACTCCCTCTCCGGCACCATGGCGATCAGCGAAACCACGCTGAAAGACGTGATGCTCATGCTGATCGAGGAACAGAATGCCAAAGGCGGCGTGCTCGGCCGGCCGCTCGAAGCCGTCGTCGTCGACCCGGCCTCGAACTGGCCGCTCTTTGCCGAAAAAGCCCGCCAGCTCATCTCGGTGGATAAATGCGCCGCCGTGTTCGGCTGCTGGACCAGCGTATCGCGCAAATCGGTGCTCCCGGTGTTCGAGGAACTGAACGGCATCCTGTTCTACCCCGTGCAATACGAAGGCCAGGAATGCAGCCGCAACGTGTTCTACACCGGCGCCGCACCGAACCAGCAAGCCATCCCGGCGGTGGACTATCTGGCGCGCGAGGAGAAAGTGAAGCGCTGGGTGCTCGCCGGCACCGACTATGTCTATCCCCGCACCACCAACCAGATCCTGGAAAACTACCTGCTCTCCAAAGGTGTTGCGCACGCCGACATCATGATCAACTACACGCCGTTCGGACAGTCCGACTGGCAGAACATCGTAGCACAGATCAAGGCCTTCGGCTCTGCAGGCAAAAAGACCGCGGTGGTCTCCACCATCAACGGCGATGCCAACGTGCCGTTCTACAAGGAGCTCGGCAACCAGGGGATCAAGGCCACCGACATCCCCGTCTGCGCCTTCAGCGTCGGCGAGGAAGAACTCGCCGGCATGGACACGAACCCCCTCGTCGGCCACCTCGCCGCCTGGAATTACTTCGAGAGCGTGCCCACGAAACCCAACAAGACCTTCATCAAAGCCTGGCACAAATTCACCAAGAAGCCCAAGCGCACCACGAATGATCCGATGGAAGCGCATTACATCGGCTTCAACATGTGGGTGCAGGCCGTCACCAAAGCCGGCACCACCGACCAGGACAAGGTGATCGCCGCCTTGCCGGGTACCAAGCAGCCGAATCTCACCGGCGGTGTCGCCACCATGCTGCCGAACCACCATCTCACAAAGCCGGTGCTGATCGGCGAAATCCAGAATGACGGCCAGTTCAACGTGGTGTGGAAAACGCCTGATCTGGTCGCCGCCCAGGCCTGGTCGCCCTATGTGCCGGAGACGAAGAACCTCATCGGTGACTGGACCCCACCGATCTCCTGCGGCAACTACAACACGGTCAAGAAAGCCTGTATCGGCACGAAACATGCGTGACAGGCCGGTCATGCGCAGCCTCTCCTGGCTGAAGCTGATCGCACTGGTGCTGCTGTTGTTCACCAGTGCGGCGCGCGCGGGTACGGATCCATTCGCAGGATTTTCCGCGGATGATTTCGACACGGTCTCCAACACGGCGACGGCGCTGGCGCTCTCGGGCAATCCCCGGGCCCAGCCGGTGCTGCAGGCACTCACGAGCAACCATCTCGTGGTGGCCGACGAAGGCGGCGCGCTCTACATCGAAACCGATTCTGGCCTGCTCGATGCGCGTACCGGTGCCGCAAGCACCGTTTCGCCAGACGATGTGCATCCGGTGAAACTCAACAACCATGTGCGCGAAGCGGTGCAGCGCGCGCTGGCCTTGCTCGATCTGCACGTGGCTGATCCCGCGCACCGCGCCGCCGCAGCGGAAACGATTTTCGACCTGCATGATCCTGCCGTGGTGCCCGCGCTCGATCAGACGATCGCTCAGGAATCGGTAGGTTATGTAAAAATCAAAATGCAGCAGGCGCGTGCGGCGGCATTGCTGTCCGCAACCGCGCCGATCGACCAGGCGCAGGCGATCGACGCCATCGGCATTCTGAAGGCGCGCGGCGGACTGCCGTCCAGGGCCATCCTCAGCGGCCTGTCCGGCCAGCCGCAGCCGGTGATGACCGCAGCGGCCGGCGCCATCGGCTCGATCGATTTACGCCTCAGCCTCTGGAGCCTCGGCCAAAACCTGTTCTACGGCCTCAGCCTTTCCTCTGTCCTGCTGCTCGCCGCCATGGGCCTCGCCATCACCTTCGGCGTGATGGGCGTGATCAACATGGCGCATGGCGAACTGGTGATGATCGGCGCCTATGTCACGTATCTCGTGCAGCAGGCGGTCCTGAGCGCGATCCCGGGTGCGGCCGGCCTTGGCCTGATCCTCGCCGTGCCGGTCGCTTTCCTCGTCTGCGGCGCGATCGGCGTCGGCATCGAACGTTCGTTGATCCGTTTCCTCTATGGCCGGCCTCTGGAAACCCTGCTGGCGACGTGGGGATTGTCGTTGGTGCTGCAGCAGGCGATACGTTCGCTGTTCGGGCCTACAAATATCTCCGTCATCACGCCGCAATTCCTCTCCGGCGCCATCGATATCGGCGGTCTTGTGATCACATTGAACCGGCTCGCGATCATCCTGTTCTCCGTGGCCGTCATGGGCGGCCTCATCTCGATCCTCCGCTACACGCCGCTCGGCCTGGAGATGCGGGCCGTCACGCAGAACCGTCGCATGGCGGCACTGATGGGCATCCGCACACCGCGCGTCGATGCACTCACCTTCGGGCTCGGCTCTGGTGTGGCCGGTTTGGCTGGGGTCGCCATCAGCCAGATCGACAATGTCAGCCCCAATCTCGGGCAGGGCTACATCATCGATAGTTTCATGGTGGTGGTGTTCGGCGGCGTAGGAAATCTGCTCGGCACGCTCGCCGGGGCCGTTACGCTGGGGCTTTCCAACAAGGTGCTCGAACCGATGGTGGGTGCTGTGCTCGGCAAGATCTTCGTGCTCATCCTCCTGATCATGTTCATCCAGTTGCGACCGCGCGGCATGTTCCCGCTGCGTGGCCGGGCGGTGGAACAATGAAGGCGCCCGCGGTTTTCTCCAGCGGCGGCGGGTTCCTGCCCGGCGTCACCATCACCGCACCGGCAGTCCTCGGCGGTGCAACGCTACTCGCACTGCTTAGCCTGCTGCCGGAAAGTTTTCCCCTGCACGTGCCGGCTTTCGGCATTACGCTGGCCGGAAAATACCTCTCTTATGCCATGCTCGCGTTGGCGGTGGACCTCGTCTGGGGTTTCGCCGGCATCCTCACCCTCGGCCACGCCGCGTTCTTCGCACTCGGTGGTTACGCCATGGGCATGTATCTCATGCGCGAAATCGGATCGCGCGGCGTGTATGGCAATGCGAATTTGCCCGACTTCATGGTGTTCCTGTCCTGGACGGAAATCCCCTGGTATTGGCACGGGTTTTCGTTCTTCCCCTTCGCGCTCGTCATGGCGATGGCTGTGCCGGCGGCGCTGGCGGGATTGTTCGGCTGGCTCGCCTTCCGCAGCCGCGTCTCGGGCGTGTATCTCTCCATCATCACCCAGGCACTCACCTACGCGCTGCTGCTGGCCTTCTTCCGCAACGACATGGGTTTCGGCGGCAATAACGGCCTCACCGATTTCAAGGATATCCTCGGCGCCGATCTGCATTCTGTGCCGACCCGTGCGGCATTGCTGGTGGTGACCGCAGTTCTGCTCTCAGGCAGTTTGCTGCTGACACGAAAGATGCTTGCGGGGCGATACGGAAAATTGCTGGTGGCGGTGCGCGACGCGGAAAGTCGCACCCGTTTTCTTGGCTACCGTCCCGACCATATCAAATTGCTGGCCTGGGTCGCCTCGGCGATCATCGCCGGCCTCGGAGGCGCGCTCTACGTCGCACAGGTAGGCATCATCAACCCCGGCGAATTCGCGCCCGGCAACTCGATCGAGGCGGTGATCTGGGTCGCTGTCGGTGGTCGCGGCACGCTGAGCGGTGCGATCATCGGCGCCATCCTCGTCAATCTCGGCAAGACCGTCTTCACCGGGCTGCTGCCGGAACTTTGGCTTTATGCGCTTGGTGCCTTGTTCATTCTCACCACGCTGTTCCTGCCGCATGGCTTGATGGGCCTGCGTGCGCCGGCGCGCCGTGCTAAGCCCGAGTCGCCGACACCCGAACTGGAACAGCCCGGCGCCGACGAATACGGCCAATCCGAGCCTGAGGAGTTGGCCTCGTGACCGTCAATCTTCTGCTCCATGTCGATGAGGTCAGCGTCACCTTCGACGGGTTCCGTGCGCTCAACAAGTTGACCTTGGCGCTGGAGCCAGGCGAGATGCGCGCCATCATCGGCCCAAACGGCGCCGGCAAGACCACGATGATGGATGTGATCACGGGGAAGACCAGGCCGAACACCGGGAAAGTCACGTTCCGCGACACTGTAGATCTCACCCGGCTCGACGAACCCGCGATTGCGCGGCTGGGGATCGGCCGCAAATTCCAAAAGCCCACCGTGTTCGAGCAGCTCACGGTGCGCGACAATCTGCTGCTTTCGCTGAAGGGCCATCGAAAACCATTCTCCGTGCTGGCAGCACGCGAGACGTCGGAAGAGGCTGGCCGAATCGACGAAATTCTACGTGTCGTAAAGCTGGGCGAGCACGCGCAGCGGCAGGCGGGTGCGCTCAGCCACGGGCAGAAACAATGGCTCGAGATTGGTGTCCTGCTCGGCCAGGATCCGGAATTGCTGCTGGTGGATGAGCCCGTGGCCGGCATGACGGATGCAGAGACGGCGCAGACGGCCGACCTGCTGCGCGAGATCAATCGCACGCATAGTGTGGTGGTGGTTGAGCACGACATGGATTTCGTGCGCGCCTTGGCGGTGCGGGTGACCGTGCTGCATGAGGGCAGCGTGCTCGCGGAGGGCAGTCTGGATCATGTCAGCAACAACCAGCGCGTTATCGAAGTCTATCTTGGCCGATAGGGAGATTTGATCATGCTATCTGTAGAGGGCATCGATCTGCATTACGGCGCTGCGATCGCGCTGCGGAATGTGTCGCTGCAGGCAGTCGCGGGGAACGTGACGTGCCTGCTCGGCCGCAACGGTGTGGGCAAGACCAGCCTCTTACGTGCGGTGACGGGTGTGCACGGGATATCCAAGGGCCGCATCATGTGGGATGGGGCGGACATCACAAAGCTGCCGGCGTTCGAGCGCGCGCGCCGGGGTATTGCCGCGGTGCCGCAAGGGCGAGATGTGTTTGCGTTGCTGACGGTGAAGGAGAATCTTGAGACAGGGTTCGGGTTGTTGCCGCGGCGGCACCGCAAGGTACCGGATGAGATCTTCGATCTGTTTCCGATTCTGAAAACGATGTTGGGACGTCGTGGTGGGGATCTTTCCGGTGGGCAGCAGCAGCAATTGGCGATCGCGCGTGCCTTGGTGATCAAGCCGAAATTGCTGGTGCTGGATGAGCCGACGGAGGGAATCCAGCCAAGCATCATCAAGGATATCGGTCGCGTCATCGAATTGCTGCGCGGGCGTGGCGAGATGGCCATCTTGCTGGTGGAACAGTATTATGAATTCGCGCGTGCGCTCGCGCAGCATATCACGGTGCTGGAGCGCGGTTCCGTGGTGATGCAAGGCGAGGCTTCATCTCTGGATGAAGCGCGCCTACGAGGCTATGTGGCGATCTGACCCACTTGCGTGTGTGAGTTTGGTTTTTAAGTCTTCTGCCAGCTGTGCTGCGTCTTTTTGCCAATCCGGAGGCGCCATATGGGCTGAGTCCGGTGGGTCATCGAGCAGCTTCAACAAGCCGTTCGCGATGGCTTGCGCGTTGATGTCGCACAGGATCGCGCCGGGTTGGCCCTGCAGTTGTTCCGCGATGCCGCCGATACGTGTCGAGACGATCCAGCGGCGTGCGGCGAGGCCGGCGGCGGCGACACCGCTTTGGCTTGCCTCGCGATGCGTCATCACGATCGCGTCCGACCAGGCCAGCAAGGTTCCCACTTCCTCTTCCGGCACCCAGCGGTTTTCGACGCTCACGCCGGGCAGGCCACGCAGGGTTTTCAAATCGTCGCTTTCCGGGCCGTGTCCTACGATGCGCACTTCGATGTCCGGCCGCGGCAGTATCATCGCCAGCGCTTCGGCCAGCATATCGAGGCCTTTGTAATCTAGCAGCCGTCCGAAAAACAGCACGCGCAATTTGCCGCCATGCGCGCGCGGCGGCGGCGGCGGAAGATCGAGCGTGTGCGGCGGCAAGGTGGTGCGCAGAACGATCTTGCCGGCGGTGAGGCCGAGCCCGACCAGGCGCGCATGCACATGCGTCGAGAGTACCACATGCGCGTCAGCACGTCGCAGCAGGCGGTGCTGCAGCGCCATCTGCCCCATTCGGTAATCGCCGGGATGCGGGTCGGCATCGTGGACTACCACAGCGTAGGGCACGCCCACACGGCGAAGGGCGGCATCCATCACCAAGTCCAGCGGGCCAGGCATGGCGCACATGGCGACGTCCGGCTGGAGTGCGGCGATTCGTGTCGCGAGTCGGGATATCATCATCGGTGCGCTCATCACGCGCGCCACATACCCGGCCATGTTCGTGTAGGTGGCCACCGGCAATTCACAGCGCGGCCGATGCGGCCCCTGCAGGATCTCCGCGCCCGACGATAGAGAAAGGGCGGCATCCGTGCCCGGCAGCGTGTTGAACAGGGCCGCGAAATCCGCGCCGACGCGTGGGCCCGCGCCAAATCGGCCCCATTGCCACACGAGTATCCTCATCCCGTCACCGGCAGGCCAAGTGCACGCACCGCATCGGCCAGCGCCGCCGAACCGAGCCGTGTAGCCGCGGCCGCCTGGGCGGCTTGGCCAAGCCGCCCGCGCAGATCTACATCATCGGCGAGTGCCCGCAGCGCCCGCGCTGCCTCGCCCACATCCGCTTCGGCCCATTCGGCGCCCGGCGCCTCGAACACGCCGCGCGGATCGCGTGCCGGCACTAGTTTATACGGAACAGGAATCCCGCAGGTATCATCGAGAAAATCCGTGGTGCCGGAAAAATCCGTGGCCACCACCACACGCCCCAGAACCATCGCCTCCGCGGGCACCAGCCCAAACCCCTCACTTCGATGCAGTGACAAAACGATATCCGTGCAGTGCGTCAGCGCGTGACTGTCGGCAGAGGGAAGCAGCCGCGTCTCAAAACGAATATTCGCAGCACCCGCCGCCGCCGCCCGCAACTCTGCCAGGTCCGCCGGCGCGTGGTCCGCATGCACGATCTTCAGCAGCAGCACACGATCCGCACGCTCACCGAACGCCGCCCGAAACGCCGCAATCGCCGCTAACGGATTTTTGCGCACATAGCTCGACGCCAAGCTGAACGACACCAGCACCACCACCGCCTGCGCGGGCAATCCGAAATCCGCACGCCGCAGCGACGAAGGCACCGGCGGGCTCGCGGCCACCGGATGCGGCACGACACGCACCCGCCCCGGTGCCAGCCGCTCCAACGCCCGCGCACTAAAGCGCGACGGCGTCCAAACCTCATGCACGAATGGCACACCCACGTGCCAGCCATCCGGCACCACCGGCAACTCCCACGCCCAATACCCGATCACCCGCCGCCCCCGCAGAAACCCCCGCGGCAACCCCAGCAACGCCGCCGGCAACACCGGCGCATTCACGTGCAACACCAAAGGCGCCCCAGCCGGCGGCAACTCGCCCATCGCCGCCGCCGCCTCACCAGGCACCGCAACCCCGCACGCCAGAGGCCAAACCGGCACCCCCATCTGCTCAAGCGCCCGCAGCATCAGCCGCGCCCCCTCGCCAAGCCCGGACGCCCGCCCGATCTCGCCGCCAACCCCAAGCCCAAACCGCGCCGCCGGTGCCACCGCATCCGGCCGCTGCGCTAGCAACGCCGCCACCCGCCCAAACGCAGCCCGTCGCGCGCCCTGCGGCAGCACGCGCCAGAGGCGATGCAGGGGATGCAGGCTCATGCGGGAACGTGTTCACGTGAAGGAAGTCCAGGGGCTCTGCCCCCGCGCCACCGGCACTTGAACCGGTTGCGATCTGATGTTGCGCCCGCTGGAGGAAGGCCCTCCAGACCTCCATTATTTGAAGGCAAGGTGAGGAGGGGGCGGACCCGTCGGGTCGAACGACCACGCGAGACATGCCCCCTCCTCACCTTGCCTTCCAATATGGCGGTCCAGGGGGCCACCCTCAGGTGGGGGTCGAGGGGGCAAAGCCCCCCGCCTTTCTTCACGTGAATACCGTCCCGCATAAGCCCGCACCCTGCCCGCCGCTGTGCCGTGCCGCAAGCGGTTGCCCTCGGTTGTGGGCTGTATAGAGTATCGGAATGGTAACACGCCTGGGGAGCGCGGTTTGACGCAGGACACGGCGCTTTGTCCGCCGGCTTTGCCAGAATTCGAAGTGGATTACGCGGCGCCCGACCTGTCGCGCTGGCGCGCGGGCAATTTCGGCCTGCCCGGCTTCTGGCGTTTCACCGCACCCGAGCCTGGCCCGAACGTCGTGGTAACCGCGCTCGTGCATGGCAACGAGCTCGCCGGTGCCGTCGCCCTGGAAGCTTTGCTGGAGCATCCGCCGTCTCTGTTGCGCGGCACGCTCACGCTTGGTTTCGTCAATCTCGAAGCGTTCGACCGTTTCGACCCGCAGCAGCCCACCGCTTCGCGTTATGTCGACGAGGACATGAACCGTTTGTGGGACCTGTCGATCCTGGATGGTCATCGCAGCTCCAACGAACTTCTGCGTGCACGCGCGATCCGCCCGGTGATCGAGGAGGCCGATGTGCTGCTCGATCTACATTCCATGTTGTGGCCGTCCGAGGCGTTGATCCTGTGCGGGCCCACCTTGAAAGGGCGTCATCTAGCGATGGCGATCGGCACGCCTGGCCTGGTGGTGGCCGACCACGGCCACATGAGCGGCCGGCGCCTGATCGATTACGAGCGTTTCGTCGATCCGCGCGTGGGCGGTGCGGCGGTTCTGGTAGAGGCTGGGCAGCATTGGAAGATCGCCACTATCGAGGCGATGGAAGATTGCATCGCCGGTGTGCTGGCAGCCACCGGCCTGGCCGCCTCGCGCCGCCGTCCCGCCCCGACGGAGCCGCGTTTTGCAGAGGTGACGATGGCGGTCACTGCCACGTCAGGCGGGTTCTGTTTCGTGCGCAATTTCAACGGCGGCGACGTGGTGCCGGAGCGTGACACGCTGATCGCGACCGATGGACAGACGCAGATCCGCACCCCGCACGACAACTGCCTGCTGGTGATGCCAAGCCTGCGCCCGAGCCGCGGCCACACAGCCGTCCGTCTGGCGCGGTTTACGTAGGATCGCGGGTTTTTTGCCCTTCTTGTGGCATCCCCTTCCGCGTGCCAATCATTTCCCATGTGCCTCCCTCGTACCGGAAAGCTGACCGTTCTTTTCGTCTGCCTCGGCTTGGCCGGTATGGGGGCCGCCCACGCAGGCGCTCAACCGCTTGTGCAGACTGGTCCGCTCACCTTCGCGCCATTGGTGCGGCGTGTGGTGCCGGCGGTGGTTAACATTGCCGTGCACATGAACGTCACCGACAGCGCCGCCACCGCCGCGATGCCGCCGGAGCTGAAGGGCACGCCATTCGAAAAGACGTTCAGGGATAAGCTGAAGAACCGCCGCGAGCAGATGATCGGCGCCGGCTCCGGTTTCGTGCTCGATCCCTCCGGCATCATCGTGACCAACAACCACGTGGTGGGCAATGCGGAAAAGATCCTGGTCAGCTTCACCGATGGCGAGGAATTGCCCGCGCATATCATCGGCACCGATCAGCTTTCCGACATCGCCGTGATCAAAGTGGAAGCCGACCATCCGCTGCCTTCCGTCTCCTGGGGCGATTCGCGGGTGATGCAGGTGGGCGACTGGATCCTGGCAGCGGGCAATCCGTTCGGCCTCGGCGGCTCGGTCACCGCAGGCATTGTCTCCGCGCGTGGGCGGGACATCGGCGCCGGCCCGTTCGATGATTTCTTCCAGCTCGATGCACCGATCAACCCCGGCAATTCCGGCGGCCCGAGTTTCAATATGGCAGGCCAGGTGATTGCGCTGAACACCGCCATCGTCTCGCCTACCGGCGGCTCCGTGGGGATCGGCTTCGCCATTCCCTCCGAGATTGCCTCGCGCGTGGTGGTGGCGTTGCTTGCCAACGGACACGTAGACCGAGGCTGGCTGGGCGTGGTGGTGGACGATACGGAGCATCATCGTGCCGGCGCCTCGATCGCGGAGGTGACACGCGGCGGCCCGGCGGCCAAAGGCGGCCTGCGCGCCGGCGACGTGGTCACCTCGATCAATGGCGAGCACGTGGCGACCACGCATGAACTGGTGCGTGACGTTTCCGCGGTGAACCCGGGTTCGGTGGCCCATCTGCAGGTGCATCGCGGCAGCGACAATATCGAGCTGGCCATCGTGGTGGGCAAGCGCCCGCCGGAACCGGCAGAGACATCGGATCCCGACCAGTGAAATGTCCGAAGATGCAAGCTGGGGGCTGCAAAGAATGAGAGTATTGCTCGTCGAGGATGACCCCACGGTCGCCGGCTTCGTGGTCAAGGGACTGCGTGAGGCCGGCCATGTGGTGGAGCACGCGGATAACGGCCGCGACGGGCTGTTCATGGCCGCGAGCGAAGTGTTCGACACCATCATCCTCGACCGCATGCTGCCCGGCGGGATCGACGGCATACGCCTGCTGGAAACGCTGCGATCGCAGAACAACTCGACGCCGGTGCTGCTGCTATCCGCCCTGGCACAGGTCGATGAGCGGGTAGCTGGCCTGAAGGCCGGCGGCGACGATTACCTGACGAAACCCTTCGCCTTCTCCGAGCTGCTGGCGCGCGTCGAGGCGCTGACACGCCGCGGCAAGGCGGAAGGCCCGCAGACCAAGTTGGTGGTGGGCGATCTGGAGATGGATCTGCTCTCGCGCATGGTGCGTCGGGCGACGCAAAAGATCGATCTGCAGCCGCGCGAGTTTCGTTTGCTGGAATATCTGATGCGCCATGCCGGCCAGGTGGTGACACGCACCATGCTGCTCGAAGGCGTCTGGGATTACCATTTTGATCCGCAAACAAACGTGATCGACGTGCATGTCTCGCGCCTGCGGCAGAAGATCGACAAGCCATTTTCCTCCGCGCTGATCCACACCATCCGCAATGCTGGCTATATGCTGAGGCCGGAGTAGCCTTTGCGCAGATCTCTCGGCTGACCGGATGCTGCGTTCAGCCAGCCTGCGTTTTGCCGCCCTGTTCGGCCTTGTGTTCACGCTCTCGGCGATCGCGTTGGTGGGCTTCCTTTGGTACACGACCGCCGGGCTGCTCGACCGGCAGATCGAGGCGGCGATCAGCGCCGACGGGCAAGGCCTGGTGGAGCGCTGGTCGGAAGGCGGTGTTCCGGCACTGCTGCTCACCATCCAGGAACGGCTGAGCGAAAACGTCGATGACGACGCGATCTATGACGTGGCCGATCCGTTCGGCAACACGGTAGGCGGCAATATGGGGCGCTGGCCGACTCAGGTGGACAGCGCGGGCGTATTTTACGAGCTCAGCATCGTGCAGGCCGAGACGCATTCCCTGGCCGAAGTGCGACGCTACGACCTGCCGGGCGGCTTCCGCCTGCTGGTAGGGCGTGACGTGCGCGGCAGGGTGGAACTGCGCCGCCTGCTCACCAATACGCTGTTCTCCTCGGTGCTGGTGATCGCGGCGCTCGGTGCGATCGGGGCGCTGGTGATACGCAATGTGTTCCGCCGCATGGTCGCGGAGGTGTCGGCCACCGCGGATGCGATCGCCGGCGGCGACCTCACCCCGCGCGTGCGCCGCTCCGGCCGCGGCGACGAGTTCGACCGCATGGCGGAATCGATCAACACCATGCTCGAGCGGATCGCGCGCCTGATGGATGGCGTGCGCCAGGTGAGCAACGCCATCGCGCACGATCTGCGCACGCCGATAACGCGCGCCCGGGCCCGGCTGGAGGACGCCGCCGCCCACGCGCATGACGAAGCCGACCTACGTGCTGCGGTGGAGCGCGCCGTCAGCGACCTCGATGGCGTGACGGCGGTGTTCCAGGCGCTGATGCGCATCGCCGAGATCGAGGTAGGCGCCCGCCGCTCCGCCTTCGCCGACGTCGATCTCGGCCCGCTTCTTGCCGACCTCGCCGAGCTTTACGGCGCGCCGGCGGAAGACCGTGGCCTCAGCCTCAAGCTCACGGTACCCGATACACTGAGCATTCTCGGCGATCGCGACATGCTGCAGCAGGCCGTCTCCAACCTGCTCGACAACGCCATCAAATTTTCCCCCGAAGGCGGCGACATTCGGCTGGAGGCCGCACAGGTGGATAAACAGGTGCGAATCTCGGTGGCCGATCGCGGCCCAGGCATCCCCGAAGAAGACCGTGCCCGCGCCTCCGAACGTTTCTTCCGTGGCGAACAGGCACGCAGCACCCCCGGCTACGGGCTCGGCCTGGCGCTGGTGCAGGCCGTGGCCCTCCTGCACGAAGGCTCGCTGGTGCTGGTCGATGCGGCGCCCGGGCTGCGCGCTACCATCATCCTGCCGGCCATGGCGCCTGGCGCGCTCGCCGCCCACATGAACATCCCTTCATCCGCGCCCCACCGTGTGGAGAGTGCAACGATGGCAGATACCGTCCAACGATGATGCGCCGAGCCCCTCTGACGCTGCTGCTTCTGCTCGCCGCCATGCCGGCGCGTGCGGACGACCTGCCCAGTTTCACCCTCACCACCGACACGCCCGCCTATTGCGCCCAGCTCTCCAAGCAGGTGGGGGATCGCCACAGCACCATCCCCGACGTGCAGCGTCTGCTCGCCGAAGGACATGACATGTGCGACCGCGGTGAAGTGCGCGGCGGCATCAAGCGGCTTCGTCGCGCTTTGGTCATCCTGCATCACCGCAAACCCGCCAAGGATGTGCCGGCTGCCAAGCCGGCCGCGCCGAAAGCTCCGCCGTCCGCACCGCCGCCCTGATCAGGCCCTGCCATTACGACGGCGCTTGCAGTAGAAGCCCCTCCAGGGTCAGCCCGACCCGTAACGGAGAGCGGAACGCCAATGGCTTTCAACATGTATCATGCATCGGTGCCGGTCTTTATCCGCGCGCTCCAGAATCTGTCGAAGTTCCTGGCCAAGGCGCATGACAACGCCACCACCCGCAAGATCGATTTTGGCGTGCTGGTCAATTCCCGCCTGGCGCCCGACATGCACCCCTTGTCACGCCAGATCCAGATCGCGACCGACATGGTCAAGAACGGTGCAGCCCGCCTCGCCGGCACCGATATGCCGAGCTACCCGGATACCGAAACCACCTATGAGGAATTGCAGGCGCGTATCGCGAAAACCATTTTATTTCTTGAGGGTTTCAAGGAGCCGCAATTCGAGGGCAGCGACGAGCGCCAGATCCTCCTGAAATTCCCGCATGGGGAAATGACCTTTTCGGGCGCGGATTACCTGACCGGTTTCGTGCTGCCGAATCTGTATTTCCACACCACCACTACCTTCGCCATCCTGCGCCATAACGGTGTGCCGCTTGGCAAGATGGATTTCATGGGGGGCTGAGCTTTACGCTCATAAGAAAGGAAGCGCTTCTTTTTCGAAAAAAGAAGCAAAAAACTTTTGGATTGCTGTCGCGCACCTATCCGGCGATGTGTGCCATCAATGTAAAATTCTTTTGCTTCTTTTTTTAAAAAGAATTGCTTCCTTTGCGCGCTTCTTAAAGAAGAACTGCCTGCTCTTCGATGAACTCTTCCTGCACCACCACCGCAGGCGCATAAGGCCGCAAAAGCCCGATCACCCGCGCCAGCGTCTCCCGCATCTCCGTGCGTACGACCACCATGTCCAATATGCCGTGATCCAGCAGATACTCGGCGCGCTGGAAACCTTCCGGCAAAGTCTCACGAACGGTCTGCTCGATCACCCGCGCACCGGCGAACCCGATCAGCGCACCAGGCTCGGCAATCTGTATATCCCCCAGCATCGCAAAACTTGCCGTGACACCGCCGGTCGTCGGATCCGTCAGCACAACGATGAAGGGCAGCCCTACCTCTTTCAGCATCATCGACGCGATCGTCGTGCGCGGCATCTGCATCAGGCTCACCGCGCCCTCCTGCATGCGCGCGCCGCCGGACGCCGTGAAAATGATCAAAGGTGCGGATTGCAGCATAGCCAACTTCGCGGCCGCCACAATGCCTTCACCCACGGCCGCCCCCATCGAGCCGCCCATGAAATTGAATTCCATAACGGCAACGACAGCACGCTCGCCGCCGATCGTGCCATGCGCCACCACCAGCGCATCCTCCAATCCGGTCTTCGTCCGCGCCTCGCGCAGACGTTCCGAATACCGCTTCTGGTCGCGGAAGGTCAGCGGATCGGCCGGCGCCTTCGGCAACTCGATCCGCGTGAAACCACCCTCATCGAATGTCCACTCCAGACGTTCCAACGCCGTGCCACGCATGTGATGGCCACAATGCGTGCAGACACGCAGACTTTTCTCCAGCTCCTTGGTGAAAATCATCTGCTGACAGGCGGGACATTGCGTCCACAGATTTTCGGGGACTTCGCGTTGCCCCAATAAAGTGCGGATACGCGGGCGGACGTACTCGGTGAGCCAGCTCATAGAAAAGAACCTTCTTTTCTGAAGAAAAGAAGCAAAAGACTTTTATGTCCTGCTTCCACAAACATCGGTAACACGCGCTGAATGTATCGCGTTGGACAGCGCGCGTACTTGGTCCAACACCTGGCGAACGGTGTCGGGGCGGGCACGGCCGCCTTCGTCCAGGCTGGCGGCCAACGTGTCGATCAAGGCTGACGCCACCACGGCACCATCGGCGGCACATACCGCACCTGCCGCTTGCGCAGGCGTGCGCACGCCAAAACCAATCGCGATCGGCAAATCCGTCACCGCGCGTATACGCGGTATGGCGGCGCTCAACTCTTCGGCCGAGGCCGTGCGCGTGCCTGTCACACCGGTGATGCTCACATAATACACAAAACCGGAACAGCCCTGCAGCACGATCGGCAAACGCGTGTCATCCGTTGTCGGCGCCACCAGACGAATGATGTCCAACCCCTGTGCCGCCGCGGGCCCTGCAAGCAACGCCGCTTCCTCTGTCGGTAGGTCCACAACAATCAAGCCATCGACCCCCGCACACGCCGCATCCAGGCAAAAACGCTGGGTGCCGTAAGCAAGGATCGGATTGAGGTAGCCCATCAGCACGATCGGCGTCGTATCGTCCTCGGTGCGGAATTCCTGCACCATGCCCAGCGTGCGGCTCAACGTCGCCCCCGCCTTCAGTGCCCGCCGTCCCGCCGCCTGTATCGTGGGGCCATCCGCCATGGGGTCAGTAAACGGAATGCCTATCTCGATCAGATCGGCACCGGCGCCAGGCATGCCCTGCAAGATCGCCATGCTGGTCGCAGGGTCCGGATCGTAAGCCTCGAGAAACGGGATCAGTGCACCACGGCCCGCATCCTTCAGCGCATCGAAACGTGCTTTGATGCGGCTCACAGTTTCTCGCCCAAATGCGCGGCCACCGTAAAGATGTCCTTGTCGCCTCGGCCGGAGAGATTCATGAGCACGATCTGCTCCGCATCCATGTCCGGCGCGATCTTCTGCACATGCGCCAGCGCATGCGCGCATTCCAGCGCGGGAATGATGCCCTCCGCACGGCTGCAAAGCTGGAACGCGTCCAGCGCCTCGTCATCGGTAATCCCGACATACTCCGCCCGCCCGATATCGTGCAGCCACGCATGCTCAGGCCCGATCCCGGGGTAATCCAGCCCGGCGCTGATGCTGTGCGCCTCGGTGATCTGCCCGTCGTCGTTCTGCAGGAGATAGGTACGGTTGCCATGCAGCACGCCGGGCCGCCCACGCTCGATGCTCGCCGCCTGCTCGCCGCTATCCAGGCCGCGCCCGGCAGCCTCTACGCCGATCAGCCGCACGCTCGGCTCGTCGAGAAACGGATGAAAAATCCCCATCGCGTTCGAGCCACCACCGACGGCCGCCACCACTACATCGGGCAGTCTGCCCTCGGCTTCCAGCAATTGCTCCCGTGCCTCGCGGCCAATCACACACTGGAAGTCACGCACCATGGCGGGGTAGGGATGCGGGCCGGCGACGGTGCCGAGCAGCAGATAGGTATCGGCCACATTGGCCACCCAGTCGCGCATCGCTTCGTTCATCGCGTCCTTCAGCGTGCCGGCGCCGGTGGTCACCGGGATCACCTCGGCGCCCAGCAGCCTCATGCGGAACACGTTAGGTTTCTGCCGCTCCACATCGACGGCGCCCATATAGATCACACAGGGGACGCCCATCAGCGCGCAGACGGTGGCAGTCGCCACGCCGTGCTGGCCCGCGCCGGTCTCGGCGATGATGCGCGTCTTGCCCATGCGCTTTGCCAGCAGGATCTGCCCCATGCAGGCATTCACCTTGTGGGCGCCGGTGTGGTTCAATTCCTCACGCTTGAGATAGATCTTGGCGCCGCCAAACAGTTTTGTCAGACGCTCGGCGAACCAGAGCGGGCTGGGGCGGCCCACATAATCCTTGAGGTAGTAATCGAGCTCTTTCTGGAAGCTAGGATCTTTTTTGGTGGCCTCGTAGGCGGCATCGAGCTCGAGGACCAGCGGCATCAGCGTTTCCGCGACGAAGCGCCCGCCATACTCGCCGAACCGCCCATGTCCATCCGGCCCCTGTCTGAGCGTGTTGGGCAGCGTCACAGGCGGTATGTGGTTCAAGATGGCGGCTCCGGGTATTCGGCCAAAGGCGACAGATAGCGCAGGCCGGCCGGATTGTCAGGTGTGGTCAGGCATTTCCGCGCGCCGCCCGGATAAACGCGGCGATTTGCGCGGGGTCTTTTACCCCAGGTGCACTCTCCACGCCGGAGGATACGTCAACGGCTTGGGCGCCGCTCTCCATCATGGCCTTCGCCACGTTTTCCGGCGTCAGGCCGCCGGCAAGCAGCCATGTGGTCGTGGGGTGCCAGTCCTTCAGCATCGTCCAATGCAAAGCCACGCCGTTGCCGCCAGGGCGCATGGCACCTTCCGGCGGTTTGGGCTCGATCACCAGGGCCGCTGCGATGCCGCCGCCTTCGGGTAGATCAGCCGGATACGTCACGCCGACGGCGCGCCAGACCGGCACGCCGAATTTTGCCCGTATGCGCGAGATGCGCTCGACCGGCGCATAGAGCTGGAGGGCGTGCAGCCTGACGACGTCGAGGGTTTCTGCGATTTCGTCGTCGGTCGGGTCCACGAACAGGCCCACGCGCGCAGGCCCGCCGAGCAGGCGGTTGGAGAGGCGGGCAGCGGTGGCAGGGGTTACACAGCGGGGCGAGTGCTCGCTGAACACGAAGCCGATCCAGTCTGCCCCTGCCTCGGCCGCGGCGTCGAAGGCGGCCGGGCTGTTCACGCCGCAGATCTTTACGCGAACACTCATGCCGCTTCGGAGGCGACCAGCTTTGCCGCGGCGCCCGGATCGGCGGCTGCCGTTACCGGGCGACCAACCACGATGTAGTCCGCGCCCGCGAGCACCGCTTCCCGCGGTGTCATCACCCGGGCCTGGTCGCCGAGGGCGGCGCCCTTTGGCCGAATGCCCGGCACCACCAGGAGGGGGCGTGTGCCGAACCGCAGGCGCAGGGCGGAGACTTCGTGCGCGCTGCACACCAGCCCATCAGCGCCGCTGGAGAGCGCCATGTCGGCCAGGCGCAGAACCTGGTCGGAAGGAGTGCCCGGAATGCCGGTGGCGTTGAGGGCCGGCTGATCCAGGCTGGTCAGCACGGTGACGGCGAGCAGCTTGGGCGGGCGTGGGGCTTCATCGGCCGCGTGCCGGGCTGCTGTGATCATGGCGGCACCCCCGGCTGCGTGCAGGGTCAGCATGGCGGGTGCGATCGCCGCAAGCGAGCGTACCGCGCCGGCCACTGTGTTGGGGATGTCATGAAGCTTGAGGTCGAGGAAGATCGGCGCCTGGGTGATGGAGAGCACGCCGGCGGGACCGTTTGCCAGGAAGAACGCAAGCCCGAGTTTCAACATTCCACAATGCGGTGCGGCTGCTTCTGCCCAAAGGAGCGCCTGTTGCCTGTCCGCGGTGTCCAGCGCCACGATCAGGCGTTGTGTCATTTCGGCCCGGCGAGGGCTGGCACCACCATGTTCATGCGCGTGGTGTTCGGTGGCACTGCGTTGCGGGCTTTCAGCTCCGCTTCGAGGGCGGCGGCGCGTCGTTCCGCCCGCGCTGCGCGTCCGCGTGCTGCCACCGAGCCGAACCAGACGAACAAGGCGCCGAGAAAGAAGAACACGCCGGCTGCGATGAGCACCGAGATGGACAAAGGTGCATCAACGGTAAGATCGGTAGGCCACATACCGAGTGTCACCGTCTGCTGATTGGACAGCGCGAAGGCCACCAGAACGATCAGGAACGGTAGAAGAAGGATGATCCGAAGCATGAATGCTAATTATCCGGAAACGGCATTGCCCGCAAAGCGCGCCTAAGCGGCAAAAGATTTTTGCTTCTTTTTTTCAAAAAAGAAGGCCTTGCTTCTACGCACTCATTTTCGCCCGGGCCGGCTTGGCCGCCAACACCTTGTTCACCCGCTCCCGCAATTCCTTGCCCGCCTTGAAGAACGGCACGGCTTTTTCATCAACGGGCACGGCCTCGCCGGTGCGAGGGTTACGTCCCGTGCGTGCATCGCGTTTTTTCACCGTGAAGGCGCCAAATCCGCGCAGTTCCACGCGTTCGCCGCGGGTGAGGGCTAGGGAGATTTCGTCGAACACGGTGCCGACGATCAGTTCGACGTCCCCTCCACGCAGATGCGGATTGGCAGCAGCCAGTTCAGCGATCAGCTCAGATCTCGTCATTGCCCCACCCCGAGGCTGCGCCCTTCTGGCGCAACCCGCTCCCTATTCGCGCGTGATCGAAGGCTGCCAGAGTGCCAAAACGCCGTCAACGCGCAGTGATTGCCTGGCGGATACGATCAGTTCCTCCATGCTGCCCTGCATCATTCGCTGTGTCCACGTACCTTTCACCACATCGTCCACCGGCAAACCGGTGGTCACGTGACGGGATTTTTCGAGCCATGCGACGGCTTCATGCTCGCCGCCGATCTCGTCGACCAGGCCGTTCGCGAGCGCCTGGCGACCGGAATAGGCGCGGCCATCGGCGAGGCTGCGCACCTTGTCGGCATCCATGTGGCGGCCTTTGGCGACGATCTGGACGAATTGGTCGTAGAGATCCGCCACCAGTGCCTGCAGATATTCGCGGCCGGGTGCGGAGAGTGGCTGGGTGAAACTGGGCTGGCCTTTGAGTGGGCCGGAGACGAGCTGGTCGGCCTTGATGCCGAGTTTTTCGAGCAGGCCGGAGACGTCGCCAAACTCCATCAGAACGCCGACCGAGCCGGTGAGGGTGCTCTCGCGGGCGACGATGTGGGGGGCGGCGACGGCGATCATGTAGCCGGCGGAGGCGGCCATGCCGTCCATCACGGTGACGACCGGCTTGGCGGCCGCCAATTGCACCACCGCATCATGGATGCCCTCGCCACCGGCGACTTCGCCGCCTGGCGTATCGAGATGCAGCACGACGGCGCTCACGGAAGCATTCTTGCGCAGTTCGTCAAGCGCTTCGATCTCGTCGTGGCCGCCGCCTATCACCCCTGAGATGGTGTAACGGGCGATGTGCTGGCCGCCGAGATGGGTGCCGTGCGGCACGGCGACCACTGCGGCCAGCACGAGAGCGCAGACGGCGAGGATACGCCAGAAAAGCAGGCGTCGCTTGAGGTGACGGCGATCGATCAGGGTATCGGCTTCAAGCGCCATGGGATCCTCTTATGAACGAATGCGGCATCGTAGGGTGGGCAGTACCGACCATCCATCTTGCCGGCGCTCAGCACGCTGGTGGGCATCCCCACCCTACAGCTGCGGCGAGCATAAAAAAACCCGGTGAAGGAATGTCCTTCGCCGGGTTTTTCGCGCCAGTTGGTGGGTCGCCCGAGAGCAACCCACCTAGCGTTACTCGGTCGTCTGATTGCGACGACGGATCGCGGCACCCAGGATGTCGCCGAGAGAGGCACCGCTATCCGTGGTGCCGTATTCGGCCATGGCCACCTTGTCTTCCTCGACTTCCTTGCCCTTGATCGTGAGCGAAAGTTTGCGGGCGGCGCGGTCGATCGCGGTGATCTTGGCATCCACCTTTTCGCCAACCGCGAAGCGGTCGGGACGCTGGTCGCTCTTCTCGCGGGAGAGTTCGGCGCGGCGGATGAAGCCGGTGAGAACGTCGTCCACCTTCACTTCGATGCCATTCGCCTGAACCGCGGTGACGATACAGGTGACGATCTCACCCTTCTTCACCTTGCTCAGGCTCTCCGCGAACGGATCTTCCTGCAGCTGCTTGATGCCGAGCGAAATACGTTCCTTCTCGACATCCACATCCAGCACGCGGGCGGTGACCATCGCCCCCTTCTCGTACTGGTTGATCGCCGTCTCGCCGGCTTCGTCCCAGCTGATGTCGGACATGTGGACCATGCCGTCGATCTCGGGTGCCAGGCCAATGAACAGGCCGAACTCGGTGATGTTGCGCACATCGCCTTCGACCGTGCTGCCCACCGGATGCTCTTCGGCGAACTGCTCCCACGGATTGCGCTGCACCTGCTTGATGCCGAGCGAAATGCGGCGCTTGGACGAATCGACGTCCAGCACCATCACATCGACTTCCTGGCTGGTGGCGACGATCTTGCCCGGATGGACGTTCTTCTTCGTCCAGGACATCTCGCTCACATGCACCAGGCCCTCGACGCCGGCCTCGAGCTCAACGAAGGCGCCGTAATCGGTGATGTTCGTCACGCGGCCGGAGAAATGCCCACCAGCCGGGTATTTTTCGCCCACGCCTTCCCAGGGATCGACTTCCAGCTGCTTCATGCCGAGGCTGATGCGCTGCGTGTCCGCATTGAAGCGGATCACCTGCACGCGCACCGCCTGGCCGATCTGCAAGGCTTCGGCCGGGTGGTTGATACGGCGCCACGCGATGTCGGTCACGTGCAGCAGGCCATCAACGCCGCCGAGGTCCACGAAGGCGCCGTAATCGGTAATGTTCTTGACCACGCCGTCGAGGATCATGCCCTCTTTCAGGCCCTGGATCAGCTCGCTGCGCTGCTCGGCGCGGGTCTCTTCGAGCACCGCACGGCGCGAGACGACGATGTTGCCACGTGCGCGGTCCATCTTGAGGATCTGGAACGGCTGCGGCACGCCCATCAAGGGGCCGACGTCGCGCACCGGGCGGATATCGACCTGGCTGCCAGGCAGGAAGGCCACTGCGCCGCCGAGGTCGACGGTGAAGCCGCCTTTGACGCGGCCATAGATGGTGCCGTTGACGCGCTGGTTGCCTTCAAAGCTGCGCTCCAGCAGCGTCCAGGCTTCTTCGCGGCGGGCTTTTTCGCGCGAGAGCACGATGGAACCGTCGCGGTCCTCGTAACGCTCGACGAACAGCTCGATCAGGTCGCCCGGCTTGATTTCGGGTTTCTGGCCGGGAGCGGTGAATTCCTTCAGGGCGACGCGGCCCTCGGATTTCAGGCCGACATCGACGATCGCGAATTCATCGGTGAGTCGGACCACGCGGCCGGTGACGACGGAGCCATCAAAGCCGCTATCGCGGCCAAGGGTCTCGTCGAGAAGGGAGGCAAAATCTTCCTCGCCATGGGCGGGGACTGGACGTTCAAGAACGTTGGAAGCGGCGGATGAAGCCATGAGGCGGTAAAAATCCTGTTGTGAGCGGCCCGGCACGCGGGCTCGGTCAGTGGTATGCGCCTGCCGCGCTGTTGCGCGTGGCAAACGGCTTATCCGCTGAAGGGCGGATATGGGTTGAACGAAAACAGGCCCTGAGCCGAGTGGCTGGACCTGGACGAGGCCCAGAAATAGGCCTGATTGCCGCAGAGTCAAGCAGAAGCTGCAACCAGTCGTTACGCGGGCGGCAAAGTCCAGCCGGCTGTTCGCAATACGCCGACCACTTTGGCAAACGCCGCATCAGCATCGAGCGTCGTCGTATCGATCGCCACCGCATCGTCGGCCGCGCGCAGGGGGGCTGCTTCGCGCGAGGCGTCGGCAGCGTCGCGCGCCGCCATGTCGTCTGCGACGGTGGTGAAATCCGCTTCCACGCCGCGCTGTTGGAGTTCAAGCCAGCGGCGGCGCGCCCGTGCCTCCACGCTGGCGGTGACGAAGAACTTGGCGTCAGCCTGGGGGAAGATGATGGTGCCGATGTCGCGTCCGTCCAGAACCGCGCCCTGGGACACGCCGAAATTGCGCTGGAAGGCGAGGAGGGCGGCGCGTACGCCGGGGATGGAGGCTACGGCCGGTGCCATGCGATCGACTTCGGGCGTGCGCAAGTCGCCCCGCGCCAGATCCGCCGGCGTCAATGCCTCGGCCTGCGCGATCGCCAACTCCGGGACGCCGGCACTTTGAGACGCATCCAGCAGCCGGCGCGCCACCGCACGGTAAAGTAGGCCGGTATCCAGGTAAGGCAGATCCAGAAAGGCAGCGAGGCGGCGCGCGAGTGTGCCCTTGCCGGCCGCCGCCGGGCCATCGATGGCGACGATCCGTTTCGCGTTCATGAGAAGATGCCGCCGAGCAAGGCCATCAGCTCCACAAACCCGGGAAAGCTGGTCTCGATAAAGACCACATCATCCACCTGCACCGGGTTTTCCGACGCCATGCCGGCCACCAGCGCACTCATCGCCAGACGGTGGTCCATGTGGGTGATCACCTTGCCGCCGCCAGGGATCGCGCGGCCGGCACCGAACACCAGCAGATCGTCACCTTCGATGGCGACACGCACGCCATTGGCTTCGAGCAAGGCAGCGGTGGCAGCCAGGCGGTCGCTCTCCTTTACCCGTAATTCGCCCAGGCCACACAGGCGGCTGGTGCCCTCGGCGAAGGCACAGGCAACGGCCAGGATGGGGAACTCGTCGATCATGCTGGGTGCGAGGTCGGGCGACGTATTGGCTGCCTGCAGCCGGCTTGCCTCCGCAGTGATGTCGCCCACCATCTCGCCGCCCTCTATGCGCTCGTTCGAAATGCTTAGCCTGGCACCCATCGCCGACAGCGCGCTGAGGAGGCCGGTACGCAGCGGATTGAGCCCGACACCCCGCACAGTTGTGCTCGAGCCGTCCACCAGAAGGGCGGCCACCAGCGGGAAGGCGGCGGAAGAAGGGTCGCCCGGTACTACGATATCGGCGGCGCGCAGTTCAGGCTGGCCGGTCAGCGTGATCACCCGGCCGGTGCCCTCGTGCTCCACCAGGATCTCGGCGCCGAAATGACGCAGCATGTTCTCCGTGTGGTCGCGCGTCGGCACCGGTTCCTCCACGCGCGTTTGACCGCGCGTGTTGAGCCCGGCGAGCAGGATGGCAGACTTCACCTGTGCGGACGCCACCGGCATACGGTAGTTGATCGGCATCGGCTCGGCCGCCCCGCGTATCGCCAGCGGCAGCCGGCCACCTGCACGCGCGAAAAATTGGGCGCCGGTGCCGCTCAACGGCGTGATCACCCGCGCCATCGGCCGGCGGCGCAGGCTCGCATCGCCGGTGATGACTGAAAATATCGGATGCGTGGCCAAGATCCCGGACAGCAGCCGAGCGGCTGTGCCCGAATTGCCCATGTCCAGAACGTCGTCAGGCTCCGTAAGCCCGCCGATCCCAACGCCATCCACCACCCATGCGCCATCCGCATCGCGCGCAATCCGCGCGCCAAGCCGACGCATCGCAGCCTCGGTGCGCAACACATCCTCGCCCTCAAGCAGCCCGGTGATGCGCGTGCGGCCAATTGCCAATGCCGAAAGCATGAGGGCGCGATGGGAGATGGACTTGTCGCCGGGAACGGTGATGGCGCCGGCAAGCGGGCCAGCCCGGTGCGCGGTTAGTGGACGAGGAATGGTCATTCCGCGGCGGTTAGCATGGTGAAACGGTGAGGTGAAGGAAGAAAGGCCAAGGGGCTCTGCCCCCTGGACCCGCCAGGGGGAGGCCCCCTGGACTGCCATTATTCGAAGGCAAGCAGGAGGGTGCATGCAGGTCGGGTCGAGGGGCCGTGCGAGTCATGCCCCCTTCCTGCTTGCCTTCAGATCGCGAGGGTCTTGGGGGGTCATCCCCCAGCGGGGTCCAGGGGCAGAGCCCCTGGCCTTTCTCGCTGCGCTTAGCCGTTTGACAAGCCTACCGCCTCATGGCATGGGCGCGCCCCTTTCGCGTATAAAAGGTTACGCATGGTCAAGCCAGAACTCGGATTGAAGCGCATTTGTGTCTCGTGCAGCACGCGTTTCTACGATCTTTCCAAGTCGCCTGCGGTCTGCCCGAAATGCGGCACCGAGCAGCCTATCGAACAGCCGAAGGTGCGCCGCGGCGGCAACGTTGCCGAGCTGCGCAAGCCAAAGAAGGCTGCGGTGGTCGAGGACGCCGAAACAGACGTCGAAGTCGAGGCCGCCGATGACGAGGCCGAAGATGGCGTGCTGGAAGACACCTCTGATCTCGATGACGATGCCGACGCGATCGGTGGCGAGCTGGAAGTCGAGCCGGACGGGGACGAGCCGGAAACCTGATCGGCTGGCTGGATGAGGGGTGTGCCCGAGTTGACTTGCCCGCCCATCAAAAGCTAGAAGCCCGCGCTCCGCACGGATGGCGACGTAGCTCAGCGGTAGAGCAGGGGAATCATAATCCCTTGGTCGGGTGTTCAAGTCACCCCGTCGCTACCATCCGGAACCTAATAGATACAATGGGTTATGAGATATAGAGGCGGCTTCGGCCGCCTTTTTCATGTCGCAGCGTGTCGCAGGTAATCACAAGCAATCTCAATGATTTACGCACAATGCCGGCCAGTCCGTGCGACATGGGTGCGACATGGGTGCGACGAATATCGCTGCTTATGCTGAATGCAGCTCCAGCCGCCACCCCTTATCCCGCGGCCCTCCATCATCCGGCCCGAGGCATCCGTAAGCGGTCTCTAGGAGCGCAATCCTCACCGGTCGTGTCTTGCAGCTCTCGCACCTCAGATGAACGATCGCGTCCGCCAGCGTCTGCGATGCCCGGAGCGGCCGCTCCGTCAGCATCATCTTGATAGCTGTGAGATCATTGCTGCACATGCACTGGCCGCACTGAAAGTGCAGATACCGCCCCCGCAGCGTCTGCAGCGTGCAGGCAAGAGCGACGGCACGGTCAAAGGGCGGATCGGTGGCCATAGGAGAACGTATAAAGAACGCTAGGCGACAGTCGAGTCACTTAGCCGACTGACAAGCCCCTCCTCGCCACCCTCCAGATCCGCGCCAGGCCGGCGCGAACCGATGGCGGGGGCACACACTCACCTGGCTGCGCCGGCACCTCCCGAGCAAAAGCAAAGAGGGGCAGCGACGCGCCATCGTCTGGCATGGTGGGCAGCGAAGACGCGGCGATCCGCACTGCCGCGGCCGCCTCGGCAGATGTCACATTGAACCACTCACCTGCAGCCCGAGCCGCACGCAACCGATGATGCGCCCGCCGCTCAACATCATGCGCGGCCCCGAAAGGGACCGCGACGGAGGCATGGATCTTCAGCCTGGTAGGCGACGCGGTCTGCAGCGTCGCGAGCCTACTTCGTGGGTCGGTGGCAATCCCGATCTTCTGCCAGCCGGTCTCCGGGCCGATCACGTATATGTACCGGCAGCGGGGCGCGCTCCGCGTCCGGGGGGCACGATCAGGCGCCATCGAACACACAGCAGCCGGCACCGCTTCCCTTGTAGCCATGCATCGCACTCAGGCCCTCATCCTCTGCGGCGCCGATGTCAGTCTCGGCCTCGTAATCGCAGTCCGGCTCAAGGTCGCAGTCGCCATCCAGAGCGTTGAGCATTTCAATCGCGCGCTCAACAGCCCTTTCGAGCCGGCGCCGGGTGGCGGCCACAGCGTCAGGGCTCATGGGTCCACCCCGACCAGAGCCATTATATGCAGCAGCAAGTCATCGGTGATCGGAGATCTATGCCGAACACGAAGCGCGGCCAGGCCGAAGCGCAAAGCTTCCCCCTGCAGCGCCTTGGCCATCTTCCCGTGACGCCGCGATAGGCCAATGAACGCGGTCAGAAGCTCACCATGCTCATCCGGCATATCGACCGATGAGCCCTCTAGCCTTGCCATAGGATGCCGTTGAGTAACTTCGCATATTCCCAACATTGGGAACTCGTTCTCGGCGGCTTGAAGATAATCCGAAATCGTAGCCGGCGTTCGTTCCCAGAGCGGATAGCGCTCGCGGAATGGCTTGAGGCCAAATGCCGTTTGCCACGGGTCCTCCCGAACATCGTCGCACGGTCTTAGATTGATGATGGTCGCGCTCACGATACAGCCTCCGCGTTATGAAGCCGCAGCAGGTCGCACAGCAGATTCCAGGCCCAGTGCTCGTCCATACCGTGGAAGGACCGGCCATCCGGATCTTGCCGATCGGGGCCAGCTTCGGCCATGGCAGCCTGCGCGACGGCCACCAGACCCGCGAACGTCTGCGGCTTGGCGTCGCTGATCGCATCGCGTGTGGCTTCGTAGGCATACCAAAGAGGGTCGTCGTAGTCGTAACCTACGGTGTCCATCGCAGGGCTATCGTTGAAGGTCCTCAGGTTGACGATGTGCTGGGCGCAGATGGCGATCAGATCGGCATCGGGGCGCTCGGCAGAAACGGAAGGTCCGGCACCGACAATCAGCGCGGCCACAGGAGCACCGGCCAGCAGTGCGCGGCGTGTCGGGGCGCTCATACCCGCGCCTCCCGACACCAAACGGGACGCAGGTCTTCACCTGCTACCAAGCCGCGCAGAAGGCCGACCAGTAAACGATCATTCACGCAACGATTTTGGTCGTCTTCAACCTCGGTCGCGTCGAGTCTATCCCCGTCCCACAGCAGCAGGCATCGGGCGACGGCGCGAAAGCCGGCGAAGGTTGTCGGCACCAAGGCGCAAATCTTGTCGACCAAGGGATCAAGCGCCGCGTCGATAGGTTTGAGTGCAGCCTCGCGCTCGTCGTCATCCTCGATAAAATCGGGGCCGCGGACGTTCACGCCGTTTATTCGCCAGGACCACAGGTCGTTGGCTGTTTTTTGCAGCACCTCGAATTGGGCGCAGAGAGTGAGCAGCACGGTGTCGTCGCCAACCGTGGCCGAAGTCTTGACGGTTGCCGGCGCCTCGGTGGGCATCGCCAGGACGAGGGCGCCACCTGCGAAGGCTGCGCCGGACAAGGCCGCGAGGATGTGGCGGCGTGATGTGGTAAGTGTGATTTTAGCCTCCGAATCTGCGGGAACAGGCTCGAGGTCAGGCGCGGGGAAGGGCTCCTCCACACTCTTCCTCAGCGCCGTTTCGGCCGATGCAGCCGTGTGCGAGACACTAGATGTGCTATGAGTATGCGTAGCCATTACCAGATCCTCCCCGGGAAGGTGGTGGTTAGGCCGGGCAAACGGACTCCACTCCGGTTGCTCGGCCGCTTGCGCCTATGAGCCAAGCAGGACTACAATGCACTACAAGACTATGTAGTCAAGGGTAGTTATGGCAAAGCCACTCCCAACCAGCATCCGGCTCGATCCAGAGCTAAAATCCGCCTTGGAAAAGGCAGCAACGGCAGACGGCAGATCGCTGGCGAATTTCATCGACCGTATCCTTCGGGAGTGGCTGACAAATGCAGCCCACACGGAGAGCCGTTCAAAGAAAGTCGCGAAAGAACCACCGCAGGTTCCTGACATCACGATTGTCGGCGTGGAAGCAAAAGACGGCCGCCCCACCGGTAAAACGGCTAGCTTCAAGTTGACCAAGGAAGGTCTGAAGCCGGAGTAACTCTCGCCCTAGAGGCGGCCGGCGTCGAGTTCATCGCGGAGAACGGGGGAGGGGCTGGGGTGAGGCTGCGCGAGAGGCGCCCTTAAGAAGGATTGTTCGTGCGCTGCCACAACGCTGCCGGAGCACCGATATAGGTGAACTCCACGGTTGTGTTTGCGGCAGCACTGGTGATGTTGCCGTTGATTGCGCCTGGAAAGGTGAAAGAAACAGCGGTGACTGCTTTGGTGAAAGTAACCTTCACAATGTCGCCGTCCGTATTCCCGGTAGGCAGTGCTAGGGTAAGAGCCGCAAGCGCGGCAGCGGGATTTATCCAGTTCAAACATTTCGAGCTAAGCGCGATGGTCGCGCCAGAAGCGGGCGTTTGCTGGATAACGCCTGTGCAATTCACTTTGTCGGCCGTCAGCCCACCGACCACCTTCGCGCCACCGCTAAGGTAAGACATGCCGCTCTGCACATGAAAATCCCCGTTGTCCCAGAACTGGAAGTTCTGCACACCGGTAGAGCTTGTCAGGTTAACGAGTGAAGATGTGTTGGAATAAAACAGACAGTTGTTGTTGCCATTTAGGCAGATGTCACCGAATGGAGGGGCGCGAAAAGCCTTCAGGTGAGCACCCGCCGTGGTCGAGGTGGTCGCAGCGCCAACAGCATCGAAGGCGGCGGCATTGTATGCCCCAGAGGCCACAAAGCCGTAGTTTGGGTTTGAAACCGTTGCTGCCCCGCTCTCGAAAGAAGCGTTCGTTGGATTCCCGTTATCCTTGAACGAGTCACCTGAGGGCGATCCGGTCGCCACGAAACAATTGCCGGAGTGGTTACCGCCGCAAAGATAGCCATTTATGGCGATGCTATCGACTTCGCCATAGTCAGCATCATAGGCGGTCTTGTTCGTCATCAGCATGCCGTAGGACCAGCTGGCCGTTGTGCCCGTCCCGTCGATCCCGTTGGCCGCGTACCATGCCGCTAGGCCGCGATATTCGCTGTTGGTGACGATGGCCATGCCGACAACTTCAGGGCCGCCTATGTCGATGTTCTGATCCCAATTCGAAAAATCAAGCTCATAGCCGATCGTGCTGACACCTATGCCCGTTGGTATCGGCGTTCCACACGGCTGCGCTGATCCGATGTAGGGCTGAATAGTGCCGACGCCTGTTGTCGGGCAACCATCGCGCACGATGTCAGTGTTCAGCGTCCATGTCGGCCCAGAGAGCGGCCCCTGCACCATACCCATATAGGTGGTGACTTTTTGGCTGGGCGGGATCGTCGGATAATTGCTTGACTGCCCGACATTGGAATACATGCCGAAGATTGATCCCCATTCCTGCTGCCGGGGGACGGTGGATGAGGCGATGCTTTCCACCCAGGTCGAGGCAAGGATTTGCGGCGCCTGGTGCGCGTTCGCAGGGTTCGGGCAATTCGCGGCTGGACAGGTTGGAACGTTGGGCGTCACTAAGGAATAGCTGAAAGGTACGCGGGCTGCGGCAGCACCGGCTACGGTAGTGTCCACATAATACTTTGGCGTCGGATCGCCCGGATTTACAGGCGTCGGAAGCTGTGCAAGAGCTGCTGCCGGCAGTGAAGCAACGACGATAGCAAGAATGCACTCTCTAAGTTTCATGTTCCTGACTCATAACCAAAAGAAAGATAGGTGCCTTGGAGGAATAGGCCGCCACCCGATCCCGTGTTGGACTGTGGGATGATGCCGGCTTCGTAAGCCGAGTTTAGCGCGCCTAGCAGCAACGTTGGATTTGCTGTCAGCACAGCCTGTATTGCCTGCGTGCTTATCGCGATATTCGACCCAGAGAACCACTGGTCTGCGGGATCATTGGTCGAAAACAGGATCGATGTTCCGCCCGCCTGAACGGTAAATGGAGCGTCGTAGTCTAAAGAGTTGATTTTCGACGTAACAGGAGGATAAACCAGCAGTGGGTTTTCTGGATCCTGATTCTGGATGATCAAGGTTCCAGACGTGATGAGCGGCAGGATCACTCCAGTTCCGGTTGGCGCCGACGATATAATGCTCGTTTGGGCAGCTAGACGCAGCGCGCTTGTCTGCCCGTTACCTGTGGCGACAAGGCCGGTTGCGACCGCGACGAGCGGCGCGCCGAATGTGGATGCTCCGGTCACGTCAGCCCCGGGATCCGCAGCGGAGCAGCCGCAGGCGTCGGGGCAGCGATCATGTCTTAGCCTGCAACGTTGGCGTCATCTGAAACACGGTTGCCCAAGACTCTGCGCTCGCCTGTCGGAAATTGCCGTAGTGGTGGACCTGCTGGATATCATAGTTCCCAGAGAACGATGTCTTGTCCTGAAACGCACTCATCGCCTGCGCCGTCGTGGTTACCAGGGATGGTGGCAGTGTGACGGAATCCCTTGCATGCAGATCAGCCCGCATGACGGTTTTTACGCTGATCGTCGCTGGCCCGATCCATGTCGGTTGCCCGATTAGGTCGGTGTAAGCGATGGCCTTTGTTGTAGGGGCCGCAACCGTGCCGTCGGTCGCAGTGACAGTGACACCATTCGTGGCGATCACCACGCCCTGATATTTGCCGCCGACGAGACTTTGACAGAGCTCGCCTATGAACTGCGAAAACTGATCGAGTGACTGATAGTGGCCGCTCATTGTGTAACCAATTACCAGTTTCGGGCTGATGTTAATGCTTTGAGCGTAGCCCGGCATTGCGATTTTCAAAGTCTGAGCAATAGCCGTTGAAAGCGGAGTGTGCGGTTGCCAGACAAAGGGGAAGTTTTGTGGATCTGAAGAGCTGCCAACGACATCGCCGCCTGCAACAAAATTCATATCAACAGTCTGATCCGGCCCGCTCCAGTTCCCAAATGCCTGAAGCACCGTACCTTTCATAACGAGCCCTGCTTGCGCTGGGTTCGCGAGAGGAAGGCCTTTTGACATACCCGCTGAAATTGAGACTGTGCAGCCGTTCAAGTTTGCCGCGGATCCTATATCCTGGACACCGAGACCCCACACGCGGAGCCACGCATTTGAGTCTGGAGTGGTCGCTACATAAACAGGGATATCAAACTCGACTTGGAGCGCCGCACGATTCGCAACACCCTGCCGCGGGTTCTGCGGCGATGTCGGCAAGAGGCTGGTGAGCGCGAGTGAGCCCAGCGACTTGAATTGATACGGCGTACCGTCGGGCTTATCGATCGCAATCGAGTAGTATCGCATTAATCAAGCGCTCGCATTTTCGCCGCACGCGCATCGCTGGCGTTCCAGGCGAGAAGATCCGCCTCAGGCGGCAGCCGCTTCAGGGCCTCCAGGTGCCGCTCTGCCGGAGTGAAAGCGCCACTGCCACGTGCAAAGGCTATCCAGCCGCGCAGAGCGACGTATACCCGCACGTCCGGTGCATCAGCGCCAGAGAGGATTTGATCCGCCAGGCGATCCGCCTGCAACTCGGCGCCAACGCTCTCGCCGCCTTCAATGATTGTTGGCTCGCATGCATCGCTCACAGCAGCGTCACCCGATCACGATGGTTGCCGGGACAGTGCCCGCAAAGGCCGCGCCAAAAATGCCATCGGTCGAATCATAAGGAGACTGGATCATGACGCCCTGAAGGCCGCCCCAGCTCAAAGCTCCTCCTGGCGCGGTGCCAGCCCAATAGGCGGTCTGTCCGGGCGGTATCGTGACCTTCCCGCTGCCAAGCGACATGGGCGCGGCAATCAGGGCTGGGCAAGTCAGCAGAAGGTTTGCGCCACCTGCTGCTGCATTGTTCGTGACCGCCAGGTAGAAGAACGGATTTCCGCCCGTTAGTGACTTCAGCGGCGCTGTCTGAGCTGCCGTCAGCAGCAGAGTCGGCGTCGTACCGAAAGTGCCGTTGAACGTCGTCAGCACCGAAGGCGTCGCGTGGCCCAAATCGATCGCATAGCGCGGCGTTTGCCCCGGAACAAAGGATCCGCCCAAAACATTAGATGCGTACTGCGGCATTAGGCGCGGTCCCGTGCGTCTGGAATGTTGAACCGGGTCGCGCGCATGGAAGGCGCGGTGAAGCGCTTGAATACGGTGTCACCGCCGTGCCAGGTCGTGACCTGATGGCCGCCTTCGCCCCTGGTGACCCGTCTAATCGACTGACTGTTTGGGCTGACAGGATTTTTCGACGCCGTCGCACTGTCTGCGTAGATGGCGTTTTCGATAGCGGTAAAGGCGGCGTTGTCAGCGGCAACGACATCAAGATCTACATCCTTGTAGACCTTTGAATGCTGCTGGTGGTGGCGCAGCAGTCGCTTACGATAGGCGATCGGCTTCTCGCTCGCCATCGGCGCAGGCGCCTGCAGCCCCCATGCCCTAAAGGTCGGATCCACGCGAGCCTGGGTGTCGTGGCATAGGCCCACGTCTTCGCGATCGCGCTGCGCATCCGCCGCGGTCCAGGGCGTGCCGTGCTCTCGCGTCTGGAGATCCTTGCGGGCTTCTTTTTCCTCGGCGGTCTCTTTCTTTTCGCCCTTCTCCAGAGCGTCAAGCCGGCCGCCGAGCGCGTCCAGTTTGTTTGCGACGTCGTTAAGGTGGGACAGAACTTTGTCAACGGCCTCACCCTGCTTTTCAGCATCTTTGCGGGCCTTGTCCGCAGCGGCCTGTTCTTCTTCAGTCATTTTACTACCTTTCTCACTGTCAAAACGCACACCTGCAGGCGGCCCGAGTTTGTCCCAGACGCCTGCATCACAAACCGCCAAATGGCACAACAAAGAAGGCTTGCCTTCGATGAGAAGAGCAGAGCCGTCTTCCAGCTCCGCACGCTCATTTCCATCGGCAGCCGTGAACACAACGGCCGGCGATGTGGAAAGCGGCGCCTCCGACATCGCCTGCACGGCTTCATCCGAATAGATCCGCGCCATGCCCCAAACTTGGTCACCGGACGGGTCTGCGATCCCCGAATCGCCGGCTATAAAGGCGAACATGATTCCACCGAGACTGCGGGCTTCATATTCCGCACTGGTCAGTTTTCCGTCTGGATGATCGGCAATCACGGGCAGGCCAGCGCAGCGCGCGAGGAATTCCGGGGTAAGGTAATTTTCAGGCGGCCGATAGCAGTGCTCGTCCAGCGCTTTGCGAAATGCCAGGCCTGTGCCCGTGATGCGTAGGGCGACAATCCAGAACCCGGCGCAACGTTGCGGACTGGGCAGTGCACCACTAGCAACAGCTTGGGCGATCTCGGTTTCGTTCAAGACGTCAAGCCTCCCCGCCACGCAGGATCTGACAACCACGTGGCGGGTGGGCGACAAGGCGCGCGTGCTAAGGACACACGCGCCGAGCTCAGCAACTTTAGGTTCTGCATGCAATCATCAGATCGAGCAAAGCGATTGCAAACTTCTCGAACTCTTCAAGCTGCAGCCAGAGCAGCGTTCGGCTGAGGCGTTCTTTGCCGCCCAACATCTCGACCTTCAGGGCCAGCGCATCCGTCTGTTCCACGAAGGCCTTGGCGTAGACGAGCGGCGTGCCGTGCTTGCGGCTGCTTTCCTGGCTGATCGTGAGTTGCGCGGCGAGAGCGCAGACATCGCGCACAAACCAAGCGTCCGGCGGGGCTTTGGCGAGATCAATCCATAGATCACGCTCGATCTTGCCGGCGATATCGATCAGTGCGTCATCCATGGTCATTGGCGGCGGCCTCCCGTTTGGCGAGGTATTCCTTGATTGCCTGCGCGGTAAGAAATGAGCGGCTACGCTCTTGCCTTGCGGCTTCGCCATCCAAGCGATCGCGGAGATAAGATGGAAGCGTGACGGTCGCAAGAACCTTGGGACGTGAGGATTCCATGCGTTGAATATGGATGAATAGCCGCGATGGAACAAGATAAAAAGTTCGAAACTTACAATAAGGCTTCTTGCATCTAATACTTATTCCTACCTTTTACTTCCAATAAATTCCACTTGTTTACACTCTATGCAAACTGCACTTTTGCGCCAGCCCGTTGCACGCGCGCATCGTCAAGCTGACTCACCCCGAATAGGAAGGCAACGCGAAGCGCGTTGTTCTCCACCGTCTCGCCCGGCGCCAAATTCAGCACCCCCAGCAAAGGTGTCTCATAACTGCGTTTGATAGCCGTTGTGGAAAGCTTGACACTGCCACCACCGATATGCGCACTGGCGTTCAAGATCATCTGCGCCGGATCTGCAATTTGGTCGAAGCGCAACGGCTCTACGCAGATTTGTCGAACCGCGATATCCGGCCTTCCAAGCCGCTCCGCGAAAGCCTGGAACATGGCTGACTCAGCTTGGCGTGAAAGCTGTTGCGGGACATGCAGAACGGCGCTGGCCGTGTGATGCAGGTTTCCCGGGCGCTTTACCCGCATAGCCTCGCAAGCCTCGTCCAACATCCCGGCTACGCCCAAGAGAACGCCGGCATTCCAGGGGATAAGATCGAAGTCGCATACGACGAGGCGCGGTATGGCTACGGCGCTGTACGAAAACACCACAAATGCAGCCATGCCATCAACGCCGACCCAAATGGTGGCGAAAAACACCTGCGCCGCGTCATGCTCACCAGCTCGATCCGCCGGCACGAGATCGCTTTTCCCAATCAGTGCAGGGCGGCGGTCGAGATCAAGACCTACAAGCACCCCGGCAACCACGTTGCAGCAGTCGTCGTGCGCGCCAGGCGGTTCCGCAATGCTGTCCTTGCCGGATCGGCCGGTGCGGCGCTCAAGCCCGCAGAACTGTGCTGCAAGCCGTTTATGATCGAGCAACTCCACGCGACCGGCATTCGCAAGTGGCAGGAAGTCTTGATACAACGAGCTTTTCGGCCGCGCGCTCTGTTCGACCGTTATCCCGTGCTCTGCGAACCGGGCGACCGGCCATAAGCCGCCATAGTGGTCCGATACGGCACGCGACACGTTGAAGCGCCGCAGCACAGCCACGCATTCGATGACGGCCTTGTCCGGATCGAAGGGCGGCCGGATCTCCACCAAGCAATCCAGCACGCCCCGGTCTGCCGTCTGGTGCGCAATGGCAAGACACATGCTGTCAGAACTACCGCCGCTCGGATCGAGAAATGCGCGATACGCGATACCCGGCTCAGATGGCAGCTCATGACGCCCCCACATGGTGATTGCGTCGATCTGCTCTCGCGTGATGAAGTCGGCAAGATCGTCGCGGAACTCGGCGCCATACTCAGCGCGTGCGGATTCTGGATCCTCGTCATAGGCTTCCGCAATGATCGCCGGATCAATGCGGGGGTTCATGGCTTCCGTTGGGGCTTTCCACACCAACACGCGCGCATCGTCCCGGCCATAGTGACGACGGTATGAGTTATAGAGCGCGCCTTTCTTCCCATACGGCGAGCTGGCCAACATCATGATGCTGCCAGGGATCGAGGCCAGGCCAGGACGAAGGGCTCGAAGAATCTCCACGTCCGGGTTCAGGCTTTCATCGCTGCGCCAGAACGCCACCTCGTCAGCCAGCACCGCTGCGTACGTGTAGCCGCGCGTTGAACGGAACGAGGCGGCGGCTATCTCGATCTGCACCCTGTTGCTCAGAAGGATGGTGTCGGCACTGTCCCCGACGATCATGCCTGAGAGACTTGGGATCGCCTTCAGCAAGCCTAGCACGTAGTTGAAGATTGATCGCCCCTGCTTCGTGGTGGAGGCCAGCACGCCGATGGTTGCCACCTCTCCAGGCGCAAGACACGGCTCATAGTCGCGCAGGACCGCCAAGGCGACGGCTACAAAGGCCAGGACACGGCTCTTGCCGCCACGCCTACCCACCACAAGCGCGGCCTCTGCAAACGGCTCAGTGGGTGCCGTAGAGCGGCCCGTGTGCAACTGGAACAGTTCTAGCTGGGCTTCCGTCATCGGGGCTGCGAACAAGGCCGCTATGAACGCCCTCCAGGCTACCCAGCTCTCGCCTCGAAAGTGGGGGGCGAAGAGGGCGGGATTATCGAGGGCTTTGGCGATCAGCGCGCCGTCATTCGGTGTCACTGTGCACGGGCCTGTTCGGCTAGGATATCTCTCAGCGATGGAACCGGCGGCAGCGGTGTCTTGAAGTCTTCAACTCCAAGAGTGCGCAGCGCGCTCATCAGAGCGCGATGCCAGGTGACATAGGATCGAGCACCCCACGCGCTCATTTCTTCGCCTCGGATCAGTGCCTTCTCGTCTGCCAGCTCCAGATGCAAGGCCAGCCGTGCGCAACGGCGGATCATCTCTTTCTGCAATCGTGTCGGCTGACCGCCGAGGTGCTTGGTCAACATTGCATCGTAGGTGCGGAGGAAGCGGCCCTCCCGGCTGCGCCCATCCAACTGGCCAAGGGTGCCACGATCAAGCACGCGAGAGTGCGGGCCAAGCTGGGGCATAATCTTCGGTGGTCGTTTGACGACTGGCATGGTGCATCGGGTCTACAGCGCCAAGCCCTGCTCTGCAACAAGATTGCGACAAGGCTTTAATAGACAAACTAAAACATTGCTCTAACCACAGACAAGGGGACTAATGTTCCCTTGGTCAAATAGGTCGTCTGTGTACGCGAGGGTGTCCGCGATAATTTCCAGGGAAGCATCTGAAGCTTCCGCCCCCCCCCCTCCGCCAATGACGCAGTGTCGCATAATGACGCATTTTTCTATTGTGCGGGTATTTTCTCCCCTTTCTCCCCTTTCTATCTCTGACAGGGCTAGGCAAACTTTTAACCATTTTAGTGAAAATATGCGTCATGGTGCGTCATGCGTCATTAGGCCGCCCTCGCCTGTTCATTGGCCTTTTTCCGCGCTCTGGCAGCCTCAAAACGTGCCTGCCGCTGCGGCTCGAAGTCGGGTCCTGGCTCAAACCAACGCCCTTCCGCGGTCCGTTTTCCTTGCTGCCAGCCAAGCCGTTCCAGTGCGTTTCTGATGCGGCGTTGCTCTGCCGTGCCCAACTTGGCCGCGGAGAAACCGAGGGCATTCACAGCAACGCCTAGCAGAGTGCAGGTCTTGGTTCCTTTCTCCACCAAAACATCAAGTTCCCGCACGATGGCTTCTTCCCACTCATCACTCTCGTATCGAGCCTCTTGTTGGGGTGCGATGTGCTTGCGCTCAAACTCGTCGTCGGGCCACCAGGTCGCGCCTTCCTGGTATCGGGACATGGCCTCGGCAAAAAGCTGATCCCGATCGCGCTGCAAGGCGTCGGTATCTATTACGCCGACCTTGACGGGCCAAAACCTTCTCCCGCCAGTTTCATCGCGCAGGTATGCATCCTTGTTTGTGGTTCCAATGAAGACACATTGGCGCGGCTCGATGACTTCATTGCGCGCATATTTTGGGGTGTAGCGCTCCTCCGTTTGGGTGAGGAATGCTTTCAATGCTCCGGCTTCTGCCTTGCCGATCGAAGATAGTTCTGCAATCTCGACCACCCATTTTCCGCGCAGGTGCATCGAAAGACGCACAGCGTCGCTGTGATGGAGCTCGGGCAGATTATCGGAGAACCACTCACCACCCAGGATGCGGCATGCTGAGGATTTTCGCGCGCCTTGCGCGCCTTCGAGGACCATCACGTAATCGCACTTGCATCCGGGTTGTTCGATGCGTGCAACCATCGAGATAAGGAACCTGGAGCCTATGCCTCGTGTGTATTCGTTATCCTCGGCGCCGATGTAGGTGTGCAGCCACGTCGCGATTCGGGATTTACCATCCCATTCCAGGGTTCGCAGATAATTCCTGACTGGATGAAAGCTCCGCTCATACGCTCTGGCATCGACCGCTTGCTGCATCACGTCTTTTCCTATTCTTGGTAGGCCCGAGAGTTGAAGCCGTTCCTGCAATTGAGTAACGTCAACATCCGTCACTGGCCGGGGCTGGAAACATTCTTCGTGCTCTTGCGCGACTGCAGGAACTGGAGACGATAGAATTGATCGCCGCTGCATCAGGTCGAAAGCGAAAAGCTGGCCGAAAGCGGGATCATCCCGAAGCGCAAGCATGGCATTCGCCAGTACGGGCATTGGCGCGCCGTTTTCAGAACGGAGGCAGCGCGAAAGCCATTCGGGTGCGTCACGCACGATGGTGGATGCTTTTTCCCAGATGCGGTGCAGTTCCCGGCAGTCGTTTGCCTGTCCTTTATCTTTGAACCACTCAGCGGAGTCTGGATCCTGGCCGATCGCTCTGACCATTCCCTCGAAATCGCACCCGGCGCGTACAGCCTTGCATCCTACAACCATCGCTTTGGCGCTGCGTGATCCGTCAAGGCCCGTTGTGCGGGATGGCGCCGTTGATGTTTTCTTGCTCTTAAGCGCAGGCCCCGCCTCCTTTAGGAGCCAGAGCATCGTGTTCAGATCCATTGGCCGGATGTCGGGACCGAGTTGCGGAAGGTATTCGTCCGTGACTGTCCAAAAGCGGTTCGAGATGTAAAACTCGATGCCGGGCGGATGGTCACCACCCTCCAGCGCAAACTTTTTGCCTGTCCTAAAGCCGGGTATGGCTTCACGGAGCCTTGCCACATCGGCCGGATCGTACGTGCATGTTAGCTTCAATCCGGTTCCGCTCGGTGACACCTCGCCGCAGCTCTGAACCCTTCGGACTATCTCTTCAGCCCATGGTAGCAGCGTGTGCGTTTGAGGATCTCGGCAGGAATCGAGATCGGAACCACAGAGAGCCACGCCACCGACATTGCCTAACTGGATACCGGCGCCGCCTGCGCCGTAAGGCTTTGGCAGTTTCTCCGCCAGTGCTTCAGCCTGCGATCTGGTTATCCATCTTGTCGGATCGTTTGCTTTTGCTCGGGTAGAAAGAGAAACATATGGCGTCTTCGTCGGCTTGTCGCGGTCTTGTTGCAGTTCCGTTTGCCACCCCACCCAGCGATGGGCGGGTGCAAGGGTGGCGAAGGTTGGCGAGGTCATCCTGTGGTGCTCCGCATTACTTTTGACCACGCCCGACGTGCCCGCAGGATCGTTGGACTAACCGGGGGCGGTGCATCGGCCGGCGCATGCCACGCCCGCATCGGTGCATCATCGGGGCCTGTGGCCAAATCAAAGGCCCAACCTCGCGAGAACTGGTAATTCCGACGCGGATCAGCCTGAGCCGCCGCTTGTGCAGGGCGGGTGCTCATGCGCGCAACTTCCTGGTTGTAAGAATGTCCGCGCGCAAATCATCGAACAGGCCGGGGGACGCGTAAGGAAACCTTTCGACCCTCAGTTTATCTCGGCGGAATCCCGCCGCTGTCATCACATATGAAATTGCCTCTTTCGGCCAGGCTCGTTTGTTAGCGGTGCCGCTGCCTCCACTGCTCTCACCGGAGACAATCTTGCCATCCTGTACTACGTAGCTGTTGCACTCGCCGTCGAGGACATAGGTGTTGAAACCGCCTTCTTTAGCCGGCCAAATGAAGGCCATGAGTTCGTCGGGCGCATGGTGTGTGCACTTCACCACTACGACGGTGCCCGGCTCGGGCAGCGGCCAAGAGGCGATTGTCTCTATCGCTCCCCGCAAACCCAAAACGGCCACCGTGGCCGATTTCAGACCGGCGCTCGACAGTTGCATATATCGGCGTGCAGTCCTGTTGCTTAGCCCGGTGTTCGCCTTAAGCCAGACCTCCCAAGATCCATGTGGTAACGCTGCCTTCGCCTCAATCAATGCGGCGCCAGCTTCGAGGGCACGCTCGGCTAGTGCGATCGCACTGCGCCCAACGTCAGCATGCGCCCGCCGGATGGTGGCGGCCAAAACAGGAAGGCGGTTAGATTCTTCTACGTTAGACATAGCCAATCCTCTTTTGGATCGGCGCGGGAAGCTTGAAAAACAGGACGGCGAAAGGTATATCACGGGTGTGTCTGCCGCTTACCAAACGATCCGCCCAGGTGCTGCCAGCGCCTGGGTTTTTCGTTTCTAGGCGGCGATTCGTGCCAGCGCATCGGCTTCAAGCCGAGCAATGTAGGCGCGGTAAGTAGACTTCCGCATAATCCACCGGCCACCCAGCTTCACCGCCGGCAACTTGTTCCGCTCAAGTAGATAGTTGGTCTGGCGTTCAGTGTTGCCGGTGTACGCGGCGATTGCGGCTGCGCCGCGCAGTGTGTCGTCGGCAATATCATCAGTGCTAGATGGGGAAAGCTGGCTCATTGCGGCGCTCCGTGAGTGGTTGCGACGCAATCGAATTAGACGGCTAAATCCGGGCCTGCATTATCGGGCAGCAATGGCTTAGAAATGAGGACGCCCGATTATTCCCCCGATTTATACGGCTGCTGCAACCTGCCACGCGGGCGCTTCAAGTCCGTGGGGACCTGTTTCATAGCCTCTCGCATCTGTGCGTCCGTAGATGTAACCGCTTTCTTGCAGTCATTAAACGCATCAGGCCAACGCTTCGGTGGCGGCCGGCCTTTTTTCTGAGCTGTCTGATAGTATTCGAGCATCCAGGCGTTGACGGTTTCTTGCGTGACTCCGCCCGGTCCCGTTTTGCGGTGACGACGCTCTTCTTCTAAGACCCGGACTGCGTCAGCACATGTGCCGGCAGCCATGTGATCCGCCACAAACCTGGCGATAGGCGGGTGGTCCTTTAGATAGCCGGCTACAATCTGCGCCTTGGTTTGGCTTAACGCGTTTTGAAACCACCCTTCATTTCCTGCGCCATACGCTTCGCTTTGTGCGAGCAGCCAAATTTGATCGTCAAGTAATGCTTCCTCTTGCGCGCGGCGAAGTCGCGCATCCCGTGATGGCGGCGCATATTGCTCATTTGCTCGGCTGTTCTTTGTGAGGTCGGCCGGAGCCCCCATGAACTGGCGCATCCAACCCGGCTGTTGGTCAATGCGATCGTCTTGTCCAGGCATGGGCAATCCTTATCCGTCAAATCAGCAGACAAACTCGTATCACTTGCGACTCTACGTTGACAAGGGGAAAATGATGCGACAAGGTGCGATTAGTTGAGGTTAGAGAGGTTGCCATGGCCACCGTCCGTAAGCGCTCTTGGAAGTCTGGCGGTGAGACCAAAACAGCGTGGATCGCCGACTATTTCGATCAGGAGAGCAAGCGGCACCTGAAAACCTTTCCCACCAAGAAGGCGGCGGATGCGTGGCTCGTCACGGCACGCCACGAGGTCGCGAAGGGTCTGCACACCCCCGAAAGCACCTCGATCACAGTTGCGGAAGCTGCAAATCTCTGGATCGAACGCGGCGAGCGCGAGGGACTGGAAAAATCCACCTTGGCCAAGTACCGCAACCACCGGGATTTGCACATCAAGCCGCGGCTGGGCGCAGTGAAGCTTGCTCGCCTCTCCGCCCCAATGGTGGAGCAGTTTAAGGATCAGTTGCTTGATGGTCTCTCCCGCCCAATGGCCCGCAAGGTGCTCGGCAGTCTAAAGGCGATCTTGAGCGAGGCGCAGCGCCGGGGATTGGTCGCACAGAATGCCGCGTCATCGGTCCAGATCAAGACTCGGGGCCGAGACGAATCGAAGCTCAAAGCTGGCGTCGATATCCCAACCAAGAAAGAAGTCACTGCCATGCTCGGCTCAGCGGAAGGTAGGTGGCGCCCGCTGCTGCTTACTGCCGTGTTCACTGGCATGCGCTCATCGGAGCTGCGCGGGCTTACATGGGCGGACGTCGATTTCGACAAAGCAGTGATCCACGTTCGCCAGCGTGCCGACCAGTGGGGAACAATCGGCGCGCCTAAGACGGAAGCCGGGCACCGCACCATTCCGATGGCACCGCCAGTCCTGAACGCGCTCAAAGAGTGGAAGCTAGCCTGCCCTCGCATTGGTGTGACAGACGATGCGCCTGGCAAGATGTGGCTGATTTTTCCAAACGGGCAGGGGAAGCCAGAGAGCCATAGCAACATCATCAACCGGGGCTTCGATCCCATCCAGATCAGGGCTGGCGTTGTCGCACCGCATCCCACAGCAAAGGGCGGCGATGGTAAGCCGGTGATAAAGGCTCGTTATGGCATGCATGCCTTGAGGCACTTCTTTGCATCCTGGGCGATTGAGCGCGGTTTCACTCCCAAGCGGGTCCAGGCGCTTGTGGGGCACTCGTCGATACAAATGACCTTCGACACCTACGGTCATTTGTTCCCCAGTGCGGAAGATGATGCGGCTAAGTTCGCGGCAGGGGCCTTGGAGCTGGCAGGCTGACCGCTAAGATACGGAGACCGCAATGACGCACTATGAAGTTCGTCGCCGTAGGGGCTCATACGCTGTAGCCATCCCAGGCGCGCCGGAACGGTTCGATACTGCGGCCCAAGCCCAAGATTGGGCGGCGGCCAACTGGCACGCCCTCGGCATGCAGCTCGGGCTAGAAGCGTTCGACATTGTAGAGGTCACACGGTTGGGGTCCGTCACAGAGCCGGGCTAAACTCGGAGCGAGACCTAGTTGCGACATGGCTGCGACACAGCACACATAACATATTGAACATACTCAGCGCTCCTGGGAATCATAATCCCTTGGTCGGGTGTTCAAGTCACCCCGTCGCTACCATCCGGACGCAGAACACACTATCGTGGTCCGTGTGAGTGTCCCGAACGATTTTAGCGACGCTGTCGGGCTGATTTACGACGCGGCCCTGGACCAGACCGCGAAGCCCGCTTTGCTTGCGCGGCTTGCGGCGTTGTTCGGCTGCCACTTTGCCGACAGCTTCCGGCGCACCAATGATTATAGCGCGTTCGGCGGCGTCGCCCACGGGCTCGACCCTGCCGACTACAACGATGTGTTTCTTGACGTATGGGTGAAGCGCAACGTGTGGGGCAAAAGGCGCCCGACGGTGCGAGCCGGCGACGTGATGACGACGCGGCAGATGATGCCGGTGGAGGATCTGCGTGCCTCCGAGATGTACAATGAATACCTGGCGCCGCGTGACCTGCACGAAGGGCTGCGGCTCGATATATGGGCGGACGAAGGCTGGATCGAGGATATTTCGCTGCTGCGCCCCTGGTCTGCCGGGCCATATGGCGAGATCGAACTTCGCATGGCGCACGCGCTGATGCCGCATCTGCAGCGTGGGGCAGCCGTCGCGCGCCGGTTGCGGCAAGCGGAGCATCTGGCGACCTGCGGCATGGCGGCGCTCGACCAGCTTGCCACGGCATTCCTGGTGCTGGACCGTCTGGGCCGCATCCTGCATGCCAACCAGGCTGCGCTGCGCCTGCTCGCGCAGGCCGATGGCCTTACCGTAACGCCAGCAGGCCTTGCCGGCGCAACACTCTCGGTCACGTCGAGATTGCACGCGGCGCTGGATACGGCATGCGGTCGTGCCAGCGAGAGCGCCGCCTCAGCTGCCTTGCGCCTCCCGCGCCCTTCGGGCCGTTCACCTTTGGCGCTGGTGGCATTGCCTCTGCGACCCGGTCGCGAAGCGCTGGAGAGGGAAGGGTGGGGCGGCGCGCCTGCCGTGCTGGTATGCGTCACCGATCCCGATGCAAAAGTGCTGCTACCACAGGCGCAGCTGGTGGCGCTGTTCGGGCTGACACAAGCCGAGGCAGCCCTGGCGGGGAGCCTGCTTGCCGGACAGGAGCTCCGCGACATCGCCGAACACTCCGGCCGCAGCATTCACACTTTGCGTAGCCAGCTCGCAACGCTCATGGCAAAAACACATACTGGGCGGCAATCCGAGCTCGTTCGTCTTCTCAGCCGACTGCCGCTGACCGGTGAGCCCTCTCGCGCCTGAAATTCAGTGCGGAACGGCGCCCTGCGGCACTTGACCGGGCGCGGTCGCCTGGGGCTGTGGTGCAGGCGCGCCCGGCGCGCCCTGCAGAACGACACCGCCGCCCTGGTAGGCGGCATTAGCATCCGGCGTATACGGACCCTTGTCGATGGGGCGCTCGCCCGTAGCCGCATGGTGCTCCTTGGGTTGCGGCGTCGTTGCAGTCTGTGCGAGGCAGGTGAAGCTCGCCAAGCTTAGAGCCGCAGACACAAGAATTTTATATTTCATGACTGGTCTCCAAAGTAAGATTTGGGGGAGCCGCCGGCCCCCCCAAATCCTCCGTCATTATACTAGGCGAGCGTTCTTACGTTCGGCTCGCGATCCCAGTAGCGCTTTTTCGCGGCTTCGATAAAAGCACCAAGCTCCACCACCCCCTCATCGGGCTCCACGCCCGCCTTGTCGAGCAGCGGCTTTGCATGCGCGTTGTAGCCAATCGCCTTGAGATGGCCGAACGCATCCATGACGAATTGAACCGCTGCCGCCTCTTTCAAGAGCTTTTTGCAAGCTTCTTTTCCAAGCACCACAGCAATAGCGTCCACCGTAACCGAAGGCTGGCCGAAAAGCTGCGCATCCGCCTGGATGCTTGTGCCGTCGGATAGCGGCACCGCACCGACTTTTGGCGCTATGAGCATCGGGTGGCCGCCCGCCTTTTTTACGCCGGCGCGGAGTTTTGCGAGCTCGCCGACATCGGTGCCGTCCGCAAAAAGAATCCCAACGGTGCGGCCTTCCAGCGTGTGCTTTTCCAGAGGACCACGCACGATCCGCAACGCGGGTGACGGCGCCATATCCAGCACCGGCGCGGCAGTCTTCGATGCTTCCGGCAACATCATCGCCAAGCCGTCCGCCACCCGCTGAGCAAGCGTTTCATCCACATTGCGTAGATTCGCGAGCATGGCCAGGCGGATATGATCGAGCGAAACCTTTGACAATTCGAACACCAGTGCGCTCGCCATATGTGCCTGCTCTGATGGGTCCATGGAGCGGAAGAACAGACGCGCCTGGCTATAATGATCGGCAAAGCTTTCTGGCCGGATGCGCAGCTTCGCACCCTCCAACTCTTCAGGATATGTGCTGAAGCCCGTTTTCGGATCCTCGCGCGGGCCACCAATCTCGCCAACTGACGCAAGGCTGTTCGGCTCGTAATTCGCGCGGCCCTTCGGCACCTGCATTTGCATGTGGCCATCGCGCTGCATGTTCAGGAACGGGCAGCCGCCGGCAGCAGCTTTCGCCTGGTTGATCGGGATCTGGTGGAAATTTGTCGATCCCAGCCGGCTGAGTTGGGTGTCGAGATACGAGAACAGGCGGCCCTGCAGAAGCGGATCATTCGAGTGATCGATGCCCGGCACCACATGGCTCGGGCAGAAGGCGACCTGCTCGGTTTCTGCAAAGAAATTGTCAGGATAACGGTTCAGCACCATCTTGCCGACGATGCGCACCGGCAGGATTTCCTCGGGGATGATTTTCGTGGCGTCCAGCACGTCGTAAGGCTGGCTGTTGGCAAAATCCTCGTCGAAGAGTTGCACGCCCAGTTGCCATTCTGGGAAATCCCCACGGCCGATGCGTTCGAACAGGTCGCGGCGCTGAAAATCGGGATCGGCACCGGCGAGTTTCACGGTTTCGTCCCAGATCGTGGAGGCGAGGCCTGCCTTTGGCTTCCAGTGGAATTTGACGAAGGTGCTTTTGCCTTTCGCATCCACGAAGCGGAAGGTGTGTATCCCGAAACCTTCCATGGTGGCGAAGGAGCGCGGCAAGGTGCGGTCCGACATGATCCACATCGCCATGTGGGTCGATTCCGGCATCAGGCTGATGAAATCCCAGAACGTGTCATGTGCGGTCGCCGCCTGCGGATAGCCGCGATCGGATTCCATCTTGGCGGCGTGGATCAGATCGGGGAATTTGATCGCGTCCTGGATGAAGAATACGGGGATGTTGTTGCCGACAAGATCCCAGTTGCCGTCCTTGGTGTAGAATTTGACCGCAAACCCGCGCACGTCGCGTGGCGTGTCGGACGATCCGGCACCGCCGGCGACGGTGGAGAAGCGCACGAAGACATCGACGCGGTCGCCCTTGCGCTGGAACAGATCGGCCTTGGTGATGTCAGAGAGTGAGTCGGTGAGCTCGAAATAGCCGTGTGCCCCGGTGCCGCGCGCATGTACGATACGCTCTGGGATGCGCTCATGGTCGAAGTGGTTTATCTTTTCGCGATAGACATGATCTTCCAGCAGCACCGGCCCGCGCGGGCCCCCTTTAAGCTGGTTCTGATTGTCCGAGACCGGCATGCCGTGGTTGGTGGTGAGCACCGGGTGGTCGGCATCGGCAACCTGGTGTGTCTCACCGCCATGGCCAGTGTGTCGCATGTCTTCCATCGGGGTACCTTTTTGTTCTTGACGTATCCCAGCCGAGAACGTGACGGCCCCATGGTCGTTCACCGTTGAAATAAAAGTTTTTTACGCCTTCTTTTAAAAAAGAGACCTTGCTTGCCTTAGCTGGACCCAATCAGAACGCCGCAGGCGAGCACAAGAGCGCCTCCAAACATCACCTGAATGGTCGCCGTCAAAACGTTGCTGTCCATGTATCGCCACCGTATCCAGGAGATCACGGCGAGTTCAAATAGCACCACCACGGCGGCCACCGCCGTCGCGGTCCAGAAATCCCGTATGAGGTAGGGCAGCGTGTGGCCGATGCCGCCAAGCGTCGTCATCGCGCCGGTGATCAGCCCGCGGATGATCGGCGTGCCGCGGCCAGAGATCTTGCCGTCATCGGAGAGGGCTTCGGCGAACCCCATCGAGATGCCGGCGCCGATTGAGGCGGCCAGGCCGACCAGGAAAGCATTCCAGGAGAGATGGGTTGCAAAGGCCGCGGCGAAAACCGGCGCCAGGGTGGAGACGGAGCCATCCATGAGGCCCACAAGCCCGGGCTGCACGATCTGCAGCACGAAGCGGCGGCGTGCCGTGTCGTCTTCCAGCTCGCGACGGCCGCCGGAGAGGTGTTTTTCCTCGATGTCGCCGGCACGGTGCCCATGCGTCTCCTCTACCGCCGCCAGATCGCCGAGCAGCTTGCGAATGGCGGTATCAGTACTGCGTGTGGCGGCTTCGCGGTAGAAGCGGCTGCTTTCGATCTCCATCTGCCTGGCGGTGCTGCGCACGGTTTCGATGCCGATGGTGGGAAGGGCCCAGACCGGCTTGCTGCGGGAAAACCCTTTCACGTCCTGCCGCCGTATCAGCGGGATGTGCTGGCCGAATTTCTCGGCATACAGATCGAGCAGGCTGCGACGGTGATCATTTTCCTCCGCCGACATCTCGGAGAAGATCATCGCGCTGTCGGGATAGGTCTCGCGCAGGCGCTCGGCGAAATCGGCATAAATACGACCATCCTCTTCCTCTGCGCAAATTGCCAGGGCCAGGATGTCGCGTTCGCTCAGTGTCGATAGATCACGCATAGTCATCATTTAGAGATGTTGCAGACTGCGTCAAGCTTAAACGTAAGCTTTGCAAACGCTTCGCAGTTGCGCGGATCGGCGTGCGTGCTTGACTGGCTTGGAGCGCCAGGCGAGGTTTGTGGATGCGAACATTCATTGCCCTGTTGCGTGCGGTCAATGTCGGTGGCACCGGCAAGCTGCCGATGGCCGATCTGAAAACCATGTGCGAAGCAGAAGGCTTTCTCGATGTGCGCACGTATATCGCGAGCGGCAACGTTATCCTGCGCAGCGCGCTCGCCGAGGCTGCCGTCAAAGCGGCGCTCGAGGCGCGGTTGCAAGGCTACGCCGGCAAGCCGGTGGATGTCGCTGTTCGAACGCATGCCGAAATGGCAAGCATCGTTTCGGCAAATCCCTTCAAGCACGCGCCAGGCAATCGGGTGGTCGCCATTTTTCTCGACCACAAGGTGACTGCTTCGGTGCTCGACGGTGTCATGGGACGCACGGAGCAGGAGCATATCGCCCTCGGCCGGCGGGAGATTTTCGTGTCCTATGGCGACGGTATGGCGACAACGAAGCTGCGCATTCCCGCAGCGAAGAATGGCACTGCCCGCAACATGAACACCGTGGCGAAGCTTGCCGATCTGTCCGCCGCGTAAGCGCCTGCTTGACACGGCACCTGCGGCACCTGATGCGTGGCAGCATGCAGCCCAGCACCATGTCCGAGCGCGCGCCGGCGAAGATAAACCTGTTCCTGCTGGTCACCGGCAAGCGCGCGGATGGCTATCATCTGCTGGACAGCCTGGTGGTGTTCGCCGGGGCGCATGACCGCCTGAGTGCTGTGCCATCCGCCGATATGTCCCTCACTTTTGGCGGACCGTTCGGCGTAAGCCTTGCCGCTCATCCGGACAACCTGGTGATGCGCGCGGCTTATGCCCTGGCGGCGGCCACCGGGGTGCGTGACGGCGCGCGCCTGCATCTGGAGAAGCACCTGCCAATCGCATCGGGCATTGGTGGCGGCTCGTCGGATGCCGCGGCCGCGTTGCGGCTGCTGTCCCGGCTATGGGGGGTGCCGGTGCCGGAGGGGCTTGCCGCCACGCTCGGTGCAGATGTGCCGGTCTGCCTCGATCCGCGGGCGCGACGCATGAGCGGCATCGGCGAGGTTCTGGCGCCATCGCCGGATTTGCCTCGATGTGGCATCGCGTTGGTCAATCCCGGCATTGCCCTGCCGACGGCTGCCGTGTTCCGCGCGCGCGCGCCTGGTTTCTCCGCGCCGGCCATGCTGCCCTCCGCCTGGGCGGACATGGCAGCGATGGCAGCCGGGTTGGCGAGGTGGGGCAATGATCTGGAAGCACCCGCCCTCGCCTTGTGCCCGCCCATCGCCACGGTTCTGGCCAGCCTGCGTGACCAGCCTGGCTGCCGCCTGGCACGCATGAGCGGCTCGGGTGCGACCTGTTTTGCGCTGTTCGACACACCATCCCTGGCATCGGCCGCCGCGGCCTTGGTGGCGCACGACGGATGGTGGTGCTGGGGTGGGGGACTTTACGACCGGGATTGCGGGACCTAATGACGGGGCACGTTGGGGCGTCGCCAAGCGGTAAGGCAGTGGATTTTGATTCCACCATGCGGAGGTTCGAATCCTCCCGCCCCAGCCAATGCCCGCTAGCCCTTCACACAGGCCAGGAGCCCCCAGCATGACATCGGATGCCGACGAGCAGCACGCGTTCGGCACCGCCGGCCTTACCGCGCACGTATATGCCCAGGGCGCGGAGCTCTGCGCGCTATCGGACCACGCCGGGCATCCCTATCTCTGGCCCGCCGCACCCGCCTGGCCGCGCCATGCGCCGAACCTGTTCCCCATCGTCGGCCGGCTGCGTGACGACACGCTGCGCCATGACGGCGCCTCCTATCCTCTCACTCAGCACGGCTTCGCCCGCGATCTGCCATTCACCTGGGTCGCGCGCTCACCCGCTGGATGCACGCTGGCGCTGACCGACAACGCCACCACACAGGCGAGATACCCGTTCCCGTTCCGCTTCGAGATCGACTATGCCGCGGCGGACGACAGCCTTGTGATCACCTATACCGTGCATAATACGGGCGGGGGCATCCTGCCCGTCTCGATGGGGGCACATCCGGCCTTTCGCTGGCCGCTGCAGCCGGGATTGCCGAAAGAGGCCTACAGCCTGGTCTTCGACGCCGACGAGACCGCGCCCTTGCGCGGCGTCTCCGGCGGCTTGCTGACGCCGGCCGATCGGCCCTCGCCAATCCACCGCCGCGCGCTACCTCTGCGCCCTGCCTTGTTCGACAATGACGCCCTCATACTGCCTTCCCCCAACAGCCGTTCAGTACGGTTTGAGGCCGATCAGGGGCCGGGCCTGACGGTCGCCTGGGACGGGTTTACGCAACTTGGGCTCTGGTCGAAACCGGATGCCGATTTCCTCTGCATCGAACCCTGGCACGGCATGGCAAGCCCGCCCGATTTCGACGGCGACTTTGTGGAAAAACCCTGGTTGATGCTGATCGCACCCGGGCAGAAGCAGAGTGCCTCGCTGACCGTCACCCTTCACGCGTCGTAAACACGTTCTTAAGCAAACCGCTGGTTAAGTGGTGCTCCCAACGCAGCAAACGGGTGTTCCCAGAATGTCAGCTACCGCGTCGGAACGGGCAGAGATCGAAGCGGCGCCGCAGGTTCTCAACCGGGACAATTTCCGGCAGACCGCGGCCTATCTGACACCCGATGTCGTCGCCACCTATCTGCGCACCATCGCCGATCGTTGTGAAGCCTTGCTGATGGGCCTGCGCGAGACGGCACGCCCGGGCGCAGTGCTCGCGGAGGCGGCGCATGCTTTGGCAGGGAGCGCAGGCATGTTCGGCTTCGAGCTGGTGGCGTCGATGGGGCGGCAGTTCGAGCGCGCGGTGCTCACCGATAATCCGGATGTGCCCAACCTGGCGGGGCAGTATGCGCAGGCGCTGGATGCGACTTTGCGCGCTATTGGCGAAGAGACTTTTGCAAAAGGATCATAAGTAAGAAAGCCTTCTTTTCTGAAGAAAAGAAGCAAAAGACTTTGGTGATTATGCACTTCGCAAACACAGGTTTGTTGTTAGGACTCCGTCCCTATGCTTGAGTGACGCTACGTGGCTTAGTGAACTTACAGAAAAGTGCGAATAGCAGCCATAAAACTCCAATTACGATTGCTGGGAACGCTATCACCCAAACTGGAGGCATGAACACCCCAAGAGCGCAGAATCCAATCCAGAATGGATAAGCTAAAAGAGTGAAGAAGGAAGCCATTGTCAGAATGGCTAAGCCAGCAAAAAACAGAGCGGTTCTCACGGTTCACTCGCCCTCGAAGGATCGATCTGGCACATCTTTTCTTGCCTTCTGCCGCGCAATCACCGCTAGTTTAGCCTTGAACGCGGCTTCGTCCTCATCTGAGCCCAGCTCGCGGGCGGTCTCGATGAAGCGGTCACGCTGCGACTTCGGTTCTTCAACCATTTTTACCTCCAAGCAGCTCATAATACGCATTCGGGTCTCTAAGTTTCGTGGTGTGGTAGCGCAGTACCTGCCTTTTCTCTAATCTTACCAGCTTGGCCTTTGCTGTATGCCAGTAGGTAGTGCTTAGAATTCGCAAAGCATCGCTTACGTTAATCCTTTTGTTTTCAATCACATAATTGACTATTTTCTTTTCGTCCGCATCAAGGGAGAACGAAAGAATCTCTCCTAGAACCTTGTAAGCCTCGCTATCTAAACTGTTAGTGCGATTTGCTATCTCATTGTGCAGCGTAACTGCTACAGAAATTTCTGTGCCTTTGAATACCGGCGCAGGAAGCTTCGCGTCCGTCATTTCCCTTTTGATACGCTCCGTTCCTTCGCTGATGCATCTTACCTCTCCATATTCTCGTAACGCGAACATGAGAAATGGATTTCTTGGTTTATGCCGGAGATTGTCTGGAGTAATCGTTGGCATAAAAGACCCTGGACTCTCTACCACAAGGTGATCATCAAACATTTTAATAAAAATCGGAACGGTTCTGGCGTGATAGGATCGATGGACGCAGGCATTCACAATCATTTCATACCATGCATCTCTAGGATATTCTTGAACACTGTGGAATTTGTCGTTTTTGTAAGTGGTAAATTCCCTTAGATTGGCGTCTAACACAGACGCGGCCCCTTTTATGATATCAAGGACGGTACCTTCTATGATTCTGTCTTTCTGAACGTTGTACTCTGATCCAGACTTCGCTTCTATACCGTTGTAGCGCAAGTAATGGATGTATGATCCAGGAAAGACTTGCCGAGGGTCAATTGCAAATAGAAGCGCACAAACATTATTCGCAACAAAGCCATGTTTTGAGACTTTCCCTAGCCTCAGTGATTGCAGTATTGTTTCTGCCGTCAGCGATTCATGGCCACCTCTTGCGTCTCTAACCTTTTTCACAAACGTGGCTATCTCAAGCATCCTGAATTCGTCAGGGTAGGATAGTGCGCAGGGCTCAAGTTCAAATGACCGCTCGCCCTTAGAGATACGTATCTCTTCTCGCTCAACATCCGAAAGCCTTCTGCTTTTATCTGATTCCCTGCAATAAGCTTCACCATTGGTGAGGCGAACAAGTTTATTCTCGACATAGTAAATTCTCAGTAGAATGAGAAAATCGGGCTGCCCTTTCGAATTAACTACGGCAATCTTCTTTGATTGGAAGCTTCCATCAGGGCATATGTCTCTTCCGCCAGACTCAAGCTCTTGGATTTTCCGCTCGCTTAGCTTTGCGCATCCTGTAACCGTGCCATCTTTTTCAATGCCGATTGCGACAACTCCGCCCTCGACGGCGGGGCCATTGCCAAAGGCCGAGAGGCATTGAGCCAAGCCATTTGGCTCAATGCGCCCCGACTTTCTGTCAAAGCGAGTGTCTTCTTTTAGCCGGCAAATGAACGCGCCGTCTTCCGACTCAAAGATCGCGTCGGGCTTAAAGAGAGCCTCTAGGGTTGGGCGCTCCAAAAGCTCAAGTAGGGATAGCTGGCTAACCAACTGAGCAACTTTCGTAAAACTCGAGGGGGCTCGAGCTTTCCATTTATTTCTTACGCCCGGTCAGATGATTTATACATCAGGCGCTTGCCAACAATACCCTTCAGCGCATTCTCGGCGCGCTGTGCATCCTCAACGCCAAGTCGTGTCCGGTTGTTGTAACGGAAATCAAACTCAGCCACATAGCGGTGCAAGTGCTTCTCACCACAGTGCTGGTAAATGCCCTTCATTCCGCGCTTGAAGACGCTGTAGAAGCCTTCAACCGTGTTCGTATGGACATTGCCGCGCACATACTCTTTGGCACCGTGGGTGGTGAAACCATGGGCCGCAAAGAACTTGTTCAGGCGAGAATATTGACCGGCTTCGTCGGTCATAACGTGCGTGCCGGGCTTCACGTTCGCCAGAATGATCGGAAGCAGATCAGCCGGGCTGGTGCCGTCCACATGGAAGGAACGGGCAGAACCGCCGCGTTCAACCAGGGTCATAACCGCATGCTTGTGACGGAAGCCGCGCTTTACCGGGACGCCAGCCTTCTTGCCGATAAAGGTCTCATCGATCTCAACCGTCATGCCTTCACCGCCAAACGGAGGCAGCGTGCCGGAAGCCATCGCCTCACGAATGCGGTGCGTCATGAACCACGCCGTCTTATATTGAACGTCGAGGGTGCGCATGAGCTGGTGGCTGGAAACACCCTTCTTGCTGGAGCACATCAGATAGACAGCTTGCAGCCAGAGGTTCAGCTTTACGTGGCTGCTCTCAAACACTGTGCCCACGGTGACAGTGAACTGGCGCTTGCAGGGGCCGCAACGGCGGAGGCCCATGCGAGCACCCTTTACGGCGGTGATACGCTCCGTGCCTTTGCAGCGCGGGCAGACCGGGCCATGCGGCCAAAGGGTGGCTTCCAGTTCCGCGAAGGCGGCCGCTTCATCGTGGAAATATGCGGCGGAAAGTGCGGAAGCCATGGTCTATCTCCTTGACCATATTCCTACCCCTGCCAAGCGTGTTTGTCAACTACATAATCGCCAAAGACTTTTGCGTCGCTGTCGCGGTTTTATCCGGCATTGCCTACCTTGGAACCCACGACCAGTCGCGCTTGACGATGTCACCGATACTGCTATCGAGCAACTGCCTCCAAGTCGCGTATTCGCCGTGCGCCGGATTGGACACGTCATCACCATGATTGACGTTGTAACCTACCCGCATGCTGTACAGCCCGTAGCACCAGGACAGGATGACGCAGCCTGATTTGAGGTGTTGCAAGATCTTCCCGCGCAATCCGGCAGCCGTGCGGAATTCGTCATCGCGAACGTCGATGACCGTGATCCTGGAACTCGACGGCTTGTTGATCCTCGACGCCATCTTCCGATCCTCCTGAGGGTCGACGGCATCGCTCCCGATCGATTCCTCCTTGCGACGCAACCAGCCGCTGCTGTCGATCGGGTTGATGATGTTGCCGTGGCGCCCTGAGAGAACAGTCAACCTGTCGTTCGGACACACCTTCGTCGCAACGTAGCTCCAGCTTTCCGGCCCCGAAATGGTCAGGGACACGAACAAGTTGCCGATGCGGACATAGGGCGGCCTTTCCCAATCCACCGCCGTGCTGTCGTACATGCCGGAAACAGAATCGACCTGGAAGATCTGGCAGATCGTCTCAGCGGAGTTCGCATCGATAATCTCACGCGCCATGGTCAGCTCCCTACCGCTGTGCAGATTGCAGCTTACCATCGGCCGTGCGCGCGGCGCAATTCAGCGGATAGCGTATCGGTATATCGAGTTGGCGCATGTGCGTTCTGGCCCACGTCGCACAGCCGAACGTCACGACATCTCTGCACCCCACGCCTGCACATCTGCGACAAAGAAATCAGGCACCTCCATGGCAGCGAAATGCCCGCCCTTCGGGGCCTCTCTCCAACGTGTCAGGTTGTATCCACGTTCGACCCAGGTCGTTGGCGGCGCCGGCATGCGGGGGTCTGGGTAGGTCGTCATCGCAGTGGGCACCATGACGCGCTGGCCGGGTGACATCTGCCGCACGCCCTCGGCTGCCGCGGCGGCATAATAGAAGACCGAGGAGGCGAATGCGTCCGACATCACGTAGATCATGATGTTGGTCAGCAATCGGTCATCCGTGAACACGGCCTCGAACGGACGGTCGCGGATGTCGGACCAATCGTGAAACCGTTCAAGGATCCACGCAGCCTGAGCGACCGGATTATGCTGCATCGCGTAAACAAGGGAGAGCGGCTTTGTGGATTGGAGCAACGCATACGCACCAAGTGCCTGCTGCGCCTGGTCCCGGGCGGACTGCCAGGCCGTTTCTTCGGGCGTCTCCGGGCTGCCGGCGGGTTGCACGAGCAGGTAGTTGAGGTGGATGGCACGCACGCCGGTTGCATGCTCCAGCCCGAGCCACGCGCATACGGCGGCTCCCCAATCGCCACCTTGCGCCAGATACTGGCTGTAGCCGAGGCGCTCGCGCATAAGCACATCGAACATGCGTGCGGTCGAGCGCGCGCCAAGCAGGGAACGGGGACGTCCGGAATACCCGAAGCCCGGCAGCGACGGTATGACGAGGTCGAACGCGTCGGCAGGGCGCCCGCCGACGCGGCTCGGGAACGCCAAAGGCTCGATCGTCTGCCAGAACTCGTAGACAGATCCCGGCCAGCCATGGACGAGCAGCAGCGGCCGCCTGCCCTGCGCTTCGCCCACGATGTGAAGGAAATGCACGTCGATGCCATCGATACGCGTTCGGAACTGCGGATATTTGTTGAGATCATCCACGGCAGCCGCGGCATCATAGCCATCGGCCCAGTGGCGGCAAAGCCGGCGCAGGATATCTGGCGGACAGCCAACCTGCCACTCATCCGCCTTGGCGAGGGAGTCCGGAAAGTCGAACGCTCTAACCCGGTCGCGGAGTTTGTCGAGTTCCTGCGCGTGCCAGACGACCTTGAACGCCTCGATTTTCGCCATCTCCGCCCTTGCCTCCAACCTTCGCTACCGGCCGGCGCATGGTGCAGCCGCCAATCAGCGAAGCTTCAAGGAAAAAGGCTGTTCTCTGCAAACCGTGTCAGCTCCGACACCATGGCGGGCAGATCGCGCTCAGGGCGTGGTGGCGGCGCTCCCCTTGCCGAGCACGGGTGAGAGGGCGCTGGACAACTCGTTGTAGCCGACTTCGTAGCATTCGCTGGCCAGTCGCACGGCATCGCAGAGTGATCGGCCGCGAGCGACATGTTCACGGGCTTCTGCCAGCAAGCGCTTAGTCTCGGCGCGTGTCTTGATGGAAAGCGCCTGCAAGGCGCGGAGCCTCTCTTCGAGCCGGTCTGGCGCCAGGGCATCGCTGCGCGGAAACGGGTAAATCGTTCCGGTGCGGGCCGGCTCGGCCGGTGCGTCTTGTGCGGCGTGCAGGTTCAGGCGCAATGCCTTCAGCTTCACTTTTTCCAAGGGCGTAAGATCCTGCTCTCGGCTTTGAAGAGACTCGATGGCGTCTTTCAACTTCACCAAAACGCCAGTCAGGTCATTCATGCAGAGCTCTGAAATAAAAGGTCAGACGCGGCATCTTAATGCGATACTGAAATAATTCAAGCCTAGCGAAGTCGAATCCTCCGGCGGGACCGGGCCGTGATCACCGCAGCCGCGAAAATGCGGATCAGCGGAAGATCATGTAGCCGATGGCACCCCAGAACAGCATGGAGATCGAGAGCCCCAGCGCAATGCCGCGGGCTGGGGCGAGCGGATTGAGGAACGGATCGGCGTCCAGATAGTCGCGATATGGCGTGTCGACGAACACCGCCTGCTCCAGCCCGGGCGTGGTGCTGGCGGGATCGCGCAGGAGCGGCACCAATATGGGGCTTACCTCCTGACGGCCGGCACGGCGCCGTTCAAAGGCCAGAACCTGCGCGTCTGTGGCACCTAAACCGTCGGTGTCGTTCCCGATCTGCTCTTCGATAGTTTCAGTCACCACATCCAACCCCGATCCTGATGATTGCCTGCGCCGAACGCTAGCACGGGAAGTGTCATCTAAGGCTATACAATGCAAGGTTGCAAGTGGGAAGATCGATTGGCGTGCACTTCACGCCTGGCGCGAAGTGAGACGGCAGTTCAAACCATCGGAAGTTGTGGCGCCGGTGCAACACTGCACGGTTAGGGATTCTTCAAGGCACAGCGCGCATGGTGCGGCCAGAGATACGAGACCGCCGGGGGCTAAACCGGTCTCGCGTATCCAGGTGAAGCGTCGGTTGTCCGACGGCTGCCGCGTCGGGAGGGCGCTTTTGCCCGGCGCCCTTCCCGATGTTTGTGAGGAAGAAAGACTTCTTTTCTGAAGAAAAGAAGCAAATCACTTTGCAAAGCTGTCGCGGTTTTATCCATATAACAAGGGCTTAGACGGAGAAATATTTCGCGTTCGGGTTTAGCACCACGATGGCGCTGGTCGATTGCTCAGGGTGGAGCTGTGACTCGTCGGAGAGCGACACACCGACGCGGTCTGCGCCGAGCAAGTCCAGCAGCATCGATTGGTCTTCGATCCTGGGGCAGGCAGGATAGCCGAAGGAATAGCGCGACCCACGATAACCCTGGGCCAGCATCTTCTCGATGTCCCGATCATCCTCGCCCGCGAAGCCCATCTCGGCGCGGATACGCTTGTGCACGTATTCCGCCATGGCCTCGGCCATCTCCACCGAGAGGCCGTGCAAATACAGGTAGTCCTGGTAGCGGTTATCCTCGAACCACACCCGCGCAGTGTCCGACGCCTTCTGGCCGACGGTCACCACCTGCAATCCGATCACGTCGCGTTCGCCATCCTCCACGTCGCGGAAGAAATCGGCGATGCACTCGCCATCCTCGCGCGGCTGCCGCGGCAGGGTGAAGCGTGCCACCTCGGTAGTGCCGTCCTGCGCGAACAGGATCAGGTCGTTGCCCTGGCCGGCCGCCTTCCAGAACCCGTAGATCGCCTGCGGACGCAGGATGTCGTCCGCCTCGCAGATCCCCAGCATGCGCTTCATGATCGGCCGCAGCTCCTGCTTGGCCCACCCCAAAAAGTCGCCGAGCGTCTTGCCCTGCTTTCGGAACCCCCATTGGAATTGATACAGGCTGCGCTCGTTCAGGAACGGCACCACCGCTTTCGCCGGTGCCTCCACCACGCGCGCGCCCCAAAAAGGCGGCTCGATGATCGGGTTGTCCCGCGTCAGCCGGCGCCGGCGCGCCTGCACAGCGGCCACATCGACCGGCTGCCAAGCGCGGTCATCCGCCTTGCCCATGCTGCGCTTGGTGTTCTTCGCCTTGCCTGACCGCTTTGCCTGCAACGCCGACAGGTAATCGTCGAACCCGTTGCCGGTCACCTTGTCCATCAGATGCAGACCATCGAAAGCGTCTCGCGCATAGGCCACCCGGCCGGAGGCGTAAGCCGCGACGCAATCATCCTCGACGTAGTTGCGGGTCAGTGCCGCACCCCCCAGCAGCACCGGGATTTCCAGGCCCTGACGGGACATCTCCTCAAGATTTTCGCGCATGATCACGGTGGATTTCACCAGCAGGCCGGACATGCCGATGGCATGCGCACGATGTGTCGCCGCAGCCTCCACCATCTCCGCGAGCTTCACCTTGATGCCCAGATTGACGACGCGGTAGCCGTTATTGGTCAGGATGATATCGACAAGGTTCTTGCCGATGTCGTGCACGTCGCCTTTGACCGTGGCGAGCACGATGGTGCCTTTCTCCTGGCCTTCCACCCGCTCCATCAACGGCTCGAGAAACGCCACCGCAGCCTTCATGGTCTCCGCACTCTGCAGCACGAACGGCAGCTGCATCTTGCCCGCGCCAAACAGCTCGCCGACGATTTTCATGCCGTCGAGAAGGATCGAGTTGATGATCTCCAGCGGCGGATGGTTTTCCAGCGCCTCCGTCAGATCGGTCTCCAGCCCCTTGCGGTCGCCATCGACGATACGGTCTTTCAGCCGGCCTTCTACGGTCTCGGATTTCACCCGCTTGGTGGCCTCGGCCAGCTTACGGTCGCGGAAGATCTCCAGGAGGCGCGAGAGCGGGTCGTAGCCCTCGGTGCGGCGATCGAAAATCAGATCTTCTGCGACGCGCACTTCCTCTTCGGCGATTAGATGCAGCGGACGTATCTTGCTCACATGCACGATCGCCCCGGTCATGCCGGCGCGCACGGCATGGTCCAAAAACACCGAGTTCAGGACGGCACGTGCGGCCGGATTAAGGCCGAAACTGACATTGGAAAGGCCGAGGATGATCTGGATGTCGGGGAACTTGTCCCTGATCATTTTGATGCCATCCAACGTCCACATGGCGAGTTTGCGATCGTCCTCGTTACCGGTGGCGACCGTAAAAGTCAGAGGATCGATCAGCAGGTCCGATTGCGGCAGGCCGTGCTTGTCGCACGCGAAGGCGACGAGGCGTTCGGCAATCGCGAGTTTTGCTTCGGCTGATTTGGCCATGCCGGTCTCGTCGATGGTCAATGCGATCACCGCCGCGCCGAATTTTTTCGCCAGGATCAGGCGGTCCTCGGCCGCCTGCTCGCCATCCTCGAAATTGATCGAGTTGATGATCGGCTTGCCGCCATGCAGTTTGAGCGCGCTCTCGATCACCGGCGTCTCGGTGGAATCGATCACCAGCGGCACGTTCACCGAGTTCGTAAAGCGCCGGATCACCTCGTCCATTTCGTATTTTTCGTCGCGGCCGACAAAGGCGGTGCAGACATCAAGGCTGCTTGACCCCTCGGCCGCTTGTTCGCGCCCGACGGCAACGCAGCCATCCCAGTCGCCTGCTTCCTGCAACTCGCGCCATTTCTTCGAGCCATTCGCATTGCAGCGCTCGCCGATCGAGAAAAAACTGTTCTCCTGCCGCAGCGCCGTCTGGCTGTAGAGGCTCGAGACCGACGGAATCCAGATCGGCTTGCGTGCCACCGGCGCCGGGCGAAACGCACCGCGGCGGCGCAGCATCGCGTCGAGCGCCTGAATATGCGGGATATTCGTGCCGCAGCAGCCGCCGATCAGGTTCAGCCCGTCCTGCTCCACAAAACGTTCCACCCAGCTCGCCATCGCATCGGGCGCCAACGGATAGCGCGTCTGGCCGTCCACCAGCTCAGGCAATCCGGCATTGGGTTGCACACTGATCAGGCCTGGCCAGTTGGCGGCAAGCCAATGCACATGCTCAGCCATTTCCTGCGGGCCGGTGGCGCAGTTCAACCCCATCAACGGCACGTCCAGTGCATGGATCACGGTCGCGGCGGTGGCGATGTCCGGCCCTACCAGCAGCGTGCCCGTCGTCTCCACAGTGACTTGCACGAAGATCGGCGTATCGCGGCCTGCTTCCTTGCGGGCAATCTTTGCACCGTTGACCGCGGCCTTGATCTGCAGCGTGTCTTGGCACGTCTCGATCAGGATGCCATCGACGCCGCCATCCATCAGCCCGCGGCATTGCTCTGCGAGACCCGCCTCGAGCGTGTCATAATCGATGTTGCCGAGGGTGGGCAGTTTCGTGCCGGGGCCAACTGCGCCGATCACCCAGCGATGCCGGCCGTCGCCGTTGAATTCGTCCGCCGCCTCGCGGGCGAGCTCTGCCGCCAGCCGGTTGATCTCGCGCGCACGGTCATACAGGCCGAACTCGCCGAGCGTGATCGGCGAGCCGCCGAACGTGTTGGTCTCCACCATATCCGCGCCGGCGGCGAAATAGCCGCGATGCAGTTCGCGCACGATGTCCGGCCGCGAAAGATTGAGAATCTCCGTGCAGTTTTCCTGGTTCCAGTAATCGCGCTCCACTTCGAGATCCATGGATTGCACCCGGCTGCCGGTGCCCCCGTCGCAGAGCAGAACCATGTCGCGTAGCGCGTCGAGCAGATGTGGTCGGGTCACGCAAAAACCTCTGCAGCAGGAGAGAAGATGTTTTGGGGTGCACTGGCTGGCCAGATCCGCACCGCCAGCGACGGGTTGCGGCCGGCAGGGCAGGGCACGGTGAGCGGCTGGCCGGCCACGAGGCCTGCACCATCGAACAGCGTTTCCATGGAGGGATCCGAAAAGCCAAGCCGGCGATGTGCCATCTGTTCGACCAGCGCGATGCGCTCATGCGGCGCGAGATCCACCACGATCAGCCGGCCGCCCGGGGCGAGCACACGGCGTGCTTCCGCCATCGCAGCCTCCGGCTCCTCGGCGTAGTGCAGCACCATCTGCAGGAACACCAGGTCGAAGGCGGCGTCCGGCAGCGGCAGCGCATACATGTCGGCCAGACGCACCGAGCAATGCGACAGATCGTGGCTGGCGAGCCGCACGCGGGCCAGCGCCAGCATCGCACGGCTGGCATCCACCCCAAGGCCGCTGCTGATCCGCGGGGCAAGGCTTTCCAGCAGGCGGCCGGTCCCGGTGCCGATATCGAGTGCGTGGCCTAAGGGCCCAGCCGGCAAAAGGCTCAGAAGCGCTGCTTCCACCGCGTCGGCCGGCAGGTCCAACGCACGCATCTCGTCCCAATCGGCGCCACTCAGCCGAAATTTTTCGCTTGCGGCCCGGGCGCGTTCGGCGAGCACCCGCGTAGCGCCGCGGCGATCTGCGGCGAGAAGCGGATCGGGTTCGGGCAGCCGGCGCAGGATGTCGCGCGCGAGCGCCCCGGAGTCGCCCTGGGCCAGCGCGAACCAGGCATTGGCGCCTTCGCGCGTGCGCTCCAGCAGCCCGGCCTCGCAAAGCAGGCGCAGATGCCGCGAGAGGCGCGGCTGGGACTGGCCGAGGATGTCGCAGAAATCGTTCACGCAGAAGGCGCCGCGCGCACATAGCGCCAGGAGGCGCAGGCGGGTCGGGTCGGCGGCTGCGGCAAGCGAGGAGAGAAGGCGCTGCATGACCACTGGATAAATATATAAAGCTACCTTTATATCAAGTCATCATGTTCAGTGATCTTCGTATTCCGGTTGTATTTGGCGCTGCGTCCGAGGCTGGGCCGCAGGATGCGGTGCTGTCCGAGGGCGAGATGCCAAATGCGGCCGCCCATTTTGTGCCCGGTCTCGGCCATGCGCCGGGCTGTGTGTGTTGTGTTGCGCGCGGCGAGGCTGGCCGTGCCTTGGCCTGGCTGCTGCATGCCCGCGCCCGTGGCGAGGTGCCCTACTTCACCCGAATCGTAGCCGTGGTGACCACGGAAGCAGCCCGCAACGACATCCGTTCAGCGCTAACATCCGATCCGATAGCCTCAACCTGCTTCAGGACGTAAAAGTCTTTTGCTTCTTTTCTTCAGAAAAGAAGATCTTCCTTCACGCTTGCCTCTCTGAGATGGGTTGCGCCGGGTGCCGTAGAGTGGTTTTCAGGCCCATCCACACACCGGAGCAGCCTCATGAACGACACACCCGCCCCCGTTAAACGCACATACGGCCCATCCCGCAAGAAGGTTCCAGCCTTCGCACGTTACGAGGGCACCTCGGCTTGGCGGAAAGATCGCCGCCGTGTTCGCGCCTATGAGATGTTCAAGGCGACGCAGGCGACTGCTTCCAAGAGCGTATAGTTCATTTGAACTAAGACTCCCTAGTGCAAATGAACTAAGACTAGATCGTTCATTTGCACTAAGACCAAAGAGTTCAGCCGCGCCATCGCGCCGGATCAAGGTTTTTCGGGGGAGCGGAAGCGGCTCCCCCCTTTTTTGTCGTTTTCGAACCTTATTCTCGCACACAGATATCTGTAATGCTGTTGGCGTCGCTTTTTCACCACGGATCTATGCGGCGTTAATCAGAAAAAACGTGCGTTGTACTGAAGCTTTACGAATTTAAAAAATGAGCTATCGAGGTAGATGTCAGTCGGGCGACGATCCGGCTACCGTGCATCAGGCCAGAAGTGCATCAACCTGCAGGTTTCGCCGCACCGCGCGCCGAGTTGCCGATCCTGTAGGCCAACACGCTTCAGTTGCTGTTTGACGTAAAAAGCTGCTGCAGCGCGAGATTATCTGGTAAAGCGTGCATAGCTGCCACAGTAACGTCGCAAGTCGTGACTGTTCCGACACAGTTGCAAGCAGCTTACAAATTGCTTTAAGGGGGCACCAAATCGTTACATGGCAGGGCGGCCATGGCGCGGTGTGGGGGGGATTTTATGAGCGCGATCTCGTGGAAGTACAACACCGATGGCGTGTGGTCGAACGCGGCCAATTGGAGCGGCGGCGTAGTGCCGGGAGCGACGGACGACGTTACCCTTGCGACCCTGTCCCCCCATACGATCACCTATGCTTCCGGTAGCACGCAGATACACAGCCTGACGGCGACAACCGATTCACTGAACATCAGCGGCGGCACGCTGGGTATTCTCGGCACTGCCAGTTTTGCAAAGCTGTTGGAGGTGAGTGGCGGCACGCTGTCGCTCCTCGGCACCAGCGAGACCGTCTCCGGCACGCTTCAGGCGCTCAGCGGCGAGATCCTGCTCGCCTCCGGCAACACGCTGACAGATACCGGCGCGACGAACATCGCGTCGACCACCAGCGGCACCGGGCCGAACCTTGATGGCCCAGGAACGCTCAGCACGCTCGGCACTACCACGATCGGGCAGACCAGTAACGGCAATTACAACGCGCTTTTACTCGGCGGCGGCATCACCTGGAAAATCGGTGCGACCGTCAACGATGCAGGCCAGATCGCCGTCGGCGACCTTGCCGGCAGCACAGCCACGCTGGTGAATGCCGCCGGGATCAGTTTCAATCTCACCACCGACTCTGCCGGCATTGTTAATATCGGCTACTACAACCAGTTCAACACCTACGTCACCGGCAGTTCCAGCTTCAGCAATGCGGGAACCCTGGCCAAGACCGGCGGCACCATCACCAGCAACATCGCTTCCGTCTTCACCAATACGGGTATGATCAACGCCGAAACCGGCACCATCGCATTCGGCCGTGGCGGCAGTTTTGGCGGCACGCTCACGGGTGCCGGCACGATCGCGTTCTCTGGCGGCGCTGCCACACTCTCCAACCCTGCGGCCATCACGGTTGCCAATCTGCTGATAGACGGCGGTACGGTCAGCGTCACGAGCCCGCTCAGCTATGCCGGCAGCCTTACCTTAAGCGCGGGCACCCTGACGCTTGCAGGTGCCACCAACAGCATCGGCAGTTTCAGCGAGATCGGAAACGCCAGCGCAGATCTCGTCGTCAACGGCGCGTCGCTGGCCCTGAAGAATGCCAGCCTGGGCGGCGGCTATCTCGACAGCATCGGCGCCGGCACGGTGAGCCTCAGCGGTACCACCACGCTCGCCGGCATTAATAATTACAGCTATTACATGGGCGGCGGCGTGACGCTCGCCAATACCGGCGTGGTGAACCAGAACTACTACGTCTATGTCGACTATTCGACCGGTGCCGGCTTCACCATCAGCAACGCTGCCGGTGCAACCTACAACATCACCGGCGATTACAGCCTCGGCTATAATAACAACAACAGCACCAGCTCCACCTTCACCAACGCCGGCACCTTCGCCAAGACTGGCGGCACCAGCACCAGCCAGATCGAGTCCGTCGTTTCGAGCACCGGAATCGTCACTGCCGCCGCGGGTGGCACGATCGAATTCGACAATGGCGGCAGCTTTGCCGGCACGCTCTCTGGCGCCGGCACCATCGCGTTTGCCGGCGGTTCCGATACTTTCGCCAGCGGATTATCCACCGCGGGGGCTGCGGAGATCCTGTTCGACGGTGGCACCATCACGCTGGCCGGCAACGAGGCTTATCTGGCCTCACAGCTTTCGGAAGTAAGCGGCCGCGTGCTACTCGGCGGCCACACGCTGACAGCTGCGTCGGCCTTCCTCGGCGCCGGCGTCATCGATGGCGCCGGCACGCTCAGCCTGACCGGCACGAGCACGCTGAGCGGCAACAACAGCTATGGGATCTTCACGCTCGGCGGCGGCGTGCGGCTGAACAATGCCGGCGTGGTGAACCAGAACTACAACCTCTATGTCGACTATGCGAGCGGCGCAGGCTTCACCATCGCCAACGCTGCCGCTGCAACCTACAACATCACCGGCAATTACGATCTCGGCGACAACAACTCGAACGGCGTCACCTCGGCCTTCAGCAATTCCGGCACGTTCGAGAAACTCGGCACCGGCCTCAGCCAGGTGCAGTCGGTGATGACGAGCACCGGCGCAATCATCGCCTCCTCCGGCACATTGCAATTCAACGATGGTGGCGCTTTCGGCGGCACGCTCTCCGGCGCCGGCACCATCGCGCTGGCCGGCGGAAATGCCGCGACCTTCGGCCCCGGCGTCGTCGTCAAGGTAGCGACATTGCTGCTGGACGGGATGAACATCTCGCTGACCAACAGCCTGACCATCGCGTCGACCACGAATTTCATCCTCGACGGCGGCACGCTCACCACCGGCGCCTATGCCCTCAACCTTGCCTCCGCCGATCTCGGCTACGGTTTCATCGACGGCACCGGCACGCTGACCACAAGCGGGACGACGACACTCGGCAACGACGCCTATGTGGAGTTCGGCAGTGGCCTGCATTGGACGAATACCGGCACCATCAACCAAGATAACCAGATCTACGACAATTACGTCACAGGTGCAGGCTTCAGCCTGACCAACGCCGCGGCCGCCACCTACAATGTGCAAGGCGATTATTTTATCGGCGGCAACGCCGATAACGGTGCGACCAGCAGCATCAGCAATGCCGGCAAGTTCATCAAAGCTGCCGGCACTAACACCACCAGCCTGTATTCCACTTTCACCAATCTCAGCACCGGCACGATCACGGCGGCCACCGGAAACATCGAACTGGACGGCGGTGCCACGCTGGCCGGCGCCCTCACCGGCGCCGGCACCATCTCGCTTGCCAGCAACACCACGATTTCGGCCGGCGTCTCACTCGGCGTTGCAAGCCTCAATATCTACGACAGCGCCACGATCACCTTGGGCGGCAGCACGAGTTATGCCGGCGACTTGACCTTCAGCAGCGGCTTTCTGAATCTTGGCGGTTCCACGCTGAGTTTGGCGGCTCCCAATTTGAACAACGGCACGATCAGCGGACCCGGCACGCTTTCGCTCACCGGCACCACCGCGCTGGCTTCGGGCAGTTTCCTGTTTGGCGGCGGCGTGACGATCGTCAACCATGGCATGGTCGACCAGAACGGAGACGTGTATCTCGCCTCCCAGAACTACGCCAGCTTCACCGTGCAGAACCTTGCCGGCGCCACCTGGGATGTCATCAGCAACAATTACATCGGCAACAACATCTACACTGGTTCGTCCAGCACCTTCGTCAATGCCGGCACCTTCACGCAGACCGGTGCAACCACCTACAGCGAAGTGTATTCGACGTTCGATAATACCGGCACTGTCAGCGTCGTCGGCACCGGCAATGCAGAGATCGCCTTCCAGGGTGGCGGCGTGTTCGGCGGCACCTTCGCCGGCACCGGGCTGATCAGTTTCCAGAACAACACCTACATGGTCGGCGGCCTCACCGAAACTGCTTCAGCCAGCACGGAATTCTATCAATCCACGATCGATCTCACCTCGGCGGTCTCCCTGAACGGCACGCTGGACGCCAACGGCAGCCCGTCGACGATCAATCTCGCCGGCCAGCAACTCACCGTCGCCACGCTCAACTTCGCCAATCCAGGTTCCACGCAATATTTCGAGCAAGGCGGCACGCTGAGCACCACCGGCGCCGGCAGCATCGCCGATTGGTATAGCAACGGCGCAATGATCTCGCTCGGCGGCGGTGCGACCTGGGTTAACTCGGGCACCATGACCGATGGCGGCCTAGTGCAGCTTGGCGACGCCAGCGTCTATAACGGCACCAGCGCCGGTACGCTGGTCAACCAAGCCGGTGCGGTGTTCGCCTTCAGCACCGATGATGCGGGTATTCGCCAGGGCAACAATAATGGTAGCCCGGGCGCGTTCGTGACCAATGCCGGGCTGCTGGAGAAGACCGGCGGCACTGCCTCCAGCGGTATCAATGCGATAGTCACCAGCACCGGCACTCTTGCTACCACCACGGGCACACTCGCCCTCGATGATGGCGGCTCGGTCTCCGGCCTGATCGCCGCTGGTAGCAACATCGTCTTCAACGGCGGTAGCTTCGCCTTAGGTGCGCTCACCATCGGCGGCGACGCTTCGGTCAGCAACAGCAGCCAGGTGACCATTACGCAAACCGGCGCGGTTACGCTCGGTGACAGCAGCAACGTCGCCGTAAACCTTACCAATACCGGAACCTATGTCATTGCAGGCGATGTCGGCATCGCCAGTGCCGGCTCCGCCGCCTCCACGTTGACCAATACCGGGCTGTTGGAAAAGACCGCCACGACCGGGCGTAGCCTGATCGCTGCGGCCGTGGTCAATAGCGGCACTATCAATGCCGCCTCCGGCACCCTGGCACTCACCGGCTCGGTTGCCGGCACCGGCACCATGCTGATCGGCACCGGGACGACGCTCGAACTGGGCGCGAACATCGCCGTCAGCCAGAGCGTCTCCTACACGGCGGCTACCGGCACGCTGCTGCTCGATGTGCCGGCTAGCGCGTCGGAGACGGTGTACAACATGGTTGTGGGCGACGTGATCGATGTCGCTGGCGTCACCGCCACCAAGGCCACGGTCAACGCCAGCGACCAGCTGGTGATCGCCAATGGTGCGACGACCGTCGCCACGGTGCAGCTTTCCGGCTCCTATCTCAACGACACGTTTACGGTCGCCTCCGACGGGCATGGCGGCGAAGACGTGACCCTCTCCGCAGCCAGCACCGCCTGGAAAGGCACGACGGCCGATTGGTATGGCACCAATGTCTGGACCAACGGGCCGCCGAACGCGGAGACGGCCGCCACCGTCGCCATCAGCGGCGCCTACACGCTCACGCTGAGCAGCGGCGAAACCGCCGCTGCAAGCGCGTTCACCATTTCCGACACCGGCGCCGATGTCGTGCTGAACGGCACGCTCGCCATCACCAAGACCTTCACTGCCACCGCAGGCACGCTCGCCCTCAACGGCGGCACGATCGATGGCGGCATCTTCGCGAGCAACGGCACGACCGTCACCTTCAACGGCGCCACGCTGGAGAACCTGCAATTTCGCGGCACCATCGATCTCAGCGAGAACAACGCCAATGTGTATCTCGCCGGCACCGATACGTTCTCGGCTGTGGGCGGCACCGGCGTCGGCACGATCAATCTGACCGGCTATCAGACCACGCTGTTGGCGGAGGGATATGAAACCCTCGCCAATGCCACGATCGATTTCGGCAGCTCCTCCGGCGGCACGGCTTTCCTGCGCAGCGACGACACCAACGGCCAGGGCGCCATCCTCACCCTGGGCGCCACCCTCAATTTGCTGCACACGGGCACCAACGCGGTCATCTCGGACTCTGGCAACGCATATGACGCCGTCTATAATGACGGTAAGATCACCGCATCGGAGGCCGGCGGCACGCTGACCGTCACCGGCAACGATTTCGAGAATGACGGCACCATCGCGATCAGCAATGGCGACATATTCCAGTTGGACTCGACGCAGACGGTCAACACCAAGACGCTGACCGTCAGCAGCGCCACGTTGGGCATCAGCGGCGCCTTCCAGAACACGGGCTCGGTCACCGCGACAAGCAGCGTGCTGAATTTCAATACCTCGCTGACCGGCACGGAGCTCACCGGGATCGTCGCCGGCGGCGGCAACACGCTGAACCTCGCAGGAAGCCTAGACGAACAGGGCGGCACGCTTGCTGTCGGCACGGGTGCGAAAATCACCTCGCTCGACCTCAGCGGCGACATCCTCAACGCCACCATCAACCCCACCGCCGGCGCCTTCGTCTTCTCGAATGGTTCGACGCTCGATAACGATACCTTTAACGGCACCATCAGCGTCGGCAGTGGCATCGCCTTGACACTCGACGACACGCTGACCAACGCGGTGATCGCCGATAGCGGCAACGGCGTTGTGTTCGGTACGGATGTCGAGCTGAACAAGGTAACTTACGACGGCACCATCTCGCTGCTCTCCGGCAACAGCGTCGATGTGCTTGGAGGCCTCAAGCTGTACGGCACCGGGGGCACCGGGCTGGGCGCGATCTCTGCCTCTGCCGGCGCCACCGCGTCGACGCTGTCCTTCCTCGACAGCGAGACCTTGAGCAATGTTGTCATCACTAGCGGCACCGGCACGCCGACCGGCACGCAGGGCCTGTTCCTGTCGGCATCGGCGGCGGCGGGCGGTACGCTTACTCTGGCATCGACCGCAAGCTTTGAGGTGAGCGCGGGCACGACGGCCGGCTTGCTCTCCGTGAATCCCACCACCGGTGCGGCGCTGCACGGTGCGATCGTTAATGATGGCCTCATCACGATCGATGCCGGCGCCACTTTCCTGGGCTCGGATGGGAGCGTCGCCAGCTTCACCAATGCCCGCAGCATCGCGCTGGCCACCGGTGCCGAATGGCTTGCCTCCGGCACCGCACTGACCAGCAGCACCTTCACCAACACCGCCGCTGGCACGGTCACTCTGGGCACCAGCACGGTGCTCCAGACCAATGGCGGCATGGTCAATGCCGGCCATATCACGCTGGCCAGCGGCGCCCTCGTCAGCGTGCAGGGCGCCTTCTCCGAGACCGGCGCCACCAGTATCGCTGCAGGTGCCACCTTCGATATCGATGGTGCGACGACGCTTGCCTCGGTTGCCGCCATCAGCGGCGCCGGCACGCTCGGCCTGAACGGCGTGCTCAATCTCGCCGGTGCGACCTTCGACATGGCGGCATCCGGCCGTATCACAAACGTCGAATTGGGCGGCAATCTCGAGAACGGGATTTTCTCCAACGATGCCGGCACCGTCACGTTCGGTCCCTCTGCGACACTGACGGCGATGACCTGGAAAGGCCCTCTCGCCATCGGCCCCGGCTCCTCCGTGGATGTGGTCAGCGGACTGACAGTAGAGACCGCCGCCGGTGCGTTGCCCGGAACAGTCACCCTGACCGGCAACGCCTCCGCAGGCGGCACGCTCGGCTACGCCGCAAGTGGTACGCTGACCAACCTGACCATCAACTCGTCAAGCGTTGCGCAGAACAGTGCCGGCATCGCCAACGTGCTCGATATCGGGGTTGCCGCCGGCGTGCTGACCTTGGGTGCAACCTTCAAGCTCAATGCGAATGCTGGAGGCACCGAACTCAGCGACAGGCCTGCCACCGGCACCGCGTCTGGGACGCTGATCAACAATGGTTACCTCATCACCACCGACGGCACGCTGTGGCTCGATACGTCCTTCACCAAGGTGACCAATGCCGGCTACATCACGCTGGGCGCCGACACCGCCTTCGACGCGACTCCGGGTGCGACGGCCACAAACCAGCTCTTCACCAATACCGGCCATGTCACCATGGCCACGCTGTCCGATTTCGACTTGCTCGGCAGTGGTGCCAATAGCGGCGTGGTGAGCCTTGCTGCCGGCAGCGAGATGTCGTTCGGCGGCAGCTTCACCAATACCGGCAGCATCACGCTGTCGAACGGCAGTTCGCTCACCATCGGGGGCACCATGATCGCTGCCGGCAGCCATATCACCGCCTCGGGCACAAGCAGCGATTTTGTCTCCGCGAGCGCCGGTGCGACCAGTGCGTTCAACGGCGGCACACTGGCCGGCGGCGTCTGGACAGTTTCCGCCGCCTCCACGCTGACGCTGAACTCTGGAAATGCAGTGACCGTGGACGCCGCGGACATCGTGCTGAGCGGTGCGAATTCGGTGCTGCGTTCGGTCGGCAGCACCATCGCCAGGCTGGAATCCAGCCTGACGACGATCGCTGCCGCCGGCACGCTGTCGTTACTCGCCTCGCGCGGTTACGCCACCACGCTCTCGCTCGCCGATAACGGCACCCTGCAACTGCAGGGCGGCACGCTGAGTACCGGCGGCCTTACAATCGGTGCGAGCGCGCTGCTGACCGGCAGTGGCATCGTGTCCGGTGCGGTCACCAATGCGGGCACCATTGATGCCAGCGGCGGCACGCTTACCTTGAGCGGTGCCGTGACCGGCGCCGGGATCCTGCAGATCGAAAGCGGTGCAGAGCTCGAGATCGGCGCCGCCACCAGCGAGACCGTCCTGTTCAATGCGGGCAGCGCAGAGTTGCGGCTCGACACACCGGCGAGCTTTGCCGGCACGCTGAGCGGCTTCCAGGCAACGGACTCGATCCTGCTGGTGTCGACCACGGCAACCGCCGCCGTGCTGAGCGGGAGTATCCTGACCGTCTCGCTGAGCAGCGGTGGCACGGAAGTGTTCAAGGTTGCCGGAAACACCGCGACCGTATCGCTGACCACTGCCTCGGATGGCAGCGGCGACACGCTGATCACCTATCCGCCGCCCTCTGCGCATACCAATCCAGGACCGATACGGTTCATCCCGCCCGTCGTGTCCCCGACGCCGGTGCCGGCCCTTGCCACCAACGACCACCTGCTCACCGACTTTGCGTCGCCGCTTGCCGGCCTGCAGGCGGTAGGTGCCGCAAGTGTTGCCACAGCCTTCACCTCCCTCGAGGTGACACCGGCCCTGGCTGCGCTGCTTGACCATTCACATGCCATCGGCGCCGTAAACGGTGCCTTGCTGACCGCCGGGAGAGCGTGATGACCATGATTTTTGACATGCACATTGCATCCGGCCGCAAGGCGATCCTCGGGCGTTCGGCGCTTGCCGGGTTTGGCATGGCGTGCCTTGGCCTATCCCAGGGTTTGGCTGCCGCGCCAGACATGCCTGCCGCTATCGTCACTCAGCTTGCGCATTTCGAGGAAAAACTGGTGCCGGCAGGTGACACCACGGGGGCGGAGAACACTGCCCTGGCGGGTGCTCTGCAGGCCTATGCCGCACAACCAGCAAAAGACGATCTTTCCACCTTCAGATCGTTCCTGCAGACCTATCCAAATTCCGAATGGCGTATCGCGCTGCTCGCCGATATGGGTCTGCTCGACTACCAGTATGGTTATTTCTCGCGCGCCATTACCGATTGGCATGCCGCTTGGGCGGCCGGCCGTGACGACCGCGATCCGCAGGTCAAGGCGCTGGTCGACCGCGTCGCCGGCGAATTGCTGCGCATGCATGCACGCCTCGGCCATGCCGACCAGCTCGACAGCTTGCTGGTTGAGATCGGCGACCGTCCGCTGACCGGCAAGGCGACCGAAGATCTCAAAGGCGCAAAACAGGGCCTTTGGATGATGCGCCATAATCCCGGCGTCTCGTATCTCTGCGGGCCGATGGCGCTGAAGAATTTGCTGCTGGCGATGGGCCGCCCCGCGAGCGATGTGGATTTCCTCAACGATTATCGCTCGGGCCCGCAAGGCGTGAGCCTGGCCGAGGTGGCAACCCTGGCCGAGCACGCAAAGCTCGATTTCCGCCTGGTGCATCGCGATGCAGGCGAGCCGATCCCGATCCCGTCCGTCGTACACTGGAAAGTCAGCCATTTTGCCGCGATTATCGGGGAGAGCAACGGCCGTTACCATGTGAAGGACCCCACCTTCGGCCGTGATCTGTGGGTGGCACGCGGCGCACTCGATACCGAGACCAGCGGCTACTACCTGGTGCCCGGCAAGGAGAACATGTCGACCTGGCGCGTGGTCGAGAACAGCGAAGCCAGCCATGTACGTGGCATGGGCTATACCGATTCCAACGATCCCGATTCCGACACCCCCTATGCGCCGGTTTGCGATCCATGCGGTGGCGCATCGCACGCCTCCGGCACCTCGGCCATCATCGAAGAGGATGAAGGCTCGCCCGACGATGACGGCATGACGCAATATTCCTTCGTCGAAATGCTTTCGAGCCTGCGTCTGCAAGATTCGCCGGTCGGCTACACGCCGCCGAAAGGCCCGCCGGTGCCGGTGACCATCACCTATAACCAGCGCGAGGCGAACCAGCCTGCGAACTTCACCTTCTACAATGTCAGCCCGAAATGGACGCTGAACTGGCTGGCCTACATCCAGGACGACCCGACCAATATCGGCAACAACGTCCAGCGTGTCGTCGGCGGCGGCGGTGCCATTCCCGAAAGCAGCTTCACCGCTAACGCCTTCGCACCGGAGGAGTCCACCGGTGCGGTCCTGAGCTACGTGGCGGGGGCGACGACCAGCTACACGCTGACCTTCCCCGATGGCAGCGTGAACACCTATGCGCTGCCCAATGGTGCGACCACCTATCCGCGTATCGTTTTCATCACGTCGCAGGCGGACCGTTTTGGCAACAAGCTCACCTTTACCTACGACAGCCAATATCGCCTGACCACGATCACCGACGCCACGGCGCGCAAAACCACTTTCACCTACGGCAACACTAGCTTCCCGCTGCAGGTCACCAAGATCACCGATCCATTCGCTCGCAGTGCCACGCTCGCCTATGACAGCACCGGCCGCCTAACCTCCATCACCGACGTGCTCGGCCTGGTCTCGAGCTACGCCTATGACGCATCCTCGCTGGTCGACTCGCTGACGACGCCGTACGGCACAACAAACTTCTCCTATGGCCAGAACGGCAACTCGCTCTATTTGCAGGCGACCGATCCGCTGGGCAACACTGAGCGTACGGAATACATCCAGGGTGCGCCAAACATTCCCTTCTCGGATCCGGCCAATTTGATACCGGCCGGCATCGTCAATCCGTTCAATCAATACCTGAACGATCGCGACACCTATTACTGGGACAAGCACGCCTATGCGGTGGCACAGGGCGATTACACCCAGGCGCGTAACCGGCACTGGGTGCATCTGACACAGAACACCAATGTCACCGGCGATGTCGTGGAGAGCATAAAGGCGCCGCTCGAGAACCGCGTATGGTTCAACTACCCGGGACAGCCGGTCACCGGCGGGCTCGGCACCGCGCAATCCGGATCGCTCGACAGCCCGAGCGCGATGGGCCGCGTTCTGGATGACGGCAGCACCCAGCTTTCCACCGCACAGTACAACAGCGTGGGGAACATGACGAGCAAGGTCGATCCGATCGGCCGGCAGACCAACTGGACCTATGCCGCCAACCAGACCGACCTGGTCAGCGTGCAGCAGAAGACCGGTGCCAACACCACTGCCACGCTGGCGCAATATGGCAGCTACGTGAACCACTTGCCGACGACCTACACCGATGCCGCGGGCAAGGTGTGGAAGTTCGCCTATAACGCCGCCGGCCAGATCACCCAGCAGACGGATCCGCTCGGCGCCACCACGAAATATGCCTACGGCCCGGTGGGGTATCTTTCCACCGTCACCAACCAGAACGGCGTGGTTACCTCCACTTATGCCTATGATGCCGACGGCCGTGTCGCCTCGCTGACCGATTCCGAAGGCTGGGTGGTGAAATATACCTATGACGCCATGAACCGCGTGACGCTCGAAACCTATCCGGACGGCACTACGCGCAAATACGTCTATAACAAGCTCGATCTCGCCTCGGTGACCGACCGGCAGGGCCGTGTGACCAGCTACACCTACGATGCCAACCGCAACCTGCTCACGGTGACCGACCCGAACGGAGACGTGACGAAACTCGCTTATTACGAGAACGGCAAGCTCAAGACGCTGACTGATGCGAACGGCAATGTCACCACCTATGCCATCGACGTGGAGAGCCGCCCGATCAGCAAGACCGATGCGGCCGGCGCGGTCATTACCAACACGTGGCAGAACAGCATCAGCCGTATCGCCTCGGTGACGGACGCGCTTGGGCAGACCAAGCAATACAGCTACACGGCCGACGATATGCTTGCCGGTGTGAGCTATCCGAACGCCATCAATTCCACGCCGTCCGTCACCTATGCCTTCGACCCGTACTATGCCCGCGCCGCCTCGATGACCGACGGTTACGGCACCACCACCTACGCCTACGTGCCGCCGGGCACGCAAGGTGCGCTGAGCATCGCCAAGGAAACCGGGCCTGCCATCAACGCCAATGCCAGCTACACCTACGACTCGCTCGGCCGCATGGCCTACCGTGCCGTCGGCGGCAATCCAGAGACGTTCACCTATGACGCGCTCGGGCGAATGAACTCCCATGGCGACGATATCGGCGAGTTCACGCTCTCCTATCTCGGTCAGACCACGCAGATGACCAGCCTGCAGGGCTCGGGCATCGGCACACAATGGACCTATGACACCAACACCAACGACCGCCGCCTGCTGAGCGTCAATAGCGGCCCTGCCACGCGCAATTTCAGCTACACGACCACGGCGGAAGGCGACGTGACCGGTATCACCGAGACGCTCGGTAGCACCTCGCAAAGCTGGGCCGATACCTACAACAAGGCAGACCGCCTGCTGACCGCAGCGCTGTCGACCGGTGCAAGCTACAGTTACGTCTATGACAAGGCCGGCAACATCACGAGCCTGAAGAGCGGCACGACCACCACGGCCGTCGGCTATAATGCGCTCAACCAGGTGAAGACGTTCAAGTCGAAGACCTACGTCTACGATGCGAACGGCAACCTTACGCAGGACGACCTGCACACCTACAAATACGATGCGGAAAACCGCCTGGTCGGGATCGGCTTCTTGGCTCAGGCGGGTGTGAGCGAAAGCTTCCGTTATGACGGTAACAATCACCGCGTCGTTTCGGTGCTGGTGAATGGCGCGACGACGACGGAGACGCATTTTTTCTGGTGTGGCCAAGTGCTCTGCGAAGGCCGCAACGCGAACGACAAGGTGATCGAACGGTATTTTGCGGAAGGCGAGGAAGCGCCGGCCGCAGGCACCTTGCTCTATTACGGCCGTGACAAGATCGGCAGCGAGCGCGACATCCTCTCTGCCCAGACCGGCGCACTGGTTGGCAGCAGCGATTACGACCCCTTCGGCAACATCATCAAGACAAGCGGCACGGCGCAAACCGATTTCCGCTTCGGCCAGCTCTTCTACGACAAGACGGCAGCACTCTACCGCGCCAATTTCCGGCAATACGATCAAAGGCTAGGCCGTTGGCAAAACCGCGATCCGCAGGAGGAGAGCGGCGGCGTCGATCTCTACACCTATGCCAATAACTCGCCGGTCGATTTGGTCGATCCGCTCGGTCTCTGGACGGGCCAGATCGGCCTAGGCGGCTATGTCAGCTTCCCGTTGCCCTGGTCTCCCATCGGCGGCTACAACATCAACCCTGGCTATGGCATCGGCTTCGGTGGATTTGGCAATATCGGCTACTATAATTACGGGTATTATGGCTATTATGGCGTTGGCCCGTATCTCGGCGCGCCGTTCGCCGGTGCGCCCATTTACGGAGGCTACGCCTCGTATATCTGCAACGTGCATCTCCCTGTCTACCGCGGCATCCCCGGCGTGGTGCTGGGCAGAAGCCCCGTCAGCCGCTTCCCCGTTGCATCGCCTTATTCCTACATCTTAGGCGGCGGCTTGGGTGGCATCTATGTCCCTCAAATCGGCGTAAATTACCCTGATGTGTTGCCGATCTTTGACTTCTGAGGGCAGTCCTTCTCATATGTTCGCATCGCAGTATCGCGGCGCGGGCATATCGTGAAAGGGTTCCAACTACGCCGACGTTGAAACACGATGCCGGCTTTACGCTGCTGGAGACTCTGGTAGCACTTGCCATCGTCGCGATCGGGTTCGGCTTCGCTTTCACCGCATTGCCGGCCAGCCTCGGCGCGCAGGACCATGCCCGCAATCTCGACGCTGCAGCGAGCCTCGCGAAGTCACTGCTCGACATGCCGCAGGCACCTGCACAAGGCGAAGAAGCGGGCTTCAGCTGGCGGATCGACACCTCGCCGCTCGGCAACACCTCTTCCGTCGCCGCCTTACGCGGGGAAGTCGTTCGGGTAGGCGTGCATTGGCAAGAAGGGGCCAACGACCGCAGCATCGCCTTGCAGTCGGTGCGGCTGGGGCGATGAAGCGAGAGGCCGGTTTCACGCTGCTGGAAATGCTTGTCGCTCTCTGCGTGCTCGGCTTGCTGACGATGGGGATCGCGCGTGGCCTGCATCTCGGCGCCTTCAGCTGGTCGCGCGCACAACACGACTCCGACTCAGCAAAGCAGATGCGCCAGGCACGGCGCCTATTGCAGGATATCGTTGGCGGCGCCTATCCGGCTTTCACCAATGCCGATCTACAGGATCACCGTATCGCCTTCGTAGGTAGTCCTGATTCGATGTCGCTGATCACGCGGCGGCCTGCCTCGCTAGGCACCCCGGTGATGATCGCGGCAAGGCTTTTCCTCGACGAGCAGACAGGAACGCTTTCACTCGCGTGGCGGCTGGACCTGCCGCACGCAGAAGAGAAGGTGGCCGTGGTCGCCCGCCATGTCGCGAAAATGCGCCTTGCCTATGAGGGCGCGGCGAGTTGGCAGGATCAGACGGCTTTACCGGCGGCCATACGCATATCGATCGAGGATGCGGATCCACGTCGTGTTTGGCCGCCTTTGGTGATCGCGACGCATGCTACGGCGGCTACAGCATGCTTGTATGAGTCTACGGATATCGAATGCGCGCGAACGCAGTGAAAGGACGCAGTTCTTTTTTGAAAAAAAGAACCAAAAAACTTTTATGTCCTGGTGTACGCTGCCGGACAGAGCCGCGACAGCGACGTAAAAGTCTTTTGCTTCTTTTCTTCAGAAAAGAAGACCTTTCTTCCTCCGGAGAAAACGGCGCCGCCTTGATCGTTGCCCTATGGGCCATGATCGCCATGGGTCTGCTTGTCGCCGGTGTGCGCATCTTGGGGCTGCGCGAAGCAAGGCTCTCGGAAGCGAGGCTGGAGCAGGTTCAGCTTTCGGCATTGGCCGACGGCATGATCAACCTAACGGTGCTGCGGCTTCTCGACGAGGTCCCCGGCGGCCATCCGCCGATCGACGGTACGGTGTTTCCGGTGCGGTTCGGCGGCATGGTGGGATCGGTGCGGGTGCAGGACGAGAGTGGAAAAGTCGATCTCAATCAGGCGCCGGAAGCGGCCTTGCTTAAATACCTGCTGGCCCAGGATGTCGATTTCGAAACGGCGCAGGGCTTGGCCGACAAGATTATGGATTGGCGCGAGCCGGGTATCGGGCGCAGGCTGAACGGGGCGAAGGGCGATGATTACCAACATGCCGGATACGCGTATGGCCCGCGCGGCGGCAGGATGGAGAGCGTGGATGAACTCAGGCTGGTGATGGGCATGACGCCGCAATTGTTCGACCGCCTGGCATCAGGCCTGACCGTGGTGAGCCAGACAGCCTGGCCGGACCAGGCGGTGGCGCCGCCGCCGGTTTTGCGTGCGCTGGGCGGCATGGATGATGAGGGGATTTCCGCCCTACTTGCCGCGCGCGCGGCGCGGCTGGTCACCGCGGAAGATGGCAATGTATCGGATACCGCGCCGCCCGCTGCGGTGGGACGCGCGTTCAGCATCGATGCGCGTGTGGCGGGGCGTACGGAAACCGTGCAACGACGTGCACTGCTGCGGCTGACCGGCATCCCGTCGGCCCCCTTCGTGGTGTATCAATGGCGATAGCCGAAATGACGCGGTTGTCGACCCCCGTCGATGTGTTGCGACAGCATGGACGTCTATCGGCCGACGCGCTTGATCGCGCGCGCCGCATTGCGTCGGAATCGGGCGAGCCGATCGAGCCAATCCTGACAAAGCTGGGCTTGGTCTCCGAACGCGATATGGCGGAGGCGTTTTCTAGCTGCCTTGGGATCGACATTGCAGCCCTTGATGACGTGACGCCGGATCCCGTCTTGCTAGCTTCGCTAAGCCCGCTCTTCCTGCGACACTTCCAGGTGCTGCCGTTAGGCGAGGCAGAAGGCGTGCTGCAGCTGGCGATGGCTAACCCGCTGGATGCCTATGCAGCCGATGCGATCGCGCTCGTTACCGGACGTGAAGTGGGGCGTGTAGTGGCAACGGCCACGGACATCGAATCCGCCCTCGATCGCTTGCTCGCACCCTCCAGCTCAGCGCAGGGGCCGGATACAGGCGCGTCGCAGACAGATCTGGACCGGTTGCGGGATCTCGCAAGCGACGCGCCGGTGATACGCACCGTGAACGCCATCCTGACCCGCGCGGTGGATGCGCGTGCGTCCGACATCCATATCGAACCCGGCGCCTCGCGGTTGGTGGTGCGGTTCCGTATCGACGGCGCGATGCAGGAGGTGGAGTCGCCGCCGCTGCGTCTGCGTGACGCGATCGTCAGCCGGGTGAAGATCATGGCGCGGCTGAACATCGCCGAGCGTCGCTTGCCGCAGGATGGCCGCATGTCGGCCAGCGTGCGCGGCACGGAGATCGATTTCCGCATCTCCACGCTGCCGACCGTGCATGGCGAAAGCGTGGTGATACGCGTGCTGGACCGCGAGCAGGTATCGCTGGATTTCGCGGCCCTCGGTTTCGATGACCATGCACTGTCCGAGCTGACCCGCATTCTCGCTTTACCGTTCGGCATATTGCTCGTCACGGGTCCCACCGGAAGCGGCAAGACCACCACGCTGTATGCCGCGCTGAAGCAGCTGAACACCCCCGAGCGCAAGCTGATGACCATCGAGGACCCGGTGGAATACCAGCTCGAGGGGGTTAACCAGGTCCAGGTTCAGCCGCAGATTGGTTTGAGTTTCGCCTGGGCTTTGCGCAGTTTTTTACGACAGAACCCGAATATCGTGATGGTTGGCGAGATACGCGACCTGGAGACGGCGCAAGTCGCGGTGCAGGTGGCGCTGACCGGGCACATGATCCTCTCCACGCTGCACACCAACGATGCTGCAAGCGGTGTCACGCGCCTACTGGACATGGGCGTGGAGGATTATCTTATCGTGTCGACGGTAAATGCGATTCTGGCGCAGCGCCTGGTGCGCAGGCTTTGCGTGGCATGCAGGCAGCCTTACGAGGTGTCGGACGTTTTGGCCTCGCGGCTCGGCTTGACACTGCAGGCGCCGGAGATTTTTTTTCAGGCGCATGGCTGCGAGATGTGCGGGGGTACCGGGTATCGTGGGCGCACGACTTTGCTGGAAATTTTGCCGATGAATGATGCGATACGTCGCCTGGTGTTGGACCACGCTTCGTCGGGCGATATCCGTGCAGCGGCGATGGCGGCGGGAATGCGCACGATGTTGGCGCATGGTCTGGAAAAAGCACGCGTGGGACTAACGAGTTTGGAGGAGGTTCTAGGTGCCACAAGGAATGCGTAGAACCCATGCTAGATAGACCCGCGACAGCGTCATAAAGCTCTTTTGCTTCTTTTCTTCAGAAAAGAAGACCTTGTCTTTCTCTGGAGTTTCCTGTGCCCAGCTTCTCCTATCGCGCCGTCGGCAGAGCCGGCGAGATGATGCGCGGCGAGATCGAAGCGCTCTCTCGTGAGGCGGTGCTTGCGCAGCTGCATGGCGAGGGTGCGGTTCCGCTGCAGGTGTCGGCGCAACGTGCGGGCGGATTGGTCTGGAACATGCAGCTTTTTGCAGGTCGTGACATCGGCCCGAGTGCGGTGGCGGAGTTCGTCACCCGTCTTGCGACATTGATAGGTGCCGGCGTGCCGTTGGAGTCGGCGGTGGCGATCCTGGCCGATGCGGCGGCGAATGGGCGCGTGGTGAAGGCGGTGCTCGCGCGATTGCGGAATGGCGCAGCATTGGCCGAAGCGATGGCGAGCGAGGGAAAATCGTTTCCGCCCCTGGTCATCAGCATGGTGCGTGCGGGCGAGCTTGGCGGGAGCTTGCCGCTGACGTTGACGCGCCTCGGCGAGTATCTGCGACGGAGCGAGGCGGCGCGGCAGCAGATCCGGTCGGCGCTGATCTATCCGGCGATCCTGCTGCTGGCGGCGTCGGCTTCGGTGGTGCTGGTGTTCACCGCAGTGCTGCCGGCGTTGCGGCCGATGGTGGAGGCGGGCGGGGGGGTGCAGTCCGTCACCGTGCGGCTGGCGTTTGCCACGAGCGATTTTTTTGCGCGATTCGGGTGGTTGCTTCTGGTGCTCGCGGTGGCGGCGACTGTGGCGGGGCGGCGAATGCTGCGGAGTCCGGCCGGACGCAAGCGGCTCGATGGCTTGCTGCTGCGGGTGCCGTTTTTACGCCTGGCGATGATACGCGCGGATTTCTCGCGCTTCGCCCGCACGCTGGGCACGCTGATCGGCGGCGGTGTGCCGATGCCTGTAGCCCTCGAGGCGGCGCAGCGCGTGGTATCCAACACAGTGCTTGCGACGGCACTCGATGTGGTCACCCGTACGGTGCGTGAGGGTGGCGGCGTAGCCGATCCACTTGCTGCAAGCGGGTTGTTTCCGGATATGGCGGTGCAGATCGTGCGCATTGGCGAGACGACGGGGCAGGTCGATACGATGCTGCTGCAGGTGGCCGAAATCATGGAGCAGGATCTGAGCCGGGATACGGCGCGCGCGCTGGCCCTTCTGGTGCCGCTCATCACAGTGGGGCTCGGCGTGCTGGTGGCGGGAATCGTGGCGTCGGTAATGTTGGCTGTGCTCAGCATCAACGATCTTGCGCGATGAGGATGCGCGATGTTCCCGTACGCGCGGGGGTGGATTATGGCCGCGCTTTTTTCAACTGGTGGCTGGGCGAGTTGGCCGGGCTCGTGCCGCGGGCACTGATACGCCGTTTCGTGGGTAACAAGGCGGTACTGCTCATCCGGCTGGATGGCGCGCGGCTAAATTTCGGTGGCCGCGACAGTGTGGCGCTGGATGCGACTGCGGTGCCCGCGCCTTTGTTGCGCCGCGTGCAGCAGGCGGAGTCCATCGCCCTCCAGCTGCCTGCTTCCATAGTGCTGCGCCGCGTGGTCGAACTGCCGGCGGCCGCGACGCGCGAACTGGCGGCGGCCGTGCCGTTCCTCGCTGAGCGGCACACGCCTTTTCCGGCAGGCCAGGCCCGCGTGGCCTGGCGTGTTCTGGGCCCGGCACCGACGGCCGGGCGCGTGCAACTGGAACTGGCTGCCACGGAGGCAGCCGGGCTGGCGCAGCTGGTAGGCCGGCTGCATCAGCTCGGCATCCCCGTCGGCGCCATTCATGTCGGCGCCGATGACCGTTCGCCGCCGCTTGATTTCGCATCCGGCGGCTTTTTCGGACGCGGGCGGCGCTGGCTGGCGGAGCCCTGGCGTGTGCTGCTTGCGGCCACGCTGTGCCTGATGCTCGCAGGGCCGATTGCCGTGGCCCTGGCCGTGCATCTGCGTGCCGGGGCAATGGGCCAGGCACTCGCGGCCCGCGGTGCGCAGCCGCAGGACGCAGAGCGGCAGGAGCAGCATTTGCGCATCGATGAAGCCGATACGCACAAACTGGGCGAGCGGCTCGGAGCACGGGATGCGCTGAGCGTGCTGGATCATGTGACCGACGCGCTGCCTGATTCCGGCTGGCTCTTCAGCTTCGACTACACGCCGGCCAGTGTGCAGATCGGCGGATTCTCCACCGACATGCCAGATGCCGTCGGCCGGCTGCAGGCGTTGCGGGAACTGGAGCAGCTTGAGTTCAGGTCGCCTGTCATACATGATGCGCATGCGGATCGGGACCGTTTCGATATCTTACTGCATTTGAAAAAGGGTGTTTATGCGGGCCGGGTCTCTCCTTAGCCGGGCGGCGGCATTGCTGCTGCTGGCGATGACGATCTGGGCGGTGGTGATCCTGGTCGAGGCGCCGATGTTTGCAGCCGTGGCCGATGATCGTGCGCGATTAGCGGCGGCCGCTGCGGTGTTAGGTGCGGATGGCAATTCCGCAGGACGGCTTGCTGCATGGCGCAAGCTGAACGGGCAATTGGATACCTTCATCGATTCCGCAACGTGGCGGCTGGATCGCAGCAGCCCCGAATTGCTCTCTGCGCAATTGCAGCGGGACGTCGAGAAGGATGCATCGCAGGCCGGCGCCGTGGTGAGCAGCAGCCGCACCGTGGCAGCACGCAAGGATGGCGATCTGACGAGGGTGGGGCTGGAATTCGAGATGCAGTCCAGCCTGCCGGCACTGCAGAAACTGCTCCATGCCCTGGCTGTGGCACGGCCGCCGATCTTCGTGGATCGGCTCACTGCACAGGGCAATGAAGCCGGTACTGCGGGCAAAGCGGCGGACGGGCAAAGCGAGGTCGGTGTTACCCTGCATCTGGCGATCTACGCGGCGCAGCATCGTGCAGGCGTCAAACTGTGATCAGACAGAATGTGCGTACGCTGGTTGCGGGCGCGGGGTTTCTGGTGGTGGGCGGGTGCCTCGGCGTTTGGGCGGCCGGTGACGGCACGCCAACCATGCAGGACCAGCCAAAGATCTTTTCGCCGCAGAACCTGGCACTGCCGAATGCTGTCGATCTTGCCACCTATGCCGCCACCCTGTCGCGCCCGCTGTTCAGCCCCGACCGCCGGCCCTTCCCGACGGTGGCAGCGGCGGGTGACCAGGCTGCGTCGGGCACTTCTGAAAATCCGTTGCCTGTCTCCCGTCTGGTGGCAGTTGCCATCGGTCCGGACCGAAGTGCGGCGATCGTGCAACTCACCGCCGGCGGCAGCCAGGTTCTGATGCAGGGCGATCATATCGACGACTGGGTGCTCGCGCGTATCACGCCCGACCACGTGGTTCTGCGCCAAGGCGCGAGGGAAGCCGCCATCGCACTGCCTGCGCACGCGTCCGGCCAAAGATGAGTCTTATGCTCGCATCGCAGCGTGTCACGATGTCGCTTGCGCTCACCTTGGCCATTGCCGGATGCGCGTCGGATGCAGTTCGTATTCCGGAGCAGACCATTGATGGTGGCGCGCCGTCGCACCCGATCACGCCGTACACCGAAGCCACCCCCGCACCCGGTATTGGTGCCGCCGGGGAACCGGTAGCGCGTGGTTTCATCCAGCGTGGCGGCCGCTTTGTATCAAAACCACACAGCACGGCGACAATCGCCGGAACAGGCGGCGGCAGTTTCACGCTGAATTTTGATAATGCCGACATACGCGACGTCGCCAAGGCGGTGCTGGGCGACATGCTGCAGATCGGCTACGTGGTCGCACCCGGTGTGCAAGGCACGATCTCCTTGCACACAGCCAATCCGCTGCCGCGCGATTCGCTGCTGCCGGCGCTGGAGGACGCGCTATCCGTCGCCGGCGCAGCCCTGGTTCCAAACGGCGACGGCTACGAGATCGTTCCACTGCAAGGCGCCGCACGCGCCGGCGGCTTGGCCAGAGGCGGCCAGCCGGGATACCGCGTAGAAATAGTGCCGCTGCATTACGTGACGGCCGCGGACATGCAGCATCTGATCGAGCCGCTGGTCGCCACCGGCACCATCGTGCAGGTGGATGCCACACGTAACCTCCTCGTGCTCGGCGGCAGCAACTCCGAACTCGCCCGCGTCAGACAAACGATTTCGACGTTCGATGTCGATTGGCTGCGCGCGCAATCCATCGGCCTGTTCCCGTTGCAGTACTCGCAGGCAAAATCCGTCGCCACCGACCTGCAGGCAGTGCTCGGCCAGGGACCAATGGCGGGCCTTGTGCGCGTCGTCGCGATCGAGCATCTGAACGCCATCCTCGTCGTCTCGTCACGCGCCGCCTATGTCGAAGACCTTCGCGGCATGGTGGAGAAATTCGATCGTGGCCGCGACAATGGTGCTCCGCGCGTCTTCGTCTATCACGTGCAGCATGGCCGCGCGGCGGATATCGCCTCGGTGCTGATCCGCGCGCTAGGGCCGCGCAGCGGCAATAATGGCGGCGGTGCCGCAGCAGCGCCCGACGCAGGTGGCTTGGCGGATGGCGGGATCGCCGCGGACCAGAGACCGCCGGCGGGCGGTGCAAATCCGCTGCTCGGCGGATTGGGCACTACCGGCGCCGCCACAACGGAACTGCCGTTCGGTGACGTTCGCATCACCGCAGACGAAACGAACAACGCGCTGCTGATCGTCGCCACCTCGGAGAAATACCGGCTTGTCGAACAGGCCTTGCAGCAGCTCGATGCACAACCCCTGCAGGTCATGCTGGAAGCCTGCGTCGCCGAAGTGGATCTCACGAACCAGCTGCAATACGGCCTGCAATACTACTTCCACAACGGCAATTTCTCACTACTGCGCTCGGCCATCGTGCCCGCCAGCCTGGCTGCCGATACCGGCGGATTGTCGCTGGCCTTCTCGCAGGGCAACGACATAAAAGCGGTGCTGGACCTTCTCCAATCTGTCAGCAAGGTGAAGGTGATTTCCGCTCCGAGCGTGATGGTGCTGAACAACCACACCGCCTCCATCGACGTAGGCGACGAAGTGCCGATCGCCACCTCCACGGCCGTCGGTGTGATCACCGCCAACGCGCCAGTGGTGAATACGATACAATTGCTTGACACCGGTATCATCCTGAAGGTCACTCCTCGCGTTGGCAGCGGCGGAATGGTGCTTCTCGATGTAGACCAGGAGGTGAGCTCGAGCGTTCCCACCACCTCGTCGTCGATTAATTCGCCCACGATCCAGCAACGCAAGATCTCGAGCTCGATCGCCGTGCAGAACGGCCAGACGGTCGCGATCGGCGGCCTGATCAGCGACAACCGCACCAACGCGCGCTCCGGCATTCCGTATCTGATGGACCTGCCCTATGTGGGCGCGTTGTTCAGCCTGAAGAACACACAGGTGAACCGTACGGAGCTGGTGGTGCTGATGACTCCGCGCGTGGTGGCCGATGAAGGGCAGGCGGCTGAGGTGACGGAGGAACTCAGGGAGAAGCTGCCGTTTATACGAGACTTCAACAGGAAGTAAGCCGTTCTTTTTTGAAAAAAGAACCAAAAAACTTCTATGATTTATATACACCATTCCGGATAGAACCGCGACAGCCACATAAAAGTCTTTTGTTTCTTTTCTTCTGAAGAGAAGTGCTTTCCTAAAAGCTTTCCTTAACCATCTCCTCGCTTTTCTTCCAAAGTGCCTCTGCATGATCCGCATCTAATGCATAAGCACGCACACCTTCGCTCACCGGGGAGATCGTGCTCTCGCTGATATGCGAAACATGGCAATTCTCGCAATACAGCCCGCCGACCTCGTCCGCCGGAGCCACGACACCCGCCCATACCGACGTGGCGGCACCTTGCGGAACCGTCTTCCACTGGAACGGCAACTGGCCTTCGGCGGCGAGATCCCTGTTGATCTGTTCGATCATCTTTTCGAGTGCCTCGCCGCCTATGTGCCTGCCGAGCTCGGTCTGAATGCCGCCTGGATGCACTGCGGCAGCACGGACGCTGCGCGCGCGATGGCGTTTGTCGAAGGCGACGGCGAACAGGATATTGGCCGTTTTCGAGCGGCCATAGGCAACGCGCGGATCATACGGGGTGTGCTCGAAATTAGGATCCTCCAGATCGACGTCGGAAAAACGATGCCCGGAGGAAGCGAGATTCACCACACGGCCGCCAGACGGGATCAGGCCGGCGATGCGGTTGATGAGCAAGAAATGGCCGAGATGGTTGGTGCCGAATTGCGTCTCGAACCCGTCAGCGGTGTGGCCGAAGGGCGTTGCCATCACGCCGGCATTGGCGATCACCACATCGAATGGTTTGCCCGCTGCCACCAATCGATCCGCGCAGGCGCGCACGCTTGCAAGGGAGGCGAGATCGAGTTCTACGAGCTCCAGGCTGCCGCCGTGTTCGCCCTTCACCTGCGACGTTGCGGCGCACGCCTTGTGCAGATCGCGCGCAGCGCCGACCACCTGTGCGCCGTGGGCAGCGAGCGCGCGTGCCGTCTCTACACCGAGCCCGGCCGAGACGCCGGTGACGAGAATGCGTTTGCCGCGCAGGTCGATGCCTGCGAGCACGTCGTCGGTTGTGGACTGCGCGCCGAATGATGTTGCCATGTGTCATCTCCTCGATCTGGCTGCGCCTTCTTGCCGACGGATGAACCGAAGCGTAAAAGGAGGCTGCCTCCACTTATATACGGAGGGGGCCTCCGTTTAGCAAGGGGATCATCGTATCGTGGCCGATGGGACTGAGCTTGGTGCAGTTCGCAGGCCGCGGGCGGACGGTCAGCGCAACCGCATGCGGCTGCTGGAGGCAGCAAAGCCGGCTTTTGCCGTAAAGGGTGCTGCCGCCAGCCTCGACGAGATCGCACGCGATGCAGGTGTTGGCATCGGCACGCTGTATCGGCATTTCCCCACGCGTGATGCGCTCGTCCAGGCGGTGTATCTGAATGAGACGCAGCACCTGGCTGAAGCAGCGCACAGGCTGCTTGCCGAGCGCACGCCGATCGAGGCGTTGCGCGCGTGGATGGGGTTGTTCGTGGATTACATGTCGACCAAGCAGGTGATGGCCGAGATGTTGAAAGCGCTGCCCGGCGGCACGCAGGATCTTTACGCGATGTCGAGCGTGCAGATCAAAACTGCGATCGGCGTCCTCGCGGATCGTGCGGTGGCGAGCGGCGACATACGGCTTAACATGGATCCCCTGGATCTGCTGCGGGCAGTGGCAGGGGTGGGGCATGGGAGTGCCAAGCGGCTGATCGACATATTGCTGGCAGGGCTCGCAAACAAACGCGATTAGGATTGCCATCCGGATGCTCCGCATAGGCTAAGGTTACGCTAAATGAAAAACATGTTCTAAACTGCGGATCGGCCAAAGCGCGTTCCGCAAGGAGTCGGCACCATGCGTTCATTATCCTCGCACATCCAAAATTTGAGCGGGCCGGATGCTCATCTGAGCAGCTTTTCGCACCCTCTCGAGGTGCAGCGGCATGAACATACGTTTCTGCCTCTGAGTGGCACGACCGTGGACATGCGAACGGCAATGCCCTTCATCAAGACTTTCCAGTACGAAGGCGAATATATCAGTGCCGGCCATGCGCAACTTCGAGAAAACACACTCGATAATGGCATGATCGACATCGGAATAGACGGATGGCTCCTGCCGGCCGATGCTCTCAAGCTCTTTGAGATGGCCTTCTACTGCCCTGGCGACGTTCTGGAACTTGGAGCCTATCGCGGCTTGTCTGCCACGGTGATGAACAGGGCAATCAACGACAATGGACGAGAAGCAAAGATCATCAGCATCGATCTGGACCCAATATCCATCGAGGCATCTCGCAACCAGCTCGCTCGTGCTCCGCAAGGGAACCGTGCACTGTTCTTTTGCGACGACGGAGGGTCAGCCATCCGAAACCTTGCATCCATTAAAAGGAAGTTCGGATTCGTTTTCGTAGATCACTCGCACATGTATGAGCACGTTTACGAAGCGTCCCGGAGCCTTCATCGTGTCATAGAGCTAGGTGGGTTTGCATTGTTCCATGATTTCAACGATCCTCGGAACAGCCTGGAGAGCGAGGTGGATTATGGCGTTTATCAAGGTGCCCTCGATGGTTTGAGAGCGGATCGCTGGGAATTCTGGGGTATCTACGGCTGCACAGGACTTTTTCGCAGAATCGGTCCCTTCTAGGCCAGCTCGACCATCATCCCGTCATACGCGACCTCGAAACCGGCCGCGGTCACCGCGGCACGCTCTGCCGAATCCTCCAGCAGCATCGGGTTGCTGTTGTTGATGTGCAGGTAGATGCGGCGCCCGGGATGGTCGGCCAGCCTTGCCAGCGAACCGTCCTCGCCCGCCACCGACACATGGCCCATCCGCTTCCCGGTCTTCTGGCTCAGCCCACCGCGTATCATCTCGTCGTCGGTGAACAACGTGCCGTCGAAGAACAGCACATCCGCATCGTCCAGCCGCCCCAGCACCGCGTCCGTCACCTCTGCACAGGCGGGTGCGACGATGGCAACGCGGCCACCGCCCTCGATCCGCGCGGCATAGGTGACGGCAGCCTGTGCCGCCGTCGCGCCTCGTTCCTCATGATAGAGCGGGGTCTTGCCCGGCATCTCCAGCAAGGTGAGCGTAAGCCCGAAGCCGGTATCGACGGGCGCATGCGCGGCGATCTCGATACGCTCCACCAAGGATGCATCCAGCGAGGCAAACAGCGCGTTCTCCGCTAATATCTTCAAAGTGGATGCCGGCGCGAATATCTTGAACGCCTGCTGCTCGCGCAGCACCAGCAAACCCGCCAAGCCGTCGATGTCGGCACTCACCAGCACCACGCCGGCAATCGGCGAGTGCCGTGGCCCGCGCGGCGACATGGCCGGGTTCTCCACGATCTGCTGCCGCAGATCCGGCGAGGCGCCGACCAGCAGCCAGCGCGCGCCATCGGCCGAAGCCGCCACACTCACCTGAGTCCGCGGCTTCGCACGCGGATCGCCGGCGCGCGCGCGCGTACAATTATGGCAGCCGCAATTCCATTGCGGAAAGCCGCCACCGGCCGCCGAGCCAAGCACCAGGCAACGCAACGCCGGCGTGTCACTCAACGCGGATCACCGTAAAGCCGTGCCGTGCCAACATCGCCGGTACACCATCCGAACCGCACAGATGCCCGGCACCCACAGCGACGAAAGCCGTGCCGCTGCCCTGCAGGCGGTCATTGATCTTGTCGGCAAATTTCTCGTTCCTTCGCAGGATCAGCTCGGTCCAGAGCTGCTCGTTCTTGGCCTTCAATTGCTGGTTGATCAGCGTGTCCAGCCGCGCCTGGTCGCCGGCCTGCCAGGCGGCGAGCATGTCGGCGTAGATCGGTCCCGCATGGTCGAACTCGTCGATCGTGTTCTCCAGCGAGGCGATCTGCACCGTTTGCGGAAGATCGGCCATCATGGCGAATTGCTGGTCTATCGTCTCGAAGGTAGGCGTGAGCAGCGCGTGGTCATGCGCATAGGCCAGCAACGCCATGTCCACACCGCTCGTTCCGGCGCCCGTTCGCTGCAGAGCGGAGGTGGTGAGCAGCATGTCGGCCAGCCAAGGCCTGGCATGGGTGAGAAATACACGGCTCAGCCCGGTCTCGGCAATCTGCGCCGCGTAGCGTGCGCGATAGGACGGCGGCAGCAGATCCGCCGTCTCGCCGGAGGGCGCAAAGCCGTAATGACGAATGGTGTCGATATCGCCGGAGAGATTGCCGATATCGGCCTCCGTCCATAGCTCGCTCGAAGCGGCCAAGGCCGCCTGTATCTTCGGGACCATCCAGTTGGTGGCCTTAGGCAGCAGATGCACCGTGCCGAACAGATACACCGTGGCCGATTGGCTCTTGACCACCCAAAGCGCCGGATTTGCCTGCGCAGCCGCAACGAGACCTATCGCCATGACAAGGGCGGCCGATAGCCGGATGACGAATCGACAGGCAGCTGAAAACATCGGGCCTCCCGCCTCGGGCACGCAGCGCAGCGCCACCCTACGGAATTTCGGCAAGGGTTCAAGCGGAGCCCACAGATCCGGCAGTAGAGCTGGCATCACCTGCATCCTTAACGACCCGTTTAAAACCCTGACGCTACCTCAAGTTGTCCACGCAATCCACAAGGTTGTAAACGGGTTCGACCAGGCGAATCGCCTTCCGTGCGCGGCGCGCAAATGCTATAGGCGCGGGCAAATCCCAGGGATGTCCAAGAGATGATTCGTTCTGCTGCTCTCGTGGCGCTGCTGCTGTGCCTGTCCGCGCCGGCTTTCGCCCAGATGAGCATGAGCGGTGCCGGCGCCGGCACCGGCGGCGGTTCCATGGGCGGCGCGGGCGGCGGCGGCATGTCCCCCGCCGGTGTGCCCCAGCGCCAGGGTGACGCCGACGATTCGCACGCACCAGCAGAGGACAAGCCGATCGCGCCGCCGCCGGCCATCCCGGGCGCACAACACGACGAAGATGCCGCCATTGCCCCGGCCGACAAGCTCGCGGCTGATATGTCGCCCAACGACGCCCTGTTCGACGCCATCAGCCGCGGCGACCTGGCTGCCGCAAAAGACGCGCTGAACCGCGGCGCCCAGCTCGAGGCCCATAACGTGCTCGGCCAAACACCGACCGACGCTTCGATCGACGCCGACCGCAACGACATCACCTTCCTCCTCCTCTCGATGCGCGGCGCTACTGGCAGCACACCCCCCTCCACACTCGCCGCCGCTCACCAGCAGGCAGCCCCCGGCAAGAACCACCGTAAAGCCGTCATCCCCGCCAGCGCCCATAGCGGCCAGTCCCACACCCCCCAACTCAGCGCCGACCGCGGCGCGCCGAACCCGTCAGTCGGGTTCATCGGGTTCTGATAGCTGGGTGCTTAGGCCCAACAAAGGCCAGGGGCTCTGCCCCTGGACCCCGCTGGGGGTTGACCCCCCAGACCCCCGCGACTTGAAGACAAGGAGGACGGGGCGTGACTCGCGCGGCGTCTCAACATGTCTCGTGCGACCCCGCCTCCTTGTCTTCAAATCATGGCGGTCCAGTGGGCCACCCCCTGGTGGGGGTCGAGGGGGCAAAGCCCCCCGCCTTCGCTGGGCTCAGACACCCCGCTCGTCATGACCTCGACGGCCCTGATCACGGGTGGGGCTCGGCGGGTAGGAGCTGCGTTGTCGCGGGCTTTGGCGGCGGCGGGGTATTTTGTGGTCATTCACTATCAGAGTTCGGTGGATGAGGCGGAGGGGCTGGCGCGGGAGATACGCGAGGCTGGCGGGGCGTGTGGTTTGTTGCGGGCGGATTTGCGGGATCGTTCGGCCATAGCCGGTTTGGTGCCGCGCTGTGTGGAGGCGTTCGGGCCTGTGCAGGTGCTGGTGAACAACGCCTCCGCGTACCGGTATGACCGGATCGGGCAGCTCTCGGTGGAGCACTGGGACGAGAATTTGCGCACCAACCTGGAGGCGCCGCTTTTTCTCGCGGAGGCGTTTGCGGCGGCCGGTGGCGGCGTGATCGTGAACATGCTGGATTTCAAGGTGACGAGCCTCAATCCGGATTTCTTCAGCTACACGGTGGCAAAGGTGGGCATGTCGGGTGCCACGCGCATGATGGCGATGGCGTTTGCCGGCCGCGTACGGGTGAATGGCATAGCCCCGGGGCTGACGATGCGCAGCGGCAAGCAGACCGAGGAGCAGTTCCAGCGTGCCTGGCGGATGACACCGCTGGGGCATGGGCCGACGGTGCAGGAACTGGGTGCAGCGCTGCTTTTCCTCGTTCGCACGCGATCGGTGAACGGGCAGGTGATCAGCCTGGATGGTGGCGCCGCGCTGCGTCCGCGGCCGCGCGACATCTCGGTGGATCCGACTGCACTCGGCGCGAGTTAAGTGAGTGACCCGAAAAAAAAGCAGCGGCCCCCTTGCCGGGTGCCGCTGAAGTGCGCTCCCGCTCAGGCAGGGGCTATAGGGAGGAGAACTGGAGCCGATCGGCAGCTCCGGGGGTGAGTAAAGCACCGTTAGATGAACGAAAACTGAACTGGTTTACGGGATATCGGCGCTGCTTTTCACGCGCCTGTTGCAACGCCCGGCGGCGTGCGCCATGTGCCGCAGACGCAGCGTCTGCAAACGCGGTTTTAATCGAGGCGCCTCTATTCTGGCGCGCGGAGGTTCAAAATGGGTGGATTGAGCATTTGGCACTGGTTGATCGTGCTGCTCGTGGTGCTGCTGCTGTTCGGCACCGGCAAGGTGAGCAACCTGATGGGCGATTTCGCCAAGGGTATCAAGGCGTTCAAGAAGAACATGGCGGAAGATGACGACGTATCGATGGAGGCTTCCTCGGCCGAGCGCCCCGCCGGTTCGATCGCGCCGCCAAACGTGCCAGGCGCTGCTCCCGTGCGCGATACCACCACGGTACATCACGGCTGAGCGTCTTCTAGCCTATGTTCGGCATACCTGGCCGTGTCGCCGACGCCATCATCGGCGCCGGCCGGCGCATGGATGCGCGCGGGTGGGTGCCGGCGACGGCAGGCAATATCAGCCTGCGGTTCCATGAGGAGAGCGCTGCGCCTGAAGGTCGGATCGCCATCACGCGCAGTGGCGTTCACAAGGGGTTTCTCGACACCAGCGGCGTGATCGAGGTGGATTTCGCTGGCCGGCCTCTGATCGCCGGCAACAAGCCGAGCGCCGAGACCCGTTTGCATTGCCAGATTTTCGAGACATTCCCGGACGTCAATGCAGTGGTGCACGGGCACTCAGTGGCAGGCACCGTGCTCTCGATGATCGAGACCAGCGACGCGCTGGTGTTCGAGGGTTACGAGTTGTTCAAGGCCTTTGCCGGCCAGACCACGCACGAGGCCAGGCTGGCGTTGCCCTTGTTCGCGAACGACCAGGATATGACGCGGCTTGCGGCCATCGTCGCACCTCATCTGGCGGCGATGACGCTGGGCTATTATATCCGCGGACATGGCATCTATGTCTGGGGTCCGGACATGCAGGTTGCCCTCTGGCGCCTGGAAGCCACCGAATTTTTGCTCGAATGCGCGTTGCAGCGCCGCCGCATCGCGTAGCATCAGGAGTTGCGTCGCATGAGCCGACTGACCGTCACGCCCGAAAATGCGCCGGGCGCTGTTGTTCTGCGCACCGAGGATTTTGAGATCATCGCGGAAACACTGGGGGAAATAGGCGTTCGTTTCGAACGCTGGACGCTGCCGGTCGCCGTCTCGCCCGAGTCCGATGCCGACACGCTTCTCGCCGCCTATCGGCCATATCTGGACCGGCTGATGGGCGATACCGGCGCGGGCACGGCCGATGTAATCAAGATGCGCCCTGGCAATGAAGCCTACCCGGCGATGCGCCAGAAATTCATCGACGAGCATATCCACACCGAAGACGAGATCCGCTTCTTCGTGGCCGGCGCAGGCAATTTCATCCTGCACATGAACGGCAGCGTGTACGACGCGCATTGCACCGAAGGGGACCTCATCAGCGTTCCCGCGGGCGTGAAACACTGGTTCGATGCCGGCGCCCAGCCGAACGCCACCGTGCTGCGCGTGTTCACCGATACCACCGGCTGGACACCGCATTATACCGGCGACACCATCAGCACGCTGTTTCCCGCCGCCTGATGACGGGTTGCCCTACGGCCATCGTCACCGACATCGAAGGCACGACGACACCAATCGCCTTCGTGCGCGACGTTCTGTTCCCCTATGCGCGCGCCAGGCTGCCAAGTTTTCTTGCAGATCACGCGCAGGATCCCGCTGTCGTCGCCATCATCGCGGAAGCGGCTGGCTTAGCCGAAGGCGAGCCGGTGCAGCAGGCCCTCATGCGCTGGATGGACGCCGACGCCAAGGTAACGCCGCTGAAGACGCTGCAAGGCCTGATCTGGGACGATGGCTATCGCAGCGGTGAGCTGAAGGGCGTGATCTACCCCGATGTACCGCCGGTTCTGCGGCGTTGGAACGAGGCCGGAATACGGCTCTATGTATACTCCTCCGGATCGGAAGCGGCACAAAAACTCATTTTTGGCTACTCGGATGCCGGCGATCTCGCCGGGATTTTCAGCGGCTTCTTCGACACGCGTATCGGCGTCAAACGCGAGCCGGCAAGTTACACGGCGATCGCGCAGACCATCGGCGTGCTCGCGCCGGATATTCTTTTCCTCTCCGACATCGGCCACGAGCTGGATGCTGCGGTCGCCGCGGGCTTGCAGACCTGTCAGCTCGTTCGTCCCTCCGACAGCACGACACCCTGGCCCGGCCATCCCCACGCCAATGATTTTCCTGGCGTTCCTGTGAAATCCTGAAATAAAAGTCTTTTGCTTCTTTTCTTCAGAAAAGAAGACTCTTTCTTTCTTTGCGCAGGGACATGCTGATGGACAGGCGATCGAAGCTGCTCGAGGGCCTGGATCTTACCCGCGGCAAAGGCCTCGAGATCGGCGCGCTCAATCTACCGATATTGCGCCGGCCAGAGAACGATGTCACCTATCTGGACCATGCAGACACTCGAGGTCTGCGCCGCATCTACGCGAATGATCCCAACGTGCCAGCCGCCACTATCGTGGATGTCGACATCGTATGGGAAGGCGAAAAGCTCAAATCGGTCGCCGGCGCCAGGATTTTCGACCACGTTGTCGCCTCGCATGTTTTCGAGCATGTGCCGGATATCGTGTGGTGGATTGCGGAACTGGGCTCGGTGCTCAAGCCGTTCGGCAAGATCCGCCTCGCGATCCCGGACAAGCGATTCTGCTTCGATTTCCTACGTCGCGAGACCACGGCCGCCGACGTTCTGGCCGCCTGGGTCAGCGAGAAGCGGCGGCCCGAGCCACGCGACATACTGGATTTCTGGGGCCATTACCGCGCAGTCGACAGCAACGCGGCCTGGGCGGGCGACTACCCTGCCGACACGGTGTTCCACACCCATGAAGTGGCCGCGGCGTTGCTACGGTGCAAGGAAGCACTCGCGAGCGGCGTCTATCACGACGTGCATTGCACCGTGTGCACGCCTGAGAGTTTTACAGAGCTTATGTGCCAGCTCGCCGAGCTGCGCCTGCTGAATTTCGGCTGTACGCAGCTCTACGCCACTGCTTTCGGCGACTGTGAATTCTTTGTCCATCTGCTGAAGCTGGACGATTTCGATGAGATCGAAAAAAGCTGGCGATGGGCAAAGTGGGTCGTGACCCAGCCATAGAGGGAATGGCAGCGGTCACGAGCTTCACCAGCGATCGCCGGCGCTATTTTTTCTTCTCCAGTTCCTTGTTGACGAGGAAGTCAATTCCGCGCGTGTAGGCTTCTGTCGTGTCGCCGCGTATCTGGCCCTGCACGTGGTGCTCGTATTTCATCGTCTCCACGTTGGCGAACCACATGGTCATCTGCGAGATCAGCACCGAGACTTTCTGCACACTCGGCAGCACTTCCAGCTTGGCGCCGGCTTTGCGGGCCACCGCCGCCCAGCATTCGCCGCACTCATCCGGCGGCTGCATGGCATCGAGCTCCTTTGCATAGGGCGCCATGTCGATCGGCTTGTATTGTCCGGTCTTGGCCAAGGTGTTCTCTAGCTCCTTGGTCGCCGCCTTGAGCCGGTCCGCCTGGCCGGGCGCCTCGACACCGCTGGTGTCGCGGATGGTGAAGGGGAATACAGCGATCGGCACCGGCTCATCAGCGTAAGCGAAGCCTGGTGCGAAGCTGGGTAGGCTTAAGCATGCGGCAGCAATTGCCGTTTTGAGGGGTGACATTTCCAATCCCTTCCTATAATTCTACCGTCCAAGATGAACTTTCTACCTAGTCGGCGGTTTCCTTTCAGGATCTCATGGCCAACCAGCTGAACATCAAGAGCGAGGATGGATATCGTCTGGCAACCGAGCTTTCGGTATTGACCGGCGAGAGCCTGACCGCGGCTGTGACCGAAGCTCTGCGCGAGCGGCTGGAGCGCGAGCACCGCCTGCGCGACCGCGCGGCCAAGCTGACCCGCCTGCGCGCGCTGGCCGCCGAAATTCGCGCCAGCCTGCGGCCGCAGCCAGCCGGCGTTGATCGCTTGTTCATGTTTGACGAGAGCGGCCATCCGCGATGATCATCGATAGTTCCGCCCTGCTGTGCGTGCTGCTCGACGAGCCGGGCGCAGAGCGCGTTCTGGAGGCGATCGTGGATGCCGGCGAGGTGCGCATGTCGGCGGCGAACTGGCTTGAAGTGGCGATGATCGTGGAAGAGAAGGGGGGACGGTTGGCGAGCCTGCGGCTGGACGAGTTCTTCCGCACCGCCGCCATCGAGATCGCGCCGGTATCGGTGGAGCAGGCGGCGGCGGCCCGCACCGCGTGGCGCTATTTCGGCCGGCACAAGCATTCCGCACGGCTCGATTTCGCCGATTGCTTTGCCTACGCCCTGGCCAAGACGACGGGCGACAAGCTGCTCTTCACCGGCGAGGCATTCTCCCGCACGGATATCGAGCCGGCACTGAAGGAAGGTCTTTTAGGGTAATGCCGGAACTACTGCTCGAGCTGTTCAGTGAGGAAATCCCCGCGCGCTTTCAGTCGCGCGGTGCGGAGGATCTATGCCGCCTGCTCGACGAGGTTCTGGCGCCGCTTTCGCCCAAGAACGTGGTGTCGTTTTTCGGGCCACGCCGCATTGCAGTGGCGCTCGAGGTATCCGCCGGCGTGGCTGCGACATCGGCGACCGAGCGCGGACCGCGGATGCGTGCGCCGGAGCAGGCTTTGGCCGGGTTTCTGCGCAAGCATGGCGCCACGCGGGATGCGTTGCGTCAGGAAGGCGATTTCTGGGTGCTGGAAAAGGCCAGTGCGGCGCAGGATGCTTCGGGCCTGATCGCGGCCGCATTGCCTGATCTGCTGCGGCGGTTTCCCTGGCCGAAATCCATGCGCTGGGGCGGCACGAGCGCGTTCACCTGGGTGCGTCCGTTGCGTCGCATCCTGTGCCTGCTCGATGGCAAGGTGGTGCCGTTCAACCTCGCGACGCCTGACGATGACGGACATGGGCTGGCTTCGGCAGACCTCACCGAAGGCCATCGTTCCCATGCGCCGGGTGCAGTTGCAGTGGATGGACTCGCCAGTTGGCGCGAGACTTTGATGGAGCGGCACGTTGTCGCGGATGCCGCCGATCGTGCGGAAATGATCCATGGCGGATTGGCGTCTCTTGCCGAGGAGCGTGGGCTGCAGATCGTGGAAGATGCCGGATTGGTCAGCGAGGTTGCAGGACTGGTGGAATGGCCAGTGCCGCTGCTGGGGCGGATCGATGACGAGTTCATGGATCTGCCGCCCGAGGTGATGCAGGTGTCGATGCGGGTCAACCAGCGCTATTTCGCGCTGCGTTCGGCGGACGGAAAGCCGGCCGCGTTTTTCGCTTTTGCAGCCAATCTGGATGCGCCCGATGGCGGCGCGGCGATTGTCGCCGGCAATGAGCGTGTCTTGCGCGCGCGTTTTTCGGACGCACGGCATTTCTGGGATCTCGACCGCAAGACGAAGCTGGTGGATCGTGTCGCTGCCCTTGATGGCGTCACCTTCCAGGCCGAGCTCGGCACGCAGGGTGCGCGGGCCTACCGATTGGCACGGTTGGCCGGCGTGATCGCGCCGCTCGTGGGCGCGGATGCTGCGCTCGCGGAGCGTGCGGCGCTGCTGGCGAAGGCGGATCTCACCACCGGCATGGTCGGTGAATTTCCCGAATTGCAGGGCGTGATGGGCGGCTATTACGCGCAGCATGATGGCGAAGATGCTGCGGTCTGCATGGCCGTGCGCGACCATTATCTGCCGAAGGGTGCGGCCGATATCGTGCCGCGTGCGCCGGTGTCGATTGCTGTGGCTTTGGCCGACAAGCTCGATCAGCTCGCGGGTTTCTTCTCGATCGGCCAGAAGCCGACGGGTGGCGGCGATCCTTTTGCGTTGCGGCGTGCGGCTTTGGGTGTGCTGCGTATCATACGCGAGAACGGATTGCGGGTGCCGTTGGGCGTCTGTGTGAAGGCGGCTTCTGCAGCCTTCGGCGGCGATGCGTCCGCACTTGCGGCAGATATCCTCGCCTTCATCAGCGAGCGTCTTCGCGTGCAGTTGCGCAGCGAGGGTGCGCGGCATGATGTGCTGGCGGCGGTGTTCGCGGCCGGTGGCGACGACGATATCGTGCGTGCCTTGGCGCGGACGAACGCGATCGCGGATCTGCTGAAGACGGACGATGGGGCCAATCTTCTGGCCGCCTATAAACGTGCCTCGAATATTCTGCGCATCGAGGATCGCAAGGACGGGCCGCATGTCGGCGCCGTCGATGCGGCCCTGCTGGCCGATGCAGCCGAACAGGTTCTGTTTGCCGCGGTCTCGGACACCGCGGAGGTAGAAGCGCTGCTGCACGCTGAGGATTTCGGGCCAGCGATGCAGAAGCTCGGCCTGTTGCGCCGTCCGCTGGATGGCTTTTTCGAAGACGTCACCGTCAACGCAGAGGATGCCGCCTTGCGCGGCAACCGCCTGCGTTTGTTGTCCAAGGTTCGCGACTCCCTGAACCAGGTCGCCGACTTCGCCCAAATCGAATCTTTATAAATTGCCGGGGGGTTTGGGGGGTCGGGCTTCTGCTCCCCCAAACTTCCTTTCCAGGAGTGATCATCATGGCACAATGGGTCTACAGTTTCGGCGCCGGCAAAAACGAGGGCAGCGCCGGCATGCGCAACCTGCTCGGTGGCAAGGGTGCGAACCTTGCCGAGATGGCCAGCATCGGCCTTCCCGTGCCCCCCGGTTTCACCATCACCACAGAGCTTTGCACGGAGTTCTACAAGAACGACCGTAAATATCCTGACGATCTGAACGACCAGATGGAGGCGGCCCTCGCCTTGATCGAGCAGGCGGTGGACCGCAGTTTCGGCGATCCTAAGAAGCCGTTGCTGGTGTCCGTCCGTTCCGGCGCGCGCGTCTCAATGCCCGGCATGATGGACACGGTGCTCAATCTCGGTCTCAACGACGAGACGGTTCTCGGCCTCGCCGAGATCTCCGGCGACCAGCGTTTCGCCTGGGACAGTTTTAGGCGTTTCATCCAGATGTTCGGTAGCGTGGTTCTGGGCGTGGACCATCACCGTTTCGAGGAGATCATCGAGACGGTGAAGATCGACACCGGCGCGATCGAGGATACCCAGCTTTCACCGCAGGATTGGCAGCGCGTCGTCGAGGAATACAAGGATCTGGTGCTCGAGGAGACGGGCAAGCCGTTCCCGATGGCGCCGAAGGATCAGCTTTGGGCCGCGATCGGCGCGGTGTTCGGCAGCTGGATGAACCCGCGCGCCAACACCTATCGCCGCCTGCACGACATCCCGGCCGACTGGGGCACCGCGGTGAACGTGCAAGCCATGGTGTTCGGCAACATGGGCACGGATTGCGCGACCGGCGTGTGTTTCACCCGCGATCCGTCGACCGGCGAGAACATGTTCTACGGCGAGTTCCTGGTGAACGCGCAGGGCGAGGATGTGGTGGCCGGTATCCGCACCCCGCAGCCGCTCTCCAAAGGTGCAGCCAAAGACGGCGAAGTGTCGATGGAAGACGCGCTGCCCAGCGCCTATGCCGATTTGTGCCGCGTGCGTGAGACGCTTGAGCGTCATTACCACGACATGCAGGACATCGAGTTTACCGTGCAGCAGAACAAGCTGTACATGCTGCAGACACGCACCGGTAAACGCACCGCGGCGGCCAGCCTGCGCATCGCCGTCGAGATGGCGGAAGGTGGCCTGATCACCAAGGAAGAAGCGGTGATGCGGGTGAACGCGCAGGCCCTCGACCAGCTTCTGCATCCCACGCTCGATCCCAAGGCGCCGCGCACGCTGCTGACCAAAGGCCTACCGGCGAGCCCGGGTGCTGCCAGTGGCGCCGTGGTGTTTTCGGCCGATGATGCGGAGATGCGGGCTGCCAAGGGCGAGTCGGTGATCCTGGTCAGGATCGAGACCAGCCCTGAAGATATCCACGGCATGCACGCCGCCCGCGGCATTCTCACCACCCGAGGCGGCATGACCAGCCACGCGGCCGTGGTCGCGCGCGGCATGGGCCGGCCTTGCGTCGCCGGTGCGGGCGGTGTGAGCGTGGATTACGGTGCCCGCACGCTGTCGGCCGGCGGCAAGGTGATCCGCGGTGGCGAAACGATCACCATCGATGGCGCCACCGGCGAGATCTTTGCGGGATCGGTAGCGACCGTGGAACCCACCATGTCCGGCGATTTCTCGACGTTGATGTCGTGGGCCGATGCCTCGCGCCGCCTGAAAATCCGCACCAACGCGGAAACCCCGCTCGATGCGGAAACCGCACGCAAGTTCGGCGCCGAAGGCATCGGCCTCTGCCGCACCGAACACATGTTCTTCGCGCCGGAGCGGATCGGCGCCGTGCGGCAGATGATCATGGCCAGCGACGAGTCCGGACGGCGCGCGGCGCTCGAAAAACTGCTGCCGTTCCAGCGGCAGGATTTCATCGACCTGTTCCGTATCATGGCGGGCCTGCCGTGCACGATCCGTCTGCTCGATCCGCCGCTGCATGAGTTCTTGCCGCACGGCGACCAGGAAATCGCCGACGTCGCCGAGGCGCTTGGCCGTGACGTGGCCGAAATGCGCAGGCGCGCCTCCGAACTCGCGGAAACCAACCCGATGCTCGGCCATCGCGGCTGCAGGCTCGGTATTTCCTATCCCGAGATCTACGAGATGCAGGCCCGCGCCATCTTCGAGGCGGCCATCGCGATCGCCGCCGAGACGGGTGCGCCCGTCGTGCCGGAAATCATGATCCCGCTCGTCGGCACCCGCCGCGAGCTGGAAATCACCCGCGCCCAGGTAGAGCGCGTGGCCAAGGAAGTGCTGGAGAAAGCCGGCAAGAAGATCGATTACCTGATCGGCACCATGATCGAACTGCCGCGCGCGGCGCTCACCGCCGACAAGATCGCCGAAGTCGCCGATTTCTTCAGCTTCGGCACCAACGATCTCACGCAGACCACGTTCGGCCTGTCGCGCGATGACGCCGGCAAGTTCCTGCCGCATTACGTCGAAGCCGGCATCCTGCCGAAAGACCCGTTTGTGTCGATCGACATCGAAGGCGTCGGCGCGCTGGTGCGCATTGCCGCCGAAAAAGGCCGCGCGACGAAACCCGGCCTTAAGCTCGGCATCTGCGGCGAGCACGGCGGCGACCCGGCCAGCATCGCGTTCTGCGAAGCCGTCGGTCTGGATTACGTGAGCTGCTCGCCTTACCGCGTCCCTGTCGCCCGATTGGCAGCAGCGCAAGCCGCGTTAGGCGGAGGAAGCGACAAGACAGCGTAAGGACAGAAAAGTCTTTTGTTTCCTACCGGGCGGGCCGCCGCCTGTTCTTCAGAAAGAAAGCGCTGTCTTTTCTGAAGAAAAGAAACAAAAGACTTTTATGTATATAGGAGTGCGGCGATGGACGGCGAGGCGACGCCTGTTGATCAGTCGGAGTTCGACGAGGAAGGGTATCTGCGGCTGTATCCGGATGTGGCGGCGGCGATCGCGCGCCGTCATGAGGTGGATGGCTGGTCGCACTACAAGGCCCATGGATATCGCGAAGGCAGAAAGCCGAGCGACCTCGATGAGGCTTTCTATCTCAAGGCCTATCCCCTGGCGGCACTCGAGATTGAGCAAGGACAGGCAGCCTCGGCGCTGCAGCATTATGTGCGCTTCGGCCGCGCGCGCGGATATATCCCCAATTTCCGGGCCAAGCGCACGGCGAACCCCGCAGGTCATGGCTCCAGCTTCGGCGGCCTATGGATCGACCAGCCGCATGGGCAGGATCTGATCGAAGGCAAGCTACAAACCGGTTTGATCAACGCGGCACAGGCCGAACAATTGCGGTTCTTTGTCGAGAAGGGCTACGTGATTCTGCCGCGTGCGCTCACGGCAAAGGCGGTGGCAGCGGCACGGGAAGATCTGGAGCGCGCCTATGCCGGTGCGTTTCCGCAATCGCTTTTCGAATGCGCGCCGCTTGGGCGCGGCACGTTCCCCTGGCAGAAAGGCGTCAACGATCATCCGGCGAAAGTGATGGACCTGCATCATTTTTCGCCCGCTTGCCTGAAAATCATGTTCGCCCCGAAAATCACCGCCTTCCTCGGCCTGATCTTCGAGAGCCGCACCTTTGCCTCGCAGAGCCTTGGGTTTCTCAGAGGCTCCGCCCAGGAGGGCCACCAGGATTCCGCCTACGTGGTCTACACGCTGCCACGGGCATTCGCGGCCTCCTGGATCGCGCTGGAGGATGTGACGATCGGCGCCGGCGAATTGTTCTATTATCCAGGCAGCCACCGCTTTCCCGAATTCCTGTTCGGCGACGCCTATAAAAGCGTTTCCGAAGCACGCCGCATGGGCACACCTGAGCCGATACTTGACCGCGAGATACGCGCACATGTCGCCTCGCTAGAAACGCGCGCCCGCAAGCTCGCGCTGCAAAAGGAAGTGTTCGCCGCACGCGCCGGCGATGCCCTGATCTGGCACTCCGACCTTGTGCATGGCGGCAATCCCGTCTCCAGCGAAGTCACCCGCAAAAGCTTCGTCACGCATTACTGCCCACGCTTCGCCGCCCCGGTCTTCGCCGAACACTCGCCCACGAAACTGGTCGAATACGAGGGCCATCTGACCACTACCAGCCACTACCTGTGACACCCCCCGCCCATACTTTGCCTCTGTCACGGCGAGATTTTCTGGCAGCCGGTGGTGCCGCGGCGATCGGTCTTTCAAGCTGGCGCGACGTTCTGTCCGATCGCGCCCACACCCTCGGTGGCCCCGGCCTGCTGCAAAGCTACGATGTCTCCGGCACATCGCCGTTTGACCGCACACAAGCCGATTGCGCCTATGTCTACGACAACGCCGTTACCGGCTTGGCACTTCTTGCCATCGGCAACACACAAGGCGCGGCTCGCATCGGTGATGCACTGGCACGCGCACAAAAGCAGGATCGCTTTTTCCACGACGGCCGCCTGCGCAACGCCTACCGCGCCGGACCTAGCCCCGCACAGGGAAACTACCCGCTCGCCGGCTGGTGGGACGGCGCGCAATCACGCTGGCTCGAAGATGGATACCAGGCCGGCACCGCCACCGGCGTGCTCGCCTGGGCCATGCTGCTCTGGATCGCGCTCGGGAAAAATTACCGCGCACCCGCCGAACGCGCCGCTGACTTCGTACAATCCCAATTGCGCGGCCCACGCGGCTATACAGGCGGCTTCCTCGGCTTCGAACCTACACCACAACGAATCGCCTGGGTCAGCACCGAACACAACATCGACCTCGCCGCAGCCTTCGCCGCCCTCGGCCGCACCGAAGCCGCCACACACGCCGCAGATTTCGTCGCCTCCATGTGGCAATCCCCGGAAGGCCGCTTCGCTATCGGGCTGAAGCCGGACGGCACACTGAACGACGCTTCCGCCATCGACGCCAACCTCTGGCCCTTGCTCGCAAAAGGCGCCAACCCCGACTGGAACCGTGCCATATCCTGGGTGCTCGCCAAACACGGCCTGCCGCCAGGCCCCACCGCCGACGGCGTCGATTTCAACACGGATCGCGACGGCATCTGGCTGGAAGGCACCGCCATCACCGCCCTCGCCTGCAAACATTCCGGCCTTCCCGCCGACCACCTGATGGCGACATTGCGCGCAAACACCGCGCCTGGCGGCCTGATCTACGCGAGCAGCATCCCGCAACTGACCACCGGCCTTTCGACGGGGCTGGATGAACATGCTGCGGATTTCACGTATTTTCGCCGGCCGCATATTGCACCTACGGCTTGGGCGATGCTCGCCGCAAACAACATTTCGCCGTTTCCTCAGTGAAGGAAGCAAGGTCTTCTTTTCTGAAGAAAAGAAGCAAAAGACTTTTACGTCATGGACCCGACTGACATATGCGCATTGTTTATTCGCACCGGATCAATTCGCATGACGGGCAGGGGGTGCATGTCGAGGAACTCATCCGGGCCCTGAGAGCTGAGGGGCATGAGGTGATCGTTGTCGGGCCCAGCTTCTACAATGACACGAGCTTCGGTGGCGAAAGCCGCATGGTTGCGATCATCCGCCGGCTCCTGCCCGGCGTGCTCAGCGAGTTCGCAGAACTCGCGTACAACATCCCGGCGTACAGAAAATTAAAAGCGGCCTGGCTCCGCGAAAAACCCGATTTCGTCTATGAACGATGCAACCTCTATTTCCTCGCCGGTGCCTGGCTCGCTCGCCGCCACGGCGCCCGGCTGTTCCTCGAAGTGAACTCCCCGCTGGCCGACGAACGCGCCAAACACGGCGGCCTACGCCTCGCCCGCCTCGCCAAACGCCTCGAAATCACCACCTGGCGCAGCGCCGAACGCGTGCTCCCGGTAACACAGGTGCTGGCCGACATCCTGGTCAAAGACGGTGTCGACCCAGCCAAGATCAAAGTCATCCCCAACGGCATCGATCTCGCGCGCTTCCCGCCGCGCATACAAACCGCAGCAAGCCCTACTGTAACCCTCGGCTTCGTCGGCTTCGTGCGCGCCTGGCACGGCCTGGACCTGGTGATCGAAGGCATGGCAAGCGGCGCCCCCAATAGCCGCCTCGTCGTCGTGGGTGATGGGCCGGCCGTGCCCGATCTTACCGCCTTGGCCGCCAAACTCGGCATTTCCGACCGGGTCGATTTCCGCGGCCTGGTCGCCCCCGAGCAAGTAGCCGCCCTGGTCGCAACATTCGATATCGCCCTGCAGCCAAGTGCCACACCCTACGCGTCGCCGTTAAAAATCTTCGACTACATGGCAGCAGCCTGCGCGATCGCCGCACCCGACCAACCGAACATCTGCGAAATCCTCACCCAGGACATCACCGCCTCCCTGTTCGATCCCGCAGTCCCCGGTGCCATGTGGACAAGTGTCGAGCAGCTCATCGCAAGCCCGGAGAAACGCGCAAGGCTAGGCACGGCAGCCCGCACGGAACTGCTCGCCCGTAACTACAGCTGGGCCGGCAACGCACAACGAGTCGTGGCCCTTGCGTAGGCTGGATTGCTCTTGGGAACCCACTTTTTTGCATCGCGCGTGCCCTACCTGCCCTTCATCTCCAGCGCGCGCGCGTAAACCTGCTTGCGTGGTAGCCCCGTCGCCTCCACCACCGCGGCCACCGCTTCCCGCACAGTTTCCGTCTGCAAAGCCGCAAGCAGCATCGCGTCGAAATCTGCCGCCGCTTCTTCCGGTGCCGGTCCCACCACGATACAAATTTCGCCCCGCGCCTCATGTGTCGCGTAATGCGCGGCCAGCGCTGGCAAGGTATCGCGCCGCACCTCCTCGAACCGTTTCGTCAGCTCACGCGCCACCGCCGCCGGCCGGTCGCCAAAATCCGCAGCCATGTCCTGCAAGGTTTCCCCCAGCCGATGCGGCGCCTCATAGAACACCAGCGTCGCCGAAAGCCCCGCGCGCTCGGCCGCGCGCAACTTTGCAAAGCCCGCACGGCGTGCGCCTTGTTTGGGCGCCGCAAACCCCATGAACAGATAGGGATGCGGCGGCAGGCCGGAGAGGATCAGCGCCGTGGTGGCCGCATTGGCGCCGGGCGCCGATTGCACTGAAAATCCTTCTGCGATCGCCGCGCGCACCAGGCGGTAGCCGGGGTCGGAAACCAGGGGCGTGCCGGCATCCGAAACGAGCGCCAGCCGCGCGCCGCCACGCAGTCGGTCGAGCAGTTCGGGTATGCGGGCGCTTTCGTTATGCTCGTGCAGCGGCGCGGTGCGTGTGGTGATGCCGTAATGGGTGAGCAGGCGGGCCGACATGCGTGTGTCCTCGCACAGCACCAGGTCGGCGCGGCGCAGGAACTCCAGGCCGCGAGCCGTCATGTCGCCGAGGTTGCCGATGGGTGTGGAAACCAGCACAAGACCAGCCGCGTCTGAGGTGGGCACGGGATCGGCCGGCGCGGGAGGAGAGTCGCTCGATGAATCGTCTGGCATTGTTGGGGATGTGCCTGGTGTTGTCGGCCTGTGTGCAGGGGCCGGAGGGCGCACCGCAGGGCGCGAACACCGTCGCATTGCCGGGCGCGAAGCTGCAAGGGCCGCGCGCCATGGCGCTGCTGCTGCCGCTGACCGGGCCCTACGCCAACGTCGCATACGCAATGCAGCAGGCGGCGCAGCTTGCCGCCAGCACCCAAGGCTCCCCGCCGCTCGATGTGCGCGACACCGGCGGCGATCCCGGGCGTGCTGCGGATGCGGCCAGGGCGGCGATCGCCGCCGGCGACCTGATCATTCTCGGCCCGCTCACGGCCGAAGAAACGACTGCCGTGGCCGCAATTGCCACGCCCGCCAACATACCGGTGCTCGCGTTCAGTTCCGATACCAGTGTCGCAGCCCCCGGTGTATGGACGCTCGGCATCACTCCCGGCCAGCAGATGCGCCGACTGGTGGCGGCAGCGCGTGATGAGGGGCGCAAGCGCATTTCGGCGCTCCTTCCGACCGGCCCATTCGGCGATGCGATGCAGACGGCGCTGACCGATGCGGCAAGCGAAGCCGGGCTGGAGCCGCCCAATATACAGCGCGGCGGCGGCAGTGCGGCGAGTGCGGAGGATGCGTTGAAATCGCTCACCGACTATGCCTCTCGCCGCGGCGAGTTGGAGGCACGCATCAAGGCGATGCGTGACTCAACCGACCCGTCATCGCGCGAGCAGGCGGCGTTGCTGGCCTCCCAGCCGGTGCCGCCGCCGCCGTTCGATACGCTGGTGCTGGGCGCCAACGGCGACACGCTGCGCAAGATGGCCGGGCTGCTGCCGTCCTATGATGTCATCGCGCCGCAGGTTCGTGTGCTGGGGCCGGCCTTCTGGTCCACGCAGGCGGGGCATCTGGGCCGCATGGCCGGCGCCTGGTATGCGGTGCCCGATCCTTCTCAGCGCGCCGGCTTTTCGGCCGCGTTCCAGGCGAAATATTTCAGCGCCCCGCCGCCCTTTGCCGATATCGCATTCGACGCAGCGCTCATCGGCCGTTCGCTGGCGCAGGACAATGATTTCTCGCTCGCGGCACTTACGAAGTCGGAGGGTTTTTCCGGCGTAGACGGCGCCATGGTTCTGCTCCCTGACGGCCACGTGAACCGCGCGTTGACCATCTACCAAATAACCACCAATGGCGGTGCTCGCATCATCAGCCCCGCCCCAAGCGACCTCTCCACGCCCGGATCATGATCAGGAAGCAAAAGTTTTTTGGCTCTTTTTTTCAAAAAAGAACCGCTTTCTTTTGCTGACTTTAATCCGCGTCACCACTGCGATAGCCGGCGTCCCCGTTGCGGCCTTGATGATACTCCAGCTGTCCGGTCAGGCCGCCGCTACGCCTGCCCTGCTCGCCGCCGCCATCGTCACCGCTTACGCCTTCGTGATCGCCCTTGTCTGGACCAACGATCTGCGCGCATTGGCCGGTCTTCTGCATCGTGTCGCCGACGGCACGTATGATCGCAGCAAGGTGCAGGGCGCCGGCCCGATGTCGATGTCGCCGCAGATCCTTGGCGAGGTGCAGCAGCTTTCAGCGATGTTGGGCGAGCGCACGGCGCTGGTCGATCAATTGCTGCAGGCGGAGGAAAGGATTGTAGAGCGCCTGCCCGATCCGCTGGTGGTGTTGGGCGCGGATCGGCGCGTGCGCCGTGCCAATGCCGCCGCACGTGCGGCGTTCGGCAGCGATATCGGGTCGGTGTTGCGCCATCCGGATCTCCGCGCCGCGATCGATCGCGCCATTGCGGCCGGTGCTTCGGCCGAACCGCAGACGGCGCAATTGCATGTGCCGGTGCCGGTGCCACGTGAAGTGCAGGCGGTGGTCGTCGGGCTTGAATCTGCGTTATCCGGCGGCGCCGGCGTCTTGGCTGTGTTGTCGGATCGCACGCGGGAAAAACGCGTGGAGCGGATGCGAGCGGATTTCGTCGCCAATGCCAGCCATGAACTTCGTACCCCGCTTGCTAGCTTGATCGGCTTCATTGCCACCCTGCGCGGACCGGCCGCGGATGATCCGCCGGCGCAGCTGCGTTTCCTGGAGATCATGGCCGAGCAGGCCGAGCGGATGAATCGGCTGATCGACGATTTGCTGAGTCTATCCCGTATCGAAATCATCGAGCACCAGGTGCCGAACGAGCATGTGAATCTTGATGCATTGATCGAGCGCAGCCTCGCCGGTTTCGAGATCGCCTTCCGCCAGCGCGGCACCTCCCTCGACTGGCAGCCGAATGACAGCTTGCCGGATATACTCGGCGACACCGACCAACTCGAGCAGGTGATGCAGAACCTGCTCGACAATGCGTTGAAATATGGCCGGCAGGGCGGCACCATAAAGGTGCGTTTGGAATCGGCATCACCTGGCGGTGCGTTCCCGTCGCGTCCCGGTCTGGTGATTTCGGTGCAAGACGACGGCGCAGGAATACCGAAGCAGCATCTCCTGCGGCTGACCGAGCGTTTCTATCGCGTCGATACCGGCCGGTCGCGTGCTGTGGGGGGCACCGGTTTAGGGCTTGCCATCGTCAAGCACATCGTCAGCCGGCATCGCGGCGTGTTGAGCATACAAAGCGAGCCTGGCGCTGGATCGATCTTTCGTGTCTGGCTGCCGGTGGCACCATGACCGCGATGCGCACTCTATATATATAGAGTGCGCATCGCGTGAGGTCCGCGACCGCATTCAGCTATCGGATGGCTTCAGCAGCTTCATGACGAGCCTGGAGATTTCAGCGAGCTTGAACGGCTTGCGCAGGAATGCATCGTAGCCCTGCACACGATCGGTGATGCTGGCTTCAGGCAGCGCGCACATCAACGCGAAGGGTACGTTCCTCAGCTCGGTATTTTCGCGCAGCGCACCGAGTAACGCGGCACCATCCATCACGGGCATCATGAGATCGCTGATAACGAGGTCTGGTTTGGCTTCGGCGATCCGTTCCAGTGCGTGGCGGCCGTTCATCGCCGTCAGAACGCGATGGCCGTCATCCTCCAGCAATGCCTCGAGCAATTCACCGATGCCGAATTCGTCATCGACGACGAGGATCGTGGCCATTGTTCAGTTACCCTGTTCTGGGTTCCGCTTATCGGCCGCCAGCGCGAAGCCTGTTCGCTGCAGACCGATAGCATCAGCATCATCCAGCACAATTCCCCCTGGCCCGATCGAAAAACGCCGCAACCTCATATCGAAGGCGCTGTCACGCAGTTTCATCACGGATACGAGGCGTTGCAGCTGCCCCAGTTCTTCAACGTGACGAAGCAGGATGAGGTTCTCCGCGACTGCCGTTAATCGCGTCAGAGGCGCGCGCATCAGCGGCGCGTTCAGCTCGCGCACTTCCATCGTGGACAGGGTGGTGACACCCAGTTCGCGCAATTGGCTGGTCAGAGCGCGATAGAATTGCGTCATCCGATCCGGCTGCACCGTCAAATCCTCGAACCCTTGCAGGCTGTCGATCACGAGGCGCTTGATGCCATGGGTGCGCACCGCGCTCAGCAACTGGCTCGCCACTTCGTCGATCAGGCCTTCGGTCGGACCGTACCATTGAAAACGCACGATGCCGTCGCGGACGAGACCCGGCAGATGCGGTGCAATGGCTTCGGCACGCAACAGCAGGCGTTCCGGCGTTTCGTAGAATCCGAGCAGCAGACCCGGTTCCTCGGGTGTGCAAGCGGAGAGGAATTGCAGGCCGAGTGCCGTCTTGCCCGCGCCCGACGGGCCAAGCACCACCGTGCAGGATGCGCGTGGCAGACCGTTCTGCAGCATCGCATCCAGCCCACGCGACCCGGTGGAAAGACGCGGCGCCGCCATATCCCGCACAAGGCGTATCGACGGCAACGGCAGCGATTCGATGCGCGGCCACACCTTTACCCCATCGCTGGTGATGCCCATCGCATGCCGTCCGCGCAGATGGTCGCTGCCGCGGAACTTGCTCACGAACAGATCGCGTTCGACACGCCAGCCATGTTCGGTGTCATGCAGGCTGATCATGCCATCGACCATGGTGTGCTCGGGCCGGGTCAGCGCGCTGTTCTCGAAGCCCGAGCTGGTCAGCAGAAACATCGTGCATTCGGCGGCGGCCGCCAAAGTCTGCAGTTCATGGACAAATTTCTTCAATTCCAGCTCGGTGCTGGCATAAGCTTCTGCCGCCACCAGACCATCCAGCACCAGCACGCCGGCGCGATGGGCGACGATCTCACGGCGCAGCAATGTCAGCAGGCCAGCAAGGCCGTCACGTTCGAGAAGCTGAAAGGCGCTGACATAGTTGATCTCGTGCGCGATCCTCGCAGGATCAAAGAACGACATCTGCTCGAGGTTGCCCAGCAGACGTTCATGCTGTTCGGAAAGCAAAGTGACATACAGGGCGCGTCCGCCCGTCGCCGCATAGGCGTAGCAAATCTGGTTGGTGAGGATGGTCTTGCCGGCGCCGGGCGCGCCCTGGATGATGTATAGCCCGGTTTTGACGAAACCGCCGAGCAGCACCGCATCGAGACCTTCGACCCCGCTGGAGAGCCTCTCCGCTGCAAAGGCGTCAACTCGTTCTGTCATCACAACGCTCCTTACCAGCTGTCAAAGGTCAGGGCGCTGCTACCATGCCGCAGACCTGGAATTTTTAGAGGGTCTGCAAGTTTTGCGTCGCTGCTGCAACAGACCCGGATTAGAGCGGCGGTAGCTTCACGTGGAAGTGTGTTCCTTGGCCGGATGTGCTTTCAACGCCGATCGTGCCGCCCATCGCAGAAACAAGCCGGTAGGCCACCCAAAGTCCGATACCCAATCCGGGCTCGAGCGGCGTGCGCGTCTGCTCGAACAGGGCAAACAGGCTGCCCGCCTTGTCCGCGCTCAGGCCAGGACCCTGGTCGGCAATGGTGATCACGCTGCCGCCGGAGCCTTCCTGCATCGCGCCGAGCCGCACCGGACGGCCCGCACCGAACCGATAGGCGTTAGCCAGTATATGCCCCAGTGCCTTGCCAAGGGCCTCTGCATTGCCGCGCGCCTGCAGCCCGGGAGCGACGGCAAGGACCATGTCGCAGCCCGCCATCCGCGCCATGCCCGCGGTATCCGAGGCGGCCTGCGTCACCGCCGCAGACACGTCGAGCTTGCCCGCAAAGGCCGGCACGCCGGCCGAGAGATCCGCAAGATCGAGCAGCACACGGGTGCGAGCGGCAAACCCCTCCGTAGCCCGCTCCAGGCGCTGCATGGCGGCCTCGAGACGAGCGGTATCGCCGGCAGGCAACAGGCTGCGCAGATGCTCCACAGCCAGCAGCACTGGGGCCAACGGGTTGTTCAACTCGCGGCTGATAGCGCTGATGAAGGCATCCTTGGCGGCGCAATCGGCTTGGATTTCGATCAGCCTTGCGGTGAGCGTCTCGATACGCTCGTCGCGGGCGTCAGGGCCGCTCAAAGGCGTCCGCTGCCTGCACAAGGGACCAAGGCTTCGATCTTCGGATCAGCCGCAAACACGGTGCGAAAGCCTTTTCAGGAACAATCCTCCAACGTCGCGTTCCGCCCGAAGTTCGGCGCCGCTTCTGGGAACAGCGCCGCGAGGCCCGTGGTTGTGGCAGCGCAGCGGCCGCGTTCGGTGATCAGCCCGGTGATCAGCCGGCTCGGCGTCACGTCGAAAGCCGGGTTGGCGGCGGGGCTGTCCGAAGGTGTCACCCGTACTGTCGCCACACTGCCGTCCATCGCGCGGCCGGTGACGGTCGTCACCTCGGCCGCCGCTCGTTCCTCGATCGGAATGTCGCGCACGCCGTCCTTGATCAGCCAATCGATCGTGCTCGACGGCATCGCCACCCAGAACGGCACATCGTTGTCATGCGCTGCAAGCGCCTTGAGGTAGGTGCCGATCTTGTTGGCCGCATCGCCGCTGCGCGTCACCCGGTCCGCACCCACGATCACCATGTCGACCTTGCCATGCTGCATCAGGTGGCCGCCGGCATTGTCCGAAATCACCGTGTGCTTCACACCATGTTTGCCCAGCTCGAACGCGGTGAGTGCGGCGCCCTGGTTGCGAGGCCGGGTTTCGTCCACCCAAACATGCATGTTGATGCCGCGATCATGCGCGGCATAGATCGGCGCGAGTGCAGTGCCCCAATCGACGGTCGCGAGCCAGCCGGCGTTGCAATGCGTCAGCACATTGACGGGTGCCACAGGTTTTTCCGCAGCGATCGCCTCGATCAACGGCAGCCCGTGCATACCGATCGCTTCGTTGCGCGCGGCATCTTCGTCGGCGATCTCGCTTGCCGCGCGATAGGCGGCGACGGCGCGATCGGCCTGCCTGGTGTTGCGCAGAATGGCGAGCATGCGATCGATCGCCCAGCGCAGATTGACTGCCGTCGGCCGCGTGGCGGCAAGCGCGGCGGCATCGCGCTCCAGCGCCTCGGTGGAGGAATCCTGACGCATCGCCAACGCCAATCCATAGGCCGCCACGGCGCCGATCAACGGCGCACCGCGCACCTGCATGCTGCGTATCGCATGCGCCACTTCGCGCAGATGCACGAGGCGCACGATGTCGAGCGACCACGGCAGCTTGGTCTGATCGATGATGCGCACCGACCAGCCATCATGCTCATCGATCCACACGCTGCGGAAAGGCGTGCCGTCTATCTTCACAAAATACCTCCTTGGTGGTCTGCGGTCGTCAATCTTCGCCGACGACCAAAGACCGATTACAGGCGCTGATGCAGCACGCAGACCAATGTGAACAGGCGGCGCGCCGTTTCGAAGTCGATTTCGATCTTTCCCTCGAGCCGCGCCATCATCAATTCGGCACCTTCGTTATGCAGGCCGCGCCGCCCCATATCGATCGCCTGTATGCTCGCCTCGCGCCCATCCTGCACAGCATGCGCGTAGCTCTCGACCAGCAGCTGATAATCCTTCAGCAGGCGGCGGAACGGGCCGAGTGCAAGGCCGAGCCCGAGCAAGGGTGCGTCGTTCTCGTCGCGTATGTCGAATGCGAGGCGTCCCTGCTCGATGGAAAGATGCAGGATGAAAGGCCCCTGCAAATGTCGGGGCACGAACAAATTGGCAACGGCGAGATCGCGGACTGCCTGATCCTGATCAGCCTGCTGCAGATCCGACAGCTGCCGTTTTTCCCCGTGCAGCACCACATCCTTCAGCGACGGGGTCGGTGCCGGTGTTCCCGGGCTGGTCGAAGGTTCATGCATCCGGCAGCGCCTTCTCGGGATCCATGGCGGGACTCATCAAACCGAGCTTCCACATCACCCCGATGGTAGCCCCCTTCACCGGCCGCATCAGCGCCAGGGTGGCGAGCAATGTTCCCGGCAGAAACAGCATCATCTCGGTGCCGATTCCCAACGCTAGATTATGCTCGCACAGCACCAGCAGGCCGATGACGAGGTGCGCCACGATGAAAATGGTGAAATAGGGCGGCGCATCGTCGGCGCGTATGTCGCCGAGAGGTGCGGCGCAAAAACTGCAAACCGGGCCGACACGCAAGAAGCCGTCGAACACTCGGCCCTTGCTGCAAGCCGGACAAAACCCGGTGCAGCCCCGCCACAATGCCGACTTCATCGGCACGCCATCGCTGTAAGCGGTGGCATTGCGCCCTGCAGGTTTCCAGGTGACGGCTGGCGCAGGCTCGCTGTGCTGGGAGATATCGGGTGTGCCGGGCAAAGCGAGGGTAGAAACGGTTTCCATGCCTGAAAAATTGGGCCGCCTTGCGGCTGAAGGCAAGCGTCGGTGATCATTCAGCCGCGCACACCGACTGTGCCAGCCCTGCATGTGCGATGTCGTCCGGCAAGCACCGTGATGCTGGCCGCGCGTTGCACGGTCGCCGCGGCCTGCAACATCGATCGCGTTTCACCGATCCGTCGTTGCTTCAATGCGCGGAACTTCGCGCTGGCCGGCGCGCTGCTGCCAGCATGAACGAAATGTGAGGCCGATGAGCGACGCTTCTCACCGGCGTTTCATGCGGCGCCATCAAACCTTTTCAAGCATCGCCGCCTCGGTCGTAGAATTTAGAAATTCTGAGTGCATATAAGCATCTTTTCAGATTTGGCTATCAAGGGTCGGTATGTGCCCGGCGTGATCCGGGGGAAGGACATGCTGCACAGCGGAGGCATGAAGAGATTTTTATCTCGAAACCAGCAGAAAATTGCGCAATTCTATTTGACATGAAAGCGGAACACGGTGGATAGCGAATGCAGCGCATGTCTGCGATTCGTAATTCGTCAGAGCGGTCCGCATGCAGGTGCTAAGATGAAGCGGCGATCCACCCGTCGGTGTTATTTGAGACCGGCGGCGGCAGGACACGGCAGCGAAACTTTTACGGCTCTTCAGCGCGAAAGCGGCAGACCGGACAAGGTGACGTGGCAGTGCACACCCGCAGGGAACGTCGGTCATCGGCACGGTTGGCCGTGGCCAGGATCGGCCATGGTTTTGGATCTGCCGGTCATGAGAGTCGCCGGTCCGGATATGTTCAGTCTCATCGAGGGAGCTAGAGAGCGTCATGAGTGAAGAAACCTTGAGCAAGCCGGAGCGCACACGCGCAATGGCTGTGAAAGCCACCGCCAAGCGCGGCCCGAAACCCAAGGCCGCAAAAGCGCCTGTCGCGCGCAAGACCAAAGCAGCGGCCACCACGCGCAAGACCAAAACCACCACTGCGCGCACAGTCAAGCCGGTCGCCAAGAAGACCACGGGCCGTACGGCGAAACCCGCAGCCAAAGCCACACGCACCACCAAGGCTGCAGCGAAAACCACGCGTACCGCGAAGCCTGCAACACGTACCACCAAGGCTGCAGCCGGTCGCAAACCGGTCAGCACGCGCAAGGCGGCTGTCGGCCGTCCTGCAAAAGCTGCGACCGCGCGCGGCACCAAGGCAGCGGTGAAGAAAACCACGGCACGCGCGACACCGAAGAAGACCACCGGCCGCATCGCCAAGGCTGCAAAGCCCGCGACAAAGATGTCGAAAACCACGGCGTCGAAAACCTCCGCGTCAAAAACGGGATCGAAAGCCGCGCCGCGCAAGATCGACGGGCGCACCGTCGCCGGCCGCAAGTTGGCCGCTGCCGCACGTGCCGCCAACGGCGCGCGCAAACCCGGCCGTCCGGCACGTTCGAAGCCGACGCCGGCACCTGCTGCCGCAAAGCCGGCGCGCAAAACACGCAAACCGCGTGAGGCCGCGCACAGCTTCGAAATGGCGATGGACGCACCGGTGAAGAAGACACGCGGGCGCAAGAAGGCGATGCCGGCGATGGAAACCGAAGCACCGTCATCCCCTTCGGAAGAGACCGAAATGGAAAGCGAACACCACGATTCTTGATGCGTGGCGGATGCAAGGAAAGGGCTTTGGGTCGGATGACCCAAAGCCCTTTTTTTATGCCATCAAGGTCGTGCGTATCGAACAGCGCATCCCGGGCGACAAAATCTTAATCCGGCAGGCCGACCGGTAGCTCTGCTCAGGCGCGTGTCTTGAGCGTTTGTGCGGCCGCACGGCTGCTGGTCGGCCGCCCCTCGGCACCGTAGCGGCCGGCCGCATTTGGCTGACGTGCAGCCTTTGCGACGAGGTCTAAAACGCGATGCTGCACGCGCATGGCGCGCTTGAGCAACTGGCGGTTGGACTCCGCCAGCAAGCCGAGCTCATGCATTTTTTCGCTGATCGCAGCACCCGGATCGGCCGCGCGCCACGCCGCCGCCAAGGCATCGGCCGCCGCATGCTTGGCGGCCAGCAACGCACCCGCCCGCGCAAAATCCATCGCATCGAGTGCTGCATTCTCTTCGATGAGCAAGGCGCTGAGTCGCGCCACCGCTTCGTCCATGGTGGGTGCCGCGACGTTGCGGCCATATCTGCTCACTTGCGTTGCTCCTGCAGTCGCAGCATCTGCTGATAGACCGGTTCGGTGATGCCGAGGCCGCCGGAGCGCGCGATCTGCTTTGAGACTTCGGAAATGATCATCGGCTTGAACTGCTGTTCCGCCTCGCCGCCGCTGAACATGGATTTCGTATTATCCACGGTGTCGAACATCGGCTTGAGGAGCTCGTTCAGCGCCACCGCTGCGAAGTCCTCCGCCGTCTTGTGCAGTTTCTGCTGCACTGCCAACGGCACCGACGCAGTGTTGGATGTGATCTTCATCATCTGATCTCCAGATCCGCCTGCAGCGCGCCGGCGGCCTTGATGGCCTGCAGAATGCTGATCAGGTCGCGCGGCCCAACGCCGAGCGCATTGAGGCTCGCGACGAGGTCGCGCAACGTGGGTGCCGCATTGAGAATGCCGAGCTTATGATCGTGCTGGGTATCCACACTGATCGTGCTGCGCGGAACGACTGCCGTGGTGCCCCTGCTGAACGGGCCAGGCTGCGACACTTCCGGCGCTTCGGAAACACGTATGGTCAGGTTGCCCTGTGCGATCGCCACCGTACTGATACGCACATTCGCACCCATCACGATGGTGCCGCTGGTCTCGTCGATGATCACCTTCGCCGGCGAATCAGGCTCGACGCGCAGATCCTCGATACGCGCCAACGCATCGACCACATCCATATTATGCAGCGTCAATTCCACCGTGCGCGGATCGGTGGTGTGCGCAATGCCCGGGCCAAGCTCGTTGCGGATCGCAATCTCGATGCGCCGTGCGGTGGTCAGGTCCGGATTGCGCAATGCCAATGCGACCACGTCGCGCGCGCCGAGCGCAAAACTCACTTCCTTTTCCACGATGGCGCCGTTGGCGATTTTGCCCGATGTCGGCACATTGCGTGTCACCGAGGAGCCGGACGCACCGCGCGCAGCGATCGCACCGGTCGTCACCGCACCTTGTCCCACTGCATAGACTTCGCCGTCAGCCGCCAGCAAAGGTGTGACGAGCAGCGTGCCGCCAGTGAGATTCGTTGCGTCTCCGATTGCAGATACGCCCACATCGATCCGGCTGCCGGTGCGCGAGAATGCCGGCAGGTCACCGGTGACCATCACCGCCGCCACATCCTTGGTTTCCAGTTTGAGGATCTGGTCACGTGTATTCACGCCGAGCCGTTCGAGCATGCCGACGAGAGATTCGCGGGTAAAAACCGAATTATCCAGCTTGTCCCCGGTGCCGTTCAAACCGACGACGAGCCCGTACCCCACCACTTGGTTGTCGCGCACGCCTTCCACATCGGCGATATCCTTCACCCGCACCTGCGCGCAGCAAGGCGCGGACAACGCGAACAGCATTGCCATCGCTCCACACGCCGCATCTCGCGTTCGCATGCCAGCAAGGTTTTCACGCCAGGATGCCGAAGGCAGATGCACCGCACCGGCAAGGTCGGGCCCACACTCGGTCAGGACGTGCATCGAAGCGTACATGCGGGACAGAAAACCACGTTGATATTACCGGAACGTGCATTGCGCGCTGGAATGGGCACGGCGATGCGATGGAAAGGACAGGCTTTCATGCCGATCGAACCAATTACCGGCGCACACTCTCTCGTCGCCGCCACCCGCGCGCGGCGACGTCAAACCGGCTTCGAAATCCTCGAGCCCGATGCAGAAGCCGTCGCCCAAGCGCCGGCGGAAGCCTCGGCCGCCACCCAAATGTCGCTGCTCACCCTGCAGGCAGCCGGCATGGCCGACGCACAGGTCGAAGCGGATCGCGCTGCGATCGTGCGCGGCGAAACCCTGCTCGGCACCATGCGCGACTTGCAGCTCGCCATGCTCGGCGGCGACACCGTGGGGGATAGGCTCGACGCGTTATCCGAGGATCTGCCGGGATCCGCCGATCCGGCACTGAACGATGTGCTGCGTGCGATCGCGCAACGCGCGGCCATCGAACGTGCCCGCCGCGCGTAACGCGACCGCCGAAAGGGCAGGGGAGGCATCGTCATGCACCGTGATGCTTGGCGTGGCGGATTCCCCCGTCTATAAGCCGCGCCAGTTGCCGAGGCTTGTAGGTTCGCAGGTCGCCTTGGCCCTTCATCACGACGAGGATCGGCCTAGGATGATGCTCACGCTGCCACCCGACTACACGCCTTTGGACAGCGAGGAGTTCATGAACCCGCTGCAGATGGAGTATTTCCGTCAAAAACTGCTGCGCTGGCGCGCCGACCTGTTGCGCGACACCGATGACACCCTGGCCAGTCTCGGCCAAGGCGGTATCCTCGAAGCCGACATCACCGACCGCGCCAGCGTCGAGACCGATCGCGCGTTGGAATTGCGCACCCGCGACCGCGCCCGCAAGCTGATCTCCAAGATCGACCAGGCGCTGGTGCGGATCGAAACCGGCCAATACGGCTATTGTGAGGAATCAGGCGAGCCGATCGGCCTGCGCCGCCTCGAAGCCCGCCCGATCGCCACCCTGTCGCTCGAAGCACAGGAACGGCACGAGCGCATGGAACGCGTGCATCGCGACGAATAAGAAAGACTGGTCAGAAAGATTGGCGACCCCTGGTGGGTTCGAACCACCGACATCCTGCTTAGAAGGCAGGTGCTCTATCCAGCTGAGCTAAGGGGCCGGACTGGAGAAAAAAGGCGCCCACCAGGGGAAGCCCCCTGGACGGCGTTATTAGTGGGTCCAGTTGTCCAGGCGGCCATATTTAAAATTATCCGCGTAGATTTTCGGCACACGCACGCGCACCGGCGGCAATTCCAGATCAAACGCGATGCCGGCCTTGGTCGCATAGGCGATGGCCTCTTCCTGGGTGTCGAACCGCAATGTCACCTGGCTTTGCGTGTCGCCGCTGCCGAACCAGCCCATCAACGCATCCTGACGCCGCGCCTCGGTGGGCTCTGACTGTAGAACCCACTCATGGCTGCCGGCGGTGCCGGACTGGGTCGCCGATTTCGGCTGCTGGAAAATACGCGCGCGCATGGCGAAAACCGGTCTCCAAAATCCAAATGGTCGGGGCGAGAGGATTCGAACCTCCGGCCCCCTGCTCCCAAAGCAGGTGCTCTACCAGGCTGAGCTACGCCCCGAAGCCGGCCAGACCATAGGCGGTTCAGCCGCAGGTGGCCAGGGGTCAGTTGCCAGGGCTCAGTTGCCAGCAGGCGGCCGCTCTGACAACTGACGCCCGACAACTGCCAACTGATCGATGCGCATACTTCACGCCGGTAATTTCGGCTCACGAGCCAAGGGTGCCTTCCTGCACTCGGTCGCGGCCAAGCTGAGCCGCGGGCTGACGCGGGCCGGCCACCAGGTCGTCGACTTCGCCGACCGCGACGTTGCCCGTGCAGCCACTCCGTTCGGCGCCCGCAAATTCGGCGTGCGCGGCGCCAATGCCGCCTTCACCCGCCTGGCGCGCGACATGCGGCCGGATCTGCTGGTGCTCGGCCACGCCGACACGCTCCGCCCGGCGACTATCGCCTCCCTCCGCCGCGCCATGCCCTCCCTGCGCGTGCTGCAATGGAACGTCGATCCGCTGTTCGAGCCCGACAATGTGAGGCGCCTACGTGCAAAATTCGGTGTGGTGGACGCAACACTCGTCTCCACCGCCGGCGACGCGCTCGCTGCCTTGCGCCACCCCGGCATGCGCCTGGGTTTCCTGCCTAACCCGGTCGACTTTTCCATCGAGACCGGCCAGGCGCATCTGTATCTCGATCTGCCCTATGACCTGTTCTTCGCCTGCAGCCATCCCGCCCGCCCACGCCGCTTGGTCTGCGGGCAAGCCTGGGACATGGAGGATCTTTTCGCCGCCCTCGCCCAAAAGCTTCCCGCCTTGCGCCTGAACCTCGCAGGCCTCGCCGGCCGCCCACCTGTTTTCGGCCACGCCTACCAATCCGCCCTCGGCCAGACCGCGATGGGCCTCAACGTCAGCCGCCGCAACGACGTACCGCTCTACAGCTCGGACCGCCTCGCACAACTGGCCGGCAACGGCCTTGCCGTCCTGATCGACCGCGCCACCGGGTACGACCGCCTGTTTACCGATGGCGAACTAGCCTTCTTCGCCTCCTTCGACGAACTCGCAGCCCAAGCCCGCCGCCTCGCCGCCGACCCTGCCGCCCGCGCAGCACTCGCCGCCGCCGGCCGCGCGCGTTACCACGCGCTCTTCAACGAAACCCTGGTCGCCAGCTACCTCGTCGATATGGCCTGCGGCATCCACGACCCAAAGGATTTGGAATGGCCGAGCGCCGTCGCATGACCGGCGCCTTGGGCGGAGCCCTGCTGCTGTTCACCGCCGCCGCCTTCGTTCTGCCCGGTGAAGCCGCCTATGGTCTCGTCTTCTACATCGCCGTGCTGCCGCTCACGGCGTGGCAGTGCTGCACGCAAGCGGCGCTTCGCCGCGCTCCAGGCCTGGCGCTTGCCCTCATCGCCTGGTCAGGCCTCACCCTATTATGGAGCGAAGATCCCGGTCATCGCCGCTTTGGCTTTGCCGTCGCCACGCTCTGCACGGCGGCCTTCGTCATCGCGTTGCACGCCGCCTGCACTGATCCCGCGTGGCGCCGGCGCTGGACCGGCCTACTGGTATGGGCCGGCGCCGGCAATGCCGCCTGGTCCCTGGTGATCGGACTGCCGAGCCTGCTCGCCGGCGAGCGCATCTTCGGCTGGGGCATCACCAAGCAGCCCATCCTCGGCGGCGCGGTGATGTCCCTGGCCTATCTGACGGCACTTTCAGGAGCCGCCGCACCGGGCTGCCCGACACGGCGGCGCCGCCTCATGCTCGCTGGTGCTGTCGTAATGGCCCTCTTCATCCTCGCCATGCAGAGCCGCGGCGCGCTCCTCGCGGCTACAGGCGGCACTGCCCTGCTTCTCGCCGCCTCACCCTGGCACCGCCGCGCAGCAATCGCACTCCTCGCCGTGATCGCAGCCTGGTTCCTCGTGTTTCCCGCCAACCTGCGTGCGCATCTTGCGCGGCTATTGCTGGAACGCGGCACCTCGCATCGCTTCGAGATCTGGAGCGTCACCTGGGGGCTCATCCAACAGCAACCGATCTTCGGCCACGGCCTGGCAGCCAACGTGCCGTTCTCACGGACCGGCTTTCCCCACAGCCTCGTCCTCTCCCTTCTCTTCTATAGTGGGATCATCGGCCTGCTGCTCTTCCTGGCCGTGGCCGGCCGTGCCGCGATCTGCCTTGCCAAGGCCCCCCATACCCAAGAGCGCATCTGGGTCGTCGCCATCTGTGCCAGCGGCCTGCTCGCCGGCCTCACCGATCTCGGCCAGATCACCAAGGGACCCGGCCCGATCTGGTTCATCATCTGGGTGCCCCTGATCCTCGCCCTCACGCCACCCGCAGCAGCCTTGGCCCTTCCTGCGCCAACCACGCCTCCGCCTCTGCCCGATGCGGCGACAGCCGTGCTGCCAATGCCCAGAAATCGGGCCCGTGATTGAGATGGCGCAGATGCGCCACCTCATGCGCCACCACGTAATCCTGCACCAAAGCCGGCGCCATCAGCAGCCGCCAGCAGAACATCAGCGCCCCCCTTGGCGAGCAACTTCCCCACCGTGCGCGTGTGTCCCGTACGCGCACGCGGCCAAGCACCACCCCCGCCTCGTCAGCCTTGCCCTGCGCTAAAACGAGGAACCGCCTTCCCGCCTCCGCCCGCAGAAAATCACCGATCCGCCGCGCCAGAAAGGCTCGATCTCCCGCTACCATAAGGCAGCCTGCCTCTAGCCAGGCCCCACCACACCCACTCGGCACATGACGGATCGCATGTGGCACACCCTCGATCGCCACCTCTCCGCCATCCGCAAAGCTGGGCACCTCGGGTAAGGCGGAAAGCCGGCTGCACACCCACGCGGCATTCCGCTCCAGCAGGGCCAGCCCAGCCGCCCGCGCCGCCCTGACAGGCAGGGTCACGACGACCCCTGCAGCAATCGGGTCTATGCGCAGGGTGATCCGCCGGGAGCGGGGGTTGCGGCGCCAAATGACGGGCACATCGCCCCCTGGCAACGACACGAAGGATGTTTGGGGGAGCCGTGCCGGCCCCCCCAAACCCTTCGTCATTTCAGAGCCTTCGGATTGCCGCGGCGGACGTCCTCCATCCAGGCGTCGATCTGGGCGACGCTGCGGAAATTCGCCATGTCGAACCGGTCCCAGCTGGTGATGTCTTCCACGGTCTTCTTCCAGCGCTTCGGCACCGGGCCGGCGGCGCGGCCGAAGACCATCAGGTCGGTGATTGTCAGATCCACCGGCACGCCAAGCAGTGGATGCAACGCCGCCTGTGTCTCTTCCTGGCCGAGGATCGAAACCCACCAGCTCTGGAACCCTAGTGAAGCCGCCGCCAAGTGGGCGGCCGTCGTCGCCGAGGCTATGCTTTGCAAGATCACCCGCTCGGCATTGGCATGGTAGCGCTGATCCAGCTCGGTGCCGTTCATCAGCCCGGGAAACGCCCAGCTTAGTCGAAAATCGGCCACCACCACCAACATGCCCGGCGCATCCTCAATCGCCCGGTAATCGATCGCACTCCCGCCAAGCCCCGCCGCCGCCCGCTGCCGCTGCTCGCGGGCGAGATATTCGGCGATCACCTTCTTGGTCCAGGCCGAGGTGATAACGATGAACTGCCAGGGCTGCGCATTCGCCCCTGACGGCGCCAGCCGCGCCGCATCGAGGATCAGCCGGTAATCTTCCTCCGTGACCGCCTGCGACACATCGAAGCGCCGCGACGTCGCACGTCGCTGCAGCACATCGAGCAACGCCTCATAGCGGCGACGATCGACGATCTTGCGATTGGGCGCCCGCGCGCCGGACGCGGAGGTGAGAACGGGACCAACTGTATTCATCGTACGCATCCCGCAGTCGATCCGGGCCGAACATTCATCCCTATGCGGGAGACGGCAGCCACGCAAGCACGGTGCCACAGAACACCAAGCCTGTCCTCACCGACGGCGCGTGCGCCAGATCTGGAAACGAAACGCCGCATAGGCCACAACGCCCGCAACGAGCGCCACCGGGATCATGATCGAAGCCACCCACAACACCAAAGCTGCGACTGCAACCGCCACAGCGATCGCCGCGACAATCGCTGCACTGACCCCCAGCGTCACGGCAAAACCGCCGGGCGGCCGCGGCCGCGGCGACACGAAGTCGCCCGCGGGAGTCATGTCGATAATCTGCGGCATCTGCTCCGTCATCCGATGCACGTGGCGCGACATCGCCCGCAAACAAGGGCAATCCTCTCCGGCGATCGTCCACTAACCAGAATGGAGCCAGATTTTGCCCGCCAAGGCCGCTTTCTGCGCATTAATGTTGACGTTACCTGTCGCTTGTCAGGCGCAAGCGACGCCGCCCGGCACCAAACCGGTCCCCATGGAGCTGCAAGACATGGTGGAGGATAATATTGCCAAAAACCTTCCGCTTCCGCAGACCGCCAATTGGCGATTCGACTTCATGGCCCCCTATCCCGGGGGCGCCGACGTCGTGTGCGGCTCGGTCGATTACCAGTCGCTGCAGCGGAAATATGTCGGTGCGCACCGCTTCTATGTGATCGTCTATCGCAACCAGATCTCCCTGGCGCAGCTGCAGGATCCGCCCTTCGTCGATGTAAGCGGAGAGGAAGCGCGCAAATTCCACTTGCTGTGCGATCGGAAATAATCAGGCCGGGGCGCGAACTGGCATACGGATTGCTGAGCCTTACGCCAAACGACTTTCTAAAAGATCCATCGCCGTCACCGGCTCGGGTTTCGGCGTGCCATCCGCTTACCCTTGTATCCGGCCCAGTATTTGGAATAGCATCCCATTTAATGAAACGTTCAACGTCTCTATTGCCGCGCCGAGTAGGTCTGGATGGGAGTTCCCCCAACAGCCAAACACTTGTGCGTGGCCTGGACGTGCTTGAAATGGTTGCCACCGGGCCGCTGGCCTTGCCGGCCTTGGCCGATCGCCTGGGCCTTGCTCGCAGCACCGCCCATCGCCTCGCCACCGCCCTGCTGGAGCGACGCTACCTCACACTGACCCCCCGCGAGGGCTATGTTCTCGGGCCCAAGCTGCTGGAACTTGGCTCGCTCGCGCAGGCACAGACGGTCCTTCTGCGTGTCGCCCGCGTGCACATGGAAAAGCTCGCGGCTGACAGCCTCGATACCGTGCACCTCACCATCTGCGAATCCGGCGCCGCCTTGCTGCTCGAGCGCATAGAGGGCCATCGCCGCCTGCTGCCCAGCCTGCGCATCGGCGAGCGCACTGGCCTCACCCGCTGCGTCGAAGGCCGCGCCTTGCTGATCGATCAGACAGAGGCGGCATGGCACGCCGTGTTTGCCCAGGATTGCGGCACTGACCGCCCCGTGACGCCTGATTCGGCCCCTGACGCCGCAGAATTCATCCGGGCGATGTCCGAGGCTGTTTCCCGTGGGTATGCGTTCGATGAAGCGGGCAGCACCGACCCACTTCGTACGGTGGCGGCCCCGGTGCGCAGTGCGGATGGCGCGGTCGTTGCCGCCCTCGGCCTGTCGACCGCTGCGCAGTATCTCGACGAGCACGGCCTTGCTTCGTCAGGCCGCGCGGTACGGGCGGCGGCCGATGCGATCAGCGCCGATCTGGGCCACTCGGACATGAAGGGTGGCCAGTCCGCGCCAAACGCATCCAGGAACGGAAAACTTCGTTCGCCTGGCGAGAATGCCGGCCATGAACCACTTCCCCCCCTTGAGGCCGGGAAGCCGCGCGTGCACGATCCAAAAACGCATGGCGCGGCGCACGCAAGCGGGGCAGACCGTGGTGGTGCATATGAGGCGTAAAGCAGGGGCAACGCAGCCTTCTGTGGCTGCCGCCCATAACAGGAGACAAGATTTGATGAAGGAGTGCGCGGCATGAATTACGCCGAGCAGGGTAAGGACCCGAAGCGACGACTGATAGGCATCGGTATCGTCGTTGGTCTGCATATCCTGTTGATCTACGGGCTGGTCAATGGGTTGGGATCCAACATCATCGAGAAGCTGCGTCCGCCTGTTGCCGCGAAAATCGTGCAAGCAGAGAAGCCACCGCCACCGCCACCGCCACCACCGCCACCACCGCCGGACCTCGCGCCGCCGCCGCCGCCCTCCGTGCCGCCTCCGGAGATCCAGGTGACGCCGCCGCCGCAGCCTCAGGCCGCGATCCAGGCGGTCGTGCACACCAACGTGCCGACACCGGTCGCACCGCATCCGCAGCCTGCGGCCCCGCGGCCGGCCGTGGCCGATCACGACGTCAGTGAACGGCCTATCGCCGGTCCGGCGCTGGAATATCCGGCAGACATGCAGGATGAGGAGCGCGAAGGGTTCGCCCGCGTCTCCTGCGACGTCGACCCGAACGGCAGCACCAGCAATTGCCGGATCGACGCCGTCAGCGGCGGGCAAGCTTTCGGCAACGCGGCTTTGGCTTATGCACGGCGCTCACGCTACCAGCCGCGCACCCATAACGGCCAGCCCGTTGGTTCTACCCACGAGTGGAAGATCACCTTCAAGCTTAACAATTGATTTTCGAAGTTCCCGGCTCCCGACGGAGCCGTGAGAAAGGAGTGACCATGAAAACCTCGAACCGCCTCTCTTTGCTCGCCGCCGTCGCCTTCACCGTAGCGACCGCAACCCCGGTTGCTGCCTTCGCACAGGCTGCCGCCCCGGCACCTGCAGCCCCCGCCGCCAGCGCCCCGGCGCCTGACGCCGCTGCACCGGCCCCAGGTGCGACCGCCCCTGCACCAGGTGCCACACCTGCACCCGGCACGCCCGACACCACGGCCGCCGCCCCCGGCGCCGCACCGGCAACCCCGCCGGCCGATGCCTCCGCGACCCCGCCGCCCACCGGCGCCGTCGACCAGGGCAACGGCACCGAAGCCGTCGATAATCCCTACGGCCTCTCGGCCCTGTGGAAGACCGGCGACGCCGTTTCCCACACCGTGCTCGTGATCCTGGCCCTGATGTCGCTCGGCACCTGGTACATCATGATCACCAAGTTCTTCGAGCAGATGTCGCTGTTCCGCTCCTACAAGAACGCCCAGAAGGATTTCTGGAAAACGGCCTCGGTGCGCGACGGCATCCAGCGCCTCAAGCCCACCAGCCCGTTCCGCTACATCGCGGAAAACGGCATCTCGGCCAGCGAACACCATGAAGGTGCGCTTACCGACAGCATCGACCTGCACACCTGGGTGACGATGTCGATCCAGCGCGCGCAGGACACCATCCGCACCCGTCTGCAGGGCGGCCTGCCGTTCCTCGCCACCGTCGGTTCCACCTCGCCGTTCGTCGGCCTCTTCGGCACCGTCTGGGGCATCTATCACGCGCTGACCGCCATCGGCATCGCCGGGCAAGCCTCCATCGACAAGGTTGCGGGCCCCGTAGGTGAAGCGCTGATCATGACGGCACTCGGTCTGGCCACCGCCGTGCCGGCCGTGCTCGGCTACAACTACCTGGTCAGCCGCAACAAGACCGCCAACGAGAACGTCCGCAACTTCGCCAGCGACCTGCACTCGATCCTGCTCTCCGGCAGCCGCGTGAACGTTGCTCCGGGTGCGACCGCCGCCACGAAAGCGGCGTAACGCACCATGGCAATGAGCGTCGGCCCCTCGGGGGGCGAAGGCGATGATGACGAGGTGGTGTCGGCGATCAACACCACGCCCCTCGTCGACGTGATGCTGGTGCTGCTGATCATCTTCCTGATCACCATCCCGGTGGTAACGCACACCATTCCGGTGGCGTTACCCAAGGACCGCAACCAGCCGACACAAACCAAGCCGGACAACGTCATTCTGGCGATCGACAAGGACGGTGATTATTTCTGGAACGAGAAGCCGCTCGCCGACACGAACGCGCTTTTCGAAAAGCTGAAGACCATCGCGACGAAGGTCCCGCAGCCAGAAGTGCACATCCGTGCCGACGAAAATGCCCGCTACGAGTTTGTCGGCAAGGCCGTCATCGCCTTGCAGCGCGCCAGCATCTTCAACGTCCAGTTCATTACGCAACCCCCACCAAACGGCGGCGGCTGATCGCGCGCGAAAGGGCATAAAAGTCTTGTGCTTCTTTTCTTCAGAAAAGAAGCTCTTCTCTTTTATGTCCTCGCAGCTTCACCGCTTCATTTGATTCTAAGGATTACGACCCATGGCAATGAGCATGCCGACCGGCGGCGGAGACGGCGAACCGGAAGTGGTGGTGGACATGAACACCACGCCGCTGATCGACGTGATGCTGGTGCTGCTGATCATGCTGATCATCACCATCCCCATCCAGACGCACGCCGTGAAGATGAACCTGCCGGTCGGCAATCCGCCGCCGCCGCCGGTGCCCCCGCAGGTCGTTACCATCGATGTCGATTTCGACGGCACGGTCTCGTGGGACGGGACTGCGATCACCGGCGAGCCCGATCTGGTGGCCCATATGCGGGCCGCCGCCCTGGCCGATCCGCAACCGGAAATCCACCTGAACCCGAACAAGCTCGCCACCTATAAATACGTGGCGCACGTAATGGCGGACGCGCAACGGCTTGGCGTACACACGCTCGGACTTGTCGGCAACTAGACGATCATAGGGCAGTAATGATGCAGAAGAGTGTTCTGAGGGCGGCCATTTGCGCCGCCCTTTTCGGTGCCTGCACGGGCGGCGCCATGGCCCAGACCTTGTCGGCGGCCGTCGGCACGCCGTTGTCCAAGGCGAAATCCCTCTTGGCGGCCCATAAATACGACCAGGCGATGTCGCAGGTGAATGTCGCCTCGACCAAGGCGACGACCGACAACGAACGCTTCGTCGTCGAAGAGATGCGCGGCTCGGTCGCCCAGGCCAAAGGCGACACCGCCACCGCGGCCAAAGTGTTCTCCGACATGCTGAACTCCGGCAAGGTTTCAGCGGCCGAACAAGCCAGGCTGCTGCAAGCGGAAATCGGCATCGCCTTCCAGCAGAAGAACTACGCCGCCGCCATCGGTTGGCTACAGAGATACTTCAAGGCTGGCGGCAACTCGCCGGAAATGCGCAATACGCTCATTTCGGCCTATTACCAGAACAAGGATTTCGCCAACGCCGCCAAGCTGCAGCAGGCGCAGATTGCAGCGACCGTGAAAGCGGGCCAGCGCCCGACCGAGAACCAGCTCCAGCTCCTGGCAAGCTGCCAGGATCAGATGCACGACACGGTCGGCTTCGAGAACACCATGGTCCAGCTCGTGACCTATTATCCGAAGCCCGATTACTGGGCGAACCTGGTGCATAACGTGCAAGTCAGCGCCGGCTTCTCCGACCGCCTCACACTCGACCTGGATCGCGTGAAGATGGCGCTCGGCACCACCATGACCACCGACGATTACATGGAAATGGTGCTTCTCTCGCTGCAGGTGCCGCTCCCCGGCGAAGCCAAGGCTATCATCGACCAAGGCTACGCAAAAGGCGCCCTCGGCGTCGGCCCCGGCGCCCCACGCCAACAGCGCCTTCGTGACCTGGTGAACAAGAAATACGCCGACGAATTGCCGCAACTGCCCAAACGCGAGGCCGACGCCCAAAGCCAGCACGACGGCAACCCCCTGGTTCTCCTGGGCGAGGAATACCTCTCCTACGGCCAGTTCGATAAAGGTGTCGCACTTATCCAGGCCGGCCAGGCCAAAGACGATCTGCGCCACCCTGACGACACCAAACTGCATCTCGGCATCGCCTACCTGAAGGCCGGCAAGAAATCCGAAGCCATCAAGATCCTGAAAACCGTAGGCGGCAAAGACGGCACCGCCGGCCTGGCGCGTTTGTGGATCCTGCTGAGCAACAAGAGCTGAGGGTCGCTTTGACCCACGGCTAGGCCAGCGGGCTGTGCCCCCTGGCCTAGCCGTGGGTCAACACCACCCTCGCCAGTCTATCTGCCAACCAGGTGCCGGCGCGGCCGGGGGGGCGGTCGGTGCGGTGGATCATGTTCAGGGTATAATCGTAGGTGGGTTCGCCTTCGAAGGGCAGTCGTTTGAGGCGATTTTTTTTGAGGTCCTCGGCGACCTGGTGCTCGGGCATGTTGCCCCATCCCAGTCCGGCGAGCAGCAGCGCGTGTTTTGCGCCGAGGTCGCCGAGGCGCCAGGTTTTCAGGGCGATTACGCCGAAATCCTGGCCTTCGGTTAGGCGGCTGGCGTCTGAGAGCACCAGCTGCACGTGGTCGCGGGCGATGGCGCGGGTAATTCTATCCAGTTGTGCGAGCGGGTGGCTGGGGGCTGCCACCGGCACCAGCCTGATCGCGCCGGCCGGCCGGCATTCGAGCTGGTCGGGCTGTGTGGCGATCCAGCCCGAGAGGCCGAGGATGCAGAGGCCGTCGAGCACCAGCTGGGTCACGCCACCGACCGCCTCCATGCGCAGCCGTAGCGAGACGCTGGGGAAGGCTTCGGCGAAGTCACGCAGCACGCAGGTCAGCGCTGGAACGGAGAACAGCACGTCGACCGCCAGCGAGATTTCCGCTTCGTAGCCTTGCCGCATGGCGCCGGCGCGTGCGCGCAGTTCATCGATCATCAACCCGACCCGCCGCGCGTCTTCCAGGATCGCCCGTCCGGCCGGTGTCAGCACCGGCCTGCGGAGGCTGCGATCGAACAGGGTGACGCCGAGCTGCGTCTCGAGGTTGGCGATCGTGTAGCTGATCACCGACTGGCCGCGGTGCAGCCTGGTGGCGGCGGCGGAGAAACTGCCGGTATCGGCGACGGCCGTCAGCACGGCCAATTGGTCCAGCGTAGGTGTTCCGATCTCCGGCATATCGAATTTCTCGGTGTGAAGGATCGATCTTATCCGAGTTTTATCGATATGTGCCAACGCCTATATGCGGTCTCGCGGCCGGCGTGGCCGATCCTTATACGAGAGAGAGACGCAGCCGATGGCCAAGATCCTGATTGCCTTCTATTCCCGCAGCGGTTCGACCGAGGCTTTGGCGAAGGCCGTGGCGGAGGGTGCTGCCGCGGAGGGCGCCGAGATCCGCCTGCGCCGCGCGCGCGAGTTCGTCGGCGCCGACATCATGGCGCAGGCGCCCGGCTGGGCGGAATCCGCCGCCCGGATGAACGCGCTCTACGAGGCGCCGACCGCCGATGATGCCGAATGGGCCGACGCCATCGTTTTCGGCACGCCCACCCGTTTCGGCAACGCAGCGGCCGAGCTCAAGGCCTATATCGACGGCCTTGGCGGGCTGTGGTTCCAGGGCAAGCTGAACGGCAAGGTGGGCTCGGCTTTCGTTTCCACCCAGTCCGCGCACGGTGGCAATGAGAGCACCATCCTCTCGCTCTACAATCCGCTGGCGCATCTCGGGCTGATCATCGTGCCGACCGGCTATGCCGATGCATCGGTGTTCAAGGCCGGCACGCCGTATGGCGCCTCTGCGGTGAGCGGCGCCAATCCGTTGCCGACCGAAGACGAACTCGCGGTGGCTCGTTTCCAGGGTAAGCGGGTCGCACAGGTCGCGGCACTGCTGCGCCCATCGGCCACGTAACAAACGCATAACGTTCTACTCTCGTATCAGAGGAGTCTCCGATGATCACCCTTCGCAAAAGTCAGGACCGCGGTGCAGCCAAGCTGGGTTGGCTCGACAGCCGCCATAGTTTTTCTTTCGGCGAATATTACGACCCCGCGCACATGCATTGGGGTCCGCTACGGGTGATCAACGAAGATTTCATAGCCCCGAGCGCTGGTTTTCCCACGCATCCTCACCGCGACATGGAGATCGTCACCTGGGTTTTGAGTGGCACTTTAGCCCATAAGGACAGCACCGGCACGGCGGCGGAAATCCGCGCCGGCGAAGTGCAGCGCATGACGGCCGGCACCGGCATACGCCACTCGGAATATAACGCCTCGGCGGGAGAGGCTGTGCACATGCTGCAGATCTGGATGCTGCCGGGCGAGCAGGGTCTCGCACCCGGCTACGAACAGAAAGCCGTGGGTGCCACGATCGAGGGCCGCATCGGCCTGGTCGGTTCGAAAGATGGTCGCGATGGCTCTGTAACGATCCACCAGGACATCGATCTCTACGCGGCCAGGTTGGCGGCCGGCCAGGAAGTGGGCTTGCCGTTGCGCAGCGGCCGCGTGCAATGGGTGCAAGTGGCACGCGGCGAAGTTTCGCTGAATGGTGTTGCACTTTTGCAAGGCGATGGCGCGGCCATCGCAAACGAGAACGATCTCGTTCTCAAGGCCGAATCGTCCGCCGAGTTTCTGGTGTTCGATATGGCAGCCTGAGCACAGGCCGCAACCTTTCTATACACGCTCGAAGATCCCCGCCTCGCTGCGGGGATTTTTGTATCGAACCTTATGGCTTGCTACGGAAACTGTGACATTGCGGGCACATTTGCACGGCAGAAACGTGACATACCGCCGATCTCTCTTGTGTGCTGCCCCGCCCTCGACACAATCTGCGCCACCACGACACGGGGATGTGCACACATACGTGCCACGTCACTGGAACATGTCGAAGCACCAGTCTGCCGGCGTCGCTGTTTGCGGCCCGGTGGCGCATCCTGAGAGACCGGGACCCTATGGCCAGAATATCGCGCCCCTTCAAACAACGATTGATGCTGTTCACCGCGTGCGGCTTGGTAGCGAGCCTCGTGCCGGCCGCCAGCGCGCTTGCGCAAACCCTGCCCTCGCAGAGCACGCCTACGCAGACCGGTGGCCCGCTCGCGCCGAACGTCAGCGCCGGTGCGACTGAAAGCATCGTTGTCCGTGCGCAGCGTCAGTTGCTGAAGGACAAGAACTCACCCTCCGCCGTGACCGAGCTCAGCGCGAAAGCCATTGCGCAGACCGGCGTCGGCGGCAGCATCGCGACGCTTCTGCGCCAGGCACCTTCGGTCAACGTGTATCAGCAGGGTATCGGCAACAACGAGCCGGTTCTGACCATTCGCGGTATCCGCGGCCTTGAGACCGCGCAGACGCTCGATGACGTGCCGATCCAGGATCTGCTCTCGGGCGGCACCGGCGGTTATCTGCAGAACATCATCGGCGGCCACTTCAACCTCGACCAGATCGGCGGCGTTTCGATCTATCCGGGCGTCGCCTATCCGGACAAGAACACGTTCGGCACCATTGGCGGCACGGTGGCCTATCAGTCCAAGCGGCCGGAAAACGACATGGCGATCGACGTGTTCGGCTCGGTCGGTTCCTTCGGCACCTACAACGAGGGCATCACGCTGAACTCCGGCCGGCTGGACGGGCCTTTGGGCACCGGCGACAATGCGCCGAAAATCCTGCTGCAATACTCCAACCTGCAGACCAAAGGCTTCGTCGACTACACGCCGGCGCGCTACAACAATTTCGAGGCCGCGCTCGACAAGCCGTATGACGATGGCCTGTCGAAGTTCCAGGCGACGGTGCTCTACAACACCGGCAATGCGCTCTACACGCCGGAACCGGTGCCATTGCCCTATCTCGCGAAATACGGGCGGTTCGCCAACTATTCGCCGGATGAGGAATTCACCAGCCAGCACAACGACTACCTGACGGTCATCCTGAAAGATGAAACCTACATCAACGACTATCTCACCGTTGGTGCCACCGCGTTCTACCTGAACTCGGATTCGACACAGCTTGCCTACGCAAACAATCTCGCGTTTGGACCGAGCGGCGTCGGTGGTTCGTACACGGTTGGTGGTGCCGCTCCGTTCCTCCAGGTGCCGGCGGGATTTGGTCTCGGCGACGGCGAGGGCTTGTTTGGGCCCGGCGGCGCCTTCTACAGCCCGTATGCCTATCCGTATAATCCGACCGCTGCCTACCCGCCTGGATCGGCCAGTTGTAATGCAACGGTTGTGAAACGGTTCGCCAGCGACCCATCGGGCCTTCCTTGCGGCCTGAATGCTATCCTTGGAATCAGCCATAACGACACGTACGGCGTACAGCCCCGCGCACTGATCACGCCGCCCGAGTTTTTCGGCATCACGCAGAACATCCACATCGGTGCACTCGCCGCTAAGGAGACCGCACCCGCCGGCGCGACCTATATGGGCGGCACGCCCGATGTTCCACAGACGCCGGAAAATCTTGGCGGCATCTTCCAAGGCAGCACCTTCGATGGCGGCACGCAGCGAACCATTTATCAGGCATACGTGCAGGACAAGATCGATGCACTCGACAACACTTTCCACATAACGCCTGGCGTTACCCTGGAAGGTTCCGCATCGAGCCTGGTCGGCAGCCAGATCTTCGGCGGCACCGTGGCCGCATCGCAGGCGGCCTCCGGCACAGCTTATGGCTATTTCAAGAACAACAAATGGGACCGCGAGACTCTGCCGTTCATCAACGTCTCCTACGACTTTGATAAAGTTCTGCCGATGCTCAAGGGCTTGACGGTATACGGCAGCACGGGCCAATCCGCGCTGTTCGCGCCTGTGGGCGATTTCCAGCCGAACATCCTTGGCGGTGTGCCGAGCGCCTCGATCGTGCATCTCTATGAGGGCGGCATCAAATACAACACCTCCACCGTCTCGATCTCGGCTGACTACTTCTACCAGAAAGTCGACCGCGATTTCGGCTTCTTCCAGTATCAGTCTGGCCCGCTCGACGGTGATTCGGCCTACAACAATCTTGGACAGCGCGAATTCAAGGGTTTTGAAGGCTCTGTGACGTGGCAGGTCACGCCTGACATCCAGGTGTTCGGCAATGCTTCGCATCAGCTCGCGAAATACCTCGTGACCAACGTGGCCAGTGTCACGGTGCAGGAAGACCAGTTCGGCGACGCGATCAAAGGCGACCCGGTCTCCGGCGTTCCGGATTGGACAGCGAATTTCGGTGTGGATTGGACCCCGAAGAGCCTGTTCAGGGATGGCGATCAGCTTGAGATCCGTCCGACCGGCCAGTATTCGGGTCACCAATACTCGACCACCGACTTGACCGGTTTCGAGAATATCGGACCGCTGCCGATTGGTGCGAAATATGGTGTCGTGACGAACGTCAACGGTATGCCCACATCCGCATATTTCAATGCGGTATCCGGTGCCACGGTGACCGACACCAACCCGAAAGACGGCATCAGCCCCTACGTCCTCTTTAATATGGACATCAACTACACGCTACCGACGCCAGGCCTGCCGTTCCTGAAGAAAATCAAGTTCGACCTGAACCTGCAGAACATCTTCAACCACATGTATTTCCAATACTTCTATCACCAGGAATCGCCGGCAAACTGTTCGAACGCCGGCAACCACGGCACCGTACCATCGGGCATCTACAAGGGTGTGGCCCTCACCAACTACAGCTGTTCGCCTGAGTTTGCCGATGGCATCCCCGGCGAGCCGTTCGCAGCCATCTTCACCGTGTCGGCTCGCTTCTGATCCGACACACGACACGATCAAGTGCTCGGGGAGGGCCGCACCGCAAGGTGCGGCCCTTTCTCGTTGTGACAGGCATCCCGTTATCAGTGCTGCTCCGGCTCAGAAGCCAAAGAAGGATGCGGTTCCGAGCCGTTCGAACAACGAAGTGCCTTTGGTAGTGACATCACATATGGCACTAGGCTGAAGGCCGTTCTCGATACGGACGTCGTCGCAGCGGGCTTCCTGAGCAGTCCGGGTGCGTCGCGTCGGATCTTGATAGGTGCCTTGGAATCGCGGTTTAAACTGCTGCTTTCGACCTCCCTCCTGCTGGAGTACGAGGCCGTGCTTTGCCGCCCCGCGCATCTGGCACGCGCCGGCGCACAGATGGCAGAGATGATGGAGATACTCGATGGGCTTGCTTCCATCTGTGTCCCGGTGGCTTTCGACTATCGGTGGCGGCCGACAGGTGCGCAGGCTGACGATGAACTCGTGGTCGAAACCGCGATCAACGGGGATGCGGATAGCCTGGTGACCTTCAACGTGAGGGATATGCCTGCGGCCGATGGCTTTACCTTTCTTCTGGAACGCCCCGGCGCATTTTTGCGGAGGCTGAGAGCATGAGCTTTTCCAAAATCCAGTTGCGTATGCCCGAAGACCTTAAAGCCGCTGCAACGCGCCAGGCTGAAGCGGCGGGGGTGAGCATGAACCTGTTCATCGCCACCACGCTTGCGGCCAGGGTCGGCGCACAAGCCGAAGCCGAACGCTGTTTTACCGCCCGCGGTGCACGCACCACAGCGGCGCGTGCAAGAGCCCTGCTGATGCGCATCGGCTCGGCCGCAGAAATGCGCGACGACGACCGGATAGAGCAGGCGGAGTAGCCGTGGACAGCATGGCAGCGATGGCGGTTTCACCATTGTTACACCCGGCCACATAGCCGGGATTGCCAAGACGCTGCCGCGCGCTATTCATGTAGGTGTGCACAACAGGCAGGGTTTTATGCGCTTGCGCCGTAGTCTGCTGCTACTGGCCCTTTTTGGCTTCAGCCCAGCCTTCGCCCCCGCGTTCGCCGATGAGCCGCCATTGAAGGCAGGCGTCGTCCCCAATGCGCTCCCCTTCGTCACCACCGACGATCACGGCAACCTGACCGGCTTCACCATCGACCTCTTCCGCGCCATCGCCGACCGCATGCAGCGCCAGATCACCTTCGCCACCGGCACCCAGCCGCAACTATCCGCCGGCCTGAAGGCAGGCACCTACGACCTGCTGCCCGGCCCGATCAACGCGACACCCGATCGCGCATCGGACATGCTGCTCACCGAAGGCTATCTCTGGTCGGAATTCCAGTTCGGCAGCCGCGCCGGCGAACCGGTGGACAAGCTGGAAGACCTCAAAGGCCGCCGCCTCGCCGTGCGCGCCGATAGCCCCTATGCCGAATGGGCCAATCGCAACGCCCAGCATTACGGCTTCTCGGTGCTGCCGACCGATAGCGGAATCGACGCCGTGCAAGCCGTGCTCAAACACCAGGCCGACGCCAGCCTCTCGGCCAGCCCGCTGCAGATCTACGCCTCCGCCCATGACAAAGGTTTTGTGACCGGCCTCTCCTTGCCTGAAACGCGGACACATGAGAGTGCAGCAGTGCGACGCGCCGATACCGAATTGCGCGACGAGCTGGAGGATGCGCTGCGGTGCCTGAAACTGAACGGCACTGTCGCCAAAATATCGAAGTCGTGGTTAGGGCATGAGCCGGATGCGGAAGACCTGGAAAACCTGGTGGTCCCAGGCTACGGCGTGCCTGGGCTGGCCGGATACGACCCGAAGCCGCGCAAGGCCCGCTGCTAGGCCAGGGAGCTCTGCCCCCTGGACCCCCGCCAGGAGGAGGCCCCCTGGACTGCAATTATTTGAAGGCAAGGCGGGGAGGGGGCATGCAGCGATGCATCAGCAACCGGCCGCTCCGCCCCCTCCTCGCCTTGCCTTCAAATCGCGGGGGTCTGGGGGGTCACCCCCCAGCGGGGTCCAGAGGCAGAGCCCCTGGCCTTACTTGCTTGCCCTCTGCGTTTCAGGTTGTGCCGTGCCGCCCGGCAAGCCGCCGCCAGTTGTTACGCCGCGGACGCAGGGGCCTTTTGCGCATGGGCCGTCGGTGGTCGATGATCATGTGCCGCCCTTCGCGGCCTATCCGTGGGAGCCGTTCAGCCGGGCGGCGGCGGTGGCGGTGGCCCAGCGCGAATGGCGTCTGTTCGGCCAGCCGATCGACGACGATCCGCCGGATACGCGGCCGGTGCCGCCGCCGGAGCTGAAGCCCGAGCGCGAGGATGGGTTGTGGCAGCGCATCGGCGAATATTGGTGGACGGGGCAGGATCCGGACGAGCGCGAGGTCTCCTGGACCGGCAAGCACGACGAGTTCGGCCAGGAATTCGATGCGGGGATCGACGGCCATTACGCGTGGTCGGCCGCCTTCATCTCCTACATCATGCGCATTGCCGGGGCAGGGGCGGATTTTCCGTATTCGCCGAACCATTCCACCTACATCAACGCGGCCGCGCGTGGCACCTCGCGCGTGTTGCGTGCCTACGCGCCACAGAGTTATGCGCCGCTGCCGGGCGATCTGATCTGCCTGGGGCGAGGGCAATCCGCGGCGCTGACTTTCGCCGATCTGCCGACGTCCGATCTGTTCCCGGCACATTGCGACATCGTGGTGACGGCCAGCGGCACGGAGCTTTCGGTTATCGGTGGCAACGTGGACGATGCGGTGACGCTGAAACACATCCCGCTGGGCCCGAACGGTTTGCTGGTGGGTGCCGACGGCAGGATTGTCGATCAGCGTTATGGCTGGATGGTGGTGCTGAAAGTGTTTTACGCGCAGGACGGTGGGCTGGCCCGGGCGCCTGCTCCAACGGCTCCGGCGGTTGTTCCGCCGCCGGCTTCTGTGGGTCCGGCCGCCGTGCAGGCGCCCCCGCCTGCCGGGCCGGCTCCAATCTCGGCTACTCCGCCTGTGGGCGGGCAGGCGCCCGCACCCGCGTCAGTTCAAGGGCCTGGGCAGCCCGCAGCGCCCGCGACGCCTCAGCCGGGTGCGCAGATACAGTCGCCTGCGCCGGCTGCTCCTGTCCCGGTCACCCCAGCGCCCGTCACCTCTGCCCCCGCTAGTGGCGCCCCCGCTATTGGCGCCCCCGCTATTGGCGCCACGGGAGACCATCCGCCTTCCACCCCGTGACGGTGCCGCGATGCCCGTGCGCATCGTGGTGGCCTTCAAAACCCTCGGCCACATTGAAGCAATGCTTGTAGCCGGCTGCTAGCGCCTGCTCGGCCGCTGCCTTGCTGCGCACGCCGCTGCGGCAGATGAAATAGAGCTTCGCGTCTTCCTGCAGCCCGGCATCGCGTAATTCCTCGACGAATTGCGCGTTCACATTGCCGCTCGGAAAATACTGCCACGACACCAGCACCGCCTGCTTGCCGGCCTCGCGCAAATCCGGGATGCCCACATACTGCCACTCCGCATCTGTGCGCACATCGATCAGCTGCGCCTGCTGATCGGAGGTCAAGGCGGCAAAACTCTGTTTTGGCGATACGTTGTCCACCATGTGTGAGGCTCGCTGCTGTGGTTCGATTGGCCGAGAGGGTGCTCCGTGATGCATGAAAAGACAAACACCGCCGAGGGGCTCGAACAGGCGATCGGCCATACGCCGCTGATACGGCTGCGCCTGGCCTCCGAGGCGACCGGCTGCACCATCCTCGGCAAGGCCGAGTTCATGAACCCCGGTGGCTCGGTGAAGGATCGCGCGGCCATCGCGATCATTGCCGATGCGGAGGCGCGTGGCGTGCTCAAGCCGGGCGGCACCATCGTGGAAGGCACCGCGGGCAATACCGGCATCGGGCTCACGCTGGTCGCCAACGCGCGCGGCTACCGGTCGGTGATCGTGATGCCGGAGACGCAGAGCCGGGAGAAGATCGACTTCCTGCGCATGATCGGCGCCGATCTGCGCCTCGTACCGGCCAAGCCGTTCCGCGATCCCGGCAATTACGTGCATGTCTCGCGCCGCCTCGCCGAAGAGCTTGGCGCCGTCTATGCCAACCAGTTCGACAACCTCGCCAACCGGGCCGGCCACCGGGAAACCACCGGCGCCGAGATCCTGGCGCAGACCGGCGGCCGGATCGACGCCTTCACCTGCGCCTGCGGCACGGGCGGCACGCTCGCCGGCGTCTCCGACGCGCTGAAAGCGCACTCGAAAGACATACGCATCGTGCTCGCTGACCCGGAGGGCAGCGGATTATACGGCTGGGTGAAATCTGGCGACCTGTCAGTGCAGGGCAGCTCGATTACCGAGGGCATCGGACAATCGCGCGTGCCCGGCAACCTGGAAGGGGCCGCGATCGACGATGCGATGCGCATCCCCGACGCCGAAGCGCTCGAGGCGGTATTTTCGCTGCTGAAGCATGAGGGGCTTTCCGTCGGCGGCTCGGCCGGGCTCAACGTAGCCGCCGCCATCCGCGTGGCCCGCGATCTCGGCCCGGGTCACACGATCGTCACCATCCTCTGCGACGGAGGCGCACGCTACCAAAGCAAACTCTTCAACCCGGAATTCTTGCGTGGCAAAGGGCTGCCAATACCTGATTGGCTCGTGTGAACCTGGTGGGTTGCGGAACGACATAGAAGTCAGCCCACCGGCATCGGCTGCTGCAACGTCGAAAAGTCCACCTCGCGCAAAGCCGCAAGCGACGCCTCCAAAACACCATCCAAATCTTCGGCCAGCGCTTCGGCGTCTGGAGAACGGGTGTTGACCGCTTCCTCGAACTGCTTGGCAAAATACGCAAGGCGATCGAATCCGAACATGCCGGCGCTCCCGGCGATCCTTTGCGCCGCCTCCGCCAGATGCGCCTCGACTCTGCCGCTCCGGCTGCGCTCCGCCAGGCTGCTTCGCAGCTCCTGCACACGCAAAGTGAGCGTCTCGAGAAAACTGCGCATCGAGCTGCCGTTCAGGAGCGCGGCCGTCCGCTCCAGCGTGACGTGATCGAGCACCAGCAGCACCGGCGCCGGCGGCGCCTTCATCTCGGCACTATCAGGCATTGGTATGAGCCCACCCCCGAGCCGTTCCTCGACCACGCGGGTGATGGCGCCGAGCAGGTTCTCCAGCGTGAAGGGCTTGCCGACATGGGTGTCCATGCCGGCGGCCCGGCAAGCGGCGATCTGCTCGGTGAACACCTGGGCGGTCAGCGCCACCACCGGCACCGCACTGCGCGCCCCGCCGAGCGCGCGTATCCTGCGCGTCGCCTCCAGCCCGTCCATGCCGGGCATGCGCACATCCATCAGCACGGCGAGGAAATCACCCGAGGCGGCCTCCGCCACGCCCGCCTCCCCGCTCTCCACGCACACCACCTGGTAGCCGGCCGTAGTGAGGAAGGCCGACGCGATGTCGCGGTTCATCGTGACATCGTCAACCACCAGGATGCGGGCATTCCGGCCTTTTGGCGGCTCCTTCGCGACGATACGGCCCGCAGAGGCTGCCGCAGGTGCCTCCACCAGCGGTATCTCCAGAACGAACACGCTGCCGCCCGACGCATTCTCCTCGAATGCCAGGCAGCCGCCCATCACGCCGGCCAGCCGCCGCGACAGCGATAGGCCGAGCCCGGCCCCCTCCGTCGCGGTCGAGGTGGCAGCGCCCAGCCGCTCGAAATCCTCGAACAGGCGGGAACGCCGCGCGAGCGGAATGCCGGGACCGGTATCGGCCACCAGGAAGCGCAGCATCGGCTCGCCGATCGCGAAGGAAGGCGGCGTCGCCACCCCTGCCAGCGTGCTGATGCGCAGCTCGACACCGCCCTGATGGGTGTATTTGACCGCATTGCCGAGCAGGTTCAGCAGAACCTGGCGGATCTTCGGCGTATCCGCGCTCACCCGCCGCGGCACCTCCGGCGCGATCTGCAGGCACAGTTCGAGCCCTTTCTTCTGGGCGGCCGCGCGCACGATGGCGAGCGAGGCTTCCGCAAGCGCGATGATATCGGCGGGGCCGGTCTGCGGCCCGGTATCGCCGCTCTCGATCTCGCTGAGATCCAGCACGCAGCTTATCATTTCCAGCAGATGATTTCCCGCATCCATCATCGCCTGGATGCGCATGGTCTGCGGCCGGGTGAGGCCACCATCCATGTGCAACAGCTGCGCGTAGCCCAGGATGCCATTGAGCGGTGTGCGCAGCTCGTGGCTCATGCCGGCCAGGAAGCGAGTCTTGGCACGGCTCGCCTCCTCGGCGCTGTTCTTGGCGCGGGCATATTGCCGCGCCATGCGTGCCAAATCGGCATTCGCCTCCCTGAACTGCTCGCGTATCCGCACCTGTGCCGTCGTGTCGCTGGCGAACGCCGTGATCTTGAAAGGCTTGCCGTTGCGGTCGAAGATCGGGTTGTAGGACGCACGCAGCCATACCTCGCGGCCCCCCTTGGCGATGCGCCTGAACTCCCCCTCGCGGAATTCGCCGGCGCCCAAGGCCGCCCACAAGGCATGTTGTCCAGGCGTGTCCCGTTCGACAGGATCGACAAACATCGTTTGCGGCTCACCGACGATGTCCTCCAGCGCGTAGCCCATGATGCGCAGGAAATTCTCGTTCGCGGTGAGAACGGTGCCGTCGAGGGTGAACTCGATCACCGCATGCGAGCGGTTGATGGCATGTATCTGGCCGATGCTGCTGGCCGCTTCGAGCTCGGCCTGTAGCTTGGTCACTCTCTCCGTTTCGGCGATACTCTCCGCCATGGGCGCTCACCTGATGGAACGTCTCAATTTGGCGAGTGAAGGTTAAGAAGGCGTAAGCGAAGAAAGCAGTTCTTTTTTGAACAAAAGAACCAAAAAACTTTTATGTATTATGTATGCACTGCCGAAAAGAACCGCGACAGCGAGGCAAAAGTCTTTTGCTTCTTTTCTTCAGAAAAGAAGACCTTATCTTAGACTCGCATCGGCATCAGCACATAAAGTGCCGACTCATCCGCCGCATCGCGTACGATCGTCGGCGCCGAACCGTCCGCGAAACGAAACTCCACCTGCTCGGTTATCTGATCGGTGATATCGTTCAGATAACGAGCCTGAAAGCCGATTTCCAGCGGGCTCGACGTATACTGTACCCGATCGCCATCCAGTTCTTCCACCGCGGTCCCCTGCTCGGGGCTTGCTGCAGAGAGCGTCAACAAATCCTTTTGCAGCGCGATCTTCACCGGCCGCGAGCGCTCGCTGCTGATCGCCGCTACGCGCGCCACCGCATCAGCGAAATCCTTCTTGCCGACGGTGAGCACTTTGTCGTTGTCGCGCGGGATCACCCGGTCATATTCGGGGAAGGTGCCGTCGATCAGTTTGCTGGTCAGGGTGATGGTGCCGACCTTGAACTGGATGCGTGTATCCGACAGGCCGATCTCCACGCTGCCGCTCGCCTCGTCGAGCAGCTTGCGCAGCTCGGCGACCGTCTTGCGCGGGATGATCACGCCGGGGATCGTCTCGGCACCCTCAGGCAGTGCTTCCTCCACGCGGGCGAGGCGATGGCCGTCGGTGGCGACAGCGCGCAGCATCTTCTGGCCGTCGCTCTCGACCGCGTGCAGATAGATGCCGTTGAGATAGTAGCGCGTCTCCTCGGTGCTGATGGCAAAGCGCGTCCGGTCGATCAGGCCGCGCAGCACGAGGGCCGGCAGATGGAAGCGATGCGGCAGCTGGCCGGCGGTCATGGAGGGGAAATCCTCCACCGGGAGCACCAGCAGGCTGGTGGCGAAACGGCCGGCACGCAAGGCGAGCTGCGCATCGCCGCCGGGATGATCGAGCTCTACTTCGGCGCCTTCTGGCAGCTTGCGCAGGATCTCGTAGATGGTGGCGGCCGGCGCGGTGGTGGCGCCATTGCGGCTGGTGCTGGCGGCGACCTCCTCGACGACGGCGATCTCCATGTCGGTGGCAGTCAGCGTCAGGCCGCCATCGCGCACGGCGATCAGCACGTTGGCAAGAATGGGGATGGTGTTGCGCTTCTCGGCGACACTCTGGATGTGGGCCAGCGCCTTCAGCAGCGTGGCGCGGTCGGCCTTGAGCTTCATCTTCTGGGTCCCCAGGAGGCCGGCGAATCCGGCAGCGTACCCTGGCATTTAGCAATGTCGATGGAAAAAAGGCCAGGGGGCACTCTGCGCCGGAATGCCATCCTGCGGTGTGGCCCTGGCGGCAAGCCGATCGCACCACCACTTTCTGGGAATGTCGCGCGTCCGTATCGGTGCCGCCGAAGATGGCACCCTGACCTACCTGATCGACCACGCGCCCTCGGAATTGCCGGCGGTGCGCGGCCGGGACCTCGAAGCCGCGTGGGATCTGGCACGCGATGCCGCCAACCGTGCCGTTTGGAGCGTCGGCCGCGCTTTCCGCTTTCGCAGGCGCGACGGCGGCTGGACCGATCTCGCCTTGCAAGATCCCGATGCACGCTGCTGGGCGGGCGCGGTGGACCGTGCCGTGGGCATGCAGACGGCGTATGGCCTCTCCGTCTGCCTGCGCCTGCTCGCACTCATTGAGTTCCTGGCCCGCACCCCCTGGACCGCGGGCCTCATCGACCTCTCGCACGAGGCCGAATTGCATCCCGCCTTGCTGAGACTTGCGGCGGAAGCGCGTCTGACCGATGACGCAACCTTCGATGAGCATGGGTTCAGAAAAACCCTGCAAACCCTGCCGTCACCAGGCGGAAGCAGCGGAGCCAGACACGCATGAGTTTCATGATCAAAACGGCTGGTTCGAAAAGGGTTGGGCAGGCGCTGCTTCTGCTGTCAGGCGTGGGTTTGTCCGCTTGCGGGTTCTCGCCGCCGCTCACCGACGGGCAGCGCGAGGCGCAGCAAGGTTGCCGCGAAGACGCCAACCGCGTCTACAACGCCCAGAACCGGGCCCAGCTCTCCGAACGTTCGAGCCCGGACACGCCGTTCTCCGGCGCCACGCCGCCGCCGCTGCCGGGCGATGGGCTTTCCGAACAATACGGCTTCGACCAGATGGTCAGCACCTGCCTCAACCGCAGCGAAGCCGTCCCCGTCGCCGGCGACCAGCATTGACACTCTTCTTACCGAGGACATCCGCCACATGAGCCGAATCATCCGCACCGAAGCCAGCCCGGTCCTCTCCAAGGCGGTCGAGTATCACGGCTTCGTCTACACAAGCGGCGTCGTCCCGCGCGACAGCTCGCTCGACATCAAGGGCCAGACAAAGGACGTGCTCGATCAGATCGACGCGATCCTGGAGATCCACGGCACCGACAACACGCGCATCCTGCAGGCGCAGATCTGGCTAAAGCACATCAGCGACCGCGCCGCCCTCAACGAGATATGGACCGCCTGGCTGCCGGAAGGCCAGGCGCCGGCGCGCGCAGCCGTGCAGGCTGAACTGGCTGACCCGAAATTCCTCGTCGAAATTATGGTTACCACCTGCAAGTAGAAATCTGGATGGGCCACATTTGCATGTGGCCCATTTGCCACGCCGTCACTAATTATGTCACAGATATTTAACACATAGATACGTATGCGGTTCGAACTGCTTTTTTGGGCTCAAATTCCTATTCCAGACGGTCACGCACAGGGCAATTTCCATTAAAAAGCATGTTTGTCGCCAAGGCGTGATCTAAACGGTTGCCAGGGTTGCACACAGGTTGTTACCGAGTTTGTCAGCCTATCGACAACCGGGAGTTCCAGCATCCGTGTGCGACAGTAAAATCAGTGTTTTAGGCACCTGCGTTGCGATAACTGTCATGCTGGCCGGGAGCCAGGCTCTGGCACACGGCACACGGCATCACCAGAGCGCACACGCCTCGACCCGCGCCTCCCATGGCTCCGCTCGCAGCTATGCCAGCTCGTCGCCGAGCCGCAGTGGGCGCCATTTCCATGGCGCGAGCCTGCGCTATGCCGCGTATCACCATGAGCATTCCGGGCACTTCGCCTATGGCGCTGCCCATGTGATCCAGTGCGTGGCCTTCGCCAAGGAAGATGCCGGCATACAGATTTCCGGTAATGCGCGGGATTGGTGGGGCCGGGCTGCTGGTATCTACGAGCGCGGCGAGCGCCCCGAGGAAGGCAGCGTGCTGAGCTTTCGCGCCAGTGGCCGTATGCCGCTCGGCCATGTGGCCGTCGTGTCCGGCGTCGAAGACAACCGCACCATTCTGATCGATCAGTCGCATTGGATCAGCGGCGGCATCACGCGCGACATGGAAGTGAAAGATGTGTCGCAGAACAACGATTGGAGCCAGGTTCGCGTCCAGCTCAGCCGCGGCGGCGCTTATGGCAGCATCTACCCGACGCATGGTTTTATCTATCCGCGCCCGGATCGCGGCGACAGCACGGTCAATGCGAATGCCGATGCGGAGCCTGCGGTAGACGTGACCACCCGGGTGCACGCCACCCGCGCAACGCTTGAAGTCGCCGAGGCGCCGGTAGCACGCGGTCGTCCGTTGGACCTGACCGTGGGTGGTCTCAGCTTCGACGCACCGAGCCGCGCTCTACGCTAAAAAATGGTGGGGCTCGTCGAACCGACGAGCCCCATATCAGAACGCTAATAGACCGCGCGGCGTCCGAAAATCGCGTGGTAGATGACCAACACGACCACAGCGCCAACAACGGCGACGAGCATGCTGTAGAGATTGAGGCCGGTAACCGGCATGGCGCCGAAGGTGGTGAAGAGCCAGCCGCCGACCATGGCGCCGATGATGCCCAGAACGATGTCGAGCAGCACGCCGGAACCAGAATGGTTGACGATCTTGCTTGCGATGAAGCCGGCGATCAGCCCCAGTATCAGCCAGGCCAGAATAGACATTTCACTTACCCCTTAAACTTGAAAGTGCATTAACCAAGCCGACAACGGTCCGTTATCAGGGGAGTTGCGTAGCTCTTGCGGAACATTCACCCGCCGCCCGCGTCCTGTTCGCGGCGTGACGAGAAGGGTGATCGAGATGTCCGAGCAGCTTGGCGCCGCGGCGGAGCCACGGCACAGGATTGCGCCGCCCGACCTACCTGGCGTGAGCAGCTTGCTGACGCTGACCGCATCGGTGGTCGTGGTAGCCGCGCTGTATTTCGCACGCGATGTGCTGATACCGGTGACCATGGCGGGGCTTCTGAGCTTCCTGCTGGCGCCGCTGGTGAGTTTGTTGCGCCGGCTGAGGCTGGCGCGCGTGCCGGCCGTGCTGCTTTCCATCATCCTGGCACTGGCCATGTTCCTGTCGCTCGGCATGATCATCGAGCAGCAGGTAGCGGACCTGGCGCCTGGCTTGCCGCTCTACGAGTCGGCGATTGAGGCGAAGGTGCAGACCTTGCGGCAAACGACGCTTGGCCGGCTCGAGACCCTGATGACCGAGATGGGCGGACAATTATCTGCAGTCGCGCCGGCGGCGTCACCGGCTGCTGCCGGCAAGCATGCCCCGCCACCCGGCACCGCGCAGAACCCGATGACGGTAGAGGTGCAAACGCGGCCGCCTTCAGCACTTCACCTGGTGCAAGGCGTCCTTGCAGAAATACTGTCGCCGCTGGGCACCTTGCTGCTGGTGCTCATTGTCGCCGTTTTCGTGCTTCTGCAGAAAGAGGATCTGCGGGACAGGCTGATACGGCTGTTCGGCTCTACGGACCTGCATCGCACGACGCTGGCGATGAACGATGCCGGGCGTCGTCTCTCGAAGTACTTCCTGACCCAGATGGCGATCAACGTCGCGTTCGGGGTGATCGTCGGGATTGGCCTGTTCCTGATCGGCGTGCCGGGCCCAGTGCTGTGGGGGCTGGTGGGCACGCTGGCGCGGTTCGTGCCCTATGCGGGGGTGTTCATCGCCGGCGTCGTGCCGCTGTTGCTCGCTGCCGGCGTCGATCCGAGCTGGCATGCGGCCGCACTGACGCTCGCCTTGTATCTGGTGACCGAGCCGGTGATGGGTCAGGTGGTTGAGCCACTGGCTTATGGGCACAGCACGGGCCTCTCGCCCGCCTCGGTGGTGGTCGCCGCGATCTTCTGGACCTGGATCTGGGGGCCGATTGGACTACTGCTGGCAACGCCGCTGACGCTGTGCCTGGTCGTGCTCGGGCGGCATGTGAAGCGGCTCGAGTTCCTCGATGTGCTGCTAGGGGACCGGCCGGCGCTCACCCCGGTCGAGTCGTTCTACCAGCGCATGCTCGCCGGCGATCCGGATGAGGCGGCGACGCAGGCGGAGGCCCTCCTGAAGGACCGGTCGCTCTGCACCTATTACGACGAGGTGGCGCTGCGCAGCCTGCAACTGGCCGCGACCGACGTTGCGCGCGGTGTGCTGACGGAGGAGCGGCAGCAGCGCATGCGCGAGGCGCTGATCGGTTTGCTGGACGATCTGGACGGGCATGACGATGTGTCGCCGCCGCGCACCGCCGATGAAGGGCCGGTCGCGGCTGTTTCGGGCGAGGCGCGCCGTGTGTCACCTTTGCGTGCGCCCCCACGCCTCGAATCGTTGCCGTCCGGCTGGGGCAGCGAGGCGCCTGTTCTGTGCATCGGCGGGCGTGGTCCGCTGGACGATGCTGCTGCGGCGATGACGGCGCAGATCCTGGGCAAGCATGGCATGCCCGCGCGTGTGGCGCAGCACGACGAAGTGGCGCGTGCCGCCTTGCCGTTGCTCGATGTGGCGGGCGTGGCGCTGATCGTGGTCAGCTACATGGAGGCGACGGGAAGCCCCGCGCATCTGCGCAGCCTGTTGCGCCGCTTGCGCCGCCGCCTGCCCGGTGCGCCGCTGTTCCTGGCGTTGTGGTCCGCCGATCTGCCGCCCGACCCAGAACGCGACCTTCGCAGCATTGAAGGTGCCGACGACCAGGCCGCCTCCGTCAGAGAAGTGGTGATCCTCGCCGTGGAATATGCCGAAAAGATTGACGGGGGTTTTGGGGAGGCAGGCACTGCTCCGCCAACCTTGCCTATCTCTGCTTCTCCATCAACCACCGCAGATGCGATCGCACCATAGGCCACTCGCTGGCGATGATGCTGTAGCAGCACGTATCCCGCAGCGACCCATTGGAGGCGCGCTGATGCGATCGCAGGATGCCGTCCAGCTTCGCGCCAAGCCGTTCGATGGCACGCCTGCTCGCCTGGTTCATGACATGGGTGCGGAATTCGACCGCAATGCAGTCCAGGTCGTCGAAGGCATGTGCTAGTAGAAGGAGCTTTGCTTCGGTGTTGAGCCCACTCTTCTGCACAGAGCGCGCATACCAGGTGGAGCCGATTTCCACGTGGCGATGCACGCTGTCGATATTCATGAAGGTGGTCATGCCGACAGGTGTTCCGTCAGGTTGGCTGAGCACGCTGAAGGGTAGCATGGTGCCTGCTTCCTGCAGACCGAGCCGGCGGGTGATTTCAGCCTGCATGGCGTCGGGCGCAGGCACTGCGGTGTACCAGAGTTTTGACAGTTCGCCGTCCTGCACGGCCAATTTCAGCGCTGCTTCGTGCTCGGCAGCCAGCGGGACGAGACTGACGGTGCGGCCGGTGAGGGTGACAGGTTGGAGCATGGGACCTCAGATTGGCCAGGAAAGCTGGTTCTTCGGCAGGCAGCCGCTTGGGTCGTAGACCTGCACCTTGGTGGGCAGGTTCGGGCCCCAGTGCCACAACACGACGTTGAGGTTTTCCGCAGTGGCACCGGGTGCAAAGCTGCGCACGATGAGGCCAGCATAGCCGGCTGCCTTCATGCGGTCGGCGGCGCGCCAGGAGGGCGCCTGTTTGCCGGAGAGGAGCCATGTCATCCACGGGCAGCCTAGATCGTCGATGCTGACATCGCAGGCCAACCGGGTGTGGTCATCCCGCATGTCGGCGACGGGGTCGCAGTCGATATCGTATTCGCACATCGTCAGCGGTTGCAGGCGTTTGGTGAAGCCCTGTGTGCACTCGCCGAAAGAGGTCATGATATCCCGCGAGAGATAGAGCGTAGGTTCACCTTTGCGGTTGAACCTGCCGCCGGCGATGGCGGCGCCAGCGCCTGAGAGCGGGGTGAAGGACCAGGCGGGGTCGTGTGCGCGGTAGCAGCGGCCGGCAAACCTCAAGCAAATCCGCCGAGTGCCAGATGATCGAGATATTCCCGCACGGCGTGGGCGCGGCCGGACTTGACCAGCGCCTCCGGTGTGCGGCCATCGAGTGCGGGGATCGGCTGCGAACGATACCACGCCATGGCCTGCGCCTCACCACCGGCCCAGTCGCGCACGCGGCTGATGATCTCGAGCATTTCGGTAACCCGGGTTTGTGCTTTCGGCGCCGAACTGCGGTAAGATTTGGACACTGAGGCGTGCGCCAGCCCAATGGTCTGTGCCAGCTGCAGCTTTGACATGCCGAACGCTTCCGCGACACGGTCGACGTCGATGAGGCCGGCCTTGCCTATGAAACCGCTGACGAAGAGAGCTCCGTTGCCGGCCCCATCCTGGTGGAATTCACCTTCGTACATCGTCGATGTCCCATGAAATGACCTTATTCAGGTCAATATATTGGACATTGGTCTGAGCATTCAAGCGTCTCGACTGATTATCGATCGCGCAACACGTCGATCGGCCCATACACCCCGCCCGTATCCATGTGCCAGAAGGTCCAGCCGTTGCAGCTCGGCGCGTTCTGCACCGCCGCCCCGACCTGGTGGATGGAGCCCCGATGCGGCCCACAATGCAATGTGCCATCGGCCATGACCGTTGCCGCAATGCGCTTCTGCTTGTCGGTCAGCGTCGCACCGGCGACCACCAGGCCACGCTCTACCAGACTGCCGAACGAGACGCGCGGCGCGTCGCGGCGCGTGGGCGTCGGCTCGATGGCGTCCGCCGGCGCGGGTTTGGTACGGCGGATGCGACCCCAGGCGGCTTCGATATAAGCAGGGTGTCGCTCGATGCCGACGAAATGGCGATGCAGCCTCTTCGCGACGGCCGCGGAGGTGCCGGACCCAAGAAACGGGTCCAGGATCACGTCGCCCGCCATGGTGCTGGCGAGCAGGATCCGATGCAGCAGCGCTTCGGGTTTCTGCGTCGGGTGCAGTTTTAAGCCGTGCTCGTTCTTCAGCCGCTCCTCGCCGGTGCAGAGGGGGATCAGCCAGTCGCTGCGCATCTGCAAATCGTCGTTCAGCGCCTTCATCGCCGCGTAGTTGAAGCGGTAGCGGCTATCCTGCTGGCGCGCCGCCCAGATCAGCGTCTCGTGCGCATTGGTGAAGCGGCGGCCGCGGAAATTCGGCATCGGGTTGGATTTGCGCCAGATGACGTCGTTCAGGATCCAGAAACCGAGATCTTGCAGGATGGCGCCGATGCGGAAGATGTTGTGGTAGCTGCCGATCACCCACAACGTGCCGTCCTTGCGCAGCACGCGGCGCGCCTCAGTCAGCCAGCCGCGGGTGAATTCGTCATAGGCTGCGAAATCCGAAAACCGGTCCCAATCGTCGTCCACACCATCGACCAGGCTGTCATCGGGCCGACGCAGCTCGCCGCGCAACTGTAGGTTGTAAGGTGGGTCTGCGAAGACGCAGTGCACGGATGCGCTCGGGAGCATGCGCATCATCTCCACGCAGTCGCCGCGCAATATCTGGTCTAGGGGCAGGTCGCGCGTGATGTCCAAGGCCTTGGCAACGAGGTCCGAGCAATGAAGGGCGACCTTGAAGATCGTCCCGCATGCGCGTCAACCTGCCCGGCTGCACATTGCTCTCAGCCATGTTCGATGCACGTTTGTACGCAAACATACGCGCAAACGATTGCTGAGCGCTACCGGAGGACGAGTAAATTGCGTTCTACTTGACTTAAGCTTGTGTTCACGCCTTCGTTATATTAACAAGGCCACAGACGAGGGGGCGTGAGCGTGACTGGTAGGGTCAGTGCAACGATGCTGTGCTTAAGCCTGGAGAGGGCTTGGAATTCGTTGCTCATCCACATGTCCATGTCGCTACTTGAACGGCCATGCCGGTGCTGAGGGTCTATCTTTGCATCGCCGATCGGCATGATCTTCGGCTGGTTGTTCTTGCCGCTCTTATTGCGATACTCGGCTCCTATACCGGCCTCACTTTGCTGCGCCATTCCGCAACCCTCGAGAGACGGGCCCGTTGGCCATGGCTCGCCGCAGCAGCGATTGCCGCCGGCTCCGGCGCCTGGGCAACCCATTTCGTCTCGATGTGCGCCTTTCAGGCCGGCTTCACGCTACGATACGACACTTGGCTCACCGTCTTGTCCCTGCTCATCGTGATCCTGGCGGCCTTCGCAAGCTTCGCACTGGCGCTGGCATCAGCGAGCATCGTGCAGAGGGCGGCGGCCGGGGCGCTGCTCGGGCTTGGCGTAGCCTGCATGCATTATGTCGGCATGGCGGCGCTTGCGGTACCGGGGCTGCTGGACTGGGATGGCACGCTGGTCACGGCCTCGATCCTTGCTGCGGGCATATTCGGGGCAGCGGCGCTGCCGCTCTGCCTGGAAGTGCGCGGACGCGCTGGGCTGGCAGCGGCGGTAGCCTTGTTCACCCTGACGATCTGCGCGCTGCATTTTGTCGGTATGGCCGCTTTGTCCTTCCGCATGATTGGCGGCGTCGTGTCCAACCGGCAAGCGGGTCTGGCAACCATACATTTGGCGGTCATCATCGCGCTTGTCTGCCTCGTGATGCTCCTGCTCAGCCTGGCGGCATTGCATCTCAACCGACGCAGCGCCGAGCGCAGCCAGGCCGAACAGGCCAATCTGCGCGATCTGGCGGATATTGCGCTCGAGGGGCTGATCGTCTGCGATGGGCAGCAGATCGTCTCTGCCAATAGCAGCTTCGCGCAGATGACCGGCTACGCGGAGGCGGAGATACACCGCATGTCGCTCGGCGCATTCTTCGAAGGCGGCCTGCCGGCTCATCTGGGGGCCTCCGCCGGGAAGGTGCACGGCGAAGGCGTGATCATTTCCGCACGTGGCGAGCGCATTCCCGTCGAAACCGTCGGCAAGTCGATCCCCTATGCCGGCAAGCCGCACCAGGTGCTTGCCTTGCGTGACCTGCGCGAGCGCCAGCGTGTCGATGAGACCATACGGTTTCTCGCCCACCATGATTCACTGACCGGTGTGGCCAACCGCGCCTCCTTTGCAGACCGTCTGCGTGGGCAGTTCACCGAGCAGACGCGAGACACGCGGTCGTTCACAGTGTTCGCGCTCGATCTCGACCGCTTCAAGGAGGTCAATGACGGGTTGGGGCATCATTCCGGCGACGTGCTGCTCAGGCGGGTGGCCGACAGGCTGCGGGTGACCGTGCGCGATACCGACCTGGTGGCGCGTCTGGGCGGCGACGAATTCGCCGTATTGGTCTGCAGCCAGATGAACGACGAGCGGGCCCAGTCACTGGCGGCGCGGATCGTCGAGGTGGTGGGGCGGCCCTACATCATCGAGGGCAAGATTGCCAATATCGGCGCCAGCGTGGGCTTCGCCCTCGCCCCGCAGGACGGCAACGATCCGGTCTCGCTGATGAAAAATGCCGATCGTGCGCTGTATCGCGCGAAAGCCAGCGGCAAGAACACGTCGCGCCGTTACGAAAGCACGCTGGACCACGATGTGCGCCTGCGCCGTTCGCTGGAGCTGGATCTGCGGCGGGCTATCGTGCAGGGCGAGCTCGAGATGCACTATCAGCCTCTGCTGAACCTGCGGCGGCAAAGCATCTGCGGCTTCGAGGCGTTGATACGCTGGCGGCATCCGACACGCGGCATGATCTCGCCGGCAGACTTCATCCCTCTCGCCGAGGAGACGGGGCTGATCGTGCGAATCGGCGAATTCGTGCTGGCCGCGGCGACACGCGAGGCCGCGTCGTGGGACCCGTCGATCGGCGTTGCGGTCAATCTCAGTGCCGTGCAGTTCGGCGGCGGCCAATTGGTCGAGACGGTGCGCGCGGCGCTGGCACGGTCTGGGCTCGAACCCGCCCGGCTCGAACTGGAGATCACCGAGACGGTGCTGCTCTCCGAAGGCGAGGATACGCTGCGCACGCTCCACCAACTGCGCGACCTGGGCGTGCGGATCGCCATGGATGATTTCGGCACCGGCTATTCGTCATTGCGCTACCTGCGGTCGTTCCCATTCGACCGCATCAAGATCGACCGCTCCTTTATCCAGGAAATCCTGACGAACAACGAAAGTGCAGCGATCATATCGGCCGTGGTGGCGCTCAGCCGGCGCCTCGGCATCCTGACGACGGCAGAAGGCGTGGAGACCGCAGAGCAGATGGAACGGGTGCGAGAGGAAGGGTGCGATACGGCACAAGGCTACCTGATCGGGCGGCCCGTACCTGCGACCGAGCTCGGACGCTTTCTGCCGATCGAGCTTGCGGCAACCGCATGATGGCAGCCATGGAAGCTTCAGGCGCCGATCCGCTCGTTCGCCTGATCTATCGCAGCCGCGGCGCCTCCTCGGGCAGCAACCTGGCAGGCGCAGTGGGCGCGATCCTGGATTGTGCCTGGGCGAACAATCCCAGCCACGGCATCACCGGCGTGCTGCTGTTCGACGGTGCGTTCTTCCTGCAGGTAATCGAGGGCGCGCTCGGCAGCGTTGAAAACCTCTATGAAATGATCGCGCGTGACCTGCGCCATGAATTCATCGAGCTCATCGATTTCCTGCCGACCGAAGGACGCGAATATGCCGATTTTTCGATGGCTTTTCTTGAGGTGAACGAGCTGCGGTTTCCGGAATTGCAGCATCTGATGTCACGTGCCGGGCAAGGCGCGGGGCCGCCTTTGGGACGGCTTATCTGCGAGGCGCTGGCGACGGAGGCATGAGGAAGAAAGGTCTTCTTTACTGAAGAAAAGAAGACCTTTGCGTCGCAGTCGCGGTTCTACTGCGCGGCTGCTATAGATTTCGTAATGATATCGTGCGCTTCCTGCAATGTGCCGAAGCCCGTTACCTTCACCCATTTGCCAGGCTCGAGATCCTTGTATGTCTCGAAAAAATGCGTGATCGACTGGCGCACGATCTCAGGCAGGTCGGCGGTGGTCTGCACGTCGCGATAGAGCGGATGCACCTTATCGTGTGGCACGCAGATGATCTTTTCGTCCAGGCCCGCTTCGTCGGTCATATGCAGCACGCCGATCGGGCGGGAACGGATGACGGCGCCAGGCACCACAGCAGAGGGTACGAGCACGAGGGCGTCGGCCGGATCGCCGTCATCGGCCAAAGTGCCGGGAATGAAGCCGTAAGCAGCCGGGTAGGACATCGGGGTAAACAGAAAACGGTCCACCACCAGGGCGCCGGTCTCCTTGTCGACTTCGTATTTGACGTTCGAACCCTGCGGGATCTCGATGACGACGTTGATGTCGACCGGAGGGGCTTTGCCGGTCGAAAAATCCTTCACACTCATCGTCGAAATATCCCGTACACAAAAGCGCCGCAGACCTATCGCGCGATGATGGGGGCGTCAATGTGATCATGCCTGATGGGGTTCCGGGCAAAGACCCATCCCTTCGCTTGGCGTCGTGCCCCGCCCGAAGGTAGAACCCCCACGCACAAGCATAAGGATAACGCCGTGTTCCGCTGGTTGGGTGTCTTGGCGTTCCTGGCCGTCATCACCGGGTTGATCACCATCGGAATCATCCCGACAGAGGCCATGGGCCTCGGGCGCATCTTGTTCGAGGTCTATCTCGGCTTGCTGGTGGTCAGCCTCTGCATCGCCATCGTTCGGACATAACGTTTAAGTAACAAAAACGTATAATCGCGATCAAAGTAGTTGCTAACGTAACGTTTCCCTGCGATTAACCATTCCCGGTCCAAAACAGTCTTTTCCGCCTCAAGGCGAAAGGAAGGGATGTTTTGGCGGCACGGGTTTTCATCTGGATAATCACAGGCGGTGGCGCGTGGGCGATTGCGGCCAATTGGGACGATCTTACCGACAATATCAGCCCGTCCCAGGCCGTCCCGGGGCCGCAGGATAGTGTCGCGGTGACAGGGCCAGCCGGCACATCCGCCTATGCGCTCACCGGCAATGCCAGCCTTGCGGCGGCGCAGTTCGCCGGCAATGTCAGCCTGTCCGGCAGCGTCACCGCTGCGACGTTGACGGCGGGGTCGGGCGCGTCCGGCGGCCTGCTGCAGCTCCTGGCCGGCAGCGCGCTCACCTCCACGACAGCGACGCTCGCCGGCGGCAGTCTGCTGGTGAACGGCACCGGCACCCAGTTCGGTGTGGCAGGCCAGCTCACCATGGGCACCGCGCTCGCCGGCGGCTATCCGGCGGCAGCCGACCTCAGTGTCACCGCGGGCGGCCATGCCAGCGTGCTGGCGGTGATGATGCGCACCGCGAACAGCCAGATCTATGTCGATCCTTCCTCGATCATGGAGATCGGCACCCTTACCACCGGCGCCAAAGGCAAGCTGACCGTCGATCAGGGATTCATCCTGCTCGGGCAGGGGAGTGCCAACCAATACGGCTCGCTGGTCGATAACGGCAATATCTACGCGTTCGGCGGCACGCTGGCGGTGGGCAGTGTCACCGGGTTCGGTCACCTCGGCATCTCCGCGAACGCCACGATGCTGCTCGATGGGCCCGCCAGCGCCGGCGAGCAGGTGATCTTTGCAGGCGTCAACACGACGCTCGAGATCGCGGCGGAGGCTTACACGCCCCTGGGCACCATAACCGGGTTCGCCGCCGGCGACGCGATCGACTATCTCGGCAGCCCGATCTCGGCGGCGGTCTACAACGCCACGAGCTCCACACTGGGCGTGCTCACCCTCTATTACGGCACCGCGGTGGCGGCACGGCTGAACCTGGCCGGCAGTTACGGCACCAGCACCTTCCTCACCGCGGGCGACGGCAGGAATGGCACGCTGATCGAGGTCGCACCCGCGGTCGCCGGCAGCGGCACCGCCAGCGCAGGGACCAACACGCCCGATATCTATGCCTGGACAGCGACGGGCTCCGGCGCCTGGGGCAGTGCTGCCAACTGGCAGGACCAGACCTCCGGTGCGAACCCCGCCGCAATCGCACCGGGTGCTGCCAACATCGTCAGCATCGGAGTGTCGCAGAGCGGCTTCACCGTCATTGCCGGGCCCGCCAATGCGGCGAGCCTCTCGCTCACCGGAGAGGCCGCGCTCACCGGCACTTTCGCCATCGGCACGCTGTCGCTTGGCATGGTGTCAGGCACCGGTTTCGTCGATGGCGGGCTGGATCTGCTGGCGGGTGCGGTGATCAACGCGCGTTCGGCCATGATCGGTGCAGGCGCGATCTCGGCCTCGGGCGCCGGCGCCCTGCTCAATGTTGCCGGCACGTTGTCGATGGGCGGCGGGATCACCGGCGTCGGCCTGCCGGTCACGGCACTTTCGGCGACCGCCGGCGGCAGGATCAGGGCAGCGGGGCTGACCATCGGCGGTGGTTCCGGCGACAGCATCACCACAGATCCGGCAGGCTCGGTGGAGATCGGCACCCTTGCCAATGCGGCGGCCGGTTCGGTCACCGTCGATGCGGGGGCGTCGATCACCGGCAATGGCAGCATCAACCCGTTCGGCTCGGTGGTCGATAACGGCACCATCACCGCGAGTGGTGGGATGCTGGTGCTGGGGTCCGTAACCGGCAGCGGCGCCCTCGCGATCGGCAACGGCGCGCTGGAACTCACCTATGCCACGCCACTCCCGATCGCCTTCAACAGCACGGCGTCCACCCTGGCGCTTGGCGGCCCGGCCGCGATCCCCACCGGCACGCTGACCGGCATCATGCCGGGCGACGTGATCGACCTGCTCGGCAGCCCGATCACCGGCGTGCAATACGTCGCCAGCACCACCGCCTCGGCCGCGGGCACGCTGGTGCTGATCTATAATGGTGTCACGGTAGGCAAGCTCGCCACCGCCCCCCTCACCAAGATCAGTTTCGTGGTCACCCCGGACGGGCAGACCGGCACCGATATCGGCTTCCTGATGGGCAGCGGTGGCAATGGTGCCACCGGCCAGACCGGCACCGATCCGCTGGTCTGGACCGGGGCTGTCAACGGCAATTGGAGCGTTTCGGTCAACTGGAACGACACCGTCACCGCCAAGGCCGCCACCTTGCCTCCGGGCACGCAGACAAACACCGTCATCACCGGCGGCTCGGGTGCCGTTTTCCAGTCCATTTCCGGCACCGGCATTTGCGCGAGCCTGGTGCTGAACGGCAACGGCTTCTTCTACGGCAGTTTTACCGCGGGCAGTCTTTCGGTGGGGCAGGATTCGTCGAGTTCTGCTACCACCACCGCCGGCACGCTGGTGACCACGGTGCTCACCACCTTCACGCTGGGCAGTTGCCTGGTGGCCGATGGCGCCTTCCTCGTCGCCGGCAGCAAGACGGTGGTCGATGTCGCCGGCACGCTCTCGATCAGCGATAACGGCCTGGCTTCGATACTGTCGATCTCGCAGAAGGCGACGGCCCAACTCGGCGCGCTGTCGCTGGGCGGCGGCTCAGTGAGCGTGGATGCCTATTCCTCGCTGGAGGTCGGCACCCTCGGCGCGGCTGCGACCGGATACCTCACCGTCGATCCCGGCGCGGTGGTCAGCGGCTACGGGACGCTCGACCAGCTGGGCACCATCGCGCTGAACGGCCTCGTCTCGGCCGCAGGTGGCACGCTGCTGCTCGGACCTTCCGCCGGCACCGGCACGTTGGCGATCACGACCGAGGCGGCCCTTGGCCTGACCGCAGCCACCAGCGTGCCGATTGCGATCACCGGCGCTGGTGCCACGCTCATCCTGGAAGGGACCAAGGCCACCGCCAGCGGCGTCATCAGCGGTTTCGCGCCCGGCGACAGCATCGTCACCAGCAACACCCCGATCGACAGCGTCAACTACCAGCCGGGTGCCGGCAATCTTGGCACGTTGATCCTGTCGGAAGCCGGCCAGCAAGTCGGAACGCTCACGCTCGCTGGCAATTACGCTGGCGACATTTTCACTGTGCGGCCGTCGGGCGCTGGCGCCGCGGTGATCGTCTCCGCCTCGGCGAGCGCCGGCACCGGCACCGGCGCCGGGCCACCCGCCGGCACGGTCACGCCTGACCAGTATGTCTGGACCGGCAGCGACGGCGTGCTCTGGGCGGACGCGAAGAACTGGATCGACAGCACGACTTCGACGAAGACCGCAGCCTCGCTAGCACCCGGCCAGAACGACCTTGTCACTATCGCGGTGCCCAGCAGCGGGACCGAGCAGGTGACGGGTCCGGCCAATGCAGCCGCACTCACCACCACCGGCAGCCTGGCACTGGTCGGCACCTACGGGATCGGCACGCTGGTGGTCGGCACCGCCCAACTCAGCGGCGTGCTGGCGATGGGCAACGGCACCAGCATCACCACGGCCGGCGCCGATGTGATCGGTGGCATCGCAGGGCTTGGCGGCATGCTTACCGTGGGCGGCACATTGGCCCTCGGCCAGGGCAGCCTGGCCGGGCTGGTATCCGCCAACGGCGCTACGTCGATCACCTCGGACACCATTCTGCTGGAAGGCGCGGGCAGCGCCCTGCTTACCGACATGAGCGCTACGATCGAGGTTGGCGGGATCGCGGCCGCCACGCCAGGCAGCGTGAGCATCGATGCCGCCGGCACGATCACCGGCTCCGGCGTGATCAATCCGGACGGCCTGGTGGTCGATAACGGCATGGTCACCGCCAGCGGCGGCACCCTGACCTTGGGAAGTGTATCTGGCAGCGGCACGCTGCTGGTGGGCGTGGCGTCGGCGGTGGTGCTCGAGGGGGCGGTCGCTGCCGGCGTCACCGTGGATTTCGCGGCCGGCGGCACGCTGGCGCTCGCGGGCGCCGCAGGGTTCGCCGGAGGGATCGCGGATTTCGGCCCCGGCGACCAGATCCTGCTGCCGATGAGCGGTGCCACGGCGGCGGAATACGTGCTCACCGGCCCAGGTCTCGGCGTGCTCACGGTCTATGCCGGCAACCAGGCGCTGGCCGAGCTGACCCTGCTGGGCAGCCAGGCCGATTACGTCTTCTCCGTCGCCGGATCGGCCGGCGGCGGCACCATCCTGACGGCAATGCCCTCCAATACGGCGGGCGGGGGAGGTAGTACCATGGGCAATTATCCGAGTGTTTCCAGCGGCTTCGTCATTTCGCCCACCACGCTCTATGCGCTCGCACCGAGCGACGCGCAGGTTTTCCTCGAGGCGCTCAATACCGGCCCGGACAACACCGTCGCCAATGACTGGGAATACTTCCTCGCCGGCGAGACCACGGTGGTGGGGCCTGCGCTCTACAGCATCATCGGCCAGGTCGGCGTGGACATCGAGGTGCTCGGGCCGCTCTCGGGACTGGTCGCTGGCGGCTACGGGCCGGGCAGCAACGTGGTGCTTCAGGCCGGCTACAATGCGCTGATTGCCGAAGGCACCGAACCGATCAACCTGATCGATCAGGATCTCGGCAATTCGTTGCTGGTCAGCAATCTCGGCCAGGATATCCTGGCGGCCTTTGCCGACAACGATACGCTGGTGGGTGCGGTTGGCGCCAATACGGTGTTTTATGCCTCCGGCGGCCAGAACGTGTCCATCGTGGGCGGCGGCAGCGACACCATCACGACGACCGACAACGCCCAGGTCACCACCAGCGCGCAACATAGCGAGGTGTTCCTCGGCGCTGCGACCAACAACGTGATTTCCAACGGCGCCGACGAAATCGTCTCCGGCAATATCGGCATCTCGGACAACAACGTCACCAACGATGCAGCCGCCGGCTCGGCCGGCGACACGGTGTTCGGCCCGCTGCTCGGATCACTGTTCTACACCGGCGGTGCCGCGCCCAGCACGGTGGTGGGCGGCGGCGGCCAGGTTGTGGTCACGGCCGGCAGCAGCAGCGGCAACGTGGTGTGGGCCGGCGATAGCTTCGTGCAATATAATGGCGGCACCGGATCGGCGGTCATCGTCGGCGGCACGCAGGGCCTGTTCGTGCAGGGCGGCACCGGGCCGGAGACGGTGTTCGGCGGCACCGGCACCAGCGTCATCCTGGGATCGCCCGGCAACAGCACCTATGTCATGGGGCTCGGCCCCGCCACCATCGCGGCCTCTACCGGCAACACCGTGTGGGTGACCGGCAGCGCGCAAGTCTCGGTTTCCGGCGCCCCCGGCGTGATCGTGTATGCCGGCCTGTCATCGGCTGGGCATTTCCTGCAGGCCAATGCCGGCTCGGAGACGCTGTGGGGCGGCGCCGGCAACGACACGTTCTTTGCCGGCAGTGGCGCCGGCACCTTCGTCTCCGATGGCGGCGCGGACGTGTTCAGCTTCCTCGACGGCCAGACCGGTGGCACGAACGACATTGTCGGCTTCGTTCCTGGGTTGGACGTGATCTCGCTGAACGAATACGGGGCATCGGCGCCGGCGCTGAACGTCGTGAATGGCAGCACGTTTTTCACGTTGAGCGATGGCACCAACGTGGAACTCTATAATGTGACGAACATGACGAGTGCTTCGTTCAATATCGCATAAGACGCCCAGGCGAAGCGATATCGCGCCAACGATTGTAGCGGATTTTCATAGCAAAGATGAGCATTCTTTCCCGGTGTGAGGAAGGAAGCGGTTCTTTTTTGAAAAAAAGAACCAAAAAACTTTTATGTTCTTGGCGTGCGCTGCCGGATAGAACCGCGACAGCGACATAAAAGTCTTTTGCTTCTTTTCTTCAGAAAAGAAGGCCTTCCTTAAAACAAAGAAACGGGAGAACGCATGGCCGACCTGAGATTCGACAACCGTGTTGCCGTCATCACCGGCGCCGGCCGCGGCCTGGGCCGTGCCTACGCGCAGCTTCTCGGTGCACGTGGCGCCAAGGTGGTCGTCAACGATCTGGGTGCGGCGATCAAGGGCGAGGGCCTGGATTCCGGCCCGGCCGAACAGGTGGCGCAGGAGATACGCGATGCCGGCGGCGAGGCCATGGCCAACACCGATACTGTGGCGACGCAGCAGGGCGGGGCGGCAATCATACAGGCGGCGATGGACCATTTCGGCCGCATCGACATCCTTGTCCATAACGCCGGCAACGTGCGTTACGGCTCGCTGAAAGAGATCTCTCAGGAGGATTTCGATGCGGTGCTGGATGTGCATCTGCGCGGTGGCTTTCATGTGCTGCGTCCGGCGTTTCCGCTGATGTGCAAGGCAGGGTATGGCCGCATCGTGCTGACGTCCTCGATCGGCGGGCTGTACGGCAACAAGAACGTGGTGAATTACGGGGTGGCCAAGGCGGGGCTGATCGGGCTGGCCAATGTCGCGGCACTCGAAGGTGCGGCAGAGGGTGTGACCTGCAACGTGATCGTGCCGAGCGCGGTGACGCGCATGGCCGATGGGCTGGACACCTCGAAATATCCGCCGCTCGGGCCGGAACTGGTGGCGCCGGCCGTGGCATGGCTCTGCCACGAGAGCTGCACGCTCAGCGGCGAGATGCTGATCGCCGTCGGTGGCCGCATGGCACGTGCCTATGTGAGCGAAACGACGGGCATCTACCAGCCCGAATGGACGATCGAGGCCGTCGGCGAACAGATCGACGCAATCCGCAACACGAAACAATCCGTCGTGTTCCCGGCGGTGCCAGCCGGTCATAGCGACCATCTGCGCTACAGCTTCGCCATGGCCACCGCAGGTCAACCAAAAAGCCCATGATCGCCGACATCGTGCATGCGCGGCTTGCGGAGGATCCGCAGGCGGTGATGGTGGTGGATGGGCACGGACGCTGGACGCGGCGGGACATCCATGATCGCGCGTGCCGGTTGGGCGCGGCGCTTGCGCGGCAGGGCTTGCAGCCAGGTGCCGTGGTGGCCTTCCAGTTGCCGAACTGGGCAGAAGCCTGCGTGATCAACCTGGCCTGCGTGCTGCACGGCTACGTGGTGGCGCCGCTGCTGCTGATGTATCGCGAACACGAGCTGGGATACATCCTCACCCGCACGGGGTGCGACGCGATCTTCCTCCCGCAGAATTTCCGCGGGCTTGATTACCCGGCGCTGCTGGCACGAACCGCATTGCCGGACCGGGAGCGGCTACGGGTGTTTTCGGTGCGAGCCGACGGTGGTGCGCTGCCCAGCTACGAAAGCCTGCTTGCCGAGGAATCCGGCGCCGCGCCGTTGCCCAAGGTGGCACTGACAGATCGCAAATCGATCACCTTCACCTCCGGCTCGACCGGGCGTGCGAAAGGTGTGCTGCACACACATGAAACGATGCTGTCCACCACCAAGCGCTGTGCGGATTTCTGGGGCCTGAATGCGTCGGACCGCATGCTGGTGCCGTCGCCCGTCGGTCATATCGGCGGCTCGCTCTATGCGTTCGAGCTGCCCTGGGTGACGGGTGCCTCGGCCCTGCTGATGGAAAGCTGGGATCCGCTGGTCGCGACACGATTGATCGACAGCGAAGGCGTCACCTTCTGCGCCGGCGCGACGCCGTTCCTGCAAGGCCTGCTCGACACGGCGAAAGACGCCGGCACGCGCCTCGCGTCGCTGCGCCGTTTCATCTGCGGTGGTGCGAGCGTTTCCCACGCGCTGGTGCGTGACGCAGCCGCGCAGTTCGAGAACGCGGTGATCAGCCGCGCCTATGGCTCGACCGAGATCCCGCTGGTGAGCCCAGGCATACGCAGCCGAGACGATGCCCATTACGGCGAGACGACCGACGGACAGATCGACGTGGAGCTGCGCCTCGAAGACGGGGAACACCGCCCGGTCGACGGGCCGGAAGGCGACATCCTCGCGCGCGCGGCCGGCATGTTCACCGGCTATCTCGACCCGGAGGACGGCGCCGACGCCTTCACTCTGGACGGGTTCTTCCGGATGGGCGACATCGGCCGGATCATCGATGGCCGATTCCTGGAGATTACAGGCCGTCGCAAGGAAATCATCATCCGCAACGGCGAGAACATCAGCCCGCTCGAGATCGAGAACGTGTTGAGCCAATGCGCCGCCGTCGCGCGCGTGGCAGTGGTGGGCATACCGGACGAACGCACCGGCGAACGCGCGGTGGCATTCGTGACATTGCACCCCGGCCAAAACCTGACGCTGGAGACGATGCGCAGCTACCTGATCGGCGCCGGGCTGGCGCGGCAGAAAATGCCGGAGGATTTGCACATCCTTGAGGCCATACCGTTGACGCCTGTCGGCAAGGTGGTCAAGGCGGAACTTCGTCGGCTGGCACTTGAGAAAGTTCTTCTTTTCTGAAGAAAAGAAGCAAAAGACTTTTACGTCGCTGTCGCGGTTCTCTCCGGCTTTCTTTCTTACGCTAAGTTCGCCCCCAGAGTGGGCGTGATGATCAGGCGGTCAAGCGCTTCGGCGACTCGCTCGAGGGGGAATTCCGGTTGCCGCAGCCACCAGGCCAGGATTTCCACAGTCGCGGTGACACCGAAGACGGCGCCGAGCTCGGTCGGCAGCCACGCATTGCCGCTGTCCAGCGCCGGCGCCGTCTCGATGGCGACGCGGATGAAGGTCTCACGCACCGCGCCGGCAGCGCCGCCGGTGAGCAGCGCCGTCCAGAGCGCGCGATGCTCGTTCACGTAGTTGCACAGGGTAAGGCAGGAGGCGCGGTTTCCCCGTTCGCCGAGCACCGGGTAGGACAGTCGGACGAGGGCCGAGATCTCGTCGTTCGCGACCTCCTCGAACAGAGCCGCCTTGGTGGGATGGTGGCGGAAGAACGTGGCGTAGCCAACACCCGCCTCGGCAACGATGTCACGGATGGTGATCTGGTCGAAGGCTTTGCGGTCGATCAACGTGAGCAGGGCGGCGCGCAGGGCGCTTCGTGTACGCAGCATGCGCGCGTCGGTGCCGGGCGGGTCGGTCTGGCTCGCGGGAAGGTCCATCGCGTGCGATCAGTCTTCCTCGGCAATGGTGACGCGTAGGCCTTCATATTCGGGCTTCAAACGGATTTGGCAGGAGAGTCGCGAGTTGGCGTCGCGATGTTCGGAGCTGTCGAGCAGATCGTTCTCGTCCTCGCTGATGGCGGGGAGCATGGCGGCAAAGGCGGTATCGACATGGACGTGGCAGGTGGCGCAGGAGCAGGCGCCGCCGCAGAGCGCGAGCAACTCATCCATGCCGGCGTCGCGAATGGCGTCCATGAGGGTGAGGCTGGTGGCAGCCTCGATCGTGCGGGCCTCGCCGCCGCGGCTGGTGACGATGATGGTGGGCATGCGGAAAGCTCCAAATTCAGGCGAACGATTTATGATATAGGGTGGCTCATAGAAGACATAAGGTCAACACGCCCTCTCGCTACCCGCCCTGCAGTTTTGGAGAAGGTTTAGGCGGATACTGCATGAGCATGGTGTGGGAGTGGAAGGAAAGCCAGACATGCACGCGGGCGAGGAAATCCAGGCCTAGAAGCATGTCGACATTATCGTCGGATCGTTGGTCGATGACTGCAACCGGAACGTGGGTGAGGGTGACTTCGCCGATCTGCATGGGGGCCATGATGAGGCGCACTTCGTCACGTGCCTCTGGTCCGATGCCGATGGCGTGGTAGTGCGGGCCGGCTGCAAGATTTTCAAGGTGCAGACCGAGGCGGTTGGCCGCGTTGCGATAGATCGCGGTGCGTTGCGCACCCGAGTCCACGACGGCGTCCAGCGGTACGCCGTCGATGACGACACGGACATGCGGGCGATGGTCATTGGAGAGTGTCGGCGTGGCGAACGGCGCCAGGTAGAGCGGCCCGTCGAGATGGGCGTTCGGTGTGTTGCAGCCTGCAACGACTTTGAACAGGCGTAGCTTGCTCTCGGGAAGGTCGAAATCGACATCGTAATCCGAGAGGAAATCGGCGCCGAAAATGCCGTCGATCTCGCTGTCATGCGGGCCGATGCCGATATCGCTGACGCCGAGGGTCAGTTGTGCGCCGTGCAGTTCGCCGATGCGGAAGCTGTCGGCCTGGAACGCATAGAGCGCCTGCTCGCCGCCGACACCTTGCAGGAAGCCACCGGTGCTTTGCAGGGGCAGGCCTAGCCGATCTGCCGCCCGCTTGGTGATGAGGGTCACGGCGCCGCCGGTGTCGAGCATCATGGTGGTCGGGTGATCGTTGAGGGTTGCGGGTGTCAGCAGGATGTTGCTCCGGAGCAGAGGCAAATCGGTGAGATGGGCCAGTTTGCATTGGCCGGGTGTGCTGTCTGTCGCACATCGGGCGGCAAGAACGGGTAGCAGAAATGCGAAGGCTACGCGACGCAAGATCAAGGACAGAACTCCAGAAATAGAAGAAAAGAAGCAAAAGACTTCCAGGCCGCTGTCGCGGATCTATCCGGCAGCGTCCGCCATCACACCAAAAGTTTTTTGTTCTTTTTCAAAAAAGAACTGCTTCCTTTCCTATCGTAGCGTCGGATAACCGCTGGCAACCGCGTCTCGCTCCAAACCGAGAATGAGATCATACGCGCCGAGCGGTAATTCGACGACTTTTTCCAGCCGCAACGCAATGCGGATGTGCGCGAGGGCGGGATCGGCGATGATATCGTGCAGCGCATCGATGAGCGCGCGGCGGGTTGTCTCGTCGGTGCGCAGCGAGGTGATGAAAGGCAGGCCCGGTGTGCTTTGCGTCCAGCCCAGCAGTTGGATTTCGCGGAGGGCCGTCGGGCGCCTTTCCTGCAGAAGGGCCCAGGTGATGCAGTCGATGGCGGCGACATCGGCGTGGCCGTCGGCGACGGCTTCGACGCTGGAGGCGTGCGAGCCGGTGGTGACGACGCGGGCGAAGAATTTTTCGCCGTTCTGCACGAGGGGCGCGATTTCTGCGCGCAGGAGATTCATGCCGCTGTTGGAATCGATGCTGTTGACCGCACAGATTTTGCCGCGCAGCGCGCTGAGGGTGTTGGCGGGTTCTTCGACATGGGTGATGATGGCGCTGCGGTAGGAAGGGCCTTCGCATCCGGTGGCATCGTAGCACGGGGTGGCAAGCAGCGCGACTTTACCCGCCAGCGAGGTAACGAGCGGATAACCGCAGGTCTGTGCCACCAGCAAATCCGGATCGGTCCAGATTTTTTCGAGGTTTGCCGTGCGTGTGAGGGCTTTTGGCGCTTGTGGTATACGCGCAGCGATTGCTGCCCATAATGCATCAGTCGCCGTCTGCAGTTCCGGCAGGTCGTACATCGGGAGCGACGCGATGCTCATCCCCAAGCAGAACGCAAAAGTCTTTTGGTTCTTTTCTTCAGAAAAGAACGTTCTTGCTTTTTCTTATGCAGCGCGATCACCGCGCGCAAAATTTCTAATCATCCAAGACCGGAACACGGAGATCACCGGATCCGCAAGGTCTTCCGGTGCCAGGTTGAGGAAGTAGCCGTATCCATCCTCGCAGATCTCCGTGAAGGGTGTGACCAGAGTGCCGGCTTCGATGTCCTGCGCGAAAAGGTCGATATCGAGCAGGGCCACGCCGCCGCCGGAGATGGCATATTGGGCGGCGAGCGAGGCGGTATCGAAGGCGAGCCCACGGGCGGTTTGTAGGCCGAGCGCGAAATGGTCGGAGAAGTTTTGCCAGATGAGACCGGGGGGTTCGCCTTCCAGCTTCATGTGCAGAAGTTCTGTATCGGCAATGAATTGCGACAGGGTTTTACCGCTTTGGGCTTCGGCGACTGCCGGGCTGCAGCCGGGGGTGACGCGGGACATCCAGAGCAGGTCGGACACGGCGGTGCCGGTGCGCGGGCGGTCGTAAATAACGGCCACGTCGGTTTCCATGGGAGGGGTGCCCGTAAAGCCCTGACTGGAGATGTCGACGAAGATATCGGGGAATTCGCGGCGGAATCCTTGCAGGATGGGGACTGCCATTTTCTGGGCGAAGGACGGGGGCAGTTGCAGGCGCAGGGTGCGCAGGCCGCCGCCGTCGCGCACCACGTCGTTCAAGGCTTGTTCGATGCGGTCGAAGGAGCCGCGCACGATGGGGAGCAGGGTGGCGCCGGCCTTGGTGAGGGCGAGGGATTGCGGACGGCGTTCGAAGAGGGAGTGGCCGAGCAGTTCCTCCAGGCCGATGACGTGGCGGCTGACGGCGGATTGCGACACGTTCAGCGCATGGGCGGCGGCGGTGAAGCTGAGATGCCGGCCGACGGCGTCGAAGGCGCGGAGGGCATTGAGCGGCAGCCAGCGCCTATCGAACGTCACCATCTCTCGAAATGTCCCCTTGGCTACCGTTGGTTGCAAGCGCCACCATCTGGGCGCCTAAAAACTAAATGACCGGATGATGATAAGGCATTGTCCGGCTGGCGGATTCTTGTGGCAATGAAACAGTCGGCGAAGGGGCAAGTGGGCCTGCGCCGAAAGGTATGCGATGCCAGATTACAGCCGCGTGCGCCAGTTGCTCGGGGATCGTCGCCCGGGCCACACCTTGCCGCAGGAGCTCTACACAAGCAACGAGGCGTTCGCCTTCGATGTGCAGGCGGTGTTTACGCAAGGCTGGGTGCTGGCGGGCATGGAGTGCGAGCTGGCGTCGCCTGGAGCGGCCCTCGGGGTGAGCATCGGCACCTCGCCGGTGGTGATCTTGCGCGACCGTGCGGGCGAGATACGCGCGTTCCATAATGCGTGTCGGCATCGCGGGGCGATGGTGTGCCCGCCGGGGCGCAGCCAGCGCCCGGTGCTGGTGTGCCCGTATCATCAATGGACGTATGACCTGACCGGCAAGCTGGTGAATGCGCGCCGGATGCAGGAGAGTTTCGACCCGAAAGAGCATGCGTTGCGGCCGGTGCATGTGCGCCATGTGGCGGGCTGTATCTATGTGTGCCTCGCCGAGACGCCGCCCGATTTCGATGCGTTCGCGGAGGGGCTGGCGCCGTTGCTCGCAGCGCATGACCTGCCGCATGCCAAGCTCGCCCACACCGCGGTGTTTACCGAGAAGGCGAATTGGAAGCTGGTGATGGAGAATGCGCGCGAGTGCTATCACTGCACCGCGCGCCATCCGGATCTCGCTTTGGCGTTCCCCGCCGAAGTGCGCGCGCATTTCGACGATGACGGCGAAGGCCGCACCGAGCGGTTCAATGCGCGCATGGCGGCGGCGGGGCTGCCGATCGGGCCGACATTGGGCCCGTGGTGGCAGGCGGTGCGCTTTGCGCTGAACGACAACGTCGTTTCGCTGACAATGGACGGCAAGCATGCCGTGCAGAAGCTGATGGTGGACAAGGCGGACGGCGATATCGGCTCGGTGCGTTGGGCGACGGAGCCGAATGCGTTCTGCCATGCGCTGGCCGACCATACCTTCGTTTTTATGGCGGAGCCGAGCGGGCCGCTGGAGACAATCGTGACGGCCAAGTGGTTCGTGCACAAGGATGCAGTAGAAGGGGTGGATTACCACCTGGAGAATCTGGTCGCGTTGTGGCTGACCACGAACAAGCAGGATATCGAGCTGGTGGAGAATAATCAGCTCGGTGTCCGCTCGATGGGATATGTGCCTGGACCATACTCGGAAGAAGCCGAGTCACTGGTGATACGGTTCACCGACTGGTACTGCGGGTCCGCCGAGCGCGCGCTCGCACGGCTGGGTTGAAGAAGATGGTGGATCTGGCCGATAAGAGCCTGCGCCGCGAGACGCTGGCGGTGGCCGCGGGATATGACCCGAAGGCGCATCATGGTGCGGTGAAGCCGCCGCTATACGCGACCTCCACCTTCTCCTATCACAGTGCGCAGCATGCCAAGGATGTGCATGCCGGCTATTTCGTCAAAACCGCGCAAGAAGCGAAGAACGCTGTCCCCGGCTACATCTATGCGCGGCTTGATCACCCTAACATGGATATGCTGCAGCAGAGGCTGGCCTCGTTGGACGGGGCCGAGGATGCGGCGGTGTTCAATTGCGGCATGGCGGCGATCAACGCCATCATGCAGGCCTTCCTGCAGCCGGGCGATTCCGTGCTGCACACGCGGCCGATCTATGGCGGCACGGATGGGCTGCTTTACACGCATCTAGTGAAATTCGGCGTGACACCTTTCGGCATCGATGATGCGCTGGACGAAGACTCCGTGCGATCTGCGGCAGAGGCTGCGGCGGCGCATGGTCGCGTCGGGCTGGTGATGGTGGAGACGCCGGCCAACCCCACGAGCGGCATTGCCGATATCGCGCTGATCGCGCGCGTGGCGGCCGAGATCGGCGCGCGGCAGGAATATCGCCCGCTGGTCGCGGTCGACAATACGTTTCTGGGGCCGTTCGCGCAGAACCCGCTGGCGCATGGCGCCGATCTCTGCATGACGTCCCTGACGAAATATGCGGCCGGCCACAGCGATCTTCTCGCCGGTGGCGTCAGCGGTGCTGCCGGCCCGATCCATGTTCTCAAACAGTTGCGCACCTTGCTCGGCAGCCATCTGGATGCGCACACATGCTGGATGGTGCTGCGGTCGCTCGAGACGATGGCCTTGCGTACCGAGCGTGCGGAGCGCAATGCGCGAGCGACCGCGGAATTCCTGCGCGGCCATGGATCGATCGCGGCGGTGAATTATGTGGGCTTTCGCGAACCAGGCAGCCGGGCGCATGAGGTTTTCACGCGGCAATGCCGCGGGGCGGGTTCGACCTTCACCTTCAAGATCCACGGCGGCGAGCCGGCTGCGTTCCGTTTCATGGATCGTCTGCGGGTGATCCATATGGCGGTGAGCCTTGGCGGGACGGAAACGCTGATCTGCCACTCCGCGAGCACCACGCATTTCAATGTGCCTGAAGAGCGAAGGCTCGCCGTGGGCATCGATGAGAACTCGATGCGCATTTCGGTCGGCATCGAGCATGTGGAGGATCTTGTCGAAGATCTGCGCCAGGCGCTGGAGGATCTGTCATGACCGCAGCACGGCCGGTTGATGAGTGGGCGATCGACGGCAAGTTCGCAGCCCCCGAGGAGCATGCACAGCTTCTGGTCGTCGGCGCCGGACCGGCTGGACTGGCGTCGGCGACCGAAGCGGCACGGCTTGGGCTGAGCGTTATCTTGGTGGACGAAAACCCCGTGCCGGCCGCGATGATGGGGCTGGATGTGCCGCTATTCTATGGGCAGCGCATGAATGCCGCCGTGCAGGAAGAAGCGCGCATGATCGAGCGCCTGGTGGCGTCGTCGCCGGCGATGGAAGCGGCGTTCGATGCTGGCGTGGATGTGCGCCTGGGGGTTACCGCCTGGGGCATGTTCGCGAATGGCCCGGCGCTCAATGCACTGCCGACGCGGGTTGCCGGTTTGTCGGACGGCACCAAAAGCTGGATGTGCGGTTTCGATGCGCTCATTCTGGCGACCGGCGCACGCGATCTCGTTCTCGGCTTCGAGGGCGTGGACATGCCGGGCGTGATGGGCGTGCGTGCGCTGCATAGCCTGCTCACGCGTTACGATGCGTTCGACGGCAAGAGATTGGTGTTCTTGGGTTCGGGGAATCTGGCGGCGAACGCTGCGCTGCTGGCGCTCGACAAGGGCGTAGAGGTCGCAGCGCTGATCGAGGTTTTGCCGGAGCCACAGGCGGATGCGGAGTTGGTGGCAGCTTTGCGTGCACGCGATGTTCCCATACGTGTCGGCACCTGCGTGATGCAGAGCGTTGGCGATGCCACGGGCGTCAAGGGGGCGATCGTCTCGCGGGTGGGCGCGTATGCGCCGGAAACCATGCTATGCGATACCATCTGTCTTGCGATTGGCGCTGTTCCGTCCATCGAACTTGCGGCCTCGCTTGGTTGCCGCACCAGTTTTCGTGGCGATTGTGGCGGGCATGTGCCGCTCACCTTCTCCCATGGCGCGACGTCGTTGCCGGGGGTGTTCTGCACCGGGGATTGCGCGGGACTCGTCGCGCAAGCTGATTGCGACCTGCAGGCCAGTGAAACGGCGCAGGCGGCACTTGCCTGGTTGCGGAATACGGCGCCCACGCCTGGTTCGCCGCAGCGCGATACCGATGCGGATACAACCGGATACCGGCTCGCCTGGATGCAGGCCCTGCTTGCCAGCGGTGGCATGAAAGCACCCGTTTGCCTCTGCGAAGATGTCGATCGTGGCGAGCTTTTGGGTATCCAGCCGCCGCGCTATCTCGGCTGCCGGTCCGACAAGATGGCTGCGCGCGATGGCAAGACCCTGCTCGAGGATGGTCCGTTGAACCCCGACCAGATCAAGCGCCTGACACGTGCCGGCATGGGGCCGTGCCAGGGGCGCCGCTGCCGCGAGCAGATCGCGATGCTGTTGTCGTTGCAGTCCGGTGCACCGGTTTCCGCCATTCCGCTCGCCAGCTACCGCGCGCCGGTGCGCCCGCTGCCGCTGAGCCTCATGGCCGATACGGCGCAAACGCAGGCAATGCGCGAGCAATGGGATGTGTGGTTCGGCATACGCACACAGTGGATCCCCTATGACGTGATCGGTACCGAGGCTGAAGCGGCCTTCATCGCCGCCGGCCGCGGCGGGAACATGCACGCATGAGCAAGGCCGGTTCCGAAGTCGTGGTGATCGGCGGCGGGGTGACCGGGCTGAGTGCCGCCTGGTGGCTGGCGCGTGCCGGCCACAAGGTGACGGTGTTCGAACGCTTCATCGTGGGCTGGGAAGCATCGGGCCGCAACGGCGGCGGGGCCACGCATTACCAGAGCCCGCTCTTCCACGAAGAACAGCGCCTATGGCCGCTGATGGATGAGATGCTGGGCTATCCTACGGAATATCAACGCGAGCGCATCGTGGTGAACCTCACGCCCGGCGAACAGGGCCGCTATCGCTACATGGCGTCACTGACGCGCGATATGGGCTACGTGTCTGAAGAGCTGGACAACAAGCAGTTGCGCGAATTGGTGCCGCTCGCGGGCGAGAACGCGCTCAGCGCGCAGTATTTCCATTTTGGCGGCCACGCCAATCCGCAACGCAGCGTGCAGGCCTATGCCTGGGCGTTGCAGGATCATGGTGGCGAGATCCATCAACACACCAGCGTCGATGGTTTCACCACGAGCAATGGCCAGGTCTCCGCGGTGCAGGCTGGCGGCCGCAGCTTTGGCTGCGATGCCGTGGTGATCGCTGCCGGGCCGCAGACCGCGAAACTTCTCGCGCATTTCGAAATCGATCTGCCGCTCGCGTCCGGCCGTGCGGAAATGATCGTGACCGAGCCTCTGGACGTGCAGAAGATCGGCGGGGTGGACGGCAACGGCTTGTATGGCCGCCAGACGCTGCGCGGCAACCTCGCCTATGGCGGGGGCCCGCATGAATGGCTCGATGACGACGCGTTCCTGCAGCCGGCACGGCCTTCTACGCCCGTGCTGCGCAGCCTCGCAGGGCGGCTTGCAGAGCTGTTTCCGCGCGCAGCCCATGCGCGGGTGATCCGTAGCTGGGCCGGCATCATCGAGAACACACCTGATGGCAGGCCGGTGATCGATCGTCTCACCTCGCCCTCGAACGTGACCGTCGCCACCATGTCGGGCGTGGGTTTCGGACTTTCGCCGGCGACCGGGCACGCGATCCATGACCTGGTGACGACCGGCACCTGCAGCTTTGCGGATATCAAGAAGCTCGGGATCGGTCGTTTCGCTGGTCTGCCCGAGAACTGGCGGGAAAGCCGGGGCTGGGTGGCACCCTCGCCGGCGTTTGCATGACCAAACGGTTTTCGATTTTCTCGGTCCTGGCACAGGCAGCGTCCGGACAGACGGGTTGGACTCCGCAATGGCGCAATCCCGAGCCAAAAGCGGAGTACGATGCGCTGATCATTGGCGGCGGCGGACACGGCCTGGCCTGCGCCTATTACCTCGCCAAGAACCACGGCCTGACGAACATCGCGGTGATCGAGAAAAACCTCGTCGGCTCCGGCAATGTCGGCCGCAACACGACCATCATCCGCTCGAACTACCTGCTGCCCGGCAACATCCCGTTCTACGAAACTGCCATGAAACTCTGGGAAGGCCTCGAACAGGACATCAACTATAACGCCATGATCAGCCAGCGTGGCGTGCTGAATCTGTTCCATTCAGACGGCCAGCGTGATGCTGCTGTCCGGCGTGGCAACGCACTCCGCATGCACGGCATCGATGCGGAGCTGCTCAGCCGCGACGAGATCAAGAAGCGACATCCCTTCCTGGATTTCGACACCGCGCGCTTCCCCATCCTGGGCGGCCTGCTGCAGCCGCGCGGTGGCACCGTAAGGCACGATGCAGTGGCCTGGGGCTATGCACGCGCGGCCGACAAGCTTGGCGTGGATATCCTGCAGAATTGCGAACTCACTGGCCTGCGCATTGAGAACGGCCAGGTCGTTGGTGCCGAAACCAGCCGCGGTTTCATCCGTGCGAAGAAGATCGCCTTCTCGGTCGCCGGTAACTCCTCGCGCGTCGCCGCAATGGCGGGAATGCGTCTGCCGATCGAAAGCCACGTGCTGACGGCATTCGTCAGCGAAGGCCTCAAGCCGCTGATCGACTCCGTCATCACCTTTGGCGCCGGCCATTTCTATATCAGCCAGTCGGACAAAGGTGGGTTGGTGTTCGGCGCCAGTGTCGACGGCTATAATTCCTACGCACAACGCGGCAATCTGCCGATGATCGAAGAGAGCTGCGAGGAAGCCATGGCGCTGATGCCCGCCATCGGTCGCCTGCGGATGCTGCGCCACTGGGGTGGAATCATGGACATGACCATGGATGGCAGCCCGATCATCGACCGCACGCCCATTGGCGGCTTATACCTAAATGCTGGCTGGTGCATCGGCGGCTTCAAGGCGACACCTGCAGCGGGCCTGTGCCTCGCCCATCTCGTCGCCCGCGACGAACCACACCCGGTCGCCGCGGCTTATCGTCTCGACCGCTTCGCTACCGGCCGCCTACTCGATGAAACCGGCGGCGGCGCAGACTTGGTGATGCACTAATGCATAAAAGTCTTTTGCTTCTTTTCTTCAGAAAAGAAGGATTTTCTTTTTTGAAAAAAAGAAACAAAAAACTTTTATGTCATGCTTGTGGTGACTCATGCGTTTAACCTGCCCGTTTTGTGGTGACAGGGGCGTGGCGGAGTTTTCCTATATGGGGGACGCGTCGCTCAAACGGCCTGATACGGACGCTCAGGCGGAATGGGTTGAATATGTCTATATGCGAAAAAATCCCGCAGGGCCGCATCCAGAACTTTGGTATCACGAAGCTGCCTGCCGCCGGATATTCGAAGTGCAACGCGATACGCGAACCCATGAAATACTGACATGATGCGTCTCGATGATGGTGGCCTGATCGACCGCACCAAGCCGCTCACTTTCACTTTCGATGGCAAGACCCTTTCGGGTTTCCAGGGCGACACGCTGGCTTCCGCATTGCTGGCGAACGGCATTCACCTCGTTGGTCGCTCGTTCAAATACCATCGACCGCGCGGCATCCTTTCTGCAGGAGTGGAGGAACCGAACGCGCTGGTGGAACTGCGCGAAGGTGCTGCGCGGGAGCCAAATACACGCGCGACGACGACGGAGTTATTCACAGGGCTCTCGGCGCGGAGCCAGAATCGTTTTCCATCGTTGCGGTTCGATCTCCTCTCGGCAATCGGCCTGCTGGCGCCGATCTTTGCGGCCGGCTTCTACTACAAGACATTCATGTGGCCGGCTGCGTTCTGGGAACGCGTCTATGAGCCGTTGATACGCCGCGCCGCAGGCCTCGGCCGCGCTTCCGGGCTGCCGGACCCGGATATCTACGAGAAACAAAGCATCTTTGCCGACATCCTGGTCATTGGCAGTGGGCCCGCCGGGCTCTCGGCTGCGCTGGAGGCGTCGGCCACAGGTGCGGAGGTGCTTCTCGTCGAGCAGGATTCGGCACTCGGCGGCAGGCTGCTTTCGGATCTTCGTGAGATCGGCGGCAAGCCGGCTGGAGCGTGGCTGGCCGAAACCGCTTCAGACCTGCATGGGATGCCGAATGTGCGGATTCTCACGCGCACGACGGTCACCGGAATCTATGACGGCGGCACTTATGCTGCTGTCGAGCGCGCGCGCGATCACCTGGCTTCGCAGGAAGGTTTGCCCCGTCAGCGTCTTTGGCGGATCGTGGCGAAGCGTGCGGTGCTTGCAACCGGTGCGATCGAGCGGCCGCTGGTGTTCGGCGGCAACGATCTGCCGGGCGTGATGCTGGCCGGTGCGGTGCGCAGCTACATCAATCGCTATGCGGTCAAGCCCGGCACACGCGCCGTAGTGTTTGCGAATAACGATGATGGGGTGGCCACGATCAATGATCTCGTTCGCGCCGGCCTCGAGGTGGTGGGGCTTGTGGATCCTCGTGGCGAGGCATCACAAGCGGCCCTGAACCGAAAGATTCCTGTCTTCGCCGGCGCCCATATCCGTCAGGCCAAAGGCGGCAATGCCGTCAGCCAGGTGGTTCTGGGGGGCACTGCGAGCGGACGCACACTGCAATGCGATCTGCTGGTGATGTCGGGAGGATGGAACCCGGCGGTCCATCTGGGCTCGAATTTCGGCGGAAAGCCTGTCTGGAACGACAGGATTGTGGCTTTCATACCGGGACAGATGCCGCCAAACGTCAGTGCTGCGGGTGCAGCCGCGGGGGTTTTCCGTCTTGCCGATATTCTCGGATGCGAAGCCGACGAAGAGAGTGATGCGATCGCCCCCTTCTGGCACAGCCCGGATGCGGGCGGAAAATGCTTCGTGGATTTCCAGAACGATGTGACCGCGGCCGATATCGCGTTGGCAGCGCGCGAGGGTTTCACGGCCGTCGAGCATCTGAAGCGTTATACGACCCTTGGCATGGCGACCGACCAGGGAAAGACGTCCAACGTAACGGGCCTTGCCATCATGGCGGCACTGACGAACCGGACGATCCCCCAGACGGGCACGACTATTTTCCGGCCGCCCTATACGCCTGTGGCGATCGGCACGATGGCGGGTCCGCACCGGGGGAAACATTGGCGGCCGACACGGCACACGCCGGCGCATGGCTGGGCGGCCCGGCAAAATGCGGTGTTCGTCGAGGCCGGAGACTGGATGCGGGTGGCGTATTTTCCGCAAGCAGGTGAGACGGGCTGGCAGCAAAGCGTGGAACGCGAGGCGCGGATGGTGCGTGCCGAAGTCGGCTTCTGCGATGTGACCACGCTCGGCAAAATCGACGTGCAGGGTCCTGATTCAGGCGCCTTCCTCGATTTTGTCTATGCCAACATGATTTCCACCCTGGCGCCCGGCCGCGTGCGCTATGCGGTGATGCTGCGCGAAGACGGGTTCGCTTTCGATGACGGCGCCGTCGCTCGACTGGCAAAAAACCATTTCGTGCTGACGACGACCACTGCGAATGCGGCCCGGGTATTGCGGCACATGGATTTCTGCCACCAGATGCTCAAGCCGGATCTTGATGTGTGTTTCGAGCCGGTGACCGAGCAATGGGCGCAGTTCGCCGTCGCCGGGCCAAAGGCGCGCCAAGTGTTGCAGAAGCTGGCTGCACCTGACGTCGATCTCAGCAATACGGGCCTGCCGTTCATGGGCGTCCGCGAGGCTGTGCTGTGCGGCGACATGGCCGCACGCATATTCCGTATCTCGTTTTCCGGCGAACTCGCCTACGAGATTGCGGTTGCGGCCACGCAGGGCGACCGGCTTGCGGAGGCGCTGTCCGCAGCCGGCGCCATGCCGTACGGGCTGGAGGCGCTCAATGTCCTGCGGCTGGAGAAGGGCCATCCGGTTGGCGCGGAGTTGAACGGGCAGACCACCGCCGCGGATCTTGGATTGGGCGGGATGATGTCGAAGAAGAAGGATTTTGTCGGGCGCGTTCTGTCGCAGCGTCCGGCTTTGCTGGAAGCGGATCGGCAGGTTCTGGTGGGGCTGCAGGTGCGCGGCTCGAACATAGCTTTGTCAGCCGGGGCGCATCTGGTGCCAGTGGGCGCGGCTGCCAACGCCGCCAATGATCTTGGGCATGTGACCTCGGCCGCATATTCGCCTGCGGTTGGTTGCTGGATAGGGCTGGCTTTGTTGGCAGGTGGCGCGCGCCGCATGGGCGAGGTTCTGCGAGCGGTAAGCCCGATCCAGAATACCGACATAGAGGTTGAAATCGTCTCGCGCGTTTTCCACGATCCGGACGGGGCGGCCCTGCATGTCTGAGCTGGTCGATCTCCCGTTGCGATCCATGGCGGGCATTGGTGCGTTCCGCAATCAGTTAGGGCTGCATGAGGTGCTGCGGCGTGAGTTCTGGATATCCGCGCCGGACGCTATCGGGTTTGTTGAAGCCGGTGCCATTCGGCTGTCACGCCTCGGGCCCGCGCGCTATCTGGTGAGCGGCGATCGCGTTGCAGATCTGCCGGCCCGGCTCGCCCGCGCGCTGGACGGCATTGCAGCGGTAACCGATCAGAGCGATCTCTGGTCGTCTTTCGCGGCCACCGGCGACAATGTGCGCGAGGTTCTGAGCCGTGTGGTGCCGGTGGATCTCCACCAGGCAAATTTTCCGGTGGGCGGGCTTGCCTTGACGCGTGCAGGGCATTTGGATGTGCGGCTGTTCCACACCAGCGACTTGCAATTCGAGATCTCTGTCGCGCGCTCCTATGCAGAGGATCTACGCCACCTCTTGCAACTGGCCAATCACCGGTAGGTCGGCTCTGGCGATATGGCAACGGATCGGGTGAGCGGCGGCCGGATCGAAGGGTGGGGCTTCGCTCTCGCAGATCGGGCCAAGTTTACGCGGGCAGTTTTTTTGAAAAATGCAGCCGGCGGAGATGCTGCCTGGCGCGGGAATGTCGCCTTTGAGGCGAATGCGCGTGGACGCCGAGGAGGCTGAGACGAGGGCGGCCGTGTAAGGGTGATGCGGGCCGCGCAACACATCCTCGGCAGGGCCGATTTCCAGCAGATGGCCGAGATACATTACCGCGATCCGGTCGGCGAGATATCGCACGACGGCGAGATCGTGTGAGATGAAGACGTAAGCGACGTGTTCACGACGTTGCAGATCCACCAACAGATTCAGGATGGCGGCCTGCACCGATACGTCGAGCGCAGAGGTCGGTTCGTCGCAGATCACCACGCGCGGGCGGCCGGCGAAAGCGCGGGCGATGGCGGCGCGCTGCTTGAGGCCGCCGGAGAGTGCACGCGGCCGCATCGAGAGATGGGTTTCGCCGAGGCGCACGCCCTGGGCGAGTTTCGCCAAAGCGGCTTTCTGCGCGTGGCGTGAGAGGCCCGCGAGGCGTGCGAGCGGGCGGGTGAGGATGTGGCTGATGCGGTGCGCGCGGTTGAGCGCCGAATCGGGATTCTGGAAAATGATTTGCAGGGCCTGGCGTTCTGCGTGGGTGCGGGTTTTTACTGTGGCACCCATGGGCGCGCCATCGAGTGCGATGATGCCACCGGGATCGGGTGCGGTAAGGCCGAGAAGGAGGCGGGCGAGCGTGGTCTTGCCGCTGCCGGACTCACCGACAAGCCCCAGGGTTTCGCCAGCTTCGAGCGTAAAGCTGATATTGTTGACGGCGCGGACGGCAGACGGCCCGATGCCGTAGGTCTTGGTGAGTTTGCGTGCGTCCAGCACCGGAATATTGCGGGTTGGTTTTGGAGATTGGCTTGTCTCGATAAGCGATTCGGGGGCGGCGGGGAATGGCGGGTCGAAATGGCATTTTGCCATGTGGCCGTCGGTCCATTTCTCCGGCGGCGGTGTGGTGTGGCAGATGGCTTCGGCACGGTCGCAGCGTGGGGCGAACACGCAGGGTTCCAAAGGCGCGCCGGGGGCGGGCAATTGGCCTTGTATGGTTTGCAGAAGCCCGTACTGCTTGCGCAGTCCATTGATGGGCAGGCAGCAGAGAAGGCGAGCGGTGTAGGGGTGTCGCGCGTCGTGCAGGATCGAATCTGCCGTGCCCTGCTCAACAAGACTGCCGGCATAGAGCACGCCAATGCGGTCGCACATGCGGCCGACCATGGGCAGGTTATGGCTGATGAGGAGAACGGCGGTGTTATTTTCGCGGCGAAGGAGATCAACGAGATCGAGAATCTCCGCCTCGACGGTGGCGTCCAGGCCAGTGGTCGGTTCGTCGAGCACCAACAAGGCTGGTTCCTTGGCGAGCGCCATGGCGATGACGATGCGTTGCAACGTGCCGCCGGAAAGCTGGTGGGGATACACGGTCATGATTCGCGGCGGGTTCGGGATCTGCACCTTTGCCAGCATGGCTTCGGCGCGAGCGTGTGCGTCCGGGAGGCCGAGAATGGAGAAGGCTTCCATCAACTGCGCGCCGATGGTGAGCGTGGGGTTCAGCGCGCGGCTGGGGTCCTGGTAGACCATGGAAACGCGGCGCGCCCAGAGTTGCCTGAGCGCGTAGGGCGAAAGGGCAAGCACGTCCTCGCCATCCATCTCGATGCTGCCATGGGTAATGCGGCCGGCGGCCGGCAATGCGCGCATGGCGGCGAAGGCGGCGGTAGATTTGCCACAGCCGGATTCACCGACGAGGCCAAAACATTCACCGGCCGCGATGGCGATAGAGACGTCGCGGATGATCGGGGTCTTGCCGTAGGAGACAGCGAGGTTTGTGAGGCGCAGAGCTGGTTCCGTCACTTCAAGGCGTCCTGCAGACCCTCTGCGAGAAGGTTCACGCCGACGACGAGAGAGGCGGTGGCAAGGGCCGCGAACCCGACCGTCCAGGCATAGCCGCCGACGATCAGGCCGTAGTTTTCGGCGATCGTCAGGCCCCAATCGGGGGAGGGTGGCTGGATGCCAAAGCCGAGGAAGCTCAGGGAGGCGACGGTGAAGATCGCATAGCCCAGGCGCACGGTGACTTCGACCATGATCGGCGGAAGGATGTTGGGCAGGATCTCGACGAACATGATGTGCAGCGCGCGTTCGTCGCGGAGCTGGGCTGCGGGAACATAGTCCAGTCTGCACTCGGTTTGCACGGCGCTGCGCACGGTGCGGGCGATGATGGGGGTGAAGACGAGGGCGATGACGATGGTGACGTTGATCGAGGAGGGGCCGAGGGCTACGAGCACCAGCAAAGCGACCACGATCAGGGGGAGGGCTAGGACAACATCGAGCAGGCGGGAAATGACGGAGTCCAGCCAGCCGCCGGCATAGCCGGTGATCAAGCCAAGCGTAGTGCCGCAGATGGTGGCGAGCAGCGTTGCGATCGGGGCGACGGAAAGGATGGGCCTGGCGCCAGCAACGATGCGGGAAAAGATGTCGCGGCCGATCTGGTCGGTGCCGAACCAGTGCGCGGCGGAAGGAGGTGCGAGCGCATTCATCAAATCGTCCTTGTAGGGGTTCTGGGTGAGCAATGCAGGGCCGAACAGGGCGCAGCAGACCCAGAACAGGACGATGACGAAGCCGACGAGAAAACCGGGCGCGGTGAAGCGGCGCAGATATTTGCTCATCGGCTTGCCGCTTGGCCGCGTGGGTCAAGGAAGGCGATGAGCATATCTGCAAGAATCGCGGAGAGGATGAAAGCGGCGCCGACGGTGAGAATGCCGGCTTCGAGCATCGGGTAGTCTTTCCCGCGCGCTGCGGTGAGGATGAGGCTGCCAATTCCCTGGTAGCGGAACAGGGTTTCTACGACGACGAGGCCGCCGAGCAGATAGCTCGTCTGTGTGGCTATGACGGTGATGGTGGGCAGCAGGGCGTTGCGCAGCACGTGGCGGAAAATCACCGTGCGGCGCGGCAGGCCTTTCAAGGTGGCTGTGCGTGTGTAGTCGGCTTCCAGCGCGTCTATCATGCCAGCGCGGGTGATTCGCGAGATGTAGCCGAAGAGAATGAGCACGAGCGGCAGGGAAGGCAGGATGAGGTGGCGTATCTGCTCGAAGATGCTGCTGCCGGCGCGCGTGTTGGCGGAGGTGGGCAGCACGTGGAGCCACGCGCCGAAAACAAGAATCAGCAAGATGCCGGAGACGAATTCCGGAACGACGGTGAGCGTCAGGCCACCCAGGGTGATGCTGCGATCAAGCCATCTGCCATGGTTCATGGCGGCAAGAATGCCGGCGCCAATGGAGATGGGAACAACGATGATGACGGTGATGGCAGCCAAGGCCAAGGATTTTACGAGCGCATGGAGAATGAAGGGCGAGACCGGGCTGCGATAGGCGTAGGACATGCCGAGATCGCCATGCAGGATTCCGCGGACCCAGTGGGCATACATGAGAAGCGGCGGCTGATCGGTGCCTAGCTGGTGGTTCAGCGCGGCGACGGCGCGAGGATCGGCGAGCGGGCCGAGGATGGAGCGGCCGACATCGCCTGGGAGAAGCTGGCCGGCGGCAAACACGACGATGCTCAGCAGGAACAAGGTGAGCAGGCTGAGCGCGCAGCGTTTCGCAAAAGCGGTGAGTGCTGCGCGATTCATCAGGAAAGTGCCGCGTTCTGCAGAAAGATCTGCGTGATGCCGGTAACCTGCACGCCGGTGACGGTGGGGCCGGTGGCGCAGAGATAATCGTAGAAATAAGGGATGATCACAGGGGTTTCCTCGAGGAGGATGGTTTGTATCTTTCCTGCGATGCTGCGTTGGGTGGGCAGGTCGGTGGCGGCGAGATAGTCGGCGACCAGCTTGTCGTAGGTTGGGTTCCTGAAATGCGCGGCATTCCAGGCGCCGTTGCTGAGAAGCGGGGCGGCGAGATTGACGTTCGGCACGCCGCGATGGCCATAATCGGTGATGCCCATCGGGCTGTCCAGCCAGTCGGAACGGCCAAACTGGGCGCTGCCATAATAGGCGGCGGGATCTTCGATACGCAGGTCGACACGGATGCCGATCTCGGCGCAGGCATTCTGAATCAGCACTGAATAATCAGGAATTTCCTGTACGCGCTCGGTGGTGAGCGTGGTGGCGAAGCCTTGGCTCACGCCGGCCTGCTGCATCAGGTCGCGGGCCTTGGCGATGTTTTTCGCGCGCTGCGGGATGGCAGGATCGGTGGAGGGGAAGATCGGGGCGAAGGGGCTGTCGTTGCCGAGGCGGGCGCGGCCTTGGAAAAGGCCGTGGATGAGCCCGGGCCGATCGAAGGTCAGTGCGATCGCCTGGCGGACGCGCTTGTCGGCGAGCGGGCCTTCGTCGCAGCGCAGATGGAGCTGGCGGTGGGTGGAGGCGGGAATGTCGATGATGCGCACGTCGGGGTCGCGCAACAGGCCTTGCGCGCCTTGCACGGAGATTTGGACGATGACGTCGACCTGATCGTCTTCCAGTGCCAGGATCTGTGGCTGCTGGTCGGTGAAGAACGAGAATTCCGTGCGGGCGGGGAGGGCTTTCTGGCCCCAATAAGCCTCATTGCGGATGAAATTGGCGCCGACCTTCGCAGTGTAGCGTTCGAGACGGAACGGGCCGGTGCCATTGAAGTTGGCTTCGAAATCGCCGGCGTAATCGGCGGGGAGGATAATGGCGTTGTAGTTGTCAGACGAGACGTAGAACGGGAAATTGCCGTTTGGCGCATCAAGTTCGAAGCGCACGGTGAGATCGTCGATGCGTTTGGTGCCCCCGGGGGAGAGCACGCCGCGCAGCACGGAGAGGGCGTTGGAGCCTTGTTTCGGGTCGCTGAGGCGATCCATGGTGGCGACCACGCAGGCGGCGTTGAACAGGCGGCCGTCGTGGAATTTGACACCTGGGCGCAGGGTGAAGGTCCAGATGGAGCAATCGGCGTTGGGCGTCCAGGTCAGTGCGAGGCTGGGGCGGAGGACGAGGTCCGGGCCGTCGAAGATGAGGAATTCCCCGGTTTGGCAGAGCAAGGCGAGGCCGCCGATTTCGGAGACGGTGACGGGGTCGATCGCGCCGGCGGGGATCTGGCTGGCGACACGGATGGTGGCACCTGGTTTGCCCAGGATTGGCGATGCCTGCGCCGGCAGTGCAGTGAGAAGCCCGATTCGCGCTGCATGTTGGAGGAACTGCCGACGGGAAATATGGTGCCTACGATATTGTTGTAAAATATGACGCTGCAGTGGGTTCATCTTACAAATGCCGGGGGGTTTGGGGGGACAGGCTTCTGTTCCCCCAATCTTTCTAAACTCATCCCGCGTCCTGTTTCCCCATCGTTGTGAGCATCGCCGCATATCGGCCTTGTTGTCGAGGGTGATCGCATGCCTTTTCGATATCGGCTCGCATGATTAGGGTGCCGGCATGATCGTCGATGCACCGGTTTCTTCCTTTCGTTCGGCTGTTCTGGTGCCGATCGGGGCGCTGGTGCTGGCGATGCTGTCGTTCACCGGTGGCGCGACGTTGGCCAAGCAGCTTTACCCGGCGGTCGGCGCGCAGGGTGCGACCGCCTTGCGGCTGGTCATAGGGGCAGTGTTTCTGGCCGTGGTGTTCCGGCCGTGGCGGTTACGGCCGGGTCGGCATTGGCGCGTGCTGCTTTGCTATGGTGTGACGCTGGGGCTGATGAACCTGGCATTCTACATGGCCTTGCAGACGATACCGCTTGGGGTGGCGATCGCGATCGAGTTTCTGGGGCCGCTATCGGTGGCGCTTGTGACGTCACGCCGCCGTTCGGATTTCCTCTGGGTCGGGCTGGCCGTGGTGGGGCTGGCGCTGCTGTTGCCGAGAGGGGGGACGGCCCATGTCGATATTCGGGGTGTGGGATTTGCGCTGGCCGCGGGGGTCGGCTGGGCGTTGTACATCGTGTTCGGGCAGACGGCGGGGCGGGCGTTGGGCGCGTCGGTGCCGGCGGCGGGGATGATTGTCGCGGCGCTGGTAGTGGGGCCAATCGGCTTTTACCATGCGGGCGCCGCGCTGCTGTCGCCGCAGGTGCTGCTACTGGGGGCAGGAGTGGGGCTGTGTTCGAGCGCGGTGCCTTACGCGCTGGAAATGGTGGCGTTGCGGCGGCTGCGGCCGAACACGTTCGGCACGCTGATGAGTGCGGAGCCGGCCGTCGGCTCGATGATGGGCTTCCTGTGCCTGGGCGAAATGCTTTCGGGCGCTCAGTGGCTGGCGATCGGATTGATTATGCTGTCGTCGGCTGGGGCGGCATTGGGGGCACGGGGTGGGGCTGCGGACATCGGGCCGGGCTGAGTCTCGCCTGCGTGCGGGGTTGAAAAAGCCGGCGCCCGCGAATGTCGCGGCTGTCGTCATTTTTCTCGTCATGGCGTTGCGGCTGGGTTTTGTTGTCGGGATGCAGCCGATCATCGGGTATGCGAACAATCTCGATTTTTTCCGCCAATCCGCTTGTGTCGGCGTGTGGCAGCCCTATCCCGGTCAGGAGAGGGTTTCGGCGCATGTCGATGCGCCTTCCAACGATCTGGTGCGGGATGGCGTGCGGATAAGCACGTTGTGCATGGCATCGTCGGATAATCTTTTCGTCTGGCTGGCCTCCCGGTTCCATCGGCCGAACGCGCATTTTCAGTTGCGTGAGGTGGGTGCGTCGAAGGCGCTACTCACGATCGTTCTGGTGGGGCTGATGTTGCTGCAACCGATCGGTGCATCAGCCAGGCTGGCCAGTGCCTTTACGGCGTTACTGGTGTTCGGTGACATCGCCGTCGCGTGTTATTTCAACACGCTGTATGTCGATGCATCGGCGATCATCGCCGCAACGCTTGCCGTGTTGGGAACGGTATTGTTGTGTGCGCGGGCCAAGCCAATGGACTGGGCATCGGCGGCACTCATTGCCGGCCCGTTATTGTGGCTGGGGATGATAAAGCCGCAATACGAAGTCCTGGCGTGTCTGCAAGGCTTTATCGACGGGATCATTCTTCTGGGGCTGTGGCGGGATTTGCCGAAAGCCTGCGTGATTGTGGCCGTAGGCGTGGCAGGTCCGCTCGTTTTCAACACTTTGAATAATGACCCTGACAACATCATGCGTTTTGCCGCCAAGGTGAACCAGGCAGATGTGATCTTGCAGGCAGTCCTTCCGACCGCCCCGAACAAGGCGCGTGCATTAGAGATCCTCGGCCTGCCAGAATCCTGCACGTCGGCGATCGGACGGAACGGGTATGATGACGATGTGCGCGCCGGCCGGCTTTGCCCCGACGTGAGCCAGGTGAGCCGGCTTCGGCTTCTGCCATTATTCATTCGCCAGCCGCTCACATTTTTCTTGCCGTTCTCTCATGGTATCGACTTCAGCCGACCTGCGCTGCTGGAGCATTTTCATCCTTTTGCGCAAATAGCCCCGTCATCGGTGGCGCTGCTGAAGGCAACATCGCTTTCAGCGCTGCTCATGCGTTTCAGCAAAATGGCTTACAAGGCATGTATGGTTTTTGTGCAGGTTTGCGGTTGTGTCGTCTTGGTGTGGCAGGCGAGGGAAGCATGTTCTTTTCTGAAGAAAAGAACTAAAATACTTTTATGTCCGGCGCCGGCCCCGGCTTCTGCCGTCGATGACTCAATCGCTGTGCAGGCATGGAGACAAAAGCCTTTCGGTTCTTTTCTTCGGAAAAGAACGCGCTTTGCCCTTGCCTTGATCGCGATGGGCAGCCTGGATTGCCTCTACGCCATCGCCTCCGCCGTGTTCGGCGACGGCTATATAGAAGCGTCCCGCCATGAGGTGCTGGTGCTTGTCGGCGCCTCGGCGTTCCTCTCCGGATTTATCTGGTGCGTATTTGACAGGGTGGCCGGTCTGCTGGTTCAAGCGGCACATACCAGCGCGCCGGGGAGCTAGCATGTACCGACTCGCACTGCTCGCCGTGTTGCTGCTCTGCCGGATCGGCGCTGCCCAGGCCGCTGACCGGTATTTCGTCACCAGTGACGGTGTTCGCCTGCATTATACCGAGGAGGGGCAGGGCCACGCCATCGTGCTGGTGCCGGGCTGGACCATGCCTGGTTGGATTTTCGATGCACAGATCAAGGCATTTTCCACGCAGTATCGTGTGATTGCGTTCGATCCGCGGTCGCAGGGTGATAGCGAAATTGCTTTGAGCGGCCACGAGCCGTTCCGGCGCGGGCGCGATATCGCGGAGCTGCTGGCGCAGCTGGGCGATCCGCATGCGGTGCTGCTCGGCTGGTCGCTCGGTGTGCTCGATGTGCTGTCCTATGTGCATCAATTCGGCGACCGGCAGATCGACGGGCTGGTGCTGGTGGATAATTCGGTGGGCGAGGCGCCGGCGCCGGTGGCGTCGAAAGCCCATCCGCATGTACGCACACGGCAGCCGGCCTCGCGTGAGGCGGCGATGCGCGCCTTTGTCGCCAGCATGTTCAAGACGCCGCAATCGCCTGAGTATCTCGATCGGCTGGCGGAGGCCGCGTTGCGCACCCCGGCGGAGGCTGCCCGGCAGCTGATGCGTTACGACGTGCCGCGCAGTTTCTGGTACGATGCAGTTTATTCCACCGACAAGCCGGTGCTGTATCTGGTGACACCGCGGCTGGCGGGGCAGGCGGGGAATCTGGCGGCGCATCATCCCGGCGCCGAATCGGTGGTGCTGAACGGGGTGGGGCACGCGATGTTCGTCGATGATCCTGCCCGTTTCGATCAGCTTGTCGGGGATTTCATCGGGCGGCGCGTGTGGAGATAAGGCGCGTGGACATGCCGCCGCCGCTCGCTGCGGTTTTCCTGGTCTCGCTCGGCGCGATGGCGATGGAGATCGCACTCACACGATATTTCGCAGTCGCAACCTGGTCGGAATATGGCTATTGGGTCATTTCGATCGTGCTGGCCGGGTTCGCGTTCAGCGGCGTGGTGCTGGCGGTGGCGCAAAGCTGGTTCCTCCGTCATGCGCGCAGGATACTCGCCGTGCTGCCGCCGCTGCTGGTGCTGAGCGCTGCGGGCGGCACGTGGCTCGCGACTGTCAATCCGTTCAATCCGTTGCAGCTGCAGAATGTGGCGACACTGACCGAGCAACTCGGCAACATCGCGCTCTATTACGTGGCTTTCCTGCCGTTCTTCACGCTCACGGGGCTGTTCATCGGGCTGTGTTTTTCGGCAAGCCCGGGGCTCACCAGCCGCATCTACGGCACCGACCTGATCGGCGCCGGCGCCGGCGCGTTGCTGGTGCTGCTGATGATGTTTGCAGCATCGCCCTTCAAGCTGGTGCCGTGCCTGCTGGTGCCGATCGCATTGGCCGGCGCGTTCGTGACACCGCGGGTGCCGGTGCTGTGTGCCTGCATCGCGGCTTTGCTCATCGGCGAGGCGGCGCTGCTCGGCTTTGATCGCGCGGCGATCAATGAATACAAAGCCATCTTCGCGCCCATGCATGTGCCGAACAGCCGTACGCTTGCGGTGCGCGACCGGCCGAGCGGCCTCTATATGCTGCTCGATGATTTTACCGAGCGGCTCGATACCGATGTGTCGAACAATGCATCGGCCCTCGGGATGCGGGATCCGCCGGCGTCGCTTGGGCTGTATCGCGACGGCAACCGGATTGCAGCGCTGCCTAAAGGCAAGATCGATGCCGGTTATGCGGGCGCGACGCTCGCGGCTTTGCCCTACGCGCTGCTCGACCATCCGCGCGTGCTCCTCGCTGGCGCTTCCGGCGGGTTCCGCGTGGCAGAGGCCGATGCGCTGGGCACTGCGTCCATCGATGTGTCGGAGCCCGAGCCGATGTTGCGGCGCGCCTTGCTCGACGGGATCGCGCCTGCGCCGCCATTGAAGCTGCCCAAGGCGGCGAGGGTGCTCGCCGATCCGCCGCTGAGCCTGGCACGCGCGCCCCTAAACTATGACCTCGTGGATATCTCGGCCGATTTCGCCGACTCCGCCGAGGCGAATGCGACCAGTTTCTCGGTGCAGGCCATCGCCGCCGACCTGCACGCCGTGCGTCCGGCCGGGCTCGTTTCGCTACCGGTCTCGATACGCGAGTTCCCCGCCTATGCCACGCGCATGCTCGCCACCGCACGCGCGGCGCTGCTCGCGGCCGGGATCACCGATCCGCTTACCCATACGCTGGTGTATCGCTCCGCCTGGAACGTGCGGATCCTGTTGTCGCCGGCACCGTTCGACGCGGCGCGCATTGCCAAAGCTCGCGCCTGGTGCGACGCGCGCAGCTTCGATGTGTCCTATTATCCGGGCATCGACGTGGCCGCCGCACGCGCCGGCATCTACAACGATCTGCCGGCTGTCTCCTTCGAATCGGCTGAAGTTACGTCGGCCGTAGGGCTGCACGATGCGGTGGCCGACGAGGCCGGGCCGGTGCTGGCTGGCCAAAGCCCGGCCTCGTCGCGCAGCTTCGATCTTTCGCCCATCACGCTCGACCGGCCTTCGCTGAACGCCGTTCTCAGGCTCTCCAGGCTGGACACCATCCTGCAGCGGCTCGAGGTGTTGCCGCAGGGCGAGGTGGGGCCGCTGGTGAACCTGGCCGTGCTGGTGCAGGCCTGCGTGATCGCGCTGCTGGTGCTTGCGGTGCCGTTGGTGGCGGGCGAGCGCTTGCGCAAAAATGCGGATCTGCTGCGTGCCTCGCTCTATTTTCCGGCATTGGGCCTGGGTTTCCTGATGATCGAGATCGCCGCCATCGAGGCAGCGAGCCTGCTGCTGACTGATCGCACGTTGGCCTTCGCGCTGATCATGACCAGCATGCTGATCTTTTCCGGCATCGGCGCGATGCTCGCCGGTCGTTTGCCGCCCGGCAAGGCGCTGCCCGTATCGGCCGGCTGCGTAATCGCCTGGTGCGCGCTGATGCTGGCAATCCTGCCGGGTGGCTTGGTGCCGGCGTTGACGCTCGGGTTCGTGCCACGGGTGATGCTGGTGCTTTTCTCGGTGGCGCCGGTCTCGGTGGCACTCGGCATGCCGTTTCCGCTTGGGCTGGCGCGGCTCGGCAGCGGAGCAGCACTGCCCTGGGCGTGGGGGCTGAACGGGGCGTTTTCTGTGGTCGCCACGCCACTGGCAAACCTGATTGCAACAAAAGCCGGCCATAGTTGGCTTCTCGTGGCGGCCATTTTGCTCTACGCCCTGGCAATCGTTTCTTTTCCGAAGTGGCGCGCCGTATGACTTTCCTCGACAGTATCTCCCGCCGCTCCTTCGTCGCGGGGGCTGCCGCCGCCACGCTGGTGCGCCCCGCGTTTGCTGCCCCAGATGCTGTCTGGACGCGGGAGGTCTACGAAGACGCCATGGCCAAATCCGGCCGCCACGTCAGCCTCACCGACGAGCAGTTTGGCGCCATCCAGTCGCGCAAACCGGCGGCCATGCGGATGATCAAGCAATATCTCGACTCGCATCTCGGGCACGCCGACCCGGCCGTGCTCGCCGCCTTCCAGGCCGTACCGCGCGAATATTTTCACTATATGTATGAGGAGCACCGCGCCTTCCCTGGCGAGGCCTACGAGACCAACCCGAAACCCTGGGCCATCGGCTGGGGCTCGGCGCTGTCGGACTATCTCGGCCAGGCCTACATGACCCAGGTCTGCCAGCCGAAGCCCACCGACCTCACGCTGGAGATCGGCACCGGCAGCGGCTTCCAGAGTGCGATCCTCTCCCGCATGGTGGCGCATGCCCGCTCGATCGAGATCATCGAGCCGCTGGGCCACGCGGTCGACAAGATCTGGAAACCGCTCGGCTACGACAACGTGGAAGGCCGCGTCGGCGACGGCTATTACGGCTGGCCGGAAGTCGAAGGCGGGTTCGACATCATCATCCTTACCTGCGCCGCGCAATACGCGCCGCCAAAATTGTTCGGCCAGTTGAAGCCGGGCGGACGGCTGGTGATCCCGATCGGGCAGCCGTTCAAACGCGGGCAATTCCTCTACATCTACACCAAGGATGCGGACGGAAAGATACACAGCCGCAAGGATGTCGGCGTGTTCTTCATTCCCATGACCGGTGCCATGATGAAGATGCCAAAGCCTGCATGATCTCTATGTGTTTTTGCGACCAAAGCCCGTTTTCGGCGTTAGCTGCGCGATGAAATATGACGGGGGTTTGGGGGAGGCAGGCACTGCTCCCCCCAATCTTCCTTCTGCAGGAACGCAGCATGAAGACACGCCACGTCACCACAGTCGCCCTCACCGCCGTCGCCGTCGCCAATTGGCTGGTGCCAAAGAAAACAACACCCGTCCCAGCCCCATCTGGCAAGAAGGCCGTCAGCGGCGATGCGGCCGAGCATGCAGCCGGTGCGAATGCACAAGGCCCAAGCGAGATCCCGGCCAAGGGCTGGTGGCATGTCACCAAGCGTGCCGTGGCCGGTTTCAACGATGACCGCGTGATGACCGAGGCGGCAGGTGTCACCTTCTACGCGCTGCTTGCCTTGTTCCCAGCCGTAGCCAGCTTCATTTCGATCTATGGCCTGTTCGCCGATCCTGCGAAGCTCACCGACCAGCTGCAGAGCCTGGGTGGTATCGTGCCCGGCGGCGGCCTGGACATCATCAAGGCGCAGGTGACCTCGCTGACATCGAGCGGCAACAAGGCGCTCGGCTTCGGCGCCCTGGTCGGCCTGGCAACGTCGCTGTGGAGTGCCAATGCCGGCATGAAGTCGCTCTTCGGTGCGCTGAACGTCGTGTACCATGAGAAAGAGAAACGCAGTTTCGTGAAGTTCACCCTGGTGGCGTTCGCGTTCACCCTCGGCGCCATCGCCTTCATCATCGTGGCATTGTTCGCCGTCGTTGCCATTCCCGTGATACTGAACTTCGTCGGCCTGAGCAGCATTGCCGAGGCATTGCTGCGTGTGGCGCGGTGGCCGGTCATGCTGATCGTGGTCAGCATGGTGTTTTCGCTGCTCTATCGGTTCGGTCCCAGCCGCAACAGGGCACGCTGGCAATGGGTGACCTGGGGCGGTGCGTTCGCCGCGATCTTCTGGGTGGCCGCCTCGCTGGCATTTTCGTTCTACGTTGCCAATTTCGGCAACTACAACAAAACCTACGGCACGCTGGGTGCCGCCATCGGGTTCATGACCTGGATCTGGATTTCCACCATGGTCGTTTTGATGGGTGCCGAGCTGAATGCCGAGCTTGAACAACAGACCGGCCGCGACTCCACGGTGGGGCCGGAGAAGCCGCCAGGCATGCGGGGTGCCTACAAGGCGGATGTGAAGAGCTAAGCCGGCCGCCGCCCTGGTCGGACTCACACATGGCGGGTAGCGTGTGACGCTCGACACATGCCAGGCAGCCTGTAAATGCCCAAAATCCGTGCGATACAGATACCGAGCAAAGGCGCTGAGTTCGAACTTGTCGAACGCGAGCGGCCGGAACCCGGCCGCGGCGAAGTACGTGTGAAGATACAGGCTTGCGGTGTCTGTCACAGCGATTCGATCGCCAAGGACGGGCTGTTCCCGGCATTCCCTATCCCATCGTGCCCGGCCACGAGATCGCTGGTGTGGTTGATGCCGTCGGTGAGGGGGTCGTGGGCTGGGCGGTCGGGACGCGTGTCGGCGTAGGCTGGTTCGGCGGCCATTGCGGCCATTGCGAGCCATGCCGTCGCGGCGAGCTGGTTGATTGCCGCAACTTACGCATTCCGGGCGTCAACTACGATGGCGGTTATGCAGAGGCGATGATCGCACCGGCCGACGCGCTCGCCTTGATCCCGGGCGAGCTTTCCGCGGTCGAGGCAGCACCGCTACTCTGTGCCGGCGTTACTACCTACCACGCCTTGCGCGAGAATGGTGCGCGCGCCGGTGATCTGGTAGCCATTCTCGGCATCGGCGGTCTTGGCCATCTTGGCGTGCAGTTCGCCGCAAAGATGGGGTTCCGGACCGTCGCTATCGCACGCGGAAGCGAAAAGGCGGCGCTGGCAAAGGATCTCGGGGCGCATGTCTATCTCGACAGCCAAACTCAGGATGTGGCGGCAGAGCTGACGAAGCTTGGTGGTGCCAAAACCATTCTGGCGACAGTCACCAGCGGGAAGGCGATGAGTGCCGTGATCCCCGGCCTTGCGGTGCGCGGCAGGCTGGTGGTGGTGGGCGTAGGCCACGACCCGATCGAGGTCTCCCCTCTCGATCTGATCGGCGCGAGCCGCTCTGTCGTCGGCCACGCCTCGGGCGCCTCGATCGATTCACAAGACACTCTTGCTTTCAGTGCGTTGAGCGGCGTGCGGCCGACCATCGAGACAATGCCGCTGGAACGTGCGGCAGAAGCCTATGACAAGATGATGCGCAACGAGGCACGATTCCGCATGGTAATGACCACCGGCGTGTAGGCAAAGACGCAGGGTGTGGCTTCATTGCCACACTCGTACAAACGTATCATGTAGGAACTTGTAGTACCAAGCACGAACTTTCTTGATCGGGAAAAATTCCCGGTTTTTCTCGGGAAGTCATGCCATGGCCAGGGTGGGAGTGGCATAGGCATATGCCGCCCGAGGAACGAATAAGGGCACAACACCCACCATGCGCACGGTATCGACACGACTTTGGCTGCTATCCGCTGCAGCGTTGCCTTGTATCCTGATCCATCAGGCACAGGCGCAAACCGGGCCCGCACCCTCTCCAGCCGCGTCGGAGGAGATCACCGTGATCGGCACCTCGCCGCTGCTCGGCAGCGGCCTGGACCGCAACTTGGTGCCGGCCGATACGCAGGTGCTCGACAGCGCTGCGATCGCGCGCAACGGCAACCCCGATGTGCTCAATGCACTCAACACCGAAGTCGCCGGGATCAATCTCGACAGTGCCTCGGGCAACCAGTTCCAACCTTCGCTTTTCTATAACGGGTTCGAGGTCTCTGCCCTGCAGGGCACCTCACAGGGTGTCGCCGTCTATGTGAACGGCATTCGTTTCAACCAGGCCTTCGGCGACACGGTGAACTGGGACCTGATCCCGGACGTGGCGATCAAGCAGATCACCGTCGAGGGTGCGAACCCTGTGTTCGGCCTGAATGCGCTCGGCGGTTCGTTCAACGTGGCGCTGAAGGACGGCTTTTCCTATCATGGCGGCGAGGCCGATCTCTCGGGCGGCGCCTTCGGCCAGATACAAGGCGACCTGCAGTACGGCATACAGAGCGGCAACCGATCCCTCTATGTCGCCGGTAGCGTGATCCACCAGGATGGCTGGCGCGACCTGCAATCCACCGACATCCAGAACATCTATGCCGATTACGGGATCAAGCAGGATAACGTCGAACTTCATTTCGACCTGACCGCGGCCAATTCGACGATCAACGGCCCCGGCACCGCGCCGATCGAGCTGCTGAACGTGGACTCTCGGGCCCAATTCACCGCACCGAATGCGATCGCCAACCGCACCATACAATTCGGCGCACGCGGCAATATCGATCTCAGCGACATCCTCTCGGTGCAGACACAGGCTTATTACGGTTATTTTCAGCAGCGTGTGGTCAACGGCAATTCGCCGAACGACTTCCCCTGCGATGACGGCACCGGCCTGCTGTGCTCGGATGTAGCCACGCCCAGCACCTCACGCGGTGGCCGCAACATTACCGCCTTTCTCGGCGACAACCCCGAATCCTACAACGAGCTCGACGTTCAGACCACCAATACGAATTCCTGGGGCGTCGCCTCCCAGGTGACCGACACCGGCGATGTGTTGGGGTTCAAGAACCATCTCACCGCCGGCTTCTCCTATGACGGGGCACAGACGGAATTCTCCGCCACCGCCTTCATCGGCGGCGTCACCCCGATCAGCCGCGAGTTCATCGGGCCGGGCGAGGTGATCGACGAGCCGGGCAACAACGTACCGGTGCGCGTCGGCATCAGCGACACTTATCTCGGCGGCTATGCTTCGGACACGTTCGACATCACCAAGGCCCTGGCGATCACCGTCTCCGGTCGCTTCAATTTTGCCGAGATCAACCTTTCCGACCAGGGCGGTGGCGACCTCACCGGAAATCACGCCTATGCGCGCTTCAACCCGGCCGTGGGTGCGACCTACCATTTCGCGCCGTGGCTGACCGTCTACGCCGATTACGCGGAATCCAACCGTGCGCCCACCCCTGCCGAACTTTCCTGCGCCGGCCCAGAGAATTCCTGTTCACTGGCAAATTTCTTCGTGGGTGACCCGGACCTCAAGCAGGTGGTGGCGCACTCCATCGAAGCCGGCTTGCGCGGCCATGTCGAGCTGCCCTACGACTCACGTCTCGGCTACGATCTGTCGCTATTCCACACGAACTCCGATGACGACATCATCTTCATCAACAGCGTCACGCTGAACCGTGCCTTCTTCGCCAATGTCGGCCAGACCAGGCGGCAGGGGCTTTCCGCCCGCCTGGACTACAAGATCGACCGGGTGAGCGCCTACGTGAACTACTCCTATACGCAGGCGACGTTCGAGACGGGCTATGTCGAATCCGCCGGCAGCAACCCGGATGGCGATGATAACGGCAACATCACCGTGCGGCGCGGCGACGCATTGCCGGGCGTGCCACGCAACATTCTCAAGGCCGGCCTCGATGTGGACATCACCCATGCCTGGCATTTCGGCGGCGACGGACAACTGCAGAGCGGCCAATACTCGACCGGCGACGAAGCCAACCTCACGCCGCGCCTGCCGGGCTACTTCGTGATGAACCTGCATTCGAGCTACGACATCACCCCGCGTATCCAGGCCTTCGTGAGTGCGATGAACGTGCTGGATCGTCATTACTACACCTTTGGCACGTTCTCGCCGACCAACAGCGTGTTTCTCGCGCAGACGCCGAATGCGTCCAATCCGCGCAGCTATAGCCTGGCGGCGCCGCTTGGTTTCTTTGGCGGGGTGAAGGTGCACTTCTAAAGAAAGGAAGCGGTTCTTTTTTGAAAAAACGAACCAAAAAACTTTGATGTTCTTAGCGTGCGCTCCCGGATAGAACCGCGATAGCGACATAAAAGTCTTTTGCTTCTTTTCTTCAGAAAAGAAGGCCTTCCTTATGAGGTGATCAAATGTCGCTGGAGCGCCGGCTCGTCATCCCCGTTTTCCTCGGCTTGCTCGCTAGTCTGCTGGTAGGTGCGGCCTTCGGCTACCAGCATGTGGTCAGCAAGGTGCGCACCGAGCTGGAAGCCTCGCTTGCAGTCGGCCGGCGCATCGCCCAGCATGCGGTGACGGACATCGCGGCTGTCCATGCAGCGCCGTTGCCTTTGCTCGCCACCATCGTGAGTGAATTCGATGGCGACCGGCATCTGCTCGCCGTGCTGCGCGGCCCCGATGGCACGATCCTCCGCCAATCCACCCTGCTCGCCCCTGATCAGCCGGCGCCGCAAAAAGTGTTCGACCTCGTGAGCGGCCATCCCATACAGGCCGTGATCGACCTTCCGCCCGCCTTGCAGGGTGCCGGGCATCTGACGCTCGAGACCGACGCCCATAGCGAGGTGGCTGAAGCCTGGGGCGATCTGAAACTTCAGCTCTTCGTCATGACCGTGTTCTTCTGCCTCATCCTTGGCCTGACCATGCGGACCCTGCGTCGCTCGCTGCGGCCCTTGCAGGATCTTTCCGGTGCGCTCGACCGCATCGGCGCCGGCGATTACGAGACGCGCCTGACCTGGCCGAGCTATCGCGAGCTCGATCCGCTCAAGCAGGGATTCAACACGATGGCCATGCGGCTGGCCGAGATGGAGATGCAGAACCGTGTGCTGGCAACGCGCATGCACTGCGTGCAGGAAGACGAGCGGGCGGAGATCGCACGCGACCTGCATGACGATGTGGCCCCCTTCCTGTTCGCGGTGAGCGCCGACGCTGCCCTTATCCGTCAGTTGGCGGCGAGCCGGACGACGGATGGTGTTGAAGCGCGGGCGAAGGGCATTCTGGAATCCGTGGGCCACATGCAGACCCATCTGCGCGACGTGCTGTCGCGACTGATGCCGGATGTGCTGCTGGATCTCGGCCTGCCGGCGGCAGTGGACGCGCTGGTGCATTTCTGGCGCGCGCGCAAACCGGAGATCGCGTTCCTTGTCGATGTGACCGAGGAAACGCTGGAAGAGAGCCACGCCAATGTCGCCTTCCGCGTGGTGCAGGAGAGCCTCAGCAATGCCGTGAGGCACGCACAGGCGCAGCGCATTTCCGTGACCGTGAAAACCACGGTGCATGGCGTGGATATCGAAGTGATCGATGACGGCCGTGGCCTGCCGATACGCCCAGCCTCGTCCGGGCTCGGGCTGCTCGGCATGCGCGAGCGGGTGCGCTCCCTCGGCGGCCGCTTCGAGATCGGCAACCGCACCGACGGGGCGGGCGTCGCGGTGCATGCGGTGTTGGCCGAGCCAGCGGCGATGGCGGCCGAATGAAGCTGCTGATCGTCGATGACCACAGCGTGGTGCGCGAAGGCCTGATACGGCTACTGTCGAACTCGATGGATGCGGTGATCCTGGAGGCGCGTTGTAGCGACACGGCCTTGTCGGTGTTCCGTGCTGAGGCGCCCGACCTCGTGATCCTGGACCTCAATCTGCCGGGTGCCGGAGGGCTGGATGTGCTCAAGCGCATGATGGCGGAGGCGCCGCGCACCCGCGTGCTGATTTTCTCGATGCACTCCAACCCCAGCTACGTGATGCGGGCCATGCAGGCCGGCGCGCAGGGTTACGTCACCAAATCCGCCAGCGCGGATGAATTGCTCGACGCGATCCAGCAGGTGATGGCAGGCGGGCGGTATCTGCAGCGCGACTTGGTGACCGAACTGGCCTCCAGCTCGGTATGGGGCCGTGGGCCGAAGCAGCCTCTCTCGAGCCGTGAGCTGGATATTCTGCGCCTGTTGGCACAGGGACATACGCTATCGGAGATCGCGACCCGCATCGGGGTCTCGTATAAAACGATTGCGAATTCCTGCACGGGGATCAAGGAGAAACTCTCGGTTGAACGGACCGGAGACCTTATTCGTATTGCAGTCGAGATGCACTCGTCACTTCAGTAGGAAGAGTTTGGGGGGCAGTGCCCCCCAAAGCTCCGGCAATTGCTGACGCGCTGCACCATCAGTGGTGGGTTGGCAGCATGGTATCGCTCAGATCATCCGAATAGAGGATCACTTCTTCCAGTAACGACTTCGCTTTCACGAAGCCGTTATGCTCTAGCTGTGTTCTAACTTGAGCGAGTTTGCTTTCAAGTATTGCAAGCAGATGAGGATTGCTGTTCATTTTTTATTGGCCTTTTTAGGTGTAAGTACAGTAACATCGCGTTTGCGAAAGTGACCACCACCGAACACCGGTCTCAGGCATGCACAACGCGCATGGTTATGCTGCGACGCATCACGTAAACGCATATCTCAAAAAAGTGTTGTGATGCGCCCGTAGTCTTGTGCGTGTTTGTGAAGCCGCATACCAGTTACGTATGAATGACGAATCGCAGGTTCCTGTAACCGTTGAGAGCATGCAGGCGTCAGAGTTGGAGGCGTTGCGCCGCCGGGTCGAGCAGCTTGAGCTGATGGCCAGGCATCTTGCCGCCAGCGCTGCACTGCAGGATTTGCGGACCGGCGCACAGGGCTCGAACGCGTATAATCTGTATCGCGAATTGATCACGCTGCAATCCAGCAGGATCTGGCGAGCCACCTGGCCGCTTCGCCTCATGCTCGATCTTTCGCGTGGCGTCTCACCCGAAGGCTCGCCGCAGGCCTTGTATGTACGTCGCCTCCAGGCGACAGCGAAACACCGTGGCTTCAAGGCCGGTGTCTCCGAGGTCGCGGCGGACCTTGCGCGCAAACTCCCCAGGCGCCGTCGGCCAGTGATCGTTTCCGCCCAGGACGGCGACGCCACGATCACGATCGAGGCGCCGCCCAAGCCTGCCTTGCCGCTTCCCTGCCAGGTGCTCGCGCCGAACGTGCTGATCATTGCCGAGCTCACCTTGCCGCAATGTGCGAAATATCGTGTGTGGCAAAAGCAGGAACTGTTCTCTCGCCTCGGCATGCCGTGTCGCGTGGTCGATTGGCGCGAGGCGATGGATTGCGAAGGCGCCGCGGCACTGGCGACGCAGGTGATCCTGTATCGCGTGCCGGCCTATCCGGCCGTGCTGCAGCTCATCGAACGGCTGCACAAATTGCAATTGCCGGTGGCTTGGGAAGTCGATGATCTCATCTTCGACCGCGACCTGTTTCTGAAGAACCGCAACGTGCACGAGCTGAACGATGATCTTCGGGAAAGCATCATCTCGGGCGTCGATCTGTATCGCAACGCGATGCTCGCATCCGGATACGGCATCGCCAGCACCACATGCCTTGCAGAGACGATGCGCGAGGCCGGCCTCGCCGATGTCGTCGTCATCGAGAATGCCCTCGATTCCGACACGCTGCTGCTTGCGCAGACCCTGCGTGCTGCGCGCCAGGCAGAGGAGGGCGCGTCTGAGGACGGCAGCGTCATGATCACCTACGGGTCCGGCACCAAGACGCATGATGCCGATTTTCGTGAGGCAGCGCCGGCCTTGTTGCGACTGCTGGCACATTATCCCCAGCTGCGCCTGCGTATCGTCGGCGAGCTGACCGTGCCGGCCGCATTCGATGCCTTCGGCGATCGCGTGGAAAGGCTGCCGCCGGTGGCCTTTCCGCATTACATGCAGTTGCTGTCGCACAGCGACATCAGCATCGCACCGCTCGAACCCACTTTGTTCAACGATGCAAAGAGCAACATCAAGTTTCTCGAGGGCGCCATCCTGGGGCTGCCATCGGTGTGCTCGCCGCGTGCACAATTCTCCGAATTCGTCGAGCATGGAACCACTGGGTTTCTGGCCGATGACGAGCCAGCCTGGTTCGATTGCCTGAGCCTGCTGATCGAGGATGCGGCTTTGCGTCGGACGATGGGCCAGGCAGCCTTGCGCGCGTCTTTGTCGCGCTACGATCCGGATGCGATCGCGCATAGCCAGGTCGCACCTTTGCTCGAGCGGGCGCCGGACCGGCGCACGCCCGTCGATCTGCGCGTGGTGATGGCGAACATCTATTACGCGCCGCGCAGTTTTGGCGGTGCCACGCTGGTGGTGCAGGAGATGGCGCAAAAGCTGAACGCCATGCCGGGCACCGAGGTGCACGTGCTCACCAGCATCGGCCCGGAGGCGCCGTTGCCGGTGCTGACACGCACCGATCAGGACGGCCTCGCCATCTACAGCCTGCCGGTGCCGGGCGGCGATGTTGTCGCCGAATTCGACAATCCTTCGATCGGCGCCATTTTCGGCCGCATGCTCGATGCCGTGCAGCCACATGTGGTGCATCTGCATGCCGTGCAATGGTTGAGTGCCAGCCTGGCGGTCGCCTGCATGGAACGTGGAATACCCTACGTCATCACGCTGCACGACGCCTGGTGGCTTTGCGCGCGCCAGTTCATGGTGACGAGCGAAGGCAAATATTGTTTCCAGACAAGCATAGATCTCAATATCTGCCAGAACTGCATGCCCGGTGCGCGGCATCTGGGCGAGCGCATGCGGGCGTTGCGGCCGGTGCTCAATGGCGCGGCGCTGCTGCTCTCGCCGAGCGAAGCGCATCGGCGGCTCTATCTCGCCAATGGCATCCCGCCGGAAAAGATCGAGGTCTCGCCGAACGGCATTCGCATGCCTGCCACGGCACGGGCACCGCGCGAATCCGGCCGCCGACTGAAATTCGCCTATGTCGGCGGCAATGTGGAGGTAAAGGGGTTTTCCATCGTCAAGCGCGCCTTCGAGGCACTTAAGCGCGGCGACTGGGAGCTGCTTCTCGTGGATAACACATTGAAGCTCGGTTTCTCCTCGATGCATGCCCATGACTGGAACGTTGCCGGCATGATCGACATCGTTCCCGCCTACACGCAGGACGAGATGGATGCGTTTTTTGCCGATGTGGATGTATTGCTGTTCCCATCGCAATGGAAGGAAAGTTTTGGTCTGACCGTGCGCGAGGCGCTGGCGCGACAGGTATGGGTGATCACCACGGATGGCGGCGGCCCGGGCGAGGCAATCGTCGATGGCGTCAACGGCACGCTGATCCCGCTCGATGGCCGCTACGAACCATTGCAGCGCGCCGCCGAGCAGTTGCTCGAGAACCCGGACATGCTGGAAGGCTTTCATAATCCGGACAGTGTCATCCTACAGGATTATGAAGCCCAGGCCCACTCGCTGCGTGCGACCCTGGCGCGCGTAGTGGCCGGGCACCCGGCACATGGCGCGCCGAGCGAGGTATTCGCGAAATGACGGGGTTCGATCTGCTGCAGTCCAACATCGCGGCGATCACCGCGGATGCGCTCGATACCATGTTCTGGCAGCCGAGCCGGCTAGGTGTGGACAGCGCCTGGTATGGGCATGTCCCGTTTGCGCATTGGCTGGTGGCAACGCATCGCCCTGCCAGCATCGTCGAGCTGGGCGCGCATAATGGCGTCTCCTACGCGGCCTTTTGCGAGGCGGTGCTGCGCTGCAATCTCGGCGCGCGGGCTTTGGCAGTGGATACCTGGCAGGGTGACGAGCATGCCGGGCATTACGACGATTCCATCTATCAGGATCTGTGTGCCTTCCACGACCGCCGCTACGCGTCGTTTTCCACCTTGCTGCGCTCGACCTTCGATAACGCACTGCAATTCGTGCCGGATTGCAGCGTGGATCTTCTGCATATCGACGGCCGGCACCGCTACGAAGACGTCGCGCATGATTTCGCCTCCTGGCAGCCGAAACTCTCGCCGCGCGCCATCGTGCTTTTCCACGACACCAACGTGCGCGAGCGCGATTTCGGCGTATGGCGTCTCTGGTCCGAGCTCTGCGCGTCTCACACGGGGCATTTCGAATTCCTGCATGGCCACGGTCTGGGCGTGCTGGCCATCGGCGAGGCCGGCAGCGATCTGGACGGCCTGTGCGGCCTGACCGACAGCACGAAGATCAACCGCATCCGTGATCGCTTCGCAGCCCTCGGCGAACGCTGGATCCTGGTGCGGGCTGCCGAAGAAACGCGACTGGAACTGCAACGTATCACCGATGACCTGGAAGCCACCAAGCGCTGGGCGGACAAAGCACAGACCGAAGTCAACAAGATCTTCCCGCAGCATCAGCGTCTCGTCGAACGTGCGCGTGTTGTACGCGCCGACCTTGCACAGACACGTTTCGAGCTTTCCGCCTATACGCGGCACGCCAATGATTTGACGGCCCAGCTTGCACAGAGCAGGGAAGCCGAGGCGAAAGCCAATGCGCTGACCGCGGCGCAGGAGGCAGAGATTGCCGCCGCATCCGCCCGCCAGGTCGAGCTGGAGCAACAGAAATCAGATCTCGAGGGAAGGCTGTCATTCCTGCACCAGCGGCTTTCCAGCCTGCAGCAACGGTTTTCCATCCTGGAGCAGCGCGTTCCGTTCCTCGAAGAGAAGCTTGCAGTGGTGGAAAGGCAACGCGACGCCGTTTTCGATTCTCCAAGTTGGCGCCTGACGGCTCCGCTGCGGCGTCTCTCCGGCGCGCATCCGGAAAAAGCAGCCCCTTTGCAGATCGCACCGCCTGTGCTCCCGCCGCCACCCGAACCCGAACCAGAACCGGCCCCCAGGCAGAGCGTATCCGCTCCCCCGCCCGCCGCAGCGGAGCCCGCCATCCCCGCAGCACCCATCCTTATAGCGCCGGTGGTCGAAGCCCCAATTGCCATCAAGCCTCGTGCTCTTTTTGTCAGTGGCGAGGAACACACGCCGGGCCATGTCTATCGCGTCGAGCGCTATGTCGATGCCGCACGCAGAGCCGGCTTCGATGCGCGTGCATTGGCGGCTGCACCCGTCGGGCCATCCGACCTGATCGGCATTCAGGTCGTGATATTGTGGCGTGTCGCATTCAGCATCCACATACAGGGAATCATCGATTTCGCCCATGAACAGGGCGCCTTGGTGATCTTCGATGTGGACGATCTGATGTTCCGCCCGGAACTCGCCGTGGCTAAGGTGATCGACGGCATCCGTTCGCAGAATTTCTCGGAGTTCGAGACGCAGGCTTTGTTCGCGCGTGTGGCGGACACGCTGCGTCACAGCGATCTCGTGACCTGCCCGACGGCCGAACTGGCACAGCAGGCACGGCTGCAAGGCAAGCCCGCCTATGTGCTGCCGAACGGGTTCGACGAGTCGAGCCATGCGGTGGCACGCGCAGCGCGGCTGGATTGGGCGCGCACCGGAGACGAGATGCTGCGCATCGGCTACGCCGGCGGTTCGCGCACGCACCAGCGCGATTTCGCCGTCGCCGTGCCTGCCATCGTTCGCCTGCTGTGCGAAATGCCGGATCTGCGCCTCACCCTGTTCCGCGATCCTTCGAGCGGAGAAGGCCTCGTCCTCGCCGACGAGTTCCCGGAACTGGCGGATCTGGACGATCGTATCGAATGGCGCGACATGGTGGGCCTCGCGGACCTGCCAAAGGAGATTGCACGTTTCAACGTCAATATCGCACCCTTGGAGGCGCTAAACCCGTTCTGCGAAGCAAAGAGCGAGCTGAAATTCTTCGAGGCGGCGCTGGCCGGCGTGCCGACAGTCGCATCCCCGACCGGCCCGTTCGCACGCGCCATCCTGCACGAAAAAACCGGTTACCTCGCCGAGACGGAAGAGGAATGGTATCACTCCTTGCAAACTTTGCTGAAGGATCCTGCGCTCCGCAAAAATATGGCGCGGGATGCCTATCATGTCTGCCTCGCCAAATTCGGCCCTGAAGCGCGCGCCGAATCCTTCGGCTTGATGATGGCACAGATGCAGGGTGGTGCTGCCAGCGTCGCCGCCTTCGAACGCGAGCGCTACCGCGCCGGCCTGAGCCCCACCCCAATACCATATATACCACCTAGCGAAACAATATTCGGCACCGATCGGGGGGGTGACGCATTGGTCACCGTCATTGTGCCGCTCTACAATTATGCCGATTACGTGCCTGAAGCGCTGGCCTCTGTCGTGGCGCAAACCCTGGAGAAGATCGATCTCGTCATCGTCGAAGATCGTTCAACCGACGATTCGACCGAGATGGCGCTGGCCTGGGCGCAATCCAACGCAGCGCGGTTCAATCGTCTGCAGCTCATCCGCCACCGCGAGAATGCCGGGCTGGGCTTTGGCCGCAACACCGGCTTCGCTTTGGCCGAGACGGATTTCGTGTTGCCGCTCGATGCCGACAACCGTTTGCGCCCTACAGCCTGCGCGGTGCTGCTGCAGCATCTCTCCCATAACGACGCGGCCTTTGCCTATCCCGCCATCCAGCAATTCGGCGACAAAAGCGCGGTGCTCGGGCTAAGCCCCTTCTCCATCTTGCGCCTGCAATCGGGCAATTACATCGATGCCATGGCACTTGTGCGCAAATCCGCATGGGCCGCCGCGGGTGGGTATGACAACGTGCAGTTCGGCTGGGAGGATTATGATTTCTGGTGCCGATTAGCCGAACGCGGCCGATATGGCATCTCCGTGCCGGAGATCCTGGCCGATTACCGTGTGCATGACAAATCGATGCTGCACCAATCGACGGACAAGAAGGAAAACCGGATCAAGCTGTCAGCCGATATACGGGCGCGGCATGCTTGGGTAAGTGTAGGGTAGGTCTTCTTTTCTGAAGAAAAGCAGCAAAAGACTTTCACGTCGCTGTCGCGGATCTATCCGGCAGCGCGTGCCATATAAACAAAAGTTTTTTCGGTTCTTTTTTTCAAAAAAGAACTGCTTCCTAATGCACCGACACCGCACCTTTTTGCATTCGCGGCAAAAACAACGCCAACAGCATCGCCAGCACAGACAGCCCTGCGATCATCGCGAACACGTCTAGATAGCTCAGCACCGTCGACTGTATCTGCAAACGCCGGCCGATATCGAGCAGGCTGATCCCCGGGCCATAGCCATTATACGGCGTAATGTGTTCGGCCAGGCGTGCGTGATGGAATTGCCCGCGATAGGTCAGCAGGGTGGTGGTGAAACTGATGCCGAAGCTGCCGCCCACATTGCGGGTGAGATTGTTGATCGCCGAGGCATCGTTGCTGAGCTGCGGCGGAATGCCCGCGCTGCTGATCGACATCAGCGGGATGAACAGGAAGGGCAGCCATATCGTCTGCAGCATGCGCACATGCGAAAGGTCCCAGAAGCCTGCCTGCAAGGTGATCCGGCTCGCCACCCACATCGCGAAAGCCGATCCGCCGAAGGCGATTACGACAAGATATTTCGGCTGCACGAACCGCCCGGTCACCACGCCGGAGACCGGCATGAGCAGGATGGTCAGAATACCCGCAATTCCCAGCGTCAGGCCGGAGGTCAGCGCATCGTAGCCCATCACCTCCTGCGCCATTTGCGGCAGAAGCTGGCTGCTGGACATCAGGATGAAGCCGAGGGCGAAAAGCAGCACATTGGTGACGGCGAAGGAGGGAATGCGTAGCAGCTTGAGATTCACCGCAGGGTGGTCGTGGTTCAATTCCCACACCACCAGCACCGCCAGCGACACCACGGCGACCGAACCCCACAGATTGACGAAGGGCGTGCCCCAGCCGCCGGCGCGTTCGAAGCGATCCAGCACGATCTGCAGCGTGCCGAAACCGAGTGCCACCAGAACGAAGCCGACATAATCGACGTTCAGCCCGGCGGACAGCAATTTGCGGCGGTTCTCGATCAGCGCGGGGCTATCGACCACGAACAGCCATGTCAGAATCAGGGAGACGCAGCCGACGGGCACGTTGATCAGGAACACCCAATGCCAGGAGAGCGTATCGGTCAGCCAGCCGCCGAGCACAGGGCCGATGGCGGGTGCGACCACGATGGTGAGCCCGTAAAGCGCGAAAGCTTGCGGGCGTTGTCGCACCGGAAAACTATCTGCGAAAATCGATTGCTCCACCGGCGCCAGTCCCCCGCCGCCCAGCCCCTGCACAACGCGCCAGAGCAGGATCTGCCAGAGCGAGGTAGAGGTGGCGCAAAGCAGCGACGCCACGCTGAACAGCGCCACGCAGATCATATAGAAGCGCTTGCGGCCGAACACGTTGGCAAGCCAGCCGCTGACCGGCAGCACGATCGCGTTCGACACCAGGTAGCTGGTGATGACGTAGGTGCTTTCGTCTTGCCCCGCGCCAAGGCTGCCGGCGATGTGGTGCAGCGAGACGTTGGCAACGGTGGAATCCAAAACCTCCATGAAGGTGGCAATGGAAACGATCACCGCGATCAGCCAGGGGCTGCGCCCGCCGGCCGCCGAGTAGGGAAGGTCGTCACGGTGAAGGTTGGCGGCCATGCGAGCCTCAGCGCAGTTTTACGCGAGGAATCACCGACATGCCCGGTGCTAGCGAAAGGTCGTGGCAGGCGGTGCCGTCGAACTCCAGTTTCACCGGCAGCCGCTGCACGATCTTCACGTAGTTCCCGGTGGCGTTCTCCGCCGGCAGGCTTGAGAACACCGAGCCGGTGCCCGGCTGCAGGCTGGTGACATGCGCATCCAGGCTGCGGCCGCCGAACGCGTCGATGGCGATCTTCGCAGGCTGTCCGGGCCGCATGTCGGCAAGCTGGCTTTCCTTGAAATTGGCCGTCACCCAGCAAGGCCGCTGCACGACCGCAAGCAGCGGTTCGCCGGGCGTCACGTAATTGCCGAGCTGCACCGTGCGGCGAGCGATGCGGCCATCGGCAGGGGCGGCGATGCTCGCATAGGAAAGCTGCAGCTTGGCATTGGCGACATTGGCATCGGCCAAACGCAAAGCTGCTTCCGCATTCGAAATCTGCGTGCGCGCGACGGCAAGCTGCGCCCGGCTGCCGGCCTCGGCCTGCCGCGCCGCCTCGACGCGCGCCGACCCGGTGCTGGCAGCAGCTCGCCCGCTATCGAGCGTCTGTGCGCTGATCGCGTTGGGATTGATGGCCGTGTAGCGGGCGAGATCACGCTGGCTTTGCACCTGGTTAGCCTGCGCCACACGGGTATTGGCGATTGCCTGATCCAGATCGGCCTGCCGCACCGGCAGGGTCGCACGTGCTTGGTCCAGCTGCGCCGCCGCCTGGTCGCGTTGGGCCACCATCTGATCGAGGCGCATCTGCTCGTCACGCGGGTCGATCTGCACCAGAATCTGCCCGGCCGTCACATCCTGGTTGTCTTGCACCAGGATCTTGGTAATGCGCCCGCTGATCTGCGCGCTGATCTGCGAGATATCGCCATCGATGAAGGCGTCATCAGTCGATTCGTAATGGCGAGCATCGAGCCAGTAGACAAAGCCCGCGGCAACGATCGCCAAGACGACAATGCCTGCGATCAGGCCGGGCAGGAGGCGCCGCTTGCGCGCAGGTGCGGCTTGGTCCGCGATCAGAGCCGGATTGGTATAATCGTCCACGTGACCGTATCCCGGGTTCTTGTGAGCACAGCTTAGACCGAACCGTTCGGTCAGAAAAGAGCATGCTTGGTCTATCCCGACGCTCTCCTCGCTTGACCGCAAGCCTTCCCACACTAAGATGCCGGAAAGGCACCGCAAGCGGATACTTAATCAAGAAGCGGCATCACGGGAACTGGTCCATGGGCATCGAATTCGAGAACGTAAAGCCGCTTATCGGCTCCATCGTGCATGGCGACCGGAGCGAACTCCTCTCCGAGGGTGCGATCCAGCAATGCCGCGACATGCTGGAACAGCGCACTGTGCTGGTCTTCCCACGCCTGAACCTTACCAACGCGGAACAACTCGCCTTCACCGATATGCTCGGCGCGCGCGTGAACCTTACGAGCAAGTCCCTTCCCGAGCAGTCGCAAGCCGATGACATCTATCAGGTTACGCTCGACAAGAAGGTGAACCGCCAGCCGGAATACGTGCTCGGCACCTTCTTCTGGCACATGGACGGCATCACCGTGGACATGCCGCCGCCCATGGCGACCCTGCTCTCAGCCCGGCGCGTCTCGGCCAAAGGCGGCCAGACCGAGTTCGCCAGCACCTACATGGCTTACGAACATCTGCCGGAGGACGAGAAGGTCGAGCTGGAAACCATGCGCGCCATCCACAGCGTCGAATCAGCGCTCCGCCCGGTCGCCGATGCGGTTCCGGAAGCCGTGCGCTCAAAGCTTTACATCGGCGTGGTCAACGAACATCCGATCGTGTGGAAACGCGCCAATGGCCGCAAATCGCTCGTCATCGGCTCGTCCGCCGACACGGTGGTCGGCATGCCGCTCGCCCATGGGCGCGCATTGCTGACCCGCCTGACCGAATGGGCCGCACAGCCCGATTTCAGCTACCGCCATCACTGGCAGGAAGGCGATTTCGTCATCTGGGACAATTGCGGCGCCCTGCACCGGGTGATCCCCTACGACGCCGAGTCCGGCCGTATGATGCACCGTACTTCCATCGCTGGCGCCGAGGCCGTCGCCTAGCGCCTCAACGCTGATCTGGACAGACCGCGCGGTGTCGGACACATCACGCGCAACGGCATGACCATACCTTCAGCGCCCTTGCAAGTGATAATCACTCTCAACTAGAAGGGTGATCCGCAGGCTTCAACGCCCGCAGGCAAGCGCTGCGCAAAGGTTCATAGTGCCCCTTATCCCTGCCATTCATCGCGCCCCTTCCATCTGGCTGCTCGCCTTCACCATGCTGGCCTCCAGCAGCGCGTCCGTTGCGCAAACTGTGCTGTCGAAACCGGCCGGGCAGGCAGAACCAGCCAGCGGATCCGCGCCCGAGCTCATCTCAGTGATCGCCCGCAAGCGCCACTCCGTTGTCGCCAAAACCTCCAACGCCGCGACCAAAACCGACACGCCACTGATCGACACGCCGCAATCCGTCTCCGTCGTCACCCGCGAGGAGATGGATTTGCAGGATGCCCGCACACTCGGCGAGGCGCTGCGCTACACCGCCGGCATTGCCAGCGAAAATCGCGGTTTTTCGACCCGCTACGACCAGATCAGCATACGCGGCTTCAACGCCGTCGACGGCATCGACGAATTTATCGATGGCCTCAAACTCTTCAACGGCGCCTTCTACACCACCCAGCAGATCGACCCCTTCCTGCTCGACCGCGTGGATGTTTTGCAAGGCCCACCCTCGGTGCTTTACGGCCAAGCCAGTCCCGGCGGTATCGTCGCACTCACCTCCAAGCTGCCGACAGCGGATCCCATCCACATGATATCCCTCGAAGGCGGCAGCTACGGCTACATCCGCGGCACCGTCGATTTCGGCGGCGCGCTCGACCCCAACGGCAAATTCCTCTATCGCCTCGCCGCCACCGGCTTCACCTCCGGCAGCCAGGACGAGCACACACGCTCCGAACGCGTGGCCATCACACCGTCAATCTCCTGGCGCCCGAACAGCGACAATACATTCACCATCGACGCCTTCTACCAGCACGACCCACGCGGCGGCGGCTACGGCTCGCTCCCCGATGTCGGCACCGTGCTGGCGGATCCCTTCGGCCGCATCTCGAAAAACACCTATGTCGGCGACAACAATTTTGAAAAATTCGACCGTAGCCAGGCCTCCATCGGCTACCAGTTCGCCCACAGCTTCAACGATGATTGGACGGTGCGCTCGGTCGCCCGCTACGCCAACGCCGGCAGCGACTACGCACAGGTCTATGGCGGCGCTTTGAATGCCGACGATCGCACCTATGACCGCAACACTGCTGCGTCGAAGGAGCATTTCGACACCATCACCCTAGAGGAACAGGTGCTCGGCCATTTCGATACTGGCATCGCGCACCATACGCTTCTCGTCGGTGCAAACTGGCAGAACCTGCGCGACAGCTACGATTTCTATTTCGGTAGCGCGCCCTCGATCGACATCTACAACCCCAACAATAACCAGGTCATCCCGCCTGGCTCACTCACCACGAAGGAAAGTGTCGCCACCAATCAGGAGGCGGTCTTCGCGGAAGACCAGATCGCCGTCGGCCGTCTGCATTTGCAGATCGGCGGCCGCGAGGATTTTTCCGCAATCGACACCCGCAACCAGCTTTTTCCCAGCAGCAGCTTCAACCAGTTCGATCGCGCCTTCACCTGGCGCGCCGGCATCCTCTACGCGCTCCCGGTCGGCCTCTCGCCCTATTTCAACTATGCGCAATCCTTCCAGCCCGCCAACTCCGTCGATTTTTTCGGCACTCCCTTCAAACCTACGCGCGGCGAGCAATACGAGGTGGGCCTCAAATACCAGCCGACGAACTTCAACGCCTTCATGACCGCCGCCCTGTTCGACCTCACCGAAAACCACGTGCTGGTCGCCGACCCAAACCCCGCCCATCTCTTCGCCAGCATCCAGACCGGCGCCATCCATTCGCAGGGCATCGAGCTGGAAGCGCACGCCCACATCAATCGCGAACTCAGCCTCATCGCCGCTTACACCTACCAGCACGTCGTCTACGAAGGCGACAGCGGCGCCCTGGCCGGCAAACGCCCGACCGAGATCCCCGCGCAGTATTTCTCGGTCTACGGCGACTACACTTTCGCCGACGGCAAACTCGACGGCCTCGGCGGCGGCCTCGGCGTGCGCCATAACGGCAACACGCTCGGCGACCAGACGACGGAGTTCACGACCTCCAGCTACACGTTGCTCGACATGCAAGTTCATTATGATCTTGGTAAATTTTCGCCAAACCTGCATGGCGCGGCACTGCAGGTGACAGCCCAGAATCTGCTGGACACATACTACGTCTCTGCGTGCTATTCAGCGTCGTTTGGTTGCTTCATTGGCGCGGGACGTAATGTGATTGGGCGACTGACGTATAAGTGGTAGTAAAGGAAGTAGTTCTTTTCTGAAGAAAAGAACCAAAAGACTTTTATTTATGGCGCGCGTTGCCTCAGAGAACCGCGACAGCGACGTAGAGGTCTTTTGCTGAACCAGCTAGACCGCATTTCATTTCTCCAGAGAAGAAGTCCTTCCTTACGTAAAAAGATTTTCCCAGCCGCGTCGTATCAACGCACCAGCCGGCAAAGCGCGCACACACGGAGGCAATCCGCGCACGATCACCACCGGCACGCCTTCGGCCGCCTGGCCCATCATCAACGAGGCAGCAGCAGCAATTTCATCGGCATAGCCGAGTTCGCTGGTGCGCAGCGTGCGGCCGAGGCGGTCCGGCCGGCCACGCAGATCCATCAGCGACTCCACGCCGGCGCAGCCGATCGCGGTGCCACATGTGCCTTTGCGCCAGGGACGTCCAAAACTGTCATTGATCACGACCCCCACAGGGCCGCCGGCGCCGGCACTTAGCGCCTCATGCAGCGAGGCAGCAGAGGCGTCCGGGTCAGCTGGCAGCAGCAATGCATGGTCGTCACCGTTAGGGATGTTGGATTGATCAATGCCAGCATTGGCGACGGTCATGCCGAGACGGTGGCGCACGATGAGAACATTGCGGACGCAGCGGACGACTTCGTCGGCCTCGCGCAGCACGAGTTCGACGAGGCGCGGGTCTTTCTCGCAAATGACGGCGAGTTCGCGGGCGCGGGCGGATGGCGAGATGTCCGCCAGATCCACGCGGCGGCCCTCCGATTTGGAGACGATCTTTTGGGCGATCACCACGACGTCGTTGGGGATCAGCTTCGTGTCCTGCGCAATGCCGGCTTGGGAGATCAGGCGAGCGAGGTCGCAGCCGGGCTGGATTTCCGGAAGCCCCGCGAGCGGGATGAGCTGCAAGGCGGTCGGGGACGGCATGCTGCACCCTAGGTGATTGCAAGCGAGCGGACCAGGGGATAGGGAAGGGCTTCGCCGTTCAAGGAGGCTGCGTGCAGCAGCGCGCCATGGTCTGGGCCGTCATGCCGGTCAAACAGCTTAACTTGGCCAAATCCCGGCTTGCGTCCTGCCTTGGCGCTCGGCGTGCGGAGTTTGCAAGATGCCTGATGCTGCATACGCTCGATGCATTACGGGCGTCCGGCGTGTTCGACGGCATCGTGGTGGTGACGCCCGACGCGCATGTGGCGGCCCACGCGGAAGCACATGGCGCGATCGTGGCGGCCGATCGCGGCAACTCGCTCAACGAGGCGTGCTCGCTCGGGCTTGCGGCCGCACAGGCGCTGGGTGCGGAGCTTACCGTGTTCGTGCACGCGGATCTCGCTTTGCTGCGCGCCGCGGATATACGGGCGCTGCTTGCGTCTTATCACACGGCCTGTGCTGCGGCCGGGACGCCATTGCTGGGCCTGGTGCGGTGCAAAGAGGGCGACGGCACGAATATCGTGTTTTGCGACCGCGCGACATCCTTCGTGCCGCATTTCGGCCCGCGAAGTTTCGCGCGGCACGCTGCAGAGACCGGATATTGCGCCCTGCTCAATGAACACGCAGCTTTCGATATCGATACGGAAATCGATATGGCAGCTCTGGTCTTGCAATACAGCAGGATGGATCCATCAGATCCTATTGCGCAGATGCTGCACGACGAGCACGTTCGGCAAGACATCCTACGTCGTTGTGAGGTGGCGCAAACGGGGAGTCACTTGGTCGGCAAACAGCTTTAGAAAACGCGCTTGGTCGGGGCCGGGCGCATGGAAGACGAGATGGTTGAACCCCATCGCGACATAGGCGCCGATTTTCTCGACAATCTCCTGCGGATCGCTGCTGACGATCCAGCGCGACGCCGCACGCTCGACGGGCAGCGCATCAGCCAGCTTCTCCATCTCCAGCGCATCCTCGACGTTCATCTTTTCGTCGGCACTCAGCGCCAACGCGCCCCAATATTTCGTGTCGGACATCGCACGTGAATGGTCGGGGTCGAACGAGACCTTCATCTCTATCATGCGGTCGAAACCGGCTGCCTTGCCGGGTGTCGCGTCTAGGCCGGCGGCCACGTTCGGCAACAAAGTTTCAGTGTAAAGCTCGGGTTTCTTGCCGCTGGTGCAAATGAATCCCTCGCCCTGCTGGCCGGCGAGCTTGGCGATGAAGGGGCCTGCACCGGCGATATAGATTGGCACCGGCGTGGAGGGGCGGTCATAGATCGTAGCCTTGTCGGTTTTGTAGTATTGGCCCTCGAAACTGACACGCTCTTCCGACCACAGGGTCTTTATGAGCGTGATCGCCTCGCGGAATCGCGCAGTGCGCTCCTTCTGCTCCGGCCAGACCATGCCGGAGGACGGAACCTCGTTGAGGGATTCACCGGTGCCGAGGCCTAGGATGATGCGGCTGGGGAAAAGCTCGCCCAAGGTCGCGAACGCTTGTGCCACGATCGAGGGATGATAGCGGAAGGTGGGGGTGAGCACGCTGGTGCCGAGCACGATTCGGCTGGTGCGGGCGCCGAGCGCACCGAGCCAGGCGAGCGAGAAGGGAGAATGGCCGCCGGTGTGCCGCCATGGCTGGAAATGGTCGCTGATCCAGACGGAGTCGAAACCAAGTTCCTCGGCGAGCACACCATAGCCCAGCAACTCGGTTGGGCCGAATTGTTCAGACGAGGCCTTGTATCCGATCTTCAACATTCTCGGCTCCCGTGGATAGCCTGTAGCAGGAGGGCAAGGTTTACAGTCCCGGCCCCAGGGCGTCCAGGCAGGTGCCCGCGGCTTCGCCATGGCGTTGCCGCGCGCCCGCGCCCTTGAGCAGAACGCCGCTTCGCACCACCGTTTTAATGTATAAGCCGCAGATTTGGAGTGACGATCGGATGACCCTCGACGACATGCTGGCCCGCGAGGAAATACGCGACCTCATGGCACGCTACACCGTAGCCGGCGACCGCCTGCAAACCGACGCCTTCGTCGCCGTGTTTACCGAAGACGGCATACTGGAATCCGAAGGCGTGCCCGAAGCCGACACATTCCGCTACGCCGGCCACGACGAACTCCGAAACTGGTTGGGGCGCTGGACACAAAAGGACGGCACGCCAGTCCGCGCACACCAGGCAACATTCATCCGGCACCATATGTCGACATCGCTGATCGAACTCACCGGGGACGATAGCGCGCGTGCCCGCACCTATTGGACGGCCTATACGGATATCGGAACGGATCATTGTGGGGTTTATGTGGATGGGTTTCGAAAGACCGGAGGCGGTTGGCGCATTGCGCACCGGCGGGTGCGGCTGGATTGGCGGTCTAAGGAGAGCCTTTTCACGAATGCAGTCGTCAACACCAAGAGATAGGAGGCAGAACTTCTTTTCTGAAGAAAAGAAGCAAATGACTTTTAGGTCGCTGTCGCGGTTCAGGGCGGCAGGATGCCGAGTGAACGTAGGATTGGCAGTTGCTGCTGCAATGTCTCATCGATTGCTTGGCGCAGGAGAACACGCTTTTCCTCAGCTACACCAACGCTTAGTTCGGCACACCAGCGCTGCGCAGCACCTTCGTCGTCGCCGTTCAGCATGCGGCCACAGACGTACTGCGTCATGCGTGCAACGGGAAGACCTGCACCGAGGGCGAAGCTTGCGATACCGCTGGCAGAGCCAAGCCCAACCAGACCATTTGCATCGCTGCCGAGTAGGGCGTTGAGGCGATTCGCTGCAGGTGCATTGGGCGCGCCAGGCCGCGGCACCACCTGCGCCTGTTGCGTTCCCACCAGCATGGCTGCAATTTCGGCAGGGTTGCTTCGTTCGGGAGCAACCGCCATCAGCTCGTTTATGCTTTTCGGACCGGTTCTCAATGCATCCACATAGAGGCGAAATGCATCGCCCATGGCCGCCTGGCCGGCCGGCACAATCAGCTGGTAGCGGAAAGCATCTGCGGGAACCGTGAGGCCAACCCTGATATCGCCGAGCCTAGCATTCCGCTCTGCGTTGTTGATACGACGCGCGCCACGCACGAAGAGGTCATGGCGCAACTGGCGCGGCTGACAGGAATCCTTGATCAGCTCACGCATGATGGGATCATCGTAGCGATCGCACAGGGCACGCTGCGGACCGCTCATCATGATCTCGGGAAATGCATCGAGCAGGCTGGCCGATGAGGCCCATTCGAGCTTCGCGTCCGAAAGCGCGCTTGCCACGTCGGCATGGAAACACGGCGACCAGTGGGCGTTCATGTACTCATGGGCGAGATAATCCACCAGGCCATGCGACGCGGCGGATTCCAGCAACTCGCGCGAGAGCTTGTCCGTGCTGAGCGCATAGGCGGAAACGCCGAGCATCTCGCGCGCAAGGTCCAGCCCCGCTTGTACCTGCTTGTCGCTGCGGCCCGGCGTGCGTCGCCCTGCCTCGTAGATCAGCCTTTGCAGCCCAAGCCCGCCTTGCCAGGCGGGCAGCGAATTATAGCTGAGATGCACCAGCCCGCCCGGCGCCACGCCTTGCGAGAGGAATCGCACGATATCCATGCGCGCCGAGGGAGAAACCCAACTCCACACGCCGTGCATGGTCACCATGTCGGCCTGGGGGAGCGAGCCTTCTGCCAGAGCACCGAAAGATGCCTCGATAAGGTGCAGATTCGCCAATCCGGCAGCTCTTGCGACGGCGCGCGCATCGGCGATATGCGAGGGATTGAAGTCGACGGCCGTCACCTGCCAGCCGGGATTGGCAGCGGCGATCAGGAGCGCATTGAGACCCTTGCCGCATCCTAGCTCAAGGTAATGCACCTTTTCGTCCGGCGCCGGCGCTCGGCTGTCCACATTGCCGAGCAAGGCTGCCAGCGACAGGTGAGACAGCGACTGCTCGCGGTAGCAGCCGGAACGATATGGCACGTCCGCCACGTAGCCATCTGCCCAATCGGCCATGAGGAGTTCCCTGATGTCCCGGCAGTGTAAGCGGAAACTGGTATAGAAGGAAGGTAAGTAGTTCTTTTTTGAAAAAAAAGAACCAAAACACTTTTGTTGTTATGGAATCCGTGGCTGGAAAGAACCGCGATCGCGACATAAAAGTCTTTTGCTTCTTTTCTTCAGAACAGAAGACCTTCCTGCTTCGTCACCAGGCGAACACCCTCGCCGCTCGGGTGTCACGCCCTTCCGCTCTGTGCCACTTATTTGTCGTAAGCTTCGGAGCGCATGATGAAACGCACCATTCCAGCCATCCTGCTGCTCTGCGCGCTTGCCGGCGCCGCGCGCGCCGCCACCACGACAGTGACGATCGACACCGGGATGGTGCAGGGCGTTGCCGATGCATCGGCGGTGTCGTTCAAGGGCATTCCGTTCGCCCAAGCCCCGGTGGGTAAGCTGCGTTGGCAGCCGCCCCTGCCGGCGAAACGCTGGGCAGGTGTAAGAAGAGCCGATTCTTTCGGCCCGGATTGTGCGCAGCACCCTGTTCCAGGCGACAAGGCAGCCTCGCGTGTGCCGCTATCGGAAGATTGTCTCACGCTCAATGTCTGGGCTCCCCTCGGCGAGGCTGCCCGGAGACGTGCGGTCATGGTGTGGATCTATGGCGGCGGATTTGTGAATGGCGGCACGTCGCCTGCGATCTATGACGGCAGCGCGTTCGCCCGCGACAATGTGGTTCTGGTGAGTTTCAATTACCGCCTCGGCCGGCTTGGTTTTTTTGCGCATCCGGCGCTGAGTGCCGAGTCTCCAGGCGCACCATTGGGCAACTATGCGCTGATGGACCAGGTCGCGGCGCTGCATTGGGTGCAGAAGAACATCGCTGTTTTTGGCGGTGATGCTGGCAATGTCACCATTTTTGGTGAATCCGCCGGCGGTGTCGCAGTGCATGCGCTGCTCACCAGCACGTCCGCGCGTGGATTGTTTCAGAAAGCGGTTGTAGAATCGGGCGGCGGTCGAAGCAACGTGCTTGGCGGTGCTGCCTTGCGGCCGGTGCCGGGCATGGCGCCGGAGCGCGCCGCGCGATCGGGCGAGACAATGGGGCTCGCCTTCGCGCATGCCAACGGGATTACGGATCCCGGGCCTGCCGGGCTTGCGGCTTTGCGCGCCTTGCCGGTGGACAAAGTCACCGCCGGCCTCAACATGGCCACGCTGTTCACCAGCGGCGGCTACGCCGGCCCGATCACGGACGGCGCGTTTATCCGCGGCGAAGCGCTGCGCCTGGAAAAGGCAGGCGAAGCGGCTCCGGTGACGATCATGCTTGGTGCCAACGGGCAGGATGGCTACTTCATCGGCAAGAGCCAGGAGGCAGCGCTGGCGCCGCTGTCGCGCGGGCCGCGTGCGGAGATACTGCATGCCTATGATCCGGACGGCACGCTCGACACGGCGACGCTCGGCTGGAAGATCAGTGGCGACGTGGAAATGATCGAGCCTGCACGTGCGGCGGCGCGCGCCTTGAGCATGACGGGCCACACGGTGTTCCTGTATCGTTTCTCCTATGTGGCCGATGCCAAGCGCGCCGAATGGGTTTCCGCTCACCATGCGAGCGAAATTCCTTATGTGTTCGACACGCTGGACGCAGCTTATGGCAGCGCCGTCACGCCCGAAGACCGCGCGGTTGCCAAATCCACCCATGAAGCCTGGGTGCGCTTCGCACAAACCGGCTCGCCGGGCTGGCCGGCTTTCACGACAGCCGCGGATTCCCTGATGGTCATCGGCCCGCATGGCGCGGCCTACGTCAAGGACCCGTGGTCAGCCCGGCTGGATGTGGCCGAGCGTTATCATCCGGTGAAGCCGGAATGGGAGAATTTTTCCGACGTTACGCCGAGCCCAGATAGCGGCCGCCATTGACGCTGATCGTTTGGCCGGTCACGTAATTGGCTTCTTCGGACGCAAGATATGCGCAGGCTGCAGCGATATCCTCAGGTTTGCCCGGTCGTTTCATCGGCATGATCGCGGCATAGGCATCGACATCGACGGGGGCAGCGCGCAGCATCGGGGTGTCGATGAAGCCGGGGGGCACCATGTTGGCGGTGATACCTTTATCGGCGAATTCCATTGCCAACACTTTTGTCAGGCCCATGAGCCCGCCTTTGGAGGCAACGTAATGCGCCATTTGTGCAGCACCTGTCTGGATCGATGACGAGGTGATGTTGATGATGCGGCCCCAGCCTGCTGCCAGCATGTCGCCGATGACTTCCTGCGTGCAGAGGAACGGCCCCTTGAGGTTGATCGCCATCATGCGATCCCAGTCTGCGGCGGCAAGTTTCTGAAACGGCACGGTGCCGGTGATGCCGGCATTGTTGACGATGATGGTGATCGGGCCGAATGCCGCACGTGTCTCGTCGGCGGCATTCTTGATCGCGGGGGCATCGGCCGCGTCGACCGTCAGCGCGATGGCGCGGCCGCCGGCCTCGGTAATGATGCTGGCGGTTTGCGCCGCACCTTCACCGTTCAGGTCCCAGATCGCGATGGCGGCGTGGTCCTTCGCGAGGCGAATCGCGACTGCCCGGCCAATGCCCGACCCACCACCGGTGACGACCGCGACCTTGTTTTCCAATGCCATGATGCACCTCCCAGTTTGAGGCGCCGTTGTTCCGTATTTCGATGCGCAAGGCTACGCCGGGCTGACGGGTTTAGAAGTAGTAGCGTGTGATCAGCGCATGCATCACCACTGCGATGCTGGCGACCGGGAAGATCAGCACGGGGATCGACAACCAATGCGCGAGGCGCGTGGACGACGGCAAAGGGCGATCCAGGAACACGCCCAACACCAGGGCCGGCGCCAGGAAGTAACGGCCTTGTATGCCCTCGATCACCGGGGCGCCTACAGCCGTCCATGTGAGGTATTGAAGCAACGCCATAGCGCCGATCGCACCGATAACGCTGGATGCCTGCAGTGCCAAAACCCCGCGCGAGAGGAGTCGTGGGCCACTGCGCCACGCTGCACACGCCGCCAAGGCGAGGCCTACCCAGCAGAGCTGGCGATAGAAGGTGGGCAGATCCACATCCAGCCAGCCAAGTTGGCCGATGAAGCTTCGCGCGATCAGGTCGCCATTCGCTAGCCATGTACGCACGGCCACAAAACCGATGCGCCAAGGGTGCGTCAACAAGGCTACGAACTGTCCCACGGGCGACACGATGCCGTCCGGCCGTAGCGGAACCGGAACATGCGCGGCACTCAGAGCGACCCAGGCCACGACGCAGATGCAAATGAATAACGCGCCGATGATACGCCAGGATCGTTTTACCGGCGCTGCCAACGGGAGCAATGCGAACGCGAGGTATGGCAGCCGTGCCATGCCGACTGCCGCAAGAAGCAGGCACATCGCCGCAAACGCCAAAAGCTGGCGCACCGATTGCACCCGCCTTACGTAAAGAAACAAGGCTGTTGCCAATGCGGTGCAGGCTAATAGCGGCCCGTCCTGTGACACGGCAGCACTCAGTGCTTCGGACATCGGCAAGAGAAGCACTTCAAAAAGCCAGATCGCGGCATTTCCAGCCAAGGCAATTGCAGCGGCGGCGATGGCGACGGTGACAAAGCCGGTCGCCAGACGCATCAGAACCAGCGCATGCGGCAGTGCGATTCCCATCTGCCGTGTCACCGCATCCATCGCGGCGGCCGGCAGGTAGAATAATGGGGGTGCGAGGGCCGTGTTCGGAAATCCCGTAGGTACCTTGTCGCCCCAAGGCAATGGCGCATACATTTCCCGCGTCACCTTGCTGGCGGGATGGAACGGGATCGCGGCCGTTTCGTGTTGGAGATCCGCAAGCCCGGAGCTTACATCGCCGCCGTATTCGCCGTCGGCGATCACTTCGCCCGCAAAATGCAAACGGCTGATCTGGTCGGCACGAAACGAATGAGCTGCTTCATCGGCGTTCTGTAGGGGCGGCATCGTAGTAGCCAGCAATAAAACGGCCAACGTGGCAAAAAGGGCGTAAACCATTGCGATGTTGCGGGACGTTATCATGTTTCCATGTTACTGGTGTCGCGTTGCGTCGCAAGGTGTGGTTGGCTGCGCCGTAAAGAAAGCAGTTCTTTTTTGAAAAAAAGAACCAAAAAACTTTTGTGTTCGATGTACACGCTGCCGAATAGAGCCGCGACAGCGACATAAAAGTCTTTTGCTTCTTTTCTTCAGAAAAGAAGACCTTGCTTGCCTAGGTCGCCACCCACCGCAAAAACCCGTCCATGCTCTGGAATTCAGACATTCCATGCGCGTCCGCCTCCGGAAGAACGTCACGTATCATGCCGATGAGCGCTCGGCCCGGACCCAATTCGATAACCTTGCGCACGCCGGATGCACGAAGTGCATCCATGCAGGCGCTCCATTCCACGGTCTGCCTGATCTGTCGGGCGAGTTTGCCGGCGCCGGCCTTGATGTCGAACACGGCGTCGCCGTCTATCCCGCTCAGCAGCCGCATACCCTTCGGCAAGCTCGCGCGTATCGGTGCGGCGGCGAGCGCCTGTTGGAACACTTCGCTGGCGCCGGCGAGCTCTTCCGTGTGCGAGGCGACGGCTACACGCAGTAGGGTTGCGCGTGCTGCTCCGTTGGCCAGTGCTTGCTGCATCACTGCTGACAGAGCCGTAAGCGTGCCACCGGCGAGCATCTGGTCTGTGCCGTTGACGATCGCGATGCTGGCGCCGTGCGCATCGCAGATCGCCTGCAGTGCACTGCGCGAGAGGCCGCGTATGGCGGCGAGACCGGAGGGCTCCAGCGTAGCGGCATCCATGGCGGCGGCACGTTGCTTTGCCAGATCGAGGACGCACGCCGCATCGAGCAAGCCGGCGACGCCCCAGGCGGCGAGTTCACCGATGCTGTAGCCAGCCACGAGCAATGGGCGGGGCACGTGCGCGTCGATGACCGACCAGGCGGCCAGTGCCTGTGTGCAGCACAGGATCTGGCCGGCGCCATTGGCGTGGAGGGCAGCGTCGCTGGCGTGGCTCACGAAGTCACGTGGGTCTGTGCCGTCTAGGGCCTGCGTGGCTGCGGCAAAGACGGATGCGGCTTGCGGCGCATCGCTCAGGGTGTCGAACATGGCCGCGTTCTGTCCGCCTTGGCCGGAGCATAGTATGGCGGCGGGGATCATTGTGTCGTCTCAATGGCATCGAGGAACAGCCCCATCGCGAGCAGGTCCGCGCACCCGCCGGGGCTGAGGCGGCGTGCTACAAGGTCGCGGTGTACGGTTGCCGCATGGTCGCGCCAGAGCGGCTGCGCGATACCGCCTTTTGCGACGAAATTTCCGGCGGCCTGCCGGGCAAAGCATAGCCCTTCAGCGCCGCCACGAAACAGCAGGTTGGTGTCCTCGACGGTTGCCAGCAGCGCGAAGAACGCCTGCACGCGCCATGCTTCCGGATCTGATGGAGCCAGCGAACGTGCAAGGCGGAGAGCAGGCAGTGCGATTTCCAGCACCTGCGGAAACCCGGCGGCCGCCTGTGCGCGTGCGCCGCCGGCGCCGAAGCGTCGCCATGCCTCTGTGCCATGGCTGCGTAACGGGATCGGCCCGCGCAGGATTGCGCGGCCCCAACGCATGCGCACGGTGCAGGCGATCGTGGCAGCCGATGCCTGCGGCGGATGAGTGCCGGCAGCGGCACAGAGCAGACCTAGGCCGAAAATCGCGCCACGATGGGTATTTGCACCGCCAGTGGCGGCGAGCATGGCGTTTTCCGCTCGCAGGCCGATTTTGCGCAACACCGGCATGTCGGCATTCCCGGCGCCTGCCGTCGCTAGTTCGGCAAAGAACGGGGCGATGGCATCGGCGCTTGCTTCGAAGCTGCGCGCGTTCATATCAACATGGCTGCCGGAGTCGATATGGCTGACCAGCCCGGGCTTGGGCCAAGTATACAACTCTGCTAAAAGCGAGGCCTTCGCGGTGGTGGCGATGTGATCCGGCTGCCGGCGCGCTGCCGCGGCTGCGCGGCGTGGCTGTATCAAACGCTGCACGGCACCGGCTCGAACAATCGGTCGGCACGCCGAATAGTCACCAAATCCATCGATTTCACTAGCACGCATGCCTGGCTGGGGGCTCCGCAGGCTGCAAGTTCACGCCAATTCACGGCGGTCCCGTCTGGCAGTTCCAGTTCGCCGTCGATGCGCACTGGGGACATGCTGTCGATACGCAGCAAGCCGGCAAGCAGCCTGGTGGCGTTCGCTTCAGTGTGCACCCGCCAGAGCAGATCCAGGTCGGAACGGGCGGTGAGATAGGCGAGGCCGGTCATGTGTTGCCACAGCAGCGCACCGAAAACACGAGGCGTGATGCCAAGCTCGTGTCCGAGTGCGAGCAAGGCGGAGATCGCCGGGCGCCAGGCGGCGGGGGCAACGATTGCAGCCTCGGTCAGCGTCACGGGCGGGATTGCTGCGATCTTGGTGTCGCAGGCGAGGCTGAAGCCGACACGGCGTTTGCCGTAACAAGGCGGCAAGGGCAATGCGGCAGGGATGGTGCCGGGCTCGTCACCTGGGATGCGCCGGCGAATGATGGCCGGCCAGCCTTGGCGCGCCCAATCCTGCAGCAGCGGGAGATCCTGCAAACTTGCATGGCGGCCGAGCATCACCGCCCAGTCTCGTGGTGACACGCGAATGAGGTCGTGTCGCCACATGCTAGGCAAAAGACGCGGTTGCAGCAGCGATCACGCGTTTAGCGATATCGGCTGCCATCGGCCGGCCGTTCCGCTCGGCGCCCGTCACATCGCGGCGGTCATGCGGTGAGGCGTCGGCAAGCGCCTGTTCGAGCTGCGCATCCAGAGGCTTGGATGGGTCCCAGATAGTCGCGACGGCACCGATGGTGACCATGTGGTCCAGGCCAGGCGCGAACACGGCCGTGGTCTTTGCCAGTTCCACCAGCCGCTCTTCCGGTAGCTTGGTGACACGCGCGATCGAAGGCATGTCCATCACTGTCGGCGTCGCACCTGGCAGAGCGACCAGTATGTCGGTTGCAAGCGCGGTGGCAAGAAACGACCCTGCGGCTGCCTTGCCGTATTCCAGACCAATGGTACGATGGCCGAGATGGCTTGCCAGAAGAAGGCATTTTGCCAAGTGGCCGAGATATTCGTTCAGGCCGCGCATCTCGTCGCGCCGCGCCATCAGCTGGCCTTGCGTGTCGACGAGAACAAGAATCGGGGTGCCGCCGCCGCCTTGCGCGACCTGCAGCACCTGGTCCGCCAATGGCAGCACGCCGGCGGTGCCTAAGGCGGCACCATCGGCCACGCCGATCACCGAGAGGGGGCTGCCGTCCTTCAGCGCGGCGGCACCGGTGATCCAGCCGGCCGGATCGATCTTTATCCGATGACCGCTGGGGAAAAGACCTTGCAGGATATCATCGAGCGTCATGGCTGCACTCCGCGATGCTGTCGGCGAGGGCGACGAACGCGCCGGTATCGAGTGCACTGATTTTTCCCGGATCAGGCACACCAAGTTTCTTCCACATCGAAGGCGCATCGTCGCACGCGCCGAACATTTCCTGCCGCTTGGCCAAACGCGTCTGCTCCGACAATAAGGTTGCGAGATCCAGCGATTTACACAGTGGGATCTGCGCCAGGGCTGCCGCGCGAAAACCCTCCATCGTGTCCTCGGTAAAGGCATCTGCCATGCCGATCAGACGACGGTTCTTGCCGCCGCACACGCTCCACACCAGCGCCTTGTCGCGCGAATCGTATTCCTCCACTCCCTTGTTGGTCTCGATCACTTCCGGGCCGGTGACGCCGATACGGCCGGCTTCGGAAATAACGATGCGCGAGCATGTGGCGGCTGTGAGCCCGGCGCCGCCAAAGCACCCGGCCTTGCCGCCGACGAGGGCGATCACTGCGACGCCGGCACAGCGTGCTTGCACGATTGCGCGCATCAGTTCCGCAACCGCGAGTTCGCCCGCATTGGCTTCCTGCAGGCGAACGCCACCGCTATCGAGCAGCAGAAGAATGGTCTGCGGCACTGTCTTGTCGTCGCGCGCTGCACGCACCAGGCCGACCAGCTTGGCGCCGCTTACCTCGCCGAACGTGCCGCCCATGAATTGGCCTTCTTGCGCGGCCACCAGAACAGCGTTGCCGCCGAGTGTGCCGCGCCCGATCACCACGCCGTCATCGAAGGCTTTCGGCAGGTCGAATATCTGCAGATGCGGGCTCAGGAAACGTTGCTCAGGGCCAAGGAATTCTTGGAAGCTGCCGGGATCAAGCAGGCCGGCGAGGCGCTGGCGTGCCGTCGCCTGTAGCCAGGAACTGCTCTGGTCGCTTGCCGCATCATGCATTATTCTGACTCCATCAAGGCGCAACCTTGCATCAGCCGCAAATAGACGGTGTCGGGGCGCGCACCGCCATCGTTGATCGAAATGCGCAAACCGCCCGGCGAGGAGCGTTGCACGAATTCGTCGATCACGGCTTCCCAAATAGCGTCGTAGCCGCGGACCGGTGTTGCGATCTCCACCTCGCAAGCAAGCCCGTCGAGCGTACGCTCGAACAGCACCTCGAGATTGCCGGATGCGACGACGCCGATGATCGCCTGCTTGCGTGTTCCTGCCAGTCGTTGGCCCGCCACGTGACTGAATGTCAAAACCTGCATGAGGGCATTCCTACCAGTTGCGGAATCTGCTTGGTGGGGCATAGAGATTTCCAGACCACGTCATCAGGTCCTTGATCGAGCGCGCGGCAAGCAGGCTACGATGCGCATCCAGCGGATTGATGCCGAGGTCTTCGGGCCGTTGGATGATGCGGCGTTCACGCAGATGCGCCACCATCTTGTGGTCGCGCACTCGGCCGACATCGGTAAAACCTGCTACCCCCCGTATCGCCTGTTCGCGCTCTTCGGGCGTGCGGCAGAGAAGCAGGTTGGCGATGCCTTCCTCGGTAACGATGTGGGTGACGTCATCGCCGTAGATCATCACCGGCGCCAGCGCCAGCTTGTATTTCTCCGCAAGCGCGATGGCATCGAGCTTTTCCACGAACACCGGCACCATCTTCTCGCTGAACGTCTCCACCAGTTGCACCACCAGCTTGCGCCCGCGTGCCAGCGGCGAATGGCCATCGCTCGCTTCGCGGCCGGCTTTCAGCCAAGGTTCCGTCGCATGCCGCCGGCCATGCGGATCTGAGCCCATGTTCGGCGCACCGCCAAACCCCGCGATGCGGCCGGCGGTGACGGTGGACGAATTGCCCTGAAGATCGATCTGCAAGGTGGAGCCGATGAAAAGATCGACCGCGTAGAGGCCGGCAACCTGGCAATACATGCGGTTCGAGCTCATCGATCCGTCGCGCCCGGTGAAATAGATGTCCGGGCGGGCCGCCATGTAATCGTCCATGCCCACTTCGGACCCAAAGCTGTGTATCTGCTTCACCCAGCCGGACTCGATCGCCGGGATCAGCGTGGGATGCGGGTTGAGCGCCCAATGGGTTGCGATCTTGCCTTTCAGGCCGAGCTTTTCGGCATATGTGGGTAACAGAAGCTCGATCGCTGCCGTATTGAAACCGATTCCATGATTGATCCGCTTGACGCCATATTCGGCATAGATGCCCTTGATGGCCATCATCGCCGCCAGGATTTGAATGTCCGTGATCTGCGCAGGATCGCGTGTAAACAAAGGCTCGACGAAGAACGGCTTCTTCGTCACTACCACGTAATCGACCTGGTCGCCGGGAACATCCACGCGCGGCAGGATGTCGAGGATCTCGTTGACCTGGGCTATGACGATGCCGTTCTTGTAGGCCGCCGCCTGAACCACCGCCGGAGAATCCTCCGTGTTCGGACCCATATAGAGATTGCCGTCCCGATCGGCCGCGCGCGCGACGGTGAGCGCCACCTGCGGCGTGAGATCGATGAAATAGCGGCCGAACAGCTCGATATAGGTGTGGATGGCACCGAGTTCGATCTTGCCGGCATCGAGCGCACGCGAGATGGCGCCGCCCTGCGGACCGGAATAGGAAAAATCGAGCTTCTTCGCGATGCCTTTCGTGAACAGATCGATGTGGTCGGAAAGCACGATGCCGGATTGCACGATGTGCAGATCATGCAGGATCGCAGGGTCGGCATCGGCCAGGCTGGCTGCCAGGAAATCGGCCTGTTTCTGGTTGTCACCCTCGAGGCATACGCGATCCCCCGGCCGTATGACCGCTTCCATCAAGGCGGTTGCGTCTTCCTCCCGCACCAGCTTGCCGGTGGCGAAGCGGTTTCCAGCTTTCAGGCGCTCGCTGCGTGCATGGTGCTCAGTATTCCAATCCGCAACGATCATTTTTAACTCCGCTTACGCAAGAAAGCCTTCCTTTTGTGAAAAAAGAAGCAAAAAACCTTTGCGTCGCTGTCGCGGATCGTCTCGCAGTGCGCGACTTAGGACATCAAAGTTCTTTGGTTCTTTTTTTCAAAAAGAACATGCTTGCTTCTAACCTACCGGCGGCGGCCCGCCAACCAGCCCCCTCACCATGTCGATCAGTTCGCTGGCGAGATAAGGCTTCCTGAGCAGGCCATATCCCAGGTCGTCATGCCACGCGCGCTGGATGACATCCGGCCGTCCTGTCGCGATGACCACCGGCGCGCCGGGACTGAGGCTGCGGAACCTGGAGGCTATCTGAGCCCCATCGAGGCCACCGGGCATGTGAAAGTCGGTCACCAGGATCGTGATGCGCTTGGCCGAGCCGGCCAGCAATGCGACCGCCTGCGGGCCATCGGCAGCCTCCATGACGTCGTAGCCTGCTTCTCGGAGGCTCTCCGACATGATTTCTCGTATCAGCGGTTCGTCTTCGACCAGCAGGACACACACGCGTGAAGCAATCCCAAGGTGAGAAAGAACAGCGCCTTACAGACGTGAGTGTTCCGGCCTGCTATATGGATGCCGCGAGAGTTGAACGGCGTGCCCGCCTGCTGCTCGGTGTTTTGGCCGGCTTTCGGGGATCATCATGAGCCTTCCACCCGTTGAACCTTCCTATCGTGTGCCGGAAGGCGGTCATCACATCTCCGGTGGCCGCAACGTGGTAGGCCCGGCTCGCGGCACGGCGGGCACAGATATCTTCTTCGCGGCGGTTCAGATGAGCCGTATGCCGATGTGCCTTTCCGACCCGCATCTACCCGACAACCCCATCATCTTCTGCAACCAGGCGTTCGAACAGCTGATCGGTTACACCCAGGAGGAGATCATCGGCCGCAACTGCCGCTTCCTGCAGGGGGAGGCGACCGATCCGGCGGCGATCGAGGAGATACGCCGCGCCTTGCGAGCGCAGGAGGATGTCCATCTCGAGCTGGTCAACTACCGTAAGGACGGTTCGAGCTTCTGGAATGCCCTGTTCGTGAGCCCGGTGATCGATAGCGCGGGGACACTCATCTATCATTTCGCGAGCCAGCTGGACGTCAGCCGAAGGCGCGAGACGGAGGCGGCGATGGTGCAGACCCAGCGCATGGACACGCTGGGCGCCATGGCCTCCAGCCTGGCGCACGAGTTCAACAACCTGATGACGATCGTGCTGGCCAACCTGGAGCGGCTGGAGACCGAGGCCGATCCTGACCGACGGATCAAGCAGGTGGAGCGCGCGACCTGGGGCGCTCGCAGGGCGGCCAGGCTCACCGACCAGATGCTCTCCTTCGCGCGGCGGCAGTTCCACGACGACCAGAGGGTGGACGTCAACCACGTGATCTCCGGCTGCGACGCGATTCTGGATCAGATGGCGGGATCGGGGTCGAGGGTGCGGCTGGATCTGGCAGATAGCCCCTTGTTGACGTCGCTGGATTCCGGGCAGCTCGAGATGGCGCTCCTAAATCTCGTCAGGAACGCGGCCGATGCGGCTCCTCGGGGAAGCGAGATCGTGGTCGCCACTCGCCTGCGGCCTGGCGCGGCGCTGGAGATCGCGGTCACCGATACCGGCGCCGGCATGACCGCCGAGGTTGCCGCGCGTGCGATGGAACCGTTCTTCACGACCAAGGCACTCGGCAAGGGCACCGGCCTGGGCTTGTCGATGGTCAAGGGGTTTGTCGAGCAGTCGAATGGCAAGCTGGAGTTGGAGACTGCCCCCGGGGCCGGCACGACCGTCAGGCTCGTGTTTCACATAGAAGCCCCCGTTGCCGGGTAAAACCGCGACAGCGACGCAAAAGTCTCTTGCTTCTTTTCTTCAGAAAAAAAGGCTTTCAAGCCTCCGTCACCGGAATCCAAGATGCGCTTTCCAGCCTTGCTGTTCGCCAGCCTGTTTCCGATCGCCGCCGCTGCCCAAGCGCCGTCACCTTCAGAAGGAAGCCTCGCGCTTGGCGATTATCGGCTGCAAAGCGGCCAGACCATTGCGGAGCTTCGGCTGCATTACCTCACCATTGGCAAGCCCAAGCTCGACGCGAAAGGGCAAGTGGCCAATGCGGCAGTGCTGCTGCACGGCACGACGGGTTCTGCGCGCTCCTTCGTGACGGCCGATATGCGGGATGGTCTTTATGGCCCCGGGAAGCCACTCGATGCTGCGGGATTGTTCCTGGTGATCCCGGATGGCATTGGCGCGGGTGGTTCGTCGAAGCCGTCGGATGGGCTGTGCGGCCGGTTTCCGCGTTACGGATATATCGACCAAGTGGAGGCCAGCCACGCCTTGCTGGCCCGATTGGGTATTGCGCACGCGAAGGTGGTGCTGGGCACATCGATGGGCGGTATGCAGACATGGCTGTGGGCTGAAAGATACCCTGGCGATGCCGACGCCTTCGTGGCCGTGGCGAGCACGCCGGCACCGGTTGCCGGCCGCAACATGCTGTGGCGAGAGACGATCATGCAGGCGATCCAGACCGACCCGGACTGGCGCGGCGGCCAGCCTGACCCGAAGCATCCGCCGCGGGAGTGGAGCATTGCCGCAGCACCGTTATTCGCCATCATGACCGGCGACGTGGATCGGCTTCAGGCAAGCGCGCCGAACCGGGCGGCTGCGCAGGGTTTGTTCAAGGCGCTTGTCGACAAGGAGCAGAAGACGGCGAATGCCTGCGACATCTTGTTCCAGTTTGACAGCTCTTTCGACTACGATCCGGCCCCCTTGCTCGGCCGGATCTCGGCGCCGTTCCTGTCGATCAACTTCGCCGATGACCTGCTCAATCCGCCGGAGCTTTTGCACATTCCGACCGGTGGCAATTTCCACAAGATCATGGTCACTGATGCAGCGAGCCTCTACGGCCACGAGACGCTGAACCACCCTTCCATATGGGCGAGTGGTTTGCGCAATTTCCTCCAGACGGTTCCAGGATGGCGCATCCCCTGACACCGTCAGGATCCGCTTCCGCTTACATGTCGTAACGCAGGCGCACGCCGACATAGCCGGGCTGGGTAATGGCTTCGTAGGAGCCGGACTGGTTCGTCACATAATAGCGGAACAAGCAGTTGGTGCATTCCAGGCTCACCGACCATTTGTTGAAATCGGCAGGCTTGTAGGTGATCGCGCCGCTGACGATGTCCTGTGTCGGTGTATCGCCGGCGGTTGCGGCGGAGCCGGTATTGTAGGGCGGGATCCACTGCAAATTGGCCGCCACGGTGAAATCGCCGCGCGCCCAAGGTGCCGGAAGATGATAGGTCAGACCGGCGGTGAAGGTTGCCGGTGGCGAGAAGGGCACCGCCGATTTCAGCGTAAGGCCATCAGCCGAGGCAACGCCTGGCGAGAGTTCGGTAAACTTCGCATCCTGCAGGCCGAGGCTGACATTGGCGATGAGATCATCGGTTATGACGGCTTGTGACTCCAGCTCGAAGCCGCGCACTTCGGAGTTGCCGGCGTTGGCAAAGATCGAGGTGATTTCCCCATCTGCTGCGACATAGCTGCTCTGGAGCTGCAGGCTGTTATAGTTCACCCAGAAGAACGTGCCGTTGAGGCGCAGGCGTTCGTCGAATAACTGCGTGCGCCAGCCGAGTTCCCAGGATTGTGCCTTTTCGTCGCCGAAGCTGGTGAACCCCGCGGCGGTCTGTGCCCGACCGTTCCAGCCGCCGGATCTGAAGCCGTCGACATAGGAACCATACACCATGGCGTCCGGCGTCACCTGGTAGCTGATCGCCACCTTGGGGGTAAAACGATAGGTCTCGATGCTCTTCTGGCCGGCGATATCGGCGGTATCGTAGATCAGCGCGCCTGTCGTGCCGTTGTTGTAATTGACGGCTACTTCCTTGTGGTCGTGGGTGTAGCGCAAGCCTGTGGTCAAGGTCAGCTTGGAAGTGAGGTGGGTATCGGTCTGGAGATAGCCGGCTTCGCTGGTGGTGCCATTACGCACCTTCTCGTCGCCGACGGCGGTGCGGTCCGCCGCTGTCGCGATCAACGAGGTGCCGAGGCGCAGAAAGCTGTCGATCCGCGTGGTGTCCCATTCACGGAAGAAGTAGAGGCCGCCAACATAGGTGATGAAGCCGTTGAAGAAATTGCCGGATGCCTTGAGTTCCTGCGACATCTGCTCGAACACCGAGTCGGTCGGGATCACGTAATCCTTAAGCAAGCCAAACGGATTATCGAAACCGACATCGAGCGAGTAGCTTTGTGTATCCTGACGTATGCCGGTGATGAACTCCAGGCTCAGATCCGGCGTGACGGTGTAGTGCAGATTGGAGGTGAGCCCGAGATTGGTGGTGATGCTGCCGGAGCAGTTGTTGCGTTCCCAATCGAGTGCCGAGCCGCCATTCGTGCAATCGTTCAAGGAGGTGCTGACGGCCTTGAAGGAATTGCCGACGATGCCCGGCTTTTGCGTCCATTCCGCAGGGTCGTTTGGATCTGTCGCAACGCCATATTGCTGGCCGGATTCGTGGCTGTAATCCAGTGCGACGTTCCAATCGAGATCCGCGTTCGGGCGCCAGCGCAAAGCGCCCCTCACGCCCCAGTTCTCCTGGCCACCGTAATTGTCCTTGCCGTTATCTATGTCTTTCTGAAAGCCATCGTTGCGGAATTCGAAAGCAGAGAGGCGCATGTCCAGTGTGGGCACCACCGGCATGTTCACCATGTAGCGGCTATCGAGCTGGTTATGCGAGCCGAAGGCGACCTCGGCCTTGGCGTGGTAATCATCGGTCGGTTTCTTCGAGTAGAGCAGCACGGCGCCGCCCGTGGTGTTCCGGCCAAACACGGTGCCCTGCGGACCGCGCAACACCTCGACACGGTCGAGATCGAGCAGCTCGGAGTTGGCACCGCCGAGACGTCCGAGCACCACGTCGTCCACATAGGTGGCGACGGGGGAGTCGAAGGTCTGGAAACCGTCGGATTCGCCGATGCCGCGGAAGTAGTAATTGGCCTGTGCATAGCCGGAGCCGCTGAGAGCGATGACGTTCGGTACGAATTTCAGCGCGTCCGACGTTACGAAGACCTGTTTGTTTTCCAGCTGTTTAGCAGAGAGAACGGTATCGGTGACCGGAACTTTCTGTAGGTTCTGACGCGTGCGCTGGGCTGTCACGATGACAGCCTCCACCTTTCCGTCCGGTGCCACCGCCTGGCCCGGTGGGGCCGGCGTGTCGCTGTTCGAAGTGGGATCGGCGGCGCGGGCCACAGGCGCCACCATGACGGCAAGCCCGCATGCGGCGATGATGCTGAAGGATCTGCTTGCCGCGTATTTCATGATCGCCCGGAACCCCAAAAGAAAACTGCCAGGTGCAGCTTGGGGTGCTGATCTTGAGTGACAAACAATTACAAAAGAATTATCCGAGGTGCGATCACGCTATGTTCATCGTGGGCCATATGGGTCGAGCAAGAAAGGTTTTCCGCAGATGACGTAACTCAAGAAATGAAAAACGGGTAGTCATCGTCCTGATCTGCTTCATCTGCGGAGAGCTTTTCTTGCTTCAGATGGTTTTATTTGCTTTTGGCGCCTGGTAGCAGACGCGACATGCCTCCGAGCAGAACCCAGCTATCGCCCCTTTTTATCCATACGTGGATGTTGGCGAATTGCTCGTCGACTGGTGTGCCGTCGGCGCGCATGGTGCGGTGATTGAGATAGTAGATGATGGCGGTGTCGCCATCCTGCGTGAAGCCGGTGAGTTCGCTCTTGATCATCTCGTGGCCACCGGCGACGACTTGCCGGCCCTTCTTGAGGCCATCGTTGTTGATCGGCCTGTCGACGACAGGCGGCCAGGCTAGATAATTGGGGCTCGTGTGGTCGATGTAATATTGCACCGTGCCATGCGCACGCCCGTCATAGATCTTGTGCTCCTGCGACCATATGAGCGCTTCGACCGGATTGCTGGGAACGCTCGCATCTTCGGCATAGCTGGTCGATAGCATGCCCAGCGAAAGGATGCCCGACATAGCAGTCAGGAGAACAAGGAAATTTTGAGGCTTCATATCGATACGCCTGTTCTGCTATTTCGCCGGGGGCAACTGGCGGGACAGCCCGCCCAACAGAACCCACTGCGCGTTGCGCTTGATCCAAACATGGATATTCGCAAAGCTTTCATCGACCGGCGTGCCATCGGCCTTCATCGTGCGGTGGTTGAGATAGTAGATAATTGCCGTATCGCCATCCTTCGTGAAACCGGTGACCTCGCTCTTGATCACCTCGTGGCCGGCCGCAACGCGAACGACGGTTTTTTTAAGTCCTTCATTGCCGATAGGCCTGTCGGAGATCGGCGGCCAGGCAAGGAAGTTCGGGCTTGTGTTGGCGAGATAAAAATCCAGGTTGCCGTGCGCTCTGCCTTCGTAGATCTTGAGCTCCTTCTGCCAGAGCATGTTCTTCAACGCTTCGGTTGAGGCCGCGTCGTCTTGCGCGGATGCCCCGAAGGCGGTCAGCATTGCGGCTCCGACGAAATAGCTCACACTGCGCTTCATGATTTTCTCCATTAAGGCTTATGCTGCCCATAAAACCGCGACAGCGAATAAAAGTCTTTTGCTTCTTTTCTTCAGAAAAGAAGTCCTGTCTTCCCGTTCACCGCGAAACGACCGTAACCCGATCACCAAACGACGTCCCGATAAAAAGCTTTCCGTCGGTAAGCAGGCCCACCGATGCGCCCGGCACCTTCGTGCCATCATCGGAAAACAGCTTCGACACACTGGCACTACCGAACTCGATACGCACCACCGCGGATGGAAATCCACAGCCCTGCGGCCGGAACTTGGCGCAGCCTTCGGTCGAGACGATCGGTATGCCGGTGCCGCCGGCGACGATAACTTCGCCCTTGTCGGTCACCCGCACATTGTCCGGCTGCATCGCAACAGGCACGCTGCGGCGGTTTGAGCCATCGAGCGCAAAGGCGTCGATACGATGGCCATAGGTCTCCGCCATGTAGAGCGTTTTACCATCCAGGCTGGAATCAATCCCGTTCGGAAACGAACCGTCAGAATTGGGGATCTTCTGCCAACCGCCCGAGGCCGACCACATGACGGCGTAACCGGTGCTTTCCTTGGCAAGAAAACGTTGTTTTTGCGCGGCGGGATCTTTGGCGGCGATCGTGCGATCGAACATGTGCGTCGCTGCGAAACCGCCCGACGGCAGGGCTGTTATGGAATTCAGGAAAAGCGGGGCAGGTGCCAGTGCACATCCTGCCCATTTCAGCGTTGGGATGGCTGGCATCGCGTCCACGTCAAACGAGGCCACCGCTTCGCGTTTGTCCGCGCCATGCTCGATCGCCACCAGGCGCAATACGCCCCCCTCACGTCTGAGCCCGATTCCGCCTAGATGAAAAGCGCCGAGGCATTGCGGGGCAGCGCCGGGCTCGATGTCGCTGGCCTTGATACCGGTCACCCGAAGTGTCTTTGTGTCGATCAGCGCAAAGCCGCTCGAGCCGGGTTGGTCGCCTTGTTCGCTGACAAGTATCCACTTCGTGCCGGGAATTTTGACCATGTCTTCCGGATCCGCGAAGCTGCAGATCTGTGTCGCGCCGGGAGATTGCGTGCAGGGCCCAGTTTGGAAGGCAGCGGCCGCAGCGACGGAAGGCAGGAGGAACACGCTGCAAAGAAGCAGGATCGGAACGGTTACTCGGTGACAGTAAGTGGTGATGTTCATCCACATGATCCAACAAGGCGCCGGTTGTGCCAAAAGCAGGTCGTGGCTCTATACAGCCGCAAAGACTGATTGCAGACGATAGAAATTGCGAACAGGTGGGACCAAGGATCAATCCAGGCCTGTTCGCCAGCCGAATTTGCGGCGCAGTGTTGTCGGGTAGGATCAGTTCAGCGCAGGGTCGGCGCCGGTGTTTGCGCCTTCCACCGGCGCGCTGCGCCATAGCAGCAGGAGGCCGATAAACGCGGTTCCGCTCAGTAGGGTCGAAATTGGCAGACCGAGCTGCAGGAACCTGTTCTCCGCGAGCCAATCTCCCATGCAGGTGCCTGCGGTGCGCGCGAGTGCCACGGCGCACCAATAAGGCGCAACCTGTGTTGCCGCACGCGATCTTGCGGCGATGAGAAAAACGACGAGCATCAATCCCAAGCCGATCGAGGACGGGCCCTGACCGAAGCGATGCGAACAGATATCGCCGGCAACGGTTCCGAATACGCCTGCCCCGAGCATCGTAACCCAATAGGTCGCATTGGCCTCTGCACGTGCGGGGTTTGCGGCATCCTTGCCGCCTTGCGCGGGCCGTGCCGCGCCGAACCATGCGAGAACCGCAACGATCGCCGCGAGGCTGACGGCAAGCTCCAGCGCCGGGATACGGACTCGATATGCCAGGGCGTCGGCAATGTTCGTCGCCCCGGTGCGAACGATGATGATCGCGAACCAGTAATAGAGCTCGTGCGCGAGACGGTCCTTAGATTCGATCCAGATGACTGCGCCGAACAATACGATCAGCACCAGCAGGCCAAGGCCGAGCCCGAGACCGCTGTCATGGGCGTAGAGATCTCCCAGATTGGTGCCGAAGATGCTGGCGAAAATTATGCCGAACCAGTAGCGGCGATCGATTTGGGGAACATGGCGTGTCTGCATTGGGTTTTCTCGCAAGTGCCTTGTTTAATCACTCAGGCGCGAAAGCGCAGCGCTTCGACGAGGAGGTTGAATGCCGGTGTGGGCTGGCGGCGGCTTGGATAATACAGGTGATAGCCGGGGTAAGGCGGGCACCAATCGGCAAGCACCCGCACCAGCCGTCCATGGGCGAGGTGGTCCAGAACATCGGTCTCGGGCAGGTAGGCCACGCCGAACCCGGCGAGCGCCGCTTCCAGCATGGGTGCCGTGGCGTTGAACACCAACGGGCCCTCGACCCGCACCCTCAACTCGCGGCCACCCTTCTCGAACTCCCAGGCGTAAAGCCCGCCATGCGTCGGCAGGCGCAGATTGATCCCACTATGGCTTGTCAGGTCCTGCGGGCGCTTCGGCTTGGCACGGCCGGCAAAGTAGGACGGCGCGCCGACCACCGTGGAGCGGAGATCCGGCCCGATGCGCACGGCTACCATGTCCTTCGCCACGATCTCGCCGGTGCGTATGCCAGCATCGTAGCGCTCGGCTACGATGTCGGTCAGGCCATAGTCGATCACGACTTCCACCTTTATGTCGGGATACGCCGGCAGCAGCTTCGCCAACGCCGGCCACAGCACCGTCCGCACCGCGTGATCATGCGCGGTGATGCGTATCGAGCCGGCGGGCTTATGGCGAAGCTCGTTGAGGGCGCTCAGCTCCGCATCGATCTCGTCGAGGCGCGGCCCTGCCGCCAGTAGCAGGCGCTCGCCTGCCTCGGTGGTGGACACACTGCGCGTGGAGCGTGTCAGCAGGCGCAAGCCCAGCCTCGCCTCCAGCGCGCGAACGGTCTGGCTCAATGCCGACTGAGACACGCCAAGCTGTGCGGCAGCCTTGGTGAAACTGCGATGACGTGCCACGGCGAGGAAGGCTGCAAGGTCGTTCAGGTCGGCGCGGGGCATTCAGAAGCCTGGCTTATAGGTTCGTACAGCTTCTGCCACCTAATCACCGGCTGCCAAACCCTCATCTATGCATCCCACGCCCTATCTGGAGCACGCCCATGAAGATCACCCGCAATGCCGCCGCACCCTCCAAGCCGGGCGCCGTCCCCGACAATTTCACCGGCACCGTGCGAGTCGACAACATGGCCATGGGCGAGGCGCCAAGCCGCGTCGGCACCGCCAGCGTCACCTTCGCCCCGGGCGCGCGCACCGTGTGGCACACCCATCCCGCCGGCCAGACGATCATCATCATGGCCGGGAGCGGCTGGGTGCAGCGTCTCGGCGGCCCGATCGAGCGGGTGAACCCGGGCGACACCGTGTTTTTCGACGCCGGCGAAAAGCATTGGCACGGCGCCACCGCGGCCACCGGCATGACGCATATCGCGATCACCGAAACCGTCGACGGCAAGAACGTCGATTGGCTGGAGCCGGTGACCGATGCGCAATACGGCGCCGGGACACAGGGCTAAGCTAAGAAAACACTTCTTTTCTGGAGAAAAGAAGCAAAAGACTTTTATCTCGCTGTCGCGGTTCTATCCGGCAGCGTGCGCCATAATGATAAAAGTTATTTGGTTCTTTTTTTAAAAAAGAACTGCTTTCTTCAGCTGCAAATGAAGAAATTGATTGAATGCGCTGTGGACATAACCGCCAAACGCTTCACCGTGAACGAAGCCGCGTGTCCGGTATAAAGCGAGCGCGGGATCGAAAGGCGGTCCGCTTCCCGTCTCGAGGCTGAGTTGTATCAGACCGCGTCGTCCCGCCTCGGTGATCATGTGGTCAAGGAGCAATCCTGCAGCGCCTTTACGCAGGTGATCCGGGTGGGTGCGCATCGATTTCAGCTCGCCACGTCGGTGATCGTGTTCCTTCAATGCGCCGACCGCGGCGATCGCGTCACCGTGCCAGACGCTCCAGACCGTCACCTCCGGAACCTGAAGGCCCGACAGGTCGAGCGCGAAGACGCTGCCGGGCGGGGAGTTGCTATGCATGCCTGCGAGATGCAAGGCGAGCAGATCGCGTGTGGCTGGCGCCGTGAGATCGTCTTCCCGAATGTCGAACAACGCTGCCTCTCACCGTTCGCGTATCATGGATCATCGTCGGCGGCTAAGCTATCGCCGCTTAGATCACCCGCACATTCCTATCATCCGAAAAGGTATTCATGACCGAAAATATCGAAGGCAAGGTCGTCGTCATTACCGGCGCGAGCAGCGGGCTGGGTGCCGCTACGGCGCGGCTTCTCGCGGCAAAGGGTGCCAAGCTCATGCTCGGCGCGCGGCGCCTGGACAGGCTGCACGCGCTTGCGGAGGAGCTTGGTCTGGGTGCGGATGCCGTGCTACAGACCGATGTGACCGACCACGCGCAGGTCAAGGCGCTGGCCGATCGCGCAGTATCGCTGCATGGCCGGTTGGACGTGATCCTCAACAATGCCGGCCTGATGCCGCACTCACCGCTCGAGCGCGGGAAGATCGCGGATTGGGACCGGATGATCGACGTGAACCTGAAAGGCGTGCTGTACGGGATCGCCGCGGCGCTGCCGCACATGACACGGCAGAAAAGCGGCCACATCATCAACGTATCCTCGGTTGCCGGCCACAAGGTGCGCCCCGGCAGTGCCGTCTATGCCGCCACCAAGACGGCCGTGCGCGTCATTTCCGAAGGCCTGCGGCAGGAAGTCAAACCCTACAATATCCGCACCACCATCATCTCGCCGGGTGCCGTCGAAAGCGAGTTGAAGGACAGCGTCACCGAACAGGATGTGGCAAAGGGCGTGCACGACATGTACGCGAAGCTCCAGATCCCGGCTGAATCGTTTGCGCGCATGGTGGCATTCGCCATGAGCCAGCCGGAGGATGTCGATGTGAACGAGATCCTGTTCCGCCCCACTGCACAGGAACTGTGATGACGCCTCTGCCGGAGGTGGAGGAACGAAAGGCGGCGTCGCGCCACCCGCTCAAGGTGCTGGCGATCCTGAGCGCACTGATGGCGTTCGCGTCGATCTCGACGGATGTCTATCTGCCGGCACTGCCCGCCATGGCGTGCGGCCTGCACTCCACTGCAGGTGCGATGGAGCTGACGGTTTCCAGCTACCTGATAGGCTTCAGCCTTGGACACTTGTTGTGGGGACCGATCGGTGATCGGTATGGCCGTCGCCTGCCGGTGGCGGCCGGCCTCGTTCTGTTCGTGATCGGCTCGGTTGGTTGCGCGCTGGCGCCGAGCCCGGCGGCCATCATTGTCTGGCGCGTGGTGCAGGCGGTGGGCGGCTGCGCCGGCGTGGTGCTGGCCCGCGCCATGGTGAAAGACCTCTACGAAGGCAATCGTGCCGCACAGATGCTCTCCACGCTGATGACGGTGACGGCGATCGCACCGTTGGTGGGGCCTCTGCTAGGTGGCCAGATCCTGGTCGTCGCCTCCTGGCGGGCCATTTTCTGGGTGCTGGCAGGCACCGGATTGCTGACGTTGACAGCCCTCTTCGCGCTACCTGAGACACTGGCGCCCGAGCGGCGCAATACCGCACCGCTCGGGCGCGCGGTGCTGGGCTATTTCCCCCTTCTGCGGCGTCGTCGGTTCCTGGGCTATGCAGGCGCGAGCGGCTTCTTCTACAGCGGCATCTACGCCTATGTCGCGGGCTCGCCTTTTGCGTACATCACCTATCACCATCTGAAACCGCAGCTTTACGGGGTGCTGTTCGGCGTCGGCATCGTCGGGATCATGGCGAGCAACCTGCTCAATGCGCGCTGGGTGATGCGGCTCGGCGGCCTCACGCTGATGCGTGGCGGGACGGCGGGTGCAGCACTCGCGAGTGTGGCGCTCGGGATCGATTCGCGCACAGGTTTCGGCGGATTGGCCGGCCTGGCGGTGCCGCTTTTCGTCTATATCGGGCTGGCGGGATTCATTCTTGCAAACGCGATCATGGGTGCGATGGCACTGGCGCCGGAGCGGGCAGGCATGGTGTCGGCCTTGGTCGGCGCGGTGCAATACGGCAGCGGCATCGTAGGCTCCGCCGCGCTCAGCGCTTTTTCCGACGGAACACCTTGGACGATGGGTTGGGTGATTGCCTTGTCGGGCTTAGGCAGTGCCGTGTGCGCCTGGGTGCTGGTGCGTGCGCCTTCGCGTGAATATGCATCCAAGGTTGCTGCCAGATAAAGCTGCGACAGCGACATAAAAGTCTTTTGCTTCTTTTCTTCAGAAAAGAAGGCCTTGCTTCCTCGCTCAAAAGACCTTCCGGATACCGGCATAAAATGCCCGCCGCGGTCCCTGTTGCGGTGCAAACACGCCAACGCCGGAACCGGAGCGAATTTCATATATCCTGTCGGTGACGTTGATGATCGCAGCATTTACCTCGAGCGGGCCACCAAAGAGATGTTCGAACCGGTAAGTCGCCCCCAGATTCAATTGAAAATAGGAGGCAAGCGCTGCGCCATTCGGAACGCTGCTATGTTATAACATAGCACTCGTTGCTTTGATCCTCGGTCAATGGGGATCCAAGTCTGCGAAGTCGAACACCTGGCCAGGCTCCGCTGCCGCAAACCGGGCAGCGTCTATTTCGGCGTGGTTGAGTGCATCGAGCAATTCTTCTCTCGGTGCGTCGCGGGCCTCATCGGTCAGCCTGAACGTGCCCCAATGAATTCCAAGCGCCCGTCGCGCGCCGATATCCTGGAATATCTGCACGGCCTCTTTCGGGTTTACGTGCTGCGCGGCCATGAACCAGCGCGGCTCGTAGGCGCCGATCGGAATCAGCGCGACGTCAGGCGCGCCATACTTGGTGCGCAGGTCCCGAAAGATCGAGCCGTCTCCATAACCCGTATCGCCTGCGAACCAGATTTTTGCATGCTGCGTCTCGATCAGAAAACCCGACCAGAGGGCCACGCGGCGATCGGTGATCCGACGGCTCGACCAATGGTTCGCTCGCGTCAGCGTAATGATTGCGGTCTCACCGATACGGATGCGATCGCTCCAATCGCCTGTGTCCACCTGCGCGTCCGGAATACTTGCGCGCACAATAACATCGTTGCCGATCGGCGTGATGATGCGAGGCCGGTATGTTGCGTGCAGGCGACGCAAGGTTGCGATGTCCATATGGTCATAATGATTATGGCTCAGCAGAACGAGGTCGATCGCCGGCAAATCATCGAACGCAATACCGGGAAGTGTCACCCTCTTCGGCCCGGCGAACGACAAGGGGCTGGCGCGATCCGACCAGACCGGATCGGTCAGGATGTTCAGCCCGGACACCTGGATCAAAAGCGTCGCATGCCCAACCATCGTGATGCGCAGCCGATCGGAGCGCGGGATCGGGACTGCGGGTGCAACATCGACTTGCTTCGGCCACGGAACGGCGAGAGGTGCCGACTTCCAGCGCCAGATGTCGCCCAGGCTGCGATCGGTCGAAGGCTGACCCGGATTGAAGAAGCGCTTGCCGTCGAAATGCTCGCTGATGGGGCCGGCGGCATAGGTGCGGGGTTTCAGCTGCGAGAGGATGCTGGACAAGAAATCCATCGGCATTTTGAACGATCGCCAAGATATTGAGGATTGTGGAACATAGATCGTGTCACCAGGACTTACTATCCTTCGCGTGCCTCCCGGTCTCGAGGGGCTGCAGTGGCAAGGAGTAGCGTCATGCTGATCGCCGATCTGGAGAATGGCCGGTATTTCGAAGGAGGAAAAAGCAAGTTCAGTGGTGAGTGAATGAAGAAAGGTCTTCTTTTCTGAAGAAAAGAAGCAAAAGACTTTTTGCGTCGCTATCGCGGATCTCTTCGGCAGCGCATGCCATAATCACAAAAGTTTCTTGGTTCTTTTTTTCAAAAAAGAACTACTTTCTTCCCCTTTGCCTTGCACATAAAACCATCCGTCCTATGCATAGCCCAGTTTAGCAAGAAGTTCTCCGGCCAGCAGGTTAACCACATCGAGCTCTTGCCCAGTGAGATCCTCTCGCCAACGGCCTATCGAGCTTTCGAACAGCTGACCGACAGCTTTCGGCTCAAATAAATCGGGCGCGCTTTCCTGGATACCGGTTTGTAGAAGAGCCTCGTTCCAAGACAAACCAAGGAATGACAGCAGGGCACGCAAAGTCGGTTCAGCATCATGGACCAGATCTTCGTAGCGCAGCTCGTAATAAGCGGCTTGGCCGCGAAAGCGCAGGCCGGACTGGACACAGCGGCGCCACTGCAACGCGCATAGCCTGGCGATACCCGCGCTATCCGCTGCCGCACCATCCACTTTGGAAAATGGTTGCTGCCGCAACGAACATACGACATCACGGCCGTCGCGTATGATATGAACCAGCTTCGCATGTGGAAAGCAGCGCCGCACGAATCCAAAACGCATAACATTATGCGGAGTCTTCTCGGCCCAAACAGCCCGGCCATGGCGTGCCCGGAGCGCGGTCGCGCACCGTTCGATAAACTGCGTCTGCGAGTAGCTCTCGCGCTGCCATCGTTCAATCTCGTCCGGATCCCAGGCGAGCCGCTCACCGATATCGCGTGGTGACGAAATACGATGCAGGAACAAAGTCGTTTCAGGCCCGGCAAAGATATCCGGGTGGCGTCCGAGCATCGTCCTGAGCAGCGTGGTGCCGCTGCGCGGCGAACCGCCGATTACGACCAGTCCGGTCAGATCAGATCGCGTTATCTGAAACGGTCGGTGAAGGCGCCACCACAGGCGGTAGCCCAGAAGCCTGAACAGGACGGAGGAGACGTCACGCTCGGCCCGAGCTTTAGCCAACTGACCGAGGAACCGGTCGGTGGATCGGCGTGCGTGACCGGGGACACGCATGAGCCGGCGCTTGACGAGCAAGTGCCAAGACACGGCGGCTGACCAGACCCGCTGCAAGGCAGATGGCGGGCCGGGAGAAGATTGGTCCGCCATATCGCACCTCCGCTGCGGGCCCATCGCACCGCCTGCCGTTCCAGTAAAGCGCCATTTGCGCAGGCGGCTGCCCAGATGTAGATGAGTTACAATGCGGTCACACGCCAAGCTGACCGTCCGCAGTGCCACCTCTCAGACAGAGTTGTTCCATCCAACGACATGATACGACTCCGAGCTCCTGCCGCCGTTTTTCAACCCCGACCTGGCCTTGGCGATCTTATCTGGCACCTTCCCCATATCAGAGCGATTGCGCAAAACACGCCGACGGGAAAGATCACCCTCATTACGAAGCCGAGCACGCAGGCGAGGGAATTGCTGGCGGAAGATCCTGCCATAGAGCGCATCATCTGGTACGATCATAATCCACGGAACCATGATCCAAAAGATCGAAACGGCCGGCATGACGGCTTTGCCGGATATCTCCGGTTTGTGGCGGATATTCGTGCCTGCCGCTTCGAAAGCTGCGTGCTCCTGCACCAATCTCAATCTCTTGGCGCCGCACTTCGCCTGGCGGGCATTCCTGAACGCTACGGGTACGGCGTCAGCTTCGCGCAGAGATGGTGGCTGAACCGGCGACCGACGCTGCCGCACATGCCGCCCTTCACGGAAGCCTTCGAGCAGGCGACCGCCTACATGTCCGCCGCGGGCTTTACCAGCCTGCCGGAGCCTTCGGTGAAGGTCGGCATCCCAGCCAGGCAAGCTTTGGCAAAGAGGCTCTGCGGCTTGCAGGCACCGATCGCGGTGCTCGGGATCGGATCGCACGGGGACAACCGCCAGTGGGGTGCTGCAGCATTCGCCGAGTTGGCAACATTGCTTCACGGCAACGGTTTCGGCTCGATCTTGCTGCTCGGCCTGCCTCACGAATCTGCGCACGCCGAAGCGATACAACGCCGCACGGGCTGGTTGCCGGCCGTCGCTCCCGCGATTGGCTGGCCGTTGCCTGAGGTCATGGCGTTGCTGTCCAACGCTGATTTGTTTGTTGGTAATGATAGCGGATTGATGAACCTGCGTGCCGCTCTAGGACGCCCGGCTTACGGATTGTTCGGCGTTTCCGGCCCGTTGCGACATAGCCACTACATCCGTCCCATTGTGCCGCCCGGCGGCCCGAGGGTCGGCATGAAGCTGATTTCAGCCGACTTGGTGCTCCATACGATTGCTGCGGACGTCACTGCTACGGCATAAGGAAGCGAAGCAGTTCTTTTTTGAAAAAAAGAACCAAACAACTTTTGTGTCCTGGGCGTGCGTCGTCTGATAGAGCCGCGACAGCGACGTAAAAGTCTTTTGCTTCTTTCTTCAGAAAAGAAGGCTCTCTTTCCTGTATATTACACGGTTTTAGCACTAAGCTGGCTCAGCTTCGTCATTTGCTTGAACATCGCGTTCGGTGCGACGCGACTGGCTATTTTCAGGACGTTGCTCAAGCCCGGCCTGATCTCCCATGTGTCGGCCTCAATGGCTTTGATCGCGTGCCGTACGAGCAAAGCGGGATCCATGCCCTTTTCCTTCTTCATCTCTTCCGCAAATTCCCCACGGAACAAAGCTGTTTCGGTGCCTGGTGGTGCCAGTTCGATCACTGTGACGCCGGTGCCATCCAGTTGAGCGCGCAGGCATTTTGTGTAGGCGTGCAAAGCCGCTTTGGCGGCACAGTAGACGGGCGCCGCTGGGAACGGGACAAAGGCCAGCCCGGATGAGACATTGACGATGAGCGCATTCGGTCGTGTCCGCAGATGCGTCAGGAATTGCTGGATCATCCACATCGGTCCGTTGATGCCGGTCTCGATCTCGCGCGTGAGGTCGGCAAGCGGGCGGTCCTGAGCAAGGGTCAGGTTGCGCATGATCCCGGCATTGTTGACGAGAACGTCGAGAGCCGGGAAGTCGCGCAATACCTGATCGTAGAGCGACTGGATTGCGGCCGGATCCGTCACGTCGCTTCTGATCGTGTGAAGGCCGGGTAATCCGCGCTCGGAATCGTCGAGCCTGCGCTGCTCGCGCCCGGTGACAATCACGGTATTTCCGCGGCCAAGCAGCTGCTTTGCCAATTCAAGGCCAATTCCGCTCGCACCGCCTGTAATCAGCACCGTCCGATTGCGCATTTTCATCTCAAAAACCCTCAAGCATCTGTTGTTGCGGTTATGTGCATCCACTACTCTCGAAAAGGAAGAAGGCACTTGAAAGTGCTATACTTACCAAACAGAGAGTGTAGGAAAATGGGCCTGCCAAACTTTACCGACGAGGAAATCGCCGCAGCGCGCCGCTATGCCGGGCTGACGCCGCCGCCGGTGATCGATCCTCGTGTTGTGGCGCTCGTGACCGATCTCATCGGTCGCGTCGCCGATAAATGGACGATGATGATCCTGGATACACTGGCCGAGAAAGGAACCATGCGCTTCACGCGGCTAGGCGAGGCTTTGCAGGGGATCAGTCAGAAAATGTTGACGCAAACGCTACGCGCCATGGAACGCGATGGGTTGGTGCGTCGGACCGTTTTTCCGGTGGTGCCGCCCAAGGTGGAATATGAGCTGACGGGACTGGGTTTTACGCTGAGCGCTGCCTTCTGCGGCGTGTGGGTTTAGGCTTCGGAGAATCTTGAGAGTGTCGAGCAGGCGCGCGCTAAGTTCGACACGTTATCGGAATAGAAAAATGGCCACAGTAAGAAAGCAAGCACTTCTTTTTTGAAAAAGAAGTGGAAAATTTTTCGATGCTGTCGCGCGCTGATTCAGGGGTGCACCTTGTATTCGCCGCGGGGGGAATGGCCAAAAAGTGCTTTATAGGCGCGGCTAAATGCGGCTTCGGACTCATAGCCGACGCGCAACCCGATCTCGCCGATCCGGGCCTGTCGCCGCAAAAGCATGTCGCGCGCCAAAGCCAGGCGCCATTCGTTCTGATACCGCAGCGGCGAGTGCCCAACCAGCGTCGTGAAGCGCGCACAGAAACTCGAGCGTGACATGCCCGCAATGCCAGCCAGGGTGTCCACGTTCCATCGTTGCATCGGCGCCTCGTGGATGGCCTTGAGAGAACGGGCGACGCGCGCGTCGGATAGCCCCCCAAGCCAGCCTGAACTCTGTCCGCGCTGAATCCAGGTACGCAGCGTTCGAATGACGGCGAGGTCGATCAGCCGTGAAATCATCAAGGTCGCGCCGGGTTGGACATCGTTCGCTTCAATCATCATGAAGTGCAAAAAGCCATCGAGCCAAGCTGACCCTTCGGTTTTAGTAACAAGTATGTAAGGCGGGAGCGCCTCGACCATACTGCGCAGGCTGTCCGGATCGAAGCGGAAGCGACATACCACCACTGTCGCCGGCGTCTCACCCGCCAGCAGGCTCAGGTCGCCAGCGCCACGAGGCAGCAGAAGAAGCTCGCCTGTCTCGGCGACGATACGCAGCCTGTCATCGCCAGCGATTCGCAGGGCGCCGTCCGTCACCACGCAAACATGACCTAATTCGGGTGCAAGTGGAATCACCTCTCCGGGTGCGGCGGTCACCAGGAAGATCCCGTCACCGGACAATCGAGTTTGCGCCAGCACATGGGAGAGCAGATCACTGTTAGCTGAGCTAGGTACCCGCGCCTCCGGATGAACGGACAAGTTTTTGAGTTGCTCCGCCATGGCCTAATGCCTCTACTAGATACAGAAAGGGCCTCACCAGAATGACGTAGTTGAAAGAAGCTGCAGCATTTTTCGGATGAAGATATCAGTCATCGGCTTAGAGAGGACAGCAAAATTCTTTGCTGATCGTCCTCGACGCCTCATCGAAAAGGTTTTGATCATGAACAGTGACCCTGCCGCTGTGAGCCCTGCGGCCGCCCCCCTGGACGCCACCGCCGTCGCGGCATCCGCTGAAACGGTTAAGAACGTCGTGCTTGTTCACGGCGCTTTCGTGGGCGCCTCGAGCTGGGACAAGGTGGCAGTCCTGCTCCGCAAGAAGGGTTTTGACCTCACCGCGGTTGAAAATCCGCTGACCTCGCTCGGCGACGATGTTACCGCCACACGACGGGTTCTGGCTGCTCAAGATCGGCCCACCATCCTGGTCGGCCATTCCTGGGGCGGCGTTGTCATCGGCGAGGCCGGGGACGATCCGAAGGTCAAAGCGCTCGTCTATGTCGGCGCGTTCGCGCTGGATAAAGGCGAGAGTGTCGGCGCCTTGATCGACGGGATTCCGCCGACCGATGGCTTGCAGGCCCTCGTTGATCCGGCGGCCCCGCACGTCTCAATCGCCGCAAGCGTTTCAGGCGCAGAGTCGGAAGCCGCAGCCAAGGCCCATCTGCAAGCTCTCCTTGGACGTGCCGAAGGCTTGTCGGTTGATCAGGCTGCCTTTCCCCGCGTCTTTGCCGGTGACGTTCCGCTTCCTGAAGCGGAAGCGATGGCTAAAGCGCAGATGCCGCTCAGCGTCAGAGCTGTCATGGACACGGCGTCCGTCGCGGCATGGCACACGAAGCCGACCTACTACATTGTCCATGCCGACGACATGATGATCCCGGCCCAAGCGGAAGCCGCCTTTGCGGAGAGAATAAAGGCCACGACTATGACAATCCCATCAAGCCACGCCTCGCCGGTGTCGCATCCGAAAGACGTTGCTGCCTTCATCGAAAGGGCCGCTCGCGATCAGTAACGCGCCAAACGGCTGGGCAACAGTGACCTTCGCTGTTGCCCGACACGCGACACCTAAAATCGTGGGTGGATTTTCGATCGCTCTACCAGAGACCTACAAGCCCGGCGACATGGACTGCGTTCTCGACGCCAACGGGATTCTGGAAGCCAGAGCGTGCGCCACCTCATCCGTGGTGCATGTCATCAAGTTCGAGCGCCAGATCGGCCTTACAGTTTTTGCACTAGGCCATTACCGTCGCTGTGCCGTCCAGCGCGCAGGTTTTAGGCATGGAGTTGCGTTTCGAAAGATCATTTCTATCACCGACGACACGCAAATCAGTACAAAGAAGACCTGGAGCGGGCGAAGGGATTCGAACCCTCGACCCCAACCTTGGCAATCGGACCAGGCCACTTTTCCGGCCGCATCTTATTCTATCCCAGAGCCCTCTAAAGCCCTCAAATAACAAGGCTTTTCTTGCGGCCCTCCATGCCCTGAGTATCCTCTTCATACCCCGCGAAACGCCTTCTGCTGCTTCCCCCGAGCTTCCCCGCCATCTGCCAGGGTCTTCGGGGAAGCAAAATGCCGATTTTCGCAATGAAAGCAAGACGATAGCGGGATCCCATCGCTCGACCAGGGGGGAGCAGAACGGCCACAACCCACGAACATTCGACCCGAACATATCGGATCGAGCGAAAAAGTCCAACCTTCGCAATGGCCTGTCCCTGCGGTGGATGAGCCAACCGAGCTTTTTTTGCTCGTCGGGAGTGCTCCGCTGCCTTCCCAAGACGTCTTCGTGCTTCCCCGGCACGCCCACAGCAGCCTTGGGAAGCACGAGGGAAGCAAATGTCGAAATAGCGTTTCAAATACAGGAGGTTATTGACACATGGGAAAACTGACCAAGCGCGCTATTGAGGCGTTGAGAGCACAACCCAACAAGGATGTGTTTGCATGGGATGGCGAGCTGCGAGGCTTTGGCGTCCGCGTCAAACCTTCAGGCGCCAAGACGTTCATCATCCAATATCGGAACATCGAAGGGCGTACCCGGCGGCTGGTGCTCGGCCAATTCGGCGCGCTGACGCCCGAGATGGCGCGTATCTCCGCGCAGAAGAAGCTGGCGGAAGTCGCTGGCGGCGGTGATCCATCTGCCGAGCGGCATGCCATTCGGGAAGGCCTCACCGTAGCAGAAGTCTGCGACTGGTATCTCGATGAAGCAGGGTCCGGACGCCTGCTTGGCCGCAATCGTCGCCCCATCAAGGCGTCGAGCGTTGCGATGGACCGCAGCCGGATCGAGGTTCACATCAAACCGCTGCTGGGGCCACGCCTCGTCAGCCGTCTGACCCTACGCGACATCGAGGAGATGCAGGCCGACATTGCTGCCGGAAAGTCGGCGCGAGGCAGGAGGGCGAAGGGCCGCGGCGGACGTTCAACGGGCGGTTCTGGTGTTGCGGGGCGGACCATCGGCACCTTCCGGGCGTTACTCGGGCATGCGGCGCGTCTCGGTTTCATCGAGAAGAATCCGGCGCTCGGTGTTCGCCAAATCGCCGTACGCAAAATGACGCGGCGGCTGAATGCTGACTAGTTGCGGCACCTGGGCAAGGTGATGCGGGACGCTATGGTTGCGGGCGAGCATCCGACGGCGCTGGGAGCCATAAGACTGCTCCTGCTCACTGGCTTTCGGCGGATGGAGGTGCTTGGTCTGGAGCGCGCGTGGTTCAAACCGCACGATCGGGCGATCCACTTTCCTGATACCAAGAGCGGCGAGCAGATCCGAGTGATCGGCGGCGCGGCGATGCAATGCATCGACAACCAACCCGTCCACGAGCAGTCGCCATATTTGTTTCCCGCCGATGTTGGCGATGGGCACTTCATCGGGGTTGTCAGGGTACTCGATCGAGTTTGCGCCAAGGCTAATCTTACAGGGGTCACCCCACATGTCCTTCGACACACCTTTGCCAGCATCGCCGGCGATCTGGGGTTCTCCGAGCTGACGATCGCCGGATTGCTCGGTCACTCGTCGCGCGGAGTCACGCAGAGATATGTCCATCTCGATGCGGCCCTATCCGTCGCCGCTGACCAGGTATCGGCGGAAATAGCGAAATATCTGGACGGCGAGACCAAGGGCGAGCCGAAGACCGCGGCCCAGACGCGAAAAGGTCGAACCGTCCGTGCGGGTGCCGGGTCATCTCGCCGGCTTCCGCAGACGAATGGCTGTCTCCTGCCGCCCCCGGTGGGAGCTGAATGAGCACCGTGAAGGCGAAGCTGATATCGCCGGCCGCTTGGCATGTTTGAATTAGCGTCCAGCGCTGTTAAGGTATATGGCCATAAGCCTTAATAGGGGCGAGGCTAGTTAAAGGATCGGGTGTGACGGACGGGCAGAATCAAAGGCTCGGCGCCTATGTCGAGACGAGTGCCGCAGGCGAGCGCGTGCGCGCCTATGTGCCCGCCCCGTTGCCACCGCAGCCACCCCTCGAACTGGGCCGTTTCATGCAGGTCTACGAACGCGCCGTCGCCGCGGTCGGGCGCCTCGACGGCGTAACCACGATCCTGCCTTCCACGCCTATGTTCCTCTACATGTACGTCCGCAAGGAAGCTCTTCTGTCTTCACAGATCGAGGGGACTCAATCCTCCTTGTCCGACCTGCTGCTGTTCGAAAATTACGAGGCGCCGACGGTCGAACTCGACGACGTGACCGAGGTGTCCAACTACGTCGCGGCGATCGAGCATGGGGTCTCCCGGATGCGGGGCGGATTTCCCCTGTCGCTCCGGCTGATCCGCGAGATGCACGCCATCCTACTCAAGTCCGGGCGGGGCGCTGCAAAGCAACCGGGCGAGTTCCGCCGCTCGCAGAATTGGATCGGCGGAACCCGGCCTGGAAACGCTCTGTTCGTGCCACCGCCGCCGAACCGGCTGGACGAATGCCTGGATGCGCTGGAGCGCTTCTTACACAGCGAGGATCCGGCATTGCCCCCGCTCATCCGGGCGGGCCTGGCCCACGTCCAGTTCGAGACGATCCATCCCTTTCTCGACGGCAACGGGCGCCTGGGCCGGCTGCTCATCACGCTGATCCTGTGTGAGGCGCGGGTGCTGCGCGAGCCGATCCTCTATCTCAGCCTGTTCCTGAAATCCCGGCGCGACGACTATTACCGGCTCCTGCAGGAGGTCCGGCAGGCCGGGACGTGGGAGACCTGGATGGAGTTCTTCCTGACCGGCGTTGCGGAGACCGCCGAACAAGCCGCGGCGACGGCGCGCGATCTGATCGCCATGTTCGACGCCCATCGACAGAAGATTGCCCGCCTCGGCCGCGCCGCCGCGTCAGCGCTTCGGGTCCATGAACTGATGCAGGCCAGCCCGATCGTCACCATCCAGACGGTTTCAGAAAAGCTCGGCGTCTCCTTTCCCACCGCCGGGATCGCGCTGAATAATTTGATCAAGGTCGATATCGTGCGCGAGACCACTGGACGGCAACGCGGCCGGATTTACGCCTACGCGGACTATCTTGCCTTGCTCGATCAAGGGACCGATCCGCTACCAAGGTAAAGTTGCCAAGACGGCTCGCGGTTGAAGGCGCTGAGCCTCCAGCGCGCCTGGTGCAGGGGCAAGACCATGCCATCCGTTTTCCGGGCACCAAGAGCGGAAAGCATATCCCCGTGATCGGCGAGGCGGCGATGGATTAAACCTGAACGTAGCCCGACCTTGAGGGTCCACGGCGTTTTTTGTGAACTTCGTGCTGCGTTATTCTGCTTACTGGCTCAGGAAGGCGTCATTTGCCCACACCCAATACTCCCTCCGCGGGCGTTCGGCGTGCCTTGCGCACGCTTGGTGCTGACATCCGCGACGCCCGTCGGCGCCGGCGGCTGCCCATGGCCGTGGTGGCCGAACGCGCATTCACGTCGCGCTCGACCCTCCAGCGGATCGAGGCGGGAGACAACAACGTGAGTATCGGGATCTATGCCGGCGTTCTGCAGGCGCTCGGCATGCTGGAAGGCCTCGGAAGTCTCGCCGACATCGGCAACGATCCCATCGGCCAGGCGCTGGCGCGTGCGGACCTGCCCAAGCGTGTCCGCCTTCCGCCGCCCCCCGGAGTGCCGCGCGATGGCTGACTTCGGATGGCGCTGCTCTTGGTTCGCGACCACAGCAATCTGATTTTCAGGCAGGCTCTTTGCCGCGATCTGCGGCCCGAATTTCTGGTCCAGCTCACTTTGTTCCCCGGGCGTCGCCTGCGGCGGAATGATGAATTCAAGATCCCAGTCTTTGTCAGGTTGCGGCAATGGTATTCGCTTCGGCGAGCCTCGTTCCGGCGATCTTGCCCAATAACCTTGTGGCGGTAACGGAATGTTGTGGCGTTTGCAGATCTTGTGCAGGCCGACGTCGGACAAACCGAGTTGCGGCGCCAGCTTTGAGAGCGCCTCCTCCCAGACCATGCGGTGCAATGCCGACCGTTCGATTTTCTTTTTTGGGTTCATTGAGGAATATACTTCGACGTTCGAAAAACCGGGCGGATGTCCAACCGCGTGTCACCTCTCCGGATCGAGGGTAATGAACACTGGGCGCAGTGACTGTCGGAGGTCGCGTGCTGCGGTCGCCATTTTCAGCCCGATCACTCAGACCGGCTTTCCGTGGAAAGAGACACGCAACGTGCGGCTGCGATGGCCTCAACCTTATCGCGCACGCTCTTGGCGCCATCGAACTCACCGGCGAAAGCAGGGAGCTGAAGCGTCAGAAAGCGAGCAGTAACCCGCGTGGTGAGTGCGTCGAGCCCGGCTTCAGCATCCTCGACCCTGAGACCGATTGTGCGCGCCAAGGCGATAAAATCTTGGCGCGTCAGACGATCATCCTTGCCGTTCAGTTTCAGTGCCATTCGATCGCCGGCAAGGCCCGGGAAAACCCGCGTGGTCACGGCATCGTAGAGGGGCGCAAAACGGACGGAAGTGAACGTTTTGGCCCCCGCTTCGGCCGTCTTGAGGACGGCGAGATTCTTCAGGTGCATATCGCCATCGGCGATCAACCAGGCGAACACCGCGCGTCGGAACAGGATGTTGAGGTCCGAGGCCGGATCAGTGGACAGCGGGCGCAAGGCGCGCGCCACCCTCTCGATCGTTCCATCGTATTTCGCCGATGTCGGAAGATCTAGGATGGAGCAGAAATCCTCCATCGCGAGCCGGCGCTGATTGTCCGGTCCCCGCCTGATGTCGAACCGTTCGACCACCAGGGCCGGCGGCATGCCGTCCGGCATCGCAATCAACGCAGCGTCTGGCGTCTCGAACCCCGCGGCGCGTCCGAGTTCGAGGCACAGCCATTCGACGATCGGCAGCATGTCGAAGCCCGCTGTGCCGGCCGGCTTCAGGATGTGGGTGAAGGGCTGGTCGATCGCCGGGACCAGGGCGCCGTCCTCGGTCAGGCTCATCGGCGCCTTGATCTGGACGCCCGACAAGCGTGGCGTTTCGGCGCGGGCAAACATGCGCGCCAGATTCTGCTCGAAGGTCTCTTCGATTTCGCCGCGTCCGGGGCCGGCATAGACCCCTGTGAAGCGACCGTCGGCGGCAAAGCTGGCGAGTGGGGTCGACAGCACGTCGGCCGGCAGCGCCGCCCGCTGATCGTGGTCTTCGACGATGGCGATGTTCGACATGTAGCGTCGACCATTTCGCAGGGCGTCCCGCTCGTCACGTTCATGCAGGACCTGGGCGAGCCAGCCCTCAGGCAGCAGCGATTCGATGAACGCCGGCAACTTGCCGGGAATCGTCTCGCGGATGAGCGCCGGACCGGTGCGCCGCTCGGGTTTCCAACGCCATTCGAAGCCGTCATGGGTCAACCGACCGACCAGATCGCCGTGCCAGGCGACCAAAAGATTGAGCGCGGCCTTGTTCACCGGCGCCACGCCGCCGAGTTTGGCGAGGAGGAAGCGTTCGGCGCCTTCGCCCTCCCGATACCATTCGTTCTCGCGGGCAAGTGCCCAAACGGCGTCAGCTGCCGCCTGGGGCGTGCCGTGTTCCGCCACCAACCGGGCGGCCATCTGGGCGCGCATCTCAGACGTGATGGCGCTGGCGTGTTCGCTCCTCAGCCGAAAGGCTTCGAGGAAACGCTGTCGTGGCGACGACGCGGCAATGCGCTTCTCTCCGAGATCATCGCCAATGACGGCGATCGCCGTCGAGGGGTGGCTCGGCGCTTCATTCTGGATGATCTCCAGGGTCCGCAACCTTGTGCGCTGGTTGCGGCGGCCGCTGATGAAGAGGCGCCCATCCGGTGTGGGCGCGAGCAGGACCGCGCTGGCGGATGACAGGTAGGCGTTTGGGTATAGGTAATGCGCGATGCGGACGGCGTGGCCCAGGATATCCATCTCTATGTCGCCGTCGTGATCGGCATAGACGCCGCGAACGAGCGGGATCAACTCGCCGCTTTGGGCGCGCTGGTACGCTCGTTTGGCGTCTATCGTCTCTCCGACCAAGTGGATCGCCATTGGATTATCCCGCATCTCAGATGCGCGACAATCCCACACTCGACGCCGGGGAGCAAGAATTATTCCGCATCTCAAATGCGCGATAATCCATCGCCGACTTGCCGCCCTTGGACGACGCAGTCGGCGTGTCCTTGTTCGAAGGAGGCCCGCCGAGTGTCTAGCCGACCAATGGCGCGTTTCTTGACGGAAAAGCCCTCCATACCGATTTCCCCAAAGTGGACGGCGTCGCCCTGCGACGATGCCACTTGGCGAATGGGTTGCACCGGCACGAGGTGCGGTTCGCGCAGGAGGCCAGCCGCGGGGGACAGCGGGCACGCGAGCACTGCAACTGACTGAGCCGGGCGACCGAAAGAAAGGGTCGTCACATGTTTGGCACAGATCGAGGCTTATCCTCTCACCGTTTCCGACCTGCTCCAGCTGGAAATCCCTCGGATCGCTGGCGCCCAGCGGCTGGATCCCCAGCCGGGGGAGCGCATCGATGATGGACATTCTCGACCTAAGATATTTGGCCGCGGCTGCCAACGCCGGCAATTTCGGCCGGGCCGCGAAGTCGCTCGGCCTCGATACCTCGACGATCAGTCGTCGTATCGGGAGGCTCGAAGACGAGTTGGGATTTGCCCTGTTCGAGCGGGCGAAGAGCGGCGTGCATCTCACGGCTGGCGGCCAGTCGCTGATGGGGCACGTGAATCGTACTTTGGCCGAGTTCGACGCCATGGTCCGCGCGGCCGGCGAAACGGGTTCAGGACATATCGGCGCGATCCGGCTCGGCGTGCGGCTGCCACCGGTCGGTGAGCCACTGGTCAGCCTGCTGGCGGGCTGGCGGGAACGGCACCCCAATGTCGCGCTGACCATCGCCGAGATGACCGAGCCGGCTATGGCCAAAGCGTTGGAACTCCGCCGGCTGGATGTCGGACTGATCACCAGCTTTACGCCCTGTGGCAGCGCGGCAAACATGCCGCTCTATATCGAACGTCTGGTTGCGGCAGTGCCGCACGACCACGCTCTGGCGGCACGGAAGTCCGTCGATTGGTCCAATCTCCGGGACGAGGAGTTCCTGATTCAGGAATGGGACGAGAGCCAGGCGACGCGGGAACTCTATGCGTCGCTGCTGGGCCAGAGCGCTCGGTTCTCGGCGCACGCTGCGAGCAAGCAGAGCGTCTTCGCGCTCGTCGCCGCGGGGTTCGGCGTCACGCTGGCGACCGCGAGCCAGGCCGCGGTCTGCGTGCCCGGCGTGGTCTTCCGGCCCATCGCAGAGACGAATGCGTGCTTGCAGATCGAGTTGGTTTGGCGCCCCGAGTTGGAGGATGCGGCCGTCGGCCGCTTTGTCGCCTACCTGCGCGACGAGACCCGTTCACGGCGCCTTGTCTGACGCCGGCGCGGGCCGCCGGAGCTTCGCGAAGGCACGGTCCGTCGCCATGAACCGGGCAATCATCGGGGCGATCAGCTTCGCCGGTTCGGGTGCGCCTTGGCCGGTCTCACGCGCCAGCACCTGGCCGTAAGCGACGAGATCGCGATGTATGGCCGCCGGCAGTTCGACGGTGAGCTTCACGGGCTTGTCGTCGTCGATGGCGCCGAGCTTCAACTTCGCCATGATCGCTCCTCAGCTCTGGTAGGGTTCGAGAACGAGGTCGTGGGTCACCAGCACCCGCACCGGAAAGCCCGGCCGGATGGTGATGGTCGGCTGCACGTTCAATGATCGCCCGACCACCTGCTCGCCGACCTGGCTGAAGCTCTGCGAGGCGCCCTGGCGGATCGCCTGAACGAGAGAGTTCTCGTTGTCGCTGGTGCCGGCCTCGGAGCCGACGCTGAGCAGGGTCGAGAGGATCGCCGCCTTGAACAGCATGCCCCAGTGGTTGTCGACTTGGTCCTCCAGGCCGGCATAGCCTTCAGGGTCGGCGCCGGGCTGACGTTCCAGGACGATGGATCGGCCGTTCGGCATAATGAGGCGGTTCCAGACCAGCAGCGCCCGGGATTGGCCGAAGGCCACCTGGGCGTCGTATTGGCCGACAAGCCGGGCGCCCTGCGGGATCAGCAGAATGCGGCCAGTCGGGCTGTCATAGACGTTCTCGGTGACCTGGGCGGTAACCTGCCCCGGCAAATCGGAGCGCAATCCGGTCATCAGCGACGCGGCAATCACCGCGCCGGCCTGGAGGATATTGGGGCTGGCTGGCGCCTCGACGCGATCCGGGCTGACCGTCCGCCGATCGACGTCGCCGTTCAGGAAGGCCAGCTTGTGGTCCTGGGAGGTCAGGCCAGGCGATCCTGCGCCGTTGGGCGCGCCGCCGGGCAGTGCCGCCGCCGGAATGACGGCGGAGACGGTTTGCCCGGCGTTGGTGGTCGCGAACAGATGGCTGGTTCGCGCGGCCTCCTGCTCCTGCGCGATACGCTGCTGCTCGGGGCTTAGCCCTGCGGCGGGCTGCGGCATCCCTGGCGCGGCGGTGCCGGCATTCACCATGGGCCGGCCGAGGTCACCTGGCAGCGGCGGCCCGAGCTGCGGCGCGTTGTGCGGCAGCCCGGTGTAGTCGCGTGGCAAGTTGGCCAGCCCGTCCGGCGTCGTCCGGTTGCTGGTGTTGTAGAGTTCCGAGCCGGCGGTCTGATGCTGCGGTCGCAGCGCGAAGAACAGCGCGCCGCCGATGCCGACGGCAGCCACCGTGCCCAGGCCCAGCAGCACCTTGCGCGACAGACGGGTGACCGGCGCGCGGCTCGGGCGCAAGCGCATCTCGAGCGCCGGCCGCCCGTCACCGCCCGTGTCGTTGGCGCCGTCCGTCATGACTGCGGCCTTCCATCGGTACGGACGATGCGGACCTTCTGCTGATGCTCGCCACCGAGCCGCAGCTCGGCGGCCGCGAACAGCCGGTCGACGATCATGTGGTTGCCGCGCACGCGGTAGTTCACCAGTTCGGCGCCACCCTCCGCGCCGATCACCCAGAGTGGCGGCATCTCGCCCTGGCCGATGCCGGACGGAAATTCGATGAACACCTGGCGCCCGTCATCGAAGGCGCGCAACGGCCGCCAGGCCGGATCGTCGCCCTCGATCCGATAGCGGAAATTGAGCGCGCCGATATCGACGCCGGACGCGATCGGCGCCGCCTCATTGGCGGCGGCGTTCTGCCGACGCAGCGCGATGAGCTGGTCCTGCGGATAGGCCCAGGAAACGGAGGCCATGTATGTTTTCTCGGCCGACCGCATTTCCAGATGATAGGTCCGGCGGTCGGTGTTGATTACGAGATTCGTAACAAGATCGGGCCGAGTTGGCTTGACCAGGATATGAACCCTCTTGGTGGCGCCTGATCCGCTCTCGGTGTCGCCGATAATCCAGCGCACCGTATCGCCAGCAGCCACTGGGCCGGTGCCCACAAGCTGTTCGCCGGCTTCGAGCGCGATGTCGGTGATTTCCCCGGGCGCAGCGTAGAGCTGGTAGAGCGCCCCGTCCGAGAACGGATAGACCTGGACGGCATTGATGTAGCCGGCCCGCGTCGGCTGCACACGGGCTGCGCCATTGGCCTGATCGACGCGGACACGTGGATCGGCCGCCTCGGGCGGCGCGGTCCTGGCGCCAGGGATCGGCTTGAGCTGGCCGGGCAGCGGCAGAGGCTGCGGCAACTGGACGATCTCCACCGGCTTCGGCGGATCGGGCGCCAGCACCGCCTGCTTCGGCGTGTCGTCGTATTTGATCTCCGGCGGCTTCCAGGTGGAACAGGCGCCGAGCGACGTGCCGGCAAGCAGAAGGATTGCGAGGGGCGCTGCGCGCATCAGCCGAGTTCCTTTGACCAGTTGAGGGCATGGACGTAGACGCCGAGCGGGTTCTTCTTCAGCCGATCGGCGTCGGTCGGCGGCTGCACCACGATGGTGAGGATGGCGCTCCAGCGCTCGGTGGCTGCCAGCGCGTCATCGACGTAGCGCCGCTCGGTCCAGGCGACGCGGAAGCTGTCGGCTGAGGCGCGGATGACGCTGGAGACCTCGACGGCGACCTGCGTCTTGCCGACCTTGGAAAAGGGATCGCTGGTGCGCGCGTAATCGTTCAGCGCGAGCGCGCCCTTGTCGGTGACGTAGTTGTAGGCGTCGAGCCAGTCCTGGCGCAGCACCACGGGATCGGCCGGGATGCTGCGCACCTCCTGGACGAAGCGGGCCAGATGCCAGGCGATCTGCGGATCGGTTGGCTGGTAGTCGGCGGTGGCGGGTGAGACCGCCTGCGCCTGGCCGAGCTTATCGACCTGCACCACCCAGGGCGTGATGGTGCCACGCGCCGACTGCCAGACAAGGCCGCCGGCGAGGCCGCCACTGAGCGCCAGCGCGCCGAAGAAGGCCAGCCGCCAGTTCTTCGCCTGGACGCGGGCAGAGCCGATACGGTCATCCCAGACCTGGCCGGCGCGCTGATAGGGCGTCTCGGGTTCGGGTGTCTTGCCGTAGCGGACGATGGGCCTTCGGAACATGGATCATTCCCCTTCTGACAGGTCGATGCCGTTGCCACTCGACGGATGGTCGCCGGAGCGGATCGCCTGATGGGCGGCGTTGGCGCCGCGGCTGATGGATTGATTGCGCTGCATCCGGCGTGCCCAGGCGGGCGGTCCAGCCGCCTCGCCCTGGCTCGAACCACCGGGAGAGGCGCCACCACCCGCCCCTTCTCCCGTCACGGCTCTGCCGCCTGCCGCGAAGCTTTCTCGCATGCTGGTGGCGGCACGCCGCAGCGGGCTCATCGCGGCGGAGCCGGCGGCTTCGGCGACGCCGGACATGCCGCCGGCGCGATAAGCCGTTGTGGCCGCACCGGCGATCGAAGCGCCGCCACGCGCAGCGCCAGCCACGGCACCGCCGGCAGCACCAATGGCTCCGACGCCACCGGCCATGACCCCGGCGCCCGCAGCGCCAAAGCCAGCCACGGCGAGACCGGTGCCGACAGCGGCGCCCGCGCCAAGCTGCGGGCCGCCGGCGATCAGGCCGTTGGCAATGCCTGGCCCGTAGATCGAGAGGCCGAGCAGCGCCAGCGAGGCGAGTATCAGCGTCAGCGCGTCGGAGATGGTCGGCGGATTGTTGAAGCCGTTGGTGAACTGGCCAAACACCGTCGAGCCGATGCCGACGATCACGGCGAGCACAAGGACCTTCACGCCGGACGAAACGACGTTGCCGAGCACCTTCTCGGCAAGGAAGGCGGTGCGCCCGAAGAGGCCGAACGGCACCAGCACAAAACCGGCGAGTGTGGTCAACTTGAACTCGATCAGGCTGACGAAGAGCTGGATCGCCATGATGAAAAAGCTGATGACGACGATCATCCAGGCGACGAGCAGGATGATGATCTGCACGAGGTTCGCAAAGACGCTGGTGAAACCCATCATCCCGGAAATCGAGGTCAGGATGGGCTTGCCGGCGTCGATGCCGACTTGGGCAAGCTTGCCGGGTTGCAGAAGCTGCGAAGCGTTCATCGTGCCGCCGCCCGCCTCAATGCCGAGGCCGGCGAAGGAATTGTAGATGATCTGGGCGAGATTGTTGTAGTTGCCGATGATGAAGGCGAAGACGCCGATGTAGAGCGTCTTCTTGATCAGCCGGGCGAGCACATCCTCGTCGGGCGCCAGCGCCCAGAACAGGCCGGCAAGCGTGATGTCGATACCGATCAGAACGCCGGCGAGCCAGCGCACGTCGCCCTGCACTAGGCCGAAGCCGGAATCGATATATTGCGTGAAGGTCCCGAGGAACCCATCGATGACGCCGGTGCCGCCCATCGCGCTTACCGAGCCTCCGGCACCGGCGAATCATTGAAAAAGCGGCGGCGGTTTTCGGCCCAGGTCGCTTGGCAGACTACATCGTTCTCCGCCGCCATGCCGAGCGCCTGGCAACGTGCCATAGCTGCCCCCAATGGATCGGGACGAGATGACGCCAAAGATGTTGGCAAAGGCCGTGGCGCGCCATTGCGATGAAACTGCACAGCCGCCGCGATAATCGCCCCGGCAACCAGCAGGCATCCCGCCGCACGGCCGACTGCGGGAAGATTGAGAAGCCGGCCGCGCATCAGTGGAACATCTGCGCATTGCCGGGCTGATAGCCGGCGCCGTAATTCAGGAAGTTCTGCATCTGCTGCTGACCCTGCGCCTCGCTCTCCAGCCTCCCGGCATTGTCGAGGCTTTGCGCGCGCGCCATCGCAGCGATGACACCGGTGAGATCGGCGAGCTGCTGCGCCGCAAGGCCCATGATCTGGTTGCCGGACTGCGTGGCCTGAAGCGCGCCGCTCGCCGACTGGCTGGAAGACACCAGCGCGCTGATTTGTGTCTGCGCGTTCTGGAGGTTCTGCACGACGCCCGCCTGGACGTTCATCGAATCCTGATAGCCAGCTCGCGCGTTCTGCCAGCGCGTTTGCGCATCAGCGAGCATTTGTGTGCTGGATGTCGAGCCCGTGTAGCTCTGCGGATAGACCTGCGTAAAAGCCTGGTCGATCGTCGTGACGCTGTACGCGATATTCTGTGCCTGCATGAGCAGTTGCTCAGTGCGCTGGATCGAGGCTTCAAGCTGGGCCAGCGACGAATACGGCAGGCTCGCGAGATTCTTCGCCTCGTTGATCAGCATGGTGGCCTGGTTTTCCAGGCTTTGGATATTCTGATTGACCTGCTGCAATTCGCGAGCAGCAGTCAGCACATTCTGGGAGAAATTGGTTGGATCATAGACGATCCATTGCGCCCGCGCCGGCACATTCGCCGTGGCGAACGTGAGCACTGCAACGCCAACGGCGAGCGCGGCGCGAAAAGGATAGCCGCTCATAACGGCACCTCCGAATTTTGGTTGAGCATATCGGCCGCCCAATGCAGCCCTTTGGAGCGCAGCCACGCGGCGGCGAAAGCGGCTTTGCCAGTCTCGGCCATAAGGGTCGCGATGGCCGCCTGATCGGTTTTTGAGGAGGCGGCGGTGAACGCGAGTGCCACCTCGGAGAGACCAAGCTCGAACAAGCGATTGCCCCGCCGCGACTGGCAGTAATAGTCGCGCTTCGGCGTCGAGCGGCTGAGGATCTCGATCTGCCGATCGTTCAGCCCAAAGCGGCGATAGATCGTTGCGATCTGGGGTTCGAGCGCGCGTTCATTCGGCAGGAACAGCCGCGTCGGACAGCTTTCGATGATCGCGGGCGCGATTGCGCTGCCGTCGATGTCGGCCAGAGACTGCGTGGCGAAGATGACGCTCGCATTCTTCTTCCGCAGCGTCTTCAGCCATTCGCGCAACTGGCCGGCGAAGCCCTTGTCGTCGAGTGCGAGCCAGCCCTCGTCGATGATGAGCAGCGTGGGCCGGCCGTCGAAACGATCCTCGATACGGTGGAACAGGTAGGACAGCACGGCGGGCGCGGCACCCGCGCCGATCAGCCCCTCGGTCTCGAACGCCTGCACATCCGCCTCGCCGAGACGCTCGGTCTCGGCATCGAGCAGCCGTCCCCAAGGCCCGTTCAGCGTGTAGGGCTGCAAAGCCTGCTTCAGCGCGTTCGACTGCAACAGGACAGAGAGACCGGTGATCGTCCGTTCCGCGACCGGTGCGGAGGCGAGCGAAGTCAGCGCGGACCATAAATGCTCCTTCAGTTCCGGGGTGACCGTGACCGACTCGCGGGCCAGCAACGCGGCGACCCAATCTGCTGCCCAGGCGCGGTCGCGGGCATCGTTGATCCGCGATAGCGGCTGGAGGGCGACGGGTTCGGTGATGTCGTCGGCCAGCGCACCACCGAGGTCGTGCCAGTCACCGCCCATCGACAATGCGGCGGCGCGGATCGAGCCGCCGAAATCGAAAGCGAATATCTGGGCGCCGGGATAGCGGCGGAACTGGAGCGCCATCAGCGCCAACAGCACGCTCTTGCCGGCGCCGGTCGGGCCGACGATCAGCGTATGGCCGACATCGCCGACATGTAGGGAAAAACGAAACGGCGTCGAGCCCTCGGTCCGCGCAAAGAGGAGTGGCGGACCCTGAAAATGCTCATCGCGTTCCGGCCCGGCCCACACGGCCGAGAACGGCATCATATGGGCCAGATTCAACGTCGAAATCGGCGGCTGCCGGACATTGGCGTAGACATGGCCGGGAAGACTGCCGAGCCACGCCTCAATGGCGTTGACCGTCTCGCGCATGCAGGTGAAGTCGCGGCCCTGTACAGTCTTCTCGACCAGGCGTTGCCGTTCCTCGGCAATCCGCGGATCGGCGTTCCAAACCGTAATGGTGGCGGTGACGTAGGCCTCGCCGACAAGGTCGGAGCCGAGCTCCTGCAACGCGGCATCGGCATCCAGCGCTTTGTTGGCGGCGTCGCTGTCCATAAGCACCGACGCTTCGTTCGTAATCACCTCCTTCAGGATCGCCATGATCGATTTGCGCTTGGCGAACCATTGGCGGCGGATGCGGCCGAGCACCTTGGTAGCATCGGTCTTGTCGAGACAGATCGCCCGTGTTGACCACCGATAGGGAAACGCCAGCCGGTTCAACTCGTCGAGCAGGCCGGGCCAAGTCTGCGATGGGAACCCCATGATGGTGAGTGTGCGCAAATGGGCGTTGCCAAGCCGCGGCTCCAAACCGCCGGAAAACACCTCATCAACCAGAATCGCGTCGAGGTGCATCGGGGTTTCGGGAACGCGAACGCGCTGGCGGCGCGTGGAAATGCAGGAATGCAGGTAGGTCAGCGTTTCTGGGTCATCGAGCCATTCCGCCTCCGGCATAAAGCCGTCGACCAGTGCCAGCACGCGGTCGGTCCGGTCGATGAATCCGGCGAGCGCGGCCCGCCAGTCGGCGCCGTCGCGGGCGCGGCCTTCATAGAGCCACGCCTCGACGCGGGCGGCGTCCTCCGCCGGCGGCAGCCAGACCAGCGTCAAAAAGTATCGGCTCTCGAAATGGGCGCCTTCTTCCTCGAACTGCGCGCGGCGCTCCGCATCGACCAGACGCGAGGCGGCGTCCGGGAAATCGCTCTCCGGATAGCGGTTGGCCGGCAGGCGCTGCGCCTCGATGAAGATCGCCCAGCCCGGAGGCGGCGCAGCGCGTTGTTGAGGCGCCCGGTGATGGCGACCAGTTCCGCTGGCGTCGCCGAATCGAGGTCCGGCCCGCGGAACCGCGCGGTGCGCTGGAACGAGCCGTCCTTGTTGAGGATGACGCCCTCGGCGACCAGCGCGGCCCAGGGCAGGAAGTCGGCCAGGCTCTGGCTGCGATGGCGGTATTCGGCGAGGTTCATCATGGCGCGCCCTCACGCCACCAGATGCTGCGGGTAACGCAGGTGCCGCCGCACGACATCGACGAAGGCCGGGTCGCGCTTGGCGGCCCAGACGGCGGCCAGATGGCCGATCAGCCAGATGGCGCCGCCCACGATCCAGAGCCGCAATCCCAAGCCCACGGCGGCGGCGAGCGTGCCATTCAGGATCGCAACCGCGCGCGGCGCGCCGCCCAAAAGGATCGGCTCGGTGAGCGCGCGATGGACTGGCGCGTAGAACCCGGCGATCGGTTCGGCGTGATCCATCAGATCAGCGCCCCGCCGCCGAACTGGAAGAAGGTCAGGAAGAAGCTGGAGGCCGCGAAGGCGATGCTGAGGCCGAAGACGATCTGTATCAGCCGCCGGAAGCCACCGGAGGTCTCGCCAAACGCCAGCGTCAGGCCGGTGGTGATAATGACGATGACGGACACCACTTTGGCGACCGGCCCCTGGATCGAATCCAGGATCTGGGTCAGCGGCTGCTCCCACGGCATGTTGGAACCGGCGGCATAGGCCGGCGCTGTGGCGAGGGCGAAGAAGGCGAAGGCGGACGCTGTGGCCAAGCGTTCGCGGACACGGTTCAGCATCAAGGCTCTCCTGCTGGGGTGAGGACGTAATCGCCGTCGGGACCGAGGTCCCCGACGGCGGCGAGTTCGGCGAGGCGGCGGGCGGCGCCGCGCCCGGACAGGACCGCGATCACGTCGATGGTCTCGGCGATCAGCGCGCGGGGCACGGTGACGACGGCTTCCTGGATGAGCTGCTCCAGCCGGCGCAGCGCGCCGATGGCGGAGCCGGCGTGCAGCGTGCCGACGCCGCCGGGATGGCCGGTGCCCCAGGCTTTGAGGAGATCAAGCGCCTCGGCGCCGCGTACCTCGCCGATGGGGATGCGGTCGGGCCGCAGCCGCAGCGAGGAGCGGACGAGATCTGAGAGCGAGGCAGCACCTTCCTTGGTGCGGAGCGAAACGAGATTGGGCGCGGCGCATTGCAGCTCGCGCGTATCCTCGATCAGCACCACGCGATCGCCGGTCTTGGCGACCTCGGCCAGCAGTGCATTGACCAGCGTGGTCTTGCCGGTCGAGGTGCCGCCGGCGACGAGGATGTTTTTGCGCGCGGCGACGGCGATCCGCAGCAACTCGGCCTCGCCGCCGGTCATGATGCCGGCCTCGACATAATCGGCGAGGGTGAACACCGCGACGGCTGGGCGGCGGATGGCAAAACAGGGCGCGGCCACCACCGGCGGCACGAGCCCCTCGAACCGCTCCCCGCTTTCCGGCAGCTCGGCGGAAACGCGGGGCGATCCGGCATGGACCTCGACGCCGACATGGTGGGCAACCAGACGCACGATCCGTTCGGCATCGGCGGGCGTGACCCGACACCCCGTGTCTTCCAGTCCTCCCGACAGCCGGTCGATCCAGAGCCAGCCATCGGGGTTGAGCATCACCTCGACGATGCTGGGATCTTCGAGATATGCCGCGATCGACGGCCCGAGCGCGGTGCGCAGCATGCGCGCGCCACGGGCGAAAGCTTCCGACCGAAAAAAGACTGCCGCCACAACGAACCCCGTGAAATCGCCTCACGCGGAGGCGGATGGATCAAACGGGGTTGATTAGGAAGAGCGGGAAATGGGTGAAGGCAACAAGCTTGATGGTGACGTGGGGGCCTGGGATAGAAAGACATACGCAAGGAATTGACGCAGCTGCTGCGGTCAGTTTCTTGTGCATCACGCTTGGGTGGTGGATTGGCCACGCAGAACCGGGCTATGACTGTAAGGCGCCCATGTCGGACGTTTCGGATTGAACTTGCATGTCTCCATAGCGGACATCTTGCTAGAGCTGCGTGCGTTATGCCGACGCATAGCCAGCCGCATTGAAGAAGTCGCTGCACCCGTCGGGCGTGAACATGGCGCCGATGTCGCCCAGCGCTGTGAACAGCGCGCTGGTCGTGCGTGCGACCATCCTGCGCAGGTGAACTTTGAGTTTGGAGAAGGCCATCTCAATCGGGTTCAGGTCGGGAGAGTATTACGGCAGGAACAACCATCGGGCGTTTGACGCACGCCGCTCTAATCTCACAAGGACGCGGAGAAGGGCGGTAAGCAACTGGTCGCTGCATCTAACGCGAAGGCCCGCTTCGTGGGGGGCTGGTTCTAGGCAGACTTCAACGTAAACCGACTCAAAGCAGATCTTGGATTACCGTTGAGCGGACGCCAGTCGCAGATGAAGACAAAACCTCGTGGCAGTTCACATTCGCTCTCTCAAAATCATAAGCCAACATTGTTGAGCGCCCATTCGGCTTTCTCCCTCTGATATCCTGAAGCGACCGCCCCGATTCGTTTGCGGGCATAGATTATGAGCTGATCTAGCGAGCTATTGATCAACGCCTTGAGACTATCGTTCAAGAGGTGACCCACCATGTTGTACGTTTGGGCGATCTGCGCAAGAGTCTCGAAAGGATAGTGCTGCGGGTCGTTTTGGCGCAGGATCTTACCCGTGAGTTCAATTGCTTCTTTAAAGTCTTGGAATAGATTGCCGCCACGGCTGGCGATTCCTTTTGCTCGCAACATGAGGAATTTTGCGCGTCGATCGTTGAGTTGGCGACGGTCGAAAGTCGTTCCGGTGCGGCGTTCATATTCGTCCGCCTCGTGGTATCCCTGTTTGAGAAATGTTTCTGCATCTGCGATCTCCCCGGACGCGCATTTGGCCATATGCCATTGTAGCCAGAAAAGCGGCATTCGCCTGATTTGCTGTTCCTGCTTGTTATGTTCAAAGAACGAGTCGATTGCGCCTCTGTCGCTGACAACCTCGGAAAGAATAGTAAAGCGCATCAACTGAGTGAAAATGCGCTGTTCGAAAGGCTCGCGATAGCCCACTGCAAGATACTTCAACAAAGAAACGACGGCGTTGACGATTGTAGCATCGTCGAACAGGTTTTGCAGGATGCTCTTGGCCCCGATTGAAGGTACGGTCTGGATGATCCCACCGACCCGGCGCACAAGGCGGAAAGCGTCATTTCCGGCCCTAGCATTCACCCCGTCGATGATGGCACCGTAGTCCACCTGCATCACATTGCTGAGGAAGGCAACCGGTGCATTCTCGCCAATATGGGTGATATAAAGCGCGATGATGATCGCTTCACGTTCGGTCTGGCTGAATGATAGCTTGTTGAATTCTTCTCGGTATCGATTGGCGACGTATTCCGACTGGAGCAGCCGCAGGAGGAAATGCGGCAGGCTTGCCTCGCAGGTGCTCTCAACAAATCGAAGACGCGCACCTTGATCAAGCCCATGAAAATCGCGCCACCCGGCGATCTGATCAGCGAGGTTGCTTAGAACACGTGCTTCGTCCTTGTTGAGACGGGTAAGGGGCACTCTCCGGAAACTGCGGAGGCCTTGGAGCAACGTGAGGCTAGCAGGGCTGGCATCGGCCGCCACGGCCCGGCTTGTTAGGATCAGAATGCCATCCCGACCATCAAACTGACGCGCGACGCTCGCAAGTCTTTCGGCTGGCATATCAAAGCAATTCTCTATAATTAGTGCGGCGTTCGGCGTATGATGAAGGATGTCTGCGATCTCATTAAGTATGCTCTCATAGGCTTGGCGTATCTGGTAGACCAGTCTTGCCCCTGACAGGTGATAGGCAAGATCGTTTGTTAGTAGGGATTTGCCATCACAGGCGTAGCCGTCAAAAAGCACAATCCTGGTATCACCTGCGATAGCGTCCAAAGTCTCCTGTATGGCGCTGCGCCGTATGTGGTACTCGGATACGTCGTTGAATGCATCTCGCGCGAGTTGCGAGGGTTCGACCTTGCCATAGAGAAATAAATCTTCGATCTGCTCTTTCGTGGGAACCGTTGCTGCGGGATCTGGAGGCGTGTATTTCGCGAAACTGGCAAGGCGTGGCGCTTTCGGCGCATCTTTGGCCAAAAGCCCCTTGATGGTGGTGGCAAGTCCAGCCCGGCCGGTGAAAAGCGGCGTGCCGAGCCGCCTTTGAGCGGCGGTGACATCGGGGTCCGCTTGGGCGGTCGGGCGATTGATGAAGAAGGCCTTTTCGCGCAAGCCGGTCAGGTCATTAATCGCTTGGTTGAGGTGGAAATCGCCGGCATTGAACCCGACGAAGACCACGATCTGGGCTTGATCGATGTCACGCCGAAAGCGGTTGAGCCACTTCTTTACATGGGTAAGCTTTAGGTAGCTTTCGGCACCGAGCACACAGCTTTCACGAAAGTTACGTATGTTCCATTTCTGCACGTAGCCGTGCAGATGGATGATTGGAAGAGTTGGCGTGGTTGTGCTGGGATCGTCGGTGTTGTTGAGGGGTTCGGCCTGTTTGTGTGCGGCCTGAGCCGCAATTTCGAGCGCATTATCGTAATTAGTCGTGTAGACCGTTTGCCAGGGGTAGCGTAACAGATCGGCCATATCGGAGGTTACGTCGGAAACGGTAAATCGCTCTTTCAGGAGTGACATCATGCCGTTGTCGGCAATCTTGTCCTGTAGAGCATCGGCGGCGTTTTGCAGTCCCCTGTATGGCGGATCCTGATGGAGTTCGGTATTGAAGATATCTAACAGCTGTGCGCCAGTGCCGAGTGTTTCATCCGGCTTAAAATTCAGACAATCCGCAGAAAACCCGGCACCGCAGAATAGGATGCCGCCGCCGTTTCGAGCTAGGTTGAAACGCATTTGAAACTCATCAGATGAGCTGCAATCCACGGGTCCAAACTCCTAACTAAATTTCATTTCTGATGAGCCGTGATAGCTTTCCGACTGCGTTCTCTCGATTGAGCGATCTTGTATACACGTCTAGGAGCCTTCGTCGAGGCATCATACAGCCTGCTTCGGCAAGCATGGATGGCCAATACTGTAAGGCAAGGGTGCAAAGATGTGCGTCTTGTCGAATGTCGTTTCTGAACGACCAGCATCGCTTTAGGTTATGTCCGGCTTGTCGCCTACACACCCAAAGGCAGTCTTTCCGCTTCCGGCCATTGGTTGCCACTCGGCTCGACGCTTTGGGTGGCACGTTCATTGAGTTTGGCCGTTACTAGGTGCTTCTGCATCTATGTCTCGGCTGATCTCATCTGCCAGCCTTCGTCCGCGGGCCAGACGTCGTCCAAGCGCCTCGACAAACCCTTCGTATCGCTCGCGGCCCTTTGTCAGGGCAGCGGCCAAGGCGGCGTCCGGCAGCGCCGGTGTGCTGGTAAGCCAGAAGCGGACGAACACCGCTAGCGCCTCGTTGGAGATATCGACGTGGCGCTCAATCCGCTCCAGGTGCCGGCTCATGCGGTCAAGCCGCCGGGCCAGCGCGGCTTCCAGCCGGTCGGCGCCGTCCGGAGACAGATGCGAGGCGAGCGCCGCCTCCACGATCAGCGCCTGCGGCACGCGCTTGCGCGCCGCATAGTCGGCGAGTTTGCCGGCGAGATCGGGCGGCAGGCGGAACGTGTGCTTGGTGCGCATGGCGGTCATAGGCCCATGTCGTCGGCGGGATCGAGCGACACCTGCCGGGCGGTCACGCGCACCTGGCGCTGCAAGACTCGGACCCGCTGGGCGTCGTCGTCGGCTTCGTCATCCGTGAGGTCGAACTCCTGGGCGGGCTTTCTTGGTGCGATGATGGTGTCCTCGTGCTCGGGCAATTCGGGCTCGCGGCGGATGCCGGCATTGGCGGGGTCTTCGGTGCCGGTCGATGGCGGCGCGACGACGGCGCCCTGCCAATCATCTTTGGCCGCCGGAATTGGCTTGTCGGCGTTTCCGTCCGCCGACCTTCCCTCCGCGAACGGCGGCGGCGGCGGAAGGATGCGCGCCTGTAGCTGGTGATCCTCGAAATAGCGCGCCTTCTTAGCGCGGATAGGATGGCAGCCGGAGACCAGCACCAGCTCGTCATCATGCGGAAGCTGCATCACCTCGCCCGGGGTCAGCAGCGGTCGGGCGGTCTCCTGGCGCGATACCATCAAATGGCCGAGCCATGGGCTGAGGCGGTGGCCAGCGTAGTTTTTGGCGTCGCGGATTTCCGTCGCCGTGCCGAGCGCGTCGGACACGCGCTTGGCGGTGCGTTCGTCATTGCTGGCGAAACTGACCCGCACATGGCAGTTGTCGAGAATTGAGTTGTTCTGGCCATAAGCCTTCTCGATCTGGTTCAGCGACTGGGCGATCAGGAATGCCTTCAATCCGTAACCGGCCATGAAGGCCAAGGCGCTTTCGAAGAAATCGAGCCGGCCCAACGCCGGGAATTCGTCCAGCATGTGAAATCGCACGCAATACTGACCCCCTGAGGGCGGTTTTCGCTTCCAATCCCGACCCCTCGGCTCTGTGTGTCAGCATCCCTCCCTTCGGCCGTATCTGGCCTGGGAGGGGTTTGGGGGATGATGTCCGTGGACGTGATCGGCGATATCCGGCGCGCCTATTTCGAGCAGCGCCTGCCGATTAAGGAGATCGTGCGGACGCTCTGCGTTTCGCGGGCGACGGTGCGCAAGGTGGTCCGGAGCCAGAAGACCGCATTCAAGTATGAGCGGGGCGTGCAGCCGGTGCCCAAGCTCGGTGCGTGGGTGGATGTTCTCACCGAGATCCTCGAGAAGGAGGCCAAGCTTGCTCGCCGAGAACGCCGCTCTACGCAGCGTTTGTTCGAGGAACTGCGTGGCCGTGGATATGACGGCGCGCATGACAGCGTGCATCGTTTCACCAAATCCTGGCGCGACGAACAGGCCCGGACACCGACACATGCCTTTGTGCCGCTGAGTTTTGCCCCCGGCGAAGCCTACCAGTTCGACTGGAGCCACGAGACCATCACGCTGCAGGGTTTGCCGCTGGTGATCAAGGCAGCGCACATGAAGCTGTCGCATAGCCGCATGCCGTTCGTGCGCGCCTATTTTCGCGAGACGCAGGAGCTTGTGTTCGACGCGCACGACAAAGCCTTCGAGTTTTACGGCGGCATCTGTCGGCGCGGGATTTATGATAACATGAAGACCGCCGTGGAAGCGATCTTCGTGGGTAAAGCGCGCCAATATAATCGGCGCTTTCTTCAGATGTGCTCACATCATTTGGTCGATCCTGTCGCGTGTACTCCTGCTTCAGGTTGGGAGAAGGGACAGGTTGAGAACCAGGTCGGCAATCTTCGCGATCAGATGTTCCGACCCAAGCCGCGAGTCTCGAGCCTGGCCGAGCTGAACGGCTGGTTGGCAGATCAGTGCATCTCCTATGCGAAGCGCCACCAGCATCCGGAGTTCAAGGACCGGACGATCTGGGAGGTTTTCCAGGAAGAGCAGCCGCGCCTGATGGAGTTGCGCGGACCCTTCGACGGTTTTGTCGAGAAAGCGGTCAGGGCCACCACGACATGCCTGATCATGGCCGACCATAATCGCTACAGCGTTGACGCCAGGGCGGCTGGCCGGATGGTGCTTGTGCGATCGCACGCAGCACGCATCGTGGTGCTTCTCGGCGGCGAAGTGGTAGCCGACCATCCGCGCGACTTCCGCCGGTATCAGATCATTTACGATCCCTGGCACTATCTGCCGGTGCTGGTGCGTAAGCCGGGCGCCTTGCGCAATGGCGCACCGTTCAAGGATTGGGCCCTCCCGCCGGCGCTGGCCCAGGTGCGCGCGAAGCTGAAGCAGCATGCCGACGGCGATCAGCAATTCGTCAAAGTGCTCGCTGCTGTCTTGGCGCATGGCTTGTCGGCCGTAGAGGAAGCTTGCGCCGAAGCACTGGCGGCGGGGCTCGCCAGCGGTGACGTGATCCTGACCGTGCTGGCGCGCCGGCACCAGCCTCCGACGCCGCCTTCGATCATCACGCCGGATGGTCTGCGCCTGAAGATCGAGCCCGTGGCCGATTGCGGCCGCTACGACAGCATACGAAAGGTCGCCTGATGGAACGCCATGAAATCCTCGACGCTATGAGCGAATTGAAGCTTTACGGCATGCGCGCGAGTTTCGACGAGATCGCCGGCAAGGGGTTGGTCCGGCGCGACGAAATCTACCCGCTGATCGCCAGCCTCATCCGGGCCGAACGCACGCATCGACAAGCCCGCTCTATCAGCTACCGCATCAGCGGCGCCAAGTTCCCGGTGCTGAAGGATCTGGACAAGTTTGTTTTTGCCGACACGATGATTGACCAAGGCCAGGTGCTAGAACTTGCGACCGGCGCGTTCCTCGATGCCAAGCGCAACGCAATTTTCATCGGCGGCACGGGCACCGGCAAAACGCATCTCTGCATCGGAGTAGCCTCTGCGATCATCCGCAGCCGTGCACGCGGACGGTTCTTCAACCTGGTCGATTTGGTCAATCAACTTGAGCAGGAGAAGGCCGCCGGTCGCAGCGGCAGGCTTGCCGAGACGCTGCTGCGCTACGATGTCATCGTCATCGACGAACTAGGCTATTTGCCGTTCAGCCAATCCGGCGGCCAGTTGTTGTTCCACCTAATCAGCAAACTCTATGAAAACACGTCGCTGCTCATCACCACCAATCTCGCCTTTGCAGACTGGCCGCAGGTTTTTGGCGATGCCAAAATGACGACTGCTATGCTCGACCGCCTGACCCATCACTGCGACATCGTCGAGACAGGCAACACCAGCTGGCGGTTCAAGAACCGAAACTGACCTGGCAACCTACGCCCGGGCTGTCCGCTGTGGATAAGTGGCCTGCCTGCGCCTGACTCTGAAAGGTCGCTCCGGCAGGCCACTTATCCACAGCCTCCCAACACCCGCGGACCCCATCTCGAGGAGCTCGATCAGGCCGTTAGAGGGTCGCAATTGGGCGCGAAAAGGGGGTCGCGGTTGCAAGCGATTTGACACACTGACGCGATAATGGACACGATCAAGCGGGTCAAACGGCGCACGTGGCCGGAGGCACTCAAACGGGAGATCGTGGCGGCGGCGTTCGCACCTGGCGCATCAGTCTCTGTCGTCGCCCGGCAATACGATGTGAACACCAATCTGGTCTTCACCTGGCGCAAGCTCTAGGGCGGCGGGGCGGCAGGGCTACCCGCGCCCCAGCTCGTGCCGGTGCTGGTAACGGATGATCGACCCGCCGCCGCACCGTGCGCACCTGCTTCCGACACGATCGAGATCGAGTGGCCGGGCGGTGCTCGCGTGCGAGTGGGTCGCGGCGTCAAAGCCGCGACATTGCGGCTGGTGCTCGATGCGCTCGACCGGAGATGATCGCATTTCCATCGAGTGTGCGCGTCTGGCTGGCGGTTGGGCGCACCGACATGCGACGCGGCATGAACGGCCTGGCGCTGCAGGTGCAGCAAGCGCTCGGGCGTGATCCGCATGCTGGTGACCTTTATGTTTTTCGAGGGGCGCGTGGTGATCTGGTGAAAATCCTTTGGCACGACGGCATCGGCATGTCGCTTTACGCCAAAAGATTGGAGAAAGGCCGCTTCGTGTGGCCGACACCAGCCGACGGCGTGGTGGGGATCTCCGCCTCGCAGCTCGCCTACATGCTCGACGGGATCGACTGGCGAAACCCGCGCCACACATTCCGGCCGAGTTGCGCGGGATAGTCGCAAACCGCATAATTGGGTGGCCGACACGGCATGCTTTGTGATTCGATCATCTTGTGCAAGCCGATCCCGAACTCCTCCCAGACGATATCGACACGCTGAAGGCGATCGTGGCCGCAAGCCGAGCGCGCGCGGCCGCCGACCAGGCGCTGATCGCTCATCAGCAACTGCAAATCGCCAAGCTGCGGCATGCACTTTACGGTCAGCGCTCCGAACGTACTACGCGGCTGATCGAGCAGATGGAGCTCGGCCTGGAAGAGGCGGAAGCCGCTGCGACCGAGGATGAGATCGCCGCAGAGCAGGCCGCCGCACGCACCACCAATGTGGCCTCCTTCACCCGCAAGCGCCCGTCTCGCCAGCCTTTCCCCGAGCATCTGCCGCGCGAGCGGCAGGTCGAGCCCGCACCGGTCGCCTGCCTGTGCTGCGGCGGCGGCCGGCTGCGCAAGCTAGGTGAGGACGTGAGCGAGACGCTGGAAGTAATCCCGCGCAGCTGGAAAGTGATCCAGAACGTGCGGGAGAAGTTCTCCTGCCGCGACTGCGAGGCGATCAGCCAGCCGCCGGCGCCGTTCCGCGTGACGCCGCGTGGCTGGGCCGGCCCAAGCCTGCTGGCGATGATTATGTTCGAGAAGTTCGGCCAGCATCAGCCGCTGAACCGCCAGGCCGAGCGCTACGCCCGCGAAGGCGTGCCCTTGAGCCTGTCCACCCTGGCCGACCAGGTGGGCGCCTGCACCACGGCGCTGATGCCGCTGTTCAAACGGCTGCACGCGCATGTCATGGCGGCCGAGCGGCTGCATGGCGACGACACCACGGTCCCGGTGCTGGCAAAAGGCAAGACTGACATCGCCCGCGCCTGGATTTATGTGCGCGACGATCGCCCGTTCGGCGGCACGGCACCTCCTGCTGCCATATTCTACTACTCGCGCGATCGCGGCGGCGAGCATCCGCAAGCCCATCTCGCCGGCTACGCCAGTATTTTGCAGGCGGACGCGTATGGCGGCTATGGCAAGCTGTACGAGGCCGGCCGAAGTCCGGGCGTGATTCTGGAAGCAGGGTGTTGGGCGCACGCGCGTCGCAAATTCTTTGTTCTGGCCGATGTTGAATTGGCTGCACGACGCCGGGCGCAGGGAAAGAGCCAAGCGGTAATATCGCCGCTCTGCCTGGAAGCGGTGCGTCGCATGGACAAGCTGTTCGACATTGAGCGTGACATCAACCGATGCAGTGCGGAGCGGCGTCAAAGCGTGCGCCAGGAATTGAGCAAACCTCTCGTGGCTGACCTGCACAGCTGGATGATCGAGGAACGCAGAAAGCTGTCGAGCGGCAACGACGTTGCAAAAGCGATGGACTACATGCTGAAGCGCTGGACCGTTTTTGCCCGGTTCCTGGTGGACGGCCGCGTTTGCCTGACGAACAATGCCGCCGAGCGTGGCCTGCGCGGCATAGCCCTTGGCCGCAAATCCTGGCTGTTCGCCGGATCCGACCGGGGCGGACAGCGCGCCGCTGTCATGTACAGCCTGATCGTGAGTGCCAAGCTGAACGACATCGACCCGCAGGCCTGGCTGGCTCACGTCCTGGCCAACATCGCCCAACACCCGGTAAGCCGGCTGGATGAACTGCTCCCGTGGAACTGGCAGCCCCCAGATGCCGTGGCACGCAAGGCCGCCTGATCAACGCTGCGGTGCTCACCGGATGGATACGAACTTGAAGCCGAGTTGGGCTGAACACCTCGGTGACGACCATACGATTAGCTTACCGGCGCTTGGAGAGATCTCAAGCACCGCTCTCACTCGAGACGTGATGATCAGGATGGATAAGGGAGGCTTGCCGAATACCTTTGTCCCTGGCCGAAATATCGCCTTTTTAACATTCGCGGCGGCGCTGGCGTACCGTCGTGGTCTCCGTGACATTGTGGCCGGCGTTTGTGAAACGGACTATTCAGGATATCCAGACTGTCGAGATGACACCATCAAGTCACTCCAAGTGACACTGAACCTCGGCATGGATCATCGGTTTGTTTTACAAACGCCTCTCATGTGGATTGATAAGGCCGCAACTTGGCAGTTGGCCTACCACCTAGCAGGTCAGCCACTAGTCGATGATATTCTTGAACACACGCACACATGCTATTTAGGTGAACGCAGCATCCGTCACACGTGGGGCTATGGATGCGGGACTTGTCCGGCATGTGAACTTCGGGCCGACGGCTACAACCGATTTTTGAGGTATGCTAATCTGGATTGAGGCCCGATGTCTCTGGACGGCGAATGTGGTTGGCATGACGTCATGTGACCATCCTGTAGATCATATATTCCACAACCTCCAACGGTCGAGGCTTAGCGGTATTTGTGCTCAATCGTGTCCCTCCCACTAATTAGCTGACCGAGCACAATTACGAGCTAGATCCAAGAGCCCGGAGGAATCGGCGACTTCCAAACTAAGGAGGCTACTGGACGACTTTCCGCAAGCGAGATCGTCGGCCGGCCCTTGTGGGGCGTCTGCTGTTCAACGGGCCATATTCGACTCCTACTCTCCTACCTGCAGATCACACACGGCAAGGAGCGTTATCAGAACTTACTCCTCGGTGGCCATTGGCGTGCCGATGTATCCCATGCGTGAGAGGCTCGCTGCGATCGCCTCAGTCACACAGCATCCCGTACAGACGGCTAGCGAAACGCGACTATTTGCTTTTACCGCAGCTTTGCATCTGCGGTATCCCTCTGCCGTGAGCCGCCTTGTCCCTGATGGCTGAGGTGTCGAGGCTGTGCGCTTATGAGCGCGCATAGAAGCACAGCATGAGCCACATGACGCTGTTACGGGTCCCGAGCGTAGGCGGCGGTGGAGCGACGATATCAGAGAACAGATCCTGGCTGAGGCATTTTTCGCCCGGTGCCACGGTGGCGGATGTGGCCCGGCGATTCCAGGTGTCGACCAGCCTGATTTACAAATGGCGCCGCGCATCTTTGGTGCCGCCGATGGGGTTCGCGCCCGCTGTGCTTGTCGACGAGGCCGGGCGGTCCGGTGCGGAAGGCTCCAGCTTCGCCATTGTCGTCGAATTGCCCGGCGGAGCACGGGTGAGCCTGGCGGCGAACGCGCCGTCGGCCTTGGTCGCCGCGACGCTGAAGGGATTGCGGTGATCCCTGTTCCGGCGAACCTCCGGATCTGGATTGCCACCGGCCACACGGATATGCGCCGCGGCATGACGAGCCTGGCGTTGCAGGTGCAAGAGATATTGAAAAGAGATCCCCACGCCGGCGATCTCTACTTGTTCCGCGGCAAACGGGGCGACCTGATGAAATGCCTTTTGCACGACGGTCTCGGGTTGTCGCTGTATGCGAAACGGCTCGACCGGGGACGGTTCATCTGGCCCGTGACCGACGGCGGCCCCGTCGCGATCACGCCGGCGCAGATGGGCTATTTGCTCGCGGCGATCGACTGGAGAAATCCGCAGCTAACCTGGCGACCGACAAGCGCCGGGTAGACGAAAAACCTGCGTTTGCCCGCATTTTAGGGAGTCCCAGTACCTCCGTTTTATGATTCCATTGCGGTCGTGGATACCGCTCTGGACGCCTTGCCCGCCGATGTGGAGAAGCTGAAGCAGGCGTTGCTTAACGCGCGGGCGCAGGTGCAGGAGGCCCTGGCGCAGACCACTCTCATTGCCGCAGAAAAGGACGCGGTCGCCGCCGAACTGGCCGTCGCGAAGGCCAAAGCGTCCGAAAATCTGGCGATGATCGCGCATCAGAAACTTCGGATTGCCAAACTCGAGCGTCAGATCTACGGGCCGCGTTCCGAGCGCTCAGCCCGGCTCATCGAGCAGATGGAGTTGCAGCTCGCAGAGGCCGAGACCGCCGCCACCGAGGACGAACTCGCTGCTGAGCAGGCGATGGCGACGACGAACGTTGCGGGCTTCACCCGCCGGCGCCCGGTCGAACGCAATACTTTCCCAGACCATTTGCCCCGCGACCGCGTGGTGATCGAGGCGCCCACGGCGTGCGCGTGCTGCGGCGGGATGCGACTGCGCAAGCTCGGTGAGGACGTGATCAGGACACTGGAATTGATCCCCCGGCACTGGAAGGTGATCGAGACGGTGCGCGAGAAGTTCACCCGCCGGGACTGTGAGAAGGTGAGCCAAGCGCCGGCGCCGTTCCATGTGATCCCGCGGGGATGGGCGGGACCCAGCCTGCTGGCGATGATCCTGTTCGAGAAATTTGGTCAGCACCAGCCGCTGAACCGCCAGGTCGAGCGCTTGCCTTGGAGGGTGTGCCGGTCAGCTTGTCCACCATCGCCGACGCCGTCGGCGCCTGCTGCTCGGTGTTGGGTCCGCTGCTGTGGCTGCTCGAGGCCCACGTCATGGCGGCTGAACGGCTGCACGGCGATGACACGCCCGTCCCCGGGCTCGCGCTCGGCAAGTGCGATGTCGGACGCTGCTGGGTCTATGTGCGCGACGACAAGCCGTTCGGCGGCACCGCCCCGCCGGCGGCGATGTCTATTACTCGCGCGACCGCAGCGGCGCGCATCCGCAACTCCATCTGGCCGACTATCGCGGCATCCTCCAGGCCGATGCGTTCAGCGGATACACCAAGCTCTACGATCCCCAGCGAAGTCCCGGATTGATCCAGGAAGCGGCGGGCTGGGTTCATGCCCGGCGCCCGTTCTTTGCGATGGCCGACCTGGAGGAGAACGCGCGCCGCAAGGCGGCAGGCAAGAAGGACATCGTGATCTCGCCGATCGCCGTTGAGGTCGTGCGGCGGATCGACGCCCTGTTCGAGATCGAGCGGACCATCAACGGCAGCAGCCCGGAAGAGCGCAAAGCGGTGCGCCTGGCGCGCAGTGCACCCCTTGTCGCCGATCTGCACGCCTACATGGAAACGCAGCGCGCGAAGCTATCGCGCGGCCATGATCTCGCCAAGGCGATGAACTACATGCTCAAGCGCTGGAAGTCCTTCACCCGGTTCCTGGACGATGGCCGCGTTTGTCTCTCGAACAATGCGGCCGAACGCGGGCTCAGGGGCATCGCACTCGGACGTCGCTCGTGGCTCTTTTGCGGATCTGACCGAGGCGGCCAGCGAGCGGCGGCGATGTACAGCCTGATCGTCTCCGCGAAGATGAACGACGTCGACCCGCAAGCCTGGCTAGCCGATGTGCTGGCACGGATCGCCTCTCAGCCCGCGCACCGGATCGACGAGTTGCTACCTTGGAACTGGAAGCCCAAACCAGAAGCCGCCATTGTTCGAGCGGCCTGACCGTGGCGCCGACCAACAAAGTCCACCACGTCACCACGATCGCTCGGGCGGCGACAATGCTTGGTGAAGACGAGGACTGGCTGTGGGACATCGCCGTAGACATGGATCAGGAGGATGGGCTGATCTGGGTCTATGACCTCAGCGACGATGGCGTCATGGCTTTTACCGATTTCGGTATCGAGACGCTGAAGGAACTCGTCGAAATCCACAAAGCTCAGCCCGGCCGGCTCAAGCGCCCCGACAGCTCGCAATAGGCTGGCTGCGGCCTACGCCGAATGGTTACCATCTGCGCGTTGCCTACCCAACCTTGACTCATTCCTCCGGATGGCACCGGCTAAGCTCATCCGCGATGACCCGTTCGCAGTGATCCATCACCTGCTGTAATGTCCAGCCTTCCTCGAATGCTTGATAAGACGATACATACATGGTGCGGTTTGGTGGACGGTTGGGCCAACCGAGGCGCTTGATGCGCCGATCCTCGTCGGCCACCAAGCATGGAAGAACCGCCACGCCCAGGCCGGCGGCAACCGCTTCCATCTGAACGATAACGTCATGCGTCTGAAATAGGGATCGCCGCACGATTTGTCCAAAACTGCACGGTAAGGGCCCGTTCGCAAACGAGTTTCCGTTGAGATGCATTTTGAAAGAGGGCTTTGAAAGGAAAGCCGGCTGATTCCGACGTGCTCGCTGACGTCTTCCATAAACGATCGTTTGTTCAAGCCTCCGATATCGCGGCGCTTTTCGCTTACCGTGCAGTTTTGGACGAAACGTGCGCCGACGCCTACCTAACCCATCCCAATTTTCTAGGCGACGGCGTCGAGTTCAGCGCCCACTTGTTTTACGACCACGCTTTGTCAAACCCGACTACGGATTACAAGAGCGGTGACGTGCTAGATCTCGACTTCGCGGTATCAGAACGCGACGGCCATTTTCAATACGGCATCGCCGGGTTCGGCGCCGTTCAGGTCGGGCGCGATACCAGGAGCGGAGTGACCGTTCCGGTTGGCGGCAAGTATTTCGATATCTTCAAGCTTGGGCCTGTGTTCGATTATGATATTCCCAGCCTTCACATGTCTTTGAAGGCGAAGCTGCAACTCACCATCTACTCACGGAACTCGGCCAGAGGCCCTCAGGGAGTTCTGGTCGCAGCGTTCAAGTTCTAAACAGTAGTGCGCTCGCCTCGATAGCGGCCGCTGGAACAAGGACCGTTGCCCCGCCGCGGCCATAAGGCAGCTCAGGATAAAATCTCCCACATTCTCTGGTCGAAGTGTTGCATTGGAAACCGGCAGCTGTTGTAGGTATCGTTACACCTGGTGTTGGGCCTCCACTATGCTTACTCCGTCAAGCGTGAGCGCGGTCTCGATCAGGGCGAGATGCGAGTAGGCCTGTGGGAAATTGCCGACCTGACGCGCTGCGTGTGGGTCATACTCCTCCGATAGTAATCCAACGTCGTTCTGAATCGCCAGGAGTCGGTCGAACAGCGCGCGCGCATCCTCAACGCGACCCTGTCGATGATAGGCGCTGGCGAGCCAGAACGAGCACGGCAGGAAGGCGCCCTCCCCCGGCGGCAAGCCGTCCGTGCCACCCTCGGTTTTATACCGAAGCACCAGCCCGTCCACCAGCAATTCTTCTTCGACTGCCTTGACGGTGGCAACCACTCGCGGGTCGTCTGCAGGCAGGAAACCGACCTGCGGGATGAGAAGAAGACTTGCATCCAGGGCAGCTGATCCGAAGCTCTGTGTAAAACAGTTGCGCTGCGGATCGAGTGCTTTCTCGCATATCACGCGATGCATATGGTCGCGTAGTCTTTTCCAGCGCTCGAGCGGCGCCTCGAGCCCAAATGTCTCGGCGTCGCGTATGGAGCAGTCGATCGCCACCCAGGCCATGACCTTCGAATGGGTGAAATGGCGTCGTCCGCCGCGCACTTCCCAGATGCCGTCGTCAGGCTCTTCCCATATCTTCTCGAGATGCTCCACGAACTTGACCTGGATAGGCCATGACGCGGCCGCGTTGCCGAGCGTCCGGCTACGGCCGACGTGGAGAGCGCCCATGACTTCGCCGTAGGTGTCCAGCTGCAACTGGTTCGAAGCTGCGTTGCCGACGCGAACCGGGGATGCACCCTGGTAGCCGGGTAACCAGTCCGGCGACCACTCGGTGAGCCGCCTCTCGCCAGCAATGCCGTACATAATTTGAAGCTCGTCGGGATTTCCCGCGACGGCTCGTTGCAACCACATCCGCCAGGCTTTCGCCTCATCGACGTAGCCGCCCGCCATCAGCGCAATCAGGGTGAGCGTCGCATCACGTAGCCAGCAATAGCGGTAATCCCAATTCCGCTGGCCGCCGAGCTGCTCAGGCAGCGACGTTGTAGGGGCGGCGACTATGGCTCCGGTCGGTCCGAAGGAGAGTGCCTTGAGCGTCAAAAGCGACCGTAGCACTGTGTCGCGCCACGTGCCTGCATACGCGCACCGCCCGGACCATTCCAGCCAGAATTCCTCCGTCGTTCGAAGCGCCTCCATCGCATCGAAGACCGGCGGCGGTGGAAGGTAGGATCTGCTCCAGGCGAGCACGAACTCAGCCGCCTCGCCTTCGGCCACAGTGAAGTTCGCGACGGACGCCTTGTTTTCGCCGCGAACGTCAACCGTCGTGCGAAGCGTCACCCGGTTCGGACCTGCCACCGCCATGATGCCGCCGCCATCCTCGAGGCGAGTAACCCAAGGGGTTACGGATCCGTATTCGAAGCGAAGCGTCAGGTTCATCTGCATGGGGACCGCGCCCCGCCGCGCCTCGACCCGGCGAACGATGGCTGACGAATTGGCGTCGGTGGGCATGAAGTCGATGATGGCAACGTCGCCTTGCGCCGTCTCGAACAGCGTCTCCAGGATCATCGTGTCGCCACGGTATCGACGCGTGACACGGGTCGTGTCGCAAATCGGAGCGATTTGCCACCGGCCGTTCTCCGGTGAACCCAATAGAGCGGCAAGGCATGCGTCGCTGTCGAAATATGGCCAGCACAACCAGTCGATCGAACCATTGCGGCCGACCAGGGCCGCGGTCTGGCAATCGCCGATCAGCGCATAGTCTTCGATCGGCAACGGTTCGACGTCGGCGGTTATGCAATTCATGTGGTGACAACTCCTGGCTTGCTGGCTGCAGATCGCTTCAAGCGGGTGCGGTAACGTGAACTGAGGAGGCGCCCCGCAACGCGATGTGCGGATGCGGCGCGCGGCAGCACGCGCTGGCGGGGCAGATCTTTCACGCGAGGATCAGGCTTCAACGTCGTCGCGATGTCTGCCGCCGGGTATGATCAAGCGTGCGCCGCGAGCGTAGAACAACCACGCCGAAAACCACTGGAGATAGACCATCACGCGGTTACGAAGCCCGACGAGCAGCACCAAATGGACGCTAGCCCAAATCAACCAGGCGGGCAGGCCCGTGAGCTTGGCGTGCGGAAAATCGGCGACCGCAGCGGCGCGGCCGATCACCGCGAGACTGCCGAGATCGTGGTATCGGAACGGCGCGGGTGGAGGCCTGCTGGCGGCGCGCGCGGCGATGACGCGGGCCACATAGCGCCCCTGCTGCTTGGCGACTGGCGCTACGCCGGGCAGGGTCTTGCCATCTGGTCCGGTGAAGCTCGCGACATCACCGATGGCGAAGACGTCGGGGTATCCCGGCACGGTGCAATTCGCGTCGACCGGCAGCGTGCCGTGCTTGCCGGTGGAAATGCCAAGCCATGCCGCAGCCGGCGTAGCGGCTACACCGGCGCACCAGAACACGTTCGGGCTGTCCACGCGTTGGCCGCCGGCGGTCACTCCTGAGGCGTCCACGCTTTCGACGTGGATGCCGGTATGCACCTCCACGCCAAGGCGTCGCAGCCGCGCCTCCGCATAGGCGGACAGGCGCTCCGGGAAGCCGGAGAGCAGCTTGGGCGCGGCTTCGAAGACCACCACGCGGGCGTGGCTTGGCTCGATGCGCCGGAAGTCGGCTGCGAGCGTGTAGTCCGCGAGTGTCCGGATGGAACCCGCCAGCTCGACGCCGCTGGCGCCGCCTCCCACGACGACGAAGGTCAGCAGGCGCCGGATCTCCTCAGGATCGCTGCACGTCTCCGCGCGCTCGAAGGCGCAGAGAAGCCGCTGACGCAAAATCCCGGCGTCTCTCAGGCTTTTCAGCCCTACGCTGTGCTCCGCCCAGTCGTCATGACCGAACCAGCTGGACACCGCGCCGGTCGCAATGACCAGCTGGTCGTAACCGATTGCGCCGACATCAACGACCGAGACCTTGCGGGATTTCGTGTCGATGCCGTTCACCTCGCCGAGCATGACCTCGACATTCGTCCGCTTCGCGAAGATCGACCTTATCGGTGACGCGATGTTGGAGGGATCGAGTGCGGCGGTGGCTACCTGATACAGGAGCGGCTGAAACAGGTGGTGATTGCTGCGATCGATCAGAACGACGTCCATGTCTTTTTTCGCAAGCGCGTGCACGGTGCTGAGCCCGCCGAATCCAGCGCCGATAACCACTACTTTCGTGCGCTTCGATGCCATCAGACTGTATTCCCTCGCGATTGAAGTTCGTTTCGATCCCTTAAAGGTCCGACTTTCCTCCCCCGGAGAACGGGCGCCACCGACGGCCCCGACCCGTGCCGCCCTTCACCGCGACAACCGCTTTGCGACGACATCCGCCGCATCGGACCAGGCAAGGCTCATCGCCTTGACCTGATCAGCCGTCGATATGCCGCCCGCCGGCAGTTCGACGTGCAGCCGGTCGAGGCTCCGCGAGTGATCGCCGTTCTGTATGGCAACGAACCCCTCCAGGGAAATCTGTCCGTTCGCTGCACGGTCGAACTGCTCGATGGAGATTTCGATTTCGGCGTCCGGGCGCAGGCTGATCAGGCCGTCGCCTGCGAGCACGTCGGCGGTGGGTAGCCGCTGGCCGATGTCGCGCGCCATGACACGGCGGAGCATCGCGGGCAGCGGCTCGCTCCACCAGTCATTGTCCGCAACGGACACGCGATCCTGCGCAGCGATCCGGACGATCTCCCGTCGCTCCAGATAGCGGGGAACAGCGACGCTCCGAACGACGATGACCGACGAATTTCCGGGGCGCCCTGGCCCGGGAACCGGTTCGAGCGTATACAGGGTCGGGTCGGGGCCGGAGCAGCCGACCATCAGCAGAACCAGGGCTACGCAGAGGCGGTGAGTTGCCATGGTCTAGTCGGCCGTCTTTGCGACACGGCCTCGGATGAGCGCCTCCGGATGACGTGAGAGCACGTCCGCGACCGTTCGGACGGATTGCACCGTGTCGGCGACCTGCATCAAGACCTGATCGAGATCGCGGGCGAACTTGCTGTCGCTGGCCGAGCCTTCCGATACGGAGCCTGCGAGCGTCTTCACCTCGGTAAGGGCGCCCTGCAATTCCTCAGAAATAGCCGGGAGCCTCTTCAAGGCTGGCGCCGCGCCAGCATCCAGGTGCCTGAACGTCTGCTGCGCCTCGGCGAGTGCGCCGTTCAGGTGCGCCAATGCCTGCTTGAGCTCAGGCCCGTTGACGACACCGTTCATGCCCCGGAGCGCGCCGTTAAGGTTTGCCCCGATTTGTTCGAACGGCATTCGACCGATCTTATTTAGAAGCTGGTCGGCGGACGTCGCGACGTCATCAAGGCCGCCGCCGCTACTGCCGCTCGACGGGATTACCAGCGTATCGCCTTCCTTGCCGAGCGTGGCCGGGGCCGCATTGGGATCGATCTCTAAGGACAGCTGCTTTTGGCCGGTGATGAGATTCCCGCCTTTCAAGTGCGTTCGCAGGCCGTCCTCAACGAGGATCTGCCAGCCCTCTGGGAAATGTGGCGGTGGCCTATGACCAGCTGGTTTCACGATGCCAAGCTGGACGGTGAAGCCCACGCGCACCCTCGGCTGATTCGTATCGTTGTCGAACTGCGGCTCGACCGATGTCACGTCGCCAATGCGCAGGCCCATCAGCATTACGGGCGCCCCAACCGCTAGGCCTCCCACCGAGCCTGTCAGGTACGTAGCAAGCGTGGCCCGGCGCGGTGCCGTTCCGGATTCCGCCATGTCGGCGTCAGGATAGAGGTTGAATGCGTGTCCGCTGTTGCTGGCCAGGGATTGCTCGGTTGGATTCGGCGTATCGAATGTGATTCCGCCCAGGAGGGCCGCCTTCACGCTGTCGACCTGCAACTGAATGCCTTGCGGGCCCAACTTCACGGTTATGCCGGAGGTGTTCCAGAAGCGCGAGTCGTCATGGACCCATCCGTCGTATGGAGATGTGACAAATATATTTAGTGTTACGCTGCCTGCGTCCTTCGCGAGACGCCAATCGATGACCTTTCCTACGTCAACATCGCGGAAGAACACGGGCGAGCCGATGCTCAGGGCGCCGAGACGCGGTGCGGTGAGCTGGAAGTGGCTACCTGATCGCCCCGGTTCCAGCGTGGGAGGATGCTCCATCCCGCTGAAAGTCCGGCGGCGCTGAGTACCCGCGATGCCCGGCGACATGCTCATGTAGAAACCGGATAAGATGGTGTTTAGGCCGGTAATATCGCCCGCGAACAGGCCGGGCTTGACCACCCAAAACTGCGCGCCCTCGGTCAGCAGCGGCTCCGCCTTGCTGATCATTCGAACGTGCATAACCACCTTATTGCGATCCGGCATGAGATCGAACGACTCCACCGTGCCCATCGGCATGTCCTTGTATTTAACCTGGCTTTGGCCAGCCTGAAGGCCTTCGGCTGAGTCGAAGGTGACATCGATCAGCGGCCCGCTGCGAGACAGCGTGGTCCACAGGAGCCAAAGTCCTATGGCGACGCTGGCGACGGGTACAAGCCACACCCACGAAACTCGCCGCCGCCGGAGGGTCGCCTCGACACCATGCGGTTCAGTAGGGGGCGAGGGAGACGTGTCACTCATCTTGTCGCCCTGTCCCACATCAACCGTGGATCAAAGCTCTCGGCGGCAAACATTGTGAAAACGACGACCGCGGCAAACGCGATAGCGCCGTCGCCTGGATCGATCGTAGCCGCGCCGCCAAATTGGACGAGTGCAGCAAGAATGGATTCCATGAAAATGTCGATCATCGACCAGCGGCCGATCGCTGCCACTAGTCGGTAGAGTGACGAGAGCTGGCGCAGATGCATGCTGCGCCCTCGAACGGCGACGATGATCATCACCGCCAGCCCAAGCAGTTTCAGCACCGGCACGGCAATGCTTGCAACAAAAACAATCACGGCGAGCGGCAACTGTCCTGCTGCGAGCAATTCCCACACACCCGAAACGATCGTACTAGGACTTCCTTTGTCGAACCTTATCACCGTAAGTACCGGAAACAGGTTTGCGGGGGCATATAGAATGAGTCCGGACAAGGCCAGCGCTGCCGTGCGGGCAAGGCTATCGGGCTTGCGGCGATGCAGCTTGGCTGCGCATCTCGGACATCGTTCGCCCGGGCTTGATGGATGGCAAGCAAGCTGGCAAGTCGGACAGGATGTGGGTGCGGGTTGCGGCGCCCTGGCCGGGGCAGCGGCACGCAGCGGCTCTACCGGTGCCTGACGGGCAATTGCTTCCCATATGAAGTGCCTGTCGAGGGTGGCGTCTGTCGCGATGTTCAGGATCATAAAGCCGAACAAGGCGAAAAATCCCTCTCCCGGCTGTATATGTACAAGCTCGCTGAGCTTCGAATAGGCTACGAAGTAGCCGACCAGGAACACCTCAATCATGGACCACGGTCGCAGCCGGTTACGCCAAGCGAAGGCACCGCGCAGAAATGGAAGGTTCAGCCTAAGCCGCAGGCTAATTATCGTGTAGAGCATCAGGCATGCTGAGATGACCGGGGCCACGAAGGTCGTGAAGATCACGAGCGCAGAGAGTTCCCATAGTCCGCTATGTGCCAGCGCAGCCGGGCCTGACAGGAGAACTGCCGATCTCCGCTGTCCTGCGGCTTCCACGACAGCGATTGTGGTGAAAGATCCCAGCGCAAGAAAGACGGACGACGAAATACTCAGGGCCAAGACGAGGTCCAGCGGGTTTGCGGACGCGCGACGAAGAGTTGCGCCGCACCGACCGCAACTGGCAATAACGTTGGATCGCAGCGGAGCTACAAGCTGCGGCAGCGCGCAATCTTGACAACTGAGCAGCATGGGGCGGCGATCGCTGGGCAGACTTCCTGACGCGACATGACCCATCTCCACCGCCTCAAGAGCCGAGGAAAACATGTCGGAGAGACTCGTCACGTTTGTTTTCGCACTGCCGCGGAATCGCTAGGAGCATGAAATCCGTTCATCTCCAATGGCCCTCACATTCGATGTTCGAGTGCCTCGGCTCGATCATTGGGAGCCAGCCGACATAGCAAACCTTCGACGGGACGTTGATAAGCGTTCGCCTTACCCAATTAATCATTGCGTCTTGCTCCCTAAGGGACCCGTTGCAAACATTGCGCCTCTCCTCATCCTGCGGGAATGGTAATGACCGTGCCGGGGCTACTGCTTGTCTCGGCCAGCGAGAGCAGGACGGTCACAACTGAAAATGCGAGCTTGCTGTCGAAATCGCGGTCATTGATCCAGAACCAATGGTCCTCGTACGCGATCGCCGCGAATTCTTTGCCTGGTTTGCGATCGGCGGAATGAATGACCACGACCGGACGCCGCTCTGATCCCACGTTTGCGACCGAAGCTTTGGTCTTTCCGAAAGCGACGTCCTCAGCCGGAACGTCCGCCTGGAAGGCGAGCTGGCCGAGGACGCCCAGCATGGGGCGGGTCAACAGTGCCAACTGCCCCCTTGTCGGCGCGGTGCGTCCATAAACGACCTCAAGATCGGTTACTGACGGCGATATATCCAGCAGCCGACGAACGCGCTCCTCGGTTGCGGACAAGTCCTCTTCCTCGGTAGGCGCCAAAGTGAGGTATACCTTTCCCGGTTCGGGTGGCAGCTTCTTGTCCTTCCCCTCGGGCTTGTTCTCCAGTCTTATGCCGAGCAGACCTGCGATCTGCATTTTGCGCAGGCCGCGTATAAGCTCGAAGAAGCCCGGGGAACCCTCGCCGCCGCTCGCCACCAGACCAGTCGAGTTTCGGAGGTTCCCGATGGACTGCACCGCCAGTCGGAACAGCACGTCGATCGGCAACCCACCTTGTGCCAGGGGAAGCAGTTCCGCCGGAGACAACGGTCGGAGGAAATTCTGGGCGTAGTGATCGCCGGTGACCGGCTGGAAGGTGAAGGTGGGGCTTTCCTGCAATTGGGCCGAGGCCGTTGCGCTGAGATAAGTTCCCGGTGGCATGTTCGGGAAGACCTCGAAGCCGCCCGTGACACTGCGCTGCAACTGATAGCCGGCAATCACCTGCGTTATGTCCAGGAATGTCGGCGCCTCGCCATAGCGAAGACGTATGACATTGAGCAGCGTTTGCTGCCGTTGCGATACGGATACGGCGCGGGAGTAACCGAGCTGATCCTCCTCGAGCTTCATATGGCCGAGGCTGAAGCAAGCAGACAGAGACAGGCAAGCCAGGGGCGCCGCCTTCGACAGGAGGGGTCGGGAGCCGTGCTGGCGCAGCGTCACTGGTGCCGTCACTGCAATTGCCTCAGTTCGGCACGGCAGCAATCGGTGAACTCGCGCAGGATGTCGAAGTGACCGGCTTGTACGGATGCCTGATCATGGAAATCCGCGTTCGGACTGTAGTAGATCTCCAGTATCCGGCGCATCGCGGCGTCCGCGGTGCCTACGGTCGTGGTCCCCGCGAACAGACGCAGTTTGCTCATCACCGCATAGAGCGGAACGAGCTTGGATGGATCCTCCAGCGAGTGCGTCAGCGCATCGGCGAGGAGCGTGGAAGACTGATCGATGAAGTCGCCGAACAGCTTCTCGCGGCGACTACTTTCTTGTGACCTGCGCTGCATTGTTCCCTGGTAATGTTGCGTCAGCCAGGTTGTCGCGAATGACGCCAGCGCACCGAGGGCCGATCCGGCAAGCGCCGCAAGGGCGGAGATGTAAGCGACATTCATGCCAAGCCGCCGTGACTCACGTCGCACCGCGAGAGCATAGAAGCCGCGGCCGGCGCGGGCATGCGCGCCCGTCTCACGGCCGCGGCCCGGCCGCCACGCTGTCGAGCGCCGCCGGCATAGGCGGAAGCGCCCCACGGGGATCCGGCGCCTGGCTCGCAGCACCCGGCGCCTCCCACCCGCCGCCGAGCGCGCGGTAGAGGCCCACAACGTCGTTGGCCAGCGTCATGTCCTGCTGCACCAATTGCTGGCGCGACTCCTCGACGGTGCGCTGAGCGTCGAGTACCTGCAGGTAATCCGACAGGCCGTGCGTGTAACGGTCGTTCGCAAGATAGAACGTGTCCTGGGCGGACCGCACGACCGCTGCCAGCCGATCCCGCTCGTCGCGATCGGCTCGGAAAGCGATCAGGCCATCCTCGACCTCGCGCAGCGCGTTCAGCACGGTCGCGCGGTAGTGCAACCCCGCTTCGGCCTGCTGCGCCCGGTTCAGCCGCAGGTTCGCCGTCAGCTGGCCGCCCTGAAAGATCGGCAGGGACAGGCTCGGCCCCGCCGAGTAGAAGTGACTGGCCCAGCGCGTGAGATAGCTGGCATCCAGGGCCCGTATGCCCAAATTCCCGGTCAGCGAGATATCTGGATAGAAGCTCGCCACCGCGACCCCCACGCCTGCCGTGGCGGCGTGCAACTGCGCTTCGGCGGCCCTGATGTCAGGACGTCGCCTGGCGAGGCTGGAGGGGACGCCCACGCCCACAGCGGCAGTCATGACCGGTAGTGGCGCGGGCTGCAGCAGCCGTGCCTCCAGCGTTCCAGGCGGCTTGCCGATCAGCAGGTCCAGGCGATCGACGGCCTGACGTTCCTGCTTGTCATACTCCGGAAGCTGGCGCTCGAGGCTCAACAGCTGCGTGCGCGCCTGTTCCACATCCAGATCCGTCGACAGCCGGGTCGCGCGCCGGTTCTCCGTCAGCGCGAGCGAATCCTGCGCCGAACGGATGTTCTCCTCCTGGCTTTCGCGTAGCGCCTGCGCGCCCCGGAGCTGCACATAAGCCTGAGCTACCTCGCTCTCCAGGCTCGTCAGCGCGTCATTGGCTGCCTCAGCCTGTGCCTGGCTCAGCGCGCGCGCCTGCTCGACGGAGCGCCGCACGCGGCCGAAGAGATCTAATTCCCACGAGGCGCTCAGTCCGTATTGGAACAGGTTCACCGGCTGGGTGAATTGATTGAGCAGCGCGCCGGTGTTGGAACGGCTCAATCCACCGCCCGACGAGGACGAGCCGCCGCCCGTTCCGGAGGCTTGATCGGCCATTTGGTTGAGCTGCTTGTAGACGCCCTGGGATTCGAGGATGCCCTTGAGACCCAATTGTTCGTATTGGTAGCTGGCGGTGCCGTTCAGGTGTGGCAATCCGACAGAAGCTGCCGTCACGATGCCCTGGCGCGACTCCAGCACGCGCAGAACGGCCTGCTGCACGTCGAGGTTGTCGCGAATGGCGGTCTGGATGAGCTCCGTCAGTATCGGATCGTTGAAGGCCGCCCACCAGCGCGGATCGGGATCCGTCGTGAGATTGACGGCCTGGTCGCCCGGCTGCTCGTTCCGCCAGGCCGCCACATGGGGCGGCTCTGGGGATTTGAAGTTCGGACCCACGGTGCAGCCGGCCATCAACACTGCCAGCGTGCCGGATAAGGCGGGCACTTGCCTCATCCTCCGCCTCCCGCACCCGCGCCCGGCGTGACATTCGACATGAACAGAGCAGCGACTGTGATGCTGAGCGACAACAGGGCGATGATGAAAAACACATCGGTGTACGCCAGGGTGGAGACTTGCGCCTCCAGCGTCTGAAACGCCACGCCCGGGGCACTGCGCACCGCCTGCTCCATGGCGCTGCCATAGGCGATCGAGGCTTGCTGCACCTGCTGGAGGAAATCGTTATACGGCTGATTGGTCGGATCAAGGTATTTGACGAGGTGCGCCTGCCTGATCTGCAAATGGTCGTTGACCAGGGCCGTCCCCACGGAGATGCCAACGCCACCGAAGACGTTTCGCGCCATCGTAAACAGGCTCGCGGCGTCTGCCTTCAGCTCCGGCTTGATCGTCGAGTATGCGCTGGCGCTCAGCGGCACGAAGAGCAGTGACAGGGCTGCTGATTGCGCCGAACGGTAGAGTGCCACATGATAGAAGTCGAGATCCGGCACCAGGTTCATCGAATAATAGAGCGAACCCGCCAAGGCCAGCCCGCCCGCGGCGATCACCCATTTCACCGGCACCACGTCGAGCACCTTGCTGACGATCGGAATCAGGATGCACAAAACCACCGCGCCTGGCGCCAACACCCAACCTGCCATCACCGAGTTGTACCCGAGGTCGTTCTGTGAAAATAACGGCATGATGATGGCGCTCGCGTAGAGCGCAAAGCCCATCATCGCCATGGAGAACCAGGACAGCGAGAAATTGCGGTCCTTGAACACCGCAAGGCTGACGACCGGATCTCTCACCCTGGTCAGATAGACGATCCCGGCCAGATACCCGAAGATCGACAAGCTGAACATAACTTGGATGAAACTCGACGAGAGCCAGTCGTAATCCTCTCCGCGGTCCGCTCCGAGTTCCATGCACCCCAATGCCAGCGCGATCAGGAACGTGCCGGTCCAATCGAAAGGCCGTGCGTTGCGCCGCTCCTCCTCCATTTCCGGTGAGTCTTCTATCAGCGCCATCACACCGAAGACCGTCAGTATGCCGACCGGCAGATTGATGAGGAATATCCAGTGCCATGAGTAGTTGAAGGTGAGATAACCGCCGATCACGGGACCGATGACGGGAGCGATGATGGTCGCCACGGCCGTGATGGAGAGCGCCTGCTGGCGCTGCTCCGGCGGGAAGGTATCGAGCACGATGTCCTGCTGCATCGGCTGCAACCCGCCGCCGAACAGTCCTTGCAATCCCCGGAACAGCAGCAGCTCGCCGAAATTCGTCGAGAGCCCGCAGGCCAGCGAGCATACGGTGAACCCCGCAATCGAGATCAGGAAATAGCGTTTTCGCCCGAGATGTCGGCCGAGCGAGGCAGAGATGACGAGTGTCACGCCGTTGGCCACGAGATAGGTGGTGAGCGACCATGCGGCATTGTCCGTGCTGACGCCGAGATCGCCTGCGATATACGGCAGGGACACGTTGACGATCGTCGTGTCCACGACCTCCATGAACGCGGCGAGCGTGACTACGACGGCTATGAGGTACGGATTGGACTTGCCGCCGCCACTCATTTCAAGTCCACCGTGGGTTCCACTGAAAGGCCGAGCGGCAAACCCATGTTAGGATCGAGACCGTCATCGATAATGATCTTCACGGGCACCCGGCGAACGATCTTGACGTAGTTCCCCGTCGCGTTCTCGGACGGAAACGTCGTGAAGCGAGCGCCGCTGCCCTGTTGGATGCTGTCGACATGTCCGCGCAGCTTCAGCCGGGGATAGGCGTCCACGCTGATGGTGACATGCTGACCGGGCCGCATGCGGTTGAGCTGGGTTTCCTTGAAGTTGGCCACGACCCAAACCTGCGGCGGCACCAGGTAGAACACCTGCTGCCCAGCCTGCGCGTAGGTTCCGACTTCCACGTTGCGTCGGGTGATCGTGCCTTCGAGCGGAGCGCGTATCTCGGTGTACGACAGGTTGAGCTCAGCCTGCGCCAAGTTGGCCTGCGCCTGCGCCACCTGCGCCTGCCGCTGCTTCAGCGTGCTGCCCACGTTAGCTATGTTTTGAGGAACCAGCGAGGCGACCTGTAATTGCGCCTGCATCTGCTGGACGGTTGCCGTGGTGGATTCGAACTGCGTGGTCGCCTGATCCACCGCCGTCTGCGTGGTCGCACGCTGGTCTACCCTGTGCTGCCGGTCGTATTCCCGCCGGGCGTCGGCCTGATTCGCACGTGCCTGCGCCAACTGTGCCTGCGATTGTTGCCGGTCGCTCGGATATCGAACACGTGAGATCTCCAGGTCGATCTCCGCACTGCGCAACTGCGCCTGCGCCAACTCGAGATTGGCTCGCGCCTGGTCGCGTGCCGTGATGTAGTCGCGCGGATCAATTTGAAGCATCAGCTCGCCTTGGCGCACGAGACTGTTGTCGTCGACAAGCCGCTCCACGACGTAGCCGGACACCTTGGGCGCGATGCTTACCGCATTGCCCTCGGTGTAGGCGTCGTCCGTCGACTCGAAGTTGCGCGTCATCAGCCAGTAGACAACGCCGCCGATGACGGCCAGGACGATGAAGACGACAAGAAAGATGATCGGCAGGCGGCTCTTCTTTTTCGTCTGCCCGTCTTTGCCGTCACCGTCCTTGGCGTTGTCAGATCCGTCGTCTTGGTCGTTGGACTCCCTGCGTTCCTGCCCCTGGTCCGACTTCTTGTCGGAACCAGCATCCTTGTCCGCCCGCGATCGATACGCGGAGCTGGTGGGGTTCTCGCCGAGTTCCAAGTGCCTTGCGAGGTCAGATACACCGTCCATCGCAACTCCATGTCACTTTGCGATTACCGATGACGTCCTATGGGGGCAACTCCCGCTTTTCTCTTCCACCAAATAGACTTCGTTTGCTAGTTTCGGCCATGCAGTGCCTCGACACGCCCTTTCGGCGCAGCTACCACCAGGGTATGTCATCCAGCGTTCATTAGAACGACCTCTCGCAAGCAATTGGCCTTAGCTTATGCCGGGGTCGACGAGTGCCCGCGTTGGCCCAATTATCATCGCGATTTTTTGAATTGTTATGGAAGGTGACATTGTCAGAAATTGAACCATCGGCGGTGATATCGTTTCAGATGGGCTTTGATGCTTCGCTAGGGTGAGGCGCCCACGAAGCATTATCACCGGCAATCCTTCCCAATACTCAGCAATCTCGTGCTTAACTACAAGCGGGCTACAAACTCTGTCGAAGAACTGCTTTATTTCCTCGCGACCTTGGACAAGCTGTGTACCAAATAGCAGTTCTGCTGTGGACTCCAAATGCGCGAAGCCTGGGCCAAATCTCTGAGTTTCGATTTCATTCAGATACTGCGTTATCCATAAAGGGAGGTCGTCCATCAGGACGAGCACTTGTGCCATCGGGCGCTCTTTGGTCGTTTTCAGTGGGATGATGAACGTCGACGCTGTGTGCCGCTTACACGTGGGAGACACGTATTACATGATCCGGCCAAATTCCTTCATAGGAAACGGCCGCGACCGGCGCACCCTAAGACAAGACTATTCTCCGGAACCGCGACGGGCTCGTGCCAACGGCCTCATGAAATCTGGTCGAAAAATGCTGTGCGTGACTGAATCCGCACTCCAATGCGATATCTGTCATGGATAACTTAGTTGCTGCGAGAAGGTGTTTGGCTTTTTCGATACGCAGCCTCATGACATAGGATACCGGTGTTTCACTGAATACTTGCGAAAATACGCGGGAGAAGTGTCGTTCGCCGAGGTCTACCTGCCTAGCGAGATCTGATAGCTTAATCGTGTCCACCAGATGCGCCTGTATATAGTCTTCGACCCTACGACGGTCCGCAGCAGTCAAACCCCCGCGATATCTATCGGCAGGTTTACCGTTCGTTGTCATCCTAGTGAGGAAGGCAAGGGTCTGCACTAGCCAACTCTCGGCCAGCAAGTCGAACAAATTGTCCGGAGCCGCAGCCTCGCCCGTAACTCCAGCGAGGCACCGCGTAATTTCGGGAGATACGTTGCCCTCAAAAAAGCGGTCGAGGCAATCCCATCTCATTGGGCCGAGAGAAGAGTGGTTTATGAAAACCATTGTGTACTCGAAGTCTCCTTGGACCTCGATTTCACCATCAAATGTCGCATTTGCCGGGACCACGTAAAGGCGCGATCCGAGCGTTCTTGCTCTCTTGATCGGTGACACGCCGTCGGCTTCTAGGGACTGGCGTTCCATCGCGCACCGGCTCCAAATCAGGACCGGTCTCGACTGCCGGAACTTCCACCGAACCGGACCATCTGGTTGACGGCGCACGAGCTCGACTTGCGCGGCTTCGGTGTGGGAGGTTAGCCGGGACAACTCGCGTCCAGTAATGATGTGCCTCGGTAGTTCGCTTGTAGCTTGGTCGGTCATCGGTCGCGTCCTCTTGGCGACGGGGATTCCAAGTTGTCGTAATGCAAATCTCCGGGCGCGGTTCGGTTTCAGCTTCAACGGAATGTCATTGTCATAGTATGCCCGCGACTTCGCCTATCCAAGCAGCAATGGACATCGCGGGGCGCGCTTTAGCGCCCAAGCCCGCTGGCGTAACAAGGTTCCTGGAACTAAGAACTTTAAGATCAGTCCTGCGGCAAATGTCTTACCCCGCTAAGCGACCGAACGGTTCGGCGGAGAAGCTGCCACTCTCTCGTGGTGACATGACGCGAAGATTACGAATTATACCCGGGCAGCTGAACCCGGACGAGCGGCCCGCGGCTGTCGCACTCGTCGCGGCGCTCCTAGTCGAGGCGGCAAACCCGGAGAGGCCGGAGGCCGCTCATGAGCGGGGGTGATATCCTTCCTGCAGCGGTGCTGCGGCGCAAGGCGGTGGCCTACATTCGCCAGTCCACCCAAACCCCTTGGTCCGATGAGGACATTGCCACCTCGCTAAACCGCATGGGCATGCGCACGCGGTTTAGACGTGACGTCTGAATTGGAGGCCTACGCGATGCAAAGCTTCAGGCTCGGAGGAGGGTCCGAGCCTAATCAAATCGCCTCTTGCGCAATGCTCCTAAACTTTCTACTTGGAATTCGGGAACGATCGGCTCAGATGTCAGTTGTGTCTGTTCGTCGCGTTTCGGGCCGACAGATCATTGGTGATCTGCTTGGCTTGAATCGCGGTCCTGTTGAAGCGCTACAAGGAGGCCTGCAATGAGCGCCAACCGTATCGATGTCCACACCCATCTGGTGCCGCCATTCTGGGCGAGCGACCTGCCCGAACATGGCGGCGACCCCTCCGGCTGGAGCGCGCCAGAGTGGTCGCCGGAGCAGCTCCTCGGCTTCATGGATCAGGAGGAGATTGCGGTCAGCATGCTCTCGCTCACCGCGCCAGGGATCGAGGGTTGGAAGGGCGCCGACCGGATCGACATCGCTCGCCGGGTCAATGACTACGGTGCCGAACTCGTGAGCCGCCATCCCGACCGGTTCGGCTATCTCGCAACCCTGGCCTTGCCCGATGTCGACGCCGGTCTGGCGGAAATACGCCGCAGCTATGACGAACTCGGCGTCGACGGCATCTGCTTGCATAGCAACTTCGACCACGTCTACCTCGGCGATGACCGCTTTCTGCCGATCTGGGAGGAACTGGACCGCCGGTCTGCGGTCGTGTTCGTGCACCCGACCACACCTGAAGCCGCAGTGTTGGCCGGTATACCCGGACCGATCGAAGACTACCCGGCCGATACGACGCGGGCTGCGCTGCAGCTCGTCGTTGCGGGTCATATGACCCGCTTCGACAACATCAAGATCATCCTCTCGCATGGCGGCGGCTTCCTGCCGTATGCCGCCAGCCGCTTCGCGGAACTGACCGCCTCGCTGCACCCCGATCGTTCGGCCGAATCGCTGACGGCGGAAATGCAGCGGTTCTACTTTGACACCGCACTTGTTGCGCCCAGCGGTCTGCCGAGCCTGCTGGCGTTCTCGAAACCCGGCCACATCCTCTACGGCACGGACTTTCCGTACGCATCTACCGCTGTGTCCAAGACCTTTACTCGAAGGCTCGACGACGCTGAAGGCTTGTCCGCGGAAAGTCTGTCGGAGATCAACAACGGTGCAGGGGCGCTTTTCGGACGACTGACGAATTTAGTTTGCCACTGAACCTCGATACCGGAACGACTGCGTCTCCTCCCCGACCGCCTGCCAGGCAAGAAGCTAGTCGAAGGCGGCGTCTTCCGGAGTCAAAATTCTGGTCTGATGTTTGAGGCAAAACGATGATCGTTGACCCGGCAAGCCTGAAGTGCGCGGACGCTCTGCGCGTGCGCTCGATCGAGAGCAGCCGCGGGCTCGACTGGCAGTCGGCGCTCGTTGAGCATCAGAAGATCCTAGAACATGAGGATACATTCGATACACGGCCGACGCCTGATCAAACTATTGTAGTGATGACTCGCGGGGAACAGGAACTCGAGGTTCTATCAAGCGGTACTTGGCGACGCGCCACTTACAGGCCCGGCGCAGTGGGTCTCACACCAGGAGGAGCAACCGACCGCTTGCGAAGGCGGGTAAATCGGGAGGCTGGGCCGGCCTGCAAGATCAACATCTACATTCCCCAGGCTTTCTTCGACGAGGCAGCCGACCAACTCTGTCGAACCGGGTCGGCGCCGCCAACGCCTTTAGTTGCGCACGGTTACGTTGATGCTCCCATTCGGTATGTCGCCTTGGCTCTTCTCGATGGCCTTCGAGAAGGTGCCTCAACCCTTTACGCTGATAGTGCCGTCTGCTGGCTGGTCAGGCATCTTCTGACCTTTGGTTGCAAGAATTCATCTGAAGTTCGCGAGCTACGGCAAAGCGCGGCAATAGACAAGAGAATAGGCAGGGCGCTTGAGCTCATAAGTCATAACTATGCCGAACCGGTGACAATCGATAAGCTCGCTAATGAGTCAGGTGTGAGTAAATTCCATTTCGCGCGTCTTTTTCAGCAGACCACGGGCACGACGCCTTACCGTCACTTGCTCGACACGCGGCTGGATGCAGCCAAGCGGTTGCTGCTGACAACTAATCTCTCCATCGGTGAGGTTGCTCGGAAGTCTGGGTTTAGACGACCAAACCACTTTGCCACGCAATTCACGAACCGCTTCAGCATTAGACCACGTGACCTCCGACTGAGCGGTCGATCCAATGTTTAAGGCGACGCCACTCCGCAATGATGCGGACTTTGTCCGAATTCTTGCCAAGCGGAGAACCACGCTTACGGATGCTTGTATTTCCTGCCAGTTGGGGAGTTTGGAATGAACTCGGATACCTACCGCCGATTCTGGAAGCACGTTCAACCCAGGCTGGCGCGTCGCGGGTCTTTTTGGATACCGGGCGAGCGGGTCGAAATCGACGGGCAAACCTACCAGCGCGGGCCGCTCTTCGCGGAGTGGGAGGCGCCTGAAGAGGTGACGCATCCGTGGCCGATTGTGCTCGTCCACGGCGGAGGATACCAGGGCACCGAGTGGCGGGACACGCCGGACGGTCGCCCGGGGTGGGCTCAGCGGCTCGTTGAAGCAGGGTATGCCGTCGTTCTGGTTGATCGGCCTGGCCAAGGCCGGTCGCCCTTCCATCCGAAGACCATGGGCGAGATGGGGCCGCCCTTCTCATACGAGGGCGGACGGAAGATCTACTTCCCGGAAGACCTGGAGGGCCGGCACACGCAGTGGCCGTTCGAGGCGTCAGACGAGGAGGCCATGGATGCGTTCATCGCCGGTTACGGTCCGCTGCCTGCCGACCTCGCCTTCTCGGAGGATATGGAAGCCGATCGCCTCGCCAAGCTGCTGGACCGGATCGGCCCGGCGATCCTCCTGACGCACTCGGCGTCGGGGCCTGTCGGCTGGCTCGTCGCGGACCGCCGGCCGGGGCTGGTCAAGGCCATCGTTGCTGTCGAGCCGATGGGGCCGCCGTTCGCCGACATACCCAACATCGGCAAGCTCGCATGGGGTCTGACGGCGTCACCGCTCGGCTATGAGCCCACGCCCCGCTTGCCCGAAGATGTGGAGGTCGCCCCGCCCGGCGCCCTGACCCTGCCCGCGCTGGCTGGCCTGCCCGTCGCCGCCGTTATTGGGGAGACCTCGTCCTTCGCGCCCGCAAGTCAGCCAATCGTCGACAGGCTGAAGGCCGCAGGCGCGGCGGCGGAGCTGATCCGACTCACCGACCATGGCGTGACCGGCAACGGCCACGGCCTGATTTACGAGAAGAATTCGGACGCGGCGCTGGCGCCGATCCTGGCTTGGATCGCACGACTGGAGGACGGCGCTTGAGGCGGACCGAGCAGAAGTGGTCGTCCCTGTGAGCGGACCGGATCTGACTAGGCGCGAGGTCGTAATCTCGTCGTTAATCGTGGGAGGAGCGGCAATGGCCGGCGACGTCATCTTGGCCCAGCAGGCATCGGCGGAGACTTCCGGCCGCCGCGTCGCCGACTTGACGCTAAGCGTCAACGGGCGCGAGTACCGTATTCCGGATTTGGACGCACACACCACGCTGCTGGAGGCGTTGCGCGACCACCTTCAGCTGACCGGCACGAAGAAGGGCTGCGGCCTGGGCCACTGCGGCGCCTGCACGGTACACATGAACGGGCGGCGCGTCACCGCCTGCCTGGTCTTGGCGGTGATGGCACAGGGAGTGGCGATCACCACGATCGAGGGCCTCGCGCAAGGCGGCGAGCTGCACCCGTTGCAGGCCGCCTTCATCGAGCATGACGGCTTTCAGTGCGGCTACTGCACGCCCGGTCAGATCATGAGCGGGACGGCGTGCATCGCCGAAGGCCACGCGGCTTCGGACGACGAGATCCGCGAGTGGATGAGCGGCAATCTCTGCCGCTGCGGCGCCTACCCCAACATCGTCGCCGCCGTACGGCAGGTGGCGGGGCAAGCCTCGTGACGCCCTTCGCCTACGACCGCGCGCCAAGCCTCGCGGCGGCCGTCGCCAGCCGGGCGCGCCATCGCTCGGACGGCGTCTGGGATGCCGGCGCGGACTTCTTCGCCGGCGGGACGGACATGGTCCAGCTGATGCGGGAGAGCCTGCGCAACCCCGACCGCGTCGTCGACATCACCGCTTTGCCGGGGCTCGACCAGATTGAAGACCGCGGCTCCTCCGTGAGGCTCGGTGCGCTTGTCCGGATGAGCGATGCGGCTTCGCACATACTGGTGCGCGACCACTATCCCGTCGTCACCGAAGCCCTGCTCGCCAGCGCTTCGGCGCAGGTGCGCAACCTTGCGACGCTGGGCGGCAACCTGCTGCAGCGCACTCGGTGCGGCTATTTCCGGGATCCCGGTTCGCCCTGCAACAAGCGCGAGCCGGGTAGCGGCTGTCCGGCGATCCAGGGGCAGAACCGCTTTCACGCCATCTTCGGCGGCAGCGAACACTGCATCGCCACTTACGCCGGCGACCTCGCCAACGCGCTCGCCGCCCTGGACGCAACCGTGACGATCGCCGGGGCGCAGGGCGAGCGCACGATCGCGGTGACCGACCTGCACCGGCCGCCTGGCTCGACGCCAGAGGTCGAGACGCAGCTCGCGCTGGGCGAACTCATCACCGCCATCGACCTGCCGGCAGACCGGCGCGGCTGGCGCTCGCACTACCTGAAGATCCGCGACCGGGCGAGCTTCGAGTGGTCAATAGCCTCGGCGGCAGTGGCGATCGACCTGGACGGTGGGGTGGTGCGCGACGTCCGAATCGCGGTTGGCGGAGTGGCCACCACGCCCTGGCGGCTGCCGCAGGTGGAGGCGGCCCTGCGCGGCCGCCGGCTGACGCCCGAGCTGGCGCGCGGGGCGACGGCGCTGGCGGCGGAGGGCGCGGTCCCGCACGGGCGCAACCTCTACAAGGTCGAGCTGATCCGGCGCACCGTGGCACGGGCGCTCGAAGAAACCGGAGGGCTGGCATGAGCGCGATCGGAGCGCCGCTGAGCCGGGTCGACGGGCCCGACAAAGTCACGGGCCGGGCGCGTTATGCGGCCGAGTTCCACCCCGACGGCCTCGTCTACGCCGCCACGGCGGACAGCACGATCCCCGCCGGCGAGATCACCGCGATCGACACCCGCCGCGCCGAACGCGCGCCCGGCGTCCTCCTGGTGCAGACCCACCTCAACGCGGACAGGCTGCCCTATCAGACGCCGGAGGAGCGGCCGGCGGTTGACCCCGTCTCAGGCGACCAGCTGCGAGTGCTCGATGGGCCGCAGGTGCGCTTCAGCGGCCAACCCATCGCGGTGGTCGTGGCGAGGACGCAGGCGCAGGCCGAACACGGGGCCTCGCTGATCCGTGCGACCTACATCACCGACCCGGCGGCGCGCACCCGCTTCGATCCCGCGCTCGCCGAGCCGACTTCCGAGGCGGCGGCCAAGAAGAACCGGGGACCCGAGACCCGAAAGGGCGACGCCGAGGCCGCGCTCGCCCGCGCGGCGGTACGGATCGACGCCACTTACCGCAACGGCCGCGAGCAGCATCACCCGATGGAGCTGAACGCCACGGTCGCGCAGTGGGAGGGCGACCGGCTAACCCTGTGGAGCAAGTCGCAGTGGGTGCAAAACGAGCGCGACGAGATCGCCCGCCGCTTCGGCATCCCGCCCGACCGCGTCCACGTCATCAACCCGTATGTCGGCGGCGCGTTCGGCTCGGTGCTGCGTACCTGGCCGCATGTCACCCTGGCCGCGATGGCGGCGCGGCGCCTCGGCCGTCCGGTGCGCCTGGAGCTGACCCGGCGGCAGATGTCTACCTATGTCGGCGCGCGCGGGGTGGCCGAACAGCGCGTCCAGCTTGGGGCGGAACGCGACGGGCGGCTCACCGCCATGATGCACGAGGTTGTGGGCCAGACCTCGACCTACGAGGAGTTCGCCGAACCGGCGCTCGGGCCGGCCGCCGCGACCTACGCCTGCCCCGACCGGCTGACCCGGTACAAACTGGTTCGCATGAACGTCAATACGCCCTGCCCGATGCGGGGACCGGGCTGGGCGACGGGGCTGATCGCGCAGGAGATCGCCATGGACGAGCTCGCTGAGCGGGTCGGGCTGGACCCGATCGAACTGCGCTTACGCAATTACGCCGAGCGCGACCCGATGAAGGACCTGCCTTGGACCTCGAAGCGATTGCGCGAATGCTACGCGCAGGGCGCCGAGCGGTTCGAATGGAGCCGCCGCGAGCCCAAGCCCCGGACGATGCGCAACGGGCGCGACCTGGTCGGCTACGGCATGGCCACTGCCATATACCCGGCCGAGCGCTACCCGACCTCCGCCTCGGCGACGCTGTTCGCGGACGGCCATGCGGAAGTACGCTGCGCTACCACTGACATGGGCCCGGGCACCTACACCTCGGTCACCCAGGTCGCCGCGGACGCGCTCGGCCTGCCCGTGGCGCGCGTCCGCTTCGAGCTGGGCGATTCGAACTTTCCCAAGGCCAAGGAGCATGGCGGCTCCACGACCATTTCCAGCGTCGGTCCAGCGATGCAGGCGGCCTGTGCCGCGCTGAAGGCGAAGCTCGCCGCGCTCGCCGCAGACCACGGCATGGATCCGCAAAACGGCGCGTCGGTGCTGCGCCGGGCCGGGATGGACAGCCTGACCGCGGATGGAAGCGCGGAGCCTGACGAGGCCAACAAGAAGAAGTATGCGATGAACGGCTTCGGCGCGGTGTTCGCCGAAGTTCGCGTCGACCCCGACCTCTGCACCGTCCGGGTTCGCCGCCTGATCGGCGCCTACGATATCGGCCGCGTGGTCAATCCAAAGCTCGCGCACAGCCAGGCGATCGGCGGCATGGTCGGCGGCATCGGCATGGCGCTCTTGGAGGAGGTCGAGTGGGACGATCGCCTCGGCCGTGCCGCCAACGCGACCATCGCCGAATACCTTGTGCCGGTGAACGCCGACGTCCACGAGCTCGACGCCCTGTTCGTCGAGGCTCGCGACGACATCCTCAATCCGCTGGGGACCAAAGGCGGCGCCGAGCTCGGCCTCTGCGGCGTGGCCCCTGCCATCGCCAATGCCGTGTGGCACGCCACCGGCAAGCGCGTGCGCGACCTGCCGATCACCCCCGACCGCCTGCTCATGGCCTGAGGAGAAGAACCATGCGCCTCCCGCTGCTTCCACCGGACCAATTAAACGACGAGCGGCGCGCCTTCTACGATCGCGCGCTGAAGCAAATCGAGCATGGCGGGTTCACCGCCTTCAAGACGCGCGACGATCACGGCGCCCTGCTCGGCCCTTGGGGCGTGTTCCTGCACGAACCGTCGGTGGGTCAGGCCCACTATGACCAGGTCGAGGCGATCTCCGCCCTAAAGCGTCTGCCGGACTCAGCCAAGCAGGTCGCGATCCTAGTGACGGGCGCCTTCTACAAGGCGGCCTACGAGCTCTATGCCCACGCCGCCACCGCCGAGCGCGAAGGCATGGCGCCCGCAAAGGTCGCCGCGCTCGCCGCAGGACAGCGCCCGGTCGACCTCACGCCCGATGAGGTCGCCGCCTACGACGTGGCCTCAGCCCTGCTGACGGGCGGCGTGCTGCCCGGCGCCGTCTACACGGCGGCGCGGGACCGGTTCGGCCAAGGCGGCCTGAACGAGTTGGTCCTTTGGGTCGGCCTCTATGCTCAGGTTTCGATTACGTTGAACGCCTTCGACGTGCCGAGCGAGGAGAAATATTCTCTGTAAGGCCGAATTATGTGATCGAGCAAGTATTGGCTCTCACATGAGCATCATCGATGCAAGAAGAGGGATAGACGCCATGATCACGATGTATGTCACCTACGCCGGGGATACACAGACCCCGTTCGATCGAGACCATTGGGTCAACGTCCACCTTCCGCTGGTGCGCAAATGCTGGGGACCCCACGGCCTGGTATCTGCTGCAGCCTTCTTCCCGTCTGGAGAGGGCGGTGGCTTGATTGCTATATGCCCGTGCGTGTTCCGCGACGAGGCGTCGATGAAGGCCGCCCTGGCATCGCCCGAGACCCAGCGGGTGATGAACGACGTGAAGCACGTCACCCATGTCGAGCCCCAGCGCAGCCTGGCTCAACCCCTCTGACGGGAGGCGATCATGGTCAAGGACAAGGTCATCATCGTCACCGGCGCCGGATCGGGGATCGGGCTGGCCGCTGCGCAGCTTCTTGCTCAGGCTGGCGCCAAGGTCGTCGTCAGCGGGCGTGAAAACGACCGCCTTTCTACAGCAGTCGACGAAATTCGGAAGGGCGGCGGCACGGCGATCGCTGTGGCGGCCGACGTTTCCAAAGAGGCGGAGTGAGCTGCTGCCGGTTTGGTGGACACCACCTTTAGCTCGCGGCGGAGATCCGCTCGAATTCCATAGGGCTGATGTAGCCGATGGTCGAGTGGCGCCGCTGCGGGTTGTAGAAGCATTCAATGTAATCGAACACGTCGGCGCGGGCCTGGTTACGTGTGCGGTAGACCTTGCGCGCCGTGCGTTCTGTTTTCAGGGAAGAGAAGAAACTTTCCATGGCAGCGTTGTCCCAGACGTTGCCTGAGCGGCTCATGCTGCATGCCACACCGTTGTCCGCCATGAGCTTCTGAAATTGCTCGCTGCTGTATTGGCTGCCTTGATCTGAATGATGCAGCAACGCGATGGGCTTTCCACGCCGCCAGATCGCCATCATCAGCGCGTCCGCTACCAACTGCGCTGTCATTGCGGCATTCATCGACCAGCCCACCACTCTGCGTGAAAACAGGTCGATGACAGCCGCCACGTAGAGCCATCCTTCTGCTGTCCAGATATAGGTGAAATCCGAGACCCATTTCTGGTTCGGCCCGCTTGCTTCGAACTGACGATCCAACACATTGGCCGCAATCGCCGCCTTGGATCGCTCTCCAGCATCCACTGGAAGCCCCCGCCGACGAGGTCTCGCTCGTAAAGCCTCTGTTTGCATTAGGCGTTCGACGTGATGCAGTCCGCAGGAGGCACCTTCGGCAAGCACATCGTGCCACACACGCCTGGCGCCATAAGTGCGGTCACTCGCCACGAAACTGGCCCGTATGCGCCCCGTCAGCGCTTCATCTGCGACGGCCCTGGCACTGGGCGGCCGGGAGAGCCAGGCGTGAAAACCGCTGCGCGAGACACCGAGCGTCTCGCAAAGCCAACGCACCGGCCAGACCCCTCGGTGCTTCGCCACAAAGCCGAACTTCATATCAGCTCCTTGGCAAAATAGGCCGCGGCTTTTTTTAAGATGTCACGCTCCGCCTTCAGCTTGGCGACCTCGCGACGCAGCTGCGTCACCTCCTGCTGCTCCGGCTTGCTCTGGCCATGCCCAGGAAACGCGTGCTGCGGATCCGCTATGCCCTCACGAAGCCAACGTCGCAGAACACTTTCTGCAACATCGATATCACGCGCTGCCTGCGCAACGGCGACGCCACGCTCCTTGATCAGTTTTACCGCCTCAAGCTTGAACTCGCGGCTAAATTTTCGACGCTGCATCCTCGACCTCCGATCGGGTGGAAAACCTTAACTCGGTGTCCACCAAACCGGCAGCAGCTCAAGGAGTGCGCTCCTGGTGTAAAGTTGGGAGCTTATACAGGTATAAATATCAACAGGCTCGACCGTATGCCCGACCTTGGCTCACTCGGAGGCTATCTTCGCGAACGGCGCACTCGGATTGATCCGGCTGCTCTCGGCTACGTTGGCGGTCGGCGCCGCACGCCCGGGCTACGGCGCGAGGAGGTAGCGCAGCGAGCCGGGATCAGCGCCACGTGGTATAGCTGGCTGGAGCAGGGGCGCGGCGATGCGCCCTCCACTCACGCGCTCGACAGGTTAGCCGAGGCGCTAATGTTGAGCGCTGGGGAGCGCGAGCACCTGTTCCTGCTTGCGTTCGGCCAGCCGCCGAAGGTCCGCTATCAACCGCCGGGCGGAGTGACCCCACGTTTGCAGTATATGCTGGACGCGATGGACGCCTGCCCTGCGATGATCCGCACCGTGACTTGGGACGTGATTGCTTGGAATCGTGCCGCAGCCGCAGTGTTCACTGACTATGAAGCGCTGCCTTCGGCGGAACGCAACGTGCTCCGCCTGATCTTCCTTGATCCGCGGGCGCGCACGTTCAACTCGAATTGGGAGGGCGTCGCCCGCTTCATCGTCGGCGCGTTTCGCGGCGCCACGGTCCGTGCTGGAGCGGCTGCGACCGCACAGCCGCTAATTGACGAGTTGTGCGCGAAGAGCGCCGACTTCGATACAATGTGGCGTGATAGCGGGGTCAGCGGTGTCTGCGAAGGCGTGAGGCGGCTGCACCACCCAATTCTCGGCGAGATCGCGCTCGAGTTCACGGCCTTTGCAGTCGACGGCCGAGCGGATCTCGCCATGCTGGTCTACACCCCCGTATCAGCAGACGACGCAGCCCGCATCAGGACGCTCGCTGCCGCCACGCCGGCTGAGCGCCCACTTCCAAACGTTCGGCTAGGCGCCAGTACCACCTGCGACGAACCTCTAGAATGAAAGACGGAGGCTCGAGTGCCCGCGTAGCTCCGCATGCCCCAGCTGCTGCACGGTTTTGGGGATGGGAGACTCACGGCTTCTAACGGGCGCCGCGGAACTGCGTGGCGCTCTGCAGCAAGGCGTCAGGCGCTTGGGCTACGGGGACGCGAGCGCCGCTCGCATCGCCGCTTCGTCGCGGAATATACAGGGACAGGTCGCGATCAGTTCGCCTCCCTCGCCCGATGGAAAGAAGCTCCCGACACTCGGCAGACCATGCGGTCCCACGCCTTGCGTGTAAAACAGCGTGCAAAACTTTCCAGATTCTGAGGGTAAACAGCGTCCAATAGTTTCCACCTCGGTTCATGCGATCATCTGGCCTTTTGGCCGGAGAATCTGGGGTGCTGCTCATGGACTTGATTGCCGAGGTTCGGCGCCGACGTTTGGTCAGCAAGGAGAGCATCAGCTCCATTGCGCGTGACCTGAAGCTGTCGCGGCCGACGGTTCGCAAGCATTGCCGGACGCGATGTGAACCGTCTTATCGGCGGCGCGAGCAGCCGACGCCGATGCTGGGGGCCTTCCAGGAGACACTGGAGACTTGGTTGCGCACCGAGCGCCTTCTTCCGAAAGCCCAGCGCCGCACTGCGCGACGGTTGTTCGAGGGGTTGCAGGTCGAGGGGTATCGCGGCGCGTATGACAGCGTGCAGCGTTTCGTGCGGCGCTGGAAGGCTGACAAAGGAGGGCTTTCTATTGGCCACGCCTTTGTGCCGCTTGCCTTTGCGCCCGGCGAGGTGTGCCAGTTCGACTGGAGCCACGAGCATGTCGAACTCGGCGGTGTCATGCAGACCATCAAGGTTGCGCATTTCCGGCTGACATTCAGCCGTCAGATGTTCGTGGCGGCTTATCCGCGCGAGACCCAGGAGATGGTTTTTGATGCGCATAATCGCGCCTTTGCCTTCTTCGGCGGCGTGCCCCAGCAGATGGTCTACGACAATCTCAAGGCCGTGGTCGAAGCGATCTTCACCGGCAAGGAACGGCTGTTCAACCGCCGCTTCATGGTGCTGGCCAATCATTATCTGTTCGAGCCCGTGGCCTGTACGCCCGCTTCGGGCTGGGAGAAGGGACAAGTCGAGAACCAGGTTGGCAACATTCGTGAATGGCTATTTACGCCGTTGGCCCGCTTTGCCAGTTTCGAGGCGCTAAACGAATGGCTGGCCACGCGTTGCCGGGAACTGGCGCAGCGCAAACATCCAGCAATGCCAGAACGCTCGATCGCCGCTTGCTTCACCGAAGAGCAGCCGTCGCTCAGGCAGATCACCGCGATCTTCGATGGTTACGTCGAGCACATGCTGCGCGTGTCCAGCACCTGCTTGATTACTCTGGATCGGAATCGTTATAGCGTGCCCGCGGCCTTTGCCGGTCGCGCCGTCTCGGTACGTAGTTCCGCCGCCATCGTGAGCATCGTAGCCGATGGCATGGTCATCGCCGAACATGGCCGCCGATTTGGGCGTGATCAGCTGATCTGCGATCCCTGGCATTATTTACCGATCCTCGAACGCAAACCCGGCGCTCTACGCCACGGCGTGCCGTTCCGCGAGTGGGATTTGCCGATGGCTATTCAGCGTGTGCGCGACCGCATTCTCAAACAGCCTAAAGGAGACCGCGCCTTCGTCGAATTGCTGATGATGACTCGTGAGTTCGGACTGGAACCGCTGCAAGTCGCATGCGAGCTGGTGCTGGACGGCAATGTCGTGACCGCCGCCGTGGTGATGAACGAGATGCGCCGCCTGGTGGCACCTGGAACACCGCTCCTACTGAACGTGCCCGACATGTTGAAGCTCCAGACAGAACCGCTCGCCGATTGCGGCCGCTACGACCATCTGCTGCGCGGGGTGAGCCATGCCGTCCACTGATCCTGTCAAGCCCCTTGGCTTTGCTTCGCCCGGCATGGATCGCCTGGCTCAGCTCAAGGCGCTGCATCTCTACGGGATGGCCGCGGCCTGGAGCGAGTTGTTGGCCGAAGGGCCACGCCGGCCGGTGCAGCCCGAAGCATGGCTGGACCGGTTGATTGAAGCCGAACTCGCCGACCGTCAGGTGCGCAGCCTGCGCTATCAGCTCAAGGCAGCACGCTTCCCCGTGCATCGGGATCTGATCGGGATCGACTGGGCCGAAACACCATTATCGCAGGCGCAAGTCCAGCAATTGGCGACTGCGGCCTTCATGGAAACAGCGCATAATTTGATCCTGGTCGGCGGAACCGGCACCGGCAAAACCCACATCGCCACAGCTTTAGGTGTTGCCGCCATCCACAGGAGCAAACGAGTACGCTTCTATAATGCCGTCGATCTCGTCAATCAACTGGAACGAGAAAAACAACAAGGACGTGCAGGCAATCTTGCACGCCAGCTGGTCCAGACCGACGCCGTCATCGTCGATGAACTCGGCTATCTCCCGTTCCCAGCCTCCGGCGGCGCATTGCTGTTCCACCTGATCAGCCAGCTTTACGAAAAAACTTCACTGATCTTCACCACCAACCTCTCCTTTGCTGAGTGGGTGGGTGTCTTCGGTGATGCCAAGATGACAACCGCTCTCCTCGATCGCGTCACCCACCACTGCGATATCCTGGAAACCGGCAACGATTCCTTTCGCTTCAAGCAGCGCAAGAAACAGACAAAAGCAGGCTGACAAAGTGGAAACTATTGGACGCTGTTTGCTGGAAACTATTCAACGCTGATTGACAGCCTTGCGTACGAGAGGAAGGTGGATTTTAACCCAATGGCCGTGGTCGAACTTGGTGCCGGCATCGCCGGCACAAATTACGTACATAGCGATCGCGTTAGGATCTTTCCAACCGTGCGATTTCTTACGAGAAGTCTGTGGCGATAGCGATCTCGCGCCACGCGTCGAGGTCTGCCTTGAAGGAGGTAAGCTTCTTTTCGACGATCGAGTAGGCGATCGGCCCGAGTGGCAAATGCAGCGGTGGTGCCGCAGCATCGACTGCCTTTAGGATTACTGAAGCCGCCTTCTCCGGGTCGCCAGCTTGGCGACCATTGTTGGTGTCCCGGTAATGCCGAAGTTTCCCGGACGTTTCGGCATACGCGTCGATCTCGGCTTTGGCAGTCGCGATTGAGCGACCGAGGAACTCTGTCCGGAACGGCCCCGGCTCGACGATGATCACAGCTAAGCCGAGTGGTGCTAACTCCTGCGCCAGCGCCTCCGACAGGCCTTCCACGGCAAACTTGGTGGCATTGTAATAACCGTAGCCCGCCGCCCCTGCGATCCCCGCGCCCGATGAAAAGTTGACGACCCGGGCGCCTTTCCGCTTGCGCAATGCCGGCAATGCTGCCCGCGTTGTCTCGATCAGGCCAAAGACGTTGGTCTCGAACATTGGCCGGTATTCCTCAGGTGTCGCTTCTTCGACCGCACCCATGAAGCCAAACCCGGCATTGTTGACGAGAATGTCGAGCCCGCCGAACGCCTCTTCGGCCATTGCAACGGCAGCTGCGGCCGAGCCTCCCTGTGTTACGTCGAGGGCAACAGCCTTGGCCGTATTTGGATTATGTTCAACAAGGCTGCCGAGTACCTCGGCGCTGCGTGCGGTAGCAACCAGCTGGTCACCGCGGGCGAGCACTGTCGCCGCGAGCACCTTGCCGAAGCCGCTTGAGCAGCCGGTGATCAACCAGGTTTTCTTCACGAGCTTACCTCACTTCGCATGATTGATTGTAAAATCGGCCATGATCGACCAGTCCTTGTCGCCCAGCCCCGCAGCCACGGCCTCGCCCAGGCGTTCCCGCACGGCGTCGAGCATCGGCAGGCGGCGTCCGGCGGCCGTGGCGGCTTCGGTGGCCAGACGCAGATCCTTCAGTCCCAGCCTCGCCTTGAAACCCGGCTCGTAGTCGTCATGGGCGATCTTCGCGCTGTAGCTTTCATACGACCGGCCGCCGAACAGCGTGCCCAGGATCAACTCGAAGAAGGCAGCGCGCGGCAGGCCGTTCGCCTCGGTCAAGACCACGGCCTCGGCCATGGCTTCGATCACCATGGTGATCATCGTGTTGGCGGCGATCTTGGCGGCGTTGGCGCGCGGCGGATCTTCGCCCAAATCCCAGACCTTCTTGCCCAGCACGTCCAGCAAAGGGCGCACTTTCTCCACAGCCTCGCGCTTGCCGGCTGCGAGAATATTCAGCTCGCCCTTGGCAGCGACGTCCGGTCGCCCGAGCACGGGGGCCGACACATAGCCGACCCCGGCCGCCGCATGCGCCACCGCCAACTCGCTCGCGAAAGCGACCGAGATGGTTGAGGTCACGACGTGAACCAGCCCAGGTCTCGCCTTGGCCAACACGCCCGGCTCCAGCAACACCGCGCGGATCGCCGGGTCGTCGGACAGCATGGTGAAAACCGCCTCGGCCTTGAACGCATCTGCAGCGTCGGACGCCACCTGAACCCCTTCGATCCCAGGCTTGCCAGAGCGGTTCCAAGCGCAAACGGCATGGCCCGCCGTGACAAGGTTGCGCGCCATGGCACTCCCCATGGCGCCAAGACCAATGAAGCCGACATCCATTATAACTCTCCGTGGCTTGACGTGGCGCCGGCATGGCAATTCAGCCAGGCCAACACCGGTCGTAGCGCATCGTCCGAATTCCGCTCGTAAATCAGCCCATGCCCGTTCCCGGTCACACCGTGATCCGGCAGGTGCAGCAGCTCCGCAGCAGCACCGCCAGCCTTACGCGCCTCGACAGCTGGCGGGCTGGCTGGTGCAAAGCTCGAGGAGTCGCCCGTCACCACCGCGATCGGCAGCCCAGCCAGGTTCGGCAGGCGTAGGGTCGCCGGGTCGGGATCGCGCACCGCCTCGGGTGTGGCGCGCGGCGGGTCGAAGGTCAGGGGTGCGGCGGCCAGTCCCCAGCCTATCGCGCCGATATTTGGGATGTCGGCAAAGGGCGGACCCATCGGCTCGACGCTGACTATGGCGCGAACCAGGCCGTGGCGACGGTCCGCGGCAAGCCAGCCGCCAGGGCCGGACGCCGAATGGGACAGCAGGATGGCCGGCCCGATCCGGTCGAGCAGGCGTGCGAGGCGGCCCGCGTCCATGTCTTCGGACTCGGCCAGGTCGGCCGGCAGTGGGCTGTAGCCGGCATTGAACTGGTCCATCGCTTCGGCGTCGCCAGATCCAAACGGCCACTGCGTGTGCAAGCCCCGCGGGTCGGGCGGGAAGTAGATCTGGCGGCCGCCCTGATAGGAGAAAGGCGGTCCCATCGGCCCTACAATGTCGGTATGCAAAGGCGAGCGGCCGTGGCCAGGACGGTCCAACGATGACGGTGGCATATCCCGCCTCGACCAGCCGTTGCGCCCAGCCAGGTCGCCCATCAGGCGTGTCGAGCCACTCGGTGCCCTGGAACCCGCCGCCATGCAACAGCACGACGGGGTAAGGGCGCGTAACCCGCTCGGGTGTCTCCCATTCGGCAAACATCGGCCCGCGCTGATAGGTCTTGCCGTCGCGCGGGATACGCTCGCCAACAATCCAAAAATGGCCGCGACGGACCGTGCGCGCGGCCGTGGCGGCCCAGAGCGGGCGGGCGCTACTTGCTTCGTCTTGGGTCATCGGGCGCTTACCGCGGTCTCGCAGTAGGCGGGCACGTTCCAGTAAAATGGCCGAAACTCGACGATGCGCTCGCCGCGCACGCGCACGACCTGCGTCATCGGCAAGTCGAGCGTCTCGCCCGAGGCGCGCGAGCGGGTGACGAGGCGACAGGTAATGACCACCGTGTCGCCGTTCGTGAACAGGCGTGTGTCCTCCACGTCGAGCCGATCGAACGCCCGGCTCATCTGCCGCGCCCAATCCTCGTATGCGGCGTGGCCGTGGAACTCGCCGCCCCAGGGCAGGTCAGGGGATTGGTGCAGCACCACGTCCGGATCGAGCGTGGCGGCCATGTCGGCGAAGCTGGCGCCCGCGTCGTCGCCGCCTGCGTTCATGTAGGCGTGCTCCGCCGCGTAGAAGCGCTCGACCACGTCGCGCGGCGAACGCTGGCCGGCCATGCTCACAGCGTCACCTCGCCGCCAGCCGGGTCGCTGCGGTAGGTGGCCACGCCGCCGCTGCGGAAAGTGGCGGCGGTGCCGAACGTGTCCTCCATGAACTGCATGAAGGTGATCCGGCCGCCTTTCACCTTGGCCAAGATGGCGAAGGGCGAGGTGACTACCTTGCCCAGCGTCACGGATCGGTAGTTGAAGCGGCCGAACACAGCCACGTTCTCGCCCTCGCCGAACAGCTCGCTGATCTCGAATGCCTCGCTGCGCCAGAAGCGGTTGACCCGCGTGTAGGTGTCCAACACCGCTTCTGGACCGGTTCGCGTGCCCGCCCAGGGCATTATGCGTTGGAGTTCAGGGTTGTCGAAGTTGAGGGAAACGTAGGTCGCTTCGGGCGCGACACATGCCCGCACCACGTCCGGGTTGGTTGGGTCGTTCAGGAGCGTCCGCACGATCTCTGTCGCCGTCTCGGCCATTGCTGGTCTCCACTGCTTAGCAAGCACGATCCACCGTCAGCCCTCTTACGGATCGCACGATCCATAAGTTGGAGCTGAGCGGACGCCTTGTCAACGAGATTCAGACTGCTTACTCCACAATCCAGACATCGAGAGGTGAGATGGCCCGCACAGGACGACCCAGAGAATTCGACAGGGAGGCCGCGCTTGACGCCGCCATGCAGATCTTCTGGCGACAAGGCTACGAAACGACCTCTCTGCACCAACTCAAGCAGGTGATGGGCGGCCTTTCAGCAGCGAGCTTCTACGGCGCGTTCGGCTCCAAGGAGAGCCTCTATCGCGAGGCGCTGACCCGCTATCTCGGCACGTACGGGCAAGTCATGGCACCGCTGCATGACGAAACGCTCAAGCCGCGTGATGCTCTGGAACAGGCGCTTCGCCGCTCGGCCAGGATGCAGACCGACGAAAGGCTGCCGCAGGGCTGCATGGTCGTTTTGTCCACCACCAACGCTTCCCCGGAAAACGATCACCTGCAGGCGTTTGTCGCTGCCGAACGGCAACGCACCCGCAACGCCATCCGGCGCTGTGTCGAGCGAGCTACGGCGGCAGGCGAGTTGCGCCAGGACGCGGACGTTGTTGGTCTGGCGGTGCTGGCCGAAGCGTTGCTGGTCGGCATGTCCGTCCAAGTGCGCGACGGTGTATCACGCGCTTCCATTGAAGCTGCCGTGTCGAACTTGCTTCAACTGTGGGACGCGAACCGAACTAATGACTGGAACCCTCGCTGTCGGCAACGTCAGCACGGCTGAAATTAGGCAGGCCTGCCCCACTTAGTTCGACGCATGCTCATTAAGCGAGGTAGGACGCCTCGCGTGACTCCCCTCGATCGCACCCCGGTTCACCTCCCATCGGTATGGGCCGCCTGCACATAGCGGCCGTCTGAAGTGCACATCCGGCATTCCTGCCGGACGGCAGACGTGAGAGCCTAAATTTGAGCTGCTGCCGGTTTGGTGGACACCGAGTTAAGGTTTTCCACCCGATCGGAGGTCGAGGATGCAGCGTCGAAAATTTAGCCGCGAGTTCAAGCTTGAGGCGGTAAAACTGATCAAGGAGCGTGGCGTCGCCGTTGCGCAGGCAGCGCGTGATATCGATGTTGCAGAAAGTGTTCTGCGACGTTGGCTTCGTGAGGGCATAGCGGATCCGCAGCACGCGTTTCCTGGGCATGGCCAGAGCAAGCCGGAGCAGCAGGAGGTGACGCAGCTGCGTCGCGAGGTCGCCAAGCTGAAGGCGGAGCGTGACATCTTAAAAAAAGCCGCGGCCTATTTTGCCAAGGAGCTGATATGAAGTTCGGCTTTGTGGCGAAGCACCGAGGGGTCTGGCCGGTGCGTTGGCTTTGCGAGACGCTCGGTGTCTCGCGCAGCGGTTTTCACGCCTGGCTCTCCCGGCCGCCCAGTGCCAGGGCCGTCGCAGATGAAGCGCTGACGGGGCGCATACGGGCCAGTTTCGTGGCGAGTGACCGCACTTATGGCGCCAGGCGTGTGTGGCACGATGTGCTTGCCGAAGGTGCCTCCTGCGGACTGCATCACGTCGAACGCCTAATGCAAACAGAGGCTTTACGAGCGAGACCTCGTCGGCGGGGGCTTCCAGTGGATGCTGGAGAGCGATCCAAGGCGGCGATTGCGGCCAATGTGTTGGATCGTCAGTTCGAAGCAAGCGGGCCGAACCAGAAATGGGTCTCGGATTTCACCTATATCTGGACAGCAGAAGGATGGCTCTACGTGGCGGCTGTCATCGACCTGTTTTCACGCAGAGTGGTGGGCTGGTCGATGAATGCCGCAATGACAGCGCAGTTGGTAGCGGACGCGCTGATGATGGCGATCTGGCGGCGTGGAAAGCCCATCGCGTTGCTGCATCATTCAGATCAAGGCAGCCAATACAGCAGCGAGCAATTTCAGAAGCTCATGGCGGACAACGGTGTGGCATGCAGCATGAGCCGCTCAGGCAACGTCTGGGACAACGCTGCCATGGAAAGTTTCTTCTCTTCCCTGAAAACAGAACGCACGGCGCGCAAGGTCTACCGCACACGTAACCAGGCCCGCGCCGACGTGTTCGATTACATTGAATGCTTCTACAACCCGCAGCGGCGCCACTCGACCATCGGCTACATCAGCCCTATGGAATTCGAGCGGATCTCCGCCGCGAGCTAAAGGTGGTGTCCACCAAACCGGCAGCAGCTCAATTTGATGTTCGCAAGCCAGGGACGTGTCCCTGCGTCACCGGAGATTCTTCCAGTCCGGGATCGGGTCCAGCCCCCGCGGCGCCGCGGCCAGCGAAGCGGCGACAAGAGCGGCGACCGGCAAGAGCGTCAGGCTCCCCAGGCGGGGCGTCAGCCAGGCGGCCACCAGGGCGCCGATGGCAAAGGCGGCGCACAACGCCCCGATTACCAGCGCGTGGGCTCGCTCCTCCTGCGCGCCGGTAAGCACCTTGCTCAAGGCGCTAACCGCCCCGCGCAGGTTTCCGGTCGTCATGCCAGTGTTGAAGGACCACCTGCCGATGTGGGATAGGCTGGTGATTTGCAGCCCTGCGATGAAGCCGACGCACGCGATCACGGTGTGGTCAGACAGGGTGTTCGCGGCAAACCCGAGCGCGGTTAGGAGCATACTTTCCACACCGAGTCGGATGTCGCGCGAGTTGAGCTTCATGTCTTTGAGCCGGCTGCCTGTCTGCTGCGAGATGAACATCCCGGTGACAAAGGCTGCAAGGGAGGTGAGGTGACTGCCTGCTTGTGCGAAATCCCCTGCGGCCGCGGCAATCATCATGAGCGCAACGTTGCCAGTTTGGGCATTTGCAAACACGTGTCCGTGCGCAAGGTAGACCCACGCGTCGAGCGCTCCGCCAGTCACCGTGATCAGCGTGCTCGATATGACAGCCGAGGCACGCTCGCGATTGGGCTTGGAGGGCATCATGCCAGCGTTCCTACAGCATGGGCCAGCAATGCTTCCAGCAAGCTGATGATGAGAGGATCGGTGAACTCACAGGCGACGTCTGGGCGAATGACCAAAAACAAGGAGACATGATCATGGGGTTAACAATCGGCCGGAGAACGACTGTCGGTGTTTCAATCACAACGGTTGTTTCGGCTTTGGCACGCCGGGCGCGGGCGCAAACACCGCCTGCCCCGACGCCGGAGAATTTGGCCCACGAACTGCCAAGCCCACGGCTGGCGCCCGCAGTCGGTGCAGACCTGCTCGACCTGCCTCCCGCACAGCCGGCTGGTGTGAGCGAGTTGCTGTTCCCCGGCTTCCGTTCACAGGATATCCAGACCAGAGATGTAACCATCCATACTTTGAGCAAAGGTGATGGGCAGCCGCTGCTCCTCATTCACGGTCATCCGGAGACGCACGTCACCTGGCACAAGGTCGCCTCAGCTCTGGTGGACGCTGGATACCAGGTCGTTCTTCCCGACCTGCGCGGCTACGGCGACTCGTCCAAGCCGGGCTATAGCCCCGAGAACAGCAACTACTCGTTCCGCGCCATGGCGCAAGACATGGTCGATGTCATGCGGCAGCTCGGCCATACGTCGTTCATGGTGGCGGGCCATGACCGTGGGGGCCGTGTCGTGCATCGCTTGTGCCTGGATCACCCCGGTGCGGTTCAAAAGGCCGCTGTCTTGGACGTCGCGCCGACGCTGACGATGTACAACGACACCAGCAAGGAGTTCGCGACACGCTACGTGTGGTGGTTCCTGCAAATCCAGCCTGCGCCGATGCCGGAACACTTGATCAGCCTGGATCCCGGCTTCTATCTACGTGATCATCTGGCCGTGCAGGGCAAAACACCGGGCGCGGTAACGCCGGAAGCGATGGCGGAGTATATCCGCACGTATTGCTGCCAGGGGACGATTCGCGCTGTCTGCAAGGATTACCGGGCGGCGGCGGGCATCGACCTCGACATGGACCGGGCTGACGACAAGGCCGGGCACAAGATCCAAGCGCCGCTCCTGGCACTCTGGGGTGCAAAGGGGACGGTTGGCCAGTTGTGGGATGTGCTTGCCACCTGGCGCCCAAAGGCTGACGGGCCGGTGGTCGGCGAAGCCCTCCCGTGTGGCCACTTGATCCCCGAGGAACAGCCCGAGCTTGTCATCTCGCACTTCCGTCAATTCTTCCAAGCTTAATTAGGCGCAAACGTGATCGCAGGAACCGGAACGATGCCGGAAAGCTGGACCTTGGCGCAGTCACTTTCGGCAGCCATGCATGGCTTTATGGCGCAGCTTCTTGCGCTTTCAAATTTCAATTGGTCAAGCCCGACGAATTGGTTCGCGTGCAAGCCAATAAGCTTCTGAGGGGCTAGTAGCGACACCCGGCCCGCCCCGACCGTCGGTGACGAACAGCGGCAGCGCCCCCGTTGGAGCGTAACCCTGCGGTGAGGGCCGCCTACCGCGTTTTGTAAGTTCCCGGCATTTTGCCTGCCTTTAGGACGAAGGCGGGGCGGTAAGTGTCCACTGACGCGATAATGGACACGATCAAGCGGGTCAAACGGCGCACGTGGCCGGAGGCACTCAAACGGGAGATCGTGGCGGCGGCGTTCGCACCTGGCGCATCAGTCTCTGTCGTCGCCCGGCAATACGATGTGAACACCAATCTGGTCTTCACCTGGCGCAAGCTCTACGGCGGCGGGGCGGCAGGGCTACCCGCGCCCCAGCTCGTGCCGGTGCTGGTAACGGATGATCGACCCGCCGCCGCACCGTGCGCACCTGCTTCCGACACGATCGAGATCGAGTGGCCGGGCGGTGCTCGCGTGCGAGTGGGTCGCGGCGTCAAAGCCGCGACATTGCGGCTGGTGCTCGATGCGCTCGACCGGAGATGATCGCATTTCCATCGAGTGTGCGCGTCTGGCTGGCGGTTGGGCGCACCGACATGCGACGCGGCATGAACGGCCTGGCGCTGCAGGTGCAGCAAGCGCTCGGGCGTGATCCGCATGCTGGTGACCTTTATGTTTTTCGAGGGGCGCGTGGTGATCTGGTGAAAATCCTTTGGCACGACGGCATCGGCATGTCGCTTTACGCCAAAAGATTGGAGAAAGGCCGCTTCGTGTGGCCGACACCAGCCGACGGCGTGGTGGGGATCTCCGCCTCGCAGCTCGCCTACATGCTCGACGGGATCGACTGGCGAAACCCGCGCCACACATTCCGGCCGAGTTGCGCGGGATAGTCGCAAACCGCATAATTGGGTGGCCGACACGGCATGCTTTGTGATTCGATCATCTTGTGCAAGCCGATCCCGAACTCCTCCCAGACGATATCGACACGCTGAAGGCGATCGTGGCCGCAAGCCGAGCGCGCGCGGCCGCCGACCAGGCGCTGATCGCTCATCAGCAACTGCAAATCGCCAAGCTGCGGCATGCACTTTACGGTCAGCGCTCCGAACGTACTACGCGGCTGATCGAGCAGATGGAGCTCGGCCTGGAAGAGGCGGAAGCCGCTGCGACCGAGGATGAGATCGCCGCAGAGCAGGCCGCCGCACGCACCACCAATGTGGCCTCCTTCACCCGCAAGCGCCCGTCTCGCCAGCCTTTCCCCGAGCATCTGCCGCGCGAGCGGCAGGTCGAGCCCGCACCGGTCGCCTGCCTGTGCTGCGGCGGCGGCCGGCTGCGCAAGCTAGGTGAGGACGTGAGCGAGACGCTGGAAGTAATCCCGCGCAGCTGGAAAGTGATCCAGAACGTGCGGGAGAAGTTCTCCTGCCGCGACTGCGAGGCGATCAGCCAGCCGCCGGCGCCGTTCCGCGTGACGCCGCGTGGCTGGGCCGGCCCAAGCCTGCTGGCGATGATTATGTTCGAGAAGTTCGGCCAGCATCAGCCGCTGAACCGCCAGGCCGAGCGCTACGCCCGCGAAGGCGTGCCCTTGAGCCTGTCCACCCTGGCCGACCAGGTGGGCGCCTGCACCACGGCGCTGATGCCGCTGTTCAAACGGCTGCACGCGCATGTCATGGCGGCCGAGCGGCTGCATGGCGACGACACCACGGTCCCGGTGCTGGCAAAAGGCAAGACTGACATCGCCCGCGCCTGGATTTATGTGCGCGACGATCGCCCGTTCGGCGGCACGGCACCTCCTGCTGCCATATTCTACTACTCGCGCGATCGCGGCGGCGAGCATCCGCAAGCCCATCTCGCCGGCTACGCCAGTATTTTGCAGGCGGACGCGTATGGCGGCTATGGCAAGCTGTACGAGGCCGGCCGAAGTCCGGGCGTGATTCTGGAAGCAGGGTGTTGGGCGCACGCGCGTCGCAAATTCTTTGTTCTGGCCGATGTTGAATTGGCTGCACGACGCCGGGCGCAGGGAAAGAGCCAAGCGGTAATATCGCCGCTCTGCCTGGAAGCGGTGCGTCGCATGGACAAGCTGTTCGACATTGAGCGTGACATCAACCGATGCAGTGCGGAGCGGCGTCAAAGCGTGCGCCAGGAATTGAGCAAACCTCTCGTGGCTGACCTGCACAGCTGGATGATCGAGGAACGCAGAAAGCTGTCGAGCGGCAACGACGTTGCAAAAGCGATGGACTACATGCTGAAGCGCTGGACCGTTTTTGCCCGGTTCCTGGTGGACGGCCGCGTTTGCCTGACGAACAATGCCGCCGAGCGTGGCCTGCGCGGCATAGCCCTTGGCCGCAAATCCTGGCTGTTCGCCGGATCCGACCGGGGCGGACAGCGCGCCGCTGTCATGTACAGCCTGATCGTGAGTGCCAAGCTGAACGACATCGACCCGCAGGCCTGGCTGGCTCACGTCCTGGCCAACATCGCCCAACACCCGGTAAGCCGGCTGGATGAACTGCTCCCGTGGAACTGGCAGCCCCCAGATGCCGTGGCACGCAAGGCCGCCTGATCAACGCTGCGGTGCTCACCGGATGGATACGTTGGAGCAGCCCGGCCAACGGCCAAACCACAGCGGTGAGATCAGACCGCCCCAACGGGATAGCGGAGCCACCCTAGGAAACCAAAGGATCGACGCTTATGGGCTCGATAAACATCAACGATCCTGACCGCTGTCTGTGTTGGGCTAGTTCGACCCATATCCGCATTAGACAACGATCGTGGCGCTTTTCCTCGTTCGATGCGCATTGATCCATTGATCAAATGACTTTGGCGCAAATCCGATGGCAACCGGCAAGCAGGCATCGCCGACGTAGTTGAAAGCATGATGAACACAAAGGCTGCACCCTGGGATCGCCGCAAGGCTTGTCCAAAACTGCACCGTACGGGGCCGTCCAAGTCCGGCTGCCTTAAAATGTGTTCTGAAAGTTATTCGTAAAAGTCGCATGATCCGGCGTGATCAAGCGAAATGTCGCCAACCGTAGGCTACTTCATGCAACACTCCGTCAGTACGTGCATCTTGTCGCTCCGCAACGAGTTGTCCGCCTAGGTGCTCGTAAAAGGCCCGGGCTCGAGTGTTCTCACGAAGAACCCAAAGACTGAACTTGCCGTTGCCTATTTTGCGTAAATCACATCCCATTACCTCGAAAAGAGCTCTCCCTAAGCCAAGTCGTTGAAATGAGCGAAGAACGTAAATTGCGCTAATCTCGCCATCGTATCCTTGGTTAGCGACATCTTCACTACGTTGAGGGCCGCACGATGAGAACCCAGTAATGCGTGAACCAGCGGCAGCGACATAGACGCGTATAGAATTGGGTCCGGAAGGCTGGCTCAAAATGCGCCGCCAGACCTCTCTTCGCTGATTAACCGACAAGGCTGCAAGCATGGAGTCCGGGACCATGCCGCGATAGGTCTCTTTCCATGCTGTGACGTGAACCTCACCGATTGAAGAGCAGTCTTCTAGAGTTGCGAGTCGGACGCGTATCGATCCAAGACAAGTCACTGTCTATCCTTGAAGGTGAGGCGACGCCGGCAGTCGAACCGTCCTACGCTAGATGGCGACGCTTAGCTTGGCCTACCGTGAAGTTTTGGATAAATCGTGCGGCGACCCCCGATGGCCTCGCTCACCGGCGTTTCACTAGCCTAGTATGCTGTCTTCAGCGCTAGCATCAGGTCGCGCTCGCTGCCGGTGACCCCTTTCTTAAGTGAACAGCGTGGTCCACGCAGCAGCGAGGGTTGGTCGCTAGAAGGTCACCCAGAGTAGCTTCGCGAGCTGCGGACCACCCGGCGGCGGCGACGCGGTGCCCCCGTCACAGATGAAGTACGCCGCCTTGCCATAATCCCCAAGTCGGCGGCTCCAGGCCCCGCTCGAGGGTCCGATCATCGCTTCTGTGAATGGGTCTCCGGCAACGCTCTGCGTGAAGCCGCTATTCTCGCCTGGATCCATCGAGACACGGTCGATGGTGTTCTGCCGGTGGGTGGTGATGTAGAGCGCGCCTGCATCCTCGTCGATGCAGAAATCATCGAACATGCGCCCTGCCACGACCAGCTCCGGCGCGCCTGCCGGGTCCAGCGTATCGGGGGCGACTGGCACGCGCATCAGCAGTTTCTTGGCGGTCGAGGTATAATACAGATGATGGGTGCGGGCGGCATAGCGGACTGCATTCACACCGGGCTGCTCGGGCTTCAGCTTGCCTGGGAAATACCCCATGCTTTCGTGTTCTAGCCAAACCCGGGCCTGCATATCCCGGCCGCCTGGCTGGAAGTCCACGCGCCAGATCAGGCTTGCGAAACAGTCGGCGACCAGGGCCGTGCCGGGACCGAGCAGGCACATGCCGTTCAATCCCTTGGCATTCTCGGGGAAGCGGAACACCAACTCGGGTGCGACCGGCGAGCCAGGCTGCCAGTCGCGCAGATCGAGCCGGTATAGGAATGACTCATGGGTCGTGTACAGGTTGCCAGTGCAGATCAAAAAAATGTTCGGTTCGATCTCGATCATGCCTGTCGGTAACTGTTCGAAGCAGTACAAACGGACCGGCTCAACCATGCCCGTGCCAGACCACGGCGGCACGTAAAACAGCTCCTTCGTGGTGACACATGTGACGAGAACGGAGTTGTCGTCGCGGACGACAAGGTTTTCAAGGAACGACTTCGCCGCAAATAAGGCAACGGTTGTCAGCTTCGCCTTATGCAAACCCCTGGCCCGGTCCGGCCGCGATGGATCCAGAGGACCCGCCGCTGGAGCCGGGATTTCGAACGCAGTCAGCAAACCGCAAACAAGGTGGTAAATACCGACCAGAAAGGTGATATCCACCAAGCCTTGCGTTCCGAAGATCGCCTCGGCGGCGCGATAGAGCTCCGTATCGACGCAATGTTCCGCCGCTAGCTGCCGGGCGAAACGGCCTGCAATTTTCTCCTGCTCGCTCAGGTCTTCGGGCAAAGTTCCGGCCGCTAAACCACGAACCATGTCATCCGTCAGACCGGCTTTGCGTGCGACGGCGGCATGGGCATATAGCTCGTAGTCGGCCCGCCATACCGCGCCGACTTCGAGGATAACGACTTGGCGCACCCGCTCGCTGAGCGACGTACTTGCCTGCTCCGCATCTTGCAGGTCCAGGAAGGCCGACGCTATGCCGGGGCTAAACATGACGGGATTGAACGGCCCGATCAGACGGTTTTCGTTCGCCATGCTTTGAAAGCCGGACTGGTCGGCCCAACGTATCATGGTGGCTCGGAGGCGGTCATATACCGCTTTTTGGCCGTCCGTGAGGCAGGCCGGGTCGAGCAACGGTAGGCGGCCGCCAAGATGGCTTACGTCCATGAATGTGGTCTCCTTCATTGGTCCAGTCCCACGGCATTGGAAGGGACGTCGAAGGCGTTGAGCGTGAGCGATACCCCAGTGAACCAGCCGAGCAGCATGGTCACGTCGACGATGCCAGCGTCGCCCAGCAGCGCCTTTGCCCGGCGGTAGAGACCTTTCGGCACAACCCGGGGTGCCACAAGCGCCGAGGCAAGTTCGTAAACCACCTGCTGGCGTTCATCATCGAAGCTCGTGGACAGCCCGGCGATCATCGCTTCGACTTTTTCCGGGGCCAAGCCACCCTTCTCCTCCCCGATCATCTCGTGCTCGTAGTTGGAATAAGCTGCCAGCCAGCGTGCGTTAACCAGGTTCGTGGCGATCTCGATTTCCGCCTTGGTCAGTGTCGATCGCGTCTGATAATAGGCGCCGATCGGGACGACTGTCCGCGACAAGACCGGATTGGCCAACCAGATCTTGTGCGGACCTGGCACCTGGCCACGCAACTCCATGGTGAAATTATAGGCGTCTTTCATGTCGGCGGGCATTTCGCCGACCGGGACCTCCTCATATCGTCCGAACGTTCCAAAATCCGGTGAAGCAGTCATGGTGTCCTCCGTCAATGCAAGCGATCTGGGGACGAAGGCCCGGCATAACTTTCGGGAAACGGACAGCAATTTCGATTTCTGAGCGTGCTGTCGAGTCGATCACCGGTATCGAGGTCAGGATCGGCGTGCCTGCCGCCATGCCCGAGGACTGAATCCCGTTGTGGCGCGAAAGCTCGTTGCGAAATGGCTGGGTTGCTCGAAGCCGCAGCGTAGACCAATCGAGGTCACCGACATGTCAGTCTGCTCGAGCAACGCGCGCGCTCGCTCGACTCGCAGGCCCATCAGATAGCGATGCGGCGGCTGACCCGTCGCGCTGCGGAAGGCCCGCACGAACTGGGAGGGGCTCAACCCGCTCGTCTCAGCGAGGCGGCTGAGTGGGAGGTCCTCATCCAGGCTGGATCGCATCTGCTCGATGACGCGCTGCAGACGCGGTGGCGACAGGCTTTGCGGCGGGTTCGGCGGTGCAGGAGCGAGATTAGAGTGGAAGCGCAGCAGATGGATGCCAAGGGATCGAGTAAGGCTTTGCACCATGAGCGCTGTGCCAGTTCCCGGCCGTTCCACCTCCATCAGCAACAGCCGCACCAGCCGCTCCGCGGTTTCGTCCGGCGAGCCTAGGCGCGGGACGAGTTCCACTCGGTCCGCATCCGCGGCATAAATCTCCTGGGCAAGACTATGGATGAATTCCGGTTCGAAATAGAGCAGGGCCACGTCCGGCCGACCATTCAGGACACGGCGGATCGGTTGGCCTGCCGGTGTGAGCGTGACCTGTCCGGGACCCGTCCAACTCCGCTCGATCCTGCCTCCCCGAGCCTCCTCGACCAGAACTGGCCCGGCCAGGTGAGCCACCAGGAGAGCATCACGCAAGCCTGGAACATCGATGGTGCTTGGCGGATGATGATAACGTTGCAGCACCATGCCTTGCTGTTCCGCCGCCGGGCTGGTCAGAACGGGCCTACTCGGAAGTTGTTCGGCGACGTCTTCAGGTCTGAGGAGATCAGACCTCCCAGGTGGATCGCTACGATCGTCCATCATTGTTCCTCCAATCGAAACCGACGGGTGAGGTAAGCAGGCTCCCGAGGCCGTCACGGTGCGTTTTCAGGCCGGGCGATCTGGGCCAGGCACGATCACGAGCATCGTCGCCACCTGATTTTGGTCGTTACGCACGGCGCGGGTCTCGCCCGCCGCGAGATGACAGCTATCGAGCGGCCCGAGCCGCTCTACGCGCCCTCCTTCCAATGCGATGGTGATTTCGCCCGCAAGCACGCGTAAATCTTCTCGGTCGTGCCGGTGTCCATCTCCGCGCCACCGCCGGGCAGGAAATGCGACAGTCCGACCCACGCGAACTTCGCCGGGCTTGCGTCCAAACCTTGGCAAGCGAACCGCGCTCATATCGTGGTCCTTCGTGGACGGCCCCTGTTCAACTGACAGCAAACTTTGGCACTCGATGCCGCGGGGGCCGCCTGTCCCAACGGGCTATTACCTGATTAATGTCGCTGCTCGTCCCATCCAGCGACGTCGTGGCCGCCAAAGACCATACGACGGATGAATGGCTGTGTCAGCGATGCGCTAAACCCCAACTGCGGCGCACTTGCTTCGTCGAGACGCTTCATGACGTCGGCGCTCAACCGAATTTCTGTCGCTGCGATGTTGCCTTCCAGTTGCGAGACTTTACTCGCTCCAATCAACGTCGAAGCAACGACAGCGCGCGCCAGGGTCCAGGCGAGGGCCACCTGCGCCGGGGGCCGGTCGAGCTCCGCGGCAACGGTCTTGAGTGCGTCAAGGATCTGCCAATTCCGGTCCACGAACTTGCTATTGCCGAACGGGTTCGGGCCGCTCAGCCTGCCGATATCGGCAGTATTCCCGCGTTGATACTTGCCGGACAGGAACCCGCCCGCTAGCGGGCTCCACGGCATGATGCCCATACCGCCTTCCCGCGCCACAGGAAAGTGCTCGCTCTCGACGTCGCGGGCGACGAGTGAATATTCCAGTTGCAGCGCGATTGGCCCGGGTACGCGCCGCTCCCCGGCGATCGTCGCGGCCTTCATCGCCAGCCAGGCGGGCATGTCCGACAAGCCGTAGTAGCGGATTTTGCCTGATCGTACGAGGTCCCCGAGCGTCTGAGTGATCTCTTCGACCGGGGTGACTCCGTCCCAAATGTGCATCCAGTAAAGATCGATATAGTCGGTGCGCAACCGCTTTAGTGATGCATCGAGCGCCCGATGAATGTTCTTGGCGCCTGCGCCGCCGGCATTGGGATTGCCGCCGCCCGGCTGTGTCGCAGCCAATGGGCTCGCCGATCCGTTGAACGCGAACTTGGTGGCAAGCACGATTTCGTCGCGCGACCCGCTATCGGCGATGAAGCGACCGACCAGTTCTTCACTCTGGCCGCCCGTGTAGATGTCGGCAGTGTCGATGAAATTGCCGCCAGCTGCGCGGTATGCATCGAAAATCGCACGCGCCGTCGCCTCGTCCGCCCCCCACTCGCCGGGACCAAACGTCATAGTCCCCAGTGCGAGAGGGCTGACGACGAGACCCGACCGGCCGAGGGTGCGAAAATTAGTGAGGGACATAGCTATCAACTTTCATATCGTTCGATATGGAAGCCATGCTACGGTTGCCTAGTTGTGTCAAACGCTTTCATAATGTCCACTATGAATAATGACAAAGCCGGTGCCGCAGCCCGCCGCAAAACCGGCAGGCCTCTGTCGTTCGACCGTGATGCTGCGCTTGAACAAGCGATGCTGACGTTTTGGCGCCACGGATACGAGACGACGTCGATCGTCGACCTAACCACCGCGATGGGAGTGACGGCGCCCAGCCTCTACACGGCGTTTGGCGACAAGAAGCGCCTCTTCCTGGAAGCCGCGTATCGCTATGCAGGCGATCCCGAGGCGATCGCGCAGTCGATCGATGGCGCGCCCAGTGCGCACGATGCTGTTCGCGAGATGCTGACAGCGGCAGCCATCACGTACACTGGCGAAGCAACTCCCAAAGGTTGTCTGCTCGCCAGCGCGACGGCCAGCTGCTCGGCCGCGTCGGCCGACGTGCAAGAGGCGATTGCCGAAATCCGAAGATCAATCGCTGGGCGGCTTCGCACGCGTGTAGAGCGTGACATCGCCTCCGGCGTGCTGCCTGCCAACACGGATGCTGCTGCATTGGTCGGTTTCGTCATGGCTGTGACGCAAGGAATGTCGACGCTAGCCCGAGATGGGATATCGCGTGCCTCCTTAATGTCTATTGTAGCGGTTGCCTTGCAGGCATGGCCGCCCAGGACGACCAGTTCGACCGCTTCTTCACCGGTCGAGTAACATAGAGAACGCGATGTTGCGTGACATGGATTCTAAAGTCCAACTGATGCCGCCATTGGACTTTGGGAGACCGAGCCGGGCCGTTGACCTATCCTTGCACGGCCGTGTCACGCCGTGCGGTCCTAGCCAGAATCCAGGTCGACGGGGTAGACTTAAGAATGAGCAAGTCGTCAGCGGCGTCGCGTAGGAACTTTCGCTGATCGAGCCGCCTAGATAAGGATTGCCGTTCGGATCGCGGTCGGCGAGGCGCTTCCACCGGACGCCGATCATTCCGTTTAGCTTCGGACGCCCGTGAACGTTTGGACCGGTTTGCGATTGGCCAGGCCGGCCGAACCGCTGGGCATCGGGGACACTTTAGACCTCCACCAGCAGACCATTCTCGAATTACGACCTCCTGCCAGTATAGCGGCGGCTAGAGATCTGACTGGCCGTCGGATCTGACGCCCCCTCGTATGCGGGTTAGACCGTCTCGATCAATGACCAGAGTTAAGATCAGCACCGCCAAAGCGCTTATCTATTGGTAACCATCCGGTCAGCACCGCGGCGATGCCAAGTCTTCAGGCCGATAGCCCGCATTTGCCCGCAGGTGAGCCAGGAGCAACGTCCGGTTCGCCGGTGTCGACAGGACGCGATCCACTACCCAGCCCAACGTCCAGGCGGACGCCAGGACCGGCGGATACCAGACCCATCCGAGGCGCAGGTCGCTCCCGGTTCTATGGAACAGGCCCACGGCGGGCAGCACGACGAACATGTGCGTGACGTAGACCTCGTAGCTGAGGCGGCCGAAGGACCGCAGCACGTCGGTCGCGAGCGATGCGCAGTAGGGGCGCCAGCCCCGTTCAAGGGCGATGATCAAGAACGCCGCCCCGCCCGTCAGCACCAGCATCGTGGCCTCCCCGATCGCTTTCCAGAGCATTTCCTCGAACAGAAGGACCGAGGCGACGCAGCTGGTGCCTATCCAACCCAGAGCGGCGATCAAGCGCGGTGCCGGCCTCGGACCCGTAGCGACCCACAATGCGGCCAGCACGCCCGCGGCGATCGCGGCCATTCCGGGTAGGTAGGCCTTCTCCTGCCAGATCTCGTTGTTGGACAGCATCCCGCGTGTTACCGGCAGCGACAGCGCAAGCAGCAGGAGCGGTAAGGCCAAAAAAGCCGTTCCGCGCCGGGCGAGCAAGCAGGCGATCGGGAAGCCTAAGTAGAACACTTCCTCAATCGACAGCGACCACAGCACGTCCCAGTTCGCGGGCAGATAGCCGGTGTGGCCCTCGTACCAGTTCAGGTGCAGCGCCAGTGCCGAGAAGATGGCGCGGCCGAGCGACTGGCCGGTTACATTGATGACGAACCCGGGCACGCGAAGCAGATCGAACGCGGACAGCACCGCGACCAGCACCAGCAGGCACGGCGCGATCCTGGCGAGTCTGCGGACGTAGAAGGCACGGCGGTCCATGTGGGCCAGCGATGACCAGCGCCTGATCGCGGTGCCGGTGATCAGGAAGCCGGAGACCACGAAGAAGATGAACACCGCCTCGTAGCCGTTGTAGCCAAGCGCCAGCAGGAAGCGTTGCGGCAGCAGCGTGGCCAAGCCCGTTTTCTCGATCGGGATACGCAACGAGGTGTGGTGGATCACAACCAGTAGGATTGCCAGGCCGCGTAACGCGTCGACCCCGCCATTGCGTGCGAATGCTGGCGGGTCGGCCGCCGTGTTGTCAGTCACGAGGGGTCCATGCCGGTGTACGTGGTTGGTGGTGATCGCATGTGCGGTCATGGCTAAGGATGGAACCGATCGCATGGATCAGGCGGCCATGCGCGTTGCCGTTTCTGTCAGTTGCCAGTTCCACGGGAGCAATTCGTCGAGCCGGCTGATCGGGTGCTGGGCGATGTTGGCCAGAACATATGCGAGCCACGCCTGCGGGTCGATGTCATTCATCTTGGCGCTGACGATCAGGCTGTACATCAAGGCCGCACGCTGGCCGCCGCGATCGGAGCCGGCGAACAGCCAGGACTTGCGGCCAAGGGCAATGCCGCGAAGGGCGCGCTCTGCCGTGTTGTTCGTCAGGCAAATGCGGCCGTCATCGATGAAGCGGGCAAAGACTGTCCAGCGCTTCAGCATGTAGTCCATGGCTTTGGCGGCATCGTTGCCAGCAGACAGCTTTCTGCGTTCGTCGCTCATCCACGCATGCAAGTCGGCGACCAGGGATGCGCTGAATTGCTGCCGCACGGTGCGTCGCTGTTCGGCGCTGCATCCGTTGATATCTCGCTCGATGTCGAACAGCCGGTCGATGCAGCGCACCGCTTCCAGGCACAACGGCGAGATTACGCCCGCCGGCTGGCCGGACGCCTTTCGGCGAGCAGCCGATTCGACATCAGCCAGCACAAAGAATTTTCGGCGCGCATGCGCCCAGCAACCGGCTTCTACAATCAAGCCCGGACTTCGGCCGGGTTCGTAGAGCTTGCCGTAACCGCCATATGCATCTGCCTGGAGGATGCCTGCATATCCCGCAAGGTGGGCTTGCGGGTGCGCACCGCCGCGGTCGCGCGAATAGTAGAACAGGGCTGCCGGCGGCGTGGTGCCGCCGAAGGGCCGATCATCGCGCACGTAGACCCAGGCACGCGCTATGTCGGTCTTGCCGCTAGCCAGCACCGGCACCGTGGTGTCGTCACCATGCAGCCGCTCGGCCGCCATCACGTGGCGGCGCAGCCGGTCGAACAGCGGCATCAGTGCGGCGGTGCAGGCGCCCACCTGGTCGGCCAGAGTGGACAGGCTGAGCGGCACGCCCTCGCGGGCATAGCGCTCGGCTTGGCGGTTCAGCGGCTGATGCTGGCCGAACTTCTCAAAGATAATCATCGCCAGCAGGCTGGGGCCGGCCCAGCCGCGCGGCGTCACGCGGAAGGGTGCGGGCGGCTGCGTTATCTTCTCGCAGTCGCGGCACGTGAACTTCTCCCGCACATGCTGGATCACCTTCCAGCTGCGCGGGATCACCTCCAGCGTCTCGGTGATGTCCTCACCCAAGCGGCGGAGGCGCGCGCCGCCGCAGCACAGGCAGGCGGCGGGAGCGGGCTCGACCACGCGCTCGCGCGGCAGATGCTCGGGGAAGGGCTGGCGTGAGGGGCGCTTGCGCGCAAAAGCAGCCACGTTGGTGGTGCGGGCGGCAGCCTGCTCGGCCGCGATCTCGGCCTCTGTCGCGGCCGCCTCCAGCTCCTCCAGGCCCAGTTCCATCTGCTCGATCAGCCGGACGCTGCGTTCGGAGCGTTGGCCGTAGAGCTGATGGCGCAGCTTGGCGATCTGCAGCTGCTGGTGGGCAATCAGCGCCTGGTCGGCGGCAGCGCGCGCGCGGCCGGCGGCGACTTCGGCGCGTAACGCGTCGATATCGTCGGGCAGCGGTGCAGCGTCGACATCCATGGCGTGGATGGAATCACAAACTCTGCCGCGCCGCTCGCAAATAACGCAGGAAGGGTACGATTATCCGGCAGAGCTGGGCCGGAACGTGTGGCGTGGATTCCGCCAGTCGATCCCGTCAAGCATATAGGCGAGTTGTGCCGCGGATAGTGCGACCACGCCATCGGCTGGGGACGGCCATACGAAGCGGCCGTGCTCCAACCGCTTGGCGTAGAGCGACATGCCGATGGTAACCCTGCGGTGAGGGCCGCCTACCGCGTTTTGTAAGTTCCCGGCATTTTGCCTGCCTTTAGGACGAAGGCGGGGCGGTAAGTGTCCACTGACGCGATAATGGACACGATCAAGCGGGTCAAACGGCGCACGTGGCCGGAGGCACTCAAACGGGAGATCGTGGCGGCGGCGTTCGCACCTGGCGCATCAGTCTCTGTCGTCGCCCGGCAATACGATGTGAACACCAATCTGGTCTTCACCTGGCGCAAGCTCTAGGGCGGCGGGGCGGCAGGGCTACCCGCGCCCCAGCTCGTGCCGGTGCTGGTAACAAATGATCGACCCGCCGCCGCACCGTGCGCACCTGCTTCCGACACGATCGAGATCGAGTGGCCGGGCGGTGCTCGCGTGCGAGTGGGTCGCGGCGTCAAAGCCGCGACATTGCGGCTGGTGCTCGATGCGCTCGACCGGAGATGATCGCATTTCCATCGAGTGTGCGCGTCTGGCTGGCGGTTGGGCGCACCGACATGCGACGCGGCATGAACGGCCTGGCGCTGCAGGTGCAGCAAGCGCTCGGGCGTGATCCGCATGCTGGTGACCTTTATGTTTTTCGAGGGGCGCGTGGTGATCTGGTGAAAATCCTTTGGCACGACGGCATCGGCATGTCGCTTTACGCCAAAAGATTGGAGAAAGGCCGCTTCGTGTGGCCGACACCAGCCGACGGCGTGGTGGGGATCTCCGCCTCGCAGCTCGCCTACGCCACAAACTCATACGCACGGTCGAACCGCTCAGCGTCGGTCAACGCCTCGTGAGCTGCGTTTTCCATCACAGTGTTGTGGGACCAACCGAGCGCATCGGCTTGTTCGCGCCAGATCCGACGTTCGTCGGCCTTCATCTTGCCGAGCTTGCCGGTCTGGCTAGCCTCTTCGACGATTTCAAGTTTGCGATCGGCGGAGAGTTCGTCCCATTCGAGACCCTGATCGGCCGCGAAAGTCTTGGCATGCCGCAGGATCTCACGGTCTCGCTTGCTAAACGCTTTGCTGGCCACCTCCGGAATGGCAGTGAGCACGACGGCCTGCTTGCCGGCATCGAAGTCGACCTGGGCCCCAATGCGCCGCAACTCGTCAGCCAAGACGGCCTGGAAGAAGGCCCCGAATTCCTTGACCCTGGCGTCGGTGAGAGCCCGGCTGTCGAGCGAGCCTACCCGTCCGTTGTCGGTCACGACCAGGTTCAGCAAGAAGTTGTGAATGTGTGCGTGCGGGTCGCCTGCGATTGGGGCGTCAAACAGATACGTCTGGCCGCCGGCGCCGTCTTGCACGTGAAGCGTGGGCCGAGCGGTGTGATGGCGAAAACTGATCCATCCTACTACGCCTGGGTCGGCTCCATCCTCGCCGCCTGCCCCCTTCCGGGCCCATCCGAGTACCTTGGCGACGTAACGCATAGCGGCGTCGTTGGCGCGATCGATGCCGTTCCAAATAGCGGCGCTCTCGGCCGGAGTAGCGGCGAACTCAGCCGCTAGTGTCACGGATTTGTGAGGTGAAAACACCGGATCAAAGCCGCTCAGCTTTCGCGGATGCTTTGACCAAGCTTCTCCAGTGTCTGCCCGCCTCCCCTCGAAGAGGCGCGACATTGCGATGTCCCGCGGCATGTGCCGGTGATCGATGCCGGCCGCCTCTGCCAATGCCAGAGGCATGTCGGGGCGCCAGGTCGCGCGGCTATCGCGGCCAGTGTAGTACGCCGTCAGACGTCCACCCTCATCGAGTTGCCGCCCGGCCGCGTCCAGAGAAGGAGGGTGGATGGGCTCAGGGGTGTTTTCCGTGAAGTATCGGAGCAGCAGCCGGCCCTTGGACGCCGCCGCGATCTTCCGAAAGTTCATCATGATGGAAGGCCGCGGCGCTCTTCCATCGCGTCCACCACGGCTTCGGGCAGGCTTTTACCCAGTCGGTCGACGTCTGCCTGCGTCATCTTGCCGATGGTGATAAGCTGGCTCTGCTGCGCCATGATCTTGGCCAGCAGTTCCTCTAGGGTTGGACCATCCCTCTCCGCCTTCGGCGTGAGGAGACCGACCAAGGCCTTCACCAGTTCGAGGGTTTGCCGCCCTTGGTCGAGGATCGCAGTAAGGATTTCGTGCGTTGTCTCGGAACCGTCTTCGAGCGCGGCACCGGGATGATGTGTGTCCATGCAGAGCCTCCTTGGAGCGACCAGCATGGACACAGCTCGTGCAAACGGCCGGTCAGTGCGGGCTCCCTTTTTCGGCCGCCACGGGCTTCAGGATGGGTTCGTCGAACTTGTAGAGGATCTGGCGTGCGAGATCGGCTCCGTTCCTCATCGCCGTGCTCAGCTGCTCGTAGATGACCCCTCCCCCGGTCTCCCCCCGCGCGGATCTGAGGTGTTGCAGCTTCTCCCAGAATGAGACCGCTGTAAGGAAAGTGTAGGCGATGGAGCGGCAGTCGAGTGCGGCCATCGCCGAGACCGTGTCGGAGAAGTCGAGATGCTCGATGCGCCGGTCCCCGTCGTGGAACAGGACGACTAGGGGGTGCCTGACGCAGATTGTTGGAGAACGGGCGCACGGTCATTCAGACGGACGCGAGATCATACGGACCGGCGCATGGTTGGTGAGACGGACGGGGTATCGGCGTTGGACGCTGCGCGCTCACGTCATCGGTGGAGCTTTGGGAAGATGCGGCTTGAGACTGCGGGCGAGAAGGCTGTCGAGCGTCCGGTCTGAGAGGAACCTGGTGAGGCGGACGATGATCGCCGCGTCGCGGCCAACGGTGTAGCGGGTGCGAGGCCGCTTGCTGGTAACCGCGTCCGCGATGACCCGACCTGCTTCCTCGGCAGGCACTCCCGTGGGCATAACCGCCTCGGCCTGCGCGATGACTGAATGCATGAGCGTGGCGTAGCGACCACGTTGCTCGGGGGTCATTCCACTAGTGATGCGCTCGCCAGTGACAGCGACCCGCCCGAGCATTTCGGTGGTGACGGCGCCCGGTTCGACCACAATGACCTTCACTCCAAGCGGCTCGACCTCTCTGCGCAATGCATCGCTGACCGCTTCGAGGGCGAACTTCGAGCCGGCGTAGGGGCCGTAGGTCGCCATTGCCACCTTGCCGCCGACAGAGGAAATGTTGACGACCGTGCCACGGCTCTCGATGAGCGCGGGCAACAGCGCTTGCGTCATTGCGACGTGGCCGAAGAGGTTGATGTCGAACAGCCGGCGCCACTCGGAGAGCGGCAGCACTTCCACGGGCGCATTGACCCCAATGCCAGCATTGTTGACCAGGGCGCGCAACGGGCGCCGTTCCGGGTCGTCGGTGATGTGCTTCACGAGCGCGGCGATCTCGGCCTCGTTGGTGATGTCGAGCATCACCGGCTCCAGGTTCGTGGCCCGGAGCGCGTCGGCGTCCGTGCCTCGGCGCACGCCGGCGAGGACGTGGAAGCCGCGCCTGGCAAGCTCGCGGGCGGTGGCGGCGCCGATGCCAGTCGAAGCACCGGTCACCACGAGGATCTCTCGACGAAGAGGCTCTGTTTCAGTTGATATCGTTTTCATTGTAGGTTCGTATCGGTGAGGCTCATGTCTGTAGCGGCGCGCATTCAGCAGTGATTTCCGGCGCATGATGGTTGAGACGGATCACGTCGGCAGCCCGGCCGCGCGCATTTGGTCCAGGAGTTCCTGCGAGCGTGCGGGATCGAGGTCGCCGGCGGAGCAGCTGGCGTATCACGGCCGGCTTGGCGTCGAACTGCTCGACCAGGCTGCGCACGTCGTTGTAGCTTGCGACGCACAGCTACACGGCCAACTGTTTCGACGCCGTGAACCTGGAACACTCGCTTGGCGAGGTCCAGGCCGATGATGGTAATCTGCATGACGAACGGCTTCCCTTCCATGTCGTCTCCCGACGACGACCATACCAGGCACTCCATGCCCTTAGTGGGGGCCAACCACCCATCAACTCCAATTGAGCAGGAACCGGCGCGACAAAGAACAGCGGCTAATGATCTGAATTAATCTCATGTGCTTGTTGTTTCTGAAGATTGCGGAGACAGACGCTTGCGGCAGTGGCGGCAATTCGCGCGGTGCGCATGTTCATATCGCCAAAGAACACCATCGGAAAAACCTTCGCACGAAGCAGCGTTGCCATTGGTATCGTACCTAATGTCTGGCGCGGCAGACAGATAGATTTTGAGCGCCTGCGGAGATAGCGATTTGATACAAGAGTCAGGTGAACTCGGATTCGATAACGCTGAAAATGAAGTCAAGTAGATCAAGATCGCGACTTTGACAGCAGTTCTAGGCATGTTTAGCCTCCTGATCAGGTAAGCCGGCAGAGTTTCCACTCGGTTAGGCACCATACAGTTAGGTTAGCCTCCTAACGGAGTTTAGCCCGTCCACGCCTTTGTGAGTTTTTGCAGGAAGAGCTCTAGATGTGCACCATCTGGCGCTGACTAACTTGCTACGCCATGACCGTTGCAAGAGTCGCCACTCCCATTTAAGCCTTTGGGACGTTGATGGATTGATGCGCCTGTCTTACCGTTGGCTGGCTATAGCAAACCAAGAGAACGGTGGTACATGCGCACTTACGCGAAAGCCACTAGAAAGACCTCGAAGTCCTTTTACCGACTTCAAAAGATGTCTCAAACGTCAGCATGCTAAGTCCTGCAGCAAAACTTTTTGACGCTAGACGAACCTCGTTTCACAAAGACTTGCGTAGATTAGTAGGATTGACCTCACCCAAAACACAACTCATAAGATGGATGAGCTATCGATTATGACTACTTTCTCGCGCCCTTCAAAGCGCAAGCGAGCGCAAAGCCTGGCTGGTGCAGCGACTACATTCTATGAAGGTGGCTATCAGAGCGCTAGCATGAGCGCCATAGCGTTCTGTGCCGGCGTCTCGAAAGGCACACTGTACAATCACTTTTCTTCGAAGGCTGACCGATTCAAAACCTTTGTTGAAGATGAGTGCGAGCGAACCATAGCGTCTCATTTCGCTAACTTCGAAGAGCGGCCGAGCGACGAGAAGACGCCGGAGGATCTTGCTATGGTAGTTGTAGCAATTTCCCGCTCTAGGAGCGCTGTTGAACTACATAATCTCGTCACGTCCGTTGCAATCGAGTTCCCCGATCTCTGTCGACTTTACTATCAGAAAGGCCAAGCCCGGGGCATTGGCCTCATGGCCTCGTGGCTCAGGTCTGAGGTACAGAAAAGCCAATTAGACTTGGCTGACGTCGAATTTGCCGCAGAACAGTTTTGGTGCCTTTGCCAGGCTCGTAGTGGCTCTGCCTCGCAAGGAGGCCCGAATGGCTCTTCCACCACTTTGCCGCAAGAAAAGGTTGCTAAAGCGGCGATGAGACTGATCCAGCTAGGCTATGCCCAGCAGGATCACTAGAATTATGGCAATTTGCGAAAGCTTTGCTTAATCCGATCCAATAGTGACATCATCACTGACAGATCCTCCGCGCTCAGTGATGCAAAAGCTGAGCGGAGCTCCTTTTCGCTTCGAGCCACAGCCTTCTCGGCAACAGCCCGGCCTTTTTGAGTAAGGCTAGCCAATTGGATCCTGCGGTCGCTTGGATCCGCGTGTGATTGAACAAAGCCATCCCGTTCTAAGCCCGCCATTAGTCCCGAAATGGTCGCACGAGTTACGCCAAGAGTTGACACAATCTCCTTATGCGAGATGGCGGTCGCTGACGCCCAAAGAAGCGTGACGATTTGGAACCGAGCAACGCTACCGGCGGTGTCGGCGAACCATCCCGTCAACGCATTATCTACGGTCTGCGCCGTTCCTCTCAGGGCAAGAATTAAGCGCATCACCTGGAAAATTCGAGAAGGAAGTCGCTTTTGCATTGCAGCCATAACAGGAGCCGGTGGGCTTTCCGGCAGCTGGGATGTCATCCGCCCAGCCATGAAGTTGCTCCTAAGATTGCACTGACTGCGCCTTCTGTATGGCGCCTAACCGAACCGGCGTCAATAGGTGCCTGACTTAGGCATTTTGCCCCTACTTCTTCACAAAGTTGTGGACGGGCTAGACTCTGTTAGGGGCCTAACCTAACTGTCTGGCGCCTAACCAAGCGGAGGGCGTTTATGCCTAGCGGTGTCGGTCGTGCGCAGCATGAGCTTGCCAGTAGGAGTCGTCAAAGTTCCCGCAGCGCCACTGGGCTTGCGCCCCGCGCACCCCGCCGCCGCTCCGGCGATCGAGGTGTCGGCGGCGCAGCCGACCCGCCCGACTTCGGGGGCTGTCGCCAAGCCGGCTTGCCGCTCGCCTGCGCGCGTTGTGCGCTGTCCGTGACAAAAATTAGGAGCCGTTAGGAGCCCTCATGGAAAGCAACTTCGAAAATTTGAACGAGACGCGCGTAGACCAGGTCGCAACGCGCGCAGGCAGCGACGCACATGGCGAGAAGGGTTCGGGAGCGTACGAGAGAGTGGACCAAAAGCAGAAGGGCGGAGCTGCGCGCAGTGACCAGGATCACGAGGACAACAACCACTCCGGAGACAACGACAACAAGGACAAGCCAGAAAAGAAAAGCCGTTTGCCAATCGTCCTGCTTGTCATTGTTGTGCTGCTCGCCGTCGTTGGCGGAATCGTCTACTGGCTTTCGACCCGCAACATCGAGTCCACCGACGACGCCTACACGGAAGGCAATGCTGTCAGCATCGCTCCAAAAGTGTCCGGCTACGTTATTGAGCGGCACGTCGACGATAATACCTTCGTGCACCGTGGTGACCTGATGCTGCGCATCGACCCGCGAGACTACATCACTGCACGGGATCAAGCCCGCGCAAACCTCGACTTGGCGCAGGCGCAGTTGAGAAGCGCGGAGATCGACTTGGAGATCTCCCACGTGCGCTATCCGGCAGACCGCGAGCAGGCTGAGGCTCAGCTGATGCAGGCCCGCGCCAATCAGGCGGACGCGGGGCGTGAATACAAGCGGCAGAAGACGGTCGACCAGCGTGCCACCACACAGACGACGGTCGATCAAGCAACCACGCAATACGAATCCACCACCGCCACGGTCCAGCAAATGGACGCACAGCTCAAGGTAGCCGCGCTCGTGCGGCAGAACATCGACGAGGTGGGCAGCACGCTCAAGCAGCGGCAGGCGCAGGTGGCCCAGGCGCAGGCGAATTTGGCGCAAGCCGAGCTCAACCTGTCCTACACCGAGTTACGCGCCCCGCAGGACGGCACGATCACGCGCCGTAACGTCGATGTCGGCACCTATGCGCAGGCGGGCCAGCAGGTTTTCTACCTCGTGCCGGTGCCGGTTTGGGTGGTGGCCAATTTTAAGGAAACGCAACTCGGCCGCATGCGGCCAGGCCAGCATGTCAAAATCCAGGTGGATGCGTATCCGAAGCTAAAGCTTCGCGGCCATATCGAGAGCATACAGATGGGCAGCGGCGCGCGCTTTACTACCTTTCCGTCCGAGAACGCCACCGGCAACTACGTCAAGATTGTTCGCCGCGTGCCGGTGAAGATCATTATCGATGACGGGCTGGATCCCAATCTGGGTCTACCGCTCGGCCTGTCGGTGGAACCCACGGTGGACCTGCAATGAGCACGAGCGGAAAACCTAACCCCTATCTGATCGCCATTGTGGTAACCCTGGCGGCCTTCATGGAGGTGGTCGATACGACAATTGTCAACGTGTCCCTGCCCTATATTGCGGGCGACCTTGGCGTCAGCACGGATAATGCAGCCTGGTCGTTGACTACCTACCTCGTAGCGAATGGCGTAACTCTTGTCATTTCCGCGAGCCTCGGACGCCGCCTGGGACGCAAGCGTTACTTTCTAATTTCGATTGCCGGATTTACCGCCTGCTCGCTGGCGTGTGGTCTATCGAACAGCTTTGGCGAGCTGCTGCTATTCCGGGCACTGCAGGGTCTTTTCGGTGGCGGGCTGCAGCCGATGCAGCAGGACATCGTGCTGGACACCTTCCCGCCTGAGCGCCGGCAGCAGGCGCTCTCGATCACCGCGGTCGCCACCATCATCGCTCCGGTGGTGGGGCCGCTGATCGGCGGCTATCTCACCTTCAACTACTCCTGGCACTGGATCTTTCTCATCAATGTTCCAATTGGCGCGCTGACAATCTTCGGGGTGCTGCGCCTGATAGAGGATTCGCCAGAAATGGAAAAACAGCGGCGTACCGCGCCGCCGTTTGACTGGACCGGAACCGTGCTGATCGCATTGGCCCTGGGCTGCATGGAACTGGGCGCGGATCGCGGCGAGGATTACGACTGGCTCAGCTCCAGCTTCATCCAATTGATGGTCGGGCTGTCGGTCTTTGGATACCTCGCCGGGACCGTCTATCTCACCAGGGTTAAAAACCCGGTCGTCAATCTACGTGTCTTCAAGGACCGCAACTTCGCCCTTTCTTGGTTCTCGATGGCCATGATGGGCTTTGCGCTCTACGCCAGCGCCATTATCATGCCGTTATTTTCTCAAGACGACCTCGGCTACAATTCGGTTTTGGCGGGCTGGGTTCTGGCCCCCGGCGCACTCGTGCTTTGCATCCTAATTCCGATCGTCAGCCGGGTGCTCGACGTGGTGCCTGTCAAATGGGTCATCGCGGCCGGCGGTCTGGCTTTGGCGGCTTCGCTATATTATTCCATGGGCCTCGTGCCCGATCTCGACTTCTACCACGTGGCACTGTATCGCTCGGCTCAGACCGCAGCCTTGTCCCTGCTGTTCGTGCCGCTGAGCGCCGCCGCCTACTCGACGATCGCACCGGAGCTGAAGGCGGACGCAGCGAGCCTGTTCACCATGGCGCGCAACGTATACGGCGGCGTCGGTATTTCGATCGGGACGGCTCTGGTAACGGATCACTTGCAAATTCGGCAAGCGCATCTGGTCAAATATCTCGACCCGACGAACCAGCCCTATAACGACTTCCTCCAGCAGGTGGAGCGCGCCTCGATCGCTTACGGCAGTGCGGTGGAGCAGGCCGTGCGCGCGGCGCCCGGCCAGGCATTTCAAATGCTGGAACAACAGGTTTCCACGCTCGCCTACGTGGACGTGTTCTTCATCATCGCCCTGCTGTCGCTCAGCATCTCTGTCGCAGCGCTGTTTATGTCGAATGTCACGCCGGGCGCCGGCGCAGGAGGCGGAGGTTGAGCAGCGTGCGCAAGATCCCCATTGGCTTTGCGATACTCGTCACCGGCTGCACGGTCGGACCAAACTTCCGGCCACCCGATCCGCCGCATCTCGCCGCCTGGCAGAACAGCAAAGCAGGGGATCCGGCGATCAGCATTACCACGGACCCGGACCCGCGCTGGTGGGCCGCCTTCAAGGACCCTGTGCTGACCGGGCTGATCGAGGCCGCCATCCGCGACAATCTCGATGTGCAGCAGGCGGTGTTACGCGTTGTCGAATCGCGCCAGGGCATTGTGACGGCGGCGGCGGCGGGCATGCCCCATCTCAGCGGTAACGCCAGCTACCAGTACGAGCAGCTGGGCGCCAAGGGCATTCTTGAGTCCCAGGGTGTCTACAAGCAGCTCAACCAGATGGCGGACCAGTCGTCCGGATCGGGCGGCAGCGCGTCCCCCGGTCAAAGCACGACTACGCTCCTGAACAGCTTGACCCAGCCGGTGAACTTATTTCAATACGGGCTGAGCGCGTCCTGGGAGCTGGATCTGTTCGGCCGGGTGCGCCGCTCGGTCGAGCAGGCACGCGCGCAGACAGAGGCGCAGGCTGAAGCCGCCAACGACGCACTGACCAGCCTGGAGAGCGAAGTTGCACAAGCCTACGTGCAATTGCGGGGCGCGCAGGCGCTGTTGGCAAGTCAGCAGGACAACATTCGCTCGGCGCAGGACTCGCTGGCGCTGACGCAAAACCGGCGCGCGGTCAGGCTGGCAACCGATCTGGACGTCGAACAGGCCCGTACGCAACTCCTGAACCTGGAACGCCAATTGCCGGAATATGACAAGCAGGAGCGCCAGGCGATCGACCGCCTGAACGTGCTGATTGGCAAGCCGCCAGGCACGCTGGAAGACAGGTTGCTGCAGCCCGCCCCCATGCCGAGCCTGACCGAAGCCGTGGGGCTGGGCGTGCCTTCCACGCTCGCCAGGCGGCGCCCGGACATCCGGGAGGCGGAGGCGCAGCTGCATGCCGCCACCGCGGGTGTGGGCGTGGCGGTCGCGAGCTTCTATCCGGACGTGTCGCTGACCGGCAATTTGGGCATACGCGCGCTGGACGCCAGCTACCTGACCCGCTGGGCGAGCCATTTCTATTCGGCCGGCCCAAGCCTCTCGCTGCCAATCTTTCAAGGCGGCCAGTTGACGGCGAACCTGCGCCTGAACCGGGCGCAGCAGGCCGAAGCCGGCCTGCATTACCGCGCGACCGTGCTGAACGCGCTGCGTGAGGTGGAGGACGGGCTGATTGCGTATCGCGCTGACCGGCTCGCACTCGACCGGTTGGCAGCGGTGGTGGCATCCAGCCAAACCACGCTGGAGCTCGCGACCAGCCGTTACACGCACGGCTTGTCGGACTTTCTTCAGGTGCTCGATGCGCAGCGCACGTTTGAGGATTCGCGCCAGCAACTCGTGCAGCAGGATATGACCGTTGCCAACGATGTCGTTGGGATATACCGCGCACTGGGCGGCGGCTGGGAGGCGCCTGGCGCCTCCAGCCAAGCGCCACACGTGCCTGGCGCGCCGCCGCCAGTGCCCGCGGCGCTTGACAGCGTTGCGGACGCGCCGTCGCCATGAGGCCCGCCCATCCACGGAGCGGGACCGTCGCCTGTGACACGAACAGGCGCGCGGCATCTGGTGAGGCCTGCAGAGTCCGCTACGCCTCCCGCATCAAAAGAGGATTCGCCGGCAGCGTTCAGACACGCAGGGGGAAGCTGGGTCGAGTTTGCGCACCGATCGCGTGCCTGCTGCTCTCCGGCTGCTTCAGCCTCGGACACCTGAAGCTCGAGGAGGATCAGCTTGGCTATTCCCGGGCTGTCGCCGAGTCTGAACGGCAACAAACGCTGTTGAATGTTGTCCGCCTGCGCTACGGCGAGGCGCCGACCTTCCTCGACGTTACACAGGTGATTGCCGGCTACCAGCTGCAGCGCAATATCAGTGGGGGATTCAACGTCTTTCCGAATGCCGCACCCGGCACCTACCTGACCGGCACGGCCTCGGCGCAACTGCAGGAAAGCCCGACATTCACGTTCCAGCCGGTTACCGGCGATCACTACGCGCAGAATTTTCTGCGCCCGCTCTCGCCTGCGGAATTGTTGCCGCTTGTGCAAGGCGGCCTTCCCGTCGATGTGCTTTTCCGACTATCGGTCCAATCCATCGGGCCATTGAGAAACTCGACCGGCCTTGAAGCCCATGCCGGCGAAGGATCCGGCGATATCTTCCTGCTCCTGCACGAGCTTCGCCAGCTTCAGATTGGCGGCATTCTCGTTATACATTTGCAGAACAAAGCCCCACCGGCGGACAAGAAAATGTCGGCGGACGTTGGCAATGTGTATGTCACTCTCGCGCCCACCGACGATCCGGCATTGGCCGGAAGCGAAGACACGGTCCGGCGGCTGCTCGGCCTCTCGCCATCAGCCACCAAGGTTGAAGTGGTCTACGGGCGATTTGCAGCCAAGGGCCAGATTGGTCTTCTGACGCGTCCGATACTCGGTGTCCTGGGTCAGCTCGCGTTCCAGGTCGAAGTGCCTCCTGAAGACGTTGCCGCGGGCAGGACACAAGAGTCGGTGCCGACCGTCGCGGCCGAGAACAGGCCCGTGGTCGTCATACATGCGGCGCATTCGAAACCCGCTCAGGCTTTTGCTGCGGTCACATACGGCGAGCGTTGGTTTTGGATCGATGGTCGTGACTTCGACAGCAAGCTTGCATTTTCAATCGTGACTATCCTGCTCTCGCTGGCTGAAACGAGCAGCGGCCCAGGCACTGTCATAACGATCCCGGCCGGGTAAGGCAGCATGGCTTCTCGCACGTCCGAAATCCAACAAGAGTTTTCTCCTTCCAAGGAAAAGCATGAACTTCGTCTAAAGGCGCTCTCCGTCGTCCTCTCGTTCAGAAGAAGCTTTACGCTGTAAAGCCCTACCCCCAATCCAAGGCTGCGGATTAATCGGAGCAACGGATCCGGCATCCATTCAGAAAGCTGTTGAAAGGAAAAGAAATGCCTAACGAAGCTATGACAGAAATCAACTCTTATTCGCCTAGCATGGCCGCCAGCGTGCAGTCGCGGGCACCCGTGGCAAACTCGTGCAGTCTGGTCATCTTTGGTGCAGATGGCGATCTCACAAAGCGGCTTCTCACGCCAGCCCTGTACAATCTTGCCTCCGGCGGTCTGCTGCCGGACGACTTCAAAGTCGTCGGCGTTGACCGGGGCAAGCACACTGAGGATGCGTGGAAGGATACCCTGGCCGAGACAATGCGGTCGTTCACGAAGGATAAGACGTCGGAATTCTACACGCCGCACCTCGACGAAACCGCATGGGCGTGGCTTTCGGACCGGATGCATTATGTGCAAGGCGACTTCACAAGGAGCGAAACCTTCGGCGCAATCGGGCAAGTCGTAGGCGATGATAACGCCATATTCTATCTCGCGGTCTCCTCGCGTTTTTTCGGACAGATCGTAGAGGCCCTGGGAAAGGCCGGCTTGATGCAAGAGGCTGAGAATGCGTTCCGCCGTGTCGTCATTGAAAAGCCGTTCGGGTCCGATCTGGCATCGGCGCAGGCGCTAAATGGACAAATTCTGAAACAGGCAGATGAAAGTCAGTTCTATCGCATCGACCATTTCCTGGGCAAGGAAACGGTGCAGAGCATCATGGCCTTGCGCTTTGCGAATGGACTGTTCGAGCCGACTTGGCGGCGTGAATATATCGACGACGTGCAAATCACGGCGGCCGAGACCGTCGGGGTCGAAAAGCGCGGCGGCTTCTATGAAGGAACTGGCGCGCTGCGGGACATGGTGCCGAACCATCTATTTACGCTGCTTTGCATGGTTGCAATGGAACCGCCGAACTCCTTCAGCGCCGACGATGTCCGAAGCGAAAAGGCCAAGCTTTTGGCAGCGATACGGCCGTTGGACCCGGAAGACGTCGTACGCGGACAATATGGTGCCGGCACCATGCAAGGCATCGAGACAATCGGCTATAGGCAAGAGTTGGATGTGGCCGAGGATAGTGCAACCGAAACCTACGTAGCGCTGAAACTGTCGATCGATAACTGGCGCTGGGCTGGCGTACCTTTCTACCTTCGCACTGGCAAGCATCTGGCCAGACGGCAGACGGAGATTTCGATTCATCTGCGAGCCGCGCCCTACAACCTGTTCCGGGAAACGCAAGCCGGGCAACTCACGCCGAACATCGTGCGGCTTCTCATTGATCCCGAACAGGGCGTCGTCACGCAGTTCGAAGCGAAGATACCGGGCCCTGACATGCGTTTAGGACCGGTCGAGAGCACCATGCACTACCGGGACTTCTTTCAGGAAAAGTCCAGTGTTGGCTATGAAACGCTTCTCTATGATTGCATGATTGGGGAAGCAACGTTGTTTCAACGCGCCGATTCAATCGAGTCGAGCTGGCGTGCAGTCCAACGGATTCTGGATGCATGGAGTAATGCTCAGACCGAGCTGCACCTCTATGAGCCTGGCAGCCAGGGACCGCGCGAAGCTGACCAACTCCTTGCACGGGACGGCCGCTTTTGGCTGCCGTTGCACAATGACTGATTGGATGCGGAAGATGACCGGCTTCGCACATCTGGGCAGCGCTAAAGCGATAGGTACAAAATGATGGACACGGTAACTCCTGTCGATGAATGCCAGCGTTCAAAGGAAGACAAACCTGGACGCATCGAAGATTATGCTCTGATCGGCGACTGCATGACGGGCGCCCTTGTCGGATGCAATGGTTCCATAGACTGGCTTTGCTGGCCGCGCTTCGACAGCGAGGCCTGTTTTGCGGCGCTGCTGGGCACCTCGCGGCATGGAAGATGGCTGGTTTCACCCGCCGATCCAGCACCTACTATTCGTCGCACCTACCGTGGTGACACAATGATCTTGGAAACCGAGTTCTCCACACCGGATGGTTGCGTTGTCTTGATAGACTTCATGCCAGTCGGACACGGCGATTCCTCGATCGTACGGCGCGTGGTAGGGCGGACGGGATCCGTGAGAATGCGCATGGAACTTGTCCTGCGCTTCGACTACGGATCTTCAACTCCCTGGTTAACCGAGCTTGAGGATGGTGGCGGCATCATTGCCGTCGTAGGCCCGAACCTTGCCGTTCTACGCAGCAACGTGAATATTGGCGGCCAAGACCACGCCACAGTCGCCGAGTTTTCGGTCACGGCAGGCGAAAGCGTCGATTTTACGCTAAGCTGGGGACAATTGCACCTGCAACCACCTGCTGCTTTCGAAGTCGGCACAGCTCTCGCGAACACCGAGGCTTTCTGGAGTTCTTGGGCGAGCCGGTGCCAGTACACGGGTGATTGGAAAGCGCCGGTGCTGCGTTCCCTTTTGACGCTCAAGGCTTTGACCTATGCACCAACCGGCGGAATCGTTGCGGCCCCGACCACCTCCTTGCCTGAACAATTCGGCGGTCCGCGAAACTGGGATTACCGTTATTGCTGGCTGCGTGATGCGACATTGACGCTCATCGCCCTAATGGGTGGCGGCTACCAGGAAGAGGCGCAGGCATGGCGCGACTGGCTGCATCGCACGGTGGCGGGTAGCCCCGAAGAGCTACAGATCATGTATGGGATAGCGGGCGAGCGCCGGCTGGTCGAATGGACCGCGGAGTGGTTGCCGGGATACGAGGGTGCCTCTCCCGTCAGGATCGGCAATGCCGCATCCGAACAGTTGCAGCTCGATATCTATGGCGAGGTTGCAGGCGCTTTGCATCTCGGTCGGCAACATGGCCTTTCATCGTTGGACTCCGGCTGGGCGATGCAGATCCAGTTTATTGAACATTTAGCCACGATCTGGGATCAGCCGGACGATGGCATTTGGGAGGTACGGGGTGGCCGGCGACACTTCACCCATTCAAAAATGATGGCATGGGTGGCGTTGGATCGGTCGATCAAGGACGCCGCCTCATCCAAGATGGAGGCGCCGCTGGACCGATGGTGCGCGCTGCGTGACCGAATCCACGCCGAGATTTGCGAAAACGGCATTGATCAGGATCGCGGTGTCTTTACGCAGAGCTTCGGCTCCCGCAGCTTGGATGCTAGTCTATTGCTCATGCCGCAGGTTGGCTTTCTGCCGGCCAGTGATCCGCGGGTGAGCAACACGATTGAGGCGATCGAAAAAGAGCTGACGGAGGACGGCTTTGTTCTACGATACAGGACAGAAGAGGGCGAGGATGGTCTGCCTCCGGGAGAGGGAGCTTTCCTTCCATGTTCATTTTGGCTCGTCCAGGCTTACGCACTGCAAGGCAGGCACGCGGAGGCGCACGCCTTGTTTGAACGGCTGACGGCGCTTGCCAACGATGTCGGACTGCTTGCGGAGGAGTACGACCCGCGCCGGCGGCGGCAGGCGGGTAATTTCCCGCAAGCCTTCTCGCATCTTGCGCTCGTTGCTGCGGCTTTGACGATTAGTCAGCAAATATAGAGTTTTTTGCTTTTTTCTGCACGAAGCAAGCATGTTGTTGTTTCTGCAACAGGTCAAAGACATCGTTTCTTCACTCCGGCTCGGCCAGAGAATAGGTCACCATGTCGCAAGACCCTAACTGCCTTGACGTGCGGATAGCGACCGCGTCTGCGTCAGCAACGCCGCCTGGCTCAAAGCCGGACCGACCTCTCAGTGGCGATCCGCATCCATATGATCGCCTCCATCCCCGGATGTACGCTGCCGAACTTATCGGTACGGCTCTCCTGGTCGCCGTGGGCCTATCCATTGTCATTGCGCTCTGGGGAACGGGAGCGCCGCTGGCGGGCCTTCCGATCGCGCCGGGCGCGCGGCGTTTGGTTAATGGTTTCCTATTCGGGTCCGTCGGCGCAGCGATCGCATACTCGCCAATCGGCCGTATCAGTGGAGCTCACATCAATCCAGCCATGACTTTTGCGTTTTGGCTTCAAGGCAAGCTGCAGTGGCGCGACGCAAGCTGCTACGTCGCCGCACAACTCGTCGGCGCAGCGCTGGGGGCGGCGGCGCTACTGGCCTGGGTGTGAAATCGCACGCAATACTGACCCCCTGAGGGCGGTTTTCGCTTCCAATCCCGACCCCTCGGCTCTGTGTGTCAGCATCCCTCCCTTCGGCCGTATCTGGCCTGGGAGGGGTTTGGGGGATGATGTCCGTGGACGTGATCGGCGATATCCGGCGCGCCTATTTCGAGCAGCGCCTGCCGATTAAGGAGATCGTGCGGACGCTCTGCGTTTCGCGGGCGACGGTGCGCAAGGTGGTCCGGAGCCAGAAGACCGCATTCAAGTATGAGCGGGGCGTGCAGCCGGTGCCCAAGCTCGGTGCGTGGGTGGATGTTCTCACCGAGATCCTCGAGAAGGAGGCCAAGCTTGCTCGCCGAGAACGCCGCTCTACGCAGCGTTTGTTCGAGGAACTGCGTGGCCGTGGATATGACGGCGCGCATGACAGCGTGCATCGTTTCACCAAATCCTGGCGCGACGAACAGGCCCGGACACCGACACATGCCTTTGTGCCGCTGAGTTTTGCCCCCGGCGAAGCCTACCAGTTCGACTGGAGCCACGAGACCATCACGCTGCAGGGTTTGCCGCTGGTGATCAAGGCAGCGCACATGAAGCTGTCGCATAGCCGCATGCCGTTCGTGCGCGCCTATTTTCGCGAGACGCAGGAGCTTGTGTTCGACGCGCACGACAAAGCCTTCGAGTTTTACGGCGGCATCTGTCGGCGCGGGATTTATGATAACATGAAGACCGCCGTGGAAGCGATCTTCGTGGGTAAAGCGCGCCAATATAATCGGCGCTTTCTTCAGATGTGCTCACATCATTTGGTCGATCCTGTCGCGTGTACTCCTGCTTCAGGTTGGGAGAAGGGACAGGTTGAGAACCAGGTCGGCAATCTTCGCGATCAGATGTTCCGACCCAAGCCGCGAGTCTCGAGCCTGGCCGAGCTGAACGGCTGGTTGGCAGATCAGTGCATCTCCTATGCGAAGCGCCACCAGCATCCGGAGTTCAAGGACCGGACGATCTGGGAGGTTTTCCAGGAAGAGCAGCCGCGCCTGATGGAGTTGCGCGGACCCTTCGACGGTTTTGTCGAGAAAGCGGTCAGGGCCACCACGACATGCCTGATCATGGCCGACCATAATCGCTACAGCGTTGACGCCAGGGCGGCTGGCCGGATGGTGCTTGTGCGATCGCACGCAGCACGCATCGTGGTGCTTCTCGGCGGCGAAGTGGTAGCCGACCATCCGCGCGACTTCCGCCGGTATCAGATCATTTACGATCCCTGGCACTATCTGCCGGTGCTGGTGCGTAAGCCGGGCGCCTTGCGCAATGGCGCACCGTTCAAGGATTGGGCCCTCCCGCCGGCGCTGGCCCAGGTGCGCGCGAAGCTGAAGCAGCATGCCGACGGCGATCAGCAATTCGTCAAAGTGCTCGCTGCTGTCTTGGCGCATGGCTTGTCGGCCGTAGAGGAAGCTTGCGCCGAAGCACTGGCGGCGGGGCTCGCCAGCGGTGACGTGATCCTGACCGTGCTGGCGCGCCGGCACCAGCCTCCGACGCCGCCTTCGATCATCACGCCGGATGGTCTGCGCCTGAAGATCGAGCCCGTGGCCGATTGCGGCCGCTACGACAGCATACGAAAGGTCGCCTGATGGAACGCCATGAAATCCTCGACGCTATGAGCGAATTGAAGCTTTACGGCATGCGCGCGAGTTTCGACGAGATCGCCGGCAAGGGGTTGGTCCGGCGCGACGAAATCTACCCGCTGATCGCCAGCCTCATCCGGGCCGAACGCACGCATCGACAAGCCCGCTCTATCAGCTACCGCATCAGCGGCGCCAAGTTCCCGGTGCTGAAGGATCTGGACAAGTTTGTTTTTGCCGACACGATGATTGACCAAGGCCAGGTGCTAGAACTTGCGACCGGCGCGTTCCTCGATGCCAAGCGCAACGCAATTTTCATCGGCGGCACGGGCACCGGCAAAACGCATCTCTGCATCGGAGTAGCCTCTGCGATCATCCGCAGCCGTGCACGCGGACGGTTCTTCAACCTGGTCGATTTGGTCAATCAACTTGAGCAGGAGAAGGCCGCCGGTCGCAGCGGCAGGCTTGCCGAGACGCTGCTGCGCTACGATGTCATCGTCATCGACGAACTAGGCTATTTGCCGTTCAGCCAATCCGGCGGCCAGTTGTTGTTCCACCTAATCAGCAAACTCTATGAAAACACGTCGCTGCTCATCACCACCAATCTCGCCTTTGCAGACTGGCCGCAGGTTTTTGGCGATGCCAAAATGACGACTGCTATGCTCGACCGCCTGACCCATCACTGCGACATCGTCGAGACAGGCAACACCAGCTGGCGGTTCAAGAACCGAAACTGACCTGGCAACCTACGCCCGGGCTGTCCGCTGTGGATAAGTGGCCTGCCTGCGCCTGACTCTGAAAGGTCGCTCCGGCAGGCCACTTATCCACAGCCTCCCAACACCCGCGGACCCCATCTCGAGGAGCTCGATCAGGCCGTTAGAGGGTCGCAATTGGGCGCGAAAAGGGGGTCGCGGTTGCAAGCGATTTGACAGCCCGACGCCGCCGATCCCGACGGGCAGACGCTGTTGATCTGGTATCCCGCGACGACCCCGCACTCCGACTATGTGCGGGCGGCAATCAAGATCGAGTCAGGCGCAAAATCTGCGCTCGACCCCAATCGCGAGGTGCCGATCAAGCCCTTTGTCGACGATGACCTGCCGGCGCTAGACCTGACGGTGCCAGCGGTGCGGACCGTCGAGCCGGAGCGCACCTTTTGGGACAAGGTCGTCATCCTCCATGGCTTGCGCCGTTGGTTCGACAACCGCGGCGAACTCAAGGGCGGCGGCCAGCGTGTGTCGCGGCACTATTACGACCTCCATAGGCTCACCCAAGAGGCTGTTGGAACGACGGCGGCAGATGATCTAGACCTCGGCGCCGACTGCGTTGCCCACGCCCGCATGTTCTTCAACAGGCCCGACTTCGACCTAGCCAGCGCCGCGCCCGGCAGTTTCGCGCTGATGCCCCATGACGACATGGTCGATCAGCTGCGGGCCGACTATCGCGCTATGACGGCCATGATCTTCGGCGAGCCGCCGGCCTTTGACGACGTGCTGGGAAGCATCGGGGCGCTTGAGCGCGCACTGAACGCGACGGAAAGGCGAGCATGATCACGCGCGGGAGCACGAGGCGGGCGAGCGATGTATTTCCGCGTCCTTGATCACGGGGCTCGGCCAGCGACGGACGCGAAGGATCGCGCCTACCTCCTGACTGACAACTGGGACGATTGGTTCAAGTACAACACCATGTACACACTCGTCGTGTACGACGGGGACGGCGAGCGCCATTAAATCGGGAGCGTGAAGATCGGTCAGTTCAAGATGGAGGAGGGCCAGCGCCGGGCCGCCATTCCGAGGAACTTCGATGCACTGGACGATCGGTTCTTTTCGCTCGGCCAAGACGATAGCTACTACGAGGCGTTGAACGCGCTCGGCCCTGAACAGCGCGACCGCATCTTGCGGGCATTGAAGGACGTCGCGTTCGACACTGAGCTCTTTCAGCGGGCTCTCGACGAGAAGGTGACTGGCGTCTCGCTGCTGCGCGCCGTCACGCCAGCAAGCGTGCAGGGACAGTTCTACAGAATGGCGCGCGGCGGCGCGCGGCTGTCGAGCTACAACTTCAGCTACACGGCGCCTAAGCCGCCTCGGTCGCGGATCAACCCGGTCCGGCTCGATTTTGAGGTCCAGCCCGAGTCGCAGCCACCCACCAACATCCACGTGCTGATCGGCCGGAACGGCGTAGGCAAGACGCGACTTCTCAACGGGATGACCCGCGCGCTCGTCGGCGTCGAGACCGACGAGGAGGATGTCGGATCGTTTAAGGGCGACACGGAAGACCTGATCGACGAACGGTTGTTCGCCAACCTGGTCTCGGTGACCTTCAGCGCGTTCGATCCCTTCGGTCCGCTCCCGACCCGCCAGGATAAATCGAGCGGCGTTCAATACGCCTATATCGGTCTGCGGCGGACAGGCCTCGGCGCAGACGGCAAGCCGCACCCGCCGCGGACCACCGACCAGCTCTCGTCGGTCTTTGGCAGCAGCGTCTGGCTGTGCCGGCAGGGTGCGCGCGTGAGTCGATGGCAACGCGCCCTGGAGATGCTCGAGGCCGATCCGATCTTCAAGGACGCCGAGGTCGCGTCGCTTGCAGATGAAGACCTGCCCGAGAAGGAGTTTCGGGCGCGAGCGCGCTCCCTGTTCGGCAAATTGAGCTCTGGGCATAAGATCGTCCTGCTGACGATCACGCGCCTTGTGGAGACCGTCGAAGAGCGCACGCTCGTGCTGCTCGATGAGCCCGAGGCGCATCTTCATCCGCCGCTGCTGTCAGCCTTCGTCCGCGCGCTCTCCGATTTGCTGATCAACCGCAACGGCGTCGGCATAATCGCAACCCATTCACCGGTTGTGTTGCAGGAGGTGCCGCGAAGCTGTGTCTGGAAGGTGCGCCGCACCAATGTTCGCGTGGAGGCGGACCATCCCGAGATCGAGACCTTTGGCGAGAACGTTGGCATCCTGACTCGTGAGATCTTCGGACTGGAAGTCACGGACTCGGGCTTCCACAAGATGCTGCGTGACGCCGTCGCCGACGGCGACGACTACGAGGACGTCGTTGGACGCTTCGACGGCGAGTTGGGCGGCGAAGCTAAGGCAATCATCCGGGCTCTCATCGCCGCTCGCCAGATCGACGACAAGTGATGTTGAAGCTCGATCGTCCGCCATACTCAGCCGAAGACACGTTCGTCGCCTGCATTAGCCGGGTGCGTGAGCCGGCATTGAAGGCAAAGCTGACAGCTGTCACCCAGGCGATTTGTGATGCGTCCGACGACTATGTGGCGGCGGCAGAAGCGCAGGCCCTCGACCAGATCGTGCGCGATCCTCTTGTCAACGGCACGGTGACGACGGCGGAGATGGAGGCGGTCTACACGGGCCGCATGGCGAAGCAGAGCGGGCCCGGCCGCGCAATCTATGACGACATCTTCGCGGCAGCCAAAGGGCGCTGTCCGTTGTGCGCGCATCGAACGGTGACCACACTCGATCACCACCTCCCCAAGGCGCATTATCCGGCGCTCGCCGTCGTGCCGGTCAATCTTGTCCCGGCGTGTAGTGAGCTGCTGCCGGTTTGGTGGACACCGAGTTAAGGTTTTCCACCCGATCGGAGGTCGAGGATGCAGCGTCGAAAATTTAGCCGCGAGTTCAAGCTTGAGGCGGTAAAACTGATCAAGGAGCGTGGCGTCGCCGTTGCGCAGGCAGCGCGTGATATCGATGTTGCAGAAAGTGTTCTGCGACGTTGGCTTCGTGAGGGCATAGCGGATCCGCAGCACGCGTTTCCTGGGCATGGCCAGAGCAAGCCGGAGCAGCAGGAGGTGACGCAGCTGCGTCGCGAGGTCGCCAAGCTGAAGGCGGAGCGTGACATCTTAAAAAAAGCCGCGGCCTATTTTGCCAAGGAGCTGATATGAAGTTCGGCTTTGTGGCGAAGCACCGAGGGGTCTGGCCGGTGCGTTGGCTTTGCGAGACGCTCGGTGTCTCGCGCAGCGGTTTTCACGCCTGGCTCTCCCGGCCGCCCAGTGCCAGGGCCGTCGCAGATGAAGCGCTGACGGGGCGCATACGGGCCAGTTTCGTGGCGAGTGACCGCACTTATGGCGCCAGGCGTGTGTGGCACGATGTGCTTGCCGAAGGTGCCTCCTGCGGACTGCATCACGTCGAACGCCTAATGCAAACAGAGGCTTTACGAGCGAGACCTCGTCGGCGGGGGCTTCCAGTGGATGCTGGAGAGCGATCCAAGGCGGCGATTGCGGCCAATGTGTTGGATCGTCAGTTCGAAGCAAGCGGGCCGAACCAGAAATGGGTCTCGGATTTCACCTATATCTGGACAGCAGAAGGATGGCTCTACGTGGCGGCTGTCATCGACCTGTTTTCACGCAGAGTGGTGGGCTGGTCGATGAATGCCGCAATGACAGCGCAGTTGGTAGCGGACGCGCTGATGATGGCGATCTGGCGGCGTGGAAAGCCCATCGCGTTGCTGCATCATTCAGATCAAGGCAGCCAATACAGCAGCGAGCAATTTCAGAAGCTCATGGCGGACAACGGTGTGGCATGCAGCATGAGCCGCTCAGGCAACGTCTGGGACAACGCTGCCATGGAAAGTTTCTTCTCTTCCCTGAAAACAGAACGCACGGCGCGCAAGGTCTACCGCACACGTAACCAGGCCCGCGCCGACGTGTTCGATTACATTGAATGCTTCTACAACCCGCAGCGGCGCCACTCGACCATCGGCTACATCAGCCCTATGGAATTCGAGCGGATCTCCGCCGCGAGCTAAAGGTGGTGTCCACCAAACCGGCAGCAGCTCAGTTTGCGGATACCTGCGTCAGCGCGATCTTGGATGCGACGCCGACATCCGTTCGACCGTTGGCGATAGCTGCCGCAAACGAGAAACTCGAGAAACTCGTCGTCGAGCCAAAAACACTAGCGAAACCTGCAGCGGAATTTCTTGACGGTTCGGCCATCTGCATCGGGCGTCGTAGGATCGGCGATTCTTTTAACAGAACAAGCACTTACGATGACGCGAAACGATCGAGTGGGAAACATCCGTCTACGTTGGCGAAGGGCGCCCCTTGCAGCCGCAAGCGCTAACGTGATCACCCGCGCCACCGGCACGGCCTAGCGCAACTCGGTGCTCGCGCTGCTGGACCGCCTCGACGGGCTGCGGGTTACCCTCGGGGCGGACAAAGGCTACGATGCCGCGTCGTCCCTGGACGCCCGGCGCGCGTGGCGGGTGACGCCGCACGTCGCGATCGACGGGCGGGTATCTAAGCTTTGCGTGCCGCCGCTCACGCATGGACCGGCGCACGACTCGACGCGCCGGCTACGCCGCCAGCCAGCGCGTCCGCAAGCGGATCGAGAAGTGTTCGGCTGGGCCAAGGGGCGCGGCCGGGCTGCGGCCGACGAAGCACGTGGACCTCGCGCCGATCGCCGAGCGCTTTGACCTGACGGCCGCCGCCTACAATCTGATCCGGGTGTTGAGGCTCCTGGCCGGGCACCCGCATGAGCTTGGCCGAGCGCGCCAAGCTTCGACCGCATCTGCCCGAAAGGCAAAGCCACTCCAGTCGTCCCGGCATTCGAAAACGAGGCGAGCGTGCCTGTTACTTACCGTTCTTTAGCAGCCTGCTAGAGTAGTGAGCGAGGTTTGCGGGCCGCTACTGTGGACACCATGTGGACACCAAGCCGCTCAACGCGCCGAACGGGCGAGCGCGTGATCTCAGCAAACCACTCAAAACATTCAAAAATCTGGAGCGGGCGAAGGGATTCGAACCCTCGACCCCAACCTTGGCAAGATTGCACTGGAGCTTTTCGGGGGTATCCCAGAGTATCCCATAGCCCTATTAAGCCATTGAAAAACATATAGATGACTTGACTGCCTACTCTGCGGCCCGCTAGGCTGTGCCGGCAATTTCCGTTCACCGTGTTGACCAGGTGTTGACCAAAACATGGTGGGTTGGGCACCAGGCGGCGATAGGGTGGAGACGAGACATGGCCAAGCGGGTCGGGGTTCTTCTCACAAAGCGGGTTGTGGACGCCGCCGAGACAAGGGACGACCGGTACTACGTCTGGGATAGCCTTCTACCCGGATTTGGCATGCGCGTGGAGAAGAGCGGCGCCAAGACGTTCATTGTCCGATATCGCGCCGAAGGCGGCGGCCGCACCGCAGCCCAGCGGTTCGTCACAGTAGGTCGATACGGCCCCCTGACGCCAGAACAGGCCCGGAAGCAGGCCAAGACCGTTCTTGGCGGCGTGGCGCAAGGCGATGACCCCGCTGACGAGCGCCGGGCGAAGCGCCGCGAAATGAGGATGAGCGGCCTGATTGATCTCTACGAAGAAGAGGGCTGCTTCGTTCAACGTGGCAAACGTCAGGGCGTGCCGATGAAACCGCTCACGAAGCAGTTCACGATGGCACGCCTCCGGAATCACGTCGTGCCGCTGCTCGGCCACAAACGGGTCACCGAAATCAACGCCGGCGATATCGAGCGTTTCGTGCGTGAGGTGGCGGCTGGCAAGACCAATCGCGACGAGAAGGTTGGGCCGCGAAAGCGGATCATCGTCCGCGGTGGGGAGGGCGTGGCGCGCAAGGTCGTTCGCGACCTTTCGGCCGTATTCAGCTTTGCCGCGCGGAACGAGATCGTGTCCCGCAATCCTTGTGAGACGGCCGCCGTGCGGAAAACCGATAATCAGCGGGAGCGCTTCCTCACATTAGAGGAGGTTGGACGTCTCGGTGCGGCACTCGATGAACTTGAGCAGGAAGGGGTAAACGCAAAGGCGCTGAATATCGCACGCCTCTGGGCGCTGACAGGCTGTCGTCGGGACGAAATTGCCGGCTTAAAATGGTCGGAGTTGAAGCTGGATGAGGGGCTTCTCGAACTCATGGACAGTAAAACCGGAAAGTCCGTTCGACCGCTCGGCGACGCGGCCGTCGCTTTGCTGAAGAGTATCGACAAGCACGATGGAACTGATTTTGTCTTTCCCGCCGAGCGTGGCGACGGCTATTTCCAAGGCACCAAGACCATGTGGTCCCGGGCGATCAAGAAGGCCGATCTTCCAGGAGTGACACCGCATACGCTGCGCCACACGATGGGATCAACAGCCATCTCAACGGGCGAAGCGCTTGCGCTGACCGGTGCCATACTCGGTCATTCCAATCCGAGGTCAACGGCAATCTATGCTCATGTGCAGAACGATCCGTCGCGGCGGGCAGCCAACCGTGTGACCAAGAGGATCGCGGCCGCTTTAGCGGGAAAGGGGACGGCAAAAGCTCAAAAAGGGGCGCGGGCCGGTCTAGACACCGACAGCGATTTGATTGCCGCCCTAACGCAACGTCTGGCCGAAGAGGGTCCGGAAGCGGCCCAGCTTCGATCCGCGATTGCTGACACAATCTCAGGCAAGACGGCAGCTCGCCGCTCGACCCCTGCGGCGAAATGAGTTGACCGCGGCGACCGGATTAGCCCTCCATCCAGATGCCCGACCTGGCGAGGACGACGCCTCTGATATTGATCGCCTGAAGCTTCCCATCCGGTCTATGCGCCCGCATTCACGGTCGCCTCGAAGTCGGCGACGCGATCGAGAATCTGGGCGAAGGGTGGGGCCTCGCCGAAGATCATGCCTGTCATCGCCGTGTAGTCGCGCGCCAGATCCGCAGCCATGTCGCAGTTTGGTGACAGCGTGAAGGTACCAGGAACGGCCGTCGCCAGATTGAGATCCGGGCTGTTGAAGAACATCCTGGCATGCCGCACGCAATCTGCCGCCAAGTCGAAATCGCCTGCCGCATTGCGCCCGGTGTCAGACTCCAGAAGCCGGTAGAGATCGTAATAGTGCCGGGAAACCCGTTGCCCGCCGCCGCGCAGTGCGCTCCGCCTCTCAAACCATTGCCGTAACCCATGCAGGATTACCGCCTTATCCCAGAAGGTGCGTTCTGCGACGACAGTGGTGACATTGGTCACGTTGAGATCCATGCCCGCAACGTCGTCGGATACGTAGGGGCGGATGACAGCCGGCCGGTTCGGATCGAGCGCAGATTTCGCGCCCGACTCAATCTTTACCGCCGGCCTGATGTAACCGTCGGCAGCCGACGTGACCTGCGGATACCAGACGAGCAGGGTCTGCTGATCCTGATCGTCCGGGTCCAGCTCTATGTGGGCGGCAGTCGGTTGCAGGCCGGCGGCCTGCAACGCTTCACGCAGGTTGAGGGCGACCAGCGCGTGCATCGGTCCGCTCACGTAGGCTTGGCTCGCCGCCTTGATCGCGTCGAGTCGTGCTCTGCGCTTTTTGCCGCTAAGCGCCTCGAGTTCCTCGACACCCGCGCCCTGGCCGAGATCATCGCGGAAAATCGTGATGTCGATGTCCTCGGAAAATCGGGAGATCAGGCCAAACGCTTTCGAGAGCGACGTCCCGCCCTTGAATAGCAACCTGGGGCCGGCGAAGTCGGCGCCATTGAACAACGCGTCGAGGGTCCAGCATACCCAGAAATCCTTCTCGACATTTTGTTCGGCCGTGCCTAATCGCCTGGCGGCGCCGATAAAGGCGTCGCGGCGATCGTCGGGCGCCGCCGAGAGGAAGGTCAGGAAGGCGGGATTCATAGTCGCCTTTCCGCTTGGTGCGTGGAGCGCTTCTCCTGGGAGGCGCCGCGATTTGGCTGATCCAACAATGGCCGCAAAAAGTTCTGCATCCAGTCCGGGAGGCTCGTAAGGTCTTCCCGCAAATCCGCCGCGATAGCCGGACCATGCTCGGGATCGGCCAGGATGGACGCCAAGCGGCGCGCGATCCGTTCATGATCAGTGCCGAGCATGTCGCGTAGCCAGTGGAGGGCCTGAACTACGCGCATGCCGGGGCGGCCCGCCCAATACAGCCGGCTCGGCGCGGTCGGTTTGAAGGTGATGGTTTGCGCACCCAGCTTGATGGGGCGCAGGCGCGCATCAGTATGCACGGCTATCTTGGCGGGGACGGCATCCGAGAGGCCGAGATCGTTGGCGGCGGTCAGGCCATCCACCAGCATGCGCGCCTGGTCACGCCTGGCGAGAGCATCAATGACCCGGCGGGGATCGGGATTCGTCGGCTTGCCGGTCAGAGTGTTGAGGCGCGGTAGATCGTACAGCCCGCGTGTCACCCGTCGGATGTCACCGGTGGCGGTCATGCGCGAGAGCGCTTGGTCCACAGCGTCGCGTAAGCCGAGGTCCAAGAAGTCCGTCGGCGTCCATACGCCGAAGGGGGCCTGCTCTACCATCCGACTACGAATTTCAGATTTGAGATCCAAGCTGGCTTCCGTTTTTGTCAGAAAAATGTATACGCTCTTCTGACGGAGAATCCAAGCGCCTCCCTGTCAGAAATACGCTACAAGTTTCTGACCCAAGTGACCCAACCGGCCTACGAGAAAAAACAAGCTGGCGGTTCGAGTGCTTGGCCGGGGGAAGGAGATGCGGATCGTATATCTCGAAATCGAGAACTTCAGGGGCATCAAGTCCCTCGCCTGGGCGCCATCCCCTGGTATGAACTGCCTGATCGGTCCCGGCGACTCCACTAAAACCACCGTCCTGGATGCCATCGAGCTTTGCCTCAATCCACGATCCTATATCTTTGCCGATGATTGCGATTTCTTCGACCTTGATATCGAACGCTCGGTGCGGATCACCGTTACGCTTGCCGGCCTCCCGGCCGACTTCAAGACCGAAGACCGCTACGGCCTGCACCTGCGGGGCTGGAACCAGACTGCGACGAAAATCGAGGATGAACCCGGCACTGGGCTCGAGGAGGCGCTTTCCATCACGGTTGTAGTTGACCAATCACTCGAAGCACGCTGGTCGATCCACAATGATCGGATCAATACGGCCGAAAGCGACCCCCCGACCGTCCGCTACAAAGACGCCAAGCGCTTCGCGACCAACCGCCTAGGTCCGTATGCTGAGCGGCATCTTGGTTGGGGACGCTCATCCGTCCTGACGCGCATCGGCGAAACCACTGACGGCTACAATCTCCAACTCGCCGCGGCCGGACGCGCCGCTCGCACCGCGTTTCGGGCTGGCGATCAGGGCGTATTCAAGAAGGCCGTAGATCGAGCCGAGGAGCTTAGCAAGCTCTTCGCAGTTCCGGTCCGTGGGAGATTTAGCGCTGAGCTGGACGTGCAGGGAGTGAGCATCACGTCTGGCGGCATCGCCCTCCATGATGGCAATCTCCCCCTGCGTCGACTTGGCACGGGCTCCTCTCGTCTCCTGGTTTCAGCCCTTCAGCATGATGCGGGGCCACCGCACATTGCTATCATCGACGAGATCGAGCATGGGCTGGAGCCGCACCGCGTGGCCCGCCTCCTCAAATATCTCAAGACGCCGAAAGGCGCTGCGGACGCGGCACAACCGCAGATTTTCGCGACAACACATTCCCCCGTCGTCATCCGCGAACTGTCCGCTCCCGACATCTTCGCCGTTCGATCCACTGCTGGCGTCACGATCGTCGCGTCGGTCTCAAGCCTAGCAAAGGATCTTGACACGGCGCAGCGCCATCTACGGGGAACGCCGGAAGCCTTTCTCGCGCGAAAGGTCCTCATTGGCGAAGGCCGAACCGAGCAGGGTTTTATCCGAGGCCTTGACATATGGTGGAGCGGTAAAGGGCGAGACTCCTTTGCCTTACAGGCAACCGCCGCCATCGATGGCGGCGGCAAGGATAAGGCGCCGTTGATCGCCGAACATCTGCGCGATCTGGGATACAAGGTCTTCGTGCTGCTGGATTCGGACGAACCTCCCAATGCCGAAGCAGTAAAACGTGCCGTCGATAAGGGCGCCACCCTGTTTCAGTGGCCGGATGCCTGTTCGACGGAAGAGAGGCTGTTTCTCGATCTCCCCTGGGTGGGCGTCCGCTCAATGATCGCCTATGCGGCCGATGACATCGGCCACGAGAGCGTCACTGCCGTTATCAACAATGCCATGGTCGCGGCGAAGCTTCCCCCAGTCGCAGACCTCACGTTTCCGCCTGGAAACGATAGCCCCAATTTCCGGCGAGCACTCGGCAAGGCCGCTAAGAACAAGGGATGGTTCAAGGATATCGCGCGAGGCGAGAAACTAGCCGAGATCGCGGGCCCTCACCTCGACGCGGTGGCGGCGACTCCGCTGGCGGAAACGATCGCCGCGCTGCGGAGCTGGGTCGATGGCTGACGACGCAGATGCGGAGATTGGCCGGCTTGCGGCTAGCGTCCGACGCGGCAGCATCGTCGCGGCCGCGGGCTGCGGTAAGACCGAACAGATTGCACGCGCCGTCGGTTTTTCCGATCGCAGACGCCTGATCCTCACGCACACACATGCCGGCGTCGACGCTCTCACCAAACGGCTCAAAAAGCATCATGTGCCGAACGATAAGTATCGTGCCGATACCATCGCTGGCTGGTGTCTTCGCTTTGCCGCCGCATTTCCCAACCGGTCCGGCATCGAAGCCGTATCGCCAAGTTCGACCGCTGAATGGGATGCGATCTATGGCGCGGCCGAGCGATTGATCGACACTGGTGCGGTCGATGGGGTGATCGCTGCTTCCTACGGCGGCTGCTTCGTTGATGAGTATCAGGACTGCACCCGCCTGCAGCACGCAGTCATCCAAAAGCTCGCCAATCACCTCCCGACCTGCATCTTCGGTGACCCCCTCCAGGCGATTTTCGATTTTCGCGGTCAGCAGCCCGTCAGTTGGGAGAACGATGTCTTTCCGACGTTCGGCAAGGAGGCTGAACTGACCACGCCGTGGCGGTGGAAGAATGCTGGAAATCAGAAACTGGCCGAATGGCTCCAGGGTATCCGGCAGATCTTGGAGAGCGGCGGCGCTCTCGATCTGGCTGGCCGACCTGAATGCGTGAGTTGGATCGCCCTGCCCGTTGATCCTCGCTATCAGCAAGCCGCAATTGTCAGGGAATGCCTTGCCTCCATGAATGAAACGCATCTTGGCAATTTGATCGTGATCGGTGACAGCAAGAATGTGAACCGACGCTCAGCCGTGGCCCAGAAGTTGGCGCAGCAAGGCTTTTCCAACATCGAGCCTATCGGCTGCAAAGACCTTTCACTGCGGCGAAAGCCATCGACCGCTCGGCCGGTCTCGACCGGTTCAAAGCGCTCCTCAATTTTGCAGGAAAATGCATGACGGGGACCGACAAGGCTGAGCTTGAGCGGGCCGTACACGCGCGTCAGCAGGGAAGACGCTTGGGGCAGACAAAGTTCGGCACCCTTCTACCGCTCACCGATGCTGTCATCCAGACAGGCAGAGACGTTGCCATGCTCACTTTCCTTCAAGCCTTGCAGGAGCGAGCTGGCACCCATCTTTATCGTCACGAAATGTTTTTCGCCATGCGCTCCGCCCTCCAAATCAAAGAAACACGTCAGCTTGCCAACTTGAACGATGCGATTTGGGAAGTTCAGAACCGCAGCCGCCACGCCGGTCGCCGCTTGGGCAACCGAAGCATTGGCAGCACGCTGCTGGTAAAAGGGTTGGAATTCGATCGGGCAATCCTGATGCATGCCGATACCATGACCCGCAAGGACTGGTATGTGGCGCTGACCCGCGCAACCCAGCGGGTACGAATCATCTCGCCTCAGTTGCGCCTTATGCCAGCAGTCTGACCGCTCGTGCGTGGCTTAGGCTGCTTCTGACTGTGGTCCTCAGTCGAAGACGCGCCTCAAGAAACGGCGCCCAGATTTTGTGTCGGAGGCAATGTTCGCCAATCTTTCGAGAAACGCATTGTCATGTGTCAGGCGCCGAAAGCTTTGCGGATCGAGATTTGCGTTCACATATGCTTCAACAACTGCGAGACGCAGTCGACGGCAGGTATCCCATTGTTGCCACCAATAGAGGTCCGGTAAAAAGCGTGCGAGAGTGTCGAACGCATCCTGCGGCAATCGAGACGACCAAATATCGGCGTGGACGCTTTCGAACGCCCTCTCTAAGAGCGGTTCGCAGCCTGGGCTGGGCCGCGCTAGTGCCAGCGCCAGGAGGTAAGCGAGCAATCTTTGCCGTGGCTGCCCACCAATGTCGTCTTCCACCCGAAGAAGTGTTGCTGCCCAGACGGAAGGAGAAGTCTTTAAGCCCGCCGCTACGTCGAGGCCGAGCCATACGGCGAGGGCACCGAGCGCTGTCGTCGTCGCTGCGCGGTCGAGTATATGACTTACCAAGGCATGGCTGCGCTGGCGCACCGCGTCTAACCAGACGCGCGGCACTGGTGAATTCGAGTTTGCCAGTTCAGAGACGAGCGCATCGAAGACGCGAACTTCCGTCACTGCAAGGAAGCGATCGGCGAAGATCGCGGCTAGATCAGCATTGTCGGAAAAAAGAAGTCGACTGAGGACTCGTGCCGCCAAATCCTGATCATCAGGTAGGAACGTTAGGAAATCCAATAGCTCGGGCGTGGGTACGGTCGCAAGATCTGGGCTATCCAGTAGCACAGGATTCGTGCTGATGAGCCGCTTCCGAATGACGGGGTGCTCGCGCGACAGGCCGATAAAATTTGCCGGTTCCGCAATGGCCGATAAACGGTCGAGCAATTGTTCAAAAATGACGGAACTACCATTCGCTGCTTTCTCTGCAATCCTCAATATTTCCGACGAACGCGTCGACCATAGATCATGCACCGCCTCAAAGGCAGCCTCCGGCGGAGGCGGAAGCGCCTTCAGGCCAGCATGATCAGCGAAATAAGCCAACGTATCGACCGGATCGGTAGCCGGAAGGAGCGAATAGAGGTTGCGACCGCAGGAGAGAAAATCCTCCTTGAGCAGCTTGCCATCATCCGCGTCCGGCAGCACGTCGACGATGGTGTCAAGAGTCCGTGTGAGGGTGGTGCCGCTGAACGCCGGGAGGCGGGTCGCCAAGAAGAGTTGAGCCAGGAATCGATACCGGTCGCGCCCACGTTTTAGGTCTGAGCCATAGCGCCAAAGAAAGCGTCGGAAGCCCGAGGGCTCGGACACGACCAAGTCGTCGATCGCGGCCTTTTCCCAATCGGCAGGTAGACTGGACACTTCGACCTGCGTCAATGCGACGGACGAGAGGGGCTCGCGCACCACCCGCAGACCGAAGCGAACCGCACTTGATGGATCAATGGCAAGGCCGGCGGTCCGAAATGAGAAGGCTCGTCGCAGACGAGGCCATTGCTGAGACCAAACGGCGAAGATTGCGGTGTCTATCGATTCACCGTCGTCGACCAGAATGCCGCTGGCTCGTGGCGCGTAGAGCGCCCGTAGCAGGCGAAGCCCGCTCCGGCGGGAGAGCAAAATCCGGGACGGCGCGACGTCGGTAGGATCTATCGCTAGTGGGCTTGTGTAGGCGGTGAAGCCTGCCGACGTGCTGGGCCGAGTAAATAACGCACCAAGGACGGCGAGATCGGGAAATCGGGCCATATCGGCGAGGGCTATCAGCACGACGTGAGTCCAGACGCAACCTGGACGAGGCATTTCCGGTGCCGGCCAAGTGCGCATCAACGCGTACACTTTCGCAGCAGGTAGAGGAATCCCGGTCCAGTACCCTTCAGGCTGGCCGGTATTGAGGCCCGGCACTAGGTCGCTGTGCAGCAGCAGCAAGGACGCCGTATCGTCGGGTAGCCGTATTGAGGTCGATAGAAGACGATGCCCGTCGTCGTAGCCGAACAGGCACTGATTCAATTTTATGGACGTGTTTGGCTCAGTCGCCAACTTAGTCGTCCCCAGTGAGCCATAGGAGGGGCGCGGTAATGTCATGGGGATCCGCAGTGGGGCCGATGCATTCGATCCGTCGGCTCGGTGTCTGTCGCAAGAGCGCTGTACGTTGATCGCCCGTGACATCACCACCTTGGGCTGATATACCATAAACCCGGACGTCGAAGCTCTCTGGGTTATTGGCGAGGAACTGATGAAGAAAGGGAAACTCGCGCACGAGCCACTGCTCGGGTGTGGGCTTTGGTGCGAGAACCGCATCCCACGCAGATACGACCACGACTAGGCGCCGCTGGCGACGGAGAAAGGGTGGTCGCAGAAGAAATTGAAGCAGATCGACAAGCCTGACCTGCTCGGGGACGAAGTCGGCCGTCCATTCTTTTTCATCTTCGGGTTCGGCCTGCTCGCCAGGGTCGGCAATTACGGGGCCAATATCCGCTAGAGTTATGCCGTCGTTGGGACGATTGGCATTGACAAACAGGAGGATGCCACCGGAGCCTGCAAATCCCTCAATATAGTCGGGCGTACAGGTCCGACTAGCAAATTGTTGTTTAAAGGACTCTCCGGACAAATCGGGGAAGCCCAACACTATCTTTTTCCCGCTCGCTGGTGCGTGGGCGTGAATAATGACCTGCTTCTCGTCTAGCATCGAGGTACGTGGGACTTCCTCGCAACGGCGCCATGCGTCGACGATCTTGTTTAGGTACTCGTTGTCGCCGACCAACTTGTCGAGGACGAGTTTTGTGGCAACCTCGCCCGCATCGAGCAGATGCCACAGTGCTGCGAGATAAGTGGTCTTACCAGACCGCGGGAGTCCGAGGATCGAGTGATACTGATCGCTCACGGCAGAGTCTCCATCGGCGTTCGCCTCAACAGGCGATCGAACTCGCTGTTCGACGCGAGGGACGGTTGGGCCAAGGGCGTGTAGCGGGCACGCGGTCTAGCCCAATCTTTAAGGAGAATGTCGAGACCATGAGCGGGCGCGAACGTGGTGGTTGGATCACGCGCCGCGATATCGTGGAACGACAGGCATTTCAGTCTGCCTGCAAAATCGGTGATCAATCGCTCACGAAAGGCCGCGAGCGCACCGCCGATCTCCTGTGCATCCGCACTCGCAGTGATCAGGTCGAACTTGGTGGTAACGACCTGGACGATCGAAGTGGAATCGATAGCCCCGGTGTCGAGGAAAACTCGCAAGGTCTGGCGTGCGGATTGGATAGCAACGTTGCGCTCGATCGGGTCGGCGACTCGGCGGCCATCGAGCAGTAGCACGATCCGGTTGGCTTGGGGAATTTCTGGCAGCGTCTCGACCACGGTCGAATTATTCCGTGCCCTCCGATAGATCTCGCCGGACCGGTCCGATAAAAGGAGGTCCACCCTCCTCCCAGGCTGGCCGTTTTCCGCCACGGCGAAATGGAAATATCGCAGTCCATCCTGGAGAGATGTATGGGCTGTCTCCGGCGTCGCTCGTCCAGAGTCCGCGCGGGCATGATGGGAACGACGTTCAAGGGCGACAAGTGTCCGGCTGCCCGCGAAGCTCAGGCTAGCGAAGGTCCCTTTCAGGAATCTGTCGTATAAAGCGCAGATGAGCGTAGTCTTTCCGCTATGGCTGTCACCAACGATGGTAACGAATGTGGCGTCGCGCCAGCGCAAAAACTGATCGACTTCGTCTGGCGTCATGGCGTCACCGGTGGGGAGGCTCACGCGCTCGACATCGGGCGTCGTGCCCTCGGTGGCATCGAGTTCGCCGTCATAGACATCGCTCTGCTCAGATGGTTGATCGCCGTAGTTCGGGCAAGACGCTAGCGGCGCGTGACCTTCGGCGCAGCTTCCGGTCGAAGCGACCTGACAGTCCATCTTCCGACATTTCTTTTGATTGGTCTCATCTGCCATGGTCGTCGCTCAGGCCAATTCACGTAAGAGTAGCCGTTCGCGGTATGCCTGCATGGCGAGTTCCAGCGGTGCAAAGGCCGCCCCAGCCTCCAACCCAGTCGCTTTGGCGTAGGCCACATGCCACGCCGTACCGGCACCGATCTCCCTCGCCTTCGCGTAAGCAGTTAGGACGGGACAGATCTCCGGCACAGCGGCGAGCTTTTTGGAAAGTCCTAGACGGTCCAACTGATCTTGGGGAAGCGCGTCGACAGCGTTGTGAATGGCGATCTTTGCAGCCTTGGCCTTGCGGCCTGCTGCGAGAGTCCTTTGGAAGATAGCAGGCGCAGCGGCAGGACCCGCAGCTGATCGGCTCATATCGGCCATATCTACGCCAGCCAAAACGGCGGCCAAGCCAATGTCGAGTTCTGCGAACGGCTTGTCGAGTAGTCGGCTCCATCCACCAACATGCCACCAGAGCATTTCTACCTCCTCGCGGAGCGTCTGGACCTGCGCCGCCAGAGGTTGGACAACGGCAAACACTTGGTTAGCGAGAGCCTTTGTAATTTCGGCGGATTCCTCGCTCACCTGCTTCAGGAGAGTGGACGCCTTCGTTATGTCGGGCGTCTGAATAAGTGCTGCGAGTTCGGCCGATGCTTTACTCGCTACCGGGAGCTTGACTTGCTTTGGATCGGCCGCTGTTTGTTGTCGGGCGCTGGTTGCCTTCTCTTGGATCGCGAAACGCATTGCTTCGATCAAGTCCGGCCGAACGGGCGGCTCGCGAAGGCCGCCGGCGGCAGTCGTCAATATTGCCAATGCGGCGTAAATCTTACCGTCGGCCGTTGCCGACTCGAGCAGCCCAGCGGCCAGCACCGAAGCCTCCCGCGCATTATCGACTAAAGAAAAGGACGCATCGGCCTCTCCGAAGGCATCGCGAAACCAATCGGTGCCGCGTGGTACAGGCAAACCAAAATAGAGGCGAGTGAGATCAATAGCGGTCCCAGGATCGATGGCCTTGCGCAGGTTGTCGAAAGGCTCCTGTCGTGTCCGAAGCACGTCGGGCCCCGCCGTCAAGCCCGCTGCGCGATAATTGTCTGCGAAATTGAAACCGGTCACGCTGTGCTCCCCTTGTCTGGATGATTGTTGTCAGCGCCCCCGAGCGGCGGCTTCTTTGACCTCGCGGTCCAAGTCTTTGACGAGGCCTCGATCGCGAGCGCGCAGAAACACGCGCCGGAATCGCTCAAAATCAGGCTGATTGGCATCCTCCTCCTCGAGAAGGTTGAGCTTGCCAGCAATCGCCGATTTCTGGCTCAGAGTGAGCTTGAAAAATCGAATGCTGATATCCCGCAACGTGTCCATGGGATCGCTCCTCGCGGGTTCCAGGGTGGGCAGTTCCTCGGCCGCGGTGATGCTAGGCGGCTCCGTCGGCACCATCTGTGTTTCCGTTGGCGGGGGTGGTGACCAAGCGTCGAGCCGAATACTTTGACTGAACGTTTCAGCACCACGATCGGTCTTAGCGCGAAACTCGCCAGGCCTTTGTTGCCATACTCGGACATGAGCGCCGATCTTCAAGTGCCGATCGTTGCCTGCACCCTCGATCGCCAATTCGAGCAGATTGTATCCCGGCTCCCACCCGGCTTCGGTCCTTTCGGGATGAGCGGCGCTGGCGGCGATGCGAGCCCAGTCTCGGCCCATCTCGATGCGGTTTGTATGTTCATGACCGAACAAATGCACTCTGGCGACATCGTTCAGAAAGTCTCGCAACGCATCGCCCTGCCGCAACCAGCCATAGGGATGATGACACATAACGAGATGCTCTACGCCACGTTCGCGTACCAGTTGTGTACATGCCGGATCTACGAAAATATCCCCTGCCTTGTCTGCGGAGCTCGAGACGAATGCAGAATTGAAACCCGACAGACGAAGGACCGAACCGTCATTCAGGTAAAGGTCACGATGCGCGATGGTACGTTCAGGCGGCAAGAGATCGCAAAAGAATTGGCTTGCAAAGGTGTTATAGGGTCCGATCGCCTCATATAGTAGGCGTGAAGCTTCCTGATCGCTGAGCAGTCCTCGAAGAAGGCCATCTAGCGTGCCTGCGCTAGCATTCTTGATGTCACGGTGGATGGTCTGAATCAGGGGCCTGGACGCAATACTTCGAACGACATCATGATTGCCGGGGATTACGAATACGGCTGACAGTGTCGTTCCGCAACGTCGGCACAATTCATCGAGCCACACCAGAGCGTAGGCGTATTCGTCGGGATCGCCAGCAAAGGCGACATCGCCAGAGACGAGGACGGCGTCTGGCGCTGCGCCGATGCTCTCGCACTGCGCGACAGCATCACGGAGAAGCTCGCTGCGCAAATGAGCATTTGGGTCCATGGCGGTGCCGACTTCACCCTTGCGGAAGTGGATATCTGACAGGTGAAGCAGCAACATCACTCGGCCCCTGACGCTGATGCGCGTTCCATGGCCCGATACAGGGTAGATCGGGCGACACCTAGCCGAGCAGCGACCTCGGTCACGTTGATAGCCGGGTCGGCCAGAAGGCTCTTGGCATGCTCGATCTGTTGGATGTTGAGCTTCGGGTGACGACCGCCTTCCCGACCCCGTGCTCGAGCGACTGTCCGACCTACCCGAGTTCGTTCTTGGGTAAGCGAGCGCTCCATTTCGAATAGAGCGGCTATCGTCTGGATGAACGGACAGCTGCTTAACTCGCCCGTGTCGATACCGTCTCTTAGACTCCGAAACTCGACGTTTCGACGACTTAGATCGATCATGAGCTTTATCAGTTGGCGGACTGACTGGCCAAGCCGGTCAAGCCTAAAAACGATTAGAGCGTCACCTGGACCCAGCAGCGAAAGGGCGGCTGCCAATCCTTCGCGATCCATTTGACCAGACTTGATTTCGTCCAAAAAAATACGCTCGCACCCTGCCTGGCTGAGTGCATCTAGCTGCTCATTAGGTGTCTGATACGCGACGGTCGCGCGGGCGTAGCCGATGAGCAATGTATCAACCATAGCTGTTGCGAAACTCAACACGCATAAGGCCCGAGCGACAGAGATTTTGCAACTGAGTTTCCGGACAACGCTCATTGGCCGGAACTTGGCGGGTGGGCTGGCAGCGCGGGTCTCGCCGGTTCCGGATCTCCGTTGTGACTGCGCCAGATGGTTGGGAACCTATTTGGTCATAGGCAACGGAAGTAAGCTCGTCATTAGAGTCGCTTGGGAGGGGAACGCCTTCCCCCTGGTCGGCGCGGCGGTCGCCGGCGCACCCCCATCTGCGGGGACACCCCGCAACGCCCCGAGAGTGAGGGTGCGGACGGGTTTTCCGTGACGGGTTGAGGGTTGTCGAGAGAGGCTCGGCAAGCGCCCGTCGCGGAGATCCGCGATGCCCAGACACACTGCTCGCACCCGCACCGGCCAGGACCGGACGGGGCTTTACCAGGAAATCACCGACAAGATTATTGCCGAGCTGGAGGCGGGCCGTGCGCCTTGGGTTCAGCCCTGGGGGACAGCCGCGGCGAAGGCCCCGTTGGGCTTGCCCAGGAACGCTTGCACCCAGCGGCGCTACTCCGGGATCAACGTGTTGATTCTATGGGGCGCGGTCATTGAGCGTGGCTTTGCTGGCCAGAGCTGGCTGACGTTCCGCCAGGCGCTCAGCCTCGGCGGTCATGTCCGCAAGGGCGAACACGGCACAACCGTCGTCTATGCCGATCGGTTCACGCCGGACGACGAACGCCGGCGTGCGGCGGAGACCGGCGAGGAGGCGCAAGCCATCCCGTTCCTGAAGCGCTTCACCGTCTTCAACACCGCGCAATGCGAGGGCCTGCCGGACGAGATGATGGCGATGGCGCCCCCGGTCGAGACCGATCTAGTGTTGCCGCAGGCCGAGGGGCTGATCCGCGCGACCGGCGTGGATTTTCGGATTGGCGGCGAGCGAGCCTACTACGATCCACGACACGATTTCGTTCAGGTGCCGCCGCCGCAGGCCTATTTCGATCCGATCAATTGGCACCGGACCGCCCTGCATGAAATCGGGCACGCCAGCGGCCATCCCTCCCGTCTCAACCGGGATCTGACTGGCTCATTCGGGTCGAAGAAATATGCGTTCGAGGAGCTCATCGCAGAAATTTCAGCGGCCTATTTATGCGCGTCCCTCAACATCGCGCCCACGGTGCGCCATGCCGACTATATCGGTTCGTGGCTCGAAGTGCTCCGCGAGGACAACCGCGCCATCGTGCGCGCCGCCAGCGCCGCTTCGAAGGCGGCGGATTACATCCTCGGGTTCCAGTCCGAAACATCCGAGGCCGACGCTGCAATCGCGGCCGACGACGAAAGGGTGGCCGCCTGATAATACCTTTCCGTCTACCGGATTTCAGCCGAAACGCGGAGACGGATATCCGTGCTCCCGCTTTTCCGGCTTTCCGGGTTTGCGGCTCTGCAAGAGTGAGAGGGCTGCGCCGGTTTCGTGGCGAGGTTGGGTCGAGAGAGAGGCTTTCGACCGCCCGTCACGGAGAAACCGACATGGCGACGACCATTCAGAAGATCACGCTCAGCGCCTCGCGCGATATCCCCTTCAACAAGCTGGTTCTGAGCCAGGCGAACGTCCGGCGCGTGAAGGCCGGGGTCTCAATCGAGGAGCTGGCCGAGGACATCGCCCGGCGCACGCTGCTGCAAGGCCTCAGCGTCCGCGCCGTCGTTGACGCCGACGGCAACGAGACCGGCATGTTCGAGGTGCCGGCTGGCGGCCGCCGTTTCCGCGCACTGGAATTGCTGGTCAAGCAGAAGCGGCTGGCCAAGACCGCTCCGGTGCCTTGCGTCGTGCGGGACGGCGGGATCGCCGAGGAGGACTCGCTGGCCGAGAACGTCCAGCGCGTCGCGCTCCACCCGCTCGATCAGTTCCGCGCCTTCCAGGCATTGCGTGAGAAGGGCCTCGGCGATGAAGAGATCGCCGCACGGTTCTTCGTGAACCCGACCGTGGTGAAGCAACGCCTGCGCCTCGCCGCAGTGTCGCCCAAGCTGCTCGACATCTATGCCGAGGACGGCATGACGCTGGAGCAATTGATGGCATTCACCGTCACCTCCGACCATGCCCGCCAGGAGCAGGTCTGGGACTCCGTTTCGCGGAGCTACAACAAGGAGCCCTACTTGATCCGCCGCCAGCTCACCGAGGGCGCGGTCCGGGCGGCTGACCGGCGCGCGCTTTTCGTCGGCATCGAGGCTTACGAGGCGGCGGGTGGCGTGGTGATGCGCGATCTTTTCCAGCACGATGACGGCGGCTGGCTCCAAGACCCGGCGCTGCTCGATCGGCTGGTGACCGAGAAGCTCCAGGCCGAAGCGGAGACCTTGCGCGATGAAGGCTGGAAGTGGATCGCGGTGGCGACCGACTTCCCCTACGGCCATAGCGCCGGTCTGCGCCGCCTGGTCGGCGAGACCGCTGAACTCACCGAGGAGGAGGCTGTCATCTTCGAGGCGCTGCGGACCGAATACGAGACGCTGGAGGCCGAGCACGCCGGCGGTGATGACTTGCCGGAGGCGGTCGACCAGCGCCTCGCCGAGATCGAGACCGCCATGGCGGCGTTCGAAAGCCGGCCGATCCGGTTCGATCCGGCCGACATCGCCCGCGCCGGCATCTTTGTCAGCATCGATAGCGACGGCGCATTGCGTGTCGAGCGCGGCTTCGTCCGGCCCGAGGATGAAGCGCCCGTCGAGCCGGTTCGGACCGACGCCCACGACACCCCGGAGAAGACCAGCACGGAGATCCCCGTCCAGCGCGCGGTGATCACCATCGGCGGCGCACCATCTGCATCTGAACCCGAAGCGCCGGAGGAAGACGACACCATCCGGCCGCTGTCCGACCGGTTGGTGACGGAGCTGACCGCCCACCGCACCCTGGCGCTGCGCGACGGCGTGGCGAACGACCCGCAGGTGGCGTTCCAGGCCGTGCTACACGCCCTCTGCCTCAATGCCTTCTACCGCTACGCCGCCAACACCTGCCTGGATATCACGGCGAAGCAGTCCGGCTTCTCGGCACAGGCGCCCGGCCTGGCCGAGACCGCTTCCGCAAAGGCGATCGATGCTCGCCACGCGCAATGGGCCAAACAGTTGCCGGAAACACCAGCCGATCTTTGGGACACGCTGACGGCGTTCGACAGCGACAGGCAGTCGGCGCTGTTCGCCCATTGCGCTTCGCTCACAGTCAACGTGGTGAAGGAGCCGTGGAACCGCCGGCCGGATGCTTTTGCCCACGGCGATCAGCTCGCACAAGCCGTGGGTCTCGACATGGCCGCCGCCGGCTGGAAACCGACCGTCGATAGCTATCTCGGTCGCGTGCCGAAGGCGCGCATCCTCGAAGCGGTACGGGAGGCGAAGGGCGAGCACTCCGCGCAGCTCATCGACCACCTGAAGAAGACCGAGATGGCCAAAGAGGCCGAGCGGCTGCTCGACGGCACCGGCTGGCTGCCGGAGCCGCTGCGTCTCGCCGGGTCCGAGACGACGGTTGGCGAACCGGCGGGTGAAGCCGAGGCCCTGCCGGACTTCCTAGCCGGTGATGAGGACGATGTTGGCACTGCCTATTCCGACGAGGATGGGCCGCGTGCCATTGCGGCGGAATAGAACTCATCAGCGGGGCGGCTTCGGCCGCTTCGCGCGAATCTAGATCATTCAGTCGAGATCGGCAGATTCCCGGCAGCGGACATTCCGCCCGCGAAGGCTGATGGCGAGCTTCATTCGAAAATTGCAGTTTCGTTTTGAGCGCAATCGAGGCGATAGTGGACAACACTAGGCTGACCAGATTGGCGGAATTCAGTCCGGCGGCGTCCATGCCTCGGCTTCGGAAATCAGTCAATCAACTGCGACGAGCATCTCTTCCACTGAATGAGCAAATTTTTGGTCCGGGCCAAATGCGGTGTAGGGTGTAGGTAGCTCACCTCTGAGCGCATCATCGATCACCATTGCCAGGAAAACTATCTTCCCCAATGGCTCCATTGTCGGTGGATAAAACTCGTCATCGTAGCGGGATTTTTTCAATGCTCTAAGCTTGGTGGTCACGTTGTGGAGCCGAAGATGCAGGCTTGCCACCTGGGCAGTTATATGTCGGTCTCCGACAGTGCTGGCCAAATCAGCCAGGTTCGTTAGCGTTATGTTAGATTTCTCCGCCATTCGAAGTGCGCCGGATTGGAATCCCGTCTCGGAAAGCAGAAAGCCGCGATCCACTCCAACATCCTGAAGAATGGCCGTCAGCGCAGCGACCTTCTCCTTCGGTACGTTCGTCTTCCAGCATTTGCATTCAACGATCCATGCGAAGGGAATCCCCATAAAGTTGCCTTCGACATAGACATCGACTTTATGAACTCCGCGTACCCCGGTCACGACCTTCTCAACCGTCGCGGTCAATCCAAGACTACGGAAGAACTCGGCGGCTTGTTGCTGATAATTCTTCCAGTCCGGCATCGTTCCCTCTCACCATTTCTAATCTGAACCAGACTACGCTGGGTGTATGATTCTGGGCGCATTTCGATCGAGCCTTGAGCCTACGAATTCCTGTCCACTTTATGTCACAGGCGGAGGTCTTCAAATTGGAACTGAGCGCGATGCCAGCACGGAGGGTTCAAGTTCCGCCACCGAGTTAAGAATTCTGATGGCGTCGTGTATCGCACCGCTGATGCTAGATTCGATCTCGTCGGCTTCTTGGGCTTGCGTGAGGGACGGTGCGGCGGAAAGAATTCGTCCGGCTGCAGCCCGTAATTCGGATAGGCCGAACTCGGCAAGTCCGACGCGCACTTGGTCGAGCATAGCACCAATCGTCGCCACCGCGGTGTCGCTGCCTACCTCCGTCCAGTCCCGGTCGAGATCCACAATCGCCTCTATTACCGGCTCCAGCTCAGGAGCGTCCGCAAGGGTGTTAGGGCTGACAATTGTCTCGGCGAGCTGGAGAACTTTCGCTGCAACTTCCGAGCAGAAGCGACCTTCATTCACGCCGTTCAGGTCGGGCGACTGCATCTGCCCGAGCTTCCGCTCGAGGAGTTTCCGCTGTATCTGCGGCAGGTCCGGGAGTTCTAGCAGCTTCGGTACGCTATAGGCGCGGCCAGCCTCCCAGAGCGCCTCGCCTCGGATCGTCCCGTCATCCAGCGGTTGCTTGCGCCGGAGGACGCAAACATTCTCACCCGGCTCAATTGGTATCCCCACGATCCGACGTTCGCCCCTGCGGTAAGCGACGAAATCGAACGGGTTCAGCTCGACTCCGGACTCCTTGCCGGCCTCGATCTTCACGAGCCGCCCAAGGGCCACCGCGGCGTGGCCAAAAAGCCCACCTCCGGCAGCGGCGACCCTGGGATCTCCAGTTTCGAGGATTATGTCCCCAGGCCGAAGCCGGCGGAGCAGAAGGACACGCATGCTACTCATTCCTAGTCCAGAGAACGGCCGCTTCGTCGAGCGTCGGATCACGGTAGATTTCTCCGTTAATGCCCAAAATTCGGTCGTTCCGCTATCGGCCAAGTCCGGCCAACAGGCCCGCCGCAGCGCCAATATCATAAGCCTGCGGCCTTGAGAGTCAGAGGACGGCCGGGACGGGTTTGAGCCGGTTGGGGTCGAGAGAGCGCCCCTCGGTTCGATCCGTTCCCGCTCTCCCGAGGTTCCCCAATGCCAAGTATCGCCAGCACCGCGCTCGCGGCGACGCCGATCGCCGCCGCTCCAACCAATCCAGACCCGGCCCGCGCCATCGCCGAGGCCGCGCGCCGGCTTCTCCCCGAGCTCGAACGCGGCTGCCGCATCGATGCGGCCATGTTGCGCGCCGCGATGGAGCGCGCTTTTGGCGGTTCCGATGCGAAAGGCGCATGGGACTGGAAGACCGCGTATGATGCCTGTGAGGCGGCGACGGTTCTGTTCCTGCGCAAATTCGGCCCGGCTATGTGCGCCAGGGGCGCATCGCCTACTGCCATGCTGCCGATGCTGGCCAAGATCGCGGGGCTTCTCCCGACGCATACGCGCCGCTCAGAGGAGAGCCAGGCGTTCCAACAATTCTCGACGCCGATCACACTCGGTCTCGCGGCCAGCACCACCGCCGCGATTACGCCGGCGGACCTGGTGCTGGAGCCCTCGGCCGGGACCGGCCTGCTCGCCGTCCTCGCCGAGCTGGCGGGCGGCGCACTCGTGCTCAACGAACTGGCGCAAGCCCGTGCGGGGCTCCTGACGCACCTCTTTCCAGGCGTCGCCGTCACTCGGTTCGATGCGGCGCAAATCGATGACCATCTGGACGCCGGCGTTCGCCCCACCGTTGTGCTGATGAATCCGCCCTTCTCGGCCATGGCCCATGTCGAGCGCCGCATGGCCGACACCACGCTGCGCCACGTCTGCTCCGCCCTGGCACGCCTCGCCGATGGTGGCCGCTTGGTCGCCATCACTGGAGCAAGCTTTGCGCCGGACAATACCGCCTGGACGGATGCGTTCATTCAGCTTCAGGAGCGCGGCCGCGTTGTGTTCTCGGCCGCGATCGACGGCTCGGTCTATGCCAAGCACGGCACGACCATCGACACGCGCCTGACCGTGATCGACAAGCTGCCCGCCGACGATACAAGTAAATTCCCAGCGTCGCCGGGAATGGCGCCAGATGTCGCCACGCTGCTTGGCTGGGTGGCGCAGCACGTCCCCGCGAGGCTGCCGATAGCTGAAGAAGCCGGCGTTCCCGCTGTTTGTCACCCGGCCATGTCGCGGGCATCGCGCGGCTGCGCCATACGCCCTTACTCCGTTCCGGCGATCACAGTCGGGCCGGATTCCCTAGAACTGGCCTACGAGACCTTGGATTGGCAGCCGGCCGAAGGTGGCCGAATCACCGAGGCGCTTTATGAAGAATACGGATTGCAGGCTATCCGTATTCCCGACTCTCAGGCGCATCCCACCAAGCTGGTGCAATCGGTGGCGATGGCATCGGTCGCGCCCCCGAAACCCTCCTATCGACCGCATCTGCCGCCCGCAGTCATTGCGGGCGGATTGCTGTCGGACGCACAGCTTGAGAGCGTCATCTATGCGGGGGAGGCCCACTGCGGCCATCTGGCTGGATCGTGGAAGGTCGATGAGACCTTCGACATCGTTTCTGCCGCACCCGACGATGCCGAGAACGCCGTGCGCTTCCGTAGGGGCTGGTTTCTCGGCGATGGCACCGGCGCCGGCAAAGGCCGCCAAGTCGCCGGCATCCTCCTCGACAACTGGCTGAAGGGCCGCCGCCGCGCCGTCTGGGTCTCCAAATCCGACAAGCTGATCGAGGACGCGCAGCGCGACTGGTCGGCACTTGGCCAGGAAAGGCTGCTGGTGACGCCGCTGTCGCGCTTCCGCCAGGGCACGCCGATCCGGCTGGATCAGGGCATCCTATTTACGACCTACGCCACGCTGCGCACCGATGGTCGTGATGCGAAGGTTTCGCGCGTCCGGCAGATCGTCGATTGGTTGGGCGCCGATTTCGACGGGGTCATCATCTTCGACGAGAGTCACGCCATGCAGAATGCCGCTGGCAACAAAAGCGAGCGCGGCGATCAGGCCGCCTCGCAGCAGGGCCGCGCCGGCCTCCGCCTGCAACACGCGGTGCCGAATGCCCGCATCGTCTATGTGTCCGCAACCGGCGCCACTACGGTTCACAATCTCGCCTATGCCCAGCGGCTTGGCCTGTGGGGTGGCGAGGACTTCCCGTTCGCCACGCGGACCGAGTTCGTCGAGGCAATCGAGGCCGGCGGCGTCGCGGCCATGGAGGTGCTGGCGCGCGACCTCCGGGCACTCGGCCTCTATGCGGCGCGGTCGCTCAGCTACGAGGGTGTCGAATATGATCTGGTCGAGCATCAGCTCACCGATGAGCAAATGCGGATTTACGATTCCTATGCCGGCGGCTTCGGCATGATTCACAACAACCTCGATGCGGCGCTGAAGGCGACGAACGTCACCGGCGATACCGGTACGCTGAACGCCCAGGCCAAATCCGCCGCGCGCTCCGCCTTTGAGAGCGCCAAGCAGCGTTTCTTCAATCACCTGATCACCGCAATGAAGACGCCGTCGCTAATCGAAGCCGTCGATCGCGATCTCGCGGCCGGCCATGCCGCTGTCATCCAGATTGTCTCGACCGGCGAGGCGCTGATGGAGCGCCGGCTTGCCGAAATTCCCACCGAGGAATGGGGCGATGTCCAGGTCGATATTACGCCGCGCGAGTACGTTCTGGATTATCTCGCGCACTCGTTCCCCACCCAGCTTTTCGAGCCGTTCACCGACAGCGAGGGCAATCTCTGCTCGCGGCCCGTTTTCCGCGACGGCCAGCCGGTGCAGAGCCGCGACGCCATAGTTCGGCGGGATCAGCTGATCGAAAAGCTGGCGTCGCTGCCGCCGGTGCATGGCGCACTCGATCAGATCGTTCAGCGCTTCGGCACCGACATGGTGGCCGAGGTGACGGGTCGCTCGCGGCGCATCATCCGCAAGACCGGCTGGGATGGCGTCAACCGCCTGGTCGTCGAAAACCGCGCCGCCTCCGCCAATCTCGGCGAGACGCAGGCCTTCATGGACGACGCCAAGCGCATCCTCGTGTTCTCCGATGCCGGCGGCACGGGCCGCAGCTACCACGCCGAACTCTCGGCCAAGAACCGGCGGCTTCGCGTGCATTATCTGCTGGAAGCCGGATGGAAGGCAGACGCTGCCATCCAAGGGCTGGGACGCACCAACCGAACCAACCAGGCGCAGCCGCCCCTGTTCCGGCCGATCGCCACCAATGTGAAGGCCGAGAAGCGCTTCCTCAGCACCATCGCCCGCCGGCTCGATACGCTGGGTGCCATCACCAAGGGCCAGCGCCAGACTGGCGGCCAGGGCCTGTTCCGGCCAGAGGACAATCTGGAAAGTGCCTACGCGCGCGACGCGCTCCGCCAGCTCTATTCGCTGCTGGTCGCGGGCAAGGTCGAATTTTGCACGCTGCAAATCTTCGAGGATGCAACTGGCCTGAAGCTGACCGACAGCAACGGCATCCGCGACGAGCTGCCGCCGATCACGACATTCCTCAACCGCCTGCTGGCACTGACCATCGATCTGCAGAACATTCTGTTCACCGCCTTCGAGCAATTGCTCACGGCCCGCATCGAAGGCGCGATGGCCAGCGGCACCTACGATATCGGGCTGGAGACACTGACCGCCGAGAGCTTCATCGTGACGGGCCGGCGGACGATCTACACCCACCCCGGCACATCCGCTGAAACCCGTCTTCTGACCATCACGCAGCGCGAGCGCAATCGCCCGGTCACGCTGGACCAGGCGCTGGATCGGCTTTCCGACAAGCGCGCCGTGCTGCTGGTGAACACGCAATCCGGCCGTGCCGCCGTGCAGGTTCCGGCGCCAAGCGTGATGCTCGACGATGGCGAGGTCGAACGGCGTGTCCGGCTGATTCGGCCAATGGAACATCCTGCTTTCCCGCTGGCGATGATGCCGCAGACCCAGTGGCGCGAGGCCGACCGCGAAACCTTCGCCCGCGCCTGGGAGGCAGAACTCGCCCAGGTGCCGGAATTCACCGACAGCGAGATCCACATCGTTGCGGGATTGCTGCTGCCTATCTGGAAGCGGCTGCCGAATGAATCCTCGCGGGTCTATCGGCTCCAGACCGACGCCGGCGAGCGCATCATCGGCCGCCGCGTCTCACCAGGCTGGGTCGCGACCGCACTCGACGCCGATACGCCGACATTATCGGCCGACACCGCCTTCACCGCGCTGATGGACGGAAAAACGATCCTCGATCTGTCTGACGGGCTTCAGCTTCGCCGTGTCCGCGTCATGGGTGCCAACCGCATCGAGCTGACCGGCTTCACCGACCAGATGCGCGATCGGCTCCGCGCCTATGGCCTGTTCCACGAGATCATCTCCTGGAAGCTGCGCATGTTCGTGCCGACCGACGCGAGCGGCGCGGCCATTCTGGCGAAAGTGCTGGAGCGCTATCCGCTGGAGCGCATCGCCGACCGGGCGGCAGCGTAGCCATGGGCCATCAAGCCGCCGATCTGGCGCACCGTCTCGCGCGCGATGCCGAGGCGGTGTGCCGCCACTACCTCTCCAATGGCCGGCGAGAAGGCCGCTACTGGCTGGTCGGCGATGTCCGTAACACGCCGGGGCGCTCCCTTTTCGTGCGACTGCGAGGACTGGAATCGGGCAAGGGCGCTGCTGGCAAATGGACGGACGCGGCGACCGGCGAGCATGGCGATCTGCTCGACATCATCCGCGAAAGCTGCGGCCTCGCTGAATTCTGCGACGTCGTCGATGAAGCACGGCGCTTTCTCAGCCTGCCACGACCCGACCCGGCGCCAGACCATGCGCGACCGTCATCGTCAGCGCCGGCAGGATCGCCAGAGTCCGCAAGGCGGCTCTTCGCAATGTCCCAGCCGATTTCGGGCACAATCGTAGAAACGTATTTGCGCCGACGCGGCATTACGGCTTTGCACGGAACCGCAAGTCTCCGCTTCCATCCACGCTGCTACTACCGGCCCGACCCGGACTCGCCGACCGAGACCTGGCCGGCGATGATCGCCGCCGTCACCGACATCGGCGGCACGATCACGGGCGTGCACCGCACCTGGCTCGACCCGTCGGGGCAGGACAAGGCGCCGATCGACACGCCGAGGCGAGCGATGGGCTACCTCCTGGGCAATGCCGTCCGCCTCGGTTTGGCGCACGATGTCATGGCGGCTGGCGAGGGTATCGAGACCATGCTGTCGCTGCGATGCGCCATGCCCACCATGCCGATGCTAGCGGCGCTCTCGGCCGCTCATCTGGCCGCCATCCTGTTCCCCCGGACACTGCGCCGCGTCTACATCGCCCGCGACAACGATCCGGCAGGCGATGGCGCAGTGGCAAACCTGATCGACCGCAGCCGCGAAGCAGGGATCGAGGCGATCACACTCTCGCCCCGCTTGGGGGACTTCAACGAGGATCTCCGCGCGGCCGGCATCGATGCTCTGTGGGCAGCCATCAGGGTGCAGATCGTCCCGGAGGATGTCGTTCGCTTCATGGCGTTGGAGGAGGCCGCCACTAGGTCGGCGAAGTTGTCCAGCGGCGCCGGCGTCCTATCGCATCCAATCGCGGGGTAGCTCCCGCCAATCGTCTGAGAGGGCCGCGCCCACGGCCTTCTGAGAGGGCGATCGGGCGGTAAGCGGCCCGGACAAGCAATGGCGGAAAGCCGGCTATTTTCCGCCGGCGGCCCAAGAGGGGCCGCCTTTGCATCGCGAAGCAAAATAGCCGGCATCCGCCATCCTCCGCTGCGCTTCGGCCCTCCGCTTCGCTGCGGGTGCAGGTCCGGTCCGCCCGCCGCCTTCGTCGCCATGAAGGCCGCGATGGGCGCGGTCGATCCGACGAAGGGCAGCATTCCATGACGACCGAATACGATGACACCAGCTTCGAGCCGCCGCACACCTCATCCCCGACCGATCACGTCCTCACCGAACTCCAGCTTTACGGCTACCGCCCGTTCCAGGACGAACCCGACCCGAGGCCGATGCCCGACGCACGGATCGTCGCCGGCGCGGTGGCCGACATCTTCGACGCCCTGGCGGTGGCGCTGGGTGACACACGCCTCGAACCCGACCTCGAAGACCTGCTGTGGTCGACGGTTAACGTCTTCCACCGAGCGATCGGCCGGATCGAGCGCGAACTCGACGACAATGAGCAGGCGCAGAAACGCAGCCAGCGGGAACAGGATGGCTCCGAAATCCGCTCGGTCGAGCTGGAGCGCCTGACATCCGTGGGGCAGACGCTGATCGAACGCCGCGACAGCATGGAATTCTTCCGCGACCAGGCCGCCGACCAGTTCGAGCGCCACACGCACTCCGCCTGGCGGCCACGCGCAGGATCGATGGTGAACCACCGCACGCTGACCTCGGCCATGATCGACAGCCGCGACTTCCTCGCCGCCAAACGCCGCGCCGACACCGAGGTGCTGGTCCCCGCCGGCCCGAAGATCGCCGTCACCGGCGGACTCGACTTCAACGACCACCGCCTGATCTGGGATAAGCTCGACCGGGTCCACGCCAAGCACCCCGACATGGTGCTGCTGCACGGCGGATCGCCGAAGGGCGCCGAACGCATTGCCGCCAAATGGGCCGACCACCGCAAGGTGCCGCAGATCGCCTTCAAGCCCGACTGGACCAGGCACGCCAAAGCCGCGCCGTTCAAACGCAACGACGCAATGCTGGAGGTGCTGCCGATCGGGGTCATGGTGTTTCCGGGCACGGGGATTCAGGATAATCTGGCCGACAAGGCAAAGAAGCTCGGCATTCCGGTCTGGAAGTTCGGGGGCGGCGGCGCGTGAGCATCTGTCACGAAAAGATCAGCTTCAATCCTGAAACTATGAGCACGACAGCAAGCAGATACCGGAGCGCGTGATCTGGCAGATAACGACTACCAACCGAGGTCCCCACGAGACCACCTACACCGGCCGCGATCAACCACCACGGCAGCGGGGTCGGCAATCGGTTAAGAGTGGCGTAGGCGCCCGCTAACGCCGCAACTGAGTTCAGCAGGTTGTAAGCAGCCGATACGGCGGCGGCACGACGCACGTTGACCCAGTTCATGATCAGGATGATCGGCGCGAGAAAGACACCGCCACCCGTGCCTGTCACGCCTGAGACAAGCCCAATGCCCGCGCCGGTCAGCAGCGCGGGCAGAAAAGGCGGCGCATGGGGCGACGCCTTCTCCACCGCGGTTGTCTTCATCGCCGATCGAACGAGCTGGATCGCGGCTAGAAGCAAAATGGCCCCCACGACAGGGTAATAGATATGAATCGGTAGATTTATCGCACCGCCAATCACAGAGAATGGAAATCCGAGCACGGCAAAAGGATAGAAGGTGCGCCAGGAGAACCGCCCCTCTCGCCAGAAATGAAAAGTCCCAATGCTGGCGACAAGCACGTTGAGAGCGAGGGCAGTCGGTTTCATCATCGCTGGATCCAGGCCGGCCAAGCCCATCGCTGCCAGGTATCCGGATGCACCCGCCTGGCCGACCGACGCATAGAGCGCCGCGATGATCAGAAAGGCCGCGCCGAGACCGATCGTCTCAAGAAAACTCACACTGTCCCACTCCCGCCTGGGACGGGTCGCGGTCCCTCATTCGCAACGAATTTCTACACCGCCCAGAGGGTTTTCGAAAAGCGTGGTGAGCGCCATCCCTTCCCAAGCGCGACCATACCGAGCAGACCTCCGCAGACGGAACCATTCAGGAGTCTTGCAAAACCCCCAGTTTTGCTGGGCGCTTGAGCAGCAGCAGGGCCAGGAATGACAAGCCCGTCAGCATGCCGGTCAATGCCAATGCCGCAAGGGGACCGTCTCGATCCAACACCAGGCCGAACAATAACGGTGCGCCACCTTGAAGAATGCGCGCCGGTGCAGCGATGATGCCCGTTCGCAAGCCGTAGCCAGCAGATCCGAACAGCGCCAGCGGCAATGTGCCGCGCGCGATCGTCAGCATGCCGTTGCCGGCACCGTGCAGCAGCACAAAAAGAATTGCCGCAGGGGCTCCGATCAGCGCCAGCAGGATTGCACCAAGGGGATGCAACCCAGCCGCCAAGCGCGCAGAAATCATCGGTGCTGCACGACGCAACAGACCGAATTCGGCGATGCGCGCCGCTACTTGCGCAGGGCCGACGAGGGCGCCGGCGGCAATGGCGGCAGCAGGCGTTGCGCCCATCGCTTCGAGGAGACGGGGCAAATGGGCCGCGAGCGCGGTCGAGACGAACCACGTGGCCCCAAACACGCCCGCCAGAATTATCACCGTCCACGGCACACCGGCTGATGTGGCAACGTCCGGCATGGCAAAGGGCGCCGGCAGTGGCGACTTCGGGACGAGCAGCCGGTTGAGCGGCAGCCCGATCATTAGATGCAGCACGGCCCAGGCCATTACCGCGCCCCGCCATCCGAAGACGTCGATCAGACCCGCGCTGAGCGGCCAGCCGACCGTACTTGCAAAGCCGGCGACGAGAGTGATGCCGGTGATGGCATTGCGCGCTTGCTGGCCGTAAAGCCCGGCGACGGTTGCGAACGCCGCCTCATAAAGGCCGAACCCCATGCCGATCCCAAGCACAAGCCAAGCCGTGAAGAGGCTGATGGGTCCAGTGGCATATGAAAGCAGGACGAGGCCCGTGGCGAAGGCCAGGTTGGTGGCGGTCAACACATCCCGTCCGCCATAGCGGTCGATCATGCGCCCTGCGAGTGGCCCGAGCAGACCCGACAGCAGCAATGCCGCCGACACGCTGCCATAGAACCAGCTCCGCGAAAGACGGAGATCGGCCGATACCGGATCGGCAAAAACGGCTGTGAGATAATAGGTCGATGCCCAGGCCAGCGTCTGTGTGATGCCGAGAGCCGAGACGACGACGCCCTTATTGTGCAGCTTCGCTCGCCATGTCATCCCGTCCGCGCTTCGGCGACGCTGCGTGCCGCAGCAGCTTCCTTCCCCGCACGTTCGATGCGCTCGCTGTATCGATCGACCAGCTCCACGGCATTGTCACGGACCAGCCAGGTGAACCGCACCAGTTCCTCGCACACATCGACCAGCCGCTCGTAATGGGAGCCGGCCGGAAGCCGCCCAGCCGCATCGAACAGCTCGAACGCTTTTGGCACGCTCGACTGGTTGGGGATCGTGACCATCCGCATCCACCGTCCCAGCAAACGCATGGCGTTCACAGCGTTGAACGACTGGCTACCGCCGGAAACCTGCATGACCGCGAGCGTGCGGCCCTGCGTCGGGCGCACGCCGCCCTCGCTGAGGGGGAGCCAATCGATCTGGCATTTCATGACGCCCGACAGGGTGCCGTGGCGTTCAGGGCTGCTCCAAATATGGCCCTCAGACCACAGCGATAGCGCACGCAGCTCTTGGACCTTCGGATGCGAGGGTTCGACCGCATCCGGCAGCGGCAAGCCCGCCGGATCGAAGCGCCGGGTTTCGCATCCCATGGCGATCAGCAGACGCTCGGCTTCATCGGCCAGGAATCGCGAGTAAGAGCGTTCGCGCAACGAACCATGCAGTAGCAAAATACGCGGCTTGTGGCGCGAAACCGGCCCCGACAGCCGTGTCTGATCGGGTGGCTGAAAATGATGGCGATCGAGCGCAGGCAGATGACTTGGGTCCTGCAATTCGCGGCTCATGCCGCGCCCCGTTCATACCATCCGCGCGAACGCCGCACGATTTGCACGACCGACAGCATCACCGGCACTTCCACCAGAACGCCGACGACCGTTGCAAGGGCTGCGCCGGATTGAAAGCCAAACAGCGCAATGGCTGTTGCGACAGCCAGCTCGAAAAAATTGCTGGCGCCGATCAGCGCCGATGGGCCGGCGACACACCAAGCAACACCGAGCTTGCGATTGAGCCAGTAAGCGAGCCCGGCATTGAAATAGACCTGGATCAGGATCGGCACCGCCAATAACGCAATGACGGTCGGCTGCCGGATAATCTGCTCGCCTTGCAAACCAAACAGAAGCACGAGCGTCAGTAGCAATGCCGAGAGCGATAGCGGCGCGAGGGTGCGCAGCGTCCGATCCAGTGCGGGTTGTCCACCACTGGCGAGCAGAGTGCGCCGCCATAGCTGCGCAACGATTACAGGCACGATGATGTAGAGCACGACGGATAAAATCAGCGTTGCCCAGGGCACCGTGATTGACGACAAACCGAGCAGCAGTGCCACGAGCGGCGCGAAGGCAACGATCATGATCGCGTCGTTGAGCGCGACCTGCGACAGCGTGAAATGCGGCTCGCCATCCACGAGGTTCGACCAGACAAACACCATTGCTGTGCAAGGAGCCGCTGCCAGCAGGATCAGCCCGGCAATATAGCCGTCGATCATCCCAGTCGGCAGCAACGGCCGAAACAAATGGGCGATGAACACCCAGCCGAGCAGCGCCATCGAGAACGGCTTGACCAACCAGTTTATCCCAACCGTCGCAGCGATGCCGCGCCAGTGGCTTTTGACTTGGCCGAGCGCCGCCAGGTCGATCTTGAGAAGCATAGGAATGATCATCAGCCAGACCAGCAAGGCGACCGGCAAATTGATTTGCGCAATGGTTGCGGTGCCAAGAGTGTGGAATACGGCCGGCACCGCTTGACCGAGGCCGATACCCACGACGATGCAGAGTGCCACCCACAGGGTCAGATAGCGCTCGAACATGCCCATGGATGGCGCTTTGCCCGGTGCCGTTACGCCCACTGCTTCGCTCATGATGCGACCCGCGCAAGCCGGTTGCCATGACCGTCCACGACCGCTTCGCCGTCCTCTTTGACGAACACACCCCGCTGTGCCGCAGGCAAGATATCCAGCACGAGTTCGGAGGGCCGGCAGAGCTTCACGCCGATCGGTGTCACCACCAGCGGCCGATTGATGAGGATCGGGTGCGCCATCATTGCATCAAGCAACTGGTCATCCGTCAGCGCCGGATTTCCGAGGCCCAACTCCGCGTACGGTGTGCCCTTTTCTCGCAGCACCGTACGAGGGGTCAGGCGCGCCCGCGCGATGAGTTGCACGAGCAGCGCCCGCGCCGGGGGTGTTTTCAGATACTCGATCACGTGCGGCTCGATGCCCGCATTGCGGATCATCGCCAGCGTGTTGCGAGAGGTGCCGCAATCGGGGTTGTGATAAATAATGATGTCCATGGTGGTGCTCATCCTTCGGTCGGCCGTGCCATGGCCGCGTCGGCGGTGCGACCAATTTCCCGCACGCGGGCAGTAAGGCTGGATTTTTCGAGGCTGGCGATTGGCAGCGCCGTGAATAGAGAAATGCGCTGCTTCATCTGACGGAACGCCGTCACGAAGGCCCGCTCGCGTTCGATCGGTGAACCTTCGACGGCCGCAGGATCAGGAATGCCCCAATGCCCGGTAACCGGCTGCCCCGGCCAGACCGGACAGGTTTCACCCGCCGCGTCGTCGCAGACTGTGAACACAAAATCCATCACAGGCGCGCCCGGGACAGCGAACTCCTCCCAACTCTTGGAGCGGAAGCCGACCGCCGGATAATCGGAGTCCGCCAGCACCTTGAGCGAAAGCGGATTGACGGCGCCTTTGGGATGACTGCCGGCAGAGAAGGCCCTGAAACGGCCGCCACCATCTTGTTTCAGAATGCTTTCCGCCAAGATCGACCGCGCCGAGTTTCCAGTGCAGAGAAACAACACGTTGAAAATGTGATCAGTCACGACGCCGCTCCACAGCAAGCGGCAGCTTGCGCCAGTTCAGCTTTCGGTGCGCCGCACGTATCTGACGACGTCGCCGGCGTGCAGGAGGGAGCGGCCACCGCCGTGCGGATCGGGCCTAGGTCAACACTATCGCCATAAACGGTGCTTTCACCGGACGTTAGAAAGGTTTCCCGTGACAGCCCTTGTGGATCGGTGATCCAGGATTTTTCTGACCGCGCATAACAGCAAGTGGTTGGACCCTCATCGAGCACAGGGCGGTCCGCCTGTTGCAGCCGGCCGTAGACTTCATGCAATTCGGCCTGCGTCTCTACTTGAATGCCCAGGTGATCGAGGCCGGATTTGCCACTGCGCGTCGAGATCGCGAAATTGATGCGAGGATCGTCGAGCATCCATTTCACATAGTCAGGCTTGGTGACCGTCGGCTCCGCCGCAAACAGCGTGCTGTAAAACCGAGACGATGCCGCGAGATCATCGACGGATACGTGTACGTGCAGGCGCTTCATCCCGCTCCTCCTTCTTCACGGTTGCAGGCTCGCAGGACGGAAGGCCGCACGCGGCAGCGTCGCCCTGGCAGCAGTTCTCGGTGAGATACGCCAGCAGGTCATTCATGACGGGATACTCGGCTGTGTAGATGAGCGACCGGCTTTCGCGCCGGAATTTCACCAGGTGCGCGTGCTTCAACTGGTTCAGGTGAAATGACAGCGTGGCGCTTGGCAGCCCAAGCTTCTCGCCAATCAGGCCGGCCGGCATGCCATCGCTGCCAGCCTCGACCAGCAGCCGAAAGATATCGAGGCGGGTTTCTTGTGCGAGTGCCGCCAGGGCGGCGATGGCATACATTTTCTCCATATCTCCATATTCGTGGAGATAAAGAATGAATGCAAGCCCCATGATGCGCTGTCGCCGGTCGAGTGACGATTAAGCCGGGCGTTGCTGCGATCTAGCGAACGCTCACCGGCTCACGAGCCGGACACCACCCCGCTCCCCATAGGCGCTAATCCTTGGTCCGGCCCAGGGCCTGACGCCATCAACCCGTGAAGGGTCCGCTACGCGCGCGTGCGGCCTCTCCGGCTTCGCCTGCGCGGTGATTGCGGCCGTGGGCCGGACACATCGGGCGCCTGTCGCGCGGGGATGGTCCCCGCCTCCAAGACAGGAGCCGGAACGATGTCGCAAGCCCTATCGATCGCTCACGCCCGTGGCTGGAACCTCGCCACCACCTTGATGGTCTGCATCACGGTCTTTCATGCCGGGAACGGGGAATATGGCGTCATGCCCTCTGCCGAATATGACGGCGACCCCGCCACCATCATCCATGAATTCGATCCCTTTCAGACCTGAAAGGGCGCCGATCACATCCGGCGGCGACGGGAATCCACAATCGATTTTCCGCTGCCGCCCTCCATCGCCTTCGGCTATATTCAACCCCGCGCCGTGGTGGTGGTGGAAGGCGCAACCCTTGGCCTTTTTGTCACGGAGATATCCACCATGCTCATCATCGGACTTGTCCTGAGCGTATTCGGCATCGGCTTCTTCTGCTGGGTGCTGTTCACGCTCGCCGTCTACGCCCTCCCGTTTGTTGCCGGCCTGACCGCAGGCCTGGCCGCCTACCACAGTGGCGCCGGCATAGCCGGTGCGATCATCGTCGCCATCATCGCCGGCGGCGTCACCCTGACGGTCGGGCAGATCGCATTCGCCACGATCCGATCACCGCTGATCCGCGTGGCGATCGGGCTGCTTTATGCATTGCCGGCGGCGATCGCCGGCTACAACGGCACGCTCGGTTTCGCCCAGATGGGCATTCCGTCCGAGGGCTGGCGTGTGGCCTTCGCAGTGGTCGGGGCTGTCGCTGTCGGCGGCACAGCCTGGGCACGGATGGCGCTATTCGTCCCGCCCGAGGAAGGGCAACGCATTGCATTAGGTCCGGCTACCCATCGGCTGGCCGGCGCTGCCAGACAGGGGTGATCGTCCGCCTCGTCGGGGGTCAGGCTGGAAATCGGCAGATGACCGGGACGGCAGCCTGACACGGCAGTGAGGCGGCCCTTGCGCAGCTTCGAGAGGTCGGCCCCGATCTCACCGGTCCGCAGCATCGATGAACTGAGGCGTCGCAGGCGCCGTGGTTCGGGTGGGTTGCAGCCTGTCCGATCTGCGCGCCACGGCTTCTTCTTTCCCACCTGGAAGGCCGGGCCTCTGGTGCGCGGCAACCAACGCCGGCCACGTCTTCTCCCGTGCATGCTGTTCGGCGCGCGGCCACACGGCCTCTCAATGGCTTGATCTGGCCGAAGGACGGCTGCGCCTCGATCGCCTGAGCCGCAACGGCGGCGGCGCGACTTTCTTCCCCTGGCCTCCGGCCATTCCTCGCGGAAGCCAAGAAAGCCGCGCCGCCGCCATCCTCCGCTGCGCTCCGGCCCGCGGGGCGGGTGCGTCGTCGATCGCCTCCGGCCTGCAGATCGCCATCGAGGCCGCGGTGGTCGCGGGCTCGAAACAGCCAAGGAGAAGTGACATGGCCAACATCGGTTCCTTCAAGAAGTCCGGCAGCGAGTTCCAGGGCGAGATCGTCACCCTGAGCGTGCAGACCAAGAACGTCCGCATCGTCCCGGAAGCCAACCGGGCCAACGACAACGCCCCCAGCCATCGGGTCTTCGTGGGCCGGGCAGAGATCGGGGCCGCCTGGTCGAAGCGCTCCAACGAGGGCCGCGACTACCTGTCGGTCAAGCTGGACGATCCTTCGTTCAACGCGCCGATCTACGCCAACCTCTTCGACGACGAGGACGGCGACGGCTTCACCCTCATCTGGTCGCGTGCCCGCCGGCCGAACGGCGACTAAGCCGGACCTCCCCAACGCCCCGCCCGGTCCTCCGGGCGGGGCTTTTCGGTCCCACGATTTTACGGATTGCCGCCTTTCCGCAAACACGGCCCCGGCGACAGACTCGGCGACACAATGCCGGCTCTCGCGACTCGTCGTTCCGGTTCAATGAGGCGACCGTGAAAGTTAGCCCGTTCCGCGTCCGCCGGGCGTTGAATGCGGTTGCGGCGACTATTATAGTCGTATTTCTGGTGCGCGCAGGTCGTCTGTCGGAGGTGATCATGGATGATCACCGGCCGACAAGTTCGGGCCGCGCGGGCGTTGCTGAACTGGAAGCAGGACATGCTCGCAGAGAAAGCCCTCGTGGCGCTGACCGCGCTGAAGCGCCTGGAGTCCGAACGCGGCCTCCCGGTGCATGAGAGCACGCACGACCAGGTTCGGCGCGCGCTCGAAACAGCCGGCATTGTCTTCATGAATTCTGCTCAAGGCAAAGGCGTGATGCTGATGAACGTGGCGTCACCCCCGCCCGCGCAGAAATCATCGCTCGCGGGCGCTTGAACGCAGCATCGTTATCGGGAAATTCAGCGTCGTTAACCACGCAGGGCCGATTCATGCAGCCACCCAAGCTCGATCCGCTAGTAACGGATGCTGCTCCAACGACCAACGTCCTCACCGGCTACGACGAGCAACACCTCATCACCTATTTGCGCCTTCTCGATGCCGATGCGGAAGGCGCTGATTGGCGCGAGGTTGCCCGGATCGTTCTGCATCTCGATCCGGCGAACAATCCCGAGCAAGCCAAGAGAGTCTGGGCCTCACACCTGGCCCGCGCCCGCTGGATGACCGAGAATGGCTACCGGCATCTTCTGCGTGGTGGAGCACCGCATTAACCCGGTTCCTTGCCGAAGCCGCAACACGCGTTGCCGTTTGCGAATGTAGGCAATCCGCTAACTCGTCCATTTATTTCGGCGTTATCGTCGACAAGAAGACGGATGGAGACGCCCATGGCTCGCGGGGATTGGACCTCGCCGGCTGCGTATGAGGCACTTGGATCGCTGGATGCGCCCGGCTTTGCCTGGGAGTATCTCGACCGCAATCCTGACTTCACGCAGGACCGGGGGAGACTGGAACGCGCCGATCGGCGCGGCGTGCTGAATCAAGCCGAGGTGGACGCGTTCGCCCGGCGCTGGGGGTTGCGATTTCGCGCCAGGCACCGGGTCGAGCGGCAGCGGCGCGCTCTGGACGCCCGCCGCGCTGCCCAGCGTGATCACGCTGACGGACCAGCCGGCTGATATCGCAGACCCGAAATTCATCCTGCCGGCCAGCGCCCTCGATACCGCGCAGGGAAGCGGCGACGTCGATCGCGTCATCGATCATCACGGCACCACCCTTCGGCTTCACCTCCACCAGGATGGCGCTGGCCAGCCGGCGGTGCTGCTGCCCCTCGACCAGCTCTTCGAGATACGCGCCAGTGCGGCTGTCCGCCTCTGGCGCTGCCTGAGCGGACGCAATCCGGGTTGTGACCCAGCCGCCCTCCCGAAACCCCGACGCGACCGTCTGATCCTCGGGCTACGCGCGCTCGACGCTCGCCTTGAGAACGCTAGCTATCGCGACATCGCTGCCGCCTTATTCGCCGCGCCAGACGTCACCGGGCGGGCCTGGAAGAGCCATGACCTGCGCGACCGCGCCATCCGCCTTGTGAAGTTCGGCCTCGGCATGATGCGCGGCGGCTATCGCTGGCTGCTGCTCCACCCCTACCGCCGGCGGAAGTAGCTCGGTCGGTCGCAGGGGGGTGGTGATCTCACCACCCCTCGAGATCACCATCCCCCCCAGGCCGCCGTCTTCGCCACCGTGATCACCGACAGCCGCCATCCCTCGGCGGCCCGCCAACCGATCACGGAGTTTTCTGATGTCCGCCAATCTCGCCGGTTTTCCGCCGCGCTATCTGCGCACCCCCGAAGCGTCCCGCTTCGTCGGCCTGTCCATCCGTACGCTGGAGAAGCACAGGATTTACGGCACCGGCCCGCGCTACTCGAAGCTCGGCGGCCGGGTCGTCTATCGCCTGGAAGATCTCCAATCCTGGGTCGAGTCCGGCGCCAAGGCATCCACGTCAGACCCCGGTGCCAGCGCCGTGCTGCCAGCCAAGCGCCACCCCGCCGCGGCCCAGCCGCAGCCCGTGCCGACGCGCCGCTGAAGCGCCTCCGCCATGCCGCCACGCCATCGCCACGAGCGCGAACAGTTGGAGCTGTTCAGGGCGCTTCCCGGAGGCCTGGCACCTCGCGACGCCCAGGACCTCATGGCCTATCCCTTCTTCAGCCTGGCCAAGACACCGCGCACCCGACCGATCGATTTTCGGATGAACGAGATCGCGATCCGCGTCGAGGCGGTGCCAGAGCATGGCATGGCGACGATCTGGGACGCCGACGTGCTGATCTGGGCGGCCAGCCAGATCGTCGAGGCCCGTGACGCCGGCCTACGGACGTCTCGCCTCATGGCGGCCACGCCATACGAGATACTGACCTTCATCGGCCGAGGCACCAGCGCCCGAGATTACCATCGCCTGAAGGCCGCGCTGGACAGGCTGCAATCGACGACTGTCGCCACGTCCCTGCGCCAGACCAGCCACCGCCACCAGCACCGCTTTTCGTGGATCAACGAATGGACGCAGCGCGCCGATGCCCACGGGAATGCCGACGGCATCGACCTGATCGTCCCTGATTGGTTCTACCGCGCGGTCCTCGATGACGCCCTCGTGCTCACCATCGACCCCGCCTACTTCAGCCTAACCGGCGGGCTGGAGCGGTGGCTCTATCGCATCGTTCGCAAACACGGCGGTCAGCAGCGCGGCGGCTGGAAGTTCGACTTTCGCCACCTCTACGCCAAGTCGGCCAGCCTCTCGCCCTTCAAGCGCTTCGCTTTCGAGCTTCGAGATCTGGCCAGGCGCCAGCCCCTGCCGGGCTATTGCCTGTGCGTTCAGCGCGAGACCGGCGGACGCGAGCTGCTGCTGTTCGGGCCGACGAAGTTATCCACAGGCGCCTGTGGACAAGCTGGGGAACCGAACGTGCGATCAGGAACCAATGGCGACGTGCCATTCGGAACCGGCCAGACGTGCTATTCGGAACCAAAACTGCCGTTTTCATCAATTGAATCAGCAGCTTCTGGCGTCCCTAACTTAGAGTCTAACCTAAGAGAATCTAACTCTTCTAAAGTTGGCAACCGCGCCGATCGGTGGATAACCGCGAAGAGGGCGCAATGATCGTCGCCCTCCTCAACCAGAAGGGCGGCGTCGGCAAAACGACACTCGCCCTGCATCTCGCCGGCGAATGGAGCCGGGAAGGGAAAAGAGTCACCCTCATCGACGCTGATCCCCAAGGGTCGGCGCTCGACTGGTCCGAGCAGCGCGCCAGGGACGGCTTCCCCCGCCTGTTCGGCGTCATCGGCCTGGCACGCGACACCCTGCATCGCGAGGCGCCTGAGCTGGCCCGCGACGCCGATCACGTTGTCATCGATGGGCCTCCCAGGGTGGCAGGGCTGCTGCGCTCGGCGCTGCTGGCCGCCGACCTCGTGCTGATCCCCGCGCAGCCATTGCCGTTCGACGGATGGGCGTCTGGCGAGATGCTGAAGCTTATCGAGGAAGCGCGCATCTTCCGCCCATTTCTTGTCGCGCGGTTCGTGCTGAACCGCTGTGCCGCCCGCACCATCATCGCCCGCGAGACCGCCGAGACCCTGGCCGAACATGAGCCGCCGGTGCTGGCCGCCCGCATCGGCCAGCGCGTGGCATTCGCCGACGCTGCGCAAACCGGCCGCCTGGTCGCCGAGCTGGATGACGCAAGCCCGGCGGCACGCGAGATCACCGGGCTCGCCGGCGAAGTGGCGGGGCTTGTGCCATGAGTGACCGTTCGGCGAAGCGTGGTTTTGCTTCGCGTCCAGGCGATCCTGACGCCTGGGTTCGCGCGCCGGAACCGACGCCAGCAAGCCGACCGCCGGAGGATTTCAGCGCGCGGCTGACCATCGACGTGACGCCGGCTCTGCGTGGCCGCATCAAGGTCACCGCTTTTCGGCGCGGCATGACGGTCGCCGACATGCTGCGCGCCTTGCTCGATCGCGAGTTCCCCGATGATGGCGGGGCAGCGCCATGACCGCGCCCGCATCCGATACGCTCACCCACGTCGAGCTGGTCTGGTTCGAGAAACGGATCGAGCAGTGGATTCGCTTCGGCCGTGATGTGGCCGAGCAGATTCTCGATCGGCGCCGCCGTATCCTCAGCTTCGCGCCAGGCAGCATGTTTGCTTACGTCCGATGGGCGGCGAACGACTTCGGCACGGTCGTGTCGCGTATCGATATCTTGCGCGCCGTGATGCCGGGCGAAGCGTTCTCGACGGTGCCGTATGTGCGCCCCGGCGGTGAAATTTTCCTACGCCAATCCGGCTGGCCGAAGGTCGAGCGCGTGCTGCAAGCGATCGATGCCGTCGAGCAACTCGGCATCGACGCGGCTGACGCCTGTCCCGATCACTGGCGCCACGTCCACAACCGCCTCGCCGCTGGCGAGACGCCGCGACCTTACAGCCGAGATCGCCATCGCGCCTGGCTCCAGCGGCGGAGGATCGACGCATGACGCGCTTTGACTACGTCATGGCGGCCTGTGGGGCGGTGATGGTGACCGGCATTACGGCGCTGTTCCACCCGGTGCCGAAACTGATCTGGAACGCCAGCGCCAGCGTGCCGATCGGCCTCTACGCCGTGCAACCGGCCGGCGCTCTGCGGACCGACGAATTGTTGGTGGTGACGCCGCCCGAGCCGCTGGCGACGTTCCTCGACGAACGGCGCTACCTGCCCAAAGGCATCCCGCTGCTGAAACATATTGCAGCGCTCCCCGGGCAGACCGTTTGCCGTACGGGCGACACGATCAGCATCGACGGGATCACCGTCGGTGCAGCGCTCGACCGGGATCATCTGGGCCGCTGGTTGCCCGTTTGGCAAGGCTGCCGGGCGATCGCGGCGGGTGAGGTTTTCCTGATGAACCGTCAGTCCGTCGCATCACTCGACGGACGGTATTTCGGCCCGTTGCCCACCACGACGATCGTCGGACGGGCCGATCCAATCTGGATCGAGGAGGCCCAGTGAACGTGACGCCAGCCTGCGCGCATCGCACCCACAATCGCCCGCCAAACCGGCATCTTCCTTCCTCCTTACCGGCCATTTCCGATGTGGCTGATTGTCGAATCGCCGGCTCCAGTGCTCGGGCATTCTGGCGGGCGGTTTACGTCGCCGCCGCAGTCGCCGTGCTGGCTGGACGCGCTGTTCATGCCGAACCCGCGAGCACCAGCGCCGCACACGTCGCACCTGATCCGGTCGCGGCCACTGTCACGGAGGCCGCGCAACGATCGGGCATTCCCGCCTCGTGGATACGCGCCGTGATGCAGGCGGAGAGCGGTGGCGACGTGCGGGCGGTGTCGCCCAAAGGCGCGATGGGCCTGATGCAGATCATGCCGGAGACGTGGGCTACTCTGCGGCTCCGTTACGGCCTCGGCACCGATCCGTTCAATCCGCACGACAACATCATCGCCGGCGCTGCGTATCTGCGGGAGCTGCAGGACCGCTATGGATCGCCCGGCTTTCTGGCGGCCTACAATGCAGGTCCGGCGCGCTACGAGGACCATCTCGCGACAGGCCAACCGCTTCCGGCGGAGACGCGCGCCTACGTCGCGCTGCTGGCGCCGCTGATCGGCACCGGCGCGATCGACGAGGCGGCGATGGCGGCAATCGCGGCCCGTTCCTGGACCGAGGCGCCGCTGTTTACCGTGCGCGCCGACGACCACACAGCGGCGGATCAGCGTGCCGCCGAACAGCATGCCGTTCACCATGCGACCGACACTGGTGCGCAGGATTTGACGGCGCTCGCCCCGCAGTCGGAAGGCCTGTTTGTGCTGACATCCCGCCGGAATCCGCGGCCATGACAGGGATCGGGCTTCATCGCAGGGTGGCGGGCTTTGGGACAGGTTTGGGGGGCAGACAGGGGGCGGGAAGGAACACGACCAATGGACGGCAAGATAAAAGCGCCGACCTCGGTCGGGCGCATGTGGTTGGTTGTGTTGAGTTTTTTGAGGACCGCAGGATCGCCACCTGCTGGCGCGCTGCCCGGATTTTCCAGCGATTTCAACGATCCAGGCGCCGTCGCACCCCCTCGGGAGGCGGGTGCCGCCCATGACGACCGGCGACGATGACCTCCGCATTCAGCCTGGTCGTATCCGGCACGGCAACCAGGGCGCCAAGCGCCCAAAGACCTTCGTCGGCGAGGTGATGCGGGCCGCCAAGCGAGCCGGTCACACGGGAAATAGCTTCGGCCGCTCGGGCGGCGGCAAGCAGCATTCGAACTTTGGACGAGGACGCAGTGCGGCGCTCGCTGTGTCCGCCAGATCGCCTGGCCGGCGCGTCGTCGTCATGGCGCGGATCGTCCGCCACCACGGCAAGGGATTCACCTCGGCGCCGCTCGCCAAGCACATCGCTTATCTCAAGCGTGAAGGCGTGACCCGCGACGGACAGGATGCGCACATGTTCGACGCCACCTCGGAGTCCGCCGATACGAAGGGTTTCGCCGAGCGCTGCGAGGATGACCGGCATCATTTCCGCTTCACGATCTCGCCCGAAGACGCCGGCGAGATGGCCGACCTCCGTGCCTTCATCCGCGAGCTGATGGGCGACATGGAGCGGGATCTCGGCACACGGCTGGATTGGGTCGCGGTCGATCACTGGAACACCGACAATCCACACATCCACGTCCTCATTCGAGGCCGCGCAGATGACGGAAAGGACCTCGTCATCAGCCGCGATTATATCTCCCAAGGCTTTCGCGACCGCGCCGCCGAGCGCGTGACCTTCGAACTTGGTCCACGCAGCGAGCTCGAGATCCGATCAGCCCTGGACAAGGAGGTCGAGGCCGAGCGTTGGACCAGTCTCGACCGCGCGCTTCGTGACATCGCCGATGACGGCGCCGGTGTCGCTGATTTGCGCCCCGGCGCGGCGGGCGAGGACCCGGAGCTGCGCCGCCTGATGCTCGGCCGTGCCGCCAAACTCGAACGGCTAGGACTTGCCGAGCAAATCGGCCCCGCGAGCTGGACCTTGAAGACTGGCGCCGAGCAGATCCTGCGGGACCTGTCTATTCGGGGCGACATCATCAAGACGATGCACCGCGCAATGACCAGCGCCGGCCACGAGCCGGACGTCGCCGGCTTCGCTCTGCATGGCGAGGACGCCTCTGAGCCGGTGGTCGGCCGTCTCGTTGCCCGAGGGCTGCACGACGACCTCAAGGGTTCGGCTTATGTCGTCGTCGAAGGCGTTGATGGGCGCACCCACCATCTCCGATTCTCCGACCTGGAACTGACCGGCGACGCCAGGCCGGGTGCGATTGTCGAGGCACGCGCGTATGAGGATGCCGCCGGCCGCAAGCGATTGTCCCTCGCCACCCGCTCCGACCTGCCGATCCAGGAGCAGGTGGGTGCCCGCGGCGCGACATGGATCGACCGCCAGCTTCTCGCGCGGGACCAAGCGACCTCAAGCGCCGGGTTCGGCGCCGAGGTGCGAGAGGCGATGGAACGCCGCATCGATCACCTGGTCGAGGAAGGTCTCGCCCGCCGCCAGGGGCAGCGCGTTATCTTCGCCCGCGACGTTCTGGATACCCTGCGTGGTCGGGAAATGACGGAAGCGACTTCAAAGCTCGCGGCAGAGACTGGCCTTGCGCATCGTCCGTCCGCCGAGGGGGAGCATGTCTCAGGGATCTACCGCCAGCGCGTCACGCTGTCGTCCGGTCGGTTCGCCATGATCGATGACGGGATGGGATTCCAGCTCGTGCCCTGGCGGCCAGCGCTGGAGCAGCAACTTGGGAAGCACGTGGCGGGCATCATGTCACCGGGCGGTGTGGTCGACTGGAATTTTGGTCGCAAACGGGGACTAGATCTCTAACTTACAATGGCGAAGTTGTTCGGCGGCAGAGGCGCCGATCCATTCGCCAGCGACACTACGGCACTATCCAGTCTCCCGTCACAGCCTCAACCGCGCCCACAATCAGATCTCTCGCTCGTTGTCGGAGTGAACTCACCGCGGACAATGGAGGTCCGACCCAGTGATGCACCTATTTTCGCGAGGGCGTTGAGGACACCTGTTGCAGCAACGCCGAAGCCGGTTGTTCAAAGAGGTCAGCCAGTTCGTCGATGATCGGACAGTCCGGCCGATGGTCGCCCTCGCAGTGTTCTGCCAGACGCCGCAGCGCGCCGCTCATCTCGGCGATCTCGCGTGCCTTGGCATCCAGTGCGGCGACATGGGCGAGTGCCAACCGTTTCACGTCCGCGCTCTCTCGTTTGTCGTCGCGCCACAACGCCAGCAGTTCGCGCATCTGATCCACGGAAAAGCCGAGATTGCGCGCCCGACGCAGGAAGCGGAGCGTCTGCACGTCGGCCTCGTCGTAGCGCCGATAGCCAGCGTCGCTCCGGCCCGCCGGTCGGATCAAGCCGACGCTCTCATAGTAGCGGATCATCTTCGCCGACACGCCGGACGCCGCGGACGCCTCGCCGATGTTGACCCCTCCGCCCGCTGTGATGGCCGCAGAGGTCACAGCTTCGTCGCTCGCAGGCGCAGCGCATTGGCGATGACAGAAACCGAGCTGAGGGACATGGCGAGTGCTGCGACCACGGGAGAGAGGAGGATGCCGAAATTCGGATAGAGCACGCCGGCTGCGACCGGAATTCCGATGACGTTGTAGGCGAAGGCGAAGGCCAGGTTCTGCCGGATGTTGCGCATCGTCATCCGGCTGAGCGCGCGCGCGCGGGCAATGCCGGCCAGGTCGCCTTTGACCAGGGTGATGCCGGCGCTCTGGATGGCAACCTCCGTGCCCGTGCCCATGGCGATCCCCACGTCGGCCGCGGCCAAGGCGGGCGCATCGTTCACGCCGTCGCCGGCCATGGCGACCACGCGACCGCCCTTCCTCAGCTCACTGACGATCCGGTGCTTATCTTCCGGCAGCACGTCTGCATGGACATCCTCGATGCCAAGCTGACGGGCGACAGCCCCTGCCGTCGTCCGGTTGTCGCCGGTCAGCATGACGATATGGATGCCGGCCGCTTTCAGGTCGTCGATCGCCGCGCGCGTCGTCGGCTTGATCGGGTCCGCTATGGCGATGATGCCGCCAGGCTTGCCGTCGATCGCCACGAACAGGGCGGTCGCGCCGTCGCCGCGAAGCGCGTCGGCCTGAGCTTCAAGGTCGCCAAGAGGAATACCAAGGTCGGCCATGAGCCTCGCGTTGCCCAAACCCACGGGACGGCCGCCAACCTTTCCCGTCACGCCCTTGCCGGTGACGGAGGCGAAGTCCGTGGCTTCCTGCGAGGCGGCTCCAGCTTCCTTGGCGGCGGCCAGGATGGCGGCTGCGAGCGGGTGCTCGCTGGACCGTTCCAGGCTTGCGGCCATGGCCAGCACGTCCCCTTCGGCCAGGCCTGGACCGACCACGATCCGCGTCACGCGTGGCTTGCCCTCGGTCAGCGTGCCGGTCTTGTCGATGACGAGCGTATCGACCTTCTCCATACGCTCGAGCGCCTCGGCCGATTTGATCAGCACGCCGGCGCCCGCACCCTTGGCCACGCCCACGCCGATCGACATCGGGGTCGCAAGCCCAAGCGCGCAGGGACACGCGATGATGACGACGGAAACCGCCGCGATCAGGGCGTAGGAGAGGGAGGGTGCCGGCCCCCAGACCGACCAGGCCACGAAGGCGGCGATGGCCACGGCGAGCACGGCGGGAACGAACCAGCCTGCCACCATGTCGGCCATGCGCTGGATCGGTGCCCGACTGCGCTGTGCGTCGGCCACCATGGCGACGATGCGGGCCAGCATCGTCGCCGAGCCGATTTTTTCGGCGCGCATCACCAATGAGCCGGTGCCGTTCACCGTGCCCCCGATCAGCTTGCCGCCGACCGCCTTGGCGGCGGGCAAGGATTCGCCGGTCACCATGGACTCGTCCACGGCACTGCTGCCCTCGATGACCGTGCCGTCCACCGGGACGCCCTCGCCCGGCCGGACGCGGAGCCGGTCGCCGATCGCGACCTGTGCGACGCCGATTTCCTCGTCATCGGCGCCGTCCCGCACCCGGCGGGCGGTCTTTGGGGCGAGGTTGAGCAGCGTACGGATCGCGTCGCCTGTCCGCTCACGCGCACGCAACTCCAGTACCTGACCGAGCAGCACCAGCACGGTGATGACGGCAGCGGCCTCGAAATAGACCGGCACCGTGCCGCCCATGCTGTGGAAGCCGGCCGGGAAAATCCCCGGCGCGAAGGTGGCGACCAGGCTGTAGAGGTAGGCGGCCCCGGTGCCGAGCGCGATCAGGGTGAACATGTTGAGGTGCCGGCTGACGAGCGATGCCCAGCCTCGCTGGAAAAAGGGCCATCCCGCCCAAAGCACGACGGGAGTGGAGAGCGCGAACTGCACCCAGATGGAGATGTGCGGCGGCACCAGCCGGTGCATCCCGAGAGCGGGAATATGCCCGCCCATTTCCAGAATAAAGACGGGTAAGGCTAGCACCAAGCCCACCCAGAACCGCCGCGTCATCTCGGCCAGCTCGTGGCTTGGGGCAGCCTCGGCCGTGATCTCCACGGGTTCGAGCGCCATTCCGCAGATCGGGCAGCTCCCTGGCCCCTTCTGGCGGATGTGCGGGTGCATGGGGCAGGTGTAAATCGCGTCGGCCTGCGCGGGGACAGGCGGGGGCGCATCTGCTTTCGGCGCCAGGTATTTGGCAGGGTCGGCCTCGAACTTGGCCCGGCACCCGGCTGAGCAGAAATGGTAGGTCGTGCCCGCATGGTCGAAGCGGTGCTTCGATGTCGCTGGATCGACCTTCATGCCGCAGACCGGATCGGTCACTGTCGTCGCGGCCACGCCTTCGGCCGCCTTGCTCCCGCGACCGCAGCAACTTCCATCGCTGGCGTCGTGACCGTGCTGATGCTGGTCCATGGCAACTCTCCTGGACGCGACGCTTCGCCGGCCCGGTGAGAGACATGGGGCTTCCCATTATGGTAAGGTCAAGGGAATGGAAGACTTGACCTTACCGTGATGGAAGGATTCAGGGATGACCGCACTGGCAATCGCCTGCGCCCTGTCCATCTCGGCAGAAGCGGACTGGCTATTTCCCGGTTTGGAGCACTGCTTGGCGAAGAGGTCCTGCCCTCGGCTGATGATGACGATCCTCGTGGCCCTGGTGATGGCCGTGGGATTCGTGTTGCCGAGCTTTGCCCAGATGCCTGCCCAGCATCAGCATTCTGCGAATACGACGGAAATGTCTCCCGCAAGCATGGATCACCACCATGCCATGCGCACCGCCAACTCGGGCCCGGCAAAACAGAGTGGCGCCTGTGGCAAGTTCTGCCCTGTGTGCGCAATGACGTGCTGCGGGATTATCTTGCCCGTGATGGCGACGATCCCTTTAGGCACCGCACCGCCGCACGCAGTCTTTGCTGCGGAACTGCGTCTTGGCCGTGGCGTGTTGGCCTCTCTCGACCCTTACCCGCCTAGACCCACCGCTCAGAGCTAACCCGGCCGAACATGGTTCGCGCTGGGCACGGAGGCGTTTAGCCTCCGCGCCCCGCTGCTGTTCGGCCCGGTCATGGCGCGCGCGCCCGCGCGCCGCCGACCCGCTTGAACTCTGTTCGTCTTAGCGAGGCACCATGCTCCCTCAATTCGTCATGCTTGCAGCGCTCGGCGCTGCGTGCGCCGGCTGCTCGGCGCCATCAACCAACATCGCGCTCGCCGCCGACAATCCCGCAAACCCCGACGCGGCCTCAGTGCCGTTCGTCCGGCCCGTCAACGTGCTGGCGGAGGGTGCGGCACCGCAGACCACCATCCCGCCCGCAGCCATGCACATGGCCGGCGGCTCAATGCCGAGCATGGATATGTCTGGAGGAATGTCCGGCATGGGGCAGGGTTCGATGCCCGGCATGCCGCACGCGGCAGCCAGTGATGCTCCGATGCCGGGGATGAAAATGGCACGGGCCGCGCCGGTCGCTGCCGGCGAGGCCAATGCTGTCGGCACCGTGAACGCAGTCGATGCCGCCAAGCACTCCGTGAACGTGACGCATCAGCCGATCAAGGCACTGGGCTGGCCCTCCATGACCATGGATTTCCCGGTAACATCATCGATCAACCTGAGCGCGATCAAGCCAGGCGACCGGATCAGCTTCACGCTCGGCCGGCCGGATGCGGACGGCAACCGGCAGGTGGTGCAACTCAAGCCGGTGCCCGGGTCGGCCGGCGGCCAAGGCGGCATGCCGTTAATGGGTCACGGCTCCATGCCGGGCATGAAGATGCCAGGCGATCCGCAATGAAGCGGTGTCGCCGACCACGCCTCGGCGCAGTTGTCGTCGTCGGGATGAGCCTGGCCGGCTGCGTTGCCATACCGCCAGACCAAGGTTTTTCGGGCGTGGCCGATGCGGTCGCAGGCCGGATACCACAACGCGTGGCATGGAGCCGTGGGACGCCGGCCGACGAGCACGCGGGCGCGGCCGTGGCCGCGCTGTTGTCGCGGCCGCTCGGTGCCGAAAATGCCGTGCAGGTCGCGTTGCTACGCAATCGCGGCCTCCAGGCGAGCTATGCCGAGCTGGGCGTGGCACAGGCCGACCTGGTGGAAGCCGGGCTGCTGCAGAACCCCGTCTTTGACACCAGCATTCGCTTCCCTGACACCGCGCATCTCGCAACCGATCTGGAAACCGGCCTGACGCAGAGCTTCTTGAACCTGCTGTTGCTGCCCGCAAAGAAGGAGATCGCGGCGGGGCAGGCTGAGGCAACGAAGCTGCGCGTGGCGGCCGAGGTGCTCGATCTCGTGGCCGAGGTGAAGACCGCATATTTCCGGTTGGAGGCGGATCAGGCGATCGGAGCGCTTCTGCATGATCGCGTGTCGGCCGCCGATGCCGCGGCATCACTCGCCAAGCGCCTGCACGACGCGGGAAACATCAGCGATCTCGACCTGTCCCGCCAGCAAGCGGATGCCGAGCTGACGCGGACCGAGTACGCCGACGCGCTCGCCGGGGCGGCAGCGGACCGGGAGGAGCTGAACCGGTTGATGGGCCTGTTCGGTGCCGATACCGGCTGGATGGTCCCGGATCACTTGCCGGACATCCCGCCGGAGGCGCTTCCCTACGCCCGGCTGGAGACAATGGCTATCTCCGGCAACCTGAGGATCGCCGCCCTGCGCCGGCAGGCGGAGACGTCCGCCAAGGCGCTCGGCCTGGCCACGGATTTCGGCTGGCTTACCGACGTACAGATCGGCGTCAGCTCGGAAAAGAACTCAGAGGGTTATCGGGTCACCGGCCCTACCATCCAACTCCCCATTCCGCTGTTCAACCGCGGCCAAGCGTCGCGCGCCCGGGCCGCCACGGCGCTCCAGCAGAACGAGGATCAGATGGCGCAGCTCGCCATCGACATCCGGGCGCAGGTGCGCACCCTACGTGACCGGCTGATCCGCACACGCGACCTGATCGACCGCTACAGCGCCGTAGTCGTTCCGCTGCAACGACGCATGCTCGCCCTCGGCTTGCAGCAATACAATTTCATGCTGCTAGGGCCGTTCGACCTTCTGCGCACGAAGCAGGACGAGATTGCCGCCTCACGCCGTCTGATCGAGGCGACTCGCGATTACTGGATCGCGCGCGCTGAGCTGGACCGCGCCCTGAGCGGCCAAGCCGCTATTCCACCCTCGAACGCAGCAGCTCCGCGCCCCGCCGCCCGGCTCGCCTCACCCCCGCTTCCTACCCATGGAGAACCCGTATGACCTGGTTGCGCCGAAACGTCCTCGCCTCCGTCGCCACGCTCGCTGCCGGCGGCACGCTGCTGCGCCGCGCCTCGGCTCAAGCGCCAGCCGCGCCGGGAACGCCTGCCACGCCATCGGCCCGAACCCCGGTGACGACGCTGCAGAGACGATCTCTGCCGTTCGAGATGAAGGATGGGGTCAAGGAGTTCCATCTTGTCGCCGGCGAGTACACTCAGGAGTTTGCGCCGGGCTTCAAGGTGAAGGTCTGGGGCTACAACGGCATGTCGCCCGGGCCGACTATCGAGGCAGTGGAAGGCGACCGGGTGCGCATCCTGGTGACCAACAAGCTACCCGAGCACACTTCCGTGCATTGGCATGGCGTGCTGTTGCCGTCCGGCATGGATGGTGTGGGCGGCTTGTCAGGCCCGCACATCAAGCCCGGCGAGACCTACGCCTATGAATTCAACCTGCGCCAGCATGGGACGCAGATGTACCACCCACACGGCGACGAGATGCTCCAGATCGCGCTCGGCATGATGGGCATGTTCATCATTCACCCGAAGGACCCCGACGAGGGCCGCGTCGATCGCGACTTCGCTTGGATGCCCCATGCCTGGAAGATCGACCCCGGCACCTCGCGGCCAAACCCCGCGGAGATGACGGATTTCAACATCTGGTCACTGAACGGCCGTATCTTCCCGGCCACCCTGCCAATGGTGGTGCGCACGGGGGAGCGCGTGCGCATCCGGGTCGGCAATCTCAGCATGGTCGAGCACCCCATGCATCTGCACGGCCACCATTTTGAGGTGAGCGGCACCGATGGCGGACCAATCCCGCCCGAGCGCCGCTGGCGCGAGGCGACCGTGCAAGTACCGGTCGGCACCACGCGGGATGTCGAGTTCATCGCCGATAATCCTGGAGACTGGGCCTATCACTGCCACAAATCGCACCACACGATGAACGCGATGAGCCACAGTTTTCCGAACATGGTCGGGGTGGACCAGGGCGCCGCCGCGAGCGAAATCAGCCGCCTGGTGCCGGGCTACATGCCGATGGGGAAGGACGGCATGGCCGAGATGCAGAGCATGTCGGGAATGATGCGAGGCCCACGCAACACCACGCCGATGATGGGCGGCCGCGGCCCTTATGGTTCGATGGAGATGGGCGGAATGTTCACCACCCTGAAGGTGCGCGACCAGCTTGCCAGCTACGACGATCCCGGTTGGTATCGAGCGCCGGCCGGCACCGTGGCCTGGAGGGTTTCCTGATCGGGCAATCGAGCCATCGTCTGGCTTCGGAATCGCTGAGTGAATCGAGCCCGATCGACTAACTCAGCGCTGTAACCTGCACGCGACTCACGCACGCTCAAGTCATTGAGCTTGTGTGATTGCGCTGGTCTTGACGTTTCAGCACCTCCTCGTCGCTGAGCCGTGCGTCGTAGATCGAGCGAGGCTCTATAGTACGTGCCACGAGCGTTGCGATGGCAATAGCAAGCAACATTGGCACAATGAAAGACCGTGCATGCCCGGTCAGCTCCATCATCAGCACGACCGCCGAAATCGGCCCCTGGGTGGTCGCCGCTAGGAATGCGCCGGCGCCCAACACTGCGAATAACCCCGACGGAACACCTGGCCACAAAGAGGACCATGGCACGCCCAGCAGGCCGCCTAGCAACGCACCGATCGCCAGGGATGGCGTGAAAAGTCCGCCGGGCGCTCCGCTACCAAGGCAAATCAGGCTTGCGGCCGGTTTAAGCAGAACGAGGGCGACCAGCATCGCCAGTGTCACTCGGCCGGTGAAGGCCAGTTCGGCCACGTCCCGGCCATTGCCTAACAACTGAGGGAACGGGATAGAAACCACTCCCAGCAGGGTAAGTGCCAGGATCGGGGCTATAAGGCGCCATCTGCCGGTTGGACGGTGGTGATCCGCCCAGGCGACTGCACGCACATAGAGCACGGAGACGAGCCCTATGACCGGCGCAGCCAGGAGCGCCCAGGCGGCGCTGGAAATCGAACCGGGGTAGTCGGGAATGAGATAGGTCGGCGCATCTGGTAGGAAGGCCCAGGACACGCCTGTGGCGATCAGCGACGTGAGCAGGGCAGGCAGGACAAGGCGCAGCGCCAGTTCGCCTCGCAGCACCTCCAATGCGAACAACGCGCCGCCCAATGGCACACCGTAGGCCGCAGCCATGCCGGAACCCGCTCCGCACGCGACCAACAGGCGCCGAGCATCGTCCGACAGTCTCGCCCGGTCTGATAGCGCATTGGCGATGACGGCGCCCGTCTGCTTGGGAGCACCCTCCCGACCAAGCGAGCTGCCCATGCCCACCAGCAGTATCGACAGCACGGCGCTGGCAAGCGTCTTGCCGGCCGGCAGCCGGCCGGCGTGAAACCAAATCGCCGCGGTGATGTCGATGCTGTTGGCGCTGGACAAGCCGTTTCAGGAGCAACTGTCCGGCGGCTGTCAGCAGCCCCGCTGCGCAGAGCACACCCAGATGCCACCAGGGTATAGCCTTGGATGCGGCCTCCAGAAGGTCAACGCCGCCTCCGGACCAGACCGTGTGCTGCACGAGTTCCAGCAGCCCGGTCAGTGCCGCGGCGGCAAGTCCGGTCCCGACGCCGGTCAACACGACCGCCAGCCAGAACCCGGCGGCATCCCGCCGGGCGAGAATCGGCGCGATCATGCTGGAAGCAGCTTAGCTGACCGACACGAGCACCCGGTGCCAGGCTGCACTGAGATAGCCTTTGAAGTTCCAGGTATCGTCCGGCAGCGCAGGCTGGGTTTGTCCGGCCGAGTCCCACGCGCGGACGACGAGCTCGTGCTCGCCCTTGGGGAGTTCCACGGCGGCGGTCCAGAAGGTGCAGCTCCAGGGCGAAGACCTATCGTGTTCGAGCTCCGCCTGTGTCCAGGAACGGCCGCCATTCATCGACACGTCCACCCGCACGACTGCACGCGCCGTGGCGATGGCGTATCCGCAAACTTTCAAGGATACCACTGGAAGCTTTGCTTGCGGCGGGGGTTCGCAGATCGCGGCGTTCAATGGCATGTCGTTGATCGTGATGCCTTGTTCCCAATCCACGGTGGCCTCTGTGGTGTCGGGTGGCACCAGCTTGTAGTCGCGCTGCTGCATGTGGTTGGCCGATGGTGCGTCCTGGACAGTGATCGAGGCGAGCCATTTCGGGCTGCGCACGCCGGCAAAGCCTGGAACGACCACGCGCAGTGGAAACCCGTGCTCGGCGGCCAGGGGCGCGCCGTTCATTCCGTAAGCCAGCAGAACCTCCGGCGACATCGCCTTTGTCATCGGGATTGATGCGCCATAACGAAAGCGGCCTTCGCTCGGCATCTCGACCTCGTCGCAGGCCTCGAAGGCGACATGCAAGGCCGCGTCCTCGTCCGCACCGGCGGCGCGGAGCACGTCGGCCAAAGCAATTCCCGTCCAGGCGGCGTTGCCGATGGCGCCCGGTGCCCAAGGGTCGCCGGAGGTGGGGCGCACCGTCTGCATGTCCGCCCTGCGGTTGCCGGCGCACTGCATGACGGCCGTCACCGTGTGCTCGGCG
>CBDAPZ010000001.1:0-3237060 GCA_965198855.1 Acetobacteraceae bacterium | reverse complement strand
TTGATCGGCGATAGCGATCGAAGGAGGCCTGGTTGGCCCCACAACGTGGACGCGTCCAAAGCCCAAAGGCAGATGGTGCAGCCAGGCCAGGCCAGGCGCAGTGCGCTAGGTCCTTATCAACGCCAGCAGACGATCGGCGGCCGGGCTGCGCGTGCGCTCGGCATGCGACAGGGCGCAGAAAGCCCGATCAGGCAGTTTGACAGGGACCTGATGGAGCAGACCGGCCTCCAGACTGGCCGCGGCAACGGACGCCGATATCGCCGTAGCGCCCATGCCTGCCTCGACGGCTGCGCGGACGGACTGGTTGGACGGCAGTTCCATGATTACGCGCAGCCTGGCCGGAGACACACCCAGTCCGCTCAGCGCTGCCTCCAATTCGGAGCGCGTTCCCGAGCCGGGCTCCCGCAGCACCCACTCGGCCGCCTCGAGGTCGGCCGTCGTCACCGCCGAAGCCGTCGCCCACGCATGCCCTTCGCCCACGACCACGACGAGCTGGTCGCGCGCAACCTCCGACCGCACCAGAGCTGGATCATCCGTGGCACCTTCCACGAAACCGAGCTCGGCAGTGCCGTCGTGGATGGCGGCGGCCACCTGGGCGGTGTTGCCGATGGTGAGACGAATGGTGATGCCCGGATGGGCCCGCCGGAACGCCACCAGATAGCGCGGTAGCCAGTAGCTGGCGATGGTGTGGCTGGCCTGGATCGCCAGCGTGCCGCGCAGCAAGCCGCCGAGATCGGACAGGACGAGTTCGGCCGCCTCTACGCGGGCCAGGATCGCGCGCGCTTCGACCAGGAACAGGGTGCCGGCTTCGGTCAGGGCAATGCCGCGGCCAACGCGGTGGAACAGCTTGGCCCCGTGGCGCGCCTCCAGCGCGGCGATCGCTGCACTGGCGGCGGACTGCGCCAGGTTGAGCGCCTCTGCCGCGCGCGTTACATGCTGTCGCTCAGCGACAGCGACGAAGACACGAAGCTGCTCGAGGGTCATGCCCGCGGTCCTGTGGATACTTTTGGAGGGCGGCTAGACGGCATCGGCTTCGAAGTCGCTCGGAATGGCGCCCGTCATCAGACAGGGCGACACGAACAAGGCCCTGGACCATGCGCCCAGCAAGGTGCGGGTGAAGATCGTGAGCCAGAACAGTGTCAAAAACACCACGAGCCCTACGCCGGTGATTTCGATGAATTGCAGGTGGGTCTGCCTCGCGAGTGCCAGCGTCGCGACTGCATAGACACCTAGGGGAAAGGTAAAGCCCCACCAACCGATGTTAAACGGCATGCCCTCGCGCAGGTAGCGCGCCGTGGTGAGGATGGCGAGCAGCAGCCACCACGCACCGTAGCCCCATAGCGCGGCGCCGCCGATGACGCCGATCCCCTCGGCCACCGCACCCACGCCGGGAATGCCGGCGGCGTTGAAGGTGGCTGGCGCGTCGGCCCCCAGCAGAAGCAGGCCGAGGGCACCGGTGCCGAGCGGGCCGAGTGCCAGCCAGCCCGAGGCGGCCATGTCCCGGTGCGGCAGCTTGTGCAGCACCAGTCGCAGAATGAGGATGACGAGGATGCTCAGCGCCAGCGGCACGGAGAACGCCCAAAGCGCGTAGCCAAGCACCAGCAGCCGGAGTGCCGCATGCGGATCGGCGATGTGGGGGATCAGCAGCCCCGCACTGGCGGCGGTCACCTCCGCGGCGACGACGGGCAGGAGCCAGACGGCCGTCATGTTCTCGATGCTGTGGTTCTGTCGGGTGAACATCAGGAACGGGACCAGCACGCCGCAGGCCACCGCCATCACCATGTCCAGCCACCACAAATCCTGCGCGATCACCAGCGCGGCGCTGCCCCAGCGCGGCATGCCGAACGCCACGAAGCCGTTGATGATCGTGGCCAGCCCCATCGGGATGGCGCCGAAGAACATCGAGACGGTGGAGTGCCCGAAGATGCGGCGCGCCTGATCGAAGAACAGCACCCAGCGCGCGGCATAGAGCAGGCTGAACAGGGCGAACAGGACGATGTCCGCCATCCAGAGCGCCTCGCCGATCCGGTGCAGGCCCGGCAGCGGCAGCGGCACCTGGTTCAGCGCCAGAGCGAGAATGCCGGTGCCCATGGTGACGGTGAACCAGTTCGGCGTGAACTGCCGGACGATCTCGCGCAGTCCGGCGCGGGGCCTGGCGCCGGAGCTCGCGGTTATGGTGGCTGCACGCTTCATGTGGCAATGCTCCTGTGACCGCGCGGCGCGATCGAACAATACGAAAAGTGTTGGATCGTAGCAGCCCCTGGCCCGGCTTGCGCCCCGGGCGCCCCACAAGGCTGAGCCAGTTGAGCGACCGTGCCGCGATCAATGGCGCCTCCGGCCTGAGAGGCCGAGCAGAATCCAGGCGCCGAACAGCGGCAGCGGCGCGCCGGCCACGAACATGACGAGTCCCGCCCATTGCTGGTCGGCGAGCGGCGGAATGTTCCAGCGGCAGATCACGTCCAGATAGGGCGTGTAGAGGACATTCGGCGAGAGCATCCAGATGACGGCGACGGCCGTCATCGGCATGGCGCCAACCCAGGCGAGGAGGGCCACCAGCCAATCCGGGCCGATGCTGCGGGTGGCCGGCATGAGCTGCGCCCAGAACAGCAGCCCGGAGAGCAGCTCCACAACGCCGAGCGGGGCTGCGTAGAGGGCGTTGGCCAATGCCGGGTCGAACACGCCCGGCAGGCTGATGGCGATGCTGACGCCCACGAAGACCAGGCTGGCGGACCAGGGATCGAGAGCATAGGCGAGCAAGCCCCCGCGTGCGCCCAAGGCCACCCTGGGCAGCGCCAGCAGCAAGAGCGGCGGCGCCAGTTGGTTCAAGGCCATAAGGGCCGCCGTGTAGCTCGCCATGGAGGCCAGCGGCGCGCGCAGCCCCCAGCTTGCCGACGCGACCACAAGGAGTCCGGCCAGGCCGGAGAAAAGTCGGGCCGTCGCTGGCGTGCTCGCCGATGCCTCAGCCGTCATGCAGAATGCGGCGCAGGTCACGCGTGACGGCGGCGGGGTCGCCGATCTGCGAAAATCCATAGCGCAGCACCTCCCGCCCGTCCGGGGCGACAACGGCCACCAGAGATGTATGGTCGAAGAAGGCACCGCCCTGTGCCGGGCGCCAGTGCACGCCCCAGGTCTTCATCGCGGCGGCGATCTGGGCCTGCGTCCCGGTCAGCCCCACCGGCACAGGGCTAAAATTGGCGAGATAGCCATGCAGGAGCGGCGCCGTGTCCCGCGCGGGATCGAGGGTTACGAACACGATGCCGACCTTCCGGCTCTGGTCGCCCAGCCCGGCGACGGCGGCATCGATCAGGCCGAGCGTCGCGGGACAGACATCGGGACAATGCGTGTAGCCGAACGTGACCAGGACGACACGACCGTGCTGCCGCGCAAGGTCGAAGACGCCACCGGTATCGTCCGGCAGAATTAGGCGCGGCGCCAAACCCCGGCCGGAGGGCGTTCGGGCCGTGGACCCACCATACCCCGATCGCGCGGCCAGGAACAGGCCGACCAGGAGCAGTCCCGGCATGACCAGTGCCCGCAAGAGCGTGCCTGCCCGCCGCTTCATCACGGGGAAAGGCATGCTACCACACGCGCCATCCATGCGCGGCCGTCATGTGCGTGACGAACGGCCAGAAGATCGGGATGTAGGCAGCCAATGTGGCAACCGCCGTCAGCAGAGTCAGCAGGCCCAGATGCTCCAGCACGCGGGCCATCGGCGAGAGATGCTGGTCGGCCACGATGCCCACCGCACCGCCGTCGCCGATGGCATAGGTTTCCCGCCCGCCGAAGGATTGCGCGAACGGAATGGCAACGGGTGTGGCCTGGCGCTTGCCGAACAGGCTACCCACGAACACGACGTAGAACGCGATGGTCGCAAGCCACAGGATCACCCCGCCGACGGCCACGAGCGTCAGCGGCAGATGGGCCGAACCATAGACGCGCGCATAGACCGAATGCGGCAGGTATGACACCCAGGCGCGGCGCGGCACACCGTGCAGTCCGCTCCAGTGCATGCCGAGCGCGAAGACGGACATGCCGACGAACCATAACCAGACCGACGCCAATGCCAGGCCTGGGCTGAAGAGTCTGCGCCCTGTCAGATGCGGCACCATCCAGAAAGCGATGCCCATGAAAGTCATCGCCGTCGCGGTGCCCACGGTGATGTGGAAGTGGCCGGGGATCCACACCGTGTTGTGCACGATGTTATCGAGTTGCCAGCTGCCGTTCACGATGCCGCCGGCGCCGCCGAAGATGAAGGTGATCATGGCCAGGACTTGCGCGGCCACACTGGCATTGCGCCAGGGCAGCGCCGTGAACCAGCCGATCCAACCCCGGCCGCCGCGTAGCCGCCCGGCATATTCCAGGCTGAGCCCAAGGGTGAAGGCAGTGATCAGGCTCGGCAGCGCCACCGACAGCGTGAGTGCCGCCAGGATGCCCTTCCAGACCGGAGAGATGCCGGGATCGTCGTACTGGTGATGGCTGCCGACGGGGAGCGAGAACACGAGCAGCAGCGCGAATGTCAGCCGTGCCATCGGGTCCGACACCAGCTTGCCGCCGGCCTGTTTCGGCAGCAGGGCATACCAGGACACATAGGCCGGCATCAGCCAGAAATAGACGATGGGATGGCCGGTCCACCAGAACAGCGTGCGGCCGATCATCGGGTCCACCGTGTCGGTCAGCCCGAGCGCCCACGGATCGAGCTGCACCACTAATTCGGTGCCGGCGCCCACGCCTGCCAGCAGCCACATCAGCATCGTGGCTGCGCTCATGTACGTGACCAGCGGCGTCAGCTCGCCAGGCCGCTGCGCCTTCCAGCGCGCCCGCAAGTCCAGCACGATGGGCAGCGGCAACATGCTGCCGAACACCACCAGCGTCATGCCCAGATAGAAGAATGCGCTGCCTTTCAGCGGCGGATAGAACGTCCACAGCACGCTCGATGAATTATCGAACATCGCATACAGAAGCATCAGCGTGCCGACAGCCATCATCGCGAAACACAGCCGCCACAGGCCCATGTTCGGCGACAGACCCAGTTCGCGCGCCGACAGATAGACCAGCAACCCGCTGGTGATGAAGAATGTGAAGACGTAGCCGTTCAGCACGCCATGGATTGTCAGACCCTGGTAATAGCTTTGCAGCACCGGCTGCAGATAGGGATAGGCGTTGATGCCGCCGTAATTCAGCGCCTGCAATGGCCCGATCGCGGCGCCGATCATCAGCGCCGAAAAACCCCATATCAGATACGCAAGCATCATCCGCCGCTCGGCCGCCGCGGCATCGCGCGCGGGCAGGGCGAAGACGCCGTCGATAGTGGTGCTCATGCGGCGTGCCTCGGGTCCACGATGATGCGGCCGATCATGCCCTGATGCTCGATGCCGCAGAATTCGTTGCAGATGATGTTGTAGGTGCCGGCATTGGCGAAGGTGTAGGTGACTGATCCGGTAATGCCGGGGATCGCCGTCATGTTTATGGTCGTGCCTTGCACTTCGAAGCCGTGCAGCACGTCGGCGCTGGTGACGATGAAGGTGATCGCCGCACCCTGCGGCACGTGCAGCGGGCTCGGCGTCCAGGCCCACAAATGGGCCAGCATGTGGACGGCGTAGGCGTTCGGACCGGTGGCGACCAGGGCGGCATCGGCGAACCCGGATGCGGCCTCCTCCGGGTGCCTGCTGTAGCCGACGGTCTTGGCGATCACACCATAGTCGAACACTGCCAGGAACAGCGTGCCAGCCAGCAGGGCCGTGAGCAGCACGATGGCGATGAACACCCAGATACGCTCGTGCCGTTCGGCGGCCCGGTGGAAGGCAGCCTCGAAGCCGGGTGGCGGTACCGTCACATCACTCATGGCAAGATCCTAGCTGCGGGCCTGGAAAATCACGGTGACCAGGGTCCACATCGTCAGTGTGGCGAACAGCAGGAAGGCGCCCACCACCCAGGCGCCGATCGGGCGAACTGTGGACAGGTCGTCGTGCTTGGGAGCGTCGGTCATGATCGCGGCCTAATTGGCTTCGTCGGGCGAGGCGGTGCCCTCGGTCCCTGCGGCCACGGTGCCGAAGGGCGGCGTGGTTGCGGGATCACCCAGCATCGCGCCGTTGACCGTCTGGCCGTACATCGAGGTGGGAGAGTTGTGGAACGTGGCACGTGTCTTGGCGACGTCGCCGGTAAAGCGCGGATCCTGCGGCCGCAATTGGCTGTCCATGTAGGTCGCCACGTCCCAGGATTGCTGCGGCGTCAGCGAGTAGCCGAGGCCCAGCGGCATGTTGGCATGGATGAATTCGGCCGCGTGCTTGATGGAGCCCATGCCGGCGCCCCAATTGAAGGATTGCGGTCCCCACAGGGCAGGAAACACCACCTTACCGCCGGACGATTGACCAAGCCCCTGCGCGCCATGGCAGGCAGCGCATTTCTGCGCATAGACCTGGCCGCCGCGCGCGTAATCTGCAGGCAGCGCCGGCTTGGGCAGCGCCGGATAGCCGCGGCCTTCGGGCTTCTCGCCGGTCGGCAGACCCTTGGCCAAAAAATAGGCGTAGCTTTCCAACGCCACCAGCACCGGATCGCCGAGCTTGGGTGCCTTCCCGTTCATGCTGTAGAGGAAGCACCCCTGCAGTCGCTCCTCGAATGAATTCACGTGGCCGTTCTTGCTGCGATAGGCGGGATAGGACACGTAGGCGGCCCACATGGGCGCTGCGCCCGCCTGCCGCCCCGCCTGCAGATGACAGTTGCTGCAGCGCAGCTGGTTGCCGACGAATTGCGCCGCGTGAATTGCAGGTTCGCGGAATATCTGCTCGCCCATCTTCACCTCTTCGCCGAACTTGTCGTTCGGAATGGCGCTGTCCGGCGGCGGCACGAATTGCTTGGGCTTTGCGTCCGCGTCCTGCGCGCGCGCGCCGACCATCGACACATGCGGCAGAAGCCCCGCCTGCCATGCGATACCGCCCGCTGCCACGGCTGTGATGGCGATCGCACCGAGGACAATGCTCGTTTTCATGGCGTCTGCTTCTCCTTGCTGATGGCCGCGACATTGTCCGCTAGGCGCATGGCCGCGACATAGGCCGCGAGCGCCTGGATGTCCGTCTCGCTGAGGTTCCTTGCCTCTGCCTGCATGTAGGCACCGTGTGGATCGCGCATCGCCCCGCCATGCCACTGCTTCAGCTCGTCCTCGACATATGCGGCGGACTGGCCGGCCAATCGCGGCGAGAAATCACCGACGCCGGCGCCCGTCGAGCCGTGGCACTGGCTGCAGGCGAGCACGCCGGTGCGATAGTCGCCTTCCAGGAACAGCGCACGGCCATGCGCCGCGACGTCTGCCGCCGGTACCGGCTGATCCAGACTGACCGGTACGGGGAGGCTGGCGAAATAGTCTGCCGCTTCCTGCTTCTGCGCGGCGCTCAGAGAGACCGCGTAGGGCGCCATGGCCACGTTGTGCCGAGTGCCCGCGGCAAAGTAGCCGAGTTGCGCCATGATGTAGGACGATGTGAGGCCAGCCAGCCGCGGGATGCCGACATCCGGCTGGCCTGCGCCGTTCAGCAGGTGGCAGGATGCACAGCCGGGACGCTCCGGCGCGCTACCCAGCAGGGCAATCTTGCGACCCGCCGCAATGGTTGCGTCGCTGCCGTGAGCCTGCGTGAACGAGAGCAACCCGAGCAGGCCGGCTGCAGCCGCCGGATGTGGGCGTATTTTCATGACGACGAGCAGACAGGCTGACGGCGCCCGCGTCCAATCGTTTGCCGCGAACAATACGATCTTTCCTTCATTCTTGTTATCCTGCGTAGGCCTTGAACCCATACCGCTCAAAAATCCGCAGAGCTTCCGGTGAACGGATGAAAGCAAGCCATGCCTTCGCAGCCTCGGGATGGGCGGCACCTGCCACTTGCGCACCTGCGTAGATGGCTGTCGCATTGTCGCGGTCGGGGATTGCCACATGCTCGATCGCGTGGCTTGCCTGTTCCTGGAACATCGCCTCGGACTGCCAGGTGACACCCGCATCCGCCACGCCCTGCATCAGGAACAATGGCGTCTGGCGATGGTGGATGTGTGTCAGGATCGTGCTTCCGTCATGCACTTTGGTTTCATACACTGTCTGCGCCAGCTTCTCCCCGCCCGCCTTGGTCATCGCCAGCTTGATCTGGCGCGCGATACCTTCGAACGCGGGATTAGGCATCGCCAGGCGCAGCTCGGGCCGCGCCAGGTCGGCCAGGCCGCTTATATGGCCCGGGTTGCCCTTCGGCACCATGATGGCCAGCGTGTTGGTGACGTAGGGCACGGCAGGACCTGTCAACATGCCGCTCTTGATGTATTCCTGCACCTTCGTCAGCCCGGCAAAATACGCGTCCGGCTTGGCGGTCCACGTCATGTTGCCAACCGTGATGGTGCCACCTGCCTTGATCTGCTTGACCAGCAGACCCGGCGGGATCGTCTCCCAGTAGATGCGTCCCTTGTAGTCCGGATGCGCTGCTTCGAATGCCTGGACCAGTGGCGCCATGGCAAAGAAGTAGTTGCCGCCGACATAGAGCACGAGCTTGGGATCGGCGAGATCACCGTGGAAGTCGGCGAGCACGTCCACTTCGGGCACGGTGAAATCGAAGCCCCGATCTAACGCGTCGTTGTTTGCGCCATGCTGCCAGGGCGGGAACACATCCTCCTTGTATGCCGGGGCTTTCGCCTTGCCCGCCCAAGCCTGGGCATGGCAAGGCGACGCCATGAGAAAAGCCGCCGTGCCCAGGAGCACGCCGCGAAGAACCTTCATCATCCGCGTGTTCCTTACTTGGCGTAGTGGAAGCCGGCCTGCTGCAACTCGGGCAGCGTGCCGACGGCGCCGGGGGTCAGCACGACGCCGGGCAGCAGGTGGTTGGTGAACTCGGCCGCCATCGCCTCGTGCGACAGCTTGTCCGGATTGACGCTGGCCTTGATCAGGCCGGCTGTCTGCTCCCAGATCGCGTTGTGACAGGCCATGAAAACCACGCCGCGGCGCATCAGCGCCGGGATGGAATTATCCGCGGGCGAGAAGACGCCGACCGGGTCCTCATAATTCGCAGCGTCGGCGGATTCCGCCTTCTGCGTATCGGCCAACGTGTTCGTCTTGAACTTCTCCCCAGCCATCTTGCTGAGCCCGTATTTGTCCCAGATGGTCGCATCGTAGAGAGCAAGTTGCGCGCTGCCGTGGGTGGCGGAGACCGCCAGGAAGTCCGGGTGCTTGAACGACCAGATCTGCGCGTTGAGCGAATTGCGCATCAGGTTTAGCCAGGGGCTGGCGATATCGGTATTGTCCCAGACCTGTTTCGGCGACGGACGGTAGGCCAGCACTTCGGAGAGCGCTTCGTGGTCCCATTCGGCAGGCTGCGTCAGGATCATGGGAACGGTCTTGAAGGTGCGGCGACGCGGCGCCTTGGAAAGACGCTCCATCAGCGTACGAAGCGCACCAGCATCCGCATTCATCAGCGGTGCCATGGTTGGCGCGGCCAGTGCGCGCGCGCCTGAAGCGGCCAGTGTGACGGCCCCGGCCGCCACGCCAAGACCGAATTTTTGTAGCGCCTGTCGGCGTCCGGTATCGTTAGACATTCCATATCTCCCTGTATTCTGGTGTTGCTGATAACCCGGCCGAGACGCACGCGACCAATGCCGAAATTGGCTGGGAATGATCGGCCGGCACGATCCATTGTCGCCTGAGCCCATGATTGCGGGAGGAGGACGGCCCTACCGCGTGAGACGGCTCACTCCCAGGGTGCACCCGCCAGCGCGTCCAGCGGTATCTTCAGATAACGTCTGCCCTCCGCTTCCGGCTCGGGAAGCCGGCCGGCGCGGATGTTCACCTGCAGCGCCGCCAGGATCAATTTGGGCATTGGCAGTGTCGCGTCCCGCGCCGCCCTTACCCGCATGAATTCGTCTCTTCCAAGCCCAGCGTGGGGATTGCGGTCACGCTGCTCGGCCACCGTGCTTTCCCAGGCGGCTTCGCGACCACCCTCACGATAGTCGTGCCCGGTGAAAAGCCGTGTCTCGGACGGCAAGCAGACGATCTGCTGAATGCTGTCCCAGAGAATGCCGGCATCGCCGCCGGGAAAATCCGCCCGCGCGCTGCCCGTGTCCGGCATGAACAACGTATCGTGGATGAAAGCCGCGTCGCCGACCACATAGGTGATGGAGCAGAGCGTGTGGCCGGGCGAGAATAGTACGCGCGCATCGAGATTGCCGATACGGAAGACCTCGCCATCGTCGAACAACCTGTCCCATTGCGACCCATCGGTCGGGAAGTCTTTCGGCAGGTTGTACAGGCGCTGCCAGAGCTTCTGCACCTCGGTGACGCGGGCCCCGATGGCCGTGGGCGCGCCAGTGATCCGCTTGAGGTAATCCGCCGCAGAGAGATGGTCGGCATGAGGGTGCGTATCCAAGATCCAGCCGACTTTCAGGCCGTGCTGGCGGACATAGGACAACAGGCGATCTGCGGACCAGGTGGCCGTGGCGGCTGATTTTTCCTCAAAGTCGAGGACGGGATCGACGATGGCGCAGATCCGGGTGGCGGGATCGGTGACCACATACTGGATACTGAAGGTCCGGGCGTCGTAGAAACCTGCCACAAGCGGGCGTATTCCTGCCTCGTATGCGTTTGTGTCCGGCAAGGTCAGGCAGCCCTGCTCAGGCTGCGTTCTTTGTGGGGAATATCGATCTCGCTGCCTTTCAGCATCCAGTCCCAATACAGCGTCGGCAGAAATCTGGTCTTCAACAGCCAGGCGCTGTAGCGCGGTATTCTGGGGTCCAGCGGAAAGCTCGGCGTGACAGCGCCGCCATAAGCGAATTCGGCAAGCACTACGCGGCCATAGGCGGTAATCAGCGGGCATGAGCCGTAGCCGTCATAGGCAGCGTCTTGTGCGGCGCCATCGAGGGTCGCCAGAAGATTGCGGACCACCACAGGAGCCTGCTGGCGCACCGCGGCGGCGGTCTTGGCATTCGGCGTGCTGCAGGCGTCGCCGAGCGAGAATACGTTGGCGTAGCGCGTGTGGCGCATGGTCGCAGGATCGACATCGACCCAGCCTGCCGCATTGGCAAGCGGGCTCTGCTTGATGAAGCCGGGCGCGCTCTGCGGCGGCGTGACATGCAGCATGTCGAACCGGCGGACCACTTCGCTTGTGCTGCCGTCCGGCGCCACCGCGGTGAAGATCGCGGTTCGCGCCGGGCCATCGACGGCCTTCAGCGTGTGTTTGAAATGCACCTTGATGCCGTAATCGGCGACCGTCTTCTGCAGCGGCGGCACGAAGGCCGGCACGCCGAACAATACGTCGCCGGCGAGCAGGAATTCGACGCTCGATGCCTGCAGCAATCCGGCTTTGCGCAAATGGTCCGCGGCCAGATACATGATCTTCTGCGGCGCGCCGGCACATTTGATCGGCATCGGCGGCTGGGTGAACAGCGCGGTGCCGCCACGCAGGGCCTTGATGCATTCCCAGGTGTATTGCGCAAAGCGCGGATCGTAGTTGCTGCACACGCCATCCGAGCCAAGTGCCGCGCGCAGCCCGTCCACACCGTCCCAGTCCAGGTGCAGCCCCGGACAGACCACCAGCATCCGGTAGGCAATTCGCGCCCCGTCGGCGAGCACCACCATCGTCTCGTCCGGCAGGAAACGGGCGGCGGCGACCTGTATCCACGTGACGCCAGCCGGGATCAGCGAGGCTTCGCTACGTTGCGTCTGGGCTAGGGTGAAGACGCCGCCGCCCACCAGCGTCCACCCCGGCTGGTACGAATGGGTCTGCGATGGCTCGATGATGGCAACCGACAGGCTGGCGCGATGCCGGCGCAGGCTGGCCGCGACCGTGATCCCCGCCGCCCCGCCGCCCACGATCACCACGTCGAACTGGCGGGCGGCTTCCTGGCCCGGGGGCATGCGGTCATCGATATGAGGCTGGGCGTCCATGATCGATCCCTTGATGACATCGGCACAAGCGCAGGTGGCCGACGATGGTGCACAACACTTGCATAAAGACACTTACTGACATACACTAATCATGCAATCAACTAGGGTCCGTCTCCGCCATGTCATCTCTCGCGTCCCCGATTTCATGACGCCAGTTCCTCTCGATGCGCGACTGAGCGTCTCCGGACAGATCGAGGCCGCCGACTTGCCGGCGCTGGCGGGACGTGGCGTGACGCTGGTCATCAACAATCGGCCTGATGGCGAACTTCCCGCCCATTTGGCTTCCGCCCAGGCCGCGGCGTTGGCGGCCGATCTGGGAGTAGATTACCGCTATCAGCCCGTGACGTTCGCGGCGCTCTCACGCGCCGACGTCGATGCGTTCACCAACGCCGTGGCGCAGGCGCCCGGCTGTGTCCACGCGCATTGCCGCTCCGGCATCCGCTCCGCGAGCCTGTGGGCGCTGGGTCGCATTCTCGCCGGGGAGGATCGCGAGGCGGTGCGACAGGACGCCCTTACGCACGGCTTCGACATCAAGGAGGCGCTGGCGTGGCTGGACCGGCAGTGACGCTCAGCGTCGAGTCACCGTCACACGTGGAGCGTTGCGTCCCGCCCTTGCTGCACGATGCAGCACCCGGCTTCACCGCGCGCACCACCATGGGAGACCGCAGGCTGTCCGACTATGCCGGACGCTGGCTGCTGCTGTTCTCGCATCCAGCCGATTTCACGCCGGTCTGCACAAGCGAGTTCCTGGCACTGGCCGCGGCCTCGCCAAGGTTCGCCGCCATCGGGTGCGATCTGCTGGGCCTGTCGGTGGACAGCCTGTTCTCGCATCTCGCGTGGATACGCAGCATCCAGGAACGCTTCGGCGTCACCATCGACTTCCCGATCATCGAGGACCCGTCAATGGCGATCGCCCGTGCCTACGGCATGATCTCGTCCCATAGCCCGGATTCGTCGCTGGTGCGTGCCGCCTTCGTCATCGATCCGGCTGGCATCATACGCGCCATCACCTGGTATCCCATGACCACGGGCCGCAATGTGGAGGAGCAGTGGCGGCTTGTGGCAGCGTTGCAGACAGCCGACGCGCACGGTGTGCTGACGCCGGAATCCTGGCAGCCGGGCGACGATGTGATCCTGCCGCCACCGCTGACCGCGGACGCAGGCGCTCCCGCCGGCCACACCGAACGCGCCTGGTATTACCGCACCGTGAAGCTGTCCGACGCGGCCGGGGCGACGCCGTGATACCGGAAGAGGCCGCTGTCCTGCTGCGCACCGTGGCCAATCCGGCAAGGCTTCGCATCCTGTCGCGGCTGCTCGACGGCGAAGCCGGCGTGGGCGCCATCGAGCAGGAACTGGACCTTCGCCAGCCGGCGTTGTCGCAGCATCTCGGCGCGCTGCGTGACGCCGGTCTGGTGGCAACACGGCGGCAGGCACGCTCCATTTTCTACCGGCTGGCGGATGGCACGCAGGGCCCAATCCTCGTCGCCATACTGCGCGCGCTCGGTGGCCAACACGCCGAGCCCGCCGCCTGTCTTCCACGGATCAAGGTTTCGCCCGCGGGGCGCGCCAGTGCCATGTTCGCAGTCGTCAGCGCACCATGAACGTGCTGGCGGCATTCTGGCCATCGCTTGCGGGCGGCATAATGATCGGCCTGTCCGCCGCCATGCTGCTGATCGTCAACGGCCGCATCGCCGGTATCAGTGGCATTGCCGGCGGCCTGCTCGGGCCGGTGAATGCGGACACGTCATGGCGCCTGGCCTTCCTCGCTGGCCTGATCCTGGGGCCGGTCACCTACCTTGCCGCCGCCGGTCATCAACCTCTCATGCGGATAGGGGCGTCCCTGCCGGTTCTGGGCGTGGCGGGAGCACTGGTGGGCTTCGGCACGCGGCTTGGTTCGGGCTGCACCAGCGGTCATGGGGTCAGCGGCTTGGCTCGGCTGTCTCGCCGCTCAGTCGCCGCGGTCGCCACCTTCATGGCGGCGGCGATCCTGACGGTCTTTCTCGTTCGCCATCTGGGGCGCCCGGCGTGAGGATGCTGGCCGCGTTGGTGGCCGGCGTGCTGTTCGGCGCCGGCCTGTCCTTGTCCGGAATGCTCGATCCCGCAAGGGTGCTGGGCTTTCTCGACGTCGCTGGCGCGTGGGATCCCAGCCTGGCCTTCGTGCTCGGCGGCGCGGTCGGCGTCTCGGCCATCGGCTATGCTGTGTCGCGACGCATGGCCCGCCCCCTGCTCGCCACGCGTTTCGACATTCCTGACAAACACCGGATCGACGTGCCGCTCCTCGCCGGTGGCGCGCTGTTCGGCATCGGCTGGGGTTTGGCCGGTTTCTGTCCCGGGCCAGCCCTGGCCTCCCTGTCGCTAGGGGTCCCGCGAAGCTTCGTCTTCGTCGGCGCGATGTTGGCGGGCATGGCGCTCTATCGCGTCGCGCGACACCTCTGGGTGCCGCCTTGCAGGTGATGCAGGCTGTGCTCGCCGTGCTCTGCGGCGGGCTGGTCGGGTTCACGCTGGGCCTGATCGGCGGCGGCGGCTCGATCATGGCGACACCCCTGCTGCTTTACGTGGTCGGTCTGGCGCCGCACCAGGCGATCGGGACGGGCGCGCTGGCCGTCTCGGTCAACGCCTTCATCAACTGCGCGGGACATGCGCGCGTCGGGAACGTGCGTTGGCGCAGTGCCATCATTTTCGCTGTCGCCGGCATGGCAGGAGCGGCTTTGGGCTCCACATTGGGCAAGGCGTTCGACGGCAAGCGGCTGCTTTTCCTGTTCGCCATCCTGATGATCGTGGTCGGCGTGCTCATGCTGCGGCGCCGCCCCCCCGCGTCCCTCACCGGCGAACGGCCAGGCAGCGTGCCGCGCGTGGTCGCTGCGGCCCTTGTCGTCGGCACGCTGTCAGGGTTTTTCGGTATCGGCGGCGGCTTCCTGATCGTGCCAGGCCTGCTGCTTTCAACCGGAATGCCGATGCTGTTCGCTGTAGGATCCTCGCTGCTTGCCGTCGGCACGTTCGGTATGACGACTGCTGCGAACTACGCGATGTCCGGCCTGGTCGTCTGGCCGGTTGCCGGCGAATACATTGCGGGCGGTATCGCTGGCGGTCTGGCCGGCATGGCCTTGGCGGTCCGCCTAGCGCCGCGCAAAGCCGCGCTCAATCAGATTTTCGCCGGCTTCGTCTTCATCGTCGCCATCTACATGCTGTATCGTAACAGTGCGTGACTCGGGTGATATAATCAAAGGGAAAGATAATGAAGAACAAAAGTCAGACCCTCCTCGGAATTACGGCTTGCGGTATTGTTGTGCTTTGCAGTGGGCAAGTTGCCGTGGCGGCCGATCATCTCACCGCTGCCCAGGTTCGGGCCCGAGCGGCCGCCGTGCGGCCGGGCGCGTCTCTCGATCTCTCCGCCCAGGATATGCAGGGTGACGATCTGACTGGCCTCGATCTTTCCGGCGCCAAACTTACCAAAGCCAATCTGGCCGGCGCGAATTTGCACGGCGTGAAACTCGTCGGCGCCGACCTCACCGGTGCCGACCTCACGAAAGCGGACATGACCGAAACCTGGATCATGAAGGCAAAGTTCGACCATGCGAAAATGCGGGGTGCAACCCTGCAAGTGGTCATCACCTCCGACGGCATGGACAACAAGCGCGAGACGGCGGCGAGCTTCGTCGGTGCCGATCTGTCGGACACCTCGGCCACCGTGCATTTCAGCCAGGATGACATGCGCGGCGTCAACTTCACGGGAACACGCATGTCGGTCGTTCTGGCCAACCAGTCCATGGGCATGCTGCGCAGCGAGTTCGTGGATGCTGACCTGGAGGGCGCGAATTTCACCAATGCAGGGCTCGGCCGCATCACGTTCGAGTTCGCAAAACTCAAGGGCGCAGTGTTCCGCGGTGCCGATCTCACCCGCGCCGATTTCGACGGCGCCGATCTGACGAACGCCGATTTCACAGGCGCTAAGCTGGACCAGGCGACATTCGATCAGGCACAGATCAAGGGCGCGCGGGGGTTGGCCGGGAAGTAGGACGCAAGGCTGGGGCGACATTTGCGCCTGCCGCTGAGCCGAAGCTGATTGACGATGACAGTGAAGCTTGGTGCCTTGGGCAGAACCGGTTTCCGCTAGGCGCGGAAGTCGTAAGGGGCGAGGTCCGCTTGAGGCATTCGAATAACGGGCAAGTGGCCGGAAAGCAGAGCCAGTTCCTGGTGATCTGTTCAACCGACGCGTTTCGGACTGGAGGTCAGGCGCCCATCATCAATAGTGCCGTCGTGTCCGCCTGATCTGCCGAACCCAAGATGATCGCCGACTCCGGCCGCTGCCAAGCGTCCCACGATCGCCGAGAGGCGGATAACGAAGGAGCCAACGTGCATAATCCGTTCACATTCAAGCCGCATTTGCTTGTATCTACGCGGCGCCCCGACAATGCCGAGCCAGAATTATACCGGCTGCGCGCACCGATGATCGCGCCGCAGGCGTATATCCTATGCGCAGGTATAGAGACATCTCAACCTTAAACGAGGCGGAGCACTGGCTGCGCGTGGGGGCTGGGTCGCCACTCCTCTGGACCTGCCGGTGCCGTGCTTGCGCAACCGCTTCGCCGAGGGGGTGGTCATGTCGGGCGCCCAATGAGCGGGCGAACGCTGGGCGGACAGGCAGATGAAACGTCCCACCTTCAGCGATCCCTAAGGCTCGAGGCGCCATTGGCAACGCTGCCTGGAGAGCGTCACGTCGGGCGAGGTCTTGCGCGCGGCGGGTTGGAACGAAAATTCAGGGCCCTCAATTGCATCAATTATTAATAAGCCTGCAACAGCTGATGTTTGTCGGTATGCAGCGATAGCTTCGGTGCAAGGAATCTAACCGCATTCTAGATCAATCCGATTCCTAAGCCATGGCATCCGCAAATACGCTTAGCATCAATTTGGACTTGCTTGAGCCAGCCATCCAGTCGCTGTTCCTTTGTTGCCATGAACGCGACCAGGATCCTCTGGGGCCAGGTGCTCCTCGTCAGCGCCACCGTTCTCGCCTTCGTGTGGGCGGCGACAGAATGGACAGCCTGGAAGCTCGGCTTTCAGCCGGGGCTTGGCCACCCATGGTTCGAGGTTTTCGGCTTGCCTATTTACCATCCGCCGGCGTTTTTCTGGTGGTGGTTTGCCTACGACGCCTATGCGCGGGACATCTTCGTCGAGGGCGCGTACATCGCCGCTGCCGGCGGCATTGCTGCCATCGTCGTCGCCGTGACGATTTCGGTGTGGCGCGCCCGCGAGGCGAAGCGCGTCACGACCTATGGCTCCGCCCGATGGGCCGAAACGCGCGAGGTGCGAGCAGCCGGGCTGCTTGGACATGACGGCGTGCTGCTCGGCCGCTGGCGGGATGAGTATCTCCGCCATGACGGGCCGGAGCATGTGCTCTGTTTTGCGCCAACCAGGAGCGGCAAGGGTGTCGGCCTCGTCGTTCCGACGCTGCTGACCTGGCCTAGCTCGGCCATCGTCCATGACATCAAAGGCGAGAACTGGACGCTAACGGCCGGCTGGCGGGCACGGTTCGGCCGCGTGCTGATTTTCGATCCGACCAATGCGCAAAGCGCCGCCTACAACCCGCTGCTGGAGGTGCGTCGCGGCGAGTGGGAGGTGCGCGACGTCCAGAACATTGCCGACGTGCTGGTCGATCCCGAAGGCGCGCTGGAGAAGCGGAACCATTGGGAAAAAACCAGCCATTCGTTGCTGGTCGGAACGATCCTGCACGTGCTCTACGCCGAGCCGGACAAGACCCTCGCCGGCGTCGCCAATTTCCTGTCCGATCCAAAACGGCCGATCGAGACAACGCTGCGGGCGATGATGACAACACCGCATTTGGCTGACGCCGGCGTGCATCCCGTTGTCGCCAGCGCCGCGCGCGAGCTTCTGAACAAAAGCGAGAACGAGCGCTCAGGCGTGCTGTCCACCGCCATGTCGTTCCTCGGCCTCTACCGCGACCCCGTGGTGGCGGCCGTCACACGCCGCTGCGACTGGCGCATCCGCGACCTCGTGGAAGGCGCAAAGCCGGCGACCCTCTACCTCGTCGTGCCGCCATCGGACATCAGCCGGACCAAACCGTTGGTCCGGCTGATCCTCAACCAGATCGGCCGGCGCCTGACCGAGGATCTGAATGCGAAGGGCCAGCGGCACCGCCTGCTGCTGATGCTCGACGAATTTCCGGCACTGGGCCGGCTCGATTTCTTCGAAAGCGCCTTGGCCTTCATGGCCGGTTACGGCCTGAAGGCGTTCCTGATCGCGCAATCGCTGAACCAGATCGAGAAGGCCTATGGCCAGAACAACTCGATCCTCGACAACTGCCATGTGCGCGTCAGCTTCGCCAGCAATGACGAGCGCACCGCCAAGCGCGTATCCGACGCGCTCGGCACGGCGACCGAAATCCGCGACGCCAAAAACTACGCCGGCCACCGCCTCAGCCCCTGGCTTGGCCATCTGATGGTGTCGCGACAGGAGACCGCCAGGCCGCTGCTGACCCCAGGCGAGGTGATGCAGCTTCCGCATGATGACGAGCTGGTGCTGGTATCCGGCTGCCATCCTATCCGCGCTAAGAAGGCGCGCTATTTCGACGATCACCAGCTACAGGCGCGCATCCTTCCGCCGCCGCCGTTCGCGGCCGGAGCGAGGGTAGCAGGCAACGCCGACAAGCCAATTCCGGCGGCCAAAGATGATTGGCAGGGCGCCGTCGTGGCGCCTCCAGCGACCGATACCGAAGACCCTGCCAATGCTGGCATCCGCCGGGAGCCGGAATTGCCCGAACACGAGGACATCGTTACCGCACCGAGAAAGCCCGCCCAGGAGTTCGATCTCCCGGATGACGAAGCCGATGACGACGCCCAACGGCTCCGCGTATTGCAGCGCCAGGTGCGTGCGACCGCCCGGCAAGTATCGCTCGACCCAGCGGACGATATGGGGCTGTGACCGCCATGCGCACCAAGCACACATTCCGACTACCGCCGGACCTCGCTGGCAAGCTGGCAGACTACGCAACCCGAAAGCGGGTTCCGCAGGCGCTTGTAGTGGAAACTGCGCTGGCATCGCATTTGTCGCCGGACGGCGCCGATCGGCTCGAAGCTGCGCTTGCGCGCCGGCTCGATCGATTGTCGCGACAGGTCGAGCGGTTGGAGCGCCATGGCAACATCTCGAATGAGGCATTGGCCCTGTTCGTGCGGTTCTGGCTGACCACCACGCCTCCCTTGCCCGACAGCGTCCAAGCCGCTGCGCAGGCCAAAGGGCGAGAGCGTTACGATGGCTTCGTGGAAGCGTTGGCCCGTCGTCTGGCCCGCGGGCGCACGCTGGCGGACGAAATATCGAAAGATGTCGGCGGTAGCGAAGCGAACGCGGACGACCAAAACCCACAGAACTGATCGGCCACTTTGCCGATCGCCTGTTTTTCTATCCCCGAGCCCTACGGCCTTATCGCCGTTGTTGCGCACCGGCATTTCCGGCTCTTTCTAATCAACCCGCTGATCACGCCGCCTCCTTGAGGCGCCTTCGCGGGGATTGATGTGTCGACGATCTCGTTTCGGTCCGAAGCCTTCGCCCGTGGTGCGCGCATGCTGCGCACCGCGCTCGGGCCGTCGATCGCGGCATATCTGGAAGACCCCAGCATCGTCGAGGTGATGCTCAACCCCGACGGCCGGCTCTGGATAGACCGGCTATCGGGCGGTCTTGAAGATACGGGCTGCCTGGTGACGCCCGCCGACGCCGAGCGGATCGTGCGCCTGGTCGCTCACCATGTCGGCGTCGAAGTCCATGCGGGTTCGCCGCGTGTATCCGCGGAGTTGCCGGAAAGCGGGGAGCGGTTCGAGGGGTTGGTGCCCCCGGTGGTGGCCGCACCCTGCTTCGCCATCCGACGCCCTGCCGTCGCGGTGTTCACGCTCGGCGATTACGTCGAGGCAGGCATCATGACCGCTGGCCAGGCAGAGTTGCTGCGCACCGCGGTGGCGGCGCGCAAGAACATCCTCGTCGCCGGTGGCACCTCTACCGGTAAGACCACGCTGGTCAACGCGCTGCTCGCCGAGGTCGCCAAGACCGGCGACCGCGTGGTGCTGATCGAGGATACGCGCGAGCTGCAATGCGCCGCGCCCAACCTCGTTTCGCTGCGCACCAAGGAAGGCGCGGCCTCGCTCTCCGATCTCGTCCGCTCCTCGCTACGGCTGCGGCCCGACCGCATCCCGATCGGCGAGGTGCGCGGCGCCGAAGCGCTCGATCTCCTCAAAGCCTGGGGCACCGGCCATCCCGGCGGCGTCGGCACGCTACACGCCGGCTCCGCCATCGGTGCGCTGTGCCGGCTGGAGCAGCTCATCCAGGAAGCCGTCGTCACCGTCCCGCGCGCGCTGATCGCGGAGACCATCGACGTGATCGCGGTCCTGTCCGGGCGGGGGGCTGCCCGCCGCCTCGCCGAACTCGCCGCCGTCGGGGACCTCGGTCCTGACGGCGATTACGTCCTCACCCCAGCAGGAGAGCCCTGATGCTGAACCGTCTTCGTGATCGCTTGGCGACGGCGTCCGCCTTCGCCTTTTTCGTGCTCGCCACGGCGCCCGCCGATGCCGCCGGTTCCAACATGCCGTGGGAGCAGCCGCTGACCCAGATCCTGGATTCGATCCAGGGGCCGGTGGCCAAGGTGGTTTCGGTGATTGTCATCATCACCACCGGTCTGACGCTCGCCTTCGGCGAAACCTCCGGCGGTTTCCGCCGGCTGATCCAGATCGTCTTCGGCCTCAGCATCGCCTTCGCCGCGTCCAGCTTCTTCCTGACCTTCTTCCAGTTCGGCGGCGGGGCGCTGGTCTGATGGACCAGGCCGAACCGATCGCTGGTTTCTACGCGCCCGTCCATCGCGCGCTGACCGAGCCGATCCTGCTCGGTGGCGCGCCGCGCGCGGTGGCGATCCTGAATGGCACGCTCGCCGCCGCGGTCGGGCTCGGCCTGCGCCTCTGGATCGTCGGCGGCGCTATCTGGCTGATCGGGCATCTGGCCGCCGTCTGGGCCGCCAAGCGCGACCCGGCCTTCGTTGATGTCGTGCGCCGGCACCTGCGCTACCCGCAGCATCTGGTGGCGTGAGGCGGCGCGATGATGAACCTCGCCGAATACCGCCACCGCAGCCAGAGCCTGGCCGACTTCCTGCCCTGGGCGGCGCTGGTCGAGAAGGGCGTCATCCTCAACAAGGACGGCTCGTTCCAGCGCACGGCGCGGTTCCGCGGGCCGGACCTGGATTCGGCGACGCCGGCCGAACTGGTCGCGATCACCGGCCGCCTCAACAACGCGCTGCGCCGCCTCGGCTCTGGCTGGGCGATCTTCATCGAGGCCCAGCGCCTTCCGGCCAACCGCTACCCGGAAAGCGATTTCCCGGACGCGGCCTCACGTCTGGTCGATGCGGAGCGCCGGGCGCAGTTCGAAGAGGAAGGTGCGCATTTCGAGAGCCGATACTTTCTGACGCTGGTCTGGCTGCCGCCGGCGGAGGACGCAGCCCGCGCAGAAGCTTGGCTTTATGAAGGCCGCGCCCGTGACGGCGCCGATTGGCGCGCCGCGCTGGCGGGGTTCATCGACCGCACCGACCGGTTGCTGGCGCTGATCGACGGCTTCATGCCCGAGGCCGACTGGCTCGATGATCCCGAGACGCTGACCTACCTGCATTCCTGCATCTCGACCCGCCGTCAGCGCGTGCGCGTTCCCGAAACCCCGATGCATCTCGACGCCATCCTCGTGGACGAGGAACTGACCGGCGGACTCGAACCGCGGCTCGGCAGCGCGCATCTGCGCACGCTCACCATCATGGGCTTCCCGTCGCGCACCTGGCCGGGGCTGCTCGACGATCTGAACCGGCTGGCCTTTCCCTATCGCTGGTCCACCCGCGCAATCTGCATGGACAAGACCGACGCCACCAAGGTGCTCGCCCGTATCCGCCGGCAATGGTTCGCCAAGCGCAAATCGATCATGGCGATCCTGAAGGAGGTCATGACCAACGAGGCGTCCGTCCTGATGGACAGCGACGCCGCCAACAAGGCGCTCGACGCCGATCAGGCCTTGCAGGAGCTCGGTTCCGATCTCGTCGGCCAAGCCTATGTCACCGCCACCATCACTGTCTGGGATGCCGATCCGCGCGTCGCGGAAGAACGCCAGCGCCTGGTCGAGAAGACCATTCAGGGCCGCGACTTCACCTGCATGCGCGAGACGGTGAACGCCATCGAGGCCTGGCTCGGATCGTTGCCCGGCCACGTCTACGCCAATGTCCGCCAACCGCCGGTTTCGACGCTCAACCTCGCCCATATGATGCCGTTCTCGGCCGTTTGGGCCGGGCCGGAACGGGATGAGCATTTTAGTGGGCCGCCGCTGTTCTTCGCGCGAACGGAAGGCTCCACCCCGTTCCGGTTCTCGCTGCACGTCGGTGATGTCGGCCACACGCTGATCGTAGGCCCTACCGGCGCCGGCAAGAGCGTGTTGCTGGCGCTGATGGCGCTCCAGTTCCGCCGCTATCCCGGCGCGCAGATCTTCGCCTTCGATTTCGGTGGGTCGATCCGTGCCGCCGCTTTGTCGATGGGCGGGGACTGGCACGATCTCGGCGGTGCCCTGGACGACGACATTACGGAGCCCGTCGCCCTCCAGCCACTGTCGCGGATCGACGACGGCGGCGACCGCGCCTGGGCGGCGGATTGGGTCGCGGCCCTGCTGGCCCGTGAGTCCGTCACGGTCACCCCGGAACTGAAGGAGCATCTATGGTCCGCGCTGACCTCGCTCGCCTCCGCGCCGATAGCGGAACGGACGATCACCGGCTTGTCCGTCCTGTTGCAGTCCAACGCGCTGAAGCAGGCTTTGCAGCCCTATACGCTGAATGGGCCTTGGGGGCGGCTGCTCGACGCCGAGACCGAGCGTCTCGGCGAGGCGGACGTGCAGGCGTTCGAGACCGAAGGCCTGATCGGCGCTGGCGCCGCGCCCGCCGTGCTGTCCTATCTGTTCCACCGCATCGAGGATCGGTTCGACGGCCGGCCCACGCTGCTCATCATCGACGAGGGCTGGCTCGCACTCGACGACAAAGGCTTCGCCGGCCAGTTGCGCGAATGGCTGAAGACGCTGCGGAAGAAGAATGCGAGCGTCATCTTCGCCACGCAGTCGCTAGCCGACATCGACGGCAGCGCCATCGCGCCCGCGATCATCGAAAGCTGCCCGACGCGGCTGTTCCTGCCGAATGAACGGGCGCTCGAACCGCAGATCGCAACGATCTATCGCCGCTTTGGACTGAACGATCGGCAGATCGAGATCCTCAGCCGCTCGACGCCGAAGCGCGACTATTACTGCCAGTCGCGGCGCGGCAATCGCCTGTTCGAGCTAGGCCTCTCGGAGGTTGCACTCGCCTTCACCGCCGCGTCCTCAAAAACTGATCAAGCGGCCATCGCAACCCTTATGGCCGAGACAGGCAAAGCCGGTTTCGCCGCCGCGTGGCTGCGCTCCAAAGGGCTGCATTGGGCGGCCGATATGCTCAACCAAAATTCGGAGGTATCGTCATGAGCAGTCATCGTTTTCGCGCCGCGCTCGCCGCCGGCGTTGCCGTGCTTACGCTCGCCACGGCGAGTGTCCCGGCGCGGGCGCAATGGATCGTCTATGATCCGACCAATTTTTCCCAGAATGTGCTGACGGCTGCGCGCGAGTTGCAGCAGGTCAATCAGAATATCCAGAGCCTGGAGAACCAGGCCACCATGCTGATCAACCAGGCCAAAAACTTGGCGAGCCTACCGTATTCGTCGCTGGCCCAGCTTGAAGCGTCGATCCAGCGCACTGAGCAATTGCTGATGCAGGCGCAGAATATCGCTTACAGCGTCACGACGATCGACCAGGCCTTCACTCAGGTCTATCCGCAGAGCTATTCGGGATCGACATCCAGCACGCAAATGCTCGCCGATGCGCAAACGCGATGGCAGAACGCGCGCGCTGGCTACCAGGATTCCATGAACGTCCAGGCGGGCGTCGTGCAGAATCTCCAGAACGCGCAGACGCAGATCAGCGCGCTGGTCTCGTCGAGCCAATCTGCAAGCGGTGCCCTTCAGGCGGCGCAATCCGGCAACCAGATCATGGGCCTCGCGGCGCAGCAGCTCGCCGATCTCACCGGTGTCATCGCTGCGATGGCGCGCGCGCAAAGCCTCGACAATGCCGGGAGGCTGGAGAGCGAGGCGCAGGGCAAGCAGCAGATGCAGAACTTCCTGAACTACGGTGTCGGCTATCAGCCCGGCAACGCGCAGATGTTCCACTGATGCGCGGCCAGCTTCTCGATCTTCCCGCGATCGGCCGCGCGGCGGGATGCCTGCTGGTTGCCGCGGCGATTATCGCGGCGGCCGTGCAGTTTCATCGCCAAGGCGCGCCACGGCCTTTGCCAACATCTTCGGCGGCATCTCGTCCTGATTCATTGACGGCGGCAATGGCACGTTGCCAGGCGCTCGGAATGGCGGCGGAGAACGACGCAGCCTGCCAGGCGGCGTGGGCCGAAAACCGCCGCCGCTTCTTCAATGATTCGCCGGCGCCGGAGGCTCGGTAACCGCGATGGGCGGCACCGGCGTCATCGACGGGTTCCTCGGGACCTTCACGCAATATATCGATTCCGGCTTCGGTCTGGTGCAGGGCGATGTGCGCTGGCTCGCCGGCGTTCTGATCGGTATCGACATCACGCTTGCCGGCCTGTTCTGGGCGCTGGCGCCCGACGAGGATGTGCTCGCCCGGCTGATCAAGAAGACGCTCTATATCGGCGTCTTCGCCTTCATCATCGGCAACTACAACAATCTCGCCCAGATCATCTACAATTCCTTCGCTGGCCTCGGCATCGAGGCAGGCGACGGCACGATGACCGCCTCGCAGCTTCTGCAGCCCGGCAAGCTCGCCCAGGTCGGAATCACCGCCGGCACGCCGATCCTGGCCTCGATCTCCGGGATGATGGGGTTCACCAGCGTCTTCGCGAATTTGGTGCAGATCATCATCCTGCTCGTCGCCTGGATGATCGTCGTCATCAGCTTCTTCATCATGGCGATCCAGCTCTTCGTCAGCCTGATCGAATTCAAGCTGACCACGCTCGCCGGTTTTGTGCTGGTGCCGTTCGGCCTGTTCGGGCGCACCGCCTTCCTCGCCGAGAAGGTGCTCGGCAATGTCGTTTCGTCGGGCGTGAAAATTCTGGTGCTTGCCGTCATTGTCGGCATCGGTTCGACGATCTTTGGCCAGTTCACCAACGGCTTCAACAATCCGCCGACCATCTCCGACGCGCTGACGCTGATCCTCGCCTCGCTAGCGCTGCTCGGCCTCTCGATCTACGGGCCAGGCATTGCCAACGGCCTGATCGCCGGCGGCCCACAGCTTGGCGCGGGCGCCGCTGTCGGAACGGGTCTCGCCGTGGCCGGCTTCGGCGCTGCGGGCGCCGGGCTCGTGGCCGGTGGCGTCGGCGCTATTGGTGCCGCCGGCGGTGCCGTGGCAGGCGCCGCGCGCGGCGGCGCGTCGATCGCGGGCTCGGCCACCACCGCTTATCGCGCCGGCGGCATGTCCGGCGTCGCCGAGGCCGCCGGCTCCGCCGCGATGAGCCCGCTGCGGCGTGCCGCCGCCAGCATGCGCGAAAGCTTCGCCGCTGGCGGCCGGGCCGTGACGGGAGAAGGGTCGGGGGGTGGCGCCTCTCCCGGTGGTTCCAGCCAGGGCGAAGCGGCTCAGCCGCCCGCCTGGGCGCGCCGGATGCAGCGCAATCAATCCATCAGCCGCGGCGCCAACGCCGCCCATCAGGCGATCCGCTCCGGCGACCATCCGTCGAGTGGCAGCGGCATCGACCTGTCAGAAGGGGAATGATCCATGTTCCGAAGGCCCATCGTCCGCTACGGCAAGACGCCCGAACCGGAGACGCCTTACCAGCGCGCCGGCCAAGTCTGGGACGACCGTATCGGCTCCGCCCGCGTGCAGGCGAAGAACTGGCGATTCGCCTTCTTCGGCGTCCTGGCCCTGAGCGGTGGCCTCGCTGGTGGCCTCGTCTGGCAGTCGGCGCGCGGGACCATCACGCCGTGGGTGGTGCAAGTCGACAAGCTCGGCCAGGCGCAGGCGGTCTTGCCCGCGACCGCTGACTATCAGCCGACCGATCCGCAGATCGCCTGGCATCTGGCCCGGTTCGTCGAAGAGGTGCGCAGCATTCCCGCCGATCCCGTGGTGCTGCGCCAGGACTGGCTCGACGCCTACAACTACGTCACCGACAAGGGCGCGCTGGCGCTGAACGATTATGCGCGCACCAGCGATCCCTTCTCCAAGGTTGGCAAAACCCAGGTTGCCGTCGAGGTCTCCAGCGTCATCCGCGCCTCGGCCGACAGCTTCCGCGTCGCCTGGACCGAGCGGCGCTACGTCGATGACGCGCTGGCCGCCACCGAACGCTGGAGCGCCATCCTCACCATCGTGGTGCAGCCGCCGACTGACGCCGATCGGCTGAAGAAGAACCCGCTCGGCGTCTACGTCCATGCCCTCAACTGGTCAAAGGAACTCGGCTGATGCGCGTGAGATCCCTCGCAATCGTTCTGCTTGCCGGCACGTCGCTCGGCGCCTGTTCAACCTGGAAGCCACCGGAGATCAAATACGACGACACGCCGAAACAGGCGGTGCTGGCGCCCGATCCGCCGAAGCCGGTGGATATCGTCCAGTTGCCACAGCCTCTGCCGCTGCCCGGCCAGCTCAAGCCGATCCCCGGCGCCAGGACCGCGCCACCGGAAGCGGCCGATCCGCGCGTCCGCGTCGACCAGGCCAATGGCGCAGCCCGTGTGCAGCCGACGCGGGCCGGCTACATCAATGCCGTGCAGGTCTATCCGTTCTCGGACGGGGCGCTCTACCAGCTCTATGCCGCCCCCGGCGAAATCACCGACATCGCGCTCGAAGCCGGCGAGCAGCTTGTCGGAACCGGTCCGGTCGCGGCCGGCGATACGGTGCGCTGGATTATCGGCGACACCGATAGCGGGTCCGGCGCCACCAAGCGGGTGCATATCCTGGTCAAGCCTACCCGGCCGGATCTCGTCACCAACCTGGTGATCAACACCGATCGCCGGACCTATCATCTGGAAATGCGGTCGGCCGAGAAGACCTACATGGCGTCGGTCTCCTGGGCCTATCCGCAAGACCAGCTCATCGCGCTGCGCCGGCAGAACGCCGCCGCCGATGAAGCAGCACCCATCGCGTCTGGCGTCGATATCGGCGCGCTCAATTTCCGGTATCGGATCGAGGGCGACGATCCGGCGTGGCGGCCGTTGCGCGCGTTCGATGACGGGCGGCAGGTCTTCATCGAATTCCCGTCCGGCATCGGCCAGGGCGAGATGCCGCCGCTATGGGTGATCGGCGCGGAGGGCGGGGCCGAACTGGTGAACTTCCGCGTGCGCGGCAACCACATGATCATCGATCGGCTATTTGCGGCGGCTGAGCTGCGGCTCGGCGGCGAACATCAGCAGAAGGTCCGCATCGTTCGCACCGACGGGAGGCCGCAGTCGTGACCGAGGGCGCGAACGATGCGAGCGGCGACGGGCGGCCGGCGATCGAGATGCGCCTGCGTCCGAGCCGCGCCCCAGTAACGAGGCTGTCTCGCAAGGTGCTGCTGGGCCTTGGCACGGCAGCTGCCGTCGGCATCGGTGGCGCTCTGTTCTTCGCGCTGCGGCCGCAGCATCAGACCGGCGGGTCAGAACTCTACAACACCAGCAACCGGACGACGCCGGATGGGCTGGCCAACCTACCACGCGACTACACCGGCTTGCCGCACAATGCACCGCAGCTCGGACCGCCGCTGCCCGGCGACCTGGGGCGACCCATGGTGAATGCCGGCACGGCCGCGCCAGGGATGCCGCAGCCCGCTGCGGGGCCGAGCCCTGAGCAGCAGCGTATCGCGCAGGAGCAGGAGGCCGCGCGCACGAGCCATCTGTTCGCGACGACCAACGCCGGGCAAACCGTTTCCGCCGTCGTTCCGGCGGCGGCGGCACTGCCTGGTGCCGTGCCCAACGCTGCGGGATCGCCGGGCCTGACCTCCCAAGACCACAAGCTGGCCTTCCTGAACGGCGACGTTGATCGGCGGACGGTCAGCCCGGATCGCGTCGAGGCACCGGCCAGCACCAATATCCTCCAGGCCGGCGCGGTCATCGCGGCGTCGCTGCTGACCGGGCTGCGCTCCGATCTGCCCGGGCAAGTCACCGCGCAGGTCACCGAGAACGTCTATGACAGCCCGACTGGCCGCATTCTGCTGATCCCGCAGGGCGCCCGGCTCGTCGGCCAATACGACGCCCAGGTTGCCTTCGGCCAATCCCGGGCGCTGCTGGTCTGGAACCGCCTCATCATGCCGAACGGACGGTCGATCGTTCTTGAGCGCCAGCCCGGCGCCGACCCGGAGGGCTATGCCGGCCTGGAAGACCAAGTCGATAACCATTGGGGCATGCTGTTCAAGGCGGCGATCCTCTCGACCCTGCTGAGCGTCGGCTCCGAGGCTGGCACCAGCGACAATGAGAACTCTCTCGTCCAGGCCATCCGCCAGGGTGCCTCGCAGAGCTTCAGCCAGGTCGGCGAGCAGGTGGTCGGCCGATCGCTCAACGTACAGCCGACCATCACCATCCGGCCCGGCTTTCCAGTGCGGGTCCTGGTGACCCACGACCTAGTTCTCGAACCCTACCAGAGCTGAGGAGCGATCATGGCGAAGTTGAAGCTAGGCGCCATTGACGACGATAAGCCGGTCAAACTCACCGTCGAGCTGCCGGCAGCCATACACCGCGATCTCGTCGCCTATGGCCAAGTGCTGGCGCGCGAGACCGGTCAGGGCGCACCCGAACCGGCGAAGCTGATCGCCCCGATGATTGCCCGCTTCATGGCCACGGACCGCGCCTTCGCGAAGCTTCGGCGGCCCGCGCCGGCGTCAGACAAGGCGCCGTGAACTTGTCCCGTCGCGCAGGTAGGCGACGAAACGGCCGACGGCCGCGTCCTCCAGCGCGGGGCGCCAAACCAACTCGATCTGCAAGCATGCGTTCGTCTCGGCGATCGGGCGGAATACCACGCCGGGCAAGCTAACCGCGGCCTGGCTCTCGGTCGCCAGCGTGACGCCGAATCCCGCGGCGACGAGCGCGAAAACGCTCTGCTTGCTCGCGGCGTGCGCGGAGAACCGGACGCTCTGGCCCAGCAGCGACGCGTAGAGTTCCCGCGTCGCCTGGCTCTCGTCCCATTCCTGAATCAGTATGTCCTCGTCTCGGAGATCGGCCCAATCGACGGACTTCCGTGCCGCCAGCGTGTGGCCGTGCGGCACTGCCGCGACGAGGCGTTCGATGTAAAGCGGCATGCTTGCCGCGCTGCCGCAGGGCGTGAAGCTGGTGATCAGTCCGACATCCAGCCTGCGGAGTTCCAACGCTTTGGCCATAGCCGGCTCGGTCATCTCGGCGATGGTCAACGCGACATTGGGGTGCCGCTCCCGCCAGCCCGCCAGCAGGCTGACCAGTGGCTCACCGATGGGTGGCAGCCGCACGCCGAGCCGGATCGCGCCGATCTGTCCTGAACCCGTCTCGCCGGCCGCCCGGACCACGGCGTCGAATTCAGCCAAGGTACGATTCACATGCCCCATCAGCGACTGGCCGCCCGCCGTGAGATGCACGCCGCTCTTCGCCCGCTCGAAGAGGGCGAATCCCAACTCGTCTTCGAGCCTCCCGATACGACGGCTGATCGTCGAGGTATCAAGGCCGAGCGACTTCGCAGCTCGGCCAAAATTGCCGGCGTTGGCAGCCGCGGCCAAGTATCGCAGGTCGACGATGTCCATCATCGCCGCCCTCGCTGGGCCGGCGATCCAGCCGATGGGCGCCCGCCATCCGCAGGCTTTCTGGCTGGAGCAGGTCGGAAATGGTGAGGGGATAAGCCTTGATCTGTGCCAAACATGTGACGACCCTTTCTTTCGGTCGCCCGGCTCAGTCAGTTGCAGTGTTCGCGTGCCCGCTGTCTCCCGTGGCCGGCCTCCTGCGCGAACCGCACCTGGTGCCGGTGCAACTCATTCGCCAAGTGGCATCGTCGCACGGCGACGCCGTCCACCATCCGACCCATTGATGTCGGGACGTGAGCCGTTTCCGTCAAGAAAGGCTGGAACTTCGCGGGTTAGGCGCCGGACGATGCCGGCACGCGTGCCGCATCGCTCCCACCGCCTTTACATAAGCGGGCAATCCCAGCCTCCTCGACCGTTAGCGGCCTGCTCGCGTGTCATCACGCTGAAACCCCGGCACCTTCCGTGTTGACCAGGTGTTGACCACGCCAAAAATGAAAAGGCCGCTGGTGCGGCCCTCATCATAACGCCCTGAAATCTTTGAAGATTCTGGAGCGGGCGAAGGGATTCGAACCCTCGACCCCAACCTTGGCAAGGTTGTGCTCTACCCCTGAGCTACGCCCGCGCTCCTGCGGAGGTCGGGTGCTTAATCCGGCCGCCGGCAGATTGCAAGTCGGCTGCTTCGGGACGTGCCTGCCATACCATCTCCAGCGAGTGGACGAGGCGCTCCAACCCTAAAAGAGCGTTCGTGCCCCTCCCCATTCCCCCACGCTGGCGACGGCTGTTTCCACAATTCGCCCCACCGTTATCGGTGCAACCCCAATGCCATGGACATCGCAATCGCACTGCGCAATTGCTGATCGCATGGCAGCTCAGCCCGCAGCGTCGGCGAGCGAGCGGCCGGGGAGACGTCGCGTGTCGGGGAACGGATAGATCAAAACCGTCCGGATGCGCCCAGAGGAGCGTGAAATGAAGCTCGGTTTGCCGGATGACAGCCTGCCTGTGCAGGACATGTTCGAGAAATTCTTCGCCACCGAGGCAACGCCCGCCCGCGTGCGCGCGGCCGAGCCGATAGGCTTCGACCCCGCCCTCTGGAAGGATCTGGTGGACCTCGAGGCGCCCTTCATGCGCCTCTCCGTCGAAGCTGGCGGCGGCGGCATGAGCCTCTTCGATACCTGCCTGATGATGGAGCAGGCTGGCCGTAGGCTGGCGCCGGCGCCACTCGCCGAAGCCGTGGTGGCATTGCGTATCCTGGGCGAAATCGGCGGCGACGTGGCGCGCCAGTGGATCGAGAAGGTGAGGGACGGCCACACCGTGCTCACCCTGGCACTGCACCAGGCTAGACCAGGCGACATCCAGCTCGTGCCCGGCGGTGCGGCAGCGCAGGGCGTGCTCACCTTCGACGGCAAGGATGTCGCCATCGAAGTCCCCGAATCCCCCCTCTGCGCGCCCTCCACGTTGGGTGGTTCAGCCATCGGCCAGTTCGAGCCGGGCCGTGGCGAGCGCCATGTGATTGCCAGCAACGCCGATGCAGCCCGCATCTTTGCCGCCGGTATCGAGGAATGGAAAATCCTCACCTCCGCCGCCCTCATCGGCCTCTCGCAGGAGGCGCTGGCCAAAGCCGCCGCCTATGCCTGCGAGCGAGTCGCCTTCGGCCAGCCGATCGGCGCCAACCAGGGCATCGCCCACCCGCTCGCCAACGACGTGATCGATGCCGACGGTGCCGCCATGTTCCTCTGGTGGACCCTGCGTGCGGTCGCCGACAGCGCGCCTGATGCGGGCGCTGCCATCTCCATGCTGTTCTGGTGGGCCAGCCGCACCGCCACCAACAGCGTTGCCCACGGGCTGCACACCTTCGGCGGCTATGGCCTGACCAACGAATACGACATCCAGCTCTATCACCGCCGCGCCAAAGCCTGGCCGCTGGTGTGGGGCGACCCACAATCGGAGCTGGTGCGCGGCACCCGCCGACTGCTGCTCGACGAACCCACCTCCCTGCCGGAGACCGGCACGCTCGAGATTGATTTCGAGGCGCCGCAGGGCGGCCAGGACCTGGCTGCCGAAACCCGCGCTCTGTTCGGCCGACTCATCGATCCCGCCAGGCACAAGCTGCACGAGCATAATTTCGAGTCGCATGACTGGGAGGTGCATCGGGCGCTCGGCAAAGCCCGCCTGCTCTATCCTAATTGGCCGGAGAAATGGGGCGGCCGCGGTGCGGATGCGGACGCCACCCGCGCGAGCCTCAGCGTGTGGCAGGAGGTGGGTTATGCCGGCCTGCCGCGTAGTACCACCTCCATGGTGGGCCACATCGTGCAGCAATACGGCAAGCCGGAGCTGCAGGATGATGTGCTGCCGCGCTTCGCCTCCGGCGAGATGAGCGCCTGCCTCGGCTACACCGAGCCCTCCGGCGGCTCGGACGTGTTCGCCGCCAAAACCCGCGCCGTGCGCGACGGCAATGGCTGGCTGATCAACGGCCAGAAAATGTTCACCTCCGGCGCGGACCTGGCCAGCTACGTTCTGCTGATCACCCGTACCGATCCGGACCTGCCGAAGCACAAGGGCATCACCCTGTTCCTGGTGCCGCTGAAACTGCCCGGCATCGAGATCCATCCCGTCCACACTTTCATGGGCGAGCGCACCAACGCCACCTTCTACCAGGATGTGCGCGTGCCGGATCTCTACCGGCTGGGCGAGGTGAATGCCGGCGCCAAGGTGCTGTCGGCAGCCCTCAGCATGGAGCAGAGCGGCGGCTACTATCATCTCATCATTCGCAGCATGGTCGGCGCCGTCGCCGACTGGGCCCGCACCGCCGAGCGGGACGGCAAGCCCGCGATAGACGATTCGTTCGTCCTGGCCACCTTGGGCGCCGCCTACGCCAAGACACGCATAGCCGAGGCGCTGTCCGGCCGCTCGCTCTGGACTCAGCTCTCCAAGGGCACCGATCGCGCCTTTGGGCCGGCGGCCAAGGTATTCTCCACCGAAGCCTTCATCACCGATTCCACGGCGCTGATGGATGTCGCTGCCCCACGCTCGCTGCTGCGGGGCAAGGAGGGGCTTGGCATGGTGGAGATGGGCTATCGCCACTCGACAGCCACCACCATCTATGGCGGCGCCAGCGAGGTGCTGCGCAGCATGGTGGCCGAACGCCGCCTGGGCCTGCCCCGCAGCCGCGCATGACCGATCGAGGCCCAGGAAAGCCCCCTGGCCTTCCTCGGGCCTCATAGTGTAAGGCAGCGGGCCATGAAAGCTTCGAGACTCAGCCCTGCATTGCCGCTGTTGTTGGCCCTCGCCACCGGCGGCTGCGCGACCATTCATTCCATCTTGCCGTTCACGAAATCCGACGATACGCCGAAGGTGAACCTGGCCGACGAGCCGCCGGATCTTCTCTACACCAACGGCATCGATGCTCTGGAGAAGCGCAACTACTCCATTGCGGTGAAGCATTTCGACGCCATCCAGCAGAACTATCCCTATTCCAGCTGGGCCACGAATGCGCAGCTGATGGATGGCTACACGGAGTATCGGCGCAACAACTACACCGAGGCGGTCTCTCAGCTCGATCGCTATATCGCGCTGCATCCGGCGAGCAAGGATGTGAGCTATGCCTACTATCTGCGCTCGCTCTGCTACTACGAGCAGATCGCCGACATCTCGCGTGACCAGAAGGGCACGCAGGAGGCGATGAGCGCGTTGCAGGAAGTGGTGAACCGCTTTCCCGACAGCGCCTATGCCCGTGATGCGCGCCTGAAAATCGATCTGTGTCGCGACCATCTGGCCGGCAAGGAAATGCTGATCGGCCGTTACTACGAAAAGCAGCATTTCTATGCCGCAGCGATCGGCCGCTACCAGCGCGTGGTGGATGATTTCCAGACCACGAACCACACCGCGGAAGCGTTGTCGCGCCTGACGGAGATTTACCTGAAGCTCGGCATGGTGAATGAAGCCAAGAAGACGGCGTCAGTCCTGGCCTACAACTATCCCGGCAACCACTGGTATCAGACCAGCTACAGCGAGCTGACGACGGTGAAAGCCGTGCCGCCCGCGGATAGCGGCGCCTCTGCGCCTGCTCCCGGTAGCCCCGGATTTTTCACCCGTGCCTTCGGCTGGGTTTTCTGAGTTTCTGACACGTTTGTTTATTAACCCGCCTGTTGCCACAGTCGGCTCCAAAGACATGACGGGGGGTTTGGGGGGGCCGGCACGGCTCCCCCAATCTTTCTAACCGTGCTCTGCACCCTCTCCATCCGTGACGTCGTTCTCATCGAAAAGCTAGACCTTTCTTTCGGTCCCGGCCTCACCGTGCTGACCGGCGAGACCGGCGCCGGCAAATCCATCCTGCTCGATTCGTTGGGCCTGGCCTTGGGCGCACGCTCGGATGCGGGCCTGGTGCGCAGCGGTGCCGAGCAGGCCAGTGTCGCCGCCGGTTTCACGCTGCCGCCCGCCCATGCCGTGTTTGCCTTGCTGGAAGAACTCGGTCTGCCCGCCGAGGATGATGTGGTTTTACGGCGCTCTGTCTCGCGGGATGGACGTTCCCGCGCCTGGGTGAATGACTCGCCGATTGGTGCCGCCACGCTGAAACGTATCGGCGCCATGCTGGTAGAGGTGCAGGGCCAGCACGACCAGATGGGGCTTGCCGATCCTTCCACGCATCTGCGTCTTCTGGATTCCTACAGCATGGATCCGGATCTGCGTGCCGAGGTGGCGGCGCGTTACCGTGCCTGGCGTGCGGCCTGCGAGAAACTGGAAGCAGCCCGCGCCGCGATCGTGGAAGCCAAGCGTGAAGAGGATTTCCTCCGCCACGCGGCGGATGAATTGCAAAAGCTAGCCCCGCGCACAGGCGAAGAAGAAGAACTTGCGGCACAACGTCATCGCCTGCAGCAAGGCGAAAAGCGCGCAGAAGCGATTGCCGCCTCCATCTCCGAACTGAACCCGCGCGATCGTCGTAATTCCGGCCCCGCCGCCGCCCTGCGTGCCGCCACCCGCGCTTTGCAGAGGTTCATGCCGCCGGGCGCAGAAGGGGAGGGGGAGTTACCCGAAGCCGGCGTGCTGGCCGCCCTGGAGCGCGCTGAGGAGGCGCTGGCAGAGGCCGAAACCCTGCTCGGCCGCCTGGCAGCCGATGCCGACGCCGATCCACGCCAGTTGGAACGCGCCGAAGAAAGGCTATTCGCGCTGCGCGGCGCCGCGCGCAAATACCAGGTCACTGTCCTGGAGTTGCCCGGCCTGCTCGCGCGTTTTACCGAACGCCTCGCCGCCCTGGAGCACGGCGACGCCGAAATCGCCGGCCTTATCCAAGCAGCCAACGCATCGCGCACCCGCTACGTCGAGGCCGCCACTCGCCTCTCCGCCGTACGAGAAGCCGCCGCCGCCCGCCTGGAAAACGCCGTCGCCGCCGAACTGCCGCCCCTGCGCCTGGAGCGCGCACGCTTCTTCGCCGCCATCACCCGCCTCGAAGAAGACTCATGGGGTCCGACAGGTGCCGACACCGTGCGCTTCCTCATCGCCACCAACCCTGGCCAGGCGCCCGGCCCCCTCGGCCGTGTCGCGTCCGGCGGCGAACTCTCACGCCTGATGCTGGCGCTGAAAGTCGTGCTCATAGCAGGCTCCGTCGTGCCCAGCCTGGTGTTCGACGAAGTCGATAGCGGCATCGGCGGCGCCACCGCGGCGGCAGTAGGAGAACGCGTCGCCCGTGTGGCCACCGGCCTGCAAGTGCTCGTCGTCACCCACTCCCCGCAAGTCGCCGCCCGCGGCAACGCACATTTGCGCGTGAGCAAACAAGTAAAGCGTGGACGCACCGAAACGGAAGTCGCCATCTTGCAGAAAGACGAACGCAGGGAAGAAATCGCGCGGATGCTTGCGGGTGAGACCATCACCGACGCGGCACGGGCGGCGGCGGACTCCCTATTAAAGAACAAGGAAGGTCTTCTTTTCTGAAAAAAAGAAGCAAAAGACTTTTACGATGCTGTCGCGGTCAAACACGGAGAGACTAAGCCATGGCCGAGATAAACGAGGCAGAAGCGGCAAAAGAACTCGAACACCTCGCCAAAGAAATAACCAAACACGACAAAGCCTACCACGAAAAAGACTCCCCCCTTGTCACCGACGCAGAATACGACGCGCTACGCCGCCGCAACGCCGAACTCGAAGCCCTCTATCCCAACCTCATTCGCGAAGACTCCCCCTCCACCCGCGTAGGCTCCGCCCCGGCCAGCGCCTTCAAGAAACACCACCACCGCGTCCCCATGCTCTCCCTCGGCAACGCCTTCGCCGAACCCGACTTCGCCGAATTCTGCACCCGCATCAAACGCTTCCTCGGCCTCCCCGCCGACGCAAAACTCCCCATGGTCGGCGAGCCGAAAATCGACGGCCTCTCCATCTCCCTCACCTACGAAAAAGGAAATTTTACGCACGGCGCAACCCGCGGCGACGGCACGATCGGCGAAGACGTCACCGAAAACCTCCGCACCCTCGGCAGCCTGCCAAAAAAACTCAAAGGCACAGCGCCGGACTTCATAGAAATCCGCGGCGAAGTTTTTATGAGCAAAGCCGATTTCCTCGCCCTGAACGCCGCCCAGGAAAAAGCCGCCCAACGCCTCTTCGCCAACCCCCGCAACGCCGCCGCCGGCAGCCTCCGCCAACTCGATCGCACCATCACCGCCAGCCGCCCGCTCTCCCTCTTCGCCTACGCCATGGGCGAAACCTCATCCCCCGTCGCCGACACCCACTGGCATTTCCTCGAACAACTCAAAAAATGGGGCTTTTCGGTAAACCCCCTCAGCCAGCAACTCGCCGACCCCACCGCAGCTGAAGCCTTCCAATCCAAGCTCGCCACCGAACGCGCGGGCCTCGGCTACGACATCGACGGCGTCGTCTACAAACTCGACGATCTCGCCCTCCAGCGCCGCCTCGGCTTCGTCGGCCGCGAACCCCGCTGGGCCATCGCCTGGAAATTCCCCGCCGAACAAGCAACCACCATCCTGAAGGACATCAAAATCCAGGTCGGCCGCACCGGAGCGCTCACCCCCGTCGCCAACCTCGAACCCGTCAATGTCGGCGGCGTCCTCGTCACCCGCGCCACCCTGCACAATGAAGACGAAATCGCCCGCCTCGATGCCCGCATCGGCGATACCGTCATCCTCCAGCGCGCCGGCGACGTCATCCCCCAAATCGTCTCCGTCATCACCGACAAGCGCCCGAAAGATGCAGTTCCCTTCACGCCTCTCACCCACTGCCCGGTCTGCGGCAGCCTCGCCATCCGCCCACCAGGCGAAGTCGTCCGCCGCTGCACCGGCGGTCTCATCTGCCCCGCCCAAACCGTAGAGCGCCTGGTCCATTTCTGTTCCCGCCGCGCCTTCGACATCGAAGGCATGGGCGACAAAACGGTTGTCGAATTCCACGAAGCGGGCCTCATCTCCGGCCCCGCCGACATTTTTAAGCTGGAGCAACATGAGTCCGAGATCGCCAAACGTGAAGGCTGGGGCGAGCTTTCCGCGAAAAACCTCATCCGCGCCATCGACCAGCGCCGCACCATCCCGCTCGCCCGCTTCCTCTTCGCCCTGGGCATCCGCCGCATCGGCGAAAACAACGCCAAGCTTTTAGCGCGCCACTACGGCAGCTTCAAAAACTGGCGCGAACAGATGCAGGACGCCACCACCATCGGCTCCGACGCCCGCCTCGCCTTGGGCAGCATCCTAGGCATCGGCGAAGCCATCGCCGAAGAGCTCACCGAATTCTTCGCCGAACCCCGCAACGTCGCCGTCATCGACGAACTCGCCACCCTCCTCACCATCGAAGATGCCGCCGCCCCATCAGTCGGCAGCGGTGAGCTCGCCGGGAAGATCCTGGTTTTCACGGGATCAATGGAAACCATGACCCGCCCCGAAGCCAAAGCCCGCGCAGAATCCCTAGGCGCCCGCGTCACCGACACCGTCTCCAAGAAAACCGACCTCGTCATCATCGGCGCAGATGCCGGCTCCAAAGCCAAACGCGCCGCCGAGCTAGGGGTAAAAACAATCACTGAGGCTGAGTGGCGCGAACTCGCAGGGTAATACGCATCGCCCATATGCAATGTAGCCCTCATCGCTCTTGGACGATGCGGGAACTAGCCGCGCCCACGCACGCAGACCTTGCCAACCGCAACGCTCATCTATACGTTATCTTACCAAAACGAACATGAGAGTGCCAATCCACACCCATGGTCCGCTACCGCCGCAATTTCCTCCCCGGCGGCACCTTCTTCTTCACCGTCACTCTGGCAGACCGTCCATTTAACGTCGACGCCATCGTCATTCTCACACTTCCCAAGGGGGACGCCGATTTCCCGCACCGTCGGCGCCGCATCAAGTCCATTTTCATCAGGCGCGTGCTTTATCACGACAGGGAGATAGTGCCCCGAGATCACACAGGTCGCCTTTTACGGCAAAGACGTTTTGGGAGCACACGATCCAAGACAAGACGGATTTCTCCCGCCACGTCGACTACATTCATTCCAATCCAACAAAGCACGGCCTTGTCTCTAATCCTTTCGATTGACCTTACTCATCGCTACATCATTTCGTCCGACGGGGTATCATAACCACTGCTTGGGACTTGGAGGCAGAGACGCAGGATCCACACGGGGAACCGGCGGTCATGATGCGTAACCGGAGGGTCCGACGAAGCCAAAATGATAACCGACGTTTGGGCCATTGCTCCTGCATCGCCCAAGAGCGATGCAGGCTACGCTTGCTGGCGCGATATGAAGGCCTACGCTCATATCAACGCCTCCAACTTCCCCCGCGCCTCATCCGGTATCGGCGTCGACAGCCGTGTCTCCTTGTCAATCAACACCAGCGTCGTCACCGCCGCGGCTCCGCACAGATCGCCATCGAAGACCCCATTACCGATCACGATAGACGATCGCCCCACCCGCAAAATCGCACACCCCACATCAATGTCCGCCGGATAATGCAGCTCCGCCCGGTAATCGATCTCGATCCGCGCCATCACCACGTACAGCCCAGGCACCACCGACCGCAAATACGCGATACGGCCACTCTCAACCATCGCCGCATACGCAACATTATTCACATGCCCAAGCATGTCCGTATCACTGAACCTGATCTGCTCTTTGTGGAAATACGAAAAACGCGCCCGCTTCGTCAGGTCCAGCGACCCGCTCAAGCCACCTTCTCCCGCAACGGCGCGCACACCTCCTGCAACCAGCCTTGCACCTCCGCCGGCGCATGCGGTGCCACATCCGCAAGCACCTTGGCATGATACGCATCCAGCCACGCAATCTCATCGCCCGACAACAAATCCATATCGATCAGCACTCGATCGAACGGCACATAGGTCAGCGTCTCGAACCTGAAGAATTTCTTCGGCCCCGCAAAGACAGCCGGCACCACCATCACCAGGTTTTCCAGCCTGATCCCGTATTCCCCCGGCAGATAAAACCCCGGCTCGTTGGAAAGGATCATCCCCTCCTCCATCACCGCCGGCCGCAGATGCGGGGAAATCGAAACCGGCCCCTCATGCACGGACAGAAAACTCCCCACCCCATGTCCGGTGCCATGATCGAAATCCAGCCCCGCCTTCCACAAAGCCGCACGTGCAAAAGCATCGATCCGAACGCCCGTCACATTCTCGGGGAACACCGCCGCCGCAATTCCGATATGCCCTTTCAGAACGCGCGTGAACCGGTCGCGCAATTCCGCAGGGGGTGCCTCCGGCCCGGTCCAGATCGTGCGCGTGATATCGGTGGTACCATCCAGATACTGCCCGCCGCTATCGATCAGAAAAACCTCGTTCTTCCCGATCGCGCGATTGCTCTCTTCCGACACCCGGTAATGCATGATCGCGCCATGCTCACCGGCCCCCGCGATCGCCGGAAAACTATCACCGCGCGCCAGTGCATTCTCAGCGCGCAACCGCGAAAGCTCCGCCACGGCCGAAAGCTCCGTCTCGCGCCCTCCCGCCTCACGCAGCCAATACAGATACCGGCACATCACCACCGCATCGCGCTGCTGCGCCTCTCGCGCCCCAGCCTGTTCCACCGCATTCTTCTTCGCCTTCGGCACGGCGCACGGATCAAGCCCCGCCACCACCTTCGCCCCAGCCCCACGCAACGTCTCTGCGAACCACGCTGGCGCGCCCGCATTGTCCACCCGCACACGTTTGCCGCTCAACGCCCCAAGGGCCGCGGGCAGAGCCGAACGCGGCGCACAAGCCACCGCATTGCCCAGCCACCCACGCACCTCTTCCGGCAATTTCACCGGATCCATGAACAGTTCCACACCGGCATCGTCATGCACCAGCGCAAATCCCAGCGCAAAGGGCGTGAAGCCTACGTCCTGACCACGAATGTTCAAAAGCCACGCGATCGACGCCGGATCTGTCAGCACCACGGCGTCCTGCTTGTCAGCGCGCAAAGCGGCGGCGATCTGCGCCCGCTTTTCCGCCGAGGAAAGCCCCGCATATTTCAGATCATGCGGCACCGCCGGCGCCAGAGGCGGTGCCGGTCGATCCGTCCACACCGCATCGACCGGATTGGTCGCTTCGGCCACCAACGCCACGCCCGCCTCGCGAAACTGCGCCAGCGAGGCCTCGCTCATCAGCCACGGATCATACCCGACGCGGGCGCCATCTTTCAAAACATCCGCCAGCCATTTCGGCGCCGGCGTTTCGCTCAGATGCAACCGTTCCCACAAGGCCGCATCGGTCTCAGTCGCAAGCTGCAGCACGTAGCGCCCGTCGCTCCACACCGCCGCACGATCGGCCAGCACGATGGCCATGCCCGCGCTGCCGGTAAAACCGCTGATCCACGCGAGCCGCTCGGCCGAAGGCGGCACATACTCGCTCAGATGCTCGTCCGAACGCGGCACGATGAAGGCGGCAAGATCGCGCCGCGCCATCTCTGCGCGCAATGCCGAAAGCCGGTCTGCAAATGTCATCATCTCAGCACCATCGTTGCCCAGTTACCCTCAAGCAATACACGTTCCAGCCGCAATCCACGCCGCCGATGTGCGGCCAGCACCATGGGGATCTGCTGCCGCAGCAAACCGGCGAGTATCACCGTTCCACCTGGCGCCAGATGCGCCGACAGATCACGCGCCATCAAACAGAGCGGCCGCGCCAGGATATTCGCAAAAATCAGATCAAATACCTCGCCGCCCGCCACCCCTTTCCAGCCGTTGCCAAGCCGCGCCCGGACGAAAGCCGAAAGCCGGTTCTGCGCTGCATTCTGCCGCGTCACGCGCACGGACCAAGGATCGTTATCCACCGCCACCACCGGCCGCCGCAGCATCGCCGCTGCCGCCATCCCCAAAATGCCGGAACCGCAGCCCATATCCATGATCCGCCGCGGCCGCCGCCACGCAATTCCTTCGAACGCCCGCAGGCACCCGCGCGTAGACCCATGCTCGCCGGAGCCAAACGCAAGCCCCGCATCCACCGTCAGCGTAATCCGCCCGGCCTTGCGCGGCGCCCGCTCATGCGTGCCGCGTATCGCAAAGCGCTTGCCAAGATCCTGCTCCGGAAACGCGGAATAGACTTTCGCCAGCCATCCCTCCGCCTCCGTCGCCTCACGCTCCAACGTCGCCGCCACACCACTCGTCAGCGCAGCCACCGCGCACGCCGATTGTAGCTCGTCGTCATCGTCGCTCACGGCTTTCACACCCTCGACGCGCCAAATCCTCTTATCCTCATCGACCAGAAAAAACCCGACCGTGCTGCACACTGTCGCAATCGCGGACTCATACGCCTCCAGTGCCGCTTCCGGCACCGTGACATGCACCGTCTCCAGCAGCCCCGCATGCCGTCGGCTCATCAGGCTTTTTCCACGAAACGATCCATCACCCGCTTCTGCCCGGCTTTCTCGAATGCGATATCCAGCTTGTCGTCATCCGCCGCCAGCACCTCGCCATAACCGAACTTCTCATGAAACACCCTTTGCCCGACAGCGATCTTGTCCGCCCGCGCCGGCCGTCCCGCCTGTTCCCAAGGTTCTGCGGCGCGCGGCCGCCGTGCCGTCAGCGGCCCGTTCAAAAACATGCTCGGCGCCAAAGCCCGCGCATCCCGCGCGAGGGCGGCCGACCCAGCCCGCTCCACATGTGCATCCGGCAATTCCTCGACAAACCGGCTCGGTATCGAATTCTGCCAATTGCCATAGATCTGCCGGTTGGCGGCAAAACTCACCACCGCCCGCTTGCGCGCCCGCGTCAGCCCCACATAGGCCAGACGTCGTTCTTCCTCCAAACCCTTGTTGCCGTTCTCATCCATCGAACGTTGGCTCGGAAACAGGCCTTCTTCCCACCCCGGCAAAAACACCGTGTCGAATTCAAGGCCTTTCGCTGCATGCATGGTCATCAGGCTGATGCGGTCCACCTCGGCCTGTTCCTCATTCTCCATCACCAGCGATACATGATCCAGAAATCCAGAGAGCGTTTCGAAATCACCCATAGCCTGCAAAAGCTCTTTCAAGTTCTCCAGCCGCCCCGGCGCTTCGGGTGTCTTGTCCGCCTTCCACATCTCCACATAGCCACTCTCATCAAGCAACGTGGCGGCCGTCAGCACATGTCCATCGCCTTCCAGCCCGGCCCGCCACCGATCGAACCCTGCCAGCAACGCTCGTATGCCCTCACGAACCTTGCCCTTCAGCGCACCCGCCTCCGCCAATTGCGCTGCCGCCGCATAAAGCGAGATCTGCTGCGCACGCGCCGCCGCGTGCATCCCGCGCAACGCCGTCTCGCCAACACCACGTCGCGGTACATTCACGATGCGCTCAAATGCCAGGTCGTCGCTCGGCTGGCGCAGCACGCGCAGATACGCGATCGCATCGCGTATCTCCGCCCGCTCATAGAACCGCAACCCGCCCACCACGCGATAGGGGATTGCCAGCGTAATCATGCGCTCTTCGAAGGAACGCGTCTGAAAACCTGCGCGCACCAGAATGGCCATTTCCGACAGCCGCGCGCCATCCCGACGCAGCGCTTCCACGCGTTCCCCCACCATGCGGGCTTCCTCCACGGAATCCCAAAGGCTCACCACGCTCACATTCTCACCGGCCGCATCGCTCAACCCTGACCGCAAAGTCTTGCCCAGCCGGCCTTCATTATTCGCAATCAGCGCCGCCGCCGCCGCCAGGATCGGCGCGGTAGAACGGTAATTGCGCTCCAGCCGAACAATCTTCGCCCCGGGAAAATCCTTCTCGAAACGCAGGATGTTTTCCACTTCCGCCCCGCGCCAGGAGTAGATCGACTGGTCGTCATCCCCCACGCAGCAGATGTTCTTTGATTGCTGCGCTAGCAACCTCAGCCAGAGATACTGCACCACGTTGGTGTCCTGGTATTCGTCCACGAGGATGTATCGGAAAAACCGATGATATTGCGCCAGCACGTCAGGGTGGTTGCGCAATATCTCCGTCATATGCAGCATCAGGTCGCCAAAATCCGCAGCATTCAGCGCGACCAGCCTTGCCTGATACGCGGCATAAATCTCCTGCATTCGTCCGCCGGCGATATCGCCCGCATCGGCAGCGCTCACCCGCTCCGGCGGCAGCCCCCGATCCTTGAAGCGCTGCAGCGCGCCCATCAGCATCTGCGGCGGCCAGCGTTTGGTATCGAGCCTGAAGGTTTCCATCACCTGCTTCAGCAGGCGCATCTGGTCGTCGGTATCGAGGATGGAAAAGTTCGAGGCGAGGCCCACCAGCTCGGCATGGCGTCGCAGCATGCGCGCACACAGCGCGTGAAACGTGCCCAGCCAAAGCCCTTCTGCGGGCCGCCCCAGCAACGCACCCACGCGGTCGCGCATCTCCCGCGCCGCCTTGTTGGTGAAGGTCACCGCGAGCACCTGGCCAGGCCCCGCCCGGCCGGTGAGCAGTATATGCGCGAACCGCGTGGTCAGCACGCGCGTCTTGCCGGTGCCGGCGCCGGCAAGCACCAGCAGCGGCCCATCGACGGTTTCCACCGCGAGCCGCTGCTCTTCATTTAGCTTGGTCAGATAATCGGTCATGCACCTGAAGCTCTACCATGGCGCACGTTGCCGGATAAAACCGCGACAGCGACCCAAAAGTCGTTTGCTTCTTTTCTTCAGAAAAGAAGACCTTGTCTTCTTACGCCCCGACCGCCCGCACCCCGAGGATATGCGCGATCGCATACGTCAGATCCGGCCGGTTCAGCGTATAGAAATGAAACTCGTCCACCCCGCTCGCCTGCAGCACGCGCACCTGCTCGGCCGCCATCACCGCTGCCACCATCCGGCGCGTCTCCGGGTCGTCCTCGGTGCCTTCGAACAGCTTCTCCATCCAGTCGGGCACGCTCGCGCCGCAGCCGGCCGAGAACTTCTTTGCCTGCGCGAAATTCGAAACCGGCATGATCCCGGGCACGATCGGCGCCGTGATCCCTGCCGCAAGGCACTGGTCCAGAAAGCGCAGAAAGATATTCGCGTCGAAGAAATAGTTGGTGATCGCCCGCGTGGCCCCGGCATCCAGCTTGCGCTTCAGATTGTCGATATCCGCGCTCGCATGGCCTGAATCCGGATGGATCTCCGGATAGGCCGCCACGGAAATCTCGAAATCGCCGATCCGCTTCAGCCCTGCCACCAGGTCCGACGCATAGGCATACCCGCCGGGATGCGGCGCATAGGCGCCGCCGCCCGGCACGTCGCCGCGCAGTGCCACGATATGGCGCACCCCTGCATCCCAGTAGCTGCGCGCCACGTCGTCCACGGCGCCGGACTCGGCACCGACGCAGGTCAGATGGGCGGCCGGGATCAGCGTGGTCTCGCGCAGGATGCGCTCCACCGTGGCGTGGGTGCGTGCCTGGGTCGAACCGCCTGCGCCATACGTCACTGATACGAAGCGAGGTGCGAGTGGCTCGAGCCGGCGGATGCAGCCCCAAAGCTGGGCCTCCAGCGCTTCAGTGCGTGGTGGAAAGAATTCAAAACTCAGCGCCGGTGCGGCATCCTGCGCATCGGGCTCAGGCAGCCGATTGAAGCGCGGCCCGGTCAGCCAGCGCGCCAGCGTGGTGCTCTTGTCGGATTGGCCTTCCGGCAGGGACGAGTGTGGCATGGTATCCATAGTCCATTCATGAAGCCCCTCCCGCCGCCGATGCAAGAGGCGCCACAGGGCAACTATAAGGAAGCAATGGCGTTCAGCCACCCGCCGCATGACAGCACACCGCCGAAACTTTCGCGCGTTCAGGCACTTGATGCCGCCCGGCCGAGACGTTCATAAGGCGTAGACCAACCGGCCTGGGGGATTTTCCATGTACAGCAACACTCAAGACCCCAAGAAGCCGCGCTTGGCGCTGGTGGCCATGTTCGCGTTCAGCGCGCTGGGCCTCAGCGCCTGCGCCACCCGTCCCCCGGCCAGCGACGTCGAAGCCAACCAGGATTTCGACCAGACCAACGATCCGCTCGAACCCACCAACCGCTTCTTCTACAAAGTGAACGACACGCTGGACCGCTACACGCTCAAGCCGGTCGCACAGGCCTATATCGCCGTCGTGCCCAGCCCCGCCCGCACCGGCGTGCACAACGCACTCGCAAATCTCTCGAGCCCCGTGCTCTTTGCCGACGATGTCAGCCAGGCCAATCCGCGCCATGCCGGCGACACCTTCATGCGGTTCGTCATCAACAGCACCGCCGGCGTCGCTGGAGTCTTCGACGTGGCGAAAAGCGTCGGCTACCCGGCGCACACCACCAATTTCGGCATCACGCTGGCGCTCTGGGGCGTGCCGGCAGGCCCATATCTCTATCTTCCGCTCATCGGCCCCAGCACCCCGCGTGCTGCCATCGGCCGCGGTATCGACTCGGCGTTCGACCCGTTCACCTGGGTGCCGCGCGGCTACGGTCTGCTCACGGTGAACTGGGCTCGCTACGGGCTTGGCATCATCGACGAGCGCGCCGCGTATATGAGCGACCTCGACCACGTCAAAGCCACCGCACTCGATCCCTACGCCACCTTCCGCAGCCTCTATCGGCAGAGCATCGAATCGCAGGTCGAAGCGGCGCGCCATCCCGAGCCGGTCAGCCCGCCTGCCGGCACGGTGCAACCCGCACAATAACCGGGCATTATAGAAGTCAAACCAGGAGCAGATTCTCGCATGCATATCGCGCTGACCCGTCGCCGCCTGCTCGCCTTCACCGCCGTGACCGCATTGGTCGCGGCCTGCGGGCTTGGGCCGGCCTATGCGCAGTCCTCCGGCGCCAACGCGTTCGTCAAAAGCTTTGCCGATAACCTGGTCTCCATCGTCAACGGCCCGGAGGCGAATGCGCAGAAGAAGGCGGCCCTCGGACCGGTAATAGACAATAATGTAGACGTCGCGCGCATCGCGCGCTTCTGCCTTGGCCGCTTCTGGGCCAGCGCCTCGCCGGCGCAGCAATCGGAATACACCTCGCTGTTCCACCAGGTGCTGCTGAACGAGATCAGCGGCCATCTCGGCGATTATCGCGGCGTCAGCTACGCGATGACGGGTGATACCTCGCAAGGCGCGGACACGCTGGTCGGCACGCTGATCAATCGTCCGAACGCGCCGCCGGCCAACGTGAAATGGGTTGTCGATAGCAGCGGTGGCGCGCCGAAAGTGGTGGACGTGATCGCCGAAGGCACAAGCATGCGGCTGACTCAGCGGAATGATTATGCGAGCTATCTGAGCCAGAACGGCAATAGCATCGATGCATTGATTGCGGCACTGAAGAAACAGTTGGCGGCGGCGGGGTAGGATAAGAAGGCCTTCTTTTCTGAAGAAAAGAAGCAAAAGACTTTTATGTGGCTGTCGCGGTTCTTTCCAGGGGCGTGCGCCAAAGCATAAAAGTTTTTTGGTTCTTTTTTTCAAAAAAGAACTACGTCCTACGCTGCCTCCTTACTAAGCTGGTTCGCAAACCGATCAACCGTCTTCTGCAGATCCGTTACCGCGATGGACAAACTCGTCGTATCTGCCAGCACTGATCCTGCCTGCGACAAGGTCCGCTGCGCCTCTACCGAAACGCTATCAATATGCGTGCCCATGACCGAGGCAGCTTTCGCCATGTCCTCGAACGTGCCCGCGATCGCAGCCGTATTAGCGGCCTGGCGGTCCACCGCTTCTGCGACGGACCCTGAGATGCGGCGCATCTCGTCGATCCGTTCCAGCATAATCGCCACCGCCGCCGCCGAATCCTGGCTTGCCGCGCGGATCTCGGCGATCGTAGCGCCGATTTCGGCTGTCGATTGCGCCGTCTGGTTTGCAAGCTGCTTCACTTCGCCGGCGACCACGGCGAAACCGCGCCCGGCATCGCCGGCGCGTGCCGCTTCAATCGTCGCGTTGAGCGCCAGCAGGTTCGTCCGCCCGGCAATGTCGCTGATGAAGGCGGCCACTGCGCTTATCCTGGCCACCCGCTCGCTCAGCGTCTCGAAGGCCTGCCGGGCCGCCACGCCGCTTTCTACCGTCTGGGATATGGTCGTGTAGGATTGCTCCAACTGCGTGCAGATGCCGCGTGCTGAGACCACCAGCTGCTCCGTCTCCTGAGCGGCATCTTCCGAACTCGCCAATGAGCGCCGGTTGGCGGCAGTCGCTGCTTCCGCGGCTGCCCCCGTGCGTTGCGCCGAGCCGCGCATCTCTTCAGCCGTGCCCACAAGTTGCCCGCTCAGGCGAGCCGTCTCTGCCACCGGCGAGGCGGTCTCCGTCTCAAGCCGAGAGGCAACGGCCGCCAGCCCGGCGCGCCTTTCGGCCAGGGCAAGCTCGGTTGCCGAGCGTTCGGCTTCCGCGGCACGGCTGCCTTCCAGCGTAGCCTGCCGCGCGGCTTCCTGCGCGGAGCTCGCCACCTGTTGCATCAGCACGCACAGCCATACCAGGCCGGCTGCTTCCGTCATGATGATCACGCCATGGATTGCCACGCGCAGCAGGATGTCCTGCGCGGTGGGGAACACGGCCAGCGGCAGGATCAGCCCGAGCACCAGGTGGTGCAGCACCACGAACGCGGTCGCCACCACGATCGCAGTGATGTCGAACAGACAGGCGATCAGCGCCATGGCAGCGAAGTAGCTCATATGCATGTCCGCCCGCAGCGAGGTCGGCGCGATCCACACCAGCGCCGATATGCTGGTCATCACCGCCCCTGCCAGCACCGAGCGCGTTCCCGCGGCTTTCGGCTCGGCCATCCACGCCAGCAGCCCGGCCAGTGCCGCAGCTGCGGCGACGCCCGCACCGCCAAGCATTGAATTGCCGTCAAGCGCCGCGACACCCGCGATCAGCAGCGGCATGGCACAGAGTATGCCGACCATCGCCTGGCCCATGGCGCCCCGGATGGTATCGAAATTCATGTCCTCAACGTCCCGTACCGGTGAAGAGGCACGCAGGTGCAGACGGCATCGGCAGCAATAGCGCCCCTGGACGCCTGCTGCCATTGCCGCTGCTTTTCACGACCAAAAGGATCGGCACCGGGCGCATGGCGACCACGCGCAGCACACGCCATCCGCTGCCCGCCTGCGAGAGGCGCGCCAAGGCATCCGCTCCCGGCCAGAACACTGCCGCGTAAGTCGACCCTGCGCCCGCTATGCTAAGCGGCAGGAATGCCCCGAGCACCGCCAAGCCGATCAGTGTGACAGTGCTACTGGCGCGTATGGCGGCATCCCCCGGAACGATCGGGGACGATCCAAACAGATCGGCGTAAACGAAACCCTATGGCGCTAGAACTCGCCCTCGACCTCGAGCTCGGATACCAGTTCCGGTTCCTTCTTGGCCTCTGTCGTCCACTCGACCATATCCGGCAGCGCCAGGATCCGATCCTTGTAGGCCTCGCTCACCGCGTCGAGGTCGACGTCGTAGGTCGCGAACCGTGTGCAAACCGGTGCGAACATCGCATCGGCCACACTCATCCTGCTCCCGAACAGGAACGGCCCGCCGAAATCCGCCAGCGACTCGCGGAAAATCTCAGTCACACGAATAATGTCGGAGCGCACCCCGGACCAGATCGGGAAATTCGGGCGAAAGGCATGCAGGTTCACCGGCAGCGCCGAGCGAAGGGCCGCAAACCCTGCATGCATCTCGCCGCTCACCGAGCGGCACCGCGCCCGCGCTGCGAAATCGGTCGGATACATCTGCGCGGCGGGGCACAGCTCATTGAGGAACTCGGCGATCGCCATGGTGTCCCACACGGTAGTACCCTTGTATTCAATAGCTGGAATGCGCGTGGAGCTGGATTTCTGCAGCAGCTCGGCGCGCGCTACCGCGTCGTCATTGCCCACGCGCACTTCCTTGAAGCGCAGGCCGGACATACGCAGCAGCAACCAGCCGCGCAGCGACCAGGAGGAGTAGTTCTTGCTGCTGATCAGGAGCGTGGCGATGTTGGCGTCCGGACCCCCGGGGGCGCCTTGCCGTGCTCCGGCGGCACCACCTTTCGATTTACCCGTCTCTGCCATGCTTGCCTCCCGCCCCAATCGCTAGCAACGTGCCCAGCCAGGGGTCATATACATCCATCATGCTCTATCAGCTCTATCAGGCACAGTCCGATCTTCTGGCGCCGGCCCGTGAAGGCGCCGCCCTCTGGCTGAAGTTTCTTGAAAACTTCCCGAGCGCTCGGGAACACATCGGCGTCCGCCTGGCCGCCGCCGGCGCCGAGATGTTCACCACCGCCCGTATTACCCATGAGCGAAGGCCTTTCGGTATCGAGGCGGTGCAGATCGCCAACCGCAGCGTCGCGGTGCGCGAGAATGTCGTTTTCGAAACCCCATTCGGCAGCCTGCTCCGCTTCGAGAAGGACACGCTGACGCCGCAGCCGAAAGTGCTGCTGGCAGCGCCCATGTCCGGCCATTTCGCCACCCTGCTGCGCCCGACGGTGCAGACGATGCTCGCCGATTGCGACGTCTACATCACCGACTGGCACAATGCCCGCGACGTGCCGGTCTCGGCCGGGCGCTTCGGCTTCGACGAATATGTCGAACACCTGGTGAAATTCATGGAGCATCTCGGCCCGGGCGCGCACATGGTCGCCATCTGCCAGCCTGCGGTGCCGGCTTTGGTCGCCACCTCCCTGATGGCGGCAAAGAAGAACCCCGCCGTGCCGCGTAGCCTCACCCTGATGGCAGGCCCGATCGACACGCGGGAAAGCCCGACGCGGGTGAACACAATGGCGAAGAAGCAGACCATCGCCCAATACGAGGAGCGGGCCATCGCCACGGTGCCGCGGCGTTTCGCGGGCGCCGGGCGGCGCGTCTATCCCGGATTCTACCAGCTCGCCTCGTTCATGGCGATGAACGCCGACCGCCACATCAACGCGCAGCTCGCCCAGTTCCGCCGCCTCTTCGCTGAGGACACCGAAGGCGCCGCATTCCACCGCAAATTCTACGACGAGTATTTCGCGGTCGCCGACCTGCCAGCCGAGTTCTACCTCGAAACCGTGCAGCGCGTGTTCCAGGAGCATAACCTGCCGCGCGGCACGCTGCGCTGGCGTGGCGAACTGGTCGATCCCGGCGCCATACGGCGCACCTCGCTGCTCGCGGTCGAAGGCGAGCGCGACGATATCTGCGGCGTCGGCCAGACGATGGCGGCGCTCGATCTCTGCAGCGGCATCCCCGCCACGCGCAAAAACTACCATCTGCAGACCGGCGCCGGCCATTACGGCGTATTCTCAGGCCGCGCCTGGACGAATGCGATCTATCCGAAAGTGAGGGCGATGATCGAGGAGACGTCGTGACACGCCGGCTGGCCGCATTGCTTCTCGCGGCCGCCCTTTCCGGCTGTGCAGGCGTCACCGGGGGCCAGCCGGTCGGTCGTGATTTCTCCCGGGTGCCGTTCGCCGGCTTCATGCTGGACTCAACCTCGGTCGCTGAGGCCGAGGCCGCGCTGGGGCCGCCGATGAAGCTGACCACAATACGCAGCCTCGTCAGCGCCACCTCCAAGGGACTCGTGCCGGGCACACCCTTGGCGCTGACCGAGCTCAGCTACTACTTTTATCCGAACGGTATGGACGCCGTCAGTCAGGGCCATGTCGGCAAATACGCCAGCCTGGTGTTCTTCGACGGGCGGCTCATCGCGTATGGAGGCCACAGCAGCCTGCCTGGCGATACCAACGTGGCTATCGACGAGTCACGGCTCGACTTGCTGCATCAATGCCAGACCACGCGGCGCGAGGCGATTGCCTTGCTAGGCCAGCCCGACGCCGAGTTGCTGCACATGTTCGATGCGCAGCCGGGCGCCGTGGACATCATCTATACCTGGCAGAATGCCCGGCAGGGTATTGCCGGCCGCCGCAGCCTGCGTGTGTTCTTCGACCGCAGCGGTGCGATGTCGAACTACACACTGGTGGATAACGAGGCTGCAACAGGCGGTGCTTCGGCCGCACCCCACGCCATTCTGCCAGCCCCGTCGCCGCCGGCCTGCCCCAACGTTACCGATCGCCAGCACACCTGATTAAAGCCGCCCCGACGACCGTCGGGGCGGCTCTGCCACCTCGTCGCGCCGCTCAGACGGGTTCGGCCACCCGGCCGTTGATCACCAGCCCCTCCATTCCAGAAGCGACATGCACATTCTCGCCCTCGTGCACCTCGCCCTCCAGCAACAAGCTTGCCAGCGGGTTCTGCAGACTGCGCTGGATCACCCGCTTCAGCGGCCGTGCACCATACACAGGATCGTAGCCCTCGTTGGCCAGCCAATCGAGTGCCGACTGATCCAATTCCAATCCGATCTTTCGATCCGCCAGCAACGCCCGCAGTCGTTGCAACTGGATATCGACGATCACCTTCATGTCGGTTCGCGCCAGCCTGCGGAACATGACGATTTCATCGAGACGGTTGAGGAATTCTGGCCGGAAATGATCGCGCACCACGCGCATCACCTGCGCATGCACGAGCGCCATCGGCTCGTCCTCAGGCTGGTTCGCCAGCACGTCGCTGCCAAGGTTCGACGTGAGCACGATGATCGTATTGCGGAAATCCGCCGTACGCCCCTGACCGTCGGTCAGCCTGCCATCGTCGAGAACCTGTAGCAGCACATTGAAGACATCCTCATGTGCCTTCTCCACCTCGTCGAACAGGATCACCTGATACGGCCGCCGGCGCACCGCTTCCGTCAGCACACCGCCTTCCTCGTAACCGACATACCCCGGAGGTGCGCCGATCAGCCGCGCGACCGCGTGCTTCTCCATGAACTCGCTCATGTCGATACGCAGCATCGCCCGTTCGTCATCGAACAGGAAGGCAGCAAGTGCTTTGGTAAGCTCGGTCTTGCCGACGCCGGTCGGACCAAGGAACAGGAAGCTGCCGATCGGGCGATTTGGATCGCCAAGCCCGGCGCGCGCACGGCGTACCGCGTTGGAGACGGCTTTTAGCGCATCTTCCTGACCCACCACCCGGCCGCGCAACGCATCCTCCATGCGGATCAGTTTTGCGCGTTCGCCTTCCAGCATCCGTTCCATCGGCACACCGGTCCAGCGGCTAACGACGCCGGCGATCTGCTCGGCTGTAACAGCTTCGTTCACCAGCTTGCCGTCGGCCTGGCTGCCTTCGATCTGCCGCTGCAATTCAGGGATCACGCCGTAAAGCAGCTCGGAAGCTTTCGCCAAATCGCCGCGCCGCTGCGCAATCTCGACCTCGCTACGTGCCTGGTCGAGCTTCTCCTTCAGCTTCTGCGTATCGGACACCTTCTCGGTCTCCGACTTCCACGCCGCCGTCATCGCCGTCGAGCGTTCCTCGATATCGGCGAGTTCGTGTTCCAGCCTGCCAAGACGCTCACGCGACGCCGAATCATCCTCACGCTTCAATGCCTCGCGTTCGATCTTCAGCTGGATCAGGCGGCGATCCAGCTCATCGAGCTCTTCCGGCTTGCTGTCCACTTCCATGCGCAAACGGCTCGCAGCCTCGTCCATCAGGTCGATCGCCTTGTCCGGGAGGAAACGATCGGTGATGTAGCGATTCGACAACGTGGCGGCTGCAACCAGCGCGCCATCGGTGATGCGGACGCCGTGATGCAGCTCGTATTTCTCCTTGATGCCGCGAAGGATGCTGATGGTGTCTTCCACACTCGGCTCGCCCACGAACACCGGCTGGAACCGGCGTGCGAGTGCCGCATCCTTCTCCACATGCTTGCGGTATTCGGTCAGCGTAGTCGCACCGATGCAATGCAGCGCGCCACGCGCCAGTTCCGGTTTCAGCAGGTTCGACGCATCCATCGCGCCATCCGCACGGCCGGCACCAACCAGCGTGTGCATCTCGTCGATGAACAGGATTACCTGGCCTTCTGCAGTTTCGATTTCCTTCAGCACGGCTTTGAGTCGTTCCTCGAATTCGCCGCGATATTTGGCACCTGCCACCAGCGCACCGAGATCGAGCGAAAGCACGCGCTTGTTCTTCAGCGCCTCCGGCACGTCGCCGCGCGCTATGCGCAAGGCGAGTCCTTCGACAATCGCGGTCTTACCTACGCCGGGTTCGCCGATCAGAACCGGATTGTTCTTCGTCCGCCGTGCGAGCACCTGGATGGTGCGACGGATCTCCTCGTCGCGGCCGATCACCGGGTCGAGTTTTTGCGACCGCGCCTGCTCGGTCACGTCCTTGGTGTATTTCTTCAGTGAGTCGAAACCTGATTCCGCATTCGGGCCGGTCACTTTGCGGCCCTTGCGGATATCCGACAACGCCCGCTCCAGCGACTGCGGATTGGCACCCGCAGCACGCAACGCCCGGCCGGCGGGCGTGTCGCTCGCCGAGAGTGCTGCCAGCACGCGATCCTGCGCCACATATTCATCGCCGGCGCCGGTCGCCTGCTGCTGTGCCGCATCGAGCACGCGCACCGTCTCCGGCGTGATCTGCGGCGCGCCCGCGCCATTGCCCTGCACCTTTGGCATGCGCGCAATCTCGGCCTCGTTGGCGGTGCGCACCTTCTGCGGGTCGCCGCCGGCCGCACGGATGAGGCCAGCCGCAGCGCCTTCGTCGTCATCCAGGAAAGCCTTAAGCAAATGCTCAGGCGTCAATCTTTGGTGAAATTCGCGTATCGCGATGGTTTGCGCAGCCTGTAGAAACCCGCGGGTGCGCTCAGTAAGTTTTTCCATATCCATATGCTCGATGTCCCTTTGTCGTAGGCGACTTGGCCAGCCAAGCCCCTCTATGAGGCAGCGTGGTTGACCGCTTTCGTCCGATAAAATGGTATCTTCAAAGGTCGTGCTCAAGGCCGGGAAGGAAGGTCTTCTTTTCTGAGGAAAAGAAGCAAAAGACTTTTACGGGCTGTCGCGGTTTCGCGCTGCGCGGTGCGAGCGGCGACCCCAGACGAGCGTGGAGGACATTGCGTAATTCCATACGACGCCAATCACGGCGCCTAGGGCACCCGCAGGGGTGCGGCCGGCGTGGCCGCTTGCGTAGATCGCATTTGCGATGCCGATATTGGCAAAAGCACCAACCCCGCAGACGAGCATGAACAGGATCAGCCCGCGCCATAGCCTGCCGCCGCGCAGTCGCTGGTCGCGATATGTGATCACATTATTAAGCTGAAAATTCGCCACCATCGCGACCAGCGTCGCCAACGTTTGCGCCGCCACGAAGCCGGCCCCCAGCGCATCGGCACTGGCTAGGACAGCAAGATGCACCAGCACACCGATTCCGCCCACCAGCGCAAAAGAGAAGAAGCGCAGCGGCACCAACCCGCCAAGCGCCTTGTCCAGCAGCATGGCGCCGAATTGCAGCAGCACGAGCGGGCTGAGCTTGCTTTCCCCTGCCACACGCGGCGAAAAATGGGCCCCCACCTCCCGCACACGCAAATCCGGTGCGGAGAGCAATATGTCCAGCAATATCTTGAAGCCCTGTCCGTTCAGGCGCGGCGCCACCTGCTCGAAAAGCGGCCGCTTCATCATGAAATAGCCGCTCATTGGGTCGGTCAGCCGCTTGCCCATCATCACGGTTGCCACGCCTACGCCCAGATTCGACAAGGCCAGGCGCCTTGCACCCGCTAGCCCCGCAGCGTCTCCGCCTTCGGCGAACCGGCTCGCCACCACCACGTCGGCACGCCTGCCGCGCAGATGGGACAGCATTTCCGGCAGCCTGGTCTCGTCGTGCTGCAGGTCGCCGTCGATCACCGCCACGAAAGTGGCGGACGAAGAGAGTGCGCCCTCGATCACCGCCGAGGACAGACCGCGCCGGCCGATCCGCCGCAAGCACCGTATGCGCCGGTCCGTCGCGGCTATGGCGCGCACGGCGTCTGCCGTACCGTCGGGGCTGTCATCGTCGACGAACACCGCCTCCCAGGCGATGCCGTCCAACGCGGCGTCCAGCCGGCGCACCATGGGTGCTACGTTGCCCCGCTCGTTGAAGCAGGGAACGACCACCGTCAGTTCGGCGATGGCCTCCAGGGTGCCGCAAGGCCCCGTCGCCGCTGCAGGCTCGCGGGCGCCATGCACTTCGCCTTGGGTGTCAACAGCCAACCGATGATCCCCATCCAGTCGGCCAGGTATGCCAATCCCGGATGCTTATGGGAATGCCTAGGGCTCAATGCACCAGCGTCGGCACCATTTCGTGCTGGCGGATGGCGGCGAAAGCCAGATCCTCTGCGCCGGCCACCGCCATCGGCGTGCCATCCGCGCCATGGATGGCAAAGGCGCGGGTGCCGTTGACCAGCACCGGCTTCACATAGGCGATGTGCGACACGCCGAGTTCGGCCAACTGCGCCACCGTTACGTGTCGTATGTCGAACAGGCCCATCGCGGTGGCGCGTGGCGTATTGTTCTCTACATCGTCGTCGAGAGAGTCATCGTGAACGAGAGTCATGGTGTAAGACCTCCGTGGCCGGCACGGCCTTGCCCTGGCATCGAAGCACGGGGACGGATAATTTTCCGTTCCTAAGTCGCTTCGACCCAAACAGAAAAGCAAGGATCGCGCCGGGTTTTTCTATGGATGTTCAATGTGGCGACGCTATGGCGACGACGCATCAGGCCTGCCTGTCGGGCGACTCCGTGATCGTCGTTGCCTGGCGTTGCTTGCCAGGCCGGGCAATTTCGATATGGCGCACCTTCGGTTCCGGCTGTGGACGCGACAGCTCGATATGGATCAGCCCATTATCGAGCCAGGCACTGCCGACATCGATCCCTTCAGCCAGCACGAAGGCGCGCTGGAACTGACGGGCGGCAATGCCGCGATGCAGGAACACCCGCCCCTGGCTGTCATCGGCCTGGCGGCCACGAATCACCAGCTGGTTGTCCTCCTGCGTGATCTGCAGGTCGTCCATCGTGAAACCGGCGACCGCGAGCGTGATCCGCAGCGCGGATGGCCCGGTCTGTTCGATATTATAGGGCGGATACCCGTCGGAAGACGTCTTTGCCGCACGTTCGAGCATCTGTTCCAGATGGTCGAAGCCAAGAAAAAGCGGCGACGTAAACATGCGCGTGCTCAAAGCAAAGCCTCCTCCGAATGAGCGAGACAGCGATCTGACGAGCCCTGGATGGCGCCCCTCAGAAACGCATGTCGGATGCACGCACCGGCTTTGCAAGGTGGCCTTCAGCTACGCCCACGCGTGCCCAGACCGCTTTTCTTGGCCAGGCTCGAGCGATGATGGGCGTAGTTCGGCGCCACCATCGGGTAATCGGCCGGCAGGCCCCAACGCTCCCGATAGGCCTCCGGCGTAAGGTCATAGGCCGTTTTGAGATGCCGTTTCAGCATCTTCAGTTTCTTGCCGTCTTCCAGGCACACGATATAGTCGGGGAACACCGATTTCTTCCACGGAACGGCCGCCTGAGGGGCGACCTTCTTCTCGGCGGGCGGCGGTGCCGGCGCCTCGCCAAGCTGCGACAGCGCACGGAAAACCTCGTGTATCAGCGACGGCAGGGCGGCGGAGTCGACGGCGTTGTTGGACACATGCGAGGCCACGATCTGCGCCGTCAAGGAAAGCATGTCGGAGGCGCTCAGTGCACCATGAGACGACCGAGGCGCATCTGCCATCGTCGGGGGTATCCTGTTTTATTTGCGAGAGACACGATTATAGAGAAATACGCGCACAAGCCGCAAGCGATCATGCCAACATTTGGTGAGATACGAAATATGTCGCAAACAATCGCACCCGATTTCGACATCGATATAACCAGCGACATCTGTCCCATGACCTATGTGCGCACCCGCCTCGCCCTTGACCGGCTCAAATCCGGCCAGGTGCTCGGCGTAACCCTGCGCGGCGAAGAACCGCTCCGCAACGTGCCGCTCTCGGCCACGCGGCAGGGACATACCGTTCTTTTGCAGGAACCCGCCGGCCCCGACACGATACGGCTGCTCATCCGCCGCGCCTGATCGGTGGTGTTCGTACGAAGCTGATTGCTGCGCACCTCTCCACTGGTCACCGTGCGAGCAGATCGCAAATTGCCGCGGTCGACGTGGCGATGACATCTAACCTCGATCCCGATCCATCGCCTTCGAAGGCAGGATGATGTGAGGTTGCATGTACACTTTCAGGACAATGCTGTACGCGGTGGTTTTTCCGGCAATGCTTCTCGCTGCCGCAGAAGCGCGTGCAGCGGCCGATCATTACCGGGCCTATGTGAACGGGCGCTGGGGCCAGATCCATGTGCGCGTGTATGGGCAGGCAGGCCAGCCGACACTCATCCTGCTGCACAAGATGGTCTGGTCTTCCCTGGAATTCGAACATGCCCAGCCTGTTCTTGCACGGCTGGGCGTTCGCTCGATCGCCGTGGATCTGCCGGGATACGGCCTTTCGGATCCGCCACCCAGCCAGCCAACCGCCGATGATTTCGCCGACGACCTTCTTCCGGTTCTCGAAGCCTTCAGGCTGAAGAAAGCGGACATCCTCGGCACCGACACCGGGGCCACCGTCGCCGTCGCCTTCGACAAACGGCATCCGGACCGTGTCCGCCATCTGATCCTGGAAGGGCACCGCTCTTCGACAAGCCGGCCTTGGCGAAGCTGCTGAAGGAACCCGAAATCGATCGCACACCGAAACCCGATGGTAGCGAGTTCGCCGACAGGACACGGGGATTGGCGGCAAGCTTCCCGCCGAATGTGCTCAGCGACGAAGCGATGCATCTGGGAACCCTGCAATTCTTCGAGGCCGGTCCACATTACCTGTACGGTCACATCGCCATTTTCAGATACGACCTGGCCGATGCCCTCAAGAGCGTGACGGCCCCCACGATGGTGATCGATTTTCCGGGCAAGTTGACGAGGGGAGAGGTGCCGATAGCAAAGGCGCTGCGACCCGATTTCGTATACAAGAATCTCAGCTTCGGCGGCCTGATGGCCGATTTCGACGATCTGGAGCCCTGGTGCGCCCTAGTTGCCGCATACGTCAAAGGCGATACAACCAAGTAACCGCAATATGGTGCAACCTACGTGCTGTTGGTCAGATCCTTGCTGAGCACCAAGGCATCCGCGCCATTCGCGTAATAGCCTTTCCGCCGCCCTACCTGCGCGAAGCCCAGACTCTGATAAAGGCCGCGTGCCGCGGGATTACGCGTCGATACCTCCAGGAACAGCCGTGTCGCCCCTCGTGCACGGGCCTCAGCCGCCGCCGCCTCCAACAACCCGCCGCCCAGTCCCTGCTGCCGCCGCTCCGGCACCACCGCTACCGTCAGCACTTCCGCCTCGTCAGCCGCCAACCGCGCCAGCAGCATCCCGCCACGCTTGTCGAGCAGCCCGAACACACCAGGCTGCGACAACTGACCGGCAATGATCCGCTCGTCCCAGAATTCGTCATCGGCAAACGCACGCGCATGTATCGCCGACAGAGCCGTCGCATGCAGCGGCCCCGCCTTGCTGATCGTGCTGCCAATCGAGCGGCGTATCATGAAGGCGGCGCCCGCAACCCGCCAGCCGGCAGCTTGGCCTCCGGCGCGTCGACATAGAGCGGCAAGGCAGCCAGCGGCGGCAAAGCACCCCGCGCCCGCGCCACCCCCACCGCCGCCACCTGCTCCGCCATCGCCACACGCGCCGACATAAGCCTCACATCCACACCCTTCGCCGCCAGCGCACCGGCGACACCATTCGCCGCATTACCGGCCACCGCCACCGGGCCCGACGGGATCGGCAACGCATCCAGCCCAAACCCTACAGCACCCGCGCCGGCATCGATGAACACACGGCCGCGACGCGCCTCCGTCGCCACCCACAGCACTCTCTCGTCCAGATCACCGATCCCCGCCGCCAAAGCCTCGGTCACCGACACACCGACCACCTTCACCCCGAACCCCAAGCCAACTCCCGCCGCAACCGAGATACCGGCACGCAACCCAGTGAAACTGCCGGGGCCGACCACGACCGCTATCAACTCGGGCAAAAAGCGGGACCGTTCCAACACGGATTGCACCAGGACAGGCAACGCTGCCGCCGAGCCGAGCTGCTCCTGCACACGGCCGTCGGCGATAACCACACCGTCCTGGACGAAGGCGACGGTGCAGCCCGCATAGGCAGAACTGATGGATAGCACCCGCACGGGACGCACCTGAGAAGGGAGGAAGAAAGGTCTTCTTTTTTGAAAAAAAGAAGCAAAAAACTTTTAAATCTCTCGGCAGGCTTCGCTGAAATCCAGACGGGGCGCACGGGGGAACAGGTTCTCGCCGTTGCCGTGGCCTAGGCATACCAGGAAATTCGATTTCCAGCCGCTATCGGCGAAAAAGATCTCATCCACCTTGGCGCGATCGAAACCCGACATCGGCCCCACGTCCAGACCGGCGGCACGGGCGGCCATGATCAGGTAGCCGCCCTGCAAGGTGGAGTTGCGGAATGCGGTCTCCTCGGCCAATGCCGGATTGCCGGCAAACCAGGCCCGCGCATCGCCATGCGGAAACAGCTTCGGCAGATGATCGTAGAAGCGCGGATCTTCCGCGACGACCGCCACCACCGGCGCCGCCATCGTCTTCTCCACATTCCCCGGCGACAACGCCGGCGACAGCCTTGCCTTCGCCTCGGCACTCCGCAGGAAAGCGAACCGCGCCGGCGAGGAATTCGCCGATGTCGGCCCGAATTTCAGCAGATCGTAGAGATGATGCAGCTCCGACTCCGACACCGGCATGTCGGACCAGCCATTCTGCGTCCGTGCCTCCCGGAACAGCGCATCGAGCGCTGCGTCGTCCAGCATCTCAGTGCGCGACCTGTTCCACCGAGACGACTTCCGGCACGTAATGGCGCAGCATGTTCTCTATGCCGTGCTTCAACGTCGCCGCCGAAGACGGGCAGCCGCTGCAGGCACCCTGCATGTGCAGGCGCACCACGCCATCGCGATAACCGCGGAAAACAATGTCCCCGCCATCGCTCGCCACCGCCGGACGCACCCGCGTGTCGAGCAGTTCCTTGATCTGCTCCACGATTTCCTGGTCCTCCGGGAGGATATCCTCTTCGGCGGCCACAACCTCGTCACCCTCGATCACCGGGCGCCCGGCGACCAGATGCTCCATCAACGCACCCAGCACCTGCGGCTTCAGCGCCTGCCACTCCACACCTTCGGATTTGGTGATGGTGACGAAATCACCACCCAGGAACACACGCGCCACGCCGGGCAAGCCGAACAGCGCGGTTGCAAGCGGGCTGCGCTCGGCGGTCTCAGGGGCTGCAAAATCCGCCGTGCCATTGCCCATGACGGAAGCGCCGGGCAGGAATTTCAGTGTCGCCGGATTTGGCGTGGATTCGGTTTCGATAAACATGTCTGATGACTTCCGCGAAGGGTTTTCGGGCGCTGTCGTATGGGAAGGTTTATGGGGATCGCGCCACGCCCCCACAAGCCTCGGCCTACGCCGGCCTGGTCACCGCCCGCGCGAACCAGGCTGCCACACCGACAAATACGATCAGGCCAAGCCAGGACGCAGCGCCGTCGAAAGATGCACCGACCACCGCGAGCGGCGCCTGGTTGCCCGAGGCACCGATCACCGCGGCCATCCCGACGCCCACCAGGCTCTCACCGACAATGAACCCGGAGGCGATCAGCACGCCACGCCGCTGTGCCCGCTCACCATCTGCGCGACGCATCACACGCCGGTCGATCAGCCAGCCCAGGATCGCGCCAAGCGCCAGCGTTACGCCTACAGTAGGCGGCAGATACAGCCCTATCCCCACTGCCAGCACCGGAAGGGTGCCGCGCCCGGTGCGCTTCAGCACGCCATCGACCACGATCAGCGCAATGCCGCCGAACACGCCGATCAGCACCGAAGTCCAGTCCAGCGCATGTCCGAAGATGCCGCGTGCGATCGCCGCCATCAGGGTTGCTTGCGGGGCGGCCAGCGCTTGGGCCGGGTCCATCGGGGCACGCGCCATCGCACCCGGAAATCCATAGGCATTATACAGCAGGTCCAGCACCGGCGGGATCACCAGCGCGCCCACCACGCAACCTACCACCAGCACCGCCTGCTGCCGCCAGGGTGTGGCGCCCACCAGGTAACCGGTCTTCAGATCCTGCAGATTGTCGTTGGAGACGGTCGCCGTCGCCAGCACCACCGAGACGGTGAAGAGTGCCAGCGCAATCCCCGCCTGCTGGCCGGCATCGGTCGAAAGCTGCCCCAAGCCACCCAGGATCAGCAGAAGCAGCAGCGAGGTGAGGATGGTGGCGATGATCGCGATTCCCGAGATCGGGCTGCTGGAGGAGCCGACAAGGCCAGCCATGTAGCCGCACGCCGCCGCCACCAGGAAGCCGAACAGAACCGAAAACACGCAGGCATACACCACCAGCCCCACCAGCACCGGCACGCTGACCGCGCCAGAGAGGAACGCCACGAACGTCGCCGCCATCACCAGCAGCGCACCGCCGAACACGATTCCGATCCAGCGCAACGGCATGTCGCGCTCGGTGCGCGGCGTCTCGCCAGCAAGCGGGCCGCCGGATTTTCGCAGGCTGTCCCGCACGCCCTCGATCGTCGGCCCCATCAGACCGAGCAGCGACCAGATGGCAGCCACCGCGATGATGCCGGCGCCCATGAAGCGCACCTGGTGCGACCACAGCCCGGTCGCGTAGGCGGCGATATTGCCGCCGCCGGGCATTGGATGCATCGCCGTCAGGATCGGCACCGCCACGCCCCAGGAGAGGAACGCGCCCAGCAGCATCGCCAGGCCGCCGGTAATCCCCACCAGGTAACCCGCACCAAGCAAAGCGAGCGAAAAACCGGTGGAAAGACGGAAAATCGACGGGCCTACCGCGAAAAACTGCGAAAACCCGTCACCGAGCACATGCAGCCCGCCGGCCGCAAAACTCACCACCGCCGCCACGATGCCACCAGCTGCGATATCCGAAGCCCCCGGCTCGCCGGGCACCACCTCGCCATGGCCGACCTTGAGGATCTCTGCCGCGGCGACACCCTCCGGATAAGGCAGGTCGCTGCCCACCACCATCGCGCGCCGCAGAGGTATGGTGAACAGCACCCCCATCACCCCGCCGGCGGCACACACACCAAAGCTCTGCCAGAACGGGAAGCCGTGCCAATGCCCCACCATCACCAGTGCCGGCAGCACGAAGATCACCGAGGACAAGGTGCCCGCAGCCGAAGCCTGCGTCTGCACCATGTTGTTTTCCAGGATGTTGCCGCCGCCAAGCAGCCGCAGCACTGCCATGGAGATCACCGCGGCCGGGATCGAGCTTGCAAAGGTCAGCCCAACCTTGAGGCCCAGATAGACATTGGCCGCGGTGAAAACCACGGTAATCAGCGCCCCCAGAATGAGGCCGCGCAACGTGAGTTCAGGCAGGTCTCTAGTGGCCGACACGCGCGCTGGACTCCGTTGCGATGGTGCCTGGGACAGACCACCCTTCAATCCGGCCCGTCAACCAGTCTTCCGGCGCGCGCAAACGGCATGCTACGCCCGGGTCACCCAGGGGGTGCCGGCATGAGCGACTCATCAAGCGATACGGTTCTGCCGCCTTCGTTGGCCGGCCGCATCGCCGAATACCGCTCTCCACCGGCAAAAATCCCGAAAGGCTTCTGGGGACGGCTCGGTCCCGGCCTGATCACCGGCGCCTCGGACGACGACCCCAGCGGCATCGCCACCTATTCGCAGGCCGGCGCGCAGTTCGGCTACGGCCTGTGCTGGGTGATGCTGTTCTGCTTTCCGCTGATGGCCGCGATCCAGGAGATCTCGGCCCGCATCGGCCGCGTCACCGGGCAGGGCATCGCCGGCAACATACGCGAGCATTACCCAAAACCATTGCTCTACGCGATCGTCGGCCTTCTGCTGGTGGCCAACATCATCAATCTCGGCGCCGATCTGGGTGCCATGTCCGACGCGTTGAAGCTGCTGATCGGCGGCCCGGGCGGAGTCTACGTTGTCGGATTCGCGCTCTTCTGCGTCTGGCTGGAAGTGTTCTCCCGCTATGATCGCTACACGGCGGTGCTGAAATGGACGAGCTTCACCTTGCTTGCCTATGTTGCCGTGGCACTGGTGGCACACGTGCAATGGAACAGCGTGCTGCTCCATACGCTGATCCCCTCCATTCCGCACGGCACCGGCGCGGTGGTGACCATCGTGGCCGTGCTCGGCACCACCATCACCCCCTACTGCTTCTTCTGGCAGTCCTCCCAGGAGGCGGAGAACGAGCATGTCGACCCCGCGTGCCACACCTTGCTCGCAGCCCCGGAAGAAGCGCCGGCCGAGATCAGCCGCATGCGTTTCGATACCTATATAGGCATGGCCTATTCCAACCTGATCAGCCTCTCCATCATCATCGGCACTGCGGCAACGCTGCACGCGCATGGCGTCACCGACATACAGACATCCTCCCAGGCGGCGGAAGCGCTGCGGCCGATCGCCGGTGTGTTCACCTTCGGCCTGTTCGCCGCCGGCATCATCGGCATCGGCCTGCTCGCCGTGCCGGTTCTGGCCGGCTCCGGCGCCTATGCGCTGGGCGAAGCGCTGGGCTGGACCACTGGGCTCGACCGCAAGCCGCTGGACGCCACCGCCTTCTACATCACCATCGTCGTCTCCACCCTGATCGGCATCGCCATCAATTTCGTGGGCCTGGACCCGATCAAGGCGCTGTTCTGGTCCGCGGTGATCAACGGCGTGGTCGCGGTGCCGCTGATGGCGATCATCATGCTGCTGGCGATGCGCACCGACGTGATGGGGCGCTTCGTGCTGCCGCGTCCGCTCTGGGGATTGGGCTGGCTATGCACGCTGGTGATGGCAGTGGCGGTGGTGGTGATGTTCGTCACCTGGTGAGTGTTACGGTTAGCCGAACTCCGACACCCGCCGGCACGGGCGGCGCAAGCGATCGCGGTATAGAACCCGGTTGCCGATCGCAGCGCCCGGAGATGTATCCTTGCCTCACACCATCGACATTTTGCGGCGTTCGCGCTGGCAATTGGCGGTCTGCCTTGCATTGGGCGTCAGCGGCTGCGGTGGGAACAACAGCATCGACGTCACCCGGCGCACCAGCCTGTCGCCCGAGGTGAAGGGTGCGCCTTTCCTGGTGCTGCTGAACGAGGACGAGGGGGGCGACCCTTCATACCAGGGATACGCAGCCTCCGTCGCCGAGCAACTGAAAACCCACGGTATGGCCGGTGTCACCGACCCCAAGAAGGCCCGCTATGCCGTCATGCTCGAGCGTGAATGGCCGCATAAGCACCGCGCTTCCGACGATGCCAGCGCGAGCAGCGATGACAGCGGCACCGGCCACGGATCGGGCCATGGCGGGTTCGGTGGCGGCGGTGGCGGTGGCGGTGGTTTTGGCGGCGGCGGCGGGCATCATCATGGCGGCGGCGGCGGCGGCAAATCCGACACCGATTCGCACGATACCTCCTTGCGCATCGCCATCTTCGATCTCACCAAGCCGAAATCGCCAGACGAGCGGGTGTTCTTCGCGAGTGCCCACGCACCCATCGGGCAGGATGAGAACGATGCCTCCGTCAGCGCGATGATCGACGCGGCGCTGAAGGATTTCCCCGGCAAGCCGCGCGAGACCTTTTCGGTGGCGCTCCCCGCAAAACCTGCCGGCGGATAGCACCGGACTCTATGCTTCGCTGGTGGCTTTTCCCACCATCTCGCTTGCTTTTTCGGTCACCAGGATCGCTGCAGTTAGATGGTAAAGGCTGCTTGCCGGTGCCGGAAGATCCAGAAAGTCACCGCCACGGTCGCGGCGTTCATGCCACAAGCCATCCGGGCGCAAATACGATTGAAGTGCCGCCACAGCCTCGAGCTGCTTTACGGGATCCGGGTCGGGGCGCAGGAACTCCGCCTTGAGGCGCTCGGTCTGTGGCCAGAGACGGGCGCTTGCCTCGATGGGTGTGCCGTCGCTGCCGGCGCTGTCGATAAGATCGCGATGTTGCAAGGCTACCCCGAAAAGATCGACGAATCTCATCATTCGTCCTGAGATATCCTGAAGTTTCGCATTCGGCGCCGTCAGCGATTGGTAGCGATGCAGCAGCCAGACCCATTCGCAATGATGACCGGGCTCTACAAGAAAGACGCCGGCTTCGCGATGCGGCAGCAGACCATCATCGAAGAATTCAGGCAGACACCCGGACGTGCTGTCGAACAGCCGCGTTGCAAACACCTCTACGAGGTTGCCGGCGCGCGCGATGAAGATGTCATCTCCGAACGCCTCATACGCGGCGAGCAAGGATTCCAGCAGATGCATATGCGGGTTCTGCCGGCGTGGCAGCGCAGGCGGCAGGCTTTCGAGATACCCACCCTGCGGATGCGGCAACGAGGCCTCGATCCAGTGCAGCAATGCGAGAGCCTTCGGGCGCAGAGTTTCGGCGGACAACACCGACACGGCGCTGGAGAGCGCCAACAGAACAAAGGCGTGGTCGTAGAGGTCGCGTGTGTGGTCGATGGCGGCGTGGTTCAGGTCAAAACGCCAGGCGTAACCACCCTCGGGGTGCATCGCCTGGCGCTCCAGAAAGGCGAGCCCGAGATGGACGGCTTCGTCGGCACCTTGCAGACCATGGCGATGCGCTTCGGAAAACACGTAGGTCTGACGGGCGACAACCCGCAGCCGCCGGAAGGTGGCGGTGCAGGTCTTGCCGTGGAGATCGAGTGCTTCGAAGAAGCCGCCGCGCGCGCGGTCGATGCCATGGGTGAGCCAAATGGGCCAGGCTGCTTCACGCAGCCAAATGCCAAGCTCGCCGATGTCAGCAGCAGGCATTCTACGGATCGATCAGGCGGGTTTGCGGAATTTGAAGACGAATTGGTCGGTCTTGCCGCGGATTTCCGGGGCAAAGACTTTCGCGGTGTGCGGGTCGGCGGGATTCTTCAGCAGATCGCTTTGCTCTTCCAGCTTGAAGCCTGCTGCTTCCACCTGGGCTTTTACGGTTTCGGGATCGATGCGGTGCAGTGTTTTCGGGCTTGTGCCGCTGGTGCCGGCAGGGGCCACGTGATCGATCACGATGAAGACACCGCCGGGTTTCAGCGCGTGAAAGATTGCGGCGTCGAGGGCGGCGGCTTCCTGCACGCCGAAGAAACCATAGACGTCGTGATAGTTCTGGCTGGTCCAGGCCATATCTAAAGTCTCGCCGTCGCCGGTCTGCGCAGTTGGTGTGACCACGGCCGTGACGTTGGAAAAGGATGGTTCGGCGGCGAGGGTTTTTATCACGGTGGCCGCCTCGGGTTTGACCGCTGCATATTCGCTGGGGACGACGGCATAGACGTGCCCTTTCGGGCCGACCAGGTTGGCAAAGATCCGGGTGAAGTAGCCGGCGCCCGGCATGAAGTCGACGATGCTGTCGCCGGGCTTGAGGCCGGCGAACGCGATCAGTTCGGCGGGGTGGCGATCGGCATCGCGCTTGGCGTCGGCGGCGGGGCGATCGCTGGATTGGGTGGCGGTGAGGATGGCGGCAGGCATGGCCGCGTAAGCGCTGGCGAAGGTGGCGGTAAAGACGGCGGCTAGGGTCGCGCGTTTGAAAGTGTTCATCTGTTCGTCTCCAAGTTTTGTTTGTGCCGACAAGTGTGGGCGGAGCCCACCCTAGGTAAATTTGCCGGAGCGGGGGAAGCCGTTGGGCGGCATCTTGCCCGCTTGGCCGCGTTCGCCGAGCCAATCGCGGAGATTGGTTTCGGTGCGTATGCGTTCACCGGATTTCCAGGTCAGGCCGTCGGCAAGTTTGAACACCTTCGCATCCGCCAAGCCGCCTTCCTTGTAGCGTTGCAAGGTCACGCCGAGGCCGCGCGAGAGTTCGGCGACCTGGTCGAGCGGAAATACCAGCAATTTGCGATTGTCGCCGACGACAGCGACATGATCGCCATCCGCGGACACGCAGATCTTTGGTGTCTCACCCGGGCGAAGATTGATCACCTGCTTGCCGGCACGCCGTTCGGCGGCCAGATCCTCCGCGGGCACCACGAAGCCGCGGCCGCCGCTGCTGGCCAGAAGATATTTCGTGCCCTCGGCAAGAACGAACACATGCAGGATGTCGTCGGTGTTTGCCATGTCCAGCATCACGCGGATCGCTTGGCCGTCACCGCGGCCGCGCGGCAGGTCGCCGGCGCGCAACGTGTAGCAACGGCCATTGCTCGCCATCAGGATCAGCCGGTCGGTGGTCTGGCACGGCAGCAGAAGGCGCAGCTTGTCGCCTTCCTTGAATTTCTGCGCGTCTCCATCGATGGTGTGACCGCGCACCGCGCGTATCCATCCCTTTTCGGACAACACCACGGTAATCGGCTCACGCTCGATGGTGACGATCGTGGTGATGTCGACAGGCGCCGGCACGTCGCCGAGTTCGGTGCGACGGTCGCCAAGCGGACCAGAACCGAATTTCTTCTGGATGTCGGCCACTTCCGACGTAATGCGCGCCCAGCGAAGTTTTTCATCCGCGAGCAAAGCGTTGAGGTCGCGGCCTTCCTTGCTGAGGTTCTTGTGCTCCTTGCGGATTTCCATTTCCTCGAGGCGCCGCAAGCTGCGCAGGCGCATGTTCAGGATCGCCTCTGCCTGCACATCGGTGAGCGAGAACGTACGGATCAGCCCTGCCTTGGCGTCATCCTCTTCACGAATGATTCTTATCACCTCATCGAGGTTCAGGAAAACTGCCAGGAAGCCGTCCAGGATCTCCAGCCGGTGCTGGATGGCTTTGAGGCGATAGGCAGAGCGGCGCGTCAGCACCTCGTGGCGGTGATCGAGCCACGCCTGCAGCACGTCCCGCAGCCCGAGCACGCGCGGCGTGCGGTCGACGGTCAGCACGTTCATGTTCAGCGGAAAACGCGTCTCCAGCGCAGTCGCGCGGAACATCGTTTCCATCAGCACTTCGGGTTCCACGCCGCGCGTTTTCGGCTCCAGAACGAGACGGATCTTTTCGGTCGATTCGTCGCGAATGTCGCCCAGCAAAGGCAGTTTCTTGTCTTCTAGAAGCTGGGCCACCTGTTCGATCAGGCGCGATTTCTGCACCTGGTAGGGAATTTCCGTCACTACGATCGACCAGGTGCCGAAACGGCCCTGTTCCACCGCCCAGCGTGCACGCAGGCGAAAGCCGCCGCGACCGGTCTCGTAGGCGCTCAGCAGCGCCTCGGGCGTCTCGACCAGTATGCCGCCGGTGGGGAAATCGGGGCCGGGCATGAAGGCGAGCAGATCGGCGGTGCTGGCCTGCGGATGGGCGATCAGGTGGGCCGCCGCGGCGCAGATTTCTCCCGCGTTATGCGGCGGGATGGAGGTAGCCATCCCCACCGCGATCCCGGCCGCGCCGTTGGCAAGCAGATTGGGAAAGGCCGAGGGAAGAACAAGAGGTTCCTGGTCCTCGTTGTCGTAGGTGGGGCGGAAATCGACCGTGTCGTCGCCGATATTGGCGAGCAGGGCGGCCGCCACCTCGGTCATGCGCGCTTCGGTGTAGCGCATGGCGGCGGGATTATCGCCGTCCACATTGCCGAAATTGCCCTGGCCTTCCACCAGCGGGTAGCGCACGGCGAAATCCTGCGCGAGCCGCACCAGCGCATCGTAGATGGAAGCGTCGCCATGCGGGTGGAACTTGCCCATCACGTCGCCGACCACACGGGCGCATTTCTTGAAGCCGGAGGCGGGGTCGAGCCTGAGTTGCTGCATCGCGTAAATCAGCCGGCGATGAACGGGTTTGAGGCCATCGCGCACGTCGGGCAGGCTGCGGGACATGATGGTGGAGAGTGCGTAGGCGAGGTATCGCTCGGACAGGGCGTCGCTGAGGGTTGTGTCCTGGATGTCTTCCATGGGGGGTTTCTAGCAGAGGTCCTGGAAAGGATCGAGACAGGGAGGAAGATCTTCTTTTTTGAAAAAAGAAGCAAAAAACTTTTATGTCGCTGTCGCGGTCCTTTCCGGCAGCGCTCGCCAGGACGCAAAAGCTTTTTGCTTCTTTTTTTCAAAAAAGAACTGCTTTCTTACCTGAGCAAATGGCTCATCAACGCCCTCAACCGCGAAGGCGCGACCGGCTTGCCGAGCATCGCATGCCCCGCCTTGCGCAAAGCGGCGCGCAGCCGTGGCGAGGTATCGCTGCTGATCACCAGGCTGGGGATATTCACCCCAAAGCGGCGGCGCAGGCCGGCAATGGCATCGGTGCCGTAGGCGCCGGCGTCGAGGTAGTAATCAGCGATCACGATATCCGGTGCGCGTGGCGCCAACTGCAAGGCGGCTTCGGCATTATGGGCGCCGATGACGTGGCAGTTCCAGGAATGTAGCAGGCTGCGCATCCCTTCGAGGATGAGGGGGTCGTTATCAATCACAACCACCAGGCAGGTGCCCAGATTTGTGGATTGCGGCGTGCCTGGCATGGAAGGGGGATCGGGCTCGGAGGTGGCCGTAGGCTCGCCGAGCGGCAGGGTGATGGAGAAGCGCGAGCCGCGGTCGAGTTCGGAGTCGATCTCCAGTGGTGCATGCAGCAGGTTTGCCACGCGTTCGACGATGGCGAGGCCCAGCCCCACGCCTTTCTCGCTGCTGCGCGGATTGTTGCCGAGCTGGTGGAATTCCTGAAAGATCGTCTGCCATTTATCCTTGGGGATGCCGATGCCGGTATCGATGACATCGAGCCGCAGGGTTTTGCCGCGCCTGCGGCAGCCGATCAGGATTTTGCCTGTCTTCGTGTAGCGTATGGCGTTGCCGATGAAGTTGCGCAGCACGCGTTCGAGCAGATGGCGATCGCTGCGCAGCACGGCGCGCGTGGCCACCATGCGCAGCCGCACGCCGATGGCGGCGGCTTGCGGCTCGAATTCGCCGTAAAGCGAGGCGAGCAGCGGGCAGAGCTCGAAATCGGCGATGTCGGGTTGCAGGAAGCCGGCGTCGAGCTTGGAGATGTCCATCAATGCGGTGAGCAAATGGTCCATGGTGTCCAAAGCGGCGTCGATGCGCTGGATGATGTCCGGCCCGCGGCCAGGCGGCAGTTCTTGGGCGAGGCTGCCGAGGAAGAGGCGGGCGGCGTTCAGCGGCTGGTTCAGGTCGTGGCTGGCGGCGGCAAGGAAGCTGGTTTTGCTGAGATTGGCGCGTTCGGCGGCCGCCTTCGCCTCCTGCAAAGCGGCCTCCACGTCGCGCCGCTCGTTGATCTCGTGGACGAGGCGGCGGGTCAGCGCGGTGAGCACTTCGGTGCGCTTGCTGACGGAGCTTTCGAGCGCGATCGCCTGATACATGCGCGAAAAGGCGGTATCGACGGCCGGGTCCATCTCGCGCTCCACGCGCTCGATCAGCACCGCATTGATCGTCTTGAGCTTGCGTATCTCGTTTTCGAGGGCGGCGATCCGGCTCGCTTCAGCCCTGGCCGGGGTCACGCCGCCGCGCGGGGCTGCCCCAGTGCCACACCCGTAAAAGTCTGGTTCAGGTGCATGGCGGAGAACTGCTCGCCATAGGTGCTGAACCCGATCACATGGTTATCCGCCATCAGCTTGCCGGCCTGGCGGCGTATCTGATGGCGCTCGGCCTCGCGCGCGCGCAGCACGCAATCGAAGCCGATCACCAAGTCGGGCGGTCCGAGATCGGCGCTGATGGAGGCGAAAAGCCCGCCGAGATGGCCGAGCAGATCCTGCCGCTCGGCCAGGGTCAGCACCACCCCTTGCTCGATGGCGGAGTAGAACACCAGGCTGCCATCGGGCAGCACCTGCTGGATGGAGCGCACATAGAAATCGCCGCCGAGCTTCACCATCAGCGGTGTCTCGGCGATCTGTTCGGGGGTCACCGGGCCTGAGGGGAGGCCGGCGATGCGGGCATATTCCGCGGCGGCCGGCTCTGCATTGATCTCGTGCACGATGCGCCGCACCGGGTCCGCTCGTGTGACCACCATCTTGGTCGGGCCACCGGTAAAATGCTGGGAGCGGAAGGCGCGGAACGGGCGCGTGGTCTGCACCAGTGCCAGCAGGGCGGCATTCCGGTGGAACTTGCCCTCGTGATAAATAAAAGTGTTCTTGAGCCGCAGGTCGTCACCGGCGGAGCCGCCGAGCAGCGGGATCGTACCCATCGCCCAATGCATGGTGCTGACGATCACTTCCTCATGCCCGCTCATGCCGTCGATCAGCAGCAGCCCAAACGTGTTCTCGGCATCGGGCGGGGCGCCGGACTCGGCCAGGCTCGCCAGCGCGCGCTCGGCAGCGCAGAAGCCGGCATCGGGGGCGTCGGCGGTGATGTCTTCGATACAGATGGTGCGTACGCGGCAATCGGAGGCGGATAGGCTGAACCCGGTCAGCGACCCGTCCATGTAGCCCATCGGCGTGATCTCGCCGGCGGTGGTGCAGCCGATCACCGGGATGTCGGCAAACTGCCGGTCGAACGCAGATGCCAGGGCGGCCATGTCGTAGGAGGCGGAGCAGAAGAACATCACCAGAGCCGCTTCGTCATGGGCGATCGCGGCATGCAGTTCGGCCACCGCGGCCGCAGGGTCGAGCGACTGCGAGTATCCGGTTCTGATGGACTGGGACAGCGACACAATCTCCTCCGGGCCGCTTCTCTGGCGGATGGGCCTGAAGTTTAGCCGACTGAGACGAAAGTAGGTAGCGGTTCTTTTTTGATTGGCGCTCCGTCACAGCCCGGAGGCCTGCAGCAGCGATTGGCGGAGGGCGGCCTCGGAGAAACGCTGCCTGGCATAGTCGATTTGCCGAATGTTCTGGGCGCTCCAGGCCTGATCGTTGTCCAGCAAGGCGATGACTGCCGCGGCGAAAGATGTCGGGTCGTCAGCCAGGGTGATCACGTCCTCCAGCCCTTCGCAGCCTTGGGCGCCGACCTGCGTGGTGACCAGCGGCAAACCTTGGGCGAGGGCCTCGACCACCTTCAGCTTCACGCCGGCACCGAACCGCAATGGCACGGCGGCCACGCGGGCGCGGCTGTAGAACGCCGCCAGTTCCGCGTCGCTCACATTTGCCGCCACCGTCACGCCCTCGTCGGCCAATGCCCGGACGCGCAAAGTGGGGTTGGAGCCGACGATCCAGAATCTTACGCCGGGCCTAGCGGCCAGAACCAGCGGCAGGATCTCCGATACGAACCAGCAGGCCGCATCCTCGTTCGGCGGATGGCCAAAACCGGCAACGAACAGGATGGCTTCACCGGGAGGCGGGTCGCGCGGTTCGCCAAAGGCCGGGAACGCGTAAGGTATCACGGCTTGCGCGCGGATATGCGGCTCGAGCGCCTGCACCCGGCGCACCTCTTCGTCGGAGGGATAGAGCACCACATCGACCTGCCGCCAGATCTCGCGTTCCGTGCCCTCGGCGGCGTCGGCTTGCCTGGCCAAGGCCTGATCGCCGGTGGCGGCAGCCTGGCGCCGCATGCGCGCGCCATGCAGGTCGTGGCCATAATAGGCGAGCCGTGCCGTCGTATGCCGGCGCAGCGGAGCAATGAAGCTGCCGGAGACATGCGGCCGGCTGAGCAGAACGCCATCGATATCGGCGCCGTTCTCGGCGATCCAGCCCGCGAAGCCGCCAGGCTGGGGCCCATAAAGCACCTCGATGCCCATATCCTGCAGCGCCTCGGTATAGCCGGCACTGTAGGCGCCATTCTCGGTCCAGAATTTGATGACGCGCCCGGCCTGCAGGAAGGCGGCCATGAAAGCCATCATGGTGCGCGATCCGGCATCGCGATCGGGCTGCGGCACGTAATGATCGATGACGAGGATGATTTTACGATGTCGGGCACGGTCGCGCGCACGCATCAAATGGTTGGCGTTCGGGTAGTGTTCGTCGGCGAGCACCTGCTGCCAGCGCGCGCGCAGCCTGGCCTGGTTGGTGACCTGGTAGGCTTTCTGGCCGGCGGCAAGATCGGTGCCGTGGCTCATGCCCTCGAAATGCACGGCCACCGAGCGCGGCTGATACAGCACGGCGCGGCCGGCGGCGCGCAGGCGGAAGGCGAGATCGGAATCCTCGCAATAGGCGGGCGCGAAGGCGGGATCGAACCCGCCAAGGGCTGAAAAATCATCGCGTCGGACCAGGAGGGCGGCGCCGGAGACGTAGTCGGCCTCGCGCACGTAGTTATAGACCGGCTTTTCAGGGTCATCGAGGCGGCCGAAATTCCAGCCGCTCGCGTCGTCCCAGATGATGCCGCCGGCTTCCTGCAGCCTGCCATCGGGGTAGATCAGTTTTCCGCCTGCGGCCGCGGCATCCGGGCGCCGGCGCAGCAGATCGACGAGGCTGTCGAGCCAGCCGGGCTGCACCTGGGTGTCGTTGTTGAGGAACATCAGGAATTCGGCGTCGCTGCGCTCGGCCGTCGCGTTGCAGTTCAGCAGGAAACCCAGGTTCCGCTCGTTCTCGACCAGGTTCAGGTTTGCCACCTGGCGCAGCCGCGCCACCGCCGGATCGCCGGAGGCATCCTCCGCCACGATCACCTCGAACGGTGTCGTGGGCGGGTGGGCGGCGATCGCGGCGAGGCAGCGTGCGGTGACATCGACCTGTCCGTAGCTCGGCACGATCACGCACACGGCCGGATGTGGATGATGCGGCAGTACAATTTCCGGGATGTCGACCCCGGCCTGCAACACGGCTGGCGGTACTACGGGTGGCAGGAGCATTGCGGTGCGCCTGGCTCTGCGCCAGCGCAGGCGCTGGGGTAACTGGCCGGTCAGACTCCACCAGGAAAGCTGGGCGGCGCGGCGAACAGCTTTGGAGGCGCGCGGCAGCCGACCGGCGACACGGCGCAGTGGCCAGGTGGCTTTCCAGACGGCGCTGCCTTCCACGCTGGCGAGGCGGAATTCTGCCGAGGCGGCCTCTCGCGCGGCGTGCTCATGTGACTGTCGCGCTGCGGCCAGTTCGTTGGACAGCGTGCGCGCCGCCTGTTCGAGCCGGGCACGCTCCCGTTCCGCGACGTCGTGTTCCTGCCGAGCGTGCAGGAGCTGCGCGCCAAGATCGGCGACTGCGGCAGAAGCTGCGGCAGCTTCGTCCTTGGCGGTCAGAATGGCGGAGGCATGGGACGCTGCCATAAGGGTGATGGCGCCTGCATGCGCCTGCTCGGTCCTGAGCGCCCTCGCGCTCGCCTCGGCCGCGGCACCTTCCAACTCGGCTTTGAGCTGCAGCAAGGCTCGGGCCTGCGCGGCACACTCTTCCTGCGCCTGGGACAGAGATGCTGCCAGGTGCGCGCGTTCCTCGCGCACCCCCTCCAGGTTCATACGCAAATTTGTTGCGACGTCTTCCGACCGCGCCAGCGCGCATGTGTGCTCGGCCTGGGCTGCAATCATGGCGGCGCGCGTTTCGGCCAGGCGGGCGGCAGGTCCGTCGAGATCCGCGCTGTCGATATAGACGCTGGGTGGAAAGGCGATGGGCGAGTCGGAGGCGACGCAAACCACATACATCGCATGCGGCAGACCGTGGGCGCCGCGTACGTAGCCATCGCCGCGCCGTTCAAAAACGGTGGGCACGACGAGGCCGCCTTCCGAGTCGGGCATCAGCACGGAGCCGGTGAGCGGGCGCTGCAGGTTTGTCGAAACATGCGCGAAATGGGCCCGCAGCAGATCGCAGAATTCCGCGCGGGTCAGTTCGCGCAGATGAAACGGGTTGGGCTGGGTACCGGGGTGGGAATAAAAATCCCGGTCCGGTGAGCTCGCTACCAGCAGGCCGCCCGGCCGCAGCACGCGTCGGATTTCCCGCAGGAAGGCTTCGTGCCCGGTAAAATGCTCAATGGTTTCGAAGGAGACGACCGCGTCGAAGGACGCATCGGCGAAAGGCAAGGCGGTGGCATCGCCGCGGGCGAAACGCAGGGTTTTGGCACCAAAGGCACGCCCGGCATGGATCGTGGTGGCTTCGTCGAAATCGAGCCCCGTCACCTCGCGCGCCACCTGTGCCAGCAAGGCCGAGCCGTAGCCTTCGCCGCAGGCTACATCGAGCACGTCCATGTCGCGCACCAGGGTGCGGGCGACGAAATAGCGGTGGAGGTGCTCGATCTCTACCTGGCCGCCCATGGCAGAGGTGAGGCGCTCGCCGGAAAAGGCCAGCGGATCAGCGTCGCGCGGCCGTGGGAAGATCTCGGCGCCGGGGATCATGCCGTCTTCCTTGCCTGGGATGCCTGCAGTTCTGCCTGCAGGTCCAGCGCCCAGCGGGTGCGCTCATCGGCAGTGGCGGCTTCCAGATAGACGCGGGCGGAGTCGAGCCCCATGCCGATCATCATCTGGCCGTATCGAGCACCTGCGAGCATGTCGAGATTTTCGCGGAGCGGATGCCATAGACGCTCGAACATCGCGTCCAGGCTGGTGGGCGGCGGCCTGTCGGAGAACTCCGCCAGGAAGGCCCAGTCGCGGCCGGGCAGCGGGATGATGTGGAACCCGGCCGGGGCAAAGATGGCGGCGGCACCGGCGAGCGAATAGCTGACGATGTGGCCGCGGCCGAGCGGGTCGAGATAGCCGGGATCGTGCTGCTCGACGAAGCCCGGCTGCGCGCTGTTGAACAGGAACAGAGCGCCGGGCACCGCACGGCGGGCGAGTTGCGCCACCAGGCCGCGCAAGGTGGAAGGGGACAGGTGCTCGATCACCTCGATGCAGATGCCCGCCTCGAAACGCTCGGTCATGCTGTCCAGCGTGCCGAGCCGGTAATGTGGGTGCGTGCTGCGCAGGTTCGGCGCGGGCGGGAACAGCTCGATGCCGTAGAATTTCTCGGCTATCTCAGGCAACAGCTCGGCAAGCGAATCCAGCAGCCCGCCGGCCCCTGCGCCGATATCGATGAAGCGCTGTATGGGAATACGGCACATTCGTATCGTTTCAGCCACGCGCGCGAGATTGCTGCCAAAATTGCGTTCTCGCGCTGCCTGTATCTCGCTGTTCCAGTAATCCTCGCGATAATTCACCACCTCGCCTGCTTCGATTTGGGCGATAAAGGCGGGATCGGCGAACAGGCTGCCGCAGGATTCGCATCGCAGGAAGGCAATGCCGTCGACCTCGCGGTATGCGCGGCTCGGTCCCCGCAAACAGACAGGGCAGTTTGTCGATGATGTCATTGCAAAAGCGTTAACTCTTAACGTGCGTTCGATCCAGTCTTTCAATAAGAGTAAGCAAGCGGTCCCGCAGATGACGTAGATAAATCCGGATTACCTTTTCTGATCTGTGTCATCTGCGGAAAAACTCTTCCCTGACCAAAGCTGGCGCCTCCAACGCGGGCTGACCATTGAGCAGGCAGAGATTGGCATTGAGATAAGGATCTCGCGTGGCAAACTCTCCCCAATGCCGCTTCAGGTAGTTCCGTTCGCGCAATACGCGCGCCAATTGTGCGGCACTCACATCATGACCGCGGCTTGCTGCCTCGCGATGGACCAGGACGGCGTCAGGCACATAGACCACGCGGTAGCCGGCATGGCGCACGCGCAGGCAAAGATCGATATCGTTGCAGGTCACCGCGAGTGTGTCCTGCTCCAGCCCACCCACTTCAAGGAAGACGTCGCGGCGTATCGCCAGGCAGGCACCGGTGACGGCTGCGACCGAGCGGGTCACGCGCATCTCGCCAAACAGGCCCGGCGCATCGGCGGCCGCACCACGTAGCACGTGGCAGAAGCAGCCGCCGGGATCGATGGTGAGGCCCGCATGCTGCAAGGTGCCATTCGGGTAGAGCAGCTTCGCGCCGACGGCGCCGATCTCGGGGCGCAGCACGTGTGCGACCATGGCGCCGAGCCAGTCTGCCTGGATGATTTGCACGTCGTTATTCAGCATGACCAGGATGTCGCCTTTTGCGACCTTTGCTGCCTGGTTGTTCATCGCGGACCAGTTGAACGGCCCCGGCGCGGACAGGATTTTTACACGCGAATCCTTTGCGAGCTCGGCGAACAGGCGGTGTGTCGCGCGTTCGGTGCTGCCGTTGTCCAGGATCAGCAGTTCGATCGGCCCGTAATCAGTCTCGTTCAGCACGCCGAATGCGGCTTTGCGCAGCAGCTTCGCGCGGTCGCGGGTCGGCATGATGACGGAGACGAGTGGCCGTGTTGCCGGTGGGGAGACGATGTGTTGCACAAGCGCGGGCGAGGCGGTGCGATGGAAGAGGATGCCGGCGACATGGCCGATGCGGCAGCCGCGCGCGGCCGCATTTTCGTTCAGCCTCGCCAAATCTCGTGATGACGGCACGCTGCCGTCCCAGCCGAGTTCGACCAGCAGCGACCTGCGGAACACCGTGGCCGGACCTAGCAGATCGCCTGATTGCGACAGACACGGATCCCAGTCCGGCTTGAACCAGGGCGCGCTGCGCTGTCCGCCCGGCGAGAAGTGATCCTCATCGGCGTAGAACACATCCGCTCTGGGATCGGACGCAATGGCGGCGCGCAGGCGCAGCTTCGCGGCGCCGTCGGCGGTGACGCCGGGCGGCAGCAACAGGACATGGTCGGCACCGGACTCTGCAGCACCCGCGATGTCCAAGGGCGGCAAGTCGGCCCTGGTTCGCAGGCGGTCGATCGCCGGCGCATCGAGACGTGCACGCTCCAAGACCCAGGCCTGGTAGGCCGCCTGAGAAAACGGCTGTCTCGGCAGGGTGATACGCGGTGCCTGGTAGGCTTTCAGCCCTTCAGCGCGACCACGCTCCAGGTAATGGGCCAGCGGGTTGAGCTGGGCGAAACCCACCTGCGGATAGGCTTGCAGATATTGCGCCGTATCGAAGGCGGGGGATGGGCTGCGTCCTTCCTGAACGCCGCGCAGCACGTAATGCCAGATCAGGAATCTGGGGGAGCCGGCAAGCCTGCCATCGCAGGCATACCAGGCTGCGTCGAACGCGCCGGACACAGCGATCACCCGTACTGCCCACCAGGCACGCCACAAATAGGCAAGGCGTTCCACCAGGTGTCCATCCACGCAGGCAGCGACACAACGCCGCAGGAATGCAGGCTGCATATGCATATCCGGAACAATCAAAGTTACGCAAGGACCAGACACAGGTAGCGCGTAATTTGCAATGACTTTGTGCCGATAATTTTTTGCAGAAGATGGCGTAAGGGTTATATGACGAAAGCGACTTCGCCCAATCGTTCCATATTCTCATGGTGCGGTGAGGCCGCACGCACGTTGGTCGAAATGCTGCCCTAGGCGGCGCAAAGCCAGGCGGGCTAGGACGAGCTGACGATCGCTGCAATCGCCTGGCCGGCAGTGCCCCAGGACGCAGGACCCTCCATGGTGCCGCGCAGATGGCCCGACGCATCGATCAGCAGCGTGGTCGGAAAACCTACGACGCCCAGCGCGTGGGCGGTGTCGCTGCTCTGATCGAGCATTACGGTGGCGTGGGTGATGTGGTGGGCGGCGAGGAAGGGGCTTACCACCGGCGCGCCGCCGCGATCGGCGGAGACGGCGATCACGACGAGACCGCTATCGGTGCCGGCCAGTTGATCCAGCTCCGGCAATTCGGCCACGCACGGCACGCACCAGGTCGCCCAGAAATTTAACAGCACCGGCTTGCCGTGGAAATCGGCCAGCGTCTTCACACCCCCGTCCAGTGTCTTGAAGCTTGCCGGCGGGAGAAGACGTGGGGGCGACGTGTGAGTGATCTCCGAGAACGGGCGCATCTGCACGTGTTCGCCGGTGTCGTCGGCATAGGCGGGTTTGCGCGCAGCGACCCCGCCCAATACGGTAGAGGCGGCCGCCAGCAGGGTGCGGCGTGTCACAAGAGCCATCGCAAACATGTCCTTCACGTCAGAACGAGAGACCGGGTCGAACCCGCCGGGTGCCCCGGATGGCGCCAACATGCAATGGGGTGGCCGCTTCGCCGGCGGCCCGGCGGAGATCATGCAGCGGATCAACGCCTCGATCGGCTTCGATCGGAAACTCTGGCGCCAGGATATAAGCGGCTCCAAGGCCCACGCGGCGATGCTGGCGCATACCGGCATCATCTCGCACGACGACCAGCGATCCATTGCCACCGGGCTGGACGCCATTGCCGACGAGATCGCCGAAGGCCGCTTTTCCTTTACCGAGGCGCTCGAAGATATCCACATGAACATCGAGGCGCGGCTGGCCGAACGCATCGGCGATGCCGGCCGCCGCCTGCACACCGCGCGCAGCCGTAACGACCAGGTCGCCACCGATTTCCGCCTTTGGGTGCGCGACGCGATCGACGGCCTCCACGCCCAGCTCACCGACACCCTCAAAGCCCTCGCCATCCGTGCCACCGAACACGCTGCCGACCCGATGCCCGGCTTCACCCATCTGCAGACCGCCCAGCCCGTCACCTTCGGCCACCATCTGCTCGCCTACGTCGAAATGCTCGCGCGCGACCGCAGCCGGCTGGAAGATTGCCGCAAACGCCTCAACCAGTGCCCGCTCGGCTCCGCCGCCCTCGCCGGGACGTCCTTTCCAATCGATCGCCACATGACCGCCCACACGCTCGGCTTCGATGCGCCCACCGCCAACTCGCTCGATGCCGTCTCGGACCGCGATTTTGCGCTCGAGTTCCTAGCCGCCGCCTCGATCTGCGCCATGCATCTGTCGCGCCTGGCCGAGGAGATGGTGATCTGGTGCAGCGCGCCCTACGGCTTCATCCGCCTGTCGGACGCCTTCACCACCGGCAGCTCGATCATGCCGCAAAAGCGCAACCCGGATGCAGCCGAACTCACCCGTGCGAAGACAGGCCGCATCTTCGGCGCCCTGCTGAGCCTTCTCACGGTGATGAAGGGCCTGCCACTCGCCTATGCAAAGGACATGCAGGAGGACAAGGAACCGGTGTTCGACGCCACGGAAGCGCTCGCCTTGTCGCTGGCAGCGACTGCCGGCATGGTGCGCGACATGCAGCCCGATCTCGCGCGCATGCGCCAGGCCGCGGGCGCTGCCTTCTCGACTGCCACCGACCTCGCCGACTGGCTGGTGCGCGTGCTCAACCTGCCCTTCCGTACCGCCCACCATGTCACCGGCAAACTGGTCGCCCGCGCTGAAGCCCTCGGCGCGGATCTCGCCGACCTCCCGCTGGCCGACATGCAGAAGGAGGAGCCCCGAATTACCGAGGATGTTTTCAGTGTGCTGACAGTCGATGCCTCGCTTGCGTCCCGCGTCAGCTATGGCGGCACCGCACCAGCCAACGTCTCAGCGCAGGCAAGAAGCTGGCTGGCGGCCTTGGCATGAAGCGCGTGTTGGCAATCGCCTTGCTCGCCCTGCTGGCTGCCTGCGGCAAGCTCGGCAGCCCAACCGCGCCGGGGCCGGCGGATCAGATCACCTATCCCAAGATCTACCCGACCCACTGAAGGCCTGGGGGCTCTGCCCCCCGCCTTTAGGAGGTCAGCTAGATCTCAGGATACAGGGATGCTGCACACGTTCGTCCGGTGCAGGTCACGCGGTGCGGCGGCGCCCATGTTGCCGCCGCGTTCGCCCAGGTAGAAGGTGGTGAAGCCGTCCATCGCGAGCGCTTCCAGGTGGTGCCCCGAGGGGTCTTCCATGGTAGCGCCATCGTCCAACACGTGGGTTTCGCTATGTCCGTCTTCCGCACGCACGGTAATGCGGCCGCACAGTGCGTAGTCGTAATGTTGGGCTTCCGGCACCGTCACGTGTACGACGTCGAAAGGGTGATCGGCGCTGAGCTCGAAATGGGCGACCAGTTTGCCGTTGATGAACACGGTGGTGGCCTCGGTGACTTCGGCTGGGTCTGTGGCGTCGGCGATGTCGAAGGTTACGGTGGCAGCACCGCGGGCCGGTGGTGCCACGGCGCCGAGCAGGCCGGCGAGGAGGATGGATTGAAAACGGGTAGGGCAGGAGATGTGGGGTAGCCGCATGGATGTCTCGCGGTCGGATGTCGTGCTCGTCAGCATAGCCGATCATGCGCCATGCGCCAGGTAATCACTTTGCGAGAGGCGCTTACGTTGGCAACCGCTCGGTTGGGGGCGGCTGGCGTGGAGTCGCCGCGGCGGGAAGCGCGGCTGTTGGCGGCGCATCTGCTGGGTGCGGCGCCCGGGCGGTTTCTCGAACCGGATTTGGCTGTCGAACCCGGCGCCTGGTCGGCGCTGGTAGCGCGCCGTGTGCAGCGCGAGCCGCTGGCGTTCATCACCGGCCGTCGTGGGTTCTGGACGCTCGATCTCGCGGTATCGCCGGCGACCCTGATTCCGCGGCCGGATAGCGAGACGCTGATCTCTGCGGCGATGGATCTGTTTCCGGCAGCCGACTCGGTGCGCCGCATTCTGGATCTGGGCACCGGCACGGGGGCGTTGCTGCTGGCGGCTCTGAGCGTGTTTAAAGAGGCTTTTGGTGTGGGCGTAGACCGCGCGCCTGCGGCCGCATTGCTGGCAGCGCAGAACGCTGTGGCGAACGGTTTCGCCGGACGTGCGGCGTTTCTGGCAGGGGATTGGGAGGATGCCGTTTCGGCCTCGTTCGATCTTGTCCTATGCAATCCGCCTTATATTCCACACGGCGAGATCGCGGCGCTGATGCCGGAGGTGGCGCGCTTCGAGCCGGGCAGCGCCTTGGACGGTGGCGTCGATGGGTTGGATGCCTATCGGCATCTGGTCGCCTGCCTGCCGCGGATCCTTGCGCCGGGCGGCGCCGCGGTGTTCGAGTTGGGGGAGGGGCAGCTGGATTCAGTCAGGGCACTGGCGAAAGCGGCCGGACTGCATTATTTAGGGTGCGATGCCGACTTGGCCGGCATCGATCGTGCGCTCAGACTGTGCCGCAAGGCAGATGCCGACGCATTTGAAAAAAAATTGTTTGGCAGTACGGCTGTGGGAAGCTAGGGTCCGGCTGCGCCACAAGGGCGGGTTCGACATGGCGGCGCAAGCTGCCATGGCCGGGAGCCTGCCGCGGCTCAGCCTGGCTTTTACCGGCCGGCTGCCAGCCTCGCAGCAATTGGGTGCGTTGGGACTCGTCGCTGATTTTTCATCGCCCCAGGGCGCCGTTTGGGCGGTGCGGATCGGGAAAAATCGCTTCGGACAGGGAAGCATTGTAATCATCGGATGAACATGAAACGCATGCGTGGACGTAGCCACCGGAGCGGTGGCGGCGGCGGAAACGGCGGCGGCGGTAGCAGCCCCCGGCAATATGGCGGAAACATTCCGCTCAACAGGAACCATGTTTTCGACAGCAGCGGCCCCGATCTGCGCATTCGCGGAACGGCCCAGCAGCTCTTCGAGAAATATCTGCAGCTGGGGCGCGACGCCACCGGCTCCGGTGACCGCGTGATGGCGGAAAGCTATTTCCAGTATGCGGAGCATTATTTCCGCATTCTGAATGCCATCAACCAGGCATCGCAGCAGAATGCCGGCCAGGGCAACGGCCAACAGCACCAGGGTCAAGCCGGGGGCAACCAGGGCGGCCAGGGACAGCAATATAACGGCCACCAGCGCCGCGATCGCGACGGCAATGAGACCGAGGAGCCGCAGCCTCCCATGGCAAACGGCCCGCAGGCCCAACCCGGGTTCGGTGACCAGCCCGGCATCGACATGCCCGTCGCCGAGGAAGTGGCCAGGTGAGGCAGGTTGCCGGCGGTCTGAAAGCCGGCAACTGAACCGATGTCGCGCGTCGCCTACGTCAATGGCCGCTACGTGCCGCATCGCGATGCGGTCGTGCACATCGAAGACCGCGGCTACCAGTTTGCAGATGGCGTCTATGAGGTCGTCTATCGCCACAATGGCGCGCTGATCGACGCTGAACTGCATTTCGCCAGGCTGCAACGCAGCCTTTCGGAGCTGCAGATTTCGGCGCCAGTCGCACGCCCGGTGCTGTCGATGATCCTAGATGAAGTAGCGGAACGCAATCGTCTAGCTTCCGGCCTCATCTATATGCAGATCACCCGCGGCGTCGCCCGCCGCGACCATGCCTTCCCACACGCTGGCACACGCCCCTCGCTGGTGGTCACCATGCGCCGGACCGCGCCGTTCCCGTCGGATCTGAGGCTGTGGAGCGGCGAGGCGATCACCTGGCCCGATCAGCGCTGGGCCCGGTGCGACATCAAATCGGTGTCGCTGCTGCCTAATATATTGGCCAAGCAGGCGGCCCGGGAGAAAGGCGCCGTTGAAGCCATCCTTGTCGATGCCGACGGCATGGTCACCGAAGGCGCCTCCACGTCCGTCTGGATGGTCGATGCGCATGGCGTGCTGCGCACCCGGGCGCTGAGCGATCGCATCCTTCCGGGCTGTACGCGTGCCGCACTCGTCGAAGAGCTGGCGGGCACCGATATCTCCTTGGAAGACCGCTTGTTCTCGCTGAACGAATTGCGCGCCGCACGGGAGATCTTCCTCACCTCGGCTACCAGCTTCGTTAAACCTATTGTAAAGCTTGATGGCAAAACCATCGGAGGCGGAACGCCTGGGCCGGTAAGTGCCCGATTGTTCGGTATGATCGCTGCGCGATTAAACACATAAGGAAAAAGAAACTTCTTTTCTGAACAAAAGAAGCAAAAGACTTCTATGTCAAAGAGTTAAAAGCAGAATATTAAAAAACACAACTGCAATGCTGCCTTAATGCGGTCACGCTTTTGACCATTTATGACGCCGCGGGCATGCGGCTTGCAGAACCAAACATACGACCCACAGAAACGCTGGGCCGGATAACAACAAACTTAAGGACAAACTCGTGGCAACTGAGAAACCACAAAACGTGCAGGACGTGTTCCTGAACCACGTGCGCAAGGCAAAGACGCCGGTCACGGTCTTTCTCATCAATGGCGTGAAGCTCCAGGGTATCATCACCTGGTTCGATAATTTTTCGGTCCTGTTACGGCGCGATGGCCATACCCAGCTTGTCTACAAGCACGCGATCAGCACCGTGATGCCGGGTGCCCCCATCACCCTGTTCGACCCCTCGAAGGAAAGCGCCGGCGTATCCGGCAAGGAGACCGGCTCTGCCGATAGCGACTTCTAGCGACAACGACACCGAAGCCCTCGCGACGGCCGCTTCGCGTCCGGCGCGCGGGCACGACGGCCGGCCCACCCCCATCAAGGCCGCCGTGATCCTGCCCTGGGACCGACACACTGCCGGCACCGACAATGCACGCGCCGCAGAAGCGCGCCTGGCGGAAGCCACGGGCCTCGCCGCCTCGATCGGCCTCGTGGTGGTGCACGCCACCATCCTGCCGCTGCGCGCGCGTCGCCCCTCCACCCTGCTCGGCAGCGGCCAGGTGGACTCCGAAAAAGCGTATCTCGCCGAGAAAGACGTGACGGTCGCCATCATCGATGCCGCGTTGAGCCCGGTGCAGCAACGCAATCTCGAGCGCTTGTGGGGCGTGAAGGTGATCGACCGCACCGGCCTGATCCTGGACATCTTCGGCGAGCGCGCCGTGACCCGCGAAGGCGCGCTGCAGGTCGAACTCGCGCACCTGGAATACCAGCGCTCGCGGCTCGTGCGGTCCTGGACCCATCTTGAGCGGCAGCGCGGTGGCTTCGGCTTCCTCGGTGGCCCTGGCGAAACACAGATCGAGGCGGATAGGCGGCTGATCACCGACCGGCTCGTGCGCCTGAAGAAGGAGCTGGACCAGGTGCGCCGCACCCGCGGCCTGCATCGCAGCGCCCGCAAGAAGGTGCCGTTCCCAGTGATCGCCCTCGTCGGCTACACCAATGCCGGCAAGTCCACCCTGTTCAATGCACTGACCGGTGCCGACGTGCATGCGCAGGACCAGCTTTTCGCGACACTCGACCCCACCATGCGCGGCCTGCGCCTGCCCAGCGGCCGTCGTGTGATCCTGTCGGATACGGTCGGCTTTATCAGCGAACTGCCGACCGAGCTCGTCGCCGCCTTCCGCGCCACGCTGGAGGAGGTCGCTGAGGCAGACGTGATCCTGCATGTGCGTGATGCCGCCCATCCCGACAGTGCGGCACAGCGTGCGGACGTGATGGCGGTGCTGAACGGCATGGCACGTGAAGGCACGCTGGACGAGGATTTTGCGACCCGCACGATCGAAGTGCTCAACAAATCCGATCTGCTCGGCGGCGCCGACGGCCTGCCGCAGAAGCCAGGCTCGGTCGCCGTCTCCGCGATCACCGGCGACGGGCTGGAGGCCCTGAAGCAGGCGCTTGATGCCCGCATCGCCGCCGGTCTTCAACAGACGGAGTATGCCATCGAGCATGCCGACGGGGCGCGCCTCGCCTGGCTGTACGAGCATGGCGAGGTGATACGCCGAGAAGATGACGAGCAGGCCGCCCACGTGACGGTGCGCCTGATGCCGGCCGACCGCGCCCGTTTCGAAAATCCGGCCTGAGCGCGCGCATGTTTTCGGTGAGCCAGGCGGAGGCCCTGGATCAGTTGTTGCGGGCGGCGTCGCGGATGGAGATCATGCCGCGCTTCCGCAAGCTGGGTGAAGGTGACATCCGCACGAAATCGGGGCCTTTGGACCTGGTGACCGATGCGGACGAAGCCGCCGAGGCGATGATCACCCGCAGCCTTGGCCGGCTTTATCCCGGCTGCCTGGTCGTAGGTGAAGAGGCGGCCCAGCGCGACCCTTCGCTGCTCGATCAGCTCGCCGGCGCCGATCTTGCCTTTGTCGTCGATCCCGTCGATGGCACCTCGAATTTTGCTGCCGGTCTTCCGCTGTTCGGCTGCATGGCGGCGGCCGTGATCCGCGGCGAGGTGGTGGCCGCGGTGATCCATGACCCGGTGATGGATACGTCGTCCATCGCGGTGCGCGGCGAGGGCGCCTGGGAGCAGGCAGCCGACGGCACACGCGAGACGCTGCGCGTTGCAGCACCGGTGCCGGTGGCTGAGATGACGGGTGCCGCTTCCTGGCGATACCTGCCGACGGCGTTGCGCCGCGTTGTGGTGGGCAACCTCGACAAGGTTGCACAGATCTGGGATTTCCGCTGTGCTGCGCATCAACATCGGATGAATGCTGCCGGCAAGAGTCACTTCATGATGTTCTATCGCCTGATGCCGTGGGACCACTTGCCCGGTGTTCTGATCCACGCCGAAGCCGGCGGCTATTCTGCCCGCTTCGACGGTTCGGCCTACATCCCCGGCATGACCGATGGCGGCCTTCTTTGCACGCCCGATCAGGAGAGTTACTTGGCGTTAAAGGAAGCGTTACTAGGTTAAGGCAGGCTCCTTCGACCGGCTTGCTTACTTTTTGCGCCGGCCAAACAGCACCAGCCGCACGAACCAAAGCAATAGCAGCCCTAGGAACGCGAGTGGCATCCACGGTGCCGCGGCGATCGCAGCATCCATCGCCGCACCGACGTTGCGATCAAAGATGTCTTGCATGCCGTTCCAGCTTTGCCCGATCGGGTCGGCGGCAGCTGGTGGTGGTGCCGGCTCCTCAAAGCTGATGTCGAGCTCTTCGGTGTTCACCTGTTGCGACAGGTTGCGTTGGGCTGCTTGTGCGGCTTCGATCTCCGACTGTGTCCGAGCCGTTTCGCCGGCGATCTTCACCAGATCGCCGACGCCGATGGTCAGCCTGTCGCCGAGGGCCTTGAGGCTTGCGAGGTAGGATTGCAGTTGGGCCACGCGCTGGCTGATATCGGCGATCGGCTGGCTGAGATCGTCCGCTGTCATCGATTGCCGCGTGACGCGCACGAGGCCGGCCGGTTCGCCTTGCAGTGGTTGCGTAAGCGACGCGGCGAAGGCGGCGATCTGGTCGTGCGGCAGGCGCAAAGCGAGGTTGCCTTCGTGGCGCGGGGGCACTCGTTCGTTCCCGACCGGCAATGTGCTGAAATCGGCGCGCAGCAGGATGCAATGTAGCGTCGGGCTGTTCAGACAGCTGTCACGCGCGGCATTGAAATGGGCGGTGATTGCGCCGCCGGTGATCTCCAGCCCCACCGAATGTGTGTAGGCTAGGCCGAGCGAGGGGCCGCGCCCGGCTGCCTGGGTGAACCAGTTCTCGTCCGCCGGCGGCTCGCGTTTTGCAGCGGCGGCAACGAGGGGTGCAGCGCGATGGACGAGCTGTTGCGGCACGCTCGGCTTGCGGTCGCAGGCGGCGAGCAGACCGGTGAGCACCAGCAGGCAACATGCCGCCTGCCGTTCAGCGCGTGGGAACATCGGCGTCGCCGGCTCCGAGGGTTTTCTGCATCATCACCACGTCCAGCCAGCGGTCGAACTTGAGCCCGGTCGCGCGGAACACGCCGACGCGCAGGAAGCCGAGGCTGGCATGCATGCCGATGGAGCCGGTGTTCTCGCTGTCACCGATCAGGGCGAGCATCTGACGGAAGCCGCGGGCTTCGGCCAGGCGCAGGAGTTCGGCGACCAGCGCCTTGCCGACCCCTTGGCCGCGCACGTCCTCACGGACGTAGACGCTGTCTTCCACGGTGAACTCATAAGCTGACCGCGCGCGGAACGCGCCGTAATAGCCGTAACCGAGCACGCCGGTTGCGTCGCGTGCGACCAGCCAGTCGTAGTTCGAGTCGAGGCCGGCCTGGTAGCGGCCGGTCATCTCCTCAATGCTGGGGGGGATTTCCTCGAAGGTGCCGGTGCCGTTGAGCACGTGATGTGCATAGATGGCTTGGATTTCCGGCAGGTCCGCCGGCTTTGCCGGGGTGATGTTCATTGCAGCGGGCCTCCTTTACGTGATTTTAAGGACACGGGGGTGAAACAGGCTAGATAAACCGGCAAAAATTATCCCGTCCCGGCACATACCGTGTTAATGGAATGGGGTGCAGGGTGGCACCAGCTGCGGTATTTCGCTCTCGGCACGTGGATTTCAGAGCCAAAGGGACCTTCCAGGTGGCAAACAGCAACGACAACCCTCCCGGATCCAATGAGTTCGATGGTGCCGAGGGCAATGGCATGGGCAACGCCGGCGAGCCGTTACGGATCGAAAGCGATGTGCCTCCTGAAAACCTGACGCCGACCGAGCTGCGGCTGCGTGCCGTCGCCGCTGCCGCACGTTTCCACGGCGTCGATCTGGACATGGCCGAGTATCGCGGCCCGGCGAGCGACCCGTATCCTTCACCGGCGTCGTTGGTGACCTGGCTGCGCGAGCAGGGCCTGACCGCGCGGGCATTGCGCCTGGTGTGGAAGAACCTGTTCCGTTTCCGCGAAGCGGCCCCGGTTGTGCTGCTCCTGAAGGACGGCACGGCTGGCCTGGTGGTCGGCGCCGATCCGCAGCGCGATATCGTCTGGCTCAAGAGTCCCACGTCGGCCGATGCCGAGCCGCCGGTGGCCGTCGACCGCTTGCGCCTGGAGCAGGCCTGGGCCGGCGACGTCATCCTGGTGAAACGTCCGTTCGGCCAGAACGAGGGCGAGGCGCCGTTCACCTTCGGCTGGATCGCCAGCAAGGTGATGGAAGAGAAGAAAATTCTCATTCAGATCAGCTACGCCTCTGTGGTGCTGTCCTTCCTCACCATTGTGCCAGCGCTGATGGTGATGGCGGTGATCGACCGCGTGCTCGAGTATAACAGCCTCTCTACCTTCTACATGGTCTCGGCGATGATGGCGCTGATGATGCTGTTCGAAGGCATTCTCGGCTGGGCGCGGCGTGAGCTGATCCTCATCCTGTCCGCGCGGATCGATGTGCGGCTGAACCTGCATTTGTTCGGCCGTCTTCTGGCCTTGCCGCTGGATTTCTTTGAACGCAGCCAGGCCGGCGAGACGCTCAGCAGGTTGCGCGAAGTGTTCCGCGTCCGCGAGTTTCTGACCGGCAAGCTGCTATCCACGCTGCTGGACGGCGTGACCTTGTTCATCATGCTGCCCTTCATGTTCTACATGGAGCCGACCTTGGCGATGGTCTCTTGCGCCATTGCCGGCCTGATCGCCTTGATCATCATCATCTTCCTGCGCCCCGTCGGCCGACTGATCGCGATGTCGATCCAGGCCGAGCACAAGAAGGGCGCGGTGATGAGCGAGACCGTCTACGGCATACGAACCGTGAAGTCCCTGGCCCTGGAGCCGCAGCAGAAGGTGATTTGGGACGAGCGGGTTGCCGATGCCGGTCGCTGGCGCCTGGCGGCCGGCCGGCTGGCCAACTGGCCGAACACGATGGTCGAGCCGCTACAGACCTTCATGTCGCGCGGTGTGGTTCTCGTCGGTGCCTATCTGGCGCTGCAGAATGATACGTCGGTGGATCGCGGTGGCCTGATCGCCTTCATGCTCCTCAGCAGCCGCGTCGCTTCGCCGCTGGTTGGCTTCGCCAAGCTGATGGAGGATTTCCAGGAGGTACGCACTGCGATCGGGCAGATCGCCAAGGTGCTGAACAACCCGACCGAGACCCGCGCCCAAGGTGACGGCATGCGGCCGAAATTCGAGGGCCAGGTCGCGTTCGAGGATGTCACCTTCACCTATCCGCTTGGCCAGCGCCCGGCGCTGAACAAGGTGAGCTTCTCGGTGCCGCCCGGCACGATGCTCGGGCTGGTGGGCCGAAGCGGCTCCGGCAAATCGACCATCACGCGGCTGCTGCAGGGCATCAACCGCGAATATTCCGGTGCGGTGAAGATCGACGGCGCGGAGCTGCGCGAGATCAATCTATCGCATCTGCGCCGCAGTTTCGGCGTGGTGCTGCAGGACAACTTCCTATTCCGCGGCACGGTGCGCGACAATATCACGGCGGGTCGTGCAGGCCTTACGCTGGAGGATGCGGTGCGTGCTGCACGGCTGGCGGGCGCCGAAGAATTCATCGAGCGTATGCCGCAGGGTTATGACACCTGGATCGAAGAAGGCTCTGCGAATATCTCCGGCGGCCAGCGTCAGCGCCTCGCGATTGCGCGTGCGCTGATCACCAATCCGCGCATCATGATCCTGGACGAAGCGACCAGCGCGCTGGATCCGGAAAGCGAGGCCTTGGTGAACGCGAGCCTGGTGCGCGTCGGCAAGGGGCGGACCATGGTGATCGTCTCTCACCGTCTGTCGAGCCTGGTGAATTGCGATCTGATCATGGTCATGGATCGTGGCGCCGTGCTCGACATCGCGCCGCACAGCGTTCTGCTCGATCGCTGCTCTGTCTATCGTACGCTTTGGAACCAGCAGAACCGCCATATCGATCCGGTCCGCGCTGCGGCAGCCCTCGCACAGGGAGAATAAGCCATGTCCGTCACCACTACCCAACCGACACGGCCGGCCGGCCCGACACCTACCGGAAAGCCCGGATCATTGTTCTCCGGCCGCGGGCGCGCTGTGCGCGACGACACGCCACCGGAGATGCTGGAATTCTACTCGCCGTCCATGGCGCTTCAGGGCGTCGCTCCCAAGCTTGCTGCGCGCAACGTGGTGCTGCTGGTGGGCACCTTGGTGCTTCTGCTCATCTTGACCGCTGCGACCTTCAAGATGGATCGGGTTGTCACCGCGAACGGCAAGATCGTGTCGCTCACCCCCGAGTTGGTGGTGCAGCCTCTCACCACCGCCATCGTCAAAACCATCGCGGTGTCGGCCGGCGACATCGTGCATAAGGGCCAGTTGCTGGCACAGCTCGACCCCACCTATGCCGCGGCCGACAACATCGCCGCCAAGGACCAGGTCGATCGCTACCAGACCGAGATCGAGCGGCTGAACGCGGAAAACCGGCAGGTGGCCTACCGGCCGCACACGCTGACAGCGGGTGCGATCGTGCAGGAAGGCATCTTCGCGCAGCGCGCCTCAGCACGTGAGGCGGAACTGCGGTACTATCGCGGCCAGATCGACGCCCAGCGCGCCTTGATGCTGCAGGCCGATGCCGATGTACGCCAATACGCCAAGGAGACCGGCGTCGCCGCCGATGTCGAGAAGATGCGCCAGCAACTCGAGCATGATCTCGTCGGCAGCCGTATCGATACCCTGACCGCCGTGAGCCAGCGGCTCGAGGCCGAGCGCCAGGTTCTGACCAGCGTGCAGCAAGTGGAAAATGCCCGCCAGACGGTAGCGTCTCTCACCGGTCAGCTCGACAACTATAACCAGCAATGGTTTGCCGATGTGTCGCAGACCATCACTCAGGATGCGCTGCAGCTGGCGACCTACCGTGATCAGCTGGAGCATGCGGCGCTCAACTTCAAACTGATCGATTTGCGGGCCGAGCAGGATGCGACCGTGCTGTCGGTGGCACCGGTTTCGGTAGGCTCGGTTCTGCAGCCCGGCACCACCTTCTTTACACTGGTGCCGCTCAACGCACCGCTCGAGATCGATGCGCAGGTGACCGGTGATCAATCCGGCTACGTGTTCACCGGCCAGCCGGTGCAAATAAAATTCGCGAGCTTCCCCAGCACGGAATTCGGCTCCGCCAGTGGCGCTGTACGCCTGATCAGCTCGGACAGCTTCCTCACCGGGACCACCAGCAATGCGGCCGGACCTGCGAGCTCCGGCACCACAGCCAATTCGGTGTTTACCGGTGTCGCGCCGAACTCGCCGTTCTTCTACGACACGCGCATCACCCTCGACCGGCTTGCGCTGAAGAACGTGCCTAAGGACATGCACATCGTTCCTGGCATGGCCGTGGAGGCGGACATCAAGGTCGGTGAGCGCACGCTGCTCGAATACATGACCGAACGTCTGTTGCCGGTGGTTAATGAAGGCATGCGCGAACCGAACTGAGTTATCTACCCGACAGGTGGCGATATGGGCGGGAATGGCGGGAGGAATGCACATTCGGTATGATGGCATTCCTTCCGCATGCGCTCATGGCGCTTGCTTGACGTAAAGACAGCGATGGACCAACGCAGAGTATGCTGAGCCTTATCGATCGGATTGTCTCGGCGGGCTCACCAGCCGCGGCATTGAAACGTGCCATACAGCTCGATGAGAAAGGCCAGCATCGCCGCGCCTTCGCGCTGTTTTCCCATGTTGCGCGCAGCGGTTCGGCAGAGGGCCAGTTCTGGGTTGGCCGCGCCTATCTTAAAGGCCTTGGTGTGCCGGTCAGCCGGCGCGACGGCGCGGCCTGGCTGGAACGCGCGGCGCAGGGTGGCTGGGTCGAGGCGCAGACCCTGCTTGCAACCCTTTATCTCTACGGCCTCGCCGGCAAGGGTGGTGGCACCAAGGCGACACCCGGCAGTCCGCTTTTTGCCCGCGTCGTCGGATCGGCGACGGACGAGCCCGATTTCCCGGCGGCATTGAAATGGGCGCGTGCGGCGGCCGAAGCAGGGGCGGCCGAGGCGCAGGCGCTGCTGGGCTACATCCTCACCTCGGGCCCGGACGACATCCGCAATCTCGATGAAGCCGACCAGTGGTATGAGCGTTCGGCGGCGGCCGATTGCCCGCAAGGTTTCCTCGGGCGCGGCCTGGCTCTGTTGCGGACCGCAACCACCTACGACACTCATGCCACCGCCGCGTTGGCGCTGAAGCGCGCTGCGGATTCTGGCTTGCCGACAGCACTTTATCTGCTCGGCGTCATGCATGAACGTGGCGCCGGCCTGCCGGCTAGCCTGGAGGTGGCGGGGACGTACTACAAGCAATCCGCCGAGAAGAACGTGCGCAGCGGCCAGGCACGCTGGGGCCTGGCCCTGCTCGAAGGCCGTGGCGTCACGCGAAATCCGATCGAAGGCGAATCCTGGCTGCGTCGCGCCGCCAATGCCGGCGACCGCGAAGCAGCCGCCCTCGTGGGCGACATCTATGCCCGCGGCGGCGACCTGCCACCCAACTACGCCGAAGCGGCGATCTGGTACAACCGCGCTGCCGAAGCCGGCCACCCGGCCGCCGCCCGTGCATTGGGCCTGCTGTTCCTGACCGGCGCCGGCGTGCATCGCGATCCGGAGGAAGCCGGCCGCTGGTTCCGCAAAGCCGCCGAAGGTGGCGACCGCCAGGCACAGGCCGATCTTGCGAACCTGCTGCTCTCCGGCGCCGGCTCGGCCGAGGATGCCCAGCGAACGCGCGAACTCTTTGAACAATCGGCGGGCGCCGGCGATCTCGTTGCCGCCTTTAATCTCGGCGTCTGTCTGGCCGAGGGCGTCGGTATCGACCGAAACGACCGTCGCGCCGTGTTCTGGCTCCGCCGTGCCGCCGACAGCGTGATCAATGCGCAGTATTGGTACGGTCGGCTGACCATCGAGGGGCGCGGCCTCGCAGCCGATCCCGTTGAAGGCCGCCTCTGGGTGACCAAGGCAGCGAATGCCGGGATGCAGGATGCCGAAGTGGCTCTGGCGGAAATGTCGCTGAACGGCACCGGCGGCGCGCGCGACCACGCCGAGTCGATGCGGCTGTTCCGCAAGGCTGCCGAAGCGGGGCATGTCGGCGCCATGTTCGCCGTCGGCGCCATGCTGGGCGGCGGACACGACGTGCCCGAAGACCGGCCGGAGGCGCGGAACTGGTATCGTCTGGCGGCCGAGAAGGGGCATGGCCACGCACAGATGATGCTGGGCCGCTTCCTGGCGCGCGGGCTTGGCGGCGATGTCGATGGGCTGGAGGCAAGGCTCTGGCTGCAGCGCGCAATCGGCTCGGGTGTCACGGAGGCGGGGGCCGACCTGGAGGCGCTCGATGCGGAACCGGCACGGCTGCATCCGGCGCTGCAGTAATTGCTTGCAGGGGCGGTAGCGGGAGATAAAGGCAAAGGCTTCTTTTTTGAAAAAAAGAAGCAAAAAACTTTTATGTCCTGGATGGCCGATGGGTAGGTTCAGGCTGGAGAAGCCACCTGCCTTGCAGGTTCGGGCGGCAGAGCCCGAAATTGATCTCAGCAAGGCGCGCGAACTGGCGAGGACTGCCTGGGACAAAGGCGAGGCCCTCGCGGCAGCGGGGGCAATGGGAGAAGCCGTCGTATGGCTGGGACGTGCGCATCGTATCGCACCGGCGGATCAGAACATCCTTTTCTCGCTTGCTTGGGGGCATCTGCGCGCCGGTGATGCGGCGGGCGCCGAATCCCTGTTCGGCCAGTTGGCGGCACGGCATGGCACACGCGAAACCTATTGCGGATGGATCGCTGCCCTGCTCTCGCTAGGACGCGTGAGCGATGCCGAACACGCCATGGGCCGTGCACTTTCCAAGAATGCTGCCGATCACGCACTTGCCTCACTTGCGAACCAATTGGTCAATGAGGGTAACCCACCAGGCTGGTGCGGCCTGCGCGAAGACGGAATGCTGCTCGCCGACACGCCGCGCAAAGGCTTGCGTGTCCGTCTGGATGGCATCGAGCTCAAGCTACGCCAGCGCGAGAGCGGCATCTACAAGGCCGACGCGGATCTCACCACCGGCTTGGCGCTCGAGGTGATGTCCGGCGACGCACCTCTTCTTGGCAGCCCCCTTTCGCCGAAAACCATCTTCCGGCTTGAGGGCTTCGTTGAGCATCATCTCGGCCAAATGAGCGGCTGGGCCTGGCACCCAGGCGCGCCGGGGCGCGACCCGGTGCTGGCGATCACTGGCCTGGCGGGGGAGCCGATCGCACGGATCTCGCCAACCAGCCTTGCCGAAGACGTGTCGATCAAGGCGCCGCTCGCACGCCCGCGCAGCTTCGCCTACCCGATGCAGAGTGGCGCCGCCTTGCGCGTGCTCGGTGCTGACGGGCACGACCTGCTCGGCAGCCCAGTCGCCGGCCCGGGCACCCTGCCGCCACGCGCCCGGAAAACCAGACAAGTGCTGCTCCACGTGCCGGCCGATGTCGTCATCCCCGTCTATCGCGGGCACGACACGACCCTTGCCTGTCTGGCCAGCGTGCGCGAGACGGTGCCGGCCGAAACCCGTATCTGGGTCGTCGATGACGCCTCGCCGGAGCCGGAACTGCGTAAAGCCTTGCGCCGCCTTGCCGCAGATGGCGCGATCAGGCTGATCCCCTCGCATCCGGACGGCCGCAACCGCGGTTTTCCCGCCGCCGCCAACGCCGGCATGCGCGCGGCAAAAGGCCGCCACGTGGTGCTGCTCAACAGCGACACGCTGGTAGCCCCGGGATGGCTGGAGACCCTGCGCGACGCCGCCTGCAGTGCGCCGGATATCGGCACCGCCACGCCGATCTCCAACGACGCCAGCATCCTCAGCTACCCCGGCGATGCCGGCGAGAACCCGGTGCCCGACCTTGCCGAAACGCGTCGCCTTGCCGCGCTCACTGCCCGCGTCAATCGCGGCCGCCTCGTGGAGATACCTACCGCCCACGGTTTCTGCATGTTCATCCGCAGCGACTGTCTCGCGCAGACCGGGCTGTTCGACGAAAACCTCTTCGCCCAGGGCTACGGCGAGGAAAATGATTTTTCCGAACGCGCCGCCGCCCTCGGCTGGCGCCATGTCGCGGTGCCCGAGGTATTCGTGGCGCATGTCGGCGGTGCCTCGTTCGGGGCGGCGCGGCGCTACCTTTTGGAACGCAATCTGCGCCTGCTGGACGAGCGCCACCCAGGGTATGCGCCGCGTGTACAAGCCTGGATTGCAGCCGATCCGCTGGCACCTGCGCGCCGTCGGCTGGACATCGCACGCTGGCAGGACTCTGCGCGCGCATCGCCGCTCTCCGTGCTTCTGGTCAGCCACGCGAAGGGCGGCGGCACGGCGCGGATCGTTGCCGAGCGTGCCGCCTTCCAGCGCGCTGCCGGCTATCGCCCCATCATCCTGCGCCCTTGCGAAGGCGGGTGCGAAATCGGCGACGCGGAAGGGCTCACCCCGAATCTGCGGTTTTCGTTACCGCGCGAACTGCCTGCGCTGTGCCGCCTGCTCGCCGGCTCTCATCCGGTCGGCGGCGAGGTGCATCATCTGCTCGGTCATAACCATAGCGTTATGGATATTTTTACTACTCTCGGTGTTCCCTACGATGTCTGGGTGCATGACTATGCGTGGTTTTGCGCCAGGTTGTCGTTCGTCACCGGAGAGGGCCGGTTCTGTGGCGAGCCGGAAGCGCCGGTTTGCGATGTCTGTGTGTCGCGTTGGGGATACGAAATCGAGGAGATCATTGCACCGGCCGAATTGCGGCGTCGCAGTGCTGCCGATCTGCGTGGTGCGCGCGCGGTGATCGTGCCGTCCAATGACGTCGCACAGCGTGTGGCGCGCCACGTGCCGGGTGCGGCCGTGGTGGTTCAGCCTTGGGAGGCGGCGGCACCGCCGATTTTGCCGCGGCGGGGTGTGCCGCAGCGGCCACGCCGACGGGTGGCGGTGATCGGCGCCATCGGCGTGGACAAGGGATTCGATGTTCTGCTCGACTGCGCTCGCGACGCCGCGTCGCGTCAACTGGCGGTGGAATTTGTTGTTGTCGGGTACACGGTAGATGATGAGAAACTGATTGAAACCGGGCGGGTGTTCATCACCGGCGCCTTCTCGCCCGGCGAGGCCACGGCTTTGATACGTGCGCAGTCCGCCGATCTAGCGTTTCTCCCCTCGATTTGGCCGGAGACATGGTGCTATGCGCTGAGCGACGCGTGGGCGGCGGGCCTTCCGGCGGCGGTATTCGACATCGGCACACCGCCTGCACGGGTTCGCGCGACGGCAGCAGCAGCGGGGGGAGGCTATGGCTGGGTGCTGCCGCTCGGATTGCCCGCACCGCGCGTGAACGATGCGCTTCTTCATCTGGCAACGCTCGCCACCGCCAAACCCTTGTTACCTGCCCTGTAATGTCTTTCAATGGCTCATGCTGTCGTCCGCACAGGCCGGGCGCGGCATCGAGCCACCTGCAAAACGACCCGACCCTCAACGGAGCTAGATAATTCGCTGTGAGTGACCAGAAAAACGCAGCGCCGGCCGGTGTGCCCGCGCAGAAGATGGTGACGGAACTGAAAGTGTCCGGCAACGTGATGACACTCGATACCGGTTTGTTCTGCATTTTCAACGCCCCCGGCAGCGCCATTCCCGATGCCGGCACCGGCCTGCCGGGCGTGCGCGTCTCGGTGCCGCCTGGCCCGGTGTTCCGTCCCGAGGCGGTCACCATCACCGCTTTTCGCGAGGATGGCTGGCTCGGCGGCTGGAACGGTGCCGCCCTGGTGCGCGTCACCCGCGGCCCGGCGCAGATACTTGTCACCATCTACCAGGCGCCCAACAGCACCTCCGAGCCGCCGCGGCTGCAGATACTGCGTCTGGCGGATGCGGCCGGCCTGCCGCCGCTGGGCGGTGGCAGGCCGGCCGGCGCGGCACCACCTGCCGGCGCCGTGCAGGCGCTGACGGCACCGCCGGCTGCCGGTGCCCCGCTGGCCGTGGCGGCAGCGCCGGAGAAGGACACCCCCGGCGGCGAGGCCGCGGGCCAGGCCAAACCGGCCGAGATCGTGGCCCATGTGCAGACGCGCGGTGACGTCTCGACCAAATTGGGCGCCTGGATGGGCGAGCCTGGCAGCAAGAACTGGATCGAGGGTTTCTCGGTGTCGCCGAAGGCGATGGTGGGTCCTGGCGAGGTGGAATACCAGGCGGTGCTCGGCCGCGGCTGGCTCAGCCCCTGGGCGGAAGGCGGCCAGTATTGCGGCAGCCGTGGCATGAGCCTGCCGATCCTGGGCCTGCGCATGCGCCTGCGCGGCGATGCGGCGGAGCGTTTCGACTGCGCGGTGGAAGCGACCTTTGTCGACGGCACCAAGGTGGGTCCGCTGGATAATGGCGAGCCGTGCCAGGCCGAGAGCATGTCGCCGCTCGAGGCCTTCCGCATCACCCTTGTCGCCCGCGATCCGGCGCCGGCGCCCACCGCCGACAAGCCGAAAAAAACGGCGGCTGCCAAGCCCGCCGCAAAGCCTGCAGCCGCATCTACCAAGGCGAAGGCAGCGGCCAAGCCGGTTCCGAAATTGGCCGCTATTCCGTCAAAGCCGTTCAAACCCGCCAAGCCGAAGAGGTGATCGCTGCAGGCTGGGAGCGGCAAACGCTTCTGGATGGCAAGGGAGAACGGCCGGCCTGCCGCTTTCCCGTCATGGCCGTGCGGCCGTGAAATACCTGTTCGTCCATCAGAATTTTCCTGGGCAGTTCCTGCATATCCTGCGTCATCTCGCGGCGCAGAAGCAGCACGAGTTGCTGTTCATCACCGAGAACGACCGCAACAGCCTGATGGGCGTGCGCAAGATGCTGCACAAGCTTGGGCGTCAGCCGGCGCCCAATGCGCATCCGCATGTACATGACCTGGAGCAGGCGCTGATCCGTGCCGAAGCAGTCGCGCGCTCCGCGACCAAGCTGAAACAGCTTGGCTTCGTGCCGGACATCATCATCGGCCATCATGGCTGGGGCGAGATGCTGCATCTCAACGACGTGTTTCCCGATTCGCCTTTGCTGGGCTACCAGGAATATTTTTATAATCTCGACGGCTATGACGTGAGGTTCGATCCGGAATTCCCGCCGAATGCAGATATCGCCGCGCGTTTGCGTGTGAAGAACCTGGTCAATCTGATGACATTGACCAATCCCGGATTCGGGCAGACCCCCACGCGGTTCCAGCTCGAAACCTATCCGGAATGGGCGCGCCCGAACATCAGCTTGCTGGAAGAGGGCGTCAATCTGGACGTTTGCAAGCCCAACCCCGAACTGCGCCAGCGCGTGGTGACCATCGCCGGCTACAAGGTGAAGCCGAACGAGAAGCTGGTGACCTATGTGGTGCGCGACCTGGAGCCCTATCGCGGCTTCCACATGATGATGCGCGCCTTGCCGAAGATACTGGCTGAACGCGCGGATACACGGGTCATCCTGGTCGGCGGCGACGGTGCGAGTTACGGCGCAAAACCCGCGCGCGGCACTTGGCGGGAACACATGCTCGACGAGCTATCGAGCCGCATGGATGTCAGCCGCGTGCATTTTGCCGGCCGCGTGGGATACGAAGCCTACACAAAACTACTTCAACGTTCCGATACGCATGTCTATCTTACCTATCCGTTCGTCGCCTCCTGGTCGTTGCGCGAGGCGATGTCGACGGGATGCGCGATCGTCGGCAGCGATACCGCGCCGGTGCGCGAATTCATCCGCCACCGCAAGACGGGGCTGCTCGCACCATTCCTGCAGCCGGAGGTGATTGCGGACCGTGTGCTGGAGCTGCTGGAAGATGACGCGTTGAACCAGCGCCTCCGCAAGGGTGCGCGGGCTTGGGCGGTAAAAAACCTAGACATGGGCAATTACCTGCGCGCCTACGAAGCGCTCATCGCCAAGGCCATGGGAGCTGGCGTTTAGGCCCTCCCGAGCTTCGTCATGTCGCAACGCGGCCGGCGATCGCGTCGAGTTTGGCCATCAGGGTGGCGTCGCGGTTGGCCGGAGCGGTGATCAGGGCGTGGTCCAGCGCGTGGTCGCAGGCTTGTGGGCAGGGGGTGTGTAGGGCAGCCAGCATCGGCACGGCTTGGCGCACGAGGGCACGCGCGTTGTCGGCATTGGCGGTCATTACCTTCACCACAGCATCGACGGTGACGTGTTCGTGGGTTTCGTGCCAGCAATCGTAATCAGTGACCATCGCGACGCTCGCATAATGCAGCTCGGCTTCGCGGGCGAGCTTGGCTTCGGGCATATTGGTCATGCCGATCACGTGGCAGCCCCAGCTACGATAGAGCTCGCTTTCGGCCTTGGTGGAGAATTGCGGGCCTTCCATCACCAAATAGGTGCCGCCGCGCACCACATCGAGTTTCAGCCCTTTGGCGGCCGCATGCAGCATTTCGCCCATTTGCGCGCAGACGGGGTGGGCGACGGAGACGTGGGCGACGCAGCCTTCGCCGAAGAAGCTTTTCTCGCGGGCGAAGCTGCGGTCGATGAATTGGTCCACGATCACGAACATGCCTGGCGGCAGGTCTTCGCGCAGGCTGCCGACGGCAGACAGCGAGATCACATGGGTGACGCCGAGGCGCTTTAGCGCGTCGATATTGGCCCGATAGTTGAGGTGGCTGGGCGAGAGCTTGTGGCCACGCCCATGTCGCGGCAGGAACACGCATTCGGTGCCGTCGAGCGTGCCTGTCAGTAGCTCATCCGAGGGTTCTCCCCAGGGCGTCTCCACCTTCTGCCATCGACGGTTTTCCAACCCTTCAATGTCGTAGAGCCCGGACCCACCGATAACACCGATCTTGATCATATGCTTTCCCGCGTGGCGCAGCCTGAAGACGCAAAGTTTTTTGCTTCTTTTTTTCAAAAAAGAAGGCGCTTTCTTAGGTGCGCCTTCCAGTATGGCACCATCGCCCTCCTGGCAACATCGTGTGTGTCACGCCCTTTGATCCTCAGCCATGACGCGCTTCAGCTCGTTCCAGAACCAGAGGAAGCCGCGGTTCTTTTCGGGAACACCGTCTCTGCAGGCACCGCTCTCCAGCTGATCGATCACCTGTTTGATGTTCATCGCAGTGTCGCGGCTGCAATGGTCGGTACTGCAGTTCCGCATCTGGTCGGCGATGCGCCGCCAGTAGCTGGGCTCGCCGGGTGTGTCGGAAAAATAGGGATGGATGAAGCAGTTTTGCCAGGTCTCTTCCAGGTCTGTCTTGCCGTCGGGGTGGCGGATTTTGAAGCCCGCTGATGCGCTATCGTATTGTTCGAACGGGGTCAGTTTGCCGGCGATGGAATCGAAGGCCTGGTCCAGCCTGAGCACGGCATCTCGCAGGTCCTTTCCCGGCAGGTTTTGGTCTGTGCGCATGGCCAGGAACTGGATCTCGCTCGAGGCCTGTCGGTAGGCGGAATGGGCGGCGCTGAAATCGCCGTAGGCGGTGACGAGTTTCTGGCGATCGTCCTGGGCGCGCAGGTTCATCTGCTGCCAGTTGGCGAACGCGCAGGTCATCACGCCGAGGGCGAGCGGGATAGCCAGGCTTTTGACGAGGATGCTGAGGCTGGTCAGGCCATATCCCAGGGGGCGCCTTGGTGCATGGCACTCGACGCAATATTCGGACGGCGTGAAGGCGTGCTCGGCGCCGCACCACCTGCAGTGGCCGTTGCGGGAGGACCCGGAGGCAATCGCCTCCGGGCTCCTATGCGTGCTCATGGCCGGTTCGCGGAGGCGACCGCAGTGCCGTTTCGGGCAGCCGCGATGCGGAATTCCGCCTGGTGCCAGGCGTCCACCGAGGACCGGGCGTAGCAATCTGCCAGGCCAGGGCTGCCGAGATCATGGCCGCCGGTGGCTTCCTCGCAGACCTTCATCGCGGCCACGTCGATGCGGTGGTGCAGCATGGCCGCACCGGCCGCGGAGGCGAGGTCGAGATCGTTGCTGCTGACTTTGCGCAGCACCGTATTTGCCTCGGCCTGAACGTCGGCGGCTGCGGCCGGCAGCCCTGCGAGGCAGAGCCAAACGGCCATGGGAGCCGCGCGTCGGGCAGCCGGGCGCGGATGGAAGAACATAGACATGACAAAGCTCCTTCGAATGATTAGCGGCGTGGTGTGTCTGCCGGCTGGGCGGTCACCGACCCCGCGTGGGGGGCGGATCCCGCCGCACCGGCGACGGCCAATTCGTTAGGCGCTGCTGCCGGGGGGTGAAATTCAATCGTGATCAAACCAGGCTAATTCGGATTAATCCTGTTTTTTCAATGTGTAAGACGGAAAGATCGTGATCGTTCTAATATAGCGTTGCTAGTCCGGCTCATTACGGTGTTGGCAGAGCTGGTGTTGCGCGGGTAAGGAACTGCGCCGCAACGATCGATTGGGACCCAACGGTGCAGCTGGAGCAGACCAAAATCCGGTTTGGTCGGTTTGAGATACTGCCTCGCGAGCGCGAGCTTCTGGCCAACGGCGAACATGTGCCGCTGCATGCGCGTGCATTCGATCTGTTGAGCCTGCTCATCGAACATCGCGACCGAGCGCTTAGCCGCGACGAGATCATGACGCGCGTGTGGGGTGGTTTGGCTGTGGCGCCGAACAATCTGTCAGTACAATTGTCGTCACTGCGCAAGGTGCTTGCCGAGGCCGGCGAAGAGGCCACGTTGATCCAGACGCTGCCGGGCGGGTGTTATCGATTTATCGGCGACGTGCAGGAGGCCGAGGCGGTCGTTGTTCCGCCGGTCGAGACGCCGGAATTGCCGCGTCAGCGGCGGCCGCTGCCGACGGTCGTTTCCGGAGCTGCTTTGGTGTTGCTATTCCTGGCGGCCTTGTCGGCAATCTGGCTTGGCATGGAGCGGCACATTGTGGCGCCGACATCGGCTTCTCTCGACCGTGCGTTTTCGCCGCCGCCTATCTCTATCGTCGTGTTGCCATTCAACACGCTGACCGATAATCGCAACCTGCAATACCTTGCCGATGCCATTGCCGACGATCTGACGACGGCGCTCGGCCGCATCGTCTCCTCGACAGTGATCGCACGCGAGAGTGCCGCTATCTATCGCAACAATCCCACCTCGTTGCAGCAGATCGGTCGGACCTTGAACGTCCGCTATGCGGTGGAAGGCAGCTTGCGCCTCAGCGGCACGACGTATCACGTCAATGTTCAACTCATCGACATGGCGACCAGCCGCCAGCTTTGGGGCGGAACGTTCGACGAGCCACAGGACAAGATGAGCGCCCTGCAGGACGATATCGTCCGCCGCATTGCGGCCGTGCTCGATGCCAGGCTGCTCGCTCAGGACGTGGCACGCTCGATGCGTGAGCGACCCAACGATCCTCAAGCAATCGATTTCTTTCTTCGCGGAAGGTATTACTACGCTGCCCACGATGATCTGGCGGGTGTTACCAAGGCGCAGGATCTGTTCGAGCAGGCCTTGTTGCTGTCACCCGATTATGTGGATGCGCTGGTGGCGTTGGGCCAGTTGTTGATCAGCAAGTCAGGCGCCTACGATTATGTCGACGGGCCTGCCGACCTGCGCCGCGCGCGCCAGGTTATTGCGCATGCAACCGAGTTGGCACCCGGTGACGCGAAGGTGCTGTCTGCCCAGGCCGATCTGCAGCGGGGCAGCGGCGACCTCGATGAGGCACGCGCAAGCTACGAAGCAGCGCTTGCAGTGGATCCCAACAATGCGCGCGCGCAGATGGGTCTTGCCGCGTGCGACTGGCTGCTCGGGCTTTACGTTTCGCAGGTGGCACATCTGCAGAGTGCCGCGCGGTTGGACCCGCTGGGACCAGCGGCGAATTGGCGGCATGGGATGTTGGGCATGGGTCAGTTCATGCTCGGTCAATATCAGGATGCAATCGGATCGTTCGAGCGCGAGATCGCCAGCGTGCCTGCCGGCAACAGGAACGATGATCTGGGACGGGTGGAATACGACCGCCTCTTTATGATGGCTGCCTATGCCCTTTCGGGCCAGGCCGAGAAGGCGCGACAAGCCTGGCAAGACTACGACAAGATCTGGAGGCACCGCTCCGTCTGGCGCATGCTCGCCTGTCTGTCGGGCGCGCAGGCACGTACCCCGGGATATGCCAGGCTTCGCGAGGGCCTGTCCGAAGCCGGCATGCCAGCCTATGCGGATGTGCGAAACGCGCAGACGATCTCGGTTGCCGATTATCGTTATACGAGCGGCGATTTTGCGTTGACGCCAGCCACCGTGCCCGGTGCGGGAACGCTGGATGCGGCCGGCGTTCGCAATGTGCTCGCTGGCTGCACCCAATGTCTCGTGCTCGATGTCGGCCGCGGCGCCGCGGTCATTCAAGGTGCAATATGGAATGCCGACATTACTTTGCCGGACACGTGGTCCGCCGATCAGGAAATTGAAAAAGCTAGAAGCGATCCGGCTTTGTTGACACATATAATGATCGTGATGGGCACGGGTGTTTACGACCCTACCGGTTATGTGGCGGTTGTAAGCCTTATTAAAGCAGGTTTTACAAAGGTCTTCTGGTTTCGGGGCGGAGAGGAAGCTTGGGCCGCAGCAGGCCAGGCGTATGACGACAGACGAAAACCCTAGACATCCGCAACGAAATAAAATTAAACCGCTTCCGTAAGTTTTGATATCGCTGGATTGAAGGGCGCTACGATGTCGCAGGAACAGGGTGGTTCGCGTGAGAGGGCTTGGGCGCATTTTGTGGCGCAGGAAGACCACAGCGCTGTTTTTCTCACTGGGCTCGGGATTGCCTGTTTGACGGCACTCGCACTCTACGCAATCGGCGGCGTCGGCACTCTGACGCAGCGTGCAAGCTCCAACGGCGGGGATGAGCTTCCGGATAGGAGTGTACCAGGCACCCCGCCCGGCCATGGCAGTCACCCCGGTGGGCCGCCGGACCGCCCCGTGTCAGGGTTTGGACCGTATCAGGTTCTCCGCAGTCGGCCCGGCGGGGGCACGGGATACTTCATAAGAATACTTGTTGCGCTGCTAATACTGTTTCTCGTGGTTTGACGGCAGACGGGACCGGCGGATTTTCTTCTCCACCATGTCCACCTCGCTGGTGATCAGCATCGAAGGTGATTCCCTCGGCGTCATCTGCGGCAAACCTTCGTTTCCTGTCAGGTTGAAACAGAAAAGGCGGGTCCAGGGACCCGCCTTCCTGTCGCAGCAAGCAAGAAACGATCAGAAATCCATATCGCCCATGCCGCCCATACCACCAGGTCCACCCGCCGGCATCGGTGCCTTCTTCTCCGGCTTCTCCGCCACCATCGCCTCGGTGGTAATCAGCAGCGACGCAATCGACGCCGCATCCTGCAGCGCCGTGCGTACCACCTTCGTCGGGTCAATGATGCCGGCGGCGACCATCTCCTTATACTCGCCGGTCTGCGCGTCGAAACCGAACTCGTAGGTCTCGTTTTCCAACACCTTGCCGGCCACAACTGCACCGTCTTCGCCGGCGTTCTCGGCGATCTGGCGCAGCGGGGTCTGCACCGCCTTGCGCACGATCTCGATGCCGAATTTCTGGTCGGCATTCTCCGGCGTGAGCGAGGCCAGGATTTTCGACGCACGTGCCAAAGCAACACCACCGCCAGGAACGATACCTTCCTCGACCGCGGCGCGGGTCGCATGCAGCGCGTCATCGACGCGATCCTTGCGCTCCTTCACCTCGACCTCGGTCGCACCGCCGACGCGGATGACGGCAACGCCGCCAGCCAGCTTCGCCAGCCGCTCCTGCAGTTTTTCACGATCGTAGTCCGACGTGGTCTCCTCGATCTGCGCGCGGATCTGCCCGCAACGGCCGGAAATGCCGTCCTTCTCGCCGGCACCTTCGACGATCGTGGTGTTCTCTTTCTCGATGAGAACCTTCTTGGCACGGCCAAGCATCGCGAGCGTCACGTTCTCGAGCTTGATGCCGAGATCTTCGCTGATCACCTGCCCACCGGTCAGGATCGCGATATCCTCCAGCATCGCCTTGCGACGATCGCCGAAACCAGGCGCCTTCACGGCCGCGATCTTCAGGCCGCCGCGCAGCTTGTTGACCACAAGAGTCGCCAACGCTTCACCCTCGACATCCTCGGCCAGGATCAGCAGCGGACGCCCGCTCTGCACCACCGCCTCGAGCAACGGCAGCAAAGGCTGCAGCGTAGACAGCTTCTTTTCGTGAATGAGAATATAGGGGCTGTCGAGATCGGCGACCATCTTCTCCGGGTTCGTGATGAAATACGGAGAGACATACCCACGGTCGAACTGCATGCCCTCGACCACGTCCAACTCGGTCTGGATGCCCTTGGCTTCCTCGACGGTGATCACACCCTCATTGCCGACCTTCTGCATGGCTTCGGAAATCATCCGGCCGATATCGGCCTCGCCATTGGCGGAAATCGTGCCGACCTGGGCGGTCTCGCTCTGGCTGGTGATCTTGCGGCTCTTCGCCTTCAGCTCGGCAACGATGGCTTCCACCGCACGGTCCACACCGCGCTTGAGGTCCATCGGGTTCATGCCGGCGGCGACCGCCTTCGCACCCTCGCGAACAATCGCCTGTGCCAACACCGTCGCGGTGGTGGTGCCGTCGCCGGCGAGGTCGTTGGTCTTGCTCGCCACTTCGCGCACCATCTGCGCGCCCATGTTCTCGAACTTGTCGGCCAGCTCGATCTCTTTGGCGACCGTTACACCATCCTTCGTGATGCGCGGGGCGCCGAAAGACTTGTCGATCACAACGTTGCGGCCTTTCGGGCCCAACGTGACTTTTACCGCGTCGGCGAGAATGTCCACGCCGCGTAGCATGCGCTGGCGGGCGTCGCCGCCGAAACGTACCTCTTTAGCTGCCATCACTTACACTCCAAAGGAAGCAGTTCTTTTCTGAAGAAAAGAACCAAAAGACTTTTATGAATTAGGCGGCCTTTGCGGCGGCAACACCCGTTTCCACGATGCCCATGATGTCGGACTCCTTCATGATCAGGAGCTCCTCGCCATCTAACTTCACCTCGGTGCCGCTCCACTTGCCGAACAACACACGGTCGCCGGCCTTCACATCGAGCGCCACGATCGCGCCCTGCTCGTTGCGCGCACCTGCGCCAACAGCAATTACCTCGCCCTCCATGGGCTTTTCGCGGGCCGTGTCGGGAATGATGATGCCACCAGCCGTCTTCTCTTCCGCAGTAATGCGGCGGACTACGACGCGGTCATGCAGGGGACGGAATTTCGCCATGCGGATCGCTCCATAAATCAGGTTGCAGCCCGGCCCTTGCGCCAGGCTTTTGGCACTCCCTCTGGGAGAGTGCCAGGTGATCTAGGGAAGCGGTCTGCGCAAGTCAAGACTTGGCAGCACTCGAATTGCGTGAGTGCTAACACGTTGTTTGTGATGCATTTTTCTTTTGCGCCAACGCTTCACCATGCGTCATGCTGGCAAAACCAGCCCGGCAGAGGCTGGGCAATTGAATAGCCCAAATCCAGGAACGCACATGCCGCACGGCCCTACCGGGCAGACTGATTTTCGGGGAACGACATGAGCCTTGCATTGCAGATCCAAGGGTATCGCCTCACTACAGCCGAAATCCTCTACCACTTGCCTGACCACCCTGGCCTTTTACAGACATTCGTCTGGCAGGACTTGGACATCGCCCCGAAATTCCCGGTCCTGAAGAAATTCCTCGATTTCTGGGAACGCCAACTCGACGGCAAGCTGCATTCGGTGCGCGTGGGCGCCGCGAGCCTGATCCAGCCGGGCGAGTGGCGCCATACCGAGCATCTGCGCTTCCTGAACTGAAACCATTGCGCAACTTCCGCGTGGGAGTGCACGTTTCTGGAGGGTCAAGGCACATGGAAGGTCCGCTCTATGGGTACAATCCTCCTCGTCATTCTGATCCTTTTGCTCTTGGGTGCGCTGCCCACATGGCCTTATAGCGGTGGGTGGGGCTACTACCCGTCCGGCGGTCTCGGCCTGATCCTGCTGATCGTCATCATCCTGCTCGTGCTAGGCCGCATCTAGCGTTTTCTGAAGTTAGGGCCTGGAATAGGGCGAGCTGTTCCAGGCCAGCTCTCACGCGTGCAGCCACGCCAGCAGCGGTTCCCAAAGCGCCGACTGCGCACTCGCCCCCGCCACCATCCCCACATGCCCAAGCCGCGGGCGCAAAACCACCGCATCCTGAAAACATGCAGCCAGCGGCAGCGCAGTTTCCGGCGGCACGATCCGGTCTCGCCCTGGAATAGCGTGAAAACTGGGTTTGCGTATGGCGTCCGGCTGAACCGGCAGCCCGGCAATACGCCAATTGCCGTGCGACGGTGTGTTGCGGCCATACCATCCGCCAAGCACATCGCGTGCGACCGGGGCCGCGAGCGGCACACCGTCGTTCAACCAATCCTCGATCGCCACGAATTTTTCGGCGCGCCCGCTCGCTTGATCCTGCCCTGCAAAGTCCCGGTATTTTGCGGCGACACTACCGGGATCGAGCAGGCTGAACAGCATCTGCAGCGCATCGATCGGCATGCTGCCGGCCAGTGCGAACGCCGGCTCCAGCATCGGCAGCATCTGTGCGACGCATTGTGCCCCTTGGCTGTCCGCTGCCCAGAAGTCCCAAGGTGTTGCCAGAAGCCCAAGCTTTTCGATCAGCGTGGGCTGTAACTGCGCAGCGCCGAGCGCCATCAGCCCGCCCATGCAGTAACCCACCAGGTCGACCGGGCGTGCCAGGAAGGTCAGTGCCCTTACCAGCCTTCCGGCCACGTAATCGGTCAGCGTGAAATCGCACTCCACGTCACCGGGAAAACCCCAGTCGAGCAGCAGCGGACGCACGCCGTGAGCCGCGAGATAGCGCAGCATCGAACGCTCGGGCAGCAGGTCCAGTATATAAGAGCGGTTCACCAGGCTGGGCACGAACACCACCGGGCGCCCCTCTGCCGGCCCGTAATCCAGCAGCCGCGTGGTCCCTTCTTGCCAGATTGCCGGCGGCTCCTCCAGGCGCCGCATGAACGGATGGCGTCTGTAGGCGGCGATCCCAGCGAGCAGCGGCGCATCCAACAGGCCGGGTAATACCGCGTCAGGGTTCAGGCTTGCGCCCGTCCAATCCGGCGAGCCGGCGCTCCAGCTCTTCAACGCGTCTTGCCAGCCGCTCGAGGGTAAGGTCGCGAGCATCAGGTGCAGCAGCAGCGGCCGTGGCCCCCGTCGATGGTTCGGGCCCGGCGCGTCCGGCCGTAGCATCAGGCAGCCAGGCGCCGGCGGCTCGCGCGCCATCCGCCCACAGGCCGATTACCCGGCGTAACATGGCATGTGCCTCGCGGTCGGTCGCCATCGCGGCGAACTCGCTCTGCCAGATCGTGATCCAGTCGTCCCAGAGCCCCGCCGCCGACGGCGCCTGGCCCGGAGGATGCGCATCCGTGCCGTCCCCTTGGCCCTTCGGCCGTTGCGTCATCCGTCATTCCAACTCATCCCGATATGTCCGCCCTATAGAACCCTCCGCCGGGCCTGTCAGTTCGCACGCGCGCAACCGCGCCCATTATTTCGGCACTCGACGGCGAAACGGCTATTTGGTGGGGTGCCGCGCGCATGATACGTAGAGCTCTGTGCGGCAACGCGGGCCGCGCCACAAAAGCCCCAAAATCACGAATTTGGCCAATGCCGTGGAGAACGACCTTAATGACGACAATCGATGGGCCCGAGCCCGGGCCCGAGGAAGCAGTGCCGGCACTACAGCCTGTCATCGTCAAGAAATACGCCAATCGCCGCCTGTATAATACAGAGAGCTCCAGCTACATCACGCTGGACAATCTGGCCGACATGGTTCGCGCCGGCCGCGATTTCGTGGTGTACGACGCCCGCACCGGTGACGACATCACCCGCAGCGTGCTCACCCAGATCATCGTGGAAGAAGAGAGTAAGGGCCACGCCCTTCTGCCTACCACTTTCCTCCGCCAGCTCATTGGCTTCTACGGCGGCAGCCTCGGCGGCGTGGTGCCACGCTATCTCGAACACACCATGTCCGCCATCCAGCGCCAGCAGGAGCAGATGCGTGAGGCGGTGACGCAAACCATGGGCACCCTGCTGCCACCGGGGCTCGAGGAGATGCGGCGGCAGAACATGGCGATGATGGAACGGGCCATGAGCCTGTTCACCCCATTCTACCGTCCGCTGGCGACCGAGGAGCAGCATACCGGCCCCACCGAGATGGAGATGGAGCACAGCCAGATCATGGCGTTGCAACACGAGGTCGATTCACTGCGCGAGAAACTCGCCGCTCGTGAGGCGGAGCTCACTAATGCCGGCGCCCCGTCTCCGGGCCTTGCCCGGCCGAGACGCAAGCCGGATACGCCACCGGATTGATCAAAAATGAGATAAGTTAAACCGTACGATGCTGTACAACACCCGTTCGGCTACCATATATCAACTTTTCCGGTCTTAGTGTATGTCGAGGATCGACTGGCACGTCGTAGCTCCACCGTTGCCAATTTGCTAACCCATTGACAAAGCCGCTATTTAAGCCATTCGCAACTGTGGGATGTAGAGTTTCGCCTCACACGAGTATGTGACGAGCAGAAATTATGCTTTACACAACCTTAGCGTGTCCTACAGAGTGATGTCATTGCGCCAAATGGGCACAAGCATCTTAAACGTTCCACCAATGTGCAGGGCGGGGCGTCTGTTAAACGCTGGAGGTTTTATTGTCAGACATTGAAACGATCGACTGCTTCGACGAGGCCGAAAGTGTTGCGGCTGAGGAGCACGTCCATCCCAAGCCGAGTCCACGCGCCAACTTGGCGGATCGCCATGTCGGCACCCGGATCCGCGAGCGTCGAATCATGCTCGGTCTCTCGCAGCAGCAACTCGCAGTGATGATCGGGGTCACCTACCAGCAGGCCCACAAATACGAGCGTGGGTTGAACCGTATTTCTGCCGGCCGTCTCTATGACATCGCGCAGGTCCTCAATGTGCCGATCTCCTGGTTCTTCGAGGGCATGGAGATCGAGGCTGCCACCGGCGACATGAATCCCCGTCAGCGCATGTGCCTGGAATTGGCGCGCAATTTCGCTCTGATCGACAATTTGAAGCACCAGGAAGCGCTCAGCATGATGGCGCGCGCGCTCGCACACGCCGAAACAATCCCGCCGGAACCCGACATCATCTAAGTATAAGTGTCTGTTCGGAAATTTTTCGAACAGACACTAGCCCAAGGCTTGCCTCGCGCGCATTGCCCGCATGAGGGGATATTCTACGCATTCGGACATCATGATTCCGCCGATGATGGCACTCCCAGCCAACACCGGCACTCCGAGCGCACAGGGCAGTACATGATCCAGGCGGGCCGCGTGGTAGATCTGCCAGACCACCGTGATCCAGCAATATTGAAACAGGTAAATTGAATACGAAGCGCTGCCGAGCGTCGCCAAGGGACGCGCCACGATCGCAGGAACCTTAAACCGCGGATCGGCCAATCCCAGGATCAGCACCGCGGCCGGCACGCCATAGGCCAGCCGTGCCCAGGCTCCGTAGCCGTTGAGAACACCCAGGTTTTCGCACGCACATACTAGCGCCAAGGCACCGGCGCCCACCAGCATCGTCAAGCCGGGACCAGCGAGGCCGCCGCGACGCGCCACCAGCGCCACACCCATGCCCAGGAAAAACTCCAGATCGTAGGCTGAACACATGGAAGGCGGCAGGCCTATCCCGCCTTGGACCGAGGCCACGACGACAGCGGCGAGCCATGTGGCCATCAGCACCACGCCGGCGCGCCGGTGCAGGATCAGCACTGCAAAGAACAGGTAGAACACCACCTCGTACTGCAATGTCCACGCGACGCCGAGGATCGGATCGGACCATGTCGGCAGCAGCAATGCAGATCGCAGGAGTGGCCATGTTCCTGGCCAGCCATGTGCGGCAATGACGGCGACGAGAATGATCAGCGTTGCGACCCAATATACCGGCAGCAGGCGCGTTGCCCTGCGCGACACATACCGGCCTAATCGGGAGGGCTTTCCGATATCGTCGTGATGCACGAACAGGATGATGAATCCGCTCAGCACGAAGAACAGGTCGACGCCGGCATGTCCGAACTGCAAGAGGGCTCGCAGGAGCGGAAGGTGGCACGCAAGATCCATGTGCCGCGAGGTATGATAGAAAATCACCAAGCACGCCGCCACGCCCCGCGCGGCCTCGATACCGGCCAGCTTTCTCGGTGCCGGTCCAGTGATTTTCAGTTCTGTATAATATTGCCGGTCCAGGGGGGCTCCCCATGGCGGGGGTCCAGGGGGCAGGGCCCCTTGGCCTTCCTGCCTATCGCCAAGATGGTTCAAAGCCGAATTGCCTTGCGAGCCAACATCCAGGCATCGTGGCGCTCGGCAGGTCGCAGATAGAGTATCGTCACTGCCGCAAGGAACAGTGCGAACGCCGCAGTATCCGTGGTGAGGTTTTGTATCGCGCCGCTCGACGCCAGCGTGCTGCGCAGTGCAAAGGCAGCGGCCGAGAGGCCCAGCATCAGAGCGAGCGGCCAGACCGTTATCGGCAGGCGGTGTTGTTGGGCCGCGGTGATCCAGCACATGGCGCAATAGATCGCCCAGGTGCCGAAGGTGGCCCAGGCGGCGCCCCAGATTCCGTAGAACGGGATGAGGGCGGCGTTCAATGCGATGTTGAGGATGGCGACGGCGACCGCGATCTTGCCGACGAGGCCGGAGCCGGCGCCGATGAGCAGCATGGAGTTGAAGAAGTCGCCGACTTCGCGGAGGAAATAGCCGAACACCAGCACCGGCAGCATGAACATCGGCGGGTAGTAGCTCTGCGGCACCATCAGCGTGAGCGTGTCGCGTGCGAACAGCGAGATGCCGATCGAGGCTGTGCCGAGCACGAAGATCAGCCAGCGGCCGATGGTGACGAAGCGCTTCTGCCAATCGTCGCCGGTGGCGTGCGCGTAGAAGCTGACGCCCCAGCTCTTGGAAAAGCTGTCCCCGATCAGCACGCTGAGCAGGAAGGCGAAATTATACGCCATCGAATACACACCCACTTCTGCCTTGCTGACATGGGCGAGGAACAGCCGATCGGAGAAATGCACGGCGAAATAGGACATGCCGGAGACGATGAGGGGTGCGCCAAAAACCGCGAGCGCCCGCGCGATGGCACCGCGCCAGACGATGCCGACCTCTCGCCAGATACGCGCAAGCAGGTAGATGCAGCCTGCGACGGCCACGACGAGTTTGCTGACGATGAAGCCCAGCACGCCGAAATGGAAAGCGCCGATCAGCACGATGTTGAGCGAAAGCGTCACCACCAAGCCCACGGTGTTGTAGCCGACATAGAACCGTGCGCGGCTTTGCATGCGTTCATGCACGAGCGCGATTTCCACGATGCTGCTGAAGAACATCGCGCCGAAAGCGAGGCGCAGCAGTCCGGTCTGGCCTTCCACATTGATGGCCCTGGCGATCGGGTCCGCGAAGAGGATGGACACCGCGGCGATGAAGGCCGCGAGCAGGATAGTGCAAAGCATGGTGGTCGACACCGTCTCCTGCCGACCGGCCTCCGTACTCTGGTCGTGATAGATGCGAGTCAGTGCGGCACCCACGGTTTGCAGCCCGAAAGCGATGGCGACCACCTGCATGGCAAGCTCGATCAGGTTCAGCACGCCCGACTGCTCCGGCGACAGAAAATGGGCGTAGAACGGGATCATCACGAACCCGATCGCCTTGAACGACAGGTTGCCGATGAAATAGAGCGTCGAATCGCGCAGCAACCTGCCCATACGGGACGGAAGGGCTGCGGCTTCAGGGACGGTGTTGGCGGCCATGGTATAGTTGTGGCGCAATCGTCTCACGGAAGGAAGCGTCGATACACGGATACCGCGAATATGACGGTCGGTTGTGGCCCATAGGTTGCGCTTCCGATAAGAAGACCCGTGAGATGCCGGGCTGCGCCGTTATGAACGACGTTTCGTTAAAGAAACAATAAGGCGTAGGAAGAACTTCTTTTTTGAAAAAAAGCAGGCAAAAACTCTCATGTCCTGAAGACATGAGCTCCCAGGGCATCCGTGATTTGTTGCACGAAGGCGTTTTTGAAGGCGAGTGGTCCAGACGTATTTTCCGGGTGGATCAGCATGGTGGCGTTGGCCTCGAAAACCAAGGCACGGCCATCCGGCAGGACGGTGAAGTCGATACCGCAAAAATCCAGATCCAGGCGCCGCCCCACCGATGCGATCGCATCATAGGCGGTCGCGCCCAGCGCTCGGCGTGGATCAGCGAGAAAGGCAGCCTCCTCCGCAAGCTTCCAGCCATGCGACGGCATGTCGGCCGAAAAATAATGCACCAGCCAATCCTGCGCGATCGCCAGATGATACGGAAACGGCCTGCGATCCACGAATGCCATGCGATACTTACGGTAGAACGCGTCAGTAGAACGAAAATCGATGAACGAGGATAGATACGAGGCGGTCGCACGAGGCACCCCGGGATCGTTGATTAGCTGCAATCCGTCCCCACCATGCGACCCCGCCGGACGAAGAAGAAAAGGCGCCGTCATACCCCGTTGCGTGGCAAATAGACGCGCGTCATCGCCGCTTTCCAGGCGGCAGACCGGCGGGGTCGCAGCACCCTCGATACCGGCGAGCAACTGCGGCAAGAGATCGCGCCGCGTCAGCGCGATCCGATCGGGCCTGTTGAACACCGGCAATCTGCAGTCTTGCAGAAACAACGCGAGCGCCGGGCCGGCAGCGTCTGCCATGTCCGGGTCGCCGACGCCGTTGAACACCGCATCGAAAGGTGGCAAATCGGCCGGGCGGTCCTGGCCGATGAACCACCAGATGCGGGTGAAATCGCGACCGGGCAGAAGATGCTCCAGCGGCACGTTGCCATCATCGGAGACGGACGGGATCAGCACCCTCAGGCGCTCCATCCGCGTTGCCTTCTGCACGAATAGCGATTGCTGCGCCAAAGCGAGCGCACGCTGCTCTGTGGACGCCGCGGTTTCGCCAAGACGCGACAGGCACGCCGCCAGATTATGCCTGGCAATCGCAAGCCCGGGTGCTGCTGCCACTGCGGCCGCAAACCAGTCCCGCGCAGCCTCCAACTCCCCCAGTCCACGGCTTGCAATGCCCAGATTGATCAGCACGGGTGCCGACCGTGGCGTGTCAGCACCAAAAAGCCGTCGCAACACATCGAGCGCCGATCGCCACGCCTGCATGGCCGAAGCGTCATCCCCGGCAAGGCTGTGCGCCCGCGCCAGATCGTCGAACGCATTTGCCATCTGCGGGTCGGTCTGCGCGAGGGTCTGCCGCCGAAGAGACAGGCTTTGTTCGGCATAATGCAGGGCAGCCAGTGCGTCGCCGCGCGCCTGGGCGATGTGGCCGAGAGCGCTGAGCGACTTGGCCAGCAGTGGATGCATCGCGCCGAGGGCAGACTGCCAGATGAGCAACCCTTCCTCGTGGCAAGCCTGCGCCCCGGCGAGCTCATCCTGTGCGCGCAGCACCATGCCAAGATTATGCAGGCTGGTGCCGATGCGCGGGTCGGCCGCGCCCAGCGTGCGGCGGCGTGCCGCGAGCACCGCCTCATGCGCCGCGCGCGCCGCCGCATGGTCGCCCAGAGCGGCACACGCGGCGCCGACATCGGAGAGCGCCTCGAGCGTTTCAGGGGCATCCTCCGAAAGCAACTCGGCAAAAAGCTGTCTTGCTTCTTCGAAGCGAGCACGGGCCCGTGCATGCCGGCCCTCGCGGAACGTCGCGGCACCCTCTGCCTGCGCTGCGCGCGCATGTTCCAGTTTCGCCTGCGCCACGCCAGGATCCGACTTCATGTGGCCAGAGGATACCATACTTGCAGGATCGCTTGCTTTGCTTGACGAGCGCTTCGCATTAGAACCGCCGAATGATCCTGCTGATCGACAATTACGACAGTTTCACCTTCAACCTGGTGCATTTCCTGGGTGACCTGGGCGCCCAGTGCGACGTGCGCCGCAATGACGCGCTGAGCGTGGAAGACGCGCTCGCCACCGATCCGGAAGCCATCGTGCTCTCGCCGGGCCCTTGCAGCCCGAACGAAGCGGGCATCTGCTGCGACCTTATCCGTGCCGCGGCCGGCCGGGTGCCGGTGCTTGGCGTGTGTCTTGGCCATCAGGCGATCGGCCAGGTTTTCGGCGGCGAGGTGGTGCGCGCACCCACGCCGATGCATGGCAAGGTCAGCAAGATGTTCCATGAAAACACCGATCTTTTCGCGGGCCTGCCCAGTCCGTTCGGCGCCACCCGCTATCACAGCCTCACCGTTCGCCCTGAAACCTTTCCGGCCGCGCTGCAGGTGACGGCACGTACGGACGATGGTGTGATCATGGGGCTGCGTCACAAGGTCTATCCGATTTTTGGCGTGCAATTTCACCCCGAAAGCATCGCCAGCGAGCATGGGCATGCACTTCTCGGCAATTTCCTCGGGCTCGCACGCGGTACCAACCGCTCCGCCGCCGCCTGAACGATACAGGACGATGCCGGTCAGCCTGAAACCGCTGCTGGCCAGGTTGGGCGCCGGCGAGACCCTCGGCGTCGAGGAGGCGGAGGCCGCTTTCGCCACCATCATGGAAGGCGATGCGACGTCGGCGCAGATCGCGGCCCTGCTCACCTGCCTGCATCTGCGCGGCGAAACCTTGGCCGAGCTTACCGGTGCAACCCGGGCCATGCGCGCGCGCATGACCCGGGTGGAGGCGCCAGCCGGGGCGATCGATGTGTGCGGCACCGGCGGCGACGGGTTCGGCACGCTGAACGTGTCGACCGCCGTGGCCTTCGTGCTGGCCGGCTGCGGGGTGGTGGTGGCCAAGCATGGCAATCGCGCGCTCACCTCGCGGGCCGGCGGATCGGACGTGCTGGCGGCTTTGGGCGTGAACATGGACGTTGCGGTGGGGCTGCTCCCGGCACAGTTGCGTGAGCGGGGCATCGCATTCCTGTTCGCGCCGCGCCATCATCCGGCGTTGCGCCATGCCGCGCCGGCGCGCTCGGAGATCGGTTTTCGTACAATATTCAACCTGCTTGGCCCACTCTCCAATCCGGCCGGCGTCACGCGACAACTCACTGGTGTTTATGATCCGGCCTGGGCGGCGCCGATGGCGGAAACGCTGGGCGCGCTGGGAGCGGAGCGTGTGTGGCTGGTGCATGGGCAGGGGCTGGATGAGCTGACATTGGCGGGCGTTTCGTCGGTATGCGAGTGGCGGGCCGGAGTGTTGCGGCATTTTACCGTGACGCCGGAGGAGGCGGGATTGCCGCGTGCGTCTGTCGAATCGATACGAGGTGGAGACGCTTCGGAAAACGCGTTGGCATTGCGGGCGTTGCTCGAAGGCGTGCCTGGTGCCTATCGCGACACGGTGCTGCTGAATGCGTCGGCAGCGTTGATCGTGGCGGATCGTGCCGCGGATCTGCGGGGGGGCGTGGCGATGGCTGCGCAGTCTCTCGATCGCGGAGCGGCACTGGATGTGCTCGACAGTTTGATACGGGACGCGCAGATGAGCGCCTCGCCTTCACCGGAAGCGGAACATGCCTGACGATCAACACGTGCAACCCGATATTCTGGCCAGGATTTGCGCTGATACGCTTGCCGAGGTGGATCGGCGTCGCACGCTCATGCCGCTGGCCACGTTGAAGCACAAGGTGGCGCATATGCACCGCCGAGACGCACCCCGCGGATTTGCCGATGCGTTGGCAAGGGCGTTGATGGCGGAGAAATGCGGGCTGATCGCGGAGATCAAGCGCACGTCGCCTTCGGGTGGTGTGGTGCGCGCGGGGCTGGATGTGCCGAGTGTCGCACGGGATTACCAGACCGGGGGTGCGGTGTGCCTGTCCGTGCTGACGGATGAGCCTTATTTCGGCGGGAGTATCGCAGATCTGCAGGCTGCGAAAGCGGCGGTGCCGCTGCCGGTGCTGCGGAAGGATTTTATTCTCGATCCCTGGCAGGTCTATGAGAGCCGCCTGGTGGGCGCGGATTGCATCCTGCTGATCATGGCGGCCTTGACCGATCCCGAGGCGATCGCGTTGGAGCAGTTGGCGCGCGATCTGGATCTGGATGTGCTGGCTGAGGTGCATGACCAGCGCGAGCTGGAGCGGGCGCTGGGGCTGCAGACGAAGCTGATCGGGATCAACAATCGCAATCTGAAGACGCTGGAGACCGACATCGAGACGACCATCGAACTGGCGCCGATGGTGTCGTGCGAGCGGATGCTGGTGACCGAAAGTGGCATACGCGGGCATGAGGATTTGAAACGGCTGGCAGCGGTCGGGGCGCATTGCTTGCTGGTGGGCGAGAGCTTGTTGCGTCAGCCGGATTTGGTGGCGGCAACGAAGGATTTGTTGGGCTGCGATAAATGCGTGGGCTAAACCATTTCGACGCGGAGGGCCGCGCCGTAATGGTGGATGTCTCGGACAAACCCGAGACGGACCGGGTGGCGACCGCAGCGGCGCGTGTGGTCATGAGGCCGGAGACGTTGGCGGTAATCGTGGCCGGGAGTGCAGCCAAGGGCGATGTGCTGGGCACGGCGCGTCTGGCGGGGATCATGGCGGCCAAGCGGACGGCGGATCTGATACCGCTGTGCCATCCTCTGCCGATTACGTCGGTTCGAGTGGATCTCGTGCCTGGTGAGGCGGGCGTTGCGATTTCGGCCACGGTTCGCACAACCGGGCGGACTGGGGTGGAGATGGAGGCACTGACGGCTGTGTCGGTTGCGGCATTGACTGTGTACGACATGTGCAAGGCGATCGATCGCGGGATGCAGATCGAGGGTATTCATGTCGTTCTGAAGGACGGCGGAAAGTCTGGCTTATATGTTTCCTCTTAAAGAAATGCAGGGGGGTTCGGGGGGACAGGCACTGTTCCCCCGCTCTTCCTTCCTATGCTGAGTATCGAGGAAGCTCGCTCTCGCATTTTGGCTTCCGTCGTTCCGGTCGGTTTAGAGACGATAGGTTTAGCTGAGGGTTGGGCGCGTGTGTTGGGTGCGCCGGTGCTGGCCCGGCTGACGCATCCGCCGGCGGATGTATCTGCCATGGACGGTTATGCGGTGCGGGCGGCGGATGCGGCCGAGGGGGCCAGGCTGCGTGTGGTAGGCGCGGCGCCCGCAGGGCGGCCGTTCGATGGCACGTTGAAGTGGGGCGAGGCGGTTCGGATTTTTACCGGCAGCTTCATACCGCCCGGTTCGGATACCGTGGTGTTACAGGAGGATGCGACGGCCGAGGCCGAGACGGTGGTAGTACGCGCCACGCCGCGTGCAGGGCAGCATATACGGCGTCAGGGTCAGGATTTTGCAGCGGGGGATGAGGTGCTGTCGCCCGGGCATAGGATGGGGGCGCGGGAGATCGGGCTGGCCGCGGCCGCGAACCATCCGTGGCTGCAAGTGCATCGCCGGCCGCGTGTGGCGATCCTTTCCACCGGGGATGAGATCTTTCTGCCGGGCGCGCAGATACCGGCTGGAGGGATCGTAAGTTCCAACGCGCATTTGCTGGCGGCGCTGGTGCGGGCGGCGGGGGCAGAGGCGACGATTTTGCCGCAAGCGGGCGATTCGCTGTTGGCGATTGCCGCTGCGGCGAAGGGTGCTGCTGGCGCCGACCTGTTGGTGACGACGGGTGGTGCAAGCGTGGGCGAGCATGATCTCGTGCGCGAAGGATTGCAGCAGGCGGGGTTTGCGCTGGATTTCTGGAAGATCGCAATGCGACCGGGAAAGCCGATGATGTTCGGGCAGATGGGCGCGTTGCCGGTGCTCGGGCTGCCTGGGAACCCCGTGTCAACCTTTGTGTGTGCCGTGCTGTTTGTGCTGCCGGCGATTGCCAAGCTGGCGGGATTGCCCGCTGAGGCGCCGGCGACTGAGACCGCGGTGCTTGGGACGGCGGTGCGGGCGAATGACCATAGAGCGGATCATCTGCGGGGGACACTCTCGCGGGGAGCGGAAGGCGGGTGGGTGGCGACACCATTCGAGCGACAGGATTCATCGCTACAGAGTGTGCTGGCCCAGGCCCAGGCGCTGATCTGCCGGGCGCCGCATGCGCCCGCGTTGGCGGCCGGCGCCGTGGTGCAGGTGATCCGGTTGGACCTATGCGGGTTTTAGCGCCTTTTTCATCAAATGGTTATTGACGGACGCTGAGGAACTAAATTAGAACGAAGCTCTAGTTGCCGCTTTGTTCACGCCGTACCGCGGCTGGCGGAGCGCAGTTTTGATAAAGGCGGTCGTCATGTTGACACGCAAACAGCACGAATTGCTGAGTTTCATCGACCGGCATCTCAAGGAGACCGGCGTTTCCCCAAGCTTCGAGGAGATGAAGGAGGCGCTTACCCTTCGTTCCAAATCGGGCATCCACAGGCTGATATCGGCGCTGGAAGAGCGTGGGTTTTTGCGGCGGCATCACCATCGGGCGCGGGCGCTGGAGGTGGTGCGGCTGCCGGAGAATTTCGCCCAGCCTGGCGTGAAGGCCGCTAAGCCGGCGGCGGCACCGGCCGCGCCGTTCTCGCCGCCCGCCTTTTCGCCAAACGTCATACGCGGGGATTTCAGCAATCGGTTGCCGGGCGTGCGGGCGGCTAATGAGGCGGCTGCAGTGCAGTTGCCGCTTTATGGACGGATCGCGGCCGGCCAGGCGATCGAGGCATTGCGGGATGACGGGGCGCATATCGAGGTGCCGATGGCGATGCTCGGTGCGGGCGACCATTTTGCCCTGGAGGTCGCGGGCGATTCGATGATCGATGCCGGCATTCTGGATGGCGATACGGTGATCATCCGCAAGGGCGAGACGGCAGAGACCGGGCAGATCATCGTGGCGTTGATCGACGAGAATGAAGTGACGCTCAAGCGCATTCGCAAGCGCGGCAATTCGATCGCGCTGGAGCCGGCCAATGCCCGCTACGAAACCCGCCTGCTGCCGCCAGACCGCGTAAAAGTGCAGGGGCGGATGGTAGCGCTGATGCGCAAATACTGACGTCTTCCTTCATGCCCGCTGCGGACCGCCCGATAGCAGAGATGCTGTCGGGCGTTTGTGTTTTGCTGGAGGACCGGCTTTCGCCCGGGGCGGATGCGCATCTGTATCACGCGCCGAAGGAGATCATTTGCTGCACGCTGGCGAGCGAGGTGGATGGCGCTTTCGCCGCAATCGAGCGCGGGCTGGCAGCCGGGTTGCATGCGGCGGGTTTGCTCTCCTATGAATTCGGGTATGCACTGGAGCCGAAACTGCGTGGCGCGCTGAGAGCGGACGACGACACACCGCTGCTCTGGTTCGGACTTTTTGACCCGCCGCTGGCGATACCGGCCGCGACTCTCGACGAGGTTTTTGCGCATGCGGGGCCACCGGCGCCGCTGGAAGATGTGCGATATGGGCATGATCTGGCGACCCATGTGCGCAAAGTCGATGAGGTTCTTGGCTTCATTCGAAACGGGGATATCTACCAGGCCAATCTGACTTTTCCGATTTCGTTCCAGTATGAGGGTGACCCGCTGCGGCTCTACGCGGCTCTGCGCAGCCGGCAGCCTGTGTCGTTCGGTGGTTTTGCTTCGCTGGGAGATCGGACGGTTCTTTCCGTGTCGCCAGAGCTGTTTTTTGACGTGACGGGGAATGTTGCGGCGACACGGCCGATGAAAGGCACGTCGCCGCGCGGCATGAATGCGCAGGAAGATGACGAGCTGCGCCGGGCGTTGCGTGAGGACCCGAAGCAATGCGCTGAGAACTTGATGATCGTCGATCTTCTACGGAACGATCTTTCTCGCATTGCGGAATTCGGTTCAGTGAAGGTGCCGTCGTTGTTCGAGGTGGAAACCTATCCGGGGTTTCACGCCATGAGCTCGACTGTCACAGCAACTCTGCGCAGCGGCACCAGTTTGCGCGATCGTTTCACGGCGCTGTTTCCCTGCGGCTCGATTGTTGGTGCACCGAAGATACGCGCAGCCGAAATCCTGCGTGATCTGGAGGTTGAGCCGCGCGGTTTCTACACGGGTGCGCTCGGGTGCATCGCGCCGGGTGGCGACATGCGCTTCAACGTTGCCATACGCACGGCTGTCATTTGCGGCGACGGCATTGGCCGTTACGGCGTGGGCGGCGGGATCGTCGCGCAGTCGCGGCCGGGTGACGAATATGCGGAAGCGCTGCTTAAGGCCCGTGTGCTGACCGGGCTTGTCGAACCTGTTGACCTCATCGAGACATTTCGGTGGCAAGCGGATGGCGGCTTCGTCCGATTGTGCCACCATCTCGATCGACTCAGCCGCTCTGCCGCAATCCTTGGATTTTCCATAAACCGAGGCGACATTGAAGCCGAACTCGCCACCTTTGCCGAGCGTGCGTATCGCGCCGGAGAGACGCCCTTGCGCGTGCGGCTGTTGCTTCACCAAAATGGCAAGATCAGCATCACCAACGGTGCCCTGCCGATCGCCAAACCGGGGCCATTGCGGGTTGGCCTCGCCGAGGCTCGCCTTGACCCGGGCGACCCATTCCTCCGCCACAAGACATCTTTGCGCGACACCTACGAGGCCGCGTTTGCCCGCGCCACCGAAGCCGGATTGGACGAAGCGATCTTCTTGAACACCAGAGGCGACGTTGCAGAGGCCTCACGAAACACGATCTTTGTTGCATCCGAACGCCAACTTCTGACGCCGCCGCTTTCAAGCGGCGTATTGCCTGGTGTGCTCAGGCACGCCCTCATCCAATCCGGGGAGGCGAGAGAGCAGGTAATGAGCCTCACAGATGTTTCCAACGCCCCCAAATGGTTCTTGGGAAACAGCCTGCATGGGCTGCGGGAGGCAACGCTGGTTTTGGCGCGTCCATGAGCCTTGCGGCCGATATGAGGGGACCGGCGCGGGCGCTGCGGCAGGATGCCTCGGTTCTCGAGCAGAAAATCAAACCGGGCACGGCTGCCCGTATCTTTCGTTTTGCGTCGCCTTATGCGGGAATGCTGGTGCTGTTCCTGGCAGTGGTTGGTCTGGATGCGGCAATTGGCGTGGTCACGCCGCTGCTGTATCGCGACCTGATCAACAAGGGTGTCTTGCGCGGTGACGCTCACCTGGTGATCGTGCTCGCGTTGCTGGCAGCACTACTCTATGGCGTCGATGCAGGATTTCGCCTGATGCAGTCTTATCTTGCTGCCAGCATCGGCAGTCGCATCGTGCTTTCCATGCGCACCGCGCTGTTCGATCACATCCAGCAAATGCCGCTGGCGTTTTTTACCCGCACGCAAACCGGAGCACTCGTCAGCCGGCTGAATGGCGATGTGGCGGGCGCGCAAAGTGCGTTTACCGACGTGCTGTCAACGGTGATCGGCAACATCATCACCGTGGCGCTGGTGCTCGGCGCGATGTTTTTCCTGTCATGGCAGATCACGCTGGTGTCGCTGGTGCTGATCCCCCTCTTTGTGCTGCCGGCGCGTTTCATGGGGCGGAAGCTTCAGGCGATCACGCGCGAAAGCTACGATTTGAACGCCAGCATGAACAACACCATGATCGAGCGTTTCAACGTTGCCGGGGCGCAACTCTCCAAGCTGTATGGCAGCCGCGCCGACGAGACGGCGAATTTCACTGCGCGCGCGAAGCGCGTTGCCGATATCGCCGTAAGGCGGGCGCTTGTCGGCCGGGTCTTCTTCACGGCGCTGTCCTTGCTCGGATCGCTCGCCACCGCCATCGCCTATGGGTGGGGCGGCCTGCTGACAATCCGCCACACTATGGATCTGGGCACACTCGTTGCCCTCGTGGCTTATCTGGGTCGGCTCTATGGCCCGGTGACTGGCCTTTCCAACATCCAGGTGACGGTCATGACAGCGCTGGTGTCGTTCGAGCGCGTTTTCGAGGTACTTGACCTCCCCTCCATGCTTCAGGAAAAGCCGGACGCTGAGCCCTTGCCCACGGGGCCGGCACGGATTGTGTTCGCGCAGGTGTCGTTTCGCTACCCTGCCGCGTCCGAGGTGTCGCTTGCGTCGTTGGACTCGGCATCGGTGCCGGAGACGATGGCGGGAAAGGCCATTCTGCAGGACATCAGTTTCGTGGTCGAGCCAGGTGCGCTGGTGGCGCTGGTGGGGCCGTCAGGTGCAGGCAAGACGACCATCACTCAGCTTATCCCGCGCCTGTATGATGTGCTTGGCGGCGCGGTGACGATCAACGGAATGGACGTGCGCGACGCCACGCTGGACTCGCTGCGCGCGCGGATCGGCATTGTCACGCAGGATGCGCATCTGTTTCACGACACTATCCGCAGCAATCTTCTCTATGCAAAGCCGGACGCAGGCGACGACGAGCTGGAAGCGGCCTTGCGGGCGGGGCAGATCTGGCCGCTGGTGGCAAGCCTGCCGCAGGGGCTGGAAACGGTCGTTGGCGATCGCGGCTATCGCTTCTCAGGCGGCGAAAAGCAGCGGCTGTCGATTGCAAGGCTGCTGCTGAAGGCGCCGGACATCGTCATTCTGGATGAGGCGACCGCGCATCTGGATTCCGAGTCAGAAGCCGCGATCCAGAAGGCCTTCGAGATCGCCTTGGCGGGCCAGACATCGATCGTCATTGCGCACAGGTTATCGACAATTCTAAAGGCGGATCAGATTCTTGTTATCCGGGATGGCCGCATCATTGAGCGTGGCTCTCATGGTGACCTCTTGCGGTCGGGTACTCGCTATGCCGAACTTTACCGGCGTCAATTCGCCGATGCCTGACATGCTAGGTTCGTTGCAATTCTCAACTTAATTAGACCGAACGGCAACAGCGACGTAAAAGTCTTTTGCTTCTTTTCTTCAGAAAAGAAGATTCTTCCTGGCCTTATCGCTCGATCGTCGGCGCCGGCCCATGCGCCGCCGCCACGTCGGCCACCGTCACCGGATCCTTATACGCGTTGCCGAAATGCGTGCGGATATACGTGACCACGGCGGCCACCTGCGCGTCGGTCAGCTGGCCGTTGAACCAGGGCATGCCGCCATGGCCGTTTTCCACCATCGAAATCGGGTAGCCCGCATTCTCCAGCTTCGGGTTGTTCGCAAGCGCCGGGAAGCCGGCGCCGGCGCCCATGGCACCCTTCGCATTGGCCTGGTGGCAGCCCTGGCACACGTGCTGGAACACTTGCTGGCCGGATCCGACGGCGATGCCGCCGCCCGTGCTGGTGGTGGCGGCGTCGGCCCAGGCTCGTGTGCAAAGCAGGGAGGTGGAGAGCAGCGGCGAGACCGCGAGAGCGGCCAGGATGATCTTGCGCATCAGGCGTTCCCCACGGCGCGTTTGTGCAGTTGTTTGACGGCGGCGAGCGAGGAGAGCACGGCGCCCTCCTGCCAGCAGCCGATGGTGGAGGCATGTTCGCCGGCAAGAACGATGCGGTTATCCATCTCGGTGAGCGCCTTATAGTGGGTTTTGCGGGCTTCCTCGCTCCACATCGAGCAACAGCCGAGGGTCCAGGGCATGCGACTCCAGGCGACGGCGACGCCGTTCATGAACTCCGGGTAGTAGCGCTTGTGCAGTTTGGCGCCCTGCATCAGCGCGTGTTCGATGCGTTCCTCGGGCAGCATGCCGGCGAAGTCATACGCAGCCGGGCCGAACATGTAGCCACCGAGGAGAACGGCCGGGCCATCCGTAAACGTGCCGTGGCTGGGGTAGGAGATCTGGCTGATCGGCTGATCGGTAAAGCTGATGCCGCCATAGATGTCGTCATCCTGTTCCCAGAAGCGGCGCTTGAATTCCAGGCCGAGTTTTACGCTCGAGGCATAGGGCACCGCGGCGATGGCGTTCTGCATGGCGGAGCTCACCTGCACGTCGAGCTGGCTCAGCACCGGCAGGGGGATGGTGCAGACGCAGTAATCGGCCTTCGCCTCGCCGGCCGCACCACCATTGCCCATGTCCTTGTAGGATACGGTCACGCCAGCGCCGTCCTGTGCGATCTTGCTGACCTGGATGTTGTGGGTGACGAGGTCGCCGACCTGCTTGGCGAAACCCTTGCCGATCATGTCCATGCCGCCGACCGGCTGGAACATGGTGGTCTGCATGTCGTAATCCATGAAGAAGGCCATCCACTCCCACAGGCCGGACTTCATCAGCTCGGCACGGGGCAGCAGGTCGGATGGAGTTGGCATGCCGTCGGGTCCGCCGCCGCGGGCCTTGGCGAAACCACGGCGGCGGGAGACCATGTCGCTCTTGGTGTATTCGTAGTTCTTGTCGAGCATGCCCCATGTCTTCATGGCGAAGAGCACGGCTTCCTTCTCGTCATCGAGCACCGGCTGATCCAGCTTGTGCTGATCGATCGCTTTGGCGAGGAGTTCGGCGGTGTAGCCGGTGAAGTCGCATTCCACGTCGCGGTAGCGTTGCGGCACGCCGCCAAAGGTTTTGCTGCTGTGGACGAAGGCGTTGTAGTTCATTTGCAGGAACGGCTCGAGCTGGACGCCGAATTCTTTACAATAGTGCAGCAGCGCGCGGTGGTGATACGGAATGCGCCACGGGCCGGGATTGATGTAGTTGCCGGGTGCGAAGCCGACGGTCTGAGTGGCGCCCCCTAATTCGGTGAGCGTGTCGCCGCCGCGCAAGGTGATGTTGCGGCCGCCGGAGCGGTTCTGGAACTCCAGCACGCGCACGCTATAGCCGGCCTTGCGCAGCTCGTAGGCGGCCAGCATGCCGGCGAGCCCCGCGCCGAGCACGAGCACCTTGGTGCCGGGCTTGCCGCCGGCGAGTTCGGGCGGCCCGGCAAAGTCCGTGCCGGCCGCGTGGCCCAGCGTGGTCATTGCCTGATACATGGTGACACTGCCGGCTGCGATGCCGATGCGGGTCAACAACTGCCTGCGTGTCTGCGGCGCGGGACCCTGCGAATTGCTCAAGCGCATGCTCCAAAAAGATGCAGTAATGTGCCTAGGTTTTCACCAGATTGCACATGATCTGCTCATGAACTGCCCGGATCGCTACCCGATTTCCAGGCGAGTGTCTGACTACCCCGATGCACCCTATGCAATGACCGCTTTTGAGGCAATGGCTGAAACCGTGGATCCGAAGGGCCGCTCTGGTCTTCCGCCCCGTGCCATGGTTTGAGAGCGGGCAAAGGGAGCAACCAATGGCACAAAAAACGCAGCTGAATGGGCAGCAGATCACCGGCTTCTGGGCGGCTTGGGCCGGCTGGATGCTCGATGGCATGGACAGTTTCATCTACGCGCTGGTGCTGGCGCCGGCGATGCGCGAGCTGCTGCCGCGCTCGGGCTATTCCGCGGCGCCGAAGGACGTGGCGTTTGCCGGTTCGTTGCTGTTCGGGTTGTTCCTGGTGGGATGGGGGCTTTCCTTCATCTGGGGGCCGATCGCCGATCGTTTCGGCCGCACGCGCACCTTGGCAGGCACGGTGCTGATCTATTCCATATTCACCGGCGCTGCGGCGTTGGCCGATAATGTGTGGCAGCTTGGCATATTCCGGTTTCTCGCAGGCATCGGCATCGGCGGCGAGTGGGCAATTGCCGGCACCTATGTGGCGGAAGCCTGGCCGGAAGATCGTCGCGCGCGCGGGGCAGGATATCTGCAGACCGGGTATTACACCGGCTTCTTCGTGGCGGCCGTGCTGAATTATACCGTGGGTGCAGCGTTCGGCTGGCGGGCGATGTTCCTGTGCGGGCTGACGCCGGTGATCGTCTCGATCGTTACCCTGCTGCGGGTGAAGGAACCGCCACGCTGGACCGGTGCGACGCATCTGCGTGAATCGCCATTGCTGGCGATATTCTCGGCAAAATACCGGCAGCGCACGATCGTTAACACGCTGTTGGTGGCTGTCGCGATCGTCGGACTGTGGGCAGGGGCGGTGTATGAACCGACCGCGGTAATCAAGCTTGCCACAGCGGCCGGCATGAAATTGCCGCAGGCACAACAGATGGCATCCTACGCCACCGGGCTGCTTTCCGTCGGCACCATATTGGGCTGCCTGGCGCTGCCGGATGTCGCACAAAGATTCGGCCGGCGCTGGACAATGGCGATCTTCTTTGCCGGCATGGCGGTGACGATCTGGGCGAGCTTCGGTTGGGCATTTTATCTGCCGGCAGCAACGGCCTTGCCAGTTTTCATGGTCGCGTTGTTCTTCCTGGGCTTTTTCGGCGGCAATTTCGCGCTGTTCAGCCTGTGGCTGCCGGAGCAATACGGCACGGAAATGCGTGCTACGGCGTTTGCGTTCTGCACGTCGATCGGGCGGTTCGTGGGGGCGGGGGTCAATTTCGCACTCGCCTGGGGGGTGCAGACGATGGGCACACTCGGGACGCCGGTGGCGTTTACGGCGATCGCGTTTGCGGTGGGGCTGCTGGTGATACCGTTTGCGTTGGAGACGCGGAATCAGACTTTGCCTACCTAAGGCAAGATCTTCTTTTCTGAAGAAAAGTAGCAAAAGACTTTTATGTCGCTGTCGCGGTTCTCTCCGGCAGCGTACGCCATAATCATAAAAGTTTTTTGATTCTTTTTTTCAAAAAAGAACCGCTTCCTTAAGCCTTAAGGCAAGCGCCACAATCGTCAGCGTAGGATTAGCCTGCCCGGATGTCGGGAATACTGCACTGCCGGCGATAAAAAGGTTGTGCACACCGAACACACGGCAGTCTTCATCGACCACGCCATCACGTGGCGATGCGGCCATGCGCGCGGTGCCGATGTGGTGGCCGCCGTAAGCGCCTTCCCGCAAGATCATCGTGTCGATCTCGTCGTGTTCCAGCAGCAGCCGGGCACTACCGCCGCGTGCGAAATCCGACGACAATGCGAAGAGTGACGCACGCAGTGTGTGGGTGTCGATATCCATGCAGCGCCAGTCGATCACCAGCCTCTGCATGCCGAGCGCGTCCCGCTCATGGCCGAGCATGACGCGGCTATCCGGGTTTGGCGCCTGTTCGGCATGGACATCGAGGCTGTAGGCGCCGGCGCGGGGGGCGGCGACCAGGCTGGGGTATTTGCGGGCGGCGAGCGCGTGGCGATACAGCCAATGCGCAGCGAAACCGGCGGCGCCGGAAAAATCCTGTACCACGTTGCGAACATGGCGGAGCATAGCCTGGGCAGAGGCGCCTTTCAGACGGCTGCCATACTCGAAGCTTATGAAGGGTTTGGCGAGTTGGATGGCCGAGAGGGCGCCGCTGCGATGCGACGGGTCGGACAGGGACGGGTGATGCAGCCGGGCGATGGCGTTGCCGCAGCGCAAGGCGCGCTGGGCTCGCGCCGTCAGTGCGAAACGACGGCGGCAATAGATGCCGTCATCGGAGCGTTCATAGCCGTTGAACGGCGGCGGCATATTCTCCGGCAGCGTGATCTTGCCGGTGGTGCCGGCAAGATGGGTCATGTAGCAGCGTCCCACCTGGTCGAAGGCGTTGCCGATGCCGTGCGCATGATGATCGCGTGAGGCGAGCAGCAATCTTGGTATTTCGAGGCCGCCTGCTGCCAGAACGAATGTTTTCGCGCGCACGGCGAACCGGCGGCCGCTCAGGGTTGCAACCGAAAGTGATTTTGCTACGGCACCATTCGGCGCGGTGTGGATCTCGGTCACGTTTGCATGAAGCAATATCTGGATGTTTTTTGCGGCGTTCAGGCGCGATCCGTAGCGTGAGGCGAAGTTCGTCGGGCAGGAGAATCGTTCGATCGTGTCGTTCGTGAAGTAGCCGGGCTCGAAATCCGGCAAAGTGGGGTGTGACGCATGTTGGTTGGTGTCTTGCGCAGTGAAGGCAAAATCCCCGATCTCGCATAGTGCGGCTGCCGGTGCGTAATAGGGCAGCAGGGCCTCGTAGGCGATCGGCCAGGGTTTTCCCGGCATCCAGGGGCGATGGCTGAAATCGCTTGGGTCGAACGGCACGCAGCGGCCGCCCCAGATGGCGGTGGCGCCCCCGAAGGCGCGCCTGCGAAATCTATGTAGTGGCGGGTGTGGCAACACGCCGGTGACGCTGCCTTTCGTGAGCGCATGCGTGGCAGAGCGGCTTCGGACTCCGCCTGATTCCAGAACAAGGATAGTTTCCCGGCGGTGTTCAAATTGGAGTGCCAGAGCGATGCCGGCGGCACCGGCGCCGACGATGCAGATGTCGCAGCTTAGAACCGAGCCCGTTTCGATGCGTCGGGCGTCGGCGATCATCCCCCTGCGGGGCCATGTTTGTCGAGAAACCAGGCGGCACTTTCCGCCAGGCCATCGGCCAGGCCAGTGCGCGGCGGCCCGAGCAGACGGTGGCCGAGACTGCAATCCAGCACGATATCCTGAGTGAAAAGCTTGCGCAGGGAAAGCGAGATGGCGTCCGGCACAGTGTGCGGGACGCGGGCGAGGCGGCGGCCGAGGTGCAGCGGTGATGCCAGCAGGGCGGCCTCCAATGCCAATTGCCAGCCGGCGATACGTGCCACCGGCACGGCGCCGATGGAGCGGCCGAACGCCACCAGCACATCGTTCCAGCGCGGCGGTGCGGTCATGCCGATATTTAGTATTTGGCCATGTGCCTGGCGCTGGTGGATGGCTGCCACCACGGCTTCGCCCAGGTCGCGCGCATGCACTAGATTGCAGCGCCCGTCACCATGTTTGCCTAGATCGCCCAGGCGCCGGCTTTGCAACAGGCGGCCGATGCGGCCGACCCACTGCGCGCTGCCCGGGCCGTAGACGAGGCCGGGCCGCAGGATGGTGGCACCGGTGCCGTCAAGGGCATGCTCGCACGCTATTTTCGCCGCGCCGTAGCGGCTGCCGGCGCGCAGCGGAGCAGTTTCGCGCACATAGCCGGTCGTGTCGCCATAGACCGCCATGCTGCTGACATGCACGATCCTGCACCAGCCATCGGCCGCTTTGGCGATCGCATGTGTGGCCGCCAACATGGTGCGGTTGTCGCCGCCGACCGCGTTCACCACGCAACTGGCGCCTTGCAGAAGATCGGCGATCTCCTGAGGCCTCGTTGCATCGCAGGTACGCTCAAGGCTTCCGGATCGAGCATGAAGCCGGGCGGAAATCGTGTTGAGGCCGGCGGCCTGCAACGCGGCAACGATGGCAGAGCCGACAAATCCGCCGCCGCCGAGTATTGCAACGGTTTCGCAAACCGCGGCTGCCTTGGGAGGGTGGGTGGGCGCATCGCGTGAAGCTGCCAACACCGGCATCCCGGCGTTCATTCCGCGGCTTCTGCCGGACGCCAGCCGGGCGCCTCGATTGCCGTGCGATAGAGCGCCGCAAGGCGTGTTGCGACGGCGCCGATCTCGAGTTTTTCACGGAATACACTGTGCCCCGCTGCCGCGAGCCGTGCACGCATAGGAGCGTCGTCGAGAAGTTTTTCGATAGCGGCAGCAAGGGCTGCGATGTCGCCAGGTGTCACCAGCAGAGCGCTCACGCCGTCCTGCAGGAATTCCGGTAGGGTGCCGACCGCAGTAGTGATCACCGCGACGCCGGAGGCCAGCGCCTCCAGCACCGCAATCGGCATTGCCTCGTGATGCGACGGCAACACAAGGATATCGGTGTGCGCCAGGAGCCTCAGAATATCCTCGCGGCCGAGCCAGCCTGGCATCTCCACGCGATGTGCAAGGCGGTGCCACCCGATCATGGCGCGGAACGGTGCTGGGTCGCCGTCGCCGGCGATCACCGCGCGCCAATTTCGGCTTCGCAAGGCGGGCGTGCCGAGCGCGGCAATAAGCTCCGGCAAACCTTTGCGCGCGCAAAGCCTGCCTAGAAAGAGCAGGTTCGGCCGATCGGGCGGCATTTTCGGCTCGCCTTGCGGCGGCAACGGCACGCCATTGGCCAGTATGCTGATGCGGTGTGGTGCCACCCCTATTTCGACGATCAGGAAATCGCGCCAGGCGGTGCCGAGCACCACGACATGCGACGCGCGCCGCAATATGGCCGCGAGCGGCGCCCGCAGCCATGGAAATAGGCGGTGATAGAACGGCATGAAATCCGCGCCGTGCATGTGCATCACCACCGGCACACGCAACAGGATCGCCAGACTGCATAACAGGGTTTTACGCAAGGCACTGCCGCGAGTCGTCATATGTGCGTGGACGAGCTGCGTGCGCTGCGTGGCGCAAAGCCCCGCCACCTGCAGCAAAGCAGCTGCAAATCTGAACGCGCCGAAAACCTTGCCGCCGCCGCCGCGGGTATCGAGCATGTGCAGCAATGGTGCCTGCGGCATGTCCGCCCATGCATCGATCAGGTTGCGCAAAAGCACGCCAACCCCACCTGATAGCGGTGCGAAGCCGCCGCCCACCAGCACCAGCACAGTTGGTGGCGACGCCTTCCTGCCAAGCCAGTGTTTTTCGATAAGTTCGTGCACCAGCCAACCGACGCCGACGCTCGCCAGCATTGCGCAGGCGGCGGTCGCCACGGCTGATCCGGCCGGCCATGTGCCGCGCAGCGCCCACGCCAAAGCGGCGAGCACAAAGCCATGGGTGAGATAGATAGCGTAGGAGGCGTCGCCCAACGCGATCAGGAAACGCGGCATATGCTTCGACAAGATCGGCTCCAGGCACAGCATGCCCGCTACCATGCCCGCCGCCGGCAGTCCCCAGCCGAGCCAGCGCATTTCCGGCAAAACCAACGGCAGAAGCATGAAACCTGCTGCACTGGCTGCAAGCAACGGCAGGCCGGCCCAAACGGCCGCGAACCAGCCGCGCTGCCACAGCAACGCGAGCGCAATGCCATAGGTGAATTCCAGCACGATCGGGTTGCTCAGCTCGCTCAGCGGCAGCAAGGTGCACGCCACCAACACCGGCGGCACATATAGCGCCGGCGAACGGCCGACACCGAGGGCGGCTGCGAACAGGGCATAGAACAGCATCTCAAAGCTGAGCGTCCAGCCGACGGGCAGCACCGGCTTGAACAAACCCGCAGCGTCATGCACCGGCAGGAACAGCAGGGATGCAAGGCAATACCATAGGCCGAGCCGCGCAAAGCTGCCTGCCAACACCAGGCCGGCAATCTTGCACAGGCTGCACAGCCAATAGAGCGGCACGATGCGTCGTAATCTTGCCCAGAGGAAAACCCGGCCGGGATGTGGCGTTCTCGCCAGCCGCGATGCGGACAGCATCATCACGAAACCACTGATGACGAAAAATACATCCACACCTGCGGCAGCGACCGGCCACACTACCATGCTGCCCAGGGAGAGGCGGGTGCGCCACATTTCGGCGGCGTGATAGGATACCACTGCAAGGCAGGCGAACGCACGCGACAGCTGGAGACTAGTGAAATCCGGGCGTAAGTTCGTTGCGGGATCGGTTTGCATGACATAACGTTACTAGACCGTAATAAAATACCTGTAAAGGTGGAAAATCAGGGAAGGCAAGACGTTCTTTTCTGAAGAAAAGAACCAAAAGACTTTTATGTCCTGGTATCGGCGTGTCGTTCTAGCCACAGAATGGAGGACTGTGTCGGGGCGCTCAGATTAGTGGCATGATTCCTGCTCGCTAGCGTTACGATCTGGGGGGCTTTCATGATCTCTGTTGCTTCCGGTGGGCCACGCGGCCGCGCCTGCCTGCTGCTGTCCGTCTGTGGTGGCGCGTGGCTGACTCACGCAGCGACGGCGCAAACAGCGCCGGCCGATAGCGGCGCCATCGAACAGGTGGTGGTCACCGCACAACATCGCCCGGAATACGCCAAGAACGTGCCGATCGCCGTCACCTCGCTGAACGGCCGCGCCATCGCCAACCTTTCCGTGGATGGCGAAGACATACGCGCTCTCAGTGCACAGGTGCCCAGCCTCTACGCAGAATCCTCCTTCGGGCGCACCTTTCCGCGCTTCTATATACGCGGCCTTGGCAATTCCGACTTCACTTACAACGCGCAGCAACCCGTCTCGGTGGTCTATGACGACGTGGTGGAGGAAAACTCGGTGCTGAAAGCCTTCCCCTTGTTCGATATACAGGACGTGGAAGTGCTGCGCGGGCCACAAGGCACGCTGTTCGGCCGCAACACACCGGCCGGCGTGATCAAGGTGGAATCCGTCAAGCCCAGCGACGACTATTCCGGTTTTGCCGACCTCAATTACGGCACCTACAATACGGTCAATTTTTCGGCGGCCGTCGGTGGCGCCATCGTGCCGCAGAAACTGGATTTCCGTATCGCGGTACAGGAAGAACGCCGTGACAACTGGATCACCAACCTCAACCCTACGCCGCTGTATCAGAAACACCTCGAGGGCTACAGCGACTTTGCGGCAAAAGCCGCCTTCCTGCTCAAACCTGTCGATGACCTCGATATCCTGCTTGGCATCGATGGCCGCAGGCTTGATGGCACCGCACGCGTGTTCCGTGCCGACATCATCCAGCCGGGCACGAACAAACTGGTCGATGGCTTCAAGGTCGATCAGGTCGATATCAACGGCGACGACGCGCAGGAGGAAACACAGATCGGCACGCACCTTACCGTCAATGACGATCTTGGTTTCGTCAGGCTCACCTCCATCACCGCCTGGGAACATGCCAACACCTTCAGCCGCGGCGACGTCGATGGCGGCAACTACAATGTGCCGCCGCCGCTAGGCCAGGAAGGCCTGGGCGGCTTCGATGATGAAACCAGCGACGCCATCCCCTCCCTGAACCAGCTCTCGGAGGAGTTCCGGATCTCGACCAACGGTAATGGACCATTCTTTAACCAGGGCGGTATCTATCTGTTCCACGAAAACCTGCGTGTCGATTCGCTGGATTACTTTGCCGGCGCCGCGGATATCGCACTCGACCAGCGCCAGGCGACCAACGCGCTCGGCGTGTTCGACAACGCCACCTACAAGATCACACCGGAGCTCGTGCTCGGCGCCGGCGTGCGCGTGAGCACGGAACACAAGACGTATCGCGTGAACTGCACCGATATCGGGCCATCCTCCTGCACGCCGCCGACACCAAACGAGGTGAAAGCGAACTACACCGGTCCTAGCTTCGATGTGAGTCTCGACTATGCCGTCACACCGCAGGCCAATGTCTATGGCCGTATCGCCAGCGGTTATCTCGGCCCGGCACTTGATGGCCGGAACGTGGAATATGATTTCGGCAACACGGTCGCCGGCGCCTTCACCTCGGCGCGTGCGGAAACCACTGTGTCCTACGAACTGGGCGTGAAATCCAGCCTGCTCGATAATCGTGCCAACTTCAATTTGAGCCTCTTTCGATGGGACACGCACGACCTGCAGCTGACCGCAGTGGGCGGCCAGTTCAATTCAACTCAGCTAAAATCGGCGAAGAACGCGATCGGCCAGGGTGTCGAGGCGCAGCTCGATGCCAAGCCGATCCCTAATCTGGTGATCGGCGGCAGCGCTTCCTACAATTTCACCGAGATCAAGGATCCCAATCTTCTGGTCTCAGGCTGCGGCGACGGCTGCACCATGCTGAACGCGCATGTTCCCGGCACCACCGAATACTACATCAACGGCAATCCGCTGCCGAATGCGCCACGCTGGGTGGTGGATGCGCGGTTACGTTATACACAGCCGATCGCCGACGCCAAGGATATCTACTTTAGTACCGATTGGTCGTATCGCAGCGATGTAAACTTTTTCCTTTACCAGGCTGTGGAGGGCAAAGGGCAATCGCTGGTGCAAGGCGGAATGCGGCTCGGCTATGAGGATCACCGTCGTGGCTTCGAGATCGCGGCGTATGTGCGCAATGTGCTCGACCAGGTGAAGGTGACAGGCGCGATCGATTTCGACAACCTCACCGGGTTCGTCAATGATCCTCGTATTGTTGGCGTAGATGCGCATGTGAGCTTTTGAGGCAAGAAGGGAAGGTTGACTCAGATTACACGGATTAAAGGGGATGAGTCCTCAAACAGTTTTATCTTATCTGTGGCAACGCTTTTTCCTCTTCTTTTAAGTCAGGAATTGTTGATGCTAAGAAGTTTGCTTGTTCTCGCGGCTTTGTTCTTCGCCGCCGATGCGGCTGCGGCGCCGAGGCTGTTCGTCGAGGATAATGATTTTCTAGGCCCCGGCGGCTCCGACATACAAAGTATTCTGCCGCTCATCGCCGATCCAAACATCAAGGTGCTCGGCTTCACGGTAGCGACCGGCGATGCCTGGTGTGACGAAGAGACGTCCGAGCTTCTGCGGTTTCTGGAAGTGGCCAAGCGCACCGATATTCCTGTCTACAAGGGTGCGGTGCTTCCGCTCGTCAACACTCCGGCGCGGATGGCAGTGTGGGAACGCATGTTCGGTACCATTCCTTGGAAAGGTGCGTGGAACGATTTCATCAAGCCGGATTCACAGCCGCATGTCGATAAGCCCTATCTGATCCCGGCAAGTCCGGCGGGTGCGCCTGTCACCAAGCCGGCTGAGGGGAGCGCGGCGGCCTTCCTGATCGCGCAGGTGCATCGCTATCCGCACCAGGTCACTATTCTCGAAGCCGGCCCGATGACCAATCTGGCGCTCGCCATACGCATCGATCCGGCATTCGCCTCGCTCGCCAAGGAGCTGATTTTCATGGGCGGCATGGTGGACGGCAATCTGCAGCAGGTGACGGAGGACGCGGATAACTTCACCGATTTCAATTTCATCTTCGATCCGGAGGCAGCCCATATCGTGGTCACGGCGCCCTGGGCAAAAATCACCTCGCTGGGGCGCGTCACCAACCAGACGAAAATGACGCCGGCACTCGTCGCGCGCTTGCTGGAGGTGCGCACACCGGTGACCGAATATGTGGCGAAGTTCGCGTCCCGTCTGCCGCTTTGGGACGAGATGGCAGCCGCCGTCGCGGTGGACCCAACGCTGGTGACGAAGCAGACGGTGGCGCTGATGGATGTCGATATTGATCACGGCATGCATTACGGCCAGACGCGCGTTTGGCCGAAGGAGACGGCGCCGCATCAAGGCGAGCAGCCGGTGACGATCGTGCAGGCCGTGGATCTGCCGCGGTTCTATAAGCAGTTCGTCCATGCGGCGCAGTCGGTGTTGCCGGCGGAGACCCATTAAGGATCATTTTGGCTATTCCGCTCGGGCTTCGGCCGCTCTAGAACGCTGGCCATGTCCAAACCCTCCAAGGCGCTGACCGAAGGCCAGCGTGCGTATGAAGCCAAGCGGGCCGCAAAGGCCGGCATGTCGCTGGATAAATGGCTGGCGGCGAAAGACCGCGAGGCGAGCCTTGCGGTGAAAGCAGTGGCGCGCAGCAAGGCCGTCGAGGCCAAGCAGGCAAAGCCGCCCGGCTTTTTAAGCCGCCTGATCGATCGCGCGCACAAGCCGCTCTGATCGCCGTCCACGCCGACTGGAGTTTCCACGCGGCAAAACGATGGATGACGGTGATCGCCGGCGAGGGGGATCGCTGGCGTATCTCTGCGCCGCAACCTGTCGGGCCGCCTGAGACCCTGCTGCAGCGTTTGCGTCATCTCGCCGGCGGCGAGGCGGTGGCACTTGGCATTGACTGCCCGATCGGATTGCCGCGGGCGTATGCACAGCTTCATGCGGTTGGTGCCGATTTCCCGAGCTTCCTGCGCGGTTTGCCGCAGATGGGGCCGTTCTGGCAGGCGGCGTCCACCGTGGATGAGATCTTGCCCGAGCGGCCGTTCTATCCGGCGCGGGGGGTGCGAGGAATGACTCGGCTATCGCATGCCCTCGCACTTGGGCTGGCGGATGTAGCGTCGTTGAGCCGTGTGTGCGACCGGGCCACGCTGGAGCGGCCGGCGGGGGCGCCGCTGTTCTGGACGCTGGGGGCCAACCAGTCGGGCAAGGCGGCGATTGCGGCGTGGCGGGATCTTTTGGGCCCGGCGTTGCGGGGCGTGCGGCCGCCGCGGTTGTGGCCGTTCGAAGGTGGTTTTCGGTCGCTGCTGGCGCGGGGTGAAGTGGTGGTCGCCGAGACCTATCCTGCGGAAGCGTTGCGGCAGCTTGGGCTGGTGCCAGTTGGCAGCAAACGGCGGGTTTCCGATCGTGCTGCGTATGCACCCGGGCTGCGGTTGGCGATGTCTCGATTGGGTGTGGTTGGTGAGGCCGCGGCAGACTTTATGATAGAGACTGGGTTCGGCGCGGATGCGGCGGCAGAAGACCGCTTCGACAGTTGTTTGGGTGCGCTTTGCGTCCTGAGTGTGGTTTTAGGGCTGCGACAGGATTTCGTACCGTTGGACCCATTGATCCGCCAGTGGGAAGGTTGGGTGCTCGGCCAAACCGCCATGCCAACCATAAAGTAAAAGTTTTTTGGTTCTTTTTTTCAAAAAAGAACCGCTTTCTCGCTTCCACGTTCGAGTTTCCAAGTATTGCGGAGACGACATGGAACCGGTTGCCCAGCCCGCGGTGGTCAAGCGACGCGGTGACATGATCGATGCAAAATCGGCGGCTTTGCGTGGCGAAGCCTCCGAGCGTCTGGGCCGTCACGCCGACTCACCTTTGAGCATTCCCTGGGCCGGCTGGAAGCGCGTGATCATCCGCACCGGCAAGGAAGTGATCACCGATCGTGTTTCGCTCGGTGCCGCCGGTTGTGCCTTCTATGCCACCCTGGCCTTGTTCCCTGCGATTTCGATGCTGGTGTCCATCTATGGCCTGGTGTTCGACCCATCCACGGTGGGCAAGCAACTGGCCGTCTTGCGAGATGTGTTGCCGGCGAGCGCGTATCAGCTGATCGCCGACCGTGTGCAGGTGTTGGTGAGCAAGCCGGCCGGGACGTTGACCTTCAGCCTGGCGCTGAGCCTGTTCATTGCCTTGTGGTCTGCGTCGACGGGCACGAAGTCCATTCTGGGTGCGTTGAACCTGGCTTATGAGGAGCGGGAACAGCGGAGTTTCATTGCCTTCCAGGCGACGGCGGTGGGCATGACGTTAGGGGCGATCCTGGCGGCGGTGATCGGGCTTGGTGCGCTGGTGGCGGTGCCGGTGGTGGTGAACTTCATTCCCGGTATTTCCGCCTATGGGGCGTTGATCGCGCATGTCAGCAGCCTGTCTGCGCTGATGTTCTTCGTGCTGATGGCGCTGTCGCTGCTGTATCGCTTCGGGCCGTCACGGCGCTCGGCAAGCTGGCACTGGGTGACGCCCGGGTCGGCTGTGGCGACGCTGCTGTGGCTCGTCGCCTCCGGGCTATTCTCCTATTATGTGCAGCATCTGGCGAGCTACGACTCCACCTACGGGCCGCTGGGAGCTGTGGTAGGTGTGATGATGTGGTTCTATGTCAGCGCGTTCGCCGTCCTGGTGGGGGCGGAGCTGAATGCCGAGCTGGAGCTGCAGACCATGCAGGACACAACCAAAGGTCCGGAGCGGCCTATCGGCGCGCGTGGTGCCTATGTAGCAGACCACGTCGCCGACTGACGGGTGCGTAGACGTGGCGTGGCGCCACATCGTCCGGCGCTTCGGCGAGTTCTACCGCATCGTCGCGGGTGGCGGTTTCGATCGTGACGTCGGCGATGCCGCGGCTGAGGATGCCGAGGCGGGCGGCAGCGGCGTGTGAAAGATCGATGCAGCGCACGCCGTGTGGCGGCTCACGATCGTTCACCTTGACCACGAGCGAGGCGCCGGTGGATTGCACAGTGACACGCACGTAGCTGCCGAGCGGCAGGCTGGCATGGGCAGCCGTAAGTTTATTGCTATCGAACATCTCGCCGCTGGAGGTGCGGTGGCCTTCATGGCGTGGACCGTACCAGCTGGCTTCGCCGGATTCGATGACATCTGAGGTTTTGGGCGCTGCCGCCGCTCCGCCCGTATCTGCCATCGCGACGCCGGTGCACAGCATGCCGGCAGCGAGGATCAGGGTGCAAGGCAGACGCGTGGCGGATGCCCGCATGAAGTCTCCAATGTTCCAAATCCCTGCGAGACGCTGATGGTCCGGTCGCAGGGCCGTGATGACTAGGAGCATTGAGACGGAGGTTTTGGAGGATGGCAAGCAGAAAAGTGTTCTCGCCGAGAAGGAACTGCAATTCATTCCGGCAAACACCGCCGCAACATCGTGTTTTTCGACAGTATTTTTGTGTCTATTCTTGAGTGTTAAATCGTAATGATTTCCTTATGCTTTGTCTCTTGGTGCGCAGATGCCGCACTGTGGCGAATAAGCTACAGAACGACTTGGGCGACGACCGCAATATCTCGCACGAGAACGCGTATTCTCTGTGGGGTTACGCAACTTTCGCGTTCGTTCGAGAGCGCTTTTGTCAGGGACGGTTGGGGCCGGCCACCCTGGTGAAGTCGCCGAGCTCGCAGACATTGTGGTAGGTGTTGAGGTGGATGGTCACCAGGTTCGAGCAGATCGTGTCCGATCCGGGGTTGGTCGGCTCGTAGGTGTACCCGCGGGTGTCCAGCTTCAGGCCGGTGCAGGTATATGGCAGCGTGTTCTTCCACACGGTGTGGTCGCGCATGGTGAAGAGGATGGTGTTGTCGTCGGGGATGTCGGTGTGGTCGATGTTGTAGGCGGCCAGGCAAACCGACTTGCCGGCGGTGCGGCCAGGAGCCATCGGCTCGCAGGCAGCCAAGGCGAGAATTGACACGAGGGCGAGGCGCGCGAACGAGCCGACGGGCATGGTGAATACCTCCCAGGGTTTGGTTTTTGTTCTGTGTTAAAGTGCGGCGGGAGCGATCTGTGGCAAGGCCGTGGTGCCGCGGCGGTGCAGGCGCCAGAGGATGAGCAGGGCCGGCAGCCCGGCCAGCATCGTGCAGGCATAGAACAGGCGATAGCCGAGCGCTTCGGCCACATAGCCGGAAAAGCCGCTGAACACGTGCAGCGCCACCGCGGCCAGAGACGACAGCATGGCATACTGGGTCGCCGTGTAGCTGGTGGAGCAAAGGGTGGAGAGATAGGCCAGGAAGCACGCATCCGCGGTGCCTTGAGCGAAATACTCCAGAACCACCTTCGTGATCAGCATGGCTTCGTTTCCGCCGCTGGCGAGCAGCACCAGATACAGGCCCAACGCACAGGAGAGCAGCACGCCAGCGCCCAGCAGCGCGCGCACGGCACCGAATCGCACCACCAGCACGCCGCCGAAAGCAGCACCAGCCAAGGTGCCCACGATCTCGAACGCATTGGCACGCGCGACCGCAGCCGAGGAAAAGCCCAGCCGATACCGGTAGAGGCCGGCCGCAGTCGTATCGGCAAACACCTTGCCGATCCTGAAGATCAGCACGAAGGCCAGAACCTGCAGTGCGGCGGGACGCGCGAGGAACTCACGCAACGGCTCCAGGAATGCTGCCTCTACGCCAGCGCGCCATCCCGGTGGACGCGCAATCCTGGCCGCTACGCGCGGCTCCGGCGCCGCGAGCGTGACAATCACGCCGCAGGCCAACAGTGCCGCCATGCACAGCAACGCCACACGCCACCCAAACACCGAGGCAAGCCCGATCGCGCCCGCGCCGGAGGTGAGCATCGCACCGCGATACCCCCAGATATAGGTGGCGAGCGCGGCACCCTGCTGGTGCTCCTCGAAAATCTCGATGCGCCAGGCATCGATCAGAATATCCTGGCTCGCGGAAAAGAACGCCAGCGACAACGCCGCAGCCAAGGTCAGCCCGATCCGGTGCCCGGGATCGGTGAGCGCAAGCCCCACACAACTCGCCGCCAGCCATGGCTGCACGATCAGCAGCCAGCCGCGGCGGCGGCCGAACCGGCCGGGCGGCGGCCGGTCGAACATCGCCGACCACATGAATTTCAGCGTGTAGGGCAGGCCGATCCAGGCGGTGAAAGCAATGGCATGGAGAGAAATGCCGTAAGTGCTAAACCATTGCTGAAGGGTGAATATAGTGAGGGGGAGTGGTAGGCCGCTCAGGAAACCGAAACAGACCATCAAGGCTAGCAGGCGATTCATGAGAAGAAGAACAGCACTTCTTTTTTGAAAAAAAGAAGCAAAAAACTTTTGTGCCTTAGAGGACGAGACGCGGTAAAATGGCGTCCAGGCGACGGCGGCCTTCCTCGGTGGCGCACAACACGCCATTCGCCAACGCCAAGTATGACGCTTCCATGCAGGCCGTGAGAATCGACTCGTCGACTGCCTCCTCAAGCGTCAGGCCGGTACGGCTCCGAAAGGCGTCCGTCTTTATGCCTTCGGCGAGACGCAAGCCCATCAGAAGTGCTTCGCGGGCGCGATTGCGTGGCGTGATGTCTTCCTCCTCGGTGCTGCCGTGGCCATCCCGCTCTACACGTTCGGCCCAGATCTCCGGCGCACGGTGACGCCGCGTGGCAACCAGACGGGTGTCAAACGAAAGCCTTCCATGGGCGCCGGGGCCGATCCCCGCATAGTCGCGGTAGCGCCAATAGGCGAGGTTGTGCCGGCTCTCGGCGCCGGGCCGCGCATAGTTCGACACTTCATACTGATGCAGGCCATGCGACAGCGCCGCCTCCTTCGTCGCGTCATACAAGGCGGCCGCCAGGTCTTCGTCCGGCAGAACGATCTCGCCGCGGCGATGGCGCGCCTCGAACGCCGTACCGGGCTCGATCGTCAGCTGGTAGAGCGACAGATGGTCGGCCGCGAGATCCAGCGCCTGGGCAAGTTCCGATTGCCACGCGGCCATGGACTGACCCGGCCGCGCGTAGATCAGATCGAAGGAGAGCCGCGGGAAAATACGCCGGCCGAGCTCGAGCGCCGCTACTGCTTCCCGTGCGCTATGGCCGCGTCCAAGCGCCGCCAAGGACTCATCGTCGAGCGCCTGCACGCCGAGCGACAGGCGGTTTACGCCGGCATCGCGGAATGCCGTCAGCTTGCCGGCCTCGACGCTGGTGGGATTGGCTTCCAGCGTGACCTCGAGGTCCGGCCCGGTGTCGAACAGGCGGCGTGCATCCTCGATCAGGGCGGCCACCGTCTCCGGCGCCATCAGGCTCGGCGTGCCGCCGCCGAAGAAGATCGAGCCGAGCGCGCGACGGCCGAGCCGTGCCGCTTCCCAACCAAGCTCACGCCGCAGCGCCGCGGCAAAGCGCGCCTGTGGCAGCACATCGCGTACATGGCTGTTGAAGTCGCAATACGGGCATTTCTGCAGACAAAAGGGCCAGTGAATGTAGAGGGCGAGCACGCCCGATGACATGGTCTAGCTGGGGGATGAAAGGAAGGCCCTCTATGTCGCTGTAATGGCTCTCTTCGGCAGCGCACGCCAGTATAGCAAAAGTTTTTTGGCTCTTTTTTCAAAAAAGAACGTCTTTCTTCGGCCGAGCAATATCGTCCAAAACCTTTGTCGCCCGCCTTTCTTCCTCGATCATCACCTGCCGAGCCCGCGCTTCAAGCAACGCTTCCGTCGCCTTGAGCGCAGAGCGGCAGCCGGCAAGGGCTGAGCGCGCAGTCTCGCGCTCAGCGACCGCTTGCGTCTCGGCGTTCTTGCAGCGTGCGATCGCAGCGCTCGCTGCCGGCAGCCAGGCGGCGAAGGCGCCGGGCGCTGCGACATTCACCACGCGGGCTTCGCGCGCGACCACGGCCTGTGCCTGCGTCAGCGCACGGCCGGCAGCGATCTCGGCTGCGATCGCGCCGGCGAGGGTGCGCTTGGCCTGTTCGGCTTCGAGCTTGCGCAGCCGGCCCAGCGTGTCGAGCGCCTTTGACATGGCTCAGGCTCCCAACGTTGCGGCAAGCCCGGCGAAGCTCTCGGCCAAGCTGGTCGGGTCTTCACGGTTCTGAGTGAGGAAGGCCTCCATGCGCGGCACGCAGCGCATTGCACGGTCCAACGCCGGGTCGGCGCCCGGCCGGGCTGCGCCGAGGCGCACCATGTCCGCCATGTCGTTATGCAGTGCGATCATCGCGCGGGCATCGCGCAGCAGCTTGGCCTGGTCTGGCGTAAGGCAGCCGGCGGCGGCGCGCGAGAGGGTTTTCAGCACGTCGACGGCAGGGTAGCGGCCGCCTTCGCCGATGCGTCGATCGAGCACCACGTGCCCGTCCAGTATGCCTCGAACCGCATCGGCAACCGGCTCGTCATGGTCGCCGCCTTCCACCAGCACGGTGAACAGCGCGGTGATCTGGCCTGCCGTGCCGTCGGCCTGCACGGTGCCGGGGCCGGCGCGCTCCAGCAGGATCGGCAGTTCCGCGAACACGCTGGGCGGGTAGCCGCGGGTCGCGGGCGGTTCGCCGGCGGCTAGTCCGATCTCGCGCAAGGCCAGGCAGAACCGGGTGACGCTATCCATCAGCAGCAGCACGGATTTGCCTTCGTCGCAGAAATGCTCGGCGATGGTCATGGCGGCATAGGCCGCCTCCCGCCGCATCAGCGGTGGTGCGTCGGAGGTGGCGACCACCACGACGGAGCGCGCGAGGCCCTCCGGGCCTAGATCGTCTTCAAGGAATTCGCGCACCTCGCGGCCGCGTTCACCCACCAGCGCCAGCACGGCGACGTCGCATTGGGTGTGGCGGGCGAGCATGGAGAGCAGGGTCGATTTGCCAACGCCGGAGCCGGAGAACAGGCCGAGCCGCTGGCCGGTGCGGCAGGTGGCGAAACAGTTCAGCACGCGCACGCCGAGATCGATCGGCGGCCCCAGCCTGGCGCGGCCGATCGCCGGTGGTGGCCGGGCACGGACCGGCCGTGGCGTATCGCCGCGCGGCAGGGGGCCCAATCCGTCAGCGGGCTGTCCTAGGGGATCGATGACACGGCCGAGCCACAGATCGGACGGTGCAAGGTGGCCCTGGCCGGGGCCGGGTGTCGCGCGCACCACTGCACCGGTGCCTAGCCCATGGGTGACGCCGAAGGGTGCGGCGCGCAGCCCACGCGCACCCGCGCCCACGATTTCCGCCAGCATTGCCCCACCATGCCGGCCTTCCAGCACGACACGGTCGCCGACGGCCAGGTGATGTGACAGCCCCGATACCTCCACCGAGAGGGCACTCACCGCTGAGACGCGGCCGAGCAGGGTCATTGGCGCGATGTCATGCAAGGCGGCGCAGGCACTGACATGGTCCAGATCCAAAGACGTTAACTCATTCAACTTATTGTTATCCAAAATTGAGACGAAATCTTGTTTTATGTCGTAAAAAAGGTGAGAAAACTGCCTTGATTGAAAATTTATGCACGCAGCATCAAAAAAACGGTAGCGAAACGCACGTTAAGGTGGTATTTCTGAGTCGTCTAAGCACGGGAGAGGGCAATGAGGGTTTTGGTGGTTGAAGACGATGCGAATGCTGCACGCGCCATCGCGAAGATGCTCCGTGGGCACGGGGCCATTTGCGATCAGACCGATACGGGAGAAGAGGCGCTGGAACTGGTGCGCCACTATGATTACGACATCGTGGTGCTCGATCTCCTGCTTCCGGACATGGAAGGTTTTGAGGTTGTACGCCGCATGCGATCTAGCCGGGTAGAGACACCTGTGCTGATCCTGTCGGGGCTGAACCGGCCGAATGCAAAAGTGAAAGGCTTCGGCATGGGTGCCGACGACTACATTACCAAGCCCTTCGATAAGGCCGAGTTAATCGCACGCATTCAGGCGGTGATCCGCCGCAGCAAGGGCTACAGTCAGCCAGTGCTCAAGATCGGGCCGCTCCAGCTCAACCTGGATAGCCGCGAAGTACAATCCGACGGACAGGCCGTTCATTTGACCGGCAAGGAATACGCGATTCTCGAATTGCTGGTGCTGCGCCGCGGCATGGTGCTGACGAAGGAAGCGTTCCTTAATCACCTGTATGGCGGCATCGATGAGCCGGAAATGAAGATCATCGATGTGTTCATCTGCAAGCTGCGCAAGAAACTGGCCCAAGCTGGCGCTGGCAACCTGATCGGCACCGTCTGGGGACGCGGCTACATGATGCGCGATCCGAACAGCCAAGGTGCACTTTCCGCCGCGGCATTGAATGCACCGGAAAGCATGGTCGTGGCAGCTTGAAAACCTAAGCCAGTACAAAATGTCTGGTACACGGCGTCGTAACTAAAAAGGTTGATGAGCGCTTGAAGTAAGGAAGCAGTTCTTTCTTCATAAAGAGCCAAAGATTTTTGTTATACGGTAAATTGCTCGGTGACGATTCTTTCTGAAAGGCCCTGGTCTGGGTCGAACAGGATGGTGGTTCTTACGGTACGGTCTTCACTTACGGCCACCGAGGCGACATCGCGCACTTCGGTGAAATCCGCCACAGCGGAGACGGGTCGCTTTTCGCCTTCAAGAATCTCGAACACCACCTCGGCCGTGCTGGGCAGCAACGCGCCACGCCAACGGCGCGGACGGAACGCACTGATCGGCGTCAATGGCAACAGATTGGCCGAAAGCGGCACGATCGGGCCATGCGCTGAAAGATTATACGCCGTCGATCCCGCCGGGGTGGCAACCAGAACACCGTCGCAGACAAGCTCCTGCAAACGAATGCGTCCGTCGATCGTAATGCGGATCTTTGCCGTCTGACGTAGCTGCCGTAACAACGATACTTCGTTCAGTGCCAAAGCCTCTTCCACCACGCCCTGACGAGTGACGGCATGCATGCGCAACGGATGAAGATTCACATCCTGCGACCGCGCAAGCCGCGCCTGCAGATCGTCCTCCTGGAAGGCGTTCATCAGGAAACCGACCGAGCCGCAATTCATCCCATAGACCGGCACGTCGGCAGCAAGCGTGCGATGCAATGTCTCGAGCATGAAGCCGTCACCGCCCAGGCAAACCACCACGTCGGCGGTCGCGAACGAAGCGTCACCATACCGGGCGATCAGGCGGTCACGGCTTTCCTGGGCGAGTGTCGTGGGTGCCGCGAGGAAGCAGATCTTTTCGACCTGGCGCAAACCCTGGTCGGCCTCCGTAGGTTCGGTCGGCCCAGGCGCGTCCATACCCATCAAGCCAACCTGCGGTGGTCGAGAACCGGCATTGCCGCGCGTATGTCAGCCAAGCGCGCGAGATCGATTGGGGCTTCGATGAAGCCGGTGTTTTCCGGCCGGCAAGCGAGCACATCGCCCCAAGGGTCGCAGATCAGGCTATGGCCGTAGGTGTGGCGCGGACGCCCGGCGGCATCTTCATGCGTGCCGGTGGTCGCAGCGGCAATGACGTAGCATTGAGTTTCGATTGCACGCGCGCGCAGCAGGATCTCCCAATGCGCGCGGCCAGTCTCGACCGTAAAGGCGGAGGGCACCACGATGATGTCCGCCCCTGCGCGGCGCAGCGAAAGGTACAGCTCCGGAAAGCGGAGATCGTAGCAGATCGTCAGGCCCAGCATGGCAGCGCCGATCCGGCAGGTGACCACCTTGTCGCCGCCGCCGAACATATTGCTTTCGCGGTAGCCCTGGCCGCTTGGCGTCACCACGTCGAAGAGATGGATCTTGCGGTAACGCGCGAGTTCGGCGCCGTCCGGGCCGAATACCAGCGTGGTGTTGAACAGCTTGTCGCCGGCGCGTTCTCCGATCGATCCGCCATGCAGAAAGATGCCGTATCGCCGCGCCGTGGTACTCAGAAAATGGTGGGCCGAGCTGACGTCGGCAGTGCCGTTGGGGACCGGCAGAACTTCGCTCTGTTGCAGCTTCGTCGCACGATCGGCGCCCAGGCAGCTCCACATCTCTGGAAGGCTCACCAGCGTCGGCAAGGCACCGGCAACGCCCAGCGCCGCAGCAATATGTTCGCCAGCGTGGACGATATTGGCTGACTTGACCGCACCAGGCTCAAGCTGGATCGCTATAGCCCGCATGTCTGAACTCCGTAACATCGCGATGAAGCACATCACGCCGCAAAGGAGCAAGGCACGTCATTGACCGCCTGAAAAGTAAGAGCTTTTACCTCTTTTTTTCAAAACAGAAACGCGTTTTACGTCGCAAATCGCGTCACCAAAGTCGCCAGGTCGTTCGGCAGCTTCTCGACCAGCGTGTCATTGAACCGCTCGCCAAGCGATTTTCGCACCCACGCATCGACCGTCTTGGCGTCCGGTCCGGGCCGAAGGCTTTGCCGGCATCGCGCTTGGGCGGACATGTCAGTCTCCATAGTCATGCCAGTTTCAAAGCTCAACGCACGCAGCAGTTGCAGCAAGGCACTGATGCGTGTTGCGCCGGTGTGACCGGGGACCTCTCTGTTGCCCTATCGCAACGCCCAGTTCAGGCGGCCGGCTCTGGCAACGTGGCGTCGGCGCGGGCCTTTTTGCGGTTCCGCCCTTTGTTCGCATACCACGCGGCGACGCCGGCGACGGCCCAGAGCGAGATGGCGCCGCCGAGATTGACCGCGACCTGCACCCAAAGCCCGTCTTTATGTTCGGTCGCCAGTCGACCGAGGAAGGCCAGGAAGATCCCCGCGCAGAACACCGGCAACGAGTGTTGCCCCGCCATGACGAAGGGTTGTGCGACACGCGATTGAAGCCACGGTGCGCTGGCGGAGATCAGCCTCGTGCACAGCCAGGTGAGTGCCAGGATGGAGAGCAGGCGGAATGGATGAAGGCCGCCTTTATCCACCGTCGTCAGCATGTGAATGACGGGCGTGGGAAGGTGCGCGATGATCTCCTGGTGCGGCCAGACGATCCATTGCATCACCAGTCCGAAAATGACGATCAGCACAGAGGCAATGTCGAAGAGGCGCTTTGGGTGTCGTGGTGCTTCATCGGGGGCGTAGGCCAGGATGGCGCCCATCATGAACAGCAATTGCCAGGTCAGCGGGTTGAAGAACCAGCCGCCCCCGGTCCAGCTCGGAAAATTCAGGCCGAAGAGCCGTGCTACCATGTAGAGGCTGAGCGAAGCGCCGGCCATCAGCCAGGGCCACCGCAGCAGCGGCAAGGCGACGGCGAACATCAGCAGGACCACCACGTAAAGCGGCAGGATGTTGAGGTAAGCCGGCTGGAAATGCAGGGTAAGGGCTTCGGCCAGTGCGCGGTAGGGCGCCTCGCCGAGCACGTCGAGGTGGATTTCGTCCAGATAGTCCGCGCGATCGAAGGCGGCGGCGGAGACGCCGACCTGGGCCGCAAAGATCACGAACAAGAAGATGTGGGCAATGTAGAGGGTCCAGGCGCGGCGTATGACGTCGGCCCCTGCATAGAGCCAGCCTTCGTTTCGCATGGCGCCGCCATAGGCGATGCCGCCGGCGTAGCCCGCCAGCAGCACAAAGATCTCCGTGGCGTCACAGAGCGCGAAATTGCGGATGGAGAAATTGCCCAGCAAGTCGGCCGGTATGTGGTCGGTAAAGATCCACCACAGGGCGATACCGCGGAAGAAATCGATCCGCAGATCCCGGTTGGTCTTTATGAGGGCCAAGGCCACCTCGATCGTTGGTGACCGTTTGTCGGCGCTCGCGGGCTGGCTTGCAACTGGCGCAAAGGGCAGCCTTGACGCTGCTCGGAAGGCCTCATGGCAGCGTGGGCGCGTTAACCTCCGCTGTTCAGACCGCTTGGCCTACATGACTGAACAGCATGCTCAGCGTCGTGGAAAGGCCGCCAAAAACGCTGATGAGGACAAGGCCAAGCAGGCTGGCGATGATGCCATATTCCAGCGCCGTCACGGCGCTTGTGTCGGCGATCAGGGTTCTACGCTTTGCCTTAGAGGCGTCCATTAAAGCCTTTCCGTCCTGTGGCGATCACCACTTCTTTCGCTCGCACGTAACATACGAACACAAACTGGCGTGTTCTGCCGTCGTAGCTAGAGACGTCAAAATTAACATTTTGTCAATCGAAAAATAGATACAAATTCCAAATACAAAGCAAGTCCATTGTTTTTTTACGTTTCAGTCTGTGTTTAAACGCAAAAAAAGGTCTGTTGTTTTGCGTGGAGTGCGGAAGTGGGCTCGCATTTTCGCTCACGCCAGAGATTGCCGCTTCAGTGATTGGGCAATCTGCCGCACTTCCTCGGCTGCATGGCAGGCGGGGTGGCGGATGAGGAGAGGGGTCTGTCGCCGGATGGCATCGCGCACATGCTCGTCACGCCGCACGACACCTGCGAGGCGCGGCATGAGGCCGAGGAATTGCTGGCAGGCGCGCGCGAGCGTTTCGTAGGTGCGTTTTCCGGCAGCCTGGCTTGCGGCCTGGTTGACCACCACGCGCACGTCATTGCCAGGTCCATCGGCCAGTCCGTCCGATTGATGCAGCTTGATGACTGAATAGGCGTCGGTCAGCGAGGTGGGCTCGTCGGTGACGACCACCAGCAGCGTGTCGGCCCAGGCGGCGAGGCGGCGAGTGTTGTTCTCAAGGCCGGCGCCGAGATCGAGCAGGATGGTCTCATAGGGCACCAGCCCGAGATCGGTCAGCAGCGCATCGAGCCGGCTAGTCGCCAGGCTAGCGAGCGAGCCGGAGCCGGAACGCCCGGCCAGCATGTCGAAGCCGACCGGCGGGCAGGGGCAGATCGCCTCCATCAGGCTGACGCCGCCGGAGACCACGGTGCCGAGATCGTGTTTGGGAGTGAGGCCAAGCTGAATGTCGATATTGGCCAGGCCAAGATCGCCGTCGAACAGCAGCACGCGCTGCCCCGCGGCGGCGAGGGCGTGGCCGAGGGTGATGGCGAACCAGGTTTTCCCGACCCCGCCTTTGCCGGAGGCGACCGCGATGCGACGCGCCCGCTCGCGACCGCCGGCAAGGGCTGCGGCCTCAGCGTCTGTCATCGTGACCAACATTTCGTGTCTCTTTCGCGTTTTCGGCACTGCGCATGCTGGCGCGCGGAAACCTTGGTCTCCGAAGGGCGGGTGGGGCTGCTGGAGGGGTGTGACCGAGCCGGGCAGCGAGGAATTCGGGGGTGAGCGGTGTCAGCCCATCGCTAGCGCCGGCACCGGTGCCGGCTTCGGTCAGGATCAGGTCGGCAGCGGCAGCGGCAGCGAGGATGCTGCCGATGCGGCGGGCGAGATCGAGACGTGTCGGCACGAGATGGCGGGCGCCGAGGGGAGCGAAGGCCTGTGCCTGCTCTGCGGCCTCTTCGGAATCCTGGCCGGCGGGCATCACCAGCACTGCGTTGGCTGCGGCGACATCGACCAGTGTTTTGAGCTCGGCAAGCTCGGCGGAAGCGAACGGGTTGATGCCTGCGGTGTCGATCAGCACGATCGACCCGGGCACGCGCTGGGAGAGTGCGCGCAGCAGCGTTTGCGGCGTCGAGGCGACGACGACCGATCCCGAGCAGCCTGGTATAGGCGGCGAGTTCTTCCGCGGCGCCGGCGCGCCGGCCATCGGCGGTGATCACCATCGGCGCCCTGCCGGCCAGCACCATGCGGGTGGCCAGGCGGGCGATTGTGAGTGTCTTGCCGGCGCCGGGTAGGCCGACCACGATCAAAGGCGGCCCGTCCTGCGCAAGCGGCAGCGCACCGAATCGCAGGTTTTCGCGCAAGGCTGACGGAAGATCCGGATTTTGCAGCCTTGCTGCCAGTGGCCGCGGGATACCGTGAAAGGCAAGCGTGAGCAGCGCGGGCAACGGCGCCGCTTCAGGCGGCAGTGCTGCCATGGCGGGAAGCTCGGCGATGTCCGCCTGGTCGAGCGCCGCGGTGATCTCCACGCCCTGCGGGACGCGGCGGGTGGAGAGGATGAGGGCATCGTCGCCGAACTCGTCCCGAATCAGGTCCATCGCTTCGGCGGTGGTGGCGGCTCGATAGATTTTCAGGCGCATAGGCGCAGTTTATCGAGGCAAGGCTTTCCGGCGCGTTACGAGGGCCACCCTGCTAGCCGGCGAGGAAGGCACGGATGACGGCAATGGTGGGCGCGTCCATCAGGGCGGGCGCGTGGCCTGCGCCCGCGACCACATGGGTTTGTGCCTTGATGGCCATACGCGCCAGCGTGTCCGGCAGCAGCAGGTCGCTGGCCTCTCCGCGCAGGGCAAGGAGCGGGATGTCGATATGTTCCCAGGCCGGCCAAAGATCGATGTCGGCCGGTTCGGCCGCGCGCATCGGCACAGCGAGAGCGGGGTCGTAGTGCAGAGCAGGGCGGCCATCCGGCCGAATGCGGGTGGAATGGCTGGCGAACTCGGCCCACTGCGCATCGGTGAGCAGCCCGAACGGGGCATGGACGCGGCGTAGATAGGCTTCAAGCGCTCGGGCATCGGCAAACGCCGGCACCTCGCCGATATAGGCGGCGATGCGCGACAGCGCTGCACGTGGAAGAAACGGCCCGATATCGTTGAGCACCATCCGGCGTATCGGCTGGCCGCTCGCGGCCGCGATCAGCATGCCGCAGATGCCGCCAAGCGAGGTGCCGACCCAGTAGACCGGCCGCTCGACGAAGGTGAGCAGATGCGACAGCGCCTGCACATAGCTCGGCGGCTGGTAGAGCGACGGCGACGGTAGCCAATCCGACCGGCCGCGGCCTGGCAAATCGGGGCAGAGCACGTAGAAATCCCGTGCGAGGTCTTGTGCGAGGGCGTCGAAGTCGCGGCCCTGGCGGGTGAGGCCGTGCACGCATATCACCGGCTGGGCGTGCGGGTCGCCCCAGGCGGTGCAGGCCATGCGGTAGAAGGCGCCGTCGAGCAGATAGGGGATGTCGAGCGCGCGTGGTTGCATTCTGCCTCAACACGGGATGGGTAATCGGATAGAAGGCGATGTGGGCGCACAATGCCACCCGGCGCCATTGAACGGCGAAATCCAACCGTTAGATAATCGGCCTGCGACAGCGCACCTCACAAGAAGCATTCTGAATGGCCAAGACCGACCGCGATATCCCACAGAACCTGCAGCCACGCCCCGCCGATTATCGCTTCGACCTGGAAGCGTCGCTGCGCAGCGTGGTCGGCTTGCGCGCCGACATTCCCGGCGATGCGTTCACCGCCTCGTCGCTCGGGACGGAGCGTGTGGGCAATGGCATCTGCATCACCGGTGGGCTGGTGCTGACCATGGGCTACCTGATCATGGAGTCCGAGAGCATCTGGCTGACCACGGTGGATGGCCGGGCGGTGCCGGGCCATGCGCTGGCAGTAGATGCGGAGACCGGGTTCGGGCTGGTGCAACCGCTGGGCAAGCTTGGCGTGGACGAGATGGCGATCGGCGACAGCAATGCGGTGCAGGTGGGCGCACCCGCGCTGCTGGCGGCGGCCGGCGGGAAGCAGCGCACGATCGAGACACAGGTGGTCGGGCGGCAGGAATTTGCCGGCTACTGGGAATACGTGATCGACGACGCGTTCTTCACTGCGCCCGCGCATCCGTTCTGGGGCGGCGCCGGGCTGATCGGGCTGGACGGCAAGCTGCTGGGGATCGGCTCGCTGATCCTGCAACAGGGTGACGACAAGGGCCGCCGCGTGGACATGAACATGGTGGTGCCCACCGGGCTGCTCACACCCAATCTGGAAGAGCTTAGCCGCACCGGCCGGCTGAACCGACCTGCGCGGCCGTGGCTTGGGCTGTTCGCGATGGAGAACGATGACGCGGTGGTGGTCGGCGGCATTTCCGATGGCGGCCCGGCCGACAAGGCGGGGCTGCGCGCCGGCGACCGTATCGTGGCAGTAGATGGCGAGGAGATCACCGACCTTGCGGCGCTGTGGCGGCGGATTTGGAGTGCAGGTACGGCAGGCGCACGGGTGCGGATGAGCGTGGGGCGCGATGACGACCTGCTGCACGTGACGGTGCATTCTGCGGATCGCATCGCTTATCTACGGGCGCCGCAGCTGCACTGATGTCGGCCGTTCATTGCTTGCTTTTCAACCGCATTACCGTATACGTTAACCAACAGACGCGAACGTAAGCTGCTTCAAGAAAGACGGAGTCGCCGGCAAGGCATGACCCGGAGGATGTCTGGTGGATACGCTTAATCGGCCCACGCTCGGCCTTGTGCATGGGTTGCTACGGGATACGGCGCGCGATTATCCCCACCATCGCGCGATTGATTTCATGGGCAGGTGCTGGCGCTACGCGGCGCTGGATCGTGCTGTGGATCGCGCAACCCGCGGGCTGCAGGATCTGGGCGTGGTTCGCGGCACGCGCGTGGGGCTGTGCCTGCCGAACACGCCCTATTCCGTGATCTTCTTTTTTGCCGTGCTACGCGCCGGCGGAATCGTGGTGAACTTCAACCCGCTCTACGTGGAGCGGGAACTTGCGCACCAGGTGGCCGATTCCGGCACTGAAATCATGGTCACGATCGATCTGGCGGCGATCTACCCAAAAGTGGCGCGAGTGGCTGAACGCGGGGGGATACGGCGCATCGTGGTGTGCAGCATGGCCGAGGCGCTGCCTTGGGCGAAGGGGTGCATGTTCCGCGTTATCAGGCGGCGTGATATTGCGCCTTTATGGCACGATGGCCGTTCGGTGCATGCCGCAAGGGTGATGCGCAATGATGGTCGTTTTGTTCCCGTTGCGGTCGATGGGCAGGCGGTGGCGGTGCTGCAATATACCGGCGGAACGACCGGTGTGCCGAAGGCGGCGCAACTAACCCATGCCAATCTGGTCGTGAACGCCGAACAAACGAGCGTGGGGTTGGGCGATCGGCCGATCGGCAGCGATCGTGCGCTTGGCGTGCTCCCTCTGTTTCATATCTTTGCCCTGACCACTGTGATGATTCTGGGTGTGCGCATGGCGAGCGAAATGCTGCTGCTGCCGCGTTTCGACATGAAAACTCTGCTCAAGACGATCGCGCGACGCAGACCCACCATGTTCCCCGCCGTGCCGACGATCTTTGCAGCGCTTGTCGATGAAGCGGCGCGTGGCGGTGCGGATTTGCGGTGCATCGAGATGTGCATGTCCGGCGGGGCGCCGCTGCCGATGGAAGTGCGGCAGAAATTCATGGCGCTGACCGGATGCTGGCTGATGGAAGGCTACGGCCTCTCCGAAACGTCACCGGTGACGACAATGACTCCACCGGATCGCACCTACAAGAACGGTTCGGTCGGACTGCCTGTCGCAGGCAGCACGATCGAAATCCGCGATCCCGATGATACTACACGCCTGATGCCGCACGGCGAACGCGGCGAGATCTGCGTGCGCGGGCCGCACGTGATGCGCGGCTACTGGAACCGCCCGGATGACACACGCGACGTGATGGTCGACGGCGCGCTGCGTACCGGCGATATTGGGTATCTCGATGCCGAAGGCTATCTTTTTATCGTTGACCGCATCAAGGACATCATTATTGCAGGTGGCTACAACATCTATCCGCGCATGGTGGAAGAGGCGCTGTACCAGCACCCGGCGGTGAAGGAGGCAGTGGTGATCGGCGTGCCGGACCGCTATCGTGGCCAGGCGCCGAAAGCGTTCGTCACCTTGAAGGAGGGCGCGCATGCCACCCCCGATGAGATATGCGCCTTCCTGCGCGATTATGTTTCGAAAATCGAAATGCCGCGCGAGGTGGAAATTCGCAAGGACCTGCCCAAGACGATGGTGGGCAAGCTGAGCAAGAAGGAACTGGTTGCGGAAGAAGAAGCAAAAGCCGGGCGCAATTTGCAAAACGCTGTGGCCGGCTTATATGTGCGTGAAGAACCTAACGTATAGGGAAGCCGATGGCGCAAATCCCACGCCTATCTGAAGTGGATGTGTTTCATACGGTGACCGAGCTTGCCCGTGATCTGGGTGTGACCGCGCGCACTATTCGTTTCTATGAGGACAAGGGCCTGATCACGCCGCAACGCGCTGGCAGCACGCGTGTCTATACCGCGCGGGATCGGGCACGGATGATTTTGATTCTACGCGGCAAGCGCCTTGGGTTTTCGCTTCGTGAGATCAAGGAATATCTCGATCTCTACGGTGTGGACCATACCCAGGCGGAACAGCTGCGTGTGCTGCGCATCTCGGTCGCCAAACGCCTTGTTTCCCTACGCGAGCAATACGCTGCGCTCGAAGAAACCATAACGGAACTCGAAGACATTCAACGTCAGGCGGACGCCGCTCAGAGGCCACGCAAACGTGCCACAGGCTAGAACATAAAAGTCTTTTGTTTCTTTTCTCCAGCAAAGAAAGCGCTTCTTTCTTGAGAAGAAGAAGCAAAAAACTTCTGTTTATCAAAGGGAATACCTCATGGCTATCGTCGTCATTGCTGGATATGTAAGGTCGCCGTTTACGCTTGCGAACAAGGGGGCCCTGGCGAGGGTACGAGCTGACGATATGGCGGCCGCAGTCGTAAGGGGATTGATCGAGAAGACAGGAATAGCGCCTGAGGATATCGAGGATATCATTGTAGGCGCTGCGTTCCCGGAGGGCGAGCAGGGTTTCAATGTCGGGCGGTTGATCGGATTGTTGGCGGATCTTCCACTTTCCGTAGGCGGCATGACGGTGAACCGGTTTTGCGGCAGTTCGATGAGCAGCGTCCACATTGCCGCCGGACAGATACAGCTAGGCGCAGGAAAGGCGTTCATCGCTGCAGGCATTGAGAGCATGAGCCGTACGCCGATGGGCGGGTTCAATCCGCTGTTCAACACCACGCTTGCCAAGAAGATGCCGGGTGTTTTCATGAGCATGGGCGAGACGGCGGAAAATGTCGCGCGCAAATGGCAGATCACGCGTGAACAGCAGGAGGATTTTGCTGTCGAGAGCCACCGCAAGGCAGCACGGGCGCAGGCTGCGGGCAGGTTCACCGACGAGATCGTGCCGATCACGACGAAAGCCGGCGTGGTCGATACGGACGGCTGCATTCGCCCGGAAACCAGCAAGGCAGCTTTGGCGGGTTTGAAACTAGCCTTTGATACCGAGGGTACGGTGACGGCAGGCACGTCTTCGCCACTGACGGATGGCGCGAGTGCCGTGCTGGTTTGTTCCGAAGATTACGCCAGGGAGAAAGGGCTGCCGATCCTTGCGCGCATCAAGAGCGTGGCAGTTTCAGGGTGCGAGCCGGACATCATGGGCATCGGGCCGGTGCGTGCCTCGCGCAAGGCGCTGGAGCGCGCGGGGGTGAGTGCGGGTGATATCGATGTGGTCGAGCTGAACGAAGCTTTTGCAAGCCAGGCGATCGCCAGCATGCGCGAGATCGGGTTTCGGCCGGAGGCGGTGAACCTCGATGGTGGGGCGCTGGCGCTTGGTCATCCGCTGGGTGCGACCGGCGCACGTATCGTCGGCAAGGCGGCTGCCTTGCTGAAGCGGGAAGGTGGGCGTTACGCGATCGCCACGCAATGCATTGGTGGTGGGCAGGGCATTGCCACCGTGTTGGAGGCTGTCTGAGCTATGGCCGACAAGATCAGCAAAGTCGCCGTCATCGGCGCGGGCGTGATGGGTTGTGGCATTGCTGCGCAGATTGCCAATGCGGGTGTTCCCGTGCTGTTGCTCGATATCGTGCCAAAGGGTGGCGGAAACCGCAACGCGGCGGCTGAGGGAGCTGTCGCGAGGGCAAAAAAAACGGATCCGGCGCCCTTCATGTCGACCGATGCGGCTAAGCTGATCGAGTGCGGCAATATCGAAGACCATCTCGCTCGTGTGGTCGAGTGCGACTGGGTGGTCGAAGTTATTGTCGAGAACCTGGAGATCAAACAGTCGCTGTATCGCAAGCTGGAGGCGGTGCGCAGGCCCGGCACAGCGATCTCCTCGAATACGTCGACGATTGCGCTATCGCGCCTGATCGAGGGGATGCCCGCAGCTTTCGTGCGCGACTTCATGATCACGCATTTCTTCAATCCGCCACGCTATATGCGCTTGCTGGAGCTGGTGACAGGGCCGTCTACCGATGCAGCGCTTGCGGAAAAGATCGCGCAATTCTGCGACATGTCGCTGGGCAAGAGCGTTGTTGTTTGCAAGGACTCGCCTGGCTTCATCGCCAATCGTCTCGGCGTGTTCTGGATTACAAGTGCAGTGACCGAAGCGATCGAGCTAGGCCTTACGATCGAGGAAGCCGACGCCATCATGGGTGCGCCTTTCGGCATTCCGAAAACAGGTGTGTTCGGCCTGATGGATCTGGTGGGATTGGATCTGATGCCGCATGTGACGAGCAGCCTGGCGGGCGCATTGCCGAAGAATGATTTGTTCCATTCCAAGAACCGCCCGGTGCCGATCATCGGCAAGCTGATCGAGACCGGCTATACCGGCCGCAAGGGCAAAGGCGGTTTCTATCGCCTCAACAAGCAGGAGGGCAAACGGACCAAGGAAACGCTTGAGTTTTCCAGCGGTGAGTATCGTGCCGAACAACCTGCAATGCTGCCGGAGCTTGCAGCCGCCGGCCGTGATCTCGGCAAACTGATGGATGCGGCAGGTAAAGTCGGCATTTATGCCTGGCGGGCGATGGGCCATACCCTGGCCTATGCCGCTGGCTTGCTGCCGGAAGCGGCTGACGAGATCGCCGCCATCGATGAAGCGATGCGGCTTGGGTATAACTGGCGCTACGGCCCGTTCGAACTCATCGACATGCTCGGCGCTGACTGGCTGATTGTGCATCTGCACGCCGAGGGTCGGCCGATCCCCGAGATGCTCGAAAAGGCCGCCGGTCGCACGTTCTACCGTGTGGAACATGGCAAGCGCCAGCAACTCGGGCAGGACGGCGCGTATCACGACATTGTCCGCCCCGAGGGTGTGCTGCTGCTTGAGGACATCAAGCGTGCTTCCAAGCCCGTGCTCAAGAATGGCTCGGCGGCTGTGTGGGATATAGGCGATGGCGTTCTGTGCTTCGAGTTCATCAGTAAGGCGAATTCGCTTGATGATCAGATCATGGCGTTGCTTGGAAAAACGATTGCCTTGGTCAAGAAAGATCAAAAGGCGCTGGTGATCTACAATGAGGGAGTGAATTTTTCGGTAGGCGCCAATATCGGGCTGATGTTGTTTGCGGCTAACATTGCCGCTTGGTCGCAAATCGAAAGCCTGCTCGCGACTGGGCAGGAGATGTATCAGAAACTCAAATATGCACCGTTCCCCGTGGTTGGTGCGCCGGCGAGCCTGGCACTTGGCGGCGGCTGCGAAATCCTTCTGCATTGCGATGCTGTGCAGGCGCATGCGGAAAGTTATATCGGCCTTGTCGAAGCCGGTGTCGGTATCGTGCCTGGTTGGGGTGGCTGCAAGGAGATGCTGGGGCGCTGGGCGACTGACCCGGGAACGCCGAAGGGGCCGATGCCTGCAGTGGCAAAAGTGTTCGAGATGGTTAGCACGGCGAAGGTATCCAAATCGGCAGCCGAGGCGAGAGAGTTGGGCTTTCTGCGGCCTTCGGATCGCATTACGATGAATCGCAACCGCCTCCTTGCCGACGCAAAGGCGCGCGCGCTCGAACTCGCGGTTGATTACAAGGCGCCGGCTTCCCGCGAAATCGTGCTGCCTGGGCCCTCGGGCCGTGTGGTGCTCGACATGGTTGTCGCCGGTTTCGCCAAAACGGCCGTCGCCACGCCGCACGATGTCGTTGTTGCCGGCGAGCTTGGGCGCGTGCTGACGGGCGGTGATACCGACATCCTCGACACGGTGAGCGAAGCGAAGCTGCTCGAGTTGGAACGAGAATCCGTCATGCGCCTGCTGAAAACCAATGCCACGCTTGCCCGCATCGAACATGTGTTCGAGACGGGCAAGCCGCTACGCAACTGAACCGCGCGGGAGAGAAGAACCATGCAGGTCTATAACGCCCCCCTGCGCGACATGCGCTTCGTGATGCATGAGCTGCATCAATCCACAGCGCATCTTGCGGAGATCGGCCAACCGGATGTGACCCCCGAGCTGATCGACAGCATTCTCGAGGAAGCTGCGAAATTCGCGACCGACATCCTGCTGCCGCTCAACGCATCGGGCGATGTTGAAGGTTGCAGCTATGAGAACGGCGTGGTGCGCACGCCAGCCGGCTTCAAGGAAGCCTATGAGAAATTCCGCGAGGGCGGCTGGGGTGCGCTCGCGTCCGATACCGCTTATGGCGGGCAGGGATTGCCGGAAATCCTCGGCAAGATGGTGCAGGAGATGCAGTGTTCTGCAAACCTTTCCTTCGGTCTCTATCCCGGCCTCACCCATGGCGCCACGCTCGCACTTGCTGGACATGGCAGCGATGAGCTCAAAGATCTCTATCTGCCGAAAATGATTGATGGCATCTGGTCTGGTACGATGTGCCTGACAGAAGCGCAATGCGGCACCGATCTCGGCTTGATGCGCACCAAGGCGGTGCCGCAGGAGGATGGCAGTTTCCGCATCAGCGGTGCCAAAATCTTCATTTCCGCCGGCGAGCATGATCTGACCGAAAACATCGTGCATCTCGTGCTCGCACGGCTGCCGGACGCACCGAAGGGCATAAAGGGCGTCAGTATGTTCCTGGTGCCGAAATTCCTGCCGAATGCCGACGGCCGACCAGGTCAGCGCAATGGCGTTAAATGCGCGGCTATCGAACACAAGATGGGTTTGAAAGCTTCAGCGACGACACAGCTCTATTTCGATGATGCCGTCGGCTGGCTGGTGGGCGCGCCGAACAGGGGCATGCGTGCGATGTTCACCATGATGAACGCCGAGCGTTTGTCTGTCGGCATTCAGGGCCTTGGCGTTGCAGAGACCGCTTATCAGAGTGCGGCCTTCTACGCCAAGGATCGCCTGCAAGGCCGTTCGCTTGCGGGCGCCAGATATCCCGATAGTGCGGCGGATCCGATCATCGTGCATCCCGATGTGCGGCGCACGCTCATGACGTGCCGTGCCTATATCGAAGGATGCCGGGCGCTCTCCGGCTGGGTTGCTACAATGCTCGACCTGGAAACCAAGTCGCCGAACCCGCAGCGCCGTCAGGAAGCCGAGGATTTCGTCGCCATGATGACCCCCGTGGTCAAGGCGCTGTTCACCGATCTGGGTTTTGAACTCTCCAGCATGGCGCTGCAGGTTTATGGCGGTCACGGCTACATACGCGACCATGGCATGGAGCAGCTGGTGCGCGATGCGCGTATCTGCATGATCTATGAAGGATCGAACGGCATACAGGCGCTGGATCTGGTGGGTCGCAAGATGCCGGCCCATGCCGGCCGTCTGTTGCGGGGTTTCTTCCATCCGGTTCAGGACTTTATCGAACAGAACGCCGAGGATCCATTGACGATGCCGCTTGCGAAAGCTTTCGGTGCCTTGCAGCAGGCATCGGCTCACATTGCAGCAGCAGGATTGAAAGACCCGGAAGAGGCGGGCGCCGCGGCGACCGATTACTTGCGGCTGATGGGCCTGGTGGCACTTGGTTATATGTGGGCGCGGATGGCGAAGATCGCTGCGGGGAAACTGCCCGATGCCGGAGCAGATGTCGCTTTCTACCAGGCAAAGCTGATCACGGCACGTTTCTTCATGGAGCGTCTGTTGCCGCAGGCTTCGTCGTTGTGGGCAAGCATACGGGCGGGGAAAGCGTCGATGATGGAATTGGAGGATGTGGCTTTCTAAGGAAGGCCTTCTTTTCTGAAGAAAAGAAGCAAAAGACTTTTATGTCGCTGTCGCGGTTCTATCCGGCGAAATGTACTATGATCATAAAAGTCTTTTGGTTCTTTTCTTCAAAAAAGAACTGCTTCCTTCCTTACTCAACAAACACCGCCATCTGCGCATAATCGATGAAAACGCGTTTCTTGAACAGGAAGTTAGCCCCTAGTATTACATCCACCCCACGATGCGGCACTGGCATCGCAGCGGCGGTGGCCACCTGCACGTTCTGCTGAATGGGGCTCGGCTCGTCATCGACCGCGAGCACAGGGCGTTCGAAGGTGGAGTCACCGATGCTGATGGACGCGAATTTGTGCATCCGCTCCGTGCTCTCGCCAAGGCCCTGCTCGGTGATCTGGTCGTCGCCGCGCATGTCACCAGCGGTGATGCCGAGCGAGGCTGCGGCGTCTTTCGTAATGGACGTATCCTCGCTGCCGGTATCGATCAGCGCGTTCAGTTCGACGCCGTTGATGCGCACCGGGATCAGCAGCAGCTGGTGGCCGGCATCCGTCGCCTGCAGGCGGGTGGCATGTGCGGTCCAGGCCGGTGCGCTCGCGCCACATCCGTTACCGGGCTTGAAGAAGCGCATCTTGCGGCCCGGAAAATCCATTTCCACGCCATAGGCGGAGAGGAAGTTGGCGCCGAACAGGCCATCCACATGTTCTTCAGGGCGGAATTCGCTCTCAGGTAGAACAGGGAAGGACACGTTGGCAACGTGCTGGCTCAAATACTGGACGTCTGATGCTTCCACCACCGGGGCGGCGTAGGCGCCGCCGATGCCGGTCATCTGCAGGCTCGGCTCGCTGGAAGCCGGGAGTGCCAGGCGCTGCGCGGCGTTCGGTGCCAGCGAGGTAACGAAGTCTCCGGTATCGAGCAGCAGGTTGAGCGAGGTATTATTAACGGCAAGTGTCACGAAAGCCTGTTGGCCCTGCATGCGAATAGCCATTTCGCCCGCTGGTTGGGTGTTGCAGGGCGCTTCTCTCGTTACGGTGAGCGTTGGTGTCGGCTGGTTGCCGCCCATCTGCACCATGGCGCTCTGCGTCGGCATTTCGGAGGCGCATCCGGTCAGGAGCGAAAGAGCCATCAGCGTACCGGCAATCGGTAAACGGAAGGTTTTCGGCGAGTGTTGGTTGATCATCATGCGCTCCAAACTAGTGCATGAAGATTAACAGACTACTTCAGGTTGTATAAGATTAACCGTAGCATCTTGCGGATGCGCCTAATCACAAGGCTGTGTTAATTGTTCCGAAGCAATTTTAGGTTGTATTGTTAGGGGCTCGTTAACCACGTAAGCTAAAGATCCCTGCAACACTAACGAAGTCGTGAGATTCAGGGCCGCGCCCCTACGCCAGCTAGGCGCATGCCCGAAGACACATTCAACCAAATCTAATTTGAGATATAACATTCCCGGCAAATCGCCGGATCTAGGTGCCGCCGGCACAACCGATTTACGACTAGGTTTGTCTCTGGCGAGTCGGCGCGCTACAGCTTAAGCCGCGCGTCGGCGGCGTACCTCGCCGGGATCCAGCCGAACCACGATTGGCCGATGATCCGATGCGTGCTTGTCGAGTGCATGGGCATCGTCACACACCAGCCCGCGCACATAACAACGGTCCAGCCGCAACGGCACCACATCGGCGCAGAGATGCGTATGGTGGCGAGGCCCGACATCGCGGAACCCTGGCAAGAACGCCGGGCCGAGCAGGTTGTAGTCGCCCAGCACAGCGGCCCGATATGGCAGGTGCAAGGCGATATGCCGCAACTGCCGCCGGTTCAGCACCTGCCCATGCGACAAATGCACGTTGGCGACGGAAAAATGGCCCAAATCGATGATCTGGCACACACGGTCCACCACCGCGCCGGAGGGCAGACGTAACACGCGTGGGCGGGGACGGGCGACCGGGCTCCATGCCGCCAGGCCGTGGATGCGGCCAGGCAACGGCACGCGGGCATAAAAGCCGCTCAGGCGGTGCGGCAATGCGTCGATCTCGCGGGTCGCTTCCTGCATCAGGAAGAGATCCGGTTGCTCGCGGCCGATCAAATCCACGACGTCCTCGATGGTGGCGCCGCGGGTGCGCCAGAGATTCCAGCTGATGATCTTCGTCACGAATCCGACTTTGCGCTTGGTGGGGAGGGCTAGAAAGCTAGAACTTCTTTTTTGAAAAAAAGAAGCAAAAAACTTTTATGTCAAAAGGTTAGCCATACTAGCCAGGTGCCGGCTGCCAAGAAGGGGCCGAAGGGGATGCGGGCCGTGCGGTCGACGCGGCCATGGCGGAGCGCGAAAGCGAGGGCAGTTAGCGCGGAGGCGAGCAATACGTCGGAAAGGAGCCACGCGCCTACCCAGGCGCCGCTGGCCGCCAGCAGTTTCGCATCGCCCTCGCCCAGGCCCTCATGGCCGCGCCACCCTCTATATAAGAGAGCCAGCAGCCGGAATCCGGCATAGCCGCAGGCCGCGCCCAACGCGCGTGACGTCATGGCTTCAGGCTCCAGGAGGTAAGCCTCCGCCAGGCCAGCCAACACCAAGGGCAAAGTTAGGAAATCCGGCAGGCGCTGGCACATGGCATCGATCCAGCCCAAGGTCAGCAGCGTCCATCCCAGCACGCAGCCGACCCAGAGCAATGCCCCGCGTTCGCCGGCTGCCAACGCCGTCAGCGTCACGGCCAACGCCGCCAACTCGACCCACAGGGTGACACGCGGGATTGGCGCGGCACACCAGCGGCAATGTCCACGCAACCCGATATAGCTGGCGATCGGCACCAGTTCGGCCGCCCGGAGCGTATGGCCGCAGGCATCGCAGCAGGAGCGGCCCGCCACCACGCCCCGCCCCGCCGGCACACGGGTGATCAGCACGCCCATGAAACTGCCCAGGAAGGGCGCGGCCAGCAACGGCCCCGCCCAATCCGCCGCCCATAAAAAATCCACGGTGCCGACCATTGCCTTGCACTGTAAGAAGGAGGCAAAGCCATAGACAGCGCGAAGCCGAGACGACAGCGCCTTTCGCGCGCAGGAGGTTCTTTTGCCATGACGGCGTCGGGCGCCCGCATCACTCCAGGCCAGCCGCTTGCGGCCCAAGCCACAAGCCCTGCAGCCGAAGACCGCCAGGTCGATCTGCTTGCAGGCCTGCTGCTTCAGCGCGGCCAGTGCGACACACAGACCATCGAACGCGGCCGCCGCGTCGCTACCGAGAGCGGGCAGCGGCTGGACAAGGTGCTGATACAACTCGGCCTGGTGACCGAACGCGGGCTTGCGGAAGCCTATGCTACGCTGACGGGCTCGCCCATCGCCGCCCCCGCCCGCTTCCCCGAAGCGCCGCTATTCCCCGAACGCCTCACCTCGCGTTTCCTGCGCACCGCACGCGCCTGCCCGTTGGCGGTAGAAGACGGCGTGCTGGTGCTGGGCGTGACCGACGCGCTCGACGTGTTCACGCCGAATGCTGTGGCGCTCGCCACCGGCATGCCGGTGCAGCTCGAAATCGCCGTGCCCATCGAGATGGAAGCCGCCTTCAGCCGCCTCTACCCCGAAGGCGACGCCACCGACAGCGAAGCGGGAAGTGAAGGCGGTGCTGGCCTCGAAGAAGACGCTGAACGTCTCAAAGACCTCGCAAGCGAAGCGCCGGTCATCCGCCTCGTGAACCAGATCATCGGCCGCGCTGTGGAGACCCACGCCAGCGACATCCACGTCGAACCTTTTGAGGACCGCCTCCGCGTGCGCTACCGCTATGACGGCGTGCTCCACGAAGCCGACAGCCCCTCCGCCCGCCTCGCACCAGCTATCATCTCGCGCATAAAAATCATGGCGAAGCTGGATATCGCCGAACGCCGCCTGCCGCAGGATGGTCGCATCAAACTCGCCGTGCGCGGCACCGAAATTGACTTCCGCGTCTCCACCATCCCCTCGCTGTACGGTGAGAAAGTGGTGCTGCGTGTGCTCGACCGCAGCAGCGTCACCTTCGATTACGTGAAACTCGGCCTGCCCACCCATGTGGTGGAAGCCTGGAGCCGCACACTGGAATTGCCCAACGGCATCCTCCTCGTCACCGGCCCCACCGGCTCCGGCAAAACCACCACGCTCTATACCGGTCTGACCACGATCAACGCCGTCAGCCGCAACATCGTGACGGTCGAAGACCCGATCGAATACCAGCTGAACGGCATCAACCAGATCCAAACCAAACCGCAGATCGGCCTCACCTTCGCAGCACTCCTCCGCTCCATCCTGCGACAGGATCCGGACGTGATCATGGTCGGTGAAATCCGCGATCTGGAAACCGCCCAGATCGCCGTGCAGGCTGCCCTGACAGGGCATCTCGTCCTCTCCACCCTGCACACCAACAGCGCCGCCGCCACCATCACCCGCCTGCGCGACATGGGGCTGGAAGACTACCTGGTCACCGCCGTGCTCCGCGGCGTGCTCGCCCAACGCCTCGTCCGCCGGCTTTGCGATGACTGCAAACGCGAAGCCGAAGCGCCGCCCGAACTGATCAAGCGCTTCGATCTGGAAAAACGCGCCCAAGGCGGGCCCATGCGGCTGTGGCATCCCGTCGGCTGCCCGCAATGCCGCAGTACAGGCTATCGCGGCCGGCAGGCGATTGCCGAGTTCCTGCTGCCCGATGCGGAGATCGAGCATCTGATTTTCTCCAAAGCGGATCAGAATGATATCGAACGTGCGGCGGTGGCGTCGGGTATGATCACCATGTTCAATGCGGGGCTTGACGCGGCATTGGCGGGAACGACCACCATCGAGGAAGTGGTGAGAAGCATCAGGGCGGAAGCATGAGAAGGAAGGCCTTCTTTTCTGAAGAAAAGAAGCAAAAGACTCTTATTTTCTGCTCGGACATCTAGTTCGAGATGCCGAGTTTTCGCTATACGGCCATTACGGCGTCCGGGGAGACGACCACCGGATTGATGGATGCGCCGAGTGAGCAGGCGCTATTGGAGATACTGCGCCGGCAAGGAAGTTTGCCGATGCGCGCCGAACCGGCCGAAGGACGGCAAGGCTTCCTCGGCTCGCTGATGCGCGCCGAATTCTTTGGTGGCGGCGGCAAATTGAGCGGGCAGGATTTGTCCGACTCAACGCGTGAACTGGCGGTGATGCTGGGCGCCGGGCAGGATCTCGATCGGGCTTTACGATTTCTTGTCGACACCACGGCCAAGAAGCATGTGCGGGTGATACTCACGCAAGTGCGCGACGCCGTGCGTGATGGTGCCGCGTTCGCCACAGCCTTGCAGCAGCATCCGCGCAGCTTTCCGAAGCTCTATATCGGTCTGATCCGCGCCGGCGAAGCGGGCGGCATGCTGGCACCAACGCTGGAGCGTTTGGCCGATCTCCTGGAGAAGCAGCGTGCATTGCGGTCCAGCGTGATCTCCTCGCTGATATATCCAGCCATTTTGCTGTTTGCTGGCATAGGCTCGATCATTTTGCTGCTGACACAGGTGCTACCGCAATTCACCCCCATGTTCGAGCAGGCGGGGGCAGCGTTGCCGCGCCCGACGCAGATCGTAATTGGGCTTGGGAATTTTGTGTCCAGCTACGGGCTTTATGTGGCGCTCCTGCTGGTGATAGCCGGTGTCGCCGCGCAGCAGGCTCTGCAACGCCCGGCCCCGCGGCTGTGGTGGGACCGCTCGATATTGCAATTGCCGATAATTGGAAGGCTGGCAAAAGAAGTTCTGGCAGCGCGGTTTGCGCGGACATTGGGGACATTGCTGCAGAATGGCGTGCCGTTGGTGGCGGCTTTGGGCATTGTGTCAGACGTGATCGGCAACAGTGCGGCTGAGGCGGCGGTACGGTCGGCGACGGAGAGTGCGAAAGGTGGAGCGGGATTGTCTCGACCACTGCAGCAATCGGGGATCTTCCCGATACGCACGGTGTATCTTCTGCGGTTAGGCGAGGAGACGGCTCAACTTGGCGGAATGTCGCTGCGGGCGGCCGAGATACATGAAGAGCAGTCGAGGCTTGGGATCGAGCGGCTGACGGCGCTTCTGGTGCCGGTGCTGATTCTGGGGATGGGCGTGGCTGTTGCCGGCATTGTGAGTTCGTTGCTATTAGCGATGCTGAGCCTAAACGACCTAGCTCAATAGCAGATCTGTATTGCGCGAATTTTAATGATTAGTCTGCCTATTTTAAATTGCCCGGAATGTGAATGTCGAAATACGTGGGTATACCGGTCAACTCTGGGGTATCGTTAAGCGACTTGACCTTCACCTTGTAATCACCGCGTGTTAGAAAAACTTTAGAAATGATCTTTGAGAAATATTTATCAGCCCATCCTTCCAGACGTTCTTCCTCGATCGTTTGATGAAATATGGGTTTCTCTTCATTCGCTCCGCTCAATTTTGTAATAAGAAGTTGCAGGGAGATAGGGATGCCGTTGTCGACCTGTATCCCATTTGTCGTCGCACCTGATCCGGCTACCTTTCTTACGTTGTCTCGTGAGCCCGGTTGGCTCTCGGAAAATTCTAAATTCAAATAGAAGTAGAAACTTGCGTCACGCGACGCATGGTAATTGATGACGGCAACGGCCTCTTTTCTACCGGCTTCGAACGGGACCACCACGCGTGTTGCGGGGAAGAACAGCCGGCCGAGCAAGTTTGCTCTTGCGGGGTTGCAGAACTGAAGAATCGAGTAGGCCGTGTTGCCGAAAGCCAAGAGCGTTTTGCGTCGCTTGATACTCAGTTTGGCGTCCTTTTCCGTGTAAATTCCTACGGAATGCTCTCTCTGGGCATTGCTCACGAACCGTGGCCGAAACCCACCTACTTCGGGCCTTTCGTGTTTTGCTGGGCGATGGGTTGTTTGAGCGCCGTGCTGATCACATCCGCCATAGCCTGCGCCAAACACGCGTAACCGCGGTTGTTCATATGGAAGCCGTCGACGGCTATAAAATCTTCGTAGGGGGCGCCTTTGGCGGCCCAGTGGTCCATCAGCGTGCCGCGGGAGAACAGGTTTACGCCTGATTCCTTTGCGACTTCTGCCAAGGCCTCATCCATCACGTTGTGTTCCGGGGCGGCCATGATGCGGGGGGAGCGCTGATTGTCCATGAGGATGACGTCGGCGCCAGCGGTCTTGAGTTTCTCGATGCCTTCTTCGACGAGTTGCTTGAAGCTGGTTGGAGATTCGTCGCGCACGGCGCCGTTGGCGCCGACTTGCCAGATGACCAATTGCGGGCGGATGGCAATGACGTCTGAGTCCAGGCGGGCGAGTTCTTCCGGTGCGTCCTGGCCGCCGACGCCACGGTTGATGAAGGCGAAATCTGCTTTCGGGAGCGCATCGTTCAACTCCTTTTGAAGCAGAGCTGGATACGAGTGTGCAACGTTTGTGGACATCCAGCCGCGCGTGGACGATGACCCGAGGGCCACCGCCACAAGTGGCTGGTTGGTTGCAAGAGCCGCCCGCGTATGCGGCAATAGCGGGATCGGAATATCGCCCTTGTCCGGGCAATCCTCCGCCCGCGCTGCCGGGGTGCAGGACAGGATGAGGACTGCAAGGCAGCAGGAGATAAAAGTCTTTTGGTTCTTTTCTTCAGAAAAGAACTGCTTCCTTCTTAACTTGGCTGGCAACTTCTATCTCTAGCCAGCAGTAGCGGTGCCACCAACGGTAAGGCCGCGCATTTTCAACGTAGGCTGTCCAACACCCACCGGTACGCCCTGGCCATTCTTGCCGCAGGTTCCGATGCCTGGGTCCAGTTCCATGTCGCCGCCGATCATGTCGACTTTGGTAAGGCTATCTGGACCGTTCCCGATCAGGGTGGCGCCTTTGACGGGGGCGGTGATTTTGCCGTTCTCGATCAGGTAGGCCTCGCTGGCGGAGAAGACGAATTTGCCGGAGGTGATGTCCACCTGGCCGCCGCCGAAATTGACCGCGTAGAGGCCGCGTTTAACCGAGGCGATCATCTCGTCCTTGGTGTGGGTGCCGTTCAGCATGACGGTGTTGGTCATGCGCGGCATCGGCGAGTGCGCAAAGCTTTCGCGGCGGCCGTTGCCGGTGGGCTTCACGCCCATCAAGCGGGCGTTGAGACGGTCCTGCAGATAGCCGGTGAGGATGCCGTCTTCGATCAGCACGGTGCGGTTGGTTGGGGTGCCTTCGTCATCGACGGTAAGCGAGCCGCGGCGGTCGGGCAGGGTGCCGTCATCGACGACGGTGACGCCGGGGGAGGCGACGCGTTGGCCCATGAGGCCGGCAAAGGCGCTGGTTTTCTTACGGTTGAAGTCGCCTTCGAGGCCGTGGCCGATGGCTTCGTGCAGCAAGATGCCGGGCCAGCCATTGCCGAGGACAACTTCCATTTCGCCGGCGGGGGCAGGGACTGCGTCCAGTTTCAGGACGGCTTGGCGGAGGGCTTCGTCGACCGCGGCTTTCCAGGTGTCGGCGGAGAGCATGCGCTCGAAGCCTTCGCGACCGCCGAGGCCATGGGTGCCGGATTCGCGTTTGCCGTCGCGCTCGACCACGACGGAGACGTTCAGGCGCACGAGGGGGCGAAGATCTGCGGTGCGGCCGCCATCGGCGCGGACGATCTGCACGGCTTGCCACTCGCCGTGGAGCGAGGCTATCACCTGGACGACGCGAGAGTCGCGGCCGCGCGCATAGGCATCGATCTCGCCGAGAGTGGCGGCACGATTGCCGAATGAGCCTTCGCCGAGCGGGCTGGCATCGGAATAGAGGCGCATATTGGTGTTGCGCGGCCCCACCGACGCAATGCCGTTGCGGCCACCGCGTACCGCGGAAACGGTAGAGGCGGCGCGTTTCAGGGCGGCTTCGGAGAGCTCGCCGGCATGGGCGTAGCCGGTCTCCTCGCCGAGCACGGCGCGCAGGCCGAACCCGGTAGCCGAGTCGTAATTGGCGGCGCGGATGCGGCCGTCTTCCATCGAGATGCTTTCGCTCTCGCGGTATTCCAGAAACAGCTCGCCGTCATCGGTGCCTTGCAAGGCTTCGGCGGTAATGCGTTCCGCAGTTCCGCGATCAAGCGAGGAGTCAGCGCGCTGGAAGAAGAGGTCATCGGTAACGGCAATGGCCGACATATCTTTAAATCCCGGTAAGGTGGTGCGCGCGTCGCGCCCGCGTATTTCTCGTCATCATTGCCCGCAGACTAGCGGGCGCCACGTAAACTATGGGTAACGGCAAGGGCTGTGGCCAGGAAGGCGACGGCGCAAGCCTGGTGCGACACCGCCAACGCGACATCCACCTTGCTCAGCAGGGTCGCGACCCCGAGGGCATATTGCGACAGGACGACGCTTGCGAGGCAGAGCAAAGCGAATTGTGATGGCTGCGGCAGACGGTCGCGCCAGCTTTCGCGCAGCCCGTAATAGGCGGTGACCAGCGCAGCTATAGCGGTCAGCGTGGCGAGCAGGCGGTGATCGAACTGAACGGCGGTGGGGTTTTCCGTCAGGTTGCGCAGCACCGGCTCGAGGCCTGGGAAGATGTAGCCGGCGGGGAATATCCGGCCATCCATCAGCGGAAAGGTGTTGTAGCCGAGCCCGGCATGCGAGCCGGCGGTAAATCCCCCTGCAACGAGGGTTAATGCCACGAGGCAGCTGGTGGCGATCGCCAGTTTCCGCAGCACGGCACCCCCGGCAATGGAGGTGGGCACCGGTGAAAGTGTGGAGAGCGCCGTCCAAAAAACCCCCGAGAACAGGCATAGCGCCAATACAAGATGGATCACCAGGCGATAGGGCGAGACCGATGTGCTGTCGGGCTCGAAACCCGAGGCCACCATGAACCAGCCAACGGCGCCCTGCAGGCCGCCGAGTGCGAATAGTGCCACCAGCCGATAGATCATGGGCCGACGCAACGCACCAGTGAGGGAAAACCACAATAGCGGAACAAGGTAGACGACTGAGATCAGCCGGCCCCAGCTGCGATGCGTCCATTCCAGCCAGAAGATGTTCTGAAACCCGGTCAAGTCCATACCGGCATGCAGCAGGCTGTATTGGGGGATGGTTTTGTAGAGCGCGAACAGGCGCTCCCATTCGGCATGGGAGAGTGGGGGCAGAGTGCCCGATAAGGGCGCCCACTCCATGATCGAAAGGCCCGACCCCGTCAGCCTAGTGGCGCCACCGAGCACCACCATGCCCCAGATCATGAACGAGACGCCGAACAGCCAGATCGCGACGAGATGGCGGGTGCGGCGTAGCGAGGCGGCCTCGACGCTGGGAAAGGTGCGATCGTCAAACGGCATTTCAGGAAGCTAGTGCCATGGGCGGCTGCTGCAAAGGCAAAGATAGAGATGCGTCCGCCTTCGTTATCAACTCATCGGCAATGAGGCGGAAGGAGCGGCGACGTGCCTCTGCATCATGTGCTGCGGTCACGATGATCACTTCATCGGCCGCATGCGCGGCGGCGGTCTCGGTCAGCACGCGCGCGACCAGATCTGGCGTGCCGATCGCAGCACGCGCGCGAATGGCGGCTTGCCGCTGTAGATCCGCTTCGGTGAAGGGGTAGGCCGCCGCTTCCTCCGGTGTGGGCAGCGGCACGAAGCGGCCGCGCTCGAACTCTGCGCGCCACGCTTCGCGTGAGGTGAACAAGCGTGTGGCCTCCGCCTGCGTCTCTGCTGCGAGGGCTGAGACGGCGATGGCACTATAGGGTTTTGGGTGGGCAGCGCTTGGCCGGTAGTTCTCTCGATAGAGACTGAGAGCCTCCTTCGCACCTTGGCCTTCGGTGAAAAAATAGGCGTAGCAGTAAGGCAGGCCGAAGAAGGCTGCGACTTGCGCGCCATAGGTGGAGCTGCCGAGCATCCACATGGCGGGCGAACCTGGGCCGGTGGGCTGTGCCTCGATGCCGCGGAACGGATGGTTTTCTGGCAGCAGTTCGCCTGCAACCCAGGCCATGAGGTCGCGCAGTTGGGCCGGGAACTGGTTCACTGCCTCGTCGGGGCTCGGGTTCAAGGCATGCGAGGTGCGACGGTCCGAGCCGGGTGCGCGGCCGACGCCCAGATCGATGCGGCCAGGTGCAAGCGCTTCCAGCACACGGAACTGCTCTGCGACTTTCAGCGCACTGTAATGCGGCAGCATGATCCCTGCGCTGCCGAGACGGATGGTGTTCGTGGTCGCGGCGAGGGCGGCGAGCAGCACTTCGGGTGCCGATCCGGCCACGCTCCCACTGTTATGGTGCTCGGATAGCCAGAGGCGATGATAGCCCACCTCCTCCAGCAACGGCCCGAGTGCCAGGGTTTCGCGAATGGCGTCGGCTGGCGTGCGGCCGGAGGCGGTCATGGATTGGTCGAGGACGGAGATGCGCATTGCCGTTAAATGGTGTGCCACGAGAGGGCCGCAAAGGGCTTTATTTCCCTGGAGGCTGTGCCCGTCACTGTCGCGGCGGCAACCCAAGCGGCCCTCATGCTCTATGACTTGGTGAAAGCGATGAGTGAGAGCGACGGGGGATTTCATGGACGCTTACACGCACAGTGCTGAGCCAGGCCGTACCAGGGCTGGCGCTGCCCTGCGCATCTTGTATGCGGATGCCGACAAAGCGGTTTTTTCTCAGGCGAGCGGCGACGGCTTCAGCCATGTGCTGGTAGCTTCGCCCTGGCCTGGCGACACTCGGCATGGGCATTTCCGCGCCTTGCGGTTCGACAATGCTGCTGGTGTGGCCGCCGGTTTGGCCCGTGCTGCGGGGCTTGATCTGCTTGTGGACGTGCATGTCGACTGCCTTTCCGCAGCATCGCCATTGGCAAATGTGGCCGGATCACCGTTCAGCGTTCCAGGCAAGGCAGCGCTCCTGGATCCGCGACAAGGTGCCGAGGCAGATGTTGCGGCGGCGCGGCTTGATAGCCTGGGCGATGCGCTGGCACTTGCCGATTGGTGGACGCCCCGGCTGCAGGGATTTCTGAAGGAAGGCGTGGCCGGTTTTCGCGTGTGTGGCCTCAAAGCTTTTAGCGGAAATTTCGCCGGCGCATTCTTCGGTGCCTTGCGGCAGGCTTTGCCCGACGCCGTGCTGCTCGCCTGGACGCCAGGGCTATCTCGCAACGCTTTAGAAAGTTTGCATGGCAAGGGCGCGGATGGGGTATTTTCCTCTCTGCCGTGGTGGGATTTTGCATCGGCCTGGCTGTGGGATGAGGTCGAAACCCTGTCGAGGATTGCACCCGTACTCGGGGTGGATGCGGTGCCGGGTGTGGCTGCAAAGCCTGCCGATGTGGTGCGCCGTGCGCCGTTCGCCGCCACACTGGGGCAAGGTTACCTACACGTGGCTGCTGGTGAGAACGAGCCGTATGTGAGGCCGTTGAATGCCCTCCTGCGCGACTTTCCGCAATTTGCAGGCCAGAAAGCGCCTCGGCTGCTTGGTGCCGGCGCGCCTGCTTGGGCGTTTTTGCGGCAGGATGGGGTAGATCACCGCCACTCCGCTCATGCCACGCTCGTGCTGTGCAATGCCGATCCGGACCGGGCCGCTTCCATCTCCGCAGCGTCACTGCTGCCGGCGACCGGTGGCGCCTTTACGCCGTTCCATGCGGTCTGCCCGGCTTCGGCGGGTCATTTGCGTGCGGATAGCGTATTGAGCCTTAAGCCAGGTGAATTGCGCGTGTTCGCGGCCGAGGCGCTGAGTCGTGGTGCATCTCGCGTGCCGCTCGACAAGGCCATGGCCAAGCAGGCCGCGGCGGGCGGCCGGCTGGCGATTGAACAGCCGACACCGGCGGTGGATGGCGGCACTTTCCCGGTAAAGGCCATCGCCGGAGAATTGGTGTCGGTGGAAACCGACGTGATTTTCGATGGACATGACCAGATTGCCGTCGCACTGCGTTGGCAGGGGCCCGGCGAGGCAGCCTGGCAGGAAGTGCCGATGCGGCCCCTCGGCAATGATCGTTGGCAGGCGGTATTTCCACTGGGTGCGCTTGGCCGCTACAGCTACGAGATACATGCGTGGCGCGACCATTTCGCGACCTTCCGCGACGAGCTTGCGAAAAAATCGTCGGCGGGCGTGCCGGTGATGCTTGAGCTTGTCGAAGGCGAAACGATGCTGCGTGCTGCGGCGGGCCGGTCTGCCAAACCGCTTGCGACTCAACTAACGGCTGTCCTGGCACAATTGGCCACGCAGGACGAAGCGGCGAAAGTGGCGACACAGCTTTCACCGATGGTGGCGAACCTGATGCAGGAGGCTGACGATCGGCCGTTCCTGGTGAAGTCCGCCGCCATCCCGGTGGATGCCGAGCGTATTGAGGCGCGTTTTTCCAGCTGGTATGAAGTGTTTCCGCGATCGATGAGCGACGATCCGACGCGGCACGGAACTTTTCGCGACGTCGAACGGCATCTGCCGCGCATACGCGATATGGGTTTTGATGTTCTGTATTTTCCGCCGATCCATCCGATCGGCGCGAAGAACCGCAAGGGCCGTAACAACACGTTGACGCCCTCTGCCGAAGATCCAGGCAGTCCCTACGCCATCGGCTCGGCGGCGGGCGGCCATGATGCCCTGCACCCGGAACTCGGCACCTTCGAGGATTTTGCCCATCTTCGGCAAGCGGCGGCAGCGCATGGGCTGGAACTGGCTATCGATTTTGCGATTCAATGTTCGCCGGATCATCCTTGGTTGAAGCAGCATCCGGGCTGGTTCGACTGGCGCCCGGACGGCAGCATTCGTTATGCGGAAAACCCGCCAAAAAAATACGAGGATATCGTCAACGTCGATTTCTACAACAAGGATTCCGTGCCCGACCTGTGGTTGGCGCTATGTGACACGGTGCTGTTCTGGGCAGGACAGGGCATAAAGTTGTTTCGTGTGGATAACCCGCATACGAAGCCGTTGCCGTTCTGGCAGTGGTTGATCGGCCAAGTGCGTGCGCGCCATCCGGACGCGATTTTCCTTGCCGAGGCGTTCACGCGGCCGAAGGTGATGTATCGGCTAGCGAAAATAGGGTTCTCTCAATCCTATACGTATTTTACCTGGCGTAACTCAAAGAGCGAGCTTGAGGCGTATCTGACGGAGCTTGATACCGAGCCGCCGAAAGACTTCTTCAGGCCGCATTTCTTCGTCAACACACCTGATATCAATCCGGTGTTCTTGCAGAACTCGGGCCGGCCGGGCTTCCTGATCCGCGCGGCGCTTGCCTCCACTCTGTCCGGCCTATGGGGCGTGTATAATGGCTTCGAGCTATGCGAAGCTGCTGCGATGCCAGGGAAGGAAGAGTATTTCGACAGCGAGAAATACCAGATTCGCGCCTGGGACTGGGATCGTCCTGGGAATATAGTGCAAGAAATCACCGCCTTGAACCACATGCGCCGTCAAAATCCGGCATTGCAGACCCATCTGGGCGTCCGGTTTCTGGTCGCACGTAACGATGCTGTTCTCTATTATGAGAAGGCGACGCCGGATCGGTCGAACGTGGTGCTGGTCGCGGTCAGCCTGGATCCGTTCCAGGCGCAGGAGGCCGATTTTGAGTTGCCGCTCTGGCGTTGGAGCTTGCCTGACCAGGCGGCACTGGCAGCAGAAAATCTTTCCACTGGCGAGACGTTCATCTGGTATGGCAAGAACCAGCATTTGCGGCTGACGCCGGACTCGCCATACGCCATCTGGCGTGTGCGCCCCCTCTGAAGCACGGAGCCTTGATGACCGTTCAATCCCCAGCGCCGCTTGTAGAAGATCCCCTATGGTACAAGGATGCGATCATCTATCAGCTGCATTTGAAGTCGTTTTTCGATTCCGACAATGACGGGATCGGCGATTTCTCCGGCGTGCTCGAGAAGCTGGACTACATCGCCGAACTCGGCATAACGGCTATCTGGATGCTGCCGTTCTATCCCTCGCCGCGGCGGGACGATGGCTACGACATTGCAGATTACCGTGGTGTTCACCCGGATTACGGAACGCTGCTGGATGTCAGGCGCTTCATCGAGGCCGCGCATGCCCGCAATATCCGCATCATTACCGAACTTGTCATCAACCATACCAGTGATCAGCATCCCTGGTTCCAGCGTGCGCGCAGCGCGCCGGCCGGCTCGCCCGAGCGAGATTTCTATGTCTGGTCCGACGACGATGACAAATATGCTGGTACGAGGGTTATTTTTCTCGATACCGAGAAGTCGAATTGGACCTGGGATGACGAGGCGAAAGCCTATTTCTGGCACCGCTTCTACTCGCATCAGCCGGATCTGAATTTCGACAATCCGGCTGTGTTGGAAGAAGTACTCTCCATCATGCGGTTCTGGTTGGACATGGGCATCGATGGCCTGCGTCTTGATGCCGTGCCTTATCTTGTTGAGCGTGAAGGCACCAACAACGAAAACCTCGTCGAGACCCACGACATCCTCAAACGTATTCGTGCCGAGATGGACGCCCACGCGCCTGGCCGCATGTTGCTGGCCGAAGCCAATCAGTGGCCGGAGGACGCCCAGCAGTATTTCGGCGAGGGCGACGAATGCCACATGTCGTTCCATTTCCCGTTGATGCCGCGTATGTATATGTCGATCGCGCGCGAGGATCGCTTCCCGATCACCGACATCATGCGCCAGACCCCGGCTATCCCACCGAATTGCCAGTGGGCCGTGTTCCTGCGCAATCATGATGAATTGACGCTCGAGATGGTTACCAGCGCCGAGCGCGACTATCTTTGGGAGACATACGCGAGCGACCGGCGCGCGCGGATCAATCTTGGCATTCGTCGCCGACTGGCCCCGCTGCTCGAACGCGATCGCCGCCGTATCGAACTCATGAATGGTTTGCTGTTGTCCATGCCAGGCACGCCGGTGATCTATTATGGTGATGAGATCGGGATGGGCGATAACATCCATCTCGGCGATCGCGACGGCGTACGTACGCCAATGCAGTGGTCGGTCGACCGCAATGGCGGTTTTTCGCGTGTAGATCCGGCCGCTTTGGTGCTGCCGCCGATCATGGACCCTATTTACGGTTTCCAGGCCGTCAATGTGGAATCCCAGGCGCGCGACCAGCATTCCTTGCTGAATTGGATGCGCACCATGCTGGCGGTCCGCCGTCAGCACCGCGCCTTTGGCCGCGGCACGCAGCGTTTCATCTACCCGGATAATCGGAAGGTTCTTGCCTATCTGCGAGAATATTCCGACGATTCCGGCGAGGAAGTGCTGCTCTGCGTCAGCAACCTTTCACGCACGGCACAGGCTGTGGAGCTCGATCTGTCCGCCTTCCAGGGTCGGACCCCCGTGGATATCGTCGGCGGTGCGGCGTTCCCGCCGATCGGGCAGCTTAGCTACCTTCTCACGATGCCTGCCTATGCCTTCTACTGGTTTGCTCTTGTGACCGAGACCGCCCAGGATTCGGGGACTGCGTCGGCGCCGATGCCGGAATACGCCACCATTGTCCTGCGTCGTGACATCAGCGAAGTGTTGCAGCCGACCGGCCGTGCAATCCTCGAGCGCGAGGCATTGCCGCTTTATCTACAGAAACGTCGCTGGTTCGGCTCGAAAGGCGAGAAGCTCACCTCTGTGTCGCTTGCCTACGCCGTCAAGCTGGGTGAGGGGATCAGGGCTGTGCTGATCACCGAAGTCGAAGCCCATGTCGGCGGCCGTGTGGAAAATTACACCTTGCCGATGGCCATTTGCCGCGACGATCAGACGAGTGGAGCGCTGGCACAGGCACTTGCCTTGACGCGTGTGCGACGCACTGCGGAAGTGGGCTACCTGACCGACGCTTTTGCGCTCGATGCCTTCGCCCGCAACGTGATCGAAGCCTGGCGCGCAGAACGTGTGCTGCCGTTTGCAGGTGGCCGCCTGGAATTCACCAAGATGCCGATGATCGACGAGATGGTGCTGCCGGAGGAGATCGATATCCATCGCCTCTCCGCCGAACAATCCAATTCGTCGCTGATCGTGAATGAGAAAATCGTCATCAAGATCATCCGCAAGGTGCTGGCCGGGCGTCATCCGGAGGCGGAGATGACAGGCTATTTGACGGCACGCGGCTTTGCGAACATCGCGCCCCTCATGGGCGAGGTTATCCGCTACGATGAGCAGGAGGTTCCGCATACCATCATGATTGCACAAGGGTTCGTGCGCAATCAGGGGGATGCTTGGAGTTGGACGCTCGATTACGCCAAGCGCGTTTCCGCTGATATCGCTGCCAGCGACGACCCCGGCGTGGTGGAAGATGCGCTGAGTGGCTATCTTAATCTGGCACACGCGATAGGTCAGCGCCTTGCTGAGATGCACACGCTATTGGCGGAAGATACCGACCTGCCTGAATTCCGACCGGAGGAGGCCGATCTCGCGGTGACCGATCTGTGGGCAGACGGCGTCGTCGAACAGATACATGCAGCTGTCGAAGCGCTGGGTCGGGTGCAGGACTTTCCGAACCAGGAAGCGGCCGAGCACGCCAGGCTGTTCATCGAGAATGCAGATCGTCTTTGTGTCTCCGCACGCGAGCGCGCGCATCTTGCCGTTGGCAAAGCGTTGCAGACTCGCGTGCATGGCGACTTCCATCTTGGACAGGTGCTTGTGACACCTGGTGATGCCACACTTATCGACTTTGAAGGCGAGCCCGCTAAGACAATGGAGCAGCGTCGTGCGAAATCCTCGCCGATGCGCGATGTAGCCGGCATGCTACGCTCCTTCGACTATGCGGCGGCCAGCACATCAGCCGCCCGCGTTCCCGGATCCGAACAAGCTGCAGAACGCCAGACCCAACTTGTGGAAAAATTCCGGCGCGCTGCCGGCCTGGCTTTCCTGCACAGTTACCGAAAAGTGCTTCATTCGGCGGCGCGGCCGTGGGTGTCGCGCGATGTGGAAACTGCACTGCTCGATCTCTTTATCCTGGAAAAAGCTGCCTACGAAATACGCTACGAGGCGGCGAACCGGCCAGCCTGGATCGGCATTCCACTTGCCGGCGTGGCACGCGTTCTGCGGCATCTGGTGCCGGAAAAGGAAGAGCATGTTTGATAATCTGCCCGATTCCGGCGCGATCGAAGCCGTGGTGCAAGCGCGCCACGGTGACCCGTTTGCTTTGCTCGGTCCGCATGCCGTCGATGGCGGTATCGCAGTTCGCACCTTCATTCCCAACGTCGATTCGGTAGAGATCGTCGCGCGCGACACCGGCTTGCCGATTGGCCAGTTGAAGCGCGTTCACGAGGCCGGATTCTGGGCGGCAACATTTGCTGCCGTTCCGGCCTACCGTTTTCACATTGCCATCGGCGATGTTTCTTTCGATACAGAAGATCCCTACAGCTTTCCGCCGTTGCTTGGCGATGTGGATATTTATCTGTTGGCCGAAGGACGCCATAGGGATTTCTCCGCCATCCTCGGAGCGCATGTGACAGAGATAGACGGCGTATCAGGCACGCGTTTCGCCGTCTGGGCGCCGAATGCTCGCCGCGTTTCCGTCGTCGGCGACTTCAACTTCTGGGACGGGCGTCGCAACCCGATGCGTATGCGTCATGGGCCCGGCGTCTGGGAGCTTTTTATCCCGCGTGTCGGCGCCGGCGCCGTTTATAAATATGAGATCATGGGCCCTGGGGGCGAGGTGCTACCGCTCAAGGCCGATCCAGTGGCGCAGCAGACCGAGTTGCCGCCACGCACCGGTTCTGTGGTGCCACAGCCCTTCACCCATGTCTGGACCGATGATGCCTGGATGGCAAAGCGTGCGGCACTGCAGCGTGCTGATGCACCCATCAGCGTGTATGAAATGCATGCCATGTCATGGCTGCCGCATGCCGAGCGCGCAGATTTCTCTTGGGAAGATCTAGCGGATCGTTTGATACCTTATATTCAGAATATGGGATTCACCCATATCGAACTGATGCCGATCATGGAACATCCTTTTGGCGGTTCTTGGGGTTACCAGCCGCTGGGCCAGTTCGCGCCGACATCCCGACTTGGTCCGCCGGAGGGCTTTGCCGTTTTTGTCGATCGCGCGCACCAGGCCGGCATCGGCATTCTGCTCGACTGGGTTCCGGCGCATTTCCCCACTGACGCGCACGGGCTTGCCCGTTTCGATGGCACGGCTCTTTATGAGCACGAAGATCCGCGCGAGGGCTTCCACCAAGATTGGAATACCTTCATTTATAACCACGGCCGCAACGAGGTGCGCGCGTTCCTGATTGGCAGTGCGCTCTTTTGGCTGGAGAAATATCATGTCGACGGCTTGCGGGTGGATGCCGTGGCATCGATGCTGTATCGCGACTACAGCCGCAAGCATGGCGAATGGGTCCCCAACATCTATGGCGGCCGGGAAAACCTCGAGGCAATCAGCTTCTTCCAAGAATTATCGCTTGCCATGATCGATCGCGTGCCTGGTGCGGTGATGATTGCCGAGGAATCCACGGCTTTCCCGAATGTCTCGCGCCCGGCCGCCGAAGGTGGCCTGGGCTTCGACTTCAAATGGAACATGGGCTGGATGCATGATTCGCTGAGCTACATGGAAGAGCAACCTGTCTATCGCAAATGGCATCATGGCCAACTCACCTTTGGCCTGGTCTATGCTTTCTCGGAAAAGTTTGTCCTGCCTCTGAGTCACGACGAAGTGGTCTATGGAAAAGGCTCGATGATCCGCAAGATGCCAGGAGATGACTGGCAGAAATTTGCCAATCTCCGAGCTTATTACGGCTTCATGTGGACCCATCCGGGCAAGAAACTGATTTTTATGGGTGGTGAGTTCGCGCAGTGGCGCGAATGGAACCACGATGCCGGCCTGGATTGGTTTCTGCTCGACAACCCGATGAACACAGGCATGCAAGCGCTTCTTTGCGATCTCAACGCCACGTATCGTGCCGTTCCAGCCTTGCATATGAAAGACGTGGAGCCTGCAGGTTTTCGCTGGGTCGTCATGGATGATGCCGAACAAAGTATCTACGCCTATCTACGCCATGGTGGAGAGAGCGATCCACCGGCGCTTGTCGTCTGCAACTTCACCCCCATGCCGCGTTACGGCTATCGCGTCGGTGTGCCTCAAGCAGGGCTTTGGCGCGAGGCGGTCAATACTGATGCCGGTGCATATGGTGGTTCCAATCTCGGGAATGGTGGGGGTGTGCAGGCACACCATCATGGATTTCACGATCTGCCGGCATCTCTTGAACTGACTCTGCCACCGCTCTCTACGCTTATCCTGGTATTTACCGGCTAGTTCTTAGCATCCCTTCGGAGCCAATAATCGAATGCCGCTCGAGGAAATCTGTCACGGACCAAAGTTCCTCGAGGGTGGCCGCGTGCTTTTCCGGCTTTGGGCACCTTCCGTCCACGCCGTCTTGTTGCAGATCGGAAATGGCGAGCCTGCCGCCATGGCGATGCACGAAGATGGTTGGTTCTGCCTGGAGGCTTCCGCCGTTTCCGGTGACACTTATCGGTTTGTGTTGCCCGACGGTCTCGCCGTCCCTGATCCTGCGTCGCGCGCGCAAGCGGGCGACGTGCATGGTGCCAGCGTCCTTGTCGACAACAATCTCTATGCGTGGAAGCATACAGCCTGGCGCAACCGACCGTGGCATGAGGCAGTGATCTACGAGCTACATGCAGGTATTTGTGGCGGTTTTGCCGGCATAAAGCAGCGGCTGAAGGGTCTCGCAGCACTAGGTGTAACTGCAATCGAGCTGATGCCGATCGCGGATTTCCCCGGGCGTCACAACTGGGGCTATGACGGTGTTCTCCCCTATGCGCCCGCCCGCGCGTACGGCACGCCTGACGAGCTCAAGGACCTGGTCGACGCTGCCCACGAAGCCGGCCTGATGATCTTCCTCGATGTCGTCTACAACCATTTCGGTCCGGATGGTGCTTATCTGCACGCGTACGCGAAAGAATTTTTTGACCCAGATGTGCACACGCCTTGGGGTGCCGCCATCGACTTCAAGCAGCCGCAGGTGAAATCCTACTTCATCGAGAACGCGATGATGTGGCTGAACGAGTATCATTTTGACGGCCTGCGTTTCGATGCGGTTCATGCCATCGCACCCGAGAGCTTTTTGCCGGTGCTTGCCGCAGCCATTCGCGCGCGAGCCGATCGCGAAGTGCATCTCGTGCTCGAGCATGAAGGAAATGACGCCGCTTTGCTGCGCGGGCCGCCCTCCAAGCGCTTCGACGCGCAATGGGCCGATGATTGGCATCACTGCGTCCATGTTCTGCTCACTGGTGAGACCGAAGGTTATTACGAGAGCTTCGCCGAAGCGCCGGCCCAGCAACTGGCCCGCGCGATGGCGGAAGGCTTTGTTTATCAGGGGGAGATATCGCCTCATCATGGCACGCCGCGCGGGACATATTCGGCCGATCTGCCCACCACTGCCTTCGTGATTTGCCTGCAGAATCATGATCAGGTCGGCAATCGTGCCATGGGCGATCGCCTGACTACGCTTGCCGAACCGCGCGCCCTTGCGGTGGCTACCACAATGCTTCTGCTCTCACCGAAAATCCCGATGCTGTTCATCGGCGAGGAATGGGGCACCTCCACACCATTTCTTTTCTTCACAGACCACAACGACGACCTTGCCAAGCTGATCCGTGAAGGCAGGCGCAAGGAATTCCAGCATTTCGCTGCCTTCAAGGACGAGGCGTTGCGGGCCAAAATCCCGGACCCGAACGACCCGGCAACCTTCACGAACTCGATCCCTGATCCGGACGAGGCCAATAGCCCTGAACATGCGGCGATCTATGCAATGTACAAGAAGCTTTTGGGAATACGCCTTGCCCATATCGTTCAGGGCATTCCCAACTGCCGTAGCCTCGGGGCCCGTGCACTCACGCCCACTGCCGTCATTGGCGCCTGGCGCATGGGCGATGCAAAGACGCTCACGTTCGCCGCCAATTTCGGGAATGCGCCAGTCGCCTGCGAAGTGCCGCCTGGAACGCTCCTGTTCACCAGCAACGGACACCTCGAAGGCGGCTTGTTGCCACCCCTCACTGCTGTCTGCTATTTGGCCGACCCTGTATGAGCGATGACTCCCTAGTTCGGCTGGCGGCTGCTGCAGGCGTAAATCCCGCCTGGAAAGACGTCTTTGGCCAAATGCACCAGGTTTCGCGCGAAAGCCTGCGTGCCGTCCTGGCTGCGATCGATTTGCCTGCTGAAAATGAAGCGGCCGTTGCCGATAGCCTGCATCGGGCTACGATGTTGCCGGACACGCTGCCGCCTTTGATCACTGCGGATCTCGGCATGCGCGTGCATCTGCCGGCAGCACCGGCACGCTACAGCCTGACCCACGTGGATGGCCGCGTATTCGATGGCTATGCGGAGCCCGCAGCTGGCGGCTGCACAATCCCGCCAATTCTCGAACTTGGCTTTCACCAACTCACACTCGGCGATGTGCAAACCTGTATTGCCGTCGCTCCGCGTAGCGCTTTCACTATCACCCAGGCCGTCTCTGATCCGAAAAGCTGGGGCCTCGCCGTGCAGCTTTACGCCTTGCGCCGCAAGAACGACGGCGGTGTCGGCGACTTTCGTGCCTTGGCCGATTTGGCGGCGCCCGCGGCCGCCCTTGGCGCGCAGGCGATCGCGATCTCCCCCGTACATGCGCAATTCAGCGCCGATCTTAATCGTTTCAGTCCTTATGCGCCATCGAGCCGCACCGCGCTCAACGTGCTGCATGCGAGCATCCCGTCGGGCAATTCGGCGCTTGAGGCGGAAAACCTTGTCGACTGGCCTGAAGCGTCCCGTTTTCGTCTGGCGCAACTGCGGCAGGTCTTTGAAGCGGCACAAACCGACCCTTCGCAAAGCGAGGCGTTGGCGCGCTTTACCGCAGACCACGGCGTGCGGCTTCGCTCCCATGCCATCTTCGAAACACTGCACGCGCATTTCTTCGGCCGCGATCAGGCGCATTGGCATTGGCGCAACTGGCCAGCCGCGTTCCAGGATCCCTCTAGCGCCGAAGTTCGTGATTTCGCCCACCAGCATGCGCAAACAGTTGCTTTCCACACTTGGCTACAGTTCCGCGCCGACCAGGAACTTGCCGCTGCCCAGCGCGCCTGCCGCGAGGCGGGCATGGGGGTCGGCATCATCAGCGATCTCGCTGTCGGCACCGATTCGGGCGGCAGTCAATGCTGGAGCCGACAAGGTGAAACTTTACTCGGTCTTACCGTCGGTGCACCGCCCGACCTGCTGCAGCGCCACGGTCAGAATTGGGGCCTGACCGCATTTTCCCCGCGCGGCCTGACCACCTATGGCTTCAGCACCTATCGAGAGATGCTGCACACCGCTCTTGCCCATGCCGGCGGCATGCGTATCGACCACGCCATGGGTCTCAACCGTCTCTGGGTCATTCCGGAGGGTGCGTTGGGCAGCGAAGGTGCGTATCTGGATTTCCCCGAGCGGGATCTCATGCGCCTCATCAGGCTTGAATCCCACATCCATCGTGCGATCGTGCTAGCGGAAGATCTCGGTACAGTACCTGAGGGCTTTCAGGATCGCTTGCGGGATTCCGGCATCGACGGCATGCGCGTGCTCTGGTTCGAACGTGACCAGTCGCAGAACTTCATCCCACCCGCCAATTGGACGCAGCGTGCCGCCGCCATGTCCAGCACGCATGATCTCGCTACGCTTGCCGGCTGGTGGCAAGGCAATGATCTAGCCTGGCGCGAGAGGCTTGGCAATGTGCCCGATCCGGCAGCGGCTCAGGCGGAGCGCACGAGCGAAAAACACCTGCTCTGGCAAGCTATCCAGCAAAGCGGTGCTGGCCATGGCGACACACCGAACGATCCGGCCGTGTTTGCGGATGCTGCGATCATTCATATCGGCAAAAGTGCCTGCGAGCTGGTCATGCTGCCGATCGAAGACGCGCTGGCACTCCCCGAGCAGCCGAACCTTCCCGGCACCACCGACGAACACCCGAATTGGCGCCGGCGGCTCGATGCGGAAGCAGCAGATTGTCTCGGTGCCGATGCAACCCAGGTGCGGCTGAAGGCGCTTCATAACGCCAGAGTAAGTTGAAGATCGGGGGAGCAGTGCCTGCCCCCCAAACCCCCCGGCATTTATTGAAGAGTCCAGATGAACGTTAAGCCGCTGACTGCTACGGCTCGTTTGCAGTTCCATAAGAAATTTACCCTTGATGATGGCGCGGCGCAGATACCGTATCTGCATAAGCTGGGGATCAGCCATCTCTATGCTTCGCCGATCTTCAAGGCACAGCCCGGATCGACGCACGGCTACGACATCGTCGACCACAGCGTCATCAATCCGGAAATCGGTGGGGAGGAGGCATTGCGGCGCCTCGTCGCCATCCTGCGCGAGCATGGCATGGGCCTTATCCTCGATATCGTGCCGAACCACATGGGCATCGGCGCAGAAAACGCCTGGTGGCAGGATGTTCTCGAATGGGGCCGCGCCAGCCCCTACGCCGAGTTCTTCGACATAGACTGGGATCCGCCAGACGCCACCTTGCGCGGCCGCATGCTCGCCCCTTTCCTCGGCGACTCCTATGGGGCTGTCCTGGCCCGCAACGAACTCAAACTTGCCTTCGATCCCCGCCACGGTCGCATCAACGTCACCTATTTCGACAACATCTTTCCCATCAACCCACGCGATTACACCGCCATACTCCTCACCGAGGGTGGCCCGCTGGAAAATCCCGCCCGCGCCTTTTCCGACCTGCCGCCGGAACGCGATGCCATGCGCGAGGCGGCATCCCTCGCCCGCGCCGAACTGCGCCGCCCCGAATACGCCGAAGCCATCGCCGAAGCCCTCGCCGGTTACGACGCCTCGACCGAACTCGGCCGCGACCGCCTCCATCGTCTGCTCGACCGGCAAAATTTTCGGCTAGCCTGGTGGCGCGCCGCCTCTGACGAAATCAATTGGCGCCGCTTTTTCGACGTCAATGCGCTGGCCGGCATCCGCGTGGAATTGGCCGACGTGTTCGAAGCCACCCATGCCACTCTGTTTCGGCTCTACGCGGAAGGCCTGATCGATGGCCTGCGCGTCGACCATGTCGATGGTCTCGCGGATCCGCGTGGCTATTGCCGAAAACTTCGTCGCCGCTTGGAGACGATAGCCAAGGACCGACCGCCGCATCTGGGCGACGAGCCCCCGATCATCTGGGTGGAAAAAATTCTCGCCAGCCACGAACGCCTCGCCGCCGACTGGCTCACCGACGGCACCACCGGCTACGACTTCATGAATGACGCCGCGGCCATCCTGCACGATCCGCAGGGCGAGGCAGAAATCACCCGCATTTGGACCGAGGCCACCGGCCGCCCCGGCATCTTCGAAGAAGAATCCATACCGGCCCGCCGTCTTATCCTGCATTCAAGCCTGTCCAGCGAGCTCTACGCCACCGCTGTCGCCCTCCACCGCATCGCCCGCCGCGATCTCGTCACGCGCGACTATACCCTCACCGCCATACGCCGCACGCTCACCGACTTGCTGGCCCATTTTCGCGTCTACCGTATCTATGCTGGGCCGGGCGGCATGAGCGACACCGACCGGCAGGCAATGGACTGGGCGTTGGCCGGCGCCCGCCGCACCGTGCGTGCCACTGATCGCGGCCTTCTCGAGCAGGTCGCCACCTGGCTGTCAGGCGACGATCTGCGCAGTGTGCCCGCAGGAAGCCGCCGGCAGGAACGCTTGCGTGCGATGATCCGGTTCCAGCAGCTCTCCTCCCCCACCGCCGCAAAATCGGTTGAAGACACGTCGTTCTATCGCTACGGCCGCCTGCTCAGCCGCAACGAGGTGGGCACCGAGCCCGCCCAGTTCGCAGCCACCCCGGTCGCTTGGCACGCCAGCAGCCGTGCGCGGGCGAAATTTCCCCGTGCACTTCTGGCCACGGCCACCCACGACCACAAGCGCGGCGAAGATAATCGCGCTCGCCTTGCCGTGCTGAGCGAAATCCCCGGCGAGTGGGAAACCGCCTTGTCCCGCTGGATGCGCCTGAACGCTCCGCTCAAGCGTGATCTCAACGGCCCCGCGCCGGATGCCGCCGACGAGGTCATGCTCTACGAGACGCTTCTGGGCGCCTGGCCGCTTGATCTTGCGCCAGATGACGAGGCGGGCCTTTCCGCGTTCCGCGAGCGTGTCGCGGCCTGGCAGCAAAAAGCATTGCGCGAGGCCAAGCGCCATTCGGGCTGGGCCGCACCGGACGAAGCCTATGAGCAGGCCGCTCAGGATTTCCTCGCCGCCGTGCTAGATCCGGCGCGACCGGCCCATGTCGTCCAGGAGATCCACTCTTTCGTGCAGCGCATTGCCAGCCACGGCGCGCTGAACGGCCTCTCGCAGATGGTGCTGCGCCTCACCAGCCCAGGCATCCCCGATCTTTACCAGGGGACGGATTTCTGGGACTTCTCGATGGTGGATCCGGATAACCGCCGCCCGGTCGACTACCAAGCCCGCCACGCCTCCCTTGATCGTGCCCACCTCCCTGACTCGCTGATGAAGGACTGGCGGGATGGCCGTGTGAAGCAGGCCATACTGCACAGTCTCCTGGAGCTGAGAGCCCGCCGGTCGGCGCTTTTCGCCAGCGGAGCCTACCAGAAGCTGAGGGTAGAAGGTCCCGCAAGTGAGCATGTCATTGCCTATTCCCGTCAGCTTGATGAACAGATCGTAATCACAATCGCGTCAAGGTTGTCTGCCGGGGCTGTATTACCCGACGGTCCATGCTTGCCTGCAACCTTCTGGAAGGGAACATTCATGTATGTGCCGCGTTCCCTCCAAGGCCGACAATTGTCTGACGTGTTGAAAGCTGATCCGCATGGGCCTCCGTCGTCCGCACCAGTTATTTCAACCTCCGCGGGCCGTCTGCGGCTGGAAGCGATAATGGACACCTTGCCGGTGGCTGTCTTGGAGGGTTGATGAACCGCATCGTCGTTGTATCCAACCGGGTGCAGGTGCCCTGCGAGGGGGCTGTCAAACCCGGTGGACTTGCGGTGGCGTTGGATGGTTTGATGACCCATCGCGGTGGTCTGTGGTTCGGCTGGTCCGGCAATGTCAGTGCTGAGCCGCAGCGCGCGGCGACTACCAAAACCGTTGACCTAAATGGCGCTGGCAAAATGTGCTTCGCGACCATCGATCTTACGCCGGACGAGCACGACCGCTACTACAATGCCTTCTCAAACGCCACAATCTGGCCTCTCCTACACTCGATGCCCGAGCATGTGTGCTTCGACCGCCGCAACGCGGTCGTCTATCGCGAGACCAACGCCCGCTTCACCGATGCGCTGATCCCCCTCCTGAAACCCAACGATCTCATATGGGTGCACGACTACCACCTGATGGCCATGCCTGCTTTGCTACGGGCCCATGGGATCAACGCTCCCATCGGCTTCTTTCTGCACGTCCCTTTCCCCGCGACCGATCTGCTCCGCAGCGTGCCGGAATTGGGAAAGCTCGTGCGTGATCTTCTTTCGTGCGATCTGCTGGGCTTCCAGACGCAGAATGACGTCGAGAATTTTGCCACCGCCGCCGTGACATTGGCAGGTGCGATCCGATTGTCGCCAGGCGGCCTGCAGTTTGCCGGCCGTCGCATAAGGCTCGGCGTGTTCCCGGCCGAGATCGACGCGCATGAGTTTGCGGCCGTTGCCGAAGCTTCGTGGCGGTCCATCCACACGGAGAGGCTGCGACGAAGCCTCGCGGGTCAGCGTCTGGTGCTCGGGATCGACCGCCTGGACCCGACCAAGGGTCTTCTCCAGCGCCTGGCTGGCTATCGCCGCTTCCTGGAAACACGGCCCGATTGGCGCCGCAGGGCGACCCTTCTCCAGATCGCGGCCGAATCCCGCAAGGATGTCTCCGCCTACCAGGATCTTCGAATTGCGCTGGATTCCGACTCGGGCGCGATCAACAGCGAATGGGGTGAACCCGATTGGACGCCGTTGCGCGTCATTTCACGCGCCGTTCCTCGTGACACCATTGCCGGCTATATGCGCGAGGCATGTGTCGGTCTGATCACGCCTTTGCGCGACGGCATGAACCTCGTCGCTAAGGAATATATCGCCGCGCAGGATCCGCAGAACCCCGGCGTCCTCATCCTCAGCAAATTCGCCGGCGCGGCTCGTCAACTCGACTCCTCTCTCCTGGTCAATCCGCACGATCCAGATGAAATAGCGGACGCTCTAGAGCGGGCGCTCTCTATGGGCTTGGCCGAACGCCAGGACCGCTGGCGTGCGGCTTGGCGTGCGATCGCGGATGTCACCCCGTCCCATTGGGGCCGCAGCTTTCTCTCTGCCTTGATGAGGGCCAGCTACAACGTGCCCAAAGCCGTTGGCGGCGGGCCGTCGGTCGTGTCTGGCTTGGGCGGCATGCCGATCGTGGCACCCGATACTGGCAGGCCGCCAGCGCGGCTGAACTAAACCGCGTGCAGCGCCGCGGTTACTGAGCGGCTGCTGCTTTCCGTATGGCTGCAGCCATGGCGGCGACTCCGTTCCCGCGGTTGCTTGAGAGCGCCGCTATCAGCCCTAGTTCGGTGAGGAAGACGGGGTCGGTATCGGCGATTTCCGACGGCGTCCGCCCGGAATAGACGCGCAACAGCAGGGCGACCAGACCAGAGACGATGGCGGCGTCAGATGCGCCGGCCAAAAAGAGCCTGCCATTTTCCATCTGGGCCTGCATCCATACCTGGCTCTGGCATCCCGGCACGCGGTGCTGATCGTTCATCCATTCGGGCGGAAAGGGCGGCAGCGTGCGTCCCAGCTCGATGATGAACTGGTATCTGTCCATCCAGTCATCGAACACGTCGAGCTCGTCGCGTATCTCGTTGATAGCGCTTTGTGCCGTGTCTTCCTGGGGGTTCACGAAGGGTTCTGTCATGTTGCAGGATGTGCGGTTGGCGGCCAGAGGCGTCAATGCACGATGATCGTCGCGGCCGTGGAACGTGGTTGTCATTGAGTTGACACGTGTGTGGTTGGGGCCTAGATAGCGCCTCACCGACGTGGTGCTGCAAAAAGTTCTTGCGGTGCTTTGGTTAGGTGAGTAGGTTTCTTCTCCCGGGTTTTTCCTGGGGTGTCTTGAGAAGCTAGGCTGGACGGTAGGCTGTGATTTTCCGAGAGGGGGATCGAAGCTGACCGGTTTGGTTTGTTCTTTGAGTTGTGAATCGGAGAGGAAGGGATACGCTGGCGGCGTCCCATGGCAACACTGTTTCGGCAGTGGTGCGATGAAAGCGGTTTTGATCGATGCTGTAATTTGGGGGTTTGCTCCTGAGTTCATCGATGAGGCTGTTTTACAGGATTGCGAGCCGCGTATTTCGTACTACGCAAACGTAAGAGCGTAAAATGGTTGTCTTTATCTGCGCCCCTCGCGTGGATGGGATGATCGATGGGACTGGGGTCTGTTCTGAAGTTGGTCGCGAGATCAGCAGATGAACCTGAGAGTTTGATCCTGGCTCAGAGCGAACGCTGGCGGCATGCTTAACACATGCAAGTCTCACGGGCAGCAATGTCAGTGGCGGACGGGTGAGTAACGCGTAGGTATCTATCCTTGGGTGGGGGATAACGTCGGGAAACTGACGCTAATACCGCATGAAACCTGTGGGTCAAAGGCGCGAGTCGCCTGAGGAGGAGCCTGCGTACGATTAGCTTGTTGGTGGGGTAAAGGCCTACCAAGGCGACGATCGTTAGCTGGTCTGAGAGGATGATCAGCCACACTGGGACTGAGACACGGCCCAGACTCCTACGGGAGGCAGCAGTGGGGAATATTGGACAATGGGCGAAAGCCTGATCCAGCAATGCCGCGTGGATGAAGAAGGTCTTCGGATTGTAAAGTCCTTTCGGCGGGGACGATGATGACGGTACCCGCAGAAGAAGCCCCGGCTAACTTCGTGCCAGCAGCCGCGGTAATACGAAGGGGGCTAGCGTTGCTCGGAATGACTGGGCGTAAAGGGCGCGTAGGCGGTTTGCCAAGTTAGATGTGAAATTCCCGGGCTTAACCTGGGGACTGCATTTGATACTGGCAGGCTTGAGTGTGGAAGAGGGTCGTGGAATTCCCAGTGTAGAGGTGAAATTCGTAGATATTGGGAAGAACACCGGTGGCGAAGGCGGCGACCTGGTCCATAACTGACGCTGAGGCGCGAAAGCGTGGGGAGCAAACAGGATTAGATACCCTGGTAGTCCACGCTGTAAACGATGTGTGCTGGATGTTGGGCGACCTAGTCGCTCAGTGTCGTAGCTAACGCGATAAGCACACCGCCTGGGGAGTACGGCCGCAAGGTTGAAACTCAAAGGAATTGACGGGGGCCCGCACAAGCGGTGGAGCATGTGGTTTAATTCGAAGCAACGCGCAGAACCTTACCAGGACTTGACATGGAAGCGTCGTATTCAGAGATGGATATTCCCAGCAATGGGCGCTTTGCACAGGTGCTGCATGGCTGTCGTCAGCTCGTGTCGTGAGATGTTGGGTTAAGTCCCGCAACGAGCGCAACCCTCGCCTTTAGTTGCCATCAGGTTGGGCTGGGCACTCTAAAGGAACTGCCGGTGACAAGCCGGAGGAAGGTGGGGATGACGTCAAGTCCTCATGGCCCTTATGTCCTGGGCTACACACGTGCTACAATGGTGGTGACAGTGGGAAGCTAGTCCGCGAGGGCATGCTGATCTCTAAAAGCCATCTCAGTTCAGATTGTACTCTGCAACTCGAGTACATGAAGGTGGAATCGCTAGTAATCGCGGATCAGCACGCCGCGGTGAATACGTTCCCGGGCCTTGTACACACCGCCCGTCACACCATGGGATTTGGTTTGACCTTAAGTGGGTGCGCTAACCAGCAATGGAGGCAGCCTACCACGGTCGGGTCAGAGACTGGGGTGAAGTCGTAACAAGGTAGCCGTAGGGGAACCTGCGGCTGGATCACCTCCTTTCAAGGATGTTTGCTGATGGGCCCGGCTTGAGAGCAATCTCACGACGGAACCTTGGCGAACTCCAAAAAGTCCTTCGACGGATGTCGAAGGCGGACTCGCCTCTGGATTGCAAACATTCGGCAAGGCGTTTTCATCGGGCGCCGTCAACGTATCCCTTCCCCGTAGAACAGTTCTTTTGTCCGTGACGCTTTGCGTCAGGTTGACGGGAGAACTGGCAATCGACCGTCCTTTCGGTTATGTCGCGTGAGTGACAGGCTGAATGTGGGCTAGTAGCTCAGCTGGTTAGAGCACACGCTTGATAAGCGTGGGGTCGGAGGTTCAAATCCTCCCTGGCCCACCACTGTCTCTGTCTCAACTGTCTCTGTCTCACTTGGACAACATCCCTTGGGGGCTTAGCTCAGCTGGGAGAGCACCTGCTTTGCAAGCAGGGGGTCATCGGTTCGATCCCGATAGTCTCCACCAATGACCTTTGGTGTTTGAGGCATCGGGCGAGAGCCTGGCCTGGTCGAATATCTACGGAGAAGTGTTTGTGTTCGGGCATGTGCCCCTGACCCCGAAAGCGTGGGTTGGGCCGCATCTGTCCGTTCTGCGATCCTTCATGGAAGCACGATACACTGTGTGACGATGATGGATTGTTGTTGGTCTTTAAAACTGTAAATCAGGTTCTGGTACGTCTCTGGGCGTGCTGCGGTCAGTTCGTCTGACCTGGATGTATCTATGCGCAAGTGTAGAACACCAAGATCGCAGCATACGGTCAGAGACGCGAAGTAAAAAGCTGAGCGATATTCAGTGATTTTGCTTAGCATAGTTACAGAACACAGAGGGTTGTGTGGGTCCCTAGCCTGCAACAATCTGCACTGCGTGTTTTGCTTCTGTGCATGGTGTTGAGGATGAATAATCCTTGACGTCTTTGAGCGCGATAAGAGCATTCGGTGGATGCCTTGGCATCAGGAGGCGATGAAGGACGTGGCACGCTGCGAAAAGCCATGGGGAGCCGCGAGCAGGCTTTGATCCGTGGATATCCGAATGGGGCAACCCCTCCGCAAGGAGATCGGCACATGAATACATAGTGTGTCGAGGCAAACCCGGGGAATTGAAACATCTCAGTACCCGGAGGAAAAGACATCAACAGAGATTCCGCTAGTAGTGGCGAGCGAACGCGGAACAGGCCAGTGGTCTCATTTTCTGTAGCAAAACGGTCTGGAAAGTCCGGCGATATGGGTGATAGCCCCGTATGCGATAGGTTTTTGAGATCCTTGAGTAAGGCGGGACACGTGAAATCCTGTCTGAACATGGGGGGACCACCCTCCAAGCCTAAATACTCCCTGATGACCGATAGTGAACAAGTACCGTGAGGGAAAGGTGAAAAGCACCCCGACAAGGGGAGTGAAAGAGACCTGAAACCGAATGCTTACAAGCAGTCGGAGCCGCTTATGCGGTGACGGCGTACCTTTTGTATAATGGGTCAGCGAGTTTCTGTTTGCAGCGAGCTTAAGCCGTTAGGTGTAGGCGCAGCGAAAGCGAGTCTGAATAGGGCGTTGAGTTGCAGGCAGAAGACCCGAAACCAAGTGATCTAGCCATGGCCAGGCTGAAGGTGCGGTAACACGCACTGGAGGGCCGAACCCACGCCTGTTGAAAAAGTCGGGGATGAGCTGTGGCTAGGGGTGAAAGGCCAATCAAACTTGGTGATAGCTGGTTCTCCGCGAAATCTATTGAGGTAGATCGTCGGATGTTTACCCTCGGGGGTAGAGCACTGGATGGGCTAGGGGGACCCAAAGTCTTACCAAACCTAACCAAACTCCGAATACCGAGGAGTATAGTCCGGCAGACAGACGGTGGGTGCTAAGGTCCATCGTCGAGAGGGAAACAGCCCAGACCATCATCTAAGGCCCCCAAATACTGGCTAAGTGGGAAAGGATGTGGAGATTCCAAAACAACCAGGAGGTTGGCTTAGAAGCAGCCATCCTTTAAAGAAAGCGTAATAGCTCACTGGTCTAATAGAAACTCTGCGCCGAAAATGTAACGGGGCTCAAGCCAGTTGCCGAAGATATGGGTTCATAGAATGTAGCACATTTTATGAGCGGTAGCGGAGCGTTCCGTAGGCCTGCGAAGGGATATCGGGTGACCGGTCCTGGAGGTATCGGAAGTGCGAATGCTGACATGAGTAGCGACAAACAGAGTGAGAAACTCTGTCGCCGAAAGTCCAAGGGTTCCTGCGCAAGGTTAATCCGCGCAGGGTGAGCCGGCCCCTAAGGCGAGGGCGAAAGCCGTAGTCGATGGAAACCAGGTGAATATTCCTGGGCCTGCTAGAAGTGACGAATGTGAGGTGTTGTCAGTGCTTATTGGATTGCACTGGCTTTCGGATCATTCCAGGAAATAGCTCTAGCATATAGACCGTACCCTAAACCGACACAGGTGGACTGGTAGAGCATACCAAGGCGCTTGAGAGAACGATGCTGAAGGAACTAGGCAAATTGCTCGTGTAACTTCGGGATAAGCGAGACCCGTATGTGGGCAACCATGTGCGGGTGACACAAACCAGGGGGTAGCGACTGTTTAGTAAAAACACAGGGCTCTGCGAAGTCGAGAGACGACGTATAGGGTCTGACGCCTGCCCGGTGCCGGAAGGTTAAGAGGAGGTGTGCAAGCACTGAATTGAAGCCCCGGTAAACGGCGGCCGTAACTATAACGGTCCTAAGGTAGCGAAATTCCTTGTCGGGTAAGTTCCGACCTGCACGAATGGCGTAACGACTTCCCCACTGTCTCCAGCATCGGCTCAGCGAAATTGAATTCCCCGTGAAGATGCGGGGTACCCGCGGTCAGACGGAAAGACCCTATGAACCTTTACTGCAGCTTTGCAGTGGCATTAGGAGAGTGCTGTGTAGGATAGGTGGGAGGCATTGAAGCATGGGCGCTAGCTTGTGTGGAGCCAACCTTGAAATACCACCCTGAACTCTTCTGATGTCTAACCTCGCGCCGTCATCCGGCGCAGGGACCCTGCATGGTGGGCAGTTTGACTGGGGCGGTCGCCTCCTAAAGAGTAACGGAGGCGCGCGATGGTGGGCTCAAGCCGGTCGGACATCGGCTGTTGAGTGCAATGGCATAAGCCCGCCTGACTGCGAGAGCGACAGCTCGAGCAGAGACGAAAGTCGGCCATAGTGATCCGGTGGTCCCGCGTGGAAGGGCCATCGCTCAACGGATAAAAGGTACTCTAGGGATAACAGGCTGATCTCCCCCAAGAGTCCACATCGACGGGGAGGTTTGGCACCTCGATGTCGGCTCATCACATCCTGGGGCTGGAGCAGGTCCCAAGGGTTCGGCTGTTCGCCGATTAAAGTGGTACGTGAGCTGGGTTTAGAACGTCGTGAGACAGTTCGGTCCCTATCTGCCGTGGGTGTTGGAGACTTGAGAGGATTTGTCCCTAGTACGAGAGGACCGGGATGAACATACCTCTGGTGCACCGGTTGTCACGCCAGTGGCATCGCCGGGTAGCTATGTATGGACGGGATAACCGCTGAAAGCATCTAAGCGGGAAACCCACCTCAAAACCAGGTCTCCCTGAGGGCCGTGATAGACCATCACGTTGATAGGCCAGGTGTGGAAGTGCGGTAACGCATGCAGCTAACTGGTCCTAATCGCCCGATAGGCTCAACGACAGTCTTCAATCCTCGGATTGAAGGCGCACCATGCATAGAAGCAAGACACGCAATACCCGCTCAGCTCACCACTTCGCAAAATACCAGAACCTGCCTTCCAGTCTTAGGATCTCGATCTTTACCGAGAGTGCCTTGGACGACCTGGTGGCCATTGCGGGGAGCCTGCACCCGATCCCATCCCGAACTCGGCCGTGAAAACCCCCAGCGCCTATGATACTACGTCTCAAGACGTGGGAAAGTCGGTCGCCGCCAGGTCTTCCAAAGCACTCTTCACCACCGCGGGATGGAGCAGCCCGGTAGCTCGTCAGGCTCATAACCTGAAGGTCGTTGGTTCAAATCCGACTCCCGCAACCAAATCCGCTCGCGCAAAAGCGATCAGCAAAAGCCCGGCCTCCTCAACAGGAGCGCCGGGCTTTCCTGCGTCCGCAGCAAAACCCAATATGCCGGACAGATCGCCCAAGTGCCAGGAAGGGGCGGAGCAAGCCAAATATCCTACAATGTTAAACCGGTCTTGCTCACCTGACGCCGGTGCAGAGGGCGTAAACGCGTCCATCCTTGTGGCGTAAGACCAGGTTGAAGCCGGAACGGAATTTAAGCAAAACTCATTGGGCAGGCCTCACTAGCTCGTCCGCATCAGCAGGCCGCAGCGTGGCTTCGCCGGGATTACGAACCGTCAGCGTGAGATCACCAGCCCCTAACTCCCGATCGCCGCGCCAGCAGCCTACCCCTACGCCGAGCTTGAACAATCCGGGTTCGAGACGGAACTGTGTCGCCGTATAGGTCAGCACCGCGTTACCGTCCGTGTTGAGGTTGATGTTACGTACCATCCGATGCCGGGTCGAATTGAGGCGCACGACGCAATCGGCCGATTGCGTCCCGGAACGTGCAAGCCTGACCGAAAAGCTGTAGAGGCCTGGCGTCAACACGACAAAGAAGCTTTGTGCATCGGCGACGAAAAGTCCCGTCGGTGGTCCGGCATCCACAAGACGCTGCAGCGGGATATCTGGCTGATCGAGGGTAAAGCTCGCCAGCACCGAGCCGTTGACATTGACGTCGCGAGTCGCATCGACCGACAGCGGATGCACATCGCTTCGCCAGCCGGCCTGTAAGCCCTGATAGTGGCCGCTTGCGTCGCGAGGAGGCAGCTTCAAGGTTGGCTCAGCGAACGGCTCTCCCTCCTGCGGGACCGATCTTGTCCAGTGCGCCCATGACGCTCCGCCGGACTGGGTCGTCGATGCGCCAAACCACGTCGCTGGCAGCGCGGCCAGGACAAGTGCCGCCATGGCGGCGCCGATGAGCGGCGGTGGGCCGAGCAATACGGCCCAGCGATAGGTATGGTCGCGCTGCCACAAATTACGGTGCACAAAAGCAAGTTTGGCCGCGAGCCGCATCAATCCGTCGTCCGATGTGCAGCCGGGCACGCGCCGAGGGGGGTCCACGTCACCTCACGCGATTGGAATCCCTGCTGGGCCGCCACCGGCCAAGGTGGGGTGAGCGCCACATTGGCATCCGAAGTCGTTCCCACCACGGCAATCGTGCCGTGGCCGGTTGGATAGGGCGCGGGGTACGGCAATGCGACGCGCACCGGTACATCCGTCAGCTCGAAGGCAGGCGACATATATCTGCCCGATTGGAGCCTGATACGGCCGGTTGGCTGATGCGGCTGGCCGGCGATGGTGACCCAGGCGAGCTTGCGCCGGCAGGCCTCCCGGGCACGGAACTGCGCCGCCTGCTCAGGCGACACGGCCAGCGTCGCCAGCGCGGCCCCGATCTCGTCGGGACCGACATCCGCCAGCCTGCTATTGCCCGGCGGAGCCGTGCTATCTGCTGCTTTGCCATCGGGCCGCGCCAGATAGCCGGTAATCAGCGCCGAAATGATGGCGATGATTGCCGCCGCCCAGGCGCCAGGCACGCGCGCCGGCGGGCCTTGGGTCTGCGATTGAGATGCGGGCGCCCGCTCATCTCCAAACATGTTTTTTGACGATCCCGGAAAGCCAAATGGTCATGCGAAGTTATGACGGCTGCGTCATTGCTCGCAAATGACCAATACGGACATTGCGCGGACCTTGTCCGCGAGCTCGACGTTTCCAAGCGGGTCTTCGCTCGTTTCCGTCAAATAGGGCACATCGTGCGCGTTGAGGAATGTCATGAGAGTATTCATGTTGATTGCAAAACCGATATTCTGGGCCGCGCCCCGGTTGTGTTTTAACAGACCGGAGACAGCGACACCAATCAGATTGCCTGCGCGATCGACGACCGGACCGCCGCTATTGCCCGGCTGTATAGGCGCGGTGATCTGGATGTGCCTGCTGTCATTTTGCATTCCCATGAGCGCCGACACGTTTCCAAGCGTGAAGTTGCCGCTGGCGGATAAGCTGCCGAAGAGCGGGAAACCGAAAGCCGCAAGTTCTTCGCCGACCTTCACGCCGCGACGCAAGCGCGCCACATGATCGTGGGAAAAGGCGACTTTCAGCAAGGCCAGATCGTTCCTGACATCGCACGCCACGATATATGCGTCGGCCGGCTCTGTAGATCCGCAGACGATTTTGGGAGTCTCGCATCCCTCGATGACATGCGCATTCGTCACTACGTAGCCATCGGCGCCGACGAAGAAGCCGGTGCCAGTGGAACGCTGCTTCTGTCCTGCCGGGGCATCCCTGCTTGTGCTGGTTGCGGCTTCGATATCGGCGAGGGTCAGTTCGTCGAGATCGACGTCGGACACGCCCATCAGCGGCGCAATACGTGCCGCCTGTGCCTCGCGCGCGCGTTCGAGAATGGTCCGCGCCGTGCGGGCATTTGCAAAATCCGGCGCAGAGCGCGCCCGCTCGAAAAAGCTTTTCAAGGTCGGATCGGCTTGCGCAGATACGCGCAAACCATCGCGTCGCGCTATCGCATGGGTAATGGCGACAAGGTCATCTACCTCATAGCTCTTGAAAGGGACGGTTTTGGTGAAGCGCGAGGGTAAACCGGGATTGCTGGCCAGGAATGTGCGCATCGGATCTGGATAGCCCGCAACGATGACGACAAACCTGTCCCTCTTATCCTCCATTTCTTTCAGCAGGGTCTCGACGGCTTCCCGGCCGAAATCGTGGCTTCCGCCACTCTGCGCGGTGAGCGCGTAGGCTTCGTCGATGAACAGGATACCGTCTTGTGCATCGGCAATTTTCTGCCGCGTCTTCAGCGCCGTATGTCCGACATAGCCGGCAACAAGCCCTGACCTGTCGGTCTCGATCAAATGACCTTTCTCCAGCACGCCGAGATCGCGCAGGATGGCGCCATAGAGTCGCGCCACCACGGTCTTGCCGGTGCCCGGCGGCCCGGCGAAGACCATGTGCAGGGAAATCGACGCGACCGGCAGCCCGCGCTCGCGCCGCGCCGCTTCGACCTTCAACCGAGAGACCAGCATCTCGATCTCGGCCTTGACCGCGTCGAGCCCGGTCATCCCACGCAGTTCGTCGAGCGCGCTGGTGCCGTTGGCGACGAAGGCGGTTTTCGTGGCGATCGCGGCCTGGATATCGGAAAGTGTCAGCTCATCAAGGTCGATGTCATCGTTCCCGATCAACGGCGCTATTCGCGCGGCCTGCGCCTCGCGGGCGCGCTCAACGAGCGTGCGCGCGGTGCGCGCATTGGCGAAACTTGATGACGTCCGCGCCCGTTCAAAGTAGTTGAGAAGGATCGCATCGGACTCCTCGGACAGGCGAAATTTGCCCTGCCGCGCCATCGACCGGGCAATCGCCACCAACTCGGCGGCTTTGTAGCTGTCAAACGGCAGCGTCTTGGTGAAACGCGAGGGCAGGCCGGGATTGCTTGCGAGAAATCGCCGCATCGGGTCCGAATACCCGGCGACAATGACGACCAGGCGATCGCGTTTATCCTCCATTTCCTTCAGCAGGGTGTCGATGGCTTCCTGACCGAAATTTTGGCCGATGCCGCCCTCGTCGACCAGCGCATAAGCCTCGTCGATAAAGAGAACGCCATCGAGGGCATCGACAATCTTCTGTTTTGTCTTCAAAGCCGTTTGACCGATATAACCGGCAACCAATCCGGCGCGGTCCATTTCGATCAGATGGCCTTTCTCCAATACACCGAGATCGCGCAAAACTGCCCCATACAGCCTGGCAACCGCCGTCTTGCCGGTGCCGGGCGGTCCGGTGAAAACCATGTGCAACGAAATCGGCGTGGTCGGCGCGCCTTTCTCCTGCCGCGCCAACTCGATCTGTAATCGCTGGATCAGCATGGTCATTTCAGTCTTGACCGTTTCCAGTCCGGTCAGCCGGTTCAGTTCGTCGAGCGCAGGAATGCCGACCGCTGCGCCGTTCACGAGGCGCAGTTTCGAACGCGGCCGCATCTGCCAGCTTCCGTCGACGCCGCCCACCACACGCGGCCAAAGGCGAACGACGCTAAGCCCCCAGTATAGATTGGCCGATGCGACGAGCAGGCTAAGAATGAGGGTACCCAGGAAAGGTGGGATCGACGGCGTGACTTTAAGTGCGGTGAGGATGGCGAGAAGAGTCGTCGCGACCATGCAGACGCTGAGCAAAGGGCTGGGTCCGAGCAAGCCTCGGAGTAGTCGAACGACTTTATCCATTGCTGCAACCAAGGTCTTTCATCAGAGGGACGTTAGCCATACGTGTCTCTGCGCGAGGGTGGTATCAAAGTGCAACGGTGACGCCCCGGAATTTCGCCGGCCTACTTGATCATGGGATTGCTTCGCTGACAAATACGGTTGCCGCTCGGCAACCATCCCTCGAAGCTATAGGATAACTCGTATGCGGCGCTGCTTGATCGCGGGACTCACTCTAGCCGCGATGTCGATTTTCGTTGGGCGCGCTGCCGCGCAAAGCCTGGATGAGCAGCAGAAGAAATGTCATGGCCCCGATCTCGGCGCGAGGATCGGCGCGTGCACTGCCGTGATCCAGTCGGGACAGGTGCAAGGGGCGCCATTGGCAGCATTATTGGCGAACCGCGGGATCGCGTATTCGCGGGCAGGACAGCAGGATCGCGCCATCCGGGATTTCACCGACGCGCTCAAGATCAAGCCGGATTTCGCGATTATTCTGGTCAAGCGCAGCGTGGCCTATGTCCGCCAGGGCAACACCGACAAGGGGCTAGCCGATCTCGATCAGGCGATACGGCTGAACCCGAAACTGGGCGAAGCGATTGCGACACGCGCCATGATCTACCACAAGCAAGGCAAAGACGATCAGGCCATCGCCGATCTGAGCCGCGCGATCCAAGCCGATCCGCGGTCCATACCTGCGCTGTCCGCGCGTGCACGCCTCTTCATTATGCGCCAGCAATATGACCGGGCACTGCCCGATCTCGAGGCTGCCATCGTTGCCGATCCAAATCTGGCCGACGCCTATCACGGTAGGGCGCTCGTTTATACGCGCACCCACAAGCTCGACCTCGCCATCCGGGATTGGCAAACGGTGGTGCGGCTCGCGCCGAACGAAGCGGAAGCATATTACAATCGCGGTGTCTGCCAGCATATGCTCGGGCACGACGACCTGGCAATTGCGGATTTGAATCGAACGACTCAGCTTGATCCGCGCTATATCCACGCTTTCTACGCCCGCGCCGCCCTATTTTTGAGCCAGCGTGCATTCGATAGGGCGATTATGGATTTCAGCGAAGCGATACGGCTGCACCCGAATTATCCGGAGGCATATGACGGGCGTGCTCAGGCCTATCGCGCAATCGGACAAACGACAAAGGCCGATGCTGACACCACGATGGCGCAGCAGTTTAGGTCGACCGTCTCCGCGCAGTAGCGCCCATCGCGTTCAACGACGCGCGTGTCTGATCAATCGGCGCGGTTTGTGTCAGCGGGAAGAGCCTCACTGAAGAAAATCGCTTGCGCAGGGCACTGGCTAGCCGCCCGGCGCATGGTATCCTCTTCTTCCGGTTTCACCTCGCTGACCAGCACGACGGCGTAGCCGTCATCATGCAATTCGAACACGTCGGGGGCGATCCCGAGGCAGACCCCGAAACCGGCACATATCTGCGCGTTGACATGCACTTTCATGATCATCTGGCCTCCACGGGGTCGAACTCCAAGCTGATGTTGGTCAATCCGCGCAGGATGAAGGTCGGCAGATAGTTATAGCGTCGTGCGCCTGCCGGCCCGTGGACTTTCTCCGAAATACGAATGTCGCTGGTCCGATCGAACATGCGGTTGAGGCTGACGACTGTTTCCGCCCGTGCCAGGGGGGCACCTGGACAAGCATGGCGGCCGGCGCCGAATGCCAGATGAAGGCGAGCGTTCGAGCGCCCGAGCTGAAACTCTCCAGGGTTTTCGAACTTGCGGGAATCCCGGTTGGCGGCGCCGTTGGCGATGAACAGGAAGGTTCCGGCCGGAATATCGACTCCACCAAGGCTCGTCGGTTTTTTCGCCAACCGGAAATCGCCCTTGACCGGGCCTTCCGTCCGCAGACATTCCTCGACGAAATTGGGGATAAGTTTGCGATCTTCGCGAAGGCGTTGCTGGATGTCAGCGCGCTCGCCGATCAACTGGAACGCGTAGCTGAGCAGTCGCACCGTCGTTTCCTGCCCGGCGGCGAACATGTTAGCGGCGATTCGGGCGACATCGATCGGCTCCGGCACCGAGCCGTCCGGGAATGTGGCGTTCGCCAGTCCGGTGAGAATATCCTCCCTCGGATTGCGCCTGCGGTCCTCGATATAGGCCGAGAACTTTTCGTATAAAAAGATCAGCGGCCCGTGCGTGACTTCGCCGTCCGTGCCGCCGACGACAGCACCGCCACTCTCCTGTTCCACCCGTATAAGGTGCTTGCGGAACTCTGTCCGGTCCTCGGCAGGCACGCCCAACAGGTCGGAGACGACGAGCACCGCAAAGGGCTGGGCGAAGGCGTCCATGAACTCGCACGCGCCATCGGAAAGGAAGGTGTCGATCTGTTCGTCGGCCAACTTCCACATGAACGCCTCATTTTCCCTGAGGCGCTTGGGGGTGATCAGCGACGTCAGCAACGACCGGTGGGCGCTGTGGACAGGTGGATCCATTGTGGGCAGCTGATCGTGGAAGGGCGTTTGGTCGCGGTAGGTTTCGATCAGCTCGGAAATGTCCTCGCTGCCGTGTCCCGCCAGGGGAATGGGGCAGCCGGCAAATGGTCCGGTAGTCGACATGCAGGAGGAGAAGCGGACGGGGTCGTTGTAGACCTCGATGGCTTCGTTGTAGCCCGTGATCATCACGATGCCCTGATGCGGCTCGCGCACGACCGGAGACTGCTCCCTCAAATAGTCGAAATAGGGATACGGATCGTTGATGAATCGGTCGCTACGGAAGAAATCATGCGCTTCGAACTCATGGGCCTTATCGTTCATGGTGTTTCCCTATCGGCCGCCGGCGGTATTGTCACAGGTCATACTGGCTGACACCAACTAGGCATGGCTGGAGCCTAGCGTAACGACCGGTCTATGTTGGTAAATACCTGATCCAAAAACAATCCCGAGCGCACATCATCGCTCAGGCGCTTCCTTTGCGACCGGCCGCTTGCTTGTCGCGCCTGGTCGAGCAGAGCTCGCCGGGCGGATATATCTATAATTCCACCAACGGCATCGAGGGGGCGCGAGACGGCGTTGTTCGGACCAGCCTGGAAGATGGCGTGGCGGCCAATCCGGCTTGTCTGCCAAGGGGGTGCGGCACCGTCTAGCATCTGGTGCGTGCCGGTGCATATCGGCGCGACACCACGGCATCTGGCGACCGGCGCGTCCGGCGCGTTTGTGCAAGGCGGGCTGGTGTGCTCGCCGCGGGGAGATAGCTTGGCCTTCTTGGGCCAACGCGACGGCCGCCGGCGTCATCTATGCCGGGGTTGCAAACTGGGCGGCTGCCTTCACGGCGGATGATCCGACGGAGTTGGTGGAGACCGCCTGCCGATCGTCGCCGATTGCCGACATCGCAAGCTGGACAGCGTCCACGTTGTTGATGCATGCCGACGATGATCTGGTCGTTCCTTTCGCGCGGTTCACCGAGCTGTTAAATGCGCTTGCAGAAAGCGGCCGCGCGCCCCTGGCGCAATTTGTTGTCCACGGCGAGCAGCATGATCTGCAGATAGATAAATCCTGGGCAGACTTCGCCCGCATAACCTGCGACTTCTTTGAAAGAAGATTATACCTTAGACGTAAAAGTCTTTTGCTTCTTTTCTTCAGAAAAGAAGGCTTTCCTTGCTTTTGTTATTTTTGGACAGATATGCCCCAAACACCAGAGCCTTTCCACGCAATCAGCATCAGCCGTCTCGCCCACAAGCTGAAAGCCGAAGGCCGTTCCATCCTGCACATGGAGTTCGGCCAGCCTTCCACCGGCGCACCGAAGGCTGCCATCGAGGTCGCGCACAAGGTGCTCGACACCGACGCCATGGGCTACTGGGAAAGCCCCGCTCTAAAGGCGCGAATAGCGCGGCTCTACGGTGAGCGTTACGGCATCGAGGTCACCGCCGGCCAGGTGGTTCTCACCTGCGGCGCATCGCCGGCGTTGGTTTTGGCACTCGCTTCGACTTTCGCGCCGGGCGACCGCATCGCACTCGCGCGGCCCGGCTATGTCGCCTACCGCAACACGCTGGCCGCATTGCATATGCAGGCGGTGGAGATTCCGTGCGGCCCTGAGGTGCGCTATCAACTCACGGCGGCGCACCTGGCTGCGATAACGCCGGCGCCGGCCGGAGTGATCATTGCGAGTCCCGCCAACCCCACCGGCACGATCATCGAACCGGGCGAGATGGCCGCACTCGCGCGTGTGTGTCGTGAGCGTGGCATCAAGATCATTTCCGACGAGATATACCACGGACTGAGTTACGGCGAACCGGCGCACTCCATGCTCGAATACCAGAAGCAGGCAATGGTGATCAGCAGCTTCTCGAAATACTACAGCATGGCGGGGTGGCGGCTCGGCTGGCTGATCGTGCCGGCGGAACGCTTCGATCTCACCTGGGCCTATGCCGGCAACATGTTTCTGACGCCACCCAGCCTGAGCCAACATGCCGCCTTAGCCGCGATGGAAAGCCGCGCGGAACTGGACGGCCATCTGGTAAATTATCGGGAAAACCGCCGGATATTGCTCGAGGCGCTGCCGGGAGCAGGACTCGCTTCGAACGCGCCGCCCGACGGTGCTTTCTACATTTATGCCGATGTCGGCCATCTGACGCAAGATAGCCTGGCTTTCTGCACGCGGCTGCTCAACGAGACCGGGGTGGCAATTGCGCCTGGCATTGATTTTGATCCGGTGGAAGGGCGGCATTTCATCCGCATCAGCTTCGCGGTATCGACCGCGGAGGTGGTTGAGGCGATTTCGCGGTTGGTGCCTTGGATTGCGGGATATAAGTGACAAGGAAGGCCTTCTTTTCTGAAGAAAAGAAGCAAAAGACTTTTGCGTCGCTATCGCGGTTCTTTCCGGCGAGGTATAGAATTAAAACCGCGAAAGTTTTTCGTTAAGGTAAACATGCGCGGCGGCGCGGTGGAAACCTGGGTATGTCTAAGTGTCAGGAAGGCTTAGATAAGAAGCTCTTTCGCAAAGGCGTGGCCACTTTCGGCGAGAGGGTGCGGGGCCGAGCCGGCCAACAGGCGCACCAGCTCGCCAATCGGCTGATTGTAAACATTCCGGTGCAGCAGGACATGATCGATCACGGGTAGATCAGGCAAGTTCGTGTTTTCTATGATTGGCAAGTTCATCGTGGCTGCATAGACATCCGTCCGGCACGATACACCAATACCGCCGCGCAGGGCCGCGACAAGCCCGGGCAGATGCGGCGTTTCCAGCACGATGCGATAGCGGCGTTGTTGCAGTTCGAGCCGCTCCAGCAGTGCTGTACGGAAGGCGCAGGGTGCATCGAGCAGCACCAAAGGGAGTTCTTCGCTCCGTGCCAGATGGGGCTCGCCGATCCAAACCATCTGCGCCTGTGCCACCACCTGGCTGCTGCCACGACGCAGTTCACGATGACGCCCCATGCAGAGTGCGACATCGAGCTGCGAGCGCTCGAACGCATCGATCAACCCGGCCGAGCCATCCACCGTCACACGAAGTCTTTGCCGCGGATGCTGTTTGGCGAAAGCGGCAATTACCCCGGGCAGCACGGTGTCGGCGAAATCCCCCACCAAACCCAGTTGCAGCGGGCGCGGATCGATCTCGGTGCCGAGGCGGGAGACGATCCGGTCGTTCACCTCGAGCAACTCACGCGCGAGGCCGACCAGTTCCTCACCGGCCGCAGTCAAGGTGAGCGAGCGGCCGTTACGCTGGAACATCCGCTGCTGCAGCAGATCCTCCAATCGCTTCATCTGCAGGCTGAGCGCAGACTGCGTCAGGAAGATCAACTCTTTCGCGTGCGCCATCGATCCGGAATCGACGATCGCCAGGAACGATCTCAGCAGATCGGTAGGTATGTTCACCGCCAGGCGTGTGGGGCGGCGCAGGGGCGCAGCGGGTAGAAAAGGCTGCTTCATATCATCGTACATGGCATTTGTCCCGGCTCAGCGCATATTAGGCATCGTCATACCGTAGTTTGCCACATTTGAATTGTTATCCACGACTCCAAACCGCATATCTTACATGTTAAGACGCATATTCACGCTTGGAGGCGGCATTTTGGTTGAATTCATTGGTTACGTCGGCTGGCAGAACCAGTCCGAGACCATCCCCGCAACAGGGCCGATCATCGACCTCGCCCATATCGAAACGGCAGCGAAGCTGCACGAGAATGGCGACTTCGACAGAGTGCTTTTCGCGTTCCACTCGAACTCTCCGGAGAGCATCCTGGTGGCGCAGCACGCGGCCAGCGTGACGCGGCGGCTGGGGCTGATGATCGCACATCGGCCCGGCTTCAACGCGCCGACCATTCTGGCACGCCAGTTGGCAACGCTGGACCATATCAGCCATGGCCGCGTGGCCGTGCACGTGATCACCGGCGGCAGCGACGTCGAGTTGCAGGCCGATGGCGACTACACCACCAAGGCGGAGCGCTACGCGCGTACCAGCGAATACCTCGATATCGTGCGGGCCGAATGGAGCTCGGAGAAGCCGTTCGACTACGAGGGCAAGTTCTACCGCGTGAATGGCGCTGCATCTGCAGTGCGGCCATACCGTAGTGGTGGCATACCGGTCTATTTCGGCGGATCCTCCGAGGAAGCGATCGCCGTCGCGGGCAAGCATGCCGATATTTATGCGCTATGGGGCGAGACCTACGATCAGGTGCGCGAGACCATCTCGCGCGTGCGTGCCGCGGCAGCCCCTCACAACCGCTCGCCACGCTTCTCGCTCTCGCTGCGGCCGATCATTGCCGATACCGAAGCCGAAGCGTGGGATCGTGCGGAGCATATCTTGCAGAAAGCCACAGCGTTGCGGGACAAGCAGAGCCTCAAGACGCCGCTCGTGGCCCAGAGTGAAGGATCCCGGCGCCTGCTGGCTGCGGCGGCGCAAGGGGCGCGGGTGGATAAGAGGCTGTGGACGGCGATGGCGGCGCTCAGCGGGGCGCGGGGCAATTCCACCTCGCTCGTCGGCACCCCCGACCAGGTTGCCGAGGCGATGCTCGACTACCATCGCCTTGGCGTCTCCACCTTCCTGATACGCGGCTTCGATCCGCTGCTCGATGCCTACCTGTATGGACGCGATCTGATCCCCCGCGTGCGCGCACTGGTAGAGTCCGAAACACGGATCGAACGCGCAGCCTGATGACCGGCATGCTCGTTCTCAACCAGCTTGGGCCGGAGGTGGGTGCGGCCTTGGCGCGACATGCGGCACGGCCGCTGGTGTTCGACGCTCCGCCGAATGCGCCCCCCTGGGACGTCGGCGAGGCGGATGTCCTGTTGACTGGCCCGAGACCGCATTGGCGCGACGCGCCGGGTCGCAAGCCTGCGGGCTGGCCTGGGAAGCTGCGCTGGGTGCAGGTGGCATCGGCGGGCGTGGACTGGTTTCCGCCCTGGCTGTTCGAGGGGCCGACGGTGACGTGCGGCCGCGGCCATGCGGCGGTGCCCATCGCCGAATATGTGCTCGGGTCCATACTGCTTTACGAGAAACGGCTGGACCGGATACGCGCGCAGGCTTCGGTAGAGTGGGTGCGGCACAATCTCGGCACGCTGGAAGGGCGCACGCTGGGGCTGGCGGGCTACGGTGCGATCGGCCAGGCGGTGGCGCAGCGCGCGGCGGCGTTCGGCATGCGGATCGTCGCGTTACGCGCCGGCGCCTGGGCTGAAGGAGAAGCGCCGGGAATCGAGCGCGCACGGGATTTCGCCGAACTGGTGTCAGTCTCGGACCATCTGGTTCTTGCCTTGCCTTTGACGCCCGCGACACGAAGCTGCGTGAATGCAGACATACTCGCGCAAGCAAAGCCCGGGCTGCACCTGATCAACGTTGCACGTGGCGGGTTGCTGGACCAGGAAGCGTTGATGGTGGCCCTGGATGCCGGCAAGCTAGCATTCGCCACGCTGGACGTAACGGAGCCGGAGCCGTTGCCTGCCAACCATGCCTTGTATCAGCATTTGCGGATAAGGCTGACGCCGCACGTATCGTGGTCCGGCAGCGCGACCCTCTCACGGCTGACAAACCAGATCGTCGCAAACCTTTCCGCCTTCGCCGGCGGCGCTCCGCTTATCGGCGTAGTGGACCCATCCCGCGGCTACTAGGACTCAAAAGTCTTTTGGTTCTTTTCTTCAGAAAAGAACTGCTTCCTTTCTGGAGTAATGATCATGGACGGCTACGTCGTAGAAAAACCCAAGCTCTCGCCGCGCATCCCCTCGGCCGACCACGCCCAAGAGCGCCTGCACCGCAAGCAGCGCCTCGCTGCGACGTTCCGCATCTTCTCGCGTTTCGGTTTCGACCAGGGCCTCGCCGGCCACGTGACCGCACGCGATCCGGAGTTTCCAGAACAGTTCTGGATCAATCCACTCGGTCAGCATTTCTCGCAGGTCAAGGTGTCCGACCTGCAATTGGTGGATCACGATGGCAACATTCTGATTGGCGACCGCCCGATCAACACTGCCGGTTTCACGATTCACTCTGCCATCCATGCAGCGCGGCCCGACGTGATTGCGGCCGCCCACACCCACAGCACCTATGGCAAGGCGTTCTCTGCACTGGGCCGTTTGCTCGATCCGCTGACACAGGATGCCTGCGCCTTCTACGAGGATCACGCGCTGTTCGACCCGTTCACCGGGGTGGTGCTGGAGCCGAGCGAAGGCGTGCGGCTGACAAAGGCGCTTGGCAACAAGAAAGCGCTGATCCTGCAGAACCATGGGCTGTTGACGGTAGGAGAGACGGTCGAGGCGGCGGCCTGGTATTTCCTGTCGATGGATAATGCGGCGCATACACAGTTGCTGGCAGATGCGGCGGGCAAGACGAAGCCGATATCACATGAGACGGCTCAGTTCACGGCGAGCCAGGTGGGAACGCAGAAAGGTGGCGAACTTTCGTTTGCACCGCTGTGGGATTGGATTGTGGCGGCCGAGCCGGACTTGCTGAACTGAGAGGAAGAAAGCTGTTCCTTTTTTGAAAAAAAACCAAAAAACTTTTATGATTTTTGACGTACGCTGCCGGATAGAACCGCGACAGCGACATCAAAGTCCTTTGCTTCTTTTCTTCAGAAAAGAAGGCTTTCTTCCTTAAGCCTTCAAAGCATCACTAAAATAGGGTGCCACATCCACATGCCCCGGCAGCAAGCCCGCCTGTGTGAATGTCTCGGCAACATCCTGCGCACTCTTGATGTCGGAAGGGCGGCTGGGGCGGATGCTCAAACCGCGCTCCTGCCCCTGCACATATGCCAATGCGATCGGCTCGGGAATCTGCACGGCGGGTGCCAGCAATTTTGCAAAGCGTGGCCTGTCGGCATACAATATCCCATAGGCACGGTTCAGCCGGCCGAGGTAATCGGACGCTGCGGCGCGGAAGGCGGGATCAGCCAGATCCTTCGGGTTCGCGCCGATGAGGTAGTTGCCTGAAAGTATGCCGATCGCGTTCTGCAGCACGCGTGCGCCGGTGGCGGCCTGTAGCACCGCGATCGCGTAGCCGTAGGTCGCCCAGGCGTCCAGCGCGCCGGATTGCATCGCCGTGAGGCCGGCGCTCATGCCGAGTGCGACCGGCTGTATGTCGGCGAAGGTCATGCCGTGCTGGGCTAGCATCTTGATCAGAAAGTAATGCGCCGTCGTGGCACGGATATACCCGACACGCTTGCCGCGCAGATCGGCGATGGTTTTGGCCGGCGAGCCTTTCGGCACGATCACCGCCTGGTTGGCGGCCGGCCCTTCCATGGTGGCGATCACGCGAACATTCGAGTGGGCGGCGGCGGCGAATACGAGCGGTATCTCGCTCCACGACCCGATATCCAGCGCATCGGCATTGATGGCCTGGGTGATCAGATTACCGGCCGAGAATTCGCTGTAGGCGACCTTGTAGGGGAATTTGTCGAGTCCGGTGCCGGGCAGAACCGTTTGGTCCTGGCCGCGGAAGGTTCCTATGCGCAGCGTCACGCCCGACAGGTCGCGCGCTTGCGCGCGTGATGCGCCGAGCATCGCGAGACCAGCCAGCCCGAAATCGCGCCGCGAAAGCGACCACGCGCCGGGAAAATTTTGCTTCGTCACGCGCGTGCAACTCCCAGCGAGATACGGCCGGAAAGGCCCAAGGCCGCATCGGCCTGCGGTGTATGGATACGACCGCAGAGAACGTTGCGCAGATGCCGCTCCAGCGGATTGTCGCGGCTAAGTGCGTGGTTGCCGATCGCCGCCACCGCTTTTTCGACGGCCCGAATGGCGTTCTCGGTCACCGTGTGTTTGATCAGTCCGGCCTCCGTCCAATCAGGCGGCGCACCGCGGGCTTCCGCGTCGATCGCGGCCGACAGGATCAGTTTGTTGGCGAGCAGCAATGCATCGATCTCGCCCACCAGATCCTGGAAGCGCGGCAGGGTGGCGAGTGAGGCACCCAGATTGGCCGGGGCACGCGCACGCAGGAAATCGATGAGCCACAGGCGTGCGGCCCGTGCCACGCTATCATAGATGGTCGGCAACAGCACTGCCTGCCAGGCGCCTTGCACCGGATCCGGCTGGCGCCATTCCGCCGGGCTGCGAATATCCGCGGCGTGCCCTTCCGGGACGACAACGTTCTCGAGCAGCACCGTGTGGCTTTCAGTGGCGCGCATGCCGAGCTGGTTCCAGCTTTTGACGATGCGCACCCCCTCGGCCGCCATCGGCACCAGAAATCCGCCCACGCGAGGCTCGGCCTCGTCGGTGCGCGCCCAGACAAAACCGTAGGTGAGCACCGTGCTGCCGGTGGAATAGATCTTTTCGCCCGAGATCGACCAGCCATCCGGCGTGCGTCGCGCGATCGTCGCCGGCAATCCGCCACGTGCCGGCGTGCCGAGCTCCGCCTCCACGCGCAGCGCGTTGATCAGTGCGCCGTGGTCGACCGCAGCGCGCGAGACCAGCGCCTGCGCCGCCGCCGGCCATTTTCCGCCGCGCGCAATGCCGGCATGCATGAGATATTGCATGGAGATGATGAGTGCGGTGGAAGGATCGCCCTCCGCCACTTTGCCCACCACATGTGCGACTTCTGCGAGGCCGGCACCGCCGCCGCCATAGGATGCTGCGACGGTCAGGCCGAGCAGCCCTGCCGCCTGCAACTCCGCAAGGTTTTGCCGCGGGGCAGAGGCCTGTTCGTCATAGGCAGCTGCGCGTTCGGCGAAGCGCTCCGCGAGTGCATCCAGTCCGCCGCCTAATACCATGCCGTCCAAGAAGGCCTCCACAAGTTACTTACGTCACCGTGAGAGCCTATAGGATGAATATACGCATGAATATGTTAAAATAATTCATATGACATATTGCACTATTATTGGTTGTTAAATAGACGGTGGCACTCTTCATCATAGATTTAATTCCTATTTGTTTACGAATGAGAAATCGAAAGCGCCCTTCAGGTCAGGGCCTTTTTCAGGCACTGCCCCCGCGTGCCTGAAATTGTCGATCGTAGATTGCTCGGCCGAAACCACGTTGCCATCGAGCGGAACCAGGTGGGTCAGCATGTCGGTGGCTACTTTTTCCGCCACCGCAATCGGCAATCCGATTTGCTGCGACCATAACACTGCGTATTCATGCGGATGGGTGCTGCCCCAAACATAGGCTTTCGCGAGCCGTGCGTAGAAATCCGCAAGCTCGGCGTGCTTCGTGGCGAGCGCGTGGGTATTGGAAACCTGAAAACTGTAATTCGGGGTCAGGCCGGTGCCGTAGACCACCGCTCGTGCTCCGTTCTGCTCTTCCAGCGCGACATAGGGGTCCCAGGTGGACCAGGCATCCACGCTGCCGGCATGCAGGGCGGCAGCGGACTGCGCGGGCGAGAGAAACACAATGTCGAACTGGTCCGGCCGTAGGCCGGCTTTCTGTTCGAGCCCTAGCAGCAACGCGTGACCGATCGAGCCGCGCCCGGTCGCAATGCGATGGCCAACGAGATCCGCGGCCGTCTTGATCGGCGAGGCAGCTGGCACGATGACGGCCAGATAATTCCCTGCGGCACGCGGCTGCAAGGCGACGGTCGCCCGCACATCGTTGCCGGCTTCATAGGCAAACAGAAATGGCCCGTCGCCGGCGACTCCGGTATCGACTGCGTCAGCGCTCAGCGCCTGGAGCAAGGGGGCTGCCGCGGGAAACTCGCTCCATTCGATACTGTATGTGATGCCATCAAGGGCATGAGCGGAGTCGAGCAAGGCGCGCTGAAGGCCCTTCTGGTCCGCGACCCGCAGCACCGTCTCTGCGCCTGCGCACAGCGATACTGCGGCTATAGCCATGCCGAGGACAATAGCTGCCAACCGGGCAGGTATGCGGGAAACCGCAGTCGTGAGAAGGCGGGTGGATGGAAGTGCCACAGTAACTCCATGTGTATCAGGCATAAGCAGCCTGCGGACCTGTCAGATGAGCCGCGCGAATACGATGTATAAGCGATAATCCACGCCTTACCTGCGCGGTATACATTGACTGCCCTGAGTTCATGGTAGAGTTTTCAGCCGATGTCGAGATGCCGCGGCGAAGATGCCGCGGCTGCACGGAAGCAAAGGTGGACACATGCTGGATGCGGTCTTGGCGCAAGGCGCTCGCATAGGCGTAAACGGCAGCACCCACAGGGCTGCCCGGCAGGCAACTCCCGGAACGAGGCGTGGAGTCAACCTGCACCTGGGTGGTCTCCGCAGGTTCGCCTCGCCGCTGCTGCTGCTTGCAGCCTGGCAGGCTGCCTCCTCAACGGGCCTGGTGTCCGCCCAGACATTGGCGTCTCCAGCGCAGATACTGCTCACCGCGCGTGACCTGCTGAATGACGGGACACTGATGCATAACCTGGCCGTCTCCTTGATACGCGCCGGCATTGGCCTTGGCCTGGCCATCGTGATCGGCGTGAGCCTGGCACTTGCGGCGGGGCTGTCGCGGATCGGCGAAGATATCGTCGATGCGCCGTTGCAGATGTTGCGCACCATCCCGGTGCTCGCCTTGGTGCCGATGTTCATCCTGTGGTTTGGAATCGGCGAGGCGCCCAAGATCCTGCTGGTCACGCTGGGCGCCACCTTCCCGATCTATCTCAACCTGTTCAAAGGCATTCGCGCGATCGATCCCAAGCTGATCGAGGCCGCGCGCACGCTTGGGCTGACGCATAGCGAGACGGTGCGCCATGTGATCCTGCCCGGCGCGCTGCCAGACCTTCTTGTCGGCCTACGGTTTTCCGTCGGCATTTCCTGGCTGATGCTCGTTGTTGCCGAACAGGTGAACGCCAGCTCCGGCATCGGCCACATGATGATGGATGCGGAGGATTTCCTGCGCACCGACATTATCCTCGTCGGCATGCTGGTTTATGCGCTGTTCGGCCTGGCAAGCGACCAGGGCGTACGCTTTCTGGAACGGCGCCTTCTCGTATGGCGCCCGGCCGCGCGGCGCGCATGAGCGACGCACCCGTTCTGCGATTAAGCAACCTCACACGCCGTTTCGCGGCCGGCGCAGTTCTGAAATCGCTCGATCTCACCATCCCGCGCGGCGAGTTCGTGGCCCTGCTCGGCCGCAGCGGCTCCGGCAAGACAACCCTTCTGCGCACGCTTGCCGGGCTCGACGAGGTGACCGAGGGCGAGCTTGAGGTCTCGCCGAAACGCACGGTAGTCTACCAGGAACCGCGGCTGTTTCCCTGGAAGCGCGTATGGCAGAACGTGGCACTCGGCGTGCGCACGCCGGATGCCAGGCGACGTGCAGAAGCAGCCTTGCATGAAGTGGAGTTGGCGCATCGCCTGGATGCCTGGCCGCTCACCTTGTCGGGCGGGGAGGCACAACGCGTCGCCCTGGCGCGCGCGCTGATACGCGAACCGGACCTGCTGTTGCTCGACGAACCCTTTGCTTCTCTCGATGCATTGACGCGCACGCGCATGCAAGGCCTCGTCGGCGATCTTTGGGAGCGCCATCGTCCGGCGGTTCTGCTGGTGACGCACGACATCGACGAAGCCTTGCTGCTCGCCGATCGCGTGCTGGTTTTGTCAGATGGGCGGCTGGAGGTGGATGTGCGTGTGGATCTGCCGCGCCCACGCGACGACGCGGATACGCATTTCGTCAGTCTGCGGCGTCGGCTTCGTGCAGCGTTGGGTGTGGCGAGGGTGGCGGAGCTCGCCTCTGCCTGAAGAAGCAAGATATTCTTTTCTGAAGAAAAGAAGCAAAAGACTTTTACGTCGCTGTCGCGGCTCTCTCCGGCAGCGTTCGCCAAGGACATGAAAGTTTTCTGCTTCTTTTTTCAAAAAAGAAGATCTTCCTTCCTACAACACATACCGCAGCGTCACCAAAAACGTCCGCGGCGGGTTCTCCAGAAAATACTCTACCGGCGGCACATACGCCCCGTTCTGATTATAGCGCACGTTGAGTGCGTTGCGTATGGTGAACAGCACGGTCCATCTTTCGTCATCCGTCGTGTACGTGGCGTGCACGTTCAGGATCGTCTGGTCCGGGATCGCGGCACCTTGTGTGTTCAGCACGTCGCTATAGGATTTTGATTGATACTGGAGCTCGCCGCCCAGATGCGTGGCACCCGGTATGGGAAGCGAAAGCTGATAATCCGCGCCCGTGCTCAAGGTCCATCGGGGCGCCAAGGGCAATTCCTTGCCTGTAGCGGATACGCCGCCTGGCCCGGCATTGAGGAACTTGTCAAATTCCGTGTTCAGGTAGCCGGCATTGTTGGTCCATGTCAGCCCATCGATCGGGATCAATGTGGTTTCCAACTCGACACCATCCGTGTGTGCACGCCCGGCATTTGTCAGTTCGGTCGGCGCACCCGGCACCGTGGAGAGATAGATCGTCTGCTGCAGATTGGTGTAATCATTGTAGAAGGCTGCGAGATTGGCACGCAGCCTATGATGCAGCCATTCTGATTTTACGCCCACCTCATAGGTGTCGACCGTCTCCGGCGCGAACGGCGTATGCGCGATCTCCGCGTTGGCCGAACGATTGTCATAGCCGCCGCTCTTGTAGCCTTCCGCATAGCTGGCATAGGTCAGCAGCGAAGGTGTCACCTGGTAATCAAGCCCGAATTTCGGTGTGAACGCGCCCCAGGAATGGTTGGACTCGGCCGTGAACAGGGCTTTGCCGGCGGTGTAGCGGTCGAATATGTTAGCTCCTGCAGGATTGACGATTGTGCTGTAGTTGCCGTCATCGAAGTTTTTCTCGTCGAGCGTGTAACGAAGCCCGATCGTGGCCGTCAGCTTGTCGAAAATCTTGTAATTGCCTTGCGCGTAGCCGGCATAGCTGTCCGTGTCGGTGAGATTGAGGGTGTGCGTCTTTGGCTGGAAGAGGGACAGTGTCAGCCGGTCCACGTCAAAAGCCTCCTTATAAAAGAAGAAGCCCGTCACGAAGTTGAAGCGGCCGTAATCGCCGGCCAGTTGCAGCTCTTCGGTGTAATCATGCTCGTGATAATCGATGAGGTTGGCCGAGTATTGGGTTGATGTTCCGGAGTTGTCGTAGATGACCGGGGCCTGGTTCCAGGCGCGCGCGGAGGCGATGTCTTTCAGCGTCAGTTCCGGGGTGAGTTGGTATTTGACGTGCACCGATACGCCGCCGGATTGCAGGTCACTGACCGGGGCGAGGGGCGAATAGGTGTAGTTCGGATTGAATTTGCCGCCAGGCTGCACCACCGGCGTGTAATAGGCGGCATTGGAATGGTCGATCATGCCGTCGGCGGCGAATACTACCTCAAGATCGTCGGTCGGCGTTATCTTCAGCTTGGCGCGTGCCGCATCGTAATTGATGTTGTTGACGTCCATGTGGAGCGTCGGGTCTTTGGTGGTACCGTCGCGTTCGCTGTGTACGAAGGCAAGGCTGCCAACGACCCGGCCCGGAACGATCGGGCCGCTGATCAGATCATGCGTTTGCACAGCGCCGTAATCGCCTATGCCGATGTCGCTGATGACGTGGAGCGCGTCGGTCGGATCCAGCGAGATGAGCCGCACAGCACCGGCGTCGCTGTTTCGCCCGTAAAGCGTACCCTGCGGACCACGCAATACTTCGACTCTTGAAACATCGGGCAGGTCGAACAGGCCGCCATTGGAGAGCGGACGTGGAATATAGACATCGTCTACGTAGATGCCGACAGCCGGATCCTGGATCGGGTCGGACGTGCCGATGCCGCGAATAAAGAAGGTTTCGGTCGTGGGCGTGAGCCCGCCGCGCGCGACCTCGACGTTCGGTATCTCGCCGGCAAGATCGCGCACCAGGTGGCCGCCATTCTGCGCCAATTTTGTGGCGTCAAGACTGGTGACGGCAATCGGGGTTTTCTGTAGCTTGGTAGAGCGGCGTTCCGAGGTTACCACAACTTCCTCGACGGCCTTCGCAGTATCGGCTGCGGCAAGTTGCACCGGAGCGGCCGGCACTGGGGCATCGGCGCGCGCAGCATTTGGGAGGCCAACGGCGCAGAGAAGCGCCAGGGAGGCTCCGGTGCAAAGCAGATCCCGCCGGAGCAAGGTTGGCGTGCGCGTTAGGGTCTGTAAGACTCTGTGCGAGCCGGACAGGGATAAGGGCGGCATCTCGATGAGTCTCCACGGGCCACCCATCTGCTAATAACCGTGCAAATTGATGGTTTAAATTAACACACAAAATCATGTGTAGTTATCCTTATGGCCGCTCATTAACTGTGAATAAAATGACGGTTTTTCACCTGTCAGTTTGACGCTGCTCAAGCATCCGTTGCTTACCGCATGTCGCCGTTTGGAACCGCGAAAGCGACACAAAAGTCGTTTGCTTCTTTTCTTCAGAAAAGAAGGCGTTTCTCTCCTTTCCTGAAAGCTCCGCAATGGATCATAAATTTTCCACTGCACTGATCGTCGGCGCCGGCTCAGGATGAAGTGCCTCCTTATGCCGTCTTTTCGTGCGCAAAGGGATCAAGGTCGCGCTTGCCGCCCGCAATGTCGCCAAACTCGCGCCTATTACCGAAGAGACCGGCGCCCGCACATTTGCTGTGGACTCCAGCGAAGAGGTAGAGCCTCATGACCGAGCAACTTCACCTCGGCGCCTTCATGCGGCCTGTCGGCATTCGAGGAATTTGTCGACCAGGTGATCCCGGAGCTGACTCGCCGCGGCATTTTCAGGAAGCGCTAGGAGGGGAAGACGCTGCGCGAGCATCCGGGGTTGGCGCGACCATTAAATCACTTCTTCGAAGCGTGGGAAGTCATCTTCTCTGAAGAAAAGAAGCAAAAGACTTCTACGCCGCTGTCGCGGTTCTCTCCGGCAGGGTCTTCCGCAGGCCTAGTCAGCTTGGATGATGTTGCGTGTTTGGCCATGATCTGGCGCGATTTTCAATCGCTCTCAGATACTATACGCAGGCTTGGACTTCGCAAATCATTGTAAAACCGGTATTCTTAAGTCTGCTATATCGGATGGCTCAGGCATGTGAAACTGCAGAAAGGGTGGCACGGGGCTTGCTGAAATAGCTGCAAGCGCTGCTCGTGGCGCGGCTGGAGACCTAGGATGAGCAGCACGCTTTCCGTTCCCACGTTTCGGATAGACTTAAGTGCCGAGAGGGTGCTGCGTGTCGCAGCCGTGCTGTGGTTTACCGTGGCGTTTGTGGGCCAGGTATTCTTCGCGTCAAGCACTGCGCTTTTCTACAGCATGACCGCACTGCGCGGCGATACGGTGGTGTGGAACAAGCGCCTGGCACATGGCTATTCCGCCGGCGATCCGATCGGCAACGCAACACTGATCATCCATATCGTTTCGGCAGTGTTAATCATATTGAGCGGCGCCATCCAGTTTGTGCCGGTGATCCGGCGGCGCGCGCCGGTATTCCATAGATGGAATGGGCGGGTTTACATTTTCACGGCGTTCAGCATCGCCGTCGCGGGGCTCTACCTGCTGGCTTCGCGTGGCACAGGCACCACCTTGTTGCAGGAATTGGGCACCGGCACTCTGGGCGTGCTGGTGATGGTGTGTGCCGCGATGGCGCTGCGTACTGCGCTGAAGCGCGATTTCGTAACGCACCGGCGGTGGGCGTGGCGGCTGTATCTGCTGGTCAGCTCAGCCCTTTTCATTCGCTCCGGTGTCTCGCTTGCCGCAATGATCGCCTCCGGCACGGGAGCCTTCGATCTGACTGCGCTTAAAGGGTCGGTTCTGACGCTGATGACGTTTGGCCAATATATTGTTCCTCTTGCAGTGCTGGAGCTTTACTTCTGGACGCAGCGGCGCGGGGGGCGGGCAGCCAGACTGGCAATGTCAGCCGGGTTGGTGGCTATTGCGCTGACCACTGGCGCCGGTGTGGCCGCAGCCAGCATCGGGATTTTCGTGCCGGCGATCCGCACGGCGTTCGACGGCAGACCTTCCATTTCCGCCTTGCTCGCGGAAACGATCAAGACACAGGGCGTCGATGTGGCACTGGTGCAGTACCATGCTCTCAAAGCCATGCCGAAGCAGGTGTACAATTTCGATGAAGACGAGCTGAACACCCTGGGATACGAGCTGATCCGCCAGAAAGACTATAAGGGGGCTATCCGTATTCTGCAGCTCAATACTGAAGCCTATCCGAAATCCGGCAATACCTGGGACAGTCTGGGCGAAGCATATATGGATGATCACGATAGGGCCGACGCGATCGCCAATTATCACAAGTCGCTATCGATCAACCCTGGCAACCAAAACGCGAAGGAAATGCTGGCGAAGATGAACTAGATTAATGTGGCGCAGGCCGCCGGATAGGACCGCGACAGCGACGTAAAAGTCTTTTGCTTCTTTTCTTCAGAAAAGAAGACCTTCCTTTCATGCGTCAACCGACATCGCGTAAGCGCCTTAGCAGCAGGGGCCGCGCTGATCCTTTCGGCTATCATGGTTTCCACGTCATCCAGGACAGCGATATTGGCGCGCACAACGATATCCACGAAGGCGCGCAGGACATCCCCCATCAAGGCGGGCGGTCTAGACGAAGCCATGGCTGACGTCGCGCCGGCTCTTCCTTTCGCCAAGGTTGAGATCCGGAAGTCTTAACATGCCCTCTCCGGCCTTCCGACGGACTTGCCCATATTGCGGATTGCTGTGTTCGATCAGAGGGTGCTGCAGCCGATGTCTCATTCCGTGATCCTAGCCAGGCTGCGGGGCATCGTTTAATAGGGTCCGCGTCTGCCCGCATCCCCTGAAACAGGACCTTGTTGAATGATCGCAGCCATGACGAATGCCCAAGCTCAGGTGATCCCCACGGCAATCCCCGTTGGTGACATCATGCCCTGGGCGGTCTTCGGCGGCCTGCTCGCGCTCATCGCCCTCTATTTCGTCGGGGCCGAGGAGGGGGCGACCTCCATCGTGCAAGGCATGTATGTGCATGAATGGGTGCATGATGCCCGCCATCTGCTGGGCTTTCCGTGCCACTGAACACCATCGCCAGCCATGGTCAGCAAGCTTCTCCTGCGCGGCCTGCTCGCCGGCCTGTTGGCGGGCATCCTCGCTTTCGGGTTCGCACGGATATTCGGCGAACCGCAGGTCGATAGAGCCATCGCCTTCGAAACGGCGCTGGACAAGGCCAAAGGCGATGCACCCGACCTCGAGCTCGTCAGCCGCCCTGTCCAAGCCAGCTACGGGCTAGCGACGGGCGTGCTGGTCTATGGCACGGCCGTCGGTGGTATCTTCGCCCTGGTGTTCGCCTACGCGTCGGGCCGCAGCGGGCGCCTCAGCCCACGCGCCGTCTCTGCGCTCATCGGCCTAGCCGGCTTCATGACCATCGCCTTGGTGCCGGATCTCAAATATCCCGCCAACCCGCCGGCGATCGGCAACCCTGACACGATCGGGCTGCGCACCAGGGATTACTTCCTTATGCTGGTGGTCTCGATCGGCGGCGCCGTCGCCGCGATTAACCTGGCGCGCAGCCTGATCGGACGGCTCGGGGCGTGGAATGCCTGGCTCACGGGAGGCGTCGCCTTCGTGCTGCTCATCGTCGCCGCCGATGCGATTCTCCCTGCGGTCGACGAGACTCCTTCCGGGTTTTCCGCTGTCGTGCTGTGGAAGTTCCGGCTGGCGTCGCTCGGGATTCATGCGGTGATCTGGGGCGGGATCGGGCTGGTGTTTGGATGGTTGGTTGAGCGTAGGAAGGAAGGTCTTCTTTTCTGAAGAAAAGAAGCAAAAGACTTTTATTTCGCTGTCGCGGTTCTGTCGTTTGGCGATCCTTCCGCACCTTCCGACGTCATCGGGGTTATCGCCCGCAGCACCCAGCGTCGTCCATTCGTTCTGAGATCCGTTCTGGAAAGCGGTGTTACATCGATCCGCCAGAATGATTGCGGCTGTGCCTGAAGAACATGGACGATGGCCGCGCGGATGAAAGACGCATGCGTGATCGCCACGATATGGCCTTTTGGCCGCGCCTCGCCGATCCAGGCAGATGCGCGTTGCACTATCTGCGGAATCGTCTCTCCGCCATGCGGCGCCGAGGCCGGATTCCTGATCCACGATACCAGCTTTCGCGGCTCCTTGAGCAGAACCTGCTTGAAGTTCAGACCGGCCCATCGGCCGAAATCGCATTCACGCAACCGTTCATCCACGCACGCCTCAAGGCCGAGGCAGGACGCCGTTTCCCGGGCGCGCAGGGCAGGGCTGGTCCAGCATTGATCGACGGCACCGAGCGATCCGGCAAGGCGCTGTGCATCTGCCCGGCCGCGAACATCGAGCGACGCGTCGCCGCCGAACATCGCTGAACGAAGATCCTGTGTGGTGGCATGGCAGATGAGGGTGATGCGCGGCGGCATGCCTCTGAACTAGCACCTTCTCGCGCCGATCGGCAGCCGCAAACCTGGGCCGGAACGGCACCCGGCCGCTATACCAATTGACCATTGATCTTTGCGGCTCTAGAGCATCATCCGCACGATTGGGTTGTTCGTGATTATTGCAATGACGGTGTCTGAAACTACAGTTTCGGAGAGTTTGCCTGCACCGCCAACGCCGGGACGCTGGATGATGCCGCACTCTATATAGAGAATACCACGCATTGGCTGCCCTGGCTGCGCACGACCGCAGGATTGCGTGCGGATTTCCAGTCGGCAGCCGACCGCCGGTCCTGCCGAGCTATTATTTCAACGGCAAGGTCAGTCAGAGGTTATTCTAACCCAAAGGCAGCGTCGCGATCGGCCCGTGGCACAACTCCGAATTCTACTATAGCGCCGGACGCGGATTTCATTCCGACGACGTCCGCGGTGTGTTGAAATCGAAGGTAATCAGCTTTCGGCGGGCCGGGCGTCCTTGCTGGCAGAAACCTTTGGCCAGGCAATCGGCGTCCGCAATGCGTCATTTCCCTACCTGCAGATCCGGCCAGCCATCTTCCGCCAGGATTTCACCTCCGAACAGCAGTGCGACCAGGATGCGGGGGAGGATACGCCCACTGCTCCGTCGCGTCGCGAGGGCGTCGAATACTCCGGCCAATACCGGTCGTTCCCATGGATCGAGGTCAATGGCGATGTCGCCTTCGCGCATGCACGCTACTTCGAGACTGCAACGACACTCGCAAACTATTATGGTATCGTAAACGGCACCTATATCGCCCTCGCGCCGAATTTTACCGGTTCGTTCGGTGTTCTGGTGGATAATCTCGGACCCGGTTTGGCGGGCTGGCGCAGCGCATACTGGGTTCCTTTCCTCTGACCAACGGTCCGGGTTCGCCGCGCGCCAAAGGATATTCCGAAACGAACCTGGATATCGGCTACAAGTTTACGCAAAAGATAAAACTGCAATTGTCGATCTTCAATCTGCTTAACAGCCATGCCTGTCGGCGGAATATCACTATGCCACCGACATCACAAAGGCGGAGGCGGCGAAATACGGCACCACTGGCGTCAGCGATTACCAGGTGCACCTTCTCGAGCCTCTCTCTGCACGGTTCACCCTGACGATCGTGTTTTGAACCATGCCTGCGTGCAGTTCCACGTTCTCCTTGAAGATATGCGTCCCGACAGCTTAGGTAGACCAGGTGTTGAATGGTGATTGAAGATGGATGCGAAATACCTTGCGGGCCTGCTCCTTTTGGGCCCGATGTCCGCTCAAGCGCATGCGATGCTGCAAAGCGCAGTGCCGGCGGTCGGCAGCGCGGTTGCCGCCTCGCCCACCACCTTGCAGCTCAACTTCGACGACGAGGTCGACCCCGCGCGATCGAAGGTCTCGGTGACCGACGTGGGCGGCGCATCGGAGGCTTCCGGATCGTTAAGCACAGGCCCAGGTAACGCCCGGCAGTTGCTGGTACCGGTCGCCCAGCTCGCATCCGGCACATACATGGTGAAGTGGGTGGCGATATCCACGGATTCGCATCGGACCCAAGGCAGCTACAAGTTCAGGATTGCGCCGTGAGCCTCGGCTGTCGCGACCATCATGTTTCGCCACACCATGCCGCAGGGCGCGGGGTGTTGCGTGTCGCTGTCTTGGCACTCGGCTTGACGTGTCTGTCTGTCCCGACCGCATTTTCGCAGCCGGCTCCGGGCACGATGCCTGCTATGGCTCCCTTAGGAATGGCTCCCTCAAGAATGGCGCCGTCGAGCCAGGTAGATCAGGCAATGATGGCCGGCATGGAGAAGATGAACCGGGACATGAGCAGCGCTCCCATGACAGGAGATGCCGACCAGGACTTTGTAGGCATGATGTTGCCGCATCATCTGGGCGCGGTCGATATGGCCAGGGTAGAGCTCAAATACGGCAAGGACCCGACACTGCGCACTTTGGCAAAGGGCATCATTGCCGCGCAGGAAAAGGAAGTCGTCGAAATGCGACGCTGGCAGCAATCCCATCCGCCAACGTCGCGATAGCTGCCGCCCAAAGCCGCGACAGCGCCGCAAAAGTCTTTTGCTTCTTTTCTTCAGAAAAGAAGGTCTTAATCCAAATGGCCATACAGAATCGAGATCTAGGTAGTCACTCCTTGCCACTGCCTCAGGGTTTCGCGCGCGAACGCAGCATAGGAGCGAGGTGGCCGACCAAGCAGGCGCGCCATTTCCGTGACGTCGCTCGACGAGCCCTGCATTCCGTCCTGCACAAAACGATCGAGCATCAGGCGCAGATCCATTGCCATCCAGCTCGGTGCATGCTGCCCGACCCGTTTTTCGAATGGCGCGGTGTCGTCGCCAGTGTATGTGACGGGCTTGCCCAGGATATCGGACCAGATCGCGGCATTGCCGGCGCCGGTGAGTGTGTCCGGCCCAACCACGTTGATGATCTGACGGGGCAGCGCCCCGGTCGCGCGTTCACGCTCTAGAAGCGCCTTGGCGGCAACCTCGCTCACATCGCGTGCGTCCACCATGGAGACGCCCTTGCCGCCGATGGGAAACGGATACACGCCGTGTTCGAGGAGTGCGTCCTTGAAGAACATCGCGTCGTTCTGCATGAAGCAGTTCGGGCGAAGGATTGTCGCCGGGATTCCCGATTGCTCGATCATCCGCTCTACGGCGTATTTGGCGGCGAAATGCGGGACGTTCGTGAAGTCCTCACCCTTGAAGACAGAGAAGTAGACCAGCCGCTGGAGGCCGGCTTCCTTGGCAAGGTTCAGTGTCAGCACGGCTTGGGACAGTTCCTCGGGGGTGACCGCGTTGAGAAGGAAGAGCGTGCTCGCTCCCCCTAGGGCGTTCCGCATGGATCCGATGTCGAGCATGTCGCCGCGGACCGGCTCGATGCCATCCGGAAACTGTGCCTTGTCCGGATCGCGGGTCAGCGCCCGGATTTCAACGCCCTGGCCCGAAAGGTGTCTTAGAATTTGGGAACCGACCAAACCGGTTCCGCCTGTGACGAGTATTGTCATTGCCATGTGCCTTCGATGAGACCGGTTAAAGTTGACCGGTCGGTGACAGCACCTAGTATGGCTATTGCTTCTGACATCATGAGACGCCCATTTGAGACCTCGCGTCCCACGGATGGAACGATAATGGATCTTGAAGCCTTGGCCGATTTTGTCCTGGTGGCTGCGAATGGCGGCATCACCCAGGCGAGCCGCGTCAGCCGGCGGCCGAAGGCCAGCCTGTCGCGCAAGGTGATGGCGCTCGAGGCGAGCCTGGGTGTGCGCCTCTTCGAGCGAGGCTCGCGGTCGGTCCATCTGACCGAAGAAGGGGAGATGCTCTACAATCGGACGGCCGGTCCGCTTGGCGAGATCACGGAAGTGACGGAATCGTTGCGCGACGGTCGCGCGAAGCCGCGCGGCCGGTTGCGGATCAACGTTCCTCAGGCGTTCGGCCAGCTGCTCATGGGCCGGATTGCCGCCGAATTCACGTCGGCCTACCCCGACGTGATCCTTGATGTAACGATGGAGGACCGCGCCATCGACTTGGTGGCCGAGGGTTATGACGTCGTCATACGGCTGAATCCCAAGCCGGAAACCGGCCTCGTCGGTCGATGCTTCGTACGGGATCAGGTTCTCGTCGTCGCGGTCCCGGCGATCTCGCATCCGCCGAACAAAGCTGACCCGACCGAGGAGGAAATTGTTCCCGTGGTCGTCAGGAATGGGACGCAGAATACTGCGGCATGGCGTATCTACGGGCCGAGCGAGCGTGAGATCCGCGTAAGGGCGGTGCTCCAGCTACCGGCGCTTCCCATGATCCGGCATGCGGTGCTGACGGGCATCGGCGCCGCCAAGCTGCCGAGGGTGCTGGTTGCCGAAGACTTGGCGTCCGGCCGCCTCGTCAGTTGGGGACTTGCCTCAAGCCGCCCAGCCGAGCTTTGGGCGCTCCACGCGTCGAGCAGGCTCGCAAGTGCGAAGGTCAAGGCGCTCATGCGCTTCCTGGACGCCGCATTTCCGGAAGAATGGCTTTAAGGGGCTGCCGTGAAGTGCGGCAATGACGGTGTCTGGAGATTGCGGTGTTGTTCGTCGCCTTCAATGCGGTTGTGCTCGCGCTGCCCGGCAGCTCGTTAGAAATCAAGTTTAGGAATAAGCGGACCTACTGTGTCGGCGGCCACATGTTTGCGAGAGCCGGCGTGGTCGGGCAAGAAGCGCCATGTTACGGGTTTAAGGCAGGACCGGCCTTCGAATTGCTGCTCGAACGCGAGCTCGCACGGCCAATGCCCTATCTTGGCAGGGCAAGATGGGTCGAACTCCTATGGCACGACGCGCTGGCAGACGAGGATTTGCTGAGCTACGTCAGGCAGTCATATGACCTGGTGAACGGCCGCCGACGATAGCTTGCGGCGCTTCCCGACAAACCTGCGCGGTAGCAACAACTTGTATGAATTATAGACGTAACGGGAACGTTCAGATTAGGCAGGGAACGGGCAACGCGATGCGGCCATCCGCGGCATGCCCAACAGCCGCAACCGCGATCGGCGGAATTTCTCCAGTTGCTCGGTGCTGGATGTCTGCTCGGCACCATTGACTGTCAACAAGCTCGGGCGGTCGGTGCCGACGAACTGTGCGCAGACATGCTTATGATCCTCGTAGACCGACGCAAGCACTTCGGTCAGCCGCGCATGGCTGGCAGGTGAGTGCTTGCGCAGTGCTGCCCAATGCGGGCGCATCGCCTTCAACCGATTGACGAGAACACGGTGGTCGGCCGCCAAGACCCCGCTGAAGCCATCGGGCACGTGCGGCGGCTCCATAGTCGCGCGGATCGCTCCGCAATATTCAGCCGGCGAAAAATCGCCGGTGAAACATAACGCTCCAGCCGAACCCTCGAAGAAAACGACAATTTCTTCCACTGCGGTCTCGATTGCACCCAGTGATGCCGCATGGGTTGCCTCGTCGCCGCTCGTGCGTGCAACCCGTGCGGCAAGCTGATCCACCGCGACGATCAAGCCCTGGGTCATGACCGCAAATACCTGGTGGCCCCTGATCCAGCGGCGCAGCGCGCTGGGTGCCGTACCCGCTTGCGGCCACATGGTTTGGGGCGGTGCAGCCTCGAGCCATAATCCCAGCAAACGCATCAACATGGTTGCCAGCGCGCAATCAATTGCCGCAAGCCGTTCGCTTGGTAGCGTAGTGCCCCCCTCGATCACCTCGCGCAGGAACAGTGCATAGCCCGCCAACAAGCTATGCAGGAATGCAGCCGCGGGATGGGCACCCGTATAGCGGTCGACCCGGAAATACGAATCATGCACGCTGGAGCCGAGCCCGGCGACCGCCGTCTGATCGCTTGCCGACACGCTTTCAGCCGCAGCGATATCGAGCAGGCGGAGCAGATCCTCGGGTTTCAAACCTGCATTGCGCCCAGAGAGCACAGCCTCGGCAGCCTTGCGGGCGGCGGGCGGCAGACCGAGCGGCAGTTCGTCCGGCCGCGGCAATGCGAGCGGCGGTAAAACGACGAACAAAGGGATTGCCAGACGGGCGGCCTGTGAAGGGCAGGCAGGTTGGTCGCCAATCGAAAACATCTCGTCACCGGCCGAGCGGGCAGGAACGGAATCCGCTACGATATTTAGCAACGTCTAATCTCGATATAATTGCACGCGTTCTATACCCGGCTACAACAATTGCACGAGACTGTTTTTCTGTGAAACGAATTATTCAAGGAAATGACATTTTCCTTGCGTCTATGGTTAATCATATTGAAACAATTTATGCAAGGCGCAGGCTTGTGTCGAGAAGACCTTCCACCTTAACGTGACAGTCGGTCAGAAGACTGGTAACGAATCTATCTGTTACGCGTAAAGAGCTTTCAACGGTAAGCGTGTCGGCATTCTGCGGTTGCTTGTATATTCCAAGTTGTAATCGCCGCAGTTTTTCTAGCCGTTATTTTAGCGAGATTGGGCGTCACAGGATGAATCGAACCGATCACATCGCCGGCCTCGACGGCTCGATGATAGATGCACCTCCCGCAGCTCCGATCGCGATCATTGGCATCAGCGGCCGGTATCCCGGTGCCGGGTCCGTGCAGGAGCTGTGGCGCAATTTGTGCGACGGTGTGGATGCGGTCGGCGAAGCCCGCGGTGACCGCTGGGATTTTGGCCTTTACCACCCCGATGAGGATCGTCCGCGTCGCGTCTATACACGCGCAGGTGGTTTTCTCGACCGTGTTGATCTTTTCGATGCGGAGTTCTTCGGTATTTCCCCGCGCGAGGCGCGGCAGGTCGATCCTCAGCATCGCCTTCTGCTCGAACTCGCGTGGGAAACGTTTGAAGATTCAGGGCTGGTGCCCAAAGCGATGGCCGGCACCCGCACCGGGGTGTTCGTCGGCATCTCGGGAAACGATTATGCGAACCTGGAAGGCGAAGGCTCGCCCGACGCCTATTCGAACACCGGCGTCTCGCTGAGCATCGCGTCTAATCGCGTCTCCTACATTTTCGATCTGCACGGCCCCAGCATGTCGATCGACACGGCTTGCTCATCCGGGCTCGTCTGTGTCCACCAGGCCTGCGTCAGCCTGGCTGCCGGCGAGTGCGACACGGCGCTCGTGGGCGCCGTCAACATGCTGATCAGCGTGCGGCCCTGGGTCGGTTTCGCCAAGGCCTCCATGCTGTCACGCGTTGGCCGCTGCCAGAGTTTCGATGCGGCAGGCGATGGTTACGTGCGCTCGGAAGGCGGCGGCATGCTGCTGCTCAAGCCGCTTTCTGCAGCTTTGCGCGACAGTGATTCCATTCTCGGCACGATCATCGGCACCGGCGTCAATTCGGATGGCCGCACGATGGGCCTGTCGATGCCGAATGTCGAAGCGCAGGCAGCCCTTCTGGGCAGCGTCTATCGCCGCTGCGGCATCGCGCCGGAGGAGGTATTCTATGTGGAAGCGCACGGCACCGGCACATCGGTAGGTGATCCGATCGAGTGCGAATCTATCGGCCGTGTGCTGGGAGCGTCGCGCAAGGATGGCTCGCGGCTTCGTATCGGCTCGATCAAATCCAATATCGGCCATCTGGAACCGGCTTCCGGCATCGCCGGTCTCACCAAGGCGCTGCTGGCCCTGCGCCACCGCACCATCCCCGCCAATCTGCATTTCAACACACCCAACCCGCGCATCCTCTTCGATGAGTGGAAACTCGATGTGGTCGCAGCACCCGTAGCCTTGCCGGAGCGTGCGGAAGGCGTGGTGCTGGGCGTCAATTCCTTCGGGTTCGGCGGCACGAATGCGCATGTCGTCCTGCGTGAATACCGTCCGCAGGGCGCGGCGGCCACGACGGTCCCGCGCCTCGACCCCGAGGTGCTGATGCTCAGCGGCCAGACGCCGGCAGCGGTTGCGGCACTTGCGGAGAGTTATGTGCCGTTCCTGCAAGGTATCGATCCGCCGGCCTGGCCCGCGGTGTGCGCGACGGCGGCATGCGGCCGTGGGCTGCACGCGCACCGGCTTGTACTCTCTGCCACGACGCCCGACGAGGCGGCCGAACGCCTGGCCGCGCATCTCTCGGGCAGCACGCCCTCGCGGCTGGCGGTGGGGCGCGCCGCGTCCGAGCAGGTGCCAGTCGCCTTCGTCTATTCCGGCAACGGCCCGCAATGGTGGGGAATGGCGCGCGAACTGCTTGCCGCCTCGCCGCTTTTCGCCGCCGAGATTGCTGCGGTAGATGACATCTTTGCGCCGCTCGCCGGCTGGTCGTTGCGCGAGGAGATGCAGCGGCCGGAACGCGAGAGCCGTATCGCGCTGACCGAGGTGGCACAACCGCTGCTTTTTGCGCAGCAGGTGGGCCTCACCGCCCTGCTGCGCGAGGCTGGCATCGTCCCGGCGGCCGCTTTCGGCCATAGCGTGGGTGAAGTCGCAGCCGCCTTCGCCTCCGGTGCGCTGAGCCTTGCGCAGGCCACGCGGGTGATCGTGCATCGTAGTACGATGCAGGCGCGCACCGCTGGCCACGGCCGTATGGCAGCACTCGGCATCTCAGCCGACGAGGCAGAGGCGGCGATGGCGTCGATCGGCGGCTGGCTCGAGATCGCTGCCATCAACGCACCGCGCGCAGTCACCGTCGCCGGCGATCCGCGCGCGCTGTCGCGCCTGACGGCGATGCTGACCGAAGCGGGCAAATTTGCCCGCCTGCTGCCGCTGGATTATCCGTTCCACACGCGCGCGATGGACCCGATCCGTGACGGCCTGATCGAACGCCTTGCTGATTTGCAGGGCACGGAAGGCCGGATCCCGTTCGTGTCGACCGTCGAAGGGACAGCGATCACCGGCGCCGCGCTCGGGCCGGAGTATTGGTGGCGCAACGTGCGTGCGCCGGTGCGCTTCGCTGATGCGGTGGAGCATGTGCTGTCCGAAGGACTCGCCCGTGCCTTCATCGAGATCGGCCCGCATCCGGTGTTGCGCGACTACGTCCAGCAGGCGATCAAGGCGCGCGGCGGCGCGGAGCCGGCGCTGGCCACCCTGCGCCGCCCTGCAGAAGGCCGGCCGGAATCCGACATCGAGAACATCGCCACCGCCATCTGCGCTGCCCATGCGCATGGCGCCGGTGACCTGCGCTCGCTTTACGTGCGGCCGTCCCCGCCAGTGCCGCTGCCATCCTATCCGTGGCAGCGCACGACGCATTGGCGCGGCAGCAACCCGCTGCCGGAAATCTTCACGCCGATCCGTCGTGATCATCCGCTGCTGGGCTATCGCCTGCCGGCCAAGGACGGGCTCTGGCAGGGCTCGCTCGATACCGTTCTGCTGCCGTATCTGGCGGACCACGTGGTGCAAGGATCGGTGCTGTTTCCCGCGGCCGGGCATATCGAACTCGGTCTTGCCGCCGGCCGGATGATCCATGGCGATGTGCCGATCGAGCTCGAAGGGCTCGATATCCTTCGGCCGCTGGTCATCCCGCCGCAATCAGACCCGCAGATACAACTTATGATGGACGTGGCCGATGGCAGCTTCACGGTGCGCGGCCGCGCCGACCGTGAAACCGTGGAATGGACCGATCATCTGCGCGGCCGGATCAGCAAGGCCGACCATGCACGCCCGCCTGCCGACATCGACCTGCCGGCGCTGCGGGCCGCGTTCCCGATCGTCGTGGATTCGGCTGCGCATTATGCGGGGTCGGTATCCCGTGGGCTCGCTTATGGCCCGGCATTCCAGGGCGTTCGCAACATCGCACTGAGTCCGATCGCGTCGGGTCCACGCCGGGCCCTAGGCGATATCTTGCTCGAGGGGCTGGAGGTGGCGGAGTATGCCGCCCATCCAGCGCTGCTGGATTCCTGCCTACAGGTTCTGATCACGCTGATCGGCCAGGCCGAGCAGCGGCGCTGCGCGACCATTCCGGTGCAGGTCGGCCGCCTGCGCAGCTTCGCACCACTGACTCCGCATATTGTGTGCCTGGCGGAATTGCGTCGCGAGAGTGAACGCTCCGGCGTGGCCGATTTCACCATCTGCAGCCCGGATGGCGCCGTCCTGCTCACCATCACCGGCGCGCGCTTCCAGAAAGTGGATTTCAACGCCGCATTGACGCCGATCAACACCGAATGGTGGCGCCCCGATCCTGCGTTTGGCGAACCTCACGCCGATCTGCCTTTGCACCCGCCGATCGACATCGCTGCCGAAGTCGAACGGATCGTCGCTACCCACGCGCAAGCCCGTTTTGACGATGAAATTCGGCCCGCCATGGACCGCCTCGCCGGCGCCTATGCGGCAGCAGCGCTAGCCGAGATCGGCGGCCGCACGCCGTTCACGCTGCGAAGCCTCGCGCGGCGTGGCGACGTCGATCCCGAACAGGATGCGCTGCTCGCCCGTCTGGTGGCCATGGCGGAAGCCGACGGCGCTGTGACGCGCACCGATCAAGGCTGGAGCTGGGCCGCAAGCCGGCCCGAAGCGCCCGAACCGGGCGCTCTGTGGCACGATCTGGTGCACGCCTATCCCGGCTATTCTGCCGAATGGCAGGCACTGCTGCGCGCAGGCGAGGCGCTGCCGGCCATGCTGCGCGATGGTCCCGCCGAGCGGACGGACGCGCTGGGCGACTCTGCACCCACCAGTGCCGCCGGAATCGCCATGACCCAGGCCGCGCTGTCTGCGATCGTCGCAGCCTGGCCCGCAGGACGGCTGCTCCGCATCCTGGAAATCGGCGGTGGCGTAGGCAGCCTCACCGCGGCCCTGCTGCCGGCGCTGCCGCTGCACCGCGCCGACTACCTGTTCACAGATCCCTCCGAAGCGGCAGTCGCGCGCGCAAAACATCGTTTTGCCGGACAAAAAGTGCTGCATACCGCGGTGCTGGACCTTGCCCAACCGGATGTGGCGTCCAGCCTCGGCGCCTTCGACCTCGTGGTAGCCCAGCATGCGCTGCATCGTGCCGAGGATCCCGAAACGATGCTCAGCCGCCTCGCGGCGCTGCTCGCACCTGGCGGACGCATCGCGCTGATCGAGCCGCACGCCTGCCGTTTCGCCGACCTCGTCCTGGGCGGCACGCCGCGCACGGGAGAGGCATGGCAGCACGCTTTGTCCGCAACCGGCTTCACGGATGCACGAGCCTACCCCGACGCGCCCGCTGCAAACGATGCGCTGCAATCCTTGCTTGTGGCCAGCCATCCGGGCGTGTCCCGCGGCGCCATCGCGCCGGCCGCAGCCTTCCCGGCGGCGCGTTGGGCCTTGCTGATCGGGCCAGGCGAGGCCGGCACGCCACTGGTCGCCGCGGTTTCGGCACGGCTGGAGGAGTCCGGCCAGCACGTGTCAGTGTTCGATATCGCGGCAGATGGAACGCTTTCCGAGGCTTTCGCGGCACGGCTTGCGAGCCCGTTGCCGCCGCAGGAAATCGTCCATCTCGCCGGCCTCGCTGGCGGCCCCGACCCGCTGGCGTTGCAGGACCAACGCTGCCTCGGCGCGCTTCGGATCGTGCAGGCTATCGCGCAATCGGGCAGCGACGTGGAGCCCCTGATCGATTTCGTCACCGGCGGCGGGCTGGCATCTGCCGATGGCGGCGGACCGGCTGATCCCGCTCAAGCTGCGCTCTGGGGCATCGGGCGGGTGCTGGCGAACGAACATCCCACCCTTGGCTGTCGCCTGATTGATCTGCGCGCGACACTGGATGATGCGGCCGCCGGCCGTTTGCTCGCGGACGCGCTGCTGCTGCGCGACGGCGAGACCGAATTGCTGCTGCAGGATGGCCGCCGTTTCGTCCATCGCGTGCGCCCTACCTCTCTCGCCGAGCAGGCAACGCTCGGCGGCACGCCGATGCCCCCGTCATGGCGGCTGGATTTCACCCCCGGTGCTGGGCTCGACTCGTTGCACCTGCGCGAAGCCAGCCGCCGCGCGCCGGCTGCCGGCGAGGTGGAGATCGCCGTTCGCGCCGCCGGCCTGAATTTCCGTGACGTGTTGTGGGCGATGGGCATGCTGCCCGAGGAAGCGGTGGAGCAGGGTTTTTCGGGCCCGACTATCGGCATGGAATGCGCCGGCACCGTGCTGCGCATGGGCGACCATGTCAGCGGCATTGCCGTCGGCGACAAGGTCATTGGTTTCGCCTCCTCCTGCTTCGCCAGCCACGTCACGACCGATGCCGGCTCCGTCGCCCGCATGCCGGAGGGCCTGGATTTTGCCGAGGCGGCGACGATCCCCACCGCATTCCTCACCGCGTGGTATGCGCTGGTAGAACTGGCGCGCGTCAGGCCGGGTGAAACGATCCTGGTGCATGGGGCAGCCGGCGGCGTGGGCCTCGCAGCCTTGCAGATCGGCATGCTGCTCGGCGCCCATGTTATCGGCTCTGCGGGCTCACCCGAGAAACGCCGCATCGCAACCCTGCTGGGCGCGGACCATGTGGTTAACTCCCGCGCGCTGGATTTCGCCGACGATTTGATGCGCCTGACCGATGGGCGCGGCGTCGACGTGGTGCTAAATTCGCTCGCGGGCGAAGCGATCACCAAGGGCCTGCAGGTGCTGCGTCCGTTCGGACGCTTCCTGGAGATCGGCAAGCGTGACCTGTATGCCAATAGCCGTGTCGGCCTCCGCCCGTTCCGCAACAATCTCAGCTATTTCGGCATCGATGCCGACACCTTGCTGATCGATCGGCCCGAGCTTGCGCGCGACTGTTTCGCGGCGGTCATGGCGAAGTTCGCCACCGGCGCGCTGCATCCGCTGCCGCATCTGACCGTGCCGCTCTCCCGCGCCGGCGAGGCCTTCCGCGCGATGCAGCAATCCCGCCATATCGGCAAGCTGGTGGTCACGATCGGCGAGGGCGACGCGGCGCAGGCGGTAGTGCGTTCGGCGCCGAATGTGCGGGCGGATGGCACCTATCTCGTCACCGGCGGCCTGTCCGGCTTCGGGCTCGCGACCGCACATTGGCTGGCAGGACAGGGCGCACGGAGTTTCGCGCTCGTAGGCCGTCGTGGCGCCACCACCGAAGAGGCCCTGGCCGGCATTGCCGCGCTGGAAGCACTCGGCGCGCGGGTCACCCCGTTTGCCGTCGATATCGCCGATCCCGCACAGGTTGAGACCATGCTGGCGGGCATACGCGCCAGCATGCCGCCTCTGGTCGGTGTGTTTCACGCCGCCGCAGTGATCGAGGACGCACCGATCCTGCAGATCGATGCAGAACGCCTGCGCCGCGTGCTTGCGCCAAAGCTGATGGGTGCCTGGAACCTGCACAACGCCACCCTGACGGACAAGCTGGAGATGTTCGTCCTGTATTCATCCTCCAGCGTCCTGGTCGGCAATCCCGGTCAGGCGAGCTACGTCGCGGCGAACCTGTATCTCGACAGCCTTGCCCGGTTCCGCCGTGCACAAGGCAAACCTGCCTTGTCCATCGGCTTTGGCGCCATCAAGGATGCCGGCTTCCTCACCCGCAACGCCGCGGTCGAGGAGATGCTGCGCACCCGCACCGGCATGGACGCGACACCCGCCGCCGACGCGCTCGCCGATATGGGCCGGCTTCTCGCGGCAGGTGCCACCTGCGCCACCGTCGCGCAGTTCAACCTGGCGCGCCTCGGCCAAAGCCTGAGTTCGGCCCGCGCTCCGCGCTTCCGTCCCCTGGTGCCGGACGATCTGGGCACCCTGGCCGGCGCGGCGGGCACGATGGCTGCCGCATTGGAAGCGATGGACGATACTGAACGACGCGCCACCCTGCTCGATCTCGCGCGGGCCCATGTCGGGCGCGTGCTGGGCACCGGCGCCCAGCAGGTGGATGTGGAACGGCCGCTCAGCGAGATGGGGCTGGATTCGCTGATGGCGGTCGAGTTGGCAGAGGGGCTGGAGCAGGAGATCGGGCGGCCTGTCTCGGTCATGCAGATGATCCAGGCCGGCAATGTGACGGCGATTTCGGCGGCGATCGCGCGGGGGTTTGCGGCTGACACACCGGTCGTCGAGCCGTTGCGGCTGGCGGCGGAATGAGGGAGGGAGGAAGCCGTTCTTTTTTGAAAAAAAGAACCAAAAAACCTTTGCCCTTTGAGTCGGGTGCCGGGCAAACACCAACCCTGGGACATAAAAGTTTTTTGGTTCTTTTTTTCAAAAAAGCACGGCTTCCTTGATCCGCCGCCTCCTCGGCCAACTCGGCGCCTTCTTCGCATTGGCAGGCCCGATGTTCGTCTCCCGCGCCGGCCTCGCCGCGATGCCGATCGTCGATTCCGTGCTCGTCTCTCGGCACGATACGCACCAGCTCGCCTTGCTCGGCCTCGCCGACGGCGTGCTGGGCCGAGTGTTCGACGTGCTGGCAGCCCTGGTGCTTGGCGGATTGGTGCTGGTCGCCCGCGCGCGCGGTGCGGGCTCGCCTGCGCTAGCGGGCCATATATGGAAGCGCACGCTGCCCTGGGCTGCGGCTTTTGGCCTCATAGGGGTTGCTGCCGGTTTTGCCGGCACGCCCATCCTGCTTCTGGCTGGCGAGGATGGTGGCCTGGCGCACGGTGCTGGCACTGTGATGGCCATCGTCGGTGCTTCGTATCCGGCGGCATTGGTCGCGCTAGCCACGGCCATCTTCCTCGAAGCGGTTGGTCGGCCGATTGCGGTGGCGGTTGCGGTCATCCTGGGCAATGTCATCAATCTCGGCCTGGATTGGATGCTGATCTTCGGCCATCTGGGTGCGCCGGCGCTGGGGGCGGCGGGTGCTGCGCTATCGACCACCGGCGTCAATGTCGCGCTGGCGGCAGCATTGCTGCTCTATGCCCGCATGATGCCCGGCCGCGCCGCCTTCGGCATCGGCCGTGGTGGCGCGCAGGCGCGAGGGCCCTGGCGGGAACAGGCCTTGCTCGGCGGCGGTGCCGCGGCGACAGCGCTGGTGATGAACCTGCTCGCGATCTGGCTAACCATCTTCGCAGGCTGGCTGGGCGCCCTGCCGCTGGCCGCCTTGTCGGCGCTGTTCACCCTCAATGGCCCGGTGATGCTGATGGCGATGGGCATGGCGGATGCGACCTCGCTACAGGTGGCACAGGCGCACGGCGCCGGCGGCAGCCAGTGCCGTTTCGTGCTCTGGAGCAACCTGGCGACGGCACTTCTGCTGCTATGCCTCTGCGCATCGGTGTGGATAGGGGCGCCGGACGCGCTTGCCGGCCTGTTCACCGCCGATGCTGCTCAGCGGGCGCGGCTTGCGGCCGTCGTCCCGTTAGGTGCCGGCGTGCTGGTATTGGACGCCGCCGGCATGCTGGCGGTCGCGGCATTGCGCGGCCTGGGCGACGTGTCGGGTGCGGTGGTGATCCCGGGCGCTGCGATGGCGGTGATGGTTCCGCTGGCAGGCTCGCTTGCTTTCGGCGTTCGCCTTGGCCTACGCGGTTTGCTGCTCGCGGTCGCGGCCACCAGCTTGCTGCGCCTGGTTGTGCTGCTGCTCCGGTTCGAATGGAAATGCCGGCCGCGGCTGGCCGATGCACTGGCGCATGCGGAGGGGCTGGATGGACGTCGCATCGCCTGAGCCAACCACCCGCCTGTTCCACGAGCTCAGCTTTGCGCAGCGCGCCGTCTGGCTGGATGTGCAGACCGGCGCATCGCGCGCCGCCTATCAGCTCGGCACCCTGTGCGACATCGCAGCCCCCATCGACGCCGACCTCGCCCGCCAGGCGACAACGCTGCTCATGGCGCGTCACGAAGCACTGCGCCTGCGCGTTGACGACTCCGCACCCAGGCAGTGGATCGAGCGCGCGCCGCCACCGCCTTTGCGTGTGGTCGATCTCTCGGCGGCGCCGGATCCGGATGCCGCCTGCCGTGCGTTCGTGCGCGATGCGCTCGCAGCCGGCTGGCAATTGGGCGATCACGCCCTGTTCAGCATCGACCTGATACGGCGCGGCCCGCAAGACTCCAGCCTGCTGCTGCTGTGCCATCATCTCATTGGCGACTCCGCCTCGATCGGCATCGCTCTTGGCCAATGGCTGTCGATCTATCGCGGGCTGGCGAGCGATGCCGTCGCGGAGCTGCCGCCGGCATCGTCGGTGACGAAGCTGATCGAAGACGATCTGGCCTATGAGAGCTCGGCGCGTTTTGCCGATGCGCTGGCGCATTGGTCCCGCCGCCTCGCCAATCCGCCGGAGCTGTTGTTCGGGTCGGCCAACACGACCGAAATGCCGCCGGCGCGACCGTTGCGGTGGACTATCGACGGCATCGGGCATGCGCAGTTGTTGGCCGGGTGCACGCGCGCCGGGGTCTCGCCGCAGCGCGCGCTCGTCGCCCTGCTCGCGGCAGCGCTTGGCCGCCGCTACGGCCGCGCGGCGCTTACCATCGGCATGGCGCTGCACCGGCGCGATGCCGCCAACCGGCATGTGATCGGCATGTTGGCCGGCATGATCGCGGCGGTCTGCGAGACCGATCCGGATGCCTCCCTGCTGCAGATCGTGCGCGGGTTCGGCCGGCAGTTGGACGAAGACATGCGTCATCACCGCCTGCCGATCGATGCGCTCATGCGCGCGCTCGGCCGCCGGGATGCACTGTTCGACGTCGCTGTCTCCTTCAGCCCGGCCGCCTGGGAAGGCAGCGCCGGGCGATTCGGCGAGGCGATCGTGCAATCCCACGCGCTGCGTGGTGCCGAGACAAGCCCGCTTGCGCTGTATGTGGCCGAACGCGACGGGGCGCTGGACTTTGCGCTTTGCTTCCATCCCGCACGGATTGCGCCGCAGGAAGCAGCATGTCTGGGCACCCTCATCCAGCGCGTGATCATCCGCTTCGGCGAGGCGCCCTCGACGCGTCTGTCCGCGCTCGACACGCTGATGCCGGAAGAGCGCGCGCTGATCGAAGGTTTTTGGCGCGGCGCTGTGGTGCGCTACCCGATCGACACCCTGCATGCGCTGATTGCCGCACAGGCCGCACGCACGCCCGACGCCCTGGCCGTGATCGGTGCCGAAGGCGCCTTGAGCTACGCCGAACTGCAGGCGCAGGCCGGCGCCATGGCCGCCGGCCTCGCTGCACGCGGCGTGGTGCCCGGTGCCGTCGTCGGCATCCTGCTGCCGCGTTCGGTGCAGAGCGTGGTGGCAGCACTCGCGGTGCTGCGCGCCGGCGCCGTCTATCTGCCGCTGGACCCCGCCTATCCTGCCGCCCGGCTGGCCTTCATGGCCGAAGATGCCGGTGCTGCTCTGGTGGTGCATGCCGACGATCTCGACTCGTCTGCCGGGAACAGCGTCGCCCTCGGCGATCTCGCCACCGGCCGGCCGCCCTTGAACGTCGATATGCCGCCAGAGGCGCTCGCCTACATCATCTACACCTCAGGTTCGACCGGCCAGCCGAAGGGTGTCGCGATGCCGCATGCAGCGGCGGCGAACCTCGCCTTTGCCCGGCACGGCCATGATCCGATCGGGCCCGGGGACCGCATCCTGGCGGCGATCTCCGTCGGCTTCGACGTCTCCATCGGCCAGTTGCTGCTGCCGCTGGCGAGCGGCGCTGCAGTAGTGGTCGCCCCCGATCTGCGCACCCTCTCGGCAGAGGATTTCTGGGCATTCCTCGCCGGCCATGCCGTCACCCACATCAACTCCGTCCCGTCGGTGTTCGATAGCGTGCTGCATGCAGCCCCGGCCGCCACCACGCTGCGCCGCCTGATGCTGGGCGGCGAGCGCCTGTCGGCGGCCATGGTCGGGCGGTTGCGCGCAGCGCTGCCGGGCGTGCCGGTGGTCAACATGTATGGCCCGACCGAGACCTGCATCGATGCCACCGCCTATGTGGTGCCGGACGACATCACCGGCGATGCGCTGCCGATCGGCCGGCCGCTGCCGAACTACACGGCCTGCATTCTCGATGAAGAGCTCAACCCGGTCGGCATCGGCGTGCCGGGCGAGCTGTGCATCGGTGGCGCCGGGATAGCGCAAGGCTACGTCAACCGCCCGGATCTGACCGCAGACCGCTTCGTGCCAGACCCTTCGGGTGCGCCGGGCGAGCGGCTTTATCGCACCGGCGACCTGGCGGCCTGGCGCGAGGACGGCAACATTGCTTTCCTCGGCCGCGCCGATGCCCAGATCAAGATACGCGGCTTTCGCGTCGAGCCTGGCGAGATCGAAGCGGCACTCACCGCCGATCCCGCGGTCGCGCAGGCGGCGGTGATCGCGCGCGACGGGCGGCTGCTGGCCTATGTCGTGGCGGCCGCAGGGCAGGCCATCGATGTGCAAGCCATACGAGCAGGCCTCGCCGCGAAGCTGCCCGACCACATGGTGCCGGCCGGTATCGCCGTGCTCGCCGCCTTGCCGCTGACACGCAACGGCAAGCTGGACGAGAAAGCACTGCCGCCGATCGACGCCGATGGCGGCAGCGCCGGCCGTCTGCCTGCACCGGGCACCGAAACCACCCTGGCGCGCATCGTGGCCACGCTGCTGGATGTGCCACGCGTCCATGCAGAAGATGATTTCTTTGCCCTCGGCGGTCACTCGCTTCTGGCCGCCCGCCTGGTCTCGCGCATCCGCACGGAATGCGGAGTCGCCCTGCCGCTACGCGCGGTATTCGAGCATCCCGGCATTGCCGCCCTGGCAGCAGAGATCGACGCTGCCTCGGGCGACGGCCCGGCGGCAGGTCCGGTGCTGGCGGTTCGGCCCCATGCCATTCCGCTGTCGCATGCCCAGGAGGGTTTCTGGTTCCTCGACCGCTTCGGCTCCGGCGACGCCTACAACATCCCAATGCCGTTCCTGCTGGAAGGCGATTTCGACCTCGCCGCGGCCGACCACGCGCTGCGCCGGCTCATTGCGCGGCAATCGGCATTGCGCACGGTCGTCGTGCCGAGTGCCAATGACGCGCCGGCCACACAGATCTGCCTGCCGCCGGAACGCTTCGCTCCTCGCACGCTGGACTTGCGCGGGCAGGATCAGGCCGCACTCACGGCGCAATTGGCCGCCCTGGCGACGCATCGCTTCGATCTCACCGCGGAGCCGCCGATCCTTGCCTGCTTCATTATGCTCGACGCGGCAGGTGGCAAAGCACGTCATGCGCTGATGGCGGTCGTGCATCACAGCGTGTTCGACGGCTGGTCCGCCGGCATCTTCTTCAGCGAGCTGGCTACGATCTACCAGGCCGCTTCGCAAGGCTGTCCAGACCCGCTGCCGCCGCTCGCCTGGCACTACGCCGACGTGGCATTGTGGCAGAGGTCGCAATCCACCGATGACGGCCTGGCCTACTGGGTGGCGCGCCTGCACGACGCACCTGCGTTGCTGGGACTGCCGACGGACTCGCCGCGTGGGCCGTCCGGCGGGCCCGGCGGCGTGCACGAGATCGCCTGGCCTGCCACGCTGCGCATCGCACTGATCGACCGCGCACGCGAAAGCGGCGCCAGCCTGTTCATGCTGCTGCATGCTGCCTTCGCCATCCTGCTGTCCCGCTGGTGCGGCCAGCGTGACCTCGTCATCGGCACGTCGGTCGCCAATCGGCCCTGGCAGGCGTGGGACAAGGTGATCGGCTGTTTCGTCAACACGCTCGCGCTGCGCCTCGAGATCCGACCCGCCGAGACATTCGCTGCCTTGCTGACGCGCACGCGCGACGCCGATCTGGAGGCACTGGAGCACCAGGACATCCCGCTCGACCGTATTGTCGATGCGATCAACCCAGAGCGTTCACCGCTGCACGCGCCGCTCGTGCAGGTGCTGCTGGTGCTGCAGAACAACGCGATGCCGCGCCCGGTTTTTCCCGGCGTGACCGTCACCCCGCTGCCGGTGCCGCCTACCGACGCCAAACTGGATCTGGCGCTGAATCTGACCGAGCAGCCCGACGGCACGATCACCGGCAGCATCGACTATGCGGCTGCCTTGTTCCGCCCGGCGACGATCGCGCGGCTGGCGCAGCGCCTGCGCACGGTGCTGGAAGCAGCGGCCGCCGACCCGCATCAGCCGATCGCCAAGCTCGACACGCTGATGCCGGAAGAGCGCGCGCTGATCGAAGGTTTTTGGCGCGGCGCTGTGGTGCGCTACCCGATCGACACCCTGCATGCGCTGATTGCCGCACAGGCCGCACGCACGCCCGACGCCCTGGCCGTGATCGGTGCCGAAGGCGCCTTGAGCTACGCCGAACTGCAGGCGCAGGCCGGCGCCATGGCCGCCGGCCTCGCTGCACGCGGCGTGGTGCCCGGTGCCGTCGTCGGCATCCTGCTGCCGCGTTCGGTGCAGAGCGTGGTGGCAGCACTCGCGGTGCTGCGCGCCGGCGCCGTCTATCTGCCGCTGGACCCCGCCTATCCTGCCGCCCGGCTGGCCTTCATGGCCGAAGATGCCGGTGCTGCTCTGGTGGTGCATGCCGACGATCTCGACTGGTCTGCCGGGAACAGCGTCGCCCTCGGCGATCTCGCCACCGGCCGGCCGCCCTTGAACGTCGACATGCCGCCAGAGGCGCTCGCCTACATCATCTACACCTCAGGTTCGACCGGCCAGCCGAAGGGTGTCGCGATGCCGCATGCAGCGGCGGCGAACCTCGCCTTTGCCCGGCACGGCCATGATCCGATCGGGCCCGGGGACCGCATCCTGGCGGCGATCTCCGTCGGCTTCGACGTCTCCATCGGCCAGTTGCTGCTGCCGCTGGCGAGCGGCGCTGCAGTGGTGGTCGCCCCCGATCTGCGCACCCTCTCGGCAGAGGATTTCTGGGCATTCCTCGCCGGCCATGCCGTCACCCATATCAACTCCGTCCCGTCGGTGTTCGATAGCGTGCTGCATGCAGCCCCGGCTGCCACCACGCTGCGCCGCCTGATGCTGGGCGGCGAGCGCCTGTCGGCGGCCATGGTCGGGCGGTTGCGCGCAGCGTTGCCGGGCGTGCCGGTGGTCAACATGTATGGCCCGACCGAGACCTGCATCGATGCCACCGCCTATGTGGTGCCGGACGACATCACCGGCGATGCGCTGCCGATCGGCCGGCCGCTGCCGAACTACACGGCCTGCATTCTCGATGAAGAGCTCAACCCGGTCGGCATCGGCGTGCCGGGCGAGCTGTGCATCGGTGGCGCCGGGGTGGCGCAAGGCTATGTCAATCGCCCGGATCTGACCGCAGACCGCTTCGTGCCAGACCCTTCGGGTGCGCCGGGCGAGCGGCTTTATCGCACCGGCGACCTGGCGGCCTGGCGCGAGGACGGCAACATTGCTTTCCTCGGCCGCGCCGATGCCCAGATCAAGATACGCGGCTTTCGCGTCGAGCCTGGCGAGATCGAAGCGGCACTCACCGCCGATCCCGCGGTCGCGCAGGCGGCGGTGATCGCGCGCGACGGGCGGCTGCTGGCCTATGTCGTGGCGGCCGCAGGGCAGGCCATCGATGTGCAAGCCATACGAGCAGGCCTCGCCGCGAAGCTGCCCGACCACATGGTGCCGGCCGGTATCGCCGTGCTCGCCGCCTTGCCGCTGACACGCAACGGCAAGCTGGACGAGAAAGCACTGCCGCCGATCGACGAAGCCCCCAAAACCGCCGCGCGAGCCCCGCGCGACGACCACGAGCGACTGCTGCTGCGTGCCTGGCAGGGGGTGATGGGCAATCCCGCCATCAGTGTGGATGACGATTTCTTCGCGCTCGGCGGCCACTCCTTGCTGGCGCTCCGCCTCATCACCGCCTGTGGCGAGGCGCTGGGCCTGTCGCTGCCGGTGCGCCTGCTGCTCGAAGCACCCACCGTCGCCACCATGGCTGCGTGCATCCAGTCGGGCGCCGCCGGCGGCCGGAGCAATGGCTTGTTGAGGCTGCGACCGGGAGATGCCGGGACTGCGGTGTTCCTCGTGCATCCCATTGGCGGCAACGCCGTCGGCTACGGAAGTCTGGCAGCGGCCCTACCTGCCGGGCCAGCCATCTTCGGCCTGCAGGCAGAAGGGCTCGAGGCGGGCGAGACGCTCGCGCCCGACCTGCCGTCGATGGCTGCCCGCTACATCGCGGCCATCCGCAGCGTGCAGCCGAGCGGACCCTACCGTATCCTTGGTGTCTCGTTCGGCGGTGTGGTGGCTTTCGAGATGGGCCGGCAACTTGTCGCTGCCGGCGATACAGTGGGCCTGATCGGCTTGCTGGACAGCACACCCCCCGGTGCAACGGAGAGCGGCGACACCGAAGCCGACCTCGCCGGCGCGTTGCTGCGCGAATATGGCTGGCAGGCCCATCTGCCAGAGGGAGAATGTCCGACCCTCGATGCGTTACTGAACGGATTGCAGATGGCGGGCCTGGTTACCGGCGATGCCGCGCTTGCGCGCGCACAAAGGCTGATTGCCGTGCTGCGAAACAACATTGCGCTCAACAGCAGCTACGCACCGCTACCATTTCAGGATCAGGGCCCCACAATGCTGGTGCGCGCACTGCGCCGGCTGGTCGGCGGCCGCGCATTGCCGGACTGGTCGGGCCTGATCGCGCCACCCCCCATCCTGGTCGATTTCGACTGCGATCATGTCGACCTGCTCACCCCGGCGCTTGCCGGCCCGCTTGCGGCAGCCCTGGCGCCGTTTCTGTAGGTTTGCCTTCCCCCCCCTGCGCGAACCCCATCAGCCGGCTATGAGCGCGTCGGCCGGCAGCATCGCGACATCGAGCCGTTCTCTCACCCCGTCCTCCTGCCAGGCTAGCGCCAGCAGGTGCAGGTCGCCGATCACGCGCTGGTCCAGCCGCCAGGTTTCAGGATCGCCCAGCGTCGCGTCGGCCACGCACAGCCTGGGCGGCTCGATGCCGACGGCGAAACGATCGAGTTCCAGCGACAGCCCCATGCCGCTGGCCTTGATCACAGCTTCCTTCAGCGTCCAGAGACGCAGGAACGCAGCGGGACGCACGCTTTCGGGTTGGGCGTGCAGCCAGTTTTGTTCCTCGGGCGCGAAATAGCGCTCGGCGATCTCCAATGGCACGTCGCGGTGCAGACGTTCCAGGTCCACACCAACCGGCGCGGAACGGCGGATGGCGCAAGCGACCAGCCCATCGCAATGGGACAGGTTGAAGTGCAGGTCCGACCTCTCCGCCAGTGCAGGTTTGCCGTGAGAGCCGGTGACAAACGACCAGCCTGACGGTGCGATCGACGGTTCTGCCGTACTCAGCATGATTCGCTTCAAGGCATGTGCCGCGATGAATTCATGGGCGTTGCGCGCGGCTGTGAATCGCGCAACCCTCGCCTGTTCGGCAGGGTCGAGCACTGCCGCGATGATAGGCCAGACCGCGTGCGGGATCTCATCCGGAACAATGGTGCGTACAATAATCATCGCAACCCGGCGCAACCTCTGCCTTGCCGCGCGCAGGAGAGATGCTGAGGTTTTCTGGCCTTAATCGAGATCGCCCGGCCCTTCGAACAACCGGCGGCAGGCGTTTGTCAGATGCGTTCGCATTGCGGTCCGCGCTCGCTCGGCATCGCCCGCTTCGACGGCCTCCATGACGGCGACATGCTCGGCCTGCACGAGCAAAAGCCTTTCGCGCGGATGGGTGAGCGATAATGTCCGCGTGAGGCTGATAGAGAATTCGATCGGCTGCTGGATGGAGCGAAGAACTCGCCGAAAAAACGGGTTGGCGGATGAGCTCGCGATCGCAATGTGAAACTGCCAATCCGCAGCCTGGGCTTCCACGCTGGTGTGTAGCGCGCGCTCGAGGTCCTCGAGGGCGCGGTGCGCTGCGGCGATCCCTTCTGGCAATCGCTGCTGGGCAGCCAAGGCAGCACCATCCCCTTCGAGGAACGCGCGGAAGGTGTAGGCGTGACGCACCTCTTCCAGACTGCGTACCGGTCCGAAACTAGGCGAGACCGGTGACCCGGTTGCGGTTTCTTCGACATAGGCGCCGGCGCCCCACCGCACCTTCACCACTCCGGCATGCTGCAGGCGCGACAAAGCTTGTCGGACGACCGGACGCGACACACCGATGCTTGCGGCCATCTCGCTCTCGCTCGGCAGTCGCTCGCCGCCGGCCAAGGCGCCATCGGTGATCAGCGCAAGGATTTTCCGGTAAGCCTCGTCGACCCGGCTGCCCCGTGGGATCTTGTATTTGCCCTCGGTGTCATCGGTTGCGAGGTCCTGCTCTGGTGCAACGTGTCGAACCAATTTATCGTCCAATGCCGGTCTTGCTTGATTGACGTCTGACAACTTTTGCGAGACAGTTGACAACTGTACAAGAGTCGCATAATTGGTATCTCGCCGTCAACGTAAGTGGCGGCACGCGACCAAGCTCCGGGCTGAACCGGGTCAGGCGCCGGGGAGCATATGAACGCCACTCTGTTCGACAGGCTTTGGCGCGACCACACCGTCCATGATTTCGGCGACGGCAGGGCCTTGCTGCATATCGACCGGCATTTTCTGCACGATCTGAATGGCGGCATCGTCTTGGCCGATATGCGGCGCCGCGGCTGGCGCATACGCAATCCGGAACTCACGATCGCCACACCGGACCACTCTGTTCCCACAACACCGTCGCGTAGCGACCGCACGGCGGCGGCACCCGACCAGATGGCGGGTCGGCTGCACACGGAAGCGCACATTGCGGGCGTCAGGGCGTTTGGGCTCAACGAATACGGGCAGGGGATCGTGCATGTCATCGGCCCCGAACTCGGGTTGACCTTGCCTGGGCTCTCAGTCGTCTGCGGCGACAGCCACACCTGCACGCAAGGCGCGCTGGGCGCGCTCGCCTTCGGCATCGGGCGCACCGAAGTGCTGCACGTGCTGGCTACGCAAACGGTGTATCAAAGCAAGCCGCGGCAGATGCGCCTGCGCCTCGAAGGCAGCCCGCAACCCGGCGTGTCGCCGAAAGACATGATCCTGCATACCATCGGGCAGATCGGTGCAGCCGGCGCCAGCGGATACGCCGTGGAATTTGCCGGCAGCGCCATCGCCGCCATGCCGATGGAAGGGCGGCTCACCATCTGCAACCTCGCCATCGAGTTGGGCGCGAAATGGGGGCTCATCGCACCCGACGAAATCACATTTGCCTATCTCGCCGGCCGACCCTTCGCACCGCGCGGCGCGCGTTGGGAGCAGGCTCTCGCCGAATGGCGTGGCCTGCGCAGCGATCCGCTTGCTCATTTCGACCGCGATATTACCATTGACGTATCTTCCGTGGCGCCGCAGATCACCTGGGGCACCAGCCCGCAGCATGTGATCGGCATCGATGGCGCCGTGCCGGATCCAAACGCGCTGCCGGAGCCGAAGCGCGAAGAGGCGCGCCGTGCGCTGGCGTATATGGGGCTCACACCTGGCCAGAAGATGAGCGGCGTTCCCATCGACTGGGTGTTCATCGGCTCCTGCACCAATGGCAGGCTCGACGATCTGCGGGCCGCTGCCAGCGTGGCGCGTGGTCGCCACGTGGCACCCGGACTGCACGCCTGGGTGGTGCCGGGCTCGCAGGCGGTCAAGCGCGCGGCCGAAGCCGAAGGACTGGACAAGGTATTTTCCGAAGCAGGGTTCGAATGGCGCGATCCCGGCTGCTCGATGTGCCTCGCTGCCAACGGCGAGACGATGCCGCCCGAAGCGCGCTCGGTCTCGACCACGAACCGCAATTTTGAGGGACGGCAGGGGCCGCGTGCCCGCACGCATCTCGCAAGCCCCGCCACTGCCGCCGCGGCCGCGGTGACCGGCCGGATCACCGATCTGCGCCGGATGGGGATGTAGGCATGAAGCCTTTCACCGTGCTCGATTCTGTCGCGGCCTGGCTGCCTGAATCCGACGTCAATACCGACATCCTCATTCGTATCGATCGGGTGATCGCGCATGATCGCGCTGCCCTCGGCCCGTTCTGCTTCGAAGCCTGGCGTTTCCTGCCGGATGGCAGCGAGAATCCCGATTTCATCCTGAACGCGCCGTCGTTCCGCGATGCCGCCATCCTTATCTGCGGCCCCAATTTCGGCTGCGGCAGTTCGCGCGAAGCAGCCGTTTGGGCGCTGCAAGGATTGGGCATTCGCTGCCTGATCGCGCCGAGCTTCGGCGCGATCTTCCTTGAAAATTGCTATCAGAACGGCGTTCTTCCAGTCGTGCTACCGCCGGACGCGATTGCGGCACTCGCCGCTCTCGCACAGCAAGGCCTGCGCCTGGTGGTGGATCTGACGCAGCAGACCATCACCGCGCCGAGAATGGACGCAGTTCCGTTCGTCATCGATCCGGCGCGGCGCGCAGCACTTCTGGAAGGCCTCGACCAGATCGACATGACCTTCCGCCGGGAGGCCGAGATCGCCGCCTACCAGGCGCAATCCCGCACATTGCGGCCATGGATCTTCGATATCGATCCGCTGAACGCCACCATCCTCCCACCCTCTCACACCGGACAAGCATGACCTCTCACACACCTACATTCATCGCGATTCCCGGTGACGGGATTGGCCACGAAATCGTCCGCGAGTCGGTGCGGGTGCTCGAATGGTTCATGCGCCATCGCGGCATGGATTGCGATCTGCGCCACGACTCCTTCGGCGTGCAGACCTGGCACAAGACCGGCCGCTTCATGCGCGAAGGCTTGATGGAAGACATGCTGGCAGCCGATGCAGTGCTGATCGGCGCCATCGGTGGCGACGGCGACCATCGGGCCATCCCGCAAGCAGTGCGCCGCGGCGAGGGCCTGCCGCGCGTCAGGCGGGAAATGGGCGTCTATGCCAATCTGCGTCCGATCCGCGCTCTCAAGGCCCTGGCCGGCGCCTCCTCGTTCAAGCCCGACCGCATCGAGGGTGTCGATTTCATCATCGTGCGTGAATTGCTCGGCGGCATCTATTACGGCGAGCCACGTTTCATCGAGACGCTGCCGGACGGGCAACGCCGCGGCGTCAACACGCAGGTCTACACCACCAGCGAGATCCGCCGTATCGGTCGCGTCGCCTTCGACCTGGCGCGCAGCCGCCGCGCGCATGTCACCTCGGTGGACAAGGCCAACGTCATGGAAGCAGGCACCCTCTGGCGCGAAGAGATACAGGCCCTGCGCGACGCCGAATTCCCCGACATCGCCCTGGACCACATGTATGTCGATAATTGCGCTATGCAGTTGAACCGCCGTCCGCTGCAATTCGACGTGCTGCTCACCGACAATCTCTTTGGCGACATTCTGTCCGATGCTGCCTGCATGATTACCGGATCGCTCGGCATGCTCCCCTCCGCTTCGCTCAGCGATCCAGCGCCCTCCGGCCGGCGGCGCGGCCTCTACGAGCCCGCCCATGGCAGCGCCCCGGATATCGCCGGACAGGACAAGGCCAATCCGTTGGCCACCATCCTCAGCCTGGGGATGGCGTTCACCCACGCCTTCGGGCGCCCGGAGGAAGAGGCATTGTTGCAGCGTGCCGTCGAAGGCGTGCTGGGCGCGCATATACGCACGATCGATATTGCCGAGCCGGGCGATCAGGCCGTGTCGACCACCGGCATGGGCGACGCCGTGCTCGCCGAGCTCGACAGGATCGGTCGCTGAGCGGTTCAGCAATGTCCACCAGCCTTGTCTATCTGCGTGATTCGAAAACGCTGGTGGCCGAGCCGGATGCGGTCCGGCTTCTGGAGGCGGCCGGGCTGAGCCCGGTCGTGGCCGTGCCGCCCGACCGCGCCGACGATGTGTGCGCCATGATCGCCGGTCTGGCACCATTGGGCGTGAACGATGTCGCGGCGTTCAGGAACTTGAAAACCGTGGCCCGTTTCGGCACTGGCACGGATAATGTCGATGTGGACGGCCTGGCCGCCCGCGGCATCGCCGTCACCCGCACCGCGGATCTCGCCAGCGGCGATGTCGGTGAACTTGCACTGGCTCTGATCATACTCGCGCTGCGCCGCGCACCCAGAGACATGCGAAGCCTCGCGGCCGACGCTGCCGCTTGGCGGCCCATCCCGCGCGGCCTCGCCTTGTCCGAATCCGTGATCGGCATCGCCGGCACGGGTGCCATCGGTGCGGCCGTCGCCCGCATGGCGCTGCCGCTTGCCCGGCGCGTGCTGGTGTGGAACCGCTCCGGGATCTTGCCGGAACATGCTGCCTGGATGGCGGAGTGCGAACTCTGCCCAACCCTGCACGAGCTCGCTTTGCGCAGTAACGTGCTCTCCATCCACCTCGCCTTGAACGCGCAGACGTCCGGCATGATCGGCACGTCGTTCTTCGCCGGGCTGGCCGCCGCCAATCATTCGCTCGCTTTGGTCAACACCGCCCGTGGCGGCATCGTCGACGAAGTGGCGCTGCTGGCAGCCCTCGAGGCCGGCATTGTGCATTCGGCGGCCATCGACGTGTGGTCCGCCGAGGGTGCGGCGATGAACGAGGCGGTGCGGCGGCTGCGCGCCCATTCCGCCGTGCTGCCCAGCTCCCATCTCGGCGCCTACACGCTGGGGGCGCAGCGGCGCTACGCGATGCAATGCGCGCAGAACATCATTGCCGTGCTGGCCGGCGATCTCGTTTCCATCGCCGGCAATCTCGCAAGCCCCGCACATATAATCGGGGCCAAATCGGCCGGATAACCGGCCGGACTCAAAAAGGATAGGGAATGGACGTCCTTCACGCCGCGGGTATGGCCGTATTGATCGTGCTCGATCCGCATCGGCTGATGCTGCTGTTCCTGGGAGTCAGCATGGGCCTGGCGATCGGTATCCTGCCCGGCATCGGCGGTGTGGCGGGCACGGCCATGCTGCTGCCCTTCACCTATGGCATGGACCCGGCTTCCGCGATGGCGCTGCTGCTGGGGCTCGGCGCCTCTACCACCACGGCCGACCCGATTTCCGCCATCGTGCTGGGCGCGCCGGGCCACTCCGCCTCGGCAGCGACCGCACTCGACGGCTTTCCCATGACGCGACGAGGGGAGGGCGCCCGTGCGCTGGGGGCGGCCTATATGTCCGCCATGATGGGCGGGCTGTTCGGGGCCGCGCTGATGGGGCTGGTGCTGCCCATCATGCGCCCGCTGATCCTGCTGATCGGATCACCCGAATTGTTCGCGTTGGCACTGGTCGGGCTGTCTATGGTCGCCGTGCTCTCCGGCTCCCGCCCGTTGCGCGGCATCACCTGTGCCTGTTTCGGGCTGATGCTCGCCATGGTCGGGTCGTCACCGCAAACGGGAACGCTGCGCTGGACCTTGGGCAGCCTGTATCTCTGGGACGGGCTGCCGCTGGTGCCGGTCACGCTAGGCATTTTCGCGCTGCCGGAACTCTGCGACCTGATGATCTCGCGCACCGCCGCGGTGCAGAGCCACCAGCTGGTGGATAGCCGGAACGGGCTGCTGCAAGGCGCGCAGGACTGCTTCAAGCATTGGTTCTTGGTGCTGCGCTGCTCCTCGCTGGGTGCGACCATGGGCGCAATCCCCGGCATCGGCGCTGCGGTGATAGACTGGCTGTCTTACGGGCATGCGCTGCGCACCGAGAAAGGCGCTGCCGAAACCTTCGGCACCGGCGACGTGCGCGGTGTGATCGCTGCCGAGAGCGCCACCTGCTCGCGTGAGGGCGGCGCGCTGATCCCGACCGTGGTGTTCGGCGTGCCTGCCAGCTCCGGCATGGCGATCCTGCTGGGCGCCTTCCTGATGCACGGCCTGGTGCCGGGCCCCGACATGGTGGGGCGCAATCTGCCGATCACCTACGCCATGGTCTGGTCGATCGCGATCGCGAACTTGCTTGGATCAGGCTTATGCTTTGCGTTCAGCGGACGCCTCGCGCGGCTCTCCACACTGCGCTACACCGTGGTGCTTCCGGTCGTTTTATGCCTCGTCTATATCGGCGCGTTCGAGGGCAAGCGGGATTGGGGAGATTTGTATTCGCTGCTGGTATTCGGCGTGCTCGGCTGGGTGCTGAAACATCTGCAATGGCCGCGGCCACCGCTGGTGCTGGGCTATATCCTCGGCGGACCGCTGGAACGCTATCTGTTCATCTCGATCGAACGTTACGGTGCAAGCTGGCTGCTGCGGCCTGCGGTGATCGTGCTTTTGCTGTTTGCGGCGAGCAGCCTGCTGCGTCCGGCCATTACGCGGTGGCGTAAAGGCGGCCGCGGCGTATCCCTGCGGTTCGGCCGTCCGCATTGGGCGCCCGCGTCGCTGTTCCCGATCACGCTGCTGCTGTTGTTCGCGCTCATGATGAGCCAGGCCCTCGGCTGGGATTTCGGCGCCGCCGCGGTGCCGGTGATCGTTGGCGCCGGCGCCATGCTCGCTTGCACCGCGGCACTCGTGACCGAGGTGTTCGCAGTCGTACCATCCGAAGGCGGCATTGCCGGACGGGCGAAAGCGCAGATCGCGAAAGCCATCCATCTCGATGTCAAAAGTACCACCGACCATCTGCCGACACGCACGGTGCTTGCACGCGGTGCAGGGTTCTTCGGCTGGATGATCGCGTTTCTCGGCTGCATGGCGGGTATCGGCCTTATCCCTACAGTGCCTGCCTTCATGATTGCATTCATGCGGTTCGAAGGGCGTGAACGTTGGCGCCTTATTCTACCGATGACCGCGATCACCACCTTGTTTATCTATGTGCTGTTTGACCGGCTGCTTGGCATTCAGTGGCCGACAACGCTGCTGGGGCACATGGTGCCTGCGCTGAAAGGTGTTGTTCCAAGTGTCTGAAGGAAGCAGTTCTTTTTTGAAAAAAAGAACCAAAAAACTTTTGTTATTATGGCGTGCGCCGCCGGAGAGAACCGCGATAGCGACGCACAAGTCTTTTGCTTCTTTTCTTCAGAAAAGAAGACTTTCTTCCTCCTGGCAGGAGCATCACGCATGGAACGTCTAGACCCGAGCGCCCTCCGCTCCGCACGCTGGTTCGGCCCCGCGGACCTCCGCTCCTTCGGGCATCGCTCCCGGGCAATGCAGATGGGCTACGCGCCACAGGATTGGGCGGGCAAGCCGGTGATCGCCATTCTCAACACGTGGTCGGATCTGCAGCCTTGCCACATGCATTTCCGCCAGCGTGTGGAGGATGTGAAGCGTGGCGTGCTGATGGCCGGCGGCTTCCCGGTGGAGTTGCCGGCACTGTCGCTGTCGGAGATGTATCTCAAGCCCACATCGATGATGTATCGCAATCTCCTCGCCATGGAGGTGGAGGAACTTATCCGCGCGCATCCTGTCGATGGTGCCGTGTTGATGGGTGGCTGCGACAAGACCACGCCCGGCTTGCTGATGGGTGCGACCAGCGCCGACGTGCCGGCGATCTTCGTGCCGGCCGGCCCGATGCTGCGCGGGCATTGGCACGGCAAGACGCTTGGTTCCGGCTCGGATAGCTGGAAATACTGGGACGAACTGCGTGCCGGCACCATCACCCAGGAAGACTGGGAAGGTGTAGAGGCCGGCATCGCCCGCTCCTACGGCACGTGCATGACGATGGGCACGGCCAGCACGATGACCGCGATCGCCGAAGCGATCGGCATGTCGCTGCCTGGTGCCTCTTCCATCCCCGCGGCTGATTCCGGCCATATGCGGATGTGCACGGAGGCGGGCCGCCGGATTGTCGAACTCGCCTGGACCAATCTGCGTCCGTCACAAATTCAGAGCACGGCCGCTTATTTGAATGCGATCTCCGTGGCCATGGCGATGGGCTGCTCGAGCAATGCCATCATCCATCTGATTGCGATGGCGCGGCGGGCCGGCCGTGACATCGGGCTCGATGATTTCGAACGCTGCAGCAGGAAGGTTCCGGTGATCGCCAATGTGCGGCCTAGCGGCAGCGCCTATCTGATGGAGGATTTCTTCTACGCCGGCGGCTTGCCTGCGCTGATGACGCGCATCGCCCGTCATCTCGATCTCGATTGCCCAACGGTGAATGGCCGCACGCTAGGCGAAAATATTGCCGGCGCCGAGGTGTTCAACGATGACGTCATCCGCACCGAGCAGAACGCGATCTATGCCGAGGGATCATTGGCCGTGCTACGTGGCAACCTCGCCCCTGATGGCTGCGTCATCAAACCGGCCGCCATGGATCAGCGTTTTCTGCGGCATACCGGCCCGGCCATCGTGTTTGACGACGTGCCCACCATGCGAAAGGCCGTCGCCGACGAGAACCTGCCGATCACCGAGGATCACGTGATGATCTTGCGCAATGCCGGCCCGCAAGGCGGCCCGGGCATGCCGGAATGGGGCATGCTGCCAATGCCGAAGGCGCTGCTGAAACAAGGCAAACGTGACATGCTGCGGATTTCCGACGCCCGCATGTCCGGCACCAGTTACGGCGCCTGCGTGCTGCATGTCGCACCCGAATCCCACATAGGCGGTCCGCTCGCTCTCGTGAGAAACGGTGATCTGATCAGCATCGACGTGGAGCGGCGCCTGCTTACGCTCGATGTCTCGGACGCGGAACTCGCGGAACGCAAGCAGGCCTGGCGCGCGCCCTCGCCGCATTACGAGCGCGGCTATGGTTACTTTTTCACACGCCATATACAACAGGCGAACGAAGGATGCGATTTCGACGTGCTACGTAGCGATTTCGGCGGCGCTACGCCGGAGCCGGCTATCTTCTAGTCGTGCCCGCCAGCGGAATGGCCTTCCTCACTGCCGGCGCGGACGGGCGCCCTTGCTGCATGGCCAGCCGCCGGGGTAGCGTTTCCCATTGCCAAACATGGGGAACATCATGCAGCGCTTCCTTCTATGCTTGACTGTTCTCTGCGTGGCCGTTCTTGACAGGGCCGCTGCCGCGCCGCTGACGTTCAGCCATGTCGTTCTCGACACTTAAGGCGACACGCCGGATACGCAGGAGGCCAAGCTGCGGACCCATGCCGTGCTGATCGGTCTGCATACGCGATTTCCCGATGCGCGCACGGATGAGGGCAAGGATGCAGCGATCGAGATTCGAGCTTTTTCAGCCGATGGCACGCCCTTGGCCAAATCAGGGCTACTCCGGCGCTTGATGGCGGAAGAGCGACAATTCGACTGGTTCGAGGAAGGCAGCTTCTGGCATTGGCATTTTCACGTCATCGATCATGCGATGGCGAACGGCACCATCGACGCCACCACACAAGCAGCGGCAACACTGACGCGACGTTACGATTGGGGCGATTACCGGCTGATCGTGTCCGATGCGCAATCCGGCGCCACCAGCTCGATCCGTTTCGCCGCCGGCTGGCAGGAGAGCGCCGACCAGAGCGACATACCCGACAAGGTGCATGTGGCTGTCGATCTACAAGGCGAACCTGGCTCTCGAAGGCGACTAGTTTTTCGATAACCGGTCCTGCATACCGATTGCCGTAGCAGGAGCATCAGCAAGCGTGGGAAATATGCCCCGCCATCCGGCATTCACCGCCGCGTTGGGACAAACGGCGTTCGGGCTCCGCGTATGGGCGTCCGTGTGCCTCGCTTTGTTCCTGGCCTACTGGCTGCAACTCGATAATCCCTTTTGGGCAGGCACCTCGGCAGGGATCGTCTGCCAGCCCACCCTCGGCGCATCCTTGCGCAAGGCCAATTTCCGGCTGATCGGCACCGTGCTCGGCGCGGTCGTGGTGGTTCTGATCAGTGCGGCGTTCCCGCAGAATCGCTGGGGTTTCCTGCTGACGCTGGCAGGCTGGTGCGGCATTTGCGGCTTCGGCGCGACCGTGCTGCGCAACTTCGCAAGCTACGGCGCGGCGCTGGCCGGCTACACGGCGGTGATCATCGCCTCGGACGCCATCACCAACCCGAACACCGCCTTTCTGCTGGCCATCTACCGCGCCACCGAGATCGGCCTCGGCATCCTGTGTGCCGGTGTGGTGCTGGTGTTGACCGGCCGCGGCAGTGCGCGGGCACGGGCCGCCACCACGATCGCCACCATCGCCCGCGAGGCCGGGCTCGGCATGCGCGCCACCTTGCAGCAGGCAGGCGGACCGCCGGTCGATAGTGCACCGGAGCGGCGCGCGCTTGTGGCGCGTGTCAGTGCGCTGGCGACGCTGCTGGACGAGACGGTGGGCGAAAGTGCTGATCTTCGTGTGCGTTCGGGCACCTTGCAGGCGGCGGTGGACGGCTTGTTCGCAGCCCTTTCGGGTTGGCGCATGGTGGCCACCCATCTGGAGAGCGTGGAGCCGGCGCAGGCGAAAGCCGACGCGGCGCGGGTGCTCGCTGCCTTGCCGCCGGGGCCTGCCATCGTGATGCAGGCGGAATCCAGCCCGGCCGAAACGCGTGACCGTTGCCGCCACGTGGCGCGCGACCTCGCCGCTTTGCAGGTCGATGAGCCGGCAGCGGGCCTTGTGCTGGCAGGAGCCGCGCAGGCGCTGCTCGGCCTGGAGCGTGCGCTCAATGGGGTGACGCTGCTGGTGGAACCATCACGGGCAGAGATGCATGACGAAGCCTCGGCCAGGCTGCGCAACCCGGATCTTCTACCGGCACTCATCAACGGGCTTCGCTCCTGCCTGATCGTTCTCATCTGCGCCGGGTTCTGGATCGTCACCGCCTGGCCCACTGGAACGACGGCGATGATCTTCGGCGCCATCATCGTTCTGCTGCTGTCGCCGCGCGGCGACAGTGCCATCTCCAGTGCCGGCGAGTTCCTGGCCGGCACGATGTTCACCTCGGCTCTGGCAGGGTTCGCGAATTTCGCGCTGCTTCCCGGCCAGGAGGGCTTTTTCAGGCTGGCACTGATGCTTGGGCTGTTCATCGTGCCCTTCGCAGCGCTGAGTGCCGGCAAGTGGCACCCTGCGTTCTTTGTCGCGACGGCTACCAATTTCCTCCCGCTGCTCGCCCCCGCGAACCTGCCCACTTTCGACACGATCGCCTTCTATAATTCCACGTTGGCCATCCTGGTCGGTGTCGGCGGCGGCGTGCTGGTTCTGGCCCTGCTGCCGCAGCTTTCCCATGCGCGGCGAACCGAAAGGCTGCGCGCGCTGACCTTGCGTGATCTGCGGCGGCTAACCACAAAAAGGCGCCCAGGCACGGCGCGTGCCTGGGAGGCGTTGGTCTATGGCCGGTTGTCGCTGCTGCCCGACTCCGCCAGCCCCTTGGCGCGTGGTGAGCTGATCGCGGCCCTCTATGTGGGCGAGGCGGTGCTGCGTTTCCGCCAGCGCGCGGGCCGCTTTGGCGAAAGCCTCGAGGTGCGGCGCGTGTTACACGCACTAGGGCATGGCGATTCCGAAGCGGCGGCACAGGCGCTGGCGCAGGTGGATAAGGTCGTGGCCGGTGCCGCGGGTCCGCCATTGCTGCGCCTGAGGGAACGTGCGGCCATTCTTGCCTTGTCCGAAGCGCTCGCCCGGCATACGGCCTATTTCAGCCAGGGCAGGAGCGGTGATGCGCTACATCGAACTTAACATCTTCGGTGTTTTTGTCTCGCCGATCTCGGCGATGATGCTGGCGGCGTATCTGGTCTATGTCGTGCTGTGGCGTGTTGCCGACCGGTTTGGTCTGTGGCGCCATCTCTGGCATCCCGCGCTGGCCAGCGTCGCGCTCTACATTATCGTGCTATCGGCGATCGTCATTGGTGTGGGGAGATAACAGGCCGTGCCCGATCAGAACCTGGCCGAAGCGAGCCTGAAGCTCGAACCACCGCGGCATGGCGCGGCGCCGCATGTCGTCCCGGTGCTGCTCACCTGCCTGCTGGTGGGCGTGGCGGCTCTGTGCGGCTGGGCCGCGTGGAACGCCTATATCGCGCCACCCTGGACGCGCGACGGCACCGTGCGGGCGTATGTGGTGACGATGGCACCAGAGATTGCCGGCAGGATCACCCGGCTTCCGCTCGCCGACAACCAGTATGTGCGCAAAGGCGACCTGCTGATCGAGATCGAGCCGACGGATTACGCGATCGCCGTGGACAACGCGCAGGCCAATCTGGACCAGGCACGCGACAACGCCGCGAACAAGCAGGCCGAAGCGAAACGCCGCCTTCAACTCACCACGCTGACCACCTCGGAAGAGGAGAGACAGACTTATCTCACCGCCGCGCGCACCGCGGAATCGGCCGTTGCGCAGGCTTTGGCGACGCTTGCACAGGCAAAGGTCAATCTTGAGCGCACCAGGATCGTCTCGCCGGTCAACGGCTATGTGACGAACCTGCAGGCGCGCGAAGGCGACTACGCTGTCACCGGCACACGTTTCATCTCTTTAGTGGATTCGGATTCCTATTGGGTGGACGGGTATTTCGAGGAAACGGCGCTCCACGCGATACATGATGGCGATGCTTCGCATGTTCATCTGATGGGCTGGCACGACGTGGTCGAAGGCCATGTCGCGGGCGTGGCGCGGGGGATAGAAGTGGCCAACGCCGCCGCCGATGCGAGCGGCCTTGCTTCGGTCAATCCCATTTTCACGTGGGTCAGGCTGGCACAACGTATTCCGGTGCATATTGCGATCGACAAGGTGCCGCCCGGGTTGCGCCTGGTGGCCGGGCAGACGGCGAGCGTCGAGATCGTCAGACGTTAGGGAACCGTATCGTCATTTCGAAATAGGAAAGGAGTGGCCGTGAGCGCATGGGGTGCTATCGTCATGAGCTTCTTCGGTTCGCTGTTTGCCGCCGTAACGATGTATTTGCAGTGCAACGTGAGCGGGGCTGTCCTGGCCCTCCCCTTCATGGGCTGCTTTGTCTTGTGGCTGGCCGCCGGCTACGTTGTCCGTCTGCCGGGCGAAGGCATTGTCCTGTCAGAAAAGGCACGGCGCGCCATGATGTGGAGCAGCATCGGGGAAGGCATCGGCCTGTTCCTGGTGTCCGTTCTTCTTGTGAATGTGGGACGCCTCGATCTGCGTCTGCCGGCGATGGCGCTCATTGTCGGGTTGCATTTCCTGCCGATTGCGTTCGCGGTCTCGTTCCGCCCGATCTATGTGCTCGGGGCGGCCTTGATCCTGTCGGCGATCGTCGGCTTTTGCACACGCGCGCCGTTAGGCGGCGAGATCGCAGGGCTGGTGGCTGCGATCAGTCTTTGGGTTGCGTCCCTCCTTGCCCTGTATCGTGACTGGAACGCGAAACGATCATCGGACTTGGTCGCCGGATAACGCTGCCCGATACCAGCAGGCCGCCGCGGATCATTCCAATTCTGTTTCGTCCGACAAGCTTCCAACATGAACCACGCCGTCGATGTCGCTGAGTCGCGCGATCAGATGCGATACCGGGCGCTTGCCTTTGACCTGCATGCTCATGGCGACCAGGCCTTTGCGGCGCAGCTCGGTTTCGGTGCCTTCGATATCGGCAAGGTCCTGGGCTTCCTCGCTGCTACCGGCAATAGCTTTATCACGTTCGACGTCGACATGGTCGATGGCGAATCGAAGTTGCGTGCATGCTACAAGGATGTCGCGCAACAAGCCGCGGCCATCCTGGTAGGAAATGCGTATGCGCGTTGACGTGCGCTTGGCGCGAGGTAAATGGACAAGAAGGCGCGGGAAAATGATCATGACGATGAAGTGGATGAGTGTCGTCGTCACCGCGAGCACCGGTAGGCCAGCGCCGCACGCCATGCCGAGCGCCGCCGTCAGCCAGACCGAAGCAGCTGTCGTGAGGCCACGCACAACGTCGCGGCGCATGAAGATCACACCGCCGCCGATGAAGCCGATGCCGGAGACGATCTGCGCCGCCACCCGTGACGGATCAAGAACGACGCGTCCCGACACTAGAACGTCGGTGAAACCGTATTTAGAGATAAGCATGAACAGGGCGGCTGACACACCGACCAAGGTGTAGGTGCGCAGGCCCGCGCTCTTCTGCCGAATCTCGCGCTCGAGGCCGACAAGGGCCGATAGCAGGAAGGCCAGGAGCAATTCCTCGAATTGGAGGAGCCCCTGGCCCGACAGATTGAACAGCGTCAGCATGATCTCGGTCCCGGCTTGGTGGGCTGAACGTTATGGTTGAGCCGGGATATCATGCGCCACCCTGGGGTGCTATGGAGCGCCTTTGCAGCTTCCCGCAACCGCGCGCACGCAGGGGCCGGCCGATCGACGACACACCATGATAAAATCCGACCGCTCCGGCGACATCCAATTCGGCGCACTCCCGTATCGGATGAGCGCAAGCGGGGAACCCGAAGTCATGCTACTTACATCCAGAGGGGTCGGGCGCTGGGTCATTCCCAAGGGCTGGCCGATGGTCGGCCGCAAGCCTCGTCTGGTGGCACTTACCGAGGCCCGTCAGGAGGCCGGGATCAAGGGCATTATCAGCCGAAAGCCCATCGGATCCTTCCATTACTCGAAAACCATGGATGCGGGCGAGGAACGCCTCTGTGAATGCATCGTCTTTCTGATGCTCGTCACCCATGAGGCGCCCAGTTGGCGTGAGCAGAAAGAACGCACGCGCGCCTGGTTTCCAAGAGACGAGGCAGCGGCGCTCGTAAATGAAGGCGCGTTGTCCACGATGATCCGCAATCTTCTCGGCACGCTTTGACGGGGACGATCCTACTTGGTCACTTCCCCCGCCAGTTTAGCGATCACGCGCCGCAACCAGATATGTCCCGGATCATCGTCGTAGGATCCATGCCAGACCAATGAAATCGGGATGTCCGGCAGCGCCAGAGGCGGCGGGCTGAGGCTTAGCCCCAGCGCCGAGGCAAACAGCCGCGCGAGCTCGGCATGCATCGTCGTCACCACCGGCGCGCCACGCACCAGATACGGCACTGCGAGAAAACGCGGCGTCACCAGGATGACGTTTCGTTTCAACCCGATCTTCTCGAGCGCCGTATCGACCACACCGCGTTCGCCTTGACGCAGGCTGGTAAGCACATGCGGCAACCGCACGTAATCCTCCAGCGAGATTGGCGGCTCCACGCCCACCAGCGCCGCATTGAACATGCACATGAAGGTGCCGGTCAGGATCGATCGCTTTTTGTGGTGATCGCGCCCTTCCTCGAAATCGCTGACGCTGATCGCCATGTCGAGCGCGTCGGCGTCCAAATCTGCCAGCACCTGCGCGGGATCCACCACCGTTTGCAGCCTTAGGCGTATGCCAGGCGCCGAGCGCTGCAGATACGCAAGCAAAAGCGGCATCAGCAGCACTTCCACACTGTCCGGCATGCCGATCCGGAACACACGCTCCGTGCTTTCCGGAACGAATGCTTCGGGACGTGCCGTCAGCGCCTGCACCTGTGCGAGGATGCCGCGCACCGGCCCCACCAGCCCGGCCCCGCGCGGCGTTGGTCGCATGCCTTCAGGCCCGCGGGTCAGTAGCTCGTCGCCAAACAGCGTTCGCAGCCGAGCTAGATTATGGCTCATTGCGGACTGCCCAATCCCGATCCGCACCGCTGCCTTCGTCACGCTTCGTTCGCTTACCAGCGCGTCGAACGCCACCAGCAGGTTCAGATCGACGCCGGCTAGATTAGTGTGATCGATACCCACTATTATCAGCATCCATTTGATTCATGCTGCACTGCACCCTAACTAGGTCGTCAGCGCAAACCAGCCAACCCAGGAGTCCACCATGACTGTAAAAACCATCGCTTTCGCGACCCTGCTGGGCCTCTTCGTGACCGGTGCCGCCACCGCCGGTGATATCCGCCCGATCCAGGACCAGGCCATCGACCTCGGCGACGTTGCCGGTGACGCCTACTACACCGTCCAGCCCGACGGCTTCCACGTCACTGCGACACTGGCCACCCGCAACAGCGAAGCGGCCGCCGTGCGTTTCGAGGCCGTGCTCGCCTCTGGCCAGGCGATCAGCGTCTCCGCGCCGCGCGGCTTGGGCGAGCAGCCGGTCAGCGTCAGCATCCGCCGCGAGGATCAGCGGGTGATCGTCAGCCGCACGCCCGAGATCAACTAGGAACCAAGGAGGGTGGGCATTGCCCACCCTACGGATACGTAGCCGTAAAGAACCGCGACAGCGACATAGAAGTCTGTTGGTTCTTTTGTTCAGAAAAGAACATGCTTCCTGCCGGTCGTAGTAAGCCGCGCCAAACTCATCATCGCCCCCGCAACGGCAAATCCAGCCGCGGCCAGCATATCGATCGTCTCCACTTCACGGCCGCCAACGCGGAACAGGATCGCAGCGAGCGTTGCTCCGACCATCATCCCGAACAGCCGCGACACCGCCAGCATGCCGCCGGCGGCTCCAGCCCGTGCGCGAGGTGCTGATGCCAGAAGCGTGCGGTTGTTCGGCGCCTGGAAGAAGCCGAAGCCGGCGCCGCAGAGCGCCATTCTCCAGACGATGTCGAAATCCGACGCGTCGGCCGACAGGTCGGCCAGGCAGAGCAGCCCTACTGCAAGCACCGCGAGCCCCGCGCTGCCAAGGATTGCCGCCGGCATCTTGTCGGCAAGCCGGCCGGCGATTGGCGCCACCAAGCCCAGGGCGACCGGCCAAGGCGTCATCAGCAGCCCGGTCTGCACCTGGTCACGGTGCAAAGTGGTCTCGAGAAAGAAGGGTAGTGCGAGGAAGGTGATCGCATAGGTTGAGAACGAGAGCACCGACGTCGCGGAGGACAGGGCGAACAGACGGATTTTGAGCAGATCGACGGGGATCAGCGGGGTTGGCGAAGTCCTGGCACGCGCCAGCAGGAACACGCCAGCGATGATCGCGACGAGGATCTCTGCGCAGCCGCCCAGGATATCGCCTTTGCCGTAGGTGACCGCATCGACGCCGATGAAGAGAAATCCGAAGCCGATGGCGCTCAACGCTGCGCTGGTAGTGTCGAATGCCCGCCCCGACCGCCCCGTCTCTGGAAGCACGCGCGAGGCGAGCACGAGGTTGAACAGGCCGAACGGAACGTTGATGGCAAATAGCCATTGCCACGATCCGAGCGCCAATATGGCCGAAGCGATAGTGGGTCCAAGCGCCGACGCCAATGAAACGATGAGTGCATTCAGGCCGACGCCACGGCCCAACTGGTCGAAGGGGTAGATATTGCGCACCAGCCCGCCATTAAGCGCCATGATGCCTGCAGCTCCCGCGGCCTGCACTACACGGGAGGCGACGAGTTCGGGCAGGTCATGCGACAGCGCGCAGGCGAGCGAACCTGCGGTGAACAAGGCAACGCCCGCAACATATACACGCCGATAGCCGATGCGCTCGCCCAGTGAGGCCAGCGGCAGCAGCAGCACCACATTCGTCAGCAGATACGCCTTGACGATCCAGACGGAGGCCGCGGGTGTTGCATGAATATGAAGTGCCATTGTGGGCAAGGCGACATTCGCGATGGCTCCGTCGAGCACCGCCATGAAGATGCCGATAGCGATAGCGAGCATCGCCCAATAGCGTTGTGGCGTCGGTAGGCCGTTTTGTTCAAGCGTCACGCTGCACGGGATAAATCAAAGCCGCGTGGAATGACAGACGTGCGTCCATCTCACTCCCGCTTTCGGCAAAGCCGCCATGTCGTCATGCAGGCACAAAACCAGTTGCCCACGGCAATGTGTAAGATGCACTCTGGCGGCTCAAAAACAAACCGGATTTTATGGCGTTGCTGGCGAACATTCCAATTCGCATGGCGCAGCGGTGGACGGCTTAAGGACGGAAGACGATCTTCATGGCATTCCTTTACTTAATCGAGACGTTCGCGGTCGTTTATGCGCTGTTGCTGACGGTCTATTTCGTTACCGGATCACTATTTTTCACGAATGACCCGGCCGCTTCTGATAAAATCCAACCCGGCCGCGTGCTGCCCGATCCGAAAGTCAGGCGCGACATCATGCAAAGCGTCCGTTCGCTCGCAAGTATCTCCCTCATGTTTTCCATCGGGCACGTTCTCTATAGCCGCTTCCATATTGGCTGGATAGCATGGCCGACGAGTATATGGTCGGTTGTCCTGTCCTTTGTTCTGTCGATGATTGCTTACGACACCTGGTTCTACTGGATGCACCGGTTGCTGCACACGAAGACGTTCTACCGGCCCATCCACCGCTGGCATCATCTGAGCTTGCCGTCGGTCGCCTGGTCGAACAACAGCGATACCTTTCTGGATAATCTGTTCCTGCAATCTTATTGGCTCGCAGCGCATCTGATCCTGCCGATCGCCCCGTTCGTGCTGCTGGCCCACAAGCTCTACGACCATGTCACCGGGATCATCGGCCATTCGGGCGTTGAGCATGGCGGCCAGATTACATTCCCGCCTTCACCCTTCAACAGCGTCACCCATCACGACCAGCATCACCGGTATTTCAACTGCAATTACTCGCCGCATTTCACGGTTTGGGACCGGCTGATGGGGACGCTGCACGAAACCCATGATGCCGAGTTGAAGGAAAATTTGCGCCGCCGACGACAGCCTCCCGCGACCGCCGGGTAGACCACCTAGATCACCGGTCGCGATTTTGATCGCCAGATGCTAGCTAAGTGCTGTGAAGCCGCAATACGACTCCTTCGATTTCTGCCTATTGGCCGGTCTCGTACTCCTTGCTTTCCTTATCCTGGGGCCGGTCCTGACGATCGGGCTGCCCATCCCCATCAACTACAACGAGGGCTGGAACGCGCTGTTCGACACACGGGCAGTTCTGCCCACGTCCGGGCCGCTCTATCCGCCGGCGGACAGCTTCGTTTTCAACAACTACCCGCCATTCGGTTTCTATGTGGTGGGCGCTCTTGGCCGCTTCGTGTTTTCCGACATGATCGTCGCAGGCCGTGTGGCCGCCCTGATCTCCCTGCTGCTTGCCGCAGCGCTCACCGCGCTCTGCGTGCGCCTGCTCGGCGGTGCACCGCGCGCGGCGCTAGCCGCCGGGCTGTTCCTGCTGCTCAACATGGTCACCTATTATCGCGAATACGTGGCGATGGACGATCCGCAATGGCTCGCCCACGCCATCATGCTGGCCGGTCTTACGGTGCTTCTGGCCGGTGCCTATGGCGGGCGCCTGCGGGATGGCCATACCCCGGTGTCGGCCATTGTCGGCGGCGCGCTGCTGATGGTGGCCGGCGGGTTTGTCAAACATAACCTTATTGCACTGCCGCTCTCGGTCACGCTCTGGCTGGCGCTGCTTGACCGGCGTGCGGCGGTCATCTGGATGCTGGCGGCCGTGCTCGGTGTCGGCATCGGGTTGGGCGTCACGGCCCTGGTGGAAGGGCAAATGGCGTTCACCGACATCCTCCATCACCGGCGGGTCTTTCGCCTCGCCTTGTGGACCCACTCCATCAAACGGCTTGCGCCCCTGCTGCCGATGGCGGTGGCAGCAGCCCTCCTGCTGCGCCGCAAGCCGCCCGGCCTGCAGGCCGGCATCCTGTTCGTGGCCATCTTCGCGCCGCTTGCCCTCATCACCGGTATCGTCCAGCGCCTGGGGGAAGGGGTTTACTACAACGCGCATTTCGAAACGCTGATCGCAATCTGCCTCGGCTTCGGCCTGGCGCTAACGGCTGCGTTGGAAACCCCGATCTTCTTCCGCAAACATGGTCTTGGCGCCGCCTCTCTGGCGGTGTTCGCCGCCCTGCCTCTCCTCGGCGCAATGCCTTTCCACCTGGCGCCCGCCTGGCACGACATCACCGAACGGCAAGCCCGCGTCGCTGCCTGGAAGCCGGTAATCGCGCGGATCGCCGCCGCCGATGGCCCAGCCGGCTGCCTTTTCATGTCCCTCTGCTACTGGGCCGGGAAACAATCCGAGGTCGATGTATTCAATCTCACGCAAAGCGTCCTGGCCGGCGGGCCGTTGGAAAAATTCCAAGCCGCAGTGGCATCGCGCCATTTCGCGATCTTCGAAGACGATCCCGCCTCGTTCACCCATAGCGACGCCGTCCGCAAACTGGGCCATGACCCGATCATGGAAGCCTTTGCCGGCCGCTACGCAGCCACTGCGCACGGGCCGGACGGCATCGTTCTGCTGGCCCCCACCCCGCAATAAGGTAACTGCACCCGTCCGCACGTCGCGTTTGCCTGCAGAGCGTGTTACGTTCGGTTAAATTCTCATGACAACTGCCTATATCCCGCACACGGAAAAGGCCCCACCGCTGGAAGAACCGCGTGACCCCTGATGACGAGTATGTCGAGCAGATAGCTCTCCTGGCGCAATCGATGAACGGCAAGGAGATGAATTTCGACGCCGAGATCACCGCAGATACGGACGTCGTCCGCGATCTCAGGCTCGATTCGCTTGCGTCGATGGATTTCATCATGGCGCTCGAACAGCGCTTCGACACGCTGATCCCGATGGACCGAATGGCCGACATACGCACCGTTGGCGATCTCGCCACCCTGCTGCGACAGCAAGCCCGCGGACCGGCACTCGCCTGATGCTGCAGAAATACCAGGCGCTGAAACAGACGCGCACGGCCCTCCTGCGCAACGGCATCCGCGATCCCTTCGCAGTGACGTTCGACAGCATCATCTCGCCCACCGAGGCCACGCTCGACGGGCATGTGGTCACTTTGTTCGGCAGCAACAATTATCTGGGCCTCACTTTAGACCCCAGCTGCAAGCAGGCCGCGGCATTGGCCCTGGCGACCGACGGCACCGGCACCAGCGGCTCGCGTATCGCCAACGGCACCTACAGCGCCCACACTGCCCTCGAAGCGCAGATCGCACGCTATCTCGGCAAGCGCGACGCCATGCTGTTCACCACCGGCTACCAGGCCAATCTCGGCATGCTCTCGGCCCTGGCCGGGCGCGACGACGATCTTCTGCTCGATGCCGACGGCCATGCCAGCATCTATGACGGCGCCCGCCTCTGTGCCGCCCAGGTCACCCGCTTCCGCCACAACGATCCGGACGATCTCTATCGGCGCCTAAAACATCTCTCCGGCCGGCCGGGGCAGAAGCTGATCGTGGTCGAAGGCATCTACAGCATGCTCGGCGACCTGGCGCCTCTGCGCGAGATCGCCGCCGTCAAGCGCGAAACCGGCGCCTATCTCCTGGTCGACGAAGCCCACTCCTTGGGCGTGCTCGGCGAACACGGCCGCGGCCTGGCGGAACTCGCAGGCGTGGAGGCCGATGTGGATTACGTGCTCGGCACGTTCAGCAAGAGCCTCGGCAGCATCGGCGGCTTCTGCGCCGCCGACGATCCGGATTTCGGGCTGCTCCGCGTGGCCTCGCGCGCCTACATGTTTACCGCTTCGCTCCCGCCCTCGATCGTGGCCTCGGTTTCGCGCGCGCTGTGCGTGATCGAGGAGCGTCCGGAACTCCGCGCGTCGCTGCGCGACTATGCGGCCAGGCTGCATGCGGGGCTTTCCGCGGCCGGCTTCTCGCTCGGCGCCGAGGCCGCAAGCCCGATCGTCTCGATCCGGATGCCGGATCCGGTCATTGCCGGCCAGTTCTGGAACAGGATGCTGGATGCCGGATTCTATGTGAACCTGGCCTTGCCGCCGGCGACACCGTCGAGCCAGTCGCTGCTGCGGATGAGCGTGACGGCGGCGCATAGGCCGGCGCAGATCGATGCGGTGGTGGCGGGGGCAGCGGCGATCGCCCAGGACATCGGTCTGATGAAATTCAGGCACGCGGCGGAGTGAGGAAGGCTTTCCCTTCTAAAGAAGAAGGAACAAAAGACTTTTATGTCGCTGTCGCGGTTCTATACGGCAGCAGCGTGATGAGCGTTGCTAGTTCTTCCCTCTCCGCAATCTGAGCAGCATAGCAGGCGCCCCTAGCAAAGGATGCCGCCGCTCCCAATCGCTTAGCTCCAGCCTGATCCCTGCATGCCGTTCGATTTTCCAAGCGATGTAATCCGCGCCCCCTGCGAAGGTGAACGCTGCCTTCACCAGGCGCATGACATTGAGCACCTTGCCCGCGGCGACACGCGCCGCCCAGGAAAACCGGGCAGGCGGCATTGCCGCTTCAGGGATCGAGATCTCGTCGAACCAGGCGCGGTTTTCTTCGTAGATCATGGCCGCCCGGCCCGGCGGTTCGGGTCTCAACTCTGCATCGTAGGTTCGCCGGAACAGGGCCGCCCATCCGCCGAAGCGGTTCGCCCAGAGCGCAGCCGTCTTGATGCCCTCGCCAAGCGACTCCGCTACCCACAGCCGCGCCGTCGCGTCGCGCGCGTGCAGCAGCGATGTGGGCTGGCAGAAGCGCGCCCAGACGGTGGTATCGATCGATCCTGCGCGCATGCGGCGGCGGAATTGCCGGGCGCCGTAGATGGCGACCTTGGCGCGCACAGGCTGGCCGGCGTCGTTTGTCTCCACCATCATCACTTGCGGCGGGAGCAGGGCGTTGAAGGCGGCAGGCAAGTGGCGCTTGTGGTAGGCGATATGGCCGTCATGGACGACTACAAGATCGATCAGCCCGCTGACGTCGCCGGTGCGCCGGCAGGAGCCGTAGAACAGGATGGCGACGATTGCGGGCGCGTGCTCTGCCAGGATCTGGGCGGCGATGGCCTGGACGGCGTCGGGGGCGGGTGTGTCCAATGCGCGGGCAATGGCAGCCTGGCGGCTCATAGGTGGAGGAAATCGACCGCGCCGGGCGCGGATACCGTGATGCCGGACGGACCTGGATCGAAGAATTCACCGTCTAGCACGAATGGCTCGGTCAGGCTGAGCTCGATCTGGCTGGCGCGGCCGGAGCGGTATCCGGCTGCGCCGAGCCAGGAAGGCTGCCGGCGCCGCAATATGGCCACCAAGGCGGCGGCCAGGCGCTGTGGCGGGGACATAATGTCGAGCCAGCGAATGGCGCCGTCGCCTTCACCCCAGAAGGGCCAGAGGCCGAGCGTCAGCCGATCCAGCGTGGTTGCGAGGACCAGGAAGTGGCACCCCTCGACCGGCGTTGCAGTGTCGGCGCCGAACGACATGGTGGCACCTTGCCGAAATACGCCGCCACCCAGGAGGGTGCGGAGAAAGGCCAGAGCCAAAGTGAAGCCGATGGCGTGGCCGCGATGAAGGCCGCGCCGGTGGATCTGGGAATCGGCCAAGCGCTTGGCTTCGGCAAAGCCGGCGGCGCCGAAGAACAGGCCGCGCAAGGCTGGCCGCTCCGGCTGCCCTTTCCAACGTATGTCGAGCACGGGGCAGGCGGTGCGACGCAACCGGCCGGACATTGCTGCGGCGAGCAGATCGGCGAGCGGGGTTTGTCCACGGGCTTGGGTGCCGAGCGCACGGGCGGCAAGGTTGGTGTTGCCGGTGGGGAGCAAAGCGAGGCTTGGCGGCGTTCCCGGACAGGCGGCGGGCAGGGCGGTAAGGACATCGCGCAGTGTGCCGTCGCCACCGACGAGCACGATCAGGCCGACATTTTCGCGATGGAACCGGGCGAGCGCTTCGGCCAGGGCGGCCGGGCTTGCCGGCGTTTCGCGCAGCAGTTCGACGTCCTGGCAGCCGGCAATTTCCGCCGCGTGACGGTCATAGGCGTGGGATCTGGGGTTGGCGATGACGCCGATCCTGAGCGTTCCCGCGACCGCCACCGGCGTCATCAGCATGGCGACGGCGGCTGATGTTCAGCCTGGCGCATCTGTCCGATCCGCATTTGCCGCTGCCGCCGGGCGGCGTGCCGTGGACAGCATTGACCGGCAAGCAGATGCTGTCGCGGCTCGCCTGGCTGCGCAAACGGCGCCACATCACCCAGGCACCGGTTCTGGCCACACTTGCCGAGGATCTGGCGCGGCATGCGCCCGACCACATCGCCGTCACCGGCGACCTGGTCAATCTGGGCACGCCGACAGAAATCGACGCCGCGCGTGTCTGGCTGCAAACGCTCGGTTCGCCGGAGAATGTCAGCATCGTGCCGGGCAACCATGACTGCCTCAGGCGCACCGCGGGGCACGGGCTGGGCGCATGGGCAGCGTGGAGGGGCGACGAGGCTCCGACATGCGGGTCTCCGTTCCTGCGCAGGCGCGGCGAGGTCGCGATCATCGGCCTGTGCTCGGGGCTGCCGACGCCGATGTTCCTGGCCTCGGGAAGGCTGGGTGCTGCACAGCTGGACGATGCTGCGCGGCTCCTTGACCAGGCGGGACAGGAGAAGCTGTTCCGGATCGTGCTGATCCACCATCCACCGGTGATCGGCGACGGTGGCGGCCGCAAGGCGCTGCGTGATCGCGCGGAGATGGGTGCGGTGTTGCGGCGCCGCGGCGCTGAACTCGTGCTGCATGGCCATCATCATCGCGCCCGGTTGACGTCGCTGCCCGGCCCGTGCGGGCGGGTGCCGATCATCGGTGTGCCTTCCGCCTCGGCTGGCGTGGCGCGCCCCGAACTCGGCGGCTGGAACCTGTATCGGATTGCGCGGAGCGATGCCGGCTGGACGCTGACGACCATCCTGCGCCGCTACGACACGATCTCGCGGCATTTTAAGCAGGCAGGCGAATGGTGCATGGAGATCAGCATCAATAGATCAGCTTGATGCTGATGCGGGTCTCGGCCGGGCCCACCCGGAACGTCACTGAGTCGAATGCAGGCAGGCCGAGCAGGGGTTTGACGTTGTTCGAGAAGCCATAGCCTTCTGCCGGTAGCCCGAGCAGGCTGCGGTCGAGATGATGGTCGTCATTCTCGTCGTGATACACGGCCATCGCGTAGGTGCCCGGCGTGGAGACGGCGAAGCAGGCCTCCGGATCAGCGCCGGCGAGCGGGACACGTATGACGGCGAGAGAGCCGTGATGCGCGAGGAATTTCGCGCGCTGATCACCATACAAGGTGAACGTCACATTGCCGGCGCGGCTATGGGCGCCGGTGACCAGCACATCTAGTCGTGGCTGTGTGCCGGTGGCGCTGCAGGCCGCAGCCGCCTGCGGCTCGGCATGCGCCGAGAGCGGTATCAGCAGACAGAGGATCGCCAATGCCCGCACGAATGGCGGCTTCCTATGGTTGTACGCGGAGCGACGCTGTAAGGATTTTTTCATGATCGAGGCCAGTCTGGGGGAGCGCGCGCGATTCAGGAAGGCCCGCGCTGGCGTGTTGACCCCCGCCCGCACCATCGGCCTCTACGTGTTTGTGCAGATGCTGCAGCCTTTCTCGGCCACGCTGCTGGTGATCATACCTGCCCTGCTGCTCGAGCGGCTGCTCAGGCTGTTCGACCTGATCGCCAATCGCGGCGTGGCCGGCGGCGTGGTGGTGCGGCTGCTGGTGGATCTGGTGCCGCATTATTTGGGGCTGGCTTTGCCGGCGGCGTTGTTCGCCAGCGTCTATGTCGTGGTGGCGCGGCTGAGCGCGAGCAGTGAGTTGGAGGCGATGCAAAGCGTCGGCGTCTCGCTACGCTGGATCAGCACGCCATTCATCGCCGCCGGTCTGGTGGCGACGGTGCTGGGGTTCGGCCTGTATGATTACGCACAGCCTTATGCGCGCTACGCTTACCGTGCGGCGTTTCAGGCGGCCGTCGATGGCGGATGGGATGCGACTGTACCGTCCGGCGAGATGACGCGGATCTCGTCCGGTCTGGTGGTGACGGCCGAGAAATCGAACCGGATGACAGGAGAGCTGCGCGGCGTCCTCGTGTATCACCGTCTCCTGCACAGCGAGAAAATCGTCACTGGACGGACCGGTCGCGTGGTGACGTCGCCTGACGGCACCCAACTCCTGCTGAAACTGGATCACGCCAGGGAATTGGATACGGGGAAGGACGGCAAGCCGAGCTGGCTTACCGCGGAGAGCGAGCAGGAGCTGCGTCCGCTCGTGATCACCCTGAAGGCATTTCGCGCACGCGGGAATGACGAGCGCGAGATGACGCCTGGGGAGCTTGGTGCGGCGAGGCGGGTGAATGCGCCCACCCTGCCGAGCCGGCGGGTGGATGGGGAGCGTCATGGCAGGCTGGTGCGCACGCTCTCTCTGGCGCTGCTGCCGTTCCTCGCCGTGCCGTTCGGGCTGGCGGCAAAGCGGACGCGGCGGGATTACGGGCTGGTGGTGGGGATCGTGATCCTGGTCCTGTACTATCATGCCATTCAACTGGCGCAGTCCTTCGGAACGGCGGGGTTCCTCGATCCGCGCCCGGTGCTCTGGGGCGCGTTCGCGCTGTTCGCCGCGGGGTGCCTGGCGGCGTTCCGACAGGCGGAGCTGCATAGCGGCGAAGGGCCGTTCGACGTTGTGTTCGATCAGCTCGACCGCGGCGTGGCGTGGGTTGTAGGCTTGTGGAGACGCTTGCGGCGCGTGGGCAGAACCGGCTGATGCTGCGCCTCTATCTGTCGCGGCTGTTCCTGCAGCGTGTGCTGGGTGCGCTGTTCGCGCTGTCGGCCATCCTGCAATTGCTGGATCTGCTCGATCAGGCCGGCACCATCGTGCAGAAGGCCGGTGCCGGCGGCATCCTGACCTATGTGGGATACCGCATGCCGGGCGTGCTTACCTCCATGGTGCCGCTGGCGGTGCTACTGGGTGCGCTGCTCACATTCATCCGGCTGGCTGGGTCGCAGGAAGTTACCGCGATGCAGTCGGCCGGGCTGGGAAGCTGGCGGATCCTGGGCAAGTTGCTGCCCGCATGCCTGGTGGTCTGCGCAATGGCGTTCGTCTTGCAAGCCGAACTCGCGCCGCGCAGCGAACGCGCTTTCGCCGATTGGTGGGCGCGGATCGATCCGCCGGCCGCCACCGATCCCGCGCCGGAAAAGCTTTGGCTGCGCGCGCATGGCGATGTCGCGGCGATCGACGACGTGTCGCTGGATGGGCGGCATCTGACGGGCGTGCTCATCCTCCAGCGCGCGACCGGGGGAGACCTGGCGGCCAGGCTGCAGGCGCAAAAGGCGGCCTTCGTGGATGGCCATTGGCGGCTCGAGGACGTGCGGATCACCCGCGACGGGAAGGAAGACATCGAGCAGCGATCGGCCGTCATTTGGCCGAACGGCCCGATTCCGGCCAACATGAAGGCCCTGGCACGCCCGGTGGAGAGCGACACACTCGGCCACATGTTCTCCATGCTGCGCGGCAATTGGGTCGGGAGCCGTGGACCCGCCTTCATCTGGACTCAGCTCAACGGCTTGGCGGCCTTCGCACTTTCGCCTTGCCTGATGCTGCTGCTCGCAGCGCCGGTGTTGATCGTGCTGCCGCGTTCGACTGCGATCCGGATGCAATTTGCAGTTAGGCTTACCCTCGGCCTCGCCTATCTGGCCGGTGCAGGGTTGCTTCAGGCGCTTGGCGGCGCCGGTGTACTACCGCCAATATTGGCTGGATGGGCGGCGTTACTGATCTTTGGGCTATACGGCGCGTTGAGCGCGCCTTCATCTCTGTAATCTGGGCTTCATTAAAGCTTCACAAAGCTTGACACTTCGTTACATCGGCTCCAATCCACCGGCCGAGGAGTGACGATGTACGCGCGTTGGTTCAGGGATGGAAGTAGCTTCGACCTGGGTCGAATGAGCGTCCGAGACCTCTTAAAAGCCTATTTCTCGCATCCCGCCGTTCATTTTTACGCCCTTTGCGTCGTTGTGAGCGTTATGGTGGCCGTGCGTTCCCATGCCGGTGTGATGCCCTGCCTGGCCGCCGCTGCTGCCACGGGCTTGGCCTACCCGATCGCCTGGTATGTGATCCATCGCTTCATCCTGCACGGCCGCTTCCTGTATCGCTCTCCGCTCACGGCAAGCCTCTGGAAGCGCATCCATTTCGACCACCACCAGGATCCGCACCGCATGGACGTGCTGTTCGGTTCACCGGTCACCACCCTGCCGACCATCCTTGTCATCCTTATCCCGCTCGGTTGGTCGATCGGTGGGATTGGCGGCATAGCGTCGGCGGTGGCCGCCGGTCTGGTGATCACCTGCCTTTACGAGTTCGTACATTGTATTCAGCATCTGAACTTCCGCCCCCGCTTCGGCCTGCTGCGGCGGATGAAGGAGCTGCACATGATGCACCATTTCCATGACGAGGCCGGCAATTACGGCATCACCTCGTTTGCGCCGGACCGGCTGCTCGGCACCTTCTACGGCGCGGCCCGCGAGCGCCGCCGGTCGGCGACCGTGTTCAATCTCGGCTATACGACCGCGGAAGCCGAGCAGTTTCCTTGGGTGGCGAGCCTCTCCGGCGGCCCGCCGCGCGACCGTCCCTCCTATGGCAGGACTGGTTGAGCGCTCCGCAGAGCGTTGGCGCCTTGGAGATCGTGCGGGTCCAGGATCCGCGCGCGCTGGATCGTTTCATCCGCCTGCCGCAAATCCTGTCGCGGGACGACCCGAGCTTCGTGACGCCGCTGCTGTCCGAGCGGCGGGACGCGCTGACGGCCAAAGGCAATCCGTTTTTCGGCCATGCCGAAGTTGCCCTGTTTCTGGCCGTGCGTGACGGTCGGGATGTCGGCCGTATCAGTGCGCAGCGCGATCACCTGCTCGCCGATACGCGGATCGGCCATTTCGGCATGCTGATGGCAATCGACGAGGCCGACGTGGTCGATGCCTTGCTGGCGGCCGCAGAGTCATGGCTGCGCAGCCGCGGCCTGACCATCATCCAGGGCCCCTTCAGCCTCTCGATCAACGAGGAGACCGGCCTGCTGATCGCCGGGTTCGACACGCCGCCAATGCTGATGATGCCGCATGATCCGCCCTATCTTGGCGCGCATATGGATCGCCTGGGCTACGCCAAGGCGCGCGATCTCTATGCCTATATCTGTGACACCTCCGCCTCCCTGCCGCCGGGCGCCTCCCGCATGGTCGCGCGCGGCCTGCCGGCCAACGTCACGTTGCGCAAGATGCGCATGCCGCAACTGGCCGAAGACATTGCCGCCCTGGTGGACATTTTTAACGACGGCTGGAGCACTCATTGGGGCTTCGTTCCCATCACCCGCGAGGAGATCGCGCACATCGCCAAGGCAATGCGGCCGCTGCTGCATGAAAACCTGGTCTGGTTCGCCGAGGTGGATGGCAAGCCGGTCGCCTTCGGCCTGTGCCTGCCGAACCTGAACGAGGCCATACGCGACCTGTCCGGCGCTCTGCTGCCGTTCGGCTGGGCAAAGCTGCTTTGGCGCCTCAAAGTCGCTGGGGTGAAGACTGCGCGTATACCGCTGATGGGGATGCGCAAGGAATACTCCAACACCTTGCTCGGCCAGTTGCTGCCATTGCATGTCAGTGAGTCGCTCCGCCGGGAGGCGGCCGCGATGGGCATCCGTTCCCTCGAGATGTCGTGGGTGCTTGAGGACAACAAGCCGATGCGCCATCTGGCCGAAGCGATCGGCGCCTCGGCGTACAAGACCTATCGCGTCTATAAAAAGGCGTTGGCGGCGTGAATTCGACCGAGGGTATCACCGCGATCGTGCTCGCCGGCTCGCGCGCCGGTCAGCTCGACCCGTTGGCGGCGGCCGCCGGCACTACCCACAAGGCGCTGGTGCCGATCGCCGGCGTGCCGATGCTGTCCCATGTCCTGGGCACGCTGCGTGCCTGTGGACAGATCGGCCGCATCGTGGTCTGCGCGCAGAACGCTGCCCAATTGGTCAATGGTTTCAACGGCGACGGCAAGATCATCACGTGTGACGCCGAATCGAGCCCGAGCCGTAGTGTCGGCGCCATGCTGACGAGGTTCGGAACACCGCTGCTCATCACCACGGCCGATCATCCGCTACTGACGCCAGCCATGGTGTCCCATGTGTTGGCAGCCCGGGTGCCTGGCACGGACGTAATCGCCGCGATTGCGCGTTCGACAATTATCCGGGCTGCGTTCCCCGAGACCAAACGCACCTGGCTGCGGTTTCGTGACGGTGCGTTCAGTGGCTGCAATCTTTTTCTGCTCTGTACCCCGGGTGCCACAGGCGCCGTGCGGTTCTGGGAACGCCTTGAGCAGGATCGCAAACGACCGCTCAAGCTCGCACGGCTGCTTGGCTTTCGGGCTCTGCTTCCGTATGCCTTACGATTGGCGACCCTGGACGGCATGCTCCGCCTCCTGAGCGCACGCACCGGGCAGCACCTGGCGGTCGTCGAAATGCCTTTCGCCGAGGCTGCGGTGGATGTCGATAAGCCTGAGGATCTCGTATTGGTAGAAACGATTTTCGCTCGCAGGAGCGCCGCATGAACCACATGCCGGTCTCTTTCGCGACGCCCACGCCCACTGCGAGCGGCCAGCCGATGCGCCTGGGTGACTTCTCCACCATGCTCGATGCGCTCGATTACGCGGCGCACGGTCGCACCGGCCTGAATTTCTATTCCGTCAAAGGCGAAGTGGTCACAGCGCTGACCTATGCGCAGCTTCAGCGCGACGCGCTGGATCTCGCCGGCCGTCTGCTCGGCGCCGGATTGCAGGCTGGCGAGCGCGTTGCCTTGGTGGCGGAAACGAGCCCTGATTTCGTCACCGCCTTCTTCGCGTGCCAATACGCCGGGCTTATTCCCGCGCCGATCCCACTGCCCACGGCGTTCGGCGGGCGTGACGCATACCTGGAACGCACGAGCCGCTTCGTCCTGCAGATGCGGGCCGCCTGCCTGCTCGCACCCGCAAACCTCATCGAATGGCTGGCGCCGCTTAGCGAGCAGACCGATCTACGCCTGTGTTGCACAGTCGCTTCCCTGTCGGCCCTGGACCGTAAACCCCTGCCGGACATCGACCCCAATTCTACCGCCTATCTGCAGTTCTCCTCCGGGAGCACGCGGTTCCCGCTCGGCGTCATGGTCGATCATCAGGCGGCGATGGCCAATGTATGCGCCTTGCTCCGCCACGGCCTGAAGATGCGGCCGGGCGACCGCACCATTTCGTGGTTGCCGCTTTATCACGACATGGGTCTGCTCGGCTTCCTGATCTGCCCGATGGCAGGCCAGCTCACCATCGACCTGATCGCTACCCAGGATTTCGCCAGGCGCCCCATGCTGTGGCTGTCGCTGATCTCCGAGCAGCGCTGTACCATCGCCTACAGCCCCAGCTTCGGCTTCGATCTCTGCGTCCGCCGCGCAAAGCAGGCCCAGGGCCTCGCACTCGATCTCTCCTGCTGGCGGGTCGCGGGCATTGGCGGCGACATGATACGCCCCGCCGTGCTGAACCTTTTTGCCGAAACCTATGCCGCCAAGGGTTTCAACCCGAACGCCTTCCTGCCCAGCTACGGCATGGCCGAAGCCACCCTGGCCATTAGCATCGCACCTCTCGGACGCGGCCTGCAGACCGACACGCTGGACCTGGATCGCCTGGAACAAGACAATATCGCCGTCAGCCCCGTCGGTGACGCCAGCCGCGCCCGCACCCTCGTGGTCTGCGGCATTCCCCTGCCTGAGCACGAGGTAGAGATACGCGGCGAGACCGGGATCGTGCTGGGCGAACGGCAGGTCGGTCGGCTCTATGCCCGCGGACCCAGCCTGATGCGCGGCTATGATGGCGAGGCCTCGCACACCGAGGCCGTGCTCTCCGCCGAAGGCTGGCTCGATACCGGCGATCTCGGCTACTGGCTCAATGGCGCCCTGGTCATTACCGGGCGGGCCAAGGACCTGATCATCATCAACGGCCGGAATGTGTGGCCGCAAGATCTCGAATGGACGGTCGAACACGCGGTGCCCGGCATCCGCACCGGTGACGTGGCCGCCTTCTCGGTCGAAGAGAATGGCCAGGAGGTGCTGGTTGTGGCCGCAGAAGCCCGCTCCGGCACGCAAGGGCATTTGGCGCAGACGCTCGCGGCGGCCATCGGCGACTCCGTGCGTTCGGAGCATGGGCTCGATGGTCGGGTCATCCTGGTACCTGCCAACACGCTGCCCTACACGTCGTCCGGCAAGCTCAGCCGGTCGGCAGCGCGGCGCAGCTATCTGGCCGGCACCCTGAGCAGTCCCGCCACCCAGCCGGCTTGACCCGCGCCACCGTCGCACTCACCGGCGGCACCGGCTTTATCGGCCGCGCCTGTGCCGCAGCCCTCGCTTCCGCCGGATGGCACGTCAGGATGCTGGTGCGCCGCGACCCTACACATCCATCGCTTGCGAACACCCCTATCGAACTGGTGCTGGGTGACCTCGAAGATGAAACAGCTTTGGTCCACCTGGTCCAAGGCGCCGACGCGGTCGTGCACGCCGCCGGCACCATCCGCGGCCGCGATGCGCGCGCCTTTCTGCCCATCAACCGGGATGCAACCGCACATCTCGCTGAAATTGCCGCTCGCGAAGCGCCCCGTTCCCGTTTCATCCTGCTCTCGTCGCAGGCGGCGCGACGGCCCGAACTGTCACCCTACGCCGCCAGCAAATGCGCCGGAGAAGAGGCCGTCAAAATGGCCCTAGGGAGCACCCAATGGGTGATCCTGCGACCAGGCGTGGTGTATGGGCCCGGGGACGAAGCCACCCGGTCTCTGCTCCGCCTGGCCAGCCTGCCTGTCGTGCTCGTGCCAGCAGCCCCGGAACCACGATTGTCGATGATCCACGTGGCGGACGTAGCCGCTGCTGTCGTTGCCTTCTGTGCGCCAGGGCCATCAGCGATCCTGCACGAACTCTCCGATGCGGCATTGGACGGCCATGGCTGGCGCGACATCGTCAGCGCCGCCAGCCAAGACGCCAAACCGCGCTTCGTCACGATACCCGACTCCTTCCTCTTGGCGGCCGGCCACGCTGCCGATGGGTGGTCTGCGCTAAGTCGTACGCCAGCCCTGTTCGGTGCGGGAAAAGCGCGCGAAATCCTTTACCGCGACTGGCGGCCGGATCAGACGCTGCGGCCATCGCCCCTGCTATGGCAACCTGGCGTGGAGCTTGCGGTCGGGCTGCACGCCTCGCGAGGCCAGGAAAGAAGCATTCCGGATACAGAATAGTGTGTTGCTGACCCGCTTTCTTCCTATCGCAGCTACGTGCGCAAGAACGCCAACAACGCCGCATTCACCTTGTCTTTCTCTGTCGTGCACATGCCATGCGCGCCGCCCTTGAACACCTGCAGTTCAGCGCCCGGCACCAGTTCCACCGAGCGCAGGGCGGCGGCGCCGATCGGCACGATCTGATCGTCGTCGCCATGAAGCAATAGCGTTGGAATGTCGAAGCGCTTCAGATCCTCGGTCATGTCGGTCTCCGAAAACGCCTTGATACAGAAGTAAGAAGCCGGAAACCCGCACATCATGCCCTGCAACCAGAATGACTCCCGGACACCGCTGGAGGCGACCGCACCGTCGCGATTATAGCCGTAGAACGGCACGGAAAGATCCTTGAAGAATTGCGACCTGTCTTTGACGACACCCGCCCGGATATCGTCGAATACCTTCATCGGCAGGCCACTCGGATTGGCCTCGCTGAGCACCATGACCGGCGGCACCGCGCCGATCAGTACCGCTTTGGCAACCCGCTTCGTACCGTGGCGGCCGATATAACGCGCAACCTCGCCACCGCCCGTCGAATGGCCGACATGAACGGCGTCGTGCAGATCGAGCGCTTCCGTCAGCTGGGCAAGATCATCGGCATAGGTGTCCATGTCGTTGCCGAACCAGGGCTGGCTCGATCGGCCATGTCCACGGCGATCATGCGCAATGCAGCGATAGCCGTGCGAAACGAGGAAGAACATCTGGTCTTCGAAAGCGTCGGCGCTGAGGGGCCAGCCGTGGCTGAAGACGACTGGCTGGCCGGTCCCCCAGTCGTTGTAGAAGAGGGTGGTGCCGTCTTTTAGGGTCAGGATGGACATTGATGAGAGCTCCAGCTTGAAGGAAGATCTTCTTTTCTGAAGAAAAGAAACAAAAGACTTTTATGTGGCTGTCGCGGTCCTATTCGGCAGCTTCATGTTCGGTGTCCAGGATCTTGCCGCGGAAGACGCGATAGACGAGCGCGGTGTAGGCGAGTGTCAGCGGCAGCACGCAAAGCCCGGCGCCCCAGAACATGAAATGCAAGCTCTCCGGAGGTGCGGCTGCCTGCGCGATCGTGATGGAAAACGGGATCATGTAAGGCCAAAACGAGATTGCCATGGTTAAGAACGCTGATATGAAAATCAGCATGGTCATTCGGAAAGGTTGTAAATCATCTCTTTTCAGTATGCTCCTGATGAGGATGACAGCGGCGACGGCACCGATGATCGGGAAAATCACCAGATAAGGCCGGTCGAGCCACCGATGCATGATGCGTAGATTGCTGCTCAAGGCGGTTATGAAGGCTACGGCAAGCAGGCCGAAGACGCACTGCGTCAGCATCGGCAACAACGCATAAGCCTTGTCGCGCAATGCACCTTCGCCTTTGCTCACCAGCCAGCTCGCGCCGAGCAGTGCGTAACCGAAGCATAGGCCGACACCGCACAGGCAGGCGAACCAGCTGAGCCATCCGAAAGGGCCGCCGACGTAATGCCCATCCTGCAACGGCAAGCCCTTTGCCAGGGCACCGATGGCCGTGCCCTGCACGAAACTCGCGACGAGCGAGCCGGCGCAGAAGCCGAAATCCCAGATCCAGCGCGTGCTGGTTGCCTTGTAACGAAACTCGAAGGCGACGCCGCGCAGGATCAGGCCGCCAAGCATCAGGATGATCGGCAGATAGAATGCCGACAGCAAGGTGGCGTAGACTTTGGGGAAGGCGCCGAACAGCACTGTGCCCGCAAGAACAAGCCAGGTTTCGTTGCCATCCCACACCGGCGCGATCGCGCTGAGCATGCGCGCGCGGAATGCTTCATTACGGGTGAAGCCGAAGAGGATGCCGACACCCAAGTCGAACCCGTCCAGCAGCACATAAAGCAGCGTGACGACTGCCAAGGCCGCAACCCAGAATGTGATCACAGCGATGGCAGCCCAGCTTGAGGCTGCGCGTCCGGACTGCCGCCTGCAAGCGCCAAAGGCCGCTTGGGGTTCGTGGGCGTGGGAGCGTCCTCCGATGGGCCCGCGCGCAGGAGGCGGTAGATGAAAAGCGTGCCGAAACTGAAGATGAGAATGTAGATGAGGCCGAAGAAAACCAAGGTGGTGAGCGTTTCACCCACGGTCAGATTCGGTGTCACGGCATCGCGCGTGCGCAGCATGCCGTAGACGGTCCAGGGCTGGCGACCAATCTCGGCGGTAAACCAGCCGGTGAGCGTGGCAGCAAAGGGAAGCACAAAACTGAGGAAGATCGACCAGAGCAGCAATGGATGCCGATCAATGCTTTCGCTGAGTTCTGCAAGCGTTCCGAGCCAGGCGATGCCCATCATCAGCAATCCGCAGGCGACCATGATACGGAAGGTGAAGAATGGAATGGCGACAGGCGGCCGGTTCGCATCTGGAAAGTCGGTGAGGCCAACTTCTTTCGAATTCAGCCGCATGCTTGCAATGAGGCTGCCGAGATAAGGGATCTTCAGTTCGTAGTGGTTGCTTTGCGTATGCTCGTCAGGGATGGCGAGCAGTACTTCGGAGGCTGGCTGCTCGTCATGCCAGCGCGCTTCGATTGCGGCGAATTTGGCTGGCTGCCGCTCATGCACATAATCGCCGTTGAGATGGCCGAACAGCAACTGCCCCGGCACCAGCACGGCCGCGAGAAACAGGCCCATCCGCAACATGACGCGGCTTTCGGACGCGTAGCTATGACGCAGCCGATACCACGCGCCGGTGGCCGCGACGCAAAAAGCGCCGGTGAGATAGGCGGCAATCAGCATATGCGGGAAACGCACCCAGACGACCGGGCTGAAAACAATGGCCGTCCAATCGGTAGGCACGTAGATGCCGTCGCGCAAAGTGTAGCCGACAGGCGCCTGCATCCAACTATTATTCACCATGATCCAGAAAGCGCTGAAGGTGGTGCCCAAGGCGACCATGACGGTGGACAGAAAGTAGCTGCCTCGTGACACCCGATTGCGGCCGAAGATCAGCACGCCGAAAAATGAAGCTTCCAGCGCAAAGGCGGTAAAACTCTCATAGGCCAGGAGCGGACCCTGGATCGGCCCCGTTGCTTCGGAGAGGCGGCTCCAGTTGGTGCCGAACTCGAAAGCCATGACGATGCCCGAAACGACCCCAAGCCCGAAGGTGACACCAAAGATCTTCAGCCAGAAATCGAAGAGGCGCCGATAGACGGGATGGCCGGATGTCAGATGCAGCGCTTCCAGCACCACCAGCCAGGCGCCGAGGCCGATGGTGAAGGAGGGGAAGATGATGTGGAAAGAGACCGTGAAGCCGAACTGCAGGCGCGAGAGCAGCAGCGCAGTCACCTCCATTGCCGAAATCCTTTCATGCTCGAGACCTAAGTCAGCGCGTCAGGTTCTCTTTCGCAAGGTGGATAAGCTCGCCGCCGCGGCCATCCAGCACGGCGCGCATCATGAAGAGGCCGAAATGATGTGCCTCATCCAGCGTGGTCACGGGCGGCATCACCAGTTCCTGCCGGGCGCTGACGACATCGAGCAAAGCCGGGCCGTCATGCGCCAGGAACGCAGTGATCGCGCCCTTGAGTTCCTGCGGCTGTTCGACACGGATCGCCTTGATACCCATGGCCTCGGCCATCGCGGCGAAATTGGGATTCTTGAGGTCGCAATTGACGTCGACGAAACCACCGGCTTTCATTTCGAGTTCTACGAAACCGAGCGTGCCGTTATTCAGGACCACGATTTTCACCGGCAGGCCGGTCTGTATCAGGGTGACGAACTCGCCCATCATCATGGTGAAACCGCCATCGCCTGAAAACGAAATGACCTGGCGGTCCGGAAAGGCGGCCTGTGCGCCGATGGCATGCAACATGGCGTTCGCCATGGAGCCGTGATTGAACGATCCGATGATCCGCCGCTTGCCGTTCACCTGCAGGTATCGTGCGGTCCAGGCAATCGGTGTGCCGACATCGCAGGTGAAAATGGCGTCGTTATCGGCCAATTCGCTGACCAGCCGTGTGACATATTGCGGATGGATGAGGTGGCTGTGCGGGTTGCTCTCCGCGAGCGCGTCAAGATGCCGGCGCGCGGTCTTGTAGTCGGCGAGGGCATCGTCCAAATGGGCGGTATCGTTTTTCTCGGTGAGCATCGGCTGCAACGCGTCCAGTGTCGCCTTGACGCTGCCGATCAGGCCTAGATCAAGTGGACAGCGATTGCCCAAGGCTTCAGGCCTGATGTCGATCTGTGCGATGACAGCGCCCTCGGGATAGAATTGCCGATAGGGGAAATCGGTGCCGAGAAGCAGGAGCGTGTCGCAGTTCTTCATCGCCTTGTAGCCGGATGCGAACCCTACCAGGCCTGTCATGCCCACATCATAAGGGTTATCGTATTCCAGAAACTCCTTGCCGCGCAGCGAATGGACGATCGGCGCCTTCAGCTTGGCGGCCAGGGCTACAACCTCGTCATGGGCACCTTCGCAGCCGGCGCCGCACATCAGGGTGATCCGCGAGCCCTTGTTCAGGAGGTCCGCCAGAAGCTGCATATCGGCCGGGGCCGGCTGGATGATCGGCTTGCTGGGCACCAGCCAGGGCGGAACCGCGGCAGCTTGAGGTTTGAGCGCCACGTCGCCTGGTATGACCACGACGGCCACGCCGCGCTTTGCCACCGCCATGCGCATCGCACGCAGCAGGATCTGCGGCAGGAGCTCGGGGCGTGAGACGAGCTCGACGTAGTGCGAGCATTCCTTAAACAGGCTTTCCGGGTGCGTGGCCTGGAAGTAGTCGAGGCCGATTTCCGTGCTCGGGATATGGGCGGCGATGGCGAGCACGGGGACGCCGCTGCGGTGGCAGTCGAACAAGCCGTTGATCAAGTGCAGATTGCCTGGGCCGCAACTGCCGCAGCATACGGCGAGTTCGCCGGTGAGATGCGCTTCTGCGCCCGCGGCGAAGGCGGCACTCTCCTCGTGCCGCATATGTATCCATTCGATGGTCTTCATCCGCCGTAACGAATCGGTGAAGCCGTTCAGCGAGTCGCCCACGACGCCGTAGATCCGTTTGACACCAGCCTGCTGCAGGGCTTCGGCGAGATAATCCGCTGTCGATCTGGTCATGCAAGCTCCCGATGAAGTGGTTACCTGGTTACGATGTCGTTTTTGTAAGGCTGTTCCATCTATCAGCGTGCGCGCTCTTGCGTTACCTGCCATTTCGTGTGTACCCGAAATATCTTTACGCCAAGGCACGTGGATGTGCCATCATCCCGCATGCCCAACTTGGACACACCCTGGATTGTTGCCATCGGCGCTTCAGGCGGACGGGGCTTGCGTGACATACAGGAACTTCTGGCGGCGTTTCCCAAGACCCTTTCAGCGGTCGTCATGGTCGTGCTGCATTGAGGCTGGGGCAAGCCGACGCACTTGCAGTCCATCCTGGCGAAGGGGTGCAGCCTTCCCGTGGTGATCGCCGCCCAAAGTGAGCATTTCGAGGCCGGCAGTGTCTATATCGGTGGGCCTTCCGAGCATCTGACGCTTGCCGGCGATAGTTTTGGCGCGCTGGTGAACGACCCCGATCGCTTATATGGCAATCGCACGATAGACCTGCTGTTCACATCGGTGGCGCAACACGCAGGCACCCGCATGATCGGCGTTGTCCTCTCCGGCGCACTGGATGACGGTTCACGCGGCCTGGCCGCAATACACCATGCAGGCGGCCTCACAATGGTGCTGATGCCGTCTCAGATCGCCGCGCGCGACAGGCCGGAAAACGCGATTGGGTATGACGGCGAAATTAGCCTGATTGGTGATCCTCGGCGCATTGCGGATGGTATCTGCACAGCCTGTGCAGATAATAATCCTGCCTGAAGGTCAGAGAAGGTCTTCTTTTGGGAGAAAAGAAGCAAAAGACTTTTAGGTTGCTGTCGCGGTTTTATCTGGCGGCGTTCGCTCCAGCGATGAGAACGAGCAGCTAATTGCCAGGGTCAGCTGTCTCTGCAACGCTTGTCTTAAATATCACTATGGGGAAACCATGGCAGACAGCGACACCTCGGATCTCGCTACCTCAGCGCGCAGATACTGGTCCGACGAGGGCTGGACCCCTGGTGGCGTGCTGCGGGAGGTGGATTATGCCGCTGCCTCCAAGGGGCTGCATCCCAGTCTACAGGGCATCAAGATCGTCGATTGCGATACGCATGTTACTGAGGCACCCGATCTGTTCACGTCGCGCGCGCCTGTCAGATACAAGGACAAGGTGCCCTATGTGCGCCGGGTGAACGGTGTTGATCGATGGTTTGTCGGCGATCGCGACTGGGGCTCGATGGGCGGCAACGTCATCCGCGCCGACAACAACAAGCTGCTTGGCCGGCTGGCCTTCCCAACCTTCGATGAAGGCCATAGAGGTGCGCACGACCTGAAGGCCCGCCTGCGGGCCATGGACGACATGGGCGTGTATGCCCAGATCTGCTACCAGAACTCGGGCGTGACGCAGGCCGGGTCATTGATGTCGTTGCACGACAACGATCTTGCCGTCTCCATCCTGCAGATGTTAAACGATGCGAGCGCGGAACGGCAGACGGAATCCGGTCAGCGCCTCTTCACGCTCGGCCACCTGCCGATCTGGGACCGTGGCGCCTTGCTGGCAGAGGCACGGCGATGCCTCGACATGGGGCTGAAAGGTTTCGTGCTGCCAGACACACCCGAGCGGATCGGTGTCCCCTCCTACCTCGATGAGTACTGGACGCCCTTTCTCGAAATGTGCGAAGCCGCCGGCGCACCGTTGAACTTCCATCTGAACACGTCGATCAATCCATCCGAAATGGTGTGGAAGGGCTTCGCGTTCGAGCAGACCCTCTCCGTTGTGGCGACGATGGCCTCGATCTGCAACGCGGCCACCATGGGCAACTGGATGGTCAGTGGCCGCCTGGACCAGTTCCCGAAGCTGAAGATCGGTCTCATTGAAAGCGGGATGGGCTGGGTGCCGTTCGCGATCGAGGCCTACGAACACCAGTTCAACGAGATGCTGCCTGTCAAATCCAAGATGCTCCAACGCCGGCCGTGGGAATACTTCCGCGACCAGATGTGGGTGACGTATTGGTTCGAGAGCGTTGCACCGAAGATGCTGCTGGAAACGATCGGCGTGAACAAGGTTTTGTTCGAAACCGACTTTCCGCATCCCACCTCGCTTTATCCCGGTGTGCAGGAGCATCTTGTGGAGACGTTGGGCGGTTATGACCACAATGTCATAAAGCGCGTTTTGGAGCGCAATGCGGTGGAGCTGTATAACCTGCCATTCTAGGCCAGGAAGAAAGAGCTTCTTTTCTGAAGAAAAGAAGCAAAAGACTTTTGCGTCGCTGTCGCGGTTCTATGCGGCGGCGCACGCCAAGGGCACGAAAGTTTTTTGGCTCTTTTTTTCAGAAGAGAACTGCTTCCTCTCTAACGCCGCCATCACTTAGCGGCGCTAAAGAGGACAGCAACCCTCCTACATCAGGATGATTTCCACCCGCCTGTTCTGCGGCTCACGCACACCTTGTGCCGTGGGCACGAGGGGATTGTTTTCGCCGTTACCATGGATGGAGATCTCGCTTGCCGACACGCCATCACGCACCAGTTCTGTCTCCACCATCTGTGCGCGCCGCACGGAGAGTTTCTGATTATAGGCTGCCGTGCCGGACAGATCGGTATAGCCGTTCACTTCGATGCGCGTCGTCTGCACGTGGGTGGAGGCCGATGCAGCGGTTGCAACGATCTGGCGGGCGCGGTCGGTAAGGTCGGCGCGATCCCAATCGAAGAAGACCAGGTAGGTTCGGGCGGGTGCGACGGTAGGTGCCGATGGCGCTGCAGCCTCGACCGGCGGCGGCGGAGCTGCCTTCCGTGGACGGAAATTATATCGCAACCTGAAGCCGTAGAAGGTTGGTTCACCCAAGGTGGCCGTTTCGATGCCGAGGCTCGACGAGTAGAGGCCGGGCACGAAGGTGCGGTATTTGTCACCGGTAACATTGGTGGCGAATGCCGTGAAGTCGACCGGCGATCCGTAGATGGACGTCCAGCTGGCATTCAGATTGACCAGATGGCGTGCCTGCAAATAGGCAAGGTTTTGCACGGCTACGTTGGGGATGTTGCCGCTGATCACGGCAGTTGTGTCAGCGTAGTCCGCAAGCTGTGGATCCGTGTAAGTGAACGACGCACCGATCTGGATCTTGCCCAACTCCGGATCCAGCGGCAGCGTGTAGGTGCCGCTGACCGTGATATTGTTTTTCGGAGACAGCGCAAGCGGATCGCCGGCAATCGCCTCGTTCACGACGAGATAAGGGCTCGCAGCAGGTGTGGTGAGTGTGGTGAGCGTCTGGATGCTTGTGTTGAGGTAGGTGTAATCGAGAGTAGCCGTAAAACCGGGGAACGGGGTGACCGACGCATTGACTTCGGCGCCGTAGATACGCGATTTGCCGGCGTTTGCGATACCGGATGCCGGTGCAACGGTTCTACCCGGCTTCGGATCGAAGCCGATTTCCAGCTGCTGGTTGGCAAAATCGTTGTAGAATCCGTCCACATCGAGAATGCCGTGTACCTGCTCGAGGAATGTCTGCTTGATGCCGGCCTCGTACGTATTAACCCGCTCCGGCCCGAAGGTATTGAACGGTGCCGATAGGCTCTGGACCACGCCACCGGCGCGATAGCCGCGCGAGTATTTGGCGTACACCAGGGTGTTGTCGAAAGGTTTGTATTCCAGGTCGATCAGCCAGGTCGGCGCCCTGCTCGATTCCTTGGTTGACGAATAGCACGAGGGAAGGCCGGACGAGCCGGGGTTCGTACATTGCGGTATCGCGGTGGTGGAATAGACACCCGGAGCTACCATCAGACCCGGCAGATAGGTGCTGATCAAGTTGCTGCCGTCCGAGGTGTTGTCCCAGGTGTATCGTGCACCTCCGGTCACCTTCAACGCCTCCGTTATGGCGTAGGTGGCCTGCGAATACACGCCGATATCCTTCGAGCGCTCACGGCCGACAGTAAGGCCGAGTTCACCTTCACCCAAGGGGTTTGTGCAGTTGAGCGTTGCGACGTTTGTGCAGTCAGCGAGCGTAGGGCTCTCCGAGCCGTTTTCACCAATTGGATCGCTGAGTTCGAGATAGACACCGCCTTGATACGTCAACCGAGAGTCGAGCGCGTGCGCCTGAACCTGGAGTTCCTCGGTGAAGGTGGATTGATTGGCCGTATCAGCACCCGGGGCTGGCTGGGAATCGGTGAAGAAAAGCTTTTGTCCCTTCGGGAACAAGGCGCCGAGTCCAGGAACATCGGACAAGATCCAGTCGGTGCCGAACAGTCCTGTATTATAGTCGTCCTTCAGCTGTGCGTAGCTGATGATATTCTTGATCGTTATGTTGTCGGTGGCGTTCCAGGTAGTTGTGTTGATTGCCTGGAACGTGCGCAGGTTCGAATATGGATCAGCTAGCGGGTTCTGGACAGTGTAAAAGCCACTCTTTTGCTCTCGCGCCAGCTGTTCGCAAGCGAGATTGCCGATCAGATTGGCCGCAGAAGCAGCCGGATTGCAGCCGACCAGCTTCTGCAACGCACCGGTCTCATCCGATTTGTCATACGAGAAGATAGAGTAGTTCTCGATATCCGGCGTCACATCGACAACAAGGCTGGCACGCACGGCTGTGTAGTCCAGATCGTCGAAGCGTTTGGGTCCGATACCGGAATCATTCTTCTCGTAGCCATCGCGGTCTTCGTGGTCGACGCTGATCCTCAAGCGTATCTTGTCGGAGATTGGGATGTTGATCATCCCTTGCGTACTGTACATGCCGTAATTGCCGACGCCTGCCTCGACATAACCGTTCAGCGCGGAGGTCGGTTTCTGCGGCACCAACAGCACGGCGCCACCAGTGGTGTTGAGCCCGAAAAGTGTGCCTTGCGGGCCCTTCAGGATCTGAACGTTCTGGAGGTCAAACAGGCTGCCGGCGTTGAGGCTGTCGCCGATGGGCAAGGCGCTCGAGCCGCTGCGCGGGGAGACCACGTCGGCGAAGTAGGTGCCGACCGAAGGCTGTGTGCCGATATCCTGAACGAATCCGCGGATCGCGAAGGTGGTGTTCTGGTTGCCAAAGTTGGTATTCGCCGACAGTGACGGCGTGTTGATTGCGAGGTCTTCAGCCGTTTGAATGTTACGGTTGCTTAGCGTTGCCTGATTGAACACCGTGATGGAAATCGGCACGTCCTGCAGGCGCTCGTTGATGCGCCGCGCAGTCACGATGACGTCTGATACGCCACCCTCTGCCCTCTGCCGAGGTGGATTCACAGCGCTTGTCGGCGCTGGTGCCGGCGACACGGTCTGCGCCAGTGCTGGCGCGATCGCGCCAAGGCTTAACGTCAACGCTGTGCTGAGCACCAGCGCATTTCTACGGCTCCCGATCGCCATGTCGTCCCCCTGTTCGTCGTTGCGGCTTTTTCCGTTGCCGGCTGCACGCATTCGACCATGTAAAACTTTTCTACTCACGTCATGGTCTGCCACCCTGCCTTCAGGCATAGCGAGATCATGGTGGCAACACAGCCTACAATGAGTCACCTGACAACAGATGTGTGAAACGCCAGTGCGATATTGTTCCTGGCACGATTGTCTTGTTTCTTGCTGCACCGCGATAGGGCGGCAAAAAAAGCGGCGCCTTCCGGCGCCGCCAAAATAAGGGGGAAAGTCAGCAGCGAGCTCGCTTGCTGCCTTGATGTGAGCTTAGGCACGGATTTGCGTTTGAGCAAACACGTTCTTACGTCGTATTATGTAGGCGAAACACCTCATGCTTCGCGCGCAGAAGCGTCCTGCCGGGGAGCGCGCGTGCTTAGGCTTGTAAACAGTTTTGGGCATTAGCTTGTATCAAACTGCCCCTCCGGTTGCCCGAGCCGTGGGTATTACATGATCCGCTTTGATCGCCATGGCACGCTGTACCGCATCACGCGACGCAATGCGTTGATGCCAGGCGCCTATGGCCGGGTAGGCTTCCAGCCCGCCGACATGGCTTGCATAGTGCTCAACCCACGGCCAGCACGCCATGTCGGCAATGGAATAGCTGTCGCAGATGAAGTCGCGGTTTTTAAGGGCATGCTCCAGGACGCCGTAAAGTCGTTTTGTCTCCTTGGTAAACCGGTATAGTGCCAGCGATGTCTCGTTGGGATCTCTGCCGCGTTTTTCCGCCGCACGCTTGAACCAGGTGATCTGTCCCGACATCGGCCCAAGCCCTGCCATTTGCCAGAATATCCAGCTATCTACCCAGGCGCGTAGCACTTCTGAGGCACACGGATAGAAAAGCCCGCTCTTGCGTCCGAGATACTGCAATATCGCCCCGGACTCGAAAACGCGTATCTCCTCGCCCTGCGAATCATGATCGACGATCGCCGGGATACGGCCATTCGGACAGATCCTCAAATATTCCGGCGTCTGCGCTTCCAGCTTAAAGATATCGACCATCTTCACTTCGTAGGGCAGTGCCATCTCTTCCAGTGCGATGCTGATCTTCCGCCCATTTGGGGAGGGAAGATAATAGAGCCTGATCACCTCGGTCACCCTTTGATCGGACGAAACCTGACCTCCACGTGCGGCCGCGCCTCGATGCCGATATCCGGAAAGGTCGAGACGTCCCAGAGATCACGTCCACCGATATCGAAGAACACGGCTACCTCGTCGCTGCGGTTCTGCAGATGATGCGCGTTCGGCACGCCGGCCTTGAACCCGACGCATTCTCCCGCGCGCACCACCTCCTCGCCATCATCCGTTACCAGAACGAGCTCGCCTGAAACGACCACCACGACTTCATCGCATGTCTTGTGATAATGGCGCTGCGTCGACCAGGATCCGGGTGCCAACTCCACGCGGTTGACGCCGAACTGGCTGAGCCCAAATTGGCGTGTCAGCGGCCACGTCTTCCGCCCGGAACAAATCTGATCGTGTGGCGGCGGATAGCTTGCCCCCAGCGAGGCCTTCGCCGGATCAATGACACCTTTTTTCATGGAACCTCGCTCGTGTTTCATGGCTTGCAATCTAGCCGATCGCCGTCTGGCCTTCCGGGCTTGATCGTTCGATCATGCCAAACGCGACCTGCCCGTCCCAGCGATATTCCACGCCGCCTTGTTGCAGGTTCAGCCCGCCTATATCCGGGTTTCCCACGCGGAACAGCGAAAAAGCTGTTGATCCCTCGATGCGGGTGGTGCCCAACGCGGATTCCAGTTCCAGCGACACATCGTCGCCTTTTCCTACAAGACGGCGCAACCAGGGAATCTTGCTGACCTTTGCGGGATACATCTTGCCGTCGACGGTGATGTAGGCCTCATTATAGGCGTTTCCGTCTTCCCGCGGCGGGTAGGTGATGCACCCGAAGCCTCTTCCATCCGGGAAAATGGCAGATTGCCAGCAATGGCCGCGAAATCCGGCCATCGGCCGTACGCTCTGCCGCTTTATGCGCGAGCCGACAAGGTTGAAATCATGTGTTGCGCCATCGCAGGTGAAGGTTCCGTGGCCGCGGACCAGCTGTTCGAGGCGCCAGCCGATGCCCATGTTGCCGGCTTCGATTGCGTCTGCCTTCGACATCAGCGCCACTTTCGCAGGGGAATAATCCTGCACCCAGGCGGGCGCCGCCATGGTCAGTTCGAGATCGAATGTTACTGCAATGCGATTGGTTGAATCGAATGTGTTGTTGATCTGCTGGTCGACCGTGCCATCCGCCACGGTTCCGTCCCAGCGCGTAGCCCATTTCCGGAACGGCTCGATACAACGCAAGGAGAGTGGCCCGGCGCCGAGCACCGTCGGCCGTCCGTCGGGTCCGAACGGTGAATGCGCCGCTCCGAGACCGGCACCATTCAGCACACGGCCGCCGGCAAAGGCGAAATTACCTTGCACACGCCGGTTCTCCCAGGATGCCGCCTCTGCCTCGATCCCGAAACGTGGAAAACCGAATGCGCCGTTCTCCTCAAACAACCACATCGACGTGCTCTCACGCATCTCCGGATCGGCGGGCTTTTCCGCAAACACAAGATCATGTTCTGGCGTTAATCCGCCTCGCATGATGTCATCGGATATTGGCATTGTCTCTCTCCCTTGAGTTCAGGCTGCAGCGCGATCCAGGCCAAATCTGTCGGAATAGAACGTAAACCGCTCCCGCAATGCCTTGGCATCGAGCCCGAAGGCGGCGGGATCGGTTCGCACATAGGCCTGCTCTGCAATCGGCTTGCTCCGCCGCCAGGCTTCCATGCCCGCACGCGCTTCCGGCGTGAGCGTCGCGCCTAGAAATCCATAGAGCGCCTCCAGGCACGGGTAAGGGTCCTGCTGGAATGCCGCGAAATGGATGTCGAAAAATCGATGATCGGCGCCAGAGTCACGGAATGCGATCAGCCGGTGCATCGCCAGATCGCAGAAAGCCACATTGCCGCGCCCGATCGACAAGAGATTGACGGTGTCGCTGAACGTGCCATGCAGCTCCAGATAAAGATCGGCCATCGAGGGGATCACGCTAGCGACGTCACGATGCGTCATCACGAACCGCGCATCCGGAAACACCGTGTTAAAAGCTTCAATAAACAGACTATGCGTCGGGTTTTTCAGCCGCCACTGCTTTTTCGGACAACGCCATTGCAGCAATTTCAGTACCCGTTTCACATAACGATAGGTGCTCACCATCTCCGCCTCATGGCAGAACCATTCGACATAGGCCGGTATATGGGCAAAAGCCTGGAAGATTTGTGACTTGAAGCTGTAACCCATGAAAAGCTGGCATTCTGTCGGCGATGTCGCGCTACTCGGCAACATCGCCGTCATGCGCGGAAACATGCGTGCGCGCCGCTCCATTGCGGCTTCCGATTGCGACACCCTGGTATCTTCCTGCAAGTCCACACTGCCCGGCGGCGGACAGGGCCACACGGATTCCCAGGTACGCAAGCTGCGATAGCCGCGATCCTCGCCCAGCATGCAGGCAAGCGCCGTCGATCCCGTGCGCGGCAAGCCCAGGCCGACAAGCGGCGTTACGATCTCCTCATCCTCGATCTCGGGAAACCGCGCATACCAGTCTTCTATCCGCAGCCGGTTCGCCAGGAGATCGACGATCTGCGCATCGGTGCCCAGGCGGCCGACCTCGTTCAGCCTCGCCTCTTCATCGAGGGAGGCAACAAGCCTCTCCAGCCCAGCGCGGAACGACTCCTCGCCGAAATCCGCAAGCCCCGTTACCTGCTGCGCGCGCGCCATCAGCGTGTCGGTTCTGCTCACTCATCGCCCCTTGGTTTGGGCGAACCCTAGGCGTGGCTGCCTGCCTCCAGCAACGAATGCAGCCAATGCCTGGCAGCCTAAGCTATGGTTTTCGGCCGCAATCTGCGACAACGCCGCTTATAAGAAAAACAGGCCCGGGAGAGGCGACATGACCAGCGGCGCGGCGGTGAGAGACATCATCGTGGAGACCCACATCCGCATCGGCGTGGGCAGCGTCGCTCTCGTGCGCGAGCGCTACACCGCCCCAATCGACATCGCAGGCTCGAACCGCGATCACCATCTCCAACTCTGCCTGCTGCCGAATTCGGGCAGCCAGGTGGCCTGTTATCCCGAACATTGGAGCCCGCATCGTTTCGAGCGCCTGGGCGACCTCTTCATGGTGCCCGCGACCGCAAGCCTGCACGCGCGCAGCGCATGCAGCATCCAGCGCGCTGTCGTCTGCCACCTCGAACGAGACCGTGTCATCGAGTGGCTGGGCAACGATCTCGAATGGACCGAGCCGCGCCTTCTGGGCAGTCTGGACATCACCAGCACCGAGGTGCGCCGTCTGATGTTCCGCATCGCCGACGAGATCCGCGCGCCGGGTTTCGCGAGCGAGGCAATGATCGAATTGTCGGCCGCACAGGCCTGCATCGAACTGGCCCGCTATTTTCGCGGCGTCGACATGATACAGCCGAACGGCGCTTTGCCGCCATGGCGCAGCAGGCTGATCGAGGAAGCCGTGGCGGCCGATCCCGGGGGCACTACCTTGTCGGGCTTGGCTCTTCTATGCGGCCTCTCCGTGCGTCACCTCACGCGCGCTTTTCGCGCTAGCACCAATCGATCGCTTGGCGACTACATCGCCGAACATCGCCTGACACGCGCGCAACGCCTGCTGGCAGCGGGCGCCACGGTAAAGGAGGCGTCTTTCTCAGCGGGGTTCACGTCGCCCACCAATTTTGCGGCGGCCTTCAGACGCGCCACCGGGCACACACCTACGGCGTTTCGCGCACTTGCATCACAGCGGAAAATACACTGACGCGTGCTGCTTCGATCAATCGTCGGAAGGGCGCCGCGGTGCGATAAACACATTTGTTCGTGCATTGCCGTGCTTCAGCAGCATCCTGCGAAGGCGGTCGCTGCGGTTGGTGCGCAGCAGGAATTCCCACCATCGTGTCTTCACCGATTCGGGGATCATTGCGCCGACCGCAGAGCGTCAGCGTCCATGGCTGCAGCGTAGTGATGGAGGAGGTGAGCGCGCCGACGCCGGCGGAGATGCCAACCGCGACATTGAGGATATAGTCTAACCATGAGGGCTGCCGCGGCGAGCAGGCTCGCGTTGCGGCCGAGATTCTCCCGCGAGACGGTGTAGGCGCCGCCATTGCTGGGGTAGGCCATGATGGTTTTGCGATAGGACACATAGAGCATCGCTAGCAGGGCCACGATCGGCGCCATCAGGATGGTCAGTGCGGCTTCGGGGCCGTAGGAGGCGGAACCGAGCCCGTCGAGCCCCATGGCGGGCACAGCTTCGAACCAGCCGATCTTGCGCGTGTCGTGCTCACGGTTGGACAGCCGGCGGCCGAGCAGAAAATCGATGAGTGCCACTAAGAAGTCCCTTAGGCGAATTGAGGTGGACAACGCCGCGTGGGGGACAAGTTTTTCCAGGCCAGGCCAGGCCAGGCCAGGCCAGGGGAAGCGAAGCAGGTCTTTTTTTGAAAAAAAGAACCAAAAAACTTTTGGGTCCTAAGCGTGCGCTGACGGCGAGATCCGCGACAGCGACATAAAAAGTCGTGGGGCTGACCCAGATGTTGGTTGGAGTTTGGCTTCGAACAGGTTTTAAGCCAAGACGGCGCTTCGTTCCGGAATAGGTTCGTAGTTCGGTTGAAGTGCCGTTTCGTCATCCCGGCCACGATGCTGCAGGACTGCGCGTGCGGGCACGGTCAAGGCTGGCCGTCGAGCCACCGCGCAGCGGCGCAAAGCGACCTTACGGGTGATCGCGCGATGCATGAAGTCACCCTAAATCAGGTGCCCGATCTGGGTCAGCCGCAGGACTTTTTTGCGTCGCTGTCGCGGCCCCATCCGGTAGTGCACGCCAGGAGGCAAAAGTCTTTTTTTGGTTCTTTTTCAAAAAAGAACGGCTTCCTTTCTTCCTGATCACGTAACCATCTCATGCCGGACAACGAAGCACCTAACGGAATCCTTGGAGATCGACAGTGAGCATCAACGAAGTCTCAGCTCAGCGCTACACGGCGATACGCATGGTACTGGGATCGGTCGGCACGCTGGTGTTGCTGCTCATCGCCCTGGTATTTGTGCGTCCGGACATGGCAATGAGCGCGCTGCACCATATGGAGGCAATGGTCGGGATCGTACATTGAGGCGCTGACGCGACCGCGAAGCTTCATGTTATCCGCGTGGATCGGCGCACGACTCCAGACCCGTCCGGGCGAGGAACCTTGATGACTTCTCAGACTAAGACGCCAGCTTTGGGGCCATGGCGAAGGAAGTAAATATTCGGGCTTAAGCGGCAGCCGGCCAATGCGCCATGATGCCGCTGACGATGCGCAGTAGTTTGCCTCTGCCAGCGCCATCCTTGGCCAGTGTAGACATGCCTTGGACAACTGCCAGCACATGGCCTGCGAGCATCTCTGCGTCGCAGCTCGCGGCTAGTGTGCCTGCGTCGATGTCGCGTTGGATGCGGGATCGCAAAGCTGCTTCGATGCTGCGACGGATTGTCGCGAGTTCCTCGCGGATATCGGCGGCGCCGGCTGAAGAGCTGATGAGTGAGCTGGCGAGCAGGCAGCCCGGGGGGGTTGCTTCGCCGGTGTCGCCGATGGCGGCGGCTGTGAGCAAGTCGCGGGCTGCTTCGTACGAGGTGGCGGCGCTTTCGATGCTGTGGGAAACGGCAGTGACGCCGCCCAGATACCGATCGATGGTTTCGCGGAAGAGCGTTCGCTTGTCGCCGAAAGCTGCATAGAGGCTGGGTGGCGTGATGCCCATGGCTTGTGTCAGCGCGGCGATGGAGGTTGCCTCGAAGCCGTGCTGCCAGAAGAGATGCATGGCGATTTCGAGCGCGGCCTCACGATCGAATGAGAGCGGGCGGCCGTTGCGGCGCAGCGGAGGAGCGTCCAATCGTTCCATAGTGATCACTATATAACGCTTGACCCCGGGTGGCAACCGGCTTCACAAGGGGTATTATACTGATCACTATGAAAGTGCCCTGATGTCTCTCTCCGATTACCGCACGCTTGGCCGTTCGGGCCTGGTTGTCAGTCCGCTTGCGCTGGGAACGATGACGTTTGGCGTGGCTCGCTGGGGCATGGAGCGGCCGGAGGCAGAGGCGGTATTCGACGCGTATGTCGAGGCAGGGGGCAACCTGGTCGATACTGCGGACGTGTATGCGGGCGGGCGCGGCGAGGAGATGCTAGGGGCGATCATTGCGGGACGGGGACTGCGTGACAGCCTTGTTCTCGCAACCAAAAGCGGGTTTGCGGCAGGCAAGGGGCCGCAGGCCGGCGGCAATGGGGCCAAGCACATCCATGCCGCGCTGGAAGGCTCCCTACGTCGGCTCCGGACTGACAGTATCGATCTCTACTGGGTTCATGTGTGGGATTCCGTGACTCCGCCGGAGGAATTGTTGGAGACGATGTCGTCCCTGGTTCGTGCAGGTAAGATTCGCTATTGGGGGATTTCCAACACACCGGCCTGGTATGTCGCCAAGCTTGCGACACTGGCCCTGTTGCGCGGACTGCCGGGGCCGATTGCGCTTCAATATTTCTATTCTTTGGTGAGCCGGGAGGTCGAGGCGGAGCATCTTCCGCTCGCACGTGATACGGGGCTTGGCATGATGCCGTGGAGCCCGCTCGCCTATGGTTTGCTGACGGGCAAGTATGATCGCGCGACCGTGGAAGCGGGCGCACCACGCGCGGGTGGCTTGCCCAGCGATGCCGACAATGGCGAAATGCGGCCCGAAGGTGACAAGCGGCTGGATGGCGCGAACCCGTTCGGCGACACATTATTTACCGAACGCAATTGGCGGATCGTCGACGCGTTGCGCAGAGTCGCTGAAACGATAGGTGAGACGCCGGCGCGGGTGGCGCTGGCCTGGGTGCTCTCAAGGCCGGGCGTGGACACCGCTTTGATGGGTGTCAGCCGGGTGGCGCAATTGCACGACAACATCGCTGCCACCGAATTGCGTTTGTCCAACGAGCAGATCGCAACGCTTGATGCTGCCAGTGTGCCGGAAGCCGCAATGATCTACGGGCTGTTCACACCAGCGGCGCGGCAACATATCGTGTTTGGAGGGAGTACGGTCGCCCCACACCGGTAGCAGGACGGTTGCGCATGGCGGCATGGCTTGGCCTTTGCATGTTTGGCATTTGAACACGTGCTTCGGCACGTGTTCTTGTCGGCGAACAAGCAGGATGTGCCCATGAAGATCGATGCGCTTCTGGACGATTATCGGGCAGGGCGCCGCACGCCGGCCGATGTGGCCGGCGATGTGTTGGCGGCGATCGCGGCCTATCCTGATCCGGCGGTGTGGATCAGCCTTGTTCCGCCCGATGTTCTGCTGGCGCGGGCGGCATCGTTGGAGACGAATGCAGCAGCGATGCAGTTGCCCCTGTATGGTGTTCCGTTTTCGGTGAAGGATAATATCGACGCGCTTGGATTGCCGACGAGTGCGGCTTGTCCGGATTTCGCTTACCTGCCGGAGGCGAATGCGACGGTCGTGCAGAAGCTTCTCGATGCGGGGGCGATGCTGATCGGCAAGACCAATCTGGACCAGTTTGCAACCGGGCTGGTGGGCACGCGCTCGCCGCATGGCGCGCCGCGTTGCGTGTTTGACGACTCGTATATCTCGGGGGGATCGTCTTCCGGGGCGTCGGTGAGCGTGGGGGCCGGGCTGGTTGCGTTCGCGCTGGGCACGGATACGGCGGGATCCGGGCGTGTGCCGGCGGGGTTCAACAATATCGTGGGGCTGAAGCCGACGAAGGGGTTGGTGAGTAACACGGGTGTGGTGCCGGCGTGCCGCTCGCTCGACTGCGTGAGTATCTTTGCCCAAACGGCGGCGGATGCCTCGGCTGTCTTGCGTGTTGTGGAGGGGGAGGACGAGGCCGACTCCTATTCGCGTGTTTGCACACCTCATCGGCTTAACCTGGCATCGTTCCGCTTCGGTGTGTTGGCGGAACAGGATAGGGTGTTTTGCGGGGATACCGAGGCGGAAGCGCTGTATGATGCAGCGATCCTGAATGCGCAGAGGCTTGGCGGCAAGGCGGTGGTGATCGATTACGCACCGTTTCGTGACGTTGCCTCGCTGTTGTATGATGGGCCTTTTGTTGCCGAGCGGCTTGCGGCGATCGAACCGTTTTTCGATACGCATGCAGGCTCGTTTGATCCGGTGGTGCGTGGGATCATTGCCGGCGCCAAGGGAAAGAGTGCGGCGGATGCGTTTCGCGGGCTGTACCGTCTTGGGGCGTTGGCGCGCGCGGCGGCGCGTGTGTGGCGGACGATCGATGTGATGCTGGTGCCGACGAGCCCGACGATTTTCAGCGTGGCGGCGTTGATGGTGGAGCCGGTACGGTTGAATAGTCTGTTGGGGACTTACACCAATTTCGTAAATCTCTTGGATTATGCGGCGATTGCCGTGCCGGCCGGGTTCCGGGCGAATGGTTTGCCGGCGGGTGTCACTTTGATCGGGCCGGCATTCAGCGACCATGATTTGGCTGCGCTGGGAAGCCGGCTGCATGCGGCGGCGAAGTGCGGGCATGGCCGGTCGCGGGATGCTGCGGTGGCGGCGTTCGAACCGGAGGTGTTGCAGGCGAGCACGGTGGAATTGGTGGTGGCGGGTGCGCATTTGAGCGGCATGGCGTTGAACCATCAGTTGGTCGGGGTGGGTGCCATGTTGAGCGAGGCGGTAACGACGGCGCCTGACTACAAGCTGATGGCGTTGGCCGGTACGACGCCGCCGAAGCCTGGGCTGGTGCGTGTGCCTGGGTTTGCCGGGCCGGGCATTGAAGTGGAGGTTTGGCGGATGGACGAGGCGGCGTTTGGGCGTTTTGTGGCCATGCTGCCGCCGCCAATGGGTATTGGAAAAGTGGTGTTGGCAGATGGGCGTATCGTGCCCGGTTTCTTGTGCGAGGCCTGCGCCTTGGAAGGTGCCGAGGACATCACAAGCTATGGTGGCTGGCGCGCCTTCGTCGGCTGATGAGATGAGCTTTTTGGCAGAGTTGGCTGCAATGACATAAAAGTCTTTTGCTTCTTTTCTTCAGAAAAGAAGGCGTTTCTAACTTCCCGTCCCCAGCATGGACACATGCGCACTAACAATCCGCCAACCCTGTTCAAGCCGCGCCCAGCTTTGCGTCTGCCGACCAGGGATGTCGGTGTTTTCACGCAAAAACGCCGTGTTGGCGGTGGCGAAATCGGTGCCGAAGGTGGTGATCACCGTGTTGGACAACACGCGTTTGGGTGAGCCGCCGACACGTGCGGTGCGAAAGGCGTTGATGGCGTCGATGCCGTAGAGGTTTTGGCCTGGGCCGAAGCGGATCACCAAAGGCGACTGCCAGAAGAGTGCATTAAGGGCGTCGAGATCGTTTGTCATGAGCGCTGTTTCGTAGCGCTGAAAGGCGTGCGTCACTTCTGCCAGTATCTCGGGAAGGTTGATGTCCATCAGGGTGCGACCGGGGCGGAGGCTATGCCGCGTGTTTCGAGCCTGGCGGCGACTTGCAGGGCGAGGGCTTCCTGCCAGGGCGGCGCGATGATCTGAACGCCGATGGGGAGTTTTCCCGGCTGATGTATCGGCACGGCCACCACCGGCAGGCCGATGCAACTGATTGGTTGTGTGAGGAGGCCAATACTGGGTTTTGCCGGCATTTCGATCCCGTTCAGGAGCAGCGTGGTTTGGCCAAGGGTGGTGGCAGCGCAAGGTGTCGATGGTGCCAGCAGGATATCGAAGGACGTAAATAGGCTTGCCACCTGCTCGCTGAACCAGCGCCGCACGCGTTGGGCCTGGAGGACGAAGGCCGCGGGCAGCAATGCGCCGGCGAGGAGGCGGCCGCGTATCGACGGATCGAAATCTGCTGCGCGGTCCATCAGGTTTTCCCGATGCAGGTTTGCGGCCTGTGAGGCGGTGATGATGAAGGCGGCGGCGCGCGCGGACTGAGCGCCGGGGAGATCCGTTTTCGTGGTGGCGCCCAGCGCCGTGGCGACGGCGGCGACGGCGTCGCGTGCCTGATTGTCGGCCATGTCGTGGAACCAGCCGCCCAGGACACCGATGCGCAAACCGGTTGGAAGATGCAGCAGCCTGGGGTGTGTAACATCGGCTGCACGCGGCGTGCAGCTGGGGTCGTTTGGATCGTGCCCTTGCAGGACATCGTAGATTAGGGCGAGATCTTCGGCGCTGCGGGCGAGGGGGCCGAGATGATCGAGATCGAATACGAAGGGTTGCGTGCTGGTGCGTGGCAGGCGGCCGAAGGTGGGTTTCAGGCCGAAGATGCCGCAGAACGAGGCGGGCACGCGGATCGATCCATTGGTGTCGGAGGCGAGTGCGAATGCGCCGAGGCCGGCGGCGACGCTGGCGGCCGAGCCACCCGATGAACCGCCGGCGGAATGCGCCGGCTCGCGTGGATTATGGGTGGCGCCGTAATGCGCGTTCTCGGTGGTAAATCCGTAGGCGTATTCGTCCATGTTCTGCGTGCCGAGCAGGACGGCGCCTTGCTGCGACAGGCGCTGCACGAGCACGGCGTCGGCGCCGGCGGGTGGGTGATCTCGATTGATGTGTGATCCTGCGAGTGTCACGAGACCTGCGACATCGAACAGGTTTTTCACACCATACGGCACGCCTGCAAGCGAGCCGGGATCTTCGCCGTTGTCGAGTTTGCCGTCCACGGCACGGGCTTCGGCCAAGGCGCGATCGGCCAGCACTGTGGTGTAGGCGTTCAGGTCTGCGTTCTTCCTGTCGATTTCGGCAAGAACGGATTTTGTTACCGCTGTTGCACTCACCTTCCGAGCGCGGACCGCGGCGGCCGTGGCGGCGGCGCTCATCTCGTGAAGCGGCATGGTCGCGAAGCTCACGGGCGGAAGACCGGTGCGGGCTCCATGTCGGCCGGCAACGGCAGCGCCATCAATAAGCGGCCCTCGTTGAGAAGACGGCCGAGATTGAGGCTGACATCGGCCAGATGTGCCGGGTCGATCGGCAACCCGACGCAGCCCGAGAGGCAGGTGGCGAGGTGCTCGAGATACGCAGTGTCGTCGGTCATGCCGCCTTTTTAGGTGGCGGGCTGCTCGTGCGCAATGTTGCTGGCGGGGAGGATGAGCGCCTTCTTCGCGCAGACGAAAAGGATGACCGCGACGGCCATATAGGCGCCGGCGACCGCGGGGGTGCGGCCGATGCCGATGGCTTCGCTGTGGATGAGGCCGAAGAAGGTGAGCACGGCGCCGGCCAGCGCGAACATCGCCGCCTTCTCGAATTTGCGGTCGATGAGCATGACGGTGACGGCGCCGAGAATGATGCCGGCGAGGGTCGCACCACCGCCGATCACCGAAAGACCGTGATACAGCACGCCATTCTGGCCGAGCTTGTCGAGCCCGACGCTGGCGGCATTGGTGCCGGCGGCGCCGAGTGCGTTGTCGATCTGTGTCTTGCCCCAGGCAGCGATATTGGGGATCATGGCGAGCACCACGGCGGGTGCGTGGCTGTGCGGGGTCTCCTGGAAAGCCTGCGCGCCGATCAGCATGCCGATATAGAGCAGGATCGGCAGGATGGCGACGACCGGGATCAAAGCCGACATCAATGCAACGATGCCGAACGAGGTGAGCACAAAAACCAGTATGCCGGTGCCTGCGGAATAGCCGATGCGGCCGCCCATCGCCTTCCAGCCGGGATGGCCGATATAGACTGCGTTGATGAAGGGATTGCCCATCAGGCACCCGATCAGGCTGATCACGCCGTCTGCGGAGAGCACCTGCGTGGTGGGAAAGGAGTCGCCGCCGGCGGCAGCGCTTTCGACATTGTCCATGGCTTCAACGAGATCGTAGATGCCGAAGGGGATGGCGGTGACGAGAATGGTGCCGAGGAAATGGAACCCGCCGAACACCTGGGCGAGGGCGGGCATGGGGAGGTGCAGGCCGAAGCTCGCGACGGAGCCTGCAAGATTGGCGCCGCTGAGGCCGCCATAGGAGAGGCCGAACAGGTTCGAACCCCAGGCGATGATGGTGCCGACGGCGATGGCAACCAGGCCGCCGGGGATGCCGCCGGGATAGCGCACGCCGCCGAACCAGCTGGCGATGATCACCGCGAAGCACACGATGCCGATCGCCGGCGTCGAGAAGATCTGCGCCGCAGGGCTCATGGAAATGAAAGTGATGGAAATGCCGGCCAGCGAGCCGAGCAGGGCTGCGCGCGGCGTGACACGGCGGATGATGGGCGCGAGGAAACCGCCTGCCATGAGCACGAAACTTTGCACGAACACCCAGGTGAGCCCGGCGCTCCAGGCCTGCATCGGGTCCTTCGTGGCATGCAGGATCGGCAGCATGATCACGAAGACCACGACGAACATGTGGGGGACGGAGATACCGGAGGGCAAGGCGCACACGTCGGTGCGGCCGGTGCGCTGTGCCAGGCGGCGAGCGAGCCAGGCGTAATACATCGTGCTGAGAAACATCATCAGACCGGTCGCGGGCAGGATGCGGCCGAAAACGATGTCGTCGGGCATGCCGAGGACGAAACGCAACAAGCCGGTGAGGACCAGGAGGTTCACCAGGATGTTGGTGCCGAAACCGAAAAACGCGTTCCAGTCGCCGGCGACCCAGAGTTTCTCGCCGGCGGGTGCTGTGCTGCCCATGTTGCTCATGCTGCTCGTTCCCTTCAGGCTATCGCGGCGAGAGCGGCGCACACGTCGTGCGAAAACCCCACCCATCCGAAAATGCCGCCCTGCGCCTGAATCATGCGCAGGGCCTGCTCGTGGAATTGCGGAAAATACGAGGCGGTGCAGTCGCTCATCACCAGGCATTCGAGGCCGATATCGTTTGCCTCCCGCACCGTGGTGTTGACGCAGACTTCCGTGGTGACACCACAGACGATGAGCTGGGTGATGCGCCTGTTCATCAGGATGGATCCCAGATCAGTGGCATGAAAGGCGCCCTTGCCGGGCTTGTCGATCACCGGCTCGCCGGCGATCGGGTAAAGCTCGGGGATGATGTCGTGCCCGGGTTCGCCATGCACCAGAATGCGGCCCATCGGGCCGGGATCGCCGATGGTGACGGAAAAATTGCCGCGCCGCTTCTTGGAGGGGGGCAAGTCACTCAGATCGAGCCTGTGGCCTTCGCGTGTGTGGATCACCAACATTCCCGCGGAACGGGCAGCGTCCAGCAAAACTTTCGTCGGCGAGATCGTGCCGCGCAGAAGAGAAACATCGTTGCCCAGGGCGGCACCAAAACCGCCGGGCTCCAGGAAATCCCTTTGCATGTCGATGATTAACAGTGCTGCCTGTTTGACATCCATCTCGAAGGGATAGGGTTCGGCCTGGATCAGCATGCTAAGCCCCATGAGGGAAAGGAAGCAGTTCTTTTCTGAAGAAAAGAACCAAAAGACATTTATGTCTAGAAGCCTAGGCCGAAACCTACCGACCAGACGCCGTAGTTGCGGTGCTCGTTGGTGCCGGGCTGGGCGGTTCCTACGAAAGTCTGCGCGAGCAGGAGTTGGTTGTTCAGCTCGTGATAGAACTGAATGCCGGTGTCGAGATACCAGTGGCCATACCGGGCGGGAATGATGTCCAGAGGATACGTGGCCTTCAGACCGGTCGTAAGAACACCGAAATTGCTGCTGCCACCCCAGTAGCTTGCGGGGCCGACGGTGAACCATGAGGGCGCGGTGAGGATGATCGGAACACCGAAAGGATGCAAGTCCAGCTTGGGAACGGCACCGATCTCGGCATCGAACGTATTGCCCTCTCTACCGGTCACAACTGTGGAACTGCCTGCCACCGCATAGAAGATCTTCACGTAAGGCTGGATCGAAACCGGTTTCAGAAAGGCGCTGTCGTCGAAAGACAGGCTGAATTCGATGTTGTGCTCCACATGGAAAGCGCGCTGTGGGGAAATGAATTCCACATATTGCGCGCCTATCTTGGTGTTCGTCAGCACCGTGGCGGCGCCGCCGATGAAGAGATCGACCTCGTTCACGCTATTGCTGTTCGGCGCTTGATAGCCCGGGTTGAAATCGGTCCAGCTGCCGATGGTGACGGCGAAGTCGGTGATCGTGTCGGTGGGTGCATTGGCGAAATCCAGCACCAGCCCGTTGAGGAACTGCACGGTGTCACCTTTATCGGTCACCAGCAGGCCGCGCGGTGTGGAATAGAAGTTTTTCAGCGCGACATCGGCGAACCCATGCAGGCTAGGCAGGTCGTCCGCCGGTGCTGACTGGGCGAGTGCGGCGGCGGGCAGGCAGGCGCATGCCAACAACACGAAATGGGGCGGAACTCTGCTCGCCATGGACAACACACTCCGATAGCGACCCACACGGGTCACGCATTTCACTGCAACATCGAATACGCAGATCCACAGCCGCGTGAGACGGCCCTACGTTTCGCTTTTCATCTTGGCAGATCAGCGAGCCGCCCTCTTCATCGAGGGTTCAGCGATTATGTTGTGCAAAACCTCGCGTAACCCTGCCGTACGCTGCAACAGCAAAATGGGCGATGTGACGCCTCGTTAACAAAACAGAGGCTCCGTAGGCAGAGCAGCAAAGCTGCCCGCTGGCGCACCAAATACATCGAGGGGTGGCATGCAGTTTGCTTGTCAAATCTAAACGCTCGATCCATCAGGAAAGCGTCCATATGAGTATCGTGCCAAAATGATGCGTTTGCCGGAGCCTCGCTTGCGCGTGCTCGTGGTGGAGGACGACATCATCGCCAGCGAGATCGCGGCGGCCTATCTGCGCGAAGGTGGGCTTCACACGGTGGAAGCGCGCAACGCCGCCTCGGCCCTTGCCTGCTTTGCGGAACAACCGATCGACCTCGCACTTGTCGATGTGAATTTGCCCGATGGGCTCGGCTTCGATCTGGTCAGGAAACTGCGGGCGCACCACGACATGCCGGTCATCTACGTGACCAGCCGTGCTGCGTCCGATGACAAGATGCGCGGTTTTGAAACAGGCGGCGACGATTACATCGTCAAGCCGGTCGATGTGCGGGAGTTGCTCGCACGCGTGCGCGCGGTGCTGCGCCGTGCCGCACCGCGCGCCGACCGCGACGAGTCTGTGTTCTGCTTTTGCGGCTGGACGCTGGATCTGATGCGGCGCGAACTCGTGGATGGGCAAGGTGCATTGGTGCGGCTGACACGTGCCGAATTCGATCTGTTCGCGGCCTTGTTCCGGGGCGGCGCCACGCCGCTGCATCGCGAGTATCTGGTGGAAGTCATTGCATCGTCGGAGGCAGCGACGAAGGCGCGCACTGTGGACGTGCTGATCAGCCGGATACGACGCAAGCTCGCAACTGCCGCACAACCCTCGCCGCGTATAGTGACACGCACCGGGGAAGGTTACGTGATGCAGATCCCTGATGCATGATCCTGATCCTGCAATGCCATGTGACGCGACGCGGCGCGCGAGGCAGCGCGCCCGTAGCCGGGCAAGGCGCGCCCGGCAATCTTGACGCACGCGATGGCTGCCAGATCGGTCAAAGTGCCGTCGCAGACCTGCAGGTGGGTGATCCGCGCCTCGATATCGGTCAATGCGGCGGCCAGACCCGGTAGGCCGAGGCTTGCGGCGGAGCCACGGCTTTGGTGCAAAGTGGCGATGAGGCCGGCGACATCTGCGGGCATGTCATCGATCGCCGCCGACAGGCACTGCAGGCGCACGGACAGCAAGGTGAGCAATTCGCAAAACCGCTGCCGGCCGAGAGCGTTCGAAACGATCGCGATGCGTTCGGCGTCGACTGCCTCCACATCGATGCCGGCCTGGTGCATGGCAGATCGCGGTCTCTGCTGAATGGTTACGCATAGAGAACACCCTTTGCTCGAGGCTGCGCCAGTTTTTTCGCGTGTTTCGTCGGCAAGACTATATGCGCTCAATCTGATGGTGGCGGTCGCCTATGCCGGCAGCGGGTATGCGGGGCTGAAGCTGGCTTTCGTCGCACACGCGGTCACCTTGTTCTGGCCGCCCTCCGGGTTGGGCTTTGCGGCAGTGTGGCTGGGCGGCCTGCGCCTGCTGCCCGGCGTTTTCCTGGGCGCTTTTACGGTGAACCTGCTGGAACTGCACAGCCCGTTGCTGGCGTTGCTGATCGGTGCTGGCAATATGCTGCCGTCGCTGATTGCTACGTCAGGATTGCGCGCGCTGCTGCGGCGTGAACCGAACGCCAGCGAGCTGAAGCGCCTCGTGCTGTTCATCCTCGTCGCAGTGCTGGGGTCAACGATGGCGAGCGCCACGGCCGGCACGCTGACGGTGTCTGCGATCGGGCGCCTGGGCAATTCGATGGCGACCACCTGGCTGGTGTGGTGGATGGGCGACGCGATGGGCGTGATGATCGTCGCACCGCCGATCTTGCTTTGGCGGCGCGTGGCGGCGGCGCAATGGCGTTGGCGCGTCGTGCTGGAGATCATGGTGTTCGGCGTCGCAGGGCTGGCGATCATTGCCGCATTGCTGCTGATCGACAAACCAATCTGGGCCGTGGAGCTCTGCAAGCTTTGCACGCTGCTGCTCAGTCTGCTCGCCGGCGCGCAGTTCGGCCTGGCAGGTCCGGCCTGGATGACGCTGCTGATGGCGGGCGGCACTGTGGGCGTAACGGTGCTAGGCGCAGGGCCTTTCCTGCGCGGCAATTTCACCGACAGTTTTGCCTTTGTGCACTCGTATCTGTTTGCAGAGGCCGTCGCCGGCATGTTGCTGGCAGCCGCCTTGGCCGATCTGCGCAGCACCGTGCAGCGCGCGACAGCGGCGCGGGCGGAGGCTGAGGAAGCGGCAGTAAACCGCATTCGTCTGCTCGCCATGATCAGCCATGATGTGCGCACGCCGCTTTCGGGCATCATGGGCGTGTTGCAGACGCTGGAACGGGAAAATCCCACGCCTGCGCAGGGAAAATTGCTCGGGCTCGGCGTGCGGGCGGGAATGACACTGACCACGCTGGTGAGCGATATCCTCGATGTCGCAAGGGCGGATTCTGGCCGTATCACGCTGGACATTGCCGCCTTCAGCCCGGTGTTGAGCCTCGGCGACATCGTGGACATGCATCGTTCGGCGGCCTTGGCGAAAGGGCTGACGCTGGACCTGATCTGCCAGGCGCGATTGCCGGCGCTTCTGCTCGGCGACCGTATCCGCTTCGAGCAGATCATCGGGAATCTCGTTTCCAACGCCGTGCTCTATACGGGGCAAGGTGGCGTCAGCGTTACGGCCGCTTGGGATGGTTCGCTCCTGACGATCGCGGTCGTCGATACCGGGCCGGGGATCGATCCGCAGCGAATGCCGGTGAATGCCGATCTTGGGGCAAGCGTGCTGGCGCCTGGAAACCGCTCGGCAGGGTTGGGGCTTGGGCTTCATATTTGCAGGCGTCTGGTCGATCTCATGCAGGGCCAGCTTGTGCATGAATCGGTCCCACAGGGCGGCAGCTGCTTTCGCGTCTGCCTTCCTTTGCAGGAGGCGCCTGTCGTCAAAGCCGAAGCGGCGGCCGGCGTTGTTGCCGAAGCCAGGTTGCGCATCCTGTTCCTGGAGGATGACGAGATTGCAGGCGAAGCGAGCCGCGCGTTGCTGCACAGTTGCGGCCATGAGGTAGTGCTGACGGAGGATGCCGATCATGCTGTGGCATATGCAGCGCAGGAACACTTCGACGTCATCCTGCTCGACATGCAGCTTTCGCCGCATGGCTTGTCCGGGCCGGAGGTCGCGCGACGCATACGTGCGTTACCGTCGCCCTTTGGCGATCGGCGCCTGTTCGCGCTCACCGGGGATGGTTTTGAGGATCATCATCTGATCTACCAGGCGGCTGGCATCGATGGCCTGATCCTCAAGCCATTGATGATTACCCAGAACCTGGCGGCGTCACTGCAGCGCGCAGAATGGCGACGCGCTGCGTGACGACGCCGAATTCTATTTGGATTCTTCGAAGGTCACTGCGACGTCCGAGTTCGCGGACAGCCTGACGACGCCGTCCTCGATCTCGGCGACCAGTCCAAGCGAGATGAAATGGTGATGCCCGTCGCTCGAATCGGCCTTGGTCAGCTTGATGCGGTCGCCCTGCACATGATCGACCGTGCCCACATGCACCCCGTCGGCGCCGATGACCTTGGCGTGCTCCTTGATGGCGGCGATGTCGACCATGCAATAGGCTCCTTTTATCTGTTTGCAGGACGCTGGCGCTTGCAGAAGCGTAACGCAAGGGCAGCCGCGATCCATCGTCTATCCGCAGTCGATCGCCTCGATCGTCACCGAGGGGCGGCCGCCGCCGACCTCGACCGTTTCGCCGATGCGGGCGCCGATCAACGCACCGGCGAGGGGGGATGTCCAGCCGAGCAGGCCGGTCGGTGGATCGGCTTCGTCCTCGCCGACGATGCGATACGAGACCGTGCCGGCGCCTTCACGGCGCACGGTAACGCGGCAGCCGAAAGCCACCTCGTCGGTGCCGGCCACGAAGGGCATGAGGGTCGCGGAGGCGCGGCGCGCGCGCCAATAGCGCAGGTCTCGGTCGATGGGTGGCCGCCCGGGATCGTCGCGCGGTGTGTCGGCCTGGCGCTGTGCAAGCTGCGCGATCTCGGCCTCGATAAGGGCGAGGCCGCGCTCGGTGACCAGGTTCGGCGCGGCGCTCACCGGGCGATCCGCGAGCAGCGCGTCGCGCGCTTCGGCGGCATCCTCTGATACGAAGGCTCGGCTCAAGGCGTGGCTCCTCATGCGGTCGGCGGCGCATTGTCGTAAGCGCTTGCGCGTGTGCGGGCGATGGGTGATTGCAGGGGAGGCGCATTGCGGCATCAACTTGATGCCCCAGAGAAATCCGACGCCGAGGCGATCCCCCTGCCATGACCAGCCCGCTCCCTACCCAAACCGCCGGCCAGGACGACCCTCGCGCCGCCGAACTGGCGCGCATCTACGGCCTGCTGCGCCTCGTGGTGGCGGCCACCGCCATCATCCTCTCGGTCTGGCTGCTCAGCGACGTGCTGATGGTGGTGTTTGCCGCCGCCCTGCTCGCCGTCATTCTGCACGGGGTGGCCAATCTGCTGCACCGCGCTTCGCATCTGCCCTACTGGGCCTCGCTTGTGATCGTGACCCTGGTCATCCTGGCAGCCCTCGTGGGCCTGGCTGCGGTGGCCGGGCCTGGTTTGGCGGAACAGGCAGTGGCGCTGCGCAAGGCGCTGTCGGCGGACTCAAAAGGCATCCACGACAGGCTGGCGCAATCGCAATGGGGGCGGATCGCGCTGCGGCAGGTGCCTGCCTCGCTTGGCGGCGAGAAGCAGGGCAGCGGCGGCATGCCCTCCGGCTTTGCAGGGTCGGTCGCGGGCTTCCTGGGGTCCGCGTTCGGCCTGTTCGGCACGCTCGCCGTGGTGGCGATTGCCGGCCTCTATCTCGCGGCCGCACCCGGCACCTACATCAACGGCGCGATGCGGCTGGTGCCGGTGCAGAGCCGCGCGCATGCGCGCGAGCTCACCCTTGCCGCCGGCCACGCGCTCTGGGCTTGGAGCGTGGGCCAGGCGCTGGACATGCTGGTGGTGGGCATCCTCTCCGGGACCGGCCTCTGGCTGATCGGCGTGCCGCTCGCCTTCGTGCTCGGCGTCATAGCCGCCTTGTTCAACTTCGTGCCCTATATCGGCGCCATCATCGGTGCGATTCCGGCTGTGGTGATCGCGTTTTCGGCCGGCTCGCATCAGGGCCTGGAGACGATCGCCTTGTATCTGGCCGTCCAGGGTTTCGAGGGCAACGTCATGGCGCCGCTGATCCAGAAGCGCGCGGTGGATGTGCCACCCGGCCTGACGATCCTCTCGCAGACGGCGTTCGGCGCCATTCTCGGCATCCCCGGCCTGATCTTCGCAACGCCGATGACCGCGGCACTGCTGGCAGTCATGTCCAAGGCGACCGTGCCATTGCAAAACTCGGAGAAGGTCTAGACCGTTCGGGCTCGCAAGCCTTTCCGGAGCCCTCATGCCAGCAGATCCCCATTCTCCCTTGTTCCAGCCTTTCGCGCTCGGGGGCCTCTCGCCGAAAAATCGCATCGTCATGGCGCCGCTCACCCGCAGCCGCTCTACCGATGACGGTGTGCCGCCCGATTTCGCGGCCGACTATTACAGCCAGCGTGCCGCCGCCGGGCTTATCGTGTCCGAAGCCACCAACATCTCCGCCCAGGCACGCGGCTACGCGCTGACGCCGGGCATCTGGTCGCCGGCGCAGGTGGAAGGCTGGAAACGGGTGACGCACGCCGTGCACGAAGCCGGCGGCCTGATGGTGCTGCAGCTCTGGCACACCGGCCGCATCTCGCACCCGAGCCTGCACGGCGGCGCGCTGCCGGTCGCGCCCTCCGCCATCAAGCCGAAAGGCCAGGCCTTCACCAACGAAGGCTTGCAGGATCACGTGACACCCCGCGCGCTGGAGACCGACGAGATTCCTCCCATCGTCGCCGATTACCGCCATGCCGCCGCCTGCGCCAAGGAGGCCGGCTTCGATGGCGTGGAAATCCACTCGGCCAATAACTACCTGCTCGAGCAGTTCGTGCGCGACAGCACCAACAAGCGCACGGATAGGTATGGCGGCTCGCTGGAGAACCGGCTGCGCTTTCCGCTGGAAGTGGTGGCTGCCGTCACCGAGGTTTGGGGCGGCGGCAATCGCGTCGGCATACGCATCTCTCCTGGCACCACCATGCCGGGCGAAACGCCGCTCGATAGCGATCCGATGGGAACCTATGGCGCCTATATAGATGCGCTCTCCGCGCACAAGTTGATGTATATCCACGACATCGAAGGCGTGACGCAGATGAGCCGCGATGCGAACGGGATCGACTACCCCGCGCTGCGTCGCCGGTTCACCGGTGCCTATATCGCCAACAACAACTATACGCTCGATCTTGCCAATGAGACGATCGCCAAGGGCGATGCGGACATGATCAGCTTCGGCCGTCCGTTCATCGCCAATCCTGATTTGGTGGAGCGTCTGCGCAATGGTTCGCCGCTTGCGGATGCACCTAAGCAATATTGGTATGGTGGAAAACAGACCGGGTATTCGGACTGGCCGACCATGAGCAGATAGGAAGGCCTTCTTTTCTGAAGAAAAGAAGCAAAAGACTTTCATGTCGCCGTCACGGTTCTATCCGGCAGTGCGCATAATACATAAAAGTTTTTTTGGTTCTTTTTTTCAAAAAAGAACTGCTTTCTTTTACGTCGTGACCAGATCACGACCTTTCAACAAAGCCGCCGTCGTAGGCGCCCGCCCGCGGAAGCTCTTATAGAGCTCCATCGGATCCTGCGTGTCACCCGCTGCGAGTAAGGAGCGGAGCCTGCCGGCAAGTGCGGGATCGAAAGCGTCGCCTGCTTCGCTGAATGCTTCGAAGCCGTCGGCATCCAGAACCTCGGCCCAGAGATAGGCGTAATAACCGGCGGCGTAGCTGCCGCCGGTGAAGAGATGTTGGAAATGCGCTGGGCGATGGCGGATGCCGATCTCCGCCGGCATGCCGATCTCGGCGAGGAAATCGCGCTCGTAGCTCTCGATTGATATGTCTTGTGGCGCCGGATGCTGGTGCAGCGCCATGTCGATCAGGGCGGCCGCGGTATATTCGACGGTGCCGAAACCCTGATTGAAGCCGCGGGCGGCGAGGATGCGGGCGATGAGCTCGTCGGGGATCGGCTGCTTGGTCTCGTGATGCAGCGCGTATTTCCGTAATGTCTCGGGGAGTTCGAACCAGTGTTCGAAGACCTGTGAAGGGAACTCCACGAAATCGCGTTTCACCGACGTGCCTGACTGGAGCGGGTAGCGAACTTTGCTGAGAAGCCCGTGCAAGGCGTGGCCGAACTCGTGGAACAGGGTGCGGCCGTCATCGAAGCTCAGCAGCGTGGGGGTGTCTTTGGCGAAATTGTTGTTGTTGATGATGATCGGCGAGACTTCGGCGTCGAGCGATTCCTGGTCGCGGAAGCTGCTCATCCAGGCGCCGGAACGTTTATCCGGACGTGCATAATGGTCGGCGAGGAACACGCCGACATGGCCTGACGCATCGCGGACTTCGTAGGCCCGCACATCGGGATGGTAGATGGGGATGTCCGGGCGGTAGGTGAAGGTCACGCCGAACAGGCGCGTTGCGGTGTCGAATGCTGCACGCTGGATGTTTTCGAGAACGAAATACGGTTTGGTCTTGGCTTCATCGAGATCGTAGTCCGCACTGCGGACCTTCTCCGCATAATAGCGCCAGTCCCAGGCGGCGAGCGTGTCGTTGAAACCTTCGGCGCGGGCGCAGGCAAGCAGGCGGTCGCGTTCGGCGCCGGCTTTTCGCTTGGCGGGCTCCCACACTTCAGCGAGCAGGCCGGCCGCGGCCGCTGGCGTGCCGGCCATGCTATCGGCGAATTTGAAGTCGGCGAAATGATCGTAGCCGAGCAGGGCGGCACGCTCCGCGCGCAAAGCGAGGATCTCTGGAATGAGGGCGGTGTTATCGTGTGCGCCGGGATGGGTACCGCGCGCGATCCAGGCTGCGTAGGCGGCCTGGCGGAGATCACGCCTGTTGGAGAAGGCTAGGAACGGCTCGATGAGGGAGCGTGACAGGGTGATCGCGTAGCCGTCGATGCCACGTTCGGCCGCAGCCTGGCGGGCACCGGAGCGCACGAAATCGGGCAGACCGTCGAGGTCCGCCTCGGTGAGGGGAAGGTGCCAATCCTTCTCGTCATGCAGCACGTTCTGGCCGAACTGCGTCTGCAGTGTTGCGAGCCGTTCGGAGATCGCAGTCATCCGCGTTTTCTGGTCGGGTGCGAGCGCCGCGCCGCTACGCACCATGCCGAGATGAATGCGGTCGAGCAGGCGAAGCTGGTCCGCGTCGAGGCCGAGGTTTTCGCGCTCTGCGTGCAGGCGCTGCACGCGCGCGAAGATCGCCGGATCAAGGGCAGCCTGCATGCCGTGCTGTGCCAGCTTCGGCGACATCTCGAGGTCGATCGCATCGAGGGCCGCACCGCCCAGGCTGACCGACAAATTGGAGAACACCATGGACACGCGCCCGAGCAAACGGCCGCTCCGCTCCAGGGCTTCGATCGTGTTGGCGAAACTGGGGGCGGCTGGGTCGGCGCCGATGGCGGCGACCTCCTCTAGATGCGTGCGCATGGCCGCCTCGAAGGCGGGCACGAAATGCTCGGGGCGGATCTTATCGAAAGGCGGTGCCTCGAACGGCGTGGTCCAGTGATCGAGAAGGGGATTGGTGCCTGTCATCCCCGCAACTCGTCAGAAGCGGCCGTCCAGGTCAACCCGCCCATATCGGAAATCCTTCGCGTCATGCTTAAGATGTGCCCTTGCGGGGCATGCTGCGCCCCAGATCTACCCCAAGAGGTTGCATGGCCGATCACCATTATGACGCGGATGCTGAACAGCTGAAAGCCTTGGGCTATTCGAGCCATTTCGAGCGGTCCATGTCGCTGTGGGAGAATTTTGCGCTCGGCTTCACCTATTTGTCGCCCGTGGTCGGGGTGTATTCGGTGTTCGCGCTTGGCATGGTGGCAGCCGGTCCACCGATGATCTGGTGGTATCTGATCGCGGCCCTGGGTCAGTTCGTCGTCTGCCTGATCTTTTGCGAGGTGGTATCGCAGTTTCCGATATCCGGTGGCCTTTATCCCTGGGCGCGACGGCTTGTCGGCAAGCGCTGGGCGTGGATGGCCGGCTGGATCTATGGTTGGGCGCTGTTCACCAGCATTGCCGCCGTGGCGGCGGGAGCCGCGCCCTTCATCGCCCCGCTGCTGGGCTTCACGGCGACACCGGATGCGACGGCGGCCATCGCGATCGCCATGGTCATTGCATCGACACTGATCAACCTTGCCGGCACCAGGACGCTTTCCCGGGTCGCCATGTTCGGCTTCGTCTGCGAGATCCTGGGTGCCATCGTTGTCGGAGCGTATCTGCTGCTGTTTCAAAAACATCAGCCGATCGGCATCCTGTTCCAAAGTTTTGGTGCGGCCAAGGGCGGAAGCTATGCGCCGGCTTTTCTGGCCGCAGCGGTGGTGGGACTCTTCACATGCTACGGCTTCGAAGCCTGCGGCGACGTTGCCGAAGAAACACCCAATCCCGGTCTGGCCGTTCCGCGCGCCATGCGCAGCACCATCTATATCGGCATGGCCGCCTCGGTATTCGTCTGCATGGCGCTCATCCTTTCGCTGCCGGATATCGCCAAGGTGGTGAATGGCGACATTGCCGACCCTATCGAGACCACATTGATGACGGCCTTCGGGCCGATTGGGGCAAAGCTTGTCGTCTTGGTGGTGATGGTGTCGTTCATCTCCTGCATCCTCAGCCTGCAAGCCGCCGCCAGCCGGCTTGTCTACGCCTACGCCCGGGATGAGATGATCGTCGGCAGCGCCTCGCTCTCCAGGCTGTCGCCAAGCACTCTGGTGCCGAGCCGGGCGCTTCTCCTATCGGGCCTTATCGCTTCCATTATCCTGGTCCTGGGGCGCTTTTTCCAGGATGCTGTCGGGACGATCGTCAGTTTCGCGGTCATCGGCATCTATGCCGGGTTCCAGATGGTGGTTGCGGGCGCGCTTTGGGCGCGGCTGAAAGGATGGCGGCCAAACGGGCAGTTCGTGCTCGGCGGATGGAGCCTGCCGTTGAACCTCCTCGCCCTGATCTGGGGCGTTGCGGCAATCATCGACATGCTGTGGCCGCGTACGCCGGATCAACCCTGGTTCACGAACTATGCGATGCTCTTGACCTTTGGTGCCGTGCTTATCGCAGGATTGGCCTGCATGATCATCTTCCGCCCCTATGACAAAGGCACGGCACCCGCGGGAGACGCTTGGACGATCGGAGGGTCGTAAATGATCTTGGCCCGTGCACGCAATGATGCCGCACTCAATCAACCATCTACACGGGAGTCATAATTATGTGGTACAGCAAAATTGCTTTGGCATCTGCCTCGTTCATCGTCGCGGCGGGCATGGCGGCGAGCAGCCCTGCCGCGGCGGCGCAGAGTTTCACCGCGGTGGAGCGTGCCACGACGGATAGCATCTCGGTGCATGGCGGGAAGGCGGCCGATAATGTCGGCGATATCCTCACCTTCAACAACGATGTTTTCGACGCTGCCAACAAGGTCAAGATCGGCTACGACCAAGGCTATTGCGTAAGGCTCGTCATCGGAAAATCGTTCGAGTGCCATTGGACGCTCGTGCTGGCCAAAGGTCAGATCGCCGTCGATGGACCGTTTTTCGACGCGGGCGATTCCACCCTCTCCGTAACCGGTGGGACGGGCGACTACGCAGATACTCGTGGAGAGATGCTGCTACACGCGAGGGATGCGAAAGGGAGCGCTTATGATTTTGTCTACATGCTTAAGTAAGACGCCAATCCTGCCATGATGCACACAGCTTGAGACAGATACAGGGAAGAACGCTTTTCTTCCTACCCATTCGGCACCCGCGTCGCCTCCAGGCGCCATATGCAATTATCGCCCAGCGAGTCATTGGTCACCAACGCCCTCCGGTTCTTCTTGTTCGAATGTTGGTCCGGTTCGGTGGCCGTAAGCGTCGTGCCGGTGATCGATCCTTCGATCTGCCGGCGATCTGCAAGGTCGTGCATGGCGATCTGCCCTTCAGACCCTACCGTACCTATCAGAAGATGGCGTTTATGGTGGGCACGATTGGAGATTTCACTGCCATCGACGTAGAAGATGAAATCCTCGCTCTTCGCGCCGCAGCTTGGATCGATCGTGCGCTGCCCGGCATAGGCGCCGTCCAGCCTGCCGTCAGGCTTTCCGGCGGAGGGCGCAGCGCAGGCTGCCAATGCAAGGAGGACCGCGCCGGCGGCAAGTGTCGTTGTCTTCATGCGGATTTGCGTCCTTGCAAGGCTCGGCTGCTTGCCATGCCGAACAGGAGTGCGGCACAGCTTGAAGCGATCAGCGTCGCCACCGCCACACCTGGTGCGCCGTACGCCGGCAGGAGCACGACCAGACCGATGAGCAGGCACAGCGTGGACGCACATCTAAGAGCCAACGCTTGTCCGGCACGGCCCGTCGCGAGCAGGATCGGCTCGAACCCGACGCTGGCGAGCTCGATGGCGCCGGCGACGCCGAGCAGCCGCAGCAGCAGCACGGCACCTTCATGTCCGGGCCCGGCGATCAGCGCTAGTACCGGCCGCGCTGCGAGCAAGGCGACGCACGCGGTTGCGGCGGCGGCAAGGGCGACCTGTGTCAGCCGTGCGAGCAGCCGCCGCAGGTCCGTTTGTGACAGGCCGGTGCCTGCGTGATCGGCATGGGTGCGGGCGAATTCGGCATAGGCGGCGCGTGCGGCCATTTCCGAAACACGGATGAGGGCTTGGCTGAGCTGGTAGGCCAGTCGGTAATTTCCTGCCGCTACGGGTCCGATCGCGACGCCCACCAGCACCACCGCATATTGCTGGCCGACGGCTGCCAGGGTCATGGCGAGATTGGTCTGCCAGGTGAATGGCCAGATGCCGATGCTGCCGGGCGGCGCACGCCAAAACGTGCGCGGCCAGGGCAGGTGCCATGCCGGCCCCATCACCCGCCTGACCAGCACCCAGTAGACAGTGGCCGTCACCACTTCCGCCGCCGCCCAGGCCAGCAGGAATCCTTGCAGCGAGGGGCCGGCGGCGAGCACCACCAGCACACCGACAAAGCGGGTAATCGGCGTGGCCGCATCAGCCGCCGCACCGTAATCGAAGCGATCATGCAGGCGCAGTATGCCAACCGCGGTCGAGCGGATGGAAAGCAGCATGACCAGGCAGAAGCCGATCGCATCCCAGGTAATCATCGCCGACCAGCCGAGATGTGCGCCAAGCGCCAGCACGCAGGGAATGGCGATCACACAGCCGGCCAGGGCCGCGGCGCCATCGAGCGTGATGCCGAACGCCATCAGGCGGTTGAGGAAGTCAGGCTGGTCCTTGATGCCGGGCATCCCGTAACGCACCATGATCTGCCAGGTCTGAAAGCCGACGAAAGCGGCCACCGCCTGGCCGGTGCTGACGATCAGCGCGAACTGGCCGAAGCCCGCAGCTTTCAGCGTGCGCGCCGCGACCGCCAGATAGACCAGGCTGAGCACGGCACCCACGCCCTTGCCGGCCATCAGCCAGCCAAGATTGCGCAAGACGGCGCGCAGACCGGACTCGGCCTGCGTGGTGGGAAGCGCGTGCTCAGTCACGGCAAGGGATCGGCTTGCGGCTGATGAAATTGGCCTTCCTGTTCATCGCCGAGGCCTACCAGTGCTACCACGGTGCAGCAATCGCCCTGCGCCTGGCCGACCGCCCCGGCGTGCAGGTGGTCGTTTACGTGAACGATCCCGAGACGCCGGCCCATCTCGCGCGCATCGCGCTGGCCTATGGCGCCCCACCGCTCGACATCCGCAGGCTGCCGCGCTCCTGGCCGGTGCGAGCGCTGCAAGCCCTGCGTGTGCTCGGCATGATGAAGATCCTGGTGATGTGGGAAAACCGCCGCACGCTCGATGCCTATGATGTGATCGTCACGGTGGAGGACACGGTCGCTTTCGCCCGGGCTGCCGGCATTCGTAGGCCGAAGCTGATCTATTATCCACATGGCGCCGGCGACCGGCAGGTGGGCTTCACCCGGCGCCTGAAAGCGTTCGACCTCGTGTTGCTGCCCGGCGAAAAATTGGCGCAACGCATGCTGCAGGCCGGGCTGGTGCAGCCGGATGGCATGGCACTCGTCGGATCGGTGAAGCTGGAGACCGCCGCGAAACTGCGCGCCACGCGCGAGCGGCTTTTCGACAATGACCGGCCGGTGGTGCTCTACAACCCGCACAAGGCGCCGGGCTTGTCCTCATGGCAGCGTTTCATCGAGCCTATGCTGGACCAGTTTGCGCACCAGCAGCGCTTCAACCTGCTGGTGGCGCCGCACGTAAAACTGTTCCGCCGCCGTGGCCGCGCACTCCGCAGCCGATGGGAGGCCAGAAGCAGCGATACGATCCTCATTGATTCGGGCTCTGACCGTAGCTTGGATACGACCTACACGCAGGAAGCCGACATCTATGTCGGCGACGTGAGCAGCCAGGTCTATGAATTCCTCACCGTGCCGCGGCCTTGCGTATTCCTTGATGCGACGGGTGCGTCCTGGCAAGGCAACCCGAATTTTGCGCATTGGCAGCTGGGCGATGTCGTGCGTGATCCCGCGCAACTGATGGCGGCCATAGAAGCGGCACCTGCACGGCATGATCTGTATCGGGCGCGACAGGTGGAGATGGTGCAGGCTTCGCTTGGTGTGCAGGACGGTGAAGCGTCGGAGCGGGCGGCCGATGCGGTATTATCGTTCACGGTGCGAGCGAAAGAAAGAGAAGCAGTTCTTTTTTGAAAAAAAGAACCAAAAAACTTCTGTTATTATGGCGTGTGCTGCCGGAGAGAACCGCGACAGCGACGTAAAAGTCTTTTGCTTCTTTCTTCAGAAAAGAAGACCTTTCTTATGCTATTTTCAATATAAGAGTTAAAAGATGTTTCTGCGGCCTATGGATATCTGGCGTTGTGCGATCCTGCCGCAATCCGTGCAGAGCATCGTGCAGGATGGGATGAAGCTGGACTCCATTGTCTGGCTGCCCGACATGCCGCGCGACGCGTTCCGCGCCGATCCTTTCGGGTTATGGCGCGATGGCAAACTCTATGTTTTTGCCGAGGCTTTCGACTACACGCGCCGCATTGGCCATATCGATGTGCTAGTCTATAATGAGCGGTTGCGCTTGCTTGAATCCAAGGCCGTGCTGAAAAAGCCGTGGCATCTGTCTTATCCGTTTGTGTTCGAGGCTGAGGGCGAAGCCTGGATGCTACCCGAAGCCCATAAATCGGGCACGCTGACGCTGTATCGTGCCCGTGCTTTTCCGTCCGACTGGGAGCCCGTCTGCGATTTGCCGCTCGATGGGCCTGCCATAGACGCGACGCCGGTGTTTCATAATGGCCTGTGGTGGCTGTTCTATGCGCCGTCGCACAACAAGACGGCGAGGCTAAGCCATCTGCATGTCGCGTGGGCGGAAAGGCTGACCGGGCCATGGAAGGTGCATCCCGGTAATCCGGTGCGGGTCGACATTGGCGGCGCGCGTCCGGGTGGTGTGCCGTGGCAGGACGCTGACGGGCTTTTTCTGCCGGTGCAGGATTGTTCGCGCACGTATGGAAGCGGTGTTTTGGTTTTACGTCTTGATCATCTACATCAAACGGGTTTTGCGGCAACCAGAAGCGCGCATATTACAGCACCTTCCGTGCTGGCGCCATTTACGGACGGGTTGCACACGCTCGCCTCCGTGGGGCCAATGACGTTGATCGATGTGAAACGCATGGATGTTTCGCTTTCCGCCAAGCTGCGCCGGCTGCATGGCATTCTGCGGCCGCAAACCGCATGAAAATCGGTTTTCTCTACAACCATGATGCGACACACCAGGTGCCGCATACCATTTCCATCGCCTCGGCGCTGGCTGCGCGTGGGATCGACGTCACTATCCTCACGTCGAGCGAAGGGCAGCGCGAGGTTGCCGCCGCCTTGTTGCGGTCCGATGTGGCATGTCGTTTCATCCCCCTTCAGGTCGGCCTGATCGCGCGCACGTTGGACCTGGCGCTGCGCAGTGTCGCGCCCTTCCGGCGCCTGGCAATCTTGCGGGGAAACCGCGCGTTGTTCGCCGGGTTCGATGCGCTGGTTGTTCCGGAGACGACGACGGCATTTCTGAAGACGCGTTATGGTCTGCGCACACCGAAGCTGATCTACCAGCCGCATGGCGCAGGTGATGGGGAGGCGGGATTCCTACCGATCACGGCCGCTTTCGACCTCGTTCTGCTCTCCGGCCCCAAGCTGGAACACCGCATGCTGGAACTCGATCTTGTCCGGCAGGGCGCGTACGAGGTCGTCGGCTATCCAAAGTTCGACGTGGCTGGCCTATCCCGCCCTTCCAGGTTTTTCGATAATGACCGCCCGACCGTGCTCTACAATCCGCACTTCAATCCGTTTCTATCGTCCTGGTACAAGATGGGACCCGAGATATTGCGATGGTTCGCGGGCCAGGATCGTTTCAACCTGATTTTTGCACCGCATGTCATGCTGTTCAAACGCCGTGTGCACACCTCACTGATCCATGGCAAGACGCAGATACGGCCGAATATTCCGGTCGCGGCATTGGCATCCTCGGTGCATATCGATACCGGTAGCCGCCGTTCCATCGACATGAGCTATCTCGAAATGGCCGATATCTATCTGGGTGACGTCTCCAGCCAGATCTATGAATGGATCAAGCGGCCACGGCCGGCGATCTTTCTGAACAGCCCCAGGCGTGTTTGGCATGATGTGCCCGCCTATCGCCACTGGCAGCTCGGCCAGGTTGTGGAAGATGTGGCAGCACTGCCCGGTGCGTTGGACCGCGCCGTTGCCGGTGCGGAAGAGTTCGGGCCTGCGCAATCCCACGCATTTTCAGAAACGTTTTCAGTGACGGAGCGGCCAGCGGGCGAGCGTGCGGCCGATGCGATCTTGGCGTTTCTCAAAGCGTCTGCTTGACTCAGTCGAGCGAAACGATTTCCAACCGCCACCCACATTTTTGTTGCGAAACCTGAACTTCGGTGGGATGCTTCGGCGCCTGCTTCCGGTAGATTCACGTCCCAACAAGAAGGGAGAACGTCATGTGGCGAACACTGTTTTCGATCATGGCGATTTGGGGGGTGGTTTCAGCGGCCGGTGCACAAACGGTCACCGATCCCGCGGAAGTCGCATCGCATCTCCATTTCTGGGCAACGGATGCCGGTCAGCCTGTGTATTATGGGGAAGTCCGGAACGTTGATGCACGCACCCAGCAGGTGCTGGGGCATTACCAGTGTTTAGCTTTGGCGTTCATCAAGTTCGAGGGTGGCGTCTTCTATTACGCTCACAAGATGTGGTCCAAGTCGTCTGACGGCTCCTGCCATTATGAAGACGTGACGTCACGCAAAGTCGGCAACCATGGTGCCTGCGTCAAGGATTCCGAAGCGGGTTTCGGCGCCGCCATCGGCACGGCGCATATGAGCAAGAGCAACATCGACTATATGCATAGTATCTTCAGGACCATCGATACGAACACGAAGCGTGTCGGCGAGACGGCGGCATGCATCCCGCCCAACGGTGTCGCTGCCGGCCTGTTCTCCATCAAGGTCGAGGATGGCCGCTTCAAACTCATCAGCACACGGCCCCTGGATTACGAAGTGAACATCGAGCCGCAGGACCCTGAACATCCCCCGACCGTTCCGGTGTTCTAGATGAGCTTTCTCGATACATTCGACAGCCTGAGCGATCCGGCAGCCAAGACGACTTTGTTTTTTACTGCGCTTGGCACCGATTGGCGCGCGCTCTTCGCCGAACTGCGCGAGAAGCGGCCTGTGCTCGAGGTGCCGGCGATGACGGTGGTGGCGCGCTGGGCGGACGTGGTGGATGTGTTGTCCCGCAACGAGACCTTCGGCGTGCTCTACGCGCCCCACATGGATCCTTCGGTAGGCCCATTCATGCTGGCGCGGGATGGCGCGGTGGAGAACTGGCGCGACAAATCGGCCATGCGCACGCTGTTGCGCTGGGACGATCTGCCCGGCATCCGTGCCGGCGCCGGCGAAGTCGCATCCGCAGCGCTGCTCGCCGCCACGCAGGACACCAGCGGCGTTTTCGACGTCGTTTCCACCCTGTCGCGGCTCGTTCCGCTGAGGACTGTGCAGCATTCCTTCGGCTTTCCCGGCCCTGACGATGTGACCATGCTCGCCTGGTCCCGCGCCACACAGGCGGACATGTTCCATAATCTCACCGACGATCCGGCGGTGCTCCAGGCGAACATCGCCGCCGGGCAGGCGATGCAGGCCTGGGTGGCAGCGTTCATCGACTTACGCCAGCCCTGGGTCGATGCGCCGGGTGAGGACACCGTCTCGCGCCTGTTGCGGCTGACCGGGCAGGGGCTGTCCGGTCTCGACCGGCAGGGCGTGATCAGCAACATCTGCGGCCTGCTGGTCGGCGCGGTCGAAACGGCCTCGCAGGCGATCGTGAACGCGACGGAGCAGATCCTGCTGCACCCGGCACAGGCGGCGCTCGCAATCGAGGCCGCGCAGAAGGGCGACAACGCAGCTTTCGACGCCATCGTCTGGGAGGCGCTGCGCTTCTCGCCCATGGCGACCCTCGTCCGAAGGGTAACGACGGAGCCTACGGTGATCGCACCGGGCTCGGATCACGAACTGGCGGTGCCGGCGGGCCGCGTGGTGGCGGCCGGCATCGGCTCGGCCATGTTCGATCCGGCGGTATTCCCGTCGCCCGACGATTTCCAGGCCCGGCCGCGCGACCTCTACATGCATGTGGGTTTCGGGGCGCATACCTGCCTCGGCCAGTATGTCGCCTATGAGATCATCCCTGAGGCAGTCCGCCAGATCCTGCTCGTGCCAGGCCTGCACCTGCTGCCTCAAAGCGGAAGTGCCGTGGACAATGCCGGCGGCCCGTTTGCCGAATCGTTCAAGCTCGGCTTCGAACCAAGATGAAGCTGGCAAGTTTGCGCTCCTGCCACCAGGAGTAGTCGCACATGCATATCGGCGAGATCATGAGCCGCGATGTCGAATTCATCGAGCCTGACGCCACAGCCCAGCAGGCGGCAGAGCTGATGGGCGAGATCGATGTGGGCGCATTGCCCGTCGGCTCGCCCGAGCGCCTGCTCGGCATCATCACCGACCGCGACATCCTCTACAGGATCGTCGCAGCAGGCTTGAACCCGGCAACCACCATATTGCGCAACATCGTCTCGCACCCCGTGATCATGTGCCACGAGGACACCACCTTGCGCACCGCGATGGATATCATGGCGGCCAATCACCTCAGGCGCCTGCCGGTGCAGGATGCTAACGACACCGTGGTGGGCTGGGTGACGATAGCGGATCTCTCACGTCATCTGCTGGTGGAAAACACCGCGTTACAGGAAGCCTTGCGCGAACTTACCGAAGCCTGACGGCCTCTTTCAACGCTGGAACCGGCGCTGCGCGCTCCGGGTGATCGAGATGGGCAGATCGAACCTGGCCTGCAGGAACTCCAGATACCGCGCGCTTGCCTTGTCGCGCGCATCGAGCGCGACAAGCACGGCAACATAGCCATATACGGCCATGTCGAGCGAGATCACCTCATCGAGAAGCGCATGGAGTGGCGGCGGGTCCGCGAGAGCATCATTAAAACACTGAAGCATGTCCGCGTCCGCGTTGAGCGATGCCAGCCACGCCCGCATGGCCTTCGCCGTGGTCTCTGCATTACCGACCAGGCAATTACACAGCAGCGACGCTGCCAGCAATTGAACGACCGCCTTGCCTTGTTCAGGCCGCAGCACACGAAAGTTCAGTGTGAGCGGATACAGCGTCTGATGCCGGTTCTGCAACCATCCATGCAGTATCTTTGCCGATAACGCCTGAACCAGCATGTCCTCGCCGCTGCCGGAGACACGATCACGCCGGCGCTCCGGCATAGCCTCCGCCTCGATCGCCGCATCGAGGAAGGCCGGCGAAATACCAGTGGCGACTGTCTCCAAGGCGGCCGCGGCACCGTCGCTCGGCTGCTCGCGTTTCAGCAGGCTACCCAGGAACAAGGATCAGGCTTCCACCCGGGCGCGCGACAGCAACGCCTCGATTTGCGTCATCAGCCGCGAAAAATCCACCGGCTTCGGGTGATAATCATCGCACCCCGCAGCAATCGCCTTTTCGCGGTCGCCCGACATCGCATGTGCCGTCAACGCGATGATCGGAACGTCTTTCGTGTTTGCATCGGATTTGACGACGCCGGCGACTGTCCAGCCATCCATGATCGGCAGGTTCATGTCGAGCAAGATCAGTTCAGGCCGTTCGCTGGCCGCCTTGTCGACGGCTTGCTGTCCATCGGTTGCGATCGACACATCATGCCCGCGCCGCTTCAGCCGCCGGGAGAGGAAATCCCATATCTCTTCGTGATCTTCGACAAGCAATATCCGGCTCATACAGAAACTCCTGGTGCCGCCTGGCGGCCGAGCCGGCTCCGTTGCGCGACGTGAGTGCAACGCGACAAAGCTTTTTGGGTTTGCGCGCGGAACCACGCCCGGTGGCGCCGTTTGGATCGCGGCAACAGGCTGGAAGAGCTGGCTTCATGACTCTGCATCAAGGCCTCGCCTTCGGCTTGATCGCCGCCACGATCGGCGGGTTCCTTTCCGGTCGGCTACCGTTCGACCTGGTGGCACTCGCCGCCCTGATGGTTGGCGTGATCATCGGCATCATCCCGGCCGGCAAAGCTTTTTCCGGGTTTTCGGACGAGGTCGTGGTGATCATCGCGGCGGCCCTCGTGGTCAGTGCGGCAATCGCCCGCTCGGGCATCGTCGAAGCCGCCATGCGGCCTATCACCCGCCATCTGCGCACCACCTCCCTGCAAGTGCCGGTGCTGGCCGGTGCCTGCATGGCTTTGTCGATGGTAACGAAGAACGTCGGCGCCTTGGCCATCTTCATGCCGGGCGCCCTGCAGATCGCACGACGCTTCAAGACGCCGTCTTCCGCCCTCCTCATGCCGATGGCATTCTCCTCGATGCTCGGCGGCCTGGTGACCCTCGTTGGCACCTCACCCAACATTCTCATCTCCAAGGTGCGGGCCGATGTGGAAGGCAAGCCGTTCGGCATGTTCGATTTCACGCCGGTTGGCCTGTCCGTCGCGATCATCGGCTTCGTGTTCCTGGCCTTCGCCTGGCGCCTCCTGCCGGGCGGCCGCCGCGCCGCGCCGACCATGGAGGCCGCGTTCAACCTGGCCGACTACACCGCCGAAGCCCGGGTGCCGGATGCGTCCCCCGCCTGTGGGCTCTGCATCAGCGATGTCGAGGCAATGGCCGAGGGTGATGTGCAGATCGCATCCGTCGTGCGCGAACGCTTCCGCCGTACGCCGCGCCGCCCGGATTTCCCGCTGCGTGCCGATGACGTGCTCCTGCTGCGCGGTGCGCCGGTCGATCTCGAACGTCTGGTTGCTCGCGCACGGTTGACGCTGGCCGGCGGCGGCGAAGGCGAAGCGCGCATCGTCGAAGGCGTGGTGACGGGCGATTCGCCGTTGGTCGGCCGAACGCTGGCACAGGCACAACTCGAGGAGCGCTTCGAGATCGGCGTGCTGGCGGTCAGCCGCAGCGGCCAACGCATACGACAGCGCCTGGCAAGTGTGCGCCTGCGCGCCGGCGACGTCGTGGTGCTGCGCAGTGCCTCGCCGCAGATGCCCGACACGCTCGGCGAGCTACGTGTGCTGCCGCTCGCCGAACGCAGTATCGCCTTGGGGCGCAACGATCGCAGCCTGGTGCCCGGCCTGATACTGCTCGGCGCGATGGGCCTGGTCGCCGCCCATGTGACAAGCGTCGGCATCGCCTTCTTCGGTGCCGCAACGCTCCTGCTCCTGCTGCGTGTCATGACCATGCACGAAGCCTACGAGGCCGTGGAATGGCATCTGCTGATCATGCTGGGCGCGCTGATCCCCGTCACCCGAACCATCACCGACACCGGCGGCACCAAGCTGATTGCCGGCTGGATGCTGCATCTGGTGCACGGACTGCCCGGAATTGTAGTGCTAGGCGTCATGCTGGTGCTGACGATGCTGGCAGCACCCATGCTGCAGGCGGCACCCACGGTGCTGATCATGGGCCCGATCGCGGCCAGCCTGGCGCGCCAGTTGGGGTTTGCGCCGGATCCGTTTCTGATCGCCGTGGGACTTGGGGCTGCGTGCGATTTCCTCACGCCGCTTGGCCATCAATGCAGCACGTTGGTGATGGGCCCGGGCGGTTATCGTTTTGGCGATTATGCGCGGCTGGGGGCGCCGCTTTCCTTGCTGGTGATCGTCAGCGGTGTACCCTTGATCGCTTATTTTTGGCCCCTGCATTGAGGGGTCTTCTTAGTTGAGGAAAGAACATCCTTGGCTCAACGCTGTTCCGTTTCCCAATTTTCAGCCACGTCGTAGGGCGCATTCGAGGGCGCAAGAAACGCAATCCCCCGTATCGCATCGGCAGCTTTTTCGGCGAGCATGATCGTGGGCGCATTGAGATTGCCGTTGGTGATCACCGGCATCACCGAAGAATCGACAACCCTCAGGCCTTCCACGCCGATCACGCGCAACGCGGGATCGACCACGCACATCGGATCATCCGGCGAGCCCATGCGGCAGGTGCCCGTCGGGTGATACGCACTCTCCACCTTTTCGCGAATGAAATCATCGATCGCCGCGTCACTCGTGACCGTCGCACCCGGCTGTATTTCACGGCCGCGATACGCCTCGAACGCCTGCTGCCCGAAGATCTCGCGCGTGAGGCGAACACAGGCGCGCATCTCTTCCCAATCTTGCGCGTCCGACATGTAATTGAATTTTATGCGCGGCGCTGCCGTGGGATCAGCCGAGGCGAGACGAACCCAGCCGCGGCTGCGTGATCGCATCGGGCCGACATGGGCTTGCATGCCGTGCTCTGTCGCCAATGCGCGCCCATCATAGGAGATCGCCAGCGGCAGGAAATGATATTGTATGTCCGGATAGCGGATGCCGGCTTTGCTCCGAATGAAACCGCAGCTTTCAAAGTGGTTGGTAGCCCCCAGCCCATCGCGCCGCAGGAGCCATCGCAGTCCGATCAACCCCTTCTGCAAGATGCCTTGCGACGAGAACAAGGTGATCGGCTGCCGGACGGCCACCTGGAAATAGAATTCCAGGTGATCCTGCAAGTTCTCGCCGACGCCGCGCAGTTCACGAACGATGTCGATCCCGAGCGCGCGCAACTCTGCTGCCGGGCCGATACCCGACAATTTCAGTAATTGCGGCGAGTTGATCGCGCCGCCGGCGAGGATCACTTCCCGCCGTGCCTTCGCCAGAACCTCTCTGCGTCCTACACGATACTTTACGCCGCAGGCACGCCGGCCTTCGAATGCGATGCGCGACACTGCAGCGCCCGTCACCAAGAACAGGTTTTTTCGGCGCATCGCCGGGCGCAGATAAGCATTGGCAGCACTCCAGCGGCGGCCGTGGAACACCGTCATGTCCATCCGCCCGAAACCTTCCTGGCGGTAGCCGTTCACATCCTCCGTCGCCGCATAGCCAGCCTGTTGCGCCGCCTCGATGAATGCATGATAAAGTGGATTGTTAAGCTTGCCGCAGGATGTTTTCAGCGGACCATCGGCACCACGATAGGCATCGCCGCCTTCTGCACGGCCTTCTGCGCGCTTGAAATACGGTAGCACATGACGGTAGCCCCAGCCGCGGGCACCCATCTGCTCCCAGGTTTCGTAATCCAGAGCATTCCCGCGGATATAGACCAGGCCATTGATGGATGACGATCCACCCAGCACTTTTCCGCGTGGGCAGTTGATCCGCCGGCCACCGAGATTCTCCTCCGGCTCGCTCTCATAACCCCAATTATATTTTTGCATGTTCATCGGAATGGAGAGTGCGCTCGGCATCTGTATCAACACCGACCGGTCGCTGCCGCCGCGTTCCAGGACCAGCACGGTCGATGTGCCGTCAGCGCTCAGCCTGTCCGCCAGCACACATCCGGCGGAGCCCGCGCCGATGATTACATAATCGAAGATCTCAGGCTGTTCGGCCATCAATACGGCGCCTCGACCTCGCCTAGATTTACATAGACGCTCTTGATCTGGGTATAATGCTCGATAGCCGCACGGCCGTTCTCACGCCCCAGTCCGGATTGCTTCGTGCCACCGAACGGCAGCGCGATCGGCGTGATGTTATAGTGGTTGATCCAGCATGTGCCGGCCTGCAGTAACGCGATCACGCGATGCGCGCGTGCAAGGTCGCGGGTGAACACACCGGCAGATAGGCCGAACTCCGTGGCATTCGCGCGCGTGATCACCTCGATCTCGTCGGAGAATTCGAGCACCGCCATCACCGGCCCGAAAATCTCTTCCTTGACGATACGCATGGTGTCGCCGCAGCCATCGAAGATGGCGGGCGCTACGAAATACCCGTTCGCACAGGCACTATCGGTCACGCGATGGCCGCCGCAGAGAAGGCGCGCACCTTCCTTCCTGCCGATGTCGATATAGCCGAGCACTTTGTGCATATGCGCTTCGGAGATCAGCGCGCCGACCTGCGTCGCGGGATCGAGCGGATCGCCGATGCGCATCTTTGCCACCCGTTCCTGCAGCATCTCGAGGAAGCGCGCCCGCACATCGCGATGCACGAACACGCGTGTGCCGTTGGAACAGACCTCGCCGGCAGAATAGAAATTCGCCAGCAGCGCGCCCGAGACCGCCTGCTCCAGATCGGCATCCTCGAACACGATCAGCGGTGACTTTCCGCCCAGTTCCAGCGTCACGTATTTCAGCGTATCCGCCGCATCGCGCATCACCGCACGGCCGGTGCCGACCTCGCCGGTCAGCGAGATCTTGCGGATCGCTGGATGGCGGGACAGCATCCGACCCGTCTCCGCCGCCCCTTGCAGCACGTTGAACACGCCGTCGGGCACGCCTGCTTCGGTCATGATCTCTGCGAGCTTGAGTGCTGTCAGCGGCGTGAGTTCGGCCGGCTTGAAGATCATCGCATTGCCGCATGCCAACGCCGGTGCACTCTTCCAGCACGCGATCTGCAGCGGGTAGTTCCAGGCGCCGATGCCTGCCACGATCCCGAGCGGTTCACGCCGCGTATAGCCGAAAGCGGATGGCCCGAGATCGACCTGTTCGCCGGCAATGGCCCCTGCCAGGCCTGCAAAATACTCGAAACACTCGGCCCCCGATACCACGTCGACGACAGAGGTCTCCTGGATCGGCTTGCCGGTATCGCGGGTTTCCAGCAGGGCCAGTTCGTCGTTCCGCTCCCGCAGCAAATCGGCCACCTGGCGCAGCACGCGGCCACGCTCGGCACCCGTCATCGCAGCCCACACTACCTGCCCGGATTGCGCGGCGCGCACTGCGGCCTCCACCTCTGCCGGACCGGAGATCTCGATCTCCGCCAGCGTCTCGCCGGTAGCGGGATTGATGCTGGCGAAGCGTCGCCCATCCTCGGTGCTGTGGTAACGGCCGCCGATATGGCAGCGCCGCACGCCGTTCTCTGCCGGCGCAGGTGACACGCCTTTCTTTGCAACCAAGGTGGCATCGACATAGTCGCCGACGATCCGGCGTGCGGCATGGGCATCGATCTCGCGCGCGCCGGAGAGTGTCGCGCGCAACCATAATCCGTCGATCATCGCGGCGATCGAGATGGCGAACGCCTTTGCCTGCCCGGCCGGCATCAGCGATTGCAGCGCATTCGACAGGCTGGAGAGGCTGCGGCGCTGATACACGCGCTGGATGCGGCGCAACGGTTTGCTGTGCAGCGCCTCGCCCCAGAAGGCGAGCCACACCGTGCTCGTCTGCCGTTCGAACTCGCTCGCGGCCAGCGTCGCGTCGATCACCGCCTGCACGCGTGCACGCGGCGTGGCGGCATCGCGCAGGCGCTGCGCGGTGACCTGCGACAGACGTCGCCCGAGGCTGCGCAACGTGGCCTCGATCAGTCCGTTCTTGTCCTCGAAATAATGGGCGACCAGCCCGGTCGATACGCCGGCGCGTTGCCCGATCAGCGCCAGGGTGGTTGCCGAATAACCCACTTCCGCGATCGTTGCGATGGTTGCCTCGATCAACTGGCTTTTGCGCCCATCCTCGCGTTCAGGTTTCGCCATGCGCCGTGTCCCGCTGCAGATGAGGGCCAGCATAGGCGGATTGAACGCGCGATCAACCTCAATCATCAGCCAACGCCAAGCGGCGCTTGGTGCCGTCGAAAAACCGTGACAATGCGGTGGAAAGCTGTATTGAATGGCTGATCAATGCAGCTGGAGATCGGGATGCGCGCTTGGTTCCTGGCATGTCTGTTCATCGTCGTGGGCGCACAGGCGCGCGCCGAGCCGGATACCTGCAAGACCGTTCGTTTCGCCGATATCGGCTGGACGGACGTGTCCGCCACCACGGCGGTTGCCGCGCGCATCGTCAAAGGCCTAGGCTACCAGCCGAAGATAGACATCCTTTCCGTTCCCATCGCGTTCCTGTCACTGAAAAACAAGGATGTCGATGTGTTCCTCGGCAACTGGATGCCGAACCAGCAGACGGATATCGCTCCGTATAGAAATGTCGTGGATGTCATCGGCACGAACCTGACCGGTGCGCGCTATACGTTGGCGGTGCCGCAGGAAACCTACGATGCCGGCCTGCACAGCTTCGCCGATATCGCGAAATTCAAGGACCAGCTTGCCGGCAAGATCTACGGCATCGAGCCGGGCAATGACGGCAATCGCAACATCCTCTCGATGATCAAGGCCGGCAAGTTCGGCCTTGCGGATTTCGACCTCGTGGAATCGAGCGAGCAGGGCATGCTCGCCGAGGTCGACCGTTCCATCAGGCGCCACAAAATGATCGTGTTCCTCGCCTGGGAACCGCATCCGATGAATGAGAAATACAAGATCAGGTATCTAGATGATACGACCGACACCTTCGGGCCGCATAACGGTGAGGAATCGGTGCTCACCAATGTGCGCAGCGGCTATTCTGCCGCCTGCCCCAATCTCGGCACCCTGCTCAAGAACCTGCATTTCTCGCTGCCGATCGAGAACGGCCTGATGAATGCCATTCTCACCGACGGGAAAGATCCGTCCGAGGCCGCGGAAGCATGGCTGAAAGCCAATCCTGATGTGTGGTCCGCCTGGCTCGCCAATGTCACCACCATCGACGGCAAACCCGGCCTTGCGGCCGTCAAAGCCTCTCTCGATCTGTAAGCGGTTTCTGATGGCCCGGATAATGCATCGTTCGCATCATTTGCGGAATACAGCATCGGCATGAACGCCTGGTTCGAGCATCACAAACTGCCTCTCGGGGCATGGATTGCAAGCCTCGTCGATTTCGCCACATCGCATGGCCAGGCCGGTTTCGATTTCATTTCTCTTGTGCTTGGCGGGTTGATTACAGGCCTCACCGCAGCACTGCTGTTTCCGCCAGCTATCATCCTTATTGTTGTCTTTGCGGCCGGTGCTTATGCGCTGCATCGCTCGATCGGTCTTGTCGTGTTCATCGTGCTCGGCCTGCTGCTGATCCTGGATCTCGGCTATTGGCAGGCAGCGATCGAAACCTTGTCGCTGGTATTCTCCTCCACCCTGATCTGCGTGGCGGTGGGCGTTCCACTCGGTATCGCTGCTGCACACAGGCCGGTTTTTTACCAGATACTGCGTCCTGTGCTCGATCTGATGCAGACCATACCCACCTTCGTCTATCTCGTCCCCACACTGGTGCTGTTCGGACTCGGCGCGGTGCCCGGCCTGATTTCCACTGTGATCTTCTCCATTCCCGCACCGATCCGGCTCACCCATCTGGGCATCTCCTCGGTGCCGCTGCCGCTGCGCGAGGCCGGCGAAGCATTTGGTGCCACAAAGCGGCAATTGCTCTTCAAGGTGGAATTGCCGTACGCACTGCCCACCATCATGGCGGGCATCACGCAATGCATCATGCTCTGCCTTTCGATGGTGGTGATTGCGGCCCTCGTGGGTGCCGACGGGCTCGGCAAACCCGTGGTGCGTGCGCTGAGCTCGGTCAATGTCGCGATGGGGTTCGAGGCAGGTCTCGCCATCGTCATTCTCGCGATCATCCTCGATCGCGTCTGCAAACGGCCGGAACGACGCTGATGCCCGCCGTCGAATTCAGGAAGGTGGACATCGTCTTCGGCAAGAAGACGCCCGAGGCGGTAAAGCTGATCGATGCCGGCGCCACCCGCGACGAAATAGCGGCACGCACCGGCTGTGTGCTGGGTGCCGCCGGCATCGATCTCAGCGTGCAGCGCGGCGAGATATGCGTGCTGATGGGCCTCTCCGGCTCAGGCAAATCCACAATCCTGCGTGCCGTCAACCGGCTCAACAAGGTCACCCGCGGCGCCGTGCTGGTCGAACATGCAGGCCAGCTCGTTGATGTGACGGTCTGCGACGACAAAATCCTGCGTGACCTGCGCCTGCGCACGGTCTCAACCGTGTTCCAGCAATTCGCCCTGCTGCCGTGGCGCACGGTGCGGCAGAACGTGGAGTTCGGCCTCGAAATCCGCGGCATGCCGCAAGCCGAACGCACCGCCATCGTCGACGAAAAACTCGAGATGGTGGGCCTCTCGAAATGGGCCGGCAAATTCGCCCACGAACTCTCCGGCGGCATGCAGCAACGCGTCGGCCTTGCACGCGCGTTTGCGACCGATGCCGATATCCTGCTGATGGACGAACCATTCTCCGCACTCGACCCGCTTATCCGCGGAAAGCTGCAGGACGAACTGCTGGAGCTGCAATCGCGCCTGCATAAAACCATCCTGTTCGTCAGCCACGATCTCGACGAGGCGCTCAAGATCGGCAACCGCATCGCCATCCTCGAAGGCGGCCGTATCGTACAGTTCGGCACTGCGGAAGATATCCTGTTGCGGCCGGCGGACGCCTATGTGGAAGAATTCGTCAAGCACATGAACCCGCTGAACGTGCTGCGTGGCCACTCCGTGATGCGCCCGGGTGAGAGCCTCAGCCGCGACGGCAGCATGCTGCTGATCGACGGCTACGGCGACGTGCGGCTGGAACTCGATGCCGAACGCCGCCCCATACGCGTGATGCGCGGCGACGCGGATTGCCGCATGGCCCACCATACGGAAAACACCGAGGCAGCTCCGATCGAGTGGGGCGATGTGATCGTGGCACCTGCGGAAATGAAACTTCGTGCCGCCATCGCACTCAAACGGCAGACACCGCATCCGATCGTGCTGGTGGACCAAATGGGCCGCCTCGCCGGGCTGTGCGGCGACGAAGAGATATATCGGGCGCTACTGCGTAAGCAGTAGCGCCCGCCGCCCCCCACACGCAGAATGGCGCATGCATGGCGTTGCGCTTGAATAAAAGCGTCATGCAGCTGCCCGGCAAACGCCATGCAGTGCGGTTGTGGCTAAACAGTCGCAGAAGGAAGGCCTTCTTTTCTGAAGAAAAGAAGCAAAAGACTTTTGCGTCGCTGTCGCGGTTCTCTCTGGCGACGCACACCACATAAACAAAAGTCTTTCGGTTCTTTTCTTCAGAAAAATCTGCTTTCTTAACGACCGCGCCCCATGAAACGCGGGCGAAAACTCCTCTCCCGGTTCAGCACAGCGCCAAGCACCGGCACGCCCGCTCCCTGCAGCCCGCCCACCGCCTGCGTGCATTCGGCGCGCGTCGACTTGCCGGCGCGCATCACCACGGCCACGCCGTCCAGCGCCCGGCCGAGCACGGTCGCATCGGGGTAGGGCAGCAGCGGGGCCAAATCGAACACCAGCGCATCGGCGTAGAAGAACAGCTCGGCCATGAGGTCGCGCAACGAAGGGCCGTTCAGGGTGGCTACGTTTGTGGAAGAGGCCTGCGAGGCGGGCAGCACCAGCATCTTGCCGGCGGCGCGCGACATGCGCAGGGTCGCTTCGAGCGTGGCTGCACCGGACAGAACGTCGGACAGTCCGGCGCCCGGTGGGAGGCCGCACATCTCGCGCAGGGAGGGGCTGCGCTGGTTGGCCTCGATCAGCACCACGCGCTGCCCGAAATCTTCGGCGAGGCATACGGCCAGGCTGCGCGCGATCGTGGTGGCGCCCTCGCCGTGCTGCACGGAGGCGACGCCCACCTTGGTCAGCCCGCCACCGCCGGCGGCCATCGCGCGTGTGGCCAGGTCGCGCATCAGCTGGCCGTGAACGGTGAGCACCGGCTTGTCGTGGGGTGTCTTGCGTGGGCGCCAGGAGGATCGCCGGGCCGGGAGGTTCGTCATCAGCGCAGCTCCGGCACGGACGCAAGCACCGGGAGTTTTAGGAACCGCGCGATATCCTGCGGCCGGTCGATGGTGAGCCGGTGACGCTCGGCAAGCATGGCGCTCGCGATCCCTGCGCAGAAACCGGCTAGGATGGAGGCCCAAAGAATGAGAGGCGGCGACGGGAAATCCGGGTCCGGCGGCACGCTGGCCTGGCTCAGCACGTGCAACCCGGCGGCATCGTGCATCGCGGCGTCGCTCTGCCGCTGCACATCATCCACCTGGCGTCGGGCTTCGGCCACATGGCTGGTGGCTTCCTGCCGGCTGCCGAGCAGTGCTTCCAGCTCCACCAGCCGGTCATCGAGCGCGCGTAAGGCCGCATCATCCGCATCGTTCTGCGTCGAGAGCGTCGCCAGCCGTGTGTCCACGGTGTGCAAGCGGGTGCCCAGCACCTGCTTGACGGATTGGTAGGCGTGCTCCCGCGCATCGGAAATCTGGCTGTCCAGCACCTTTATCCTGGGTGAGTCGGCCGGCAGACGCATGAGAAGCTGGCCGCGTTTCTCCAGCAGATCGGTGAATGTCTGGTCCAGGGCAGGCGCCCCGTTCGCCGAGGCCGGTGCATCCGGGTTGTCCACCCAGCCGCCGCCTTGGTAGGCCTTGTCGGCGGCTTCGAGTTTCTTTGCCGCGACATCACGCTCGAGCCGCAGCGCATCCGCATCGGCGCGGGTGGCGGCAAGGCGGCTGTCGATACGGTCCTTCTCGCGCTCCATCGCACCCGGTTCGGGCGGCGCGCCCGCCAACAGCGGGAGCGAGGCGATACGCGATTCGATATGTGCCAATTGCGACTGCGCATCGACCAGGCGCGATTGCGCCAAGGCGGCCGCCTCCGCAGCTTGCGCATTGCCGGAGGCCAGGCGTTGCTGTTCACGCAGCAAGGTGTTCAGGACGGTTGCCGGAAAGCCGGGATCCGGCCAGGAGAGTTGCAGCACCACCACGTCGGTGCCCGGCACGGCGGTCGCCGTGAACGCATGCTCCAGACGCGCCTCGAACAGGGCATCCCGCGTCGCCATGGGGGTCAAGCCCAAGGCTGCCATCCGGCCATGCCACCATGTGCTGAACGCCCTGAGTTGTCCGGCAATGCCCTGCGGCGGCGGCGGCAGGCTCGCCCAAAGCAGAGGCAGAGTGCTTCGTATCAGCGCGGGGTCGCGCAGGATTTCCGCTTCGTTACGAGCAGCCTCGCTATGGTCGGATCCAGGCTGTGCGGGCGACACCATCAGCCGCGCCGTGGCGGTGTAGCCGGGCCCGGTTCCAACGCCATAGAGAAAGCCGGCCAGCCCAGCGAGCAGAGTGAATGCCGTAATCCGAGGGGCTCGTTTGCAGAGCAGATAGACCGCATCGTGCAACGCATTCGGCGTGAAATCGGCCAAAATCCCCACTCCGACAGTCTAAGGCGTGAGTCGGCACACCCATGCAACCTCTAATTGAACCAAGCGCCACGAGGTTGCAAGCCCGTCATGAGCGCGCCGGCGCTTGTTACGTAACTGATTCGGTGACTGTGTCTTGCGACAGGAGAGACAGATCAGCCGTTGCCTCGGAGACAGACGAATCAGGCGGCATCTCCTGCGCGCGTAGAAGGCTGCGGCGTTCAGCCTCGCGCATTAGCACGTAGTTGCGCAAATTGACGTGGCTGAACGCGTATTCGTCCTGTTCCGGCATGCGTCGTTTCTTGAGGATGTTGCCACCATCGTCCGAGGCGAGCACGGAGAGCCCGAAGGTGAGATCGCTCGGCAGGTTCATGCCAAGCTTTGCGGCGGTCACGCGTGCTGCGGCCGCGGTGAACCATCCGAAGCCGTTGCAAGGTGCGAGGGCTGCTGCGAACGTCAGGTCGTCCCAGCGGCGGTCGGCCCGTGGCAAGCCGGCCAGCATGGGCTCGAAGCTGTGCCGTGTCTCCTCGCGTATCAGCGCGACGGCGGCGGACACATCCGCCATATCAAGCGACGCCGCCTGCCGCTGCACCGCCGCGTTGCTTGCATGCAGGCTCAGCAATTGTGCGAAATAGGGCGAGCCGCGCGCCAGCATCAGCAGCGCCTCGCGCGCCGGCGCCGAAAGCGTGATGCGCAGATCCTCGCAGCCTTTCTCCAGCAGTGCTGCGATCTCGGCGTTCGGCAGCAAGGGCAGCGGTATGGCCACCATCGTGCGCGCCAAGGATGGGTGCACCTGGCGCAACTCATCCATCGATTCGGCCACGCCGATCAGCACGAACGACACGCGCACCGAAAGATCCGATGTGGTCTTCAGCAGCTCCGTCATGTCGCGGACGGAGTCTTCGTCGGAAAGCCGGTCGAACTCGTCGATCATGATCAGCACATGGCCGGCCCGGATGTCCTGCAACTGCGCCACTGCGGTGGCGACGGTCCACATGGTGCGGCGGCCGAACGCCTGGCTCTCCTCCTCGGCCATCACCGGGCGCAGGAAGCGCGGCGGGATCTTGGCCACCACTGCGCCGAACAGCTCGCCGAAGCTCGGCTGCGTGGTGCAGGTATGTCGCACCACACCGTAACCGGCCTCCTCCGCAAGGGCCGCAAGCACATTGGAGAAAGATGTCTTGCCGTTGCCGCGTTCGCCGAAAATGGTCAGATGCGCACGCTCGATCTGCACCGCGCTGATCGCACGATCCAGTTGCCGGCGACGCCCCATGAGGCCGCGTTCGGTCAGGATCGGCCGCGTCGGCGTGAAGGGCGAATGTGCGAAAGCTGGCTGCCGCGGTGCGTCGCCTTCGATGGCCGGTTTGCGTGCAAATGCGGCAACCGATGTGGGCGCCTCTTCCTCGGCCGGCGCCTCTGCTGCATACCCCGGAAAATAGACATGCATATTGGCTGGCGGCGGTGCTTCCGCCTTGCCTCGTCCAAACATACGCGCAAGAAAAGACCTCGCCATGGCAGCACGCTAGTCATTGTTCAAAGGATTGGCCAGTCCAGGCGAACATATAAAAGTCTTTTGGTTCTTTTCTTCAGAAAAGAACGTCTTTTTTAAAAAAAGAAGCAAAAAGCTCTTATGTCTTTTGGTGCGCGATCAGGCCCAGCAGGGTGTTCAACTGGTCGGCTTCGGCGGGGGGTTTGTCCCAGCGGAGGCGGGCGACGCGGGGGAAACGTAAGGCTACGCCGGATTTGTGGCGGGTGGAGAGTTGGGCCGCGTCGAAGGCGATTTCCAGAACGAGGCCTCGCTCCACTTCGCGCACCGGGCCGTAGGTGCGTGTGGTGTGGGCGCGGATCCAACGGTCCATGGTGAAAAGTTCTTCGTCGGTAAATCCGGAATAGGCCTTGCCGACCGGCACCAATTCGCCATCGTCGCGCCAGAGGCCAAAAGTGTAGTCGGAATAATAGCTGCTGCGTTTGCCGTGGCCGCGTTGCGCGTACATCACGACGGCATCGATGGTGTGCGGGTCGCGTTTCCATTTCCACCACAGGCCTTTCGGGCGGCCGGGCACGTAGGGGCTGTCGCGGCGTTTCAGCATCAGGCCTTCGATGCCGGATTCGCGTGCGCCGTCGCGCAGTTTTGCAAGATCGTCGAGTGTGTCGAAAGGGATGAGGCCGGAGAGACGCAGCAGCGGGGAGGGGTTGCGTGTGACCCAATCTTCCAGCCTGGCGCGGCGTGCATCGAACGGGAGGGTGCGCAGATCTTCTTCACCGTCGAATAATATGTCGTAGAGATATACGCTGACAGGGAAGTCGTGCAGGAACTTTGCCGGTGGCGACTTGCGATTCAGCCGTTGCTGCAGATCTGCGAAGGGAGCGACGACGCCGTCGCGCACCACCAGAAGCTCACCGTCGAGCACCGCGTCGGCGGGTACCGCTTGCGCGAGGTCCGGGAACGTTGCCGATATATCTTCCGCGCCGCGGGAGAAGACGCGGCTGCCGGACGGGGTGCGTGAGAGCTGCACGCGGATGCCGTCGAGCTTCCATTCGGCGACGTGAGCGGCGGGATCAAGGCTTGCGAAATCCGGCGCCTCCAGCGGCTGCGCGAGCATCGGTGGGCGGAAGACGGGCAGGCCGGTGGCGCGCGGCACGTCTGCGCGGCCTTCCAGCCAATCGAAGAGCGGCTGGTAGGGCGGCGCGAGTGCGTGCCAGACTTCCTCGATGTCGTCAGGTGCGATCTGCACGCCAAACGCCGCGGCGTGCTCGGCCAACGCGGTTTTCGCGAGGCGTGCGGAGGCGCCGGCGCGTAGCGACCCGGTAATGAGTTTGAGGATGGCATAGCGCACCGAAGGCTGGGAGGCGTCGAGCCAGGCATTCAGCTTTTCCGGCAAATCGATCTTTCGCCCTTCGGTGAGCGTCAGTACGATCTCGGTGAGGCCCGGCGGTGCGGTGTTGCCTGCTTGCGGCCAGATAAGGGAAACTGTTTCGGCAAGATCACCGACAAAATCATAGGAAAGCCGGAACAGCACCGGATCGACACGCGCCTCCGCCACGCTGCGTATCAGCCCCGACTTGGCCGAGGGAAAACTTAGCGAGCCGGTCAACGCGGCGAGCGCCCAGCCGCGATCTGGGTCGCTCTCCTGTGCGAAGAATTTTTTCAGCAACGCAATCTTCGCCAGGCGCCCAGGCGTGAGCGTCAGCCGGTCCAGCAATTCGGCGAAGGCGATCACGCGGCTTCTTCCTCGGCCGCCTCGCCATAGCCAAGCCGCAACGCGCGGGCGCGGAAGCCACGGGTGTTGGCCGCATGGATCAAGGCTTCCTCTGCGCCGTGCGTGACCCAGACATCGGGAGCACCGACATCGTCGAGCGTCTGCAGCAGCTCCGGCCAATCGGCGTGGTCGGAGATCACCAGCGGCAATTCGATGCCTTTGGCCTTGGCCCGCTGCCGCACCCGCATCCACCCGGATGCCAGTGCCGCCACGGGTTCGCTCAGCCGGCGCGACCAGCGGTCGGCGAGGGCTGAGGGAGGGGCAATGACGATTTTTCCCGCGGTCTCGCCCGGAGCGGCCTTCGTTGCTTCGCGTAATTCGCCAAGGGACACGCCCAGGCGCTCATAGGTGGCGCAGACGGGGATCAGCGCGCCGTGCAGGTAGATGGGTTCGTCGTAGCCCAGCTGCCGCAGCACCGCGATCAGGCGCTGCGTCTTGCCCAGCGCATAGGCGCCGACGAGGTGGGTCCGCTCGGGAAAGAGGCGCAGGCTGTCGAGCAGCTTTGCGGCTTCTTCGGTCGCCGGTGGGTGGGTGAAGACCGGTAGGCCGAAAGTCGCCTCGGTGATGAACACGTCGCATTGTATCGGCACGAACGGGTCGCAGGTGGGGTCGGCCGCGCGCTTGTAGTCGCCGCTGACGACGGCGCGGCTGCCCAAGGCTTCGATGGCAAGCTGGGCGCTGCCGAGCACGTGGCCGGCCGGTTGCATCCAGATCTTTGCGTCTTTCAGCGTGAGGGTTTCGCCGGGAGCGATGGATTGCAGCGAGGTGCCATCCAGCGCGGCGCCCATGCGGGTTTTCATGATCTCGATCGTGCCATGGGTGGCGAGAACCGCGCCGTGGCCCGGGCGTGCGTGGTCGGCATGGGCGTGGGTGATGACCGCGCGCGGCACCGGGCGCAGTGGATCGACGTAGAAATCGCCGGGCGCGCAATAGAGGCCTTCGGGGCGGACGGTGAGCCAGGTCTGTGGATGAGCCATGCGATGCTGATGTAGGCAGCTTCGCGCGCGCTACCATTGCCCGCGGCACCTGCGTGTCATAATCGTCCTGCCGTTTCTCCCGGTGAGGTCCCGATGATCGACGCAAGCACTGCCGCGACCTTTGCCGCAGTCGTTCTCGGGCTGTTTCTTATTCCAGGCCCGGCGGTTCTACTCACGCTGGCGCGCGCGAGTTCGGGAGGGCGCAATGTGGGGCTCGCGACAGGACTCGGCATTTCTACCGGCGATGCGATCCACAGCATCATGGCGACCTTCGGCTTGTCCGCCGTGCTGATGACGTCGGCGCTGGCTTTCGGGATCGTGAAATTCGCAGGTGCCGGCTACCTCGTTTTCCTCGGCATAAAATCGATGCTGGAAAAGTCCGACGATCTTCACCTGACCGCCGCGGCGTCGATCAGTCCCATGCGGGCCTACCGGCAGGGTCTCCTCACCGAAGTGCTAAATCCGAAGACGGCGTTGTTCTTCCTCGCCTTCCTGCCGCAGTTCGTGCATCCCGCTCGCGGCTTCGTTATCGGGCAGTTTGCGGTGCTGGGCTTCATCTTTGTAGGAATGAGCGTGGCCTATATCAGCCTGGTGGCGCTTGCGGCGGGTCATCTCAGCGATTGGCTGAAGCGGCATAGCCGGGTTGGGCGCTGGCAAGGGCGTTTCGTTGGAGTCATTTATCTGGCTCTCGGGGCAAAGCTCATGCTGCAGGAGCGGTAAGTCGCTTTCGGATCCGGAGTGGACACCCTATGTCCTCACCGTATGCTCCCGGACATCTTTGCCGCCTGGTTTTCTGCCCGCGGCTGGACCCCCCGCCCCCACCAAATCGATATTCTGAAGGCCGCGCAGGCGCAGGAAAACGTGCTGCTGATTGCGCCGACGGGTGGTGGGAAGACACTTGCCGGGTTTCTGCCCAGCCTTGTCGCCCTGGCCCCGCCGCGTGAGGCCACCACCCTTCACACCATCTATGTCAGCCCCCTGAAGGCGCTGGCCGCCGATATCTCACGCAACCTGCAGGCACCCGTGCAGGACATGAAGCTGCCCATCCGCATCGAAACACGCACCGGCGACACCTCCTCGGATAAACGCCGCCAGCAGCGCGAAAACCCGCCCGACATCCTGCTCACCACGCCGGAAAGCCTCGCCGTTCTCCTCTCACAGCCACTCGCGGAAACCTATTTCCGCGATCTGCAAACCATCATCATCGACGAAATCCACGCCATGGCGGACACCAAGCGTGGCGACCAGCTCTCGCTCGGCCTCGCACGGCTTGCAGCCCTCGCGCCGGATGTCCGTCGCATCGGCCTCTCGGCGACCGTCGCGCACCCGAAGGCGTTGCTGGCCTATGTCGGTCTCGGCGGAGATGCCAAGCTGGTGCGCGTGGAGGATGGTGCACCGCCCAATCTGCGCATGATGATTCCGGAACAGCGCATCGCCTGGGCCGGCCGCATGGGGCTGGCCTCCGCCAGCGTGGTGCTGTCGCAGATCGACGCGGCTGGCATGACCATCGTGTTCGTGAACACGCGTGCGCAAGGCGAGATGCTGTTCCAGGAGCTCTGGAAGCTGAACGAGAAAACCCTGCCGATCGCGCTGCATCACGGCAGCCTCGACATGGCGCAGCGCCTGCGCGTGGAAGCGGCGATGGCGCGCGGCGATCTGCGCGCAGTGGTCGCCACCTCCTCGCTCGATCTTGGTATCGACTGGGGAGGCGTGGACCAGGTGATACAGGTGGGGGCACCGAAAGGTGTCTCTCGCCTGCTGCAACGTGTCGGCCGTTCCAATCACCGCATGGACGAGGCGAGCGAAGCCTTTCTGGTGCCGGCCAACCGTTTCGAGGTGCTGGAATGCCAGGCGGCGATCGAAGGTGTTGCGGCACGTGAACTGGACGGTGATGCACCGCGGCCCGGCGGGCTGGATGTGCTTGCTCAGCATCTTCTGCTGACCGCGGCGGCCGGCCCGTTCCATCCGGATGCGATGTTCGCTGAGATCACGCGCGCCGCCCCGTATGCCGAATTGTCGCGACGGGATTTCGACGACGTGTTGCGGTTTGTCGAAGACGGCGGCTATGCTCTTTCGAGCTATGAGCGTTACCGGAAGCTGTTCAGGGATTCCGAAGGCCGCGTGCATATACGCGGCGAGCGCACGGCGCGGCAGGCGCGGATGAATGTCGGCACCATCGTCGAGGCGCCGCTGCTGAAGGTGCGCCTGAGATCGCAGAACCTTGGTGAGGTCGAGGAGTATTTCGCAAACACCTTGCGCCCCGGCAATACGTTCATGTTTGCCGGCCGGCTGCTCGAGTTTATTCGCATACGCGAAACCACGATCGAATGTGTCGAAGGCGGTACGGGCACCCCGATGGTGCCGGCCTATGCAGGTGCGAAGCTGCCGTTGACGAGCAATCTCGCCAGTCGCGTGCGTGCCATGCTGCACGATCCCTCCGCCTGGCACGCCTATCCGGAGCAGGTGCGGGAATGGCTCGAGCTGCAGAAGGATGTCTCCGAGCTGCCTGGACCTGACGGGCTGCTGGTGGAGGTGTTTCCAAGGCAGGGCCGATGGTATCTCGTTGCTTATACGTTCGAGGGGCGTAACGCGCATCAGACGCTCGGCATGCTGCTGACGAAACGAATGGAGCGTGCCGGCACGGCGCCTCTGGGGTTTGTCGCTACCGACTATGTGCTAGGTGCCTGGTCGGCCAACAAGCCGGAGGATGTGGAGTCGCTGTTCGATCAGGATATGCTGGGCGACGATCTGGAGGACTGGATGGCGGAAAGCTCCATGCTGAAGCGCACCTTCAGGAACGTGGCGGTGATCGCCGGCCTGATCGAGCGTAATCATCCTGGCGCCGAGAAGAACAGGCGGCAGGTCACGATCAACAGCGATTTGATCTACGATGTTTTACGAAGACACCAGCCGGACCATGTACTTTTGCGTGCCACGCGCGCCGATGCTGCCGGTGGACTGACTGATCTGTCGCGGTTGTCTTTGTTGCTGGGGCGTGCGCAGGGCTGCATCACAGTGCGCCGCCTCGATCGTTGCTCCCCATTGGCAGTGCCTGTGTTGCTGGACATCGGCCGTGAGGTTGTCCGCACCGAGGCCGACGAAGACGCCTTCCTAGCCGAGACCGAAGAACTCATCCGCGAAGCGACAGGCGGCGCCCTATTGAAATGAAAGTCTTTTGGTTCTTTTCTTCAGAAAAGAACTGCTTGCTTTCCTAGGAGAATGCAAATGTCCAGCCGCTTCATCTGGTACGAACTGCTATCGGCCGACGCTGATGCCGCAAGCGTCTTCTACGCCGAAGTCGTAGGCTGGAACATCCAGGATAGCGGCATGCCCGGTGGGGCTTACAGCATCCTTCATGCCGGCAGCAGCATGGTCGGCGGCATGATGACACTCCCCGCGGATGCTGCCGCATCCGGCATGAAGCCTGGCTGGCTCGGCTATGTTCATGTGCCGGATGTCGATCGGGCGATCGGCGAGATCAGGGCGGCTGGCGGCATGCCGCTCATGCCGGGCACGGACATCCCGGGCGTCGGTCGGTTCGCGATGCTTGCCGATCCGCAGGGCGCTTTCTTTTATGTCATGACCCCTGCGAGCGACGGCAAGAGCACGGCGTTCTCGCCCGGAACGATCGGCCATGTTGGATGGAACGAATTGCATGCGGCGGATGGGGAAGCGGCCTTGGCTTTCTACAGAGCGCAATTCGGCTGGGAAAAGGGGGACGAGCACGATATGGGGCCGATGGGCAAATATGTTCTCTTCCACGCCGGCGGCGAGGAAGCCGGCGGCATGATGACGAAGCACAGCCCGGGTGCGCCGCAGTGGTTGTTCTATTTCAACGTGGACGACGTCACCGCCGGCGCTGCACGGGTGAGTGCGGCAGGCGGTGTTGTTCTGAATGGGCCGCACCAGGTGCCGGGCGGGCAATGGATCGTCCAGTGCCAGGATCCGCAGGGTGCGATGTTCGCGCTGGCCAGCGACACGAAATCCTGACCGGGACCCGTCAAGGAGACAAGATCGCCCGCGGTTGAACGCGACTGTCTTCCTTGAACGAATGCTGGACTTAGGTACTGTGTCCCTCAATGCGACAGCTCCTCCTCCTTCGCCACGCCAAATCGTCCTGGAACGATCCTGCGCAGTCGGACCATGCGCGGCCGTTGAACGCGCGCGGCCGCAATGCGGCGGCGGCCCTTCGCACCGCCCTGCGCGATCTGGGGCTGGTGCCCGATGTCGTGCTCGTCTCCTCCGCGCGCCGCACCCTGCAAACCCTTGAAGCGCTGAGCCCTTGGGACGAGACCCCGATCATCGAGCCGATGAACGGCCTGTATCTGGCAAACCCAACGCAGATATTGCAGACCATCCAGAATGTGTCCGAAACGGTGCGCAGCCTTATGGTGATCGGCCACAATCCCGGCCTGCATGACCTGGCACTCACCTTGGTGGGCGCGCACGCGATGGCGACCAACGCCCAGTTGATGCGCAAATTGGCGGAAGGATTTCCGGCGGCAGCCCTGGCCGAGTTCACCATCGCCCGGTCTTGGCGCGACCTTGCGCAGAGCGGCGGTGAAGGCGGTGGGCGCCTGGTGCGCTTCCTCAGCCCGCGCGACCTGGCGGAGATGGTGAACTGAAAGAGTTCTACGTCGAAACCGAGCCGCAGCCTTTGGCGGAAGGTTTGACGTCCCAGCCGGAACCGGACGAGACGCCAGCTAGCCCACCCGACCCGGTGCCCGCGCTGGAATTGCTGGTGGCGGCGGAGGATGCCGCACGATTGGCACGCCTCCCCGCGCTCAGCGCCTATCGTGCCGGACGGCCGAAAAAGACGGCCGTGCGGATCATCTGGCACGACAGTACTGACCACGCCGTGTCGGGCGCCGGTCTCAGCCTGAGCGAAGCACGTGGCCGATGGCGGCTGGAAACGCTGCATCCGAGGGCGGCGGAAGGCTGGCTTCCCGCGACGCCTGCGCCATTACTGGCCGAGGGGGCTTCGCCCGATCTGCTGCCCGGACATGTTTTCGATGGCCCGCTTAACCCGATCGCCGCCTTCAACGGACATCGCCGTGACTTTCCGCTTAGCGTCGACGGCAGCCCGGCCAGGCTCAGCCTGCTCGAGGGCCATTTGCGCGGCGTGGTCGAGACCCGGCCGGTGCAGCGGCTGTTGCTGGCCGGACCGCCGCAAGCCATGGCGAAGCTCGCAATGCGCCTCGCCGGGCAGATCCCGCTCGGTGTTCCGCGCATCAGCCTGGGCGCCGAGGCACGCGCTCTTGCCGTCGGCACGCAGGCCGCGTTGCAAAAGCGCGGCGGCCCCGAGATCGCGCCAGGCAGCAGCGTAAGGGAGGCCTTGTCGGGCATCGTCGCCCAGCTCGCAGAGACGATCCATGTCTGGGCACCACAGCTTGGCAGCGCGGAGACGCAAGAGCCGGTCCATCAGATGCGGGTCGCCCTGCGCAGGCTGCGCTCTGCCTTGTCGATTTTCCGGCGGGCGGTGCGCGATGACGCGGCTTGGCTCGACACTCTGGCAGATGAGCTCAAGACCCTGGCCGGCACCCTCGGTGTGGCCCGCGACTGGGACGTGTTCCTTGCCGGCATCGGCGCCGAACTGTCCGAAGCTTGCGGCGGCGATACGCGCCTCACCCAGATGCTCGCTTCCGCTGCCCGCAAGCGCGACGCCGCCTATGCGGCCTTGCGGAGCACGATGGCCGGCGACGCGTGGCAGCGCCTCGCCCTTGGCCTGGCCCTGCTGCCAACCCTGCGGCCATGGGACGAGTCCGGCGCGCCCGAACAGGCGACGCGCCTTGCAGCACCTGCCGAAAGCTACGCGGCGAGCGTGCTCGGCCGCCGGCTCAGACACCTGCTCGGCGTCGGCGAGAGCCTCGACGGCATTGCGGCCGAACAGCTTCACGACATACGAAAGCAGGCCAAGGGGCTGCGCTATACGATCGAATTCTTCGCACCCCTCTTTCCTGACAAACAGGTGCGCCGCTACCTCGCCCGGCTCGAAGAGGTGCAGGAGGATTTCGGCATCTTCAACGACGCGGCCGTCGCGGCAACGCTGGCGGCCAGCCTTGGCACCGGCGCTGACCGCGCCTTCGCCGCCGGCGCCGTCCATGGCTTCGCCGCCGCCGCCCAGATCCGCGCCACCCGGCACGTCACCCGCGGCTGGAAGAAGTTCTATCGCGCCACCCCGTTCTGGGATTGACCCACGCACACGCTTCGGGTTGCCTGCGGGCACCGGCATCGCCAGGCCGGGATCATGCACCAGACGGCTTTGCCAAAGGAGGGCAGGATTTGTCGCTCAGATCACGCCGCAGACTTTTTAGCCGCAAGAAATCCTCGCCCATGCGCCTACTGGGCGCACTCACCCTGATTTTCGCCGGCTCCTTCGCCGCCACCGTCATCACCTTCGGCTGGCCGGAAAGCCCGGCACCAAGCGGCCAGGCCCTGCTCACCCATATCCCGGCAATGCGCCTGGCTGCCTCGGCGCACCGCTAGAGCATGATCCGATCAACTGGGATCACCCATCGGATGAAGATGCTCGCCAAAACAAAGAGCTAGAGTGTCATGCGACACGCTTAGCCGACTCGACGAGGTCGGATAACGCTCTAGCCCCGCTGCGTCGGCAATCCCGCCTGCTTCCACGCCGCCAAGCCACCTGCCAGATGCTGACCATGCGGCACACCTGCCGCTGCGCAACGATGGATCGCGCTGAGCGAACGCTTGCCGATGCCGCACTGGAACACCAGCCGGCCCTCAGGCAACGCGGCCGGATCAAACGTGGAAAGCGGATGCAGAACCGCTCCCTCGATCCGCTCGGCGACAAACTCCGCCGGCTCGCGCACATCCACTAGAATAACGGCACCGCTGTCGATCAGCGCTTTGACCGCTGCCGGGCTTAGATCCTGCTCCATCGAAAACTCCAAAATTACAAAACCAAGTATATCAACAAGAGTGGGGGAGCAGTGCCTACCCCCAAACCCCCCGTCACGATTTGGGATAAATCCGTTCCGCTTGCGTTTTCAACGGACAACGGTTGTTATGAACACGTGACGAAATTCCAGCCATGAGCCTCGCCAGCATACGCAGCTTCGCCTTCGCCGGCATCGAAGCGGTGCCAGTCGAGGTACAGGTCCAGATATCGAGCGGCCTTCCAGCCTTCCTGGTGGTTGGACTTCCCGACAAAGCCGTCGGCGAGGCCCGTGAACGGGTACGCGCCGCGCTAACTGCTATGGGATTGTCGCTCCCGCCGAAACGTGTGCTCATCAATCTTGCCCCTGCCGACCTCCTCAAGGAAGGCTCTCACTTCGATTTGCCGATGGCACTCGCCGTGCTCGCCGCCATGGACGTGCTGCCGCGCGACGATCTCTGCCACTACGCCGCCATCGGCGAACTCTCGCTCGACGGCAGCCTCAATCCTGTCGCCGGCGTCCTGCCCGCGGCCATCGGCGCCGGCATGCTGGAATTGGGCCTGATCTGCCCCGGATGCCAAGGCGGCGAGGCAGCCTGGGCCGGCAGCGTCGAAGTGCTCGCACCGCCCGATCTGCTCTCGCTCATCAATCATTTTCGCGGCTCGCAGATCCTCGCCTCGCCAGACACCGCCGGCCTGGCTGCCGCCTTGCCTGCACCTGATCTCTCCGAGGTGAAAGGCATGGAGACCGCACGCCGCGCGCTGGAGATCGCGGCCGCCGGAGGCCATAACCTCCTCCTGGTCGGCCCGCCGGGCGGCGGAAAATCGATGCTGGCCGCGCGGCTACCTGGCCTGCTCCCAGATCTTTTGCCAACCGAGGCGCTGGAAGTCAGCATGATCCACTCGGTGGCGGGCCTGCTCGATGGCGGCCGGTTGCTCAAGCGCCCGCCATTTCGAGAACCGCATCATGGCGCGAGCCAAGCGGCCCTCGCGGGAGGCGGCACGCGGGCACGGCCCGGCGAGGTCAGCCTCGCGCATCGTGGCGTGCTGTTTCTCGATGAGTTGCCGGAATTTCCTCGCCAGGTGCTCGAAGTTCTGCGTCAGCCGCTGGAGTCCGGGCGCACCACGGTAGCGCGCGCGGCCGCCCACGTGACCTATCCCGCTCGTTTCCAATTGATCGCCGCGATGAACCCGTGCCGCTGCGGCCATCTCGGCGATGCCACGCGCGAGTGCAACCGCGCCCCTCGCTGCGGCGAGGATTACCTTTCACGGATCAGCGGCCCGCTGCTCGACCGGATCGACCTCACCGTCCATGTGCAGCCTGTCTCCGCCGCCGACCTGTCGCGCGCGCCGCCCGGTGAATCCAGCGAAGTGGTCGCCGCCCGCGTGGCGCAGGCGCGTGCAGCACAGCGCCTGCGTGGCGGCGAGAGCGGCCCTTTCACCAATGCGGAGGCAGACGGCAGCAAGGTGGAGCTTGCGGAGGAGGCGCGGGCGCTTGCCGAGCAGGCGATGACACGGCTGGGTCTCTCCCCACGCGGTTTCACCCGTGTCCTACGTGTCGCCCGCAGCATTGCCGATCTCGCTTGCGCCCCGGTTGTAAGTCGCCAACACGTCGCCGAAGCCTTGGCTTTCCGCCACCGCATCCCCGGCCACGCCGCTGCGAAGCTCACGGCAGCTTTATAGAGATAAAAGTCTTTTGCTTCTTTTCTTCAGAAAAGAAGACTCTTCCTTCCTGCAAACTTCGGTGCTTTGTGGCGCTTACCCCAGGGGCCCGATGAACGTAGCTACACTCGCAACCTGGGCCATCGCTGTAGGTGCGACCGCCGGTGTAATCCTTCGCCCGTGGCGCCTGCCCGATTATCTATGGGCGTGTTCCGGCGCAGCACTCCTCGTGCTGCTCGGCCTCTTGTCTTTGCCGGACGCGCAGCATGGCGTGATGAAGGGTGCCGATGTCTATCTGTTTCTGACCGGGATGATGTGCCTGGCTGAGCTCGCGCGGCAGGAGGGGCTTTTCGACTGGCTGGCGGCGCGTGCTACGCGCCTCGCCGGCGGCTCGGCAATCCGGTTGTTCACGCTCGTCTATCTTGTCGGCTTTCTGGTCACGGTGTTCCTATCGAACGACGCGACTGCGGTGGTGTTGACGCCGGCTGTCGCGGCTGCGGCGCGGGCGGCCCGTGTGCGCAGGGCTCTACCGTATCTGCTCATCTGCGCATTTATCGCGAACGCCGCTTCCTTCGTGTTGCCGATTTCGAATCCGGCCAATCTGGTGATCTACGGGGCGCATATGCCGCGGCTGGGTACGTGGTTGCCGCGCTATCTGGGGCCTTCTGCAGCCGCGGTCCTGAGCACGTACGCAATCTTGCTATGGACGCAGTGGAGCGCGCTGCGCGAACCCGTCGCAGCAGACGTCGAGGTGCCGGCCTTTGGCGCCGGTGCAAAGATGACAGCGGCCGGCATTCTCAGTACGGCAGGGGTTTTGATGGTTGCCTCCGCGAAGGGTTGGCAACTTGGCCTGCCCACATGTGTTGCTGGCCTGGTCACCATCATTGCCGTCGTCGCAACCGTGCGTACATCGCCCTTGGGTATCGTGCGTGGCATATCCTGGGGTGTTCTGCCGCTGGTTGCAGGATTGTTCGTGATAGTGGAAGCGTTGAACAAGACGGGTTTGATCACGATTCTTGCCTCGCGTTTGTCGGACCTGGTGCGGCAGTCGCAGGATGGCGCGGCTTGGCTATCCGGTGTTCTCGTTGCTGTATCATGTAATTTGACGAACAACCTGCCTGCGGGGCTGATTGCAGGCGGTGTTTTGCAAAAGGCGCCTATGCCGCCCCAGGTAACGAGTGCAATGCTGATCGGTGTCGATCTGGGACCGAATCTTTCCGTTACGGGGTCGCTGGCGACGATATTGTGGCTGTCCGCCTTGCGTCGCGAAGGCGAGGTGGTCAGTGCGACGGCTTTCCTGAAGCTCGGCATGCTCGTGATGACGCCAGCGCTTTTGCTGGCGCTCGCAGCGGCGATTATCTAGATGGACAAGGGCGCCGCCGATGCGGGATGCCGCGGTTACCATCCGTTTTCGCTCGATGCACTGAACTTCTTGCTCGCCGATGTGCGGGGCGCTATCGGGCCTTATCTAAACGTATTCCTGGTCACGCAGCAGCAATGGTCGCAATCCTCGGTGGGCGTGGTGACCACGGTCAGCGGGCTGCTCGGATTGGTGCTGCAGACGCCGATCGGGGCATTGATCGACTCCACGAAAGCCAAACGCGCGTTGGTCGTGGTGGCACTCCTGGTTCTTGCCGCAGGCGCCATCGGCATTTTCGCATTCCCACGCTTCTGGCCCGTTCTGCTGGCCAACACGCTGATGTCGGTGGTGGGTGACGTGTTTGCCCCAGCGATTGCAGCCCTGACCTTGGGCCTGACTGCGCGCAAGATGCTGGCGGTACGGCTTGGCCGCAATTCCGCGTTCGACCATGCCGGCAATGCGGCGATCGCGGTCGCCGCCGGCGTGGTGGGCTGGGCGTTCTCGCAACGCGCGGTGTTTCTGCTGGTGCCGTTCTGCGCGGTGTTTGCGGTGGCGGCCGTGCTCTCGATTCCGGCCAGGTCGATCAACCATGCGCGCGCGCGGGGGGCCGACAAGGCGGATGACAGCGAAAGTGGGCCTGAAGGGTTCGCCGTGCTGTTCGGCAATCGTCCGCTGCTCGTGTTTGCCGGCTGCGCGCTGCTGTTCCATTTTGCCAACGCACCGCTGCTGCCTCTGGTGGGACAGAAGCTTGCGGCCTCGCACAAGGAATTTGCGACGGCGCTGATGTCGGCCTGCATCATCGCGGCGCAGATGATCATGCTGCCGATCGCTCTTGCCGTGGGGCATTATGCCGATAGTGTCGGCAGGAAACCGATTTTGCTCATAGGGTTCGCGGTGCTGCCGATACGGGCAATGCTGTATCTCGTTTCCAACAATGCAGCCTGGCTGATTGGCGTGCAGCTCCTCGACGGTGTCGGCGCGGGCATCTTCCAGGCGATCACGCCTTTGCTGATCGCCGACCTCACGCGCGGCAGCGGGCGCTACAATGTGGCCCAGGGCGCGGTGGCGACGGTGCAAGGTGTTGGTGCATCGCTCAGCGGACTTGCAGTGGGCGTGATCGTGGACAGGTTCGGCTACGCGCCGGCATTCATGCAAAGTGCTGCAGCGGCTGCCCTGGCCTTTGCTGCCCTGGTGTTCGCGATGCCGGAAACCGGTAATCCCGAGCGCAGACGCAACAAGACCGATCAGGCTTCGATATAGCATCCCGGTCTCCTGAGAAGAGACCGGGATCGTCACATTCGTAGATTAACGGCGCCACCAACCTTTTTTGGGCGAGGCCGCCGCGTCGTCGCTGCCGATCAGCACCGGCCGGATGACCGGGCCGGATTCAGGCTCCTGCGGCGCTTGTTCGGCGACCGGCTCAGCCATCGTCTCCGGACCTGCCGCCGGTGCGTCGATCGTCGCCGCAATTTGCGTTTCGGCCGCGGGCGCTTCGACCACGGGAGCAGCTTGCCGTGTCACGTGCTGCACGTTTTGTGCGGCGGCCTGCTCGATGGCGTCGAAAATATCCATGCCGCCGAGGGCGAAAGGATCGGCAGGCGTCGGGCCGATATAAGCCGGGAAAGACGATACCGGCACTTCCTTGATCACGGCCTGGGCTTCCGCCTCTGCAGCCTCTTCGCCGGGCTTGCGGCGCTTGCGGCCGCCGCGGCGGCCGCGCTTGGGACGCGCCTGCTCCTCGGCACCTTCGACAGGTGCAACAGCCTCAGCCGGCGCCGGCTCGGACGCTGTCTCGGCCGCTGGCTCCGGTGACACATCGCCTTCGGCGCCGGGCCCGGATTCGGGCATTGCCGATGCCGGAACGTGGTCGGGTTCGCTTGGCAAGGTCGGGAAGGCGAGGTCAGGGATATCGGGTTGTTCCGCGCCATCATGCACCGCCGGCGTGACGCCGCCGGCGGCGTCGACGGCATTGTCGTCGCGACGGCCGCCACGACGCCGCCGGCGGCGGCGCTTGCGACGGCGCTCGCCTTCCTCTGCGGTTTCGCCCGGCACGTGATCGGTATCGGTGGTGTGGTCGCCGGGTTCCGGTGCAGCCGAGGCGGTTTTCGCCGGCTCCAGCACCACGTCATCGTCGCCCTCGGTCGCCTCGATTTCCGGCAGATCGTCTTCGATCGGGGCGGGGATAAGCATCGGCGGCGGGAGGTCCTGCGGCAGCGCGGCACGCAGACGGTCGATGCGGCTTTGCGCCGGCAGCAGGGTCTCGTCGGCGGTGAAACCCACCTTCATGCCGTAGCGCTGTTCGATCTCGGTCAGACGCTGGCGCTTGTTGTTCAGGATGAACAGGGCGGTCGCACTGTTTACCGCCACCACGATCTCGGCGGCGCGACGCTTGCCGCCTTCTTCCTCGATCTCGCGCAGCACATGCAGCGCGGCACTCTCGGTGCTGCGCACATGGCCAAGCCCGCCGCAATGCGGGCAGACATTCAGGCTGGTCTCGGCGAGCGATGGGCGCAGGCGCTGGCGGCTGAGCTCGAGCAGGCCGAAATGGCTGATATGGCCCATCTGAATGCGTGCGCGGTCGTTCTTCAGCGCGTCGGCCATGCGGCGCTCGACCATCGCGTTGTGCTTCTTGGACTCCATGTCGATGAAGTCGATCACGATCAGACCGGCGAGATCACGCAGCCGCAACTGGCGGGCGGCTTCCTCCGCTGCCTCCAGATTGGTGCGCAAAGCCGTCTCTTCGATGCCACGCTCGCGTGTGGACCGGCCGGAGTTGACGTCGATCGCGACCAGCGCCTCTGCCTGGTTGATCACCAAATAGCCGCCGGAGCGCAGCTGAACCGTGGGGCTCAGCATCGAATCGAGCATGTTCTCGACCTGCGCGTGGGCAAACAGCGGTTGCCCGCCTTGCGGCCAGAGCTGCACCTTCTTCACGTGGGTCGGCATCAGCATGCGCATGTAGTCACGCGCCGCACGCCAGCCTTCCTCGCCATCGACCAGCAGCTCGTCCACGTCCCGCGAATACACGTCGCGTATGGCGCGCTTGATCAGGCTGGCTTCCTCGTAGATCAGCCAGGGCGCGCTGGAGGCCATCGTGGTCTCACGGATGTCGTCCCACAGCCGCAGCAGGTATTCGCCGTCGCGCTTGATCTCGGCTTTCGGGCGGGCTGCGCCGGCGGTGCGGACGATCAGGCCCATGCCGCGGGGGATTTCGAGCTCGGTCGTCACTTCCTTGAGGCGGCGGCGATCGGCGGCCGAGGTGATTTTCCGGGAGATGCCGCCGCCGCGGGGCGAGTTGGGCATCAGCACGCAATAGCGGCCGGCGAGCGAGATATAGGTGGTCAGGGCCGCGCCCTTGGTGCCGCGCTCTTCCTTGACGACCTGGATCAGCAGGATCTGCCGGCGGCGAATAACTTCCTGGATCTTGTAGCTGCGCATGAAGCGCGAGGGCTGGCGCTGCGGCCGTGTCTCTTCGATCGGATCGCTTTCAGTCTCGCCGCCGACCGTCTCAGGCAATGGCGCCTGCTCGCCATAGACGCGCTGGACGCGCGTGCCTTCCGGCTGAGCCTGGTCGGTGCCGGCATCGGTTTCGGCGGGGGCGGTGCCTTCGATCGACGCGCTCTCTGCCTCCGGCGTCCCGTCTTGCGGCGCGGGCTCCGCGGCTTCCGGGGCGGAGTCGGCACCTAGTGCTACCCCGCCGTCGACGGCAGGCGCTTCCGGTGCTGTTTCGGTTTCATCTTGGGTCGGTGCTGCTTCCGTCGGCTCCGCATCGCCGTGGACGATATGCGCCTCGACGAGAAGAGGCTGTGCCTCGGACTCGATCACCTCTCCGGAGGCTTCGAGCACCGGCGCTTCAGGCACCGTCTCGGCCGGCGTCTCGTCCTCGAACTCTTCCTCCTCGGCGCGGGCTTCCTCTTCCTGCATCTCGATGAGACGCTGACGGTCGGCGACCGGGATCTGGTAGTAATCGGGATGGATCTCGCCGAAGGCCAGGAAGCCATGGCGGTTACCGCCATATTCGACGAACGCAGCCTGCAGGCTGGGTTCGACGCGAACAACCTTGGCTAGGTAGATATTGCCCTTAAGCTGGCGGCGCGATTGGGTTTCGACATCGAAATCTTCGAGGCGGTTACCATCCAGCACGACGACGCGGGTTTCTTCCGCGTGGCTGGCATCTATGAGGAGACGCTTGGTCATCTAGGCTCAAACTCCGGGGCCCCGGCGTCGCGCGGCACCCTTGGGGGGGCGCGGCCTGGCGGGCAAAACATGTGGCGGGGGGCCAGCAGCACAGACCAGACGCGCGACGCGAACCACCCGACCGCGAAGCGGTCGTTACGGGAGTCCGGAAATCTGTCGCGGCGATAAGATGTGCTGCCATGGCCTATTGGGATATTCGGTCGCGCAAAGCGCAGAGTGCTGCGCCGTTTTCAGGCTGCAGGCTTCTGCCACATGCAGCAATTGTGCTGGGGGCGCAAGGGGGTTAGCTGACCCGGCTGTTAGGCCAGGGGGCTCTGCCCCCTGGCCCCCCGCTGGAGGGAGCCCCTCCAGACCTCCACTTCTGAAGGCAAGGCGAGCCCTTGGCCTAACAGCTGGGTCAGCCCGTTCCCACCGCACTCGCTCGCGACAACGCCGTCCCACGCCCCAACGCAATCCCGCGCATCGCCGCCCAACGCACATCGTTGGCCCGATCCAGCCCGGTTACGACCAACTTGGACTCTGGCGGGCAAAGGCCGGTGAGCAGCCGCGCATCGGCCATGATCTCGGGCGTAAGTGCTACATGGATGTACTGGAATCCGGCGGCCGCGAGATCGAGCACTTGCAACTGAGCCAGGCTGGCGCCGACCAGGGCCATTCGATACCCGCGCGATTGCACGAAGTTCCTGGCGAAGGTGAAGGCGGCCGGGTCTGAGAGCATGTCGGCGGGTTGCAGGGCCAGCACCACTTCGCCGCGGCTGGTGGCTGGCAGGGCGTCGTCGAAGCGCTGGAAATCGGCGCCGAGGATGGCCGGCACGTTCATGCCGATGGCGAAGGTGCCGAGCGTATGCATGTCCTTTGGCGTAGCCAGCATGGCGAGCATGCGCCGGTCGAGCATGCGGCTGAGGCGGCGGAACAGCCATGGCTCCACCTTCAGCCCGTGATCTGGGCAGAGGCTGTCGCCGATGGCATGCACGGCGAAATAGCGCTCGTCCCAGGCCGGCTCGGTTTCAATCCGCGGCAGCCTGGCATTGGCAGGGCCGGCGAGCTTGATGTGCATCACCGTGCGCCAGCGGGCGAATTGCGAGAGGTCGGCCCGTGCCAGCGCCTCCTCGATGCCGGCCAGAAGTTTTACGGTCAGCGGTTTGGAGGGCTGTTCCGGTTTGGGCGGTGGCTCCTCGTCCAGTTCGTCGAGCAGCCAGCCCGCCTGTTGCGGCAAATCGTAGGTGGTGACGAGCTCGCCCAGTTTTGGGCCCTGATCGCTCGGCTGGTCGGCAATGAGCGCTTCCATCGACCGCAGCACCTCGCCGATTTCGGAGTCGCCGCGGGCACGCCAGACAACGGCGCAGCGGCCGCGCGGCAGTTCGAACACCTGGGCGCGGTCGGCGCCTTCCAGGGAGAACAGGGATTCGCGCGCCAATCGCAGATGATGCGGTTTGGCCAGTGCCACGGGCAGCCGGTCGGTATGCAGCAGAAGGGCGCGGCGCGCGGCGCCGGAGAGCTGTGTCTGTCGCAGGATTTCGCGCAGCGAGTCGGATTGATCGAGTTTCTGCATCATGGTGTCGGCTGGGGGGATGCATCCAACAGCGCCTTGTTCAGGCAGCCGGTGCGCCCTGCATTGCTGAGGGTGGCCGCCCGATCTGTGCATTGCCGCACGGTGCAGTTGCTCGCGGCAAAACATTCGCCCATGCGAGTCGCGGCCTGAATGAGGTCCAGATAGCGGCCCTGGTAGCAGCCGATTCCCTGCGCCTGACCCCAGGCGACCGCCTGGTCCGATTCGACACCCTGCAGGATGATCCGCGACGGCGCGATCGCCGCGAAATGTCGTGCCGCACTGCTTTGCTTGTCGGCAACGGCATCGGCCATGTGCTGCGACCAGGCGAGCCTGACGATCTGCGGCTCCAGCCTACCCGGTGCGGCGATTCCGAGCTGGGCGGCATCTACCGGCCCGATCTCCAGCGCGAAGCCTGCCGCATCCAGCGATGTTCGCGCCTGCGCAAGCAGGTCGATGCCCAGTATCGCCTGCATCATCGGGATTTGTATGACGAACCGCACGCCCGCCTCGCGCGCCAATCGCACGAGCTTGGAAAAGCCTGGTGCCAGAATGGCGTCCAGGCCAAGCGCCACATGCACCGGCAGCCCGCCGCCGCGGGCGCTGCGGCAGAGCCGCCCCTGCAGTCGCAAATCCTCGTGCAGCACATGCAGAAGCTGTAGGTCCAGCCGGGCCTGGAAATGCTGGCGTAGATAGGGGTCGGCCAAGGCCTCGTCGGCGGGCGGACGCAGATTGAGCAGGCGCAGCGACACGCGCAGCTCGCGCGCTGCCGGTTTGAGCCGCTTGTCGAGCGACTGTTTACGGTCCGGATCCAGGATCATGCAGGTCTGCTGGACGATCATGTCGCCGATCGGCGCCCGCGCTGCGAGGTCCTCGAGCGTGATGAGGCTACGCGGGCTGGCAGGTATCTCCGCCGGCGCCTGGATTTGACGGGCGGGACTGACGGCAGCGGCCGCGCCAGCGAGAAAGCTGCGGAAGCCGCGCGGATCCTCGTCGAGCCGCCAGAAACTGGTGAGGTCGCCGCTATCGGGCAGGTCGGCCGCGAACAGCCGCAACAGGGTCTGTCGCAGTCGCGCCGGCGAGGCGGCAATCTCCGCCTCCGTCGGCTTGCCCGGCATGGTGGCGACCAAAACCATGTCTTGCGTCGGCAGGGAAATAACCTGTCCGTTGAATCTCTGGGCACAGTCTTGCATCAGCGCGTGAGCGACGCGCAGATGATGAGCATGCGGGGCAGGGGGCGCGAGTCGCGACAGATGCAGCACCAGCGCCACCTTATCAGCCGCATGGCGCAGCACGCGCGCGACCGTGTCGGCCAGGCTGCGCTCCACCCCGGCCTGTGGTGCCCCGAGCGCTCCGGTCTCAGGCGAAAACACGGTTGCCTGCCGCGCGGCAAGGCAGGACGGCGGAATGAATATGTTCGGCCTCGCATCGAAGAGGACGCCGAAACAGTGCAACCTGCCCGGTATTCAGCGTCCTCGGTTCCTGCTCTAAGGTTGAAGGGATATGGTTGAGCAGACGTTAGCGCCCGGAATATTGCGGCACGGCCTTCGCGTTTATGCGATCGGCGACATACATGGCTGCCTCGACCGTTTGGTCAGCCTGCATTGGGCGATCAACGCGGACCTCGCAGCCCGTCCGGTCGCCGAAAGCGTGCTGATCCATTTGGGCGACTACGTCGACCGTGGCACGGACAGCGCCGGCGTGGTCTGGCTGCTGACCGGCGAAGTGGCACCGCAGGTCACTCGCCGCGTCGACCTGATGGGCAACCACGAGATCATGATGATGGAAGCGCTCTCCGGCGATAATGGCCGCGCTGCCAATAGCTGGCTCGACAATGGCGGCACCACCACGCTGGAAAGCTATCACGTGCCGGTCGGCACCAGCCCGCAGGAATGGGCGCAGGCCGTGCCGCTGCAGCACCGCCAATGGCTGAAGAACCGCGAGCTGCTGCACATGGAGGATGGCTACCTCTTCGTGCATGCCGGCATCCGCCCCGGCCGTGCCATCTCCCGTCAGCGCCCCGAGGACCTGCTATGGATACGCGACCCGTTCCTCAACAGCCAGGAGCAGCATCAACTGGTGGTTGTACACGGCCATACCCCGCATAGCGAACCTGATATACATCCGAATCGGATCGGCATCGATACCGGTGCCGTCATGGGCGGCACGCTGACCTGCCTGGTGCTCGAGGACGACCGCATGAGTTTCCTCACGGCGTGATTCCGCCTTGCAACAAGCCTTGCTGCCCGATACGCATAACAGCATGAATTTCGACGCAAGCGCCGTGCTCGACGCGGAACTGGCAGAGGCTATTCCTCGCCTGACGCGTGCGAGCGTGCTTGTGGTCGGCGATGCGATGCTCGATCGTTACGTGTTCGGCACCGTCTCGCGTATCAGCCCCGAAGCCCCTATCCCCGTGCTCGGCGTGGACCGCGAACTGGCACTCCCCGGCGGTGCTGGCAACGTGGTGCGCAACCTCACCGCCCTTGGAGCGGCTGTGGCCTTCGTGTCGGTCGTGGGTGACGACCAGGCAGGCTCCGATCTCACCGGGCTCATCGGCGGCCAGCCGAACGTAGAACCCTGGCTGCTCGTGCAGGGCGGCCGCTGCACCACCGTGAAAACGCGCTTCATCGCCGGCGGCCAGCAGCTTCTGCGCTCCGACCAGGAAGTCACCGGCGCCATCCACCCCAAGCTCGCCGAACGCATGCTGCGCATTGCCGGTGACGCGTTGGCTGCCACCACCGTGACGGTGTTGTCGGATTACCGCAAAGGCGTGTTGAGCGGCGACGTGCCACAGAAGATCATCGAGGCCGCGCGCACCGCAGGCCGCAAGATCGTGGTCGATCCGCGCGGCCCCGATTACGACCGCTACGCCGGCGCCGACATCGCCGTGCCGAGCCTGCGCGAGCTGGAATTGGCAACAGGTATGGTCGTCAGCACCGAAGCACGCATCGCCTCGGCCGCCGGCTGGCTGCGCACTGCACACGGTTTCGGCGCCGTGGTCGTCAATCGTGGTGCCGACGGACTGTCGGTGATCAGCGTGGATGGTGCGCTGCATCTGCCGCCCGCCGTCTCCGAAGTGTTCGACCTCTCCGGCGCATCCGACACCGTCGTTTCTGCCCTGGCCGCTGGCATGGCGATCGGCCTGACCCTGCCGGTGGCGGCCCGCCTGGCCAACCTTGCCATGGGCGTCTCTGCCGGGCAGCCCGGTATGGCGGTCGCACAAGGCACCGACCTCCTCGCCATGCTCACCCCGCAAGGACGTGCCCTGCGCAAGATCGTGGCGACCGAAGTGGCCGTCGAGCAAGTCGATCGTTGGCGCCGCATGGGCCTGCGCACGGCCCTCATCACCGGCTCGACACGTCGCTTCAGCAAAGCACGTCTGGAGACGGCGCGTGCCACTTGCGACCGGCTGGTGCTCGGGCTTGAAGCACCTTTAGGCGAGGATTCGGAGGAGAGCGTCAAACGCATGCTTGCCGAAGCCGCTGCACTGACCGCGGTGGACCTGATCTGCATGTTCGGCGAAGGCAAGCAGGTTGATACGCTGCTGCAATTGCGGCCGGATCTGCTGATCGATGCGACACCAAGGCCTGCGCTCTCGGAGCTGGTGCGGGGTTGGGGCGGAGAGGTTGTGGCTGGCTAAGCCAATTGCTTCTTTTTTGAAAAAAAAGAAGCAAAAAACCTTTATGTCAGAGCGTTAATGCTCTTGGCCATTTTCACGTCGCGGTCGGAGAGGCCTTTGACGTCGTGGGTGGTGAGGGTAATTGATACCTTGTTGTAGACGTTTTCCCATTCGGGATGATGGTCCTGCTTTTCGGCCAGTAAAGCGACGCGGGTCATGAAGGCCCAGGCGGCGCTGAAATCGGCGAACTTGAACGATTGATGTATCGCGTCCCGGCCTTCCACCATGGTCCAGCCAGGCAGCTCGTGGCTGAGGGTGTCGCGTTGGGTCTGCGTCAATGCTGTCGGCATGCTCAGGCTCCTTTGAAGGAATGACAAAAATCTACACCACACCGCCCACCGAGGAAGACATCCTGGCACTCGCCGAAGCCGCCTACGCGGCGCTGCCGGCAAGTCTGCAGGCGGAGGGTGTCGCGATCATCGTAGAGGATCTGGCCGACGAGGAAACCTTGGAGGTGCTTGGGTTGGACAATCCGTGGGAGCTGACAGGGTTATACCGCGGTATCCCGATGACACAGCGCAGCGTGTCCGATCCGGTTCAGTTTCCGGACAGCGTGGTTCTGTATCGCGATGCCATTCTGGTCGAATGGGTGGATAGCGGCGAGGATCTGACACGATTGGTGACCAGTGTGCTGGTGCATGAGATCGCACATCATTTTGGGTATAGCGATGCAGACATAGAGCGGATCGAAGCGGATATCGCTGGAGGATAGCTGTGATTGGGGAGCTATCCCGCCAAGGGCGCCGTTGGAGCCAAAACATCGCCGAAGACGAATTTGCCGAGCAGCAGCAGAAACCCGCCGCCCGCCACCAACCCTGCATGCATGAGCCAGAATGGGGTGGCAGCCATCGGGCCGAGCAATCCGCCCAAAAAACCCACCAGAAGGTTGGTGGCAAATAGATGCGTCCTGAAGACGCCCATCATCACGCCCGCCAACGCCCGCGGCGCGGCGCGTGAAAATAGCGCTTGCGCCACCGGGAAAAAATTGAAGAAGCCGACGCTGTTGATGATGTGAAAGGCAAGTCCCCAGGCGAGTCCAAGCCGTTTGCCGCTCGCTGCTGCTTCTGCGCTGGCGAGCGCCAGGGTCAGAGGGGCCGCGGCCATCAGGAAGGCACCGATGACCACGCGGGTGATTTCGTCTACCGGGCGATGTTTCCGGTCCCACCATCGCCAGAATACCAGCACCAGAACGGCAATCCCGGCGCCGAGAAACGCGTCCAGCGACACCAGCCAACTCACCGGCATGGAGGTGCCGAAGAACACCAGATCGTAGGTGGCTTCGCCCCAGATGATATAGGCGTTGAAGATTTCCTGATTGCCGAGCATGGCCAGCGACAGTGCCGGCAGAAGCAGTACGAGCGCCAGCACCGCACGCCTCTCTCCAGCGACCATCTTGGCACGTGCGGCGCGTGGCAAGCGTGCCGCACGCGGCGGCGCCGGCATCCAGCGCAAACCGGCCAGATAAAGGCCGAGGCCGAGCAGCATGCCGATACCGGCGACGGTAAACCCCCAGTGCCACGCGTATTTTTCTGCAAGCACCCCGCAAATGATCGGCGAGACGATGACGGTGGCGCTGACACCGAGCGAAAAGAGCTGGAAGGCATCCGCCCGCCTGGGATCGCCGGTCTCGTAGAGCTCGCCAAGCTGGGTGGCGATGTTGCTGCCGAAGCAACCAGTCCCCAGCAACAGGAAAATCAAAGCAGGTAGGAACGAGACTTCGAAGGCCATCAGGAAATGCCCGACCGACATCAGCGCTGCACCGAGAATGATGGTGCGTGTGCGGCCCAGAATGCGATCGGCCAGGAAGCCGCCCGCAACCGGCGTGAGGTAGGCGAAGCCGGCATAAAGCCCCTGGATCGCGGAGGCAAAAGCGGTTGTGGAGAGCGGGCCATTGAGGCTTTCGAGCGTGCCTCTGAGCCATGCCAGGCCGGCGACGTGGCCGGCATGACCGGGCAGCAGCAGATACTTGGTCATGTAGAGCACCAGAAGCGCCTGCATGCCGTAGAAGGAGAACGCGTCCATGGACTCGGCGCCGACGATGAACGCCATACCGCGCGGGTGGCCGAGCAGACCGGAACGGTCGTGATTTTCCTCAGGGAGAACGCTGTCTCCGGGCTTAGCTGGCAACGTTGTCATTCAGTGTTCGGTATCCTACGCCGCGAGTGGGCCACCTTTTTCGCGCACCAGGTCGCGCAGGCGCGTAAATACGGCCGGTGAGGCACGCAGCCCGTCATGCTCGTATTCATTGGTGACCCATCCTTGCGCATTGCCGATCCTGTTGACGGTCGCGAGGGACAATCCGGAATCCACGTAGAGGTCATCGAAATAGATGATCGCAGCGAGCGGCACCTCATTCGCTGCGAGCCTTGCCGTGTCGACAAGCGGAGGATAATGCGGATGTCTCGCGAGTGCTTCGGCGGCCGCTTCGAACGGAAGCAGCGAGCGTATCTCTCGGAACATCCACGAATACATCATCTCGCCTGGAAACAGCAATGGCCGTCGGTCGGTCGCGAAATCGGGGTGCTCCGCCAGGATGCGCTCGGCCGCCCAGTTCGTGGCACCTTCACCCTGTCCGTAGATGCTTTCCTGGAGCAGGGCGAAAAGCGGATTGTCGTCGTAGGAGGTGAGGTTCTGGACGGCGGCGAGGAACTGGTCGGACAGGCGATCTTCGCTGGCATTGGCGAAGGCCTCATCGAAAAGCCAATGTATGTTTTCGAAGCCTGGGGCCATTCCGAAATCGATCCCGACGATCTGCAGGCGCTTGACCGTGAGCTTGTCGCCGTCAGGCAGCCGGACGTCGTTTTGGGCGATATGATCGGCAACGCGGCCGATCCTATCGGTGTCGTCCGGAAACCGCTCGTAGAAGCGACGGGTCTTTTCGCGCGCACGTGGAAACGTTCGCCGATAGATGTCCTCGGCCTTTGTCTCCAGGCCCGGCAGGCCACCGGTGACGTAGCAGGCTGAAAGCCCTTCAGGTGCGAATGACAGATAGGTCATGGTAAGGAAGCCGCCATAGCTCTGGCCGAGTGTTTCCCATTTCGTGCCGCCGAAGACGGTCTTTCGCAGATGCTCCGCATCCCGCACGATGCTGTCGGCACGGTAGAAGCAGAGCGTCTCCGCAAGCTTGTCCGGCGACGCGAAAGAGTTCATCCGGCTTGCCTCGATGCGGCTGGAGCGGCCGGTGCCACGCTGGTCCAGCAGGATCACCCGATGGGTCTTCAGCGCCTCCTTGAGCCACACGGGGCCGCCGCCCGGGCGAGGCGACTTGCCGCCCGGGCCACCTTGCAGGAACAGGAGTTTCGGCAAAGGCTCAGAGTCGCGCGTAGGGTCAACGACCTCGCGTGCAAAGATCTCAATGCTCCTGCCGTCCTCGCCTGCACTCCAACTGAGAGGCACACGGACGAGATGGTCACGGATCTTCATGCCGGGAATGGTATAGTGTGAGACGATCAAGAATCTGACCTCTTGTGACGGATGAATGGCGGCAACTGCGTGGTCTCTCAACGTATCCTTGAAACGAGCGCAGCCCGGATGAAATCCGGGTTTTGCATACGTTGAAAAGTCCCGGATTTCATCCGGGCTACGCTACTTTCGTTCACTCGGTCAGCGTTTTCAATCCGTCAGCCAGCTCGGTTGTAGCCCGAAGATTGAGCATTGCGACAGCGTATTCCGCCGACCCTACCGATCGCCGTATATCTCCCGCCCGCGCGGCACCATTAGTGATCTTTTTCGCTCCCAGCGCTTTGGCCAGTGTCGTCACAGACGTTTCGGTACCGGTGCAGACATTGCTGACATACGCACAGGGCTCTGCCGTCAGCTTCTCCATCGCAGCGCGCAGATGCGCCACGACGTCGGCTACAAAAACAAAGTCCCGCGTCTGTCCGCCATCGCCGTGCACGGTGATCGGTAGGCCCTGCGCCACCCGGTCGGCGAAGATGGAGATCACGCCGCTATACGGCGAGGCCGGGTCTTGCCGCGGACCATACACGTTGAAGAAACGCATCCCGAAGCTGGGCACGCCATGCACGCCCCAGCCGACCGCGGCATGCAATTCGGAACCGTATTTATCGGCGCCATAGGCAGTCTGCGGCGCGCAGGGCAGATCTTCATGGGCAATCCGGTCGCCGACATTGCCGTAGACGGCGGCCGAAGAGGCGTAGACGACGGGTAGACGCGCAGCCCGGCAGGCATCGAACACGCAGATGCTGCCGGTGAGGTTCACCCGATGCGTCCCGGCCCAATCCTCGTTGGCGCGCTGCACCGAGGCGATGGCGGCCAGATGGAAGCAACCGGCCGCACCCTTCAGTGCAGTGGCGAGGGCAGCGGTGTCGCAGATATCGGCCTCGATCAGCTGGGCGCGCATGTCGAGGTTCTTGCGCTTGCCGGTCGAAAGGTCGTCGATCACCCGCATTTCGTGGCCGTCGGCGAGGAGAGAATCCACCAGATGCGAGCCGATGAAACCGGCGCCGCCTGTCACCACGAAAACTGCCATGATTTCGTCACCCCAACACCAGGTAATGCCACGACATCAAAATTGCGCGTGGTTTGCTTTACCTGCCTAGCGCGGCTTGGGTAAGAGAGTTCTGCACGATCGGAGAGCAACTTGGACAGCGCGGACAACTTTATGGCGAGTGCGGTGATTCTGGCGGCGGGGCTGGGCACGCGGATGAAGTCGGCGCAGCCGAAGGCGGCTCATCCGATCGCCGGCCGGCCGATGCTGCGCTTGCTGCTCGATGCGGCAGAGCAGGTGTTCGATCGCATCACCGTGGTGATCGGGCCGGGCATGGAGGTTTTGTCCCGGATTGCCGCCCCGCATGCGACCGCGATCCAGGCCGACCGGCTGGGCACCGCGCATGCTGCCCTGTGTGCGCAGGGTTCGTTCGGCGACGGCGAGGTGGCGATATTGTTTGCCGACAATCCGCTGATCCGCGCCGAAACGCTGAAGCGCTTGATGGCGGAACGGCGTGCCTCGGGGGCCGGTCTTGCGTTGATGTCGATGCGGCCCGTGGACCCGGCACGCTATGGCCGCCTGGTGGTGGAGAATCGCGCCGATGGGCCGCATGTGGTGCGTATCGTCGAATGGGCGGATGCGTCGGCGGAAGAACGTGCGATATCGCTGTGCAATGCCGGCGCGCTGTGCGGCCCGGCCGAGAAGATCCTGCAATGGCTGCAGGCCATCACGCCTGACAACGCGAAGGGCGAGTATTATCTCACTGACTTGGTGCGCCTTGCGGTCGCCGACGGCGCGCGTGTCGTGGCCGTGGAAGCCGACGAATCCGAGCTCCGCGGCATCAACGCGCGCGCCGAGTTGGCGCAGGCGGAGGCGGTGATGCAGCAATTTCTGCGCGAAGCGGCAATGGATGGCGGAGCTACCCTGGTGGCACCAGAGACGGTGTTTTTCACCTACGACACGCAGCTGGGCCCCGATACGGTGGTGGGTCCGCATGTGGTGTTCGGGCCCGGCGTAAAGGTGGACGGGCCTGCCGAGATTCGTGCTTTCTCCCATCTGGAAGGTTGCCATGTGGCTGCGGGTGCGATCATCGGCCCCTATGCGCGCTTGCGGCCGGGCAGCATTGTGGGCGAGGGCGCGCATGTCGGCAATTTCGTGGAGCTGAAAGCCACCAGCCTCGGCGCGGGCGCAAAGGCAAACCATTTGAGCTATCTCGGCGATTCCGAAATTGGTGCCGGCACCAATATCGGTGCCGGCACCATCACCTGCAATTACGACGGCTACGCCAAGCACAAAACGGTCATCGGCGAAAAGGTCTTTGTCGGTTCGGATACCGTGCTGGTGGCACCGGTCACTTTGGGCGATGGCGCATTCGTCGCCGCCGGCAGCGTGATCACCCAGGACGTGGCACCGGACGCGATGGCTTTCGGGCGTGCAAGGCAAAAAGACATTCTGGGGCGCGCTGCAGAATTCCGCGCGACCCGCAAAAGGATTTTGTGAGATGTGCGGCATTGTAGGCGTGATTGGCAAGGCAGACGCGGCACCTTTGCTTCTGGAAGGCCTGCGCCGCCTCGAATATCGCGGCTATGACAGCGCCGGCATCGCCACCCTCGTGGGCGGCCAGATCGAACGCCGGCGCGCCGAGGGCAAGCTCGGCAATCTTGCCGGCGTGCTCAGCGAAATGCCGCTGCAAGGCACGACCGGTATCGGCCACACGCGCTGGGCCACGCATGGCGCACCGACAGAAACCAATGCCCATCCGCACAGCACCGCCCGCGTTTCCGTCGTCCATAATGGCATCATCGAGAACCACGCCGAGTTGCGCGCCGAGCTCGAGGCGCAGGGCCAGGTGTTCCACACCGAGACCGACACTGAGACGGTCGTACAGCTGCTCGATTTCCTGCTCGCCGGCGGCATGTCCCCGGCCGACGCAGCGCGGGCCGCCTTCGCACGGCTCGAAGGCGCCTACGCGCTCGCCGTCCTGTTCGCCGGTCACCCCGAGCTGATCATCGCCGCTCGCCACGGGCCGCCATTGGCGGTGGGGTTTGGCGACGGCGAGATGTTCGTGGGCTCGGATGCGCTCGCATTGGCGCCGATGACCAGCAAAATCGCCTATATGCGTGATGGCGACTGGACACTTGTCACCCGCGAAGGGGCAGCCTTCTTTGATGCGACAGGCGCGAAAGTGGTGCGCGAGATCAAGCGCACAGCCCTTTCCGGTGCCGCGATCGGCCGCGGCGAGTTCCGCCATTTCATGGAAAAGGAGCTGCACGAGCACCCCGCCGTCATCGGCGACAGTTTCCGCCGCATGGTCGATCCCGGCCGCCGCGCGATCGTGCTTCCCCTGTTGCCGTTCGACATGGCCACCGTGCCGCGCATTACCATGACGGCCTGCGGTTCAGCGTATTACGCCGGCCTCGTCGGCCGCTTCTGGCTCGAATCGCTTGCACGCATTCCTGTCGATGCAGATGTGGCCAGCGAATTCCGCTATCGCGATCCGCCGATGACACCGCATGGCGTGGGCCTGCTGATCAGCCAGTCCGGCGAGACCGCCGACACCATGGCGGCGCTGCGCACCATGCGCGCCGGCGGTCAGAGCATCCTCTCCATCATCAACGTCGCCGAAAGCACCATGGCGCGCGAAAGCGATGCCGTGCTCGATACCGTTGCCGGCCCTGAGATCGGCGTTGCCAGCACGAAGGCTTTTACCGCCCAGCTCGCCGTCCTCGCCTGCCTTTCGATCGCGTTCGCACGCGCCCGCGGCCATCTCGGCGAGGCGGAGGAAGCGACGCTGACGGATGCGTTGCTGAAAGTGCCTGGCCACGCCGCAGAAATCCTGGCCGAGGGCGACGCCGCCGTGCAACGCGTCGCGGCCATCGTCGCCGAAGCGCGCGACGTGCTGTATCTCGGTCGCGGCGCCTGCTATCCGGTGGCGATGGAAGGTGCCTTGAAGCTCAAGGAGATCAGCTACATCCATGCCGAGGGCTATGCTGCCGGCGAGATGAAGCACGGTCCGATCGCGCTGATCGACAAGACCGTGCCGATCATCGGCATCGCGCCGTCTGGGCCTTTATTCGAAAAAACCGCGAGTAATCTGCAGGAAGCGCATGCACGCGGCGGCCAGATCATTCTGCTCAGCGATGCCGCCGGGGCGGCAAAGCTGCGGCACATCGCCGTGGATACGCTCGTCATGCCCGACGTGCATCCGTTTGCGGCGCCTATTCTGTATAGCATCCCGGTGCAGTTGCTGGCGTATCATGTGGCAGTGCTGCGTGGGACGGATGTGGACCAGCCGCGCAATTTGGCGAAGTCGGTAACAGTTGAATAAGCGGTTCTTTTTTGAAAAAAAGAACCAAAAAACTTTTATGTAGGTGGTACACGCTGCCGGATAGAACCGCGACAGCGACATAAGGGTCTTTTGCTTCTTTTCTTCAGAAAAGAAGGCTTACTTTTCCTGTGCCGACCATTGCTCCCCCTTACGTATACTCCAGCGCGTCAGCAGTATCGGCAGCACAATCCACAAAACCTGTGTCGAGACGACAATGGTTGGGTTTGGCCAGATCGCTGCGATGCCAATCCGCAACGCTGCTTCGCCGCCCAGGAAAGCGGCCCAGATCAGGGTCAGCCGCCGCATCGATGTGCGAAACGGCGCGTTCTCCCAATGTGATTCGAAAACCAGGGCCTCTTCGGGCGTGGGGCAGGTGGTGTCGCGCGCCAGGTAGAACAGCGCCGGCCGGGACAAGGCGAGTGAGAAGAGGAAGGCCACAGCGATCGAGCCGGTGACGAAGGATGGTTGTATCAGCGCGAACCAGGCCGAACCCGAGAGTGCCGTCGCTGCCAGGCTCAGAGCGGTCGCGAATATCACCAGGAGCGAAAGGCCGTTGATGCGCCGACGATGAATGAGACTAGCGATCGCCACGGTCACGGGGACTGCGGTGCTCATGATCAATGCGGCGGTTTCGCTCAGGCCTTCCTGTGTGAGCAGGGCGTAGGCGCCGTAGGGCAGGACAACGTTCAGCGCGATGTCGATCACGATGGCACGCACGCCGCGGGGGCTGGGTTCGGTGGCGGCGTTCATGGCCGTTCTCCCATCCAGTTGCCGTGGAAGCCGGCGGGTACTCTGCAGGGTAGAAATGCGCGTGCGATTGGGCCGGATGCGAGTGCGGTTGCGTCGAAGACGGCGAGTTCGGAGCAGAGCGTGGCCTGTCGGAAGAGCACCGATAGCAGCCAGCCATCACCCTCCTCGGCGCCGCGTGCCACGAAGACGGGTTCGGAGGCGGTGTCGCGGGATGGCAGGCGGAACAGATCCTCGCTGCCATCGGCTTCGTCGCGATGGCAGAGCGCATCGCCGTTGGTGAAGAAGCCGTGGCGATGGCGCCGGCCGGCGAAACGATCATCCATACGGGGAAATTCGCCATCGATGTCGCTAAGGCGCAAGGCTGTGACCTGCGCGGCAGGCGCGGAAAGATCGAGCGTCCAGCGCGTGAGATAGGAAGGCCGGACCTGTATCGCGCCGGCAGGATCGGGGAAGAACGACGGCGCATCCGACAGCATCAGGTCGATGGACAGCACCCCATCCTCGTCCCAGGCATTCAGCACATGGAATGCGAAGCCGTCAGGTGCGGGAAACCAGCGCAGGCTGCTGGCACCGGCGGCACGATCCATGACGCCGAGATAGGTGCCACGATCCTGCTGCCAGACGAGGCCGCGCGCAGGATCGGCGATCAGGGGAAACAATGGAATGGCGACGAAACGTTCGGTCAGTGCGAAATCATGCACCATTGCCGCATAGGGGGCTTCTGCCGTCTCGCAGCGTGTCACGTGGCCGATGGCGTCGATGGTTCCGATGCGTATGGTCGTGTTGAAAACCCCATCGGCGCCGTAACCAAAAAACACGAGCTCGCCGGTATGCGGATCATGTTTGGGGTGGGCCGTGAACGGTCCTGCAGGCAAGGTGCCGCCAAAATCCACCGCTTCTGCCGTGGCGAGCGAAATAGGGTCGATCTCTGCCGGCATATGCTGCTCCTCCAGCGCCAGCAGGCGGTTTGCGTGGGCCAGGATGTTGGTGTTGGCGAGCCCTTCCGGCCGGCCCCTGGCAGACGCGCCAGCCGCTTCGGCCCAGCGTGCGGTGCGCACCCAGCGGTTGCCATAGGCGACTTCCGCAGGACTGATCCGGAACGCATGGACCATCCCCTCGCCCATGAACCAGTGGACCGCAGGGGCCGGCCGCAGCGGATTTGGGCCATTGCGGAACAGCGTTCCCCGTAGCCCTTCCGGGATGCAGCCCTCGACAGGCACTGACTGCCATGAATGTTCCTGGGCAACAGGCGCGCGGTTGTCATACCCCATGGCGCTCTCCATTCTATACGATGTATAGATTTGTCATAGGCGCAGGTCATTTAATCTGTCCAGTGTAAAGTTTGACTCTTTGCGGAGGATCACGTGTGAAACGGCCCTACCATCACGGTGATCTGCCGGCTGCCCTGTTGCGTGCCGCCGCCGAAATCCTGCGAAGCGAGGGTTTGCCGGCACTTACCCTGCGCGCCGTCGCTCGCCGTGCCGGTGTGTCGCACATGGCGCCGGCCCCGCATTTCGGTGACATCGCCGGCCTGCTGAGCGAATTAGCGGCCGTCGGCTACGGGATGTTCAATGAAGCTCTGCGGCAGGCCCAGGAGAATGCGGGCGCGCGTTCCCTCCCGAGCGCTACGGCCCATGCCTATGTCGGCTTTGCCCGTGCCGAACCGGCCATGTTCTTGCTCATGTTCCGGGATGAACGCCTGGATTTCGCGCGCACTGCCTTGGCCGAAGCGGCCGCCGAGTCCGCGCGGCTGTTGATGCGCAGCGCGGCACCCGGCAGGCCGGAGCCCGGTGCCGCAACTGGCCTTGCCAGGCTCGGGCAGGCCGTGGGGCAATGGTCGATCGTCCACGGTTTCGCATTGCTGCTGATCGACGGCCGCCTCGATGGCGTTCTCGCAACCCCCGAATGCGGCGGCGACATCGAGGCGCTGCTGGATGCGTCCCTCGCGGCATGACAGCCACGCCCAGGCCGGGATGTCGTTGACCGCCAGCAAACCATTGAAAAAATACAATTTATATATTTTAGCAACGTTTTATGGCGTGCCTGGCGTGAGCCTAGTTTATCCGCCGGGCGACGAGTGAGAACGGCTCGTCCCGGTTGAGCGACTGCCGACCGGCCACCCTGATCTGGCGCGTCAAAGAATGACGGATTTCACCCAGGAGAACAGGCTGCTGCGCCTGGCAACACCGCTCGGTGCGGATGTGTTGCTGCCGGTCGCGTTGCGTGGCCATGAGCAGCTCTCCTGCCTCTTCACATTTGAGCTGGAACTCGCGGCGGAGTTGGGGACCCGTATCCCGTTCGACCGCATACTCGGCCAGAGCGTGTCTCTCGAATTGCGACACACCGGTGAGTCGCACCGATTCTTCAACGGTATTGTTGTCGCTTTCGGCACCTGCGGCCGCACCCTCACCTTCGCACGGTATCACGCCACACTCGCGCCGAAACTCTGGCTGCTGACGAAGACGCGGCGCAGCCGGGTGTTCCAGAACCTGTCAACACCGGACATCCTGCGCCGCGTGCTGGAGGGCTACGACGTTTCCTTCAAGCTCTCTGTCAAATATCTCAAACGCACATACTGCGTTCAATATCAGGAGTCGGACTTTGCCTTCATCAGCCGGCTGATGGAGGAGGACGGAATCACCTATCGGTTTCTGCATACCGATAGCGGGCACACGATGGTTCTGTCCGACGCTGTCACCGCCTATCCGCGCATCGCCGCAGACCGTGACGTCATACTCGGCAACGGTCCCGGGCGCAGCCGCACGGCGTGGCAACTCTGCGCGTGGCGTGCGACGCAATGCCTCTCCACACGCCGCTTTACGGTGCGCGACCACAGCTTTCACCTACCCAACGACCCGCTTGAGGCGACGCTGGAGTGTCTGCAGGAGGTGCGGGTCGGGCGGGCTGCGCACCGGCTGATTGGTGCGGCCAAAAGCGAGAAACCGGAGGTTTACGAATATCCCGGCGGCTACGCAAAGTGGCACGACCGGCCCGTCAGCCATGATGGCACGGCCGATACCGAACTGGGCGGCCTGTTCGAGGACCGGGACCGGTTGTTGCGGCTGCGGGTGGAGGCGGAGGAAGGTGCCGCGATGCGCATCGAGGGCGGCGGCAATTGCGCCCCGTTCACACCCGGCACGATCTTCGAGCTTGCAGAGGCCGGCGAGTCCTCGGGCCAATATCTGCTCACAAGAGTCGACCATGTAGCGCGCAACGGCGGCTGGGGCAGCGGCGAGACCGATGTCGAGCAGTACGAAAACCAGTTCACCTGCCAGACGGCCGACATATGTTACCGCCCTGAACGGTCGACGACACGCCCGATCATCCCCGGCGTGCAGACCGCGACTGTCGTGGGCCCATCGAACGCAAACATGTTTTGTGACGGTTACGGCCGCGTAAAGGTGCAGTTTCCGTGGGACCGCGAGGGCCGGCACGATGCCGGCAGTTCCTGTTGGCTGCGCGTCGCACAGATCTGGGCCGGCGATGGCTGGGGCGCCTTCTTTTGGCCGCGTATTGGCCACGAGGTGGTGGTGGCGTTCGAGAACGGTGACCCGGATTGCCCGATGATCATCGGTAGCGTCTACAACGCTGCGAACATGCCGCCTTATACGATGCCGGCGCGGCAGGACTTGGGCGGGATACGCTCGGCGAGCAGCAGCGGCTCCGCGCATCAGCATTTTAATAGTGTGGTGTTCAACGACGAGAAGGGATCGGAGCATCTGTCGATCCATTCGGAGCGGAACCTGAGTTTGAACTCCGAGTGCGACAAGATGATTCGTGCCGGGCGCCACAAGGGCGAGCGGGTGCCGAACTCTTCGATACTGGCGGTCGGCAGTCTGCCGGGCGCCGGCTGAAGGAGATTAGAATGGAACAGGGCAACACGGTTGCCATCCCGCGACCAATCAACGAAGCGCCGGGACTGAACGCCATCTGGGTGTTCGGTGAAAACATGCAGGCTGCACTGGGTCTGAATCACCAAATCGCAATCGGCAACAATCAGCAAATATGCATCAACCCGGTGGGGCTCGCGGCCGGGCTCGGAGGCCCGACCGCTGCCTCTGAACTTCTCAGCAGCGGTCTTGGCGGAAACATTCAACTGACCTTGGGCACGAGCGTTGCACTCACTGCAGGTCAAGCTTACGAAATCAACCTTGGTCCGGACAAGGTTGAAATCCATGGCAGCAGAATGCATCACCTTATTACTTTTGTGCTCTGCGGAACGTTGGGAGTGCTGGCTGTACTCTATGCGATGGCTTATGGACTGTTAACGAGCGGCCTCGATTACGTTGCGTGTGGCACTTACACAACATGTTACCAGTTGGCGATGGATCTATGTCTTGGGTTTATCATGGAGCAGGAGATGGATCTTAAAGATTACTACGATCCTATACATAAACAACACAAGGAGGCGTATGCGGCCGCACACCATCTTGAATTTGAATCCGACGTCGATGAAAAACCGGGGATCGACCCCGATGCTGCAAGCCCTGCCGGCACGCCAAAAGCATTGCCGCAATTTGGATTAGCTGCTGGTTTGATAATAGGTATTACTGAAGCATTTATGCCTGACATCCATCCCAGTAGAGCAAATTCGGAGGAAACAGATGCGCACAAACCCGTTCAAAGCACCTCGTAACTCCGGCGGCAGCGGTGGCGGCTCCGGCAAGAACAATCAGGTAGCCGGAGTACAAACGATCAGTGGCAACAGGGTAGAGATCATCAGCCGTGTTCCGATGGCGACGGATCCTACGGACCTGACATCGCCCTCCACAAACGCCATCATGTTGCTCGCAACGGGAGAAACGCCGTTCGGCGTTGGACCCGGGGGCTACATTGAACTTCGTGGCAACCAGGGTGTGCGCATCACGGCTGGGCCACCGCTGTTCGACCTCCTGCCTACCTCGTCGTCGACAGACGGTATCGAGATGGCTGTGTCGCCAACGCAAACGATTACGGTGCAGCAAGGCCTCGAACAAATCGGCCCTAGTCTCGCCATGGAAGATAGCGGCGTGACACTCAATTCAGGCCTAGCCGGCTCGCTCGTGCTCGAAAGCCTGACCAACATCACGCTTAAGGTCGCCGGCGGCCTCGCCTCTATTACCCTCACACCGACCGGTGTCGAAATCAAAGGCTTGATCGTCAATGTCAATTGAACGCCCACCTGCGCCCGGTGCCGCCGAGATCTGTGCCAGTTTGCGCCTGGATGCATCTGCACGCGCCTTGCTCGATCCCGCAATGACTCCGCTCGCTTTCGTGGAAGCGCTGCTCGGCGCCGGGCTCTACGTGGCTGCTATCGAATTCATCGCGCAGACATTGCCGCACCGCACCGGCCTATGGTGGGCATTGCTCTGTGCGCAGCACGCAACCGCTGGCCTCACGCTGGAGCCTGCACAGGCAAACCTTTTCCGCCTTGCTGCGAGATGGTTGCACGAGCCCTCAGAGCCACTTCGCAACGCTGCCGAATCGTCATCACGCCACGCTGGCGCCGGAACATTGGGGGGCTTGCTGGGCTTCGCAGTCGCCATGCATGCGGAAAAACCAGCCTCCGGCGCGATCGCCAATACGGTGAAACTCGCCAGCACATTTGCGCCGACGTCCGGCATGCTGGAGGCGCAGCGCGCCTACGCCGTGCTCGGCCTGCATACGCGGCTGCCGCAGCCGTCGCCGCCTGCACAGCCTCGCCGCACCTCCGTGTTGGAGTGTGTCTGATGGGCCAGCCTGCCGCTCGCGTGGGGGACATGCATGTCTGCCCGATGGTCACCGGCGTCGTGCCCCATGTCGGTGGCCCTCTGCTGCCGCCCGGTGTGCCGACGGTCATTATCGGCGGCGTGCCCGCCACGACCGTCGGCAGCCTGGCGACCTGCGCCGGCGGCCCGGACGTGGTGGCGCTGGGTTCGTTCACCGTGATGCTGGGTGGCATGCCGGCGGCGCGCCTGGGTGACATGACGGCGCATGGCGGCACGATCATCCTGGGCTGTTTCACCGTCATGCTCGGCTGAGAGGAAATTTTGATGGACGGCTTTGGAACGGGATTGCCTTTCGAGGCGCAGATCGAGCCACGCGGCTGTGGTGCAGCATCGCTGGCGATGATCTACCGGGCACTCGGGAAGCCGGTGCCGCAATCGGAGATCTGGCCGCGCATCGCTCGGCGCAATGCGCGCGGCAGCGTCGCTTCCACCACCTGCCTCATCGCAGCCGACGCAATCGCACGCGGCTTCTCCGCCGTCGCGGTGCAGGCACGCGACCGCCTCGGCACATTGAGCGCCTGCGAGGCCACGGGCATCCATGCCATCCTCCACATCCGCTCGGCCCGTAACGAAGCAGATGGGCACTACACTGTTTTGAACGGCCTGGATTCCACCAATGTGCGTATCCATGATCCCTCCAACGGTCCGGAACGTATTCTGCCGCACGCCGTATTGCTTTCGCTGTGGGATGCACCTGCCAACACTGTGGAGGTGACCGGCAGCATGCTGATCGCCATCGGCACCCCGCAGGATGAGAGTACTGCCGCTTGTGCGTCGTGCCGCACACCTATTCCCGCACACATCGCGTGTCCGCGCTGCCATCACCAGGTGATGCTACGCCCCCACGCCGCACTCGGCTGTTTCGGTGCCACATGCCGTGCGCGGCTATGGGCGCGCTTATGCTGTCCGTCCTGCGATCTGCTGTGGGACGCGCACGGGGATATTTCGGACGGCCCGGCAAAACCCGCGATCGATACGGCAAAGATGTTTGCCGCTCTCGATGCGTTTGCAACGGCCACGCTCGCCATTCCCGGTGCTGCCGCGCATCCGGACATCGCACGTCTCATGGGCGAACTCGGCGGCATGCGCGACAAGATCACGACGGCTCTCGCCAACGATGCGGCAGCGCGGGTGAGGCTGGCGAAGGAGCGGCAAGCCGCCACCATGCACATCGAGGCAATGGTCGCGGAGTTGCGCGCCCGCAAGCCGCCACCTCCGCCTGCGCCCACCACGCTGACGCTCGACCCCGCCGCTCTAGGTGTCGCACTACTCGCACGATTGACGTAACGAAGATTCACGGGGCAGAGCGCAACCAAGACATAAAAGTCTTGTGGTTCTTTTCTTCAGAAAAGAACATCCTTTCTTTCTTCCTATTTTTATTCTGCATGTACCGGAGCAATGTGCAGCGCGTTCCATCCCAGCCCGTTCGTATATTGGCACGATGACCGCTTGTGCAGGATCATGCAGGGCAGGCCGAACACGACCCGTTGTCGCGCGGAAAACACCTTTTCGTATGTGTTCAACGTGACAGCCGATTGCAGATGCAAGATCGATGGTTGTTGCGGGAGCACGCGCAACGGCAGCAGCATGAAACCGAGCGGGATCGGGAATATCTTGAAGTCGGAATTGGCATGCCAGATGGTGCTGCCTTGGTCGATCGTGTGATGGCCCAGGTACAACCCGATGAAATCGTCGGGTGAAGCTGCAAGATAGGCAATGTCGAGTGGTGCTGGGCCGCCCGGCAGCACCAGGCCGTGGCCATCCGGCAGCACGGCGGCACCCGGTGGCGCGGCGATAGCGACCAGTTCGGCGCGCCAGCAACTCAGCGATATGATCACTGCGGTTGCGGCTGCGACCGCAGCAAGCTTGCGTTCGACGAAGAGAAAGCGTGCGAGGCCGGCACAATAGAGTGCAAAAACCGGGATAACCCATTTGAAATAATGCTGGTTGTTGAAGCCGAACAAGCCCGGTACGTGCAAATCGCGGTAGCAGAGATACATGCAGGTGAACAGGATCGCCGTGCCACCGACGAAAAGGTGGTGGAGGCGGCGGCCGCGGTCGGCAAGAATGCCGGTGATGATGCCGGCCATACCGGGCAGGATCCACCAATAGGCTTGGGCGAGGCCTGTTCCCTCGGGGTAGAGCGGTTTCGGGTTGAGCATCAAGGTGACCCAGCGCAGCGGCAGCAGGCGCCACTCGAAACCGATCTGCCCCGCTTCCTCGATGTATGAGCCGAGGGTCAATCCGTGTGTCGCGACATGGGTGGCCACCAGCAGGATTGGACCGATCACGAATCCCGCGCCGGCGCAAACGGCGAGGCGAAACAGCGACATGCCGCGCGGTTGGCGGACTGTGCACACGGCCAGGAACAATGCGACGGGTAGGCCGACAACGACGCTGTCCGTTGGCCGGAACAGGATGGTCAGCCCGGCTGCCAAGGATGCTGCAAACGCCAGGCGCAGGCTGGCGGCGTTGGCGTAATGTACAGCAGCCAGGAGCGCCAGGTAGATGCAGAGTGTCGCAGGCGTGCTCGTCCAGGGCGTCAGCCAGGTATAGAACAGGCTGGTATTTGCGACCGTAGCGAGAAAGAACACGAATCCGCCGACCGTTCTCGCCAGGTACAATCCTGGAAGGAGCTGCACGGCAAGGGCTGCAAAGACCCATAATGAAGCGACCCAGCAGAGCAGGTCCACGAGGATGAACGGTTCGTCTGGAAACAGTGCCACGAACGGCGCGGCGAGAAGCGCATAGCCTGCGGGATAATGATGTTCCGAGGGGGTGAGAGTCCAGGACGCCCATGCCATAGCCGCCCGGAGGTATTCGCTCTGGTCCGCCCACCCGAACCAGGCACGGGCCACAAGGTTATGGGCGCGTATCGGCTTGTTTGCATGTGCCCAGAGATAGCGACATGCCAGCAAACAGGTGAGCAGTGACAGAAATGCCGGTTGGAAGCCCGCCCGGCGCAGGCGCTCAGCGGCGGAGCCCGCCCATCTACCAAAATTCATTTTCGTATGTGTGCCTGACGAGAGGTATGAATGCCGCCGTCGCAGGCCTGCGGATCTAGTTAACGATGTTCAGCGGGGGTTTGTATCCCCCGCGGACCTAATCGTTCAAACACGTATATCCGGAGATAGAACCTGAAGGCTTATTATTTTTATTGGGGACGTTTCCTGCCTAAACTTGGCGGTCTTGTTATGCGACGAGATGCCATATCAAGGCTGCCGCAACGACAAGCCCGGCGGCCACATACAGGCATTCATGCGCCAGATGGAGACGACGGGTTGGCTGTTGAGCGCTCATCGGAGGGCCTCCTCAGGTTAGTCATTTTTCCCGCGATTATCATAATCAGGCATTTTTGCGCCCGTCAAACGAAACAATCGTGCTGCAACGCAACGGACGACTGATATATCTATCGGTTTCCGTGTTGCATTGCAGCAAATAGGTAGGTGGCGAGGGCCTCAACGATCGTTGTTTATTCTCGTGGGTAGGCCATCTACTAGCGAGTTCAATCGTTTAAGCGGTTTTGTTGCTGTCTTGGCCGCGTTTCGGCAGCCGCCGGTTTCCTGCTGCCGGTCTGCGGGAGCGTTCCGAAAAAATTTTCAGGGTTGCGGGGGCAGGGCCCATCCGGCGCGGACCGACTTCGCATGGCGGTCCAGACAGCCGCCCCGGATCGCCTCGCGCAGGCCACGCATGAGCGACTGGTAGTAGGTGAGGTTGTGCCAGGTCAGCAGGATCGGGCCGAGCATCTCGTCGCACCGGAACAGATGATGCAGGTAGGCGCGGCTGTGCTTGCTGCAGGCAGGGCAGGCGCAGGCAGGATCGATCGGGCCGGTATCCTCGGTGTGGCGCGCGTTGCGCATGTTCAGGATGCCGCCGCTGGTGAAGGCGCGGCCGGTACGGCCGGCACGGGTCGGCATCACGCAATCGAACATGTCCACGCCGCGCTGCACGCCGCCGATCAGGTCGTCGGGCGTGCCGACACCCATCAGGTAGCGTGGCTTGTCCGCGGGCAGCGAGGGCGTGGTGATCTCCAGTGTTTCGAACATCGCGGCCTGGCCTTCGCCGACCGCGAGGCCGCCGATCGCGTAGCCGTCGAAGTCGAGTCCGGTCAGTGCGTCGGCGGAGATTTTCCGCAGATCTGGGTAGATTCCGCCCTGGACGATGCCGAACAGGGCGTAGCCTGCGCGGGGGATGAAGGCTGCCTTGCTGCGGGCGGCCCAGCGCATGGACATTTCCATCGAGGCGCCGGCTTCGGCATGGGTGGCGGGAAATGGCGTGCACTCGTCGAGCACCATGGTGATGGTGGAATCGAGAAGATGCTGAATCTCCATCGAACGTTCTGGTGTGAGGCGATATTGCGTGCCGTCTAGATGGGAGCGGAAGCTCACGCCGTCTTCGTCGAGCGTGCGGAGCTTGCCAAGCGACATGATCTGGAAGCCGCCTGAATCGGTCAGGATAGGGCCTGGCCAGTCCATCATGCGGTGCAGACCGCCGAGTTTTCCCGCGCGTTCGGCGCCGGGGCGCAGCATGAGGTGATAGGTATTGCCGAGCACGATGCCCGCGCCGGTGCTGCGCACGGCGTCCGCGGTCATGGCTTTGACGGTGGCGGCGGTGCCGACGGGCATGAAGGTGGGGGTTGGAACGTCGCCATGGGCCGTTCGCAGGATACCGGCGCGGGCGGTGCCGTCCGTTGCCTCATGGGTCCAGGCGAAGGCGGTCATGGGGTGTGCCGGTGCAGGAGGGTGGCATCGCCGTAGGAGTAGAAGCGGTATTTGGCGGCGATGGCGTGTGCGTAGGCGGCCTTCATACGGGCGGTGCCGGCGAAGGCGCAGACGAGCATGAAGAGGGTGGAGCGGGGCAAATGGAAGTTGGTCATCAGCAGGTCTGCGGATCGGATCGGGCGACCGCCTGGGGTGATGAAGATGTCGGTCTCCCCCGCGAAAGATTGGATTTTTCCTTGTTCATCGCAGGCGGATTCGAGGAGCCGGAGACTGGTGGTGCCGATGGCGACGATACGGCCGCCGGCAGCACGGGTGGCGTTGATATGGTCGGCCGTTTCGGCGGAGAGGAAGCCGCGTTCGGCGTGCAGTTTGTGGTCTTTGACGTTGCCGGTGCGGACGGGGAGGAAGGTGCCGGCACCGACATGCAAAGTGAGGGTGACGCGGCCGATGTTTCTCGCGGCCAGTCGGTCGAGCAACGGGGCGGCGAAATGCAGCCCTGCAGTGGGGGCGGCGACGGCGCCTTCATGGGTGGCGAATACCGTTTGGTAGTCGATGGCGTCCCGCGCGGTGGGGCCGTTGGGGCGGTCGATATAGGGCGGGAGGGCGAGGGCGCCGGAGGTTGCGAGGGCGGCCGAGAGGGCAAGGCCGTCGCGGTCGAAACGCAGGGTGACGCCGCCATCGGTGTCGCGGGTGGTTATGGTGGCGGTGAAGTTTTCGGCGTTGTCGAAGGCGATTATGTCGCCCGGGTGCAGGCGGCGGGCGTTGCGGGCGAGGGCGTGCCAGGTGCCATCGGGGAGCGGGCGGTCGAGGGTGATGCCGATGCGGGCAGTGCCGCGGTGGGCTTGGAGCTGTGCGGGGATGACGCGTGTGTCGTTGGCGACGAGCAGGTCGCCTGGCTGCAGCAGGTCCGGCAGGTCGGCAATGGTCTTGTCGTGCAATTTGTTTTCGACGTGCAGAAGTTTTGCCGAGTCTTTTGGATTAGCCGGCTGCTGTGCGATCAGCTCATCAGGCAGCGCAAAATCGAAATCGTCGGTCAGCAGATCGCGCTGGGGTCCTAGGGGAATGGCTTCATTCCCCTAGCGGGGGCCGGGGCAGCGCCCCGGTTCTGTGATGTTACTCAAGATAAGAAGCGATCTCGATCAGGTTTCCATCCGGATCCCGGCAGTAGACGGAGCTGATCTCCCCCAATGCGCCTTCGCGTTTGACCACGCCTTGTTCGATGACGATCCCGCAGGAGTGCAGGTGTCCGACGACGTCTTCCGGTCCCACGGCGGTAACGAAGCAGAGGTCGGCGCTGCCTGGCACGGCTTCGCGGCCGGTGGTCCAGGTGAGTTGTCCTTTGGGGCGCACATTGATTTTCTGGCCGCCGAAATTCAGGGCGCAGCGGTTTTCGGCGCCGAAATCTTCGCGTTCCATGCCGAGCACGCGCTGGTACCAGGCGGCGGTGATTTCCACGTCCTCGCAGGTCAGGACGATATGATCGAGCCGGTCGACGGTGAAGCGCATGTTTAGAGCATTCCGGGTGGAGGTCGCGTTTGGGTTCTATGGTCTGGGACGCGGTGGGGCAAGCATTGGTGAAATGCCATGCGCGTCGGGCGGTGTTGGCGAGGTAAGGCTCTACTCTGGACAATCGGCGTATCTACTGCTAAGCAGTAGTAACGAGCGGTAAGGCCTTCGAATGGGATGGTGTCAAAGCTGCCTTGAACCTGCAGAAGCATGGGGTGAGTTTCGAGGCAGCGTGCGGCGTAGTCTCTGATCCTTTTGCGATCGGAGCCGCCTCGGCGCAATGAGCGAGGAAGAGCGGCATGCAGCTTCTCTCGCCGACCCTGACGCGCAGTCTCTTGCAGAAGCGGATATGGATCAGTTGAAACAAACGCCGCGTCTTAAAATCATCCGGCGTGCGCTTGGTCTTACGCAGGAAGAGTTTTCGATACGGTTCCAAATACCACTCGGCACGCTACGGGATTGGGAACAGGGTGCGGCTCAGCCTGATCAGACGGCGCGCGCCTATCTGAAAGCGATCGCGGGCGACGCAGATGCGGTTCAGCAGGCGTTGTCTGCAGGGTCACAGTTCTCCATCTAGGCCCGCCAGCCACGCGTCATTTCTGTGCCACGGTCTGCCCCGGTGCGACCTGGCGCTTGGCGGGATCCCTGGTGAGCGTGTCTTCCATGATGTCGCGGGCAAGGGGGGCTGCAACCTTGGCGCCGGCGTCGCCATGTTCCACGACGACGGCGACCGCGTAGCGCGGGGCATCGTAGGGCGCGTAGCAGACGAACAGCGCGTGCGGGCGGAATTGCCAAGGCAACATGGCGCTGTTGAAATGCCCGTGCTCACGGGCCCAGCGGCTGACCTGCCGCACCTGACTCGATCCAGTCTTGCCGGCCATCTGCACGCCCGGAATGTTCAGCCGCGCGGTTTTCCCGCTGCCGCCATATTCATTGACCACGGCGAACATGCCGCCGCGCACCGCCTCCAGCGCGTCTTCCGAGACGTCCAGCACCGGGAAATCATCGGGATGCGCACCGGCCTGCAGCGTGCCGGCAATCGTGCGTGTCACGTGCGGCACGACGGCGCGGCCGGTGGCGATGCGGCTGACATAGGTTGCCAATTGCAGAGGTGTGGCCTGAATGTATCCCTGGCCGATGCCGCAGCTGATGGTGTCGCCGATGTTCCAGGCATGGCCGTGCCGGCGGCGCCATTGTTGTGTCGGCATCAGGCCTTTGCGGGCGCCCGGCAGGTCCACGCCGGTATCGACGCCGAAGCTGAAGGCGTTGGCGGTCTCCGCGATCGCGTCAATGCCAGTGCGACGTGCAACTTCATAGAAGAACACGTCACAGGAATTCTTCAGGCCACCACGCAAATTCAGCGAACCATGGCCGCGCTTGCGCCAGCAATGAAAACGGGTGTTCCCAAAATCGATGAAGCCGGGGCAACTGATATAGGTCTCCGTCGTGATCGCGCCCGCCTTCAATCCTGCGATGCCCACCGCCATCTTGAAGGTGGAGCCTGGCGGATAGACGCCGGCAGTGGCCTTGTTGATCAGTGGCGTCTTGCGGTCGGCGGTCCACTCGATCCATTGTTTTTCGGAAACTCCGCTGTCGAACAGGGTGGGATCGAAACTCGGTGTCGTGGTCATCGCGAGCACTTCGCCGTTCGTGCAATCCATCACCACCGCGCTGGCGGTCGCATCGCCAAGGCGGCCGAGCACGGTGCGTTGCAGATCCGCATCGATGGTAAGGGCGACTTCATCGCCTGCCGTCCCATCCGTGCGATCGAGCTCGCGGATCACGCGGCCGACGGAATTGACCTCCATCTGCACTTCGCCGGCATCTCCGCGCAGATCCTCCTCGCGGAACTGCTCGATACCGGCGCGGCCGACGCGCACGCCAGGCAAGGCGAGCACCGGGTCGTCGCCCAGATCCTGTTCGCTGGGCGGAGCGACATAGCCCACGATATGCGCAAGATCAGGGCCGAACGGATAGAACCGCGTGGTGCCGACATCGACGAGCACGCCCGGCAGATCGGGGGCGTTCACCTCGATCTTGGCCATATCATCCCAGTTCAGGAAGTCCTTGACGGTGACGGGGATGAAACGGCGGTTGTGCTTCATGTCGCGCTCGATGCGTGCGCGGTCATGGTCGTCGAGCGGGACGAGGCGGTCGAAGGCCGCGAGTGTTGCCTGCAGGTCGGTGGTTTCCTCGGCCAGGATCAGCGCGCGCCAGTTGAGGTTGTTGCCGGCGAGCACCTGGCCAAAACGATCGAGGATACGGCCGCGTGGCGAGGCGATGAGCCGCGCACTGACGCGATTGCTTTCGGCCAGAGTAGCGTATTTCGCGCCCTCCTCCACCTGCACGCGATAGAGCTTGATGCCGAGCGCGCCGAGTGCTGCGGTCTGCCCCGCCATCAGCAGCAGGGCACGACGTGTAAACACGCCGTTGCGCTTACCTTCCTGCTTCATTGCTTAAAGGGTCCGCCTACGCATCAACTAGGACATCCCAGCAGGGTGCGGACAGAGACAACTTCATCGACATCAGGCCAATGAATGCCGTGGCCGCTACCGATCAGGCGCCAATGGGCGCGCTGCGCCGGCGTGGCGTCGCGCCGGCGTGCACGCCACGCAAGCGGTGCCAAGAGCGCGCAGCCGTCTGACAGGATCAGCCGCAAAGCTGTTTCGGAGAAGCCGATTTTTACAGCAGCTGCGTCAGGATCAATCGTGATGGTTTTAGCGGCTGAAATGCTCATGCCATTTTCCGAGAACCGTGGACCCTGGGCCAAGCGTCATAGTTTAGCCTGCCTTCTCCGGGGCCGCCAGACCGCGATGCAAGATGGTCAAGTACAGCGACAAAAATGGGTAAAAACCTGCCGCCAGCCCGAACTCGAACAGGCCCGGCCAAGGCGGCAACACATGCCAGGTCAGTACAGATACGAGCAACCATTCCAGTAACGCAGCCCCGCCGGCGACCGCGCAAAACACCAGCCAGACCATCATAAAGCCCCACCGCACCAGTTCGCGGCGGAATTTCAGCGCAATCCCGTGGATCAGCAGCAGCAGGAGCACCTGTACTCCAACCGGCTCCTGGGTCAGTAGATCCAGCAGCAGGCCAAGGGCGAACACGAGGAAAGCCGGCATCGAGGCAGGACGGAACAATGTCCAGAAAAATACGCCGGCCGCCAACCAGGCTGGCTGGAATTGCGGTTGACCCGGGATGCCGAGCGGAGCGGACAGCAGAAGCATGACAATGACCGTCTGCACACCGGGGAAAGCATGGCGCGAGGCAACGTCGAGCATGTATTTCAGGCCGGGGCGTGGCCTTATGCCGGGGGTCTTGTCCATGAGAACTCTCGAAGGGAGCAGTTCTTTTTTGAAAAAAGAACCAAAAAACTTTTATGTCTTCAGGTACACGTTAGGGATAGGTCCGCGACAGCAATTCAAAAGTTTTTGCTTCTTTTTTCAAACAAGAAGTTCTGTTTTTAGGGGTGCGCCGCCGTCCGCAAAGGCGCCTCCGGCGGCACAATCCCGCTCAGCCCGTAATCAAAAATCCGCACGATCTCCAGCCGCCCCAGATCCGCCGCCGGCGCCACCTCGATTTTGCCGCCCGGCCCGTAATGCACCGTCCCGACCAGCAGCCCAGCCGGAAAAGCATTGGCCTCGGCCGACGTCACCACCCGCTCGCCTTCTTCCGGATGCACCCCGTCCTGCAGATACATCAACCGTGGATAAGGCGCGTTGTCGCCCACCAATATGGCGCGCGCGCGGTTCTTCTCCAGCACCACGGGAATACGGCTGTTCATGTCGGTGATCAGCAGCACGCGTGCACTGCGCGCCCCCACCTCGGTCACACGGCCCACCAGCCCATCTGCATCCAATGCGATCTCGCTATGGCGGATATCGCTATGCGGCCCGACCGCCAGCAGCACCGAGCGTGCATACACACCACCCGCATCGGCGACCACACGCGCCGTCACGTAGGAGAGTGTCGGGTCGGGCACCCAGTGCAGGTTGCCCTTCAGCGTCGCGTTCTCGGCATCCAGCGCCATGGCCACATCATACCAGTGGCGCAGGCGCTCATTCTCCAGCCGCAGGCGCTCGTTATCACCCTGCAGCGCCACCACTTCGCGCAGCTCGCGTGCCGTGCCGCGCACCGCGCGGAGTGGCGCATCCACCGCTGCATAGATCGGCGCGAGAGCGTCCGAGAGTGAAATGCGCGCTCGTTCCGGCACCAAAGGTGTCGCTCGGCCCAGCAGCATGAGGGCGAGAGAGAAAACGATCAGAACGGGAAGCGTCAGACGCGCGAGCGCCTGACGGGCTTGGATGGAAAGCCTCAACACGTCCGTCCGCCCCAATGATGACCGCGAGATTGCGGCCGCTTAATGTTCGTATATGGCGTCACTACAACGAATAGATTTTCTCATACACCATTAATACATCGTCGTCAGCACGTTACGCAGTCTTTTCAGCTCTTCCAAAGCGCGCCCCGTGCCAAGCACCACGCAGGAGAGCGCATCTTCGGCAACCACCACCGGCAATCCCGTCGCCTCACGCAACACCTGGTCGAGCCGGTTGAGCAGGGCGCCACCGCCGGTAAGCACGATGCCTTTGTCGCAGATATCTGCCGCGAGCTCCGGCGGCGTGTTCTCCAGGGCCATCTTCACCGCCTCGGTGATCTGGAACACCGGCTCGGCGAGGCTCTCGGAAATCTGCCTCTGGCTGACCAGCACCTCGCGTGGCACGCCGTTGACGAGGTCGCGCCCCTTCACTTCCATCCAAGGGCCTTCATCGCCGTCTTCGGACGGGCGAGCCGCGCCCAGCTTGATCTTGATCCGCTCCGCCGAGCTTTCGCCGATGAGCAGGTTATGGTTGCGGCGGATATAGCTGATGATCGCCTCGTCCATGCGGTCGCCGCCGACGCGCACCGAGCGCGAATAGACGATGCCGCCCAGCGAGATCACCGCCACTTCGGTGGTGCCGCCGCCGATATCCACGATCATCGAGCCCGACGGTTCGGTCACCGGCAGGCCTGCGCCGATTGCGGCAGCCATCGGCTCCTCGATCAGCAGCACGCGGCGGGCGCCGGCTGATTCCGCACTTTCCTGGATGGCGCGACGCTCGACCGCGGTGGATCCGGAGGGCACGCAGACGATGATAATGGGAGAGGCGAAACTGCGGCGATTATGCACTTTGCGGATGAAATGCTTGATCATCTCCTCCGCCACTTCGAAGTCGGCGATCACCCCGTCACGCATCGGGCGAATCGCCTGTATGTTGCCTGGCGTGCGGCCCAGCATCTGTTTGGCCTCTTCGCCCACGGCCAGCACCTGCTTCTTGCCGCGCACATCGGCGATGGCCACCACGCTAGGCTCGGCGAGCACGATGCCCCGGCCTTTCACGTAAACGAGCGTATTGGCAGTGCCGAGGTCGATGGCCATGTCCGCGGACATGGCGCCAAGCAGGCGGGAGAACATTGCGGGGTAAAGCCTATGAAGGAGGCGGGAGAAGGCCAGCCGTTTACGCGCCACACCAAGCTGGGGCAAGGCCGTGGGGAACCTGACGGCATTGTGTGCTTTTGGATTTCAACTTTGTAAGGGAGCCTTGGACCATGTTGCGCAAGCTTGCCGTTTCCGCGATCCTTATCGTCAGCCTTGCCGCCTGTGGCCGGGATCCTGGCACGCGGGCGGGTTCGGGCGCCTTGATCGGTGCCGGCGCGGGCGCCGGCATCTCGGCGATTGCCGGTGGCAATCCTGCCGTGGGTGCGCTGGGTGGTGCCGCCGTCGGTGCTATCGGCGGCGCGGCGACGGCGCCGCGCCGATAAATAGAGGAGACGAATATATCATGCGCAGAACTGCGCTTCTTGGAATGGTGGGGCTGCTTGGCCTTGCTGCTTGCACGAACCCTTATGACCCGGGCCAACGGGCGGTCGGTGGTGCTGCATTGGGTGCGGGTACCGGCGCGATCATCGGCGGCCTGGCTGGTGGTGGTCGTGGCGCCGGCATAGGCGCGCTCGCGGGTGGTGCTCTCGGCGCAGTGGGTGGTGCGGCAACCACGCCGCAGCCGCCGCCGCCTGGCTACTATCAGCAACAGCCGCCACCTGGTTACGGGCAGCCGCCGCCAGGGTATTATCAGCAGCAACCGCCGCCCGGCTATTATCAACAGCCGCCGCCACCGCCGCCTGGTTACTGACAGGCGTGCAAGAGGTGGGCAGACCCTATCCTACGGTTTCGTAGGATAGGGTCTGCCCACCTCTTGCTAGGCGGACTGGGGCAGCGCGACCGGCTCTGTCCGCAGACGCTTGACCATCAGCTTGTTCAGCGCATGCACATAGGCACGTGCTGACGCCACGATGGTGTCGGTGTCCGCTCCCTGCCCATCGACCATCTTGCCATCCTCGCTCAGGCGCACGGTCGTTTTGGCTTGGGCGTCCGTCCCGTCAGTGACGGCACCCACTGAAAACAACACCAGCTGTGCTTCATGCGGGAAGATCGCGCGGATCGCCCGGAAGGTAGCATCCACCGGACCGTCGCCGGTCTCCACTTCCGTAAAACACTCGCCATCGACTTCCAGCGTCAGCTCGGCGCGCGATGGCCCACGTGAGCCGGCATGCAGATCGAGCCCGATGAAGCGGATTCGCGTGTGGTCGCGCACCACTTCGTCGTCCACCAAAGCCACGATATCCTCGTCGTAGACGATCTTCTTGCGGTCGGCGATGTCCTTGAAGCGGCGAAACGCATCGTTCAGGGCGTTGTCGCCGAGATCGCCGTAGCCCAGCGCCTGCAGCTTATCGCGGAAGGCGGCGCGGCCGGAATGCTTGCCCATCACCAGATTGGTCTTGGTCCAGCCGACGCTCTCCGGCGTCATGATCTCGTAGGTCTGCGCGTTCTTCAGCATGCCGTCCTGGTGGATGCCGCTCTCATGTGCAAACGCGTTGCGGCCGACGATGGCCTTGTTCGGCTGCACATCGAAACCGGTGATCGTCGCCAACAGACGCGAGGTCCGCAGGATCTTTTCGGTCACGATCCCGTTGCGCACCGGCACCGCATCCGGCCGCGTGCGCAGCGCCATCACGATCTCTTCCAGCGCCGCGTTGCCGGCACGTTCGCCGATGCCGTTGATGGTGCACTCCACCTGACGGGCGCCGGCCCGCAAGGCCGCGATGGTGTTGGCGACCGCCAGGCCAAGATCATTGTGGTTATGGGCCGAGAACACCACACGGTCGGCACCCGGCACCCGCTCGCGCAGGCTGGTGAAGATGCGGGTGAGGTCCTCGGGCAGCGCGTAGCCGACAGTGTCCGGAATGTTGATGGTGGTGGCACCGGCCGCAATGGCCGCCTCCACGCAGCGCGCCAGGAAATCAGGATCGGTGCGGCTGCCATCCTCGGCCGACCACTCCACATCGGCCACATGCTTGCGGGCGAGGGTCACCGAGCTGGTCACCGCCTCCAGAACCGCTTCCGGCTCCATCCGCAGCTTGTATTTCATGTGCAGCGCGCTGGTGCTGATAAAAGTGTGGATACGCGGGCGCTCGGCCAGCCGTACAGCCTCGGCTGCCCGAATGATGTCGCCCGGCGCTGATCGCGCCAACCCGCAAATCACCGGGCCGCGCACCGCCTCGGCAATCGCCGAGACACTCTCGAAATCGCCCGGAGAAGCAATCGGGAAACCCGCCTCGATCACGTCGGCGCCCAACTCCGCCAGCGCATGAGCGAGCCGGATCTTCTCCTGCAGGTTCATCGAGAACCCGGGCGATTGCTCGCCGTCGCGCAAGGTGGTGTCGAACATGATGACGCGGTCGTCGTCCAGACGGCCGAAACTGGGATGATCGATGGACATGACGCAAAAAGCTCCTCGGGCGGGATCGGTTTCTCCTCAAGCCGCGGCACATCTATCGCCGCAGCAGACTACCCCCTGAACGCACCAGCCATGACGGGCCGGCAGCCCCGCTCAGGGGACGATAAGTCGAAGGAGTCCGAGGAGGGGCGCACACGCGACGCCGCGGTGCGCGAGCGCGCAAACCGGCAGACGTGAGAAGGGTGTGCGGCGGTACATCGGCGTGAAGTAGCAAGGAAAGGCGAAGCGGACAAGCGGAAGAAAGTTTGGGGGAACAGAAGCCTGTCCCCCCAACCCACCGGCGTTCTTTACTTCGGAGCGTCGGTCGGAGCAGGTGCGTCGGTCGCTGCGGGAGCGGCGGCCTTCTTGGTGCTCTTCTTGTGGTGCGTCGTGCTGTGGTGCTTCGTCGTCTTCTTCGGCGCCATCGTGCCGGCATCAGCCGACGGGGCGGTGGTGTCGGACGGGGCCGGGGTGGCGCCGGTCGGCGGAGCCGAGGGGGCCGGGCTGGTAACGGTGCCGGTCTGCGCGAAAGCAGGTGCTGCAAGCAACGCAGCGGCGAGAAGAGCAGCGCTCATCAGTGGCAGCTTCATGGGGACTCCAATAGGTATATTACAGGTGTGGAACGGGCTTGGCGCGGCCGCCGCAAGCGGCGCGGTGCAGCATCTTTGAAACGCCACGCCTCTATGGCCATGAAAGCGCAGCGCCGTCAGCTTTTATTTCCGTAATGATAAGGACGTAAAGATGACGGCGTGGTTGGCTCAGTTCTTCGCCTTGTCGACGAGTTTGTTCTTCGCGATCCACGGCATCATGGCGCGCAGACGCTCACCCACCTTCTCGATCGGGTGGTCGGCATTGCGGCGCCGGGTGGCCTTGAAGCTAGCCTGGTTCACCTTGTTCTCGAGAATCCAGTCGCGGGTGAAGCGGCCGGATTGTATGTCCTCAAGCACCCGCTTCATCTCCGCCTTCGTTTCGGAGGTGATGATGCGCGGCCCGGTGACATATTCTCCATATTCAGCCGTATTGCTTATCGAATAATTCATGTTTGCGATACCGCCCTCGTAGATCAGGTCCACGATCAGCTTTACTTCGTGCAGGCACTCGAAATAGGCCATCTCGGGCGCGTAGCCCGCCTCGACCAGCGTCTCGAAGCCGCCGCGGATGAGCTCTACCAGGCCCCCGCACAGCACCACCTGCTCGCCGAACAGATCGGTCTCGCATTCCTCGCGGAAGCTCGTCTCGATGATGCCGGCGCGGCCGCCGCCGATCGCACTCGCATAGCTCAGCGCGATCTCGAGCGCATTGCCCGAAGGGTTTTGGTGCACGGCCACCAGGCAAGGCACGCCGCCGCCACGCTCGTATTCGCTGCGCACGGTGTGGCCCGGGCCCTTCGGCGCGATCATGAACACGTCGATATCCGGGCGCGGGTCGATCAGGTTGAAATGGATGTTCAGCCCGTGCGCGAAGGCAAGGGCAGCGCCCTCCTTCATGTTAGGCCCAAGATGATCACGGTACAGATCGCCTTGGCCTTCGTCAGGCGTTAGAACCATCACCACATCGGCCCACGCAGCCGCCTCGGACGGCCCCATCACCTTGAGGCCCGCGGCCTCGGCCTTGGCCACACCCGCCGATCCCGGCCGAAGGCCAACGACGACATCCTTGACGCCGCTATCAGCCATGTTGCGGGCATGCGCATGCCCCTGGCTGCCATACCCGATCACGGCAACCTTGCGGCCCTTGATCAGATTAACGTCGGCATCCCGATCATAATATACGCGCATAGTACAGGTCCTCAGAATGAAAGCGGGCATCGCCGCGAGCGACAAGACGTAAAAGTCTTTTGGTTCTTTTCTTCAGAAAAGAACTTCTTTTTTGAAAAAAAGAAGCAAAAAACTTTTATGTCCTAGATGGTATCAGCGCCTCGTGCCAATGCTGCGATGCCGGTGCGTGACACTTCGGCGAGGCCAAGCGGGCGCATGAGCTCGACAAATGCGTCGATCTTGTCGATGGCGCCGGTCAACTCGAACACAAAGCTTCTCGTGGTGGTGTCCACGACGCGGGCGCGAAAGGCTTCGGCGATTCGCAACGATTCCACGCGGTGCTCGCCCTCGGCGACCACTTTGACCAGCGCCATCTCTCGCGCGACGTGCGGGCCCTGCTTGCTGAGGTCGGCGACGCGATGGACCGGCACCAAGCGATCAAGCTGCGCCTTGATCTGGTCGATCACCATCTCGGTGCCGGACGTGGCGATGTTGATGCGGCTGAGACCGTGCTCCTGATCGACGCGCGCCACGGTGAGGCTGTCGATATTATAGCCGCGGCCGGCGAACAGGCCGATCACGCGTGCGAGCACGCCGGATTCGTCATCGACCAGCACCGAAATCGTTGCGGTGCGGAAAGTTTTGCCGTCCATCGTCATTAGACCAGCATCATGCCTTCGTCGGTGATGCTTGCCGCACGGTTTGCGTGCTCTGGGCCCAAAATCATTTCGTTATGCGCAGCGCCCGAGGGAATCATCGGGAAGCAGTTTTCCTTCTGATCCACGGCGATGTCAGCGATCACCGGGCCGGGTATGGCCAGCATGTCGCGGATGACGCTGTCCAACTCGCCGTAATTTTTCGCGCGTAAGCCGGTGGCGTGGAAGCTTTCGGCAAGCTTAACGAAATCCGGCAGTGCTGCGCTGTAGCTTTCGGAATAGCGCGACCCATGCAGCAATTCCTGCCACTGGCGCACCATGCCCATGTATTCGTTATTGAGGATGAAAATCTTCACCGGCAGACGATATTGCGCAAGCGTGCCCATCTCCTGGATGTTCATCAGGATGCTGGCCTCGCCGGCGACATCGATCACCAGCGCATCGGGATGGGCGATCTGCACGCCCATGGCGGCGGGCAGGCCGTAGCCCATTGTGCCGAGTCCGCCGCTGGTCATCCAGCGATAGGGCTTCTCGAACTTCATATATTGGGCCGCCCACATCTGGTGCTGGCCCACTTCGGTGGTGATGAAGGTGTCGCGGCCGGTCTGCCCGCACATCTCGTTCAGGCGCCGCAAGGCGTATTGAGGTTTTATCACCGCGTTCGACGCAGTGCTTTGCGAGAAACGCAGACATTCGATTTTCTGCCAGCTGCCGATCGCCTTCCACCAGGTGGTGAGCGCCTCGCGATCCTGTCGTGTTTCGTCCGCGTGCCACGCATCGATCATCGCGCGCAGCACGGCACCGGCGTCGCCGACGATCGCGAGGTCGACGGCCACGTTCTTGTTGATGTTCGACGGATCGATATCCGCATGGATCTTGAAGCTGTCGGGGCTGAACGCATCCAGCCGCCCTGTCACGCGGTCGTCGAAACGTGCGCCGATATTGACCAGCACGTCGCACCCATGCATGGCCAGATTGGCTTCGTAGGTGCCGTGCATGCCGAGCATGCCGAGGAAATGCGGATCGGACGCCGGGAAAGCGCCGAGCCCCATCAGCGTGTTCGTGCAGGGCAGGTCGCCCAGATGCACCAGCTCGGCGAGCAACCGGCTGGCTTCCGGCCCCGCATTGATCACGCCGCCGCCGGCATAGATCACCGGACGCCTGGCGCCTTTCAGCATACGCACAGCGCGGCGGATGGCGGCCATGTCGGGCGTGGTGACCGGGCGATAGCTGCGATGCGGTTTCGTCGAAGGCGGCGCGTAGGGAGCAGGCGCGATCAGGATGTCTTTCGGCAGATCGACGACCACCGGGCCGGGTCGGCCGCTGCGTGCCACGTAGAAGGCATCGTGCACCGTGCGGGCGAGATCTTCGCTGCGCTTGACAAGATAATTGTGCTTGGTAGCCGGTCGCGTGATGCCGGTGGTGTCGGCTTCCTGGAATGCATCGTTGCCGATCAGGTGAGTGGGCACCTGGCCGGTGAGGCAGACTACGGGGACCGAATCCATGAGCGCATCGAGCAGCCCGGTGACGGCATTCGTCGCACCCGGGCCACTGGTGACCAGCACCACGCCCACCTTGCCGGTGCTGCGCGCATAGCCTTCGGCGGCGTGCACGGCGGCCTGTTCGTGGCGCACGAGGATGTGGCGAATGGAATTCTGCTGGAACAGCGCATCATAGATCGGCAGCACCGCACCGCCGGGATAGCCGAAAATGACGTCGACACCCTGGTCATTCAATGCACGCAACAATACCTCAGCACCGCTGGCGGTGGTCGCGGTATCCGGGGCCTTCTGGTCAGCGGCGGGCGAAAGGGCGTTCATGGCAGGCTATTACGGGTCATGATGCAGCGCGTCAACCTTCGGCGCGAATAAAATTTATAAACTGAGGTAAATTTCTTTCTGTTAATTGCGTTGAATCCTCGAATCGCGCAAGGAACCTATGCGTTGTGTCTTGGGCTGCAATGTGCCTGTGTCGAAACCACGTTGCCTGCCGCTTGGTGTATTGCCCAGTGACCACCCGTACGCGTGCGGCGGCCGATTCCAGGCTCATCTCGCCACGCAGATAGGCCGAGAGTTCCGGCACGCCATGTGCCCGCATGGCCGGCAGCGAGGTGGGCAGGTCTTGCTCGAGCAGGCTACGCACTTCTTCGATTGCGCCTGCGGCGAGCATCCCCTCGAATCGGTGTTCGATGGCGACCCTCAGCGCCAGTCGTGGCGGGTCGATCAGGATCACCCGCAAGGACCAGGGGAAATCCGTCACCGGTAGAGGCGGCAGGTCTTGCCAGGCGGCAAGCCCTCGGCCGGTACCGGTGAAAACCTCCCAGGCGCGGGCCAGGCGCTGGCTGTCGCTGGGGCGTAAACGCTGGGCCGTTTGCGGGTCGTGTTCCGCAAGCTTCGCATGCAGCGCCTGCGGCCCGATCGTTTCCACAAGCAGGCGTGCCTCGGCACGGGCGGCCTCGCCGGGATCGGGGATGGCTGCGAGCCGCTGTGTCAGGGAGGCCAGATAAAGACCGGTGCCGCCGCAGAGTATGGGCAATCTGCCTTGCTGCGTGGCCGACTGCATGGCGGCGATAGCCGCCTCACGCCACCAGGCTGCAGTCGAGTTTACGGCGGCAGGGCGCACGCCGTAGAGCGCATGCGGCGCACGCGCCTCGTCCGCCGCCGACGGCCGTGCTGTCAGCACATGCAATTCCCGGTATACCTGCATCGCGTCCGCATTGATCACGACGCCGTCGAGCTTTTCTGCGAGCGCAAGGGCGAGGGCCGATTTGCCGCTGCATGTCGGACCTGCAACGACGACTGCCCGCATGTTGCCCGACCCTTTCACCACCCCTATGAACCCATCCATTGTCGCTGTTGCGCGCGAGAAGGCCACGCCCTTTGAGTTATGTCCTCACCCTGGTCGCCGCGCGCGAAGCCACCAGCCTGACGCAAGCCATCATCGACCGGGTGCGCGAGGCCGTCCGTGGCCGTCGCACACCCATCATCCTCTCGCCGGGCGAAGCTGCCGACATACCCGGCCTGCCGACCGAAGACCTCGCGACCGCGCGAGAAGCCCTCGAAGGGGCGCCGATCGATGTTCTGGTCACCCGTGAGCGCGACCGCAAGCGGCGGCTTCTGGTAGCCGACATGGACAGCACAATCGTCACCGGAGAGACGCTCGACGAGCTCGCGGCCTTCGCTGGGCTGGGCAAGAAGGTAGCCGCGATCACCGCACGCAGCATGAACGGCGAGATCGATTTCGCAACCGCGCTGCGCGAGCGTGTGGCCATGCTGAAGGGCCTAAACCTCGCAGCATTGGAACAAACCTGGACTGGCGTTCAACTCACCCCCGGCGCACGCACACTGGTGCTGACGATGCGTGATGCCGGCGCACGCACGGCGCTGGTCTCCGGCGGCTTCACCTTCTTCACCGGGCGTGTGGCGGCCCTGTGCGGCTTTTCGGAGCACCATGCAAACACCCTGCTCGATGATGGCACGGCGCTCACCGGCGAAGTGGAAGAGCCGATCCTGGATCGCGACACCAAGCTTTCGCTGATGCGCGCGCTGAGCAAGCAAGCCAATCTGCGCCCTGCCGCCAGCCTGGCGGTGGGTGACGGTGCGAATGACCTGCCGATGCTCAAGGCAGCCGGCCTTGGGATCGCGTTCCACGCCAAGCCGGTGGTCGCCGCCGAGATCGCCAACCGGGTGGATTTTGCCGATCTGCGTGCGCTGCTCTTCGCACAGGGTTTTTCGGCACGCGCGTTCGTGGACTAGACACATCAAGTCTTTCCGAGCGTGCCTCATGCCGTCACACGGCGCGCGCCGGAACGTGTAAAGTTTTCAAGAATGTGACACGGGCCTTTCTTCGGCGGCCCCCTGGTGGCATGTCAGACGAACAGCGATGGGGCAAACTTTGCCACACAGCTATGTGCCTGCGTTGTGTGGGGAGAGAGTGACGGCCAGGGCGGCGCGCCTTGCTGCGCCGGGACGTGCTGAGTGAAGGGTTTTTCGCGACTATGCTGACGACGATCTGGGTCGATGTCGAAGATCTCTTCGAGTATGCACGGACTAATATCCGCCCGAGCGGCATACAACGCCTTGCCTATGAGATTTATGCTGCCTTGAAGGCAGGCGATGGCGTGCAGAGCCGGGTGTTCTTCGTCCGGCACACCTCCGTACGCAACAGCTTTCGCGTCGTGTCCTGGCGGAGCATCGAGGCGCTGTTCGACAACCTTACGGAGAACCATGCTGTCGTGCCACGGCGCGAGGCTGGCATCCTGCCGCACGGGATGCGACGGCAGATGGTGCGCAAGCTGGTGCAGCGCTTGCCGAGCACGCTACGCGCTCAGGTGATCACCGTGATGCTGACCAATACCGAGGCCGCGCGCGCCTGGATGAAACTGGCGGCCGATGTGGCGAAGGCCGCCATCCGTCAGCCGCGCCGCCTGATGCGGCGCCTCGGCCGTCGCGGCGTCGACAGCGAAGGATTTTCGGCCAGCGACGGCGCCTGCCCGGACATCGATTTCGCGGCTACGGTCACACCTGGCGACGTCATGCTCGTCTTCGGGTCGCCCTGGTTCCACCCAAACTACGATGCGATTGTCCGTGCGCACCGCGAGCAGTATGGCCTGCGCTTTGCGATGCTCGTCTACGACCTCATTCCCCTGCGCCGCCCGGAATGGTGCGATGCGAGCCTGGTCCGCCTGTTCCGCAACTGGCTGGACCCGATGCTGCCGCTCTGCGACCGCATCTTCGCCATTTCCCAGGCGACCGCCATCGACGTGGAACACTACGTGGCGGAGCGCGGCATAAAGCTGCTCGGCCCGATCCTCCCGCTGCCGCTCGGTACCGGGTTCGCTGCGAGTGCAACGCCGGTGCCATCCGGCGCACCGGTGCCGGCCGCGCGGAACGGCCGGATCCTTCCGGTTCCAGGCAGCTACGCGCTGATCGTCTCCACCATCGAGGCCCGCAAGAACCACCTCCTGCTGTTCCGCATCTGGCGGCGCATGCTCGACGAGATGCCACACGACCAGGTGCCCAGCCTGGTTTTCGCCGGCCGCGTGGGCTGGCTCGTCGATGATCTGATGCGCCAGATCAGCAACACCAACAACCTCGACGGCAAGCTCATCCTGATCGAAAATCCCACCGATTCCGAGCTCGTCCCGCTCTACAAAGGCTGCCTTTTCACCCTGTTCCCGTCCTTCTACGAAGGCTGGGGATTGCCGGTCACCGAGAGCCTGGCGCTCGGGAAACCCTGCCTGATCTCCAACCGCACCTCGCTGCCGGAGGCGGGCGTCGGCCTCGCGCGCAGCTTCGATCCGGACAATCTGCACGAAGCCTATGCTGCCATACGCGCAGTGATCGACGATCGCGCGGATCTGGCGGCATGGGAGGCGCAGGTGAAACGTGATTTCAAGCCGGTGCCTTGGTCGGTGACGGCCGACATGGTGTTGGCTGGGTTGGTTTTCGAGAACCAGAGTGCTTACGTCAAACCTAAGGCACTTAGGGGGAGCACAGCGGGGCTGCAGGCGCAGCGGCAGTTGAATGCGTAAGGAAGGAAGCCGTTCTTTTTTGAAAAAAACCAAAAAACTTTTGTTCATATGGCGTGCGCTGCCGGATAAATCGGCGACAGCGACATGAAAGTCTTTTGCGTCTTTTCTCCAGAAAAGAAGTGCTTGCTCAACTTTCCAGCATCTTCTTGAGAAGATTCACATCCTCCGCAAAACTGCTGTCCGCCCCCATTAACTCGCCGACACGCGAAACCGCATGCATGACCGTCGTATGGTCGCGATTGCCGAACTTCTTGCCGATCTCCGGCAGTGACCGGCTGGTGAGTTGCTTGGCCAAGTACATTGCCACCTGACGCGGGCGCGCTACCGCGCGGGCGCGGCGTGCGCTGACCATGTCGCCAATGCGCATGTTGTAATGTTCGGCGACGCGGCGCTGGATTTCGTCGATGGTGACGCGGCGGTCATGTGCCTTGAGGATATCGTGCAGCACTTCCTGTGCGGTATCGAGCGTGATCGGGCGGTTGAACAGGTTGGCGTGGGCGATCAGCCGGTTCAGCGAGCCTTCGAGCTCGCGCACGTTGGTGGTGATCTTGTGTGCCAGGAACTCAAGCACTTTCGCCGGCACGTCGGCCTTGGCGCGTTGGGCCTTGGCTTCGAGGATGCTGATGCGCAGTTCGAAGGTGGTGGCGTGCAAATCGGCGACCATGCCGCAGCCGAGGCGGGTGCGGAGGCGGTCTTCAAGCCCGTCGAGGTCGGATGGGGATTTGTCGGCGCTGACCACGATCTGCTTGCCGGCGTCGACCAAGGCATTAAAAGTATGGAAGAATTCTTCCTGTGTGTTGTCCTTGCCTATAAGAAACTGCAAGTCGTCGATCATCAATACATCAACAGAACGAAGCTGGTCCTTGAATTCTATCGTCTGCTGCGAGCGGATGGCAGCGATGAAGCGATACATGAACTTTTCGGCGGACATGTAGGCAACCGCGGAAGGGGCGATGCCGCGATGGGTGAGTTCGAGGCCGACAGCATGCATCAGATGCGTCTTGCCGAGGCCGACACCGCCATACAGGAAGAGCGGATTGAATTCCTTGCTGCCGGGATGTTCCGCCACGCGTCGAGCGCAAGCATAAGCAAACTCGTTGGGTTTTCCTACAACAAAGCTGTCGAAGGTGAAGCGCGGATCGAGCGGAGCGGAGACTTCCTCCACCACGCGGCTGACGCTGCCGGTGGATTGGCGCCCGATCGGTGGAAAGCTTGGCGATGGCCTGGGCGCCGGTGCGAGACTTTCCGCAAGCCCGCTTTGGCGAGCCTCCTCGGGGCCATCCTCGCCTGTGCGGGCCTTGCCGACGCGGATTTCGACGCTTCGTATGGCAGGGTTCTCCTGCTGCCAAAGCGAAGTAATTTTTTCACCGTAATGAGTGCGCACCCAGTCGCGCAAGAAGCGGGTGGGCAGCAGCACGGTCGCCTCGTCACCATCAATCCCGGCCCAGCTCATCTGCCGTAGCCAGCTGCGATATTCCACATCGCCGACCTCGGATTGCAGGCGGCCACGAATACGCAGCCATTGCGCGGAGGCGAGCGCTTTTTGCGCGCTGACGGCTGAAGGTTGTGCGATTGGCTCGGCATCGCCGAACTGGTCTTCATCAGTCATCCAGGTGCTGCCCGAGCTCAAGTGACGGATTCCCCAGAACTTTGTGACTTGTTACGAAAAGCGGCTCTGTCCTCGGACAGATGGCAAAAATAGTCCCGTCCATGCCTGGCAACGCTGCCGAAAACACATGGCGTATCCTCTAAGATTTCAGCTTCACCAACCTCGGGTTGGCACTTAAAAGCTAGGGCAGAACACCCTTCTTGGCAAACGATTTCTTAATGTAATTTCAGAATTAAAGTATTGATTTCCATCATTACTTATGGCTGCCGGTCTCGGCAGCCTGATGCTGCCGCCGGGTGCCTTTTGGTCTTCAGCCTGCATGAGGCAGAAGCGGGCGGGCCGCGCACTGCGCAGCACGCAGGTTTGCCCGAGTGCCGCTTGCAGCGGCACGCGGGCGCGCGGTTCAGGTAGCGGCGATCTGCTTGATGCGAGCGGTCATCCGGGAGAGCTTGCGGGCGACGGTGTTCTTGTGGATCACGCCCTTGCCGGCGGCGCGCTGCATTTCCGGCTGCGCTTCGCGCAACGCCTTGTTGGCGGCCTCGCGGTCGCCACCGGAAATCGCGGTTTCGACCTTCTTGATGAAATTGCGCATGCGGGATTTGCGCGCCGCGTTCCGGGCGGTACGGACGGTGTTCTGCCGGATGCGCTTGCGCGCGGAATCGGTATTCGCCATGGGGTCTAGATCATCTCGCGGTTCGCAATTTTCACGGTCCCGCACCACAAACGAAGCCTTGCAGCGGCGGGAGAGGCAGGGTTCTAGGAGTGGCCCTGAGGCGAGTCAAGCAAAAGCAGGCATGCGCCAGGCGCCCAGGGGCGACGGCATCAGCCGCCGCCAAGCGGGCCGCCGCTCAGCGACGCCAGGGTGTGGGCGAGGATCAGAATCAACACCAGGGCGATGGCCATGCGCAGCCGGCCCGCCAGCAACCGCAGCACGCCGACCAGGAACATCGCCAGGATGAAGATCAGCACCACCGTTTGCAGGTCCAAGCTCATCCCGGCACCGTGCATGAGCTCGCGCATCCAGCCTTCGACCAGATCGAGCAAGCCGATGGTAAAATGCGAGAAGGCGGCGAGCACCACGAGCAGGCCGTGGGCGAAATTATCCAGGATGTTCATGACGAGCTTTCGACAGACGTGGCAGCGGACGGATCATCATTCCGCTTTCCACGTTGTCGGGTTTCGATGCAATAGCAAAAGAGAGTAAAACGTTCCCTTGCACAATCTATGGTAGCGTTGTGCTCCGGTTGCACACATCTCAACCGAGGCAGTCGGTGCTCCGGGAGAGATATGCGGGCAGCTTACGGGAACAGGCCGCGGGTGAGCTTGGCTTTCTGCACCTTCTCGATGCCGATCGCCAAGGCGGCGGTGCGATGCGGCACCCCATCGCGCTTGACCCGCGCCATCACCGCGTTGAAGGCTTTCTCCAGCACCTGGTTGAGGCGGTCGCGCACCTCGGTCTCGGTCCAGAACAGCTGCTGCAGGTCCTGCACCCACTCGAAATAGCTCACCACAACGCCGCCGGCATTGCAGAGGATGTCGGGGATGACGAAGATCTCGTCGCGACGTTCGTTGAGCACGCGGTCGGCCTCGGGGGTGGTGGGGCCGTTGGCACCTTCGGCGAGGATTCGGCATTGCAGCTTGCGGGCCACGTCGCCGGTGATCACCTGCTCCATGGCGGCCGGCACCAGGATGTCGCAAGGCTGGGTGAGCAGATGCTGGGCATCGAACTCGGCCTCCGTCGAGTAGCCGGCGAGTACGCCGTGCTCGGCGGTATGGCGGATCATCGCCGACACATCGAGACCGCGCGGATCGTAGTAGCAGGCGGTGTGGTCGCTGACGCCGACGATACGCACGCCGTGCTGCACGAGGGTGGCGGCGGTGACGCTGCCGACATTGCCAAAACCCTGGATGATGGCCGTGGACTCGATCGGGTTCATCCCGAGGATCTCCATGGCGCGGCCGATCAGGTGCACCACGCCGCGACCCGTGGCTTCACGCCGGCCCACAGTGCCACCGGCGTCGACAGGCTTGCCGGTGACGATCTCGGTGACCGTGTTGCCCTGGTACATGGAGTAGGTGTCCATGAACCAGGCCATGACCTGCTCATTGGTGCCCATGTCCGGCGCCATGACGTCGGTCTTCGGTCCGACGAAGGGGATCATCTCCTGCATATAGCGACGGCTGACCATTTCCAGCTCGTGGCGCGAGAGGCTGTAGGGGTCGACGCAGATGCCGCCCTTGGCCCCGCCGTAAGGCAAGCCGGTGAGCGCGCATTTCCAGCTCATGGCGATGGCCAGGGCGGCGACTTCGCCCAGATGCAAATTGGCGGCGTAGCGGGTGCCCCCCTTGGTGGGCCCCATGGTGAGATGGTGCTGCACGCGGTAGCCGGCGAAGACCGCTTCGGTGCCGTCGTCGCGATGGACGGGGACGGCGACGACGAGCGCCCGCTTGGGCATCAGCAAACGTTCTCGCTGATGCGCGGGGATTTCGAGATAGTCGGCGATGACGGTGAAGTTTTCGCGGGCCTGTTCGAAGAACGGCCCCGTATAGATATCCATGGTTGACGTTTCCCGATGTATGTTGCGGATTTTGGGCCTGGCAGCGCAGCCGACCGGACCCTTTCCGCTGAGTGGCGGCACCATCCGGCAGGGCTTGCGTTCTGTCCACGCATGGAGGCACGCAGACATCGAATGGCAGTATCCTCACTGGAAACGTCGACAAATCGTAAACCGTTTCCAACACGCAACTTTGCGCTGGTGATGAACGGGCAGTCCGGTGCCCTGCTCGGCCAGGCCGATGCTGCGGAGGCGCTGCAGACGGCGCTTTCTGCCGTGGGTGGCGAGGTCCATGTCATCCCTGCGGATGCCGGCACGCTGCCGGAACGCGTTGCGATGGCAAAACGGACGGGTGCGGATTGCGTGGTGGTGGCGGGTGGCGATGGCAGCGTTGCGTGCGCGGCCGCGGCTCTGCTGGGCACCGAGGTGAGCTTGGGATTGATCCCGAGCGGGACGATGAACCTGCTGGCGAAGGATCTGCATATCGATCCGGCGGATCGTGAGGGTGCCATACGCGTCCTGGCAGAGGGGCATGACCGGCAGATCGATGCCGGCGTTCTGGGCGAGCATGTGTTCCTATGCGCGTCGATGCTGGGAACGCCGGCGCGGCTGAGCCGGCATCGCGAGGCAGGGCGGCAGCGCGGGAACGGTTTTTTGGCGTGGGCAGGGTTTGGCTCGGCGGCGCTGCGGGCGCTCGGGCGAAACCGGTCGATGCGGGTGGTGATGCGGCTGGACGGTCAGGTGATCCAGCGGCGGTCGCCCGCCATCACGGTGACCGTGAACCGGCTGAACGATGCGTCCGGGCGGCTGTTCGGGCGGGACGATCTCAGCGGTGGCGAACTGGCGGTGTATATCGTGCCGCGTGCGTCGGCATTGCGGCAGGTTTGGTTGCTGCTGCGAACGGCGCTCACCGGTCGACTGACTGCGCCCGATGTCGAGATATTTGTCACGAAGCATCTGGAGGTGCAGTCGAGCGCTGCGGCTTTGCATGTTCTGCTGGACGGCGAATTGGGTCTCATAGCACCGCCTCTGCGGTATCGTCTTGCTCCGGATGCTGTGCGCGTGCTGGTCCCAGGTGCTTAAGACGCAGACGTTTTCTGGTTCTTTTTTTCAAAAAAGAACATGGTTCCTCTAACCCGGATCGTCCACCTCACGGACATCCATTTTGGCGCCACTGATCCTCTCGTCGTGGCCGGATTGGTTGCCGAGTTACGCGCCAATCCGCCTGATCTGGTGGTCGTCAGCGGCGACCTCACAATGGGTGCCAGGCGATGGGAATTCCGTGCCGCCCGGCATTTCATGGATTCGCTGGGCGCACCTTGGCTGGCAGTGCCCGGCAACCACGACATCACGCCGTATCGGGTGATCGAGCGCATGGTGCTGCCGTATGCGCGTTGGCACGAGGAGATTGCGCCGCAGACGGAGCCTATTTGGCAGGACGATCGGGTGGCGGTTCTGGGGTTGAACACGGCGCGACGAATGGCGCCGCATCTGGACTGGTCGCGCGGGCGGGTGACCGGGGGACGGTTGCGGGCGCTGGTGGCGCGGCTGGAGGCGGTGCCGGCCGGGAGGGTGCGGATCGTGGTGGCGCATCATCCGCTCTTGCCGCCGGAGGGCGAGGTGTCGCGGCAGATTGTGGGAAATGCGCGGCAGGCGCTGGCGGCGTTGGCGGCACAGGGGGTGCGGCTGGTGCTAGCGGGGCATCTGCACCGGAGTTACGCGCGGCTGAGTGCCCCGGGTGGGCGGGCGCCGTTGATCTTGCAGGGTGGGTCGGCGACGTCGACCCGGCTGAGGGGCGAGACCAATGCGTATAATCGGGTGAGCGTGTTCGGGGATGGGAGTGTCGAGATTGCGGGGCGGATATTCGGGGCGGCCGGGTGGACGGATGCGTTGACACAGCCGGTCAGGTTAGAGGGCGAAGGGCTGCGCCGAGATGACCTTGAGATTGGGCGAGGCGGCTAGCGGCTTCATCGGCGTCCAGGCCTCTAAGGAGGAGGATGGCAAGCTTGGTACGGCCGCCCGCCTTGGCGAGGGCGGCACGGGCATCTTCCTCGGTGCAGCCGGTCAGCGAGCGGACCATGCGGAGAGCCCGCCGGCGAAGTTTCTCGTTGCGAGCGACCATGTCGACCATCTGGCCGCGCCAGACGCGGCCGAGGCGCAGCATGATGGTGGTGGAGAGAAGGTTCAGGACGATTTTCTGGGAGGTGCCGGCTTTTAGGCGGGTGGAGCCGGCGATGGGCTCGGCACCGGTTTCGATGAGGATCGGGTGGTCGGCGATGGCCAGGAGGCGCGCGTTGGGGCTGTTGGCGATGCCGATCGAGAGGGCGCCGGCTTTCTTCGCCAGCTCCAGGCAGGCAACGGCGTAAGGGGTGGCGCCGCTGGCGGCCAGCGCGATGACAACATCCAAAGACCCGGGTTTCTGGGCGGCCATGTCGGCTTCGGCGAAGTCGGTGCTATCCTCGGCGTTTTCCACGGCGCGGGTAAGGGCGGCTTGGCCGCCGGCGATCAGCAATCCGAGTTGCTGTTCGGGCCAGTCGAAGGTGGGGGGGAGTTCGGCGCCGTCCTGGACGCCGATACGGCCGGAGGTGCCGGCGCCGCAATAGATCAGGCGGCCGCCGCGACGGAGGCGCTCCGCGGCGGCTTCGGCGGCGCGGGCAATATCCGGCAAGGCGGGACGAACGGCGGCGACGGCGGCCATCTGTGCTTCCAGCAGCGCATCTAGGGCGACGGCCGATGGCCATTCATCGAGGGCGAGATAGCGGGGATCGACCCCCTCGGTGGTGGGCAGGGTGTCAGACATCGAGGTCTTCGACGGTCGTCGCACGCTCCTGGATGAAGGCGTAGCGCAGCTCGGGACGGCGGCCCATCAGCGATTCCACAAGGGTCGAGGTGCTGGCGCGCTCCTCCGCCGGGATGACCACCTTGAGAAGCGTGCGCTTGGCCGGATCCATGGTGGTGTCCTTCAGGGCCGCGACCGGCATTTCGCCCAGCCCCTTGAACCGGCTGATCTCGATCTTGGCGTTACCCTTGAAGGTTTTCAGCTTCCGCTCGCGATCCGGATCGTTCATCGCATAGATCGATTTTGCGCCTTGGGTCAGCCGATAGAGCGGCGGCTGGGCCAGGAACACGCGGCCGTCGCGGACCAGGCCGGGCAGCTCGCGATAGAAGAACGTCATCAGCAGCGAGGCGATGTGGGCGCCGTCCACATCGGCGTCGGTCATGATAATGATCTTGCCGTAGCGCAGCTTGGCGGCATCGTAGCGGTCGCCGACGCCGCAGCCCAATGCCTCGATCAGGTTCTTCAGTTCCTGGTTCTGCCGCAGCTTTTCGATGGTGGCACTCGCGACGTTCAGGATCTTGCCCTTCAGCGGCAGGATCGCCTGCGTCTCGCGATTGCGCGCCTGCTTGGCCGAGCCGCCGGCGCTGTCGCCTTCCACCAGGAAGATCTCGGTGCCGGCAACGCCCTGCAGCGTGCAGTCGGTGAGCTTGCCCGGCAAACGGAGGCGATTGGTCGCCGATTTGCGCGGCATGTCCTTCGCTTCCTTGCGGCGCAGGCGCTCTTCGGCGCGCTCCACCACGAAGGTCAGGAGGTTGTCGGCCTGAGAGGGGTCGGCGGCGAGCCAATGGTCGAGGCGATCGCGCAGGGCGGTTTCGACCAGGCGGGCGGCTTCGGGCGAGGTGAGCTTCTCCTTGGTCTGGCCCTGGAACTGGGGTTCGCGCAGGAACACCGAGAGTTTTGCGGCCAGGGTGCCCATGACGTCCTCGGCGGTGACCTGGAGAGCGCGCTTGTTGTTGCGCTGCTCGCCCCAGCTGCGCAGGGATTTTAGCAACGCATTGCGGAAGCCGGTTTCGTGGGTGCCACCCTGTGGGGTGGGGACGGTGTTGGTGTAGGAATTGAGGAAAGCCTCGCCGGATTCGAGCCAGATTGCGGCCCATTCGACGCGTCCGGAAGAGCGGCCATCGGGCGCGTCGGGGAGCTTGGCGTCGCCGGCCCAGATCTCGGGCATTACGCGGGGGGCGTCGCCGATATCGGCGTCGAGGCTGTCGCGCAACCCGCCGGGGAAGTGCAGCGTGGCTTCGCGCGGGGTTTCGTCGCGTGCGGGGATGAGGGCAGGGTCGCAGGACCAGCGGATCTCTACGCCGCGGAACAGGTAGGCTTTCGAGCGGCAGAGTTTGTAGAGGCGGGCGGGGCTGAACTGGAGCGGCCCAAAAATCTGCGGATCGGGCTTGAAGCGGATGAGGGTGCCGCGGCGGTTATTGATCGGGCCGGCATTGACGAGTTTTGTCGTCGGCACACCGCGGGCGTAAGATTGGCGATAGAGCACGCGGTCGCGCGCGACTTCCACCTCCAGAAGCTCGGAGAGGGCGTTGACGACCGAACTGCCGACGCCATGCAGGCCGCCGGAGGTGTCGTACGCCTTGCCGCCGAATTTGCCGCCGGAATGCAGGGTGGTGAGGATGACCTCGAGTGCGCTCTGCTTGGGGAATTTGGGGTGCGGGTCGGTGGGGATGCCGCGGCCATTGTCGCGCACGGCGAGGATGTTGCCTGCGGTAAAGGCGACTTCGATGAAGCTCGCATGGCCGGCGACCGCCTCGTCCATGGCGTTGTCGATGATCTCCGAGGCGAGGTGGTGCAGGGCGGTCTCATCGGTGCCGCCGATATACATGCCGGGCCGGCGGCGTACGGGTTCAAGGCCTTCGAGGACCTCGATGTCCTTGGCGGAGTAGTCGTTTGAGGGCCGTTTATCGTCAGACGCGCCGAAGAGGTCGTTCATGCTGTGTTCCGGTTCTTGCCACGGACGCTATCGAAAGAGGGCGGGCTTGTGCAAGGGGCGGAGAGATCAAAGCGCTTCGTTCCCTTCGCATGAGCTGGGCGTGTGACGTTCGATTTCGACAGGAATGCGGCCGTCGAACTAGCCTGCAGAGGCCCGATATTGGACAAAGGGTTTTGGCGCGTGCTGTGCGCTACCATCTGGATGATCGCGTGTTCCTGAAGGGTAAGCGGACGGTGGTGTTCACCGACTGAGGCGCCTTTTGGAAACGTGCCGATCGAGGAGCTCTGGTCAAAAAATGTTCTTTTCGTCCGCTGCCATGGATTCGCGCGCGAGCCTGCCGCTTGCCTTGCGATTGGAGGCGCTGGCGCCGGCGCAGCGCAGCCTTGTGGCCGCTGCCACTGACGCGCTTGGGCGAGGCGGACTGGTAATCGCCATCGACGAGGCCGCGTTCGAGGGGGTTGGAGCAGGGTTTTTTCTCGGCGTCGCGGCGCTGGCGACGACCGAAACGGTGAATGCCACTGTTATGTGGGGGCGGGGGCTGACCTGCTTCAGCGTGACGGCGGAGCGAGCGATGGCGTTAGGGCTGGTGCTGGCGGGGGAGTATCGGGCCGGGTATCGGGGGCCGATCCTGTTGCGGTCGGTAGAGGCGGCTTCGTGTGACGGCACTGGCATTTCGGCGGCTGACCGCGCGCTCACTCTGCGGGCGGCGGGGGCGCCGGATGCAGGGATCGCGAGCTTGAAGTCGCCTGGGCATGTGATGCCGGCGATGATCGGGTATCGCGGGCGGGAGCATCGGGCGAGTGCCGATATCGCGCTGGATCTGGTGCGGCATCTGACCGAGTACGAGGTGGCTGCCTGGACAGATATTTTGGATGATGACGGGGAGATTGCTTCGGCTGGGTATTGCCGTGAATTGGCGGATCGGCTCGGGGTGGTTTGCTTGGGGATCGCGGATGCGTTTGGGCCTGGGGCGCTGGGGTAGTGGGTTGGTTGGCACGGCGTTGTGGTCGGCTGAGCCATCCTACGCGCGTTTAAGGAGTCCTATGCCCAAGGCGGCGGAGAGGATGAAGAGGGCGGCGGCCAAAGCGAGCTGGAGGGTGTGATCGACATGGGTGCCGCTGCCGGTGAGGGCGAAGATGGCGGTTTGGGGGACGTAGCCGAGCAGGCTCGCGGCCAGGAAGGGCCAAGCGCGTAGCCCGCTGATGCCGGCCAGCAGGTTGAGCAGGAGATTGTTGCCGACTGGGAGCAGACGCAAGGTGAGCGTCGCTGCGAAAGGGCGGGCGGCGAGCATGCGGTCGATACGAGCGAGGCGGCCGCGCAAATGGCGGATAGCCCAGCTGCGGGCGATGAGGCGGGCCCACCAGAAATCGGCCGCACAGCCGAGCATCTGTGCGGCGAGTGCCAGGATGCCGCCGCGCCAGGCGCCGAACGCGTAGCCGGCGGCGAAGGCGAGCACCTGGCGTGGCATCCCCACAGCGACGAGGATCGTGCCACCTGTAAGGAAGATGGCGGCACCCGCCAGAGTGGGGCGGGCTGAAAGGAAGCCGGTGCCGAGCCAGCGCAGAGCCAGGCCGGCGATGGCAAGGCCGGCCAGGAGCAAGGCTGCCTTGGCGATCGATAAGGCGGCTGTGGGGCGGGCGCCGAGTTCAGCCGGTTGAGCCAAAGCCGCCCTCGCCACGCATGGAATTCTGGGAGAAGGCCTCGACCACGGAGAAAGCCGGACGGAGGATCGGGACGAACATCATCTGTGCAATGCGCTCGCCCGGCTGGACCAGGATCGGCGGGGTTCCCAGGGCTGAGCGGTTCCAGGCACTGACGAGGATCGGCCCGGTGTAATCAGCATCGATCACGCCGACCAAGTTACCGGTGACCAGGCCTTTCTTGTGGCCCAGGCCGGAGCGCGGGACGATGATCGCGGCAATATTCGGGTCGCCCATATGCAGGGAGAAGCCGGCGGGAATGAGCTGGGCCAGCGCGCCCGGAAACAATTCGAGCGCGGTATCGACGCAGGCATGCAGGTCGATGGCCGCTGCCATGGCGCTCTGATATCGCGGCAGGCCCCATTCGTGCAGCCGGTGGTCAAGAATACGTATCTCAGTGGTGATCATGCCGGCCCCAGGACAAAAAGTTTTTTGCTTCTTTTTTCAAAAAAGAAGTGCTTGCTTTCTTTTCAATCAACGACTTCTTGCTTTCCAAGCAGCCCTGCGAGGAGCTTCCCCAGCGTATCCGCCCGAAATGGTTTTTGGAGCGTCCCGCGGATATTTGGCCCCTGATCGACCATCGCGGAGGCGCCGTAGCCCGTCATCAGCACCACCGGCAGGTTCGGCAGGATCGTCGCGATCTCGCGGGCCAATTCGATGCCGGTGGTTTGCGGCATGGTGAGGTCGGCGAGAACGAGGTCGATGTCGCCGCCGGTGCGCAGGCGCAGCATGGCGGCGGCGGCGTTCTCCGCGTCGCTGACGGTGGCGCCCATCTCTTCGAGCATTTCGCGGGCGATTTCGCGAACATCGGAATCGTCGTCGACCAGGAGCAGGCGGGTGCCTGAGAGCATCTCGGCTTGTGCTGCGGGTTTTTCGGGGCGCGGGGCTCTGCCGGGTGTGGCGAAGGCGCGGGGCAGATAGACGCGGATGTTGGTACCCTGGCCGAGCTGGCTGGTGATGCAGACGCCGCCGCCGAGTTGCTGTGCGACGCCGAGCACCTGCGGGAGGCCGAGGCCGGAGCCCAGGCCTACTTCCTTCGTGGTGAAGAAGGGTTCGAAGGCGCGGGCGAGCACTTGGGCGGTCATGCCGGTGCCGGTGTCCGACACGTCGAGCACGGCGTATTCGCCGGCCGGGGGATCTTCGGCGCGTGCAGGGGGGCCGGTGCGGGCGGCACCGGTGCTGATGGTCAGACGGCCGCCCCCGGCCATGGCGTCGCGCGCGTTGATGGCGAGGTTGAGGAGCACGAGCTCGATCTGCGGCACGTCGGCCATGGCGGGCCAGGCGGCTTCATCGAGGCGGGTGGCCACTTCCACGCCGCGGCCAAGGGTGCTCTCCAGCAGCTCGGTCATGCCGCCGACGAGGGCGTTGAGGTCGACTGGTTCGGGTTGGAGGTGTTGGCGGCGCGAGAAGGCGAGCAGCTGACGGGTCAGGCGGCCGCCCCGGCTGGTGGCACGCAGCGCGTTCGCGCGCAGGCGGGGGCCGCGGCCGGTCTGCACGAAGGGTTCGAGCAATTCGAGGCAGCCGGAGATGGCCATGAGCAGGTTGTTGAACTCGTGTGCCACGCCGCCGGTGAGCTGGCCGATGGCTTCGAGCCGCTGCGAGCGGCGGCGGGCTTCCTCGGCTTCGAGCCGTGCGGTGACATCCTGCAGCGTGGTGATGGACAGCGTGACGGTGCCGTCGCCGGCCTGCTGCAAGGGACTGGCGTTGATCTCCAGATCCGTCTGTTCGCCGTCCGCGCGTTCCAGGTTCAGCAGCGCGCGTTCGACGACGAGGCCGGAGGCGGCAATGGACCAGGGCTGTTCTGCCGGTAGCAGGGGAGCGGCGCCGCGCCGGAGCGGTGGCCATTGCCCTTCGGAGATGTCCCCGGTCTGCGGCAAGGCGAGCAGGCGGCGCGCCTCGGTGTTGGCGAAGACCAGTTTGCCGTCGGCGCGGTGCACCACCACGCCGACCGGCATGTGGTCGAGTATGGCATCGAGCTGGCGGCGCTGGACGTCGAGCGCGCGGTTGGCTTGGGCGAGCTCGGTGGTGCGGGCTTCCACGCGCAAGGCAAGCGTTGCGTTGAGGTCGGACCAGGCTTCGCGCCGCTCCACCAGGGCTGCTGCAGCAGCTTCCAGCGCATCGGCCACCGCGTCGGCTTCATCCAGGCCGCGCAGGACGGGCTGAATATGCTCGCTTTCGCCGAGCTGGCGGGCCGCGTGGGCCATCGCCTCTATGCGCCTGGCAATACCGCGAGCGACGTAGAGCGCGCCGAGCCAGGCGATGAGCACGGCCACGGTGCCCATCCAGATGAACAGCCAAGTGGATTGCAGCCCGACAGCGGCGATCATCGCGCGCGGGGCGATCACCGAAACCACCCAGCCGGTGCGGCTGGAGGTCGTGTAGGCCATCAGCACCGGCGTGCCGTCTAGAGACGTGCTGTTCCGGGTGCCTTCACTCGCCTGGGCGAGGCTCGCCAGGAAAGGCGCGCGGGCGTGCTGGCCGATAAACAGAGTGGGGTTGGCGGTGCGGGCGACGATCACGCGGGCTGAATCCAGCACCGTCGCCACCCATTGCGGCGGCAGCTTTTCACGGGTGATGACGGTCTGGATCGATTGCGCGGGCACCAGCAGCTCGAGGTCGTAGAGATGGTGGCCGGCCTTGCCGTCCGCCGTGTCACCGAGGGAGAGCACCAGCTGGATGGCCGGCGCGCTGCCGGCTTGTGATTCCAGCGGCAGGATAGTGAATTGCCCGGGCTGTTCGGCATCCCAATCCTGCGTGGCGCCGAGCTGGCGTGGCGGAGATGAGGCCGGCGCTCCGGTATCGACAAGCGCGTGGCCGGTGCGGTCGAGCAGGACCACGTCGCCGCCCATGATTTCGGTGGCGCGAGCGAGGCGGTCGAAGGCGGCCATGTTGCCGCCCTGCAGTTCGTCGGTCGCAGCCAGGGTGCGCAAGAAGACCTGAGATTGGGCGAGTTCGCGGTCGAGCACCTGGCTGAGGCCGTGGGCCGTCTCGCGCAAGGCGGTCTCGGTACCGTCACGCTCGGTGGTGTAGACGCGCCAGATCAGCACGGCCGAGATCACGAAGCCGGGGAGCATCATCAGCAAAGCAAGGCGGATGAGCCTGGCGCGGACCGAGCCGGAGGAGCGGCGGGTGGCGCTTGGGTAACCAGTGTTGGGGACGCCCATCAGGCGCGCAACGCAGCCGCGATGCGGGCGGCGAGGCGGCTTGCGACGTCTTCCTTCGGTAGGTCCGGCCAGGAATCGCAGCCGGACTGGTCGAAGATGTGCACGGTGTTGCGGATGCCCCCCATGATGCCGGTCTCGGGGCGTACATCGTTGGCGACGATCCAGTCGCAGCCTTTCTTGTGCAATTTGGCGGCGGCGTGTTCGGCGAGGTTGCCGGTCTCGGCGGCGAAACCAACCACAAGGCGGGGGCGCTGCGGGCCGGGCGCTGCGAGCTGCGCCAGTATGTCGGGGTTCTGGACCAGATCGAGCTGGGGCGGCCCGTCGGCCTTTTTCATCTTGCCGGCAGCGGGGGCGGCGGCGCGCCAGTCGGCGACGGCGGCCGCACAAATGGCGGCGTCGGCGGGCAAGGCGGCCAGGGATGCGTTCAGCATCTCGCAGGCGGTTTCCACGCGATGGACGGTCACACCCGGGGGATCGGCCAGCGCCACCGGGCCGGAGATGAGGGTGACACGCGCACCCAGGGCGGCCAGGGCGGCAGCGATCGCGAAACCCTGGCGGCCGCTGCTTCGGTTGGCGATGTAGCGAACCGCGTCGATCGGCTCCTGGGTCGGCCCGGCCGTTACCAGGATGTGGCGGCCGGCGAGCGCGCCGTTATGGTCTGCCCTGGCAAGACAGATTTTTATGGCGGCGAGAATGGCGGGCAGCTCCGCCAGGCGGCCAGGACCGTATTCGTGGCAGGCCATCTCGCCTTCGTCAGGGCCTACGAAGCGCACGCCGCGGGCGGTGAGGATGGCGACGTTCTGCACCGTGGCAGCATGCTGCCACATGCGGACATTCATCGCCGGCGCCATCAGCACGGCGGTGTCGGTGGCCATCAGCACGGTGGTCGCGAGATCGTTCGCGAGGCCGGCGGCATGGCGCGCGATGATGTCTGCGGAGGCGGGTGCCACGACGATCAGGTCGGCTGCGCGTGACAACTCGATGTGGCCCATCTCGTTTTCGTCGGTAAGTGACCAGAGACTGGTAAACACAGGGTTTTCGGTGAGCGCCTGCAAAGAGAGCGGGGTGACGAATTGCGCGCCGGCCTCGGTCAGTATGGCGGTGACCCCGAAACCCTCCTTACGGAGCAGACGCACCAATTCCAGTGCCTTGTAGGCTGCAATGCCGCCGGACACGATCAACAGCACATGCCGGCCACCAGCCTTCGCCGATGGCTGCAGGCTGGTGGCTGTGGGCTGCGTTAGATCCGCCATCCGGAGTGGATGGCCGCGATGCCACCGGAGAGGTTTTCAAAGCGCACCTGCTCGAGACCGGCTTCCTGCATCATGGCGAGCAGGGTTTCCTGGTCGGGGAACATGCGGATGCTTTCGGCGAGATACTGGTAGCTGTCGGAGTCGCCGGCGAGCATACGGCCCAGGCGGGGCAGCACGTCGAACGACCAGCGTTCGTAGAGCGGTTCGAGGACGGCGATCTGCAAACGGGAGAATTCGAGGCAGAAGAAACGCCCGCCGGGTCTTAAAACGCGGCGGGCCTCGCGCAGCACCGCCAGCTTGTCGGTGCAGTTGCGCAGCCCGAAGGCGATGGAGACGGTGTCGACGCAGCCATCGGGCAGCGGCAGGGTCTCGGCGTCAGCCACCGTATAGCTGAAGCCGGCGGCAAGACCACGGCCGATTGCACGGTCACGGCCGACGCCCAGCATGGCGGCGTTGATGTCGGTGAGCAGCACCGGGCCGCCGCCCATGCTGCGCCAAGCCTGCGCAATGTCGCCGGTGCCCGAGGCCAGGTCGAGCAGGCTGCGCTGCGGGGAGGGACGAAGGCGGGTGGCAAAAATGCGCTTCCAGGCACGGTGGATGCCGAGCGACATCACGTCGTTCATCAGGTCGTATTTGGGCGCTACAGAGTCGAACACGGCGCGGACCAGCGGTTTCTTGGCGGCCTCGGGCACACGCCTGAAACCGAAATCTGTCTCCGGCACGTCGTTGGGGATGTTCATCACGGGGGGTCTATAGCGCATAACTGCGCCATGCCGGAACTCCCCGAAGTCGAAACCGTGATGCGCGGCCTGGCCGCCTGCCTTCAAGGTCGAGTGATACGCGCAGCCACGCTGCGGCGGGGCGATCTGCGCTGGGTGGTGCCGCCCGGGTTCGCCGCACGACTGACCGGCGCGCGGGTGGAAAGCTTTCGCAGACGGGGCAAATACATCCTCATGCGGCTCTCGGGCGGGGATAGCGTATTACTGCATCTCGGCATGTCAGGCCGGATGAACATCGCACCCGACCTGCCGCCTTTGGTGGAGTCGATCCCCGTGCTGCACGAACACCTAGTGCTGGTGACCGATAAGGGCATGCGGGTGGCGTTCGTCGACCCGCGCCGCTTCGGCAGCCTCGATCTGGTGCCCACGCCCGCCGAGGACCAGCACAGGCTGCTGGCAGAACTTGGGCCGGAACCCCTTGAGCCGGGCTTCGACGGCAAGACGCTGGCCGCGGCGCTCGCCGGCAAGCGCACGCCGTTGAAGGCGGCACTGCTGGATCAGAGCGTGGTAGCGGGGCTGGGCAATATATATGTGTGCGAGGCGCTGTTCCGGGCGAAATTGTCGCCACGCCGGGTCGCGTCGAGCGTGGCCGGGCGGCGGGCGGACCGGTTGGCCCAAGCTATACGCGAGACGTTGACCGAGGCGGTGGCGGCGGGAGGGTCGTCGTTGCGCGACTACGTGCAGCCGAGTGGAGAGCTGGGGTATTTTCAGCATGCCTGGAAGGTTTATGGGCGGGCTGGGAGACCTTGCGACGTTTGCCCTGGAGATCCGGCGTGCGGGGGGATCGAGAGGGTGGTGCAGTCGGGGAGGAGCACGTTCTTCTGTGGAAAGGTGCAGAGGTAAGAAAGCAGTTCGTTTTTGAAAAAAGAGCCAAAAAACTTTTATGTTCATCAGATCTCTGATTGTGTTGAACGTGCTGAACGCGAATGCCCCTTTTTAATTGCGGAAGATTTGCCGATCCTCAACTAATGGAAGAGTAGATATGAGTGAACGCGAATGGGATGACATGCAGGCGAGCCCTGCAACGGCCGAGGCACTGAAACACGGCAGGCGGCTTACGGATAAAATCCTTATCGCTTTTCACCATGCGTGCGACACGCGGGACATCGCGACCGCGGAGGACTTGCTCTGGACACTCGACCGGCTCATTGCACGACCTGTGCTCACCGAAGGTCCAGACCGGCGCAAGATCGTTGAAACTTTTGTCGATGCGAATTATCGGCTCGGCGACGTCAAGCGGCGTATATCTTCCAGTTTGGGTGAGCGGCGATAAAGGCGCGTTCCGCTATGGCAAGTATGGTGGGTGAAGAGCACCCCACCATACGGGCTCAAGGTTTTGACGGGAAAACACGAGGAAGGTTCGTCAAGAATCAAAAGTTTTTTGCTTCTTTTCTTCAGAAAAGAAGGTCTTTCTTACCTCTCAGCCACCGTCAAAATCCTGCCCATTGTCACATCATCAAGCTGACCGGTCAGCTTCTGCGGCAAAAAATGGCGCTGGAACGCTGTCACCACGGTCTCCAGTGGCCAAACAGTCTCGTATCCGATTGCCGCTAGCGCTTGCCACGCGGTATCCTCATTCGATATCTCGCGACGAACCTCATCTTCCGGCCAGAAGCCGATACCGGCGGCTGCCAGGCCTTTCCACTCGAAAAGTTCGCCCGGATCCTGCTTGCGGTTGGGTGCGATGTCGCTATGGCCGACGACATTGCGGGGAGGGATTGTGTGGCGGGACAGGATGCCGAGGCAGAGGCTTCTCACCGCTTCCATCTGCACCGCAGGGAACGGCCGGTAGCCCCATTCATGCCCGGGATTGACGATCTCGATGCCGATGCAGACGCCGTTCAGCGTGTGGCGGCCGCGCCAGTAGGAGATGCCGGCGTGGAAGGCGCGGAGATGTTCGGGGACGAGGCGGAAGATCGTGCCGTCTTCCTCCACCACGTAATGCGAGGAGACCTTGGCGACCGGATCGCGCAGGCGGTCGATAGCAGCCTGGCCTGTCTGCATGCCGGTATAGTGCAGGATCAGCATGTCGATGTCGGACAGCCCGCCGGGGCGTTCGTCGAAATTTGGGCTTGGCAGGTCGATGATGGAGGGCATCACAGGCCGCGCTCGCGCTTCACCCTGTCCCAGGCGGCGTTGATGCGGGTGGTTTTCTCGGTAGCGCGGGCGATGAATTCCGGAGGGACGCCCCGAGAGGCCAGGCTGTCGGGGTGGTTCTCACGCATGAGTTGCTTCCAGGCGGCACGGATGGCGTCGTCGGTGGCGGTGCGGCTGATGCCGAGCTCGGCATACGGGTCGGGCTCGTTGGAGGTGGGGCGGGCGGCGCCGCCCCGGGCGCGTTCCCAGCCGGCACCGTCGACGCCGAAGCCGCGGGCGGTGCGTGCGAGGAAGTCGAGTTCCTTGTCGTTCACGGGGCCGTCGGCCCTGGCGATGCCGAAGAAGCCGGCGAGCACATCCTCGAGCACGCCGCGCTTGTCGGAAAAGCTTTGGCCGAGCTGGCTGGCATAGGGTTCGAAATCGTCGGCGGTGTCGCGTGCCTGGTCGAAGAGGCGGCCGACCTCGCGGGCGGAGCCGGTAGGGACGCGGAAATGGCGCTTGAACGCGTCGATTTCCTGGCGATTCACCGGGCCATCGCATTTGGCGAGCTTTGCCGAGAGGGCAACGACCGCCATCGCGAAAAATTGCTCACGGGGGGCGAACATCGCGGTAATCTTGGCAGGGTGGAAGCGTGAGGGGTCGAAGAAGCCGCGGCCTGGCATACGCGGCGCGGCGCCATTATCGGCTGCGTGGCCGAGGGCGGCGCCCATCACCGCACCGACAGGTCCGCCCATGGCGAACCCGGCCACACCGCCAACGAGCTTGCCCCAATAACTCATGGTAAGATGACTAGCATGCGGCGGTTGATCGGGACACAATAACTCCAGTCATCGGTTGCGAGCTCTCGGTTGTCGCGTTGCGCGCGGGCTGAGGGCAGCTGTGCCTCTGACGACGCATGGCAAGAACCGGAGTTTGATGGGCCCGCAGATCGAAGAGGCTGGCAGATGGCTGCAACGTAACGAAGCCACGCCGGCGAGTGCTGCGCGGCGTTTTCTGCGTGGGTTCGGCATCGGCGTGGTGGGGCTTGCGGCGCTGCTCATCATCGCTGCCTGGGCGGTGCCGCCGATGCTCGATTGGGGGAGGTTTCGCGCTTCGATTGCCGCGATCGCCGGGGCGCAGCTTGGGCGCAGTGTCCAGATCGGCGGCGATGTGGCGCTGCGGCTGTTCCCGCAGCCGGTGCTGACCGCGAGCGATGTGACGTTGCCGGAGCAGGGCGATGGCATTTCCGCCCGTATTGCCAATCTGCGGCTTGAGGTGGAGCTCGGGCCGTTGATGGCGGGGCGGCTCGTGGTGCGTGACCTAGTGCTTGGTAGCCCGGTGCTCACGCTGCCTTGGCCGCTGCCTGGCAGCCTCGTGAACCCGGTGCGGCCGCGCGTGCCGCATCCGTTTGCGGCGCATGTCGAGAATGGCGCGCTGCATGTGGGACTGGCTGCAATCACCGGGATCAACGCGGCGCTGCATGGTGGGCCGGGTGCTGAGACTGCCCCCGGACAGGTGCCGGATGCGCTGCCACTGGCGGCTTTCGGCGCCGAAGGTTTTGCGGCTTTCGACGGCCAACGATGGCGGTTTACCACGGCGCTTGGTGCGCCAGATGCGGATGGCGTCTCGGCAGTGGACCTGGCCATGCAGGGGCAAGGTGCTGCGCACGATACGGGTGGGGCACTGCAGGGCACGCTCGCGGATGGCACGCTGCAGGGACATCTGCATGCGGCGGGGCCGAACCTCTCCTTGATCATGCCGTCCTCGCCGCTGTCGTGGCAGGCGGATGCGCCGTTCGTGGCGACCGGGGAGCGGATCGTAAGTTCCGCCTTGCGGATGTCGTTGGGCGGTGCGCCGGCGACAGCGACCATTGCGCTCCAGCTTGCGGCACCTTCGCGGTTGGATGTGCGGCTGAATGCGGCAAGCCTGGATCTGGATGGCTGGATGCGGCTGCTGCGCGGGCCGTTTGCCGGGTTCGCGGCACCTTCGATCCCGATCCGGCTCGACCTCGCGGCGGATAGCGGCACGCTGCTGGGGGCGTCGCTGGGTGGGCTTGCGGGGGTGCTGCAGTTTGCGGATGGGCACACCACGCTTGAGCATGTGACGGCGCATCTGCCCGGTGACGCGAAGCTGGGGTTTTCTGGAAAGATCGTTAAGGACGACCACGCGCTGCTCTCGGTCGAAGGACCGGCGACGCTCGATGCGCCCGATCTGCATGCAACGCTGGCTTGGCTGCGGCCGTTGGCGCCCCCTTTGATCGGCGCAATCCCGCCTGCCGTGATGCGCAGTGCGCGGTTGAGCGGCACGGCGAGGCTGACCCCTGGCGCTTTGTCCGCCAAGGATGTGAGCGGCAGCGTGGATGGCGGCCCAATGCGCGGCGGCTTCGAGCTTGCGTTTGGGGGCCATCCGCATTTTGGCGCCAGCGTGTCGTTCGATCATTTGGCGATCGATGATTGGCTGGGTGGGCAGGCTTGGGGCCGCGGGATGGGCCTGGCGGAGGCTGCCAAGGGTTTTACGGTCGTGGAGAGCGCACTGCATCTGCACGCCGGGTCCGCGACGTGGCGTGGCAGGGATTTGCGGGATGTCGTCTTCGATGGGTCGACTGGTGCGGCTGGGCTGAAGATCGATCAGGCTTCGGCTGTCTTTGCCGACGCGACACTGGAGCTTTCTGGATTGCTGGGGCCGGATGGCTCGCTTTCCGATCTGCGTGGTCGCGCGGAAACGAAGGATGCTGCCGGGTTGCTGGCGAAGCTGCCAGCCCCATGGCGCTGGGCGCCGGGTGTGTGGCAGGGCCAGGCGGCGTTCGCGATTTCTGCCGATGGGCCACCCACAGCGCTTTCCGTGCAGGTGCGGGCTTCAGCCGGTGATCTGGTGGCGGAAGCAGAGTCGGCGCGCGACACGGTGGCCGGCACGGCAGAGACGACGCTGTTGGTGCGCCATCCGGGTGCGCCGCGTTTGTTGGCGGCCTTGGGCGTTCCGGGCGGCGAGCAATTCCTCGAGACGGGTTCGCTTACGTTTCTCGCTCATTTGCACGACGCGCCGGGCCATGTGGTTGTGCGGGATTTTACGTTGGACGCGGCTTCGATGCATGTCGGCGGCCATGGCGATCTGGATTTTTCCGCGCTTGAGCCAGGCTTCGATCTCGATGTGCATGCGGGATCGCTGGCGTTGCCAGACCTGGTGACCTTGCAGTCGATACGGCTGCCGCAGGCTAAGTTCCATGGTCGCATGCGGCTTTCGTCTGATGTCGTGGCGGTCGGGGGTGCTCTGGTCGCGCACGGGCTGGTGGCGGATCTCGAGGCGGGGTCCGGCGTGGTGGTTGCGAACACGTTGCGTGCCGATCTAGATGGTGGGCGATTTGCCGGACAGTTCGCGGCCGACATCGCGCAGGAGCAGCCGGCCGTTTCGTTGCGGGGTGATTTCACCGGCGTCGATATATTTGCTGTGGCGCCGGTTGGTCTTGACTCCGGAACGGCGGATGTCAGCCTGGATGTTGCGAGTTCGGGTCAGACTGAAGCGGCTTTGCTGAGCCATGTTTTTGGCGATGCGGCCATTACTTTGCATGATGCGCATGTGGCTGGCTTTGACCTGAGCCAGGTGGATAGTTTGCTGTCGGGTCATGGACATCCGACAAGACCGGCTTTGATGCAGGCGATGAGCCAGGGTGGTTCGGGCGGGTTTTCAGGTTCGATTGTCACGAAGGTGATGCATGGCAAAATGAGTTTGACCGATGCGAGCATGGTTTCGGGTGATGGTATGGTTTCCGCCAGCGGCACCTACGACATGTTGTCCGGCACGACGGATATGTTGCTTGCCCTGACCCCTGCGATCACCAATCCACCGCATTACACGATAAGGCTCGCCGGCTCCCTACACGATCTTAAACCCGCGCCTGACTTGGGCACGCAGCGTGTGCTTCAATCTCGAAAAAAGCCTCTAAAACCATAAACGTTTTTTGATTCTTCTTTCAAAAGAGAACTGCTTACTTTCTTCCACGCAATGCCGTCACGCGCAACGCCGATGCCAATGGCTGTGTCGTATCGCGTTCGGCATCAACGCTGGCCACGAGTGCGCCGAGCGTGCTCCGTTCACTGGTCGAGATCTCCTGCAGCGCTGCCCAGAACTCGGGTTCCAGCGCCACGCTGGTGCGGTGGCCGGCCAGTGAAAAGCTGCGTTTTTTCAGCACGTCAGGCGCAAAGTGGCCCAGCGTGCGGAATCGGCCACCACCGGGTCGGCATCTTCGGTGAGGGATTGTGCGATGGGGTGCAAAGCCGTCGTGCGCGCGTTGCCGATGGCGTTCAGCACGTTGCGCACGAAGCGGTTGCGACCGATGCGTTTGATCGGCGAGCCGGAAAACAGGGTGCGGAATGCGGCCTCGTCGAGGGCGGCCAATGCGGCAAGTTCGGGTTCTGCCAGATCTGCGCGAGCGAAAAGCTTTTCTTCGTGGCCTGGTTTTGCAAAGCGATTCCAGGGGCAGACGGCAAGGCAATCGTCGCAGCCATAAATCCGGTTGCCCATGAGTGGTCTGAGCGCCGTCGGGATCGGGCCTGCATGTTCGATGGTGAGATAGGAGATGCAGCGCGTTGCATCCAGCCGGTAGGGGGCGGGAAACGCGTCGGTGGGGCAGATTTTCAGGCAACGTTCGCAAGTGCCGCAGCGCCCTCCTGGGTTGTGGCTTCGTGGCAGATCGAGCGTGGTAAAAATCTCGCCGAGGAACAGCCAGGACCCGTGGCTTCGCGAGACCAGGTTGGTGTGCTTGCCCTGCCAGCCAAGCCCGGCCTGCGCCGCGAGCGGCTTCTCCATGACCGGCGCGGTGTCGACGAACACTTTCACGTCGCCGCCCAGGCGGCCGACGATGAACTGGGCCAGGTGTTTGAGTTTTCCCTTGAGCACATCGTGATAGTCGCGGTGGTGCGCATAGACTGAGATGTTGCCGCGTTCGGGTTTTTGCAGCGTTGCCAGCGCGTCACCTTCGGGGGCATAGGACAGGCCGAGTGCTATTGCCGTTCGTGCGGCAGGCCACAGGATTTTCGGATCGCCGCGCCGGTCGTTGTTTTCCGCGAGCCAGCCCATTGCGCCGTGATGCCCGGCACGCAGGAAATCGACGAGATGCGCACGCACCTCGGGCCCGAGCTCGGCCGGCGCAAAGCCAATGGCATCGAAACCCAATGCCAGCGCACGGTCGCGTATCAGCGACGGTGCGTCGTGCGCCATCAGCGGCCGCGGTATCCGGGGACACCCTGCTCCGGTATCCAGACATCGGCGGGTGGCGCGCCGGTCTGGTAGAAGACGTCGATCGGCATGCCGCCGCGCGGATACCAATAGGCGCCGATACGCAGCCACACGGGGCTCAGCAGCGAGACGAGACGATCGGCGATCTGCAAGGTGCAGGCTTCGTGAAACGCACCGTGGTTGCGGAAACTGCCGAGAAACAGTTTCAGCGACTTGCTTTCTACGATCCATTCGCCGGGAATGTAGTCGATGACCAGATGGCCGAAATCGGGCTGCGCGGTGATCGGGCAGAGCGAGGTGAACTCGGGTGCTGCAAAACGCACGAGATACGGTCCCGAAGAAACAGGTGCGGCGACACGCTCCAACTTTGCTTCGTCGGGGTTCGTGGGAAGAGGCACAAACTGGCCTAGTTGGGTTAGGCTCATGGAGAAGACCTTAGGAAGATAGGAAGCAGTTCTTTTCTGAAGAAAAGAACCAAAAGACTTTTATGTTACGGTGGCATGGCAGTCGCCGAAGCCGACAGAAATGTAGCCGTCGCGGTGGGCGTGGGCACGTAGGATGATCTCGTCGCCGGGCTCCAGAAAGCACCTCTCTTCATCGGAAGGGAGAGAAATAGATACACGGCCATTCTGCGAGATTTCTAGCAAGGAGCCAAATCCATCAGGCATCGGCGAGGAAATCGTGCCAGTGCCCAGAAGGTCGCCCGGCCGCAGATTGCAGCCATTGGAGGCATGATGTGCAAGCAATTGCGCCGGTGTCCAATACAGATTGCCGGCATCCCCACGCGAAAGCCGGTGCGGCAGCAAGCCTTTTTCGCGCAGCCGAGCGGTCGAGAGGAAAACCTCGAGCTCCACGCCGAGTGCCCCCAAACGCTGATCGGCATCGTCATGCAGATACGGCAAAAGCTGCGGATCACCCTCGGGCCGCGCTGCCTGCGCTTGGCGGAACGGCGCGAGCGCCTCCGGCGTGACAATCCACGGCGACACGCTCGTCTGAAAACTTTTCCCCAGAAACGGGCCGAGCGGCTGCGCCTCCCAGCTCTGCATGTCGCGCGCAGACCAGTCGTTAAGCAGACAGAACCCGGCGATATGCGAGGCTGCCTCGCCGATGGGGATTGGGCTGCCGAGGGCGTTGCCGGGCCCGACCCAGATGCCGAGCTCGAGCTCGTAATCCAGCCGCTCGCACGGCCCGAAGGTGGGAGTCTCAGTATCCGCCGGCTTGCGTTGCCCGGTGGGCCGCTGCACCACGCCGCCGGACGGGCGCACCGAAGAGGCGCGGCCGTGATAGCCGATCGGTATCCATTTGTAATTTGGCATCAGTGGATTTGCCGGCCGGAACAGACGCCCTACGTTCAGCGCATGGTGAATGCCTGCGTAAAAATCTGTATAGTCACCGATCGTAGCCGGTAGATGCAGCGTGGCATCCGATGCTTTTACCAGCAGATCCGGCCGCACCGGCACCCCTTCTGCAAGCAGCGCACTCGCCGCCCAACGCAACGCTGTCCGCGCTTTTCCACCGAGCCCGAGAAACACATTCAACGAGAGGGCGCCGGAAATTTCTGCGGCGCCATCGAGCACATCATGCGCCGCAGTGACGTCGAGAATCATGTCGCCGATTGCAATGCCGGCGCGCGGCTGGCTAGCTTTTGTGGAAAATACGCCGAGCGGCAGGTTCTGTATCGGAAACTCGCTATGTCCGTTGGCCGACGCCACCCAGGATGTCAGGGCCGGATCATGCGTGTGGTCGATCGCGGGCATCAAGTGCCGCGCCTGTCGGCATTAAAATGTTTCACCAGCGCCTTTCCATAAGCGCCATAGCCCGCCTGCAGCTCTGGCATGCCGGCGGCATGGGCGGTGACGCGTTGCAGGAAACGCGTCTCGAACATGAAAGCCATTGTGCCTTCCAGTTTGCGCGGCCCGAGTTCTGCCTGGCTTGCGCCTTCGAACGCCTCCTGGTCCGGTCCATGCGGCAGCATGGTGTTGTGCAGGCTGAACCCGCCTGGCGCAAAACCATGCGGCTTGGCGTCATACTGGCCATAGATCAGGCCCATGAACTCGCTCATGATGTTCATATGGTACCAGGGTGGCCGGAACGTGTTTTCCGCCACCAGCCAGCGATCGGGAAAACAGACGAAATCCACGTTCGCCGTGCCCGGGGTTTCCGACGGCGAGGTCAGCACGGTGAAGATGCTTGGATCGGCATGGTCGAACAGCAAAGGTCCTACCGGCGAAAAACGCCGCAGATCATACTTGTAAGGTGCATAATTGCCATGCCAGGCGACGACATCGCGCGGCGAGTGGTCGATGTCGCTCACCCACATAGCACCGCCCCATTTCACATAGAGCTGGCCGGGTGCATCGATATCCTCGAAGGCGGCCGTGGGCGTGAGAAAATCCCTCGGATTGGCCAGGCAATTCGCGCCGATCGGCCCACGCTCCGGTAGGGTGAACGCTGCACCATAATTCTCGCAGATATAGCCGCGTGCACCTTCGGTGCCATCGGGAAGCTCGACGCAAAATTTCACGCCGCGTGGCACGACCGCAATTTCGCCGGGCTCCAGGGTGATAATGCCGAATTCGGTGCAGAGGCGCAGGTCGCCCAGTTGAGGAACGAACAGCAATTCGCCATCCGCATCATAGAAATAGGCCGACTGCATCGATGCGTTGATGCCGTAAACATGCATCGCCATGCCGGCTTGGGCTGCTGTATCGCCGGCCGTGGTGATGGTCTTTACGCCCTGCAGGAAGTCAATTTTTTCGTTGGGCAGCGCCACCGGGCTCCAGCGCATTGGTGCTGGCGGTAATTGGATTTCCGTGCAGGGCGCGCTGCGCCAAAGGCTCGCTGGCGCCGCGCGGAGGCTGTTCCAATGCGCGATCGTCGGGCGGATGCGATAGAGCCAGCTGCGCTCGTTGCGCGCACGGGGTGCAGTGAACGGCGCGCCGCTGAGCTGCTCGGCATACAGCCCATAGGCGCAACGCTGCGGCGAGTTGCGGCCGACCGGCAAGGCGCCAGGCAACGCCTCCGTCTCGAAGCCGTTGCCGAAGCCGGAGAGGTAGGCCTGCTGCATGGTCATCTCACCCTAGGCTGCGTTGAGCACGCCGCGACGTAGCTGGTCCTCTTCGATCGAAACGAAAAGGGCGCGGAAGTTACCTTCGCCGAAGCCCTCGTCACCTTTGCGCTGGATGAACTCGAAGAAGATGGGGCCGATCGCATTGGCGGAAAAGATCTGTAGCAGAACTTTGGTCATCGCACCCTCTTTCGCGCCATCGGCAATGGCGGCCTCGCCGTCCAGCAGCAAGCCGGTGCGTTGCAGGCGGGCGATGTCCTCGCCATGGCCGGGCACGCGCTCATCGATGCGCGTGTAATAGGTGGCCGGCGGCGACGGCATAAACGCCAAGCCACGCGTGCGGAGTTGTTCCACCGTGTCATAGACGTCGGCGCACCCGCACGCCATGTGCTGAATGCCCTCACCTTTGTACTGGTGCAGATATTCCTCGATCTGGCTGTGGTCGTCGGCACTTTCGTTGATGGGGATACGTATCTTGCCATCTGGGCTGGTGAGCGCACGCGAGAACAGGCCGGTATATTCGCCCTTGATGTCGAAGTAGCGGATCTGCTTGAAATTGAAGATGCGCTGGTAGAAACCGGCCCATACATCCATGCGCCCGCGCGCGACGTTATGGGTAAGGTGATCGAGATAGTGCAGGCCCACGCCTGTGGGATGCGGATCGCGCTCGCCGGCCCAGACGAATTCCGCATCATAGGCGGAGCCTTTGCTGCCGAATACATCCAGGAAATAGAGTAGCGAGCCGCCGATGCCGCGCACGCAAGGCACATCCAGGGCGAGCGTGCCATCTTCCGGGCCCACCGGCTCCGCACCGCCGGCGATCGCGCGCTCATAGGCGTGTTTGGCATCGGCGACGCGGAAGGCCATGGAGGCGGCACAGGGGCCGTGGGAGGCGGCGAATGTAACCGCGTGGCTGCCGGGTTCCTCGTTGACGAGGTAGTCCACCTCACCCTGGCGATAAAGCGTGATCGCCTTTGTGCGGTGGCGAGCCACCGCGGTGAAGCCCATGGTGCGGAACAGCGCGTGCAGGTTTGCGGGATCCGGATGGGCATATTCGACGAAGCCGAAACCATCGGTTCCGGCGGGATTGTCGGCGGAGATTTTGGCGGGCGCTGCGTCGTGCGGATAGGGTCCCATGGGTCGCTCCCGGAGATGATGCCAGTTGGACGATGATGCGCCTGTCCACGCGCATGTTGCGTGCATAATCGCACCGTTCTACAGTTTCAGTGCGAGAAATCGGCATGAAAGTATCTTTCAGTGCAAGAAGCTGGTGCGTTGGATGATTTCGACCTGCGGCTGCTGAAGGCGCTGCAGGTGAATGGCCGGCTGACCAATCAGGAGGCGGGAGAGACGATCGGGCTGTCCGCCTCGCAATGCTCGCGCCGGCGCGCGGCGCTGGAGGCGGCGGGCGTGATCGAGGGGTATAATGCCAACCTCTCGCCGGAAAAGCTCGGCTTGAGCTTGCTTGCCATCATACAGGTGACCCTGAAGACCCATAGCGGTGACAATGCCAGGCGATTTCGCGATCTTATCGGCAGGGTCGACGAGATCCTTGAAGCCTATGCCGTCACCGGTGATACGGATTATCAGCTGAAAGTTATCGTTCCGGACCTGAAAGCATTGAATGGTCTGATCAACGATGTTCTGCTTGCGCATGAGAGCGTAGCTCGCGTCCGCTCAACGATCGTTCTGGATCGCCTGAAGGCCACGACACATCTGCCGTTAAGTCACGCAATTGCGAGGCGAACGGACTAGGGTGCTCGCTTTACAGACAATGGGCGGATGTGCGTATTTTCGGCCACACCGCAGGTGCATGCCATGAGATACGAGCTATTCTATTGGGACGGGCTGCAGGGCAGGGGCGAATTTGTCCGGCTGGCTTTCGAAGAGGCCGGGGTCAGCTATGTCGATGTTGCACGCACCCCCAAGGGCATGAAGGCGATGATCGGGATGTTGGAGGATACATCCATAGAGATAATGCCTTTTGCGCCGCCTTTTCTCAGGCATGGTGGGCTGGTTGTATCGCAGGTTGCCAATATCCTGCACTATCTTGGGCCGAAACTGGGTTTGTCGCCGAAACAGGAAAATTTGCGGATCGCCGCGAATGGTCTGCAGATGACCATCGCCGATGTGGTCGCTGAGGTGCATGATACGCACCATCCGCTCGCCAGCGGAGAGTATTACGAGGACCAGAAGGATGCTGCCCGCCTGCGTTCAGCGGATTTCCGCAAGACGCGCATGCCGAAGTTTCTTGGTTATTTCGAGAGAGTGTTGAAGCAGAACCCGCATGGCGAGGCGCAGATCGTTGGCGACCATCTAAGCTATGTTGATCTCTCGCTGTTCCAATTGGTCGAAGGGCTGCGCTACGCATTTCCACGGGCGACCAAGAAATTGACGCGCGATTACCCGGCGCTCTGTGCACTGGCAGATGCTGTGCGCGAGAGGCCGAACATCGCGTTGTATCTCGCGTCGGAGCGTCGCCTGGCTTTCAATGAAACCGGCATCTTCCGCCACTATCCAGAGCTGGATGGAACCGCAGTGTAACAAGATGTTGCATCGGCAGAGAAGATGCAACCGGCGGTGATGACGCGCGTTATCTTCGCGTCGCAGCTTCGTCGCGGCAAATGTCACAGGATATGTCCATGATCTCAGATGTGCGTGCTCCGATTGTCAGGGAGGGGATACCGCTGCATCGAGTGCTGCAGGCCTTTCCTGTCGCGGGTTTCACCGGCGCTTTGGTGACCGATATCATCTACGCGCAAACGGCCGACATCATCTGGGCCGATTTTTCGGATTGGCTGCTCGCCGTCGGTTTCGGCTTTGGTATTTTGGCATTGATTGCAGGGCTTATCAGCCTCGTACGCCGACGGCGCATGCGGTCTGGTCGACTGAGTGCTCTCTACATCGTCGGCAGCCTCGTCGTGATGATCATCGCTGGCTTCAACAACTTTGTGCACAGTCGCGATGCATGGACTTCTGTTGTGCCTGAGGGTTTGGCCTTGTCGGTGGCAACGGTCGTGGTGATGGTGCTGACATATTGGCTCGGTAGCAGGCTGGCATATCGCGAAAGCGTGGTCGTGAATCAGGTTGGAGCAGGCATATGAATCGCCTTTCGAATAAAGTAGCGCCGCGTATTGCAGCCGCAGGCGCTGCGATATTTTTGCTGGCAGGCGCCGGCGCTGACGATTTCGACGTCAAGACGCAGATCGGGCCGCATCCAGTGTTGCCGGAGCCGCAGCAATACCTGGTGCCGCCGATGCATTTGGCGCCCGGGATCGGCTGGAAATCCGGCGAGACGCCGAGCGTGCCGCAAGACCTGAAAATTCAGGCATTGGCTACCGGGTTTCAGCATCCGCGCTCGGTCTACACTCTGCCGAATGGTGATGTGCTGGTTGTAGAATCCATCAGCCCGAATCTCGATCCGGTCACGAGGCCAAAAAGCATTGTCATGCACTGGATGGAAAAGATTGTTACCTCCAACGGCAATAGTGAGGGAAGCAACCGCATCATCTTGCTGCGTGACACAAAAGGCGATGGCAAGCCGGATGTGAGGACGGTGCTCATCGATCATCTGAACTCACCGTTTGGCGTGGCACTTGTCGGCAACGATCTCTACGTTGCCAACACAGATGCGATTTTACGCTTCCCCTACACGACCGGGCAGACGAGCATCACCGATCCTGGCACGGTGCTCACTCCGTTGCCTGGTGGTCCGATCGACCATCATTGGACCAAAAGCCTGGTGGCGAGCGAGGATGGCACAAAGCTGTATGTCGGTGTTGGCTCGAACAGCAACATAACTGAGAATGGCATCGGCGCGGAGCTCGATCGCGCGTCCATCTGGGAAGTCGACCGCGCCTCGGGTGCGCACCGGATTTTCGCAAGTGGCCTGCGTAATCCGAATGGTTTGAGCTGGCAGCCGGAAAGCCATGCACTCTGGGCCGTGATCAACGAGCGCGACGAACTGGGCCCGAACCTTGTGCCGGATTACATGACCTCGGTGAAGGACGGGGCCTTTTACGGCTGGCCCTACAGCTATTATGGGCAGCACGTGGATCCTCGCGTAAAGCCGCAGCGGCCAGATCTGGTGGCCAAGGCGATCGCGCCGGATTATGCGCTGAGTTCGCACGTGGCACCGCTCGGCCTGGTGTTCAATACCGCGCAAGGCTTGCCAGCGCATTACGCAGGCGGCGCGTTCGTCGGTGAACATGGCAGCTGGGATCGCCAGATTTTGAACGGCTACAAGGTCGTATTTGTGCCTTTCAGCGGCGGACAGCCTAATGGCATGGCAGAGGATATCGTGACCGGCTTTGTCGACAAGCAAGGCAACGCACATGGCCGCCCGGTTGGTGTGGCGTTGGATAAAAGTGGCGCGCTCCTGATCGCCGACGATGTGGGCAACACGGTCTGGCGTGTAACATCGGCTGCAGCGCCACCGCCGGCACCGCCGACTCAATGATGCCGCTGGACCGGAGGGAGGTGCTGTTATCCTCCCTCCTCTCCGTAGTCTTGCCGATGGCATCTGTACAGGCGAGCACGCTCGATCCTGGGCAGACAGTCATAACCATGCCCGAAAACATCCCATGGAAAGCGCGCAAGAGTTTTCCGCACAACAGCGTTGCCTCGGCTGATCTGTTCGGTGATCTCAACGGCGAGGGCATCTATTACGAGCTGATCAAATGGTATCCCGGCTATATGAGCGCACCGCATATCTATGTGACGGACCGGCTCTGTGTGGTTGTCTCCGGCATGTGGTGGGCAAATAGCGGTGCCGATTTTGATCCGTCCCGTTGTCAACCGGTGTCCGCTGGTAGTTTTGTAAGAAGGGTGGCGCACACGCCACATTACGACGGTGTGATTGCGAGCGGGAAGGAGCCGGCTATAATTGCGATCTGTGGTGTTGCGCCTGTGGGAATGCGGTATGTGGATCCTTCCAAGCCGGGATGGCGCAAGGTTGGTTAGGAAGGAAGGTCTTCTCTTCTGAAAAAAAGAAGCAAAAGACTTTCCCGCATATCAACCAATGCGCCCGACCATGTCTGCATAGACGGCTTTACGAGTAATCGCTGACGAGGTGGCGATTGCTCTGCAGGCGGCGTTGGTGGGCGTGAGCTTGTGGATACGTTTGGCGCAGGCGTCATCACCAAACGCATGATCTGCTTCCGTCAATAGCCAGTAACGTGTAAAGAACAACAGCCCGATGCAAGCCGGGCTGATTGGTTGATATACGGGAAAGACTTTTATATCACGGTCCGGGTTCTATTAGGCACCATACGCTAGGATGCAAAATTTCTGGTTCTTTTTTCAAAAAAAGAACTGCTTTGCCTGCCTTCTTGTTCAGATTAGGCTGAACGAATATAGCGGAGGAAGCAATAATGTTGGGTCGGATCTACGCAATCACAGGCGCATTTGGAACGTTAGGCACGGCTCTCGCAGCCGCCGCTCATGCGCAAGGCGCCCGCGTGGCATTCATCGATTTTGCAGCCTCTGCACCGAACGGCATTGCGGAAGGTGAAACGAGACTTGTGCTGCCGGGCGTCGACCTCAGCGATGCAGCTTCTGCCGACAAAGCAATCGCCGCAATTGCTGCTCGTTTCGGGGGCATAGACGCGCTGTTTAACGTGGCAGGCGGCTTCACCTGGGAAAAGATAGAGAATGCAGGACCGGAAAATTGGACAAGGCTGTTCACGATGAACACGGTGACGGCCTTGAACGCAAGCCGTGCGGCCATTCCCTATTTGAAAGCCAGCACTGCCGGCCGCATCATCAATGTTGGTGCAAATGCTGCGGTCAAAGCTGGAACTGGCATGGGTGCCTATGCCGCCTCCAAGGCCGGCGTGCATCGTTTGACAGAAAGCCTTGCGGACGAGCTCAAGCCGACCGGCATCACGGTCAATGCCGTTCTGCCTTCGATCATCGATACGCCTGCGAACCGCGCGGATATGCCGGAAGCAGATGTATCCACTTGGGTGACGCCTGCCAGCCTTTCCTCGGTCATGCTGTTCCTCGCGAGCGAAGCGGCGAAGGATGTCACCGGTGCACTTATCCCGGTAACAGGGCGCGTCTAAACACGCGCGGACAAGTATCGCTATGGCGAATACGCAGGCCTGTGACTGTAACTGGCGCAATACGGCAGTAAAGTTGCGATAAATCGTAGCCTACCCGGTTTGCGCCGCTCCTCGATCGGCGCAAAGCTGACGCACAGCAACAATGCGGCGTCAGCGCCGGAGGAACGTCGAATGACGAATGGCATCAGCCATCGGGGCTGCTGGTACTATGGCTGGAATATCGTAGCCATTTGCATCCTGTCGCAAGTTGCGGCGAGTGCAATGGCGGTGAATTCATTTTCGCTATTTCTGAGTGATTGGTCGGCGCAGCTGCATATGCCCATCAGCAGCTTTCAACTGGGCTTAGGCGGTGGCGGCCTAGGATGTGCCCTGATTGCACCGCTGGTGGGCGTGTGCGTCGATCGATATTCGTCGCGCGCATTGTTTGGCAGCGGACTTGCTTTAATGGCGCTGTTCTGTTTTGGAATGAGTCTCGTCACGCAGCCATGGGAATTTTTTACTCTTTACGCGCTGCTTTTTCCCGTCGCGCTCAGTTTCTCTACGGCGACACCTGCCAATGCCGTGCTGTCGCGCTGGTTCGTCCGTCGGTTAGGGCTCGCACTTGGGTTGAGCGGTTTTGGGTTGGCGATTGCTGGCGTTATCATGCCGCCGGTCATCGCTGCGGTCATGCCCATGCTAGGTTGGCGTCTAATATGGCGGATTGCCGGAGCGGTGATTGCGGCTATCGTTTTGCCGATCGTGTTGGTCGTTCTGCGGGAGCAGCCGCTGCAACGCCATGGCACCTACTATCTTACCAGGGATGGGTCGGCGCCTGTGCCTTCTCTGCCTGGAGATGGTGGCAAAGGCGTTCTGACGTGGCGCGATATGCTGAGTCGACGCAATTTCTGGCTGCTGGTGGTCGTGTATCTGCCGATGATGGCGACCTATGGCGGCTGCGGACAGAATATAGCGCCTCTCGCCGTCAGCCGCGGATTGAGCCAGCATACAGCAGGTGTTCTCCTCTCCTTGCTAAGCGTGTCGCAAATCGTCTTTACCCTTGGCGGCGGCATATTGTCCGACCGTATCGGTAACAGGCTGCCGCTCGCGGGAATGGCGTTCATCACCGCCTTGGGCGGCCTCGCCGTTGCCTAGGGACATGCGGTGCCGGTACTTGCGATCGGCATTATATGCGTCGGCGCCGGCGGTAGTTTTTGGCCGTTGCTCGCCGCTGCAGCGGCGGCAGAGTTCGGGCCGCAGGGTGTCGGACGCGCCTTTGGTCTGCTCAGCTTTTTTCTGCCGCTGGCGGTGTTGGCGCCGTTTGTGGTGGCAAAAACTCAGGAAAACGCCGGTAGCTATGTGCCGGCGCTGGTTTCGATATCGGTCGTGGCGCTGGTAGGGGGTAGTGCCTGCTTGCTGATGCGGGAACGTCGTGGTGGTCAGGATACGCCTACCAGGCAGAGCCTCCCAAAAGAAGCGACACTTCCTATCGCGTAATGGTTTTCTATAGGCTGTAGCGTTGGCGGATGGCGTTGAAGCGGGTCTTCATCTGCATTATACGTTCTTCTTGCGTCAATCTCACGCTGTTTGCCGGTAAGGTCCCGGCAAGATCAATGCGCTTGACGAGAGCGGTTTCGAAATCAATCGCGCCGCCGCCCAAAAGATTTCGGTAGGTGAGGTTGCCGCGTGCAAAACCCTGGGTATCGATCCAGTTGTGATAGAGTGGATCTTCATGCGTCAGGATCAGCCTTATCTTGCCGTCGGCGTCCACTTTCGTGCGGCTGGGCGTGTAGCTGACCGGGCGATAGAGGTAATCCATGCTGTTGAAGAACACCCCCATGTTCGACAGCATCCAGAAACTGTCCGGCGCGTCGAAGGTGAGAATAAGCGCTTCGTCTTCAGCAATATCCCATAGCATGTTAGCGGCCGTGCGGCCGCGTTTGCGATCGTCGCCGGTGTCGGCAGTTGGCGGAAACGCATTGAGATTGTTCGCATCCACGCCGCCATGTGCAAACGGCCACTCGGGCCAGTCATCCATCGTTCCGGTGAGGAAGTCGCCGGCCCATGCCATGGCGGCGATCATTGTAGCGGGCGTGGGCAGAGGTTTAGGCTCCGCCATGCCGACACGTTCGATCCGCATGATTGCTGGCCGCTCCTCCCACCGATCGAAGCCTTGTCGAAGGAACAGTTTTCGTGAGCCTGGCGTCGTCGGCAGCCAGTTCGCACCGTGCCTTTCGCCACCTATAAAAAGCTCGAAATTGCCTTTGTTGTCACATTCAAGCTGGTGGCCGAACAGATTGGCTTCCGGCACGTCGCCGAAGGGTTCACTCAGGGGTGCAAAGCCACCGGGCGTGAGCGCAGGCCGTGGCCCCTGCACTGTGAAATTCAGGAAGCGCGCGGTGCCGCGGTCGCCGATGATGCGGTAGGTGGACTCGCCATCGATCCAGGCCTGCACATACAAAAAATCGGCGGCATCACCGCCCAGCTTCCGTGTCGGCGTGCAGAATGGATGCAGCGCGGGATATTTCGAGTTCTTGGTTTCCAACGCGAGATCGAAGGCTTGGCCGAGGTTTTGTGTCAGGAAGCGGAATGCATCGGCGCGTTGCAGGGGGGATGCGGGGTTGTGATCCTTGAAGACACGATCCCCGGCGGATTTAAGCTTGTCGCAGAAGATACCCCAGGAATCGCGTAACGCGGCATCATCGGGACCGTCGCCGAATGCCATGTGGATGCTCCTCAGGCGCCAAGTTCGACCAGGATGTCACCGGTTCTCTGTGCGGCGCGCGACGCCGCTTCACGGTGGCCTTCCTGATCTATTCTTGGGCCCAGCAATTCCAGGTCGAAATTGCCGGTGTAGCCGGCAGCAAACAATGTCTTGAAGATGTGTTTGAGCGGGATTACGCCGTCACCCGGGACTGCGCGGGCCGGGAGGGATTTGTCTCCGAGGACGTAGTCGCTCACCTGCACAACTGCGCAACGGGCGGCCGCGCGCTCAAGGAGCTGTTCGAGCCCAGCTTCTGTCCACACGCCGAAAACATCGATGCACACGCCTATGTCCGCTAATTCTGCGAGGGTGATCGTGTCCCGCAAGCTGTGGGCGATATGAACGTTTGCAACCAATGCCAGTGCATTTTCCACGGCGAGCACTACGCCCGCTATGAGCGCTTCTTCGCGGCAAGGGGCGATTGCGTTGCTGAATGCCTCTGCAGCACCTTCCCAGGTAAGGCGGCCGCGTTGGCCGGTGAGCATGTAGATCGATCTTGCGCCGACCTCGTGTGCTAGCTCGATCAGGCGCGATAGTCTTGATCGTTCCTGCAGCAGGATGGCTTGCGATGCATCCAGTGTGTTGGTGAAGACATGCGTGATTGTCTCTACCTTGTAGCCGCCTTCACTTAGCAGGTCGTGTAATTCGTTTGGCGCTGCGTCGAGTAGTTGTGTGCTTAGAAAGCTGATCCGCTTGGGCCGCAACGCTTTCCAATGTGCGCGCATCTCGGCCAGCCCGGCGCCGGGAAAGCAGATGGCACTCACTGAGACACGTTCATGCATGCTTAGAACGAGTGCCTCTAAAGGACCTAAAAGTTTTTTGGTTCTTTTTTTCAAAAAAGAACATTCTTACCTTCTCTCTATCTCCAGCCCAAACCGCTCTCGAAATGGCGCGAACTCTTCGTTGAGTCTGGATATGTCCGTCTTGATCAGATCAGTCGAGTACCTGAACTTGCCGTAACGATCTCCACGGTTCTGTCGCAGATATTCGCGCATCGCCGCTTCGGTTTCCGGCGGAAAGGCTTTCCCCGCATAGGTGTAATAACCGCGGATTGTGCCCACCGGATCGGCGACGAAATCCGGGTACCGCACGTGGTAGATCCGCGGATCCTTCACCAGTGGGTTCTCCATCGTCGCGGCAAAGCCGGCGCGGCTGGCTTCCAGATGAAATTGTGCCTGTGCGTCCCAATCGACATGGCCGGCAAGGCCTTCGACGAGTTCACCAACGAGTGCGATCCGCGAGGCGATCACCTGCACGGGGTCGCGATGCACCCAAACTATGTGGGCGTCGGGGTAGGTATCGAACAAGGCTGCGAGCCTGGGGCCATGAAAGCCTTTCAGCACCCAGTATCTTTTTGGTCGCGCAAACTGGCAGTGCTGCAGCATCATCTTGTGAAGCCGCATCTGCGCATGGCCATCCACGGGAAGGCCGGCCACGTTCATGCCCATCGGCACGCGCCACCAGGCGGTCGGCGTCATCACGCGAAAATCGAACGCCCAGCTGCGCTCGCATTCCGGCAGGCCATCGCCCAGCATGTCATTATAGGGGTGGCTGATCAGCCATTTGGGAAGTCGCTGGAGTATCTCGCGCCAATCTTCGTCGGCCTTGGTGCGGCGCGGATCGTCTGAAGCGGACAGGCCAGGCGGCGGCGAGGGATACATCACTTCCCAGAAGCGCATTGCGCGCGCATGCGGATCGACGGACATTAGCGCATGCAGCAACGTGGTGCCGGAGCGCGGCTCTCCTGTTGCAAACAGAGGGCCTTCGATCTTCTCTTCGCCGATCGGGTAGTTCTTGCGGTCCTCGAAAAACGCCAGCCGAGAGGTCAGCAGCCAATGGCAGACATCGGCGGCGGCTTTTTGGCCGTCTTCGTTCATGCCGACATTGCGCAGATGTTCGGCCGCCAACGCGAAGCGTGCCGGCAACGTCTCGTCGCCGTAATCATGCAGACCGGCTTCCGCTTCGGCCTTCGCGAGCATCGCAGCCGTGTCGAGCACATCCGCGCTCATACGCTGCCCTCCACCAGGCGCATCAGTTCATCTTCCGTCTCACGCACTTTCGCAGCTGACAGGGCACCGAATTTCAAACCGGCCATGCCGCCGTAATCCAGTATTTTTGGAACGCGCAAGCCTGCATCGACAAAATCCTTCACCCTGCGTGCTACCTGCTTCGGCGTGCCATGCGGCACGATGTCGAGAATAGCCTGCGTATCGACTTTGCTGAGGAAATCGACGATCCGCTCGCGCGTCAACACACCAGGATCGATATCCTGATAGCCGCGCCAGGTATCGCCCATCGGATGCGTGTAGCCGAATTCACGCAACGTTTCCGCGGAAGCCTGCAAGAGGAACGCCTTGATCAGAGGCGCCTCGATGATCTCTGCCAGTTCCGCATCGTCGCCAATCAGACATGTCTGTATGAAAGCCGGCACAATGGCCATGGGATCGCGCCCGGCGCGCTCTGCGGAGGTGCGGATCGTCGTGAGCTTGGTTTCGTAATCCTCAGGCTTCCAGGCGCCGGCCGGCCACCAGCCATCGGCGAAACGCCCGATGATATCGAGCATGCGCGGGCCGCCGCCACCAATCCAGATCGGCGGGCAACGGCCCTCGAAAAGCTCCGTGTCGAGCCTGGCATGATGAAGCTTGTAGAACTGTCCTTCGAAATCAACTGGCCTGTCGCTCTCCCACAACAGCCGGATCACCTTCAACGCTTCCTCGAAACGACCCACCGGTTTGTCGAAATCAAACCCGTAAGGCACGCAATTCTCCGTCTCGCCACTGCCGAGTCCCAGAATAAAACGGCCACCAGAAAGATGATCGATGGTCAACGCCGTCTGTGCCAGCATCACCGGGTGCCGCCGCACGGTATCGACCACGGATGTCGCGAGCGTAACGTTCTTTGTCAAAGCAGCCGCAGCCGCCGTTACCGCGATCGCGTCCAGATGGCGGTGCGGGGATGGAGATTTCGTTGCCAGATCGGTGAATTCTGGAGTCCAGATTGAATCCGGCCAGAAGCTTACGTAATGATCGGGGAGCCATACCGAATGGTATCGGCCGCTATCCAGGGCCGGCAGCACAGAGAGATCGAGCGGTAGCGTCGTCCGCAAGAAGGCGGCTGGTTGGACCCTCATGGTTTCCTCGATAGTCTTTTTATTAGCAAGCAAGAAAGGTCTTCTTTTCTGCAGAAAAGAAGCAAAAGACCTTTATATTTTAGGCGAACTCCCGTAACGGTTCCGCATCGCCCAACAGACGGTAGAGGGTGCTGCGCTGGCGCAAGACGCGGCCGGCGGCAGCGGCGGCGGCGCGCAGATCCTCTACACTTACTTCCTGGCCGTGCGCGGCGCCGGCAGCGCGGCTGATGCTCTCGTTCATCAGAACACCGCCAAGATCGTTCACGCCGGCGGCGAGGCAGGCGGCCGCACCATCCATGCCGAGCTTCACCCAGGAGCATTGAATGGAACCGATCGCACCATGCAAAGCAAGGCGACTGACGGCATGCATCAGAACCGTCTCACGCCAGGTCGGCCCGCGCCTGGCTTGGCCGCGCTTGTAGAGCGGCGCTTCCATATGCACGAACGGCAAAGGCACGAATTCGGTGAAACCGCCTGTGCGCTCCTGCAGCCTTCGTATCGCCAGCAGATGCCGCGCCCAATGCTCCGTGCGGTCCAGATGGCCGAACATGATCGTCGCCGTCGTCGGCAGCCCAACCTCATGCGCGGTACCCACCACCTCCAGCCATTCCGCCGTCATCAGCTTGTCGGGGCAGATCAGCGCACGCACCTCGTCATCGAGGATTTCCGCGGCAGTCCCCGGCAAGGAACCCAGCCCGCTCTCCTTCAACTGCCAGAGATAGTCGCGCAGGCTCAGCCCCAACGTCGCTGCCCCCGAACTCACCTCGAGCGGCGAGAAGGCGTGCACATGCATGGTCGGGCAAGCGCGTTTCACCGCCTGCAGAATGCCCAGATAGGTGTCGCCGGTGTAGCTGGGATGGATGCCACCCTGCAGGCACACTTCGGTAGCGCCGTTCGCGGCGGCTTGGACTGCGCGCTGCGCCACCTCCTCTTCCGGCAATATGTAAGGCTTGTCACGCTTGGCCGACTTGGTCGAGCTTTTCGAAAAAGCGCAGAAGCCACAAGCATAAGTGCAGATATTGGTGTAGTTGATGTTGCGGTTGATCACGTAGGTGACGGTGTCGCCATTCACCTCTTCGCGCAGCGCGTCGGCCGTCACCACAACAGCTTCCGCGGCCGCATCGCGTGCCGCGAACAAGCTGACGATGTCGCTCTCTCCCAGCATGCGGCCGCTTGCCGCACGTGCGAGGATGCGGCTGAGGCCATGATGACGACCGATCGCGGGCGCGCCGAGTGGCAGGCGAGGCGTGCCCGGCGCCGGCAAGGTGGAGCCCGGGCACCAGGCGCCGTCGCGCGCCAAGCCCTCGGAATCACTGAGCTTGTGCACCGCCGGCCGCACCGCCGCGTCCAGCCAGGTCGTGCTGTCGGCAAGGAAGCCAGGATAGGCGGTGAGCCGCTCCACCAGAGGGCGCCCGGCGCGTGCGCAGAGGGCCGCAAGGCTGTCGATCTGAGGCCATGGCGCTTCGGGGTTCACGTGGTCGATGGTCACCGGCGAGATACCGCCCCAATCGTCGATGCCGGCGTCGAGCAATTGCGCCAGCCGCGCGTCGTTAAGGTTGGGCGGCGCCTGCACGGAGACGTGGTCGTCCAGAACGATACGCGCCATCGCCACCGCGCGCAGGAACGCGTCCTCGGACGGGGCCGGCGCGTGGACCATGCGGGTGCCGGGCTTCGGGCAGAAATTCTGCACAATCACTTCCTGCAGGTGGCCGTAGCGTTCTTGAAGGTCCTGCAACGCCAGCAGCGACTCCAGCCGCTCCTCTTCCGTCTCGCCGATGCCGACCAGGATGCCGCTCGTCATCGGCACATGCGCCCCGCCGGCTGCAGCCAGCGAGGCGAGGCGCACAGAGGGCAGCTTGTCGGGCGAACCAAAATGGGGGCCACCGCGTGCGCAAAGCCGCTCCGAAGCACTCTCCAGCATCAGGCCGGCAGAGGCACATACACCGCGTAACTGCGCATAATCCGCCGGCTGCAACACGCCTGCATTTATATGCGGCAGCAGCCCGGTCTGCTTGAGCACCAGCCGCGCCACATGCTCGAGGTAATCCACCGTGCGCGTGAAGCCGAGTGCTTGCAGAGCCTCTCTTGCGGCTGCGTATCGGCGCTCCGGCGCATCGCCCAGGGTGAACAGAGCTTCCTTGCAGCCCATCGCTGCGCCGGCTTCGGCGATTGCCAGCACCTCGTCGGGCGACAAATAGGCGGTTTCCACGCGCGATGGCGTTTCAGCGAAAGTGCAGTAATGGCAGACATCGGCGCAAAGCTTGGTCAGCGGGATGAAGACTTTGCGCGAATACGTGGTGCGTGCGGGGCCGCGCGCGTCGCGTCGCGCACGGGCTTCCTGCAGCAATGATTCGGTCGACGCAGTCAGCAATCGGCGATGTTGCACGGACACGGCTCCTGCTCAGGATATCAGGTGTGGCATAGGCGGCGCGCGCCTGAAACCTCCCTTGAGAGAGGGCGCGCCTAACATCGCCCTGGCAAGCGTTCGCTTATTGCTCGAGCACGCGTGCTTCGTCCGGCAGCATGATCGGGATGCCGTCCCGGATGGGGTATGCCAAGCCCGCCTGGCGGCTGATTAATTCGCCAGCAGCGCGATCATACTCAAGCGTTCCCTTAGTCACCGGGCAGACGAGTATCTCCAATAATCGTGGATCAAGCGGCGCGCTCTCAGACATGGCGAGCTCCAAAGTGTAAAAGTTTTTGCTTCTTTTTTTCAAAAAAGAAGCGCTTGCCTAGCTGGGAAGCTGCGACCCCGCCTCATGCACCGACATACGCAGCAGCGCCAGCAGGTCTGCCGCCCGATCGCCCTGTGTCGGCGCTTCAAGCAAAGCCTGTTTCTCCGCATCATCGAACGGGCAGAGCATGGCCAGCGTCGTGACCAGGCTCGCTTCCGGCATACGGTCGATGGCATCCCAATTGGCGTCGATGTCGTGCAGCAGGAAGAACGGCTTCAGGGCCTCCAGCAACTCGGCGCGGTCGAGGCCGGAATGGTTGCCGAGGGGAGAGAGGTCGGCCGAGAAGGGAGCGAAATCGGCATGGACGCGGCGATAGCCGTGGCGGATGGGCAGTTCCTCGATCACGCGAAAGCGGGCGACGCCGGTAAGGGTGATCAGGTAGCGGCCGTCATCGGTTTCGGAGAAGTGGGAGAGGCGGCCGAGGCAGCCGATCTGATAGAGGCTCGGGCCGTTGGACGCGCGCGGGGCGTGGGTGTTCGGCTGGATCATGCCGAACATGCGGCCATGGGCCAGGGCGTCATCCACCATGGCCAGATAGCGCGGCTCGAACACGTTCAGCGGCAGTTTGCCATGCGGCAGCAGCAGCGCTCCCGGGAGGGGAAAGATTGCGAATTCCGACGGCAGCTCTGCCTGGGTCGGTGCGAACAGGCTCATCATCGGCCTAGGAGAACAGCAGGGCGGAGAGTTTCCGCCGGGCTGCCATGGTGGCTGGGTCATCGAAGCCCCAGGCTTCGAAGAATTTCAGCAATTGCTGACGCGCGGCGTCTTCACGCCAGGTGCGGTCGCGGCGAAAGATGTCGAGCAATGCGTCGGCGGCTTCGGTGCGGCTTCCGCTGGCGTTGAGCGCAGTCGCCATTTCGTAGCGCGCTTCGTGGTCGTTCGGGTCGGCTGCGAGGCGGGCGGTGAAGACGCCGAGCTGGCCGGCGGCCTTGCGGCCTTCCGCGGCCAGGGCGAGGGCGCTGCGGGCGCCGGCGATCTCGGCATGCTCGGCGATCTTGGCGGGCACCTGGGCGAGGGCGTCCTGGGCCTGGTCTTCATCGCCCATGGCGAGCAGGGCGCGAATGAGGCCGCCCCAGCCTTCGGGGCTTTCCGGGTCCTGGTTGAGGATGGCAGAGAAGGCGTCGGCGGCCGCTTCTGGCTGGCCGGCTTCCAACGCGGCGCGGCCTTCGGCGAGGAAATCGGCGGCGGGCATGGAGCCGCCGGCGAGTTTGAGCAGAGCCTCGACGAATCGCTTGATCTCGCTTTCGGGCAGAGCGCCCTGGAAAATATCGGCGATCTGGCCCTGCCAGAAGGCGGCAACGGTCGGCACCGATTGCAGCGGCAGGCCAAGCTGGGTGAGCTGGGCGATCAGCTGCTTGTTCTTGTCGATGTCGATCTTGACCAGCTTGATACGGCCACCGGCAGCGCGGGTGACGCGCTCCAGTGCCGGGGTGAGTTGCTTGCAGGGGCCGCACCAGGTTGCCCAGAAATCGACCAGCACGGGCATGGTGCGCGAGGTCTCGATGACGTCCTGCATGAAGGTGCGCTGGTCGCCATCGACGATCATGGCGTCGGCCTGGCCGGGTGGCAGGCCGGCGGGGGCAGGTTGGCCTGCGAGGCCAGGGCGAGCGGCCGCGGGGGAGGGTGCGTTCGGCCCACCGGCGCGCGAGCCTGGTTTCTGGCCGATGATGTAGTCCATGCTGTGTCGTCCCTAGGGGTGGGGTCTGGTCACCACTTACCTAACATGTTGCCGGCGGACCAGCGTGCAAGAAGTGGAGGCGTCCAACAGGGGCTCGCTGCGCGGGCTGAGAGGCCGAACGTGGCCCTGGCGATGAATTCGTTGCATGCCTTGCGTGCGTCTACGGGGGGAGTGGAAGATGAGGAAAACCCGGAGGATATAAAGAGTGACCCAGATCATGAAGGGCGTGCGCATACTCGAAGTCGCTCAGTTCACGTTCGTGCCTGCGGCGGGGGCGGTGCTTGCCGATTGGGGGGCGGACGTTATCAAGATCGAGCATCCGGTGCGCGGCGACACACAGCGCGGCTTCGTCAATCTGGGCGGTGTGAAGGTGGACCCGAACCGCCATACGCTGATCGAGCATCCTAATCGAGGCAAGCGCAGCGTGGGGCTGGACGTGACGAAGCCGGCGGGGCAGGAATTGCTTTATGAGATCGCCAAGATATCCGACGTCTTCCTGACGAATTACCTACCGGCGGCACGGCAGAAGAACAAGTTTGACCTCGAGCACATTCGTGCCGCCAACCCGAACATCATCTATGCGCGTGGCAGCGCGCATGGCGACAAGGGGCCAGAGCGCGAGGCCGGCGGATTCGATAACACGGCATTCTGGACGCGCACCGGCATCGGTCTGGCGATGACGCCCGCGGAGCTGGACGGGCCGCTGAACCAGGGATTGCCGGCGTTCGGCGATTCGATCGGTGGTATGAACATCGCGGGTGGAATCATGGGCGCATTGTTCCATCGCGAGCGCACCGGCCATGCCGTGGAGATGGATGTGTCGCTGATGAGCACGGGCTGGTGGGCGGCGGGGGCCGGCATCGCGCAGGCGATCGACATTGAGATCATCAGCCGCAACCGCATGCCGCGTGTGGGCAGTTCGCAAAATAATCCGTTCATGGGCGTTTTCCGCACCGCCGATGGCGGGTTCATCGTGATGAACACGCTGACTCCGGGGCCCTATATCCGCGACATTTTCACCCATCTCGGCATTCCGGAAGCGGCGGATGATCCGCGCTTTTCAAGCGGTGAAGATGTGATGAAGAACTGGGCGGATGTAAGCGCGCTGATGGTGCAGGCGTTCGGCAAGCAGGATTTCAAATATTGGCGGCAGCATCTGAAAACGATGCGGGCGCAATGGGCGCCCTCGCAATCGTTGCTGGATTTGTCGACGGACGAACAGGCTTTGGCCAACGACATGATCGTTGAAGTCGAGGCCATCGATGGCGGCCGGCCGATAAAGCTGGTGCGGCCGCCGATCCAGTACGATCACGCGCCCGTGCAAACGACGCGCGCGCCGCAGGCATCGGAACATACGGAGATGTTCCTGATGGAAGATATGGGAATGCCTTGGGAACGGATCGAGGTTTTGAAGGAAGAGGGTGTTATCGCTTGAGAGATTAAGAAGAAGCTTTTCCCCAGACGACGCAGGTTAGCTGAGGATCATATTTCTTATCCTCGGAAATCTGCGTCGTCTGCGGAAAAGCTTTTGTCTTTGGAGTCGATTATTGAACATTACGGCACTCTGCGGCGGCGTTGGTGGCGCGAAATTGGCGTTTGGGCTGGATGCGCAGGAGATCGACCTGCGCATCATCGTCAATACCGGCGATGATTTCGTGCATTATGGCCTGACCATCTCCCCGGATTTCGATACGGTGGCCTACACGCTTGCCGGGCTCGCCAATGTTTCGCAAGGCTGGGGGCGGGCAGAGGAGAGTTTTGCCGTGCAGTCGGCATTGGCTGCGCTGGACGGGCCGCCCTGGTTCACGCTGGGCGACAAGGATATCGCGCTGCATCTGCTGCGGGCCGGGATGCTCTCGGAAGGCCGGCGGATGAGCGAGGTGATGGCGGCAATTTGCGAGCGGCTTGGGATCAAATGCGAGATCTGGCCGATGAGCGATGCGCGTTGCCCGACGATGGTGGAGAGTGATGAGGGTTTGCTGCCGTTCCAGACCTATTTCGTCGGGCGCCGTTGTGCGCCTGTGGTGAGGCAGGTGCATATGGGTGGCGAGAACCAGGCCGCCTCGCCTGAGGCGCTCGCGGCGCTGACGCATGAGTCGCTGGATGGTATCATCATCTGCCCATCCAATCCGATCCTGAGCGTGGCGCCGATTTTGGCTATCGAAGAGATACGGCAGGCGCTGAAGGCGCGGCGTGTGCCGGTGCTGGCGGTGGCGCCACTGATCGGCGGTAAGGCTGTGAAGGGGCCGACGGCGAAGATTTTTGCGGAGATGGGGCTCGATGTGACAGTGCTGGGTGTGGCGAAGTTCTATGAGGGGCTGATCGATATCTTTGTCATCGACGAGAGCGATGCGGCATTTTCCCCGGCGATCGAGGCGCTGGGGATGAAAGCGGTGATCGCACCGATCTTGATGCACACCGATGAAGACAGGTGCGCGCTGGCACGCTTCTGTGTCCAAGCCATAGCCGCTTGATCGGGGACAAGGGAGAGGCGGATGGCGAATTTCGTGCTCGTTCATGGCGGCGGCCATGGTGGATGGTGTTACCACAAGCTTGCCCGGTTGCTCCGCCGCGCCGGGCATGACGTCATCACCCCAACGCTGACCGGGCTGGGCGAAAGACTGCATCTGCTGCGGGCCGATACCGACCTCGAGACGCATATCGCCGATATCGTTGGTGTCCTGACCTATGAAGACCTGCACGACGTGATCCTGGTCGGCCACAGTTATGGCGGCATGGTCATCACCGGCGCCGCGGACCGCGCCATCGACCGCATGCGCGAACTCGTCTATCTCGATGCGGCGCATCCGCGTGACGGTGAGTCGCTGGTCGACGGCGCTGCGGAAGCGATGGCGTTTGCGCGCAGCTCGTCACTAACGATCGACGGCATCGAGCTGGTGATGTGGCCGAACGATGCGATGATCGCGGCCATGGGCGTCAGTGACCCGCAGGACGTCGCGATGCTGCGTGCGAAGATGAACCCGCATCCCTGGAAATGCTTCGCTCAAAAGCTTCGGCTGGTGAACGGCGACGCCGTGTTCGACATACCCCGCACGAACATCAATTGTAGCGCGTCGCTGCGACAGAGTTCGGACGCTGCACGGAAGAGACAGCTGGATGGCGGACGTAATTTCGAAATTGATACCGGCCATGATCTGATGATGACTGAGCCACGTAGGGTGGCCGACATGTTGTTGGAAGTTGCATCAGGTCAAGCGGCTTTGTCCTAAGAAATAAAAGACTTTTTTCACTCCACATGGATCTCCTCTTCAACACGGACACGCCGCCGCGGCGGCCGCATGAACACGATCAGCGGCGAGATGACCACGATGCACAGAAACAATATCCAGTAACCGTCCAGATAAGCGACCATGCTCGCCTGCCGCGTGACCTCCGCATCCATGCCCGCCACCATCCCGGGTGCGCCGAAATCAAAGCCAGGCGATCGCAGGTCCAGAATTGGATTGTCCGGCCGTATGCCCTCGATCAACCTCGCATGGACAACGGACGCATTGCGCGACGTCATTGTCTGCAGCACCGAGATGCCCACCGCCGAACCCACGCTACGGATCAGCGTGTAGAGCGCGGTGCCTTCGTTGCGGTAGCGCTTGTCGAGCGTGGCGAAAGCCATGGTTGCCAGCGGCACGAAGATCAGCCCGTTGCCCACGCCGGCGGCCAGCCCCGACATCACCACCCGCGAGGAATCCATCTCCAGCGAGAAGCCCGACATCATGTAGAGCGACAGCGCCACCATGCCGAATCCGGTGAAAATCAGGATGCGTGCATCCACCCGCCGTAGCAGTTGGCCAACCACGAGCGTGGAAGCCAGGGTGCCGATGCCGCGCGGCGCCGAGACCAGCCCGGTGAGTATCACCGGATAGCCCATCAGGCGCTGCAGCATGGTGGGCAGCAAAGCGAGCACGGAGAACAGCATGACGCCGAACAGGAAACCATAGGCACAGCCGACCAGAAAATTACGATCCTTGAAGATCGCGAAATCGACGAAGGGATTGCGCGTGGTAAAAGTGTGCACGATGAAGGCATAGGCGAAGAACAGCATCATCGCCGTCTCCACGCAGATCTCTGTCGAGGAGAACCAATCCTGCTGCTGGCCGCGGTCCAGCATCAGCTGCAGCAGCCCGATCGTCAAAGCGAGCAGAATGAATCCCGTAACATCCAGCCTGGTAAAACCGGTGGGCCGCGTCTCCTTGAGGAAGGCCGCGATGCCCGCAAACGTCAGCACGCCGATCGGCAGATTGACGTAAAAGACCCAGCGCCAGCTTAGGTTTTCCGTCAGCCAGCCGCCGAGCACCGGCCCCATCACGGGTGCGAGCATCGCGCCCATGCTGAACATCGCCATCGCCTGGCCATGGCGTTCCGGCGGATTGATATCGAGCAATATAGCCTGGCTCATCGGAATGAGGGCTGCGCCAAAAATGCCCTGCAACGTTCGAAACGCGACCAGTTCGTACAGATTGGTCGCGACACCGCAGAGCGCGGACACCACCGTGAACCCCAGCACCGAGACGAGCATCACCCGCTTGCGCCCATAGCGATTGGCGAACCAGCCACAGAGCGGAATGAAAATCGCCGTCGCAATGATATAGGAGGTGAGCACCCAGGTGATCTCGTCCTGCGAGGCGGAGACACTGCCTTGCATATGTGGCAACGCGACGTTGGCGATGGTGCTGTCGAGCGCGCTCATCATGGTGGCGGCCGTCACCGAAAGGGTGAGCAGCCGCCTGGTCGCGGGATCGGGATAGACATGCTCTGTCATTGTGCCGCACCACATTCTGCCGCCTCGCGCGGATAATCCAGCCGGCCGCCGGCTGATATCGTCAGTGCAGTGTCTCCGCAAACCCGTCCAGCCGCCGGATCGTTGCGCGCAGATCGGCCAGGCTCGTGTAATTGTTGACGAACCAGGAGAGCGCTTCCTGCACCTGTGCAAAGCTGTCGGCGATCTGCAGCAGGGCGCCGAGCGTGATGGCGCCGGCGAAGTAGCGCGGCGCCGCCACCAGCAGCGGAAAGATGTCGGCCACCTGGTTGTAGGAGCGGGTGAGCAGGCGCACGAGGCGCGACAGATCCATGATCGCGCGGAAATTGGCCGCGACCTGATCGAAGCCGAGCGTGCCGCCGCCTGAGTGGTCTGGCCCGCTTGCATCGGGCCGTTCGCGCATCAGGCGAAAGCGGAAATCGGCTTCCTTGCGTTGCTGGAGACCGTCGAGCACCGCGAGCCTGCGCCCGACCAGATGAGTGAGCCAGGTGCCGAACACGGCGTAGAGCAGGGCGGCGAAAACCATGCTGCCGTGCAGATGCAGGCCGGCAAACATGATGGTGCCGGAGAGGCGCCACAGCACGATGATGTAGCCGGCCGCCGATGCGGTTGCGGTGACGAGATCCAGCGCGAGGAGAAGCGCGTCTTCGGTGAAATACCGTAGGTCGTCGGCGATACGCTGGTCGGGGTTGTCGAGAGCGGCGGCGGGCGTGCGGGCGGCACGCCAGGCGGCCAGGAAGTGCTGTGTCATCTCGGTGCGCCAGCGTATCTGCAGCCACTGTCGCAGCCAGACCGCCTGTGTGGAAAGCCCGATCATGAGCGCGGCCATGCCGATGAAGCCGGGCATGAAGCCGTTCGGACCGGCGACGTAGGGATAGAACAGCAGGTGCACGAAGCGTGGCCAGTCATGCGCCTGCAGGGCCGAATACCATTCGTTGCGCCAGTAGGACATGACGATGCCAAGCCCGACGACCAGCAGGTTCAGCAACAACGTCAGTATCGCGATCGCACAGGCCGAACGGTGATGCGGACCGCGGACGAAGAACGGGGCCGCAAGACGCCAGGCAGCCAACAGGGCGGAGGATGATGCGCTCGCGGGATCAGGGTCCAGGTGGGCCTCCCTGGCGCCCGCCGGGGCCAGGTCTGCCGCCCGGCGAGGCGGGCTGCGCGGATTGCGACCCGCCGCGATCGCCATTCAGCGCGCCGGGGCCGCCCTGCGCGTCGGGCGAGGCCTGTCCATAATCGGGCATTGGTGCGGTGCTGCCGGTGGGGGCAGGGGAGAAGCTGGCGCCGCCAGGCGCCGGCCCTGCACCCTGCCGGCCGGGCGAGGAAGGCCCGTATCCCGGCGCCGACGGCAAAGCCGATGGCAGGCCGCCATTGGCCGGGCCGGCCTCGCCCGGGCCAGGCGCCGAAAGCAGCCCGGTCGCCACGAGCCGATCGCCTTGCCGGTGCAGCGTGGCGACGGAAAGCCCCGGCGCAGCGCTGACGCCCTGATGCGTGGCGACGTTAAATACCGAGCCGATCGCCACGAATCCTGTCGACAGCGTCACGTAGCTTTCGATCGACAGATCGGAGACGCCCGGACCGAAATATTCTTGCGGTGCAGCCGCCAGCACATCCTCGATCAATGCGTCCAAGCGCAGGATGCCCGAGACAAGGGTGCCGGAAGCGATCACCGGCTGGCCTTCGAGCGCGCTGGCAGAGTCGTTCGGCTGCAGGCGCAGCAAGCCGATCATCGGGCCCTCCGTCGTCTGTCTCAGCACGCCGTGAACCACCACGCGGCCCGGCGCCGCAGGGTCGATGCGGGTGGCGATGATGGTGGCGTCCGGGTCCCTGAAGCCGCTGACGGCAACCCAGTCGCCAAGCTTCGGGGCGATGACGCCCCACGTGGCATCCGTAATCGCCACACGCTGCCCTGTGACCACGATCCGGCCGCCCGGCAGCACTGCGTCCACCAGCCCGGTCACCGCGTGCAGCACGGCGATGTCACTAGCCTGCAAGGTGCCGTCGATGGGTGCCACGGTGAGTGCAATCACCAGCCCCGCGCGCAGTCTGCCGGCGTCAAGCTGGCCGTCATGCGCGTGCACCTGCAGGATCGGTGCGGCCTGCACCTCGGCGCCATTGACGCAGACACTGCCGAACCCGGTGATGGCGCCAACGATGCCCTGTCCGTTCGCGGCCAGATCCATCGGCTGCTCCGTCTCGTGCGGGTTGATCCCCGTGCCGCCGATCCCGCGGTCATGGGTTTCGACCGGCAGCGGGTTTGGCCGCGGCGTCGGCGCCGGTGCGGAGGTGATGCCGGTGCCGCCGATGCCCCGATCCTCGGCCAAACGCGTGCCGCCCGGTCCGACCCGGCAGCCATGCACGGCCTGTCCCTCGGCCGCCTGCTCCTGGCTGGCCCGCTGGCCGCCCATGCAGGACGCCAGCAGAAGGATCGGCCACAGCAAGGCTGACAGGCGCCGCATCAGCTTTCCTTCGCCGCCTCTTCCTCGGTCAGCAGATAAACGCCGAGATTGAAGCGCCAGCCGGCCCCGGCGGTCGGCTGCGTCTTGTCTTCTGCGTCCAGCATCTCGAGTGCCGCGCGGTTGAGGCTGACCAGCAAATCCTGTGCAGCTTCGCGCCCCAACTCGGAAAGCCGCGCTGCCATGGCCGGGGTAAGCCGATCGTAATGCACGGCGCGCTCCAGGAAGGGTGGCGCGCCGCGGGAGAGGACGTTCGCCGAGGCGGCCTGCAGATGGTCATGCAGGTTGCGGGCGAAATAGAAAAGCTGCGCCTCGCTGCCGGGCGCCGGCAAATAGGCGGCCGCCTCCAGGTGCACGCGATCCTGCGCATCCAGCGTCACCGCTCTCTGGCCAAGCAGCCCGTCCAGCACCGCGCGCGGCCGTATGTCGGTGGTGACGGAGGCGACGAGGCTTTCGAAGGAGGGCGCATGACCTGCCGCCACACGCGGCAGCACCAAAGGCCGGCCCTTGCGGTCGACATAGGCCTTGGACCCGAGCCAGCGCGCAATCACCTGGCTGCCGAGGCTGACCGCCGGCGGGATAACGGTGGTCCAGCTTTCCAGCAGGCGCAGTCGGCGAACTTCCTTTCGGTGCACGCCGGTCAGCAGGGTGATGCGGCTATCGGTGCGGCCCTCCGCCGGCAACTCGTCTTTCGTTGCTACTTCGACATAGAGGCCGCGCAGCATGTCCGCCAACACGGGGAAGGTGATCCCCGAGCGGATGAGCAGGCGCACCAGCGGGCGCAGCAGGCGTGCCACCGCCTTGAGCACCGCATCCGCGTTGTTGGGCGACTGGTCCGTAGGGTGCTCCGGGGAAGATCAAGCATGGTTCTAGCAGGATGTATGTGGGAAACTAGCCCACAACACGGATCAGCCTTGACGCCGTGGCGCTCATGCTACACGATGCGTGTGGGAATAATTCCCACAAACCGCCCACGCTCAACTTGCAGGAGTCTCGCATGTCTCTCTCCCTGTCCCCCGACAGCCAGGTAGCCGGCAATGTGAAGCCGATAAAACGCCGAATCGGAGGCCCGACACTCGGCATGGTGGACGACGAACCGCTCGAGATGCGCCAGCTCAGGCACCAGACGAAGAATGCCCTGCAGCGGATCCTGTGGGAGCTGTCGCGCGCAGGCGGCGAGGAATGCTCGCTCGCCGGCGTGCGCCGGCTGGCGGTGCTGGAGAAGCGCGTCTGCCTGGCGGCTGAAATTGCCGACGCGCTGTTCGGGTTCACTCGTTCGCCAGGCCCGATTGTCGATCGGCTGCATGCGCTCGGCACCGGCATGATCGAACTTCTCAGTGCCGAGGAACAGAACATCGCGCTCGATGTCGTAGAGCATGGACCAAGCCCGGACCGGTTCCACACCCTCATCGTGCGTGTGGCGCACGAGATGATCGGCAATGCGCTGAAGCACGGATTGCGCAACGCCATGCGCGGCACGATCACCATAAGGCTGTTCGCCGAAAACCATCAACTGCGCCTTGTCGTGGCCGATGACGGATGCGGCTTCGAACCTGGCCTGCGCCGCGGTTCGGGGATGGGCCTGATGCAAGAGATGGCAGCCGAGCATGGCGGCAACGTGGTGCTCCGCCGTGTCGGCCATCTGACTGCGGCGGAGCTTACATTGCCGAGCGTACATGTCTTTGCGCGTCGCAGTTTGCACGCGGTGTGAAGGTCTTCTTTTCTGAAGAAAAGAAGCAAAAGACTTTTATGTCGCTGTCGCGGGCCTATACGGCAGTATGTGCCAGGAATCAAAAGTTTGTTGGTTCTTTTTTTCAAAAAAGAACCGCTTCCTTCTACTCCTGATAAGAAAGCTCCACCCGCGTCATCCCTCCATTCGGTCCCATCGGCGAATCATATTCCACCACCGTGCATACCGGATTGTCATGCGACGCAAACAGGTTCTTCTCGTCTTCCTTGATCATCGGCAGACGATCCGGGTCACTGATGATACGCTGCGAGTTCTCGAAATCCTCACGGCTGTTCCACCAGATTTCCATCAGGCAATCATAACCTGAGTCGATGACCATACCGGTCACCGGATTTTTCTCCGGCACCAGATAGCGCCGCACATAGCGCACGGCATTGGGGATGGCGGGTGCGCGGCCCATGCGCTTGGATAATGTCGAGTGCTTCTGCTCGTAATAATCGAGAAACTGCTCCATCGTCATGTCTGGCCGTTTCCGGAAAAAACAAATCTGTTTCAGCATGCCCGTCATGAACCTCCGCGCAAGCGCTCTGCCGCCAGCCGTCGCAGCTCGGCCGTTTTTATCTTGGCGCTACCCGTGGTCTGCAGTTCGTCCTCGCTAAAGAACAGCACACGGCGCGGAACCTTGTAGCTTGCCAAAGACTGTTTCGCGAAATCACGGATGTCGTCCGCAGTCAGGTTCTGCCCCGTATGCGGTACGACGCAGGTGACGACCAGCTCGCCCAGCAGATCATCCGGCACACCCACCGTCTGGTTGATCTTCACACCGGGACAGCCTCGGATCACCGCATCGATCTCGAGCGGAGACACGTTGGCGCCGCCGGTCTTGATGATGTCACCGAGGCGTCCTTCCCAATAAAGCCTGCCCTGTTCGTCGAGATAGCCACCGTCGTTCGTCCGGAAAAAACCTTCTTCATCCAAGGTTTCATCGAGCGGCACACCAAGATAGCCAAGCATGAGCGTCGGCCCCTTCACCGCGATCTCGCCGCGTTCACCAATTCTCACGGCGTTTCCAGTGAAAGGATCGACGATTTTTATGGTGGACCCAGGCGTCGGCAGGCCATGGCTCGTTCCGGCGATCTCATGCGGCGTGTTGGCAGGGAAGACGGTCACCAACGTGAAGGTTTCCGTATTGCCATAAGCCTGTTTCGGTTCTCGCCAACTGGTCGAGACACGCGGGTGCTTGGCAAAGGGAGAATCGACATCCACATAGCGCAGCGAGGAGAGATCGGCTTTCGCGTAGTTTGGTGCAGCTACGAGCTGCGCCCATTGATGCGGCCAGGCGAGCAGCATCGTCGCGCGCTCCTTCTCCATTAGCGACAACGCGGCCTCAGGATCAAAGTAACGTTGCAGGAGCAGCGATCCACCCGAAGACAGCGTGCCGCCCAGCGCCATGGCAAGATTGCCCGAAAAGAAAAAGCCGTTCGCCGACCATGTGCGCGGCGCCTCCTCGATGTCGTACCAGTATTTCCACGCCCAGAGCTGAAGGCACACACCGCGATTCGCGCTCAGAATCCCCTTGGCTTTACCCGTAGAACCCGACGAGAAAATCAGGATCCCGGGATCGCTCGGCGCCACGGCTTGCGCCCTCGCATCGACGAAATCAGCGCCCACATCCTGTGCGCGCTGCAGGAAATCGCGCCAACCCTCGATGCTGCCGCGCCCGGCATCGCTATCCACGAAGGCGAGAACACGCAGAAAGGGATAGCGTATCGAGGTGAATGCGCCGGCCGCAGCCGTCGCGATGTTCGGCTCCAGACCTTCAAGAATGACCGCGAAATCCTTCTTGAGCACGTTACGTTCCACCAGCAGCACCGAGCAGCCGGAGGCGCGAAGCACCTCATCCAGTTCCGTGCCCGTGAAGAACGTGCTGATGGGCGTCGGCACACCGCCCGCAAGCGCCGCGCCAAAAAAGCTTGAGAGAAATTCGAGCCGGTTGGTCATCAGCAACCCGACGCGAACACCCTTGCCGATGCCGCACGCGATCAAGGCGCGCGCGACATCCATCGAACGCTGCCACAATTCGCCGTAGCTCCAGCGGTGCGCTTCGCCATCGAGATAGACTACAGCGGCTTCCGCGGCACCGAACTGCGTTGTGACATCCCTGAGATAGCCACCCAGGGTCAAAGGACCGATGCGCACGCCCTCAGGGAAGGGCGCGCCCTTTGCGTATGAAAGCCGGTCTTCCTTGATCACGATTGTTCCTGTTTTCGGGCCGGCTCTGAAAACGTGATGTTGGCACGGTTTACGGCTCAATGACGCGGCCACGGCGCGCTTATCGCCGAAGCGATTGCGGTCACGGAGCAGGCGGGCGGATGGCTTCCAGCACGATGTCGCGCTTGTTCTGCAGATGCCGCGAGAGCAGACGCGACAAGCGGTCACCGTCGCGCGCGCAGAGAGCCGCCAATATCTGCTCGTGCTCGTCCATCGCCGCCTGCCAGCGGTCCGGATGCAGCCGGTTGGCCATGAACCGCGCACGCGCAATCCGTCCGGCAAGCCCCGCATGGGTCGCCACCAGCACCGGATTGCCGCTCGCTTCCATGATCGCCCGGTGGATCGCCTGGTTCAGCACGAAATACGGCGGCAATTCCTGCCGCAGAAAATGCGCATACATCCGGTAATGCATCGATTGTATTTCGGCCGACGCCGCGTCACCGATCCGCGTCGCCGCCAATCGTCCTGCCTCGCCTTCCAGCAGCGCGATCACCTCGAACAGGTGCTGTATGTCCGGATTGTCCAGCGTCGCGATCCGCGCTCCGCGATTGGGCAGAAGCTCCACCAGCCCTTCGGCCGCCAGCACCTTCAGCGCCTCACGCAGCGGCGTCCGCGAAATCGCGAATTTCTCGCACAGCAATCGCTCGGGCACCCGCGTGCCCGGTGCCAGCGCGCCCTCATCGATCATGCTGCGCAACCCATCCAGCACGGTGCCATGCAGCCCTTTGGCAGCAGCCGGAAAGGCAAGGATACCGGCAGATTGGCTCTCACTCATGCTACCGAAGCTGACAATTTTGCATGCAAAAGTCGAGGAAAGAGTATCCGCCGGCCTTCCCACTACAGACGCTTCATGCAATTTTGCATGCAAAGGAGACGCAGCTTCCATGACGCAGTCCAACACACCGCATAAGAGCGGCCGGCATTTTCTCCAGATACCGGGGCCGTCCAACGTGCCGGACCGCATCCTGCGCGCGATGGACATGCCCACCATGGACCACCGCAGCGCCGCCTTCGGCAAGCTTGGCCAACAGGTCCTGCGCGGCAGCCAGGCCGTGTTCCAGACCAGCGGCCCGGTGATCATCTTTCCCGGCTCCGGCACCGGCGCGTGGGAAGCGGCGATCGTCAACACGCTGTCCGAAGGCGACCACGTGCTGATGTACGAGACCGGCCAGTTCGCCACGTTGTGGCACGCCATGGCCCAGCGTTTCGGCCTGCGCGTCACCTTCGTCCCGGGCGACTGGCGCCACGGCGTGGATCCCACCGACGTCGAGCAGCGCCTGCGCGCCGATCGGGCCATCAAGGCGGTGATGGTCGTCCATAACGAGACGTCCACCGGCGTCACCAGCCGCATCCGCGAGATCCGCGAGGCGATCGACCGCGCCGACAGCCCGGCCTTGTTCATGGTGGACACCATCTCCGGGCTCGGCTCGGCCGATTACCAGCATGAAGCCTGGGGCGTGGACGTCACCGTCAGTTGTTCGCAGAAGGGCCTCATGCTGCCGCCCGGCCTCGGCTTCAACGCGATTTCCGCAAAGGCGCTGGCCGCCGGCAAGACCAACGGCATGAAGCGCAGCTACTGGGATTGGCAGGAGATGCTGGCGCCGAACGCCAATGGCTTCTTCCCCTACACGCCGGCCACCAACCTGCTTTACGGCCTGCGCGAAGCCAACGACATGCTGCTCGAAGAGGGCTTGTCCAATGTGTTCGCCCGCCATCACCGCTTCGCCGCTGTAACGCGTGCGGCCGTGAAGGGCTGGGGCCTGGAGGTGCTGGCCCTCGATCCGCGGGAGCAATCGCCGGTGCTGACCGCCGTGCTGATGCCGGAGGGGCACGATGCCGACAAGCTCCGCCAGGTGATTTCCGAGCGTTTCGACATGTCGCTCGGCGCCGGGCTGGGCAAGCTGAAAGGACGGATTTTCCGTATCGGCCACCTGGGCGATTTTAACGATCTGATGCTGATGGGCACCTTGGCCGGCGTCGAGATGGGCCTGTCCGCCGCCGGCGTGCCACACCAGCGCGGTGGGGTCGCTGCAGCAATGGATTTGCTAGTCGGCACATAATGACGGTCCAGCGATCGACGTATACGTCGATCGCTCTGGTGGGGGTTCGGGGGCAAAGCCCCCGATTTCCGCCGGGCGCAATAAAAAAAGCGGAGGGTAAATGTTCAAGGCCATGCGCGTATCCGCCAGCGGTAAAGTGCTGCTGCTGCTCTGCATCATGTATTTCATCACCTACATGGACCGCGTGAACGTCGCCACCGCCGGCAGCGCCTTCAAATCCGAGCTCCATCTCTCCAACACGCAGCTCGGCCTCGTCTTCTCCATGTTCGCCTATCCCTATCTGGTGTTCCAGATCATCGGCGGCTGGTGTGCCGACCGCTTCGGCGCCCGTATCGTGCTGACGCTGTGCGGCATCGTCTGGGCGGGTGCGACCATCATGACCGGTCTCGCCACCGGCTTGACCAGCCTGCTCGTCGCCCGCGTGTTGCTCGGCGTAGGCGAGGGCGCCACCTTCCCCACCGCGACCAAGGCGATGGCGCTGTGGCTGCCACCGAGCCGCGTGGGTTTCGGCCAGGGCATCACCCATGCCAGTGCCCGCATCGGCAATGCGGTGACACCGCCTCTGGTCACCGCGCTGATGGTCGCCACCTCCTGGCGCGGCTCCTTCATCCTCATCGGCATCGTCAGCATGGCGTGGGCCATCGTCTGGGCGACCTACGCGCGGGACAATCCGCATCTGCATCCTGGCGTCAGCGCCGCCGAGCGCGCGCTTCTGCCGCAGACCTCGCGCGCCGTGAAGAAGCCGGTGCCCTGGCGGCGCCTGGTCCGCCGCATGGCGCCGGTCACCTTCGTCTATTTCTGCTACGCCTGGACGCTCTGGACCTATCTCAGCTGGATACCGCAATTCATGCTGCATGCCTTTGGCCTTAACCTGAAGGACAGCGCGCTGCTCGCCTCGCTCATTTTCGGCGCCGGCGTCATCGGCGACGCGTTGGGCGGCGTGGTGAGCGACGCCGTCCTGCGCCGCACCGGCAGCCTGAAGCGGGCGCGTCGCGACATGGTGGTGTTCGGCATGGCCGCCTCCATGCTGTGCAGCATTCCGCTGCTATTCACCCATGAGGCCACCTTGGCGACCCTCCTGCTGGCATCGGCCTTTTTCTTCGCCGAGTTCACCATCGCGCCGATGTGGGCGATCCCTGTCGACATCGCGCCCGCCTTCGCGGGCACGGCCAGCGGCCTGATGAACACCGGCACCGCCATCGCGGCGATCATCTCGCCGCTGGTGTTCGGCGCGGTGATCGACGCCACCGGCAAATGGTCGCTGCCCTTTGCCGGCACGCTGGTGCTGATGGGGGCGGGCTGCATCGCCGCCTTCTGGATGCATCCGGAAGAGCGTTTCGTGGACGAACCTGCCGCCATTCTGGAGCCGGGACTTGCCTGACGGCACTACAACGCCGGCCCCGCGTGGCCGCACCCCGCTCGGCGATGTGCGCCTGGCGGAACGTCTGCGCCGGGATATGGATGGCGAGGTGCTGTTCGCCCGCGCCGATCGCGGCCGCTATGCGACGGACGCCTCCATCTACCAGGTCGAACCGGTGGGCGTCGTCATCCCGCGCACCATCGAGGCGGCCGCGGCCGCGATCGCCATCGCCCGCGAAGAGGGCGTGCCGGTGCTGCCACGCGGCGGCGGCACCAGCCAATGCGGCCAGACGGTCAACCGCGCGCTGGTGATCGACTGCACCAAATACCTAAAGCGCGTGTTGCAGGTGGACGCTGCCGCGGGGCGTGTTCTCGTCGAACCCGGCATCGTGCTCTCGCATCTGAATGCCGCCATCAAACCCACCGGGATGTTCTTCCCGGTCGATCCCTCCACCAACGCGCGCTGCACCATCGGCGGCATGGCCGGCAATAATTCCTGCGGTGCGAAATCCATCCGCTACGGCCTGATGGCCGACAATGTCAGCGCCATCGACGCTATCCTCGCCGACGGCACACGCCACCGCTTCGGCGACAAAACTTCCGTTGCCGGCAATGCTGTCGCCAACCTCATCGCCCGCCTGCACGCCCTGGGTGCGTCCGAAGCTGCCGAGATCGCCGCCCGTTTCCCCACCCAGCTACGCCGCGTCGGCGGCTATAATATCGACGCTCTTACGCCGGCGGCGCACGCATCCGGACGCGACAATCTGGCGCGCCTGCTCGTGGGCTCCGAAGGCACGCTGGCATTTTCGGCAGCCCTCGAGCTGATCCTGCATCCGATAAAACCGCGCAAGATGCTGGGCATCTGCCAATTCCCCACCTTCCGCGCCGCGATGGAAGCCTCGCGCCATTTGGTCACGCTGGATCCCGAAGCCGTCGAACTCGTCGATCGCACCATGATCGATCTCGGCCGCAGCATCCCCATCTATCGCGGCACCATCGATCAGATGCTGCGCGGCGAGCCAGACAGCCTGCTGATCGTGGAATTCCACGGCGACATGGACGGTCCGCTGCTCGCAAAACTCGATGATCTCGACACGATGTTGCGCGATCTCGGCCATCCGCCGGCGGTGCGCGCCACCGACACTGCCTTCCAGGCCGCCATCGCCGATGTACGCGAAGCAGGCCTCAACATCATGATGTCCATGAAGGCCGACGGCAAACCCGTCAGCTTCATCGAGGATTGTGCCGTCGGTCTCGACGATCTTGCCGACTACACCGAGCGGCTCAACGACGTTTTCGCCCGCCACGGCACCAAGGGCACCTGGTATGCCCATGCCAGCGTCGGCTGCCTGCATGTCCGCCCCGTGCTGAACATGAAGAACCCAACCGACATCGCCACCATGCGCACCATCGCCGAAGAATGTTTCGCGCTCGTACGCGAATACAAAGGCAGTCATAGCGGCGAGCACGGCGACGGCATCGTCCGCAGCGAATTCCACGCGGACATGTTCGGCCCGCGCATTGTCCGCGCCTTCGAGCAGGTCAAGGAAGCATTCGACCCGGCGGGTGTGCTGAACCCCAACCGCATTGTGCATCCGCCGCGCATGGATGACCGTTCGCTGTTCCGCTACGGCCCCGATTACCACGCGGCGGCTTTTACCCCGGCGCTCGACTGGTCGGCCCATCCCAACGGCCTGCTGGGTGCGGCCGAGATGTGTAACAACAATGGCACCTGCCGGAAGATCGATGCTGGCGTCATGTGCCCCAGCTACCGGATCACCGGCGACGAGGTGCACGTCACTCGCGGCCGCGCCAACACACTGCGCCTCGCGCTCAGCGGCCAACTCGGCGCTAATGCGATGGCCTCGGACGAGGTCGCCGACGCCCTGAAACTCTGTGTCTCCTGCAAGGCCTGCCGCCGCGAATGCCCCACCGGCGTCGACATGGCCCGCATGAAGATCGAAGTCTTGGCCGCACGCGCCGCGCGCCACGGCGCCGGCGCTCGTGCCAGGCTGGTGGCCGCCTTGCCGCGTTATGCCCGCCTCGCAGCATTCGCAGCCCCCCTTGCCAATGCGCGCGACGCCATCCCCGGCCTGCCTTTCCTCTCCGAAAAGCTCGTGGGCCTCGCCGCATCCCGCCCGCTGCCGCGCTTCCGCCGCGACTGGTTCCGTGACTCCGAGGCCAGGCCAGGTGGCGCCAATGGCGACGTTTTCCTGCTCGCCGACACCTTCAATCGCTATTTCGAGCCCGAAAACCTGCGCGCCACAGTGCGCGTGCTCGCCGCGGCCGGTTACGGCGTGCGCCTGCCCTCTGCCGGCAGCCGCCCGCTCTGCTGCGGTCGCACCTATCTCTCAGCCGGCCTGGTGGACCGAGCCCGTGCCGAAGCCGCCCGGCTGAGCGCCGCCTTCGCCGGCGACCTGCCCGTGATCGGCCTTGAACCCTCCTGCCTGCTCACCTTGCGCGACGAGATCCCCGCCATGCTACCCGGCGCCGCGTCCCAGGCGCTTGCAGGCCGCGCCATGCTGCTGTCCGAATTCCTCGCGCATACCAAAGCCATGCTGCCGTTCCATGGCGGAAAAACCCCGCAGGTTGCACACGTCCACGGCCACTGCCACCAAAAAGCCTTCGGCGCCTTCCCCGACGCGCTCACCGCCCTCCGCACCGTGCCGGCGCTCGATGTCCGGCCGATCGCCTCCTCCTGCTGCGGCATGGCCGGCGCGTTCGGCTACCAGGCCGAAACCCAGGATGCCTCGCGCGCCATGGCCGAAGCCTCGCTCCTGCCGGCGGTGCGCGCGGCTTCCGCCACCGACGTGATCGTGGCCGACGGCACCTCCTGCCGCCACCAGATACGCGACCTTTCCGGGCGCGCTGCGGTGCATTCCGTGATGGTGCTGGACGCCGCTCTACGCAGCTGACGACCCGCGCCGACAGCAAGATTGTAGTCGGGCACTGACATTTTGTTACATTGCCCCAGCCGGTCTCGACGCGTTTGGCGCTGACATCGCCAAAGAGTGTGACGCTTAATGTCAATTTCATGACAAAGCCCGTCTGCCGATCGCCAGGATACAATTGGTATCAAAGGCCTAAGTTTATTAACAAATTTTCCTGATTTCGAGACTATAGTGGTCCCGTCTGAGGTTTTAGCGCGCAGGGCGGTCCAAGCGCGTGTTTTTCCGCCGGGCGATGGCACGCGCGGGGCAATTCCAGTCCGGCTGGTTATGCTTTAAAGAGCGAGCGGCTTGGCGCTTCCATGCTCGGCGCCTGCATGCAGGGATGCGCATCATCCACGCCAGCCGCCTCGTGGACGGAGATGAACACACGGACATGCAAACCGAGACGATGAGCACCAAGGAGACTGCGCCGGAGGCAAGGCTGCGCGGCCGCCTGCCTTTGGCCACGCAAGCGGTGCTGCTGGCCATCTTCGCCGGTGTGCTGGTGCTTGGCCTGTTCCTGTTGCCTGCTCTGTTCGGCCTCTCGGCTCCGACCGAGACGGCGGCCGAGGCGCCCTCCGCCGATGGCAGTTTTAGGCCGACGGATCAGCAATGGAAGGGCCTGCATGTCATGCAGGTCGCCTCGCGCCCGTTCCCGTCCATCTCGGCGACCGACGGCAAGATCGCGTTGGATGATGATCTGACCACGCAAATCTTCTCGCCCTATTCCGGCCGGGTGACCAAAGTGCTCGCCCATGCCGGTGACGTAGTTGCCGCGGGCACGCCGCTTTTCCTCGTGCAGGCCAGCGAAATCTCCCAGGCGGAGAACGACCTCGTCAGTAACGCGGCCACATTGCGCACGGCGCACGCACAGCTGGAACTCGCCACCGGCGCCGAACAGCGCCAGCACCAGCTCTATCTCGGCCATGGCGCAGCCTTGAAGGACTGGCAGCAAAGCCGTGTCGATCTCGCAACGGCGCAGGGCGGCCTCGCCAGCGCTCAGATCGCTTTGGGCGCCGTGCGCAACCGTCTGCGCATCTTCGGCGTCACCGATGACCAGATACGCGGTTTCGAAAACACCGCGAATCCACTTAATCAAACCGCGAGCATCGTGGTGCGGGCGCCGATCGGCGGCACCATCATCCAGCGGCAGATCGGACCCGGCCAGAACATCGTGGGTTCCACCGCAAGTGCCGGTGCCGCGCAGGCGGTGTTCTCCATCGGTGACCTGACAAAACTCTGGCTGGTCGCCAATGCACGTGAATCCGACGCCGGCAGCATCCATATCGGCGACCCCGTACAGGTAAGCGTGCTGGCGTTTCCCGGCCGAATTTTCAACGCCACCGTGCGCTATGTCGCCGCCGGCATCGACCCCAACACCCATCGCCTGCCGGTGCGCGCCGAACTGGACAACACGGACGGCCTGCTGAAGCCCGAGATGTTCGCAAGCTTCGAGATCACCACCGGTGCGGCCACCCCCTCCATCGCCGTGCCGCAGGATGCCGTGGTGTTCGACGGCCCGGACGCGCATGTCTGGGTGGCTGACCCGGCCAAGAAGACGCTTGCCCTGCGCCCGGTCACCATCGGCCATACCAGCGCAGGCATGATCGAAATCGATAAAGGCCTCTCTGCCGGTGAAAGCGTCGTCACCAGCGGATCGGTGTTCATCGATCGCGCCGTCTCCGGAAGCTGACATGCGCCGTCTCGTGGGCCCGCGGCTGCGATGAGCGGCCTGTTTTCCTTCATCCTGCGCCAGCGCATCCTGGTCGCAGTGCTCACTGTCTTCGTCTTCGCAGCGGGCGTCGTTAGCTTTCTCAACCTCAACATCGAAGCCTACCCCGATCCGGTGCCCCCGCTGGTCGATATCGTCACCCAAAGCAGCGGACAGAGTGCGGAAGAGATAGAGCGCTACATCACCATCCCCATCGAAGTGCAGATGGCGGGCATCCCGCACATCAACGCCATACGCACCATCAGCCTGTTCGGCCTCTCCGACGTAAAAGTGCAATTCACCTATGACTTCACCTACGAGGAAGCCGAACAGCGAGTCATCAACCGCTTGGCGCAGCTCGCAGCCTTGCCGAATGGCGCGCTCCCCGGCATCTCGCCGGAAAGCCCCATTGGCGAAATCTTCCGCTACCGGGTTGTAGGCCCGCCAGGGTATTCGGTTACCGACCTTAAGACCATCGAAGACTGGATGCTGGAGCGCCGCTTCAAGGCGATCCCCGGCGTGGTCGACGTCAATGGCTGGGGCGGCAAGACGAAAACCTTCGACGTCACCATCGACCAGAACAAGCTGATCCATAACGGCGTCACCCTGCCGCAGGTGCTTACCGCGCTGAATAACGCCAACATCAATGTCGGCGGCCAGACGGTCAATTTCGGCGCACAATCCGCCGTCGTGCGCGGCGTCGGCCTGATCCACTCGCTCGACGATATTCGCAACACCATGGTGACGGCGAATAACGGCGCACCCTTGCGCATCCGCGATGTCGCCACCGTAGGGATCGGCAACCAGCCCCGTCTTGGCATCGCCGGCCAGGATGATGCGGACGACATCATCCAGGGCATCGTGCTGATGCGCCGCGGCGCCGAAAGCATGCCCACCATCCATGCCGTCGAGGCGCTGCTCGAAGAGATCAACACCACCGGCATCCTGCCGCCCGGCGTGCATATCGAACGCATCTACGACCGTTCCGACCTGATCCACGTGACCACACACACGGTGATGCATAATCTGGTCGAAGGCATCATCCTGATCTTCATCCTGCAATATGTCTTCCTCGGCGATCTGCGCGCCGCTCTCATCGTCGCCGCCACCATTCCCTTCGCGCTTTCCTTCGCCATCGGCCTGATCCTTTTGAAAGGCGATTCGGCGAACCTGCTCTCCGTCGGCGCCATCGATTTTGGGCTCATCGTCGATGCCACCGTGATCATGATGGAAAACATCATGCGCAGGCTTTCACAGCCTGCCGCCGAACGCTTCCGCAATTCCGTCATCCACGACCAGCGCACGGCGAGCGGCCTTTTCGGCCGCACGCTGGTCATTGCCCAGGCAGCCACGGAAGTGAGCCAGGGCATCTTCTTTTCCGCGGCCATCATCATCGCCGCCTTCGTGCCGCTGTTCACGCTGAGCGGCATCGAGGGCCATATTTTTGGGCCGATGGCGAAAACCTACGCTTACGCGATCGGCGGCGGCCTGCTCGCCACCTTCACCGTCACGCCCGCGCTCAGTGCGCTGTTCCTGCCTGCACATTTGCAGGAGAAGGAAACCATCCTCGTGCGCTTCCTGCATCGCCGCGCGATCCCGGTGATCCGCGCGGCACTCGCAAACCGTTTGCTGACACTCGGCGGCATCGCGATCCTGCTCGTGGTCACCGCCCTTTGCTCGCACTCCCTGGGTCTCGAGTTTCTGCCCAAGCTGGAGGAAGGCAATCTCTGGGTGCGCGCCACCATGCCGACATCGGTGTCGCTCGAAGCCGGCGACGGCATCGTCAACGGCATCCGCCGGATCATGAAGCAATACCCCGAAACGATCACCGTCGTCTCGCAACACGGCCGCCCCGATGACGGCACCGATGCCACCGGCTTCTTCAACGCCGAATTCTTCGTCCCCCTCAAGCCCTTCGACACCTGGCCCACGGGGATCGACAAGGACAAGCTCGTTGCCGAAATGACGGCGAAGCTCACCGCCGCCTATCCCGGCGTCGATTTCAACTTTTCCCAGTATATCGAAGACAACGTGGAAGAAGCCGCCTCCGGCGTGAAAGGCGAGAACAGCGTAAAACTCTATGGCGGCGATCTCGAAGTGCTGGAATCCACCGCCAATAAGATGGCCGATGTGATGGCCAAGATCCCCGGCATCGCCGATCTCGCCGTCCTCCGCTCGCTCGGCCAACCGACCGTGCGCATCGATGTCGATCGCGACCGCGCCGCGCGCTACGGCCTCGCCCCCGGCGACGTGAATGCCACCGTGCAGACCGCCATTGGCGGCCAGGCAGCCGGCAACCTCTACGAGAACGGCAGCGACCGCAATTTCCCGATCATCGTGCGCCTCGCACCGCAATATCGCCAAAGCCTGGATTCCATTCGTCACATCGTCATCAGCGCACCGAACCCCAACGGCACCGGCACAGTCCCCGTCCAGCTCAGCGATGTCGCGAACGTGCAGCTCGTCTCAGGTGCCTCCTTCATCTATCGCGAGGGGCAGGAACGCTACATCCCGATCAAATTCTCCGTCCGCGGCCGCGATCTCGGCGGCACCGTGCTGGAAGCCCAGCGCAAAGTGGCAGAAGACGTGCTGATCCCCGGCGGCTATCACACCGAATGGGTCGGCGAGTTCGGCAATCTGCAAGATGCCATCAAACGCCTTTCCATCGTCGTACCGCTCGCTTTCCTGCTGATCTGCCTGCTGCTCTACGTGAATTTCAATTCCATCGTCGATATGCTGCTTGCCGCCAGCGTGATCCCGATGGCGTTGATCGGCGGCATCCTGATGCTCACCATCACCGGCACGCCGTTCAGCGTCTCCGCCGCCATCGGCTTCGTCGCCCTGATGGGCATCGCCGCGATGGACGGCATCATCATCGTCACCTATTTCAATCAGCTGATCGCAGGCGGGGTCGACAGGCTCACCGCCATCACCCGCACCTGCGACGTGCAGCTTCGCCCTGTGGTCATGACCTGTGTGGTCGCCATGGTCGGCCTGCTGCCGGCCGCCATCTCCACCGGCATCGGTTCCCAGGTACAACGCCCGCTCGCTCTGGTCGTCGTCGGCGGCATCAGCCTGGCACCGATCCTGTTCCTCACCGTTCTGCCGGTGCTGATCGACATGTTCTCGCAACGTGGCCGCACCGCCGCCAAATCGGCGGAAGTGGTGGCCGAGTGATGCGCGTGCTAGGCCGCCTCTGCCTCGTCGCCCTCCTGCTCTCTGGCTGCGCCGTCGGCCCCGATTACCATAAACCCTCTGCCCCACAGCAGACTTCCTATATGCGGGGCACACTCGCACCGCATGACTCCGCCCAGCATTTCGTCCAAGGCCTCGATATCCCCGGAGAATGGTGGACCGTCTTCCACAACGCCGCCCTCGACCAGCTGATCCGCAGTGCACTCGCCGACAACCCGACCTTGACCGCGGCACAAGCCTCGCTCCGGCAATCGCGCGAAACCCTCTACGCCCAGGAAGGCTCTTTCTTCCCGGATCTGTCGGCAACCTTCGAGCCCAGCCGCAACAAGACCGCAACCCGAAGCGTCTCTGCCGCCTCCGGCCAGGCGCTGAACGGCAGCCCCTATTACGGCCTGATCACCGCACAGCTTTCCGTATCCTACACGCCCGACGTGTTTGGCGGCACCCGCCGCCAGGTCGAATCGCTCGCGGCACAAGCCCAGCAACAGCGATTCCAGCTCGAAGCCACCTACCTCACCCTCACCTCGAACCTCGTGGCCGCCGCCATCAACGAAGCCTCCCTGCGCGCACAAATATCCGCAACACAAGAGATCATCGCGGCAGAAACCGAAATCCTGACCGTCCTGAAAAAACAATACAGCGCCGGTCAGGTCGCCGGCGTCGACGAACTCGCCCAGCAGGCCGCTCTGGCCCAAGCGCAATCAGCCTTGCCACCACTGCAAAAACAGCTCGACGTGCAACGCGACGCACTCGCCGTCCTCGTCGGCCAGCGCCCCGACGAAGCCCTCCCGCAAACCTTCACGCTCGACCAGCTCGCCTTGCCTACCAACCTGCCGGTCAGCCTCCCCGCCGCCCTCGTCGTGCAGCGCCCCGATGTGCGCCAGGCCGAAGAACAACTGCACAGCGCCAGCGCCCAGGTCGGCGTCGCCATCGCCAACCGCCTCCCCTCCTTCACCCTCACCGCACAAGGCGGCAGCGAAAGCAATTTCTTCCGCGACCTCTTCGCCAACGGCAACGGCTTCTGGACCATCGCGGCTGCGGTCACCCAACCCATCTTCGACGGTGGTACTCTGCTGCATCGCGCCCGCAGCGCCCGCGCTGCCCTGGAACAGGCGCAGGCCCAATACGTCTCCACCACGCTCACCGCGTTCCAGAACGTGGCCGACACGCTGCACGCCTTGCAATCCGACGCCGACACCCTGGCAGCTGCGACCGCGGGTGTGAACGCCGCAGAGCAGAGCCTGCAAATCGTCAGGCTGCAGGTCAAACTCGGCCAGGTCGCCTATCTCGGCATCCTCAACGCACAACAAACCGCCTTGCAGGCACGCCTCACCGCCATACAAGCCACCGCCAGCCGCCTCGACGACACCGCCGCCCTCTTCCAATCCCTCGGCGGCGGCTGGTGGAACCGCAACGACCTACAGGTCACCGACCTGAAAGGCGATCGGGTGCTCGGCATACTTGGTGTCGCTAACCCGAAGTGAGGAAGCGGTTCTGTTCTGAAGAAAAGAACCAAAAGACTTTTATGTTCTTGCCTGGACGACGACTAACCTAGAATTGCACATGCAACCTGCCGGTGAAGATGTGCACGGGGCCGCGATCTTCGTTATACGCGGGGTGGTTCACCAACTGGTAGTCGGCGCTGACCTTGATTCCGGTCCTCACGGTGAAACTGTAATAACTCTCCAGCACCTGTTCCGGCGCCGCATTTGTCAGCCGACCATCGCCGATCAGCGGACCGAGGCCACCCTGCTCGAAATACTCCTTGTGCGCCTTGCTGATGTTGTCGACGACATAAGCAACGCCGACCGTATCGTTCGGCCTGTTCCAGCTGCCACCGGTCAGCGAGAAACCACCCGATATCGAGCGATCGACATCGGTGAAATCATAAGCCTCTGTCCGCCCATCCGAGAAACTCGCCCGCAGGAACGCGCCAAGATCCGCGGTGATCGATTGCTCGATATTGATGTCCCCGCCAAACTTGTTGCGCAGATGCCGTATCGTTTCGGCATCGACGTTGGAAGCGTCGGGATTGGCGGCATAGAATTGTTCCAGCGCCGCGAAGGTGGCGAGCTTCGCGCGGGTCTGAAATCCTAGAACCTTCAGCTTGCCGGCTTGTCCGAACAGGTTATAACGCGCCTCCGCCTCGGTCACGATCTGGAACTGCGAACCGAGCGGGAACGCGGCGTATTTCGAGTTCGGCGTGGCCGAGCCATTGAAAATCCCGGCCCGCAAGGTCCACCAGCTCTGATACCATTCCAGCGAGGCGCCATAGGCATATCCCCACGCATCGGCCGCGTAGTCGAAGGCGCCGCCGTCGATCACCGCCCAGTTCATGAAATCGTTGCGCGCATCATGTGCATACTGGTTGGTGTCGAATACATCGACCACACTGAATTTGCCGATCGTCGCGACAAGTCGATCCGCTGTGTTCGCACCACCGAGCTGATTCTGGTCGGGTGCGACAGCCTGGCTCTGCCCACCCAGATCCAAGGTCTGCCGCAGGAACAAGCGCTGCACCCGCACATAGGGCGTCGCCTGCCCAACCTTGTAGGCCTCGCCACTGGAGAACGCAGCAAGCCCGAGCGTATTGCTCAGACCAAAACCCTGATCCACTTCCGGATCCACCCAGATCTCCGCACCTTTCCAAGGCCGCACACCGCCATACAGCGTGAAGTCGAAGGTTTCATCGCCACGCCGTCCGGAATCCAGGCTGTTCGGTCCGCTATATGCCGCGTGGAACCCGGGGTGGAACTGCTCGACGAAGGTCGCCTGCCCAAGGATCGCATAATCCTGAACCACGGGTAGGCTGGCGTCGGCCGATTGCGAGGCATCGCCGGCCGGGACGGGCGGGTCTGCGAAGGCCGGCGCCACCTGCAACATCGCAAGCATCGCTCCGCTAAGGGTCACCTCGCACGCCAGGCGCGACAGGGCAGTTGCCGGTTTCATCTCACGCATGCCCAGTCATATCCGGTTCGAAGGCGACGAGGCCTAGTATAGGAGTTACCAGGCGCAGCCTAGCCCAAGCCTTGCCGCATATCCGCCGGCAGGCGCGGCATTTCGGGGCCGCTCTTCTCAGCTTTCACTGAAGTTTCACAAAATGCCGCTTGGATGGTCCGCATGTCACAACACCGCACACCGGCCATGGCGATTTCCGCCGATCATCTTCACCCCGGCGACATCATGCCGTTCTGCGCCGGCGTCGCCCGCCCGGCCCAGTTCTTCTCCTTCGATGTCCAGGCCGGCCGCGCAGCGAGCGCCTGGCAGACAGGAAGGAAGCAGTTCTTTTTTGAAAAAAAGAACCAAAAAACTTTTGTGTTCTTGGCGTGCGCTGCCGGATAGAACTGCGATAGCACCATAAAAGTCTTTTGCTTCTTTTCTTCAGAAAAGAAGTTCTTCCCTAATTTTCCTGTAACGCAAGCAAACTCACCAGCCCGCCTACGCAAATCACCGCAGCCAGCAAAAACGGTGCACCGGCAAAATGCACAGCACCATGCGCGCGCGTCGCCAGCGCGAACAGCCACCCGGTCGATAGCGGCGCGACGACCGCCATCAACCCCTGCAGCGATGTCAGCGCGCCATTTGCCTCGCCCTGGCTTTCGGGGCCGGTCCGTGCCGTCACCATCGCCTGTATGGCCGGATTTCCGAGTGCACCGAGGGCCAGGATCACCACGCCCGGGAACATCACCGCGCGAGAGGCGGCAAAGGCATAGAACGCATAGCCCAACGCACTGAACCCTAGCCCCAACAACGCCGTGCGCTTGGCACCCAGCCCGTTCGTCGCCCTCTGCACCAGCAGCCCCTGCGTCAACGCCGACACCGCACCCGCCAGCGCCAGCACCAGGCCGTTCTGCACCGTGCTCCACCCGAACCGCATCTCATTAGCCAGGATAAAGCTGCTTTGCTGAGCGCCAAGTGAAAACCATAGACAGCACCAGGCTATTCCCAATATCGCCCGGCCCCGGTCGGCGAACATGGTGCGCAATGTCCCAAACGGATTGGCGCGTTTCCAGCTCAGGCGCCGCCTCTGTTCACCGCCCAGGCTTTCCGGCAGCACCAGCAAGCCATAGGCGAAATTGCATGCTGCCAGCGCAGCGCTGGCCACGAACGGCCAACGCGGATCCGATCTCCCAAGCACGCCCCCCACCGCCGGGCCGAGCACAAACGCGATGCCATACAATGCCCCGATCAGTCCAAACCGCCCGGCGCGTTCCCCTGCCGGCGTGATATCCGCGATATAGGCTTCCGCCGCCGCGCCGTTGCCGCTCAGCGCACCTGTGGCCATCCGCACCAGGATCAGCACGAAAAGGTTCGGCGCCCACGCCGTTGCCAGGCCGCCGAGGCAAAGCCCGGCAAGCGACCCCAGCAGCACCGGGCGTCGCCCCACCTGGTCGCTCAATCCGCCAAGCACCGGCGCCGCCAGAAACTGCATGGCCGAGAACAGGGTCAGCAGGAGACCCACCCAGATGGACGTATCCGCAGCAGGCACATGTCCGATCCGTCTCACCAGTTCCGGCACCACCGGCACGACGATCCCGAACCCCAGCGCATCCAGCATGACGGTAACATAAATGAAGAGTGCGGATGCGCGCCGGTCGGCCATTCACCCAAGCGCGCATGGCGTCGTATCTCCGTCAACCAACGTATCTGTCAGCCGCTTCACGTGTTCAGACGACGCGAGAATTTCGATCTGTTTGTGTTTCTAGCTCGATCAGGCTGCGTTTGCGCGCAATTCCCCAGCGATAGCCGGACAGGCTGCCATCGGTGCGAACGATGCGATGGCAGGGAATGGCAACCGCGATCGTGTTCGCCGCACAGGCGCCCGCCACCGCGCGCACGGCAGTGGGTGCGCCGACACGGCGCGCAAGCTCGGCATAGCTGATCGTCCGCCCTGCCGGGATGTCGCGGAGCGCCTGCCAAACGCGCTGCTGAAACGCAGTGCCCCGCACATCGAGCGGCAGATCCAACCCCAGCGCCGGCGCCTCGACGAACCCCACCACGCGCGCCACCAGCGCCTCATACGCCGAATCCCCGCCAATCAGCTCGGCCCTGGAAAAACGATCCTGGAGTTGGCGCACCAAATTCTCTGGTTCGTCGCCGATCAGGATCGAGACGACGCCTTTCTCGCTGCTGGCGACAAGGATCGCCCCGAGGCTGGACTGCCCGACGGCAAAGCGGATTTCCTCGCCCGCCCCGCCGGCGCGATACTGCGTGGGCGTGGCACCCAGCATCGCAGTGGCCTTTTCGTAGAACCGCCCGCTGGAGTTGAAGCCCGCAGCATAGATGGCTTCCGTTACCGACTGCCCCTGCAAAAGCGCCTGCCGCACACGCTTTGCGCGATGCGCCGAGGCGTAGGCTTTTGGCGTCAGCCCGGTGCCTGCCTTGAACACGCGGTGGAAGTAACCCGGGCTCAATCCGGCCGCATCCGCGAGCGCCGAAAGCGACGGCGCCGCCTCGCTCTGCTCGATCATCCTGCAAGCTTTCTCGACGAGAATGGTGTTGCCCGCATTGTGCGAAAGGCCATCCGGATCGCAGCGCTTGCACGGCCTGAAGCCGGTCGCCCGGGCTTCCGCCAAGGTCGCGTGCAACCCGATATTGCCGGGGTTTGCCGCACGTGACGGGCAGGATGGGCGGCAATAGACTTTCGTCGTCGCAACGGAATACCAGAATTGCCCGTCGGCACCGCGATCGCGCGCCACGATGCGCGCCCAGCGAGGGTCCGTCTCGATCGAGGCCGCGGCGTGCGCCCTCATCTGCAAACGTGTCATGATATCCGGTCCAGTTTACGTCGGCTGTCACAATGCGGCCGCCGCCTGCGCGCTGCACTCCGAAACCTGCTGTCAAATCGGTGCCTACCACGTCGAATGCGTGCCGATTGTAGAACGAATCCTGCGTTGACACAGTCTGTTACGTGTGTGAGGTATATCATACCTCATAGATAGGATTAATGAAGGTGTTCCAGTCCAATAGCCGCCGGCACCTCATTCTGGCCGCCAGCATCCTGCTGCTGACAACAGGTTTTGCCACGGCACAGACGGCACTCCTCAACGTTTCCTACGACCCGACGCGTGAGCTTTACCACGACATCAATGCCCAATTCGCGGCCTTGTGGCAGTCCCAGGGCCATCCAGCGATCACCATCAAAACCTCCAATGGCGGATCCGGCGCGCAGGCACGCGCCGTGATCGACGGCTTGCAGGCCGACGTGGTCACTCTGGGCCTCGGTGGCGACATCGATGCGATCGCACAGCGCGGCCTGACCGCCACCGACTGGCAGACGCGCCTGCCGGACAACGCCACGCCCTATACCAGCACCATCGTGTTCCTGGTCCGTCGCGGAAACCCCAAGGGCCTGCATGACTGGCCGGATCTGCTCAAGCCCGGCATCGCCGTCGTCACGCCGAACCCCAAAACCTCCGGCGGCGCACGTTGGAATTATCTCGCCGCATGGATCTGGGCGCTGCATCAGCCCGGCGGCAGCGAGGCAACTGCGCAGGCCTTCCTCGCAAAACTCTACAGCCATGTGCCGGTGCTTGATTCGGGCGCCCGCGGCGCCACCAACACCTTCGTCCAGCGCGGCATTGGCGACGTGCTCCTGGCCTGGGAAGACGAAGCCCTGTTGGCCTCCAAGGACCTCGGCGCCGGCCAGTTCGACGTGGTCTACCCCTCGATCAGCGTAAAGGCCGAACCGCCCGTCGCCGTCGTCGATACGATCGCCGCCAAGCACGGCACGCAGAAAGTGGCCGAAGCGTATCTGAAATTCCTGTTCACCCCGGCCGGGCAGGAGATCGGCGCCAAGCATTACTTCCGCCCGCAGAACCCCACGGTGGCCGCGAAATACGCATTGGAGTTCCCGAAGCTGCACACCTACGACATCGCGAGCCTCGGCGGCTGGAAACTGGTGCAGCCGAAGCATTTCGGTGAAGGCGGCCTGTTCGACCATATCTACCAGCCAGGCAAGTGACCGCGCGGACAAGGTCTGCCCTGCCCGGGTTCGGGCCGGCCTTGTCGCTGACCCTGGGCTGGGTTGGGCTTATCGTGGTGATACCGCTGTCGGCCCTGCTGCTCCGTGCGTTCAGCCTCGGCCCCGCCGGGATCATCGCGTCGCTGGCCCAGCCGCGAGTTTATGCGGCTTTGCGCCTCAGCTTCGGCTGCGCCGCACTCGCCGCCGCCATCGCCCTCCCGCTCGGCCTCCTGCTCGCCTGGGTGCTGGTGCGGCAGCGTTTCCCCGGGCGACGCCTGCTCGACAGCCTCGTTGACCTGCCGTTCGCACTCCCCACGGCTGTGGCCGGCATCACTCTGACCACCCTGTTCGGCCCCAACGGCCTGCTCGGCGCGCCGCTCGCCCATCTCGGCATAAAAATCGCCTACACGCCGCTCGGCATCCTGGTAGCCCTGGTCTTCGTCTCCATCCCCTTTGTCGTGCGCACGACCGAACCCGTTCTGCGCGACCTGCCGCGCGAGACCGAGGAAGCAGCGGCAACGCTCGGCGCCGCCCCCTGGCAAGTGCTGTGGCGCGTTATCCTGCCGGCGCTGACCCCAGCTTTGCTGGTCAGTTACGGCTTGGCCTTTGCACGCGGCGTCGGCGAATACGGCTCGGTCATCTTCATCGCCGGAAACATGCCGATGGTCAGCGAGATCGCGCCCCTGCTCATCGTCACCAGGCTGCAGGAATTCGATTATGCAGGCGCTGCCTGCATCGGCGTCGCCATGCTCGCCGGATCGCTGCTGGTGCTGAGCGTATTGACGGCACTGCAGCGCCGTCTGGAGCAGCGCATGTGACCCGCGCGCTGCTGATCGCCGGTGCCATCGCCATCTTCGGCGTGCTCTTCCTGCTCCCGCTCGGCACCGTCTTCGCCGAAGCGCTGAGCCACGGCCTCGCTTTCGCCCGCGACGCCCTGGTCGAGCCGGATGCAATGGCCGCCATACGGCTCACCTTGCTGGTCGCCGTCATCGCCGTCCCATTGAACACGGTCTGCGGCCTCGCCGCCGCCTGGTGCCTCACCAAATTCGATTTCGCCGGCAAGCGCGCCTTGCTGGTCCTGATCGAACTGCCGCTCACCATCTCCCCGGTGATCTCCGGCCTCGTCTGGGTGCTGCTGTTCGGCGCCAATGGCTGGTTCGGCCACGCGCTCGCCGCCCACGATGTGCAGATCATCTTCGCCGTCCCCGGCATCGTGCTGGCCACTGTGTTCGTCACCTTCCCCTTCGTCGCGCGAACGGTGATGCCGCTGATGCAGGCGCAGGGACGCGCGCAGGAGGAAGCAGCCGCCATGCTCGGCGCCGGTTTCCTCGCCACCTTCTTCCGCGTCACCTTGCCCGACATCGCCTGGGCACTGCTCGCCGGCGTGCTGCTTTGCACTGCGCGGGCGATGGGTGAATTCGGCGCAGTCTCGGTCGTCTCCGGCCACATACCAGGCGTCACCGAAACCATGCCCCTGCATATCGAAACCCTCTACAACGATTACCAATCGGCCGCCGCCTTCGCGATGGCCGCCTGCCTCGGCCTGTTCGCGTTGGTGACACTCGCGGTCAAAGCCGCCCTGGAATGGCGCCTCGGCAGCCATCTCGGCGCCGAACGATGACCGTCACCCTCACCGGAATCACCCAGCGTTACGGCAACGTCCCCTCGCTCCACGCCATCGACCTCGCCGTCCGGCCAGGTGAATTCCTGGCACTCGTCGGCCCCTCCGGCGCGGGAAAAACCACCGTCCTGCGGGTGATCGCCGGCCTCGAGACGCACTACACCGGCCTGCTGGAAATAGACGGCCGCGACATGGCCGGCATCCCCGCCCGCCGCCGCAATATCGGCTTCATGTTCCAGAACTATGCCCTGTTCCGCCATCTGACCGTCGCCGAAAACGTCGCCTTCGGCCTGCGCGTGCAACGACTGATGCCCGACGCAAAGATCCGCGCCCGCGTGAACGAACTTCTCGACCTGGTGCAGATCCCCGACCTCGCCCAACGCCGCCCCGCCCAACTCTCCGGCGGCCAACAGCAGCGCGTAGCCCTCGCCCGCGCCCTGGCCACCGCGCCTCGACTCCTGTTGCTCGACGAACCCTTCGGCGCACTCGATCCCCTGGTGCGCAAGGAAATCCGCAGCTGGCTGCGCGCTCTGCACGCCCGCCTCGGCCTCACCAGCATCTTCATCACCCACGACCAGTCCGAAGCCGTCGAACTCGCCGACCGCGTCGCCGTCATGCGCGGCGGCCGCATTCTCCAGCTCGGCACCCCCGAAGAACTCGAACGCACCCCCGCAGACCCCTTCGTCTTCGAGTTCCTCGCACCAACCATACGCCTCGAAGGCCACGTCGCCGGCGGCATGATGGTCGCCGAGAACCTGCCGGTCGCCCCCTTCCGCGCAAGCCTGCCGGACGGCCCTGCCATCGCCCTGCTCCGCCTGCACCAGCTCAGTTTGGCACCAGGCAACGGCGAAGCCCGCGCGGTGTTCGCACGACAAGCCGGGCCGATCTTCCACATCACCGTGGCATTGCGCGGCCGGCTTCTGGAACTCGTCTCTGTCGAGCAACCACCGCCTCTCGGAACGCAATGCGCGCTGATTGCTACGTCTGCGCAGACGTTCGAGGCATAGAAGACAGAATCTTCTTTTCTGAAGAAAAGAAGCAAAAGACTTTTAAATTGCTGTCGCGGTTCTATCCGTTGGCACATCGTTAACTCGCAACAATAACGCCGCGCGAGCGTTCGCGACATATCGTGCTCGACATCACTGCAGATACGCCAGGCTGGGACACCCTGATGCGCACCGGCCGCTTCGCCGAAGCCTGGTGCGAGAGCGACGCCGTGCTCCACACCCGCGACCCCGCGACCCGCGACGACGCAACGCTTCCCTACCATCTCCGCTGGGTCTGGGACGGCACGCCACCCGACAACCGGCACGTCCTCGTCCGCTGCTATCACGGGCTCGGCGACACCCTCCAATTCGCCCGCTTCCTGCCCGCCCTCGGCGCCCGCGCCCGCAGCGTCACCCTGGAAGCGCAGCCCGAATTGCTCGAACTTCTGCGCCAAATGCCGGGCGTCGGTCGCCTCGTGCCGTTCGACGTCGCCCGCCCCCACCCGCCCGGCGAGTGCGATGTCGAGATCATGGAACTTGGTCACATGCTGCGCGTGCGACCAGAGGAATTGGCAAGCTGCGTGCCGTACATGCGTGCGCCTCGCCCTGCGCCCGATTGGGCGTGCGGCCGCATCGGCCTGTGCTGGCGCGCCGGCGGCTGGGAGCCGACGCGCTCAGTGGCGCTCGCGGACCTGCTCGCCGGCCTTGCCGAGCGCCCACCCTTCGTCAGCCTGCAACGCGGCGCCGCCGCCGACCAGGCAACACCCAGCCTGTTCGCCAACCCACAGGACATGGATATGGACATGGCCCGCACCGCAGCACTCGTTTCAGGCTGCCGGCGCGTGGTGACAGTAGACACCGCGGTGGCCCACCTTGCCGGGGCACTGGGCGTTCCCGGCGTGGTGCTGCTGAAGGAAGTGCCGGACTGGCGTTGGGCCAAAGCAAACGGCAGGTCGCTCTGGTATCCCAGCCTGGATCTCGGGCAATTGCCTGAGACCGGCAAGAACGCAGATCTTTTTTAAAGCTGCTCATAAAAGGTCTATCTGCAATCCAGATGACAGAAGAACGAGTCGCCATGAACGAAAGCTTATCCGCTCTCGGTGATCCCCCGGTTATTCGAACGATCGCCATGCCGAGCGATACAAATCCTGCTGGCGACATCTTTGGCGGGTGGCTGATGGGGCAGATGGACCTTGCAGCCGGCAGCATCGCTGCGCGGCGCGCCAAGGGCCGCTGTGCGACAGTCGCCGTCGAGGCAATGACGTTCCACAGCCCCGTCTATGTCGGTGACGAGGTGAGCCTTTACGCGAAACTCATCGGCACCGGCCGATCCTCGATGCGCATTTTTGTAGAAGCCTGGCGTCGTGCCCGCGCAGGTGACGAAACGAGCAAGGTGACTCAGGCGACCTTCACCTTTGTCGCCATCGACGATGAACGACGTGCGCGTTCTCTGCCCGAACTCGACTGATGTCATTGTCTCGTAGCGAGAAAGCAGTTCCTTTTTAAAAAAACCAAAAAACTATTGTGTCTATGGCATGCGCTGGCGGATAGAACCGCGACAGCGACATAAAAGTCTCTTGCTTCTTTTCTTCAGGAAAGAAGGCTTCGACCGCTGCGTCTTTGTTGTTTAATGCAATTGTCATCCCGCGCGTGTCCTGTCCGCTCTAGGTCTCCGCGCGTCACGCACGTGGCTCGCCTCGGCGACGGCTTCACCATAGGATTACGCAATGAAGAAACTCGTTTTTGGTCTCACGGCCATGGCGCTGTTTGCCTCCGCCTCGGCGCTGGCAAAGGAAGGGTCCGCGCCTGTCGCGCCCGGGGGAGTCCCGCATCTGGATCATGTGTTCGTCATCATGATGGAAAACCATCTGAAGCAGCAAATCATTGGCAACGCCAATGCGCCCTTCATGACACAGGAAGCCAAGGAAGCCGGCCAGTCGCTGAACTATTACGGCGTCGGCCATCCGAGCCTGGTCAATTATCTCGAGCTCACCGGCGGTTCCAATTTCGGCGTCACCGACGATTTCCCCCTGAACTGGGCGACCAGCGGCAAGTGCAAGTCGAACCAATATAGCAACGACTGCAACGGCGCCGTCGACCCGATCTATAATGCCGGCGAAGACGTGGCAACGCCGGCGACAGCACCGAGCGGCGGCTGCAACGGCCAGATCTCGTTCACCGACGCCGCCATCGAGCATAACTGCGCGTTGCGCAACTATGCCTCGATCACCTACACGGCAAAATCGATTGCCCACCAGTTGGTCGAAGCCGGCCTGAGCTGGAAAGATTATCAGGAGAGCCTGCCCACCACCGGCCCGCGCGTCGATGGTGTCTATTATGCGGACGGCAACTTCTCCAATTTGTCGCCGCTCTCATTCTTCAAGAAGAACACCCCGACCCCTGTCGTGTCCCAGCTTTATGTGACCGACCATAATCCCTTCGTCTTCTTCGCCGACGTGCAGATCGGCGCGAATCCGCTGCTGTCGGAAGCGCAGGTACAGGATTGGACCGGCGCTGGCGGTCTCTACCAGGATCTCGCCACCGGCAACGTGCCGAATCTTTCGTTCATCGTGCCGGACAAATGCCATGACATCCACACCGTCAGCGGCCAGGCCAACACCTGCAGCGATCAGCAGGCCGATATCCAGCTCTCTGACGCGGCCATCAAGCAGGTCGTGCTCGCGATCAAGTCCTCGCCGGTTTGGTCACAGGGCAACAATGCCATCGTCATCGTATTCGACGAGAACGATTACTCGAACAACCTGAACCGCGTACCGTTCATCGTCGACAAGAACTACGGCGTGGTGGGCTATCAGAGCGCCACGCATTACGACCATTACTCGCTGCTCAAGACGATGGAAGCCGGCTTCGGCCTGCCCTGCCTGAACAATGCGTGCGACGCTTCGGCAGAACTGATCGACCTTTTCTACCACTAAGCCGGCCACACCTGCTTCGATAGATCCGTTCGCTCGCAAGAGCGGGCGGATTTGTTTTTGGCGCGCGCCGCCGAAAAGAACCGCGACAGCGACAAAAAAGTCTTTTGCTTCTTTTCGTCAGAAAAGAAGCCCTTCTTTCTTACCCTGAAGAGATCCATCCATGAGAACACGCGCGAGCGCCGCCATCCTCTTCGGCCTATGTCTCGGCAACCATGCCGCATGGGCGGATGCGGATGAATATGCGGGCCTCGCCTGGCAACCACTTTCCTCGGCCGCCCATCCCTGTGGCATCGGCATTCCGCCGCGCGGCAACTTCGCGCGCGACCGCTGGGTCAATGCACGCAAGCCCACCGTCGGGCTGATCGTCCGTCAGCAGGGAACGACCTTGTGCTATGTGATCGACGGCATCGCCGAAGCGCCGACCATACGGGTCAGGCAGGGTGCGACGCTGACCATCAATTTGCGCAACGAGATCACCGACCCGTCGGCACTCGATGCCCTCGTGCCGAACAACATGCGCGATACGCCGCTCGGCAACGTGCCTGCGGCCGACGGCATGCTGCAGATCGTGCCGGGGCGCGCGCATGCGGTGACTGGCCGCACCAATCTGCATGTGCATGGTTTCACCGTGCCGCCCACCGTGCCTCAGGACGAGGTGATGATGGGGTGCGTCGATCCCGCCGAGGGCAGCATGTCATGCGGGCGTCGCGAGATGACCTACAGCTACCCCATACCGGCGAACATGCCGCCTGGCCTGTATTGGTATCATCCGCATGTGCATGGTGAGGTGCAGGCGCAGATGCTGGCCGGGCTATCCGGCGCCATCGTGGTCGAAGGTGCGGACGATCGTGCGCGCGACCAGGCGGGCATCGAGGATCGTGTGTTCATCGTCAGGCAGCTCAAGGACAGCGATGCGAAGGCCGTCGCCGGCGCCACACCCCTGCCGCCTGTCGCCAGTGCGCCAGCGGCCGACACGGCGCCGCAGGAAAGGCCGGCGATCGCGGGGGCACGGATCGACACACGGCACGAACTCGGGTGCAGCAATTCGGCCCCGGTGGACGAGATCTCGCTGAATGGCGGCCCGGTGGTGGATGGCGCCTCCGCGGACAGGGATCTGGCCCCGCTGACGATACCCGTGGGTGCCACGCAGCTGTGGCGGGTGGTCAATGCCGCCACCGATGCGGTGCTCGATCTGGCATTGTTGGACGAGGCCGGCAAGCCGGTGCCCATTCGCGTCATCGCCCGGGATGGTGCGCCGGTAACCGACGATAGTGGCAAGCCAATGGATCCCCACCCAACCACGCAGGCCCAGATGGTGCCGCCTGCGGGACGGGTGGAGTTTCTGGTGGACGCGCCGCCGCTGGGCGCGAAGCGCTATTTCGTCTCGCATGCCGTCGATACCGGATGCGCCGGCGACCGCGTGCCGGAACGCCGCCTGGCGTTGCTGACAAGCGTGAATTTTGCCCGTGACCAGGATTCGCCGATGGCGACACAGGCTGAACCACCGCCCCCCGACATGTATGCCGGTTTGCTGGCACGCAAGACGGATCGCACACGCATCGTAGCATTTGCCGAATACCCGCGGCCCGGCAAGGCCGACCAGAACGATTTCTATATCGCCGAGCGCCGGCCGGGCGCGAAGCTCACCCCCTTCGACATGGACGGCCCACCGGCCATCACTCTGCCGGCCGGATCGACCGAGGAATGGACCGTGGAGAATTGGACCAACGAGATCCATGCGTTCCACATCCACCAGGTGCATTTCCGCGTGCTGGCGGTCAACGGGCATCCGCTCGCCGAACCCCCGCTGCTCGATACCGTGATAGTGCCGGCCGCGGCACCCGCGCAAAGCGATGCACCAGCCCCGGGTTCGGTACGGGTGAAATTGTATTTTCCTAATTTCCTGTCAGGAGACATCCCGTTTCATTGCCATCTCGTCGACCATGAGGATAACGGCATGATGGCCATAGTCAGGGTCATTCCGGCTACCGGTGCGAGTTTGGAAGGCAAGCTGCGCAAGGCCGAATTGGGCGGCGCCTCATCGATCCATATCTGCAAGGCACGTGACCTGCCATAGACGGCAAACGGCCTTAGACCGCGTCGCAAATTGCTTACTTAAAACAATATTCTGATGAAGGTGCTGAATTCTGATGAAGGGACTGGCGGAGGGGATGTCCGCCCAACTCAGATTCCAGGCTGCTTCTGAGTGCTCCAAAGTCGTAAGGGTTACACAATAAACTTTCTTTATTATGGTGCTCTTTGACTCTGGCTACACCCCCCAATTTCATGCTTTAATGTGGGCCGGCGTGGTGGCCGACAGGATGGCGCAGAATGGGAAAGCTTACCTCAAAAGGCGTGGACAGCCTTAAGAAGCCGGGCCGCTACGGCGATGGTGACGGCCTTTGGTTCCAGGTTCGCAAACCCGATGCCTCCCCAGACAGCAAGGGCGAAGCCAATCTCTCTCGCTCGTGGCTGTTCCGTTATGTTTGGCAGGGGCGCCAACGCCAGATGGGCCTGGGGCCTTATCCTGATGTGGGCCTGAAGGAAGCGCGGGACGCGGCACATGCAGCGCGCAAAGCGGTGCGTGATGGCTTGGACCCCATCGGCGAAAAGCGAGCGAAGGCGGTCGAGGAGAAAGCCAAGCAAGCAGCGATGACCTTCAACGGCGTTCTGAAACTCTATCTCGCCGCCCACGAGGACACCTGGAAGAACCCGAAGCATCGTCAGCAGTGGCGTAACACGTTGGAATCATACGCCTCTCCCGTCTTCGGGGATTGGCTTGTGCAAGCGGTCGACACGGGCGCCGTGATGAAGGTGCTGGAGCCGCTCTGGCGTGAGAAAACAGAAACAGCAAGCCGGCTGCGCGGCAGGATAGAGACCGTCTTGGACTATGCGGCGGCGCGCGGCTGGCGAACAGGCGAAAACCCTGCCCGATGGAAGGGGCATGTCGAGAACCTTCTTCCGAAGCGGTCAAAGGTCGCCAAGGTGGAGCACCATGCCGCGCTGCCATGGGAGGAGATTGGTGCCTTTATGGCGAGGTTGACTGATCAGCCCGGCACTGGTGCGCTGGCTCTGCGCTTCACCGTTTTGACCGCGGCACGCACTGGGGAAGTGATCGGCGCCCGGTGGTCTGAAATCGACATGGCCTCGGCAACGTGGACCGTCCCAGGCGAACGCATGAAAGCGGGGCGGGAGCATCGAGTACCACTTACTCCTGCGGCTTTGGATGTGTTGCGCGAGATGCTGCCAGCGCGAACTGCTTCAGGCGGCTACATCTTTCCTGGTCGCAAAGATAATACGGGTCTCTCCGATATGAGTCTCGCCGCGGTGCTTAAGCGGATGGATCTCAGCAATCTCACCGTTCACGGCTTCCGGTCGTCCTTCCGGCAGTGGGTGGGCGACAGGACCACCGTCGCGAGGGAAGTTGCCGAGGCTGCATTGGCCCATACTATCAAGGACAAGACCGAGGCCGCCTATGCCCGGAATGATCTCTTTGATCGCCGGCGTAAACTCATGGAGCAATGGGCGGCTTTCTGCGCCACCGTTGAGGTCAAAACCGGTGAAGTTCGTCTAATCGGAAAGGCTGCCTGAGCATGGACACGTTACGGCTTGCCGTGCACCCGCGTCGGGGCGATCACCCTGCGATTTTGGATGCCCGTGGGCATGCGGTCGTCACCTTCGGCGCGGCGGACACGAGGGAGGAAATATCCGCAGCGATCGCGGCCGCCGGCTACACGCTGAACAATGATAATTCCATTTCGGAATCGACGGTGGCGGGTCTACCGCAAGCAACAGCACGAGACGGCCCGCGCGGTGGAGGGCAAACACAGGAAAAGACAGGAGCGAATTTTGTCAGACAATGGACATCAAACCGTTGACGGAAAAGAGAAGAAAGTTGCTAAGGCACAGTTGCCGAAGCGCTGGCGCTTACGTGGTCGCGGAATCTCACCTTTCCTCGCGCCTATTCATTGGTCGACAGAGTCGCTTCGACAGTATGCGCAAATGCTTGGAGACACTGTTGAAAGCACCCCGATACGTCCCTCAGTCGAGGATTTGAAAATCGTCCTGGATCAAACAGATTTTGTCGACACGTTTAGGATGATGGCCGATGAATTGGAAGAAACGCGCGATAACATAAAAACCGAAATCGCGCGTCGCGCAGCAGCATCCGTAAGACGCAGAAGGATAAATGAGCCCGTGTGTCTCGGTGGGAAGGGCTAAGCTGATGATCGCTCACGATTGCATTGGGTGCCCCTACGCCACACCGTCGGAGCGCAAACGGCGTGTCAGCGCCTTCGGAGGTCGGGTGGACGTGGACCTGGAGATGAGCCGCCTCACGGTCGACGGCATCATGCACAAGCTGCGTCCATCCTGGGCCAGGTTGCTTGCTGCACTGGCCAAGAGGCCCGAGCGGCTGGTGTCCAAGGATCACCTGCTGCTCGCGCTCTACGGGCATCGTGAAGAGCCAGATGATGCAGAAGTTGCCCTCAAGCAATACGTTTCGAACGTCAACATCTTTCTGAGGAAAAATCAAGTTCCGCTTAAGATATCGAATGTCTGGAGCGATGGCTATTCCCTGGCGATCCTGCCGTTACAAGCTGTTATCGCTCCCTCAGTAGCGCAGGAGATACTCCCGCCGAGGCAGAGGCACTCACCTGCGAAGCCACGTGCTGAGCAGCCGAAGCCAATAAAGTGGTGGCTCTACCGGGGTGAGGCACCTAGACACCATGACACAATTTCGGTTAGCACAGCGTAATAAGACGTCAAGCGCGCCCGCGAGCTAGAGGTATCCCGGTGTTTCTTCTCGGCGGAGCGTTGCTCATAATATGCCTGCTGATCGGCGTGGTTCGCGCCGGTTGGCAGGGGGTTAAATGGCTGTTTGGCGGAGACGACACGCCGCCTTCGGGGTTCGACTGCTTTGAAATTGAACGGCGACAGAAGCGTCTGGGGATGGCACGCCGATAGGGCGGAAGCTTTAGTGAGGGGCGTTTATTGAATAACGCAATTCACAAGATTTCGATAAGCAATCCGCCATTGTTTTGAAAAGAATTTCGTAGTAAGGTTACATTGTCGTCGTACAATTTTTCCCTTCGGGGACCAGACAGCGATTGACCTAGAGCAGGGTCCATAGACGACTTCCCGTAACAAAGGAGGCCGTTGTGGTCGGAGCAGTAAAGTGTCCGTTTGTTTATGCAAACGGGGGAGAATGTTGTGGTGTGGTTTATCAAGCCCGCGCATACGGACCAGGGTATCCAGGCTTCGTTGCAAGGGAAGACGTTCGGAAGTATCGTCTTTGGTGTTCAGAGCGGAACGATCACGCCGGAGCAGTTTCTTCACTAGCAGGCAAGATGCGAATGGAATTCTATCCTTCTCATCTTGCAGAGGGAGTTGAGGACCGAATTTGGGCCCTTGATTTGTTAAGGTGAGGGAAGGGTGGGGACACTCCCGCCCCTTTCTTTTCCGGTTAGTGCGCTCTATCGACAACCGTCTCCGAAGCCAAGTTTGGATGCAGCGCGATCCATGCCGTAGAGAGTCTTCGCCACCTCATACAGCGGCTGTGAGGGGCTGGCCCCGCACATCCGATACACAAATGCTGTCGTGTTAGCGGCTGTGAGTCTTGGGTCTAAAGAACCAATGGCCGATTGGCAGCCTCGTTGCATATCTAGTTCGTCAAAATGTCGCTCGACCTGTCTGAGGTAAACCAGCATCGGTTGGGTGGACTGCTCCTGTGTCGCCGCAAGGAAGTCAGAGCAAGATGGCTCCTGCGCGAACCCATTTGCAGGGGGATATGCCTGTTCGCTTTGTTGATCCGGTCTGGCAGCAAGCTCGGCTGCGACCTCCCTCCCTTTGGTTTTCTCCCGCTCGGCTTGAGCAGCGCGAAATGCAGGATCTGCCCCGTTCAACCAGCTTTGGACCGTCCGAGAAGCATCTACGGTGGCTGCGTGCCAGCGTATGCGGCCTTTGTCATAGTCAAGCACAAAGGAGGCCTGCACGGGTGGTCGCGAGCGCCAGTCAGCCAAAGTCGGATACAGAGACTCGTCGTAAGCCGTGTCGGCACCGGCAATCGTGATGGTGGCGCCATGAACATCTACCGTTATTGGCTTTTCGCTACCTTCCTCAGCGAACTCGACCAGCTTACCCCCACGTGCGACGTAGAGATAAAAGCTGACATCAAGATCATGGTCCACTGCATCGCTATTTTCGACGGTCGCAATCAGCAAAGCGTGCGGCGCTGAGCCGATCAAATACACTTCTGCCGAGGCCCATCCGCGGTCAGGCGGGCGCACTGCTCCGAAGTTCAATCCTGTCGGAGTGTCGCTAGCTTCCCGGCCGGCTACGTTCACGTGTAAATTGCAGGGGAGAATTCGGTCATACGGCTTCGACTCTAAGAATTTCGGATCGGGGGACACCGAAAACAATATTGGCAAGTGGGTTGGTCCAATCGTGGCTCCGTGGGCGAGGCCACGGTTAGAGCATTCTGAACTTTTGCTTTGGGAAATCGGGTCAGGCGTGAGCCGAATGGCATCACCCGAAACGATTAACTGCCTGATGTCGCGGCGATCAAGGTCCTCACCCCCCGGACTAGCCGCCTCGCCGGTCGCGGTGGTCGCACCTTGTAGGAGGAAAAGCGCCCCAAGGACGAACAAAGTCGCAAGATTTCGCACCAGGCGCCTCCTAGCCTCAACTGATACTTTGCTAGGGTTAGATCGGATAAGCAACAGCCTAAGGGAGCGCTTCGGGGAGGCTTAACCAGGTTATTCCGAGAAATTATTGAACCATTGCAGGTTAATTGCGCAAGATGAGTCAGAGGGAAATTGCCTTTTCGGAGTGCATTAATACCCCATCCCGGAGTTCTTTGTCGTCGGTGGTCCCAAGAAAGCGGATGTGGGACCACTGGGACCAGGATCGGAGCAGTCACTGGTCCCGCCCTAAACTGCATAAGACGTTTTTATAACAATGGGTTAACTCCTTGGGACCAGTGGGACCTGCGGGACCAGTCAACTGCAGAGGCTGGCAGGGTGTGGGACCTAAACCATCTATTTACTATACTACAGATCATACTTGTTACGTATAATCAATAGACTGAAAGGGTTTTACCGCCCGATCACTCCGGCACACTGAGTTTTATCTGGTCCCACAGGTTCCACTGGTCCCAGGTGTTAACCTCATGCAATACATAGCTTTTTAGCGTTTTGTACTGGGACCACTCATCTTCGGGTCCTGGTCCCACTGGTCCCAGACTAAGCGCGGTGCTTCGCTTCTGTGTCTTGGGGCCCGAAGAAATGCGTGCAAGAGGTGGTTGAACCTCTTGCACGCTACCCGAAAGGTGCGAGCCGAAGGCGACAAATCGACACCGTCGACTCGCTCATTCAAACTGCTGAACTTGTCACGCCGCTAGAATGGACGAGTTCACCGCGTAAACGCGGAGTCGCCCGAAGCCAGGAATGCGGACGCGGACAGAATTGTGGGCCTTGTCCTCGTCCGGTTGGAGAAAGTTACGGGCAGCCAATGTGATCGCAACCCGCTTTGGGTCCAGACCTTTGCAAACTTCGGTTTTCCAGGCTTCTGATTGGATGAGGTACTCGACCCGTTTTTCTCGGACGGGCGTTCCGTCGTCGTCGACGGTATCAAAATCAATCTCGCGATAAAAACCTGCTCGATTTACCACGCGCGGCTGAGTCGGAATGACTGTGTCCTTTCCCTCGTGGTCGAGCGTCAGCCGAGTAAAACGCGACTCACCATGAAGTTCCAAAAACGCCTTTACCTGAGTCACGGCCTTGGTGTCCTCGCCGGCGTCTAAGCTTCCTCGCGCTTTGAGAAATGCACCGAAGCAGGCTGCCGCAGCGCGAGTAGATTCGCCGGCGACCCAGGGCAGCACGCCCCATTCGCTCGCAAGCTCGCCAGCAATCGCTACCAGCGCAAACCGGGAAGCGATCGACCTTACCTGTCCGTTTGCACTCGGAGGAACGTTGGCCTTTAGAAAGACCTCCCGAAGCGCATTGATCCGCTGCAGCAGAACCGCAGGGTTTTCGTTTCGCCGCTTGGTTAGTTCAGCCACGAAAGCCCGGCCAGCCGTCCCATAGGACGTGCAAGCGGCGGTTCGCAGATGGTCCGCGAAGTTTCCACCGCCATCAAACCCATGCAAGTTCTCAAAAACACCCTTTCCAGCTTCCGCATCTGCGGGGAGGTGGATCAGCCTTACCTCCTGACCAGACATGACGGCTTGACCAGCGCTTGCCAACTTGGTTGCTAAGTCGACCTCACCCGTACTAAGCAGCAGCACACGCCAAGTCTTTCTCCGGCGCGCCTCACCATCGCGGGTTGCACGGGTCTTACCAGAGCCATTCGCAATGCCATAAACAATCTCTCCGACCTGCTTGCCGTCTGCTTGGCCTATTTCATCAAGAATCAGCACCGTGTCGCAGCTCTCTGCAGCGACTCCTTCGAGCCCGTTTGCCGTAGCTCGCCATGTGCGGATTTGCCCATCAGAAGATGGCCGCCCCCAAACGCTGCCCGCGGCGTAAGCGGCAGTACTCTTACCGCTCCGTGAATCACCACTGAGATGGAAACCCCCACTCGGCTCGGACATGATATCGAGCAACGGACCGGCAAGCGCCGCGGCTATAAACAAGGCGACCCTGGAGTTACCAACTGCGTATTGGGCGATTGCTTGTTGCCAATCTAGGAGTCGGCCCGACTGGCTAAAGGTATCCGAGGATGCTGGCGCCGTCTCGCGTTGGAGCACCAACGACTCACCGGCCGGGCCGAATGTCTCGCCACCTGCCATCACAAAAACCGGTCCCGCCGGCATTTGATGCCAGCCCAGACGCTGGACGCAAGTTAGGCGCCGGGTGATGGAAACCCCACCCAGCGCTGTTTTGAGGAGGCCTTGTGGAGCGCGCCCGGGGCTGCACCGAAGCCCCAACGCCTCCAACTGTGACGCGATTGCGCCTCCTTCGGCGTGAAGTAGCGATCGCGGCAATGCCCACTCGTGAGGTCTATTATCCCGGTCCGTCCAACGCAGCAACATGCCCCAATTCTCAGATCCGGCATCACGGCTTTCAGCCACAACCTCAAACTTATCTGATATTTTAATGGCGGTTGTGCCCGCTTCTCCGGGAGGGTCGAAAAGCAGGCCTCCTGCAGTCATACGAAAGTTAGCGGGCCACGTAGCCTGTGAGGGCTGTGGCGGCATGTTCGCCCCCGCTTTGAACGTCTCTTGAGCGACCACCAAAGAGTATGCGCCCACATCAACGCCCGCCCTCACGGCCTGATGAAGGAGGTAGTCAACGCCGACCTCGTGGGTGGTGTAAAACAGCGTGCAAAACTTTCCAGATTCTGAGGGTAAACAGCGTCCAATAGTTTCCACCTCGGTTCATGCGATCATCTGGCCTTTTGGCCGGAGAATCTGGGGTGCTGCTCATGGACTTGATTGCCGAGGTTCGGCGCCGACGTTTGGTCAGCAAGGAGAGCATCAGCTCCATTGCGCGTGACCTGAAGCTGTCGCGGCCGACGGTTCGCAAGCATTGCCGGACGCGATGTGAACCGTCTTATCGGCGGCGCGAGCAGCCGACGCCGATGCTGGGGGCCTTCCAGGAGACACTGGAGACTTGGTTGCGCACCGAGCGCCTTCTTCCGAAAGCCCAGCGCCGCACTGCGCGACGGTTGTTCGAGGGGTTGCAGGTCGAGGGGTATCGCGGCGCGTATGACAGCGTGCAGCGTTTCGTGCGGCGCTGGAAGGCTGACAAAGGAGGGCTTTCTATTGGCCACGCCTTTGTGCCGCTTGCCTTTGCGCCCGGCGAGGTGTGCCAGTTCGACTGGAGCCACGAGCATGTCGAACTCGGCGGTGTCATGCAGACCATCAAGGTTGCGCATTTCCGGCTGACATTCAGCCGTCAGATGTTCGTGGCGGCTTATCCGCGCGAGACCCAGGAGATGGTTTTTGATGCGCATAATCGCGCCTTTGCCTTCTTCGGCGGCGTGCCCCAGCAGATGGTCTACGACAATCTCAAGGCCGTGGTCGAAGCGATCTTCACCGGCAAGGAACGGCTGTTCAACCGCCGCTTCATGGTGCTGGCCAATCATTATCTGTTCGAGCCCGTGGCCTGTACGCCCGCTTCGGGCTGGGAGAAGGGACAAGTCGAGAACCAGGTTGGCAACATTCGTGAATGGCTATTTACGCCGTTGGCCCGCTTTGCCAGTTTCGAGGCGCTAAACGAATGGCTGGCCACGCGTTGCCGGGAACTGGCGCAGCGCAAACATCCAGCAATGCCAGAACGCTCGATCGCCGCTTGCTTCACCGAAGAGCAGCCGTCGCTCAGGCAGATCACCGCGATCTTCGATGGTTACGTCGAGCACATGCTGCGCGTGTCCAGCACCTGCTTGATTACTCTGGATCGGAATCGTTATAGCGTGCCCGCGGCCTTTGCCGGTCGCGCCGTCTCGGTACGTAGTTCCGCCGCCATCGTGAGCATCGTAGCCGATGGCATGGTCATCGCCGAACATGGCCGCCGATTTGGGCGTGATCAGCTGATCTGCGATCCCTGGCATTATTTACCGATCCTCGAACGCAAACCCGGCGCTCTACGCCACGGCGTGCCGTTCCGCGAGTGGGATTTGCCGATGGCTATTCAGCGTGTGCGCGACCGCATTCTCAAACAGCCTAAAGGAGACCGCGCCTTCGTCGAATTGCTGATGATGACTCGTGAGTTCGGACTGGAACCGCTGCAAGTCGCATGCGAGCTGGTGCTGGACGGCAATGTCGTGACCGCCGCCGTGGTGATGAACGAGATGCGCCGCCTGGTGGCACCTGGAACACCGCTCCTACTGAACGTGCCCGACATGTTGAAGCTCCAGACAGAACCGCTCGCCGATTGCGGCCGCTACGACCATCTGCTGCGCGGGGTGAGCCATGCCGTCCACTGATCCTGTCAAGCCCCTTGGCTTTGCTTCGCCCGGCATGGATCGCCTGGCTCAGCTCAAGGCGCTGCATCTCTACGGGATGGCCGCGGCCTGGAGCGAGTTGTTGGCCGAAGGGCCACGCCGGCCGGTGCAGCCCGAAGCATGGCTGGACCGGTTGATTGAAGCCGAACTCGCCGACCGTCAGGTGCGCAGCCTGCGCTATCAGCTCAAGGCAGCACGCTTCCCCGTGCATCGGGATCTGATCGGGATCGACTGGGCCGAAACACCATTATCGCAGGCGCAAGTCCAGCAATTGGCGACTGCGGCCTTCATGGAAACAGCGCATAATTTGATCCTGGTCGGCGGAACCGGCACCGGCAAAACCCACATCGCCACAGCTTTAGGTGTTGCCGCCATCCACAGGAGCAAACGAGTACGCTTCTATAATGCCGTCGATCTCGTCAATCAACTGGAACGAGAAAAACAACAAGGACGTGCAGGCAATCTTGCACGCCAGCTGGTCCAGACCGACGCCGTCATCGTCGATGAACTCGGCTATCTCCCGTTCCCAGCCTCCGGCGGCGCATTGCTGTTCCACCTGATCAGCCAGCTTTACGAAAAAACTTCACTGATCTTCACCACCAACCTCTCCTTTGCTGAGTGGGTGGGTGTCTTCGGTGATGCCAAGATGACAACCGCTCTCCTCGATCGCGTCACCCACCACTGCGATATCCTGGAAACCGGCAACGATTCCTTTCGCTTCAAGCAGCGCAAGAAACAGACAAAAGCAGGCTGACAAAGTGGAAACTATTGGACGCTGTTTGCTGGAAACTATTCAACGCTGATTGACACGTGGGTGGTTCCGAGCGTATCCCAGACTTTCTCAGGCGCTCCCTCCACCTGCGGTATTTTCCGACGATTGCAGAATTTCAACCAAAGGTCTCTGCCGAGACTGAGGTCATCCGCGAAGGCCGCCGCAATAGCATGGGCAAAGGTCACCCACGCATTGCGATCGTCGTATCTTGCGTCGTTCGGGATCTGTGAGACAATTTCGGCGAGTGCATTGATGTCACATGCTTTGAGATCGCCCGATGTCGCAGAAGAACAGGACGTTGGTGCCTTTGGTGACGTGGTTGCCCCGATCATTACGCCAACCTCGGTAAGATACTCCGTGATCTGCAGTTCGGTCACCGAAGGCAGGTCATCGCGTGGGATGATGCCGCGCGCATACCCCAAGCCTGACCAACGAAGGTCGGCACCCGATGGATGTTTACCGAACGCGAAGACTTGGCATCCCGCCCCAAGTATTTCTACCTTCGGGCTGTCCTTTTGCAAATCCCGCTTCACGAACCTTTTTCGAGGTTCTCCTGTCGCAGCTTTATACAAAAACGCCACTCGGGCAGCGTTGTCACGGAAGCGGCGCGGCGCTGGACCGAGCATTTTCAATGTTAAAGCGGTCACCCTTGCAGCCAACTCCGGCTCCTCTATATCGATATCGACGATCCTCAGCCCGGTACATTCCAGGCCAATGCCCGACTGCCCTGTCTCCAACGTCAGAGAGGGATCGTTGGCTCGGGCCAGTTCTGGCCACTTCAGAGTAAGGGGATTCTTTTCGCCGTCGACGATGGGGACCGGATGGTACCCAGTCTCCCTCAGTTTAGCGAAGAGCCTTTGCCGAAGTTTCAGCCCTTCTTCATAGGTCTGTGCGGCCATGGGGGCGCTCATGGCTTCATCCACGTGTCAAATTCTGCCAGAGCAGACTGAATGATGTCGGTGTCAAATGCTTCGTCGAGCGCTTCGTAGAGGGACGCATCGGTCGCAAAGTCAGGATCATTTGCAATGAAATCTCGCAGCCGCGCGCTAGGGGTGAGCGGTTGAGGCTTTGGAACTGGACAAAATCTACGAGACAACTCTTCGAGTTCGTACCGACTTTCGCCGAACAGTGTGACCGATCCCCCTGCGCGCCGGTAGCCGGTGGACTGCTCTTCCAAATCGCGATATCGCCGGGCGCCCTCTCGTGGGGGCAGCCCTCGGACGTTTGGAACTTTGAGATTGACGTCATGGACAATATCAAATGAACCGGTTGGTGGGAGTGTCACGCTCCAACGGTATTTTTCATGCTCTTGAGACGAGCAACTCGACTCTACTTTCATAACGAGACCTCAACCAAAGACGGTTATCCTCCCGTCAGAACTTGACAAGAGGCATCATTTCGTCTATGTGCGGAGGTGTTCAGGCCCCGACCACAGATGACTTACGCAGGCCCCGTTGAGAGACGGGGCCTTTTATTTTTCTTACCTAGTTGTGTTCGCGGCTCGTCGTGCGGGTGTGAAATGCGCATCGACACTGCTGAGGTCGATCAGCAGTTTGCGGCCAAAATGGACACCGCGTATCTGTCCGTTTCGAATAGCTCGACGGATCGCCACCCCCGACACGTCATAAATTCGTTCACACCTACGCACGGAGGCGTATTTTGCTACAGCGCTCTCATCCATGGTACCTGTTCTCCTGGCGTCTGCGGCATCGTCAGACCCTATACTCTGGCTGATACTTCGGACCGCAGAAGGAATCCTATAGCGTCACCAGACTGATCATCTGAGAACACGCCGGACCATTTGAAATGGCTGGGACGAAGCCAACTATGCCTCGTGCGAGGCGCCAGTCACAACGAAAGGCGACGGTGAAACTATTTTGATACGTAACGACCTCTAGCGAAAATAAGATCAACGCCATCATTCAGAGATGGTCAGTGCGGAGACATATTCCGACCGGGCGAGTACTTATAGACCGCTTGCCTGGCGGGACCCGCGCATTGTGGATCGGTAGGGCGGGGAGTGATCAAGAGTTGACAGCGGCCTCTTCCGACTTAGCGCTTGGAGCCCTCGATGAGCGCGCGTTGCTCGTCCATGAACTCAGTGACTGAGTCTATCGTGATCGGCGCACGTTGATTGCCAAACTCTATTGTAATAACTGCCGACGGTGCATCTCGGGGGTTCCTTTCCAGGATGTCCGAGAGCATTTTGATCGCTGTCGTATTGCCGGCGCAAGCTAAAGCCTCAATTCGCCGGTTGTTCCGAATTTTTGCCTCCACACGAGCCTGCCTAAATACGGTCAAGGCTTCTTCATTTTGATTGTCGAACAGCCATCGGCGGGACAGGCCCATGGCGTCGCAGCAGTCTTCCGCGGTGAGTCCGAGCCCGGCCAATTCTTCAAGGAGATCGAGGTTTACGACGGCAGGTGGTCGCCCCCGGCCGCGCTTTTCTAAGGTATCAGTCACTTTTTGCCGCCCTTGGGTTATCCTCTCGGCTTTACCCCTATCCCGGCCAAATTCCTCAGGCGCCTACTTCGTTGCATGGAAGCATCTCTGGTGGCGGAAGGGCGGAAGGTATCAGCCACTCCACGGTCAGCGCGGACTGCACCTGCACCAACGGCGCGCAAAGCTCCGTCTCCCGTATGCGCCGCGCCGAGAAGTCCGTTACGGCCACATCGCAGGCGTCTACCGGGGCTGCCACGTCCAGGAGAGCGCATGGCGAGAGGCTCACCTGCGCGGATAACGGTGCTCAGGTGCGCGGCGCGGTCGGGCTGGCGCTGGCCTATAAACCGAGCGTGGATTTCTGCGGATATTGGCAGCGTAGCGCGGCTATTATGCCGGCCATGGTGCCCATCCCGGTTTCTTCGCGCGCCTCTTCGGCATCCAAAATAAGCCTGCGGTCGTCGTTGCACCAGCCGCCGGCTACCCATCTTACGGAATGTATGAAAGCACCGGGCCTGTCACCGCCCCTGTGGTGACGCAGACGGATGAGGAGCGTTATCGTATCGCAACGGGCCAAACGCTGCCGCAGCAGCACGGGACTGTATTGGTTCCCGCTGCCAGCCCAACCAGCGATGTCACCTACATCTGGTCGAATTACTAAAACTGAAGCCGAGGCGACCTGACGACCCTCGCCAAGCCGCCCTCACGCTTCGCGGCCTCACGCCTCCTTAGGAAGCCAGGGGCCGCTTAGTGGTCAAGACGCCGCATTCGTGCGCTGCCACAGCGACGCAGAGCCTATGTATGTGAACTCCATGATCGTGTTCTTGGCGACACTCGTGACCTGACCATTGATGACGGCACTGGACGTGAAGGAAAGTGCTATGGTGGCCTGAGTGAACGTCACCCTCACGATGTCACCGGCTGAGTTGCCCGAGGGCATGGTCAAGGTCAGCGCCGCCAAGGTGCTCGCTGGGTTGATCCAGTTCAGGCACGACGAGGACAATACGACATTGACCTTGCACCAGCCCAGAATATCGTTTCAAGCGATTTCACAACTTAGTTCGCGTTTTGATGGTTTAATTCTACACTTGGCCGCAGGGTTGAAGTTTCTTCATGCGTTGTTTGTTGCCACCATGCCAAGGCCGCCAAGGGTTCGCCAGCAAAATTACGTTCAGCTGCAATGCCGGCGGCATTCGCAAGTGCTGAAAGGTCAGTCGAAAAAGGATGTCCAAGTAAGACGATGATGTCTCTTGGAATTGCTCCCAAGGCTGGATTAGCTGAGCCTGTTCTTAAGAGTTTTATGTAAGCTGATGCAAGCGATGCATACTCTACTGCGAAAGGATCAGCATTTTCTGCGTCAAACGCGGTCAGAGCTTTACCATGTAGCGTCTCGACCGCATCCCTCAAATCGTCTTTGTTCAGTAATCTTGCTGCCACTGTGGCATATGCCTCCGCGTAGGATCTTGCCAGGCTTCTTTCGCTTACTGCAATAAGCTTTTTCCGTAGGACTTCGGCCTCTTTGGCGATGCCTTGCTGGTTCGTCAGCTTGGAGGCAACCGCAGCGTAGGCTCTCGCATCCGCCGCAGCAGTAGCGGTAGCAGTTATGTCGTCACCCTTCACGCTGTATAACCGGTCGGCCAACGCTTCCGCCTCGACCTCGATGTCGTCCTCAATCATCAATCTGGACGCTACTGCGGCGTAGGCTTTGGAAAAACTGTCACCGTATAGGAGCATCTGTGATGACACCAGTCTGTTGCGGAGGACTCCTGCTTCGGACCGTAGGTCGTTCTCCTCCTTCAGCCTACCAGCCACTACAGAATATGCGTCAGCGTAATAATTCGACAGGAGGAGGTCGGTCGTATTAGCCAACTTGTTGCCCAAAGCTTCGGCTTCTACTTTGATGTCACGCTCATCGGTCAATTTACTTGCAACCGTCGCGTAAGCCTGTGCCAAGCCACCAGTAACGAAGCTGTTGCTTCTAGGATATAAAAGTTGATTACGTAGAATGCTGACCGCAACAACAAGGTCGCTTTCTTTCCTGAATTTGCTTGCTACAGCAGCGTACGCGCTGGTGTAGGCGGCTATAACCGGTTCAACGTTGGAGCTCGTCAGCTTATATTGGAGCGATCCAGCGGCAGTCTTTAAGTCACCTTCGTCCGTCAATTTAGAAGCCACAACGGCGTAGGAAGTCGCAAGATCTCCATTGCTTGCGGCTACCATCTTGGTACGCAATACGTTGGCAGCAGCCTTCAAGGGGTTTGCTGCGACCAATTTGGCTGCGACTGCTGCGTAGGCCTCCGCGTAGAAACCGGCGATGATATCGTTGTCTGCGGTTTCGACCCTGCTGCGCAGCGCTTCGACTTCGGTTTCCACGTCGTTTTCTTCGCTGAGTTTACCCGCAACTGCCGCGTACGCTTTCGCATAAAATGGCGCGTATCCGCTACCGATCTCAGAAATCAAACCATTGCGTAGGGCTTCAGCCTCAGCTTTCACGTCTTTCTCACCAATTAATATCGCTGCTACTGCGTCGTAAGCTCCCTCGTAAAGCCCAATGTTTTTTCGGCTCGACATTACATCGATGCGGAGAGCCTCCGCCTCACCTTTGGCATCGCCCTCTACCTTCAATCGGGACGCAACTGCGGGGTAGGCAGCATTGTAGTATAACATTGCTCCCTGAGACCCGCCGGCTACCAGACCGCTTCGCAGTGCCATGGCCTCTGTCAGAAGGTCACGTTCTGTGTTTAGCCTGCCAACGACCATCGTATATGCCCTTGCCAAGGTATTAGAAAGCGACGGGCTGATCTTAGTAGCTACGCTACGTAGAACCTCAGCGGCTGTTTTCACGTCAGATTCTATGGTTAATCTGCGAGCCACTGCAGCGTACGAATTTGTATAGAAATTTAGGAGGTCGGGGTCATTCTGGATCATGAACAAACGTTGTTCTATTAGGCGGCAGTTTTTGCGCATTTCGATTTGGTCTAGACCACTGTCCGCTACGGGCCACCCCTGCTGAACTGCTATATCAAGTCGATCCGGGCTCCCGGCGAGCAAGGCGTAAAGTTTTTTCCGCACAGCCTCCGGTGCGCCCCAAACCTCTAGAACAGCCTCATTTCCTTTCGGTCCGCCGAAACGATCGAAGATGGATCTTGCCTGTGTGGTAAGCTGCTGGTCAGCAATCCACGTCAGACTTGCCCAAAAGATCAGGCCGACAGCGGTGGACCAGAGCGCTGGCTTTAGCGTGCTGACAAGAGCATAAATCTTTGCGTCGCCATAGCGAATACGCCCACGGGCTCGCGCGTAAGCAATTCCCATTTGATCCGCCACCGGCAGAAGCGCAGCCCATAGCTCCCGCATTTTTCGCGCTGAGGCCCACCGCGCCGCCCCCTCTCGCAGTTCCGCGCCCCATCGGTCCGCCTGTCGACTTTCAGCCAAAACTGCTCGCGCCAAATAGTCGTGATCCAGTTGCCATCCTGAGTCACGACCAGGGCCGGCGGTTGGACGCACGATACCATCCTGCTGGAGTGCATCAATGAGCAGACGGGTTATAGATGGACTACCCACCAAACCTACTAGGCTTAGCCAGGTGCAGCGCTGCGCCTTCGGCGGTTGATTAGGTCCCCCCTGCAAGGTCATGGCACTAAGAACAGTCCTAGCAGTCTCTAGCGTCACATGGCCACCTCCAGCCTGCGCAACTGCGTTTTCCAGCGCCCGTGAGATTACAAGTTTCTCCAGCCCGCGTAGCTCGCCGGCTCGCTGATATGCCGCCGGTGTCAGCACGTTCAAGCCACGTAGTCCGAGCAGCAGAACTCGGACCTGCTGCATCAATATGGCGCCCTCATTACGCAGATCTTTTTCCAGCCGCTCTCGCAGATCAGTCCACCCGCGATCTGGATTACTCACAACGCACGGCTGCGCATTGTCTGGCGCTACATTCGCTAACAATGGCCGCAAATAGTCTACGTTCACCCGCAGCAAAGTACGGGCTACGACGCTTTCTTGTAGGAACCGGACGCTGTTTAGTCCGTTTGACGTGTCGTTTCGCGTAATTGCTAGTAGATGTAATTGCCCTCCGACCAGGAGCCTCTGCACCAGCCCCCAAAACGAATTCTCCTCCGCTATTGCTTCAGGTGTTTTCCAGTTTGCTCGGTCATCCAGAAAACTGTCTCGATGTTGAGCCTGATAATCGTCGAACTGATCAGCAATTAGCAGCGGTCTGCGCCCAAGGACCAACATTGTTGCGTCCAATAGAACCGTCAGCTCGTGGCATAGATCGACAACACCCGCTGCAAGATCAGGTTCTGCTCTCCATTGAATGCTTGCGCGTTGCTCTGGCGTGAGAGCATTCCAGAAAGCATCGAGAGTGGCGGCTAGCGGCCCCCGGACCCATTCATCCCCCCATTCGCGCACCAAAATCGGTAGTAGACCCGAACCCGAAAGTAGCCGAGGAACCAACCCAGCCGCCACCAAAGCCGACTTGCCGCAGCCGGATTCTCCATCCAGGAGTACAATACGATTAAGCTGGACGGTCCTGATCAGGCGGCTGAGATCCCCTGGTTGATCCCCTTCATCCAATCGACCGACCAGACTTTCAGGCGTAGTTGCAGCCAATGTAAAACGCTCTGGAATCTCAAGGCGGCTTAACTTCGCGTACCGGCTATAGCTCAGCCAAACCCACACAACGAGCCCGATGATAAGGACGCCCACTGCCAGCAAAACTACGACCTGCGGCACTCCGAGCGCTTTAGCTGCCGGTGCGATATACCCTTGAAGGGCGCTTGCCAAAGCGGCAACGGCCAAAGACGCCGTCAGGAGGCCCTTTGACAGCCCTTCTAGCGTTCCCAGCCATTCAGTAAGGCCCCTTGAATCCACGTTGATCCGAAAAGGTTGCGGTCCCATCATCCTGAGGCAGCTTTCTAGAACCGTCAAACTCAGCGCCTGACACGGGGGCCGCCCGTGCTGGTAAGGGCGACCCTTTCCTCATCCGCGCGTGTAGATCATTGGTGCGCTAGGTGGGGGCTAGGCGGACGCAGTTGCGGCAGATGAACTTGCTGTCGGTCTGATCCGCAAGAATCACTGCGGGCGTTGAAGGTGCCTAACACATGGCCATCGGGGCCGCTTCTACGTGGTCGGGAATCATACTTCGCTAATCAGTTCGCTGCGGAAAAGGAGCGAGACTTCCAAAATCATATGCTACTACGCGTTCGGGAAAAGGGGCGTCACATATGTTTACAAGAGTTACTGCAACTACGATTGCGATCGCTTGCATGTTTCGTGTGGCTGAAGCTGCAAGTATCGTCACACCCACGCCCGGCAGTGCACATCCGTCTCAGACCATTACCATCAGCGGTAGCGGGTTTGCCAATAGCGAAGCCGTAGACGTGTATCTTGATACGACCGATACGCTCTTGGTCGTCACTTCTGCGACCGGCACGCCCACTGGATCGATCACGATTCCAGTCTCTGCCACCCCAGGCACGCACAGCATCACCGCCATAGGTCGGCGTAGCATGGACGCCGCCCAGCATGCGCTGACCGTGTGGCGGACCTCCTTTATCGCCAAGAGGCGATCAGGTTTTCTTGTGCCACCGTCCATGCTGCCTCCCGCCTAGGTTCAAGCGCTTTCTCTTGATGCCTAGCGCGTCGTGTTCTGGCAAATCAAGTAGAATCAAAAGGAGGCAACCAACTCCAGCGCCGCCTGCGCGCTTCATCTGTCATTGTTCAGGTGATTGGTAATAGTGCAGGAGCGAGGTTCGACCAATACCCATCCTTCTTCAAACGCTTGAGTATGGCGTCGACATCTCCAGCCATTGCTTTTCGCATAGTCTCCCCTGTCTCGTCGGCAACAGATCGCCCGAAGCCCATGCCGAATGATTGCTTGACCGCCTTATCCTTCGAAAGAATCTCAATGAAGGTCTCAAGACTTAACCCAAGGCGACAGGCAACAGGGCCCTCCACAGCATTCTTTTCCGCGTCAGGCCGATTTTTCCGCTCTTCGCGAGCCAGATCGTAAAGCGTTTTGAGGCAGATTCCAGAAGAGTTACCTGTCGGGGGTGGTATCTCACGGCCAGTCATTTAATTTTTCTCCGAGGTTCGAGGACTAAGCTTTCTTACAAGAGCGTACCAACTCACCGTAATCCGTGCAGCCCGACCGGGTAATTCAGCGAAAGCACTGCGAAAGCCGATGTGATCAGGCGCGGAAGACGTTTACCGCTACTTTTATTTTGGCGGTGATTGCGGCACTGGAGTCGTTTGGGGTGCTTCTCACCGCAGCGATCCCCCAGGTGTTGGACGACTGGCGGTCGGCTGCACCATATCTCTCGCCGGGGAAGGCATCTTGGCCTTAACTGCCTCGCCTTGTGCCTCCTGTTCCTTTTCAACCAACATCTTCTGCAATGGAATGATCTGCTGCTCGACTTGCCCGGCAGAGAGCCCAGTCATTTGTACCCCCGCCCTTACAGTCTGACATTTCCATGGATACGAGATTTCTTGCGCCCTTGTGCATCATGGTCGGATTGGAACCGATTGTGTGGATACCATAGCCCGTCAAGATGGATTGTTCGTACGTTGCCACAACGCTGCCGGAGCACCGATATAGGTGAACTCCACGGTTGTGTTCGCGGCGGCGCTGGTGATGTTGCCGTTGATTGCACCTGGAAAGCTCAGAGAAACAGTGACCGCCTTGGTGAAAGTAACCTTTACCACATCTCCATCGGCGTTCCCGGTCGGCAAGGTCAGAGTGAGGGCCGCGTTCGAAGTTGCTGGATTTATCCAGTTCAAACATTTCGAGCTAAGCGCGATGGTCGCGCCAGAAGCGGGCGTTTGCTGGACAACGCCTGTGCAATTCACTTTGTCGGCCGTCAGCCCACCGACCACCTTCGCACCACCGCTAAGGTAAGACACGCCGCTCTGCACGTGGAAGTCGCCATTGTCCCAGAACTGGAAGTTCTGCACTCCAGTAGAGCTTGTCAGGTTAACGAGTGAAGATGTGTTTGAATAAAACAGGCAATTGTTGTTGCCGTTGAGGCAGATGTCACCAAACGGAGGCGCACGGAAAGCCTTCAAGTGAGCACCCGTAACTACAGAAGTGGTCGCAGCACCAACGGCGTCAAAGGCCGCAACATTGTACGACCCAGAGGCCACGAAACCGTAGTTCGGATTTGAGACCGTTGCTGCCCCGCTCTCGAAAGAGGCGTTCGTCGGGTTCCCGTTATCTTTGAACGAGTCGCCCGAGGGCGATCCGGTCGCTACGAAACAATTGCCGGAGTGGTTCCCACCGCAAAGATAGCCATTTATAGCGACATTATCGACTTCACCGTAATCAGCGTCATAGGCTGTTTTGTTCGTCATCAGCATGCCATAAGACCAGCTTGCCGTTGTTCCGGTCCCGTCGATCCCGTTGGCCGCGTACCATGCCGCCAAGCCGCGAAATTCGCTGTTCGTAACTATGGCCATGCCGACAGCTTCGGCACCACCTATGTCGATGTTCTGATCCCAATTCGAGAAATCAAGCTCATACCCAATCGTGCTGACACCGATGCCGTTTTTCATGGGCGTGCCACAAGGCTGCGCAGATCCGATATACGGCTGAACAGTGCCGGCGCCTGTTGTTGGACACCCATTCCGCACAATGTCGGTGTTTAGCGTCCATGTCGGCCCAGAGAGCGGTCCCTGAACCATGCCTGCGTAGACCGTCACCTTCTGACTGGGCGGGATCGTCGGGTAGTTCGTGGATTGCCCGACGTTTGAATACATCCCGAATACGGAACCCCATTCCTGCTGCCGGGGGACAGTGGATGAGGCGATGCTTTCTACCCAAGTCGAGGCGAGGATTTGCGGCGCTTGGTGCGCGTTAGCCGGGTTGGGGCAATTCGCAGCCGGGCACGTCCGGACGGAGGGCGTGACCAGCGAGTAGCTAAGCGGCTGCAAGCTGGCGATTGCCGCGGCAACGAACGCATCGGTAGCTGCAAAGTCCGATACATCACCATAGGTCTGAGTCTTCAGATGCGGTGCAGGATTTTGCTGCGCACTCGCTGCGAACGAGACGACACACAGCAGCACCGCGCAGAGAAGTTTCTTGATCATAGTGATACTACCGCAGCAGGAATGCCGCCATCGTTCCAGACCTGCCCAACGGTGAGGCCCGTTGGCGTTGTGGGCAGTGAGGCAATGACAGCTTGGGCAAAGCCCTGCTGCTGGGATGACGAAAGTTGAGAAAAGGCGGCGAATACCTGCTGCGCCGTAATGGCAGGTTGCGCCGGCGCCACCCCGGCAAACCACGCAACGCTTGAATCACAAGTCGTGAAACTCACCCGCGAATACAAAGCGGGTAAGGTATAGGGCTCGTTGGTTCCCAGCCCATCTATATTTCCGCCTTCCGGGGGATAAACCAGCAGCGGACTTTCTAAATCGGCGTTGACAACACTAATCGTGCCTATGACGATATTTGGAAGCACCACACCGTAGTTGGTGCCAGACACAAGTATTATGTTAGTCTGAGCGGGAAGAACAGGGCACGTTACCTGTGTTCCAGCGGCGGCCACTACGTTGGCGGCCACATTTGATAACAGCGGGCCGTATCCGAAAGGACTTTGCCCTGATCCTACCGGTGTTCCGTTCCCCAGATAGCCAGCATCGAGCGCAGAGCTTGCCAAGCCGCCGGCAGAGGCTGCATTCAGCTTCTGGATTGCTTGGCTCAGAGGGTTAGCGGCCATCTGAATGGACTCAGCACCGCGCCGGGCGGCTTTGCGCTTTCGGCAACGAAGCGAAGTAGGCGTCGACCGAGGCTAACTCTATCAAGACTTTTGAGCCGGCTTTCACGGCGTTGAAGGTCCGGTCAGCTATTCGCCTGTTTGCGGTGGCGCGGGAGAACCCATAGATGCGCGTGACCTGATTGATCGATGCAAATCGGGGCGTGACCGTCGCCTGTTCCATTTCAAATCCCTCCTCGCGAGGCGCAAGAGTGCTGCGCTAAGGGCATCGTGCGGGATAGGTGGCGTCGCGACCTATGGCGTAGCGGGAGGCGTCGGGAGGCACACTGCCACAGCGCGTTGTTATCGCTGGGATATTTTTGTCAAAATTTTTTATAGGACGGGCGGATACTCGATACGAAAAAGTAACGGGCCAATTAGGGGGTCGATTTTGGACGCGCCTCTTGACCGGCTCTGAGGCAATAAGCCGGTGCTGCCCCCCCCCCCCCCGGGGGGGCCCCTGGCAATAGTTATGCCATGCTGTGGCCTTCGATCAGCGCGCGTTGCTCCTCAATCAAATCGTTCACCGACTCAATGGTGACCGGCGCCTTTTGTTCGCCGATGTTGATGACGACTGACGGCGCATTCGACGGCGGGTCTTTGAACCCTCCGCGCGACTTAAGATAGAAGATCAAAGCACCGAGGTTGCCTTGGGCGATAAGCGCCTGAAGGCCACGGGCGGCGAATTCTACGCCCTCAGCAAGGCCTTCATCGAAAGCTTGCCGGATCTCGGGGTCACGCTCCATCCGGTCGAACAGGGTTCGACGTGCCACCCCAATTCTCGTGGCGATCATCTCCGATGAAAGGCCAAGGGCTGCTAGGTCACGTACGCGCGCCGGGTCGATCGGCTTTTCGGGCCTTCCAAGCGTACGCGCGTCGAGTGTGGTGGTGGCTGCATGGGTCATAGTCAGTAAGTCTCTTGTTTAGGACCCAGGGGCGCGGGGACACTGCCAGAACTACGCATTCAATCCCTGGCGTCCTATACCGATGGCCCTATGCGATGCTCAAACCACCGGGAACCGGCGGGTCTGGCCTTTGCGGTTACCTTAAGTCGAGTCGCCATCCTCGCTCGTGAGGTCTAGGACCACCGCTGCCCTCCACCATGTCGCCGTAATGCGTCTCCATAAGCACGATCGCGGTTGGTCGGGCTCGACAACGTTCACAGCGCAGGCAAACGACTAAATCAGCCAGCGTCTCATAAGCACGCTCAGGCCGCTCTGCCAAAATAAGCTTGATGCCCAGCAGATCGCCATGAAGACACGCACCGCACCGTACGGAAAGCTATCGAGTACGGAACATGCGCAGAGAGCAGGCAAGGGCTACCGCGCGGTCGAAAGGGGGATCACCGGGCACAGTGAGAACATACCAAGAACCCGCCGTGACGGCGAGTCGGCTGTTTGGAATAGGAGGCCGGGGGCAACAGAACAGAGCAAATGGGCTCTAGAGTGCCAGGATGGGGGCCTGCATGTGGGCCGATGAAACCGAGTTTAGCTAACCCATTGGGAAAACAGCACAAAATCGCTTCCCCTGGCGGAGGGGATGAGATTCGAACTCACGAAAGAGGTTGACCCTCTTTAACGGTTTAGCAAACCGCCGCCTTCAGCCACTCGGCCACCCCTCCGCCGGGATGCAACACGACGTTTGCCAGCGTGTTCTAGGGGAGCAGGGAAGGCGGGTCAATGAAGGGCGGGGAAGCATGTCTGCTCCCCCGCGTGGTCACTCTCAGGCAGCAGCGCTGTCGGACTTCTTCTCGTTACGCTTGCGCTCGTTGGGGTCGAGGAAGCGCTTACGGATGCGCACCGCGCTTGGGGTCACTTCCACCAGCTCATCGTCTTCGATATAGGCGATCGCCTGCTCCAGGTTGAGGCGACGCGGCGGGATCAGCAGCATTGCCTCGTCCTTGCCGGCGGCGCGGATGTTGGTGAGCTTCTTTTCCTTGATCGGGTTAATGTCCAGGTCGCTTTCGCGGCTGTGCTCGCCCAGGATCATGCCGACATAGACCGCCTCGCCAGGATTGACGAACAGCGTGCCGCGCTCCTGCAAATACCAGAGGGCATACTGCACGGCGGCACCGTTCTCCGAGCTGATCAGCGAGCCATTGCGGCGGCCTTCGATCGGGCCCGCCCAGGGGCGATAGCCGGCGAACAGACGGTTCATGATGCCGGTGCCGCGCGTGTCGGTGAGGAACTCGCCGTGATAGCCGATCAGGCCACGGCTCGGCATGATGAAGGTCAAGCGCACCTTGCCGCCGCCCGACGGCCGCATGTCTTGCATCTGGCCCTTGCGGCGGCTCAGCTTCTCCACCACGGCACCCGAATAGGGCTCGTCCACGTCTACCAGCACTTCTTCGAACGGCTCTTCGCGCTCGCCCGTCTCCGCGTTCGTCTGCGTCAGCACGCGCGGCCGGCCGATCGATAGCTCGAAGCCCTCGCGACGCATCGTCTCGATCAGCACGCCAAGCTGCAATTCGCCACGGCCGGCCACTTCGAACGCTTCGCTCTCGCGGCTCTCGGTGATTTTGATCGCCACGTTGCCCTCGGCCTCGCGCAGCAGCCGGTCGCGAATCTGGCGCGACGTGACCTTCTTGCCTTCCTTGCCACCCAGCGGACCGTCATTGACGCGGAACGTCATCGCCAGCGTCGGCGGGTCGATCGGGATCGCGTGCAGCGGCTCCATCACCTCGGGTGCGCCGATCGAGTCGGGGATCGTCGCATGCGTCAAACCAGCCACGGCCACGATATCGCCGGCCTCGGCCTCCTCGACGGTAATCCGATCCAGACCACGGAAGCCGAGCAGCTTGGTCAGGCGGCCGGTTTCAACGGTCGTGCCATCCTGGCGCAGCACCTTCACCTGCATGTTCAGCCTTGCACGGCCCTGCTCGATACGCCCGGTCAGCACGCGTCCAAGAAAGTTGTCGTATTCCAGGATGGAGGCGACCATCGCGAACGGCGCCTCGGCGTCCAGATCCGGCGCCTTCACATGGGCCAGCACCAGGTCGAACAGCGCGGACAGATCCTTACGCGGGCCATTCAACTCGACATCCGCCCAACCCTGACGGCCGGACGCGTACAGCATCGGGAAATCGAGCTGCTCGTCGGTCGCACCCAGCGCCGCGAATAGGTCGAACACCTCGTTATGCACCTCGTCGGCACGGGCATCCTGGCGGTCGATTTTGTTTACCACCACAATCGGCTTGATGCCGCGCTCGAGCGCCTTGCCGACCACGAACTTGGTCTGCGGCAGCACGCCTTCGGCGGCGTCCACCAGCACGATCGCACCGTCCACCATGTTCAGGATGCGCTCGACTTCGCCACCGAAATCCGCATGGCCTGGGGTGTCGACGATGTTGATGCGCGTCTCTTTCCACATCACGCTGGCGCATTTCGCCAGGATTGTGATGCCACGTTCCTTTTCGAGGTCGTTGCGGTCGAGCGCGCGTTCGGCGACAGCCTGGTGCTCGCGGAAGGCGCCGGATTGCTTGAGAAGCTGGTCGACGAGCGTAGTCTTGCCATGGTCGACGTGTGCGATGATGGCGACGTTGCGGATTTGCATGAAAAACTCAGTTCGGCTCGAGGGGCAGAGCGCACGGCCTAAACGAAAAGGGCCTGACTGTTGGGTCAGACCCTGCAAACGAACCGCGCTTGGTGGCTAGATAGGCGCTGCGCTTCGCAGATGCGAGAAAAAACGCCATGCGGTGCAGGAAGGCCAGGGGCTCTGCCCCTGGACCCCGCCACGGGGAATTCCCCCGGGGCCACCATTTTAGAAGGCACGACAAAGAGGGGCGCGTAGCGATCCCTTTCGTCCCGAAGGTATGCCCCTCCTTGCCTTGCCTTCAAATAATGCAGGTCTGGAGGGACACCCTCCAGCGGCGTCCAGGGGCAGAGCCCATAGCCTTGCCTACTATGGTGCCTACTGCGGTGGTGCGTATTGCGGCGGTGGCGGTGGCGCGTATTGCTGCGGCGGTTGCGGGGCGTAGTACTGCTGCGGCGGCGCATATTGCGGCGGTGGCGCGTAACCTGGCGGCGGCGGCGGGGCATATTGCTGCGGCGGCGCATATTCCGGCATCGGCGGTGCGGAAGACAGCGCCATCTGGATGTCGTTGCTCGCGCCGCGCACGTCGCCGGCACCGAGGGCATGGCGCGCGTGGCTCACCGCGGCAATTTCGGGCCGTTGATCGGGCATGCTGGCGGCTTCGGGCGCCGTGCTGCGATCGAGTAGGCGGGTTTCCGCCATCTCCAGATCCTGTTGCGCCAGGCCGGTCTTGCGATGCGCCAAGGCCTGCTGGGCGTCCTGCAGGTATACTTCAGGCGTGGCGTTCTCGCCTTGCATCGGCTGCGGCAGATGCGGGGCGATCGACGAGCGACTGTCGACATAGCCCGTGTTGCTCGACGTGTCGGAGGCCGGGCCGCTCATGCCGGTGCCGGGCTGGTGTGCCCAGTGTTCACCGCCGGTGGTATCCGGTGCGTAAGGCTGGGCTGCGGCGGGCAGGGCGCAAGCCAGCGCGATAAGGGTGGCGGATGCCAGGAGCGTCTGACGCATATGGGTTTCTCCCTTGGAAAAACGCGCGGGCACCTCGATCACGGCGCGCACGCATGCCCTGAGGAACGATCTCGCCCGCGAAAAGGTTGCTTCAGCGAGGGCTGAGCACGAAGCGCACCGGCCGGTCCGGCTGGGTCGTCACCATCGCCCGCGGCATCACCGCCCCGTCGCCGCAAAGCTCTATCTTGAACGCCTTCAGCAGGCGCGCCAGCACCAACACCGCTTCCGTCAGCGCGAACTGCGCCCCCACACAGACGCGCGGGCCGGTGCCGAACGGCATGTAGGCGTAGCGGTCGGGCGGCGTCCCACCCGGAAGGAAGCGGCTCGGATCGAAGCCCTCCGGATCATCCCAGCGCTTGCGATGGCGGTGCAGCAGCCAGGGCGCGATGGTGATCACGGTGCCGGGCGGAATGGCGTGCCCCATCACCTCGTCGGCCGCGATCGCCTGCCGGATGATCGCAAATGCCGGCGGATATAGCCGCATCGATTCGTCGATATGCGCGCGGATCTGCGGCAAGGCGTGGGCGGCATGCGCCGCGTTCTCCACGCCGAGATCGATGCCGTCCACTTCGGCGGCAAGGCGTTCCTGGTACTCGGGATAGAGGGCCGCGAGATAGCAAGCCCAGAACAGGGTGATGCCCGTGGTCTCATGGCCGGCGAGGATCATGGTGGAGACCTCGTCGCGCAGCTGGGCGTGGTCGAAGCCGGCGCCGGTCTCCGGGTCACGCGCGGTGGAGAGCAGGTCGAACAGGTCACGCGGTTGGCCTTCCAGGGTCGGCTGGCCAGCGCGCACGGCAATCATCCGGTCGAGGAATTCCAGCCACTCGCCGCGGAACACGGCACGGCCGCGATCGGTGGGCGAGGCCATGCTGGCCGGCAGCATCAGGTCGAGCACGCTCGGCTTTGCGTAGCTCTGGGCATACCCCATCAGCTTCTGCCGCAACTCGGCGCCGAAGCCTGACATTTCGAGCGAGAACATCGAGCGGCCGGCGATCTCCAGCGTCAGATATTGCAGATGCGTCAGCAGCTCGATCGGCTGCCAGGCGAGTTCGGCAAGCTTCACCTCGGCCTGTTCTGTGGCGGCAACGATATGGCCGGCAAGGATCGGCAGCGTGCGTGGTGCGAGCGCCGGCGCGATGGTGCGCCGCTGATGCTTCCAGGGTTCACCCTCCGCCAGAAACAGCCCGGCCCCGAAAATCGGCTGCACGATCCGTTTCGTCGCCGGGTTGCGCAGGTAGTTCTCGTGATTGACCACCAGCACGTGCCGTATCGCCTCCGGCGCATTGAGCACCAGCTGCTTGCGGCCGAGAAAGCTGCCCGGAAGGATCTCGTCCTCATAGGCGCGCTCGCCCCAGATCTCGAGCAGGTTGCGGCGAAGCACGAGGAATGCTTCCAGCTGGGTGCGCTGGCGCGTGGGAATGGGCGGTCGCGGCGGCCGTATGTCGAACATGTCGACAAGATGGGCCGGTTTCCGCCCACGGCAAACCCGCAGCCTCACCACGCGTTCGCGGCTTGACGGCCCCCTCCTTATGCGCTGCATCGCGGCTGCAAAGTTAAGATGGAGTTTATGAGCTATGCGACACTCGACCACCGCGCTGCTGCTGGGCGCGACCATGCTTGCGGCCCCGGCCGCCTGGGCGGAGACCGTCTATAACGTCGCAAAAGTGACCATCGTCGGCAGCAAGACGGTGCCGAACGACAAGCTCTATGCCGTGGTGCAGGAGCATCCCGGCCAGAAGGTGACGGTGAACGACATCATCGCCGACCGCGACGCGATCTCGAAGGTTCTCGAAGACGCACATGTCGGCGGCGCGGTAAAACCCTCGGTCAAGACCACGGGCACAAAAAGCGAGATCATCTTCTCGATCGAGGACCAAGGTGTGCAGGCCCCGATCGTCACCAAGGTGGCCCCGAAGCTCGACGCAGAAATTTTTGACGGCAATGCTTCCATTCCGTCCGACAAATTGGCGGCAGCGAGCGGCCTGACCCCGGGCGAGGATCTGAGCAACGACAAGATCACCGCTGCCCAGGTCGCCATCGTCGCGGCCTACAAGGCCGCGAAACTGCCCGTCGGCATCAACATCTCAGGCGAGAACAAGGTCGTCGGCAACGGCAAGGTGGATGTGTATTGGCACATCGTCGAAACGAAGGCCAAGGCGAAGAAGAAAAAGAGCAACGGCGACGACGAAGGCCAGTCACTCCAGCAGTAAACCAACCGAAACCGTAGGGTGGGCACTGCCCACCCTACGGTTTCGGCGCTACCCCCCAGCGCGCCGGCCGAACGAGATCACATACGCCTTCACGCGCGCATCGATCAGCGGATCATCCGACACCTCGATACCCGGCGTCAGCACATTCGGCAGCACATGGAACGCTTTCTGCGCCGCGTCGCTGTCCGGTACTGCGCTGGTGATGGTGATAACGCCCATATCTGCGAGCTTGCGGTTAGCCGGCCAAGGTTTCGTGGGGTCGCTGGTCTGGTCGCCGGGTGCTGCGAGCTGTGCCAGCAGATGGAACGTCACCGGTTTCTTGGCCAGCCGCGCGGGCAATTCTTCGAGCAGCGCATTGGGCGCCAGCTTGGCTGCATCGGCTGCCGAGAGGTGATGGGTGCCAGCATCGGGCACGATCTTGAAGCGGAATGCCTGACGCTTGCCGGCAGCGTTGACGAAGATGAAGGCATCCACACCGTTATACGTCTCTTCCGCAAAACTCGCCGGCGTGAACACGCTATGCAGCGCGGGCAGTGCCGCCGGATGGCTGGCAAAGAATGTCTCTGCCGGATTCGGATGCGGACCGGTCGGAGAGGTCTGGCTCAGGGCGGTCAGCAGATCGCGAAAACCTTCGCCGGTGGAAACAGGGAAGAAAGCCAGCGAGTTGGTCACCACATCCACCGCGCCTGCGCCGGGCGGGTGGAACTGGATCGACATGCCATGCGGGCTTGCCGGCGGCGCACCGTCCGACAAATCCACAAGCCCAGTCGAGTCGGAAAACCGCACGGTCACAGGCACCGGGCCGCCGGCAAAGATATTGGCCTTGCTCAGCTTGATCGCGGACTTGCTCGGGGTGAAATTCCCGGTGACCATCACGCCCTTGGCGTGGTTGGCGCGCATGCCCGGATGGCGCCCCCAAAGCTTGTTCATCACATCGACGGTCTGCACCGCCGTGGTGGGAGACGTCACCGGTGCCGCCAGCGCTGCACTCGCTACGCCAGCCATGAGGGATGCCGCCAAAACAATATCGCGCATGAAGAAGCTCCGTAATCGTGCCCAACCTCGATAGCATTGTGTATCGATGTGCCGATAGACCTACTCTGGCGCGCCTGCTGGCTTGCTCGTCGGAGACAGCAATCCGAAACCTTCGCGCAGGAAGCCGGGCGTCAGTGCGGAGAGCGGGTTCACGCCCACTTTCGGGTTGGCGAGCGGGCCGGTCACCGAGTAGCGGGCGGCAAACACGCCGCCGCCTTTTTCGGGCGAAAAGATCTTGCCGATCAGCGGCAGCCTTCCCAGCAGCTGGTTGAAGAAATAGGCGGGCACCACCGTGCCTTTCACTGCAGCGACACGACGGCCCAGATCGATGTCGCCCTCTGCCGTCAGCCCAAGGGAAGGCGAAAAGGCGCGGGCGCTCTTCAGCGTCAGTATGCGGTGTTGCCAGCGATAGGGTGCGACCAGCTTGGAGAAATGCAGCCCGGGGCCGCGCAGCGCGTCGGTGAGCCCATAAAGCGTCATCGCCTGCAGCAGCCGGCCGATGGCAGGCGCCGTGCGCAGGGTAAAATTCTGCAAGGTAGCGGTGCCCGTCAGCGGGTCGTCCGGCATCGCATCGGCAAACACGCCGTCGAGCTCCAACGTGCCCCCTTCGAGGTTGTCGGCAACGCCCATGGCGCGCAGGAACAGCCCCGCATCGGCGGATTTCACGCTGAGTCGACGTGTCGTGGCCTCCGGCGTGATGCTCGCCGTGATATCTCCGCCGCTGCCAGCACGGATGTCCGCATGTTCGAGATGCAGCCCGTCATTTTCCACGGAGACGCTGACTGGGGCAAACACCTTACCCTTGGCAAGCTGCACCTGCGCGAAATTCAGGTCCGCGCGCCAGGGCTGGCCGCGCTGTGCCGGCGTCGGTGGGCTTATCTCCTCGCGGGTCGGCACGGTCTCGGCACGCTGTGCCTGCGATTCGGCGAAATAGCCCGACACATCCAGCATGGCGCCGGAAAGACTGACGATCACCGGGTCAGTGGCCGTGGCAGGGAACCCGATGCGGCCATGCGCGCGCGTGCGGCCGAGTTCAAGACGGTCCAGCACCAGCGCATGCATGTGTTCGCCATCGAGCTGGGCATGGCTGGCGATCAACAGGGCAGGCCCTTCGGCATGCACATGATCCACGCTGGTCAGGGCGCCTTTTGAGAAGCCGAAGCGCACCCCGGCGGTGGCCGCAGGCCCTGCCTGCTTGTTCCAACCGAACGGGGATGTCAGCGTTGCCTGTGCGAGGTCGGCGTCGATCTGCAGGGTCGAGGTATGGTTACGCCGTGCGGCGTAATCGGCATGGACCGCCGTGGTGCCGCCGGAAAAACTCCTGATCAAGCCTCCAGGCAGCGCGAATTGCCCGAGCTGCGACGCGTTGGCGGTGCCGTTCGCGGTGACATGCTGCAGCACCTGGCTAGCGGGCCCGTCGAGAAAACTCATGTCGATCGCGAGATCGGCGGGGATGCCGCCATAGTCGCCGTGACCGGTCAGCCCTAGCCCGTCATTCGTCACCTTGATCGAGAGCTGGGCGTGGTCGAGGTCGCGCTGGGCAGCCACCTTCTCCAGATGCACATCGGCCAAGGCGGCGCTCGCATGTATGCCGATATCATCCATCGTCACCCGTGCCTCGAGCGGCAAATGCATCTGCAGCCTGGCCTGCGCGGTGCCGGAGGCGCCGGTGAAATCGATACCGCTGCGGGCGAGCAGTTTTAGCCGCGGATGGTTCAGAAGCGTCAACGCGGTATCGAGAGGTCCCGCGATCCGGACGTCGATTTCGCCGAACTGATGCGCCTGGGTCAGCTTGGTGATCTCCACCGACGAGCCTGCGGTGAGGCGCAAGGCGTCCTGTTCGGCGCCGTCGATGGCGATCCGGATCGAGTCCGGCCCTTCGACGGTCAGCTTCGCCCGGCCATGGGTGATCGGCGGTATCGGCCGCAGCCAATAGACGCTCACATCCTCCGCCTGCAGCCCGCCGGACAGAGCAGTGACCTGGACATCGGAAAAATCCGGCTTGGCGTCGAGCGTGCCGGCCACATGGGCATCGTGCGCCAAGCCGGCGACGATGTTCTCCGTCAGCCACCCGCGCGACCCGTTACCGACACCTTCCGGCCAATAGGAGGACAGATCGGCCATCGCGACGCTATCGATCGAAACGTCGAAGTTGGCATGCACGCGTCCAGCCTGAAGGGCTGCGGTCGCTGACGCGGTGAGCACCGGCGGCTTGCCTTTGCCGGGAAGCTGCGCCGTCGCCACGCGCGCCGAGTCGAGTTTCAACTCGCCGGGCTTGGCCGAAAACACCAGGCTCGCCGATTGCAACGCGACGTGACCATGTCCGGCAGCAAGCGAGCCGGCACCGATGGAGAGCGTCAGCCGGGCACTGCGCGGCGTGAGCGCCGGGCCGACGACAGCGTCGAAGCTGGTGGCGACAGGTGCCGCGAGCGCGCCAAGGGCTGCGATCTGCGGCGCCACCCGCGCCAAGGCCGCCGGCGATATCGGCGTGGTGCTGCCCCAGAGATGCGTTCCGTCCGGCCGCAAATCGGCGCTTAGCGAGAGGCTCGCATGGATATCGGCCACGGCGAGGTTCAGCTTCGCCTGTCCGGAAACGCCGCCATTCGGATTGCGCTTGAAATCGGCCTCGGCACCGCCGGCCTGCCACAGCACGCCGAGATGCTGGTCGCGGATCGAGACGCTGGCGTCACGCACGCGCACGCGATGCAGCTGGCTCAGCCAAGGCAGCGTGTCGCCGGGACCGGATGGATGGGTCAGTTCATCGATGATCCAGCCGGGATTCTGCGGCTGTGCCGCCGGGCTCGACTGGTCCAGCCGGCCAAGCCCGAGCCGCAGGGCGCCGTTCTGCAGCCGTTCGAGCTGCACGCTGGCGCCGTCGATTTCAATGACCCGCGGCACGATCCGGCCGATCAGCAGATGCGAGATCGAGAGCGTCACCCGTGCCTGCGGCAGTTGTGCAAGCACACCGCCATTCGCAGCTGAAATGCGCATGTCCCGCAGGCGTATGTCCAAAGGCTGGTTGCGGGCGACAAACCCTTCCCAGGCGAGCTGCGCGCCGCCGATCGAGATTTGCGTGCCAGGACCTGCGAGCGCCGATTCCTCGCGCTTGACGAGGCCGCTGATGTCGATCGGCCCCTGCGCCAGCCGCCAGGCAAACAGGCAGGCGGCGAGTGCCACCAGCCCGAGCACGCCGATCACCGCGTCCATCAGCAGGTGCAGCGCCTGCGAGCAGGTGCGCCTCAGCAAGGCAGCCGGGGCGGCATGACTTCGGCGCGACAGGCTGCCAGAGTGGCGCTATGGCCATGGTTTCCAAGGCGCATGACCAGGACGGGATGGGCCCGGTGCTCGACCTCCTGACTGCCCACAGCCCCTATCTGTCCGAGTTGGCAGTGCGTGCGCCAAAGACCCTGCTGGCGATCTGCGCCGAGGGACCGGATGCAGTGTGCGATCGCGCTCTCACCAAACTCGGCACCATCGGGCCGGAAGCGCCGCGCGCAGAAATTGCCGCGTCCATGCGTGAGGCCAAGCGCACCGTCGCACTGGCCGCCGCACTCGCCGACATCAGCGGCGCCTGGACGCTGGCGCAGGTCACCGGCACCCTGTCGGATCTTGCCGACGGCGCGCTGCGGCTGACCACATCGCATCTGCTGCTGGCGGCTCACGTGCGCGGCGAACTCCGCCTGCCCCACCCCGAGGCCCCCTCGCGCGCAAGCGGCTTCGCCGTGCTGGCGATGGGCAAGCTGGGCGCGCGCGAGCTGAATTTTTCCAGCGATGTGGACCTCGTTCTTCTCTACGATTCCGCGGCCCATCCCGATGCCGAGGATGGCGCGGGCGCCATCTTCACACGGGTTGCGCGCGATCTTGTCAGTCTGATGCAGCAACGCGACGCGAATGGCTATGTGTTCCGCACGGATTTGCGCCTCCGGCCGGATCCGGGCTCCACGCCGCTCGCAGTCTCGCTGACCACCGCGCTGTCCTACTACGAGTCGAGCGCGCAGACCTGGGAACGGGCGGCGATGATCAAGGCGCGCCCGGTCGCCGGTGACCTCTCGCTGGGCCGGCGTTTCCTGGAGCAGATCAAACCCTTCATCTGGCGGCGGCATCTGGATTTCGCTGCCATCGCCGACATACGCGCGATGAAATCCCGCATCGACGGCCATGTCGACGCAGCCCTTCCCGCCGGGGGCGCGCCCGAAACCCGCCTATTGGGCCACGACGTGAAACTGGGCGAAGGCGGCATACGCGAAATTGAATTCTGCGCGCAGACGCTGCAACTCGTTTGGGGCGGCCGAAATCCGGCGTTACGGGTGGCACCTACGCTGCCGGCGCTGGAGGCTTTGGCCAGTGCCGGTCATTTGCCGGCCATCACGGTGGAAAAACTCTCCGCCGCCTACGTGTTCCTGCGCAGCGTCGAGCACCGGCTGCAGATGGTGGCCGACCGGCAGACCCACAGCCTGCCCACGACGCCACAAGGCCTGTTGGATTTCGCCGTCTTCTTCGGGTTCAAGGATCCCGCCGGTTTCGCCACTGCGGCCTTGCGCCATCTCAAGCGTGTCCATCAGGCGTTTACCGCGCTTCTGGAAAAGCCGGCCCACCCGCCGGATCTGAGCGCGCACGACGCGATCCCTGCGCTGCAGCCACCAACGCCTGCCGACAAGACGCCGCCCTGGACCACCTGGCTGGAAGGCCGGCCGCGCGCGCTGCGCACCGAACGCGCCCGCGCCTTGCTGGCCGATTTGCTGCCCGCCCTCTCCGCCGCAGTGGCTCAGCAACCGCACCCGGACCTCGTGTGGAACCGGCTCGACGAGCTGATCTACCGGCTGCCCGCCGGCGTGCAGATATTCTCCATGCTGCGCCACAATCCCGCGCTGCTCGAGCGGCTGGCCACCGTGCTCGGCGCCGCCCCTTCGCTCGCCGACCACCTCGCAAGCGTGCCCTCTGCCCTCGAAGGCCTGTTCTCCCCCGAAGACATCGACCATGACCCCGCCCATTCCCTGGCAGCCCAGCTGACCGATTCGCAGGCGCTCGACCAGGCCCTCGCGATCGCCACCCGTTTCATCCGCGGCGAGGAATTCCGCCTCGCCGTCGCCGAGCTCGACGGCCGGATCGATCAGGACGAGGCAGGCCTCGCCCGCACCCAGCTCGCCGATGCGGCCATCATTCAGCTTCTGCCGCTCGTCCTGGCGGACCACACACGCCGCTACGGCAAGCTGCGCGGCGGCGGCCTGGTTTTGGTTGCCCTCGGCAAGGCCGGCTCGCAGGAGATGATGGCCGGCTCCGACCTCGATCTGATGCTGGTCTACGACCATCCGGACCAAGCGGCCGAAAGCACCGGCCGCACCAAGCTGCCTGCCAGCCAATATTATGCGCGCGCCGCCCAGGCGGTGATCGCCGCCCTGACAACGCCGACACGCGACGGCAAGCTCTACGATGTCGACATGCGGCTGCGCCCCTCCGGCAATAAAGGCCCCGTCGCCGTCTCGCTCGCCGCTTTCGAGCGCTACCACCACGAAAGTGCGTGGACCTGGGAGCGCCTGGCGCTGACCAGGGCACGCGTGGTGACCGGCCCAAAAAACCTTGCCGCCCGGGTCAATCGCGCTTTGACGCAGGCTCTGGCCGAAGGCGACAAGACGCGGATTGCCGCGGACACAGTAGCGATGCGGCATCGGCTGCTCACCGAGCTGCCGCCGCACGGGCCGTGGGACATGAAGCTCAGGCGCGGTGGCCTGCTGGAGGTGGAATTCCTGGCGCAAGCCCTGCAACTCGCGCATGCCGCGCAGAAATCCACCCTGCATCCAACAACGCGCATCGCACTGCGCCGGCTGTCGCAGGCCAAGGTGCTGACACGGACCGAGGCGGATGGCCTGATAAAAGCCGACCAGGCCTGGCGCGCCTGTCAGGGGTTGCTCCGGATCTGCGACGGCCGCGCCATTCCCGCCAACCTCGCGCCACCACTGGAAACCAGGCTGTTGCATGCGCTCGACCGCATATTAGGTTCACAGCCTGGCCACAGCCTGGCCGCCCGTCTGCAAGCGCTTGCAGACATCGTCACCGCCGCCTTCGAGCGGCATCTAGGAGTTTTTCCAAACCCATGAGCATCAGCGAAGGCGACACCGCACCGGATTTCTCGCTGCCGGCCAATGGCGGCCGGACCGTCAGCGCGAAAGCCCTGAAGGGCAGATCCTACGTGCTGTATTTCTATCCAAAAGCCGACACCACCGGCTGCACCAAGGAGGCGTGCGACTTCCAGGAAGCGCTTCCGCAACTCGGCAAACTTGGCCTGGACGTGATCGGCGTCTCCCGCGATCCCATGAAAGCGCTCGACAAATTCGCGGAGAAATACAATCTCGCTTTTCCGCTCGCCTCCGACGAAGCAGGCGCGCTGACCGAGGCGTATGGCGTGTGGGTCGAGAAATCCATGTATGGCCGCAAATACATGGGCATCGAACGCTCGACCTTTCTGGTGGGCGCTGATGGACGCATCGCAAAAGCATGGCAGAACGTAAAAGTGCCTGGACACGCTGCCGAAGTGATGAAGGCTGCAGCAGCGCTTTCCGCGTAAAAACCTTTTGTTAACGGTGCGTTCTGGCACTTTTAGACAAATTCGTTTTGAAACGACTAACCAAGTGCCCTCGTATCTCAGGAAGCGGGATCGTTGTCGCGATCCCGTCCCGCGTCCACGGCATCAGTGCCGTGGACATTCCGACACTAGAATGAACTTCGTTAACGAAATGGTTCTTTTGCAGAGAGAGTCCGGCTACTCTCACGTCCTCCGCGCAGGATGGAACCGCGACAGCGACACCAAAGTCTTTAGCTTCTTTTCTTCAGAAAAGAAGAGCTTCCTTTTCTACCCGCCCGCCACCGTCAGCCCATCCACCCGCGTCGTCGGTGCATCCGTCCCCCGCCGAAACACCAGATCATTCGCCGGTGTCATCGCAGCAAACATTTCGAGCAGATTACCGGCGATCGTGATCTCCGCCACCGGCTCCGCCAACGCCCCATGACGGATCATGAAGCCCGCAGCACCGCGGCTGTAATCACCGGTCATGCCATTGATGCCGCTGCCGATCAGCTCAGTGATGTAGATGCCCTCGACGATGTCCGCCATCAGCTCGGCCGGCGAAAGCTTGCCCGCCTCAAGATACAGATTGGTCGCCGAAGGCCCAGGCGGCCCGCCGGTGCCGCGGCTGGCATGGCCGGTCGTATGCAGGCCAAGTTGTTTGGCGCTGCGGCTGTCCAGGATCCACGTTGTCAGCACGCCATCTTCGATCAAGGAGCGTGCGCGTGTCGGCACGCCTTCGCCGTCGAACGTGCCGGAGCGGCTGCCGCGCACGCGGCGCGGGTCGTCCTTGATGAACACGCCGGTGGGAAAAAGTTTCTGGCCCATCCTGTCCTTCAGGAAGGAGGTGCCGCGGGCGATGCCGGCGCCGTTGATCGCACCGGAGAGATGGCCGACCAGGCTGCCTGAGACGCGCGGGTCGAACACCACTGGCATCATGCCCGTCTTTGGCCGCGTGGGGTTGAGGCGCGAGACGGCGCGCTCACCGGCGCTATGGCCGATCTTGGCCGGATCATCGAGGTCGGCAAAGTGGATGGCCGAATGATAATCATAGTCGCGCTGCATCGAGGTGCCGCTGCCGGCCAACACGCTGGCGGAGATCGAATGGCCGGTGCGTGCATACTGCCCGGCGAACCCAGCACTTGTGGCTAGATAGACGTCGGATCGCCCAAAACCCGCGCTCCCACCTTCGGAATTGGTAACCCCAGAGACCGCGAGTGCCGCCGCCTCCGCCGCTTCGGCACGCGCGATCAGAGCGTCGACGCTCGGCTCAGCAGCATCCACGAGGTCGAGCGATGCTACAGATTCGGGCGTCGCCGCCTCGGCGCAGAGATCGGCATATGGGTCGTCCGGCACCACGCGCGCCATTGCGACAGCGCGCTCTGCGAAGGCGGCGAACCGCGCAGGGTCGACGTTCGAGGCAGAGACGATGGCACTTTTGGCGCCGCAGAACACCCGCAGACCCAGATCCTGTGATTCGGAGCGTTCGAGCGTCTCCGTGGAGCCGAGGCGGCGCTCCACGCTCAGCGACGTGCGGCTGACGAGGATCGCATCGGCGCGCTCTGCGCCGGCAGCGCGTGCGCGCGCCAACAGGGTTTCGAGCGTATCGAGGCTCATGCGGCAAGCCGGTGCGAGATGGCGGCCAGGTCCGGCACGCGCTTCGCCGGGCCCATGGTGGCGAGCGTAGGCAGACCACGGAAGACACGGCCGGCAGCGCGGCGGATATCGTCGACGGTGACCGCCTCCAGATGCGCCATCGTCTCGGCGGTGGGGATCAGGCGGCCAAAAATCTGCAGCTGACGCGACAACTGCTCACAGCGGCTGCCGGTGCTCTCCATCGACATCAGCACGCTGGCCTTCACCTGCGCACGGGCACGTTTCAGCTCGTCCGCATTGGCGTCGATCTGCACCCGCTGCAGCTCTTCCAACGTCACCGGCACGAGCTCGGCCGCCTCGGACTCGCCGGTGCCGGCATAGATCCCGAAAATTCCGGTCTCTACATAGGGCGAGGCAAAGGAATAGATCGAGTAGACCAGGCCCCGCTTCTCGCGGATTTCTTGGAACAGTCGCGAGGACATGCCGCCGCCGAGCAACGTGGAGAGCAGCAGCGTCGCATAGTAATCCGGGTCGGTGTAGCTGACCGAGGGGAAGCCCAGCACGATATGCACCTGGTCAAGGTCACGTTCCTCACGGAACTCGCCACCGGCATACCGCCCGGGCGCCGGCGCTTTCGGCATATCGCTGGGCAGATCGGCAAAATGCCTGGCCACCAGGTCGACGACCCGGTCATGCTCGAGATTGCCGGTGGCCGCGACAACCACGTTCTCGGCCGCATAATGCGTGCGCATGTAGCCGGAGATATCGGCCCGCGTCATATTGCGGATGATGTCTTCCGTGCCCAGCACCGGGCGGCCCATCGGTTGGGACGGGAAGGCAGCTTCCTGGAAATGATCGAAGATGATGTCGTCGGGGGTGTCGTTGGCCTGGCCGATCTCCTGCAGGATCACCCCGCGCTCGCGCTCGAGTTCTTCCGGCAGGAAGGTGGAGTGGGTAAGGATGTCGCCGATGATGTCGGCGCCGAGATCGAGATCTTCCTTCAACAGCTTTACATAATAGGCGGTCTGTTCGCGCGCCGTGTAGGCGTTGATATGCCCGCCCACGTTCTCGACCGCCTCCGCGATCTCGGCCGCACTGCGCCGCTCGGTGCCCTTGAACGCCATGTGTTCGAGGAAATGGCTCACCCCGTTCTGGGCCGCGTCCTCGTTGCGGGTGCCGCTCGCGACATAGGCGCCGAAGGAGACGGTCTCGACCCGGTCCATCTGCTCGGTGACGATTTTGAGGCCGGAGGGCAGCGTGGTGACGCGAATGGCGTCAGGGGTCATGTTTGATTCCTTGAGACAAAAGCGCGGATGGCCGCCTGGATCTGGCCCAGATCATTTGGTGCCACGGAATAGTTTTCCGCAGCTTCATATAGGTGGGCAAGTGCTGCTGGGAGAGGGGGGCGCATGCCGGTCGCTGCCTGCATCGCATCGGGGAATTTGGCCGGGTGTGCGGTGGCGGCCGCAATCGCCGGCACGCCCTCGGGCGCCAAGGTGCGGGCAGCGGCCAAGCCGATCGCGCTATGCGGGTCGGCGAGGTAGCCGCACGCATCGTGCAAATGGCGGATTTCCGCCGTGGTGCCTTCGTCGTCGAGCCTGAATCCTTCGAACATCTTACGAGCTTCAGCCCAGGCGCCGTCCGGTATGTCCATCCGCCCGGTGCTACGAAAACGCGCCATGGTAGCCGCCGTGAGCCCTGCGTCGCGCCCCAACACTTCGAACAGGATCCGCTCGAAATTCGAGCTGACTCCGATATCCATGCTCGGGGAAAGGCTGGGCTCGACCGGGCGCACCGACATGTCGTTCTCGGCCAGGAAGCGCGCCAGGATGTCGTTGCGGTTACTGGCGACGATCAGGCCGCCGATCGGCGCTCCCATGCGGCGCGCGGCCCAGGCAGCAAGCACATTGCCGAAATTGCCGGTCGGCACCGCAAAGGTCACCGGCCGGGCGGCATCGCCAAGGGTGAGGGAGGCGGAGACGTAGTAGGGGATCTGGGCGGCAATCCGTGCCCAATTGATCGAGTTCACCGCCGAAAGGTGCATCTGGGTGCGAAACGCCTCATCGGCGAACATCGCCTTCACCAGATCCTGGCAATCGTCGAAATTCCCCTCGACCGCGATGTTCTTCACGTTGGCCGCGTCTACGGTGGTCATCTGCCGGCGCTGCACCTCGCTAGTGCGGCCGAACGGGTGCAGGATGACGATGTCGATATTCGCCCGGTCGCGGCAGGCTTCGATCGCCGCCGATCCGGTATCGCCCGAGGTCGCACCTACGATGGTGATGCGCTCGCCGCGTTCGCTGAGCACATGGTCGAACATGCGGCCGAGCAGCTGCATGGCCATGTCTTTGAAGGCGAGCGTCGGACCATGGAACAGCTCGAGCGACCACAGATTGGTGCCAAGCTGAACCAGGGGGATGATGGCCGGATGGCGGAAGCCGGCATAGGCCTCCTCGGCCATGGTCCCGAGCGTCGCATACGGTATGCAGTCGCCGACGAAATGCGCGAGAATCTCCGTGGCGATCTCGGGATAGGGCTTGCCGCGAAGTGCCTCGATATCAGACAGCTTAGGCCATGCCTCCGGAACATAGAGGCCGCCATCTTCAGCCAGGCCCGCCAGGAGCGCTCCCGCAAAATCCTTCGACGGGGCGCTTCCTCGCGTTGAGATATATCGCATCTGTCTGGCCTGCTGAGGATCGGAAAACGCCGGGCAAGCGTCTACTTTGAAGGTGTTCTGCTGATGGATTTGATATCCGCGCGCGGCCGCCCCGAAGCCAGCGAGATCTCGCGATCCTGCGCCTCGATGAACGTCTTGGCCGGCTCGTCGCCATCGAAGCCGCCCAGCTCGGTGAACGGCACGCGGCGGTTGGAGCTGCGCGAGCCATCCTCGTACATCACGTCGAAAGAGACGAAGCTACTGAGAATTTTGCGTTTAGGCGGCATCGTTGGGTTCCGTATCGGGAGCGGGCGGCAGCTCCGGCTCGCCGGCGGCGGCCCGTCGTTTGGCTTCCTGTTTCTCCAGGCGCTTGGCTTCGGCTTTGGCTTCCTTGGCGCGTTCGCGTTCGGCCCTTTGGAAATTGTAGTTAGGTTTAAAGACCATGGTGTCCTTCCGAGGGCAGAGTTCGGGCCTGTATGACAGAGACAGGGCAGGGGGGCTACGGGCGGCGCTGCAGGTCTGGGCGGCTGGCTGCCGCCAGGACGGAGCAGCAAGGCCAGTGTTTTGGCTCTTGATGCCGCGGGTTCAAACAGAGTGTAAGGAAGCCGGACTGGTGCCGGCAAAAAGAGGCCGGCCTGCGGGCGGCGAGGTGCAATCGATGTCGGAAACCCTTTACCAGGCGAGTTCGCCCCACGCGCCGCGCAAGCTGGGGCCGGAGACCGCCCGCAACCATGTCCGCCGGACCGCGGAAGGCTTCGTCAAGCGCTATCTGTCGGGCAACCATGTGCTCGATATCGGCTATCGCGGCGGCCTGCCCGATGCCGAACCCGTTACCGAAAAGGCGATCGGGATCGAGCTCGATTACCCGGGTTACGACGGTAAGACGCTGCCGTTCGGCGACGACAGCCAGGATGCGGTATTCGCCAGCCATACCTTGGAACATATTGAGGATCACCGCGCCGCACTGGCCGAATGGTTCCGCGTGCTCAAGCGCGGCGGCTACCTGGTGATCGCGGTGCCGCACCAATATCTCTACGAGCGCAAATCCACGCTGCCATCGCGTTTCAACGGCGATCACAAGCGCTTCTACACCCCGGCCTCCTTGCTGCGCGAAATAGAGGCGGCACTGCCGGCCGGCGGCTACCGCGTCCGCTCTCTGCGCGATATCGATGACGGCTTCGACTATGACCTGCCGCCGGAGCGCAACCCCGTCGGCAGCTACGAGATCGAGCTCGTGGTGCAGAAGATAGAGCTGCCCTCCTACGCAGCACGGCTGCGCCCTTCACCGTTGGCGGACAAGGCGGCCGCCTTCTACGCCGGGCTGGTCGTCGACCTCGCTTCCGCGGGCGACGAAAAGGCGGGCGACGAAAAGCGTCGGGCCACAAAGGGCGGCGCCTGGAAGGCCGAAGCGATGCAGCTGCTCTCCGGCCTGCCGATGCCACCGTTTCAGCGCCTGCGGAGCTTTTTCCCCACGGAATTGGACATCGAAGCTGCCCGCGCCGTTCTGCGCCACCTGCTGGAAACCGCGCCGTTCGACGAGGCGTTCTATCTTTCGAGATACAAGGACATCAGCGCCGCGGTGAAGGACGGCAAGCTGAAATCCGGAAAGACGCATTTTATCAATACAGGCTATTTCAACAATCGCATGGCACAGCCCGTGTCTTCACTGTTCGACTGATCGGCCGATGGATCTGGTCAGGCGCGCGGCCACCGCGTGGCGATCTTTGCTCAACTCTCCGGGACCTTCGCCGCATGACTTGCCGCCTGAGACCGCACGCTTGCCCCCCGATTCGGCGACGGAGCCGGCGCAGGACATGAACGAGGCGTTGCCGGTGGCGAGCCCGGTGGCCACGGCGCAATCCAGTCCTGCGGATGACATTACGCCGACCCTGATGGCCTGGGCGATGGAGGAGCTTGCAGCGTTCCGGCTGCACAAGCCCGACCCTGCGCAGATCACACAGCGTTTCCTAGCCCTGAACAAATCCAGCGTTGGCATCTACATCTATGCGTTTTCGGGCGGATCGGTCACTCTGCTGGACAAGCCCGAAGGTGCTGCGACCAATCCCACTGGCGAGCGAAGATCACGCGCTTATCTCGATTTTTTCCGCGCGGTCTGCCGCCTTCTGCCCGACGCGCCGCCCTTTCATCTGGCGCTCGAGACTGGCGACAAGGTGACCGGGCGCTTCGATGTGCCGATTTTCACCTTCCAGAAACGACGGGGTGACTCCAGCATCCTGCTGCCCGACATCGATTTCCTCAACCATGATTTCTATGCGGCACCGCGCTATCAGGACACGCGCGCCTATCGCAACAAGCTGGAAAAGGCGATCTTCGTCGGATCGACAAGCGGCGGAAGAGTGACGCCGGACGTGGCACGCACCTGCTCCCTGCCGCGCCTGCGCGCCGCGCGCTATTTCGACGGCAATCCCAGAGTGAGTTTCCTGCTGCCGCAGATCGTGCAGACATCCGGCGAGGACGCCGCCGAGATCCTGCAGCAGATGGCATTCTGCCAGTCCGCGTATATGCCGTTCAGCGAACAGTTGCGTTATCGCTTCGTCATCTCGATGGACGGCAACGGCGCCACCTGCTCACGCGTGGCGATCACGTTGAAGAGCAATAGCGTCCTGCTGAAATACGATTCCGACGATCTTCTCTATTACTTCCGCCACCTGCAGCCTTGGCTGCATTACGTGCCGGTGCAGAGGGATGCCGATATCGAGCAGATCCTGGACATGGAACAGAACGCCCCCATGGCGTTCGAGAACATCGCGGAAGCGGGGCGCCGCTTCGCCGAAACATATCTCTCGCGGGACGCAGTGCACGCTTACACTGCGGAATTGTTCAGCATCTATGCTGCCGGTTTCTCCAATACATCGGCCCCGGCGCGACCGGTGCCGCGGCCACCCGTAGCGAGGCCGATAGCGCCGGCAACGCTGTCCCTGCGCGCTCATGTGGCGGGTCGCGGCGATGTTTCGGCAGAAGGCGATGGCTGGATCGGCGATGCGAAGGAGGCGCGGAGCATCGAGGGATTCAGCTTCACCTTCGACAATCCGAAGCTCAACGCGCATGTCTTCTGCAGCAGCCTGGCGGAGGATGGGGCGAAGCAGCCTTCCCTGCCGGCCGGCGCCTTCTGCGGCACGCGTGGCAAGGCCACGCCCATGCGCGGCTTCGTGATCGACACCGCGGCAGAGGCTGCCGACCTGCCGTCACTCGACTATGAGGGTATTTTCCTTGATGGTTTCGTCAGCGGCAAACTCATGCCAGGCGCGCTTTGCAGGTCTCCACGCGGCGCGCCGCTGGTGGCGATGCGCATCGGCGTGGCAACGGGATAAAGGCTAGAGCAAAATGCAGAGCACCGGGCCGACCCACGCGATGCGCAGCTGTTTTGCCGCATTGCTGGCGCTTGCCATGCCGGCGATGGCGCATGCGCAAGCACGGGTATGGATGTTTCCGTCACCCTTCCAGGATGGCCAGACGCTGAAGGAGCTTTTTGAACGGCCCGGCGGCTGGCAGCAGACCAGGCAGCACATCAGTGGCATCGCCTATGCCGATCACTGGCTGAACAGCCAGTTCAACGACGCGCAACTGCGCGCCTGGCTGCCGCAACTCTCCAGATGGGGCCTGAAGCTTGGGCTGGAGGTTGGTGCTGTGAAACCGCAAGCGCCCACCGGCCAGCAAGCTTTCAATAACGATCATCCGAAATGGGACCGGTTCATCGCCGATGGCGGCCGGATCGACAATATCGCGATGGACGAACCCTATGTGACGACGGTGCGAAACCTGCATCAGCCGGTCGGATATGGCGTCGAGCAGACTGCGCAATTCGTCGCTCTCGTCAGGCGGGCCTATCCCGGCATGGCAGTGGGCGACATCGAGCCATATCCCTCGTTCCAGCCGGCCGAGGTGATGCAATGGGTGGATGCGCTGCAGGCCAGGCTGCGGCAGATGGGCGTCAAAGGCATCGATTTTGTCAGGCTAGATGTGGACTGGATGCATTTCCATCCGGGCGATGCAAAAGGTGCGCTTGGATGGCAAGGCGTGCGCATGATCGAGGCCGAGTGTCATCGCCGTCGGTTGCCGTTCAGCCTCATCTACTGGGCAGCCGATTATCCTTCGCTTCGCCACGCAAACCAGGCAATCGATTCGACCTGGACCCAGGGCATTTTGGATGAAGCCGCGCGCTATGCTGCAGTTGGCGGCCGCCCTGACGAGATCATGATAGAAAGTTGGCTACTCTCTCCCGAAGCCGTTCCCGCCCACGCAGTCCCGGACAACAACCCCAACACGATGGCCGGCTCGGTCCTTGCCCTGGAATCCCGCCTCGTGCCGGGTCAATGAACATAAAAGTCTTTTGGTTCTTTTCTTCAGAAAAGAACTTCTTTCTTGATTTCGGAATTTTTTAGTGCAGAAAACTATCATCCACATCGGTCCGCACAAAACAGGAAGCAGCTACCTGCAGGCATGTTTCCGTCAGTACCGCGACGCCTTGCGCGCGCGGGGCATTGTGGTTCCGACCGAGTGGGAATCGCCCGGCAATGCGGCGCAGACGGTTCTCGTCGCCGCCTTGCGCGACGGCGGCAATTACGAAGCCGCGGTGGAGACGATGGCAAGCATCAATGCAGAAGGCGGCAAAACGCTCCTGATTTCCGCGGAAGATCTCTGCACACTCGGAGTCGTTCAGGTGCAGCGCCTGCGCGATCTGCTTGGCGACACCGAAATATCCATCGTATACTATGTCAGGCGCACCTCCGACCTTTTGTTTTCGAGCTGGCAGGAAGACGTCAAACACACCACCAGCATGACCTTTCCCGAATATGTGCTGAACCACGTGCGCAATCCGGAAGCATCGCTGTTCTTCAACCTCGATGTCCGCTTAAGATCTTTTAAAGAGGTATTCGGCAAGGATGCCATCCGCATCGTCGGCTATAGCGCCTTGCGCGACAACACGATCGACCTGTTCAAGCATTTCGCGCAGCGTTTCCTGGATTGGCAGAATATCGAGCCGGAACCGCAATCACGCGAGATCAACACCGCGGCGACGCCCAGAGAGATCGAGTTGCTGCGCAGCCTGAACCAGATTGAGAGGCTGAAAAATCCGGAACTGCCGCGCAATCTGCGGTCGCGGCTGGATGCCGCCCTCCCGCACCTCAAACTCACTTTCCTGTTCGACGAAATGGCGACGTGCCGGAAGCTCTTCGTCTTCAGCGACGCTTTTCCGATGTTCGCGCGCTTCCACCGGGAGCAACGCCAGCTTTACGCGCCGAACGTGGTGCCGCCATGCCCGGCCGAGTTCCTCTTCAGGCTGGCCCGCAAAGAAATCCCATACATCAGCGGCGACTTCATGCTGCGCCCGGGCGTGCTGGAGGTATTGCACGAGATACATGGGCAGCTTGTGCAGTAAGGAAGGCCAGGGGCTCTGCCCCTGGACCCCGCTGGAGGGTGGCCCTCCAGACCTCCATCTTGGAAGGCAAGGAGCGGGCATGATTCGCGAGGCCGCTCTGCCCGACGGTTGTGCCCCCGCCTTCCTTACGTCACATACCTCCCGGGTATACTGGGCCACCGCCGCCCTCCGGCGTCGACCAGTCGATATTCTGTGTCGGGTCCTTGATGTCGCAGGTTTTGCAGTGCACGCAGTTCTGCGCGTTGATCTGCAGATGCGGATTGCCTTCTTCCACGCCCACTGCCTCATACACGCCTGCCGGGCAATACCGGCTTTCGGGGCTGCGATAGGTTTCCCAGTTCACGCCAAGCCAACGTGACGGATCGCGAAGTTTCAGATGTACAGGCTGATTTTCCTCATGGTTCGTGTTGCTGATGAACACGGAGGAAAGACGGTCGAAGGTCAACACGCCGTCGGGTTTCGGGTATTCGATCTTTGGTGCGTCCGCAGCCTTGGTCAGCGTTTCGTTGTCTGAATGCGCGTGGTGCAGCGTCCACGGCGCCTTGCCGCGCAGCACGAAGGTGTCCAGCCCGGAATAGAGCAGGAAGCCGTAGAGCCCGAACTTTGCAAAGGCTGGTCGCAAATTCCGTTCTTGATGCAGCTCCGTGTAGAGCCAGCTTGCCCGGAATTTTTCGGGGTAGGCCGCAAGCTCGGCCGGCTTGTCGCCGGCGAGTGCTTCTGCCACTGCCTCTGCCGCAAGCATCCCGGATTTCATCGCGCAATGCGTGCCCTTGATCTTCGGCAGGTTCAGGAATCCCGCCGAATCCCCGATCAGCGCACCGCCCGGAAACACCAGTTTCGGGATCGACTGGAGGCCGCCTTCGGAAAGTGCCCGCGCCCCATAACTGATGCGCCGTCCGCCCTTGAAATGCGCCGCCATATGCGGATGCGTCTTCAACCGCTGCATCTCGTCGAATGGCGAATACCAAGGATTCTTGTAGTCCAGCCCGACCACATACCCGAACGAGACCAGCCCATCGCCGAAATGATACAGCCACGACCCTGCATAGGTGCTGCTATCGGCCGGCCAGCCGACGGTATGCATGATGAACCCCGGCTTGTGGTTCTCCCGCGGTATCTCCCACAGCTCCTTGATCCCGAGCCCATAGGTCTGTGGATCAACCCCATCGCGCAGCTTGAATGTCTCCATCAGCTGCTTGGACAGCGACCCGCGGCAGCCTTCGCCGAACAGCGTGTAGGTGGCGCGCAATTCCATGCCGGATGCATAGTTCGGCCCATGCTCGCCGGTCTTCGTAATCCCCATATCGCCAGTGGCGACACCCATCACGCGGCCGTCCTCGATCAGCAACTCGGACGCAGCAAACCCAGGATAGATCTCCACCCCAAGCTCTTCCGCCTGACTCCCAAGCCAGCGCACCACGTCGCCCAGGCTCACGATGTAATTGCCGTGGTTGTGCATCTGCGGCGGTGTGATCGGCGAGCGGATCGCCCGCGTCTTGGTCAGGAAAACAAAGTGGTCCTCCTTCGCCTCCGTGCTCAGCGGCGCTCCGCGCTCGCGCCAATCCGGCAGCAGCTCCTCCAGCGCACGCGGCTCAATCACCGCGCCGGAGAGGATATGCGCGCCGACCTCGCCAGCCTTTTCCACCACGCACACCGACATTTCGGGCGAGAGCTGTTTCAGGCGTATCGCCGCCGCCAGCCCAGCCGGGCCGGCGCCTATGACCAATACGTCAAACTCCATCGCCTCGCGGTCGCTCATTCCTGCCGTGCTCCTTGAATAGGACCATTGTATAGGAAGGAAAGACCGGGGGAACAGTGCCTGTCCCCCCAACCCCCCGGCGCGTCTTTGCAGTAGAGGCACCAACCTCCTAAAATCATCGCATGGATGATCTGGCTGCCCTGAGATTGATGATCGAATGGGGAGCCGATGAGGCGCTGGAGGGAGCGCCGATCGACCGCACCAAACCAGCGCCGCCACCGACCCTCCTCAAGCCCGCCGCGTTACCGGCCCAGGCAAGGGTCGGCCCCGCCAGCCGTGCTCAGGCCGTCGCTGACTCCGCCAACACCATCGAAGCCCTGCGTGCGGCACTCGACAAATTCCCCGACTGCCCGCTCGCCACCACGGCCACCAACCTCGTCTTCGCCGCCGGCACTGCCGCCGCCGGCCTCGTCCTCGTCGGCGAAGCCCCCGGCGCGGAGGAAGACCTCGCAGGCCTCCCGCTCGTCGGCCCCGCCGGCAAGCTGCTCGATCGCATGTTCGCCTCCGCCGGCCTCAGCCGCGAGACCAACATGCTCATCACCAACCTCATCCCCTGGCGCCCCCCCGGCAATCGGCCCCCTACCGACACAGAGGTCGCCACCTGCCTGCCCTTCCTCCTGCGCCACCTCACCCTCCTGCGCCCCAAACTCATCGTCACCCTCGGGGCATTGTCCACCCGCGCGCTCACCGGGCGCGACGACGGGATCCGCCGGCTGCGCGGCCGTTGGCAAGCCGTAACCATCCCGGGCCTGCCTGCACCAATACCCACACTACCGATGCTGCATCCGAGCTATGTTTTGCGCATGCCTGCGTGCAAAAAAGAGGCCTGGACAGACATCATTGCACTGCGGCGAAAACTCGACGCGACTTAAGGCAAGTCAAGGCGCCCTTCTTCATAAGCACTTGCTTCTACACGCTGTTAGAAACCCTACGATCACTTGCCCGGCATCTCGGTTCGACTGCGCCGACTTTTTATCTATTGCGCCCGATCGAAAAACACTGTTAACGGCGCCGCATGCGAGGGATCGGTCGAACCATCTCGCGCCTATCCACCGCCCGCTTCGTTCTTGCGGGTGCTGCCATCCTCGCCGGCTCCGCTTTGCGGCCGGCGCACGCGGAAAGCAGCAGTGGGCAGGCGTCACACCCTGACGAAACCGCCATGGCCATGCCGCGGATACATCCGCCGGCAGGGTCCAACGGGGTCGGACTGCCACAGCCGCTCGCGCCCAGCGAGGCGGCGCGGATACGGCGTGTTTTCGCGCTGCAGCGGCAAAACCAGATGCCCGCGGCCATCGCGGAGACCGCCCGCCTCACCGACACCACCCTGCTCGGCTATATCCTTGCCGACCGACTGCTCGCTTACCCGGCCCGCAGTGCCGCTCCCGCCCTCTCGGAGTGGCTCGGCCGCTACGCCGACCTGCCTGACGCGGTCGCCGTCTATTCCCTGCTGCTCAAGCGCCTGCCGCCCGGCGTAAAACCGCCAGCCGCACCCGTCGCCGTTGGCCTCGCCTCCGCCAGCGACCCGATGGTCGCCGACACCATGCCCGCCGCCGCCAGCGCGGCACGCGACGCCTTCGTCCGCGGCCACGACATGCTGGCATACCGCATGGGCCGCCAGGCCTTCGAACGCTCGCACGGCAAGGACGGCCAGGCTGCCTATGTCGCCGGCCTCGCCTCCTGGCGCCGCGGCTATTTTGACACCGCCGCCTCTCTCTTCGAATCCGCCTCGACCTCTGAAGGCGCCGGCCCCGGCCTGCGCGCCAGCGCCGCCTTCTGGGCCGCCCGCGCGCATTTCCGACAAGACAAGAACGACGAAAGCTGGCGTCCCTGGATCGTCCGCGCCGCCGCAGAGCCGAACACGCTCCACGGCATGATCGCCCGCCGCATGCTCGGCCAGACGCTACAGGCCAGCCTGCAGAACCCCATCCTGACCCAGGCAGATATCGACGCGATCGACGCCACGGATCGCGGCCATCGCGCTTTCGCCCTGCTACAAGTCGGCCAGGCGCCTCGTGCCGAGCACGAATTGCGGCGCCTCTGGCCCGAAACCCAGAATGATCAACCGCTCGCCCGCGCCCTGTTCCTGGTCGCGGAAACCGCGGGTTTGGATGATCTGGTCTCCGATCTCTCCGGCCTTGTCGGCGCCACACAGGCCGAATTGCCGGTGCCGATCCTGCGCCCGCGCGGCGGTTTCCAGCTCGATCCGGCACTGGTCTATGCGGTCGCTCATGTGGAATCCAATTTCAATTCGAAAAGCGTCTCCGGCGCAGGTGCAAACGGCATGATGCAATTGATGCCGGTGGTCGCCGCCACGGTATCGCAACATACAAAACCTGAGAACGTCGAAACGGTGCTGCAGGACCCAGCGCAGAATCTCAAGATCGGCCAGCAATATCTCGCCTATCTCAGCCGCCACGACATGGCCGGCGACGACCTTCTGCGTGTTCTCGCCAGCTATAATTCAGGCCCCGCCGCCGTGCAGAAATGGGCGAACGCCGCCGACAATGATCCGCTGCTATTTCTCGAGACGATCCCGCTCAACGAAACGCGCCACTTCGTGCATCAGACATTGACCAATATCTGGTTTTACGCCGCGCGATTCAGCCTTCCCTCACCAAGCCTCGACGCGCTCGCCTCCGGCAATTGGCCGCGTTTCGCCCCTGAATTCCGGTTGCCGCATAACGCGACCATGCACTGATGTCGCGCATCGACGAGACGCGGAAATTTCTTCCCGTGAACATTGCCGTACTTACGGTGTCCGACACACGTGACGCCACCAACGATACCTCGGGCGACACGCTTGCCAGGCGCATCATCGACGCCGGCCATCATATTGCCGCACGCAGCATCGTCCGCGATGACGCGAGTGCAATCGTGGAGCTTCTCCAAACCTGGATTGCCGATTCCAACATTGATGTTGTGATCACAACCGGCGGCACCGGCCTGACGGGGCGGGATGTCACGCCGGAGGCTTTCGACCGCGTTCTCGAAAAGCGCATCGAGGGCTTCGGCGAGCTGTTCCGTATGCTGAGCTACCAAAAAATCGGCACCTCGACGATCCAATCCCGCGCCTTGGCAGGCCTGGCGAATGGAACCTACCTTTTCGCGCTCCCCGGCAGCACCGGTGCCGTGAAAGATGCCTGGGACGACATACTGATATGGCAGCTCGATATACGCCATCGCCCCTGTAATTTCGTCGAATTGATGCCGCGGCTAAAAGAATAAGACAGCAAGGTTTTCCGCAGATGACACAGATTTAAAGATGGATGAGGTCGCCAAACCGCATCGAACGAAATCGTGTTTTTTATCTGTGCAATCTGCGGAACAGCTTGCTTTCTCTTAATTCATCGACCGCAAAAACCGCCGCGCAAGCGCCCCATAGATCGCGCGCCGGCACACCAGGCGCGACACACCGAATGCCAAAAACGACGTCGCCATCAGCGGTATCGTCATCGCCTGGTTATCTGTCATTTCCATCACGATCACCGCCGCCGTAATCGGCGCCTGCACCACACCAGAAAAATACGCGACCATCCCAAGCAAGACCACTGCACCCGGCGGCGCCGAAGGCAGCAGATGCGCGATCGTGCGCCCCAGCCCCGCTCCCACCGCAAGCGACGGTGCAAAAATCCCGCCCGGTATACCGCTGCAATAAGAAATAACGGTGGCCAGCAATTTCAGGATGAAGAATTTTTCCGGCAATTGCGATTGCCCGGAGACGAGTGCCCGCGCCTCGGCGTAGCCCGTCCCGTACGTCGCACCGTCCGAGGCCAGCCCCAGCAGCGCCAGGGCAAGGCCGCACAGCAGCGCCAGCAGCACCGGATGCCGCCCCAGGAAACGTCCCGCCTTCCAAGGCAGCCCGCCCGCCGCGCGTATCAGCGTCGCTGAAAACAACCCGCCTGCGAGCCCACCCGCCACCGCGCAAAACAGCACCGCCAGCCAGCTTACGCCGATCGGCAGTACCGCAGAGGTCACGCCGAAATAGGTGTAGTTACCCATCAGCGCCAACGTCGCGATGCCGGCGATGATCACCGCCGTCAGCACCACGCCGCTGGTGCGATGCTCGAACGAGCGGCTGAGTTCCTCGATCGCGAACACGATGCCGGCCAGCGGCGTGTTGAAGGCTGCCGCAATGCCGGCAGCACCGCCCGCCAGCACCAGCGCCCTTTGTTCGGCCAGACGCGGCAACGCCAGCGCCTGGCCGAGCGCCTGCATGATCGAAGCGCCCACCTGCACCGTCGGCCCCTCGCGCCCGATCGACGCACCCGAGGCCAGCCCCAGCAAGGTCAGCACCACCTTGCCGGTCGCCACCCGCAGCGACAGCACCTGGCGCACCTTCTCCGGATCTTCGATTTCCAGCGAAGCGATCACCTGCGGGATGCCGCTGCCCTGCGCGCCCGGAAACACATGCTTTGTCAACAACACCGAGATCGCCAGCCCCACCGGCGTGATCGCGAGTGCCAGATAAGGGCTTACCGCAAGCTCTCGATGGAACACCGCATCGCTCACATTGGCCGCCCACGCAAAGGCGATCGCCACCAGGCTCACCAAAATGGCGCCAACCCAGAACGCCAGCCGCCGCTTCCAGAGCCGCAGCGACAAAATCGGTGACCGGCGCAGCCGACGGTAGGCGACGCGATCCTTCAGGCGCATTTTAGACACTTTGTTCTCACTTCGTTCTTGACAAAATAGGAGACGCGCGTCCAACTACAGAACGAACGAAGTGAGAACGTCCAGATGCAGCTCGCCGCCTCGCTCCCTCTATCTCCGCCTACATCGCACGCTCATCCTCGTATGCCGAGCCAGGCTGTGCGCGGCCGTGGCGCGATCGGCAACCCAGCCAACCGGTTCGAGTCCCGAGTGCTGGAGCCGTTCGATGACGGGTGGGACACGCTGGAGGGCCTCGCCGACCTGCCCAAGCTCGCTACCACCCTTACCAAAGACGCCAGCAAGTCCGCCATCTCCTGGAACACTTCGCCGGATCTGGGTTTCGATCGCGCTGTCAATCCGTATCGCGGCTGCGAGCATGGCTGCGTCTATTGCTTCGCCCGGCCGAGCCACGCCTATCTCGGCTACTCTCCGGGGCTCGATTTTGAAACCCGCCTGGTCTTCAAGCCTGATGTCGCCTCATTGCTGGAGAAGGAGCTTTGCAAGCCGAACTACGTGGTCAAACCCATGGGCCTCGGCACAAACACCGATCCCTATCAGCCCATCGACCGCACCCTGAAACTCACCCGCGCGGTGCTGGAAGTGCTGGAGCGCTTCGGCCATCCTGTCAGTATCGTCACCAAATCGGCGGGCGTCCTGCGCGATATCGACATCCTGCAGCGCATGGCCGCGCGTGGCCTGGTGCGTGTCTATCTCTCCGTCACCACGCTCGACCCGGCACTTGCCCGCTGCATGGAACCGCGTGCCGCCTCGCCCGAACGCCGCCTGTCCGCCATCGGCGCGCTCAGCCAAGCCGGCATCCCCACCGCTTTGCTGGCCGCCCCGATGATCCCCGGCCTGAACGATGCCGAGCTGGAGAAAATTCTCGAACGCGCAGCTCGCGCCGGCGCGCGGTTTGCAGGTTACGTCCTGCTACGCCTGCCGTACGAGCTGCGTGCCATGTTCGAGGCCTGGCTTGCCGAACACTTCCCAAATCGCGCCCGCCACGTGCTGAACCTGATACGCGAAACCCGTGCCGGCCAGCTCAATGACAGCCAGTTTCACCGGCGCTTCGTCGGCGCCGGCCCCTATGCCGACCTGCTCGCCAAGCGCTTCGCCCGCGCCGCGCGCCAGTTCGGCTTCGAGGAACGCACCCCCCTCGAAACCCGTCATTTCCTGTCTCCAAACGCTGCTACCGCTGCCTTGGCGCCCCAGCTTTCGCTATTCTAACCCATGATTTCTTTGCTCTGTAATTGACAAGTTGGACCAACTGCCCCTCCATCCACCATTGAAGATGACATATTCCGTTACCAACCTTGGTGCGGTTGCCGTCAAGCGAGGAGAGAGCGATGGTCCGAACGCCCTGTCTTCGCATCGTACTCCTGTCCGTATTGGGATTTACGTCTGCGCAGGCCCAGCCCAGCAAGGGTCCGCCTGCCGTAGGCGTCGCGCGTGCCGAACGCACCCCCATCATCGAGACCAATGAATTCATCGGCCGTGCCGAGGCCATCAACCGCGTCGCCTTGGTCGCCCGCGTGACCGCCTATCTCGACCAGCGCCTGTTCACCGAGGGTGCGGAGGTAAAGCAGAACGACGTGCTCTATAAGCTGGAGCAGGGGCCCTTCCAGGCCGACCTCCTGGCCAAGCAGGCCGCCCTCGGCCAGGTCGATGCGCTGCTGCAGAACGCCAAGCTCACTTTCGGCCGACAGGCGGCATTGCTGAACACGCCCGCCGGCCAGCGATCGAACTACGACACCGCCGTCGCCCAGCAGCACAGCCTGGAGGCGCAGCTGCTGGCAGCCCAGGCCAATCTGCACACCTCGCAGATCAATCTCGATTACACCACCATCAAGGCACCGATCGACGGCCGCATCACCCGCACTGCGGTCACCGAAGGCAACGTGGTCGGTCCCACGACCGGTACGCTCGCCACCATCGTCAGCCAGGACCCCATCTATGTCGTCTTTCCGGTGCCTTCCCGCGCGCTGTTCGATCTGCGGCAGCGCTACGCCAGCATCGGCGGCTTCGACGCGATCAAGGTGAAGATCAGGCTGCCGACCGGCCGCATCTACCAGGCGGAAGGCAAGCTCAACTATATCGACCCCAGCATCTCGCAGAACACCGACACGCTGCTCGCCCGCGCCAGCTTCCCGAACCCGAAGACGAAAGATGGCACCCGTGAGCTCATCGACGGCGAGTTCGTGCAGGTGCTGCTACAGGGCCTCACACCCATCGAAGCACTCGGCGTACCTCGAATCGCCATCCTGTCGGACCAGCAGGGCGACTACGTCTACACGCTTAGCCCAGACAACAAGGTGGTGCGCACCGACGTGCAGCTCGGCCAGTCCACGCCAGGCACCGCCGCCATCACCAGCGGCCTGACCGAAGGCCAGATGGTTGTCACCGAAGGGATACAGCGCATCCACCCTGGCATCACCGTCGCCCCCGGCCCAGCCTCTCCCACGCCGAAGACGAGTCCTTAGCGTGACGGCTGACAGTGCCGGTCTCCGGCTGGCCTCGCCATGATCTCTGCGATCTTCGTCGACCGGCCCCGCCTTGCCATCGTCATCGCGCTGGTCATCACCATCGCCGGCCTGATCTCGCTCACCAGGATCCCGATCTCCCAATTTCCGGAGATCGTCCCACCGCAGGTGCAGGTCTCCGCGAGCTATCCAGGCGCCTCGGCCGCCGACGTCGAAGCCTCCGTTGCCCAGCCCATTGAGGCGCAGGTCGTCGGCGTCGACAAGATGCTCTACATGAAGAGCATCAACGCCAATGACGGCACCTATAATCTCACCGTCAGCTTCGCCCTCGGCACCGACCCGGACATCAACACCGTCAACGTTAACAACCGCGTGCAAACGGCGCTGGCCGAGCTCCCCGCGGAAGTCCAGCTCGAGGGCCTAAAGGTCCAGAAGGCCAGCAGCGCCATCCTGGAATTCGTCAATTTCTTCAGCGCGTCCGGCAAGCAGGATACGCTGTTCATCACCAACTACGTCACCATCAGCGTGCTGGACGAGATTTCCCGCATCAACGGCGTCGGCCAGGCGCAGCTGTTCAGCCAGCAGCAATATTCGATGCGTATCTGGTTCGACAGCCAGCGCCTGACCAACCTCAACCTCTCGCCCAACGACGTGGTCACCGCGATCCAGGCGCAGAACGTGGTCGCCCCCGTCGGCCGCATCGGCGCCCGCCCCGCCAGCAACGACGTGCAATTCCAGCTCAACGTGCAGACCCAGGGCCGCCTCGTCACCGCCAAGCAGTTCGGCGACATTGTGCTGCGCGCGAACCCCGATGGCTCGCTGCTGCGCATACGCGACGTCGCCCGCGTGGAATTGGGCGCGCAGAACGTGGACAGCGAGAGCCGTCTGGACGGCAAGCCCTCGGTCGCCATGCGGATCAACCTCGCCCCGGGTGCGAACGCGGTGAACACCGCGAGGATGGTCAACGCCAAGCTCGCCGAGCTGAAAACCCGCTTCCCCGAGGGACTGGACTACCAGGTCACCTGGAACTCCACCCTGTTCGTCACCGACACCATCGCCGAGGTGTTGCGCACCCTGGTCGAGGCCTTCGTGCTGGTGGTGATCGTGGTGTTCCTGTTCCTGGGCAATCTGCGCGCCACCATCATCCCCGCCATCGCGGTGCCGGTCAGCCTGATCGGCGCCTTCGCGGTGCTGATGGCGATCGGCTATTCGGCCAACACCGTCAGCCTGCTCGCGATGGTGCTGGCCATCGGCATCGTGGTCGATGACGCCATCGTGGTGGTGGAGAATGTCGAGCGCGTGCTGAGCGAGCATCCGGACTGGGATCCGCGTGACGCGGTGAAAGAGGCGATGCGGCAGATCACCGCGCCGATCATCGCGATCACCCTGGTGCTGCTGTCGGTGTTCGTGCCGATCGGCTTCATCCCCGGCATTTCCGGCGTGCTGTTCAAGCAGTTCGCGGTGACCATCAGCTCTGCCATGCTGATCTCCGCGCTGAACGCGCTTACCCTGTCGCCGGCATTGTGCGGCATGTTCCTGCGCTACCGGCCGCATGCGACCCACGGCATCATGTCGCGCGTGATGCGCGGGATCGACTACACGCGCGACGGCTACACCTCCGTCGTGCGCCGCCTGCTGCGCCGTTCCATCCTGTCGCTGGTGGTGATCGCGGTCGGCGCCGCGGCGGTGGTTGGCATGGGGCTGATCATCCCCAGCGGCTTCCTGCCAAGCGAGGACCAGGGCGGGTTCTTCGTGGCCCTTCAATTGCCGGATGGCGCCTCGGTGGCACGCACCAGCCAGGTCATGGCGCAGGTGGAAAAGAGCGTCATCAAGCTGCCGGGTGTCGCCGACACCTTCGTCATCGTCGGCTTTTCGATCCTAGACAGCGCGCAGGAATCCAATAACGGGTTCATGTTCGTCAAGCTGAAGCCTTTCGCAGAACGCCGCACGGCAGAGACGCAAATCACGGCGCTGATCGGCAGGGTGTTCGGGCTCGGCGCGCAGATACGCTCGGCCAATGTGCTCGCCTTCAACCTGCCGCCGATCATCGGTCTGGGCACCGCCGGCGGCTTCGAATACCAGCTCGATGGCCTAACCGGGCAGGACTACACCGATATCGCGAGCACCATGAACGGCCTCATCGGGGCCGCCCATGCGAACCCCAATATCGGCGCGATCTTCTCCACCTTCACCGCCAGCAATCCCTCGCTGTTCCTCGATATCGACCGTGAGAAGGCGCAGGCGCTCGGCCTGAACATGTCCGACGTTTTCACCGCCCTGCAAGCGACGCTGGGTGGCATCTACATCAACGACTTCAACCTGTATGGCCGCGTCTGGCAGGTCAACATTCAGGGCGAGGCGTACGACCGCAGCGACGTGCCGGCGCTCTGGCAGATCTATGTCCGCAACAAGACCGGCGACATGGTGCCGCTGCGCTCGATCGCCGATGTGCATATCAAGCTCGGCCCGCAGGTCATCACCCGCTATAACAACTACCGTTCAGTGACGATCAACGGCGCGCCTGCGCCCGGTGCCTCCTCCGGCCAGGCGATCAACGCCATGGCCGCCGTGTCCGGGCAATCGCTGCCGCCGGGTTACGCCTATGAATGGACCGGCACGGCGTTCCAGGAGGTCGCGGCTTCCGGGCAGACAAGTGTTATCCTCGCGCTGGCCATTCTGTTTGCATATCTTTTCCTGGTGGGTTTGTATGAGAGCTGGGTGATACCGGTGCCGGTGCTGCTGTCGGTGGTGGTCGGTGTTCTGGGCGCAATGCTGGGCATTTCCGTCGCCGGTTTGTCACTCGACCTTTACGCGCAGATCGGGCTTGTCGTGCTCATCGCGCTGGCGGCAAAGAATGGCATCTTGATCGTGGAATTCGCCAAGGATCAGCGTGAGAAAGGCATGGGGATCGTCGATGCCGCAGCCCTCGGCGCGCAGATGCGGTTCCGTGCGGTGATGATGACCTCGGTGGCGTTCATCCTGGGCCTTGTGCCCTTGGTCACAGCAAGCGGTGTGGCGGCCATCAGCCGCCGCGATGTCGGCACGCCGGTTTTCGCCGGCATGTTGGCGGCGAGCGCATTCGGTATTTTCCTCATTCCCATGCTGTATGTGGTGTTTCAGACTGGACGGGAGCGGGTAAAGGCGCGGTTCGGCGTCGACCAGCCGCACAAGCCTGCAGCACAGCCATGACGAAGGCTGTTTTGGCGAAACCGGATGGCAGTCCAGCGCGTCTGTTGCAGCGCAGCAGTTAGGTTCGCCTCACGTTTACGCGTCCGCAGTAACTGCACGCCTAGAGACGTAAAAAGTTTGTTGCTTCTTTTTTCCAGAAAAGAAGGCCTTTTCTTCCTCAGAGGAGCTCCAGCCATGGACAGCATCGTCACGCAGGAAACCGCGAACCCGTTGAAGCAGCTGGCAGCTTCCGGTCAATCTCCATGGCTCGACTTCATCCGCCGCAGTTTCATCGCCGAAGGCAAGCTCCAGAAGCTCGTGGAGGAGGACGGCCTCGGCGGCGTCACCTCCAACCCGTCCATTTTCGAGAAAGCAATGGGCTCCGGCGCCGATTATGACGACCAGTTTAAGGAGCTGGCGGCGAGCGGCGCGTTCGACGCGAACCAGCTTTACGAGACGATGGCAGTCGCCGACATACAGCACGCGACCGGAAATCTGCGCCCCGTCTTCGACCGTACCAAGGGCCTGGACGGTTTCGTCAGCCTCGAAGTGTCGCCCTATCTGGCCCTGAAAATGGAAGACACCGTGGTCGAGGCGCGCCGCCTGTGGAAATGGGTGGACCGTCCGAACCTCATGGTGAAGGTGCCTGGCACGGCGGAATGTGTGCCCGCGATCCGCACCCTGATTTCCGAAGGCTTGAGCATCAACGTTACGTTGCTGTTCTCCCTCGACGCCTACAAGTCGGTGGCCGAGGCCTATGTGTCCGGCCTGGAGGATCGCCACACGAAAGGCGAGGATATCAGCCGCATCTCCAGCGTTGCGAGCTTCTTCGTCAGCCGCATCGATGCGCAGATCGACAAGAAGATCGATGACCGGCTCGCTGCCGGCGACAAGGAAACCGAAGCGTTGAAGGCGGTGCGCGGCAAGGTGGCTATTGCAAACGCGAAGATGGCCTACGCCTGGTATCAGGAATTCGTTGCCAGCGATCGCTGGAAGAGGTTGAAGGCAGCCGGCGCCAACCCGCAACGTCTGCTGTGGGCCAGCACCGGCACCAAGGACAAATCCTATAGCGATACGCTGTATGTTTCCGAACTGATCGGGCCCGAGACGGTCAACACGATGCCGCCGGCGACGATGGATGCGTTCCGCGACCACGGCCATGTCCGCCAGTCCCTCACGGAAGATCTCGATGGCGCCAAGCATGTTCTGGCCGAAGCCGATCGGCTCGGGCTCGATCTTCCCGGCGTCACCAAGCATCTCGTCGATGACGGCGTAAAACAGTTTTCTCAGGCCGCCGACGCGCTGCTTCTCGCAGTGGCGCAGAAACGCGCGAAGCTGCTGGGTGGCACAGAGGCAAGCCTGCAGTATGGCCTGCCAGAAGCGCTCGACAAGGCGGTGGATGCGCGGCTCGAGACCTGGCGCAACAAGGGCGCCGTGCGCCGGCTTTGGGCGAACGATGCGTCCTTGTGGACCGGCAAGGATGAAGGCAAATGGCTCGCCTGGCTCAAGATTGTTCAGGAGCGACTTGACCACGTCGATGAGCTGATCGCCTTCCAGAACGATGTAAAGGCTGGCGGCTTCACCGATGTGCTGCTGCTTGGCATGGGCGGATCGAGCCTTGGGCCGGAGGTGTTCTCCGAGACCTTCGGCCACCGCGCCGGCTGGCCGAAACTGCATGTTCTGGACAGCACCGATCCGCAGCAGATCGCCACCTTCGAAAGAGCGGTTGATCTGCCGAAGACCCTTGTGATCGTCTCTAGCAAATCAGGGGGCACGCTCGAGCCCAACATCCTCAAAGCCTATTTCTGGGCACGCATGACCGAAGCCGTCGGCGCGGACAAAGCGGGCGCGCATTTTGTGGCCGTCACCGATCCCGGCTCGCACATGCAGAAAGTCGCCGAAGGCGACAAATTCGGTCGCATCTTCTACGGCGACCCCGGCATCGGCGGCCGCTACTCCGTGCTCTCCAATTTCGGCCTGGTGCCTGCCGCTGCAATGGGGATCGACCTGCGCGCCTTCCTCACTTCGACCATGGTCATGGTGAAGGGCTGCTCGGCCGGCACGCCGCCGACCGCCAACCCGGGCGTGGTGCTCGGCACCATCCTCGGCGAGGCCCAGCTTGCCGGACACGACAAGGTCACCATCAGCGCATCGCCCGGGATCGCCGATCTCGGCGCGTGGCTGGAACAATTACTGGCGGAGAGCACCGGCAAACAAGGCAAGGGCCTGGTGCCGATCGACGGCGAATCGCTCGCCGCACCTGACGTGTATGGCAAGGACCGGCTGTTCGTGTACCTGCGCGCCGACGATGCGCCGGACGCAGCACAGGATGCGGCCATCGCGACCTTGGAGAAAGCCGGCCAACCGGTGGTGCGCGTTACCATCAACGGTCATCAGGAGATCGGCCAGCAATTCTTCCTGTGGGAGTTCGCAACCGCCGTCGCCGGCAGCATCATCGGCATTGATGCCTTCGATCAACCTGACGTCGAAGCCAGCAAGATCAAGACGAAAGAGCTCACCAGCGCCGTTACCGAAGAGAACAAGCTGCCGGACGAGACACCTTTCGCCAACTTCGACGGCGTTTCCCTCTTCGCAGACCCCAAGAACGCGGAAGCGTTGAAAGGGGACTCACTTGTCGCCGTACTGCGCGCGCATTTCGCACGCGTGAAGCCTGGCGACTATGTCGGGCTTCTCGCTTACGTAGAGCGCAACCTGCCAAATCGCGAGGCCCTGCAATCGCTCCGCACCCTCGTGCGCGACCATACCCATGCAGCTGTGGCCGCTGAGTTTGGCCCGCGCTTCCTGCACTCCACGGGCCAGGCCTATAAAGGCGGGCCGAACAGCGGCGTTTTCCTGCAGATCACCGCCAGCGACGTGAAAGATATCGCTGTCCCAGGCGAGAAATACAGCTTTAGCGTCGTCAAGGCAGCCCAGGCACGCGGCGATTTCGGCGTGCTCGCCGAACGCGGTCGCCGTGCCCTGCGCGTCCACATCGGCTCGGATGTTCCAGCCGGCCTCGCGCAATTACACGCTGCTATCGCCTCGGCACTGTCTTAGCACTCAACAAGACTTTTCCTCTTTCGCGGAGTACATACATGCAATTGGGCGTAATCGGCCTAGGCCGTATGGGTGGCAATATCAGCCTGCGCCTGATGCGCGCCGGCCATAGCTGCGTCGTCTACGATCACAGCGCCGACGCAGTGAAAAAAATCGCCGGCAACGGCGCCGTCGGCGCCTCGGACCTCGCCGACATGGTGCGCGGCCTCGAAAAACCGCGCGCGATCTGGGTCATGCTCCCCGCCGGCAAGATCACCGAAGACACCATCGATACCCTGACCGGCCTGCTGGAGCCCGGCGACACCATCATCGACGGCGGCAATACCTTCTACAAAGACGACATCCGTCGCGCCAAGAAGATCGCCGAGAAAAAACTCGACTATATCGATGTCGGCACTTCCGGCGGTGTCTGGGGTCTCGAGCGCGGCTATTGCATGATGATCGGTGGCCCAGCCGAAACAGTGCAACGCCTTGATCCGATCTTCGCTGCCCTCGCCCCCGGCATGGGCGATGTGGAACGTACGAAAGAGCGCAAAGGCGGCGATCCACGCCCGGAACAAGGCTACATGTATTGCGGCCCCGCCGGTTCGGGCCACTTCGTCAAGATGGTGCATAACGGCATCGAATACGGCTTGATGCAGGCCTACGCTGAAGGCTTCGACGTGCTAAAGGCAAAATCCTCCGAAGAACTGCCCGAAGCCGAACGCTTCACCCTCGACGTGAAAGACATCGCCGAAGTCTGGCGCCGCGGAAGCGTCGTCTCCTCCTGGCTGCTCGACCTCACCGCCTCAGCGCTTGCGGAAAACGAAACACTTTCCGAATTCACTGGTCACGTCACGGATTCCGGGGAAGGGCGCTGGACTATCGAAGCCGCGATCGAGGAAGCAGTGCCGGTGCCGGTACTATCCACGGCACTCTACGCTCGCTTCCGGTCACGGTCCGGCAACACATTTGGCGAGAAGCTGCTCAGCGCCATGCGGAACAAGTTTGGTGGACACATCGAGATAAAAAGTTAAACAGCTCTTTTTTGAACAAAGGTGGCGCCCGCCCTGCGGGAACAAAAAACTTTTACGTCTCGGGTGATCGTATGGATGCCATGAATCCGGCAGATCTCGCAGGGCTAGGGCGGGCAAAAACCGCCCCGGCCTGCAGCTTTGTGATCTTCGGCGCCGGTGGAGATCTTACAGCGAGGCTGCTGATGCCGGCGCTCTACAATCTTCGCTTGGCGGGGCTGTTGGATGACGGCTTCCGCATCATCGGCGTCGATGTCCGCGATCTTGATGATGCAGGCTACATCGCCCATCTTACCGAAACGATGACACGCTTCGTCACCGAACGTCGTGCCGACGCAGGCGCCATGCTCGATCACGATGCCTGGAAATGGATGACGGACCGCCTCAGCTACCTGCAAGGCGATTTCAGCAGCCCCGCCACCTATGAAAACCTAAAATCGCACCTCAAGCCCGATTGCAACGTCGTCTTCTATTGCGCCACCGCCGCCCGCTTCTTTGAAATCCTCGGTGCGCAACTCAACGCCGCCGGCCTCACCAAGGAAGGCGACGACTTTTATCGACGCGTCGTCGTCGAAAAACCCTTTGGCCATGATCTCGCCAGCGCCAAAGCCCTCAACACCGCCTTGTTGAGTTCGCTGGACGAAACGCAGCTTTATCGGATCGACCACTATCTCGGCAAAGAGACAGTGCAAAACATCATGGCGCTGCGCTTCTCCAACGGCATCTTCGAGCCGATCTGGCAGCGCGACAACATCGACCACGTCCAGATCACCGTCGCCGAAACCGTCGGCGTCGAATCACGCGGCAAATTCTACGAGGGCACAGGCGCCATGCGCGACATGGTGCCCAACCACATCTTCCAGCTCCTCGCCATGGTCGCGATGGAAGCGCCCATCTCCTTCGAAGCCGACGCTGTACGCAGCGAAAAATCCAAGGTGGTGCAAGCCGTCCACCCGCTCGCCGGCAAACTCGCCGTGCGCAACGTCGTCCGCGGCCAATACCGCGCCGGCAAGATCGGCGGCCAAGACGTGCCCGCCTACCGCGCCGAACCCGATGTCGATCCGAACTCCAGCACCGAAACCTACATCGCGCTGAAACTCGAAATCGACAATTGGCGCTGGGCCGGCGTGCCGTTCTACGTCCGCACCGGCAAAAGATTGTCCCAGCGCCTCACCGAAGTTTCGGTGCACTTCAAGCAAGCCCCCTTCGCGCTGTTCCGCGACACGCCCGTCGAAAAGCTCACGCCGAACATCATGTTCCTGCACATACAGCCCACCGAAGGCGTCACGCTGCAGTTCTCGGCAAAAATTCCCGGCCCGCGCGTCAAACTCGGCGGCGTCAAAATGAATTTCAACTACGCCGACTATTTTCACGAAGGCCCAAGCACCGGTTACGAGACCCTCCTCTATGATTGTCTCGTCGGCGACGCTACCCTGTTCCAGCGCGCCGACAATGTGGAAGCCGGCTGGGCCGTCGTCCAACCCGCGCTCGACTCATGGGACGCCGGCCACATCCACGTGCATCCCTACGTAGCCGGCAGCGAAGGCCCCGATGAAGCCGACGACATGCTGCATCGTGACGGCCGCGCCTGGATCGCGATAGATCGCTAATCATCAAGGAGTTTTCTAAATGGCCGAGATCAAGCTGCTGCTGGCAGACGTGGACGGCACGCTGGTCACCAAGGAGAAAATCCTCACTCAGCGCGCCATCGCCGCCGTGCAGAAACTCCGCGAAAAAGGCATCAAATTCGCCATCACCAGCGGCCGTCCGCCCAAGGGCATGGAAATGCTGATCGAGCCGCTCGCCATCGACACACCGGTCGCCGGCTTCAATGGCGGCCTGTGGGTCAACCCGGATCTCTCCCAGATCGAATCTCGCAACTTGCCGCGCGACGTCGCCGACAAAGCGGTCAAGATGCTGCTTGAAGACAAACTCGACGTTTGGGTCTATAGCGGCGAAGATTGGCTGGTCCGCAAGGCCGATGCTCCGCACGTCGCCCGCGAGGAATGGACGGTGAAATTTCCGCCCAAGGTCGTCAGTGATTTCGGCAAAGCGTTGGACACCGCCGTCAAGATCGTCGGCGTCAGCGACGATCTCGATCAGATGGAGAAAACCGAAAAACGCGTGCAGGGCGCCCTCGGCGACACGGCTTCCGCCGCCCGCTCGCAACCCTATTACCTCGATGTCACGCATCCCGAGGCCAACAAAGGTTTCGCCCTCGGCTACCTCGCCAAACGCCTCGGCCTGGACGAAAAATCCATTGCCACCATCGGCGATCAGCCCAACGATACGCTCATGTTCGCCAAAGGCGGCATCTCCATTGCCATGGGCAATGCCAGCGAAGCCGTGCAGAAAAAAGCCACGTACGTCACCACCTCCTCCGAAGAAGAGGGTTTTGCCAACGCCGTCGAAAAGTACCTTCTCGGAGACACCCATGGCTGAGCCCAAGATCGTCACACTACCCGATCCCGAAGCGCTTGCCCGCCACGTCGCCGGCTGGCTCACCGATCTGGCACTCGCCTCCACCGGCCGCTTCGCCATCTCCCTCTCCGGCGGTTCAACCCCCAAACGCCTTTACGAGATCCTTGCCGAGCCGGACTACGCCAACCGCTTTCCCTGGGCCCGCACCCACCTCTTCTGGGGCGACGAACGCTTCGTCCCGCCCGACAGCCCCGACAGCAATCTCGGCATGACCCGCCGCGCCTTGCTCGACCACGTGCCCATTCCACCAGCCAACATCCACCCGATGCCCACCACGGGCACCCCAGCCGAAGCCGCAAAAGCCTACGAAGCCATGCTCAAAGCCTATTACGGCTTCGAAACCTTGGACATGGCCCGCCCTCTCTTCGACGTCACCCTCCTAGGCCTCGGCGAAAACGGCCACACCGCCTCACTCTTCCCAGGCACCGCTTCCCTCAACGAAACGCTCGCCTGGGTCGCGCCCGTCACCGAAGGCGTCCCGCAACCTCGTCTCACTCTGACCTACCCCGCCATCGCCTGCACCAACCTTGTCGCCTTCCTCATCGCCGGCAAAGGCAAGAGAGACGTCCTGAAACTCGTCCTCGGCGGCGACCGCACCCAACCCGCCGCCCGCATCACCGCCGCCGGCGAACTGATTTGGTTCACCGACATTGCTGCTGTGGGCGGGTGATATGGGAGGCGTGTCGGATGTGACACGGCTAGGCCATGGGGCTTTGCCCCCTGGCCTAGCCGTGCCGCACCCGATACGCCCCCCATTACCAACCCCGCCACAGGAGGCGCATCGATGATCGACACACGGGACGCGTTGAAGCGTGAGGTGGCGGCGCAGGCGGCGGCCATGGTTGAGGATGGCATGGTGGTGGGTTTGGGGACGGGCTCCACGGCCACGTTTTTCATCGAGTCGCTGATCGAGCGCGCGCGCAAGGGTTTGGGTATTCAATGCATCCCGACGTCCGAGCGCAGTGCGGCACAGGCGCGGGCTGGTGGCTTGAAGGTGGTGGGATTTGATACGCACACATCGATCGATTTGTGCGTGGATGGGGCCGACGAGATCAAGCGCGACAATCTGGACCTAGTGAAGGGTCTGGGTGGTGCGTTGTTCCGCGAGAAGATCGTGGCGAGCGCTGCCAAGAAGCTGGTGATCATTGCCGATGCCGAGAAGCTGGTGGACTGGCTCGGCACCACGGCGCCGGTTCCGGTTGAGGTCACGCGGTTCGGTTGGGAGCTGACGCGGCTGCGCCTTGGCCGTCTCGCCGAGACGGTCACGCGCCGTGAGCTACCGGATGGCGAGGCCTATGTCACCGATGGCGGCAACTACATTGTCGACTGTGCTTTCGGCGCGATCGGCGATGCGGCCGAAATGAACCGTCAGTTGCTGAGCATTGTGGGCGTTGTGGAGACGGGACTTTTTACCGGCATGGCGCAATTGGCATTGGTGGCCGACAGCAGCGGTGTCACGCGTTACCGTCCGCGATGACGCAGACGGCGCGTGTTTTCATCGTCATGGGCGTGTCCGGTTCCGGCAAGTCGAGCATTGCGGAGGCGTTGCGTGATGTCTTGGGCTGGGCGTTCCAGGAGGGCGATCTGCTGCATCCGCCGTCCAACGTTCAGAAAATGCATCACGGAACGCCGCTGACGGACGAGGACCGTGCACCGTGGCTCGCGGCCATTAAAGGGTGGATTGATGCACGCCTGGATGCAGGCGAAAGCGGCCTCGTCACGTGTTCCGCGCTCAAGCGGCAATATCGGGATTTCCTGATCGAGGGCCGGCCGGCTGTGCGTGTGCTCTATTTGAAGGCCGCGGAGAAGGTTCTCGAGGATCGCGTTGCGCATCGCCCTGATCACTTCATGCCCGCCAGCTTGCTGGACAGTCAGTTGCACACGCTGGAAGAGCCGCAGCCGGATGAGCATGCGTTGATCGTGCAGGTGGATGGCACGAAAGCGGAGAGTATCGAGGCTGCGTTAAAGGCGATCCGATCGGCCTAAGCCGTCAGCGTGCGAGTCGAAGGAAGCGCAAAATAGCACGGCGGCGCGGCCGTGCAGGGCGCAGGGAATCGAGGGCGTGGGCCACGCTGGCAAAGGTGCGTGGTGCGCCGGTGGGGGTTTGCACGTAGGTTGCGCTGATGGTCCGCCACATGGTGAAGCTGCGTTTTTCGCGGGTTTTCGGGGAAATGATCAGCAATTCCTCGAACTCGACATCTTCCAGCGTCTGGTCGAGTGCCACGTCCAAGCAAAGCCCGCGTTTCTCGCACCACTGCCGGATCCGCAGCAGATCCGGTATGTTGAAAGCCAGTCCGTAAGGTGGTCGGAAGAGCGAAGTAACGGGAAGATTCATGTTCATCGATCCGAACGTGGAAGGCGGCTGAAGCTTTCATGTCCCGCCGGTTCGGCGAGGTGACGCGAGGGCGGCACGGTATCAGAATGCCAGAAATGCGGGTTGGAAGACCATGCGGTTAAGCTCAGTTTGGCAATCAAAAGTAAAAATTCTCTTTAGACGTCCGAGTCGTCAATCATGAGTTGAAGATGAAGGATTGTTGTGTGGTTGAAGCCGTCGGCCGGGTTGCCCCACACGCACGCAACGAGTCATATGCCTTGCCAAGAAGTTGTGGAAAAAAGGGGAGCGGAACATGGCACGCATAGCATTGGTCACCGGCGGCACGCGCGGGATTGGCGCGTCCATTAGCGCCACATTGAAGGCTGCGGGCCGCGAAGTGATCGCGAGTTACGCCGGCAATCACGATGCCGCCGAAGCCTTCGCGCGCGAGACGGGCATACGCACCATCCATTTCGATGCCGGTGATTTCGCCGCCTGCGAAGCGGCTGTCGCCCGCATCCAGGCCGATCACGGCACCATCGAGATCCTCGTCAACAACGCCGGCATCACCCGCGACAGCGTGATGACGAAAATGACACGCGACATGTGGGACGCCGTCATCGATACCAATCTCGGCAGCTGTTTCAACCTCTCCCGCCTGACCTTCGACGGCATGCGCGCCGGAAAATTCGGCCGCATCGTCAATGTCGGTTCGATCAACGGCCAGTCCGGCCAGTACGGTCAGGTCAACTACGCCGCCGCCAAATCAGGCATCCACGGCTTCACCAAGGCGCTGGCCCAGGAAGGTGCGCGCTTCGGCATCACCGTCAACGCCATCGCCCCCGGCTATGTCGACACCGACATGGTGCGTGCCGTCCCCCCCGACGTACTGCAGAAGATCGTCGCGCGCATCCCCATGGGCCGCCTCGGCCGTGCCGACGACATCGCCCGCGGCGTCGCCTTCCTCACCGCCGACGAAGGCGACTTCATCACCGGCGCCACCCTCTCCATCAACGGCGGCCAGCACATGTATTAAGAACGGGCGACACCCCCTAGGTCGCGGCGTCAGAAGCAGCTGCTCACAAGCTGCGCCATGGCGCGCGCCCGATGGCTGGTGGTGTGTTTGTCTTCCGGCGGCATCTCGCCGAAAGTCAGCAACCCGCCCAGCGGCACGAACATCGGGTCGTAACCAAACCCAAAAGTCCCGCGTGCCGGCAAAACCATGTTCCCTTCGACGCGTCCCAAAAAACTCGCCGTCCCGCCATCCGGCCACGCCAAAGCCAGCACGCACACGAACCAGGCGCGCGTTTCCGTCTGCCCCTCGCATTCCCGCGCCACCCGCGCCATCGCGGCCGTAAAATCCTTCTCCGGGCCGGCCCACCGCGCCGACAGCACCCCCGGCGCTCCGCCCAAAGCCGCCACACAAAATCCGGAATCATCAGCCAGGCTCGGCAGTCCGCTCGCCGCTGCAGCCGCTTCTGCCTTCAACCGCGCATTGCCGTAAAAATCCGGCGCCGTCTCCTCAGGCTCCGCCAACCCCAGTGCGCCAGCCGACACCATCTCCACGCCAAATGGCTCGACCAACGACGCGATCTCCGCCAGTTTGCCGCGATTATGGCTCGCCAGAACCAGCTTGCCACCGCGCTCCAGCCGCCGCGCCATCAGCCCAGTGCCGCACGTTGCGCTTCGAACAGCCGCGCCGTTCCCAGCTTCGCCAACACCATCAACTCCAGAAACTGCGCCTCGCTGAACGGCGACTGCTCAGCCGTGCCCTGTATCTCGACAATCCCGCCGGTCTCCGTCAGCACGAAATTCGCATCCGCCTCGGCCCCGCTATCCTCCCGGTAATCCAAATCCAGCAACGCCACGCCCCCCACCAGCCCGCAGGACACCGCCGCCACCTGTCCAAGCAGCGGCACCGCAGCGATCACCTTGTTGGCCACCAGCTTCCGGAACGCCAACGACAATGCCACATATGCTCCGGTAATGCTGGCGCAGCGCGTGCCGCCATCCGCATTCAGCACATCGCAATCCAGCGACACCGACATCTCGCCCATCGCCTCGCGATTGCTAACAGCCCGCAACGACCGCCCGATCAGCCGCTGTATCTCCTGCGTGCGGCCGGATTGTTTGCCCTTCGCCGCTTCGCGATCGCCGCGGGTATGGGTCGCGCGCGGCAGCATGCCGTATTCTGCGGTCACCCAACCTTTGCCTTGCCCGCGCATGAACGATGGCACCTTTGGCTCGACGCTGGCCGTGCACAAAACCTCCGTGCCACCCATTCGGATGAGGCAGCTGCCCTCGGCATGGTGCGAGAAACCGGGCTCAATCGAAACACGGCGGAGGGCATCGGGCGGGCGATTTTCGTGGCGCATCGGCGGGTGATAGACTGGCCCTGGCAAAGAGGAAAGCAAGCAGTCCTTTTTTGAAAAAAAGGACTGAAAAACTTCTACTTCAAAGAGACAAGGCCCCAGAATCCAAAAGTTTTTTGCTTCTTTTTTTCAAAAAAGAAGCGCTTGCTTCCTCCCAGATGGACTACCCCCCCAGACCGCTCCCTCCGGGCCTAGACCCGCGCGCCGCCGCCGTCCTCCGCGAGATCGTCGAACAATACGTAGGCACCGGAGAACCGGTCGGCAGCCGCACCCTCGCACGCCGCCTTCCCATCGCGCTCTCGCCGGCCACCATCCGCAACGTCATGGCCGACCTCACCGATGCCGGCCTTCTCTTCTCTCCCCACACCTCCTCGGGCCGTCTGCCCACCGAGCGCGGCTTGCGCCTCTTCGTCGACGGCCTGCTCCAATTCGGCGAACTCGGCGACGACGAGCGCGACTCCATCAGCAAGCAACTCGCCGCCCACGGCCGCAGTCTGCACGACACGTTGGCCGACGCCTCCGCGATGCTCTCCGGCCTCAGCCAGGCCGCCGGCATGGTGCTCGCCCCCAAATCCGAAGGTGCAATCAAGCACATCGAGTTCGCGTCCCTAGGCTCCGGCCGCGCCTTGGTCATCCTCGTCGCCGCGGACGGCCAGGTCGAGAACCGCATCATCGAAATCCCCGCCGGTCTCCCACCCTCCGCCCTGACCGAAGCCGCCAACTACCTTAACGCCCGTGCCCAAGGCCGCACGCTGCCCGAACTCCGCCGCCGCGTCGCCGAGGAAATGACAACCGACCGCGGCCAGCTCGACCAGCTCGCCGCCCACGTCGTCGAAGCAGGCCTCGCCACCTGGACACAGACCGGCAGCGCCGGCTCCCTCATCGTCCGCGGCCAGGCCCGCCTGCTCGCCGACGTCACCCAGATCGAGAACCTTGCCGCCATCCAGGTCCTTTTCGAACGCCTCGAAACCCAGGAGACCATGCTCCGCCTGCTCGAACTCGCCGAGCAATCCGACGGGGTCCGCATCTTCATCGGTGCTGAAAGCGCCCTCTTCGGCAGCACCGGCGTCTCGATGGTCGTGGCCCCCGCCCGCAACGCGGCGGACCGCATCGTCGGCGCCATCGGTGTCATCGGCCCCACCCGCATCAATTACGGCCGCATCATCCCGGTGGTCGACTACACCGCCCGCGTCATCGGCCGCCTGCTCGGCTGATTGTCGAGCACGATGACGGTGCAGTAGATAACCTCATGGGCCTCATTCATTTCGTTCGGCATTTTCTGCTCTGGCTGAAATACCGCAACGCTACCATCGTCAATTCCCGCGAAGAGCTTGCTGCCGCCCTACAGCGCATGCCCCCCCGCATCGTGGTCGAAGGCGACGAAGCCCTCCGCGCCCACGCCGCCACACTCGTCGAGCGCAACGCCGAAAAATTTGCGCAGATGAGAGCGGCCGCTCCCATGGCTGTCCCGGGTGAACCGCCCGTCTACATGATCGTGCCGACCATCGGTCGCATCCGCGACGGCTACCGCTCGAAACGCGGCGCATCGACACGCCGCATCCCGGTCAGGAGCGGCATCGACAGCGTGCTCGTGGCCATCATCGGCATCGTCGCCGCCTTGCTGCTGGAATGGCTGAGCTTCCCGGATGAAGCGCCCCGCATGATCCGCGGGCCACATCGCCCGGGCATGCCGCGTACCATCATGCTGGCGCCCACATCGCATGTGTCTCAAATAATCGTGGACATCGCGATCGTTGTGCTGGGGATCATCGCGCTGGCGTCGGCCGGGTGGCTGGTGTGGCAGGCTCTGGGACTTGGGAAACCGGTGAAGATCGGCTGGCGGCTGGAGCAGAGGGTTCCGGGGAGGCTCGTGATGGCGCGCACCAGAACGAGGAAGTGAAGGACTTCTTTTTTGAAAAAAAGAAGCAAAAAACTTTTACGTCCCAGAGGGCAGGCCATCACACTTGTTCCTTGCCCATTGATCGCCTAACTGCGGGGCATGAGCGACACATTTGAAACTCCCGAGCCCGCGGGCGAAGCACCTGCCGACGAAGACCTGATGAGCGAAGCCGCCAAGCGCATCGCAGAGCTCGAAACCGAGCGCGACGATTTCCGCGACCGCTGGATGCGCGCCGAAGCCGAAATGCAGAACGTCCGCACCCGCGCCAAGCGCGACGTGGACGACACCCGCCAGTTCGCCGTCCAGAAATTCGCCAAGGATGTGGTGGAAGCCGCCGAGAACCTGCGCCGCGGCATCACCTCCTTGCCGCCAGCCGAACCAGGCGAGCCCGAGATCGTCACCAAACTCCGAGACGGCTTCGAAGGCGTCGAACGCAGCTTCGTCGGCCTCTTGGAGCGCAACAACATCCTCGGCGACGACCCCGTCGGCAAACCCTTCGACGCCAATTTGCACCAGGCGATGGCCGAACAAGCCACCGCCGAGCACCCGCCCGGCACTGTCGTTCAAGCCTGGAGCCGCGCCTGGACCCTAAATGGCCGCCTGCTGCGTCCCGCGATGGTCGTTGTAGCGAAAGCCGACGGCCAGGCGGACCCAGTTCACTCGGTCGATACGACAGCATAAGTCAACGCAGGGAACGATCCCCGCGTTACCGCGTCGAGAACGGCTCCGGATACCAGTCATAAGCGTCGGCATTCAGTGAAGTGCCTAGCTTTAGACTGACCTGGATGTATTGCTGTGGCATCCAGCGGATAGGAGCCTAGCGCTCCAGGATCAGCTACCGGCACCTTTGCGATGGCAAGAACGTCGACGAGGTGATCAGCCGGAACATCCAGCGTGCGCGCAAACCAGAACATCGCGCCGCAGGGTCTTCGGTTTGATACGTCCCGCCATTGGAAAGCCAGGCAAATCGTTGGAGGCACGTGGTGTGAAATGGCGATTGAGCCCGCAAATGCTGAACAAAGCGTAAGCCAGCACAAGGCCTGCCGCTTGCGAAACATATTCATAACGCAACGACGAGCGTGCGTTCTGGCTACTTGTAGTATACCTCCACGCTCACCTGGCTGGCCGTGCTCACCGCCGTGCTGTCGCTATCCGCCATGCTGCCCGACGTCACATCCACCCCGATCCCGTTCGAGAACGCCAAGCCCACAGGGTTGGAAAAACCTTGGCACGAACCCGCCGCCAGCAGCTTGCTGATCGAAGGTGTGCTCGTGCCGACCACCGGCGCACTCGCCAGCGCGAATAGCCGCAAATAGGCCGCACCCGTCCCGGCATTGCAGGCCTCGTAGCCATAAATCGAGCCGCTCGACGCCTTCACATTGGCCGCCATCGTGGAAGCCGCCGCATTGATCGCGCGATACACCGTCACACCGCCGCTGCTGACCGCCTGGAGATAGGTCGGCTGATTATTCAGGCTCGGCACCGTCACGACATAGGGCCGGCCGGAACTGTCGCACGGCACCGCGCCCTGCTGGCCAGCCGCAAAACTCGGCAAGGTCGTGTTCGAAAGGCACCCCATCACCACCGAGCTTGTCGCGGTGGCAGCCCCAGGTGCCACCGGCCCCAGCGGTGCCGCCTGCGCCGCGGCCGTCGCAGCCCCCGCCGGCAAGGGCAGCGCGGCAGCCGAGACCGGTTGCGTCGCCGGCAGATTGGAGACGCTCACCGACCCGATCGCAGCGCCGCCCGCACCCAATGTCACCGAAGGCGACCCGGCAAGGCTGACACTTCCACCAATCGTCAGCGCGCCGCCACTGATCAGCGCATCCAGCGACGGCTCGGCCATCGGAAAACGGTTGCTGACTGACACCGCAGCACCGCCGGACTGTATCGAGACTGTGCTGCTCGTCCCCGAACCGCCACCCGCAAAATTGCACGCCACCACGCCGGTCCCGCTCGGACAGAAGATCGTCACGCCCGGATAACGGCTCTTGCCGTCTAGTCCGACAAAACTGGTCTGCGCATGGCATAGCGCCGGAAATACAAAGAAAAACGCAGCCGGAATCCATCGGCGCAAGATCATGCGACGTTCCTTTATGAGGGTGTAAAGAAGGGCAGGGGAGGCGGCATGCGCAGCTGGAAATCTGCCCGCCTAAACCCTAGATTAGGATTTCGTGGGGTATCTGGGCAAATAAAGATTCGCCTTATGTTCCAGATTCCGCGTCCTCGTCATCTGCCTGCAACCGCCGTAGCCATTACCTGCATCTGCGGCCGTCTTTCTTCACATCCGGGCTTGTGAAAGCGCGCCCCGCTCAATACATCCCCCCAATCGAATTAGGGCCGACTGCGGTGCTTCGGGCCGCTTCCGGCCGCTGACCAAGGAGTTTTACGCGTATGAGCAAGGTTATCGGTATCGACCTGGGCACCACCAATTCCTGCGTCGCGATCATGGAAAATGGCGAAGTCCATGTGATCGACAACAGCGAGGGTGCCCGCACCACCCCCAGTATGGTCGCCTTCAGCGACAGCGGTGAGCGTCTCGTCGGCCAGGCAGCAAAGCGCCAGGCTGTGACCAACCCAACCAACACCTTCTATGCGGTCAAGCGCCTCATCGGCCGCCGCTTCGACGATCCGCTGGTGGCCAAGGATCGCGGCCTCGTCCCCTACGGCATCGTCAAGGGTGACAATGGCGACGCATGGGTTGAGGCCCGCGGCGAAAAATACGCCCCCGGCAAGATCAGCGCCGACGTGCTCGGCAAGATGAAGGAAACCGCCGAATCCTATCTCGGCGAGAAAGTCACCCAGGCGGTCATCACCGTCCCGGCCTACTTCAACGACGCCCAGCGCCAGGCCACCAAGGATGCCGGTCGTATCGCCGGCCTCGAAGTCCTCCGCATCATCAACGAGCCGACCGCGGCTGCCCTGGCCTACGGCCTGGACAAAAAGAGCGCCGGCACCATCGTGGTCTATGACCTCGGCGGCGGCACCTTCGACGTTTCCGTGCTGGAAATCGGCGACGGCGTCTTCGAGGTGAAATCCACCAATGGCGACACCTTCCTCGGCGGCGAGGATTTCGACGCCCGCGTCATCGACTATCTCGCAAGCGAGTTCAAGCGCGACCAGGGCATCGATTTGCGCTCCGACAAGCTCGCCCTGCAGCGCCTGAAGGAAGCGGCCGAAAAGGCAAAGATCGAGCTCTCCACCGCCAAGGAGACCGAGATCAACCTGCCCTTCATTACCGCGGACGCCTCTGGGCCGAAGCACCTCGTGATGAAGCTTACCCGCGCAAAGCTGGAGAGCTTGGTCGACGACTTGATTACCCGCACCATGGACCCGTGCCGTGCGGCCCTGAAGGATGCCGGTGTCGCAGCTTCCGAGATCAACGAGGTCATCCTCGTCGGTGGCATGACCCGCATGCCCAAGGTGATCGAGGCCGTAAAGCAGTTCTTTGGCCGTGACCCCGCCCGCAACGTGAACCCCGACGAAGTGGTCGCCATTGGTGCAGCCATCCAGGGCGCCGTGCTGCGCGGCGACGTGAAGGACGTGCTGCTGCTCGACGTGACCCCGCTCAGCCTGGGCATCGAGACCCTCGGCGGCGTGTTCACCCGCCTGATCGATCGCAACACCACCATCCCCACCAAGAAGAGCCAGATCTTCTCGACGGCGGATGACAATCAGGGTGCGGTCACCATCAAGGTGTTCCAGGGCGAACGCGAAATGGCGGCCGACAACAAGATGCTCGGCCAGTTCGACCTAGTCGGCATCCCGTCTGCGCCGCGTGGCGTGCCGCAGATCGAGGTGACCTTCGACATCGACGCGAACGGCATTGTTTCCGTGAGCGCCCGTGACAAGGCCACAGGCAAGGAGCAGCAGATCAAAATCCAGGCCAGCGGTGGTCTTTCTGACGCTGACATCGAGCGCATGGTCAAGGAAGCTGAGGCGAATGCCGACGCCGACAAGAAGCGCCGCGAGATGGTCGAGACCAAGAACCACGCTGAAGCGATGGTCCATCAGGTGGAGCGCAACCTGAAGGACCATGGCGACAAGATGCCCGCCGCCGACCGCACCGAGGCGGAATCTGCGATCGCCGCAGTTCGCACCGCAATGGAAGGCACCAATCCGGAAGAACTGAAGACGGCCAGCGATCGCTTGAGCCAGGCCGCGATGAAGATCGGCGAGCACGTCTACAAGGCCGAAGCGGCCGCCGGCGCCGGCGGCCCGCAAGCTGAGGGTGCAGCACCTGAGGCAGAGAATGTTGTCGACGCCGAGTTCGAAGAACTCGACGAAAACAAGAAGAAGTCAGCCTAAGCCTCAGCCGCCCCTCCATGCTGCGAAAGCGGTGTGGAGGGGCGGCGTCGTTCCGCCTAGGTTATATCGATGGCAAAATCAGATTTTTATGCGCTTCTGGAGGTGCCCCGCGAGGCCACCGCGGACGACCTCAAAAAAGCGTATCGCAAGCTCGCGATGAAATACCACCCGGACCGCAATCCGGGTGACAAGGCAGCTGAATCCCGCTTCAAGGAAGTCAGCGAAGCTTATGAGATCCTCAAGGACGACCAGAAGCGCGCCGCTTATGACCGCTTCGGCCACGCCGCTTTCGAGCAGGGCGGCCCGGGTGCTGCCAGCGGGTTCGATTTCGCGGCCGCCGGCGGCCTTGGCGACATTTTCGACCAGATGTTCGGCGATTTTACCGGCCGCGGTGGCGGACGCAGCCGCACACGCTCGGGTGCCGACATCAACGTGCAGGTCGAGATCGACCTACCCGACGCTTTCGCCGGTACGAAAACCCCGGTGCGTGTTCCCACCCGCGTCACTTGTGAATCCTGCAAAGGCACCGGCTCTGCCGATGGCCAACGTGCGGCCGATACCTGCGGTACGTGCAACGGCGCAGGCAAGGTGCGTGCGCAGCAAGGTTTCTTCCTCATCGAGCGCGCCTGTCCTACCTGTGGCGGCTCCGGCCGCGTCATCCGCACGCCGTGCCGCGTCTGCCAGGGCGCAGGCACGGTCCAGCGTGAGCGGTCGCTGCAGGTCACCATCCCCGCCGGCGTCGAGGACGGCACACGCATCCGTTTGCAAGGCGAAGGCGAAGCTGGCGGGCAGGGTGCACCGCCTGGTGATCTCTATGTGCACATCGCGATCCGCCCGCACACGCTGTTCCACCGCGAGGGCGCTCACATCTTCTGCGAGGTGCCGTTGCGCATGAGCCAGGCAGCTCTCGGCGACGAGATCGATGTACCGGCGATCGACGGTACGCGCCAGAAACTCAAAATCCCCTCTGGCACGCAGACCGGCGCCCAGTTCCGTCTCCGCGGCAAGGGCTTTTCAGTCCTGCGCAGCGCCGCCCGCGGCGACATGGTGATACAGGCGAAGGTCGAGACACCGCTTCATCTCACCCGCCGTCAGCGCGAGTTGCTCGAGGAGTTCGAAGCCGAAGCCAGCGGCCACGCGAAGGGTAGCCCCGAGAATGAAGGGTTTTTCGCCAAGATGAAGGAGTTTTTGGCAGGACGTGACTGAATGTTGCTGTGGCCATTGTGTGTCATCAATCCGAAATAACACAGTTTTGTGAAATCGGCGTTTGACAGTTGCAAGTGCGCCACGTGGATGTAAATATCATTCAGCATCAGAGCCGAGGCGCATCCCCCCCCGCGCTGGCGGCCGGTGTCATAGGCGGCGCAGTCCTTGGACTGCGCCGCCATCATTTTGCCTAAGTGATAGAAGTTTTTCGGTTCTTTTTTCAAAAAAGGAACTGCTTCCTTTTTTCCGGGGACCGTCCATGCGCATCGGAGTAACCGGCCTAAACGGCCGCATGGGCCGCCTCATCGCCGAGGAAGTAGACGCCTCCGCAGCGACCCGCCCCGATATATCCGGTGTGGAAGCTCTAGCGCAGGTGAGTGAGGTGCTCATCGACTTCACGCATGCCGACGCAGTGTTGCGTCATGCTACAGCCTGTGCCGATTCCAGTTGTGCCTGGGTTCTCGGAACCACCGGCCTGGATGCGGCGGCCCAGTCGGCGGTAGATCACGCCGCGAAATGCGTCGCCGTCGTCCAAGCCGCGAATTTCTCTCCAGGAGTCAACCTCGTTCTCGCCATCGCCGCCCGTCTTGCCGCGGCTTTGCCAGCAGACGAGTACGATGCCGAAATCCTCGAAATGCATCACCGCCAAAAGGTCGACGCTCCCTCAGGCACGGCTTTGGCGCTCGGTCAGGCTGTCGCCCAAGGCCGCCAGGTAGATTTGCCGTCCGTCATGCAAAGCGGGCGCGATGGCCAGACCGGCTCGCGTCCGGAAGGCGCCATTGGCTTCTCCGCCATGCGTGGTGGCCAGGTCGTCGGCGAGCACACTCTTCTCTTTGCCGCCGGCACCGAGCATATCGCGCTTACCCATCGCGCTTTCGACCGACGAGTCTTCGCCCGTGGCGCCTTGCGCGCCGCGTTCTGGACCAAGGGGCGGGCGCCTGGCCTGTATTCCATGGCCGACGTGCTCGGCATGAACGATCTAAGGTAAGCCAGCCCATGCATTTCGCCAGCGACAATACGGCCCCCGTCAGCCCGGAAATCCTTGCAGCCCTCTCAGAGGCAAACACCGCCCAGGTCTCCTCCTACGGCGCCGACCCTCTCACCCAGCGCCTCACCGCCCGGTTCAAGGACATTTTCGAGACCGATCTCACCGTCTATCCGGTCAGCACCGGCACCGCGGCCAATGCGCTCGCCCTCGCCAGCCTGGTGCACCCGTATGGCGCAGTGATCTGTGCCGACGAAGCCCACATCTCCACCGATGAATGCGGCGCCCCCGAATTCTTCACCGGCGGCGCCAAGCTTCTGACGCTCCCCTCCGCCGATGGCCGTATCACGCCCAAGCAGATCGAGGCCTCGCTGGCCCGTGCCGCGGATGGCGGCGTGCACCACGTGCTGCCCGAAGCGGTCAGCATCACCCAATCTACCGAGTGGGGTACCGTCTATGGCGTGGCGGAAATCGGCAGCATCGGCGAAGCCTGCCGTCGCGGGAGCCTGCCCTTGCACATGGATGGCGCCCGCTTTGCCAATGCGCTGGTCCATGCGGGCTGCACCCCCGCCGAGCTGACATGGAAAGCCGGTATCGACGTGCTATCCTTCGGCGCCACCAAGAACGGTGCGCTCGCCGCAGAGGCGGTGATCTTCTTCAACCCCACTTTCGCAGCCGGCTTCGAGCGCCGCCGCAAGCGAGCCGGGCACCTCTGGTCCAAGATGCGTTTCATCTCGGCCCAGCTCCACGCCTATCTGGAAAACGATTTGTGGCTCGCCAATGCCACCCATGCCAACGCCCAGGCGACCCGACTGGCCGAAGGACTCGCAGCGCTCCCCGGCGTAAGGCTGATGCAGCAAGTGCAGGCAAACGAGTTGTTCGTCGCCATGCCCGAGACCCTTATCGAAAACCTGGAAGCAGAAGGTGCGGTCTTCTACCGCTGGATCGAGATGCCCGGCGAAGCCAACCCCATTATTCGCCTGGTCACCAGCTACGCTACCACCGCGGAACAAGTCGAGCGCTTCCTCGGCTTGGCTGCACGCGGTCTAAGCTCATAGAAAGTAAAGTTTTTTGCGTCTTGTTTTCAAAAAAGAAGCGCTTTTTCTTTTCGGCATGCACCGCGCGGCAACATCTCGCTCTTGATTTTCAGTGAGCTAGCTTACTATTTCTGTTGTGCATGCTCAGGAAACGAGAACTTCTAACCGACGTCATAAACCTCGCGCGGCTCATCCGCACGGAGGTGGACAAGCGTGCCCGTGCCCACGGCATGACCCGCGCGCAATGGGCTATCCTGATCCGCCTCCAGGCACAGCCGGGCCTTCTGCAGAAGGAGCTGGCCGAACTGCTCGAGGTAGAGCCCATCACCGTCGCCCGGCTAATCGACCGCCTGGAGAGCCGCGCCATGGTCGAGCGCCGCCCCGATCCAAGTGATCGCCGCTGCTGGCGCCTGCATCTGACCGACGCCTCTCGGACATTGCTCGGCGAGATCAACGAAAACCTCGATGACGTTGCCGGCATACTCTGCGACGGCCTCTCAGACACCGAAGTGGAAGGTGTCGCCACCGGCCTTGAGCATCTGCGTGACCGCGCACAAAGCCAGCGCAGCTGCCCGAGCGAGGCCGCCGCCGATCCCGAGTTGGACGACGTCGCCTGACCGGACAGGCGCAAAATTATGCTTCCCTGGCGCCCTCATCCGCGGGCATGCTGAACGGCAGAGTCCAACCCTGATCAGCGCGGACGAATGACAGATATAATACGCCTGCCCGCCCTCCGCGACGACACGCTATGGGCGGTGGTCGCCTCGCTCGGCAAGACCGACCGCATCGCCGATATCTACCCCAACCGTACGGCGGCGCTGGCCGATCGCAGTTGGCGCGAGCAGCAGGTGAGCGCCTATGCGGGCTTCCTGAAAACCAGCAAGCAGCCGATGCCGCGCTACAGCGTGGCGCCGATCCGCCGTGCGGATCTGCCGAAAGCCTGGCGGCCTCTGCCTGCGCTGGGCTTTCTGCGCGGACAGTTCATCTAAGGGCTGCCGAATACGCGGCTGCGCGTGCTCGCGTCTTCAAACCCCGGCATTTTCCACGATCTTCTCGCTTTCCGCCCACAACCTGTCGACGCTGTCTGGGTCATTCACCAGCGCGTGTGGAGCCCTTGGCTTGCGCTGGTAGAAATACCCGCCCGTGCTCGCACCCGGCTCATCCGCGGTCGCAAGCCAGATCAGCGTATCCGCACCCTGCTCCGCGGTAAGCCTGTCATAGGACAGCATCGTCTTTTGCGAATGTTCGTCGGCATGGGTGATGAAGTTTGAATCTACCGCCCCCGGATGCATCGCATGAGCAACGATCCCATCCTGTGCAAGCCGCGCACCCAGCCCGCGCGCAAACATCACATTGGCTAGCTTGCCCCTGCAATACGCGAGGCCCGGATGGAATTTGTCGCTCGTCTGCAGATCATTCCAGTCGAACCCGGGCACCATCTCGCTCGCATCGGAGGCCGTATTGAGAATACGCACACTCCCTTTCGGCGCATCCATCGCTGCACGCCGCAGCAGCGGCAAAAGCCGGAGGGTCAGCAGGAAAGGTCCAAGATGATTGCCCGCAAAATTCGCTTCGTTGCCCTCTGTCGTCAGCATTTTCTGCTTCGCCATCCCACCGGCATTGTTCACCAGCACATCGATCCGCTCGGTCAACGCCGCAATCTCGCGCGACACCCGCGCCGCCTCCGACAGCAGCGACAAATCGCCGCGTATCATATCCACCCGGCCGCCGCTCGATGCCGCCTTGATCTCCGCCTCCGCCGCCGCACTGCGCTCTGCATCGCGCCCAACACCGATCACCCGCCAGCCCTCACCTGCGAGCGCCGCCGCCGTTGCCTTCCCAATCCCCGAACTCGCCCCTGTCACCACGGCAACACGCTTGGTCATTATGACTCTCCACTCCGCGCGGGCTCGAACATCCAGAAAGAACTTCTTTTCTGAAGAAAAGAACCAAAAGACTTTTACGTCTTTGGGTGCGTGTTAAAGTCCCAAGGCTGCGACGGTGCCGCCGTCCACTCGGATATCGCAGCCGCTGATATAGGAGGCGTCGGGCGAACACAGGAACACAGCGGCCGAGGCGATCTCATCGCCCACGCCCAACCGGCCAAGCGGCGTGCGCTCCAGCAAAGCAGTCATTTGCGTGTGTGATTCCATCTCCTGCCGACCCATCGAGGTATCGATCAACCCTGGTGAGATCGACGCAATCCGCGCTCCGCGTGCACCGAACGCCGCCGCCTCACGCGCCACAAGCGCGATCACGGCACGCTTTGAAATCGGATAGGCCCCGTTTGCATCGGTAGCGAACGGCAGCACAGACTTCATCCCGTGCCCCGCGACAAGCTGGCTGATGGCCTCGTCGATGTCAGCGGATTTTATCATGTAAGCCGACATCGAGGTAATCAGCACAGCGCAACTCCCCGCGGCCATCCTGGGACGCACGGCATCGACCAGGCGTTCGGTCGCCGTGTAATTTACCTCCAATATCCGGTCAGCCTCCGCCATCGTCGGCGACAGCCCGGCAGTGTGGATCATCGCGCCCACCTGCCGGTCGCCAAGCGCCTCGATCACGCGTGCGGGAAACTGCGGATCCGCAATGTCGCCGGCCAGCACATCCACCTTGCTGCCCTGAGCGCGCAGCAGCCCCGCCACTTGCTCCAACCGCCCGGCATCCAGGTCGCACAGCAGAAGCTGCCACCCGGCCGCAGCAAGCCGCACCGCGGAAGGCGCGCCCATGCCGCCACAGGCGCCGGTGACGATGGCCACAGTCTTTGCGTTATCCGCCCGTGTCATCTTGCCTCTCCCTTCAAAGCTTCCAGGCGATCACCTTGCTTTCCAGGAACTCCTCGATGCCTTCCAGGCCCCATTCACGCCCGATGCCGCTATGCTTGTAGCCGCCGAACGGCAGATCGCCCGCGATGCACATGCCGCCATTCACGCTGATCGACCCGGCACGAATGCGGTTCGCCACACGCAGCGCATGATCCAGGTTGCCCGACGAGACGCCACCATGCAGCCCATAGTCGCTGTCATTGGCAATGCGAATGGCATCCTCCTCGTCCTCGTAAGGGATCACCACCAGCACTGGCCCAAAAATCTCCTCCCGTGCGATCCGCATGGTATTGTTCACGTCAACAAAGCAGGTGGGCTCGACAAAAAAACCATTGCCCTTATCCGGCCGCAGCTTGCCGCCGGCCAGCAACGTCGCCCCTTCCTCGACGCCGAGATCAATATAACCCTTCACCCGCTCCATCTGCCTCTTGGAGATCACCGGCCCCATGATCTGCGACGGGGCATCGAAATCGCCCCAATTATCGCCGAACGCCGCATAGGCATGCCGCAGGATCTCCACCGCTTCCTTATAGCGCTTCCGCGACACCAGCAGCCGTGACTGCACGGCGCAGCCTTGCCCGGCATGGAACACCAGCATGCTGGAGCCGATCTCCTGCGGAAAATTCTCCACATCATCGAGCACGATCTTTGCCGACTTGCCGCCCAGCTCAAGAAAAACACGCTTCAGCGTCGAAGCGCCCTTCTCCATGATCCGCTTGCCCACTGCGGTCGATCCCGTGAAGCTGATCAGATCCACCCGCGGATCCGTCACCAGCATCTCGCCCGCCATTACCGGATCCGCACCCGTGATCACGTTCAGCACGCCAGGCGGAAATCCCGCCTCCGCCGCCAATTGCCCAAAGATCGCGCCCAATCCCGGCGTGTTCGGCGCCGGCTTTAGAATGATGGTGCAACCGGCCAGCAACGCCGAGGCCACCTTGCCCACCGTGATATACAGCGGCACGTTCCATGGCGTGATCGCACCCACCACGCCGACCGCTTCATAAATCACCTGGCGATGACTGCGATATTGTGCCGGCCCGGCATCCCCAAAATCTTTCGACCAGGTCACCTGCGGAAACAACTCGATAAGATTATTGTAGCACGCTAGCGCCATATCCACCTGCGCACGAGAGATCGCACCGAAGGCCGAACCCACCTCATGCCGACATAGCTGGCTGAGCTTCTCGTAATTCGCCACGAGCAGCACATTCAGCTTCTTCACCAACTCAAAGCGGTAATCGTGATTGGTGGACCAATCCGTCGTGTCGAACGCCTTGCGCGCCGCCACGATCGCGTCGTTCACATCCTCCGCCGAAGCATCCGCCGCTACACCGACGTTCTCGCCGGTCCAGGGGCCGATGGTGTCATACGTCTTGTCGCCGGCCGCGCGGCGTATCACGCCATCGATATACAGCTTGGCTTCGGGAAGAATTGTCACGTCAGACTCCTCGTTTTAGCAGGACATAAGAACGAGTCGGGGGAGCCGTGCCGGCCCCCCGAACCCCCCGTCATTTATTTGGTTGGGAGCTGGATTTCGGCTTTTGCTGTGGCCATCGTGGTGCCGAGTTGGTTTGCCATTTTCAAGTTCACCTGCACGATGTTTCGGCCTTCCTCATCGATTTTCTTGTCGATCACATCGGCCGTCATGATCGTGATGTCGCCGAGCAGTGCCGGCCCACGATAATTCGAAGCACAATGCACCACCATGCCATGCTCGCCGGTCCAACCCCCACAATAATCCAGTATCCACGCACCCATCGAAGCGCCGTAACCATATTCGCGCGGCATGCCGATGAACCGCGCCCAACGCCCGAACATGTGCCCGCGCGAAGGCCCGTAATATGCGCCATCCGTAAGTTCAGGATTGATTCTTTCCATGACTGGATCATTCTCATGTCCCGCCATCTCCTCGACAAAACCGAGCGCTGCCAGATCAAGGTCCGTGCGACGATGCAGCGTGCCCCAGCAGGTGAACAGGAAAGCGCGCCATTCGGTCGCGAAGCTCACGATGCTATGCGGCCCGAACACCCGCTCGGGCAGCGTGTCGCCAACAGTCACATCATCCCAATACCGTTTTCCATGCCCCAGATCGTGCAGCATCTGGATCCACGTGAATTTGCGATCGTCCAGCGCCTTTAACTGCGCATCGCTCCACACCGGCTCTTCGGAATTCTCCACCGTTCCGGTTTCGTCATGTCGCGCCGCATCGGCACGATATCGGATCGCCGTCGAACGCTGCTTCGCAATCAGCTCGCCATTCTGGTTGCGATAAAAATTATCGCCACGCTGAAAGCAGGTGGGCCCGGCAAACTTCGTGTCCTTGACCACATAATCGAAGGGGATGCGTTGGTTGTCGATCACATCCCCACCATGAACGCGCGGCCCGTAAAACCACCATTCATCGCCGCCGAACAATAGATGCGAATTTGGAATGCCGCCCACACAGGAGGGCGAAGATCCATGCCCGTCATCCATCGCCACAGGGAAGGATTGCGGCGCCACCAGCTTTCCGAATTTGCTCTCGGCCGCATAGGCGCCGTCATAATGCAGCCTGTTCGGATAATGCATCGCCTGCACCCAACGGCGAATATCCGTGTTGCTCAATGTCTCGACAAGCGGCGAGGATGAGATCGGCTTGCCAAGATATTTATCGATATCCGAGCAATCCAGTGTCTTGTCGCTCAAGCTATGTCTCCTCCGAGGGCCCCTCTACGGGGGCGTGCAATCGCCATGGGCGCTTGCACATTCCTTGCGTGAGCCTCGCGCACAACACAAGCGCGGCGTCAGTGCCGCGCGACACTCCCGTTGAGATATCGCGCACGCAATAAATGGTGCATGGCGGGAGAGGGCAGCACGGCGATATCCGTGCCGCCTCTCGATCCTCTAATGTGCCAGGATGTGCACGATGCCGGATCCGCTGATGTCCTGCGTCAGCTTGCCGGTCAATGTACCGATCGAGACGCCACCCGACCCCGACAGATCGATATCGGCCGCACCGACGCTGCCCGCGAGCGTCACGTCGCCGCTTCCACTGCCATCAACCGAAAGCCGCTCCACGCTGCCGCCGTTGATCCACACATGGCCGCTCCCCGAGCTCTTCACACTCACCGCATCGCTTTGCGCATGTTTGATCGTCACATTTTCCGCTCCGGATAGATCGATGCCGATCGGGCCAGCAACATCGAGCACCTGTACGGCGCCGGAGCCGCTCAGATCCATGTCGAGCTTCGTCGTTTGCGTGGCATCCAGCGCGCCCGATCCGCTCTGGGCGATGCTCAGCGTGCCACCTACCGTGACGTGGTAATTCGTGGCCCCTGCAGCGTCGATCCCAAGCGGGAACCGTGCCGGCACATGCAGCGTGATGTCCAACGTCGGCTGAAAATTGCCGGTGTTTGGACCAGGCCAGCAATAACTACGCGCCTTTACGCGAACCGCGTCGCCCCCCGTAAAAACGATCTGCGCGATCTCTTCCTGGTGCTCCGCCACAGCATCCATCGTCACCTGCCCGGATGCGGCCGGAGCGGCCACTACATCGATCTGCCGTGCACAGGCGATCCCCACCTCCAGCCTTCCACCCATCTGCACGCCATGCGTTGAAGCCGCCTGTGCCGCCATCGGCAGCGTCGCCACAGCAACGAAAAAACAAAAGCGATTCATGCCTACCCTTTCCGATATCGGTGCATCATCAGCCCGATTGACGTCCCGCCGAGATTACGCCACGCAGAAGCAATGAAGTTCCTCTGGCGCTACATCGCTCATGACGATCCCCTGGTCGCCACCACCAACCTTACAGCCTTGGTCCTCGGCTACAACACGCCGCTCTATCCGCTTTATCTGTTCTGGGTCACCGGCCAAAGCGGCCTACCTTGGTCGTTGCTCACCTTGTGCTCCTGCCCATTCTTTCTGGCAGTGCCCGCGTTTGCGCGCGTGTCTCCGCGCGGCGCGCGTATCATCCTGCCTGTCGTCGGTGTGCTGAACACAATATTCTGCACCTGGCTACTCGGCCCCGCCACCGGCACGGAGATGTTCCTTATCCCGTCGATCACCCTGGCTGCACTTTCGTTTCGCGAGAACGAGCGCACCGCGATGGTCATTGCGGTCATGCCGGCCATTCTGGCGTTCTTCCTCGGCGGCTATTACGGCGCGCCGTTGCTTGCCTACACCGCCGCTCAATCCCATGCGGTATTGCGGCTCAACGCCGCCAGCGTCGGCACATTAAGCCTCTTCATAGGTGTGGTTTTCGCGCGCCTCTACCACGGCACGGATAAACCCGCGTGATCCAGGAACACGCCGCTTTCATCGGCCGAATCCATGACTGCGATCAGCTTTTCTGCAGCCTCAGCAGGTGTAAAACCCTGCTCGGCTGCGGTGAATGGTGCTGAGAGCCGCGTGCGCACGGTTCCCGGCTGCAGTGCCAGCAGCACTGCGTCTGGGCGCTTGCGGGCGATCTCGATCGCAGCGGTGCGCCAAATCTGATTGAGTGCCGCCTTCGACGCGCGGTATCCAAACCAGCCGCCCAATTGATTATCGCCGATGCTGCCAACTCGTGCCGACAGAGTCGCGAACACACATCGGCCTTCCCTCGGCAGCAACGGCGAAAAATGTTTCAGCAGCAGCGCAGGCCCGATGGCGTTGATCGCAAATGCACGGGCGAGGAGGGCAGGGTCCAGTTCCGCGAGGCGCTTCTCCGGCCCACGGCCATCGATCGTCAATACCCCAGTTGCATCAACGATCCGACCAAAAGGCTCTTTATGTCTCAGCTCTTCCGCGGCTTTGGCAATAGAGTTCTCATCGGTCAGATCCAGCCCAGGCTCGGAGCGACGTGTCAAAGCAACGACAGTCTCCCGACCCTTCAATGCGCTCACCAGCGCCTGCCCAATCCCCCCACTTGCGCCAATGACAAGAGTGGTCAACAAATCCCGGCACCAAACATAAAAGTTTTTTGTTTCTTTTTTTTAAAAAAGAAGCGCTTCCTTTCTAAAAGTCTGTGCAGCGCCCCTTAACTTCCCAATCCCCATACCGCGTAGGTTCGGGCCCCTTAGGACCACCGATCTCCTTCGGCATCGGCTTGGTCTCCTCGACTTTCTCAGTCGTCGCCTCCGTCTTCTCGTCCATGATTTATCCTTTTCAAGAACCGCCAGCCGCAGCCAGCCGCTTTTCCGCCGCCTTGCGCCACGGCACGTCCGCCGGCGCTTCTGCCAGTGCGCGTTTGAACAGCGCCGCCGATTCCGGCGTCACATGCCCGGCGATGTCGGCCATAAGTTCCGCAGTCTCCGCCCCAAGCGTCGGTTCGAACTTGCTCGCGAGCGCCTTCTGCCAGGCCGCCACTGCGTCAGGAATTTGCCCGATCTTAAGTTCCGCGTTGCCCAGCACGATATAGCCTTTGCGTGCTCTTTCATCGGCCGGATTCATGGTCGCGAGTATCGTCTGTAGCCGCATCACCAGTTCTGCGTCACGCATTTCATTGTTCTTGTCGGCCTGTTTGGCCGCCTCAGCCTGCGCGGCCGCAGACACTGCCTGGTAATTCGGCATCCCATCAGTCACATACAGGAACAGTCCCAACACCGGCACCAGCACCGCCGTCAGGATCACCGCAGTGGAGCTCGATTTTGCAGTGCCGGCCTCGGTCAGTTCCGCTTCCGCCAGCAAGCGCCGCTGCACTTCCAGGCGCGCGGCCGTATGCTCGCTCTCCAGTAACCGCCGTTCCGACAGGTCACGGTCCAGCTCCATCAGCTGCGCGCGATGCAATGCCATCGCTGCTTCCCGTCGGCTGCGCACCCGCCCGCCACGCCACACGGCCCAGCAGAATGGCGACAGCGCCACCGCCGCCACCAGCACGATAAAAACCCAAATCATCGCTCAGGCAAACCCAATTCAACCAACTTTGCCTGCTCCCGCTCGCTCAACGGAGCTGGCGCTGCGCCCTGCCGCGATCGTCCGAAGAAAGCCGCCGCCGCCCCTGCAAGCAAAGCCAAAACAGGTGTCCCATACAGCAACAAGGTTGCCGGTGTCAGCGCCGGCTTCAGCCGTACGAAGCTGCCGTACCGTGCTACCATCCAGGCCACGATATCCGTATCCGATCGCCCGGCCTTCACCTGGTCGCGCACCTTGGCCCGCAAATCGCGCGCCAACGCCGCATCGCTATCCTCGATCGATTCGTTCTGGCACACCAGGCATCGCAACTGGCTGCCAATCGCTTCCGCACGCGCTTCCTGCGCAGCGTCTGGCAACATCTCGCGCGGATCGGAAACGGCATGAGCAACGCTGAAAGACAAAGACAACAACAAGAAAGATTGGAGGAGCAAAGCTTGCCCCCCCAAACCCCCCGTCATTCTCATAGCTTTGCCTGCGAGAAAGCGGGCATTAACGAATGCTCGATGATACCGTCGTTCAAGGCGCCGGCCATGTGCCATACGATCCGGCCCGTGCGATCGATCAGGTAGCTTTCTGGCACACCGTACAACCCGAAGTTGATCGCCGTGCCGCCATCATGGTCCACCGCCACCTGCGTAAACGGATTGCCGAACCTGGTCAGGAACGCCTGCGCCTTGTCCGGCGGATCCTCCCACGCAATGCCCCAGATCGGCACGCCCTGCTTCGACAGTCCCGCCAAGGTGTCAGCCTCTTCCGCACACGGAATGCAGGTCGACATAAAGAAATTGATCAGCACCGGCTGCTTCTGCGCCGCGGCAAGAACGTCCTTGCTGGAAAACCCGCCTGCAGCCGCAAGCCCTGCCAAGTCGAATGCCGGCATCGGCTTGCCGAGCATCGGGTTCCCGATGTCATGCGGATCGAACCGGCCTTGCTCCATGCGATCAAGCATCGTCCAGAACGCCGCGCCACCGGCCACCACCACCGCCAGCGGGGCCAGCAGCATCAACCGCCGTCGCGCGATCAACGACCCGCTCACGCCGGCACCGCCCCACGCACCGCCTTCGAAGGCGCGCCAACGCGCAACCGCCGGTCCGCCAGCGACAACACCCCGCCGGCCGCCATGATCAGCGCTCCCAGCCATATCCAAGGCGCCAGCGGATTGACATGCAGCCGCAGGACCGCAGAGCCATCTCGCTCATCGCCCAACACCGTATAGATGTCGCGGAACAAATTCGTCTGTATCGCCACATCGCTCGTTGTCTGTTGCTGCGCCGTGAAGCTCCTGCGCGAAGGCGTCATGATCGTGAGCGGTGCCCCATTATGCAGCACCTCGATCGTCGCCACGCGCGACGTGTAATTCGGCCCCGGCACCGTATCCAGCTTCAACAACACAAAACTGTAATGGCCGAGCGCAAACTGGTCCCCCGGCTTGGCCTCCACGATCTTGCTGCTGGCAAGCGACATTCCGGCAATGCCCGCAATCGTCACGCCCATGCCGGCATGGGCGATCGCCGCCCCAAGAACAGCCACCGGCAGCCCACGCGCACGCCGCACGCTGTTGGCCACCGGCGCCCGAAACAGCAAGGTTCGCTCGAACACTTCCGCAAACGACCCAAGGATCAGCCACGTCGCCCCGCCAAATGCCAAGGCCGGCAAAACCTTCATCCCGTAAGCGCAAACGCCGGCGACAATGCTAGCAGCCAGCGCCGCCCACCACGCATGCACCACCAGCGGCCACACCCGCCCGCGCTTCCATGGCAGCAACGGCCCCACCGCCATCGCCATGAACACCGGGATCGCCAACGGAAGCACCGTCATGTTAAAGAACGGCGCGCCCACACTGATCTTCTGCCCCAGCAGCAGATCCGCGAACGGCGGCGTCATCGTTCCCGCCACCACCACCGCGCAGATCGAGCACAGCAGAATATTGTTCAGCACCAGCGCCCCTTCACGCGACACCGGCGCAAACAATCCGCCCGATTTCAGCAGCGGCGCCCGCAGCGCAAACAGCAGCAGCGAGCCGCCGATCACCAGCCCCAGCAACGCAAGAATGAAAATCCCCCGCGCCGGATCATTGGCAAACGCATGCACCGAATTGAGAATGCCCGACCGCACCAGGAATGTGCCCGAGAGCGACAGGCTGAACGTGCCGATCGCCAGCAGCACCGTCCATATCTTCAAGCTCTCCCGCTTCTCCACCACGATCGCCGAATGCACCAGCGCCGTGCCCGTCAGCCACGGCATCAACGACGCATTCTCCACCGGATCCCAGAACCAGTAGCCGCCCCAGCCGAGCTCGTAATACGCCCACCACGACCCCATCGCGATGCCGACGGTCAGAAAACACCACGATACCAGCGCCCAAGGCCGCACCCAGCGCCCCCACGCCGCATCGATCCGCCCTTCCAGCAACGCCGCCACCGCAAACGCGAACGGCACCGCAAACCCCACATACCCCATGTAGAGAATCGGTGGATGAAACGCCAAACCCGGGTCCTGCAACAGCGGATTCATCCCGCGCCCATCAAGCGGCGCCGGAAATGCCCGGAAAAACGGATTGGATGTTGTGAGGCAAAACAGCAGGAATCCCGCCGAGGTTCCGCCAAGCACGCCAAGCACCCGCGCCCGCAAACCACTCGGCAAATTCCGCCCAAACACGGAAACCAGCCCGCCGCAAATGCCCAGGATCAAACCCCAGAGCAGGATCGACCCCTCATGATTTCCCCAGGTGCCGGAAATCTTGTAGAGCAGCGGTTTGGCGATCGCGCTGTTCTCGGCGACATTGATCACCGAGAAATCGTCGGCCACACTTGCCCAGACCAGCGCCCCCGCCGCCAGTGCCAGCGCCAGCAACTGCCCCAGCGCCAAGCCAGGCGTTGCCGCCATCAGCCGTACATCGCGCCGATGCGCCCCAAAAATCCCTATCACCGCCTGCGCAAACGCCAAAGCGCAAGCCAGCGCCAGTGCAAAATTACCAAGTTCGGGTATCAATTTACTGCCTTATCTGTTCGAGGGTCAGGACCAGCATACCCTTCGGGACAGGAAAAAACTCTTTGCCAGCATTTGCACGGTCTCAGAGCAACTACGATCTCTGACAACGCCGACCGTGACGCCGTTTGGGCGATCATCATACACGAGGACGTTTTCGCCGGTGCCTAGGCTTGCTGGCCACCTCCATTGTGTGTGCTTGAAACCGTTAGCTCCAGTTTTCAGGGAAGCAACTTGCTGCTGGTACAACGGCCGCATTAGGAACAAACGAATATGATCTTCAAACATAGCTTGTTGCCACAAGGCGCCTAGGAAGATACTTAGTCCGGCAAGACGGGAAAGCGACCTTTTCCAACGCAGTCGGCACGCTATCTTGACAATTTCGACAATTGCCCACAGGCACACGACAGCTGCGACGAGAAATGCCAAAATACCACGTGCATCTAGGCCGAGCAGAAGGATTGTCAGGCTGACGCCTGAGAAGGCGAGAGCGAGCTTCACATAGCGAAGCGTAAAACTGTCGATTTGGCTTACTGATCTCGCCTGCATGGAACTAGCTTCCACGGGCGGAAGCGGTCACCGCCGTATTCCAAGTCGAAGCCGGTGGCGCCGAGCCCTTGGCCGGGTTCCAATGCCCCGACCGCTTCAACGCATCCGCCACATCTTTCGGCATATACGTCTCATCATGCTTCGCCAGCACTTCCTGCGCGGTGAAACTGCGATCCGGTGCAATCACCCCCAGCGCCACCACGCCCTGTCCCTCACGGAACAAATCCGGCAAAATCCCCGTATACCGCACGGCAATCGTGTTCTTACCGTCGGTCACCCGGAACGCGGCCACCGGCTCGCCATCCACGCTCTCGCGCTTCAGCGACCCGGCCTGCACCAGCCCGCCCAGCCGTATCATCCGCCCGACCGCCGGTTGCTTCGCCGCAATATCCCCAGGCGACATGAAAAACACCATGTTGTCGCTGAACGCATTCAGCGTCAGCGCGCTGGCGCTCCCGATCCCGGCAGCACAGGCCAGCACGATCACCAATCGCCGATGCTTGCGCGTCATGATCTGCCTCCGTCGCGCGCCCGCGGATCAGCCGCCCGCAACCGCCGCGTCACCAGCGCCAGCCGCGTCCGCGCGCCGATCACCAGCCACGCCGTTACCGCAAAAAACAACCCATAGGCCGCCGCAATAAACGGCAAATGATCGAAATTCAGTGGATTGATCACGCCACCCGCTCCGCCTGGGCCATCAGCAGCCCGCGCAGCCGACGCTCCATCACCGCCGCCCGCAGCCGCCCCACCACGATCGCCGCGAACCCGAACGAGCACCCAAGCGCCGAAATGAACAGCGGCCAGAGCATGCGGCTATCCATGGTGTTGGACCCGGTAATCCCTATGCTGTTGCCCTGGTGCAGGGTATTCCACCACTGCACCGAAAAATGGATGATCGGCAGGTTCACCACACCAACCATCGCGAGAATAGCCCCGGCCCGCGCCCCGCGCTCCATATCGTCGAACGCACGTATCAGCATGATATGCCCGCAATACAGGAAGAACAGCACCAGCACACTGGTCAGCCGCGCATCCCACACCCACCAGGCACCCCACATCGGCTTGCCCCACAGGCTCCCCGTCGCCAGGCACAGCGCGGTCGCCGCAGCCCCCACCGGCCCAATCTCGGCCGCCGCCATATCCGCCAGCGGATGCCGCCAGACGATCGACATGAACGAAGCCGCCGCCAACGACCCATACCCAGCCGTCGCCAGCCAGGCGAACGGCACATGGATATACATGATCCGCACCGCATCGCCCTGCTGGTAATCCGCGGGTGACAAAAACACCCCCCAGAACAAGCCCACTAAGGTCAACATAGCGGCCGGCCAGGTCAGCCAGGGCTGCACACGCGCCGCCAGCCGCAGAAACCGCCCGGGATTGGCAAACCGGTGCAGGCTGCGTCGTTGAGGCTTAGGCCCGATCTTCTCGCCAGGTGTATTCTGGTCCGCTATCGCGGTGCTCGCTTCCACGCAAAAACCTCTATCACTGCCGCCGTGCCGTTTGAAGCGCAGCCTAGCTCATTCTAACGTGGTGTGCACAAACCCAGCGCAAGGCCCGCAAACATGCTGTTCGCTCTCATCTGCACCGACAAGCCCGGCAGCCTGGACCTCCGCCTCGCCCAACGCCCGCAACACCTCGCCTATCTGGAAACCTACGTCGCAAAGCTCGCCTCCGCCGGCGCCCTGCTCGACCTCGACAGCCGCCCCTGCGGCAGCCTCCTGATTATCGACGTCGCCGACCGCGCCGAGGCCGAAGGCTTTGCCGCCGCCGACCCCTACAACAAATCCGGCCTGTTCGAGAGCGTGCAGATCCGCCCCTACCGCCAGGTCTTCAAGGACGGAGACAAGCTCGCGTGAAGTACTGGCTCGTCAAATCCGAACCCGATTCCTTCTGCTGGGACCAGCAGGTCGCCAACAAGATCGAACCCTGGACCGGCGTGCGCAGCTACCAGGCCCGCAACAACCTCAAAGCCATGGAGAAGGGCGACCAGGCCTTCTTCTACCACTCCAACATCGGCAAGGAGATCGTCGGCATCGTCCAGGTCGTCCGCACCGCGTACCCGGACCCGAGCGCCGACGGCGAAAAAGGCGACTGGGTCTGCGTCGACATGAAAGCGGTCAAACCCGTCAAGCGCCCCGTTACTCTCGCCGAGATGAAAGCCGACCCGGCGCTGGCCGACCTCTCCCTCCTGCGCTACTCCCGCCTCTCCGTTGCCCCCGTCGACGAGCCCCACTGGCGCTACATCTGCAAGCTCGCCGGCCTGTAGTGAAGCAGGTCTGCCGTCTCGCCGACCTGCCGGACCACATCGCCATTGGCCTTCCCGACGGCCTCCTCGCCATACGTCTGGCTGATTGCCTAAAAATTTACCGCAATGCATGCCCGCATCTCGGGGTGCCGCTCGACTGGTTGCCGGGGAAGTTCATGAGTGCCGACGGGCAGATGCTCGTCTGTGCCACCCACGGCGCCGCGTTCCGGCCTTCCGACGGTTTTTGCGTCCGCGGACCCTGCCGAGGCGACAGCCTGACAGCCATCCCGTGCGAAATCCGTGGCGACGCAGTATACGCAATTACCGAGTGACTGGGGACAAACCCCGGCAAGCTATTTCAGGGAGATGATCGCATGCACGAAGACCCGTTGATCCACGTCAAGCCCGCCATTGCCGCGAGTGCCCTGGTCGACGCCAACGCGCATCGCCTCATGACCAACCACGCCAACAACGACCCCCACAACTTCTGGGCCGAGCAGGCCAAGCGCCTCGACTGGATGCGCTTCCCCGAAATCATCAAGAACACGAGCTTCGAGGGCGACGTCCAGATCAAGTGGTTCGAGGACGGCACCTTGAACGCGTCCGCCACCTGCCTCGATCGCCACCTCAAACTCCGCGGTGACCAGGTCGCCATCATTTGGGAGGGTGACGACCCCAGCGTCTCCCAGAAAATCACCTATCGCGACCTGCACGAGCGCGTCTGCCGCCTCGCCAATGCGCTGAAAACCCTCGGCGCCAAAAAAGGCGACCGCATCACCATCTACCTGCCCATGGTTCCAGAAGCCGCGGTCGCCATGCTCGCCTGCGCCCGCATCGGCGCCATCCACTCCATCGTCTTCGGCGGTTTCTCGCCCGATAGCCTCGCCAACCGCATCCAGGATTGCGGCTCGACCCTGCTCATCACCGCCGATTGCGGTCGCCGCGGCGGCCGCTCCGTCGCGCTGAAAACCAACGCCGACGCCGCCCTCAAATCCTGCCCCGACGTCAAAACCGTCATCGTCGTCCCCGTCACCGGCACCGATGTCCCCATGCAAGCAGGCCGCGACCACGACTACGCAAAAATCACGGCTGCCGCCTCGCCCGATTGCGAACCCGAGGAGATGAACGCCGAAGACCCGCTCTTCATCCTCTACACGTCAGGCAGCACCGGCAAACCCAAAGGCGTGCTGCACACCACCGGCGGCTACATGGTCTGGGCCGCCTTCACCTTCGAATCCGTTTTTGACTACCAGCGCAACGAAGTCTTCTGGTGCACCGCTGACGTCGGCTGGGTCACCGGCCACAGCTACATCGTCTACGGCCCCCTCGCGACCGGCGCCACGACAGTGATGTTCGAAGGTGTTCCCACCTACCCGACCAGCAGCCGTTTTTGGGAAGTCATCGACAAGCACCAAGTCAACATCTTCTACACCGCGCCCACCGCCATCCGCGCCCTCATGCGCGAAGGCGACGCCCCGGTGAAAAAGACCTCTCGCGCCTCCCTCCGCATCCTCGGATCGGTGGGCGAACCCATCAATCCCGAAGCCTGGCTATGGTACTATCGCGTCGTCGGCGAGGAACGCTGCCCCATCGTCGACACCTGGTGGCAGACCGAAACCGGCGGTATCCTCATCAGCCCGCTCCCCGGCGCCATCGCCCAAAAACCCGGCAGCGCCACCTTTCCGCTCCCCGGCGTAAAACCCATCCTGGTCGATGCCGAGGGCAAGGAGCTCGAAGGTGCCGCCGAAGGCAATCTCTGCATCACCGATAGCTGGCCCGGCCAGATGCGCACCGTCTACGGCGACCATGAGCGCTTCATCCAGACCTACTTCACCACCTACCCCGGCAAGTATTTCACAGGTGACGGCGCCCGCCGCGACGCCGACGGCTATTACTGGATCACCGGCCGCGTTGACGACGTGATCAACGTCAGCGGCCACCGCATGGGCACCGCCGAAGTCGAATCCGCGCTGGTCTCGAACCTCAAAGTCGCCGAAGCCGCCGTCGTCGGTTTCCCCCACGACGTCAAAGGCCAGGGCATCTACGCTTACGTCACCCTGAAGGACGGCGTCTCCCCCACCGACGACCTCCGCAAAGAGCTCATCGCCTGGGTCCGCCGCGAAATCGGCCCCATCGCAGCGCCGGACGCCATCCAATGGGCCCCCGGCCTGCCAAAAACCCGCAGCGGCAAGATCATGCGCCGCATTCTGCGCAAGATCGCGGCCGACGAAACCGACTCTCTCGGCGACACCTCAACCCTCGCCGACCCCACCGTCGTCACCGACCTCGTGGAAAACAGGATAAAAGCGTAAGGAAGCAGTTCTTTTCTGAAGACAAGAACCACAAGACTTCTATTTTAAAGCCTGCACGTAGCCCGCATCGCGCTTTGGCGATGCGGGGACGGCACCGGCAAACGCTTTAGCCACCCTCAGGAAAATCCGCTCCAAGCGTCACGGTCTCCCATTTATCGAACTCGGCCGCCTTCGCCGCCAAATCCTTCCGCGCCAGCTCGAGCGCCATCTTCCCAAGCAACAGATGCGACGGGATTTCCCTCGAATTCACCGCATCGATAATCGCTTGCGACGCTCGCACCGGATCACCCTGTTGCTTCCCATTCCGCGCCGCCGTCTGGCGGCGCCGCTCCCCCGCCGTCTCCGCATAATCCGCAATCTCGACCTTCGAAATCCCGATCGACCGCCCCGAGAAATCCGTCCGGAACGGCCCGGGCTCCACCACCATCACCTTGATCCCAAGCGGCGCCAGCTCGGCCGCCAGCGACCCCGAAAGCCCCTCCACCGCAAACTTCGTCGCGTGGTAGTACCCGGTCGCCGCAAAGCTGATCAGCCCTCCGATCGACGATAGATTGACGACACACCCGGCCCTACGCTTGCGCATCCCCGGCAGCACTGCCTTGGTCACCTCCACCAGCCCGAACACATTCGTCTCGAACATCTTCCGAACCGGCGCATCCTCCCCTTCCTCGATCGCCGCCAGATACCCATACCCGGCATTATTCACGAGCACATCGATCTGCCCGAATTTCGCTTCAGCCGCCGCCACCGCCGCATGCACCGACTTCGCGTCCGTCACATCCACCGCCGTCGCCAGCGCGCGCGCCTCATGCCCATGCACCAGCCCCTCCAGCGTCCCCGCATCCCGCGCAGTCGCCACCACCCGATACCCTTGCCCAAGCAGCAGGCGCACCAACTCCTTGCCGAAGCCCGTCGAGCATCCGGTGATGAACCAGACGGGTTTTTCCTGATCAGCCATGTGTCATCCTTTTCCGCAGGTACTCAGCGCGCCATATGGTCGGCGGCCATGCCGTTTAAAACCCGACGGCAAGAGAGCCGTGCCAACACCTCCCGCGCACGGCAGACCGCACAAGCCCGTGACAGCGATCCGCCCTCTCCACAGCTTTCGAAAACTTGTCGAGCAAACAACGGTTTTCTGCGCTAATCCCATGGCGTTTCACTGCCGCGCACAGACCGCTCCTCAAGGATATCTGTCATCCCCGACTCTCTTATTGCCGAGCCGGCATCCTTTCCCCTCGCCCCCGACCCGACTGTCCCATCGAAGCGCTACAACAGCGCCGTGATGCACCGGCTGATCGCCAAAGCCGCGCCATACGCACGATGACGATCGGCCTCATGTCACGCCTGGATCTCGTGCTCCTCGCAGGCCACAAACAGCCCGGCCACATCTCCGACCTCCGCACGCGTATTCGTCGATCATCGAGCACTCTAATTTCCGATATGAAACCAGAACGGAATATCCGTCGGAGACATCAATGTGACAAGGTGGTGCAATGCGCTTTGGCATTGCACCAACCCACCAACCAAATCACTCCAACCGCTCACCCTGGTAAACCTCGCTTACGCGCACCACTCCCAGCGCTGGATAAATCCCCAACTTTACCGCCCTATGAAACGACGATTACGGCCACGCCCCCGCCCTGTCCAAGAGTCCATGTTTCACCGGATGAGAATGCACATAATCGATATGCGCGGCGTAATCCCACTCCTCGCGTATGCTGTGGTCCCAAACCGTCGCTGCCCAAACCGCAAATCCCCTTCGCACCCCCCATGCACACTTCGCCACCAACCACCAACCACCATCCACACCGGCCCAATCCCCTAACACCGCAAAACCCGATCACCGCCCCCCCGGAAAGAACAACCACGCTTCCCGGCGAAGAAGCTTGACTCCAACACCCCACCCACACCGTAGAATGGGTTAGCGAAGCGTAACCCATCCTACCCGCCCCGCTGCGCTAAACACCGTCCGAGAAAACCAAACCCGCCCAAAGGCGCCAAAAATGCCCACCCACACAATCCGTTACGAATCCCTAAAAACCAGCCCCGCCCAAGCCATCGCCCTCCTCCCAGCGCGCGCAAAAATCGCCATGAGCATGGGCGTCGCCCAACCCCCCGCCCTCCTATCCGCCCTGGCTGACCGCGCTCGTGCCAACACAATCGACCTCATCGAGATCTACTACCTCCTCTCCACCCCGCCCGCCGCCGCCATCCTCCGCACCGATCTCCGCACCCACATCAAACCCATGAGCCTCTTCCACGGCAAAATGGAACGCGCACTCGACGATGAAGCCCGCGCCGCCGGCCTCCCCCCCATCGACATCGTCCCCACCGCCTTCAGCCAAAGCCCCCGTGTTCTCTGCGACCAGGTCAACGTCGACGCCCTCCTCACCACCGTCTCGCCCATGGACGAAGACGGCTATTTCTCACTGGGCACTAACACCGACTACGCCCTCCCGGTCTCCAAAACCGCCCGCCAGGTCATTCTCGAAATCAATAACGCCATGCCGAGCGTCCCCGGCGAAGGCCGCATCCACATCTCCGCCGTCACCGCCCTCATCGAAAACCACACCCCGCTCACGGCCGTCCCGCCAGTCCCCATCCGCGCCGCAGACCAGGCCATCGGCAACATCATCGCCACCCTCATCAACGACGGCGACACCCTCCAAATGGGCATCGGCGCCGTCCCCGACGCCGTCTGCGCCGCCCTGACAAATCACAAAAACCTTGGCATCCACACCGAACTCATGACCCCAGGCCTTGCCCGCCTCATGCAATCCGGCACCGCCGACAACACCCGCAAATCCCTCAACCCCGGCAAAACAATCTTCACCTTCGCCGTCGGCGAAAAACCCCTCTACGACTTCATGCACCAAAACCCCGCCTTCGAATCCCACCCCGTCGACTACACCAACAACCCGGCCATCATCTCTCGCAACGACCGCATGGTCTCCGTCAACGCCACCCTGCAAATAGACCTGCAAGGCGCCTGCAATTCTGAATGCATGGGCGCGCAACAATGGAGCGGCTCCGGCGGCCAACTCGATTTCGTTCGCGGCGCCTACGCCTCCAAAGGCGGCCGCTCCATCATCGCCTGCCACGCCACCGCAAAGAACGGCACCATCTCCCGCATCACCCCGCTGCTCCACGGCGCCGTCACCACCCCGCGCAACGATACCCACATCGTGGTTACCGAATTCGGCTGGACGGACCTTAAAGGAAAATCACTGCATCAGCGTGCCGAGGCGCTGATAAACCTTGCCCATCCGAAGTTTCATGAGGAACTCGAAAGAAAGTATCAGGGGGAATGAAGCCATTCCCCCCGAACCCCCCAGCATTTTCTAAGGAACGCACGTAATGCGAACACAAATCGGCTTGGCACTGATTGCGACAACAGCCGCCCACGCCGCCATCATCGAACGCCAGGCCCAAGGCGTACAGATCTATCACTGCACCCAAACGGCCGGCCTTTACGCTTGGACCCTCAAGGCCCCTGAAGCCAATTTTCCAGACGCCAACGGCAAACTTCCCATCCACCATTACGCCGGCCCCACCTGGCAAGCCGCCGACGGCAGCACCATCCAAGGCAAACCCGTGGCCTCCGGCAAAGACCCGGCATCACACGCCATCCCCTGGCTCATCATCCAGGTCACCACCCACACCGGCGCCGGCCTCCTCGCGGACACGCTCTACGTCGTCCGCAGCCACACCGCCGGCGGCATACCTCCCGCCACCGGCTGCGACACCGCCCACCCTACCGCCGAAACCCGCATCCCCTACACCGCCACCTACACCTTCTTCGGCCCCAAATAACCGCCTTCGGCCACCAGCCACTCGATGAAATCCGTCACCATCGGGCTCTTGCCGGTTCCAAAGGGCACAAGTGCGACATATCCGGTCCGCGGCACCACCATCTCCGCAAACGGCGTCAGCAGCCGGCCCGCCGCCACATCGATGTCCAGCACCGGGAACGGCCCGATCCCGATCCCCAAACCATCAACCACCGCCTGCAACGTTGCAAAAAAATGGTCGAACACCCGTAGGCGTTGGCCCGAATGCTGCGCCAGCCCCGCACGCTCCAGCCAGTCCGTCCAATCACCCGGCCGCGTCTCGCTCCCCAACAACACATGCCCCGCAAGATCATCCAACGAGTGCAACGGCATCCGCTCGAACAGCGCCGGACTGATGATCAGCGTATCGTTCTCTAACAGAAATGGCACTGCACGATGATGCGGCCACGCGCCACGCTCCGCCGACCCCAGCCGTATCGCCACATCGAAACCGCCCCGCAACGCATCATGCAGCGTCGTCGTCGTCACCACCGAAACGTCGATATCCGGCCGCGCCGCATGAAAGATCTCCAGCCGCGGTATCAGCCAGCGCAGCGCGAACGTCGTCGGCGCGCTCACCCGCAAGATCTGCGTGGTCGAAGGCCGCCGGCTTGCCTCGGCCGCCGCCCCGATCCGGTCGAATGCCTGCCGCACCTCGGCGGCAAACCCCCGCGCCGCCGGTGTCGCCGCCATCCGCCGTCCCGTCCGCACGAACAGCGTCTGCCCAAGCCAACCCTCAAGCAACGCGATCTGCCGGCTCACCGCACCATGCGTCAGCCCAAGCTCCGCCGCCGCCTCGGCATAGCTCCCGGTCCGGGCCGCCACCTCGAAGATACGCAGCGCATTCAGCGGCAATGGATTTTGCATGTGAACCCGTGAGGAAAACTGAGGATACCCGTGAGAAGAGGTAGCCTAGTCGACAAAAACTCACGCGCCTACACTGCCGCGTTGGAAGGACGAACCCGAACCATGCAGAGCACAGCCACAGCGGAGTGGACGCACCAGCAGCAGCAAGGCGGCTGGTCGGCGCAGAAGCGCAGCCTCGCCGGCGCCTGCCTCGCCCATCTCCTGCACGACGGCTACACCGACCAGCTCTACGCGCTGCTCCCCATCTGGCAGCAGCAATTCGGCCTGTCCTATGCCGGCCTCGCCCTGGTCCGCGCCCTCTACAGCGGCACCATGGGCGGCCTTCAGCTCCCCGCCGACACATACGCCGCCCGCTTCACCCCCCGTGTCGCTCTTGCACTCGCCACCTTCATCGCCGCCGCCGGCTACGCCATCGTCGCCTTGCCCTTCGGGTTCTACGGCCTCTGCTTCGGCCTGGTGATCGCCGGCATCGGCTCCAGCGTGCAGCATCCCCGCGCCTCGATGCTGGTCACCACCACCTCCGGCGCTTCGCCGCGCGGCCCCCTCGGCATCTACAATTTCTCCGGCGACCTCGGCAAAGCCATCTTTCCGGCCGTCGTGGCCCTGCTGCTGCCCATCCTCGCCTGGCGCCCCGTCGTCGCCGGCACAGCGATGATCGGCCTCGTCATCGCCTTCGCCGTACTCGCCGTCATCCCGCAGCTTCCAGCCCTCGCCAGCACCGAAAAGGACGCAACGGCCAAGGGGAGTGACGGAAGTGGCTTCAGCCTGCTTCTCGCCATCGGCGCCTGCGACACGGCAACCCGCATGGGCTACCTGTTGTTCCTGCCCTTCCTCGTCCACGCCAAGGGCGGCAAGGAAGCCAGCGTGGGCATCTGCCTCGCCCTCCTTTTCGCCGGCGGCGCACTGGGCAAAGCCTGTTGCGGCTGGCTCGGCCAACGCCTCGGCGTCGTCTGGAGCGTGATCGCCACCGAAGCCGCAACCGCCCTGCTGATGGTTGCAACCCTGGCCACACCCCTGAGCCTGCTGCTGATTCTCCTGCCGTTCCTCGGCATCGTGCTCAACGGCACCTCCTCTGTGCTGTACGGCACCGTTCCGGACTTGGCGCGCAAGGGCGAACTCAGCCGCGCCTTCGCGCTGTTCTACACCGGTGTCATCGGCGCCGGCGGCCTGGCTCCGATCGCCTACGGCGCCATCGCCGACCATTCCAGCCGCACGACCGGCATCGTCGCCGCAGCACTCACGGCCGCCATCATCATCCCCATGGTGATCGCCCTGCGCCCGTTCCTGCGCGCAACTGCCTGACCCTGCGTTGGTGTGCTACGCCAACATGCGGCGTAATTCCAACTGGTCACATCAAGCATCAACAAATAATTCATTGCAAAGACAGTGTCTTAACCTGTGGCATGGAGGGTGCTAAGCCCCCGGCAACAAGCCGATGGAGCATCGTTCCCCATGCGTCACACCCTCTTGCTCGCAGCCTCTCTGATCGCCCTTTCAGCCGCAGCCCGCGCGGAAGCGCCCTTCGATTTCGATCACACCCCCGGCAAACTCCCAAAGACGGTCGTTCCGCAGGCCTACCGCATCGACATCCTGCCGGACCTGGAAAAACTCACCCTCGCCGGCACCGAAACCATCGCGATCATGGTCCGCAGCCCGACGACAACCATCACCATGAACCAGGCCGGCCTTACCCTCGCCAAGGCCACGCTGGAAACCGGTGCCCCTGCCACCATCGCCGCGGACGAAAAAGCGCAGACCGTCACGCTTACCTTTCCGCAGCCTATCCCGGCCGGCGCTCACACCCTGGCCATCGCCTATAACGGCCCCATCCCGAACACCCCCAGCGGCATCTATTACGACGACTACAAAACCCCCGCGGGTGCGTCCAAGCGCATGCTCGTCACCCAGTTCGAAGTCGCCGACGCCCGCCGCATGTTCCCAGGCTGGGACGAACCCGCCTTCAAGGCCACTTTCCAACTCTCGGTCACCCTGCCTCGGAACCTGGCCGTCGTCTCCAACATGCCCATCGCCACCACTACGCCGGCCGCCGGCACCGGCAAGCACGTGGTGTTTGCCACCACCCCCAAGATGTCGACCTACCTGCTGGCCCTCATCGCCGGCGACATGGCCGCAATCCACGCTGCCGCCGGCCCGACCCAGCTCGCCGTATGGGCGCCCACCGGGGAGGAAGGGCAGGGCGCCTATGCGCTCGATGCCGAGAAGAAAATCCTGCCTTATTACAACACCTATTTCGGCGTGCCCTACCCACTGCCGAAACTCGACATGATCGCCATCCCCGGCAACTACGCCGCCGGCGCCATGGAGAACTGGGGGGCTATCACCTACATCGACAACACCCTGCTATACGACCAGGCAACCTCATCCCCTAGCACCCGCGAGACCATCTTCCTCGATGTCGCCCATGAGATGGCCCATCAATGGTCCGGCGACCTCGTCACCATGGGATGGTGGGACAACATCTGGCTGAACGAGGGGTTCGCCACCTGGATGGAGAACAAGGCCACCGACCACTTCAACCCCGATTGGCAGATCCTGCCGCGCGAACATAGCGACCGCGAGGATGCCATGGGGCAGGACGGGATTTCCTCCACCCACCCCATCCAGCAGGTCATCAAGGACGAAACCCAGGCCGACTCCGCCTTCGACCAGATCAGCTACAAGAAAGGCGAGCAGATCATCCGCATGGTGGAGGACTGGCTCGGTCCGGACGTCTTCCGCGACGGCATGCGCCGCTACATGAAGGCCCACCAGTACGGCAACGCCACCAGCGCCGATCTCTGGGCCGCCCTTTCGGCCGCCTCCCACAAGGACGTAGCCGCCGTCGCCTCCGGCTTCACCGAGCAGCCCGGCATCCCGCTGGTCCACATGGCCCGCGCTTGCGAAAACGGCAACGGCGAGCTGCATTTTTCGCAGGATCGCTTCGCCATCAACGACCCGCACGTAAAACCGGAGAGCTGGACCATCCCGGTCAGCTTCGGCATCCCTGGTGGCCCCGTGCAGCACACGCTGCTCACCGCAACCCCTGCGACGATCGACTTCAAGCCGGCCTGCGGCGATGCCGCTATCAAGGTCAATCTCAGCGAGAACGGCTATTATCGCACCCAATACGACGCCCAATCCCTGCAGGATCTGAACGCGAATTTCGCCAAGCTCGGTGCCGCCGACCGCGCCAATCTGCTTGGCGACGAATTCGCCCTGTTCCGAGCCGACCGCGCCCCCCTCACCGAGTTCCTCAACCTGCTCGGCAACCTTGCCGGCGAGCAGAACGCCGCCGTCTGGGAATACACGCTGAAGCATCTCGCTCTGCTGCACAGATCCCTCGTCGGCTCGCCTGAGCTGGCACCGTTCGACGCCTATGCGGTGCGGATCATCCGTCCGGAGTTCGATCGCCTCGGCTGGGATGCCAAACCTGGCGAACCATTCCTCGCCTCCCTGCTGCGCCCTCAGATCGTCAACGCCCTCGGCCTGCATGGCGACAAGGACGTAGTCGCCGAGGCTAACCGGCGTTTTAAAGCCTTCCTCACCGACCCTGCCTCCCTGCCGGCTGCCTTGCGCGAGCCGGTGCTGAACATCGTCGGTCACCATGCCGACCAGGCGACCTATGACGCGCTGAAGAAGCTCGGCATCGCCGCGACCAGCACCGAGGAGAAGCTGCGCGCCTTCTACGCCATGGCCCGCGCCGCCGACCCCGCGCTCGTCAAGGAAACGGCGGCCTTTGCCGATGCGAGCCAGGTGCCGAATGGCCGCATCGAGATCTACCTGATGAACGCCTCGCTCTACTCCGACTCGCCTGACCTGCTGGCCAAGCTCGTCCAAGCCAACGAGGACAAGCTGAGCAGGCACATCGCCGCCTCCGGCTTTGGGCAGACCGTCTTCTCCGCCGCGGCTGTCGGCTCGACCGATCCCGCTACTGCCCAAGCCTTACTGGCCGACAAATCCTCCGCATCCTCCACCGGTGCTCATATCGGTGCGATGCGGGTAGCCAACATTATCAAGAACGCCGCCGAGCTCCGCGCCCGCACCGAGGCGGAAGTGGCCGCTTGGCTGAAAGAGGCACCGTCGCACTGAGACGGGTCTCCGTCTTCTACTCCGGTCCGGCGGCTGCTATGCCGCCGGCCATAACGCCGCCGAGCTCCGCGCCCGCACCGAGGCGGAAGTGGCCGCTTGGCTGAAAGAGGCACCGTCGCACTGAGACGGGTCTCCGTCTTCTACTCCGGTCCGGCGGCTGCTATGCCGCCGGCCATGGAGACCACGACCTTTGCGATGATACGGCGCCTCTGGCGCGAGCATATCCGCCATCACCGTGTCCGCCTCACCTTCGTGCTGCTGCTCACCGCGCTCACCGCCGGCCTCACCTCGCTCTACCCGCTCGTGATCAACCGCGCGCTCTCGATGTTCGAGGCGCATGACAGCCGAATCCTCTACCAGATCCCTGTCGTCATCATCATCATCACCTGTGCGAAGGCGGCCGCTCAATACGGCCAGGCGGTGCTGGCGCAGCAGATGGTGCTGCTGGTGATACGCGAATTGCAGGAGCGGATGTTCGCGCAGCTGGTGAACGCCGACCTCGAACGCATGGAGCGCGAAGCGCCGGCCGGCCTCTCCGCCCGCTTCACCACCGACGCCGCCACCGTGCGCGAGGCCCTGATCCGTGCGGTCAACGCCATCGGTGACGTGGTGACCGTCATCGGTCTGGTCGGCACCATGTTCGTGTTGGACTGGCAATTCTCACTGGTTGCCGCCGCGCTCTATCCGCTGGCGGCGATGCCCATTCAGCGCATAGGCAAGCGGGTGCGCCGCGCCTCCGGCGGCATGCAGGAGCGCATGGGCGAGACTGCCACGCTGCTGCATGAGAGTTTCGCCCAGGCTCGCACCGTCAGAGCCTACCGCCTGGAGGCGGCAGAGACCCTGCGCGCCAAACGGACGTTTGCCCGGCTCTACGGCTCGCTGGTGCGGCAGAACCGCAGCCGTGCACGTGTGGATCCCATCCTCGAGGTGCTGGGTGGCGCTGCCGTGGCACTTGTGCTCGGCCTGGCCGGTTGGCGGGCTGCAAATGGCGGTAGCACACTGGGCAATTTCACCGGGTTCGTCGCTGCCCTGCTGCTGGCGTCCCGGCCGGTGCGCTCGCTCGGCGTGCTGAACGCGGCAGTGCAGGAAGGCATGGCCGGGCTGATCCGTGTGTTCTCGGTTGTCGATGAGCAGCCAACCATCCTGGACCTTCCAGGCGCGACACAGCTGCCGGTCGGGCCTGGCCATCTGCAGTTCGAGGATGTGCATTTCATCTACCCCGACGGCAGGGCAGGGCTGGACGGGCTGAGCTTTGCCGCGGCACCCGGGCAGACCATCGCGCTTGTGGGGGCATCGGGTGCCGGCAAATCCACGGCACTGACCCTCATTCCGCGGCTGAAGGAAGTGTCGGACGGGCGCATCCTGATAGATGGCGCGGATATTCGCGACGTGACCATCGCCAGCCTGCGCGATGCGATCGCCTATGTCGGGCAAGACGTGATGCTGTTCGACGACACGGTGGGGGCGAATATCGCCATGGGCCGGCCGGAGGCCTCGCGAGAAGAGATATGGGATGCGGCGCAGGCCGCAGCGGCCGAGGATTTCATCCGTGCCCTGCCTGACGGGATGGAGACAGGCGTGGGCACCGGCGGTGCGCTGCTCTCCGGCGGGCAGCGGCAGCGCATTGCTCTGGCGCGGGCCCTGCTGCGCAATCCGCGCATATTGCTGCTGGACGAGGCGACCAGCGCGCTCGATGCGCATAGCGAGGCAGCGGTGCAATTGGCGCTGACCCATCTGCGCACCGGGCGCACGACCATCATCGTCGCCCACCGGCTTTCGACGGTGCGTGATGCGGATCTGGTGGTGGTGATGGCCGAGGGCCGTGCGGTAGAGATGGGCAGCCATAGCGCTTTGCTGGCCGAGGATGGCTATTATGCGCGGCTGGTGCGTAGCCAGGCGCTGGGCGGCGAGCCCAGCGAGAAGATGGCTATCGTCTAGTCGTCATGCTTGACTTGCCCTCCTTGGGGCGTGAAACCAAGTGACCGAACGGATCGGTCAGCGCAGTGTGCCGACCGCCCACGCAGCTTCTGGAACTTCGCATGGCCGATATCGAACCGCCCGAACACGAGCAGCAACAGGTGCAGGCGGTGCCGAATGCGCCCATCCCTGCGGCGCCCGGAGCTTCCGCAGAGGATCAGCGCAAGCTTGTCGAGGCGGACCGGCGGCAGGAGCAGCGCCGGAGCAACGTGCGGCCCTATGTGCGCATCGGCATGGTGATCGTGCTGATCGGGCTGATCGCCGGCGGCATCTGGTACTATGTGTCGACCAAGGATATCGAGGATACCGACGACGCCTATACCGATGGCCGTGCAGTAACGATCGCGCCGCGGGTGACCGGCCAGGTCGTCTCGCTGGATGTGACCGACAACCAGTTCGTCCATCGCGGCGATCCGCTGGTCCATATCGATCCGCGCGAATACCAGGCCAGCCTTGAACAGGCGCAGGGCCAGCTTGCCTCGGCACAAGGCCAGCTCGCGGGCACCAGGCAGGCCTTCGAAGTCGCCAAGGTGAACTTCCCGGCTCGGCTGCAGCAGGCGCAGGCGCAGCTGCTGGAAGCGCAAGCCAATTTGTTCAAGGCGCAGACCGATAATCGCCGCCAGCAATCCCTGCCACGGGCTGCGACCACGGGTCAGCAGGTGGATTATGCGACGTCGGCGCTGAGATCGGCTGAAGCACAGGTAGCCCAGGCAGAGGCCGCAGTGGCGATCGCGACGCCGGTGAAGCCGAACGTGCAACAGGTGGGCGCCAATGTGAGCCAGCTGCAGGGCAGCATGACTCAGGCCGATGCGGCGGTGACGCAGGCGAAGCTGAATTTGGAATGGTGTGTCGTGCGGGCGCCGCAGGATGGGTGGATCACCAAGCGCAACGTCGAGCAGGGCAATTACGTGACTCCCGGCCAGCAGATCTTTTCGATCGTTTCCCCCGAAGTGTGGGTGACGGCGAATTTCAAGGAAAACCAGCTCAATCGCATGCGGCCGGGGCAGCACGTGGATATCTCGGTGGATTCCTATCCGGGGCTGAAGCTGAAAGGCCATATCGATAGCGTGCAGCTGGGGTCGGGCAGCAAGTTCACCGCGTTTCCGCCGGAGAATGCGACGGGCAACTACGTGAAGATCGTGCAGCGCGTGCCGGTGAAAATCGACATCGATAGCGGGCTGGATCCGCATTTCCCGATGCCGCTCGGTTTGTCGGTGGAACCCTCGGTGGATCTGAAGTGAGCGGGCTGACGTGAGCGGGTCCGTCGCGGCGCCCGTCTGGAAACCCAAGGCCAATCCCTGGCTGATCGCCGTCGTGGTGACGGTGGCCGCCTTCATGGAAGTGCTCGACACTACCATCGTGAACGTGTCGCTGCCGCATATCGCCGGCAGCCTTTCCAGCTCGTATGACGATGCTACCTGGGCACTGACCAGCTACCTGGTTGCCAACGGCATCGTGCTGACCATCAGCGGCTGGCTTTCGGACGTGTTCGGGCGAAAGCGATATTTTGTTATCTGCATCGGCATGTTCACGGTGTTCTCGTTCCTGTGCGGGACGTCGCAATCGCTGCCGGAACTGATCATCTTCAGGCTGCTGCAGGGTTTTTTCGGCGGCGGTCTGCAGCCGAATCAGCAATCCATCATCCTGGACACGTTCGAGCCGGCACAGCGCGGCAAGGCGATGGGTGTGGTCGCGGTCGCCACCATCGTGGCACCGGTGCTGGGGCCGACCCTGGGCGGCTACATCACCGATAATATCAGCTGGCGCTGGATCTTTTTCATCAACATCCCGGTCGGCATTGCCGCCGTGTTCGGCGTGATCGCGCTGGTGGAAGATCCGCCATGGCTGAAGAACAAGCGCGCGCGCGGCATAGACTATATCGGAATCTCGTTGATCACGCTGGGGCTTGGCGCGCTGCAGATCGCGCTCGATCGCGGCGAGGATGCGGATTGGCTCAGCTCGCCGTTCATTCGTGTGATGTTCCTGCTGGCGTTCCTCGGGATCGCGGGTGCCATCGGCTGGCTACTGACGGCGAAGAATCCGGTGGTCAATCTGCACGTGATGGGCGACCGAAATTTTGCCGTCGGCGTCACCATGATCGGCTGCATGGCGTTTATCCTTTATTCGAGCGCCGTGGTGATCCCGCAATTCGCGCAACAGGTGATCGGCTACACGGCCACCTTGGCGGGGCTGATCCTTTCGCCGGGCGGTATCGCCATCATCTTGCTTATTCCGTTCGTGACTCGTGCCTTGCCTCTGGTGCCGACGCGCTACTTGATCTGTGTCGGGTTCACGCTGATGGGGTTTGCGCTGCTGTATTCGGCCGATCTTACGCCGACGATGAGTTTCGAGCGGATGGCGACGATACGCGCCTCGCAGACCTGCGGGCTGGCGTTCATGTTCGTGCCGATTTCCACGATCGCGTATTCGAGCCTGCCGCGTGAGTTGAATGGTGACGCGGCCGCACTTTACACGATGTTCCGCAATGTGTTCGGCTCGATCGGGATTTCGACGGCGACGGCGCTGGTGACGACGCGTACGCAGACGCGGGAGGCGTATTTGTCACGTTGGCTGACGCCGCTGAACCAGCCTTACAATACGCTGGTGCAGCAATATCAGGGCGCATTGCACGCGATGGGGCGGCCGGCGGCGAGCACGCATGATGCGGCGGTTGGGTTGATCTATCAGCAATTGCATACGCAGGGGTCGGTGCTGGCATATATCGATATTTTTCATATTTGCGCGGTGGCGGCGTTCATAATTGTGCCGGTGACGTTTCTGTTTTCGAATTACAAGCCGGGGGCCGGGGCTAGGCCTACTGTGGGGCATTAGGAAGGAAGCAGTTCTTTTTTTGAAAAAAAGAACCAAAAAACTTTTATTTCCTGGGCGTGCGCTGCCGGATAGAACCGCGACAGCGACATAAAAGTCTTTTGCTTCTTTTCTTCAGAAAAGAAGACTTTCTTTTCTTCTTGGTGGCAGTAGCCACCACAACACACCCGCGCACAGACCTGTCAGCGTGCACAGGCAGATCAGTCGCGGCTGCATCGTTCCGGTCAGCGGCAGAACAATCGCGACCAGGCTCAGCGACAGGTTGAGGCCGTTATGGATCAGCAGGTTGGACAGGATGTTGCGGCCGCTGTGGTGATACGACCAGGAGAACAGGGCGCGTGCGGCGACCGACATGAACAGGAAGAGCGGAAAGGGGATGAATTTCTGTTCCAGCCCGGGGATGGACAGGAAGAAGAGTGGCAGGTGCCAGAAACCCCAGATGATCGCCAGAAGAAGGGTGGAGAGCGCGATACTGAAGCGGGTGTCGAGCAGGTCGGACAGATAGGACCAGCCGAACTCCTCGGCGAGCGGGCCGCCGAGGACGAACAGCCAGAGATAGACGAGGGGCAGCTCGGCCAGCGGGATCTGGATGTCCGGCTGATGGAACAGCGCGGCGGTAAGGATTGCCAGCGCCGGCATGAGGACGACCGAGACGCCGAAGACCAGCCAGCCCATGCGCCAGTCGAGGCCTCGACGGTAGAAGGCGGCCATGCCGCGCAGGCCGCTTTCGGCGGCGGTGCAGATGCCGGCCGCGATGAAGGGGCCGAAGGATCCGAGGATGACGATGGGGGTGAGGATGTCGGTGCTGACGCCGTGGCGCGCGAGCAGCCAGCAGGCGACCCACACGGCCCAGGAGAAGAGGAAGCTGATCGCGACGTAGGTCATCGTGCGGTGTTCCGACACCAGGGTGTGAAACGATGGGTTAGGCTTCGCTAACCCATCCTACGGCGTTACGCTACCGCAGCGAGGTGGGCTCCGCTTCGGGCCTTGAGCCGGGTGAGTTCGAGGTTGTTCAGGACGTCGGCGCCGCAGACGTCACCGCGGGTCAACGTGCCGTCGGAACCCTGCTTGACGCCGTAGGCGGTCAGTTGGGCGGCGGACCAAGGTTTTTCGATACTGGTGTCGATGCTTGCGAGGACGGGGGCGGGTTTCGCGGCCGGTACAGGCGGGGCTGCTGGTTTGGCAAGGCTGGCGGCCGCGGGCGGGTGGCTGCCGATGCCGAGATCGGCGAGCAGGTGGGTGCCGATGGTTTCCGGGTCGATGCCGGTGAGTTTTTCGAGCGCGGTGGTGCCGAGATTGATGACAAGGCCGATCGGGCCGCCGGTGAGGCCGCTGACGACCAGCGAGCCGGCGAGGCAGGCGGTCTCGGGGATCGTGTCGCCGGTGAGGGCTCGGTAGATTGTGCCGACCACCGGCACATATTGCAGCGGGTTCAGCTCCGAGAGGAGGCGGTGGAAGAACGATGGCTGGGACTGGCTTGCGGCGGCGGGGCGCTGCGCCGTGACGGTGATGCTTGTTGTGGTGGGCGAGGCGGCAACCATGTCGGTGTCCGGTGTTGGATGTGCCGTTCCAACAGCAATCGATGTGCCAGGCTTTAGCTCAGACTGCCGCCTGGTTTGGTGCCGGTGACGATGACGACCGCGAGGTAGGCGGTGACGAGGCCAAGGACGACGAAGAGCCGGAAGCGGAAGGCCGGCCCGTAGGAGATGGCGAGGACGCAGGCCATGAACAACGCCGTGATGGCCCAGCCTTGCCAGGCGATCGGCGTCCACCCCCAGCCGAGACCCGTTTTAGGACCGAACCATGGAAGCGTTGCGCGCATGGGGTGAGTGTTTCGCGGGCGGGGAGGCTCGTCAATTCGGATTTCAGGGCTGCGGCGGCGTTGGTCGACAATCCGGGGGATGGCGGCGTAACACCCTTTGTCCTGCCTTTTTGAGGATCTTTGCGATCACCACTCTTTCTCCGGCCCGGAACACGACCGAGGCCATGCTCAGCCGCGGGTTGACCCTTATCATGGCGGTGGCGACCGGGATCGCCGTTGCCAATATCTATTACAACCAGCCGATGCTGGGGCTGATGGAGCGCGATCTGCACGGCCCGGCGGCTGCGATGATCCCGACCGTGACACAGCTCGGCTACGCGATCGGGCTGTTCCTGATGGTGCCGCTTGGCGACCTGATAGAGCGGCGGCGGCTGATCGTTCTGCAGTTCGTGGGGCTGGCGGCGGCACTGGTGGCGCTGGCGTGGGCGCCTTCCGTGGGGCTGGTGCTGGCGGCGTCGTTCCTGGTGGGGGTGGCGACGACGGTGGCGCAGCAGATCGTGCCGTTCGCGGCCCAGCTTGCGGCACCGGAGAAGCGCGGGGCTGCGGTGGGCACGGTGATGTCCGGGTTGCTCGCCGGCATCTTGCTCAGCCGGACGCTGGCGGGGTTCGTGGGCGCGCATGCCGGGTGGCGGGCGATGTTCTGGGTGAGCGTGCCGCTCGCTTTGGCCGCCGGCGGTGTGCTGGCGCTGAGCCTGCCGCGCAGCCGGCCGCAGGTGGCCCTGGGCTATGGCGAGCTGGTACGCTCGATGGTGCGGCTGTGGCGCGAACTGCCGGAGCTGCGGCTGGCGGGGATGACGCAGGGGCTGCTGTTCGCCTCGTTCTCGGTGTTCTGGACGGTGCTGGCGTTCCACCTGCAGGAGCCGGCGTTCGGGCTTGGGGCCGCTGCGGCCGGGCTGTTCGGCGTGCTGGGTCTGAGCGGGATCGCCGCGGCGCCGATTGCCGGGCGTGTGGCGGACCGGACGGGGCCGCATGGGCCGGTGTTGCTGGCCGCCGTGCTGGTGTTTCTGTCGTGGGTGGTGTTCGGGCTGTGGCACGGGCTGGGCGGGCTGGTGTGCGGGGTGGTGGTGCTGGATCTGGCTGTGCAGGGCGGGATCGTTTCGAACCAGCATATCATTTATGCGCAGCGGCCGGAGGCGCGGTCGCGGATCAATACGCTGTTCATGGGCTCGGTGTTTTTTGGCGGGTCGGCGGGATCGTTGATGGCGGTGTATGCGTGGCGGAATGGCGGGTGGGCGTATGTTTCGCTGCTGGGTGGGACGCTGGGGGCATGCGCGGTGGTGTTGCAGTTAGTGGGGCGGCGGGCGCGGGTGGTTAGAACCGCGCTGCCGTGCGCAGTCATCCCGCATCGCCCAAGAGCGATACGGCTACGGTTGGAGCAGCACACGTAGCCCGAATCGTGCTTGGACGATGCGGGGCGGCCCGGCGTTTGCTCTACGCTTTCGATTTCAACCAGCCGCTGTCGAGCGAGAGCCATTGGCTGACTGGGAAGCGGCCGGTGACGGTGAAGGCGCGGTCGGTAAGGCCGGTGATGTCGCCGTGGAGATCGCGTAGCCCGGGGATGAAACATTGCATGACGCTGCTGCCCGGGAACGCTCAGACGGGCGGTGAGGTGAGCGCGCCTGGCTCGGGTGGGTCGAAGACCGGATTGCCTTCGCCGCGGAGCGCGCCCATGGGTTCGCGCAGGCGCACGCAGAAGATGGTGTCGAATACGCCGTAACGTTCCGAGACCGAGAGTTTGAGGCGGGCGATTTTTTGCCGGTCGATTCCGAGGGTGTTGGCGGAGGTGGAGATGCCGGCGAAGGTCTCGCCTTCCATCCACCAGGGGCTCGAAAGATTGACCGCGTCGGGCACCGGGCCGCGGCTGGAGCTGGAGTGGCCGATCTTGAACAGATCCTGTCCGCGCCGGAGCTTTATGGGTTTGGGGTCCCAGATGCCGCCTTCCTGGCTGCGGCCATCGGGCGTCCATCCGCCGGCGCGGCTGATCCAGCGGCTGAGGCGGCGGGGGTTGTAGAATTCGAGTTCGTTGAGGACGCCTTGCATGTGTGTCTTCCCCGTTTTCGGTAAAATACGGGGTGAGATGTTTCGGGTCCAGCGCCTTGTCGAGCTTGTCCAACTTGACGCGGACGGATTCGTCGCCAAATTCATTGTGCAGGAGGATTAGGCAGTGGGAACGGCGCGCAGCGGGGTGAGGCTTGATGCGAGTGCCTATGAGCCTGGGCCACGTGCGCGCGCCTTGCTGCGTGGCGTGAGGATCGCGGAAGAGGATTTGAACGCGGCCGGCGGCGCCTATGATCTGGCGCAGGTGCAGCTTCTGCTACGTGGCGTCTCCCGGCAGCGTGTCGAGCAGCGGGTGAAGGACAAGGCGCTGCTTGCGGTGCCGGGGCCTTCGAGCCGGCGGCGCTATCCGACGATCCAGTTCAATGCGGATGGGTCTGTCGTCGATGGCCTTCGGCAGGTGCAGGACATTCTGGATTTTTCGAGTGCGTGGTCTGTGCTGAGTTTTTTGGTGACACCCGATGAATACCTCGATGGCGAGCAGCCGATCGAGGTGATGCGCAGGGGCGAACTGGCGCTGGTGCTTGAATCGGCGCGTCGTGTCGGCACGCAGGGGGCTTGAGCCCACCGCTTCCGCCGGTCGATCTGGATGGGCGTGATGTTCGGCTGCGGATGTTGCCCAAGGGCACGCTACTGTACCGCTTTTTCAATGCAGCCGATGCGCCGATCTATTTCGACAGGAGCCTGACGGGGCGGCTGAACTCTCCGGATGGCGCGTATGGAGTGCTCTACGCTGCGCTGGATCTGCGCGAGGCCTTTGCGGAGACATTTCTGCGTGAACCTGGCCTACGGCAGATCGATTCAAAAATGCTGGCGCGAAAGGCCTATGTGCGCCTTGAGGTGTTGCGGGACTTGAAGCTGATCGATCTTGTTGGTCCAGGCTTGGCGGTTGTTGGCGCGACGGCTGAAATCGTCCATTGCGGATTGCCGTACGCAGGGCCCCAAGCTTGGTCAGACGCTTTGTATCGGCATCCGATTGAGGCGAACGGGATTGCCTACCATGCGCGGCACGACGATCAGGCGCTCTGCGTGGCTTTGTTTGACCGTGGCAAACCAGCCGTGCGGGAGGGCGATCAAATGTTCGATCTCGATGCGGACTGGTTTTGGGAGGTTGCCGAGATCTACGATCGAGGTAGCCCGCCACGATGACGTATAGAGGATCTGGCGTCTTAGGGCGCTGTAAGAGGCCTGGATGCCATGCCCAAGCGGTGCAATGCCAAAGCGCATTGCCACCCTACGCTTGCTGAGGCCATGCTTGAAACGCTTCCGATGTAATGCGAACATTCCCCGTTGAACGAGGAAGGTGTGTTCGCGCTTGAAACGGAGCAAAATGGCCACTGCCTGTAAGGACGCCTTGAGTTGCGTCGTGGGAACTCTTATCTTTCTCACGGCAATTCCTGCATTTGCGCAAGATTCAGCGATACGGCAGAGGCTGCAAGATATTGCCGACGAGGCGGACAGGATATGCCAAACTGCGCCAATCGAGCAGAAGTCTCAAGAAACGAAACTTTCAGCGGATGCGAAGGTCGACTCAGACTGGCTGAAGAAAATAGTGAGTCTAGGTCTCGGCGGCGAGGCCGAACATGAGACGAGCAAGTCAGTGGGCGTTTTACAGAAAGACCTGGTGACCGCAATCGAAAGCGGGAACAACTGCAAAATCGAGGTCTTCAAGGCGCTGGAGAAGGACCTTCTCAAAGACGATCTTTCCGATAGAAGCAAAGAAGGCCAGCCGGGCAACGCGCCCAAAAAAGATGTCCCGCCACCGACGGCATCCTCAACGGAGCCGAGCGCTGACCTAGCGTTGGAGCCGAAGGCGATCAACTTTGCCCATGCTTTCCTGCAAGCAGGGTCTGCCCCCGGTAATCAGGCCATGCAATTCTTCTCGGAGCATTATGGGACGAAAGTGAACTACTTTCAGCATAAAGCCTGGCCGGTTCAGGAGGTGTTGAATGACAAGAAACGTGTCGTTTTCAGCACCGAGAGAACCTACCATTTGTTGCCTGGTTTGAGTGCCGTGTGCAACAACCTCGATCGCAAGTGTGTTGTGAACGGTTTGACGGATTACAAGGTTGCTGGGGCGACTGGCATAAAATGCGGACAGGCAACGTTGATACTTGAAGTCACGTTTTCTGGCAGCGTTCCGCTCATACTTACAGAACGTGGACAAGCGCATCCGTCGGCATGTTTATAAATTGACGAGAATGCTCCCTCTTTTTTGCGTTAAGCACGGGAATTGCAGACTTTGATCATAGGCTAAGTTTTTTTTGTCAAAGATGTGCAATGCCAAAGAGCATTGCACCCTACGCTTTCTCAACGCGTTACCATGCCGGCTGAGCAAGTGATGCGTTACGCTTCGCTAACGCATCCTACGTTGACTCAGAGGGTTATTATCGCAGTCATCAGTTCCACGGAAAGATTTCGCCTATTTTTAGGTTGGTAACATATGATATCGACGGGCTCATCGCGTGTCCGCAATCGCGGTACCTGTCATCGCAGGCACACGACCACCTATCACTCCATATTGCTCCGCAACTAGAACAATCATACACATTGTTGAAGTTGCAGGGTGCGCCTTCTGTGTCGACTGGGCTATCCCATTTAGACGGTTGAGATTGGGTAGGCATCACGTATCTGTCCGTTATTTATCTGCGTCGGACGTGGTGATAGCTTAGATGACTTACTACGCATAAACGAGAGACGGAAATTTACCATATCAATGAGCTTGTTATTTCGGCTGGACAGGATGGAAGCTTACCGCAGCGGGTCGCAGAAGGCGCGTGTGATAACTGAGAGGTGGGTACTCGACAACCAGTATTGCCCAGCCTGTGGGTGTTCTCCACTGACAGGTCTTGCAAATCATCGCCCGGTTGCCGACTTTGCTTGCGAAAATTGTGGCGAGCAATTCGAGCTAAAAAGCAAAAACGGTGCGATAGGAAGGAAGGTTGCGGACGGTGCGTATCGCACCATGATCGAACGAATAACGAGCGACGCTAGCCCGAATTTCCTTTTTCTATCCTACAGCAAAGCACCGCTGGCTGTTACAAATATCGAACTGGTTCCAAAACACTTTCTTACGCCTCAAGTTATAGAGCAACGAAGGGCGTTGGCTCTATCTGCCCGGAGGGCGGGCTGGATTGGCTGCAATATACTTATGGAAAGCATTCCTCTCTCGGGAAGAATTTTCCTAATCAGGAACGGTGGCGTGATTCCGAAAGCGGATGTCCTAGAAGCGTGGCAATAGACCATTTTCCTGCGAAAGTCAGACCCCGATTCTAAGAGTTGGCTGTTGAGCGTGATGGCTTGCCTTGAAAAGATGAAGCGATCGGTAGTCTCTCTGCAGGACTTATATGCTTGTGAGAATGAGCTGAGCGCTCGTTTTCCTGGAAATAACAATGTGAGAGCCAAGATTCGACAGCAGCTGCAAGTGTTGCGCGACCAAGGATATTTGGAGTTCGTTGGCCGCGGTGTTTACCGTCTTTGCCACCAGCCTCCATAAGCATCGCTGCGCCGCCTTTTGCGACGGCCGCTTCAACAGTAAGAAAGGCCGGAGGCTCTGTCCCTGGACCTGCTGGAAGGTGCTTGTCCAGACCTGCATAATTTGAAAATAAGAAGTGGCATAACACGACAGGTCTTTCGACCTCGCAGCTATGCCCCTTCTTCTCTTCAAATAAGGCAGTCCAGGGGGCCACCCCCTGGCGGGGGTCGAGGGGGCAGAGCCCCCCGCCTTCCTTAACGCTTGCTGAACTGGAAGCTACGACGCGCCTTCGCCTTGCCGTATTTCTTGCGCTCGACCACGCGGCTGTCGCGGGTGAGGAAGCCGGCGGTCTTCAGGATCGGGCGGAGTTCGGGTTCGTAGTAGGTCAACGCGCGGCTGATGCCGTGCCGCAAAGCGCCGGCCTGGCCGGAGAGGCCGCCGCCGTTGACGGTGCAGAAGACGTCGAACTGGTTGTAGCGATCGCTGACCAGGAAGGGCTGGGTGATGAGCATGCGCAGCACGGGGCGGGCGAAGTAGACGCCGACGCGTTTGCCGTTGACCACGATGTCGCCTTTGCCGGGTTTGATCCAGACGCGGGCGATGGCGTTTTTACGACGGCCGGTGGCGTAGCTGCGGCCCAGCGCATCGCGCTTGGCTTCGTGCTTCGGGGCGCCTTCGAAGCCGGGCTCGCCGCCGCCGGCGGTGGTGGCTGCGGTGACGAGGTCTTTCAGGTCGGCCAGCGACCGTGTGGTAGTGGTTTCCGACATGTTATGCGACCCGCTTGTTCTTGGGGTTGAGGGCGGCGACGTCCAGCACGGTGGGCTGCTGGCCGGCATGCGGGTGCTCGGCGCCGACATAGATGTGCAAATGCTTCATCTGGGCGCGCTGCAGCGGGCCGCGGGTGATCATGCGTTCGACCGCCTTCTCCACCACCAGGCCGGGGCGCTTGCTGTCGAGGCGCTGGCGCACGGTGCGGCTCTTGATGCCGCCGGCATAGCCGGTGTGGTAGTAATACAGCTCGTCCTCGGCCTTCTTGCCGGTGAGATGGATCTTTTCCGCGTTGATGACGACGATGTTGTCGCCGCAATCGACATGCGGAGTGAAGGTGGGTTTGTGCTTGCCGCGGAGGCGGTTGGCGATGACGACGGCGAGACGGCCCAGAACGATGCCTTCGGCGTCGATCAGTATCCAGTCCTTCTTCACCTCCGCCGGCTTCAGCGAGCGGGTGGTCTTGATCATGATGCGGTTTCCCGGTTGGGTTGGTGGCGCGTTTTGGTCATAAACCACCGCAGCGTCAAGGGATTTTGTGTGTGGTATCAGGTTACCACAGGCTTGGGACGGTCGCGGGACCACAGGCGGTAGGCGTTGGCGCAGAGGCTGAGCCAGGCCGGCAGGTCGAGCCGGCCGACATCGGTGTGCGGCGCCATGCTGGCGAGGCGGCCGTGATAGAGGCCGTGGGCGCGCTGCTCGACGGCGCCCGGGGGCAGGCTTGGGTCCTGGTCGATATAGAGGAGGGCATTGGGGCCTGCGGCTTGCAGGCGGTTCCAGATCGGGACGGCCTGGGAGTGGGTGAGCTGGCCGGGGCGCTGGAAGACGCAGATATGGCTGCCTTCGGCGAGGCGGCCGCGAAGATGACGGCCCAGGAACGGCAGGTGGGTGCGGTATTGGGCCTCGATCTCGGCTTCGGTGTGGGTGTCGGTGGTAAGGGTGGTGTGCAAGCTGAGCTTGTAGCGGCTGTCCTGCACCAGGAACTCGAAGCGGTCGCGGCCGAGCGGGTAGGTGGCGATCACCGTCTGGTCGCCGAGGGTGGCGAAACCGTCATTGAGGCCGGCGAGAAGGTCGTCCAGCGTGATGCCGGCGAAACGGAGGAGGCCCAGGGGCTCGGCTTCGAGCTGGCGCTGCAGGATGCCGAACTCGCAGTTATGGCCCAGGCTTTCGAAGTGTTCCGCCAGCGCCTGGGGGGTGAGGCCGGTGGCGGCGAGGATGGCGCTGCGGCGGCCGGCGCCGTCCTGCGGCAGAGGCAGCGGAGGCAGTGCGGTGACGTCGGCGCGGGGGCGCTGCGGCTGGCGGTAGAGCCGCAGGCTGAAGAGCATGAAACCGAGGGAACGCGGGTCGGTGGAGAAGCCGAGGGCAGCGGGGCTGGGGGCTGTGGCATGGTGCAGGCCGATGGTGACGCGTCTGCCGGTGATGTCCGGCGGGAGCGGATAGCCGAGGACGCCGTGGCCTTCGAGGGAGTCGCTGCCGATCTGGCGGCCATTGGCGGTGACCTGCAGGTCGCGGAAGCGTTTGTCGGGCGGGTTGAAAGGGTTCAGCGAGAGTTCGAGGAAGAGCTCGCCGCGGCCGGATGGGATGTCGGCGACGAGGGTAGCGCCGTCGTTGGTGGTCCAGCAGAAGCCTGGCTCCGGGTCGGCCCAGCCGTGGCGGAGATGCAAGGCGGCCGAACCGCCTTCGCCGAAGGTAAGCTTTGTCATGTGGTTGGGCGACATATGACGGGGGTAGGCGAGGGCGATTGGCTGCGCATATGTCGGTGATGTCCCGGCCGCTCTTCATCGGTAGCGAAATCTACCGCAATTCCACCTACGGCAAAGGCCATCCGTTGGCGGTGCCGCGGGTGTCGACCACGATCGATCTGTGCAGGGCGATGGGGTGGCTGCCGGACGCGGTGTATCGCGAGGCGCCGATGGCTACCGTTGCACAGGTGACGCGGTTCCATGACCCGGCCTATGTGGCGGCGCTGCAGCGGGCGGAGGTCGAGCAGCGTGTGAGCGAAGAGGACAAGGCGCGGTTTTACATCGGGGTGGCGGGCAACCCGGTCTATGCGGAGATTTTCCGGCGGCCGATGATTTCCGCCGGCGGGGTGCTGCTGGCGGCGGAGCTGACGGCAGAGGGGGGCATCGTGTATTGTCCGGGCGGCGGCACGCATCACGGGCGGCCGGATCGGGCGTCCGGGTTCTGCTACCTCAACGATCCGGTGCTGGGGATATTGGCGTGGCTGGATCGGGGGATTTCGCCGGTCGCCTATGTGGACATCGATGCGCATCACGGCGATGGCGTGCAGGATGCGTTTGCTGGGAATGTGCGGGTGAAGACGATCAGCGTGCATGAGGACGGGCGTTGGCCGCGGACGGGGGCGGCAGACGACACGGCAGGCGGCTCGGCGCGCAATTTCCCGGTGCCGGCCGGGTTCAACGATAGCGAGATGCGGGCGCTGCTGGAGGAGGCGGTCCTGCCGGAACTGCGCGCCCTGAAGCCGGCGGCGATCTTCCTGCAATGCGGGGCCGATGCACTGGAAGAAGACCCGCTCTCACAGCTCTCGCTCTCTAACAATGCCCATTGGTCGGTGGTGCGTGCCGTGAGCGCGCTCGCGCCAAGGCTGATCGTGACGGGCGGCGGGGGATATAATCCGTGGACGGTCGCACGCTGCTGGGCCGGCGTGTGGGCGACGCTGAATGGTTACGAAATTCCACAGCATTTGCCGCCGGCGGCCGAAGCCGTGCTGCGGCCGCTGGTGTATAACCGCGCCGCCGGACGCAATCCGCCGGAACATTGGTTCACCACCTTGCGCGACGCACCGCGCGAGGGAATGGTGCGGCCCGAAATTCGCCGCTTGGAGTATACATGAAAGAAATAAAAGTCTTTTGCTTCTTTTCTTCAGAAAAGAAGCAGGTTTTCTTTTTTGATAAAAAGAAACAAAAAACGTTTATGTTGTTCGCCTGTACGGCGGCTTTGGTGGCCGCTTTAAACACGGCGCGTGCAGAAGGACCGCAGCCGAAGCTTCCTACACAGACTTTGACGATTATCAGCAAGGGCGGGGCGACGCATAAATTCACCGTCGAGATCGCGGCCACAGCGCAGCAGCAGGAAATCGGCGAGATGTATCGCACGAACATCCCTGCAGATGAGGGCATGTTCTTCGATTGGGGCACACCGCGCGAGGTGCCGATGTGGATGAAGAACTGCCCGGTGCCGGAAGACATGGTGTTCATCGGGGCGGGCGGCACGATCAATCACATTGCGGAAAACACGGTTCCGGAAAGCGAGATGATCATTCCGTCGGGGGGCGCGGTGCGGGCGACGCTGGAGTTGCAAGGCGGCCTTACGGCGAAGCTGGATATCAACGTGGGTGACAAGATCTCCGGCGTGATTTTCAAGTAATCAGCCGAGCAGTGCCTCGATGGGTTCGGGGCGGTGCATGAGGAAGCCCTGCGCGAAATCGACGCCGATTTCGTGCAGGTGGTGGAGCACTGCCGGATCATCTACGAATTCGGCCACCGTCTCCACGCCGATGGCTTTCGCGACATCGACGAAACAGCGCACTGCGGCACGGTCGAGCTTGTCGGTGACCAGGTCGCGGATGAACTGGCCGTCGATTTTTAAGTAATCCACCGGCAGGGACTTCAGATAGCCGAAGGAGGAGGCGCCGGCGCCGAAATCGTCCAGTGCGACTTTGACGCCGAGGGCACGCACGGCCTGGATGAAGGTGGCGGCGTCGGCGGGGTTGGTGATCGCCGCAGTTTCGGTAATCTCCAAGCAGAGACGCGAACAAATCTGCGGGCCGGCATCGGCGAGGATTTTCACGGCCCAGGCGTGGAAGGCGCGGTCGCCGACCGAGAGGCCGGAGAGATTGACGCTGATCGAGTCGATCATGCTCAGCGATGGGGCGGCGATCATCCAGGCGATGGCGCGGCCGACGACCCAGCGATCGACGCGCGAGATCAGGTGGAAACGCTCGGCGGCCGGCAGGAAAGCACCAGGCTGCACCAAGGTGCCATCGGCATTGCGCATGCGCAGCAGAACCTCTGCACGTGCCCCCTTGGCGCCGCCATGCAGCGGCTCGATGCGCTGGGCGAACAAGACAAAACTGTTCTCGTCGAGCGCGCGCTCGATGCGCGAGGTCCATTGCGTCTCGAGGTGACGCGCCTGCATCGCGAGATCGGTTTCGTACCAGACATGCACGCGGTTGCGGCCGGCTTCCTTGGCGGAGTAGCAGGCGGTGTCGGCGGCCTGCCAGATAGCGGAGATGCTTTCCCAGCCGCCATTGATGGGAACCAGGCCGATGGAGGCGCCGATGCGGCAGCGCTTCTCGTCGTGCATGAAACGGAAATCATCCATGCGGTCGCAGATCTTTTGCGCGACGCTTAAGGCGCGCGGGCCGGCGCAGCCTTCGAGGATGATGGCGAATTCATCGCCGCCCAAGCGGGCCAGCGTGTCGCTGCTGCGCACCGTGCCGGTGAGCAGGCGGGCGACCTGGCGGAGCAGATGGTCGCCGACGGCGTGGCCGCAGGTATCGTTGACGACCTTGAACTGATCGAGATCGATGTAGAGCAGCGTGTGTTCGCTGCCGTCTTCCTTGGCGCGCAGCAGGGTGCGGGCGAGACGGGATTCGAACTCGGCACGGTTGATCAGGCCGGTGAGCGAATCGTGGGTGGCGCGATAGGTCATCTCCCCGGCCATGCGGCGGGTTTCGGAAACGTCGCGGAACACGAGCACGAAGCCGAGCAACTCGCCGTTCTGCGCGCGGATGGGGGCTGCGTTCTCGTCGATGCCGTATTGCCGTCCGTCGCGAGCCAGCAGCAAAGCGGGGCTGGAGCTGCCGGCAGTGTCGTCATCGTTGAGGCAGGCGGCGAGCGGGTTTTCGCGTTTCTCCAGGGTCTGCTCATCGGCGATGTTGAACACGGCTTCGAGCGGCAAGCCCTTCGCCTCGGCGACGGACCAGCCGGTGAAACGCTCGGCGGTGGGATTGAGCCAGTCGACGTGGCCGGCGGCGTCGGTGGTGATTACGGCGTCGCCGATGGAATGCAGCGTGACGCGCAGGATCTCGTGTTGCTGGGCGAGCTCGGCGGCCAGGGCGCGGCGCTCGGTGATGTCCTGGCAGGCGCCGATCAGCCGGACGGGTTTACCGCCGGCGCGTTCGCTGCTCCCGACCGTGCGCAACCAACGATGCGCGCCGTCCGGGCGGACGATCTCGATCTCCATGTCGAAGCCGCCGCCATGGGTGTTGGCCGCTTCGATGGCTGCGGCGATACGGGGCCGCCATTCAGGGGTGATGAAGTTCATCGCCTCCGCCAGGGTGGGGGCGTAGCCGATCTCCACGCCGTGCATGCGGCAGATCTCCTCGGACCACATGGTGGTGCCGGCGAGCAGATCGATCACCCAGCCGCCGACGCCGGCGAGGCTGCCGGTGCGGTCGAGGAAATCCTGCGAGCTGCGCAAGGCGGCCTCCGCGTCGCGGCGACGGGAGATGTCCTGCAAGGTGCCGCGCAAGCCGGTGGTGCGGCCGCTGGCATCGCGCGCCGGTTCGCCGCGTGCCTCGAGCCAGCCCTGCGAGCCGTCGGCGCGGATGAAATTCAGCTCGAGCAGATAAGGCTCGCCGGTGAGCATTGCGCGCATCATCGCCGCCTCGGCGCGCTGCCAGCTTTCTTCGGTGAAGAAATCGACCATACCGGCGTAACATTTTACGCGCGGTCCGGGCGCCAGACCGAAGATGCGATAGAGCTCGCGCGACCAAACGATGCTGTCGGTTTCGCTCTGCCATTCCCAGCTGCCGATCTGGCCGAGCCGTTGCGCCTCGTCCAATTTGGCGGCGCTGCTGGCGAGCAGCGCCTGGACCTCTCCGCGCGCCTCCCGCTCCAGCCTCAGGCAGGCTTCGGTGTCCTTGAGGGCGGTGATGTCGGTAATGTGGGCGATGAACCCGATCACCTCGCCATGGGCGATGTCGGGGATGTAGCTGATCAACGCGTGGCCGATGCTGCCATCCGACTTTGCGGAGCTGCGCTCGAACTGGCGTGTCTCGCCGGCCAGGGCGGCTAGCACGTGCGGTTCGTCGCGGGCATAGATTTCATCGCCCAGCACGTCTTCCAGGCGGCAGCCGATCGCGGACCGGGTGGGCTTGCCGAACCAGTCGAGATAGGCGGCATTGGCAAAACGGCAGAGCAGGTCACGGTCCCAATAGGCGACCAGGCCGGACATGGTGTCGATGAGGAAGAGAGCGAGGTGGCTGCCTTCCATCGCCGCCGGTGCCTGCACCATCTGGCCGCCGCGGCGATGTGCATTGTTCGGCCAGATCACCGGTTGCTCGGTCGCGGGCGAGCGTATCGCTTCGGTCAGGCTCACGACGCGGCCTCGACTGCACCCGTCGCGCGCCGCGGAAAATCGTTCTCAAGCGGCAGGGAGGCTCGCGGCATTCTGTGTCTCCAGGCCTGAGCTTTGAGCCGGCGCTAAGAAAAAGTTAACTTACTCCCGCATAGGTAGCAATAGTAAACATAGCACGCGCAAAGTTGTTCGCGAAGCTGTGACTTATCGGCTTCGGTTGTGTTCTTGGCTTGGCTGCGCGCGGGCTAGTCGATATCGCCGTAGCTGGTCAGGACCACCTCTTTGGGGACAAGGGCAGTCATCAATGCGGCATGCTCGGCAAGGTGGTCGTATTCCGACATCAGTTGGATCAGTGCCGGGTCGCGATGGATGGCAGGATGGAAATACATCTCGGTCAGGCCAGGCGGCAGGGCGCGTAGGGCGGATTGGACGAAAGCCGGCGTCATGTGGCCGGTCTGGGTGAGGCCGATCAGGTGATCGTTGGTGTGCAGGCCGGCGCGATGGGCCTGGAGGCGTAGCAGGCGGCACCAGTGACGCAGGAGCCGGTTGCCGAAGCCTTGGGCAGCGGTCCGCGGCTCGGCAGGGATGCGGATGGCGCGCAGGCCGAAGTCGCGGCCGATTTCTATCATCAGGCGGCCAATGGTGGGGTGCAGATGCATGTGCTTGTGGGCGTTGGCGTGATCGAGCTTCAGACCGGTGGCGGCGAACGCTTCGAACTGGGCGCGGATTTCCGAGGCAAGCTGGCGGCGGATGGCGGGGCGGAAGAAGTAGTCCACGCCGAGCCTGAACTGGTCGGAGGGGAAAAGACCGTTGGCATCAACGAGTCCGGGGATTTTTGCGGGCGGCAGGATGGGCGTGCCTTCGATGACGACAAGGTGCAGGCCGACATGCAGGTTTGGGCAGCGCTTCGCGCGGGCGACGGCGTCTGCGAAGGCGGGGGCAGCGACCATGAGGCTGGCGCTCGTGAGGATACCGTGAGAGGCGGCAAGCTCTACGGCTTCGTTGACACTTTCGGTGAGGCCGAAATCGTCGGCGACCGTGATGAGCCGGCGCAGTGGCGGCGGCTTCATGGCGCCGAGATCGGCGCAGGTGCCGAAGACGATTTTTTGCGGGTCCGCAAACCTGGTCCATGCGCCAATATCAATTTGGCAAGCGCGGCGGTCGCGCCCTGCAGCCTTTCGCTGCGGCCGAGCACCACGAACGCGATCTCACCGCAATCGGGCAGGGCCGCGGAGGCTGAAAACTCCGCAAGCTTGCTGCCATGGCGGAGAAGGGATGATTGCGCCGACACGCCCAGCCCCGCCTTCACGGCCGCATGGAGTCCGCTAAGGCTGTCGCTCGAGCAGGCCATGAACCAAGGGCGCCTTGCCTTGTCCAAGGCTTCCAACGCCAGGGCGCTGGTGATGCTCGAAGAGGGGTAGGCGATCAGCGGCACCGGATCCTCCGGGCCCAACGGGAGGTCGCGATGGCCGAGCCATAGAAGCCTTTCGCGCCATACTACCATGCCGCGATCGTCGCCGGGGCGCCGTTTGGCGAACACCAGGTCGAGCCGGCCGGAATCGAGCTTCTGGTAGAGCGTGCTGCTCAGGCCGATGCTGAGTTCCAGGCTCAGCAGCGGGTGGTCGGCGGTGAAATCGCGCAGGATCGAGGGAAGCTGCGTGAGCGTCAGATCTTCGGAGACGCCGAACCGGACTTTTCCGCGCGGCGTGGCGTCCGAGAAATAATCCGCCGCACGGCGGCTGACATCGACGACTTGGCGCGCGAACTCGGCCATCACGTTGCCGTCGGGTGTCAGCGCGACGCCATGGGTGTCGCGTTCGAGCAATTGGCGCCCGGCGGCCAGTTCCAGCCGGCGGATATGCTGGCTGACCGTCGACTGGCTGAGACCAAGCTGTTGGCCTGCGAGAGTAAAATGCCGCGCCTCCACGACTGCGAGAAAGGTACGTAGCTGTTCGATGTCAAACATGATTGGTCATCGCAAAACCGAATTACCGTAATTTCTTCTACCCACCGCCTGAACCGCCTTAATTGCTCATATTGGCAACCCTCGCAGGGTCACAGGCGCGCATCGCGTCTTCCCGTAGCGACCCGGCCAAAAACCTCGAACGGAATTTCCTTCATGCCAGACATGTCACGCCGCAAGATGCTGTCCGCTGCCGCCGCTGGTGGTGCTGCCGTTGCCGCCACCGCCGCTCATGCCGCCAGTTTCGGCAATCCCGATCATCCCCCGCAAGGCGCGGTCAATGCACATACGCCGACGTCGCTGAGCAATCCCGGGCCGCAGAACCCGGTGCTGGCAGGACAGTTCCCTTCGTTTCAGGATCCGCCGGCGACCGACGTGGACGGCATGGAGCTGTTCTGGGCGTCGTTCAACAACGCCCACCGCCGCATACAGAATGGTGGCTGGGCGCGTGAGGTGAACCAGAGCGATTTCGCCATTTCCGAGACCATCTCGGGCGTGAACATGCGGCTCTCCGCCGGTGGCGTGCGCGAGCTGCATTGGCACCAGCAGGCCGAATGGGCGGTGATGGTGGATGGCAAATGCCGTATCACCGTGCTCGATGCCGAAGGGAGGCCGTCGGTGCGCGACGTCAAGCAGGGCGATCTGTGGTATTTCCCGCCGGGACTGCCACATTCGCTGCAAGGGCTTGGACCGAGCGGCGCAGAATTCGTGCTGGCCTTCGACAATGGTCGTGCTTCGGAATTCAACACGCTGATGCTGACGGATTGGATCGCGCACACGCCGCCGGATGTGCTGGCCCAGAATTTCCATCTGCCGGCCAGCGCCTTCCAGAACATCCCGCTGGATAATCTGTGGATCTACCAGGGCAAGGAGCCGCAGCCGCTGGACGTGGTGCAGAAGCAGGTGGCGTCGTCGCTTGGCGAGCCGGAGCTTGCCTTCACCTTCGATGTCTCGGCGATGGCAGCGTCGCGCAGCACCGCCAGCGGCGAGGTGAAGATCATCGATAGCCGCAATTTCCCGATCTCGAAGACAGTTGCGGCTGCAGTCGTCACGGTGAAGCCGGGCGGATTGCGTGAATTGCATTGGCATCCGAATGCGGATGAATGGCAGTACTACGTGAAAGGCGAGGCGCGCATGACCGTGTTCAACACCGGGCCAAAAGCGCAGACCGCCGATTTCCGGCCGGGCGATGTGGGATACGTCAAAAAGGGCCTGGGGCATTATGTGCAGAATGTAGGATCTACCGATCTGATGTTTTTAGAGATCTTCAAGACCGATCGGTATGCCGAGGTATCGCTGGCGCAGTGGCTGGCGTGCAGCCCGGCGCAGATGGTGGCCGAACATTTGGGCATGGATCCCGAGCTGATCGCGCGGTTTTCTAAAGATCGTCCGGATGTTGTGCCGGCGTGACATAGGCGGCAGGCTCTGAGGCGAAAGGGTGGGCTGCGCACAGTCCACCCTTTTGCATGCTTCAGCCATGGAAAGTCTTCGAAGCTTGACGACATCGCGGTCAAGCTCGCAGCCTTTTTAAACATGCACATTCAGCTCAGCCAAAGCCTTGTTCCTCTGCAAGCGTTCTGCCGACTTGGTGCAAACGCTCTGCCAACTTGAATACCCATCACTTTGGCGAGAGAACGCAACGCCAGGTTGTATGGCGGCTATTATCCTGGCTAACATATTTTTAGAGTAATTTTAAATCTTGGATTGAGCGAAAGATCAGGCGATGTCGACGTTGACAGACCGGGCCTCCGGGCCGGAAACCTTGGCAGAACCTGCCTCTCGAGCCGGTGAAAAGCGCCGGGCTGGCCGCTGGGCCCATGTAGACCCTACCCTTATTCCGATTCTGCGCGGGTCACGTCTAGCCAGCATAGAAAGCGCTCAGCCGATCGCATCGTCCGGACGCTCCAGGTCGGAACTTTTGCGTGCCAAAGCCAAAGCTTGCAGCGCCTGCAAGGATGCGGCGGCCCTGTTTCCGTTCAGTATGGCTTTTCAGCCGATCATCGATCTGCAGCAACAACGCATCGATGGCTATGAGGCGCTGGTGCGGGGGCCCGCGGGTGAGGGGGCGGGATGGGTGCTGAGCCAAGTGACCCATGAGAACACGTACACTTTCGACCAGGCGTGTCGTGTCACGGCGATCGAATTGGCGGCGCGGTTGGGCATGGACCGACAGCTGAGCATCAACTTCTTGCCGAACGCCGTCTATGAACCCCGCGCATGCATACAGACCACATTGCGGGCAGCCGCCCGTACGGGCTTTCCGCGCGATCGGCTGACATTCGAAATCCTTGAATCAGAGACGATTGCGGATACCGACCATCTGCTGGCGATTATCAAGGAATATCGCAAGCATGGCTTCAAGATAGCGCTTGATGATTTTGGCACAGGCTATTCGGGCTTGGCACGCCTGGCGGAACTGCAGCCCGACATCATAAAGGTTGACCGCATCCTGATGCAGGATTGCGACCGGGATCATCGGAAGCTCGCCATCATTGCCGGGATCATTGCCATCGGTAAGGCCATCGACGCCAAGGTCGTTCTGGAGGGTGTCGAGCGTGCGGGTGAAGTGGAAGCCCTGCGGTCAGTCGGGGCAAGGTTCATCCAGGGTTTCTATTTCGCCAAGCCGCTATTCGAGGCGGTGGCGCGAGATGCAGATATCGCGTGGGGTGAGCTTCGCAGCTAATGTCAGGTGCCCACCATCCAACGCATGAGGATGGTGGGCGAAGCTTTGCCGGTATCAGAAGGCTACCCAGGTGCCGCCGTGCCAGTAACCGCGGCCGGCGTGTTCGCGCCAGGTGTAATGCTCGTTTGGACCCCAGCGCCAGTTATTCGGGTGCACGACGACGCCGTAAGAGGGTGCGTAGCGATAGGGATGGGCCACATGCCAGCATTCGCCTTCACCGTTGCAGGCAATAGCCGCGCTGGCAGCAGTAGAAGATGCCGCAACGGCGGCAAGTGCCAGTGCCGGCAGGACCGAGATTTTGAGAAAACGTTTCATGGGTACTCTCCCGGAATCGTTTGAACGACGACCTGCTCACGCACGCCGTGCCTTCCAAAACGATCACGCGCCGTTGAGTTGCGCGGAGAGTAAAAGTTTTTTGGTCCTTTTTTCCAAAAAGGACGTCTTTCTCTGTGATGGTCAGGCAGGATGGATTGCTCGAGTGCAGCCCATCCTACGGTTAAGCTGCTTCTTTGTGGCGGTCGCGCAGGAACTGGAAGAATTCCACGCCTTCACGCAAGCGGCGCACCATCATTTGGCGGCTGGTGACCATTTCGCCGACGATGCTGGCGATCTTCGGGGCGCGAAAATAGAATTTTTTGTAGAAGGTTTCTACGTTGTCGAAGATTTCCGAGTGCTGGAGGTGTGGATAGCTCAGCGGTGCGATCTGGATGCCATGATCATCGATCAGTTCAGCATTGCGTGCGTCAAGCCAGCCGTTTTCTAGCGCCTGCTTGTAGAGGAACGTGCCTGGGTAGGGGGCTGCCAGCGAAACCTGGATGGTGTGCGGGTTAATGTCGGTCGCGAACTTTATCGTTTCCTTGATGGTTTCCTGGCTTTCGCCGGGGAGGCCAAGGATGAAGGTGCCGTGGATCTTGATGCCGAGCTCATGGCAATCCTTAGTGAACTGGCGTGCGACTTCGATGCGCATGCCTTTCTTGATGTTGTGCAATATTTGCTGGTTGCCGCTCTCATAGCCGACGAGCAGCAGGCGCAGGCCGTTGTCCTTCATGATCTTCAAGGTTGCACGCGGCACGTTTGCTTTCGCGTTGCAGGACCAGGTGACGCCGAGCTTGCCGAGCTCGCGCGCTATGGCCTCGGTGCGGGGAAGATCGTCGGTGAACGTATCGTCATCGAAGAAATACTCGCGCACTTGCGGGAATTTCTGCATGCAGCTGCGGATTTCGGCGGCGACATGTTCGGGGGTGCGGACGCGGTACCGGTGGCCACCGACGGTCTGCGGCCAGAGGCAGAAGGTGCAATGCGATTTGCACCCGCGCCCGGTGTAGAAGCTGATATAGGGGTGTAGCAGGTAGCCGATGAAATAGTCTTCGATGCGCAGATTGCGTGCGTAGACATCGGTGACGAAGGGCAGCTCGTCCATGTTTTCCAGGATGGCCCGTTCCTTGTTGTGAACGAGCAGGCCTTCGTTGTTGCGCCAGGTGATGCCGTCGATGCCGGCGAAATCGCGGCCTTCGGCGACTTCCTTGATGGTGAAATCGAATTCGTTGCGGGCGACGAAATCGACGGCCTCGCCGGCGCGTTCCAGGCTTTCCTTCGGCTGGACGGCGACTTTCGCGCCGACCATGCCGATCTTCAGAGAGGGTTTTGCGGTCTTCAGCGCTTCGGCGACTTTAACGTCGGAGGCGAAAGACGGCGTGCTGGTGTGCATGACGACAAGGTCGTGCTGCTTGGCGGCCGTCAGCACGGTATCGAGATTAATCCGTGCCGGGGGGCTGTCGATCAACTTGCTGTCGGGCACCAAAGCGGCTGGCTGGGCGAGCCAGGTCGGATACCAAAAACTCTTGATCTCGCGCTTGGCCTGGTAGCGGGAGCCGGCGCCGCCATCGAAACCATCGAAGCTGGGCGGTTGCAGAAACAGCGTTTTCATAGCGTGGGGTCCCCTGCGCGCGCCAAAACCGGGCGGGCGGCAAAATCCTTGTCCTTATCCGTGTTGAAGACGTGGCCGCGCCAGGCGACTTCGTCACTCATATAGGACGTCACCAGCACTGCCATGGAAAAAACATCACGCAGTGCCGGCAGCCAGAGCGGCGTGGGTGTGGCACCCATGGTGCGCTCGACGTCACGGCCGGAGATGGCGCGCACGAGGATCGCGATCAGCCAGAGGGCGATGGCCCAGGGTGCGAAGCCGGTCGCCAGGATGGTGAGCAGCGCCCAGAAGGCGGGGAACTGGATGATGGAGACGGCGAACCCCCAGGGGGCGACCGAGCGGATCGTGCGTGCCCAGCGTAGTTCGTGGCGGAACAGCGCGCCGAGGCTGCGCTCGGTGACGCTGGTGGCCGGCACGCTGGCAGCCAGGGCGACCTTGCCGCCGAGGGCGCGGATCTTCATGCCCAGCACGGCGTCATCAGCGATGAAGGGGCAAAGGGCCGGGAAGCCACCGACGCGCAGCAGGCTGTCGCGGGTGAGGGCCATGGTCGCACCCATGCAATCCTGCCGGCCGAGGCCGCGTGCCATCAGGGCGCCGGCGGAAAAACTCTGGTTGATGTAGGCGGCGCCGAGTTGGCCGGTGAGGCCGGGGCGGGCGGGGATGCCGGTGTAGAGCGAGGTGACGAGGCCGGTGCCGGGTTCTGCCAGCGCGTCGGCGACGCGGGCGAAATAGTCGGGAGCGGCATGCATGTCGCTGTCGGAGACCAGCAGCAGGTCGTGGCGGGCAGCCGGATACATGTTGATGAGGTTGGCGATCTTGCGGTTTAGGCCGTGCGGGGTGGGATCGATCACCAAATCCAAATCGAGGGACGGGTATTTCTGGCGCAGCCGCTCGACGACGAGGATGGCGGGGTCGGCTGCGTCCTGCACGCCGAAGACGATCTGGAAATCGGGGTAGTCTTGGCGGCAGAAACTCTCCAGCGCCTGCTCGAGCAAAGGTTCGTCGCCGTTGAGGGGTTTGAGCACGGTGATCGGCGGGCGCGGACCCGGGAGTGCCGCGGTGCGCTGAAAGCGACGCACAGCGAGCAGCCCTGCCGCCGCCTGCACAAAGCCGGCGAGGCTCAGTGCGGTGGTCACGAGGGCAGGCACACTGAGTGCGTCGATGGTCACGGCTTGACGGTACCGCCCGACATCTTGTCGACCTTCGCGGTGAGGCTATCGATCAGCTTGTCGGGGCCGTCGGCGAGAAGGCTGCGGAAATCGGAGCGCTGCACGGCGGCCTGGCTGATGGTGCCTTCCTCCAGCACGTCGATAGCCTGCCAGCCTGCGGGAGATTTGCGCATGACGTAGTCCATACGGGTTGGGTCGCCGTCCTTGGGGACGATTTCAGATTCGACCACCTTGTCAGCGCCCACGGCGCGGGTTTCCGGCAATAGGCGGAAGGTGGTACCCGAGTCGCTATCGAAATTGGAGACGTAGCTGCCGACGGTGAAGGCGCGGAAGGCGGCGAGCAGCGCCTTCTGCTTATCGGCGGGAATGCCAGCCCATTTCAGGCCGATCGTGGTCTGCAGGATCTGCTGCAGGTTGAAGGTGGCGTCGACCACGGGCGCCAAGGCTGCGTAGCGCTGCTGAAACGGCGTGCTGCCGTTCTTCATGGCGGTGACCAGGCCGGCATCGAGTTGATCGACCGCGGCGGTGGGTGTGTCGGCTGCGCTAGCCTGTCCGATGGCGGCGATCAGGAACGCCGTGGCGGCGAGGCTGCTTCGTACACGCATCATAGATTCACGGCCTCCCTCACGTCCCTGCCCAACGCGCCTAGCACTGTGCGGACGATCGATTTGGCGTCGAGCCCGGCTTCGACGAGTTGTGCGGCGGGGCTCATATGGTCGATGAATCGGTCAGGCAAGACGATCGGACGGAAACGCAAACCTCCATCGAGCAGGCCGGCTGTTGCCAAATGCTGGGCGACCAAGGCGGAGAAGCCACCGGTGGAACCTTCTTCGACCGTTATCAAAACCTCGTGCTCACGGGCCAGGCGTTCGATCAGGTTGGTGTCGATCGGTTTGGCGAAGCGGGCATCGGCGACCGTGGTCGGCAGGCCGCGGGCAGCGAGTTCGTCGGCGGCGCGTAGGGCTTCGCCGAGGCGTGTGCCAAGGCTGATGATGGCGACCTTGCCGCCTTCACGCAGGATGCGGCCGCGGCCGATGGAGAGCACCTCGCCGCGGGCGGGGAGAGCGATGCCGGTGCCTTCGCCGCGCGGGTAGCGAAAGGCGGAGGCACGGTCGTCGATGGCGGCTGCGGTGGCGACCATGTGGGTGAGCTCGGCTTCATCGGCCGGGGCCATGAGCACGATGTTGGGAAGGCAACCGAGGAAGGCGAGATCGAAGCTGCCGGCGTGGGTGGCGCCGTCGGCGCCAACGAGGCCGGCGCGGTCGATGGCGAAACGCACCGGGAGCTTTTGCAGGACGACGTCGTGGACAACCTGGTCGTAGGCGCGCTGCAGGAAGGTGGAATAGATCGCGCAGAACGGGGCGAGACCCTCGGCGGCCATGGCGGCGGCGAAGGTGACGGCGTGCTGCTCGGCGATGCCAACGTCGAAGAAGCGGGTGGGGAAGGTTTTGGCGAAGCGGTCGAGGCCGGTGCCGGAGGGCATGGCGGCAGTGATGGCGAGGACGCGGGAATCGCGCTCGGCCTCGGACATCAGGGCGTCGGCGAACACCTTGGTATACGTCGGCGGCCCAGCGGGGCTTTTGACCTGCTCGCCAGTGATGACGTTGAATTTGGCGACCGCGTGGAGCTTGTCGGCGGTGGCTTCGGCGGGGGCGTAGCCGTGGCCTTTCTGGGTGATGACGTGGAGCAGGATGGGGCCGTTCGTCTCGGCGTCACGCAGATTGCGCAGGACGGGGAGGAGATGGTCCATGTTATGGCCGTCGATCGGGCCGATATAGTAGAAGCCCAGCTCCTCGAAGAGGGTGCCGCCGGTGAGCAGGCCGCGGGCGTATTCTTCCGCCTTCTTGGCGGTTTTCTCGAGGCCCCAGGGGAAGTGCTTCACCATCTTGCCGGCGACTTCACGAAGCGAAAGGAAGCTGCGCGAGCTCATCAGGCGGGAGAGATAGGCGCTCATCGCGCCGACCGGCGGAGCGATGGACATCTCGTTATCGTTCAGCACCACGATCAGGCGGCTCTTGCGGGCGCCGGCGTTGTTCATGGCTTCGTAGGCCATGCCGGCGCTCATCGCGCCGTCGCCAATGACCGCGATCACGTGGCGTTCCGGGGTGCCGTTCAGCTCGTTGGCGACGGCAAAGCCGAGGCCGGCGGAAATCGAGGTGGAGCTGTGGGCGGCGCCGAACGGGTCGTATTCGCTTTCGGCGCGGCGGGTGAAGCCGGACAGGCCGTCGGCCTGGCGCAGGGTGCGGATGCGATCACGGCGTCCGGTAAGGATCTTGTGCGGGTAGGCCTGGTGGCCGACGTCCCAGATGAGCTTGTCGTCCGGTGTGTCGAAGACGGCGTGCAGGGCGACCGTGAGCTCGACCACGCCGAGGGAGGCGCCGAGATGGCCGCCGGTGGTGGAGACGGCATCGACGGTTTCGGCGCGCAATTCGTCCGCGAGTTGCCGGAGCTGCTCGGTGGAAAGGTTACGTAGATCGGCGGGGATGTTCACCCGATCCAGTAAGGGCGTCGACGGGCGGCCCATGGGGACTGGCGCCGCGCGCGTTTCACCGGTCATGGCAGTACCTCCAGAAAAATCATACGCACCTTAACTCCTGCGCGAGACGACCCAGGACGCGAGTGCGCGCAGGCGGTCCGCTTCCGGCCCGAAATGCTCCAAATGGGCTTTCGACTGTTGACACAACATACGAGCCTGCGCTTCGGCACGCTCGACCCCTAAAATTGATACGACTGTGGCTTTTCCGGCAGCCTGGTCCTTGCCGGCGGTTTTGCCGATCTGTTCGGCGGTACCGATGGTGTCGAGCACGTCGTCGGCGATCTGGAAGGCGGCGCCGAGATCGCGGCCATAGGCGGCGATCTGAGTGCGGACCTGCCAAGGGGCGCGGCCGAGGATGGCGCCGGCTTCGGCAGCGTACTGGATCAAACGCCCGGTTTTCAGGGCCTGGAGGCGGGCGACCTCGCCGATGCTCAGCGTTTTGCCTTCGGCCTCCATGTCGATCATTTGGCCGCCGGCCATGCCGCGCGCACCTGCGGCGAGGCCGAGCGCGACGACGAGTTCGCAGCGGGCTTGCGGGTCGGAATGGGTGTCTATTTCGGCGAGGATCTCGAAAGCGCGGGCCTGCAATGCGTCGCCGGCGAGGATGGCTGTGGCCTCGTCAAAGGCCTTGTGGGTGCTGGGTTTGCCGCGGCGCAAATCGTCATCGTCCATGGCGGGGAGGTCGTCGTGCACCAGAGAGTAGGCGTGGAGCATCTCGACACTGGCGGCGACGCGAGCAGCGCAGGCGGGGGCGACCTTGAAGAGGGAAGCGACTTCCATGACGAGGAAGCCGCGCAGGCGCTTGCCGCCGCCGAGGGCTGCGTAGCGCATGGCTTCGATGAGGCGGGCCTCCAGGCCGTTTTCGAGCGGGAGAAGGCCGTCGAGGCAGGCTTCCACTTCGTTGGCGCGGTCGGTGAGGGCGGCCATGAGCGCTGCTTCGGGGATCCCTTGCAGGCCAATTTCCATAGAGTCGGTGGTCATGAGCTCAGTCCGCGGATGTGAGGGACAGCGAGCCATCGGCATGCTCGACGATAGCTTGGACGCGAGCTTCCGCTTCGGCGAGTTTGGCTTCGCAGTGGCGTCGTAGCGCGGTGCCGCGTTCGTAGCAGGTGATGGCGTCCTCGAGCTTCTGCTGGCCGCCTTCGAGTCCGCGCACGATGCGTTCGAGTTCGGCCAAGGCGTCTTCGAAGGAGAGGCCGGAGATGGAATCCGACATGATGGTGCTCGGATAGCCTGAAAGTCTTCGGGAAGCCAGTCTCAGGCTCCGGCCTGTGTGTACGCCGCCACAGTTTGTATCAAAGACGCGACGCAGGAACCTTGCCCTCAGGGCTTCAGCTTTGCAGTCATCAGACGTTTGACATGCGTGGCGGTGCACTCTGCCAGGGCTGCGAGGTCGTAGCCGCCTTCGAGCACCGAGATCAGACGGCCGCCACCGGCGGCCATGAGCTCGTTGGTGATCCAGGCGAAGTCGTCGGCTTCGAGCATGAGGGAGGCGAGGGGGTCGGCGCGGTGGGCGTCGAAGCCGGCGGAGATGATGAGGAAATCGGTGGCGAAGGCGCGCAGGGCGGGGAGGCCTTGGGTTTGCCAGGCGGTGCGGAAGGCTTGGCTGCCTTCGCCGGGGGCGAGGGGGAGGTTGACCACGTTGTTGGCGATGCCGGTTTCATGGGCGGCGCCGGTGCCGGGATAGCAGGGGGATTGGTGGCTGGAGATGTGAAGGAAATCGGGGTCGGATTGGAGGATGTGCTGGGTGCCGTTGCCGTGGTGGACGTCGAAATCGACGACCGCCACGCGCTGCAGGTGCCAGTGATGGCGGGCGTGCAGGGCGGCGATGGCGGCGGTGCTGAAGAGGCAGAAGCCCATGGCCTGGCTGGCTTCGGCGTGGTGGCCAGGCGGGCGGGTGGCGGAGAAGGCGACCTCCGCGTGGCCTTGCATGATCGCGTCGATGGCGGCGATGGCGCCGCCGGCGGCGTGCAGGGCCGCGTCGATGCTGCCGGGGCCGATATGGGTGTCGGCGTCGAGCGAGGCGATTTCGGCGATGTGGCGGAGGCCGAGGAGGGTCTCGATGTAGCCGGCGGAGTGGGCGAGGCGGAGCTGGGCTTCGGTTGCCTGCGGGGCGGGTTCGCGGATGAGGGCGGCGAAATCGGGGTGGTTTAGGGCGGCCATGATGGCGCGCAGGCGGGCGGGGGATTCGGGGTGGCCGGCGCCGGGGTCATGGGCGAGGCAGGCTTCGTGGGTGAAGAGGGCGACGCGATTCATGCGGGGAGCTCGTCTGGCCTGAGGGGACGGCGGCGGATGGTGAAGCTGAGGGTGTCGCCTTCCTCGGAGAAGGCGAGGAGATCGTGGCCGGTCTCGCGGCAATAGGCGCGGAAATCGGCGATGGAGGCGCGGTCGGTGGCGAGCACGCGCAGTTTTTCGCCCGGGGCGAGGCCGCGCAGGACGCGGTTGGCGCGCAGCACGGGGAGCGGGCAGGTCATGCCTTTGACATCCAGCAGGGTTTCCTGGGCCAGTTTTCAGGCTCCCGTTCTGGGTTGGTTGGCGAATTTGCGGCCGAAGCTCATGACGAAAGCGCCGAACAGGGCGGTCATGACGGTGAATACGGCGATGTAGCTGCGCAGGCGGAAGCCATAGATTTTCGACTCGGCATACATGTCGGCAAACATGCGGCGGCGCTCGGCTTCGACACGGGGTTCGATGGGGGCGGGGCCGCGGAGGAGGTCGTCGGCGGCGTCGCCAAGGAGGGGTCGGAGTTTCGCCTCGGCGGCGGGCGCGTCCGGCGCATGGGAGGCGGCGATGAGCTGGTCGAGCGTGGTGCTGCGGGCCATGGCGCGGTCGAAGGGGAGCTGGGCGGCGTAGGTGCCGAAGGCGCCGATCAGGCCGAGGGCGGCGAAAGCGACGACGAGGAAGCCGGTCCAACTGGCCAGGGAGTCGCTTTGCTGTGGTTTTGTCTCATCCATGGCGCGGGACTTACACCAGAGTGGTGGAGGCGGCGAGGTGGCCGCGGGTTTTGACAACGCTTTGGCAATGTCTTGACGGCAGGATCGGCTGCATGTCGAGGGGCAGGGCGAAGCAGGTGGTCGCGGCGAAAGAGTGGGCGACCGATAGCGACCTTGTGGTGGGTGCGCAGCGTCGGGACGGGCAGACGGATGCGGGATCGGTGACGATTCCGGCGCGTGTTCCGGCATCGGCGCGGTGGCCGGAGTGGCGCATTGCGGCGGTGGAGGCGCTGTGGGGTGCCGGGTTCATCATGCCGGGCGGCGGGCCGGAAGCGCTACGGCTGGCCAAACCGCTGGGGCTCTCTTCGAGCGTGACGCTGATGCTGGTGGGCGGCGGGCTGGGCGGGCCGGCGGCTTCGATCAGCAATGGGCTTGGGGCGTGGGTTTCGAGTTTCGAGGCCGATCAGCAGCTGATGGGCGTGGCGACGGCGCGGCAGCCCGGGGTGGACCCGAAAGGCCGGATCACGGTGGGTGGCTGGGACAGGGGCGCGCCGCGGTTTCGCAGCCGGAGTGCGAATTCCGCCATGTCGCTGGAGGCGCTGCGCGGGGCGAAGGCCGGGCCGCTGCTGGAGGGGATCGCCGACGCGCTGCGGCCGCAAGGGCATATCGTGCTGACGGAGCTGGTGTCGGATGTGGCGCCGGACGAGAAGGATCGGGAGTTCGCGGCCTGGTGCCGTCTGGAAGGGCGGCTGCCGGAGCTGCCGCGGGCGGAGGAGCTGACCACGGCGCTGCAAAGGCTGGGATTCGATGTTCGGGTGGTGGAGGATATGTCGGACCGGCATATCACGCAGACACTGGGTGGCTGGCGCGAGGCGGTGAAGGCGATGGCGGCGGGGCCGCGGCCGGCGGGCCATACGGCGGCGGCCTTCGTGACCGAGGCCGAGCTTTGGCTGCTGCGGATCAGGCTGATGCGGCGGCTGGGGGTGCGGCTGATGCGGTGGCACGCGATCGGCGCTGCTTGACTCGCGGCGAGGGGGGCGGTAACCGCCTGCCTCCGATTTGAAATCTCTCGGTGCGCGCCGGCGCATCGTGTAAGCAAGGTTGTGTTATGAAGATCCGTAATTCGCTCCGCGCTGCCAAGACGCGCGACAAGAACTGCCGCGTCGTGCGCCGGCATGGACGGGTGTATGTGATCAACAAGAAGAACCCGCGCATGAAGGCGCGCCAGGGCTGATACCCCGGCGCAGAGCTGGATCGGCGGGCTGGCTGCTCGCCGCCTCGGTGCTCTGCGGCGCGGCGGCACCGGACAAGGGCGTGTCCGATAAGGCAGCGCCTCTGTTCGAGGCGCTGAAGACCTCGACCAGCGAACAGCGGTCGCAGGCGCTGGAAACCCAGATAGCGCTGTATTGGCGCTCGCAGATCACGCCGGCCGTGCAGATGCTGCTTGAGCAGGCGTCGCTGGCTGCGGCCCACCAGGATAATGCCAACGCGATTGCCGACCTGGACGCGGCGCTCGATCTGCAGCCGGAGCAGGCGGATTTGTGGCGGCTGCATGCGGAAGCGCGCTTTGCCAATGGCGACACGAATGGGGCGCTGGAAGATCTCGCACAGGCGCTGAGCCGCGAGCCGCGCTGCTTCCCGGCGCTGGCGGATCTGTCGCGTGTTTCGGAAGCGAACAACGATTATCCGCGGGCGCTTTCGGCGTGGCAGCGGTTTTTGGAGATCGATCCGAAAGCGCCGAATGGGGCTAAGCGGCTGGATGCGTTGCAGCGCAAGGTGGCTGGGCAGCCGCTGTAAGGAAGCTTAACAGCACCGCGGCGAGCAGCACTTTTAGCGCCATGTGGACGAACACGCTTTCCCACTATGACAACCGCATCTATCTGGGCGTGTCGCATGAGCAGCGCGACGCCCCGCTGGCAAGTGCGTCTTCCAGAAACTTATAAAGTAAGTGGAACGGCGACCTAAAGGCCGCTAACTGTTTCATGATATGAATCGGATAACTCGAAGCGCCTTAGCAGCAGTGTTAGAGCACAGCTTTTTAGGTTTGCTATCTACGTAGGGCTTCTTGGCGCGCTCGTCATATTGTTCTTGTTTACGACTGGCCCGGACATGTACCGACGAGCCACGCTGCCATCTTCGGACAAGATGATTTCGCAGGCGAATGGAGCAGCGGATTCAACAAAGTACCATTCAGAGGTAGACGCGAAAAGGATCCTGGAAGAATTATCTGCATTAAGCGCAATAATAGATGAAACCAGTGATGTATCTGCTGGCCTAAAACGCGTCTTGAATTTAAATCTAATTATCAAGAGGCAGGATCATAAATCCATATCTGACACTGAGCTAAGCTTGACGCGTCTGAGTATTGACTTAAAAAAGTTTCTTGATTTGCACCAATATGACAGCGGCGATCTAAGTTTGTTGTTGAAGGGATTCGACTTATATACGCTAGAATCTAGCATCGGAAATTATAACATGTTCCTAAACAGTATGTATGCTGGCACTGAAGTCGCCTTTGAGCAACTGCAGTCATCAAGAGACGGTCTGGTCGTAGTCAATGAGATGTTTAAATCTTGGATTTCCAATGTCAGAACCCGTATTTCTATAAAGCGGGAGGAATTAAAATCGAGGCTTTAAGCTGCCCGTCTATCTTTCCGCTATGCTCCAGGGTAGCTCTAACCGATCCCTGTCCTCCAATCATCTTCAGAGATGGCGGGTAAAAAATCGCCCTCGGCGAACGGCAGTTGAAAGTCGTTGCGCAGCCTGTTTGAGAGCGGCTTAGCGGTGCCGAGCGACTTCGCTTTTCATGTATCGGACATCCTGCAGAACTTTGCCAACAGCTTCGACGACGGCGCCTGGCTTGTCGTTTTGGATGAAGTGGCCGCTCTCGACGATGACGATGTTCTTGCCTGTCTTCGACAAGGCCGCTAGCCGATCATGGGCCTGCTTCCAGATATCGTAGAATAGCGCCTGATCCTGCGGGGTGAAACCCTCGACCGGCGCGGGATGGCGGCTTGCCGTCAGGACGATGAGGGGCATCGTTCCTAAAGGGCGCAGCGGCGATGGCATCTCGCGGTCGTCAGTGGTGATGCCGGCGGTTGCGGCAAAGCTGTTCTGGAATTCGGATAGATTGGTTTGCTCGTAGGCGACTGAGGCATATTGCCGGTTTACTGCCTGGTGAATGCTGGCGTCCCTGTTAGGCGGGTCGTCAAGGCAATCGTGGTTTTGCGGGGCGTCATTGGACAGGAAGCCGGCTTTCGCTCGCTGGAGGCATGAGGCTGCTTTGGTCACAAGGCCGGCTGTCCAGGCTTTTAAGGCGGCGGCGCGGCCTGGGGGCAGGCCGTAGGTGTCGTAGTTCTGCTGGCCGGCGAAACCGGGATCTACCAGTACCATACCGGCAACATCGTCAGGATAGGTCTCGGCGTAGAGCGTTGCGTAGAGGCCGCCGTTGGAATGGCCGACGATGATGAAGGGGCGGCCGAGTTTGGCGGCGGTGATGAGGTGGTGCAGGTCGTCTACGGCGTTGCGGGCGTCGGAGGGGCGGTTCGCAGGGTCGCTGAAACCGTAACCTGCGCGATCGTAGGCGCAGGTTTTCGTGAGGGAGGCGATCGATCCTTGCACCATGCGCCAATCCAGCGTGCTGCCGCCTGATCCTGCATCGAGCAGCACTGTTGGCGTGCCATGACCGATGCAGAACAGGTTCAACCGGCGTGTGCCGTCCATCGCGACACGCTGCTGCGGATGGACATAGTCGGCTGCTTCTACGCTCGCGGCTGCCGACGCCGTCAGCCCGAGCAACGTGAATGCCAAACTTAAAAGAGCGCAGTGTTTTACTGTAGATGTTCTCATCTCAGGATCGCAGAGATAAAAGTCTTTTGCTTCTTTTCTTCAGAAAAGAAGACCTCTCTTCCTGCTCTTCCGCCGCCAACGGCCTTAGCTTCCGCCATCCGCCGAACACATAATACGCCCAAGCCAGCGAGACCGCGATCGCGGAGCCGATCGGGAAACTATACCACAACGCGTCCGGTCCCAGTGCGCCGGTGAGCAGGAAGGCGACGCCGAGGCGGCCGGGGATGAGCGCCAGAGTCATGATGATCAGCGGCGGGATCGTGGCGCCGTTCGCACGCGGTACGGCGGAGAGCACGAAGGTTACGCCGATGAGGATGAAGCTCCAGCTCGTCAGCAGATTGATGTGGCGGGCGATGGCGACGGAGGCGGGGTCGGAGAGGAAGAGGCCGATGACGGTGCGGTCGGCGAGCGTCAAGGCGAGGACAAGGAGGCCGGTGAGGAGGAGGTTCATGACGATGCCCGAGACCGCCACGCGATCGACGCGGTGCCAGAGGCCGGCGCCCATGTTCTGCGCGGCCATGGCGCTGACGGCGGCGGCGATCGCCATCGCGGGCATCTGTATGTAGTTCCAGAGTTGGTTGACGGCGCCGTAGGCGGCCACTGCGCTGGAGCCTTCGCGGTTCACCAGGCCCATCATCGCCAAGGCGGCGATGCTGGCGACGATCATCTGCAGGCCCATCGGGAAGCCGATGCGGATGATGGAGAAGGCGAGCGCGGGGGAAGGGACGAGGAAGCGGAATTCGGTGCCGCGCAGCCGCACCGGCAGATCGCGGGCATAGATGTAGGCCAGCAGCAGCAGCACCGAGGCGTAGCTGGCGATGAGGCCGGCCATGGCGGCGCCGGCGATGCCAAGCCGCGGTGCCCCGCCGAGGCCGAGGATGAGGACCGGGTTCAAGGCGACATCGATGATCGCGCCGGGAATCATCAGGAGCAAAGGCGTGCGGGCGTCGCCGGTGCCGCGCAATGCCATCTGGAGGTAGACCGTCAGGATCCCCGGTGGCAGCCCGATGAACATGATGCGGCAATAGGTGTAGGCCATGGGATAGACGTCGTTCGGTGTGCGCAGGAAATGCAGCAGTGTTGGGGTGCCGAGCCAGCCGGCGATGGCCGCGCCGAAGCCTGCGAAGAGGAACAGGCCCAGGCCGGCGCCGACAGTGCGCCTGACACCTTCGATGTGGCGGCGGCCATAATGTTGCGCGATCAGGATGGTGACGGCCATGCCGAAGCCGAAAATGAGCGTGTAGACCACGAACATGATCTGGTTGGCATTCGAGGTGGCGGCGAGGCCGACGGGGCCGAGGAGACGGCCGACCCAAACGGCGTTGATGGAGCCGTTCAGGGTCTGCAATACGCTGGAGGCGAGCGTGGGGAGGGCAAAGGCGATCAGGGTGCGGGTGATCGGTCCGTGGGTGAGGGAGCGATCGGGGGGCGGGTTCATTCGAAAATCCAAGGAAGAATCTTCTTTTCTGAAGAAAAGAAGCAAGAGACTTTTATGTCGCTGTCGCGGTTTTAGCCGGCAGCGTAAACCATAATCATAAAAGTTTTTTGGTTCTTTTTTTCAAAAAAGAACTTCTTCCTCGCTTACGACGGTACGAGCAAGCGCACCATCAACCCCGTGGGTTGGGCATCTAAAAGGTCGACCGTGCCGCCATGGGCGTGGACCAGTGCTTTGGTGATCGCCAGGCCCAGGCCGCTGCCTTCGGTGACGCCGCGGGATTCGTCGCCGCGGTAGAAAGCTTCGAAGACCCGGGTTTTCTGGTCGTCGCTGATGCCGGGGCCGTCGTCGCTGACTTCGATTACCGCCTGGCTGGGCTCGGCGCGGAGAACCACTTCGGCGCGGCCGGCGAATTTGATGGCGTTGTCGACCAGATTCTCGATCGCACGGGTCATCAAGGCGGGGTCGCAATGCAGTTTCAGGTGCATCGGGCCGGTGAAATCGACGTCGGCGCCGGAATCGACGAAATTGTCGACGATGGTGCTGAGGAGTGCGCCGATGTCGACGTCGCATTTCTGCAGGCGGCCTTCCTGGGCCCGGATGAGCGACAGGCTGGAATCGACGACGATCTGCATGGTTTGCACGTCGTTGATCAGGCGGTCGCGAAGGGCGTCATCGGGCACCTGGTCGAGGCGGAGGCGCATGCGGGTGAGAGGGGTGCGGAGATCGTGGCTGACGCCGGCAACGAGCTGGCGCTGTTCGGCGGCGTAGCCGCGCAGGCGGAGGATGAGGCCGTTGAAGGCGTCGGCGAGGAGGCGGATCTCGCGGGTGCCACCGGTGCGGGGGACGGTGCCGCCGTGTTCGATGTCGACCTGTTCGGCGGCTTCGGCGAGGCGGAGCAGCGGGGCGGTGACGCGGCGGGAGGCCCAGAGGCAGAGGGCGACGGTGGTGGCGACAGTGACGGCGAGGGTGCCGACCAGGAAATAGGGGGGATGTGGCGGCTGGCGGTGCATCGGCTGGGCACCGAGGGAGTCGATCACGCCGAGCCAGGTGCCACCGAAGGTTTGGAAGGCAGTCTGTACGCCATCGTCGAGGGCGGGGCTGCAGATTGCGACTTTGACGGGGTTGAGAGGGTGCGGGTGGGGGGTGCGGCGGTCGATCTCGCCGGGGGAGCGTTCGACCGGGGTGCAGGCGCTGGTCTCTTCAGCGGCGAGGGGGCGCAGCCTTATGCCGGACCGGCCGGCGGCTTCGAGCAAAGCCGGGCGGGTGTCCGGGCCGGAATCGTAGAGCTCGCCAAGCAGGGTGGCGATGCCGTGGCCGATGACAGGGACGCGTTCCGGCTGGCCAGCGTGGAGCAGCAGCGAGACGATGAGGATGGAGAGGAAATGGGCCAGCAGCACCGAGCCCACGACGACGGTCGCGACCTGGGTGCGGGTGGTGGCGAAGAAGTTCACGGCAGGGTTTCGCGGGTGGCGGCTTCCACGTTCGGGGTGAAGATGTAGCCGCCATTGCGCACGGTTTTGATGCGGGAGGGTTCTTTCAGGTCGTCTTCGATCTTGCGGCGCAGGCGGGCGATCAGCGTGTCGATCGCACGGTCGAACACGGCGGCGCGCTGGTTGTGCATGAGTGCCAGCAGGGCCTCGCGGGAGAGCACCTGCTGGGGCTTGCGGCAGAATACGCTGAGGAGGGCGAACTCGGCGGAGGTGAGCGGCACCTGCATGCGGTCGGGCGCGTAGAGGTTCATGCGCAGGAGATCGAGGAGCCAGCCGTCAAAGACGAAGCAGCTTGGGTCGTCGCTGGTGGGGCCGGTGACCCATTTGGCGCGGCGGAGGAGGGCGCGGACGCGGGCGAGGAGCTCGCGCGGGGCGAAGGGCTTGCAGAGATAGTCGTCGGCGCCGCTTTCGAGGCCGATGACGCGGTCAGCCTCGCCGCCGAGGGCGGTGAGCATGAGAACGGGCATGGCGTGGGATTTGCGCAGGCGGCGGCAGATGGAGAGACCATCCTCGCCGGGGAGCATGAGGTCGAGAATGACGAGGTCGACGGGTTCGCGCTTGAGCGCGCGTTCGAGGTCGCGGCCGTCGGGGAGGCGCTGGACCTGGTAGCCGTGCTCGCCGAGCATTTTGGCGACCATGGTGGCGATCTCGAGGTCGTCCTCGACGATCAGCAGCCGGGCGGGGCGATTGGCGTCATCGGTGGGCACGTGTGAACCCTTGAGAGGATGAAACAGTGTCGACATCCTTCCAGCATAGAGCAGGGTTGTGACGGCGTTCAGGCGCGGCCTGGGTCTGGATGCTGCTTCATGTAACAGAGTGTAGGGACGGGCGGCTCAGGGTTTTGGGGGTGGGGGCAGGATTTTTTCGATTTCGGCGCGGTCGGGCGAGGCGGTGCCGATGTCGTTCATGCCCTTGGCGATGGCGCGGATGCGCTGGGAGGGGATGCCGGCGTTGATCAGCACGGCACGGGCGGCGAGGGCGCGGTCGAGAGAGAGGCGGCGAGGGGTGGAGGGGTCGTCCTTGGTGCCGGGGGCCCAGGCGGTGATGCCGATGATGATTTCGGGTTTAGCCAGCGCTTCGGTGGCGATGGCTTGGATGGCGGCCAGGGTGTCGGGGTTCAGCTCGGCATGGCCGGGGCCGAAGGTGATCATGGTGCCGCCGTCGGGCAGTGGGGTGGCGACGCCAGCAGCGTGCGGGAGGACCGGTATGGCAGGCGGCGGCGGCGGCGGATGGGCCGGCAGCACAATGGGTGGCGGGGCGATGACCGGGTGGGCCGGCGGGGCGGGGGGAACCTGGAGCGCGTTCCTGTTGGCGGGGGTCGCGAGCTGGGGTTTGGCTTGGGTGGTCTTGTGCTGGGTGTGGGCTGACTTGGCCGCCTTTTTGGAGGTGGTCTTCGTGGTCGGGGCCGGAGATTTCTTTTGGGCGGCGGCGGGCGGCTTGAGAGCGTCGATCGACTGGTCGCTGGACGTGACCTGTGCCGAGGCTGGGGTGGCGATGGCGACGAGGAGGGCGGCGAGCGGCAGGAGGCGCATGGGGGCGTCTCTAGCGCGAAAATCGGGCGGTGCAAAATAGGGCGCCCGGCGTGGCACGACGCGCGCAATGGGAGCCATGCAGGTTTCGCTAGGTCCGGCGCAACCGGAACGAGGCTAAGGCACTCATAGCGGCAAGGAGTGCCGCCGGCCCTTCTCCACCCACCCGAATTTCTCTGGCGGAGATTTCATGGACAGCACAGCACAGCCCGACGATTTTGCGATCACCGCGCAGATCTCTCTCGTTGAGCAGAGTTTCAGGACTCTCAAGCACGGCGACATGTTCGGCGTGTTCGACCAGCGCGGCGACATACGGCGCTGGCCGGGCGGGACTGAGGGCATCTACTTCAACGATACGCGCACGCTGTCGGAATTCGAGTTCCTGGTGGGTGGCCGGTCACCGGTGCTGCTGAGCTCCACGCTGCGCGACGATAATGCGACGTTGACGTGTGACCTTAGCAATCCGGATTTGCCGGGCCTGTCGAGCAATTTGATCCATATCAGGCGGTCGCGGTTCCTGTGGCAGGGGACGTGCCATGAGCGGATCTCGATACGGAATTTCGATACGGCAGCGCATAGCCTGGCGATCGAGATACGGTATGGCGCCGATTTCATCGATCTGTTCGAGGTGCGTGGGATGACGCGCAAGCGGCATGGGGAACATGAGCCGGCCGCGGTGGATGCGAGCGAAGTGGTGCTGGCCTATGTGGGGCTGGACGAGCGCCGCCGGTCGACACGGCTGCGGTTCGATCCGCCGCCGGCGCGCATCGATGAGGGACGGGCGCTGTTTAATGTGGAGCTGGCAGCCGGGGGACGGACGCTGATCTTCGTGGAGATCTCATGCGACCGCGAGGTGAGCCCGCGTCGGGCTTCGGAGAATTTTTTGGCGAGCCTGGCGGAGCAGCGGCGGTGGACGCGGCAGAATTCGGCGCGGGCGGCGGCGATCGAGACCTCCAACGAGGTGTTCAACGAGGCGATGCGGCGGGCGATCAGCGATGTGACGATGCTGACGACGGAGAAGCCGACAGGGCCATATCCGTATGCGGGTATTCCTTGGTTCAGCACCTGTTTCGGGCGCGATGCGATCATTACTGCGCTGAACATGCTGTGGATGGATCCGGCGATCGCGCGCGGTGTGCTGCTGTATCTGGCGGAGAACCAGGCGACGACGAATGACGCGGCTTCGGACGCCGAGCCGGGGAAGATTTTGCACGAGGTGCGGCAGGGCGAGATGGCGGAGCTGGGTGAGGTTCCGTTCCGGCGGTATTACGGGAGTGTGGATTCCACGCCGCTTTTCGTGATGCTGGCGGGGGCATATCTGCAGCGCACGGGGGATGTGGGGACGCTGACTGTGCTGTGGCCGCATATCGAGGCGGCGCTGGCGTGGATGGACCAGTATACCGAGCGCGATGCTGGCGGGTTCGTGAGCTATTTCCGGCAGACCGAAGAGGGGCTGGCTAACCAGGGCTGGAAGGATAGTTTCGACAGCATCTCGCATGCGGATGGGTCGCTTGCGGAGGGCCCGATCGCACTTTGTGAAGTGCAGTCCTATGTGTTTGCGGCGCGATGTGCGGCGGCGTCGATTGGGCGGCGGCTCGGGTATTCGCAGAAGGCGTCGGGCGAGGAGGCCAAGGCCGACCGGTTGCGGCTGGCGTTCGAGGAACGATTCTGGTGCGAGTCGATCGGCACCTATGCGTTGGCGCTGGATGGTGCGGGGCAGCAGTGCCAGGTGCGCTCATCCAATGCAGGGCATGTGCTGCTTTCGGGCATTGCGGCGCCGGACCGGGCGGCGCGGGTGGCGGCCGGGCTGATGGACAAGAATTTCTTCAATGGCTGGGGAATTCGTACGCTTGCTTCGAACGAGCAGCGGTATAATCCGATGTCGTATCACAACGGCTCGGTGTGGCCGCACGACAATGCGCTGGTGGCACTCGGCATGGCGCGATACGGGCTGAAGGCGCAGGCGGAGCGGATATTGGGCGGCTTGTATGACTCGTCGCTGTATGTGGATCTGCGGCGATTGCCTGAGCTGTTCTGCGGTTTTCCGCGGCGGCGCGGGCAGGGGCCGACTTTCTATCCTGTGGCATGTTCGCCGCAGGCTTGGGCGGCGACGGCGATGCATGCGACGCTTGGGGCGTGCCTTGGGCTGAGTTTCGATCCCGCGGAGTGCAACGTGGTGTTCGACCGGCCGCGGCTGCCGCCGTTTTTGAGCGAGGTGCGGCTGCATAACCTGAGCCTGGGCGAGGCGCGGATTACGGTGGTGCTGAGGCGCATGGGCGATGAGGTAGCGATGAATGTGGCGGAGCGGACTGGGACCATACACGCGGTTTTGCGGAGCTGAAGCACGCTTGAAGTAATGACGGGGAGCAGCACGGTTCCCGCGAGCTTGTTTGGTAGAAGCAAAGCCTTCTTTTCTAAGAAGAGAAGCAAAAAACGTTTATATGGCTGTCGCGGTTCTGTCCGGGAACTCGTTTGGTGTTGGTGTTATGTCGGCTAGGGGGCGACTATATTTTTTGATGACGCTGGCGCGTTCTACGGATTCGATGATGGGGCCGGGGCCGGCGGCTTTCCAGATGACGTCGTCGAAGATGCTTGGGGCGCCGGTTTCGCGGCTTTCTACACTTTCCGGGGTGGCGGTGAGGGCGATGAGCCTGGGCCAGTGCAGGCTGGGGAGGGCTTCGTGGGTGAGTTTTGCCAAGGCGAGACCGTCTATGTCCGGCAGCTTGTAGTCGAGGATGGCAATGTCGGGGCCGAATTCGCGGAGGAGGCGCATGCCGTTTACGCCATCGGTGGCGGTCTCCACGTCGTAGCCGCGGCGGCGCAGGATGGAGACAAGCATGGAGTTGAAAAGCTCGTCATCGTCCACCACGAGCACGCGTGTGGGTTCTTCCGGCGGATCATATTGGATCGGCGGTGGTGCATCGTCGGGCAGGCGGGGGCGGGTGGCTGCCCGGTTGATGGGCAGGCGGTCTTCCATGGCGGGGCGACGGCGGCGGCGCGGGCTGGCGCGGTGGAAACGGCGCAGGGTTTTTAGAAGTTTTTGCGGTTTCCAGGGTTTCTGCTCGATCGCATCAAAGAACGGCACGCCATCGATATTGCCGCATTCCGCAAGCTCCACATTGGAGGTGAGTGCGATGATCTTTGGGCGTACTGCCTCGTGCGTCATTTCACTGATCAGTTTGGCCGCTGCCGTGCCGTTGATCTCCGGCATGCTGAGATCCATCAGAACGATATCGTATGTGCCGGCCTTGACCATGCGCAATGCTTCCAGGCCGTTGGCGGCACGCTCCACCGTGTAGTCGTGGGCGTCGAGAAGGCGGACGAGAACCTCGCGCTGCAACTCATCATCCTCGACAACCAGAATGCGTATCTCCACGAAAACACTCCATGCTTGGTGCGATAGGTTCTGTCGCGGCACCGTAATCATGGTGTTTAGGGTGGAAAGATTGAAAAAAAGTCAACGACAAGGGTGCTCACGGTTTTGTTAAGACTCTGATTGATGCCAGAGAGAACCGCGACAGCGACGCAAAAGTCTTTTGCTTCTTTTCTTCAGAAAAGAAGACTTTCTGTTATGATTTATCATCGACGCGCGAAAGGATGATTTTGCAGCTCAAAGCGGAAGAGCGCCTGCAGGCCGAGCAGATCAGGCAGCTATACCACAGCGGCCCGGCCGGCACGGTTGCTGCGCTGGCGGCGGCCTTCGTGCTCGCCTTCGTGGTCTGGAAATTGGGTGTCGGGTCGCGGGTGGCGCTGGTGATCTGGCTGGTCGTCATTGTTCTCAATGTGAGTTGCCATCTTTTGCTGGCACGTGCGTATCATCGCCGCGAGGTCGAGGTCGGCGGGTGGCGTCTGTGGGCGTATGGCTTTGTCGGGCTTAGTTTTGTTGATGGGCTGATCTGGGGCGTTGGCGCGATCACGCTGTCGGCGCCGGTGGCGACCGTGCAGCAGATGCTGATCGGGCTGGTGGTATGCGCGATCGTTACCGGATCGCTGTCTGCCTTTGGCGTTTACCTGCCTGCCTTCTTTGCGTTGTTCCTGACCGCGACGCTGCCTTTCATGGTGGCGTGCTTGGTGCTGGGCGATTTCCTGCATAACGGCATGGCGGCGTTGATTGCGGTTTATACCGTGGGGATGATTGCGGTGGCGCGGTTGCATCATGGCAATATTGTGGAAATGCTGCGGCTACGTTTCGAGAATGCGGATCTGGCGGCCGAGCTACTGGTGCAGAAGGAGGCGGCGGAAGAAGCCTCGCTGGCGAAGACGCGGTTTCTCGCTTCGGCAAGTCATGATCTGCGTCAGCCGGTGCATGCGCTGGGTTTGTTCGTGGGTGCACTGCGGGGTTACCGGATGGAGGCAGCGCCGTTGCTGCTGGTGGACCGCATCGAAGAGTCGGTGAGTGCGATGGATGGTTTGTTCAGCGCGCTGCTGGATATTTCCAGGCTCGATGCGGGTGTGGTGGCGCCGGAATGGCAATCCTTTCCGTTGCAGCCTCTGTTGGAGCGGGTGCTGCGCGATTATGCGGCGGAAGCTGCGGGCAAGGGAGTGTCGTTGCGGATGCGCGGGAGCGACGTTTTCGTGCGCAGCGATCCGGTGTTGCTGGAGCGGATTTTGCGCAACCTGGTCGCCAATGCCGTGCGCTATACCGATCGCGGTGGCGTGCTGGTGGGGTGCAGGACGCGCTCAGCGTTGCGCATAGAGGTTTGGGATACCGGGCGGGGCATTCCGGCGGCGCATTTGCAGCGGGTGTTCGAGGAGTTTTTCCAGCTCGATAATCCAGAGCGCGACCGGGCGCGCGGGCTGGGGCTGGGGCTTGCGATTGTGCGGCGGCTGGCGGGATTGCTGGGGCATGCGGTGCATATCTCGTCTCGGCCAGGTCGCGGCTCGGTGTTTGGGTTGGATGTGCAGCTGGCCGAGGCGGTGCAGGTGACGCGGCCGGAGACGGAGCTGGGTGGCGCACGGCGCGGGCTGATCCTGGTGGTCGATGACGAAGTGGCGATACAAGAGGGCATGCGCAGCCTGCTGCAGGCTTGGGGGCATGAGGTGCTGTGCGCAGGGTCGGGCGCGGAGATGCTGGCGGATTTGGTGGGCCATACGGCCCGGCCGGACCTGATCATTTGCGATTACCGGCTGCGCGGCGGGGAGACCGGTGCCGAGGTGATCGAGCAGCTGCGGCTGCATTATGACTATCCCGTGGCGGGGCTGTTGATTACCGGCGATACGGCGCCGGACCGGCTAGAGGAGGCCGCGCATAGCGGGTTGTTGCTGCTGCATAAGCCGGTCGCCAATAGTCGGCTTCGGGCCGCGGTGAGCCATTTTCTACGGGTGCGGCAAGAGGCGTGAGCCTAGGTGGGCGCTGCGGGGTTTCCATGGATGGGCATCAATGCTAAGGCCAGCTCGTGTCGGAGCGTAGCGCAGCCTGGTAGCGCATCAGTCTGGGGGACTGGGGGTCGTGGGTTCGAATCCCGCCGCTCCGACCATCAATCTTTTCAATGACTTAAGCCCTGTTTTGAGGGTTTGAAAAGTAGGTCGGCTTTAGGGGTGGATACCCCCTGGCTACCACTTCAGTCCACGTTAGCGTCTGTAGAGCGACCGGTAGCGGGCGGCGGCTTCCGAGTCGTAAGCTAATCCACGAGCAAGATCCCATTGCCTGTGAATGGCGTCAGTTTTTGATTTCTGCGCAACTTGCGCAGATTTCAACGCCGAAATCCCGCCCTGTCGTCCGCTCGCCTCCTTTCAATCGGCGCAACTTGCGCCGAATGAAGAGAGAGGCGTATCCATTCAGCGATATGCTCAGACCGCTCAAGCACCGTAAGCTCCGCACGGTGCAGGTTCTCCGCAATCAGCCGGCGTGCAAGGGCCGCGTGTTGTGCCCTTCAGGTGGCAAGTTCTAATCCTTTTTGCAGGGTCCGACTTAGTGGAGCAAATTGCCCAACTAAGAACGTCAGACAACTCAATCATTCCACCCAGATGCTTAGCTCGCCAAGCGGTTACGCCGCGCATTCCTTCTTGGCGATGAACAGCATATAGACACCGACTTGAGTTTGGCGCGTTTTGCGCCACCATGATGCAAAAGAATTAGGACGCAGCGTCATCTTATAGATGCCTCCTATTACTTGGACTACTTACAAGAGAAAAAGTTAAGTAGATAACGATTGTAGTTGCCCATGCGTCCTAACCTGACGCATAAGGTCCCCTGTTGTGGTGAGGGGTCTAGCCAATGCCGACCGAACTTATGCGTAAGCGCGATGCTGCTGCGTTTCTAAAGATCAGCACGCGCACGCTCGATAGGATGCACGCCGTCGAGCGCGGTCCGGCAAGGTTCAATATCTCTCAGGGAACAATCGTTTATCGGCTAAGCGCTCTCAGGGAGTTTCTTGATCGGCGCGAAGCCGAAGCGAAAGCTGCTTAAATGATCCCTATGGAAAAGTACGTCTTCCCGCTCTCGCGCGAGAGCGCAATAGCCGCCATAACTGCGACAGACTTCGCGATAGAATTGATAATGAAGCGCAGAGAGCGGGTTGGCGGATCTGCGGGCCTGAGTGAAGATAACTCCCTTGCTACCCTGCTAGCGCGGCGTGAGCACCTTGTCTTGTTTGTCGCCAACACGAGCGCCACCACGGCTTGAGCAATCCTTATCCCGAAGCGATCCGAGACGCCGTACAGCAGTTACAGCAGGTTCTCAGTATAGCGCGGCGCAAGCCTGTTCCCGCAAACCTGATCCGGTTGGCTGAGATCGCATCCGCATCGGCCATGACGCAGCCCGCCTACATTGCAAGCCGCAAAATATCCGATGCGATCCGGCAAATTGCCACCGCGTCAGGAACGTTCAACGAAAAGGAATCCACCACTTGAAGCCTACTGTAAACCAGGACGGTATCAAAGCTGCCGAGCTAACCTACGCCATTCACCAATCGGCTAAGGTGGAGCACATGAAAAAGATCGAAGCTTACCGCGCTGCGGATGCCGTAGCCGAAAAGCGAAAGATCCAAGCACTCGCAATATCTGCTGTGGCAGGTGACGCAGAAGCGGCGCGAGACGCGATCCGCACGCGAACAGATGCAGCCGAAGCACTTGACATTGCGTTGCAGGTGGGTGCCGCCATGGAGGCGCGTGTTACCGACTTGCAAACAGGCATCGAGGCGGCAAAGGCTGCCGCGTATGAGGGTCTAATGCGTCATGCTGCATCTGAAGCTGTAGCAGCCTGCAATGATGCGGAGACTGCGCTTGCCGCTCATGCAGCGGCGGTTGATCGTTTCGAAGCGGCAGCAGTCACCGCGCGTGAGGCGGAGAGAGGCGGCTGCAAGCTGCCATGCGACGGCAATCGCCTTCACCCAACACTGCCACACTTTACGCACCCAGTTCATCCAGCCATGCGGAAACGCCTGCGCCCGGCGGCTGATGTCGCTGCGGACTTCGGCAGGTTCGCAGCATGAGCGCTTTTGAGCTTTCCAAGGAAGATCTGGCAGCCGAGATCGCGCGCATTGCAAAACGCGAAGCTGAGTCCGAGGTCGATGCGTCACAAAAAGTGATGAGACTGACTTTAGCTGACCGGGAAGCAGGGCGTGCCGAGGCGATCGTTGCCGAAGCTCGTAAGCGTGGTGCGGTGCTCTTCATCGAGCGCGCAGAAACCGATGCAGGGCGTGCGATCCGCGCTTACGCCGAAGACCCCGCAAATTCGCGCGATGCGATTCAAGCCCGAGAAAGGGCTGCTGCGCGTCGCACGTAAGACATCTCGTGGGCAGCGAGAGATGGAACTGCCCGGCGTAAGTTCAGGGATGTTTCTCATTCCGTTCCTGGAACTGTTGCCGGTTTGGTGGGGACCGGGACCGGGCAACAGAAAAGAGCCAGTCAAGCTGGTGCGGGCTGGGATTAACATCCCGGCCCGTTCTTTTAGGATATGGTGCTAAATGGAACTTATCGTAACCTGTCCATTCTCGGTATATACCATTGGGCAGGCAATCTCTGATCCTGCGACCATCGCCGGTATTCTAGCAAGCCAATATGCGAACTACGTAGTTGTCGTTGGTGCCACCTTCACGCTCGCTGTAACAGACGCATTTACGGCCACTCCGTTGGGCCTGTCCGTCATTATCTTTGGCAGCACTCCCACCGCCGTAGACTACTCGGTCGATGATGGAGCCACTTGGACAGCCGCTACCAACTTCGCTTTAGCGGGCGGAGACTACACGGCGAACGGCCCGACCTACCCGACACCCACAACAGGAATTATTCAGCTTCGCGATCACGCGACACACAGTTTAATTTCTAGTCCGGCATTCTTCGATGTAGTGAAGCCGTATTTGAGCATTACGCAGCCCGATGGCGATACCTCAATGCTTCTCACGCTGAGAAATGGCCCAGCAACGCTTGTCGAGCTTCCTGGCCCCGGCGCGGCGGCTGCGGCGTTCACCAACCTAAGTTTGTTCCCAACGCCTGGTGGAAGCGGCCTAGACCCAACCCAGGGTAGCTCGGCTGACACGGTGCTTCTGACGCCGGTTCGCGCGAGATCGTCAGCCCGTCTGCCTACATCAATCTGGGAAAACCAGGCGGCGTTCGGCACAGCCAACCTGTACGAAACCCAAGCCGCCGTAGATGCAGCGAATGCACTTCTTCTTGCCGAGGGCCAGCCGCAAGTTGCGCAACTTGACCAAGGCCTGATTCTTAACCTCGCGCTAGCAGCATCCCGCAAATACCCCTACTATCGAAGTGCCGGCACCTATCCATACAACAAGACATTCACGTTTCTTGGTGGTGAAAACCTTCTTTGCGAGCCAGGCTGCGAGCATGTCAGCACGGTGGCGACATCTGGTGCACTTAACCAAATGTCCACGCCCGCTCAATATCCGAGAGTCCAGGGCATCTACTTGAACGGCTTCTGTCTGACGAAGCCTCATACGGTCTTTGTCGATATCCTCACTAATCAGATCACCGAGGACATGCAGGATCAGCGTACGGTAGGGGCAGGCGACTGGTCCGCCTTCAACAACACGCCTTTGCTAAGTTGGATAACGAGCGCGACTGATCTGTTCTCCGGTTCATCCAACACATTGTATTTCGACGCTTTACCAACAGGCATGACTCTGGCACAGGTCCAGGCACACGTTGTCGGCAAGTGCCCGCATGCGAACCGCTACCTCAATTATGGGGGTAAGGTTGTGTCGGTTGTGGCTGGGGCGATGCCGAGCGGGAGCGCGGGCTACATCATGGTTTGCAGCCCGCCTAGCGGGTCAACATGGACAATCCATCTGCCAAGCGTTGGTCTGATTGCCGCTCTTCCCGACACGCCACAAACGCAAGCAAACAGCAGCGCTACGGCACGGCTAGCTATTGCGCAACCTACCATCCATTTCCTGCCGCAGCCCGCCACCTTCTACACGGGTGGGATGATGTCGCTGTTCGCTGACAACGTGCAGCTTATCAATTGCCGCATGCGTGGAGCAACGGGCGGTAGATCCTTCACCATCGCCGGCAACGGTTTCTACATGGACAACTGCCGGGTTGATCTGACGGACGGCAACGCTGGTGCAGCAGGAATCCGATGCGTCGGCGGGTCAGTGCACGTCACGAACTCTGTCATTATGTCTGGCGATGACGCTTTGCAGGGCTGCGCACCCTTCTACACCTATAATGCAGTGACCGGCTTTAGTCCGACATCAAACCTCAACGCCTTCGTCAAATATACAAACTGCTACGGCTGGTCTGGATCGGGCCGCGCTGCAATAGGCGAGCAAAACCAAAGCACAATTGCGGGAATTGTGCAGGTCAACCTCGGCAACAGCGCAGTCGTGGCTACGTCGGCGTCAAGCGTCACATTTCCGGCGGGAGTCATCCAGGCTTCGGGTATAACCGTGACGCAACTACTCAATTCATATCCTGAGTGGCAGGCTGATTTTAGCTATTTAAGCGTGGGCACGATCCGCGCCAACAACGGCTTACTTTACACCGTCTCGGTTGCTGGAACATCTAGTTCAGATCCGAACGCGACGGGCCCCACAGGGACAGGCACTGGCATCACCGATGGCACGGTGACCTGGAATTACTATGGTGTCGGAACGCCGGTCTATCTATCAAGCAAGACTCGAAACTTCGCGGCTGGCACCTATGTATCTAGCGCAATCGTCAATAGCGACAACAGCGTAACTGTCAGCTTCGCGGTGTCCGTTGATTCAGGCATCACGAAAGCACTCGCTGTTAATACGCTGATCGTTTTTTCGCTGGGCCTGCCTTTCGGACCCGGCACGAACAGCACAACCGTAATTTACAGCGGATGCACCCTTATCTCTCCCAACTGCGTTGTCGCCCTTTTCAGCAATGGCGGCTCAAGCGGGATTATGGATGCCTCGCTAGTAGATTGTACCGTGGATAACACGCTCTGCTTTCATGGCGTGAATGCAGAGTACGCCGTCGAGTTCCTTGGTGGCCCAGCCTCGTATGGTGGGCTACGCGGGCTGATGCGCAATACTCGGGTGCTTGGCGGCTGGAACGGCGCGGTTGAGAGCCAAGGCAACGTGCTGTCACTACGCATTGAGAGCAACTGCCAATTCTTGCAGCAGCTACCAGGAGTGACGCGCGGGCCGACCTTGCATCTTGGTGGTTGTGCCGAACTAACCGTTGAAGATAGCGATGTATGGGGAAGTTCTGCTTTTGCCGCCGCTGTGTTTGGATATGCAGATGGCACCGCCCTTGACGGGGAAGCTCTACCGAACACGAATCAACGCGCCAGCATCTCACGCTTGCGCATGCTTGGAATCGGAGACGCGCAGTTTGGCGCCAGCCTCGGGCAAAACAGCATGTACACGTTGAAGAACAACACTATCCAGCAGGCAAGCACGCTAGGGAGCGGTAGTGGCCTTGGCTGGCGGATCTATGCAGGCGCGAACAACGGCCTTGTGGATGAGAATGATTACACGCAGTTGGACGGAGCGCCCCTCACCCTCATCTCAGGGGCCACGAGTCCGACTATCGGCAGCAACGAACGCTACAACCCAGCACCCGCACAGACATTCACAGCATTGCAGCCTACTATATCACCCGCCGTCACAGCGGCCATAGCCGCAGCGATCACGCCAGCTTTCATAAGATTCCCTGCGCCAGCGTCAAGCGCAACCGTGCCGGCCTTCACGCAGCTTGAGTGCGACGTTGAACTGAGTCCAATCGGAATTACTGCGGCGGCAACAATCACAATCCCGGTCGGCGCATTCGGAAACCAGAAGATTAACGTCCGCACATTTGGCGGTGTAACGGCTCTGACATTTGGCGGTGCGGCATGTGACTGGACTAACGGAGGCGCGCTAGCCGCGAAGACCGCGACCACACTTCGCTGGTCAACCTTTGCGACGCAATGGGAAACATCCTAAATTGCATATGGCCAATCTCGTCATGTGAGCGTCGATGTTTTTGGTTCAACATGAACCAAACCTTTCCCAGTTATGCCTTTCCCATCTTAGGGTTTGGCACCGTCAGTTGGCTGGGTGGTCCCTCCTTCTTCTCCTTGGATGTCGGGGATATTGCACTTGGCTTGGTCTTTGTTATACAGCCTAAAGCCGTCAAACTCGGCACAGATCGGGGCTGAGAGGTTGTCTCGGTCTGTATCGGTGTAAACAATGTATCCGCTAACCCAAACCTTGTGCCCGCTCATCCATAACTTTGAGAACGTGTAGTTCCTGGCGAACGAATATTGTTCTGAGTTCTGGGGCCATGCGAAACATCGTGCGACAGCGCTCGTTTCTTTGCTATCGATGAAGTCCTCGGCAAGATCCTTTATGGGAAGCATGTCTTGCCATGCCTCAGCCTTTGCAACCTCTGCTAGATCGGGTCCGTCTTCGGTTCCGAACACGATTGAGCATTCCACCCTCTTGATGATGGCCGGGACGAGTCCGTGATTCGTAAAGCTTACTGACAAGTCGAGAAACTTCTCAGCAAAGGCTCCTACTCCACACGGCACCGGGCCGTGTTCAGCATAGTCGGTCCAGCCGCTAAAAGAGCAATTGTTCTCGATGACTTTGGCAAAAAGATATGGCCTCGTTGCGGCATCTGCTTGCCGTTTGGCTTCTCCAACTGCATTTTGAGCAGCCACGGTCTGCATTTTGTATTGCTCAACAGCCGCCCAGGCTGCCTTAGCCTGATCTTTTGACTCCTGCCAAGCAAGCACGGCGCCTACCCCGGCGGTGGCTGCACCGATAAAAGCCAGGATGGAGACAACAATCGAGGCGACCCAATAAGCCCTCTCCCATTTCTGATGTCGCTCAACGCTATCGGTAGAATGGATTTTTACTTTTGCTTGGTCAGACGACTGGTTTGGACGACATGAAGATATTATTATCGTTACTGCCCATAGTAATAGCACGCAGCCAACCGCTAGGTACGCCAAGACCTGTCCTGACACTGATCTAACATCCCCAAACTCTTTTTGCGGTCTGCGCCATGCCACCGCTGCGGTAGGATGCCAGACTTGGTTCGGCTGGGGTAGCCCCGCTCGATGGCTTCACGGTCCGCAGGCTTGTAGGACGCCCCGGTGTCAGTAGGAGCCGCAAGTGTAATTGCTTTGCCCACCTTTTATGAAACGTGCTAAGTTACGGTTTGGTGATTGCTGAAGCGGCAGTCATATCCGGGGTGACGACATTGCACGCCAAGAACACAGAACTTCAGAACGCGCGGCTTTCCGAGACGCTTGATGCAATCCTCCGCCTCTATCGGAAAGCTATCCGTCAACCAAATCCTCTAAAATCGAGCTTGGCGGAAGGCTTCGCAGAAGTTTGGTGGAGCGGAAACAACCTCCGCTACGCTGAAGCACTCCGCATTTTGCGCCATGCTGAAAAGGCCTTCTCCAAGATCGTGAACGCTACCGACGTTGCGGCAGCAATGCGCGGATTCAACATCCAGCCCGATGAGGCAGAGTTGTGGCAGGCTGTCGCCGTATCGCACGAGCGGGTGCAGGGGCTGCCCCGTGGCGCCATCGTTCTCATCCCTGCCCGACGCGGCGCCACGCTGTCTTTTGCACTTGCCGCATAGCCATATAGGCATCACCAAATGAGTTATGCGGCAATGGCTTGGGCATTTCGGCAACCCATACGGACTTCGGATAAGTTCGTTTTGGTAAGTCTATGTTACCACGCCAATGAAGATACGCTGCGTTGCTTTCCCTCGGTGGAAACCATCTCCTCCGACTGCAAGCTTGATCCCCGCAGCGTGCACCGATCCTTCAAACGGCTGGTGGGTTCGGGCTTGATGGACATTCAAAACCAAAGCGCCAAGGGCCTTCAGATACCATCCAACTACATCCTCAATTTGGATGCCGGAGTCCCGCCACCGCCGAGAAGCACAGAGCCACATCAACGCTCAGACTCTGTGTCTCAACGCTCAGACTCTGTGTCCTCAAAACAGGGCAAATCCGGACAGAGAGTCAGACAAATAGTAAAAGAACAAAAGAGACAACATACCGCCTTGGCGGAACCTGCCGCTGAAGTTATCCTATTAGCGGAAGAGTTTGAGAGCTTCTGGCGTTTATTTCCACGCCAGACGGATAAGATCGCAGCAGAACGCGAGTTCACGAAAGCTCTCACCTTGGCGCCACTCTCTGAGATCATGGACGGCGTTCGTCGGTATACGGTCAATCCACCATCTGACAAAAAATTCTGGCTTGGGCCATGTCGTTGGCTGAAGGACCAACGGTGGACGGACGGCGTGACACTGCCCATTACTGCGATTGTTCAACTGCCTCAGAAACCCCGCCCAGGCGGAATCAGCCAGGAAGAAGCTGCAAGGCTTGGTTTATGATCGGGATAAGTCACATACCCGCCGGCAAGCCGCCCTACGCGGCGCAAACCCTCGATTGTGGGTGCGTGGTGCTTCGACCGACTCAATGGGCTTCAGCGCCACTGCCTGAACCGCCTCCACCTCCGTCACCAGCAACCGCATGCTTCGGCATCTCAAGTAAGATCGGATTAAGTTATGGCGGGTAACATTAGGCGGGAATTTGCAACCGGAGCCGCCTTGCGAGACGGAATCACACGCGACCGCCTGCGCGCGAGCACAGCCGCAAAACCCGTGCCTGGCATGGTCGAAGCGCTTGATGAACTCGCAAAAGTGGTGGCCCAGATTGCGCCAACCGCAGTTATGCCGATGCGCCGCAAATGGAAAAGATCGACCATCTCCAATGCAAACGCCGTTGCGGAGTCGATGGACCCGGCTCGAAACGCTCGACTCATTGAGGACATGGCGGCCGGGATGGGGCACCATGTAGCAGCCACGACTCATGGAATCTCCATACGGGCCGCCCGCGCCATCTTCGGCTCACACCTTCTCGGGCGGGCGGCGGTCGCGTGCGATCACAAGACGCTCTGGGCCTCGAAAAATTTTGCTGCTGACATGAACCACGCAAAAAACGAGGCGGGCCGGGCGGCAGAATTAGCGGCCTTGAGTGCCGAGGCGAGGCAACGGCGGGCGGAAGCGCCGCTTGGTTCATTGGACAACAAGCGTTCGAATCGCGAGGTGCGCCACGCTGCCAGGCGCGCGGCATTTGATGTCTGGGCACAAAGAAATGGCGACGTAGCCGAAGCCGCGCCGCCTGATGGATCAAAGGTCTAGTTTCAAACCGCCGCGTTAGCCCGCACACGCATGATCGTCTGGCGACTTGTGCGGTATTCCCGTGCCAAAGCCGCCACGCTGGTGCCCCCCTTGATAGCCACGAGCACGTCCGCCTGCTGCCGGGCATCAAGGCTGCTGGACCGGCCCAGAACCTTTCCGTCAGCCTTGGCGCGGGTCAGGCCGGATTGGGTGCGTTCAACGATCAGATCCCTCTCGAACTGCGCCACGGCATTGATAACACCCATCGTCATCCGGCCCGCAGCACTGGTGAGATCCAATCCACCGAGAGCCAGGCAGTGAACACGCACACCCATCGCCTCTAGCTTCTTGACGGTGGACGACACATCGATGGCGTCGCGCCCAAGCCTATCCAGCTTCGTGACGATCAGGACATCGTCGCGCTCTAGTCGATCAAGCAATTTAACGAAGCCGCGTCTTTGCTCAATGGCGGAACTGCCTGAAACAGTCTCCGAGACAACACGATGCTTATCGACGGCGAAACCTGCCGACTCAATCTCGCGAATCTGGTTTTCCGTTGTCTGCCCGGCGGTGCTGACGCGGGTATAGGCGAAGGTGCGGGGCATAACGTTCTCCATGTCCGTAAACGGTGTCCGCTGTGTGCGCCATGTCCGAACAACCGTCAAGCTATATTACGGACATGCTTTCAGTGGGGGTCCGCAATCGTTCGTTTTCGGACACCCTTAGTGTGGTGCAGGAGATTTACCCCGTGGCGACAGGTAATCAGAGCAGTGGACGCGCCACCTGCCGCCGCGTGCCGCCTGGACCGATGCATCCACCCACCAGCCACCTTGGCCACTTGCCCGCGCCATGCCCCCACGCCATCGCCCCGCCTGCCACGTGGTCGCCCCTCGCGCATGACATCGCCCCGTTGGACGGACGATTGCCCACGCGCTCCGCTGTTTAGCCCGAACCCCACCCCCTTTTTATCCGGCCCCCTACCCATCGGACTTGGTAGCCATGCCCGCCAAATTTTTGCTTGGTAAAAACCTGCTTAAAACGAAGCGAAGTGCCTGGAACGACATTCTACCAGGGGAATTGTCACGGCGCGCGCGCTGTGCTCCGTTCCGGACAGCAAGCCAACGGGTGGCCACACAAAAATGAAATTTACATCGCAAAAATGCGATATCACAAAATTGCTATTGCCGTGGTAACTTGGATCTGCTATCCAACATCTGACGAACGAAATATGTGGCAGTCATGGTTGGACGAACAAAACGCGAGGGTAAGAGCCGCTCACGCTGTCGCTATGCGGTTTTTAACGGCAGGGCATTGGAGCGGTAAGCACTATGCCGACCTTACAGGCAAAAAATACCGCCATTTGGGCGAGATTAGGATCTGTGGCGAGGTCCAGTGGAGGCTGATAGGACGACGCGAGCGTGCAAACGAATCGTTTACTGTGCTAGTGATATGTAATCACAAAGGCAGAAAATATAAGCCACATGACGCCCTTGATACCGCTGTTAAGCGGTGGAAGGACATCGAAGATGGCACCTTTGGAGTTATACTCGATGTACACCCAAGCTGATTTGTTCGCGTTCGACGATAAAGAGTATCGAGAAGAGTACGTGGGTAGCCATGTTTGCTCATCAATTTCCCACCAGATTAAGTTAATACGAGAAGATCGTGGCCTTACTCAAGCGGACATGGCTATGGGTATGGGAACTAAGCAAAGCGTTATTTCTCGCATCGAAAGCGACGACTACGGCAAGTTAAGCGTTCAGACGCTGCTGCAAGCTGCCAATTTCTTTGATGTCGCATTGGTTGTGAAATTTGTGTCGTTCCCGAAATTTCTTTCGGAGTTCGACGATGTTTCGTTGGCGAGTCTCAACGCAGAGTCATATGATACCACCAAATCTCAAATGTGCGATCTCGAAGCTTCTGTGGATAAACTGAAGGTCGTTTCGACTAGGAATAGCACAGGCTGGTCGGCATATTGTTCTCCTCACACACCGATGGTGGTGATGACCGCACCGGTAGCGAATACCCAGATCTTTCTGGGTCAACAGATCGACGCTGGCGCGAGTGTATTTTCAGGTTATGAGGTCACGCCAGTTGCAGTGATGATCGGCAAGGGAAACGTCGACTATGGTATCTGACCCGAAGAAGTTAGTTGGGCAACTTCATGAGGAAAACTCTCAAGCTTTCAGAGAGGTTTACTCAAATTTCTCGCGAATGATGATGACACCTTGGGATTTCACTACTTCGTTCGGCGTGCTTTCGAACAATCCAATGAAGCCAGGAGCCACCCTTGAGGTAGCAGTGAAAATGTCTCCGCATCAATTTAAGGCTTACGCCATAAATCTACCGTTGATATTGAAGCAGTGGGAAAAGCAGTTTGGAGAAATCAAACTCCCACCTGGGCTTTTATTTACAGCCGAGCAGCTAGAAGAAGTCGCGAAATCGAATTTTGTGGATTACACAAACCCAGCCTGAATGGCTCGTCTAGGTTCACTTTGCCGTACCGTCTTAGGGGGCCCCCTAAGCGCCTAAACGTCAAAACTCCCAACCTACTTTCCACGCGCTAGATGGTAGGTCTTTGGGCAGTATCGATGGCGGGCGGTCGATAAATGAGCCGCCCGCCGTTCAGCTAGGCCGAAAGCCCCTTATCCTGCGCGATTGATCGAAGGATGGGGTCTACGAGATACGGCTCGTCCTCAAACTCGGCAGCGAAAATTGCAACTCGGGCCTTTGCGCCGATCCCCGCGAGCGTCATAGCTTTAGTTCTTGATACCTTGTCCCTTATCACATTTAGGGCATCGTATAGGGCATTGCTGTGATCCGTGATGTCATTGTGGGCGGCTATCTCGATATTGATTTCGCCTGCGATCCTCTCGTAATCGCGCATGTTGGCAACTAATTGGGCCGTGTTATCTTGCATATTAGCTACTGGCATAGGGTGCTTCCTTGTCATTAGTTAGGTGCAGCGGATGCTTCCAACGTCCGTTGCGCCGTCTCCCGGTGCGCCGGGGCTAGCCAAAAGGCCAGCGACCGGAACATTGCATGCCCGCCACAAGGTTGCAAACGAATCATTGTAGACTGGCACAGGAAGTTCACTAAACCTAGATAAGCGCGCAGGTGACGAGACTCCAAATTGCAGCACGCGACGTTTCTGCCCTAGATCGCCGTAACACCTCGCATCAAGGCGGCGAGTTGATCGGCTGTACGGGCGGCGACCGCCGCTGCCGGGTCCGGAGCGAGATGGCTATACCGCTCCGTGGTTGAAGCCTGTCTATGCCCGAGCAACTTGCCGATTATGAAGAGGCTATCGCCTGCCGCAACGGCAGTGCTGGCGAATGCGTGGCGAAGATCATGGATGTGCAGGTCAGTCAACGCAGCCAAGGCGCGCACCCGCTGCCAAGGCTTCTGGATACCGACGAACGCCGTCCCCGGTCGATCCCCAGGCAAGACGTGGGCATCACCTGCGATACGCGGCAGGGCTGCCAGCACAGCGAGTGCACCCGGTGGCAGGTAAAGGTTCTTCGCGCCGGTTTTCGAGTCAGGCAGCCGGGCGACCCCAGCCGCAGTATCAATCCACTTCCACTGTAGGGTCAGGATTTCAGACAGCCGCGCGCCTGTGAACAGCAAGAGGCGGAATGCAGCGATTGCCCGCCAATCCTCCGCCGTTTCTCGTTTGGGCTGGCGCGCGGTGATCCATTCCTCAAGCTCCGCGTTGGCGATCTCCATGGCTCCCGCCTGCCGCTCGCATTCTGCCCGCCACAAGGCCTGCGACTCATCCGTCCATGCCTGCGTGGCGCGCTCTAAGGCATCACCAAGCCGCCCGAGTTCCGGTGCTGTGAGCAACCGCTCGCGGGCCTTCTCGGGGAACCGTTTGACGTGCCTGCATGGGTTCGAGGCATCCGGGCGCTGCCCAACCGACTCAGCCCATCCAAGGATTGCAGAGAGAAGGGCCAGGGACCGATTAGCGGCGACCGGCCTGCCCTTCATGGCCGAGTGCATGCGCGCCAGCGCCGCCCGGTCGATGTCACGGAGCTTGGTGGTTCCGATTGCCGGCACGATGTGCAGCTTCAGGAGTCGTTCGTCTTCGGCAATCGTCCGTGGCTTCTTATGGGCGGCTGCATACTCGTCCATGTACCGCTCTGAGAACGCAGCGAATGTGGGAGACGACTTTTCCTCATCTCGCTCCATAGCCGGGTCTTTGCCGTCACGGATGAGCCCTAGCAGCCTGATCGCTTCTCTCCGGGCTTTCTCTGGACCGTAGGCGCCGCGCCCGTGACGGCCAATGGTGAGGATGCGCTGCACGCCCTTGATGCGCGTCTTCACCAAGTAGACGCGATCACGCGAGCGAAAGCGGACGCCAAACCCCCGCACCTCATCGTCCCAGATCGTGGTGCCGGGCTGCATGCCAACCACAGCCGCTTCATTGATTTTGACGGAAGCCATTCACTCACCCCTGGTGGTATCCCGTTTACGCTGGATACGCACTGGATACCACGTCACTGCCGGACTAGGCCACTCAAAATTAGACAGAGTCAGCAAAAGCAATGGCTTGTCTGTATATGGCCCACCGTGTCGAACCCATTTGCAAGTCTGGGGGACTGGGGGTCGTGGGTTCGAATCCCGCCGCTCCGACCAATTTCGAGTTTTATTTGCTGCTTCTTGCTCCTTGATAGTGAGGCTGAGGCCGCATGGCTGGCTTCTTGCTCGGTGCCGGTGTCGCTAAGGCGGCGAGGCCTAGGGGAGTCGTGGCGACAGTGGCTCAGCTTTTTGAACTTGGCACTATCCAGGCTGTTCCGGCGGATCGGCGGGACGGCAATTTCCGGTATCTTTTTACCATCTGGTTTGGCTGCAATATGAGTGTGCTGACGGTGGTCACTGGGGCGCTGGCAACCACTACGTTTGGGCTTGGGTTTGGGGCCGGGTGCTGTGCCATTGTGCTGGGGTTGCTGGTTGGCACGGTGTTCATGGCGTTGCATGCGGCGCAAGGGCCGCAAATGGGATTGCCGCAGATGGTGCAGACGCGCGGGCAGTTCGGCGCGCTTGGGGCGCTGCCGGTGCTTGGGGCGGTTATTCTGATGTATGTGGGATTCATTGCGTCCAATCTTGTGCTCGGGGCGCAGTCGATCCATTCCGAGGTGGCGGGGATCGGCATCCATGCCGGAATCGTGGTGCTGGGGCTGGCGGGGCTGGCGGTGGCAGTGTTTGGCTACCACGTGATCCACGGGCTGGGAAAATTGGTGAGTGTGGCAACGGGCGTTGCGTTGCTGATGATGGCGTGGCTGCTGGTGGCGAGCGGGTTGCCGGACGGTTTTTTCAGGGCTGGCGTTTTTAGCTGGTCCGGGTTCGTGGGCACGTTCTCGCTGGCGGCGCTGTGGGCGCTTTCCTATGCGCCGTATGTTTCGGATTACAGCCGTTATATGCCCAAGGATACGGGGGTGCGTGCGGCGTTCTGGGCAACGTATCTGGGCAATCTGCTTGGTTCTTTGCTGCCGATGGTGCTGGGGGCGGCGTTGGGGATCTGGCTGGGGGCCGGGGGCGATCTGGTGGCGGGGTTTACCCATGTGGCGGGGCGGGCGGCGTTACCGGTGATCGTGGTGTTCAGCATTGGGCTGACCTGCGGAACGGCGATGAATTTGTATTCGTGCGTGTTGGCGGTGCTGACGGTGGTGCAGACCTGCACGGCGCGGTTTTCGCCCGGGCCGGTGGCCCGTGCTTGCGTGTGCGTGGTGATTTTTCTGGTGGCGGCGACGGCGGCTCTGGTGGGGCAGCAGAGTTTTCTGAGCAGCTATATGGATTTTCTGTATATCCTGCTCTATGTGCTGGTGCCCTGGACCGCGATCAATTTGATCGATTATTATCTGATACGGCATGGCGCGTATGACATAGAATCGTTGAGCCGTGCGGATGGTGGGGTGTATGGCCGTGTTCAGTGGCGTGCTTTGCTGTGTTATGTGGTAGGGTTCTTGATCGAAATTCCGTTCATGTCTCAGAGTCTCTATACTGGGCCGATTGCCAGGATGCTTGGTGGAGCGGATATTTCCTGGGTGGTGTGTCTCGTGGTGATCAGCCCGCTCTACTATATGATGTGTGCAAGGGTGTCGGCTGCACGTTTAGCTTCGCCTTAAGATAATGACGGGGGGGTTAGCGGGACCGGCTCGGTCCCCCCATTCTTGCTTAGTTCTTCCTGTAATGGTCCAAGGTTCGTTTTATAGTTCTTCCAATGCTGAAGGGCGCTGCGGAAGATAGGCTGCCGCACCTGTTCCGAGCTTGCGGTGCGTACGGCCCGAGTATTTTCGTGGAAGTTGAGGCAAGATTCTTCGAAGGCTAGGCCGCAATGAGCCAGCAATTGATTTGTCTGTTCCTCGGTTTTTTCGACCATGTGTTCGTAGTGCACGCGGTGGATGCGGCCCGGCAGAACGTTGTCGAAGTGCGACATCAGGGCCAGGTAGTCGGTGTAGTAGCGGCCGAGTTCGGTGAGGTTGTAGCTGTAGTGCTGGCCTTTGGCGAAATGCTGTTTGAAGGCGGAGAAGCAGGCGGCCATGGGGTGGCGCCGCGCGTCGATGATGGTGGCGCGAGGCAGGATGAGGTGGATGAGGCCGACATGGACGAAATTGTTGGGCATCTTGTCGATGAAAATCGGTTTTTGGGTGTGTCGGTAGATGCGGGTGCGTTCGAGGTAGCGGGCGCCGAGCTCCTTGAGAGCGGCGGGGGCGAGATCAGCGAGCATTTCGGGGTAGGCTGATTCGCGGCCATGGCCGAGTTCGTGGGAGAGGCGGGCGAGTTCGGGCAGTTCCATCGTGCCTTCCACCTGGCTGTGGCTGGCGAGGATCTGTTCGAGAAGGGTGGAGCCGGAGCGAGGCAGGCCAACGATGAAGATGGGGGCTTCGTCGGTGCAGCCGAGGCCGTCGCGGTCGGTGAAGAAATCGCGGGTCATGAGGCGGCGGGTGCGGTCGATCTGTGCGGTGGTGCGGTCGGCATCGTAGGTGATTTCGCCGCGGCGGATGCGGGCGCCTTCGGCATAATGGGACCAGGACGCGGGGTAGTCGCTGCGTTGTTCGAGGATGTGGCCGAGCGTGTAATGCAGGTGGTAGCGATCTTCTGCGGTGAGTTGCGGGCGGCCGAGCTGGGCGTGAATGGCGTTTTCTTCGTTGCTGGATAGGACGAGGGATTTCATGTTGGCCAGGCTCCAGTAGGTCTCGCCCATGGAGGGTGCTTGCGCGATGGCGCGGCGATAGGCGACGATGCTGTCGTTGCGGCGGCCCACGGTTTTCAGTGCGTGGCCGTAGCTGAGCCAGATCTTTGGCAGGTTTGGGAATTCGGCCAACAAAGCTGCGTAGATATCGATGGCGGAGTCATAGGCGCCTATCATGGCGAGGCAGGCGGCGTGCAGGCTGCGATACATTGGATTGATGGGATCGTCGGCGCGTAGATGCTCGAGATGGGGGATGGCTTCTGCTGGGTGGTTCTGGCGGAAAAGGACCAGCGCGAGGTTATGTCTTGCGAGATTGAAGCCAGGGTGGAGTTTAAGGCATATTTCCAGGAGTGATTGTGCATTGGCGTCGCGGCCAAGGCGGGTGCCGGCTTCGGCGAGCATGCGCAAGGCGGCAACGTCGGTGGGGTAATGCGTGAGATGCGCGCGCAGGCGGGCTTCGGCTTCGGGTATATCGTTTTCTACCATTGCGCGTGCAGCCTGCATCAACGCGGGGTCGTGCGTCGCGGTTTCGATATGCTGCGCATAGGCAGTGGAGGCGGCCCGCGGATCACCACTCGCAGTGAGGAGATCGCCGAGATAGCGCCACGCGCCGATCAGGGTGGGTTTTAAGGCCACGGCATGACGTAGCGAACCGATGGCGGGTGCGATGTTGCCCATGTCGGCCTGGGTGCGCGCCCATTCTAAATGCACGGATGCTGCGCGTGGCTGGCTGATGGCGAGCTTGCCGAGTATGTCTGCGGCGTCGGCGAGTTTGCCTTGTTGGCGGAGCGCGGTGGCGAGAATCAGCAACGCTTCGGGATGCCCTGGAACGGCGCGCAGGATCTCTGTCGCCTGGCGCTCGGCCAAAGGCGGCGGCAAGGTGTTTGCGTGCGTAAGGGCGTTTGAAAGGGTTGTTTGCTTCATGTAATCAAAACGAAAGAAAGAATCTTCTTTTCTGGAGAAAAGAAGCAAAAGACTTTTATGTTTAGAAGGTTTGGCTTAGGCGGAAACCTACCGTAAGGGGCTGGATGGGGACGGCGTACACCGTTTGGCAGACACCTACTGTGCATTCTACGAAGCGGTTTTGCTGGCCGTGGTCGTCGAAGGCGTTCTTGATGAAGAGAGAGAAAGACAGATGGTTCTTGCTGATGCCGGCTGAAAGATCGGCGCTGCCGTAGGCGGGCATGCTGCCCAAAGCGAGCTTGTCCGAGGCGCGCAAGCCCACCTGGGTGCGGGTTTGATACACGCCGGATGCTTGCAGGAAAGCGTCCCAATTGAATACGTCAAAGGTGTAGCGGGCGGTGAGATTGCCCTTGGCAGCCGGCGTGTAAGGCAGCTGCGTGCCGGACGGGGCCTGGGCGTCTGCCTTGGAACAGTTCGTCGCGAGCTGGTTGGTGACGGGATCGGTGCCGCAGAAATTGGCAGTGAGCTTCGCGTCCGTCAGCGTCAGGCCGCCGGTGAAGGTGAGGGCGTCGGTGACGCGGGCGACGGATTCAAACTCTGCGCCCTTGATGTTCGCCGACGGCGCGTTCTCGATGATGGTGAGGCTGTTCGGGCCGAGAAAGGAGAACTGGAACTGGCTCCAATCTTCGTCATACAATGCGACGTTGACGCGTAAGCGCTGATCCAGCCAGGTTGATTTGAAACCTAGCTCGTAATTGGTCAGGGAGTCGGCCTGGTAGCCGCCAAAATCGGCGTTGCGGTTGACGCCGCCCGGGCGGTAGCCCGTGGAGTAGGTGAAATAGACGAGCTTGTCGGCGTCGATCTTGTAGGTGGCGTTGAGCTTGTGGGTCTCTCCGTTGCCGGAAACGGTTTTGTTGATGTCCACACAAGGCGCTTCCTCGTAGCTTTCGCCCGGCTTGCAGTTCTGGCCAGTGGCGCCTTCGCCGGAGCCGAAGCCGGTGAGGGCATCATAGGCCTCGCTGAAACCGAAGAAACCGGTGAGGGAATTTCTGTACCAGTAGGGGCGTACGCCGCCGGTGACGGTAAGGTTTGGCAGGATATCGTAGGAGAGCTCGCCGAACACGGCTTCGTCGCGATCGGTGCGGAGCTGGTCGGTCAGCCAAATCGTGTTGGGCCAGCCGGGGATTGAGAGGGCGGGCGAGAAGCCTTGTATCTGGTAATCCTGGATGATGCGGTGTTGCTGCACTTCCTGGAAACCGCCGATGATGAAACGCAGGCGGTCGGTGGCGGGAGACGCCAGGCGAAGCTCGTTGCTTTCCTTGGTGAAATGATCCTTGCCTTGGATTTCCTGCAACGGATGCGGCAAAGGCTGGCCGTTGGCACCTTGCCAGTTCGCACCCGAGCCGTAGAGGCCGTCATAATAGATGGAATAATCCGTGTAGTCCGATTGCGTGCGCTCGTCGCGCACGAAGAAGCCGCCGGCATAGGTGAGATCGAAATTGCCGATCTTGCCTTGCACGGTCACGCCACTTTGGATCCACTTGTCGTGGTCCGTATCGGGCTGGAAGCGTTCGACGTTGAGGTAGCCTTCGGAAGGGGCGTAGAAAAAGGTGCCGTTCGCGCGCTGGTCCTGGAACATGGTGGCGGGAGTTACGGTCCATCCATCGGGCAGTTCGATGCGCATGGCGGCGCGGCCGCCGAAGGTGTCGTAGGGGTTGAAGTTGTTCTTGACGAATTCATTGTTGTTGATGGTGCCGACGGCGGGGCCGTAATCGGCGGTGGAGGTGGCGAAGCTGCGTGTGCTGGCGATGTTGTCGATATAGCCGGCATCGTGTTCGTCGAAGCCGACGAGGCGGATGGCGATGTTGTCGGTGATGGGCACGTTGACGAAGCCTTCGGCGACACCGCCTTCGCTGCCATGGGCGACCAGATTGCCTTGCAGGTCGTAGCCGGCTTCGAATTTGGCGGGGTTGGGCTGGTTGGAGATGACGCGCAGGGTGCCGGCTTCGGAGCTGGCGCCGAACAGGGTGCCCTGGGGGCCCGGCAGGGCTTCGATGCGGGCGGTGTCGTAGATGTGGATGTCGAGATTGCCGCCGATCGTTGTGGTGGGGAATTCATCGAAATAGGTGCCGACGGTGGGCAGCGGGCCGGAATGGTTGGCGTTGTCGCCGCTGGAGACGCCGCGCATGTAGATGGTGGTTTCGTTCGGGCCGGCGGTTTGGGTGGTGACGCTGGGCAGGTATTTGATGAAGTCCTGGAATTCATTGACTTGCAGTTGAGATAGCCGTTTGCTGTCGAGCACTTCGACGCTCATTGGCACTTTTTGCAATTTTTCGTTGCGTTTCTGCGCGGTGACGATGACTTCTTCGATGCCGTGCCCAGGCGCCGTTTGCGCGTTTGCCGGCACCCAGGCTGCCTGGGCGATTGCTATTAAGCTCGCACCGTAAAGCTTGTTCCGCATGGATATCGTGTCCCCCCGAACCCGAAACGCCCATGCAATGCTTATACCAGACGTAGGAGTTTTTTGGTTCTTTTTTTCAAAAAAAGAATTAGTTGCTGCTTTTGTTACGGTGCTTGAGCGGACATCGTCTTGAGCATCTGGTATCCATATTCGGTCGCTTCGTCGAAGGCCTGTGTCAGCACGCGCTCATCTCGTGCGTGTGCGCGTGAGTCCTCAATGAAGATCGTGGAGGAGAGATAGCTCGGTTTGCCCGCTAGGCGTGCGTAGACCGAGTCCGAAGCGCCGGCCGCCATTTCGGGGATGATGACGCTGCCGGGCCAGACGAGGTCGGCCGCCTGTTTGTAGCGGGCGAGTATCTCGGGTGTGGGTGGTGTTTCGGGGCTAGGGTCGATGGGGCCGTCCACGGTGATGGCGAGCTTTGGGTCGCCCACGACATGTTGCAGGGTGGCAAGGGTTTGTTCGGGCGTGTCGCCGGGGAGAAGGCGGCATTGTATGGTGGCGTGCGCGCGATTTGGCAGGGCGCTTTCGCCCTGGCCGCCTTGCATCATCGTGGCGACGCAGGTGGTGCGTAGAAGGGCGTTCCATTGCGGGTCCAGGCTGAGGCGGGGGGCGGTATCGGGATCGGGGGTGGGGCCGGCGACCGCGGTCATGTCAGTGCTCTCCTGGCCGCTGCGCAGTTTGGCCACGGCGGCGAAATAGGCGCGGGTGGTGGCGGTCAGGCGGGTGGGGAAGGTGAAGGCCGAGAGTTTTTGCAGGGCCGCGCTCATTTCGTAGATGGCGTTGTCGGGGCGGGGCAGGGAGGAATGGCCGCCGCGATCGGCGGTGGCGAATTCGTAGGTGGCGTAGAGTTTTTCGCTGGTCTCAACCCCGATGAACACGCGTTTGCCGTCGCGGATCTCGCCGCCTTCGTCGTCTACGTTGAGCACCAGGTCGGATTCCACCAGGTCCCGGTGTTTGGCGAACAGCCATTGCACGCCGTTTGCGTCGCCGCCGGCTTCTTCATCGGCGGTGAAGGCGGCGATGATGTCGCGGTCGGGGACGAAACCTTCCTGCTTCAGGCGGATCATTGCGGTGAACAGCACCGCATCCTCGCCCTTCATGTCTTCGGTGCCGCGGCCGTAGAAATAGCCGTCGCGCTCGATCAGCTTGAAGGGATCCGAACTCCAGGCTTTTGCATCGACCTCGACGACGTCGAGATGGCCGATGAAGAGGAGAGGCTTGCCGTGGCCTTTGCCATGCAGGCGGAGGACGACGTTGCCTTTGGTGGGGTGATCTTGCGGGGCCAGCACCTGCGCGTCCGTCGGGGCGAATCCTACCTGTAAAGCGATGCGCTGCACCGCTTGTGCGGCGGCGAGGGAACCATGCGCGTGGGTGGAATCGATGCTGATGAGTTCGGCAAGGATGTTGCGCGCCATGGTTTTGTAGGCGGGGGGCGGCTGTTTGCCGGGCGGGAGCGGGGCGGCGGCGGATAGGAGGAGACAGGCGACGACGAGACTGCGGGCCATTTTAAATATTCCAAAAGGAAGCAGTTCTCTTGTGAAGAAAAGAACCAAAAGACCTTTATCTCATGGGCTGTTTGACGGTGCCGCCTTGCAGGACAAATTTGACGTGCTCCAGCAAGGTTACGTCTTTGGTGGGGTCGCCATCGACGGCTATGAGGTCGGCGTAGTGGCCGGGGGAGAGAGAGCCTACCTTGTCGGGCCAGCCTAGGAGATCGGCGGCGTTCGTGGTCGCGGCCTGGATCGCTTCGAGGGGGGTCATGCCCCATTCGACCATCTTGGCGAATTGCTTTGCGTTGTCGCCATGCGGGTAGACGCCGGCATCGGTGCCGAAAGCCATCAGTGCGCCGGCCTCGTGGGCGTGGCGGAAATTCTCCCGTTGCAGGCGGCCGATCTTCTTCTCCTTCTCGATGGATTCGGCGAGCATGCCGCCGCCCTTGCTGCCGGTGGCGAGGATGTAGTCGTCGTTATAGATATCCATGACCAGGTAGGTGTGGTGCTGCTTAGCCAGTACTATGCCTTCGTCGTCGATGAGGCTCGCGTGTTCCACGCTGTCGACGCCGGCGAGGATGGCATCCTTGATGGCGAGCGTGCCGTGGGCATGGGCGGCGACGCGGCGACCGAGGCGGTGCGCTTCGGAGACGATGGCTTGCATTTCTTCCGGCGTATATTGTTCGGCGCCGGGCTGGTCGCCTTTTGAGAGGACTCCGCCACTGGCCATGATCTTGATGAGATCGGCGCCGTATTTGACGTTTTCGCGCACTCTCGCGCGCACCTCCCAGGGACCGTTGGCAACGCCATCACCCAAAGCGTGGTATTGCGGCGGGAGAAGATCGTTATCCGCGTGGCCGCCGGTGATGCTGAGGGGCGGACCGCTGACGAGCATGCGTGGGCCGTCGACGTCCTGCGCGTTGATGCCGTCGCGTAGGGCTACGTCCGTAAAGCCGGGGGCGCCGACATTGCGGACGGTGGTGAAGCCGGCCCGCAGCGTGCGGCCGGCATTGCTCACGCCGATGATGGCGTGACGGGGAATGGAGAGGGCGAGGCCCGGATAGCCGGATTCGTCCGGGTCCGAGGTGAGATGAACGTGGGCGTCGATGAGGCCGGGCAGGCAGGTGAGCGATCCCAGATCGATGGCGCCGGCAGGGGGTGGGCCTGCGGTGATGGCGGTGACTATTCCGTTCTGGAATTGGATGGTTTGGTCGGAGAGTATATGGCCGGACTGGATATCAAGGAGGTGGCCGCAATGGATGGCACCGGTGGCGGCTGGCTGGGCTTGGGCAGCGGCAGCGACCAGCAGGGCAACTCCGGCAAGCAAAGCGGTTCGTCTCAAGGATGCGCCCTCCACATGTGCAGAGAGGTTGCCTCAAGGATCACGCCTTACGCAAACCGAAGCCGCTGTCGTATGTCTATGCTATTGAAATAAAAGTTTTTTGGTTCTTTTTTTCAAAAAAGAACCGTTTCCTTTGTTCTTACCATGTCGCCGCAACCCCACCATCCCCAGCAACCCAGCACCTAGCAAAGCGATGCTAGCCGGCTCATGCACGGGCACCTCTTGTCGGCTGGTTCTAAGTTCCGCAACTTCGAAGGATGACACGCCGCTGCTGATGTCGATGTCGTTGAATTTGACAGCGCTTTGGAGCAGCACATACAGGCTGCCGCCGACACCCTGGAAACCATCTGCATTGGCATCGACATCAGCGCCGTCCACCGTGCCGACGACGGTGGTACCGTCGAGGAAGGTGATATCATTGCTTGGATCGATCGACCCCCAGAGCAATGACAGAGCGTGCTGGGGATTGGTGAAGGCGATGTTGATGTCGCCTGTGCTGCCGATCGCAAGATATTTGCCCGCGAACAGATCGCCTGCAGAATCGGTGACGGGCGGTGCGTAATTGCCGGGCGAAGATCCTTTCGCAACGCCTTCATTGCTGCCGATGTTGTCGAAAGACAGATGATCGTTACCGACGGTGTAGGGATTGGTGCTGCCGAGTTGTGCGGCCGCCAGATTGAGGCGTGCAGAGCCTGCCGTGGCGAAGGGTGTGGTGCTTTCCGCTATGGTGATCGGGTCGGCCCAGGCGGTCGGCACGAACAGGCAGAGTGTCAGGCCGAGCCCAAGGTGGAACGCTGTTGGTAACGGAGAAAACCGGATCATTTTGTTCACCATCAAGATTTACAACTCTTAGATGACCTAGAGAAACTAATTTATCGTAAATCGATTCGACTTTACTCCGTTCCGATACAAGAACGGTACGTTTCTAGGACGCGGGCTGCTGAAATGCGTGATAGCAGGCGATGGACTTCGAGCGATGGTGGTGACGGCATTTCGCCGGCGGTGCGACGCTAAGCGTGAAGAGCGCCGGCAGCTTGAACTCGAGCAGGTCTAGACGACGAGCACTCCAGGCGACAAACACGGCGAAAAGGAAGAGGATAGCGCTGGAAGGTTCCGGCATAGGTAATTGTATTTCGCTCTCAGGCAGGCTGGCGAAGCTCGATATCGTCGGATAGGCGCTCGGCAGGGTTGCCACGGCGATTGCGGAGGCGCGGGGAACGAAGGCTGCCGGCAGATTGACGGGCGCGGGCATCTGCACGGATTTTATCCGCACATGGTCGGCCTGTTTGTGGTCGCAGCCAATGTAGCTCGGCGCCATTCCAGTGATGACGTGGCTTTGCAGTGAGCTGGGTTTTAGATGGCTTGGCCCGGGCATCGCCATCTGGCGTGTCCGCAACGGCAGACCGGCTGGGATGGCGAAACTCGGCAGTGGATTGCAGGGATCGTGAGACATTGCCACTCCGAAACGCAACGACGCTAGGGCGCTGCTGGCGGGAGTGTGCCCGGTATTGGTAAATAATTTCGAAAGCCGACGTTCGAGCGGCGCACCGTTACGGCGCCCGCTCGTTCTTGTCCGGTTATGTTGTTACGTGGGGTTTCAGTGGTCGCGGCCGCGGCCGGTCTTGCCTTGGAGTTCGTCGATGCGTTTGGAGGCGTCACCCTTGGAGAGGGTTTCGTCAAACTCAACGCCAGCCTCTTCGGAGAGGGTTTTTAGATACGAGGCCTGGGCGCCGGTCATTGTCTCGCCGCCGGTCGTCCAGTCGCTGGGATCTTTCACGGTGTTCGAGGGAGTGTCCGACGGCTTCGCCTGCTCGTCCACTTGGCTGGTTTTTGGGTTTGTGCTCATGATGTGTGAACGTAGGTGTTTACGCTTCGTTCCGGGCGCTAACGGAGGCGTTATCTAGCGCCAGCTGAAGCCGTCATAGCCGTAGCCCGGAGTGCCGTAGGGGATGCTGTAGAAGGCATCGGGGTACTCGAAGCTGTGGACATTGCCGCTGGGGCCCGGATCGTCGGCGGTCATGGCGCGCATCTGGCGGGCTTGGCCGTGCATGAACATGCAGCGCTGATAGGCATAGTCGTAGTGATGGGCGTTCGCGGCGGCATCGGCGTCGGGCACGGTCGGCGTTGCCAGGGCGGCCTCGCCGGCCTTCCGGCAGACATCCTCGTCTTCTCCGAACGCGGCGAAATTGCCACCTACGCCGGGCGGGACCAAAGGCGGCGGGGGCAGGGCACAGCCGCCAAGAATGGTTGCGCCGAGCAGAATAACGGCAGGTTTAATGTGCATGTTCGTCCTAACGCGCAAACTGCGTGGTCGCTCCTTCGTAGGAGGAAGATCGTCCTTGGGCGCGGGCAGGATGCCGCGAGCCTTGTTTGCCACCGTTGGATAAGTCAGGGAAACGCCCCACATGCAACCTGTTCTGCGTATCGTGCTTGGCGACCAGCTCAGCGATGGGCTGTCGGCGCTGAGCGATATCGATGTCAGCCGTGATGTGGTGCTGATGTCCGAAGTGCTCGCCGAATGCACCTATGTGAAGCACCATGCCAAGAAACTGGTGCTGGTGCTGTCGGGCATGCGGCATTTCGCGGCGGGGCTGGCTGCACGCGGGGTGCGGGTGGACTACGTGAGACTGGACGACGCGGAGAACACGCAGTCGTTGCGTGGCGAAATGCTGCGTGCCGTCGCACGGCATAAGCCGGTGCGTGTAGTGGCGACGGAGCCCGGCGAGTGGCGCCTTTCGGAGGATATGCGGCATTGGCAGGAACTTCTGGCGGAGGAAGCGGATGGCCAAGAGGTGGAAATACGTGACGACACGCGATTCTTTTCGCGCATCCAGGAGTTTTTGGCGTGGGCGCGGGAACGCCGGACCTTTCGCATGGAGTTCTTCTATCGCGACATGCGGCGCAAACATGGATTCCTGATGCAGGATGGCGCGCCGGTCGGTGGGCAATGGAATTACGATGCGGAAAACCGCAAATCGCTGCCGAAAACGGTGGCGGCACCGGCTGTGCCTGCGTTCCCGCCTGATGAGATAACGCGCGAGGTGATGGCGCTGATCGAGCGGCGTTTCCCGAACCATGTGGGCTCGGCTGAGGGATTCTCTCTGCCGGTGACGAGCACGCAGGCCGCCCACGCGCTTGCGGATTTCGTGGAGAACCGCCTGCCCGATTTCGGCGACTGGCAGGATGCGATGAAAACCGGCGCGCCGGTGCTGTTCCATGCGCTGATTTCAACGTCACTTAATTTGGGGCTGCTTGAGCCGAGGCAAATCTGCGAGGCCGTCGAAGCATCCTGGCAAAGCGGGCATGCGAGATTGAATGCGGTGGAAGGGTTCATCCGGCAGATACTTGGCTGGCGCGAATACATGCGCGGCCTGTACTGGCTGCAAATGCCGGGATTCGCGAAGAAGAATTTCCTTGGCGCCACGCGCCCCCTGCCGGGATTTTACTGGACGGGGAAGACCGCAATGAATTGCCTGCACCAGTGTGTTACCGATACGCTTGAACATGCCTATGCACATCACATTCAAAGGCTGATGATTACCGGCAATTTCGCCCTGCTGGCAGGCCTTCATCCGGATGAGGTGGATGATTGGTATATGGTGGTCTATGCCGATGCGTATCAATGGGTAGAAATGCCGAACACACGTGGGATGGCGCTGTTTGCCGATGGCGGGGTTATCGGCTCGAAACCCTACGCAGCCTCCGGTGCCTACATCAATCGCATGAGCGACTATTGCAAAAATTGTTCCTATGACGTGAAGGATGCGGTGGGCGAGCGCGCCTGCCCATTTAATTTTCTGTATTGGGATTTCTTCGCACGACATGAGAAGGCGCTAGGCGGCAATATTCGACTTGCGATGCCGATGAAGACATTGTCGCGCATGGATGCTGGGAAAGTGCAGACGATGCGGCGTAAAGCGGCGGCGTTTTTGGACTCCGAGGCTTGCAAGGCAGAATACGACTGAAGGAAGGAAGAACGTCTTTTCTGAAGAAAGGAAGCAAAAGACTGCTACGATGCTGTCGCGGTTCTATCCGGAAACATCGCAGCGGCGGGTAAAAGCCTGCAGGATACGTGAGCGCTGGTGAAAACACGATAATTGGAACATACCGGGACGCGAAGGAGAACCCGGTATCATGACAGCTTCCCGCCCACGCCCCAGATTGGATGCCGATAATCGTGCTTTCTGGACGGGCGGCGCCGAAGGCAAGCTCAATATCGTCAAGTGCAAGGATTGCGGCTTCTATACCCATCCGCCGAAACCGCTCTGCCGGCAGTGCCAATCCGAGAACGTGGCACCCGAAGCGGTCGCCGGCACCGGTGCGATCGAGAGCTACACGATCAATCACCAGGCCTGGCTGCCTGGGCTGGAAGTGCCCTATGTGATCGCGCGTGTGCGGCTGGACGGCGTGCCCGGCGTGTATCTGACCACCAATATCGTCAACACGCCGGTAGAGGCTGTAGAGTTCGACGATCCCGTGCGCGTGGTGTTCGAGGAGCAGAGCGGCGTGTGGTATCCCCTGTTCGAAAAGGTCGGCTGAGCATGGCCGAGAAACACGCCTACATAACAGGGATTGGTCAGTCCGAGGTCGGCATGCGGCTCGCCCGGGCACCGCTTCTGCTCACCGTCGATGCCGTCCGGGAGGCGCTCGCCGAGGCCGGACTGACCCTCAGCCAAATCGACGGGGTGGCAACCTACCCGGGAAAAATGAGCGGCTATCTTGGCTTTTCACCGGTCAGTTCGGATGAGTTGATCGAGGCTCTCAATATCAAATCTCAATGGCATATCGGTGCGGCCGAAATGCCGGCGCAGCTCTCGGCTATACAGTCGGCCGCAATGGCGGTGAAGGCCGGGCTGTGCCGCCACGTGATCTGTTTCCGTACCGTCTATGAAGCGGCTGCCATGTCACGCCCAGACGAGTTCCCGCCGCTGCGGCGCGACACTGTGGACGGAACATCTCAGTGGACAGCACCATTTTTCGCGATCTCCGCTGCAAACTGGGTGGCGCAATACGCGATGCGGCAGATGAAACGCCACGGCATGACACGCGAACACCTCGCACAGATAGCGCTTAATGCGCATCGCAACGCGGCCATCAATCCGCGTGCCGCCGCCATCGTAAAAGAACCGCTGACGTTGGAGAAATACCTGTCGGCACGGATGATCACGTCACCCTTCTGCCTCTACGATTGCGATCGCTTCACCGATGGATCAACAGTCGTGATCGTCTCGGCGCAAGACGCTCTGGGTGAGGTGAAATGTACACCCATCCGCATCGCAGCGATGTCATGCTCCGTTGATCGTTATAGCTGGGATCAGGTGGAATACCCGGCAAGCTACGAGACAGGTGCGAATCTGTGGAAACGTACCGATTACACCGTGCGCGATCTCGACACGATCCAATTTTATGACGGGTTTGCCTTTCTGCCGATCACCTGGATCGAAGGGCTTGGTATCGCCGAGAAAGGCGAGGGACATCGTTACATCGAAGGCGGCACACGCATCGCACGCGACGGCGAACTGCCGATGAACACCCATGGCGGCCAGCTTGGGGCGGGGCGGATGCATGGCTTTGGATTCGCGCATGAGGCTGTGACGCAGCTTCGTGGACTGGGTGGAAATAGACAGATACCGGGTGACCCGAGGCTGGCGGCTGCGAGCTCGGGAGGTGGGCCTATGGCGGCGGCTTTGTTGTTGGCGAAGGATTAGAAGGAAGGTCTTCTTTTCTGAAGAAAAGAAGCAAAAGACTTTTACATGGCTGTCGCGGTTCTATCCGGCAGCGCAGTGGAGACGTCGGTGGCGACTTGATCTGCCAGCGTGCCGAGAAGTCCACTCATGGCGGCTACTTGGTCTGCTTCGCCAGCACCACTCAAGGGTGCGCGTAGAGACACATGGCGGGTGGAAAGCGGGTGATGCGTGATGCCGCCCTCAATGGCGACCTGCGCCGTTAGAACCACGTCGCCTGAGCCATCTGCGTCGAAAGCCTGTATGTCGACTTCCACACGCATATCCGCATCCGCGGTGATGGCGCCCGACTGCGTGAAGACGCTTTTGCCCGGTAGACGCTGTGAAAGATCCTGAGTCAGCACACGCCCGATCATGTCGCCAAGCGGTTCGGCCCATTGTTTCTGGCTATTCAATGAAAGCTTATAGGACTGCGATTTCAACACGATGTCTGACCGGTCAAGATATCCCGCTAACCCAGGCCGCCTGACCTCGACCGTTCCAGGCACTCCCGGCATTGGCGTACCGGGTGTGGTTTGAAGTGTATAATACGTCGGATCCGGCGAAGAACACGCTGCAAGCAAAGCGCAAGCGGCGAAGCTGCAGGACATAAAAACTTTTTGCATCTTTTTTTCAAAAAAGAAGAGTGCTTGTTTTTTCATCGCTCTGTCGCCTGAGCCGTGCGTCCCTGTATCAGCGCCTCGGGGTGCCGCGTCAAGAAATCAGCCAGCAGCCTGATGCTGCGGGCCGCGTCGTTCACCTGGTCCAGCAAGCGACTCATATTACGCTGGAAGTCCGAATTGCTGCCATAGCCGCCCTGGCCGAGTGCCGCATTGGCCTTGGACACCGCCTGTTGCAGATCGGTCGATATTTGCGGCAGTTTCTGCAGCACCGGTGTCATACCGCGATCGGTGTTGTGTACCAGATGTTGCACATCCGTGAGCGTTTCGGAGAGTTTGCGCAGCGCATTTTTAACATCGGGTCCACTGACCGTGTCGCTGACCGAAGCGAGTGTCCTGTTCAGGTTCTTGCCGATCTCTTCGAACGGTATGGCATCGATCTTGGTGGCGATGTCGCTGAGCGAGGTAGTAATGTTGTCGAGGCCGCCACCCTGGCTCGGGATGAGGAGGGCGTCGCCTTCCTGGCCGACCGTGGCTGGCGGTGCATTCGGCACGACTTCCAGCGAGATCGCTTTCTGGCCGGTGATGAAGTTACTCGATTCCAGCACCGCCCGCACGCCCTGGCCGACCAGGCTGACGGCCGTCGCATGGGGATCGTTGTCTCGGGATATCTGTGTTTCAGGGAAGACGCGTTCGGGCTGTATTTCGAAGGCAACGCGTGCGCGCATCGCCTTCGTGGATTGATCCATCACCAGGCTGACATCGGTGACGCTGCCGATCTGGATGCCGAATACCTGCACGGGCGAGCCTTTGCCCAGGCCGGTAACCGAGCTCTTGAAATAGGTGACCACAGGGATATTCTTGCGGAAGCCAGAAGCGTCCGCTTCCGCCTTGTTGTCGAACAGATTGAATTGCTGGTCACCCTTGCTAGTGGGCGTGGGGCTTTTAACAGGGCTGTCGAAAGCGATGCCGCCGGAGAGCAGAGCCTGGAATGATTCGAGCTCTACGTGCAGCCCTTCGGCGCCGAAATTGACGGAAATGCCAGATGCGTTCCAAAAATGTGTGTTCTCGTGGACGAATTTATCAAACGGCGCCTTTACGAAAACATTGATGGTCACCGGCCCTTGCCCGTCACCGAGATCGTAGCTGAGTATCTCGCCGACGCTGACGTCGCGATAGAAGACAGGAGCACCGGGGGAGAGAGAGCCTAGCACCCTTGCTTTAAGGACATAGGTTTGACCGGGTTCATCGGATCGGGTGCCTGGCGGGTCTTCGAGGCCGGTGAATTGTTTCTGGAAGTCGCCACCCGGGGTGCCGGGATCGACTTCGATGTAGGCGCCGGAGACGAGGGTTTCGAGGCCAGAGATGTTGCCGGTGTTCAGCCGTGGGCGAACGACCCAGAAGCGGGCATGGTTGGTTAGCACGCGTTCGCCCTGCCGGTTCATGCGCACATGGACCTGCACGCTGGACATGTCGTCGGCGAGCTTCACGTCCTCCACCATGCCGAGCCCGACGGCTTTGTGTTCCACCTGGGTCTGTTGCGCGGTGATGCCGTTGGCGGTCTTGAAGGTGATGGTGATGAGCGGGCCGCGATCGGCCAGCGTGGTGATCACCAGGTAGATGCCGATGCCGCCGCAGACGATGGGAATGAGCCAGAACAGCGAGAAGCGGCGGCGGCGGCGCACGACCGCGCTGGGCACCTGAGGGTCGGTGCCGTTCCGGTTGGGGTCGGTATCGCTCATGGTGTAGCGGCTTGTGCGTGGGGCGGGTGGGTTTCCAGGTCTTCAGCCTCCAGGTCGTGGCCCGCGGCGGCCGCTGCATCCCACATCAGGCGCGGGTCGAAGCTTGCGGCGGCGAACATGGTCAGCACCACCACGGAGGCGAAGGCAATGGCCCCGCCTCCCGGCAGCACGGTTGCGATAAAGCCCATGCGCACAAGGGCCACCAATATGGTGATCATGAACACGTCGATCATCGACCAGCGACCGACGCTGTCGACAAGCCGGTAGAGGCGCGTGCGGTCGCGCAGGCGGGTGACGGAGCCTTCGCCGGTCATTACCAACATAAGGATGAGGCCGGCGAGCTTGAGCAGCGGCACGGTGATGCTTGCGAGGAAAACAAGAATGGCCAGCGGCCACATCTGCGCCTGTATCAGCTCGATCACGCCGCTGAGGATGGTGTTCGGCTCGCCACGGCCGAAGCGGATGACGGTCATCACCGGCAGGATGTTGGCGGGCACGTAGAGCGCGATGGCGGCGCCCAGCAGCGCCCATGTGCGGTTAATACTTTGCGGTTTGCGCCGGCGCAGCCTGGCGCCGCAGCGCGGACAGCGGCTGCGTTCGCGGGCGTGAAGCACCAGCCTGCAGCAATCGCATCCGATGAGCGGCTGATGCGGCTGGTCTGGCAGGTTCACTCGCAGGCCGCGCGCCTCGAAGGTTTCCCACACCTCTTCATGGTCAAGCACGATATCGGCAGCGACCATAGCCAGCATGACACCGCCGAGTGCGATCAAGGCAGGGCCGACTTGCACCTCGGCCATGGCTTGCAGGCGGCTATAGGCGACGAAGGCGCCGAGCAGAAAAACCTCGATCATCGACCAAGGACGCAGCGTTTCCACCCAACCATAGAGGAAGCGCAGGCGCGGTGAGGGGTTCGGCGCGCGCAGGCCGATCAGCACCGTCAGCACGATGATGAGCTGTATGAACGGCACGGCAACGAGGGTGATCAGCACCACAATGCTGATCTCCCACATGCCAAAACCTTCCAGCTGCGAGGGGCCGGTAAACAGGGTGGCCTGGTAGACGCGGCCGACGCTGCGCAGGTCCAGGAAGGGCATCTGCAAAGCCAGCACCAGCAGCACGAGTGCGGTGACGTAGCAGGCAAGCGCCTTGGTCATGCCGTTGCTCGCACCCCGGCGCAATGTGGCGTTGCAGCGCCGGCAATGGGCGGCGTCACCGGGCACGAGATGAGCGATGTCCTGGAACAGGCCGCAATCCTGGCATTCCCGCAAGGTGCCTGGCTGGGTGGCCTGGTGGTCGGCCGGGGATAGTTCCGTCGGGATCATCTAGCGGGCCGAACGCGGTGGGGCGGTTCGCGTTCCCGTGTGGCTGGCGGCGGGGTGCGATACGGCTTGGCGGGACTCGAAGGGGCGGGGCATGATGGGGTAGGATAAGTCCACACGTGTCGGCGGGAGTTTGAGGGGTTTGGCCAGCATCTCGTACGAGCAGCGCGCTCATCTGATTGTATTGGGCAACGAGAAGGGCGGTTCGGGCAAGTCCACCACCGCGATGCATCTTGTGGTAGGCCTGATGCGCGACGGATACCAGGTGGGCACGATCGACCTGGATGCGCGGCAGGGCACGCTGTCGGGCTATCTGGTGGCCCGTCGGGCTTATGCCGTGCGCCACAAGGTGGATCTGCCGGTGCCTGAATCGGAGAGTGTGTTCCGCAGCGAGGTGGATAGCCGTGTGGAGGCGGAGGCGGAGGAGCGGGCGTTGTTCGAGGCGGCGTTCAAGCGGCTCTCGACCGGGTGCGACATTGTGGTGGTAGATTGCCCAGGGGCGGATACGTATTTGAGCCGGCTGGCGCATGCGAGTGCGGACACGCTGATCACGCCGATCAACGACAGCTTCGTTGATTTCGCGATGCTGGCACGGGTGGATCCGGACGACCATTCGGTGATCAACCCCAGCATCTACAGCGAGATGGTGTGGGAAGCCCGCAAGCGCCGCTTTGCCCGGGACCGCGGCCGGATCGACTGGATTGTGATGCGCAACCGGATGGGCTCGACGGAGATGCGCAACAAGCGCGACGTTGGCGCGACTTTGGAGACGCTGGCCAAGCGGATCGGTTTCCGGACGGTGAAGGGGTTCGGCGAGCGGGTGATTTTCCGCGAGCTTTATCTGCAGGGTCTGACCTTGATGGATGTGCGCGAGGCCGGGCTGCAGATCCAGCTTGGCATGAGCCACATCGCTGCGCGGGCAGAGGTCCGGGCCTTACTGTCGGCGATCCGCAAGCCGGTGCCGCGTGCGCAGTTAGTGGAACCGGCCGCTTGACGGGTTTTGATGGCTGGCTGGTTGCGGGGGGCGTGGGCCTCTAGTATAGGCGGTTCACGCAGCTTTATGCCGGCGTAGCTCAGTGGTAGAGCAACTGATTCGTAATCAGTAGGTCGGGAGTTCGACTCTCCCTGCCGGCACCAGTAAGTCTTTGAAAAGACGGCGTTTTATCTGACTTTTTTGATAATTCTTCAAAACGGCCTCTAAATTGTCCGCTCTGTGTCCGCAAGAGGGGTTAAGCAATTTCGATCCTAGATAGAATGGAGAATTATCGGCCGCCTCCGCCGCCCGGAGCCTTCGATGTCCTGCAAGTCTGCCGGAATGGGCATCAAATCACGACCACGCTTGCGAGTGCGCCTAGTCGAGGATCGCTATTCTGTCCGGATTGCGGAGTCGCGACTGTCTTCGCATGCGAAAAATGCTCGACCAGGATACGTGGCGCGGATAGGGCTCGTGTGCACACGAGGGCAGAAACTCCCGCCTATTGCCACCAATGTGGCGCTCCCCACCCATGGACTGTCCACCGTTTTGAGACGGCTCATGCTCTGGTCTCAGAGCTAGATGGACTGACAGTCAGTGAGCAATCATCGCTACAGGAAGCCATCAGCAACATGGCTGTCGACACACCTCAAACCGAGTTGAGTGTTTCTAGGTTCAAAAAATTGGCGCTGAAGGCCGGTCAGACGGTCGGGGGATCGCTCTACAAAATGGCCGTGGAAATCGCTAGCGAAGCAGCAAAGAAGGCGCTTCTTGGCCCGTAGAGGCTGCAAGACGCAATAAAGGCCGCTAAAATTCACCGCAACGGCACATCCGATGCCCTACGATGCAGAATCCTGTGGATGAAACGTTCGCGTTGCTTGTTCTCTCTGCGTTCTCCTGCTTACCTGCCGTCATGGCCGATGAACCCGCTCCCGAAAAGCTGCTACCGACCACCGAGGACGAGCTCACCTTCGCCCTATCCTACGCATTGCGCCACGATGGCCGTCGAGAGTTCAAGCACTCGGGCGAGATCATGGCCAAGCTCACCGCGTCACACCTGATCGAGCATCTGCGGAAACAGGGCTTTGTGGTGATGAAGAAACCGCCTGCGGAAATGGCGCCATCGCCGCTTACCTGGCAGAACAACAAGCACCTGACTGAATAGCATGTGCGGCCGGTTCGCCTCGCAGCTTCCGCCCGAGCTCATCCGGCGCCTGTTCGTCACCTCCGGCTTGCTTCCGAACTTGGCGCCAAGATGGAACGTCGCGCCGACGCAGCTTGCCATGGTCATTCGCCGTCATCCGACCACCGGCGAGCGCCGCCTCGATGCGCTGCGCTGGGGCCTAGTGCCGTCGTTCACCAAAGACCTGAAGGCCTGCAAGCGGCCGATCAATGCCCGATCGGAGACGGCCGCCACATCCGGCATGTTTCGGAGCGCGCTGCAGGCCCGGCGCTGCCTGGTTCCGTGTGACGCCTTCTATGAATGGAAGGCCATGGCCGACGGCAAGCAGCCATACGCGATCGCCCGAACCGATGGCACGCCGCTCGCCTTCGCCGGGCTTTGGGAAAGCTGGCGAGATCCCGCCGGCGAGACAATGCGCACCTTCACCATCATGACGACGTCGGCCAATGACGACATGGCGGCCCTACATGATCGAATGCCGGTCATCCTCGAGCCCGAAGACTGGCCGCTATGGCTGGGCGAGGTGGAAAGCGATCATGCCGCGCTGCTGCGGCCCGCGGCGCCTGGGACCGTGCGCCTCTGGCCGGTGAGCCGGGCAGTGAACAGCGTGCGGAACAACGGGGCAGAGCTGCTCGATCGCATCGACGATCCAGCTGCGCCGCCGCCGAGCGACTGCCCGCCTGGAGCAAATCCAGCATGACGGCGGCCGCGGGTCGGGCCCCACAGCAGGTCCGGGTGGCGCTCCACAACCAATGGACGAACGGCACCGTGGTGTCTCGGCAGGGGCCGGGGATGTTTGTGCTGTGGGAGGTGGCGCGGTAGCCAGTAGGTCGATTGCGCAACATGAGGCGAGTCGGTGCTGCACGGAATTGGCGAGTATCTTGCTGCATTGCTTTCTGCATGGAGAAGCCTGTTTGCCTTTGGGCCGTTTTTACTTGACTACGGTTTACCCATGATTTGGCCGGCATTTGCTGTGTGGACGGCAAACAATCTACCGCCAGACAGGAAAAAGTCCTTTTTAAAAGGGACTGTTTTATTTACTTTCGTGCTCGCAAACTATCTGGCTTTTTCCGCAGAGCGAACCGACAAAGAAAAAGCTTTGGGAGATTTGCGGTCGGCAAACGCTCGGTTAATCAGCGCTGATCAAATACCCATAACCTTCAGAGCTTTTACAGACGAGCAAAAATCAAAAATTTTGAAGGCTTTTTCCGGTTTTATTCCTAGTAAAATCATCCTTATAACTTCACATGGCGACGACGATTCAAGCAACCTCGCCGCAGATTTTGAAGGCCTTCTAAAAGCCGATAAAATATTGACGGCTTCTGGGATTGGCTACCTTAATAATCCTAAGAACAGTGGTTTTTACGTTGAAGTTAGGCATCCAAATGCACCGAACTTGCAGGAAAAAGCCTTTCTTGATGCCATGAAAAGCACCGGCTTGACATACAAGATTGTCGTCTTTGATGAGACGAACCGACAACCGTTTATTGACTGCAATTTTTTTGTTGGTCCGCCAAGTTCCTAGCGCTGCTAGTAGCCTGCCCATACCCGGCTAACCCCATGGCCCAGCGCCGCACCTGCAGCAGCCTCATGCTGGGCGCCGTTTGATGCTGAGCGGCTATCCGGCCGCCAAGCTTCTCCTCGCCACCCTCCATATCCGCGCCAGGCCCGCCCGAACCGATGGCGGGGGCACACACTCGCCTGGCTGCGCCGGCACCTCCCGAGCAAAAGCAAAGAGGGGCAGCGACGCGCCATCGTCTGGCATGGTGGGCAGGGCAGACACAGCAATCCGCACCGCTTCAATCGCCTCGGCCGCCGGCACGTCGAACCATTCGCCGGATGCCCGGGCTTTCCTCAACCGATGGTGCGCCCGCCGCTCAACATCGTGCGCGACCCCAAATGGGACCGCGACAGAGTCATGGATCTTGAGCCGGGTAGGCGACGCCGTCTGCAGAGCCGCCAGCCTAGTTCGGGGATCGGTGGCGATGCCGATTTTTTGGAGGCCGGTCTCGGGGCCGATGACGTAGACATGGCGGCAGCGCGGCGCGCTCCGCGTCCGGTGGGCTTGGTCAGGCGCCATCGAACACACAGCAGCCGGCACCGCTTCCCTTGTAGCCATGCATCGCACTCAAGCCCTCATCCTCCGCGGCGCCGATGTCAGTCTCGGCCTCGCTGTCGTCGTCCGGCTCCAGGTCGCAATCACCGTCGAGCGCGTTCAGCAGCTCGATCGCCCGCTCGACTGCATTTTCGAGCCGGCGCCGGGTTGCGGCCACAGCGTCGGGGCTCATGGATCCACCCCGACCAGAGCCATTATATGCAGCAGCATGTCATCGGTGATTGGACCTCTGTGCCGAACACGAAGCGCGGCCAAGCCGAAGCGCAAAGCTTCCCCCTGCAGCGCCTTGGCCATCTTCCCGTGACGTCGCGACAGGCCGATGAATGCGTTCAGAAGCTCGCCATGCTCATCCGGCAGATCGATCGATGAGCCCTCTAGCTTCGCCATAGAATGCCGTTGGGTAACTTCGCATATCCCCAGGATCGGGAACTCGTTCTCGGTGGCTTGGAGATAACCCGAAATCGTAGCCGGCGTTCGTTCCCAAAGCGGATAGCGCTCGCGGAATGGCTTGAGGCCAAATGCCGTTTGCCACGGGTCCTCCCGAACATCGCCGCACGGTCTTAGACTGATGATGGTCGCGCTCACGATACCGCCTCCGCGTTGTGCAGCCGCAGCAGGTCGCACAGCAGATTCCAGGACCATTGCTCGTCCATACCGTGGAAAAGCCGGTCATCCGGATCTTGCCGATCGGGGCCAGCTTCGGCCATGGCAGCCTGCGCGACGGCCACCAGACCCGCGAACGTCTGCGGCTTGGCGTCGCTGATCGCGTCCCGCGTGGCCTCGTAAGCGTCCCAAAGAGGGTCGTCGTAGTCGTAACCTATGGTGTCCATCGCAGGGCTATCGTTGAAGGCCCTCAGGTTGACGATGTGCTGGGCGCAGAGGGCGATGAGGTCAGCGTCGGGGCCGCCCTTTGTCATGGTGACAATGGTTGCCGGCGCCTCGGTCGGCATCGCCAGGACGAGGGCGCCGCCTGCGAGGGCTGCGCCGGACAAGGCCGCTAAAACCGAACGGCGCGACGCGGTATTAATATGGCCAGCCTCCGGCGCGGCGTAGTGCACCAACCGGGGGTCAGGCGCGGGGAGGGTGGTCCCCTCATTGACCCTCCCTGGCGCCGGCTTTGTAGTCGCGGCCGCTCGCGAGTCGCCAAATATGCTATGAGTATGCGTAGCCATTACCAGATCCTCCCGGAAAGGTGGTGGTTAGGCCAGCCGGAGCGGTGAGACGCTCCGGCTGGCTGATGTTCCTTGCGGAACGCCCCTGAAGTTGCATACCATATGCGATAACGTCAAATGGTTTCGCATGCCAGATGCAATTAAGCCGTCCCAAAGCCGCGCCGCCCGCAGTCTCATCAGCTGGACAAGGGACCAATTAGCGGAGGCTAGTGGGGTGCCGGTTCGGACAGTGGCTGACTTTGAGCTGAGCAACACAGTGCCGAGACGTGGCACCACCGACAAGCTTCGTGCCGCCCTAGAAGCGGCGGGCGTCGAGTTCATCGCGGAAAATGGGGGAGGCGCTGGGGTGAGGCTGCGCGAGAGGCGCCCCTAAGAAGGATTGTTCGTGCGCTGCCACAACGCTGCCGGAGCACCGATATAGGTGAACTCCACGGTTGTGTTTGCAGCAGCACCGGTGATGTTGCCGTTGATTGCGCCTGGAAAGGTGAGAGAAACAGCGGTGACTGCTTTGGTGAAGGTAACCTTCACAATGTCGCCGTCGGTATTTCCGGTGGGCAGAGTCAGAGTAAGAGCCGCAAGCGCGGCAGCGGGATTTATCCAGTTCAAACATTTCGAACTAAGCGCAATGGTCGCGCCAGAAGCGGGCGTTTGCTGGACGACGCCTGTGCAATTCACTTTGTCGGCAGTCAGCCCGCCGACCACCTCTGCACCGCCGCTCAAATAGGACATGCCCGACAGGACATGGAAATCACCGTTATCCCAGAACTGCCAGCCCAGCCCGCCGCTGCTGGTAGTTAGATTGGTGAGCGATGATGTGTTCGAATAAAACAGGCAGTTATTACTACCGTTGAAGCAGATGTCGCCAAAGGGTGCGGCGCGGACGACCTTCACGTGAGTTGTTGGCGCTGAATAGACGACGCCTGTGGCATCAAGCACGGCTACTCCATAAGCGCCTGAAGCAAGGAAACCGTAGTTTGGCGTGGCTCCCGTAGCCGCTCCGCTCTCGAAAGACGCTCTTGTCGCCTTGCCGTTATCCTTGAAAGCGTCGCCGCCCTCCGTCCCGGTCGTTACGAAGCCATTCCCAGAGTGGGCGCCTGCGGAAGAGAAGCCGTTGAGCGCAACGCTATCGGTTTCCGAATAGTCACCTACAACCGTGCTGCCTCCAGCGGCAGGACCTGTCACAAGCATGGTGTCGCTCGATAGGCCGCCGATTACTTTTGCGCCGCCATTCAGATGCGCTTCGCCGCTGAGGACATAGAAGTCGCCATTGTCCCAGAACTGGAAGTTCTGAACACCGGTCGCGCTGGTTAAATTGATGAGCGATGCCGTGCTGGAGTAGAACAGACATGCGTTACTGCCATCCAGACAAATATCCCCCAAAGGAGGAGCGCGGACCACCTTGAGATGGTTCGAATTATTTGAGGTTGCGCCGACAGCATCCAGCACTGCGACCCCATAAGACCCCGACGCTAGAAAGCCGTAGTTTGGAGTTGCGGCCGCATTAGCCCCACTCTCATACGAGGCATTCGATACTTTTCCATTGTCCTTAAAGGCATCGAGGCCCTCAGTGCCCGTGGCCACAAAGCAATTAGACGGATGGTTGCCGGAACAAGAATAACCATTCGTAGCAACATTATCAATTTCGTCGTAGTCATCGTCATAGGCGGTCTTGTTCGTCATCAGTATTCCGTGTGACCAGCTTGCCGTTGTGCCGGTCCCATCGATACCGTTCGCCGCATACCAGGCGGCTAAGCCCCGATATTCGCTGTTGGTGACGATGGCCATACCGACAACTTCAGGGCCGCCTATGTCGATGTTCTGATCCCAATTCGAGAAATCAAGCTCGTATCCGATCGTGCTCACACCTATGCCTGTCGGTATGGGCGTCCCGCACGGTTGCGCTGATCCGATGTAAGGCTGAATGGTGCCTGCGCCGGATGTTGGGCAACCGTTTCGCACGATGTCGGTGTTGAGCGTCCATGTCGGCCCAGAGAGCGGCCCTTGCACCATGCCAGCGTAGACCGTCACTTTTTGGCTGGGCGGGATCGTTGGATAATCGCTTGACTGCCCGACATTGGAATACATGCCGAAGATTGAGCCCCATTCCTGCTGCCGTGGGACAGTGGATGAGGCGATGCTTTCCACCCAGGTTGAGGCAAGGATCTGCGGCGCTTGGTGCGCGTTCGCGGGGTTAGGGCAATTCGCAGCGGGGCATGTCCGAACCGAGGGCGTCACTAGCGAGTAACTCAGAGGCTGGAGGCTGGCGATCGCCGCGGCGACAAATGCATCGGTAGCTGCAAAGTCTGATACGTCTCCGTAGCTTTGTGTTTTCAGGTGAGGCGCCGGGTTTTGCTGCGCCATGGCCATGCTGCAGGCGTCGATAATCACAGCGATGTAGAGAAGAGCTTTTTTCATAGAGCTGTCACCTGCACAGGAATACCGCCATCGTTCCAAACTTGGCCGACCGAAAGCCCCGCAGGCGAGGTCGGCAAGGCGCCTATGAAAGCGCTCGCAAACGCCGGGTCCGCAGCGATACCAGCGGCGAATGCGCTTCTCTCTTCGGCGGTCAGCGTGGTGAATGCCGCGAACACGGCCGGGGCATTTGCGAGCTCGCCGGGAGATCCAGGGTCGCCTTTAGCGATGACGTCCGCACCCTGCTGCGCAAAGAACAATCCTCTAATCGGGACCGTGATATTGCGGGTGAGAGATGTCCCATTGTCGAGCTGCGCCGACCAGGTGAGCATGTAATCGGTGTTGTCCGACCCGCCACTCACCAGAAAAACCGATCGGCCGCCGCCGAATGAGGCGCCGCTTATCGTCACCGGAAGTTTGCCGGTTATCGAATTGATGGTGACAGACACGCTTACGATTGTTCGGCCCGAATACTGGCAGAAGCCGCTCGCATCGACGCAGTATTGCACAGTGTCGTTAGGATGCTTCGCGAAAAAGGGCTTGAAAAGTGAGTCAGGCTGATTCGCTCTTGCCGGAATGACAACGGTGTTTGAGGTATTGGCCATGCCTACTCCACTTGATCCTCAGAGCCATTGGCATTGCGCCTCGCCTGCAAAGCCTCGAGCACCTTGAAGTAGGTTGCCACCGCTGCTTCAGCCGAAACATCGCAGTTTCGAGCCGCCACAATTCCACCCGCCAATGCGGCGGCGATGAGCTCGTCATTGAGAAACATAGGCTTTGGGTCTGCCAGCTTCGCAACGGGGCCGCTTGAGGTTTCAGTCAAATGCCTTCGATAAGAATCTGACATTGCTCTTCTCCTCCTATTGACCATACGCATATGGATCGTCGCTCGAAACGCCCACGCCTGTGCGGGCGATCTTCGGCGGCAACACATTGCCGCTGGAGCGGGCGGAAACCTTCACGCCAGGCGGCGCACTGATCGTGACGGCGACCTTGCCGGTAGCGCCGTCGGCTCCGTTCGGACCGGGCGCGCCCGAGCCGCTTGGCGTGCTTGGGCTTTGGTCGGAAGTTACCGCGGGAGCCGATGGCGACAGATTGCCAAACTGATCAAATAGACTCTGCGCTAAGCCGCCTCGTTGATAAGCGGTGCTCCCGGTCGGATCGTTGGGGATTTCGTAGTGCTGCGAGATCAATGATCCGGACTGGAAACCGCTCGTGACAGAGCGCATCGCATTGCCGACGTCCCGATATTTCCCCTGCGTCAACTCGTAGCGGTAAAACTTGAGCTGTTCCTGAAAGGCCGCATCCGGGTCGGTGACCGATTGCATGGTGTGGCCGTAGAGCTTTGCGAAGTCGGCCTGCCGGGTTGGGTCCCACTGGCCGATGCCAAAGTGGCTTCCGTTCACCGCAAATGGATTCATTGAGCTTTCGGCCATCATATTGGCGGCAGGCCCACTGGACTGCGCTGGTGTGTAGCCAGCTATCTCGAACGTGGCGAACGCCTTGGCGACCCTCGACTGCTGCACCTCGCTAGTAGGGGTGTCCATGCGTGCACTGGAGGCTGTGCCGTTTAGGTAGTTGTCAGCATACCGCAACGCTGAGGAATGATCGTATATCCATTTACCCCAGGTTGAATGATCCTCGCGCACATTGCCTTGCGTGCCCACATTGCCGACCGCATAATCAGCAATCCCTACCGCAGCCAGTTCAGCAGCTGTCACACCCGAACCGGGCACGATCGTCAGCAAGCGCAGAACGCTGGCAAATGGTGCAATGATCGAGGCCGCCCAGCTCGCGGACTTGACCAAAAACAAGCCCTCCAAAACCCGTTGCCACCCGCCGAACGCCGTGGCGACGTTGTTCGCTTTAGTGGCGAAAGTATCGAAGCCTTGGCCGACCGCCTTGAAGTCTATGGCCTTAATGTAGTCAGCGAATTGCTTGGCATACTTGCCTGCATCGAGTGCAATCCAGTTGCGGTTCTTTGTGATGAGGTCGGCCATCCATTCAAGTAATGGAATCATTGCTGGCGCAACGCGCTCAGAAATAGCATTCCCGAAACCATTGGCCGCAAGGGTGAGATCAGTCTGAGCAACTCGCATTCGGTTGGCGGTAGCAATTCCCGCAGCACTGGTCGCGCCGTAGCGACGGCTTTTTTCTTCTAAGTCTTCAATGCCTTTTGAGCCGAGACGTAGCATCGGCAGAAGGCTCGGACTGATTCCGGCGCGGGTGAGGACCCGCAACTGCGTGAGCGGGTCTTTAATGGTGACAATAGAATCTGCGAGCTTCTTAAAAGCCTTGTCGACCGGGACGATGTGACGAGTGCCGTCATCAAAGGCAATGCCCAAAGCGTTGAACATCGCAACAGCTTCCGGCGCCCGCCCGCCGATCGCGTCATACATCGTCTGGGCAAGCCCTTGCATGCCCTGCGTCAGGTCATCAGCCGAGCCGCCCGCGAGTTGTGCTGCGCCTTGCATTGCTTGAAGGCTGCCGGCGGACACGTTTAGATTTTGGGCGGCCCAACCAAGCTGGCTGCCCCACTGGCCCCAAGCGTCAACCATCTTGAACATCCCAGCCACGCTGGCAGCGCTGGTAATGGCCGAAAGTGGAGCTACAACGCGCGCGACATTTTGGAAGGCGGAGTAAGCCCCGCGCGCCACTCGCTCGAATCCTTTGCCGACATCCTGGAGTCCGGATAAGCGCGAGAAGGTAGATAGCTGCTTGCCGAGGCGCTGGGCGGGGGCATGCAGGCTTGCGAGGTGCTTGTTTACGCCGTCGATAACTGACGAAGCACTGTCGACCGCGCCGATGGTGATTGAGAAGCCGTTAGCCATTAATGGCGCACCCTACCCTTGCTCGACCGAGCCAGTGCAGCATTCGTGCGCTCAACCCACGCGACCAGATCACCTGTGGTGAGGGCGAAAGCAGATCCGGGACCGGCTGCCGGCCATCCATAATGATGCGAGAGTTGAGCAATGGCTATGTCGACATCAGCCGGCCGGCGGCGGAAAAACCCATCACGTATGATGCCGCCCGGTTCAGCACAGAGATCGGGAGCGAAGCGATTAGCAGGCCATTCTCCCCTGAGGCTTGAATAACAAGCTGCTCTTGATACGCCCTCACGCGTTGCGCGCTGAGATCGCCGAGGGCGCTCTCTGCTTTGGCCATCTGCCCCAGTGTCGGTTCGGACAAGCGAAGAGACGAAAGCTCCAACGTCTGGGCACGGATCGGCGGGTCAATAAGGATCGTGAATGTCGTCGGCAGAGGCGCGCTCTCGTCTTCTGAATCTTTGCCTGGCAAACCAGCCTCAATGAAGTCCTGCAGGTAGCGAGCTGCTTTCATGAAAACACCGATTGGCAATTCAGTCAGCGCGGTTTCATCGACCCCACTGACTTTCGACACCAGCGCCTTCTGGTAGAGCCGCGTTCCTTTGTTGCCGTTCTTGGGGATCAGATGCTGCTCTGCCGCCCAGACCTGGGCGGACGTCGGCTCGCGAAGCACAATCTGCAACACGTCGCCGCGACCGGTTTTCAGCGGTGGATCAAGCGGGATGATAAGCGGATCGGCTGCGGTGTAGGTGAAGTCGCTTTCAAACATTATAGGCTCCAAAAAGAGAAATGTTGCCGGCCACGGGTGGAGATTGGTTCCCTGCCGGCGCTCGGGGGCATATTTTCGTCGCCCTTGCCGAGTTGCGACGCTCGCGGCTGCTCGCCGCGAGAGGGTGGGGCGATCACTGGCGACCGCCCGAAGAGTTCGTGGCCTTGCGCCCGCCTGGTTTGATGGCGCCAGCGATCACAGTGCGGCCTCCGCCGGCGCGATCGTCGGAAGAGACAACGCCTCGTTGAAATGCTGAGGAGAGAAACGCGCACCGTGCTTCGCCCGCAGCATGCCTGAGGTTAAAAATGGAAAGTTCGATCCTCGACTTCCAAGAGCTCGCGAGGCAGCGGGCATGCGCGCCAATTCGATATACTGCGTCAGGATTGCCACCTCCCTCCGCAGAAGCTCAGCGAGTTCTGCGGTCAAAGCCGGGTATCGCGTGCCCATTTCAGCGTTCCACGCTTTCTCTGCGGCGCGGATAGCGGCAAGGCGATCGGCATAGGCTAAGTCGTCTTCTGCAGCTTTCGTTTCGTCGAACATGCGACGAAACTTGGTCTCCAACGCATCGAGCTGCTCGGCGAAGGCATGACGATCTCGAACCTCCTCGTCGTGCTTTCGCAGTTGAGCCGGCGAGAGGTCGAGAACCAAGTTAGGGCGCGCAGCTGCGGCCGCGGTAATCGCTTCGTTGTTTGCGCGACGCGCTTCGGTGAGGCGGAAAAAGGCAGCGCGAATTTCCTGCGAAGTGGTGCCGGTCGGGTGGAGGCTCTGAAGGCTTGGGGTTACGGCCATCAACCTTCTCCGCGGCGCAGCCTGTCGGCGGCGAGGAGAAATGCAGCAGTGCCGGGCTGGATATTTTCAGCTCCAGCAGCCGCACGCCGCTCCATGACGCCGCGCAGGAGGTGCGTATACGTCGCCGTCGGCTGCACAGAGGCAATCGGCGTCTTTTGCGAGAATTGCATTTCGTTGCTCAGTAAACCTGCTTCGAGAGCAATCCGACGTGGTCGGCGCCGAGCTCGACACGTCCGATTTTACCCGGCGTCTGTCCCAACGTCTCTGCAGTGATACCGAGCGGCCTTGACTGGGGCTCGCCTGGCGCAACCAGGTAGCCCAGATCCTTCAGGCGCGTTGCCTCGGAGACTGGAAGCTCAACTTCCTCGCCTTCGGTGAAAAAGCCTTGGCCCTCGATCGGTATTTGTCTGCTGACAAGCGACGGCTGGCCGGCGACCATGATCTGGTCGTACTCGACTTTATAGCCGTTGTGCGTTTGAACCGAGCGGCCGGCAGCGACGGTCATCCTGATGAGGGGCTCGGTGCCTTCGATGGTTTCCTGCGGCATGGTGATCTGCGATTCCCGTGTTGATGACGCGAGAGTCGCTGCGCAGACTGGAAATTCGAAGCGGGAAATTCAATCGTGCTTTCGATTTCCAGCGAGGATCTTTTCCAACTGCTTTTTCGTCCGTGGAATTCGCGCGCATAGATTCGCGCACGCCAGATCAGAGGGGAGCGTGCCGTCTCGGAGATCCCGGCGCCGATCAAGGGCCGAGAGCTCAGCCAAGATCGCTTCTGCTGCCGCGCCGTCGTCCATGTTGCCTAGGCGGGTTTTGCGAATGTCCCGCAGCAGCCGGTCGCGATCGGCCAGGGCTTGCGCTCGAACCCAAGAGCGGCCGCCGTGCGAGTTACCGAGGCCCAGGGCTGCGTGAAGCGTAACACCGGCGCCGGCCTGCTCATCAAAGCGCTTCAGGCCATCCAGGAGAAAGCCCACGGCGGCGCGAAGCTCCTGCGTGCAGCTCGGTGTTGCGCAGAACGCCTCCAGGGCAGCCCAAGCCGTGCGCAGACGGTTCACCGGGTGCTCGGCGCCTAAGCTGGGTTCAGGCAGCCGCACTGGTTTCCCCTCCAAACGTGATCGTAAGTTCGCTCAGAGCCTCAACGATGATTTCGTGCAAGGCGGCCTGCATCTCCGGGGCACGCTTGATTCGGGTTAGCGCCGCGGCCCGTTCAGCCGGGATTGCCATCAGCCGAGTTCTGACGGTCCCACACGCCGTGGCAATCGCGACCTGTACTTTGGCGACGTCCACCAGCCGGCCGCTGCGCTCCTCGAATTCGAGCTGGCGGAGACGGGCCTGGTAGCTGTCTCGGGCCAGCTCAGCTGCCGCGCGATCGGTGAACATGCCGCGCTCCGAAAGCGTCACCGCCAAAGCGGCGAGATTGATGGCACCGGTGGAATTCAGCGCCGCTGACGTGAATACCTCTGCGCTGGATACCGCCGCCCGCTTTGTATCCGTTTGCTTTCGCGTCGTCCCGCCGCGCTTCCCTCGCCTGGTCGAGTTCCAGCTATCGACAGCGCTGGCTGAAACCTTGCCGTCGGAGAGAAGAGGAATTCGGCCGGCGCGAACTGCCAGCGCGATCGCGCGGTGCGTGCATCCGGCGCGCTGGCCGGCGGCGCGAAATGTCAAACCGGCAGGCTTGCTCGTGTCCATGGATAGCTCAATTTCTTTCTGTGGCTAGATTTTTATCGGGCTCGTGCAATGCCCGCCCTTTGGAGGGGGGCCAAGAGGGACCCAAATGTGCGGAGGGGGCGCCCCGCCCCCGACCACCCCCGCGCCCGCGCGGGAAGAGGCACAGCGCCGGCTGGCGCGGAGAGTGGCACCCTCCGCGCGCCATGGGCACACCTGTCAGCGGGCCGTTCAGCTGCCTTCATCAGTTCAGCGCCTGAGCTGGATCGCACGCTTCACAGACGCCTGCGTCCTGAAGGATCTGCGCGGTATGTATGTCCAAGCGAACGACGTCACCCGCATTCGCAACTCCATCAGCATTGCCGCCCGGCACCGTCAGCATGCCAGCGCGATTGTCACATCCGGACATGCAGAAGAATTGCTGGCCTGGCAGGATCCGCACCCAGGTTTGCGGTGGCTCGATGCTCATTGAATTACTTCTCCGTAGTGTCGGCGGGAACGTGTTCGGCGCTGCAGCTGATCGGGCGGAGATCGAGCCCTCTGGACGATCGCGGTTGCCCAGCTGCTTTTTGCTTTGCGTGCTTTGGGGGGTCTTAAGACCCAAAGCGCAAAGCAGCCGCAAAGCAGGCTGTAAAGCAGTGCAAAGCAACGCAAAGCATTTCCCAGATATGGCCTCACAGCAGCCACACGTAGCTGCGGTTAAAGGATAAAAGGCCTTTTCTTTTCAATGTGGTTAGAGCGTTGTGCTCGGGGGCGAAACCTTGACGAGTAAGCTTTGTTTTGCCGTCTGGATCGACGCAAAGCAGATTTTCGGGAAACCACCCGCGATCGATCAATCTGCTTTGCACCGAATTTCGCGTCACTGCTCTGGTGACGGGATAGTTCGGGGCAGGAGTTAGTGCTTCCCCTTGGCGGTCGATGAGATCGCGCACCTCGCGGAGCATGGTCGCCGGCTTGTCGGCCAACTTTGCCTCAGCCTCGCTTTTACGGCTGCTCGCGGTTGGCTCAATGGGGGCGGCAATCGGCGCGGTGATCAGGTCGCCGTCTTCATCTTCGCCAAAATCCTCGACCTCGATGTTGAACGCGAAGGAAGCATCGCTGGCTCCGTTTCGATTTTTGCCCAGCACCACTGAACGCAAGTCGGCTTTCTCGCCCTGCACCAGCACAATGATGTCTAAGTCGCCGGCGAGCACGCCGTGTCCGCGTGGGGTGATGCCGCCATCTTTGGCGACATGATGGACTGTGATGATCGCGGGGCGGCATTCCATAGCGGCAAGAGCGCGCGCGACTGAAACAACCCGCCCCATTGCATCAGGGTCGTTTTCTTTGAGGCCCGGGAAGGCTCGCGAGACAGTATCAAGGAACACCGCCACTGGCTTGTGCCGCTGGATGAGTTTGGTAACTCGTTCAAAATCGCCAGAGCCAGGGTCGAAAAGATTGATGCCGTCTGGCATCAGAAGGAAATGTGGCGTGTCACCCAAGCGTTTACGAAGCGCGCGAGTGCGAAGCTTCATTCCGTGGCCATCTTCAGCAGCTAGATACAGGACCGTCCCTTGCCTAACTCGCCGGCCCAAAAATGGAATTCCAAGAGCGATGCAGTAGCCAGCAAGGGGCGCCAATGCAGACTTCCCAGAGCCAGGAAGGCCGATGAACTGCGCATGATCGCCTCGAGCGATGAGCCCCTTGATGACGTATGGCCTCGGATCTCCATCCTCACATTGAGCGGGCGTAAGCACGGATAGCGCATGCGGGTCAGGCGGCGGTGCGACCATCTCCATAAGCGTCTCGACACTGATGCCATCGGGCAGCTTGTCGGCTAAATCCCACTTTGCCGGCCAGGTGTCAGGCACGTTGACAGTGTGAACCGAAAGTGCCCCGATACTTTTCAGCTTCGCTGCAACGGCTTTTGCGTAGACTCGTCCGTCATTATCCTGATCTGGCCACACGACGACGTGGCGACCTTTAAGAGGGCTCCAATCTGTTTTTGCGGATGCCTGCGCGCCACCCTGCGACGTGACCGCGACGTGGTCGAGGAAGATTGCAGTGGCTGCGTCAGCCGCCTTTTCGCCTTCTGTGACGATGACGGGTGCAGTTGGATCCTCTGCGAGCCTGTCCAACCCATACAGTGGGCGGCAATCATCCGGCACCCCGAACTGCCATCCGGTTTTCCCGTTCACCATGTAAGCCATGGGTAAAACAACTTTGCGCTGACCAACGCTGGCTGAGGACAGCTCAAAGCGCGCCACCGCGAGCAAGGGCTGACCAGCCGCAGTGCGGTAGACCCACTGCCTAACCGCCGTTCCATACTGGCGGTGCTTAATTACCGTAGGCGGCTCGGTGGGCGCCGGCATCTCGATGTCCGTGTAGCGCCCGCCTGGTGGCCCTGCGCCATTGATTTCCCCTGGATCGATAGGCGCAAAGGGATCGTGAAGATCCATTAGCTCGAGCTCCTTAGCCCAAGCATTTCAGCAAGGCGGCGGGCAGCTTCGCCTTGCGACAAACCATGTAAATAAGCGGCCAAGGAAATCGGATCGCCGCCTCGGTCGCCTGTGGCGAAATCGGCCCAGCGCCCGGAACGAAGATTGATTTTGAACGAGCCCGCGTGCGCATCAGTGCGGCGCGGATTGCGAGCCACCCATTCGTGCCCCAGCGGCCGTCCATCAGGCGTCCAGCGCGCTAGCAATTGCGGTAGCGCACGGAGGGCGGCAGCGTTGATGGCCGCAAAGTCGATGGAGGCGCTCCCGCTCATGTCGCGGTAATCCCGAGGCGCTCGGCGATGCCGGCGAGGCAACTTGTTTGCTTGGTAGATGTCGAGCGCCGCCGCAGTAACGTCGCGAGGAACTGCGACTCCCATGCGGTCAGATCGTCTGGCCGATCGAGGCAGGCCCGCGCGACCTGGCGCCATTCAAAGCAGCGAGGTGCAGCGTCTTTTTGAAGATGTCCTGTTTCAACGAAGTCAGCCCAGGTCAGGCCTGCTTGCTGCAGAACGCGAGTGGCATGCAGCGCCGCGGCGGCGCGCTCGCCGGCGTGGTCGGAGCCAAGCAGCCCGCATAACTTGGCAAGGCGACCTCGGTCCGAAGGTGAAAGTGTGACGCTCACCGCGCCACCTGCCGCGTCACCTTGGACCAGGCAGCCTCAGCCGCCCGCCTGGCCCGTGTCATGGGCGGCTGAACGTCAACCGCGTGCCAAGCCCTGGTCGCCGCCGGCCAGGGGCCTGACGTGCCATCAGGGCGCCACCGTCGAAATTGCACGTTGCAGTCCGGGTCGGACTGCTCGGCCGCCCGAGCTGCTCGCGTGCTCATTGCCGCACCAGGTGCAGCGAGATTTCTTGAAAGCGGGCCGTCGTTGGGGTATGCGATGCCTGTCGAGAGCAGTGCATACCAAACGAGAGGCCGGGGGTCGCCACCCTCGGCTTTTTCATTTCAAAGTGCTTTTTTGCCGGGACGACCGCGGCGAGGTGCGGCGTGGCTGCGCTCATGCGTCATGAGCCAGTCGCGCACCTTCACAGGATCATACAAGCGCAGGGCACCCACGGCTATGAATGGCATACCAGCGCGCTCGTAGCGGACGATGGTTCGGTCACATAAGCCGCCGAGTTGCTTGGCCAGCGTTTCCCGGTCCAAAAGGCCGGACAGGACGTCTGGAGCGCCTGGTTTGGTGACTTCCTCGATCTGCACTGCGACAACTCCCGTCAAACATCGACGGGTAGCTATATCTACTGACTGTTCGCGCCGTGGAAGTCGGAGATCATGCGCCTTTCAAGCGCGCTGCTTTTCCTATGGGAAATTAGACAGCGCGCAGACGAGGCTTTTTTCCTACTGTTCTTGAAAGCGCTGCAACCCTCACTTCGACATCCTTGGGCAACGGCTTGGTTGCCGCTACTTCGGCTCTGAATTTTTTTGCGATATCGCCAATCGCTTCGCCGGGATACAACGCTAGCGCGACCTGTTCCACGAATGTGTAGCATGGCGAGCCAAGAAATCCTGAGAGCGCCTTGCACAACTCTCCTGCAAATGAAAGCGCCAGGTTTTGTCGGCTTTGCTTTTGCGGAAGCACAAAATCAACATAGCCATGCTCTGATGCGAGCCGGCCCGAGAGATAGGCACTCATAAACTTGACACTGCGAAGTGCTTTATGAATTTCGCCTGTTGTTCCCGTCAATCCTGGATCCTGGACCCCGCCCTTTACATATCCCGACATCTCGGAAAAGAAGAAGTCCTGCAATTCCTGCGTTGCCTGGAGCAGTTTGGCGATCTTCGCCTCAGCTTTGGCTTGTGCTGCTGGGAGATCTTTGTGCATGCGAGCAATCGCATCATAGAAAACGATGAATTGCAGCACGATATGAGGCTGCAATCCCGCTTTCGGGTGTCTCCGGACGAGTGCTGTCCAAACATCCGGAAATCTTGGGCTGGCTTCGAGCGACGAAAGGACGCGGCCTTCCTGAATTTGGCGTTCGCCCTCGGAAGCTAGCAGCCTGCTAAATCCGTGCCTCGCGGTCTCTAATATATGCGCTTCGCCAAACTCGCCGGATCGATACCGCGTAAGTATCGATTTAAATTCGAGTTCATTCGTCTCCGGATCTAGCCTCATCACGCACGCTTTCCGATCTGCACCACGTCTGCAGGTGTTCGCCCCGAAACAACCGCTCCCACCCGCTCGGTGGCCGCGCGTAGCGGATCATCCATCAAGTGCGCATACCTGGCCGTCGTCTGAGCCTGCGTATGTCCCAGCAGCTGACCGATGATCGGCAGCGAAAGCCCATGCGAGGCTAGGATCGACGCGTAAGTATGCCTCAGATCGTGCATGCGGGCATCGCCCTGCCACACCATTACCGGCTTGCCTGCCGTGTCCTTGACGGGTTTTCCAGCCTTGTCCTTGGCAGCAACCATCTTGCCCAATCCGGCCTTCTGGCACACCGTCATCCAGGTCTTTTTGATGTCGGCAATCGGCTGGTCTTCCACATCGCTGGGGAACAGGAAGGTTGCCTTCACGTGCGAGGTCTTCTCCAGCTCGTCGGCCGCGGCGCGCATCTCGCTCAGCAGGAGCCGGGCAGGGGCGCTCAGCGGCACCCGGTGATCCTTCTTGGTTTTCGTGTGCGCGCTGGGCTTCACCCAGATGCCGGCCTCCAGATTGATCTCCGACCACCGCGACTTGAGAACTTCGCTCTTCCGGGCGCCGGTCAGCAGGAGCAGGCGAATCGCGTCGGCGCTGGCCTGCTCCCTCACTTCAGCCAAGGCGGCCGCCAGGCTCGCGATCTCCGCGGCCGACAAGAACCGCTCACGCTTTTGCTCCGGCGCCCGTTCAATGCCCCGAGCAGGGTTGTCGCTCCGCATTTCCCATTTGATGGCCAGGGAGAGCATTTTGCTTAGCACCGCTACAGTGCGGTTGGCGCGATAGGGAGCGGTCTTGGTGATCTCGGCGTGCAGTCGCTCAATGTCGGTGTGTCTCAGGTCGGCCACCTTCACCTTGCCGAGTTTGGGCCGAATGTAGAGGCGGAGAATGCTCTTATAGTCGGTCTGTGTGGCCTCGCGGCGCTTCGCTAGGTGCTCTTCGACAAACCGATCTGCCAGGCTGTCCATGGTGGGGGCTGCGCGATCGGCGTGACGGTCGCCCATGGGATCCTCGCCCACATCGACCCGGCGCTTGAGCTGCTTCGCTTGATCCCTCGCCGCCGCCACTTTCCAATCCGGGTAGCTCCCTATGGTGATCCGGCGCTCTCGGCCGTCCTGCCGATAGTTCAAGATAAAGGCCTTGGCCCCGGCTGACGTGACCCTCACTCCGAAGCCTTTCACCTCGCTGTCATAGGTGATCCGGTTGCCTGCCGCCGGCTTTTCCAGGCTGTCCACGACGCCTTTATCCAGCAACTGAGCCATGATCAGAAGGCCTCCGTGTCCGCACTATGTCCGGACTCAGATAGGCACTTGCTGTCGGGCCGTGTCAACCATTGTCAGTGAAAGGCTTGCATTATCACGCACTGTCAGTGCACTATAGAGCGGACACAGAAGAACCGGCGGTCTACAAAAAGCGAAAAATAGAATTCGTAATCAGTAGGTCGGGAGTTCGACTCTCCCTGCCGGCACCAGCGAATTTCGAAATCAGGTTAGACCAAAACCACGCTGGGCATCAGTGGGGCATCCAAAATGCTCCGGCTGGACGGCAGGCGCGTCGCGCGGTGTTCCGTAACAGATCGATGTGTGTATCGCCTGGGGTTTGGAAATGACGGCGCAGGCTCCTGTGCGCCGTCGGTAGCTCCCAAGACCGGGTGGCGGATCGCTCTATAGAAGGCGCTCCGCCCAGCACAAAGTGGGGCTGGCGAGATAGGCGCCGCAAGGCGCGATGCTAGTACAGGAAGACACCGACGTCCCGCACGCCAACGTGGCGCAGCCGGGCGAGGCCAAGGCGCGTTTGGAATGTCTGCAGCTCACGAGTCCGTCACGAGCATACAGCCTCTCTACAATCATTGCCGGCAGCCGGCCTGGAAGTCCCAGCCGATTTTCCTGGCGTTCGGCGAGAAGGAAATGGCGCGATCCGCTCCTCGATGTCTGGCTACGCAGCGGCGCAAGTCGTCGTCGGCGCCCGGCCTGTAGACGCGCTGTAGCTCGTAGGCGGATTGTCCGATACGCGCCACACGCCGGCCGGACCATGCGAGTCGGGCATTCAGCCTGCGCGCATATCTTCCTACCTGGCGACGTTGCTCTCGCGGGGGTGTGGCGGGCGGGTCGCAAGCGTCCAACCCCTCGAAAAAGGGTGGCGACCGGCACGGGGCCGGTATGAAGGGTCATGTCGAACATCACCAGCAACACGCCTCGCGACGTGACTTCAAGCACGCAGCCGACGCTGTGGTAGGAGGCATGCGCGCTGTTGCTGCCTGTGCAGAGCGTCTTCGTGCCGCAGGGCAATGGCTTTGAGTCCGCATCATGGGGTGGCGTCAATATAACCCTGCTGGCGGACCCCGTCGATTTCGTTGCATTTGAAAACAACAACCATCGCGCTTATCTGTTCGTTATCCCAAACTCTTCGTTTGTGGAACACGGATTTCCGATTATTTACACTGCCGACTACCAGGGTGAATACACTGAAACCTTTATTTATACGCCAGTGCCCGAGCCGGTTTCGAGTGTTCTGTTGGCTGTAGGATTGGGTGCAATCTTCGCTGCGAGAACGTGGCGGGAGGCAGGATTGTAACTTGAAAGCTTGAGCGCTTCCATGGCCTGGCATTTAATGGCCATGCATGCGGCCTGCCGCGAGGAGCGCGCTATAACGGTCCGCGACCTGGTTTCGCGCTATGGCTCCACGCCCGCGTTGGCGGTGCTCGTGCACCAGCTTCGCTGCCGTGCTGCGGGATGCCGGCGGCTCCAGCCATACGTGGTACCGCAAAGCAAATTCCGGCTGAGCCTGGCTGGACGTTATCGAGGTCATGCTATCGAGCGAAAGCGGCGCCTCTGAAGTATTGACGTGTTGAAGTTGCTTATTAAATGACGAAAGAGCCGTTGCTAAAACCGTAATAAAGGATTGCATTGCAATCATGAGTGCCAACTCAGATCAAGAAAGCGAACCGCCGCCCGAGGAGCACGAAGAGCTCGGGCCTGAGCAACAGCACCTGGCGCAACTAACCTTCGATACAGCCCGCACACTGGGCATAGACACAGGAAAAACTGGAAAGCCGGCTGCTCTGAATCAAAATGTCGTCAATACACCTGAATGGGGCGCTTGGCTCAAAGGCTGGATGTCGGGTTATCTTCGACTCAAACGAAATACCTGATCTATTGTCAGCCCCGCAACCTTAATGCAGCACGGCGATATGCGCTTCGCTTGCGATGCGGCGCGTAAGCCAGCTGCTTGAAGTACGAAGTGACATTCTAAAGTCTTTTGCTATCATTGTCGTTTATACGTACGTTGCTATAAGTGTTTCCGACTTTAGTAAAATGCGGTCAAAGCCTATATTTTTTTATAAGACTGATCGGCAGGCCTTCAAAGAAGCAACTTGCGAGAATGCGTTGCGTTTACGCCAATTTGCGCGCACGACCATTATACCAAGTGGGATGTTGACCTATTTGGAATATAAGGGCGCGTCCCTCATGGCATCGACCAATAGCCACAATCCTATCGGCCCAAGCAGCGCCGAACTTCGAGTCGTTTATGGTAGAGAAGGCGAGGCGGCCGGAAATGCAGGGTGTCCGTTTGAGGCTAACCCTTACGACCTCGGTTCGATGGAGAGCATCGGATGGGTAGAAGGTTGGTGCAAGCGGCGGATTTGAAAAGGCTACTAAGAACCCTAGGGCGCTATCCGACCTCATTGAATTGAATAAGAGTGTCGCATGACGCTCTAACTCTTTGTTGTGGCGAGCATCTTCATCCAATGGGTGATCTCATTTGATCGGGTGATGCTCTAGCCGTGCAAAACAGAGAAATGAACGGAGAGCAAGCAGGCTCTCCGTTCGAGTTTAGGGAGGAGGTCTCACGCGAGGCGCTGGACAGCCTCGCACCAATAATAATACGGAATTCGAATGGCTTCGCAACTCGTTTGCCGACCACTTACATCTTATCTCAGGCTTTACCGCTGATTCCGCCTATAAGTATTGACGAAAATTGCAGCAGACATCGTCTCATATCGAGGTGGCGACTGGCGGATGGCTGGCAAAGGGAATGCCTTACGGGACACGTCGCCTTTGTAAGGAGTCGGAACATATAACAAACCTGCCCTTCGCGCTGGCTTTTGCCACGTAGCACAGCATGCAGCCGCTGCGGCAAAGTCCGCCTTATCCCAAAGCCAGGATAGTCGGATATCCCGCACGCTCATGTTGGGATTTGACTATCCCTATTTGAACAGGCTGCGTAAACTTCCGCGGCGGTTGTACCAGCGCGGGCAAAAATGGCAGAGGCTGCTGCAAGTCCTTGGGCAAGCTCTTCCTCTGTAGCACGCAAAATTTTAATTTGAATACTCAAGCTGTTTCTCCAGGTAGACCGGCCGAATGGCAAGCTTGAAACGATTAAAATCTTACATCGGGCTAGGAGCTTGCCCGGCCAGCTTTTGTGCGACTGGACGTATCTAAGAAAAGTCGAAAACATATTGCAATCCTGCGGCGCGCGCCCTTTCTGGCCACATTGCACAGCAAGCGTTCGCAGCCGCAAAATCTGCTTCGTCCCATAGCCAGGCTATCTCTATCTCACGGGTTTTTATGTCTGGATTGAGAGCATCTCGATGAGAACACGCAGAGAAGACTTCTTCGGCACTCGTGCCGGCACTGGCGAAGACGGCAGCAGCAGCTGCTACTCCATAGGCAAGCTCTTCTTTACTTGCACCCTTAATCTCGATACGAATTCCCAATTAGTCTACTCCTAATTACGAATGTCACGAAACTCAACTATCATACCCATGATTGAACAGCCGACGCGATTATGGGAACGAATATACAGCTGTCACGATAAGAAGCGATCAATACTCGTCCAAGTTAAGCCTAAATGTCGGTTTAGGCCGGTATCCTTTCGTACCGGGTAGATCGCTGAATCCGACCGCCACGCCTATCTCGTGTGTTTGCTGTGCCTTGTTCGCCGAGCAATACACGCGTGTTCCAGACTATGCGCAGCCCGGCTTGGGGCGACATAGACGCGCCCTCCGCCATCCGGCCACCATGCTGCGCCTCATCTTACCTAGGCGCGTGCGCGATCTATCAGGCCCGCGGCGGCCATGTGATGTCGCACCTAGTCGAGGTCGAGTAGGGGGGTCTGATTCGCCTCCTGCTCGGTCGGGTAGGATTTGGGCGTCTGAAGCAAGACCAGAGCCGCCCTCGGCCATTACCCTCGGCTGTCTGATAGAAGTCCACAGAAATTTAGGATGTGAGCTGCGATAAATAAGATGCGAGAAAATGACTACTGCTCTCCTTGGCCGAAGCTGGAACTGCCTTTGTTCGACTGACTCAGGACCAATACTAATGTAAGACACTGCATTCGCGTGCTGCACCTGATGCAAAGCCGGAGTGGTTCGCATAGCTTCGAGGCAGCGACGCCCGTTACAGCCTGATGGTGACAAGCTCGAGTGCAAGGCTGGGCTTTGTGGCCGCTATATGCAGGATCGCGAAGATTGCGAGCAGGACACGCAGAAGGATGGCCAGGCCCAACGCAGGCAGTCTATTTGGCTGCGGCAAGACGGATATGGCGGCCTCAGGCGCCATGGCTATTCGGCGATATCGGATGACGCGACCAGGGCACGACATAATCCTGGCCCTCATGGCGACCAAGCAAGGCAGAGATCTCGAGCGCCTGCTGGAGATGCGGCCCGGTCAGCACCTCGGAAGGTTTGCCTTCGACACGAACACGGCCGTTGCAGAGCAGCAGCAATCGATCGCCGCGCCTACTTACCATACTCATGCGTAGACCAAGGGAACGCGGCATGACGCCGCGTTCCCTTGGTTTCACGCTGCAGCGGCCGTCACAACCAACTTCTTGTTGACGAACTCCATGATGCCAACATCGCCCAGCTCACGGCCAAATCCTGAGTGCTTGACGCCGCCGAACGGGAGTTCGGCCACCGACCCGGTTGCAGCATTGATCCAGACCATTCCGGTCTCGATCCGCGATGCCAGTTTACGGGCACGCGCCACATCGCCGGAGAAGATCGATCCACCAAGGCCGAAATGCGAATCATTGGCGAGAGCCACGACTTCGTCGTCGTTTTTCACGACGTAGATCTGTGCGACGGGGCCGAAGAACTCTTCGAAATAGGCCGGGTTTTCCCGTTCGATGTTCGTCAGGATGGTCGGCTCGAAGAAGAAGCCTTCGAGCTGCGCCGGCTTGCCGCCCAGAAGCACCTTGGCGCCGTTATCGACGGCCGAATCCACCTGTTTGGCGAGCATGTCGCGGGCCTTTTTCGAGGAGAGCGGGCCGAGGGTGGTGCTGGTTTCGCGCGGGTCGCCTAGGGTGACACCTTTGAGGTGACCCGAGAAGGCCTGCAGGAACTTATCCGCGATCGCTTCATGCAGGATAAACCGCTTCGCGGCGGTGCAGACCTGGCCTGCGTTGGACAGACGCGCATCGGCGCCGACCGCCGCGGCTTTGGTGATGTCCGCGTCATCGAGCACAATGAATGCGTCATTCCCGCCAAGCTCAAGCGTGGCTTTCTTCAGCTTCTCAGAGGCGCGGGCGGCGACTGCACTGCCTGCGCGCTCTGAGCCGGTGAGTGCGACGCCCTGCACACGGTCGTCATCGATCAGTCCGGCGACCTGCTCCGGCGAGATGTAGAGGTTTTTGAGAACGCCGGCCGGCGCGCCCGCGTCGTGGACGACGGTCTCGAACAATTCTGCGCATTTCGGCACGATTTCGGAATGCTTCAGCAGCACCGAATTACCGACGGCGATGGCCGGGGCAATGACCCGTACCAGCTGATAGATGGGGAAATTCCAGGGTTCCACAGCAACCAGCACGCCGATCGGGTGATGCTCGACCCAGGCTTCTCCCTGGCTGGTCTTGTAGGGGATCGGCTTGAGAAGTGAAGCGGCATTGTCTGCGTAATAGCGCGCGATGTCCGAACAAAGGGCCATCTCGCCTCGGCTCTGGTCGATCAGCTTGCCCATCTCGAGGGTGATCGTGCTGGCAAATTCTTCCAGGCGCTCGGTGAGGAGATCAGCCAGTTTATGGAGCACTGCGACGCGGCGATCGAGCGGCCCGCGCGCCCAGTCGGAACGGTAAGCTGCGTCGGCCGCGGCGAGCGCGCGCTCGACCTCTTCGGCGCTGTGGTTCGGGTATTCCTTCACCAGGGCGCCGGTGAATGGATTGACGGTAGCGTATTTCATGCTTTCTCCGTGTGTTGCGAGACCGTGGTCGAGGTCTTTGCCTGGCTCTCCGATGCAGCACACCTGCGCGGCTCCAGAGCATGATAGGTGAGCCGACGAGGTGGCAGTCGCAACCCTCGATGGTTCAATGAGTGGCGATCCCTGAAGCGGATGATGGGCGATCCCTCCTTGCCCGCCTTGCGCACCGCGCCGAGAGGGGCGGCGCTCCGTAAGATTGTGCTGAGGGCGCTCGAAGCGATCTGCGGCGTAGGTGAACGCTGCCGGAGAGAACCGCGACAGCGAGATAGAAGAAGTTTTTTGGTTTTCTTTTCAAAAAAGAACCGCTTTGCTTGAGGCTGAAGCATCTCCAATGCGGCGGACCCGGCGTCCACACTGCGGCAACCGCGCCGCCGAAGACCATGGCAACCAGGGGCATGAGCGTAAACGTGATTGCGTTCATGAAGCTTGGCGAAGACCGGGGCCTCGGCGTCTCCACCGCAGCAGCTGTTGCGTGAGGCTTTCAAATTCGTTACTTTTTGCTGAAACGAAAATAGCGCGAGGCAAAATGAACGCGGATAAGGAGGAGATTGAGGTTGTCGGCCATGCGAGCGGTTCCGGAACCATTTCCGAGCTGACTGCCGCGCTGACCTCGGTTTGGACCGAAATCCTCCAAAATCCCAAGCTTCGGCTGCAGGCGGCAGGCATCCTTGGTGTTGGCGAAGTCGAAGTCGAAGCTCAGCAAGCGCCGCCGCTTTACTTGCAGCCCGGTCAGCAGGGCACAGGCGCGGTCGACATTGCGATCATGGTGGTTACCTATATCGGCACTGATGTACTGCTTGGATCGCTCACTGATCTGGCCAGGGAAGAGGTCAAGCGCCGAATGAAACAGCTCTGGGCCGAGTTGCTTGAGCCAGCGATCCGCGGCCGCCTGCCGGAACGGGACGCTCTCGGGTAGCGCAAGGACATTCACGATTAATCAGACAACAGGCGATGCGCGTTACCCGGCACCTCGACCTGCCAAACCTGAAGGCCTTCTCGGCACGCCTTGCCGCGGCTATCGAATTCGGGCGTGTCGAGCAGTTCCAGGACGACGAGGACAAGCGGGCCCAGTTGTTGCACGTAACCATCGCCGGTCGTGCGGACGAACTCATCTATCACACTGGTAACCTGGATGAAGGACTGCAGAGTTTCGCATCATTCTGTCTGACGGGTAGTACGCGGCAGCCCATTACGTTGCGTCGAAAGCTCAAGAGACTGGGAGAGCGGGCCCGCAAGATAGAATGCCGCGCCTGTGCCGCTGCCTGCGAAAGGTCTGTGGGCAAACAGCATATCTGCAACGGCCGCGACCGCGCGTCTGATCACAAGACGGTCGAGTTCGCCGGCCATTGCATCGAGCCGCTGAAACAGCTCGAAAGCGAGGTCCGCGGGTGGGTGACGGACCTTGTGCGCAGGCATGCCGCTTCCCTGCTGCCACCAGAGATGAAGCTTGCGACCACGCACCGGCATCTTGATGTGGATAGCGACCTGGTCGGACATTTCTCGATCGGCGGCTGGCACGAGGTCGCGGACGACCAAGATGGGCCTGCCTCGATCATCGGGCTCGACATCAAGGAAGCCGCGTTCGACTGGAGCGTGCTATGTACCATTCCGTATGTGCTGACGCATGAGCTGCTCTGCCACGGCTTCCAGGGCCTGATCACCCGGTCGGGCCGTAGCCGGCGCATCGGGTCCCCACCCGAATGTGCCTGGTCGGAAGGCTGGATGGACCGGCTGGCCTATGAGCTGGCGCGCTTCTGGACGGTCGAGCGTCACGGTGTTTTGCCGTCCTGGCTTGACGAGCGGACTAGCATCGACGACGCCGCTGGTTCCTTGCATGCCGCGCGCTATCGCTGCAGCACCCTTGCCAAACGCACCTTGATCAACGAACGCCGCGCCGCGCGCAATGATTTTGATGCCTTTCGCGCCGCATGGGGTTCGCGTGCTCCCGTTGATGAGCATCCGGCCACCGAGTTTTCACTCTGCTTCAATCTGCAGGAGCTCAACTTCGACATGCGCCACTCGGCGTTGATGGGCATTAGATCAATGCTTGTCCAGGGCGGGTTCAAGCGGGAAAAGCTGCTGGGCGTGTGCCGCGACTTTCTCGAAAGCCGCCAAGTGGCCCCGCTCCTGGACGAATTGTGCCGAGAAGCTGGTGTTCCGCTGCCGTAACAGAAGCGTTGACAATTCCGGTCAAGTGACCAATATTAGCGCAACCAAGTGGCAAGGACGCGTGATGGCTTCCAGGTCGGACGATGACCGCCGTTTCCGGGGCGACCCGGGACTACTCGCTGCAGCCAGCCGCCTTCGCTATTTCACGCTGCGGGAAATCAGCCGCGATGCCGAGGCTGGGGTCGAGAAGGTGCGCAGTTTCGTCCGCCGCGGCGAGAGCGAGGGTTTGTTCGAGGTGATGACCCCGGCCAGCCCCGAAACACGCGGCGGGCGGCCTGGGCCGCGTGAGAAACGTTGGCAGGTGGCACTCGCGCAGCGGGAAGATCTGGCAAAACAGGTCGCGCACCATGTCCGATCCTTGATGCCGGCGCAGGAGGACGAGCGCATGTCCAGCATCCCGCATGGGGGACCAAGCTTTCTGGAACTTCTGCTCGACTCGGTAGAGACCCTGCGCAATTTTGAAGGTCAGCCGGCAGCACGCCACCGCCAAGAGGCGAACGCGCGGCGTTACCTTGCCGCAGTCCGCGCCGAAGTTGCGAGCCGACAGCAGATGAGCCCTGAAGACCAGGCCGATCTAGTAGAGGCAGCGCAGTTCCTCGAGGCCGATAAATTGGCCTCGCCACTGCCGGTCAGACCGGCACGCATCGATCCCTCTACCGCACGACACCTTCTGGATCCGGCCATGCGTGCAAGGCTGCATGCCGGGATTACGTATTGGACCGACTCCCTGCCGGTACTTCAAGGCAACGCGGGTTTGGATCGTAGGCCTACGTACGAGTCCCCGCTCGACGGCCGGCGGCTGGAGGACGCGCTCACCCACAGCGATGGTTACGCAGCCGAAGACAGGCCCTATGTGCCCGCGGTATGTTACCTGCGCGAGTGGCCGGCGGGCACCAGCGCGGACGGGTTCATCCAGGCAATTGCCGCCCGTCTGGCGCAGCCGGGTCCGCGGCTTGTCGATGAGTTGCCTGGCCTCGCTGTGCTGGCAGCGGTATCGGACACAAGCCAGCTTGCGGTGCCGCTTGCGCGCGCGCTGCTCGGCGGTGCTGGTCGCGACTTGAAACCGGCCGTGCGCCGAACCTGCCTGCTCGCCCTCGGCCGCCTTGCCTGCTGCTCGGGCGGCGACGAGCAGGCCGCTGCCGCTGCCTATAGCGTGATGACCCTTGGCACCGATCCCGAGGATCAGGATGCCACGCCAGCGCTTGCCGCAGCGGCACTCGGCGCCCCGATGGTCGATGACGAGGGCGTGCTGCGCCGCCTGATCCGCGGCGCCTATCACGGAGATCGTTACGCGGACCACCTGCATAGCTGGCTGGACGAGCCGGCGCTCATGCGCAACCTGGCGCTGGCACTTGCCAATGGCCGGTTCAGAGCACTGAAGCACAATCTCAGCATACTGGCGCAATCGGATTATGGCCGAACGTTGTTTCTCGCTTTCCGGCGCACCCAGGCCGTGCGTTGGGTGATCGGAGACGACCGCACAATGAAGGTATGGGTGGGCGGCACGGTCGAGCGGGCATTGTCCCCGTCCACGTCGCTGCACGCCACGCTTTCTGGCCTCACGCGCGAGGCGTATGAGGAGATGGTGGACTGGCAGGCCACCGGCGTCCCCGATCCCGCCAGTCCGCTCAACGCATTCCCGCAGCAGCGCGGCGCGTTTCTGGAGCACCGGGTCCGCGTGAAGGAGAGCGCGCAAGTGTTCCAGTTTCCCCGGGCTGGGTGACGGGGTCGGCGTCGTGGACAGGGGCAGCCTGAACAAGCTCAAGCATGAGGCGCGCGACCTCGGCCGCCTGCTCGGCCGCTTTCTAAAAGACTGGGCTTTCATCTCCGAGCCGGAACAGCCGGACAGGAAGCTCCTGTTCTTTATCGATGCTCACGAAATCAAATGCTACATCGAGCCACACCGGCCCGATGGGGTAAACGGTTTCATCCTGGAGGCCGAGCGCTTTTGCGCCGTCGACCGCCCAAAGGAGGAAGGGGAAATCGCGCTGCTGAGCCAGGCGCTGCTCTCTAGTCTGCTGTTTGATACGAATCGCGACGTCGGCGTGCTGCCGTCGCACGGTGAGGAGATCGACGAGGAAATTGCCTTTCAACGGTCGCGCCGACTGCAGCAGATGGCCAAACAGGTGCCGGTGGCCAAGCAGCAGGCAGAGCGGCTACGCGAAAAAGCGCGCCTCCGCCTGGCCGTGTGGAATCGGGAGTGGCAGCAAGGGGAACTGGACCAGAAGGCGTTCAAGGAAAAGGTCTTGGAGTTTGTCCGCGCGGGGGCACCGACACTGATGGCGCTGCTTAGCGTCGAACCGGAGAGCCCTATTGGCCGGATTAATCGGCTGATGGAAAATTCAAACATCGCGCCGCTGTCGCATATCGATTGGGAAGGTCTCGGCTGCGATGCGGGCTCTGCCGAGCGGCTGCGTGGCCTGCGGCCCGATCCTGACTTGGTGAACCGTTGGCGCCGCTCATTGGATGCCAAGCGCCGCAACTCGCGTCGTGCCAATCAGATCGATGCCGAGGCGCTTGCCTCCATCGAGCAGGTCAATGAGATACTGCATGAGCAGACCGGCGATCGCGTTCAGGCGCGCTTCGTAACCCGCGCGATGACGCTGATCCGTGCGGCACGCGACGAGGATATGCTGAACCAGTTCGACCTGAAACCTGTCGACTTCCTGTGCCATCCGAGGCTGATGGCGCTGCATGCGCGCCGCACCGAAACTTCGGAGGCGTATGGCGAACCCGCCGAGCAAATGCGCGTCGCGTTGCGCACGCACCGCAAGCATTTGACCAACCAGGAAGTGGTGAAGGAGGACGCGGTAGCGTCGGTGCACGGCACGCCTCCGGCCTTTGTCGCGGCCATCGCCCAGATGGTGCAAACCTGGAAGAAGTTTGAAAGCTGGCGTATCGCGATGGCCCCGCCGCATCAGTCCGTGTCCGCGCAGGAGCGCAAGCGGGATGACGATGAGGTCCTGCAGACGCTGATCGAAGGCTTCCTGCACGAACGCTCGGCGCTCCGCCTGATCGACCGTGAATTGCAACAACAGGTGGACCGTTTTGGCCGGGAGACGTTTGCGCTGAGCAGCGCGGTGATCCCGGAGGATGTGCCTGTCCTGGCATGGAGTGCCGCTGCGGGACGTATACGTATACTGCCACTGACGGCTTGCTCGATTGGTCCCCTCCAGTTTGCCCATTTGGGCCTGGAGGTGGGGCAGGGGTTGCACTTGGAGCCAAAAGGCCGCGAGCGCCTGGAGGATTCGCAGGTCAACGCTGCCGAACGCTATCTCGGCTGGGCGCTCCTTCTGGCGTGCGGCCAGCGTTGGTCCCTGGCGGAAACCTATGCCGACAGTGCTGAGAGCGTCGCGCGTATCCTCCAGCTGCGCAACGCCGATGCCATTGCCGACGAGGCTTCTCTGCTGCGTGCGCAGGTTCGCCGGTTGGCGCCCCCATCACCCGAGAAGGGGAGGGCCGAACGGCCACTGCCTGAGCTGCGTCCGCAGACGAACGATGCCCGCTTCGCACTGGAACGCGCGGCACAAGCGCTGGAACGCGCACTCGCCGCCCATGCCGCCGCCGAGCCGGCGGGTGCTGCCGATCAAAGCTCCGGTCCTGTTGCTGCGTCGGTCTTCCCGCTCCTGAACGAGGCATTTGATCAGACTGGCCGAGACGCGATATTGCGACTGCAGGCGCTCACCCTTGCCCTGTGCTGCGAGCTGGCGCCCGGCGGTGATCCGCAAGGCAAGCGGGCATCCGAATGGTTCCGCGATCTGCGCGGGCATCTCGGCCGGCTGCGGCAAAGCGTCGGCACGGCTGAGCACCTGCGCGGCAGGTCCGGCGTCGGCCTGCCTTTCCTGCCGCGCGCGGTGGAAATCGTCGCCTACCAGGCTTGCGTCCCGGACGACCCGGAAGGGATGCGCGCCGGACGGCGAGAAAGCGCTGCAGGCGCAAGTCCACGGCTTGCCGTCCCGTCCGAGGTCCGGCTTGAAGCGCAATCGGTGCTGGACGCGCTTGAAAAAGCGACAGACGCGACGAGCCGCCTAGTCCAGGAGATGCTCACGCCGATTGTTCAGCGCATACGCCGGCAGCGCCGGCGCGAATTGGTCTATGCGCCTATCCTCGCCAGCTACGCGCAAACACCCATCCTGCAGCTCATGCCGGCCGGCGAGGTTCAGGAGCTTGCACGGGGCGCCTTCGAACGAATTGACCGCATTGCAGGGATTTCGCAGGAGGTCGGCGTTGGGCCGGAAAACCGCGAGGATCTGGGACGCGCGCGCGATGATCTTGATCGAGCCTACGAGCTGCTGCAGACGAAGACGGCCACAACGCGCGCTGTGGCCGCCGATGCGGCGCAAAAGCCGCCCGACGCCGCATTCTACCTTCGCATGGAGGCTTGCTACGCCCGGCTATTGCTCGTGCTGGTCAGCCCGCGGGATGACCAGCACGCCGAACGGGAAGCGCTGGCAGACCGCTATCGGCAGATCGCGGCGGAATATCCGCAGGCCTCCATCCCGCATTTGCGTCTCGATGTCGTGCTGACCGACCTCGCCAGGCAGAGCGCACGCAGCGATCGTGACCATTCCGACGCGCTACATGCTGAAGCGGCCGAAGCGCTCGAAGCCGCGCGCCGGCGGTTGGTGGACGACACCTCACTGCAAGGCAGCGATCATTGGGTGCGCAGCACGATTGAACGGCGTCACGCGCAACGGATTTTCACCGCAGCCGAGAAGGCGTGCGACGCGTGGCTGCAAGCTCGTCGCGAGGGCCTGCCCCACGCGGATGCGGAGCGTGGACGCATCGCGGCGATGATGACCGAGGCTTTCCGGATCGTGCGCGACGGATTCGACATCACAGCTCACCGGCCTGATCATCTGCACAGGCTGGAAGCGACGCGACGGGCCAACAACATCCTTTATTACGCTATGACCATGAAGACCAAGCTCGACATGCCCGACGCGCTGGACACGCTTGGCATCACGCTCGCAGAAATCGACCAGCTTTGCGACTATCTCAGTCCAGGCGGTCTTCAGGTGCTCGATGATTGGGACATAGCGCACACGCTCGGCTGCTCGTATGCAGCACTCGGGCGCCCGCTGGAAGCGACCAAGGCGGGAGATAGGCTGGCTGATCTAATCTTCGAATCCGGCGAGGATTTGAGCGATCCCAAACTGGGCAAAATGCTTGTCGATGCTCAGACCTGGGTGTGGGCGGCCACCCAAAGTCTGCCGCGCCCCGGCGCCGTTCACGAGAACCAGGAACCGCTCGGCGAACTTGCTGCCGCGGGCGCACCAGCCTGAGGATGTTGCAAAAAATGTTCTTTTCTGAAGAAAAGAACCAAAGGACTTTTATCCCCTAACCCAACCTTAATGCTTCCGTTTGTCCTCAGACTTTTGTGCAGGCGTCGAGACAAAAGTCTTTTGCTTCTTTTCTTCAGAAAAGAAGGCTTCCTGGTAGTGTTCAGGCGCCCGACATTCCCACCGTCATTCCGCCGCAGACATACAGCACCTGTCCGGTGACGAAGCCGCATTTCTCATCGAGGAAGAACGTCACCGCATGAGCAATGTCGTCGGGCGTTCCCATCCGACGCACCGGAATGGCATCGATGATGGCCTGGGTCGCAGGTGCCCCGGGAGGATTGGCGCGATCGAACAACGCGGTCTTGATCGGGCCGGGGCCGACGGCATTGACCGTGATCCCGTAAGCGCCAAGCTCGAGCGCCCAAACCTTGGCCATGCCGTGCAATCCGGCCTTTGTCGCTGCGTAGACGGTGCGATGCGCCTTGCCGATCGCGGCGCGCGAGGAGACGTTGACCACCCGGCCAAACCCGGCATCCTTCATGCCGGGCAGCAGCGCCTGCATCGATTGCATCGCGCATCGCAGATTGAGTGAAACGACTGCATCGAGGTCGGCGATGGTTTGTGTCTCGACAGGCCCGGGCCTCACGGTGCCGACATTGTTGACCAGACGTGTGATCGGGCCGTCGCGCAATGCGATCTCGAGCGCATGTGCGGTCTCGGCAGCATCTGAAAGATCCGCCTTTATGCCGTCGCCCTCCCGGTCGATCACCACGGCGTCCCAACCCTGCACGCGGCAGCGTTCCGCAATCGCAAGCCCGATACCGGCCGCGCCACCTGTTATCAGAACCCGCTCTGACATCTCCAAATCTCCGATGCTGAATGCTTTAGGCGATGGAACGGCCGGCGACGTGGCGTGACGTGGACGGCCTGCCATCCGAGACCCGTTCACCTTTTTCGCCGCCACCATCGGCTCGCACCATGATGCCGACCAGGAACGCCGCCACGAACATCGTGCCGCCGAATACCATGCATGTCTCGAAATCGCCGGCGCGGGTGCGAAGCCAACCGAACACGAAAGGCCCGACGAAACCGCCGAGATTGCCCATGCCGTTCGCAACCGCCATGGCCGCACCCGCCGAAGACCGGGGAACTGCGTCGGCGACAAGCACCCAGTAGATGGCGATCCGCCCGAACCAGAGACTCGCAGTCAGGGTAAGGCAGATCAGCAACCCCACCATATGGCCGGTGCCGAATGCCGCCGACAATGCCATGAACAGGCCGGCCAGCAATGTCGGCACCAGCGTGTGCCATTTCCGTTCCTGCCAGCGATCGGACGTGAAAGACAGGATGAACGCCATGACGATGCTGCACGCATATGGAAGCGCGCTGAGCACACCCGCCATCCCGATCGTCCGGCCGGATTCGACAAGCAGCGTCGGAAGCCAGAAAGCGAGGCCCCAGAACGCGGTCAGTCCTAGAAAATTATAGATCACCAGCAACACCACGGAAGGGGTCCAGATTGCTTTGAACCAATGGGTCTGCGATGGCGGCTGGCACCGTTCCTCCGCATCGAGTGCTGCGACAAGCGCGCGTTTTTCGTCAGGCGGCATCCAGGTGCAGACATGCGGTGAATCATCTACCGCCCACCACCAGACCGCGCACCAGACCAGGGACGGGATTGCGGTCACCACGAACATGATCCGCCAGCCGAATTCTGCGACCGCAAGGCCGGAGATTGGATTGCCGATGGCAATCGCGATCGGCGTGCCAAGCAGGATCAAATTCGCCCTTGCGCGTTCGGCCGGCGTAAACCAGGCGCGCATCAGCACAATCATCGTCGGCAGAACGCCGCCTTCATCGAGGCCGAGGAAAAAGCGGTTTACCACCAATTGGGCTTCGCTATGCACCAGCGCTGTGCTGGCGCAGATGGCAGCCCAGATGATGCCTTCGATCAGGATGATCTGCTTCGGACGCCACGACGAGGCCAGCCGGCCGATCGGGATCTGAAGAAGGATGTAGCCCCAAAAGAAAGTTCCTGTCGCAAAGCCGAGTTGCGACGCGGTCAGAGTAAGGTCGTGTCGCATGCCCGGGAATGCGAGCGCGATGTTTCCTCGATCGACCTGAGAAATGACATACATGACGAGGGCCACGCCCTGGATGCGGAACCATCTGTTGGTGGCTATGCCGGCAAGTGTTCTTATCATTGTTTCTCCCTGGCGCCGTTCATCATTCATCGGAACGGCTTCGTTCGGTAACTTATAAAAAGAAGTAAAAGACTTTTATGTCGCTGTCGCGGTTCTCTCCGGCATCTTGCGCCATAATAACAAAAGTTTTTTGGTTCTTTTTTTCAAAAAAGAACTGCTTGCCTTGCCTAAAGCGCATCCTGGTAGAGCGCCAAAATGGCATCGACGTTCAAATCGACTGGGTTGTTGTCCAACAGGCGCCGAATCGCAAAGGCCTCCGTCGCCATCTCCTGCAGATCCGGGCGAAGAATGCCGTGCGTCGAAAGGCGCATATCCAACGAAAGTACCGCGCAGAAATTACGCGTCGAGTCCCGGATAGCCGCGCGCTCACGCGCGGCAGGAAGGTTCAGCGCCTGCAATATGGCTGCGGTTTTTTCCGGCGTGGCAGCAGCATTGCAGGCGAGTGCGTGCGGAAACATCAATGCGCAGGCAAGCCCGTGCGGCAGACCGTGCCGGGTGCCGAGCGGATAGGCCAGTGCATGGCCGGCTGTCGTATTGACCGGCCCGAGGCAGAAGCCGCCGTAAAGCGATGCGAGTGCGAGCCCGGCGCGCGCCTCGCGATCGGTGCCATCCCGCACGGCGCGCGTGAGAAATGCACCGACCAGACGCGCGCCTTCTAGCGCATAGACGTCGATCAACGGATGCGCCTTTCGGCTGGTATAGGCTTCCACGCAATGCGCCAGCGCATCCAGGCCGGTTGCCGCCGTCACTGTTGCCGGCACGGTCAGCGTGAGGTCCGGATCGATCAAGGCGATATCGGCCAGCATATGCCGGCTCTGCACGGCCAGTTTCTGCCTCGTCGCCGGATCGGTAATGAGTGCGCGCGTGCCGGCTTCGCTGCCGGTGCCGGCTGTGGTCGGCAGCTGAGCCAGCGCGATGCGGCGGCCGATGACCTTCTCTGCGCCGACGACATCGTGGAGAGTTTGGCCGCTTCCCGGCAGCACGGCTGCAAGTTTCGCCAGATCCATCGCGCTGCCGCCGCCAAAGCCCACCACCAGATCTGGCCTGGTAGCCTGCGCCATATCGAGCAACGCCTGCAGGTTCGCGATATCCGGCTCCGGCCGTACATCTGCAAAGACGGTGACCTGCAAAGGTAGTTTCAGCACGTCGACGCGGCCGGCGTTGAACGCGTCTGCCACCACCAGGATGCGCGCAAAACCCTGCGCGTGTGCCCAGGCACCAATCCGCCCGGCGACGCCACTGCCAAAGTGAAGTGCCGAAGGACGCTGTATTTCGATAGGCGCGAGCAGCGAACTCATGCGGCCAGCAGCTCGGCATATTCGATCGCTTCGATCAGGCTGCGCTCATTGGCGATGCCTTTGCCCGCAATATCGAAGGCGGTGCCGTGATCGACCGAGGTGCGGATGATCGGCAGGCCGAGCGTGATGTTCACGCCCGAGAGCTCGTCCCATTTCCCGGTTACCGGATCCACCTGGAAGCCAAGCAACTTTACCGGGATATGTCCCTGGTCGTGGTAGTTGGCGATCACCGCGTCGTATTGGCCCGCCCGCAATTTCACGAACACCGTGTCGCCGGCAACGGGCCCCACCACATCGATGCCGGCTTGCACCGCTTCGGCAATCACCGGCCCTGCGACATCGATATCGTGCCGGCCGAACAAGCCACCTTCGCCGGCATGCGGGTTCAGCGCTGCGAGCGCAATCCGCGCACGCTCGATGCCGAGTTGCTTCAGCGCCGCGTGGGTCAGGCTGATCACGCGGTGCAGGCGCGCAGGTGTCAGCCGCTTGGGCACGTCCTCCAGCGCCACATGGGTGGTGAGATGGCTCACCCGCATCGCGCCATGGGCAAGCATCATGCAGGAACTCGAGGCGCCGGTGAGCTCCGCCAGCATCTCGGTATGGCCGGGATAGTGATAGCCAGCTTGGTTCAGCGTTTCCTTGTTGAGCGGTGCGGTGACGATGGCGGCGGTGCGGCCGGCCGTCGTCAGCACCACCCCGCGCTGAACGGCCAGGAAGGCGAAGCGGCCGCCATCCGCGGACGGAAGGCCGGGCAGGATCGCGCCGCCTTCCGGGCCGGCCTGCACCGTGCACAAGGCCGGCCAATCGTCGTTTTCCGATACAAGCGGGATCGCGAGTTCCGGGGCGAACCGCGCGCGGGCCGTCTCCAGCGCCGGCGCGCTGCCCAGGACCAGCAGGCGCAGTTCCCCGGCCTCGATCCGCGGGCGCAGGCGTTGGGCAGCCTTGACGATGATCTCCGGACCGATGCCGGCCGGGTCGCCCATGGTTATCGCGAGATGGCGGGGCATGCAGATGTCCTTCTGACAAAATCGGGTAGCAGGTCGTGCAGCAGGCTGGCTGTGCCGAACGCGCCGGATTTGGAAACCACGTGCACGCCGGGCCAGCGCCCGCCACGCAGCACCGAGCAGGGAAGCCCTGGAGCGAGCCTGCCCTGCACCTCCAGCCCGGTGGCACCGAGCGCATGACACAGGCTGCGCAATGTCTCGCCGCCAGCGACCAGCAGGGATTGCGGCGGATCCAGCCAGTTCAGCAAACGGCCGATCTCCGTGGCAATGCGCTCGGCTGCGCGGGCGCGATGGGTCGGCGGCGACAACGCAAAACTGACAAGTGCCACGCCGTTTTGCTGCAACGCTGTGTCGACCCGCGCAGCGCTGCGCGGGCCGCCATCGGCCAGACTGATCCAGGCAGAGCCGCAGGCGGCAAGTTGAGCGGCAGTGGCCGGGTGATCCGAGCCGAAGATCCCGAGTATCGGTGTCTGTGGGGATGAGGCTATGACCGGGTCTGCGCCGTGTGCCTGCGCCAGGGCATGGGCGAGGCCGCCGCTGCCGCACCACAAAACCCTTCCAGGAGCACGCAGCCCGGCCTGGACGGCTGCCTGCAGTTCGGCATCTTCCTCTGCGTCGAAGACGGTGATGCCAGGCGCCAGAACCGCGCATGGGTCACCGAGCCGCGCTGCGAAGCCCTCGGCGGCTAGTGAATCGACCAGATGCAGGCCGACCTGCTCCCAGTTTCCGGAGGGGGTTCGCGCGTGCTGCTGGCCATTGCGGGTGGCGCGGCCATGATGGGGGAAGGCGGGCGCCAGAACGCAATAGGGCCAGGCGCCGGTGCCAAGGCAGGCGGCCAATTCGGCAACCGGATGGCCGCGCAGCAGGCTATCGATTTTCTTGAAAGCGATGGCGCCATCGTGCAGAGCCGGCGCTGCGCTGCCTGCAGCAAGACGTGCCTGCGCTTCGGTCGCTTCGCGTGTGCCGGTATCGAAGGCGGCACTCGCCGGCAAGGTGCCGAGATCGATCGGCGACCAACGGGTCGGCACGGGCCCTACCAAGCTTGCAAGCTCGGCGGCGCTATCCAGCGCACCGGTCAGGTCATCGGCCATCAGGCGCAGGCTGACAGGCTGCATCAGCAGGGTGTTCGCCGCGGATCGCGGTGGCTCGACATGTTTCCTCTCCCGAGGTAGACTTATATAAACTATAACCCTTATAGGTCCCCTCGGCAAGCTGCCCTGCCTACATGTCCGGCAGGGCGGAAGCCGCCATTCGGAGGAAAAGCCATTCATGTCTGACGCCATCATCGTTCATGTCGACGCAGTGCCGGTCATCCAGCGTGGCGGCGGCATACAGACGGTGCCGCTGATCACCCCGCTCATCACCGGTGAGGCGAAATTCACCACCGGCATGAGCGTCTATCCAAAGGGCATGGGCGCTCCGCTGCATTGTCATAATTGCGACGAACAGGTGACCCTGCTCGGCGGCGCCGGGGAGGTGGAGATCGATGGCGTGGTGACGCCGCTCGTGTGCTTCGACAGCACCTATATCCAGGCGGGCCGCTATCACGCGTTCCGCAATACCGGCAGCGAGCCGATGCGGATCTTGTGGATCTATAGCTCCAACAAAGTGACGCGCACTTTTGCCGGCAGCGATGAAGAAGTCGAGCATTTGTCGGCCAAGGATTTGATGGCGAAGTAAAAAGGACGTTCTTTTCTGAAGAAAAGAACCAAAAGACTTTTGCGTCTCGGTGCACGCTGCCGGATAGAGCCGCGGCAGCGACATAAGAGTTTTTTGGTCCTTTTTTTCAAAAAAGAACTGCTTTCCTTTTCCCAGGAGACATTCCAATGCGGTGGGCGCGTATAGAGTCCCCAGAAGGCCCGCTCTTCGCAATCGTCGAGGGCGACATGCTGCGTCCGGTGCGCGGCACACCATTCGGCGGATGGGAGAAGCGGCCTGGTGCGCACATGCGCCTCGAGGACGCAAAGCTTTTATTGCCGCTGTTGCCGCATAATTTCTATGCCTGCGGCCTGAACTATAGTGGCCACACGATTGCCATGGCCGCCAAGCTCGGGCTTAGCCCGGCCTTGCCGAGCCGCCCTGAACTGGGCCTGCGCAGCCGCGCCGGATTGATTGCCACTGGAGAGCCCATCTTGATTCCGCCCGAGGCGAGCGAGCAGATCCATTATGAGGGCGAGTTGGTTGTGATCATCGGGCGCGCGGCGAAGAACATTGCGATCGAGGACGCTCTGTCTTGCGTCTTCGGCTACACCATCGGCAACGATGTGACGGACCGCGGCTGGCAGAAAGCGGACCGTATCCTGTGGCGATCGAAGAACGCGGATAGTTTCAGCCCGATGGGGCCATGGATCGAGACCGATATCGATCTCGATAGCCTGACCACGCGCGTGCGGGTCAACGGCAAACTTGAAAACGAATTCCCGACCAATGCGATGCTGTTCGGCGTTGCCGAGTTCATCGCCACCCTCAGCCGCTACAGTACGCTGCAACCTGGCGACATGATCTGGATGGGCACTGACGGCGAATCGGTCAATCTGAAGGACGGCGACACCGTGTCTGTGGAAATCGATCAGATCGGCTGCCTTTCCAACCCGGTGCGCAAGCCCGGCATCGTCCCGGCGCAGGCTTTGTCGGCGTAGGATTGAGCAGGAAAAATTTCGCGTTTTCCGGTAAGTTTTCAGATTGACCATCCGGCCGACCAGGACTTATACATTGTATAAGCCCGAAAATGGGTGCGGTTCCGGAGGGGAAATGGAAGTTACACCAACCGTGCGCGCGGCACGTTCAGCCCGTAATGTTTTGATTTGTTCAGCATTCGCCGCTTTATTCGCATGGCCGGTCGCGGCCGAGGCGCAGGAAAGCCTGCCCGCGCCGCCGGTCAATCAGCCGCCTACCACCGCGCCGGCCGATGTCACCGAGAACGTATCGCCTATTCAGAAGATCGATCTGCATGCGATATCCGACTTCGGGCAGGAGCTCAGCGATATCGGCATCTATCCGACCGCTCGCTATCTTGGGCAGTTCGCGGATAACCCTGTCGGCGGCCAAAGGCAGGGTGCCGGCTATGACGGCGAGCTGACATTCGGCGCAACATTCGACATGCGCAAGCTTGCCAATATTCCGGGCGCTTCGATCCATGTTCTATTCACCGATCGCAGCGGCAGCCTGATTTCCAACCAGTATATCAATACATCGTTGTCCGTGCAGGATTTCTACGGTGCCGACCAGACGTACCAATTGACCGCTTTTACCTGGGAGCAGCGCCTTTTCAACGACAAGGTGGACATCAACGTTGGCCGCACCGACATTGCATTCCTGTATTCAGCCTTCAACTGCGACTTCGAGAGTCACGGGCTTTGCGGCCGTCCATACGGCATGTCAAAGAACCTTTCCACGTCGGTGTATCCCGAAACGGTATGGGGTGGCCGCGTGCTGGTGGCGCCGACACCCAACCTCTACGGCAAGATCGGTGTTTATCAGCCGAATGCCGATCTGGAGCCGGGCGAAAGCCACGGTTTCGATTGGGGCATACATCGCGCCAACGGCGTGGTAGTGCCGGTAGAATTCGGCTATACGGAAGAGGCTCCTGGAGCAGTAGCGCCGGACCAATATGACATCGGTTATATCACCAGTTCTGCGCCATATTCTGCACCCTATTACGACAAGACCGACCCCAATTTCGAATACCGCGGTGCGATAACGCTGCAGGCACAGAAACGGATCTATCAACCGGAGGACAGATCGCCGCGTGGGATCTATCTGTTCGGCATGGGGCTCGTGCCCACCGATGGCGGAAAACAGCAGGCGAACTACCAGGTGGCTGGCGGCTTCATTTGGCAGGGCCCCTATGCCGGGCGTCCGCTGGACCGCATAGATTTTCAGGTCAACGACTACGATTACAACAAGACGTATCTGGACTCCTTATATGCGAAGCGCCTGAAAGCCCACGGGTTCGGCTTTCCGCAGGCGCATCAGACCACGATCGAGCTGAACTATCTCTACCAGGCCAATCGTTGGCTTCAGCTGGAGCCGGTTTTCCAATATATTTGGCATCCGGACGGTCTTGGCACCCAGAATTACCCCTCCTCCAACATTCATAATGCGGCAGTTTTTGGCTTTCAATTCCAGGTCGATATCGCTGCATTGTTCCGTCTCAAAAGCTATCCGGTCAGTTTGGTCCTCGACAATTAGCGAAACGGCGACGCGGGCACTATCCCGCGTCGCTATCCGGCACGTTGGCGGGTTGTTTGACATGTATATGCCCGGCTTATAGAAACACGCCGATGGCACTTGGAGACAAAAGTTGACTCACAGTTCCTCTCTTTCATTCAAGCAAAGACTGAAATCTGGCCAGAAAATGGTCGGCATCAGAAGTCAGCTTTGCAGCGCTATTGTTGCCGAGGCATTAGGCTTTTCGGGCATCGACTACCTCTATATCGATATGGAACATTCGCCCAACAACCAGCTGACGGTCTTGGCGCAATGCCAGGCATTGGCAGGGACGCCTGCGCTGCCTGTCGTGCGCCTGCCCACAAACGATCATGTGCTGATACAACAATTGCTCGATATCGGCGTCGAGAACCTGGTGATCCCGATGGTCGAGACGGTGGAAGAAGCGCGGCATGCCGCTTCTGCCACGCGCTACCCGCCATTGGGCAACCGCAGTGTCGCGCGCGTACATCGCGGCAATCGCTATGGTCGCACCGCGGACGATTATGACCGCAGCGTCGGTGACCGCGTTTGTCTGACTGTGCAGATCGAATCACGCGGCGCCCTTGAGCGAGTTGGTGAGATTGCGAGCGTAGAGGGTGTGGATGCGGTGCTGTTCGGCCCTGGCGACATCGCCGCGGATTTCGGCTATCTCGGCAAGACCGAGCATCCCGAGGTGCTGGCGGCTATTTCCACCGGCATCGAAGCGGTGTTGAAGACCGGCAGGCATATTGGCATGTCCACCGCGGATCCGGCCGCGACATCGGTATGGTTCGACAAAGGCTGCGGCTTCGTCTCGATCGGTAGCGACCTGCAGATGCTGATGCATACTGCGACACGAGGTGCCACGAGCGCCGGCGCATATGCCTTGCGCAGCGATCCGGCCGCATGACCAATATCGCGGAAGGCCAAGTGCAGCACAGCGACGATCTTGGCGGCAAGGCCTGCATTGTCATCGGCGGTGGTTCGATCGCGCCCGGCTGGGGCATCGGCAAGGCGATCTCGGTTGCCTATGCGCGTGCGGGGGCAAAGGTGATGGTCTGCGATCGCAGTCTTGAAGCTGCCAGCGAAACCGCTGCCATCATCGAAAGCGAAGGTGGCACGGCAATCCCTTACGCGCTCAACGCCACCGACATGGCCGCCCTGCGCGACGTGGTAGAAAAGACTTGTGCTGCATTCGGCAGTATCGACGTGCTGCACAATAATGTCGGTATCGGCAAGGCCGGCGATTCGAGCGAGACCTCGCCAGATGAATGGCGCGCGATCGCGGATGCCAATCTGCTGGCGCTGCATATCGCCACACAGGCCGTGTTGCCGGTGATGAAGCAGCAGCGCTCAGGCGTCATCCTCACCACCTCCACGGTGGGCAGCCTTCGTTATCTCGGCTTTCCGCATTTGGCCTATAATGTCACAAAGGCGGCTGCCAACCATTTCTCCCGGCTGGTCGCCGCCGAATACGCCCAATTCGGCATCCGTGCGAACACCCTGATTGCAGGCCTGATGGATACACCGCGCATCCGGGTGACACTTGCGAAAACCTACGAGAAATCTGACACCGACATGATGGAGCGCCGCAGCAGGCAGGTGCCCCTGGGCTTCATGGGCGATGGCTGGGATGTAGCACATGCTGCCGTCTTCCTTGCCTCTGACAAGGCCAGATATATATCCGGCGCGGAACTGGTGATCGACGGCGCTTTGACCGCGACCACCCGCACCTGATGGACATTCGCAAAGGCGTGCTGACATGATGAGCTCTTCCTATCCCGATACGAGGCTTTTCATCGATGGCAAGTGGGCGCCTTTGGAGGGCAGCCTGTTGCCGGTGACCAATCCGTTCGTTGGCAGCAGGATCGGCACGCTTGCCAAGGCGTCGATCGCAGATCTCGACCGGGCGCTGGAGGCGGCCGCGAAGGGCTTCGAGACCTGGCGCAAGACGTCCGCGTTTGAACGTGCAAAAACCCTGCGTGCGACTGCTATCCTGTTGCGCGAGCGCGTGGAGGCGATTGCGTTCCTCCTCACGACGGAGCAAGGCAAACCACTCGTCGAAGCGCGTGCCGAGGTCACCGCTGCGGCCGATATCGTGGATTGGTTCGCCGGCGAGGCGCCACGTGCGTATGGCCGCGTCATTCCCGCACGTGCGCCCGGCGTGCTGCAAATGGTGCTGCGCGAACCCGTAGGGCCCGTGGCAGCTTTCGCCCCGTGGAACTTCCCTATTACGCAAGTGGTGCGCAAGATCGCGGCAGCGCTCGCCACGGGTTGTTCGATCATCGTGAAAGGGCCGGAAGAAACGCCGGCGGCCCCAGCCGCCCTTGTGCAGGCGTTTGCCGATGCAGGTGTGCCGCCGGGTGTGCTCAATCTGATCTATGGCGATCCAGCCGAGATCTCTTCCTACCTCATCCCGCATCCGGTCATTCGCAAGATCACCTTTACGGGGTCCACGCCGGTCGGCAAGAAACTCGCCGCCCTGGCCGGCGAGCATATGAAGCGGGTCACCATGGAACTCGGCGGCCACGCCCCGGCCATCGTGTGCGGGGATGCCGATATCGATACCGCCTTGCGCATCCTGGCCGCCGGCAAATACCGCAATGCCGGCCAGGTCTGCGTCTCGCCGACACGCTTCCTCATCCAGCAGGACATCTACGAGACCTTTGTCGACCGTTTTACCGCCGCCGCTGAAGCCCAGCACGTCGGCAGCGGGCTAGATCCTGCCACGACCATGGGCCCGCTCGCCAATGAGCGTCGCGCGCCTGCCATGGATGCCTTCGTGCAGGACGCCGTCGCCAAGGGTGCCGAATTAACCACCGGTGGCAAACGCCTTGGCAATGCCGGCAACCTCTATGCGCCGACAGTCTTGAAAAACGTGCCGATTACGGCCCGTGCGATGAACGAGGAACCGTTCGGCCCGATCGCGCTGATGTCTTCCTTCAAGGCGCTGCCTGACGCGATCGCCGAGGCTAATCGCCTGCCGTTCGCCCTTGCGGCTTACGCGTATTCGGGATCGGCGCGCGATATCGAAACGCTGTCCACCTCCATCGAGGCGGGCATGGTCTCGATCAATCATGCGGGCCTGGCTTTGCCGGAAACGCCGTTCGGTGGGATGAAGGAATCCGGGCATGGGTCGGAAGGCGGGTCCGAAGCGATCGAGAGTTATCTCACGACAAAGTTTGTCACTAGGGCTTAGAAAGGAAGAAAGTCTTCTTTTCTGAAGAAAAGAAGCAGAAGACTTTTGTGATGCTGTCGCAGGGTTCTCCGGAGAGAACGGGCATGTCCGGCCGGCGAACAGAGTAACGTCTTTTTGCTTCTTTTTCTCCAGAAAAAGAAGGCGCTTACTTCCTTACGTCAACGAGGAGCCATCATGGCCGCCAAACGCATCGCCTTCGTCCACACGGTCGGTTTCCTGGTAGACTTGTTCAGGAACCTATCCCAGGAAGCACTTCCTGGCGTCGAGGTGTTCCACATCCTCAACGAAAGCTTGCTGAAGGATCTGCTGCGTGACGGCGCTACCCCCGCGATCACCGATCGTGTCGTGCGCCAGGCATTGCTCGCGACGGATGCGGGGCCTGATCTCGTCGTGTTTACCTGCTCGTCCACCTCACCGATGATCGATGTGGCACGCCGCATGTCGTCTGTGCCGATCCTGAAAGTGGACGAACCAATGGCCGAGGCGGCCGTGCGTGCAGGCCGGCGGATCGGCCTGGTCTGCACTGCGCGCAGCACGATCGAACCGAGCAGCGCATTGCTGCATGCCAGTGCCGCCACGGCCGGAAAAACGACGGAAATAGTAACGGGGTTTGTCGAGGGAGCCTATGAGGCGCTCTTCGCCGGCGACCGGGCGCGGCACGATTCCATGGTCACCACCGCCGCCGTGTCTCTCGCGAAATCGTGTGATGCACTCGTTCTGGCGCAAGTGTCGCTGGCCCATCTGCGCGACCCGATTGCATCGCAGGCCGGCATTGCGGTCTTCGCGAGCCCGGCCATGCTGATGGAGCGGTTGCAGAAGGAACTCGCCGCGACGTGATCCTATCCGGCGACGGCGATCCCTTCGTGCAGCGTGATCATCTCGGCGACGCCCGGGATCATCTTCTTGACGACGGCCAGGAAATCCTTGCGCAACGCCTCCGTCGCATCGGCGTGCAGATCCGCCATCAGCACGGATCCTTCCCCGGTGCGCGATATCAACTGTATCACACGTCGCATCGAAGGCTCGGGGTAGGGAGCTATGCGCAATTTATCGCCGCGGGCGATGGCGCGATACACCGCCAGAGGCGGCAGAATGGTCCAGCCTGCGCCGGAGACCACCATCTGCAGCACGGCGGCATGGGTATCCATTTGGTAGCGATGCGTCTGTTCCACGCCCCAGGCGCGCAGTGACGTATCGAAGCGCGAGATCATAAACGGATCGCGTCCAAATCGTATCAGGTCGAGAGACTCGCTCAGCTTCTTCAGCGCCTGTAGGTCGCCGGCATATGAGTGCGGTGCCACGATCAGGAAGGGTTCGGTCAGGATAGGCATCGCCTGTATGCCGGGCGGCGGTGGCGATTCGTCTGTGGTGATCACGAGGTCGAATTCCCGGTCGGCCACTGCGCGGGCACGGGTCGCGGAAAATCCGGAATCGACGATCAATTGCCCCGCCACGGAGCGCAGCCGCGCGAGCACTGCCGGGCCTACCGCTTCGACAAAACTGTTCAGCATCCCGATCCGCAGCAACGGCATCTGCGTCGCGGGTTCCCAGCGTAGCGCGTTCTGGAAACGGTCGATCCCGCTGATCAGGTTGCGTGCCGGTTCCAGCAGTGCGGCACCTTGCATGGTCAGCACCGGCGGTCGCATCGTGCGATCGAAGAGTTGCACGTCCAGCGCACCCTCGATCTGCAAGATCGCTTGCGAGATCGCCGGCTGCGTCAAGCCCAATTGCTTGGCCGCCGCACTCATCGTGCCGTATCGCGCGACCGCCGCGAAAATCTCCAGCGCGCGCACCGTAAGGCCGGAGCCGACGACCAGCCGGCGCAGCGATTCCGCCGGCGGTTTTTCTTTCGCAACGCTCATGAAGTCGCCTTGTCGCCTCGCTACGACCATAACGCAACCTCTTGCAGTGGCAACGGCCACGACTTATAGTGAGTATAAGTCATAATAGTTTGAGTCTTATAAGTCGGGGAACGGAGAGGCATGGCGCAGGGCCGTACATTGTTTGGCAGGATCTGGGACGAGCATGTGGTGGTAACCTCGCCACAGGGCGAGGATCTGCTCTACGTCGATTTCAACTATATCAACGAGGGCCAATCCTTCCTCGCCTTCGACCAGCTTCGCATCGAGGGTCGCACCAGTTTCCGTCCCAACCAGCATCTCGCGGTGACGGATCACTATCTGCCCACCATCAATCGCGCCGCCGGGCTGCCCGGCATCAAGGATCCGGAAATCCGCAACGTGGTTTCCATGATGGCGAATAATGCGGCCGAGTTCGGCCTGCCGCATCTGGATATGCATCACAGCCGCCAGGGTATCGCGCATGTCGTAGGACCGGAACTGGGCATTTCCATGCCTGGCATGCTGATCACCTGCAATGATTCGCATACGGCCACCCATGGTGCCATGGGCGCCGTCGCGATCCCGATCGGCGGCTCCAACCAGTTGCGCCATGTGGTCGCGACGCAAACCGTATGGATGAAGCGCGCGAAATCCATGCGCATCACCATCGACGGGGTGCTGCCGCAAGCCGTCACCGCAAAGGATGTGATCCTCTCCATCATTGCGCGCATCGGCATCGGCGGCGGTGCGGGTTACGCCGTGGAATATGCGGGCTCCACCATCCGTGCGATGTCCATGGAAAGCCGGCTCACAGTCTGCAACATGTCGATCGAGGCCGGCGCGCGCATCGGCATCATTGCGCCGGACGACGTGACGTTCCAGCATCTCGCAAAGGCCGACCAGGCCCCCAAGGGCGCTGCCTGGGATCAGGCCTTGGCCTATTGGCGCACCCTGCGCAGCGAAGATGACGCGCCATTCGATCGCGAGATCGCGTTGGACGCCGCGAGCCTGGCGCCAATGGTCACCTGGGGCACCAGCCCTGAAGATTGCGCTCCCATCAATGGCGCGGTGCCCGACCCCGCGAGCTTCGCCGATCCGGAACGCAGCCGCCATGTGGAACGCGCGCTGGAATACATGCAGCTACAGCCGAACATGCGCCTGTCCGACATCAAAATCGACCAGGTGTTCATCGGCTCCTGCACCAACAGCCGCATCGAGGATCTGCGTGCCGCCGCCGCCGTGCTCAAGGGCCGCAAGGTCGCAGTGCCTGGCATGGTCTCCGCCGGCTCCAGCGAAGTGAAGCGCCAGGCCGAAGCCGAGGGGCTGGATCGTATTTTCGTCAGTGCTGGCCTAGAGTGGCGCGATTCAGGCTGCTCGATGTGCAACGGCTCGAACGGCGAGATTGTCGCTCCCGGCCGGCGCAGCGCGTCCACCACCAACCGCAATTTCGAAGGTCGTCAGGGCCGCAATGCGATGACGCATATCATGAGCCCCGTGATGGTGGCAGCCGCCGCAATTGCCGGTCATCTGCAGGATGTGCGCGACCTGCCCGGAATCGCCGCCTGAACCAAGGATCACCCGGCCAATGACACCGTTCACCGTTCTCACCTCCACCGCCGTGCCGCTGCCGATCGCCAAGATCGACACTGGCATGATCCTGCCGGGCCGCTACATGCGGCGCCACCGTCGCCCCGGCCATGATTATCGCGATGCCTTCCTGCACGATCTGCGCTTTGACGAAGCAGGCGCTCCGCGCGCCGACTGCGCGCTGAACGACACCGCCTATGGCGACGCAAAGATCCTGCTGACGGACGCGGATTTCGGTTGCGGCTCCTCGCGCGAAGGTGCCGCATACGCGGTCATGGATTACGGTTTCCGCGCCATGATCGGCCCCAGCTTCGCCGAGATTTTTTACGGCAATTGCCTGCAGAACGGCATTCTTCCGGTCGTGCTCGATGAAGCTGTCGTGCACCGTCTGTGGGACATCGTGGGCGCCGACAAAACGGCGGAAATCACCATCGATCTCCCGAACCAGGTCGTCATCGACCCGCATGGTGGCCGCCACGCCTTCCAGATCAATCCCCTCCGCAAGGACCGCCTGGTCGCCGGCCAGGACGACATCGCTGCCACCCAGGAATACAGCGAGCAGATCCTCGCTTTCGAACAAGCCCGACGCGCCGTCCATCAATGGCTGCCCATCACCAGCCAGGCCTGATTCCTGCCTTACCCACCTACGCACCAGCGGAGCCAACTGGGCACCAAAGACCCGGGAGCCACAGAGGAGGACACATGGGCTTCATCTTTCACAATCGGTGGATACGCATACAGGGCGTCGCTCTGGTGTTCTGGATCCTGTCGCAGGTCGACAAAGCCAATATCTCCGTAGCCTTCCCCGGCATCCGCCATGATCTCGGTCTCTCCGCCACTGCCATGGGGTTCGCCGTCGGCATGTTCGCCTGGGGCTACCTGGTGTTCCAGATACCTGTCGGCCGCCTGACCTCGGCCTGGAGCCCGAAATACACGCTGCTGATCCTCGGCGTGTCCTGGTCGCTCACCACCGCCAGCACGGCGCTGGTGCAGAACGAAACGCAGCTGGTGATCAACCGCTTCGTGCTCGGCCTATCCGAAGGCGGTATTCTGCCGGCCTTCATGGTGCTCATCCGCGCCTGGTTCACGCCGCGCGAACGCGGCCGGGCCAATCTTGTGCTGCTGGGCACGCCGATCGCAGCCGCCATCGGGAATGCCACCTGCGGCTGGATCGTCGCCATGGTCGGCTGGCGCTGGATGCTGGTGGCAACGGCGCTCCCCTCGTTGCTTTGGTGCATCGTCTGGGTGCTCGCCATATCCGACGATCCGCGCAGTTGCACCTGGCTCGATCCGGAGCTTAAACGCGCGCTGGTGGCCGAGCTCGATGCCGACAAGGCGCAGGAACCGGTGCTGCAAGGCCACTGGTTCAAGGCGATGTGGCACCCCACGGTGCTGATCCTGTCAGTCTATAACCTGCTCGGTCTCACCGCCTTCTGGGGCCTCACCTTCTGGCTGCCCACCTTGCTGGTGGAAGGCGGCCGCACCATCGGCCGTGCCGGGTTGCTCGCATCCATCCCCTATGTCGCCGCGGTCGTCATCGCCACCGCCATCGCCGCCAGCTCCGACCGTACGCTCGAGCGCCGCTGGCACCTGATCGTGCCCACCGTATTGGCGGGCATGTGCATGGCCTGCGTCGGCATCTTCGGCAACCACCACATCGTGCTGCTGATCGTGTGTCTCAGCCTGACGGTCGGGCTTTGGTTCGGCCGGATCTCGATCTTTTTCATTCTGGTGGCCGACGCGGTGCCGCGCGGCGCTGCCGGCGCCAGCATGGCGGTGGCCAACGGCGTCGGTAATTTCGGCGGCTTTGTCGGCCCCTGGCTGTTCGGTTGGCTGCGTAGCACTTCGGGCGGCTTTTCCAGCTCCATGGTGGTCGGCGGCGCCTCGATGATCGTGGCCGGCCTGCTGGCGATACTCGTACGCCGCAATCGCGCGGATGCCGGCACGCCTCTGCCGCAAGCAGCGACTCACACCTTGCCGCCACATGCCCTGCATCTGTCCGCCGAAGGCTGACATGCGCGCCCACCCTGCACGATACCCTCGGAGAACATGATGAACGGCGCCGAAAGCCTTGTCCGCACGCTGCTTGCCAGCGGCATACGCACCTGTTTCGCTAATCCCGGCACCAGCGAAATGCATTTCGTCGCAGCTTTGGACCGTATTCCCGGCATGCGCTGCGTGCTGTGCCTGACGGAAAGCGTCGTCACCGGTGCCGCCGACGGTTTCGCCCGCATGACCGGCGATCCCGCCGTCACCCTGCTGCATTGCGGCCCCGGTCTCGCGAACGGGCTGTCGAACATGCATAATGCCCGGCGCGCCCGCTCCGGCATGGTCAACATCGTCGGCGACCAGGCGACTTACCACCGCCGGTTCGATCCACCCCTCACTGCCGAGACCGAAGGCTGGGCACGGGGCGTCTCCGCCTGGACCCGCACGGCCACCGCCTCCGCCACGCTCGGGCAAGACGCTGCTGTCGCCATCCAGGCCGCACGCACCTCGCCGGGCCAGATCGCCACGCTGATCGCGCCAGCCGATACCTGCTGGGACGAGGGCGGGATCGTCGCCGAAAGGCTGCCGGCACCTGCCGCTCCCACGGTGGCGCCGCACCGCATACGCGAGATCGCTCAACTCCTGCGCGGCGGTGAGCCGTGCCTGCTCCTGCTCGGCGGCGGCATCATCAGCACCGCTATGCTCGAAGCCGCCGACGCCGTCTCCCAGGCGACTGGCACGCGCCTTATGGTGCAAGCCTTCAACGGCCGCGTCGCACGCGGCCGCGGCAGAGGCGCGATCGAGCGTCTACCCTACGGCGTCGACCAGGCCATCGCCGCCCTCGCCGGCACTGCCCACCTCATCCTCGCCGGCGCCTCGCCGCCCTGCGCGCCATTCGCCTATCCCGGCAAGCCCAGCATGCTCTACCCCGAGAACACAACGCTGCACGTGCTGGCCCGCTTCGAGCAGGATATTGCCGCCGCCCTTCAGGCACTTGCAGACGAACTCGGCGCGCCCAAAACCGCGCTCGTCAGCCCGCCACGTCCGGAGGCCGTGACCAGCGGCGCCATTTCCGCCGAAGCTGTGGCGCGCACGCTGTCAGCGATGCTGCCCGAAAACGCCATCATCATCGATGAGAGCGTCAGTTTCGGCCGACCCTTCTTCAACGCCCTGGCCGGTGCCGCCCCGCATGACTGGCTGCAGATCACCGGCGGTGCCATCGGCAACGGCTTCCCCATGGCTACGGGTGCTGCCATCGCCGCCCCGGATCGCCGCGTGATCGCGCTGCAGGCCGACGGTGCCGGCATGTTCACCATACAATCCCTCTGGACCCAGGCGCGTGAGAACCTGCCGATCACCACTATTGTCTTGGCAAATGGCAAATATCAGATCCTGATCGGCGAACTTGCCAATGTCGGCGCGACGGCGGGTGAAACGGCGATGAACATGCTCGACATCAGCCGCCCTGATATCGATTGGGTCGGCCTTTCCCATGCCATGGGCGTGCCGGCGGCGCGGGCCGAAAACATGGAACAGCTGGTGCCGTTGCTGCTCTCGGCCAATCGTTCGAGCGGGCCGTTTCTGATCGAGTTGCGCACGTGAAGGAAGCAGTTCTTTTTGAAAAAAAGAACCAAAAAACTTTCGTGGTCATTGCGCACGCTGCCGGATAGAACCGCGACAGCGACCTAAAAGTCTTTTGCTTCTTTTCTTCAGAAAAGAAGACCTTCCTTTCTCCTACTTGGAATATTAATGCGTTACGATTTCTGCATCATCGGCGCCGGCATCGTGGGCCTCGCGACGGCGATGGAGTTGCTCAAGCTCAATCCCGGCGCCAGCCTGATTCTGCTGGAAAAAGAAGAATCGGTGGCACGCCACCAGACCGGTCATAATAGCGGCGTGATACATGCCGGCATCTATTACGCGCCCGGCAGCCTGAAGGCCGATCTCTGCCGGCGCGGTTCGCGTGCCACGCAGGAGTTCTGTGACGCCAACAGCATCCCTTATGAAATTTGCGGCAAGATGCTGGTGGCGACTAGCCCGCTCGAGTTGCAGCGCATGGAACAACTGGTCGACCGTGCCGCACAGAACCAGATCGCGGTCGATCGCCTTTCCGCCGCCGACATCCGGCAGATGGAGCCGCATATCGCAGGGCTGGGTGGGCTGCTGGTGCATGCCTCGGGAATCGTCGATTATCGTCGGATCTGCCAGGTCATGGCGGACATCGTTGAGCGTGCCGGTGGCACTTTAGCGTTCGGAGTCAAGGTAGATACCATTCGCGAAACCGGCGACGAGGTGCTGCTGCGTGCCGGTGCCACCGAATGGCGTGCCCGCCGGCTTATTGCTTGTGCAGGGCTGCAATCTGATCGCCTCGCCGATCTGGCCGGTATCCGCACCAACCACCGTATCATCCCGTTTCGTGGCGAATATTACAGACTGCCACAAGCCAAAAGCGGCATCATCCGCCATCTTATCTATCCGATCCCCGACCCTGACCTGCCTTTTCTCGGCGTTCATCTGACACGCATGATCGATGGCAGCGTGACACTCGGCCCCAATGCCGTTCTGGGGTTTGCGCGCGAAGGCTATGCGAAGTTTTCCACCAACCTTGCCGACATGGCGGATTACCTGCGCTTTGCTGGGTTCTGGAAAACCACCTTCCAAAACCTGTCGTCCGGTGTCTCGGAATTCCGCAATTCGCTGTTCAAGTCCGGCTACTTGAACCTTTGCCAAAAATACTGCCCGGAGCTGCAGATCGATGACCTGCTGCCCATGGAAGCCGGCATCCGTGCCCAGGCGGTGATGCAAGACGGCACGCTGGTGCACGACTTCCTGTTCCTGGAGACGGACCGCATGCTGCATGTCTGCAACGCGCCGTCACCGGCCGCGACGTCGGCCATACCGATCGGCGAAATGATCGCGCGCAAAGTGCTGCAACTCGCGCCTGCCGGTCATTCGTGACGACAGGCCGGATCTACTCGCATGCAGAGAAGATGCGTGTGCTCACCGGCATTCTCCTCTGTATCCTGCTCGCTGCCTTGGACCAGACGGTGGTGGTGCCCGCTATCCCGCAAATGGCCGGGCTGCCTGGCGGCATCAACCTGTCCTGGGTGGTCTCGGCCTATCTGCTGACCTCTACGGCGACAACGCCAATCTATGGCAAGCTTTCCGACCGGTTCGGCCGACTGGCGCTGCTGCTGCCTGCGATCATCCTGTTCCTGCTTGCAGCGATCCTGTGCGCCTTGTCGCAATCGGTGATCACGCTGGTTCTGGCGCGTGCCTTGCAGGGCATAGGCGGCGGCGGCCTCATGGCAGTCAGCCAGTCATCGGTTGCAGATGTCATCGCGCCACGCGAGCGTGGCCGCTATCAAGGCTGGATTTCCGCCACATGGGGTGTTGCATCGATCGGCGGACCCATCGTCGGTGGCTTTGTTGCCCAACATTTTTCCTGGCGCTGGATCTTCTGGGCCAATCTGCCGCTCGGCGCCGCCGCGTTCGTGCTGTGCCTGCGCGGTCTGGCCGGGCTGCGCCCGCAAGGACGGCGGGCGAAAATCGATTATCTCGGCGCGGCCCTGCTGACTGCCGGCGTGGCAGCCTTCCTGTTCGGGTTGAGCACGGGCGCCTGGCGCGCGCCGCTCGGTTATGTGCCGATGCTTGGAGGGCTGTTAGCGCTCTTGCTGTTCGGTCTGCAGCAACGGCGCTGCGCCGAACCGCTCTTTCCGCATGCGCTTGCCAAATCGCCTGATTATCTGCGGGTCGTCGGTGGGGGCAGCCTCATGTCGGCTGCCTTGTTCAGCGGAATCTTCCTGCTGCCTTTGTTCCTTCAACGCGTCCATCATGTCGGTCCCGCCGTATCCGGTGCCGAGATCATGCCGTTTCTCGCCATGAACACGGTGGGTGCTTTTTCCGCCAGCCAGATATGCCGCATCACTGGGCGCACGCGCATGGTGCTGATCGTCGGCCCATGCATCTGCGCGGTCGCCTTTGTCATCTGCGCCTGCCTGCCGGTACAGGCGCCCGCATGGCAAATCATCCTGCTCTCCTCACTGGCCGCACTCGGCATCGGCGGCGTGATGTCCACGTCGGTGATAGCGTCACAAAACCATGCGCCGCCCTCCGACGTCGGTATGGCGACCGGCATGCTGCTGCTGTTGCGCGCGCTGGGCGGCGCGTTTGGCGCCACCGTCTCCGGCGCACTGGCAAGCGGGCCCGGTTTTCATGTGGCCTTCGGTGCGGTTGCGGTGTTGGCGGCACTCGCAGCCTTGCTTGCCGCTTGGCTGAAGGATGTGCCATTGCGAACGACGCTGGATATCCCGGCTGCTTTGGCGCAGTCGGAATGAGGAAGAATCTTCTTTTCTGAAGAAAAGAAGCAAAAGACTTCTAGGTCGCTGTCGCGGCTCTATCCGGCGGCGAACGCTGTCATCATAAAAGTTTTTTGGTTCTTTTTTTCAAAAAAGAACTGCTTACTTCATCAACCTCAGCGCACGCTCAAAGAAATCTACACCCCCGAAATTTCCCGATTTCAGCGCCAGCATCATCTCCGGCGCAGCGCCCGTGGTGCGCAGCACGGGCACACCCGGCGCGATTTCAGGTCCCACCAGAAAGGCCGAAATCTTGAGCCGATCGACAATTGCACCCGATGTCTCTCCGCCTGCGACCACCATGCGGCGCACGCCACGTTCCACCAATCCGGCAGCGATCTCCGCCAAGGTCGCTTCGATCGTTTGACCAATGCCCGCGATTGATCGCGCGCCGGCTGCTTCGCTGCTGGTGATCAGCACCGGACCAGCCGGCAGCCGCTGTGCCGCCCACGAAACAGCTTCGGCCGCGACCGGCGCGCCCGCCGCGATCTGAGCGACAGACAATTTCAGGATCGGGACCTTGTCTTCCATCGCCGCGATTTGCTGCAGCGTCGCCTGCGAACAACTTCCGGCCAGTATCGCCGCGTAGCCGTCTTCAGCGCAACCACGCCATGATTCGGGGTGCGTACGATCTTGATCTTTTGCAAGCAAGGCCTTTGCGATTCCAAAGCCCAGCCCCGATGCGCCAACCGAAACCGCGTTCTGCAATGCCGCAGCACCAATTGCCTGAAGATGCCTGTCCGCCACAGCATCGACGATGACAGTACGATATCCGTCTTCATGCAGGCAGCGCATTGCGTGAAGAATGGCATCTTCACCCTTCTCGACCGTATCGAGCGTAATGCTGCCAACCGGAAAATGGCTTTGTCGCCCAAGCACGCGAGCGAGATTGGAATCGCGCATGGGATTGAGCGGATGATCTTTCAGCGGACTTTCGCTGAGCAGCACGTTGCCGACAAAAAGATGGCCCCGATACACGGTGCGCCCATTGCGCGGAAAGGCCGGCATGACCACAGCGGCCGCGCTGCTAGGCATATCGGCCAGCAGGGCATCTGTCACCGGCCCGATATTGCCCGCATCCGTGGAGTCGAATGTAGAGCAGATCTTGAACAGGATATGCGCGGCACCGTGGTCACGCAGCCACGCCGCCGCCGCACGCGATTGCGAGACTGCAAGATCCGCGGCAATGGCACGTGTCTTGAGTGCTACGACAACCGCATCCGCTTCCGGAAGCGCTGTCCGTGGAACGCCGATGGCGAGCGCCGTGCGCAAGCCGCAGGCAGCCAGGCTACTCGCCAAGTCGGCGGCACCTGTATAGTCATCGGCGATCGATCCCAGTCTCATGGCTCAACTTTACCAAACACGACATTTGACTTCGGCTGGGCGGAAAACACGTGCCAGCCTTTACTATATTAAGTATAAGTCTCCTCGGCGGCGTGTTGCAATGCTGCCGGCAAACAGGTGTGGATGTCGAAATTGGTGGATCGGGCAAATGAGTTACGGCTCCGTGAACAGATCTGCCGCTACGGAAGATCACTATTCGAACGCGGCCTCACCCCGGGGACATCGGGCAACATCAGTGTGAGACTGGAAGATGGCGGATCGTTGCTCACGCCCACGAACGCATCGCTGGGATTTCTCGACCCGGCACGGTTGTCGCGACTGGATGCACAAGGAAGGCTGGTGGAGGGGGACGCGCCCACCAAGGAGATTCCCCTGCACGCGGCGTTCTATGAAACGCGTCATGGTGCCGGTGCGGTGGTGCATCTGCATTCCACGCATTCGGTTGCAGTATCGATGTTACCGGATTTGAACCCCGCTGCGGTCATCCCGCCTTTGACGGCGTATTACATCATGCGGGTTGGAGATACGGCGCTGGTGCCCTATCACCGGCCAGGCGACCCTGCAGTCGCGACCGCCATACGCGGCTTGGCGGGCCGCCATTCATCTGTGCTGCTTGCCAATCACGGCCCGGTCGTCGCCGGCGTATCTCTGGATTCAGCCGTGGCGGCAATCGAGGAACTGGAGGAGACGGCAAAACTCTTCTTGTTGCTGCGTGGCCTTAATCCGCGCGTGCTTTCCGCAGAGCAAATCAAGGACCTTCACTCAATCTGATTGTAGTTGAGGTAGTGACTGCCGTGTCCGGCGCCTCCGCCGGTTTCTACTTCAGCAATGCCCGCCTCAACGCGTCCTTCCAACCATCGAGCAGAGTCTCGCGCAAGGCCTGGTCGATCTGCGGTTCGAACGAACGGCCGCACGCCCAACTGCTTGTTATCTCCTCCAGGCCATTCCAGACGCCGGTCGTAAGCCCCGCCAGGAAGGCGGCGCCGCGTGCGGTGGATTCCAGTTCAACGGGCCGTTCGACGCTCACGCCCAGCATGTTTGCGAGGAACTGGCAGAACCAGTCATTGGCAGCCATGCCGCCATCGACACGTATTTTTTGTGCAGCGCCACCCCCGTCTTCACGCATGGCATTTGCGAGATCCAGAGTCTGGAACGCGACTGATTCCAACGCTGCGCGTGCGATATGCGCAGCACCACTGCCAAGCGTGAGGCCGCAGATCAAGCCGCGCGCATCCGGGTCCCAATGGGGTGCACCGAGGCCCACGAAGCCGGGTACCATATAGACGCCGTGGCTGTCCGGCACCTGTGTCGCCATGTCGTTCGTGTCGTCGGCGCTGGTGATCAGGCCAAGTCCATCACGCAGCCATTTGATCGCGGCGCCGGCCACGAAAATCGCCCCTTCGAGCGCGTAGGTGGTGCGCCCGCCCAGGCGATAGGCGATGGTGGTCAGCATGCGGTTATTCGAGGCGATCGCGGTCTCGCCTGTATTGAGCAGCATGAAGCAGCCGGTGCCATAGGTGGACTTGGCCATGCCTTTCTCGAAACAGGCTTGGCCGATCACCGCGGCCTGCTGGTCGCCTGCCATGCCCGCCACCGGGATCGCGCGGCCAAACAGTGCCGCGTCCGTCTCGCCGAACATGGTGGCATTGTCTTGCACTTCGGGCAGCACGCCGGCGGGGATGCCGAAGATGCGCAGCAATTCATCATCCCACGTATTCTTATGGATGTTGAACAACTGCGTGCGGCAGGCATTCGTGGCATCGGTTGCATGCACGCGGCCGCCGGTGAGGCGCCACAGCAAAAAACTGTCGATGGTACCGAAAGCGAGCTTGCCGGCTTCGGCATCTGCGCGTGCGCCCTGCACGTTATCGAGAATCCAGCCGAGCTTGGTCGCGGAAAAATAGGGATCGATCAGCAATCCCGTGCGCTCCTGGATCAGCGTTTCGGTGCCATCCTGGCGCAGCTTGTCGCAGATCCGCGCGGTGCGGCGATCCTGCCAGACGATGGCGTTATGCACCGGTTTGCCGGTCTCCCGGTCCCACACCACCACCGTTTCCCGCTGATTGGTGATGCCGATCGCGGTGATGCCGGCAGCATCCGTCGCAGCACCTTCCATGGCGGCCTTCGCGGTGGCCACAGTGTCGCGCCAGATATCCTCGGCATCGTGTTCCACCCAGCCACGTTGCGGATAATGCTGCTCGAATTCGCGACGCTCGGTGCAGACCGGGTTGGCGCTGGAATCAAACACGATAGAGCGTGTCGAGGTAGTGCCCTGGTCGATGGCCAGAATACGCGGCTGTGGCATGGTCTCCCTTTCGTCGTTTTCTCCGCTGCTCCGGAGATCCTGATTTGCCCGGCTATTCCGCCGCGCGCGGTATTTCGGTTGCAGCCTCCGGCGCCTGGCGCTGCGGCATGCCGGCTTCCGCGTGGTGCGGCAGAAACGGCCTGATCAGAACCTGGTAAAGCCCGCCACCCACGACGCCACCGATAAGCGGGGCCGAGATGGGCACCCACCAATAATTTTCCGGCGACGGGAAGGCGCTTTGCTTCCAGCCGGCTAGCCAGCAGAACAGACGCGGCCCTAGATCGCGCGCAGGGCTGATTGCCCATGCCTCCAGATACCCCATCGACGAGCCAATGACGGCGACCAGCAAGCCAATGATCAGCGCGCCGGAATTGGCCATCGGCGCGACGGTGTTATACTGGTCGGTGATCGCAAAGATCCCAAGCAGCAGGAACGCGGTCAGCACGATCTGATCGACGAAACAATGCATCGCCGTCACATACTGGCCTGGATGGGTAAAGAACACGCCGGCTGCACCGCCATCGCCGGCACGCGACAGGTGATGAACGGCATTGAAATGATCGATCACCGGCGAATAGAGCAGATACACCAAGGCTGCACCGATGAAGGCACCGACCACCTGCGCCAGCCAGTAGGGGACAACTTTTTTCCAGGCAAAATCGCGATAGATGGCCAAAGCCAGTGTCACGGCCGGGTTGGCATGGCAGCCCGAGACCGAACCGGTGACATAGATTGCGATCGTGACACCCAGACCCCAGGAGATACATACACCCCAATAGGCATTCAGATAGGGGCTCGGATCATACAGCACGTACATCGCCGCCGTGCTGTCGCCGACGAGAATGATGATGACGAGAGCAAGCGCTTCGGCAATCAGCTCACCAAAGAGCTGGCGGGGATCAAACATGGCCGAGGCTGGCCACGGTCTCGGCCCCCGCATGCGCCGAAAGCGCTGCTTGCATATACAAAGCGAGCCGATCGCAGGCCGCCTTGTTGAGATGCAAGCCGAGCTTCGAACGCCGCCACAAGACATCTTCGGCCGTCCGCGCCCATTCCTGGTCGATCAGATAGTCGATTTCCGCGGCGGTGACGCCGCCACCGAAATCCTCGCCGAGATTCGCCAGAGTTTCGGCACTGCCGAGAATAGTCCAGACACGCGTGCCATAAGCCCGCCCCAGGCGGCGCGCTTGTGCTTCGGCCAGGAATGGGGCCCTGGCACGCATTTCATCGAACAAATTCTCGAAATGCGCATCTCTGATGTCGCCGCCAGGCAGGATCGCAGTTTCCGTCCAGGGTCGCCGCCATGCTTCGGGTGCACCGCCAATCGCAGGGACCAGCTTTTCCAACGCATGCTCGGCGAGTTTGCGCGATGTCGTTATCTTGCCGCCGAACACCGAGATGACCGGCGCCTGGCCCTGCGGCTGATCCACATCCAGCACGTAGTCGCGGGTGACGGCGGAGGCACTTTTCGCGGCATCATCAAATAACGGCCGCACACCCGAATAGCTCCAGACGACATCGGCCGGTGTGATCTGATTGTTGAAATAATGGTTCACGCTGTCACAGAGATATTGCGTTTCCGCCTCGGAGATTTTCGGCGGTCCGTCGAGTGCTTCCACCGGCACATCCGTCGTGCCGATCAGGGTGAAGTCGCGCTCATAGGGAATCGCAAACACGATGCGCCGGTCAGCGTTCTGCAGGATATAGGCGTGCTCACCGTCGTAGAGTTTTTTCACCACGATATGGCTGCCTTTGACCAGACGCACATGCTTGGTGTTGTCGACCCCCAATGCGTCGTGCAGCATATCGGCAACCCACGGCCCTGCCGCATTGGCCAGTGCGCGTGCCGTCACCGTTCTCTGTGTGCCTTGTATCATATCCTCAAGCTGCACCTTCCACACGGCACCCTCGCGATGCGCGGCCACTAGGCGGGTATGTGTACATATGCTTGCGCCACGGTCCGCAGCGTCACGCGCATACAACACGACCAGACGGGAATCTTCCACCCAAGCATCCGAATACACGAAACCGCGCTTTATGGAGGATTTCAATGCCGATCCAAAAGGTGATTGCTCGAACACGACGCCTTCCGACCCGGGCAGGCTGCGCTTGCCGCCGATATGGTCGTAAAGGAACAGGCCAAGCCGCACTACCCAGGCCGGCCGCACGGCATGCTCATGCGGTAGCACAAAGCGCAACGGCCAGATGATGTGCGGTGCAATACGGATCAGCCGTTCACGTTCCTTCAACGCCTCGCGCACTAAACGAAAATCGTAATATTCCAGATAGCGCAGGCCGCCATGAATAAGCTTGGTAGAGGAGGAGGAGGTGGCTTCCGCCAGATCACCCTGCTCGACCAGACATGTCGAGAGCCCGCGCCCCGCGGCATCGCGGGCAATGCAGGTGCCGTTCACGCCCCCGCCAATCACCAGCAGATCGAACATCGCCGTCATGCCTGCAACACCGGCCACTCGCCAGACGCACTCATCGCCTTCTCCAATGTCATTGCGGCGCATAATTGCTGCGGCGCACAAAAACTTTTTCCAGACTGCCTATCATGCAGGTTGTCGCAAGCTCCCAAGATGCAGCAAGCCGACAAGCTTGTCTTGATCCCGCAGGACGGCGGCTGCGTTGCATAGAGTCAACCGCTCCGAAGCATCCCCGGCTCAAAGCCGCGCCATCAACCTGACGGCAAGAAGAAGTGCCGCAACATTCATCGCCTGGCCAAGAATGCCGTTTTCGAGCCCAAGAAGAATCTCGTCCAGCGGCATCACACATGGCTCAAGGCCTTCCTCTCCCTGATCCAATTGCGGCGCGTGCTCGGCTATGGCGTCCAACGCAAGAAACGCGTGGATGCGGTTCGAGTGTGTGGCCGGATTGGGATAGAGCGCGCCGATCGGCAACCAGCGTCCGGACGTGAACCCCGTTTCCTCCTCTAGCTCCCGACGCGCCGCCTGTTCGACACCGCCGTCATCGGCTTCCACGCCCCCGCCGGGGAGCTCCAGAACCGACTGCCCCACCGCGTGTCGGTACTGCCTTACCAACACCAGGCCACGCTCCGGCGTCAGAGCAACCACATGCACCCAGTCGGGATAGGTAAGCACGTAATAAGGGCTGATTTCCGAGCCGGATGGCGTGACACATCGGTCAGCGCGAACGTCGATCCATGGATCTCTGATCAGCGGTGTCGAGGAGAGGGTGCGCCAGTTTTGTTCCATCGATCTAGCTTAAGCACCCGCCAGGGTCTCGGCCATGAGCAATCTCGCCAACCTCGAGCGACACCAAACCCACCCTGCGCGCCGACGTTCGAGCATCAAAGGGAGAGTTTGTCATGAAGGCATTGATGGCTTTGGCGGGCGGCGCGATCGCGATCGCGGGTGGCGACAAGCTCGTTGGGCAGCGGGGTTACGAACGCATGTTCCAGCACCTCGGCTGGTCCGACAGCGAAATGCACAATGCGGCATTGGCAGAGACGATAGGTGGCGCGATGATGATACCCTCGGCCACTCGTCGGCTTGGCGGCGCGATCGTGGCGGGCGTCTCGGTGGCGGTGATTGCAAGCGAGATCAGGGTTGGCGAACCCAAGCTGGCGCTGCCCAGGGGATTGGTGTTGCTGGCGGGCCTGTGGGCCTTGTTTGCACCCGAGCCTCGGGGCTGAGGTGCGCCGCGGCCTTCTGCCTGAGCGGAGTAACGCCTAGCTAGAGGAGTATGTTTGGTGAAAATAACGGATACTAAGCAGCTTCTTCAGGTCATCAATGCGGATATGTCAGGATCCGAGTTCAACGATGTCAAGCTGCGCGCGTCTTCCTTCCTGAACGTCGATCTGGCCGACTGCAAAGTCAACGATGCTAATCTTACCGGAACAATCATTTCGAACGTCAACTTGACAGATGTTGCCATCAGCCGCGCGAATATGCGTGGCATGACAATCGATGGGGTTTTGGTGACCGACTTGTTGCTGGCATATCTTGATCGGCAAGCTTAGCTAGCGTCGAAGCGGCCAGTCCGATCATCCGCCTGCACCGCGTGATCGTGCTCCGTCGGGCGTCTCTCCAGCTGTTGCCAGATATCTGCATCACGATGGTAGAAGTCCGGGCGGAACTGCAACGCTCCGTTCGTCTCCAAAAAAGCTGTTTGATAGACCACGAAGACGGGTATCGGCGTGGGAAGCTGGTGTCGCGTGGTGCCACCCATCGCAATTCCTTGGTTGATCCTGTCGATCGGTTGCTGCAGGACCAGAGCGGCAAAATCGCGAGGGTTCTGCACCCGGATGCAACCGTGGCTGATGCGACGGTTTTCACGGTTGAAGATATTCCTTTCCGGGGTATCGTGCAGGTAGACGTCGAATTGGTTCGGCATGTCGAACATGAGCAGTCCAAGCCCCGCTTCGGGCCCCGGCAATTGCTCCGCCTCGCCACCGGCCAGCATGATCATCTTGTTCCGGGCAAGATAATTCGGGTCATGCTTAATTTTTGGCAGTATTTCGGCCGTAACGATGTCTTTCGGAATCACCCATGGCGGATTGAAAAAACTTGCGTCGATCGTGGCGCGAAATTCCGGGGTCTGGTTATGCCTCACATCTTCGCCGACGACGACACGGGTCGAGAAAATCGGTCGGTCGGCGCTATAAAGTACGAGTTGCTGATTGGCCACGTTCACCCAGGCCCGGTCTGCCGGCAGCGCCCGCGGCAGCCAGCGTTGGCGTTCGAGGTTTACGTCGATCGTTCGCAGGCGGTCCGTCGTATCCTTGTGGCCGGCGGCAGGGCCCGAGCGATATTTGCGCAAGGCCTGGCGGAGTGCCAGGTATGTCCGCGTCGTCGGCGCCAGCGTCTCGATGGCGGCTCCCGGATCGGGGCTGTCGATCGCGGCATCGAGTGCGGCCGCCACATCGACCGGTTCCGGCGTCAAGATCTCGTCGGTCCTTCGGCGCTCGACCGGAATGGCGCCTCGAGCTAGCGCGTCCGCGTAAGACAGGAAGGCATCGGATAGCAGCACGTCGCGGTCGAGCGGCGTCAAATGCGTTCCGTGCCGCAGCAGATGAGCATGGAACATTTCGGGGTCGAGGCCCTGGTCGCCTGCGCGCGCTACGGCATCGAGCAGTGACCGCACCTGCGCTTGCCGGTTCGTCCAGACCGGCTCGAAGCCGTGGCGCGCGTAGAAGCGTCGTAGCAATGCAATGTTGAGCCGTTCCCCGGCAATTGCAGGGGCGCCTTCAAGGCGCATGCCAAGGTCGGTATCGGCGTGCTGCATCCATGAGTCGTCCGTGTCGGGCAGGGGAACAATGCCGCACGCCGCCAGTGCACAAGCGGCAGCGACAGCGATCATGCGGACCACCAGCGTGGCGCGTGGGAAGGGTCTGACGCCGGCGAAAATCGAACCCTTACGGCGGCGAGCCTCGCGCAATAGTGTACTCAATCGTGAAATTCCTCGACCTTGCCACGCCAATGATTTGACTCTTCGCTCGGAACTGCCGTTACATCCCTATCTCCAACGAACCAAATGAAGGAGTAGCGGATGGTTGCCGGTTCTGAAACCATGGCTCGTCACAGGCTACTAGGTCGCGCTGCACTGGTCGCGGTCATGATCCCCGTTCTGTTTCTCGGGGCCTGCGCTGATAATCCGCCGCCCCCACCGCCTCCGCCGCCCGCTCAACCAGCGCCGCCGCCACCGCCGCCACCACCACCTCCTCCTGCGCCGGTACCGCCAGCGCGCGGCTAGTGTGACCTGTCCGGAATCGGCTTGAGGCCGGACGCACATTTGAAACTGGAGCGGCCTGACCCTGGATTTCGTTCGCGCGATCCAGGGTCGGGTCGACTCGAGAAGGCAAGCGGTTCTTATTTGAAAACAAGAACCAAAAAACTTTTGGCCTTTGGTTACGCTGCCGGATAAAATTGCGATAGCGCCACGAAAGTCTTTTGCTTCTTTTCTTCAGAAAGGAAGGCCTTCCTTCAAAGAGCGGCACTCGTCTGCGCGCGCGAGCAGAAATGCCACTTCCCGCGCATTGCGACTAAGCTTTGCCGCAGCTTCGAATTCCAATCGTGCCTCTGCCAGCCGGCCGCAGCGAAACAGGAAGTCGCCCCGCGCCGCAGGCAATGGCGCGTAATGCCGTAGTACGGCGGCGTCGGACATTTTATCTAACAGCCGCAAGCCTGCTTCGGGTCCGATGGCCATGCTGTAGGCGACCGCTCGGTTCAAATCGACCACCGGAGAGGGCGTCACCGCGCGAAGCCGGTCGTAGAGCGCGGCAATTCGGTGCCAGTCGGTGTCGGCAGGGCTTCCCGCGCGCGCATGGCACGCCGCGAGCGCTGCTTGCAGCGCGTAGGGGCCGTCGCCACCAAGGCCTTCGGCGCATGTCAGCGCGTCCAGGCCGCGGCGGATCAGCAGCTTGTCCCAATGCGCACGGTTCTGCTCGGTCAGCGGAATCAGCGCGCCGTCCGAACCGATGCGCGCCGTCAGGCGTGACGCCTGGATTTCCATCAAGGCCAACAGGCCAAACACCTCGGCATCCTTGGGCATCAGCTTCGCCAGCATGCGGCCCAGATTTTGCGCCCCCAGACACATATCCGGCCGGACAAGGTCGTCGCCTGCCGTAGCCGCATAGCCTTCGTTAAAAATCAGGTAGACGACCTCCAGCACCGAGGAGAGCCGCGCCGCACGCTCGGCGCCGCGCGGCACCTCGAAGCTGACTCCGGCCTCTCCGAGCGTCTTCTTCGCGCGGACGATGCGCTGCGCGACCGCGGCCTCGCTCGACAGGAAAGCGCGGGCGATCTCTTCGGTCGTCAGGCCGCCGACCACCCGCAGGGTGAGCGCCGCGCGCGCGTCGGGCGACAGCATGGGATGGCAGGCGGCGAAGATGAGGCCTAGCAGTTCGTCGCCAAGATCATCATCCATGGCCGCTTCGATCGCCTCGGCTGCGCCGCCGCGTGTCTCGTCGAGGGTCCGCGCGATCTCCTCATGCTTATGCGCACGCATCTTGTTGCGCCGGAGGGCGTCGATGGCACGCCGTTTGGCAACGGCCATCAGCCAGGCACCTGGATTGATGGGGATTTCGGTTCTGGGCCATTCGGACAAGGCGGTGACCAGCGCGTCCTGTGCCAGTTCTTCGGCGAGGTCGACATCACGTACCATCCGGGCCAGGCCCGCGATGAGCCTGGCCCGTTCCACACGAAAAGTCGCTTCGATCGCCTGGTGGGTTTCGCCTGCGGTCACACGGAATTGTCAGCCAAGGCCTTACGCAAGACAAGCCGGTTCCAGCCGACGGGGTCAGGCGACGCCGAGCTTCTCGCGTATCCGGTCATGGGCGGCGGCGTGCTCGGACGGTAGAAATGCGGCCAGGTCCGCCATCTCGTAGAAGGGTCGGATCTCGATCTCGCTCGGCCCCGGCATGGGATTGGGGCAGCGTTTTGCCCAGGCTACGGCCTCGTCCATGTCCTTCACCTCCCAGATCGAGAAGCCGGCGACCAACTCACGGGCCTCGGCGAACGGCCCGTCGATGACCGTACGGCCGGGACCATCGAAGGCGATGCGCTTGGCTTTGGCGGAGGGCTGGAGGCCGGCGCCAGCCAGCATGATGCCGGCCTTGGCCAGCTCCTCGTTGAACCGGTCCATCGCTTCGAACGCCTCGGGCGTAGGGGGCACGCCATTTTCGCTGTCTTCGCTTGCCTTGACGAACACCATCACACGCATTGCCTGTCTCCTTGTTTGGGCCTGCCTCATTGGCCTGGCATCAGCACGACGAACGGGGTTTCCGGAAATCGACATCATCCCGCATATTCTTTTCCACCGTCGCCACGCAGGTCGGCAATGGCCGATGTCGGTAAGTCAATAAACGGCGCACTGGCAGGGAACCGATTCCTAGCGGCGATCGCTGGAGATCCCCGATATCGGATGGACCAGTCATGAAGATCATCGGCCTTGAGGAACATTTCGTTACCGCGGATGTGCTCGCGGCGTGGCGTGCGCTCAGCGCCCACTTGCAGGACGTGGCAGCTTCCGCTTCAGGAGCCGCCAAGCTTACCGGTGAGGAACTACGCCTCGCCGTGGCTGAACGACCAATCCTCGTGCGTGTTCTCGACAAATTCACCATCACATCGTTTCCGCCGATGCCACAAGACTGCTCCAGTTCGCTGCAAAGTCGCTTGTAGAAATCAAGCTTCTCCGCGGCGCTACGTGGCCGGTGGTGACCTGAACCGGCACCACCTTGTCGGTGCGCTGTATGCGGACACGGCTTCGCTTGTGTTCGGGAGGGTCATGTGGCGACGAACGTGCCGGGCTTGGGACGGATGCATGATACATTGCTCGCTTGGAGCCTTTGGCAAATGCCTAAGCCTGAAGGCGTTATCTAACCGTGCAGCAGCGGCAGCAATTTCATTTTTTCATGCGCAGGCACGAAGCCGAGCAGTAGCGTCGTGGCGGCAATTCGCGCGTGTTTGCTCAGCAGCGAGTCTGGTATCTCGCCTGCCGTCCAGAACGACAGCACGCCGCGAAACGCCAGCGCGAGCTGTTCAGGCAATATAGCGCGTGCGAGCGCCGCCATGGATGGTTCAAGCCCTTCGCCGTCGCCCAGCGCGATCGACCACAAGGCGCGAGAGTTCGCAGAGATGTCTCCCGGCTCCCGCGTAGGGGCGCCGAGCGCGCCCATCACGGCGCGGTTGACCGCAGGTGCTTCCAGCATCACCTCCGCCGCAATGTCCATCGCGCCGAGTACACGGGTGACGACGTCGCCAACGGGCGCGATCTGAGCAAAGCGGGCGGTCATCCGGTCGATGCGGTCGGTCGACAGCGCCTGCATGATCGCGGCCTTGCTGCCGAAAAGATTGAAAGGGGTGGCGAAGCTGAGCTCCGCCGTGGCGGCCAGTGCGCGCATCGAGAACTCGGCGCTGTCCATCGCGAGCAGGCGCTCGGCCGCAGCCAGCACCCGGGCGCGCGTGGTTTCGGTGGCCGGCGAGGTAGTCGTCTTGCTTTTTGGCATCGACGGATTATATCATGATATAGTAAACACACAATGCCTGGGGTATGTCATGACCACTGCTTCATCCAAGATCTTTCTCATCACCGGCGTGAGCACCGGGCTCGGCCACGCTTTCGCGGCCGCAGCACTCGCCGCCGGGCACCGTGTCATCGGCACTGTGCGGCGCCCTGAGGACGCCACGCGTTTCGCCGCCCAGGCGCCCGGTCGTGCCTTTCCGCTCACACTCGACGTCACGAGCTACGCCGACATTCCAGACGCCATCGCCCAAGCGGAAGCATCGGCCGGAGCGATCGACGTGCTCGTCAACAACGCCGGCTACGGCCACGAGGGCGTGCTCGAGGAATCGTCGATCGACGATCTTCAGCGCCAATTCGCCACCAACGTCTTCGGCCCGGTGGCGATGATTAAGGCGGTGCTGCCGGGGATGCGGGTGCGGCGGCGTGGGCACATCGTGAACGTCACCTCGATGGGCGGTTTTATAACCATGCCCGGCATCAGCTTTTATTGCGGAAGCAAGTTCGCGCTCGAGGGCATCTCTGAAACCTTGGGCAAAGAGCTGACGGCGTTCGGCATCCGCGTCACTGCGCTTGCGCCCGGCCAGTTCCGCACCGACTGGGCAGGTCGCTCCATGGATCGTACGCCACGCAGCATTGCCGATTACGATGCTGTCATGAACCCACTTCGTGCTGCACGCCAAGCCAAAAACGGCAAGCAGCCGGGCGATCCGGACAAGGCGGCGGCGGCGTTGCTGGCGCTCGTTGAGTCGGACAACCCACCGGGAAGGCTGTTCCTCGGGGAGGATGCGCTTGGCCTGGTCGAGCAGAAACTGCTTCAGATGAAGGCGGAGATGTCAGCTTGGGAAGCGCTGTCTCGCTCAACGAGCTTTCAAACACAATAACAGCGATGAACATTGGTTTGGCAGAAAGCCGTAATTTTTTGAAGAAAAGAAGCAAAAGACGTTTACGTCGTTGTCGTGGTTATATCCAGCAACGCGTACTAAAATCATAAAAGTTTTTTGGTTCTTTTTTTCAAAAAAGAACTGCTTCCTTACTTAAGAAGTAAACGATCGGCTCGTCACGCAATCCTCAGGGTAGGGCAGCGCGTGGGCGAAGCATTTCGGCTACTGGCATGGTAGCCCTCACACGGCAAAGCTGTAGCCACCATTGACGGGATAGGTTTGCCCGGTGATCCAGGCGGCGGCGTCCGAGCAGAGGAACAGCGCCATGGCGGCGACGTCGTCAGGCGTGCCGAAGCGGCGGATCGTGTAGCGCGAGAGCTGTGCCTTGATCTGTTCGCTCGCCATGAAGGCCGCGAGCGTGTCGCCTTCCATCGCCGGCGCGAGCGTCGAGAGGGATATCGCGTTGCAGGTGATGCCGAAGCGCCCGGCCTCTTTCGCGATCGAGCGGACGAAGCCGGCTGCACCTGCTTTCGCGGCGGCATAGGCGGCGAGCCGCGCCTCACCCACGCGCCCGGCGTCCGACACGACTGTAACGATCCGGCCCCGCTGCTGCTCGACCATGTGTGGCAACGCCACGTGGCAGCAATTCATCACGCCGTACAGGTTGGTGCGGAAGAAGCGGTCCCATTGCGCAGGGTCGCTGTCCCAGAATTGCGGCGAGCGGCCCATCGTCGCATCCGGCCCGGCATTGCCGGCATTGTTGACAAGGATCGTGACCGGACCGAGGACCGCACGCGCCGTCTCGAACGCGGCTGCGACCGACGCGCGATCGCCGACATCGCCCTGAACGGCAACCGCCTTCACGCCGAGCGCCTGGATTTCTGCTGCGACTGCCTCGGCGCGTTCCAGCACGTAATCATTCACCGCGACGCCGCCGGCATTGTGCATGGCGAGCATGAGCGCGATGCCACGGCCGGCACCCTGTCCGGCCCCCGTCACCAGGGCACCCTGTCCCTTGAGGTCGAGGATGTCGTTGCTCATCTTTCGTCTTTCCTTGTCGTCAGCCTCGACCGCGTTCTTCAGCTTCCCTGCGCATAGACGCAGAGGCGCTGGATGCGTCCGGCGCTATTGACGGTGAAGAAGTTCGCTGTGCGCCGCACACGGCCTTCGGCAAGCTTGACCCTGATTTCGACTGCGGCCGCGCTGTCGCCGACCACCCGGTTGCCGGGCGTAGGGAAGGGGGCGGCGCCGGCGAAGATACCCTCCTGCAGCGTGCGTATCGCTGCCGCGCCGACGACTTCGTTGCCATTGGGCAGGCCGATGGTCGCGTCGTCGGCGTAGAGCGCGATCAACGCTTCGACGCCGCGCGCACGGATGCATTCGAAATAGCGGTCCGCCACATCGCTGGGCGTCATGATGCGCGCTTCATCATCTTGCTGATGTCGATCTGGCCGGTGGCCAGCCCACCCATGAAACCGCCATCTACCGGCAAGACAACGCCGTTGATGATACTCGCGAGCGCGCTGTTCAGCAGCACGGGACCGGCCGCTTGTTCGGCGGCAGTGGTGTAGCGGCCTAGCGGCTGTGACGCCGCCTCGATCACGTCTTTGCCTGAGGCACGCTCGAACTCCGCCATCATCGGCGTCTGTGTCGGCGATGGCAGTGTGCAGTTGATGCGTATGCCCTGCTTGATGAGGTGCGCGCCGATGTATTGCGTCCAGACGATGACGTTTTCCTTCGAGAAGGAATAACCCTCCCGCACGGTGTCCATATGCGCTTCACACCAGTCCAGAGCGGCCTGAAACCCGGTTGTGGTGACGAACTCCATGTTGAGCGGAATGCGACGGCTCCAACCCAGGCCGCCCGTGGAGGCGATGCTGACGATCGCAGCGCCCGGCTTCATGCGTGCGACGACATGTTCGGTCAGCGCGCGCAGCCCGATGAAATTCACCTTCATGACGTCGAGCGGCGGGAAGGACTGCGGCAGCCCGGCACAGTTGAACAGCCCATGGATCTCGCCGTCGATCCCCTCAACGCCGGCGGCGATCGACTGCGGATCGCGCAGGTCGACGTTCGAGAAGGACGCCAGCTTCAGCGATGACGGCTTGTAGTCCATGCCATGGACTTCGGCACCCAATTCCATCAGAAGTTTCGCGGTCGCTTCGCCCATGCCCGAGAAGCAGCCAGTGACGATGACGCGTTTGCCTTGATAGCCGAGAATGTCGTTGCTCATTATTTGCTCCCAGATGGCAGTCGCCGTTGCGGCCGTTGCCGATGCGGATAGCCGATCGGCCTTTCGCTGCGAAGACATGGCGCGGGTCGAATCGGGAGCGGGCGGCGCATATGGGGGCGATTATGGCCCATTTGCAGAAGCTTTGGCGAAAACGCGATATTTGCAGGCGCAAGAACAGTTCATCAGACTGCCCGTTTGAGACAGGAGGAAACCGATGAAAATCGGCTTTATCGGCTTGGGAAGCATGGGCGCGCCCATATGCGCGTCGGCTGGCGCGTAGCGGGTTTGCCGTCACCGGCTACGACGTGTCCGCGCAGGCCCTTCAAGCCTTCGACGAGCCCGGGACTGCGCGTGAGCCAGATCCCATCGCGACCGCCCGAGGAGCGGAGATGCTTGGCATTTGCGTCCGCACCGACGCGCAATTGGAGGATCTATGCCGCGACGACACGATCTTCGCGGCGCTCGGCGAAGGTGGCATCTTCATTGTCAACGCTACGCACGCGGGCGGCCGCCGAGGCGGGTTGAGTAAGCGTGATGTCCGGGCGGTTGGGTGATCAGGCTGGAACGTACGTCAACCTGATTGCGTCTTCGCCGATGGGATCGCTCGCGACCAGGCGGAGGGGCGGCCTGGGATCGGCGAAGAACGGCGTGCCGTGACCGAGCACAATTGGGCGGAAATAGAGCCGATACTCATCGATAAGGCCAAGCTCGGCCAGGCTTCGCGCGAGGTCTGGTCCGGCGATGTCGATCTCCCCGGCGAGCCGAGCCTTGAGCTCGCGCAGCACGGTCCCAAAATCATTCTGAACCAGCGTGGCGTTGGGGCCGAGTGACTTGCCTGAGCGTGATACGACCCATTTCGGTCGGCTTCGCCACGCCACCGCGAAATCGCGTTCATCCGTATCCCAGTCGGGGAGGTCTTCGTCCCAATACCGCATGATCTCGTATGTGCGGCGACCATACACGATGCCGGCCAGGTCGCGCACGTGCTCTACGAAATGACGAAAGAGCGCGTGGCCTGGCCGACCGAGTGCCCTATGGTCGACATAGCCGTCCAGCGACTGCTGTAATCCGAAGATGAGCTTCGCCATGCTGCAAAATCTCCACCCGGGGGTCTTCAGAATAGCTTGAGCTACCGTGACCCGAAAGTAGAATTTGCAAGAAACTGCGCGCCGCTTCAATGGGACTGATAAACCAAGGTCCGCTTACATCTGACTGAACAGCCCTGAAGTCATTTCCTCTCCGCCGGCGTAAGGACGAGATGTAATTCATTTAGACCTCGCAGCAGATACGTTGCCGCATAGTCATAGCGCCGCTCGCTTCTGGGACCATGATGCTGTTCGGAAACAACGATATTTGACGTGCTGGAAAGCAGTTGCTCAAGCATGACACGAACCTCGACCCTGGCCAGCGGTGCGCCCGGGCATGTATGGACACCGCGTCCGAACGCCAGATGCTCGCGGATTTTCGGACGATCGAGCACGATCTCCCCTGGCCGGTCGTATCGGCCAGGATCGCGATTGACGGTGGCAATCGCGGTCATCACGGTCGTTCCTGCCGCAACCCTGGTGTCGCCGATGGGCGTGGTTTTGCGCACAAGCCTGAAGGTGCTCTTGACCGGTCCTTCCAGCCTTAGCACCTCCTCGACAAAGGCTGCGATCAGATGCGGTTCGCTGCGCAGGCGCGTTTGCAGATCAGGTGCCTCGGCGAGGAAACGCAGCGCCGTAGCGAGCAGCCGGGCGGTGGTTTCCTGGCCTGCGGCGAAAAGGTTGGTGGCGACGCGGACGACTTCGATGACGCTGGGAATGTCGCCGCCCGGATAGGTTGCATTCGCCAGGTCGCTCAACACGTCGCCTCTCGGCGCATTCCTGCGCTCGGTGATGTAGGTTGTGAAGCTTTCATGCAGGAACTCGAGCGGATGCGAAGCCGTGGATTCCTCGTCCTGCTCGCCGACCGCACCAGGAACGGAATTCAAGCGGCCACGATAGATGGCGCGATCCTCTTCAGGGATGCCGAGCAGATCCGCGATCACCAAGGTGGCAAAGGGATTGCCCAGCTCGGTCACGATTTCCGCCGTCCCCTTGATGAGCATCTCGCTGACCAGATGTTCTGAAAGCGTCCGTATATAAATTTCGTTCTCGGCAAGCCGAGATGGGGTGAACAAACGCATCAGCAGGCTACGTGCAGGCGGATGGTCTGGCCGGTCATATGTCACGAGCAGGTCCGATGACGGCATCTTGCCGCGATGCTCGTTGATGTCCGCACTGATATCATCACCTTCAGGAATGAACGGTAGCGGCGGCAGCGGTCCACCAACGGCATTGCACGCCGAGAAATTTGCGGGATCGTTATAGACTGCGAGTGCCTCCTCATACCCTGAAACCATCGCGACGTGATGATGCCGATCGAAACTGACCAAGCCTTTCATGCGTAGATGTTCAAAATAGGGGTAGGGGTCTGCGCACAGGGATGCATCAGTGAAATAGTCGGTGTTTTCAAAATCACTCATTGTGGTCTCCGTGATACAAGAAGAAAGCTGTTCCTTTTTGAAAGAATAACCAAAAAAACTTTTATTGTGCTGGCACGATTCACCGATCGAATCGCGACAGCGACCTAAAAGTCTTTTGCTTCTTATCTTCGAAAAAGAAGACTTTCACTTCATCTTTTTGACAGCACCATAATCCCGCACCGGCATTTGCGCCGTCCGCCCAAAAAAACGATCAAGATCGCCCGGACTCGCAGCGGCGATCGTCTTGACAGAGTCGGTCATGAATGCCTCCATGATCCGTGCCTTGGCGCGGATCACCGCCGGCCGGGCAGCTATCCCCGCACGCCACCGCTTCATCGCCGGATAATCGTCGATCGAAAGATCATGGCGCTCGAGGTACTCGGCCCAGGGGAAAATCGCGATGTCGGCGATCGAGTAGGCGTCGCCTGCGATCCACGCACGCTCGGCAACGCGATCATTGATGAGCTGGTAAATACGCTGTGCCATCGCGCCGTAGCGGCCGACACCATAGGGTTCGCTGCCCTCGGCGAGCAGGCGGAAATGCGTGAACTGGCCGAGCATCGGGCCGATCGATGCCATCTGCACCATCAGCCATTGCATGACTTCGTAACGGTCAGCGCCCGCATCCGGGAGTAGCGCACCGGCCTGTTCGGCGAGCCAGAATAGGATCGCACCTGATTCGGCGAGCGGACGTTCCAGCCTCGGGTCTTCGATCACAGGGACCTTGCCGGCGGGATTGAGGCGGCGGAATTCCGGCGTGAATTGCTCGCCGGCGAATAGTGCCACGTGGCGCAACTCATAGGGCAGTGCCAACTCTTCCAGCATGATCGCAACCTTGATCACGTTCGGGCTCATGACGCCGTGAAGAATGATCGGCCGCGTGTCGGTCATGTCCGTCCTCATCGTATGAAGGATTACGCCGCGACAGTTGCCTGGGCCGCGAGTTTCGCGATGGCGAGCAGGCGCAATTCGGCAGGTTTGATCTTGGCGCTGCCGGTCAGCTGCATCGCGCTATCTTCGAGGAACAGGATGCGGCGCGGGGTCTTGTAACTTGCCAGTCTTTTGCGGGCGAAAGCGTAAACCGCTTCGGCCGAGAGCATCGCGCCTTCCGCGGGCACGATGCAGGCGACCACCAACTCGCCCAATGCGTCGTCGGGCACGCCGACGCAGCGTGCGATCTTGATGCCCGCCATGGTCTCCAGCACGTGCTCGACTTCGAGCGGCGAGACGTTGGCGCCGCCGGTCTTGATAACGGTGCTGAGCCTGCCTTCGAAATGCAGTTCGCCGATATTGTCGATCCAGCCCGAATCGCCCGTGCGATAGAAGCCTTCTGCATCGAACGCCTGCTCGGGCGGCACGCCGAGATAGCCGAGCATCAGCGTCGGTCCCTTCACCGCGATCTCGCCCTGTTCGCCGCGCGGCAAGATCGTGCCGCTGATCGGATCGATGATCTTGACGGTGTTGCCGGGCAACGCCGGGCCGTGGCTGGCGTGCGCGATCTCCGCCGTCGCGTCGCTGGCATGGCCGGTGGTGATCGTGAAGGTCTCTGTGCTGCCATAAGAGGAAGGCTCGTGCCAATCGCCGAGGCGGATCGTCGGATGCACGGCGAGTGGCTGGTCGGCACCAAGAAAGCGAACTGCGCTGAGATCGACATCATTCCAGTTCGGCGCTTCGACAATCTGTTTCCATTGATGCCGCCAGGCAGTGGGGTAATTGACTCGTTCAGCCGCGATGAGGTCGAGTGCAGCGACCGGTTCGAAGATCGACTGCAGCACGAGGCAACCGCCTGCCGAGAGCGTGGCGCCGAGCACGGTGCCGAAATTGCCGGACCAGAAGAAGCCGTTTGGTGTCCATGCACGAATGTCACCTTCCAGAGCGAACATCCGCCGCCAACGCCAGAGATGGATGGCCACGCCACGCTGCGAGTTGATGATTGCCTTGGGAGTTGCGGTCGAGCCGGAGGAGAACAGGATTGCGCCGATATCGGTGGGGCGCACCTCTTCGGCGGTGCGCTCGGCGAGCTCTATTGGAATGGCGATGCCGCGCGCGCAAAACGTCTTCCAGTTTTCGAAGGCGCTGCCGGCCGGTGCATCCCCAATCAAAGCCAGGTGACGCAGATGTGGAAAGCGCGTCGAGCGTGCGCCGGGCGGTTCGAGCAGCAACGGCTCCAGCCGCGCGAGCATCGCCACAAAATCCTTGTTGGCGATGCGCTGCTCGACCAGCAGCACACCCACCGCTGCGGTGCGCAACAGGCAGTCCAGCTCCGGCTCCGTCGAGAAAGTGCTGAGCGGCACTGCGGTGCAGCCGGCAATTGCGGCGCCGAACACCGCGGCCAGCCACTCCGGCCGATTGGTCATGAGAATGCCGACCCGGCTATCCTTCCCGCAGCCGAGCGACAGCAGCGAACGCGCGACCTCCGCTGCGCGCTCCCACAGCAGGGCATAGCTCCAGCTGATCCGCGCGCCGCCCTCATGAAAGACGAGGGCTTCGCGCTCGGAAAAACGTTGCGTCACTTCGCGCAGATAGCCGGGCAGGGTCAGTGCACCCAGGCCGGGCTCGGAAGTCAGCAGAGGCCCGTGGATGAGCGCGGGTTCGCCGTGCGCGGCGGCGGTCATCCTTTCCCGCCGCCGCCATAGAGGCGCTTCAGCGTGCCCCCCAGAGGTGCAGGCATGTAGCCGTCGCCTTCCGGCCAGTCGAGCCATCCGAGCGAGGCGATGGTGCCGCCGTCGATATGCAGGGTCGTTCCCGTGATCGATTGCGACAAATCGCTCGCCAGGAACAACACGCCGTTGACGACATCATCGATCGAGGGCGGCTTTTTCTGCGGCACGTAGAATTCGATCGCCTTGCGCATAGCGTCATCGCCGAGTTCCGCCAGCCGCTCGAAATCCGCCGGCGCGAGTGCTGCGTTGGAGGCGCGTGCCTGCGTGGTATCGGTCGCGACACAATTGACGCGGATTTGCTCGGCGCCAAGCTCGACCGCGATTGCACGGCTGAAATTTGTGAGGCCTGCCTTGGCACCCGCATAGACCGCGAAAGTGGCAGCCCCGCGATGCGCCTCGATGGTCGTAAAATTGATGATGCTGCCGCCACGACCGCTTTTGCGCAGCAAGGGCAGCGCACGCTGTACGCTGTCGATGACATAGCCGTAGTTAAGGCGGATATCGCGCGTGTGGTGTGCGCGCGTGCTGTCCGCGAACATGCGTCGCTCTACCCCACCGGCCACGTTGACGAGGATGTCGGCATGGTCGCATTCCGTCTCGACACGATCGTAGAAACGATCCAGTGCCGCGACGTCCGTCACGTCCGCCTCCACGGCCAGGATCTTGCCGCCGGCCGCTTCGATCTCGGGCACGATTGCGGCAATGCCCTCGCGGTCATTGTCGCAGCAGATGATGGTGACACCAGCCTTGGCGAGCCCGATGGTGACCGCACGGCCAAGATGGCCGGCCGCCCCGCCGGCGATCACCGCGACCTTGCCGGACAAGGCGGCATGTGCCTCGAGAAGTCCCGTAACCGCCCCTTTATCCGCAATTTCGGCGCGCGGCTTTTCGCAGAAGAGTTAACCAGTCGCATAATCGCTTCGTGTCGACTATGTCAATAAAGGTCGAAGGAGAGGGGTGGACATTTCGGATGGCGCGGCGAAACGGACGTGACAGCGCGGATACCCGCACGGCGATATTGAATGCCGCCTACAAGATCATGCGGGAGGAAGGCTATGCCGCCGTCAGCTCACGCCGTGTGGCGGAAGAGGCGGGGCTGAAATCGCAGCTCGTGCATTATCATTTTGGCACGATGGACAATCTCTTCCTCGCCTTGTTCCGGCGCACGGAAGAGGACTATCTGGCGCAGCATGTGCGGGCGATCACCTCCGACAACCCCGTTCGCAATCTGTGGAAATTGAGCCTCGACGCCGATGTCGAGCTAGTCGTGGAGTTCATCGCGCTGGCGGTGCATCGTAAGGCGATCGGCGCCGAGCTAGCACGCGCGAACGATCTCGTGCGCGTGGTTCATACCGCCGCCATCGCCAAGGCGATGGAGAAGGCCGGCGGCGTCATCGGCGAGGTGCCGCCCGAGGTGGTCGCTTTCCTGATCGCCGCGATTACGCGCACCATGGTTACCGAGCAGGCGCTCGGCTCGTCGAGCGTACACCCCGCGGTGCGCGCCTTCGTGGAGCGCCAGCTCGACCGGCTGGAGGCGCCACAAGCACGCACAGACTGAATTCAGGTGTTGAGCGACTGCATAAATACCGATATGCCGATGTGCAAAGTTCGCAATGTGGGAAGAATGCATCCGTGCAAGCAGACGCAAAGTTCGCCGGGCTGTTCACGCCGTTCAAGCTCGGCAACCTGACCCTGCCCAATCGCATCATCTTCCCGCCAATGGGGCTGGAGGCGTGCGAGGAGGGCGTGCCGAGCGACGAAGGCGCAGACTATTACGCACGGCGCGCCAAGGGTGGTGCGAGCCTCGTCATCACCGAAGGCGTCTATATCGATCACGTATCCTCGGGCGACAATCCGATGCTCGGCCGCTTTCGTGGCGAGCGCGCCTACGACGCATGGCGCAACGTCGCGCAGAAGGTGCACGCAGCTGGCGGCTTCACCGTGCCGGAGCTATGGCATGTCGGGCTGATCTATCGCGGCCCAGACGTGCTGGTCGGCAACGATGTCGATTTCCGCCCCGAACTGGGCCAGGTCAGCCCATCGGGCTATATCGCGCCGGGCAAGCAGGTTTGCGACGGCATGACGCAGGCGCAAATCGACGAAGTGATCGAGGCGTTCGGCGTCGGCGCCGACAAGGCCTTGGAGCTTGGCTTCGACGGCGTCGAGATCCATGGCGCGCACGGCTACCTGCCGGACCAGTTCTTTTGGAAACTCCTCAATCATCGCACGGACAAATATGGCGGCAGCGCGCGCGCACGTGGCCGTTTCGCTGCCGAGATCGTTGCTGAATGCAAGAGCAGGCTGAAGCCCGGCATGCCGGTTATCATGCGTATCTCGCAATGGAAGATGGTGGACTACGCCGCACAATGGGTCGACGATCCGGCCGAACTCGAAGAACTCCTGGCGCCCGTCGTCGAAGCAGGCGTTGATCTGTTCGATTGCTCGCAGCGGCGCTTCTGGGAGCCGTCATTCGAAGGCAGCGATCTCAATCTAGCCGGCTGGGTGAAGAAGGTGACAGGTGTGCCCACCTGCACGATCGGATCGATCGGCCTGGATTGCGATCTGCTCGCGAGCCTGGCCGAAGGACGAACGGCTGAGCTCAATCTTGCCAGCCTCGACGAATTGATGCGGCGCTTCGATCGCGGCGATTTCGATCTGGTCGCCGTGGGGCGCGCGATGATTGCTGAGCCTGATTGGCCTAGATTCGTGGCTAAGGGGGAGCTGCATAGGTTGAAGCCATTCAGCACGAATGCGCTGGCGGAGGCGCTGATGTCACATGTCGAGGAAAAAGCGTGAGAGAGCAAGGACTTCTTCTCTGAAGAAAAGAAGCAAAAGACTTTGTGTCGCTGTCGCGGTTTTATGCGGCTTGGCCTGGAAAGATAGATCATGGATTTTGTCAGTGAGGAAATGCCGGCAACACATCCGTTCAAACTGACGGATCTCGCACGCATTCCGGCACAGCGCTATTACGACGAAACCTTTTTCAATCTGGAAGTCGAACAGGTCTGGCCGCATGTGTGGCAAATGGCCTGCCGTCTGGAGCAGATACCCGAAATCGGCGATTATTTCGAGTACAAGAATCTTGGCAAGTCGGTGCTCGTCGTTCGCACCGGAGACGGTGTGAGGGCGTATCACAATGCCTGTCGCCACCGTGGCGTCGTGCTGGCCCACGGCCATGGCAATTGCAAGACGAAGGGATTCATCTGCCCTTTTCACGGCTGGCGCTGGAACATGGAAGGCAGGAATACTTTTGTCTATGGCAAACACATGTTCGGCGAGGGGCAGCTCGACCAGGCGGATCTTGCGCTGCCACAGGCACGGGTGGAGGAATGGGGCGGCTGCGCCTTCATAAATTTCGATGCCAATGCACCGTCCTTGCGCGAATGTCTCGGCGCGCGCGGCGAACAGCTCGAAAAATACAACATCGACAAGCTGCGTGCCGAATGGTGGTATGCAACGATTCTTCCGGCAAATTGGAAGACCGCGATGGAAGCCTTTATGGAGGGCTATCATACGCCGCGTACCCATCCGCAGCTTCATGCCGCATCCGGTCCGCTGTTCAACACGATGTACGGCCACGACAATGGTGGGATCATCAATCCGGTCGATCCCGATCTCAGCGCGCGGGAGAATATACAGGCGCAGTTCAAGCTGATGGAACTTCTCTGCGAGGGCATGGCCGGCATGTGCCACGCAAAGGATGTGGAAACCGCGCGCCGCATCCTGAACGTCGAGTTGCCCGAAGATCCCGCCGCAGCCATGATGACCTGGTTTGGGTTGCTCAGCCGGCGTGCCACCGAGGACGGCCTTGCCCGCGGTGAGCCGATCCCGGACCTGGCGAGCCTCGCCATGACCGACCCGCTTCGCGGTGTGGAATACGTGTTCCCGCATTATTTCCTGCTGCCTTACCTCTCCAGCTTCTCGGCCTATCGCGTCCGTCCGTTAGGGCCGGAAACCTGCCTGTTCGAGCTATGGTCGCTGACGCATTTTCCGGAAGGGCAAGCACCCGTGCCGGTGATGGAGCCGGTGATGCTGCCTTGCGACAGTCAGCATTTCCCGCCCATTCCTCGGCAGGATTATGAGAACATTCCCCTCCAGCAACGCGGGCTGCACGCCGAGGGCTTCGATTTCATGAGGCTGTCGCGTGACATTGAAGGATTGATCAGCGCCTATCAGCAATTGATCGATGGCTATCTGCAGAACGCGGACCCAAAGCGTTTGATCCAGGGCATGAATATGCTGGGTGGTGCGTTTGACGCACCTATCAGGAATTTGGGATTTTGAAGGAAGGCCTTCTTTTCTGAAGAAAAGAAGCAAAAGACTTTTGCGTCGCTGTCGCGCTTCTCTCTGGCCACGTATAGATACATCATAAAAGTTTTTTGGTTCTTTTTTTCAAAAAAGAACTGCTTCCTGTCTTGCTACCATAGGAACGATCATGAAAACCCGCATCCTCGATACGTCCGACATCGATCAGCATCTCGGCAAGCCGATCACCTCATCGATGATCCGAGAACCGATTGCCAACAACGATATCCGGCGCTGGGTGCATGCAATGCATTATCCGAACCTGTTGCACTACGATCCGGCCTACGCCGCAGCGGGAAGGTGGGGCAAATTATCGGCGCCACAAAGCTTCCCGATCGTGGCGGATGACGGGCATGGCTCGGCGCCCGCCTGTGTCGGCCTCATTCCCAATTCTCACCTGCTTTTCGGCGGCGATGAATGGTGGTTCTACGAGCCACGCGTATTTGCCGGTGACATGATCACCAATGAACGCATTCCGTTCGACTACGCCGTGAAGGACACCAAATTTGCCGGGCCGACCTGTTTCCAGCGCGGCGACAATTTTTATCGCAATCAGCATGGCGAACTGCTTGCCAAACAGCGCTCGACGACGATCCGTTATCTGGCCGAAGCCGGCGGGGAGTCCGTCAACGCCGAGGATGCGGAGGATCCGGTATGGAGCGACGACGAGATCGCGGCCCTCGAAGACCGCAAATTCACCTGGATCCAGATGCTGCACGATCTGGGGCACAAGGAACGCTGGTGGGACGATGTGGCGGTCGGCGATGCGCTGCCCGAGCGCGTCTTCGGCCCGCACACGGTTGCGAGTTTCACCACGGAGTGGCGCGCCTACCTCATCAACACCTGGGGCGCGGTCGAAATGCGTAAAATTGATCTCACCGCGTTCGGCTTCACGGCGGAAATGGCTGGTTACGAGAACGATCCGGACATGCAGAAGATCAACCCGGAAATAACCGATGGCGCTTATTATGGGCCGTCACGAGGCCATCTTTTTCCGCGTTGGGCACGCCGCATTGGGATGCCACGCGCCTATGGATATGGGGCGTCGATGGGGGCTTGGGTCACCGACTATCTCTCTGGCTGGGCTGGCGAGCACGGCAAGGTGGCTCATTCGGCCGCCAATTATCGCGGGCCTGCGCTGACAGGCGACATCACTATTCAGGCGGCGGAGATCGTCGACAAGTTTGTCGATTCGAATGGCCGGCACCTCGTGCAAGTCAAGCACAGGATGACCAACCAAAAGGGCACGGTCATGTGCACTGCGACCGCTGAAATCGAGTTGCCGAAGAAATCGAGCTGACATTCAATATTTGTAGCGCATCGAAAATCCTATTGTGGCCGGATAAGCCCACACATTGCCGATCCCGAAATTGCTCGGCAGGATCTGCGTGCGGTAGCGGGCGTCGGTCACGTTGTCACCATACAATGCGAATGTGACGGGTGTGCGATCCGGTGTCCATTGAAGCCGCAGGCCAAGGGTCGTGTAGGAGCCCTGCAGAAACTGCCCCGCCGGGTCCATGAAGAATTTGGACGTGTAGTAGACATTCCCTGAGATTGCAGCGCGGCCGCTGGCGATATCGAACCCGTATCTGGCGCCGCCGGATGCCGTCAATTTTGGTGCGCGCTGCATTTCCTGGCCAGACGCACCGCCCGGCACAGTGATGATGTTGTACAGGAAGGGACTCGTCAGTTCGTAGAATGGCGCGGTATCGAACTTGGTGTATTCAGCGTCGGTCCAGGCAGCAGAGGCATTCACATCGAGATCGTCGGTGACCCGGTAGTCCCCTTGTCCCTCAAGACCGTAGATGCGTGCGCTGGCTGCATTGGTTACCAGGGATTGTGTGCCGTTATAGCTGGAGACCTGCAGGTTCGAATAATCGTAATAGTAGCTTGCCGCATCGAAAGAGAAACGTGGAGACCCATATTTGTAGCCGATCTCATAGGCGGAGATATGCTCCGGTGCGATATTGAGATCGCTCAACGTGCCTCCGCCGACATTCAGCAAGCCTGGCTTGTAGCCATGCGTATAGGAGAAGTACACGCTCGACCGATCGGTCGGCTTGTAGCGCAGCACCACTCTTGGCGTGACATCGTTGGAGATGAGCGAGGGCACGTTCGTTCTTGACAGAAGGCCTGTCGTCAGGCTCGGGTTGGAAAAATACGCGTCGACCACCTCGTCGTGGCTGTAGCGAAGGCCCGCCGTGATGAAGACGTTATGGAACGCTTCGTAAGTAGCGTCGGCAAAGACCGCGATGGATCTCGTTGTGTCGGCGGAATCCGCGCCGACAGTGGAAGGCGCACCAAAGGTGCCAAATTCAGTCGCAGGATAGGAGTCCGTATAGTTGAAATAGAAAAGGCCGGTTGTCCATTGCAACCTGCTGCCGGGCTTGGACGCGAGGAGGAACTCCTGCGTTGTCGTCTTTTCAGTGTTCGGAACACCAAGGTTGAACAACGGCGAGGAGGAGTAATCGAGATCGGAATGGTAGATGGAGCTATCGGACTCATATTGCGTGTAGGATATGAGCGTTGCGAAATCAAAATCCAGGTTGCCGGTCAGCCGGAACGAGTCGGTGTGCCCGTGGAAATCGACCGATGTTGCGTTGGCCACCTGGTTCGGGCTCGTGGCCACCGTCGGTATGCCGAAAAGGGCCTCGACGCTGGGATGAAGCGCTGCCGTCAGCGGCACACCGTTCAGCACATAGGCGTTGGCGATGACCGATGACGGGTCGTCGGTGTTCTGATGTTCATAGCGGAACAACCAGGACATCCAATCCGTGACATCGACGTTGACGCCGGTGCGGATCGTCCAGTCTTCGAACGCATCCACGTTCTTCCGGCCGCTGTAGATGTTGTCGATGAAACCGTCACCGGCGTGGTAAAGCCCTTCAATGTCCATTGCGATCTTATCGGTGAGGCCGGTCGTGGCATAGCCCTGCAGCTTGCGATCGTTGAAGCTGCCATAGGATGCATCGACGATGGCGCTGGTGGTCGTGCTCGGCTTGGCGGTGGTGACCAGGATGGCGCCGCCGGTGGTGTTGCGGCCAAACAGCGTGCCTTGCGGACCTTTCAGAACCTGTATGTTCTGCACATCGAGCAATTGGAAGTCGGCAGCCAGCGGGTTGGCGATATAGAATCCGTCGAGATAGATACCGACATTACCGAGGCCGCCTGCAGTAGTGAAAGAGGTGCCGATGCCGCGTATGGTCGGTTGCACGTTCGGACCTTGATAGTCGAAACGCAAGCCGGGTGTCAGCTTGGAAATATCCGTCAGGGACTGCACATTCGCCTGCTGAAGCTGCGCGCCTGAAAGCGCGGTCACGGTAACAGGCACATCACGCAGGCGCTCGGAGCGTCTCTGTGCCGTTACGATTACTTCCGTCGGGGCTGATGTGGTTTTTGCGATGCGGTTTGTCGCGCCGTTTGCTGCTGTCGGTGTCGCCGATGGTACACTCTGTCCCGATGCGACGATCGGCGATAGCGCCGCGACCGTCACCATCGCGCAGCGAAACGCTACCGAAACATGCTTGGTCATTTATCCCCCCGAAGCCGGATTCTTGCGCCGGCAATTATTCTTTGCTCCGGGCTTAACGCTGCCGGAGTAGCGACGCTATCATCCACGATCAGGCGGCACCATTCCTGCAGGTAATGTTTCAGCTGGTCGATATCTGGTGTGTTCTGCTCTGAGAGGTTGACTAAACCGAGAAGATGGCACGCGCCATTCAGATGCCGGCCATGAGGCAGCGAAGCAAAAGCACAGATGCAGCTATGGAAGAGCCCGCTATGTAATAAACCTCGTCACGTGAGGGACACCGTTACGCAACAAAATAGATTAGGCAGCCATGTCGTTGTCACCAACGGGGCAAGATCAGCTGCGTCGAAAATTAGAGGTTAAAGACTCAATCTTACAGACTGAAGAGGCGGCCTATCCCGCTATGATCAGAATTGGCGTGGGCACGGCTAGTCTTATCTCCTGGCCTCACCAGGCTGGCGCAGCCTCACCGCCACAAGCTCTCGTCCAACAGGTCCAGCCGAGGCTTTATCCTTTCGAATGATCTTGTTAGCCGGCCTGACGGGTGTATCTGTGCCTCAGGTAGCGAAAGACTCATGGTGACAGATCCAACTGACAAACATGGTGGGAGAGAGGCGAACAGCCCCCTCCAATCCCGCTTTCTCCTCAAAAGACGCAATTTGTGCGCGGCATTTGGCTTCTGGCCGTTTGCCGCGCTAGCGCAGGCACGCCCTGCTCTACGCCTCGGCATATTGCCGTTCGGCTCGGTGCAATGGATTGCCGACGTGATCACACATCATGGGTTGGACGCCGCGAATGGCTTCAGCCTGCAAACCATCACCTTGGCCAACACCGAGGCGGCGAAGGTCGCCCTCATGGGCAGCGCGGTCGATGTGGCGGTCTCGGACTGGCCGTTCGTCGCGTCCCAGCGCGCCCATGGCGGGCACCTCACCTTTGCGCCCTTCTCCGGCAGTCTTGGCGGCATCATGGTGCCCGCGCACGCGTCGCTCAGCACACTGGCGGACCTGAAAGGCAAGCGGCTCGGCGTCGCCGGCGGCGCGCAGGACAAATCCTGGCTTCTGGTGCGCGAGGCTGCCCGATCGGCCGGTATCGACCTGACGCGAGACTGCACATTGTCCTTCGGCGCTCCGCCGCTGCTCGATGCCTCCCTGCGCCACGGCAGCCTCGATGCCCTGCTGACGTTCTGGAACTTCGCCGCGCGCCTGCAGGCGGTAGGGTATCGCCAGATGGTCAGCGTCGGCGATTGCGCCCGGCAGCTTGGCTTTGACCCTCCCCCCGTCCTTGTCGGCTACGTCTTCGACGATATCTGGGCCAGGGCGCATCCTATCTTGATCAGTGGCTTCCTGCGCGCTGCAACTGCAGCCGCAAATATCCTGTCCACACGGCCGGATGAGTGGACCCGTATCCGCCCGCTGATGGACGCCGCCGACGACGCTGTTTTCGCAACCTTGCGCGCGCGCTTCATCGCCGGGCTGGGCAACCCCGGCCTGCCAACACTGGAACGCCAGGCCGTCAAGCTGACGGCGCTCCTGGCGCAAGATGCGCCGCAGTCGCGCAGCACGCCAAGCCTCCCCCAGGGCGTGTTCTGGCACGGCGCCTGAACCTGCGTGCCAACCACACGCTGCGCGCCGGATCCATCCTGCTATTGCTGACGCTCTGGTGGATCGGGGCGTGGCTAGGAGAGGACCCCGGCCGTTTTCCCGGCCCGATCCCGGTTGCGGTCTTCGCGTGGCGCGACATCGCCGATGGGCAGATGCTGCCGGCGATCGGCGCGACGCTTTTCCGCGTCGCCGCCGCCTTCGTCTTCTCCATGCTGGTGGGCATCGGCCTCGGCATGCTCACCGGGCGCTCCAAGGCCGCCGACGCTGCGATCGACCCATGGCTTGTCGTCGCCCTGAACCTGCCGGTGTTGGTGGTCGTGATCCTCGTCTATATCTGGATGGGCCTCACCGAAGCAGCGGCCATCCTGGCAGTGTCGATCGCCAAGATCCCGACGGTGGTGGTCACCGTGCGCGAGGGCGCGCGCGCGCTGGACACATCATTGGATGAAATGGCGGCCAGCTTTGCCATCCCATGGCAGTTGCGGTGGCGCCGCATCATCCTGCCACAGATGGCGCCCTATCTCGCCGCCGCCGCCCGTGGCGGCCTCTCGATCACCTGGAAAATCGTGCTCATCGTGGAGCTGATCGGCCGGCCGAACGGTGTCGGTTTCGAGTTGAACATGCTGTTCCAGTCCTTCGACGTCGCCGGCATCATCGCCTATGGCCTCATCTTCGCCCTGCTGATGCTCGGGCTCGAAAGCCTGGTGTTGCGGCCTCTGGAGCAGCGCGCCAATGCCTGGCGCTGACACCTTGCACGTCGACATCACGTCAAAAGCCTTTGGCAAGCTGCCGATCCTCGGGCATGTCAAGTTTTCGGCCGGCCCTGGTGAAGTGCTCGCTCTGCTCGCCCCGTCGGGCACCGGCAAGACCACCACGTTTCGGGTCGTGCTCGGGCTGGATGCGGATTTTGCCGGCAAGGTGGACCGCCCGGCAGGCCGCATCGGCGCGGTCTTTCAGGAGCCCCGGCTGCTGCCCTGGCTGGACGTCAGCGGCAATCTCCGCCTTGTGCAGCCAGACCTCACGGATGCGGCCATCGCCGAGCTGCTCGGCCAGGCGGGCCTGGAGGACGTAGCCGGCATGATGCCGCGGTCACTCTCCCTCGGCATGGCGCGCCGCGTCGCGCTCGCCCGCGCGCTGGCGGTGGGGCCTTCGCTTCTTGTCATGGACGAACCCTTTGCCTCGCTCGACCCTCTCCTTTCCGGCCGTCTCTCGCGCACCATCGCCAGCCATGCGCGGCAGACCGGTGCGACATTGCTGATGGCAACCCATGACCTCGACCAGGCCCTTGCCGTGGCGGATCGCGTTCTGATGCTGGGAGGCAGAAATCCCGCAACACTCCAGGCAGATTTTTTCAGCAGAGACATCGATGCCGCCGCGCTGAGAGCGCGATTCCCATTCCTTGAAGGACGTGACGGATCCGGAACCTAAGTCGAAATCGTGGGTGCGCTGGTCGGTAAAGGGGCTCTCGCCGCAGCGCTGCGCTCTCGAGCACGGGCATTCATCGAACGCCCGATGAATGCCCGGCGAAGCGGCTTGAGGACGAACAAGGCGAGGAAAGCCGCCAACAGGTTTACGCCGGCCGCGACGTAGAGCACCGCCAGCCAGGTTCCGGTCGCCTCGCGCAACAGGCTGCCGAACGGCACCAGTAACGCGGCGGTGCCTTTGGCAGTATAAAGCAGCCCGTAATTGGTCGCCGCGAATTTGCGGCCGAACGTGTCGCCGCAAGTGGCAGGGAAGAGCGAGTAGATTTCCCCCCAGGCGAAAAACACCACACCGGTCAGGACGACGAAAGCCACGGGATTGGCGGCTTGCCAGACCAGGACGAGGATGCCCAATCCTTCCAGCAGGAACGCGATGAACATGGTGTTTTCGCGGCCGATATGGTCCGACACCCAGCCGAAGAAGGGGCGCGTCAGTCCGTTCAGCACGCGGTCGATCGCCAGCGCGAATGTCAGCGCAGGCATCGTCAGGAACAGCAACGTCACCGGCGTCTTCGCGACCCCGAAATCCGTGGCGATCACGGACAGCTGTGCTGTGGCCATCAACCCGCCAGCGCCCACCAGGACGAACAGCAGATACATCAGCCAGAATACGGGCTCGCGCAGCACCTCACCGGGGGTGAAGTTACGGGTGATATCGTGCAGGCGTGAGGGGCGAACCGCGCTCATGCCGCTGGATGACAGCGGTACAGTTCGCGATGTGTCCGAACCCGGTGGAGCCTTCAGCAACTGCGCCGCTATAACCACAACGATGCCTTGCAGCACACCAAAAAACAGAAATGTTGATTGGTAGCCGCTGCGTGCGATCATGTTGGAGATCGGCACCAATGTGACCGCGGAGCCCGCACCAAAGCCGGCAGCCGTCAGGCCGGCCGCCAGGCCGCGCCGGTCAGGGAACCATTTGAGCGCGTTGCCGACGGTGGCGCCGTAGATGAAGCCGGAACCGATTCCGCCGATGGCCGAACCGATATAGAGCACGGTCAGCGATGCGGCGAAGCTATCCAGCACCCAAGATGCGCCGATCAACACGCCGCCGGCGCACACGGTGAGTTTGGGCCCGATCCGATCGATCACGTAGCCCTCGATCGGCAACAACCATGTCTCGCAAAGGACAAACACGGTGAAGGCCACCTGTATCGCGGCACGGCTCCAGCCGGTGGCGTGACCGATCGGGAGCACGAATAATGTCCAGCCATATTGCAGGTTGGCGATCATCACCATGCAGATGATGCCGATGATCAGCTGGCTCCAGCGTGATTTCAGTGCGGACATGGGTGTCTGGCCTTAGCTGGCGTGGTGACGCATGGCGGCACGCTGGCGGACCAGGGCCAGCATGGCGTGGCTCATCGGTGACGGGACATCCACCCAGCCGGCCATCTCGACGACCGCGCCGAGGATCGCCTCGATCTCCAGTGGACGTCCCATTTCCAAATCTTGCAGCATGGAGGTCTTGTGCCGGCCGACCTCGGCAGCACCCTCGATGCGCTTCTCCACGTCGATCGCGAACCGGATGCCCAGCACCTCGGCCACCGCTTGGCCTTCGAGCATCATCGCCCGTGCCACCGCCCGGCTGCCGGGATCGGAGGTGATCACGTCCAGCGTCGCCGTGGTCAGCGCGCTGATCGGATTGAAGGCCATGTTGCCCCACAGCTTCACCCACAGCTCGTCGCGTATGCGTGGCCGGACCGGGGCTTTGAGGCCGGCCGCGATCAACAGGGCCGACAACGTATTGGCGCGCGGCGAGCGTGTGCCGTCCGGTTCGCCCAGGCTGAAGCGGTCGCCATAGCTGTGGTCGATCACACCGGGTGCCGCAATGGTGGCGGCGGGGTAGACGATGGAGCCCAGGCATTGCGACGGTGGCAGCGCGTCCGAGAGGCCACCCGTCGGGTCGACGGAGATGATTCTTCGGCCGCCGAACGGTTCGGGCAGGCCATAGCTGTACCACCAGGGAATCCCGTTGATCGCCGTCACAATCGTTGTGTCCGGCCCGACCAAGGGTGCGAGCTGCGGCAATGCCGGCTCGACCGAATGCGCCTTCAGTGTCAGAATCAGGTAATCCTGCGGCCCGATGGCATCGCCATGCGGCACAGCGTTCGGGTGCGTCACGATCCGCTCGCCGCCGGAGTGCAGCACCAGCCCGTCCTGCTGGATCGCCGCCAGATGCGGGCCGCGCGCCACGATGGAAACCCGGGTGCCGGCCGCCTCCAGACGCGCCGCCATCAAGCCGCCGATCGCTCCGGCACCGAACACGCAGATGCTCGGCATCAGGCGGGCACCGCCGGCGCCAAGCCGAGCTTGGCAGCCAGCCCGATGCGTTGGACCTTGCCGGTGGCACCCTTCGGGATGTCATCCATCACCAGCACACGGCGCGGCACCTTGAAGGCGGCCAGACGGGACGAGGCAAATTCGCGTATCTCCGCCTCGGTGGCCGTCATCTCCGGGCGCAGCACCACGACGACACCCACTTCCTCGCCGAGCTTGTCATGCGGGATGCCGAAGGTGCAGGCCTGGGCGATTGCCGGGTGGTCCAGCAGCACCACGTCTATCTCGAGCGGGCTGATCTTCTCGCCGCCACGGTTGATCTGTTCCTTCAAGCGCCCGGTCAGGAAGAGATAGCCTTCCTCGTCGAGTTTTCCCTGGTCGCCGGTGCGGAACCAGCCATCGGTGAATGCCTTCGCATTGGCGGCCGGGTTGCTGTCGTAGCCCGGCGTCACGTTCGGGCCGCGGATCACCACCTCGCCCACCTCGCCCTGTGGCAGGATGATGTTGTCATCGTCCATGATGGCGATTTCGGGCCCGGCGGCGATCCCTACCGCACCCGGTTTGCGGGCGCGTGGCGGCAGCGGGTTGCTGGCCATCTGGTGCGCCGCCTCCGTCATGCCGTAGGCTTCGATCACCGGGGCCCCAAAAACCTCCTCCAACTCGGCCATCACCTGCGGGGGGAGGGAGGATGAAGATGACCGGATGAAGCGCAGTTTTGCCGCCTGCGCCTGGTCGGGATTGGCGCGCATGCGCATCAGGATCGCCTGGTGCATCGTCGGCACCGCGGTATACCAGCTCGGTTTTACGTCCCGGAGGAGTTCGGCAAATTTGAACGCGTTGAATCCCGGGGTGCAGCACACCGAAGCATTGGCGGAGAGCGACGCGCTCACCGCGGCGATCAGTCCGTGGATGTGGAACAGCGGCATGACGTTGAGGCAGGTATCGGACGGCGCCAGCGCTAGCGCTTGCGCGATATGGCGTGCAGAGGCGACGATGTTCGCGTTCGTCAGCGGCACGATCTTCGGCCGTGCCGTCGTGCCTGAGGTGTGCAGCACCAGAGCAGGATCATCGGGCCCTGCCGCACGGACCGGCTTCGGGTCGCCTGCCGGCGTCGCGCCTTCGAGGCGGAACATCCCGGCGGCATCCCCTTCGGTTGTCGCGAGAAGGAGGATCGGAATGCCAAGGCGCGTGGCGATTTCGGCGGCGGCCGTTGGACCGTCAGGTGCGAGGATGATGGCGGCGGGCTTCAGGTCAGAGAGGTAAAACTCGAATTCGTCCGCCTTGTAGGCGGGGTTGAGCGGGGCGGCGCAACACACTGCCGCAACCGTGAGGAATGCAGTCGCCATTTCCGGCCCGTTAGGCAGTACGATGGCAACCCGTTCGCCGCTGATACCACGTTTGGCCAGTGTGTCGGCCACCGCTGCAGCGAGCCTGGCAAGGCCGGGCCCGTCCAGCCACGGCCTGCCGGGTGCGCCGATGGCACGCGGACCGGTCAAGCCGCCGATCATCGCCGCAATTGTAGTCTCCATCCCCGCCCCGCTCCACCTAGTACCGCATTATTCGCAGTTCGACCGCCATACGTGACGATCCTGCAAAATGCCAGATAGACGCTAGTGGGGGCGTTCGGCAGCCGGAGGCATCTCTGCTGGACACCGCATTTCGCCTCCTCCCTAAGTCGTCCTTGCCGCATCTAGCCAAGCCGGTTCCACTAGGCCTCTAATGCCTGCTCCGAATGATGTGCCTTCCGTTATTCAACCGGGGTCATATGTCGCAGCAGGAACTTTTTCGATGGCAGAGAAGTTTCGATGCCAGGGAGTTTTCAATGAACGAGCAGCGTATCAGTCCAGCCGCAGACCGCTTCTTCTCCGACTCGCTGACGGAGACCGACCCCGAACTGGCCGCAGCACTGCACTCCGAACTGGTTCGGCAGCAGGACGGTATCGAGTTGATCGCCAGCGAGAACATCGTGAGCCTGGCGGTGCTGGAAGCCCAAGGCAGCGTGCTGACCAATAAATATGCCGAGGGTTATCCGGGCCGCCGCTATTATGGCGGCTGTCAGGAAGTTGATCGCGCGGAACAGCTGGCGATCGATCGTGCCTGCAAGATCTTTGGCTGCACCTATGCCAATGTGCAGCCACATTCGGGTGCACAGGCGAATGGCGCGGTGTTCCTGGCCCTGCTGAAGCCTGGTGACACCATCCTCGGCATGAGCCTGGCCGCTGGCGGCCACCTCACGCACGGCGCCGCACCGGCCATGTCCGGCAAATGGTTCCACGCTGTTCAATACGGCGTTCGACGTGATGATGGGCTGCTCGACTACGAGGAGCTTGAGACGCTGGCGCGCACCGAGAAGCCGAAATTGATCATTGCCGGCGGTTCCGCCTACCCGCGCATCATCGACTTCGCACGCATTCGCGCAGTGGCGGACGAGGTAGGCGCCTTGTTCCTTGTCGATATGGCGCATTTCGCCGGGCTGGTGGCGGCTGGCTTGTATCCAAGTCCGTTGCCGCACGCGCATGTCGTCACCACCACGACGCATAAGACGCTGCGTGGCCCACGCGGTGGCATGATCCTGTCCAACGATCCCGATCTAGGCAAGAAGTTCAACTCGGCGGTATTCCCTGGTCTGCAGGGCGGCCCGCTGATGCACGTCATTGCGGCTAAGGCGGCGGCGTTTGGCGAAGCGCTGCGGCCGGATTTCCGTGCCTATCAGCAAGCCGTTGTGGAGAACGCACGGGTTCTGGGCGAGACGCTTGTGAGAGCGGGGCTCGCGATCGTGACCGGCGGCACGGACAGCCATCTTGTGCTGGTCGATTTGCGGCCGAAGGGTGTGACCGGCAAGGCAGCCGAGGCTGCCCTTGAGCGGGCTCACATGACGGCTAACAAGAACGCCATCCCCTTCGATCCCGCGAAGCCTGCAGTGACTAGCGGTATTCGCCTCGGCAGCCCGGCTGCCACCACGCGTGGCTTCGGCGCCAACGAATTCCGTGAAGTGGGCGAGATGATTGCCGAAGTGATGGACGGGCTCGGGGCAGCAGATGGTATGTCGAACGAAAAGGTGGAGCGAGAGGTCGGCGCGCGTGTGCTGGCGCTCTGCGCACGCTTTCCGATTTATCGTTGAGCATTACCTAACAAACAGCAAGAAAGATTGACCACGAGGCACGAAGAAAACCGGTCTTTTAAGACCAATCCCGCGACACCTCGTGCCTTTGTGGCTCATCCTACTTTCGGGCCTGAATAAGTGTCGGCAAATAGCTGCTCAAACGCGCGCCTTAAGACGCAAGGGTTTTTGCTTCTTCTTACAACAAGAAGACTTTTCTTACAGACCACTGGGAGGGAATGTGGACGCGCCAATCACAAAGAGTTCGGATGCAGGGCTTGCTTCTGCGCACGATCAGCATCGCGAAACCAAGTCCGACGCCGACATTGCACAAGCCGCCACCTTGCTGCCGATACTCGATATCGCGCGCGAGCGCCTCGGGATCGATGCGGAGCATCTTCAGCCCTATGGTCACACCAAGGCCAAGATCGATCTCCCCTATATCCGCTCGCTGGAAAATCGGGCGGATGGCAAGCTCATCCTGGTCACCGCCATCACGCCGACACCCGCCGGCGAGGGCAAGACCACGACTACGGTTGGCTTGTCGGATGCGCTGAACCGTATCGGCAAAAAGACCGTCGCCTGCCTGCGTGAACCTTCTCTTGGCCCGTGTTTCGGCATGAAGGGGGGGGCGGCTGGCGGTGGCTATGCCCAGGTGGTGCCGATGACGGACATCAACCTGCATTTCACAGGCGACTTCCACGCCATCACCTCGGCCAACAACCTGCTAGCGGCCCTGGTGGACAACCATATCTACTGGGGCAATGCGCTCGGCATCGACCCGCGCCGGGTGAGCTGGCGCCGCGCGCTGGACATGAACGATCGCGCCCTTCGCCAGATCGTGTCTTCGCTTGGCGGCGTCTCCAATGGCTACCCTAGGGAAGACGGGTTCGACATCACCGTTGCCTCCGAGGTGATGGCGATCGTCTGCCTGTCGCGTGACCTGGAAGACCTGCAGCGCCGGCTATCCAACATCATCGTTGGCACCACGCGCGACCGCAAAGCTGTGCGTGCGGCTGATGTGGATGCGGCAGGCGCCATGGCTGCGTTGCTGCGTGATGCGTTGGCACCCAATCTCGTGCAGACGCTGGAGCACAATCCCGCCTTCATCCATGGCGGCCCATTCGCCAATATCGCACATGGCTGCAACAGCGTGATCGCCACGCGCACCGCGCTTAAGCTGGCGGACTACGTGGTGACGGAAGCAGGCTTCGGGGCCGATCTCGGCGCCGAGAAGTTCTTCGACATCAAATGCCGCAAAGCAGGGCTATCACCCTCTGCCGCAGTGCTGGTGGCAACGATCCGTGCGCTGAAGATGCATGGCGGCGTCGCGAAAGATGCGCTCAAGCACGAAGATGCCGACGCGGTTCAACGGGGTTTTGCCAATCTCGAGCGCCATGTGCGCAATCTCCGCAAATTCGGTGTGCCGCCGGTGGTCGCCGTCAATCGCTTCAGCGCGGATACCGAGGCCGAGATGGCCAGGCTGCGCACGCTGTGCGATGGCATCGGCGTGCGCTGCATCGTGGCCGATCATTGGGCACATGGCGGCGCCGGCGCGGAAGATCTCGCGCGCGCAGTTGTCGAACAGATCGAGACGACACCCGCCCAGTTCCGGCCGCTGTATCCCGACGACATGACGCCGTGGGACAAGCTGCGCACGATTGCGACCGAGATCTATGATGCCGGCGACGTAACGGCCGATCCCGGTGTTCGGAAATCTTTCGACCAGCTACAGGCCGACGGCTTCGGCCACCTGCCGGTTTGCGTGGCCAAAACGCAGTACAGCTTCAGCACCGATCCGAAGAAGGTGGGTGCGCCAAGCGGCCACGTGCTGCACGTGCGCGACGTCAGGCTCTCAGCGGGGGCCGAGTTCATCATCGCCGTCTGCGGCGATATCATGACGATGCCGGGACTGCCTAAAGTGCCGGCGGCAAACGCCATCTCCCTCTCGCCGGCAGGACTAATTACCGGGTTGTTCTGAGCCGCGCGATCGCCTGTTTTACCGCCTTGATGAACCAACACCCGCGCCACAAGCGGGTGCCGCCTGTTTCAAACGCTTAGGGAGAGTTCGATGCCGGGACGCCATTTTCTTGCCATACCAGGTCCGACCAATATTCCGGACCGGATCCTCAATGCCATGCGCGTGGCGATGGAAGACCATCGCAGCCCCAAGTTCCCCGAACTGGCGCTGCCGCTGTTCGAAGGCCTCAAGAAGCTCTTCAAGACCACGACCGGCACAGCGTTCATCTTTCCTGCTACCGGCACCGGCGCGTGGGAAGCGGTCCTGGTCAACACGCTCAGCGCGGGTGACCGCGTCCTTTCCTCGCGCTTCGGGCAGTTCAGCCATCTGTGGATCGATCTCGCACAGCGCCACGGCCTCGACGTGGTCATCCAGCAGGAAGAATGGGGCACCGGCGCCTCGCCGGAGCGCATCCACGACGCGCTGAAGGCCGATACGGAGCACGCGATCAAAGCCGTCATGGTGGTGCAGAACGAGACTGCGACCGGTGTAACGAGCGACGTCGCTGCCGTCCGGCGCGCGATCGACGCCGCAGGCCATCCCGCTTTGCTGTTCGTCGATGGCGTCAGTTCGATCGGATCGATCGATTTCCGCATGGATGAGTGGGGCGTAGACGGTGCGATCACCGGCAGCCAGAAAGGCCTGATGCTCCCGGCTGGCCTCGGATTGTGCTGTGTCAGCAGCAAGGCTATGGAATCCCGCAAGAGCGCGCGCACGAATAATCAGCTCCGCCGTTGCTTCTTCGACTTCGACGATATGCTGAAGGCCAACAAAGACGGCTATTTCCCCTACACCCCATCCCTGCCGTTGCTCTATGGTCTGCGCGAGGCCCTCAACGTGCTGTTCGAGGAGGGCCTCGAGAACGTCTTTGCGCGTCATCATTATCTGGCCAGCGGCGTGCGCGCGGCTGTGCTGGAGGGCTGGGGCTTCAAGCTCTGCGCCCGTGAACCGAAATGGTATAGCGACACGGTCAGCGCCATCATGGTGCCGGAGGGTTTCAACGGCGGCGACGTGATCAAACGCGCATTTAGCCGTTACAACCTGGCGCTCGGTGCTGGGCTCAGCGAAGTGGCCGGCAAGCTGTTCCGCATCGGCCATCTGGGCGATTTAAATGAACTCATGTGTCTGGGTGCCATCACCGGCTCGGAAATGGCGATGCGGGACATCGGCATTGATGTCAAACCTGGTAGCGGCGCGGCGGCGGCGGAGGAGTATTTCCGCAAAGCCGACACGCAAAGCCTGGCCAAGGCGGCCGAATAATCGTCCGGGAGGATCGCAGACAGATGGATCCGCTGATCGTCTTTCTCGACCGTGAAACGCTGGGCGCGCAATTGCGCGCCCCGGGTTTCCCGCATCGCTACGTAGAACATCAGGTGACCGACACGGCACACGTCGCCGAGCGGTTGAAGGGTGCCACGATCTGCATCACCAACAAGGTACGGATCACCGGCGAAGCGTTACACCAACTGCCTGATCTGAAGCTGATCGCAGTGGCCGCGACCGGCACCGACGTCATCGACAAGCCGGCGGCGAAAGCGGCCGGTGTCACTGTGGTAAACATCCGCAATTATGCGTTCAACACGGTGCCCGAGCACGTCGTGGGCCTGATGTTCGCGCTGCGTCGCAACCTGCTCGCCTATGCCAACGATGTGCGGCGCGGCGTGTGGGGTGAGTCCCGCCAGTTTTGCTTCCTGACCCACCCGATCAGGGACATTGCAGGTTCTACCATGGGCATTGTCGGCTTCGGCGCGATCGGCCGGGCCATTGCCCAGCGGGCCGAGGCGCTCGGCATGCGCGTCATCGCCCACGATGCGGTCCCCCAGGAAGGGCTGGTGGATTTCGACACCATCCTGCGCGACAGCGATGTGATCACGCTGCACGCGCCGCTGACCGAAGAGACCCGCAACATGATCGGTGCGGCGGAACTGGCACGCATGAAGCCCGGCGCCATCCTGATCAACACCGCACGTGGCGGCCTGGTCGACGAGCAGGCGCTTGCCGACGCGCTGCGCGCTGGCACGATCGGCGGCGCGGGCTTCGATGTGTTGACGGAGGAGCCGCCGCGCTCTGGCAATGTGCTGCTTGATGCGGATATTCCGAACTTGATCATTACGCCGCATGTTGCTTGGGCCAGTCAGGAAGCGATGCAGATCTTGGCCGATCAGCTGACCGACAATATCGAGGCGTTCATGGCTGGGGCACCACGTAACGTGGTTTGATGGTGCAGGAAGCAAGCAGTTCTTTTTTGAAAAAAAGAACCAAAAAACTTTTGTTGTTATGGCGTGCGCTGCCGGATAGATCCGCGACAGCGACGTAACAGTCTTTTGCTTCTTTTCTTCAGAAAAGAAGACTTTCTTTCTTTCTGTGGATACGAAACAGGCAATGACAGCGAAGCTTCTATTCCAGCTGGACACCGACGCAAACCCGAGCGTCTTCGATACCGTCGTCGGCTATGACGGCGGTGCGGATCATGTGATCGGGCATTCCGGCGTGACGCCGGAGACTGTCGGCGGTCTGGTCGAGGGCGCCATCTTCACGCGCGGCGCCAAGGAAAAACGCTTCACCGCCTTGTTCCTGGGCGGCGCCAGCATGGCCGCCGGCGAGGCGCTGCTGGATGCCGTGCGCGCAAAATTCTACGGCGGATTTCGGGTTTCCGTCATGCTGGACAGCAACGGTGCCAATACGACAGCCGCTGCCGGCGTGGCGCTGCTTGCCAAGGCGTCACCACTATCCGGCAAGCGCGCCATCGTGCTTGGCGGCACCGGGCCGGTCGGCATGCGCGTTGCGGCCATGCTGGCGCTTGAAGGTGCGGAGGTGTCGATCACCGGACGCAAACTGGACAAGACGCAGGCCGCCGCTGAGTCCATCGGGGGACGCTTCGGCGTGCAGATCGCGGCGATCGAAGCACCCGACGATGCGGCGCGTGCCCGCGCGGCAGAGGGGTGCGCCATCATCTATGCGGCGGGCGCGATCGGACATCAGCTCATAGCGACGGCTGACTGGCAGTCGATTGCGTCCGCCCAACTGGTTGCCGACGTGAACCCGGAGCCGCCATTCGGCATCGGCGGAATCGCTGCGAACGACAAGGCACGCGACTATAACGGCAAGCTTGCCTTCGGCGCCCTGGGGATAGGCGGCCTGAAGCTGCGGCTGCATCGCGCCTGCATCGGCAAGCTGTTTGAGCAGAACGACCTTGTTCTGGATGCGGAGAACATTCTGGCCATTGCGAAGGAGATGGCGTGATGACCGTCCGTGACCTGCCATTGAACGCGTTTCTTGTCGAGCTGGGCAGCAAGGCGGCAACACCTGGCGGCGGCGGTGCGGCCGCGGTGCTTGGCGCGGTAGGTGCGGCACTCGCCGGCATGGTCGCGAACCTCACGATCGGCAAAAAGAAATATGCGGCCGTGGAAGCCGACATGCAGTCGCTTCTCGCGCGCGCCGACGGGCTGCGTGACAAGCTGGCTGAAGCCATCGACGCCGACGCTGACGCCTTTGACACGCTCATGCGCGCCTATGGCATGCCCAAACTCTCCGAACAGGATCTGGCGGCGCGCGATGCAGCGATCCAGGACGCACTGGGTTCAGCGATTGCGGCACCGCTCGATTGCGCACGCCTGTGCCGTGAAGCGATCGATCTTGCCGTAGAGGCGTCCGAGAAGGGCAACAAATCCGTTATCAGCGATGGCGGCGTTGCCGTTCTGGCGGCACATGCGGGGCTGCGCAGCTCGGCGCTCAACGTGCTCGTCAATGTGAAGCTGCTCACCGACCGGACCCGTGCTACCGCGACTATCGCCGCGTTGGACGGAGTGTTGGACGGTGCGGCTGCTCTGACGGAGAAGACGTACGAAGACGTCCGTGAACAACTTATGTGAGGCGGCTGCACTGCTCGCAAACAAACGAGTGAAGGGAGCGTGCTTGGACCTCACAACAATGCCCTGAGTTCCCGCTCAGCAAGATCGAGCTGGGCAGCCAAGCTCGTCTCTGCGTTCTCAAGCCACGAGATGGTTGCATGCGCGAAGGTGGCCATGCCTGCACGGGCGGCCAAGGTGGCTTGAAGGTCGGGAACACCTCGCGCCCTCAATGCATTGGCGAGCACATCGGCCAGTGCCGCCGTCTTCGCCAACTCGCGCTCTTGCAGAGCGGGTGTGGTCGAGATGAGCTCGTGCCGGGGTTTTGAGAACGGCCGGTTATCTTCAAGAAGCTGTCGGGCCGACCGGAACGCCCGGAAAAGCGTATCCAGCGGCCCAAGACCCGGTGGCGCGTCTGCGATCGAAGCCGTCAAAGCATCGTTTAGCACCGCCTGTCCGTCGAACAGCACCTCGCGCTTGTCCGGGAAGTGGCGAAAAAAAGTACGCTCCGTCACGCCTGCATCCGCAGCGATGTCCGCGGCCGTCGTGCGGTCGTAGCCGCGTTCCCGGAACAGCTTAATGGCTGCCTGCTGCAAGCGGATCCGAGCATCGCCGTCTTGCCTGGTCATCTCTGAAACCTTGTCAGTGACTGACATCGTCCTATGTCAGTGACTGACGGGGGTCCTACATCATTCGTCGGGAGCAGCAAGGAGGTTGGCATGCGTGTATTTCTGACAGGCGCGAGTGGTTGGATCGGCTCGGCGATCGCCCAGGATCTGATGGAGGCGGGTCATTCCGTTGTAGGCTTGGTGCGCTCGAAGGAGAAGGGTGACGCACTGGCTTCCGCCGGCGGGACACCGCTGATCGGCGTTCTGGGCGATTTCGACATGCTGCGCGCAGGTGCTTCGGACGCAGACGGCATCATCCATACCGCGTTCGGCCTTGATCTCTCGAAGATCGAGCAACTGGCCGATGAGGATCGAACCGCCATCGAGATCTTCGGTGAGGTGTTCACCGGGTCCACCCGGCCGATCGTCGTGACCAGCGGCTTCCTTCATCTGACGGGCGAGAAGGCCACCGAGGAAGAGAGGCCAGCCGTGATGCCGGCCTTTCCGCGTGCGTCGGAGCAGACGGCGTTCGCCCTCGCCGAACGGGGCTTGCACGCGAACGTCGTCCGCAATCCGCGCTCCGTGCACGGCAAGGGCGAGATCCATGGTTTCGTGCCGATGCTTGCGGGAATAGCACGCATAAAGGGCGTGTCGGCCTATATCGGCGATGGGCAGAACCTCTGGCCCGCCGTGCACCGTCTGGACGCGGCGCGACTCTACCGCCTTGCGCTCGAACGGGGCGCACGGGGTGAGGCCTACCATGCTGTCGCGGAAGAAGGCGTGCCTTACCGGCACATTGCGGAGGCGATCGGCCGTCAACTCGGCCTACCGGTGAAATCCCTGACGCAAGAAGAAGCCGACGGGCATTTCGGACCTTTGGCGACCTGGGTGGCCAATAACGGCCCCGCTTCCCAGAAGTGGACGATGAAGATCCTTGGATGGGCCCCGGTCGAGGTCGGGATTGTGGCCGATATAGAGCGCCCGGACTACAGTGCATGAACTGCTTTCAGCCTCTGGCCATCCGCATCGCGGGTCGATAAGTCTGGCGGATGGATGAAGAGTTGCTCCCCATATTGGTGGCCCCGCATAAAACGCTGAAAACCAAGGCGCGCGCCGTGAGGACAGAGGATATGGACCGTGTGCGGGCGGTTCTCCCGCGCATGTTCGGCGCCATGTACAAGGCGCCCGGTATTGGGCTTGCGGCGCCGCAGGTGGATATCGGGCTGCGGTTTTTCATCGTCGACCTTGCAGAGGGCGAGACGCGGTCGCCGATGGTGCTGATCAATCCGGAAATCCTGCGAGTCAGCGAGGACTGGGCCACGCGTGAGGAAGGCTGCCTGTCGCTGCCGAACCAGTATGCCGATGTGTCGCGCCCGGCGATGGTGCGGCTGGGCTATTCGGACGAGGTGGGCAAGCGGCGCGAGATCGACGCGGAGGGCCTGATGGCAGCCTGCCTGCAGCATGAGCTCGATCATCTCGATGGCATCCTGTTCGTCGACCATATCTCGGCGTTGAAGCGCAACATGCTGATGCGCAAACTCGCCAAGGAACAGAAGCTGCTGAAAGAGCCGGCGAAGAGGCAGATGTGAGGCTGGCTTTCCTCGGCAGCCCGGCTTTTGCGGTGCCTGCGCTGCGGGCGCTTGTGCAGGCCGGGCATGAGGTCGTTTGCGTCTACACCCAGCCGGCGCGGCCGGCCCATCGTGGCCAGGCGCTGACGAAATGCGCCGTGCAATTGGCGGCCGAAGCGATGGGCCTGCCGGTGCGCTCACCGGCGCGGGTGAAACACGATGAGCAGGCCCATGCGGCGTTCGCGGCACTGGAACTCGACGCCGCGGTGGTGGCCGCCTACGGATTGATCCTGCCGCCGGCGATGCTCGAAGCGCCGCGTCTCGGTTGCCTGAACATACATGCGAGCCTTTTGCCGCGCTGGCGCGGGGCGGCGCCGATCCACGCCGCCATATTGGCCGGCGACGTGCAAACCGGCATCACCATCATGCGCATGGATGAAGGGCTCGATACCGGGGCGATGCTGCGGAACAGCCCGGTGCCGATTGGTCCGCGCAGCACCACGCCCGAATTGCATGATGCCTTGTCGGCATTGGGGGCTTCGATGATCGTGCAGGTGCTGGCGGACATGCCGCAGGCGGTGCCGCAGCCGCTGGAAGGTGTGACGTATGCAGGCAAGCTCACCCGCGAAGACGGTCGGATGGATTTTTCCCTCGATGCCGCGACGCTCGATCGCCAGGTGCGCGCGCTCACGCCCTGGCCCGGCACCTTCGCGATGTTCGCCGGCGAGACCCTGAAGATATTGCAGGCGGAACCTGTCGTGGCATGCGGCGAAGCCGGACAAGTGCTCGACGCAGCCGGCGTTGTTGCCTGCGGCACCGGCGCGCTGCGCCTGTTGCGCGTGCAGCGTCCGGGCCGGCTGGCGACGGATGGCGATGCGTTCCTGCGTGGCCTGCCCGGGTGGCAGGAAATGCGCTTCGGCTGATGGCACGTTGGGCGCTGCTGCTGGAATATGACGGCACGCGCTTCGTCGGCTGGCAGTACCAGATCACCGGGCCGTCCATACAATCGGTGCTGGAAGAGGCGATAGGACGTCTGGCCGGCGGCAAGGTGGTGTGTACGGCGGCGGGGCGCACCGATAGCGGTGTGCACGCCTCTGGCCAGGTGGTGCATGTGGATCTCGCGCGCGAGATGACGCCGGAGAAGATGATAGCGGCGCTCAACTACCATCTCAAACCGCATCCCGTAGCGGTGGTGCGCGCAGCGTTGGTGACGGAGGCATTCAACGCGCGGTTCTCGGCGATCGGGCGAGCCTATTCCTACCGCATCCTCAACCGCCCAGCGCGGACGGCGCTGCTGGCAAAGCGCGTCTGGCATGTGCCGCGTCCGCTTGATGCGACGGCAATGCATGAGGGTGCGCAACACCTCTTAGGACGGCACGATTTCACCTCGTTTCGTGCCAGTGCTTGCCAGGCAAGTTCGCCACTGCGCACGCTCGACCGGCTGGATGTGATCCGTTCTGGCGATATGCTGGAGATCGTCGCGGAAGCACGCAGCTTCCTGCACCACCAGGTGCGCAACATGGTGGGCAGCCTGAAACTGGTAGGGGAGGGACGCTGGACGCCCCAAGACATGGGGCGTGCGCTGAAAGCCTGCGACCGCGGTGCGGCCGGGCCAACCGCACCGCCGGATGGTCTGTATCTCACCGGGGTGAAATACGGACAGGATCCGTTTGGAGGCCCGGCTATTTATTCAGCCAGTTGATAACGGCGGCTTCGAGCGCCATGCGGGCGCCGGAGTAGGAATGGTCGGTGGCGAGATGGATCTGCGTCATCGGCTTGCTGTCCAGCTTTCGCACCGCACTGCCTAACGCCTCGCTTGACGCTGCAAGCCCGTCATCGGACGTGACCAGAAGCAGCCTGTGCTTTGCCAGAGCGGGGGCATAGGTAATGAACTCCCAGGACTTCGCGTGAGCGATCGCCTCGTCGGCGAGCGTGGACGGCGAGGTGCCTGCAAGCGACTCCATGTTGTCCGCCATGAACGAACTCAGCCCGGCGCGGCCGCCAGGCACCGCACCGTTGCCGATCTTGCCGAAATCCGCCGCAGAAATCATCCCGACACCGAGCAGCGAGGGATTGTCACGACCGACGATGGAGGCCGCCATGCCGCCGAGGCTATGCCCGATCACGACAAGTCGATTCGTATCAACACCGTATTTTGCGGCGACCACAGGACTCCGTACAAAATTCAGCGCCGCCTGCGCATCCTCGAACACGTGGGTAAAACTATAGGTGCCGGGGCTGCCCCAGGAGCCGCGATAATGCAGCGTGAGAACGTTCCACCCCGCACGTCGTATCGCCTGCGCAAGATCCAGATTCTGCTCATTGCCTGGGAAACCATGCAGCAGCACAACCGTGGGATGCAGGCCAGCGCCGGAGGCTTCGTAGATGACACCGTTTATCTCCAGGCCATGGCTCGGGATATGCACCACCTGCAGGCTTGCAGGATGTGCCGTGTCGGGCGGCGGATCGGTGAAGAGTGCGGCCGGCTGAGGCTGCGCCAGCGCGGTGCTCGCGGATAGGCACAAAGCGAAGATCGGGAAGGTCAGTTGCATCGTTGCTCCACTCGGAAAAAGACAGCGCGTGCCGCACCGTAACGCTCATATTTCGGTTGCATGTCCATTCAGCGGCAGACTAGGTTTCCGCCGGTTACAGACGGATCCTTGGGGGGCACGCCTGTTCCGGAAAATGCACGACAACTCTGCCGGCAGGCAAATTCCAGATCGATTCCAAATCCCAAAGACCACGGCGGCGCGCTGCTGCCGCTGACATACATACGAGCCGGGTCACGCACCATCATATTCTTGGAGAACAAGATGCTTAGTCGGTCAAAGAACCTGTTTTTGGGCGCGTCCGCGCTCGCGGGCGTTCTGTGTATCGCGGCCCTGCCCGCGCGTGCCGAGAGTGCCGCGACGGTGCCGGGCAACGTCAGTGCCTGGGCCCTGAAAGCGACCAAGGTCGGCACGGCCGAAGAATCGCGCACGGTCGATATCGCGGTGCATATGGCGCTGCGCGACCAGGCTGGGCTGAAGGTGAGCGCCGACAGCATTTCGAACCCGCGCAGTGCCGAATACGGCCATTATCTCAGCAAAGCCGAAGTGGCCGCCCGCTTCGCGCCGGATGCCGCCGATGTGGAAGCGGTGAGAGCATTGCTGAAGAATGCTGGCATGTCTCTCGTCAAGGTGGGGCCGCTGGGCGCCTATGTGGAAGCACGAGCCAATGTCCGGCAGCTGCGCGCCACCTTCGGTGTCACGCAGGATCTGTATACCTACGGCAACCTGACGCTGCGCGCGAACAGGGAGGCACCGACCATCCCGGCCTCGCTGGCGGGCAAGATCCTCTATGTGGAAGGCCTGGACGACACCACCTTCCTCAAGCACCCGTTTCATCAATCCGCCACCCGGGAAGAGGCAAGAACGCAGATTTCCTCGCCAACGATGGCTGCGCCTGATCTGACGAGCGATGCAGTGAAACCTGCGGTTATCGCGCCGCCCACCACCGGCAACACGCCTTCTCCTTATTGCAGCACCTATTTCGGTGATACCTCGGCCGTTCTCAGCACCAAGCCTGGTCCCTACAAAAAGACTTTGCCCTGGCTGATGTGCGGCTATACGCCACAGCAGATCCAGATCGCATACGGCCTGAACAAGGTGAAACCGGATGGCACCGGCGTCACGGTTGCGATCATCGATGCCTATGCGTCGCCGACGCTCGAGGCCGACGGCAATCGCTACGCCAAAAACCACTCCTTGCCGGCGCTGACTGCTGCGAATTTCTCGCAGGTTATTCCCGAAGGCATCTACAATGTCAGTCCGAGCGAAGCGTGCGGGCCGCAGGGCTGGTTCGTTGAGCAAAGCCTCGATCTTGCGTCCGTGCATGGATCGGCGCCGGGTGCGACCATCGTCTATATCGGCGCGCGCGACTGCAACGAATCGCTGACTGTCGCATTTCTCAACGCCGTCTATAACGTGCAGGCCGACGTGATCACCAACAGCTACGGCTATAACGGGGAGGGCATTGATGCCGCCTCCGTCGCTATGCTGGATCAGGCATCCGAGGTCGCCGCGACACAGGGCCAGACGATCCTATTCAGCTCCGGTGACGACGGCGATCTTTCGCAGGTCAATGGCGTTGCCAGCGGTTCCTATCAGGCCACCAGCCCGTATGTGACCGGTGTCGGCGGCACGTCGTTGGCACTTTACGGTGCCGGCGGCAACAAGGGCGAGTGGGGTTGGGGCACCGCGCGCGATTATCTCGCCGGCGCCACGGTGAACAGCAGCAGCTCGATCACCACCAGCGGGCTCACCACCACCACCGATTTTGGGCTCACCTACTACGACTTCTCCTTCTACTCGGGCTCAGGCGGCGGCATCAGCCTTATCGAGCCGCAGCCTGCCTACCAGGTGGGTGTTGTTCCCGCCGCGCTGGCGACGACGGAGAACGTGGCGAGCGGCTATACGGTCGCGCTTTCGAGCCCGCAGCGGGTGAGCCCCGACGTTTCCATGGTTGCTGATCCTTACACCGGCTATCTCTATGGCGAGACCTTCACCATTGCCGGAAACTACGAGGATACTGGGTGCACGGCGCTGACCACCACCACCGAGTATTGCGAGCTCGATGAGGGCGGCACCAGCCTTGCTTCTCCGCTGATGGCGGGCGTCATGGCGCGGCTCGATCAGGCACGCAAAGCGGCCGGCAAGCCGGCTGTCGGATTTGCCAATCCGTTGCTTTACAGTCTGAAAACGGGTGCGACGCAGAAAAGTGCCGCTCTCGTTGACGTGCTGGCGCCGACCACGCCCACCGCAGTGCTTCGTGGCTATGTCACGAGTCCCTCTCTGGTGCGTGTCGTCACCATCAACTCGGTACCGGAAGTCGTCTACCCCACTCCCTATGCGCTGGAAGTCTGCGCCTCGACCATCTGCGAGGGCATCAACGACGTATTTAACTACACGACCGCCGGATATGACGACGTGACCGGCCTCGGCACGCCATACCTGCCGGATCTCATCAAAGACTAAGTCTCACAAAACTAACTCTGAAAGCCGGCGCCAAAAGCGCCGGCTTTTTTATGTACGACGGACAGAGAAAAAGTCTTCCGCAGATTGCGCAGATAAGGAAGGATCCCCGTCACCTCATCTGCGCAGCGCCTTGTCTTATCTGCGACATCTGCGGAAACCTTGCTTCCTTAATCCGGCAGCGCCAAAGGTCCGAGTTCCTCAAAAAGATCCCCCGGCCCAGGATTCTCGGCGTGGCTCTTCCCACCAAGATGATTCATGATTCCCCAAACCGCATTCAGCGCCGTCTGGATCGCACCCTCAGCCCAGGCCGGCGTCCAGGAAATACCGTCACCCGCCAGAAAAATGCCTTGTTCGGCTGCCGGCTTCTTGTCCTGCATGAAATGCGTATACATGCGGTGATTGTAACGATAATGGCCAGGTAACGCGCCCTTGAAGGCGCCAAGGAAATTCGGATCCGATTCCCAGGAGACGGTGATCGGATTGCCAATGATGTGCGAAGCGATATCGACATTCGGATACACCTGTCGCAGTGCCTTCAGCATCAGCGAAACCCGCTGGTCGATCGAGAGCGGCAGCACCTTTAGCGCATCGCCCATCCAGGAATAGGAGAGGCAGATGGAGGCGGGCTTGCCCTCGCCTTCGTCGAACAGATAGGTACCGCGTGTCAGCCGATCGGTCAGAGTCATGCTCATCATGTGGCGACCGGTGACAGGATCACGATCTTTCCAGAACGGGCGGTCGACCATGACGAAGGTCTTGGACGATTGCATATAGCGCGTGCGATCCAGCGCCATCCAGAGCGGTTGCGACAGCAGCGATTCGTCGCAATCGATATGGGTGGTGAGCAGCCATGACTGGCAGGTGACGAGCACCGCCGGATAGCGCCGCACGCCGCCCCACCGATCCGTAACTGCGAACCTGTTGTTCTCGGCACGAGCGATTTTCGTTACCCCCGGCCGCGGGGAGCCCTGGTGCAGGGTGGAAAGCGAGGTGCCTTGCGGCCAGAAGACGCATGTGTCCGGTGCATGCCCCCAGAGGCGGCGCGGTAATTGCTCTACGCCGCCGACCACCATGCGCTGGTTTTCGTCGAGATTGGTATAGGCAACGCGCAGGATCTCCAGCATGGAGTTGGGGAAATCGCTATCCCAGCCACCGGTGCCGAAACCCACCATGCCGAAAATCTCGCGGTGGCGGAACGGGTATTTGCGGAAAGCCTGAGAGGTGGCGACGAAATCATAGAAGGTACGTTCGTCCCAGAGTGGCACGAGCCGGTTCCAGATCTCCTTCAATCGGCCGACATCGCGCTCCCGAATCGCGGACTGCACAGCGGAGAACTCTGCATGTTCTTCCAGTGCATCGCGCCAGGCATCGGATATTTCCCGCAGCACTGGCGGCAAATTCTTGTCGGTTTCCACATAGACCTGGTCGCCTTCCAAATCGAGCAGCGTGCTGGGGGTCGCCGCATCGAGCGGATTGGGGAACGGTCGTGTCTGCAGGCCGAGCAGGTTGAGATAATAATAGAAGCACACGGAGGATTCCGGAAACCGCATGCCGCCGAGCTCGGCAATGATGCCGCTATCGCCCTCGAACGGCTCCGAACGCAGCCGGCCGCCAAGCCGCCCAGCCTCGTAGATCACCGGCTTCAGCCCGAGTTTCATCAACTCATAAGCGGCCGAAATACCGGCGATGCCACCGCCGACGATCGCCACCTCCATCCCGTGCTGGTCCGCAGGCAGGCTACCGAGGCCGGCCGGGTGGTTGATCCAGTCATCGAACGGAAACGGAAAATCGGGGCCGAACGTGGTGATTCGACGTCGCGCCGTTGCGGTCTCGTCGGTCTGCTGGTGCAGCACGCTCATGTCTTGCCGTCCGTCAAGGCGCCGTAAAGGGAAGGGCGACGATTTGCCAGAAACGTATTGAACAAGCGAGCCTTCTCAAACATGGGTGTATCCAGCTCGGCGCTGATCAGCGCCTCGCCATCACCGGCACGCGCGAGATCACGCCCATCAGGCCCGACAATGCAACTCTCGCCCGGATACACCAGATCACCCTCGCTCCCGCAGCGATTGGCATAAGCGACGCACACGCTGTTCTCATAGGCACGCGTTGGCACCAGGACACGCGGCACGAACTCATACGGCCGCATCAATGCTGTCGGCACCACCACCAAATCGGCGCCAGCCAAGGCGAGGCTACGCACCGTTTCTGGAAACTCCACGTCGTAGCAGATAAGAATACCGAGTTTCACACCTTCTATCTCGGCCATCACCGCGGCATTCTCGCCCGGCGTGAAAACCTCGGTCTCCATCGCACCGAACAGATGCAGCTTGCGGAAATTCGCCAAACGCCGCCCATCACGGCCGATCAGCAAAGCCGCATTATACACGCGGCCATCCTCGCCACGCTCCGCATATCCGTAGAGCAAAGCTGCACCCGATGCCCTTGCAATCTCGCCCGCAGACCGAGCAGAAGGGCCGTCAACCGGCTCCGCCAGCGCGCGAAGGCGATCGGCGCCGATATTGTAGCCAGTGAGGAAAAGCTCAGGGCTGATCAGCAGGCCACTCCCCGCGCTGAAAGCAGCCTTTTCCAGGACGCCGAGCATGTCGGCAGTACTGCCCGTAAAAAGAGGGCCTTGAAAAAGGCTCAGACGCATGGGGAGAAAGGAAGGATCTTCTTTTTTGAAAAAAAGAAGCAAAAAACTTTTATCTGCATTATGGGCGGGTTTGGCCGCTACCGAAAACCTGGTAGCGGAAACAGGTGAGTTGCTCGGGGCCGACGGGGCCGCGGGCGTGGACACGGCCGGTCGCAATGCCGATCTCCGCACCGAAACCGAACTCGCCGCCATCGCAAAACTGCGTCGAGGCGTTCCACATGGAAACGGCGCTGTCCACTGCGGATAGAAATACACCTGCTGCGTCTGCATCCTCGGTGATGATCGCGTCGGTGTGCGAACTGCCGTGCCGGCTAATATGTGCAATGGCTGCGTCCACGCCATCCACCACAGCCACCGACAATACCGCATCCAGCCATTCGGTATCGAAATCCTCCTTGCTTGCGGCCGGCAGCGAAGGGCAGATCGCGCGGGCTCGGGCATCCGCGCGGAACGCGCAGCCCAAAGCCGTCAAATCGGCCACCAGAGCAGGCAGCAACACAGGCGCGATCGCCGCATCGATCAGCAACGTCTCGGTGGCGCCGCAAATGCCGGTGCGACGCATCTTGGCGTTCGCCACCAGCCGACGGGCCATCTCATGGTCGGCCGCCGCATGCACATAGCTGTGGCAAAGCCCCTCGGCATGCGCGAGCACCGGCACACGTGCCTCCTGCTGCACGCGCAACACCAGCGATTTGCCACCACGCGGTATGATCAGATCAATCAAGCCGGCCGCGCCCAGCATCTCGGCGACAAAAGCGCGGTCAGTGCTGGGCGCGATCTGCACCGCAGTCTCCGGCACCCCGGCCTCGCGTAACCCTTCCGCCACCGCCGCATGGATGGCGCCGGCGCTGGCAAAACTCTCCGACCCGCCCCGCAGGATCACCGCATTGCCCGATTTCAGGCAGATGCCCGCAGCATCGGCCCCCACATTTGGCCGGCTTTCATAGATCATCCCGATCACGCCGATCGGCGCCGGGACGCGGCGTATCCGCAAGCCGTTCGGCCTCGTCCATTCGCCCAGAGAGCGATCCAGCGGATCCGGCAGGCCGGCGATATCGGCCAGGCCCTGCGCCATGGCGGCGATGCGGGGCGGGGTGAGCGTCAGTCGGTCGCGGAACGCGGCGCCCGCCTGCGAGCTGGCCAGATCCTCACGGTTCGCCGCCTCAATCCTGTCGGCATGGCGCTGAATGGCGCGGCCGGCTGCGCGCAGGCCTTCCGCGCGCTGCTCGGCCGCCATGCGGGCCAGCGCGCGGGCGGCCTTGCGGGCGGCGGCGGCAATACAGGCTATGGAGGAAGGCGAGGTCGCGTCCATGGCAGACCACGTTAAGCAACACGCACCGGTTGGGGAAGGGCTGTCCGGCCAGGAAATCCTTGCGGCGTTGCAGCAAGGCATCGGGGCTGGCATTGCTTTGTCTCCCGCAGCTCCGGCAGCGGCTCACGACCAAAGGATCACCCACGATGACGCAGCGCTTCAGCCTTCCCGCCCTCACTGCCGCGGTTCTGGTTCTGCCTGCCTGCACCCAACTCCTGATGGCTGCCATGCCTGCGCCGACGAAAGATCCATCCAAGGTGCCCGCCGGCACCTACAAGGTGGAGCCCGGCCACACACAGGTGCTGTTCAGCGTCGATCACATGGGCTTCACCTATTATTCGGGCAATTTCTCCGGCGCGTCCGGCAGCCTGATTCTCACCCCCAAGACGCCCGCCACCATGGCGATCAACGTCAGCGTGCCGATCGCCAGCGTCTCCACCACCGTGCCGAAGCTGACGGAGGAGCTGAAAGAGGCCGACTGGCTCGATGCCACGAAATTCCCGACGATGAGCTTCCGCTCGACCTCGGTGACGCCCACAGGCAACGGCCATGCGGATGTCATGGGTCAGCTTACGCTGCATGGTGTGACCAAGCCGCTCACCTTGCATGCCACCTTCGTGGGTGCCGGCATGAACATCCTGTCCAAGCATGAGACGGCGGGCTTCCAGCTTGCCGGCACGCTGAACCGTAGTGATTTCGGGGTGACCAAGTATGTGCCGTTGATTGGCGATCAGGTGACGATTACTATCAATGCGGCGTTTGAGAAGCAGTAAGGAAATAGTTCTTTTCTGAAGAAAAGAACAAAAAGACTTTTATGTTTTGGCGTACGTTGCTGGATAGAATCGCGACAGCCACGCAAAAGTCTCTTGATTCTTTTTTTCAGAAAAGAAGATCTTGCTTGCTCAATCCAAAGGCGCCTCAGGCCCTCCCCGCACCTCGCTCTCCGGCCCGATCTCTTTCAGCGGCGGCGATTGCGAAGGTTCTTTCTTGGTTGGTATTTCTTCAAGTTCAGTAAGATCGTCATCCTTGATATCATCCAATGAGCTCATCTCCTGGTTTAGCGGGCCGTCAGACCGATATCGCCGGGCATCAGTTCCGCCCGTATCGAGTTCTGCAGATAAGCGACGCCCAGATACTGCCCGACCAATATCGGAAACTCGAGCAATTGCTGATGGGTCAGCCGCTGGGCGAGCGCCGCCCACGTCTCGTCCGATATCATTGCGTCATCGAGAAGTTCTTCGACAGCCTTCAAGACGGCACGATCCTCATCGTTCCATTCCGGCGCGGAGGAGCCGACCATCACCCGCTCGACGTCCTCCGTCGTCAGCCCCGCCAGCCGCTTGCCGACAGTGACATGTGAATTCCATTCAAATGGCGCCTGGCAAAGCCAGCCGATACGCAGCACGGCAAGTTCGCGATCACGCGTGGAGAGCGTTCCGCGCATCAGAGTCAGCGCAAGTTCCGTGTGGGTGTGATGAAGCTCAGGGTGGCGCAGGAAGGTTGCGACGAACTCCGGCACCTTTCCGTTTGGCTCGATGCCGACTGCCCTCTGCAAGTTGTCCGTGATCTCGCGCACTTTCGGCGTGAACTCTTCGGGCGTCATCGGTGGTATGCGCTGCGGCTTGTCGACGATGTCGGCATTGCGTGCTCGCACCGCCGACTCGGCGAACTGCTTTTCCGTTGATGAACCTCGCATGGATTTTCCTCCCTTGGTCGCCCGCAACGGCCTGTAGCAGGAACCAATGCGCGGCCAAAGGCGGAAGCTGCGATCATCGCCAACAGGATGTGATCAGGCGCGTTTTCGCCTCGCAATCGGGCGCACGACCTCGGTGACTGGGATTGCCGCCACCTTGGCCTTGAAATTGCCCATGTAGACCTGAACGATCTCGGCCGCCTGTTCCTCAGCGGTGCGCAGGGCTTTCACCGCCGGCGCGGGGCTCAGGTATTTCTTCGGGTCTGCATTTATCGTCTCGAACACCTTCAGGAGTGGATCCAGGCTGCCGACGTCGATGACGAAGCCGTTTTCCGGATCGACATCCGCGCCAATGGCGCCGCGGTCGGACGCCACCACCCAGCAGCCGGACAATGTGGCTTCGCGCGCGACAAGGCCGTAGCTTTCCGGCCAGACCGAAGGCGTGAGCACCACATCGATCTGGCTGTAGAGCTCCGCCACGTTCGATTGTGGATACTTGCCGCGCAGTACAACGGGCGTCTTGCCCCAGATCGCGAAGCGCCGCTCGCCATGTGACATGGCATGGTCGATCACCGTCAGATGCAAATTCGGAAAGTCGCCCCTGAACAAGGCGGCCCGAACGAGGTTGTAGCCTTTGTGCAGGCTGGCGCCGCCGATATGCGCCATTCGCACGCGGCCATCTGGTGAAGGCACACGCGGCAGGATTTCGAGCTGGGAGACGCCGTTCGCGACGGTGACCATTTTCTCGAAGCCGCATTCCCGGTAGATCCCGGTAAACGAGTCCGACACAGCCAGCACCTGCATCGCACCTTGCAGGTAGGTCTGTTTCATCTTCATCCGCTCGAGCCGTCGCCCATCGCCACGCCCGAGCTCGCGCAACGGATCGGCATAGTCGTAGCGCTGCGACACGCCGAAATCGTCGATCAGGAACTGTTTATCGGAAATCCACCAGCCATCGTGAACGGTGACGATGTAGGGGATCGATTTGCGCCGCAGCACGTCGCAGGCGCTCAAGGTGATGCGCTGGATACAATGAAAATGCACGATATCCGGCTGAAAACGGTCGATGACGGCTTCGAAACACTCTGCCATCCGCTCATCCGTCAGCTTACTGTCTATGTCGGGATCGAGCGGCGTCGGGATAGCAGTCACGCGCACGCCTTCGAAGGCATAGATCAGCGGGAGATAGGCCTCGGCTCCGCCTTCGAAGGTGCAGAACACCTGCAACTCGACCTCGTCGGTATGGTTCTTCAGCATGTCTCGCAAATTGTCGATCACCACGCGCGTGGCGCCGCCGATCGATTGCGGCGCAAAGAACACATTGACGAGCAGCACCTTCTTGCGCCGGCGTGCCGGCAGTTCGGTCACCGCTTCAAGCATGGCGGTCAGATTGGCGGACATGGCAGGGGTGGCGTAGCGCTCGAGCGCCACTTTACGGGCCGCTTCGCCGATCGTGCGGCGCTTGGCACGATCGGCCACCAATGCATTGAGTTGCGTATACCAGCCTGACGAATCCTCCACCAGAAGCCCCGTCTCTCCGTCCCGGATGATCTCCGCATAGGTTTTGGTGGCGGTCACCACGGAGGGCACGGCCAGCATTGCCGCTTCAAGCCATTTGATCTCGCTCTTGCAGTCCGCGATCAGGCCGCGATCGAGAACCGCGATGGAGATATCCATTTCACGCACGACGTTCCAGTAGGATCGCAGATCCCACACCGGCGCCTGCAAGACGATCTGGCTCATGAAGGGCCGCAACACGCGCGGCAGCACGAGATATCCCATGAGGATCAGCTCGATCGTGTCGCCCCGTTCGCGCAGCAGCCGCGCCAGCGGCCCGGCGAGGTTCGATTCGAAATCCTCGTTATGGGCCTTGGTGCCGGTGCCGTAGAAGATACGCACCTTGCTCCGGTCGCGATGCTGCGAAGGCTCATCATAGCTGCGTTCATGCGCGTGGCCGAGCGCGTTGCGATGGACGAAGGCACTGCCACTGAGCACACGCGGCTCCATCGCCGCTGCCAAAGCCGGCGTGGAGGCGATGGCGTAGTCGCAGGCGGCCATGCAGGCCTGGAAGGTGGAGGTTGCGAGAACCAGGCTGACATAGAGATCATGCGTGATCTGGCCGGCATAACTCTCGAAACTCGGCGGGAAGTAATTCTCGTCGAACATCAGATCGTCGATCTCGAAGAAGATCGGGATCTCTGCGCGGCGCAGCATGGTCAGCGACCAGAGCACGTCCGCAGAGGCCGGAACGCGGTAGAAGATCACCGCATCCAAGGCGATGCACTCACGAATAGCGGTCGTGATGTCGCTGAGGTAGTTGACGACCTTCCAGGCGATGCCCGCGGCATCGAGCTGCTCTGTCTTTTGGTCGACACGGTAGAACTTGCATTGCGGCAATCCAAGATCGGCAACGATCAGAACGAATCGGATGGATGCCTTCGCACGACTGGGTTGCGCGAGGGTGGCGGCGAGCGGGGCGGAGAGGATACGGCACGCAGTCGCCACCATTTCGCGCGCCTGCTGGTAGAAGCGGTTCGCACCGAGCCAGTTTGCTTCAGTGAGCATGGCTGAATAGGCCTGTTGCATCACATCGCGATGGCGGCGCTGGATGAAACGGTCGCCGGGGCGCAGGCGGCCGATGCGTTCGATGCTGCGGCAGGCCTCCGGCCAACGCTTCAGTGTGATGTAGCAGGTTGTGAGATTGAGGTGGGTCCATACATTGTCGTTGCCGTCGGCAATGGTTCTCTCATAGACCCCTGCTGCGAGAAAAGGTTCGTTCTGGCGTAGCAGGCAGTCGCCGTAATGGCGGCTGCCGACCGCGTGATGGGGTTGCTCGGAGAGCAGGGTTTCATAGAGCGTGCGGGCGCTGGACAGACGTTCGGCGACGGCCAGCCGGTCGGCCGCCGCGCGGTAGATGTCGCAAGTGCCGGCATTGATCGGGCAGCCTTGCCGGCCTTCTGCCAGTCCGGCTTCGACACAGTGGCGCAAGGCGGCCCAACGCGAGCGCAGGGCGGCAGGTGCGTCGGGGTTTCGAGCCATATAAAGATCGGCGTCGAAATCTGGTGGAAAACGTGTAACATCGCTCAGGCCGAGATTGCGCAGGAAAGCCGCACCATTGGGCGGCAGGCGGGCGCCGATACCTTTATTTATCCACTGGCGATACGCTTCTGAGGCAGGCAGGATTGCGTAGCTCTGGTCCAACTCGGCGACGAAAGCCTGGTCGAAACACATGTCAAACGAGAGCGGCTTGCAGGCTGCGAGGCCGATCTCGACGAAATGGCGGATGCATTGCAGGCGCGTCTGTAAAGCGGCTTCGGGATTATCCGTGACGTAATCGGAAACATTGAGATATTCGAGGAAGGCGTCGGAGATGATGCCGTTACGCGACAGAAGGTCGGCGAGCGAGGCATACAAGGTGCTGCCGTGTGCGGAGACGAAAGCTTCGATGTCGGCGCGCGGCGGCGCTTGGCCGCCGAAATACACATCGGTGACGAAGGCATTTTCCGCAAAGCTATAGGGCCTACGTTCTGCCCTTCCGCTTTGCAGATAATGCACGGTCGCTTGCCACTCCGAGGCAATCTGGCCTGCGATGTCCTGGTTTAGGAAGCGGTACAGCGCCGGTGAGAAATCGACCGGCAGGTCGTGGCTGTTTTTCTCCAGATCCGCGAGGTAGGTTTCCGGATTTGGGAACAGGCCCTCTGACTTTCCCGTGGTGGACCAGTGCAGATAGGCGTCGCGCACGCCCATCTGCCCGACCTGCGTATAGAGGGTGGTGTAGAACTCGGCGTCAAAATACTGGGCGAAACGAAAGCTTCTGAACGGCATGATGCCGTCTTCCATGTCGAGGGAGACGAGGTCCTTGCGTGCCGTTCGCAGAGAATAGCTATGCGCTGCGCCATCGAAATACACACGTGGGAGCGGCACGTAGAAGCCGACATTGGCCGAGGGATGGTTGGCGCTCTGGACGTCGGGGCGCGGCAACGAGCAATCGACCCTGAGGACCAGCTTGTCGTCGATCCACAGGTTGAGGGAAATGGAACGATTGGGCTTGTCCTTGCTATATGCCCAGCCGGACAAACCGCTCTCATCGATGAAGTCGATAAAACCTACAATATTGTCCGGATTACGATCGCCCGGGCCCGAAACGCTGCTCATGTGCGCAATATGATCCTGACAAGACTTTCTCGGGTTGCAGTAAGGCGCCCATCCTACTACTGTAGATTGAAGACGTTCGCTGGCATCCAAAGCTTAGCACGTAACAGCCGATTGCATACAGAAAGCGGGTAACCTGACCTCGAAATCTGTGCTGCATGCATTCGCATGAGCGGTGCCGAGCAATGCACTGTTTGCTGTCGTCAATTTGAGGTCACCCTGAACATGCCGGCGCAAGGTAGGGTTTGACCAGGTTACCTTTACGAAAGCGTGCGATTGTAAACCACTTGGTCGTCGCGTAGCATGGCACCCAAATTAGCTCTTATCTCTGGTGCAATCAGGTCATGTCTACGAAGCTGGCCAAAGACAATCCAGCCCTTTCCGAGGCCCGCCAAATTATGGGCTTCATCGATGACATTGATGAGTGTGGCATCAATGGCTGGGCGTACGACAAAGCGGCGCCAAGCCTGCCGATCACGCTTGGTCTCTATATCGACGATCAACTGGTTGAGCGTCTTTCCTGCAAGGCTCATCGGCAGGATGTCGGGGGTGCCGGCCACCCGACCAGCGAGGTAGGCTTCCGCGCGGCGGTACCGAAGGAATTCTGCGACGGCAAGCCGCATCGCTTTTTCTTCCGAGACGAGGATGAAGCTGATGTCATCCTTGGCGGTTGCGGAGAAGGCATTCTCTTCGAACGCAGCTTCGAGATTGCCACCTATTTCGATCCGCAATTCTATGCGCAGCGCTACATGCCCGGCGGAGAGGAAGGCTGCAGCGAATTGCAGCATTGGAAACGCACTGGGCAAGCGGCCGGCCACTTCCCCAATTCCGATGCGCTACTGGCGCATTATGAGGCGATCGGCAATGGACTGCCGGCCGATTTCTCGTCCGACTACTACCGTTTTCTCAATCGTGACATCAGCGACAGGCTTCGCCTGGATTGGCAGGCCAAGCTGCATTACCTTGAACTGGGCAGGTCCGAATCTCGGCCCTACCGGATGGAAATCACCGATTTCATCACGGAGCTTTTTTTCGGCGGCAAGAAGCCCTTGCCTGCGGACATCGAAAAAAAGCTTGAATCGTCGGGCGTCTATACGTCTCTGCCGGACATGCTTGTCCGAAACAAGGTTTACTCCGACAGTTTCCTGAAGCTTTTCGATTTTGCCGCTTATGCCGCATACGCCATGCCGGTGGTGTTCCACACAAAGCTGCAATGCATACGGCATTTTCTGGAAACGGGCATTCCAAACCTCAGCCCCATCTCGTTCGAGCTGGTATTCGATCCGGTTTTCTATCGCGAGGCTGCCGAGCTTGAAGGAATCGAGTCGGTGCTCGCAGACAGCGACGCATATCTGCACTGGCTCAATTATGGTATCGAAAAGCATGTGGCGCCGAACGGCCCCGCAGCGCTGCGGCAGCTCGGCCTGGTGCAGCGTGCCGATTTCCCCGCCAGCTTCGATCATCGTCTTTACCGGGCCCGCAACCCGGACCGGGAGGAGCTCTGGTTCAAAACCCGATGGCGCGTGCTCGCCGAAGTTATCGACACCGGACTTGCGGAAGGCCGGCCCGGCTGCCCGCTCGATGACTCGACACGAGAGATCTACCGCGTGGCGGCGGACCGTCAGGCGCTCACGCGCAGCTTCCCGTCTGCCAAGCTGCTCTACGAGCAGGTTCTCGCGGCCTACCCAGACGACACCATGTCGTTGCGCCATTACGCCGATTGCCTGTTGCGGCTGGAGGAATTCTTTCAGGCTTCCGTAGTCTACAAGAAAACGATCAGCGTCGGGCGCGACAATCCCTGGACGCATCTCAATCTCACCACCTGCCTGCTGCACCTCAAACAATGGACGGAAGCGGCGCAAACCATCGGGCGGCTCGCTGATAAGCGGCCAGGCGATTGGGCCATCGCACAGCGCACCCATGAAGTGGTGCAGCAGGGCTTCAATGCCCTGTCCGACGACGCGACCTGGCTGGCCCGAAACGGATTTTACGACGAGGCACGAACCCGTGTCGGTAAGGCCTGCCGCCTTCTCACCGAACGTCTCGAGCGCGAAACGCTTGTGGATCTGCCACCAGGGCCTGTGAAACGTGTTGCGATCATCGCCGATATCGGCTTGCCGCAATGCAAATTCTACCGTGTGACGCAGAAATGCGAACAGCTGACGGCCGCCGGCATCGGCTGGCAGGTGTTCGACTACATGAACGGCACGCAGGATTATATAAACAGCTGCGGCACGTTCGATGCAGCGATCTTCTACCGTGTGCCGGCCATTCCCTCTATCGTCAGAGCCATCGAAGCAGCCCGGAAGGCTGGGCAGCCGACCTTCTACGAGATCGACGATTTGATGTTCGATCCCGAGAAGTTTCCCGCCTCTTTCGAGAGCTATGGCGGACAGGTTTCGCACGATATCTATGCGAGCCTCGTCACCGGCGCCGTGACCCTCAGGCATGCCTTGTCCATCTGCGACTTCGCCATCGCCTCGACCACGGCGCTCGCAGCCAGAATGGCGCCGCTCACCTTGCGCGGGAGGGCCTTCGTGCATCGAAACGGCCTTGGCAAGACGCATGAACGCAATTTCGATCCGCATGAGGATTTGCCAGGCGGCGAACTGCGCCTGTTCTATGGTACGGGTACCAAAGCGCATAATGAGGATTTCACCACCGAGCTGGTGCCGAGCCTACTCAAGCTTTTTGCCAAACATGGCGACGGAATCAGGCTGGTGATCATGGGATATCTTACTTTGCCGGACAGCCTGGCGCCCTATGCACATCGTATTACGCGCCTTGATCCGATCTGGGATATCGAGCAATACTGGAACGTGCTGCGTGGCATGAGCATCAATCTCGCCGTGCTCACACCGAACGATGTCGCCGACTGCAAGAGCGAGATCAAATGGCTCGAAGCCGCGATGATGGGCGTGCCTTCTGTGGTGACCGCAACCGCCACCTACAAGGAAGTCATACGCGACAACGAGACCGGCATGCTCGTCACCTCCTCAAAACAATGGTTTACTGCGGTCGATGACCTGATCTCCTCGCCGGGCAAACGCCGATCCATCGGCATGCGTGCACGCGCGGAGGTTCTTAAAACCTATTCCATGCACAGCCTCAGTGCAAACATCGCCAGGATATTCGAGCAGGCGGCGGGCAGCGAGGCTGCCGCCGCCGCTAAACGCCGCACGCGGGTGCTCGTGGTGAACGTATTCTTCGCGCCTCAATCGACGGGTGGTGCCACACGTGTCGTTATCGACAACGTCCAGGATCTGTGTGACCTGGCCGGCGACGAATTCGAGTTCGAGATATTCACCACCACCGAAGGTGCCACCGAAGCCTACAAGCCCACCACCTATCGCTGGCAGGGCATACGCGTCACCGGAGTCACCACGCCAAATGAGCCGGATATCGAGGCCAAGGTGACCGACAACGAGATGGAAAGCGCCTTCGAGGCGACCATCAAGCGGTTTGCACCCGATATCATCCATTTTCATTGCATCCAGCGGCTAACGACATCCTTGTGCAGCGTCGCGGCGCAGGCTGGCGTGCCGTATTTCATCACCGTGCACGATGGATGGTGGATATCCGACCGGCAATTTATCGTCGACGAACTCTCAAACACCCGGCTGTACCAGTTCAAGGACCCTTTGGCCGAACTGCAATCCGGCAACGACGCCTCGTTCCGGCGCATGCTGGTCAAGCAGAAATGCCTTAAGGGCGCTGCAAAAATTTTCTCCGTCTCGGAGGCTTTCACCAAGATCTATCGCGATTGCGGCTTCGATAATGTCGTCACCGTCGAGAATGGCCTGCCGCCGTTCCGCCAGGTGCCCCGCAGCATTTCGCCCGATGGACGCGTGCGGCTCGCCCATATCGGTGGCGCGAGCTTCCACAAGGGTTTCAACCTTGTCACCGCTGTTCTCTCCAGGGGACATTACCCCAATCTGCGGCTCGTCGCGGTGGATCTGGCCCTGGAATCAGGCACTGAACGCAGTGTGTTCTGGGGCGACACGGAAGTGGTGTTCAGGGCCAAGGTGCCGCAGGCCGATGTCGGTGAACTCTATGCCGATATCGACGTGTTGCTGGCGCCGTCGCTCTGGCCGGAAAGCTACGGGCTGGTGGCGCGAGAGGCGCTGGCCGCCGGGTGCTGGGTGGTGGCGTCGGATCGCGGCGCCATCGGTCAGGATGTGCCACCAAAAGCAGGCTTCGTCATCGATGTCACCTCGCATGATGCGCTGGCGAAGGTGTTCCAGAAGATGAACGACGATCCCGCAACCTACACGCGCAGCCCGCGTGTAAGACTTTCGCTGCGAACCGCGCGGGACCAGGCTGTGGAACTGGCAGGTCATTACAGAAGTCTCGGGCGGATTGGCCCAGAAGAGCGTAGTTCGGCCAAGGTGGTTGCTATGTCGCGCAGCGGACGGGCGGCGTCTTCGCGGGGAGGCTAAGCAGAGGGAAGTCTTCTTTTTCTGAAGAAAAGAAGCAAAAGACTTTTGGGTCGCGGTCGCAGTTCTATCCGGCAGCGCACGCCAAGATAACAAAGTTATTTGGTTCTTTTTTCAAAAAAGAGCTGCTTCCTTCAAATCGTCCCAAACCGCCCCGCCTGATAATCACGAATTGCCTCAGAAATCTCCTCCCGCGTATTCATCACAAAAGGCCCGTGCGAGACGATAGGTTCTCCGATCGGCGCCCCATGCCCGAACACGATCCTCGCCGGCTGGTCGCTCGCCACCTCTAGTTCGTCGCCCTCCCGATCAAGTTCGATCAACTGTGCCGCGGACACGATTGTGCCACCGATCGAAGGCGCCCCGGAGATGACATAGAGAAACACCTGGCGGCCCGCCGGTGCCGGAAGCGAGACGTGGCCGCCGGCCTGCAACTCCACCGTCATCATCGCCATTCCGGTGAGCGGCGTAATCGGACCATGATGACCTGCGAAGCTGCCGGCGATGAGATTGACCACGCCGCTTTTGATCGCGATCGCGGGGATATCCTCGCGCTGCAGACCAATATAAGCGGGTTTGGTCATCTTCAGCCGGCCCGGCAGATTGATCCATAGCTGCAATATTTCCAGCTTGCCGCCGGCACGCTTGAACGAGTCGGGCGAGATCTCGGCATGCACCAAGCCGGAGCCGGCCGTCATCCATTGTATGCCGCCGGCGCGGATCACGCTCTCATGGCCGCCGCTATCCAGATGCGCCATCTCACCTTCCAGGATGAAGCTCTCCGTCTCGAAGCCGCGATGCGGATGCGGGCCAAATGGCAGGCCGCCATTGCCCGGCGCGTACACCTGCGGGCCATGATGGTTGAGGAACAGGAACGGATCCAGCTGCGGCAGATCGGGGCCGGGCAAGGGGCGGCGTGTCATGAGGTCGGCGATGTCGTCGCGCAAAGCTTTGTGCTGGCGAAGAACCTTGCGCATGTCAGGCGAAGCTGAAGGCGGAGAGTGCCGTCTTCAGCACGTGCTGGGTGTAAATGCGGGTGCCGGGTGCGGCAGAAGCGCCGGCCGCGACCATCAGCGGGATCAAATGCTCTTCGCGTGGATGCGAAATACGGCCGGCGGGAGCGGAGGCCCATTGCGCCAGCGCCGCGTCGCGCTGTTCGGGTGCGGCTTGCACGGAAGCGGTCAGCCAGGCGTTGAACTCGTCCGACGGCGCGGTGAAGCGCGGGTCGCCGTAACCGCGCATGTTGTGAAAGCTCATGCCCGAAGCGACAATCAGTATGTTCTCGTCGCGCAACGGTGCCAACGCCCGCCCTGCTGCGAGGTGCAGCGACGGGTCTAGGCCTTTGTCCACCGACATCTCGACCACCGGGATCGAGGCCTCCGGAAACGCCACCTTCAGCGGCACGAATACGCCGTGATCGAGCCCGCGCTGCGGATCGATCTGCGCGGTCAGGCCCGCTGCCTGCAGCAGCGCCGTTGCCCTTGCTGCGAGTTGGGGATCACCCGGCGCGTCGTAGCGTAATGTGTAGGTGTCGGGAGGAAAGCCGCTGTAATCATAGACCAGCGCGGGTTTGGGCGCGCCGGTGAAGGCGAAGCCACGGGTTTCCCAATGCCCGGAGACGATCAGTATCGCCGTCGGTGTTTGTGGCAGTGCGTTCGGCAGGCTGCGCAGGAAGGCTTCCAGCCCGGTCCAGTTGCCGGCCGGATCGGGCATGAAGAAGCAAGGGCCGCCGCCATGGGGGATGAACAAAGCAGGCTGACGCATCGGGCGCTCTCCACGGGCAAGCAGGCTTTCGTGTCAGGCCGGGTCGTGTGCGACGGGCGTGAGGTCAGCCGGTGTAAGGGTGGAGAGATAGCCCTTGTGCAGCAGCGGTGCAAAACGCCGCACCCAGGTGATCAGATGGTGGCCGGGATCTGCGTGGCGCCCCGGCAGGAACAGGAAAGCGGTCATCCAGCCGGTCTCGTCGGAGCGCAGGTAGCTGAGCACCATCATGTGGTCCGGCACCTGCACGCCCATGTGCTGCAGCCTGTCGAGGCCGCGACGCAACACTTCGTCGGTCTTGATACGGGCATTGTCGCCGTTCATTTCGGTTTCGAACAAGGCCCAGCATTCGCGTGACAATGGGTTATCGCCGGGCACCGGGATGGTCTCTTGTAAGATGGCATTTGTGGAATTGCAGGCGCCGCGGCCGGCAAAGCCATCGGTCGTGTTGCTGAGGGGGCTGGGGGATGCCGCCATTTCGAGACCGGTCAGATGTTGGTTTTCGATGCGGGCAAGCAACTCCACTTGTGCTGCCGTCGCACCGCTCGCCTTCACCAAAGTGAGTTCCTGCCAGGATCCGGCCGGTAGCGGGAGTTTATGGCCGGAAAACGGGATGATCCCTGAGCGCGTCGCGTCGGCCGGCGGCATCTCGAATACGCTGTAATCGGCCGGCGGCGTTGCTGCCGGCAGTGCAAACCGCGGGGACGCGGATTTGCCGATCGGCACGGTGATCCAATGCGGCGGAAACATCGCGGCGAGCCCCGCGAATGCAATTGAAGCAAAGAGAGCGAGCCGCCAAACAGGTGCCCTGCGCCAAAGTCGTGATGCTGCCGACATCAAGCTCTAAGACATAAAAGTTTTTTGGTTCTTTTTTTCAAAAAAGAACCGCTCAAGCTTCTCGAGGAATAAACGCTTCTTCCCGCTTTACCGCGCGCATATCCGCGATCCGCGTGACGATACCGTTCGCGCCCTTTTCCAGCCGCACGCAATGCGCGCCTTGCTGCCGTGCCTCGATCAGCCCGTCGCTTACCATTTCCTCGATGGAACGCACGAGGTCACGCGCGCTGGCCCCTGACCCCAACCGATCCTGTTTCTGCATCACGTCCAGCAGCAGGCCCGGATCGATACCGCCGGCAGAGATTTCCAGGCCGTAGCTGTTGATCATCGCTTCGATCTCGAGGGCTGCGACGCGTGCGATATCCAGGCCGGCCAGCGCACGGAACACGAAGATCCGGTCCAGCCGGTTCAGCACTTCGGGCGCGAACCCTGCCAGGCGCAGCGCGTCCACCGAGGCGCCGCGCATGCCGTCCGGATCTTCGGCGAAGCGATCGGCGATCTCGCCGAGCGCTTCGGTGGCGATGTTGGAGGTAAGCATGAAGATCGCGCGTGTCGTCGAGACCTGCGCGCCGGTGGAGGCTTCGGTCACGTGGCCGTCATTCCAGGCGGTGAGGAATTTCTTGAACACATCGGGATGGGCTTTCTCAATCTCGTCGAGCAGAACGAGCGAATCCGGCGTTTCCTTGAGGCCGCCGGTCAGTTTGCCAAACGTATCGGACCCAACATAGCCTTTCGGCGAGCCGAAAAGCTGGGTTGCCGCGTGAGGGGAGCTCATCTGCGTCATGTCGAAATGCAGCAGTTTGCGTCCCAGTGCGGCGGCGAGACGCTTGCTGAGATAGGTTTTTCCAGTGCCAGGCGGGCCTGCGAGCAGGAAGATGCCCACCGGCTTGCCGCGCACCTGCAATGCGAGGCGACGGCGCAGTTGCTGGGCGATGTCCTCGCAGACCTGGTCCTGGCCGATCACCTGCGCGCGCAGCGTGTCGGCGAGTGCGCCGGCATCGATGATGGTCACCTTGTCCTGCTTGGACAGCATGTCCTCCAACGCGGCGCGATTGGTCAGTCGGGCCAGAACATCCATCATCCATCCCCGTGTCTTGCGAATTTTGCGGCCGGTTCGAAGTGCGCGTCGCTCGGCCGCCGCCGCTCGCCATTCATAGCCCAGGCCCGCGAGCACCACCGACGAGCTGAAGGCGGCGAGCGCCACATAGGCCGTGCCGATCTGCGTCAGCCAGGTCAGTGTGGCATAAAGCATGTGGGCTGGCGACAGATGCAGCTGCAGGATGATCTGCACGGTGGCCAGCGTAAGAAACGCCAGCATCATCAACGGCATCAGCCGTGTGGCCATCGGCAGCAGGCCCTTCACTGCGCGAGCACCCCGACGCTCAGGCTTTGACCCGATTGCAGGTCCGGGAGCCTGACAGGTCCGGAGAGCGTGAGTGCGCCGATGCTGACGGCATCGCCATCGGCTGACCGGAAGGTGACGGTGCCAGCGGCTGCGATCGGCAGCGTGAGGGTGAGTGGCTCACGTGTCAGCCGTACGAGTCGGGTGTAGCCGCCGGTGCTCACCTCGATGCTGTGGCCGGCATCCCCGGCGGCGAGCACCGGGCTCACATCGAGCAGCGGCAGATGCACCAGCCGAAGGCGGCGGCGCATCAGTGCGTCGGACAGCATGGCGGTATCGGCAGCGCCCAGCCCCATGGCCGCGATGTCTTCCTTCGGTGCGTTCTCCGGCAGCAGGCCGAGTTCGAGCAGGCCGCGCGGCCGGCCGGAAAGCCCGGCCAAGTCGGCCACCTGCTCGGCGGGCCCGGCAAGCGCTGGCATGATCGATGAGATTTGGTCGTTGAAGCGGACCCAAGCGCCGGCGGCCAGCGTGAGCACAAGGACAGTGTAAAGCGTAGTGCGGAAGATGCTGTGCCCGGCGTCCGGCACCAGGGAGTCTTCCGGCGAGCTACGCATCAGCATTCTGTCCATGCTGGTATAAACACACCGCCATGTGTTCCGCACAACATCGTATGCGTTTCATTGTGTCGCAGCCGTTCACGGCTTGAGTAGGTCGGCGCGACTTGGCGCGGTTTACGTAAGCGCGAGGGTGGTATAAGCGCGCCGACCGCCGACAAGGACGACCCGATGATCCGCCTGGACAATATCAGCAAGCAGAACGGCAACCGCCTCGTGTTCATCGAGGCCTCTGCCGCCCTGCAGAAAGGCGAGAAGATCGGCCTGGTGGGCCCGAACGGCGCCGGCAAGACCACGCTCTTCCGCATGATCATGAAGCGCGAGGATCCTGACGAGGGCCAGGTTCTGGTCGATCGCGGCGTGAGCGTGGGCTTCTTCAGCCAGGATGTGGGCGAGATGTCGGGCCACAGCGCGACCGCCGAGGTGATGGAGGGGGCAGGGGCGGTAGCCGTGGTCGCCGCCGAGCTCGCACAGCTGGAGGCCGCGATGGCCGACCCTGACCAGATGGAGTCGCTGGATTCGATCATCGAACGCTTCGGCGAGGTGCAGGCGCGCTTCGAGGAGCTGGGCGGCTACGCACTGGAAGGCCGCGCGCGCGAGGTGTTGGACGGGCTCGGCTTCAGCCAGGAGATGATGGACGGCGACGTCGGCAAACTCTCCGGCGGCTGGAAGATGCGTGTCGCCCTCGGCCGCATCCTGCTCATGCGTCCGGATGTGATGCTGCTGGACGAGCCGAGTAACCATCTCGATCTCGAAAGCCTCATCTGGCTGGAGCATTTTCTCGCCGGCTATGACGGCGCGCTGCTGATGACCTCTCATGACCGCGCCTTCATGAATCGCGTGATCAACAAGGTGATCGAGATCGATGGCGGCAGCCTGACCTCGTTTTCCGGCGATTACGAGTTCTACGAGGCGCAGCGGGCACAGAACGAGAAGCAGCAGCAGGCGCAGTTCGAGCGGCAGCAGGCGATGCTGGCCAAGGAGATCAATTTCATCGAGCGCTTCAAGGCACGCGCCTCGCACGCCGCACAGGTGCAGAGTCGCGTAAAGAAGCTGGAGAAGATCGACCGCATCGAGCCGCCCAAACGACGGCAAACGCTGGCTTTCGAGTTCGCACCGGCCCCGCGCTCCGGCGACGATGTCGCAAACCTTCGTGGCGTGCACAAAAGCTATGGTAGCCGGGTGATCTATGACGGGCTCGATCTGTTGGTGCGCCGCCGGGAGCGTTGCTGCGTGCTTGGCGTGAACGGCGCCGGCAAATCCACGCTGCTGAAACTGGTGACGGGTGCCACTACACCCGATGAAGGCTCGGTCACCTTGGGCGGCAGCGTGAAGCTGGGCTATTTCGCGCAGCACGCGATGGATTTGCTGGATGGCGAACGCACCGTGTTCGAAACGCTGGCCGATGCTTTTCCGCGCGCCAATCAGGGATCTCTGCGCGCACTCGCGGGCGGCTTCGGCTTTTCCGGAGACGAGATCGAGAAGAGTTGCCGCGTGCTGTCAGGCGGCGAGAAGGCGCGTCTGGTGATGGCGCTGATGCTGTTCGACCCGCCGAATTTCTTGGTGCTGGATGAGCCGACGAACCATCTGGATATCGCGACCAAGGAAATGCTGATCGCGTCGCTGGCACAATTCGAAGGGACCATGCTGTTCGTTTCGCATGACCGTCATTTTCTGGCGGCCTTGTCCAATCGCGTGCTGGAGCTGACTCCGGAGGGTATCCATCAATATGGTGGTGGATATACCGAGTATGTGGCGGGGACGGGGCAGGAGGCGCCTGGGCTGCATGTTTGATAATGTAAGAAAGAACATCTTTTCTGAAGAAAAGAAGCAAAAGACTATTGGGGCGCTGTTGCGGTTTTATCCTCCTATGGGGTGCCTCCGCGGCCAAGGGGGCCTCTGCTGAGAACCTTGGATTGGCCAGAGAGGGTCGGCGATATTTCTACATCGTAGGTGAACGCGCGCGCGACCAGGAAATCCTCCGCAGGTTGGGGGATGCCTCGTTCCATCGCATGGTCCTGCCTCCTGCCACGTTCGACGGAACCACCGTTCGGCGATGAAGAATATCTGTTCCCAGGCCATCGGCGAAGGAAAAGCTGGACGCAAAGGAACCTTTGATCGCTCTATGGCTACTTACGCCATCTAATGGCCTCTGGGTTCATAAACTCGACTTATTTGGTCAACCTAGAAAGATTTACGGTGTAATTTCAATCGGTTATAAACTGGCACGCTCTCTGCAATCGCTGTGACAGGTGGCTATCGGCGCACAGCCCGCATGCGAATAGCCGCCGAAACATCGCTTTTAATGGAGCAAACCATGACCTTCTTCACCACCCGCTTCCTGTCCGCCCTCGCCGTCGTAGCAGCGATCGCCGTGCCTGCGGCTGCCTCCGCGGCACAGCCGAGCAATGACGCCCAGAGTGCAGTCGTTTCGACAACTGGGCTGAACGCCAGCAAGCAGGCTGACCAAGCGACGTTGCGCCACCGTATCGCCGTCGCCGCGAACCAGGTTTGCGGCCAAGTAACTCAGGGCGATGCACTGACCTCGTCGGGTTATTCGGAATGCTTCGGCCGCGCCATAGCCGATGCCAAAGCACAGCTCGATGCGCAGACTGCAAACGCAGATGATCGTGCCGTGATCGCCTCGATCTCCCAATAAGGCAGTGGCAGAATTGCCCCAGGCACATCAACTGCCTGGGGTCACTGCAACACGGCGGTTCTACTTGATCTTCTTCAGCGATTCGATGTTCACGTTGCCATCCTGGCTGGTGAAGGCGAGCGATTGGCCCTGAGATTGCTGCTGCGAGACGCCGTTGATCTGGTGATCGCCGCTATCATAGATTTCCAGCACGCCGTCCCGCTCGATGGCAAGCCGATGCGTTCCGCCGAAATACGCGTAGCGCACGCCATTCTGCGCACCGCTCGAATTCGGCTGGCCTAGATCTTCAGGCCACCATGCAGGGCCGAAATCCATTGGTTTCATCGGTTCCATGGGCTTCATCGGCGTCATGGGCTTCATAGGTTCCATCGTTCGTTCCTTCGCGATTGAGAATGGTGCCAACGTTAGCGCCATCTACGCGTTCCTGCTCGGCAGATTAAACGGAGATGCATTGGTGGCGAATTCGCCGGGGCGCAAGTTGAAGGTCTTTCAGGCGCAGCTTGGCTTCTACGACACCGTGGTCGCCGTTACGAGCCAGGCTGCTGCGCTGCGTATATGGGGAACCCATCAGAACCTGTTCGCCAACGGACAGGCACGGATCGCAACCGATGCTGCAGCGATTAAGGCCGCTTTGCAGAACCCTGAAACGCTGTTACGTCGTGCCGTCGGATCCGCAGATCCGTTTGCCCAAGAGCCAGCGCGTCTGCCGGATGTTCCCCAAGCACCAGCGCCCAAACCCGCAGAGGCAGAGGCAAAGCCTAAACCGAAACGGCTACCGGCCGACCGTTCAAAGCTCGACGCTGCGACAGACGCTTTGAAGAAGCTGAACGCACAACGCATGGCGGAAGAGGCCGAGTTGCGGCGCGAGGCCGATATACTCGAAGCGAAGCTTGCCTCCGCGCAGGCGTCTTATGTGGACAAAAGAGAAAAAGCCGAGGCTGCGGTGGATGCCGCAGAAAAGGCGTATCGAAAGGCCGGCGGCCAGCATTGACCGCCAGCGTGACGATCAGGCTGGCGTCGGGTATGCTACTATCTTGTCCTGCGGCTTCGGTTCCGCCCTCGCTTCGCTCAGCGGGCAACCTTATGGCTGCCGCGGAACAGTGCCGAATGTCGGTGTGTCGATTTGCGCGCGCGATTGACGCCGCCCAAGGACGATGCGCTGCGAGCCCATGCCAAGGGCTGAACGACCCACCCTCCTCAATGGCGGCAATGCCCTTGGCGCTCCATGAATTCTGCGGCGACGCTGTGATACGGCCGATCGTCACATACGGGCTCTCATCTTCCGAGCAGGCAACAGAAGAATCTTCGATCGGCATTTTTTCCAAATCGGTGTTGAGCTGCACCCGCAGCTCCCATTCGGCACCCTGATTGCCGAAATACTCGATAACGGCCTCGCGTAACGCTTCGGTATGCTCCATGTTGCTTCAAAGCGGATCGGCTGGTTTAGGGATTGGCTCAAAATAGGTCTCCGTCTTCTCATCGGCTACCGTTCATCCCCGCAGCGCGGGCTCAACCCTGCTTATGCTGTGGCATACACTTTTGTGTCGCCGACGCCATTTCTTCCAATTGCGTCGCGGACATGGAGGACTCCATGGAGCGTGATGCTCCCTTTAACCTAGCCTTGGGCGTGTCGCCGCGCTTGGCTGAAATCGCTGCGCCGGCGGCCTTGTGTTGTGCTGCGGATTTTGCGGGCATGGTCGACACTCCAGCGGACATGCTTTTGGTGAGATGCGCCGGTTGAGTGCAGGGTTGCACTGGCTTGATATAGGGGACAGCAAGGTCTTCTTTTCTGAAGAAAAGAAACACAAGACCTTTATTGGATGTCGCGCGTTTACGAGGGGGATACGCACAGGCGGAAGTCTCGGTCGGCGCCTCCATCCAGCACATCTAGGGCGTGTTGGTAGGCGGGGCTTTCATAGGCGGCTTTGGCAGCCGCAAGACTTTCGAACTCAACGACGACGGTACGCTGCATCAGGCCTCCCTCGAGCACCTCCGCCGTAGGGCCTCTCACCAAGATGCGTCCACCGGCAGCCACTGCAGCTGCCGCCGAGAGCTTGGCATAGGCCGCCAAGGTGTCCGGCTTGGACACCGATCGATAACACACCACCCAATATCCCTTAGCCATGCCGAACTCCCACTGCTTCAGCGACAACGTCAAAAAGTGCCGGGGGGTTTGCGGGGCAGGCTTCTACTCCCCCCATCTTCCATCATTTAACACCCGGGAAACCGACAACCCCAGCCGCGTCACGCCTGATGCCATCAGAAGGGCTTTGCGTCGGCTTGGTCAAATTCGGGCTGGAATTCTGATCAGTTTCTACGTACTCGCAGGTCTGATCGTGCTCGGCGGCATGGGCGCCTGCATCGTCCTGCCGAAGGATGTTCTGCCCAACGCCGGATGTGAGCGTGCCGGAGGTTCCGGGGCGTGTGTTCCACGGTAAGATCGCGCGATCGTCCGTAAGCTTGTATTAAGACGCACGTACGCTGCTGGCGGAGGTGGATGTGCCGAATCAGGATAGCACACGGCGGTCCGGGTTGTTGGCAAACGTCACCTTCCACGTGCCGCGCAAGGATCCTGGTGTGGTGATCCCTGACGAAGCCATGGTGTTCGACCAGACTGGGTTGCATGTTCTGGTGGTGCGGAAGGCTGACACGGTGAAGTCCGTTCCCATCAACATCTACCGCTCTTTCGGCACTTTCACCGAACTGCGCGGTAGGCTTACGGGCGACGGGAACTTGCTGATGAATCTACCGGCGGATATTTCCGATGGAAGCAAGGTGAAACTTGGTGATGATGGGAAGGCAGGCTAAGGCGCACCATGCACGACAATGCCGCGACAGCGACATAAAAGTCTTTTGCTTCTTTTCTTCAGAAAAGAAGACCTTTCCTGCCTTATCTAGGAACCTCGACAAATGCCGTCAGCCACGGATTTCACCGCCATCGCACGACTCGGCTTACGTCTAGCCAACCTTCACACCGAAAAAGGCTTGAGCCTTGGCGTAGAAGTCGACGAGGGTGTGCTCGATATCCCCAAGACGGCTGACGCACTTGGCCTGTCTGCACCGCGTGATGTCGATGACCTGCTTCAAAACGGCTTGGGCGCCCAAGTTAGAGCGGTGCTGGACCAAGCGGCGCTGAAGCCGGGGGCGCGTTCGGTGACCCCGTTTGATGCGGTCGGGTTTGCGCCTCTGGTTACAAGGCCTGAAAAAATCATCTGCGTCGGCTTCAACTATCGCGAACATGCGGAGGAAACTGGCACGCCCATCCCGAAGGAACCCCCGCTGTTCAGCAAGTATCGAAACGCGTTGAGCCATCATCGCGGCAGTATCTCCTTGCCGACACAGATCGATGACCGCTTTGACTTCGAGACTGAACTCGTCATCGTATTCGGCCAAACCTGCAAGAATGTCTCCGAGGCCGACGCGTTTAGCTTCGTCGCTGGATACGCAACAGGCAACGACATATCGGCAAGAACACGCCAGACAGCCACGACACAGTTCGGCGCCGGCAAGTGGTCGGACGGCTTTGCACCTCTCGGCCCGTGGCTGGTGACAAGCGACCGTGTTCCGGACCCAAACAATCTTCGGCTGCGCACGCGGGTCAATGGCGAAATGCGGCAAGACTGGACAACGCGGGACATGATCTTCAACTGCCGCAAGCTGATCGCATACTGTTCCAGCATCATGACGCTCAAGCCGGGCGACATCATGTTCACGGGCACACCGCAGGGCGTCATTTTCGGCGAGAAGAAACCGCCGGAGGAACGGCGCTGGTTGAGGGCGGGCGATGAGGTCGTTTCCAGTGTTGAGGGGCTTGGAGAGCTTTCTTTTACGTTGAGATGAAGGAAGATCTTCTTTTCTGAAGAAAAGAAGCAAAATACTCTGGCTCGCGGTCGCGGTTTTATCCGGCTGCGTGCTTCACTACCAGACATTCAGGGCTGGCGTTTAGCCAGCCCTGTCTGTGTTAGCTGATCGTGCCGTTCATTTTGTTGGGGAAGAACAGGTAGCCGCTGCTGGCACCGCCGCCATAGACGATGTTCAAAACCTGGTCCGGTGTGCGGGCATATGCGAGTGAATTGACGTCGGTTGGAACCAGCGTGATCTTTCCGCTGGTAGTGATCCCTTCGTCATCGCCTGCACCGCTCACGATCGCGGACGACAAAGCCGCACGCAATGCGCTGATTTTGTTCGCAGAAGCCTGCATGTTCATCTGCGACAGCAATAGCCGCACCAATGATGCATGATAGGCTTCAACAGCCAGAATGCTGGTTGCCGCGGTCAGGTAGGTCTTGTTGGTGATAGCAGCGCCTGCACCATTATAGGCGGTGACACCGACATCCTCGAAGATGAATGCGCCGAGAAGGAAGGTTTCGTCGTTTACAAAGGGATTGAACTCGGCATTGGGCCCGACAACGCCGGCCGCACGCGCGAGGGTCGTAAAACTCTGGTTCAGGTCGATTGCAGGCCGCGCGACAGCCATGCTGCCCAAAGCGGACCGCAGGAACCGCACATGGTTCAATTCGTCATTGGCAATTTCAGCTGCATACGCCTTGACGTATTTGCTGCTGAAATTCACCAGACCGCCGCCATTGACGTAGCCGGGATTGCCGCCTGTCCCAGTGCTGTCGGCACCCGTCAGCCCATGGCCACGCACGGCCATGAGGTAGAACTCTGCTTCGAGATATTCGAGATTCAGGGCGAAATTCAGAATTGCCACATCTTCGTCGGCGGTCTGTGCCTGCGCCAGTTTCGGAAGCCCAATGGTCAGGCCGCCAAGTGCCGCGGCACCCAAGCCCACATTCCGCAGCAGACTGCGACGGTTCGTGCCGTTCCCTGTGTCTTCATTTGAAAGCATGACGTTGCCCCTAGATTCATCAGCCGGACACAATCGCCCAGCGGGCAACATGCGTGCTGCCATGCACGAAACGGGGCTCAGCGAAATTCGGATGCAGCGTCGACGTGCTTTCGCGATCAAAACTTCTGTTTTGCGGTCACAACTACGTCTGGCCATCAGATGGTCTTACGAATGCCGCTCATAAGGAGGCTCCAACTGCCGTCATCCGTAGCAGCCACTTGTCCGTCATCTGATGAGGTGAGCCATCTTCTCTGTCGCATAGGATAGTGACAAAATTGCCTGTCTCGTAACCTCAACCGCATCCCTTTGTTTTAAAGATACTTTCTGAAGTCCAATCAGCCCTGAACGCTATGTAACCGCAGGTTGTATTACACGGTGTTACTGTAACGCCGAGTCGCAACTTTTCGTGCGCGCCGTCGTTGGTTGCTGAGCTACATACATACGCTCATCGCCACGTAAGCCGGAACAATAAACACTATGAGCATTTATCGAGTTCGTATGTTTGACGGCTACAACGTGCGCGGCGCAGCTATGGATATTGCCTGCGAGAGCGATCACGAGTCGCGTGAGCGAGCGCGAGGGATGATAACTGACGCGTGCGGCAGCGCTAAGGCTTGGAACGGCCAGGATAGGATCGCTCATATTGGTGGTTTCTCTAGCCGAGGATCGTTAGCTTGAACGTCTGGCAGTGATGTGCACCTACCGTGTTGAGCCCGGTCTCACGCGCCACCAGAAGTGGGTCGTTGTGCGTGTCGCGAACGACCTGCGCGCGGGCGAGTTGTTGATGTCGTTCGACGGCATGGAGGAAGCCGAAGCCGCCCTGGCCAAGGCATTCGCACGGTCCGTTCTGGTGTGCTGCTGCGGAGGAGGCTTGCGGCTTAGTGCGGAATAGTAGGGGTTGGCGGCACTTGATCTAAGTGCCGTCAGATTTGAAACGGAGATCTTGCGGGAAGATACGATCACGATCGCCTTTTGGCGTTTCAGCTGTAACAAGGTACGAGAGACTGTCTCGATGGTAAGCCCAAGATAATCCGCGATATCTTCGCGCGTCATCGATAAGACGATGTCTCGACCACTGGCAGAGCGTTTCGCCCAATCCAACAGAAACGCCGCGACTTTCTCGCTCGCACTTCTGCGCCCGAGAAAGAGCGCATGAGCTTGCGCACGCGCGACGCTATGCATCGCACAAGAAAGCATCTGCTCGGAAATGCCGGTATTCCCAGCAATGGTCTCAGCCAAGCCGCGGCGGTAAGACATCAGCGAACAATCACTCACCGCTTCGGCAGAGAAGTTGTAATGCGCCGAAGCGTCCATCCCGAACACGTCGCCTGCCATAAGGAAGGCGTCGATCTGACATCGGCCTTCCTTCAGGAATTTGCACGTGCGAACAACGCCGGAAACCACCTTGAAGAAAATGTTGGCTACGTCGCCATCACTATAGATCGCACTGCCTTGGCGAAAATGGACAGCGTCGCCCTTGCCCAAACGATCCGTTTCGCGGCCATCCGGCCAAGGTGTCGCCATGCGAAAAATAGGGTGGGCCGGGAGGCAGGGGGTCACAACCGCCAGGTGCGTCGACATCGGGGTCTCCTCATGCACCTGCTTGGTGCCTGCTCCTTTGATGGGGAACAAATGACCGGTCTATTGTGTAGGCACCTACGTGGTTTACCGTACGGCTCAGCCTGTGGGCTCCGCCAGCATGGTGCCGTTCTCCAGCACATCGTGGATCGCGTCCATCAGGCCACCATTGAACAGCGGCTTTTCCAGCACATCCCGCCAATACCGAAGCCCATCAGCACGTAGCCTGCTTCTGGAAGCGTGGAGAACAGAAGCATGAGCCAGATGCGACGCATGGCACAGACGGCCATGGTCTCTCCGGCGAGAACCAGAACCAATCCCGACCAGGAGAGGAGTGACATATGGTTCATATTGAACGACAGCAGCTAAACTGTTTCGCGACCGCGCATTGTCAGACAGATGACAGTTGTTCAATCGCCGCTATGGCATAACCGTGCAGGATGAAACCGCGACAGCGACGCAAAAGTCTTTTGTTTCTTTTCTTCAGAAAAGAAGGCTTTCTTTCAAGCACGCTCCCTACCCCGCGCAGGCACATCCTCCGACACATTGCCGCGTGTCAGCGCACGCAGCCTATCCTCATCCAGGATGGCGTATTTTCCGCGCGAAACACGTCGCACCAGGCCTTCTCTTACAGGAGCATTCAGCGCGGTCGATGTCGTTTGCCGTGCGGAGCCAACCAGATGCGCGATATCCTCGATCGTCAACATGCTATGCAGGCCGTCGCCCTTGATATCCACGGCACCGGCCGGGCCCGCCTGCTGGAGGAAGAACTGGCCAATACGCTGCTTCACGTCCTGAAAAGCCAGGCTATCGATCGTGCGGACGCTGGACAGCATAGCGCCGCCCAGCACACCGAACATCTTCCATCCGAGACCGGGTGTCTCGATTAACTTCCTTTCCACCGTCTGCAGGTCAGCCAGCCGTATCTCGGATTTTTCCACCGCCTCGACGATGCAGCCGGAATGCATGCAGAAGATGTCGCCCGGCCCAAGATAGAACAGAGTGATCTCCCTATCTTCCCCGGCCAGATAGACGCGCAGCTTGCAGACAAAGACGATGAAGATGCCGTTTTCCGCGGTCTCTGGTCCACACACCGCCTTTCGGGTATTGCTTCTTTCGGAACCTGGCGAGGAACTCGTCACTGTCGCGGCCCGCCAGGATGTGCGAAATACTGAACAAGGTTGTCATATGGCTGCCGACCTCACTGGGGATTTCGCCGCGTGCGCACGCGTATCATAGCAATCTATACGGTGTTGATCGGCGGCAACCTGGCGGCCTGGGCTTGGGCCTTGGCCGCCTTGCACGATCAGCCGGTGCTGCTGGGCACGGCGCTGCTCGCCTACAGCCTCGGTCTGCGGCATGCGGTCGACGCCGACCACATCGCGGCAATCGACAACGTGACGCGCACATTGATGCAGAACGGGCAGCGGCCGGCGGCGGTCGGGCTGTTCTTTTCGTTGGGGCATTCCACGGTGGTTATCGTGTCTTCTGCCATGCTGGGCATTACGATCTGGCATTTTCGCGCAGCATTCGATGCCTTCCATGAGATCGGCGAGACGCTGGGCACGCTGATTTCGGCCTCGTTCCTGCTTGTCGTGGCCGCCATCAACGCCATGGTGCTGGCAGGTTTGTGGCGCAGTTTCCAGCGAGTAAGGCATGGCGAATGCTATGTGGAGGAAAATCTCGATCTGTTGCTGGGCGGCGGCCTGCTGGCGCGGCTGCTTCGCCCGATATTCGGCATGATCGGACAAAGCTGGCACATGTATCCGCTCGGCTTGCTGTTCGGGCTGGGTTTCGACACGGCGACCGAGATCGGTTTGCTCGGGATTTCGGCGACACAGGCGTCGCATGGCGCGTCGATGTGGTTGATCCTCATCTTTCCGGCGCTGTTCACGGCCGGCATGTCGCTCGTCGACACCACCGATGGTGTTCTGATGCTGGGAGCCTATGGCTGGTCGTTCATCAAGCCAGTCCGCAAGCTGTATTACAATTTGACGATGACGTTTTTGTCGGTGGTGGTGGCGTTGCTCGTGGGTGGGGCGGAAGTGCTGATGCTGGCAGCCGACAATTTGCACCTGAAGGGCGCGTATTGGGACTGGATCAGTGCCGTGAGCGATCATTTCGGGGCGATAGGATTTGTCATCATCGGCGTTTTCTGCCTCTGCTGGTTCGTCTCTGCGATCATCTACCGCGTACGCGGCTATGACCGCCTGGACATCACGACAGGATAGCACCGCTACAGCCAGTAAAAGTCTTTTGCTTCTTTTCTTCAGAAAAGAAGGCCTTTCTGTCTAATGCCCTCCAGCATAATACCCAGCAGCCGCATCCATCTCCACCAATGACAATCCCCGCGCCACATTGCGCATTTGCCCGCTGATGTCGTTGTGCCGCGCGCCGGAGGCGAAGGCCACCAACTGTGCGTGAGGATAGGTGCTAGGTTCGCCGCCCAGCCAAGGGCTGCCGGTTTTGTAATCGGTGGCGCCATGGCAAGCGCCGCAGGGTGCGACATTATGCATGGGGGATCCACTCGCAACGATCCGTGGCGCAACTCCCACCGCGTCGGATGGAACGCGCGGAAGGTACGCGTAGAAGGCCGCTAGGTCGCGCATGTCGGCATCGGTCAATTGCGTCACGCGCGGACTCATCACGGCGCTTTCTCGTGCGCCGGAGGCGTAGTCCAGAAGCTGCTTGTAGATGACGGCGGGATATTGTCCTGCCAGGTTAGGAACATCGGCGCCGCTGATGCCGCGTGCGCCGTGGCACGAGCCGCATTGCTGCGCCAGGGTGGCACCATGGCCGATCGAGGGGGCCGCTTGCGCCATCAGCATCTGCGGCACGACAACGGCACGGCTGGTCGTTATGGCCGACGACACCTGCGGCTTCTCTGCAGCCTGCGGCGACGAGATCCCGGCCGCGTGGCAAATGCGTTGCCATACACTGAGATGTTCGGCGTTCGGTTGCAGAAGTGGCAGCAGGACAAACCCGATCGCGATCGTTCTCACTGCCGTCGCACTCACGGCCGCGATCGCGGCAGCCGGCAAGGTGCGAAAAAAGGGCGGGGGTGATGCCCGGTCATTGGACCGCGCCGATCCTGATGACAGGCACCACATTGTTCTTCAGTGACAGCAGATGCGCAATCGGAAAACCATAATTCACAATCGTGAGTGCCACCATCAGGCCGATCCAAAGGCCAAATCCATTCAGCGCAGCCGGCAGCTTCGCCTGGTGATGCGCTGCGACGCTGAAGCGATAATCCCCAGGTTCGAGCACGTTTGCAAAATGGCCTCTTATGAGAACCGTAAAGAACAGCGCGCCGGAAAAGAGAAGAATGACGCCGCCGGCAACGGAGGAGATCACCGCAGCACCTTGCCCGGCCAGGGCCGGATTTGTGTATTCGTAGAATGCCATGCGGCTCGGCATGCCGAGCAGGCCGGCGTAATGCCAGGGAAATGTCAGCACGATCATCCCCACAAACCAGGTCCAGAGTTGCAGCCGCATCAGCCCGAGTGCGGCGAGCGCGCGGCCGGTCAGATGCGGCCACAGATCATAGGCGATCGCAAAATACATCATCACGATGGCGCCGCCGAAGATCAGATGGAAATGCCCGCTGATCCACTGCGTATTATGCACGCTGCTATCCAGCTGATACGTCATGTTGATAATGCCGCCGGCGCCCCCGAAGCCCAGCATGATGAACGAGAAGGCCAGCGCCAGCATCATCGGGTTTCGCCACGGCAATGCCGTCAGCCAGCCGAACATGCCGCGGCCGCCGCGCAGCCTGCCGGCTATTTTCACCGAGGCACAGATGGTGAAAACCGTGAGAAGCGTGGGCACCACCACGAGGCCGGTGAACACCGAATGCATGAATTTAAAACCAGCGCCCACCTGCGTATCGGCGAACAGATGATGCACGCCGACGGGCATCGCGAAGACCAGGAACAGCACGAAGGAGAGGCGGGCCATCGGGTCGCTGTAGAGCCGGCCGCCGATAGCCCGCGGGATGATGGCGTAATAGGCGATATAGGCCGGCATCAGCCAGAAATAGACAAGGCTCCGAAGCCGCCGCAGAGGTTTCGGCGATATTATAATCATCACGGAGCAGGTAATGATCCTGCGCAGGATTGAGGCGGAGATGCCGGGCCCGGGCAATCATCGTCTGCACAGTTGTTAAAATTACAAGATCGAGGGTCAATCCTCAATGTCTTGGTGAACAGGGCAATATCTGCGTTACTCATAACCTTGGGAAGATCGCCACCCATCCAGTAGCAGAAGTTTAGCCTGTGCACAGAATTGAATGTGTCGCAATAGACAACCCTGCCAAGATAATAAACTCTATTCCCTCTCCTTCTTTGGTCATCCATCTTTTCTTCTGGTGCGCCTGCCTAGTCAATCCTTCTGGACTGCTTCGCAAATAGAGAACCATATCTGTTTGGCCCCAGCGGGTAGTCGAAATTTGATGCATTCGGGTCCACAGTGGGGTTCGTGATCTCAGAGTAGTTCCAACGGAGTTTCTTTGTTTCAGTTAAACCTTGATTTAGAAGGTCCACTTCCGTAATCCACCAGTCGGCGCCATTTGTTACTGGTTCCGTAGTCTGTGTCGTGGATATCTTTGGCACCACGTATGCGCGCAGCGAAATAGCTGTTTGGTCGGCTTGGTTCGCCATGACTTTCGTTTGAGCGGACATGATTTGAGCTTGGTTTCGATAGACCAAGTATTGCAACAAACCTACTCCTACAAGAGCGAAACTAAATAATATTTGCGCTTTCTCAAAAGGTTTGTAGAGGCCAAGAAAGCCCCCGCTATCTCTTTTCGGGGAGTCCTGCTGCACGCAGCGGAACCTTTGGAAATCCAGCGACAGCCTTTGCTGAAGGCGTGCGCGGCGCTTATGGCGATCGCGCTGGACGACGGCGACGCCAAGCCTGAACCCAGACCGACAGGCTAATAGCGCCGTGAACGCCTTCACCGAAGCATCCTTCGTGGAGCACCGCGGATTGGCGGTGCTCCTGCCGTATTTGGAGGAACGGGCCTACCGCGGCCGGATCGTCAGCACGGCCAAGGGCCCTTTGTCACGAACATTGCAGCACAGCTTCGGCGACTTCTTCATGAATACCCGACGCCGAAACTGTGCGCTCCCTCGAGATCAAGGTGGAGCGGCACTGGACCGGCAATCTCTTCCTCGAAACCTGGTCGAACCTCAACCTGGCGGACCGCGACTCCCATTATGAGCGCGGAAGCACGCCCGGCTGGCTTGTCACGAGCCGGGCCGATCTGCTGCTCACCTACTTTCTAGATACCGATGACCTCGTCGCCGTGCCGCTGCTGCGCCTCAAACGCTGGGCGTTTGGGTCAGGCCCTCAGGGCGGGGTTTATGCGTGGCCCGAAAAGCCGCAGGGGCGGTACGGCCAGATGAATGACACCTGGCGTCGGTCCGTGCCCGTCGAGCACCTTGAACGCGAGGTAGGCGCCACGTGGGGGCAGGTGAGGCAGATGGGCCTCTTATCGGTGCCTTAGAACCAGTGAAAACCCTTAGCCATGGCGATGGCGAGCGCAGCAGCGGCGCTGAACCCTAGACCGACCAGGATCCGAAAATCGCTTTCCTGTTTCTCGCGCACCCCTTTTAGGTCGGTACGGATGTCCTTCAGCACCTCTTTCGTAGAGGCGGCAATCTCTTCCAGAACGGCGACGCGAGCTTCCATGCCAGGATCTTGGGGACCGTCACCATGGGAAGCAAGAACCTTGCCGGGAAGCACAATCACATCGCCCATCTAATCAACCGTAAATGCATTTGGACCGTCTACATCTAAGACGCTGCGAACGTGCTGCCTAACAAACCCGCAATTCCCACAAGCCAACGAGTAGGTCTTCCAAAAAGTGGTTGCGGATGCCACCACCCTGCTCATCTCGCTTGGACTGTCGAGAAGAAGCCACTGATTCGTGGAGCAGCACGGACACACACTATCGGCGTTTTTGACATTCAGGCGATGGAGCACGTGGTCTGAGAGATCGCGCGGTGTTTGGTGTGTGATCTCGACCATCATCTAGCCTCCCATGAGGGCCGATAAACCTGCAAGTGCAGCCGAAATGCCAGCAGCTGTTGCAGCCCATCTGTTACGCTGAGCGGAGGTCTGAAGCCAAGCGGTCAACTGGCTGAGTCCTTGGTATGTCATTGGGGGCGGTTCGGACGCTGCGGATAAGAACCATAAACCTGCGGCGGCAAACGCGCGGATGGCCGAGCCGATTTGAACCCAGCGAAGCATTCGCATCCCCTGAAACGCTGCGGACTCCATTTTCAAATGAGTCCGCCATGAGTCCGCAGGAAAAACCCTACTTTGCTAATCGAAACAAATAACCGCTAAACCTCTGAAAAGTGGTGCCCAGGGGCGGAATCGAACCACCGACACTGCGATTTTCAGTCGCATGCTCTACCAACTGAGCTACCTGGGCGCCGTCGCGGGCGGAGGCTTAGCCCAGGGTCGGCGGGGGATCAAGCCGGGTCGTCATCTTTGTCGTAGCCTTCCGCGGGGGCGGCATCGCCATCCGTGCCGGGAACGACGTATTGCTCGGTAAGCCAGCGGCCGAGATCGATATCGGCGCAGCGCGCCGAGCAGAACGGGCGGGTGGCAGGCGAGGCCGACTTGCGGCAGATCGGGCAGCGTTCGGACATGAGGGCGCGTCTATGTGCTTTCGTCGAGGCAAACGCAGCCCGGCAAAGCGGGATCACTGCGCAGAATGAGGTCATAGGTGGAGAGGTGGTTGAAATCCGCCAAGGCCGCCTTGTCCAATTCGAGCGCGTCTTTCACCGCCGGTGAGGTGCGCAGCGCTGGCCGCAAGCCGGGGTTTGTCGCAGCTTGCTGTGCGAGGCTACGCAATGCCGCAAGGCCGGCGGCATGCGGGCCGGCGAGAAGCTCATGCAGAGGCGGCGTTGTGCGCGGGCGGGTGAGCTCAGCGAGGCCCAACTGGGTGAAGCCGAGCAGGCGGGGCCCGGCAGGATCCGGCGCAAGGGCTGCCGAAAACGCAGCGCCGAGGGCAATACGCCGCTTGGACGGCATTCCCGCGAAATCGACCAGGATGGCGCCTGACAGATTGCGCAGCCTGATCTGCTGCGCGAGCGCCGGGAGGGCTGCCTGGTTGGCTGCGAACTGCAACGACGCCTTCTGCCCCGCGGCAGCCGTTGTGGCAGCGCCATCCATGTCGATGGCTGTCAGCGCCGGCGTGGGGAAGAAACCGGCACGGAGCCCTCCTGGGAGCGTGGCCCAAGCCTCCCCCAAGGCGTCAATCTCCGCTTCCATTTCATCGTCGAAGGCTTGCGGGACGAGGCGCAGGCGTGTGGAAAACAGCGTTTTGGAGAGCGACGCAAACAAGGCGGCATGGTCGAGCAGGATCTCGGCAGCGGGATACAGCTTGGCAAGGCGATGAAGCGGGCTTTCGCCACGGCGGATCAGCCCAGGCTTGGCGTCTGGCTCCACGGGGCCGGCGAGTGCAAGCCTGGGGCCCTTGCCGCCTTGCGCGGAACGGGTCACCCGCACGGTCACACCCGCGCCTTCGGCCAGGCCCGCGGCGCCCTGTGTGTCGGGTAGGAAGCCCTCTGTGCCGGGCAGGCTGACGAAAGCCCCAGCCATGGCCGGCACGCGGGACAGGATACGCGCTGCATACACATCACCCAGCCCATCCGGCGCAGCTGGCCGCCAAATGGCGTAGGCCTCGAGCAGGTGATCTCTCTGCACTGCGATGCGCAGTTCGCCCGGGCTCTTCGCGCCGAGGATACGGATCACGGCCGCAGAAACCCGCTTCCGCGCAGCAATTGCGTCGTCTCGAACAGCGGCAGGCCGACCACACCCGAGAAACTGCCGGACAGCGCGCGGACAAAACTCTCGGCAAAACCCTGTATCGCATAGCCGCCCGCCTTGCCCTGCCATTCGCCACTGGCCAGGTAGGCGCGCTGCTGCGCGTCGGTCAGCCGCGCGAAGGTGACGATGCTGTTGCTCATTCGCGCCGCCCCTTTGCCGTCCGGAGCGATCAGCACCACGCCCGTATAGACGTGGTGGCGGCGGCCGGAGAGCAGGGCCAGGCATTTTGCCGCCTCTGCTTCGGTATCCGCCTTGCCGAGTATACGCCGGCCGACGGCGACTACGGTGTCCGCCGCGAGCACATAGGCGCCCTCCGTCGCAGCAGCATGCGCCTTTTCACGCGCCAGTCGCTCGGCATGCAGGCGTGGCAATTCGTCCTTGGACGGGGTTTCGTCCAGGTTTTGCGGGGCGATCTGGTCGGGGGTGAGGCCGATCTGGGCCAGGAGGGCGAGCCTGCGCGGGCTGGCGGAGGCCAGGATCAGTTTTTTCGGCGGCGTCAGTGGCCTGGCCGCCGGGGAGGGGGCGTGTTCATTTAAAGCGGAAGGTGATCCGGCCCTTGGAGAGATCGTAGGGCGTCATCTCCACGTTCACGCGGTCGCCGGCGAGAACACGGATGCGGTTCTTGCGCATCTTTCCGCTGGTATGAGCGAGGATGGAGTGTTCATTGGTGTCGAGTTTCACCCGGAACATGGCATTGGGCAGCAGTTCGGTAACGACCCCGCTGAATTCGATCATGTCTTCTTTTGACATCAAGCCTCTTTACTATTGATTGCGGCGCGGAATGTGATCACCGCGCCGTTATTGGTCAAGAACAGGTTTAGCGGTGCGGCCATGCCCCAAAAAGGTCATGTGGCCGCAAGCGGGGCCACACCAGGTGCAGCCGCGAAGCTTCATCCCTTAGGCAGGATATGCTACGCTTTGCTATCAGATGCAAAGGCAAGAGGTCATGCCGAGTATTGCGCGAGCGCCTGCTTCCAGCAACGCCGTCTTCAAGGAGCTCGAGGTGGTGCGTCTTGTGGGCGATCTGCGAACGCCATTTTCCGCCGTTCCGCGCGGGACTAAGGGTTCCATAATTGCTGGTTTTCGGCGGAGGCGCTGCCTACCAGGTTGAATTCAATCTGGCTGATAGTGTGCCAGAGACGGTTCCGGCGCCCCTGTTAAAATCTTTCGATGTCAGGGCTGCCTGATTTTGAAGGCAGATGGATTCCTCAAGAAAAGCGGCGCGACTATTGCTGAACCCGCTTCACTACCAAGGAAAGTCGAAACACGATTTCCTCATCATGTTTGGGTTTTCAAGCTCAGCTTCGCCGATTCTCAAGGCAGCTCTGCTGGCTCACGTTGAGACGGCCCAAATCTCCTTTCTCAGAACAGACGTTTAGGCAGCACCTACCAAGCCGTTGGTCCTGCGCTCGCCGGACGGTCGAAACCCATACAGCCGCGCATACTGGATTGTCCGCCTCGGTGATCCTCGGCCGCAGTTTACGAGCTTTATCCCCTGGCCGGCGGATGCTGGGCCTAGAGCCTGATCGTCAGGCTTCTCTGGTGCGCCTGCAGCCCTTCCGCCTCGGCTAGCAGCGCCGCGGCTGGGCCGATTTTCCGCAGCGCCGCGCGGTCGGCGTCGATCCAGGTGGTGCGCTTGAGGAAATCATAGGTGGAGAGACCCGACGCGAAGCGCGCCGTGCGGCCGGTGGGCAGCACGTGGTTCGGACCCGCGATGTAGTCGCCGAGCGCCTCGGGCGTGAAACGGCCGAGAAAGGCGCTGCCGGCGTGGCGGATGGTGGCAAACAAGGTTTTTGGGTCTTCGACCATCAGCTGCAGGTGTTCCGGCGCCAATCGATTGACCAGCGCCGAGGCTTCCGCCCAGTTGGCGACCACGATGATTGCCCCATGGTCGCGCCAGCTTGCCCCGGCAATTTTTTCGCGCGGCAGGGTGGGGAGTTCGGCTGCCACCGCCTGCGCCACTTTCTTGGCGAAGGCGGCCGAATCGGTGATCAAGATGGATTGGGCCACCTCGTCGTGCTCGGCCTGGGCGAGCAGGTCGATCGCCACATGGCGCGGATCGTTATCGGCATCGGCAAGGATGACCACTTCGGAGGGGCCGGCCACGCCATCGATGCCGACGCGACCGAACACCTGGCGCTTGGCCTCAGCGACATAGGCGTTGCCGGGGCCGACGATACGGTCCACGGCGGCAATGGTCGCCGTGCCATAGGCCATGGCGGCGATGGCCTGCGCGCCGCCGACGCGGAAGATGGTGGTGACACCCGCGCGCTTGGCTGCCGCCAGCACCAGCGGGTTCAGCACGCCCCCTGGTGTCGGCACGCACATGGTGATGCGGCCAACGCCGGCGACGCGCGCGGGCAGCGCGTTCATCAGCACCGAGGAGGGGTAGGCCGCCTTACCGCCGGGGACGTAGAGCCCGACGCTGTCGAGCGGCGTCCAGCGCAGGCCCATGGTGAGGCCGGCATCGTCATGCATCTGCATGTCGATCGGCATCTGGGCGCGATGGAAGGCTTCGATGCGGGTGGCGGCGACGTCCAGGGCCGCCAGCAATTCGGGCGAGACTTTCGCGACTTCCGCCTCGATCTCGTCGGCTTGGATCGCGAGGCGGTCGGAGGTGAGGGCCATGCGATCGAATTTGGCCGTGGCGGCGCAGAGCGCTTCGTCGCCGCCCGCGCGGACCGCGGCGATGATCTCGCTGACGGCGGCGTCTACGCGCGTGGTGGTGTCGCGCGCATCGTCCAACAGCGCCTCGAAGGCGGCGGCGAAGCCGGGCTCGGTGGTGACGAGGTGTTTCATGGGCTGACGGCTTCGCGGAAGCGGGCGATCCAGGCGCCGATCTCTTCGGCGCGGGTTTTCAGCGCCGTTCGGTTGACGATGAGGCGGCTGGTAACCTGGGCGATCACTTCGGTCTCGCGCAAGCCATTGGCCTTCAGGGTTGAGCCGGTCTGCACCAGGTCGACGATGATGCGGGAGAGGCCAAGGCCAGGGGCCAGCTCCATTGCACCGTTCAGGTGCACCACCTCGGCGTGGATGCCGCGGGCCGCGTAATGGCGCCGCGCCACGTTGGGGTATTTCGTGGCCACACGGATAGTGGACCAGCGATCGGGGTTTTCAAGCTCGGCGCCGATCGGGGCGGCGACGCTGATGCGGCAGGCGCCGATGCCGAGGTCGAGCGGCGCATAGATTTCCGGGTAATCGAATTCCGCCAGCACGTCGGCGCCGCAGATGCCGATCTGGGCCGCGCCGTAGGCGACGAAGGTGGCAACGTCGAACGGGCGCACGCGCACCACATCGAGCTCGGGGTGGTTGGTGGGGAAGCGCAGGCGGCGGCTGTCTTCATCGGTGAAATCGGCCGCCGGTTCGATGCCGGCGCGCGCCAGGAAAGGGGCGCACTCCTTCAGAATGCGCCCCTTGGGCAAGGCCAAGACGAGAGGTGCGAGCTGGTCGGGCGCCAGCTCCGCTTCGCTAAACGGTGCGGTCATGCGCGCCGCCTAGCACGGCGAGCAACGCCTAGAAAGTGACGAGGCGTTTGGAGAGACCGGCTCGGTCCCCCAATCTTCCTTAATCCTTTGTGTATAGGCGGCTTCGAATACCCGCTATGTGCTCCAGCTTCTCGCGTCGGACCTGCGCTTTCTCGACGATCGCCGGCGCGAAGCCATGCATTGCCTCGTGTATGTGCCTGTGCGCCGGGGATTGGGTCATTTCGCCATCAATGAACTCCCGGAAACTACGTGCCGTCGCACGCCCAAGGTCATGTATGGTGGGAGGCTGGTTCGGGTCGACGAACAGCAATTGCTGCCACTCATCGGTCTCCTGGTTCACCCAGGAAATATAGCCGCCCGGCAGGATCTGCCGTGGCGCCTTGATCGCGCCGGTAAAACTGTAACGGGTGCCCGGGATGGCGCTGCTGTCATAGAATCGCGGCGTGATAAAATCCGAGACCAGCACACCCTGAATGGAGTAACCGTAGGTATTCGCCTCGCAGGGATCGCAGGCCTCGACGAGGTAGTTGAATTGCCCGGTGCCGTCCTGAATCTTGCCATCCGTGATCTCGATGGCGACGGAGGACTGCATGCGGTTGCCGGAGGGATCGACCAGCATTTCGAGGGTTTCGTGGCTGGCGTCGATGGACCAGGTGGCGTCCTCCGGCGTTGCGATCACCTCGGCGTAAGGCTGGTTGTGCTTATCGAGATGAAAGCCGCCTTCGCCCGGTGGCAGGCGCTTGACCAGGCGCACCGGCCACACGCCGGCGGGAATCTTGTGAGCATGCGGAAGAAATTCGACCGTCGCTTGCACATTCCAGAACTGCGGCAGGTCGCGGGTGACCTGCGTATTCAGTGCGGCGGCTACCGCCTGCACCAGGATTGCATCGAGAGCGCCCGTCGTATCGACAAGGCCTATGCGGATATTGGTCATGTCTCAGCCTCCTGTCATGTTGAAGTGACCGGCCAAGGAAGCCCGCGCTCCGGACGAGTTCTATGGGCAGCGCAAACCTATAAAATTAGATAACGCGCGGCAATGATTTTTCTGTCCGGTGCCGTGTGCTTGTGCATTTAGCGACCAGCGCAGCCTTGCGAATGCAGTGGAATGCAGGTTTGCGGAATGCGGTGCGATGACTGGCCACATCGCGTGTCGTGACGTTTTGTCTGTTTTTGCAAAAACCGAAAAGAATTATTAACCTTTCCACGCCACCAATTGTGCATGCTTCCGCGCCCCTTTCCCAGAGCCGCACCGATCCGATGGCTGCGAGAAGCGGCGCCGATCAGGATCAAATTGTTTGTCGGCTTCGGCTTCAGTGCGCTCCTCACGGGCATCAGCCTGGTTCTTGGCTGGGCGGCGTATCGTCACGCGGAGAGCATGCTGAGCAATGCGGCTGCTATGCTCGAGCCTGTTCGCCTTGGGCTGGCACTGACGCGGCTTTTCATCATGGGTGCGGCGATTGCCGCGAGCCTTGCGTTTAGCCGCCTCATTGCGATTCCTTTTGTCACCATCATCGAACGGATGGAGGGACTGTCGAACGGGGATCTGGATTCGCCTATTCCGTTTATCCATCACCGGGATTGTGTTGGCCGCATCGCCAAGGCCATGCATCGCTTTCGCGACAACGCAATCGCCAGGAACGCGGCCGCAGATCTGAATGCACGGCAGGCGGCAGAATTGCAAGATGCCAACTTCAAGCTTAAAGATCTGGCGAGCGACATGACGCGGGCGCTGGAATCGGCCGAACATGCGAGCCGTGCCAAATCGCGTTTCCTGGCCGGGATGAGCCATGAACTTCGAACGCCGCTGAACGGCCTGCTCGGCTATGCGCGCCTGCTGCAACTGGATGGCAATCTGACCGAGCTGCAGGACAGCCGCGTGGAAGCGATGCTGTCGGCAGGCGCACATCTGCTCGACATGATCCATCGCGTGCTGGATCTTTCCGAAATCGAATCCGATCGTTTCGAGGTGAAAGCCGCGCGTGTCGACGTGTGGACGACCGCAATGGCGTGCCTGGACATCGTTCGGCCGACCGCGGTGATCAAGGGTCTGGCACTGACACTGCATGCCGATCCGGATACCCCTGTCGACATCATCACCGATGCCACGCGGCTGCGGCAGGTGTTGCTGAATTTGCTCGGCAATGCGGTGAAATTCACCAAGGCGGGTTCGGTGGAAATGCGGCTCAGCCGAGGCCGTAACGAGGCGGCCAGCCTGCGGGTGGAAGTGGTGGATACCGGGCCGGGTGTGAAGCCTGGCGAACGCGCCTACCTGTTCGAGGAGTTCGAGCGGTTGCAAGCAGCGGTTTCAGGTGCGGTGGAAGGGGCAGGCCTTGGCCTCGCGCTATCGATGGGACTCGCAAAAATCCTCGGTGGCACGATCGGCCACGAGGATAATCCGCAAGGTGGCAGCATCTTCTGGCTGGATTTGCCCTGCATGGCGGCCGAAACCCTGCCGCAGGAGCCGGCGACGTCCGCCATCGTCGCTACACCCGGGCCTGCTGTGCACCTGTCCCAACGGCGGCTCCGCGTGCTGGTGGTCGATGACATCAAAATGAACCTGGAAATTGCTGGTGCCTTCCTCACCGCAGCCGGCCACGAGGTGTCGTTCGCCGAGGGGGGGGCAAAGGCGGTTGCGGCTGCGGCCGAGCAGGATTTCGATGTGATCGTCATGGATGTGCGGATGCCGGAAGTCGACGGGCTGGAAGCCACGCGTCATATTCGCGCAATGCCGCCGCCACGCGGCCGGGTGCCGATCGTGGCCATGACCGCCCAAGCCTTCGCAGAACAGGTGGTGGAATGCCAACTGGCTGGCATGAACGGCCACGTCACCAAACCCTTTGCACCGGAAGTACTCTGCGCCGCCGTGCGTGAGGCAGCTTTCCCGGATCCGCCGTCCGATGCGGGCAGTATCACCGATGTGGCGGGCGCTGCTGCACCGACCGCTCCGGAGGTTGGTGCTCCGGCAACGGATTTCGATCCCTCGGTCTTCGCCCGAACGGCGGGATTGCTGGCACCGGATATTTTGGTCTCGTCCCTGCAAACCATCGCCTCGCGCGGCAATGCTTTTCTGACGCTAGCACGCTCGGGAGGCAAATTCGAAAGCGACATGCTCCCACTTGCGGAGATGGCGCATACCTTAGGTGGCTGTGCAGGGATGTTCGGTTTCGCAAGACTGGCAAACGCCTCCAAGCGATTCGAATACGCGGTACAAAGCAACGCGCCGGAAACCGGTATGCGCGCCGCCGATCTGATCACTGCCGTGGAGGAAGGTCTTACTGAAATCGAGCTGCGTCTCGCGCAATTGCACAACGAAACCGCCATGCCGGCAGAGGCACCTGAAACTGCAAAACTCCATCATTCGGCAGCCAAGTCCGGCGTTCTCATGCGAGCCAGATAGATAGAGAGAAAGAAAGTTTTCCGCAGATGACGCAGATTAGACGGACAGACTTCTTATCTGCACCATCTTTGGAAGACCTTGCTTTTCTCGCTTTGCCTAGATGCGTTCGATATCCGCTCCGCACGCACCGAGCTTGCGCTCGACGGCCTCGTAACCGCGATCCAGATGATAGACCCGATTGACGATGGTCTCGCCACGCGCGGCCAGACCGGCGAGAACCAGAGAGACGCTGGCGCGCAAATCGGTTGCCATCACCGGGGCACCCTGCAGCACTTTTACGCCGCGCACGATCGCGGAGGAGCCGTGCACGTTGATGCGCGCGCCCATGCGGTTGAGTTCTGGGGCATGCATGAAACGGTTCTCGAAGATCGTTTCAGTGATCATCGCGGCACCCTCGGCGACCGACATCAGCGACATGAACTGCGCCTGCATGTCGGTGGGGAAACCCGGATAGGGTTCGGTCTGCAGATCGGTACCGTGCAGACCGTTGAGGCGGCGCACTACCAAGCCGTCCGCAGTTTCGCTGATCTCGACCCCGGCTTCGGCGAGAGCCACGGCCACGGCCGCCATGTGGTCGAGCCGGGCGCCCACGAGTTTGACCGTGCCGCCGGCGATGCCGGCAGCACAGGCATAGGTCCCGGTCTCGATGCGATCGGGCACGATGTGGTGCTCGGCGCCGTGCAGTTTCGCGACACCTTCGATGGTCAGATGGTCGGTGCCGATACCTTCGATGCGCGCGCCCATGGCGACGAGGCAATCGGCGAGATCGATGATCTCGGGCTCGCGCGCGGCGTTGGAGAGGGTGGTGCGGCCATTGGCAAGGCTTGCCGCCATCAGCAGGTTTTCGGTAGCGCCGACCGAGACGAACGGAAAGACGATGTCCGCACCTTGCAGGCCTTGCGACACCGAGGCGTGCACGTAGCCGCTCTCGAGCCGGATGGTCGCGCCCATCTGCTCCAGCCCTTTGAGGTGGAGGTCGACCGGGCGTGCGCCGATCGCGCAACCGCCGGGCAATGAAACCATAGCTTCGCGGCAACGCGCGAGCAGCGGCCCCAGCACCAGGATGGAAGCGCGCATTTTCCGGACGATGTCATAGGGTGCCACCGTGCTGGTGATCTTCCCGCCCAGCGAGATGATGCGCGCTTCGCTATCGACGGGTTCCACAGCGATGCCATGCTGCGAAAGCAGCGATCCCATCGTCTCAAGGTCGGCTAGCAAAGGCACATTGCTGAGCACCAACCGTTCATCTGTCAGCAGCCCAGCAGTCATCAATGGCAGCGCAGCATTCTTCGCCCCGCGTATGATGATCTCGCCGTGCAACGGCCTGCCGCCACGTATAAGTATCCGGTCCATAAACACCCACTAAACAAACAAAGTTCTGTGCTTCTTTTTTTCAAAAAAGAAGATCTTTCTTACCTAAAGCCGCGGCAAAGCCACCCCACGCTGGTGCATATATTTGCCCGCCTTATCCGCGTAACTCACCTCAGGCGGCGAAGCCCCTTGCAAAAAGAGAAACTGGCAAATCCCCTCATTGGCATGAATTTTCGCCGGCAGAGGCGTGGTGTTACTGATTTCGATCGTCACCTGCCCTTCCCATTCCGGCTCAAGCGGCGTGACGTTCACGATGATTCCGCAGCGCGCATAGGTCGATTTGCCAAGGCAGATCACGAGTATATCGCGCGGTATGCGAAAGTACTCGACGGTATGAGCCAGCGCGAAACTGTTCGGCGGAATGATGCACACCGGCGCCTTACGCGTGACGAAACTTTCCGCCTTGAAATCCTTCGGGTCGACAATCGCACTGTCGACATTGGTAAAGATGCGGAAATCGTCTGCGACGCGCGCATCGTAGCCGTAGCTCGACAGGCCGTAGCTGATCACGCCGTCACGCTTCTGGGTCTCGACGAAAGGCTCGATCATGGCCTTTTCGGCGGCCATGCGCCGTATCCAGTGGTCCGGCATGACTGGCATATTATGTCTCGGTCTGCTCGGTGGGTGGCGGCGGGCTGCTGTCGCGAGCGCGCGATTGCAGCTTTCGACGGCGTAGGTTCTCGCGCAAGGCATCTGCCTCGCGGGCGCGGCGGGCCTCGGCTTCAGCCGCGGCGCGCGGGGTGAGGTTGGGGAGCTCCATGGCTCCGCGTCAAAGCAGCTAGTGTGCCACGACGCAAGGAGGAAGGAAGGTCTTCTTTTTTGAAAAAAAGAAGCAAAAAACTTTTGCCTCATGAGGTGGGCCGTGGGGAGAGGCACAACTCTATAAGAACAAAAGTTTTTTGCTTCTTTTTTTCGAAAAAGAAGACCTTCCTCCCTGGCCTTAACCCTCCGCAAATGCAAAACAACCCACCATGTTTCCGCTCGTGCTGGACCTCGACGGCACGACCGTCCTCACCGACACGCTCGTCGAGAACGCGTTGCGCCTCCTGGCCGACGCGCCGTTGGCCTTCGTCGCCACGCTCCCCCGCGCGTTCGCCTCACGCGCGCAGTTCAAGCAGGCCGTCGCAATGCTGCACCCGCTCGATCCGGCGAGCCTCGTCTATAACGAGGAGGTTCTGGCCCTTGCCAGGCAAGCCCGTGCGGATGGGCGCCCAGTCTACCTCGTGACCGCAGCAGACCGGTCGGTGGCCGAGACCGTGGCGGCACATCTGGGCTTGTTCGACGGCGTGTTCGCCTCGGACGGCCAGACCAACTTGAAGGCGGAGGCAAAGGCCGCAAAGCTGGTGGAGCTCTTCGGCCCGAAGCAGTTCGACTACGCCGGCGATGCCGCAGCGGACCGGCCGGTCTGGCGCGCGGCGCGCCGCGCAATCCTGGTAAATCCGCCGTCGCTCCTGCTCGCACAGGTGCAAGCCGAGTGCGCCGACACGCTGGTGCTCGGCACGCCGCGTGTTGCAGGGCAGCGCGTCCGGCTGGTGGCCAGGGCGCTGCGCCTGCATCAATGGGCCAAGAACCTGCTGATCTTCGCGCCCATGCTGGCGGCACACGTCGCGAACCCCGCCATCGCCCTGCAGGCAGTGCTGGCCTTCATTGCCTTCAGCCTATGCGCCTCGAGCGTGTATCTGCTGAACGATTTGGTGGACCTGCCGCATGACCGTGCCCACGCCACGAAACGCAGGAGACCCTTCGCCAGCGGTGCGCTGGATCTGCGGCTGGCCCCCACGCTGATGGCGGCTCTGCTCGGCGGGGCGGCGCTGATCGCCCTCCTGCTGCCGGGCAAGTTTCTGATCATGCTGGCGGCGTACTACATCGCCACCCTGTCCTACTCGTTCTCGCTGAAGCGGCACATGGTGTGGGACGTGGTGATGCTGGCCGCGCTCTATACGATAAGGCTGTTCGCCGGCGGGGCGGCGACCGATATCGCGGTGTCGCCTTGGCTCCTTGCCTTCGCGATGTTCCTTTTTTTCTGCCTCGCCGTAGTCAAGCGGCTGACCGAACTCACCACCTATGTGCGCGGTGGTGGCACCGCCAAGCTGAAAGGGCGCGGCTATTTCCCGGATGACCTGGCGATGCTCCGCAGTATGGCCGCCTCGAGTGGGTATATGGCGGTGATGCTGATGGCGCTTTACGTGAACGGCAATGAAATGCCGAGCCTCTACCGCTATCCGGCCGCTCTATGGGCGCTGTGCCCGATCCTGCTGTTCTGGGTGAGCCGCGTGCTGCTGATCGCGGATCGCGGCGAAATGCATGACGACCCGGTGGTGTTCGCCCTGCGCGACCGCACGAGCCTGCTGACCGGTGCTGCGGCGCTGGTTGCTATCGTGGTGGCTACGCTGTGAGAAGAAAGGCTACCGGCTGTGCTCCCGCGCTGCCGACACTTGAACCGGTGGCGCTCTGGTGGCGCGCTCGCTGCGGGCAGAGCCCCCGGCCCTCCTCCTCACAGCGAGCCACATGATGCAAGCTACACTTGCAACGCTGCAGGGCTGGGGGCGGGTGGGCAAGTCTGCGAGCGTCACCCTGCGGCCAAGCGATACGGCCGATCTTCGGACTGCCTTTGAGGAACAGCGGCCCCGCGCCCACGGTCTGATCGTCCATGCCGCCGGCCGCTCCTACGGGGATTGCGCGCTGAACGCACAGGGCTCGGCCGTCCTCGTCTCCGATCTGAACGGTATCCTCGGATTCGATCCCGGGAGCGGACTTATCTCCGTCGAGCCGGGCGTTAGTTTCGCCCAGCTCATGTCGGAATTCCTGCCGTGCGGCTTCCTCGTGCCGGTATCGCCGGGCACCGGGTTTGCCACCATCGGCGGTGCGGTCGCCAATGACGTGCATGGCAAGAACCACGAGCAGTCCGGCAGCTTTTGCAGCCATGTGGAAGAGATCGACCTGCTGACAGCCGATGGTGCGCTACGCAGTATCGGCCCGTCGCGTGAGCCGGATCTGTTCTACGCGACCTGCGGCGGCCTGGGGCTCACCGGGATCATCACGCGAGTGTCGTTCCGCATGAAGAGGGTGCCCGGCCATGGGGTGATGGTGCAGTCCCGCCGGGTTGCGGACCTCGATGCCTTCCTGGCGGCAATGGCGGAGACCGCGTCGGCCAGCTACAGCGTCGGCTGGATCGACGGCACAGCGCGCGGCCGTTCCCTCGGCCGCGGCATTCTGGAGACCGCCGAGCCCACCGAGCAAAAACTCCCGATGGCAATGCGGCGAAAGCTGCGTGTGCCGTTCGACTTTCCCGAGATCGCCTTGAATGGCACGAGCATCGGCATGTTCAACGCGCTGTATTACCGCAAGGCGGCGATCCAGCCGCGCAGCCATGCCGTGCCATTCGCCAAATTCCTCTATCCGCTCGATGCGTTGCGCGACTGGAACCGCATCTATGGCCGCCGCGGTTTCTACCAGTTCCAGAACGTGCTGCCATTCGAGCGCGGTGCCTCGGCGCTGCGCGAATTGCTGGAGACGATCTCCGCCTCGCGCCGCGCCTCGTTCCTCGCGGTGCTGAAGCGGCTGGGCCCGGGGATCGGTCCGCCCGGGCCACTGTCCTTCCCCATGGCAGGGTTCACCCTGGCGCTGGATTTTCCGGCAAGACCGGGCATCGAGGATCTCTATAAAACATTGGTGGCCATCACGCTCAAATACGGCGGTCGCGTCTATCTCGCGAAGGACGCGCTGCTCGAGTCGGCAGCATTCCGCGAGATGTATCCGAGATGGCAGGAATTGGCCGATCTCCTCGCACAGCTTGACCCGAAAGCGAGGGTGCAATCGGACATGTCGCGTCGGCTGGGCCTGCGCCAGCCTGCATGAACGGCACGCCACCGCGCATCATCCTGCTGCTGTTCGTGCTGTTCGCACCTCTGGGCTGGCTGATGTTCTGGGCGGTTTTCCACACGGTGCCCGGGCAGGACTGGGTGGTGTTCCATACCGCGTCCGCACTGTTCCGCGCTGGCGACTTCAAGACATTGAACGATCCACGCGGCTTCACCGATGTGATGAATGCCACCCATACCACCTGGTTTGCTCACCCGATTTCCGTTCTGCATCCATGGGTTTATCCCCCCGTCACCTTGCTGCTGGCACTGGCGTTCGGCTGGCCGTCATATCCGTGGTCACTGGCCTTGTTCCTCGTCACCACGGCCGCCGCCATGGTGACGGCTCTTTTGCAGTGGGAAGCCGGTTTGCGTGCCCGTCTGATGCTCATCGGGTTCGTGCTGTTATGCCCGGCCACCGCCTTCACCATCGGCGCCGGGCAGCTGAGTTTCTTTGTTGCGGCCGCAGTGCTGGTGGGAATGTCGCTGCTCGAGAACAAGCCTTTCCTAGCCGGCATGGTGTTCAGCCTGCTGTGCCTGAAACCGCAATTCGTGCCGTTGATCCCGGTGGCTCTGCTCGCCGGGCGGCATTTCCGCGCCATCGCCGGCGGTCTGGCTGGTGGGCTCGGCCTGGTGGGGCTGAGTGCGGCGGTGACCGGTGTGAGCGCGTGGACCACCTGGATCAGGTTGGCCAGCGGCGTCGACCCGGTGCTGGGGAAGCTGATCGACGTCGTCAGGGTGTACGATCAGAGTGTGCATACCTGTCTGCGCATGCTGGGCGCTGGCGAGAACCTGGCCGGCATCGGCCAGATGCTCGCGATCGCCCTTGCTGCGCTATGCATCTGGATCGCATTCTCGAGGCCGTTCTCGCTGCGACGCCGTGCTATCGTTCTGCTCTGCGCGCTCGTCGCCGGCGCGCCGCATGTGGGCGATTACGATCACGTGCTGCTCGCGATCGCGGTGATGCTGGTATTGCTGGACGGCCACCCACCGAACCCCATGTTGGCTGGCTTGGCTGCCGCCGTATGGCTTGCGACCATGTTCAATCCGCCAGCCCTGATGGCGGTGCTCGGCGTTCCTGCCCTCACGGTGCTGTCTGCTCTGACGGGTTTTCTGCCGGCCGCCCTGATGCTGGCGGAAACAGCATCTCGGCCAAGGAACATCCGCGCGTAAATGCAGCAAACACCACCAAAGGTTGAGAATTACGCTTGAAAGTAGAACAAATTACCTAAAATCTCGTCAATTTGGCTAATAATTAGATAATAAATCTTTTATAGACCATTAAGTCTCTTTTATTATTGCGTTTGGATGCTTTGTCGTGACACACCGGGCCTGCATTTTAGCGGGAGTGCGTTTCGTGGGCTTGTCTCTTTTGTCCAGCGTTGTAGTGAAGTTTTTTGGATCCTGGCCGCGGGCCGCTTGCGTGGCGCTCATGACACTGACGGTTGCCGCACCTTTCAATGCATTTGCGTCGTGTGCAGGCAGCCTGTCCGGATCCTACGGCGTGCATGTCACCGGATCGACGACGCAAGGTGTCAGCAAATTCCTCAGTGGCGTACTGACCTTCGCCGCCAATTGTTCGATCTCCGGTGACATCGCCATTGGTGAGAACAATGTCGCGACCGCGTTCATGCCGCTTTACGCAGGCAGCATCTCCACCAACGCCGACGGTTCGCTCATGCTGAGCCTCACTTTGCAGCAGGGCGGTATGCCGGAAGTATATGCAATCGGTTACAGCTCGGCGTTCAACGAGGCTGTCGGTGCAGAGATGGATAACTCTGCGGTGGCGACCATCGATCTGAAACCGCAGGCAGCACCCGGCAGTTCGGCGGCCGGCAGCTACAACAACGCCAGCATCAAGGGTGCGTTTGCAGCATCATGCTCCGGCATCACCGGCACCTATACCGATCTGAACGATTTCACCTTCGATGGCGCATCGAGCAACGGCGTCGGCAACATCACTGCTGGGATCGACTACTATAACAATTATGGGCAGGCGGGAGTCGAGCCGTATGTCGGCCAGTACAGCGTCAATGCCGACGGCACCTTCACCGGCTACGTGATCGTGGCCAACGTGCAATACGGCGTCACCGGTGTCATCGACAATGGCGGCAACGAGGTGCAGTTCCTGTATGCCGTGAATGGCGCCGACATCACCGCGTGCACGGCGAGACGTGTCGTCGCACCGCAAGCGGTGTATTTCGCGTGCCATGCCGCCTACAGCGTCACTGCACAATCAGCCAACGTCTTTTCCGGTGCGGTTGCACTGAGCAACATTGGCACCACACCGCTTTCGAGCTGGAGCCTGACGTGGAGCTACGCGAATGCGCAGACTATGGCGTCCGCGAAAGGTGCCGCATTCAGCCAGAAGGGCGCTGTCGTGACGATGACCGGCACCGGCTTGCCGGCGGGCGGAGCAGCGGCGCCGGTCACTTTCACCGGCAAGTGGAACAACAAGACCAACACCGCGCCGACGGCGTTCGCGGTGAACGGCGTAGCCTGCAACTAAGCAAGGTTAGCCTGCAACTAAGCAAAGTTTGCGGTTTGCAAGAAACGACGGGGGTTGGGGGGCAGGCACTGCTCCCCACTCGTTCTTTACCTGCTGCCGACAAGCCCCGACGCGAAATCATTGGCGTCGAACGGCCGCAGATCGCCCGCTTGTTCACCGACGCCCACCGCATGGATCGGCAACCCGAACTCCTCCGCCAGCGCCACCACGATGCCGCCGCGTGCGCTGCCGTCCAGCTTGGTGACGATCAGCCCTGACAATGCCACCATCTCCTTGAAAACGCGCACCTGCTGGATCGCATTCTGGCCGGTGGTGGCATCGAGGGTCAGCAGCACCGAATGTGGCGCCGTCGGATCCTGCTTGCGCAGAACACGAATGATCTTCTGCAATTCTTCCATCAGCGCAGATTTGTTGTGCAGGCGTCCCGCGGTGTCGATCAGCAGCACATCGGCTTGTGCTGCCTGTGCGCGTGTCAGTGCATCGAAGGCGAGGCCGGCGGCGTCGGAATTGGCCGGGGCGGTGATCACCGCCGCGCCGGTGCGTTCGCCCCAGATCTGCAGCTGTTCCACTGCGGCCGCCCTGAACGTGTCACCGGCGACGAGGATAGAGTGCAGACCTTCGCCTTTGTATTGCAAAGCAAGTTTGCCAATGGTTGTGGTCTTGCCGGTGCCGTTTACGCCCACCATCAAAACCACATGCGGCTTTTTCGTGCGGTCGAGAACCAGCGGCTTTGCCACTGGTGCGAGAATGGCGGCAATTTCTTCGGCCAGTGCAGATTTCACCTCCGTATCTGTCACTTCGCGGCCGAAACGGTTGCTGCGAAAATTGCGGATGATCCGGCGTGCGACGGTCGCACCCAGATCGGCCGCGACCAGCACATCCTCCAGCTCTTCCAAAGCCGCATCGTCAAGCTTGCGTCGGGTGAAGGTGGCACCCAAGCCCTCGCTGAGTTTTTGCGTGCTGCGCGAAAGCCCTTCCTTGAGGCGAGACAAGAAACCCGATGCCATCGCGTCAGGCCGCTTCCGCCAGCAGGCCACGCGCATCGGCGCCGGTGATGCGCGCGCGAATCAGTGTGGCCGGCGGCGTGTCGGCTGCTAGGCGCACCGGGGCGAAATGCTCCGTGTGGCCGGCGCCGGCGATTTCGGTGAGCACATGCGCCTCGCAGCCGATCTGCCTCGCGTGGAATCGTGCGGCTGCAGCCGCACCCGCCTCACGCAGCCGCGCCGCACGTTCGCGCCTGACCGGCACCGGCACCGAGGGCATGCGGGCTGCCGGTGTTCCGGGGCGCTCGCTATATGGAAACACATGCAGATAGGGCAGGTCCGCCCCGGTGACGAAATCGAGTGTTTCCTGAAAAAGCTCATCGGTCTCGGTGGGGAAGCCGGCGATCAGATCGGCACCCAGCCCCACGCCCGGACGCAGAACGCGCACCCGATCGATGATGCTGCGGGTCTGTGACGTGTCGTGCCGGCGCTTCATCCGCTTGAGAATCATGTCCGATCCTGCCTGCAACGAAAAATGTAGATGCGGCATCAGCCGTGGCTCGCTCTGGATCAGCGCAAACAGATCCTCGTCGAGGGCCGCCGGATCCAGCGAGGAAAGGCGCAGGCGCGGCAAGTCCGGCACCAGCGCCAGCAGGCGGCGCACCATCGCCCCCAGTCGCGGCTTGCCCGGCAAATCGGGGCCGTAGCTGGTGATGTCCACCCCGGTGAGCACCACCTCGTTGAAGCCGGCTTCAACGAGGTGGCGCACCTGCGACACGATCACGCCAATCGGCACCGAGCGGTTGGGTCCACGGCCGAACGGGATGACGCAGAACGTGCAGCGATGGTCGCACCCCTGCTGCACCTGCACGAAAGCGCGCGCACGGCCAGCAAATTCGGTGACCAAATGGGCCGCCATCTCGCGCGCAGCAAAAATATCCGACACACCGCCGGGCGCACCTTCCAGCCAGGAGGCCGCCTCGAGCTTTTCGGTGTTGCCAAGCACGCGGGTGACACCCGGCAGATCCCGCCAGCGCTCGGGTGCGATCTGCGCCGCACAGCCGGTCACCACGATGCGCGCCTCCGGGCGCTCGCGATGGGCGCGGCGTATCGCCTGGCGCGCCTGCCGCTCGGCTTCGGCGGTGACCGCACAGGTGTTGATCACCACCGTGTCGGCGAGGGTCTGCGTGTGGCCGCGGATTACCTCGCTCTCGAATGTATTGAGCCGGCAGCCGAAGGTCAGGATCTCGGTCGTCATACCGGGTAGGTAGAGAGATCGACGTCGCCTTGAAAGGCCAGCGCGGTCGGGCCTGTCATCAGCACATGCGAATCCCGCGCGCGCCATTCGGTCCCGAGCGTGCCGCCATCGAGGATCAGCTCGGCCGTGCGTTCGGCGAGCCCGCGCCGCACCGCATTCACCAGGGCAGCACAGGCGCCGGAACCGCAGGCCAGCGTCAGCCCGGCACCGCGTTCCCACACCCGCAACCGCAGGCGGTCCGGCGTGAGGATCTGGGCGAAACCGATATTGGCGCGGTCAGGGAAGAGCGGGTCACGTTCCAGCTTGGGCCCGAGCACCCTGGGATCGATCGCGTCGAGATCCACCACGAAAACGGTCGCATGCGGATTGCCCATGGAGACGGCGGCAGGATCGCCGGGCAGGTCCAGATGCAGCGTGTCGCAGGCACGGGCCAGCGGGATGTCCTGCCACGCCAGCAGCGGTGGTCCCATGTCGACGCACACTCGGCCGGCGCCCAGACGCCGCGCCGGCAGCAAACCGGCGACGGTCTGTATGGTAAAATCCTCCGCGCCTGCCTGCCCACCCAGAAATTCGGCCACGCAGCGCGTCGCGTTGCCGCAAGCGCCGGCCGCAGAACCGTCCGGATTGAAAATGCGCATGAACACGTCCGCGGCCTGGTCCGCCGCTGGTTCCAGAACAATCAGCTGGTCCCAGCCAATGCCGGTGCGGCGGTCGCCAAGCGCGCGTATGCGGTCTGCCGAGAGGGGCAGCGGCGTCGCGCGCGCGTCCAGCACGAGGAAATCGTTGCCGGCGCCGTGCATCTTGTGGAATGGCGTGGTCACCCTCGGGGCATAGACCATCAAGCCGGTTTTTTCACCTGTGCGCCGGTGCCGGCGGCTTTGCGTGCGGCGCTGCGCCCGCGTAATCCTCGAAGGTCACCCGCCAGCGATGGTCCGGCAGCGCCGCCCCGCCACCGTGATCGCCGTGCGCGTATTGCACGGACAACCCATTCAGCCAGGCCACCGCGCTTGCCGCAAAGGCGTCGGCGCCGCGCACATCGCTTGCACGGCATTCGGGCCTGACCTGTGCGGCGCCGAGCGTGCAATCAACCACTACTTGGCCGAAACGCTGCTCGTCGGCGAGATGCGCCGGCGGGTCTTCGATTTCGAGCGCGCGTGTCTTGCGGGGATAGGGATGATCGGCCACCAGGATCGGGGCCGCTGCAGGCTTGGCCGATGGCGGCGCCGGCGTTGAAGGTGTCGCAGACGCCTCCGGGTTGATGGCGTCCGGCGCCAACTGCTTCAGCCCAAGCATGGCCCGCGCCGTATTCACCTTCTCCACGGTATCCTGCGAGACGGTCGCGGCCGCCTTCTTCATGGCGGGTTGCATGCGGCCGAGCGTGTATCCCTGCACCATGCCCGCACCCACGCCGGCGCACAGGATGACCAGGCGCAAAGCCGGCATCACCCAAGGCCTTCGCAGACCGGTGGCGTTGGGCGGCCGCAGCTTGCCGCTACATTCCGGACAGACAAAAGGTTTGCCGATCGGCACCTCGACCAGAATGCGCTGCATGCCGATCGTGCAGTAATCCAGGTTCGCGCATCGGCCCGGCGTGGTCTGAACAAGGCCGGAGGATGAAGCCCCGGCGCCGGCAAGGCTCAGCCGCGGCACGATCTCAATCTTTCGGATTCGGGCCGCTGAGGTCGGTGCATGGCACCATTTGCGGCCTGCCCCCGCTTCGATCAAGCCATAGTTCCGCCGTGGCGGATCGGCAGCCTTGCCAACCGCAACGCAGCAATGGCAAAACAATCCTCCGCCCCTAGGACTGTCCATGTTAAAACCGCGCCCAATAAAGGGGCCGGCTTCCTGGCGTCGTCCCCTCCAGGAGAATCACGTGTCGCAGCCATCCCTAAGAATTACGCATTTCGAGGCGCAGACGCCGCCGGCCGACTACGTCTTCGAAGTGTGGAACCCGATGGACTCGCGCTACGAGAAGGCGGCCACCTTCGAGCAAGGCATGGACCGCGTGCAGCGCCTTGCCGGCGCCGTGCGGGAAATGTGGGTTTCGAAGGACGAGGCGCTGGATACGCTGCCGAGCCCACCGCCACCGGTCGAAGGCGCCGAGTTCGCGGAATTCCGCGTCACCGCACAAGCTCAGCGCAGCTACGACATTCGCAGCTTCGATAGCCCCGAATGGACGCATTTCCGCGGCTACATCTCGCAGGCGGCCGAACGCATCAGCGGCGAAGTGGGCTTCGTGCTCGCGCCCTCGCTGATCCCTGCACCGCCGGCACCGCGCATGCAGGCAAAATCGGCCTGAAGCCGGGCGCACTCGTCGACATCGCCACTATAAGAGCGCGCGCCAAATGACCGAACCAACGCCGGCAGCCACCCTCGATGCGCGCGCCTTCCGTGCGGCACTCGGCGCCTTCGTCACCGGGGTGACCATCATCACCACCTCGGACTCTGGAGGCGCTCCCGTCGGCCTCACCGCCAACAGCTTCAACTCGGTATCGCTCGATCCGCCACTCGTGCTGTTCAGCCTGGGCCTCGACAGCACCAGCCTCGATGCGTTCCGCCAGGCCGAATGGTGGGCCGTGCATGTGCTTGCATCGAGCCAGGAGGCGCTCTCCAACCAATTCGCCCGCCGCGACGGTGACAAGTTCAAGGACGTTCCCTTCACCCAAGGCCCGGGCGGCGTCCCATTGCTGGAAGGTTTCGCTGCACGCTTCATCTGCCGCGCCGCGCTCGAATACGAAGGTGGCGACCACGCAATCTTCCTCGGCGAAGTCCGCGAGTTCGACCAGGCCGGCCTGCCGCCGCTGATCTACCACCAAGGCCGCTACGGCGGCGTGTTCCCAGCCGCTATCGCAGCCGCCGAAGACGCCGCCCGCCTCGACGACCTGAAACTGCATGGCCTGCTCTCCATCCATGGCGAACTCACTCCCGAAGGCAGACAAGTGGCCGACGGCCTGGCAGCCCTGGCCGGCCTGGACAGCCGTTTCACCACCCACGAACGCTCGGCCCTGAAGCATCTCCTCTCTCGGCTGACTTGATGGGTGAGGGCTGAGATGACGGCTAGGCCAAGGGGCTTTGCCCCCTGGACTCCCGCCAGCGGGGTCCCAAGCTTGAGGGATGGGGCAGAGCCCCTGGCCTAGCGGTCGTCTCAGCGCCCACCCATCAGTTCAGCCCAGAGGGTAGAATGCCTTCACGAGGCCCGGGAGTGCGGCGGCGGAGAGGAGGGCGGCGAGGATGGGTGGAGCGGCCAGGGCGGTCGCGAGGCGCGGGTGGTTGAAGCGCGGCAGGCATAGGGGCAGGGCGGGCAGGAGGGGCAGGAAGTAGCGGCCTTGTACGCCGCCGATCCAGGGCATGCCCACGGGTGTCCAATCCAGGTAGAGTGCCACGCCCATGACGATGACGCTCAGCAGGATGGCTGTGCCTGACAGGATAAAATCCGGAAGGGTCAACCGTGCCTGCGGCGCAATGGTGCAGATATGGGCTGCGACGGCGCAGGCCAGGCCGACGTACCAGGCGAGATACAGCCAGGCGGGCAAAGCGAGGCAGAGATAATCCAAGATGCCGATGCCTTGCTGTAGAAAAATGCCGGCATTGTCGACAACGTTCTGCAGGGGCAGCAGGGCAATCAGCGCGGTGTGGTGCGCCAGGACATGGATCTGCGCGAGCGCGTCCGGCCCATTGAAGATCGCCGGGCGGGACCCGGGCCAGAGCGGGCCGGCGTCTGCAGGCGGGCGCGAGACGACGACGCTGGCCGCATGCGCCTCAAGAAAGGCCCAGGCAATTGCGGGTAATATCGTCAGCACGACGAGGCCGAGCCGGCGTGCGAGGGTGCTCGTCCTGGCCTGTAGCTGCAGGAACAGGAGCAAGGCAAGCGGCGCGTATGGGGGTTTGCTGGCGGCGACCGCGGACAGAAGACAGGCGGCTGCGGTGAGCCACCTGGTGTTTGTTTGCCCGGGCGGGTCCATGGCGCGCGTGAGGCAGGCGATGGCGCAGGTGGTGGTGGCAATCAGCAACCCGTCCTGACTGGCGGAGGCAGCGAGGCTCAGCGTCATGGGCAACAGCAGGGTTGCGAACATCAGCACGATGCCGCGGCGGGTAATGTGCAGGGCTGTGGCACCGAGCGCGAGGAAGCAGTAGAAGTTGAAGCTTCGCACAGCCAGAAACGCCACCAAGGGCGACAGGCCTGCAGCGCGGACGAGGCCGATCGCGAGCGCGCCCGGCACGTAGAACAGTGGCATATAGCCGGCGGGGGCACCGTCTTCGACGAAAGACGGCTTGCTGTTCCAGGGCACTTCGGTCGCGAGCCATTTCTGCACCGGGCTGATGGGTTGCGGCGATGTGACCAGCGGCGTGGGGTGCAGGGTGATCACCTGGGCGAGTGCCATGTCGGCGAGCACGCCCTCGATTGTGTTGCCGTTCTGCTGTGCGCGGTGGCCTATCATCATGCCATGCAGAACGGAGTCTGCGCGCAGGATGTGATCTCTCTCGTCAGGTGCATGTCCGGGCGGCACGTGCATCACGAGCTGCGGCCCGACGAGTGCTGCGACAAGCAGAAAGCCGAGACTCCAAAATTTCCGTTGCATGGACAGCGCGATCCGAATTTTGACATGAATTTCGCACGAGATCCCCGGTTCTCAAAACGGCGGCGGCGCCGTGCTGCTTGACAGCCCCATGACGGCCTTACCGTAATGGACCATGACCGCGCAGCCTTCCCTGTCCCGAGAAATGATGTCGATGTCGCGGACGACACCGCATGTGATCGGACTGGATATCCTGCGGGCGGCAGCGATCCTGATGGTTCTGCTCAGCCATTGCGGCAGCATGTTCTGCCTGTGGGAGGGCTGGGCCTTTCCGTGGTGGCTGGCGGTGGGCGGCTTTTTCGGCGTGACGTTTTTCTTCGCGCTAAGTGGTTTCCTGATCGGCCGCATCCTGCTCGATCTGCTCGAGCGAAGGCCGGGATTTCACGACTGGCAGGTGTTCATGCAGCGGCGTTGGCTGCGCACCTTGCCGCTCTACTATCTTTGCCTGTTTGTGCTCAGCCTTGTCTGGCGACCGCATTTCTGGGAGCCGGAGCGCACGGTCCTCTGGCATGACCTGCCCTGGTACCTGACGCTTACGCAAAACCTGGCCTGGCGGCCGGTGGATCGCTGGTTCGACGTAAGCTGGTCGCTTGCTGTCGAGGAATGGTTCTATCTGGGCTTTTCGGCAATCCTGTTTGCCTGTGCGCGATGGTTGCGGCGCGATACGGCATTTGCAGTGACGATAGGGGCGTTCATTCTTGTCCCTCTCTGCTTGCGCGCGCTTCTGCCAGCATCGGTTCCCTGGGACGAAGTCACCAGCAAAGCGGTGTTCCTGCGGCTCGATGCAATTGCATGGGGCGTGCTTACAGCCTGCATCTTCCGCAGCGTTCCCGCCGTGCAAAGATGGTCGGGTCTCCTGTTCGCAGCCGGGCTCGTATGTACCGCGGTGAATTGGAACGGCGCGCCGCGGCGGATGCTGCACATGCCCGACGCCGTGTGGAAGCCGCTGGTATTCGACATGACGTCGTTCGGCTGCGTGCTGTGCCTGCCCTATGCAGCCTTGTTGGAAAGATGCTGGCGCCCGATGGCACGTATGGCACGTGCCCTCAGCGCACAATCCTACGCGCTATACCTCATCCATCTCGATATCCTGGAAATGGCGGGTTTCTACAGGGAAAAACTTCATCTCCCAGCCACACTCACCTTTGCAATCGCGCTCGTTGCAATGGCCAGCTTGTCCTACCTGTCCTACTGGTATTTCGAACGACCCATCCTCGCGATGCGTCCAGCCCAGCGCTAAGCCAAGGGGGAAACCCCCCTGGCTTAGCCATGGTTCAAACCACGCTCTTCCGATCCGCCATGAAGCGATCGAATTCTTCTTTGTCTTTCGCCTGGCGCAGCTTCTCCAGGTATTCGACGAAGGCCTTCTGCTCGTCTTCGAGGCGCTTCAGCGTATCGGCGCGGTATTCGTCGAATGCGGCGTTGCCGCTCGAATGCCTCTGGCCGTTGAACGCAAAGCCGCACCCACGGCCGCGCGCATTATGCCAGCGTCCGCGCTGCTCCATTTTCCAGGCGCGCAGGCGGCCTGACCCGACAACGAAGATCAGGGCCGCCAGGCCGACCGGCCAGAAGGTCCAGAACCCAAGAACGATCAGCGCGATCCACGCGCCTTTGCCATACTCATCCAGTTTTTCGACGATAGGCACCGCGCTTCTCCTGCGTGAATGTGAAACACATTAACATAGATGGACGATCGGGCGCTGGCGTCAAGGGGGTTTCGCCAGCGACTGCAAATAGATCAGCAGGCCCGCCTCCAGCAGGTCTTCCGGCGACATCGGCAGTTTGCGCCGTGCCCCGCTGGGGCCTTCGATGAACAGCGAGGCGACGCCGTGTGCCATTGACCAGATATGCAGCGCCACCATCAGCGCGGGCGGGCGGCCTTGTGCGGGCATGGCGCGGGTGGCGGCTTCGGCGGCGGCGCGTAGCACGCCGAAGGCGCGTTCGGAGGCGGCGAGCAGGGTGGGTTCGTCTTCCAGGGGGAAGCCCGGTTCGAACATGGCGGCATAGGCGGCGGGTTCGCGACGGGCAAAGCCGAGATAGGACCGCGCGCAATTCTCGATCGCGGCGCGCGGATCGGGTTGGCCTTCGTTCCAGGCGATACGTAATTCGTTGGCAAAACGCTCAAAGCCTTGCCGCGCGATCTCCGCAATCAGGGCGTTGCGGTCACGGAAATGCCGGTAGGGCGCGGCACCGCTGACGCCCACCGCGCGTGCGACTTCGGCGAGCGTGAAACCGTTGGGGCCGCGTGCGGCGATCATGTCGAGGGCGGCCTCGATCAGCGCGCCGCGCAGATTGCCGTGGTGGTAGCTTCTCCGCTGCGGACGATCTGCGCCAAAACTCATCTTTCAGCGTCTAACATAGGCTCCGCGCTGCGGACAGTCGCGCGCCCGCCTAGCGCTTGAGCCGGTCGGAGCGCACAAAGAGTTTTAGGACGTCCTCCTGCGGCTCCGGCAGATAGAAGTACTTGCTCTTCAGAGCCTCGAACAGACAAGGCATATAGTCGATCGGCGCGTAGAGGTCCCACACTGTCCAATTGTCGAAAACGATCACTGGCGGCGGAGATGTTGCCAGTATCCGGCACAGGTCGCGGCTTTGGCCCAGGAAGGGATTCCTGGCATAATCCGCATCCATTGGAAGATAGGCATAGATCTGATCGATCGGCAGGGGCCGCTACGCCAGCTTGCCAGCAGACCGCCCGCGGAAAAGAGTAATGCGGAAGGTGCCTGCTGGAAGGATGTAAATGCCACCAACGCACTCGCCATGGCAGCAGCTGCCGCTGCAGCTTGCGGGATGGGTGCCCCCGCGCATGCGGGAACCACGAACCAGCCCAGCGCCATGACGGCGAACGCACCGGAGACCGGGTAGTAGCTGACCAGATACAGCCCCTGCACAAGCCAAACGGAGGCGAGCAGGCCAAGATACAGCGCTATCGCGCACAGCCGGGACTGACCTCGCACCGCCGGCGACGTGCCGATTGCTATGGCGGAGAGGGCCGCGAGGCCAATAATGACTCCACGTGCGCCGTTCGCATGTGCCCAGCCACATAGCGCGCCATAGCCTTGCATCAGCATGAAGATGGCGGGGCCATGCACATCGACAAAATTGCGATAAAGCCGGTCGCCGGAATTCAACGCCCAACCGCCCAGCAGGTGGACCGTCTCGTCGTTAAAACTTAGGGCGGTGATGCCGAACCAAGCGCGCCAAGCGAAGAAAAGGCCTGCTGCAACCGCGGCCACTAATGGGACCATGCGATTTTAATGATACGACTCTTGGTGCACTGATACGTCGAGTCGACGGGCGCCCGAAGATTGAGCGCCCGGCATTACGAAATGAGAATGCTTGGCTACGCCGTGGCGGTATGGGCGACGCCTTTTTCTGCGAACATGGTTTCTAGCTCACCGGATTGGAACATCTCGGTGATGATGTCGCAACCACCGACGAACTCACCTTTTACATAGAGCTGCGGAACCGTCGGCCAGTTGGAAAACATCTTGATCCCCTCGCGCAGCGCCGAATCCTCGAGCACATTGGCCGAGCCGTATTGCACCCCAAGGTGGTTCAGGATCTGCACCACGCGGGCAGAAAACCCGCATTGCGGGAATTTCGGGTTGCCCTTCATGTAGAGCATCACGGGATTTTCGGTGATCTCGTGCTCGATACGTGTGGTGGTGGCGTCGGTCATGATCTGTGCTGTCTCCTACTCGGGCGCGGAAGTTTTGAGGGCCAGTGCGTGCAGGGCGCCACCCATGCGGCCGCCTAAAGCCTGGAACACCATCTGATGCTGCTGGATACGGCTGCGGCCCCTAAAGCTTTCGCTCACGATTTGGGCTGCATAATGATCGCCGTCGCCGGCGAGATCCTCAACGCTCACCTGCGCATCGGGCAGGGCAGCGCGTATCAGGGTCTCGATCTCAGTGGCCGACATCGGCATGGTCGGTATAATCCTTAAGCGGTCATCCAGTCACGGAAGAACCTTGTGTGCGCTTCCGTCAGGCTCTCGGCCGATATGGTCACGCCGTTAGGCAGTGTCAAACCGGCGCCCTCGGCGCGGCCGATGACGGTGGTTGGCACGCCACCGGAGGCGGCCTCGCGCAGCAGGGCGGCAGGGTTCTGTGTGGCCAGCACATAGCGCGCCTGGTCCTCGCCGAACCAGAACGGAGCGGCGGCGCCGAGGCGGTCGGCCAGCGTGATGCCGACTCGTCCGGCCAGCACCATTTCGGCGATGGCCACCAGCAGGCCGCCATCGGAGACATCGTGGCAGGCGCTGACGCCGCCGCCGAGAATGGCGCCGCGCACGAAATCACCGTGCCGCCGTTCGGCAACCAGGTCGACGTCCGGTGCCTCCCCTTCCTCACGCCCCAGGATCTCGCGCAGCCATAGCGATTGGCCGAGATGGCCCTGTCCACTGCCAACGAGTACGAGTGTATCGCCGCGGGCCGGCGCGATGCCGACTGCCTGCGCGCCGTCATCGAGCACCCCGAGGCCGCCAATAGCCGGCGTCGGTAATATGCCCGTGCCCTGCGTCTCGTTGTAAAGGCTCACATTGCCGCTCACCACCGGGAAATCGAGTGCAATGCAGGCAGCCGCCATGCCTTTGATGCTCGCCACGAACTGGCCCATGATCTCGGGCTTTTCCGGATTGCCGAAATTGAGGTTGTCGGTCACCGCCAGGGGCCGCGCACCGACGGCGGAGAGATTGCGCCAGGCCTCGGCCACCGCTTGCGCCCCGCCGCGATACGGGTCCGCCTGGCAATAGCGTGGCGTGCAATCGGTGGTCAGCGCGAGCGCCCTGATCGACCCCTCGATACGCACCACGGCGGCATCGGCGGCACCTGGCCGCTTGATGGTCTGGCCGCCGACGGTGCTGTCATACTGGTCGGTGATCCAACTGCGCGAGCAAAGATCGGGGCAGGCGATCAGCTTGAGCAGCGCCGTCTCCAACCCGACACTATCCTCGACCTCGCCGAGCGGGGCAGGGGGCGTGGGTTCGGTGTAGGGGCGGCGATAGGAGGGGGCCATCTCGGCCAGCGGGTCGAGCGGAATGTCGGCCTCGATTCGGCCCTGGTGGCGGATGACGATATGGCCGGTATCGGTGAGATGGCCGATGACGGCGAAATCCAGCTCCCATTTCTCGAAGATGGCACACGCGACGTCCTGCCGGTCCGGCCGCAGCACCATCAGCATGCGCTCCTGGCTCTCCGACAGCATCATCTCGTAGGCTGTCATGCCGTCTTCGCGCTGCGGGCAGGCATCGAGATCGAGCTCGATGCCGACACCGCCTTTGCCGGCCATCTCGACGGAAGAACTGGTGAGGCCGGCTGCGCCCATATCCTGGATGGCGATGATCGCATCGGTCGCCATCAGCTCGAGGCAAGCCTCGATCAGCAGCTTTTCGGTGAACGGATCGCCGACTTGCACCGTTGGGCGCTTGGAATCCGAATCCGCATCGAACTCGGCCGAGGCCATGGTCGCACCATGGATGCCGTCACGTCCGGTGCGGCTGCCAACATAGACGACCGGATTGCCGATACCTGCGGCCGCACTCAGGAAGATCTTGTCGGTGGCCGCGATTCCCACGGTCATCGCATTGACCAGCGGGTTGCCATCATAGGCGGCGTGGAAATTCACCTCGCCACCCACGGTCGGCACGCCCACGCAATTGCCGTAGCCGCCGATGCCGCGCACCACGCCATCAACCACCCGCTTGGTCACCGGGTTCTCCGGCCGGCCGAAGCGCAGCGCATTGAGGTTGGCGATGGGCCGTGCGCCCATCGTGAACACATCGCGCAGGATGCCGCCGACGCCGGTCGCAGCGCCCTGATAGGGCTCGATGAAGCTCGGGTGGTTATGGCTCTCCATCTTGAAGATGGCGGCGAGACCCTCGCCGATATCGACCACGCCGGCATTCTCGCCCGGCCCATGGATCACCCAGGGCGCCGTGGTGGGCAATTCCCGCAGCCACACCCGGCTGGATTTGTAGCTGCAATGTTCCGACCACATCACGGAGAAAATACCGAGCTCGGTCAGGCTCGGCGTGCGCCCCATGATGGACAGGACACGCGCATATTCTTCCGCGTTAAGGCCGAAGCTCTTGGCAAGACTGGCGTCGACGATGGCGTTCATCTTTCTTAAGCAGCCAGCGCTTCGACAAGGCCGTCGAACAAAGGCTTGCCATCGGTGCCGCCCATCAGCGGATCCACCAGATCCTCCGGGTGCGGCATCAGCCCAAGCACGCGCAGATTCTCGCTGTAGATCCCGGCGATGGAGGCGATGCTGCCATTCGCGTTGGCGGCTGGCAAAATCTCGCCCACGGGTGTCGCATAACGGAACGCCACACGGCCTTCGCCCTCCAGCATCGCCACCGTCTCGTCGGAGGCGAAGAAATTTCCGTCGCCATGGGCCATCGGTGCGCGGAACACTTGGCCTTTCTGGTAATGCCGAGCAAAGGCGGTGTCGGACCTCTCCACGCGCAAAAAGCAATCATGCGAGATGAAGCGCAGTCCGGCATTGCGCAGCAATGCGCCGGGCAGCAGGCCAGCCTCCGTCAGAATCTGGAAGCCGTTGCAAATGCCGAGGATATGCCCGCCCTTAGCCGCGAATGCGCGCAAGGCCGGCATGATCGGCGACTGTGCCGCCATCGCCCCGCAGCGAAGATAGTCGCCATGGCTGAACCCGCCCGGCAACACCAGCAGATCGAGCTCTTCCGGCAGGCTGGTCTCGCCATGCCAGATCTGGATGGGGCGGTGCCCGGTGGCATTGCGCAGCGCGATGGCGACGTCACGCTCACGGTTGGTGCCTGGGAAAATGACGATGGCGGCTTTCACGACAGGGACTCCAGCAAGGCATCCTCACCTCTAGCACAAAACCCCGCCCGGGCCAGGAGCACCAGGGGCCTGTAACAAAGAGCAACGCCCATGCGCCGATTCGTGCCTGTGGATAACGCCGCCACCCCAAGCAAACCGGGCAGCATGCGAAAACCGGCAAAGGCTTACGACAACCTTTGATCACCATCTTCAAAGCATCTTCGCTTTTTCAGGCGGATGACGCCGCAGGTTTCGCTTGACCGTCCATCGGACCGCCGCAACGAATACGGCGCCGTATATTGCACGGCCTCGCACAAGGAATGGCATTGATGATCTCCAAACCCGTTTCGAGACTTGCCGCCTATATTCTGCCCCTTGCCTGTATGTCCGCGGCTTATGCCGCCTCTCCAGCCACCGTTACCGGCGCCATCGACGACCAGGCTCTGTTCCCCCTCGCCGGCAACACGCGCCCCGAAGCACGCCTGACCAATGATCGCGGCAAGCTTGCCGACAACTTCGCGCTCGACCACTTGCAATTGCTGCTGAAGCGGCCGCCGGAGACCGAAGCCGCGCTGAAAACTTTCATCGACAGCCTGAACGATCGCAACTCGCCCCATTACCATCAATGGCTCACCGCCGAGGATTTCGGCACCAGGTTCGGACCCGCACCCTCCGACCTCGCCGCCGTAACCGGCTGGCTCAGCGCGCATGGCTTCGTCGTCAATGGTGTAGCCGCCGGCGGCATGACGATCGATTTCTCCGGTACCGCCGCTGCCGTGCAGGCAGCCTTCCATACCGAGATGCACAAGCTCGATGTCGCAGGCATCTCCCACATCGCCAACATGAGCGATCCGCAAATCCCGCAAGCGCTCTCAGGCGTCATTGCAGGCGTGGTGTCGCTGAACGATTTCCGTCCGCATACCAACTTCAAGAAACGCCCGGCCTATACGGTCAGCAGCGGCGGCTCGACCTATCAGCTCGTGGTGCCGGCCGACCTCGCCACTATCTACAATCTTACGCCGCTCTTCACCGCCGGCATCTCCGGCCAAGGGCAGACCGTGGTGGTGATCGAAGACACCAACGTCTACAGCACGGCCGATTTCACCACCTTCCGCAAGGCGTTCGGACTTTCCACCTATACCAGCGGCAGCTTCACCCAGGTGCATCCCACCGGCAGCAATTCTTGCGGCAATCCTGGCGTCGTCGCCGGCAATGAAGGCGAGGCGGAGCTGGACATGGAATGGGCGAGTGCGGCGGCCCCGAGTGCGGCGATCGAACTCGCCTCCTGCACCGATACCAGCACCAATTTCGGCGGCCTGCTGGCGCTGCAGAACCTGATCAACAGCAAAACGCCGCCGGCTATTGTCAGCATCAGCTATGGCGAATGCGAGGTGCTGAACGGTGCGACCGCCAACGCCGCGTTCAATACCACCTATCAGCAAGCCGTCGCCCTCGGTGTCTCGGTCTTCGTCTCTGCCGGTGACGAGGGTGCTGCCAGCTGCGATGCCGATCTCACCAAGGCCACACATGGCATCGCCGTGAGCGGCTTTGCCTCGACACCCTATAACGTGGCCGTCGGCGGCACCGATTTCGGCGATACCTATGCGGGGACGAACTCGACCTATTGGAGCACGACCAACACCAGCACCTACGGCTCCGCACTCTCCTACATCAACGAGATCCCCTGGAACGATTCCTGCGCCAGCGTGCTACTCGCCACTTCCTCCGGCTACAGCACGACCTATGGCACATCCGGCTTCTGCAACAGCAGCACCGGCAAGGCCGATTACCTGACCACGGCCAGCGGCAGCGGCGGCCCCAGCGGCTGCGCCACCGGCAAGGCCTCGACCTCCGGCGTCGTCAGCGGCACCTGCAAGGGATATGCGAAACCCTCCTGGCAAACCCTGGTCGGTGTGCCGTCCGACGGCGTGCGCGACATGCCGGACGTGTCGCTGTTCGCGGCGAACGGCGTGTGGGGGCATTATTACGCCTATTGCGACTCCGATACGCGTGACGAGGGAGCAGCCTGCACCGGTGCGCCGGTGAACTGGTCCGGCGCCGGTGGCACCTCATTCGCCTCACCGATCCTGGCCGGCATACAGGCGCTGGTGAACCAGAAGACGGGTGCAAAACAGGGCAATCCGAACCCGGTCTATTACAAACTGGCGGCAACGGAGTACGGCGCCTCGGGCAGTGCGACATGCAATTCCAGCAAAGGCAAATCCGTTTCCACCTCCTGCATCTTCTATGATGTCACGCAGGGCGACATGGATGTGAACTGCACGGGCACGAATAGCTGCTATAAACCGAGTGGAACGAACGGCGTGCTTTCAACCAGCGATAGTTCCTATCTCAAGGCCTACGGAACACAGACCGGCTGGGATTTTGCGACGGGTATTGGATCGTTGAATGCAACCAACCTGGTGAATAACTGGTAGGAGGAAGCAAGCAGTTCTTTTTTAAAAAAAGAACCAAAAAACTTTTATCTCTGTGTGGGTATGTGTAAACAAACGTTTCATCAGCCATAGGAAATAAGAGTTTTTTGGTTCTTTTTTGCAAAAAAGAACGGCTTGCTTCCTCAATTCATTTCAGGATCCATATTAATGCCGCGAAATTACCTCCGCTATGTGGCAGCGTTCGCCACGGTCTGCGCTGCCATGCCCGCCGTTGCGGCTCCGGGTGCAATCGATGATCGGCAAACCGTGGCACTCCAGGGCAACACGCGCCCGGAAGCACGTCTTACAAACGACCGCGGCAGGCTCGCGGACGATTTCGCGCTCGACCATATGCAGCTGCTGCTGAAGCGCTCACCGGAAATCGAAGCGGCGCTGGCCACATTTGTCGACAGCCTGCAGGACAAGGCATCGCCCAACTACCATCATTGGTTGACCGCCGCCGATTACGGCGCGAAGTTTGGGCCGTCCGACGCCGACATTGCCGCCGTCACCGGCTGGCTCACCGCCCATGGTTTCACCGTGAATGGTATCGCAACAGGCCGCATGACGATCGATTTCTCCGGCAATGCCGGCCAGGTCGGCAGCGCCTTCCATACCGAGATGCACCGGCTGAGCGTGCGCGGCGTGAGCCACATCGCCAATATGAGCGACCCGCAGATCCCGGCAGCCCTTTCCGGCGTGATCACCGGCGTGGTGTCGCTGAACGATTTCCGGCCGCACACCAATGTCAAGAAGCGCCCGGCCTATACGTTCACCAGCGAGGGTGAGACTTATCAGGCTGTCGTTCCAGGCGATCTCGCGACGATATACAATCTCACGCCGCTGTTCACTGCGGGCATCACCGGCACCGGCCAGACCGTAGTGGTGATCGAGGATACCAACGTCTACAGCACGACAGACTGGAAGACGTTCCGCACGAAATTCGGTCTCTCAAGCTATAGTTCGGGTAGCTTCGTGCAGGTTCATCCCACCGGCAGCAATTCCTGCGGCAATCCGGGGGTGGTGTCCGGCAACGAAGGCGAGGCCGAGCTCGATGCCGAATGGTCGAGCGCCTCTGCACCGAACGCGACGATCGAGTTGGCAGCCTGCAGCGATACGAGCACCACTTTCGGCGGATTGCTCGCGCTGCAGAACCTGATTGAAGCGAAAAGCCTACCTCCAATCGTGAGCATCAGCTACGGCGAATGCGAAGCCGAGAACGGTGCTGCTGCCAATGCCGCCTTCAACACCACCTATGAGCAGGCGGCGGCAGAAGGCATATCGGTGTTTGTCTCGTCGGGCGACGAAGGCGCTGCGAGCTGCGATGCGGATCAGAGCAATGCGACTCATGGCATCGGCGTCAGCGGGTTTGCCTCGTCACCCTATGTCGTGGCCGTCGGCGGCACCGATTTCGGTGACCTGTTTTTGCACGAGGTCAGCCGCTACTGGCAAACGGCGAATTCCAGCACCTTTGAATCTGCGAAATCCTATGTAGTCGAGATACCCTGGAACGATTCCTGCGCGAGCCTGGTAATTGCACAGGCTGCCGGCTACAAAACCAGTGAAGGCAGCGCCGGCTATTGCAACTCTACTGCCGCCAATTCTGACAGCGAGCTGACGACTGCGGGCGGCAGCGGCGGCCCTAGCGGCTGTGCCACCGGCGCACCTAGCGTGTCCGGTGTCGTCAGCGGCACTTGCAAGGGCTATGTAAAACCGTCCTGGCAGAAGCTGATCAGAGGCTACAACACCGATGGATTGCGCGACATACCGGACGTGTCGCTGTTCGCAGCCAACGGTGTCTGGGGCCATTACTACGTATATTGCGACTCCGACATCTTCGATGGCGAATCCTGCAGTGGCGCGCCATCGAACTGGTCGGGCGCAGGCGGCACCTCGTTCTCGTCACCGATCCTGGCCGGCATACAGGCGCTGGTGAACCAGAAGCAGGGGGCACCGCAGGGCCTGCCGAACCCGGTCTATTACGCGCTCGCGAGAAGCCAATACGGCGGCGCAAGCACCACCGGCGCCTCGGCATGCGATTCCCGGTTGGGTGGTAGCACACCGACTAACTGCGTGTTCCATGATGTCGGCTTCGGCGACATCAGCGTGAATTGCACCAGCACTCATAACTGCTATTTGCCGAGTGGGACCTACGGCATCCTGTCGACAAGCGACAGCGCCGATGTCCGTGCCTACGCAGCCCACCCGGGGATGGATTTCACGACCGGCCTTGGCAGCGTCAACGCCGCCAACCTCGTCAACAACTGGTCGTCTGGACAATAGGCAAAGAACGTCCGGGGGAAGGTGGCTTCCTCCGGGTGCACAGCGCGCTAGCCAAGCCTAGATCGCTGCGGAAACCTTGGTGATTTGCCTAAATACTAGCCACATATTAAAATAAGCGTGATCTCTTGCAAGCTTGCCTCTTATTGGGGCAGGTTATTGCGATGCAGCTAAACCTTATCTTGCCGCTGCGAACCGTCACGTGTCGGTGTGTCGCCGGCACCTACGTGCTGCCATCTGGCGTGAGGTGGCGGCCGTTCGTCCAGGCACAAGCTACGGGCAGGCAAAAGGCATGCGCTGTGCATGTGTCCAAAATCCGGTGCGGCTAGCCTGAGAATAGACCCGGCCGAGAAACATCAAAAAATGTTCCACGTGAGGTACAATGATCGATAGCAAACCATGTTTCCTGCAAGGTGTGTTTCCGTTCGAGGGGGGCGGATACGAGGCGGCGTCGCTGCTGCACCCCACGCTGAGCTATACGGTGCCGGCGGATAAACGCGCACAACTGATCTATCTGCGCGCCGGCAATTCCGCGGATTCCATGGTGTGCATCAGCCTGTTGCAGAACGGCAAACCGGTGCGGCTGTTCCCGGTGGCGGCAAAAGGTGCAACCCACGTGCCCTTAGCAGTCGTGGAGGATCTGGCACCCGATACGAAGATCGAGATCTTCATCGGCGCGCCGGTGAGTGCGGCCGGCACCGCAGTGATCGATCTCGGCATCATCGAAATCTAGGAGGCCAGGTCATGCTGAAACAGAAGCTGGTGGTTGTCGGCAACGGCATGGCGGGCGCCCGCGCGGTGGAAGAGGTGCTGGCACGCGGCGGTGCGGACATGTTCGACATCACCATGTTCGGCGCGGAGCCCTACGGCAATTACAACCGTATCCTGCTTTCGAACATCCTGTGCGGCATACAGGACGCGTCTGAAATCTACATCAATACACTCGAATGGTATGTGGAGAACGGCATCACCCTGCATGCCGGCTCACCCGTGGTCGATATCGACCGCGCCTCGAAGAAGGTGAAGACGGCGAGCGGCATCGTCGCGCCTTACGACGTGCTGCTGATCGCAACCGGCAGCCGCGCCTTCATCCCGCCGATCGCCGGGCTGAACAAGCCTGACGGCACCATGAAGGATGGCATTTACGGTTTTCGGACCATCGATGATTGCGACGGCATCATCGCCACGGCAAAGACCAGCAAGCGTGCGGCGGTGATCGGCGGCGGCCTGCTGGGGCTGGAGGCGGCGCGCGGGCTGCTGAACCATGGCTGCGAGGTGCATCTGGTGCATCTCGGCGGCCATTTGATGGAAGCGCAACTCGACAAGCCCGCCGGCGCCATGCTGCGCAAGGCGATGGAGAAGATGGGTGTCACCATCCATCTGGAACGCAACACGGCCGAAATTCTCGGAGAGGATCGTATCACCGGCCTGCATTTCAAAAGTGGCGAGACGCTGGAGTGTGACATGTTGGTGGTTGCCGCCGGCATACGCCCCAATGCTGAAATCGGTCGCACCGCGGGGCTGACGGTGGAACGCGCGATTGTCGTCGACAACAACATGGCTTCGGTCGACGACAAGAACGTGTATGTGGTGGGCGAGTGCGCACAGCATCGCGGCAAGGTGTATGGGCTGGTGGCGCCGCTCTGGGACCAGGCGAAGGTTTTCGCGGATCACGTGACGCATGCGGATCGTGACGCCGCCTATCACGGATCGAAGTTGTCGACCAAGTTGAAGGTGATGGGGGTGGAACTCGCCTCGATGGGGCTGACCGAGCCCGAGCACGAGCATGACGAGGTGGTGCAGTTTTCCGAAGCGCGGCACGGCACCTACAAAAAACTGATCGTGCGCGATGGTCGCCTGGTGGGCGGCATATTGATGGGCGATATTAGCAAGGCCGCTTTTCTGATGCAGGCTTTTGACCGCGAGACTCCGTTGCCGGAGGAGCGGCTTTCGCTGCTGTTCGATCTCGGCACGCCATCGCAGAAAGTCACGCTCGACGAGATGCCGGCCAATGCGCAAGTGTGCAATTGCAACGGTGTGACCAAGGAAGCGATCGGCGCCTGTGTGGCCGCCGGCAAGCGCACGTCCAAAGCAGTGATGCAGGCGACGCGCGCCGGCATGGGCTGCGGCTCCTGCAAGGGTTTGGTTGGCGACGTGGTGTCGTGGTTCTGCGGCGGCGATGTGGAGGAGGATGCGTCCATCCATTATTACGTGCCGTGCATCCCCCTGGCCAAACCTGAGTTGGTGAAGGCGGTTCGTGAACGCGAGCTGAAATCGGTTTCCGCCGTGTTCCGCGCGCTGGCAGTGGATGGGAAGGAGGATGCGCCGAGCAAGCCTGCTTTGGCGTCCCTGCTGGCTACGCTGTGGAACGACGAATACGAGGATGAGCGCGATGCTCGCTTCATCAATGATCGTGTGCATGGCAACATACAAAAGGACGGCACGTTCTCCGTGGTGCCTGAGATGGCCGGCGGCGTCACCACCCCGGCCGACCTGATGCGCATCGCGCAAGTGGCGGTGAAATACGATGTGCCGCTGGTGAAACTGACGGGCGGCCAACGTATCGACCTGGTGGGCATTCCCAAGGCCGACATGCCGGCGGTGTGGGCCGATCTTGGCATGCCGGCCGGCTGGGCCTGGGGGAAAAGCTACCGCACCTGCAAGAGCTGCATTGGCACCGATTATTGCCGTTTCGGTTTGGGCGACAGCATGGGGCTTGCGCAAAAGATCGAGGCGAAGTTCCGCGGTATCGACAGCCCTGGAAAACTCAAGCTGGCGACGGCCGGATGCCCGCGCAATTGTTCGGAAGCGATGGTGAAGGATGTAGGTGCGGTCGCCATCGGCGATGATCGGTGGGAGATCTATGTGGGTGGCGCTGCCGGTTCGGCGATCCGCAAGGGCGATGTGCTGTGCACGGTGATCGGCGAGGATGAGGTGATACGGCTCTCCGGCCGGTTCATGCAGTGGTATCGGGAGAATGCAAAATACAAGGAACGCACGCACACTTTCATCGAGCGTGTGGGGATCGATCGTGTGCGTGCCGTTGTCGTGGACGATTCCGACGGCATTGCAGCCGAGCTGGATGCGGCCATCGATGCGTCGACGGCGGCGGCCAAGAAGGATCCGTGGCTGGAGCGGGATGTGCCGAAGACGGCCAACCAGTTCGCGGCCCCCATACCGGTCGAGGCCTGAGCCGTGACGGAACATTTGGTGGGAACATGCGCGCAGATTCCGCCGGGCGAAGGGCGCAGTTTCATCGTCGGGCGCACGGAGCTGGCCGTGTTCCATACGAGGGAAGGCGGTGTATTTGCGACGCAGGCGATGTGCCCGCACCGTGCCGGTCCACTCGCAGATGGCTTGACGGATGCTGGTACGGTGGTGTGTCCCTTGCACGATCGCGTTTTTTCGCTGGCGAATGGTGCCGGCCTTGGCAATGAGTTTTCCATCGCAACCTACCCGGTCCGGGTTGATGATGGGCGCATCTATGTCGATCTAGCAGCCGAAGCTTGATCTTAAGACGTAAAAGTTTTTTGGTTCTTTTTTTAAAAAAAGAACCGCTACCTTCCTTCACGAAAAAGCAACAATCGCATGTCAGATTGTTGCCATGACCATACTCGAAACCGCAGAAGGCCGCCGGCTTTCGGATCGTGCCGCCTGGCTACGCTGGGGCCCTTACCTTGCGGAGCGTCAATGGGGCACGGTGCGGGAGGATTACTCGCCGGATGGTGAGGCCTGGGAGTCCTTCACGCACGAGCATGCCCGCAGCCGCACTTATCGTTGGGGCGAGGACGGCCTTGCCGGGTTCACCGATGACCGCCTGCGCTGGTGCCTGTCGCTGGCATTATGGAACGGCAAGGATCCGTTTCTGAAGGAGCGTTTGTATGGGCTGACGAACGCGCAGGGCAATCACGGCGAGGACGTCAAGGAGCTTTACTACTATCTCGATGGCACGCCGACGCATTCCTATATGCGGATGCTCTATAAATACCCGCAGGCGGCTTACCCGTATGAAGAGCTGTTGGCAAAGAACCAGGAGCGTGGCCTGGGTGATCCGGAATTCGAGCTTTTGGATAGTGGCGTATTTGCGGAAAACCGATATTTCGATGTTTCGATCGAATATGCCAAAGCGACGCCGGAAGATGTGCTCGTGCGGATTACCATCGATAATCGTGGGCCGGAGACCGCCGATCTGCATGTGCTGCCGCATCTCTGGGCGCGCAATACTTGGTCGTGGCGCACCGGCATTCCCATACCGCGCCTGCATCTGGTGAAGGGCGGCGTGGATGCCGAGCATAACCGCATGCCGTTGCGGCGTTTCGATATCGACGTCGATGCGCATTGGCTGTTCTGCCGCAACGAGACGAATGCTGATCTGCTTTATGGGCAGCACACGCAAGGGCCGTTCAAGGACGGCATCAACGATTATGTCGTGCATGGCCGAGGCGAAGCGATCGATCGGCAGCAGGGCACGAAATGCGCCGCGCATGTCAAACTCACGCTCGATCCCGGCGAGCAGAAGGTGATCCGCCTACGCTGGCGGCCGGCTGCAGAGGCGGATCTCGCGCCGTTCGATCATTACGACTCGCTGTTTGCGCAACGTGTCGCGGAAGCGGATGCGTTTTATGCCGAGTTGCAGACAAATATTGCCGATGAAGATGCGCGGCGTGTGCAGCGGCAGGCTTTGGCGGGCCTGCTGTGGTCCAAGCAGTTCTATCGCTACGACGTGCGCCGCTGGTTGCAGGGCGACCCGTTGCAGCCGCCTCCGCCGGCCGAACGCGCGACCCACCGCAATGCCGATTGGCAGCATCTGAACAACCGCGACATCATCTCCATGCCTGATACCTGGGAATACCCATGGTATGCGGCCTGGGATCTCGCCTTTCACGCGGTGACGTTCGCGCTGATCGATCCGGCCTTTGCTAAGCAGCAGCTTCTGTTGCTGACGCATGAATGGTACATGCACCCGAACGGCTCGATCCCCGCCTATGAATGGAATTTTGGGGACGTCAATCCGCCTGTGCATGCCTGGGCTACGTGGCGGGTGTTCCGCATGGAGGCAGCGCTTACAGGCAAACCGGATATCGAGTTCCTGGAACGGATTTTCCACAAACTCATGCTGAATTTCACCGGATGGGTAAACAAGCAGGATGTGGAAGGCCGCAACGTGTTCCAGGGCGGATTTCTGGGACTCGATAATATCGGCCTGTTCGACCGCAGCCAGAAACTGCCGGTGGCCGGCCTGATCGACCAGTCCGACGGCACGTCCTGGATGGCTATGTATGCGCTGAACATGATGCGTATCTCGCTCGAGCTCGCACGCACCAACCGCGTCTACCAGGCCACGGCCAACAAATTCTTCGAGCATTTTCTTGCCATCGCCGAAGCGATGACGCGCAATGATGCGCGGCGCGGGCTGTGGGATGATGTCGACAAATTCTATTTTAATGTCCTGCAGCGGCCGGACGGCAAGACCGTGCCGCTGCGCATTTTCTCCTTGGTGGGCCTTATCCCGCTGCTGGCAATCGAGGTTCTGGAGCCGGAGACGCTGAAGCGCGCGCCTGAGTTTTTCGAACGCCTGCAATGGGTGCTGGAGCACCGGCCGGATTTGGCGTCGCTGGTCTCGCATTGGGAGGTGGAGGGCGAGGGCTCGCGGCGGCTGCTCTCGCTGCTGCGCGGCAGCCGGATGAAATCCCTGCTGCGGCGTATGCTCGACGAGACGGCGTTTCTGTCGCCCTACGGCATACGTAGCGTCAGCCGTGTGCATCTGGAAAAGCCGTTCGAGCTCGATCTGGATGGCCAGCACTTCTCCATGGGGTATGTGCCGGGCGACAGTGCTACGCGCGATTTCGGCGGCAATTCCAACTGGCGCGGCCCGATTTGGATGCCGCTGAACTACATGCTGGTGGAAGCCCTGTACGGCTTCCATCACTATTACGGCGATGATTTCCGCGTGGAGTATCCGGTCGGCTCCGGCGAGGAACACTCTCTGCGAGAGGTTGCCGACGCTCTGTCGGAGCGCCTGACCCGCCTGTTCCTGCGGGGGTCGGACGGCAAGCGCCCGGCCTTCGGCGACTCGGCGCTGTTGCAGGACGACCCGCATTTCCGGGATCACCTTCTGTTCCACGAATTCTTCCACGGCGACACCGGGAAAGGGCTCGGCGCCTCGCACCAGACCGGCTGGACCGCCCTGGTCGCATTGCTGCTGCATGGCCGCACCGAGGAAGACCCCACAAGGATCGATAACCTGAAGTGATGGTCTCCTAGCCCCGCCAGGGATTGGCAGCCGGGCGGACAAGGCAGTCTTGCCAATCAAGCTACTGATGAGTAAATAATATCCTGGCCATAAGGATGCCGCTCTCGGTATGAACCCGCAGGCCTGACGATCCGTGGCGTTCTACGCCCGACATCCCGCTTGCGCATGCACTCTTCATAAGGAGCCTCCCCATGTCGAACTCCGTGGTTATCGCCGGCTTCGCCCGCACGCCCATGGGCAGTTTCCAGGGTGCGCTGGCGGCACTGCGCTCGACCGAACTGGGTTCGGCCGCGGTGCGCGCTGCGGTGATCAGCGCCGGCGTGGCGCCGGACAGTGTAGAGCGCATCTATATGGGTTGCGTGCTGCCGGCCGGCCTCGGCCAGGCGCCGGCGCGCCAGGCGGCCATGGGGGCCGGGTTGCCAGACTCCGTCGAAGCCACCACGGTGAACAAGATGTGCGGCTCCGGCATGCAGGCTGCCATCATGGCGGCTGAGGCGATCGCCGCCGGCTCCGTGGCCGTCGTCGTTGCAGGCGGTATGGAGAGCATGTCCAACGCGCCCTACCTTATGCAGAAACATCGCGACGGCGCACGCATCGGCCATGATGTGATCAAGGATTCGATGTATCTGGACGGGCTGGAAGATGCCTATGACCAGGGCAAGCTTATGGGTGCCTTTGCCGAGGATTCAGCCCGTGATTACCAGTTTACCCGCCAGGACCAGGATGCGTATGCGCTGCGTTCGCTGAGCCGCGCGCTGAAGGCAATCGAAAGCGGCGCGTTCAAAAGCGAGATCACGCCGGTCACGACCCGCGGCCGCAGTGGCGAGACGGTGATCGACACCGATGAGCAGCCCGGCCGTGCACGCCCCGACAAGATCCCGACGCTTAAACCTGCTTTCACAAAAGACGGCACGATCACCGCCGCAAACGCGTCCTCGATCTCCGACGGTGCTGCCGCCCTCGTGCTGATGGACGAAGCAGAAGCACACCGGCAAGGTGCCAAGCCCATCGCCCGCATCGTGGCTCATGCCGCGCATGCGCACGCGCCGGCATTGTTCACCACCGCTCCCGTGCCTGCGATCCGAAAGGTGCTGGCGCGCGCAGGCTGGCGTGTCGAGGACGTGGATCTGTTCGAAGTCAACGAGGCTTTTGCCGTGGTGGCGATGATCGCCGCGCGCGAATTGTCGATCCCGGACGACAAGCTGAACGTCAATGGTGGGGCCACCGCCTTGGGCCACCCGATCGGTGCCTCGGGCGCGCGCATCATCGCCACATTGATTGCGGCACTGCAGGCACGCGGCGGCAAGCGCGGTGTCGCCAGCCTGTGCATCGGCGGCGGCGAGGCAACGGCGCTCGCCATCGAACTGATTTGAAGAAGGCGACATATCGATGAATGCGAACGGACAGGCTGCCATCGTCACCGGCGGCGCGTCGGGTTTGGGCGGCGCCACCGCCGCGATGCTGGCGGCGCAGGGTGCGAAAGTCACCATATTCGACATGAATGCCGAGCTAGGCGAGGCACACGCGGCAAGGATCGGCGCCCGTTTTGCGCGCGTGAACGTCAGCGACGATACCGAGGTGACAGAGGCGGTGGCCGCGGCCGAAGCGGCCAATGGTGTCGCACGCATCCTGGTGAACTGCGCCGGCATCGCGCCGGCTTCCAAAACCGTGGGCCGTGGTGCCGCCGCCCATCCGCTGGACCTGTTCCGCCGCGTGATCGAGGTGAACCTTATCGGCAGCTTCAACACTATTTCCAAATTTGCAGCGCGCCTTACCCAGGCCGAACCGATCGGCGAAGAACGCGGCGTTATCATCAGCACCGCGAGCGTTGCCGCCTACGAGGGGCAGGTCGGCCAAGCTGCTTATGCCGCATCCAAGGCTGGCGTCGTCGGCATGACTCTTCCCATCGCACGCGACCTCGCACAATTCGGCATCCGTGTGATGACGATCGCACCAGGCATTTTTTGGACCCCCATGCTGTCGAGCATGCCGCAGGACGTGCAGGATTCGCTCGGCAAGCAGGTGCCATTCCCCTCGCGCCTTGGCACGCCGGAGGAATACGCGATGCTGGTGCGCTCCATCATCGAAAACCCGATGCTCAACGGCGAGACCATCCGCCTCGATGGCGCCATACGCATGACACCACGATGAGCGACTCTCCGCTGCTGTTCGAGCGCCGCGGCGGCGTGGCGATTCTCACCATGAATCGCCCGAGCGTCGGCAATGCGATCGATCTGCCCCTCGCACGCGCGCTGATGGAAGCATCCATCGTGTGCGACGAGGACCCATCGATACGTTGCGTGGTGCTGACAGGCGCGGGAAAACTTTTTTGCGCCGGCGGCGACATTGCCGGTTTCACCAATGCGGGCGACAAGGTGCCGTCGCTGCTGAAGGAGCTGACGGCGTATATGCACATGGCGATCGCCCGTTTTGCGCGGATGCCGAAGCCGTTGCTGTGCGTTGTGAACGGTGCTGCGGCTGGCGCTGGTTTTAGCCTGGCGATCCTCGGCGACATCGTGCTGGCCGCGCGTTCCGCAAAGTTCAGCATGGCGTATGGCGCGATCGGTTTGTCGCCGGATGGCGGTGCCACCTGGCTGCTGCCGCGCCTGGTCGGACTGCGTCGCGCGCAGGAACTCGCATTGACCAACAAACGGGTCGATGCCGAAGAAGCGGCAAGGATTGGGCTGGTGACGCGGGCCGTGGATGACGCAGCGCTCGAAGCCGACGCGACTGAGACGGCAAACTTGCTTGCACGCTCGGCCACGAAGGCAATCGGGCGCACACGGCAATTGCTGCTTTCCAGTTTCGACAACAGTTTTGAAACGCAGATGGAGCTCGAGGCGCGCAACCTCGCCGAAGCCGGACGCGGAGCCGAGAGCCGTGAAGGCGTTGCCGCCTTCATCGGCAGGAGGCCAGCCGCTTTCGATACGGTGCCGACCACATAAAAATGGCCGCGGCATAGCGGCCTCTACGGGAGAGAAACATGGCAGAAGCCTATATCGTCGAGGCGTTCCGCACTGCAGGTGGTCGTCGCGGTGGCGCGCTCGCGGGCGTTCATCCAGCCGATCTCGCTGCGGTGATCCTGAACGCCCTGGTCGACAAGACCGGCATCGATCCGGCCGCGATCGACGACGTGATCATGGGCTGCGTCAGCCAGTTCGCCGAACAATCAAACCATATCGGCCGCGCGGCCGTGCTGGCCTCCAGGTTGCCGATGAGCGTGCCGGCAGTGACGATCGATCGCCAATGCGGCTCCTCGCAGCAATCCATCCAGTTCGCAGCACAGGCGGTGATGAGCGGCACGCAGGATGTGGTGATTGCCGCCGGCGTGGAAAGCATGACACGCGTGCCGATGGGCTCGCCGTTTTCGGTCGCGGCCAGTATCGGGCTCGGCACCGGGCCGATCAGCGAATTTGTGCAGAAGCGGTTTGGCGTCACCGAATTCAGCCAGTTCAATGGCGCACAGATGGTGGCCGAGAAATACGGTTTTGATCGTGAAACGCTGGATCGTTTTGCACTCGAGAGCCATCGCCGTGCCACCGAGGCCACCGATGCCGGCGCCTTCACACGCGAGATTGTGCCGGTCGCGATCGAGACCGCACATGGGCCGGCGACGCACACCATCGATGAAGGCATCCGCCGCACGGCAACGCTGGAAGGCATCGCCGGCGTGAAATTACTGCAGGAAGGCGGCGTGATCAGTGCGGCCAATGCCAGCCAGATGTGCGATGGCGCTTCCGGCGTGCTGGTGGTGAGCGAAGCTGCGCTGAAAACCCATAAGCTCACGCCGCTTGCACGCATCCATAATTTCACCGTCACCGGTGGTGATCCGGTGATCATGCTGGACGAACCGATCAACGCCACACGCCGTGCGCTGAAGCGCGCCGGCATGAGGATAGAGGACATCGATCTCTACGAGGTCAATGAAGCCTTCGCGCCGATCCCGCTTGCGTGGCAACGGGAAATTGAAGCCGATCCAGAAAAGATGAACGTAAATGGCGGCGCCATCGCCCTCGGCCATCCGCTCGGCGCCTCCGGTGCCAAGCTGATGGCCACGTTGGTGCATGCGCTACGCGCCCGCGGCAAGCGCTACGGATTGCAGACGATGTGCGAAGGCGGCGGCCAATCCAACGTCACCATCATCGAAGCGCTCTAGGCGCCATCGGCAAAGGACGCAGACAGTGTCATTGCGCACCCGCTTCACCGAGCTCTTCGGCATCGAGTACCCCATCGTGCAGGGCGGCATGCAGTGGGTCGGCCGTGCCGAGCTCGCCAGCGCCGTCTCCAACGCCGGCGGCCTCGGCCTGCTCACGGCACTGACACAGCCGACGCCTGATGCGTTGCGACGAGAGATTGATCGTTGCCGCAGGATGACAGAAAAGCCGTTCGGCGTGAACCTCACGATCCTGCCCTCGATGTCGCCGCCGCCTTACGCGGAATACCGGGCGGCGATCATCGATAGCGGCATCAAGATCGTGGAGACCGCAGGCCACAAGCCGCAGGAACATATCGACGCTTTCAAGGCGCATGGCATCAAGGTGTTCCATAAATGCACCGCCGTGCGCCACGCCCTCTCCGCCGAACGCATGGGCGCGGATGCCATCTCCATCGACGGCTTCGAGTGCGCAGGCCACCCGGGCGAGGATGATATCCCCGGCTTGATCCTCATCCCCGCCGCCGCCGACAAGGTCAAGATTCCGATGATCGCGAGCGGCGGTTTCGGCGATGGGCGTGGCCTCGTGGCAGCATTGGCATTGGGCGCAGACGGCATCAACATGGGCACACGTTTCTGCGCGACAGTCGAAGCGCCGATCCATGACAACGTCAAGAAACTGCTGCTGGAGAATGACGAGCGTTCGACCAATCTGATTTTCCGCAAACTGCATAATACCGCGCGGGTCGGAAAGAATCCTGTATCGGATCAGGTGGTGGAGATACTGGCCCACCCGGACGCGAAGTTCGAGGACGTGGCGCATCTCGTGCGCGGCGCACAGGGGCGCGAGTTGCTCGAAACCGGCAATCTCAACGCTGGGCTTGTCTGGGCCGGCCAGGTGCAGGGACTGATCCGCGATATTCCCACCGTTGCCGAGCTGATCAGCCGAATTGTCAGTGAAGCCCGCGATATTATCAACACGCGGTTGGCGGCGTTCGCTGCGTGATCCCTCAGGATGGGCGGCGGCGTTTGGCCGATGATGGTGGGATCAGGCCGGCGCAAAGAATATCGACCATCCGCATCGCTATATCATCGCGTCGCATCGGGCCGTCCTCGCGATACCACCGCGATATCCAGTTCAGCGCGCCCGCCAGCGCGAAGGCGCTGAGCCTCACATCATCGGATTGCACCGAGCCATCCGCAACGCCCTCGGCAATCAGCTCGCGCAGCGCCATGTCGATCTCGCGCTTGAGCGCGCGAAAGCGCTTGCGGCTGTCTGGAGTCAGTGCCTCTTCGCCCGTGCGGACGATACAGCGGCCGAACGCACCCATGTTAATTTCCGCGTAACGGCGCAGAAAGATCTGCAGGCGGCTAAGTCCATTTCCGGTCGTACCGCGTGCCGCATCGGCAGCATCTCGCAATTGATCGAGGCCGATCTTTACACACTCGAACAGCACCTGATCCTTGTTGCCAAGGTAATGGTAGATTACCGGCTTGGTCACGCCGAGACTGCTCGCCACATCGTCGAGCGAGGTCGCCTGGAAACCACGCTCGTTGAACATGCTGACCGCAGCGAGCAATAATGCCTGCCGCTTGATGTCACGCTCCTCAAGACGCTCGCGCGCGGTGCGAAAGGGTGAAGGTGCGGTGGGCTTGCTATCCATGGGAAGGGTGTTTGCCACGTTCGGACGGGCGTTGCCATTGGTAGGAAGGCCGGGGGCAGAGCCCCTGGCCTTACCTTCCGAACCGCGGCGTGCCCTTCTGAGCGAAGGCAGCGACCGCCTCAGCATGATCGGCGGTGCGGATCGTTTCCGCTTCGCGTTTCAGGCCAGATGCCAGCATCAGTTCGGCGAGGCGCTTGAGCTCCAGGTTGATGGTCGCCTTGGTGCCGCGGATGGCGTGCATGGCGCCGGCAGCCAGCGTGTCGGCGAATGCGTCGACGGTGGCATCAAGTTCGGCGTTCGCGACGCAGTGATTGACGAGGCCGATCGCCTCTGCCCGGCGGGCCTCGATCACGGCGCCGCCAAGCAGGAATTCCTTGGCCCGGGCGAAACCCAGAAGCTGCGGCCAGATGATGGCACCGCCATCGCCGGCGACCAGGCCGATGCCGACATGAGGGTCACCGATTCGCGCGGTCTCGGCCATGAAAGTGATGTCGCAGAAGAGGGCCAGGGTGGCACCGAGGCCGACGGCGTGGCCGTTGATCTTCGCGATCAGCGGTTTTTCCAGATCGAGCAGGCTGAAGATCAGTTTCTTGGCGGCGGCCACATCGGCGTCGAACAGCTCTGGGGTGTCCACCATCTGCTGCATGCGTTCGATGTCGCCGCCGGCGGAGAAGGCTTTTCCCGCGGGGGCACCGGTGAGGATGATGACGCTGCTGCTCGCATCGTTGGCGACATCGAGAAAGATTTCGGCGAGCTCGGCATGCATGCGCTCGCCCACAGCGTTGCGGCGTTCGGGGTCGTTGAGGGTGACCGTGAGGATCTTGCCACGGCGAGAGATTTGCAGGGCAGTATATCTGGCTTCCCAGGCTTCGGTCATGCGGCGTGTTCCGGCCAGGTCTGTTGGGCAAGATCCCGCAATTGGCGCGACGGTCCTCCGAGTTCGGAGACCAGCAGTTTGACGCGGTAGGACCAGCGATACAGTGGGTGTTCGAGGGTGAGGCCCATGGCGCCCATGAATTGGTGCAAATCGTAAAGGATGGTGGTGGCGCATTCCTGTGCGGCGCCAAGCGCCAGTATCGCGTCGCCTGGCGTGCCGAGATTGGCAGCGCGATAGGCGAGCAGGCGACAGGCGGTGATGGCGCTGGCGTCGCGGGCGAGCCTGTGGCGCACGGCCTGGAACGAGCCGAGTGGGCGGCCGAACTGGCGGCGGTTGCGCACGTGTTCGGTCACCGCATCCAAAGCACCTTGCAACGCACCGGCGATTTCGCAGGCCAGTGCGAGTTTGAGCAGGCGCAGCACCTCCGCCCGATCGCCGACGAGGGCGGCACGCGCGAGGCAGGCGGCAGGGTCGGTGAGGAAGCCCATGGGATAGGCGAAGAAGGCGGCAGCTTCACGCACATCGCCAGGAGAGAGTTCGGCCACGCGCACATCCATCTCACCGATGAAAAGCGCACTGCGCGCCTGCGGCAGAAAGCGGGCGGGGCGATCCGGCTTGCCGGTGATTACGGCAAGCGGCCGCGGCACTTCGGGGCAGATCAACGGCCGCAGGAAGGACGAGGCGCCGACTTCGACGATCGCTGGCAGGCGGCTGACCTGTTCGACCACGAGGGCTGCCGTGGGCACACCGAAATCCGGCTCGGCGGTAGCGTCCATCAAGCCGCTTTCGCCGAGCGCCTCATCGAGCGACATGCTGAAGAAGCTGCGCTGGCCGTCGGCAACCTCGAAGCCTACCTGCGACAGCAGCTTTTCCAGTGCATCGAGAAGGGTGTTCTGTTCTTCGGTCTGCGCGAAATCCATGTGTTCTACTCGCGCGGAAGCTGGAGATGGGAGGCCGCAATGATGTCGAGCTGCACTTCCGCAGCGCCGGACGCAATGCCGGCCGCAATGGCGCGGTCGTGCTGCGGCAGCAGGATCGGCAGGTCGTTGCGCATGATTGCATCGGGGAGGAATTCGAGCGCGAAATTGGCTACTGCGTGGTCGGCGGCGATCACGGCCACACGGGCGAGGCTCGCTTCGGCGCCCGGCGGCATCGCCCGGGCGGTGTTGTTGGCAATCTGGTAGACCAGCACACGCGCGCTCTCGCAGGCGGCGAGCGCCTGGCCGGCGCGGAAGCGTATGTGTTCGTCGCGCCAGTCGCCCAGTTCCTGCAGGCGCTTGACGGCTTCATCCAGCGCGCGGCGAGAAAAGGCATAGCGGGCGATGCCGACGCGCTCATTTTGCAACGAGTAGGTGATGATGGCCGCCGCCTGGCCTTCTTCGCCGAGCAGGGCGCTGTCAGGCACCACCGCGCTGTCGAAGAAAATTTCGTGGATATCACCTTCGCCGAGCAGGCTGGGGATCGGGCGTACGCTGATGCCCGGCGTTTTCATGTCGACGAGAAAGATGCAGATGCCTTCCTTGCGCCTGCCGCCGGTGCGGGCGAGCAGGAAGCAGTGGTCTGCCAAGCCGGCGTAAGACGTCCATATCTTGGAACCGTCGATGACGTAGTTTTCCCCGTCACGACGTGCGGTAGTACGCAGAGAGAACAGGTCAGAGCCGGAGGAGGGTTCGGAAAACCCTTGGCACCATATGCCTTTTCCGGCGGCCGCTTCGCTGAGGTAGCGCTCTTTCTGCGCCGGTGTGCCGAAGCGCATGAGCGTCGGGCCGATCCAGTTGACGTTCATGTATTGCGGGCCGCGCGGTTCGCCGGCCGCCCACATTTCTTCGCCGAGGATCAACTGGCGCCAGACGGACATGCCGCGACCGCCATATTCCGCCGGCCAATGCGGCACCAGCAGGCCGGCTTCGGCAAGCTTCGGGCAGAATGCCAGCGAGAATTCGGTCTGTTCGCGCGAACCCGGGCCGTGCTGCGAAATACGGTCCCAGTCGGAAGGCAGATTTTCGCGCAGGAAGCCGGTGATGCTTTCCCGAAAAGCCTGATCTTCTGAGGACCATTGGAAATCCATCTGCTGAGACCGGCTTTCTTGAAATAGTGGGATGGCGAGGACGCGACCTTGCCGGTAACTGCGCTGAACGACGCGTTCCGGTCAAGGTGCGGACGTTGTTTTATCGCTGCTGCGTCAATGCTTTGGCTAATGTGGCAGGTTTTGCTTTCCGCCACATAATGGGATTTTGTATTGGCGCTGCAGGGCGTGATAGCGTCTGCTCCAAACCAGAGAAAAGCCGAGGAAATACCAGGGTGGAGTTGCGGTTCACTGCCGAAGACGAGGCTTTTCGCGCAGAGGCGCGTGCCTGGCTTGCGGCGAACATCCCCGACACGCATGGCCCTGCAGGGGGGGCGGAGGCGCGGCGCTTCGTGACCGGCTGGATTGCGCGGTTGCATGCAGGCGGATGGACGGGCCTATCCTGGCCGGTGGCGTATGGCGGCCGTGGCCTGCCGCCAGAGCGAATGATCATCTGGTTCGAGGAATATGCCCGCGCCGGTGCACCCACGCCGCTCGATGCCTCCTTCGTCTCAATGAACCATGCCGGCCCGACGCTGCTGACGTGCGGAACAGACGCGCAGAAAGCATTTCATCTGCCAAAGATCCTTTCGGGAGACTCGTTGTGGTGCCAAGGGTTTTCCGAACCCGGGTCGGGATCGGACCTGGCGTCGCTAAAGACGTTTGGCCGGATCGAAGGCGATGCGATCATCGTCAATGGCCGAAAGATCTGGAGCAGCTACGCCGATATCGCCGATTACCAGGAATTGCTGATCCGCACGGAGCCTGGCTCGAAAGGGCATCGCGGCTTGAGCTGGGTGATCTGCGATATGCGTGCGCCAGGTATCAGCGTGCGGATGATCGAAAACCTTGCCAGCACCTCGCATTTCGCCGAAATGACCTATGACGATGTGCGCATTCCCCTGAGCGACGTCGTAGGTGCCGTCGGCGGCGGCTGGCAAACGGCCATGGCCACGCTGAGCTTTGAGCGTGGTTCTGCGGCCGCGGCACTGCAATTGATTCTGCCCCACAAGGTCGAGGAGTTGCGTAAGGCGGCCATTGCGCAAGGTGCCTCGCCGGACTCTGCCTTGATGCAGCGTATCGCAATCGCAAGGGCAGAGGCGGCGGCATTGCGGGCGCTTACGTATCAAGGCTTTTTCCGCGAAAGCGCCAATCCTTCCGAGGCTTCGATGACTCGGCTGTTTTTCGCCGAACTGGCGCAGCGCATCCATCGCCTGTCGCTGGATGTGTGGGGTGCCGGCAGCCTGGACTTCCAGCTTTCTACCCCTTGGATCGAGGAGTATTTGGAATCGTTTAGCGAAACGATCGCCGGCGGAACCGCGGAAATCCAGCGCAACATCATTGGCGAGCGCGTGCTCGGCCTGCCGCGGCCGGCGCGCGCATGAGCATCGATCTCAATCTCTCCGGAGACCAGCGGCAGATCACGGCCTCCGTCCAGGATGTGCTGACCGATCGCTTTCCGCTTGGTCGGTTCCGCAACACACGTGGCGGAAACTGCGACCAATCGATCTTTTCGGAAGTCGTTGAACTCGGCTGGCTAGGCCTTGGCGTGGCGGAGGATGCCGGTGGTGCAGGCTTCACTCTGGTGGAGGAAGTGCTGCTGTTCCGCGAGCTCGGCCGGCATCTCGTCACGCCTTGTGTGCTGGCAAGTGTACTCGGCGCTCATCTGGCGCTGGCACTCGGCAAGGCGGCATTCGCGGCCGGGATCATTGCCGGCACGCAGCGGGTGGCCCTTGCCAACCGGCTCGTCGGCGGTGGCGCGCTCACCCACGCGGTGCTTGACGGCGCCGGCTGCGATTGGCTGCTGTTCTGGGATGAGGCCGGTTTTACCTGCCTGTCACGCGAAGCCATTTCACGCCAGGACGTAGGCCAAAGCATCGATCGCACGCTCTCGCTGCAACGTGTCGCCCTGGCCGCCGGCGAAGGATTGCATCTCGCCGGCGATGCTGCCGCAGCACTGAGACGCCGCGCAGATCTGCTGATCGCGGCACAGATGCTTGGCCTTGCGCAGGCGGCACAAGAAACGGCGGTAGACTACGCAAAGCTGCGCGAGCAATTCGGTCAGCCGATCGGCGCGTTCCAGGCAATCAAGCATCGCTGCACCGATATGAAGCTGCGTGAGACAGTTCTGGAAGCTTTGGTGCTGATGGCAGCGCTCGCCGAGCGGAACAATGAAGCGGATGCCGCTTTCCAGATCGCGTCCGCGCGGCTGCTCGGCTCGCATTATGCGATCGAGAACGGTGCGGCCGGCATACAGATACACGGCGCGATGGGCTATACCGCAGAATGCGATGCGCATCTCTTCGTGCTGCGTGCACATGTTCTGGACAGCATCGGATCGACGGCCGCGCTGCGCGAGGCGGCTTTGGCCGCAATGGACTCAGGGAGCACACACGCATGAAAACAGCGCTGGTCACCGGTGCAGGCACCGGCATCGGCCTGGCGACCGCGCTCGCGTTCGTACGCGAAGGCGTGGCCGTCATAGGCGTAGGAAGGCGCCAGGAAAAGCTGGATGACCTCAAGGCAGCGGCCGGCGAATACGCCGATCTGGTCGCAACCCTGTCGGCCGACGTCACCGATGACGATGCGCCCGCGCGCGCTGTCGATCTAGCAATGCAACGTTTTGGCCAGCTCGACTACCTGGTGAACAATGCCGGCGCCGGCGCACCCAAACCGCTGCACGAGATGGACGACCAGGCGCTCGATTCGATGCTGAACCTGATGCTTCGCTCGCCGATCCGCTTTACGCGGCAGGCGATCGACGTGATGAAGCCCGGCAGCAGTATCGTAAACATTTCTTCCACTTTCGCATTGGTCGGCGGCCTGCGCGGTGGTGCCTATTCGGCGGCGAAAGCGGGGCTGACGGGGCTCACCACCCATGTCGCCGCGCAGTACGGCAGCTTCGGCATACGCTGCAATGCGCTGGCGCCAGGTGTGATCGTTACGGATATGACGCGTGCCCGGCTGGAAGATGAGCGCTTCCGTCGGATGAATTTCGACATGACGCCGTCAAAGGGTCTAGGCGCGCCGGAAGATGTGGCGAATGCGATCCTGTTCCTGTGTTCAGACAAGTCGCGCTGGATCAATGGGCAGGTGATCGCCATCGACGGCGGATGGTCGGCGACGAAGTTCCTGACGGAAGATGCGCTGACGGCGCAGCGGGTGCCGGTCGATCCGGGGTTTACGCATTCGGGGAAGTGAGGAAGGAAGCGGTTCTTTTTTGAAAAAAAGAACCAAAAAACTTTTATGTCTATGGCGTATGCTGCCTCAGAGAGCCGCGACAGCGAATAAAAGTCTTTTGCGTCTTTTCTCCAGAAAAGAAGGCCTTTTTCTTTATGGCGCTTTCGCCGCCACCCAATCCCGCCAAAGCAATATCAAAGCCGCCATAATGGCCGGCCCGATGAACAGACCCAACAAACCCCAAACTTCCAGCCCACCAAGAATACCCAGCAGCACCCAGAGGAATGGCAATTTCGTCGCACCGCCGATGAGCACGGGGCGGACAAAATGGTCGGTTGCGAAAGCGAGGGCCGAGCCGAAGGCGAACAGCACGCAGGCGCCCACCACACTGCCGGTGGCGGCAAGCAGCAAAGCCGCGATCGCGGCGGCGACGGTGGCGCCAAACGGCAGGATTGCAGCGATGGCAGAGAGCGCTCCGAGGGCGACGGGGTGCGGCACGCCGGCGATGGCGTAGGCCACGCCGAGCACGGCGCCTTCCGCCAGGCCCACGAACACCAGACCGGTGACGGTGCCGTGGATGGAGGCGATGATCTGGGTGCCGACGCGTTCGCCGGTGTCGCCAAAGGCGCGTCTGCTGGCGATGCGAAGCTGGGCGGTAAGGTCGTGGCCCTCGCGCAGCAGCACGAACAGGGTGAGCAGGGTGAAGCCGAACAGGGTCAGCCGGTGCAGCAGGGCGGCACCGAACTCGCGGCCATCATCGGCGAAGGCATGGTTGTTGGCGTGTTCCAGCAGGCCGGCGGCAGGTTTCGGATGATTGAGATTGGTGTCCCACCAATGCGAGGCCGCCTGGCCGCCCCAGGGAAGTTTCCCGAGGGCGTCGGGGGGTTTGATGCCGTTGGATTGCGCGTCCTGCACCCAATGCGAAATGGCATGTGCCTCAGCAGCGAGCTTCAGGCCAAGAACGGCGAGTGGGATGGCGAAGATCAGGGCGAAGGCGGTGGTGAGGAGCAGCGGCAGCAGGATGTTGTGTTTGCCGGGCGGGATTTTGGTTTGTGCCCAACGGTAGAGTGGCCAGAGCGCGATGGCGAGAATTGCGGCCCAGGCGAGTGCCGGCAGGAAGCTCTTGAGGGTCCAGACGCCAAGCAGCACGAAGGCGATTGCCATCACGATGCGCGCGGTACGTTGGCCACTGCTTGTCTGAGTCGTATCGGACAAAAACCGCGTTCCTTGTTTAATGTAGGTTCTTTGTAAAGCCAGGAAGAGCCGGGGGGTTTGGGGGACAGGCACTGTTCCCCCAATCTTTCTAAATAAGTGTGGCTTTTTGAGCCATGAGCAGGATCAGGGCAGCTGCAAGGCCTGCCAGGACATCGTCCGCCATGATGCCGACCGCGCCCCCTTGCCTATCGGCCCATCCGATCGGCCCCGGCTTGGTGACGTCGAACAGGCGGAACAGCGCGAAAGCGAGAGCGGCGCCGAGGAGGCTGAGTTTGTGCAGCGCCAGCAGGGCGATCATCTGGCCGGCGATCTCATCAATGACAATCCAGCCTGGGTCATCATGGTCGGCTTTGGTGTGGCCAAGCATGGTCAGGCCGGTGGCGGCCTGGATGGCCCAGAGGCCGGCGGCACAGGCGACCAGGATGGCGGCGGCTATGAGTACCGGCGAGAGGGGAAGAAGTGCTGCGCCGATGGCCAGCCCGACGAGGGATCCGGCAGTGCCGGGTGCCTTGGGCGCGGTGCCGCTGCCGAAGCCGCTGGCAATCCACCAGGCGAAGCTGTGGGTTCTCATATGAGCGGGCATAGCATGGGTTGGCATTCATGCATAAAGCGGGTATATACCCGCTTTATGCATGCCGATGCGCCCTGTGCCTGTTCCACCCTTCGCCGTGCCACCCGTGCAATGACGGCGGCGTATGATTCGGCGCTGGCGCCGGTGGGGTTGCGGATCACGCAGTTTGCGGTGCTGCGCAGCCTCGCGCGACTGGGGCCTTTGCCGGTCTCGCGCCTGGCGGCCGAGATCGCATTGGACCGATCGACCATGGGCCGCAACCTGGACCCACTGGAGCGGCGTGGATTGGTGCGACTTTCAGTAGGTGAACGCGACCAGCGCGAACGTGTGGCGCATCTCACGCCGGCGGGGGAGGCGGCGATCGAGGCGGCGCTGCCGTATTGGCGCGGGGCGCAGCAGCGCGTGAGCGGCCTGGTGGAAAACACATCGATCGTCCAGCTAGCTGAGAAATTGAAACCGTTATCGGTCGCGTAGGCCGCAGGAGACTTCACATGCCTTTCGTTCGCATAGATGTGCTGCAGGGAAAATCTGCGGAGTACCGCAAAACCATCAGCGACGTGGTACACGATGCGATGGTGGCAACGCTCAATGTTCCGCTGGAAGACCGTTTTCAGGCAATTACGGAACATCCGCTGGAAAGCCATATCTTTCCCGCGTCTTATCTCGGAATCACCCATACGGAAGACATCGTTATCCTGCAGATCACCTTGAATGCAGGCCGGTCCGTGGACCTCAAGAAGGCGTTCTACAAGGCGGTGGCTGACGGGCTGCATACGCGCCTCGGACTGCGCCGCGAGGATGTGTTCATCTCGCTGGTGGAAGTCGTCAAGGAGAACTGGTCGTTCGGAAATGGCGAGGCGCAGTATGCGTGAGTCCGCAGCGACGCCGCGGTTTCACTATGCCTGGGTAATGGTGGCGGTCACCTTTCTGGTGCTGCTCGTAGGCGCCGGCATCAGGGCTACGCCCGGCGTACTGATCGTGCCGCTACGTGCGGAATTCGGCTGGTCGACGGCGACGATCAGCAGTGCGGTGGCCATCAACATCCTGCTCTATGGCCTGCTCGGCCCGTTTGCAGTTGCGGTGATGGAACGGTTTGGCCTGCGCCGCACCGTGATGGCGGCACTGGCCTTGCTCGCGATCGGTGTTTCGCTGACGGCCGTCATGACCACGCCGTGGCAGTTGCGCCTGCTTTGGGGCGTGGTGGTGGGATCGGGCACCGGCATGGTGGCGATCGTGCTGGGTGCGACTGTCGCCAATCGCTGGTTCCTGCAGCGGCGCGGCCTGGTGATGGGGTTGCTCACGGCCAGCTCTGCGACCGGACAGCTCGTGTTTTTGCCTGTGCTGGCTTGGCTTGCGCAAAACCATGGCTGGCGTTCGGTATCCTTTACGGCGGCCGGTGCAGCACTGCTGCTGATCCCCGCCGTCGCTCTCCTGATGCGCGACCGGCCTTCGGATATGGGCCTTGCGCCCTATGGCGGGACGACGCTCGAGGTGGCCACACATACCGGCCAGAACCCGGCGATGCGTGCGATCAAGGCGCTGCGCACCGGCCTGGTATCGCGCGATTTTTGGCTGCTTGGCGGAACCTTCTTCGTCTGCGGCGCGTCGACGAACGGGTTGATCGGCACGCATCTCATTCCCGCTTGCGTGGATCACGGTATTCCCGAAGTGCGCGCGGCCGGACTGCTCGCGATGATGGGTATTTTCGACTTCATCGGCACCACCGGTTCCGGCTGGCTGACCGACCGGGTCGATAGCCGGTGGCTGCTATTCTGGTATTACGGGCTACGCGGGTTGTCGCTGATGTATCTGCCGTTCTCGTTCCAGTTCAGCTTTTATGGATTGTCGCTGTTTGCGATTTTCTATGGGCTGGACTGGATCGCAACCGTTCCGCCGACACTCAGGCTCGCGGAGAAGGTTTTCGGGCGCGACAATGCGGCGCTGATGTTCGGGTGGATCGCGGCGGCGCACCAGATCGGTGCGGCGATGGCGGCCTGGGTTGCCGGGACTTTGCGGACGAATACAGGGAGTTATGTGAGCGCGTTCGTGTCGGCTGGGGCGCTTTGCCTGGTGGCTGCGGTGATGGTGACATTCGTGGGGAAGGAGCAGAAGGATACAGGTTCTGTTTCGCCAAACGGGGTTTTGAAACTGTCCTGAGCGATCTTGCTCTGCTTCCTTACTTTCCAAGTTTAGCCTCATAGATAAAAGTATTTTCCAGCACACGCTGAACGTAGTTTCTGGTTTCGGTGAAGGGGATCGTCTCTATCCAATCTACCATCGCGTCGCTCCCGACCGGGCCGTCTTCCCAAGCCTGCACACGATGCGGGCCGGCGTTGTAGGCGGCGACGGCATACGGCACCACGCCATCGAACTTATCCAGCAAGCCATCCAGATACAGAACACCCAGGCGCATGTTCACATCCGGATCGGCGAGCGGGCCATCCGGAACATGATTGGTTCTTGCCAATTGTGCAGCCGTCTGCGGCATCAACTGCATCAAGCCATGTGCACCCGCATTGCTGACGATTTTCGGATCAAAACTGCTTTCTTGGCGCATCACACCCAGCACCAGCCAGGGTGGCGCAATGCCGTCCGGCGGTTGCACGGAGAGCGGCCAGCCACTCTGCGGCAACATTTGCCCGTCGCGCCCGGCCAGCCGCGCCGTCTGCACCGCGACGTCTGGCACATTCTCGCGCAACGCTGCCTGCGCCACCAGGCCACGCACCGCGCCACTCGCCGGCGACTGAGCGAGCTTGAGCAGAAAATCCGCCGCCCGCTTGGGGTCGTCCCACGCCACCAGTGTCGCAGCCGCGCGTGCGAATTCACTCTGCGCAAAACCCTTTGCCTCGGCATCCGTCGCTTTCGGATCCTGCAACGCGAGGATGCGCGCCTTGAGCGACGCGTCGCTCTCGCCGGCCGCGCGGGCCGCCAACTGGCCGTAATAGGTGAGCGGCCAGGAGGCTGCCGCCACATATTCGGCGTGAGCCGCACCCGGATCGGTCTCGGCCCGCGCCAGCCAATAATGCGCGCGCGATTGCGTCAGTGCGGAATGTGACTTCGCGGCGAGCACGGCAAAATGTGTCTTCGCCAAGGCTGGGTTCTGCTGCGCACGCAAGGCGATCCAGCCGGCGAGGAAATCGGCATCAAAGGATTGCTCCGTTGCCTGCAGCCTGTCGTCGGCTAGCGCGTAGGCGTCCTGTGCCTGGTGCTGCGACAGCAGCTCACGCGCCAGGGCTTCCCGTTCGCTCCAGAAGGCGGCGCGCTGAGCCATGGGCGCCGAGGCTTCGGCCGGCATCGCGGCCGTACGCCAGAGGGCGAGTGCCGCATCGTCGGCGTGGGTGCGGCGAAGGAAGCGCGCTTCCGAGAGCAGAAGATCGGCGTCGGCACGCAGCGCTTCCGGCACCGCAGGCAGATAGGAGAGAGCATCGGCGTCACCATGGCGGAAGGCCAGCCGTGCCTGCGCAAGATGCAAGAAATCCGGATCCAGCCGCGCGACCTGGCGGCGTGCGGCAGCAGGGTCGCTGGTCTCCAGATGATCGAAGCGCCGGCGCTGATCGCTCTGCGTCGGCAGCCGGCTCCAGCGGGCGAGAAAAGCGGTCTCCTCGTCGGGCTGGCTCAGCCCCGTCACCCAGGCAGTACGCGCGGCCGCAGCGGCGCGGGCGCTGTCCCCCGTCAGGGTGAACGCCTCTGCACAATGGAGCAGACCATCCGCTATTACAGGCGGATGGTCGCGGCACAGCGAGACGGTGTGCTGCTCGTCCGGCTCGTTGGCCAAGGCTTCAGAATAGCGTTTCTCGAGCACCGGCCCATCCGGCCAATCCGGATTTTCGCGCAGGAACGTCAGTATCTCCTGCGCGTGCGCCTGATCCGGCATGAGCAGCCTGATGAACGTGACCAGCTTCTGGCCAAGCGGATCGCCCGCCAGCGACATGGCGGTGTTCCAGTCGCGCGCCCGCAGGGCTTGCAACATCGGGGTGGTCTGCGCCCGTGCAGGCAGGATGAGGCAGGCAAGAAGCAGAATGCTGCGGAACATGGCGGGCCTTCTAGGCCAGCATTGCCGTCTATGCACCATGCTCCCCGGCGGCGAGATGCGTCTCGATCCGTCGGTCGGGCACCAGCCACATCAACCCGACCGCCACGTAGAACAGATCGCCGATCCAGGGCTTTACGAACGACAGCCCGATGCCTGCGAGATAAAACAAGGGTGCTATCTTGCCCTTGGTGTCGCGGCCGATGGCCAGTGCCAGCGCCGAGCCTTCGCCCTGGGCGCCGATGATCGCGCGCTGCATGATCCACCAGGCAAGAGCCGGCATCAGCAGGCTGAGCCCGTAGATCGCGGTGGGCAGAGGGGCGTAGAAATGCGCGCCGAGCCAGCTCGTGGTGAGCGGGATCAGCGATACCAGAACAGCAGATGCATGTTCGCCCACAGAATCCCGCCGGTCACCCGCGGCACCAGCTGGAAGAAATGATGGTGGTTGTTCCAGTAGATGGCGACATAGGCAAAGCTCAGCACATAGCTGAGGAAAGTCGGCGCGAGTGCCACCAAAGCCTGCAGGTCGGTGCCCTTGGGCGCGTGCAAATCCAGCACCATGATGGTGATGATCACGGCGATCACGCCGTCGGAAAACGCGGTCAGGCGGTCCTTTTCCATGGATCAGGGCGCCACATGCGGGCGACCGGCACGCATCATCGTGGGCATGCGGCAGCCTAGCCGGGAGGCGAAATCTTTGGAATACGGTCTGGCTGACCCGAGCAAGCTGGCCTTGCGGCGCCCGTCGCTGCTTCCTAGGTTGCGCGGTCCCAGTCCAGTCTCTCGGAGTTTACCCATGTTCAAGGGGTCCATCGTCGCCCTGATCACCCCGATGCGCGCCGATGGCAGCCTGGATGAGGCCGGCTATGGGCGGTTCGTCGAGTGGCAGATCGCGAACGGCACGCAGGGTGTGGTGCCGGTGGGCACAACCGGCGAAAGCCCGACGCTGAGCCATGCCGAACACCAGCGTGCCATCGAGATCGCGGTCGAAGCCGCTTCCGGGCGGGTGCCGGTAATCGCGGGCACCGGCTCGAACAGCACGGCCGAGGCGGTATCCCTCGCGTTGCATGCCAAACGCCGTGGTGCCAACGCAGTGATGGCGGTGACGCCGTACTACAACAAGCCGACGCAGGAAGGGCTGTATCTGCATTTCATGGCGATCGCCGACGCGGCGGACCTGCCTCTGATCATCTACAACATCCCGTCCCGTAGCGTGATCGACATGACGCCGGAGACGATGGCGCGGCTGGCCAAGCACCCCAATATCGTTGGCGTAAAGGATGCCACGGCCAATCTCTCGCGGCCGCTGCACACGCGCCGTGCCTGCGGGTCCGATTTCATCCAGCTCTCCGGCGAGGACCACACGGTGCTGCCGTTTCTGGCCGCCGGCGGTCATGGCTGCATCTCGGTGACCGCCAATGTCGCACCGCGCGCCTGTGCCGACCTGCATGCCGCTTGGTCCGAAGGCAGGCTGGCAGAGGCGATGGCGATCCAGGACAGGCTGCTGGTGCTGCACGACGCCATGTTCTGCGAATCCAATCCTGTGCCGGTGAAATTCGCGGCGAGCCTTCTGGGCCTCACGCATGAACATTGCCGCCTGCCGCTGGCACCCTTGTCCGAGACCGCGCGCATCCGCGTCAAGGCGGCCATGGCGGAAGCCGGGCTGCTGAGCTGAAGGTTTTTAAAAATTGGCTGAGAAGAAGACAAAGTCGGGCCTGATCAGCCACGGCCTGGCGGCACAGAACCGCAAGGCCCGCTACGACTATACGATCAAGGAAACGGTCGAAGCCGGCCTGGTTCTGCGCGGGCCGGAGGTGAAATCGCTTCGCCACGGACGTGCGACGATCACCGAAGCCTGGGCCGGCGAGCGGGACGGGGAGCTGTTCCTGTTCGGGTGCTACATCCCCGAGTATCAGGCGGGCGTGCTCTCCCGTTTCGACACCAAGGCGCCGCGGAAATTGCTGCTGCACAAAAAGCAGATGGGCAATTTGATCGCGCAGACCACCCGCAACGGCCACACGCTGGTGCCACTAGACATCCATTTCAACGAGAAGGGCGTCGCCAAGGTCACGATCGGCGTAGGGCAGGGGCGGAACAAGACGGATAAACGCCACGCGATCGCGGATCGGGATTGGCAGCGGGATAAGGCGCGGTTGATGCGCGGGGATAAGGCATAAGTCTTCTGTCGTTCAGCACCTTAGAATCGCTACGCGCGCTTGCATCGCAGGATAGAACCGCGACAGCGACATAAAAGTCTTTTGCTTCTTTTCTTCAGAAAAGAAGGTCTTCCTTAACTCAGGAAGCCAACGATCTTTTCTGCCTCCTTGATGATTGGCTCGGCCAGCGCGTTGGCTTTGCCGGCGCCTTCGCGCAATAAGCTTTGCAAATGTTCAGTGTCGGCCAATAGCCGTTGCGTCTCGGCTGAAATCGGGCCGAGCTTTGCCACCAGCAACTCCGACAACGCCTCCTTGAACGGCCCGAAATTGCCGCCGCCGAAACGTGCGAGGACCGAGGCTGCGTCGGTGCCTTCCATGGTAGCAAAAATGGTGACGAGGTTGCGCGCTTCGGGGCGTTCCGCAAGCTCGGCCGGGTCGGTCGGCAGCGGCAAGGGATCGGTTTTCGCACGGCGGATTTTTAAAGCGATCGTGTCGGCGTCATCGGAAAGATTGATGCGGCTCTGATCCGACGGGTCGGATTTCGACATCTTCTTGGTGCCGTCGCGCAAGCTCATGATCCTTGCACCTTCAGCCAGGATCAGCGGCTCGATGCGGGGGAAAAAATCAACGCCGTAATCATGGTTGAATTTTCCCGCGATGTCGTTGGCGAGCTCGATGTGCTGGCGCTGGTCATCACCTACCGGCACGCGGGTGGCGTGGTAGGTGTGGATGTCGGCGGCCATTAAATTGGGATAGATGTAGAGGCCGACTGACGCGGCTTCACGGTCCTTGCCGGCCTTGTCCTTGAATTGCGTCATCCGGTTCAGCCAGCCGAGGCGGGCAACGCAATTAAAAATCCAGGCGAGGCGGGCATGTGCCGAGACGGCCGATTGGGCGAACAGGGTGCTTTTGGCAGGGTCGATGCCGCAGGCGAGCAGGGTGGCCGCCATCTCCAGGATCTGCCTGCGGAGTTGGGTCGGCTCCTGAAAGGCGGTGATCGCGTGCATGTCGACCACGCAGAACAGGCACTCATGCGTGTCCTGCAGCGCCACCCAGTTGCGCAATGCGCCTAGGTAGTTGCCGAGGGTGGGGATGCCGGAGGGCTGGATGCCGGAGAGGACGCGATGCATAGCGCGTTGGTGACGCTCCGGCGGGGATTAATCAACCCCCGCCGAGCTTCGCAATCAGGCGAGTGCTGACTCGCCATCGAGCACGGCGGCGACGGCGTGGACGGTGGCCGCGATGCGGACGGCGGCTTGCACGTGTTCCTGGCTCAGGCCGCCGTGGCGCACCACCTTTTCGTGGGCTTCGATGCACATGCCGCAGCCGTTGACGGCGGAGACAGCCAGCGACCAAAGCTCGAAATCGACCTTGTCGACGCCTGGTTTGCCGATGATGTTCATGCGCAGTTTGGCCGGCATGTTCGCGTAGTCGCCGCCGACGAGATGCACGAAGCGGTAATAGACGTTGTTCATTGCCATGATTGAGGCGGCTGCCTTGGCGGCGGTTAGCGCTTCCGGTGACAGCGTCGGGCCGAACTCATCGACGATCGCTTTGGTAACGACGGCATTGCGCGAAGCAAGCGCTGAGGCGACGAAGGTACCAGCGCGCTGCTGCGGCGTCAGCGTCGCGTCCATCGCCAGCGAACCAAGGTTGAGTTTGATGTCCTTGGCATAGTCCGGAATGGCCGCCTTAAGCGTTTCGATAGACATGTTTGTCTCCACATGGAAACGGCCGGGAGGTAAATCCCGGCCGCTCACATCATTAAGTAAAAGTTTTTTGCTTCTTTTTTCAAAAAAGAAGCGCGTGCCTTTTATGCCGCGGGGCGCAGGAACTCATCGCCCGAGTTCCAATTGCACGGACAAAGCTCGTCGCTCTGCAGCGCGTCGAGCACACGCATCACTTCGGCCGGGTTACGACCGACATTGAGGCCGTTCACGCTGGCGAACTGGATCACGCCTTGCGGGTCGACCAGGAAGGTTGCGCGCAGCGCCACGCCTTCTTCCTTGTCGAGGATGCCGAGGGCTGCGCTCAGCTCGCGCTTGGTGTCGGCGAGCATCGGGATGGTCAGTGTGCGCAGCTCGTCGTGGTGGACGCGCCAGTTGAGGTGTACGAACTCGGTGTCGGTGGAGACGCCGTAGACCACGGTGTCGCGGTCGGCGAAGTCGGAGGCCATCTTGCCGAAGGCGACGATTTCGGTCGGGCAGATGAAGGTGAAGTCTTTCGGCCAGAAGAAGACCAGTTTCCACTTGCCGGCATCGCTGGTGTTGGAGATGCGGGTGAAAGCGTCCTTGATGTTGAGGCCTGCGGGGCCGCCTTTGACGGCGGCGAGGTCGAAGGCGGGGAAATGGTCGCCAATGGTCAACATGCGGTACGGCTCCTTCTTCGTGTTCGGCTCGACGGCGCCGTTATGTTGCGGTGCAGCCATCGCAGTGCAGCATATGGACTAGACGGCTGCTTATCGTCTAATGAATTATTTTGGAGAGAATGATCGAATAACTCGATGACGCCTTTGCCCGGTCCGCAGCAATTGCGCTATGTGGTGGCACTCGCCGAGGCACAGCATTTCGGGCGTGCGGCGAATGCGTGCAGGGTGTCGCAGTCGACCTTATCCGCTGGGTTGATCGCGCTGGAGCGGCAGATTGATGCTGCCATTCTGGATCGCACCGCTGGGAAGAGGGTGGTTTTCACCCCGCTGGGGCAGGAAATCGTGACGCGGGCCAGGGCCGCGTTGGCGGCTCTGGAAGCGGTGTGCGAGGCGGCGGATGCTGCGCGCGCGCCGATGTCTGGGCCGTTGCGCCTGGGTGTGATCCCGACGATCGGGCCGTTTCTGTTGCCGCGGCTGATGCCGGCGCTGCGGGCGGCGTTTCCGCAGCTAAAGCTCTTTTTGCGGGAGGACACGACGCAGAGATGCCTGGACCAGTTGATGGGCAACCGGCTTGACGTGGTGTTGCTGGCGTTGCCGTGCGCCTGCGACTTGGCAGAGACGCTGGCGGTGGTGCAGGACGAGTTTTTTGTAGCCTTGCCACCCAGCTCGGCACTGGCCGGGGCAGAGAGCGTGTCGGTGGCGCAATTGGCGCAGGAGCGGATGTTGTTTCTGGAAGACGGACATTGTTTGCGTGACCAGGCATTGGCGGCCTGTGGGAAGGTGGGGTTGGCAGACGGGTTCGCGGCGACAAGTCTGCACACGCTGGTGCAGATGGTCGCCGGTGGCCTGGGCGCGACATTGCTCCCCAGGATCGCGATCGAGGCGGGCGTGACGGAGGGAGCAGAAGTGGTTTTGAAGCGGCTACAGGGTGCCGGCGCCTGGCGCAGCCTAGGTCTGGCCTGGCGCCCCAACGCCCCCCGGGCGCCCGAATTCCGCGCGCTAGCCCCCATTCTAAGAAATGCCGGGGGGTTTGGGGGGGCAGGCACTGCTCCCCCAACCTTCCTTGGAGGTGTCTGATGTCGAAGCGCGTTGTCGTAATTTGTTTTTGTTCAGTGCTGGCCGTGATGATCGGCCTCACCTCCTATTCGGTGACGCTGTATCGCCTGTTCTGCCAGGTCACCGGCAATGGCGGCACAACGCAGCGCGTCGCGACCAACAGCACGCACGAGACGTCCCGCATGGTGACTGTGTTCTTCGACACCTCGGTAGCACCAGGCATGCCATGGAAATTCACCCCCATGCAGCGTTCCGTGCGTGTGCATCTCGGCGAGGATGCGATGGCGTTCTTCGAGGCGCAGAACGTGTCGGACCACGACATCGTCGGCCACGCCACGTTCAACGTGACGCCCGACAAGATCGGTATCTACTTCAAGAAAATCCAATGTTTTTGTTTCAACGAGGAGCGCCTGAAAGCCGGCCAGAAGGTGCAGATGCCGGTGACGTTCTTCGTGGACCCGCGGTTGGCGGACGATCCCAGCACCAACGACGTGCACGAGATCACGCTGAGCTATACGTTCTTCCAGTCCAAACGTCCCGACGAAGCCATCGAGCTGTCGCGCTTTGCCGCCAGCGCACCCGACGCCCAGGCAGGCGCCGGGCTGTTCACCGCGCAATGCTCCGGCTGCCACGCGCTCGATCGCAACAAGATCGGCCCGGCTTTGGCCAATGTGGTCGGACGCGAGGCCGGCAGCATTTCATCCTATCCGTATTCCGCAGCTCTGAAGGGCGCGCATCTGGTCTGGACGGGAGAGAATTTGGATAAGTGGCTGGCCGGCCCAGCCCAATTCCTGCCGGGCGCGCAGATGCCCATGCAGGTGACCGACGCGCAGATGCGGCAGAATATCATCGCCTATCTCGAATCGTTGCCCAAACCGGCCGGCTGACATGACTGAGATCTATGTGGATGCCGATGCCTGCCCGGTGCGTGAAGAAGTATTCCGCGTCGCCGGACGCCTCGGTGTCAACGTCATCGTGGTCTCCAATGGATCCCGCCCCATCAGGCCGCCGGGCCTGCCCTTCGTCAACATGGTGACCGTAGGCGAGGGCCCCGATGTGGCAGACGACTACATCGCCGAGCGCATAAAAGACGGCGACGTCTGCGTCACCTCCGACATCCCGCTCGCCTCGCGCTGCCTGGCGCAGGGGGCAAGAGCCCTCGCCTCGAACGGCAAGATCTGGAGCAGCGACAATATCGGCAGCGCTCTAGCCGGGCGCGCCGTCTCCACCCACATGCGGGAAATGGGCATGATGACCGGCGGCCCGCCACCACTCTCGCGCAATGATCGCTCGAAATTCCTCAGCGCACTCGATACAATGCTGCAAGCATCGTTGCGGGAGAAACGACCATGATCACCGGTGGCTGCCTCTGCGGCGCAGTGCGCTATGAAGCGACCGGCACGCCACTCACGACACGTGTGTGCTGGTGCTGCCTTTGCCAGAAACTGGGCGCCGGCAGCGGCACGGTGAATGTCGGGTTTCTCAGCGAGAACATCCACATCACAGGCATACTCACCGAGTATGCGAGCACAGCCGATAGCGGCACGAGGCTGATACGCGGCTTCTGCCCCATTTGCGGCACGCCGATGACGAGCCAGGCGGAAACACGCAAACATCAGATGTTCGTCCGCGCAGGCACGTTGGATGATCCGGAATTGGCGAAACCCGAGGTGACCATCTGGACCGCACAGGCGCCGAGTTGGGCTTGCATATCGACGGTGTTGCCGACAATCGAGGCGCAGCCGGCACCGCACTCGTGAGGAAAGATCTTCTTTTTTGAAAAAGAGAAGCAAAAGACTTTTGTCTTTTGGGCACGCGCTTCATGATCCCGTATAGGTCTGGGGGTTTGCGGGTGCCGGCGCGGTTTGTGGCGCGGGCCTATGTCGATCAACTTGCCGACGGAGCGCTCAGGGTTGCCGAGTGGCCGACTGATAAGGAACCGCGGGTCGACGGATTTACCGTGCTGATCTGCGACGGTGGGGTGTTTCATTATTTCCATTTCATGGAAGCGATGATTTGGCTCTGGACGGTGCAGCACGCCTTTCTCGGCGGCGCTCGGCCAGAACGCATCGTGTTCGACATGCCTTGGGACAATGCCGGGCAGAATTACGTGCAGCGCGGGGTGCTGGCAGCGCTTTATCCAGGCGTGCCGATCGGCGATCCCGGCTGGAACTGGCCCGGGTCCTTCGACAATGTGCTGATCTACGATCGCTCCTGGGCCGAAACCAGGCTCAACAAAAGTCTCGAGGCCGCCATGGGATTTGCGCAGCCTTATGTCATGGACATGGGGCGCCGGGTGCGCCGCGCGGCCGGAGGTTTCAGTGGCGTTACGAAAAGCGCGAGCATCCTCTACGTCACCCGGCCGCCGCCACGGTGCTTCTCGCCGGAAGCCGAACACGCTTTGCTGACATGCCTGCAAGCCTACGGCCCGGTGACGACGCTCGACTTCGCAGCCATACCCTGGGACCAGCAGGTACGAATCGTTGCAGCCCATGATGTGCTCGTCGGCGTGCACGGTAATGGCCTGACGAATGCACTGTGGATGCGGCCAGGGAGCCTGGTGCTGGAATTCTTCCCGCAAGGCGCGCGCCATTACGATTATCAGTTTTTCGCCGAACTGGCCGGCCTGACCTATTTCGGCTTCGATGGCATGGACAAGATTTATCCCGCCTACTCGCGCACCGGTGAACCCTACGGGCACGGTATCGAAACGAACAAGGCCGTGACGCAGATCTCCATTGCCGCCTTGCGCAGGTTGCTCGATATCTGGATGCCAGCCGGCGCCTGAACATGATGATACCCTACAAGCTCGACAACCTCAGGGTGCCGGCGCAGTTTGTCGCGCGCGCGTATATCGACAAGATCGACGACGGGGTCTTGCGGGTCACCGAGACGCCCGCCTACCGGCCACCAACAGCCGACAATTTCACGGCGCTGATGTGCGAACCCGGCGCCTTTCATTATTTCCATTTCATGGAAGCGATCATCTGGCTCTGGACGGTGCAGCACGCCTATCTCGGCGGCGCACAGCCCGCGCGTATCGTGTTCAACATGCTCTGGGATAATGCGCAGCAGAACCATGTCCAACGCGCCGTGCTGGCAGCGCTTTACCCAGGCGTGCCGATCGGCGATCCAAGCTGGCAGTGGCCTCAATCCTTCGACAATGTGCTGATCTACGATCGTGACTCTGCCGGGATGAGGCTCAACAAGATCGTCGAAGCAGCCTTGGGAATTGCAAGGCCCCATGTGATCGACATGTCCCGCAAGACACGCCGCGCGGTGGGCGGCTTCGACGGACGCATGGTCAGCCCACGCATTCTCTACGTCACGCGGCCGCCGCCGCGCTGCTTTTCGCCCGAGGCGGAGTCATCTCTGCTGGCATGTCTGCAAGCCTACGGTCCCGTGACCCAAATCGATTTCGCTGCCCTTCCCTGGGAGCAGCAGGTGCGTGTCGTAGCCGCCCATGATGTTCTGGTGGGCGTGCACGGCAACGGGCTGACGAATGCGCTCTGGATGCGGCCGGGCAGCCTGGTGCTGGAATTCTTTTCGCCCGGCGCACGGCATTACGATTACCAGTTCTTTGCCGAACTGGCCGGCCTCACCTATTTCGGCTTCGATGGCATGGACAACATCTTTCCGGCCTTCTCGCGCACCGGCGAGCCCTACGGTCATGGCCCCCAAAACAACAAGCAGGTTACGCAGGTTCCCATCGCTGCCGTGCGCAGGCTGCTCGACACATGGATGCCAAAAGGGTCAGGCTAATCCTTTAATCCAAGCAGTCGTTAAAACTGATGGGGGATTTGGAGGGACCGGCTCGGTGCCCCCAACGCTTTTACAAAATCCACAAACGCCCTTAGCGGCGCCGGCAGATGCTTTCTCCCCGGGTAATATAAGAACGGCCCGGAGAATTCCTGCCACCACGGGGTCAACACCGGCACGAGTGTTCCGCTGTCCAGATACGGCCGCAGCCAGTCTTCAAAAAGATGAATGATACCGATCCCGGCGATCGCCGCATCCACGGCAAGATCGATCGAGGCGCCGAGGCGAACCGTAAGGGGGCCGGTTGGTTCGACGCGCAAGATCTCGCCGTCGCGTTCGAACTCCCAGGTCGGCGATATGCCGCTGGAAAACCGCCCGCGCATGCAGGCGTGGCGCAGCAGGTCGCTCGGGTGCATGGGTGCCGCGTGTGCGGCGAGATATTCGGGGGAAGCGGCGGTGGCGAAGCGCTGGATCCGGGGGCCGATCGGAATGGCTATCATGTCCTGCTCGAGGCGCTCGTCGTACCGTATTCCAGCGTCGCAACCGGCGGCGAGCACGTCGACAAATCGATCTTCGACGATCACGTCGAGCTGGATATCCGGATAGGTTTTCAGGAAGGGCGGCACGATCGAGGGCAGCACGATACGGGCGACACTGGCCGGCACGTTCAGCCGCAACGTGCCGGCAGGGCGGTCGCGGAAGGCGTTGACGACATCAAGGCAGGCTTCCAGTTCGGACAGGGCCGGAACAAGGCGTTCGTAGAGCCGGGTGCCGGCCTCGGTGGGTGCGATGCTGCGTGTGGTGCGGTTGAGCAGGCGCACGCCGAGCCGTGCTTCGAGGCGGCGCAGCGCCAAGCTGAGGCTCGAGGGCGAGCAATTGGCGACCTTTGCGGCGTCGCGAAAGCCACCGCTACGGAGAATGGCAACAAAGGCGTCGAGATCCGCAAGCTGGGCGGCCACTGTTCGAATTCCTGCACAGGTTGTGCTGATTGATAGGCGTTTTTGTGCAATCTTACGATGCCATATGTGACCTGTTCGCTTTGGGAAAGAGAAGCAGATGACCAACCAGAACAGTTTCACGATGGGCGGCTTGACCGTCGGGCGCCTCGGCTATGGCGCGATGCAGTTGGCGGGGAAGGGCGTTTTCGGGCCGCCGAAGGATCACGCGGCCGCTTTGGCGGTTCTGCGCGAGGCAGTGGCCAACGGCGTGAACCACATCGACACCAGTGATTTCTATGGGCCGCATGTGACCAACCGTATCATCCGCGAGGCGCTGCATCCCTACCCGAAGGATATGGTGATCGTCACCAAGCTCGGTGCCGTCCGGGGCGACGATGCCTCATGGTTGCCGGCGATCTCGGCGGCCGATCTCACCGCCGGCGCGCACGACAATCTGCGCAATCTTGGGCTGGACACGCTCGATGTCGTCAATCTGCGCCTGATGGGCGACGGCCACGGCCCGACGGAAGGCTCCCTGGAAGCGCCCCTGACCGCCTTGCTGGAACTGCAGCAGAAAGGGCTCCTACGCCATATCGGCCTGAGCAACGTGACCGCGACGCAGATCGCCGAGGCACGGCGCATGGCGGAGATCGTCTGCGTGCAGAACCTCTACAATGTGGTGCAGCGCCAGGATGATGCGCTGATCGACCAGCTTGCGGCGGAGGGCATCGCCTATGTGCCGTTCTTCCCGCTGGGCGGTTTCACGCCGATACAGTCGAGCGCGTTGTCCGCCTTGGCAGCGCGGCTCGGCAAGACGCCGATGCAGATCGCACTTGCGTGGCTGTTGCACCGTGCGCCGAACATCCTGCTCATCCCGGGCACGTCGTCGGTGGCACATCTGCAGGAAAACCTGGCAGCCGGCGACATCAAGCTGTCTGCCGAGGTCCTTGCCGAGCTCGATACAATGGCTGGCTAGTCGGCGGCCTCGGGTGCCATCTCGATCTTGTTGAGGCGGCGCAGAGCGGGGAACAGCCCCATCCACACGCCGGCGACGAGCAGGGTGCCCACCCCGCCGAGAACCACGGCCGGGGTGGCGCCGATGAGGGCGGCAAGCGTGCCGCTCTCGAATTCTCCGAGCTGGTTGGAGGAGCCGATGAACAGCATGTTCACGGCGGCGACGCGCCCGCGCATGGAGTCCGGCGTGCGCATCTGCACCAAGGTGGAGCGGATGACGACGCTGACGACATCCGCACCGCCAAGGATGGCAAGCATCGCCACAGAGAGCGGGAGCGATCTGGAAACGCCGAAGAGGATGGTGGCGAGCCCGAACACGCCCACAGCCGCGAACATCTTCAATCCAAGAACACCGCGCATCGGGTGGCGTGTCAGCCACACGGAGACCAGGATGGCACCGATCCCGGGCGCGGCGCGGAGCAGGCCAAGGCCGACCGGGCCGGCCTTGAGGATGTCGTGTGCGTAGATGGGGAGCAGCGCTGTAGCGCCCCCAAGGAGCACGGCGAACAGGTCGAGCGAGATGGCGCCGAGGATTTCGGGGCGTTGGCGGATGAAGGTGAGGCCGCCGAAGAAAGAGGCGAGGCTTGGCGGTTCGAGAGCGGCTTTGCGGATGATCGCCGGGACCTGGAAGGTCGAAAGGGCTGCGATGAAGAAGACACCGGCGCAGATGGCGTAGATGATACCGGATCCCAGGCCGTAGAGCAGGCCGCCCAGCGACGGGCCGAGGATGGTGGCAGTCTGGAACATGGAGGAGGAGAGGGCGGCTGCGCTGGGAAACAGTTCGCCCGGCACGAGGGCTGGCAGCAGCGCCTGCAGGCTGGGCCCTTCGAATGCTTTCGCCGCGCCGACAACGATGACGAGAGCGTAGATCATCGCCGGCGTCAGATGGTGGGTGAAGGCGGCCAGCGCGAGCGCCATCGCTGCGGCGCCGGCGATAGCTTGGCAGATGGCGGCGATCCTGCGGCGGTCGGAGCGGTCGACGACATGGCCTGCCACCAGGACAAGTGTCACGACGGGAAGGAACTGCGCCAAGCCGACGAGGCCGAGTGAGAAGGCGCTGCCTGTCAGGGCGTAGATCTGCCAGCCAACGGCGACGGCCTGCATTTGCGCTGCGAGAGAAGAGAAGCTGCGGCCAAGTATCATGGGCAGCACGCCCGGCTGCCGCAGAAGCGTGGCACGTGAGACGATCATTCTAGGTCCAATAATGCCGTCCAGGGGCTTGCCCTGGCGGGGTCCAGGGGCGTCATGCGAAAGCGTGCTCCGCACGACGCCCCCGGCCTTGCTTTCTGGAGCGGGCGAAGGGAATCGAACCCTCCTAGCTAGCTTGGAAGGCTAGAGCATTACCACTATGCTACGCCCGCGCCGCAGCAACTTAACTCAGGTAAGTCGCACGCGAAAGTGGCGCCTGCTTACGGCTTGATGAAGGTGCCGAATGCGCGTGGGCTGCTGCCGGCGTCAAGCGAGCCCTTTACCGTCAGCGTCGCCGCATCGATGATGCTGAGCGTGTTGCTGTCCCAGTTGGCGACGTAGAGGGATTTCCCATCCGGGCTCGCCTGCATGCCTTCCGGGTAGTCGCCCACTTTGATGGTCGCGAGCTTTTTGAGCGTGACCAAATCGAACACGGTGACGGTGCTCGCGAGTTCATTGGTGACGAAGCCATGCGGGCCGTCGAGTGCGACGACGTAGGGGCGTTTGCCGACTTGTATGGTGCCCGCAAGGCTTTGCGTCGCTAGGTCGACTGCACTGACGGTGTTGTTTTCGACATTGGCCGTGTAGGCGCGCTTGCCGGTTGCATCGATGGCCAGGCCGAAAGGGTGTGCACCCACTTTGACACGGGCGATTTCTTTGAGTGTAGCGGTGTCGACGATGGAGACGGCATCCGAGAGGCGGTCGGCAACACAGAGGATTTTGCCGTCGGGTGTCAGCGCCAGGCCGGACGGCGATTGGCCGACATCGATCTGGCCGAGCATCTTGCCGCTTGCAGGGTCGATGACCTCGATCCGGGCGGAATACCAGTCTGCAACGTAGAGTGGGCTACCAGAAGGATGGACTGCGATGCCGAGCGGGCCACCGGGTGCTGCGAAATGGCGGATAACCATGTGCGCGGCGGTGTCGATAACGCTCACCATCTGCGCCGAGGGGCTGGTGACGTAGGCCGTAGCACCATCTCGCGTCATTGCGATGCCGGCGGGTTTGCCGTCCACCGGGATCGTCGCCACCGTCTTGCGGGTGGCGAGATCGATCACGGTGACAGCGTTGCCGTCCTGATCGGTGATGAAAGCTTCGGCAGCGCTTGCGGCATTTGGCAAAGCCAGTGCCGCAAGCAGCGCCAGTGTTTTCAGTGGCCGCGTTTTCAGTGGCCGCCTCCGAAACGTGCCTTCAGCCCATCCAGCGCAGGTTGGCAAAAGGCGGTGACGGCTTTGACGGCCGCCTCTTCGTTCAGATCAGGTGGCGGGTTGTTGTTCGGGTAGCCGCGGTAGAAGGCAGAGCGCCACTCTACTTTCGACGTGCCACCAGGGCCGGCGGTGACGCTGATATGAGTCGAGAAATCGGCGACCGGCAGCACCTTCGTGTCGACATGGGGCAGGAAGGTGCCATAGGTGAATTTGGCTGCGTCGTAATCGCTGAGTTCCTCGGCCTTCCAGGCGCCGCCGCTCTTCAGCGTCACGTCGCGTTTTGCGGTATCGGGATCGTTGCCGCCGGCGCCGTCTACCTTGGCCACGGTAGGCACCCAGGAGAGGTCGTGAAAATTCCCGATGACCGCCCAAACCTTGTCGGGTGGAGCAGCCACTTCGACCGAAAGCTCCAGCTTCTGGCGGGTGGGGCCGTGCGCCCAGGCTTGAGAGATCACTCCAGGAGAAGTAGCGAGGCAGGCGAGCCCGGCGATCAAAGCGCGGCGCGTCTTGGACATATCTTAAATGCTCCCGAAGGCGGTGTCGGCACGCTTATCGCCTCATGACCTGGGGCGTCGCAAACCGTCCGAACGTTGTATGCGTCTGCTCAGTTCGTAGGGATCGGTCGTTCCAGCTTTTCTTTGAGGCCGTCCAGAGCAGGCTGGGTGAGGGCGGTGACGGCCTTGATGGCGGCAGCCTCGTTCAGCTCCGGCGGCGGGCCGAAATTCGGGAACCCGCGATAGAAGGCGCAACGCCACTCCACCTTGGAACCGCCATCGGGCTGCGGCACGACCACGAGGATCGAGGAGAAATTGGTCACCGGCAGGATCTTCACGTCCACATGGGGCAGGAAGGTGGCATACGTAAAATTCTGCGGCTCGTAGCGCTCGAGCTCTTCATCGGGCAATACGCCACCGGATTTCAGCGTGATGGTGCGGGTCGAATCGGGCACGTCGCCCCCGGTCCCGGAGGTCTTGGCGACCTGGTCGTCCCAGGAGAGGTCGTGAAAATGGCCGATCATCGCCCAGACACGTGCCGGCGGTGCGGCGATATGGACCGAGGCCACGAATTTCACCCGCTGCGCATCATGCGCCTGGGCGCTGGAGACCGCGGCGGCGAGGCCGGCGGCAGTCGAGAAAACGGCGAGCAGCCAAGGGGCCGGCTTGCGCATCAATCCTTACTCCAATCAGTTCCGGCCGACCGTTTAGGCCTCTTGCCCGGTTGTTGGCCAGCGCGCGCGTGCCCGGTTATACGCGCGGCACTCTTGACAGGAACCGTCCGGCACTCTTCATACCGCGCTCGCGTGATCCACCGCCGCCTTGCTGTGTGGGGGTGCCGCAGGGGCGTAGCTCAATTGGCTAGAGCGCCGGTCTCCAAAACCGGAGGTTGAGAGTTCGAGACCCTCCGCCCCTGCCACGCGATTTTTCGATTTCTTGTACTGTCTTGGTTCTCTCTTGCTTCCCTGGCCGCCGCTTCTCTGTCCGCTCACTCAAGGATACCCGCCTTGGCTTTTGCCCCCGTCAAATTCATCCGCGAAGTGCGCATAGAGGCCGGCCGCGTCACGTGGCCAAGCCGGCGCGAGACGTTGGTGACGACCGGGCTCGTGCTGGCCATGTCGGCGCTGGCGGCGATATTTTTCTTCTCGGTCGACATGGCGGTCGGCTGGTTGGTACGCGTGCTCTTCACCGGCACGAACTGAGGGTTAGAGCAGGCACATGGCTAAACGTTGGTATGTCGTTCACGTCTATTCCGGCTTCGAGAAGAAGATCGCGCAGGCCATCAAGGAGCAGGCCGACCAGAAGGGCCTTGCCGACCATATCGACGAGGTACTGGTCCCCTCCGAAGAAGTGGTCGAGGTCAGGCGCGGCCAGAAGATCAATGCCGAGCGCAAGTTCTTCCCCGGCTACGTGCTGGTGAAGATGGAGCTGACGGACGACGCCTGGCATCTGATCAAGAACACCCCGAAGGTTACCGGCTTCCTCGGCACCAAGCTGCGCCCCACGCCGATCAGCGAGGCGGAAGCCGATCGGATCATGAAGCAGGCCCAGGAAGGCGTGGACCATCCCCGTCGCTCGGTGGTGTTTGAGATCGGCGAACAGGTGCGCGTGGCCGACGGTCCGTTCACCAGCTTCAACGGCACGGTGGAGGAGATCGACGAGGAAAAGGGCCGCCTGAAGGTGTCTGTTTCTATCTTTGGTCGGTCGACTCCGGTCGAACTCGAATACGGCCAGGTCGAGAAGGTCTGATCTGCGGGAGGGTCTCTACGGCCTTCCGCCACGTCCGTCGCGCCGTCATCTTACGGCGCGATCATCTCTTCAACCTATGGTTATGCTCATGAGCGTGGAACAGCTTTGTGGCTACCTGCCGCCTCGCGCATAAGGCGAATGTCACGTCACTTATATGACTTATCTCAAAATTTAAGCTTTGACGGTAAAATAAACAAAAATAACGTCGAAGGTATCGAAAAGTGGTTTACAGCTGCCCCGGATTCCGTTAACAGTTCGTTCAGCTTTGGCCTGACGATTTTGATGGGGTTTGATGATGAGCCGGTTTGCTGCGATCGTGCTGCTTGGTTTGGGAGTTTCCACCGCGGCTTTGGCGTCGCCGATCCCAACGGAAAATTTCTCCGGGTCCTATACGGCGGCAACGACATCGAGCGGACCGGGCACGCCCACGATTAATGCCGGGTCCAATAATGGCACCTATCTTCCCTACAGCTTCTCCGGCACCCTCACCGAGGGCCAGACGACAGCGGCGCAGAACTTCCTGCTGGTATCCCCGACCAGTGGCAAGGGTCTCGTAACCGGCAACATCCTGGTCGACTTCTCATTCTCCGACGCGCTCGGCTCGGCCATCACTTCCGTGTCCAACACCGCCGGTGCCAATACGGCCAGCCTGGTGAACGGCAACATCGCCGTCGACGCGAATTACGCGATCAACTACGCCTCGCAGACCGACTGCATCACCTGGGCCGGCAGCTGCACGCCGGCCTCCAAGTCCGGCGCCATCAAGACCGCGCTCTCCAACACGATCCTCGTCAGCTTCGCGGACGGCGCAGCGCTCGACGTGAATCTCTACAACTGGTCGGATTGGAATATGGAGCCGGCAATCAGCTTCGAAATGGTCTCCGGCCCGACCGCGACGGTGACAACGGTGCCGGAGCCGGCCTCCTTTGCGCTGCTCGCCACCGCGCTGGCCGGTCTGGCTTTCGCAAAACGTCGCCGCCTGGACGCCTGAAGAGCGGTCCGCAGGGCGGATTTTATCCGCCCTACGTTTAGCTGACGGCGCAGCCGCTATGGTGGCTGATTTTCTGGCACGCATGATGAGCCGGCGCCACATGCGCCGATCTGGCGCTCGCGAGAGTCACCTGGACATGGCCGGCGGCATGTGCGCTACCCGAAACATGCTGCGCGAAACGGGTGTTTGACGGGATCGCCGAATGGCTGCCACCGCCATGATGGCTGGTGGTCACGTTAGACATCACGGGTTCGATCACGTGGAACGCATGGTGCCCGCTGGTCGTCATGTAGGACACGCGAACGGTATGCGGCTCCGGCGCCTCGGCCAGCTCGATGGGGGCCGCACCACGGCCATGGTGATGACGATCGATCGCGGCATAGCGCACGGCTTGTTCGCGGCCACGGCGCGTGTTGCGCGCCAGCAGCACCGGCGCATGGTGCACCACGTAGCGCGGGCCCGCAGGGATATCCATCGGCAGCTGGTTGACGGCATATTGCTCGGCCGGCGAACGGTTGTTCGGCCACTCGCCCTGAATATAAGGCGCGATCATCGCGACGTAGCGGCGTGTCTCGGCCGGCAACGGGCGGTTTTTCGTCAGATAGTCGTCAAGTCGCGCAGGCCCACCATTATAGGCGGCGAGGAAGCCCGGGCTGCCGAACGAATCATACATCTCGCGCAGATACGCGGTGCCGGCGAGGATGTTGTTATGCGGGTCGAAGGCGTCGTCGCCGATATTGTAGCGGGCGCGCACCTCGTCATAGGTCTCCGGCATGAGCTGCATCAGGCCCATCGCGCCGACCGGTGAGGTAATCAGCACGCCGGTGCTGGCGAACTCATGGCCGCCCGATTCGACGCGCATCACTTCGCGTATCCAGCGTTCCGGCACATCGAACTTGGTGGAGGCCTCGGTGATATAAGGGCCCCACGGGTCATTGGGCGGACCAGGCGGCGCGTAGCTGGGCTTGGCGCGGGCGATATAGGTGGCGGCTTCCTGGGTGGCGGTCATCGGTGGACTATGGCCAGCACAGGCGGAGAGCAGCGCCGCGGTCGAAACACAAGCGAGCGCCCGAAGGGTTGGGGCGAGATCCCGGACCGAACCGAGGTTGAGTGGCAAAACCCGGCTGGTCTGAGAGGCCATGCGCGTCGATATCCAATTCGTTGCGGACGTGCATGACGGCTCAGGCCTGGAGGGCCATTTCGACCGGCATATCGATCTCGCTGTTGAAGTCAGGACTCAGAGTTAACCCCTAAGGCCTTAACCGAATGCGATGGAAGCGGCAAGAAAGGAATTTATTAAGGTGTGACGCGTGGCAAACCGAGCACGCTCCTCGCGTCACGCGCCTGTTCATTACGGTCCTGAACGGCGCTCCTTAGAGTTGCGGTCAACAGGCAGATGGAGTACCGCCGGGCCGAAATGGACGCCATTCCCCAAGAGACCCTGCCGCGGCTCGAGCCTGCCACATTGGATGTCGGTGCCGACAGCTCGCACCGTGAACGACACAGCCTGGCCTGGACGGATATGTCCGAGGGTATGGCCCTGTGGCGGCTCGGGATCACCCTCGGCTGGCTCGACATCAAGCTGAAATACCGCGGCTCCATGCTCGGCCCTTTCTGGCTGACCATCTCCACCGCGGTGATGGTGACCGCGATGGGCGGACTCTACGGCGCATTATTCCATATGGACCTCACGACGTACCTGCCGTTCCTCGCCCTCTCTCTGGTGATGTGGAACGCGCTCAGCGGCCACGTGATGGATGCCTGCACCACCTTCACCCAGGCCGAAGGCACATTGCGCTCGCAGCGCATGCCGTTCTTCGTGCAGATGCTGCGCGTGGTCGTGCGCAGCATAATCTCGTTCCTGCACAACGTGCCGGTGATCGTCGCGATCTTCCTGATCTTCTCGATATGGCCCGGGCCGCGCGGCCTGCTGTGCCTGCCCGGTTTCGCGATCTGGACAGTCGATGCGTTCGCCGCCTGCATGCTGCTGGGTGCCTTCTGCGCGCGTTTTCGCGACATCCCGCCGATCGTCGGCAGCATCATGCAGATCGCCTTCTTCGTGACCCCGGTGGTGTGGCGGCCGGAGCAGCTGGGTGCCAAAGGATGGTGGTTGCCGCTCAATCCGTTCGACGCGCTGCTCGAAGTTGTGCGCGGGCCGCTGCTCGGCACGGCACCTGGTTCGACAGTCTGGGTGCTCGCCCTTTGCTACAGCCTGGCGTTCTGTGTGCTGAGCTGGCTGCTGTTCGCGCGCGTGCGCGGCCGCCTAGCCTACTGGATGTAATGCATATGGCACGCATACGAATTGAAAACGTCTCCGTGGACTTCCCGCTTTTCCACGGCAGCTCACGCAGCCTGAAAAAGACGGTGGTCGCCGCCGCCTCCGGCCGGCTGGGCGAGGATAAGCGCCAGCGCATGGTGGTGCAGGCTCTGCGCGACGTGGATATCGAGCTCGGCAGCGGCGACCGGCTCGGCCTGATCGGCACCAATGGTGCCGGGAAAACCACGCTGCTGCGCGCCATCGCCGGCATCTACGAGCCGGTCGCCGGACGCATTCGCGTGGAAGGCAGCCTGAACGCATTGCTCGATCCGCAGCTCGGCATGAACGTCGAACTCACCGGCCGCGAGAACATCATGCTGCGCGGCCTGTATAACGGGTTCTCAAAAACGCAGATCGCCTTGCTCGAAGACGACGTGCAGGAATTTGCCGAGCTCGGCGAGTTCCTCGATCTGCCCGTGCGCTTCTACAGCTCCGGCATGGTGGTCAGGCTCGGCTTCGCAATGGCCACTGCCATCCGCCCGCAAGTGCTGCTGATGGATGAGTGGTTCCTCGCCGGCGACGCGAACTTTGTGGCCAAGGCGCGTACGCGGCTCGAAGCCATTGTCAGCGGTGCGGAAATCCTCGTCCTGTCCTCTCACATCTCAAGCGCAGTGCTGGAATGGTGCAACCGGGTGATCTGGATGGACCATGGCCGCGTGCGCATGGATGGCCAACCACAAGACGTCATGGCCGCCTATCTCGCCGGAACCACCCCCGCCCATTGAGGTACCCCATGCCGGCAATCGAACTGACCGGCGCCTGGCACGGCCAATACAGCCTTCCACACTCCATAGCCACGCCGGTGCCGTTCGAAGCGAGCCTGATCGCAACAGACGATTTCCTAGGCGGTACGATCACCGAGAAAGCTACACAAGGCGCGATCATGGGCCGCATCCTGTGCGCCTCCATTTCCGGCTCGCGCGCTGGCAAACTCGTTTCCTTCGTCAAAACCTACGAGCCGGACTGCGAACCCTACACCAGCGTCACCTATGAAGGCGTGGTGAGCAGCGATGGCCAGGAAATCAGCGGCGACTGGATCATCGGCACCTGGACCGGCCGCTTCCTGATGATCCGCGCTGCCGGGCTGCCAACGGCCGCCTCCCGTCGGCTCCGTGAACCGATAGGTGTGCGCTCAGCCCAGCGTTAGGCTGGGGCTCTGCCCCTGGACCCCGTTGGACGGCAAGGTGAGGAGGGGCGTGCAGCGATCCCACTCCATCCGCAGGCCCAGCACAAACCCATCAGTCGCGGCGGCGGCGGAAGGCGTCGAGGCTGACCACTTGGGGGGTGTCGCCGATGTCTGCTGGCGGCGGGGCTGCGGGTGGTTCCGGTTCGGGTGCGGGTATTTGTTTCGGGGCGGCGACATTGAAGCGCAGGCCGTATTGCACGTGCGGGTCGACGAAGGCCGAGACGGCGGCGAGGGGGATGGTGAGGGCGGAGAGCACGCCGCCGAAGGAGAGGCTGACGCCGAAGAGTTTGGCTGCGTCGTCCATATACAGCCGGTCGTACTGGTGTTGCAGGACGATCGTCATTTCTTCGGGATATTTTGCCAGCAGCCGCGGCGGGATCACGACGCCCGGGAAATCCGTGCGGAAGGTGATGTAGAAATGGTGCTGCCCCGGCAGGCCTTCGGCCGCCACATGAGCAATCGCGCGTGACACCACCCCGCGCATGGCCTCTTCCATCCACTGGTCGTACGGCAGCAGGCTGTCGGGAACGAGCCCGCCTGCGCCAGGTATGTCGCTATCGTCTTCCATCACATCAGCTCCCGCGGTCCACATGCATACCCCGCAACCCCACCCGAGCAAACCCCGCATGCTTGTGTCGGGTCAGATCATTTGGAAACGTGTGATGGCAAGTCAGCTAGCGTGGTTTTGCGAGCACCGGAGCGCAGAAAAACCGCGTCAGATGGCCGCCAGCACGCGTTTCCAAATGATCTGAGAGTGGGGGGCATTCTGTTGCCCGGGGCCCCCCTAACCGCGCGTGTTACTGCTTACGCAGCAATCGCGAGTGCTTCGAAGTTATCGTTGGCACTTGTAGTGTTGACCCGATAACGGCGGTATCATGCCGGGCAAAAGATGAGCCTTTACTACGCGTGTCGAGCCTGTGTCGTCCCCGCAAGGCCCCCACTTCAAGGGGCCGCTCTTCAAGAAGATCTGGTGGAGACGCCGGGCACTGCCCCCGGGTCCACAACGTTTATTCCACGCATCGTTTATCGCCATAGTTGGCCGAAGCCGACATCTGTCTATATGGGCGATCGGCCGTCCAAGGCAAGGTGGCTGGATCGTTACGTTCAGTTAAGAAGTCCCGTCTAAATTTCGCCCTCAGGCAATGCGCAGGGCACCGATGGGCGAGAGACGCAGGTCGTGATCGATTTTTCCGCCGAGGCTGGAAGCGCACATGCACGCCTTGATGGCTGGTCGTATCAGGAAGAAGATGGCGTATGGGCGGCAGGTGATCGCAGCGCCGTGCTCTGGCCGGAGCCTGGCCTGCAGGCTGGCGCTAGGCTGGATTTCGACCTCGAGCCTTGTCTCATAGCGCCCTATCGCAGCGTCCAGCGGCTCTGGGCTCGGCTGGAGAATGCCAGCACACCCGTGCTGCTGGACATCGGCCATGCCGGCACGTTCCGGCTGCGCCTGCCAACCGGAGAGACGGCTGAGCGCTGCCGCAAGCTGGTTTTCTACCATCCGGACGGCATCATACCCGGCGAGTCGGGCGGGCTGGTGGATGGCCGCAAGCTGAGCCTGTTTTTTCGCAGGATCAGCCTCGCCGCGCCCGAACTCGCGCCTGCGGACGACGCGGAATTGGTGACGCGGTTCGAGAGCCTGGGAGGTACCGCGCAGGGCTGTGAGTTCGGTTTGCTGCAGCGGGAGGCGGGGGCCGAGCCGCTCGGCCTACTGCGCTGGGCGACCATGACGGCCGACTCGCTGGCGCTCGCGCTGGAGAGCGGCTTCGAGGGTGTCGGCACGCCAGCGCAGACCATTCTGGACCGATTCACCTGGCCGGATGGGCGGCAGGAATATAGCACCGAGGATCGTCGCTTCCTGATGCGCATGCACACCTGGATCGATGTCGCGGACAAGCCGTCCGAGGAGGTGCTGGCGATGATGTGCCGGCGCCTCATTTTCCTCACCCGCAAGCTGATCGAGACCTTTGCCGAAGCGAAAAAGATCTTCGTGTTCAAGACCGGCGACCGGCTCTGCACGCTTGACGAGGTACGGCGCATCCATCGCGCCATGCGCCGCTACGGGCCTGCGACCCTGCTCTATGTGCAACCCGCCGACCCGGATCATCCGCCCGGCAGCGTGGACATCCTCGATGATGGCCTGCTGATGGCCTATATCGACCGGTTCAACCTTGCAGCCGATGGCGCGGTGCTTCCGGTCTCGCGCAACATCTGGCTACAGATCTGCAGCCGCGCCATAGCCTTGGCCTAGGCCGGCGCCAGACACAGCTTTTGCCCAACATAGCGGCGTTATGTTAGCATTGATGACATTAAACGTTATCTGCGCCCGTAGGTTGCGTACTGCGCTGCCGGGCCACCCGTCACAAGGAGCCCGCGCGATGGAGCTGATCGTCACCCAAGCCTTCCTGACCTATTCGGTGGGAGATTTGATCACCGATCCAGCGGTGATCAGCACGCTGCTGCCGGAATATGCTGCCGATGTCGTCAAGATCGGTGGCGGCGGCGGTGACACCACCGCGCCGGAGACGCTAAACATCCTCTCCGTGCTGGCCGCCGCCGGCGGGCCTTGCCAGATCAGCGGCTCAGTCGCCAATGGCAGCTTGGGGCAGGGGCTGGACTGGTCGTTGGGTGACGGCACCTGGACAGCCACCACCAATTTCCTGCTGCACGGTTCGAGTTGGACCTGTAGTGGCCCCACCTATCTGGTAGCCGGGCCGCAGCTGGCGCTGATGGTGCGCGATACGTCCAACCCGGCGGTGATCGCGAACGCGGCGGCCTTTACGGTGACTGAGCCGCCCGGAGTGGCGACGGTCGCAGGCCTCGCCGGCTCCATCACCGCAGCCGCGCTGAAAGGCGCGCTGGCGATCACGACCGCCGACGTGGCCGGGCTGGGCAATGCCGCGACCAGCAATTTCGGCACGGTGAGCGGCAGTGTGGCCGATGGCGGCGCGGTGGCGGCACTCTCCGCTGGCTTGACTGGCGCATTGCCGGCTACGCAAGCCAATGTCGTCAGTTCGCTGTCGACGGGCGGGCTGGCGAGTGTCCCCTGGGTGGCGACGGCGGCGGGCGCTGCGGTGTTCTCGCATGGCACGCCGCCCACGGCACCGTTTCCCCGCAGCGGGCTTGGTTTCGGCGACCGTGAGAAACTGGCGGCGCGATTCAATTTTGCGGAGGTGTGGGATACCGAGGCGAATTACGATGCGTATCCGAAACTGCAGGCGTTCCTGCTATATTGCCAGTCGATGGCGCTGGCGATGAAGAACACCGATTTCGATGCGAATTGTTTTCGCATGTCGGTAACAGCCTATTTGCCGCGCGGCACCTATCTGGTGTCCCAGCCGCTCGTCGTGCCGGAATACGTCAACCTGCATACGGATGGGGCGATCCTGCGGGCGCCTTATACCGGGGATCAGAGCAATAACGGCACCACCAGTGTGCCTGGCAGTTTCTACGCGACCGGTGCCGGCGTGCAGGCGCAGTTCGAACCGACGGTCATCATCACGCCGCGTGCGCATGCCTCGAAACTGAACGTCTATGTCGGGAACACGAATATCAATTTCCGCGGGTCTGGCATTGCCATCGGCAAGACCTGGCAGGCGCTGGTCGGCGGCGCCTGCACGGTGGGTGCGCCGGGCACGGGCTACCTGGTCGGCGATCTGGTGCTTCTGGCGCAGCCGCAGGCGAGCACATATTGGCCTTGGGTGGCACAAGTGAGTGCCGTGAACGCTTCAGGCGGTATCACTGCGGCTGCGGTGTATCAGACCGGCGGGTATGGCCTGCCGCCGGCGTTGCAGCAGCAGCAATGGACTTTGGCAAACGGCTTCTCTGTGTTCGACACCGCGAACCCCGGCTGCTTCGTGCAAAGCAAGGCGTATAAATCGGATTACAAAACACCGAGTGCGGGGCTTGGCGCTACGCTGGCGCCGGCATGGACACCGGATTTCGTCGGCGGTCAATACAATATCGGCGCGGTCATCCAGACCGATACACTGATCGGGCATCTGAACGTGACCGGTTTCGTGCCGGCGATCTATTCGCAAACATATGGCGGCACGTTTGCCGTGTTGATCACCGGGTTGAACGGCATCATCGACGAGATCGAAGTGCTGGGCGGCAATGACGGCGTGTTCTGCCGTTATGCGAATGACTGGCGGATCACCACGATGAACTGCGTGGGCTCCGGCTGCGGATTGGAGATATATGGCTCCGGCTCTATCGAATGTCCGAGCGTGGTGTTCGATACGTGTGGTGCGGCGCTGCTGATCAACCAGAGCGATCGGGTCTCGGTGCGTGGCCTCGCGTTTTTCGAGCAGAGCAATATCACGGCATCGTATGTGTTTCCGGCGTCGCTGGTGAATGCGCTGGCACAAGGCTATGCCGGATGCAGCGCGATACAGATTGGCCAGGCCAGCACGGTAAGTTTCCCAAATGCGCATCTGGATATCGCGATGACCCTGGTGAACATGGGCGGGCTGCCGGCAGCCACGATCGCGGGTTATCCAGGTACGGCGCTGGGCGCACAATCGCCGCGCGACATGCCCTATGCGATGACGCTGAGCTACACCTTGGCCAGCCGGTTCGATCTACGTGTCACCAATATAGGCGAGCAGGGCGGTGTTGCGACGCTGTTCCCGTGCGAAGCTCTCGTGTGTTTTGGGCAGAATGTCGATGTGGGCAACGAGGTGCGCGGCACCATCGACGGCGCGGGGATTGCCGTGGGCCCTGCGGTGACGATGACGAGCGGGCATGGTTTTCCCGCATGCGGGATCCGGATTTTCGACGCCGTGGCAGGTGGGTGGGTTGGCGCTGGGGGCACCTATGAGCTTACCGGCAGCGGTGTGCCGGTAAGTGGCACGTCGGGCACCGGCGTTGGTAAAGCTGCAAAGGGTTCTACCTATCGCGACCTCGTAGGTCCTGGATTTTACATTCAATCGGGTTCGATTACGTCACCTGCTTGGACGGCACTATGAGGATCAAGACTCAACGGGGGGTTTGTGGGGGCAGGCACTGCTCCCCCATTCAATTTCATCGGGTGGCTTGCCATATGGCGTTATATTGGTATGCTACGCCATATAGCATGGAGGTTAGATGCCCGAGCTGGTGTCGCTCGTGACCGCCCCGGACGCGTTCGTCCCGTCGCCGATCACCGATGCGGAGGCAGCTGCGATGTTTCGCGCTTGTCTCACGCTGTTCGAGCGGTGGCGGCTTGGGGATGCGCAGGCGGCGATCTTGCTCGATCTGCCGCCGCGCAGTTTTGCGCGCTGGAAGACGGGAGCGTTGGGGCGGATCGGGCGGGACCAGAAGAGCCGGCTGTCAAATCTCATCGGCATCCACAAGGCGCTGCGCCTGATTTTCCGTGACGCGAACCGGGTTTATGAATGGATCAGGCGGCCGAACGTGGTGTTCGGCGGCCGCTCGGCGCTTGAGGTGATGTTGGGGGGAGATCTGACCGATCTGATGCGGGTGAGGCGCTATCTGGATGCGGAGCGCGGCGGGTGAGCGCCATTTCGGAGCTGCCAAAGAGCCATGTCGTCTGGAAACGTGCGGTGCGGATCATCCGTAGCCTGCATCCGCCGATCGATTTATTCGAGGATATCGCCGATCCCGCGGACTGGCCGCTTCTGATGTCAGGAGAACAAAAGACGAACCCTCGGCTGGTAGAGAGCCTCGGGAACCTCGATCTGGTGCCACCCGGGCGCCGTGTGGGGGGGGCTGGGGCGACCTATCTGATGGCGCCGTTCACCCATGTGAGCCTGGACCGGCCGACGCGGTTTTCCGCCGGCGGTTATGGCGTGTTGTATGTGGCGGAGTCGTTCGAGACGGCCCTGTTCGAGACGATGCACCACCATGCCTTGTTCATGGTAGCGACCGGCCAGAAGCCAGGATGGACGTCGCAGTTCCGCGAGATCGTGCTGGATGTCGATGGGTCGCTGCATGATCTGCGCGGGCTGTCCGCGGATGACGCCGTGCTGGCGCCGGACGATTATGCGGCAGGGCAGGCATTGGGCGCGTCGCTGCGTAGGGTGGCCTCGGACGGCGTCGTTTATCCCAGCGTGCGCCACCCGGGCGGCGCGTGCGCCGGGCTTTTCTATCCGGATTGCGCAGCCGCGGCAGTGCAGGGGCGGCATCTCGACTACCATTTCGACGGCGTGCGGGTGGATTTTTATCGGGACGCCGGCGCCAACCAGGTTTTTCGCGTCGTTTAGCGGCCACCCCTCAGTCGTTGTCGCGTTTGCAGATCGTGTTCGGGCCGTCGATATGGCAGCGCAGCGGGTTGATGCTGCTGTCGCCCGGCGGGGTGGAAGCGAGGATGCCAACCTGCCCTAAAGGTGGCGGCGATGCATGGGCGTGCTGCAAGGCTGCTTCGCTAGGCGGAGTACAGCCGCCAAGGGCTGTGACGGCAAGCGCAGCTATGGCAGAATGGACAAATTCAGAACGCATCTTCGCCGATCCTTGCGATAATTCAGTTACACAGGCTTACAACGTGGTGCCCGGTCGTCACCTGTAACACCCTAGGTTCCAATCGCTTTTTGCGGAGCAGGCGACGATGCCTGGCCGCAGCATGTTCCCTCTGCAGATACCCCTCTGCAGCTCCACGGAGTTTTTGCCAGGAATGACGGTTTTTCGCGCGGGCATATCGCGCAACGCGGCCTGGCTGGTGTCGGTGAGCCTGATATCCGTAAGCCTGGGCGGTTGCATGGTCGGCCCGGATTATCATCGGCCGCCGGCGGCCATCTCCACCCAGTTCAAGGAATTGCCGGGCTGGAAAGAGGCGACGCCGCAGGATGCTGCACCCAAAGGCCAGTGGTGGCTCGTTTTCAACGATCCACTGCTCAATCAGCTCGAAGCTCAGGTGGATATCGGCAACCAGACGCTGAAGGAGGACGAAGCGGCCTATCGTGCCGCTGCCGCGCTGATCGACGAAGCGCGGGCAGGGCTATTCCCCACACTCTCCGTGGCGCCAGGTGTCACACGCTCCAGCAGCGGTTCCGGATCGATCAACAGCGGTTCGACCGGCGTCTCCACCAGCGGATCGACGACGCGCACGCAATATAGTCTCGAAGGCACGGCGGACTGGACGATCGACGTCTGGGGACAGGTTCGGCGCCAGGTGGAGAGCGACGTCGCCAACACGCAGGCCAGTGCCGCGACGCTGGCGAATGCGCGACTCTCCGAACAGGCGCTGCTGGCCACGGATTACATGGAGCTGCGCTCGACCGACGCCTTGCAACGTGTCCTGGATAGCACGGTCGCCAACGACAAGCATGCGTTGGAGATTACGCAGAACCAGTATGGCGCAGGCACCTCCGCGCAGTCCGACGTGATCACCGCGCAAACCCAGCTGGATGCGGCCGAGGCCTCGGCGATCAACGTCGGCATTGCACGCGGCCAGTACGAGCACGCCATTGCCGTGCTGATCGGCAAACCGCCGGCAGCGCTTGCAGTCGGCGTTGTGAACACTTTGCCGCCGGTGCCGGCGATCCCGGGCGTACTGCCGTCGGAGTTGCTGGAACGCCGGCCCGACATCTCTTCGGCCGAACGCCAGATGAAGGCGGAGAACGCGCTGATCGGCGTGGCTGTGGCCGCCTATTACCCGGCGGTCGATCTGACCGCGCTGTTCGGCTATGCAGGCAACCCGATTGGCTCTCTCATTTCGAAAGCAAATCGTGTATGGTCGCTTGGCGCCTCGGCTAGCGAGACCATTTTCAACGGCGGCGAACGCACGGCGGCGGTCCGGGAAGCGCGGGCCAATTACGATGGCGCCGTCGCCACCTACCGGCAGACGGTGTTGTCGGCGCTGCAGCAGGTGGAGGATGCGCTGATCAACGAGACCGTCTTGGCGCGCGAGGACGAGGTCGATCGGCGCACCGTGGCAGACGCCACACGTGCAGCACAGATCGCGTTGAATGAATATGAGGCGGGCACGCAGGTGTATACCACCGTGATCACCGCGCAGAACACGCTGCTCTCTGCGCAGCAGACGCAGATTTCCGTCGAGGAGTCGCGGCTGACCGAAGCGGTGGCGTTGATACAGTCGCTCGGCGGCGGATGGCGGACCGCGGATCTGCCAGACAAAAATTGGCTACAGCGGAATAACCCGCTGTTACCATAGTGTTTAACGGCGGCGGACCCCGCCACGCTGCCGTGCTTTCTGGAGGCATACAATGTTGAGCACGCCGAGTTATTGTTGCCACCGAACCGCTGATCCACGTTAAATCAGACATGGACACCCATTCCCTCGATCTCGCGCCGCCACCCGACCTCAGACGCGTCGGCGCACACCCCGATCATTGGTACCCTCTCGCCTGGTCACATGAGCTCAAACCCGGCAAGGCCATCGGCGTGCGTTTTGCCGGCGAACCGATCGTGCTGGTGCGCCCGAAGGAGGGCGCCGTGTTCGCGCTGGAGGATCGCTGCGCCCATCGACAGGTGCCGCTGCATGACGGCGTGGTCGAAGGCTGCGGTTTGCGCTGCTGCTACCATGGCTGGACCTACGACCATACCGGCGCCTGCGTGGAAGTGCCCTATCTCGGCAAAGGCAAGCTGCCCAATGGCGTGCGTGCCTATCCGTGCCGCGAGGAAGCCGGGCTGATCTTCGTGTTCCCGGGCAGTGCCGCACTTGCCGAAACCGTGCCGTTCCCAGCCCTCGGGTCGGTCGCCGACCCGCGTTACCGCACCCGCCGCTTCGGCCGCGAGGTGGCCTGCCACTACACGTTCATGCACGAGAACCTGACGGACATGAACCATCAGTTCCTGCACCGCCGTCAGATGGGCCAGGTGCGGCCGCGCCATCGCGGCATGCGGATCGGCGACACCTGGATGGAGGTCGACTACACCTTCGGGCGCACGGGCGGGAAGCAGCCGCTCGCAGAGGCCGCCATTCTCGGCCAGCGCCGCAAGACCGGCGAGAACAACCACAAAGACCTGATGACGATCCGCACCGAGTATCCGTACCAGAACCTCAAGATCTGGACGAGCGGCGAGCTGCCGGTGATGGATCTGTGGATTGTCTACGTTCCGCTGGACCGTGAACAACGCAGCAACCGCACCTTCGGGCTGCTCTCCATCCAGCGCCCGGCCAAGTTGTCGCTGCTGCTGGACGCGGCTTGGCCGATCCTCGTGTGGTTCACTGAACGCATTTTCAGCGAGGACCGCATTATCGTCGAGAAGGAGCAGCGGGCGTTTGATGCGCAGGGTGCGGACTGGAACCAGGAAGTGTTCCCGGCAATCCGCGAACTGCGCGGACTGCTGACGCGGAACGGCAGCGTGCAGCCATGAAGATCAGCGCGCGCAACCAGTTCGCAGGCAGGATCATCGCCGTCGAGAAAGGGCAGACGACCGGACATGTGCGCATCGAGATCGCCGGCGGCGTCGTTGTGACGGCTTCCATCACCAACGAGTCGATCGACGATCTGGCGCTCGCGGTGGGTGATGCGGCGACTGCGATCATCAAGGCGTCCGACGTGATGGTAGGCAAATAGGATGCGCTGTTTTCTGCCGGCGCTGGCGCTAAGCCTGTCCGTCTCCGCCGCCTGGGCCGTCGATCCGGAGGCTGTGCGGATCGACGGCGCGGTGCTGCATCCGCAGAGTTTTAGCCTGGCGGATATCATGGCGATGCCGTCTCAGCAGGTGGATACCTCGTTCAAGACGATGCATGGCGAGGAGCACAAGAATTGGACCGGTGTTCTCGTAGTTGACCTGCTGAAAAAGGCAGCGCTGAAGAACGAGGACGGCAAGAACGCTTTCTTGCGTCACACGCTGCTGGTGCACGGCAAGGATGGGTATGAGGCGGCGTTGTCGATCGGCGAGATCGATCCGACGGGCGAAGCCAAGCGCGTGATCCTGGCCTACCGCGACGAGGCGGATCTAAAAAGCCTCCGCCTGGTGGTTCCCGGCGATCTGCATGGCGGCCGCCAAGTGCATGACGTGGTGGAAATTGAAGTGAAATAGGGGTGGCACTGCCCACCCGAAGGTCTGCGCGGCACCCAAAAGACCGCGACAGCATCACCAAAGTCTTTTGATTCTTTTTTCAAAAAAGAACCGCTTCCCTTGCCTTAAGTCCGCCGCCGCGTCTTGCCGGCATGCTTTATTGTCGTCGCCGAAGCCTTGTGCACCGTTGCATGCCCATGCGCGACAGCCAGGGTCGGCCGGAGCCTGGTGCCCAGCGCAATCTGCCGCGACGCTTCATGCACAGCTCTTCCATGCGCATGTTTCTGCGCGTGTGACACCGTCTCGCGCAGGCTCGCCATAGACAAGGTGGTCACATCGGCACTGGCGAGCAGCACCGGCATGCGCACGCGCGGCGCTTGGTGATGCACGACGGGAACGCCGAGCTGTTCGAATCCGTCATCAAGCAGGTTCGCCATGTGCAGGTCGCGCTCACCGTTTGAGCCGGCACCCATGACCACGCCGATCAGCCGCACTGGCCCGCGCAGTGCGGAGGTGACCAAATTATGTCCCGACAGCACCGTATAGCCAGTCTTCAGGCCGTCCGCGCCATCATAGGAGACAAGCATGTGGTCGTGGTTCGGGATCGGACGGCCGTGGTAGTAGAAGACCGGCTCGCTGAAATAATGATAGTCTTCCGGAAAATCCTGGATCAGGTGGTGCGCCAGCAAAGCGAGGTCGCGCGCCGTGGTGGTTTGTGCGAGATCGGGCAGTCCGGAGGCGTTGCGGAAGGTCGATTGCGTCATGCCCAAAGCGCGGGCGCGCTGGGTCATCATCTGCGCAAACCGGTCTTCATCGCCTCCCAGCAATTCGCCGAGGGCGCAGGCGGCATCATTGGCAGATTTGGTCACGATGCCAAGAATGGCGTCGCTGACGGTGAAATAGCTGCCGGGCACCAGGCCGAGCTTTGAAGGCTCCATCGAGGCAGCGTGGCCGGAGACCGGCACGGGCTGCCCGAGCGTGATGCGATGATCACGCAGCGCCTCGAAGGCCATATAGAGTGTCATGAGTTTGGTCAGGCTCGCCGGGTAGCGCAACGCGTCGGCATTGGCAGCCTCGATGACGCGGCCGGTGCTGTTATCGACCACGATGGAGCTGTAGCGTGCCGAGCCGATTTGCGCCTGTGCGGCATCGGGCCGGGCTGCCAGTGCGACCGGTGCAAGTGCCATGAGCGCCACTACGGCACGCTTTGACAGAAACGCCAGCACCGTTTGGCGCAGATCGGCCGCCATGAACAAAAGCCTCTCCACCACGCTTGAAGATGTCACCATAGCCGCGGTATTTTCCGTATGTCCAGGGTATTAGCGCCTGTTCGCGTTAATCGATGGTAAGTTCGATCGCTAAGCTCGGCGACGAAACGGTTTTCTTATCGTAATATTCTGCGACACGCCGATCAACTTCTCGTTGTGCGCTGCACAATATTGGTTGACCTATCAGATCGACTATCCTAAATCGGCCGTGTTGCGGCGCACAAAATGTGTGCCGGCAGGCTACGTGTGCGACGGTTCGCCGCTGTTATGGAATCGTCCGCTAAAAAGGAGAAAGCAGATGATCACCAAGAGCAAAGCCATCGAGACCGCCACGGCCGACATCAAGAACATTGAATCGACCGCCACCGCCAAGACCATCGAAGGCGTCAAGGAGACGGCCAGCACGGCTGCTGCCGGCCTCGAGCACGCCCAGGTGCAAATGAAGGAAGGAGTGACCCGCGCGATGAAGACTGCAGAGCAAGTCGCCCATTTCAGCCAGGGCAATGTCGAAGCGCTCGTAAAGTCCAGCCAGATTTGGGCGACCGGTTGGCAGGACCTTTCCAAGCAGATGGCCGCGACGGCGAAGGCGAACATGGACGAGACGATGTCCGCCTTCAAGGCGATGACCTCGGTGAAGTCGCTGAAGGAAGCTTTCGATCTGCAGTCCTCCTTCGCCCGCGCCTCCATGGAGAAGGCGATGGCCGAAAGCGGCAAGCTGACCGAGCATTCGCTCAAACTGGCCGAGCAGGCCTTCGCGCCGATCTCCGCTCGCGTCAACGCAGCCGTCGAGACGTTCTCGTAAGCTGATAAAGTTGGTCGGGCCTTCTGGCCTGGCCGAGCACCGTCTGCCTGCCGGGTAGGGTTGGGCAAACGAAAGGCCGGGGGGAAACCTCCGGCCTTTTTGCGTCATGCAACCACATCTTTGTGGCCGCACTTGCCGGGGCGGCGGATTTGGTGTGGCCTGGGCGCATGAGCGTTACGTCCGCGTCGCCCTTTTCCTGGGCGATGTGCTTCCGATATCATGCCCACTGCTTCTAACCGGTGGTGCCGGCCAGTCCCTCCCTGGGTCCGGCAGGCCCCCTGCAAGGGTGCCGCGACAAGCCGCGGCGCCAGGATGGTCCGACGATGAGTGACAACGACAAGCGTGGTGGAGACGGCCCTAATACCGGCGTAGTGGTCAAGGCGCGGCCGAAAACCCGCAAGCCCGCCATGTACAAGGTGCTGATGCTGAACGATGACTACACACCGATGGAGTTCGTGGTGCACGTGCTCGAGCGCTTCTTCCAGAAGACTCGCGAAGAGGCGACTCGGATCATGCTGCACGTGCATCGTCGCGGCGTCGGTGTATGTGGCGTCTACACCTATGAGGTCGCCGAGACGAAAGTGACGCAAGTCATGGACCTGGCGCGACAAAACCAGCACCCGCTTCAATGCACGATTGAGAAAGAATAGCGCGCGTAAAGTAAGGAAAAGCAACGGAGCGGTCAGTGCTTCGCGTTAGGTGATTTGGCAAAGCTGGCAAGTTTGTCGCAGCATCCCCAAGTAAGTTGAGCCAGTCTGTCAGGCTGGTCACGAATTCACTTTCAGGATGACGGTTTGTACGGTCATCCTGTCATCTTCCGGGTTGCCGGGGATCTTTCCGGCGGCCAGGCGCAAGGGGCGTCGATTACATGCTGTCTAGGAATCTGGAACAAACGCTGCACCGGTCCCTGTCTTTTGCCAGCGACCGCAGGCACGAATACGCGACGCTTGAACATCTGCTGCTCGGCCTGGCCGACGACAGCGACGCAGCCACCGTGCTGCGCGCCTGTGGTGTCGACCTCGACAAGCTGCGGTCGGACCTGACGGAGTTCCTCGACAAGGATCTCTCCGGTCTCACTACAGACCGGGCGACCGAACCCAAACCCACCGCCGGCTTCCAACGTGTCGTTCAGCGCGCGGCCATCCATGTGCAGAGCTCCGGACGCGACGAGGTGTCCGGTGCGAATGTGCTGGTCGCGCTGTTCAGCGAGCGCGAGAGCCACGCCGTCTATTTTCTGCAGATGCAGGACATGACCCGGCTGGATGCGGTCAACTTCATCTCGCACGGTATCGCCAAGGCACCCGGCCGTGCCACACAGCGTCCGACCGCGAGCTCCAACGGCCCGACCGGCGGCACGCCGGAAAGCCCCGAGCATGAGCGGGAAGAAAAGCCGCGTGGTCGCAGCCAGGATGCGCTGAGCACCTACTGCGTGAACCTCAACAAGAAGGCGATGGCGGGCAAAATCGATCCGCTGATCGGGCGCGACTCTGAAGTCGAACGCACGATCCAGATCCTCTGCCGTCGCACCAAGAACAACCCGCTCTATGTGGGCGACCCGGGCGTCGGCAAGACTGCCATCGCCGAAGGCCTCGCCAAGCGCATCGTCGAAGGCGACGTGCCGGAAGTGTTGGCCAAAAGCACCATCTTCGCGCTCGACATGGGCGCGCTGCTGGCCGGCACACGCTATCGCGGCGATTTCGAGGAGCGGCTGAAGGCAGTGGTCACCGAGTTGGAGAACCAGCCCGGCGCTGTTCTCTTCATAGATGAGATCCATACGGTGATCGGCGCGGGTGCGACCAGCGGCGGCGCCATGGATGCCTCCAATCTGCTCAAGCCTGCTCTGGCCAGTGGCTCTCTGCGCTGCATCGGCAGCACAACCTACAAGGAATTCCGCAACTACTTCGAAAAGGACCGCGCTCTGGTGCGCCGGTTCCAGAAGATCGACGTCGCGGAGCCTTCGATCGAGGATACCGTCAAGATCCTCAAAGGGCTGAAGACCAACTACGAGAAACACCACAAGGTGCGCTACACGGACGAAGCCATCCGCGCCGCCGTGGAGTTGTCGGCGAAATACATCAATGACCGCAAGCTGCCCGACAAGGCGATCGACGTGATCGACGAAGTCGGCGCCAGCCGTATGCTCCTGCCGGAGAACAAGCGCCGCAAGACGGTGACTCTCCGCGACGTGGAAGAGATCGTGGCCAAGATCGCCCGTATCCCACCCAAGAGCGTGTCCGCCGATGATAAGGAGACGCTGCGCAACCTCGAACGCGACCTGAAAAGCATGGTGTTCGGTCAGGACAAGGCCATCGAGGCCCTCTCCGCCGCCATCAAGCTCAGCCGCGCCGGGCTGCGCGACGCGGAAAAGCCGATCGGCAACTACCTGTTCTCGGGCCCGACCGGCGTTGGCAAGACCGAAGTGGCGCGCCAGCTGGCCTCCACCCTCGGCATCGAGCTGATACGCTTTGACATGTCGGAATACATGGAACGGCACAGCGTCAGCCGCCTCATCGGCGCGCCGCCGGGCTATGTCGGCTTCGACCAGGGCGGTCTGCTGACCGACGCGATCGACCAGCACCCGCACGCTGTTCTCCTGCTCGACGAAATCGAGAAGGCGCATCAGGATCTCTATAACATCCTGCTGCAGGTGATGGATCACGGGAAACTTACCGACCACAATGGCAAGACGGTGGATTTCCGCAACGTGATCCTGATCATGACCACGAACGCGGGCGCGTCTGACATGGCAAAGGAAGCCATCGGTTTCGGCACCACTACGCGGCAAGGCGAGGACGAAGAGGCGATCAAACGCCTGTTCACGCCCGAATTCCGCAATCGCCTGGATGCCACCATCACCTTCGCCGGCCTCACCGAGGAGATCGTGGGACGCGTGGTCGAGAAATTCGTGATGCAGCTCGAAGCCCAACTGGCCGACCGCAACGTGACGATCGAACTCTCCTCGGCCGCCAAGGAATGGCTCGCCGAACGCGGCTATGATCGCCTCTATGGCGCCCGTCCACTGGGTCGCGTGATCCAGGAATACATCAAGAAGCCACTCGCCGAGGAATTGCTGTTCGGCAGGCTGGTGAGAGGCGGCTCGGTCAAGGTGACGATGAAAGACGGGAAACTGGAATTCGAGTTCACCGAGGCCGCAGTGCCGACGGTCACGAGTGGGCCTGACGATGGTGAAGGCCGCGCTGAGCGCGAGCCGGAAACTGTCGAGTAAAGCGAAGGAAGAATGGGGGACAGGATCCTGTCCCCCAAACCCGCGGCATTATTGCCTCTAGATCGAGTAAAACGATGAAAGCTACCTGGAACGGCCATGTTGTCGCGGAGAGCGATGACATCGTTAAGGTTGAGGGGAACGCGTATTTCCCGATCGACTCGCTGAATAAGTCCTTCCTGAAAGAAAGCGCCACGACATCGAATTGCCCCTGGAAAGGGACGGCCTCGTACTACTCCCTTTTAGTTGATGGTAAGGAAAACAAGGACGCCGCCTGGTTCTACCCGGAGCCGAAAACCGCCGCGGCTGAAATCAAGGACCGTGTCGCCTTTTGGAAAGGCGTTATAGTCACCTAGGCTTCTACCTTGCCATCAAACCGCGTCCACGCTAGGTTAGTCTGGTCTAGCTAAGGGGGTATGGCGGACTTGATTAATATGCTTGAGGCGAAATCCAGCCTATCTCGTCTCGTGGAAGCCGTGGAAACCGGCAAGCAAGCCGAAATCATCATTGCCCGTAATGGTCGCCCTGCGGCCCGTCTTGTACCTATCGATCCGCATGGGGCTACCGGCGCCCGTATCGGAGTGGCACGTGGCCAATTCGTAGCGCCGGGCGCTCTCGATGAAGATGACAAACAGATTGCGGCGTTGTTCAACGGCACCACCGATTGAGGTTGCTGCTGGACACCCATGTCGCTCTATGGGCAGTCAGCGACGATCCACGGCTTTCCGATATTGCGCGTAAGCTCATCGCCGACCGAGCCAACGAAATCTTCGTCAGCGTCGCGACCTTCTGGGAGATCTCCATAAAATTCGGTCTCGGCCGCGATCGGGTGAATGCGATGCCGATCGGATCCGACACCGCCCGAGCGTATTTTCTCTCGGCTGGTTATAAATTGCTGGATATCTCATCAGCCCATGTGCAGGCGCTGCAACATCTCGCGCCGATCCATAATGATCCGTTCGATCGGATCCTCCTGGCGCAATCCTATGAAATGCCGTTGCGTTTTCTGACGCATGACCAGGTTTTGCCGCTATATGGCGACTATGTTATGAAGGTATAACAAAAATCTGTTGTGCTTTCGTTGTTAACGTCTTGCCGCAGCTTGAACTTGTATAACCTCCCAATCCCAAAACCGCCTTTTATTAATAAAAGTTTTTTGGTTCTTTTTTTCAAAAAAGAACTACTTCCTTACTCATCCTCCAGCTTCTTCCGTGCTTCCTTCAAAAGCGCCACTTCAGCCGGCGGCGGCGACGGCTCCTTCAGATCCAACTTCTCCAAAGCCTCAATCATCGCCTCGGCCACAACAAGATGTGCAAACGGTTTATTATCGGCAGGTACCACGAACCAGGGTGCATCCTCCTGAGCGGTCGCAGCGATCGCAGCTTCGTAAGCTTCCTGATAAGCATCCCAGAAATCGCGTTCATGCAGGTCCGCCGCGGAGAATTTCCAATTCTTGTGCGGCTCGTCAATGCGGGACAGAAACCGCCTCTTCTGCTCGTCCTTTGAAACATGCAGGAAGACCTTGATCGTCTTCGTGCCCTGATGTGCCATGTAGGATTCGAAAGCGACAATGTCCTCCAAGCGGTGCTTCCAAAATCTGCGACCGCGGCAGGAATCGGGCAGGCCTTGCTTGTCGAGCAATTCAGGGTGCACGCGGCACACCAGAACATCTTCGTAATGGCTGCGATTGAAGATCGCGATACGGCCGCGCATGGGCGATGCCGCATGCACGCGCCAGAGGAAGCCGTGCAGCAGGTCGATCGGGCCGGGCTGCTTGAAGGAGGTGACGTTCACGCCTTGCGGGTTCACCCCGGTCATGACGTGTTTGATGGTACCGTCCTTGCCGGCGGCGTCCATCGCCTGCAGCACGACGAGCAGGGAATGCTGCTCGCTTGCGTAGAGGCGTGTTTGCAGTTCCGCGAGCTTGGCCACACCATCGGCCAAGATCTTTTCGATATCCGCGTGGCCGACGATCCCGCCGCCCTTGTCGGCGGGATCGTAGTCGCTGAGCGTAAACCCTTTACCGTCAACCACCCGGTAGCGGTCGAGCAATTTCGCGATGTGCTTGGACTTCACGCGCCGGTCCGTTTGATGTTGAACGGGGAGAAGGCCTGGCAGGTCGGCATCATCTCGATGCGGTTGATGTTCACATGGGTGGGCAGGCGCACCACCCATGAGATGGCTTCGGCAATGTCGTCCGCGCTCAGTGGCGTGGTGCCTTTATAGACATTATCCGCCTTTTCCTGGTCGCCGCCGAACCGCACGCTGGAGAATTCGGTGCCGCCGCACAGGCCGGGCTCGATGTCGGTGACGCGCACGTTGGTCCCCACCAGATCGGCCTTCAGGTTCAGCATGAACTGGCTCACGAACGCCTTTGTCGCGCCGTAGACGTGGCCACCGGGATACGGGTAGGTGCCGGCGACGCTGCCCAGGCTGACCACATGCCCGCGGTTACGCGCCACCATGCCTGGCAGGAGCGCACGGGTCATGTGGATGACCCCCTGGACGTTGGTGCCGACCATCGCATCCCAGTCCTTCAGCTCAGCCTCGTAGGCGGGGCTGAGCCCGAGTGCCAGGCCGGCATTGTTGACCAGTATGTCGATCTCACGGAACGCATCCGGCAGGCTGCCGGGCAGGGCGGCAATGGCATCTGCATCCGTCACGTCCTGCTTGAACGGCAGCAGGTTGGGCCCGAGCGCGTGGGCGAGCTCATCGAGCCGCTCCTGCCGACGGCCAGTGGCGACCACCTTGAACCCGTCGGCGACGAGGCGGCGCGCGATGGCTGCCCCGAACCCGGCCGTAGCGCCGGTCACCAGTGCAATTCGGGGGGCAATGCCGCTCATTGAAGTTCGATATCCACTTTGATGTTGTTGCGGGTGGCTTTGGAATAAGGGCACACCTCGTGCGCCTTCTTCACCAGCTCTTCTGCGGTGGCGCGGTCCAGACCGTCGATCTGCGGCTTGAGCTTTACACTGATGCTGTAGTCGTTGCCGTTGACGTTGAGCGTCACCTCGGCGGTCACGTGCACGGCTTCGGGCTTGATCTTGCCGGCGCCGGCGACCGCCATGATGGCCGAGCCGAAGCAGGCGGAGTAGCCGGCGGCGAAAAGCTGCTCGGGGTTGGTGGCGTTCGGCTTATTGGACCCGGGCAATGCGAGATCGAGTTTCAATACGCCGTCTGAACTCTCGACATGACCTTCTCGGCCGGCCTTGGTCGTGGCGACTGCGGTATAAGCCATAGGTGACGTCCTCTTTTGGTTATGCAGCGCGCAGATGGAAGCGCGCCGCCCGAGTGCCGAGGGTTACTCCTCCTCCGGCTAACCTGCCTAACGCATGTGGCCCTGTCGCGTTGCCGCTGCGGGTGGGCAGGCGGTTACCATCGAGCGAAGGCAGGACGGACCGGTGCCGCCAGATGAATATACGCTGCTGTGTCAGCACGGCAACAGAGTGTAGCCGGCGCCAGATAATGCTTGGCCATGGCTGCGAGGCGCTGCCCAGGAAAAGGTCGTTTTACAAACGATCTGCCGCCGGATTGGGCAACGTATGTGCCGAATAAGGATGCTGGCAGCATGGCGCACGCAAAAATCCTGGACATGGCTGTTTTCCACTCCGTATCGTTCGCTTGGAAGCCGGGGGGCTCGAAGACAGTATTTGTGCAATCGTACGTCTGCAGCCGCGATCCAGAGCGCGGCCAGAGTTTAGCCGGCCGGTTTTCGGCAGGTAGATACACATGTTTTGCGTTTCTCTAGGCTTTCTACGTGATGCGAGAAGGGTCAGAATGATTTTGATGACAAGTGCTGCGCGGTCCCTACGGTGCAGCAGGGGGCGTGGCCTGGCGGCAGGTTCTGCCATGGTGGCAGTTGCCCTGATGGCAACGACACCCCGCTTGCACGCAGCCGACATCGTGCGAACCCCTTTGCTGGGCAGCGACTTTCCCATCCTCGCCGCCGTCAGCATCCCTGCCGGTAGTGATACGATCTATCTGAGCGGTGCCATGGGTGGCGTGATCGACAAGACCGCACCCCCCGATAGCCGCGCTGCCCACGGCGACACTGAAGCGCAGACGCTTTCCGCACTCACTGCCATTAAAGGCACGCTCGCCCGCCTCGGGCTCGGCATGAGCGACGTGGTGAAAATGACCATTTACATGGCTGGCGATTCCGAGAAGGGCGGCAAGATGGATTTCATGGGCATGATGAAATCTTACCGCAAGTTTTTCGGCACACCCGACCAGCCGAATTTGCCGACACGCAGTGCCGTGCAAGTGGCCGCACTGGCCACACCGTGGGGACTGATCGAGATCGAAGTGACGGCCATCCGGACGCACCCGAGCAACTGACACGAACTCATTCCGGCGTTGCCGGAATGCGCCTTAAGGAGACAGGGTTTTGAAGATTACGAATGTGACGATCGCAACGCTGGGGCTCCTCGCCCCGGTGGCGTTGCAGGCGCAGACGGTGCCAGGTCCGGACACCACGGCGTCGGTGACGTCGAACAGTTCGCAGCCCAGCAACCATGCGGAAGACGTGATCGTCACCGGCACACGCCAGACGGGCCGCACCAAGGAAAGCAGTGCGGCCCCTGTCGATGTGATCAGCGCACGCGATCTGCAGGCGACCGGTCAGCAGAATGTGTTCGATGCGCTCAACAAGGTTCTGCCCTCGCTCGATCTCCCGCCGGTCGGCTTCGACACCGCCGGCCTGGTCCGATCGATCCGCCTGCGCGGCCTGAGCCCCGACGACACGCTGGTGCTCGTCGACGGCAAGCGCCGTCATGACTCGGCCAACATCAACGCCGATATCGGCCCGGTCGGCGGCTCGGATCCTGTCGACCTCGACATGATCCCGATCAGCATGATCGACCACATCGAAGTGCTGCGCGACGGTGCGGCCGCCCAATATGGTTCGGACGCGATCGCCGGCGTCATCAACATCATCCTCAAGCATGCCACTCAGGGTGGCAGCGCCTATGCGCAGGAGGGTGCAACCTACGTTCAGGACGGATTTACCAACAACATCGGCACCAGCCTGGCGACCCCGATCGGCGAGAACGGCTTCTTCGATATCGGCGGCGACTACCGCTATCACGACCATACCAACCGCGACGGCAATTATCCCGATACCGGCCCTCTGCAGACGGCGCCCAAAGGCAGCGTCAGCCAGATCGAGGGCGATCCGCGCTACAACCTTGCGACGATCGGCTACAACGCGGGCTACACCATCAGCCCGGAACTCCAGGCCTACTCGTTTGCGACCTACGGCTACCGCCACGCTGAAGCTTTTGAGAACTATCGTGATCCGAACAGCAGCGGAACCTACACGCCTACGGCGATTACACCGTCGACACCGTTCGGCAACCTGACCGCTTCCAGCTATTATCCGAACGGTTTCGAACCGCTTGAAGCCAGCAACGAGAACGATTACTCCGGCACCATCGGCATCAAGGGCGACCTGCCGGATGACTGGCATTACGATCTCAGCACCACCTATGGCGGCGACATCATCAACGTCTCCACGATCGCCTCGATCAACACCGATTACCTGCACGCCTTCGGCAATTCACCCACCCACTTTCATGCAGGCGAGTTCAACGACAGCGAGTGGACCACCAACCTCGATTTCACCAAGCCGGTTGATATCCCCATCTTCGCCAAGCCGCTGAACATCGCCTTCGGCGGCGAATACCGTCACGACACCTATGATCTCCAGCCCGGCGACAACGCCGCCCAATATGGCGGCGGTTCGCAGGCCTATCCGGGCTTCACCAACATCGACTCCAACTACTATAACCGCAGCAACGAAGCCGGTTATATCGATCTCGCGACCAACCCGATCGAGCATTGGCAAGTCGATCTCGCCGGTCGTTTCGAGCACTACACCGATGTTGGTGATACCGAGACCGGCAAGTTCACTACACGTTACGATTTCACCAACTGGTTCGCGATGCGTGGCACCATCAGCAACGGTTTCCGCGCGCCGACGCTGGCACAGGAAGGTTTTGCGGCCGTCAACGTAGGCCCGGTGACGGCCGGTGGCCAGTTCCCGGTCAATTCGGCCGCAGCCCGCGCGCTTGGCTCGACGCCGCTGAAGCCGGAGCGCTCGCAGAACTATGAGGTCGGCTTCGTCATCCAGCCGATCGACCGCATGCATGTCGATCTCGACTTCTACCAGATCGACATTCGCGACCAGATCGTCGACTCCGGCCTGATCGGCGGTGCGAATGCCTTCACCGCCTTCGCACTCAGCGGTGCTCTGCCGCCGACATGCTCGCCTACCTCGGGCTGCAACCTCTATGCGCAATATTACACAAACGGCGTGAACACCCGCACCCGCGGCGCCGACCTCACGGTCGACTACAAGACGCCGCTCGGTGATTATGGCAACATCGCGTGGCTGTTTGCCGCGAACTTCAATGACGTCGAGCTCACCCGCGTGGAGAAGCAGGCGCAGTTTACGCCTGACGTGCTCTCGGAAATCACCGAGGACACACCGCGCAGCAAGCTGATCCTGCAGGCCACCTACACCGAAGGGCCGTGGAGCCTGATGGGCCGCGTCACGCGCTACGGCCAGGTGGTCGAAGTGCTCGCCGACGGCAACACCGGCAGCGATCCGTTCACCGCCAACCGCAACCGCCCCGCCTTCATCGGCGACGTCGAGATCGGCTATAAGTTCACGCCCGAAATCACCTTCACCGTGGGTGCGGACAACTTCACCGACAAATATGCCAACCACACCACGGCGCTGTCGCGTTACCACAACGCGGTGGAATACATCCCGTCGTCGCCATACGGCATCGACGGTGGCTTCTACTACGGCCGTCTGTCGTACAACTGGGGTGCCAAACCCACAGTCCCGCCGCAGATGCCGGAACCAAATCCGCCCGCGCCGCCCGCACCGATCCCTGTGCGCACCTACCTGGTGTTCTTCGACTGGGATCGTGCGGACCTGACCGAGCGTGCCAAGCAGATCGTGGCTTCGGCTGCGGAAGCTTCCACCCACGTGCAGACCACGCAGATCGAAGTGAACGGCTACACCGACCTTTCCGGCACGGCTGCTTACAACCAGAAACTCTCGGTACGCCGGGCGATGACGGTGAAGGCGGAACTGGTGCATGACGGTGTCGCCGCCGGCGAGATCGACATCCACGGGTTCGGCGAGAGCCATCCGCTGGTGCCGACCGCGAAGGGTGTGCGCGAGCCGCAGAACCGTCGCGTGGAGATTATCTTGAAGTAAGCAGTTCTTTTTCTGAAGAAAAAGAACCAAAAGACTTTTACGTCCTGCCGGCCCCGGCGCCTCCCACTCATGGGGAGCATGGGCCGGCAGAAACGTAAAAGTCTTTTGGTTCTTTTCTTCAGAAAAGAACATCTCCCTTACTTCGGACGTCGTATCCATGTTCACCGACCGCCTCGCCACGGAGTCAGACCTTCCTGCCCTGCGCGCCTTGATGGCCGACGCGATCTCCATTCTGCAGCGCGGCTTCCTCACCGAGCCGCAGATCGCCGCCAGCCGCCTCATCATGGGCCTCGACACGCAGCTCATCGCCGACCGGACCTACTTCATGGTGTTCGCGGGCGACACCCTCGCCGGCTGCGGTGGTTGGAGCCGGCGCACCACCCTGTTCGGCGGTGACCATATGCCCGGCCGTGACGGCCGTCTGCTCGATCCGGCCAACGAGGCGGCGCGCATACGGGCGATGTACACCGCCCCCGCTTTTGCGCGGCGCGGGGTAGGGCGGCTGATCCTCTCGCTCTGCGAAGCGGCGGCGGTGGAGGCAGGCTTCTCACGCGTGGAACTGGGCGGCACATTGGCCGGCGCGCCGCTCTATACGGCCTGCGGCTACCACATCATCGAGGAATTGCTGGAGAGCAGCGGCCCGGCGCCGGTGCCGCTGCTCCGCATGGGCAAGACCCTCACGCAAATGGCACGATGACGCGCGGCGCGCGAGAGGTTAATTAACGCCTATGAACGTCAAATTTTTCGCCGCCCTTCTGCTCGTGCCGAACCTCGCCTGGGCCGCCGATCCCGCACCGGTCGCCTCCCGCAAGGGCATGGTGGTCACCGCCGAACACCTGGCCTCCGATGTCGGTGCGGACATATTGCGCCAGGGCGGCAACGCCGTGGATGCCGCGGTCGCCGTGGGATATGCGCTAGCCGTGGTCTACCCCGAGGCCGGCAATCTCGGCGGCGGCGGCTTTATGACCATACGCCTGGCCGATGGCCGTACTACCTTTCTCGACTACCGTGAAAAGGCGCCCTTGGCCGCCACCGCCAACATGTTCCTCGATGCGCAAGGCAATGTGGTGCCTGGCCGCTCGGCCGATTCCTGGCTGTCCGTCGGCATCCCTGGCTCCCCCGCCGGGCTGGAAATGGCTCGGGTGAAATACGGCACCCTGTCGCGTGCCAAGCTCATGGCCCCCGCGATCAAACTAGCCAAGGACGGTTTCACCCTTACGCAAGGCGATGCGGGAATCTTCGAGATCGCAACCCCCGGCCTTCGCAACGATCCTGTCGCCGCAGGTATCTTTTTGAAGGATGGCCAAACGCTGCACGCCGGTGACCGGCTCGTACAGACCGATCTCGCAAGATCGCTATCTTTGATCAGCGAGAAAGGTCCGGACGCCGCGATGTATCACGGCCCGATCGGCGAGGAGATCGCCGCTGCCAGCAAGGAAGGCGGCGGCATCATCACCACGGAGGATTTCGCCCGCTACAAGGTGCGTGAGCTCGCACCGGTAGAATGCGACTACCGCGGCTATCACGTCATCTCCTCACCGCCGCCGAGTTCCGGCGGCGTGGTGCTGTGCGAGATCCTTGAGATCCTGCAAGGCTACGATCTGACCAAAATGGGTTTCCACTCCGCCGACGAAGTGCATTATCTCGTCGAAGCCATGCGCCGTGCCTTCGTGGACCGCAACGACAAGCTGGGCGATCCGGACTTCATCAAGAACCCGGTGACCGAACTGCTCAGCCAGGAACACGCGGCACAATTGCGCGCCGGCATCAATGCGCAGCGGGCCACCCCCTCCAGCGAGCTGCACGCGGCGAAGGAAACCCACGAAGGCACGAACACCACGCAATATTCGATCGCCGACGAAGCCGGCAATGCCGTTTCCGTCACCTACACGCTGAATGATTGGTTTGGCGCGCATCGCGTTGCCGGCCATACCGGCATCGTGCTGAACGACGAGATGGACGATTTCACCTCCAAGCCCGGCGTGCCGAACATGTTCGGCCTGGTGCAGGGTGTCGCCAACGCGATCGCGCCAGGCAAGACGCCGCTAAGCTCGATGAGCCCTTCGATCATCACCAAGGACGGGAAGCTGGTGATGGTGATCGGCAGCCCCGGCGGCTCACGCATCAGCACGATCACGCTCGAAGCGATCCTCAACGTGATCGATCACGGCATGACAATTCAGGAAGCGATCGACGCACCGCGCATCCACGAACAATGGATGCCCGATATGGTGTTCCTCGAACGCCAGGCCCTGTCACCCGATACCCGCGCCATCCTTGAGACGCGTGGATATAAATTCAAGGACATCGGGTACTGGGGCTTGGCGGAAGGCATATTGGTCGGAGGCCCTGCGCTGCCCGGCAAGGCCGGCGAAGGCGAGGGTGACTTCCTGCCGCTAAATGCGCGCGCGGAAGCCGGAGAGAAGTATTTCGGTGCGCATGATGTGCGCGGCGGGGCGGGTAAGGCGAGTTCTGAGGAAATCCCAAGCAACTAAGGAAGGTCTTCTTTTCTGAAGAAAAGAAGCAAAAGACTTTTGCGTCGCTATCGCGGTTCTATCCGGCAGCGAGTGCCATAATCATAAGAGTTTTTTGGTTCTTTTTTTCAAAAAAGAACTGCTTTCTTACCTTGCCGCACCGCCCGACATTTGCAGCCGCTCCGCACGGAGCCGCTTGGCAGGTCTGTCGAAGCCGTAAAGCTTCGCCGCCGCCTCTGGCGTCATCGGCTGCGCGAAAAAATAGCCCTGACCATAATCGCACCCCAGCGCGGCCAAACTCAGCGCCACCTCTTTTGTCTCAATTCCTTCCGCGGTGGTCGCAATCCCCAGACTTTTGCCAAGACCAACGATGGCGACAACGATCTTGCCGTTCTCCGCATCATCGAGCGAATGCGAGACAAAGGAACGATCGATCTTCACCTTGTTCAACGGCAACTGCCGCAAATGCACCAGGCTGGAATACCCGGTGCCGAAATCATCCAGCGCCACACGCACGCCGGCGCGCTGCAGAGACAGCAGCGACCTCTTCGCAATGTCCATGTTGCCGACCAGCGCAGATTCCGTGATCTCCACCTCCAGCCTGAGCGGATCGAAACCCGTATCCCTGAGAATCGACAAGATATCATCGGCAAGGTCGGTTTTCTTCAGATGGATCGGTGAGATGTTGAGCGCCAGGTAAAGATGTTCCGGCCAGTTTTCTGCATCGGCCGCCGCACGGCGCAGCAGGCTGTAGGTCATGTCGCCGATCAACCCGGTGCTCTCGGCCAGGCCGATGAAGGCATCAGGCATCACCATGCCGCGCCGCGCATGCTGCCAGCGTGCCAAGATCTCGAAGCCCACGAGCGCCGCATCCTGCAGGCGGACCACCGGCTGGTAATAGGGCCGTATCTCGCCGGCCTTGATCGCCTGCCGCAGATCCGCCTCCAATGCCAGTCGGCTGCGCACCTCCTCATCCATGCCCGGCTCGAACCGGCAGAGCGAGCCACGGTCCCTCCGCTTGGCGGTGCCCATGGCGAAATCCGCCGCACGCAGCAGCTTCTCCACGTCCTGGCCGTCCGACGGAAAACAGGCAACGCCGATGCTGCAGCCCACGGACACGCAGCCATGGCCGCTTTCAATCGGTAGGCCGATCGCCTCGATCAGCCGCTTGGCAACGGTCAGTCCGGCCTCGCCGGCCGCTGCATTTCCCACGATGACCGCGAATGCGTCGCCGCCCAATCGTGCCACCACGGCGTCGCTGCGGATGACCGCGCACAGCCTCCTGGCGACTTCCTGCAATACGGCATCGCCGGCCGCATGCCCATGAAACTCGTTGACCGCCTTGAATCGGTCCAGGCCGATTTGCAGGATCGCGCAGGGCGCGCCGTCACCGAGGCTGTGCGCCAGCGCCTCTGCGAAGAAGATGCGGTTGGGCAGGCCGGTCAGCGCATCGTGGCGCGCCATATGGGCGATCGTCGCCGCCTTCTGTTCCAGCCCAACCGTGGTGTCGCGCAGGTTCTCCGCCATGGCGTGCATCTGCTGTGTACGCCGCACCGAGAGCACAAGGTAGGCGACCAAGCCCCCGGTGAGCAGCAGGACGACCACGGCCGGCTCCAGAACCCGCCACTTCCATACGGCGCCGATACCCCTCAACGGCACGACGACCGCACCGAGCGTCTGATCCAGAAGCCTGATGCTGGTATCGATATGGGGCAGAAGGCGCACGACCCCTTCATCCGGCGGTGGCCCTTGCCGTCCATCGCCGGCATGCCAGTAGGCGAGCCGATGGCCCGGCATGCCCGACTGGTTGTAGACATAGATGTCCAGGCCAGACACTTCCTGCAGATCGGCTTCGATGGTGTCGAGCAACTTCGGCAAGTCATAGACGCCGAACAGCAAGCCATTGAGCTGCACGGGCCTGTTCGATTCCGCGCCGACAGATCGCAGGACAGGCACATAGGCGATGAACCCGACCGGTGCGTCAGCCTGGTGCAGGAGGTAGGGCGGCGTCGCCGCGGCTGCGTTCGCCCTGATAGCCTCGGCGATTGCGGCAGCATGCGCAGCACCGCTCTGCAGGTCGCGGCCGAGCGTCCTGAAAGCCTTGCCGCTCGATGCTTCCTCATACAGCATCGGGTAGTGGACCGGCCGATCCGGCGCACGGATGATCAGGCCCGCTTCGGTCCAGTCGGTTATCTGGAATCCGGCGAAGCCAGCGTCGCGCATGCTGCGCTCGAAACGTTCGCGCTCCGTCTCGGGAACACGGGGTGCCCAGCCGACAAGCTGCAAACCGGGCGCGGCTTTGCGGATTGGCGCAGCCGCCCGCAGGAACTCGTCACGCGTGACCGGATCCCCGTCCGACTCGAAAAAAACCCGCAACATCGATAGCGATTGGAGATTATCCGCAAGCTCGTGGTTGATATCGAGGAAACCGTCGCTGACACGGTGGTGCAGCTCGATCCAGTCGAGACGACGCTCGGCGTTCATGCTCAGAACGCCCACTGCCATGGCCGCAACCAGGCCGATGCAGGCTGTCAGAACGATCGGTAGGCTACCTTTGAACCCCGCGCCCGCCATGCGTCACCTCGTCCCGTGCCGCGAAACACGGGACGGGTGACCGGATTACGGCAGGAATGTTACCAGCCGCTTTATCGCCTTTACCGGCCGCGGCCTGCGCTCACTGCGGCGGAGCGGGGCGGTTGAGGCGCGGCTCGGAGCGCCCGCGCGCCGTCTCGTTCACCCGGCTGGCCGCGCGCAGCGTCGGGCTCATGCCGTCGCGCTCGCGCGCATCGGCCTCCCATGCGGCCGGCGGGATCGGTGGCTGAGCCCGCACCGGCTGCATCGGGGTCGCCGCACGCAGCACCACGCCGTCATCATCGAGTCCCGCGCCACGTCCCGGCTCCGGCAGCCGCAAAGCCAGGCTGCGTATTTCGCCCTGTATCTCGTCCAGCCGTGCCTCCACCGCCTCCAGCCGGCTTTTCACCCCGAACACGCTGAACGGCATGAACAGGAAGGCCAGCCCGAGCAGGATCGCCACCACCACGGTGATCAGCTGCAGCCACCAGGGCATCCAGTCGGGAAAGGTAAACGGTATCGGCATGACTTAATCCTGGGATGAGTCGAAATTTGCGTCGAAGATGTGTTTACGCATGTCCGGTCTCCTTGGCTCCCCCCTCCGCAACCTCATAGCCGGCCTGATCTTCATGCTCGTGGTCGGTGCTGCGGCGGTGATCGCGTATATGGGCTGCGGATGGTCGTTCGGTGACGCCCTCTATATGGTCGTGATCACCGTCTACACGGTCGGTTACGACGAAGTCCGCCCGATTGACACGACGGCCTTGCGCACCGTCACCCTGCTGCTGGTCGCGAGCGGCTGCACCGGGATGATCTTCCTCACCGGCAGCTTCGTGCAATTCATCACGTTCAACCAATTGCAACAATTTTTCGGATATCGCCGCATGCAGAAGGATATCGACGCCCTGTCCAGCCACGTGGTGATCTGCGGTTACGGCCGCATCGGCCAGACGCTGGCCCGTGAGCTCTTCGCGGGCCGCTGCGATTTCGTCATCCTCGAACGCAGCGAAGCCAAGGTGGAACTCGCCCGAAAGGAAGGTTTTCTGGCGCTCCAAGGCGACGCAACCAACGAGGAAACGCTGGATCTTGCCGGCGTCCCCCGTGCCCGGGCTTTGGCGACCGTCCTGCCCGACGACGCAGCCAACGTGTTCATCACGCTTTCCGCGCGCAGCCTCAACAAGGAGATGACCATCATCGCCCGCGGCGAGGCACCCAGCACCGAAAGCAAGCTGTTGCAGGCGGGCGCCACCCGTGTGGTCCTTCCCACCCACATTGGCGCCGAACGCATCGCCGAACTCATCCTGTTCAAGAACGTCGCCGGCATGCTGGAAGGCCTCGACGAAAACCAGGACACCGCCCGCGACCTCCGCCGCCTCGGCCTCGACCTCGAAGTGCTTCCCGCTGCCCCCGGCAGCCGCGCCGCGGGTGCCACCATTGGCGCCCTGGAAGCCGAGGCGGGCGGCGCGTTCCTGATCATCGGCCTGAACCGCCGCGACGGCGAAAGCCTGCTGCAGCCGCCGCCTTCGACCGTCATCCAGGCCGGCGACGGCGTGGCCGTGGTCAGCAGGCCGGGGCGGACGGCGCAAGTGTCGGAGCTGTTTACCGGGAAGCGCAGCAAACGGGTTTCTGCGAGAGGATAGGGACGAAGGGCCAGCGAAAGCGGGCGCGGTTTACGTCTCGAACAGATCAGCATGCGTCCCTGTGCGGGCAAGTTGCAGCTCCCCGCTTTCGATCCGATAACGCAACAGCCAGTCGGGTTCGGTGGTGCAGATCTCGAAAGCCCAGCCAATCGCCGAGGACACCTATGCAGGCGCCACGAGGAAGAATCCACCACTTATGTGCAAGTGGCGCGAAAAAGAGGATCGATGCGCCGCCCAAAATCCAGTTCGCAAGGAGTGCGTAAAATCTGGCGAGCGGTGTCATGGTGTCTGTCCAATCGTTTCGTCGAAAGTCGTCACGTCACAAGCAATCGAAGCGGTTCTTTTTTTCAAAAAACTGCGTCTTCCTGCGTCGGGCTATAAGTCCAATCGCAGCGCGTAACCACCTGCGGTATGGCTCGCTCCTCGCATAACGGGAGACCGCACATGATCACGCTCGAGAAAGCCCATCGCGTCATCGCCGCAGGCGAAGCCAAGGCGCGCGAGATCGGACAGCCCATGAACATCGCCGTCGTCGATGCAGGCACCAACCTGAAGGCATTCATCCGTATGGACGGCGCCTGGCTCGGCAGTATCGATATCGCCATCAACAAGGCGTTCACCGCAAAAGCCTTCGACATCTCCACGCAGGATCTCGGCCATAATAGCCAGCCGGGCGACCAGTTTTTTGGCATCCACGTCTCCAACCATGATCGCGTCATGATCTTTGCGGGTGGCATACCGCTGAAGGTCGGCGGGGAGATCGTCGGTGCCGTCGGTGTCAGCGGCGGCAGCGGCGAGCAGGATCAGGCGGTGGCAGAGGCCGCCGTGGCGGCCTGTGCCTGACCTATTTCCCTACGCAGTGTAGATCGGAAACTTCGCGCAGAGCTGGTGGACTTTTTCGCCGACGGCACGCTCCGCCAGCTCGTTTGTGCCGTCACTGGATTTCGCCAGACCGTCTACCACTTCGGCAATCATCAGCCCGACCTGGCGGAACTCCTCCACGCCAAAACCGCGTGTCGTCGCCGCCGGGCTGCCGAGGCGGATGCCGCTCGTCACCGCCGGTTTTTCGGGATCAAAGGGAATGGCGTTCTTGTTCGTGGTGATGTGCGCCCGCTGCAGGCTGGTATCGGCGGCCTTGCCGGTCACGTGCTTCGGCCGCAGATCGACCAGCAGAAGATGGCTGTCCGTGCCGCCGGTCACGATATCCAGCCCGGAATCCAGCAGCGTCGACGCCAGCACGCGCGCATTGTCGATCACCGCCTGCTGATAGATTTTGAACGCAGGCTGCAGCGCCTCGCCGAACGCCACTGCCTTCGCCGCGATCACATGCATCAGCGGGCCGCCCTGGAGCCCGGGGAACACCGCCGAGTTGATCTTCTTGCCCAGATCCATGTCGTTGGACAGCACCATGCCGCCGCGCGGCCCGCGCAGCGTCTTATGCGTCGTGGTCGTCACCACATGCGCATGCGGCAGCGGGCTCGGATAAAGCCCCGCCGCGACCAGGCCGGCGAAATGCGCCATGTCCACCATGAACAGCGCGCCCACCTCGTCGGCCACCTTGCGGATGCGTGCAAAATCGATCACCCGCGGATAGGCCGACCCGCCGGCGATGATCAGCTTCGGCCGCTCCGACCGGGCGAGGGACTCCAGCTGCTCGTAATCGAGCAGCCCATCCTCGCGCCGTACCCCGTACTGCACCGCCTTGAACCACTTGCCGCTCTGATTCGGCGCCGCCCCATGGGTGAGGTGTCCGCCGGCGGCCAGCGACATGCCCAGAATGGTATCGCCAGGTTGGATCAGCGCCAGGAACACCGCCTGGTTGGCCTGCGCGCCCGAATGTGGCTGCACGTTGACGTAGCTGCAGCCGAAAATCTCGCACGCCCGCTCGATGGCGAGTGTCTCGGCCTTGTCGACTTCCTGGCAGCCGCCGTAATAGCGCCGCCCGGGATAACCCTCGGCATATTTGTTGGTCAGAACACTGCCCTGCGCCTCCATCACCGCGCGCGAGACGATGTTTTCGGAGGCGATCAGCTCGATCCCGTCCTGTTGGCGCACGAGTTCCGCCGCAACGATCTCGGCAATGGCAGGATCGGCCTCTGCCAGTGAGGCGCCGAAGAATGTCATGGACGGTCCTTTCTAAACCAACAGAAGGCGAGTGGCTTGGCTCTCACACGAAGGAACTGCGGAACCACTGGTCTTCCTTTGACGCGCACCGTAGCATCCGCGCCATAGTGCCGAGAACCCCGGCCACACTGCATTTCAAGGACTCCGATGAGCCTCACCCTCGGCAACCCGCTTTTCACGCGCAAACCCATCAGAGCCATCGACGACGGCGAGGGCGAGCATAGTTTCAAGCGAACGCTGGGGCCTTTGAGCCTGGTGGCACTGGGCATCGGCGCCATCATTGGCGCCGGCATCTTCTCCCTCACCGGCATTGCCGCGGCCGACAATGCCGGCCCTGCCGTAGTGATCAGCTTCCTCATCGCAGCCCTCGGCTGCGGTCTCGCCGGGCTTTGCTACAGCGAACTCTCCGGCATGATCCCGGCCGCCGGCAGCGCCTACACCTACGCCTATGCTTCTCTCGGCGAACTCGTGGCCTGGATCATCGGCTGGGCACTCACCCTGGAATACGCGGTCGGTGCCGCGACCGTCTCAGTCTCCTGGTCGGCCTACGTCACCCATTTCCTCGCCTCCCTCGGGCTCTCTTTGCCGCACGCGATCACCGCCTCGCCGTTCGAGACCGACGCGATGGGCCATGCGGACCCGGGCATCGTGAACCTTCCGGCGATATTCGTGGTTATCTGCATCTCGCTGGTGTTGATCAGGGGTATTTCGGAATCCGCCAAGGTGAACGCAGCCATTGTCGCACTGAAGCTCGTCGTGGTCGCCGCCGTGATCGGATTCGGCGCGCTCTATGTGAAGCCGGAGAACTGGCATCCGTTCATCCCGCCGAATGCCGGCACCTTCGGCCATTTCGGCATCTCCGGCGTGTTCCGTGGTGCGGCCACCGTGTTCTTCGCCTATATCGGTTTCGATGCGGTCTCCACCGCCGCACAGGAAACCAAGAACCCCGAGCGCGACATGCCGATCGGCATTCTCGGTTCGCTTGCGATCTGTACCGTTCTCTACGTGCTGGTCTGCCTCGTGGTCACCGGCCTGATCAGCTACACCAAGCTGCACGATGCAGCCCCGGTGTCGCTCGCGATCAGTCAGACGCCGCTGCCCTGGCTCAAGGTCGCCGTCAGCATCGGCGCCATCGCCGGCCTCACCTCGGTGATCCTGGTGATGCTCCTGGGCCAAAGCCGCGTGTTCTATTCGATGTCGAAAGACGGCTTGCTGCCGAAAGTCTTCAGCGCAGTGCACCCGAAATTCCGCACGCCCTGGCTGTCCAACCTGCTGTTCATGGTGTTCGCGGGCGTCGCCGGCGGGTTCTCGCCGATCAGCCAGCTCGGTCACATGACGTCCATGGGAACCCTTCTGGCTTTCGTGATCGTCTGCATTGGCGTGCTGGTGCTGCGCCGTGCCGACCCGTCACGCCGCCGCGCCTTCCGCACACCCTTCGTGCCCTACGTGCCGGCCGCCGGCATCGTGGTGTGCGGCGCGCTGATGCTGTCGCTGCCGTTGCAGACCTGGGGCATGGCGCTGATCTGGCTGCTGATCGGGCTGGTGGTCTATTTCACCTATAGCCGCCATCACAGCCTGCTGCGCTCCGGGCTGTGAGCACCGCGCCTTATCCCGCGGGGCGTCCGCGGCGAAACCGCACCGACGCGTTCACCCGGCGCCTGGTGGCGGAAAACACCCTGTCCGTCGACGACCTGATTTGGCCGGTCTTCATCATCGAGGGGCAGGGCAAGACCATCCCGGTCGCCTCGATGCCGGGCGTCGACCGTGTCAGCCTGGATCGCCTGGCAGGGCATGTGGAGCGCGCGGTGAAGCTGGGCGTGCCCGCCCTGGCGCTGTTTCCCGCAACGCCGGCGGAAAAGAAGAACGCCGAAGGCACCGAAGCGCTCAACGAGAAAAACCTCATGTGCAGCGCTGCACGCCTGCTGAAATCCGAATTCCCCAACCTGGGATTGATCGGCGACGTTGCCTTGGACCCTTATACGGATCATGGCCACGATGGCGTGCTGCGAAACAATTATGTGGCGAACGACGAAACGCTGCAGATCCTGACGCGACAATCCGTAATTCAGGCGCAGGCGGGTATCGACATCATCGCACCGTCCGACATGATGGATGGCCGGGTCGGCGCTATACGCGCAGCACTGGATGCGCAAAACCTGATCAACACGCGCATCATGAGCTACGCGGCAAAATATGCGAGCGCGTTCTACGGCCCGTTCCGCGATGCGCTCGGCTCCGCGAAATCGCTGCAAGGCGACAAGAAGACCTACCAGATGGATCCTGCCAATTCCGACGAAGCCATGCGCGAAGTGGAAGCGGATCTGCGCGAGGGCGCCGACATGGTGATGGTGAAGCCCGGCATGCCGTATCTGGATATCGTGAGGCGCGTCAGCGACACTTTCAAAGTCCCGACATTCGTCTACCAGGTGTCCGGCGAATACGCGATGATGATGGCGGCGATCGAACGCGGCTGGCTGGAGCGCGAACGTGCCGTCATGGAATCGCTGCTCGGTTTCAAGCGCGCAGGTGCGAACGGTGTACTCACCTATTTCGCAGTCGAAGCCGCGGGTTATCTCCGCCGCCCGTAATCGTCCTGCGCACATCGCCGCATGCGGAACTATTATCTGCTGTTGACGTAAGTCGCGCAGGCCCGATCAGGCTGGGCTCCGGATAGACATAACCGAAGCGTAATGTGCGCGACCTGCTTTGCATCACGTAAGCGAGAGTTTGTATCCTTCCAGTATGCTGCCCTGAAAATGCCATCATGCATCATCAAACTTCGTGTCGTCGACCCCGCAACCGCCGCGTAACATCCCGTCACGAATGCCTTAGTTTGCAACATTTCGGTTTGTTCACATTGATTGCCCGGCCACGTCAAACGCCTCACCTACTGACCATCTAATGCAAGGACCATCCATCATGCGCCGCGTACCTTACGCTTATCTTCTGGCAGCTTCGGTTTTTGCTGCCCCCATCGTCCTTACGCCGAGTGCGCCTGCGCACGCGCAGATCGGCATTGGTATCGGCATTGGCGGCGGCGGCATCGGCCTGAACGTCACCGTCGCGCCGCCGGAACTCCCGGTCTACGAGCCGCCGCCGCTTCCCGGGCCTGGCTATATCTTCACGCCCGGCTACTGGTCCTACGGCGATGCCGGCTATTACTGGGTGCCGGGCGTATGGGTGCAGCCGCCGAGTGTCGGCCTGCTCTGGACGCCGGGCTATTGGGGCTACAATGGCGGGCGCTACGTCTATAATGCCGGCTATTGGGGCCCGCATGTCGGCTTCTACGGCGGCATCGATTACGGATTCGGCTATACGTCCGGCGGCTATTTCGGTGGCGAGTGGCGCGGCGGCCAGTTCGCTTACAACCAGGCGGCGTACGGCAATGGCTTCTTTAATCGCGGCGGCGGCTATCATGTAACGAATGTCTACAACCAGACGATCGTCAACAACACCAACATCAACCGCACCAGCTTCAACGGTCCGAACGGCATCCAGGCACGTCCGTCGCGCGAGCAGGAGCAATTCCAGCACGAGCAGCATGTGCAACCTACCGCGCAGCAGCAGCAGCATTTCCAGGCCGCCGCGCATGACCGCACCTTGCTTGCCTCCGAGAACCACGGCCATCCGGCGATAGCGGCCGTCGCCCGTCCCGGTGAGTTCCATGGTGCCGGCGTGGTCGCCGCGCATGATGCAGCGGCGCGGCCCAACGAGGCTGGTGCACGTCCTGGCGAAGCAGGGGCCCGTCCTGGCAACGAGGGGCATCCCGCACTGGCGCAGCATGGCGCCAATGAGCGTCCAGGCGTTGCCGGTCGCCCCGGTGAAACGGCGCGTCCCGGCGAAGCCGCGCGTCCGAACGTCGTAAGCCGTCCCGGGGAAGAAGCGCGCCCCGGTGTGGCAACACGCCCCGGCATCGAAGCGCGTCCAGGTGCGGAAGCGCATCCCGGCTTGGCAGCGCGCCCTGGTGCAGAGGCACGCCCTGGCGCCGAGGCGCGGCCGCGTACCGAAGCGCGTCCGGCCGAAGAGGCTCGGACAGCGCGTCCGGAAGCGCGCGAAGCGCCTGCCCGTGCAGCGCCGATGCAGCATCCGCAGGCGATGAACCGTCCGGCGCCCGCGCCGCATCCGCAGGCTGCTCCCCATCCTGCCGCCGCCCCGCACGCTGCCGCACCCCACCCCGAAGGCAAGGAACCGAAGCACTAGATAATAGACGGGGGTTTTGGGGGGGACGGCACGGCTCCCCCAATTTTCCTTTTTGTTAAGACGTTGTTAAACAGACTCAATTGTCCTTGGCTTGTCGCGTCCCAGGAAAACGCCTCCGCATAAGCGCGCGTCTCTTGCAGATCCGATTGTGGCCGGGCTTTCACGGCATCCGCAATGGCCTCGGCAGTGTTCGCGCTAGCGATGCTGCCCGCCTCCAGGCTTTGCACCACCTCCGGATTGCCCGGGATCGGGCTGGCGATCACCGGCGTGCCGCAGGCCATCGATTCCAGAAGCACATTTGCCCAACCCTCGCGTGAGGATGCCAGCACGGAGAGATCCGCTGCGCTGTAAAGCTGCGCCAGTTCGCCATGCGGCACGGCCCCGAGCAGCCTGACACGGTCGGCGACGCCGAAGCGTTCGGCAAGGGCTGCCAGCGACGCGCGCTCTGGCCCATCGCCGGCGATCAGCAACGACCAGCCAGGCAAACGGGCAAGGGCGCCGATCGTGCGGTCATGGCCCTTGCGAGGGATCAGTGCGCCGACGGAAACGAGCGTCGGGCCGGTCACGCCAAAAGCCTGCCGCGCCTCTGTGCGGTCGATCGGCCGGAACACCGAAAGATCGACCCCATTGCGTAATACGGTGATCTTCGAGCCTGCCGCCCCAAGCGCCACCATGGCATCGCGCAATCCGGCGCTGACGGTGATGATCGCATCCGCCTCCCGCGCAGCCGCGAGGATCAGCCGGCGCGGCACACGATACTCCGGAAATTGGGTGATATCGGACCCACGCGCGGTGATCACCACCGGCAGCCCGAAGCGCCGCCCGAGCCAGATAGCGGCCACACCGTCCGGATAGAAATAATGCGCATCGATGGCATCGAACCGCGCGCCGTCGCGGATCAGCCGCGCGATGCTGCGCGCCGCCGCCTGGTAGAGCAGCCAAGGCGAAACGTTCATCCCGAGTTTGGGAATGGCAAGCCAACGCGGATGCAGCACCTCAAGCCCGTGGCGCTGCTCGCGCTCCGGCGCACCTGGCAGGACACGGCCGGGAAACCACGCGATCGGCGCCAGCACGGTGGCACGCACCTGTCCGGTACCGACGAGGTGGCGCAGGCGGTTTTCCACGAATACGCCGTGATTTGGCTGCGATGGATTTGGGTAAAGCGTGGTGAAGGTGAGGAGGGAGAGCAGTGGATGATTCCGGTAAGAAAGCAGTTCTTTTCTAAAGAAAAGAACCAAAAGACTTTTATCTCTCCGCCCGCACGAACGCTTTGGAACTTACGCGGATAGCGGGGCGGCAAAGGACATAAAAGTCTTTTGGTTCTTTTCTTCAGAAAAGAACATCTTCCTTTCTAAGGCGCCTTTTTTAGGAAATCGCGCGCCTCATCCGCCTCGCGAAACACCGCCTTCTCGGCCAGCGCCGCCTCCACTTGGCTGCGCGCCTCCTCATGCTTCCCGGCCGCAGCAAGGGTCACCCCGTAATGATACTGCGCCGCCGCGCGCGAGGACGGATCGGCACTCGCGGTCGCCTGTTTGAGCAGTGGCAAAGCTTCCGCCGTCTCGCCCTGCCGCGACAATATCCAGCCAAGCGTATCGGCGATCTCCGGCCGCGCCGCCTGAAAATAGGCACGCTCCGCCAACGTCTTTGCCGCCGCCGTGTCGCCTTGCGCCTGGCGGATCCAGGCTAGGTTGTTCAATGCGGCCACGTTGGTCTGCTCGGTGGCGAGCACCAGGCTGAGCCGCGATGCCGCCTTGTCGAGCGCGCCCGCCTTCAGATAGAGCGAGCTCAATACCGCCTGAGCAGGCAGGTCCTGCGGTGCACCGGCGGTCCAGTTCTCCAGCAGAGCGATGCCTTTCGCAGGCTCGCCGGCGGCGGCCTCGGCGCTGGCTGCCTTGATCGCCAGCCCTTCGCTCGGCGCCTTGTCGTAGGCGGCCATGAAGGCGTTGGCAGCGTCATGCGCATCGCCGGTGCTCTGGTAGATATTGCCCGCCAGGAACGAGGCTGCCGGCATGTTGGCAGGGTTGGCACGCAGGCCGGCGGCGGTGGCTAGAGCCTGCTTCACGCCGGCCGACCCGGTGCCGGACTGCTTGAGGTCCACGCCGAGCAGGGCCGCCATCAACTCGGGCTGCCCCGGCGCGTCCGACAGACCGGCGCGCAACACCGTGCGTGCGCCGTCGAAATCGCCCTGCGATACCAGCACCGCCGCCAGCCCGACGCGGCCATGGATGTCGGCCGGCCGGGTCTCGACGATGGTCTCGAACACGGTTTTCGCCTGGGCGGTCTTGCCTTGTTGCGCCAGCAGGCGCCCGCGCAGGTAATCCAGCTGCGCGTTGCTGCCGGCACTCGCACGGTCGAGCAGCCCGACCGCGCGGTCGGGCTGATTGGCGCGCATATAGGCCTCGGCCAGTGCGGCGGTGACGGCCGCGTTGTCGGGCTCGGCATCATGCGCCATCTGCGTCAGCTTGACCGCGCGATCCACCTGGTTGCCCGCATACAAGGCCGGCAACAGCGCATCGAGCAGCGGGATGTCGTTCGGGTGCTTGCGGAAGGCGCCTTCGAGCAGCGTTTGTGCGCCCTCGGTATCGCCCTGCAATTCCTCCACCCGCACCAATCCCAGCATGGCGGCACGGCTTTCGGGAAAGCGGGACAGCACGCCACGGAAGCCGGTCCCGGCGCCATCCAGGTCGAGCGAAGCGAGCTTCACCTGTGCATCGAGCACACCCGTCGCCTCGCCATCGCCCTGGTTCTTGCGCATCGCCGCCACACCCGCGCGCGCCGCATCGAAATCGCCGCGTACCAGGGCCGCCTGCACCATCGCCTCGCCGGCCAGGCGCTGTGAGGGATCGATGCTGAGGGACTGCTTCAGGGCAGTCTCGCCGGCCTGGTTCTGGCCGAGATTGAGGTCGGTCGCGGCCAAGCGGTTGAGAATGCGCGTATCCTGCGGTGCGAGCACGTTGGCCTGAGAGAAACTGTCCTTCGCCCCTTTCAGGTTGCCGAGCATCGCCATCGCGCGGCCGCGCAGATCCAGCGTATCGGAATCGGGATGCTCGCCGAGTCCCGGGCTTTGGAGCACGGTGAGCGCCCGATCGGGGTGCTGCTGTGCAAGGTCGATGAAGGCCATCAGCTTCAGCCCGTTCGGATCGGCCGGCAATTGCGCAAGGAAATGGGTCGCGGCATCCTCCGCCTGCGCCACCTGGCCGAGCCCGAGCTTGGTGACGGCCTCGAAATAATAGCCGCGCGGCAGGTCGGACAGGACCGGGCCGATCTGCTGCAGCGAGGCATCGGCGGCAGCGAAGTCGCCGGAATGGATGGCCAGCATGCTGCGCAGGAAGTTCGCCGGCACGTCGCGCGGTGCCGCGTGCAATACCGCATCCACGTCCTTGCGCGCGGCCGCCTCCTGGCCGGTGGCCGCCAGGCAACGGGCCTCCAGGAGCCTCGCATCGAGCCTGTTGGCATTGCCGCGGAGCACTGTCTGCGCCAAGGCCAGAGCTGTCTTCGGGTCGTTGCGGCGCATCGCCACTTCGGCGAGCAGAAGCTGCGAGTCGCCAAGCTGGGCCGGCTCGGCCTTGGGCTGCGCACCAGCGACTTTCGCCGCGCGGTCGGCTGCCGTGTCCAGGTCGCCGCGGGCGAGCGAGAGACGCGCCACCGTCAGCAGCACCTGTGCCTCGTTCGGTGCGATGGCTTCGGCCTGTGCTGCGGTAGCGCGTGCGCCATCGGCATCATGCAACGACATCTGTGCACTCGCCCGCAGGCTCAGCGTGTCGGCCTTGGCCGCTGCCGGTTGCGAGTCGGGATCGAAATCGTGCAGCAGCTCGGAGAAATGGCGCTGCTGCAGATAGGCGAGCCCCAGCGGCAGCACGATCGCGGCTTTGTCGTAACCATCCGCCCGCGCCCGCAGGAACTCCTGTTGTGCGGCAGCCGCGTTGGCTAGCGACAGGTCGGCCTTGCCGAGCAGGAAGGCCGCCTCTCCATTGCCGGGCTGCGCGCGCACCGCTTGGGTAAGGTAGAGAGCCGCACCGTGCATGTCGCCCTGTGCCATGCGCTGTTTGGCTGCGGCGACCGGGTCACGTGTGTGGCCGAACTGCCACCAAGCGACACCAAGCACAACGAAGATGAAGACGGGCACACAGATAATGATTAGTTTACGCATATAGCCCCTCGTGCCGCACGCAGTGGCAGGTGTTTATCCGTGGTGGCGCCGGTTGAACCATTTGCCTCCGAGCACCGCCCATGTGCTACAGCTCAGACGTAACGGTTACCATACGAAATACGCTAAATAAAAACACTTGCGATAGTTTTTTGCTTGTTTTAGATACAAAACACAATAGATCATTGCCGTTCGGTTCGCGATTTCGCCATTGGGGCATCGCAGCGAATTTCGGCTGAAGGCGTAGCGATCGGTGACATTGCGTGGCTTTCCAACCTTTCTTCTAGCGCCTGTTCTCGCTGTAGCGACCTTTGCCGTGGCAGGTTGCGACCAGGCCGGCGCCGGCGATGCGGCCGTCGCTGCGACGCCGCCGGTGGAGATCGCGAGCCAGTATGTGATCGGCCCGGGCGACGTGCTGTCGATCTTCGTCTACGAGGCGCCGCCGCTCTCCGTCACCGACCTTCCGGTGCGTCCGGATGGCCGGATTTCGGTGCCGCTGGTGCCCGACGTGATGGCTGCCGGCAAGACGCCCTCCCAGCTCGGCGCCGATATTTCGGACAAGCTGAAGAAATACGTCAACGACCCCAACGTCACGGTCATGGTGCATAATTTCCAGGGACCGGCCGATCGCCAGGTGCGGGTGATCGGAGAAGCGACCGATCCGCAGGCGATCCCGTACCGCGAGAACATGACCGTGTTGGACGTGATGATCGCGACCAAGGGGCTGACCAAGTTCGCCGCCGGTAACCGCGCGGTGATCCTGCGTCATGTCGGTGCGAAGGAAACACGTATTCCGGTGCATCTTTCCGATCTGATAAAGGACGGCGATATCAAACAGAACGTGCAGATGCGGCCCGGCGATACGGTCATCATCCCGCAAAGCTACTTTTGAGTTATAAATCGCCCGTATTATCGGGGTCGACTCGTGGGGATTAGGGTGGGTTTTTAGGATGGAATCGCTTCAGGACCTGGTCTCGCGCTTCGGCGGGCTCGCCTGGCAACGCCGCTGGTGGGGGGTGGCTGCCGCGTGGGTGCTGTGCATCGCCGGCTGGATCGGCATCGCCACGTTGCCGAACCAGTATGAAACGACCGCGCGCGTCTATATCGATGCCGATGCGGTGCTCACGCCGCTCCTGAAAGGGATCAGTGCCGAAACCTCGATGACCGATCAGATCGATCTGCTGCAGCACATGCTGCTGTCGCGGCCGAACCTCGAAAAGATCATCACCAAGACGGACCTGCAGCTGGAAACCCATACCCAGACCGATATGGAGCAGATGGTCGCGAGGCTGGAAAAAAGCATCAAGGTGAACGCGCAGACGCGCAACATCTTCTCGATCGCCTTTCGCAACACCGACCGTCAGCTTTCCTACGACGTGGTGCAGGCTGTGCTGGCCAGCTATATCGAGAACAATGTCGGCAATAACAAAGACGACATGGAGAAGGCGTCCACCTTTCTCGACTCCCAGATCGCCAGCTACGAGAAGCAATTGCGCGAAGCCGAAACACGGCGCGCCGAATTTCGCAGCAAGTATCTCGATCTGCTGCCGGGCGATGGCGGGATCAGCCGGCTCGAGCAGGCACGCAGCCAGGTGACCGCACTCACCGGGCAGCTTGCCGATGCCAGGTCGCGCCGCATCCTGCTCGCTCGCTCGCTCGCCGGCACGCCGGCGCTGGTGACCACCGAGGGCGGTGGCGGTGGCGGTTATGATAGCCATAGCGCGCTGCGTGCCGCGGAGCAGAAACTGCGCGAGCTGCAGCAGGTCTATACGGATGCCTATCCGGAAGTGATGTCGCAGAAACGCGTGGTCGATAATCTGCGCAAGAGCGGTTCCGATACGACCGAGCCCAGCAGCGGCGGCAGCGGTAAGTCGGCGCCGAATCCGGTGTTCGAGCAGCTCAAGCTACGCCTGATTGAGACGGACGGTCTGGTCGACAGCCTGACGCGGCAGATCGAGGACGCGCAAAGCGAGCGCGACCGGCTGCTCGCCATCGCCCGCGGAGAGCCGAATCTCGAGGCGCGCTATCTGAACCTCAATCGCGACTACGACGTGCTGCGCAAGAACTACGATGAGTTGCTGGCGCGGCGCGAAGGCATGCGGATCGCCACCGCGGCACAGGTGAGTTCCAACAGCGTGAAGCTGGTGGTCATCGATCCGCCGCAGGTGCCGCGCGTGCCGGTCGCACCGTTGCGGGTGCCGATGGCGATCGGCGTGCTGGTGGCAGGCCTGCTCGCCGGCGTCGGCGTGGTGGTGGCGATGATGACGCTGGATCAGTCCTTCCACACCATCGTCGATCTGAGGGCGATGGGCCGGCCGGTGCTGGGTGCGATCTCGCTCGCGGCATTGCCGCCGACCTTGGCGACACGCCTGCGCAGTGCCGCGATCTTCGGTTCCGCCGTCGGCGGTCTGGTGGTGGTGCTCGGCGGTGTGCTGCTGCATTTCTCAGCGCAAACCTGATGGACGATTTTAACGCCGCCGGGCATGCCGGCCTTGTCGAGAACGGGCATTACGATACCCCCGCACCGCGCACGCTGGCCGACATGGCGCGCGCCGGCCTGATCATCGAGACCGAAGGCCGCACCAGGCTCGGTGACGAATTCCGCATCGCCGCCGCACGCCTGCACACTGTGGTGAAGGGCTCGGTCGCCGCCAATGAGCGCTGCGGCAACATGGTGCTGATCACCAGCACGCGTCCCGCGGAAGGCAAGAGTTTCTCCGCATTGAACATGGCGGCGTCGCTGGCGCGCACCGGCTCGCGCACGGTGCTGCTGGTCGATGCCGACGCCAAAGTGCGCTGCCTGAGCGAACTGCTGGGCCTGTCCGGCTGCCCAGGGTTGCTCGACCTCTCGGCCGATTCCGCACTCGCGCCGGAGCGCATGGTGGTGGCCACTCCAGTGCCGGGCCTGTTCATCCTGCCGCTCGGGGATCCGCTCGCCGGCCTGGAGCCGGGCGAACGCAGCCAGCCACTGCCCTCTGCCGCCGAACAGCTCTCGCGCCGCTTCGCCAGCTCCACCGTGGTGATCGACACCGGCCCGCTTCTCGCCACCAGCGACCCCAGCGTGCTGGCGCCCACAGCCTCTCAGATCATGATGGTGGTGGAAGCCGGCCGCACCCAGCGCAGCGAGCTCGAGGCCGCATTGGAAATGATCAAGGCCTGCCCGAAGGTCGTTATGTTGCTGAACAAGCAGGCGGGGCGTGCGCGCTCGTCTTTCGGTGCGTATAGCTATACCGGCGAATATTATGCAAAGCCCAACGCCCCGCCGCCGCCGCGGCCAGAATAGAGAGCGTGTGACCATGCGGCTTCCTCAGCGCCGGATTGCCAGATCGCAACCCCGTATTCGATTCGGTGCCAGACTCGTTTCGTTTCGTGCAGTGCTTCTGACGGGTGCAATGTCCGTGGCGCTCCTCGCGGCGTTGCCGGCGCGTGCGCAGCTGGTCGACCCCGGCGACAGCGGGGTCGGTGATGTCGGCAGCGTCGGCGCGCCAACCATCGGCAACGCTCCTGCTGCGCCCTCGGGCCCGCCCACGCTCTCGGCACCAACCGACACGTTGCTGCCGCGCGAAGGCGTCAACGGCACCGATACGGATCTTCGTAGCCACCTGATGAGCGCGTTCGGCAGCGCATCAGGCACCGCGACCGGCCAGGCAGCCCCAACTGGTCTTTCAATATATAAACAGGTCGGGGTTAGCGAAACGTATACGACGAATGCAGGCTACCGGATCGGCGCAGGGGCCGATTCAGGCGACGATTTCATCACCGAAATACAGCCGGCCATCCGCGTGATCGACAATACGCAGCGCCTGAAAGTCGACCTCACCTACGATCCGGTGGCGATGATCTATGCACGCAATGGCAGCTTCACCCAGTTCGAGGAACAGGGTAACGGCGACATATTGGCGACGCTGGTGCCGGACTGGTTCTATCTCGACACGCGCGGCATCATCAGCCAGCAATCGATCTTCGGCGGCCTCGGGCCCGCCGGCACCGTCACCTTGTCACCGGATGAGCGCGAGACCATCAGCAGCGTCTCGATCTCGCCCTATGTCAGCCACACCTTCGGCGGCAACGGCACGGTGGAAGCCGGTGTCGGCTACAGCTACAGCGCGGTCGATGCCTCTCATGGGCTGAACGACGCAGTCAACACCACGAACAATATCTTCGGACTGGGCGATTACGGCAGCTCGTATCTCAATACCGAACGCGGTTTCGCAAGCTATACGACCGGCAGCAACCTCGGCCGCTTCCGCAACCGCATCGGCACCGATGACAGCTACTACCAGGGCTCCGGCGCGCTGCAGAACGCCCATCGCGACCTTGTGGTCGATGATGTGAGCTACGCCTTCACCCGGATGATCACCGGCCTTGGCGAGATCGGCTATGAGTGGATGAACTACCCTGCTGCCGGCTTTGAGTACCACGGCGTCATCGGAGCCGGCGGCGTTGAACTGCGGCCCAGCAAGAACAGCGACCTGATCGTCGAATACCGCTATCTCGACGGGTTCGGCTCGCTGTTCGTGCAAGGTACCTGGCAGGTGACGCCACGCATCAGGATCTTCGGCGGCTATTCGGAAGGCATCTCCACCTTCCAGCAGGATCTGCAAACCTCTCTGCTGGATGAAACCTCGGATCTCTCGACCGGCATCGGTGCCACTGCGCTGAGCACATCGCCGCTGCTGGAGAGCTCGAACTTCTTTGGTGCCAATGAATATCTCAGCAAGGTGCGCAGGCTCGATGCAACAGCCACGTATCTAGGCGACCGCGACACCGCCACGCTATCCTTCGAACACGAACATACCTCGCCGGTAGGCCACCCGCTCGGCACCTTGCTGCCGCTGAGCACCACCGGCTGGTTCATCGCCGGCAGCGAACGCCACGAGATCTCGCCGACGCTCAGTGCCTCGGCCTACGTGGAATACGGCCAGAACAAGACCGGGCTCACCGATCTCGGCAGCGGCGATACGGTGAGTTTCTCCGTTAGCCTCGACAAGGTGTTCACGCAGACACTGACCGGCTATGTGCGCGTGGGTGGCACCTACATCGTCGGCGGGTCCGCCTATGCGGCCACTGGCTATTATGGCCTGAGCGGCGATGAGACGGATGCCACCGTGGGCATCGTAAAGCGTTTCTAGAAAGGCCGCTCTGGGCGGACCCGAACGCATCATGCCCAACAGCGTGCCCCGTGTCGTCAACGCGATGACCGTCGATGTGGAAGACTGGTTCCAGGTGCAGGCCTTCGCGGGGATCATCGCGCGAGAGGCGTGGGAGACGCTGCCGCGACGCGTCGAGGCGAACACCGAAACTTTCCTGCAGATGTTCGCCGATGCGGGCGTAAAAGCGACGTTCTTCACCCTTGGCTGGGTGGCGGATCGTCATCCGGCGCTGGTGCGGCGTATCGTCGCGGAGGGGCATGAACTGGCGAGCCACGGCTATTGGCACCAGCGCGCGGATGGGCAGACACCGGAAGTATTCCGCGAAGATGTCGGACACGCCAGGCAGGTCCTGCAGGATGTGGGTGGCGTTGCGGTGCGCGGCTATCGTGCGCCGACGTTTTCGATCAACGGGCGCAATCCCTGGGCGTTCGATATCTTGGCCGATGAGGGCTACAGCTATAGTTCGAGCCTGTTTCCCATCAAGCACGACCTTTATGGCGTGCCCGATGCACCGCGTTTCGCACATCGCGTGAGTGGCGGCCGCCTGATGGAGATACCGATGACGACGGTGCGTGCCGGAGGGCGTAACCTGCCATGTTCCGGCGGCGGCTATTTTCGCCTTTTCCCATATGAGTTTTTTCGCGCCGGCTTGCGGCGCTTTAACAAGCACGATGGTGCGCCTGGTGTGTTCTACACGCATCCGTGGGAGATCGATGCCGGACAACCGCGGGTGTCGAATGCGCCAATGATGTCGAAGTTCCGCCACTACGTGAACCTCTCTCGCACTCAAGCACGTATTGGTAGGCTTCTTTCCGACTTCGCCTGGGACCGAATGGACCGCGTCTTTGGTATATGATGTGGGGCTTTCAGAACTGACGGGGGGTTTGGGGGGATCGGCACGGTTCCCCCAATGTTCCTTCCTATGATTTCCGTAAGCTTGCTAGGTACCGATACCGGCGCCTGGGATAGTTTCGTTTCCTCCCGCCCCAACGCGACGTTTTTCCATCTTGCCGCCTGGCGGGGCGTGATCGAGCGCGCCTTCCGGCATCGCACCTATTACCTGATGGCGGAGCAGGATGGTGTGATCGTGGGCGTTCTCCCGCTCGTCCAGGTAAAGACTCGCCTGTTCGGCCATACGCTCATCTCGAACCCTTTTTGCGTATATGGCGGTGTGCTGGCGGTGGATGCGGCCGCGAGTCTGGCGCTGGTCGAGAAGGCGGCGGCTTTGCGCGCGGAGTTGGGCGCTGCGGCGGTGGAGTTGCGTTATCTCGAAGCGCCGCCGGAGGATTGGTTGGGTGAGGCTTGGCAGCCCCGCCGCGCGCTGTATGTCACGTTCCGCCGAGAGATTGGCGGGGATGATGCGACTATTCTGAAGGCAATCCCGCGCAAGCAGCGTGCCGTGGTGCGCAAGGCGATCGATCGTGGCCTCGCGGCACGTGCTGATGGCGACATCGATGTGCTGCATGGGATCTATGCGCAGAGCGTGCGCAATCTCGGCACGCCGGTCTTCTCCAAACGCTATTTCAAATTGCTTGCCGAGGCTTTCGCGGGATCCATGGATGTGGTGACCGTCAGCGACGGCGGAGTGCCCGTGGCTTCGGTGTTGAATTTCTATTTTCGCAACGAAGTGATCCCCTATTATGGTGGCGGCACGCTTGCGGCACGCGGCTGCGGAGGGAACGACTTCATGTATTATGAGGTGATGCGCCGGGCCGTCGCGCGTGGCTGTACCATGTTCGATTTCGGACGCAGCAAGGAAGGCACGGGCGCCTTCGCGTTCAAGAAGAATTTCGGCTTCGTGCCGACACCGCTGCAATATCGTGTTCTCGTCGCACCCGGCGGCGAGATCCCGGAGGTCAATCCGCTCAATCCAAAATACCGCCTGATGATCGCGGCCTGGAAGAAGCTGCCTCTGCCCGTCGCCAATCTGCTCGGCCCGATCCTTGTGCGCGGTGCAGGGTGAGCGCGCGATCATCCTGGCTGGCGATCGGCCTCGGCCTGGCCGTTCTGGCTGCGGCGTTCTGGCAGGAATCGAGCGCGGCCATCGCGGTGTGGGCAAGTTCCACGGCATACGGCCATTGTTTCCTGGTGCTGCCGATCGTGCTCTGGCTGTTGTGGGAACGACGGGACGTGTTCCAGGCGCTGCCGCCGCGCCCTGCCTTATGGCCGGCGGTGCTGGCCGTGCCGTTGGTGGCGATGTGGCTGGTATCCTATTGGCTCGGCATCATGGAAGGGCGGCAGCTGGCCGCAATGGGTTTCGTCGAGCTGCTGCTGATCGCAGCCCTCGGCTGGCGACTTTGGTGGGCCGGCTCCGCCGGTTTCCTGTACCTGTTCTTCCTGGTGCCGTTCGGCGCGTTCCTCACACCGGCACTGCAGAATTTCACCACGAATTTCATTGAGAACGGTTTGAGGTTACTGCACATACCGTTCGAAGCGGACGCCTATCAGATCACCATCCCCGAAGGCGCATTCTACGTCGCCGAAGCCTGTGCAGGGCTACGTTTTCTGATCGCGGCGATCGCATTCGGCGTGCTGTACGCAGTCACGATGTTCCGTTCACCCTGGCGCCGCGCCGCCTTTATCGCGATCAGCTGCGTAGTGCCGGTGGTGGCAAACGGCGTGCGCGGCCTTGGCATCGTTGTGCTCGGCCACATCCTCGGCAGCGCGCAGGCGGGAGCAGCCGATCACCTGATCTATGGCTGGGTATTCTTCTCGTCCGTCATCCTCCTGCTCGCGGCAGTCGGTTTCGCCTTTCGCGAAATGCCGGCGCCGGCGCCTGCAGCTGAGCCCGCCTCCGTCTGGCAGCCGACAGCCCTTGCCGGCTGTGTCGCGGTGGTGGTGCTGGCAGTGGCAGCACCTGCCGCCTCCTCAATAACGTTCTCGGGTGTATCTGCACGTGCAACAGCAGCGCAGTTTCCGCAGTTTCTCTCGCCGGATTCATGTGTAACGGCTGGCAACCAGGTGAATGGCGCAGTCAGCACACAGGATTTTACGTGCAACGGTCAGAAAATGCGCGTGATATTCGCGGTGCTGCCGCGTGGCGCTAACCCTGCACAGATCCTGGAAACGGCACGCAAAAACGCGGCCATTGGCTTGTCAGGCGAAATCGACAGCCAAGCCACTCAGGTGGAAGGAAAACCATGGATCAAGCTGGTCGCGCGTGACGAAGGCGGCAGCAGCGCCTTCGCCGTGTGGATCGACGGCGTGCAACGGATCGGCAGCCTGCATGATCGGCTGGCGATGGCGCGCGATATGTTTAGCGCGGGGGAGGCACCGGTTGCAGTGTCGGTCGCTGCGTTCCCGGTTAATGATCAGGTGCTCACGGAGTTTATGGAAAAGGCAGGAAGGTAAGCCTTGTTTTCTGAAGAAAAGAAGCAAAAGACTTTTGTGTCGCTACCGCGGTCTCTCCGCCAGCGCACGCCATATACATAAAAGTTTTTTGGTTCTTTTTTCAAAAAAGAACTGGTTCCTTTAATTCTTCATAAATCTTCGCATACGCCTTAGCCGGCTCGAACCAGCTGACATCATAACCCATCGCATTCGCCTGCATCACCGCCCATTCCTCCGGGCGCGCCCATACATCGGCGACACGGCTGATCGCCTTCCGCAAAGCCTGAGCGTTCACCGAGCCAAACTGAAACCCGGTGGCGACCCTCGCCATACGTGCAGCCTCGTTGGCATCGATCACCGTGTCCGCAAGGCCGCCGACGCGGCTTACCACCGGCAATGTGCCGTATCGCATGGCGCAAAGTTGCGTGAGCCCGCAGGGCTCGAAACGAGAGGGGACCAGAATGGCATCGCTGCCGGCCTGAATGAGATGGGCGATGGACTCGTCGTAGCCAAGCGTGCCGCCGACCCGCCCAGGGTTACGTGCCGCAGCGCTGAGAAAGCCATTCTGCAAATCCGCATCGCCAGAGCCGAGCAAGGCAAGCTGAGCACCGCAAGACAGCAGGTGGTCCAGAGCCTGCAGCAGCACATCGAGGCCTTTCTGATGTGAAAGTCTGCTGACCACGCCGAAGAGCAACGCCGATGGATTGGGATCTAGTCCGAAGCGCGCTTGCAAGGCGGCCTTGCTGGTCTTTTTTCCGCCCGGTGCGGAGGCGCTGAACGGAACAGGCAAGGCGCTATCATGCGCCGGATCCCATATGGCTGTGTCGATACCGTTGACGATGCCGGTGAGGCGGTCGGCGCGATGGCTCAGCAGGCCGTCCAATCCCATGCCGCCTTCCGGCGTGCAGATCTCGGCCGCATATGTGGGAGAGACCGTGGTGATGCGGTCAGCAAATTGCAGGCCCGCCTTCAAAGCAGAGATATTGCTGAAAAACTCGACACCATCGAGTGTATAGGCGGAGGCCGGCAGGCGCAGCTCGGCGAGCAAACTTGTTGACGCCAGGCCCTGAAATGCCAGATTATGTACAGTCATGACGCTCGGCGGCCGTGATTTCCCAGCGTAATGAAGATAGGCGGGCAGGAGTGCCGCCTGCCAATCATGGGCATGCACGACATCGGGCACAAAACCAGGCACAGCGCCCTGCGCCAAGAGGAAAGCAGCATAGCTCAGTGCGGCAAAGCGTTGTGCGTTATCCGGCCAATCGCGGCCATCCGGCGCGGAATAGGGATTGCCGGGGCGCGTGAAGAGGTGCGGCGCATCCAGCACGAACAGCTTCAGTCCGGCACTAACCGCCGCAAGTATCCTGGCAGAACCGCCAAAGAATAATGGTTCGGTGTAGACAACGCTTGCCTGTTCAAGCATCTTGAGAACGGCGGGATAGCCTGGCACCAGGCTGTGCATATCTACACCGAGTGGTGCCAGCGCGCCTGGCAAGGCGCCGGCTACATCGGCCAGGCCGCCGGTTTTGACCAGCGGGTATATTTCCGATGTGACCGAAAGAACCTTGGTCACGCTGTCAGCTTGTCGATCATCGGCTGTGTGATCAGGCAGATGCCGCGCGCGGTACGGCGAAAACGCGCAGCGTCCAGCTTGGGATCTTCACCAACCACGAGGCCTTCCGGGATGATCACGCCACGATCGATCACCACGTTGGACAGCCTGGCATTCCGATGCACCTGCGCATATGGCAGGATCACCGCGCGATCGATGTGTGAGTAGGAATGCGTGTGCACGCCGGTGAACAACAGCGATTGCCGCACCTGCGTGCCGGAGACGATGCAGCCGCCGGAAACCAGGGAGGAGATGGCGTAGCCGCGCCGCGTATCCTCGTCATGCACAAATTTGGCGGGCGGAACGATTTCGCCATAGGTCCAGATCGGCCAGTCCTGGTCGTAGAGATCGAGACCCGGAATGAAATCGGTCAGGTCGATATTGGCTTCCCAATACGCGTCGACGGTGCCGACATCGCGCCAATAGATCTGGTGGCTGTTGCCCGACCGCACACAGGAATTCTCAAACCGGTGCGCCACGGCGCGGCCATTGGCGACAATATACGGGATGATGTCCTTGCCGAAATCATGGCTCGACTCGGCAATCGCGGCATCACGGCGCAGGGTATCGATCAGGAACTTGGTCTCGAACACATAGATGCCCATGCTTGCCAGCGAGCGCCCCGGCCGCCCCGGCATGGAAGGTGGATCGACAGGTTTTTCTAGGAACGAGATGATACGATCCTGCGTGTCGATGCCCATGACTCCGAAGCCGGTGGCTTCCTCGCGCGACACTTCGATGCAACCGACGGTGACATCGGCGTCCTGCTCGACATGCTGCTGCAGCATCAGCTCGTAATCCATCTTGTAGACGTGGTCGCCTGCAAGAAGAACGATGAAGCGCGGTGCATAGGAGTCGATGATGTCTATGTTCTGGTAGACGGCATCGGCCGTGCCCGCATACCAGCCGGTTTCCGTCACTCGCTGGCTTGCCGGAAGAATATCGAAGCTTTCGTTGCGCTCTGGCCGGAAGAAATTCCACCCACGCTGTAAATGCCGGATCAGGCTATGCGCCTTGTATTGCGTAGCCACACCGATGCGACGGATGCCGGAGTTCAATGCGTTGGAAAGTGCAAAGTCGATAATACGCGATTTGCCGCCGAAGTAGACGGCTGGCTTAGCCCGGAAATCCGTCAGCTCCATCAACCGGCTGCCGCGGCCACCCGCGAGCACGTAAGCCATGGCATGCCGGGCCAGTGGTGCATGCGCCTCCATCAGGTTAGCCCTAGGACATAAAAGTTTTTGCTTCTTCTTTCAAAAAGAAGTCTTTCTTTTTTTTCTAGCTGCAAGACGAACTTCCCACTTTTATTATACCGGCACATTCCAGATTTCCTGGGCATATTCACTGATCGTACGATCTGACGAGAACCAGGCCATATTGGCGATGTTGAGAATGCTTGCACGCCACCACTCCGCCTTCTTGCGCCAAAGCTGATCGACCGCGTCTTGTGCTCCGCAGTAGCTATCGAAGTCGGTGGTAACGCAAAAATTGTCGTTCTTCGTCAGCCCCTCCACGAGATCGTGATATCGTTGCGGATCGTCAGGCGAGAACACACCGGAGGCGATCGCTTGCAGGGCCTGCTCCAGCGCGGGTGACGCGGCAATGGCAGCCTGCCCGGAAACCCCCTGCTGCTTGTGGTTGGCGACCTCCTCCGCGGTCATGCCGAAGATGAAGATGTTTTCCGCGCCGACATGCTGTCGAATCTCCACATTGGCGCCATCCAGCGTGCCGATGGTGAGCGCGCCGTTCAGCGCCATCTTCATGTTGCCGGTGCCGGAGGCCTCCATGCCGGCGGTGGAGATCTGCTCGGAAAGGTCGGCGGCTGGGATCATCATCTCTGCCAGGCTGACATTATAGTTCGGCAAAAATACCAGTTTTAGCCGATCGCCTACCGCGGGATCGTTGTTGATCACCTGTGCGACGTCATGCGCCAGGCGGATGATCTGCTTGGCGGTGCGATAACCCGGCGCCGCCTTGCCGGCGAAGATCTTCACCCGTGGCACCCAGTTGCGCATCGGCTGCGCGCGTATGGAGTCGTAGCGTGCGACAGTCTGCAAGATGTTCAGCAGCTGCCGCTTGTATTCATGGATGCGCTTGATCTGCACATCGAACATTGCATCGGCTGAGACTACGATACCGACCCGGTCGCGGATCGTGCGCGCAAGGATCTGTTTGGCGACGCGGCGCTGCGCGGCAATCTGGCTTTGAAGCACAGGATCGTCCGCATGCGCGCCAAGTCCCTTCAGTAATGAGGGGTCATGCAGCACATCATTGCCCAGCGTGCCGGTGAGCACCCGTGTAAGGCCCGGATTGGCGCGGAACAGCCAGCGGCGGAAGGTGATACCGTTGGTCTTGTTGGTGATGCGGCCACCATAAAGTGCGTTCAGTTCGGCGAACACGGTCTGCCGCATCAGGTCCGTGTGCAGCGCCGACACGCCATTGATGGCGTGGCTGCCGACGAAGGCCAAGTGCCCCATGCGCAGCCGACGGCCATGCCGCTCATCAATGAGCGAGACGGAGGCGAGCAGAGCGTCGCTCGCCTGGTGTTCATGGCGTGCGCGTTCGAGATGCTGCGCATTGAGCATGTAGATGATCTGCATGTGCCGCGGCAGCAGCCGCTCCAGCAGCGGCACCGGCCAGGTCTCCAGCGCTTCCGGCAGCAGGGTGTGATTGGTGTAGCTGAACACCGCCACCGTCATGCGCCACGCATCGGCCCAATCCACCGCATGCACATCGACGAGAAGCCGCATCATCTCGGCAATGGCGATTGCCGGATGGGTGTCGTTCAGCTGGATCGCCGCCTTGTCCGGCAGATTGGCGAGATCATCGAATTGCTTCAGGTGACGCGCAATCAGATCCTGCAGCGAAGCACTGGCAAAAAAGAATTCCTGGCGCAGCCGCAATTCCTGCCCGGCATCGGAATCATCGCCGGGATAGAGCACGCGCGAGACAGCTTCGGTGCGCACACGGTCACGCAGCGCGCCCACATGGTCGCCGCGATTGAATTCATCCAGATGCAACGCCTGCGACGCTCGCGCCGACCATAGCCGCAGCGTATTGGCATGCAGGCCACCGCCGCCCACCACCGGCGTGTCATACGCCACTGCGGAAATCACCTCCGCGGGGATCCAGGCATACACCGTGCGTCCATGCTGATCGTGCATCGGCCGGCCGCGCGTATCCTGGCGCACGTTCACATGGCCGCCGAATCCCACCTCATAGGCCACCAGCGGCCGCTCGAATTCCCAAGGGTTGCCGACAGAGAGCCAATCTTCGGGCAACTCACGCTGCAGGCCGCCGGCAATCTCCTGGCGGAACAGCCCGTGCTCGTAGCGTATTCCGTAGCCGAAAGCCGGTATTTTCAGGGTCGCCATGCTTTCCATGAAACACGCTGCAAGCCGGCCGAGGCCGCCATTGCCGAGCGCTGCATCCGGCTCCTGTTCACGCAGATTTGCCATGTCGATGCCGAGCGACGCCAACGCCTCGCGGATCGGTTCCATCAGCCCGAGATTGCCGACCGCATCGAACAGCAGGCGGCCGATCAGGAACTCCAGCGAGAGATAATAGACGCGCTTGCCACCCGATGCCACAGCACGCTCGTTCGATTCCAGCCAGCGCTCTACTACAAAGTCACGGATCGCGTGTGCGGTGGCAACGAACCAGTCGCGATCGGAAGCGTCCTTCGGTTCGCGTCCCACCTGATAGGTGAGTTTCTTGACGATGAGGTCGCGCAAGGCCGCCTGATCGCGCGGCCGCGGCGGCAGGCGCGTGGGTGCGTGATGGTCCGGTTTGGCAACTATCTCATCCATTCTGCGGTCTCATCCTCGGCTTCGTACACGGCAACGTGTCGGCAGCATGGCACAGGCACCGCGGGCTGTGCAGCCACTACGTGGGCTTGCCGGGGAGGTGGCCGCCGGTTGACTTGCCCGGCTGCAGACCCGAAGTGTTTTCTGCGCCTGTCATCGTCATAGAAGGGGCATGCACCGATGCCAGTCAGCCTATCGTTCACCTATGCCTGCCTAGCCATGGCGCTCGCAGCGTCTCTCGGCGCGGCACGGGCCCAGGAGGCCGAGCCGAATGCCCCCACGCATGCGTCCGCGAAGCCGAAGCCCCATCCCGCCGATAACGGCTTCCACGTGGATGACTGGTTCTCCTATGGCCAGCGGGAAGCCGACGTGGAGCGCGCCGCCCCCGGCGTCCGCATCAAGGCCCGTGACCCGCATGAGGATGATATCGTCGTCTTCGGCGCACGCCGCCGCCGCGATTTCGAAGGTGCCGAGCGGGACCCGAACCTGACATCGCCGCAAGGGCTTGATGCGGCGCAGCCTGCTTACGTTCCAGGAATTGGGGATTCGTGTTCGTACAAGAGCGGCTGTTTCGACAGCGGCCAAACGCCTCTGCGCAGCATGTTGTTTGGTGACTGACGCAGGAAGGAAGCACTTCTTTTTTGAAAAAAGAACCAAAAAACTTTTATGTCTTGAGGTAGATGCTTGGCGCAGCTCCGCGACAGCGACGTAAAAGGTTTTTGCTTCTTTTTTTCAAAAAGAAGACCTTCCTTACACCGATCCCGCCACGTATGCCGTCAAGCTATCCACCTCCTGCGCCTGCTGCTCCAGCCGCGCCTTCACCACGTCGCCGATGCTCACCATACCCACCAGCTCCTCACCGGCAAGCACCGGCAGATGGCGCACGCGGCTCGCCGTCATCAGGCGCAACGCCTCGTCAACGGTGGTGGACGGTGTGACCGTGTGCAGCAGTCGGGTCATGATTTGCGCGGCCGTCATATCCTGACAGTTGGCGGCCTCGCGGGCGAACACCCGGACGATGTCGCGCTCACTGACGATGCCGAGCAGCTGTTCAGCCGAATCGCGCACCAGAACGGCGCCAATCTTTCGATCCGAGAGGATGACCGCAATATCAGTGAGCTTCGCGGTGGGGGCCACAGAGATGATCTCGTGGCCTTTGTGTCGCAGGATGCTGGCGATTGTCATGGTCAGGGCTTCCTCGCAAGTTTCTTGCGGGCGGCGCCCTTGTCAGGGCCACACCGCCCGTTCCAAGAGCTTGCGACTCACCTTAGGGGCTTTGCAACCATCAGATGCGCAAGGCTGTGACGCGATCGCGCAGCCTTAGATGACAGACGGGCTGCCGCCGGCGGTGCCCTGTTCCAGCTTGGCGAGCCGCGCCTCGAGCGCCGCGAGCCTGATCTCTGCCGCCTCCTGGCCCGCACGGGCGCGGGCGGCGAGTACCGTCACCGCCTCGAGTTCCTCGCGCCGCACCAGCTCCAGCCGACGGATCGCTTCGTCCACACGGGCGCGGATGATCGCTTCGGTCTCGTCGCGCAGGCCGGCGAGGGCGGAGATGGCGCCGCCAGCGACGCCGGCGAGATCATCGAAAAAGCGAGGACGGTCGGACATGGGTGTTCCTTCTTTCTTCTCGCGGGTATAACGCGCTGCATGATCCTCGTCACCGGCGGCGCCGGCTTTATCGGCTCCATCCTGCAAGCCGAGCTGTTCGCCCGAGGACACGAGACCGTTATCGCGGACTGGCTTGGCGCCCAAGGCAAGTGGCGCAACATCGCCCAGCATCCGCCGGGCCGCATCGTGGCCCCCGACGACCTCGAAGATTTCCTCGACAGCAACCCGCCGATCGAGGCGGTGGTGCATATGGGCGCCATCAGCGAGACGCTGGCCACCGATGGCGACCTCGTCTGGCGCACCAATGTGGAGCTGAGCTCGAAACTCTGGTCGTTCTGCGCGCAGCATGGTGCGCGCTTCATCTATGCCTCATCGGCCGCCACTTATGGCGACGGCCAGGCCGGGTTCGATGACGACCCGGCGCTTTTGCCGTCGCTCCAGCCGATGAACCTCTATGGCTGGTCGAAGCATGTATTCGATCTGCGTGTGATGGACATGCTGCGTCGGGGCGCCCGGCGGCCGCCGCAATGGGCTGGGCTAAAATTCTTCAACGTTTACGGGCCGAACGAATACCACAAGGGCAGCATGATCTCCGTGGTGAAGGTGAAGCACGACGAGATCGCCGCCGGCCTGCCCGCGACCCTGTTCCGCTCCACCCGTCCGGATATCGGCGATGGCGGCCAGTCGCGCGACTTCATCTGGGTGGAAGACGTAGTGGAAGTGGTGCTGTGGCTGCTGGATACGCCGGCGGTCAGCGGCCTGTTCAACGTCGGCACTGGCGTAGCGCGCAGCTATCTCGACCTGGCGCATGCGGTCGCCGATGCGGCAGGCGTCGCACGGTCGGCGGAATTCATCGACATGCCGGAGGCCTTGCGGCCGCAATACCAGTCATTCACCTGCGCGCGGATCGAGCGGCTACGGGCGGCCGGCTATCAAAAGGAATTCACCAGCTTGGAAGATGGCGTCGGTCGTTACGTGCGTGATTTCCTGAGCGGAGCTTCGCCCTACAGATGAGCGCGCCTCTGCAGTTTCCGCAATTCGACCCGGTGATCTTCCATCTCGGTCCGTTATCCATCCGTTGGTATGCGCTGGCCTATATCGTGGGCCTGGTCACCGGATGGCAGGTGATGCGCCGCCTGGTGCTCAAACCGCCCGCGGTCGCCACCGTGGTGCAGACGGATGATTTCCTCACCTGGGCCACGCTCGGCGTGGTTCTCGGTGGCCGGCTCGGCTATGTGCTGTTCTACCAGCCTGGATATTACCTGAGCCATCCATTGCAGATTCCTGCGGTGTGGACCGGCGGGATGAGTTTCCATGGTGGCATGCTCGGCGTCGTCGTGGCGCTCATCGTGTTCTGCCGCCTCAACGGGATCCCGCTATTGGGCTTCGCCGATCGCATGGGCGTGGTGACGCCGATCGGCCTCGGGCTCGGCCGTGTCGCCAACTTCATCAACGGCGAATTATGGGGCCGCGCGGCGCCGGATTGGCTGCCATGGCGCATGATCTTCCCGCGCGCCGACGACGTGCCGCGCCATCCCAGCCAGCTCTATCAGGCGCTGATGGAAGGCCTGCTGCTGTTCCTGGTCATGTGGGGGCTGTCCAGGCGGGAATGGATACGCGCCCGGTTCGGCATGCTGACCGGCATCTTCCTGATCGGTTATGGCATCGCCAGGATCATCGGCGAGTTCTTCCGCGAGCCGGATGCCTTCCTCGGCTATCTCTGGCAGGGCGCGACCATGGGCCAGATCCTGTGTATCCCCATGATCCTGGCCGGGCTTGGTCTCGTCGCGTATAGCCGCCGCCAGGTTGTCGTCCCTGTTGCTTAGGCTCGACAGCTTCATGGCGCAGGCAAACGCGCTGTATTACGCCAACCACGATCCCTTCGCCGATTTCACCACATCCCCGGAAATCGCCCAGGTTTTCGGCGAGGTGCTGGGCGCCTGGGCCTGTGTGGCCTGGCAGCAGATGGGCGCACCGGCGGATGTTCTGCTGGTGGAGGCGGGGCCCGGGCGTGGCACGCTGATGCAGGATGTGCTGCGGCTCGTCTCACGCGTCGCCCCGGATTTTGCCCTTGCCGTTCAGGTGCATTTCATCGAGGCATCCGAACGGCTGCGCGGCGAGCAGGCACGGCGTGTGCCGGCTGCGCATTGGCATGATGATCTGGCCGGTCTGCCACCAGGCCCGATGATCCTGCTCGCCAACGAGTTCCTGGATGCATTGCCGATCCGCCAGTTCGTGCGCCGCGCGAATGGCTGGACAGAGCGGTATGTGGTCGATGGCCGCTTCGTGGAGGTTGCCGGCGAGGGGCCGGACCGTAGCGCACCGGAAGGTGGCGTCATCGAGGTGTCCGAGGCCTGCCAGGCGTGGATGTCGGTCCTGGCCGCGCGTTTGGTCGCGGATGGCGGGGCGGCGCTGATCCTGGATTACGGGATGTTCGAAAGCCGTGCGGGCGAGAGTTTCCAGGCGTTGCGCGGCGGCAAGCCGGCCGACCCGCTGGCCTCTCCGGGAGAGTCCGACCTCACCGCGCATGTGGATTTCGCGGCCTTGGCGGAGGTGGCGCGAAAAGCCGGCGCCAGCGACTGGGGGCCGGTGGCGCAGGGGGCTTTTCTGGGGCGGCTCGGCGTGTGGGCGCGCACGGAGAAGCTGGCGCAGGCCAATCCGGGGCGGGCGGCGGTGTTGCGCGATGCCGCATCGCGGCTTGCGTCGCCGTCGCGTATGGGGGTTTTGTTCAAGGCGATGTGCGTCACCTCTCCGGGTGCGCCAATGCCTGCGGGGTTCGAGATTTGAGTGCAGAGTTCTTGACGGCGCCCGGATTTCCGGTGCGGCACGGGTTTTTCACCCGTCGTGGCGGGGTATCGGAGGGGCCGTTCGCGAGCCTGAACTGCAGCCTGTCCTCGGCCGATTCGCGGGAGAACGTGGCGCAGAACCGTGGCCTGGTCGCCGCCGCCATGAAGGTTTTACCAACGCATCTGGTGGGCGTGTGGCAGGTGCATGGCCGTGAGGTTGCTGTCGTTGAGCAGCCCTGGGCAGTAGGGGAGGGGCCGAAGGCTGATGCGATGGTCACACGCACCCCTGGTGTGGCGCTTGGCGTGATCACTGCGGATTGTGCCCCGGTCCTGTTCGCCGATCCGATGGCCGGCGTGGTGGCAGCCGCACATGCGGGTTGGCGCGGCGCGTGCGGCGGTGTGCTGGAGGCCAGCGTGGATGCGATGGTCGCACTCGGCGCGGACCGCGCACGCGTGGTCGCTGTGGTCGGTCCTTGCATCGCGCAGCAGAGTTACGAAGTGGCGGCCGATCTGCGCGATGCGGTGTTGGGAAGTCTGCCGGATGCGCCACGCTTCTTTGTCGATGGCCGGCCGGACCACTGGCATTTCGATCTCGCTGGCTATTGTGTCGCAAGGCTCGACGGATATGGCGTGCAGGCGCAAGCGCTCGGCGTGGACACCTTCGCCGATGAAGCAAGTTTTTTCAGCCACCGCCGCCGCACCCTGATTTCCAGCGGCCCGATCGGCCACCAGATATCGACGGTGGTCGTATGAAATGCCCGGGGGCTCTCGGCCTTTCTCTGCTTCTTCTCCTATCCGCCTGCGGCGATCTCCCGCGCCCTTTCGCCGGTAATCCGGGCCGCAATGCCTTGGCGTTATCTGTTCCCCCGCCGCCGCGCCTGCTCGTGCCGGTTCCCACCGACGGCTTATTGCCGGCGCAGGATGCGCAAATCTGGGCGCATGCGGTGACCGACGCGCTGGTGGCCGACGAAATTCCCGCCTTCGCCATGCCGCCGCACAAGGGCGAATGGCAACTGCATCTCTCCGCGAGCCTGCAAGGCGATCACGTGACTCCGCGTTACACCTTGTATGATCCGAAAGGCGGCACCAAAGGCGACGTCTATGGCACTCCGGTCGCCGCCGCGCTCTGGGCTGAGGCGTCCCTGCCGGCATTCCAGCAGAGCGCCTCGCAGGCCGCTCCGCAGATCGTGGACCTGCTGCGCTCGGTCGACGCCACGCTCAAGCAGAGCGATCCGAACAGCCTCTATAACCGGCCTGCAAAAATCTATTTTTCCGGCGTGACGGGCGCACCAGGCGACGGCAATTCCTCCCTCGCACGCGGCATGCGCATCCGCCTGCCCGACACCGGCGACCAGATGGTGGACAAGGCCGACCATTCGGATTTCCTTTTGCATGCGACAGTAAAGATGACTGACGAGCCGGGCGGCCAGCAACAGGTCGAGATCCATTGGATCGTCAGCGACCGCGCCGGCCACATCGCCGGCGACGTGGCGCAGGGGCACGATGTGGCGAAGGGCACGCTGGACCATTACTGGGGCGACATCGCAGCCGCGGTGACGGACGAGGCGGCGGGTGGGGTGCATGAAGTGATCACGAACTTTTCGGGGCGGAAGAAGCAGCCGAAAGTGTAAGGAAGCAGTTTTTTTCGAAAAAAAGAGCCAAAAAACTTTTATTACATAGCGTGCGCTGTCGGAGAGTTACGCGACAGCGACGTAAAAGTCTTTTGCTTCTTTTCTTCAGAAAAGAAGGCCGTCAGAACGGCAACAATACATCCAAAGCCTGCTGCCCATAGCGGGGCGTTTGAATATCCGTAAGCTGCCCACGCCCACCATACGAAATTCGTGCCTCCGCCATCCGGTCATGCGGCACCGTATTGTCGCTCGCGATATCCTGCGGCCGGATCACCCCACTCACCTGTAACTCGCGCAGCTCGCTATTTACCCGCATTTCCTGCCTTGCCGCGACAACAAGATTGCCGTTCGGCAGAACCTGCGTCACCACGCCCGCCAGCCGCAACGTCACCGTCTCGTTGCGCTTGATGGTCCCGGTCCCATTCGACGTGTTGCCGCTGCTCGCATTCACCAGCGTGCTGGCGCTTACCGCCTTGCCGAGAATGCGCGGCAGAGCCGATTCCAAACCGAACAAATTCGGCAGACCCATGGTCTCCGAGCCCGTGCGCGACTCCACGCTCGCATTCTCCACATCGGCCGCATCGGTGGTGTTGACCAATATGGTCACGATGTCACCCACCTGCGCCGCACGTTGATCCTTGAAGAAGGCGCGGCTGCCATTGCGCCACAAACTTGCAGGCTCGCTCGGCGTGATTTCCGCACGCGGCATCGGCATGGTCACCGGACGCCAGCCAGGCTCACGCGTGGGATCCTGGCTCGGCGTCATCGCCGGCGGACGGCCGATCTCGGAAAGCTTCTGGAACGTATTGCACCCTGACAGAGCCAGCAGGGAGAGCAGGACAACCCCCCTCATTGTGCCGATACCAAGCTTACCGGGCCACCCCGTGGCGCCACGCTTACCTCCCCGGGGCCCGTCACTTCCGCTTCCACGATCGCGTGCGAGTTCGGATTTTCCACATGGATCCTATCGCCCCGCGCACCAGAATCATGAGCGATGCCTTGTGCGCCAAGCAGGATGCCTTCGGTGACCAAACTCATATGCACCAGGCTGCCTCGCAAGACGAGATCCGGCCGCTCGATATCCAGCGCCGTCAAAGGTTGGCCCGCCGCCACGTCATGTCTTAAAACCATACCTATTGCCACGGCTGGAATGATCGCTGCATTGCCGCGCAGCAAACTCGCGCGCACGCGTTTCGGCTCGATGTCGCGTGCGGTGATCTCACCGCCGCGCAGCAGCCGATGCGTCGGCACCGCCGCACTGGTGAGCACGATCACGTTGCCCGAGACGCGCATCTGCACCGCCGGCATGTCGGGCGCCGCCACCGAGATCAACGCGGTGAAATGGCTGCCCGCAATATCATAGGCACACTGCGAAATCTGCGGCACAGGCATGGTTCCCGCCGGAATCGTGATCGGCTGCGTATCCGGCATCGCAATTTCTGCTTCTTCCGGCGCACCCGCCGCAATCAGCGCAATGCGCAACGCCGCATCGATCACCGCTTTCGGCAGAATATCGCCGCGACGCTCGATCACGCTTTGCTCGGCTCCGCTCGTCGGCCGCCAATCCACGTTGAAATCCCGCGCGATCGCCGCAAGCTGAGGCGAGCCGACAACGATCCTCGCCCCGGGCACTGGCGCCGGTCCCAGCACCCGATCCGGCGTGCCGCCAAGATGATCGAACAAATCGCCCAGCCGCACCGTGCCGCCGGTAATCTGCGAGAACGGCTTCAGCATCGCCGCCTGCGCCAGCACGGGCAACGCGAGAACAAGCATCGATGCCGCCAATGAAACCGAACGCATGGGCAAGTATCCTTGTGTCAGGAATGCAAATTCGTCAGCGTCTGCAGCATCTCGTCGGTCGTCGTGATCACCTTGCTGTTCATCTCGTAGGAACGCTGCGCGGTGATCAGATTGGTGATCTCGGTCACCACGTTCACGTTCGAACTTTCTACGTAACCCTGCATGATGCCGCCGAAGCCCGGCGATCCCGGCACGCCGGTGATCGCATTGCCCGATGCGCCGCTCTGCAGGAAATAGTTGCTGCCTTGCGCATCCAGCCCCGCTTCGTTCGGGAACGCAGCCAGTTCCAGCTGCCCCAATGTCGAAGGCACAGTCTGCCCGCTGATCTGCGCCTGCACCTGGCCCGCGGTATTCACCGTGACACTCACCGCATTCGGTGGCACGGTGATCCCGGGCGAGACCGGATAGCCATCCGCCGTCACGATCACCCCGTTCGGCGAAAGCGCGAAGGTGCCGTCACGCGTATAGGCAGTATCGCCGGATGGCAGGGTGATCTGGAAATAGCCGTTACCCTGTATGGCAATGTCCAGACTGTTGCCGGTCTGTGTAATGGAGCCCTGCTCGGTGATCCGGTAGATCGCCGCAGTCTTGACGCCGAGCCCGATCTGCGCGCCCGACGGCACCACGTTGCCGTTATCCGAACTGTTCGATCCCACGCTGCGCATGTTCTGATAGAGCAGGTCCTGAAACTCCGCACGCCGGCGCTTGAACCCCGTGGTGCTCATATTGGCAATGTTGTTGGAAATCACCTCCACATTGGTCTGCTGGGCCTGCATGCCCGTCGCCGCAATATCCAAAGCGCGCATCAAGATGTTCCTAGAAGTTCAATCGTCGTAAGAATGGGGCTGGAAGGCATCAGCTGGTGGGGGGCGCCGTCATCTTGTCGATCGCCGTCTGCTTGCGTTGGCCTTCGGCTTCGACGAATTGCGCCACGAACTGGAAATCGCGTTCGGTCGTGATCATGCGCGTCACTTCGGTGATCGGCTGCACGTTGCTTTCCTCCAGCGCGCCCTGGATCACTTTCGGTGTCGTCACCGGCGTTGTCGGCACGTCCGCCCGGAACAGCCGCCCGCCTTCGGCGGTGATGCGATACGGATCGTTCGGCGTCACCACTGCGATCTGCCCAAGCGGCCCGTTCTCGCTGCTGAGCGATCCGTCGCCTTTCACCGTCAGCTGCGTGTCCGCCGGCGAAATCTTCATCGGCTGGCCATTGGTGTCCAGCAGCGGGTTGCCGCTCTCATCGGTGATGGTGCCATCGCCTTGCAGGCTGAACCGCCCGGCCCGCGTCAGCCTTACGCCATTAGCGGTCTGCACAGTGAAAAATCCATTACCGCTCAGCGCAAGATCAAGCGGGTTGTTGGTCGGCGAGATGCTGCCTTCGCTCTGGTCCCGATACGTCGCGCGCACCTGCGTAAAAGCCAGCTTGCGGTCGCCGGCCGGAACCGCGCCGCTGGTTTGGCTGGTCAGCCAATCGGCGAACACCATGCGCTCGGCGCGGAACCCCGGCGTGCTGGTATTGGCCAGATTGCCCGCAATCATGTCCATGGCGCGCTGTTGAACCGAAAGCCGCGAAAGCGCGATGTTGATCGTGTTGTCCATGAAGCCGCCACCTTTGCTGCGCTGTCCGTGTGCTCTCGTGCAGAGCTAACAGCGCAAGCGGTGTGCCAGCCCCGCGGAGCAGCAGATCGGGCCTTTCCCAGCTGCAGACGGCAGAAAATGCCGAGCGAAAACTGCCGCATGTGCCGATCGGGCCTCGGCACTCATGCAGAAACTGCCACACGTTCTCTTCATCCGACAGCGCGCCCCGCTCCGGGAAACCTTCAGGACAGCAGGCGTTCGTTGGCTGCGGGCGGCGGCGACAGCTTGGACGGCCCGCCAAATATCACTGGAGGAACACATCATGTGGACACAGATCCGGAATCTCACGCTCGCCTCGTGCCTCGTCATCGGCACAGGCGGTGCAGCCTTCGCACAGGCGGCTGGCGGTGCTGGAGCGGGCGGTGCTGGAGCGGGCGGCGCCGGCGCAGGTGGGGCTGCAGGCGGTAGCACCGGCGGCGCAGGGGCCGGCAGCACGGGCGGCATGAGCGGTAGCATGGGTGCCGGCAGCGGCAATCCTGGCAGCAGCGGTGGCGGCGGCACCATGTCGCCGGGCACCGGAATGGGCAACGGCATGGGTGGCGGCAACACAGGTACAGGCATGTCCGGCGGCGGCGCGGCAAGTCCGTCCGGCACAGGCGTGCCAGCAGTAGGCACACCTGGTGCTGTCCAGTCCCCGGCCGGCACCGCGACGGGCACTGGCGGTGCAAACGGCATGGGCACCAGTCCTAGCATGGCGCCCCCAGGCCATTAATCTGCTGAAGTGACGTGAAGGCAGGGCGGCAAGACAGCCACCTTGCCTTCACATGCGAGATGAACGGCGCTGCGTTCGCCGCATTGCCCCGTCTGGCCGAGGGGCCTAGGGTCCAGCCCGCCTCACGACCAGGGTTTTGTCCAAAATGCGCATCGCCGACCGGCTGTCCCGTATCAGCCCCAGCCAGACCATCGCCATCGCCACCAAAGCGCGCCAGTTGAAGGCGGCCGGTCGCGACGTGATCAGCCTCTCCGCCGGCGAGCCCGATTTCGACACACCGGACAACATCAAGCAGGCTGCCATCCGCGCGATCGAAAACGGCGACACCAAATACACCGACGTCGCCGGCACCCTCGCCTTGCGCCGCGCGATTGCGCAAAAGTTCAAGCGCGACAGCGGCATCGACTACGCACCGGAGGAGATCATCGTCTCGACGGGCGGCAAGCAGGTGATCTTCAACGCCATGCTCGCCACCCTGGACGTCGGTGACGAAGTGATCATCCCCAGCCCGTGCTGGGTCAGCTACCCCGATATCGTGGCTCTGGCCGACGGCACCCCCGTCATCGTCCCCTGCGGCCAGAACCACGGCTTCAAGCTCCGCGCCGAAGACCTCGAAGCCGCCATCACGCCAAAAACCAAATGGGTGTTCCTCAACTCGCCGAACAATCCCACCGGCGCCGCCTATTCCGCCGAAGATTTGCGCCCCATCACCGACGTGCTGCTGCGCCACCCCCATGTCTGGGTCTTCACCGACGACATCTACGAAAAACTCACCTATGACGGCTTCAAACCCGCCACCATCGTCGAAGTAGAACCCAAACTCCGCGACCGCACCGTCACCATGAACGGCTGCAGCAAGGCCTACGCGATGACGGGGTGGCGCATCGGTTTTGCCGGCGCGCCGCTCGCGCTCATCAAGGCCATGGACAAGCTGCAGAGCCAATCGACCTCGAACACGTCCTCCATCGGCCAGGCCGCCGCCGTGGAAGCCCTCAACGGGCCGCAGGACACCATCGAGACCATGCGCGCGGTCTACCAGGACCGCCGTGACCTGGTCGTGAATGCCCTCAACGCCACCCAGGGCCTCACCTGCCACAAACCCGAAGGCGCCTTCTACGTCTTTCCCGGCCTGCACGGCTGCATCGGCAAAACCACGGCCGGCGGCACGAAGATCACCGATGACGAGGCGTTCGTCGTCGCATTGCTGGACGAGCAGGGCGTGGCGACAGTGCACGGCAGCGCGTTCATGTATCCTGGGCATTTCCGCATCAGCTATGCAACGGATACCGACAGCCTGACGAAAGCTTGCGCGCGGATCAGGACTTTTTGTGAGGGTATGAAGTAAGGAAGACTGGGGGAGCAGAAGCCTGCCCCCCGGACCCCCCGCCGTTTTTGGGAGCGTTGATGCGGTGAGTACGGCGGTTCAAGCTTTGGACCTGGAGTCCTTTCTGGCCTGGGAAACCGCCCAGGAAGTAAAACATGTGTTCGACGGCACCGCGACCATCGCAATGGCCGGCGGAACCGCGGCGCACGCACTTATCCAAGGCAACCTCGCAATCGCCATCGGCAGCAGGCTGAGGGGAAAACCCCGATTTTACGGTAGTGACCTCAAGATCGCAGTGGCTGGCAGCATCCCTTACCCGGACGGCATCGTGGTGTGCACACCTGTGGCACCAAACGCGCATATAGTGACCGATCCCAACGTCATCTTTGAAGTCTTGAGCGAGAGCACAGCACGCACCGATGTCGGCGCCAAGAACCGCGAATACGAAGCCACAGCCTCGGTGCAACGCGATGTCATTCTCGAACAGGATGCCATTGCCGGCCTGCAGTTCGAACGTAGCGGCGGCGACTGGATCGGCCATATCCTTCATCCAGATTCCTGCCTGCGCATGCCCGAGACCGGCATCGAAGTGATGTTGTCGGAGCGCTATGAAGGCCTCGATCGCAAAAACCTGGCTACTGGAAGCCACTCCGTTTGACGGTACTTCCAAGCGAGCCCGCTCTCTCCGCCCGCCAGGCTGCCATCCCGCAAGCCGCAACCATGGCCGCCGCCGCCCGCGCCCGCGCGCTCCGCGCAGAAGGCCGCGACATCATCTCGCTCACCCTCGGCGACCCCGATTTTGCCACCCCCCACCACGCCATCGAAGCCGCCCACGAAGCAGCCCTCCGCGGAGAGACCAAATACCCGGCCATCGGCGGCACCCCCGCGCTCAAATCCGCCATCGAAGCCAAATTCCTCCGCGACTCGAGCCTCGAGTTCACGCCCGAAGAGATCCTCGTCGGTAACGGCGCTCGGCAGATCATCTACGACGCGCTTACCGCCACGCTCGACGCCGGCGACGAAATCATTATTCCCGCCCCGTACTGGAATGCCTACCCTCTGATCGCCCAAATGGCCGGCGCCACGCCTATCTTCATCGACTGCCCCGAATCCGAAAACTTCCTGCCCTCGCCGCAGGACATCGCCCGCGCCATCACCCCGCGCACCAAATGGCTCGTGCTCAACTTCCCCAACAATCCCTCCGGCGCCGTCTGCCCCGAACACCATCTGCACGCCATCGCCGAGATCCTGCGCAACGCGCCCACCAAGATCTGGGTCATGTCGGACGATATGTACGAGCACCTGATCCATGACGGCTCGAAAAACCCCACTCTGGCCGCCATCGCCCCCGACCTCGCAGACCGCGTCCTCACCATCGGCGGCGTCTCGAAAACCTATGCCATGACCGGCTGGCGGGTCGGCTTCGCCGGCGGCCCGCGCCGCCTGATCCAGGCAATGGCCAAGGTGCAGGGCCAATCCACTGGCGGCGTCTCCCCCATCGCCCAGGCCGCCGCCACCGCAGCGCTCGAAGGCCCGCAGGACCTGGTAGCCGAAATGCGCATCGCCTACGCCGCACGCTCCCGCCGCGTCGCTGCAGCGCTGAACGCCATCGACGGCATCCATTGCCACGCCCCGCAAGGCGCCTTCTATCTCTATCCCAGCATCGCGGGCCTGCTCGGTCGCACCACCCATGCGGGCACCCGCATCGACGATGACGCCAGTTTCTGCACTGCCCTGCTGGAAGAAACCGGCGTCGCCACAGTGCACGGCGCGGCTTTCGGCAAAAGCCCGCATCTGCGTATCAGCACCGCGGCGAGCGACCTAAATCTCGATAACGCCTGCAAGCGCCTCGCCACGTTCTGCGAAAGCTTACGTTGATGCCCGCCGCCTCCACGCCGTCGCCACACGCCAAATTACCTCTCGCCCCTACCAAACCGCTTCTATTGCGGCCTAATAGCCGCAAGACGTGCCCGCGACGCCGGCCTGGCAGCGGTCGGAGATAGGATGGACATGGACAAAAAGCGGGTTCTCGTCGTCGAGGACGATTTCCTCATACGCATGACCCTTACTGAATCGCTCGAAATGGAAGGCTACGTGGTACTCGAGGCCGATAGCGGCGAGGCCGCCCTCGTCCAGCTCCGCGCCGACCCGTCCATCTGCCTGCTGATGACCGATATGCAGCTCTCTGGCGGCCTGGACGGTGAAGACCTGGTCAAAGCCGTGCGGGTCGAGAACGCCATCCTGCCGATCATCTACATGACCGGCCGTCCGGATCGCATTACCATCGCCGATCCCGCCAGAGAGATCGTCATCGGCAAACCCTACCTGCCGTCGGAAATCTGTGCCGCCGCTCGCAAGATGATCGCCCGGGGCTAAGCCCGGGCGACATCTCTCGGCACCTATCCCGCTACCGGTGCGGGTGCTTATCGTCCTTGTGCGGTTCCGGATGCGGTGCGGGTGCACGCGGCGCTTCGGCATGCGGCGCAGGCCTCGGCGCCTCTGCGTGCGGTGCCGGACGCGGTGGTTCCGGGCGCGGGGCCGGACGAGGAGCCTCTGTCCGCGGCGCAGGGCGCGGCGCCTCAGCCCTTGGTGCGGGACGCGGAGCCTCCGCCCGCGGCGCAGCACGAGGTGCCTCAGCACGCGGTGCCTCCACATGGGGCGCCGGACGCGGCGCCTCAACGCGTGGTGCTTCTGCCCGCGGTGCCGCATGCTCCACGGGGCGTGGTGCCGCTTGATGCGGCGCTTCCGGCCGCACCGCCTCATGCGGCACCTCGACATGTGGCGCACCAGGTGCCCGCGGTGCCGCAGGCGCTGTCGGCCGACCCACTTCACCGGGTCTCACCTCTCCGGGGCGCGCCTCAGCTGCACCCGGCACGCCGGGCCGTGCGTCTCGGCCGGGAGGTAGAGCGCCCGGCGCACGCAATTCCGGCCGCCCTGCAACAGCCGGCGCATGCACGCCAGGTACCGCCTGGCCACCAGCACGGCCAACTTCACCAGGACGGGCGATCTCGCCCGGACGAGCCGCTTCGCCGGGACGAGCCGCTTCGCCGGGACGAGCCGCTTCGCCGGGACGAGCAACTTCACCTGGATGGCCCGGCGAGATTTCGGGCCGGGCCCCAGGCGCACGCAAAGTCGGCAAACCATGCTGTGCTTGCGGCCCGACACCCGGCCGCTCGGCATTCGGCGCTCCAGGCATGCCGGGCCGCCCCGCCGCTTCATTGCCCTTCACCTCGCCGGGCGCCCCTCTGACCTGATTGGCAGGCACGGCATGGATGTTCTGTGGCAATACCGCGCGGCGAAGTTCCGGCACCGCACGTGCGCCAGGTGCCGCCTGAACGATCCGCGGCCCGGTCGTCGCCCGGCCCACCGGATGCTCCTGCACCGGCACGTTGAAGCGTCGCGCCGCCTCGGGAGCCAGGTTTGGCGTGAACGCTGTCGGCCGCACGGGCAACCGCCCCGTCAGCGGGCGCGCAGTGGCAAAAGCCTGTGCCGGCAGCGGCCGCCCGGCGCGCATCACCCCGTCGCCACGTGCAAAATCGGCCGCCGGAATCACCGTCGCTGCACGCTGGTTGATGAAGGTCTGGCGGATGTTCGTGTTGTTGATGATCGTCGTGTTATGCACGTTGTTGTAGTAGCTCGGCCCACGCTCGATCACGTCGCGGGGCACGCCGTATGGCCGGTTCATCCGGTCGAAATAGTCGTTACGCACGTGATACCAGGGGTAATATGGCTCACGCGGCCCAAGCGGCACCCAGGCCGGCGCATAATCCCCCGCACCGATCGAAATCCCGATGCCCACGCCCGCCGCAACGCCGACGAAGCTCACCAGCGCCGGCGAATACACCGGATACTGGTATCCGCCCCCGCTGCCATAATCGCCGCCGCCATAGGCGCCCGCATCTTCCCCGCCGCCGCCTGCGACCCAGCCCCAGCGATCATCCACCTGCACCCAACGGCCATAATGGAACGGCGCGAACCCCCAGCGCGCATTATCCACCCAGGTCCAACCCCAGGGCTGCACATAGGCCCAATGCCCGTCGCGATACGGCGCCCAGTCACGTGCCACGTCGCGCGGATACCAGACTTGGCCGTATTGCTGCGTCTGCGTGTAGCTGCCGTAATTGGAAAGCTCCGCCCCGCCCGTCATGTACTGCACCTGCCGCGGCACGGTGGCCGTCACCCGGGTCGTCACCACGTTGAGCTGTGCCTGCAGGAAACCATCCTGTTGTATGGCTCCGACGGTTCCCTGGAACGTATCGCTGCCACCGATATTTGCGGTCTGCTGCGGGCCGATATCGAGGTCCATGCCGGTGGCCGAAATATGCGCGGCCCCTTCCACCACCGTCACCAGCGTCGCATCGCTGGTGTCGCCGGCGACGATCTCGTAGCGGCCGGTCTGCTTTATGGTCACAGTGCCGCGCGGCGTGTTCACGCTCAGCGTCTGGCCCTGCGCCAGGCTATTGAGCTGTATGAAGATGGCACCCTGCGCCAGCGTGGAGCTGAACTGGCTCTGGTCCAGTGCCACCACATCGAACTCGGTAGATTCGTCCAACACCACCTTGTCGTCGGCGATATCGATGGTCGCTGCGCCATGCGGCTCGGTCCAGAACCCTTCGCCATTGGTGACCGGATAGTTCAGCGTGGCGGCAGACCAGCTCGTCTCGCCATTCGCGTGGAAGGACACATTGCCGGAAAGTGCCGCCAGGCTGCCGGCGACCGGCGGCGGGTCGGTATTTTCCTGTCCCGCCAGATCGGTGCCCGCCGGCGGTGCTGGCTGGGCGAGAGCTGGCAGCGCGGTGTTGAACGACAGGCTCGTGGTAGCCAACCAGAAGGCGACGCGCATCACCGTGGTGGATCGTTGCCGTGGGAATGCACGCATACCGAGAAAACTCCTTACGTAAAGTTTATGCTGAAAGGCGGGCGTTCTAGCCTCACCTTCAATAACCAGTCGAAAATGGCAAAAAGGTTCACAGAACAAGGCGAAATCGAGACACACGCCGTAACGCTCGGTCATGCAGCGGGTTTATCGAGGCGTGACATAGTGTGACGGATCGCGACGCATCCTGATTTGCCGCGTTGATGCCCTAATTATCCATCAGAACTCGGCCAGCCCGATTGGCAGAGAGGAGACATTTCATGTTCAAAAGCATTCTGCGACGAGCAGCGCTTCCGATAGCCCTGCTGGCCGCAACCACACTCGGCGGCTGCTACGCCTATCCCGGCTATGGCCCGTATGGCAGCTATTACGGCAGTTATGGCTACGGCTACCCAGGCTATATCGGCACCGGGATCGGGTTTGGCGGCTGGGGCTACGGCTACCCTGGTTACGGGTTCGGTTACGGCCGCGGCTACTATGGTGGCGGCGGCTGGCGCGGTGGCTTTGGCGGTTATCGTGGCGGCTATGGCGGCCGCGGCTTCGGCGGCGGCGGTTTCCGTGGCGGCAGCCTCGGCAGCCATGGCGGCGTCGGCAACGCAGCCGGCTTCCATCACTGATTGCCCAATTGCATGCGACGGGGGCAGGTGACAAAACCTGCTTCCGAGCCTGCAGGGAGTCGTGAGTTTGGAAACACCGCCGCCGGACGAACCGCAGGACAATGCACGCGGCAAGATCGCGGCTGTCGTGGCGATCGCCCTGTTGCTCGGAGGCGGCCTCTGGTTGGTCCACACCCTCGGCGCAGCCTCGGCCTTACAAGATTGTGTTTCGAGCGGCCGCCAGAATTGCGGCCAGAGCCAATGAGCGTCGACGCTCGACGTTCTGGGGCGAGGTAAATGCAGCCGCATGAGCTGGATGGGCTAGCCCCGTTGCAGCATGCCATATCCTCCCATGCACCCTATCACGAATCCTCCGCATTGCGCCATTATCGCGAGGAACGTGACTGGCTTGGTAAGCTGCCGGGCCTCGGCCAGGCTGCCAGCCTTTTGGCTGCCCATGCCGCCGGCCGGATGATGCTCCTGCACCCGGAGCGCGATGTGCCGTCTCCCGACATGGTGGAAATCCTCGCAGCCTTGTCGGCCTCCCGTCCTCGCCGCGGCGACCTCGAAGCAGCCTCGACATCCTCGAGCCCGGCCAGCGTCCACATGTTCGCTCCGACCGCGAGCGTGCCCTGGCAGTCGCCGAGGCACTCTGGCCCGTTGCCGGCCCCGCAGAGCATCTTCTCGTCTCCGGTGGCGACGATCGCCTCACCCTCTCGCCTCAGACCGGCCTCAACAAATACGGCTGTGCGCCCGCGCCGCGCCCCGACGTGATCAGTTTCGGCTCCTGCACCGCCTCGAGCCTTTCGCCAGGCGCCTTTGCGGCGGCCGAATCCGCCCGCCGCGCCCTTGTCGCCGCCTCGCTCGCCACGTCGCCCGCAACCGCCCTGGCCGAAGCCTCAGAAGCCATCGGCTCAGCCCTGCTGCGCCATTTTGGCGTCGAGGATCTTGCCGAAGCCGTCCTTGCCGCCTCGGGCACCGATGCCGCCCTGGTGGTCACCGGCCTGCTGGCCGCCGAGCAGCCCGGCCGTCTCCTCACCAGCATCCTCGTCAGCCCCTCGGAAACCGGCAGCGGCGTTCCGAACGCGGTCCAGGGGCAGCACTTCGCCTCCTGCTCCCCCAGCGGCAACGCCGTGTTCAAGGGCCAGCCGATCGACGGCCTGCCCACCGGCCCGCGGCTAGTCACCATCTTCCTTCGCACCAACGATGGCGCCCCACGCCTCAGCGCCGACATCGAAGCCGATTGCGAATCGGCCATCCGCTCCGGAACCGCCGAAGGCCAGGTCGTCCTGCACGCCATGGACGGTTCCAAGACCGGCCTCACAGCGCCCGACCGTGCCTGCTGCCGCCGCCTCTCGGCCCGGTTCGGCGATCGCCTGGATATCGTGATTGACGCCTGCCAAGCCCGTATCGAGCCGGAAATGATACGCTGGTATCTGGCGCAAGGCTTTCCGGTCCTGCTCACCGGCTCGAAATTCTTCGCCGCCCCGGGCTTCTGCGGCGCCGTGCTGTTCCCGCGCGCGCGCCTGCAGCGCATCACCCAGGCCGGCCGTCTCCCTGCCGGCCTCGCAGCCTATGCCAGGCTGCAAGGCGGCTTTGGCTCCCGCCGATGTCCCGGCCTCGTCCTGCGCTGGACCGCCGCCCTGCACGAGATGCAGGCTTTCTCGCAGGTATCCCCGAAAGAAATACGCATTCGCCTCACGCGCATCGGCCACGCCATGCAATCGGCTCTTTCCACCGAAAAACGTTTCAACCTGATCGACGCACCGCGTCCGCCCGGCATGGGCTGGTCGGATTGTCGCAGCGTCTACACCTTCGCCGTACGCGACGGCGAAAGCTGGATGACCCCCGGCCGGCTGCGTGGTTATTACGAAGCGCTCGCGGAAGGCTCCGCACCTTGCCAGATCGGCCAGCCGGTCGAACTCGGCACGCCTGCTCTGGGCGGGCTACGGTTGGCGATCAGTGCGGCGCAGGTGGTGGAGGGGGAGACGCAGGCGGAGAAGCTGTCGGTCGTGGTAGAAAAATTGCGTAGTCTCTTGAGCCAGTAAAGAAGAAAGCCTTCTTTTCTGAAGAAAAGAAGCAAAAGACTTTTAGGTCGCTGTCGCGGTTCTGTCAGGCACACACACGCATGATAACAAAAGTTTTAAGTTTTTCTTAAAAAAGAACTGCTTCCCTTCCTTGGAGCATGGATCATGAAAAACGCCCACAACCCCTATCTCCGCTTCGGCATACACGCCACCGAGGCGCCATATCCGGCCGCCATATCCAGCACGCCGCCTCTGCCGGTGGTTGACTATGCCGCCGTCGGCCAATCTGCGCCCGCGCTGCCCGCAACCCCATCGGGCGCTCTGCCCAAGGCCACCGCCATAGTGATCACCTGGGCGGAAGCCGAATGGGCCGCCATGGAGCAGGTGTTCTGCAGCGGCAGCACCACGATGCCTTACAGCGCCAGGAAGAAAAGCAACTGGACCGGTTGGCAGACCTATAAGAAGGACCTGCCGTCGGGCGCCCCCTCGACTTGGACGGAATGGGGCAGCTATCGCCTGGTTGAGATCAATGGCCGCGCCGTGCTGCTGTTCAAATCCAACACCCATCTCGACTATCCCGGCGCCAGCTTCCTCGAAGCCCTGGTCAAGCTGCTGATCGCCGATGTGTCGCCCAGCCTGATCCTCTCGATCGGTACCGCTGGGGGTGCGCGCTCCACCGACCATGTCGGCACCGTACGCGCCGTCAGCGCCGGCACGCTCTACGACGCGAAACAGCCTGCCGCCGACTGGCCCGATTACAAGAACAGCTGGACCGCCACCGATACCCTGCTCAAGAACGTGGGTTTTTCAAAACTGCTCCTGCCGATCCCCACGACGACCAGCGATCTGCAGATCCTCGCTGATAGCCTGATTAAATCCGAAAAGACGTCCTACACTCTTGCACAACTCGACCCTGAGGGCCTGAATCTCGGCGACGCCTCGCCGCAGATCATCGACGAGACCGGCGGCGGGACCTCGCTTCTGACCACCTCCACCTTTGTCGTCGGCACCACCGCCGGCGACTTCCAGGCCTATAGCGCGATCGAGATGGACGACGCCCTCATCGGCGAAGTCTGTGCCGCCAGCAGCATCTCTTTCGGCTTCATCCGCAACGTCTCCGACCCTGCCCAGAGCGCTTCCCTCCCGGCAAAGATCCAAGGCAGCTGGGGCAGCATCGTCTACGATTCCTACGGCTTCTACACGAGTTACAACGGCGCCATCGCCGCCTGGGCCATCCTGGCTGCGTGATGTGGGCATTGCCCGCATTACGCCTTCAACTGCGACAACCGCTGTGCCATCTCCGCCGGGCTCAGACTATCATCCAGCAGCCCGGCAAACCGACCATCCGGCCCCATCACGTAGATGATCGAGCTATGGTCCATCGCATAATCGCCGCCCTTCAACGCATGGCGCTGCGCATAAACCCGGAACTCCTGCTCCACCTTCGCAAGTTCCGCATCGCTCCCGCTCAGCCCCACGAATTCCGGCCCGAACGCTTTCGCATAGGCGCCGGTGATCGCCGGTGTATCCCGTGCCGGATCGACGGTGATGAACAACACCCGGATCGTCTTGCGCGCTTCAGGGGTGATTTTGTCCAACGCTCCACCAATCGCACTCAGCGTCGTCGGGCAAGCATCCGGACAATGCGTGTAACCAAAATAGATCAGCGTCCATCGTCCCATCAGATCCTTGTCGGTCACCCCATGCCCGTCGCCATCGACCAACGAGAATGGCCCACCGATCGAAGGTGCTCCGTCACGCTCGAGCCGCGGCAGACCAGCCGCGAGCCCTAGCCCGCCCACCACCACGACTGCAGCCGCGATGCCAATAACAGCGCGGTTCATCCCGGCGGTCCCGCCGTACCAAGTGGCAACACCGGCACCATCACCTGCATCTTCCCCGCTTTGGAGAAATCCAGCTCCAGCTTCAATTTCTCGCCGGCCACCAACGGATGTTTCAAACCCATCAGCATCAGATGCAGCCCATGCGGCGCCAACGCCACGTCCTTATGCGCCGGCAGATCGACCCCATCCACATCCGCCATCCCCGACATGCCACCGTCTTGCGTCGTGCTATGCAACATCGCCATCTTCGCCTCCGCCGATGTCGCCCCCATCAATCGATCATCCACCCCGCTCTTCAGCACCATATAAACCACACCGTCTGTCTGCCCCGGCGCCGTCGCCCGCGCCCAGGCACCGCTCACCTCCACCGGCGCGGCCTCGGCACCATTCGAAACAAGCATCAATCCCACAGCAAAGAGTGAAACCCTAAAACATCTGCGAAATCTCGTCTGTCTCATCTGCGACATCTGCGGAAAACCTTTCCTTCTATTCTCGACGAAACGTCGCCACCAACACATCCCGATAGGCCGGCAAACTCGCCTCGATCGGCTCGATCGGCGTCACGCCATGATACACCCGGTCGTCATCAACGAGCGCACACTCCATCGGCGTCCGCAGGGTGAAACTTCCCAAGCCACGCCGCTGAAGATCATGAATCGACGTCTCCCCGCTCGCCACGTTCTCCCGCCGCACCAGCATCACGATCACCCAATCCACTCCATCGCGATGCAGACCTTCCGGCGTCGGCCGACCCTCTTCGCCACGCCGCGCCTCGATGCGAAACTGGTGCAATTCCACATGCCACGACAAAGGCCGCGTCGCCGGATCGGTCGCACCGTCGAAAATGGAAAATCCGGCACGCAGGATCGCCAACAGGGCAGGGTGCTCCGCGATGTCGTCCTGCACCGGCTCGAACCACCGCGCCAGCCCGCCATTCAGCGCGTTATAATCCCGGCTCTGATAATGCGGCTGATGCGGCTTTCGCCTGATCTGGCCTGCCTTGACCGAAAATGCCGCATGCCGGCGGCGGCGATACCGCCCGCCATCGGCCATATAGGTGTCCATCCCGAGATCGTTCCAGCTCGCGGCAAACCCGTCCCAATCTGTCAGTCCCTCCGCCAGCAATACGGCGCGCATGTCCACGGCCTCCACATGCACGTAACCCTCGCGCACCAGCCCCGCGCGCATATCCTCCATTTCCAGGCTCACGATGTATTCCCCAGCGCCGCCGGCGGTGGCGACTCCGCCATCTGGTTCGGCGCCGCAGCACGTTCGATTTGCTGCGACGGCGCCGGCGTCTCGTTGGCCACATGGTTGTAGACGGTCGAGACCGGCGTCGCGATCCGTATCCCCAGCTCCTTGAACCGTATCATCATCCGTCGATTGAATTCCCGCTGCACCGCCCAGCGGCCGCTATCGGTGCACACGATCTGCCCCGCGATCGTCACCACGCCCGCATCCACCTTGTCGACTCCCCAAAGCTGCAGGTCGCTGCGCATCATATCCGCAAACCGCTTCTCCCCGCGCAGGGTGGTCGCGATCTCGCCCAGCAGATCGCACACATGATCGCTGTCTTCCTCGATCGGTATGTTCACCGTCACCGCCGCATTGCCGATGCCGCGGTTGACGTTCGTCACCGTGGAGACCGAGCTGAACGGAATGATATGCACCGAGCCATCCCCCGCCCGCAGCCGCATGGTGCGAATGGAAAGATTCTCGACAGAGCCTGAAAGCCCCGCCACCGTCACCCAATCGCCCACCTGCATCGCATTCTCCAGCAGCAGGAAAATCCCGGTGATGAAATCCTGCACCAGCTTCTGCGAACCGAAGCCGATCGCCACACCCAGGATGCCCGCACCTGCGAGCAACGGCGCGATGTTCACCCCGATTTCCGAAAGCGCCGTCAGCCCGAACACACCGACCAGCGCACACAGCAGGCCGGTTCGCACCATCGGCAGCAGCGTGCGCAACCGCGCCGATTTCATCAGCTGTGCCTCACGCGTCAGCCGCGCCAGATGCGAGTCCAGCGAGGCGTTCACCGCCTCCCACACCGCGAGTGCGATCGCACCCGCGACCAGCACGGTGATGGAGGCCGATACCAGCCGCCCGCCCAGTGCATTGGATTTGAACCATGACAGCGTGTTGATGCCCCAGGCCTGCATCATCAGCACCGCACCGACCAATGTCAGGATCCCCGAGATCGTGCCGCGCATCATCGGGTAATACCGGTCCGCCCGACGCTCCAGCCCGGGATAACGATGCCGCATCTCCGGCGACACACGGAACATCCGGTCCAACCCGCCCAGCAGCACGATCGCCACCAGCCGAACCACCACCACCACGCCCACGCTCACCAGGAAGATGTGCCAGATCCGCACATAGCCGTTCTGGATTTCGGCAGCCCACACCAGCCACGTGCCGATGATGTAGAAGATCGCGACCAGGTGCCAGATCGAGGCGAGGCGGTTGCGTAGCAGCCCGCCAAAGCCGGGCTTCTCCCGGTGCGAGCGGATACGGTCGCCGACAGAACGCCGGCATTGCAGCACCACGATCACCAGGAAGATGTGCACCACCAGCGCCATCGCCTTGAGGAACGCGTCATCGGCCGATTGCGGCAGCCCGAACAGCAGCCCGATCTGTGCCGCCGCGAACCCGAAGGCGCCCACCGCGAACACACGCCGCACCCACACCAGCGCATAGGCCGCACCCTCGTCGCTGACATGCATCAGCCGCATCTGCGGCTCGTCAGGCGACACGAACATGCGCGTGACGCTGGTGGCCAACCGGCACACCGCATAGGCCAGTATCGCGGCCTGCAGCACGGCGAGGAATTTCGGCGCCAGGAACAGCCCGCCCGCATAGGCAACGCCCAGGAACAAGCCCAGCGGCATCAGATCGAGCACGAACGCCATCAGCACGAAGGGCAGCCGCTGCAGCGCACGCAGCGTACGGGCGAAGCGCCGTCGGCGCAGCACATGCTCCACCGCGTTGTCCACCGGCTCCGCATCCACCTGGTCCGTCTGTGCGGACGCCATGTCCGCCTGCGCGGCCGCTTCCTCCTCAGGCAGAACGGCGCCATCTGCGCTGATCCCTTCGGCAGCCATCACTCTCGCCTGCACCCGCGAATCATCTTGATGCAAACCCTCGGCGAAACCGTTCTCCAGCGTCATCGGCGTATGGCGCGCAATACCCTGCCGGGGCCGCCTGAGCAGGCGATCCAGACCGAACTCGGCAAGCCCCGCCGCCAGCAGCACCACGATCAGCCGCCACGCTGCATCCAACGCGTTCGAGCGTGAGGATGGGTCGTTCAGCGTATGCAACGTAAAGGTCCACACCGCCGGCAGATCGCCGAGCACGCGTCCGAAACTGACTGCCTGATGCGACAGATTGGCAGCCCAGCGCGAGCTCTCGGACACCACCTGCGCACCCAGGCTGTTCGGCGCGAGCGGTACCGGCCCAGCGGCTGCGGGCTTTGGGTTCACCACGGCACTGGCTTTCGCCAGCGTCTGTAACGTCGCCGTAAACGCTGCACGCTTCTGCGGATCGTTCAGCAGATCCACCATCTCGCGCGCTTCCGCCTGCGACAGCACCGGTGCCGTTGCAGCCGGCGCCGCCGCATGCGTGCTGACGCTTGGCAACGCTACCACCTGCGCCCAGGCAGGCGCGACCACCACCGTCAACAGCCCGATCAGGCAGCTCAGGAAACGTGACGGGTGCACAAGCGGCGACGGCGCCTTATGTCGGAGGCATGACATCGATTCTGGCGATCCTTCTATTTATCGTGATGCTCGGCGTGGTGGGCGTGCTCGGCGCCGGCATGTTCGGCCTGGTGCAAGGCGGCGGTAATCCGCGCCGCTCCAACGCGCTGATGCGCGCCCGCGTTGTGCTACAAGGTGTAGCCCTTCTCCTGATAGCGCTGATCCTCCTTCTGCGGCATAGATAACACCTGCAGAAAGCGAACGGACCTAAATGCCCCTGGACTCCACCGGCGGCCTCCCCGGCCCCGCGCGCAACGTGCTCGGCGGTCGGCTGGCCAGTTGCTCCACCGATCCGATGACCGGCTTTACCCGCACCGGATGCTGCGACACAGGCCCCGAAGACGTCGGCAGCCATACGGTGTGCGCAGTCATGACCGCCGAATTCCTCAGCTTCAGCCGAGCTGCCGGCAATGACCTCTCAACCCCGCGCCCGGAATTCGGCTTCCCCGGGCTGCGCGCCGGCGACCGCTGGTGCCTCTGCGCGCCACGCTGGCAGGAGGCTTTCCTGTCGGGAATGGCGCCGCTCGTGGTGCTGGAAGCAACCCATATGGGGGCGCTGCTTCATTGCGAATTGGACGATCTCAGGAAGCACGAGGCTTAAAAGGAAGGAGGCTTAGAAGAAAGAGTGGAGGAGCCGTGCCGGCCCCCCACCCAGACCCACCGTCTTTATTTGCCTGGGGTGGGGATCGTTGTTACCGCGCCGGAGGGTGAGATCACGGTGCTGGTGCCGTTGCCGTTCGGGACGACGATGTTGCCGTTGGCGCCGGTCTTAAGATCGGTTCCCCCGCCGAGGCCCAGCGCAGCGCCGTTCGGACGATGCACGCCACCCTGCGAGAAAGTGGACTGCGGCACATAAGGCTGGGGCTCCTGCTGCGGCACCTCATAGCCGGGCAGATTCGGTAGCGGCTGCAGCGGCGCGTAACCCGCCCCGCCATTCTTTTGGTCCGCCGTCTGCTGCGCCTGCAGGTCCTTCAATGTCGGTGGCGCCTTCGGCGGCGCCGGCCAAACGTCGCCGGCCTCATAAAGCATGGTGTCCGGCGCGACATTTGGCGCCGGCTGGCCGTTCACCTTCGCATAGTTCTCCCCGTTGCCCGGGGCGCGGTTTGGATTGGAGCCGAAGGGCGGCTGGAAGGTGTCGCCGAGGTAGGAGTAAAATCCCGAACCGGCACAGCCTGACAGTAGCAGCGTGGTCGCGAGCAGAAGAATGCGCCGCATGAAACGGATGGCTCCCGGCAAAGAAACTGGTAGGGCGTTGTGATCACCCGTCGCACCATGCCCGCACGGCGCGCTCCGCTCAAGCTCCCGCGATGCGGCATGACCGGAAAGCCACGATCCACCGTGCGATCCCGGCCACATTATTGAGGTCCAATATCGGGCCGCAATACCCCTCAGGGCGGTTGGCATCCGTCGCAACCGCAACGATTCCGGAATTCTCCGGCCAAAGCGGCGGCTTGCCGAGACTCGGGCGATAGATCTCCAGCCGCGGAAAATTTTCGGTGCGGAATCCCTCCACCAGCACCAGATCCACCGCCGATAGCCGCTCTGCCAGGCTCTGAAGCGCGGGTGGACCCTCCGGCGTCTCATGTAGAATCGCCCAGCGCTCGCCGCCCACCACCAGCACCTCTTCGGCACCCGCCTCCCGATGCCGGAAACTATCCTTGCCGGGCTGGTCCAGCTCCATCGCGTGGTGAGCATGTTTGATGGTCGATACGCGCAGCCCTGCCTTGCGCAGATGCGGCAGGATTGCGCAGAGCAGCGTCGTCTTTCCACTGCCCGACCAGCCGGCGAGTCCGAAGAGGAAAGCGTCGCTCAGTGATGCACCACATCAGGGTGCGGCGCCGTCTTCATCCGCTCGACTCCGGGCACAGCCGGTCCGCGCGGCGGCTCCGCCGGCACCGCCATCGACGGCACCACGTGGCGCAGCCCCGCCATCAGGTAATCCCACCCGGTCACCAGCGTCAGGATGGCAGCGGCCCACAGCATCAGCGTGCCGATGAAGCTCACCGGCAGAAAGCCGAGATGCAGCACCGCCGCACCGCTATCGCCCGCAAGCAGAGTGCCGAGTGCTGCCATTTGCAGCCCGGTCTTCCATTTGGCCAGCCGCGTCACCGGCAGTCCCACCGATAGGCCCGCCAGGTATTCCCGCAGTCCGCTCACCAGGATTTCGCGGCACATGATGACGATCGCCGGATACAGCCCCTCATGATCAAGCCGGCCTAGGCCCGCCAGCGCCATCAGGGTCGCACCCACCAGCAGCTTGTCGGCGATCGGGTCGAGCATGCGGCCGAGATCGGTATGGAGTTTCTGCTGCCGCGCGATCCGTCCATCGAGCCAATCGGTGAACCCCGCCAGCGCGAACATCACGCAGGCGGCAACGTCGCCCGGCGGAGTGCGCCAGGCCACCAGTGCCACGAGCACCGGTATCGCCGCGATTCGCGACAGGGTCAGCAGGTTGGGCAGGTTCCACAGCATGTGCAGTGCAGGATAGACCTTATATGCGCGTCGGTCAGCCCGTAGTGACAGGGTGATAACGAAACGTCTTCCGCGTCCCGGCGGGATGCGTTAAGACTGTCTCGTAGCCTGAAGAATTCCCTCGCAAAAGGTCAGTTCATGGAAGAAGAACCAGTACTGCGCGAAGCGCTTGCGCGTCGCGATGCAGCTCTCGCGGAAGCCCGCAAGCTTGACGAGTTCGTTCGTCTTTACAACGAGTTGCGCAGCAAAGCGACCGGCGGCAAATACGGCGAAATCGTCGGCTTGCAGTCGCCTCCGCTGAGCGTCGTTGCCGACAAGAACAACGGCGGCGAGCAGCTCTCCGGCGAGTTCATCCTGGACAAAACCCGCCCCAACGCCCGCTGAGTTTTGCTAGATCCGTAGGGTGGGTTGCGCTTTGGCAACCCACCTCTTTCCTGCGGTGAGGAGGCGGGTTGCCGAAGCGCAGCCCACCCTACGCCGCGATATCCAACCCGATATCCAGCACCGCGGCGCTATGCGTCAGCCATCCAGCCGACATCATATCCACCCCGGTCTCGGCAATCCCCACCGCAGTCTGCAGGTTAATTCGCCCCGAAGCTTCCGTCAGCGCATGCCCATCCACCATGGCGACTGCTCGACGCAGCTCATCCAAATTCATATTATCCAGCAGCACCGCATCCACCCCGAGTGCCAGCGCCTGCGCGAGCTGTGCCAGCGTGTCGACCTCCAACTCGATCTTCACCATATGCCCGGCATAGGCACGCGCCCGCTTCAGCGCCGTCTCCACGCCGCCGGCGAGTGCAATATGGTTGTCCTTGATCAGGATGGCGTCATCCAGCCCGAACCGATGGTTCATCCCACCACCGCACCGCACAGCATATTTCTCCGCGATCCGCAGCCCAGGCGTCGTTTTGCGTGTGCAGACAATCCGCGTCTTCGTGTGTGCGATCGCGTCGGCGATCCGCGCGGTCGCCGTAGCGACCCCGCTGAGATGACCTAGAAAGTTCAACGCCACACGTTCGCCAGTAAGGATTTTTGCAGCGGGGCCCTGCAACCGTGCAATCACGTCACCCGGTACGATCCGGCTGCCATCAGGTTTTTCGACGTGCAACTTAATCCGCGGATCGAGTAGTTCGAAAGCAAGCGCGGCGAACGGCATACCGGCAACCACGCCCGGCTCACGTGCGACAAATTGCGCCTCGGCATTCAGCCCGTCCGGTATCGTAGCGTCGCTGGTGATATCCCCCGCCCGCCCAAGATCCTCCAGCAGCGCGTTCCTGACAGACGCCTCGATCAGGATTTTCGCCGGCGTCATGATAAGGGTTTCAAAAGGGCTCCGCCCTTTTGCGGGGTTTCAGGGGCAGAGCCCCTGACCTTCCTAGCCTGCTCCAGCGTAATCGTAGACCGCATGCTATGCGCATCCTGCTCCGGATAATCCGTCCGCGAATGTCCCCCCCGGCTCTCCGTCCGCCGCCGCATGGCCACCGCCATCATCAGCCCGAGCGCCGCAGCCTCATTACCCTGTGCAAGGCTCGAGAGTGCGTCGATCGCGGTGGTCAAGCCCTGCGCATCGCGCAGCACACCAGCATATTGCGAGAGGATTTTCCGCACGGGTTCGATCGCCTGCGGCTCTGGCGTATCGACTTCCGCGAGTGGGGCCGCGTGTCCGGCCGCTGTGCCGGCAACGCTTTTGGCCACAATCGTGCCTGTCACTGCAGCTTCGAGCAACGAGTTGCTCGCCAGGCGGTTCGCGCCGTGCAGCCCGGTGGAGGCCGCTTCACCGCAGGCCCACAGGCCGGGCAGTGTGGAGCGGCCTTCGGCGTCCACCGCGATCCCGCCCATGTGGTAATGCGCGGCCGGACGCACCGGGATCGGCATGGTGTCCGGATCGAGCCCAGCGGCACGGCAGGTTGCAGCGATAGTGGGGAAGCGCGCCGTGAAGCGGCTGCCAAGCGCTTTGGTCGCATCGAGGAAGACGCTGTGCCCGGCCTGCATATGCGCCCACACCGCACGACTGACGATGTCGCGCGGTTCGAGCTCGGCGCGGCCATGGCCTTCCATGAACCGAAAACCCGTTTCGTCGACGAGGATCGCCCCTTCGCCGCGCACCGCTTCGCTGACGAGCGGCATCGGATCCAGACCCACATCCAGTGCGGTGGGATGGAATTGTACAAACTCCAGATCAGCGAGCGCAGCCCCGGCTTTTGCCGCGAGCATAAGGCCCTGGCCGATCGCGCCGGACGGATTGGTGCTGTGCTGATAGAGGCCGCCGAGACCACCGGTGGCGATAACCACCCGGCTGCTGCGCAACACGCGTGGGCTGCCATGGCCTTCATGCAGCGCGATTACGCCGGCGATCTTGCCGTCGCGCGTGATGAGTTTTGTCGCACTCACACCCTCCCAGACGGTGATCGATGGCGTGCGCCGCACCGCCTCGATGACCGCGCGCAGGATCTCGCGGCCGCTGGCGTCTCCCTGCGCGTGGACAATGCGGTTGCGCGAATGACCGGCTTCCAGTCCAAGGCCAATCACGCCTTTGGAATCATGATCGAAGCGAGCGCCGAGCGCCGCCAGCTCATCCACCATCGCAGGCGCCGCCTCGATAATCCGCCGCGCGACCACCGGATCGCAAAGCCCATCGCCGGCGGCAAGCGTATCGGCCAGATGCAGCTCCGTGCTGTCATCCGCGCCGACCGCAGCCGCCAGCCCGCCTTGTGCCCAGCCGCTGGCAGCCTGTTCGCCCAACGGCGCTTTCGACAGCACCAGCACCGGCTCCGGTGCCAGATGCAGCGCGGCCATCAGCCCGGCGAGGCCGGCGCCGACAATGATCGGGCAGCCATCCTTAGGGGGAACGAGCGTGGTCATATCGCCAGCATCCTCTCCACCGCCAGCCGCGCACGTGCGGAGATGACGGGATCAATAGTCACTTCATGTGTCAGCGTTTCCAGCGAAGCGCGTATGCCGGGCAGGGTGATCCGCTTCATGTGCGGGCACAGATTGCAAGGCCGTACGAAGTCGATCTTCGGATGCAGCACCGCGATGTTGTCCGCCATAGAGCATTCAGTGATCAGCACCACCCGCCCAGGCTGTTTCTCCGTCACGTAATCCGCCATCGCTGCGGTCGAGCCGGCGAAATCCGCCTCATCGACCACTTCCGGCGGGCATTCCGGATGGGCCAGCACCACCACGCCCGGGTTCTCCACCCGGAGCTGACGGATCTCTGCCGGCGTAAACCTCTCATGCACTTCGCACGCGCCGGCCCAGGAGATGATTTTTACCCCCGTCTCGCGCGCTACATTGGCCGCAAGATACTGGTCCGGAATCATGATCACTTCCGGCACGCCGAGGGATTCCACCACCCGCTTCGCATTCCCCGACGTGCAGCAGATATCGCTCTCAGCCTTCACCTCGGCCGACGTGTTCACATAGGTGATCACCGGCCGCCCCGGATATTTTTGGCGCAACAGCCGCACATCGGCGGCCGTGATCGAGGAGGCGAGCGAACAGCCGGCCTCCATGTTCGGGATCAGCACCGTCTTGCCCGGGTTCAGCATCTTCGCCGTCTCGGCCATGAAATGCACGCCCGCCATCACGATGATGTCCGCCTCGACGTGCTGCGCCTCGCGCGCCAGCGCCAGGCTGTCGCCCACGATGTCGGACACGCAGTGGAAGATCTCCGGCGTCATATAGTTATGCGCCAAGATCACTGCCCCACGCTCACGCTTGAGCCGGAGGATCGCATCGATATCCGGCGCGAACACCGGCCATTCCATGGGCGGTATCACACGCTGCACGCGCTGATAAAGCTGAGCTGAAGCCCACATCCCGGACGCTCCTCGTGGCGATTTTTCGCCAAATCTTATGCTCTTACCGAGCATATACAGGGTAAAAAAGAGAGGCCCGAACCTGCGGCCTTTCCATCTCTCCTATTATGCTTGGTATGAGCATAATAGGTTTCAAGATGACAAACCGATGAACCCACCGGTGTCAACTGCGCAGCAGCGGCAGCTTTGTCCCCGAGATGGCACGCTCCGCCTGCACATCGCCACGGAACCGGAACAGTTTCGCGGGTCTTCCACCGGTTTCGGTGGATACCGCGCCGGTCTCCTCTACCAGATTCTGCGCATCGATCAGCCGGCGAAAATTCTGTTTGTGCAAGAGCCTCCCTGCAAGAGCTTCAACCGTCTGCTGCAGCTGCAACAACGTGAACTGCTCCGGCATCAGCTCGAAAAACACCGGCCGGTATTTGATCTTCGTCCGCAGCCGCGCGATTCCGGTAGCCAGGATCCGGCGATGGTCCAGCGCCATCACATCACCGGGCGCAAGGCTGGCCTGTTTCGTATGCAGTGCCTCCGCGGCGTCATGCCGACGCACCCACTCCGGCACCAGTCCCGCCTCGTACAGCAGCTCATACCGCTGCAGCACCAGTTCCTCGTTCCAGATCCGCCCCGCCAACCCGAACGCGAACGCCGCCCGCTGCCGACGCGCCGGCGTATCCGCCCACGCCAGCAGCCGCGGCGCAAAAACCTCTGCAATCATCCCAGGAGCCCCACCGCGATGGTCCTCCCACGGAAAATACCGGTACCAGCTCTGCCACCCTGCATCCCGCCCGGTCACCGGCGTCTCATGCGCAAGCCCCAGATAACTCACCGACATCACCCGCCCGCCACCATCCAGCCCGCGATCGCCATCGGCAAAGGTATAAAGCTGCTCGACATACCCCAAAGGCTGATGCGTCTGCCGCTCCACCCAGTTCCGCACACCCGCCTGCAAGGATCGATGACCACTCTCGAACGAACCGGAGGGGAGGGCATTGCCGCCGGCTATCGTGAGCACGCGGGGATTACCGCGCGTCACTGCCACAACAACGGCGATCAGGTCAGTAGATACGCTCATGAAGAAAGTGCTGGGGGAGCCATGCCGGCCCCCCCAGTCCCCTCTTCATTTCTGAGGCGCTCGTCCCAGGCGACCGAGAACTCAGCACTCACAGCGATACGAGAAAACGAAGGATGCAGCGGATTGATTACTGCGTTCCAATCCAGGCCACAGGTCACGATGGAAGGTACGAGGAGCACGAGGTTACGACGCTCCCTCAGCCACGCACCCCCAAAAGCCTGCGCGGCCTCCCACCCCAAAACCTCAGCCCGCTCGACCGCAGCCTCATCCACATCTGCCTGCACATAGTTCAGCCGTCTTGGCGGCACGCTCATATTTGCATGCACCAGGATCTCAAGCATCGCGATCGCATAAGACGTCCCGGCATAGATCGCCGGCAGCCCAGGCGGATTCCACCTGCTGCCATAAATCCGCGCCCCCTCGCCACTCCAAACCGGATGAGAAACGCCCGCAATCCGCCACAGGCGCATCAGAAAACCCTAAACCGGCAACCCGAACTCCACGGATTGCAGCACCCGCTCCACCGCCCGACCACCAAGCTCCGTAGACGCAGCGTCCAGCGGCCGACGACCATTCAACAACGGATGCGCCCGATGCAAAAACACCCGCGCCTCCTCCTCCCCACCCAAAACAGTCTCGGCCATCGCAAAAAGTCGCGCCAGCCTCTCCGTCTTTTCGCTCTGCTCCGGCGTCAGTATGTCCCGCCGCGCCAAGCTGGATTTCGGCACCACCGAAAACACCAGCTCATTGGCTAATACCGGCTCCGTCTCAATCAGCCGCGCCACCCTGACCAAAGCCGATTTCGGCAGCCCGTCCCGAACGGCCTCTTCCATCCGCGAATTCGGCCCCGGCTCGAAACGAGCAGCCGCCTCGGCAAATCCAAGTATCTCGGTCACGCGGGCGGACTGGAACTCCATACCCTAAATCCCATTTGAACCACCAACCTGGACCATATGGTCTATCCTCTCCCTTTTCAAGCCTTTTCATGAAAGAACCCATATACCCGCTTGGCCGTCTCCTTCGAAATGCCCGGCACCACCTGCAAATCGTCCAGCCCCGCCTGCTTCACACCCCGTGCAGAACCGAAATGGTTCAGCAACGCCCGTTTCCGCGCCGCCCCGATCCCTGGCACCTCATCCAGCTCGCTCGTGATCAGCGCCTTCGAGCGCCCCGCCCGATGCGTCGTGATCGCAAACCGATGAGCCTCGTCACGCAAACGCTGCAGGTAGTACAAAACCGGATCCCGCGGCGGCAGCTGAAACGGCGATTTGTCCGCCGTAAAAAACCACTCACGTCCAGCATCCCGATCCGGCCCTTTGGCGATCGCCACCAGCAACACGTCGGTCACCCCCAGATCGTCCAGCACACCCCGCACCGCCGAATACTGTCCCGCTCCTCCATCGATCAGCACGATGTCCGGATAATCCTCCGACGGCGCACCCGCCTCCTGCTCCTTCAGCGCACGCGCAAAACGCCGCTCCAGCATCTCGCGCATCATCCCGAAATCGTCCCCCGGACTCACCGGCCCGCGGATGCCGTATTTGCGGTACGCGTTCTTTCGGAACCCCTCCGGGCCCGCTACCACCATCACCCCATACGGCGCCTGCCCCATGATGTGGCTGTTGTCATAGATTTCGATCCGTTCCGGCACGCTTGCCAGTCCGAACAGCGCCGCCACCCCGTCAAGCAGCTTTGCGACCCCCGCCGTCTCCGCCAGCTTGCGCTCCAGCGCCTCGCGCGCGTTGGTCGCGGCATGGTCCACCACCTGGCGCTTCTCGCCACGCTGCGGCACCGCGATCTCCACCTTGTGCCCGGCCTTCAGGCTGAGCGCATCCGCGATCAGATCCTGCTCCAGCATCTCGTGGTTGGTCAGGATCAGCGGCGGCGGCGGCTTGTCGTCATAAAACTGCGCCAGGAACGCGCCCAAAATCTCGCCAGGCTCGTCAGTCTTCACATGGCTCGGATAATGGGCGCGATTGCCGTTATTCCGCCCGCCGCGCACGAAAAACACCTCGATGCAGGTCTGCCCAGCCGTCTGCCACAACGCCACGATATCCGCATCCGTCAGGCTCGCCGGATTGACCATGCTGGAGCCCTGAACATGGGTCAGCCCGCGGATACGATCGCGCAGCGCCGCTGCCCGCTCGAACTCCAGTTTTTCGGAAGCCTGCTCCATCTCGGCCGACAGCTCGCGCTGCACGCTGGCGGCCTTGCCGGACAGGAACGCCTTCGCCTGTGCCACCGCATGCCCATACTCCTCGGCATCGATCCGCCCCACGCAGGGCGCCGAGCAGCGCTTGATCTGGTGCAGCAAACACGGCCGGCTACGATTGGAGAAAACCGTGTCTGCGCAGGAGCGCAGCAGAAACACCCGCTCCAGCGCCGTCAGGGTCTGGTTCACCGCCCAGGCGGACGCGAACGGTCCCCACAGCGTGCCGCGCCGGCCCTGCGTGCCGCGATGCTTCACCAGTTGCGGAAACGCGTGATCTTCCGTCAGCATCAGCCACGGATAGGATTTGTCGTCCCGCAGCACGATGTTGAACCGCGGTTTCAGCCGCTTGATCAGGTTCGCCTCGAGCAGCAGCGCTTCGGCCTCGGTGTGGGTGGTGATCACCTCCATCGACGCCGTCTGGCTCACCATCAGCCGCAGCCGCTCCGGCAGGCGGTTGAGCTGGGTGTAGTTCGCCACCCGTTTGCGCAGGCTGCGCGCCTTGCCGACATAGAGGGCATCGCCCTTCGCATCGAGCATGCGGTAGACGCCGGGCGAGAACGGCAGCGTCGCCAGCACGCCCTCAATCACGCCTACGCCGGCGGAACTCGGTGGCAGCACTGCCGCTGCATCAAGGTGCTCATCATCCGGCTCGGCTGCTGGGGGGAGGGTATCTGGCATCGTCCCTATCCTGGGTGCTGGGGCGCATCGCCTCAAGGGCAGCGGATATCCGGCAGAGGTTGAAAACTCTGTGGATAACTCTGTGGGTAGACCCGCGCCGCCTGGGTCGTTTGAAGCCGTGATCACGGCGTCACGCTCGATGAGAAAAACGGCAGAAACGCAAAATGTGCTTGATTCTACACGTTTAGAAAGGATTAACGTGTCATCGTACAGACTTAAATCCGTATCCGGTTGGAAACATTGGGAGTCAAGCCGCGTGGGGGATTAAATCGGCGCCGGCTCGCCAAGTGTAGCCGCGTGGCGTTCGATCTCGATACCGACCGATTCCATGTCTTCGAAAATATCCAGTTTTTCAACGCGTACGCGCACAACCCGCACGCGAGAATCTTCCAGGCATGCTTCCGCTATGCGTTCCGCCAATGTCTCCACCAAGCGTACATGGCCGGCGGCGACAATCTCCCGCACCCGCGTGGCGACACGTTCGTAATCCACCACACGGCTGAGCTCGTCCTTGCCAACGCCTGAAAGGGAGACCGGGCGATGTAGCGGACCCATCCCTTCATCGAGCACAGCAAGGTCGATATTGAGCCGTATGCGCTGTGTCGCCTCATGCTCGAAGGCATGCACGCCGATGCTGGCGAGCAGGGTCATGTCGCGCAGGAATACATGGCGAAGGGCGGCAGAGGCGCTGGCGGGCCGGAAGGCTTGCATGTCGTTCAGGCTCCCAATCGGATGATCTGGCCTGTCATCGAGGCGAAGTCTGCAATGGCGCGCACGGTCGCCGCAATATCGTCAAACGTCGCGGGGGCGGCGACCACGTTCGCTGCAGTACGCCGGGCCTGGTCGTCCGCCTCATCCGGCCCGAACGGTGCCGCGCCGAGCCCGATGGCGTTCACCCGAATGCCGCGCGGCGCCCATTCCAGCGCTGCCTGCCGCGTGAACGCCCACAGCGTCGCGACGGCCTGATGCAGGCTGAAATGCTGTAGGCCCGGAGGTGTCGCGGGCAGCAGGGTGATGATCAGGCCGGTTTCGATCTCGGCGGCGAAGCGTTCGCAGCGGGCAATGATCGAAGCGCTCTCCGGCACCGGGTCGGCGTTCACCAGCAAAGGCTGTGGGAAGGCATTCGCCGCGAGCAGTGCGGCCAGCGCCGGATCCGGGTTACCGGCGATGCGTGGCGCAAACACCATCAGGCGACGCCCAGCAGCGGCTTGAGAAAGGCCAGCAGGTCGCCGCCCGGGAACAGCGCGCCGCGCATGCCGGCGGCTGCGGCCGCCTGCATGTCGATATCCTTGTCGCCGATCATCAGGCAATGCCGCGGTTCCAGCGACCAGGCGCGCATCAGATCCGTCAGCATGCCCGGCGCGGGTTTGCGCCAGTCGCTATCGCGTCGATAGGCCTCGACGGTGCCTTCCTTATGGTACGGGCAGTAGCGCCAGTCATCGAGCGTGCCGCCGGCCGCACGCAGCTCGTCGGCCGCCCAGGCGAGCAGCGAATCCACGTCATGCGCGCCATAAAGTCCCTTGGCGACGCCCGCCTGGTTGGTGACGAGGAACACGTGCCAGCCATGACCGGTCGCCAGGGCCACCGCCTCGCGCGCATTCTGCACCCACTCCCAGCGGTCGCGGCTGCCGACATAGCCATGATCGATGTTGAGCACGCCGTCGCGGTCGAGAAAGAGGGCAGGGCGGTCGAGGCACATGCCGAGTTCGCGCCTGGCATGGGCGAGATCATCCGGCACACCGATATCGACGAACCAACCTGCCGCCTGCGTCGCCTTGATCCGGCCGTCACGCGCGAGTTTCGGCAGCACGTCGCGCTCGAGCGAGCAGGTTTCCTGCAGATCGGCGAGCATGCGTTTGTCGAGCGCGTAGATACCGGCATTGATCAAGCCAGGCGTGGGGGTGTGGCGCGCTTCGGGGCGTTCGTGAAACGCGGTGAGGCGGTCGCCGTTCAGGGTGACGGTGCCGTAGCGCGATGTGTCCGGGATCTCGCGGACAATAAGGCGGCCGAGCGTGTCGCTGCCGTCATGTGCAAAATCGGCCAGCAGGGCAGCGATGTTGCAATCGAACAGGCTGTCGCCGTTGCAAAGCAGGAATCGATCATCCAGCAGATGTGCCGCGTGGAACAGGGCGCCGCCGGTGCCGGCACGCAATGGTTCTTCGGAGAAGGTGACACGCACCTGCTTGGGCAGCGCATCGGCCGCGTTCAGCACGGCGTCCTGCACGGAGGTGGAGAGGTGGCCGGTGAGGATGACGAATTCCTCGACACCGAAGCGCAGCATTTCGTGCATGAGCCAGGCGATGAAGGGTTTGCCGGCGACTTCCAAGACCGGCTTGGGGATTTCCCTGACGATTTCACCAAGGCGGGTGCCCAATCCGCCGGCGAGAATGGCGCATTGCTTCAGCGTCGCCGTCACAAGGAATGCCGGGGCGTTTTGGGGGTATTGCCGCTTTCCATCGTTCCTCATGTGCCTTATTCGGGTGCGCCTGCCAAGCGTGCCACAACCATGCCGGGATTTTGTGAATGGACCCAATCACCGCTCCCATTCTCGCCCGTGTTGGCGACCGCCGCCGGCGTGCCGTGGTGCGTGCCAGGGCGCCGTTACGGCTCGGTCTGGCGGGCGGCGGCACGGATCTGCTGAGCTATTCGAGCCAGCATGGCGGCGCGGTATTGAATGTCACGATCGACCGCTATGCCTTTGCCTCGATACGCACGCGCGATGACGGCCAGGTGCATTTCGACGCGTGCGACCTCGGGCGCGAGGAGCTTCTTCCAGCAACGGCGACACTGCCTCAGAGCGAATTGCTGCTGCATCGTGGCGTGTATGAACGGATGGTGCGTGATTTCCATGGCGGCGTGCCGCTGCCGATCAGCGTGACCACGGCCGTGGATGCACCCATGGGAAGTGGCCTTGGTTCGTCCTCGGCGCTAGTGGTGGCGTTGATCGAGGCCTACCGCACCTATCTCGATCTACCTTTGGCACGCTACGACGTGGCGCATCTCGCCTATGAGATCGAACGTGTCGATCTGAATTTGGCGGGTGGCCGCCAGGACCAGTATTCGGCGGCATTCGGCGGCATCAATTTCCTGGAGTTCCTGAAGGACGGCGAGGTGATCGTCAATCCGCTGCGGTTCTCAGAGGGTGTGGTGAACGAACTGGAATCGTCTTTGGTGGTCGCATTCTCCGGGCAGTCGCGTGCGTCCGACGCCATCATCCGTCAGCAGACGGATGGGTTGGTGGCGCATACGAGCGAGGTGATGGAGGCGATGCACCAGCTGCGTCAGGATGCGGTGGACATGAAGCGCGCTATCCTGCTTGGAGATATTGCAGGTGTTGCGGAATTGCTTGAACGCAGCTGGATCGCGAAGAAACGCACCGCACCTGGCGTGTCGAGCGAGACAATCGAGAAGCTCGAGGTTCTGGCGCGGGCATCTGGCGCGATCGGGGCGAAAGTATCGGGTGCAGGTGGTGGCGGATTCATGATGTTTGTGGTGCCGACGGAGCGGCGGTATCGGCTGATCAGCGCTTTGAACGAGCACGGGGCGATGGCGTATCCGGTGAAATTCACGGAGCGTGGGAGTGAGTCTTGGACTTTGTCAGGCCGGTAAATAAAGCAAGCAAGGTTTCCGCAGATTACGCAGATTAAAAGGAATGACACAGATGAGCGGTCTTGGGTGAAATGCCGAAAGCTAGACCGCGAAATTATCTTTTTATTGCTGTCGCGGAGCTGCTTCAATCCCTCATAAAATCTGTGTCATCTGCGGAAACCTTCCTTTCTTCCTATCGAGAGTAGACAGCATTTTGCGTGATCTCATTTTCATCAGCCATCGCATTCCCTGGCCCCTCAACAAGGGCGAAAAGATCCGGGGCTGGAATCTGATCCAGAAACTGAAGCCGGATTACCGTATTCATCTCGGCTGCGTCGTAGATGACCCGGCAGATATGGCACATGTCGATCACCTGAAATCCGTCTGCACCAGCGTCGGCGCGTTCCCCATCGACAAGCGCCGCCAGAAAATCAAGGCGCTGTTCAAGATGCGGCCCGGGCGGCCCTTGATGCCCGATTTCTACTACGAGCCCAGACTTCAGGATTGGGTGGATAACACCATGGCTGCAACGCCGATGGACGTGGTCTATATTTACTCCGTTGCCATGGCACCTTACGCGCTCGGAAAAACGCATCCGTGCAAGATTCTCGATGCGCAGGACGTCGACTCCGAAAAATGGGCCGAATACGGCGAAGGCGCCAAATACCCGATGAAGCTGATTTGGCAGCGGGAAGCGCGCACGCTGCTGACGTATGAGCGCAAGGCGGCCGCCGCCTGCGACTGGAGTTTCTTCGTCTCCGAACCCGAAGCCAGCCGTTTCCGCGAACTGGCACCCGAAAGTGCCGAAAAAACGGTTGCTGTCGAATGTGGCGTGGATCTTGCGCGCTTCTCCCCCGAAAGCGTCTACGCCACGCCTTATGACGATCAAGGCCCCAATCTCGTGTTCACCGGCAACATGGATTACTGGCCGAATGCCGATGCCGCCATCTGGTTCGCGCGCGAAGTGATGCCGCTTGTGCAAGCGACACAGCCGAACATCCAATTCTGGGCGGTCGGCGCCAACCCGGGGGCAGAAATGCTCGCATTGGCTAATCTGCCAAATGTGCATGTTACCGGCCGTGTAGAAGATGTGCGTCCCTATGTCGCGCATGCAGCGGTGAGCGTAGCGCCATTGCGCATTGCCCGCGGCATACAGAACAAGGTGCTCGAAGGCATGGCGATGGGCAAACCCGTCATCGCCTCGCCCGCCGCCTTCGAAGGTGTGCGTGCCACAGCCGGCAGCGAGTTGCTGGTGGCTGATGGCGCTGCAGATTTCGCATCGAAGATTGGCGAGGTCCTGGCAGGCCTCCACCCCGGCCTAGGAACCGCCGCACGCGCCGCCATGGAACGCGGTTATGCGTGGAGCGCCGTGCTCTCCGTATTAGACCGCTACCTGGAAACGCCGACGCGCCAAGCCGGCGAAATGGCGTAACAGAGCCGCACCACCTTGCAATGTGCGAGGATTGGCAAGCAGAACGCCAATCCGCTGCCGGCGCCCACCAACCCAATCCTTCTTATAGTCATCGTCGCCGCGGCCGAAATCGAGCGAGCTCACCTGCTCCTCTTCCAGCATGTGGCGTATCATCAATGCCGTCAGCACGGTGCCCGGCGATAGGGCACGGCTTTTCTCGTCATGGGCAAGCTTCAACACCGCGCCAACGCCGTCCCGCACTACCCAGAACTGCGCCGCGAGCGGCCTTCCGTCTAACCGTAGAACGCCAAGCCGCAGACTGCCATCTATTGCGCACGCGCGCATGAACGCGGCATTGAAAAAAGCAAACGGCTCCGGTTCTTTCCAGCTTGCAGAATAGATCTGCTCGTAAGCCGTAATCGCCTCCTCCAATCCCTCTTCGCCGCAAACGATCAAAAACACAGCACCCAGCTTGTCCATCAGCCGCTTGCTGCGCCGGCGGATCGCCTCGCGCAATGCGCCAGGACGCGCGGAAAGATAGCTATACCAGTCCAGCCCACCTACATCCTCGTGCCAATTGCCGAAATGATCGAAGCGCAACGGCGTAAGTCCACCCGCTTTCGAGCCGGCCAGCAAGGGCGGTAGCCACGGTGCATCCGCATCCAGCGCCTCCAGCCGCGTCGTTGGATACCGACGGCAATAGGCGCCAAAAGCCGTGCCAATCTCAACCAGCTCAACCGGCGATGAGCTAGCAAAAAGCGGTTGCCACAAGCACGTATACGGCGTCGTCAAAGCCGAAAAGATATCGTGGGCGCCATGCTGCAGTGGAAACACAGCCCGCACTTGCCCGCCGCGCGTAATCTCCATGAAGGTCGCACGAATCCGCGCAGGCAACGCGTGGTCGATGGTGCAACGATACCATGCAGGGGTAGAAAAAATCCCGTCTCGTCCAAAAAGCCTCAGTGCTTCAGGCGAAAGCAACTCCAGCCCCGGCACCTCGCGTACCGAAAACCCGGCATCAGGCACGCAAGCTATACCAGGCTGTGCCAACCCACTCATGCAACGCATAAAAACTCGTTTGCCAGGATGAAACGAGCGGCACCAAACTATGCAAGCCAAAATGCGGCGGCTCATCCATCGCCACCGGCGCCGCCGTCACCACCAGCCCCGCCGCACGGAACGCGATCATCGCCCGCCGCATATGCCACGCATGCGTCACCAGATACACCGAACGTATCCCCGCCTTCCGCAAGATCGCAGCACTATAAACAGCATTCTCCCACGTATCGATCGAGCGCTCCTCCTTCCATTGCACATCCACGCCAAAATCCTGTTTCAAGCTCCTGGACATGATCGTCGCCAGCGTCGCCGAGCCGGGGTCGATCACCCCGCCGGTCACCAGCACCGGCAAACCCGTCTGCCGCGCCAGCACCGCCCCCGCCCGCTCGCGCTCCAAGGTCAGGTGCCCCACCATCGTGGTCGCCACCCCGCTCTCCAGCACGTCGGCTTGGTCGCCACTCAAAATCACGATCGCACCAGGCTTGTCATCGGCCGGCGGCGTCGTCGGCAGCCCACGCTCCAGACTGCTCATCAACGTGCCGGACACCATCGGCAGCGCGAACACCACCAGCCCCACCAGCCCCACCGCCAGCAGCGCCCGTCCCATCCGCCGCCGCCACAAAACGGCACCCACACAGGCCACCCCCAGGCAGTTCATCGGCGGAATAAGCACGAAGGCGGATAGCGCAGCGATCGACATCCCCCCCATCTGCCCGATCCGCACCCACAGCGAAAGCACCAGACGCGACAGCCACCCCCCAACCCGCTAGTCTCGCGCTGCGTGCTGCACCTCACCCTCACCCCTATCGACGATTTCGCCGCCCTAGGCCAACGCTGGCAGGCGCTCGAAGCAGCCGGCAATGGCGGCTTCTTCCGCAGCTGGACCTTCCTTGGCTGCCAGGCCGACACCCGCTTCGCCCACGCCCACCTGCTCAGCGCCACCCAAAACGGCCAGGACATTGCCCTCGCCCTCATCGGCCAAGGCAACGGCCGCTTTTGGCTGAATCAGACCGGCAATCCCATCGCCGACTCCGTCTTCATCGAACATAACGGTCTACTCCTCCGCACCGGCCACGAGCACGCCATCGCCCCCATCCTCGATTTCACCCGCCAGAAAGCCGCCCCCCTGATGCTCTCCGGCCTCGGCGACGCCACCTTCCACGCCGCTCAAACCCTAGGCTGGTGCACCCTTCACCAAACCCGCCAAGCCCCCAGCGTGAACCTCGCCGCCCTCCAGACCCCCTTTCTCGACACGCTCAGCACGAATGCCCGCGCTCAAATCCGCCGTTCTGCCCGGCTTTACGGTGAAACCTTGCGCCTGGAACAGACAACAACGCGAGAACAAGCCACCACCTGGTTCACCGAAATGGTCGCCCTGCATCAATCCGCCTGGCAACGCCGGGGCAAACCTGGCGCCTTCGCCAATCCCGCCATTGTCGACTTCCACAAAGCTCTCATCGACCGCGGATGGAAAAACCACACCGTCGAACTCCTGCGCATACTGACGCAGGAGACAACGATTGGTATCCTCTACAACTTCATCGAAGGCGGGCGCGTCCTGCTCTATCAGAGCGGCTTCGCTCACCCTGAAGATCCCCGCCTCAAACCCGGCCTCACAAGCCACAGCATGGCCATTGAAAACTACATCGCCCGTGGCCTGAACACCTATGATTTCCTTGCAGGCGATGACCGATACAAAAAAACCTTGTCAAATGCAGGGGCATCGCTGCACTGGGCAGTTTTGCACAAGCCTTGGTCGATGAAAGGCATACGAGAAGAAAGCACTTCTTTTTTGAAAAAAAGAAGCAAAAAACTTTTATGACTTCTTCGGCGGGTGATTGTTCAGCACGGCACGCAAATACACGCGAAGAACCGGAAAATCTCGACGCATCTCCAACAGAGGCTTTGAACCCTCGCTTGCAGCCTCGGCGGAAAGAACAATCCCATCCGTTCCAACACTGTCGTCGCAATACGCACCATAGGCCTGCAGCGCCTGCGCCAATGCCAAACCTCCCGACGACAACCCGAGTTTCCGCACGTCCAACGCAGGCGGGATCGCAATCAACGTGCCAATCGGCACATGCCCCCTGTAATCACGAAACCCCCAAAAATCTTCCCGCCCCGACGGCCACACCGGCCCATGCTTCAGTCGCCCAACCGGCAACAGAAACGTCAGCGCATGATCTATCCGGCCCGCCCGCATTTCCCACGCGCGCAACACACCCCCAAATCCGCTCGCATCCATCGCTCGCACGCCTGGAAACATCCCGTCATGCAAAAACATCCCGGTCCCGGAAAGATCAACCCGAAAAACCCGCCGAGCCGCAATATCCCTATCAGCAAAAACCCTAGCCCTATACATCTCAAGAACAAACCGATGCGCCGGATCGACCACGAAAAGATGCGCATCATCCATCGGATCAGGTTTCGCCTCCCGCGGTACTTGCGCCGAGAAATCCCGTGCATTCTCCTCGTCATGCACCCGCACCCAAGGATCATGCGCTTGGGCCAGATAGATCGGCATGGACCACGTGCCGGCATGGATCAGCGCCTGACCTGCCAGGATATCTCGCGTCATTGCATCGCCATCGCCGGAAAACACCGCATCGGCATTAACTCGCGTGTTCCACGGCGACTCAGCCGAAAACGGCAACAACGCCTTATCCGGCGGCTCCGCAAAAGCGGCAGTCCAGGCGAATACCGCCAGGACCACCCAGGCCTTCACGCCCGCAGCAATCCACTCATCGCACCCGCCGCACCACTGCCCGGAAAGACATCCTCCATCCGGCTCGGCGAAACCCCGAGATGCGCGCCCAGAATCCCTTTCGCCACACTGCGAAGATCGGTCGTCGGCGCCAGATCCCTGTTCTCGAACAGCGCCGATTGCGCCAGCCCGGGCCAGGCGCCGCCAACCCGGCCGCCTGCCACCCGGCCGCCAAGCACGAACGCCACACCCGCCGTGCCGTGATCGGTGCCCTTGGTGCCGTTCATCCGCACCGTGCGGCCGAACTCCGTCATCACCAGCACGACGGTGCGCTGCCAGGCTTCACCGAGCGCCTGCTTCAGCGCCACCAACCCGCCATCGAGCTGGGTCAGCGGACCTACCAGATGGTTCGCCTGGTCCGCATGCGTGTCCCACCCGCCCAGCTCCAAAGCCGCTACGCGCGGACCGTCGGACGCCGCGAGCAATTTGCCCGCCGCCGCCGCCAGGGTCGCGAAACGAGCGGCCGGCGCAGCTGCGGCCGGATGCCCATCGCCCAGCGTGCTGACCGAGAAATCCCGCCCACGCAGTCCTTCGGCCACCGCCGGCCCGGTCAGCGCATCGGCGGCATTCAGCGCCGCGATCCGCGAATAGAGTTCAGGCGCCGGCCGCTCCGCACCATCCGGCGAGGCGTAATTATCCACCATCGCCGGGCCGCGCAGCAGCAGCGGAATGTTGCTGCCCACCGCCAGGGCGTCTCCGGCAGGGGATTTGCGCGGCGGCAGGCTGCCCACCACGCGGTTCAGCCACCCGGTCTCCATCCGCCGATCGGCGCCGCATTCCAGAAAATCCTGCGCATCGAAATGGCTGCGGCTGCGGTAGGCGCCACCCGCCACCGCATGCACTGGCAGGCACTCGCCGGCGGCGTAAAGCCCGTGAACGCCCTTCAAAGCCGCATGCATGCCAAAGAACCCGCCCATATCGAGCAGCGCGTCCGGCTTGTCCGGCGCGGGGATCAGCCCGGCGCGCCAGGTGGCGAGATGGCTGTCGCCATGCGGCACCACCGCCGCCAGCCCGTCCAACGCGCCGCGCAAGATCACCACCACGAAGATGCGGTCTGTATCGGCCTGTGCCAGCGCCAGGCTGAAAGGGCCGAAGGCAAGGGCGGTGGAAAGGCCCAGCAGGGCGGTGCGTCGGCGGAGCATGGGCATCTCCTTCAGCGTCGTTGAAATTCGGGCGAGGTGAGCAGCAGCGCCAGCGCATCGCGGCGGGAGCCGGCGTTGCGCATGGCGGCAAGCGTGGCAGGCTTCATGGCCGGGCCGAGTGCCGCGTTGGCCAGCGCGGCCGGATCGCGATCGCCGATATGGCCGGCCATCGCATAGGCCCAGTCGATGCGCCGTATCATCGCGTCAGGCGCTGTCCAGTCCTGCGCGCGGTCCGGCCATCCGTTCGGCAGCGGGGCACCCCACACCGGCTGTGCGAGGGCGTTCATCGCACCGGGGAGAAAGGGCGGATTATCCGGCGGCAAGAAATCCATCAGCCGGTGCGTGGCGACCGTAAAATCGAATGGCGTGCGGAATTTCGTGCCCGGGCTCCAGGCCTGCGGCAGCCGCACCAGTGCGCGTGCGGCTTCGCCGAGGTCGCCATTCGTATCGTGCAGCCGCGCTTCGACGGTGCGTACAGCCTCCGGCGGCGGCGTGTCGGCGACGAAATGGCACACTAGCTTGGTCGCCAGATGCCGGTAGGTGGCCGGATGATGCGCCAGGAAATCCAGTGCGAGTATGCCGCCGGCCTCGCCTGGCGGGAATGTCTGCCCCATCACCGTCTTGGCACCCGGCTGGTGTGCCTCTTCGCGGAAGACGAAGCCCGGCTGCAGCGTATTGATCTCCACCGACCAGCCGGTGAGCACGGCGGCGAAGGCGGTGACGTCGGCCTGCGTGTAGCCGGAGGCGGGGCTCAGCGTATGCAGCTCCAGGCATTCGCGCGCCAAATTCTCGTTCAGCCCGCGATGGCTTTTCTGGCCCAGCGGCGAGTCCGGCCCGATTGACTGGCCGTTATCAAGGTACATCAGCATGGCCGGATGCCGCATCACCGCCAGCAGCATCGCGAAGAATGGCCCGGTGACGTAGGGCCGTATGGCTTCACGGATATAGGGTCCCATCACGGCGGACGTTTCGCCCTGCCGTGTGCTGACGGTGAAGTGGTTCGCCCAGAACCAGACGAGCCTTTCGCGAAATGGTGCCGCCGTGGTGACGAGTTCCGCCGTTTGCGCGCGGCTATCGGCCTGCAGTGCGAGGCCGATAAAATTCTGCTTCAGCTTGCGCTGTTCGCGCAGCAGGGTCAGGCCATCGGCGGTGTTCGGCAGATCCCTGGGGAATTGTGCCGTATCCGGCCCCGCAACCTGTGCGTCGAGCCAGGCAATCGGGTCGGAGGGCGGTGCTTCGCTCCCGCGCGGTCCAAGCCCAAAGCGGATGAGCGCCTGTGTGACCTGTGCGTCCATTGCTACAGTCTACACCAGATAGGCATTCCCAATCAGTAACGGATATTAACGGGATCCAGAACATGCGGGGGTTTGGGGGGCAGGCTTCTGCTCCCCAATCTTTTTCTTATTCTTTTGTCCTGCTACACGCCGCCTTTGAACATTTGTCTTAGGTAGTCATGGCTGGCCATAGTCACGTCAAGAACGTCATGCACCGCAAAGGTGCGCAGGACGCCCGTCGCTCCAGGCAGTTCGCCAAGCTGATCCGCGAAATCACGGTCGCCGCCAAGCAGGGCCTGCCCGACCCGGCCGCCAATGCCCGCCTGCGTGCCGCGGTCACCGCCGCCTTCAAGCAGAACATGACCAAGGACACGGTGGACCGCGCCATCAAGAAGGCGTCCGGTTCGGCCGCCGGCGAGGACTATGTTGAAGTCCGCTACGAGGGCTACGGCCCGGCCGGCGTCGCCGTGATCGTCGAGACGCTGACCGATAACCGCAACCGTACGGCCGGCGACGTGCGCTCGGCCTTCGCCAAGCATGGCGGCGCGCTCGGCGAGACAAACTCCGTCAGCTTCATGTTCTCGCGCCTCGGCGTGGTCACCTACAAGGTGGCAGCGGCCACGGCGGACGAGATGCTGGAGGCGGCGATCGAGGCGGGTGCCGACGATGTGGTCAGCGGCGAGGATGGTCACGAGGTCACGTGCACCATCGAATCGCTGTTCGCGGTGCGCGACGCGCTGGAGCAGCGTTTCGGTGCGCCGGAGGAAGCGAAGTTCGACTGGCGCCCGGCCACGACGGTTACCCTGGACGAGGATCGCGCGCTGTCTGTGTTGAAACTGATAGATGTGCTGGAAGAAAATGACGACGTGCAGAACGTGTTCGCCAATTTCGACATCCCGGACGAGGTGATCGCGCGCCTGCAGGCCGCGTGACGCACACGCCGCCGGCCGCGCGCTGACGCATGGCCTCCATCCGCCTTCTCGGCCTGGATCCCGGCCTGCGTTTCACCGGCTGGGGCATCATCGACGTGGACGGCAACCGCCTGCGCCACCTGGCCGACGGCGTGATTGGCACCGATAGCGACACCTCCGTCCCCGATCGTCTCCGCGTGCTCTACGAGGCGCTCATGAAGCTGATCGCCGAACACCGCCCGCTCGAGGCCGCCGTCGAAGAGACCTATGTGAACCGCAACGGCGCTGCCACCCTCAAGCTCGGTTACGCGCGTGGCGTCGCCTTGCTCGCCCCTGCTTTGGCCGGGCTGAAAGTGGCCGAATACGGCGCCAAGACGGTCAAACGCGCGGTGGTCGGCACCGGCAATGCGGACAAGAACCAGGTCGGCGACATGGTGCGTCGCCTGCTGCCGGGCGCCACCCTGCGCCGTGCAGACGCCGCCGATGCGCTCGCCGTCGCCATTTGCCACGCCCATAACCGCGCCACCAACACCCTCTACAGTGCCGCCCTGGCGGCCGCCTCCCGATGATCGCGCTGCTCACCGGCCGCATCGACTCCCTCGACGCCGGCTCCTGCATCATCGACGTCAACGGCGTGGGCTACCTCGTGCAGGCCAGCACGCGCACCCTCTCATCGCTTCCATCCGCCCCGACACAGGCACGCCTGCTGATCGAAACAGTGGTGCGCGAAGATGCGATCCTTCTCTACGGCTTCACCGAATCAGCTGAACGCGACTGGTTCCGCCTGCTCACCACCGTGCAAGGCGTCGGCGCCAAAGTCGCGCTCTCCATCCTCTCCGCCCTGGCCCCGCGCGACCTGGTCGGCGCCATCGCCGCCGGCGACCGCACCAGCCTCACCCGCGTCCCCGGTGTCGGCCCCAAACTCGTCGTCCGCCTGCTCACCGAACTGCGCGAGAAAGCGGGCGCCATGCCCAGCGGTGCAAGCTTCACGACGATTTCGCAACCCGCCGGCGTCGGCGCGGATGCGCTCTCCGCGCTGACCAATCTGGGCTACCGCCGCGGCGAAGCACAGGTCGCCATCGACCGCGTCATAACCCGCCTCGGCGAAGCCGCACCATTGGACACCGTGCTCCGCGAGAGCCTCCGGGAGTTGGCGACTTAGGCCGTCGCGTTTGTGCTGGGCCCGCGGCTAGGCCAGAGGCTCTGCCCCTGGACCCCGCCGGAGGGAGGCCCTCCAGCGGGGTCCATTATTGCCGGTCCAGGGGGGCTTCCCCCTGGTGGGGGTCGAGGGGGCAAAGCCCCCCGCCTAGCTGCGGGTCAGCACAAACGCGACGGCCTAAGCGGCCACGCCCCGAAGCGTCTCTTCCGCACAGGATATGCGGTTCCGCCCTGCGTGCTTGGCCGCGTATAGCGCGTGATCGGCCAACGCCATCAACGCCGAGGGTGTCATGCCGCTCGTGCGTTCGGCCAGGCCGATGCTGACAGTCACGGCCTCGGCCTGGCCATTCACACGCATGCGGTGGTTGGCAACGCCGAGGCGGATGCGTTCGGCTGTTGCCAGCGCGTCTTCGTAGGTCGTGCGCGGCAGGATGATGGCGAATTCCTCGCCGCCGAAGCGCGCCACCAGGTCCGTGCGGCGAAGCTGCTTTCGGATGGCGGCCACCACGTCGCGCAGGCAGGAATCACCGGCCATGTGGCCGTGGCAGTCATTGAAGCGTTTGAAGAAATCGATATCGGCCAGCAGCAGAAAATCGCCGCAGGGCGCTTGCGTGCACAAGGCGTGCAGGGCGTGTTCGAGGTGGCGGCGATTGGCAGCCCCGGTCAGCGCGTCGGTGGCCGAAAGCTGGCTGAGCCGGCGGTTCTCGAGCGCCAGCTGCTCCAGGCGCACATCCTGCAGCAGCTCGCGCAGATACACATCGCGCGTCGCCCGTTCGATGCAATGCAGGCACAGCAGGGCAAGAACCGAAGCTGCGAACAGGAATTCCATGCCCGCCCGATCCGCTGCGGGGCGTGTAAGCAGGCTGATCATCAACGCCGACAACAGACAGAGCGCACAGCCCAGTCGGCAGAGGGTGGCCAGCTCTCGCGATCGAGCGGCCGTGGTGCCGGCCTTGTGGCGTTCCCGCAACAGGCGGCCCAGCCCGATACGGAAGGGCCCGCACCGCATTTCCGCTTCCACGGCATGTCTCAGGCCTAAAAGCTCCGCCTGCCGACTGATTCCCGCGTCATCATACATGAGCATCGAACCGCCTTGCCTTACGAAGGCGGTTTTATTGCAATAACGAATATAAAGTCAAGCCGAAATGCAACCTCAGCTTGTGTTTCTTGGCCCAATGAGCCGGCCGGAGAGATGTTCGTTCGAAATGGGTTGTAATTTCTGATGAGCAACAAGAATTTTCTTACACCCGCGTTCCCCGCAACCTGTCACGCAGGTGGCGCAGCGGCAGTTCCGCTAAAACATGCAGGCCTCCTGCCAAAAGGATCGATGCGCCAACCGCCATGCCGTAGAGCAACCAGCCCCGCCGACCATCCACGCCCAGCGCTGCCACCACGACCACGCCGTGGCCGATGTAGAGCGGATAGGAGAGATCGCCCGCCCATTTGTCGAAACGACGCAGCCGGTCGGGCACCTGCCCGATACACGTAAGGGCGAAGAACACGATGAACAGCACCGCGACGCAGCCCAGTTGATAGGGCAGCACCGGGTGTCCCTTCTGCATCCAGTAGGTGAAAGCGAGCGGCACGAAGGCGGATACGGCCAGCAGGTGCAGCCGGCTCGCCAGGCCTGGACGGCGCTGCAGGAAAAAGCATCCGAGGCCGAATGCAAAGAAAGGTACGCACAGGATCTGCTGAGTCCCCGCGCCATGACGGAGCACAAACCGGCCGAATGCCAGATAGGCCAGAGCGAGTCCTGCCGCGATCGCCCAGGGGCGACGGAGCGCGCAAGCGGCAAAAGCGGCAAAATAGAACGCGAACTCCACCCGCAACGTCCAGGCATAGGGGATAAAGGAGAAATCCTGCCCGCTGATTCGCCGCGCGGGCAGGCCCGGCACGATCTCGAACACGCCTCCCAGGATCACGCGCGGTTGCCAGGGCGCCCCGCTCAGAGCGGTATCCAGCGGCTCCAGCCGGCCCGCCGCGTAGAGCGCGCTTTGCACCAGGATGGTGAGTGCGAGCACCAGCAAATAGGGCGGGACGACGCGCAGAAAACGGTTGCCGATGAATGCCAGCGGTCGTCCCGCATAGAAACGCGTCAGTGCCTCCGCCACGATGAAGCCGGACAAGGCGAAGAAACACGCGACTGCCACCGGCCCTAGCACGAGCGCCGGCCACTGGGATCTCTGGTCCACGGTCAGCAGCTTCATACAATGCTGCGCCAGCACCAGGCCCGCGAGCGCGAGCCGGAATGCGCCGAACGGTCTGTATGCGGCAGACCGTGCCGGATCATGCGCCCGCACACGGTTTTTCAGCGTACTCATTACGGTATAATAACTAAAGCGCCGAAACACTCAAGGAGGAAAGGTCTACCGCAGATGACGCAGCCCGGAACCCTATGGCTTGACGATGTTGGCGAGTTTGAGCGCGATGGTCGTCGAACCGGTCACCTTCAGCTTGCCGGTCATGAAGGCCATTGTGGGGTCGAGCGTGCCCTCCAAGATACGGGTCATGTTGTCGGAGGTGATGAGCAGGGTGCAGTCGGCGTCGCGATCGTCATGGGTGAGAAGGGCAGGGGTTTGCGTGCCGTCGATGAACAGGCGGTCATCGGTGAAATCGAGCTTTACGGTGGCCTCGAGCGTGCCGAGTTCGGTCAAATGCGGCTCTATGGCCGCTTCGATGTCGGCAACGCTCATATCAGGTGTGCTCCAGTGGGGTTGAGGCGACGACTAGGCAAACACCTGCGGCCTGTAAACCGGGTATGAGTGCGCATTTCCTCACGAATGCGGCCGTGCTGTGTGAAGGCGCCTGGTGCACCGGCCAGGGCGTGCTGCTGGAAGGCGGTCTGATCCGTGCCGTGCTGCCGGAGCGGCATGCCGTCGCAGCCGAGCGTGTCGTCCTGCCGTCGAGAAGCCTTCTGGCGCCCGGGCTGATCGACATACAGGTCAATGGCGGCGGCGGTGTTCTGTTCAACGATGCGCCAACGCCGCAAGCCGCCCGCGTCATCGCCGCAGCACACCGGCGGCTCGGCACCACCGGCCTCTTGCCCACGCTGATCACCGACACGCAGGATCGGTTCTTCGAGGCCGCCGTCGCAGCCGCGGTCGGCGCCGGTGTTCTGGGCATCCATTTCGAGGGCCCCTTCCTGGGCCCGTTACGCCCGGGCGTGCACCAGGCCAGCCTCATACGTGCGCCGGAGGAGGCGGACCTCGTCTGTCTGGAAGCGTTGGCACGCCGCCTCCCCGTGCTGCTCACCGTAGCGCCGGAGACTGTCGATGTGCCGACCCTGCGCCGGCTGCGGGCCGCCGGAATCGTGCTCTCTGCCGGCCACAGCGCGGCTTGCTTCGAGGTGACGCAAGCAGCGCTTGCAGCCGGCATCACCGGTTTCACCCATGTGTTCAACGCCATGCCGCCGCTCTCATCGCGTGCGCCCGGCATTGCCGCCGCCGCGCTCCTGCATGCGCAGAGTTTTTGCGGTGTGATCGCCGACGGCGTGCATGTGCACCCCGCCATGCTGCGCCTGCTGCTGGCCACGCGCTCGGCCGAAAAAATGATCTTGGTGTCGGACTCCATGCCGCCGGCGGGCACCGACGCCACATCATTCGATCTGCTCGGCCGAGTCATCTATCGGCGCGACGGCCGCCTGGTGACCGAAGACGGAACCCTGGCTGGAGCAGATCTGTGTCTGGCGGAAGCCGTGCGGCGTGCGGTCGATTTTCTGGGGATCACCGCGGCGCAGGCGCTCGGCATGGCATCCGCGTCGCCGGCGGCGTTTTTGGGGATCGATGACGTGAGGGGGCATATCCGGCCGGGCTACGCCGCCGACCTCGTGCTGCTGACGGAGGGCTTGGACGTGCTGGGCACCTGGGTGGGCGGCGAGGGTAGCCTGCATGACTGAGGCGACCGACCGCTTCGCCGGCTATGTCGCCACCCTTGGTCGCGGCCCAGGCCGATCCCGTGCGCTCACCCGCGCGGAAGCGGCCGATGCCATGGGCATGCTGCTGCGTGGCGAGGCCGACCCGATGCAGGTGGGCGCCTTCCTGATGCTGCTGCGCTATCGTGGCGAAGATGCCAACGAGATCGCCGGCCTGGTGGAAGGTGCGCGCGCCGCGACACGCGTGGCCGATGCAGGCGTGGATCTGGATTGGCCCTCCTACGGCGCAGGGCGCACGCGCGGGGCGCCCTGGTTCCTGCTATCGGCGCTGGCGCTGGCGCTGGCCGGGTTCCGGGTGCTGATGCACGGGACGAACGCATTCACCGGCGGGATGGAAGTGAGTGCGGCGATGCACCTGCTCGGCCTGCCGGTGGCAGCGAATGCGCAGGAGGCGCAATGCGGGCTGGAGGCTGCCAATTTCGCCTATATTCCGGTGCGCAATCTCTGCCCGCATATCGACGATCTGCTCGGCGTGCGGCGCTTGCTGGGCCTGCGTTCGCCGATAAATACGGTCGCACGGCTGCTGGATCCCGGCGGCGCGCCGGCGGGCGTGGATGGTGTGTTCCATCCGCCTTACATCGAGACGCATCTTGCTGTCGCCGAGCTTCTGGGCCGGCCGCGATTGCTGGTGCTGAAGGGTGGCGGTGGCGAGGCAGAGCGCAACCCGCGCAAGCCGATGGCCGTGCATGTATGGGTGCGCGGGCAAGGGCGTTCCGAGCAAAAGTTGCAGCCGCTGACGCTGGGCGAGCCGGACCCTGTGGAGCCAGATATCGCGGCGATCTGGCGGGGCGAGGCGCGCCACGAGGAGATCGAGGCGCGGATCGTGGCGACCATCGCGCTAGGTCTGCTGGCGATGGGGCATGGCGGCGATGCGGAGGCTGCGCAGATATGGCTGGACAGACCAGCCAGGCAGATGCGTTGACGCGGCGCGGATGATAGACTTTGGTACAGGTGGTCGGGGAGTGACGTGAGATGAGTTTTGCCAGGACGATCCAGCGTGCGGCCAAGGCCATGGTGCCGCCGGTGTTGTTTCTCGCCTTGACCGGCTATTTCGGCTGGAACGCGACGCGGGGGGATCACGGCCTGACCGCCTACGGGCAGGGCCAGAAACAGCTCGTGACGTCGCAGGCAACCTTGGCGTCCGCAGAGGCGGAACGCGATGGTTGGGAGAAACGGGTGGCCGGCTTGCGCGCCAACCACATCGACCCGGATACTTTGGACGAGCGCGCTCGCGCGATGCTGAACCTGGCCGATCCCAACGACATCGTCGTCCCCTACGGTCAGAAGAACAAACTCTTCTAACAGTGCAGGTCTGGAGGCGCTGTCTCCAGCGGGCGCGCCACCGGAACGCCACCGGTTGAAGTGCCGGTGGCGCTGGGGCAGAGCTCCCGGCCTTTTTTCTTTTTGGAGCCTTCTGGGCATGAACGCAGTCCCCATCGACGATCTTCTTAAAGCCTGGACCGACATGCTGCTGATACGCCGCTTCGAGGAGAAGGCCGGCCAGCTCTATGGCATGGGTCTGATCGGCGGTTTCTGCCATCTTTATATCGGCCAGGAGGCTGTTGTGGTCGGCGTGCAGATGGCGCTGAAGCCGGGCGACCAGGTGATCACCTCGTATCGCGACCACGGGCACATGCTTGCCACGGGCATGGACCCGAAGGGCGTGATGGCGGAACTCACTGGCCGTGCCACGGGATATTCGCACGGCAAGGGCGGCTCGATGCACATGTTCAGCCGCGAGAAGAATTTTTTCGGCGGCCACGGCATTGTGGGCGCGCAGGTGAGCATCGGGACAGGTCTCGCATTCAGCAACCAGTATCGTGGTAACGACTTCGTTTCGATCACCTATATGGGCGAGGGTGCTTCCAACCAGGGGCAGGTGTTCGAGAGTTTCAATCTGTCCGCGCTGATGAAACTGCCTTGCGTCTATGTGATCGAGAATAACCGTTACGGTATGGGCACGAGCGTGGAGCGTGCGTCGGCGTCGCGCGATCTGTCGCAGAACGGTTCGCCTTGGGGCATTCCCGGCGAGCAGGTGGACGGCATGGATGTGCTTGCCGTGCGCGAGGCTGCCGCCCGCGCGGTGGCGCATTGCCGGGAAGGCAAGGGGCCTTATCTGCTTGAGATGAAAACCTATCGTTACCGCGGTCATTCGATGTCGGACCCGGCGAAATACCGCACGCGCGAAGAAGTGCAGGCGATGCGCGAGCAGCACGACCCGATCACCGGAGCGCGTGCAAGGCTGCTGGAACTGGGTGTGGCCGAGGCGGATCTGAAAGCCGTGGAGGATCGGACGAAAACGATCGTGCAGGAAGCTGCGGATTTCGCGCAGTCGAGCCCGGAGCCGGATGTGGCTGAGCTCTGGACCGATATTCTGGTGGAAGGCTGAAGCGATGACCGAGGTGCTGATGCCGGCGCTGTCTCCGACCATGACGGAGGGCAAACTTGCGCGCTGGCTCAAGAAAGTCGGCGACGACGTGCGAGCGGGCGACGTGATTGCCGAGATCGAGACCGACAAGGCGACGATGGAAGTCGAAGCGGTCGATGAAGGCAAATTGTCAAAGATACTGATCGAGGAAGGCACGGATGGCGTTGCCGTGAACACGCCGATCGCCGAGCTTTCCAACGGCGAGGCGAAGGCCGCACCGGTTGCCAAGGCGCCGCGGCCTTCGGCCAAACAGATGCCGGAAGAGAAGGCGGCAGCGCCGGTGCCGGCAGCGCCGAAGCCGGCTATTCCCGACAAAGATTGGGGTGCGACCAAGAGCACGACGGTGCGCGAAGCCTTGCGCGATGCGATGGCCGCCGAAATGCGTGCGAGCCAGGATGTATTCCTGCTCGGCGAGGAAGTCGCGCAATACCAGGGTGCCTACAAGATCTCGCAAGGCCTGCTCGACGAGTTCGGCCCGAAGCGCGTGGTGGACACGCCGATCACCGAGCATGGTTTTACGGGCATGGCGGTGGGCGCGGCGATGAACGGGCTACGTCCGATCGTCGAGTTCATGACGTTCAATTTCGCCATGCAGGCGATCGACCAGATTATCAATTCGGCCGCCAAAACCCTCTACATGTCCGGCGGACAGATGGGCTGCCCGATTGTGTTCCGCGGACCGAACGGCGCCGCCTCACGCGTGGGCGCCCAGCACAGCCAGGATTATGCAAGCTGGTACGCGCATTGCCCCGGGCTGAAGGTGGTCGCTCCGTATTCTTCCGCTGACGCCAAGGGACTTTTGCGCGCGGCCATTCGCGATCCCAATCCGGTCATCTTCCTGGAGAACGAGATTCTCTATGGCCAAAGCTTCGATTGCCCGACCGATGAGGATTTCATCCTGCCGATCGGCCGTGCGAAGATCGAGCGGGCCGGCACGAAAGTGACGATCGTCGCCTATTCCATTATGGTCGGCGTCGCCCTCGCCGCCGCGGAAAAGCTTGCGGCAGACGGCATCGATGCGGAGGTGATCAATTTGCGCAGCCTGCGGCCGCTCGATACCGACACCATCATCGAGAGCGTGAAGAAGACCGGCCGCGTCGTCACCGTGGAAGAAGGCTGGCCATATGCCGGCATCGGCTCGGAAATCACCATGCAGGTCATCGAACATGCCTTCGACTGGCTGGACGCGCCGCCTGCGCGCGTGGCGGGCCTGGACGTGCCGCTGCCTTATGCGGCCAATCTGGAAAAACTGGCTCTGCCGCAGCCGGATTGGGTTGTGGCTGCGGTCAAGAAACTGTTCTGAGGGGCGGAAGATGGCCACGAATATCCTGATGCCGGCGTTGTCGCCGACAATGACAGAAGGCACGCTGGCGCGCTGGCTGAAGAAGGAAGGCGACCAGGTGAAAGCCGGCGACGTGATCGCCGAGATCGAGACCGACAAGGCGACGATGGAAGTCGAAGCCGTCGATGAAGGCGTGCTCGGCAAGATCCTGGTGGCAGACGGGACCGCCGGCGTAAAGGTGAACGACCCGATCGGGGTTCTTGTCGAACCCGGCGAGAAGGCTTCCATACCGGAGGCAAAACCGGCGCCGGCGCAGAATGCCGGCGAGGTGGCAGCCCCGGTGCAGAACACCGCGCCCAAACAGGAGCCGGCAAAGCTCGCGCCTGTGGCCAATGGACACGCCGATGGAGAGCGCCTGTTTGCCTCGCCTCTGGCCCGTCGTATGGCGGAGCAGGCCGGCGTCAAACTGGCTGATGTGAAGGGCACCGGTCCGCATGGCCGCATTGTGCGCGCAGACATCGAAGCCAGCCAGAAACCTGCGCCAAAAGCCGCTACCCCGGATGCCGTCGCGCCCGTCACTGCAGCGCCCGCAAAACCGGCCGCACCTGCACCGGTAAAGCGCGCACCCGCCGTGCAGATCGATGCGCCCGGCACAAAGATCCCGCTCAGCATGGTCAAGCGCGTCACCGCACGTCGCCTGACGGAATCCAAGCAGACCGTTCCGCATTTCTACGTGTCGATCGACGTCGAGCTGGATGCATTGCTGAAACTGCGTGCCGAGCTGAATGGCCGCTCACCAAAAGATGGGCCCGGCACCTTCAAGCTTTCGGTCAACGACATGCTGATCAAGGCCTGCGCGGTCACTCTTCGCCAGGTGCCGAAGGTCAATGCCAGTTTTACGGAAGACGGCATCTTCATGTATGACGACGTGGATATCTCGGTTGCCGTTTCCATCCCGGATGGGCTGATCACGCCGATCATCCGCAAGGCCGACCAGAAAGGCCTCTCTGCCATCAGCAATGAAGGCAAAGTGCTGTTCGACAAGGCGAAGACCGGCAAGCTGAAACCCGAAGAGTTCCAGGGCGGCAGCTTCTCGATCTCCAACATGGGGATGTATGGCGTGAGCAATTTTGCTGCCATCATCAACCCCCCGCAGGCGGCTATCCTCGCAGTCGCCGCCGGTGAACCGCGCCCGGTCGTTCGCAACGGCGAATTGGCTGTTGCCACCGTTATGACCTGCACGTTGTCGGTCGATCACCGCGTCATCGACGGCGCGCTGGCAGCCGAATGGGTGTCCAAATTCAAGAAAATCGTCGAGGATCCGCTGAGCCTGATGCTGTGAACGCCGCAAAACCTTCCTTCGTATTGCGGGACGCCGAGCCCCGCGATGCGGAGGAGATTTTCCGCCTTGTCGTAGCCCTCGCTGTCTATGAGAAGATGCTGGATAAGGTCTCGGCCAACGCTGCGGATTTCCGCACACAGCTGTTCGGCCCGAAGCCGCGTGCGCATGCCATGGTCGCAGAGATCTCCGGCCGCATCGTCGGCATGGCGATCTTCTTTTTCAATTTCTCGACCTTCCATGGAAAGCCGGGCCTTTATCTCGAAGACATCTTTGTCGAGCCCGAATGCCGCGGCAGCGGCATAGGCCGCGCCTTCTTCGCAAAGCTGGCACACCGCGCCTTGGCCGAAGGCTGCAGCCGCATGGAGTGGTCGGTGCTGGATTGGAACGCACCTTCGATCGCCTTCTACCGCAGCCTCGGTGCTGTGGGCATGGATGAATGGACCGTGCAACGCCTGACAGCGGAAAAGCTGCAGGCGCTTGCCGAGGAGAGTATTTCTCATGGCTGAACAGAATTTCGATGTGGTGGTGGTCGGCGGCGGTCCCGGCGGCTACGTGGCCGCTATCCGCGCCGCCCAGCTCGGCATGAAGGCAGCCGTGGTCGAGCGCGAACATCTCGGCGGTATCTGCCTCAACTGGGGCTGCATCCCCACCAAAGCCCTACTGCGTAGTTCGGAAATCAACCACCTGCTCGGTAATCTCGGCGAGTTCGGTTTCTCCGCCGACAACATCAAGTTCGACCTGGAAAAAGTCGTGAAGAGATCACGCGCTGTGGCAAAGCAACTGGCCAGCGGCGTCGGTTACCTGCTGAAGAAGAACAAGGTCACGGTATTCGACGGCCAAGGCAAGCTCGCCGGTCCGCAAACCCTTGCGGTAACCAAGGACGGCAAGCCGGTCGCCACCCTGAAGGCCACGCACATCATCCTGGCCACCGGCGCACGCGCGCGCCAACTCCCCGGGCTCGAGAGCGACGGCAATCTCATCTGGTCTTACAAGGACGCGATGGTGCCAAAGACGATGCCGAAAACGCTTCTGGTGATTGGCTCAGGCGCCATCGGCATCGAGTTTGCCAGCTTCTTCCGCAACATGGGCGCCGAAGTGACGGTTGTCGAAGTGATGGACCGCATCCTGCCTGTCGAAGACGCAGAGATCTCCGCTTTCGCCAAACAAGCGTTTGAGAAACAAGGCATGAAATTCCTGCTCGGCGCCAAAGTGACCGGCGCCAAAAAGGGTGCCGACACCATAACGGTCGAAATCGAATCCGGCGGCAAAACGCAATCGATCACTGTGGATCGCGTGATTTCAGCCGCTGGCATCGTCGGCAATGTCGAAGATCTCGGTCTGGAAGGCACAAAAATCGTCGTCGAAAAAACCCATGTCAAAATCGACGAATTCTGCCGCACCGGCGAACCCGGGATCTACGCGATCGGCGACCTCGCCGGCGCCCCCTGGCTCGCCCATAAGGCCAGCCACGAAGGCGTCGTCTGCATCGAAAAGATCGCAGGCATGAACGTGCACCCGATCGATTGGACGAACATCCCGGGCTGCACCTATTGCCGCCCGCAGATCGCCTCGGTCGGCCTCACCGAAGCCGGCGCCAAGTCCGAAGGCCACGAGCTCAAAGTTGGCCGCTTCCCCTTCATCGGCAATGGCAAGGCCATCGCCATGGGCGAACCGGACGGCATGGTGAAAGTGGTCTTCGACGCCAAAACCGGCGCGCTGCTAGGCGCCCACATGATCGGCGCCGAAGTGACCGAAATGATCCAGGGCTATGCGATCGCCCGCACCTTAGAAACAACGGAACAGGAACTGATGCACACCGTGTTCCCGCATCCGACAGTGAGCGAAACGATGCATGAAGCGGTGCTCGGCGCTTATGGCCGTGCTATCCATTTCTAATGGTGCAGTAAAACAAGGGTTTAATTGTTAGCTTGGTTCTTACAGGGTGCGCCATCAAATCGCGTGACACGGCCGAAGCAGAAGAATCATTTCCAAAGCAATGCAGATGCCGGCCATTACCTTGATCAGGAACATGTCCCGCTTTATCGCCGCCATGTCCTTGTCATAAGCGTCTTGCTCCATGCCTGCCATTATCTTCCAATGCGGCTAAGAATGTCTTCTCTGCTCATCCCCGCCGCCCTCATTGCACGTAAACTGAACGCCCCATCCCGCTTCGACAGTCGCATCCCCGCCGTATCCCGCAACAGCCCATGATGTGCATACTTCGGCACAGCCCATTCAAACAAAAACTGCAACAGCCGATGCACATGCGTTGCCGGCAACAAATCTTCCCCACGCACCACATGCGTCACCCCCTGCGCCGCATCGTCGCACGTCACACACAGATGATAACTCGCTGGCGTTTCCCGGCGCCCCAGCACCACATCTCCGAACATCTCCGGCCGCGCCAAAACCTCCCCCGCGCGCTCATCGCAAAACCACAGCCCCGACGCCCCATCCAAAGCCCGCTCCACATCCAGCCGCCACCCATGTGGCGCCCCCGCCGCCAACCGCGCCGCTCGCTCATCCGCCGAGAGCCGCCGGCACGTCCCCGGATACAAAGCCCCCTCCGGCCCATGCGGCGCTCCAGCGGACGCCGCCACCTCCCGCCTGATCTCCGCCCGGCTGCAAAAACACGGATACACCAGCCCCCGCCCAGCCAGCGCCGCCAAGAGCCCCTGATACACCTCCAGCCGCCGCGACTGGAAAACCACCTCCCCATCCCAGTCGATCCCCAGCCACGCCAGATCCTCGAAAACCGCCTCCGCAAACGCCGGCCGGCACCGATCCGGATCAATATCCTCGATCCGCAGCACAAACCGCCCACCCGCCAAGCGTGCGCGATGCCATGACGTCCAGGCCGAAAAGGCGTGGCCCAGATGCAGGAAACCGGTGGGACTCGGGGCGAAGCGGAAAATTGGGGGAGCCGTGCCGGCCCCCCCAAACCCCCCGTCATTGTTTAAGGTAAGCATGACAAGCCGATGAAATCCCTGCCCCTGCCTTGCGGCCTCACCAAGGCTTTGTCATAAACCCTACGGTCTTGGCGGCGCATACACTCTGCGAATCGCAAAACGGTCCCGCAGAGCGCATGCGCCTCCCAGTTAAGGAGCGCGTTTTGCCGGACGGTGGTCTGCATTACCCAGCCTTGGTCCTCAATGCGGATTTCCGCCCGCTTTCGTATTTCCCGCTCTCCGTCTGGGCGTGGCAAGACGCCATCAAGGCCGTCTTCCTCGATCGCGTCTCCGTCCTCTCCGAATACGATTTCGAAGTCCACTCGCCCAGCCAGGCCATCCGCCTGCCCAGCGTGATCGCCCTCAAAGACTACATTCCGAGCTCCCGGAAGCCCGCCTTCACCAGGTTCAACGTCTTCCTGCGCGACGCCTTTAGCTGCCAGTATTGCGGCGACCGCTTTCCCACCCAGGAACTCACCTTCGACCACGTCATCCCCCGCTCCCGCGGCGGCCGCACCACCTGGGAAAACGTCGTCACCGCCTGCGCCCACTGCAACCTGCGCAAGGGCAGCAAGCTCCCGCGCGAATGCCACATGCATCCGCGCCAGATCCCCGCCCAGCCCTCCACCTGGGAACTGCAGGATAACGGCCGCGCCTTCCCCCCGAACTATCTCCATGCCAGCTGGCGCGACTACCTGTATTGGGACAGCGAGCTGGAAAGCTAGCCCGCTTCCCCCTGCTTCTGAGGTGAGCAGGTGGGCAGTGCCCATTCTACACGCGTAGATGATCCGGGATTGTAAGTCCGAGCCGGTTCGGTACGTCCCACACTTCGCGGGCCGCGCGCACTTGCACGAAGCCGGCGCGCAGATAGTTCGGAAGCGCCCGCGGATGGTCGGCATTGCAGGTATTCACCGTCACCGCACGCGGCCGGTGCGACCAGGCGGTCTGCAACGCCGCCTTCAGAAGGGCCGTGCCGAGACCTTGCCCGACAGCTTCCGGCATCAGTCCGAAATAGCTGAGATTGACCGTGGTAAACGCCCGCGCATCCAGCTCGAAAAACCCGACCGGCTGCTCGTCGCGATACAGCACATGCAGCGAGATGCCCGGCGATGCCAGCAAAGCGGCAAGTTCAGCATCAGGCACCGTCCGCCGTAGCCACCACAGGTAAGGCGCACCGACCGTGTCGTAGAGGAAGCGATAAAAACTGACAGTCGGTTTAACGACCCTCACCAGGGTGGTGTCGGAAGGCAGCCCGGTTGGCCCAGCCGATGGCGGCGTTTCCTGCCTGAGGAACGTCACCGTCACAATGATCCGGGTCGTAGGACCGCTCATGGGAGAATGTAGCCCTAAAGAAATGCCGGGGGGGTTGGGGGAACGGCTTCGTCTCCCCCAATCTTGCTTTAATCGTCAAGAAAAGAGCGCAGTTTCCGGCTACGGCTCGGATGCTTCAGCTTTCGCAGAGCCTTCGCCTCGATCTGGCGAATACGTTCGCGCGTCACGTTGAACTGCTGGCCCACTTCCTCAAGCGTGTGGTCCGTGTTCATGCCGATGCCGAACCGCATGCGCAGCACGCGTTCCTCACGTGGCGTCAGGCTGCTGAGCACACGCGTGGTCGCCTCGCGCAGATTGGCCTGGATGGCCGCATCCAGCGGGATGACCGCACCCTTGTCCTCGATGAAGTCGCCCAAATGGCTATCTTCTTCGTCGCCGATCGGCGTCTCGAGCGAGATCGGCTCCTTGGCGATCTTCAGCACCTTGCGCACTTTTTCCAGCGGCATGCCGAGTTTTTCGGCCAACTCCTCCGGCGCCGGCTCGCGGCCGATCTCATGCAACATCTGCCGGCTCGTCCGCACCAGCTTGTTGATGGTCTCGATCATGTGCACCGGGATACGGATGGTGCGCGCCTGATCGGCAATGCTGCGGGTGATCGCCTGCCTGATCCACCAGGTCGCGTAGGTCGAGAACTTGTAGCCGCGGCGATACTCGAATTTATCCACCGCCTTCATCAGGCCGATATTGCCCTCCTGGATGAGATCTAGGAATTGCAGCCCGCGATTGGTGTATTTCTTCGCAATCGAGATCACCAGCCGTAGATTGGCCTCGATCATCTCCTTCTTTGCGCGCGCGGAATCCCGCTCGCCACGGCTGACGGTCGCATACACACGCCGGAACTCGCCGATCGGCAGCCCCGCATCATTAGCGATGGCGCCAATCTGCGACCGCACATCCGCCACCTGCCCAAAAAACTTGGACGCAAAATTCTTCCAGCCCTTGCCCGGCAAGGCCGCGACAATCTCCATCCAGTTCGGATCGAGCTCATGCCCGCGATACCGCGTCAGAAAATCGTCCCGCGCCACCTTGCTGTTTTCGGCAAACCGCAAAAGCTGCCCCTCAAGCCCGTTCAACCGCTGTGTCAGCTGCTTCAGCTGCGAGACGAGCTCCTCGATACGGTTATTATGCAGCCGCACCTGCTGCACCTTCGCCACCAGCTCCTCACGTAGCTTCTCGTAGCTTTTCTCCGAGCGGAGATTCATCTCCTCGCCCGAGGTCAGCGTCTCCAGCCGCTTGGACTGCATCTTGTGCAGCTTCTTATAAAGACCCTCGATTTCCTCAAAGGTCTCCAGCACTTCCGGCTTCAGCTTCTCCTCGAGCGCCGAGAGCGACAGCCCGGCGCCCTCGCCATCCTCGCCATCCTCCGGCTCCTCGATCACCGGCGGCTCGGGCGCCTCCGCCTCGCCATCGGTCGCCGCTGCCGCTTCCGCAGCTTCGGCTTCCACGGCAGCGCCAGCGCCCTGCGTCGCCTCAAGGTCGATGATGTCACGCAGCAGCATGCGCCCAGCCTTCAACGCATCGTGCCAGCTGATGATTGCGCGGAACGTCAGCGGGCTCTCGCACAGCCCGCCGATCATCATGTCGCGCCCTGCCTCGATCCGCTTGGCGATGGCGATCTCGCCCTCGCGCGACAGCAGCTCCACCGAGCCCATCTCGCGCAGATACATGCGCACCGGGTCATCCGTGCGGCCGAGGCTTTCCTCGTCCACATTGCCGCCGGCCTCGGTCGCCTCGCCCTCTTTCTCCTCGCCCTCGGCCTTCTCGGGCTTCGCGACGGTCTCGCCGTCCTCGTTGTCCTCGTTCTCGACAACCTGAATGCCCATCTCGGACAGCATCGACATGATGTCCTCGATCTGCTCGGAGGACATCTGGTCCGGCGGCAGCACGGCATTCAGTTCTTCGAAAGTGATGTAACCGCGCTCACGCCCCTTGGCGATCAGCCGCTTCACCGCCGCGGATTGCACATCCAGCAGGGAGGTCTCGGCGTCCTGCTCGGCGGACGCGCCCTCGGTGCTCGCGGCTTGTTTGGTTGCCATCAGCCAAAAACTCCAAAAAACCCAGCCCCATGCCCCCCGGCACGGATATAGGTTGGCCACACATCTGGGCTGTTCAGCCCGTCTTCATCGGATCAGTCGTCGAACGCCTCGGTTTCGGCGTCCTGATCCCCCCATTGCTCGCCGCGACGCAAACGGTCGCGCGCAATGCACAGGGCGTTCAGCCGCGAAAACGCGGCCTGGTCCTGGGTTTGTTCATAAAATTGCCTGGCGGCTGACACGGCGCTCTCGAGACCTTCACGGTGCATAAGTCCATAAAAGTGCCACCATCCCGCTTCGGCCTCTGCCGGCTGCGACTGTTTTCGCGCGCAAGAAGGTGTCGCTTCCAGCGCGCTGTTCAGCTCCGCAGTCAATCCAAGGGTTTGCAGGTGGTTGATGAGGGCATCAGAGTCAAGCGGCACGGGTGAATCTGCTGCGTTTTCGTGGTGATGCAGGTGCGCGAGTACCGCCGCCCGCAGACGCTCCATGTCATGGGGTAGCGCCAGCGCACCATAGGCCTCCTCCAGATCATGAAGCAGATAAGGGTGACGCAGCAGGATCGCCGTCAGCATATGGGCCCGCACAGCATTCGCCATATCGGCTTGCGGGGTCGGCCGTGGCCCGATCCTGACAGGTGGTGGCGCCCGGAATTTCCCACCTCGCCGGTCCTGACCCGAGGGCGCCGCCCGCCGCCCGCTCTCAAAAAACCTGTCCAGCAAGGCACGCCGATATTCCGCGGCCAGGCTCTTGTCCTGGATCCGCCCGGCCGCCGCGACCAGCCGGTTGCGGAAGGCGGCCCGCTGCTCCGGGCTGTTATCACCGCCTGACGTCCGCAGCAGATCGAACAGCGCCTCGCCTAGCGGCCGGGCTGCCGCCAATATCGCCGCAAAACCCTCCCCGCCTTTAGCCCTGACCAGCGTATCCGGGTCCTCGCCCGCTGGCAGCGTGGCAATGCGAATGGAGCGGTCCGGCGCCAGAGCGGGCAGGGCGGCTTCGGCGGCACGCACGGCCGCCCGTGCGCCAGCCGCATCGCCATCGAAACACAGCACCGGCATGGGCGAAATCCGCCAAAGCTCTTCAAGCTGCTCCGTCGTCAGAGCTGTTCCAAGCGGCGCCACGGCAGCCCCAAACCCCGCCTGGTGCAGCGCGATCACATCCATATAGCCTTCAACAGCTACCACATCGGCACCCTGCCGGCTGGCCTCCCGCGCGAGATCCAGGCCGTAAAGTGTGCGCCGCTTGGAAAACAGCTCGGTCTCCGGCCCATTCACATATTTCGGCTGCCCGTCCCCGAGAATACGCCCACCAAAACTGATCATCCGCCCCCGCCGATCCCGGATCGGGAACATCACACGGTTGAAAAACAGCTCCCCACGGATCGCGCCGTCTTCCCCGACACGCAGCAACCCCGCTTCCAGCAACTGCGCCGGCAGCACTTCACGCCCCGTCAGCGCCTGCGCCAGCGCCCCGCGCCCCTCGCCGGACCAGCCCAGCCCAAAACGGGCGATCGTCTCATCCGTCAGCCCACGACCGCGCAGATAGGCCAAAGCCGCCGACCCGCCCGGCGCAAAAAGCCTGTCCCGATAATACCCTTGCGCCGCATCCAGCACCGCATGCAGATCAAGCCGCTGCCGCTCAGCCGCCTCCGCCGAAGCGCTCGGCTTGGGCACATCCAGCCCGGCCTCGCCGGCCAGCGACTGCACCGCCTCCATGAACGTCGAGCCCTGCGTCTGCATGACAAAGCTGATCGCATCGCCATGCGCGCCACAGCCAAAGCAGTGAAACCCGTCCTCATACACATAGAAACTCGGCGTCTTCTCGCCGTGAAACGGGCAACATCCCTTCATCTGCCGGCCAGACCGCGACAATTTTACGCGGCGGCTTACGAGGGCCGCCATCGGCGTCCGTGCCCGTACTTCTTCTATGAAGGATTCGGGGAGTTTTATGAACAGCACTCCAAAAAGAAAGAAAGGTCGTCTTTTCTGAAGAAAAGAAGCAAAAGACTTTTGCGTCCTAAGACAGGCGGGTTTTTACCATCGGGCCTATCTTGCCCATGTCCAGGGCGGCGCCATGCTTGGCCTTCAAAGCCGCCATTACCTTGCCCATCTCCTTGGCACTAACAGCACCGGTTTCCGCAACAGCGTCATCGACAGCAGCCGACATCGCCGCCTCATCCATCTGCTGCGGCAGGAACACCTCGATCACCTTGATCTCGGCCTCCTCCTTCTCCGCCAGCTCCGGCCGCTTACCCTGCCGGTAAAGCTCGGCCGACTCCCGCCGCTGCTTGATCATGCCACGCAACATCCCGAGGATATCGTCGTCAGGCACCGGATCACCGCCTTTTGGGCGGGCCGCGATATCGATATCCTTCAGCTTGGCGGTGATCATGCGCAGCGTGGACGTGCGCGGCGCATCACCTGCGCGCATCGAGATTTTAAGTTCGTCGGTGAACCGTGTCCGCAAAGTCATGTCAAAGCCCTGAAGATCATTTAAACACTCCCTCTAGAGCATTATCGGCCCGACGAAAAACGGTCTGCAAACCATTCAGGAAACAAAAGTTTTTTGGTCCTCTTTTTCAAAAAAGGACGGCTTTCCGTCTTTCTTGTCATGGAACAATAAATGGGATCTCTGGTGCCGATCGTCATCGCTCTCCTTCTTGGTGCCGCGGTCGGCGCGCTGGCAACCTTCGCGAAACTACACGCGCACGCCGCCAGCAAGGACGCAGAACGCGCAGCCCTCCACCATCGTCTCGAAGCGGCGAACGTCCAACTGGCCGAGATGCGCAGTGCCGCGAGCATGTTGCGTCATGATCTGCGCGGCATCCTCTCGCCGGCGCTGCTGACGGCCGATCGCCTCGCCAACAGCCAGGACGCCGCCGTGCGCAAGGCAGCGGATATCTTGATCCGCTGTGTCGACCGCGCCTCTGCCCGGCTGTCCGACAAGCCTCAGGAAGAAGCGAAAAGCGTTCTGGGATAGACCTCGTAGACCTCCGCGACCGGCAGACCCGTCGGCGCGCTGAGCAGTGCACGGTGCGCGAGCGAGGCTGTTTCCTCCGGTCCGCAGATACGCGCCAGAAGTACGAACCGCTTCAGCCCAATCGGCTGCATGATCCGCCCGAACGGCGTGTCGCTGCTTTCGAGTTCTTCGACACGCTCGGCCGGCAGTCGGTTGGCCACATACCAAAGCTCTGCCTGGCTGAGCACGCGCCCGCCGGCCATCAACCGCACCGCCCGGTGGCGCAGCACGTCGCTAGGCTGAAGCCGCAGACGTTCAGGCAGCCCTTCATTGTCGGAAGGCGGCTGGTGCAGGCGCTGCACGGTAACCGGGCCGAAAAAGGCCTCGAGCACCGCGGTGGCACTGTCGGCGGCGAGAAGCGCTGCGTGCAGCGTCCCGATCGCGCCGCTCTTATCCGGCAACACGCTCAAACCAGCGGCAGCAGCCGCAATTCCTGTCCGCGCCTAAGGCCGACCAGCGCCGCCTGGCGAAAATGCCGCGCGATGACGGCGAGGCGTCGTCGATCCCCGATCACCAGCAACTGGTCCTCTGCCCAACCGCGCCACATGTTATAAGCGGGCAGCGCCGGCGTGCTGCCGAGCCGGTCGCGCAAGGCGGCCATCATCTTCTCGTTCCACAATTTCGGCATCCGTCGGCTACGCGGGTTCCACGCGGTGATCAGCACCGCATCCCGCACCCCCAGCCCGGCCAGCACGCCATCGAGCCCGCCTGAGCGCCGGCCGATGGCAAGATCGACGCCGGCCACGTTGTATCTTGTCTTCCGGTAGGCATGCCGAAGGTGGGCGGGAAGGGCCATCAGGTGTTTCCGGTTTCTGAATGTTGGGCAGCATCGGCGCGTCGCGGCAGTTTCGCCACTTCAGCACCGCTCTCCTGCTCTGCAAGCCGCACATCGTGCAATGCCTGCAGGTTCATCCAGAAGGTCGGAGAGCTGCCAAACCAATGGCCAAGCCTAAGGGCGGTGTCCCCTGTAATGGCGCGCTTGCCCTGGATGATCTGTTTCAGCGGGTTATGCGGCACGCGTAATGGGCGGGCGAGTTCAGTAGGCGTGATGCCAAGTGCGCCCGATTTCTCGGCCAAAATCTCGCATGGGTGAATTGGCGTCGCTGTCATGGCCGCGTGCTCCTAATGATACTCCAGCATTTCGACGTTATTCAGGACGATGGAGGTCACTCGTCCAGAGGGTCGCGCTTATCTGGGAACACCGCATCGCGATGCACATGTACCGACATCAGCAAACCCATGGCGAACATCACCGTCAGCATCGCCGAACCGCCATGGCTCACCAACGGCAACGGCACGCCGCCAACAGGGATGGCACCTACCACCATCGCCACGTTCACAAACACATACATGAAAATGTTTACCGAGATGCCCAAGGCGAGCAGCCGGCCATATTGATGCCGGCAGCGCAACGCGATCAGCATGCCGCCCAGGATGATGCACAGAAGCAGCCCCAGCAGCGCCAACGCCCCCACCAGGCCCCATTCCTCGGCGACGATCGAGAAGATGAAATCAGTCTGTTTTTCCGGCAGAAAGTTCAGGTGCGCCTGCGTGCCTTGCATAAAACCCTTGCCCCACATGCCGCCGGAGCCGAGAGCGATCTTGGACTGGATGATGTTGTAGCCGGCGCCGAGCGGATCGCTTTCCGGATTGAGGAAGGTGGTGATGCGGGCGCGCTGGTAGTCATGCAGGTGCTTGAAGGCGAACTCGCCCAGGAACGGCAGCGGCAGGGCCAAAAGCACCATCTGCCAGAGGCGCATGCCTGCCGCGAGGAACACCGAGGCGCCTACCACCGCGGTGATAAAGGCGGTGCCGAGATTAGGCTCCTTCAGGATCAGCAGCACCGGCAGCACGACGGCGACCGCCGGTGGGACCAGGAACAGCGGATTGCCGACGCGTGACCAGCTTGCCCGGTTGAACCAGGCGGCGAGCGCCATCACCAGCGCCACTTTCATCAGCTCACTAGGTTGCAGCTGAATGGGGCCCAGTTCCAACCAGCGTTCGGCGCCTTTGCCGACATGGCCCATCTTCAGCACCAGAACCAGCAGCACCAGGGCCACGCCATAGAGCGGCCAGGAAAAGCGGGCAATGAAGCGTATGTCGATCATCGCCAGCGACAGCATCATCACCAGCGAGAAGCCGAACCGCAGCCCGTGCCGGAAGGCATACGGCTCCGGCCCACCACCGGCCGAGAACAGCGCCACATACCCGCTGCCCGCAAGCAGGCAGAGCAGCACCACAAAGAGCCAGTTGATCCGCCAGAGTTTGGTCAGCAGCCCGAAATCGGGTTCTTCGCGCAGCAGGCGGCGTTCAGTGATCATGTCCGGGTTTTATCACGGCGCCGGGCCAAGCGTCAGGTCGCCGACCCGTGTTTCCCAGGCTGATTGACTTGCCACGCTGCGACGCCAGTCTGCATCATCATTTAAAACCATACGGCCGCTCGCATATTGTTCTGATATAACAACGGTGTTCCGGGAGAAAATCATGAAGAAGCTTGCTCTGCTCCTCCTCGTGGCAGCCCTGCCGGCGGCGGCAAACGTGACGGCCTACCATAACGGGATCCGCCGGCACGGCGCGTATGTCGCGCCCGGGCTCACCACGCAGGCGGCAGCGACCATGCATCTCGACACCACGTTCAAGGCGACAGTGAGTGGGAACGTCTACGCACAACCCCTGTTTTGGCGGAGTTCAGTGGTCACCCCCGGCGAGGTCATTGTGGCTACCGAGTCTGACGTGGTGGAAGCGCTGAATGCCGTCACCGGCGCCGTGTTATGGTCCACCACTCTGGGCACGCCGGTGCCGCTCAGCGATCTGCCTTGCGGCAACATCGATCCCGAGGGGATTACCGGCACACCCGTCATCGACCCCGTCACAGGCACGCTCTACGTCGACGCGCTCGTCAGCACGACCGCAAATGGTCCCCGTCACGAGATTTTTGCGCTCAATGTAGCAACAGGCCAGATCCTGCCGCACTACCCCATCGACCTGCAGGCTTCTCTGGCGGCAAAAGGGTTCACGCTCGATTCCACGACGCAGGGCGAACGAAGCGCGCTGCTATTTCTCGATGGCAACCTCTACATCACCTTCGGCGGCCGTTCGGGCGATTGCGGCACCTATCATGGCGCGGTGGCACAGGTCAGCGGCGTCGATGGCAGCATCGGCGGCTTCTGGGCGACGCGCGGCAAGGCCGGCGGCATATGGTCGCAGGGCGGCGCCGATTCGGATGGCACGTCGATCTTCGTCACCACCGGCAACACCATGGATGCCACTGGCTGGAGCGACGGCGAGGCCATCATCCGGCTGAAGCCTGGCCTTGCGCATTCCAGCAGCACGAAGGATTACTTCGCCCCCGCAAACTGGAACACGCTCGACGCCGACGACGCCGATCTCGGCGGCACCGAGGCGATTTCGCTCAGCGTCCCGGTTTCCGGTGGCAAACCGGTCGAGCGTGTCATCGCCCTCGGCAAGGACGGCAACGCCTACCTGACCGACGCCAAGGCCTTGGGCGGCATCGGCGGCCAACTGGCGGTTACCTCGGTGTCCAACACGCGTATCATCACCGCGACCGCGGTCTATGCGACGGACAGCATCGCACTCGTGGCGTTCCGCAATGGCGATGGCAAGACCTGTTCCGGCAGCAGCATCAGCATGCTGCATGTGACGTCCGCTGCGGTGAGCGAAGCCTGGTGCGCGCCGCTCGATGGCGGCGGCGCGCCGGTGGTGACGACGACGGACGGCACCGCCAACCCTATCGTCTGGGCAGTGGGTGCGGCCGGCGACCAATTGCTGCACGGCTTCGATGCCTTGACGGGTGCCGTGGTGTTCAATGGAGGCGGCGCCGCCAACGCCATGGCCGGGTTACGCAATTTCGCAACCCCTCTGATCGCCCAAGGAAGGATCTACGTCGCCGGCCAAGGAAAGATTTACGCGTTCACCCCCGCCACCTAGCGCGAAGCGTCACAAAAGTTTTTTGCTTCTTTTTTTCAAAAAAGCAGGCCTTTCTTCCTGACAAGGAGAAAGGATGGAAATGGCCTTCCTAAAGGAGCCCGAACCGGCAAGGCTGGTCCCGCTCGCCGTAAGACCCGGCCTCCACCGCCTCGTCGCCCCCAATCCCGGCCCAATGACCTATCACGGCACCAACACCTGGCTGATCGAGGCCGATGACGGCATCACCGTGATCGACCCCGGTCCGGACGACCCCGCTCATCTTGCCGCCATCATCGCAGCAGGCCCGATCAGGCGCATACTGCTCACCCACACCCACCCCGACCATTTGGCAGGTACCCCTGCGTTGACGGCCGCCACCGGCGCGCCCATCCTCGGGTGGGGAAAACCATGGGCGCCGGGTTTCACACCCGATGTCGGGATTTCCGACGGTGAGACGATTGGCCCGTTCACGGCGCTCCACACGCCCGGCCATGCGTCGGACCATCTCTGTTTCGCGTTTACCGATGGCATCCTGTTTTCCGGCGACCATGTCATGTCCTGGTCCACCAGCATCGTCTCGCCGCCAGACGGCGACATGGGCGCCTACATGGACAGCCTGCGCCGGCTGCAGGAGCGGCGCGATACCCTCTATCTATGCGGCCACGGCCCGATCTTGCCGCACCCAGCCAAGCTGGTGCGCGCCATGTTGCTGCATCGCGTGTCGCGCGAGATGGCGGTGCTCAGCACCTTGAGCGACATTCCGCTTGGGGAAGAAGAGCTGGTATCGCTGCTCTACGGCAATCTGGCGCCCGACCTGCTGCGCCCGGCTGCACGTGTCGTCCTCGCCCACCTCCTCAAGCTGGCGAAGGAAGGCAAGGCGGAGCAGCGCGAAGAGGGCTGGATCAGGGCCTGATCAGGCGGCGTTCTCCAGCAACTTGTCCGAGCCCAGCAGCAGCGCTTCCTTCGGCGCCAGCACTTGGCGCGGCACATAAAGGCTCATGTCGCTCATCTCCGGGATCGATGAGCCGGATTCAATGAACGAGGTCGCACCGGAGAGCACGTCACGGCGCAGCAGCGCCGCCTTTTCCTTGGCAAGCTTGCCTGCTTTCTCCAGGTCGTTGATCTCGGTCAGCACCGGCAGCGCCTTGGCGATCAGATCGAGCCGCTCGTCGAATTTGCGCTCCTTGAAATAGATCGCATTACGCCAGATCTCGAGCAGCGTCTCGCGCACCTTGCCCACCAGGTCCGGCAATCCGCCAAACTCGAACATCTTGTCGGCTCCTGCGTCACAGGAGAGCAGAACCAGGTCGGAATCAGGCTTTCCGGCCATGTCGGCGAAGGCCTCGTAGAATGTTTTCACCGCATCGAGTGCGGCGATGGCCCGCGCCGGGCTCGATTTGCGCCCGTCCTCTTCGGGCAGAACCACCATCAGCCGCGCGCTGGCAGGCACCTCGTCCAGCTTCTGGTCGAGCAACGAAATGACAGTTGGCAGATAATCGATGACAAAACGTAAACGATACAGCGGCCGCCCGATGGCCGACGACGCTTCCGGCGCCTTTGGCCCTGGCGAGGAGGCCATGATCAGCATCGTCCACCATTCGTTGTCGGCGAACTCGGCGATATCGAGTGTCGTGAGAACCTTACGCTCCACATCGGTGAATTGCGAGGTATAGGCAAGCATAAAGCTTTGATATGCTTGCAGAACTTCGATTGTTTTCGTCTCGCCGGGGGCGCGCGCGAGATCGCGGTACACACCCTCCACGATCAAAGGGACACGGCTTTTATCGAGTGCTTGGAGAAGATTGTTCAGGCCACGGACGATCTCGGAACGAAGCACGATTGGGGACCCTTCTGGCTCAAAATACCTGCCTGCTTCGTGGCTGTTCTGGGGCGGGCTGGCAAGAAGAAAGAAACGCCGGGGACAGAGCCTTTGGCCTTCCTTTCTAGCCCACCGATGCGTCCAAAGCCGCCTGAAGCATATAGGCGGCGGCCATCTGATCCACTTTCGCCGCTCGCTTCTGACGGGTCATATCTGCCTCGCCAATCAGGAAGCGGTTCACGGCCGCGCTCGACAGACGCTCATCCCACATTGCGGCTGGCAAATTCGTGGCTTCCGAAAGCGCGCGTGCCCAGTCGCGTGCAGCTTGCGCCGCCGGGCCGAAACTGCCGTCCAAGCCTAGCGGCAGCCCCACCACCAGGCCGCCGGCATCCTGCTTGCGGGCGATGGCCGCGATCTCCGCCGCGTTGGCGGAGAGCTTTGCGCGCTTCAGCGCGGCGTGCGGGCTGGCGAGCATCAGCCCGACATCCGTCAGGGCCACGCCGATTATCTTCGCCCCCGGGTCCAATCCGATCAGGCGTTTGCCGGATTGCAGCGCGCTGCGCAGTTCCCTGATGTTGAAGAGAGGCATGCACGTCGTTATGGTCCGCCGATTGCCCGTTCGCCTACCCTTTTGAGAACTGGACCCGTGAAGTATGTCGCTCGACTCCGACACAGTGAGGCGCATTGCCAAGCTCGCCCGCATCCATGTGGAGCCTGAGGAGATCGACCGTCTGCAAGGCGAGCTGAACGGCATTCTCGGCTGGATCGAGGAATTGTCGGAAGTCGACGTCACCGGCGTGCAACCGCTGACCGGTGGCGCGCAGATCGCGCTGCGCCTGCGTGAGGATGTGGTGACGGACGGCCTGCAAGCCGAAGCTGTTCTCTCTAATGCGCCCGACCGCGTCGGCGCATTCTTTACCGTGCCGAAAGTTGTGGAATGATGCTGACCGACCTCACGATCGCCGCCGCCCGCGACGGGCTGCGCGCAAAAACATTTTCCGCACGTGAACTGACCCAGGCGCATATCGACGCCGTGGAAGCTTTGAACCCGCGTCTGAACGCGTTCATCACCACCACCCCTGATCTGGCAGCCCAACACGCCGATGCCGCCGACACGGCGCTGGCCGCCGGCAAGGCCGGCCCGCTCGCCGGCATTCCGCTGGCGATGAAGGACCTGTTTTGCACCCAGGGCGTGCGCACCACGGCCGGTAGCCGCATTCTCGAAAATTTCATTCCACCCTATGAGAGCACGGTCAGCGCCAACCTGCTGCGCGATGGCGCAGTGTTCCTGGGCAAGACCAATCTCGACGAATTCGCCATGGGCTCCTCGAACATGACCTCGGCGTTCGGGCCGGTCGAAAACCCGTGGAAGCGTCGCGATTCCGACGCGGCTCTGGTGCCCGGCGGTTCCTCCGGCGGCTCGGCCGCGGCGGTCTCCGCACGCATTGCGATGGGTGCGACCGGCACCGACACCGGCGGCTCGATCCGTCAGCCGGCAGCGTTCTGCGGCTTGGCGGGGCTGAAACCCACGTATGGCCGCTGCAGCCGCTGGGGCGTGGTGGCGTTCGCAAGCTCGCTCGACCAGCCCGGCCCGTTCGCCCGTAGCGTGCAGGATTGTGCGATCCTGCTCGGCAGCATGGCCGGCTTCGACCCCAAGGACAGCACCAGCGTCGAGATCGCTGTGCCCGATTACGAAGCCGCCTGCCGCCGTGGCGTGCGCGGCAAGCGCATCGGCGTACCGCGCGAATACCGCGCCGACGGCATGTCGGCCGAAATTGAAACGCTCTGGCAGAACGGCCTCGCCTGGCTACGCGACGCCGGCGCCGAGATCGTCGACGTCTCGCTCCCGCACACCAGATACGGCCTGGCCACCTATTACATCGTCGCCCCTGCGGAGGCCTCCTCCAACCTCGCCCGCTATGACGGCGTGCGCTTCGGCCTACGCGAAGAGAGCCACGACCTCACCGACCTCTACGAGCGCACTCGCGCCGCCGGCTTCGGCGCCGAAGTCAAACGCCGCATCCTCATCGGCACCTATGTGCTATCCGCCGGCTATTACGACGCCTATTATCTGCGCGCCCAAAAAGTCCGCTCGCTGATCTTGAAGGATTTTACCGATGTGTTCACCAAAGTGGATGCGTTGTTGACTCCCACCGCGCCCTCCGCCGCGTTCGGCCAGGGCGAAAAGATGAACGACCCGATCGCCATGTATCTGAACGACGTGTTCACCGTCCCCGCCAGCATGGCCGGCGTGCCCGCAATGTCCGTCCCCGCCGGCCTCAGCGCGCAGGGCCTGCCGCTCGGCCTCCAGATCATCGGCAGACCTTTTGATGAAGAAACGGTGTTTGCCGTCAGCCAAGTCATCGAGGATGCCGCAGGCTTTTCGGCGAAACCGTCCGTCATTGCGGGAGGCCGCGCATGAGCTACACCATCGAGGGCTCGACGGGCACCTGGGAGATCGTCTGCGGCCTGGAAGTCCACGCCCAGGTCATCAGCAAATCCAAACTCTTCTCCGGTGCTGCCACCGATTTCGGCGCCGAACCCAACACCCAGGTGAGCTTCGTGGACGCCGCTTTCCCCGGCATGCTCCCGGTGCTGAACAAGGAATGTGTTGCCCAAGCCGTGCGCACCGGCCTGGGCTTGAATGCGCAGATCAACCTCACCAGCCGCTTCGATCGCAAAAACTACTTTTATGCCGATTTGCCGAGCGGCTACCAGATCAGCCAGTTCGAATTTCCTATCGTCGGCAAAGGCGAGATCGAGATTGAGCTGTCCGACGGCAGCTTCCGCACCATCGGCGTCACCCGCCTGCATCTCGAACAGGATGCCGGCAAATCCCTGCACGACCAGGACCCCTCACGCTCCTTCATCGACCTCAACCGCTGCGGCGTGGCCCTGATGGAAATCGTCAGCGAGCCCGACATCCGCACCCCCGAAGAAGCCGGCGCGTATCTCAGAAAACTCCGCACCGTGCTGCGCTATCTCGGCACCTGCGACGGCAACATGGACGAAGGCAGCATGCGCGCCGACGTGAACGTCAGCGTGCGTCACGCCGGCGAAGAATTCCGCACCCGCTGCGAAGTCAAAAACGTGAACTCCGTCCGCTTCGTCATGCAGGCCATCGAAGCCGAAGCCAAACGCCAGGTCGAAGTGTGGGAGTCCGGCGGCGAAGTCCGCCAGGAAACCCGCCTCTTCGACCCCGCCCGCAACGAAACCCGCTCCATGCGCAGCAAGGAAGACGCCCACGACTACCGCTACTTCCCCGACCCCGATTTGCTGCCGCTGATCCTCACCGAGGATTACGTCAACGCCCTCCGTGAAAAACTTCCTGAACTGCCCGACGCCAAACGCGCCCGCTTCATGCGCGATTATGGCCTCCCCCTCTACGACGCCGGCGTTCTCGTCGCCGACCAGATCACCGCCGACTTCTACGAATCTGTGGCAAAAGGTCGCGACGCGCGCCTCGCCGCCAATTGGGTGATCGGCGATTTCTTCGCAGCCCTCAACCGCACCGGCAAAACGATCGAAACCAGCCCGGTCTCGGCCCAAAACCTCGGCGGCCTGCTCGACCTCATGGGCGACAACACCATCAATGGCCGCATCGCCAAGGATGTTTTCGAAGAGATGGTCGAAACCGGTGACACCGCCGCGAACATCGTCGAACATAAAGGCCTCAAACAAGTCACCGACACCGGCGCCATCGATGCAGCGGTGGACCAGGTGCTCAAAGCCAACCCCGACAAGCTTGCAGAGTACAGGGCAGGCAAGGAAAAGCTGTTCGGCTTCTTTGTCGGGCAGACGATGAAGGCGATGGCCGGCAAAGGAAATCCGGCTCTTGTGAATGAGGCGATCAAAGCAAGATTGGGTGGACCATGCTGAGGCGGCTCGGCGTATACGCCGAGTTGATCCACCTCAGCCCCGCAAACCCCCCGCCCTTATTTTAGAACACGATTTCCGAACGCGCGTCTGACACACGAACAACTGGAATAGAACCCTTTGCCGACCCCGTATTCTTCCGACGATCTTGGCCGCGTTTTCGAATCACGCACCCTCACCCGAGGCCGCAGCCTGGTGCTGATCGGTGCCGTTCAGGTGTCCATCAATGGCGACATCATCAAAGGCATCGTCGACGATAAAGGCGTCAAACGCACCGCTACTGTCGAACCCGCCGCCATGGGCGCACGCACCGTCTTCGTCAATCGTTGCTCCTGCCGCCTGGTGAATTGCCCCCATCTCGCGGCAACCGCCTTTGCCGCACTCGATCGTTTCCCGGCCCTGCGCAAAGTCACGCAGCAAGCAAGCTTCATGGAAAAACTCGCAGCCGAGCCCGGCCCCGAGAAGAACCAGCTCAAGATAAACCTCGAACCAGGTATGCCCCCCAATGCCTGCTTCATCAGCCTCATGCTCGTCGGCGACCGCACCCAACGGGTCACGCCGATCTCGCCGGCCAAAATCATCGAGGAAAACACCGAAGGCGACGACACCGTAGCACTCGCAAACCTACTCGGCGGCGGCACGAACTCCCGCAACGGCGTGCCTGCAGAATCCGTCGCCTCCCTCATTGCCATCCTGCTGCGCCTCGAACACGCCCGCTGGGGTGCCACAAACAAGCGCCTCATCTCCGGCGAAGAGCGCACCTTCGACGCCAACGTCCCGCCACGCCTTCCCGCTCGCTCGGCGATCATCTTCGGCGACACCAGCCCCTGGTATGTCGACGCGGCCACCGGCCAGGTTGGCCGCGTCCACCTCCGCAAGGCACGCCCCGCCCCGCCGCCGCCGGTCAACCCACGCCCCCGTGGCCGCATGCGCGGCGGCCCCACCATCATCGCCACCGACAGCGAACGCGCCATCATCGAGCGCCCGATCACCCCGGTGATGCGCCTGCAACGCCTCCGCTGCCCCGATGATTTCGGCCGCCTCACGATGATGGACGCGCTGATGCTCGATTTCGACTACGGCGGTACGCTGAGCGACGGCGACGACGAACGCCAGTTCGTCCGTGTCGACGGGCCGGGTGGCCCCACCTTCATGCGCCGCAACATCGAGGCCGAAGCCAGCGCGTTTGAGACCATCCGCGCCGATGGCTTCGTGCAGATGCGCGTCAGCGACGGCAAATCCGCCCGCGGACGCCGTGTGTTTGTCTTCCGCGGCGAAGATGCCGGAGAGCAATGGCATCGTTTCATCGCCGAGCGTGTGCCCGCGCTCGAATCGCTCGGCTTCCGCAGCCTGATCGACAAGGATTTCGGCCCCCGCATGGTGCAGAAAGTCGGTGAGTGGGACGTGCGCGTTTCCGACGCCCGCACCAGCACCGACGGCACCGGCACCGTCGCCCCCGGCAATTTCGAGCTCGATTTCGGCATCGAGATCGACGGCGAACGCATCGCCCTCCTGCCCATATTGAGCAATCTCCTCGCCCGCGGCGGCATGGAGAATGCGCAGATCATCGGCGAAGATCTCATCACCACGCTCGAAGACGGCAGAGTGGTCAAACTGCCGGCTGAACGCATTCGCCGCATGCTCGCCATCATGGGCGACCTCATCGAGGCCGCCGGCGCCCGCGAAGAAACCATTGTCCTTCCGGAATCCGAAGCCCCCACCGTCATCGAACTCGAGCAACTCCTCCTCACCCGCTTCCACGACGCCCACCAGATCGAAGCCTACACCGCCCGCTTCCGCGGTGACCCCGCAATCCCCGACATCGTCCTCCCGCCCGAGTTCAAGGGCGAATTGCGTCACTACCAGCAAGACGGTGTCGCCTGGCTGCAGCATTTGATGGCCAGCAAACTCGGCGCCTTCCTCGCTGACGACATGGGCCTCGGCAAAACCGCCCAAACGATCGCCCACATCACCGTAGAACACGCCGCCGGCCGCATGGTCGGCCCGGCCTTGATCGTGGTGCCCACAAGCCTGATCACCAACTGGACGTCGGAACTCGAAAAATTCGCCCCCAGCCTTAAAGTCATGGTTCTGCACGGCCTCGACCGCCACAAGAAGCGAGAGACCCTGGAAAAATTCGACGCCGTCGTCACCACCTACACGGTGCTCACACGCGACATCCTGGAAATGAAAACCTTCGACTGGCACATCATCGTTCTCGATGAAGCCCAGGCCATTAAAACCCCAGACGCGAAAGCGACAAAAGCTGTCTGCCAGCTAGATGCCCGCCAGCGCCTCTGCCTCTCCGGCACCCCGATCGAGAACAACCTCGAAGAACTCTGGTCGCAATTCGCCTTCCTCATGCCCGGGCTTCTCGGCGACCGCCGCGGCTTCACCAAGCGTTTCCGCACGCCCATCGAGAAGAACGGCGACTCCATCCGCCGCATCCAGCTCGCCCGCCGGATCAAACCTTTCATCATGCGCCGCAAGAAAAGCGAAGTCGCCACCGAGCTGCCGCCAAAACACACCATCCTCCGACGCATCACCTTGGCCCCTGATCAGCGCGAGCTGTACGAGACCATCCGCGTCACCATGTATGAAAAAGTCCGCGAACAGGTCGCCGAACGCAGCCTCGCCCAAAGCCGAATCATCGTCCTCGATGCGCTGCTGAAACTGCGCCAGGCCTGCTGCGACCCCCGCCTGGTCAAACTCCGCTCCGCCCGTGAAATCGAAAGCTCCAGCAAGCTCGACGATCTTCTCGAAATGATGGGTGAGATGCTCCCCGAAGGCCGCCGCATCCTCCTCTTCAGCCAGTTCACCTCGATGCTCGATCTCATCAAACCCCGCCTGCGCGAAGCGGGCATCCCCTTCGTCGAACTCCGCGGCGACACCATGGACCGCGCCGAACCCGTCCGCTCCTTCGAAGCCGGCGAAGTGGCCCTCTTCCTCATCAGCCTGAAGGCCGGCGGCCGCGGCCTCAACCTCACCTCGGCGGACACCGTCATCCACTACGACCCCTGGTGGAACCCCGCCGTCGAAGACCAGGCCTCCGACCGCGCCCACCGCATCGGCCAAACCAAATCCGTCTTCGTCTACAAGATGATCGCCGCCGACACCGTGGAAGAACGCATCCTCGAATTGCAACAACGCAAAGCCGAACTAGCCGCCCTGGCCTTCAGCGAAGAGACAGAAGATCGCGACGCCGCCGATCTCGGCACACTCGATGCCGGTGATATCGATTTCCTCTTCGGCGGGAGCGAAGACCGCGAGCGGGAAGCGGCATAAGAAAGCGGTTCTTTTGTGAAAAAAAGAACCGAAAACTTTGCTCTTACACAGCGCTGCTGGGTAGATAACCGCTAAAATCCTCATAAATCGGTGAGATAGGACAGCGCATGGCGTGTCGCGAGGCTCTGTCCTTTTTTGTCCGATATTGGTCCGATGCGGGTATTTCGGAGCCTCCTAGCAACGACATAGCATCGGCTCCAGGCAGCAAAACGCGAGCCTGCTGACAGGCTTCCAAATTCGGGTGGCCAGGTGAAGACATTCCCGTCAGCTTCGTCTTGATGGAGTGCTCAACATGCAAGGTCTATTCATTACACGCATTCTCGCACTGCAAGCGGCCTTCTTTCTGACGGCTGCTGGTCAGACGGCGCTCGCGCAAGCAAGCCACCACCTACCTGTCCGGCTTCCGCTCGCAGCCGCCACCATACGCCCGGGAAAATCCTACGCCCACGATCTCCGCTCGCTCTCCGCCGCCTTCACCCAGGTCAATCCAAGCATAACCAACACGGACGGATACGATCTGTGGCCCTGCTTCGGCTATCCGCCAGGCCCTAATCTCGATTGCCCCACTGTCGGCAACCCCACAGTCCCGCTCCCCTATGGCGGCGTCGTCCTCGGCTTCCCCTCCTATGTCTGGAGCCTGCAAAACACGCCCGCCGGAAGCCCCGGCAGCGGCTATGGCTGCGATGCCTATCTGAACGGAACCACCGGCCCCTTCGGCACCGACTACAAACCCTGCGGACAGATCGCCACCTGGTACGAAGACGATACATTCGATTCCAACGACGATCTTTTGCAGAGAATCGTCGTGACCCAGGGTTCCACCATCATCTACGATTCCGGCACCGTGGATTACGGTCCGGCTGGTCCCAACGTGTCCTACCCCGTCGACGTCATCCTCACTGCGGACGCAAATTTCGGCGTCTGGCAAGGCGCAGGATTTGCACGCAACAACGGAAATTGTAGCGCCGATCTGCATTATCCCCTGGCTAGCGCAGCCTTTCCTGCAACCTACTACGTCGTTGCATCCGGCCGCACATGCCTGCCGCCGGTCACCGGCCCCGCCATCTTCACCACCTCCACCATCCTCGCCACACCCGCCTACACACAGGTCTCCGGTGCCCTCTGCGCGTCGCGTGGGGTTTCCAGTCCATGCTACACGGTGAAATGGAGTCAAACGCATTCCATACGGCAGGACTTCAAGATCTTTCTCGACTAATATTCAGAAGGATTGGGGGCCGGCGCTGCTCCTCGGCCTTTTTATCAAGGAACACCCTATGCGGGTCATTCCGGTTCATGTCGTGCTCCCTCCGCGGCTTCTCCTGCTCGATATTGCCGGCCCGATCGAGGTTCTGCGCTGTGCGAATAATGCACAATCCGCCATCCGCTTCGATGTGCACTATATCGGTCCTTCCGCTACGGTCAAAACCTTGATCGGCCTTTTGCTAGCTTCAATCGAACCGCTTCCAAAAACGCTGCCGGAGGACGCGTGGGTCCTCGTCGCCGGCGATGTCGAACAAACCATATCACGTGACGCGACAGGCGGCCGTTCGGCTACCGATGCCGACGACGAGATCGCCATCGTCGCATGGCTGCACGAAAAATTTGGAGCGGACCACACACTGATTACCATCTGCTCCGGTGCTTTGCTGGCAGGCCGCGCCGGCCTTTTGGATGGGCATGACTGCACCACGCACCATTCCTGCTGCGACGAACTCGCGGCTTTGGCGCCGAAAGCGCGAGTGCTGGAAAATCGCCTTTATGTCGAGGATCGCGCCTGTTGTTCCAGTGCGGGCATCACCGCCGGCATTGATCTGATGCTGCATCTCGTCGCCAGCGTCACCGATCAATCCTGTGCGCTGGCGGCCGCCCGCTATCTGGTTGTCTATCTGCGCCGCAGTGGTGCCGACCCTCAGCTCTCTCCCTGGCTCGAGGGCCGCAACCACATCCATCCGGCTGTGCACCGCGTGCAGGATGCCATCGCTGCCGACCCGACCAGGACATGGTCCCTGACGGCTCTCTCCAAGATCGCCGCGGTGAGCAATCGACATCTCTCCCGTCTGTTCCAGGAACATGCAGGCATGAGCATCCCCGATTACAGCAACCGGCTACGTGTCGGCCTCGCCCAGGAGCTGCTGCGTCAGACCCGGCTCGACATGGAGCGCATTGCCGAGCGATCCGGCTTCGCGTCCTCCCGCCAGCTTCGCCGCGCCTGGAGCAGGCTCTATCCCACAGCCCCTCGCCACGCCCGCCAGCGCCTCGCCGACCCATCGAAATAACGCAAAAGTCTTTTGGTTCTTTTCTTCAGAAAAGAACGTCTTCCTAACTTCGCTACACCAAAACCCATCGCCACCATACCGAGGCTCGCAGGCTCCGGCACGGCGACCGGCGTGAAGGTTACGCCAGTCACGCCGCTGGCATTGCCGGTCTGTTCGTCCGTCAGTGTGTTGTCCAGCAGATTGAAGTCCACACCGTCGAAATGCAGGCCGAGCGAAAAGAAATCGTCGGTATTTGCGCTGAACAAGGTGAAGTTCTCGGCGGTGATGGCGCCGTCGGTGACGGTGAAGCTGTTCGGGGTATTGGCGTAGTTGAACCATCCCATTGCGGTGAGATCACCGTTCCGCACGCCATCCATATTGCTCAGCAACAGCATATCGGTGGGCGACGAGGCACCGTCCGGCGATAGGCCGATCAATTCACCCGTCACAAGGCCTGGCGAGCCGGCGCCCCCCAAAAAGCTGAAGGTAAAATCCTCTGCTCGCGCAGCTTGTGCCGCAAACGCCACCAGCATCGCAACGGCGGCGAGCCATTTCATGCCTGAAGGCCAATAGCTTTTTTAATAATATTATTTTTCGCGACATAAAATCTCTGTCCCAGGAGAAGAACAACCCCGCACAGAAATGGCATGATCCCCGCCGGCTCCGGCACACCCACAGGGGTGAACACAATCTCGCTCAACCCGTCGAAATTTCCTGTTTCCAGGTCATGAGTGTGGTCGATCAGGAAATTGAACGCACCGCCGCGAAAGGGCACACCAAGGATCAATTCCTGGTTCGTAGTCGCGCTATACAGGGTAAAGTTGTAGCCGGTGACCACGCCGTTGGTCACCGTAAGAGTGTTCCCCAACGTAAATGGGTTGAACCATCCCTGCGCATATAGATCGCCATCCGGGATATGGTCGGGATTGCTGAACAGCTTCACATCTGTAGGGCTCGATATGCCGTTTGCGGACAGTCCGATGAATTCGCCTGTCAGAGTGCCGGGGGTAAAGCCGGGATCAGTATATTGGCTACCCACGCGGTCGCTACTCGAAAGCGTAGAGAAAGCGAAGTCGAAGTCTTCCGCGTAAGCAGCCGGCGCCGCGAACGCGATCAGGATCGCAAGCGTTGAAAGCATCTTCATGCCGGACCTCCTGATGCGGCGATATACGCATCAATAGTCCCGAGGCGCCGGCGTCATTGCAAGCTGTTTCGATTTAGAACCCAAGCGGCATCATATCGAGCGCACGCAATCGTATCATGATGGTCGGCACGGGATCGCCAAACCGCGGAGGCCAAGGGCAGAGCCCCTGGCCTTGTCTTTGGTTAGCGCTCCACCTGCGACACGTCCCGCACCGCCCCGCGCGAGGCGCTCGTCGTCATTGCCGCATAGGCCCGCAGGGCAGGGGAGACGACACGCTCCCGGCTCTCCGGCTTCCAGGCCGCCTTGCCGCGTTCGTTCATCGCGATGCGGCGCAGGCCCAGTTCCTCATCCGTCAGCGCCACACGCAGAATACGGTTCGGGATATCGATCTCGATGATATCCCCATCCCGCACGAGCCCAACCGCCCCACCTTCCGCTGCTTCCGGCGACATATGGCCGATCGACAGCCCCGCCGTGCCGCCCGAGAACCGGCCATCGGTCACCAGCGCGCAGGCTTTCCCGAGGCCCTTGGATTTCAGATAGCTCGTCGGATACAGCATCTCCTGCATCCCCGGCCCACCCTTCGGCCCCTCATAGCGGATAAGCACCACCTCGCCGGCCTTCACCTGGTCGCCCAGAATGCCCGCCACCGCATCGTCCTGGCTTTCAAAAATATGAGCCGGCCCAGAGAACACCAGATTTGCGGCATCCACCCCCGCCGTCTTCACGATCGCACCCTCAAGCGCGATATTGCCAAACAGCACGGCCAACCCGCCATCCTTGCTGAACGCGTGCTCCACATCATGGATCACCCCGCCGGCGCGATCGGTATCCAGTTCCGCAAAACGCTTGTCCTGGCTAAAAGCTTCCACAGTTCGCACGCCACCAGGCGCCGCCCGATACAGCATGCCGGCCGTCCCGTTCGGGTCCGCCCCCACCACATCCCACTGCGCAAGCGCCGCCCCCACGCTCGCGCTATGCACCGTCGGCAGATCCGTGTGCAGCAACCCGCCGCGGTTCAGCTCGGCCAGCAGCGACATGATGCCGCCCGCACGATGCACATCCTCCATATGAACGTTCGGCACCGACGGAGAAACCTTGCAGAGATTCGGCACCCTTCTCGAAAGCCGGTCGATATCGGCCATGGTGAATGCGATCTCGGCTTCATGGGCCGCCGCCAGCAGATGCAGCACCGTATTGGTCGAACCGCCCATCGCGATATCCAGCGACATCGCGTTCTCGAAAGCCTGAAAACTCGCAATGTTGCGGGGGAGAGCCGAAGCATCGTCCTGCTCGTACCAGCGCCGCGCCAGATCCACGATCGTCCAGCCCGCTTCGACAAAAAGCTTGCGCCGATCGGCATGTGTCGCGAGCAGGCTGCCATTGCCCGGCAACGACAGACCCAAAGCCTCCGTCAGGCAATTCATCGAATTGGCGGTGAACATGCCCGAGCACGAACCGCAGGTCGGGCACGCCGAACGTTCCTGTACTGCCGCCTCGGCATCCGACACCGAAGGATCAGCCGCCGCCACCATCGCCGTAATCAGGTCCGCACGTTTCTCGATCGCCGCCCCGCCGCCGGTCCCGTCCGCCTTGATCTTGCCGGCCTCCATCGGCCCACCGGACACAAAAATCGCTGGAATATTCAGCCGCAAAGCCGCCATCAGCATGCCCGGCGTGATCTTGTCGCAGTTGGAGATGCACACCAGCGCATCTGCGCAATGCGCCTGCACCATGTATTCCACCGCATCCGCAATCAATTCGCGCGACGGCAGGCTATACAGCATGCCCGCATGCCCCATCGCGATACCGTCATCCACCGCGATCGTATTGAATTCCTTCGCCACGCCGCCTGCTTTCTGCACCTCGCCGGCTACGAGCTGCCCGAGATCCTTCAGATGCACGTGGCCGGGAACGAACTGGGTGAACGAGTTGGCAATGGCGATGATCGGCTTGCCAAAATCCCCATCGCCCATGCCCGTCGCGCGCCACAGCGCCCGTGCGCCGGCCATGTTGCGGCCATGGGTAGAGGTGCGTGAGCGGTAAGCGGGCATGGCATGGATCCTTGATGCAGTCGTCTTAAAGCGGGGTCGCCGCAAAGGCGGGTTTTGCCCAAAATGCGCCTCTTCGCAGCTTTTTGCGACCCATCCGGCCGAAAGGCAGACCCACGCCGATGAAGCGGCCGCCCTTCCGCGCCCCAACGCTCCGGTGCTAGAGCCAGAGGCATCCCAAGCGAGAACCCTTGATGAAGCGTCTTCTCCTCTGCCTCAGCCTCATGGCCGCCGCAACTCCGGCTTTGGCGCAAACCGGCAGCTTCACCCCTGCACAGCGGCAGGATATCGTCCGCATCCTCCGCGAGGCGCTCAAATCCGACCCCAGCATCCTGCGCGACGCCGTCGAGGCCCTTCAGGCCGACGACAGCGCGCGTGACGCGGCCGACACCAAATCCCGCCTCATCGCGCAGCAGAAAGCGCTCACCGCCAACGCCACCGACCCGGTTGCCGGCAACCCGTCCGGCGACGTCACGATCGTAGAGTTTTACGATCCGCGCTGCCCCTACTGTAAACGCATGGCCTCCACTATCGACTCAGTGATCCAGAAGGATCACGGAATTCGCCTGGTCTACAAGGACATCCCCGTCCTCGGCGCCGCGAGCCTTGCCGAAAGCCGCGCCATCCTCGCCGCCCAGAAGCAGGGCGCCTACCTCAAGATGCAATCCGCCCTGATGAGTACGCCTGCCGAGCCCACGCCGGACATGCTGCGCGACACCGCCAAAAACCTCGGCCTCGATCCCGCAAAGCTTGCCGCCGACATGAAAGGCCCCGCGGTCACCCAAAAGATCGAGCAGAATCTCGGCCTGGCCCATTTGCTGAAGGTCGACGGCACCCCGGTCTTCGTCATCGGCACACAGATGATCACCGGCGCAGTCGACCAGGATGCCCTGGAAAATGCGGTGGCGATTGCAAGGAAGCATGGCTGACGTTATAGACTCAAAACGTTACGGAAACGTTTAGAGGTGGCGTCGTCATGTCCTCCCGTTCGTCCGCTTGCCTGACACTGCTCGCCCTAGCCTACGCGTCCAGCCCCGCAAGCGCCTACGCCGACCCAGTCATCTACACCGAGCAAGCCATCGCTACCGGCACCCTGGGCACGTCGGAGTTTACGGACAGCCTGGTCACCATCACCGTCGATGCCGACACGGCCGGCATCACCCAGGCACGTCCCGGCTTGCTCGCCAACACCGGCCAGGCAAGCCTCACCCTGGGCGGCGTCAGCGAGGGCCAGTTCCTTGATCCGATGAGCGCCTTCGCCTTTTCCAGCGCCTTCGGCAGCGCCCTCGGCATCACCGACGCGACGGATTTCACAGATCTGCTCGACACGAGCCTACCGCCCGGCTTGTCCTACGGTCTCGGCAACGCCCTGGCGCCTGTTTCCGGTCCGTCGCTAATCAATGCCTACGTCTCGTTCGCCACCAGCCAAGGCGACCTCACCCTGTTCCTGGCCGATGACTCGACGTTTTCCGCCACCGTGCAGAGCGTCCCCGAACCGGCCTCGCTCGCCCTTCTCACCGGTGCCGCAGCGCTGCTGATCCTGTTGCGCACTACCTTCCGCAAACCGGCTTACTGAACTTTTACCACCACCTCGCGCACGCTCAGCAACGGGTCCAAATTCACCAGCTGTTCCACCTGACCGGGGCTGGCACCATCGGCGACGATCGCTTGCGCCACCTCCCGCCCGGAAGCCGCCGCCGCTTGCGCCGCATCCGCGGCCTGGTCCGCATTTTCCGCCGGCGGCACCATCGTCGTCACGCTGAACAGCGCATCCGGTTTGCGCGCCAACGCCCGGTGCACGGCACTGGCCAGAACATCCTGATACTCGGGATCGGGCGTGGTGTAGCGTATCGTCACCAGCGCAGGCGCCGCGTGCCCCGGCGGCCCAGCCACCACAGGCGGCACCGGTTTGCGACCGGCCTTGGCATCGAAGGTGCGCTGGTCCACCAGATAGCATCCCGCGAGGCAGAGTGGCAGAACCAGGCAGAGTGGACGGAACAGGGTCATGACCAAGAAATCGCAGACAAACCGCCCAGCCGCAACGTCGCACCAGGCGCGCTGATTGGACAGCCTCACCGAACCCACCGAAGCCGCCACGGACCGCCGGCCGTCGATCACCCGTCTCGCCGCGACCCTGCATGAGTCCCTGGGCGCCTCCGAGCCGCATCCGCTCGCACTTCCGCTCAGCTTGCTCTTCGCCCGCCATCTTCGTTTCGACTCCGCGGATCCCGGCTGGGCCGACCGCGATCGCCTGCTCTTCGCGCCCGACCTGGCCCCCTTATCCGCATGCCTCGCCCCCCTCGCAGGCTTGCCCGCCGGCAGCTGCGACTCACCCGGCAGCGCGTTGGGTGCCGCCATCGGCATGGTGTTGGCCGAGCGCCTCCTGGCCGCTCGTTTCGGCCGCTCCTTGGTCGATCATCGCTGCTGGGTGTTCGCCGAGGGCATCGACCTCGCCACCGGCCCGGTGCAGGAAGCAGCCCTCCTCGCCGGGCTGTGGCGCCTCGGCCGCCTCGCCGCCATCGTCTCCGTAGCAGAAGAAGATTCGCCGGGCCTCGCAGGCTTCGCTGCCGCCGGCTGGTCTGTGCGCCGTGTCGATGCGGGCGAGGCCGGCGACGTCGCAGCCGCCATGTCCGCCGCCTTGCGCTCGCAGAAACCCACTTTGATCGCCTGCCTCTCAGGATCGCCGGCTGTCGCCACCCCGCAGCCGCAGGGCGAAGAGGGGCGCCAGGCCTGGGCTGCCACCGGACGCCGCAATGCCGGCATGCGGCGCGCCTGGCTCAAACGTCTCGCACGCCATGCCAGCCGACAGGATTTCGAATCGGCGATGGCCGGCCGGCTTCCGGTCGGCTGGCATCGTGCCTTGGTCGAGGCCACCCCGCTGCTGCCGCCAGGCCAGACGAGCATTTCCACCGCCGAAACGCTGCGTCTCGCCTGGATGCGCCTGCCCACCACCTTGCCCGATCTCGCCAGCCTGCCCGGCACCCCAGCCTGGAAACAGCCGGGCGCACAGACCGAATTCTGCCACGCGCGCGAGGCCGCCGGTCGCCTCGCACAGGGTGTCGGCGCCACCATGGCCGGCATGGCCCTGCATGGCGGCTTCCTCCCCGTCGCCACCCACGGCCTCTCCGAGCTTGACCATCTTCGCCCCGGCCTGCGCGCCGCCGCCGCCGCCGGCCTGCATTTCGTCGAATGCCTGGTCGAACCCGCCCGCCCATGCCCCACCTCCGGCCAGCGCGCCGGCTTGCGTGCCATGCGCAACCTGCTGGTGTTTCGCCCCGCCGACGCCTCCGAAGCCATCGAATGCGCCGAGCTCGCTCTGCGCCGTGGCGGCGGACCCTGCGTGCTCCTCCTCTGCGAACAGCCCGTCCCACTCCTCGCCGAGCGCCCCTCCCGCACGCGCTGTGCCAAAGGCGGCTACGTGCTGCACGAAGCCGCCGCGCCACGCGCCGTCACCCTCGTCGCCAGCGGCCCGGAACTGCACATCGCCCTACAAGCACGCCCCTTGCTCGCCGCCGCCGGCATCCCTGCCGCCATCGTCTCCATGCCCTGCTGGAGTTTTTTCACCCGCCAGGACCCGCACTGGCAGCGCGCCGTGCTCGGCGATGCGCCTGTCGTGGCACTCGAAGCCGGCAGCGGCTTCGGCTGGGAACGCTTCTGCGGCCCCGACGGCCTCTTCATCGGCAACGATCCGAATACGGAACAGGAACCGTCACTCTCTCCCCATCGCGTCGCCGATCTGGTGCTACGTCATCTCGGAATACCTCACTCGGCCTAGACAAGCCTTCAGCGTTTTACGAAAAGGCCCAATTGCTGAGCAACATGGCTAAGAGGAAAAATTTTTTATGACGGTCAAGGTAGCGATCAATGGGTTCGGCCGCATCGGTCGCCTGGTTCTGCGCACGATGGTGCAGAGCGGACGCACGGATGTCGAACCGGTCGCCATCAACGACCTCGGCAGTGTGGAAGCCAACGCCCACCTCTTCCGTTACGATAGCGTGCATGGCCGCTTTCCCGGCGAAGTCACCGTCGACGGCAACACCATCACCATCCGCCATAATGGCCGCACCTACGGCCCCATCCACGTCTCCGCCGAGCGTGACCCCAAGAAAGTCCCCTATGCCGGCGTCGACGTCGCCATGGAATGCACCGGCCTCTTCACCAGCAAGCAGGCCGCCTCCGCCCTCATCGAAGCCGGCGCCCGCAAAGTCCTGGTCTCCGCCCCGGCCGACGGCGTGGACGCCACCATCGTCTACGGCGTGAACCACCACGTGCTCACCGCCGACATGACCGTCGTCAGCAACGCCTCCTGCACCACCAACTGCCTCGCCCCGATGGCGAAAGTGCTGCACGCCGCTTTCACCATCGAGCGCGGCTACATGGTCACCATCCATAGCTACACCGGCGATCAGAAAACCGTGGATACCCTCCACAAGGATCTGCACCGCGCCCGCGCCGCCGCCATGTCCATGATACCCACCAGCACGGGTGCGGCCAAAGCGCTCGGCCTCGTCATCCCCGAACTCGCCGGCAAGCTCGACGGCACCTCCGTCCGCGTGCCCACGCCGAACGTCTCTCTCGTCTCGCTCGACGTGAACCTCGCCAAACCGGCCAGCGTCGCCGAAGTCAACGCGGCCTTCAAAGCCGCAGCCGCCGGCGAACTCAAGGGTATTCTCGGCTACAACACCGAGAAACTCGTCAGCACCGATTTCAACGGCATCCCCGAATCCTGCACGTTTGACGCGACACAGACGGCGTCCGTCGATGGGGGCAAGATCGTCCGTGTGGCCGGCTGGTATGACAATGAGTGGGGTTTCTCGTCCCGCATGTCCGATACCGCGGCACTCCTCGGGAGCCTTTAGGGAAGAAGTTCTTTTTTGAAAAAAAGAACCAAAAAACTTTTATGAATTTGGGGACCGACCATGCCCAGCTTTAAGACTCTTGATGGAGCCGATGTTGAGGGCAAGCGGGTGCTCCTGCGCGTAGACCTTAACGTTCCACTCAGAAACGGAAAGATTTCAGACGTTACGCGTATCGAACGGATTTCTCCGACCATCGTCGAACTGGCCGACAAAGGCGCGCGTGTCATCGTCGTCAGCCACTTCGACCGCCCGGGCGGCAAACGCGTCGAAGCCATGTCGCTGAAACCGGTGGCCGCCGCCATGCGCGATGTGCTCAAGCGCGATGTCTTCTTCGCCGATGACTGCCTTGGCCCCGTCGCCGAAGACGCTGTAGGCCGCCTCGAGAACGGCCAGGTGCTGTTGCTGGAAAATACCCGCTTCCACGCCGGCGAAGAAGACAACGACCCTGCCATGGCCGAACAACTCGCAAGCCTGGCCGACATCTACGTGAACGACGCTTTCTCCACCGCCCACCGCGCCCACGCCAGCACCGACGGCGTCGCGCGCCATCTCCCCAGCCACGCCGGCCGCCTGATGCAACGCGAACTCGAGGCGCTGACCGCAGCGCTCGAAACCCCCGACCGCCCCGTTGGCGCCATCGTCGGCGGATCAAAAATCTCCACCAAGCTCGCCCTCATCGGCAACATGCTGGAGAAGGTCGATGTTCTGGTCATCGGCGGCGCCATGGCCAACACCTTCCTCGCCGCCCAAGGCGTCGGCGTCGGCACGTCGCTGCAGGAAAGCGATATGCACGACATCGCGCGCAAGATCCTCGCCGATGCCGGCGCCCGCGGCTGCGAGATCATCCTGCCCGTCGATGCTGTCACCGCCATCGAATTCCGCGAAAATGCGCCCACCCGAATCGTCCCCATCAGCGAAGTGCCCGCAAATTCGATGATCCTTGATGTCGGCCCGGCTACCGTGGCGCTGATCGAATCCAAACTGCCCAGCCTGCGCACCCTCGTCTGGAACGGCCCACTTGGCGCCTTCGAGACCGCTCCGTTCGATGCCGCCACCGTTTCCCTTGCTCACGCCGTGGCGGCCGCCACCCAGGCCGGCAAGCTGCGCTCGGTTGCCGGCGGCGGCGACACGGTAGCCGCCCTCAAGCATGCCGGCGTGGTGGACCAGATCAGCTACGTCTCCACCGCAGGCGGCGCTTTCCTCGAATGGCTCGAAGGCAAGATCCTCCCCGGCATTCTCGCACTCCAATCCCTCGACGGCATCGTCCTGCCCGCCTGAACCCGACAGGTTCTCCGCCGTATGTGACCGGCGCGCGGAGCAACCCGCTCCGGCGCTGCCTGTTCGGCACCCATCGTGCAACAGGAGAGAGACGCATGCCGGATATCAATGGTTTGAGGATCGCCATTCTCGCGACGGATGGCTTTGAACAGGTGGAACTCACCGTGCCGCAGCAGGCCCTGCGCGAAGCAGGTGCAAAGGTCACCGTGGTTGCCCCGCGTGGCACTACCACCAAGGGCAAGATCCAGGGCATGAACCACGACGAGAAAGGCGACCAGATCACCGTTGACGCCGAGCTCGAAGCCGTCAGCCCCGAAGATTTCGATGCCCTCGTCCTGCCGGGCGGCGTCGCCAATCCCGACTATCTCCGCATCAACGAGCTGGCCGTCAGCTTCATCAAGCATTTCGGCCAGGCCGGCAAACCCATTGCTGCCATTTGCCATGGCCCTTGGACGCTCATCGAGGCCGACCTCGTGCGCGGTCACAAGATGACATCCTGGCCCTCGCTGAAAACCGATTTGCGCAATGCTGGCGCCGAGTGGGTCGATGAAACCGTCGTCAACGACAAAGGTCTCGTCACGTCGCGCAATCCGGATGACTTGCCGGCCTTCTGCCGCGCCGCCATCGAGCTATTCGGCACCTCTCAAGCCAGACGCGCTGCCTGAACACGCATCGGGCTCCCGGGCGCAAGCGTCTTGGAGCCCACGCCTACGTCCGATTTCGTAACACAGATCACTTTTTTCAAATTTACTTGATTGCGGAAACCCGCCTTTGCAATATGAGGCAATGGTATTCCACGCGCTAAAAACCAGTTTCCATCTTGCAGCGGCAACGGTCGCCGTGGCGCTCCTCGGTGCGGCCGCTCCCGTGGGAACGGCGTCGATCGCTCCCCTTGCGCCGTCAGCCTACGATTCCGAGACGCAGGCTGTCACCAAGACCATCACCGCGCACAATGCCAGTTACTACCAGGCGGCTCCGGTGCCCGATCAGGATGTCGATGGTCCCGCAGACACGACGAAACCAACGACTTCTGTCGGCCCAAAGATGCTCTCGCAAAAATCCGTGTTCCAGGGCGATGGCTATTACTATGCCTCCGACGAGCAGACGACGCTCGACAATCGTCGCGCTGGCGTTCCCGGCCTAGGCCTCAGCGTTCCTGTCAAGTAGGCTTGGTTGGGTGGCATTGCCCACCCGATGGCGGCTTTAAACCCGCTCACTCACCGCGATCGCGACCTTGCAGCCTGCCTTGATGACAAATCGCAGCGCTTGATACCCCGGCGTCAGTTCCGCCTCATGTGCGATCCCGATATCGCGGTGCTCCAGCTCCTCGGCGCGGAAGACCTCTATCGTGTCGCGCAACTCGGTCTCGTCGTCACCGAGCAGTGCCGTTTGCGCCGCGTAATGCTCGTCGATGGCTTCTTCCACCGCGACTGTGCAGGCCATGGCGGCCCGCTCGCCCATCAGCGCGGTCGCCGCACCGAGGGCAAACCCGGCTACGTGCCAAAGCGGCAGCAGGGCGGTAGGCCTTACGCGGCGTTTGGCGATCAGGGCTGAGAACGTATCCAGATGAACCTGCTCCTGCGCCTGCATATGGCGCAGGATGTCACCCTTCGGTCCGTTGCCGAGCACGGCCAACTGCCCCTGGTAGATGCGCTTGGCGCCGTATTCGCCGGCATGATCCACCCGCACCAGGCGTTCGATCAGCCTGTCCGGCGCGAGGCCGCCTGGAAGATCCGTCATGCCATGTGTCCCTTGCTGCTACGAGACATCCAGATGGCGAGCCCGGCGCAGACCGCCAGGGCGTAGAGGAACGCCATCTGTGACATCGAGACCGGCAGGCCGGGCACAAGGTAATCCGGAAACTCGCAGGGTTTGACTGGTCGCAACGGCATGGTGGCAAGACGCTGCGACATGGTCATCCCGGTATAGTCCGGCACCGTGCATTGCGGCAGCGGATCCGGCCAGGCATGCAGCTCCACCCCCACATGCACGAAAGAGAGCAAAGTCGCGATCGCAAACAGGGCCACGAGCACCCATAGCCACACCCGCACGACACGCACGGGCGCTACAAACGCCACAGCGGCAGCCACGATGCCCGCATAATAAGGTTTTCGTTCAATCAGGCAGAAGGCACACGGCACCAGGCCCAGAAAACGCTCCGAGCCAAGAGCCACGCCGAGCGCCAACAGGCATGCGGCCAGCCCGAAAAGGGCCAGCCGCCGTTCATAGGTCAGGATCATGAGGTGCTCGGAGAATTTTTAACGGCCCCAGTGCTCGGGGATCCAGTGCGGCGGCCCATAGGCCCCATTTGACCAATGACCCGGGACGAAATGCACGTAGCCTGGCCCGCGATGGATCCAGTGGCGGCCGATCCATACGTAGCGAAAGCCATTCCACTGCCAATGTCCCGGCTCGATGACGAAGCCCGGACCAGGCCCGGGCGGTGGTGGTGGCGGACCCAATTCATCTTGCGGCGGTGGAATAGGCATCGGCTGCGCCAGAGCAGCGCTGGACGCCACCGTGACAATGGCCAGAGCGGCCAGAACTGCTTTCATGGAAGGATTTCCCCAGTCGAAATGGACCAGGCCAAGTTTGGCCCAGCGCCGCCAATGTACCGTCCGTTGCACGACGTAGAGAGGGACGGCAGATGAACAGAAAGACAGGCTAGGCAATGTTTCGAGACGCAGGCAAGCCCGCAACATGCCTCCATGCACACCCCCGCCTCTTGACCCGGCGGCCGCGGCCGAGCATTTAGCGCGTTTCGTGGCGGCCCGATGGGCGGCCAGTTTTGAGGTGCGCTATGGCCAAGTCGAACACTGTGCAGATCCGTCTCGTCTCCAGCGAGAACACCGGCTACTTTTACGTGACGAAGAAGAACGCACGTACCAAGACCACGAAAATGGAATTCCGCAAATACGACCCCGTCGCGCGCAAGCACGTCGTGTTTAAGGAAGCCAAGATCAAATAGCTGCGGCCGGCAGGCGTGCCGGTCTGTTTCCTGTCGAAAAGTTCATCGCTCCCAGCCGCTTTTCTGCGGTGATCCATCGTGTGTTCCAGGCCTCTTCTGCGTAGAGACACAGCCAGGAACAAAAGGATTCGCGGATGGAAGCGAGCGTCGAGACGGCGGTTGAGGCCCAGGGCAAGCTAGGCGGCCAGCTAGGCCGGAACATCTCCAATGCCGGGCTGTTTTTTCGTCGCTGGCTGGCCAACCCGCTGCAGATGGGCTCGATCGTCCCATCCTCTCCGTCGCTGTGCCGCCGCGTCGTGCAACAGACGCATTATGCCGACGACGAGATCGTGGTCGAGCTCGGCGCCGGCACCGGGGTCGTCACCCACGCACTGCTCGATTCAGGTCTTCCGCCAGAACGCCTCTACGTCGTCGAGATCGTGCCCGCCATGGCCGACCATCTTCGCCGCTCATTGCCGGGTGTAAATGTCGTCCAAGGCGACGCTCGCCGCCTGCCGGAACTCATCCCGCAAAAATTTCACGGCCGCATCGGCACGGTAATCGTCGGAATCCCGCTCGTGCTGCTGCCATTGGCGGAGCAGCGCCGCTTTATCGACGCGATCGAGACGGTGTCTCCAGGATCCGGCTTCATTTGCTACACCTACATGGTGACGTCGCCGCTGCCCGCGAAGAAGCATGCGCTGGTGCCCAAGCGTGAGGCCTGGACGCCGCTCAACATTCCGCCTGCAAGCGTTTGGCGATATACGCCGCAGCCAATCACATCATGATTGAGAAACCCGCCTGAATTCGATACGATGCAGTGACCAGTCCGTTTATGGAAAGGAAGCTGCTCGTGATCGTCAGGTGCCCGTCGCTGATTCTCGGTCTTGTAGCGTCACTTGTCGTTATGACGACGAGCGGGGTGGCAAACGCCGATACCATATACAATTTCGATCCTCTGGTTTCCACCGGCGTCAATGAGCCTATATCGCCCATCAGTTTCCAATTGACCTTGGCCGATGATTTTGTACCGGAATCGTTCTCCCGCGATTGCCTTCCGGGCGGATGTATCCAGACAGGCAGTTTCGCAGATTTCTCGCTGAACTTCTTTGTCGGTAGCGAACGGCTCGGCGTGCTGGACGACGAGGAGGACACAGTGTTCGAATCAACCAAGGGAACGATCGACGGCGGCAGCGGAACGTTGATGTGGGACACCTCGATGAATACGGTCTCCCTCACCTTCGGTAATGGTTTGTGGAACGCGACGGTATTCAGCGACAATCCCGCCCTCGATGAAGCCTGCGGATCGGTAGGTTGCACTGCCTCCGGAACGGTAGCGCAAGTGCCCGAACCCGCAGCCCTATGGAGTCTTGCTGTCGGCTTGATCGGCATTGCAACGAGCCGGCGCATGCGAAATGCCTGCGCCGGCTAGCCACCCTAAGTCACCTCTTCTCGTGCTGACCCTTACCAAACAGCAAACTCCGCGTCTCATCCGACATGGGTAAGGGTTTCTGCTTCTCTTCCATCAGCACCATCCCGCGCTGCACCCCGGGCCGTTCCCCAACCGCCTCGTACCACCGCGCCACCTCCGGCGTCGCCTCGAGCGAGAGGATCTCCCGCCGCACCATCGAGCGTATCCAGGGGAACGTCGCGATATCCGCGATCGAATAATCCTCGCCCGCTAGGTAGGCAGCCTCGGACAAACGCTTGTCCAACACACGCAACAGCCTGTTCGACTCGTTGAGATAACGCTCGATCGCATACGGGATCTTCTCCGGCGCATAGACGCCGAAATGATTGTACTGACCGAACATCGGCCCCACACCGCCCATCTGGAACATCACCCATTGCAGGCAGGTATAGCGCCCGGCCGCATCGGCCGGGATCAGCTTGCCGGCTTTCTCCGCCAGATAGATCAGGATCGCTCCGCTCTCGAACAGCGTAAAACGCCCGCCCGGACCCTCCGTATCGACGATCGCCGGAATGCGGTGGTTCGGATTGATCGCCAGGAATTCCGGCTTGAACTGCTCGCCCTTGCCGATTTCGACCGGCACGATCGTGTAAGGTAGCCTCAACTCCTCAAGCGCGATGTGCACCTTCTGCCCATTCGGCGTCGGCCAGGTCCAGATCTCGAGCATCCACAAACTCCCACCATGCTGCGCCCCAGCACGTGGCTCATCACCTGCGGCGGCACAAGCCCCGCCCATTGCTCCAGCCGCACGAAAGCTGGAAAACCTAAATATGTCATAATGTTAGATGTTTCTTAAACGTTTGGCCGGAAACTGAGATGGAACACAAACCACGAGAAAATCATGAACTCCGAGCCACGCCGCCATGACATCAACGACCAGCCATGGCTGGGTGCGCACCACACGCCAACCCCCGCCATGGCCGCCTTCGGCTTCTGGTCCAGTCAATCACCCCAGGCCAACCAGCCCGGCCTTAGCGTGGCGATCCAACCCCGCCATTCGCTTGCGAGCGGCACGCTCACCGCCGCCGACGCATCGCTGCAGACCGAATTCCCTCCCTCCAACCCGGATCATGCCGCTCGCCTCGCCGGCTGGCTGATCGAAACCGCCTGCCACGAAGCACAGGACTGGAACGCGATGACCGGCATCGCCATCACCGTCTCCGTCCAACTTCCGCCGCACCTGCTGCAAACCGACAAGCTGGTCACACAAGCGAAACGCGCCCTCGCACGCTCCAGCCTCATCCCCTGGCACCTCGAACTCCAATTGCCGGAACAAGCCCTGACCACCGAGAACCCTCATACCCTCCTCAGCCTCGCGGCCCTGCGCGACCTCGGCATCGGCCTCGCGCTGGACCATTTCGGCACACTCGCCGCTAGCCCACGCATGCTGCAACGCCTGCCCCTCACCGCAGTCAAACTCGATCCCTCCCTCGTCCGCGACCTGGTGACCGACCGCACAGCACGTCTTACCGTGAAAGCCGCCATCGCCTTCGCACACGCACTCGACACCACCGTGCTGGCCACCCACGTCAAAACCCCCACCCAACGCGACATCCTGGCCGATCTAGGCTGTGACAACGCCCAGGGCCCCATCTTCGGTGGTGCGCTCCGCCCAGAGGTATTCCACGCCTCTTTGTTATTGCCGGCTAGGCGCTGAAAGGAAGGCCCGTGGGCTCTGCCGCCTGGACTGCCTTCATATAGCAGAGGTCTGGAGAGCGTCCCTCCAGCGGGGTCCAGGGGCAGAGCCTCTGGCCTTACTTTTAAGGCAGAGTCGGCAACAAAGCGGTCTGGTAAGCCTTGGGGTGTGCCACCAGGAAGGTCGCGGCTTGCATGTCGGCGTCGGTGCCTTCGGCGGCGGGGCAGGCGGCGCGGATATCCAGGGCTTGTGCCACGGGCAGTGGCGCGCGGGCGGCACGGGAGCGGGCGAGTGTTTTCTCCATGGCCTGCTCGTTTTTTGCCAGGTCCTGGAGGGCTTGCTGGTTCAATGCGTCGCTTTGGCTGGTGCAGATCTGCGGCATCACGCCCAGCGACTGCAGCGGCCAGCCGCGCGGGGCGAGCACGCGGCTCCAGGTGATGAAGAGCTCGCCGCCATCGGGCAGTCGGGTGATCGTCTGCACCAGGCCTTTACCGAGGGTGGCGCTGCCGACAACGACGCCGCGGCCGAGATCGGCCAGGGCGGCCGCCATGATTTCGGCAGCACTTGCAGTGCTCCCATCGACCAGCACGATCACGGGAAGGCCGTGGGTGAGGTCGCCGCCATCGATGCGCCAATCATGCGTGGCTTCGGGGTCGCGGCCCGCGGTGCTGGCGATCACGCCATGATCGGCGAGGAGTGCCACGGCAGTGACCGCCTGCCGTAGCAAGCCGCCGCGATTGCCGCGCAGATCGATCACCACGGCGGAGGGCGCAGGCTTTGCGGCAAGGCCAGCTTCGATGACTTCGCTCAACCGCTCGGCCGTGTTGTTCACGAAGCTGGTGATATGGATCACCAGCATCGCGCCATTCCGTTCGACAAAGACCGTTTCAGGCGGCACGTAGGCAAGGGTGATCGGAATGTCGCGCACCACACCGTCAAGCCCGCGCACCCGCAACGTCATGGTCGAACCCTCCAGCCCAGAAAGCATTGAGCGTGCGAGTTCCACGCGGCCGCGCAGATGCCGGCCGTCGATTGAAAGGATGCTGTCGCCGACACGCACGCCTGCTTGCTGTCCTGGCCCGTCCGGTACCACGTCTTCGACGACGACGGCGTGATTATCCTGCTGCAGTCCAAGTCCTGCGCCAGCATCGACGGAGAGTTTGGTGCGTTCGGCTTCGGCGGGTTCGGGCGGTTCGTAGCGCGAGTAGGGATCGAGATGGTTGAACATCTCGTCGAAGAAGGCGGCGATGACGCCTTGCATGCCGACGGCGCGCAAATTTGCCGACTGGCCATAGGCGATGTTCCACACATCGGCCGCCATCCTCCCCCAGGCGAGGGCGTCTACCGGAAGCGGGGCTAGGCGGGTGAACAGCACGTGGCCGCCCATGGTCAATTGCAGCTTGCCGTCGACAAGGTCCGCACTGAGCGCTGGGTCGAGCGCGGTGATGCCGTGCAGGCCCCAGAGCGTGAGCGATTGCGGCGTCGCCGGATCGAGCACGCGCGGTGCTGCGAAAGCGAGTGCGGTGGAAAAAACCTTTGCTGCAAGCGGCAGGTCGAAGCCTGCCACGGCCGGTGTGGCGACGGCGCGTGCGCTCGCAGTGCCGACCAGCAGCAGGATCAGCGCCGCAGCGATCAGGGCGCGGATTTGCCTCTCCCGCGGCCATGTAGCTTGGCGGGGCGCGGGGCCATGTTGCCGGCGAGGCCGAAGATCAAGCCGCCGGTAATCGGGCTCGCTTCGGCCAGGCGCACGGCGATATCCTGCGTCAGACGATATTCCATTCCGGTCCGTCGTCCGATCAGGGCGTTTTTGGCTTCGTCATGCATCCAGTAATCATCAGGCAAGGATGAAAGCGGGATCAGCCCCGTTGCACCGTTGCCCGCTACTGTGACGAAAAGGCCGAACCGCGTCACGCCGGAAATGCGCGCTTGGAAGCTCGCCCCAACTTTGTCCGCCATGTAGGCAGAAAGGTAACGGTCGATCGCCTCGCGCTCGGCCAGCGCCGCACGGCGTTCGGTCGCCGAGATGTGCTCGGCCGCATCCTCGAAGCCGGTCATTTCGGTATCGGACAGTCCGCCAAGGCCGAGCTTGAGGCCGGAGATCAGCGCGCGATGCACCATTAGATCGGCATAGCGCCGGATCGGGCTGGTGAAATGCGCATAGCGGGCAAGGCTCAAGCCGAAATGGCCGATATTGTCGGGGTGGTAGGCGGCCTGGCTTTGGCTGCGCAGCATCACCTCGTTGACGATCGGCGCATGCTCGGTGTCGGCGACTTTCTTGAGGATGTTGTCGAGATCACGCGGATGCACGTTTGGGCCAGGCGGCAGGGAGAAGCCGAGCGAGGAGAGGAAGCCGCGCAGGTTGAAAAGTTTCTCTTCCGAGGGCGGCGCATGGATCCGGTACATGCAGGGCCGTTTCAGCCGTTCGAGCTCCTCGGCCGCCGCCACATTGGCGAGCACCATGAACTCTTCGATCAGCTTGTGGCTGTCCAGACGCGGGCGCGGCGCAATGGAGGCCACCTTGCCTTCCTCGTCGAGCACCACCTTGCGTTCCGGCAGGTCCAGATCCAGCGTGCCGCGGGCTTGCCTCGCCGACAGCAAAGCGCGGAAGGCAGCGTAGAGCGTGGGCAGAAAGCCGTCTGCCAAGCCTAGTGTCTCGCCCGCGTCGAACGCATCCTGCACCTGTGTATAGGTGAGCCGCGCCGCGCTGCGCATCAGCCCGCGGCCAAACCGATGGCGTGTCTTCTTGCCATCCGCATCAACGAACATCTCGACATAGAGCACGCCGCGTTCTTCGTTCGGCCGCAGGCTGCACCAGCCATTGGAGAGTTCTTCGGGCAGCATCGGCACGACACGATCGGGGAAATAGCAGCTATTGCCGCGTGCTTTCGCATCGCGGTCGAGCATGGTGTCAGGCCGCACGTAATGTGCCACGTCGGCGATCGCGACGATCAGGCGGAAACCGTCGCCGTCCGGTTCGGCATAGATGGCATCGTCGAAATCCCGCGCGTCCTCGCCGTCGATGGTGATCAGCGGCACGTCTCGCAGATCCGTGCGCTTGCCCAGGCCCACAGCCCGCGCGCGCTTGGCCTGCGCCAGCGCCTCGGGCGAGAACACGGTCGGGATATCATGCGTGTAGATGCAGATCAGGCTGACCGACCGCGCATCACCGACATGGCCGAGCCGCTCGATGATCGCCGCCGGCCGCAACCCATAGCCCGAGCCGGGCAGGGGTTCGGCCAGAACGATCTCGCCGTCCTGCGCACCGTTGGTCTCCGCCGGCGGTATGCGCCATTCGGCTTTCGCGCGCCGATCCGTCGGCACCAGCCGGTCGGGCGACTTGAACACGCCGAGCACGCGCGCGGCGGAGTCGTTCAGCCGCTTGAGCGTGCGCCCCTCGTATTTGCCCTGACCGATCGGCTTCATCCTGGCAAGCACACGTTCGCCAGGTGCGAGTGCCGGCTGTCCCCGCGCCTCGCGCAGCATATAGATCATGGGCGTCGGTCCATCGCCCTCCCACGCCACCGGCCGTGCGATCGGATCGCCATCGGCATTCGTGCCCGTTACCTGCACGACCGTCGCCTCCGGCAGGCGCCCTGGCGGTGTGAACCTTTTGTGCCCAGCCGGCGCGATATCGCCCTTGCCGGACAGGTCTGCGAGCAAGTCCTTCAGCTTGCCACGGTCATCCGCGCCGATCTTGAAGACCCGCGCGATCTCCCGCTTGCCGACACGTCCACCGCTCTCGCGAATGAACTGCTTGACGGCATCACGCGACGGAAACTCAGTCGAAACCGGATTCTTCTTGCTGGGCTTTTTAGGCGGACGCCGCATCAGCGAGAACCGTAGAGGACAAAAGTTTTTTGCTTCTTCTTTTTTTCAAAAAAGAAGTGCTGTTCTTTTTTGAAAAAAGGCGGCGCCCGCCCTGCGAGAACCAAAAAACTTTTATTCCTCATCGCTGCGGCGCGGCTTCCTTCTTTTTTGCCGGCGCCTTTTTCGCAGACGCGGCCTTGGCTTTCGGCTTGGCGGCGGCTTTCTTGGGTGCCGCGGCTTTGGCAGGTGCGGCGGCTTTAGCAGGTGCCGCCTTGCGGGCAGGCGCTGCTTTCTTGCCGTTGCGGCCCTTCGGCTTCAACTGCTTGCCGCGTTCTGCCAGAAGCGCCATCGCTTCCTCTAGCGTGATGTCGTCCATCATCACGCCTTTGGGCAGATTCGCGACGGTCTGGCCGTGTTGTGCATATGGGCCGAAACGGCCTTTGCGCACCTGTATGTCTTGTTTGTCCTTTGGATGCTGGCCGAGCACGCGCACGCTGGCGAGCTTGCGGCCGATCACGTCCACGGCGCGGTTCAGGCCGATCGAGAGGATATCGTCATCCTTGTCGAGCGACGCAAAGATGCTGCCCATCTTGATGTAGGGGCCGAAGCGGCCGAGGCCGGCTTCCATATTCTGGCCGGTCTCCGGATGCGTGCCGACAAGCCGTGGCAGGGAGAGCAATCCCAAGGCCTGTTCCAGCGTGATCGCGTCGCCATCGAGGCCTTTCGGCAAAGAGGTGCGACGGGGCTTTGCCTTTTTGTCGGCCGGGTCGGGTTCACCCTGCTGAACATACAGCCCGTAAGGGCCGCGGCGCACGGTGATGTCTTCCTTGGAGTCCGGATGCGGCCCGAGGGTGCGCATGCCGTCCTTCAGTGTCGCGGCATCGCCTTCGCCGCCTTCGATCGCCAGGCGACGGGTGAACTGGCATTCCGGATAGTTCGAGCAGCCGATGAAACTGCCGTAGCGACCGAGTTTCAGGCCCAGACGACCGGTGTGGCAGGCCTGGCAGACGCGCGGGTCGGTGCCGTCGTCACGTGGCGGGAAGAAATGCGGGCCGAGATCGCGGTCGAGCGCATCGACCACGTCGGAGATTTTCAGATCCTTCGTCTGCGCGATGGCCTTTGAGAACTCTTCCCAGAAATCGCGCATCAAGGCGCGCCAATCCATGCGGCCATCAGAAATATCGTCGAGCTTTGCCTCGAGGCCGGCGGTAAAACCGGTATCGACATAGCGTTCGAAGAATCCGGTCAGGAAGGCGGTGACCAGACGGCCGCGATCTTCCGGGATGAAGCGACGCGCCTCGAGCCGCACATAGTTGCGATCTCGCAACACTGTAAGGATCGAAGCATAGGTGGAGGGGCGGCCAATGCCGAGTTCCTCCATCTTCTTCACCAGGCTTGCTTCGGAATAGCGCGGCGGCGGTTGGGTGAAATGCTGGTCCGCGCTGACTTTGTCGCGTGCCAGCGGATCGCGCTCGGCCATCGGCGGCAACATGCGGCTATCTTCGTCTTCGTCCTCGTCGCTGCCTTCGCGATAGAGTTTTAGGAACCCGTCGAACGCGATGATCGAGCCGTTAGCACGCAATTTGGTGCCGCCGCTGGCAACCGTTACCGCCACCTGATCGAGCTCGGCGGACTGCATCTGGCTGGCGACGGCGCGCTTCCAGATCAGCTCGTACAGGCCTTTCTGTTCGTGGTTGAGGAACGGCGCCATGCTCTCCGGCGTGCGGTCCACGTCGGTAGGGCGCACGGCCTCATGCGCTTCCTGTGCGTTTTTCGCCTTGCTGACATATTCACGCGGCGCTGCCGGCACATATTGGGTGCCGAAATGCTCGCCGACATGGCCGCGAATGGAATCGATCGCCTCACGCGCCATCTGCACGCCGTCGGTCCGCATATAGGTGATGAGGCCCGTCGTCTCGCCGGCGAGTTCTACACCTTCATAGAGTTGCTGCGCGGTGCGCATGATCGCCTGCGCACCCATGCCGAGCTTGCGGCTGGCTTCCTGCTGCAGGGTGGAGGTGGTGAAGGGTGCCGGCGGATTGCGCTTGACCCGGCGGCGCTCGACGGCGGCCACCGAAAAGCTGCCGGCCTCGACGGCGGCCTTCGCACGATTGGCAAGCTCGGCATTATTAAGGTCGAACTGCTCCAGCTTCTTGCCGTCGAGATGCGACAATCTTGCGGTGAACGGCGCGCCAGCCGGGGTGAGGAAATGCGCCTCGACGCTCCAGTATTCGCGCGGCTTAAAAATCTCGATCTCGGCTTCACGCTCGCAGATCAGACGCAACGCCACCGATTGCACGCGCCCGGCACTTCGGCTGCCGGGTAGCTTGCGCCACAGCACCGGGGACAGGGTGAAGCCCACCAGGTAATCGAGTGCTCGGCGGGCCAGATACGCCTCGATCAGCGGCATATCGAGATCGCGCGGCTGCTTCATCGCCCGCTGCACCGCGGTCTTGGTGATCTCATTAAAAGTGATGCGTTGGACGTCGACGCCCTTTAGCGCCTTCTTCTCTTCCAGCATGGCACGCACATGCCAGGAGATCGCCTCGCCCTCGCGATCCGGGTCGGTGGCGAGATAGAGGGTGTGTGCACCCTTGAGCGCCTTGACGATGGCGGAAACCTGCCGATTGCCGCGCTCGTCGGCCTCCCAATCCATGGCGAAATTCTCGTCGGGTCGGACGGACCCATCCTTCGGCGGCAGATCGCGCACATGGCCGAAGCTTGCGAGCACGGTGTAGCCGTTGCCAAGATACTTGTTTATTGTCTTAGCCTTGGCGGGCGACTCTACGACGACGACGTCTGTCATTTTGGTCCTGAATGCGTGGCGGCGGCGGCCGGCCTCAACTGCGCTTAGGGAGAGCGGCCGCTAAAAGTCAAGGCGGCGATGCAGTGGCGGTGCCCGGCATCTACACGCGGCACACGCGATTCCCCGGCAGGAATTCTACCCGCAGGGCAAGTTCAAGCTGGGTGAGGGCGGCCATGATTGCCGCCGCTGGAACGGTGCAGTGTCGAATCAAATCATTGATGTCCGTGGGTGAGGGGCTCAGCAGGGCCACCACATCGGTCTGTACCGCGATCAAATCAATATCCTTGTCCGGCAAGCCCAGCCACGCGGAATCCGGCTCCCTCATCTGCTGACCGACGGCACGGGCAAAGAGCGGCGAGCGGCCAAGCCCTATGCGGCGCGGGTCATCCGGTAGATTGGCAAGCACGTCTTCGGCCGATTCGATGAGGTGGGCGCCCTGGCGGATCAGGTCGTTCGAGCCACGGCAGCGCGCATCGAGCGGCGACCCGGGAACGGCAAAAATCTCGCGCCCCGCCTCCTGCGCCAGCCTTGCAGTGATCAGGCTGCCGGAGCGCGGCGCCGCCTCGACCACGACGAGGCCCAGCGACAGCCCGGCGATGATACGGTTGCGCCGCGGAAAATGCCGGCTCTGCGGCGCGGTGCCAAACGGCGCCTCGGTGAGCACCGCGCCACGTTCCGCGATCTGCGCCTGCAGGCTTGCGTGTTCCGCCGGATAAGGCTGGTCCAGCCCACCGGCGACTGCGGCCACGGTCAGCCCCACATGCAGAGCCCCGCGATGCGCCGCCGCATCGATGCCGCGCGCCATGCCGGAGACCACCACTAATTGCTGACCAGCAAGGTCGGTCGCCAGCATTTCGGCCATACGCTGGCCGTTGGACGAAGCATTACGCGAACCAACCACGCCGACAGCGCGGCCGCTCAAAGCCGCCATGTCGCCGAGGATGGAGAGCACCGGCGGGGGATCGGTAAGCAGTGCCATCAATTGCGGATAATCGGCGTCACCGGAAAACACCATGCGGCCGCCGAGGCGATGCAGTTTCTCGATCTCGCGTGAGGCGTCGCTGCGGCTTGGGATTTTTGGCGGCGTCACACGGCCACCATCGCGTGCCAATTTCGGTAACGCATCGATGGCAGCGTCGGCGGTGACATATTGCGCCATCAGGCGACGCCAAGTCACGGGCCCTACGCCCTCTGTTCGCGCGAGGCGCAGCTTATCGAGCGTGCAGTCGGTGTGAATAGCTTTGCGAAGAGTTTTGGTCACGCAATGAAGTAAAGTCGATACCGCAACAAAAAGCGAGTGCGCTATCCGCTAAATGACGATTAGTCTGGTTTCTGGGGCAGGCTGCTGCATTCCTCCTATCCTTGGCCAACCTTCGGTTCAGTGCCAGCACGCAATCGAGCGATGTTGGCCGAGTGCCGCCACCATACCAGCGCCGCGACGAAAAGCGGGGCGATGAACCAGCCACGCGGCAGGAAAATCGCCGCCAGCACGGGTGCCACCGCAAAGGCGCTCAACGCCGCAGCCGAGCTGAATTTTGCGAGCACGAACACCAGCAGCCACACCGCGCAGGCGCCAAGGCCAACCCGCAGATCGAGCGCGAGGAACGTGCCCAGCCCTGTCGCGACGCCCTTGCCGCCGCGGAACTTCAGCCACACGGGGAAACAATGGCCGATCACCGCCACCATGCAGGCCAGCGGCATCCAGGTCTCGCCGAACACCCAGGCGGCCATCTGCACGGCCAGCGCACCCTTGGCCGCATCCAGCACCAGCGTGCCGGCGGCCAAACCTCGATGGCCGGTGCGCAGCACGTTGGTCGCGCCGATATTGCCAGAGCCGACCTTCCTGATGTCGCCCAGTCCTGCAAAGCGCGTCAGGATCAGCCCAAACGGGATCGAGCCCAGCAGGTAAGCGATTGCCGCCGTGCCGAAGCTCAGCAGCTCCTGGTGCCAGATACCGGTCATCCGAAGACGCGGCGTCCGGCTTTCCAGGTGCCGAGCACCTGGCCTTCAAGGGCGCGGCCGTCGAAGGGCGTGTTCTTCGCCTTGCCGGGCAGCCTGCCGGCCTGGACCTGCCAGAGCTTTTCCAGCCCGAACAGGCAGAGATCGGCCGGCCTGCCACGGGTAAGGGTGCCGGCCTCCGAGCCGAGCAGGCGTGCCGGCCTGCAGGTGAGCAGGGCGATGGCCTCGCTCAGGCCGAGGCTGCCGCCATGGGTCTGTGCGAGGGTAATGCCGAGCAGGGTGGCGAGGCCGGTACCGCCGGCAGAGGCTTGGGCGAAGGGCAGACGTTTATCATCCGCATCGCGCGGCTGGTGGTCGGAGGCGACGGCGTCGATGGTGCCGTCGCACAGGGCGGCCGCAATGGCGCGGCGGTCGGCTTCAGGTCGTAGCGGCGGGGAGAGTTTGGCGTAGGTGCGGTAATCGCCCAACGCGGTCTCATTGAGGTCGAAATACGGGGGTGCCGTATCGCAGGTGACTTTTAGGCCTTCAGCCTTAGCGCGGCGGATGAGATCCACTGTCTCGGCTGTCGAGATGTGCGCAAAATGGAGAGCGCCGCCGGTCAGCCGCGCGAGGCGGATGTCGCGGGCGACGATGATGGCTTCAGCGACGAGCGGTATGCCGGGCAGGCCGAGGCGGGTGGCGAGTTCGCCTTCGGTCGCCGCACCGCCTTCGGCGAGCGACGGGTCTTCCGGGTGTTGCACGATCATGCCGCCAAAGGCGCGGGCATAGGTAAGCACGCGGCGCATGAGCTGTGTGCTGGCGATGGCGCGTTTGCCATCGGTGAACGCCACGGCGCCGGCTTCGCGCAGCAGCCCGAGTTCGGCCATGTCTTCGCCGCGGCAGCCGCGCGTGATGGCGGCATAGGGCAGGATGGTAAGGCTGCCGGTCGCCTCGCCGCGGCTGCGCAGGAGGAAGACGAGTGCCGGATCATCGATGGCGGGTGCGCTGTCGGGCAGGGCGGCCAGTGTGGTGATGCCCCCGGCAGCTGCGGCCTCTGCGGCCGAAGCGATGGTCTCGCGGTACTCGAAGCCGGGTTCGCCAAGAGCCACGCGCATATCCACGAGGCCCGGGCAGAGGATCGCATTGTCCCCGTCGATGATTTCCGCGCCGTCGGGTAGCCCCAGCGCGGTGCCGTAATCGGCGATGATACCGTCCCGGATCAGCAGCGCGCCTGGCGCGTCGATCTGCGCGGCCGGATCAATCAGCCGGACATTGGTAATGAGCGTATCAGCCATAGGACATAAAAGTCTTTTGCTTCTTTTCTTCAGAAAAGAAGACCTTTCTTCCTTCAGACATTCCGGTTCTGCTTCCGCCCAAGCGTATCAAGCACCGCCATACGCACAGCCACGCCCATCTCCACCTGTTCCTTGATAAGGCTGCGTGTGGGATCGTCCGCCACAGCGCTATCGATTTCCACCCCACGGTTCATCGGCCCCGGGTGCATCACCAGGGCGCCAGGTTTGGCACGGGCAAGACGCGCGGCATCGAGCCCATAGAAGCGAAAATACTCGCGAGCCGAGGGGATGAGGCCTTTGGTCATACGCTCACGCTGCAGGCGCAGCATCATCACGATGTCCACGCCCACCAAGCCCTTGTCCATATCGTGGAACACGTCGAGGCCGAGGCGTTCGATGCCGGCGGGGATCAGCGTGGGCGGACCGATCAGGCGCACGGCGCAGCCCATTGTGGTAAGCAGGTAGATGTTCGAGCGGGCGACGCGGCTATGGGTAATGTCGCCGCAGATCGCCACCGTCAGCCCATCGAGGCGGCCGCGGCGGCGGCGGATGGTGAGCGCGTCGAGCAGCGCTTGGGTGGGATGTTCGTGGGTGCCGTCACCGGCGTTGATCACTGAGGCGTCTACTTTCTGCGCGAGCAAAGCGGGTGCGCCGGACTGGTCATGACGCACGACGAGCAGGTCGCATTGCATGGCGTTCAGCGTGGAGGCGGTATCGAGCAGCGTTTCGCCCTTGTTCACCGAGCTTGCGGAGACCGACATGTTGATCACGTCCGCGCCGAGGCGTTTGCCGGCGAGTTCGAAGCTGGTGCGGGTGCGTGTACTGTCTTCGAAGAACAGGTTGATCAGGGTTTTGCCGCGCAGCACGTCACGCTGGGTTTTGCCGGAGCGGTTGAGGAGCGCGTAGCTTTCGGCCAGATCCAGCAACTGCCCGATTTCGGGCGGGTACATGCCTTCGATCGCCAGCAGATGGGTTTGGGGCTGCACGCTGTGGGGCACCGGTTATGTGGTTTTAGGGGTTTATAGTCACCGGGCGAGCGCAGGCAAGCAGAGGGAGGATGGCCATAAAAAACCCAGGGAGCCGTAAGGCTCACCCGGTGCTTAGTCCACCATCTTTCGAGGGGACACGGTCATCCGATTTCCCGGAGCCGCGATGTGATCAATGTAGACCAATCAGCTGCATTTTTTTAGGTCGATGGGCTGTGGCCGCCACAGGATGTGTCGTTTGAGGATTTCGTTGAACTCCGCCTTGGTGACTTGCGGGATTTGTCCGCACACTTGCCATAGCCTGCTGGGTGCGATCGTGTAGGGATGGTTGCAGACGGCCCAGCTTCTCCGCTCATCCAAATGCGGAGAGAGCGGGGGCGCCCACCGGCTGTTTTCCTGCGCCGCCGTTGTAGCCGGTATGATTGTGCAGGGTCCGTGCAGCGTGTTCTTACAGGAAACGACAACCACGGGTCGCCGCTTCCACATTTCGAATAGCTGAGCATCAGGAGGAAATCGCACCAGTATCGTTGCCGGAGTTTGCGGGCGGCGGTAATGCGCCGCTGGACCGCTGGCGGCTTTTGCTCGGACGGAGCGGGGTACATCTCGTTAATTGTTGGCAACAATACCCGCGCCTAGGGCATCTTTCCAGGGTGCATTGACGACACCCGAGCCACCCGCAAGGATCATCTGCCATCCAAGGGCAGGATACATCCATGCGCCGTCGTTTTGCCGTGCTGTTCCTGGCCTCTCTGCTCCAACCCAGCCAAGCGCCCGCACAGGCCGCACCCGACACGCAGAACATCGCCTACGGCCCCGATCCGCAGGAACAGCTGGATGTGTGCATCCCAACCGCGCCAGTTACCAAGGCGCCGGCCGTGCTGACGATCCATGGCGGCGGTTGGCGACGCGGCAGCCGCCATGCGCTCGACGGCCTGTGCAAGGTGCTCGCGCGGCAGGGTATCGTGGTGTTCAACATGGATTATCGCCTGCTTACCGGCGAACCCGAAACGAAATGGCCGGCGCAGATCAACGACGCACAACTCGCTTTGCGGTGGGCCCGCGCACATGCCTTCGCCTACGGCGCCGACCCTCTGCATCTCTGCGCCGAAGGCGACTCAGCCGGGGGCCACATGGCGTTGCTGCTCGATGCACTCGCCATAATCCACCCAGGCGACCGCGCTGCCCTGCTCACCAACATCTCCCCGCAGGCAAATTGCGTCGCGGATATCTCCGGCATTTCCGATCTCATATCGATCGAGGCTGCACATCCCGGTTATGCCAATTTCCTCATCGGCGGCAACGATCCTGCCGTCCTCGATCAGCAGAAAATCGACGGCTCCGCCGCCTTGCGAGTACGCCCAGGCACAGGCCCAGCATTGCTGCTGCATGGACTGCAAGACCCTGCGGTGCCGTTCACGCAAGCGCTGGAAATGCAGGAAGGCCTTGCACGTGTCGGCACACCATCATGGCTGATCAGCCACGAGGGTGGCCATGAATTCAACGGCATGACGCCACAGCAGGAACACGACATCTGGACAGTCATTGCCAAATTCCTACGCAATGAAACCCTGGATGCGCCTCCCACAACGACGGTCGACGAAATACTGAGGTAACCGACGCTTCTATGTCTGAAGCCGGCTCATGATGTGCTGAAAGATACGGAAGTAAACGATGCGGTCGAAATGGTTGGCGTTGTCTTGCGACAGGAGTTCCTCAGCGGTCATGAAATCCTGTGGAACCAGAAGTTCGACATTCGGGAACTCCGCTGCAGCCTCCTCTATGATGGCGTTATGGGCGAGGTAATTCTCGAAAACGCCAAAGCTGCCATCGGCATTCAGCATGTGCGTGTTGGAGAGAAGAACAAAAACCCGCACCGCTTCCCCGGCATGCGCGAAGATGACACGAAGCGAATCGCGGAACAGGTCGTCGATGCGGGGATCGGGGCGCTGACCGAAAAAGATGAAATTCTCGCGCAGATACGCCACGATCTCCGGGTCGGCGCGCCCAGGGTCGGCGCCCTTCATCATCAGCGCGGGCGGCACGTCGAGCCCGGTGATCATGGCGGGCAGGAAGGCAGCGGTCTTGATGTGACGGTAGATCGGCGTGTTCATGTCCAGATTGAAACCGAAAAGCCACGCCCCCGGTCCCTCGGCCGGCCGGCCCAAGGCAGAATCAAAATCCTCCGGTAGAAAGCCGAGCGGCGCAAAAGCCTCGATCGCGGCTGCAGGCATGCCGCGCAAAGCCTGGGACGTGATGAGAGAATGGCCGATCAGCGCCAGCTTGCCTGAACGGGCAAGCTGCAATTCGTCGATCACCTCGTCCGCGACGTTCGTAAAATAATGTGCCAATGCGCGCATATCGCATGCACCGCGCACGACCACGTAACGTAGCGGCCGGGCTTGCTTGTCCTGGGTGCTGTCGGTAGCGGCAGAAACAACATGAACCCAGTCGATGACAGGCGTTTCATCGAAAACGTTGGTCACCACCTCGCCTACGACCAGTAGCGTCTGCCGCTTCAACCGGCGAAAGAGCCAGGCTTCGATAGCCATGCCGAGAATGCGGCAGGAGAAGGCAAAATGCAGTAGCGTATTACCGCCCGCGCCATCGCGGTTGATCGCGTAAAAACCGCAAAAACCGTAATCCCCATAACGATCGCGCACATGCAGAAGCCCAGCCTGCACGGTAAAAGCCGCAAGCTGCTTACGCAGGGCATTGCGTGCCAGATCCGGATTGGCGAGGTCGTCGGGCAGACGCGACTTGGTGAAATTGAGCTGGTTGGTACGGTTGATCAATTCCACCGCACGGTCGATATGTGGTTCGATATCATGCTCGATATAGACAGTGATATCACTGTCGCGCAGGAACTGGCTGGTGTCACCTTGAACGTTGACGCGGTCGGCATGGCGGCGCTCAAGCAGCCGGTATTGTTCGAGGCGCTTGAGCCCGGAGTCAGGCTTGCCCTGCAGCCGCTCGTGGTTCAACAGATCCGTCAGGCAATGCTCGTCCCACACATTCAAGCCGGGCACGAACCGCACCGCTTCGGCGCGATTCAAGGGATTGTCGTCGATGAAAAGAACGCTCGGCGCGCGCAGCTGTATATCGTCGATGAGGGCCGCGAGACGCGGGCCTTTCGTGTCCCAGTTGATGCTCGGAAAAACGAACTGGTCGCGCATGCCGTGCTGCTCCAGCACAGCGAATACCGCGTCCGGTTCGTTCTTTGAACAGATCGAACTTACGATCCCACGACGCGCAAGCTCGCGCACCGCCTGTGCATTCTCCTCGCGCCAGACGATGCCGCCCTCGGTCAGGGTGCCGCCCCAAAACGTTTCGTCAAGATCCCAGATCACCAGCCGAATGTTTTCAGACGCCGAAAACGCGTTCGGTGCAGTGGAGCGCTCTGGTGGGGCTACGGAAATATGCATCGCTACCAGAGGTGCCTTGGTCGGTGACACGCACATCTCGCCGGGCGACAGCTTCGGGCTATGAAACCCGTCACGAAACACGCCTTCATAGGTGATGCCCGCGAGGTCCGCCTGGCTGTCCGCAGGCGCCAGCATGAAACCGGATAAGGCCTGCCCCCTGCCGCGCGTGCCGCAATATTGGCCGCCTGGTACCGCCGCCCCCAGGCTGCCATCCGGTAGGACCGCATGGCACAGCACGTCGCGCGACCAGTCAGGCCGCGCGTTCGTTGCGAAAAAACCTTCGATGCTTCTGCCGCTGCCCGCGTCGCCGGCCCAGCCATCCTTGCCCGGCGGTGTGTCACCCAGTCCGGAGATATGCGTGACCAGATGGACGCCCGAGGGTGCCTCATCCCATACTTCGCCATCTTCGTGTGACCTAGCTGGCAGGTTCTGGGGCTTTGGAATATGCGCACCAAGTGCTGCCGCCACGGTAGCCGGTGGCGCCGCATATTCCGGCGCCGAGGCCGCGTTCGGGTCGGTGGTGAAGCGCATCGCCAGCAACGGCGCGTTGGTCGGCGAAACACAGAGTGTGCCCGGCGTGAGCAGGCCGGAACGGAAATTGTCCTGGAAAACACCCTGGTAATACACATCCGCAAATCGCGTGGCACCAGCCGCGACATGCATGACGAAGCCATGCAGCGGCACCATCTTGCCGCGTGTTCCGCAATAGCCGCCGCCCCCGACCTCGGGAGACAAGCTTCGATCGGTCTGCACGAATTGGCATGTGGTGTATTCACGCCAGCCCGGGGCATCGCACGTGACGGTAAACCCTTCCAGCTTGCCCCAGCCGGAGGCCCGTCCAGCCCAGCCATCGTCTGTGGCTTTCCTGTCACCGAGGCCCTGTATATGTGCAACGAGCTCGAATCTAAGGGGCGACGCCTCGACATTCGGCGAATTGTGCGGCGGCTCGGAAAATGCAGGTAGATCGTCGATCTCGGCGATCGCTTCGGGCTGTGTCGCCGGATCTCGCGCTAAATCGTCTACAGCATTGGAGTGCGACACGTAATGAGCGACATCCGAGGTGCCTGGACGCGACTTCGACGCATCAGGGCCCCGTCGCCAGGGCTGCAGAAAATCAAAGAGTCGGGCAAGAAATGTCATTAGGCCCAATGTATGGAAATGCCGGCCGCGCGACAACCATCATCCAGACATGCACAGCGGACTGCAGGACCAGAGCGGGCGTTCTGCGCCGGCTATTGCAGCGTTGCTTTTCCAGGTTTAGCTGGAAACGCACTGATCCAACCCAGCAAGGGCGAGAAATATGCACAAGAGCTTCGCCGCACTCTGGTCCGCAGTCGCACTTTGCCTGGCCTCACCTTGCCAGGCGCAGGAGACGGGCATCCAGTATGGGCCAGACCCGGCGCAATTGCTCGACGTTTGCCGGCCGGCAGCAATGACCCGGCAGGCGCCGGCAATGCTGATGATCCATGGTGGCGGCTGGTACCAGGGAAGCCGCTCCAGTCAGGCAGCCGCGTGCCAGTTGGTCGCCCAAACGGGTGTCGTTGCCATACCTGTCGACTACCGTCTTTTATCGTCAGACCTGGCAAAAAAATGGCCGCTCCAGTTCAATGACGTGCAACTGGCAATGCGCTGGGTTCGCGCACATGCCGTCGAGCTCGGCGTAAACCCCAACCATATCTGCGCCGAGGGTGACTCGGCCGGCGGACAACTAGCCTTGATGCTGGACGTCGTGCCGCGCATCGGCCCCGGCGACGCGCAGAACGCCCTGAGCGGGGTATCGCCACGCGCCGATTGCGTGGTGTCGATCTCAGGCCCGACCGATCTGCTCGCGATCGAAACCGCCCATCCGGGCTACGGCAATGTCTTGGTCGGCCCTGGAAATCCCGCCTTCCGGAACGCGCGCAAGCGCGATGCTTCGCCTGCCCTGCGTGTGGCGGCCGGTGACGGCCCGGCGCTCCTGATCCATGGCCTCGACGATCCGCAGGTGCCCTTCGCACAGGCCGTGGAAATGCAGGCGGCCTTTGCACAGTCCGGTACGCAAGCCTGGCTGATCAGCCATCCGGGCGGACACGAGTTCAAGGGCATGAGCGGCGAGCAAAGCCATGCAATCTGGAGGCTAATCGGCGCGTTCGTGCAGTCGCGTCACCTGGCGGGGCCGCCTCGGGAGATGTCGATGGATGACATTTTGCCATGAAGGAAGCGGTTCTTTTTTGAAAAAAGAACCAAAAAATTTTTGTTTTATGGTGCGCGTCGTCGCTTCTTTACGGCGCTTCGGCGGCATCCGGATCGGTGGTGATGCGCATCGCCAGCAGAACTGCATAGGCCGGAGAGACGCACAATTCGCCTGGCCGGAGCAGGCCAGAGCGAAAACCGTCCTGGAACACGCCCTGGTAGAACAGGCCGCCCAGCTCAATAGCCTCAGCCGGGACGTGCATGACGAAACCGCGCAGCGGAAGGCTCTTGCCGCGCGTGCCGCAGTACAGGCCCGCCTCCACCGGTGCGCCAAGGCTTTTGTCGGTCTGTATGGCCTGAAAAGTGACGTGTTCGCGCCATCCCGGAGCATCGCAGGTGGCGACGAACCCTTCGATCCGGTTTGTCCCCGTCCCGCTGCCCGCCCAACCATCTTCGGCCGCCTTCCGGTCACCGATACCCGCCAGATGCGCGGTGAGCTCGACTACCAGCGGCGACCCGGCGGCACTCCTTTCTTCCGCGACCATTTCAGGCGCCAGCGGCGCGATCTCTGGCAAGGACGTATCTACGGCATCGGCTTCGGACTGTGCGCCGTATGGCATGGAAGCATCGTCGGCTATTGCAGGGGGTGCCGGTTGACGCTGCAAAAAACGAAATAGTTTGAAACGAGATGCCATGTCCCACCCACTGCTATAAAGACGGTGTATCGGCTACAACACTTACCCGCATCGCAACAAGCGCGGCGTTGCTCGGGGCTTGGCACGGCATACCAGGTGGCACCGGGCCGGCATGGAAACCGTCGCTGAACACACCCTCATAGACCAAGCCGTGCAGCGGCAATGCCGCATCGATGTGCACGACGAAACCATGGATCGCCTGCTGCTTGCCGCGTGTGCCGCAATACAGCTCGCCCGCGGTCTCGGGCCCCATGCTCCCGTCCGGCAGAATCGCCTGGTAACGCACTTGCTCCCGCCAGCCGCGCAAGGCGGAGGCGATCACAAATCCCTCGATGCGCAGCGGCTTCGAGCCGAGACCCACCCAGCCTTGTGCATCCGCCGACACATCGCCGATCCGCTCGACATGTGCAATGACGGCCAGCACAACCGGGGCAGCCTGCCGCATTTCCGCCACCGGCTGCTGCGCATCGGTGAAACATCGCGCATAAAGCTGGAGAAGCTGCGCCATATAGGCCTCCCCTGCCGACCGCGTCAGGAAACGCGCGGCAAAGGCTTTGCCCTGTGCTGCGACACTCTCCATCACGCCCGGCGCCCAATGCTCCACGTCGAAAGCGTGCTCGACATCCTGTTCGCGCGAAATGGGAATGTAATGCAGCCAAGGCTGCAATCCATGAAAGTAATAGAGCAGATCTTCCGAATCATATTTGAGCAGAACCGAGTTGCTGTGCAGCGAGATTGCCACCCGCGAGCAGGTGGCGCCATTGCCGTCCACCGAGATCAGGAAGCGATAGAGAAGCTGCTGTTTCCAGCTCATCCTTTGCCCCTGGCAGAACGGCATCTCTTCGAGTATCTGCCGTGCCTCGGGCGTGCTGGTCTGCACAATTTGCGGCAGCAGGAACTCCACCTTGTCATGGCCCCAAAAATATTTGGCCGCACGCAGTCTTGGCAGGGAGCAATTCCGAGCAACCTCCGGAGTCACCGTGCCACCGGTCGTGCCGCCGACGAAAATAGCGCGGTCGGTCTTTAGCGCATAGGGAACCGTGTCAACAAACCCCTCCTTTTCGTAGAAGCCACACTCCAGAAAATCGATGTCCGGCACGAGGATTGTGACATTGCCACGCTTTTTCTGGAATGCGAACACCGGCACATCGGGGACAAACTCCACCTTGTCGCCCACGCCCATGGCAAGGATCGTGCGGAACGTCGCCGGCAGCAGCTTTGCGGCGTCGTTGAAGAAGGTGAGGTAGCTCTGCGCCCGCGTGCCTTCGACCGGAATGACATCCAACGCTGCGGGCTTCTCGTCCATGCTGACGCTGCCGGACTCGAAGCGGTAGATGAAGATATGCCTGTTGCGGGTATTGAGTGCCTCAAAGGATTGTTCCAGATCGGCGCGTACCATCGGCGTCGCATGCCAGCGCGCCAATTCGCACACCGCCCAGGCGCGCATGATCGCCTGGTCCGTCGCCGTATCCACCGCCGGCGCACCTACCCGGTTCGGCGGCTCGGGTAACGGCTCGACATAATCCGGCGTTCTTGCGGGAGGGGCACCGAACAGATCCGAATACGATATCTCGGGCGTCTGCGCTGCGTCCGTCGCAAGCGAGGCAGGGCGCTTTCCGGTCAGACGCTGCCATAATCCGATCGGGCTCATGCGTCTGCGACGGCCGCATCGAGGCGCGCCAGCGACTCGATGCGCCCCAAAGCGGCCAGCGTCGCATCGATGCCGGGGCTCGTCGTGCTGCCGGTCAGTGCCGCACGCAAAGGCTGCGCCACCTGGCCGAGTTTCTTGCCGCTGGTTTCAGCAAAAATGCGCAATGCGGTATCCACCGACTGCTTCGAAAAATCGGTAGCCGCAAGGCTCTCACGCAATCCGCCCAGCAGCGCACGCGAATCCGCCGTCAGCAATGCCCTGGCTTTGTCCTCGAACGGCAAAGGAACATGCCGCGCAAGGAAGGCAGAGCTCGCCGCCAGCTCAACCAATGTCTTGGCCCGCTCCTTCAGCCCCGGCATCAGCATCAATATGCGCGCCTCCGCTACCGCATCCAGCGTCACGCCCGAAACTCCCATAAGCCGCCTCATCACCTCTGCGGTCAGCCGTGCGTCATCGGCCTGGCGCAGCCACACGCCGTTCAGATGCGTGAGCTTCGCATAATCCATCCGGCTCGCGCCGCGACCCACACCGTCGAGATCGAACAAGTTTATCGCTTCATCACGCGACAGAATTTCTGCATCGCCATGGCCCCAGCCGAGCCGCAGCAGATAATTGCAGAGCGCCTCTGGCAAAAAACCCTGCGCATCGAAATCCAGAACGCTGACCGCGCCATGCCGCTTGGAAAGCTTCGCACCGTCCGCACCATGGATCAGCGGAATATGCGCGAAATTCGGTTTGTCCCAGCCCATGGCATCAAAGATCTGCACCTGGCGGAAGGTGTTGGTCAGATGGTCGTCGCCGCGGATCACATGGGTGATGCCCATGTCGTGGTCATCCACGACGACCGCATGCAGATAGGTCGGCGACCCGTCGCTGCGCAGGAGGATCATGTCGTCCAGCTCTGCGTTCTGCACACGCACCTGGCCCTGCACCAAATCGTCGATGACCGTCTCGCCGGTCTGCGGCACGCGCAGCCGTATCACCGGTGCCACCCCGGGCGGCCCCTCGGACGGATCGCGATCACGCCAGCGCCCATCGTAGCGCGGCGGCCGACCCTCTGCGATCGCCCGCTCGCGCATCTCGCGGAGCTCCTCCGCACTCGTGAAACATTGATAGGCCCGCCCCTCGGCCAGCAGCGCATGCGCTGCCTCCGCATGGCGTGCGGCACGGGTGGACTGGAACACCGGCGGCTCATCCGGCACCAGACCGAGCCAGTCCAGCCCCTGCAGGATCACCTCGACAGCCTGTTGGGTGCTGCGTTCGCGATCGGTGTCCTCAATGCGCAGCAGGAACGCGCCGCCGTGGTGTCGGGCGAAAAGATAGTTGAACAGCGCAGTGCGGGCGCCGCCGATATGCAGCAGGCCGGTAGGGCTGGGGGCGAAGCGGGTTCTGATCGTCATGCGGGCAATCTAGCCGCAGGAAGCTGCCATAAAAAGCGGGGGGCTTAGCAGCGGCACGGCATCGGCCTAATCTAGCCGGGTGCGTAACGTTCTCGAACAGTTTTTGACCGATCAGCGCGGCCGGCTCGCGCTGTTCCTGCCGGTATTCCTCGGCATCGGCATCCTGTTCTACTTCAATCGCACGAGTGAACCCGCACTCGCCTGGGCGGCGCCGGAGGCCCTTCTGCCGCTGGTAGGCGCCGCCACGCTCTGGCGATGGCCTATCTGGCGCCTCGCCTTGCTCTGCCTGGGCCTCGTCGCCGCGGGGCAATTGCTCGCCACAACAGCCACGCGCCGCGCGCCGCAATGGGCCGCGCTCCCGCACCACGCCGTCGAGATCACCGGCCAGGTGGCGGCCATCGATCTTCTGCCCACCGGTCGCCGGATCACCCTGGGCACGCCCTCCCTCGACGGCGCGCCGCCGCTCGCCCGCGCGCTTCGACTCAGGCTGCGCAACACCGACCGTATCGCCATCGCCCCAGGCGACGAGATCACCATCCGCTGCCTGGTGCAGCGCCCCGCCCCGCCAGACATGCCCGGCGGCTGGGATACCCAGCGCGACGCCTGGTTCGCCGGCCTCGACGGCTACGGCTTCGCGATCGGACCCGCCAAAATCAGGCGCCCCGCCCAACGCTCACTTTTGGCCGCGGTGCGCACACGCATCGCCGCGCGGATTCTCCTCGCACTCCCAGCACCACAAGGTGCGATCGCCGCCACCCTGCTCACCGGCGCCGGCACCGCCATCCCCGCACCCGACCGCGCCGCTTTCGCCGCCTCCGGCCTTGCGCACCTGCTCGCCGTCGCCGGCCTACATATCGGCATCGTCATGGGATTGGTGTTCTTCGCCACCAGGCTCGCTCTGGCAGCCTGGGAATACGCAGCTTTGGCCTGGCCCACACGGAAGATCGCAGCGCTCACAGCGTTGGCCGCCGGCTTCGTCTACCTGGAACTCACCGGTGCCCACATTCCCATCCTGCGCAGCTTTGGCATGGCGGCATTGGTGACTCTCGGCATCCTCACCGGCCGTCGCGCCCTTTCGCTCCGCGGCCTCGCTCTGGCCGCGACACTCCTGATGGCCGTCTCGCCTGAATCCCTCGTCGGCGTCAGCTTCCAGATGAGTTTTTCTGCCGTCCTCTGCCTGATCGCCGGCTACGAACTGGCGCGCCCCTGGCTCACCCGCCTCGCCGAAGGAAAACCCTGGCAAAGGCCGCTGCTCTACATCGTAGGCCTCATCCTTAGCAGCCTTCTCGCCGGCACCGCCTCGCTGCCCTTCGCCACCTACCATTTCGGCCAGGCGACACTCTATTATGTCCCCGCCAACATGCTCGCCGTTCCGGTCACCGCCCTTTGGGTCATGCCGTGGGGCATGCTCTCCCTCGCCTTGATGCCGCTCGGCCTCGACCATCTCGCCTTGATCCCGATGGGCTGGGGCATTGCCGCCCTTACAACCATCGCCCACACCGTCGCCGCCTGGCCGCTCGCCACCATCCCCATCGCACAGTCATCCCCGTGGGGCCTCGCGATGGTCGCAGCCAGCCTTGCGCTGGGCGGGCTCCTGCGCGGCCGCGCCCGCCTCGCCGGCCTGCCGTTCCTTGTCGCCGGTCTCGCTGCACCTCTTCTCACGCAGCCACCCGATATCCTGGTCGGCCCAGACGCCGCACTCATCGCACTGCGCCTCACCGCCGCCCATATCGCCGCCACGACTACCCATGTCTCCGCCACCGAGAACGAAGCGCCCGGCCGCCTCTGGGGCACGCGCGCCCCACCCGAAGCGCTCCTCTGCACAAGCCCCGCCTGCCGCCTCACCCTGCGCCAAAATACCGTGCTCATTCTGCGCGACGCCGCAGACATCGACTGCACCTCAGCCGCCATCCTCTCGAGCAGCTGGCTGCATGCGACCTGCCCCAGCACCCCCATCATCGACCGTCATTTCGTTGAGCGCGAAGGCGCCACGACACTGCGCCTGGACCCGCAAGGCACCATCATCACCACAGACCAATCAACCCGCGGCACACGCCCCTGGGTGCTCAGTCAAACACCGACACTGCCCATGGCTCCTACGGAGTGACCTGATCCGGTGGAGTGGTCCGGTCCGCCTGCTAGGCCAGGGGCTCTGCCCTCGGACCCCGCTGGAGGGAGGCCCTCCAGACCTCCGCTATTTAAAGGCAAGGAGGGGGATACAGCAATCTGGTCCGACCCGTCGGGTTTGCTCCCTCCTGGCCCTTGAATAATGGCAGTTCAGGGGGGCGAAGCCCCCTGCCTAGTGGTCGCCTCAGCTCACCCTAACGGATCGAGTTACCCGTAGAGCCAGGGCCGCTCGTCGGGTTGTTGCTGCTGCCGCTGCCGAAGCCGCTGCCGCCGCCACCTGGCAGGCCGGCCGGGGTGAAGCGGCCCACATTCCCGAAGAGCTGTTGCAGGAACGAGGCTTCGCTGCCCGGGGAGGGCGTGGCGCCGGCGGCCATATCAATCGGCGCGCCGTCATCCTTGTTGCGCTCGGTGATGCCGCGCAGGGTACCGTTCGGGTCGAACGTCATGATCACCACGTTCTGTTTCCGCACGCCCGGCGTGCGGCCGATGCGTGTGGTGGTGAGCTGGCTGATATAGATCCAGGTATTGTCGTCGAAGGTGGCCTTGGCGGTCGGCGAGCCGATCAGCGCCTGCACGTCGGCACGGCTGGAGGTGCCAGGGATCAGCTCCTTCAGCGCATCGGGGTCCACGCGTGAGCCGCGCTGGCGGACGGTGGGATCGAAAATATGCAGCACGCCGCAGCCGGTCAGGCCCAGCAGAGGCAGAGCCAGAAGAGCTGCACGAACCGGGACGGAAAAACGCACGGGCCAGAAATCCTCAATAAGCGGCAGGCGGCCTTCGGTGTCACGCCTGCCGGGCGCGTGTCAATGTGAAGGAGGGCTGACACGGCGCCAATCGAGGCCTCGAAGGGTCGGAAGCCCGTCGGATGAGCGTCGGAAGCTTGGAAATCCGCAGCTTTGCCTTGACGCGGCCCGAGCTTCGCGGCACGCGGGAACCTGGAAAAAGGTGGCGTCGGCGGATTTGGGGGAGGGACGTATGTGCCCGTTCGCGAGTCGTCACGGCAACGGTAATGAACTTATGGCTCTTTTCGGACTGCTCGGCTCCCGCCGCCATGAACGGGCAGGATTCGCGCTCTACACGCGCAGCGTCGAAGCGGCGCGTGACCCGCTCTATTTCGAGCAGCTTGGCGTGCCCGATACGCAGGATGGCCGCTTCGACCTGATCGGCTTGTTCACCGCGCTGACCATTCGCCGGCTGCGCATGGCCGGGCCGCCCGGCCCGAAACTCGCCCAGGCCGTGTTCGACGCGATGTTCGCCGACCTCGATTTCAACCTGCGCGAAATGGGGGTGGGCGACCTGTCCGTGGCCAAGCGGATGCGCGAATTGTGGGAGGCGTTCCACGGCCGCGCCATGGCCTATGACGGGCCGCTCGCTGGCGCCGATCGTGCAGCCATGGCCGATGCACTCGGCCGCAACGTGTGGCGCGGCGCACCTCCCATCGGCGCCGCCGACTTGCTGGCCCATGCCGCCTTGGCACAGGATGCCAGCCTCGCGTCCCAACCACTCTCCGCCCTGGCCGCCGGCAAGATCCGTTTCCTGCCGGCGCGCGACAGTCTCGTCGAGCCGGTGCCGGTATGACGGAAGACACGAACCACGCAGCACCTGCGGCTGCTCCCGAGATGCAGCGTCTTTTCCCGATAACCCGGATCGGCGCCGGCATACGCTTCGTGGTCGACTCCAAGCCGGAGGAGCGCGTTGCCCTCGCACAGCGTATGGGTGTGGTCACCATCCACGCTCTCACCTGCCGCTTCGACTTGCGTCGCGACGTCGGCGACGCCATCGAGGCCAGCGGCCTGCTGCAGGCACAAATCACCCAAACCTGCGTTGTCTCCCTTGAACCCTTCGATGCCGATGTCGCGGAAAGCTTCTCCGTGCGCTTCGTCCCCGCCGGCACCGAGAGCGACGACCTCGACCTCGAGGCAGAAGACGAGATCGGCTACGAAGGCGGTGTGCTCGACCTTGGCGAAGCGACGAGCGAGCAACTCGCCTTGGCGCTAGATCCATTCCCCCGCAAGCCCGGCGCCGAGCTAAGCGCCGAGGCAAACGAAGAAGAGTCCGGCGCTTTCGCAGCACTGTCAAAGCTGCTGCCGAGAAGTTAGGGCGGGCAGAGAGGCAGCTTTAGTCTCCTCTTCGTAACACCAAGCCTTGCAGCCACCAGTCTCGTCTGCTAGACGGCGCGGCTCACCGCATGACATATGGGTGACGTGGTTTTGTCCGGTGCTGCATGGCATTTTGCCAAAGCGGCACGTCCGCTGCAACCACGTTGCTTCTCTGGAGACGACGCGTATGGCTGTTCCTAAGCGCAAAACCTCGCCAAGCCGCCGCGGCATGCGCCGCAGCCATCAGGCGCTCCCCGTGGAGGCACATGCCGACTGCAGCAATTGCGGCGAGCTCAAGCGCCCCCACCACATCTGCGCCTCTTGCGGCCATTATGACGGCCGTGAGGTCGTTGCGGCCGGCAAGGCCTTAAAGGGTGCCGTCCGGGTCTGACGCTGGTTCGCCGCCGGACCGGCTCCCCATGAACGACTCCGAGCTGACCGGGACTTCACCGCAGGGTGAGATCTTTGGAGAGCCGTACACCCTCGCCGTGGATGCCATGGGTGGCGACCGCGCACCGGATGTCGTTGTAGACGGGCTTGGGATCGCGGCGGAGCGTCATCCGGAAGCGCGTTTCCTGCTCGTTGGCGACGAAACTAAGCTGAGGCCTTTGCTGCAGAAGAACGCCCGCGCGCGTGCAGCTTGTACGGTACTGCATACGGCTGATTCGATCGCCGGCGACTGCAAACCTACGGTGGCCCTGCGCATGCGCCAGGCCAGCATGAGGCTCGCGATCGAGGCGGTGGCGAAGGGCCAGGCGCAGGGCGTGGTCTCCGCCGGAAATTCCGGTGCGTTGCTGGCCTTGTCGAAAATTGTGCTGAGGACTTTGCCCGGGATCGACCGGCCGGCGATGGCCGCGATCATGCCCTCGGCGCGCGGCGACGTGGTGATGCTGGATCTGGGTGCGAACGTCGCTTGCGACACACGCAACCTGGTGGAGTTCTCCCTGCTGGGCGACATGTTCGCCCGCACGGTGCTGGGCCTCACCGCGCCGAGCATCGGCCTGCTGAATGTCGGGACCGAGGAGCTGAAGGGTGATGACCGCTTGCGTGGCGCTGCGGAGATCCTGCGCCGTAGCCATATCTGCGACCAGTTTTATGGCTTCATCGAGGGCCATGACATAGCGGCCGGCACCACGGATGTGGTGGTGACCGACGGCTTTACCGGCAATGTGGCACTGAAGACGGGCGAGGGCGCATTGAAGCTGGTGACCGATCTATTGCGGCAGATCTTCTCCAGCAGCCTGCAGGCGAAGATGGGGTATTTGCTGGCGAAGCCCGGCTTGGACCAGATGAAGTTGTGGCTCGATCCTCGCCGCTATAATGGCGCAGTGATGCTCGGCCTGAACGGCGTGGTGGTGAAATCCCATGGCGGCACCGATGCTGAAGGTTTCGCCCACGCCACCGACGTCGCCATCGACATGGTGGTCCACCGCTTCAACGACCGCATCCGCGAAGGCCTCGGCCGCCTCGGCACTGCGATGTCGGATCAACCTCCACTCGCCGCAGTCCAATGAACCATAAAAGTCTTTTGCTTCTTTTCTTCAGAAAAGATGATTCCTGCTTTCTTGCACCATGAACCGCGCACGATTAGCCGGCGTCGGCAGCTATCTCCCCAAGCGTATCGTGTCGAACGACGAACTGGCGCAAACGGTCGACACCTCCGACGAGTGGATCTTCTCCCGCACCGGCATTCGGCAGCGCCATCTGGCTGATACCGACGAGACCTGCGCCTTCATGGGTGCACGCGCAGCCGAGCGAGCGTTGACGCATGCGGGCATCGCCGCTGGCGATGTGGATGCCATCATCCTGGCCACCGCCACGCCCGACGACGCTTTTCCGGCGACCGCCGTGCGTGTGCAGGCGCTGCTGGGGATCACCACCGGCTTCGCGTTCGACGTCTCGGCCGCCTGTAGTGGCTTCCTCTACGCACTGGCCACCGCGGATGCGTTCATCCGTTCGGGCTCTGCGCGGACGATCCTGGTGATCGGCTCTGAGGTCTATTCCCGCCTGATGAACTGGCAGGACCGCGGCACCTGCGTGTTGTTCGGCGACGGCGCCGGCGCGATCGTGCTGCAGGCCGGCGATCCGGACGGCCCCGGTATTCTTTCCACTCACCTCCACGCCAATGGTGCCTACGGCAACATGCTGTATGTCGATGGTGCGGTGGGACAGCCCGAGCGCTCCGGCCATCTGGTGATGAAGGGCTCGGAGGTTTTCCGCCACGCAGTCTCCAAGCTTGCCGGCGCCGTGGACGAAGTGCTGGCGGCGAATGGGCTGGCGCAATCCGATGTGGACTGGCTGGTGCCGCACCAGGCGAATTCGCGGATCATCGAGGCGATGGGCAAGAAGCTGGGCTTGCCGCCCGAGCGTGTAGTGATGACGGTAGATCGCCATGCCAACACCTCCGCTGCCTCAGTTCCTTTGGCGCTGGACGAGGCGGTCAAGGATGGACGCATCAAACGCGGTGAACTGGTGCTCATGGAAGCTTTGGGCGGTGGCCTGACCTGGGGATCCGCACTCGCTCGTTTCTGACACGGCTGCCGCCGCGTTGCTGTAATATCTCAGTGCGGCCACCATAACGTCTTGAACCTGCATGATTCATTTGACGTGTCTTGGTGCTCTCATTAGCGTGTTGTCATGAACACTCTGACACGTGCCCATCTGGCCGAACGGATCTATGCCCAGGTCGGGTTGTCGCGCAACGAGTCGGCGGACTTGCTGGAGGGTGTTCTGGAGCGCGTTTCTGCCGCGCTAGAAAATGGACAATCTGTTAAGATCAGTGGTTTCGGAACTTTTTCTGTCAGACAAAAGGGGCGCCGGATTGGTCGCAATCCAAAGACTGGCGTTGAGGTTCCGATCCTCCCGCGACGAGTTCTGGTGTTCCGGCCAAGCCAGGTGTTGAAGGCGCAGATCAACGGCCATGCCGCTCCGGAAGGTGACGACGAATGACACCCGGCGCCGAACGCCATTTGCAGGATGTCTCGCTCGACATCCCCGAGCCCGCGGTTCTGCGTCTGCGTAAGGCCGCCGGCGCATTCCGCACGATCAGCGAGGTCGCTGATGAGCTGCATATCCCGCAGCATGTGCTGCGTTTCTGGGAGACGAAATTTCCGCAGGTGAAGCCGCTGAAGCGTGGCGGCGGCCGGCGGTATTACCGACCAGACGACATCTCACTGCTCCGCCGCGTCTCGGATCTTCTCTATATCCAAGGCTACACGATCAAAGGCGTGCAGCGCCTGCTCCGCGAAGGCGGCGGCCGCTTGGCCGACGACATCCCGCCACCCACCGACGCCGAACGCGCTGCCGCCGAGGCAGAGCGTCAGCAAGCTGAGCCACCCCAGCTGACGTTGCTGTCGCCGGAGCCCGCACCGTCCCGGCGCCCCAGTGAAGTCGAACGCCTGCGTGCGGTCCTCACCAACGTATTAGCCGAGCTCGAAACTCTGCGCGCCCAACTCCCTTAGAGTGGGTTGCTGTTGTGCAACCCACCCTACAACTTACGCCAGGTCCTTAAGGCTGCTGATTACCTTGGACAGCATTCCGTAAGCGATCGCCTCGTCCGCGCTCATCCAGTAATTGCGGTCCGTGTCCTTGGCGACCTTCTCATAGGTCTGTCCGGTTTCCGTCGCGATCAGCCGATTCAGACGCTCGCGCATCTTGATGATCTCGCGGGCTTCGATGTCGATATCCACCGCAGGCCCACGCACACCGCCCATCGGCTGGTGCAGCAGGAAGCGTGTCTGCGGTAGGCAGAAGCGCCGCTCCTTCTTGCCGGCGAGGAAGATCAGCGCGCCGGCGCTGGCCACCCAGCCGGTGCCGATCATGCGCACGGGAGCCTCGCCATCGACGAAGCGGATCATGTCGTGGATGGTGTCGCCGCTCTCCACATGGCCGCCGGGCGAGTTCACATAGACATCGATCGGCTCGGAAGACGCACTGGCCAGCGCCAAAAGACGCCCGGTGACGTCACGTGCGACCTTGTCATTGATCGCACCAAAAATCAGAACTTTACGCTGCTTGAGAAGACGGCTCTCCAACTCGTTGATCGGAGAGGAAAGTGTTTTGTTGTCATCCGGCTCTTTCTGATCCGGGCCGCGTGGCTCGGGAACGTCGGGACCATCGGGCTCGTGGTCCGGCTCATCCTCGTCCATGCGGGTTTTTGCGCGCGCCCAGTCGGTGGGCTGCCAAAAATTCTGAGTCATAGCGTGCTGGTGCTCCTCGGTGGCACGTGTCGAGTTGGAAAGTGGTGCAGGCCAAGCGGATTGTCGAGGCACCCGCTTTATTCGGCGCCGGATTGAACGGTAGCCGCGAAGCGGCTCTTGGTGCCCCAGTTACGGCGCCCAGTGAGAAAAACAAACCAGCCCAGAGTGGCGCCGAGATGGCGGAACAGCTGGAAACTGAACGGCTCGGCGAGAGCTGCGGCAAAAGCATGGCCGAGGCTGTTGCTGCGTTTCTCACCGGTCCAGCGGCGGTAGAGCACCACCGACCAGAGATGGAACGACAGGTCGATGCCGATCTTGCCGAGCATGATGCCGGCCGCAGGCAGAACCACGCTGAACTGGCCGGTGACCAGGAACCAGACCAGCAGGAAGAACGCCGTCAGCCCGTAGAGCGGCTGCAACGTGTCGGCCGCCTTCACCGGCAGCATGGCGACTCCGAGCCAGCCATAGCGGCGGTTGCCGACCATGTCCCGATACCAGAACTGGGTCTGCAGGAACCCGCCGAACCAGCGCCGCCGCTGCCGCAGGAACGCACCCGCACTATCCGGTGCGTCGGTCACCGCCCGTGCACGGCCAAGCACCGTGCTGTGCCAGCCAAGGCGATGCTGCGCCGAAAACCGCAGCAGCCGATGGATCAGCTCGTAATCCTCCACCAGGCAATCCGGATCGAAGCCGCCAACCTCGAGCAGGGCCGCACGTCGAAAGCCAGCGAAAGCGCCGGAAATCAGCAGCAGGCTATCGAGCCGCGACCAGGCATAGCGCGAGAGAAAATTACGGATGTATTCGTATGTCTGGAACCACTCGAACACGCGCCCGCTGAGGCTGCGGCCACAGACAGGCACCAGCACGCCAGTGGCAGCGACCAGGTTCGGGTTTGCCGCAAAGGCCTGGCGCATCGCCGCAATCGCATCCTCATGCAGCAGCGTATCGGCGTCGACCGTCAGCACGATGTCGGTATCGATCTGCGGAATCGCATCGTTCAGCGCGCGCGCCTTGCCCTGATGCGGCAGCCGCAACCAGCGTAGCCCCGGATGGCTCGACGAGGCGTCGCTGAGGCCCCCAAATGGTGGTGCGGACAAGCCATAGCCAGCCAATAGGGTAGCCGTCGCATCGTGCGAGCCGTCATCCGCGATCAGGATCATGTCCGGCTGGTCGCTCTGCGCAAACAGACAGGCTAGGGTTTGAGGCAGAATACCGGCCTCATTATGGGCGGCAACGATGACAGCCAGACTTGGCGGGGTCAGGCTTGGCGGCACCAAGTCAGGCGCACGCAGCAAAGGCAGGGTCTGCCAGCCGACAAAGGCGAGAAGTGCGGTATCGTAGGCTACGTAAGCGACACCCGTAGACCAGGCGGACAGCCCGTGGCCGCCAAGGGCGCGCGCGAACAGCACCAGCCACAGCACCAGCACGCCACCATGGATCAGCAGGCTGGCGATCGGTGTTGGCGTTCGCACTTCGCGGGGCGAGGTGGTCGCAAAAGCCTGATCCAAACGAGTTTGCAGTTCGATCACCTGTCTATGGGCGGTGGAGCGATCATGTGGGATGCTGCGCACGCCTGATAATGAGGATTCCGCCGGTTCATGATGCAAATCGCGCGCTACACACGGCTAGCCATGGTGTTTCACTGGGTGGTCGCGGTGCTGATCATCGTCAACGTCGCCCTGGTGCTGAGTGTCGACTCCCTACCGAAAAATTTTGAGCGCCCGATGATCGACCTGCATAAATCGATCGGGCTCACCGTGCTGGGCCTCGCGATCATGCGCCTGCTCTGGCGCTTCTCCCACCCGGCACCGGCCTATCCCCCCGCCTATGCCCCATGGGAGCGCAAGCTCGCGCATGCGGCCCATGTCATCCTCTATCTTCTGATCTTCCTGCTGCCGATCAGCGGCTGGATCCATGACAGCGCCTGGAAGGGGGCTGCCGGCAACCCGCTCAACCTGTTCTGGGTGATCCCGTGGTTCCGCATCGGCGCAATCGCCCACCAGGACGCAGCGACCAAGGAACAAATCCACTCCCTGTTCTTCGCCATCCACAGCGCACTCGGCTACGTGCTCTACGCCATGGTCGCAGTGCACATCCTGGGTGCCCTGAAACACCAATTCATCGATCGGGAACCCGAGCTTCAGCGCATGTGGCCACGCGGCTGAGGCCTTATCGGCGGCGGAACACCCAGTAGAGCGGCTGGCGGCCGGCAGCCAGCGCCTTGGCCTCGTATCGCGTGGCCGGCCAATCCGCAGGGCGGTCCGTCGCTGGCGAGCCACCTGCGAAAAGATTGGTCAAGCTGCCCATCACCTCTTCCACCCAGGCCTGGTAGGTCGGGTCGTCGCTGGCGATGCGCCATTCGGCGCCAGGCTTGAGCCGGCTCGCGACTAACTTTGCCGTATCGGGATGCACGAAGCGCCGCTTGGCGTGCCGCGCCTTCGGCCAGGGATCGGGAAACATCAGGAACAGCCGGTCGAGGCTGCCCTCCGGCAACAAGGTCAGCAATGTCCGCCCGTCATCATCCCAAATTTTCAAATTTTCGGGCAAGGGTGCGCTAGCCTCGCCGCCTTCCGGCACCAGGGCCGCGAGCATCGAGCACAAACCCTGCTCGAAGACTTCGCAGGTGACCAGGGCCACCTCCGGATGAGCCGCAATGAGCGCACGGCTGTGTTCGCCGCCACCAAAGCCAACCTCAAGCCAGTGCTGCGCGAAAGAACGGCCGAAACCGACTGAAGGATCGAAGCGCAGTCGCGGCAAGGCGATATCAAGCAGGAGCTGTTGCCGCGGTCGCAGAGCGTGGGTGCGTTGCCGGCCGTAAAGCCGGTCCGGCGAGGGTTTTACGCTCAAGGTCAGGCGAGGGGCAGAGCCCCCGGCCTTCCTGGCTTAGCGATTAAACGCGGATTGCAGCGCCGGCACCAGATCCGTGCGTTCCCAGGTGAAGAAGTCACCCTCAGGGACGCGTCCGAAATGCCCGTAGGCGCTCGTCGGCACGTAGATCGGTGCATTGAGCTTCAGGTGCTCGCGGATCCCGCGCGGCGTCAGGTTCATCAGCTCGCGTAGCGTCTTCTCGAGCTTGGCCTCCTCTACATCGGCACCGGTCCCATGCAGCTCGACATAGACGGAGAGCGGATGCGCCACGCCGATCGCGTAGCTGATCTGGATGGTGCAGCGCTGAGCAAGCCCGGCCGCTACCACGTTCTTCGCCAGATACCGCGCCGCATAGGCGGCACTGCGATCCACCTTCGTGGGATCCTTGCCGGAGAACGCGCCGCCGCCATGCGGGGCCGCACCGCCATAGGTGTCGACGATGATCTTGCGGCCAGTCAGCCCGCAATCGCCGTCCGGACCGCCGATGACAAAGTTGCCGGTCGGGTTGATATACAGTTCCTTGTCCGGGCACATCCAGCCAGACGGCAACACCTTCTCGATCAGCGGGCGTACCGTGCGGAAAATGTCGGCCTGCTCCATGCCGGCCTCGTGCTGGGTGGAGAGCACGACACTGGTCGCCCCCACCGGCTTGCCGTCGACATAACGCAGCGTGACCTGGCTTTTCGCATCCGGCAGCAACCCGGCCACACGCTGGTCGCCGGCTTTGCGCAGCTCGTTGATCGTGCGGAGAATAAGATGCGCGTAATGAATCGGCGCCGGCATCAGGCTGTCGGTCTCGGTGGTGGCATAACCGAACATGATGCCCTGGTCGCCAGCACCTTCATCCTTGTTGCCGGCGCTATCGACGCCGACCGCGATGTCGGAGGATTGCGCATGGAGGTGGCATTCCACATGCGCGTTGCGCCATGAAAAACCTTCCTGGTCGTAGCCGATATCGCGCACCGCTTCGCGGGCGAGATGGATCAGCTGCTCGTGGGTGACCGATTCCGGCCCGCGGGTCTCTCCCGCAAGGATGATGCGGTTGGTCGTCACCATCGTCTCGCAGGCGACACGGGCATAGGGATCGGCGGCGAGGAATGCATCGAGAACCGTGTCGCTGATCCGGTCGGCAACCTTGTCCGGATGGCCTTCCGAAACGGATTCGGACGTGAAGAGGAAATCGCCCTTGTCGCGCATGGTTCTCTTTCGTGAATACAGGAGATCGCTGAATGGCCGAAAGGGACAAGGGGGTCAAGGCAAGACCTCCTTAACGCTGGAGGTCCGCGAGGAAGGTCGTATATGTGGCTTCAGCAGGCGTGCCACCGGTTCGAATGCCGGCGCCGCGGGGGTGCAACCCACTCTCTCTTCTTGGAACCAGAAGGCCTAGCGGAGGTTCTCACACTTATGACGTCTCGCGTACTCTCACACTTATGACGTCTCGCGTACCTTGTCTCCCGCCGCCGTCCCGTGCGGCGCTCCTGCTTGATTTCGATGGCACACTTGTCGATATCGCTCCGTCGCCCGAGCTGGTGGTGGTGCCATCCGGTCTTGCCAAAAATCTCAGCCGGCTGCGCACGCAATGCGGCGGCGCGCTGGCGATCGTCACCGGCCGCCCGATCGCGCAGGTCGATTCGTATCTCGGCGGGGCTGGCTTCGCCATCGCCGGCGAGCATGGCACGGCGGTGCGCCACGCCCCCGGGGAGGCGATCATCCATCGGGATCTGCCTGAGACGCCGCTGCATTGGATCAACTCCGCCAAGGCGCTGGCAGCACAGCATAATGGCGCCTTCTTCGAGCCGAAAAAGCACGGCTTCGTCCTGCATTACCGCGCCGCCCCTGAAGCCGGGCGCGCTCTGCAGGCCGGGCTCGAGGCATTGCTGGAAGAAGCCCCCGGAGACTATCAGCTGATGGGAGCCAAGATGGCGTGGGAAATGCGCCCGGCCGGCGTGGACAAGGGACATGCGGTGCACGACCTGATGTCGCGTCCACCTTTCGCAGGAAGGCTCCCCATCTTCGTCGGCGACGACATCACCGATGAGGACGGCATGCGCGAAGCCCGCGCGCTCGGCGGGCTTGGTCTGCGCGTGCCCGACATATTTGCCGACGCTGCGGAAGTACGCCGCTGGATCGCCCTTCTGGCCGGCGCGCAGACGGGCGAGGCAGATGCATGGCCCGTGTGATTCCCCGCCTGGTTATCGTCTCCAATCGCGTGCCCGCCGTGCGCGGCAAAGCCGAACTCGCAGGCGGCCTGGCTGTGGCTTTGAAAGATGCGATCGCCGCACGCGACACGCTCTGGTTCGGCTGGTCCGGCCGCGAGGTAAAAGGCGAGCCGAGCGACAAGCCGCGCAACAGGCTTGCCGCCGGCGTGAAATTCGCCACGGTGGATCTCTCCTCGGCGCAATACCGCGGTTATTATGTCGGGTTCAGCAACACCATGCTGTGGCCGCTGTTTCACGGGCGTGTGGGCCAGGCGGTATTCCGGCGTGAAGAACTTGCGTGCTACACCACGGTCAATCAGTTCTTCGCCCGCAGCCTGGCGGGCCTGCTCAAACCCACCGATACCGTCTGGGTGCATGACTACCAGCTCATCCCGTGCGGTGCGGCACTGCGCGAGGCCGGCGTGCGCAACCGCATCGGGTTCTTCCTGCATATCCCGTTTCCGCCGCCCTTCCTGTTCGATACCTTGCCGCAAGGCGAAGCACTTCTGCGCAGCTTCGCCAGCTACGACGTGATCGGCGTGCAGACACAGGATGATGCCGAGAACCTCAACCAGTGCTTTGCCCGCGCCGGCGTAAAAGCAAAGGCGGAAGCCTTTCCGATCGGTATCGATCCAGAAACATTCCACGAGGCCGCCGAGCGCGCCGACGGCACCGAGGAACAAGCGCGCCTGGAGGAAAGCCTGAACGGCCGTGCGTTGATCCTTGGCGTCGACCGGCTGGATTACACTAAGGGGCTGCCGGAACGTTTCCGCGGCTTCGCGCAACTACTCCGGCGGTATCCGGAACACTGCAATCACGTGACCTTCCTGCAAATAGCGCCCGTCTCGCGCGGCGACGTTGCTCAATACCGCAGCCTTAAGCGCGAGCTCGACGCGTTGACGGGGCTCATCAACGGCGAATTCGGCACGTTCGACTATACGCCGCTGCGCTACCTGAACAGCGCCATCCCGCGCGATACGCTCGCGGGCTTCCACCGCCGTGCGCGCGTAGGGCTGGTCACACCGTTGCGCGACGGGATGAATTTGGTCGCGAAAGAATACGTGGCCGCACAGAATGCTGCCGATCCCGGCGTGCTGGTGCTCTCGCGTTTTGCCGGTGCCGCCTCTGCGATGAAGGGCGCCGTCCTGGTCAACCCGTTCGATCCCGACGAGATTGCCGATGCCTTGGATGAAGCGCTGCGCATGGAAAAAAAGGAACGCCGCAAACGTTGGCACACGATGGACGAAGCCGTAAAAGCGAGCACCGCCGCCATCTGGGCCACCAGCTTTCTGGAACGACTGGAATTGTAGAATGGGTTGCGCTTGGGCAACCCATATGACGTAGGCGGCCGGAAAGAACCGCGACAGCGATCTAAAAGTCTTTTGCTTCTTTTCTTCAGAAAAGAAGACCTGCCTTCCCTACGGTGCCAAACACCGCGCCAACCGATCAAATTCCGCGATCGTCAACGTCTCCGCCCGCCGGTCTCCTGCAATACCCGCTTTTGCCAAAAGCACTTCGCCGCCCAACTCGCGCAACGATCCACGCAGCATCTTGCGCCGCTGCCCAAACGCCGCCGCAGTCAGCTTTTCCATAGTGCGGAACAACGACGGATCGGGCTGCTCAGCCTTCGGCACAAACCCTACCACTGCCGAAAACACTTTTGGCGGCGGCGTGAATGCGACTGGCGGAATGCGCATCAGGAACGACGTCGTACACGTCCATTGCGCCAGCACGGCAAGCCGCCCGTATGCTTCGGTATCCGGCGCCGCAGCAATACGCTCTGCCACTTCCAGCTGAAACATCAGCGTCATCCGTTCCCATTGCGCGGCCTGCCTGAGCCAACCGATCAGCAAGGGTGTCGCCACATTATAAGGCAAATTCGCCACGATCTGTCGCGGTGCATCGGCGATCGTCGCCAGGTCCGTCGTCATCGCGTCGGCTTCGAGCAGCGACAACCGTCCGGGATGCGTGCCTGCGAGTTCGCGGATCGCTTCGGCCGCACGTGGATCGACTTCCACCGCGGTGATCTTTGCGGCCCCACTCTCGAGCAATGCCCGGGTCAGGCCACCCGGGCCGGGCCCCACCTCGATCACATGCCGCCCGGCGAGATCGCCGGCCTGCCTGGCGATCTTGCCCGTCAAATTCTCGTCCAGCAGAAAATGCTGGCCGAGTTTTTTCCGCGCATCCAGCCCGAAGCGCTGGATGACCTCGCGGAGCGGTGGTGCTGCCGTCACAGGATGAAGCGGCTCAGATCTCCGCGCGCGGCCAATGGCGCCACACGATCCTTCACCGTCGACGCGTCGACGCGAACAGTCTCGCCGTGACGGTCCGATGCGGAAAAACTGATATCTTCCAGCAGCTTTTCCAAAACCGTTGCCAGCCGCCGCGCGCCGATATTCTCGACACGGTCATTGATGTCCGCCGCCAGATCGGCCAGGGCATCGATCGCGTCTTCGGCGAAATCCAGTGTAACACCTTCTGTCGCCATCAACGCCGAATACTGCGCCAACAGATTATGCTCAGGCTCGGTCAGGATCCGCCGCAGATCGGCACGCGTGAGCGGCGCCAGTTCGACACGTATCGGCAGACGCCCCTGCAATTCCGGCAGCAAGTCGGCGGGCTTTGCCAGATGGAACGCGCCGGATGCGATGAACAGGATATGGTCGGTCTTCACCGGCCCATATTTGGTGGAAACCGTGGTGCCCTCGATCAGCGGCAGCAGATCGCGCTGCACACCCTCGCGCGACACATCCCCGCCGCGGAAACCGCCTTCGCTGGTGCGCGCGCACACCTTGTCGATCTCGTCGAGAAACACGATGCCGTTGTTTTCCGCGTGATCCACGGCATCCTTGGTGAGCCGATCGGTATCCACCAGCTTGTCGGCTTCCTCACGCTCCAGGATCGGCCGGGCCGCCGACACCTTCAGCTTCTTCTGCGTCTGCTTGCCGCCCATCATGCCGCGCATCATCTCGCCGAGATTGATCATCTGACCTGGCGGCACGCCAGGCAGATCGATCTGACCGATCGCGGAAGATCCGTTATCCGCTATGGCAATTTCAATATCCTTGTCTTCCATTTCGCCGGCGCGCAGCATCTTGCGAAACTTGTTCTTTGTATCCGCGCTCGCACTCATGCCTACCAGCGCATCGACAATCCGGTCCTCGGCGCCCGCCTCGGCTTTCGCCTGCACGTCGCGACGGCTCACCTCGCGCAGCATGTTCAAGGAAACCTCGACCAGATCACGAATGATCGAATCGACATCGCGGCCGACATACCCCACTTCGGTAAACTTCGTCGCTTCCACTTTCAGGAATGGCGCCTGCGCCAGTCGCGCCAAGCGTCGTGCGATCTCCGTCTTGCCGCAGCCGGTCGGCCCGATCATCAGAATGTTTTTCGGCACCACCTCGTCGCGCATCGCCTCGGGCAGTTGCGCCCGCCGCCAGCGATTACGCAGGGCGATCGCCACTGCGCGCTTCGCATCGCCCTGGCCAACAATGAAACGATCGAGTTCGCCCACGATCTCCCGCGGCGAAAAAGTAGGGGTATCCATCACAGCGTCTCCAGCAACAGCGAATGGTTGGTGTAGACGCAGATATCGGCGGCAATCCCCATGGCGCGCCGCGCGATGTCCTCCGAGCTCAACCCTTCGATGCCCACCAGCGCGCGCGCTGCGGCCAGCGCGTAATTGCCGCCCGAGCCGATGGCGATGATACCGTCTTCAGGCTCTAGCACATCGCCGGTGCCGGTCAGCGTGTAGCTGTGATCGACGTCGGCCACCGCCATCATCGCTTCGAGCCGTCGCAGATACCGGTCGGTCCGCCAATCCTTGGCGAGCTCCACGCACGCGCGTTCGAGCTGGTTGGGAAAGCGCTCCAGCTTGGCTTCGAGCCGTTCGAGCAGGGTGAAAGCGTCCGCCGTCGCGCCCGCGAAGCCGGTGATCACCTGCCCGTCACCGATGCGCCGCACCTTGCGCGCGTTCCCCTTCACCACCGTCTGGCCCATGGTGACCTGGCCATCGCCGGCCATGGTGACGCGCCCGCCGTGGCGGACGCATAAGATGGTTGTTCCGTGCCATGGTTCTATCATAGTCGGCTCAAATGGGCTTTGCCCGCAGCGGGGGCAAGGGTGCCCTACGCAGGCGGCGCCTCGCGCTGCTTTTCCGGAGACACAACATTGCCTCGGCCCAGACTGCGCCGACGCTGATCTCCCCGCATCCCCAGCCACACTATCGGCGACGCTCGCTTGGTGCGGCGGCGTGCGACAGGTCAAGAGGATGCGAGTCAGGCCAGTCGCGAAAAGCGCCAGCCATCTGGTTGTAACATAAGTGTGAGCCTATTGACGGGTGGTGGCTCATTTCTAAAATCTGCGGCGTCGAACGCCTTGAAGGGTTCGGCCCCAGGTGTCGGAAGCGTCCGGCCCCATGGTGTCCATGTTGCTTCTTATGGAGGATATGGTGATGCGACAGAGTTATGATTTTGCGCCGCTGTTTGGCTCGACGATAGGCTTTGACCGCGTGTTCGATATCTTGCAGTCCGCGACACGTGCCGAGCAGAGCAGTGATACTTTCCCACCCTACGATATCGAGCGAGTCGGCAAGGATTTCTACAAGATAGTCCTTGCGGTCGCCGGATTCAACCGTGATGAGCTGAGCCTGACCGCGGAACGCAATCTTCTGACTGTCGAGGGGAAGCGTGCGGCAGCCGATGCAAGCGCAGAGCCGCGTGAAATCCTGCATCGAGGCATCGGCGCGCGCGCCTTCAAGCAAACCTTTCAGCTTGCCGACCATGTCAAAGTCACGTCGGCGAGCCTGGCTGACGGATTGCTGACGGTAGAACTCGTGCGCGAGATCCCCGAAATCATGCGCCCGCGGCAGATCGAGATTGCAGGCGAGGCTGGTGAACACCGGCCCAGCCGGATCGAGAGCCAAGCGGCCTGATCCCGCGACATGTCGAGTCTGCTGGTGATCATTCATTTACATCAATGGAGAGAGCAATGTTGAAAGGATGTTTTGCTCGGTCCCGTACTCTGGCTGCAAGCGCCGCTGTGTGCGCCGCTGTCCTGCTAGCCGTTCTCACGCCGAAACCCGCTCAAGCCTGGTGGGGGCCCGGCTGGGGATGGCATGGTGGCATCACCATAGGCCTGCCGCCGGTGGTCGTAGGCGCACCGGTGTATCCGGCCGTGCCATACGCCTATTACCCCTACGCGCCTCCCTACCCCTACGCACAGCCCTATTGGCACTGGGTGCCCGAGCATCGGGATGCCAACGGGAACATAGTGGGAGGACACTGGGAGCATTGATCAGGCAAACAGGTTCCGGCTGCTTTCAGGCGGCCGGACCTGACTGATGGGTTTTCGTAACAAAGCCATGTGATCAGCACCATGCCCGGTCGCATGATCAGACTGGCGGGACCCTTGCGTGGGAGATAGGAGATGAAAGACACAAACGCTTCGTTTCGGACTGATCAACGTGTGGCCCGGGCCTCTTCTTTCAGTTCGTGGCTCCGTAGTTTGGACCCAGACCAATTGCGGCGGCACCGCCGAGATGACGATGATGACGACGACCCACCGCCGTGCCCCGCGGTGATATCTCCTTTTCCCCGCTTTCCATTGTCCGGGGCGGAGAGCGCGTTGGAAGCGGCGTGATGAGGAGGGGTAGGGTGCAATGCCGTTTGGCGTTGCACCTGGGCTTACTTCGCGTTCGACGGTGAGCAAGGAAGGTCTTCTTTTCTGAAGAAAAGAAGCAAAAGACTTTTAGGTTGCTGTCGCGGATTTATCCGGCGGCGTGCGGAATAAGAGGTAAAAGTTTTTTGGTTCTTTTTTTCAAAAAAGAACTGCTTTCTTCGTTCGGCGTGGAAAAATCCCGACCATTGCGCAGCGGGCACGCACCGGAACGTCGCGTCGAAGGCGGTTGGATAAAACGGTGTGTAGGGGTCGCCGTCGGGCCGCATATCGATGGCAAGGAAGGTTTTGTTCTGCTGCCGGCAGAACGCGTCCGTTTCCGCAAGGAGAGCGCGCTCGGCCTCCTTAGCCAATGTTCAGGATGCATGGTGCCGCACCGCTCGTGGGCGCTGCAAGGTTGCTCCGTGCCATCCACCATCCATAATGGGAGGCAGATGGGACGTGTCCCGTGCTGCAAGCAAGCCCGGCTCCGGCACGTTGCGGTATGGAGCCACCGGCGCGCCGATCTTTGCCGGGCTGTGATACCGGGTGCAGCCACGTAGGGTGGGCTGCTTGCAGCCCACCACTCCAGCAAGACGGCGATACCCCGGTTCCACAAACCCCACCAGCCGCATCGCTTTTCGATGTATCGTTACGAACTCACATCTGTTAGCATCGCCAATGCCCGATTACCGGCGGTTACGCATCCCCGGCGCCTGCTATTTCTTCACCGTCAATCTCGCCGACCGGCGAAGCGACCGCCTGGTGCGCGAGATCGCCGTATTGCGCCGTGCCGTGGCGCTCACGCGCGCACGGCGCCCCTTTACGATCGACTCCTGGGTGGTCTTACCGGATCACCTTCATGCTGTCTGGACCCTACCTGAAGGGGACAGCGACTTTTCAACGCGATGGGCTGTCATCAAGCGCTTGTTTTCCTGGCATCTGGATGGCCGCGAGAACCTTTCGGTTTCCCGCAAAGCGAGACGGGAGCGCGGCATCTGGCAACGCCGTTTCTGGGAGCACATGATTCGCGACGATGCGGATTTTGGCGCTCATATGGATTACGTTCATTTCAACCCGGTCAAGCATGGGTTGGTGCCGCATCCGCGCCTTTGGCCCTATTCCAGCTATCACCGCGCTGTGGCACGCGGCGAGATCGCCGCGGACGAAATGCCCGCGCCCGAGCCGGAGGGTGAGTTTGGCGAGCGGCCGGCCGCCGATGTAGATGGCTCAATGCCGTGAACGGAGTGTCGTGTCTTCCGCGTAGGGTGGGCTGCTAGCATCCCACCACGAGCGGGACGATCGCCCCGGCTTTCGCGGAGACCATTGCGCACATGAGGATGTAAGGGGAAGTTGGTAGGCTGCGAGCAGCCCACCCTACGCTTGCTAGCAGTCCATACCTACGTGGAAGATCACGTAAGCGCTTGAACTTACCAGCAAAACGGCGCACTCAAAACGGTATTTCATCGTCCAGTGACGAGCTTTCGGTCGGTGGCTCCGGCGGTACGACATCGCCTAACTTTGTATATGAGACCCAGTTATCGTTCCAGTCGCCGGGCAGCATCGGCCTCAAGTTTCCAAAATCGTCAAAAATCTCATCTGAAATTTTAAGTATCCAATCCTCTTTATATGCACCGAATGTGCGTTCATGAACGTATTCGCGCACGGTTGGATCGTCCCAATGAGCTTTATCTACAACACTCAGCGAGCGTGAGCCTTTTAACCACTGCTCCATCTCCTGAGCACTGGTGAAAAACACTCGGTATACTATACGTAATAATCGCTTGAGTGATGGAAAGAGAGGGTGGTTTTGAATAATAATCGAATCTAATGCTTGCTCTTTAATACCTTGGCTTTCCTGAGACGACGATGCTTGCGTCCTCAATAAATCTACCAAGTCGCGCAAGGTATTGGTTGTGCTTTGCATTTTTTGCATGATATCCAATATTCCAGCGCTCCCTTGTTGGTCTAGATAGTTTTCGAAAAGTCCGGCCCATTGCTCCTTGAGGTAGCGAGTTATAAAAGCTATATTATCAAAGCCGGCGATCTGATTGTTGAATGGCAACGCGTAAATCTTTTCTAGAAATTCATAGACTTTCGGATTATCAACGTGAGTATATTGAATTCCAGATAAATGCTTATTTTTGAGGTAGGTTTGGTATTCCGAAAGCACAGAATTTTCAACAAAGACATAAACTTGCTTGCCTAATTTAATCGCCGTGCTTAGTTCAGTGTGAGAAATCGAGAATTCGGTGTCGTGGGCTTTCGTCCCAAATCGGCCGCCCACTATGGAGACAAGTATATGCACCTTAGTTATTTCGTTATAGCAATACTTCTCTAAAGCTTCTTTTGAACCAAATGGTATGTGCCCGTGCTCGTTAAGCACTGGATCAAAGCCCATCTCTTGGATAAAACTTTCCAGTATTGCTCTCGCATATTTGAGGTCGTAAAATGTCGAGCTAACAAACACTCTCGGCCTAGCCATTTACGTTTGGACTCCCAGCATTAAAAACTTCTGCTTATCTATCAAGCCCAGGCAAGAACTGCTCGGCAAACGCATGATGCTTGCTCTCTGGCATTGCACTTAAAACGATAAAAGCCATTTTGTCTTTCAAGGCTGCCTTCTGCGTAACTGAGAAAACCATTCATTCTAGAACGAAATTGTCGTACTAATACCTGCCCTGTTAATGAGTTCGCGTTGTTCCCGAAGAGGAACGTAATCGTAAAGTGCGGGAATACGCTCTACTACATTGTCGATCATGTCCAGGGGTGCAATCAAACCGTTTTTCAAGCTGATTAATTGATTGTCAGATAATTCTATCTGAACGACGCCAACTCTGTAACGTTCAGCATAATATTCAATGCCTTTTGGAAGCGGAAGGTCTTCTTCCGAAACTCGATAGCAAAACCAGGAGCGGTTGACGAACCTCTTGTGCGAAATGGCCTCAAAAATGACTTCTTCCCAGTTTTTTTCTGCGAGCTTCACCTCGCAGGAAACCAGATCGATTTCTACTGCGCCCAGCAGGTCAACACGTTCCGCGCCAACAATGTCGGGGTTTCCCCATTTGCCACCGCTTTTCAAAGCGGACGTGTCTTTCGCTTTGTAGCCCTTTTGCTCTAACCAGAGAGCCATCAGAGGATATAGATCCCTTTCGACAACGGTGGTCTTGACTCCTGGGCCAGAGTCAATCTCGGTCTTTTCTATCTGCGGTGGGGGTGTTTCTTCTGACGGCTTTTCGTACCAGTAACCACCGCGCCGACCGCCGCTTTCCATACCAGAGTTAAGGTCATTATTTGCGGCTGCGCTCAAGTAACAGAGGATTGTTCCATCGGTCACATCCAGCTTAAGCTCATCGCACGTTATTTTGTCTCGTATTGCTCTGACAACTTGCTTACTCGATTTTGCTGAATCGCGGCCTTTGCTGTCAGTCGACTTAAGGAAGTCTATCGCTGCCTTTACGACAGTCTCATACGTGGAGCTTGGCAATTTTAGTTGTTCCTTTTTTATTCATATCAATCCTGCCTAAACTCGCAAAGTCATCCAAATAAATACTAGCTTTTTTGCAAAAGAGCCTCAGTGAACACCGATGGTGAACGCAAACGCATGGCGCCTACCTCAACTTAGAATGCCGATACCCATACGCCGCATAAACAACCCCCCCCGCCACCAACCACATCGCCAGCCGCACCCACGTTGAGTCGGAAAGCGAGAACATCAGCCACACACACGCCACCACCGCCAAAATTGGCGTCCACGGCATAAACGGCGTCCTAAAAACCCGCTTCGCATCCGGCATTGTCCGCCGCAAAATCAACACCCCGATCGAGACCACCGCAAACGCCAGCAACGTCCCGATCGATACCAGATCTCCCAACAGATCCAGCGGGAACAGCCCCGCAAACAACGCCGCCCCAACGCCCGTCACAATCGTGCCGACATACGGCGTGTTATACCGCGGATGAATTTTTGCGAACGCCGGCGGCAACAATCCATCCCGCCCCATGGCGTAAAAAATCCGCACCTGGCCTAACAGCGTCACCAGCAACACCGACACCAGCCCGAACACCGCCACAATGCTCACACACCACCGCGCCCAGGCCAGCTGCGGCCCCTGCGCGCGCATCGCCTCGGCAATCGGGTCGGCCACGTTCAGTGTGTGGTAATCGGCGATGCCCGTCATCGTCAGCGCCACACCCACATACAGCAACACACACACCGCCAAAGACAGCATCAACGCCAGGGGAATGGTTTTTTGCGGGTTCTTCGTCTCCTGCCCAAGCGTAGAAATCGAATCGAAACCTACATAAGCGAAAAACAAAATCCCCGCCGCGCGCATCACCCCGGAATACCCGAAACTTCCGGAAACGCCGGTGTTCGGCGGCACGAACGGCACCCAGTTATGCGGATGGATATACGGCAGCGCCCCGATGATTACCGCGAGGATGGCAAGAACCTTCAGCCCCACCACCACATCGTTCACCTGAGCTGAAAGCCGCGTGCCGCGCATGATCAGCCACGCCGTGAACAGCGTGATCAGCACCGCCGGCAGATCCAGAACCTTGCCGCTGGAAACCACATGCCCATCCACCACCGCCAACGGCGCGCCGGTGATAGCGTTGGGCAGATCGATCCCGAAACTATGCAGCGTCGACGTCGCATACCCCGACCACCCGATCGCCACCAGCGACCCGGACATCAGATATTCCAGCAGCAGACACCAGCCGATCAGCCACGCCACACCCTCGCCCAGCGTCGCATAGGCATAGGAATACGCACTGCCCGCCACCGGCACGAGGCTCGCAAACTCCGCATAGCAAAGGGCGGCGAGCAAACACGCAAACGACGCGATCACGAACGACAAAGCCACCGCCGGCCCCGCATGCAACGCCGCCTCCGGCCCCGTCTGCACGAACAACGACACACCCACGGCGGAGCCCACGCCGAAACACACGAGATTGCGTAAACCCAAAGTGCGCTGCAGGTGGCCGCCGCCGTGCGGGTCTTCGTCGGCGTTACTATCCGCCAATAAAGCATCAACGGGCTTCAGGCGAAAAAGGCCAAGGGCTCTGCCCTTGGAACCCGTTGGGGCCTGAGGCCCCAAACCGCCGGGATTTAAAGGCATGTTCAACCGAAGGCGCCGACTCTATGCGTCACAGCCGTTCCAATCTCTCGTAGCAATCCAAACAATCCCTCTAATGGCCCCAGAATGGTCTCGTGCTCCCGCTGATACGAGGCGGCCGCCCGCGGGCCACGCGGCTCGGCATAGTCGCGCGTGGCACTGGGGTCAGGCATGGACGGAAACACTTCGGCCAGAATGGCAAGCGCACCAGGCACGTCAAGCCGCAACAGCCGCAACGCCAGCGCTTCCCGTGTCGTCCCATGCCGCGGCGAAAACTCGGGGATCGCCGTCGATAGCAGCCAGATCCGCCCGATCAACGCGATCCGCAGCGCATGCAGCAGCATTTCGCTCGTCTCCATCTTCGGCGCCCCGGGCCACGCCCCCCGCAACTGCACATGGTCCGCCTGTATGCGGCGGAACATCGCCTGCGCCGGCGCCCACATATCCAGCTGCTCCAGCGCGCGCGCCACCTCCGTCAGCGCCCGCGCCCGACCAGGCCGCCGCGCATGCGCTGCCCGATCCAGCCAAGACCCCGGATCGAGCATCGCAATCACCGCGCGCAACACATCCAGATCCGAATGCTTCAGCGCATGCCGGGCAAAATCCATCGCCCGGCGAAACCGCGGGCTCTGCTCGAGCATATCCACGAACTGCTCCGGACTCCGCGCCGCCGCGGCTCCCACCCCCTGCAACGTGTTCGCGCACCAGCCCAGCTGCTGCAAAATCGCATTGTTTGGGATCGCCCGCAGCTCGCGCGGATGCCGTATGACCGCCGGCCCACCCGAATCCGATTGGCGCGCCGAAGGCCGCGACCCCGAAGGATCCAGCAAAGCCGGCCCGAACGCACCCAGCAGCGACGCATAGCCGGGGTCCTCCACCAAATCCTGCATCGACATGCCGATCGAGGTGAAGAAATCCGCTGAAAAATCCGGCTCGTCGTATATCGGATCCTCGGATTTCGGCACGGTCGCAAAAGCGTGCTTGGCCACGCGTGAGATCGTGGCCAAGGCCAGTTCCCGCGTGCCGAAAAACACGTACCCGTCGCCACCCTGGAACGCGCTCTCCTCGCGCGAAAAAATATGCGCCGTGGAAAAAGCCTTGCGCGCCACGCTGGGCGACAAATACCGCAACCGATCCAGCAGCGAGCTCGGATGCGCCCCACGGCCGATGCTCTCGCCATGCGTATCGAACAGCACCAGCTCCACATCGGTGAGTTTATGCCGCACCAGCAGCTCCGCCACCTTCAGCCGCAACCGCTCGATCAGATAGCTCGCCGCCAGCTGGCCGACGTACCGCCCGGAATCGGAATAGCCGAATTGCAGCGCCATCCGCCCGGTCGCACGCAGATACGCCCGGTAATGCGGGCTCCGCAGCGCCTCCTCGAGAATGCGCGCCCCATGTTCCAGCGCATCCGCCGTCTCGAACAATGGGCTGATCTCGATGTTCTTCTCGACACCGAACAGCTTTGCCAACCAAAGCGCGCAGAGGAGCGTATATCCGCTCTCCGTCTCCGCAATGAGGAACCGCACCGGCGCAGACGAATCGATATGCTTCACGATCTGCGCCACCGTCATCAGCAGCCGCGTCGCCGATGCCTGCTCGGCCAGGATGGAGCCGAAATCCACCGGCACCGCATGCACTTTCTCCAGCGCCGTGTTGATGGTGGAAAGCAACGTGCGCCGCTGCGCGCGATCTTCCGGCGCTGAATCGAGCCCCAGCCGCAGCCGCACCGCATTATGGATCTGCGACGAATTCAGCCGCACATGCGTGTGCGCCAGCGACAATCCGTGCGCCGTGAACCCGGCACGTATCACCGCATAGCTCATCCGGCTTTCCTCGTCCGCCGCCTGCATCGCCGCCGAGAAAAGCGGGGCGAGGGGAGCCGGAGATACCAGCGCCGCTTCGTGCCCATGCACCAGCGCGTGCGCAAAGGCCTCCGTCTGCGTTGCATCGGCCTTGGTCGGGCAGGCGGCGATCTGACCGTCGACAGCCACGATTGCCCGCTCCAGCCGCGCGGAGAGTGCCTCCTTACCCGGCAAATCCGACACCTGAGCGCGGCCGCGCTCCAGCTGCAGCTTCTTCATCGTCAGCCGCAGCCGCAGCGTATCCCACCAGCCGATATCGTTGCGTCCGTCGGTATCGTAGCCCACCCAGCTCGCCAGCGTGATCGGCCGCGGCTCGATCACGCTCCAGCGGTCTGGCCAGCAGCCGCGTGCCGCCGACAGCAGCGCCCGCGTGAACGCATCGAGCGCGTCGCGCCCGTTCTCGATCGCCGCACGTGCCGCCTCGAACTCCTCGGCCAGCGTGATCTTGCCGGGCCGGTGGGAAACGAAGCAGGTGTCCGAGGGCCGCCCGCTGGCAGCCTCAGCGAGTTCCTTGAACACCGGGCCGGGCAGGGCGAAGGTCGGATGCGCCGTGAACACCACGCTGAACCGCGTCCGCTCCACGGCGTCCCGAAACGTTTTCAGCGGCACCGGGCTGTCATCGGGGTCCGGGCGTACGGCATGTGTGGCGATGGTGTCGAACTCGGCGAGCGCATGCACCGGGTCCGTGCCCCCGACATAGGCAGCGATGCGCGTCGCACGGTCATTGAACGCCTCATCGCGCAAGTGGCGGATAAGAGCGGCGATGCCGGCCTGCGACAATTCGCCGTCATCCATGAGGCGGTTGATCGCCAGAGCTACGGCAAGCACAGGGTTGCCGAAGGGGTCTTCCTCCGCCCGCGCCCTTGCCCGCTCGGTAAGGGTGATCAGTTCATCGGTGACCTGTAGGTCGATTTCAGCATCGTTGGGCATGCGGAAAGCCTAGCATCATGTGTGCCAGGATGGGCTATCGCTATTCGGAGGGGGCCGAGCCACTCTCCAAGCCGGCATATAGCTCTTCTAGCGGGATGTGTACACCGACGTCCGGCAAGTCGATGGCAGCGGTGCCATCGGTCAGCAGTGTCGTTACCCAATCGTCTCCTTTGCGCAAGAAGACGATAGCGCCTATGCGGGTTTGCTCCAGGATGATGTAATATCGCACCGATTGCGTCGCGCGATATTCGGCATTTTTCACGACCAGGTCATCGTTTTCCGAACTGTCGCTCAACACCTCGAATATGGCGACCGGATCGGTCACCACCGTGGCGCGGTCCGCCAGCGGTGTGCAGACGACGAACGCATCCGGGTAACGGACACGCCCTGCCACCTGAATTTTCAGCTCGCTTCCGTAAGGCTGAAAAGGCCTTCCGCGCAACTGCCCTGTCAGCAAAAAAACAGGTTGCGCCGGATTGCCGCATGCGCCGCAGTTCCACCCGTGATAGCGATAGGTTTAAACCCGTCAAACTCGAAGCGCAGCGATTGCTTTTCCTTCCAGGCCAGGAAGTCCTGCAGCGTCATCGGCTTGCGAAGAACGACGTTCATGGGGGTTTATGTAGCACGATCGGGGCGAGACTGCGAGCGCTGCGCATGTGGCATTGTCAAGTTTCTGCCAGTGCTGACTCAAAGAGCGACAAGGCAAAGTCGACAGATTGCGACCTGACGGCAGCACGATCACCGGCAAAGTTTTTCGCGTGTGTGGTGCAGACGCCGCCGCGTCGGGCGCGGCCGAACCAGACCAGGCCGACCGGTTTATCGGCGCTGCCGCCGCTTGGCCCGGCGACGCCGGTCACAGAGACAGCGATGTCTGCGTGCGAGAAGGTGAGTGTGCCTTGCGCCATAGCGCCTGCCACGTCTGCGCTAACGGCGCCGTGCTGTTGGATCAACGAGCGGGGCACGTTCAGCATCTCGATTTTTGCCTCGTTCGAGTAGGTCACGAAGCCGCGTTCAAACACATCGGAGGAGCCCGGAACATGTGTGAACGCCGCAGCAATCAAACCCCCCGTGCAACTCTCCGCGGTCGCTATCTTGAGTTTGTGTTTTCTGTAAATCTCAAGTATCGCCTGAGCTTTCTCCGGCGTATCACTTTCAAGCATGTTCAAAGCCCCCCGACATAAAAGTCTTTTGGTTCTTTTCTTCAGAAAAGAACGGCTTACTTAAGCTCGCTTGCCTTAAAAGCCTCGTAATCTTCTGCGTTCTGTTTCGCATACCTCTCCGCAAATCCGGGGACCGCCTCGTCAAAAACCTCGCCGTCGCCCATGTATCCCGCCAGCATCGCTGCATCCCCTGCACGACCATGCGCCCGCGCCAAGGTTCGTCCGCATAATCCGGCTGCAAACGGCAGCATATCGGCTTCGAGAGCCGCGCCGACATTCGCCAGCCGTGAATCCTTCAATTTGCGCATATAGAAAAACCGGCCATCGACAGGTTTCTTGGTCCAGCCAAGGAAGATGTCGCTTTGTGCCTGCAGCCTGCGTTGGCCGGTCACCACGCGTTCGCCCGGGCATTTCGCCGGCGGCCCACCGGCAAACGGCGCCAGGACGGAATCCTGCGCTTGTTTGACCTGCAGCAGCAGCGGCGCCCCATCGCCCGAAGCGAAAAGCCCGATGGCGCAAAGTGTTCCCACCGAGCCGATGCCGACAATCTTCAGTGCGCGATCGGCGAGTGCGTAGCGCGACACCAGGTCGGCGTATTGCGGTTGCAGTGTTGCGGGGTAGGCGGCGAAGGCGGCGTTTATGGTATCGGCGTAGTCTTGCGTGTGGCGGATGTTGCCGCCGTCCTTGATGATCGTGTCGTCGCCATCGACAAGATTGTAATGTGCCTGGCTCGCGTCCATTGCGGTGCGCAGGCGTTTCTCCAGCCGGCGGCGCAGTTTTGGCGGGTCGATCGCTTCAATGGCCTGGTGCATGTCGATCTTGCTGTTCCAGGCTTCCAGCGGCGTCAGGCCGGCCAGGCGTTGCATGTGCCGGCGGTAATGGCGCACGCAGCGCAAAGCGAGTGTGCGGCAGGAAGATTCGGACTCGCCCTGGTCGAGCCCGTTGACGTAGAAACTGGTGGCGAGGCGCTTGATGTCCCATTCGAAGGGGCCGGGGAACGTCTCGTCGAAATCGTTCACGTCGAATACCGGATTGCCTTCCGGGGAGGCGTAGCTGCCGAAATTGGCCAGATGTGCGTCGCCGCAGAGTTGCACGCGCAGGCCGGAATTTGGCTGGGAGCCGAGATCCGCCGCCATGATCGCGGCGGCTCCCCGCAGAAAGGCGAAGGCGGAGGCGCGCATGCGTTCGTAGCGGATCGGAAGGAGGTCCTGGATGCGTGAGATGCCCTGTGCGGCAAGGATCGTCACCGGGCTTTGCCGGCCTGCGGGCGGCGTCCAGTCGGCGTGCCTGCTGCGCGGCAGATGGCTGCGTGCGGCCGCGCCGTCGTTGCGGCGCTCGAGTTCGGTCTGCATGGCGCCCAGATTGCGCCGGGGCGCCAAACTTGGCCAGTGGGCCGACTCGGGGGCCGGGCGGTAGGCTTGCTCGGCTGAAGGAGAGGGAAGATTTTGCCCAAGGCGCCGACATGCGGCATTCTGCAATGATATTGACCATCGATGCTTGATTCCTTGTGGAGTGGCGGCCCGGTGTTCTCCGTCACCTCGAGCCTGACAGAGCGAAGCTGGCAGTGGCGCACCGCCGAGGATAGGCTCGGGTTTGCCATCTCGCAGCGCCTCGGGGTGCCCGAGATCGTCGGTCGCGTGCTGGCCGCGCGCGAGGTGAGCCTGGACGACGCCGCCGACTTCCTCGCCCCCACCCTGCGCGCGCTGCTCCCCGACCCGTCTCTGCTGACCGATATGCACGCCGCCGCCGCCCGCCTTGCCGACGCCGCGCGCCGGGCAGAATGCATTGCCGTGTTCGGCGATTACGACGTGGACGGCGCCTGCAGCGCGGCCCTTCTCACCTTGCTCATGCGCAATCTCGGCTGCACCGTGCTGCCCTACGTGCCGGACCGTTTTGCCGAAGGCTACGGCCCCAACGCGAAGGCGCTCGAAGGCCTGGCCGCACGCGGTGCCACGCTGGTGGTGTGCGTCGATTGCGGCACCTCCGCGCATCAGGCGTTATCAGCGATCAACGGCCGTGCAGACGTGATCGTTCTCGATCACCACAAGGCAGAAGGCCTCCCCCCCAGCATTTTGGCGACGGTGAATCCAAATCGCCTCGATGACAATTCCGGCCTGAAAAATCTCTGCGCCGCCGGCGTCGCCTTCATGACCGCGATCGCCATCCTGCGTGTTCTACGCGCCGAAAATTTCTTCGCCTCCCGCCCCGAGCCGGATCTCCTCGGCTTTCTCGACCTCGTCGCCCTGGCCACGGTATGCGACGTCATGCCGCTCACCGGCCTCAACCGCGCGCTGGTCGCCCAAGGCCTGCGCGTCATGGGCCGCCGCGCCCGCCCCGGCATAGCCGCGCTGATGGACGTGGCCCAAACCCGCGACGCCCCGACGGCGATGCATTGCGGCTATGGCCTCGGCCCACGCATCAACGCCGGCGGCCGCATCGCCGAAGCCGATCTCGGCCTGCGCCTCCTGCTCTGCGACGACGCCCTCGACGCCCGCGCCCTCGCCGAACGCCTCGATGCGGTCAACCGCCAACGCCAGACCGTCGAAGCCGGCGTGCTGGACGCCGCCATGACCGCCGCCGAAGCACAGATCGCCGCCGGAACATACGTGCTCGTCGTCTGCGGCGAGAAATGGCACGCCGGCGTCGTCGGCATCGTCGCCGGCCGGATCAAGGAAAAATTCAACCGCCCCGTCTGCGTCGGCGGCACGGTAGACGGCCTGATCAAAGGCTCCGGCCGCTCCATCCCCGGCCTCGATCTCGGCGCCGCCATCATCGCGGCCCGGCAATCCGGCCTCCTGCTCACCGGCGGCGGCCACGCCATGGCCGCCGGATTTTCACTCCTCCCTGAAAAAACCAAAGCCTTTCAGGATTTTCTCAACGAGCGCCTGCAAGCTCCGCAAGGCGCCCCGCTGCGGCCACATCTGCACGTGGAAGCCACCACCTCACCCGCCGGCGCCACGGTGGAACTCGCACAACACCTCACCCGCCTGGCACCCTTCGGCGCCGGCAACGACGAACCAATCCTGGTCGTGCCAGATGTGCGCGTGGTAAAATGCGACCGCCTCGGCAATGACGGCAACACGCTGCGGGCGTTCGTAGAAAGCGAGGGCGATACGAAGCGCCTCAAAACAATGCTGTTTCGTGCAGGCGAAGGTAAAATGGCTCAGGCGCTCACCGACCGCGCAGGCGGCAGGCTGCATCTCGCAGGGCATCTGCGGGCGGAAAGCTGGAACGGGTCGGTGTCGGCAAACTTTTGCCTTATCGATGCGGCTTTGTCGCACCGGTAGAAAGCACTTCTTTTTTGAAAAAAGAAGCAAAAAACTTTTGTGTCCGAGGATACGCTTCCGAACAGATCCGCGGCCCACGACGCCCAAAAGGGAACTGTATTTTGCTGTCGCGGTTCTCTCCGGCAGCGCGCGCCAAGGACACAAAGTTTTTTGGTTCTTTTTTTCAAAAAAGAACTGGTTTCTTCCTTATCGTCCGCTACTAATCAGTATTTGCTCCACGTCTTCGTATCGAAATTATGATGTGCCTCGATATAACGTATCGTTCCGCTCTTGCTGCGCATGACGATCGAATGCGTGATCGCCCCATGCCCGAAGCGGCGCACCCCGCGTAGCATTGCGCCGGACGTCACACCGGTGCCGGCGAACATGACATCGCCACGTGCCATGTCTTCGATCTCGTACACGCGCTTCGGGTCTGTGATGCCCATGCCGCGCGAGCGTTCGAGTTGCGCTTCGTCCTCGAACAGGAGGCGCCCCTGCATCTGCCCACGGCTGCAACGCAAGGCTGCCGCCGAAATCACGCCTTCCGGTGCGCCGCCGATGCCCCAGAAAATGTCGATGCCGCTATCGGGGAGGGCGGCGGCGATTACGCCTGCGACGTCGCCATCGGGGATCAGCATGATGCGGCAGCCGAGTTCACGCGTCTTGGCGATGATCTCGCTATGGCGATCGCGATCCAGCGTGCAGAGCACCAGGTCGGATACATCGCATTTCTTCGCCTTGGCGAGGTTGCCAAGGTTTTCGGCCACGCTGGCATCCAGATGCACCACGCCGGCCGGTAATCCGCCGCCGACCGCGATCTTGTCCATGTAGCAATCCGGCGCATGCAGGAAGTTCCCCGCCTCCGCCATGGCGATCACGGTCAGCGCGTTCGGGCCGCCCTTGGCGGTCAGCGTGGTGCCTTCGAGCGGATCCACCGCGATATCCATGCGCGGGCCGCCGCTGCCCACTTTCTCGCCGATGAACAGCATCGGCGCCTCGTCCATCTCGCCCTCGCCGATCACCACGGTTCCGTCGATCTCCACCGTGTCGAAGGCGCGGCGCATGGCTTCCGTGGCTGCGCCATCGGCTTCGATCTTGTTGCCGCGGCCCATCCAATGCGAGGCAGCGAGTGCCGCCGCCTCCGTCACCCGGACCAGGTCCAGCGCCAGGTTCTTGTCCTGCGCCTGATACGTCGCCCCGCTTGCGCCAGACATGTCGACCGCTCCATTTTATGTTGAAGTCTCTTTGCCGCATTTCGGCTGCCGGGTGAACCGAAACCAACGGCGCGCCTTGGACGGCCGCCGGGTTTATGGCAGGAGAGCCTCAATGACGAAGGTCTACTCCTATGTCTTCTGACTTAAACTTCCGTGAGGAAATCCGCGTCGCCCAGTACTGGCGCAAGCAGATGGGCGACCTCGAATACGTCAAGCGCGACCCGGATGATCTGTTTCGCTGGTATGAGGCGCTGGAAACCCGCGGGCCAAACGAGATACGCGCCTACCTGATCGAACGCTCCGGCCGCCATCCGTTGGTCGAGGTCACCGGCATCGTCGCCAAGGCGCCGCATCCGCCGCGAGAGATCGTCGACATCTGGCTGGACTCGCACCGCAAGACGCGCACCGGGTCCTATTGGGCGGGCGCGAGCGCCTTCCTCATGCTGTGCCTGCTGATCGGACCGAACATCTCGAGCTGCCAGAGCATGCATCAGATCAGGCTCTTTCCCAGTGGCAGCCCACCACAAGCAACACTCCAACCGGGTCAGAATACCGGCGCGCCGCCATCCCAGGCGACCATGCCCAGCCAGTTTCCGCTGCCTGCCAACACAGCCTCACCGGTCGCCGGCTCGCAAAGCCAGCGGTCCAGCCAACCACCGTAGGGTTGGCAGCGCTTGCCCTACGCCACGACCGCGTTTGCTCGCCTTGCGTCTGATATGCGCCGCACCCGCCGCTTGCGCTCCCAGATCAGCACACCGGTGGCGGAGAGCAGGCTGACAGCCACACCTGACACTGCGATGACGATCCGTCCGGCAAGCCCTGCGATCTGTCCACTGTGCCAGGGGAATTGAAGCTGCAACACAAGGTCGCCGGCCTTGCCCCGTCCCGGCATGCCAGCGGACAAGACCCGGCCCGAATGGCCATCCAGCATGACAACCGGGCTGCCGAAACCAGTGCCCTCGTCGGCGGTGCTGTTGAAGAAATAGAAGCTCGCCACAGAGGTCTCAGGCGAGATGAACATTGCGCCCGGCTTACCACGCCAGCCCTCATGCGCAGCGGCGACGACCGCCACCTCTTCCGCCTGCTCCAGCCCGATCAAGCCCGATGGGGCGCGATCGGATGCAGGCGGGGCAGGGGGTCCGGTCATCGGCAAAAGGAAGCCGACGACTGGCCGGAAAACCTGGCTGTTGAGTGCCAGCGACACGCCGCTGACGGCGACACCCAGAAGGATGACCCATAGCCACAACGAGACCGTACGATGCAGGTCGAAGGTCAGCCGGAACCCGGGCCGCAGCGTCGACAGCCGCCAGTAACGGCCCCATCGCCGCCACGAGGCCACGCGCGAGACCGTGCCATGCAGCGGCACGGTCAGCAGCAGCCCCACCACGCAATCCACCGCCCAGGCCATGGCCGCGATGCCCATGATCCATTGCCCGACCATCCCCAGCCCGAGCGTATAATGGAAGCGGTAGAGGAAGGGGATCAGCACCCGTCTGCCGAAGCAGCATCCGGCGCTCGGCCGCATGCCTTGTATCGCCCCCGTCGGCGGGTCGAGGAACACCTCGTCGTCCTGCGTCCCCATGCGTGGCTGCAGAAAGACGCGCACGGTGCCGCCCCTCGCAGGCCGGTAAAGGATATAGCGAAGCTGCGCATTTGGCAGCTGGTGCGACAGGCGATCGGCGAGCTGCGGCAATGGCAGCGGAGCGCCGGCATTGCGCGCCGTGAACAGATCCGGGTTCAGCAGCGCATCGAGAGCATCATGGAAGGCGGCAATGCTGCCCGTCAGCCCGGCGCATATCAGCACGCCCGCGAGCGACAAGCCGACAGTGCGATGCAGCCGCAGCAGCCACGGGCGCACCCGGCCCATCATGCAGTACACCTCATCCGGCCGCGTCTAACCGCCCGCAGGCTGCGATTGCAAGTCATTATCATCTGAAGTCAAAAAAATACGCGTCGCTTCGACCCTCAGATGCGTCCCGGCTCGGCCTTCTGCATCGCGCGTTGAAAGGCCGGCCGTTCGCCGATGCGTTGCAGATAAGCGCGTATATGCGGGAAGCCGGCAAGGTCGGGGGATCCCTTCAGAGGAGCCGTCATCATGATGTCGGCCGCAGTGAAAAGCTCTCCGGCAAAATAAGGCACCTTCGCCAACCGCGACTCACTGATCGCCATCGCCCGCTCGCCACGGCTGCGCAGCAGGCGGGTGGCTTCCGACTCAGCAGAGCCGACCATCTGTAGCCCATGATCCATCATGATGGCCGGGATGAAGGAGCCGTTGGCGAAGTGCAGCCAGGTAAGATACTGCGCGTAGGCAGGATGATCGGCAGGCAGCGCCAGCCGGCGTCCGCTATGCCGCGCCATCAGATATTCGGCGATGGCGTTGCTTTCGCCGAGCACGACATCACCGTCCGTGATCACCGGCGCCGTCCCGAACGGATGCAGAGCCTTATACTCCGGGGGCGCCGAACGGCTGACCGGATCGCGCTCGTATCGGATTATCTCAAAGGGAACGCCAAGCTCTTCGCAAAGCCAAAGGATGCGCTCGGATTGCGAGTTGGCGAGATGATGGATGATCAGCACGGCACCTTACCCGAGCAATGCCTGTGCGCACGCATCCAGAATGGCATCCTCGTCCAGCCCGTATTCGCGATACAGATCCGGAATATCGCCGCTCTGCCCGAACCGGTCCACGCCCAGCGGCACCACGCGCTGGCCACGCACCGAGCCCAGCCACGCCAACGCCGCCGGATGCCCATCCAGTATCGTCACCACCGCACTTCCGGCGGCCATCGGTGCCAGCAGCGTCTCCAGGTGGCTGAGCTTTTTCTCGCCGCGGCGCCGCGCGCGCTGCGCCGCCAACCAGCCCGCGTAAAGACGATCCGGGCTCGTCACCGCGAGCATCCCCGCATTCGGCACCTCCTCGCGCAACACCTCGAACGCCGCTTCCGCCTCGGCCGCCATCGGCCCCTGATACGCCAGCGCGATCGGCGCACCCTTGCCAGGCGGCACCACCCAATGCGCGCCTGCGATCACCGCCGCCTCATCCAGAACACGCGCCTTGTGCAGCAACGCACGTGTCGAAAGCCGCAGCCACACCGCAGACCCATCCGGCGCCTGCAGATGCGCAAACGCCCAGCGCATCATGATCGCCAACTCATCCACATATGCCGGCTCGTAACTCGCCAACCGGTCCGCCGCCATGCCCAGCAGCGGCGTGTTCACTGACTGATGCTGCCCGCCCTCCGGCGCCAAACTCAGCCCCGACGGCGTGGATACCAGCAGAAAACGTGCATCCTGGTAGCAGGCATAAATCAACGCATCCAACCCGCGATTGACGAACGGATCATACACTGTGCCGATCGGCAAAATCCGCGCCCCATTCAGCGCATGGCTCAAACCCATAGACCCCAGCAGCAGAAAAAGATTTTGCTCTGCAATCCCCAATTCGACATGCTGCCCGGCGGGGCTCATCCCCCAACGCTGCATGCTCGCAACCTTGGTGTCCCTGAACACATCGTTGCGCAGATGCCGATCGAACAACCCGCGCCTGTTCACCCAAGGCCCGAGGCTGGTGGATACCGTCACATCCGGGCTGGTGGTCACAATGCGCGACGCCGCCTCTTTCCAAGGCCCCTCGGCGCGCCCGATCTCTCCCAAAATCTCGCCGAACCCAGTCTGGGTCGACATCTTACGCCCAACCAGTTTCCCCAGCGGCACCGCTGCCGGAATGGCAATCACCGGCGGATGCAGCACACGCCCCGCAGGCGTCAAAGGTTTTGCAAACGGGCAAGCATCAATGAAATCGCGCAGCAGATCGGCCGGCAGATCCAGCCCCTCGAACGCATCCCACTCATGCCCAGGCCGCACTTTCATCTCGGCGCGGAACACCTCCATCTGCTCACGCGTCATCAGTCCGGAATGATTATCTTTATGTCCTGCAAAGGGTAATCCCATTCCCTTGATGGTATAGGCAATGAAACAGGTCGGCCGATCACCTGCAGCATCGGCCGCCGTCAACGCCTCCAATATCGTCTCGATGTCATGCCCGCCCAGATTGGTCATCAACCCGGCCAACTCGTCATCCGTCAGCGGATCGATGATCGCACGCAAGGCCTGCGACCGCCCCATATCCGCGAGTAACGCCGTGCGCCACGCCTCGCCACCCTGAAACGTCAGAGACGCATACAAAGAGTTCGGGCATTCATCGATCCAGTTGCGCAACGCCTCGCCACCCGGCCGCGCAAACGCCGCCTCCTGCAGCTTGCCATGCTTTATCCGAACGACATTCCACCCCATGTCGCCGAACAAACCCTCGAACCGGCCAAACAACCTGTCCTGAACCACGGAATCCAAACTCTGCCGGTTGTAATCGACAATCCACCACACATTGCGGACGTCGTGCTTCCATCCCTCCAGCAAAGCCTCGTAGATATTCCCCTCGTCCAGCTCGGCATCGCCCGCAATCGCGATATGACGCCCAACCGGCAAATCCTCCGGCATGAATCCATGCAGCTTCACATAATCCTGCACCAACGCGGAAAACGACGTCGCCGCCACACCCAACCCAACCGACCCGGTGGAAAAATCGATTTCCCCCCCATCCTTCACCCGGCTCGGATAAGCCTGCGCCCCGCCAAATTGACGCAGCCCCGCCATCTTCTCCACGCTCTGACGGCCAAACAGATAATTCGCCGCATGAAACACCGGGCTCGCATGCGGCTTGACGGCAACCCGATCCTGCGGCCGCAATTTCTCGAAATACAGCGCCGTCAAAATGGAAATCACCGACGCACAACTCGCCTGGTGACCACCCACCTTCAACCCGTCACGGTTCGGCCGCACATTATTCGCGTGATGCACCATCCAAGCCGACAGCCACAGCAACTTCCGCTCGATCTGGCGCAAGACCTCCAGCCTGGATGCCGCCTCCCGCTGCAAACCACCCACCGGTGCGTTCATGCGCCTGCTGCCTCCCTGGGCATTATACTTATGGGTTAGCATAGTGGCTGAGCCAGCGGCTAGGCCAGGGGCTCTGCCCCTGGACCCCGCTGGAGGGAGGCCCTCCAGACCTCCACTGCCTTCAGATAATGGCAGTCCAGGGGGCAAAGCCCCCCGGCCTAGCCGTGAGCACAGCGACTCCGCTCATCACCGATATAACGCTCCAACGAACGCGGAGGCCCATGATGGCGCTGGTGGTGACGGTGGCTCAGCAGAAGGGTGGGGCGGGAAAGACCATGCTCGTCGCCAATCTCGCAGCGGCGTGGGCGGCGGCGCATCGTGTGACGGTGTTGGACATCGACCCGCAGCGTTCGTTGTCGCGATGGGTTGGGCTGCGTGGCGGGCGGGTGCCGGCGATCGGGTTTTCCGACGTGTCGGGCTGGCGTCTTGCGACGGAACTGGGGCGGTTGGCCTCGCGGGCGGACATCCTGATCGTCGACACGCCACCGCAGATCGACGCCGATGCGGCGCGGGCCATTCGGGCGGCGTCGCTTGTATTGATCCCGGTGCAGCCGAGCATGCCGGATCTTTGGGCGTCGGAGGGCACCTTGAAGCTGGCGACGGCGGAGCGGCGTCGCGTGGCGATCGTGTTGAACCGTTCGCCGGCGAAGTCCTCGTTGCGCAGTGTGATCGAGGGTGCGTTCGCGGAGCGTGGTTTGCCGTTGCTGCCGCTGCATTTGGGCGATCGTCGCGGCTATGCGCAGGCTTTTGCGCAGGGTATGGGCGTGGTCGAAGCCTTGCCGCGCTCGGTGGCGGCCGTCGAGATGATGGCGCTGGCCGATGCCATTCTGGAGATTGCACGATGAGTTCCACCACCGCCGCGTTGTTGGCGATCCATGTTCTGTCCGCCGTCATCTGGGTCGGCGGCATGTTTTACGCCTTGATCGTGTTGCGGCCTGCTCTGAGCGTGCTGGATGCGGCGCCGCGCCTGCAACTGCACATGCTGACCTTGAAGCGTTTCTTCCTTGTGGTCTGGCACGTGATGCCGCTGATGCTGCTGACCGGCTGGGGCATGATCCTGGCGGCCGGCTGGGACATGGGGCATCTGCCGCTCTACGTGAACGCCATGCAGGGTCTGGCGATCGTGATGGCCGGCATTTTCCTCTACACCTATTTCGTGCCGTTCCGCCGCCTGCGCCGCGCGATCCGCCCGGGCCCGGAACTGCTCGCCCGTATCCGCCTGCTCGTGACGGTGAATCTCGTGCTTGGCGTGCTGGTGGTCCTGATCGCGTCGTTCGGGAAAGGTATGTAGCCCGCCCGCCCGACTACAACGCGAGAGGTGTTGCGTGACGAGGAATTGCAACCTGAGGTCGTAATATTTTCGTGACTTTCATTTTTACGTGTGCTCAATCTTGTCGCCATGGATACGGAACCGGGCCTTTCCGACGTCAGCCCTAGCCAAACCGTATCGGGGTTTGAAGTCTGAAAGGCGGTCGCTCATGGCTGGAAGCAAGGTCTTTATGCGGGGTCTCGTTGAGCCGGCCACGGCAGCGTTACCCGGCGGATGCGCAGCTCTCGTCCTGATCGGCTGGGCCGTCGGAAACCTGCCGATGACCCATCTGTGGTTCAGCCCCGTCTCGATGAACCCTGCCAGCGCCGTCGCCCTGCTCTGCTTTTCCGCAGGCTTGCTGCTGCGCCGTGCTGCCCGCTTCGGCGGGCTGGACCGGGCGAGCCTGCCTATCCTTTTGGTTGCAGCCTGTATCGGAGCACTGACGCTGGCAGACGATGTGTTTGCCACCGGCGTTAGGCCGGATACCTGGCTGTTTGCCTCGAAACTTTCGATCGGCCGCAGCCTGCCCAGCCGTGTCGCCCCCAATGCCGCTGTGTGCATGTTGCTGATGGCGACAGCCTTCGTGCTGTTGCGCCACCACGCGAAGTCATCGCGCCACGCTGCCCAGATGCTCACTCTGGCGACGTTCCTGCTGAGCGGCTTTGCCTTGGTGGGCCATCTGTACTCCGTGGCCGCCCTCTATACGATGCCGCAATTCTTCCCGATGGGCGCGCACACCGCGCTGTGTTTCCTCGCTCTCGGCGCCTGCGCGCTGATGCAGACGGCCGATCTCGGCTTGGCCGGCATGCTGGCCGATCACGGACCGGCCGGCGGCTTGATGCGTCGCCTGCTGCCGGCCGCGGTGCTGCTGCCGGTGTGCTTCGGCTGGGTGGGCGTTCTGGCGATCCGCTCCGGCCTGTTCCCCAACGATGTCGGAATCGCGCTGATTGCGGTGGTCAGCCTGATCGCAATGACCATCCTGGTCACGCTGACGGCGCAGAAACTCCACGCCTCTGATCTATGCCGCAAGCATGCCGAGCATGAGTTGCGCCGCCTGGCCCGCACCGACAGCCTCACCGGCCTGCCCAACCGCGCCGCCTTCATGGAAACCCTGATGAGCCGCATGTCGCCGCAGCGTCGGCGCAACGACGGCGATTTCGCCATCGTCTACATGGATCTCGACGGCTTCAAGGGCGTCAACGACACCCTCGGCCATCCCGCCGGCGACCTGCTGCTGCAGCGCGTCGCCGACCATCTGCGCAGTTGCCTCCGTCCGGCCGACGTGGTCGCCCGCCTCGGCGGCGACGAGTTCACCATGCTCCTCGACAGTGTGTGCTCCGCCGAGGATGCGATGCGCGTCGCCGAGCGTGTCGTTGCCGGCATGCCGAAGCAGATTTCCGCCGGCGGCCGCACGGCGCAGGTCGGGATCAGCGTCGGCATCGTGGTGTCCGAACCGCGGCACGTCTCGCTCGATGCGATGCTGAGCGAGGCCGACCAGGCGCTCTACACCGCCAAGCAGAATGGTCGCGGCCAGTTCAAGGTGTTCGCGCCGGAATTGGCGGCGGCTTGAACGAGGAGAAAAGGCCTTCTTTTCTGAAGAAAAGAAGCAAAAGACTTTTATGTCGCTGTCGCGGTTCGATCCTACGACGCATGTTCTGAAGAATTTTATCGCATGGATGCGTTATGCTTCGTTGCTCCTTACGCGAGCCCATACCTGAAATCGAGATCGCGGCTCAACAGCTCAACGAGGCTGTCTCGGCGCATTTCCGAGGTGAGCGCGGCCTTGCCGAAGAACTTTTGCATCAGACGAACACCCGGGTGCTTTGGGATTGGCTCGACTCGGTCTGGGGCAAGACAACAATCTACAATCGACCGCGCCGCGTCATCGCGTATCCACCTCTACTGCCCAAAGATGAAAGAGCAAAGCCTCGGGATGCAACACGCGAAACTAAGCAATTAGTACATCAGCGGGATGGTTTTTATTGCCGGTTCTGCAAGGTGCCTGTGATCAGGGCCGAAATTCGGGCTGCTCTTCGCAAGGAGTATCCGCGCGCCGTGCCCTGGGAAGGGACCAACGCGACGCAGCATGCGGCCTTTCAACTTATGTGGGCGCAATATGACCACATCATACCGCACGCACGTGGTGGCCATAGTAGCCTAGAAAACGTCTATTTAACCTGTTCTGCCTGTAACTACGGCCGCAGCAACTACCTGTTAGAGGAGCTTGACCTCATCCATCCACGAAATTATTCGCCACGACGGGGAGATTGGGAGGGCCTTGAGCGCTTCATAAATGGAGCAGGTAGCCAGTAGCTTGAGATTTTGCCAGGCACAAACGCCAAAGATTTCTCTCAAAGCACTTACTGAAACATACAAACCACTTGGTTCTCTAACGAAGAAAACGCTTTTTCTCTATTCCAGCCGCGCTAGTGCCGCATCCAGTCGTGTAATCTCGCTGCGAAAACTCCGCTCCCGCTCGCGGTTTTCTTCCACAACCTCCGGCTTTGCGCGCGCAACGAAATCCGCGTTGCCCAGCTTGCGCACCACCTTCTCAACCTCTTCCGCCGCGCGCGTGCGATCGCGTTCCAACCGTGTTCGTTCGGCACCGATGTCGATCAGATCGGCTAAAGGCAGAATCAGCGTAGCCTCATCAAGTACGATCTGCGCGGCACCGCGTGGCACGTCGCCCTCGGCTGCGGCAATCCCGGAAATGCGTGCCAGCCGAGCGGCGGCATCGAGCCACGCCGTACCCCGCGCAAGGGTTTCCGCCGATGCGTCGCGCAGGAAGATGGGCGCTTTTATACTCGGCGGCACGTTCATCTCTGCCCGCACTGTGCGCACCGCGGTGATGAAGCGTATCACCCAGCCAAGCTCGTCACGCGCCGGTGCTGCATCAGTGACGCTGCACGCCGACGGCCAAGGCGCACGCACCAGGCTCAGCGCAGGGCCATACCCAAAACCATCCCAAAGAGCTTCGGTGACAAAAGGGGTGGCCGGATGCAGCAGGCGCAGGATCACGCCAAGCACATGCGCGGCAGTATCGCGCACCTCCTGCCGTTCCGGTCCGTCCTCCCCCATCAGCACCGGCTTGCTGAGTTCGACGAACCAGTCGCAAAAGATGTTCCAGGTGAAGCGGTAGCAGGCGCCTGCATAATCGTCGAAACGAAAGGCTTCCAATGCAGCACCAGCCTCGGCGATCGTGGCGTTGCAGGCATCCAGCAGCCAGCGGCAGAGCGGGCTTCTGGCACTTGCCGGATCAAAATTCTCCGCAGGTGCGACGCCATTCATTTCGCAAAATCTTGCAGCGTTCCACAGCTTCGTCACGAACGTCCGTGCCTCGCCAACGCGCGCGGCACCCAATTTTATATCGCGCCCTGGCCCGGTCAACTGACATACGGCAAACCGCATCGCGTCGGCGCCGTATTGGTCGATCAGCGCCAGTGGATCGATCACGTTGCCTTTCGACTTGCTCATCTTCTGGCCGCGCTCGTCGCGCACCAGGCCATGTATCACCACCGTCTGGAACGGCACGTCATCCATGAAATGCAGGCCCAGCATCATCATCCTGGCAACCCAGAAAAAGATGATGTCGAAACCGGTTACCAGCACGTCGCCAGGATAATGCCGAGCCAGCATCGGCGTCTTCTCCGGCCAGCCCAGCGTGGAGAATGGCCACAGGCCGGAGCTGAACCACGTATCCAGCACATCCTCGTCCTGGATCAGCGGCGTATGCGTGCCGAATTGTTCCTCCGCCTGTGCCAACGCCTCGGCCTGCGTGGCGGCCACGAACACCGAACCATCCGGCGCATACCAGGCGGGGATGCGGTGCCCCCACCAAAGTTGCCGGCTGATGCACCAAGGTTCGATATCGCGCATCCACGCGAAGAACGTGTTCTCCCATTGCTTCGGCACGAACACGGTGCGGCCCTGCTCGACGGCTTCGATCGCCGGCGCCGCCAGCGTCTTCGCATCGCAATACCATTGCACCGTCAGCAACGGCTCGATCACCACGCCGGAGCGGTCGCCATGCGGCACCGCGTGTGTGTGCGGCTCCACTTTATCCAGAAGCTCCAGACGTTCCAATTCTGCCACGATCGCTTTTCGTGCCGCATCACGATCCATGCCCTCTAGGCCGTGCACGAAAGCCGGTTCGGCGAGGGCAGGGATGGCAAAAAGCTCGATCTCGCCGAGGGTGATACGCGCCTGCTTGTCGAGGATGGTGGGCATCGGCAGGTCATGCCGCTGGCCAACCAAGAAATCGTTGAAGTCGTGCGCCGGCGTGATCTTCACCGCACCGGTACCTTTTTCCGGATCGGCATAGCTGTCGGCAACGATCGGAATCCTGCGGCCTGTCAGCGGCAGGATCACGCATTTGCCTACCAGGTCGCGCATGCGCTCATCGTCGGGATGCACGGCCACTGCGGTATCGCCCAGCATCGTCTCCGGCCGCGTGGTCGCCACCGTCAGGAAGCGCCCTGCCTCGCCATCGACGGGATAGCGGATATGCCAGAGATGGCCACGCACGTCTTTTGTTTCGACTTCGAGATCGGAAATCGCGGACTGGAATTTCGGGTCCCAATTCACTAGGCGCCGCGCCCGGTAGATCAGCTTTTCCTCATACAGCTTCACGAAAACGGTCCGCACCGCTTCAGAAAGCCCGTCATCCATCGTGAAACGTTCACGCGGCCAATCCAGCGAAGCGCCAAGCCGGCGCAACTGCGTGGTGATGGTGCCGCCTGATTCCTGCTTCCAGGCCCACACACGTTCGACGAAAGCCGCCCGCCCCAACGCCTTGCGATCAGTTTTTTCAGCCGCCAGCAGCCGTTCCACCACCATCTGAGTCGCAATACCCGCGTGGTCGGTGCCCGGCTGCCACAGCGCATCGCGCCCTTGCATGCGCCGCCAGCGGATCAGTGCATCCTGCAGCGTGAACGTCAGCGCATGGCCCATATGCAGGCTGCCCGTTACGTTCGGCGGCGGGATCATGATCGTAAATGGATCTCCCGCGGCCTGCCCGGCAGCAAATGCGCCAGCCTGCTCCCACCCCTCATAAAGGGATGTTTCAACAGTCGCGTGGTCGAACGTTTTATCGAGCATGTCGTCCAGCAGGAAATAAAAGTCTTTTGCTTTTTTTCTTCAGAAAAGAAGATCTTTCTTCTTAACTCTCAAAGATTGCGGCTGGTAACTCGCTCTATCTCGGCACGCACCAATCGCTCGACCAAGGGCGCCAGATTCTCATCCAACCAGCTCTTCACCAGTGGCCGGATTTCCTCACGCACCATATCCTCCAGCGTCGGCCCCTCACGATACACCTGCGTGTGGCGCTGCCCGAGCACGCGCACCAGCGCGCCCATCGAGGCGCTGGCGGCTGCGGCTGTCGTTGGTGCGACCAGCGGTTCTTCCGGCTCGAACGCATGCGGTGGGGGCTGCTCCTGCGCCTCCATAGAGGTGGGGCCGGGGATAGGCTCGTGTTCCGAAGGCTCGTCGATGATCATGCTGCTGTCCAACTCGAAAACGTCCTCGGCCGGGCTGGCCTCGGCTGGAGTCTCGTCGTCGTTCAGGATGCGCCGTATGGAGGCAAGTATGTCCTCCATCGACGGATCCGCGTCCGCGGCGCCTGGAGCCCCGCTTGTCTTCTCGGCGCTTGCCTTCTCCGGCCCGCTCAACGGCCAGGCTGGCCCAGGGCATGGTCGCCGGTGCCCCAGAGCCGGTCCTTCACTGCCTTGTAGTAGGCGGTCTCGTCATAGAGCGGCACCTGCAGCCCGAGATCGGCCGCAGTCAGCCGACCGATCGCCGACGCCACACCATAGGAGGCGGTCACCATCGAGGTGATGTTCTGCACCAGGGTGATCTGCGCCGTCAGCAGATTCTGCTGCCCGATCAGCACTTCCTGCGTGGTCGCCGACCCCACCAGCGCCTCGCGCTCCAAGCCTTCCAGCGCGATTTCGCTTGATCGCACGGCCACCTTCGCGCTCGCGATCGATGCCTTTGACGCCGTCAGCGTCTCCCAAGCCTGTACCGCAAGTTCGCGCGCCTGCCGCTGTGCGTCCTCGGTCTCGCGCACGGCCTGCAGGTAGTTCTGCCGCGCCGCCCGGATGGCTGCATATTCGGCACCTCCCTGATAGAGCGGAATCGTCAGGTTGATCAGCGCCTGCGCGCCATATGTGTTGGTGCCTTCGATCGAAGCACTGCCCGAGTAGAAGCCGGAACCTTGGATGGACACGTTCGGCCCGAGCTGTGCGAAGGCCACGTCCACCGCGTCCCGCAACTGGGACTGGTTGAACTTGGCGGCGATCACGTTCGGATTATTATCCAAGGCCAGGTTGAACGCATCCTGCACCGACTTCACCGGCAGCTGCAAAGGCTGCGGATCGGCAAGGTCGTTCGGCGCTTCGGTGCCAACCTGGCGCCTGAAGGTGGCGCGCGCGGTGGCAAGGTTGCCTTCAGCCGTCTGTCGGGTGGAGATCGCCTGCGCCAGTGCCGCTTCGGCCTGTGCGACATCGGTCCGCGTCAGCTCGCCGACCTTGAACCGGTCATCGATGGCGCGCAGCTCGTCGCCGAGCACCTGTTCGTTGGCGCGGTCCAACTGGAGCAGGTTTTTGTCTTCAATCAGCGTGACATAGGCATTCACCGTATCGGTGAACACCGTCTCCTCTTCCGCGATCAGCCGGGCGCGTTCGGCAAACACACTGTTCACCGCTTCATGCGTCGAGGCGACCGTCTTGCCGCCGCGATACAGATACTGCGTGACGGTGGCCTGTCCGATTTTCTCGGTGCGGTTGTCTTTCAAAGATTCCGTGACGCTGTTGGATCCGGCCGCGATGAGCCCGTTCGAGGCAACCTGCTCGTCATAGCGGCCGACCGCCCAGCCATAGCTGCCGGTCACCGTGACGGTCGGCCGCCAGCCGGCCAGCGCCGTCGGCACGTTCTCGTCGATCGAGCGCAGATGTGCGCGTTCGCCGGTGAGCTGCGGGTTGTTCTCATAGGCTGCACCGAGTGCTTCGGAGAGCGTGTGCGGCTCGGTGTCGGGCTGGTCTGTGGCGATGGTGCGCGACATGCCCGGCCCGGCCGGCACGAAATGTTTGCTATGGGGGCTGGTGGAAGAAGGCTGTGCGCTGGCAACGCTCAGGGACGCCAAGGCGGTGCCGGCCAAAAATCCGGCACTCAGAACGACGCGCGTGCTGCGCATACGACACACTCCAGTGAAACGCGAATACAACATTGCCACATCAGTCCCCGTATCGCCAACGGCCCGTATCAGACGGAACTTGCACGAGAAGGGTATCCGACGGACTCAGAAAGTGAAACTTTTTGCCGGCTGCAGCCCCCGCAGCAGCGGCGCCGTCGCGTCGAAGGCCGCCTGGGCGCGCAACCCCCCGGTGGTGGGCTCCGCCAGCGCAGCATAGCCTGCAACCCCGTTTTCCATGATGATCGTCACCAGCCGACCACCGGCCGCGACCTGCCGGCCGATGCTCTCCGGTATAGCGGGCACGGCACCCTCGATCACCACCAGATCATAGGGAGCAGCGGCCTCATGGCCCTCAGCAAGTCTGCCCTGCACCAGGGAGATGGATGCATTTTCGCCAAGCGCCTGGCGCGCCATGTCGATCAGCGCTGCATCCTCTTCCAGCGCGGTCACGTGCACGCCGCAGGCGGCCAGGATCGCAGCGCCGAATCCCGTGCCACTGCCGACGACGAGTGCCGTCTCTCCGGCACGCGGCCGTGCGAGCTGTATCAGCCGCGCAATCACCAGCGGCTTGAGCATCACACGGCCATCCCCGAGCGGCAGATCCTGATCGATATAGGCAAGGCTCGCGAGCTTCGGCGGCGCAAATGCCTCGCGCGGCAACGTCCGCATGGCATCGAGGATGCGGCGGTCGGTCACCTTGTTCGGCCGGAGCTGACCATCGACCATCAAATTGCGCGCCAGCACGAAATCGGCGGCGGACATGACGGGTGTGGCAGCATGGGACGTGGCGGATTGGGACATGTGTGAGGGCGGCTCCGCAAAGGCGAGGCAAGTTCTAGCGGCGGTGTGCCGCGTGGTCCAGCTTCGCCGCACGGCACCATGCGCGGCTGTGGCTGGACCGTGGCAAAAATCCCCCTTATAGGCCTGCCTCCGCCGCGGGGTCCGATGTCAGAGCGGCTATGTAGCAGACTGCAAATCTGCGTAGGGCGGTTCGACTCCGCCTCGGACCTCCACGCCGCCCAGCCCCAATACAGTTAGCTGTATCTATCCCGCACCCCGGGGCGTAGCATACGGATTGGTCTGCGAGGTCTGCTCGACACCGGGGCGTTGCCCACGCGAGTGTCTCCACGCCATCAGGAAAAAAATGGTCATTCAGGCGTGCGACAGGCGCCAGCGGCTCAGGCGCGCCACCAATGCGGCACATCGACGGCTCGACGGACTGATCGATCATGCCGGGCTGCTGAACAGCCGCGCGCGTTACGAGCTCTATCTGCACGCGACATGGGCAGCGCGGCGGCCTGCCGAACAGGCCCTCGAACGCGCGGGAATCGCCGGCTTCTACGCCGGCTGGCCATCGCGCCAAGTGAGCGACGCGCTCAGTCAGGACGTGTTCGACGTCTCCAAATCCCGCCCCGCCGACCCGACAGGTGAGCCGTCCGAAATCCTCGGTACCGCAGAATCCCTCGGCGTGCTCTATGTTCTTGAAGGATCCGCCCTCGGCGCGCGCGTCCTCGGTGCGCGGGCGGCCGGCATCGGCATGACCGCATGCTTCGGCGCCCGCCATTTGGCGCATCAGATATCCCAGCCCGGCGCCTGGGCTGCGTTCACCGACCTCCTGGCCCGCACGCCGATGACGGACCCGGAGGAGGACCAATGCATCGCTGCAGCAATCGCAACCTTCGAAGGCTACCAGCGCGCTTTTGAATCCTTCGCCCCCGGCGGATGACCATCCAAGGCGAACCCGCCACCCTGAGCGATTGCGATCGCGAGCCGATACACACACCCGGCAGCATCCAGCCGCACGGCGCCATGCTGATCTGCGACCCTGAGACGGGCGTGATCTCCCATGCATCGGCGAATGCCGGCGCGTTCTTCCAGACGATTATGCCGCTCGTGGGATCCACGCTGGAGGCAGCCTTCGGTGCACAGGCAACCCACGACCTACGCAATGCCGCGTCGCGGGCAGGTGGCGCCGAACTTTCCGGATTGCTGGTCGACGTGACGCTCCCCGGACGCGCTGAGTCCGTCGATGCCTGCATCCATCGCTACAAGAACCGCCTCTTCGTCGAAATACAGCCCGCAGCGGGCAAGGATCAAAACGCGCGCAACACGCTCGATGTCACCCACGCCCTCGTCCTGCGCCTCGACCGGGAGAGCAGCGTCGACGCCATCGCATCGACCGGCGCCAAGCTGATCCGCGCAATGCTCGGCTATGACCGTGTCATGGTCTATCGCCTGCTCCATAACGGCGCCGGCCGGGTGATCGCCGAGGCCAAAAAAGCCAGCCTGGCGAGCTTCATGGGGCAGCATTTCCCCGCCTCCGACATCCCCTACCAGGCGCGACGCCTCTACCTGCTGAACACCATCCGCGCGATCGCCGATGTGCGCTACGCGCCGTCGCCGATCCTGCCGTCGCAACGCGCCAATGAGGCGGCCATCGACATGTCGTACGCGCAATTACGCAGCGTCTCGCCCATCCATTGCGAATATCTGCGCAACATGGGCGTGGCGGCCTCCATGTCGATCTCCATCATCGTGGGTGGCGAGCTATGGGGCCTGATCGCCTGCCATCACGACAGCCCCAAGGCGGTCTCGATGCCGCTCAGGGTCGGTGCCGAGCTGTTCGGCCATTACTTCTCCCTGCAGATCGCCCTGGCGGAAGGCCGCGCGCAGGCCGTTGCCGCGTCGACCACGCGTGTCGAACTCGACGAGATCATTGCCTCGCTGCACCCCGACGAGCCAGCCGGCGATGTCCTGCTCAACAGCCTCGAACGGCTGGCGGCGATGCTGCCTTGCGACGGTTACGGCCTCTGGGTCGACGGCCAGTGGAATGCCATCGGCACGGTCCCGTCGCGCTCCGAAGTGGCCGACGTCATTGCCCTCGTCAAGCATGGTGCGGATGGCCGCGTGTGGGAAAGCCATGATCTGCGCTCGCATCTCGGCAGTGCGAAATCCTACGGCAGGGCGGTGGCCGGCGTGCTCGCGATCCCCATTTCGTCGGTGCCGCGCGATTACCTGCTGCTGTTCCGCAGCGAGGAAGCCCACAACATCGAATGGGCCGGCGAACCCACCAAGCAGCCAGTGCGCGGCCTTGGGGAACGGCTCACCCCGCGCGGCAGCTTCGCCGTCTGGCGCGAGGAAGTGCGCGGCCGCGCCCGCCCATGGTCGGCGTCGGAACGCACGATCGCCGGAACCATTCGCGACTACCTGCGCGACGTCGTTCTACGCTCAAAGGAATTCACCTCCGACGAGCAGGCGCGCGCCGATCAGCGGCGGCGCGTCCTCAACGACGAGCTCAATCACCGCGTCAAGAACATCATTGCCCTGGTGAAATCGATCGCCGCGCAAACGGGCGCGCATGCGACCAGCGTCGAAGGCTACGCCGCCTCCTTCGAAGGCCGCCTGCGCGCGCTCGCCTATGCCCACGACCAGTCGCTCGGCGTGCATGCCGGCAGCCTCGCCGCCCTGATCGAACCCGAAGCGAGCCTGCACCGTTACGGGTCGACAAAGGCACGCGTGCTGGCGGAAGGTCCACCGATCGGACTGGGCGATCGCGCCTATGGCGTCCTCGCCCTCGTCATTCACGAGATGATGACGAATGCCGCCAAATACGGCGCACTCTCGACACCAGATGGTCTGTTGAAACTGAGCTGGGAGCTGTCCCCGAGCGGGGATTGCGTGCTGGATTGGCTCGAGACCAACGGACCACCGGTGGTGATACCGGCGCAGGAAGGTTTCGGCGGCAGACTCATACGCAACACGATCGCCTATGATCTCAGCGGCACCGTCGTCATCGAGTATCGCCCGTCGGGTCTCTACGCACGCTTCACGATCCCCGAAGCACATCTGGTCGTGCCGAATTCTGTGGCAGTCGCCCGTCCAGGCATACAGATCTCCGGTGATTACTTCGCCGGCAAAACCGCCTTGATCCTCGAGGACCAAGCGCTGATCGCAATGGACATGGAGGACACCCTGCGCCGGCTCGGCGCGCGCGATGTCACCTGCGCTCCGAATATCGATGATGCGGAGCGGGCTTTATCCGGCGGTGTTCCCGACTGCGCCATCCTCGATTACAACCTCGGCGACCATACCTCTGCGGTCATCGCCGACGAACTGCTCTCCCTGAGCGTCGACTTCGTGTTTGCAACGGGCTACGGCGATTCGGTGATGATCCCTGCGCGCTTCGAGAACGTTCCGGTTTTGCGCAAGCCGATCAGCGCTGCGATGCTGCTTGAGGCGTTCAGCCGCTACGGTGGAGTGCAACAAGAAAAGGAAGTTATTCTTTTCTGAAGAAAAGAAGCGAAAGACTTTTATCTGGCTGTCGCGGACCTCTCCGGCAGCGTGCGCCATATAGGTAAAAGTTTTTTGGTTCTTTTTTTCAAAAAAGAACCGCTTACTTCACTGACTCCGCGCATCGAATCTCCGCCGCGCCTCACCCACTTCATCCATATGCGCCATGGTCCAGCCATGCAGCGCCCGAAACGGCGCCTGCAACGAGCGGCCCAGCGGCGTGATCTCGTATTCCACCGCAACGGGCGACACCGGGATCACACGGCGCGACACCAGCCCATTGCGCTCCAGCCGCCGCACACATTGCGTCAGCGCCTTCTGCGTCACGCCTTCCAGATGCCGCTTGAGTGCGTTGAAACGCATGGGGCCGCCATCAAGCACTGTAAGCACCATCATCGACCATTTATCGGCGATCTGATCGAAGAGCTGCCGGCTCGGACATTCGGCCGAGAAATGCTTTGGATCACACGCGGGCATGGTTTCCTCGAAGATACCTAGGTGAGTTGCGGTGCCCTCATTGACACCAGGTTTACAAAATATACCTAAGTGGCTCCATTGCAACGGAGCCACCAACAGTGACCAGCGCCTCTACCGAAAGCTTGTTCCGTCCCTTCAAGCTGCGCTCGCTCTCCCTCCCCAACCGCATCGTCATGGCGCCGATGACGCGCTCCTTCGCGCCGGGTGGCATTCCCGGCCCCAGTAACGCCAGCTACTATCGCAAGCGTGCCGAAGGTGGCGTCGGCCTGATCCTGTCGGAAGGCACTGTCATCGACCGCCCTGCCTCGCGCAACGACCCCGGCATACCCTTCTTCCACGGCGAAGCGTCGCTGGCCGGATGGAAGCGTGTGATTGACGAGGTGCATCAGGCTGGCGGCCATATGGGCCCGCAGCTTTGGCACACCGGTGCCGTGAAAAGCTTCCAGACGGACTGGGAACCTGAATCCGGCATCGAAAGCCCCTCCGGCCTCGCGGCACCGGATGCACCCCGCGGTGGTGCGATGAAAGATTCGGACGTTGCTGACACGATCGCAGCCTTCGCCAAGGCTGCCGGCGCCGCCAAGCGCCTCGGCTTCGTCACCATCGAACTGCACGGCGCCCATGGCTACCTGATCGACCAGTTCTTCTGGTCCGGCACCAACCACCGCACTGACCGCTATGGTGGCGCCACCATTGGCGAGCGCGCCCGCTTCGCCGCCGAGATCATCGCGGCGGTGCGGCAAGAAGTCGGCCCCGACTTCCCGATCATCATCCGCTTGAGCCAGTGGAAGCAGCAGGATTACACCGCCCGACTGGCCGACACGCCCGACCTGATGGCGCAATGGCTGCAGCCGCTTGTCGATGCCGGCGCCGATATCCTCCACTGCTCTCAACGCCGCTTCTGGGAACCGGAATTCCCCGAGATCGATGGCGAGAACGGGCTCAACTTCGCCGGCTGGGCAAAAAAGCTTACCGGCGCTGCGACGATGAGCGTGGGCTCTGTCGGCCTATCCGGCGATTTCATGGCCGCCTTCGGCGGAGAACAATCGACCTCTGTCGGGATCGAACGGCTGATCGAGCGCATGGAGCGCAACGAATTCGACTTGATCGCAGTCGGCCGCGCGCTGATCAGCAATCCATATTGGGTCGAGAAGGTGCGCGCCAACGATGTCGCCGAACTACGCGGCTTCCAGGCAGCCGCTCTCGCCGAACTCGTCTGACAGCCTCAGGCGGCAGGGCCGTGAACCGGCTCTGCCGCCGTTCGCTTACGACGTGAAGAACTGGCCGAAGCCCAGATCCTTCAGTCCGCGCCGATAGGCGAGCGAACTGCGATCGGCCAGGATATGCGCTTCCATCATCGGATCCAGCGGCAGGCATTCCGGCATCTGTGCCTCGACAATGGCCTTGTCCTCCTCGAAGACGCGCTGGTTGAACTCATACACATCCTCGACCGGCAGCTTGCGATCGAAGTTGCGCGCAATGGGTGCGAACATCCGCGTCACCCGCGCCGACACCGGGGATGCCGCATTCATGACAACCAGCCGCCCATCCTCGGGAAAATGGATCTCGAGTGTCGCGGTAAACGGCAGATGCACCCGGAAATGCCGCAACCATTCGAAACCGGCCGCGACGTGCTTATCGACCCCGATCGGATAATTCCCGACCGTGCTCCGATACTCGACCTCGAACCCATCGGCCGTCTTCACCGGCACGTAAGCTGGAACAACTGTATTGTCGGGGCTTCCGAAGGTGCCCGTGTGCACGAAGCCGAAATGAGCAACATCAAGGAACCCTTCGAGCTGTCGCCCGGCAAAACCAAAAATATCTATGCTGGGACACGTAATCTGCTGGAACGCAGGTTCATCCCAGTGCGGCATCGGCGGAATGTTCTCCTCCGTTTCCGGCCACAGACACGTCCATACGAGCCCATACCGTTCCACCGCCGGATAGGTTTGCAGATGCAGCCGTTCCGGAATGCCACGGGTCGGCTGGGCGGGGATGTGGATGCACTTGCCGCCTTCACCAAAGACAAGCCCATGATAGGCGCAGGCAATACCACCCTCGGTTCTGCTGCCCATGCTCAGCGGCACGCCGCGATGCGGACAGATATCGGTCGCGACCACAATGCTGCCCGCAACGCGATAGATCACCAAAGGCTGGTCTATCAACTTTGCCGCCACCGGGCTTTCCGTCACCTCGCGTGACAGCGCGATCGGATACCAGTAGGTGGCGAGGCGGCGCCAATCCTCGGGCTCGAAGGTGCAGTTCCTGGGCAGGACAAGATCGTGCATCAAAGTGGTCTCCGCAAGGAAGGCCTTCTTTTCTGAAGAAAAGAAGCAAAAGACTTTTATGTGGCTGTCGCGGTTCTCTCCGGCAGCGCACGCGCAAGAAGCAACCGTTTCTTGGTTCTTTTTTTCAAAAAAGAACTGCTTCCTTCCTACGTCGCCAGCAATTCCCGTGCCGCAACATTATGCGCCCTGACGGTGTCTTCCAGATCGACCGTTAGGATCTGCCCATCCCGCGCCACGACCCGCCCGTTGATCACGCTCAGCGCCACCGGCCCAGGCTGGCAGAACAGCAGCGCCGCCAACGGGTCGTGCAATCCCCCGGCCATGCCCACGCCGTCCAGCCGCCAGGCCACGATATCCGCCGACATGCCGGCCGCGAGCACGCCGATATCGTCACGATTAAGCACCGATGCACCGCCGCGCGTGGCCAATCTCAGGGCTGTGCGTGCGCTCATTGCTGCTGGCCCACCCAGCACACGTGCCAGCAACATCGCTTGGCGCGCCTCGTCGAGCATATGGCCGCGATCGTTGCTGGCCGAGCCGTCCACGCCGAGGCCCACTTTCACGCCGGCCTCGCACATGCGGCGGATCGGCGCGATGCCGGAGGCCAGCCGCATGTTCGAGCACGGGCAGTGTGCGATGCCGGTGTGGCTGCGCGCGAACAGGGCGATACCCGGGTCATCCAACTGCACGCAGTGCGCATGCCAGACGTCGTTGCCCACCCAACCGAGGTCTTCCGCGTATTCCGCCGGCGTGCAATTGAAGCGTTCGCGTGTATAGGCCACGTCCTTGTCGTTTTCTGCCAAATGCGTGTGCAACGAGACGCCGTAATGGCGCGCCATCGTGGCAGTCTCGCGCATCAGGTCTTGCGTCACGGAGAACGGTGAGCAGGGCGCCAGCGCGATCCTGAGCATCGCGTGGCGCTTCGGATCGTGGAACTGTTCGATGACACGCTGGCTGTCGCGCAGGATGTCGGCCTCGTTCTCCACGAGGGAGTCAGGCGGCAGGCCGCCGGCGCTTTGCCCCACGCTCATCCCGCCGCGTGTCGCATGAAAGCGCATGCCGATCGCGGCCGCCGCTTCGATGCTGTCATCCAGCCGGCAGCCATTTGGATAAAGATAGAGATGGTCGCTGGAGGTGGTGCAGCCGGAAAGGACCAGCTCCGCCATGGCAAGTTGCGTGGAAATCCCGATCATCGGCGGCGTGATATGCTGCCAGATCGGATAGAGCGCGCTCAGCCAATCGAACAGCTCGGCATCCTGCGCCGCCGGCACCGCCCGCGTCAGGCTCTGGAACATATGGTGATGGGTATTGACCAATCCCGGCATCACCACGTGCCCGGACATGTCGATGATCTCGTCTGCCGTGGAGGGCAATGTGTCGGTAGGCCCCACGGCCGTGATGACACCGTCGCTTACATAGACGCCGCCATCAGCGATCTCTCGCCCGGCGTCATCCATGGTCGCCAATAACGTCGCATGACGCAGCAGCAGCGTGCGTGTGGTCATCTACGTGTCTTCCGTTTGGCGGGCACAGCCCACCCTACTTCGGCGCCAAGATGTCACTGAGGCGATCGGGCGTGTTCGCAATGCGCTCAAGATGTGGATAGCGCAGCCCGCCATGATACGCGATCGGCACCGTGCGATATTGTGCCCCGTCGCGCATCAGTAGCTCGATCGGTGCGTCACCGGTATGTGCGGTCGTAATGGCGTCGGTAAGCACATCCACGCCGTCAAACGCCATCCCGTTCACCGCAGCGATCTTGTTGCCGGGCGCGAGCCCGGCGGCAAAGGCAGGGCTCCCCCAGAGCACGGCGCGCACCGTGCCATCGCCGCCCACGAAAACGCCGAGCGAATAGGTCAGGTCGGTGCCCTTCCTCAGCCCATCGAGCGTCTTCTCGATCGCCGACTTCGTATCCGTGTAGGTAAGCTTCCAGCCACCGCGCGTGATGCCGTCCAGCGGCGCCCCTGGACCATGTCCATCGAGCCGTGCACGCAGGAAGGCCGCCCAGTCATAAGGCTGAATTTGATTCAGCGCATGCACCACGTCGTCAAACGTATACGTATGCGTGGTCCAATCCCCGTCATCCACGCCGAAGAACAGGCGCGCGAAATCCGAGAGCGATTTTTTCTCGCCCGACATCTGGCGTATCAGCGTGTCCGCATCGAGCCATACCAGCAGCCCCTCCTGGTAATAATCGCCGAACCGCGACCAGCTATGCCACGACGAGGGTTTGTGCCAGGAGATGATCGGATCATCCACCGTATCCTGCAGATTGCGCCAGGACCGTCCGGGAGTAGCCTTGTCGAGCTGCGCCGCCTCCAACGCCAGAATATCGCGGAACTGCGCCGCATTCACGATCGCCGAACGCGCCGCCAGCACCTGGCCCCAATAATCCGTCTGCCCCTCATACACCCAAAGCAGGCTATCGCGCTCTGGCACCGTATGATCGTCAGGCGACCACAGATCCGCCGGCCGCATGAACTTGCCGTTCCACGAATGGGTATATTCATGCGGTAGCAGCTCGCGGAACGGTGCCGATTTCTGCGGGTCGGTGAAGTAATCCTCATCGGCGCCGACCTCGTTGCTGCGCTGATGCTCCAGCCCGATATCGCCCATCTCGCTGCTGACCGAGAACAGGAAATCGAAATGGTCGTAATGATGGCTGCCAAAGTTGCGCGTGGCCTGCGCGACCAGATTGCGATGCGCCTGCAGATCCTCCGGCTTGATCACGAGGTCTTTCGGCTTATCTGCGAAAACATCCATATGCACCGGCACGGCAGCACCGGGGGCCAAGTCGACGCGGCTGAAATAACGGCCCGCCAATACTGGTGAATCCAGAAGCGTCTCGAGCGGCACGGGCTTGAACGCGATTGTGCCGCCATCGGCATGGTCGGTCTCCAGTGCCGTCGCATACTGGAAATTCGACGGCAGCTTCACCGAAGCCTGCACCGCGATATCACGCGCATAATATCCGGCCGGGAACAGGATTTCCGGCCGCCATTCCACCTCCACCATGTTCGGTGTCATCACCACGCGCGCCGCCGCATTGTCGAGCGGAGAAAGGAACTGGAAGGACACCTTGAGGGCCTTGGTGCCGGCCGGCGCATCGATGTGGAAAGCCCCCATATCCACGCTGTCACGCCGCCAGGCGACCGGCTTGCCATCCGCGCTCACCATGAGGCCGGCCAGGGAGGCGAGGGGCCCCGTCGGCCCGTGGTTGCCGGGCAGCCATCTGGGGAACAGCAGGATCGGCGCCTGGCCCTCCGCCAACGGGATGGTCTCTGTTACCTGCATGATGTGCTGACCGAGATTGGTGCCATCCACCATGAGCTCGATCCGGCCCGGGTAGGGCTTATCCACTGGCGGTGGGATCGGCGGCGAGGGCGGCGCCGGCACGGGCGCGGCCCAGGCGGCGGTGGAAACAAACAGCAACGGCAGCAGGAAACGGCGCATGCCGGTATCTAGCAAGTCATCCCGCAAAACCACAAATCCGTGCTGCCCCGAACCTCACCCGCCTGCGGCTGTTCCCCCCATACGCATTGCGCTGGGAGTTTGTCTTATGCCGTCAATCACACGCCGTAGCCTTGTCGGGTCCACCGGCGCCGGCCTCGCCAGCCTCGGCCTGATCGGCGCGGCATCGGCCGCCGAGCCGACCCAGGCACCTGCCGACCTGCGCGGCACCGTGCGCAATAATGAAGTTACCCTGCCGCCGCTCGACACCCCCTCCGACCAGAACGGCAAAGTCCCAGCGCTCGATCCGTTCGATAAGCGGCTCGGCATCGCCGTCGTCGGCCTCGGCCGCCTGGCACTCACCCAAGTCCTGCCCGGCTTCGCGGAAAGCAAGCATGTCCGCCTCACCGCGCTGGTCAGCGGCGAGCGCGACAAGGCCCGCATCATCGCCGCCCAATACCGCGTGCCGGAAAAGAACATCTACGACTACACGAATTTCGATCAGCTGAAAGACAATCCGGATGTGGATATCGTCTACATCGCCCTGCCGAACGCACTGCATGCCGAATACACGGTGCGCGCAGCTCAGGCCGGCAAGCACGTTCTGTGCGAGAAACCGATGGCCACGACAGTGCAGGATGCACAGCGCATGGTCGATGCCTGCAAGGCCGCCAAACGCAAATTGATGATCGCGTATCGCTGCCAGTATCTCCCCGAATACCGCGAACTCATCAAGATGGCCCGCGGCAAGTCGCTCGGCGCGCTGCGCATGATCGAAGCCACCAACGGCCAGAACAATGCCGATAACGGCCAATGGCGTTTGATAAAAGCCATGGCCGGCGGCGGATCTCTCCCCGACGTTGGCCTCTACTGCCTCAACGCCGCCCGCTTTATCACCGGCGAGGAACCCATTGAGATCACAGCCCGCACGACACAACCGAAAGACGACCCACGTTTCAAGGAAATCGAGGATCTCTGCAGCTTCACCCTGCGCTTTCCCTCAGGCGTGCTCGCCACCTGCAGCAGCGGTTACTCCTACCACGAGAACCGCTTCCTTCGTGTAATGGGCGCCGAAGCCTGGGCCGGCCTGGACCCCGCCTTCAGCTACGACAACCTCACCATGCAGATCGGCCGTCGCGCCGGCCAGAGCAGCGCCCTGGAACAGCGCCGCTGGTCCCCAAAAAACCAGTTCGCGCTGGAGATGGACGCCTATGCCGAAGCCATCGCCCATGACCGCATTCCCCTCACCCCCGGCGAGGAAGGCCTGCAGGACATGCGCATCATGGAGGCCATCTACCAATCCGCCGCATCAGGATCACTCGTCAGGATGGCGCCAACCCAGGGCCTCGACGTCACCCGCGGCCCGCCACCCGCCGAGTCCTCCTGAAGCACGCAGGGCGCAGGGGTTCCTGGCCCGGCCTGGTCGCTTGTGCTATCTGCGCCGGAACAACGTTCCAGCGCTCAGCAAGCGCTAAGCCGGGAAGAGGCCGTGGCAGACCAACCAGACCGTACCGCCATCATGGATCAGATCGCCGCCGACCTGAAAATCAGGCGCCGTCCTAGTTGGGCTGCGCATGCGCCATCCAAAGCGCTCGACCCCGATTGGAACTACAACGCGATCGTCATCCATAATTCCGGTCACAACCACCTCGACGACATGAAGAAGATCCAGGGTTTCGATATGGACCAGCGCCACTGGGACGATATCGCCTACCATTACGGCATCATGCCCGACGGCACGATCTTCGAGGGCCGCCAGCTGATCTACAAAGGCTCGGACGTCAAGAACCAGAACACTGGCAAGATCGGCATCGTCTGTATCGGCGACTACGATGCCAGCACCATTAACTGGCTCCATCTTCGCCCCTATGCCGGCGATCCGGTCACCGGCAAGGTAGTAGAGGCAATCGAGGCGCTAAGCCGCAGGCTGATGCGCGCCTTTCCCACAATGACCAGTTTCGGCGGCCATATTGAATATGGCGACACTTTCGATTGCCCAGGCAGCAATCTGTTGCCGTATATGGATAAGCTGCGCAAAACCCTGGGCCTGAAGAAGCCGATCAAGCGCCCCGGACTTTGATGGCAGTCCTCCGCACCGCGCTACTGCTTTTGGCGATCCTGCTGCTCTCGGCACGATTATTCACCGGCATCGTCTATGAATATGATGACCCGACCACCTATCTTGTGCTCAAGCACCACCCATCACTGACGATCCTTCAGCAGAATGCAGCCAATACACCACTGCATCAGCGTTTCTCCGTCATCGACGGCGGTGAGAACGAATTGCCGTACCAGGCAATCTATATCACGCTGATGGGATCGGCGTTCTACGTTGCGATCGCCTGCGCAGGCGCAGCCCTGCTCCTGCGCCGGCGAAAGATCTGATGCGCATCGCCGCGTTCACGATGTGCGGTGTCCTGCTCCTCTACATCGTTGCATTTTTCTCGTTTGCGCTCCTGCCACGCCGCACCCCGGCCGACCTGGCTGTCGTTTTCGGTAGTGCGGTTCTGGCCGGCGGCGCGCCCTCGCCAAGGCTGGCCGCGCGACTGGACGCTGCCATACAGGCCTACCGCGCAAACCTCGTGCCCTTGATCATGGTCAGCGGCGGACGCGGCGCCACCGGCTATGACGAAGCCGCCACCATGCACGACGCCTTGCGCCAGGCCGGCATCCCCGAAGCAGCCATCCTGTCCGACCCTGACGGTAACAATACGCGCGCCACGGTGGCACACGCCGTGGCGGTGATGCAGGCGCGCCATCTGCTGCGCGTGATGATCGTCACACAATATTTCCATATTCCCCGATGCGCGCTTGCCTTTCGCCAGCACGGCATTACGGGCATCTCTGCGATTTGGCCGCATTTTATGGAATGGCGCGATATTTATTCGACGGCACGGGAAATGTTGGCGTTGCCGGTTTATGCTGCGGCTTCCAGATAGGAAGGCCTTCTTTTCTGAAGAAAAGAAGCAAAAGACTTTTATGTCGCTGTCGCGGTTCACTCCGGCAACTAAGAGGCAGCGACAAAACCCTTTAGATGCATCGCATCACGAGCGAGCCTGCGACCTTGTGGAAGGCATAACATGGCGATCCCGCTTACACCGTAAGCAAAAAAAGCGGCCTCGATAACCGCGCCAAGCGGTGCCGCAGACAAGGAGGATCTCAGCAACATCAAACCGGCCGCTGTGACAATCGCGGCCACCCCAATCGGGTATGTCGTGAGCAGAATATCCGAAAGCTTCACCGGTCCACGCCGCGTCGCAGTCCAGACGAAAACGCCATGAACCAGTGGCGCAAACAACGCGTAAGCCGCAGCTATTCCAGCAGGCCCCCAGTAGATACCGGCAAAGAGCGAAAGGAGAATGATAAACGAGCTCACAAGCCCGCAACGCATCTGATCGCGCGACCGTCCCTGGCTGACGAAAAGCCAATACGTGGATCCGGTAAAAACCGAGAAGATCGCCGCAATGCTGATCCAGTGCAGTATCGGCGCTGTGCCGACCCAGTCGCGCCCGACAAGTGCGACCACGATCTGTCGCGACATCACGCTTGCGCAGATCAAGCCTGGCGCCGTCGCAAGCAGAACAAGCTGGAGCATCAACAGATAGGTCTTTCGATAACGCTCGGGATTGCCGACGAGCCGCGAGAGAATGGGAACGGCAATGCGAGAGATAGGTGCCGTGATCTGCGACATCGGCTGCACAACGAGCCTGAACGCCCGATCGAACAGCCCAAGCGCACCCGGTCCATAAAGTAGGCCGACCATCAGATTATCGAAATACGATGAGAAATAGCTTACCACGTTGAACGTGGTGATATGCGCTCCGAACATCAGCGTTGATGAGACACCCCTGTCGAAGATCGGTCGCGATGGACGCCAGCCGGCGAGAACCCACGCCGCCCCCTGGCTCGAGAGCGTGCCGAAACCCTGCGCCAACACAAGCGACCAATATCCAAGGCCTGAAAGAGCAGCGGCTATTCCGACAGCCGCACTCAAAACGGCAGATGCGAGATCGATGGTTGCCAATTCGGTGAACTGGACTCGTCGGTTCATCAAGGCCGCCGACTGCGTGCCAAAGCTGGTCGGCAGCATGAACAACGCAAGAACGATGATGATCGGGGACAGTTCGCTATGTCCGAACACATGGGCGATCACCGGCGCTGCTATGATCAACCCGGTGGCAAGAGCGATGCTGGCCGCGAGACCCATCCAGAACAGCGTGGAAAGTTCTTCCTGGCTCAGTTCCTGCCTGGAAATGATCGCCTGCGATAATCCAAACTCATTCAGGATGGTGATAAACCCCACGATCGGTGTGACGATTGCGACCACGCCGAATTCGGACGGGCTCAACAATCTGGCCAAAACCAGCTGGGATCCGAAAGACAAGGCGAATTTCAGAGCCTGTGACACGAATGTTGCAGCAGCGCCCCTGACGGAGCGACGCTTCAAGCTGGCAAATTCGACATCCGATAAAGGTTCTGCAACGCCGTTCGTCTGAGATCCAGAATTATCGGTCACTTACGTTATGGACTCCCAATCGCAGCCGCAGTCGACGCAGGCCGCGCCTGACGAAAGTGCCAAATCGGGACGAAGATATGTAAATATGCTGTCTGGTTGCCACATATTGCCAGCGTGGACGGAACGCATGCGCATATTTGCGCCGCAACGCGGTGCCGGCCTCAGTAAAATGGCGGTCGGTTTTTCCTCCGCTTTTATGCCGGAGGTGAAAATTGATGACATAGGCATGCCATCCGAGGACATCCGCGATGATGCACAAATCCGAACCATACCAATGAAAACCGCTAAGGTCGCTTGATGTAGCCAGATTTGCGTCTCTACGAACGACAATGAAGTTTTCATCCAGGCTCATGACCCGCTGCGGGAAGGGCCCCCCTAACATGCAATCCGGCATGTTGGGGTCAGTGATCCTGATGGAACGACGACCTGACGCATCAGCGCCTGCATTCCCGCACAGACCCCATTTCGGGTCTGTCTGTGTCAACGCTGCCAATGCGGCATCGAGTTCACGGCGGCCGTCAACGATGGGAAGCACATCCTGATGGCATAGAATAATATACTGCCCACGGGCGGATTGCAGGAAGAGATTGTAGCTTCGGTAAGCCTCATGCGTGTTTACGACCGAGTTGTCGAGCATGAGGAACTCGCAGTCGGCTTCGGAGAAACCTTGATCGATGAAAGCGCGCACCATCTCCTCATGCTCGGCCAAATTCGAGACAAGAGAGCAAAACGAATAGACGATGCCGGTCGCGGGCTCATTCGAGATGTCGCGAATGGGCGATTGAAAATCCGTTGGCATTCGGTCAGGCGGTCCGAGCCACGCGGTGCACGCGATTCATGAGACGCTTCCAAATTTCCCGGCCTAAGTGGGGAAGATAGGCAGATGGACCATACGACCGAAGCTGCCGGCGTACGTCGCTGCCGGCTTTAAAAAAATCTGTAAGTGGATAATGTTCTGCCACCAGAGACCGCAACAGGCGCTGATCATCGAGGACCGGATGGACAAAGCTACCATCGGTCAAATACGCGGCGGTACTTTCGCGATAGGCCGGGCGCCAGCCATATTGGGCGATATTCCCGAACTCCGATAGTTCAGCCAGCGTAAAACCGGCGCGTTTGAGTTCGGTCGGCATAAAGACTTCGCAAAAAGGCCAGTACGGCATCTGTCCCTGTGAGTAGGCCAGGGCCGAAACTCGCCTTTGATGTGCCAGGAAGTTTGCCGCAGCCCGGGAAATGACCGTCACGCAGAGCAGGCGGCCTTCAATCTGTTCGCTGGGGTAGCTTGCTTCATGCGGTTGCGTCCACATCCAGGCGCTCATGTCACGGATATGGCGATGCGCGACAAAGTCGATCTTGCGCGCAGAAATCTGATCGATCAGATCATCGATGTCCAGGTTTATACAGGCATCATAGTCCATCGTGATGCAGTAATCGTATTCCTGGTGGTCGGAGAAAAACCGGTAGGTCAGATAATCCAAGTTCCACCAGAGGAGTGACTTTTTGCCAACTGGCCGGCTTTCGACAAATGGCCCGATGCCATCCCGGCCCAGTATCTCCGACTGGTTTGTCCTCATCACATGATCAGCCGGTATGTCGCCAAGGCTGCCATGCGTCTCGTCGGCTATGATGTAGAGATCACCCGCTCCGATCCGGCGGCGAACACGCTCATATTGCCGCGCGACGAATGCATCCCAGGTGTAGGTCGTGAAGACGACCGCGTATTTCATGATCAGGATCTTCCTGGATCACGTTGGAAGATTGAAGTGGCGACGATACGTCAACTTCGCACTCGGCACCGCACGGCGTATCCACTGGCCAAGCCCGATATCGCCACCGACACACCGCATTCTCCAGTTCTCGACCATTGCCCTCATGACATCTTCCGGGTAGCTGCTGGTGAAGTAAGACTCGCAGCCAAGTGTGCGAAACAACTCTCCCAGAAACGAGCCGGCAGGCGGCGAGAAAGATTTCCAAATCCCGATCTTCAGAACCCTGTCGTTCCATAGATGCAGCGTATAGGCGGATTTGCACAACTCTTCGCATTCGTCACGATATTCCGGAAGCAGAAGCTTCCACGAGTCATCGTAGTGGACCGGGAAAAACAGCGAGGCATCATGCGCATTCTTCATGACGGCGCCGCGCCCGAAAATGGCGGTGAGCAGGTTCGGTCCGGTGGCGCCCCAGACGAGGTCGCGATCCCGCATCTCCAACGTCTTCTCGACCAGAGTGTTCAGATGAGGATCGGAGGCGTCAAGCCGCATGATGGCACCGCACAAGGTCGACGGATCTTCCTTTGCGAGCAGGCCGCTTTCAACGCTCAGATCGATGGGCCGCAGAAGCATCATGTCGGCATCGCACCAGACATGATCCGTGTGCGCAAATAACTCGTATCGGAACAGATCCGAGAAGTGGCTGAGGTTCGGTTTTCCTTTTATGAGGAAGCGCTGCATGTTCCCGATATCGGTGATCTCACCCGCATTTCGGTGAAGCACTCCCTCGGGCAGATTTGTAATATCGCCATAGCTATAGACAGTAAATTCATATCCCTTGGCTAAATAAGATGAGATACAAGCAGCTTCGTAGCCGGAAAATACCGACCCTGCCCAGAAAGTAGCAAAAGACAACGCTTTGGGCCGCATCTTCGTAAGCCTCTTTGACTATAGTTCATACCAAAGCATGGTGTGGGTGGTAATATCCCTGACTCAACAAACACTCGATACTTGCCATGTAGTTCCTCATGCGCGATTTGTCTACTTTTTTGCCGTGGGATTTCGTCCCACGCACCATACTCGGTGACGATAGCAAGAACGAAACTCACGGATCTGGAGCACTCTCGTGTGCAGCATGCGGCAGGTGCTGAGGCCTGGCCGCCATCAACATCAATCCCTGGTTGAAAGGGTGTACAGACCAAACCTAGCGGTGGGTTTGTCGGTGATCGACATGGCCGCCCTCCGACGCGACGCTACACAGAAAAAAGCGAGGGCGGCCTTGATACCGACTGTGTTTAGATATATCTGACCTTTCGTAATATCGAAATACAGTCGGAGTTCACATGTTTCACAGACATTCCCATGGCCCATTCGGCAAGAGGTTTTCCCGTCATGAGCGCGGGCAGGACGAGGCGTTTTCCCATGGCCTACGCGGCGACAGGCACCGCGGTGGCGGGCGATCCGGTCTCGGCCGCTTCTTCGCGCATGGCGATCTGCGCCTGGTGATCCTGCAATTGATCGCGGAGAAGCCGCGTTATGGCTATGAGATCATCAAGGCCATCGAGGAGCAGGCGGCCGGTGCCTACACGCCGAGCCCCGGCGTGGTCTACCCTACGCTGACCCTGCTCGAGGAGCTTGGCTACGTCACCGTCACCGCCGGCGATGGCGGCAAGAAGCAGCACGAGATCACGCCGGAGGGCACAGCCTTCCTGGAGGCGAACCGCACGACGCTGGACGCCTTGCGAGCCCGGATGAGCGAGGCCACGCGCGTTCACGGTGGTGGCCCAGCGCCGCAGATCACACGGGCCATCGAGAACCTGAAGCTGGCGCTGCGTCTGCGCCTTGGCCGCGGTCCGTTGGACGAGACGCAAGTGCGTGCGGTCGCCGCCGCCCTCGACAATGCGGCCGGTCAGGTGGAGAGCGCATGATGGAAGCCTATAGCGAGGCTATCGTGGCCATGGAGACGCCGCGCCGTTACCTCAGCCAGCTTTGCAAGCATTTCGAGCACAAAGTGCCGGTTACCTTGGAAGAGGATTCAGGCAGCATCAGCTTCCCGATGGGCGCGTGCGTGCTGCGTGCCGAACCGGACAGGCTCATCATGCGTGTCTCCGGCGAGGATCTGGGAAGGTTGGAGGACGTCGTCGCCCGCCACCTTCTCCGCTTCGCCTTCCGCAGCCCGCCCGAGATAGTCTGGACGCGTCAACCGTTTGAGAACTAGAAGTTTTTACTTCTTCTTTCAAACGAGAAGCACTTCCTTTCTTTAGTGGCTCACCATAGCCGCCGGAATAATCCGAACCGGCACCAGCAACGCCAATCGGTGTCCCTCACCATGCCAGGTCAGGAAGCTGCCGATGATCACCACATGGATCGCCGCCACGGCGCCGCAGATAGCCAATGTGCGCCGCGGCTGTTTTTGGGCTTTCTCGTAGTCTTTCCAGTTCTTGCGCTGCATGCGCAGTGTCCAGATTGCCCGGGCAGGGGGGCTCGCCATGTGGTCTCGCTTTCTAGGTGTGTCGGGTCGGCGTATTCTTCCTTAAACCCTGTTGGCTCGCTACACTCTTAAAAATGTCGATCTCAGCGCCGTTTATCGCCCGCCCAATCGCCACCTGCCTATTATCGGTGGCGGTTCTGCTGGGCGGTGCGCTGGGCTACAACGCCTTGCCGGTCTCGGCTCTGCCGCAGGTGGATTTCCCCACCATCGTGGTCACCACCCAATACCCTGGCGCCGGACCGGACACGATGTCCACTTTGGTCACGGCGCCTTTGGAGCGGCAGCTCGGCCAGATCAACGGCATCGAGTCGATGCAGAGTTCCTCGGCGGTGGGCACGAGCGAGATCACCCTGCAATTCGACCTCACCCGCAGCATGGACGGAGCCTCGCAGGACGTGCAGGCGGCGATCAATTCGGCGCAGGGCGTTCTGCCCTCCACTCTGCCATACCCGCCTGTCTACAACCGCGTGAACCCAGCTGATGCGCCGATCGTCAGCCTGGCGGTCACCAGCGACACGTTACCGGTGGACCAGGTGGCCGATGCCGCCGACACGCTGCTGCAGCCCAAGCTTAGCCAGATCGACGGCGTCGGCCGTGTGGTGGTGCAAGGCGGGCTGAAGCCGGCGATCCGCGTGCAGCTCGATCCCTCCAGGCTCGCCTCCTATGGGCTGTCGATGGAGGATGTGCGTTCGGCGATCACCAGCGGCAATGTCAGCGGTGCGAAGGGCAGTTTCGACGGCCCGCATGTCTCCTACGCCGTTGGCACCAACGATCAGCTGATCTCCCCGGAATCCTATCGCGACCTCGTGCTCGCCTGGCGATCGGGTGCGGCGGTGCGCCTCTCCGATGTCGGCAAGGTGGTCCACGGCGTGGAAAACGACCGTGTCGCTGCCTGGTATAAAGGCAAGCCTGCGGTCCTGCTGGATATCCAGCGGCAACCCGGTGCCAATATCGTGCAGACCGTCGATGCGGTCCGCGCGGAATTGCCCGAGCTCACCCGTGCCTTGCCGCCCGGGCTGAAAATGGAGATCTCCGCCGACCGCACGCAGACAATCCGCGCCTCGGTCGCCGACGTGCAGCGCACCTTGCTGCTCTCGATGGTGCTCGTGGTCGCCGTGATCTTCCTGTTCCTGCGCAATGCGCGCGCCACCATGATCCCGGCCGTTGCCTTGCCGCTCAGCCTTATCGGCACCTTCGGCATCATGGACTGGTTCGGCTACGGCCTCGACAATCTCTCGCTGATGGCGCTCACGGTCGCCTCCGGCTTCGTAGTGGACGACGCGATCGTCATGATCGAGAACGTTGTGCGCTATATCGAGCAAGGCGTGAGCCCGCTGGAGGCAGCCTTCCGCGGCGCTTCGCAGATCGGCTTCACCATCGTCTCGCTTACCATCTCCCTGATTGCCGTTTTCATCCCGCTGCTCTTCATGGGCGGCGTGGTCGGCCGGCTGTTCAACGAATTCGCGGTCACCCTTTCGGTGGCCGTCGCCGTCTCGGCGGTGATCTCGCTCACTTTGACCCCGATGATGTGCGGCCGCATGCTGCGCCCCCACAAGCCGGGGCAGGAGAGCCGCAGCGACCGCTTCTTCGGCCGCATGCTGGACGGTTACCGCCGCAGCCTGGTCATCTCCATGCGCCACCAGGGCTTGGTACTTGGCCTCGCAATGCTGACCCTAGCCGGCACCATCATCCTTTACGTGGTCATCCCCAAAGGCTTTCTGCCGCAGCAGGATACCGGTGCGATCATCGCCACCACCGAGGCCGCACAGAACATCTCCATCCCGGCCATGTCCGAGCTGCAGCTGAAGGCCGCCGCGATCGTGGAGCGCGATCCTGCGGTAGACAACGTAACGTCGCTGATCGGCGCCGGCAGCGTGAACCCCACCCCCAATGTCGGTCGCCTCTCGATCACGCTGAAACCACGCGCGCAGCGCGACGCGATCGGCGTGGTGATAAGCCGCCTCCAGGACAGCCTGCGCGACTTGTCAGGCACCGCGATCTACATGCAGCCGGTGCAGGACATACAGATCGGCGCCCGAACCAGCCGCACCCAATATCAGTACACGCTCACCGATACCGACCAGGCGGAGCTCGATGAGTGGACACCTCGGCTGATAGACAAACTCCGCGCCATCCCCGAACTCTCCCACGTCACCAGCGACCAGCAGCAAAGCGGTTTCGCTACCGAGATCGTGGTGGACCGCGATGCCGCCACGCGCCTCGGCGTCACCATGCAGGCGATAGAGGATGTGCTGTACGACGCTTTCGGCCAGCGCCAGGTCAGCACCATCTACCAGCAGAGCAACCAGTATCGCGTGGTGCTCTCGGCCGATCCGTCCTGGATCGCCAATCCCACCTCGCTGGAAAAGCTGCGCGTGCCGGGAACAGTGGCAAGTTTCGGCGCCAATGGTGCGGCCGAAGTGGCGTCTGCGACAGTGGCGACCACCAACACGGTGGCCCAGGTGCCGCTGCTCTCGGTTGCCCATCTGGTGCGCCACACCGCGCCATTGGTGATCACGCATCAGGCGCAATTTCCCTCGGCCACCCTGAGCTTCGACGTGCGCGAAGGCGCCTCGCTGGGCGACGCCGTCGCCGCCGTGCAGCAGGCCGAGGCTGATATCGGGCTGCCTGCCACCATCATCGGCGCCTATTCCGGCGACGCTGCCGAATTCCAGCGCTCGCTCGCTGCCGAACCTTATCTGATCCTGGCCGCAGTGATCGTGATCTACATCGTGCTCGGCGTGCTCTATGAAAGCTTCATCCACCCCATCACCATCCTCTCCACGCTGCCCTCCGCCGGCATCGGCGCCTTGCTGGCGCTCATGTTTTCCGGAAATGATCTTTCGGTAGTGGCACTCGTCGGCATCGTGCTGCTGATGGGCATCGTGAAGAAGAACGGCATCCTGGTGGTCGATTTCGCCCTTGAAGCCGAACGCGAACGCGGCCTTTCTCCGGAAGAAGCCGCCATCGAAGCCTGCGTGCTTCGCTTCCGCCCGATCATGATGACCACGGCCGCCGCCCTGCTCGGCTCGCTCCCGCTGGTGCTCGATCACGGCACCGGCTCGGAATTGCGCCGCCCGCTGGGCATTGCGATCGTCGGCGGCTTGCTGCTGAGCCAGGCACTTACGTTGTATACGACGCCAGCGATCTACGTGGCGTTCGAGCATTTGCGGCAACGCTTTGTTCGCGAACGGGCGGTGCCGGCTTAACCAGGTTTGGGAGAGCAGAAGCCTGCTCCCCCACACCTCCCGGCATGACTTGGGGCGTGCGCTTTGCTATATTCGACGCGGAGATGTGCATTGGCTGAAACAGAACAGATGATGGTTAGCCTGACGGCTGATATGGCCGCTGCCGTAAACGGTGCAGTGCAGGATGGCGAGTTTGCCTCCAGCAGCGAAGTCGTGCGCGAAGCACTGCGCGACTGGAAAATGAAACGCGCGCTGCAAAGACAGGAGCTGTCTGAACTCAAAGCCGATATTGATGCTGGTATGGCGGACGTGGCTGCCGGCCGCGCGCGTGAGTTTGATGCCGAACGCATCGCCGAGCGTGGGAGGACGTTATTGTCCAGCGCCGCGCCCTGCACCTAACCGACGCAGCCGAAGATGATCTTACGTCGATCTGGGTGCATATAGCCGGCAACGCCGCGCCCGAGTTGGCCGACCGCATGATCGCTGCGATCAATCGCGCATGCACGCCACTACTGGAATTCCCATGACCCGGGCCATCACGCGACCAAATGGCGCCTGGGTTGCGGGTGGCATTTCACCCCCCTTATGCGATCTACTACACGCACCGCGACGAGCAGGTTATCGTTGTTCGTGTCCTACATGGCGCACGCGACGCTGCAGCGCTCGCCTCGCAGGGAGGTTTCGGAGCATGACCCCAGGTTTCCAAGCGATGTGCTCTCCCCGGCAACCGCGTTTGTTCACCCCATGAACTTCTCCACCCCCTTCATCAAACGCCCGATCGGCACCATCCTGCTCGCGCTCGGTATGCTCATCGCCGGCGTCGTCGCCTACCAGTTCCTCCCCGTCGCCGCCCTGCCGAACATCGACCTGCCTGCCGTCGTCGTCTTCGCCGGACGTCCCGGCGCCGACCCTGCCACCATGGCGAACTCCGTCGCCGCCCCGCTCGAACGCCATATCGGCGAGATCGGCGGCATCTCCGACATGTTCTCCACCAACTCCACCGGCCAGACCAACGTCATCATCCTTTTCGACCTCGGCGGCAGCACCGAAGATGCCGCACGCCAGGTGCAATCCGCCATCAACGCCGCACAGACCGATCTCCCCGCCGGCCTCCCGCTTCGCCCCTTCTATAAAAAATTCAATCCCACCGACCCGCCCATCCTCACCCTCTCGCTGACCTCCGATCAGCTCCCCATCGGCGCTATCTACGACGCCGCCGACACGGTGCTGCAGCAGCGCTTCACCCAGGTCGAAGGCGTCAGCCGCGTCCAGATCGATGGTGGCCAAACTCCCGCCATCCGCGTGCAGCTCGACCCCGGCGCACTGAAAGCGGCCGGCATCTCGGCCGACGACGTGCGCACCGCCATCGTCAACGCTAACGTTCTAGAACCGACCGGCAATTTCCAGGGCAAGACCAGCGCCGAAGAAATCACCATCAACGGCCAGATCGATCGCGCCGCCGCCTATGGCCGCATCGTTCTCAAATCCGGCAACGGCGCCGTGCTGCGCTTGTCGGACGTCGCTCACGTGATTGACAGCGTCACCAATATCCGCCTCGCCGCCTGGAGCGGCCACAAGCAGGCCATCCTGCTCAAGGTCTATAAGATCCCGGGTGCGAACATCATCGCCACCGTAGATCGCGTCCGCGCCTTGCTGCCACAAGTGAAAAACTGGATCTCGCCCGACATCCAGCTCACCGTGCTGGACGACCGCACGCAAACCATCCGCGCCAGCACCAACGACGTGAAGATCACCCTGCTGATCACCGGCGCGCTGGTGCTGCTGACGGTCTCCATCTTCCTGCGCCGCGTCGCCGCCGTGCTGGCCGCCGCCGTCACCGTGCCGCTCTCGCTCGCCGGCACCGCCGCCGGCATGTGGGCGATGGGATTCTCGCTGAACAACTACTCGCTGATGGCCATCACCATCGCCGTCGGCTTTGTCGTCGACGACGCCATCGTCATGATCGAGAACATCACCCGCCTACGCGAACAGGGCATGGGCCAATTGCAAGCGGCTTTGCTGGGCGCACGGCAGATCGGTTTTACGGTCATCTCGATTACGCTTTCCCTGATCGCCGTCTTCATCCCGTTGTTATTCATGTCGGGGCTGATCGGCCGCATCCTGCACGAATTCGCCTTCACGCTCACCTGCGCCATCTGCCTTTCCGCGCTCGTTTCCCTCACCCTCACGCCCATGGTGTGCGCGCGCATGGTCGACCGGGAACCCACCGGCCGCCTCAAGCGCGCCGATGAAGCTGTAGACAGGTTCTTTCGCCGCGTTATCGCGCACTACGCCCACGGCGTGGACTGGTCGCTGAACCACCGCAAATCGATGCTGTTCGTCACCCTGCTGACCGTCGTGGTCACCTTCTGGCTCTATGGCGCAGTGCCGAAAAACTTTGTCGCCGAACAGGATACCGGCGTGCTCCGCGGCACCACGCTTGCCAATGCCAGCGCCTCCTTCGACGAAATGGTGCGCCTGCAGCAGAAAGCCGTCGATCTCCTCACCCAGGATCCTGCGGTCGCAGCCGTAGGATCGACAGTGGGTGTCGCCAATGGGTTCGACCAGGCCAACCAGGGCTCATTGATCGTTTCACTCAAGCCGCGCAGCGAACGCGGCACGACCGCCAGCCAGGTGATCGAACGCCTGCGCCCGAAACTCGCGGCCGTCTCTGGCCTGCAAACCGTGCTGTTCGCGCCAGGTGATTTCGGCGGCGGCAACCATTCGGGCGGCGGCGGCGAGTATAATTTCGACGTGCTCGGCGACAATTTCGACGAGGTCGCCGTCTGGGTCACCAAGATCGAAAAAGCCCTGCAGCACAACACCGGATTCCTCGACGTCACGTCGGATCTCGATTCCACCGCGCCGCAGGTCAATATCAGCATAGACCGCGCTGCCGCCTCCCGCCTGCAGGTCACCTCGGCGGCGATCGACACGGCGCTCGCCGATGCGCTCTCGCAACGCCAGATCAGCACCATCTACACCGAGCGCAACCAGTATTACGTGGTGATGGAAACGCTGCCCTGGCTGCAGCGCGATCCGCATTATCTCGACCACGTCTATGTCGCCGCAAACACCGGCCTGCCAGTGCCGTTGAGTTCCGTCGTCCATGTTGAGATCGGCACCGCACCGCTCAACATCACCCATAATTCCGGCCTGATCGACAGCGAGATCGACTATAATCTCTCGCCCGGCCTGGCCCTCGGCGATGCCGTCGAACGCGCCAAGCAGGTGATCCACGACGTCTCGCCGCCGCCGTCGATACAGGTGCAGTTCACCGGCAATGCCAAGCTCTTCCAGCAATCCCTCGCCTCCGAACCACCGCTCATCGCGGCGGCCCTGCTCTCCATCTACATCGTGCTCGGCGTGCTTTACGAAAGCCTGCTGCATCCGCTCACCATCATGTCCACTCTGCCATCGGCAGGCCTCGGCGCGCTGCTGGGCATACTGGTCACCGGCACCGATTTCGGCGTGCTGAGCGTGATCGGCATCGTGCTGCTGATGGGCATTGTTAAGAAGAACGCCATCATGCTGGTCGATTTCGCGCTCGACGCCCAACGCGAGCGCGGCATGTCACCCGAGGAGGCCATTCGCGAGGCGTGCGTCGAACGTTTCCGCCCCATCATCATGACCACGCTGACCGCCCTGTGCGGCGCCCTGCCGCTCGCCTTGGCCTTCGGCACCGGCTCGGAACTGCGCCGCCCGATGGGCATCGCCATCGTCGGCGGCCTCATCGTCAGTCAGGCCCTCACCCTATACACCACCCCTGTCATCTACCTGATGCTGGAACGCCGCACCAAAAAGGCACGCCGCAGAATTATCCACGCCGCTGCTGAATAATATAAAAGTCTTTTGGTTATTTTCTTCAGAAAAGAACTTCTTTTGCGTGTACTTGCAGCCGGCGCAGGCATAGTGCAGAGCATCGTTTCCGATGGTACGTTACGTGGATAGCAGGCAAGGTACGGCGTGTTGACGACAGGCAAGGCGTTGTTCGCGCTGGACGTGGTGGCCATGCTGCTCGTCTGGCCAGTGCTGCTCCACGTGGGCTGCTGGGGCACGGAATGCTTCCGCCCCACGCCCGATGGGGCCGGCGCAGTGCTCTACCCGATTGCCAATCTCGTTTCGTTCTACGCGCTCGGGCTCTATCGTCGCGAAGCCATCCTGCAGACGCGCGAATCGCTCGGCCGCGTGCCGCTCGCCGTCAGCCTCGGCGCCGTGGGCGTCGCGGTCTTGCTGGTGATCGGCAGCGTCTGGATCGGATCTGCGACCAACCGCGTGCGCCTGTTCAGCGGCGCCGTCATCGGCTTCTCCCTTTCCGGTGTCACCGCCAGGCTGATCCTCGCAGCGCTCAAGCGCCGCGGCGTGTTCGCACGCCATCTGCTGGTCGTCGGCGCCGGCACCCGCGCCTGGGACCTGCTCTGCATGCTGCGCAACGAAGGCCGCCACCCGCAATATCGCATCACCTTCGTACACGAGCCGGCCTATGGCGCCACCGATTCGCGCCTGCTGGCTGCCGCCGGCGACGGCATCGAAATCTGGGAAGGCATCGACCCGCTTACCGCCGCGCAGAAATGCCACCCAGACGAGATCGTCGTCGCCCCTGACGAACGCCGCGGCATGCCGCTCGACGTGCTGCTCGCCTGCAAGAAAGACGGCTACCCCGTACTGCAATACCTCACCTTCCTCGAACACGAAATCCGCAGGGTGGATATACGTCGCGTCGAAATGGGCTGGCTGCTCTATTCTACCGGCTTCTATTTCGGCACCATCGACAATGTGCTGAAACGCATGCTCGACATCGGTGTCAGCGCGCTGCTGCTGGTGCTGTTCTCGCCCTTCCTGATCGGCGCCGCCATCGCGATCAAACTCGATGACAAGGGCCCGATCTTCTACAGCCAGGAGCGCATGACGCGGAACGAAAAACCGTTCCGCATCTACAAGCTCCGCACCATGCGCACCGACGCCGAGAAATTCGGCGCCGTCTGGGCCGAAGCACAGGACCCACGCATCACCCGCGTCGGCAATTTCATGCGCCGCACCCGCATCGACGAGATGCCGCAACTTTTCAACGTGTTCCGCGGCGACATGTCCCTCGTCGGCCCACGCCCGGAACGTCCCACCTTCATCCAGCAACTCGCAAGCCAGCTGCCGCTCTATCACGAGCGCCACATGGTCAAAGCCGGCCTCACCGGCTGGGCACAGATCAACTACCCCTACGGCGCCAGCCTGGACGATGCGCGCTCAAAGCTCAGCTACGACCTGTATTACGTAAAGAACTTCAGCATCCTGTTCGACCTGCTGATCCTGTTGCAAACCTTGCGTGTGGTCCTCTGGCCAAGTGGCGCACGTTGAGGAAAGGCTAGGCCAGGGGCTCTGCCCCTGGACCCCGCTGGAGGGAGGCCTTCCAGACCTCCATTATAGGAAGGCAAGGTGAAGGCATGGCTCGCAAGCTGAGTTGGCCTTTACGGAATTATCGGGTTGGCACCAGAGGCAGGGACGCTAAGAATGCCGCATGAGACAACTACTTTGCGTCCTGATCGCTTGTATCGGATCAGTTCCGGCGCTTGCTCAGTCGACCGTCTCGGCAATCCCGCCCTACCATTCGATCGCAGGGGAGTTCCCTGCGTTTCTCGACCAAACCACGGGCATGTCGACGGCAATACGCGTGGCGGCGTTCAAGAAGCGGTTTGCTAGCCTTTTTCCTGGCTTCTATGAGCCCGCCGATGGTCAGACGCTTGCCCAGTTTGATGAGAAGGTCGCCGACGCGTTTGCTGCCTTCCCGGAGCTCCGATCGCGATATGAGAAAGTAGAGCAGGACTTCCCGCAAAACTTTTCGATCGGGATCGCACACTTTCGCAAGCAGTTCCCTGGATTCCAACCGGCTTTGCCGATCTGGTTTGTGCACTCACTGGGTCGCATGGATGGCGGGACACGCACGTTTGGTGGCAAAACCTACATGATCTTCGGTGCCGATGTCATTGCACGCGTCCATAGCGACGGATCGATCGGCCCGTTTCTCGACCACGAACTATTCCATGTCGAAAACGGCCAATGGTTCAAGGATTGCCGCCCCGATACAACAATCTGGTGTTCGCTTTGGCAGGAGGGAACGGCGGTGTATGCAGCTTCGGTAATGAATGTTGGGGCCAGCGATCATATGCTGATGCTCGACTCGCCGAAGCCAATTCGGCAGGGTGTGGATCAAAAGTGGCGAAGTGCCGTATGCCGCGTGTTGATCGACGTCGATAAGAGGGACGAGTCAACCTATGCAAGTTATTTCCTTAACGGAGACAACCCACAGCCGTTTCCTCACCGCTGGGGCTATTACATTGGCTATCGCATGATCCAGCGTATCGCGCGTCGCTACACTCTACCGCAGATCGACCATTTCGATGATGCCGCTGCTCACCACCTCATGATGCGGGAACTGAATGCAATGTCGGCAGAGGCTGGGGGCTGCGCAACCCATATGTGATGCGCTGGTTTATGGGTCCCCCTCCTTGCCCTGCCTTTAAACATTGCTGGTCCCGGGGGGCCACTCGGCGGGGTCCACGGGCAGAGCCCCGGCCTAGCCTGTCCCTCGCACCCGGGCCGCCGGAAACCCCAAACGCACCCGTGTACCGATTTGCTCGGCCGATTCCACCGTGAGCGTCCCCCCATGTGCCTGCATCAGGCTGCGCGCAAGTGTCAGGCGCAGCCCGATCCCGCGGCTATCTGTGCGGTGAACATCGCTTGCAGCCACCGGCAAGCCAATCCCCTCATCCTGCACCACCAGCGACCATCCCTGCTGCCCTGGTTCACCCGAGAGTTCGATCCAGTCATCATGCCGTGTGGCGGCCGCAGCGCCTGAGAGCACATTCACCAGCACCTGGTTCATGGCGCGCCGGTCGGCCAGGATCTTGACCGGCGTGAGTGCCGGCCCAAGCCGCCAGGCGCGGCGCCCAGGGCCAAGATTGGCTGCAACCTGCGCCATGGCGAACTCGATCACCGGCATCAACAGGATCTCCTCCTCCTGCAGGTGCCGCGCAGCTTGCGGGGTTTCAGTCTGCTCGGTGAGATCTTCGGACAGGTCGAGAAGCCGTCTGGCAAGGCCCGTCAGTTCACCATCGGGGGGCTGTGCGGATTGTGCATGGCCAAAAAGGGCCAGTGCGACATTGCGCTGATCGCTGGCGGCAAGGCGAAGCAGCCGTAACGCCGCTTCATGGCCCGACTGCATGATGTTACAGGCCCGCTCCAGGCTGCGCCTTCGATACAATTCGCGGAAGCTCACCATGGACGCCAAGGCCGCGACGGCGAGCAGTAAGGCAAGCGAACCGGGCGTTCCCATGGGTGGCATTATCCCACCCACAGGAAATAATTTAGTTAACGGACGCCATCAGACGGCTGCGGCAGCCTCGCGTTTGGCACCGGCGCGCGCGATGCGGCGCTTCAGAGCCTGTGCCTCTTCCGGCAGATTGCGGTTTGGCGTGCCGAGCAGGAAGGCATCGAGGCCACCATTATGCTCGATCGTGCGCAGCGCCCGCGTGGAGACGCGCACACGCACCTGCGTGCCGAGTGTGTCGGAAAGCAGCGACGTTTCCTGCAAGTTGGGCAGGTAACGACGGCGGGTCTTGTTGTTGGCGTGGCTGACGTTGTTACCGCTCAGCACACCCTTGCCCGTCATCTGGCAGCGGCGAGACATAATTGATCGACCTTCAGCAAATGCATAAAGCGACGAGGAGCACCCGCCGGGAGAAGCGGCTTATGGCCCAACGCTGGGTTTTACGTCAAGGGTGCAACCCCGCGGCAAGGCAAGGCAGTTTCGTCTTCGAAAACAGAACCTAAAAACGCGTGTATCTTGGCGACACGCGGCTGGAGAGATCCGCGGCAGCGACGTAAATGTCTTTTGGTTCTTTTCTTCAGAAAAGAACTGCTTTCCTTGCCGCGATCAAAAATTCCCGATTCCCCTCCGGCCCCGTAATCGGGCTCTCCGCAATCCCAAGAACCGTCCAGCCGGGCAGGGCGCTCCACCACTCTTGTATGGTAGCGCAAACCGCCTCGTGCACCGCCGGGTCGCGCACCACCCCCTTGCTCCCGACCTGCCCAGGCCCAGCCTCGAATTGCGGCTTGATCAGCGCCACCGCCCATGCGTCCGGCCCACAAAGCGACAAAGGCGCCGGCAGCACTGTCCGCAGGCCGATGAAACTGGCATCGCAGACGAGGGCGCCTGCCGTCTCGCCGATCGCCTCCGCCGTCAGATGCCTGGCATTGGTCTTCTCGTGCACCACCACCCGCGGATCGCTGCGCAGCTTCCAGGCCAGCTGACCGTGCCCCACATCCACCGCGTGGACGCGCGCCGCACCGTTATGAAGCAGCACGTCGGTGAAACCGCCCGTTGAGGCGCCGATATCCAGGCAGACACGCCCCGCTGGTGAAAGTGCGAAGCTTTCCAGAGCATGCGCCAGCTTCAGCCCGCCGCGCGAGACCCAAGGGTGATCCTGCCCGCGCACCTCCAGCGCTACATCGAGACCCAGCGTATCGCCCGCCTTCTGTACCCGCCGCACACCCGAGAACACCTTTCCGGCCAGGATCAGCGCCTGTGCCCGTGCCCGCGATTCGGCCAGGCCGCGCTCGACCAGAAGAAGGTCCGCGCGCTGCTTCGGCGTGCTCACCAAGGCCTTGCCCACCCAGTTCGGCACTCGTCAGACAGTGTCTGCATACAGTTTTCCATGTGTCCCGAAAGCCGCATAAGCGCCATGAATCAGCGCCTTGTGGCCGCCAATGTTGTTCTTGCCGCAACGCAATGCGATATCCGACGCTTCACCGGATGAAACCGGCCCTGCGCCGCCCAATGTGCCGGGGGTGGCGCCGATACCGGGGCCAAGGTAATGTGCTGGCTTATTATGTCGTTGGTGTCTGCCACTGCTGGACCGCTTGGTCACGCAGCCTGCGCACCGCCGACTTGCGGGAGATAATGGTTTGTCGATTCCGATCAGACAGGTGGTGCGTGTTGGAGCCTACGTCCTCAAGCAGCATTTTACGGGACGCAAGCGCTATCCGCTGGTGCTGATGCTGGAGCCTTTGTTCCGCTGCAATCTTGCCTGCGGCGGCTGCGGCAAGATCGACTACCCGGCCCCCATCCTCAACCAGCGCCTGACCGTCAAGGAAGCGCTCGACGCAGTTGATGAATGCGGCGCCCCCGTGGTGGCCATCGCCGGCGGCGAGCCGCTGCTGCACAAGGAGATGCCGGAGATCGTCCGTGGCATGCTCAAGCGCAAGAAGTTCGTCTATCTCTGCACGAACGCCCTGCTGCTGGAAAAGAAGCTCGACCTCTACGAACCCAACCCCTTCTTCGCCTGGGATGTGCATCTCGATGGCGACCAGGAAATGCACGACAAGGCCGTCAGCCAGGAAGGCACGTTCGACCGTGCCGTCTCCGCCATCAAGGCCGCCAAGGCCCGTGGTTTCCGCGTGACCATCAACTGCACTCTGTTCGACGGCGCGAATGCCGAACGGGTCGCGAAATTCTTCAACTACGTCACCGAGCTCGGCATCGACGGGATCATGACCTCGCCTGGCTACGCCTATGAGCGTGCACCGGACCAGGCGCATTTCCTCTCACGCCAGAAGACCAAGCAGCTGTTCCGCGACATTCTCAAGCGCGGCAAAGGCAAAGGCTGGAAGTTCACCCAGTCGCCGCTGTTTATGAATTTCTTGGCGGGCAACGAAAACTACCATTGCACGCCTTGGGGCAAGCCCACGCGTAATGTGTTCGGCTGGCAGCGCCCCTGCTATTTGCTGGGCGAAGGCTACGCCAAAACCTTCACCGAGCTGATGGCCAGCACGGATTGGGACAAATACGGCACCGGCAATTACGAGAAATGCGCCGATTGCATGGTCCATTCCGGCTACGAGTCCACGGCCGTGATCGACGCGGTGAAGAACCCGTTCAAGATCGCAAAGGTGTTCTTCAAGGGCCCCGACCTCGAAGGCCCGATGGCGCCGGAGATCTCGCTCGAGAACCAGCGCCCTGCCGAATACGTCTTCAGCCGCCACGTCGAAGACGCCATGCTCCGCTCCGCCCATAAGAAACCCGAAGCGATGGCCGACGCCGCAGACTAATTTGTCTCCAACCTTCGTAGGGAAGGCGTCACCCACCATCGCCCGCAAACCAGCGAGCGGCGGTGGGAAATGCCGGTCCTGCGGAGGGCAAGCCCAAAGCCCTTCATGGACGACCCCCGGTTGCTGACACCGGAAGCCACCACAGCCTCTTCCATGCGCGTAATCGTCGCCGCCTCAGTCGGCAACGCGCTGGAGTGGTATGACTTCATCGTCTTCGGCTTCTTCGCGCCCCAGATCGCCGGCGCATTCTTCCCCCACGCCTCGCTGCTCCTGGCCTTCGGCACCTACGGCGCCTCCTTCCTGGCTCGCCCGATCGGCGCCGCTATCATTGGCGCCTATGCCGACCGCCGCGGCCGGCGCGCAGCACTCAGCCTGTCCATCTGGCTGATGGCGCTGGGAACGCTGCTGATGGTGATCATGCCGCGCTACGACCGCATCGGTGCGGCCGCGTCCTTCGGGATCCTGGGCGCGCGGCTGATCCAAGGCTTCTCCGCCGGCGGCGAGTTCGGCGGCGCCACCGCGCTGATGATCGAGCATGCGCCGAAGCGCGCCGGCTTCTTCGGCAGTTTCCAAAACACCACGCAATCGATCGCAGCGATCCTGGGTTCTGTCGCCGGGTGGACACTGAGCACCCAAATCTCGCACGCAGCCCTTGCGGAATGGGGGTTTCGCCTGCCGTTTGTGCTGGGTCTGCTGGTGGCGCCCGTTGGCCTCTATGTGCGCCGTCACGTGCCAGACGCCGCGCGACGTGCCGAGGTTGCGAAATCCCCGTTGCGTGAATTGCTGAGGCTCTATCCGGGTCGCGTCCTGCTTGGCGCCTGCACCGTCGCCGCCGGGACCGCCAGCACCTACATGGCGATCTACCTGCCGACCTACGCGCAAAAGCATCTGCATCTGGCGGCCTCGGGCAGCTTTGCCGCTACCATGGCAGTCGCCTGTGTGCCGCTGCTGGTGATCCCCCTTTCCGGCCATTTCTCCGACCGCCGAGGCCGCCTGTTGCCGATGCTCTGGGGTGCGGGCGCCCTGCTGCTGCTGTCTTACCCGGGCTTTCTCCTGGTCGTGGCATATCCAACCGCCACGATGCTCGGCTGCGTGCTCGTCACACTCACCGCCTTGCGCTCCGCCTACGCGGCCCCGATGCCGGCCCTGCTGGGGGAAATGTTCCCCGCCGAAGTCCGAGGCGTCGGCATGTCGCTCAGCTACACCCTGGGCGTCATCACCTTTGGCGGATTCGCAAACCTCATCCTGGAATGGCTGATCGAACGCACCGGCGACGCCTCCGTCCCCGGCTACTACCTAGCCGCCACCGCCGCTGTCACTTTCGCTGCCCTTCTGGTCATCCGCAAAACCATCAAGCTTTACCTGTAAGCTCACGCCACAAGGTTCAGCAAAGCCCCCGGCGCCGCCGAAGACCTGCTGCCGCCAGCCGCCACGGTCGCGGGAATTGTCGAAGCCTCGAGGATCTCCCCCTGTGCATTGCTCGTGGTAACGTTGATCGTGCCGTCGGCATTGGTGACGTAAGTCGTCGTATCGGTGGCAGGATCGACAGCCGTGGCACGCGGGGTGGCAGTGCCCGCGGTCTGGGTAACCGGATTTTGCGCGGGTGCTATCGTCAGATTTGAAATTGGTGAAATGCTGGCCATGGAGAGTACTCCTAGACATGCATCCTATTTTGGTGCGCTGACGCGGCGGACAATAACATTGCTGATTTTGTGATCTTGTTGAAGGAAGCATGAAGAAAGCTGTTCTTTTCTGAAGAAAATAACCAAAAGACTTTATCTCTTCGGCGTAAGCTGCCGAAAAAATCGGCGACAGCGCCCACAAGCCTTGTGGTTCTTTTCTTCAGAAAAGAACTTCTTTCTTAAACAAGCTGATTAACCAAACTCCCGAGCGCCGTCTGCGTCTGCCTGCCGAACCCGTTCGCCGAAGCCTGTGTCGCAGTCGCCTGTGTCGTAGCGATTGACACGATCTGGCCCTGCCCATTCGTGGTGGTAATGCTGATCGAACCGTCGGCATTGGTGACGTAGCTCGTGCTGTCACCAGACGCGCTGGATGACCCTGATGTGCCCGACCCGAGGGCCGATCCGCCCGCCGCCTTCGCGGCCGATATGGAGGGCAGATGGCTCGGCAAAAGACTGGCCGAGGCGGAGGCTATGCTGCTCATGGAGTAAACTCCCGTGGTGACACATCCGGGGTTGCACGTACCATGCCAGCGGAAAACCTGAAGTAGCCTGACATCACCCTCTTTGCAGCTAGGCAGTTTTTGCCGACACCCGGCATAAACTGCTCTGCGCATCAGGGCGTGCAGGCTGCTTCCCGGGTGAGCGCCTCGTCGGCCCAGCATTCCAGCTTCACGGCCTCCTCGCGCAGGCCTTTCAGCTTGGTCTCCACCGATCCGAGACTTTCCTGATAACAGCCAAGGGCTTGGCCCAGGCCGGCCACACCAATACCGAGTTCGGTCATCGCAAAGCGCCAATCGCTCAAGGCGCGCTTCTGATCGTTCAATGCAGTCTGCAGATCAGCCAGCGCGCGTCTGAGCCGCTGCTGCTCGCTGGCTGCGGTGACGGGTGTAGGAAAAGGGATGACAATGGCATCAGCCATGAAATACTCCGAAGGCTTAAATCATGGCTCTCATAGAGCATAAAAATTTCCAAAAATAAAGACGATATTTACAAAAGGACGTGACCGCCGATTGCGCGTACTACCAGCACGGTGGCCAGGATCAGCACCACGACAGCGGTCAGCGCCATGCGCAACACCAGGTAGCCGCTCGGCATCATGTCCTGCTTTTGCGCCCGCATCTCCATCACCAGCGTGCCGACGAAGCCGGCGATGAGAATGGCCAGGCTGATGATCGGATGGCCGCCGATGGCCACGAAAATGCCGATGAAGCCGACCAGCGAGGGCAGCACGCCGAGCCCGAGCCTTGCCCGCACGGCACGCGCATCGCCCGTCTCTCCCAGCGTGAAACCCCAATGCACGCCGCCGAGAAAGGCCAGGATCACCGCGCCATATCCCACCAGCTCCTCGGCCGCTGCCAGCGAGCTGACGGGGTTGGCGCCTACCGAACTCAGCCCGAGCACCATGAACGGTATCAGCCCGGCGGCGCCGAGCACGATGGCAAAGGGAGGAAGGTGGCGGATCATGGGGCAAGCCTCTGGTGGTCGTTCCTCTGTCGTAGTTCGCCGGAAGAAAGACAATCCTCCGGCGAGGGACGAAAGAACGGCTTAGTCACTGCCGAACTGCATCTCCGGCATCATGGTTGCCCGTGCTGCCGCCGGTACTGGGGCTGGCAGGGCAACACGCTCCATAGCCCGCGCCGGGAAGGCCGCCACCACCGAGACCGTCACCGCCGCCAGATAAGGCAGTGACTGTGTCAGCAGCACCGCGCACCACAGGGTAGCTTCCCAGGTAGCCAAATGATGTGCCCAGCCCACCGCCACCATCGCGATCCAGGTGAGCACCAGCAAAACCAGCTCTTCACGCGCCATTACCAGCCCCTGAACGAACGCCGGCGCGTCCTCCATCTTCGGCGTGCGCAGGAACGGCGCGCTGCGGATGAACAGACCCTTCCACACCGCCTTGCCGATGCTGTGGCTCAACGCAAGCCCGGCAATCGCCGCACCGGCCCGATCGCGCCAGCCGCACGGCACCTTGGCGCCGTAGAGAGCGAAGATTTGCGCGATCTTGAAGAAAAACAGTCCGATCGACGGCACCATGAACAGCACGATCGGGAATTCGAACCGCATCGGCGACACCACCAGACCGATCGACCACAGCAGCCCCATCACCAGGAACGCCAGACCCAGCCCGTCGCCCACCCAAGGCAGCCAGCCGGTCACGAAGCACCAGCGCTGCCCAAGGGTCAGCTCGCGATTGAACGGGTTCATCAGTGCGCCAAAATGGCCGCGCACGATCTGCATCGCACCATACGCCCAGCGGAAACGCTGTTTGCGGAACGCCGCGAAATCGTCTGGCATCACGCCCTTGCCAAAACTGCGCGGCGAATACACCGCTTCCCACCCGGCGCGGAACAGCCGCAGCCCCAGCTCGGCATCCTCGGTGATGGTCCATTCCGACCAGTCGCCGCCCTGCTCGAGCGCCGTGCGTCGCACCAGCGACATTGTGCCGTGCTGGATGATCGCATTACGTTCGTTGCGGTTGACCATGCCCAGCTGGAAGAAGCCGGCATATTCCCAGAACATCAGGCGCTTGAAGAAGCTGCCATCGTTGTCTCGGTAATCCTGCGGCGACTGCACGATGCCCACCTGCGGGTTGGCGAATTGCGGCACCATGCAGCGCAGCCAATCCGGGTCCACGATGTAGTCGCTATCTAGCACGCCGATGATCTCGGCATCCGCACTCGTCTGCCGCAGCCCGAAATTCAGCGCGCCGGCCTTGAAGCCTTTCCATTTGCCGAGATGGAAGAACCGGAATTTTTCGCCCAGCCATGCGCAATGCTGCGCGACCGGCTCCCATAACGCCGGGTCCATGGTGTTATTGTCGATCACCAGCACTTCGAAATCCGGGTAGTCAAGGGCGGCGAGCGCGTCGAGTGTGAGCTTCACCATATGCGGTGGCTCGTTGCAGATCGGCAGATGGATGCTGACTTTCGGCAGCACGGCATCGGCCGCCGCCGGCACGATCAGCGGCTGGCGTTTCGTCACCCGGCCGAACACCGTCTCCGCCAGCTCGAAACTATCGGCAAGCAGCAAGAACAGCAGCAGCGCCTGACCGGCTGCTAGCGAGCCCCAAATAACTTCTGCAAAGTGCGACAGATATTTCCCCGCCATCGCGAGCAGCACCAGCGCGAACACCGCACCGAATGCTTGTGCCAAGCCGGCCACGATCAGCTTGCCCGTAAACCGGATATCCGGCCGGCGCGACAGCAGCAAGCCTGCCGCCAGTGCAGCGACCGCAATGCTGATCTCGGCCCAACCCGCCCAAGCCGGCGTTTCCTGCACCGGACCGTTCATCGACCATTTGGCCTGCCGGTCGAGATCGAACATGCCCCAATAGCCCGCGACGCGACCTTCGAAACTGGTCTTCCAGGGCTGGTCGAACGCTTCCATGACGAAATAATCGAGGCCGCGCTCCTGGGCGACATTGAAGAATTTGCGCATGAACATCGCTTGGTTGACCCGGCTGGCGCGCGCGCCGCCGACGGCCACACCGTTGGAAGGCCAGCCCACTTCGCCGATCACGACATGCTTGCCGGGATACGCGCGCTGCACCTGATCCAGCCGGCCCATGATGTAGTCGATGGACTGATCGATCGGCAGGCCCTCCCAGTAGGGGAGAAGATGGATTGTGATGTAGTCGACCGAGGCGGCGAGTTCGGGGTGCTGGATCCAGACCTGCCAAGGCTCGGCCGTGGAGACCGGCACATGCACGCCGGCCTTGGCCTCCTGAATGTAATGGATCAGCTGGCTTGCCGGAACGTCTTCGCGCAGCAGCACTTCGTTGCCGACCATCACGCGATCCACATTGGGATTGGCGTTCGCGGTCTCGATCAGCCGTTTCACCTCGGCCTCGTCGCCACCGGCCTTCTTGTCGATCCAGGCGCCCAGCGTAACCTGCAGCGGATAATCCGCGGCGAGGCGTGGGATCTCGGCCAATGTGCCCGCGAGGCTGTAGGTGCGGATGCGCCCGGTGATGTCGCTGGCCTTCTGCAGGTCGCTGCGTATTTCGCTCGTGGTCGGAAACTGGTGGAGCTCGGGCGTCTCGCCGCGATGGAACGGCGAGAACGCAACACCGCCGACCGTGCCGGAAAACCCGGGGACATCCACCGGCTGATTGGCGTAATCCCACACGCCAAAACTGGCTGCTGCGGCAACGCCGAGCGCCAGCAAGGTAGCCGGATTGAACAGGCTTTTTTTCGGCTGGCGGGTCTGCAGGGAGGCGGTGGCGTGGGCGGTCATGGCTAAGTCATCCCCAAAGCACTGACGAGCTTTCAGCGCATGGTGGGTTTAAGCGTTGCACTGCGGCGCAGCGGGGGCCCGATTGTGGCGGAAACGGGGCATTTTGGATTGGCCCAGCGCTAGGCGAGGGGCTTTGCCCCCTCGACCCCTACCAGGGGCAGGCGCCCTGGACCGCCATTATTTGAAGGCAAGGCAAGGAGGGGCGCGCAGCGATCGTCTCGACCCGACTATCATGCCCCTCCTTGCCTTGCCTCCAAATAATGGCGGTCTGGAAGGCCTCCTTCCCGCGAGGTGCCAGGCTTGAGGAATGGGGGCAGAGCCCCTGGCCTAACGCTGGGCCAACGCAAAAGCCGCTTTCCACCACAATCTCGCTCCCAGCGTTGTATCGGTAACGATTTATTCAGCATTGTCGCAGAGACTGAGAGGCGCTGGTGCGCTGGCCGCACCACTCAAAAGGAGTCACGCACATGCCAGCCGACATCTCGCTCGATTCTGTTTCCAAGACCTCTGCGCTGCAGTTGCAAACGAAGGAAGACCAAGCTGCGATTGTGGCGACCACGACCAGCAAGGCGGCGACGACAGCCTCGGCCTCGCCGAAGCTCGCCAATCCCGTGCTGACGGTCGATCCGAGCGTCAACCGCGTGGTGCTGGAATATTTCAGCACGACGGGTGTGCTGACCAATACCATTCCCTCCCAGTCGCAGCTCGAGGCGTATCGGCTGGCGGCGTTTTCGGGCAATCCTTTGAGTACAGCTGATAGCGCCGATAGCGCTTAAGGCGCTGGGCGCGCCGCGCGAGCGGCGCGTCAGGCAGAGTGAGGGGCTTTCCAGGTTTGGTCGCGGGGCTGCGTGTGCGCAGCACCGCTTTCGGCGTTACTGCGCTGCGCGACCAGGCCGGACACCACATTGCGGTTCACTTCCAGCAGTGGTGCGATCGGCATATCCTTGAGCATGGCCATCGTGCTGTAGCGCATCGACCAGAGCCCCAGAGAGGTAAGCTGGGATTTCAGCCCGTCCGGCAGGCGGTTCTCATCCAGTGCAAGATCCTGCACCAGGAGCGACCATAGCGTATGGTTGCGGCCGAGCGCCTTTATGCGTGACCTGCCTGCGGTGCAATTCTCGAGCTCGCGTATGACCATGTTGAAGGCGGCACGCTCGGTGTCGCGGCCGTCTTGGACGGTATTGCTGACTTGCTGATAACGAGCCGTTGCGTCCCGAATGGTCGCCTCCTGCAACTATGATAAAAAGAGGAATCCGGCGGCAAAAACGACGAAGCCGGTGGCGTGGCCACCGGCTTCGTTTAGGCGATAGGCTCTAGAGGCCTTGGAACAGAGTGAGCAGGCTCTGTGGCTGCTTGTTGGCAATCGAGAGCGACTGCGTCGCGAGCTGCTGCTTTGTTTGCAGCGAGGTCAGCTGGGCGGATTCCGCCGCCAGATCAGCATCCGTCAGAGCGCCCACACCGGCCGTCAGCGCGGAGCTGAGCGCCGTGGTGAAGGTCTGTATGCCGGTGATCTGGTTGGACGCTGCACCAAGCCCGGCCGCAATCGTCGCTGTGGTGGTGATCGCCGCCTGCACGGTCGCAACCAGCGCCTGCGCTGTGGTCAGGTTGCCGACATCCACGCCCGATGTGCCGGCCGTGACGACGCCCGTGCCGGTGGTGTAGCTGATCGTCCCGCTATTTGTCGTGAAGGCGCCGGCTTTTACGTCGCCGAAACTGGCACTGGTGATGCCGTTGCCGACGATGTTGAGCGAGCCGTCGGAGTTGGTCGTGACGGCAAAACCCTGCTCCTTGACAGCGGTGGTCAGTGCACCGACGACCGCAGTCGGCGATTCTGTGGCGGTATTGATATGCACCGCGATCACCGTGTTGCCCGCAGCTGTGCTCGATTGCAAATTGAGCGGTGTGGTGTTGGCGTCGTCGATGATTTCGAACGAGTAGGTCTGCGCCGTCGATCCCGTGCCGGTGACGATCTTGAACGCCGCGTTGGAGCCGGCATTCGTTGGCGCGGTCGTGCCGATCGTCGAGTTCGGCGCGAACGTGGCCAAGGTCAGCGCCGAGTCGAAGGCGACGGCCACGCCCTGCACAGGCGCGGTTACGCTGAGATTGCTCAGGCCGAGAGCCGCCGTGAGCGAGGTGGCCAACGGCACTACCGCATCCGACTGATTCTTGATCGTATAGACCGAACCATCGACACCCTGCACCACGTTCATGTTGGTCAGCGTCGCACCCGTGTTGGTGTCGGCCGACGGTGCGAGGATGTTCACGCCGGAAAAGGTCGATTTCTCGGCATAGGAGTTGATCTGCGCAAGATCGTTGATGACCTGGCTCTGCAACTGCGTGGTGTCGATGCCCGACTGGCCGGCATTGGTCACCGTCTGCTGCAGATTGGCCAGCGTGGTGTTGATGTCGCTCAGCGCTGTGCTCGCGGTAGAAACGATCTGCGCACCGAAATTGAGCGAACTGGACACCGCGGTCAGACCGGCGATGTTTGCATTCAGCTTGTTGGCGATCGAGTAGATCGCCGGATTGTCGGACGCCGTCGACACCGCTTTGCCGGTGGAGACCTCGTTCTGCGCCTGGGTGAGCGCCTGCTGCGTGGCGTCAAGCGATTGCAGTGCCGCAAGAGCGCCAAGATTGGTGTTGACTGAAAAGAGTGCCATTTGGGTTTTTCCCGATAGAGTTTTCGAACAACCCGATCTTGCCTGGGAAACCTTAACGCCGCGTTTAGGAGATCAGCGCTAACTGCAGGGAGTCGAAAAAATCGAGATGCAACCGCGCGAAAGGAAATCAGCCATGAGTGGCTCCCTCGGCATCAGCCCGATCACGATGTACCTGCAATATTCTGCAAATGAGACCAATTACGCGGCCCAGACCCTCAAGGCCAGCCCGCAAAACAGCGCGCTGCTCACATACTTCAAGGCCAATGCCGGCAGCATCACCACGCCGGCGCAACTGCTCGGCAACTACAAGGCCCTCGAAGTGGTGCTTACCGCCTTCAACCTGCAAGGCGCCATCAAGAACACCGCCATATTGCAGCAGCTGATGACGCAAGACCCCACTGCCAAAACCTCGCTCGCAGCCCGCCTCAACAACACGCAATACACCAACTTTGCCAAGGCGTTCTCGGACTGGACAACCACACCCTTCACCCCGGCGAGCATCGCGCAGATCGCCTCGTCCTACACCACCAACACGTTCGAGCAGACCGAAGACAGCCAGGCGCCCGGCCTGGCCAATGCACTCTATTTCTCGCGCAACGCAGCGCAGGCCACCACCATCTCGCAGCTTCAATCCGACCCCACGCTCCTCAAGGTCGCCATCGCCTCCACCGGCATCACTTACGATCAATACGTGCAGCTCAGCTTCGCCCAACAGACGAACCTGCTGACCGCGAGCGTAAAAGTCTCGCAGCTGCAGACACCGTCCTACGTCAATCGCATCTCCGAGCAATACCTCATCCAAAATAGCAGCAACGGCACCGATGCACCGGCGCCGGGCTCTGTCGCCTCCCTGTTTTCCGGTGACTCAAGCAATGACGGTGACAGCCTGTTGAACATTCTCGACCCCGACGCCAATCTCAGCGACGATTCAGGCTCCGGCGGCGTGATCTCGCTGTTCGCGTGAGGTAAGCGTGGGTGCTGCCGCCGGCGGCCGGCCGAGCACCGCATCCTCATGGCGCACCACACGGCGCGCCAGCCGCAAGGCATGGTAGCATTTATCCGCCTTGGCACAGCTGAGCGCAGAATCCAGAAGCGCGATCGCCGACGCCGATGTCGTCGCCGCCTCGAATTCCTCGATCAGGCCTTCGGCATCCAGCAGGCCCTGCCTACGCTCCTGCTCATCGCCGATATAGGCCGTCTGCAGCGCGAAATAGATGCGCCGCGCCGGCGTGTCCGCATCCTGCGGCGACATGATCTGGCGGCCGAACAGAAAACGCGCATGCGCCGTAAGCTCGATGCGGGTGCGGCTGCGAAAACGGATAGCGGCGCCGTTCACCACCATCATGTCGCCCTGTCGCAACTCGAGAACCAGATTGGACATGATGCACATACCTTAACGGCGTTTTGCCGGCGGATGTGACGGTGACATGGAAAGGTTAAGAAAGGCCTTCTTTTCTGAAGAAAAGAAGCAAAAGACGTCTAGGTCGCTGTCGCGGTTCTATCCAGCGACGGGTACCATAATCACAAAAGTTTTTTGGTTCTTTTTTCAAAAAAGAACTGCTTTCTTTATGCCCTGCTTTCTTTATGCCCGGCTTTCTTTATGCCAGGTACGTCACTAGCGTCAGTGTATGAAGCGCTGAAACAATCGAATAGCTCGCCTGCAACTGCGTCTGCGCCGTCGAAAGTTCGGTCGCTACCGTCGCCGGATCGGAATCCTGCGCATTGCCGAGTTGCGCGGTCAGCGCAGTGGATACGCTTTGCAGCTCGGTCGCAGCGCTGGTGACGGTATCCTGCCGCACACCCAGCCCACCGATATCCACGTTCAGCGACGAGTCGGCATTGTCCAGCGTGGTGTGCAGGCCGCTCAGCAGTGATTGCACCTGCGTGTCCGCGAGATCGGCATTGCCCAAAGCACCCAGCGCCGACAGGCCCATGAAGATATCACGCATATAAGAGCCCGTGCTGGTCGTGCCGGTGCCGGTGGAGACCGCATTGGTGTTCTGGTCGGCCAGCATCCCCACCTGCACGCTGGTGCCGTCACCGAGATCCACGCTCGATGGCTGGTTGGACGCCTCCAGCGTAGCGGAAAACGGCGAGGTCGCGCCTGGGGCAGCCACCGTCAGCAACTGCGCCTGCACAGCCGATGCCGTGCTTGTCGAAAGCCCCGCGACCGCGCTCTGTATGGCCGCGACGAAAGCCGAGGAAGATAGCGTCGACGGATCCGGCACCGGCGGATTGGAACTGTCCTGCCCGGCAAAGATGTAGGTATCGCCGATTTTGGTGTCGAGCAGCCCTGCAATTTGTGTCAACGCCGAACTGGCACTCGCGGAGACGGTGCTGAGCGCCGCGGAGGAGGTGTTGGTGACGCCGAGCAGTTGCGCCGACACGCCGGCGACAAGCGTCTGTATCTGCCCGAGCGCCGTTTGCGTCACTTGCTGTATGGTCGAAGCACTTTGCGTATTGGCCTGCAGCGTGGCATTGGTCGCGAGCTCGCCCGTCAAGTCCAGCGCCGCACTGGCACCGCTCCCCAGCCCGGCATAATTGCTGGACAGAAAACCGCTGGCAGCTTGCGCCGTGAGGTTGTCGACCGTCTGCTGCGTTCGCCGCATGTTGTAGAGCGCGAACGACATGGTGCCCACATCGGTGGTGCTGGTCACACTGCTCATTGCACCATCTCCAGCACTTCGGCGAACATCGCTTGCACGGTGGAAATCACTTTCGCGTTCGCGCCATAGGCGTTTTGCAAACCGATCATCTTGCCAAGCTCCGTATCCATGTCCACGCCGGTCGCCCCCGTCAGCAAGGTCTGCAGCGAGGTCTGCACACCTTGCGTGTCGGTCGCTTGAGTGGTGGCGTTTGCACTCTCCGCCGATTGCGACGCCGTCAGCGCATTCGCATAGTCGCCAATCGCCAGTGGTGCGGTGAAGTTGGTGCCGAGCGTGCCGGAGGCGCCGAGTCCGCTGCTCGCCAAAGGTGTCTGCGCCACACCGCTTTGCGCATCCTCACCCAGCGCATAGTTCAGCACGCGGCTGATCAAAATGGTGAAGCCGGCAAGCCCGCCAGTCGGGTTCGGCGTGAACGCACTTGGCCCTGTCGCGCTGCCGGCCACGGCCTGCGTACCGTCCCGCACCAGGGAAGGGTTCGCGACGACAGCCGGATTCACGGTGATCGTGCCGGAATACCCCACATAGCCGCTTTGCGCCGCAGTACCCGTGCTCTGCGGCACCGAACTGCCCGGGTTGGAGAACAGCGTCAGCCCCTGGCCGGCAAAACGCGTAGAAAGGTTTTCGGAAAACTCATCAAGATTGGCTTGATAGGTCGGAATCGTGGTGTCGCGCAGCGTGATGTTGGCGCCGATACTGCCGCCAGTAAGCTGTCCGGTGATATCCTGCCCTTGCAGCGTAATGCCGGGCAGGCCGCCGCCCGGATAAAAGGTTGTCGGCCCTGTGGTCGCTGCAGCAATAGAAAGCGGGTTTGCGGTATTTGTCGGCAGCTGCGAGCCGTTGGCCGTGGTCACGATCACCGAACCATTCGCCTGCGTCTGGAAGTTCGCCGAAATTAGTCCGGTGATGGTGCTTTCCACCTGCGAACGCTGGTTCACCAGATCGGCAGTGCTGATCCCCTCGGACTGCAGCGCCACGATCTGGGTGTTCAGCGTACCGATGTTGCCGAGCGCCGTATTGAGCTGCCCCACCTGGGTCACGAGCGCGTTTTGCGCTGTTTGACGCGCCGCCCCGTAGCCCTGGGAGAGGGCATTGATCGACGCGGTCAGCGTGGTCGCGCTTTGCACGACGGCGGATTGCTGGGTGACGTTGGAAGGATCACTCAGCAAGCTGGAAAAAGCGCTCTGCACCGCGGTCAGCAGGCTGCCAAGATCGTCGCTGGAGCCTACCGTGCCGAGCAAAGGCTGTAATTGCGCCAGCGCTGCACTGTTGGTTTGCGAAGCCGAGCTCTGCGCAGCCGCAGCGTTCACCTGCAGCTGCAGGGCCGGATCGCTGGCGGCAATCGTGGTGCCGGGCAGCACCCCGAGATCCTGGCCGCCAGAGGCGACGCTCATCTGCGAGGCACTTTCCTCGGCATAGCCCGGCGTGGTGGCGTTGGCGATGTTCTGCGAGATGATGGTGATGCCGATATTTATGTCGGCAAGGCCACCGGAGGCGATGCTGAGGGCCCCTTGTAGGCTCATGATACATACCCTGCGAAGGAAGGAAGCACTTCTTTTCTTCAGAAAAGAACTACTTCCTATTGTTTAATATCCAGTGTCGTCGTCAGCAGCTCATTCGCCGCCGTGATCACCTTCGCGTTAGCGCCGTAGGCCTGCTGCGCCACGATCAGCTTCGCGAGTTCCGACGCGATGTCCACGTTGGATTCCTCCGTCGACCCGACCACCAGGCTGCCTGCACCATTGGTGTTCAGCGCCTCCGTCTGCGGGCCGCCGGAATTCAGCGTCGACGTGTATGCCTCGCCATTCTGGCGTTGCAGCGCATCGGCATCTTCGAAGGTGATCAAAGGCACTTCTGCGAGCGTCACGGTGCGGCCGTTGTTGTAATTGGCCACGATCGAGCCATCATTGGTCGCTGAGATCCCGGTGAAGCTGCCGGGTGCGGCGCCATCCTGGTTCGCACTGATCACCGTGTAGTTGGTGCCGGCATATTGCGTGACACCATTGGCCTGGTTCAGCGCGCCGAGACTCACATTGATGTTCTGCGAGCCATTGCCGAAATTCGAACTGATTTTGACCGACGCCGTCGCCGGCGTGGAGCCGCTCGCCACGGTGGTGGTCGCGGTAAGGCTGCCCGGATTATTCGGGTCCGCCACCACGGAAGCGAGTGTGCCGTTCTGATTGAAGGTCACGTCGGCAGTGCCGATGAAGGTCGCCGGATCAGCCGTGCCTGTCGTGGTATTCGTAAAGCTGGCGCCGGACGTATTGTCCGGCGAGGAGAAGCTCACCTGCCACTGGTTGGGGATGATCGTGCCGGTGGCATCCGTCGCTTGTGTCCAGGTGGTGGTAAGCTGGTGACTGTCGCCGGCCGGGTCGTACACGGCGGTGTTTGCGGTGAGCACGCTGGCGTTGGTGCCGTAGGTGGGGTCCGATGGCACGTTGGCGACGAGGCTGATATTGGAAGTCGGCACCGGGCTATACTGCGTCTGTGCCACCTGGATCGGCACCACCTGGCTGGTGTTGATCGTGCCGTCGGCATTCGCCTGCCAGCCATTGAGGAACTCGCCGGCGCTGTTCACCAGATAGCCTTGCGAGTTCAGCGTGAAATCGCCGGCGCGCGTGTAATATTGCTGCGGGTTGAAGGTGGGGTTGCCGTTGGCATTGGTGCCGCTCTGTTCGGAAACGGCGAAAAACCCTTGGCCGGTGATGGCCATTGCCAGCGGATCGTCGCTTTCCTGAACGGTGCCCTGTTCCTCGTTCTGGTATTCCGGCCGGCTGGCGACGCTGCCGGACTGGTTTTCAGTGGCCGTGCTGGTGGTGAGATAATCGATAAAGGCGGTATCGACCTGCTTGTAGCCGACCGTCTGGCTGTTCGCCATGTTGTCGCTGATGTTGCTGAAGGCCGCCGCCTGCGCGTTCAGGCCGCTGATGGCGGTATTCATCGAACCGAACAGGGACATGTGCAGAGATCCTTTTGCTGAAACGCTGAATTGGGTGATCCGGACCGTCTATCCCGCTACGGAGCCGGCCTGGTCTCGTTACAGCAGAAACCGTGCCATCACTTCAAAGCGGGCCTGTAGCAAGGAAGATCGCGGAATTGCGCGTTCCGCATGTTCTGCTGATGCGGGAATCAGGCTGCACCCGGCGTGTCGGTGGGCAGGTTTTGCCGGGCCTCTTCTGCCGCTCCCTTGTGCTGCAAGCCCGCAAAACAGGGCTCCGCTTCTGGCCCGAAGCTTGCTGTATGACACTGCCTCTTTCGGCCCGGGAGCATTCCGGCCTTTATAGGCGAAAAGTTTCCGAAAGGTTTTTTCGTGGCCATTACTGCGGAGATCGCCCTGTTGTCGCCGGTAACACGCGTTGCCGTTCCGGCTGCGTCCGTTGTTTCACAGGCTGGGCCGGCGTTTGCAGCCGTGCTTGGCCAGGTGGCTGCTGTGCGCAACGCTCAGGTGAAGCTGCCGGCGGATCAGCTATCCGCCAATGGTACGCCAGGCAATCGGCTTGGCAGCGTTGCAGTCGCGTTTACTCATGCGAAAGAAGAGACGCCGGGGAAAGAGGCTGCTTCGGCTGCAGCGCAACCCTGCCCGGTGACGACCCGTGCCGCCGCCGCTCCAGTTGCGAAACCCTTACCGCAAAATGGGCAGTCAAGCTTTACGGAATATACGAGTTCGCTCGTAAATGCCGGTGTAGAGCCTATCCTTGCACCTATTGCCTCGCCGACGCCCATCCGCACGGTAATGTCGCCGCCGGCTATGTCCGCTGCCGCTGCGCCGATGCCGGGCCGGAAGGATCAACTGGCCGGCGCCACCGGCCTGGCCACGACGATCCCGGCGGTCGCGAAAAGTACGGCGTTGCCGCGGGGGACACCGTCCTTATACAGCACGCGTTTGCCCGCATCCGGACCGTTGCAGGCGTCCGGCGCAGTGACTGCCCCGCACCGCCCTGGATCCGAAAAAGCAGCTAGCCGGCCGACAACCTTGCAGATCCAGATGCAGGTTTCCTCAAGCATTGTCGCGGCTCTCCAGCCAGTAACCGTAGGCGTGGCTTCGCCGCGGCGCATCGTCTCGAGCCAGCAGGCAACCAGCACGCATCCCAACGCATCCGGGCAGCGTCAGCCGCTCGTACCCACGACGCGGTTCACGAACCCCGTGGAACGGTTCGGCCAGGCAGCAACGTCGCCGGCTCACACCTTGTTTTCACCGCAGATCGCCACGGTTTCCCAGCCCGTTGCCAACGCCTCGGCGTCATCGCAGAGCATTGTAACGAACTTGCCGGAAGCGGCAGCGAACCCCGTTATAGTCAAGCCTCGTGTCACGCCTGCCGTCGCCTCCACAAGCGTGCCGCACATCGGCAAAACAACAAAAGTCTCCGATGAACAAGCAACCTTGCAGACGCAGGCGCCGGCTGCGACTGACCTTGCCACCCCCGCGACAGCAAACATCGCATCCGCCGTCGCCATGATTGCCGTGCCGCCTCAACCCGCCACGCGTGCGACCGCCGCGTCCGAGTTGTCGCAATTCACGGCTGCCCCGGTCATCGCGCCGCCGCTGCTTTTGGCCGCCGACCAGCCGGCGCGAAGTGCCACAACCGAAACCTCATCGGCCCACGGGTCGCAGCTTTCTGCCGCCGCACCGCATGTGACGCCGGCGCCAAGCCGGCTGCCTTTTGCAGTCGCGACATCGCCGACCAAGACGGCCACCGCCGCACCAGACCAGCAGGGCTTGCAGCCCGACAGGCACCTGGAAAACCTGTCGGCTGCTGCCACCACAGACATCGCGCCGGCCGCCCAGGCTGTATCTACACCCCGCCCCATCGCGCCCTTTCAACCGGCAGCATTCGCCGACCGCGACAGCACCACGGCGCCACAACCTGTCGCCGCAACGACGCTGACCTCGTCGAGCCTGCCACCAGTGCGAGAGGTCGCACCAACGCCGCTGCCAGCCTTCGCCACACCTGCCGGCGCTCCAGCGAATTCTCCGCCCTTCGCCGAGGCTGCTCTGCCGGCGCAGCCCGCCCACGCCACGTCTCGCGGCGACGTCGCACCGCAAGCAGCCCCGATCGACTACGCAGCCATCGCCGGTTCGCCCAAGCAGCCGTTGCCGACGGAGACAAGCGCTGTTTTCGTGCCGCCGAGTGCCCCCAATTTCACGGCGACCGTAGACACTACGCCGCTGGTAACCCCGGGCCTGCAGACCGCCGCGGCGACCGCGGGCCAGCCGATCTCCGTTCCACCGGGTTCGGCCATTCCCACGCTCCAACTAAGCGCAGCGACACCACCGGCCGCCAAGACACCGCACATCGCCGCGATCCCCGTCACCCAGCACGCGCCCATGCTTGCGTCCGATGACCTCCTCACCGCCGCCACGCTCCCCGCATATTTGCAGTCGGACCAACCCGCCCTCGCAGCCACCCCGGTCCACACCTCACCCACCGCCGCGAAGGATGCCAGGCAGAGTCGCGAGTCGGCAGCTGCGGCCGCATCCCCCACATTCGCCGCGCCGGCCCCACAAGCCCAGGCCGGCACGCCCAATCTGCAAGCCGACATCCGTGACGCTGTTTTCCAGCCGCACCCGCCCGACAAGGACACGCAAACAACCCCGACAGCCGGCGCATCCGCCGCCGCCTTGCTCGGCAGCGCCACCCCTTCCGCCACCACGATTGCATCGCCTACCAACACGGCCACCCCCCAGCCGGCGGTGAGCAACGCGCCCCCAACACCTCCACCAGCGGCCCAAATCGCCAATGCCGTCGCAACCCTGCATGTCGGTGCCGACGGGACCAGCCACGTCACCATCCGCCTCGACCCCGCCGAGCTCGGCCACGTGCAGATACGCATCTCCCGTGCGGCCGACGGCACCGCCAGCGTCAACGTGGCCGTGGAACGGCCGGACACCCTGGCCACCCTGCAGAACGATATCGGCCACCTCCACCAGGCGCTCGACCACGCCGGCATCCCCGACCAGCGCAGCGTGACCATGCACCTTGCCGCCCAGCCCGATCAGGCTGGCAGCACCAGCCTCGGCACCGGCACAGGCTCGCATTCCGGCTTCACGCAACAAGGCGGTTTTCAGCAAGGCGCCCGTCAGCAGCACCAGGCTGCCAGCCAATCCGCGCCCGCCACTGCCATGCCCGCCAGCCTCTCCACGACCATGCATCAGCGCCCCGCCGCCATCGCCGGCAGCGGCGTCAACATCACCGCCTGAACCGGAGTTTTCGATCCATGACCACCACCACCAGCACCGGCGCCACCACCATCGCCCAGGCGGCGGCACAGGCGGCCTATACCAACGCCACCACGTCCACCACCGGCACCTCGGCCACCGGCTCTGCCACTGCGCTCAGCAATCCGCTCGTCTCGCTCAGCGACAATTTCCAGAACTTCCTCACGCTGCTCACCACCCAGCTGCAGAACCAGGACCCCACGTCGCCGATGGACACCAACCAGTTCACCCAGGAACTCGTCACCTTCACCGGCGTGCAGCAATCGGTTGCCACCAACGCCAATCTCTCGCAGCTGATCTCGCTCACTCAGGGCTCGCAGGTGCTGCAATCGACCCAGGTGGCCGGCGAGATCGCCACCGTCACCTCGCCGCAGATCGCCCTGCAGAGCGGCACCGGCACCGTCACCTTCACGGTCCCTTCTGCCGAGAATGTGCAGATCGCCATTGTCAGTGCATCCGGTTCCCTGGTCAGGCTGCAGACGGTTCAAGCGACGGCCGGCCAGAACAGCTGGACGTGGGATGGCACGGAGAGCAACGGCACCACCGCGGCCAACGGCGCCTATGGCATCGCCTTGGAGAATGGCACCACCGCCAGCAACGCCGTTGCGGTGCCGTTCAGCGTCGTCGGCACGGTGACGGGCGTGCAGAACACCGCGTCCGGCATACAGCTGGAGATGGGCGATCTCCTGGTCCCGCTCAGCGACGTGCAGTCCGCAAGTAAAGGCAGCTAGTCACACCCTTTCGTCAGCTCCGGTCTCCACCTCGTGATCAGCGGTTAACCGGTTTTTCAGTCCGCCTCGCGCACTGTCCCACCATGAGACATCCGACATACGGGGGCTTGGCATGAAACCGGTGCTGGACGGTTTTCGCGCGCTCGGTCCCGCCCGGCTCATGGCGCTCGGCGTGGTCGGGCTCGGCATGCTGGTCATGCTCGGCCTGCTCGCATTGCGTGGTGGTGCTCCCGCCCAACAAGCGCTGCTCTACGGCGATCTCGATTTGCGGGAGGCCTCGCAGATGGCTGACGCGCTGGACCACGCGCATATCGCCCATCAGGAGATCGGCAGCGGCGACCGCATCACCGTCGGCGCCGCCGATGTAGCCCGCGCCCGCATGCTGCTCGCCAAGGACGGCCTGCCCTCCGGCGGCTCCATCGGCTACGAAATTTTCGATCGCGGTGACTCGCTGACAGCCACGCAGTTCCAGCAGGACATCAACGAGACCCGCGCCATGGAAGGCGAGCTCGCGCGCAGCATCCGCATGCTGCAGGGCGTGCGCAATGTGCGCGTTCATCTCGTATTACCGAAGCGCCAGCCTTTCTCGCGCGACGTCCAATCCGCGCAGGCCAGCGTGGTGCTCACCATGGCCGGCGGCGCACGCCTCGATCCGCAGGGTGTGCAAGCGGTGCTGAACCTCGTCGCCGCAGCCGTTCCGGGCCTGAAACCCTCCGGTATCGCGATCATCGACAGTCGCGGCACCTTGCTCGCCCGCGCCGGCCAGCCCACCAGCGAAGAATCCAACGTGCAGACCGGCGAGGAACTGCACCGCGCTACCGAATTGCGCCTATCGCACGCCGTGGAAGAGATGCTCGAGGACAGCCTTGGCCAGGGCCGCGTACGCGCCGAAGCCGCGGTGACGATGGATTACCAACGGGTGAACGAAACCAGCGAAAGCTATAATCCCGATCAGCAGGTGGTGCGCAGCACGCAGACATCGACCGACAAATCCAACAGCACCGAAGGCGAAAAGAACGTCTCGGTCGCCAACAACCTGCCAAACGCCGATGCCGCCGCAACCCAGAACGGCAGCCAGGAAGCCAAGCAAGACGAGACGACGAATTACGAAATTGGCAAGACGGTACGCACGCTCGTCCGCGAGCAACCCCAGATCGCCCGTATTTCGCTAGCCGTCATGGTGGACGGCACGATGCAGCCCGGCAAAGACGGCAAGCCGGTTTGGACCGAGCGCAGCGCCGAAGATCTCGCCCGCATCAAGCGTCTCGTGCAAAGCGCCATCGGCTTCGATGCCAAACGCGGCGACATCGTCGAAGTCGTCTCCATGCGTTTCGCCGCCGGCGACGAAACCGCAGAAGCCGCCCCCAGCGGCCTCCTGGCGCTCGGCCTCGAAAAAGCCGATTTTATGGGCCTGGCGCAATCCGGCATTCTTGCCGTTGTCGTCTTGCTGGCCTTGATCTTCGTATTACGCCCCATGGCAGTACGCCTCTCGGCGGTCACCCCGCAATCCATGCTGGGCGGTGGCGATGCGTTGCTGGTGGGTGCCGACGGTGTCGGACTGTCGCTACCCATGAGCACCAGCACCGCGATGATCACCGCCGCCGGCCACGCCATGCTCGCCGACGAAAGCATGGTCACCATGCAGAACGTCGAAGGTCAGCTCCGCGCCTCCGCCATGAAAAAACTGGCGGACCTTGTCGAACAGCACCCCGAAGCCAGCCTCTCCATCATGCGCAACTGGATGACCGCAGACGAAACCTAATGACGTCAGAAAAAAAGGGTTTCCGCAGATGTTGCAGATTAGGAATGGATAAACGCGGATGATCCGTCACCTCATCTCTCTATAATCGCCTTTCTTATTTGCGATATCTGCGGAAAGACTTTCTTAATTCTTGGGGCATTCTAAAGTATGGCGAGTGCGGACACGTTGAAACTTTCAGGTGCCCAAAAAGCCGCGGTGCTCATGCTGGCGGTTGGCGAGGAGCATTGCGCCCGCCTGTTCAATCTTATGCATGAGGACGAGATCAAGGAAGTCTCCGGTGCCATGGCGCAGCTCGGTGCCATCAAGTCGGATATGGTCGAGAAAGTCTGCCAGCAATTTACCGAAAGCATGGGGTCCGCCGGTGCCCTCATCGGCAATTTCGAAAGCACTGAACGCCTCCTGCAGAAAACGCTGCCGCGCGAACGCGTCGGTCAGATCATGGAGGAGATACGCGGCCCCGCCGGCCGCACGATGTGGGACAAGCTGGGCAACGTAAATGAAGGTGTTCTCGCCAACTACCTCAAGAACGAATATCCGCAGACCGTCGCCGTCGTCTTGAGCAAGGTCCGCTCCGATCATGCAGCGCGCGTACTGACCCTATTGCCGGACAGTTTTGCAATGGAAGTCGTCATGCGCATGCTGCGCATGGAATCCGTACAGCGCGACGTGCTCGACGGCGTGGAGAAAACCTTGCGCGCTGAATTCATGTCCAACCTCGCGCGCGCCACGAGAAGCGATGCGCACGAACTCATGGCCGACATCTTCAACAACCTTGACCGTGCGTCGGAAACGCGCTTCCTCGCCGCCTTGGAAGAACGCAACCGCGAAGCGGCCGAGCGCATCAAGGCGCTCATGTTTACCTTCGACGATCTGCAGCGTCTCTCCGGACCATCCATGCAGATATTGATGCGTAGTGTCGACAAGGAAAAGCTGCCGCTGGCGCTGAAAGGTGCCTCGGAAAAACTACGCGACCTTTTCTTCAAGTCTCTTTCAGAACGCGCCGGCAAGATGCTGCAGGAAGATATGTCCGCGTTGGGCCCGGTCAAATTGCGCGATGTGGACGATGCACAGGCTTCCATTGTGCTGACCGCGAAGGAGCTCGCCCAGAACGGCGAGCTGGAACTCAGCGGCGGCAAGGACGAGGAGATGATCGACTGACATGGATGGATCCACTTCAAGCTACCTGCGCGATAATCCCGAAATATCCAAGGTCGGCGACATGTTCGGCTTCGGCCGCACCGACGGCATTCTCTTCATCGAGGATTTCGACGCACCACCGCTCCCTCAAACCGAACCAGAACCTGCAACAAAAGCGCCTGTATTCACCGTGGCAGATCTCGAAGCGGCCCGCGAAGCCGGCCGGCAGGAGGGCATGCAGGAAGCGCTGAGCGATGCAGGTCTGCTGCAGGTGCAATTACAAGCCGCCGCCACCCAGGCGCTCGCCGACTCAATGACCGCCTCACGCAGTGCAGTGGAGCGCCTGGTCGCCGCCCGCGCCGACGAAGCCGCCCGCACCCTGCTTGCCATGCTGCAAGCCGCCATACCGCACACCATGAAATCGCTCGCAAAAAGCGAAATGCAGGGTATCGTCGCCACCCTCCTGCCCGGCCTGCGCAGCGAAGCCGAATTGCGCGTGCGCACGCACCCTGATCTCGCGGATTTCGTGCGCGAGACTCTCGCCGATCTGCTCACCGATAGCAGCCTCGTCCTGTCCGTCTCTGCCGACGAACACCTGTTACCCGGCGACATCCAGCTCTTCTGGAACGAAGGCAGCGCACAGCGCGATACACGCGCCATCTATACCAACATTGTCAAAGCGCTCGCCCCGCTCCGCTTACCGGCGCTAGAGGAGATCTGCGATGGCCAACGAAACTGATTTCACCGAAACCAACGGCCCCTTCGCCGGCGGTGGCGACGCCGCCCCCTCCCGCAACGCACGCGACATGGAAGCGGTCTACGACATACCCGTTACCGTCAGCGCCGTCCTCGGCCGCTCCACCATGCAAGTCAGCCAATTGCTCAAACTCGGCCGTGGCGCTGTCGTGGAACCGGACCGAAAGCTAGGTGAAGCCATCGACGTCTATGTCAACAATCGACTGGTCGCGCGCGGCGAAGTGGTGATGGTCGACGACAACCGCCTAGGCATAACCATGACAGAGATCGTCAAGGCCGATCGCGCCAACTAGTGGTGAATATCATACACATAGATCCTGGCTGCGCAGACGCAGGAAGAATATTCTTTTTTGAAAAAAAGAACCAAAAAACTTTTGATTTTATCAAGCGCGTCTTCCGATCGGCGCGTGACGACATCAAAAAGTTTTTTGTTTCTTTTTTTCAAAAAAGAAGTGCTTGCCTTCACCTGTATGGTTCGACGCTTCGGACTTCCGCCCCGTGCGCCTCCTGATTATCGGCTCCCTCTCCGGCGAACTAGGCCACGCAGCCCGCCTTGCAACAACACGCGGCGCCCGCGTCTGCCAGGTCGACAGCGTACAGGCAGCACTCACCTTGCTCCGCGCCCACTCCGCGCAGGATCTCGTGCTTTGCGACGTCTCGCACGGCATCGACGGCCTCGTGCGCGCGCTCGCTGCCGAGCGCATCAGCCTGTCCGTCGTCGCTTGCAGCACCTCTCTCGATGCCGCCCTCGCCGCGCAAGCCATGCGCGACGGCGCCCGCGAATTCCTGCCGCTGCCGCCTGACCCAGACCTCATCGCTGCCATACTTCTCGCTGCCTCCGGCGAACCGCACGCCCCGATCGTGCGCGACCCGACGATGTTGGCCCTCATGCGCCAGGCCGAACAGGTCGCCCATTCCGATGCCTCCGTGCTCATCACCGGCGAATCCGGCACCGGCAAGGAAGTCCTCGCCCGCCACATCCACCGCGCGTCCCGCCGCGCCAACGGTCCCTTCATCGCGCTCAACTGCGCCGCAATCCCCGAGAACCTCCTCGAAAGCGAACTCTTCGGCCACGAAAAAGGCGCCTTCTCCGGCGCCATCGCCCGCCGCCTCGGTAAATTCGAAGCAGCCGAAAACGGCACACTCCTGCTCGACGAAATCAGCGAAATGGACGTGCGCCTGCAAGCAAAACTCCTCCGCGCCCTCCAGGAACGCGAAATCGACCGCCTCGGCGGCTCAGCCCCCGTGAAAATCAACGTCCGCATCCTCGCCACCAGCAACCGCGACCTCCGCACCGAGATCGACGCCCGCCGCTTCCGCGAAGACCTCTATTTCCGCCTCAACGTCGTCAATCTTCGCCTACCGCCGCTCCGCGAACGCCCAGCGGACATCCCCGCGCTGGCCACCCACTATGCCCGCCTCTACAGCGACGCCAATGGCCTTCCACAACGCCCCCTCTCCAAATCCGCACTCGCCCGCCTCAGCGCCCATACCTGGCGCGGCAATGTACGCGAACTGGAAAACACCCTGCACCGCGCAGTGCTTCTCGCCGACGGCCCCGACATCGGCCCCGAAGCCATCGACCTGCCGGACGGCAAATCACTCACCACCGCCGCCATCCCCGGCTTCGTCGGCCGCAGCATGGAAGACGTCGAACGCCAGCTCATCATCGAAACGCTTTCGCACACCCTCGGCAACCGCACCCACGCCGCGATCATCCTCGGCATCTCCATTCGTGCTCTTCGAAATAAACTGAGGGATTATACGCAGGCTGGGGTCAAAATACCTCCGCCTCATATGGCGGGATCGGCTAGCGAAGCCGCTTGATGAAGCAAGCAAGACTCTTCTTTTCTGAAGAAAAGAAGCAAAAGACTTTTACGTCATCAGGCTACGTATAATGGCACAGGCGAACGCCTTGACGTCGTGGAGGAGGTTTGCGCCGGGCACCGACGTCGGTCTGGCGCTGGCAGTGTTCTGCCTGCTGTCATTCCTCATCATCCCACTGCCAACCATGCTTCTGGATCTGGGCCTCTCGCTCTCCGTCACCGCCTCGGTGCTCGTGCTCATGGTCGCCCTCTTCCTCGAACGCCCTCTCGATTTCACCAGCTTCCCACAACTGCTTCTGCTGACAACGCTCCTCCGATTATCCCTCAACGTCGCCACCACCCGCCTCATCCTCAGCCACGGCAACGAAGGCCCGCTCGCCGCCGGCCACGTGGTTGCCGCGTTCGGTGGCTTCCTCATGGGCGGCGACGTCGTGATTGGCCTGATCCTCTTTGCCATCCTCCTCGTGGTGAACTTCATGGTCATCACCAAAGGCTCAGGCCGTATCGCCGAAGTTGCCGCCCGCTTCAGCCTCGACGCTATGCCCGGCAAGCAGATGGCCATTGACGCCGAAATGAACGCCGGCCTTATCAACGAAAAAGTCGCCCGCCGACGACGCCGCGAACTCGAAGAGGAGAGCGGCTTCTACGGCGCCATGGACGGTGCGGCCAAATTCGTCCGTGGCGACGCCATCGCCGGCCTGCTGATCACCTCGATCAACATCATCGGCGGTCTCGCCATCGGCCTTATCCGCCACAGCATGGCCTTCTCCGACGCTGCCGACACCTATACCACGCTGACCGTCGGCGACGGCCTGGTGACACAAATTCCAGCCCTCCTGGTCTCGACCGCCGCCGGCATCGTCGTGACCAAAGGCGGCGTGCAAGGCCGCGCCGACACCGCCCTCGTCGCCCAACTCGGCGGCGGCTACAAACCCCTCGCACTCTCGGCGGGCGCCGCCTGCGTCCTCGCCATGATGCCGGGCCTCCCGGCTTTGCCCTTCCTGGCACTCGCCGGCCTCGCCGGCGCCGGCGCCTATATGCGCTACACCCACCCGGTCAAACCGCCCGAAACCGACACCATCCTCGCGCCGCCGATTTCCGCCGAAGCTCCCATCTCCGACACCATGCGCATCGACATGATCCGCGTAGAGCTCGGCTACGGCCTCCTGCCGCTGGCGGGCGGCGACAACCCCAAACTCACCGAACAGATACGTGGCCTTCGCCGCTCCATCGCCACCGAACTCGGCTTTGTCCTCCCCCCCGTCCGCATCCAGGACAATCTCCAGCTCAGCGCGGAAAGCTACCTGATCCGAATCAAGGAGATCGACGCCGGCCGCGGCGAACTTCGCCCCCTCATGCTCCTCGCCATGGACCCGAAAGGCGGCATTCCCGACATCCCCGGCGAACGCACCACCGAACCCGCCTTCGGCCTCCCCGCGCTTTGGATCGAACCCGCCCAGCGCGAAGAAGCGCTCATGCGCGGCTGCACCGTCGTCGACCCGCCAAGCGTCCTCGCCACCCACCTCACCGAGCTCGTCCGCGAGATCATGGCCGAGCTCCTCTCCTACGCCGAAACCCAAAAGCTCATCGACGACCTCCCGCGCGAACAGCAGAAACTCGTCAGCGACCTTATCCCGGCCATCATCTCGGTCGGCGGTGTCCAACGTGTCCTGCAATCCCTTCTCGCCGAACGCATCTCCATCCGCGACCTCCCCACCATCCTCGAAGGCATCCACGAAGCCTGCACCGGCAACGCCCGCGGCGTGCCCGCCATCGTCGCCACCGTGCGCGGCCGCCTCGCCAGACAAATCAGCGAGCAGCATATCGGGGCAGGGGGCGCCATCCCGATCATCACCCTCTCCCCGGAATGGGAGGCCGCCTTCGCCGACAGTCTTGTGGGCCCGCCTGAAGAACGCCAGCTCGCCATGGCCCCCAGCAAACTTTCCGATTTCATGCGCCGCTTCCGCGACCTGTTCGACACCTTCGGCGCCGAATCCCCGGTACTCCTCACCAGCCCCGGCATCCGCGTGCCCGTCCGCACCGTCGTCGAACGCCTCCGCCCGGCCACCGCAGTACTCTCCCAGACCGAGATCTCCACCCGCGCCCGCGTCAGAACCCTGGGCTCCCTCTGATCTGTTCCCCCCACGCGGCAGCCGATTGATGCCGGCGCTGGTCGCGTGAGTGCCGCGCCCCTATATCGAGCGGTGAACGCATCGAAACCCAGCAAAAAGGAGTCCCCGAAATGGAGGATGTCGTCATTGTCTCCGCCGCTCGCACGCCGGTCGGCAGCTTCAACGGGGCGTTCGCCACCGTCCCCGCCCATGACCTGGGCACGATCGCTTTGCGTGCCGCCATGGAGCGCGCCGGCCTCGAGCCGGGGCAGATCGACGAAGTCATCCTCGGCCAGGTGCTCGCCGCCGGCCAAGGCCAGAACCCGGCTCGTCAAGCCGCCCGGAACGCCGGGCTTCCCGACGAGAAGACGGCGATGGGCATCAACCAGCTCTGTGGCTCAGGCCTACGTGCCGTGGCCCTCGCCGCCCAGCAGATCCGCACCGGGGAGAGCGCCATCGTGGCTGCCGGCGGCATGGAGAGCATGAGCCTTGCCCCCCACGCCGCCTATATGCGTGCCGGCACCAAGATGGGCTCCCTCGAATTTGTCGACACCATGATCCGTGACGGCCTGTGGGATGCCTTCAACGGCTACCACATGGGCACCACCGCCGAGAACGTCGCCGAGAAATTTCAGATCACCCGAGACGCCCAGGATAATTTCGCTGTCGCCTCCCAGAACAAGGCCAGCGCCGCCCAGAAATCCGGCCGCTTCCGCGACGAAATCACCCCCGTCACCGTCAAGGGCCGAAAGGGCGATGTCATCGTTGAAAACGACGAATACATCCGACACGATTCCGAAATCGCGGCGATGCAAAAGCTCCGCCCCGCCTTCAGCAAGACGGGCACCGTCACTGCCGGCAACGCCAGCGGCCTGAACGATGGCGCCGCCGTGCTGATCGTCATGAGCGCCGAAGAGGCCAAGCGTCGTGGCCTTACCCCGCTCGCCCGCATTGCCAGCTTTGCCACAGCCGGCGTCGACCCCGCCATCATGGGCACCGGTCCCATTCCCTCCAGCCGCCTCGCCCTCAAACGCGCAAGCTGGTCAGCTTCCGATCTCGACCTGATCGAAGCCAACGAAGCTTTTGCCGCCCAGGCCTGCGCCGTGAACAAGGACATGGGCTGGGACCCGCAGAGGGTGAACGTCAACGGTGGCGCCATCGCCATCGGTCACCCGATCGGCGCCTCGGGCGCGCGGGTGCTCGTCACGTTGCTCCACGAAATGCAAAAGCGCGACGCGAAGAAAGGCCTCGCTACCCTCTGCATCGGCGGCGGCATGGGCGTCGCCATGTGCCTGGAGCGCTGATGACACGGTCGGGCGAGTCTTAGGTGCCTCGCTCGTCCGGTTTGTTGATTTCGCAGCGCCAAGAATTGAGCATGTAGCTGGGATGTTCACGCAGGAAATCCGCGGCAATCGGCTGGGCGCTGACCATGCAGCTCATGGCCGAAAGCGGATACTCGCTCATAGGTCGCTTCTCGATGCAGGACATGTTGTCGGACGCCAGACAGTAGATAAGAACGAGATGAACCACGATTTAGTCTCCTTGTAATCGGCAGCCTTCCAGTATTGGTTACGTTCTGTTCTTGGCCTCGCTGACTTCAGTGCATCACGAAAAAGCGCCCCTAGGCAAACTTTTTGTGCGCTGCACCATAGGCTCTGAAGAGAAAATCGGTTGGCGTGCAGCGTTGCAACGCTGGGTGCAGCCCTTCTGCGGGAACACGTTTCAACTGATAAGGAATGGTGATGGCCAAACATTTCGATTTGCTTATCCGTGGCGGCACGTGTGTGCTGCCGTGGAAAGAGGCCGCGACAGACATCGGTATTCTGGGCGGCCGCATCTCCGCGATCGGCGCCGCTCCCGGAGACACTGCGGATCTGGTGGTGCAGGCATCCGGCCTGCACGTGCTGCCGGGCCTGATCGACCCGCATGTCCATCTGCGTGATCCCGGCGACGCCGCGGTCGAGAGCATCCCCACCGGCACGCGCGCGGCAGCACTCGGCGGTTTCGCCACCGTGTTCGACATGCCCAACACCAGCCCTGCCGTCACCGACGCCGAGACGCTGGCGTGGAAGCAGGACTACGTGGAGCGTGTGAGCTTCACCGATTTCGGCATCTATATCGGCGCCACCAAGACGAACATCGATGCACTCGCAGGGCTAGAGCGCGCCGATGGCGTGTGCGCCATAAAAGTCTTCGCTGGCAGCTCCACCGGCGACCTCATGGTCGAGGACGATGCCAGCATCGAGGCGGTCATGCGTGCCGGCACCCGCCGTATCGCCTTCCATTCCGAAGACGAGTACCGCCTGCAGGACCGCCGAAAGCTGTTCGAGCGCGGCGACCCCTGCGCCCGCCACATGGCGTGGCGTGATCCGGAATGTGCTTTCCTCGGCACCAGGCGCATCATGGCGCTCGCCCGCGCCACCGGCCGCCCTGCCCACATTGTGCACGTCTCCACCCAGGAAGAATTCGAATACCTGCAGGATTTCCGCGACATCGCGACGGCCGAAGTACTGGTGAACCACCTCACCCAGATCGGCCCCGAGTGCTACGAGCAGCTCGGCGGATACGCAGTGATGAACCCGCCGATCCGCGACCAGCGCCATTTCGACGCCGCCTGGGCCGCCGTGAACAGCGGCCTGGTCGACACCATCGGCTCTGACCACGCCCCGCACAGCCGCACCGCCAAGGAGCGCCCCTGGCCCGACACGGCCGCCGGCCTCACCGGCGTCCAGACCGCCATCCCGATCATGCTGGACCACGTCAATGCCGGCCGGCTGAGCCTCGGCCGCATGGTCGACCTGATGGCCGCCGGCCCGGCGCGCGTGTATGGAGCCGTCGCCAAGGGCCGCATCGCCGCCGGCTTCGATGCCGATTTCACCCTGGTGGATCTGAAGCACCGGCACACCATCGAGAACGACTGGATCGCCTCGCCCTGCGGCTGGACCCCGTTCGCCGGCAAACACATTACGGGTTGGCCGGTAATGACCATCGTGCGCGGCAATATCGTGATGCGTGACGGCGCAGTGGCCGATGCGCCGCAGGGCAGGCGGGTCGTTTTCCAATAATCCCGTAGCCGTCTATGACAACCCGGCCTGCGCTGGCATGAGCCTCGCTCGGGTGGTGGAGCAAGAATATTGACCAATTGGAACGCCGGCCTCATTCCTGATCTTTCCGGCAAGCAGGCCATCGTCACCGGCGCCAGCAGCGGGCTGGGCTTCGAATCAGCCAAGGTTCTGGCGGAACGCGGCGCAAGCGTGGTGCTGGCGGTGCGCGATCTTGCCCGCGGCGAGGCGGCCGCCGCAAAAATCCGCACGGTGCACCCCGATGCCAAGCTCACTGTCAGCGGCCTCGACCTCACGAGCCTCGCTTCGGTGCATGATTTTGCCGAACGCATGGCCGACACCTTGGCGAGGCTCGACATATTGCTCAACAACGCCGGCCTCGGCCTGCAACCCAAGCGTAGCGTCACCGTGGACGGGTTCGAGCGCCAGTTCGGCACCAACCATCTCGGCCATTTTGCCCTCACCGGCCGGCTCATCCCCGTGCTGCTGCGGGCCCCGTCCCCACGCGTGGTCACGATCGCAAGCATTGCGCATCGCCGCGGCGCGATCGATCTCAACGACCTGCAAACCGAGCGGCCCTATACCGGCCGTCGTGCCTATGGTCTTTCCAAGCTTGCCAACATCATGTTCGCCTTCGAATTGGACCGTCTTGCACGCCAGCAGGGTTCGCGCCTGCTCAGCGTGGCCGCACACCCCGGCGTCGCCACCACCGGCTTCATGGCCGCCACCGAAAAGCCTGGCCCGATCGCCACTCTTGGCCAGTTCGCCATCTCGCTCATCGGCAACACGGCGGCTGGCGGCGCCATGCCGGGCCTCTACGCAGCCACGATGCCCAACGTGCAGGGCGGCCAATATTGGGGGCCGGACGGTTTCATGGAGATACGCGGCCAGCCGGCGTTGGCGAAGCTCGCGCCACAGGCCAGCGACAAGGCGGTTTGGTCCGGGCTGTGGAGCGCCTCGGAAGAACTGACGGGTGTCGTCTATCCGCCGCTCGTGTGATCACATTATTCAGGTGCCGTGATGCCAGATATCGAAGATCGTCTTCTTCCCGCCGACGGGCTCAACAACTACAACGTGTTCCTCGCCCGCATGGAGCTGGAGCCGCAAGGTAGCGCCCAATTCACCTTTTCGGTGACGCATTCGATGATGCAGATAGGCGAGTTCGTGGTTCCTGTCGCTTTCCAGGGGCACGGACTGGACCGCATGGCGGTCGAAGCGCACGATGCGCTGCTGGATATCTTGCGCCAGCTTATGTTCCGCGCCGACAAGGCAAGGTCGAACCATCTGAAGCAGGTTGAGCGTCCGGTCGCCGAGCCTGTCGAGGAGGAATTCGGCCTAGACCTTGGCGACCTGGAAGAGACAACATTCTAGCACGTTGCGCAGAATAGAACCGCGACAGCGACGTAAAAGTCTCTTGTGTCTTTTCTTCAGAAAAGACAGTTCTTTCACCCTGCAGCCGCCTGTTCTTCCCGCGCTTTCTTGCTGCCTTCGGCGCGTAGATGCCAAAGCCGTTCATGCGACGCCATCAAAGGCGCCACGATAGCTTCACGACGATCCGGCTTTGGCGCGACACGCAGCAGAACAAGCTCGAGTGTCTGGAGCAGGTCGGCCGCCACCTGCAGCTCGCCTTCGTCACAGGCATGATCGAAGGCGGTCTGGATCTTGTCGCTCAGGCGGCGGCTGTAGCGTTCCTGGTCGGGGGAGGACGAGTTGCTGTGTGACATCTGATTGACCGCAATATGAGACTAATCAACCTTATGGCATATCCCGCTGTCAGATTAAAGCGACTCGCGCGGTGAGCTGCCGCTTTTTTGGGGCAGCGTTCACGGAGACGGCACCATCCAGGGCACGACATGCACTTGTAGCAGCACGAGAACACCGAGCAACAGCGTTAGAATGACGCTGTGTTTGAACGTGCGTGCAAACACCAGGCCTTCGTGGCCTTTGAGGTTCGTCACCGCGACGCCGGTCGCGATATTCTGCGGCGAGATCATCTTGCCCATCACGCCGCCGGACGAATTGGTCGCGGCGAACAGCACCGGATTGAGGTTCAGCTGGTGGGCGGCCACCACTTGCAGATTGCCGAACAGCGCGTTGCCGGAGGTATCGCTGCCCGACAGCATCACCGCAACCCAGCCGAGGAATGCCGAGGCAAACGGGAAGAACGGCCCGATGGACGCAGCTCCTTTGCCGAGCGTGTAGGTCATGCCGGAGTAGTTCATCAGGTAAGCGAGCCCGATGATCAGCGCCACGGTCACCACCGCCAGCCAGATCTGCCGCAGCGTGCGTCCCGCACAGCGCAGGAACTCCATCGGGTGTAGCCCGACCAGAAGCGCCGTCAGCATGGCAGCAAGCAGGATGGCAGTGCCGGCTGCCAGCGGCTGGAATGACCAGATCAGCGCGTATGGCTTCTGATATAGGGTGATGAACACCTGCTGGTCCAGCCCGGCCCAATGGAAATCATGATGCCCGATGAGCGGCACGGCGAAATGGGTCCAGAGCACCACGGTGATGGAGACGATCAGCCAGGGCAGCCAGCCCTGCCAGACGTTGATCCTATGATCGATGACCGCGCCAGGCACCCGCGTGATCGCGAATTCGGCGTCAGGCTTGGGCTTCCACACGCGCAGGAAGAGGATGGTGATCACCAGCGAGCCGAGCGAGGAGAACACGTCCGTCAGCTGGTAATCGCCGAAATTGCTGGTGGCGAACTGGCACAGCGCGAAGCTGCCGCCGGCAACCAGCAGCAGCGGCCAAAGGGCTTTGAGCGAACGCTGGCCGCCGAATACGAACATCACATAGAACGGCAGCAGCAGCGCGAAGAACGGCAATTGCCGCCCGATCATCGCACCGAGCGACGCCACGGGCAGCCCCGTCACCTTGGCCAGCACCGTCACCGGGATGCCGAGTGCCCCGAAGGCCACCGGCGCGGTGTTGAAGATCAGCGTGTAGGTCAGCGCCTCGATCGCGGGCCAGCCGGTAAGGATCAGCAGCGATGAGGTGATGGCGATCGGCGTGCCGAAGCCCGAAACGCCCTCGAGCAACGCCCCGAAGCAGAACCCGATCACGATCAGCACCACCCGGCGATCATCGGGCAGATGCAGGAACACCCAGTCGCGAAACGCATCGAAGCGCCCGGAGGTAACGGCCACGTTGTAGAGCAGCAAAGCGGAAAACACGATCCACATCACCGGCCACACGGCGAACACCATACCGGCCGCGGTCGCATTCAGCGCCATGCCGATCGGGAATTGCCAGAACGACACCGCTGCGATCAGCCCCACCACCAGCCCCGCTAGTGAGGCCTCCCACGCCGGCCGCCTCAGCAGGCCGAGCATGATCAGCACGGCCGCCACCGGCAGGACGGCCACGAGAAAGGACAGCGGCAGGCTGCCGGCGACCGGAGTCAGCAATTGGTGGAACATGGTTGAGACGCGTCCTCGGCAGCTTTTTGTCTGTTGGCCGTTATCAGCTATCACGCAATCGCGGACGCGGCGAAAACCCGTAACCTGGAAACTGGCCCCTGGATAATCTGCGTCGGAACATTGCTGGCACGCAACCCGGACTTGCGAACGGCTTCACGCTGATCGAGATCCTGGTCGTCGTGGCCATCATCGGGGTGGTGATGGGCGTGCTCATCGGCCGCGGCCCGGTGCGCAGCCACGGCCTGGAGACTCGGGCCGCCGCCGGCGCCCTGGCGCAGGCCCTGCGTGCCGCCCGCGCCCAGGCGATCGCGGCCGACCACGACGTCACCGTGGTGGTAGACCCCGTGCGCCACGTCTTCGCCGCCGATAATAGCCCCATCAGCCAGATCGACCCGGCGACAGCCCTGGTGGTGCGTCCGCCTGCGCTGACCGGGCCCGGAGAGGCGGCGCGCATCCTGTTCTCCCCCGATGGCAGCTCGACCGGCGGCGACATCCTGCTCGGCAGCGGCCGCCGCCGGCTCGATGTCTCCGTGGAATGGCTCACCGGCAAGGTCAGCGTCGCCGATGCGAAGTGACGCCGGCTTCACCCTGCTGGAGGTGCTGATCGCCTTCGTCGTGGCCGCCTTGGCGATCGGCGTGCTCTACGGCGGCACCGTTACCGGCCTCGACGCCACTGCAATCTCCGCCCGTTATGACGAGGCGGTCTCTCTCGCCCGCTCGCATCTCGACCCGATCGGCCATGGTGCCGCTATCGCCCTGCAGGAAACCAGCGGGGCCGACGGCGACGGCTTCACCTGGCATCTGCGCATCCGCCAGGCCGGCAGCCGCGCGCTCCAACTCAGCGACCAGGACCGCTCCAACGATATTAAGCCCGCTATCGCCCTCCTGTTCGACGTCGTGGTGACCGAAAGCTGGAAAGCCGGCGGCCAGGAACGCCACGTCACCCTCGCCACCCGACGGCTGGACGTGAAATCATCCGGACCCAACCAATGAAGGCCCGCACCGATCGCGGCTTTACCCTGATCGAGGTGATCGTCGCCCTCGTCGTGCTCGGCTTCGTGCTCGCCGGTCTCGCTCAAGCCACTCGCTTCGGCATCGCCGCCTGGGGCGTGGAGACCAAAATGGCCGACAACGCCGCTGACCTCGAACGCATGGACCGCATCCTCCGCCGCCTGGTCGAGCAAGCCTCCCCACCCATCGCCGCGGACGACAAACCCTTCGATGGCCAGGAACACCGCATGCTGTTCCTCACCCTCCTGCCGGACCAGCCGCAAACTCGCCCGATCCGCCACGCCCAGATCTCCATCGGCGTCGACGACAAGCACCGCCTGGTGCTCCGCTGGCAGATCCATCCCAACGCGGCCGCAATCGGGCCGGCACAGCCGATGCACGAGGTGGTGCTGGCCGAAGGGCTCGAACGCATAGACCTGGCATACAGGCAAGCAGCTTCCGATGGAGGTAAATGGGCCAAGAGCTGGTCGGACGCGTCACTGCCTTCGGTTGTACAAATTCATTTCGTCTTACCGAAAGGCGCACATCGGTGGCCGGATATGCAGATACCGACGATGTTGGATTCCAATGGCAGCTTCTGAAAGAAAGCAGTTCTTTTTTGAAAAAAAGAACCAAAAAACTTTTACGTCTCAAAAGGGTTTTGCGCTGCTCATCGTGCTCTGGTCCATGGCCTTACTGGCGCTCCTGGGGGCCCAGGTGACAGGGGCGGGGAGGGCGGAGACGCGACTTGCAGCCGCACTGCGTGGAGGGGCGCAGCTTCAAGCGGCAGCCGACGGCGCCGTCTACGAAACCATCTGGCACCTGCTCCAGGGCGGCGGCGACTATTGGGAACCTGGTGCTTCGACCCGCGTGCTCGACGAAGCCGGAGGCCGTGTGACCGTCACCATCGAAGACGAACGCGGCAAGCTCGACGTGAACCAGGTCCCACCAGGTCTGCTGCAGGCCCTGTTCGGCGTGCTGGGCGCAGATCGCGACACCGCATCCAACGTGGCCAACGCCATAGCCGATTGGCGCGCCCCGCAACCCTCCGGCAACGGGCCGGACTCCGCCCTCGTCGCCAACTACCACAAGAGCGGCCTTGCCTGGGGTCCGAACGGCGCCGAATTCCAGCGCCTCGACGAATTACGCATGGTCCAGGGCATGACCCCCGCCCTCTACCAGGCGAGCCTGCCCTATTTCACCATGGCGCTCGAGCAAGGCCCCTGGCTCAACCTCGCGGGTCCTGTCGTGCTCGCCGCCATGGCCAAGGCCAAACGCGACAGCACCCTCAGCATGCAAGATGCCGACCCGCGCGGCCCTGTGGTGCTGCGCATCGTCGCCCAGGCCACGGGGCGAAGCGGCGCTGCCTTCACCCGCCGCGCCTTGTTTCGCCTCGACGGCACCCTGAGCGGCCCGGCCTGGAAATATCGCATTCTGTCCTGGGAGGACGGCCCCGAAACCTGAGACATGGATAATGCGGGGCGGAGCCCAAAAGAGCCCCACCCCAGCTAAAATTCTGATGCCGGTAATTCACCCAGCGCGCTGTTAACCTGTTATTTACGACGCCTGGCGGCTGGCGGATGCAGATCGTCTCACTTCTTTTCGGCCCCGCTCTTTTCGGCCCGTTCTTTTCGGCATTGTCGATTTGGCCGTGTCGATGATAGCTGCTGGGCCATGCGCATCTGTGTCTACACGGCCATTTTCGGCGGCTACGACCATCTCCTCCAGCCAGCAGCGCAAACCGCCGATTGCGACTTTATCTGCTTCACCGACACCAAGGGCCCCGCCCGAGAAGGCGCCTGGCGCGTCATCAGATCCACCGAGAACCCCAGCCTGCACCCCCGCATGCGGGCCAAATACTTCAAGATTCAGAGCCACGAGGTATTCCCCAATGGCCGCTTGGCCTGGCGCTACGATCGCCTCGGCCGCCGCCCCCGTCACGACGTGGTGATCTGGGTCGATGGCTGCCTGCGCATCAAATCCCCCGATTTCGCCGCCGCTTTCGCCGGCCACATCAGCGCTTCCGGCCTCTCGATGTTCATCCACCCCGACCGCGACTGTATCTACCAGGAGGTGCTCGAACTCCCCGGCATGCGCAAATGCGCCGGCCTCCCGGTGCTCGAACAGGCGGCCGCCTACCGCGCCGAGGGTTTTCCCGAGAAATCAGGCCTGATGGCCGCCACCCTCATCGCGCGAAACACCCGGCTGCCCGCCATCGCCAAAATCAACGAGGCCTGGTGGCGCGAGAACCTCCGCTGGACCTATCGCGACCAGCTTTCCCTCCCGGTGGTTCTCTGGCGCCACGGCCACGGCTACGACGCGGTAAATCTCAATCTTTGGGATAACCCCTGGTTCGACCGGCTGGAGCACAGATCCGAGTATTAGCAGATGTCGTGGCGCCGAGCCGCGAAACCGGCTACTATGCCCGCATGACGGCCGTGACCTTCGACATCCTGAAGCTCGCCCGCCGCCTTGAAGGTGCCGGTTTCACGCGCGCGCAAGCCGATGGCGCGGCCGAGGCTGTCGCTGACAGTTTTTCCAATGAAATCGCCACAAAGAAAGATGAGCAACCTGGAAGGTAAGCTGCCGACAGAGATTGCGTCCGTGCGATCGGCAACTGCTCAGTGGATCATCACTGCGGTGTTTATCAACACCGCTGGCCTGACCGGCGCAATCGCGACCGTCTGGCAATTGGCACGTCGATAATCCAGCTGACGCGGTGAAGCCTTTTGTTTGGCGCGTGCCCCGCTATATCCCGTCCATGACAAAGCCCATCAAAATCCTCTATTTCGCGTGGCTTCGCGAAAAGACCGGAACCGGCGAGGAGGAGTTCCTGCTTCCGCAAGGCGTCGACACCATAGCGGCGCTCATCGGCGCGCTGCGCAGCCGCAGTCCCGCTTTCGATGCAGCCTTTGCCACACCGAAACTGGTGCGTGCCGCGGTCAACCAGGTTTTCGCTGCTCCCGACACACCTCTCGCACCGGGTGATGAAGTCGCGTTCTTCCCACCCGTCACCGGTGGCTAGCACCATGGACGTGCGCGTTCAGGCCGCAGATTTCGACCTTTCTCACGAGACCGATGCGCTCCTCGCCCGCTGCCCACGGGCCGGTGCTGTCGGCAGTTTCCTCGGCGTTGTCCGCAGCACGCCAGAGCGCCCGATCGACGCGCTGCTCCTGGAACATTACCCGGCTATGACCCAGCCGGCGCTGGAGGCCATTGCCACCGAAGCCAAGCTGCGCTTCGCCCTGCTCGGCTGCACCCTGATCCATCGCCATGGCCGCCTTCGTCCCGGCGACAAGATCGTGCTCGTCCTCGCCGCCGCCCAGCATCGTCAGCCCACCCTCGACGCCACCGCCTTCCTTATCGACTGGCTGAAAACCAAAGCGCCTTTCTGGAAAAAGGAGTTTTTAACCAACGGCGCTGCCGAATGGGTCCACGCCCGACAGCAGGACGATGACGCCGCCGCACGCTGGTCGTCGGGCGGCCAGTCGGCTAGATAGGCGCAAAGACGGCCAAGAATTCGGGGAGCGACAAGATGAAGTTTGTGTGGGCCATCGTGGCCGCTATCGGCGCGGTATGCCTCGGTGTGCTGGCAACCACACGTGGCGAGTCGGTGAACGCGCTCTGGCTGGTTGCCGCCGCCTTATGCACCTACGCCATCGCCTACCGCTTCTACAGCCTGTTCCTTGCCCGCACTGTCTTCAAGCTGGACCCCGCGCGGCAAACCCCTGCCTACGCCCGCAATGACGGGCTGGATTATGTGCCCACCAACAAATACGTCCTCTTCGGCCACCATTTCGCCGCCATCGCCGGCGCCGGGCCGCTCGTGGGCCCCGTGCTCGCGGCACAGATGGGCTATCTCCCGGGCACGCTCTGGATCCTCGCCGGCGTGGTGTTCGCCGGCGCGGTTCAGGATTTCCTTATCCTCTTCATCAGCACACGCCGCGACGGTCGCAGCCTCGGCGACATGATCCGCACCGAAATGGGCACCTTCGCCGGCATCGTCGCCTCCGTCGGCGTGCTGGCCATCATGGTGATCCTTCTCGCCGTCCTCGCCCTCATCGTGGTCAAGGCGCTGGCCAACTCCCCTTGGGGTTCCTTCACCGTCTTCGCCACCATCCCGATCGCCTTGCTGATGGGCCTCTACGGCCGCTATGCGCGCCCGCACCGCGTGCTGGAGATGTCGCTGATCGGCTTCGTGCTGCTGATGACCTCCATCTGGCTCGGCGGCGTCGTCGCGGCCGACCCCGCCTGGGCTGCCCGTTTCACCTTCTCGGGCACGACCTGGGCGTTCATGCTGATCGCCTATGGCTTCATCGCCAGCGTGCTGCCGGTGTGGCTGATCCTCGCCCCGCGCGACTATCTCTCCACGTTCCTTAAGATCGGCACCATCTGCGCGCTTGCCATCGGCATCCTGATCGTGATGCCGGAACTGCGCATGCCGGCGATCAGCCGCTTCATCGACGGCACCGGACCCGTTTTCGCTGGCTCGCTGTTCCCGTTCCTCTTCATCACCATCGCCTGTGGCTCGGTCTCCGGTTTTCACGCGCTCATCTCTGCCGGCACCACGCCCAAAATGCTGGAAAACGAGATGCAGGCGCGTCTCATCGGCTACGGCGCGATGCTGACCGAAAGCGGCGTCGCCATCATGGCGCTCATAGCTGCAAGCGTGCTCCAGCCAGGTGCCTATTTCGCGATGAACGCGCCGCCGGCCGTCATCGGTACAACCGCGACGGATGCGGCGGCCAAAATCTCCTCCTGGGGCTTTGCTATCACCCCTGAGGCGCTGACTCAGATCGCCACCGATGTCGGCGAAAAGACCGTGCTGTCCCGCGCCGGCGGCGCGCCCACCCTGGCGGTTGGCATGTCGCAGATCCTGTCCGGCGTCGTGGGCGGCAAGGCTCTCATGGCCTTCTGGTATCATTTCGCCATCCTGTTCGAAGCCCTCTTCATCCTGACCACGATCGACGCCGGCACGCGCGTCGCCCGCTTCATGATCCAGGATTTGGCCGGCGCTTTGATACCCTCGTTCCGGCGCACCGAATCCTGGGTGGCCAACATGGCGGCCACTGCTATTGCCGTCGCAGGCTGGGGCTACTTCCTCTACCAGGGCGTGATTGATCCGCTCGGCGGTATCAACACGCTGTGGCCGCTATTCGGCATTTCCAACCAGATGCTTGCGGCGATCGCTTTGGCATTGGGATCGGTGGTGCTGTTCAAGATGAAACGCCAACGTTACGCGGCCGTCGCCCTGGTGCCCACCGCGTGGCTTTCGATCTGCACCATGACCGCCGGCTGGGAAAAGATCTTTTCGGCATCCCCCACCATCGGCTTCCTGGCGCACGCGTCGAAATTCGCAAACGCACTCGCGGACGGCAAAATTCTCGCCCCGGCAAAATCAGTCGCCGAGATGCACCGTGTTCTTACCAACGACTATGTCGATTGCGCGCTTACCGCCCTGTTCATGGCCGTGGTGGTGACGATGCTGATATCGAGCCTCGTTTGTATCTTCCGTGCCTTCGCAGATGCCCGCATCACAACGCAGGAGCAGGATTATGATCTGCCAATGCTTCGGCCGCAGCTTTGACATCTCCGCCATCGCGCGGCGTGTAGGGCAGACTGCCGACCTTATGGTGGGTCTGCCCGACTACGACACCTACGTGGCCCATATCACCGCCCGCCACCCCGATGCGGAGGTGATGACCCGCGACACCTTCTTCCGCGACCGCCAAGCCGCCCGCTATGCCACCAAAGGCGGTTTCAAGTGCTGCTAATTCCATAAGGTGGGCACGCCCACCTTATGGAATTGTCTTACAACAGCCCAAGTGCTGCAAGTTCGCGCCTGAGCGCCGCAGGCAACTCTGCCGAACTACTTCCCCCTGCGACTGCATCCAGCGGTGCATCTTTCGGATCAAGATATCGCCACCCCTGGAACGGCTTTTTCAATCCGCCGTCCACCGGCACCAGCACCGGATCAAGCATCAGCACGGTGCATTTGGAACCATCGTCCCGTTCCCCATCGACGATATTCACAATACGCTGACGTGCCGAGACGATCCGGTTGATCACCCAGTAGAGCGACCCTCCATCCAGCAACTCCTCAGCCCGCCGCGGGAAGTGTCGCGTGCGATGCCGCGCCGGCGGATTTGCCTTCTGCCAGCGCCGCACATCATCAATGCTCTGACTACCCACCGCGAGTTTGATAAGATGCACAGCCAAGAGAAAAGTCCCGATAAAATAAAAGTCTTTTGCTTCTTTTCTTCAGAAAAGAAGAGTCTTGCTTCCTGGAATGTTTAGCACAGAAGCAAGAGGGATTTAAACGTCCCGCACATCACGCAAATGAGATGCATCGCCATCCAAATCAATCTGCGTCATCTGCGAACAACAACAGCCTTGCGTTTCCCGGCACAGGATGATCGCATGACCACATGACCGAAGCCGCCTCAAACCTCCCCGCCCCGTTTCGCCCCGCATACGCGCCCGACGATGCGCAGCTTGCCGCAAAATTCCTCGCCATCGCCACCCTCTCGCCCGAGCGCGAAGCCCGCATCGACGCATCCGCCGGCAAACTCGTTCGCGCCATCCGCGACTCCGCCAGCGGCATCGGCGGCATTGAAGCCCTGCTGCGCGAATATTCCCTGTCCACGCCGGAAGGCTTGGCCCTGATGGTCCTCGCCGAAGGCCTGCTTCGCGTGCCGGACGATGCCACCGCCGACCGCCTCATCGAGGACAAGCTGGGGCAGGGCGGATTTGCCGAAGGCGGCCACGCCAGACCCGAGACCCTCCTCGTCGGCGCCTCCGCCTGGGCGCTCGGCGTCTCCGCGCGCCTGATCGGCCCGGCAGACACGCCCGAAGGCATCCTCCGCCAAGTCGTCCGCCGCCTCGGCTTGCCCACCGTTCGCGGTGCGATGCGCCAGGCGATGCGCGTGATGGGCAGCCATTTCGTGCTTGGCCAGACCATCGACGAAGCGCTTGGCCGCGCCACGTCGCGCGCCGGCCGCGTGTTTCGCTACAGCTTCGACATGCTCGGCGAGGGGGCCCGCACCGCCGACGATGCAGCCCGTTACCAGGCAAGCTACTCCGCTGCGATCGATGCCATCGGCAAGGCGGCCGGCAACAAGCCACTGCCCGACAGGCCCGGGATCAGCGTCAAACTTTCGGCCCTGCACCCGCGCTACGAGGCCGTCTCCTCCGCACGTGTGATGAAGGAGCTGGTGCCCAATGTGCGTGCGCTCGCACGCGCCGCCTGTATACGCGGTCTGAATTTCACCATCGACGCCGAGGAAGCCGACCGGCTTGAGTTGTCGCTGGACGTCATTGCCGCCGTCGCAGAGGATCGTCAGCTGGCCGGCTGGGATGGTTTTGGGCTTGCCGTGCAGGCCTATGGCAAGCGCGCGGCCGAGACCATCGACTGGATCGGCGCGCTGGCAAAATCGCTCGACCGGCGCTTCATGGTGCGTCTCGTCAAAGGTGCTTACTGGGACACGGAAGTAAAGCGCGCCCAGGAACGCGGCCTGCCGGATTACCCGGTGTTCACCCGCAAGGCGATGACCGATCTCAGCTATCTTGCCTGTGCCGACAGGCTTCTTGCCTTGCGTGCGCATATCTACCCGCAATTCGCCACTCATAATGCGCTGACCGTCTCGAGCGTCATCGAGCGCGCTGGCGGTATCGAGGGTTACGAGTTCCAGCGCCTGCACGGCATGGGCGATGCGCTCTATGCCTCCTTGCTCGAAACCTATCCGCAGATCGGCGTGCGCACCTATGCCCCGGTCGGCGTGCATCGTGACCTGCTCGCCTATCTGGTGCGCCGCCTGCTGGAGAACGGTGCAAACTCTTCCTTCGTCTCGGTGGCGGCCGATGCGGGTGTGCCGATCGAAATGCTGTTGAAGCGGCCCGCGGCGATCGTCGAACGGGCCGAGCGTGCACGCAACGCGTCTCTACCTCTACCCGTGAACCTTTTTGGCGCATCACGGAAGAACTCGGCCGGCATCGAATTCGGCCATGCAGCCACTCTGCAATCCCTGGTGGAAGAAGTTCAGGCGCAGCATGTCTCCGTCACCGCCGCACCCATCATCGACGGAAAGACGCTGACGGGCGCAGAGAGAATTGCGGTATCCCCGGTGGACGGCATACGCGCGGTCGGCCGCGTCGTGGACGCCAGCGTGCAGCAGGCCGCGCATGCCATCGAAGCGGCTGCGGCAGGCTTCCGCGCTTGGTCCTCCACCAATGCCGTCATACGCGCCGCAGCGCTTGAAAAAGCGGCCGACCTGATGGAGGCACGTCGCGAAAAACTTCTCGCACTGCTCGCTGAAGAAGGCGGAAAGACTCTCGATGACGGCGTTGCAGAGATCCGTGAGGCGGTTGATTTTCTGCGTTACTACGCAGCACAGGCACGTGTCTTGTTCGGCAAAGGCGACGAACTCACCGGCCCGACCGGCGAACAGAACATTTTGCGCCATCGCGGCCGCGGCGTGTTCGTCTGCATATCGCCCTGGAATTTCCCCTTGGCCATCTTCACCGGCCAGGTCGCCGCAGCACTTGCTGCCGGCAACAGCGTCGTTGCCAAACCCGCGGAACAGACACCGCTGATCGCCGCCGAAGCCATCCGCGTGCTGCACGAAGCCGGCGTGCCACATACGGCCTTGCAGTTCATCACCGGCGCAAGCGAGGTGGGCGCGCACCTGGTGCGCGACCACAAGGTAGGCGGCGTTGTCTTCACCGGATCAACGCCGGTTGCCTGGGCCATCAACCGCGCCTTGGCTGCGAAAGATGGCCCGATCGTGCCGCTGATTGCCGAAACCGGCGGCATCAACGCGATGATCGTCGATGCGACCGCCCTGCCGGAGCAGGTTGTGGACGACGCGGTGATGAGCGCCTTCCGCTCCGCCGGCCAGCGCTGTTCCGCCTTGCGCCTGCTGGCCGTCCAGGACGATGTCGCCGACCGGGTCATCGAAATGCTTATCGGCGCCGCCAAGGAACTCAAACTCGGCGATCCGCGTGACCCCTCCACCCATATCGGCCCGGTGATCGACGCGGAGGCCCGCGACAACCTGCTCGCTCACATCGCCCACATGAAAACCACCTCGCGCACCCACTACGCCGGCCACGCGCCAAGCCGCGGTTTTTTCGTCGCACCCCATATCTTCGAGATCGCTAAAGCAAGCGATCTGAGCAAAGAAGTTTTCGGCCCCGTGCTCCACGTCGTTCGCTATCGCGCCGCCGAGCTCAACGCATTGCTCGACGCCATCGAAGCCACCGGCTACGGCCTTACCCTAGGCATCCACACGCGCATCGATGCTGCAGCTGAACACATCGCCCAACGGCTTTGCACTGGCAATGTCTATGTAAACCGCAACATGATCGGCGCCGTGGTGGGGGTGCAGCCATTCGGCGGATCGGGGCTCTCCGGGACCGGGCCCAAGGCGGGCGGGCGGGACTACCTGCGGCGATTTGCCATCGAGCAGACGATCTCCGTCAACACGGCAGCGGCCGGTGGCAATGCGGCCTTGCTGAGCGCAGAGGAGTAGGTGTCGGCCGGCTACCGGCCATTGGGTCGTCGCATCATTGTCACTTGCGACCTGATCGTAATGTTCAAGGCATAAGGGCCGCCTGCATAGCTCGCCTGATACACCATCGGCTTCATGAATTTCTGAAAGGCGATGTCCAGCCCGATATCCGATGGGTATGTCGCCAAGATTTTCACGTTCTGAACGGTCCCGTTCTCCGCCACATCAAACCGAACCACCCCGCACGCCAGGGCGATTGGCCTCGAGCTATCCGGCGAGGCAGCGCTCAGGGCTGCAGTGACGGGGCGCCTGTCCCCTTTGACCACCGGCCTGTCGGCCGGCGCTACCAGGCGACGCGGCTGGCTGAGGCTGGTATCCGTCATCGCGGCACTACAGATCGACGCGCCGTCCGTCGGCGCATCAATCACGCTTGCGGGTTCTGCAGCCACTGCGTTGCATAAGGTGAGCGCGATGCAGCAGCTTTGAACTGCAAAAGCGTGCTTCATTTTCTGTGCTGCTCCATTGCAGGAGAACGTTGCAGCGCCATAATAACATGAGCGGGAATGTAGGTTAAGATGTTCTTTTCTGAAGAAAAGAACCAAAAGACTTTTGTCTCTGCGCCGGCCCCGATATCTCAGACATGGCCGGAGAGGTTGCGCCCGCGGGACATAGAGTCTTTTTGCTTCTTTTTTTCAGAAAAAGAAGGCCTTCCTTCCTATCACAGCATCAAAGCCGATTGCGCCGGCTTCGTCTGCTGCCCGCCATCCCGTCGCCCACGCTCCATCTTCGCAGAGAACATCAAATCCACATTCCCGCCTGCTTCCCCACCCAGGATGCGCTCAAGCGCCGCCTCATCGAGTTCTTCCCAGCGCCGGCCACGATGCACTCCGAACGGCACCCGCGGCAGCAGCGCCGGTTCCGCCGACCACGCAAGAAGCTGTTCCACCCCCGCCACCGCCAGCATGTCGCGCAGATGATGCGCCGTGACATAGGCGTCGGGCCCCGCACGATGCGCAGGCAGGCTGGTCGCGCGGTGCAGCCCCGCCGGACGTCGCCAGTAGCGAAGCCCCTGGTTGGAATGTGTGGGCGCCTCGGGCCACACACGCAGGGCGCATTTATAGGTGCAGATCCAGCGTGTGCCGCCGGTGAACGCCGGCGTGCACCAGCGCTGCTCGAACGCCGCGCGGTGCGCTGCAAAGGCGAGGAATCGCTGCGGCGGAGTCGCACGCAGGATGCGCGCGGCAGCTTCGTGCCACAACAGGGCGCCGGTGACATCCTCGTCGACTATATGATGTATGGCCGAGGTTTCCGGCGAGATCGGATGGCGCGGATCGACCAGGATCGCGCCGGCCTCCGTCAGGTCCCACCGCCCGGCCGCGTCCGGTTGAAGATCCTGCCAGCCGATTTCGACCACACCGCCATTGCCAAAATTCTGGCCGGTCGTCTCCAGATCGATGACGCGCAGTGCCGGTGCATTAACAGTGCTGTGAGACGACTCCATGGTGCGTCAGATTAAGCGCAACCACGTCAAAAACATGGCAAATACATGCTCGCGCTATGTCTCTTCCGGCGCCGGCAGATCGCGGAAATAGGGCAGAACCGTGCCCTGCAGCTTGATCGTCAGCGGCGCGCCGGTGCGGTCAAGCGTCTTGCCGACGGCGACCCGCACCCAGCCTTCGCTGACGCAATACTCGTCGACATTGGTCTTTTCAGCACCGTTGAACTTGATGCCCACCCCGCGTTCGAGCAGGGCCGCGTCGTGGAACGGGCTTTTGGGATTGGTGGCAAGGCGGTCAGGCGGAACATCGTCGGTCATGCGAATGTGATACTGCCTTGAGGGCTGAAGTTAAACAGCGGCTTCGGTGAAGATGTGGCTGACATCGCCTTTCCAGGCGCCGTGATAACGTTCGAGCCAATGCTCGGCCTGCGTCGGCGCGCCCTCGACGATCGCCTGCAGCGGCTCGAGATATACCTCCTCGCCGAGCCCGCGCGCGCGCAGTCCGTCGCGAGCAATGGCTACTGACGCGCGCGCCAGATCGCGCACGGTGCCGCCAGCAAAAGGGGCTGCCAGCCCCTGTAGAGGCACGTTCGCACGGATTGCGGCCAGATCCTGCCAATGATGTTTCGATACCAGCGCATTGGCCGCCGATAGTGCCGCATCGTCGTACAGCAGCCCGACCCACAATGCCGATTGTGCCAGCATCATTGCCGGGCTGCCGGCATCCGCACCGCGCATCTCCAGGAAGCGTTTCAGCCGCACTTCGGTGAAAACCGTCGTGTAGTGATCGGCAAAATCGCCCAGCGTCGCCGACACGCCGGCCAACTCCGGCACACGCCCGGCCATGAAGTCGCGGAAGGATTTCCCCGCGACATCCATCAACTTTCCTTCGCGCGCCACGAAATACATCGGCACATCGAGCAGCCAGTCGGCATAACGCTCGAACCCGAACCCATCCTCGAAGAAGACCGGCGCGATGCCGGTGCGATCCTCATCGGTGTCGGTCCACACATTTGCTCGCGCCGACAAAAAGCCGTTCGGCTTGCCTTCGGTGAACGGCGAATTGGCGAACAGCGCGGTGGCGACCGGCTGCAACAACAGCCCCACACGCAGCTTACGCACCATGTCGGCCTCGCTGGAATAATCGAGGTTCACCTGCACCGTGCAGGTGCGCAGCATCATGTCGAGCCCCAGTGACCCTACCAGCGGCATGTAGCGCCGCATGATCACGTAGCGGCTCTTCGGCATGAACGGCATGTCCGCCCGCGTCGCGCTCGGATGGAAGCCGAGCGGTGCGAAGCCCAGCCCATGCGGCCCTGCCACCTTGTGGATGTCCGCAAAATGCCGATCGAACTCCGCCTTCGTCTCGTGCAGGCTGGCCAGCGGCGCACCCGACAGCTCGAACTGGCCGCCAGGCTCCAGCGACACGCTCTCGGTGCCACCAGCCGGCGATTCGCGCTTCAGCCCGATCAGCTTGGCCTGGTCGAAAATGCCTTCCCAGCCGAGGGCGGCGATGCCCTCCAGCATGGCGCGGATGCCCTCATGCTCGTACGACGGCGCCGACCACGCGGGGTAACCAGCATGGCCGGGATACCGAAAGCCGAATTTCTCGTGCTCCGTGCCGATGCGATACTCGGAAGCGGGTTTGCAGCCGGCGGCTAGATACGCGGCCAGATCCTGTAGCCCGCCAATGGCGGTCGTGTCGGCGTCACCGGGGTTGGACATGCTACTCCTGGTCCCCGCAAAGCGGCGGCCGCAAAACGATGGTGCAAAACCGCTCTCAATTGGTTGACCAGCGGCCACCCTGCAAGAGTGCCAAGCCCGCAATCACCGCCGTCTCGGCGCGCAGAACACGCGGACCGAGGCAGATGGGCGACACAAAGCGGGCCGCACGCAACACGTCAAGCTCGGCAGGCGCAAACCCGCCCTCCGGACCCACCAGCAAAGCTCCGGCATGATGCGGTATCGCCGCCGGACCACCCCGCTCGATCGCCGCCGCCAGCACACGATCGGCTGGCCACGAAGCCAACAAATCCAGCAGTGGCGCGGGCGCGAAAATCTCCGGCACGCTCAGCCGCTCGCTCTGTTCCGCTGCTTCCCGCGCGATGGCCGTTAGCCGCTCCAGGTTCACCCGCGCCGTGTTGGTGCGGGCCGAGAATACCGGCCTGATCACACTCACACCAAGCTCGGTCGCTTTCTGCACCACCAGGTCAGTCGCATCCCGCTTCAGCGGCGCGAAAACCAGCCACAGATCCGGCTCCGCCGCCTGGACCCGAAGCGAAACCTCAAGTTTGATTACCGCACGATCACGCCGCATCTCGACCAGCACGCCAGACCATTCGCCGTCGCGGCCGTTGAAGAGCACCACAGGCTCACCCACGCCGAGGCGCATGACATTGCCCAGGTAGTGCGCTTGGTCTCTATCCAGATCGACGGAGCCGCCGGAAGCCAAGGGCACCGAGACAAATAAGCGAGGCATCAGACGGAAGGAGGCATTAGAAGGAAGGAAGCGTTAGAAGGACGACTGGGGGAGCCGTGCCGGCCCCCCAGACCCCCGTCATTTCTGAAGGCGTGTTGACCATGCTGGGCATGCGGGGGATGTAGCAGCGGTGCAGGGCAATACCAAAAATCCGTTTACCGACATGCGGGCCGATGGGTGGATCGCACATACCCCGGCTTGGATGCAGCCCTATCTGCTGCTGGCGCGGCTCGATCGCACCACGGGCATCTGGCTGCTGTTCCTGCCGGGGGCGTGGGGCATCCTGCTGGCACGCGCCCCGCTCCAGGAAACGCTGAAGCTCCTGGCCCTGTTCGCCATCGGCTCGGTCGTCATGCGGGCCGCAGGCTGCGTGGTGAACGATCTTTGGGACCGTGACCTCGATCGACAGGTGCGCCGTACCGCCGGCCGGCCATTGGCCAGCGGCGCTCTGCGCCCGCGCCATGCCCTGATCTTTCTCGTCGCCCTGCTGATGGCCGGCCTGCTCGTTCTTTTGCAGCTGAACCGCCTGGCGCAGATCCTGGGCGCCAGCTCGCTGATCCTGGTGGCGTTATATCCGCTCGCAAAACGCATCACCTGGTGGCCGCAACTGGTGATGGGATTTACCTTCGGCGTGGGTGCGCCCGTGGGATATGCCGCCGCCCATGAACAGCTCGATGCCGCCTGCGCTGCGATCTATGGCGCGGCGATCCTGTGGGACCTTGGCTTCGACACGATCTATGGCTTTCAGGACATCGAGGACGATGCCGTGGTCGGCGTAAAAAGCACCTCGCGCCGCTTCGCCCATGTGGCACACCGCTTCGTGGGGCTCTCCTACGCCGGCGCCGCGCTCTGCTTGCTTGCCGCCTGTCACCTCGCCGCACTCTCGCCGCTGGCTTTGGTGTTGCCGGCCGTGTTGCTGGCTGTGCAGGTGACAAAGCTCGATATCGCAGATCCCGGCACCTGTTTGCGGCTGTTCAAGCTGAACCGTGCCACGGGCTTGGCGGTAGCGGCGGCCCTGATCGCCGGCAGGTGGTGAGCGCGGAGGCGTTCATCCGCGCCAATACCGTGTTGAGCCGGGCGCCGCTGGTGCCGGAGTTCGTGCTGTATCTGGCGAGCGAGATCACGCCGATCTGGCAGGCGACCGAGGATTGGCTGGCGGCAAAGAACATAGCGCCGCCCTTCTGGGCCTTTGCCTGGCCCGGCAGCCAGGCGATCGCGCGCGAGATCCTCGATCGTCCGGCGCTCGTGGCGGGGCGGCGCGTGCTGGATTTTGCGGCCGGCTGTGGGCTGGCGGGGCTGGCGGGGGCGAAGGCGGGAGCGGCCAGCGTGGAGGCGGCGGAGATCGACCCGCTTGCCATAGCGGCGACGCTGCTGAACGCGCGGGAGAATGGGCTGGATGTGACTGCCATTGCCGAGGATGTGGTTGGAAATTCGTGCCGGTGGGACATTATCTTTACCGGTGATGTGTTCTATGAAGCGAAGATGACTGCCCATATTATGCCTTGGTTGCTTGCCATGGTGGATGCGGGCGCGGAGGTTCTGGTGGCCGATCCCGGGCGTGCGTATCTGCCGCAGGACAGGCTGACGGAGATCGCGCGCTACGACGTGCCGACCAGTCTGGAGCTGGAAGACCAGCCACAACGCCGGACGGTGCTCTACCGTCTGGGCCGAAAAGAAGCGGTGGGATAGAAATTTTGCGCAGAGTTCGGCCGATGCTGGTATGCTCGCCTCCTGTCCCATCACCGGTTGTCGGATCATGATCCATCTCGCCGACCATCTGCTGCGCGAATACGGGTACGGCGTGATCACGCTCGCTTTGACGGTAGAGTGTGCGGGGCTGTTGTTTCCGGGCGAAACGATCTTTTTCGGCAGTGCGGTCTATGCCTCTACCACCGGGCATCTGAGCATCGTCGCTATCATCGGAGCAGCTATCGCGGGCGCGATCCTGGGCAATCTGATCGGGTTTGCGATCGGCCGGCTGGTCGGCGCGCCGCTGCTGACGCGGCATGGCTGGCGGCTCGGACTGACCGAGCGGCGGATGTCGCTGGGCCGGTATCTGTTCCGCAAGCATGGCGGCAAGGTGGTGTTTTTCTCACGCTTCTGTTCGGTGCTGCGGAGTTTCAACGCGCTGCTGGCCGGCGCGAGTGCGATGCCGCTACGCCCATTCGTGGGCTGGACGGTGGTGGGCGGGATTGTGTGGCCGTGTGCGCATGGAGCGTTCGCCTATGTGCTGGGCAATACGGCCACCCGGCTTTCGGGTCCTTTTCAGTGGGCGTTGGGTTTGGCGCTGTTCGGGGTGGTCGTGCTGGTGCTGCGTTTTCTGAAGCGGAACGAGTTGCGCCTGGAAGAACTTGCGATGCGTTCGGAACGTTATGAACAGCATCATGCATGACCTTCGCAAAAGCCTTTCCCTGATCGTTGCTGCCGGGTTTTTGGCAGCGGCAGCGCCGACCGATGCGGTGGTGGCTTTGACCACTCAGCCTGGCAGTGCGCTGGAGGCGACGGCGAAGCAGCTAGCGTTGGGCGATCTGAAGCAGTCGGTGAGCGAGGGTGATCCGCCGGTCATGTTGGTAGGGTCTGCGCGACTTTCGACGCATTCCAATGCGGCGGCGTTGTTCGTGCAGGTGCAGTCGGCTTCGTTTTGCGGTTCGGCGGGGTGTTCGACTTCGGTTTATCTGAAGCGAGGCACGGCCTGGAAGAAGGTTCTGGATTCGATCAGTGGGCCAATCAAGGTGTCGCGGTCGAGCCATGGCGGCATGCATGATCTGCTCGTGCACGGGAAGGATCGTTTCGTGTGGAACGGTGGCGCCTATGTCGACACGTTACCGACGCCAAACGTTAACCTGAAGGACTCCTCCAAAGGTTAATCCACGCCCCCGACGCAAAACTCTTTTGGTTCTTTTCTTCAGAAAAGAACACCTTTTTTATGATAGCATCCGTTCGAGCCGATGGTGCCAATGTGGCCGCCGGTGGGACCCCGCGGATGACTACCCACCATCTATATTCGGCCTACAGGGAACGAAGATGCACGTTGGCACTTAAGCAGCAACGTCATGTCGAGGCCGCAGGCGGGGCTTGATCGCGGTATCTGCCGAATGAACGAGTGCCGCATCCCGAGAGGGCTTCCCCTGAATGGACCGCTTTTTTGCTTGGTTATTCGATCCTGCCGGTCTTACGCCCCATGGTTTCTGCCTGCTTTGGCAACCAGGCCTCATTTGGACGGATGCGGCCGCCGATTTCGCGACAGGTGCTGCCTATTTTGCAATACCGATTGCGATGGCAGCCATTATTAGGCGCCGTCCGGAATATGACAATCGACCGGTTCTCTGGCTGTTCACGAGTTTCATTTTGCTCTGTGGCATTACCCACTGGGTTGATCTGATCACTCTATAGGTGCCGATCTATGTCGTGCAAGCTGGCGCAAAAACCATTGCCGCCACCGTCTCGGTTCTAACGGCAGTCGCCCTGTGCCGCGTTCTGCCCGAACTGCTGGCGCGCCCATCAGTCGCTAAATTCACTCAGCTTCACGAAAGCCTTCGGCAGGACGAAGAATTTCTAGATCGTATAGGCAAAGTATTCGGCGTTGGCGGCTGGGAGCTGGAGATTGCCACAGGTTGCGTTTCCTGGTCGTCCGAGACGTATCGTATTCATGGCCTTCCGTTCACCTATCGGCCGACGCTCGATGCTGGCATCGGCTTCTATGCGCCAGAAGCGCAACCGATTATACGCCGGGCGGTCGAGAATGCCGTGGCGGGCGGGCAAGGCTGGGACCTGGAACTGCCTCTTGATCGCGCTGACGGCGAACGCATCTGGGTTCGTGCTGTGGGAACTGCGACATTTGTCGACGGAAAGCCGATGCGCCTGACAGGGGCCTTCCAGGATGTGACTGGCCGCGTGACGGCACGACGCGCGTTGCAAGACGTCAATGAACGCATTGCCCTTGCGACCGACAGCGGCGGAATCGGCATCTGGGATTGGGACATCACGAACAACGTCATGTTCTGGGATGCATGGATGTATCGGCTTTATGGCCTGGAGCCACGGGATGGCCCCGATACGTTAGACCTGTGGACCCGCTACCTGCACCCGGAAGACCGTGCGGGCGCCGAGCAGGCTGTGCAGGACGATGTTGACGGCTTGGAGCCGTATCGCACCGAGTTCCGGATCATCTGGGACAATGGCAGCGTCCATCACATTGGGGCTGCGGGTCGTGTCACCCGTGACGCAACCGGCCGTGCTACGCGCATGATCGGCACGAACTGGGACGTGACCGAGGCCCGGAAACTTACCACCGCGTTGGAGAGCCAACATGAACTACTGACCGTCACGCTTGATTCAATCGGGGACGGCGTCATTACGACTGATGCCGATGGTCGTGTCACATGGCTCAATCCCATGGCTGAGAAAATGACGGGTTGGACAGACCTTGAAGGGCGTGGTCGCCCGCTGGAGCAGGTGTTTGAGATTATCTACGCGGATAGTCGGTTGCCGGCAGAGACACCCGTGCACGATTGCATCGCCCAAGACAAAATCGTCGGCCCGTCGAACAACACCTTGCTGATCTCGCGCGACGGCCGGGAGTTCGGCGTGGAGGATACTGCCTCGCCGATGCACAACGAAAAGGGTGAATTGATTGGCATGGTGATGGTGTTTCATGACGTGACGGAGCAGCGGCGGCTGGCGGGCGAGATGAGCCATCGGACATCGCACGACTCGCTGACCGGATTGGTGAACCGGGCGGAATTCGAGGCGCGGCTGAACCGCGTGCTGCAGAAGGCGCAGACGGACCACGGTGAAAATAGCCTGCTTTACATTGATCTCGACCAATTCAAGATTGTTAACGATAGTTGCGGGCACACGATCGGCGACCAATTGCTGATACAGGTCGCGAAGCTGCTCTCCGACATGGTTCGCGCGAGTGACACGGTCGCCAGGCTCGGCGGCGACGAGTTCGCCGTGCTGCTGGAGGATTGCCCTCTTGCGCAGTCACAGCGCACAGCGCAGCGAATATGCGATCGCATGGAGGATTCTCGATTTATCCACGAGGACAAACGTTTCCGGATTGGCGCGAGCATTGGTTTGGTGCCGGTCGACAGCCGCTGGTCCACGAGTGCGGGCGTTCAGCAGGCAGCCGACAGTTCCTGTTATGCCGCCAAGGAAGCAGGGCGGAACCGCATACACGTCTGGAGCGATTCCGATGCTGCGATACTGGCGAGGCGCGGTGAAATACAGTGGGCGAATCGCCTGGAGTCCGCACTCGATGATGATAGTTTTACACTCGTTGTGCAGCGTATCGCGCCATTGCAAGACGTCGGTGATGGGCTGCACGCCGAGGTTCTTCTGCGGCTTCGAGCAGCTGACGGCAGCCTCGTGCTACCGGGCGCCTTTATGCCCGCTGCAGAGCGTTTCCAGCTTGCCTCACGGATAGATCGCTGGGTTGTGCGCCACGTGGTCGATCTCATGCGGGTGGTGGATGTCAGAAATGCGATCCAGAAACTAGGTGTCAATCTTTCAGGACAATCCGTGGGCGACCGTTCATTCCATCGCTGGATGATAGAACTTTTGAGTGATGCAGGCCCTGATATCTGCAGCAAGCTATGTGTCGAAATTACCGAAACCGTCGCGGTCACAAATCTTGCTGATGCAGCATCGTTCATTGAACAACTGCGGGAACTTAAGGTGCGCGTGGCACTCGACGATTTTGGGGCAGGTGCCTCCTCGTTTGGTTATCTTAGAAACATGCATGTCGATATACTCAAGATCGACGGGCAATTCATCCGCGACCTCCTGGTCAATCCCTTGAACGCTGCCGCCGTGCGCTGCTTCATTGATGTGGCTCGAGTGGCAAATCTCAAGACCGTTGCCGAGTTTGTCGACGACCCGGCTGTGCTCATTGTGCTGCGGCAGATGGGCGTCGATTTCGCCCAGGGCTTTCTGATCCACCGCCCTGAGTCGATCGATACGTTTTTATGTGCCGAAAACGAACCAGCACTTGTTGGAAAATGATGAAACAAGTTATTGCCACGTCGCTTGGCCTGGTCCTTCAATCTATCTGAAGAACAAGGTCTCAATGCCGAGGCGGCAGATAAAACCGCTACTGCAACATAAAAGTCTTTTGGCTCTTTTCTTCAGAAAAGAATAGCAACTTCGACCCTACGCGGCGTCTGCTCGCCGTGTCGGCCGCATTGGCGGCGGCAAAATCGGGGCTTCGGTTTCGCCGGCTTTGGTCAGCGCGCTGAGGAGGGCGTCGCGGATGCCGGAGAGTTTGCGCTCGTTTTCTACTTTCAGGCCAAAAACGTCTTTTACGTAGAACACATCCACGGCTCTTACGCCGTAGGTGGTGACGTGGGCGGAGCCGATCTGCAGCCCTTGGTCGCTGATGGCGGACGTCACATCGTGCAGGAGGCCGGGCCGGTCGCGACCGTTCACTTCGAGGACGGTGTAGGCATTCGAGGCGCGGTTATCGACGACGACGCGCGGCGGGACGTGGATGGCGCGCATGCGGCGGCCGAGGAGGGCTTGAGCGAGTTTGGGGATTTCGGTGGCGAGTTTGAGGTGGCCTGAGAGGGCTTGCTCGACGAGCACGGCGAGTTTGGCGATGCGGTGGGGCTGGTCGAAGGCGCCGCCGGCGGCGTCTTGCACCCAGAAGGTGTCGAGTGCCATGCCGTTGGTCATGGTGTGGATGCGGGCATCGACGATCGAGGCGCCGGCGACAGCCAGGGCACCCGCGATGCGGCTGAAGAGGCCGGGATGGTCATCGGCATAGACGGTGATTTCGGTGACTGCGCGGGCGTGGCTGGGTTCGGTGACGACGGTCAGCGGGGCGCCGCGGGCTTCGGCGTCGCGCACGATGCCGGCGTGGCGGAGCTGGGTTTCAGGGTCGAAGGAGAGCCAGTAGCCGGGATAGCCGAGGCCGCGGAAGAAGGCGCGGTCGGTTTCGTTCCAGCCGGCTTCGACGAGGAGTTCGTCGACGGCGTCGCGCGCGCGCTGGACGCGAACGTCGCGCTCGGTCGTCGACAGGCCCCCGGCCAGCACCTCGGCGACGCGGGAATAGAGCTCGCGCAGCAGGGTGGCTTTCCAGCCGTTCCAGACTTTGCTGCTGACGGCGCGCATGTCGCAGACTGTGAGGACGAGCAGGAGTTTGAGGCGTTCGGGGGATTGGATGGTTTCTGCGAGATCGAAGATTGTTTTGGGGTCGTCGATGTCGCGCTTGAAGGCGGTGTGGCTGAGCTGGAGATGGTGGAGCACGAGCCAGGAGACGGTTTCGGTTTCCTCGGCGGTGAGGCCGAGTTGGGGGCCGGCATGCAGGGCGATGTCGGCGCCGAGGATGGAGTGATCGCCGCCGCGGCCTTTGGCGATGTCGTGGATGAGCATGGCCATGTAGAGGGCGCGGCGGGATTGCAGGTCTTCGATGAGGCCGCTGGCGATGGGGGCGACGTCGGAGAGCTTGCCCAGTTCAAGCGAATTCATGATTCGAATAGATTCGATGGTGTGCTCATCGACAGTGAAGATGTGGTAGGTGTCGAACTGCATCTGGCCGACGACGCGGGCCCAATCCGGCAGAATGCGGCCGAGGATGCCGGACTCGTTGAGGATGGCCATCCATTTAGCGCTGTCGGGCTTGTTGTCGGGGTCGCGGCCGCAGAGCAGATCGAGGAAGATTTCTCCGGCTTCCTTGTCGTGGCGGAGGGACACGGCGCGGCGCTCGTTGCGGATGAGGGCGCGGATGGCGAGCGGGTGGAGTTTGAGTTGGCGGTCGCGGGCGATGCGCAACATGCGGAGCATGCGGATGGGTTGTTCGTCGAAATCGGCGCTGCGGGCGGGCATGAGCTCGCCGTCGGCGAGGATGAAGCCGGCTTCGAGGAGGGCCTGGTCGGTGTGCATCTGCACGGCCGGTTCGCCCATGGTGTGGCGGACGACGACCGGTTCGAGCACCAAGGTGAGGCGGGTGACGTCGCGGGCGGTGAGGAAGTAATGGCGCATGAAGCGCTCCACGCCGTCCTGCTTGCCGTGGCGGGTGTAGCCCATGCGGGCGCCGATGATGGGTTGGAGATCGAAGGTGAGCCGGTCCTCCGAGCGACCGGAGACGTAGTGCATGTGGAAACGGACGGTCCACAGAAAATCCCAGGAGCGGCGGAGGCGGCGGAGTTCCTGGCCGTCGAGCAGGTTCAGCTTGCCGCCGACGAGCTCATTGGGGGTGTAGGCGCCGTAGCTGGCGCGGACCATCCAGTATTGGGTTTGCAGGTCGCGCAGGCCGCCGCGGCCTTCTTTGATGTTGGGCTCGACGAGAAAGGCGCTTTCGCCGAAGCGGCGGTGGCGGGCGGCGCGCTCGGCCTGCTTGCCGGTGACGAAGGTGGCGGCGCCCGCGCGCTCGTTGGCCGCGGCGTATTCGGTGAGGAAGCGGGCGAATTTCTCTTCGTCGCCGGTGAGCAGGCGAGCGTCGAGCAGGCTGGTCCGAATGGTGAGGTCTTCGTCTGAGTCGGCGATGCACTGGCTGATGGAGCGGGTGGCGTGGCCGACTTTCAGGCCGAGATCCCACATGAAGTAGAGCATGTATTCGATCACGCGCAGAGTGGTGGGGTGCGGCGCGTCGGGGGTGAGGAAGAGGAGGTCGATGTCGCTGAACGGTGCGAGCATGGAACGGCCATAACCGCCGGTGGCGCAGACGGCGACACGGTCGGTGAGGCCCACGGTGCCGGTGATGTCGCGCACGGCGTGGTCGAACAGGGTGCGGACGACGCCGTCCGTCAGGCTCGAGAGTTTTTGGGCGGCTTCGACGCCGGCCATGCGATAAGTCTCGAAATCATCCCGCACATGCTGCTGGATGCGGGCGAGATGACGGCGAAACGATGACAGGATGGCTTCGCGCGTTGGTGCGACGGGGCCGGCACGCAGTTCGAGAAGAGCCTCGGAGAGGGCGGCGGCAGGGTCTTCGGACGGCTGCGTGGCGGAGGTTTGCGACATTGCGCTCATGGTAGCTTGAGTGTCGAGTTTGCAACACCCTGCGTTGAGCGGGTGTTACGGGTAGATGTGAGCTGTGTCATCCGGGCCATAGGTGTGGGCGGTTGGAATAAGGTTAAGGTCTTCTTTTCTGAAGAAAAGAAGCAAAAGACTTTTGTTTGGCTGTCGCGGGCTATGCGGACAGAACTCGTCAGGAGATTTTAGATGGTTGATACTGTACCGTTTGATCCGATCCCTGAGGATGATCTTGGGCGGGTTCTTGTGGTGGCCGAGCCGGATGGGAGCGATGTGCGGCATCTGTCGCTCGCCGGCGGCAGCTATACGATCCTTGTCTCTGGCGCACAGACGGCGGGGCGTTACTGCCTGATCGACATGAAGGTGCCGCCAAATGGCGGGCCGCCGCCGCACCGGCATGATTTCGAGGAGATGTTCACGCTGCTGGAAGGGGAACTGGCCTTCACGTTTCGTGGCGAAACACGCAACGTCGCGGCGCCTGCGACGGTCGCCATTCCGGCAAATGCGCCGCATGCGTTCCGCAATGTGTCGGGTCGCGAGGTGCACATGCTCTGCCTGTGCACGCCGGCTGGCCAGGATGAGTATTTCGCCGCGGTGGGTGTTGCGTTGGCAAGCCGGGACGCACCTGCCCCAATTCTTAGCGCCGCGGCGCAGGCCGAGAAGCGCGCTTTGGCCCAATCCTTGGCTTTGCGCTTTCGCACAGAGTTCCTCCCACCGCCCAAAACCGCGACAGCGACGTAAAAGTCTTTTGCTTCTTTTTTTCAGAAAAGAAGACCTTACTTTACTTGGGTTTGATTATTCCTCCTGTCTAAGTCTGGTAACTTCTGATCCGGATCGACCGTCACCTGTGTGATCTGCCGTGTTGTCGGCAGATCGAAGGCGGCGGTGGCGTGTTTGTAGAACGCTTCGACCGGCAGGGTAACGCGCTGCGTGCCGCCGTCGGCAAAGCGGAGCTCGATGGTCGCCGGCATCAGCAAGGGGGCGAGAGCCGCAATCTCCAGGTGCAGGCCTTTATGATAGTCGCCGCCGACGTAGCTGGCTTTGGCGACTGAGAGGTCGAGCGGGACGTTTTCGAAATACCAGCTGCGCCACCACCAGGAGAGGTCTTCGCCGGCTTCGCTAGCCATGAGGCGGAAGAAATCCGAGGGGGCGGGGTGTTTGTAGGCCCAGGCGGCGATGTAGTGGCGGAAGGCGGGATCGAAGCGGTCGGGGCCAAGGATGTCTTCGCGCAGCAGCACCAGGCCGAGGGAGGCTTTGAAATAGCTGACGGCGTGGCGGTATTTTTCGCCGATGAGGTCGGCCGGCGCCATGATGGTGGGGGCTTGGGTATCGGTGAGGGTAGGGAGGATCTCGTCGACCGGGTTGCCACCATGTTCGGCGTATTCCGGGTCGCGTTTGGGCGCGTATTCGCCCTTGTTGAAGGCGTCAGAGGCATAGACGTCGATGAACGTATTGAAACCTTCATCCATCCAGGCGGAGCGGCGTTCGTTGGAGCCGACGATCATCGGAAACCAGCTATGGCCGACTTCGTGGACCGAGATCCAGAACAGGTCTTTGCCGGCATCCTTCATGTCGTCGAAGACGATGCCGGGGTATTCCATGCCGGCGCCATGGCCGCCGAGATTGACCATGACGGGCCAGGGGTAGGTGAACCAGCGGGCGGAAAAATGCTCGATGGCGAATTTCACGTATTCAGTGGAGCGGTCCCATTTCTGCGGGCCGGCGCCTTCGACCGGGTAGACCGACATGGCCAGCGCGTGGCCGCCTTGCGGTAGGTTGATGCGGGCGGCGTCCCACACGAAGGCTGGCGAGGCGGTGAACGCTACGTCGCGCGTGTTCTGCATGCGGAAATGCCAGGTTTTCTCGCCGCTTTGCGTGGGGCGTGAGTGCGGGTCGGCAAGCTCGGCCTGGGTGCGGATCAGCACGGTGGTGTCGCTGCTGGCGGCTTTCTGCAGGCGATCGCGCTCTGCTTGGCTGAGGACGTCCTGCGGGTTCTGCAGGCTGCCGGAGCCGGCGACGATGAAATTCCAGGGAACGGTGACCGTGTAGTCGATGTCGCCGTATTCGAGGTAGAATTCCTGGCCGAGATAGGGGGCGGTGTCCCAGCCGCGCAGGTCGTCGTAGACGGCCATGCGGGGGAACCATTGGGCGATTTCGTAGATGTCCCCGTTCTTGCTGGCGGTGACGGCGGTGCGGCCGCCCCAGGCGCCGGGCACGGTGTAGTGATAGGCGATGTGGATCTTGAGCAAGCCGCCTTTGGCGATGAGCGGTGTGGTCAGGCGCAACTGCATGCGCGTGTCGGAGATGATTTTTGCCGGCGTGTAGGTTTTGCCGTCCGCCTCGATGGTGACGGTTTGCAGTTCGTAGCCGCTGGTATGGTCGTCGGCACCGCGGGGGCGGTATTGCGGTTCAAAGCTGGCGCGCGCGTCTTGCCGATAGATGTTCTGGTCGAGCTGGATCCAGAGCACATCCAGTTTGTCGGGGCTATTGTTGGTGTAGGTGATGGTTTCGGTGGCGGTCAGCACTTTGCTGGCGGTGTCGATTCTGGCAGCGATCTTGTAGTCGGCGCGGTTCTGCCAATAGGCGGGGCCGGGGAGGCCGCCAGAGCTGCGGGTAGCGCCGGGCGGCGTGGGCAAAGTGAGCGGGGCGAAAGTGGCCAGCGGATCGGGCGGAGCAGCACGCGCACTGCTGCAAGCGAGGAGAACTGCGCCAAGAATAAGCGGAATTTTTGGGGTCATCGGCCTGCCCGTGTATGGTGCGGCGCAGGATAGCCACCGTCCTCAACTTGTCCATTGCAGCACCAGCTCGATGCGGCGGGGCACGCTGCGCGCGAGGCCTGGACCGGCAACGCTGATGTCGGTGGGGGTCAAGCCATCGCGCAAAAGTTCGCTACGCACGCGACGTGCGCGTTCCATCGCCAAAGCGGTCGTGTAGGCCGGGCCTGCCGCGTGATCCATCTCGCCCAGCACCTCGATGCGCGCCGCGCCGCGCGAGGCGGCGGCGGCAAGGGTGAGGCGGCCGCTTGCGCTGAGCTGAACATCATCCCAATCGAAAAACACGAAGTAACCGCGCCTCGCATCAGGCTGTGACGGCGGTATCGGTGTGGGGCCGCTTGCGCCGAGACACATCGCGACGCAGGCATCGAATAGCAGTGGCAGTGTCATCAGCAAGAACAGGCGCCGCATCGCAACACCTCCCGATCAATCGCCGCGGCGAAAGGGCCGCCGGCAGCCGATAACCGAGAAACGTTGCGAAAAAGTAAGGGGTGGACGGCAAAAGCACGGGTGCGGGAACGAGGCGCATTTGTCCCGGCCTGCCGCTGCGTGCTACCGCGCGCTCCGTGTGTCTGCGAATGCTCCGATGTTCCGCCGTTTGTTGAAAAGCCGGAGGGTGCAGGCCGCGGGCGCGCTCGTGCTCGGGCTTTATCTCGACCTGGCGCTGCGGAGCACGCGCTGGACGACCGAGGGGCAGGGTTTTCTCGAGCCTTATCTGTCGGGCGGTGCGGTGATCGTGGCGAGCTGGCATGAGCGGCTGCCACTGATACCGGCGCTGTGGATGCGGGCTCGCCGGCGCTATCCGCAGCGGGCGGTGGCGGCATTGGCCAGCCGCCATCGTGACGGGCGTTTTCTCGGTACTCTGCTCGAGCGGTTCGGCGTCCGCATGGTGCATGGCTCGACGGATATCGATTCGAAGGCCGGGCGGCGGCGCGATCGTGGCGGGGCGGCCGGGCTGCGCGCCTTGCTGGCGGCGTTGGGCGAGGGGGCAGCGGTGGTGATCACGCCGGATGGGCCACGCGGGCCGCGGCGCGTGGCCGCACCCGGCGTGGCACTGCTCGCGGCGATGGCGCAGGTGGCGGTGCTGCCGGCGTCGGCCCAATTGCGCTGGCGAATCACGCTGAAAAGCTGGGACAAGATGGTCCTGCCGTTGCCGTTCGGGCGCGGCGTGCTGGTGTGCGGCGCGCCCATCCTGGTGCCTGCCGATGAGGCCGCGGCGTTCCTGCCGCGCATAGAACTGGCTTTGACCGAGGCACTGGAACGGGCCGACGCATTATGCGGCCTCTGACCGCCCGCATCTGGTCGGCTGCGGCGACGGCGTCGCAGCCCGCCTTGCTGCTGATGCTGCGTCAGCGTGCCAGCCACGGCAAGGAGATCGCCGGTCGCATGGGCGAGCGGCGCGGGATCGATGACACATCGCGGCCGGACGGGCAGGTGCTGTGGCTGCATGCCGCCAGCGTGGGGGAGGCGGTGTCGGCACTGCCGCTGCTGGCCGCATTGCCCTCGGAGATTTTTACCGTCTTTACCACCGGCACCGTCACCAGTGCGCGGCTGCTGGAGACGCGTCTGCCGGCGCTCGGGCTGCAGCACCGCGTGGTGCACCGGTTCGTGCCGCTCGATGTGCCGCGCTGGGTGACGCGGTTCCTCAAACATTGGCGGCCGGATGCGGCCTGTTTCCTGGAAAGCGAGCTGTGGCCGAACACTTTGGCCGCTTGCCGCAAACGGGGCGTGCCGGCGGTGCTGATCAACGCCAGGTTTTCGGCACGCAGCGCGAAAGGCTGGGGGCGCGCACCGGCACTCGCCCGCGACATGCTGGGCTGCTTCGAGTGGATCGCGGCACAATCCGAAGCCGATGCGCAGCGACTGCGCGCGCTAGGGGCAAGCCACGTGGATGTGCCTGGCAACCTCAAGCATGGCGCGCCGACGCTGCCGGCTGACATGGCGGAACTAGAGCGGCTGCGCGCCCTTGCGGGCGACCGGCCACGCTGGCTGGCCGCCAGCACCCATCCTGCCGACGATGCCGTGGTTGCCCGCGTGCATGAGGCCTTGCTGGCAAAATTCCCCACCCTGCTGACCGCCATTGCGCCGCGCCATCCGGACCGTGGCGAGGCCGTGGCGCTATCGATGAGTGGCGCCAAGCGACGTTCGCGCGCCGAGGATTTTGGCGAGGCGGACCATGTCTGGGTGGCCGACACGATGGGGGAGATGGGCCTGCTTTACCGCCTGTTCCCGGTGGTGTTCATGGGCAAGAGTTTTTTTGCCGGCGGCGGGCAGAATTTCCTCGAGCCCGCGCGGCTCGGCTGCGCGGTCGCAACCGGGCCGCGCACACAGAATTTTACCCAGGCGCGCCAAATGGCGGTCGCGGCCGGCGCCCTGACGGTGGTGGCACACGAGGCGGCATTGATCGCCTGGTTGGAGGCCCGCTTGCGCAACATCGGACCGGCGAAGACTTTTACCCCGGCCGGCGACCTGCCGCAGGTCCTTGCCGCAAGGCTTGCAAAACTGATGCGGCCTGCACGGCCAGCACCCGCCACGGCAGCACCGGCACCCGCGCCCATCGACGGTCAACAACCCGGGTTCTGGGCGCATGGATCATCGGCCGTTGCGGGCGCGCTGCTCTCGCCTGCCGCGAAGATCGTTACCGCCGTCACTGCGCGCCGAGTGGCCCGACGCGGCTGGCGGGCACCGGTGCCGGTGATCTGCTGCGGCAATGCGACGGTGGGTGGCGCCGGCAAGACAACGCTGGCGCTCGACCTTGCCGGTCGCCTCAAGGCGCGTGGCCTGACAGTACACCTGCTCACCCGTGGCTATGGCGGCTCGGCCCGTGGTTTGCTGCGGGTCGATCCTGCCATTCATGATGCGGCCCAGGTGGGAGACGAATCGCTCCTGCTGGCCGCCGTCGCTCCCACCTGGCGCTGCGCCGACCGTGCCGCCGCCGCCGCTGCCGCCCTACAGGCCGGCGCCCAGATCCTGCTGATGGATGATGGGCTGCAGAATTCCGGCCTGCACAAGACCGCCTCTTTTCTGGTGATCGACGGCGTTTCCGGCTTCGGCAATGGCCGCGTGCTTCCCGCAGGCCCACTGCGAGAGCCGGTACGGGCGGCAGCCGCACGCTGTGAGGCTGCCGTGCTGATCGGGCCTGACCACACCGGTGCTGCCAAACGCCTGCCGATTGCCTTGCCCATCCTGGGCGCCCGCCTGCAGCCCGGCCCGGAGATTTCGGCACTCGCCGGGCGTCGCGTGGTGGCCTTCGCCGGCATCGGCCGCCCGGAGAAATTCTTTGCCATGCTGCGCGCCGCCGGCGTGCTGGTGGTGAAGCATCTCTCCTTCCCGGATCATCATCCTTTCACGCCGGCCGAACTTACCGGCATCCTGGGTCTGGCACATGACCTGGAAGCGCGGGCGGTGACGACGCCGAAGGATTTCATGCGTATCCCGAAGGCGCTGCGGTCCACCTTCTCGCAAATCGGCGTCTCGCTGGTGTGGGATGACGAGGCTTTGCTTGAGAAGCTGCTCGATACGCTGACGGCAAAACGGGAATGAGCCGGAGGGACGCAAGGAGACGTCTTACGGGCGCCGTGAAAGCCGCGCTCGAAGGCTTCGCTCTGACGACGCTGATGCGGCTATTGCAAACTCTACGAGCAGAAACCGCATCGACATTCGCCGGGCGCTTCGCGCGGTTCGTAGGCCCGCTCCTGCCGGTCTCGCGCACCGCTTACGCCAATCTCAGCCGCGCCTTACCGGAGCTCGACCGGCAAGCGCAGCGCCAGATCGTGCGCGGCATGTGGGACTCGCTCGGCCGCACCGCCGGCGAGTTCGCCCATCTCAGCCGGCTGCAACGCGACACCCCAGTCGGGGCTGGCTGGGAACTGCAAGGCGAGGACATCCTGCGCGACCTCGCAGCCCAAGACGGCCCAAAAATCTTCTTCTCGGGGCATATCGGCAACTGGGAAATCCTTCCCCGCGCCGCTGCCCTTTACGGGCTCCCCTGCGCCAATTTCTATCGCGCCGCGTCTACCCCGCAGGTCGATGCCCTCATCCGACGCATGCGCGAAGACAACGTTGGTGAAGCCACAGGCTATTTTCCGAAAGGCCGCAAAGGGGCCCGCGCTGCACTGCGCCATCTCGGGCAAGGCGGAAACCTTGCCATGCTCGTCGATCAGAAAATGAATGACGGCATACAGGCGCACTTCTTCGGCCAGCCCGCCATGACGGCACCAGCTTTGGCAAGCATGGCTCTGCATTTTCGCTGCCCGGTCATTCCGGCGCGTGTACAGCGAATCGGGCCTGCACGCCTGCGTGTGATCATCGAGCCGGCCTTGGCCCTTCCGGACACCGGCGATCGTGCAAGTGACGTGCTGAGCCTTACGCAAGCCGTCAACGACGTGCTGGAGACCTGGATCAGGGCCTCACCTGAGTCCTGGCTGTGGCTGCACCGGCGTTTCCCCAAAGAAATTGTTTCATTTAGGTCTAGTCAATAATCTGTTGCTATGTGACAATCAAACGTCTTCAGAACGAGCCGCCCTCGAAAGGAGCGACCTATGACGATTGAAGTGTCCTTGAACAATGATGATACCTATGAAATAGGCACGGTCTTTGATTACATCGTCGCCAACTCGGCAGTTTTTGCGCCGCCTGGTTCGAGCAGCCAGGAAAGCGGCTCGAACTCTGCCACGTATACGAATGGCTACGCCACCTACACCCTGACCGGCAACGATTTCACGTATAATTCAAGTGGCATCCTCTCCTCGGGCGTCATCACCGGCATCTTCACCAACGACACCTATCCCTACAGCTATTATGGAGAGGCACCGAGTTCCACGAGCTTCACTGGGCTTTCGCTCTCTGTCGCGGACATGCAGCTTCTGCAACCGACGGACGATCCCCAGGCCGCGGTTCTATCCGCTGGAGCCAATATTGTTGATAATTCGTATTCCGCCACGGCCTATGGCGGTAACAACGTGATCTCCGTCGCAGATAACCAGTGCTCTACCGATATCACTGCGGGTAGCGGCGTGAACGTGGCGGTTCTCGAGGGTGCCTTCCGCGGGGATGCGACGTTCGGCTACTCCTATGACGATGAAGAGCAGGCGTCGATCACGCCTGGCGCCTATGGAAACCTGAACTACGTTTATTTCTCGGGCATCGACAAGATACAGTTTCTCGATGGTTCGATCTACGAGAGCTCTGCGTTGCCCGATGCGCAGACCGCCCTCATGTTTCTGGGTGTCTTTGGCCGCTTGCCGGACGCGATCAATGCCGGCGGCTACGCCGGATATGCCTATGACAACGGTCAGGTCGCCGCGGGCAATGCCATGCTGGCGACATCGGAGGGAAGTGCGGACACTGCGGGTCTGACCAACACCGCCTTCGTGACACGCCTCTACAACAACATTCTCGATCGTACGCCGGATGCGCCCGGCCTTGCGGGCTATGTCAATGGCCTTGATGCGGGCACGATGACACGGGCTGCCGTGCTTCTCGATATCGCAAGTTCGCCGGAGGCACAGGCGGTCAACGCTACGAGCTTCGATAGCGGGAATTTCTTTGCAGCCGATCCAAATGCGGTCGAGATCGAACGTGGCTACACGACGCTTCTTGGCCGGCTGCCCGAGGAGAGCGCGCTCACCGGGAACCTCGCCGCTTTCCAGAATGGCATGACGCTGCAGGATTTCTATACCGACCTGCAGCAATCTTCAGAGTTCCAGGCAGACGCTGCAGCCAATGGCGGCAATGTGGATGGTATTACGGCAGCCAGCTCCTACGCGGATGTGTTTGCCGCTTTGCATACCAGTGCGGTCACAAGCTATGTCGGCGGTCTGGTGACCTCCACCGGGGGTGTTGCTCACCTGGCAGGATAGCGCCTCCACGCAAGATTAACTCAAATTGTTGCGCTGCAGCGCAACTTTCTGTGTGACATAAGGGAACTTTCAGTCTAGCGTCCCGTCAACCGTTGAGACACGAGACGGGAATGTTGCTTCTGCGAGGTGCTCGCATGTTGAATACTTTGATCATGTGGATGTGTGGACATCCTCTGCAGTTCGTTGCCGGCCTGGTGGTTCTTTCCGGGGGCGTGGCGCTCGTTTTTATTCCGCGGCTTGGTGTGGTGCATGATTCCGGGCATCCACGCTGCTGACGGCAGCTCCGCTCCAGTGCTCGGAATACCGCATCATCTGACGCGTCAGCCCAACTTTCCAAACAGACGTTGAAAAAAAGAAGCAAAGACTTTTATGTCGCTGTCGCGGATGTAACCGGCAGCGTATGCCAAAAGTAAAAGTTTTTGGCCCTTCTTTTCAAAAAAAACGGCTTCCTTACTTGTTTGCCGATTGATGCGCCGCGAGTGCCGCCATATCCACGATCGTGCTGACGGACGCATCCATCGCAACAAGCTGCACCGCCTTGGACATCCCGAGCAGCAGCGGCCCGATCGAGCTACCGCCGCCCAGCCGCGGCGCAAGCCGCGATGTGATGTGGGCGGAATGTAGCCCCGGCATCACCAGAACATTCGCGTTGCCGGTCAGGCGGCAGAACGGATAGAGGGCGCGGATCGAGGGTTCCAGCGCCACATCGGGCGACATGTCGCCGTCGAATTCGAAATCCACCTTGCGTGACTCCAAGATGGCGACGGCTTCGCGGATGCCATGCACCGTCTCGTGCATCGGCTGGCCGAAGGTGCTGTGCGAGAGCAGGGCGACGCGCGGCTCGTGGCCCAGTCGTCTGGCGTGGGACGCGGCCCCCTCGGCGATGTCGGCGAGGATGGAGGGCGACGGGCGCTCGTGCATCAGGGTGTCGGCGATGAACACGGTTTCGCGGCCGCCGAGCATGAGGGTGAGGCCGAAGGCGATGCGGCCGGGCAGCGGGTCGATGGCCATGTTGATCGCTTCGAGGCAGACCGAGCGGGCGCGGGTGAGGCCGGTGACCATGGCGTCGGCCTCGCCGGCGGCGAGCATGGCGGCGGCAAACACGTTACGGTCCTGGTTCACCAGGCGCTGTACGTCGCGGTAGAGAAAACCCTTGCGTTGGGCACGTTCGTAGAGAAGGTCGGTATAGGCGGCGTTCTTCGACGAGATGCGGGCATTGTGGATTTCGATGCCACTGGGCAGGCGCAGGCCGAGGCGGCCAAGCGCTGTCTGTATGCGGTCCTCACGGCCGATCAGCACCGGGGTGCCGAAGCCTGCATTCTGGAAGGCGATCGCGGCGCGCAGGATCTTTTCTTCCTCGCCCTCTGCGAACACCACGGTTTTGGGTGCGGCGCGCACGCTCTCCATGATCATGTCGAGCGCGTTGGCGGTGGTGTCGAGGCGGCCGGAGAGTTCGCGCGTGTAGCGGCGCAAATCGGCCAGCGGACGGCGGGCGACGCCGCTATCCATCGCGGCTTTCGCGACGGCGGGAGGGATGCGGAAGATCAAGCGTGGGTCGAAAGCGTTGGGGATGATGTAGTCCGGGCCGAAGCGGAGCTGGCGGGCTGAGGCGGCATGTACCTCGTCGGGCACGTCTTCGCGGGCGAGGGCGGCGAGCGCTTCCGCGGCGGCGATCTTCATCGCTTCGTTGATGGTGCTGGCGCGGACATCCAGCGCGCCGCGGAAGATGTAGGGAAAGCCGAGAACGTTGTTGACCTGGTTGGGGTAGTCGCTGCGGCCGGTGGCGATGATGGCGTCCGGGCTGGCGGCACGGGCTTCCTCCGGGGTGATCTCGGGGTCGGGGTTGGCCATGGCGAAAATCACCGGGCCTTTGGCCATGCTCCGCACCATGTCCTGGGTGATCGCACCCTTGACCGAGAGGCCGAATACCGCGTCGGCACCTTCGAGCGCTTCTGCCAGCGTGCGTGCCTTGGTGGTAGAGGCGTGGGCGGATTTCCATTGATTGAGGTCGTGCCTGTCACGATGCACGACGCCTTTGGTGTCGCACAGGATGATGTTTTCGGCGCGGGCGCCCATGGCCTTGATCAGTTCGACGCAGGCGATCGCGGCCGCACCAGCGCCGTTGACGACGAGTTTGGTCTCAGCCAAAGCGCGGTTGGTGAGGTGGCAGGCATTGATGAGGCCGGCAGCAGCGACGATGGCGGTGCCGTGCTGGTCGTCGTGGAAAACGGGAATGTCCATCAGCTCGCGCAGGCGCTGTTCGATGATGAAGCATTCCGGCGCGCGGATGTCTTCGAGGTTGATGCCGCCGAAGCCGGGGCCGAGGAAACGCACGCAATTGACGAATTCCTCGACGTCTTCGGTGGAGATTTCGAGATCGATGCCGTCGACATCGGCAAAGCGCTTGAAGAGGGCGACCTTGCCTTCCATCACCGGCTTGCTGGCGAGTGCGCCGAGATTGCCGAGGCCAAGGACAGCGGTGCCGTTGGAGATCACCGCGACCATGTTGCCTTTGGTGGTGTATTCATAGGCGAGGGACGGGTCGGCCTGGATGCGCAGGCAGGGTTCGGCGACGCCGGGGGAGTAGGCGAGGCTGAGGTCGCGCGCGGTGGTGATGGGTTTGCTGATGCGGGTCTCGAGTTTCCCCGGGCGGCCGGAGGCATGCAGGGCGAGCGCTTCTTCGGCGGTGATGCGCGCGGACGCGGCCTTGCTGTCGGCCATGGAAAAGACGCTCCCGTTATTCGTGAAAGGAATGTCTTAACGGGCGCAAGCAGTTCCGGCACCCAGCTGTTTGAACAAGGCGGGCATGACTCGGGTTGGGGCACTGTCGCGCTGATTGGGGGTTGCCGTATGGTGGGGCATGATTCCCTCCCCCGACGGCGCATCGCCCGCCATGGCGCAGTGGTTCGCGCTGAAAGCCGAGTTTCCGGACGCATTGCTGTTCTTCCGCATGGGCGATTTCTTCGAGATGTTCTTCGCCGACGCGGAGGCCGCTGCCTCGGCGCTGGACATCGCACTCACCCATCGCGGCGAGCATGGGGGTGTGCCGATCCCGATGTGCGGGGTGCCGGTGGCGACCTCGGACATCTACCTTGCACGGTTGATACGGCGCGGGTTCCGCGTAGCGGTGGCCGAGCAGATGGAGGCGGCGAGCGCGCGGGCGGGCAAGGCGCCGCTCAAGCGCGCGATCGTCAGGCTGATCACGCCGGGAACGCTGACGGAGGATTCGCTGCTGGAGGCGGCGCGGCCGAACCTGCTTCTGGCCTTGAGCGAGGTGGCGGGTGCTGTGGGTGCTGCGTGGCTCGATATGTCGACGGGGCTGTTCGAAACGGCCGCCTTGTCGTCCGACGGGCTGCCGTCGCTGCTGGGGCGGCTCGATCCGGCCGAGATCCTGGCGCCGGACGGCATGGTGCTGGGCGATTTTGCAGCAAGGCGGGCGCCGCCGATGGCGCAGCCGGCACCGGCCGCCTCACGCCGTCGGCTGGCGGAGAATTTCGGTGCGGCCAGCCTCGATGCGTTCGGCAGTTTTGCCGATGCGGAAGCGGTGGCCGGTGCGCTGGCGCTGGACTACGTGCGGCTGACACAGGCGGGCCGCATGCCGCGGTTGTCGCGGCCGGTGCCGATGGGCGAGTCCGGCCGGATGGCAATGGATGCGGCGACCCGCGCGAGCCTCGAGATCCTGACGGCGCGGGATGGCGGGAAAGCGCTGACGCTGTTTGCCAGCGTGAACCGCACGCTGAGTGCTGCCGGGGCGCGGCTGCTGGCGGGGTGGCTTGCGGCGCCGCTCACCGATCCGGCGGCCATTGCAGTGCGACAAGATTTCTGGGGGTTCCTCAACACGGAGCCTGCGCGTCTGGCGGAACTGCGCCGCACTTTGCATGGTGCACCGGATCTGGCACGCGCCCTCGCTCGGCTCAGCCTTGGCCGTGGCACGTCGCGCGACCTGGCGGCCATTCGGCAAGGTCTTGCCGCGGCGGCGGCCTGTGCGGATGTGCTGGCGATCCCGGGGCCGCCCGGTCTGCACGAGATTCGCGGCCGGCTCGCGGGGGTGCCTGATCTTGGCCACCTGCTTGGGCTGGCGTTGTCGGAAAATCCGCCGGCACGGCTTGACGATGGCGGAGTGATCGCGCCCGGCTATGACGGCGAACTCGATGCGGAGCGCGCTTTGCGTGACGATAGCCGCCGGGTGATCTCGTCGATGCAGCTGGATTTTGCGCAGCGTTTCGGTGTGGCGAGCCTGAAGATCAAACATCACGCGCAGCTCGGCTACGTGATCGAAGCGCCGACCGCCGGCGTCGAGACGTTACGCGCGCACACGGAGCTCACCTTGCGGCAGGGCATGGCGAACGGCGCGCGCTTCACGCATGTGCAGCTGTCGGAACTCGATCGCCGTATCACCGAAGCGGCCGACCGGGCCGCGGCCCGCGAGCGCGCGATCTTCACCGGCTTGGTCGAGGCGGCTTTGGCCCAGGCCGAGGCCGTTGCGGCTGCGGCTGCGGCACTGGCCGAACTGGACGCGTTGCAAGGCTGCGCATGTCTTGCCGAAGGCGGCCTGTGGTGCCGTCCCGACATCGAGGACAACGATTCGTTCTGCGTGCGTGCCGGTCGTCACCCGGTGGTGGAGGGGGCGATCGCGGGGAGTGCGGCGTTTGTGCCGAATGATTGCGATCTTTCCTCCGATCGTCGTGTGCTGCTGCTGACCGGGCCGAACATGGCTGGTAAATCCACGTATCTTCGACAGAACGCGCTGATTGCGATCCTCGCCCAGGCCGGGCTGCCGGTGCCGGCGGCCTCGGTGCAGATCGGTGTGGTCGACCGGCTGTTCAGCCGTGTGGGAGCGGCTGACGAACTGGCGCGCGGGCGCTCGACCTTCATGGTGGAGATGATCGAGACGGCCGCGATCCTGCACCAGGCCGGGCCGCGGAGCCTGGTAATCGTCGACGAGATCGGGCGTGGGACGGCGACGCTCGACGGGCTGGCGATCGCCTGGGCGGTGCTGGAAGGGCTGCATAACCAGATACGCTGCCGTACGATTTTCGCCACACATTTCCATGAGCTTGCGCGATTGACCGAAGTGCTGACGCGGCTGCGCCCGCATATGATGCGCGTGCGCGAATGGCGGGGTGACGTGGTGTTCCTGCATGAAGTGGCCGAGGGGGCGGCAGGGCGCAGCTGGGGCGTGCATGTGGCGCGGCTGGCGGGGGTGCCGGCGGCGATCGTCAAACGTGCGGCTGCCCTGCTGACGGCTTTGGAAAAAGGACGGGAACCGGTGATCGCGGATCTGCCGCTTTTCGCAGGGCTTGTGGCCGATAAGCCGGCGGAGCATCCGGCGCTTCAGTTGCTGGCTGAAATTGATCCGGACCAGCTTAATCCACGCGATGCGTTGGCGTTGCTTTACCGATTGAAAGAAACGATTTCAGACGATTGAGGAAAAAGAAAGGTTCTCCGCAGACGTCGCAGATCAATTAAAAGCCTCTTTAATATCCTCGCCGCTTCTTTGCTCTCACACCCGCGTCGCACCCTGACGCAGCTTCGCCGCGCGGCGTTCAAGGTCCAGCAAAGGTGCCTGTGCCATGTCGCAAAATTTCATGAAGGCAGCGAGACTAGCACTGCTCATTCTCTGTTTGCCGGCTGTGCTTCTCCTAAGCGGGCGTGATACTGGACCGCCGGGATTTTCAAGCAGAACCGGTTCGGGCTTTGCCGGTCCCGGTGATCCGGGCAAGTATTGTGAAGGCTGTCACTAAATAGAAGCGGCCGGAATGATCTAGCGGGCCAAAGACACGCGGCCGAGGCTGCGGCCGGTGGTCGGGTCGAACAGCACGATCCTGTCGGCGCCGCCGCCCTGCAGGACTATGGCGAGGCGGTCGCCATAGGCGGTGACGTTGAGGATATGGGTGCCGGTGGGTTCGTCGAGGACGCCGCCGGCAACCGCGTGTGCGGCAGAGCTACCCATGCGATGCATGATGGTGAGAGCGACGACGCCGACGCCGGCCACGATCAGCACGCCCATGACGATCGTGAGTGCCAGAAGAGCGCGCATTTTGGTTGGAAACCTCCTATGTGAGGTTCGATCATGCCCGAAATCCATAACATCGTCGCCCCGGCGGACGCCGCGGGCGACCGCGCCGACCGTTTTCTCGCCAATGCGATCGGCACGCTGTCGCGTTCGCGGGTGAAAAATCTGATCGAGGCGGGATTTGCGAGCCGCGATGGGGTTTCGTTCACGCAGCCAGCGGATCCGGTGCGGGCGGGGGCGCGGTATGAACTGGCGCCGCCTGAGCCGGTCAGTGCTGTGCCGCAGCCGGAGAAGATACCGTTCGATATCCTGTTCGAGGACCGGCATTTGCTGGTGCTCGACAAGCCGGCGGGGCTGGTGGTGCATCCTGCGCCGGGCAATCTGGAGGGGACGCTGGTCAATGCGCTGCTCGCGCATTGCGGGGATACTTTGCCGGGCATCGGTGGTGAGAAGCGGCCGGGCATCGTGCATCGGCTGGACCGCGACACATCGGGCGTGATGGTGGTGGCGAAGACTGAGCAGGCGCTCGCGACGCTGTCGGCAGCGTTTGCGGCGCGGGATATCGACCGGGTGTACAAGGCCCTGGTCTGGGGGATACCAGCGCCGTCCGCCGGGTCGATCGAAGGGGCTATCGGGCGAGATCCCCGCGATCGCAAGCGGATGGCGATGGTGGAACGGGGGGGCAAGGCTGCGCTGACGCATTACGCGACGCAGTCTGTGTTCCATGCATCGGTCAGTTTGATCGAGTGCCGCCTGGCAACGGGGCGAACGCATCAAATACGAGTACATTTGTCTTCACGCAGCCATCCGGTGGTGGGTGATCCGGTGTATTTGCGTCGCATCCCGGCGGTCAGCCGAGGCTTGCCGGAGGGGGTTCGTGGAGGGTGTTTAGACTTCCCCAGACAGGCCTTGCACGCTGCGACGCTAGGCTTTCGCCATCCCGCCACAGGAGCCAATCTGAGCTTCGAGACGCCCCTCCCATCGGATTTCCAAACGCTGCTTAATCTTGTGAGTTGTAGCTAAGGCATTGACATAAAAGTCGTTTGGTTCTTTTTCTCGGAAAAGAACTGCTTTCCCTTTCTATTCTGACCGGTCGGTCACTCATGCGTGATCATGCCTTGATCGTGCCACATTTCCTTGACCGGACCCACGGGTCCTGTATCAATGCTGCACCAGCGAGGCGGGCGTGCCGCGCTGGTAAGCGCCTCTGGGCCTCGCCTTTTCAGGGATGTTCAGACGGCGTTAAAATTCCCGCGCTCCACCTCAGCTGAGCCGAAACCGGAAAGCATCCTACGCCTTATATGGGTAGGTCCTCGCTGCCGTGTCGGACTTTTTTGGGAGCCGTTTCGTGGCATCAGCCATTTTCAATGTCGCCCCAGAGGGCAATCTCTCCCGCTACCTGCAGGAGATCCGCAAGTTTCCCATGCTGACGCCTGAGGAGGAGCTGTCTCTCTCCCATGCGTGGCGTGATAAAGAGGACATGGCGTCGGCGCACAAGCTCGTCACGTCGCATCTTCGCCTCGTTGCCAAGATCGCCATGGGCTATCGCGGGTATGGCTTGCCGGTTGGCGAGCTGATCAGCGAGGGCAATGTCGGCATGATGCAAGCCGTCAAACGATTCGATCCGGATCGTGGGTTTCGGCTTGCGACTTATGCCATGTGGTGGATCAGGGCGGCGATTCAGGAGTATATCCTGCATAGCTGGTCGCTCGTGAAGATGGGCACAACTGCGGCGCAGAAAAAGCTGTTTTTTAACCTGCGTCGACTGAAAGGCCAGATGCAGGCAATAGAGGATGGTGATCTCCGTCCCGAGCATGTGTCCAAGATCGCGACGACTCTCGGTGTGCCGGAGCAGGATGTGGTGAGCATGAACCGTCGCCTGTCCGCGCCGGATCATAGTTTGAACGCGCCTGTACGTGCTGATAGCGAAGGCGAGTGGCAGGACTGGCTGGTCGATGAGGGCGAGAGCCAGGAGAGTGAGCTTGCCGAGCGCGAAGAGTATACGGGTCGCAAGGCGTTGCTGGGCGGTGCGCTGACGTCGCTGAACGATCGTGAGCGTCACATCCTGATCGAACGTCGGCTGAAGGAGAATCCGACGACGCTCGAGGAGCTGTCGCAGCAATACAACATCTCGCGCGAGCGGGTGCGGCAGATCGAGGTGCGTGCGTTCGAGAAGCTGCAGAAGGCGATGCGGACGCAGGTCGCCGAGCGGCGGATGGAGCCGCTAGCGGCTTAAGCCTCCGCGTAGAGTAGGGTTTATACAGATGTCGCGGTCAAACGAGGGTACATTTCGTTTGTCGGCGGCATCTTTTTTTTGCCGGCCGTATTGGCGGCATTTCGGATCATTTACACTTCACAAGACATCCCAGTTAATCGCTTTACAGGTTTCGACTTGAGCGGTGACGGTTCTGACAACCATGGAATTTTTATAGCGTAAAAGTGGCTGAGTTTCTGTGATGGAGCCGCTGGCATATGCTGAATTTTAATCCGCGCGGGATGTCAGACTGCAGTTTGGATCTTGAGGACCATGAAGAGACGATTTTCTGGGAAATAGAAAGCCTGTCGCGCGGCACCACGCTTTTTGACTCTGACGTCAAACCCCAACGGGTCGCCGACCAGGCGATCAAGAGCGGGCGCACCGGAGGCCCGACGCAGACCGCGTTCCAGCCTGAGTATATTGCAGGTCTTTGCGCATCAAGCTGACCGGTGCCTCGAACCTCGAAAAAAAATCCGCAAGAGCGATGTAACGTCTTTTGCTTCTTTTCTTCAGAAAAGAAGGACTTTCTTTCTCAATCTTTTCGCCCGTTCAAGCGCCCGGCAAGGTTTGCGATGACGGCTTCGAACATTTCTGTGGTGAGGCGACGGGTCGAGGTGTTGTAGCGGGAGACATGGTAGCTGTTAACGAGAGTGAGGCCGTTTGGGAGATCGTAGACGGCGCCGTGAACGAATTTGAGGGCTTTGGCCTTCATGCCAAGGGCTCGCAGGATGGCGCCGTGGGCGTCGCCGCCGATAGCGAGGATCGCTTTTATGCCGGGTCGGGCGAGTTCGTGAGCAAGGAACTGGTTGCAGGTGGCGATCTCGCCGCCGGTCAGCTTGTTCTGCGGCGGGACGCAACGGGCGGCATTGGTGATGCGGCAGTTAACCATTCTCAAGCCGTCAGCGGGGTCGGCCAAATAGGGGCCGGTGGCAAAGCCGTATTTGATAAGCGTGTGGTAGAGCAGGATGCCGGCGTGGTCGCCGGTGAAGGGACGGCCGGTGCGGTTGGCGCCGGAGACGCCGGGCGCCATACCGACGAGGAGCAGCGGGGCGTCTTCAGGGCCAAAGCTGGGTACGGGGCCGTTGAACCAGTCCGGGTGCTGAGTGCGGGTGGAGTTGCGATAGGCGACCAAACGTGGGCATAGCGGGCAGTCGTGTGGTGGCACGCCTAAAGGGTGGGCAGTGCCCACCCGGGAGAGACTCATCAGACTTGTTCGTGAGGCTCGGCGATGGCGCCTACGCGGGGGCGGGGCTCCATTTGGCGGCGGGTGAATTCCGGCGCGATGTCGGACAACTCCAGGAACTGGTCAGCCTGGCGGCGAAGTTCGTCGGCGACCATCGGCGGTGTGGTGCGGATCGAGGATACGACGGAGACGCGAACGCCGCGGCGTTGGACGGCTTCGATCAGGCGGCGAAAATCGCTGTCACCGCTGAACAGGACTGCGTGGTCCATCTTGTCGGCAAGCTCGAGCATGTCGATGGCGAGTTCGATGTCCATGTTGCCCTTGACGCGGCGGCGACCGGTGGCGTCGGTGAATTCGCGCGCGGGCTTGGTGACCAGCGTGTAGCCGTTATAGGCCAGCCAGTCGGTAAGTGGCTTGAGCGGCGAGTATTCCTCGGTTTCCAGCACGGCGGAATAGTAATAGGCGCGCAGCACATGGGCCTTCTTGCGGAAGAACTCGAGCAGGTTGCGATAATCGACATCGAAACCGAGGTTCCGCGAGGCTGAATAAAGGTTGGCGCCGTCTATGAAAAGACACACGCGCTCGGTGGGAAGGAAATGCATTGCCTGGGCCTTTCAATACTCCCGTCACCGGCTGATCGACCGCCAGGGGGAGGCAGTATAACATCACTGCTATGTTTCTAAAACGAAAAGAACTCAACTCCAATTCGATCTTTTTGGCGATCGGTGCAAATCTGTCCAACAGCCTCGGCGAGACCCCGTTGCAAATTTGTGAACGTGCCGCAAGGGATGTGGCCGACATGTCCGGCATTCGTGATGTCACGCTCTCACGCTGGTTTTCGACGGCGCCCATACCTCCGTCCGACCAGCCACGCTACATCAATGGCATACTGCACCTGAAGAGCGACGTCGCGCCAGAGGCTTTGCTGGCTACGTTGCAGGGTATCGAGACGCGCGCCGGCCGAATGCGGAGCGAGCGGAACGCCGCGCGCACGCTGGATCTGGATATCATCGACATGAACGGGTTGGTGCGTGAGGCGCCGGACCCGATCTTGCCGCATCCCAGGGCGCATCTTCGCGCCTTCGTGCTGCTGCCGTTGCGCGATGTGGCGCCTGGCTGGGTGCATCCTGCGATCGGAGAGGGCATCGAGTCGTTGATCGCAAAGCTGCCGGCGCAGGATATACGGCCGGTTTGACTTGCGCAGACGCGTGTTGGGCCTTAGGTAGAAGGTTTCCGAACCTGCTGCGTTGGAGATGCCGTTTATGGCACGTGTAACCGTTGAAGATTGCGTTGAGCGCGTACCGAACCGCTTCGAGCTGGTGTTGCTCGCGGCTCAGCGCGCCCGCAACCTCAGCCGCGGCGAAGAACTGACCGTGGAACGCGACAACGACAAGAACCCAGTCGTGGCTCTGCGCGAGATTGCCGAGGAGACGATCGAGCTGCCCAAGCTGGAGCAGGACCTGATCAAGTCGCTGTCGCGCTCGCCGGAGCCGGAACCCGCCGACGAGGAGGTGCTGGACCTCATCCCGACCGACCAGAACATCTTCGGGCTGCAGGATATCTCGGCCGAGGAAGAGGCGGCGGGGCTGCCGCAGGAAGAGATGTCTCCGGACGATATCGAAGCGGCCATCGAGGCAGAACTCGGCGGCCGCGGCCGCCGGTAAGGTTTTCGAAAGGGGGGCGGGCCAATGGCAGCGTTTACGTCCCCCGGCCCGATGCCGCGCGCGCCGGAAGGCGCGGGCGGCCTGGTGATGGCGCGGGATAACCAGCTGGTGGAGCGGGTGCGGTCTTATGCGCCCAACGCGAACCTGGCGCTGATCGAGGATGCGTTCGCGATCGCGGCCGAGGCGCACAAAGCCCAGACCCGCGATAATGGCGACCCATATATCACCCATCCGCTGGCGGTCGCCGAGATACTGGCCGGGTACCGGCTGGATGTGCCGAGCATTTGCACGGCGCTGCTGCATGACACGGTGGAAGACACCGGCCTCACCATGCGCGATATCGAGTGCGGATTCGGCACCACCATTGCCGGGCTGGTGGACGGCGTCACCAAGCTGACGCGGCTGGAACTGCAATCCGATCGCACGAAGCAGGCGGAGAATTTCCGCAAGCTGGTGCTGGCGATGAGTCGCGATATTCGTGTGCTGCTGGTGAAGCTGGCCGACCGGCTGCACAACATGCGCACGCTGAATTTCGTGGAGAAGTTCGAGCGGCGGCAGCGTATCGCACACGAAACGATGGATATCTATGCGCCGCTGGCAGCGCGGATCGGCATGGATGCGATGAAGACGGAGCTGCAGACACGCAGTTTCGCCGAGCTGGAGCCGGACGCGCATAGTACCATACAGGCGCGGCTGAATTACCTGCGCGGGCAGGGTGCGGACGTTATCGACGAGGTGAAGCGCGAGCTGGCGCAGATCTGTCGCGAGAGCGGGGTGGATGTATTGGAAGTGTCCGGCCGAGAGAAAAGCGCTTTCTCCATCTGGCAGAAGATGCAGATGCGCAACGTGGCATTCGAGCAGCTTTCGGACATCATGGCGTTCCGGATCGTCGTGCCGACGCGCGAGCAATGTTACATGGCGCTGGGGGCGGTGCATAACGGCTATCCGGTGATTGCCGGACGCTTCAAGGATTACATTTCGACGCCGAAAGCGAACGGCTATCAGAGCCTGCATACCGGTGTGACGTTGCGGCATCCGCGTAATCAAAAAATCGAGGTGCAGATCCGCACGGCCGAAATGCATGACATCGCTGATAATGGCGTGGCCGCGCATTGGAATTACAAAGAGGGCGACACCGATCCGCCGGGCGAGACGCAGCGGATCGGCTGGGTGCAGGATCTTTTGGAGATCCTGGATAATTCAGGTGCGCCCGACGAGTTTCTGGAGAACACCAAGCTCGAGCTGTATCAGGATCAGGTTTTCTGTTTCACGCCGAAGGGGCAGCTGATCCAGCTGCCGCGTGGGGCGACACCGATCGATTTTGCGTATGCCGTGCACAGTCAGGTCGGCGACACCACGGTCGGGGCAAAGATCAATGGCCGGCTGATGCCGCTGCGGCACGAACTGCAGAACGGCGACCAGGTGGAGATCATGACGGCGCGCGGGGGCACGCCGTCGCCGTCATGGGAGCGGTGGGTTGTCACCGGCAAGGCACGGGCGCGGATACGCCGTTATGTGGCGCAGCAGCAGCGGGCGCAGACGATCGAGCAGGGACGTACGCTGCTGACGCGGGCGTTCCGGCAAGAGGGGCTGGATGGGTCCGAAAAGGTGCTGGAGACGGCGCTGAAGACGCTGAAATGCCAGACGCTGACGGATCTCTACGTGGCTGTCGGCAGTGGGCATCTTGGGCCGAAGGACGTGGTGCACGCGGCCTATCCGGAGATGCTGGAGGCGGCGCGTGGGCCGCGGATGATGCCGGCGTCGCTGCTGGCGCGGTCGCCGACGGCGAAAGCGCCTTCGCGCGACAGCGGCATGGCGATCACCGGGCTGGTGAGCGGCATGGCGGTGCATTATGCTGGGTGTTGCCATGCGCTGCCGGGCGATCCGATCGTGGGAATCGTGACCACCGGCAAGGGCGTGACGATCCACACAAAACGCTGTCCTACACTCGAGACTTTTGCGGCGACGCCGGAGCGGTTCATCGATGTGGACTGGGATTATGCGGCGGCTGGGCTGGATGGCAGCGCTGCGCCGAAAGGCAAGAATAATACGCATACCGGGCGGATCAGTGTGATCGCGACAAATGAGCCGAGCACGCTGGCCAATCTGACCAATGCAGTGGCGCGGCAGGATGGCGGTGTGACCAATCTGAAAATTGTCAATCGCCAGCAGGATTTTATCGAGATACTTGTCGATGTTGAAGTGCGTGATCTGCGGCATCTGTCGATGGTGATTGCAGGCCTGCGGGCGGTGAGCGGGCTGACGCAAGTGGAACGGGCGCACGCGTGATACTCGGGCTGGGTGCCGATCTGTGCGATATACGTCGCGTGGAGAAGGTGATGGCGCGGTTTGGGGATCGGTTCCTGGAGCGTGTTTTCACCGAAACAGAGCGGGCCCGGGCGATGCGGCGGACCGAGGCGTTGCATGCGGGGACTTTTGCGAAACGTTTTGCCGCTAAGGAGGCTTGCTCAAAGGCTTTGGGCACCGGATTTTCGCAAGGTGTGTTTCATTCCGATATGGGTGTGGTGAATTTGCGTTCGGGGCAGCCTACGCTGGCGCTGACCGGTGGCGCTTTGGCGCGGTTGCAGGCGATTACGCCGGCTGGATTTACCGCGGAACTTGCGCTGACGATGACGGATGAAACTCCTTATGCTTTTGCCCAAGTGATCATTTGGGCACGTGCTGCGTAGGGTGGGCCCTGCCCACCCACTGACATTCCGGCATTGGCAAAGATGGTGGGCAGAGCCCACCCTACGAGAACGGGTCTAATGATGGTTCTGCGGAAGCTTGCTGGGGCGTTGAGGACTTTGCGCAAGGATCCGGAGACTTTCGCACGTAATCTCTTGCAGTACACGGATCCGGTGGCGTTCGAAAACCGGTTGATCGATGTGATGCATCCTTCGGCTATGCATACGCGCTTTGTTGCCGATGATGATGGGCCGGTGCGGCTTAATGTGCTGGATTCGGCTTGGACTCGTACGGGGATGACGGGCGGCCCTAATACGGTGGTGAATCTTGCGTTCCGGATTGCGCAGCAGGGGGTTGCTGTGCGGTTTGTGGCAACGGTTGGAAAGCCGGAAATCGATGCGGCATGGTTGAGGTCGCATGCGGCTGCTCTGCTGGGGCACTCGGGTTTGCCGGAGGTGCCCGTCGCGTGGGCAGGTGATGCATCGGCACCCTTGGACCTTGGACCGCGCGACGTGTTTCTGGCGACGCATTGGACGACGGCGTTGCAGCTGAAGGCAATTCTGCCTGGGCTGCCGGTGAAAAAATTCTTTTATATGCTGCAGGAGTTCGAGCCCGGGTTCTATTCGTGGTCGAGTAATTACGCGCGGGCGTGTGAGACACTGGGCATGGATTTCTGGCCGATCGTGAATGAGGAGACGCTCGCGGCGTTTTTGTTCTCACAGCCGATCGGGCGATTGCACGAGGCCGAGACGCGGGAGAATGCTGTTGTCTTCGAGCCGGCGGTGGATGGAGCGGTGTTCTTTCCTCGTTCGCCAACAGATCAGCGCAGGTCTCGCATTGTTCTGTTTTATGCGCGGCCTACGAACCCGCGGAACATGTTTGGGCTCGGCTTGATGGCGCTGCGCGAGGTGACGGCTGATCCGGTGTTTCGTGACTGGTCGTTCTTCTCCATCGGGAGTCGCGGTAGTATCGGCGACATGAAGCTTGCGGGCGGCCATGTTCTGCGGCGGGCGCCGTGGATGGATTATGCGGGGTATGGGGATTATCTGCGGCAGGCGGATATGCTGCTCTGCCCGATGCTGTCGCCGCATACGTCCTACCCGGTGCTGGAGATGGCGGCATGTGGGGGCGTGTCGGTGACGAATGTGTTTGCGACGAAGACTGCAGACGTCTTTGCGGGCATCTCGCCGAATATCATTGCTGGGGAGGCGAGTGTCGGGGGGCTTGCGCAGGGGTTGCGCGAGGGAGCGCGGAGGATTGTGGATGGTGAGGTGACGCGAGAGCGGCCGGCGGTGGCGGGGAGTTGGGATGAGACACTTGATCCGACAGCGGCGAGGATTGTCGAGAGGATCCGCGGATTGCATTTATAGGCAAGCGTATCCCGGGTTAGACCCGGGCTAAGGGTCAGGCTGCTTTGCCGTGGCAGTGTTTGAATTTTTTGCCGGAGCCGCAAGGGCAGGGGGCGTTGCGCGAGACGTTGGCCCAGCTTGTGGGATCGTCCGGGTCGATCGCGGTGGCAGGCGCCGTGGCGCTGATGCGCATGGGTTCAGCGTCGTCGAAATGATCGCCGCCAGCGAAGGCGGGAGCTGCGAAGTTTTCGACCAGGTTCTGCGGCAGGTCATGCGGGAGTGGCGGCGGTTCGGCCGAGAGCTCGACGCGGCTCAGCATCGTGGTGACGCGCTCGCGAAGATCGTCGAGCATGGCGTTGAACAACGCAAAAGCTTCGCTCTTGTATTCGTTGAGCGGATCGCGCTGGCCGTAGGCGCGCAGGCCGATGCCTTGGCGCAGGTGATCGAGTGCCAGAAGGTGTTCTTTCCAGACCGTGTCGAACATCTGCAGCAGCAACGATTTCTCAATGTAGCGCATGATCTCGGGGCCGAAATTCGCGGCCTTGCTGGCGGCCGCAGAATCGACGGCCTGCTGCAGGCGTTCGCGGATGGCGGTCTCGTCGATACCTTCCTCGCGGGCCCATTCCACGATTGGCAGATCAAGGTTGAACACGCGCTTGACGTCGGTCTGAAGCTCTGCAGATTCCCACTGTTCGGCAAAGGCTTTTTCGGGAATGCGCTGACGGACCATGCCTTCCACCAGCTCCTGGCGGAAGGCGGCGACGGTTTCTGACACGTCGGTCGACTGCATGTATTCACGGCGCTGCGCATAGACTTCCTTGCGCTGGTCGTTCATCACATCGTCGTATTTCAGCAAATTCTTGCGCGTATCGAAATTGCGCGCTTCGACTTTCTTTTGGGCTTTCTCAAGGGCCTTGTTGATCCAGGGATGCACGATCGCCTCGCCATCCTTCAGGCCGAGGCGCTGCAGCATGCCGCCCATGCGGTCGCTGCCGAAGATGCGCATCAGATCGTCTTCGAGGGAGAGGAAGAAGCGGCTGGCGCCCGGGTCGCCCTGTCGGCCGGAGCGGCCACGGAGCTGGTTGTCGATACGGCGGCTTTCATGGCGCTCGGTGCCGATGACGAACAGGCCGCCGGCGCCCTTCACCTTGCCATGGTTCTCGACCACTTCGGCGCGGATGGTGCTGGCTTTTTCCTCACGCAACCCCATATCCGGTAGGATATCGGCTTCCTGGCGCAGACGCATATCGAGGTTGCCGCCAAGCTTGATGTCGGTGCCGCGGCCGGCCATGTTGGTGGCGATCGTGACCGCGCCGGGAGCGCCGGCCTGGGCCACGATGGTCGCTTCCTGCTCATGGAAACGCGCATTCAGCACCGCATGTGGAATTTTGCGTTGCTTGAGAATGTCGCTCAGCACTTCGCTCTTCTCGATACTGACCGTGCCGACGAGCACCGGCTGCATGCGCGTGCGCGCCTCCTCGATCAGGGACGCCACGGCGTTGTATTTTTCGGCGTTGGTGCGATAGACCTCGTCATCCTCGTCGCGACGCGTCACCGGCACGTTGGTCGGGATCTCAACGACGGAAAGCTTGTAGATCTCGGCGAATTCGTCCGCTTCCGTCATGGCTGTGCCGGTCATGCCCGAAAGTTTCGGGAACAGGCGGAAATAGTTCTGGAAGGTGATCGACGCGAGAGTCTGGTTCTCTTGCTGAACCGTCACGAATTCCTTGGCTTCGAGCGCCTGGTGCAGGCCTTCGGAGAAACGGCGGCCTTCCATCATGCGGCCGGTGAACTCGTCGATGATCACCACTTTGTCGTCGCGCACGATGTAATCGACGTCGCGCGCGAACAAAGTGTGTGCGCGAAGCGATTGCTGCACGTGGTGCACGACGGACACGTTGAAAATGTCGTAAAGATTGCCTTCGGTGATGATGCCGGCTTCGCGCAGCATGTCTTCAACATGCTCGCTGCCTGGCTCGGTCATGTGCACCGATTTGGCTTTCTCGTCCTTCTCGTAGGTGGATTTGTCCTTCACCAGCTCGGCGACAACGAGGTTTACCGTGCGATACAGATCCGAAGAGTCCTCGGCAGGGCCTGAGATGATCAGCGGGGTGCGGGCTTCGTCGATGAGGATGCTGTCGACTTCATCGACGATTGCGTAGTTGAACGGTCGCTGGACCATGTCCTCCAGGCGATACTTCATGTTGTCGCGCAGATAGTCGAAACCGAATTCGTTATTGGTGCCGTAGGTGACGTCGCACGCATAGGCGGCGCGACGCTCTTCGTCGGAGATGCCGTGCACGATCACGCCTGTTGTCAAACCGAGGAAACCATAGACCTGGCCCATCTCGACGCTGTCGCGGCTGGCGAGATAGTCGTTCACTGTGACGACGTGCACACCCTTGCCGGAGAGGGCGTTGAGATACACGGCGAGGGTGGCGACCAGCGTCTTGCCTTCGCCGGTTTTCATCTCGGCGATCTTGCCGTCGTTCAACACCATGGCGCCGACGAGCTGCACGTCGAAATGGCGGAGGCCGAGAACGCGCTTGCCGGCCTCGCGGACGACGGAGAAGGCTTCGGGCAGTAGCTCGTCCAGGGAGGTGCCGCCGGCAATGCGCTCGCGGAACTCGGCGGTCTTTGCCGCCAGTTCGTCGTCGGACAAGGCCGCGATGGCGGGCTCGAAGGCGTTTACCCGCGGCACGCGCTGCTGATACGCCTTCAGGGAGCGGTCATTGGACGTGCCGAAGATGGCGCGGGCGAGCGAGGAGAACATTAAGGGCCTTCCGAGGCGAGCAAGCACAGGCGGAGATAGGGGGGCGGGTGTGTGGGGTCAACCAAGTAAGGCAAAGGCCAAGAGGCTTTGCCCCCTGAACCCCCACCAGGGGGAAGCCCACCTAGACCGGTATTATACGAAGGCAAGGCAAGGAGGTGCATTCAGCGATGCCGTTCGACGCGACTGTTCCGCCCCTCCCCACCTGGCCTTCAGATCGCGGGGGTCTGAGGGGTCACCCCGGCGGGGTCCCAAGCTTGAGGAATGGGGGCAGAGCCCCTGGCCTTGCCTTCCTAGGTCGCACCCTCCATAAGGCCGCCGCCCCCAAGATGAGGTTCCTATGCGCCTGCTTCCTATGACCACGGCGTTCGCGCTGGCCGTGCTTTCCACCACCGCTCTTGCCCAGCCGGCACCCAAGGCGCCGGGGGCGCCCGCCACGACGCCGCCGAACCCGCTGATCGCCAGCGTGAACGGCGACCAGATTCATCTGGCCGATATTTCCGCTTGGATCGATGGCCATGTGCAGCCCGAGCAGCGCAGCCAGATCCCGCAGGAGAAGCTGTTCGCCGCGGCTCTGGACAATCTGATTTCCGGCAAGGCGTTGCAGGTGATGGCGCGCAAGCAGGGGCTCGACAAGGACCCGGCCATCGCCAAGCAGATGCAGGACCGTGCCAACGAGGTTCTGCAGAACGCCCTGCTGATCAAGACCGTTCGCCCGATGGTCAACGAGGACAGCATCAAGGCTGCCTATGACAAGCAGTTCGCCAACAAGCCCGGCGAGGAAGAGGTGCATGCGCGCCACATCCTGGTCGATAGCGAGGCGAAGGCGAAGGACATCATCACGCAGCTCAAGGCCGGCGCGAAGTTCGAGGACCTGGCGAAGAAATATGGCGACCCGAAGGATGCGGCCACTGCGAATGGCGGTGATCTCGGCTTCTTCAAGAAGGGCGACATGCTGCCGGAGTTTTCCGATGCCGCGTTCGCGCTGAAGAAGGGCGACTACACGCAGACCCCCGTGCACAGCAAATATGGTTGGCACGTGATCCAGGTGCTCGACACCCGCATGTCGTCGCCGCCGACCTACGAGGCGGTGCATGACCAGTTGGGTCAGTCGCTCCTGCGTCAGGATGCGATGCAGCTTGCCGCCAAGGCACGCGAGTCGGTGAAGATCGTGCAGTATGGCCCGGACGGCAAGCCGCTGAAGCCGACGGCAACGCCGGTGACGCCTACCGCACCCGCCAAGAAGTAAGGCGGCTCGTGGCGGCTGCTTCCGCCATATCGCCGCTGGCGCGGCCGTTGCCGGTGCTTGCGCCGGTCGCGGGCGCGCGGTTCGCGGCGGGCGAGGCCGGCATTCGCTATGCCGGCCGAACCGATGTTTTTCTGGCTGAATTCGCGCCGGGCACAACAGTGGCCGGCGTTTTCACGCGTAATAAGTGCCCGGGGGCGCCGATCGATTGGTGCCGTTCAGCGCTGGCGGGTGGTTCGGCGCGGGCGCTGGTGGTCAATGCCGGCAACGCCAATGTCTTTACCGGTCAGTCTGGGCGTGACGCTACTGCGGCGACCGCAAAGACCGCTGCGGCACTGCTGGGCTGTGCGGAGACGGAGGTGTTCCTCGCCTCTACAGGGGTGATCGGCCAGACATTGCCGTATGAAAAGCTCACGGCCGCTTTGCCCGGGCTGCACACGGCGCTGATCGATGACGGCATTGCCACCGCGGCGCGTGCGATGATGACGACCGACACGTTCCCCAAGGCGGCCACGCGCAGCGTTCCGGTGGGTGACAAGACGGTGACAATTACCGGCATCGCCAAGGGCAGCGGCATGATCGCGCCGGACATGGCGACGATGCTGTGTTTCGTGTTCACCGATGCGGCGATTCCGTCGGCGGTGTTACAGCCCATCCTGGCCGAGTGCGTGGCCACCAGCTTCAATCGCACCACCGTCGATTCGGATACCTCCACCAGCGACACGGTTCTGGTGTTCGCCACCGGCCAAGCGGGCAACGCGGCCGATGCAGATCTGGCACCGTTTGCGCTGGCATTGCATGCCGTGTTGCTCGAACTCGCCCACATGGTGGTGCGTGACGGCGAGGGTGCGACCAAATTCGTGGAGATCGCCGTATCCGGCGGGGTGGATGATGCATCCGCCCAGCGCGTGGCCATGGCGGTGGCCAACTCGCCGCTGGTCAAGACGGCGATCGCCGGCGAGGACGCGAATTGGGGTCGTATCGTGATGGCTGTCGGCAAGGCGGGCGAGCCGGCGGATCGGGACACGCTTTCCGTCGCCATGGGTGGCGTGTGGATGGCGCGGAATGGCACCGTGGCGCCCGATTACGACGAGACGCCGGTGGTGGCCCATATGGCTGGCCAGGAGATCGGGATCGCCATCGATCTGGGCCTTGGTGACGGCCGCGGCTGTGCCTGGACCTGCGATCTCACCCACGGCTATATCGACATCAACGGCAGCTACAGGAGCTAGGGTTATCGGCACGCCCGAGACCGGCGAGGATTTCGCCCCGCTGAAGACCGAGCGCCTCACCTTGCGTCCGCCGGCTCCCGAAGACGCCGAGGCGCTGCATCGCCTGGTCAATAATTGGTCGGTGGTGCGCATGCTGTCGCGGGTGCCCTATCCGTATCCGCGCCAGTTCACCGATGAATGGATCGCCTCGACCATCGAGCAGCGGCGGCTTGGCCGCGCCTATCACCTCGCCATCACCGGCGAGGAAGAGGGGCGGGACATGGTGATCGGCTGCGTCGGGCTACGGCTGGATTCGGGCAAGCGCACAGGACATCTCGGCTACTGGGTGGGCGAGCGGTTCTGGGGCCATGGCGTCGCGCGCGAGGCGGCGGACAAGGTGGTGCGCTGGGCGCTCGCGAATTTGCCGATCGACCGCGTGGAGGCGAGGGTGTCGATCGACAATCCGGCTTCCGCTGCGGTTCTGGCACATCTGGGTTTTCGCGAGACCGGGGCGGCGCGCGAGCATTTTCTGGCGCGTGACGGCGAGGAGGATGTGGCTGTCTTCGAGGCCACGCGCGGCGATATTTTTGGCGAGGTGGAGAGCGCGGTGGTGCCGGAGGGTGGCGAGAAGCCGCTGCTTCTGGTGGCGGCCTGCGCGCTGATCGACGTCGATGGCCGGGTGCTGCTGGCGCGTCGGCCGGAAGGCAAGAAGATGGCCGGGCTGTGGGAATTCCCTGGTGGCAAGCTGCACCCGGGCGAGACGCCGGAGGTCGCGTTGATCCGCGAATTGCATGAGGAACTGGGCATCGACGTGACCGCGGCGTGCCTGGCGCCGTTCGCTTTTGCGAGCCATGCCTATGAGCGGTTTCACTTGCTGATGCCGCTTTACCTGTGCCGCCGGTGGGAAGGGTTCGTGCAGCCGCTGGAAGGTCAGGCGCTAGCCTGGGTGAAGCCGGAGAAGCTGGGCGAGTACGAGATGCCGGCAGCGGATAAGCCGCTGGTGCCTTTACTGCGTGGATTTTTGTAACGGAGAGCCACGCTGGTGCGATACCGGAATGGATTGTACCGGGCGTCGTTACGTTTACGGTGGACGCAATGAAATATCTTTTGCTTGCAATGGTTGTGACCTGCATCGCGACGGCTGGCATGGCCCAACCGCCGGCGTTTGCGCCCGGCGCGACCACGGATATTGTGCAAGGTGTCGCGGTCGCCGATCCGTATCGTGCGCTCGAGAACGCCGATAATCCGAACGTGCAGGCGTGGAGCGATGCGCAGAACGCACGGACACGAGCTTATCTGGACGCGCTGCCGGGCCGAGCGGCGGTGGCTGCCAAGATCACCCGATTGCTCAAGTCCACATCGCCGCGCCTTGCGGATCTGCAGGCGAAAGGTCCGTATGTGTTCGGGTTCTATTTCGATCCCACAGCGCAGCAACCCGCCTTGGTGACGCTGAACCAGGCTGCCGATCCGGCCTCGCGCCACGCTGTCGTGGATCCGAACGTGCTGGACCACACGGGTGCCACCACGATCGACTGGTTCGTCGCTTCACCCGACGGCGCCAAGGTTGCAGTGTCTCTCTCGAAGAACGGTAGCGAGGACGGCACGCTGCATATCTTCGACGTGGCGACGGGCAAGGAGACGGAGGCGCCGATCCCGCGCGTGCAGTTCGCCACGGCGGGCGGCTCGCTGGGATGGACCGCGGATAGCGGCGGGTTTTGGTACACCCGCTATCCGGATGCAACGGCGCCGGAAGGGGAACGGCATTTCAACCAGGCCTTGTATCTGCATCGGCTTGGTGCGGATGTTGCCACTGACCGGTTGGTGCTGAGTGCGCGGAACGGCCTGCCGCGCACGGCTGAAATCCACGTGGATACAAGCGCCGGCGGTGGCGCGGCCGTCGCTTCGGTAGCGTTGGGCGATGGCGGCCAATACGAGCATTACGTGCTCAACCCGGACGGGACGGCGCTTCAGATCAGCCATTATGAAGACGGTGTGATTGGCGGTGCGGTGATCGACCGCACTGGCGCGGTGTATGCGGTGTCGCGACTGGCCGCGCCGATGGGCAAGGTGCTCAAACTGAGCCCGCCTTATACCGGCGGCTTGGCAGCGGCCGAAACGATCATTGCCGAGCGCAAGGATGCGGCGATCATCAACGGTGGTGAAGCGGGTCATCCGCTCACGCTCTCCGCGGGCTATTTGTTCGTGAGCCTGATCGCGGGCGGCCCCAGCGAGGTCAGTGTCTATGATCTTCACGGTGGAAACGCAAAGAGCCTGGCTTTGCCGCCGATCTCCGCGGTCGACGAGATCAATGCACTTCCCGGTGGTGACGTATTGTTCAGCGTCGTCACGTTTCTGGAATTGCCACACTTCATGCGATGGAACGCGGCGGATGGGAGCGTCAGCCGCACCAGCCTCGCCGTGACCTCACCGATTTCATTTGCGGATGCGCAGGTGACGAGGGTGACGGCCATTTCGAAAGACGGAACGAAAGTGCCGGTCTCGGTGATAAGCCGCAAAGGCATCAAGCTGGATGGGTCCCATCCGTTGCTGCTCTACGGATATGGCGGCTACGGCATAAGTGAAACGCCGAACTTTGCGGGCGGATCGATTCGGCTTTGGCTCGATGCCGGCGGAATCTATGCCGATGCGAATATCCGTGGTGGCAACGAGTATGGCGAGCGTTGGCATCAGGAAGGCATGCTGACGAAGAAGCAGAATGTGTTCGACGATTTCGCGGCCGCCGGCGAGGCGATGGTGCAGCTCGGCTACACCAGCCACGACAAGCTCGCGCTGTATGGCGGCTCCAATGGCGGCCTGCTTATGGGCGCGATGATCACCCAGCATCCCGGCCTCGCCAGGGCCGTGATATCGCGCGTCGGTATCTACGACATGGTCCGCAACGAGAACGATCCTAATGGCGCGTTCAATATCAGCGAGTTTGGCACGGTGAAGGATACTGCACAGTTCAAGGCGCTGTATGCGTATTCCCCTTACCATCATGTCCGCGCCGGCACGGCCTATCCGGCGGTGCTGATGACGACGGGTGCTACGGATGGCCGCGTGAACCCGATGCAGTCGCGCAAATTTACGGCGGCACTGCAGGCGGCGACCTCGTCCGGTCGCCCGATCCTGCTGCGTACGAGCCGTAACGCAGGCCATGGGATGGGGTCTTCACAGGATGAGCTCATCGCGGAACGTGTCGACCTCGCGATGTTTTTGTTCGACCAGTTGGGGATGAGCGCTGCGGACGCGGCGCTTCTATCGCATCCATAAATTCGTGCATGCCCGGCAGATTGTCGTGCCGGTAGGTGGCGGAAAATACGTCGCTATCGCGGTTCTATCCGGCAGTGCACGCCGAATAAACAAAAGTTTTTTGGTTCTTTTTTTCAAAAAAGAACTTCTTCCTTTCTAAGGCTTCCCAAACGCTCATCATGAGCGATCTCTGCAAGCGCCGTCCGCAGCAGATCGGCTTTTTCCTTGCCATAAACAGCAAAGAACTGTGCCTGTGCCTGGTGCCAAAGTTTTCCGGCCGTGCTCAAGGCGCGCTTGCCCTGCGGCGTCAGCACGACAAGACGTTGGCGGCGATCCTCCTGGCCGGGTTCCATTCGTATCAAGCCATCACGCTCAAGCGGACGGAGGTTATGGCCGAGTGCGGAACGGTCCAGAACGAGCGACTGCGCAAGCTCCGACAAGGTGGGCGCCTGTCGACCGGCTTGCGAGATTTCGGCCAGGATGGAAAGCTGTGTGGAGCGTAGGCCGGTGGGCGCCAGAGCCTCGTCGTAAAGCTGCGTCAGTCGACGCGATGCCTTGCGCAGCGCCGTCGCACAACACAGTGTCTCAATCACCTTCTGCACTCGCTTGCCTCCTCTTCAGGCTTATAAATCTGGGCATATGCCCAAGTTCCGCAAAGGTGTGCCGGCGCGCAGTCGACGGTTCGTGACAAAGAGGCGTCGGTCGCATCTTTAATCAGGGGCATATGCCCCTATATGGCTTCCTGTCACGCCGTCTGGAAGTGTTGAGACTGTTTTGACAAGGAGAATGCAGACATGGAAAATCTTACAGGTAAGACCGCTCTCGTGACCGGCGCTTCGCGCGGAATCGGGCGCGCGACGGCAGTCGGACTCGCCAAGGCCGGCGCCCACGTCATTGTTCATTACGGCCAGAGTGCTGCGGCAGCGCAGGAAGTGTTGAGCGAGATACGCGGTGCCGGCGGCCGTGCCGATGGTATTGCTGCCGATCTCGCGGCCCCTGATGGCGCCCATAAACTGTCCGAGCAGGTGCGCCGCATTGTTGGAGACCGGCTGGATATTCTAGTTGCCAATGCGGGCATCGGCAAGATGAAGACGCTTGAGGAAACGACGATCGAGGATTTCGACGCGTTGTTCGCGGTGAATGTGCGTGCGCCGTTTTTCCTGGTGCAGCAATTGCTGCCTGTTCTTGGAAACGGCAGCTCTGTCGTGCTGCTTTCCTCAGTGCTCGGCTCGGCGGTTGTGCCTAACCTTGCGGCCTATTCGGCGACGAAGGGTGCTGTCGATACGCTGGTGAAGCATTTTGCGGCGGCCCTTGGCGATCGCGGCATACGGGTGAACGCGATTGCGCCGGGCGTGGTGGAGACGGATATGTCGAGTTTCGCCAAAAGCAACGAGGGACGTGGTTTTACCCTGTCGTTGCAGGCGCTGAAGCGTGTGGCACAGCCTGATGACATTGCCACTACGATCGCCTTCATCGGGTCGGACAGTGCACGTTGGGTGACTGGCCAAACGCTGCGTGTGGATGGTGGATCGAAGCTCTAAATAACGACCGGGGATTTGGGCGGGCCGGCACGGCTCCCCCAATCTTGCTTTCCGGCTTGTTAAGGGGTTGGTCCGTAACATTCGCCCATGGCGGATGAGAACGGCCTGATCGCCAACCAGTATCGTATCGACTCGTCCCGGCCAGCGCCGCCGCTGGCGGGCGGGTTGCGCGCCTTCGCGGTGACTGACCGCAAGGACCGCTCGCAGGAGCTGGTTGCCGTTCTCACGCGACCGGATCTTCCGCCGCGGCCGCGGATTACGCTGGCTCACGCAGGTCCGGCGGTGCCGTATGCGGTGCTGCCTGTGGAGTATGGCTCCGGGCGTGATCCCTCGGGCCAGGCGGGTTGGTTCGTGATCGGAGAGGTGTTTCCGGTCACCCCCGTCAGCCAGAAAGCGGGGCCTTGGCGTGAGAAGGAGATGGTCAATTGCGTGCTGTTGCCGGCGGCGGCGGCGCTGCTGGGGCTGCAGGGGCGTGGGCTGACGCATCGCGCCATCAATCCAGAGAATTTGTTTCGCGAGGGTCCGCAGGCGCCGGTGATGCTGGGACCGTTCTGGGCGGCGCCGCCGGCGAGCCTGCAGCCTGCCGTCTATGAGCCGCCTTATGTGGCGCGCTGCCTGCCAGCCGGGCGCGGCGACGGCACCATCGCCGATGATGTTTATGCCTTGGGAGTGACGTTGCTGGTGCTGTCGATCGGCCGCCAACCGATGGCGGGGCTGGATGATGCGACCATTCTCAAGCGCAAGATGGAGCTCGGCAGCTACGCGGCGTTGACGGCGGGTGCCGTGCTGCCGCCGGTGATCGATGATCTGTTGCGCAGCATGCTGGCGGAGGATCCGGATCACCGTCCGCCGCCGAAATTGCTGCTGAACCCGGAGCAGGCGCGGGCGCGGCGTGTGGCGGCCAGGCCACCGCGGCGGGCGCTGCAATCACTCGATATCGGCGGCCAGGTGGTGTGGACGTCGCGCGACCTTGCCTATGCGCTGGGGCAGAAACCGGATTATGCGCATCCGATGCTCAAGACGGGGGTGGTGGAGAGCTGGTTGCGGCGCACCTTGGGCGATCCGCAGCTTGGCATGGCGGTGGAGGACGTGACCCGCAAGCCGGTCGAGCACAACCAGCCGGAGGATTCGCGGCATCGCGACATGATGGTAATGATGTGCGTCAGCGTCATCGATCCGCTGGCGCCGCTGTGCTGGCGCGGTTTTGCGGTGCAGCCGGACGGCTTGGGACCGGCGATGGTGGGAGCGGCGGCTGATCTGTTGTCGGGGCTGGAGGAGATCGTCAGCACCGAGGCGGTGGTGCCGTATGTCGAGGCGCGGCCGCGCCGGCCCGAGTTGATACCGGCGCGGGATGAGGCGCGGGAGAACCGGCGCTGGCAGACGGCGAAGGGCCCTTCCGGCGGGCTGCGGCGGCTGATCTACGGGATGAACCCGATGCTGGCCTGCCAGTCTCCACTGCTGGTCGGGCATAACGTGGTGCGGCTGAACGAATTGCTCACCGCGCTCGATACGGTGGCGGGGGCGACCGACCTCACCAAACCGCCGATCGATGCGCATATCGCAGCCTTCGTTGCCGCGCGCGCCGACACGTCACTGGCCGGCGATCTGGTGTCCATTACCAGTTTTGCAGGGCCGAAGGAGCGGCTGGCGGTGCTGCGGCTGTTCGGTCGGCTAGAGACGCGGCTGCAGCCAGGGCCGCTGCCCGGGCTTGCTGGCTGGTTGCTGCAAAGCGGGTTTGCGACTCTGGAAGATTGGCGCAGCCATAAGCGGCGCACTGCCCTCGAGGCGGCGCTAAAGCAGGCGGTGGCGGCAGGCCGTGTCGGCGCCATGCTGCATCTGGTGGACGATGCAGCGGCGCGGCGCGAGGACATGGTGGGTGCGGAAGCGGCCGCTGCCCGCGTACGCGTTCTGGAAGCGGCGCTGGCCGATATCGAGAAGGGTGCTGATCGGCGTGCGCGGGCTGCGCGCAATCTCGGGCAGGAATTCACCACCGGCGCCGGGCTGCTGGCGGTGATGGGGGCTGTGGTCGGCCTGGCGGTGCATTGATGGCAAAAACCGGCGCACCCGCGCGGGCAAAGGGATCCCTGCTCTGGCTGCAAGGATTGGTCTGCGGCGCGATCCTCACCTTTGCGCCGGCCAGCGCGGTGATGCTCGGCGTGCTGCTGGCACCGGCGTTTCTGTGCCTGGCCGCCGATACCGAGCCGGGGCGCGGGGTGACACGTGCGGTGACGCTGGCCTGCATGGCGGGCGCACTCTCGCCGATCTGGCATCTGTGGATGGCGCATGACAGCATGGAGGTGGCGCTGCTGCTGCTCTGCGACCCAATGTCGCTGATTCTCGCATGGGGCGCCGGGGCATGTGCCTGGGCGCTGTGCCAGGTGCTGCCGGTATTTTTGCAGGCGGTGTGGAATATGCGTGAGACGATCAGGTCTCATGCCATTCAAGCCGAGCTTAAGCGGCTGCGGGAGGAGTGGTTTATCGAGTGAAGGGGGGGTCTTCTTTTCTGAAGAAAAGAAGCAAAAGACTTCTATGTCGCTGTCGCGGATCTCTCCGGCGACGTGCGCCACCACCACAAAAGTCGTTTGGTTCTCTTCTGCAGAAAAGAGCTGCTTTCTTGCTTACGCCGCAATCGGCAACCGTGCGCGAATGAGCTTCTCGATACCCTTGAGCTGGCCGCGTTCGGCGTCGTCGCACAGGCTGATCGCGCGGCCGGCCGCACCGGCACGCGCGGTGCGGCCGATGCGGTGCACATAGGCTTCCGGCACGTCCGGCAGGTCGAAGTTGATGACATGCGTCACGCCATCCACGTCGATGCCGCGGGCTGCAATGTCGGTGGCGACGAGAACCGGTACGGCGCCCTTCTTGAAGTCGGCGAGCGCACGCTCGCGCTGGCCCTGGCTCTTGTTGCCGTGGATGGCGCTGGCGCTGACGCCGGCGGCGGTCAGATGCTGCACGATGCGGTCCGCACCATGCTTCGTGCGGGCGAACACGAGCGTGCGGCCCATTTCCGGGGCACGCAACATGCGTGTGAGTACTGTGCGTTTCTCGGACTGGTTGACGAACACCACGCTCTGCTCGATGCGCTCGGCGGTGGTAGCGACGGGGGTGACCGAGACGCGCACCGGCTCGCGCAGAAGCTGGTCGGCGAGGCCCGCAATTTCCTTCGGCATCGTTGCCGAGAAGAAGAGGCTTTGGCGGATGGCGGGTAGTTCACGCGCGATGCGCTTGATGGGGATGACGAAGCCGAGGTCGAGCATGTGGTCGGCCTCGTCGAGCACCAGGATCTCGGTGCGGTCGAGGCGGACATGATGCTCGGCGAACAGGTCGAGCAGGCGGCCGGGGGTGGCCACGATCACGTCGACGCCGCCGGCAACGGCCGTGATCTGGCGGCCTTTCGGCACACCGCCGAAGATCAGGGCAACGCGCACGCTGGTCTGGCGGCCATAGGTACGGAAGCTCTCAGCGATCTGCGAGGCGAGCTCGCGGGTCGGCGCCAGCACCAGGCAGCGCGTCGTTTTGCGCTCATAAGGCTTCGGCGAGGCCATCAGGCGCTGCAGGATCGGCAGGGCGAACGCAGCGGTCTTGCCGGTGCCGGTCTGCGCGATGCCGAGCAGATCCTTGCCCTGGAGCAGATGGGGGATGGCTTGCGCCTGGATCGGCGTGGGCTCGGTATAGCCAGCAGCCATGAGCGCCTTGAGCAGCGGTGCTGCCAAGCCGAGATCGGAGAAATTGGTCATGAAACGTTAAATGTCCTGGTTGCCGGGCGCAAAACGCCAGGTAACAGCGGTCGGCAGGACCGCAAGCCGGCGCGAAAGAGAAAAAAACGGTAACCGGCCAGGCTTCGTGAGCTTACGGTCGCGTTGATGCCGCGCTGCACAATAATGCCGAACGAGGATAGGAAAGTCAAGCCAAAACGTACCAAGCTAGTCTGGTAAGCGAGATTGGGGAAGCCGTGCCGGCCCCCCAAACCTTCATTTGTTGGGGCGTCGCATAATCCTGTCACTTGTCGGCCGACGCCAAAGCAGAGAGCATCCGAGTCGACGTATCAGGAGATAGTGTTGGACTCCCTTTCTACCGAGCCCGCCATTTCGCTGGCGCATACACTGCAATCGCGCCACGTCTCCATGATCTCGCTCGGCGGCATCATCGGCGCCGGACTGTTCGTCGGTAGCTCGGCCGCGATCGCGACCGCCGGCCCGGCGGTGCTTATCACCTACACACTCTGCGGCACGCTGGTGTTCCTGATCATGCGCATGCTCGGCGAGATGGCCGTCGCACGCCCGGGGCTCGGTTCCTTCGCCGAATACTCAGCAACCTCGCTGGGCCATTGGGCAGGCTTCATGAATGGCTGGCTCTACTGGTATTTTTGGGTGATCACCGTTGGCGTGGAAACCATCGCCGGCGCCACCCTGCTGTCGCACTGGATCGCAGCACCCGTCTGGATCATCAGCCTGACGCTCATCATCCTCATGACGGCCACAAACCTGCTCTCCGTGCGCATGTATGGCGAATGTGAATTCTGGTTCGCCTTCCTCAAGGTGGCCTCCATCACCCTCTTCATCGTCATAGGCCTCGGTTACATCTTCGGCTTCCGCAGCGGCCCTGCAGCCGCAGCGCATATGCTTACCGGGCATGGCGGCCTGTTCCCGCGCGGCCTCTCCGCACCCTTCCTCGCAATCCCTACGGTGATCTTCTCCATGATGGGCAGCGAAGTCGCCACCATCGCGGCGGCCGAAACAGCTGATCCTGCCAATAACGTTGCACGCTCGGCGCGCACCGTCTCGTTGCGTATCCTGGTGTTCTATGTCGCCTCTATCGCGCTCATCGTATCGATCATACCATGGGACAGCATCCCGCCCGGCGACTCGCCCTTCACACGCACGATGAATGCCATGCACATCCCCGGCGCTTCGCTCGCAATGCAGGTGATCGTCATCACCGCAGTTTTGTCCTGCCTGAATTCCGGCCTCTACGTCACCTCGCGCATGATGTTCGAGCTTGCCCGCCGCGGCGACGCACCTGCTATCTTCACGCGTGTTTCCAAAAACCAGGTGCCGCAACTGGGCATTCTCCTCGGGAGTTCGGTAGGATTTCTGGCAGCACTCTCATCGATCTTCTCGCCCACCCTGGTGTTCCTGTTTTTGATAAACACCTCCGGCGCGATCATCCTGTTCATCTATCTGTTGATTGTGCTGGGCGAAATCAGAATGCGCCGCCAGCTGGAAAGCCAGGGTGAGACGCTGAAATTGAAAATGTGGCTTTTCCCGTGGCTGAGCTACGTGGTCGCTGCCAGCATCGTGGCCGTGTTCGTCATGATGATCTTCGCACCCGGGCAATCCATCCAGGTCGCGGCGAGCGCCTTCAGTGTACTCTTTATCTACTGCGCTTTTCTCGCAAGGCAAAGATTGGCTTCGTAGGGTGGTTGGCACTCGGGCACCCCACCACTTTGCGGCAATCGATGGTGGATTGCCAAACTGCTACCCACCCTACGGCGCAGGTTCCGCGTTGTGCGGCGCGCCGCTGTGGCTTGGCGCACTCAATCCCAATGCTCGTAGATAGCCGCGATTTACCGCCACGTTCTCGAAGCGCATCGACCTCAAGTAAAGCGTCATTGCTGCCTCAGCCTGCGCGCGCACGACAGGTGTCGTCGCTGGCCACGTGGCGGGATCGGAATCGCCCAAAGCGGAAACGGCTTGCCAACCGGCGACAGCCGGTATGGAGAGGGGTGTGGTGCGCGAATCCATTGTCTTGAACGTCCAAAAGCTCCAATCGACACCGTATCTTTCATGTAGCTTGCGGAATTTCTCGTCCCACGGGTCGCTGAGCTCGCCGGTCTCGCCCAGCAGTAGCGGCACGTTATTGGCGTTGGCGAAATCCAGCAGCCGCGCGATCGAGGTGCGGGTGGGGGAGGCCCAGAACATGTGGTAGCTATAGGCGACGTTCTTCGCGAAAGGACGGCCGAAGACGGCAAAATTGCTGCTCCATTGGGCGCCTTCGAGAAACAGGATGTGGTTAGGATCGACAGCGCGGATGGCGGTGGCGATGTCGCGATAGAGATCTTCCAGTTTCGGATTGAGATAATCTTCGTCTGCGTAGGGCGAGATCGGTTCGTTCAGCAAATCATAGCCGAGCACGGTCGGCTCTGCCGCGTAACGGGCGGCGAGATGGGTCCACAGGGCGATGGTTTCGCGGCGGTAACGCGGCACATAGAAGGTCAGCGGAAAGCCGATGCCGTCATCGTGGTTCACGCCGGTCTGGCCGCCAGGGGCTGCGTGCAGATCGAGGATCACGTGCAGGCCGGCGCGTTTGCACCAGCCGATCAGGCGATCGAGCAACGCGTCGCCAGCGCCTGCGAACTGCAACGGTTCCTTGTCCTGCAGGAACAGTGCCCAATGCAGGGGGACGCGCAGAGTGGTAAAGCCGGAGGCCGCGAGAAAATCGACGTCGGCTTCGGTGACGTAGTTGTCGCGGAAATCCTGCCAGAAACGGTCCGTCTGTGCGTCGCCGGCGAGATGGCGGAACACTGCGTCGATCTGCCGCGGCGACAAGGCGCGATGGAACTTGAACATGTAGCCTTCCGGCACCAACCAATTGCCGAGGCTGATTCCCCTGATCGGAAAAGCCTGGCCGTCGGCGCCGATGAAGCGGCGGCCTTCGACATGCACGAACTTCGTCAATTCGGTGGCGTGCGCGCGCGCGACACAGCATGAGGCGAGTGCGAGCAGACAGGTTGCGATGCGTCTTAAGGCCATGCCGGGCTTTACCTGCGCCGCGCGGGGGGCGCCGGCAATCGATGATTTGCGACGATGTGTGTTAGCCAGCGTCATCCCCCGCCACAGGATTCTCGACCCGACCATGGCCATGCAGCATGCCGTTCTTTTTGCCGTCGTCGTAGCGGCGATCGTGGCTGCCATTGCGCGTTGGCGTACGGCGCCGGTGCTACCGCTGATGCTGGGGGCGGCAGCGTTCGGCATCGTCATCGGCATGTCGGTCGGGCAGATGGGCAAGTCCTTTGGCAACGGGTTCGGATCGGCGGCGGGTGGCACGGGCGTGGCGGTGGTTGCCGCCGCTTGGGTTGGCGCGATAGCGGAGGCGGGCGGCGTCGCGTGGTGCGCGCGCAGGTTTTTTGGGCGCAGGCTTGTCGTAGCAAGTGCTGCGCCGCTGGTAGGGCTGTTGGCCGGAATGGGCGCTTCGCCGGCCGCTGCGGTCGCATTGCTGCGCCCTGTCGGCAAGGCGGTTTCGCTGGATCCGGTGCGGCTCGCCTTGGCGGTCTCGATCGGGCAGGGGCTGCTGCTGCCGTCCCCGGTGATGGTGGCGGCGACGACGATTATCGGCGCCGATTGGCGGCTGGTGCTGGCGATCGGCGTGCCCTGCGCAATGCTGCTGGCGTTTGCGGCAGGGTACGGGCGGCGGGCTGTTGCCATGTCTGCGCCGGCATGCTGTGAGCCGCCGCGCAGTGTGCTGCCGGCGACGGGCCTGGTGGCGGTGAGCATTGCAGTCATCGCTTTGCTCATCGTGCAGGCACTCGGCGACATACCGAGCGAGCCGTTTGGCGGCGGCAGTGCACGTGAGCTTCTGCTGGGGGTAGGGCGGCCGTTCATCCTGCTGCTGGTGGGGGTGTGCGGAATGGCCGCTTTCTGCGCGCGCGTACCCATGGGCGGCGTGGCGAATGTTGCGATCGCGCGTGCGGCGCCGATGGTGTTGCTGCTCGGTGCGGCCGGCGGCCTGCAATCGATGGCACAGGACAGCCGCATGGCTGACAGCCTCGCCGAAGCGCTGGCCGGCTGGCATGTCGGGCTCGCGGCACCTTTTGTGGTGGCGAGCTGCTTGAAAATGCTGGTGGGATCTTCGCCGGTGGCGGCGATCTCGGCGGCTGGATTGCTGCAGCCTGCTTTGGCTGGGCTGGGCCTGGACGATCCGACCGGCCATGCCTGCGCGGCGCTGGCCGTGGGGGCAGGGGCGATGGCCGGCACGCATCTCAATGATGGGTTTTTCTGGCTGGTAACCGATCAGGCGGGGATGCGGGCGTCGCGCGGCATGCTGTTGCTGTTCGGCGGTACGTTGCTGCAAGGCGCCGCCGCGGTGGCGATATTATGGCTCGTGCATGCAGCGACGCGGGCCTTCTGAGACGTGCGGGCGATCGCCTGCCTTGTGCTGATATGGCGTGCTCATCAAACTGCGGCGCAACACGGCGGAGTGCGGATTGCGCCACAAGGTGCGCTGCACGCTGACCGCCCAATAGCCCGGGAGGCGTCATGCGCGAATACCTTCAATTCTATATCGACGGAAAATGGGTCGATCCGGTATCGGCGAAGACCGCGGAGGTGATCAACCCGGCGACCGAGGCCGTCTCCGGCAGGATTTCGCTCGGCAGTGCCGCCGACGTCGATCGGGCGGTGGCAGCCGCACGGCGCGCCTTTTCCACCTGGTCGGTGACCAGCCGGGAGACGCGGCTGGAGGTGCTGGCACAGATCCAGGCCGAGTATGAACGACGCAAGACCGAGCTCGCCGAGGCGATCATGGAGGAGATGGGTGCGCCCTCGTCGCTGGCCCATGGTTTCCATGTGTTCCTCGGCTCCGGGCATCTGCAGACCGCCATCGAGGTGCTGAAGGATTTCACGTTTGAGGAGCAGCGTGGGGCGACGCGGATCGTCAAGGAGCCGATCGGGGTGTGCGCGCTCATCACGCCGTGGAACTGGCCGATGAACCAGATCGCGGTGAAAGTCTTCCCCGCACTTGCGACGGGCTGCACGATGATCCTCAAGCCGCCGCAACTCGCACCCTACTCCGCGCAGATATTGGCCGAGATCATGGACGCCGCCGGCGTGCCGGCCGGCGTGTTCAACCTGCTGCAAGGGAGCGGTGCGGAGATCGGCACGGCGCTCTCGGTGCATCCCGATGTCGACATGATCTCGTTCACCGGCTCCGAAAGCGTGGGCGTGGAGATCGCGAAGAACGCGGCGACGACGGTCAAGCGCGTGTGCCAGGAGCTGGGCGGCAAGAGCCCATTCATCATCCTGGACGATGCGGAGCTGGCGCAGAACGTGACCGTGGCGACGGCGACGATGATGGGCAATTCGGGACAGACCTGCAGCGCCGGATCGCGCTTGCTGGTGCCGCATGCGCGCATGGATGATGCCATCAGGGCGGCGCGCGAGGCGGCCGATGCTGTGACGGTGGGTGATCCCAAGGGCAATGCGGCAATGGGTCCGGTGGTCTCGAAGGGCCAGTACAATTCCATCCAGGCTTACATTCAGAAGGGACTGGACGAGGGAGCGCGGCTGGTGGCCGGCGGGCTGGGGCGTCCGGAGGGGCTCGAGAAGGGTTTTTACGTCAAGCCGACGGTGTTTGTCGGCACCAACGACATGGTGGTGGCGCGCGAGGAGATTTTCGGGCCGGTGCTGGTGATCGTGGGGTACGACGATGTCGAGCAGGCGATCGCGATCGCGAACGACACCGATTTCGGCCTGGCTGGCTACGTGAGCGGCGCCGATGCGGAGCAATGCAAGGCGGTGGCGCGGCGGCTGCGGGCCGGTTGGATCGGGATCAATGGCGGGTTCGACTTCCACGCGGCGTTCGGTGGTTATAAGCGCAGCGGCAATGGCCGTGAGTGGGGCGAATATGGGTTCGGCGAATATCTGGAGGTGAAATCTCTGCTGGGCTACGGCTAGAGGCCCACGCCTCATGCCTTGATGAACCAGATGCGTATAGCCGCGTTGGACGTGGTATGCGCTCTGCATCGGCATGACAGACACCCCTGACAGCTTTCCAGACGATCCTCGTGTGCCGCGCATACTTGAGATTTTTGCAAAAGAAACAGGCACCGAGATCGCAAGGCTACAGCCGGCCGCGACACTCGAGGATCTCGGGGTCGAGTCGCTTGATCTCACGATGACGGTGTTTGCGCTCGAAGAGGCGTTCGACATCGAAATCCCCGTCGTCGTTGAGACCGCGGGCACGGAGTTTCGGCGTGTAGGTGATTTGGTCGGTCAGGTGATTGCACTACTCGACAAGAAAGCCGCCCAGCCAACGCCGACATTTTGAACATGAGCGGCAAACGGCGCGTGGTTGTGACCGGGCTCGGTGCGTTGTCTGCGCTTGGTCCAAATGTCGCGACGAACTGGGACGCGGTGAAGAACGGCGCCTGCGGCATAAGGTCGATTGCCGGCATCCCCAAGGACCGGTTGGCGGTGACACAGGCAGCCGAGCTCATGGGCTTCGACGCGGAGTCGCATTTTACCGAGCGGCAGCGACAGAGCCTGGACCGGACGTCGCAATTGGCGCTCGTGGCCGGGCGGGAAGCGATGGCGGATTCCGCCGTGCAGTGGCCGGATGCTACACGGGCGGGGGTGATACTTGGCGCGGCGATCGGCCAGCAGACATTCGATGATTCCTATAAGGCGCTGTATGGCGAAAACGCGAAGCGGCTCCATCCGCTGACGGTGCCGCGGATCATGCCGAACGCGCCGGCCAGTCATCTCTCGATGGCATTCGGCGTGCGCGGGCCTTGTTTTTCCGTGGCGTCGGCCTGTGCATCTTCGACACATGCGATCGGGCTGGCGTTTCACATGATACGTGGCGGGCTGATCGATTCTGCACTGACCGGCGGCAGCGATGCGTCCATCGTGGTGGGTTTCATGAAGGCGTGGGATGCGCTGCGCGTGTTGAGCCCTGATCTGTGCAGGCCGTTTTCAGCGGATCGGCAAGGGCTGGTGATCGGCGAGGCGGGGGCGATCCTTGTGCTGGAAGACTATGAGGCGGCATGTGCGCGAGGTGCGACGATCCATGCCGAAATCGTGGGTTTTGGCATGAGTGCGGACGCCGCCGATTTGACGGCGCCTGATGCACGCGGTGCGGCGCAGGCGATGCGTGCGGCGCTGGAGGATGCCGGCCTTGCGCCGGAGGATGTGGATTACGTCAATGCGCACGGCACCGGCACACGGCTCAACGACAAGACGGAAGTGGCCGCGTTGCGGGATGTGTTCGGGGAGCATTTGGCACGGATGCCGGTATCCTCTACGAAGTCGATGCATGGGCATTGCCTGAACGCGGCGGGCGCGATCGAGGCGGTGATCACGGTGCTTGCCTTGCGCGACGGCGTGCTGCCGCCGACGATCGGATATCGCGCGCCTGATCCGGACTGCGCGATCGATTGCGTGGCCAATGAGGCACGGACGGCGCCGATCGGCATTGCAATGTCGAACTCCTTTGCTTTTGGCGGGCTGAATGCTGTTTTGCTGATGCGGCGGGTGCCATGAGCGGCGCGTATATCAACCGTATCGGCACGGCGGTGCCGGAACACGATATACATGCGGCCTTCGTGGCGTTTGCGTGCACGCTGCTGTCGGAGGCCAAGGAGCGGAGCGTGTTCGAACGCATGTCTGCGCGCTCAGGCATCGCACATCGCTATTCGCATTTCCGGCCCGGAGACATTGCGGCCGGCGAGGTGGATGCCGACAGGTTCTTCCAACGTGGCCGTTTTCCGGATACGGCGAGCCGAATGGCTTTGTATGACACACGCGCTTTGGATTTGGCGTTGCGCGCCGTCGGGGCGCTGGATATCGGCGATGAGCGGTCGCGTATCACGCATCTCATCGTGGCGTCGTGCACGGGGTTCACGGCGCCCGGGCTGGACGTGCAGCTTTGCGAAAGATTGGGTCTGGCCGCATCGGTCGCGCGCACAATGGTGGGTTTTATGGGATGCTCCGCAGCCGTGCCCGCCTTGCGGCTGGCGCAGCAAGCGGTGCTTGCAGACAGCGAGGCACGTGTGCTCGTCGTCAATCTTGAGCTGTCTTCCTTGCATCTGCAGGAGACAGGGGACGTGGCAACTTTGCTGTCATTGATGCTGTTTGGCGATGGGTGTGCTGCGGCATTGGTGAGTGCGGATCAGGCGGGAATCGCCATGCACGCATTTCGCAATGCGGTAATACCGGACAGCCAGGGTCTGATCACCTGGAAGATCGGCAATCAGGGTTTTATCATGTATCTTTCAGGCGAGGTGCCGGGGCGCATTGCCGGTGTGTTGCGCGAGGAGCGCGCAGGGGCGGATGCGAACGGGCTGCTGCATGGCGAAGGCACGCAGGCCATCGATCTTTGGGCTGTGCATGGCGGTGGGCGGACCGTGCTCGATGCGGTGGAAATCGGCCTTGGCTTGCCTACGGAGGCTTTGCGGTTCTCGCGTGGCGTGCTGCGTGACTTCGGGAACATGTCGTCGGCGACGGTGATGTTCGTGTTGTCGCGCATGCTGGCGGAGGGCGGCGCGGGACAGCGCGGATGTGCAATGGCGTTCGGGCCCGGCATGGTGGCCGAGACGTTCCGCTTCAGTCTGGTCTGAGCGGATGGATCTTTCGGCACGCAGTACCTTGCCCGAGGAGATGGATGCGGCAACCACCGATGCGCAGACCTATGCGGTCTGCCTGCGCGATCTCGCTTCGGTCAATCGCGTCACGCTGACGCATCGGCCGGTTTTGCGATGGCTACAGACATCGGCTGAAAGATTGCCGCGCGGGCAGACGATCAGGATACTCGATGTCGCTTGCGGGCATGGTGATCTGCTACGCGCAATCGCAATTTGGGCGGCGAAGAACGAGGTCGCCGTGCGCCTGGAAGGCGTCGACCTCAACCCGCGCAGTGCCGTGGAGGCAGCGTCGGCGACCCCACCGGGGATGGATATCCTCTACACCACATGCGACGTGTTCTCTTTTGTGCCGGAAGCGACCCCGGATTTCATTGTCAGTTCACAATTCACCCATCATCTTGCGAACGCCGAGGTGGTGCGGCTGTTGAGGTGGATGGATCATACGGCGCGTAGCGGTTGGTTCATTGCGGACTTGCACCGGCATGCGCTTGCCTATCATGGGTTCCCGCTGCTTGCCAGGGCGGCAGGATGGCACCGGATCGTGAGGCTGGATGGACAAATCTCGGTTGCGCGCAGTTTCCGGCGGGCGGAGTGGGAGATGTTACTGGTGGAGGCGGAACTTTCTGCTGAGGTCACGTGGTGGCTCCCGTTTCGCTATTGTGTGGGTGCGCTGAAATGAGCGTGCCCGTGGTGGTCGCCGGTGGCGGCCTGGCAGGGGCCGCGGTTGCCGCCTTGCTGGCGCGCGCGGGGCGGCAGGTTCTGGTGGTGGAACGCGAGGCGATGCCGGTCCACAAAATCTGCGGCGAGTTCTTGAGTGCCGAAGCTTTGGCGTATCTGGAGCGCATCGGGCTGGATGTCGGCGGGCTCGGTGGCCACAGGATTGACGGGTTTCGCCTGGTGCTTGGCAGCAAGGTCGTCGAATGCGATCTGCCGTTCACTGGCCTGGGTTTGTCGCGTCGGGTGCTCGACGAAGCGCTGCTGCGTCATTGCGCCGATTGCGGTGCCGAGGTGCGACGGGGACAGTCCTTGCGGTTCTTGGATATGCAAGGCGGGTTGCAGCTTCGCGAGGAGGGGGGGCAGGCATTCTCGGCCGATACGGTTTTCCTTGCTACAGGCAAGCATGATGCGCATCGCTTGCGTCGAAAGGCATCGCGTGTGCCGGATTTGATCGGCCTCAAATACCATTTTAGGCTGTCGCCGGCGCAGCAAAGGGCGCTTTCGGGCCATGTAGAAATTGTGCTTCTGCGCCATGGATATGCGGGGTTGCAGATGGTCGAGGAGGGGAAGGCGAATCTGTGTCTTCTGGTCGGGCGCGACAGCTTTGCGCAGGCAAGAGGGACGCCGCAGACGCTGATGGACAGCCTGAAGGCAAGCGAGCCGCATCTGGCGCAGCGGCTTGCGGGAAGCGTGTCGTTGATGGAGCGGCCGTTGTCGATCGCGCGGGTGCCATATGGTTTCGTGCACAGGCCGACCATGAGCGACCCGAAAAATCTTTTCCGGCTTGGCGATCAGATGGGGGTGATACCGTCGTTTACTGGCGACGGCATGTCGATCGCGCTGCATAGCGCGGTGGTGGCTGCGTCGTGTTTCCTCAAGGGCTTTTCTGCGGCCGATTACCATCGCCGCATGCGTGCCGATATCGCACGGCAGATCGCGTTTGCAGACGTGCTCTACCGGGTCAGCAACGCGGCGCCGGCCCGTCGGATGCTGATGTTTCTTGCCGGCATGTTCCCTGATTCCTTGCGCCAGGCAGCGCGGCTGACGCGGATATCGCCGCGGGCACTGGCGCAAAGCTGAGGTCCTGTATGTTTTCACGGATGGTGCATTTCTTCCGGCGCTTGCCAAAGACGTTGCCACGTCAACAACTATCGTCCGAGCAGGGCCACATCATCATCACCGGCACGGGGCGGGCGGGCACGACGCTGCTTGTGCAATTGCTCACGGTTCTTGGCTTCGACACGCGGTATAGTGTCGACGAGGCTCTTGCTTCCAAAATCGATCCTATTTCCCAGGCTGGATTGGAGCAGTGGCAGCCGCATCTGGCGCGCCCCTACGTGATGAAATCCCCCCATTTCGGATCCATCCTGGCGTCGCTGATGCAAGGCGGGGATTTCCGCATACGTACCGCGATCGTTCCGATGCGCGAACTTGATAGAGCGGCAGAAAGCCGTCGCCGGGTATCGCGCGTTGCAGCAAAGACCGGTGCCGCGACCAAGGCGCACGAGTATCCGGGTGGGCTATGGGATACCGATAATCCGGATGAGCAGGAGAATGTGCTGGCGCGCAAATTCTATAATTTGCAGTTCCAGCTGGTCCGCGGCGGCATACCTACCATCTATATTGAATTCCCGCGCTTCGCGCAGGATGTGGATTATCTGTTTGCGTCGCTGCGGACCGTTTGGGACGAGCACGGCGTATCGCGACAGGAACTGCTGGCGGCATTTACACAGGTCGTCCGCCTGGAGAAAATCGGCAGGACAGAGTAGGTGCGCGCATGGTCACAAGCCTAGTCTGCTGACCACCTCTTCGAGGCGTTCCTGCCAGGCGCCCAAGGAAAGTGTTTGTTCTGCGTAGGCGAGGCCGGCGGAGGAGAGGTTCTGCCAGCGTGTTTCGTCCGTGTAGGCGGCGATGATGGCGTCGGCGAACGCGGCGGGAGTGTCGCCGATCAGAACACCTTCCTGGTCGCCGAACGACATGCCTTCGGCGGCGACGCTGGTCACGATGCAGGGCACGCCGTGGGCGACGCTCGAGGCAACCTTGCCTTTGGCACCGGCACCAAAGCGCAGTGGGGCGATCGTCAGCCGTTGGGACTCGAACCAGGGTTCGATGTCTGGCAAGTGACCAAGAACGCGGACATTGTTGCTGCCTTCGGCAAGATCGGCCGGCGCGTCGGAGCCGACGATGCTGAAGATGCAATCTGGCAAAGCAAGTTGCACGTGCGGCCAGATTTCCTGGAGAAAATAGCGTATCGCATCGACGTTTGGCATATGGGCGAAGCCGCCGATGAAGCCGATCCCTTTGCGCTGCACGAAGCCTGTTTTCGGGGGCTGGACACGGCGCGCCAGTGGCATTTCGGCGACGTAGCTTTTCGGCATTGTTGTGGCAAGAAGTTCCTGCTCCTGCGCGGAGACGACGAGGGTGGCGTCGCAGGCGCCGATGAGGTGTTCCTCGCGGCTGCGGAGGAACGGCAGATTGGCTTGTAGCGCCTCATCCTTCAGGAGAAGCGCCCTTCGTTCCTCTCGGAGGTAGTTGAGATCGACGGAGTTGAAGATGAGGCGGGCCTGGCGGGCTTTGCGCTGCAATGTTTCGAGCGCTTCGCCGCCGGCGAACACACGGCACATCACACAGAGATCCAGTGTGTGGCCGTGCTGTTCGAGATACGCCTCCACGGAGGCGGCGTCTTCCGGGCGCAGGCAGGTGATGCCTTGGGCTACCAGCCAGTCACGTGCCGGCTGGCGGCCTACGTGCTGGCGGGATGCTGCGAGGATGGTGTCGAAGCCAAGCTGCTTAAGTGCGACGGCAAGGTTGAAGATATCGATCGATCCGGAATCGCGGTCCGGCTGCGGCCAGTTGTGGTCGATGACCAATGCAAGACCGCGGGTTTGCCTAGCCTTGATCGATGGCGGTGCGGCTGGCGTTCTGTTCTTACGCAGCAGGCGGCGCGCCAGTCTGCCGAGCCGCCGTTCAAGGCTGCGCTCAAGCAGGCCTAACCGGTATTCGAGCGCTTGGATTTGCGTCTGCGCCTCTGCGAGCCTGGCACGATCACGTCGTGCCTGAGCGCGAGCAATATCCTCAGCGTCCATCATGTCCTTAAAATCATAAAAGTTTTTTGGTCCTTATTTTTCAAAAAAGGACTGCTTCCTTCAACTTGCCTTAAACGCCCGCTGTATCCATTCGGCCGTCATGAGCACACCTTGTTGCCATTCCGTATGTGGAGTCCAATGCAGCTCTTGTTTGATACGGGTCGTATCCATCACGCTCGCCGAGACGTCTGCTTGCCGCGCGCGCTTGTAGACGAGCTGCGATGTGGGCCGCCCAAGTATGTTGCAGATGGAGACTGCGACGTCCTGCACGGAGCGGCCGATCCCGGAGCCGACGTTCAACACCGTCTCAGGCCCCTCGTATTGTGCTGCGAGCAGCAGCGCTTCGGCGACGTCTTCCACATAGAGGTAATCGCGCACCACGCGGCCGTCGCCCCAGATCTCCACAGGCCGGCCGGCCAGGACGGCTTCGCTGATGGCGGCGACCAGGCCTTGGCGGCGAAACGGGCTTTGCAGCGGGCCGTACGGGTTGGCGACGCGCAGGCTGATTGCGGTTGGGCCGCCGAGATAGGCGTAGAGCTGCAGGTATTTTTCTACCATCAGCTTGTTGATGCCGTAGGCGGAGATCGGGTTCGTGGCGGCATCTTCTGCGATCGGCATTGCGTCCTGCCGACCGTAGACGGCGCCGCCGGAGGAGATGAAGACGATCCTGCGCACGCTGGCGGCGCGGCAGAGTTCGAAGAGTTGCACTGAGGCGACGGCGTTGATCTGCAGGTCGGCGATCGGGTCCTTGTTGGAGACTTCGGGGTTAGTGCCACCCAACAAATGAAACACGATTTCCGCGCCATCGACGGCCAAAGCGAGTGCGGCGCGATCGGAGAATTCCCCGGCGGTGAAGCGCATCGGCGGCAGTGCGTCGGGGAAGGAGGCGCGGCGGCCGAAACCGTGCACGCGGGCGCCGGCTTGGACTAGCGCGCGACAGAGATGATTGCCGATGAAGCCGCCGGCGCCGAGCACGAGGCAGGCGACGCCGTCGAGCCGGGGCGACTTTGCGCTAGTCATGATTTTTGCGAGAGAAAGTCGGTCATCTCGGCGACCATGCGTTCAAAGGTAAAGCTGGCGGCCGTGCTGCGGCCGCCTTCTGCAAGGCGGACGCGCAGGGCCGGGTCGCGGGCGAGCCTGGTGATGGCGGCTGCGAGTGAAGACGGGTCGTTTTTCTTGAACAGCGCTCCGCTTTGTCCATCGCGGACGATCTCGACGTTGCCGCCTACGTCTGAGGCGATGGTGGGAATGCCAAGTGCGAGCGCATGGATCAGGGTGAGCGAGAATGGTTCGTAGAGCGAGGGGAAGAGATAGATGTCGTAGGTGTTGAACAAGGCGGGCAGAGAGTCTTCAGGCACGCTCGGGCGCAATTCAATGTCTTCCGCGCGGCCGCTTGCTTCGATGGCCGCGTTCAGGACGGACATGTAGGCGGTGTCCTGTGCGTCGCCTAGCACTGTCAGTTTTATGCGCGAGACGCCGAGTGCTGCCGGATCGAGCAAAGGCAGAGCGGCTACGGCGGTGTGGGCACCCTTGAGGTCGACGAGGCGGCCAGCGAAGAGCAGGCGCAGCGTGCCTGGGTCGATCAGATGCGAGCGGTCAGGAGCGGCGAGGGCGGTGTAGTTTTTCTGGTGCACGCCGTTATGGACAATCTGGTGGCGTTTGAAGTGGCTGCCGCCGGCGGCGTAGAAGTCGCGCATGAAGGCGGAGCCGAAGATGGCTTCGAGAGCCTTTTTCTTCGACGGCGCGCGTCCTGCGAGTTTCTTCAGCACAGCGCGTGCGTTTTGCCGAAAGCTGGGTGGCGGCAGCGACGGCGGTGGTGCGGGAAGCGGCATTGGTTTGTCGCCGTGCACCACGTCCTGGAAGAAGTTATGCACGAACAGGCCGTTGCGCATCACCAGCAGCCAGTTATCGGTCAGCATCACCACTGTGCGGGTGCCGCAATGCTCCAGCGCGTTCAGCAGGCTCGCATCAAGGAAGAACAAATTCCACGCGAACACCACATCGGGTTTTTGCTTGTGCAGAACACGTTGTAACGTTTTCAGGTTGGTCGTGTTGATCGCGTCGCGGTCTGCCTGGTCGCCTGCGAAGGGGGTGTAGATGTCGGGGCCGGTCAGCAGGTCCCATTCGCGCAACACGGTCTGGCCAGGATAGTCCGCCACTTTGCCGCCATAGCGGGAGGTCAGCACCACCATGTCGTGCCCAGCCTGTGCGAGGCCTTGTGTGACCTCGAAGCAAAGCCGCTCGTAGCCGCCGATGACGTTTGGCGGATAGAGATTGCTGAGCACCAGAATACGCATCACACCCAGGCCTTTACACGCGCGCGAAATGTCTGGTCGTCCAGTATGGGATTATGGTCGAGGCTAGGCCTGCCGGTTCTGCGCATATAGGCCATGCATGGCGCTACGGCGCGGTCGAATTCGTGTTTGTGCAATACGGTTTGCGTAGCGGCGGCCTGGTCCCAGTCGATCGGCTTGTTCGGATCGTCCCAGAGCAGGGTGAGATACGATGCGGCTGTCATGGCGACTTCGCAGCGTACGCCGGAATGATCTTCGGCGATGGTGTTCTGCGCGTGGATGCGATAGCGCAGCAGGTCCTGTTCCACAAACAGGGGTTTCTGGCCGATGGCGATCGCGCGAAGCAACCAGTCCAGATCATGTGTATAGCGAAGCGATGCAAATGTGCCCACCGCTTGCCATGCGTTGCGGCGGATCAGCAGGTTCGATGTCGTCATTACGAAATTGCCGTTCAGCAATGCGCTGCCGAGTGGTGCGCCGGCACGGTAGAAAGCGAGCGCCTCATCGTACCAGACATTTTTCATGTCGATCCCGGCATCGTCGATGCAGCCGAGCAAGGACCATGCAAAACCCGCCTCTGGGTCGGCATCAAGGTGGGCGACAAGCTGGGAGAGCCGTTCGGCCGACCAGGCATCATCGGAATTCAGGATGGCCAGAAACTCGCCGTCGCAGAGTGAGAGCGCACGGTTGATCGTCGCATGCGCGCCCTGGTTCGACTGGCGCTCGAAGCGAATCCTGCTGTCCCGGTCAACCAGTTCTTGCATGATCGCGGCGGAATCATCGGTGGAACCGTCATCTATCACCACGATCTCGCGCACGATCGGCCCCTGCGCGAGAATGCTCGTCATGGCTTGCGCGATGTAGCGCGCATGGTTGTAGAGGGGAACCGCCACCGAGACGCGGCCGGTATCGCCGCCCGCCGGCGAAGGTTTTTTCCTGCCCAGACCGAACACTCTTTAAAAACCCCGTGTCGCGAGCCGTCTGGCGAGGCCGGGCGCCACGCGGGTGAGCATCGGTGCCGGCTCGTCGCGGATGGCGATCGGGGCCGGGCCGCTCAGCACCACGCCATGCTCGGTGACGAAGCGGCTGAGATCGGCGGGAGTCTTCAGGTCGGCGACGCAGGAGGTGTCATGGCACAAAGCAGGGTTGGCGACTTTCATCCAGCTATGGCCGCTATGTTCGCACACCTGGAAATACAGCCGCTCGATCGCGTGCGCCGGCGTGTGATCAACCTGTGCGCCTTCCTCGGGGAATTCCTCGAAGCGCAGATTGAGATCGAGCAGCGGACGCAACGCGGCGGGACGCGCCCAGAACATCGAGCCGGACGGGAAATCTAGCGCACGGCGCTGCGACAAAGCCAGGCCCATGCGCGCGGCCAGCGACCGTGCCGCCTCGAAATTGCCGTGCCAGCCAAGCCAGCGGCGTATGCCCTCGTAATGCTGCGGGGCCACCATGCCGAGATCGGGCAGGCGCACGAATGCATCGATGATGCTGCGGGCAATCTCCGGGGAGCCAAGCAGGGTCTCGTAAAGATATGAGCGCCAGGGCGACAGGAAATCCGCGTGAAGCGAAACTTTCGAGTGCAGATGCAGCAGCAGATCGTATTTGTCATAGATGTCGGCGAAGGCGATCAGCTTTGGTGCGATGTCGCGGCCGCGATTGGGGGTGATGCGTATCGTCACCTCGCCGCTCGTCCAGTCGGCAAATGCGCTTTGCAGGGCGGAGCGCTTCTCTTGCGTATCGGTGGACAGGAACAGATCAACCGGGCCAGGCAGCTTACGCAGATAGAAACGCAGCTCGCCGGCAACGCCGACATGGAAGACGTGGCAGATCGCGGCGAGACGCATCTCGGCTTGGCTGGGCACGAAGCCGAACGGCACGGCGGCACTCCAATCGCCTTCTGCCGGGCGGCTGGTGGGCGGCTCGCCGGCGGCGGCCTGCGGCGGGAGTTCGGGCTGCAAGGGCGGCGCGGGTGGCCCCGGGCTGCGACGCACCAGTTTCAAGCCATGCACGATGTTTTGGATCTTGCGGGTGAACACCTCCGGCGCGCAGTCCTCCTGAACACGTGCGAGGGCTGCTTCGCGTATGCGGGCCCATAGGGCGGCATCGGTGTAGAGGCGGGCGCAGGCGGAGGCGAACTCGGCGGGGTCGTCGGCCACCAGCAGTTCCACGCCGTCGCGCCAGCCGAGCTGTTTGGCGATCAGCCCGGTCACCACCATGGGGATGCCGAGGGCGGCCGCCTGGTGCGCCTTGTGGGGGATGCCGGCGGCAAAGCGGGTGGGCACCACCATCACCCGGGCGCACGACAAGGCGGGGACGAGATCGGGCACCATGCCTTTAAGGTCAAGCGCGCTGCCATCCATCGCAAGAATGCCCTCGGCCGTGACCCGGCCGATGACGGTCAAGCGGAAGGCATCATCGCTTAGCATCTGGCGCAGGCGCGGCAAGATGCCGGTGGCGAACCAGCTGACGGCATCGGCGTTCGGCGCGCCGTCCTCCTGGATCGCGCCGAGGAATACCATCTGGTCGCGTTCCTCGAAGCCGTTTGGCAGCGGCACATCGTCGAGCGCGTGGCCGAGCAGATGCACCTCGCGCGCGCCGTAGGTCTCCAGCAGGTCGCGCTCGCCCGCGGCGACCGAGATGATCGCATCGGCGGTCCGGGTGAGGGACACTTCAGCGGCGATCAGCTGGTGGCGCTCCGACGGCTCGAAGCGCTGGCCGTCGGTCTCAAGCCTGAGCAAAGTGCGTGTCGCGAACAGCGCCTCCGCGTCGTAGAGCACGGCGGCGCCGCCGAGCAGATGGCGTTCCGGCCCGAGGGCCTCGAGAAAGGCCTCCATGTTCGGAGGGCGGCAGACAAGAACGGCATCAAAATGCTTTTGCCGTGCCACGAGGTAGTCGCGCAGCTGTTTGGACTCGCCGTGGATGAGCACCTCGATCCGCTTGTCCAGCGCGCGGCGCACGCCGTGCCAATCCTCGGCGTGGTGATACATCGGGTAGAAGGTGACCTGCGCGCCGGCGGCGAGCAGCTCGTGCAGGATGCGGTTGGCGCGCGGGTAGCCGGTGCCGAGCTCGGCCTTCGGCACACGGTCTTCCAGCACCAGAATGCGCGGCGCAATGGAGCGCGCGGTGCGGGCGGGAAGCATGTTGAGCGGGCTCGGCGGGAACTGGCCGGCCAGCCAGCCGGCATGGGTGTCGACGAAGATCGCGTGGTTGGCCGCCTGCAGGCGCAACGCTTCGGCGGAGCTGCCGGCGCTGCCGAACTCGAAATGCACGATAGCCGCATCGGGATCGTAGACGACGCGGAAGCCGCTTTCCCAAAGGCGCACGCAATAATCGGTCTCTTCGTAATAGGCGGGGGCGAAACGCTCGTCGAAACCGCCGAGGGCGTGGAAACGGGCGGCCGGGGTCAGGAGGAAGGCGCCGGAGCAGTAATCCACGTCGCGCTGGAACATCACGTCCGGCGAGCTTGGGTCCTGGCCGCGGGCATAGCCGGTGCAAGTGCCATCCTGCCAGATGATGGAGCCGGCTTCCTGCAGCAGGCCGTCCGGCAGGATGATGCGGCCGCCGACGGCGCCGATCGAGGCGTCGCTGTCGAGCGTGCGCAGGGCACTGGCGAGGCTGCCGGGCAGAAGCTGCGCGTCGTTGTTGAGCAGCAGGATCTTTTGGCCACGCGCCTTGGCGGCGGTGAGGTTCACCGCCTTGAGGAAATGCAGGTTGGCCTGGTTGCGGATGATCTTCGCACCCTCGATCCGCGCGAGCAGGGCGGCGGTGCGGTCGGTGGAGGCGTTGTCGGCGATCAGCACCTCTATACCGAATGAGGCGGTGGAGAGGGTTTCCACGATCGAGGAGAGGCAGGCCAGCGTGAGCTCCGCCTGGTTGTACAGCACCAGAACGATGCTGACTTCGGGCTGCGGGCTGCTGGGGAGGCGCAGCATGCCGGGGCCGGCAAGGAAGGCGTCGAGCCTGGCGGTCAGAAGGTCGCGCGTGGTGCGCCTGGCGCGCTGGAGGGCGGATTCCTCCACGGGTTCCAGCGGAAGGGTGACTGCGGTCTCTTCGCTGGGCCGTTCCGAAGGCAGCAGCGGCGGGGCGGGCCGTGGCGGCAGCACGAGGCCGGAGGAGGCGGGTTTTCGGCCGCGCAGCAGGCGCAATGCCGCGCGTAATGGGCGGGTGGCCTTCCAGGAGGTGCTGTTGACGTAGAGCAGCGCGGTGTTGGTCGCGGTCTCTTCCCAATCCTGCAGCATGGCGCCGCGCAGCACGTCGCGATCGGCGTTGATGGTGTCGATGGCAGCCTCGTAGCCGGCCTGCATCTCGTCGCGCAGGCGGCGCTCTTCGCGGACCAGGAATTCCTGGTGTGCCACCTGCTGGATCAGCTCGGAGGCGGCAACGTCGCGCTGGTCGAGCATGCGGTCGCGCAGCTCAAGGATGTGGGAGCGTGCTTCGACGATCTCCGCGAGGGTTGCGATGCCTGCCTGTTTGGAGGCGATGACGTCGTGCTGGGCGTCGATCAGGGCGGTGCGCCAAGCGAGATCGTCCTGCAGCTTGGCGGCGTCAGCCCGGGCGGCAGCGAGCTCGGCAGCGGCACGGGCTTCGGCTGCGGCGAGATCAGTCTGTGCCCGTCCAGCGGCCTCGTCGATGCGGGCGGTTGCAGCTGCAAGCTCGGCGAGTGAGGCGGACTGCCCCGATGCGACCTGGCCTTGAAAGGCAGTGAAATCCCGCTCGACCTTCGCGATATGCGCCTTTAGCTCGATGATCTCGACACGGTGCTGGAAGGCTTCGCCGCGCGCGGCGAAGCGGCGGCGCAAGGCGCCAGCGCGCTCGCTGTCGGTGGAGAGGGTGAATAAGGCATGCAGGAGCGGCGGCTGCTCCGCACCGAGGCCGAGCACACCCAGGCCGTGCGAATGGTCGAAGGTGAAGGAAGGGTATTGCGCTGACAGTTCCTGCCAAAGTCGCCATACGCCGAAGCCGCGCTCGCGCACGTTGATGTCGTGGAAAACGACGACGGCGCGCGGGGACAGGGCCGTGCGCCAAGTGTCAAAATCATGTTTGACGGCGTCGTACGTGTGCAGGCCATCTATATGCAGCAGGTCGATGCCGGATTCGAGGCCGCCAGGCACCTCTTCAGTGGGGAAGTAGCTGCGGGCATCGTCGAAGCTGCTGCGCAGCAAGGTGGAAAAGGCGCGGAAATAGGTCTGATTGATCCGGCTGACATCGGCGAACACGTCCTCGCCGTAATGGCCGGCGTGGTCGTCACCGGCCCAGGTGTCGACCGCATAGGCGCGGCCGGACGGCACGAAGGCGGCGATCGCTTGGCAGAAGGCGAAATAGGAGTTGCCCGAATGGGTGCCCAACTCCACCAGCGTGCGCGGCCGCAACGCCTTGACGAGCCAGAAGGCGAAAGGAAGATGCCCCGTCCAGGGGTTGGGCGGCGCCAGGTGCAGAGGTTCCCATGTCAGTTCCTCGCCCAGATCCAGCTCACCCAACGCATCCGCCATATGCGAAACTCTCCCTGGCCTATATGGCCGCTGCACCTGTCATCGCCGGCAGAGATATGCCGCAGCAGTCGATAACGCCAGCCTCGCTTGCTCGGCCGGCGGGCAGGACAGGCGTCGCCCACGTGTTTGCTGGTCGCGAATTGACCGTTCTTGCCGTGCCAACTATGTGTGCAGCGTGAAATCTCCATGTAGCGATACCGCGTATTTCGATTCGCGCTGCGGCGTGATTTAGCCATGCGGATGCTCGATGCGCCCGACTCCCCGCTGCTGGCCGGCATGGTGACATTAGTTGCCGATGACGACGCGATGTTCGCCGATAGTGCGGCGCATTATGCACATGTCGGCCTTTCCGCCGCACGGATCATACAGCGAGCACTGGCGGGACGGGCCGCTCCCACGTGTATCCTGGACCTGCCGTGCGGGCATGGCCGGGTAACGCGCGTGCTGCGTGCGCTGTATCCGGATGCGGCGATCACGGTGTGCGATCTCGACCAGTCGGGGGTGGATTTTGCGGCAGCGCATTTCGGCGCACGTGGCGTCACCTCGCAGCAGGATTTTCGCAAGCTGGAGCTTGGCGAGGTTTACGATCTGATCTGGGTCGGTTCGCTGATCACCCATTTGCCGGAAGACCAGACTCGGCATTTTCTCGATTTCGCCGCGCGGCATTTGTCGGCAGACGGAACGCTGGTGGTCACCTCGCATGGTGCGTACGTGGCGGAGCGGCTGCGCGCGTGGAATTACGGGCTGAGCGATGACGCGGCGCGCGGCGTGCTGGCAGATGCGGCGATGGATGGGTATGGCTATCGGCATTATGCCGGCGGCGAGGGATACGGAATTTCGTTGGTGAGCCCCCGCTGGCTTGAGGCGCTGCTGGCCGACGGCAGCCTGCAGCTCGATGCTTATGAGCCGCGTGGTTGGGACGACCACCAGGATGTGTTGGTGTTACGGCGCCGCGCAGGGGTCTCGGCAGGCGCTGCGGATTCGCACGATACCTACGGCCGCAAGGCGACCCCCAGCCTGCCTGGCGCGGCGCAGGCGGAGCGCGATGCCGTGTGTGTGATGGGGTTTGACGAGGCCTGGTATCTTTCGTCCAACCCCTTGGTGGCGCAAGCCGTGAACGACGGCGTGTTCATCAGCGGTTACGAGCATTACCGGCACTATGGCTGGAAAGAAGGCCGCGCGTTCTGCGATCCAGGCCTTACCTACGCCGCACGGCAGACGAGCATGTCCCCTGGCGACGCGGCAGAGTCCGCGCCCGACGCAGCGATGTTCGACGCGGAGTGGTATCTTGCTGCCTATCCGGACGTCAGAGCGTCGCTCGAAAGCGGCGGCTTCGACTCGGCATGGGATCATTACCGGCGATTCGGACGCGCGGAAGGGCGGCTTGCGTGTGCTGCCGATAGGCTAGAACAGCCCATATTCTGATATGACGGACAATGGACGCCTGCCGTGACGTTCCGTTTGAAAAGAACCTCGCCGACGCAGGTGGGGTCGGCGCCGCTGATACTTCTGGAACATAGGCATCATCGCTGCCTGCTTGCGTTGCCGGCTGGCGTCCCGGGACAGTGGTGCGAGCTGCGGATCGAGAAAGTTCCGCCCGATGCCAGCCTCATCCTGATCGTGCGGTCCGAAATGGCGGCAGACCTGCCCGATCCTTGGACGGGCGCTACCGTGACATATGCGGGCACTGCCATCTTCGGTGTGGCGGAGGATGCGACGGCGCTCACGATCGATGTTTTCGGATTGCAGATGGCAGCCGAAATGCGCGTTCTGGTCAGAAAGATCTCCAGGGCTGCTGCAACCTTCAAACTGCTTGCGCAGTCGCCTTGGCGATCGCTCGCGATGTTCCGGCACCAGGAAGGTGCGCCGCATCGGCGGCTGAGATCGTTGCTGATCGCACTTGCGGCAGGCCAGCCGAGATGGCTCGCTTACACGGTCTGGCATCGGGTTTTCGATCGCTGGCAGGACGAAGATCGTTTGACGCTGCTCGCCTCGCCCGACCGGCCGAACTGGCCGGGGATAGGTGTGTTCGTGGATCGGGCGGGTGCCGGTGCGCCAGCCATCCGGGCGACAGAGGAGTCGCTGCAGCGGCAATGGCTTACCTGCCCGCAGATCACCTTTGAGAACGGTAGCCTCTCGCATACGGACGCGCAGTACGTGGCGGTGGTGCAGGCCGGCGAGATATTGCCGCCGCACGCCCTTTGCGTGTTTGCCGACCAAGCGGCGAAGGCAGGGTTCCCGGCGGCGCTCTACGCCGACGACGACGAGATCGATACCAGGCTGGAGCGGCATAATCCACATTTCAAACCTGATGCCGGACCGCTTTTTCTGAGTTCCGGTCTGCTGACACGCGGCGTTTGGTTGTTTCGTCGCGATGTGCTTTCGCAAGGCGGCGACATCCCGACGGGCACGGCAGGATGTTTGCGCCTGGCTTTGGCGCTGCACGTCGCCGGCAAGGGTGCCGCTTCACGCAGCTTTCACATCCCGTTCGTGCTCAGCCATCGGCGCACCGACCTGGTGCAAGAGCGGGCGGAAGATCTGCTGCCGGTCGTAAAGGATTTTCTCGAAACCAGGCATTTTGCAGCCGACATCGATGCCGCCGCCATGCCGTTGCGGGTGACGCCCGACATCGCAAATCTGCAGGCCAGGGGCGATGTGCCCCGGATCAGCATCATTATTCCTACCACTGCCCGCGCGCCTCATGTAGCCGCCTGCCTCGATGGCATTTTGCGGCATACGCGTTATCCCAACGTCGAGATCATCCTGGTCGTATCGCAGGCGGCACCGCTCGATGCGGAACAGGAGAGGCTGCTGGCGCCGTTGCGTGCGCAGGGCAAATTGCAGGTGCATTGGCTCGCAGCACAGTCGTTCAGTTTTTCGCGTGCCATCAATTTTGGTGTTTCCGTCAGCGACGGTTCGCTTGTCTGCCTGCTCAACGATGACGTCGTCCCCTTGCAGGATGATTGGCTATGGACGCTGGTGGGACATCTGCAGGACCCGGAGGCGGGCATCGTCGGACCGAAACTGCTCTATCCCGACGGAACGGTGCAGCATGGCGGCGTGATCATGGGCCTGGGTGGCGGCTGCGCGCATGCGCATCGCTTGCTGCCGAAGGATGCGCCTGGCTACGCATTTCGTGCCTGCCTGGACCAGGATCTTTCCTGCGTCACCGGCGCCTGCCTGCTCGTACGCCGCGATGTCTACGATGCACTCGACGGCCTGGACGAAAGCTTCCCTATCGCCTTCAACGACATCGATTTTTGCCTCAGGGCACGCGCAGCCGGCTGGCGGGTGATCTACGCCGCGTCGACAACCTTGCTGCATTACGAGACCATCTCCCTGGGTAGCCATTATGAAGGTGAGCGCAGCCTCCTTCAGGTGTCCGAACTGCGCCGGCTGTACGAACGCTGGCATGCGGCGGTGATGGCGGATCCTTTCCACCATCCAAACCTATCCTTGCAGATGGGCCACGAATGGGACACCGAGCTTCCGCCACGCATCACGATACCTTTCGGTCTTCCAAGAGAGTGAGGTTGTTGAAAGCCCAGCCCAGCTGATCACGCCCATTTTTCGGGCTAGCACAGACATAGCAGAACAGACATAGCAGAATCGTGCACTCCCAGAATGAGAACTCCGAGTGGCCTCATACTTTGCACGACCATAACAGGGAGGTTGGTCATGCATCCGCTATTTATTTTGGCTTTCGCTACTTTCGTCGCCGTCGGTGCGTTTCTGGTCTGGAACCTGCTTTCTGCGAAGCGCCACCGCTTCAACCAGGATGTGTCCGGTCCTGGAGGTTCGAACGATCCGCTTTCCGGGAAGACCGAAGGCATGCGCGATCCCGACGAGATGAGAGCCGCGCTCGACGGGAAACGATAGAAGACGCAATGGCCTCAGGCGGGAGGGAGTGACGTGAGGAGGGCATCCACCAGGTCGGTATAACGCAAAGCGTCTGTCCTGGTCGGAGTCACTTGAGTCAGGTGGATAGCGGCATTCCGCATGGACCGGAGCTGTTCGATAACCGCGCGTGTGTCGTCTTGCAGATCAAGCGCACCTGCCAGTTTATCATTATCCGCGCCGCCTGGTAGTGCAATCCCACGTGCCGCCGCCAGAGATCTCAGCCTGCCGTCCACCTGCTGCCATGCCTGCTGGATGATGTAGTCAGGGGGCAGCGATGCAGTCACGGTAGGCGAGGTTTGCGCCGCCGACGGTGGGACCGCCTGGTTATGCGGCACGATACCCGGTTGTGCATGCGGCTTGAGCGACATGGTCCGCTCCGCCGCGTCAAGCTTCTCGCTGAAATCGAACTCGACGCCTGACGCTTTTACATGGGTCAACCGCGCCAGCAAATCGCGTATCTGCGGGCTGAACATCCCGGCCAGTATCACGACACCTACCGGCCAGGCGAGGAACCTGACCAAGTCAACGATAAAGGTGAAACCATCCATTACGACCGCCGACCCGGCGGGCTACGCTTCCCGGCAGCAATCATAGGTTTGCCTGGATTTCGGCTTGTGTCTCGGTCACTGCCTGCCGATGGCCTGCCACGATGATCGCGGTATTTGCGCCCGGTGCGTCGACACCTGCGAGCGCTGTTCTGTCGCCGTCACGTCGGCCGCGTTGAGGTAGATCGTGGATTGATCAGGGGCCGTGAGGGTGATCATCTTGACACCGGCTGCCGTGAGATCGGCGACCAGCTTCGCGGGTGGCTCGTCGGTCAACTGCAGGCCGCCATCGTAATCTATCTGCGTGTGCGCAGTGCCGGCATCGTCAGGCACCGCATGTGCGATGCGCCAGACGCTTTCGGCGGCGATGGAAACAATGCCGCCGGCCAGAGTAACGATCTTCAGGAATGCTGCCATAGCAAATCGGTTTGAGGCTCCGCCAGGGTGCACTGGACATCCTTCCGAGGCTATTGGCAAGCCCCGCCCGCGAGCGGAGTCAGCGACGTATCTTTTCGATAAGACCTTTGATCTGATCGATGACGATGCCGGGCTGGTCGAGTTGAACGTAATGCCCTGTATGCGGAACAACGATGTTGAGTCCGTTGCTCGAGAGGGTGGCGAGGCGATCATGGCCGGCCTTCCAGGCGGCTTCCTCACGGCCTTGTTCATCCGGGCTCAGACCGGGCATATGCTCGAGGTTTCCACGCGTGAGAATCACCAGCGGGATCGACCCGAGAGATGCGCTGGCGTGCTTGCTCTCGGCGTCGTCCAAAGTCAGCCCATCAGGATTGACGAAGGTGGCGGCATGATACTCGGAACTCAATGCGGTTTCGTAAGTCGCCGTCTCCAACTCTCTATTCTTCTCCCGGTGCAGATCGGGGTCGGCATCCGGCGGGTTGTCCAGGCAGTCGGATTTGGCTTCGGCCGGGGCTGACAGGCGGCCGGACCTTGCGAGCGCTATGCATTGCGCCAGTTCCATTTCCGTCTGCCGTTGGGAGACTACGAGTTGTTGTGCCGCCTGGGCGCCCACAACTTGTGCAATCGCTTGCGCCTGGCCTTCGAATGCGGGATCTACCAGCAGCATCCCGGCGACGTCATCGGGGTAGGTTTCGGCGTAAAGCGTCGCATAGAAGCCGCCCAATGAGTGGCCCACCAGCAAGATGCGCTTGGATACTCCGGCCATGTGATATAGCGCGTGCAAGTCGGAGATCGCGTTGGTCGCGTCCGACGTGTCGTCGGCTGGATCGCTAAATCCATTGCCGGCGCGATCATAGGCACAGGTTTTCGTGATCTTGCCGATAGCAGGCTGCACCTTGCGCCAGTCGAAGGAGCCGCTTCCGAGACCGTAGAGAAAGATCACGGTCGGCTCACCGCGGCCGATACAGATGACATTGAGCCGCCGCGTTCCCTGGACGGCGACGAGTTGCTGCGGCTGCCCATATGTTGCCGCGACGAAGGTCGACGGTTCGGCCTGCATCGGCTGCAAGCAGAGACCCAGGAGAAAGATCGGAAGGAGGGCGCGGCATTTGTTGTGCATGATGTGCGGCCTAGCCGGGAACGGCGTTCAAAAACAGGAAGCAGTTCTTTTTTGAAAAAAAGAGCCAAAAACTTTTATGGTTTATGTAACGTTTCCGGATGGAACCGCGACAGCGACATAAAAGTCTTTTGCTTCTTTTCTTCAGAAAAGAAGGCCTTCCCCTGTGCTCAGTCTCGGCCCTCGAGGGTTCAGATGCTCCCTTGAGAAGGCGGATCATCAGCCGGCGGTTCTGCGGCAGTCGCCTCCTCCGGCAGGTCGGCGGCGACTTCCACGTCCGGCACCTTCTCCGGGGGCGCCTCTTTGGCGCGGTCGCGGGCTGCGCCGAGGTAGTCGAACACCAATGGGTCGTGGCCCTCGAAGATCAGCTGGTATTCGGCACCCAGGGCAACATGGGAGGTTTGGTCGATCTTGCCGATCTTGCGAATGACCCACCCTTCGCCACGATCGACCACAGCAGGCGGCAGAGTCACGATGCGGCTCGGCGGACGCTTGTCGTCACGCCCGCGGCCCGGACCACCCGGGCCGCCCTTGCCGCCTTTCCGCTCGCGGCTGTTCATGTCGAATTGCGCTGGTGCGCCTGCCTTGGCCTTGGGGGGGCCGGGTGACTTAGCCATAACATGTCTCCTAATCGAGCGAAGTGTGTAGTCGTCCCTTAAAGAACTCCGCCGGCGACGGATATAGATCGTGCCGGCCGATCATCCGGCGGCTCCACGCATTCCGGCGCGCCGGTCTTGACGGCAGCCGGTGCACTATCAGGAGCCTGTGAAGTCGTGTTTTGGGACGTGGATATCTGGCGCTGGCGGTCGCGGAAGCGGGCTTTGTCGGCAGGGCTGGTTTGCCAGTGGCAGTAGACACATGCCACCCCGTCTTCATGGACCGGGCGCGTCAGATCGTCTGCCGATAGCGGATAGCCGCAGCAGGAACACATCGCGTATCTGCCGGTCGTCAAGCCGTGGCCGACCGCCACACGCTTATCGAAAACGTAACAATCACCTTGCCAACGGCTTTCGGATTCCCGGACCTCCTCAAGGTATCGAAGAATGCCGCCCTGCAGATGATAGACCTCTCGGAAGCCCTCCGCACGCATGAAAGCCGATGCCTTCTCACACCGGATGCCACCCGTGCAGTACATCGCGATCTTCTTGTGTTTGACGGTGCTTAATTCCGTTCTCACGTAAGCAGCGAAGTCGGTAAAACTTTCAATCTGCGGGTCGCTGGCATTGGCGAATTTGCCAATTGTGGTCTCATACAGATTTCGCGTGTCGAGCACCGAGACCTCCGGGTCGTCGAGGAGGCGGTTCCAGTCCTTTGGTGCCACATAGGTGCCCGGCAGACGCGAAGGATCGGCAGTTGGTTGGTTGAAGGTTATGATCTCACGTTTGAGGCGGATTTTCAGCCGGTCGAATGGCCTTTCTCGCGACGACGAAAACGTGACGTTCTGGCGTTGCAGACCGGTCTGCTCGTGCAGGATCGACAACATCATCTCGATCGCGCCCGAGCTTCCCGCAATCATACCATTGATGCCTTCCGGGGCGACCAGCAACGTCCCACAGAGGCCGAGAGGCGATAGCGCCTGCGTGTAGGCATCGTGACATGCGGAGGCATCGGCCAACGGTGTAAATCGATAGAAGGCGGTCACGGTGTAAGACATGACTTCATTTATAACGCCAAAAGTAATCGGCGACAAAAAGGAGAGATTAAGCGCTCTGTCCGAGTTTTTTGTGGTTTGTCCGATAGGCTCGCGCAGGAGATAGATCTGGCAGTTTGACCGGAAAATTCGATCTGCTGCCCTCCCACGCATGCACAGGGTCGTCCTACTCAGCTATATTCAGCATCCTGTTAAGGCACATCGTTGCGCTCGGCGAAAATGCTCGCCATTTCCGCCATGTTCTCGGTTCCCCAGCTGCACAGCGGAACGATCGCGACGGCCAGGCTGCGGCCGAGCGGAGTCAGCGCATAGTCCACGCGCGGAGGCACCTCCTTGTAGTCGGTCCGCGCCAGCACGCGATCGGACTCCAGATCCTTCAATTGCTGGATCAGCACCTTGTCGCTGACGCCCTGAATCGTGCGCTTGAGCTCGCCATAGCGTTTCGGGCCCTCGAGCAGGAAGTACAGGATCAGCGGCTTCCACTTGCCCGAGATGATGCGGAGCGTGGCGACCAGCCCGTAGGAGTAGCCCACGCCACGGATTTCCGAGCAATCAGCCATTTCTCACTTACCAAAAGGTGCATACTTATCCCCAAGTAAGCATCTCCCATCTTCCGTGCAACACCAACCAAGGATGCACGACATGACCAGGCTCAGTGGAAAGACTGCTGTGATCACCGGCGGCGCTACCGGCATCGGCCGCGCCGCAGCAAAGCGCTTCATCGAGGAGGGCGCCTTCGTCTTCATCTTCGGCCGTCGGCAGGAAGCGCTCAACGCCGCTGTGGCCGAGCTCGGGCCCAAGGTCCGCGCGGTGAAGGGCTCGGTCTGCGATCCGGCGGACCTCGACCGACTCTACGCGTTAGTGAGGGCCGAGCGTGGAACCCTCGACATCGTCTTCGCCAATGCCGGGGCGGGAAGCCAGGTCGCACTCGGCAAGATCACGGCCGAGCACATCAACGAAACCTTCGACACCAATGTGAAGGGTACGATCTTCACGGTCCAGAAAGCGTTGCCGCGGATGGGCGAGGGCGGTTCGATCATCCTGACTGGATCAAGCGCCGGCACCACGGGCGCGCCGGGCATGAGCGCCTACAGCGCGAGCAAGGCGGCAGTGCGCAACCTCGCGCGGACCTGGGCGGAGGACCTGAAGGGCACCGGTATCCGGGTAAACGTGCTGTCGCCCGGGGCAACTGCGACCGATCTTGCGAAGGAAGCGCTCGGCGAGGAAGGCCAAAAGGCCTACGCCGCGCTCACTCCGCTTCAGCGCATGGCCGATCCGGCGGAGATCGGAGCGGTGGCCGCCTTTCTCGCGTCGTCAGACAGCAGCTTCATGACCGCCAGCGAGGTCGCCGTCGATGGCGGCCTGGCGCAACTCTGACGTTCTACGCCTACGGCGCTCCATTCGATTGTTAGGAGCGCCGTAAGGCTCGGCAAACTGATCGAGGAAATATGCGCTACGCACGACAGGAAGGTCGCTGGGAGTGGCTGGGGGACCTGGAAACTCAGAAGGTCCTTAGATATACAGAAATATCAATGACTTAGTTGTGGCTCCGAGGACCTCACTGGACACCTTGGCAAGCCTTCAGGTGCCATTTTTGCTGGGGGCGTATGGGACCCTTCTCAGGAAAACGACACCACCTATCTTGCACCAAGCCACGGGGTCTCCCCCGGGTAGGGGTCCTCAGGACGCCGTGAATTTTCGCCTGGGGTCGCGCGTGTGACGGTCCGATCTCTAATATACTAGCGGGCCTTTAATCCCCCTTCTTGAAAGTCACTGCCAGAAATGCCGGGGAGGGTGGCGAACGACGCGCATGAAAACGTGACGCAACGACGCGCAACGACCCGCGCCACGATCATGACAACACATAAGCGTCAGCAGTGCAGCAATCCGCAGCGGCCGCACGATGGCTGTTGGGGTGTATTTGGCGACCACCACTGCGTAATGACCGCCCCGCGCCCACCGTTTAAGGCGTTGGCGTTGTCGGGCTTTAGGTGAAGGGCTGCCAGAGGAACACCCATTGAGGCAAGTTCCGTGATGATGGCACTGGCGCGCCTATCTCCTAACTGTATGTCATGTTGCAGGGTATCGGGTGCATCATGTCCCTCGCCCGCGACCTCAAAGCCTTCTGGGTAGGTCGTGACGATTGCGCCTTGTGGCGTGGGACCGGGCTGGACCGGCACTGAGCAACCCCGGCCTCGCCATCTGGGCACACGATGTCTCCAGGCATCAACCACCAAGGACAGAACTTGCCGCGCCCTCTTGTCAACGGTCGCGTCCTGGTAGCCGAAGGAAACGATGAAGGGCGGGTTAGGTGACAGCGACCGCGCCTCCCTCGATGTGCTGACCATAAGGAGGGCAGCGAAGGCGAGGAGAAATCGCATCTTCTTGATGACCAGGTAATTTGTCATTGCGTCTTCCGTATCTCGACTGCTGTAGCATTGATAATGGTTGATCGTGCTAGGACACCATACCGAAAACCCCATCGGAAACGAGCCTCAGCAAGCCAGCAAACCCGGGTCTCTTTGAGGTCTCGCTAAGCATACAGAAAACACTTTATTACTGTATGTGATCGTCCTAGTTTTAGGTCAGTCAAACGGGTGTTCGACATGACAACGAAGGCGATGAGAGCAGCGTTGTATCTCAGGGTTTCTACAGGGGAGCAGACTGTAGAAAACCAGCGGCTCGAACTTGAGGCAGTGGCGGCGGCACGTGGATGGGTTGTTGTGGCTGTCTACGCTGACGAGGGCATCAGCGGTGCTAAGGGACGCGACAAGCGACCCCAGCTTGACCGGGTGCTGAAGGACGCAGTTCGGCGCCGGTTCGACGTGGTGATGGTTTGGGCCGTAGATCGCCTTGGCCGTTCGTTGCCCGACCTCATCAGCACCATGCAGGAACTTCACGGCGCCAGGGTCGAACTGTTTCTACATCAGCAAGGCCTGGACACTACGACACCAGCAGGCCGCGCTATGTTTGGCATGTTGGGCGTCTTCAGCGAGTTCGAACGCAGCATGATCCAGGCACGCGTCAAGGCCGGCTTGGACCGCGCTAAGGCGTCAGGGAAGACGCTAGGCCGTCCTAAGGTCGCAACGAACACTGAGGCCGCTGTGCGTGCACGCTTGGCCGCTGGCGAGGGGATGTTGAAAGTAGCGAAGGCTCTAGGCATCGGCACTGGCACGGTTCAGCGGATCAAGGCTGAGATGGCTGCTGCGTCGGCATCGGCGAACTAGGAGACACGACGATGACCCAAGCCCTGCTTGAATGCGCCATGATCCTCATCGCGTATTGGTTGAGGCCGCGCGTCAAGCCGCCTTGGGAACGTGTGAAACCAAGACAGCCGAAGAGCCGGCAAGGGTCAGCAATGGGCGTGAAGAAGGCCTGACGACGGCCTGAGGACAACGACCGGCTGACATCTCTCTCGCGCTCACGTTCGACGCAGCCTTGGCAACGATCCAGCGATGTCGGAGGATCGGGTTCGTAGTCACACGGCCGGACAATGCCCCTGCGGACCCCTGACCCGGAACAACGCTTCGTGCTGGCCCTCGTTATCGGCGGCGTGTTCGGCGTCGCCTTCATGGGCTATGACCTGAGCCCCGCAAACTCCTCCACATTTGAGTAGAGTCCGCTTGAGTAGGAGGCGGAGATGAAGGGGTCACGTTTCACCGAAGAGCAGATCATTGGGGTTCTGCGTGAGCAGGAGGCCGGGGCGAAGACGGCGGATGTATGCCGCAAGCATGGGATCAGCGAGGCGACGTTTTATGCCTGGAAGGCCAAATTGGCGGCATGGAGGTGTCTGACGCGCGCCGTTTGAAGCAAGTGGAGGCCGAGAACACCCGGCTGAAGAAGCTTCTGGCAGATGCGATGCTGGACCTTGCGGTGTTGAAAGACATCGCTGCAAAAAAATGGTAACGCCCGCGGCCATGAGGGACGCTGTGTCGGCGGCGCAGAATGCGCATGACATCAGCGAGCGGCGGGCGTGTGCCATCCTCGGTGCGGATCGGAGCACGGTGCGTTACCTCGCACGGCGGGGTGACGATGCAGCCTTACGCGCCCGCTTGCGTGCCCTGGCGGGCGAGCGCCGACGCTTTGGGTATCGTCGGCTCGGTCTGCTGCTCAAGCGCGAAGGGTTGGTGCCGAACCACAAAAAGCTGCGGCGCATTTATGCCGAGGAGCGGTTGCAGGTGCGTAGGCGTGGCGGGCGCAAACGCGCTCTTGGCACGCGCGCACCTTTGGCTTTGCCGGACGGCCCAAATCAGCGCTGGTCTTTGGACTTTGTGTGCGACACGCTCACCGATGGTCGCCGGTTCCGGGTGCTGTGCGTAGTCGACGATGCGACCCGCGAATGCTTGGCGCTGGTGGCTGATACCTCGTTGTCCGGCAAACGCGTTGTGCGCGAGCTCGATGCCATCGCGGCGGAGCGGGGCACCCCGCTGTTGGTCGTGAGCGACAATGGCACGGAGCTGACCAGCATCGCAGTCCTGGCCTGGTCGCAAGATCGTAAAGTTGGCTGGCATTATATCGCGCCTGGCAAGCCGCAGCAGAATGCGTTTGTAGAGAGCTTTAACGGCAAGTTGCGTGACGAGTGCTTGAACGAAACGTTGTTCAGCTCGGTGCGGCATGCCCGCGCGGTGCTGGCGGCTTGGAGGAAGGATTATAACGAAGTGCGACCGCATTCGTCATTGGGAGGACGCACCCCAGCTTCGATCAGCGTGGCGCCGTGCTCGCCTGCGTCAAGGCCGCTGCGCGTCGCCTCCGGCGATGGCCTACGGCCAGCCTTGACCCAGCCTGCGCGCGACGCCACGGGAGATTTTGGCCGGGACAGAGAAACGACGCTTAACCAAACCGAGAAACACCGTCAGGATGGGCCTGGCAGAAACCGCGGACTCACCTCTGAGTGGAGGGAAGTTGGGGCTCAGGTCAGTCTCCCGCAGCTGCATCGGGATCGCCATGCGAACTGTGTATTTTCCGGACTTCTTGTGCTTCGTCGGTCTGGTCATAGCTAGGGGCACTCTGGACACTCCGCTGGACACCAGGAGCACCGCTAAGTTGCTGATCTAGGCTATGTATCTGACGACCTTGCGTAACTTGCAAGAGTGGCTGGGGGACCTGGATTCGAACCAAGGCTTTCCGAGTCAGAGTCGGAAGTTCTACCGCTAAACTATCCCCCAAGCTGTCCGGCTGCCGAAGCTGTCGCGCGTGGCGAGGTGGGCACCTAACATGGTCGCTCAGGGCAGGCAACACTTGGCGTGGTAGCCGGAGCCGGGAGCGGAGGGCTGCCTTGGAGGTTCTACTGCAGCACAACATACTTGCACAGCGGCGGTTAAGCGGCTGATACTGCCCTCTTCCAGGACGGGAAGGTCCCGCCTTATGGTCCAAGTCGCAGTCTCAGAGGGTCAGAACCAACGCTTCCCGACCGCCGCAGGCGCTGCGTTCGCGGCACTGGATCTCGGCACCAATAATTGCCGCCTGCTCATCGGTGCACCCACCGGCGAGGGGTTTCGGGTGATCGACAGCTTTTCGCGGATCGTGCGGCTTGGGGAAGGGTTGCAGCATTCCGGCATGCTCAGCGAGATCGCCATGGATCGTGCGATGGGGGCATTGCATGCCTGCGCGGCCAGGCTGGCGCGGCGGCCGGTGCGGGCAGTGCGGGCCATCGCCACCGAGGCATGCCGAAGGGCCGGGAATGGCGAGGCGTTCCTCAATCGTGTACGCTCGGAAACCGGGATCGCCTTCAACATCATATCTACGCGAGAAGAAGCTGAACTGGCGCTGGAGAGCTGCGCTCCGCTGCTCAAGCGTGGCGATCAGCCTGTGGCGGAGCGGCGTGCGCTGCTGTTCGACATCGGAGGCGGCTCTACGGAGCTTGCCTGGGTGCGGCTTTCGGCCGATGGCCGCGCGCCTGAACTGATCGGCTATGACAGCCTGCCGGTCGGCGTGGTGACTCTCGCCGAACGCTTTGGCCATCACGGCTTCGAGCCGGACGGCTATCGCGAGATGGTGGAGCATGTGCAAGAGCGGTTGGCGGCGTTCGAGCGCATCCATTGTATCGAGCACGAGCTACGGCTCGGCGGCGTGCGGCTGCTCGGTACGAGCGGCACCGTTACCACACTGGCAGGTGTGGCCCTCAACCTCGCACGCTACCGCCGGCCTATGGTCGATGGCGTGCGGCTGAGCGCCGAGGATGCCAATGCGGCACTTACCTTGCTGCGCGGGCTTGGGCGGGACGGGCTGAACAAGCATCCTTGCGTGGGGCCTGAGCGCTCCGCCTTCGTGCTGCCGGGATGCGCCATCTACGAGGCGATCAGCACCGTCTGGCCGGCGCCGGACGTGACGGTGGCCGATCGGGGACTACGCGAAGGGATGCTGCTGCGCATGATGCGGCATGGCGCGGCGCGGCAGAAACGGCCACATTACAGGCCATATCGGCCGCAGGCCCTCCACATCCCGCATTAGGTTTTCATGGTTTCGAAGAAAAGCGGCGACGGGTCGAACCCACGCGGGCTCGCCGTCATGTTGCGCACCTCCCGCGGCCGCACGCCGGCGCAGCAGCGCTGGCTCAATCGCCAACTGAACGACCCGTATGTCGCTGCCGCACAGAAACAGGGGCTGCGGTCGCGCGCGGCGTTCAAGCTGATGGAACTGGATGACCGTTTCAAGCTGATCACCAAAGGCTGCCGCGTGCTCGATCTCGGCGCGGCACCAGGCGGCTGGACGCAGGTGGCGCTGCAGCGTGGCGCCGGGCGCGTGGTGGGCGTGGACCTGCTGGCGATCGACCCGATCGAGGGAGCCACGCTCATAAAGGGCGATTTCGAGGATCCGGACATGCCGGCGCGGCTGACCGAGCTGATGGGTGGTCCGGCGGATGTTGTGCTTTCCGACATGGCACCGAATACCACCGGTCATGCAGCGACCGATCATATCCGGATCATGGGCCTGGCCGAACTGGCGCTGCATTTTGCCACGGGCTTGCTGGCGCCTGGCGGTTCATTCGTGGCGAAGGTGTTCCAGGGCGGCTCCGAGAAGGAGATGCTGCTGCCGATGAAGCAGCGCTTCGCGACGGTGAAGCATGCAAAGCCGCCTGCAAGCCGCAAGGAAAGCAGCGAGCTGTATGTGGTCGCCCAAGGCCTAAAAACGTAAAAGTCTTTTGTTTCTTTTCTTCAGAAAAGAAACAAAAGACTTTTATGTGAGTCGCCTGATCATCGACATCGCTGAGTCCGGGGCACGCGCTTTGTCGCCGCTGATGAAGTAGGCATAGCAATCGAGCTTCTTCGACCAGTTTTTGAGTTTTTTTGCCCAGCCGTCGAGCGCATCGCTTGCATAGCCCTCGGGAGCGGCAGCATCGTTCATCTGCAAGCGGGCATAAACAAAATCTGCCGTCACATCGCAGTGCAGGGCCTGCTTTTCCGACTCGACGATGACCAAGGCGACGGCGTGGGCGCGTAGCAGCGCCACCCAGGCCGGGTCCTCGAAGCTTGCATGCCGAGCCTCGATGGCGTGACGCAGAGGGCGTCCTGCCAGGGTCTTCGGGAGTGACTCGAGGAAGGCGCCGCAGACGGCTTCATCGAACTTCCGGAATGGGGGAAACTGCCAGAAGATCGGGCCGAGCTTTTCGCCGAGCTGCGAGATACCGGACTCGAGGAAATGCCCGACTGAAGGCATGTTGCCGCCGAATTCCTTGCTGTTTGTCGTCGCACGATGGGCTTTCACGGAGAATACGAAGGCCTTGGGCGTCTGTTCGCGCCAGCTTGCAAAACTCTCGGGTGACTGGTGACGGTAGAAGGTGCCGTTGATCTCGATCGAAGTCAGGCGCTCGCTGGCGTAGGCGAGCTCCTGCGCGTGGGGTAGGCCTTTGGGGTAGAAGCTGCCGCGCCATTCGGGGAAATTCCAGCCGCCAATGCCTACACGGATCATTCCAAAGCCTTCCTCAACAGCCAATGCCTTTTCTTACTGCGCCGAACGTCCTATGTAGCGGCGCCAAGGCACCGAAAGGCGACGCCATGGCCATCCCGCACTCCCGCATCACCGAAGCTTTGGCGTTCGACGACGTGCTCGTCGTGCCCGCCTACTCGCAGGTGCTGCCGAACAAGACCGATACGCGCACGCGGCTCACCCGTTCGATCGGGCTGAACATTCCCTTGCTGGCGGCCGCCATGGACACCGTGACCGAAGGGCGGATGTCCATCGCCATGGCCCAGCAAGGCGGCATCGGCGTGGTGCACAAGAACCTGACCATCGTCGAACAGGTGGCCGAAGTGCGGGCTGTGAAGAAATTCGAGTCGGGCATGGTGGTCAATCCGGTCACCATCCATCCCGACCAGACACTGGCCGATGCACGGGCGCTGATGGCGCAATGGCGTATCAGCGGCATCCCCGTGGTCGAGCAAAGCGGCCGGCTGGTAGGAATCCTGACCAACCGCGACGTGCGTTTCGCGACCGATCCCAACATCCTCGTGCGCGACCTGATGACTCGTGAAAAACTCATCACCGTCACCGGCAATCCGGGACCGGACGAGGCGCGACGCCTGCTGCATCAGCACCGCATCGAGAAGCTGTTAGTGGTCGACGAGGCATTCCGCTGCGTCGGCCTGGTGACAGTGAAGGACATGGACAAGGCGCAGGCGCATCCGCTCGCCAACAAGGATGAGCTGGGCCGGCTGCGCGTGGCGGCCGCGACCGGCGTGGGCGACGATGGCCAGGCGCGCGCGGAGGCATTGATCGCGGCCGGCGTCGACGTGATCGTGGTCGATACCGCGCATGGGCACTCGGCCGGTGTGCTGGCGCAGGTGGAGCGGATCAAGCGGCTGTCCAACGCGGTGGGCGTGATCGCCGGGAATGTGGCAACGCCGGAAGGTGCGCTCGCTTTGATCGAGGCAGGTGCGGACTGCGTAAAGATCGGCATCGGGCCGGGCAGCATCTGCACCACCCGTATCGTCGCCGGCGTGGGCGTGCCGCAATTCTCCGCGGTGATGGAGACGTCGGCCGCGTGTCGGGAGCGTGATACGCCCAGCATTGCCGATGGCGGCATACGCACGTCGGGCGACATCGTGAAGGCCATCGGCGCAGGGGCGGACGCGGTGATGATCGGCAGCCTGCTCGCTGGCACGGACGAGGCGCCCGGCGAGGTGTTCCTCTACCAGGGGCGTTCCTACAAGAGCTATCGCGGCATGGGCAGCATCGCCGCGATGTCGCGCGGCTCGGCGGACCGGTATTTCCAGCAGGAGATTACTGATAGCTTGAAGCTTGTGCCCGAAGGGATCGAAGGCAGGGTTGGCTACAAGGGCCCGATGTCGAACGTGGTGCACCAGTTGGTGGGCGGGCTGAAGGCGGGCATGGGCTATACCGGCGCGGCCACGATCGAGGACATGCGCAAGAACACCCAGTTCCGCCGCATCACCGGCGCCGGGCTGCGCGAAAGCCATGTGCATGACGTGGCGATCACGCGCGAAGCGCCGAACTACCGTCAGGAAGGCTGAGCAGCCCATCTTGCCGTCGCGTTTGCGGGAGTTCGCCCGTTATCTCGTAGCGGAGCCGGTCGGGCAGGTGCTGCTATGCCTTCTGGTGGGCGGGCTGCTATCGGTGCTGCTAGGGCTAGACGATAATTGGGATCTGCAGAACTACCATCTGTATGATCCCTTTGCGTTCCTCAGCGCGCGGTCGTCGCTGGACCTGAATGCGGTGGGCAACCAGTTCACCTTTTTTCCGCTGATCGACGTTCCCTATTACCTGCTGGCGGTGCGGTGGCTGCCGCATTTTCCGCGCCTGGTCTGCTTCCTGGCCGGGCTGCCTTACGGCGCACTGGGATTCGTGCTGCTGCGCCTAGCGCTGACGCTGGATTTTGTGCCCAGGCTGCCCATGGCGTGGATCGCCACCGGGATCGGCATGACCGGCACAACGGTGTTCCAGGAGATCGGCACGACCTTCGGGGACATACCGGTGACGTGCCTGGTGATTGGCGGGCTCTGGCAGGTGTTGCGCGGCCTTGCCGAGCCGCAAACTTGGCGGTCCGGCTGTTGCTGGGCGGGTGCTACGTGCGGACTGGCCTTCGCGCTGAAGCTGACGGCGGTGATCTATATTCCAGCGTTGCTGGTCGCTATCCTGGTGTGCGGGCCGGATCTGCGGCAGAAATTGGCTGGTGCGGCGGTGTTCCTGGTGGCGTCCGGCGTGTGCTTCCTGGGGTTGTATGGCCCTTGGGGTTGGCATCTCTGGATGCAGTATGACGACCCGCTTTATCCATTTCTCAATAATGTTTTTCATTCGCAATGGGCTGACCCGTCGTTCTCGCGTGCGGTGAAATTCCTGCCGCGGTCGGTGTGGCAAGCGCTCTTCTATCCGTTTTTCTGGCTGCGCGGCCGCGCGCAGGTGGTTTCGGAAACCGGCGTCCGGGACTGGCGCTTTGCACTGGCGTATCTGTCTGTGATTGCCGTGTGCCTGACGGGCCAAAAGCCCGAACGCCGTCCGATACTGCTACTCGTCTTCGTATCGACAGCGTTCGTGTTGTGGGAATGGATGTTCTCCATCCTCCGCTATGCACTCCCTCTCGAAGTCCTCACCGGCACAATCATTCTCTCTGCATTATCCGAGGCCCCCAGAAATAAAAGTTTTTTGGCTCTTTTTTTCAAAAAAGAAGCGCTGTCCTTTTTTGAAAAAAAGAACCAGAAAACTTTTATTATTTTAGGTGTTGGTGTTTTTGCGTTCTGTCTTTTAACATCCGGGATGCCGGGCTGGGGCCGCGTGCGGCGCACGCCTGACGCGATATTCGATATACAGGCGCCGGTGCTGCCCGATGGGACGATCGTGGCTGTCGCGGGTGAGCCGGTCGGGTTTGTCATTCCTTTTATCCACGGAAACGAGCTCAAGTTTTTTGGATTGGGCGCGCCGCGAGGCACGCGCCTGGAGCGCGAGATTTCTGCACGCCTTTCAGCGGCATCCACGCTGCGTGTGCTGATGCTCGGCGGAGATGCGAAAGCGGCGCAGCAACTCCTCGATTTCCATGTCACGCCCGACCGTGTGCACTGCGCGCGCGTTGCGACGCATCGGCGTTACTGGGGTGATATATTGCTCTGCCATGTCACTAATCGTCAATAGTATTGATATCGTAACATAATAGATTTGACAAGAGGTTGTTTGCACACGGAGTGCGCGTTAGGGTTCCGCCCGCAAATGCCTACCGGGCCTGGAGTCTCTGCTGCATGAAAATTCGTCACGTCTTTCTGAGTTTCGTTGTTCTATCCTACAATGTTGCGCACGCAGCGCCGGGCGTGATCACATACGCGGTCATCGGCTCCGCGGATCCCGACAAGAAATTGCCCGCGCTGAATGGTGTTCCCGGTGCCGGGGTGAGCAATGTGGATATTGCGTTGCCGGTGTATATCCTCAAGCACGGCGTCACCTACGAGGTCACGATCGGCGTGCAGAACTACACCTATGCCGGGACCTGCGTGGTCAGCTACGCACTGGGTTCGGGTGCTACCGGCACTACGAATATCTCCAATTACAGCACCGAATCCTATTCATGCCCTGCGAGCACGGTGTGGACGTTCCCGTTCCCCGTCGCCGTCATCCCCGATAGGCCGGGTGCGGCACTGCTGACCGCGACGGTCAAGTTCGGCACCACGTCGGTCGTGTCCAAGATACCGCTGATGATCCAGTAGGGTCTCATGACGCATCGCAGAATGTGACGTATAGGGGCAGCTTCGTGCCGTTGTCCCACCCGGAAGATTTCTGTGACCCCCTCCGCCCGATTGCTGGCTGCCATCGACCTGCTCGAGGAAATCGAGCAGGCCGGTGCCAGGCCGGCCGATGCCATCGCTAACGCCTTCTTCCGCGAGCGCCGCTTCATCGGCTCGGGCGACCGCCGTGCCGTGTCGGATCGGGTATGGAGTGTGCTGCGCGGGCGCAGGCGCCTCGGCTGGTGGCTGGCGCAAGGTGGTGCGGTGGCAGCACCTCGCCTGCTGGTGGCCGCCTCGCTGCTGCTGGAGGGCTGGACGCTCGCGGGCGTCGAGCAGTCTTTCTCCGGCGGCCAGTTCGGCGCACCACCGCTGATGGCGCCGGAAAAGACGGTGCTGCGGCCGCTCCAAGGGCATTCGCTGGACCATCCGGACATGCCCGAGCCGGTGCAGCTCGAAATACCGGACTGGATACTGGCCGCACTGCAAGCCCGGTTCGGCGCGGCGTTGCAGGCCGAGATGGCGGCGATGGCCGAACCCGCGCCGCTCGATCTGCGGGTCAATCTGCTGAAGGCCACCGTGGAGGAGGCGAAGGCGGCGCTGTCGGCGGACGGGATCGAGGCTGAGATCACACCGTTTTCGCCCTGGGGGCTGCGGGTGGCGCATCGCCGTGCAGTCACCTCGGGTGCGGCCTTCCAAGGCGGGCTGCTGGAGATACAGGACGAGGGTAGCCAGCTGGTGGCGCATCTGGTGGGCGCCGCCCCAGGCATGCGGGTGGCGGATTGGTGCGCGGGGGCTGGCGGCAAGACGCTCGCGATGGCGATGACCATGCAGAACAAGGGCAGCATCGTCGCCTGCGACGTGAGCGAGAAGCGGCTCGATGGCGCGGTCAAGCGCCTGCGGCGCGCTGGCGTGCATAATGTCGAGCGGCATCTGACGCTCGAGGGCGACAAATGGGTGAAGCGGCGGGCGCAGAAATTCGACCGCGTGCTGGTTGACGCACCCTGCACCGGCACGGGAACATGGCGACGCAACCCTGATGGACGATTGCGCCTGACCGCGACCGATCTTGCCGAGCTGGAGCCGAAGCAGGCGCGCATCCTGGATGTGGCCGAGCGTCTCGTGCGTCCCGGCGGCAGGCTGGTCTACGCGACCTGCTCGCTGCTGCGCGAGGAGAACGAGAACCAGATCGAGGCCTTCTGCGCCCGCCATCCGGATTTTACCGTCGTGCCCTACAGCCAGGCCTGGGATTTGCCAGCCAACCGGCCATGCCCGGATCCCTTTCTGGTGCTGACGCCGTTGCAGCACGGTACGGACGGGTTCTTCACCGCGATCCTCGAACGCCGCGCGGTGCTGCCAGCATGATCTCGGTGCGCCGCGCCGAGCTGACGGATGCGACCGCCATTGGCGCGGTGCACGTGGCCGCCTGGCGCAGCGCCTATCCGGGCCTTCTGCCCGATGCCTATCTCGCCGGGCTCTCGCCTACCCGGCTCGCCATACATTACCGCGACGCGATCGCCGGTGGCGCGGTGGTGATGGTGGCTGCAGCCAGCGGCCGCGGGCCGCGCATCGTGGGGTTTGCGACCGCGGGCCCGTCGCGCCGCCCGGGTCTGGCCGATGGCGAGGTCGAGACGCTGTATGTGCTGGACGATTATCGCGAGCAGGGCATCGGCCGGCGTATCCTCCAGGATTCCGCGTCGCAACTCGCAGCCCTTGGGTGCGGGTCGGTGTTTTTGTGGGTGCTGCGGGACAACCCTAGCCGATGGTTCTACCGGCATCTCGGGGGGCAGCCTGCGGCTGAGGGGCAGACGCGGGTGGCGGGGGTGGCGTTGGATCAGGTGGCGTATGTCTGGGATCCGATTACGCGGCTTTATGCGGCTGAGAAGAAGCAAACGCCTTGAAGAAAGCAGTTCTTTTTTAAAAAAAAGAACCAAAAGACTTTTATGTTTTATGTATGCCTTGCCTGATGGTTTGGCGACAGCGACATAAAAGTCTTTTGCTTCTTTTCTTCAGAAAAGAAGGCTTTCTTTTACGCTAACACCCGCGTCTTCGCCCGATTGGCCACCTGGAGCACGTCCATCACTTCCTCGGCCGGGATCGGGTGGGAATAATGGAAACCCTGTGCGAAGTGGCAGCCCATCCTCGCCAGTCGTGCGGCGACTTCGGCGTTTTCCACACCATCGGCGATCATCTGGATGCTGAGACCGTGACTCAGCCAGATCATCGCCATCACACAGGATTCCGCGCGCTCGTCCGTCATCAGGTCGGAGATGAAGTTCTTGCCGATCTTCACGGTGTCGAAGGTCAGTTCGCGCAGATGGAAGAAGTTCGAGTAGCCGTTGCCGAAATTGTCAAGACCGGCACGGGCGCCATTCGCATGCAGCACGTCGATCAACTCGGAGACGAGTTTGCGGTCTCGCATCAGCGCATTCTCGGTCATCTCAATGTCGAGGCGGCTGATATCCATCCGGCGCTGCCAGTCGCCGGGCTGGTCGCGGACAAAGGTGATCAGCTCGCGCAGCTGTCCGGCAGAGGCGTTGATCGCGAAACGGATGTCTTTCGGCCAATCCTTCATGTCGATGGCGACCTGACGCAGCAGCGCCATGCTGAGCACGCCGGACAGTCCGACCTCTTCGGCAAGCGGGATGAAATGCTCGGGTTCGAGCATGCCGAGCGTCGGATGGTTCCAGCGGGCGAGCACTTCGAATTTCAGCACGGTGTTCCCGGGCAGGGTGACGATCGGCTGGTAGTAGGGGATGATCAGACCGCCCTCGATCGCCTGACTCAGTTCCTCACGGCCAAGCATGCGCTTGCGCATGAGGTCGGATTCGTCCTGGCCGCAGATCCGCCATGTCGCACCGCCGGCGGCCTTCGCATGTTGCAGGGCCTGACGGGCGCCGCGCAGCAGTGCCTCGGTGCTCGTGCCGTGATCCGGGGCCAGCGCCACACCGATGCTGACCGCGACGTCGAGCAGCACGCCGGCTGTGGGGTACGGCTCGGTGAGGCGGGAATGGGCGAACGCGACAGCGTCCTTCAACCGGCGCAAATCGTCGGGTTTGTCGAGCAGGAGGGCGAACTCGTCGCCATCGAGGCGGCCGACGCGGTCACGATGGCCGGCAATGGTGCGCAGGCGATCGGTGAACGCACGCAGCAGGTCGTCGCCGGTAGCGTCACCATACTGGCCGTTGATCTTGCTGAAATGGTCGAGGTCGATCACCAGAAGGGCGGCGGGCTTGTCGCCGCCGACGAGGCTGGCGAGCAACTCCGAGAACACCGCACGGGTGGGGAGGCCGGTCAGTGCATCGCGCCGCGTGGCCCTGAAGATCTCGATCTGGTGCTGCGCCTGCTGGGCATTGTCGTCTGTCGCACGGACATAAGCGCGCTTGACGCCACGACGCATCATCCAGAAAGACACCGGCGCCCAACCCAGCGCGAAGACGCCAAGCCAGATCAGCGGCAGAAACGCTACCGAATGGCGGGAGAGGAGGTATGCGGCACCCAGTGACAGCATGGTCAGGGTAGAAATAACCGCAATGAGCTTCGGATCGGTAAACCGCGATGAGAAGGACATTTGATGCGTGCCGGAGGCCACGCTGATTCTATGTGTCTGAATATGCATCCTGCGGCTGAAATGCCTACTCCCAACTAGCCGGCAGTGGTGATGCGGATGTCCGCATGCCTAACTCGCCGGTAACGTTAACGCGCCAGTAGCCTGAGCACACTTATAGCGCGAATAACCTAAACAGCTAGTGGTTTTTTGCTTATTGAACCGATCACATATACCTGAGGTTGTGCTCAGACAGCTTTCACCCCTACGTAGCTGCCGGGTGCATCTTCTACGGGTTCCAGTTTGCCGTCGCCTGGCATGCGTGCTTCGACCTGGGCTGGCGCCTTCGCGGTGACCCAGCGGCTCCAGTCATTCCACCAGGATCCGGAAAGTTCGGTAGCGCCGTCGAGCCAGTCTTGCGGTGAGGGCGGCAGCGCCTCGTTGATCCAGTGATTGTATTTGCCGCCATCCGGGGGGTTCACCACGCCGGCGACATGGCCTGAGGCGGCAAGCACGAAGCGCTTTTCGCCGCCGAGAAGCTGGGTGCCGCGATAGGTGGAGCGCCAGGGGGCGATGTGGTCTTCGCGGGTAGAGAGGAAATAGGACGGCACCTTGATCTGGCCGAGATTCAGTGACTCGCCGTCGAACTGGATGGCGTCCGGCTGAGCCAGCAGATTCTGCTGGTACATGTTGCGGAGATAGAAGCTGTGCATGCGGGCGGGCATGCGGGTGGCATCGGCGTTCCAGTAGAGCAGGTCGAACGGGAAAGGATCGTTGCCGAGCAGGTAGTTATTGACCACGAACGACCAGATCAGGTCGTTGGCGCGCAGCATGTTGAAGGTGGCCGCCATCTCGCTGCCTTCGAGATAGCCTTGCTCGGCCATGCGCTCTTCCAGCGCCTTGAGTTGCTCCTCGTCGATGAACACGCCGAGCTCGCCGGCATCCTCGAAATCCAGCAGGGTGACGAAGAAGGTGGCGCTTTTGATGCGGTCGATCTCGCGCTTGGCCATCCAGGCGAGCGTGGTGGCGAGCAGCGTGCCGCCAAGGCAATAACCGATGGCGTTGACCTCGTGCTCGCCGGTGGCGGCCTCAATTGCATCGAGCGCTGCGAACACGCCCTGATGCATGTAGTCCTCGAAACCGGCATCGGCGAGCGTCTCGTCGGGGTTCACCCAGGAGATCATGAAGACGGTGTGGCCCTGGCTGACGGCGAATTTCACCAGCGAATTCTTCGGACGCAGGTCAAGGATGTAAAACTTGTTGATCCAGGGCGGGATGATCAGCAGAGGGCGCCTGAGCACGTTCTTGGTGGCGGGACTGTATTGGATGAGCTGCATCAGCTCGTTCTGGAACACCACCTTGCCCGGCGAGACGGCGATGTTCTCGCCCAGCTTGAAGGCGTTCTCGTCAGTCATTTTGATACTCAGCCGGCCGCGGCCGCGCTCGAGGTCGCCGAGGAGATTGTTAAGACCGCGCAACAGATTCTCGCCGCCGGTCTCGGCCGTGCGGCGGAGAACCTCGGGGTTGGTGAGCACGAAGTTGCTGGGGCTCATCGCATCGACGAACTGGCGCGCATAGAAATCGACTTTTTTGGCGGTCTTGGGGTCCAGCCCATCGACGTGGCCGACCACATCGTTCACGTAGCGGGCGGAGAGCAGGTAGCTCTGCTTGATGAAGTCGAACACTTCGGATTGCTGCCAGGCGCTGTCCTTAAAACGCTTGTCCTTGGGGTCGGCAGCGATCACCGGCGTGGAATCGATGCCCATCAGGCGGCGGGTGGTGTTCTGCCAGAGGGTCACATAATCCTGCCAGAAGCCGATCTGCGCCTGCATCAGGCGGGCGGGGTTCTGCATCAGTTTGCCAGTCATTTCCATGAAGGCGCGGCCGATGTTCAGCGGATTCGAGGAGGGGGTGGTTCGCGCCTGGCGGTCCAGCCAGTCGCCAACGATGCGCTGGGAGCGTTCTGCGATGTCGGCCATGGAACGGCCGATCACCTGCGGATCGGCGAGCTTGAAATCGGTCATCTTGATGTCGGGGGAAGGCTGCGGCTTGGGATCGTTCTCTGGTGGGCTATTGGTGGGCATTTCCTGATCTGTCCTTTCCGACGGGCACAGGTCCGGTTAGACCAGCGCGTCGATCGGAGGCTGCGGCTTTATGCCTGGTTGTGCTGCTAAGGGTAGGAGTCGGGAGGTGCGGGTTCAAGCGACGCAAAACAGGGCGAAAAAACTCTGTGTTGCACTGCTTGCGTGCGCCCCCCTTCTGGGCTGCTCGGACCCGATGGGCAAGCCGATGGACCTGTTCCACGACCTCGAAGGTGGCGAGATCGCGGCACAGCGGCCGCCGCCGCCTGGGGCCGGTATGCCGTATCCGCATGTGGGTCTGGTGCCGGCCAAACCGGTGATGGCCGACCCTGCCTACCGCAAGGCTTTGCAGAACGAGCTTTCTTCCGAGCGCGACGACAAGGAGCTGATGGCAGCCGATATGCCGATGGAGAAACTGCCGCCGGCGCCGCCCAAGATCGCGCCACCGCCTGCCGCGGCACCGGCACCGGTGGCCGCAGCCGGTGGGCCCGCCCCGGCTACGCCGCCGGCGCCCGATGCCGACAACTCGGCGAATGCAACCATCCCGGCGGCCGAGCCTACGCCGCCGGCAGCTTCGGCCACGCCCGCACCGCCGGCGCCGCTGCCGCAGGACGCCGCCTTGCAGATCGTGGGCGACCCGATCGATACGCCGGGCCTGCCGCTGGTGCCCGATGCGCCGCCGCCACCGGCAACGTTTGAAGGCGTGCCCGCCCAGCCGGCCCCCACGCCACGCGTTTTTCCCGTTCATCTGGCGCCGCCGGCCGGCACCCCGGTGTTTTTCGCCCAAGGCAGCGACAAGCTGCCGCCTTCTCAGACGGCGACGTTGAAGGACATCGTCGCCCGCCGCCGCAAGCAGACGATCCTGGTGACCGGCGAAGGCGAAGCGGATTCAGACACGCCGGGCGGCCAGGAAACCGCCATCGACCTCGCCTTGCATCGCGCCAAGTCGGTCGCCGATGCGCTCGCAGCGATGCATGTGCCGCAGAGCGCCATGCGCATCGCAGCACGGCCATTCGGTCGCGGCGCGATGCTCACCCTGCTACCGTGAACGCTCCGTTCCCACCGAGGCTGCCGATATGACCGAAGAGTTCCACCGCATCCGACGCCTGCCCCCTTATGTGTTCGCCGAGGTGAACAACGCCAAGGCACGCGCCCGGGCCGAGAAGCAGGACATCATCGACCTTGGCATGGGAAATCCGGATAGCCCCACCCCGCCGCATATCGTGGCCAAGCTGATCGAAACCGTCGCCGACCCGCGCACCCATCGTTATTCGACCAGCGCCGGCATTCCCGGCCTGCGTAAAGCGCTCGCTGGTTATTACCGTCGGCGCTTCGACGTGTCGCTCGACCCTGACACCGAGGTCATCGCCACCCTCGGCTCCAAGGAAGGCCTTGCAAACCTCGCCTCCGCCATCACCAGCCCAGGCGACACTATATTAGTCCCCAACCCATCCTACCCCATCCACCAGTTCGGCTTCATCATCGCCGGCGCCTCGGTGCGCAGCATCCCCGCCCATCCCGGCGAAGGCATGCTGCGCGCACTCGAGAACGGCGTACGCCATTCGGTGCCGAAACCCACCGCGCTGATCGTGAATTTCCCCAGCAATCCCACGGCCTACCTGGCCGACCTCGATTTCTACAAGGAGCTCGTGGCCTTCGCCCGCAAGCACGAGATCTGGATCCTGTCCGACCTCGCCTACGCGGAAATCTATTTTGGCGACAACATTCCACCCTCTATCCTGCAGGTGCCAGGCGCGCGCGACATCGCGGTGGAGTTCACCTCGATGTCGAAAACCTACTCCATGCCCGGCTGGCGCATCGGCTTTGCCGCAGGCAACCCCCACCTCATCAAGGCGCTCGCCCGGATCAAATCCTACCTCGATTACGGCGCCTTCACGCCTATACAGGTCGCCGCCACCGCCGCTCTGAACGGCCCACAAGACTGCGTCGTGCAAATGCGCGAGCTCTACAAGGAACGCCGCGACGTGCTGATCAAAGGCCTCGCCCAGGCCGGCTGGGACATGCCAAGTCCCGAAGGCTCCATGTTCGCCTGGGCGCCGATCCCCCCACGCTTCGCGCATCTCGGCAGCGTCGAATTCTCAAAGCTTCTCCTCGCCCGCGCTCAGGTCGCCGTCGCCCCCGGCCTTGGCTTCGGCGAGCACGGCGACGGCCACGTGCGCATCGGTCTGGTGGAAAACACCCAGCGCCTGCGCCAAGCCATCCGCAACATCCGCACCTTTCTCCATGCCGATTCTAACCTCGCCACCCCCGTGCTGGAAGCGACGACGTGAGGGCTGACCCACAGCCAGGCCAGGGGGTTCTGGTCCCTGGCCCCCCGCCTGGGGGGTCACCCCCCAGCAGGATCCCAATCTTGGAAGATGGCGGGCAGAGCCCCTGGCCTAGCCTTGGGCAACCCACATGACCTCGCGTCCGCTCGCGGTTGGCATTGCCGGGCTCGGCACGGTGGGAGGCGGGGTGCTGCGCATGCTCCGGGAGAACGCGGAGCTCATCGCGGCGCGGGCGGGGCGGCCGATTACGGTGGTTGCAGTGTCCGCGCGGGATCGAGCGCGGGATCGTGGGGAGAATTTGTCGGCGTTGCGCTGGTATGACGATCCGGTGGCGTTGGCGGCTGATCCTGGGCTGGATGTGGTCGTGGAATTGATTGGCGGGTCTGGTGATCCGGCGGTGAGCCTGGTGCGGTCGGCGTTGCTGGCGGGGCGTCCGGTGGTCACGGCGAACAAGGCTTTGCTGGCGTTGCATGGGGCGGAGTTGGCTGCGGCGTCGGAGGCGGGCGGCGCGGTTCTGGCGTTCGAGGCTGCGGTGGCGGGTGGGATTCCCGTGATCAAGGTGTTGCGGGAGAGTTTGGCCGGCAACCATGTGCGCCGGGTGACCGGGATTTTGAACGGCACCTGCAACTATATACTGACGGTGATGCGCGAGCGGGGGCGGGAGTTTGCCGAGGTTTTGGCCGATGCGCAAAAACTTGGGTATGCGGAGGCGGACCCGTCGTTCGACGTCGATGGGGTCGATGCGGCGCACAAGCTGGCGATTTTGGCGGCGTTGGCGTTTGGCCGGCCGATCAGTTTTGCCGATGTGCATGTGGAGGGGATCCGCGGCGTATCTGCGCTGGACCATGCGTTTGCGCGCGAGCTTGGCTACCGGATCAAGCTGCTGGGGATTGCGCGGCAGACCGAGGCGGGGATCGAGAGCCGTGTGCATCCTTGCATGGTGCCCGATGCGGCGCCGCTCGCGCGGGTGGAGGGGGTTTACAATGCGGTGGTCATTGAGGGCGATTTCGTTGGCCGGGTGATGCTGGAGGGCAGGGGCGCCGGGCCGGGGCCGACGGCCTCTTCGGTGGTGGCCGACCTGATCGATCTGGCGCGTGGGCGCGCGACGCCGGTGTGGGGGGCGGATTCGGGCGCTTTGTCGGATGCGCCGGCGGTGCCGATGGCGGCATATACGGGCGCGTATTATTTGCGGCTGATGGTGGTGGACCGGCCTGGGGTGATTGCCGATGTGACCTGTGCGCTGCGGGATTCCGGGGTGTCGCTTGAGAGCATGTTGCAGCATGGACGGTCGCCGGGCGAGGCGGTGCCGATCGTGCTGGTGACGCATGACACGCGCGAGGCGGCGATGCGTGCGGCGCTGGACCGTATCGAACGGCTGGACAGTGTGTTGGAGCGGCCGTCGCTGATACGGATCGAGCACGGATAGTTTTTTGCGTGGTGCTCGAAACGCTTCCGAGTCCGTTTACCGAATTTTAGAACGCCTCCGATAAAATCCACCTCGATCCCTTCAGAAGGTGGCGAGGCGGTGAACAGCTCGGTTTTTCGGAACGCATTCAGATTGGCGCCCTGTTTGGTGATGCTGGCGATCGGCACCTCGCCGGCGGCCGGCCAGGCCGCGACTGCGACAGGGTCGATTGCGGTTTCGGCGACGGTGCTTTCCTTCTGCACTGTCTCGGCCGCCTCGCTCCCCTTCGGCAATTACTCGTCGGTTGTGGTCAATCTGACAACGACGGTGACGGCCACCTGCACGACGGGTACCGCGTATAATGTCGGTCTCGATGCGGGCCAGGGCACCGGTGCAACCGTAGCTGCCCGAAAAATGACGTTGTCGGCCGGCAACACCCTGACCTACGGCCTGTATTCGGATACTGGCCATTCCACCGTCTGGGGCAACACGATCATGACCAATACCGTGACTGGTACCGGCACCGGCATTGCCCAACCTTTAACAGTCTACGGCCAAATCCCTGCCGGCCAATTTGCCGCGCCCGGCTCTTACACGGACACTGTCGCTGTCACCTTGACCTATTGAGGATCGACATGAAGATACAAACCATATCCACGCGTATTACGTTACGATGCTGTATCATACTTTCATCGTTTTGGTCGCCTGCCGTGCTGGCGCAGACGCTGCAGATCATGCCGGTGACGCTCGGCATGCCGCATGGTGCGCTAAGCAACACGCTGTTCATCACCAACCGCGGCACGGAACTAGAAATGGTGCAAGCGCGACCTTTCCTATGGCGCCAGGCGGCGGGGGCGGATGTTTTGACACCCACCGGAGCGCTCGTCGTCAGCCCGCCAATGACAACCATCGCACCAGGCGCTACCCAGGTGTTTCGCATCTTGCTAAGGGAACCTGCAGAGAAAATCGAAACCAGCTATCGTATCCTGTTCGACGAGCTGCCGCCACCGATCGAGGACATGAGTGGTGTTCGCCTGGCATTGCGGCTTTCCGTGCCGCTGTTCGCGCTGCCGGAGCAGCTTGCGAAGGGTGGGGCGGATTTTTCCGTTCTCGTCAACGGTAATGAAGCGGTTCTGCATGCGCAGAATAACGGAATGCAGCATCTGCGCATCGTCCATCCGGCGTTGCAGCAGGATGGATCAGACAAGATGGCGATATCTTCGGCTGAGGTCAGATATATCCTTCCGGGTGCAGCGCAGGATTGGCCGCTCCCCGCGGGGAAGCGTTTTGAGCCCGGGTCCACCCTGCATCTGACCGCACTCTCGGATCAGGGGCCGGTCAATGCCACGGTCCATGTGCTGCAAAGGTAGGCATTGGTGTATTTGCATGATGTCGGCTTTGGCTTTCCTGGCTGCGGGCTGCCGCAACGGTCTTGCCGCATCTCTGCCGTCATCGCCGCCATCCGAGGATAGTTCAGAGGATGACGCAGAGGGCGCGTCGCAAGCTCTCATGAAAGTCGAAGGTATTCGCGACCTCCTGCTCGATGTGGTGGTGAACGGCACGCCGATCGGCATGCTGGGTGAGTTTCGTGACAAGCACGGCGAGATCTACGCGGCGCGCAAGGAACTCGACGCGCTCGGATTCCGGCTCCCGCCGCGGGCCGCGGGCGCCACGCCCGACACACTGATGCAGATTACGAAACTACCAGGATTTGCCTGCAGGGTCGATGAACGGACGCAGACAATCTACATCACTGTCAACGCCAGTGGTCGGAAACCCACCGAGTTGGGGTCACAACAAAGCCTGGCCTCAAGCCTGCCGGTGAAGAGCGGCATCGGTGCCGTGGTAAATTACAATCTTGCCGGCACCTATGCCGATCATCGTGCCTTGGGCGAGGTGCTTGTGGATGCGCGCGTGTTCTCGCCCTGGGCGGTGGCGGAATCGTCATTCACCATGACCAACGCCCGCGGCCTGCAGTCAGCACCGGTGGTGAGGCTGGATAGCTCGGTGACGGTGTCGGACACCGCGACGCTGATGCAGTACACGCTCGGCGATTTCATTTCGGGCGGGCTGGATTGGAGCCGGCCGGTGCGGCTCGGCGGCTTCCAGATCAGCACCAATTTTGGCATACGGCCGGACCTCACGACTTTTCCGGTGCCGACGATCAGCGGTGCGGTTGCCGTGCCGTCCAGCGTGGATGTGCTGGTCAATGGGGTGCAGGAGCTCTCGCAGCCAGTGCCGCCTGGTCCGTTCGAAATACGCCAGCTCCCAGTCATCACCGGTGTCGGCGATGTGTCCGTGGTGGCGCGTGATGCAGCGGGGCAGCAGACCACGCAGACATTGCAGCTTTATAGCAGCCAGCAACTGGTCGCCCCCGGCTTGGTCGATTTCTCCGCCGAACTCGGTTTCGTCAGGCTGAATTACGGCACGCTGAGCGACGATTACCGTGCGCCGGCCGCGTCTGCGAGCATCCGTCTGGGACTGACCAAGTGGCTGACATTTGAAGGGCATGCCGAAGGCACGGATGGCGGCGGCTCCTACGAGGGGCTGAAGATCGCGCCGGGCGGCGTGGGCGGCGGCGGCGCGGTGCTGGCGTTGGGCGGGTTTGGCGTGGTGTCGGCTGATATCGCCGGCAGCCGGTTCGGCAAGCGTAGCGGCGGGTTGGCGGCGATCGGGTTCGAGCGGATTGCGCCGCATGTGAGTTTTTCGATGTCGGCCCAGGCGACCGCCGGGGCGTTCGGCGACATCGCGTCCGATTATGGCGACCCGGTGCCAAGCCTGCAGCTGCGTGCGATCCTGGGCCTCTCCTGGTCCGATCTCGGCTCGTTCGGCATTGCCTTCACCGAGCAGCGGCGGCCCGGCTCGGCGGCGGAGGCGAGTCAGACAACGCTGGACGAAGAGCAGAGCGTCGCGCGCAACGATTTCGGGCTGGTGCCGCTGGCCCTGGCCTCCAAGACAAGTCTGCTCTCGGTAAGCTATTCGCGGTCGTTTTTCGGCGAACGTGCTTTCCTGTCGGCGACTGCCTTTCACGATTTCTCGCAACATGGTGGCGGCGGCAGCACCGGTGCTGCGGTTTCGCTGATCTTTCCGTTCGGGCGCCGCAGCAGCATCAGCATCGAGGGCGACGAGGATAATGGCGGCGGAAATGGCGTGGTGCAGGCTACGCAGACAGCGCCGGATACCGGCGATGTCGGCTACCAGTTGCGGGAGGAGGCGGGTGCGCAATCCCGGCAGCTCGCGATCGGCACCTATCGTTCGCCGTGGGGCATCGTCGATGCCGGGGTGGACCACAGCAGTTCCGGCACGGCGCTACACGGCGACCTGCAGGGGGCGGTGGCCGTGGCAGGTGGCGGCGTGTTTCCCAGCCTTCCGATCACCGACAGTTTTGCCGTGGTCGATACGGATGGCACGCCGGGCGTGCAGGTGTTGCAAGAGAACCGGCCGATCGGCCGCACGAATGCCAGTGGCAAATTGCTGGTGACGGATCTGCGCGCGTTCGATGCCAACAGGCTCGGCATCGATCCGGCGGATATCCCGATCGATGCCGATGCGGGGCCGACGACGCAATGGGTGAGGCCGCGTGATCGCTCCGGCGTAGTGGTGCATTTCAAGATGAAGGCCGGCCATGGCGCCGTGGTGGTCCTGACGGACGACGCGAAGAACCTTTTGCCTCCGGGCGAACGGGCCAGGCTTGAGAGTGCCGGCAAGGCGTATGACCGGGTGGTGGGGTATGGCGGCGAGGTCTATATCACCGGTCTACAGGCGCATAATCGGCTCACCGTTCTGCTGCCGAATAGCGGAAGCTGTGTCGCCATCTTCGATTACGAGCGGGCCGCAGGACAGATCCCGCGGATCGGACCGGTGGCTTGCCACGTCGTGGCGCCGTGAAAAACGCCGTTTTTGCCGCGCTGATCCTGCTCTGCCTCGTGATGTGGCAGCCAGCACAGGCGCAGAGCTGCACGGTCAGTTCCACGGCCGCGGCGTTCGGCAATTATGCGCCCTTCCCGGGCGCCGGCTCTGCTGTCTCCACAACGGCTACGGTCACGGCCACCTGCAATCCGGGTCTTCTCTCGGTGAACGTCAGCTACGTGATCACATTCTCCATCGGCGGGGCAGCGAGCTATGCCTTGCGCAGCATGGGCGGGGCGACCCCGCGCCTGCGGTATCAGCTCTACAAGGATAGTGCCGATACGCAGGTATTGGGTGATGGCTCTGCCGGCACCTTCACGATCGCGGACGGCTACACACTGGGGCTGATTTTCCCAATCACCAAGACCTACACGGCCTATGGTCTCATCGCTGCCAACACCCTGGCCGCCGTCGGTATGTATACCGACACGATTGTCATGACGATCACCTACTAGGGGACGGGGTTTGGGCACGGCTGCCTTCTTCCTTGTCTTGCTGACCGTTCGTCCAACGCCTAGACCACGGCCCATCAGCTGCCTTGCGCCAAAAGGTCGACTCGCATGATCCTCTCCGACGACCAGACATCCGAAATCGCAGCTCTGCGCCAAGACGAGGCGACGACGCGCCGTGCCGTGGTGCCGGAAGTCGAAGCGGTGCTGCACGAGGCGATCCCGGTGCTCGGCAACGGATTCATCCGGCTCGTCGACTACATGGGCGGAGATGCGGCCATCGTGCAGGGCGCCCGCGTGTCCTACGGCAAAGGCACGAAGAGCATCTCGGATGATCGCGGGCTGATTCGCTATCTGATGCGCAATCGTCATACGAGCCCGTTCGAGCTCGCGGTGGCCAAGTTCCATGTGCGCGCACCGATCTTCGTCACCCGGCAATGGTTCAGGCATCGCACGGCCAGTATCAATGAATATTCGGCGCGCTACTCGGTGCTGGAACGAGAATTCTATTTTCCGCGGATCGAAGACATCGCCACGCAATCCTCCGACAACAAGCAGGGCCGAGGCGAACCGCTCACGCTCGAGCAGAGCGAGCGCGTGCTCAGCATCCTGCGCGACGATGCCGGCCGGTGCTACGACAATTACCTCGCCTTGCTGAACGCGGACGAAGCCGGCCAGCCGATCGACCCGGAACAGAGAGGCATCGCGCGCGAGCTGGCGCGGATGAATTTGCCGGTCAACGTGATGACGCAGTTCTACTGGCAGATAAACCTGTGGAATTTGCTGCATTTCCTGAAGCTGCGCGCCGACAAGCACGCGCAATACGAAATCCGCGCCTATGCGGACGCCATGCTCAATGTCGTTGAGAAATGGGCGCCGCAGACCTTCGAGGCTTATCGCGATTACATGCAGGAGGCGGTGCTGCTATCGGGTCCTGCGCTGAGAGCGCTTCGCAGCGCGCTCGCCGGGGAAAACGTCGATTGGAAGGCTGCCGGGCTTTCCAAGCGCGAGGCGGCAGAACTGATTGAATTGCTGCCCGGACTAGACAAGCAAAAGTAAGCAGTTCTTTTTTGAAAAAAAGAACCAAAAAACTTTTATGATTATTGGTGCACGTCAACGGATAGAACCGCGACAGCCACATGAAAGTCTTTTGCTTCTTTTCTTCAGAAAAGAAGGGCTTAATTCTTAACGCTATAAGAATGCGCCCCGACACCCGCAAGCTTGCTTGCCTCCATCCACGATAAGATATTCATCCCGGATCGGCCTCTTCTCGAACCAGCATTCCAGGATCTAGCGCGTGCCGGCAGCGTAGCGTGCCTGCGCGGAGAGCGAGGTGCCCGAGATATGCGGGGTCATGCCGTAATGCTGCATCTTGCGCCACGGGTGGTCGGCCGGTGCGGGCTGTGGATACCACACGTCGCCGGCGTTACCGGCAAGCTGGCCGCTTTCCAGCGCGCGCACGATGGCGTCGCGGTTGACCAGGCCGGCGCGTGCGGTGTTCACCAGGTAGGCGACGCGTCTCATCTTGCTGAGCATCGCCTCGTTGAAGAGGTCCGCCGTCTCGGGATGAAGCGCGGCGTTGATGGTGACCACGTCACAGGTCTTTGCGAGCGATTCGGCGTTTTCGTGCCAGGTCAGGCCCAGCTCGGCTTCGTTCGCAGTGGGTAGGCGATGACGGTCGGTGTCGTGCAGCTTCATGTCGAACTGAACGGGCCGGAGAGAAGGCCGGGCGGCGGGTGGCGGCAAACTAAAACCGTGAATAGGCCGATAGGTCGCGCCTTTTATGCGACGGCACGCGGTCGAACTCGCCTTGGCGGTCGAGCGTGCGGGCCAGGTCGAGCAAAGCGCGTGCGACGGGGGGCAGAGGCTCGTAGTCGGAGACGACGAACCCGACGGCTTGGGTGACGTCGGGTTCGGTCAGTGGGAGTGCGATGATGCCGTCCAGCCCGTCCAACAGCAGGCGGAAGCTTGCGGGCAGGATGGTCGACCAGCCGCCAAATCGCAGGCTCGACCAGAGGGTGATCATGGAATTGGTCTCGAGCTGCGGCTGGGCTTCGACGCCGGCGCTGCGGAACATCTGGTCGAGGATGCGGCGGTTCTGCATGTCGTGGGTCAGCAGGCAGAGCGGAAGGGCGACGGCTTCGGCCCAGGTGATGCTCGGTTGGCTGCCGTGTGCGCCGTGGCGCTGGGTGAGCAGCATGAAATGCTCGCGGTAGAGCGGCAGCGTGCGCACGCGGGCGAGCGGTTCGTTCTAGAGATAGGTCTGGTCATGCCCACAGGGCGCTGGCCGCGCTCCGCGATCAGCACGCCGAGGCTTTCTTCCAGCTGCTTGATCCCGGCCGATAGCGTGGGCTGCGTCACGTCGCAGGCCTGCGCGGCGCGGCCGAAATGGCGCTCGCGGGCGAGTGCGGTTAAGTATTGCAAATGCCGGATGATCAGAATGTGGCGCCTCCGCTGGTTGAGGGCGCTGTGCAGGATCTTCGATAAACCGCCCGGGAGAGCAGATGGCAGAGAGCGCATCGATCGAAAACGGCCGGGTCGCGGGACTGCTTCATGCACAAAGCATGGCCGCCGCCTTGTTCGAGGCTGCAGAGCAGAGCCTGATACGGCCGGGGATCACCGAGTTGCAGTTGAGCAACGACATCCACGCGTTGGCAGCCGAGCGTTTCGGCGTGGCAGCGCATTGGCACAAGCGCGTGGTGCGCGCCGGGCCGAACACGCTGCGGCCGTATCGGGAGGATCCGCCGGATCTGACACTACAGGCGGACGATATCCTGTTCCTGGATTTCGGGCCGGTATTCGAGGCGTGGGAGGCGGATTTCGGCCGCACCTATGTGCTGGGCGATGATCCGGTGAAGCAAAAGCTATGCGACGATCTGGAGCCGATGTTTCGTGCCGCGAAGGCGCATTTTCGCGCGAACCCGCTTATCACCGGTGAACAGCTTTATGCGTTTGCCTGTAAGAAGGCGGCCGAAGCAGGCTGGTCGTTCGGTGGCGAGATCGCGGGGCACCTCGTGGGCGAGTTCCCGCATGAAAGCATTCCGGGCGCCCGCGTGATGAAGAACATCATGCCGGGCAATACCGCTTCACTGGAGGGCACGGATTCGAAAGGCCGGCGGCGACACTGGATCCTGGAGATCCATCTGGTGGACCGCGCCCGTCAGATCGGCGGATTTTACGAGGAATTGTTGACGATCGATTAGGTAACGCTCCGATGTCGGTTTTGACAACGCCAGAGTACAACGGCCCTCTTTTGCAGATTTTTGAAGGCCTTGGGATAGGTAAGGGTTAAGTTAAGCCGCCTAAAAAAAGCTAAAAGAATCTAAATCGTTCTGTTTCGTATTGCGGAATGTTCCTGATCCCGTTCAGTTGAACTGCTGGATGAAACGTTCCGAGGTGCCATCGGCGCCTGGAAGCCGCTCATCCTCATCGCAATGAAACAGGAGATCGGAACATGCCAGGTCAGGTAACACTCGCCAACGAGACAACGCCATTCGATGTCAGCGCGCCGCAATATCAGGCGCTGCTGGCGAACCTGCAGGGGAATATTCTCACCTCCCATGGTCGGCATTTCTCCGTGCACACATTCTTCAAGTTCGGTGCGGATATCGCAGCCGCCAAATCGGCTATCCGGGCTCTTCGCAGCGAAGGCTTCATCCTGTCCGCGGCCGAGCAGGCGGCACAGACATTGCGCTTCAAGCAGCCGAACGCAGCCCAGGAAGTGTTCGGAACCTTGCTGCTCAGCGCGCATGGCCTGAATGCGTTGGGCCTGGCCGTCTCCGCCGATTTCGGCAAAAGCGTTCAGACCGGCCCGGGTCCCTCGGTCAGCCTGACCTTCGGCCAGCCGATGCGTGACGCGGCCGTTGAACTGGGCGATACGCCTACGGCCTGGGAGCCGGATTACCAGCAGGACATCGACGGCTTGCTGATCGTCGCCTACGGCAACAGCGATGCGAACAACACGCAGGCGATCCTGAACCAATGCTTCGCCTATGCGGAAATCGCGCGGAGAATCCTGGAGCGGGGTGCGACCGTGATCACGGTGGAGACCGGGCACGCGCATTTGCTGGCCAACGAGACGCGTGAGCATTTCGGCTTCGTGGACGGCCTCAGCCAACCGCTGTTCCGCACATCGGACATGGATCCGGCGCAGATTGGGCAGACCGATCAATACGATCCCGGCGACGGGCTGGTCAATCTGGTGGTGCCCGATCCATTCACCGACGCGCCGGACGCTTTTGCGAGTTATTTCGTGTTCCGCAAACTCGAACAAAACGTCGAGGCCTGGCGGGCGGCGGTACTAGCCACGGCGGCCAATCTCAGCACCACGCCGGACTTGGCGGGCGCGATGGCCGTAGGCCGCTTCCAGAATGGCGACCCGGTGCTGTTTGAACAACGTGCGGGTAGTCCCGGTCCCGCCAGCGCGCTGCCCAACAACTTCAACTACGCCATCGATGTGGCGGGCGCCCGGTGCCCCTACCATGCACATATCCGCAAATCGAACCCGCGCGGCGATACCGAACGCAATTTCGGCGGCGGAAACACTACGTCTACGGTCGAGCGCGCCCGCCGCATCGCGCGCCGCGGTGTCAGCTATGGTGACCGTGCGACTGATCTTTCCGATGCGCCGGCTACCGGCGTGGGCCTGCTGTTCATGTGCTACCAGGCCAACATCCCCGACCAGTTTGCCTTCATCCAGAAGAACTGGGTTAACAACGACGATTTCGGCCGCCCGGGGACGGGGCAGGATGCGGTGATCGGCCAGGGATCTCCTCGTAGTGGTCAGACATGGCCGACCCCATGGGACGGCCCCGCGACCGAGACGCTCCCGGATTTTGGGCAGTTCGTCACCAATAAAGGCGGGGAGTTCTTCCTGGCGGTGAGCATTCCGACCATCGAGGCGTTGGTCGTGTGACGAAGGACAGGCCAGGGGCTCGGCCCGCTGGCCTGTCCTTATTCAGATCGCAGGGTCTTTGGGGATCACCCTCCCCCCGCGGGGGCCAGGGGCAGAGCCCCTGGCCTTGCTGCTGGCAGTGCGCACACCTATCTGCAGGGCGCCTTAAACAGGAGCCTCTATGCTCGTTTGCCACGGCTTCGCAGCCAAAAACGCCGACTCCCCCCTCGCTCCTTTCTCTTTCCAGCGCCGCGAGCCTGGACCCACCGACATCCAAATCGACATCCTCTATTGCGGCGTTTGCCACTCGGACATCCATGTGGCCCGCGGCGAATGGGGCAACTCCGTCTATCCGGCGTTGCCCGGCCATGAGATCGTGGGCCGCGTCACCGCAGTTGGCGCAGAGGTGAAAAACTTCAAGCCGGGCGACCTTGCCGGCGTCGGTTGCATGGTCGATTCCTGCAAGACCTGCGCGAGTTGTCAGAGAGGTCTCGAGCAGTATTGCGAGGTCGGTTTCACTGGCACCTATAACGATCCGGACAAGAAGACGCCGGGCCAGCATACGTTCGGCGGCTATTCGAAATTCATTGTCGTGCAGGAAAGTTTTGTCCTGCGCATTCCGAAGAATTTGGCGCTCGCCGCTGTCGCGCCGCTGCTATGCGCCGGCATCACCACCTACTCGCCGCTCAAGCACTGGAAGGTCGGTGCAGGCCAGAAAGTGGGCGTGGTCGGGCTTGGCGGATTAGGTCATATGGCGCTCAAGATCGCCCATGCCATGGGCGCGAAGGTGACGCTGTTCACCACCAGCCCAGGCAAGGTCGAGGATGCCAAGCGGCTCGGTGCGGATCGCGTGGTCATCTCGAAGGACCCTGACGCGATGGCGGCCGAACGCAACTCGTTCGATTTCATCATCGATTGTGTGGCCGCCAAGCACGACATCAACGCCTATCTCGGATTGCTCAAGCTGGACGCGACGCTTGTTCAGGTCGGCGCCCCTGCCGAGCCACTGGCATTGTCGGTTTTCTCGCTGATCTTCCCACGCCGCACCATGGCGGGTTCGTTGATCGGCGGCGTGGCGGAAACCCAGGAGATGCTGGATTTCTGTGCCGAGCACAACATCGTTTGCGATATCGAGATGATCCGCATGGACCAGGTGAACGAGGCGTATGATCGTGTCGTCGCCGGCGACGTGAAATATCGGTTTGTGATCGATATGAAAACATTACCAGCATCGGCCTGAGCCATGCGGGGGTTTTGGCGAACCCCGCTTCTCGCCTCGGTGCTGATGCTGAGCGGCGCCGGTGCGATGGCGCAACTGGCTTCAGTGGCGCTGCCGCCCGGGCTGCCGTTTCCGGAGAGCGTTGCGGTCGTGCCGGATGGCACGCTGTACATCAGCAGCATCACCAATGGCGGCGTCGCGCGGGCGATGCCGGACGAGGTCGCTGCAAAGCAGTGGATCGCGCCCGGCACGTTCGGCACGCGCTCGACCTTCGGTATGCTGGCGGAAGCTGAGAGCATTACGCTCTTCGTGGGCATACGAAGTAAAAAACGTCGTTTCTAAAGAGAAGAAGCAAAGATTTTTATCTTGGTGTCGAGGCTCTATCCGGCGACGTGCGCCGAAGACGTAAAAAGTTTTTTGGTTCTTTTTTCAAAAAGAACGGCTTTCTGCCTAATACACATCGCGCACATAACGTTTCTCGTGCGCCATGCCTGCAACGTAGGCTGCAGCCGCGTCGCTTCCCAGCCCGCCATGAGTCTGCGCCACCTCCCTAAGTGCGGCATCCACGTCTTTCGCCATGCGGTTGCCGTCGCCGCAAACGTAGAAATGCGCGCCGTCCTGCAGCCAGCGCCACAAGAGCGCACCATTTTCGATCATGCGATGCTGCACATAGATCTTTTCCCTCTGGTCGCGCGAGAAGGCGGTGTCGAGACGGTGCAGGCTGCCGTTCTGCTGCATGGTTTCGAGTTCGTCGCGATAGTAGAAATCGGTGTCGGCGCGCTGCTCTCCGAAGAACAGCCAGTTCTGACCAGGCGCGCCGACGGCCTGGCGTTCCTGCAGGAAGGCGCGGAAGGGCGCGACGCCGGTGCCCGGGCCGACCATGATCATCGGCGCCGAGCTGTCTTTCGGCGGATGGAAATGGGCGGATTTCTGCACGAAGATTGGTACCAGTGCGTCGGCGGCGCGATCGGCGAGGAAGGTGGAGCAGACGCCGCCTCGGGTTTTCCCCTCCAGGCCATAGCGCACGGTGGAGACGGTGAGGTGAACTTCGTCCTTGTGCACGAGCGGGCTCGAGGAGATCGAGTAGAGCCGTGGCTGCATGGGTTTTAACGCGGCAAGCAGCTCGGCGGCGCCGGCTTTGATCGGGAAGCCGTGCAGCAAATCGATGAACTGGCGGCCCCAAAGCCAATCGGCGCGTTCGCTGCGGCGTTCCTCCAACATGAGATCGACGAGCAGGGTGCTGCTCGCGCGTTCGGCGACGAAGCGCAACATATCAGGCGTAGTCTTGGCAATCTCGTAGTGCCGCAGCAGCGCTTCGCCGAGCGGCATGGTGCCGTGTGTGGGGACAGTGACGGGAATGGCGGCGCTGAGCTCCAGAGTGGAGAGGATATCGTCCACCAGGCCCGGCGCGTTCGTCGGCCATACGCCGAGCGCGTCACCGGCGGTGTAGGTGAAGCCGCTACCGCCGAGGGCGAAGACGAATTGCCGGGTCTCCTTCTCGGCGCCGGGGGCGTTGAGCAGCTTGTTCCCGACGAGGCGGGTCGGCAGAGGCTGGTTGCGGGTGAAGCCTGGCTCGGGTACTTGTTTTGCCACCACCGGTATGCTCGGTGCCGCGGTAATTTCGGCCGGATCGCGTAGCAGCTGCAGCTGCTGGATAACGGCATCGAGCCAGGATTTAGCAGAGTCTTCGTAGTCCGGCTCGCAATCCACGCGCGGCGCGAGTCTTTCGGCGCCCAGCGCTTCCAGCCTGGCATCGAGCTTGCGGCCGAAACCGCAGAATTGGTCATAGCTGGAATCGCCGAACGCGAGCACGGCAAAGCGGGCGCCTTGCAGCATTGGCGCGGTCTCTGCCTGCAGCCCGTTCCAGAAAGCGACACCGTTATCCGGCGGATCGCCGTCGCCGAAAGTGCTGGCGAGCAGGAGTGTCACAGGGGCTGCGGCAAGATCGTCGGGTTTGGCGGCGTCCATGCACAACAGTCGCACCGGATGGCCGCGATATTCGAGGTCACGCGAGCAAGCGCCGGCGAAGTCTTCCGCCTTGCCGATCTGCGAGGCCCACAGGATGAGCACCGGCAGCGCCTTGTCGGACGCAGCCGCTTGTGCCGCTTCAATCGGTTGGCCGGCAGCGCGCGAGAACAGCCCGGCCAGCAACCCATCGAGAACCAGGCGCATATCGTCGCTCATCGGTGCGCTCGGCGGCAGGGTCGGCACGCTGCCTGGTCGGCCCTGCGGATCGGCGCGAAGGCCGGTCAAATAACCCTGCATATACGCTTGCGCCCGCGCATCGAGCACGATCTCGGGCGCGGCATCCAATCCCAGCAGCTTGGCGAAAGCGTCAATACGCTTCATATCCGCCTCCTTCTCCCCGGCATGCAAGATTCGAGGTGGCACCACCACAAGCGTATCGCCCTCCGCTTCAACGCGGTGCGCGGCCGGCAGCTTCTCGGCCGATTGACGTGCGTGAGCGACGCGCGTGAGGGTGACGGCACAGCATTTGAACTCCGGCTGCAGCGAGAGAGCATCGACGGCATCGTTGGTGACCGCGTTGATGGCGAGGTCTTCGCCGAACACATCGTTCCAGTGAAAGGGCGCGAAACAGGCGCCCGGGCGCACACGGTCGGTAACGACCGCCGGCAGGATGGCGTGGCCACGACGGGAGGCGATACGAACGGAATCCTTGTCGCCGATGCCGAGGCGGCCGGCATCGTCGGGGTGGATGTCGACAAACGGGCCGGGGTTGAGCTTGTTGCAGGTGGCGATTTTCCCGGTCTTGGTCAGCGTGTGCCATTGGTGCTGTAGGCGGCCGGTGTTGAGCACAAACGGAAATTCTGCGTCGGGCATTTCCGCAGGCAGCATGTGCGGCCTGGCGAGGAAGGCGGCGCGGCCGGTAGGTGTCGGGAATTTTGCGCCGTCGGCCGTCAGGTAACGGATCGGATTGCGGTCGTTCGGCGCGTTAGGTCCGTATGGCCATTGTAACGGTGACGCACGGAGACGCTCGTGGGTGGCGCCGCTGATGTCGTAGCCGGTTTTTGGGTTTGCCAGGGTTTTCAGCTCGTCGAACACGGCGGCGGCGGAGTCGTAGGTGAAGGCGTCGGCGAAACCGAGCGCGCAGGCGATTCGGGCGATGATCTGCCAGTCCGGCAGGGCGTCGCCCGGTGGTTCGACGGCCTTGGCCATCAGCGTCATGTTCCGCTCCGAGTTGATCATCACGCCTTCGGCCTCTGCCCAGAGGGCACCCGGCAGCATGATGTCGGCGTGGATGGTGGTTTCAGTATCCAGGAAGGCATCCTGGGCGATCACCAGCTCGGCTTTGGTCAGCGCCTCGATCACCGTGCGGCGATTTGCCACGCTGGCGACCGGGTTGGTGCAGATGATCCAGCAGGCTTTTATGTGGCCCGCAGCCATATCCTCAAACAGGCCGACCGCACCGTGCCCTGAATTGGTCCGGATGGTGCCTTTGGGAACGCCCCAAAACGCCTCGATGAGGTCGCGATCGGCTTCGTTGACGATGGAGCGTTGGCCGGGCAGGCCGGCGCCCATATAGCCCATCTCGCGGCCACCCATCGCGTTGGGCTGGCCGGTGAGAGAGAAGGGTCCGCTGCCGGGGCGGCAGATTTTTCCGGTGGCGAGATGCAGGTTGCAAAGCGCGTTGGTGTTCCAGGTGCCTTGGGTGCTCTGGTTCAGCCCCATGGTCCAGCAGCTCATCCATTCCGGCGCCTCGCCGATCCAGTCTGCGGCGCGCCGAATGTCGGCTTCGGCGAGGCCGGTGATTTCGGCTACGTTGGCGGGGGTGTACTCGGCCAGGAAGTCGGGCATTGCTTCCCAGCCTTCGGTGTGGCGGGCGATGAAATCGGCGTCAATGCGCTCATTCGCTGCGAGCAGATGCAGCAGGCCGTTCATCAGCGCGAGGTCGGTGCCCGGCTTGATTTGCAAATAGAGTGTGGCTTTTTCGGCGGTGGCGTTGCGGCGGGGATCGACCACGATGAGGCGGGCGCCGGCCTTCATACGGTCCATCATGCGCAGGAACAGGATGGGGTGGCAGTCGGCCATGTTCGCGCCGATGACGAAGAACAGATCAGCCTTGTCGAAATCCTGATAGGAGCCGGGGGGGCCGTCCGCGCCGAGCGAAAATTTGTAGCCGGTGCCGGCGCTGGCCATGCAGAGCCGGGAATTGGACTCTATGTGCGGCGTGCGCAAAAAACCTTTAGCAAGCTTGTTGGCGAGGTATTGCGCCTCGAGCGACATCTGGCCGGAGACGTAGAGAGCAATCGCTTCAGGGCCGTGCTCATCAAGTATACGGCTGAGCCTGGTGGCGGCTTGGGTGATGGCGATATCGATATTGACCGGCACGTGGTCGCTGGTCGGGTGGCCCTGCGGATCACGCCGCCTGATGTAGGCGCGGTCCATTCGGCCGGCTACGGCAATCGCCTGTGCACAGGTGCTGCCCTTGGTGCAGAGGCGGCCGAAATTGGTGGGGTGGGTCTTGTCGCCGGTCAGCTTGACCACGCGGCCGGCGGACACCTCCATCACGATGCCGCAACCGACTCCGCAATACGGGCAGACACTTTTGACGGTGTGCGTGCTCATCGATCTCCGATCTTGTCTACGCCGCCTGCTTTATCCTGCCGGATTGGGTGCGATGCAGCAAGGATGCCGGCGATGCGGCCCTTGTCGAAACGCGAACGGGCGGAGAAGATGCAATCCCTCGCCTGCGAATGTAGTGGGCTTCTATTGTCAGGATTTCTACAGTGAAAAAAGGGTATTTTGTAGCGGCGTCTGCCCTCTGGCTGATGGCGGCCGCACCCACGGTGCCGGAGGCGCCTGCGACGCCGGTGGCACGCCCCTATGACGAGACCGCTGACGCGCATGCCCAAGTCGATGCCGCGTTTGCCGAGGCCAAGAAAAGCGGCCGCACGGTGCTGCTGGATTTCGGCGGCAATTGGTGTCCTGATTGCCGCATCCTGGCGGGCGTGCTGCTGGAGCCGCCGGTGGCGGATTGGACCGCCAAGCATTTCGTGGTGGTGAAAATCGATGTCGGCCGCCGCACGAAGAATATGGATATTGCTGAGCGCTACGGCGTGACGGTAAAGGGCGTGCCAACCGTGCTGATGCTGACGCCTGACGCGAAGTTACAAAATCCGGACGATCCTTATGGGCTTTCGGATGCGCGCTCGATGTCCAGCCAGGCCGTAGTGGACCTGCTGGCGAAAATGGCAAAGAGCTAGAATAAGGAAGTTGCTGTCGCGGAGTTGAGGAAGAATTCCTGAACCTGACTGCACCCCGTCACGTTCGGAGAGGCAACCAACAGGGAAACTCCATGATGAGAACTACAACAATTTACGCAAGCCTGACCACAATCCTGCTTTCCGCAGCGCCCGTGGTGGCGCTTGCCGGCCCTTGCTCGGACGATATCGCATCCATCGGCAAACAGCTCAGCAGCAGCCCTTCGCTTGGACCGGTAAGCACGGGCACGTTGTCCGGGTCGAACCCGACCGGAACACATGATAATACTGCTGTGGCGCCTGAGAAGGCTGGAACCTCAGCGTCCAATCGTGTCGGCGGGACTGCGGGCACGAAGGAGGTCGATGCCGCGTCGAGCAACGTGGCAACGTCGGATGCCGATGTGCGCCAGCAGCAGGCTGGTCATGCTACCGCAGCGACACAGGCATCAACCGGCAAAGGCATCGAGACTGCGCCGCGCAGTCAGACCGCTGGTAGCGGCGACGATCATATGACACGCGCGAAGGTCGCCTGGCAAAAAGCTGTTGATCTCAATGCGAAAAATGACACCGGGTGCATGAGCGCAGTAGCCGAAGCGAAGTCGGCGCTTAAGGGAAGCTGACGCGTCGCAAGCCGTCCGGCGTTTAACGCTGGGCGTCAGCTTCTCTGAAGGCTACGTGATAGAAGAAAAGCGTTCTTTTTGAAAAAAAGAAGCAAAAAACCTTTACGTCGCTGTCGCGGTGCTTTCCGGCAATGTGCACAAAGACGTAAAGGTCTTTTGAGTCTTGTCTTCAGAAAAGAGCGTCTTTCTTATGCTGCGCGAAGAGCCCGCGGCAAATCGGCAATCGCGTAATCAACCAGGCGCTGCTCGTCATCGCCAAGGCCCTCGGACAGCACCTGCTCGGCCGCGCGTGTCGCCAGATCCGCGGCGGTCTGGCGTACTTCCGTCAACGCCGCTTTCTCGGCGGCGGCGATCCGTTCCAGCGCCAGTTTCTCCCGGCGCTTGCCGGCAGCTTCCGCTTCGGCAATGGCCGCTTCCTGCAAGCGTGCCGCTTCGATGTGGCTGCGAGCGAGCACATCGCTCGCCTCCGCCAGCGCAGCGGTACGGGCCTGCTGTGCATCGGCCAGCATGGCCTCCGCCTCATGGCGCAGGCGCTGTGCTTCGGAAAGCTCGGCGCGGATGGCGTTCGCACGGCCGTCCAGCATGCCGGCCATCACTGCCCACAGCTTGCCTCCAAAGACGACAAAGAAGATCACGAAGGAGACGAGAACCCAAAATTCCGGGTCGTGCAGAAGATGATGCATGTCCGTCTTTCCGTTCAGGCGGCGTGTGCAAGGCCGCGATCGGCCATGACGCGGCCTACCGCCTGCTGCACGCGATAGGTCTCGGGCTCGCTGCCGATGAGGCGGGAAACCACGGCAATCGCGGTCTCGGTGGCGACTTCGCGCAGCGCGCCCATGGCGGCGGCCCGTGCAGCCCCGATCTGCGCCTCGCTTTCGGCCAGTTGGGCGTCGAGCCTGGCTTCCTGGGCGGCAGCTTGTTCGGCTGCCGTCTTCTTGGCTTTCTGCGTCGCGTCGGCGATCGCTGCCTGGCTCTGTGCGTAGGCTTTTTTACGCGCCTCCGTCAGTTCGGCGACGGCGCGGTCGGCGTCAATGCGAGCATCGCGTGCCTGGTTGAGGTCACGTGCGATGGTCTCTGCCCGCATTTCCAGGATGGAGCCGATCTTCGGCAGGCCCCAGCGCGATACCAGCGCGTAGAAGCCTGCGAAGATCAGCGCGCCCCACACCACCTGAGCGGTGAGCAGCTTGTTGGCGAAATCCAGCTGCGGCATCGTGTCGGCCGCAGCCGTTCCCGATGCCACTGCCAGAACGGCCAATGTCGCCACGACAAGTCTAGCGCGCTTCATGCCCAACATCCCGGACTGCTCGTTCCCGTCAGCGACTTAGGTGAACAGGATGAGGAAGGCGATCAGCAGCGCGAAGAGAGCGACCGCTTCCGTCAGCGCGAAGCCCAGGATGCCCAGGCCGAACACACTGTCACGTGCGGACGGGTTGCGGGCGATGCTGGTGACGAGTGCGGAGAAGATGTTGCCGATGCCGATGCCCACGCCGGCGAGCGCGATCACGGCAATGCCCGCGCCAAGTTTCGTTGCGGCTGCGACGTCCATAGTAAAGTCCTTCCTAAGCGAATTTAGAGGGGGTTTAGCCTTAAGCCTGCCTGTGTCCTAGTGCAGATGCACCGCGTCGTGCAGGTAGATGCAGGTGAGGATCGCAAACACGTAGGCCTGCAGAGCCGCTACCAGCAATTCGAAGCCCATCAGCACCACATTCACAGCAAGCGGCCCGATGGCTGCCGCGATGCCGAGGGCGCCGGCGCTGCCCATCATGACCACGAAGCTCGCAAACACGGCGAACATCACGTGGCCGGCCACCATGTTGGCGAACAGACGAATGGAGAGGCTGACGGGGCGTGAAAGGTAGGAGATGATCTCGATCGGGATGATCAGCGGTGCGAGGAACACCGGCGCACCCGACGGGAAGAAGTATGAGAAGAAGTGCAGCCCGTGCTCCGCGAGCGCGACCACCGTGACGAGCACGATCACCAGGATTGCCAGCGCCGCGGTGACGGCGATGTGGCTGGTATAGGTAAAGGTGAAGGGGATAAGGCCGAGCAGGTTGCCCATCAGCACGAAGAAGAACAGCGTGAAGATGAACGGGAAATAGCGTTTTCCCTCCGGTCCGATCTGGTCGACGGCCATGTTGTAGATGAAGTCGTATGAGAGTTCCGCTGCCGCCTGCAGGCGGCCCGGTACGACGGCGCGTTTGGCGGCGCCGAAATGCAGCAATGCGAGCACCAGTACGCAGCCGATGACCATCATCAGGTTCGACTGGCTGAAATTGACCGAGGCACCCAGATAACCCATGGGGTGCAGCTGGAACTGCCCGAGCGCGTCGATCGTCGGTGCAGTTGCGTGTGCTGCGTCGGCTGCCACTGGTATCATCCCCCAAAACCGTTCTGCCGGCGGCAGGGGTCTAGTGCTTGGCCGGTCCTACCAGCCTCCACACATTGGCAACACCCGCCACACCACCCAGCAGCACGAAGATCACGAGGAACAGAGGCAGTGTATGTAGCCAGCGATCCAGCACCCAGCCAATGGCAACCGCCACGACCAGGCACGACACCAGCTCCACACCCACGCGCATGCCCACTCCCAGCGCAGACGCTCCCTGTGGGGAAACGGCTGCCGGGTGAGCGCCGGGTTCATCAAGACCCTGGCGCCTGCGCGCGGTGTTGAGACGATCCTCGAAAGAACCGTCTTTCCCTTCATTCTCGCTCAATCAACGCTCCGGTGTTTCGACAACGCCGGCGCTGGAAAGCCCGGGCTTGCTAGATGCGGCACTGAAGGGTGTCAAGGCGACGAACAGTCTGATGCGTCGCCAAGGCACCATTCAGACTGAGCCCTCAGTCCAAAGGAACTTTCATCTGCACACCGGTGACCTTCGCGGCTTCACGATCATCCATCGCTTGCGCGCTCGATCCGAGGGTGTAGCCGTCGCCCTGTGGCGGGTAGTGGATCTGCATCACCGCGGGCGCCAAAGAGGTCTCCTGATCGGTATTGTCGATGGGTGCGGTGACCCATTCGTTCGGCATCGGCGCATCGTGAGAAGCAACCGGCTTAGCGGCATCAGGCTGCGTGAGCGGGGCGATTGGCGCCTGGTGGCTGACGACGTGCACGTGATGGCGAATGTGGTGCACCGGTGTCGCAGTCTGTGTGGTGCCGGCCAGGGCGGGTGCCGCGAGGGCGATGCCGGCGAGCAGGCTAAGCGTGAAGGTAAATGGTGTGTTCTGCATGTCCAAACACTCCTCTTCGGGCGAAAGACGCCACGGTCATGTGGAGTGAACGTTGTGCGAAACAATATCGTTCCACCGGATGCGCGCTCTTGACCAGGCTGTGACACGCGACGCATTGAGCCGATATGACCTATGGTGTGGATGAGTGCCGGCGGTGCGGCAAGCCGATGCGGGCGCGGCGGGACAATCCGACGGCTGACGATACCCGTCCCTCGCGCATGAAGCAGGCACAATGGCAGGCAGAGGGGTGGTTGGCGGAGCCGACCCGGGCGCAACAGCAGCATCCGGGCATAGGGTGTTGCTCGGATTGCGCAGCGCTCATTCTGCGCAAGCGGTGGAAGCCGGGCGTGCGGATCGGGTTTTCGTTCGGTGCAATCGTTGTTCTTGGCGGAGTCATCTATTGGCTGGCGGAGATTTACGTGCCGTAGCGGGGTAGTGCCCGCCTACTCTGCTGCTTCGAGCTGCGGCTCCACCATTGCCACTGCGCGTTGCAGGTCCACCGAAAGCAGCCGCGACACCCCGCGTTCCTGCATCGTCACGCCGAACAGCCGATCCATGCGCGACATGGTGAGCTGGTGGTGGGTGACGACGAGAAAGCGCGTGCCTGTCTCCCGGACGATATCTTCCAGCAGGGTGCAAAAGCGTTCCACATTGGCGTCGTCCAGCGGTGCGTCCACCTCGTCAAGCACCGAGACCGGGGCGGGGGTGCAGCGGAAGACGGCGAAGATCAGGCTGAGCGCCGTCAGCGCCTGTTCGCCGCCGGAGAGCAGCGAGAGGGCTGCCAGTTTCTTGCCGGGGGGCTCGGCGTAGATCTCGAGGCCGGCGGAGAGCGGGTCGTCGGAGCCGGTCAGCGCCAGGTGGGCGCGGCCGCCGCCCATCATGCGGGTGAATAGGGTACGAAAATGCTGGTCGACTTCCTGGAACACGGCTTCCAGGCGGGTGCGGCCTTCGCGGTTGAGGTGGCCAATCGAGCCGCGCAGCTTGGCGATGGCGGTGGAGAGCTCTTCACGTTCCTGCTCGAGCGTGGCGAGGCGCTGGTCCAGCTCCTCGAGCTCGAGCTCGGCGCGCAGGTTGACGGGGCCCATCTCCTCGCGCTCGCGGCCGAGACGCTCAAGCTTCTTGCGGGCGCGTTCTTCGCTTTGGGCGTCGATGTCGCGTGCTTCCGGCAGTTCGGCGGTTGCGCCGAGGCGTTCGGCGGCGCGGGCCAGGGTGGCGGCGAGGGTGGCGGCGGCGGATTCGGTGGCGGCTTCGGCGCGCAAGGCGGCTTCACGCTTCTGGGTGGCCTGGGTCTCGGCGTCGCGCCGCGCCAAGGCGAGGGCGCGCATCCGGTGTTCGGCGGCTTGCAGCCGGTCATGGCCGGTGCGGTGCGTGGCCTCGGCGGAGAGTAGGCCGGAAGCGGATCTTTCGGCGCGGGCGGCGATCAGGGCAGGAGTGTCGGCCAGCGATTTGTGGGCGTCACGGGCGGCGTTGCGCCGGATGGCGAGAAGGTCTGCGCGCTCGGCTGCTTCGTCGAGGCGGGATCGCCAGGCGGTGAGGTCGTGCGCGGCGAGGTTCCGGGCGATTTCGGACTGGCGCAGCTCGGCTTCGAGCCGATTGAGGGCGGTGAGCGACTCCGTCATGTCGGCGCGGGCGGCATCGAGAAGCGGCTTTGTCGCTGCGGCGGCGCGTGCAAGAGCGGCGTGGTCGGGTAGAGCGGCGAGATGCGCAGTGGCCTCGCGGTGAGCGGCTTCGGCCAGGTCCAGATCCTGCCCGGCGCGCTGGAGCATGGTTGCACGCGATTCGGCTTGGCTTGTGGCCTGGGCGGCGGCGAGGTGCAGGGCGGCGAGGGCGACGCGGCTGGCGTCGAGCGAATCCTCAGCGGTCTTGCGGGCGACTCGGGCGGCAGTCAGCGACTCTGTGGTCTTGCACAAGGCGGTCTCTGCTGCGGTCGCCGTTGCGGCGAGGTGTAGCACGTCAGGCAAGCCGGCCAAGGCTTCCGCCGAGCCGGCGACCTGGCGAAGGGCGCTTTCGTGGTCGGTGCGGGCGCGGGCGAGCAGGGGGGTTTGGCCAGCGATGCGCTGCTCGATGTCGCGGGCCGAGTCCCGCACGCGGGCCATGTCGGCTTGCCTGGCGGCGAGCGCATTGCGCGCCTCAGTGCGGGCAAGGCGGGAGGCGTCCACGGCGGCGGTCGCCTGGGTAGCGATCCGGGTCGCCTCGACGAGCACCGTTTCGGCGGCGGCGGCTTCCGGCAGTGCTTCGAGCTGGCTGTGGATCTCGGTAATGGCCGCGCTGGCTGCCTCACGTTCGTCGGACAAGCGCGTGACCGTAGGGAGCAAGGTGGCGCGACGTGCTTCTGCCTGCGCGGTATCCGCGGCGAGGCGGGCGGCATGCGCGCGGGCGGCGCGCAGTGCGGCTTCGGCCGCGGCGAGGCCGTCACGTGCGTCGGCCTCGAATTGCTTTGCCGCGGTTTCGTCGCGGCCGGCAGCGTCACAGCGGGCACGGGCGGTCGCCGCTTCGGCAGCGGCGGCGGCTTGCGCGCGTTCGATGGTGTGCAGGCGGTTGGCTTGGCGCAGCCGAGTGGCGGCGGCGTTCGGCGCGCCGGCGCGCACGATCTGGCCATCCCAGCGCCAGGCGGCGCCTTCGCGGGTGACCGCGACCATGCCGGGCGGCAGGTTTGGCTGGATCGCGTCGCCGTCGGTTTCCGGGGCGAGCAGCACGCAGGCTGATAAGATACGGTTGAGGGCAGATGGGGCGTGGACAAGGGAGTCGAAGCGTTCGGCACCATCGGGCGCTGGCAGGACCGGCGCGTCGCTAGAAAGGGCGCGGAAGAATTTTTCCGCGGCTTCGTCGAGCGAGGCCGTACACGCATCGCCGAGGGCGGCGCCGAGGGCGGCTTCGAGGCCATCAGGGACGGCTATGGAGTCGAGAAGCGTGTTGGCGGCCGGGCCAATGACGGCACGAAGACCCTCAGCCTCGGCGCCATGGCGGGCGGCCTCCGCCTCGGCGAGGCTGGCGGCATCGCGCGCTTCGGTGAGGGCGAGGCCGGCCTGGATGGAGCCGGCCTGCAAACGCGCGGCGGCTTGCTGACGCGCTGCAAACACCTGTTCGGCTTCGGCCTCTGCTTCCGCTGCGGCAGTGCGCTCGGACGTGGGCGGGAAGAGGCTTTCAGCTTCTGCCAGGGCCTTTTCGGCCTCGGCCGCTTCCTTTTCCACGGCCCGTTGATGGGCGTTGGCCTGCGTCAGCAAGGCTTCGGTGCGGATGATTGCCGCGCGCACATCCTCAAGCCGGTGTGATGCCTCTGCACGAGCGGCCTGCGACTCGGCAACATGGCGCTCGGCAGCGTCGAGGCTCGACTCGCAAAGCTGCAACTGCGACTCGGCGTCGGATGCGGCTGCTGCTGTTTCGTCCAGGTGCTGCGGCGCAATGCGGCGTTGTTGCAGCGACTGCAGCGCGGCTTCGGCTTGCCCGCGCTGCGATTCGGCCGCGGTGGCGCGTGCGACGATCTCCGCATGCGCGCGCTGGGCGGTTTGCGTCTCCGTGGTGGCACGGGCTGCCTCCGCACGAGCTGCCAGATGCGCCTGCTCTGCCTGGGCGCGCGTGGTCTCGGCCAGTTCCAGATCCTGCCGTGCTGCGGCGAGCGCCTCTTCGGCGAGATGCATGGCCGCTTCAGCCTGATCAAGGCGGGAAGCAGGGATCAGCGCTGCCTGTGCCGCGCCATCAGCGTACTCCGCCGCCGTATATTGCGCGCGCATGTCCGCGGCACGGGCTTCGGCGGTATTCAAGGTTTGTGTTGCCTGATCGGCGCGGCCCTGGGCGTCGCGGGCAGCCGCAGCGGCGTCATCGGTGGCACTTTGGGCCTGCGAGGCCTTGTCGCGGTGCACGGCCAGTGTCTCGCGTGCCGTCTCCACCGCGGCCGGAAGGCCGGATAACAGGGTGGCGAGCCGCTCCGCCTCGGTCGACAAACGCTCGACGGACGCCAGCGCATCCGCCTGGTTGCGCAAAGCGCCCTGGTGATCGGCTTCCAGCTCCAGCAGACGCGCTTCCGCCTCCGCAGCGTCGCGTGATACGCGCGCAGACTCGGCGGCAAGCGACTCGGTCTCTACACGGCGGCGTTCCAGAACGCTGCGGGCCGCCGCCTCCGCCTCGCGCAAATCGGGCAAAGCCTGCTCCGCCTCTTCGAGCGCTTCGCCGGAGATGCGGATTTCCTCGGCAGCCTCGGCAGCCTCGGACGAGGCACGTGCATAGGCTTCCTGCGCGGCCGCGAGCGCTTCCTGCGCCTGGGCAAACAGCACAGCCAGATGCTCGGTTTCCGCCGCGCGGATCAGGCCGGAGATGTTGCGGTAACGTGCCGCCTGACGCGCCTGCTTGCGCAACCCCTCGCGCGCGCCATCGAGCTGCACACGCAAATCCTCGGCGCGGGTCACGTTCTGCTCGGCTGCACGCAGCTTCAGCTCGGCCTCGTGGCGACGGGCATGCAGGCCGGTGATGCCGGCCGCTTCCTCCAGCACCTGGCGCCGCTCTTCCGGCTTGGCGTTCACCAGCTGCGACACGCGCCCCTGGCTAACCATGCCGCTGGAGCGCGCACCGCTCGCCAGATCGGCATACAACGTCTGCACATCGCGCGCCCGCATCTCGCGTCCATTGGCCCGAAATTGCGAGCCGGCTCCGCGCTCGATGCGGCGGGTGACCTGCAATTCCGATTCCGCCTCGAAAGGCTGCGGCAGAACACCGTCTTCGCCCGCACGCTCCAGGGTGATCGTGACCTCGGCCAGGTTGCGGCTCGGGCGCGCCGTGGTGCCGGCGAAAATGACATCGTCCATCTCGCCGCCACGCAACGACCGGGCGCTCGTCTCGCCCATCGCCCAGCGCAGCGCCTCGACCACGTTGGATTTGCCACAGCCATTGGGTCCGACAACACCAGTCAAACCAGGCAAGATATCCAAGCTGACCGGCTCAGCAAAACTCTTGAAGCCCGCGATCCGCAGGCGGGTTAAGCGTGGGGTCATGAAAAGAAAGGCCAGGGGCTCTGTCCCCCATCTTGCAAGGTTGGGACTCCGCTGGGGGGTGACCCCCCAGACCCCCGCGATCTGAAGGCAGGGAAGAGGGGACATATCGGTCGGGTGGAGAGAACACGCGAGTTATGTCCCCTCCTCCCCGCCTTCAAATAATGGCAGTCCAGGGGGCGTCCCCCGGGCGGGGGGCCAGGGGGCAGAGTCCCCTGGCCTTCCTTCACGCCCCCACGCCAAGCCATTTGACGAATTCGTCGTAGGTCATCTCGCCGGAGTGGCTCTTGCCGTTGCTGATGAAGGTGGGGGTCGCATCGATATTGTATTTCTTTTCGACCTCGGCTTGGGCGGCGAGCATTTCGGTTTTCAGTTTGTCATCGCTCGTCACCTTGTCGAAGGTTTCGCGTGGCATGCCGGCGAGGGCGGCTTGTTTGGCGAGTTCTTCCTTTGGGTCGGCGCTGCGGTCGAACGCCCAGCGCATTTGTGTTGAGAGAAGGCTCATCATGAAGGGCTCGTAGCGTTCCGGGGGGAGGCTGCGGGCGACCATGCCGGCCATGAGGTCCACCTGATCGCGCGGATATTCCTTGAAGATGTAGCGAATTTTACCGGTGTCGATGAGTTGGGCCTGGATCATCGGGAACACGTCAGAAGCGAAGCGCGCGCAGTGCGGGCAGGTGAACGAAAACCATTCCTCAACTACGATTTTTGCGTCGGGGCTGCCTTGGATGCGGTCGGCCATGCGGGGGTCGGTATCGGCCCAGGCGGCGCTGGTGGAGAGGCCGATGGCGGCGGCGGAGCCGGCGATCAGCAAGTGGCGGCGGGTGGGCTGCATAGGGATGTCCTTGCGCATGCTTTTCGGAGTCGGGGAAAGACTCATGGCGGAGCCGGATGGGTGGTGCAAGGGAGGTTTGCGGGAATTTGCCGGGCGCGGTGAGACGAAGTGTGAACGACATTCCCTGCAAGCATTCGGCAGTCTTTCGACTGCTCAAACACAAGTAAACAAAAGAATAAAAATCATCTTGCCGCAGATAAATCTGCTTCTGTTTACCTACTGTTATTCCTTGTTGCGTATCTGTGAGCCCGTCGTCGGGTTTTGAGCCGAACGACGCAGACGGCCACAGATGCAGAGGAATTCTTAACGTGAGCAGCAGCACCTGGCAGAGCGGCGTTTCCGGCGACTGGACCAATGGCAGCGACTGGAGCAGCGGCTCACCGAACGCGGCGGCCGTGGCGAACATTACCGCCGGCGGCAATTACGTGGTCACTCTGTTCGGCGGCGCTGCGGCGTCCGGCCTGGTGCTGAATGCGTCGGGTGCGGAGTTCTACGATGCCGGCGCGCTGAACCTTACCGGCACGCTGGCTTTGCAGGCGGGCACCTTGGCGCTGGCCTATGGCGCGATCAACGGCGGTACGCTGGCTATGCAGGGGGGTAGCTTCCTGTCCTCCGGCGGTGTGCTGAATGGTGTGACCGTCGACGGCACGCTCAACATGAGCACAGCAAACGAGACGCTGTTCGTGCAGAACGGGCTGAAGTCCGCCGGCCTGAACGGCAGCGGCCCCGGCAGCATCGCGCTGACCGGCGGTTACTCTTCCATCGACTTCGTTGGGTCGCAGGCGCTGAACAACACCGTCGTGGCCCTCGGCGCGATCGGCAACCAGGCGGGCCAGACCGGCGCTGCCGCGCTCGACATCAGCCATGCCGGCGGTGCCACGAGCGGTGCCACGCTGACCATCGGTGCCTCCAGCTGGGTGCGCGATCTCTCGGGCCAGGCGCAACTGGTGGCCGGCAGCGTTTCCGCGGTGCCCGGCGCCAGCCTGATGGATACCATCGTCAACCAGGGCACGGTGACGGTCAGCGGCGCCGGCGGCACGCTCGGGATCGTCGGCAACGGCAATTTCATCAATCAGGGCACGCTTGCGGTAAGCAGCGGCGCGCTGCTGCAGATCGCGACCGGCGGGTTCCAGAACACAGGTGCAATCACCGTGAGCAACGCCACCTTGGCGCTCGGCGGCACCTACGCCACCAGCCTGCTTGCCAATATGGGCTCGGTGACGCTGAGCAACGGCCAGGTCGAATTGCTGGGCACCGCGCGCAACGCGGGCACATTGACGCTCGGCGCAGGCAGCTCGATCAGTGGTTCGCTCGGCGCGCTGTCGCTGGGCGGCACGCTCGTCGGCGGCATAGTAGTGGATAACGGCGGCGGCATGAGCTTTGCGGCCGGCACCGGCACGCTCTCGGGCGTCACCTATCAAGGCGCTATCCGCCTCGCCACCGCCGCGTCCGGCGTAACGCTCGCCAACGGTACGCAGATCGTCGGCGCCAACGGTGCGCCGGGTGCGACCGTGATCAGCGGCAACGCGGCGTCGCTCAGCCTGCAGGGCAACGAGACGCTGAACGCCACCAACATCGTGCTCGGTGCGGCCGGACAGGCTGCCAGCATCGGCACCAGCGACGCCTGGCTCGCCAGCAGCGCCACCACGGCGACGCTGGGCACCGGCGTGACGGTGGTGCAGGGCGGTGCGAATGCGGCACTGGATGCCAACGCCTTCAGCCCGATCGCCGGTTTCGGCCTCTCCGACACGCTGGTGAACCAGGGCGTAATCCAGGCCAATGTCGCCGGCGGCACGATGACGATCGGGGGCTTTGGCAGCTTCCTGAACCAGGGCACGATCAGCGTCGGCAACGGCGACACGCTGACCGTCGGCGCGCAGCAATTCGGCAATAGCGGCACCATCACCGTGGGCGCCGGCGGCACGATGACGCTGGGCGGCAATGCGGCGGCGTTTGGAGCGGCGACCAGCTGGTCCAATGCCGGGCAGATCGTGGTGAACGGCGGCACGCTGGTGCTCGGCGGCACGCTGACCACCACGCAGATGGGCATCGTGACGGCAAGCAGCGGCGTGGTGCAGCTTAACGGCACGCTGAACAACGCCAACACGACGCTAACCCTCGGGACGGCCTCGGCGCTCAACGATTTCAGCCTCAACGGCACCGTCATCGGCGGCACCATTGCCGACAATAACGGCGCGCTGAGCATCGGCAGCAACGGCACCGGCCTGCTCGACGGCGTAACCGACAATGGCACGTTGTCGTTGAACGGCGCCGGCGCGTTCCTGCGGATACGTGACGGGCTGACGGTGAACGGCACCGCCAACGTCACCGGCGCCGGTGCGGTGCTGGACTTCATCGGTGCGCAAAGCCTGAGCAGCGGCAACGTCAATCTCGGTGCAGCAGGTGCGGGCTCGACCATCGAAGTGACGCACAGCACGACCGTCGCGGGTGCGAGCATCCTCTCGCTCGGCAGCAGCGTCGCGATCACGCAGACCGGGCAGTTCGCCACCATCGGTGCGGCCGGCGGCGTGGCAGCGGACGGCATCGTTAGCGCCGGCAGTATCACCGCCGGCGTCTATGGCGGCACGCTGACCCTCGGCGGGCAGAGCTTTACCAACCAGGGCAAGATCAGCGTCAGCAACGGCGAGACGCTCAGCCTCCAGGCCACACAGTTCAGCAACACTGGCACCATCGCGGTGAGCAACGCCTCGCTGTCGCTGGGTGGTTCGCAGAGCCTGGCGTCGCTGGGCACGCTGTCGCTGAGCAATGCCTCGGTCTCCGTGGCCGGCACGCTCAACCTCGGCACCGGCACATTGACCATCGGCGCCGGCAGCGCGATGGGTCGGGTGGCGCTCACCGGCACCATCGCCGGCGGAACCATTATCGATAACGGTTCTGGCCTGGCGGGCGCCGGTGGTGGCGACCTAGCGGGTGTCACCTATCGCGGCCTGCTCGATCTCAGCCGGCCATTTGCGCAGCTCAGCATCTCGCAGGGCATCACGCTGACCAGTGTGAACGGTTCCGGCACCGGCAGCATCGCCCTCACCGGTGCGGCGTCGCGGCTGATCTCCGCCAGCACCGAGACGCTGAACAACGCCAATGTTTCACTCGGCAGCGGCGCACAGGTGTATTTCGGCCAGGTGCTCGCCGCCCCGGAGCTGGATGCGGCCGCCGGCACACAGCTGACGATTGGGTCCACCAGCACACTCAATGCGGCGGGCACGGCTGGCACTCTCGGCAATGCGGGGCTCGGCCAGTGGAGCGACAGCATCGTCAATGCCGGGCACATCAATGCCAGCATCGCCGGTGCCACCCTGACGATCGGCAGCAGCAGCTTCACGAATAGCGGCGTGCTCAACGCCTCGGCCGGCGGCGTGCTGGTGCTGGGCAGTGCGAGCACGACAAACACCGGCACGCTGAACATCGGCGGCAGCGGCACCGTGCAGCTTGGCCTCTACAACTACTTCGCCGATCCGCTGGCCGGTGCCACCCAGTTCACCAACCAGGGCAGCATCGTGCTGACCGGCGGCATGCTGCATGAGATGACCTCGAACGGCCTGTTCCCGGGCGTGCCGATGCTCAACACCGGCATGATCTCCGGCACCGGTACGGTCGCGACGGCGATGAGCAATAACGGCACCATCGATGCACATGGCGGCGTGCTCTCCATTCAAGGCCCGGTCACCGGCGCCGGCACGCTGCAGATCGATGCGGGCGCCACGATGGACATGGCCGCTTCCGTCTCCAGCAGCCAAGTGGCGCGCTTCACCAGCACCACCGGCACGCTAAAGATCGAGCAGCCGGCGACCTTTGCCGGATCGGTGGCCAACCTGGTGGGCGGCGACGTGATCAACCTAGTTGGCCAGGTGCTGACCAGCGTCTCGCTGACCGGCGGCGCACTCGTGGCCAAGACGGCGACGGCCACCACCACCATCCACGGCATCTCGGCGCTGGCCGGCACGGTGGAAGTGAGCAGCGACGGCCACGGCGGCTCGAACATCTCGATCGTGCCGACGAGCAGCGCTAAATTGTCGGTGGCGGTGAGCCAGGCGAAGATGATGTTCTTCACGGCCGCCGCCGGCGACACGCTGACGGGCATCTCCGCCAACATGAACGGCCTGACCGCATTCAACTGGGCCAATACGTCGAGCCTGGATATCAGCGACCTCTCGCCGACGGCGGCGACACTGACGGCAACGGCGGGCGCGAGTACGACGAGCCTGGCGTTTACCGACGGCACGCACACCGGCAGCGTGGTCCTCGGCGCCTCACTGAGCCAGAGCCACTTCACCATGGCCAGCGACGGCCACGGCGGTACGCTGATCACGACGCACTGAAAGAAAGGCCAGCGGCAAAGCCCCTGGCCTTTTCTCTCCGCGCGCGGCTAGATCGTTGTGTAGCCGGAGACGTCATCGTGACCCAATTCAAGAGCACTGAGACTTATATCGCTTCGCGTGACCTTGAGGTGGCGGTCAATGCTGCGGTCGCTTTGCAGCGGCCTTTACTCGTGAAGGGTGAGCCTGGCACCGGAAAGACCGTGCTGGCGCATGAGGTGGCGCAGGCTTTGGGGCTCGATCTGATCGAGTGGCATGTGAAGAGCACGACCAAGGCGCAGCAGGGGCTTTACGAGTATGATGCCGTGTCGCGGTTGCGGGATGGACAGTTGGGCGATGCGCGTGTGCACGATATCGGTAATTACATCGTGCGCGGGAAGTTGTGGGATGCGTTCGAGGCGGAGCGGCAGAGTGTGGTGCTGATCGACGAGATCGACAAGGCGGATATCGAGTTTCCGAACGATCTGTTGCTAGAGCTGGATCGTATGCAGTTCTTCGTCTACGAGACGCGGCAGACGATCAAGGCGCTGCAGCGGCCCGTGGTGATCATCACCTCGAACAACGAGAAGGAATTGCCGGACGCGTTTCTGCGCAGGTGTTTTTTCCACTACATCCGCTTTCCCGATCGGGAGACGATGGAGCGGATTGTTCAGACGCATCACCCGGACATCAAGCAGGATCTGGCGCGAGAGGCGTTGAATGTGTTTTTCCAGTTGCGCGATCTGCCGGGATTGAAAAAGAAGCCGGCAACGAGCGAGTTGCTGGACTGGCTCAAGCTGCTGATGATCGAGGATCTGTCGCCGGAGGTTTTGCGCTCGAACGACAAGACGATGGTGATACCGCCTCTACATGGTGCGCTGCTAAAGAACGAGCAGGATGTGCATCTGTTCGAGCGGTTGGCATTCATGTCGAAACGGAATTAGAGGCTATGTTCCCGAGTTTCGTCGAGCAGTTGCGTGCGGCGGGCTTGCCGGTTTCCATCACCGAGTATCTCACGCTGATGGGGGCGATGAAGGCGGGTGTTGCCGATTACAGCATCGAGGATTTCTATTTTCTGAGCCGGGCGACTTTGGTGAAGGACGAGCGGCATTTGGATCGGTTCGATCGCGTTTTTGGCGCGGTGTTCAAGGGGGTAGAGACGGCGCCTGGCGATTTGGCGTGCGATATCCCGGAGGCGTGGATACGCAAACTGGCCGAGCGGATGTTTGGCGCGGAAGAGATGGCGAAGATCGAAGCGCTGGGCGGGTTCGACAAGCTGATGGAGACGCTGAAGCAGAGGTTGGAAGAGCAGAAGGCGCAACACCGGGGCGGCAATAAATGGATCGGCACCAACGGCACGTCGCCGTTCGGGGCGCACGGGTTTAACCCGGAAGGGGTAAGGATCGGCCAGCAAGAGTCGCGGCATCGCCGTGCGGTGAAAGTATGGGACAAGCGTGAGTTTCGTGACCTGGACGGCGATGTTGAGCTGGGTACGCGGAACATGAAGCTGGCATTGCGGCGGCTGCGTCGGTTTGCACGGCAAGGGGCCGCGACGGAGCTCGATCTGTCGGCCACCATTCATGCGACGGCGAGCAATGCGGGGTCGCTTGATTTGAAAATGGTGCCTGAGCGCCATAATGCGATCAAGATATTGCTGCTGCTTGATATCGGCGGATCGATGGACGATCATGTGCGAACATCGGAGGAGCTGTTTGTTGCTGTCAAAAGCGAGTTCAAGCATCTGGAGCATTTCTATTTCCACAACTGCGTCTATGAGCGGGTGTGGCGCGAGAACCGACGGCGAGACCAGACGTCACTCGACACGTTCCAGCTGATGCGCACCTATGGGCGAGACTACAAGCTGGTGTTCGTGGGGGATGCGATGATGAGCCCTTACGAGATCATGCAGCCAGGCGGCAGCGTGGAGCATTTCAATCTAGAAGCGGGGCGCGTATGGATGGAGCGGCTGGTGGGACATTTCCGCAGTGCAGCCTGGCTCAATCCGAGCCATGAGCGGCATTGGGGCAACGCGCTGTCGATACGGCTGCTGCGCGAAGTGATGCAGAACCGGATGTTCCCGCTGACGTTGAGCGGTCTGGACGACATGGCGCGGGAACTCTCGCGCTAGGGAGACGCCCATGCTCATTGTGCATCATCTGAACAACTCCCGCTCGCAGCGCGTTCTGTGGCTGCTTGAAGAACTTGCTGTTCCCTACGAAGTGAAACACTATCAGCGTGATTCCAAGACCATGTTGGCCCCTTCAGAGTTGCGCGCGGTGCACCCGCTGGGAAAGTCGCCGGTGATCACCCATGGCGACAGGGTGATTGCCGAGACGGGTGCGATCGTGACCTATCTAGTGGATAATTTCGGCGATGGCCGGCTGATGCCGGCCGGGGGCACGGAAGATCGGCTGCGTTACATCTATTGGCTGCATTTTGCCGAGGGATCGGCGATGCCGCCGCTGGTAATGACATTGCTATTGAAGGAGATGTCCAAGAAAGCGCCGGCCATAGTTCGCCCGGTTGCCAGGATGATCGCGAGCGCTGTGCAGAAGGGTTACACGGGTCCGACCATCGCAGCGCAATTGGACTATATCGAGTCGGAGTTGACTGCGGCGCCCTGGTTCGCCGGCGGTGCGTTTTCTGCAGCCGACATCATGATGAGCTTTCCGTTGGAGGCGGCGAGCGACCGGATCGGGTTGGGCAAGCGGACGCGCACGCGGGATTGGCTGGCGCGAATCCATGATCGGCCGGCTTATAAGGCAGCGTTAGAGAAAGGTGGGCCCTATGCTTATGCGGCGGTGGATGGATAGATCTGCGCGGAGTTTTTCGCGTGGCGGGTAGCCAGGATTTCGTCGATGACCCGCGCAATAGCGGTGTGCTCATCTATCTGAACGGCAGCCTGGTGCCGCGCGAGCGCGCACTGGTCTCGGTATTCGATGCGGGGTTCGCGCTTGGAGACGGCGTGTGGGAAGGATTGCGGCTGCACAAATTTGCGCTGCTGTTCCTGGAGGCGCATCTCGACCGGCTGTATCGCGGCGCTGCTGCGATCGGGCTCGATATCGGGCTGGACCGCGAGGGGATGATTGCCGCGCTGGGCGAGATTTTGCGCGCCAACAAGATGAGCGATGGTGCGCATTTGCGCCTGATGGTCACGCGCGGGCCGAAAGCGACGGTGAACCAGGACCCGCGCAACGCACTCGGCAAACCTACTGTGGTGATCACGGCGGAATACAAGGCGGCGGTGGACCCGCAGGCGGGGCTGAGCCTGTATACGGCTTCGATACGATGCTCGCCGGCCACCATGTTCGATATGCGTCTGAACTCGCATAGCCGGTTAAATTTGATCACGGCGCTGCTCGAGGCCGTGCACGCGGGGGCAGATGAAGCCCTGATGCTTGATCAGCACGGTTTCGTTTCGAGCTGCAATGCCACGAATGCGTTTTTCGTGCGCGATGGCGAGGTTTTCACGTCTACGGGCGTCGCCTGCTTCAACGGTATCACCCGTGGCAACGTGATCGATCTTTGCGTCGCCAACGGCATTCCGATACGGCTTGCGGATTTCACGCTTGATGCGGCGCATGCGGCGGATGAGGTTTTTCTGACCGGCACAATGGGCGGGATCATTCCTGTAAGGCAGATCGACCGACAGGTTCTGCCGTCCTGCCCAGGGCCGGTGACGCAGCGTTTGCGCGGGCTCTATGCGGCACTGAAGGACGAGTATGCAGAACACCACGCCATGGTGTCGGATTGATGAGCGCAGCGCCGGTGCGGATTGCGATGTGGTCGGGTCCACGCAACATTTCGACGGCGATGATGCGGGCTTTCGAAAACCGCGATGATTCCGCGGTGGTCGATGAACCGTTTTATGCCGTTTATCTGGCGAGGACCGGGATTGTTCATCCGATGAACGAGGAGGTGCTGGCATCGCAGCCACAGGATCCGTCGGCGGTGATCGCCGCGCTGCTGGGGCCGGTGCCGGGCGGTGCTGCGGTGTTCTACCAGAAACACATGACCCATCACATGATCGACTCCATCGATCTGGATTGGATGGCGGCGTGCGCAAATGTTTTCCTGATCCGCTCACCCGAGCGAGTAGTGGCGTCGTATGCCCAAAAACGCAGCGAAGCGAACTTGGCCGATCTTGGTTTCGAGCGTCAGGCAGCAATTTTCGATCATGAGGCGGACCGTTTAGGCAGAGCGCCATTGGTGATCGATGCAGATGATGTGCTTTCTGATCCGCACGGCATGCTGCAGGCCTTGTGCGCCATACTTACAATTCCGTTTTCCGAGAAGATGCTGCGTTGGCCCGCTGGGCGGCGCGACACGGATGGTGTATGGGCAAGCCACTGGTATCAGTCGGTGGAGTCATCGACAGGGTTTTCCGCGCCCCCTGCGCAGCCGGCAGGTACGTTGCCGGAGGAAATGAAGCCGGCCGAGGAGATTTACCAGCGACTGCACGGATTCCGCCTGAAGGCATGAAGTTCCTCCATGCCGCCGACATTCATCTCGACAGTCCGCTCGCGGGGTTGGCGCGGCGTGGCGAAATTCCGGCGCATGTGTTGCAGGATTGTACACGCCGTGCCTTCGTGAACCTTATCGATCTGGCGATCGCCGAGGATGTGGCCTTCCTGCTGATTGCCGGCGATCTTTACGATGGCGACTGGCGGGATTTCTCGACCGGGTTGTTTTTCAACGAGCAGATGCGGCGGCTTGGCCGCCCCTGCATCATCGTGCGTGGCAACCACGATGCGGCCTCGGTGATCACCAGCAAGCTGACACAGCCGGATAACGTGTTTGTCATGTCGACGCGAAAAGTGGATCGCTGGGCATCGGACGAGCTTGGCGTGGTCGTGCACGGACGGTCTTTTCCCGATCGGCATATTCCCGAGGATTTCTCCGACGGCTATCCGGGCCCGGAGACAGGGCGGTTCTGTATCGCGATGCTGCACACTTCGGCGGATGATCCGGGTGCGCACGAGGTCTATGCGCCTTGCCGTGTCGAGAGCCTGATAGGCCAGGGATATCATTACTGGGCGCTTGGACATATCCACGATCGGCGCGTGCTGAGCCAACACCCCTTTGTGGTTTTTCCCGGCAATACACAGGGCCGTCATGCGCGCGAGACCGGGTCTAAAGGGGCGACGCTCGTCGAGGTAAGTGAAGGGCGGATCGTCGATGTGTCGCATCGGGCTACGGATGTTCTGCGCTGGGCGCAGATACCGGTAGCCCTTGATGGTGCGGAGCGGATGGAGGAGGTCGCACAGCTTCTGCGTCTCGCCTTCGAGGAGCGTGCGGGTGTGGCGGAAGGGCGGCCGGTGATTGCGCGGGTAACGCTGTCCGGGGCGACGGATCTGCATGCGGGGTTTGCAGCCGACCAAGCCAGCATCGAGGCGGAGTGCCGCAACGCGGCGTATGGCGCATCGGCGGAGATCTATGTCGAGAAAGTGGTTCTGCAGACGCGCATGGCGCAAGCGGGTGGCAGTGCTGCGAGCACCGAGTTGGCGGAGGCGTTTGCCGGTTCGTTGGCGGATCGGGATCTGGTCGAGCGGCTGCTCGCCGATTTCAAGAAGTTACGGCAAGATCTGCCGTTTTTGCCAGGCGCCGATCGAAGCGCCGTCGTGCCGGATACCGAGGAAGCGTTGCAGGCGATGCTGAGCGATGCGTGGCATCTGGCGGAACAGTTTCTGCGTCCCGGCGGGACGATTTGAGGCTCACACGGCTTCTGCTGTCGCGCTATGGGCATCTTTCGGATGTCGACCTTGTCTTCGATCCGGAAAAGCCGCTGCATATCGTGCTGGGTGCCAATGAGGCAGGCAAATCCACTGCCTTGTCAGCCATTGCCGATGCGCTGTTCGGGTTCGGGCACAAGACGGCGTTCGCGTTCCTGCATCGTCAGCAGGATCTGCGGCTGGGGATTGGCGTGCAGGCGGCGGATGGGCGGGCGCAGTTTTTCTGGCGGCGGAAAGGGCGTCAGGACACGCTGCGCGATGAGGCGGATTCGGTGCTGCCGGACTCGGCCATCGCGCAGTTTCTGGCTGGTGCGTCCAGAGATCGTTTCCTGGAGATTTTTGGGATGGATGGTGCGGAGCTTCGCCGGGGCGGTGCCGCGATCCTCGAAGGGCGCGGCGAAATTGGCGAGAGCATCGTGCAGGCGCATACCGGGGTCACTAACGTGCGGGGCGCGCTAGGCCGGTTGAACGAGGGGGCACTCGAGCTATACGGCGACAGGCGCGGCGGCCGCGCGTTCCATGTGGCGGCCGAGGCGTTCCGCAGCGCAAAGCAGGATGTTGAAACACGCAGCATACGGCCTGCGGAATACGACCAGGCAGCACAGACGCGCACGGAGATACGGAAGTTGCGCGCTGCGAACACGCTGGAAGCCGAGCGGCTGGAGGGTGAACGCGCCAGGCTGGATCGGATACGGCGCACCACGCCGTCGCGGCTGGCCTTGCTGCGTGACCGTGCGGCGCGTGCGGCGCTGGGCGATGTGGCGTCGTTGCCCGATGACGCGGAAGCGGTGCGCAGCAAGGCGGTGCAGGCACGCACGCTGCTGGGGCTGGAACTGCAGCGCGCGGAAGCTGCGCAGGCGGGGGATGAGGCGGCGCTTCTGGCGATCGCCGTGGATGATGATCTGCTCGGCCAAGGCGAGGCGATCGATGCGCTGGCGGCCGATCTGAACCGCATCGAAGGTGCTGCGCGCGATCGTGACGCACAGAGTGCGCAGGCGGCGCAGGCAAAGAGCCGAGTGACGGAGCAGGGGCAGAGGCTGGGTCTGTCGGCCGATGCGGATATCTTGGTGTCAATGCTGCCGAGCGCGTTCCTGCGGGCGGACGCGGAGCGTGCGATCAGCGATCACACGCAGCTTGTTGCACGCCGCCACCAATTGGCACTTGGGTGGGAGCAGGCGCGTGAGGCGGCGATCGCAGCACATGCGCGGTTTGCGGCACTGGCGTCGCCGGAGCCGATACTGGCGCTGGTGGCGGCGGTGGAATGGGCACGCAGCGAGGGGCGTATCGATGCCGATTGTGCCGAAGCGGAAGATGCGGCTGCGGCCACCCAGGCCGGGCTCAGGCGGGCGCTGAGCGCGCTGCCGTTCTGGCAGGGGAATGCGGAGGCGCTGGGCCAGGCGACGATGCCGCTGGCAGCCGATTTCGCGGCGCGTGAAGCCGAGTTGGCCGCTGCCCAGTCGGCTCTGGCTGAACGGCAGCGTGAGGCGGCGAGGCTGGCGCAGGCGCTGCTGGCGATCGATGCCGATCTAGCGGGCGTGCTATCGGCCGGTGTGCCGCCGACCGGCGAGGCGATCGCCCGCGCCCGGGCGCGTCGTGACCGTGCTTGGCGGGTGATACGTGCCCTTCATATAGAGAGTGGTCCGGCACCGGATGCGGCGGAGATGGCGGATCTGCCGCCGGATCTTCCCGCGGCGCTATCGTCGTTGATCGGCGCGGCAGATTCGCTGGCTGATCGCCGCACCGAGGACGCCGGTCGGGTGGCGGCCTATGAGCAGCTACTCGCTGGGCAGGCGCGGCTGCGTGTGGCGAGTGCCAACGAGGCGGTGGCACTTGCGGTTGCCACGACGGCGCTGCAGTCCGCCGAAGCAGCCTGGCTGGCAGCGTGGCAGCCAGCCGGGATGTCGCCTGGCGCACCGCCGCAGATGCGCGAGTTTCTTGCGCGCCGTGAGGCCGTGCTCGGATTGCTGGACGAGTCCGTGGCCAAGACACGCCTGATGGAGCGGGTGCATGCACGAAGGGATGAGGTGCTGCGGCGCCTGCACGCTGTGCTGCCGGCGCCCGAGGAGACGGATCGTGTCGCGCCGTTGCTGCAGGCCGCCACCTTGCTGCGTCGTGAGCAAGAGGCGGCGCATCTTCTCCACGCAGAGACGAAGCGCATGCTGGGCGAACGTGAAGCCGCGCTCAGCGAGCAGGATCGCAAAATACAGGCACTCGATGCGGATCTCGTCGCCTGGGGGGCTGCATGGTCACCGATTGCGGCGCGCCTAGGCCTGGCGGAGGGCACCGGCGCGCAAGCGGGGGCGGAGGCGCTGGCCGTGTGGGCGGAGATCGATCGGCATGCGCGCGACATGCGGACGGCGCTGCAGCGTGTTTCGGAGATGACAGCCGATATCGCGGTATTTGCGTCGCGCGTGGGCGGCGTGTGTGCCGTGTGTGCTGCCGATCTCGCACGCGAAGCGCCGGCGCATGCGGTGCGTCGCGTTGCAGGCCGGCTGGCACAGAGCCGTGCCGCTGCCGCAGAGCGTTCACGGTTAAAGAACGAAATTGCCGGGCGCAGCGCGCGGCTTGCGACCCTGTCGCAGGAGATGGCCGAGGCGGCCGATGCACTGGCCGGGCTACGTGCCTTGGCTGGGGTGGAAGATGACGATGCGTTGCAGGTGGCGATCGCGCGCGCGCACCAGGCGGCACTGCTCGACAGGGCGACCGAGGAACGGGCGCGGGAGCTGCGCCGGCTGGATGACGGGTTGACGCTGGAGGCGCTTGGTGCGGAGGCAGCGGGCGAGGACCATGATCTGCTGGCGGGTCGGATGGCGGCGATCGAAGGCCGCCTGCGAGAGATCGCGGCTGAGAACGAGGTTTTTGCTGGGCGGCTGCGTGATCTGGAAACGGCGATCGCGGAGATGGAGCGCGGGCATGATGCGGCGGAGGCCTCGCAGCGCATGCGTAATGCGGCGGCGGAGGCCGAGGAGATCGCCGCCCGCTATGTGCGCCTGCGGCTAAGCCACACGTTGTTACGTGCCGGGATCGAGCGTTTCCGGCGTGAGCGCCAGGCGCCGCTGCTCGCCGCGGCTGGCGCGGTTTTCAAGAACCTCACGGAGGGGCGCTACGCGACGATCGCGACCCAGGAGGAAGATGATGGGCGTATGGTGGTGGTGGCATTGCGGCCGGACGGGTTTGCCTGTCCGGCGGAGCGGCTGAGCGAAGGCACGCGCGACCAATTATATCTGGCGCTGCGACTGGCAGCGATCCGCGCCCATGCCGACCAGGCGGAGCCGCTGCCTTTTATCGCCGATGATCTGCTGGCCAGCTTCGATGATCGTCGTGCGCGCGCCACGCTGCACGCGCTGGCTGATTTTGGGGCGGTGACGCAGACCATTTTGTTCACTCATCACGACCACATCGCGGCGATGGTGGATACGGCGACAACGCAAGTGCACCGGTTACCTTTGGGTTAATCGTCCATGCAACCTGGAGCTGATTCTGTGGCCTTCTGATGCTTTATAATCACATATTCGTGAGATTGACGACAGAGCACTCTACTATTTGGTGTATTATTAAAACTTCTGCTACCTATAAAGGGCAAGGGTCTGCATCTCAGGGTAGTGTATTTTATGAGCGACGTTGTTTTAGTTGATTTGATCGAAGCATGGTTACACGGGCCCTTGCGCCGTGTCAGCTTGCGTTTTCCGCCTGATCTGGAAGCGCGGTTCGAGACGGAGACGAGGCTGGCGCGCAACCGCATGTTGAAGACGGCGTGCGGCGGTGCGCTGGTAATCGCACTCGCCTTGTATTTCATATTGCAGGCTGTTTTGCCGGACGTGACCGGCCTGACCAAGACGATATTTTTGGTGACGGTGCCGCTCAGTGCGGCGGCTTTCGGCGTGCTGTGGTTCAACCCGTCGCCGTTCGTGCGTGAGGCGGCGGTGGTGATCGGCAATGCGGTGATCGCCTGTGCCTGCCTTTATCTGTTCAGCGCGAGCCGCGGGCCAGATCCGTCGGCAAGTTTCGCGGCGGTTGCTGTGCTGCTGATGACCAGTTCGGTCGGCACGCAGTTGCGCTTTCCATTCGCCATCGTGTCCACCTTGCTGGTGGTAGGGGCGTTTGCGGCGGCGGTGGATCTGCGGATGGAGCTATCCCAGCCGGTGCAGCAGAGCCTGAAGTTCTCGACATGCTGCATCGCTTTCTACGGCCTCTTCGCGACCTGGCGCGGGGAGCTGGATCAGCGGCGGCTGTATCTGATCGGGCTGAAGGAGCGGGTGCATCGGCATGATGCGATGCGGCGGACCTTGGAGCTCGATGAGCTCACGCGGCGTGATCCGCTGACCGGGCTCGCCAACCGCCGTTCGTACGACACATGGCTGGCGACGATCTGGTCACAGCAGCTGGCAGCACAGGGCCGTGTGGGGCTGATCGTGATCGATGTGGACCGGTTCAAGGAATACAACGATTTCTGCGGGCATGGTGCGGGCGATAATTGTCTGAAGAAGATTGCGGTGTGCCTGCGGGATCAATTGCGGGGGACGAGCGACCAGATTGCGCGGCTTGGGGGCGAGGCGTTCGGTGTGGTGCTGCCCGGTCTGAGCGAGGATCTGTGTGCGGACGTGGCGGAGCGGTTGCGGGCAGCGGTGGAGCGGATGGAGTTGCCGCATCTGGGGCTGGGCGTGAGCAGTTTGGTGACGGTGAGTGCCGGCGTCGCGAGCCATTGCGTCAGCGGTGGCAATGCACCGTCCGGGCTATATCAGGCAGCGGATACGGCTTTGTATCAGGCCAAGATTTTCGGCCGCAACCGCGTATGCATCGCGACCCTCGCGGCCCCCGCCATCCTAGGCGCACCTGTTGCTGGCTAGGCTTGTCGCACTAGAATAGGCGGTCAAGGGACCTTCCCCTGGCGGGCGCGTCACCAGAACGCCATCGGTTCACGTGCCGGTGACGCGGGGGCAGAGCCTCTTTCCTGGCTTCTTAGGGAACCGTCCTGATGCTTGGCCGCCGCTTTCTGCCTTTGTTTGTGACTCAAGCTTTGGGCGCCTTGAACGACAACATGTTCAAGACGGCTTTGGCTGTTCTGGTGATTTTCCAGGCGGGAACTGCGGGCCCAATTCTGGCAGCAGCGACGGCAGGGGTGTTCATTCTGCCGTTCGCGTTGTTTTCGGCGGTAGCGGGCGAAGTGGCGGATCGCCGCGACAAGGCGCGGCTGATCGTGCTGACCAAGGTTCTGGAAGTGGCGTTGATGGCGCTCGCAGCGGCAGGATTCGCGCTGCACAGCGTGGCACTGCTGATGGTGGTGCTGTTTGGGCTCGGCGTGCAGGCGACTTTTTTTTCACCGTGTAAATATGGGATCTTGCCGGATCATCTGTCCCAGCAGGAATTGGTGCGCGGCAATGGGCTGATCGAGGCGGGGACGTTTGCCGGCATTTTGCTGGGCACGATTGCGGGAAGCTCGCTGATCGCACCTGGCGGGCGCGTGGTTGGCATGGCTGGGATGGTGGTTGCAGTGACTGGGCTTGTGGCGTCGGTGTTTGTGCCCAAGGCGCCGCCGGTGTTGGTGCAGGCGGGGGAAAGCGGGAGCGCGTTCAACGTGTGGCGGCAGACTGTGCTGCTGTTGCAAGGTGCGCGTGGCAATCGAGTGATCTGGTTGTGTGTGCTGGCGCTTTCCTGGTTCTGGACGCTGGGGGCGTGTTTCATCACCGAGTTTCCGGTGCTGGCGGCAAAGGATCTTGGCGCGGGCAGCCAAATGGTGACGCTGATGCTGGCGTGTTTTGCGGTGGGTGTCGGTGCGGGGTCGTTGCTGGCAGGGCGGCTTCTGGCGGGAGAGGTGTCGGCACGGTTGGCACCATTTGCGATTGCCGGGCTTTCGGTGTTCGGATTTTTGTTCTGCTGGTGCGTGTGGGGTGTGACGCCGCGCAGCGGCTGGCATGATCTTGGTGCATTGGTGACGCATCCCGGATTTCTGTTGGCCATGCTGGCGTTGTTCGGCGTGGCGGTCAGCGGCGGCGTGTTTTCGGTGCCGCTTTATGCGTTGATACAGGAGCGGGCGGAGCCGGCGTTCCGGTCGCGCATGGTGGCGGCGAATAACGTGATGAATGCTGCGTGGATGGTGGTGGGGGCGGCGGCCGTGGCAGGGCTTTCGGCGCTGCACATGGGCGCGGCAGGTGTTCTGCTGATCGCTTCGGCGGTCAATCTGATCTTTGTTGGGCTGTGTTGGGGGCTTCTACCACGCGATGTGTTGCGTGGGGTGCTGCGGGTCTATTTCCGGGTGTTCCATCGCACGGCAGTGGTGGGGCTTGCGCATTATCGTGCGGCGGGGCCGCGTGTGCTGATATTGCCGAACCATCAGAGTTATCTGGATGGCGCGCTGATTGCAGCGTTTCTACCGGACGAACCGAGTTTTGTGGTCGACACGATGGTGGCGGCCAAGTGGTGGGCGCGGCCGTTCCTGGCGTCGCTGAATGTCATGACGGCGGATCCCACCAATCCGTTTGCGGTGCGCGAGATGGTGCGCGAGGTGCAGGGCGGCCGCAAGCTGATGATTTTCCCCGAGGGGCGGATCACGCGCACCGGCGGGTTGATGAAGATCTATGATGGCGCCGGCATGATCGCGGATCGGGCGGATGCGCAGATCGTGGTGGTGCGGATCGATGGCGCGCTGGTCTCGCCGGCGTCGCATATGAGCGGCACGCTGCGGCGGCGGCTGTTTCCGAAGCTGACGATCACTTTCATGCCGCCAGAGAAATTGCATCTGGACGGGCATCTTTCGGGGCGTGGGCGGCGGCGTGCGCTTGCGGAAAAGATGCAGGATCTGTTCATACGCGCCGAGCAGAGCACGCGGGTGGTAGAGAAGACGTTGTTTTCAGCGCTGCTCGATGCGGCGGCGCTGCATGGTGCGACAACGCCGATCATCGAGGATGTCGCTCTTACGCCGCTGAGCTACCGAAAGGTGGTACTTGGTGCGTTGGTGCTGGGGCGCAAATTGTTGGCCATCACAGCGGAAGATGAGTGCGTCGGTGTGATGCTGCCGAGTGCGAATGGCGCCATGGTGACGTTCTTCGCGCTGCAGGCATTCGGGCGCGTGCCGGCGATGCTGAATTTTTCGGCGGGAGCCGCGACCATGCTGGCAGCGTGCAAGGCGGCGCGGGTCAAGACGATTTTGTGTTCGCGGGCGTTCATCGAGAAGGGGAAGCTGCAGAGAACGATCGATGCGATGCAAGGCGAAGTTGATTTCGTCTGGTTGGACGATGTGCGTGCTTGCGTCGGGCGCAAGGACAAGCTGTGCGGAATGCGGGATTATTTTACCGCGCGTAAGCTGCCGGGTGCGCTGCGAGCGGCAGGGTCGCCGGCGGTGGTGCTGTTCACCAGCGGGTCGGAGGGGATGCCGAAAGGTGTGGCATTGTGCCACAGGAATATTTTGGCGAATATCGCACAGATCGGCGCGGTGGTGGATTTCAGCCCGGCCGATCGTGTGCTGAATGCGTTGCCGATTTTCCATTCCTTTGGGCTGACGGGAGCGGCTTTGCTGCCGCTGTTTTCGGGTGTGCGCACGTTCCATTATCCGTCGCCGTTGCATTATCGTGTGGTACCGGAACTGATGTATGGCACGGATGCGACCATCGCCTTCGGCACCGATACGTTCCTCAGCGGGTGGGCGCGGTATGCGCATCCTTATGATTTCCGTGTCATGCGCTACATCTTTGCCGGCGGCGAAGCTTTGCGCGAGGAGACTCGGCATCTTTATGCCGACCGGTTTGGTGTGCGCATCCTGCAAGGCTATGGGGTGACGGAGACCGGGCCGGTGCTCGCACTCAATACGCCGATGTTCAGCAGGCCGGGAACGGTGGGGCGATTGCTGCCGGGGATCGAGCATCGGTTGGTGCCGGTGGAAGGCGTGGATGCAGGAGGACGGCTTCAGGTGCGCGGGCCGAACGTGATGCTGGGCTATCTGCGCGCAGAGGCGCCCGGTGTGATCGAGAAGCTTGAGGATGGTTGGTACGATACCGGAGATATCGTGGATTGTGACGAACAGCGGTTTGTTACTATTCGCGGGCGAGCGAAGCGTTTTGCGAAGATTGGTGGGGAGATGGTGTCGATGGCGGCGGCCGAAGCTCTGGCGGCGCGGCTTTGGCCGGAGGCGTCGCATGCGGTGCTTTCGGTGCGGGATGCGCGGAAGGGGGAGGCGCTGGTGCTGGTGACGACGGAGCAGAAGGCGGATGCGCGGGCGTTGCTGGCGTTTGCGCGCAAGCAGTCCGTGGCGGAGTTGATGGTGCCGCGGATCGTCGAAGTGATCGAGAAGATGCCTTTGTTGGGAACGGGAAAAATCGATATTCCGGCGTTGGAGCGGGATCGGGCGCCGGTGGATCTGGAGCTTGAGGATGAAGAGGTAGATTGAGTTTTTCGGGTGCAGAGAGGTGGGCGGAGTCCACCCTACGGTTTGGGCAGCGCTGCCAAGACGAGTGACAAAGCAACGACAATCGTGACGCTGATCATTTCGGTGCGGGTGATCTGGCCGAGAATCGCCACGAACAGGATCAGCACGATGGCTACGCGCAGCTTGCTGGCGGGGAGGATGAGGGCGCTGCCGGTTTCGGAAAAGCCGCTTCGGCGCAAAGTGATCGAGGCGAGCGCGACGATGGCGTAGGTGATGAGGCGCGTGAAGGTGGAGGCGGTGATTGCGCCGATGAAGCCGAAACAGAGGGCGAGCACGAGGGCGGCCACGCTGTGGACGAATATGGCGATATGCGGCGTGCGGAAGCGCGGGTGGATGCGGACGAAGGCGGGTGGCAGGCGGCCCTCTCCGGCCATCGCGAACATCAGGCGCGGACCGCCGAACAAAGTGGCGAACATCACGCCCATCATGCTGATCACGCTGGCCAGAACGATCACGATGCCTATGCGGGGGCCGAGAACACGTAAGAATCCTTCGAACACGGGCCGGCTCGAATGGGCGAGGTCGGGCACAAGTGCCATCGCGGCGAGCAGCACGGCGCTGTAGAGGGTAACCACCACCGCCATGCCGGCGAGCAAGGCCCAGGGCAGGTCGCGCGCGGGATCACGCATCTCGCCGTTGCTCACCACGGCTGCTTCCAGGCCGCCGAGACCGAAGAGCAGCAGCACCAGAGCCGGTCCGCAGTGGCTGATCGGCGGAAACGGGGTGAGCGGGATGCCGTGCGACAGGAAGCCCGGCACGGCGCAGGCGCAGAAGCCGAGGAGCAGCGCCATCTTGGTCAGGCTGAACGCATTATGGGTGAACGCCGAGAGTTTGACGCCGAGCCAGATGGGCAGCGACAGTGCCAGGGTGACAGCGCCCATGAACGCGCAGCGGCCAAGCGGGCTTGCCACGGCGGGCAGCAGCGGCGCGCTGTAGATCGCCGCGAGATTGGCGATACCGGCGTAACTCAGCAGGCGCGAGACCACGGTCAGCACACCGACGACGAGGCCAGGCTTCTCGCCGAAGGCTGCCGTCACATACAGATAGACGCCGCCGGTGCGGTTGAAGCGGCTGCCGACTTCGGCGAGGCAGCTGGCGATCAGCGCCATCAGCACGCCGCCGGTCAGGCATACCAGCACACCCCAACTGCCGACCAACGCAAAGACCTGGCCGGGCAAGCCCAGTATGCCGGCGCCGACCGTGGCGTTGATCATCAGGCCGGCGAGATCCCAGCGGCCGATCTCACGCCGTAGTGTCGGTTGGTCACTTTCAGGCAAATCGAACCTCCAGGCGGTGCAGGGGGGTGGCCTTGGGCTGCGCGCATCTCCAGTTTGTCGGGCATGCAACATCGCCCCAGCACACGCCATGCCGATCTCGGCCCGGAATTCTTCGACATCGTGGCACCGGCCACGTTCCCCGCGCACATACTGCGCTACCGCAACCAAGAATGGGCCGCGCGGGTAGGGCTGGAGGCGCTCACCGACGAGCAATGGCTCGACTATTTCGGGCGGTTCACGCCGCTACCGGGCAGTTTCCCGCAGCCTCTGGCGCTGCGCTATCACGGCCACCAGTTCCGCTCCTACAACCCCGAGCTTGGAGACGGGCGGGGCTTCCTCTACGCTCAGCTGCATGACCTGCGGGATGGCAGGCTGCTCGATTTCGGTACCAAAGGCAGCGGCACCACACCGTGGTCGCGCACCGCGGACGGGCGGCTGACGCTGAAGGGCGGCGTGCGCGAGGTGCTCGCGACCTCGATGCTGGAGGCGCTCGGGGTGTATACCTCGAAGAGCTTCAGCCTGATCGAAACCGGGGAGGAGCTTTACCGCGGCGACGAGCCGTCACCCACGCGCGCTTCGGTGCTGGTGCGGCTGAGCCATACGCATATCCGCATTGGCTCGTTCCAGCGGCTTTCGTATCTGGAAGACAAAGCCTCGCTGCTGCGGCTGCTTGATCATGCGATCGCAGTGGCTATGCCGGAGATGTGGCGCGAGGATGTGAGCGAGCGGGCCTGCGCGTTCCTGGGCGAGGTGTGCACACGGGTGGCGCGGATGGGCGCGCAATGGATGGCGGCGGGGTTCGTGCACGGGGTGCTGAACACCGACAACATCAACATCACCGGCGAGAGTTTCGATTACGGCCCGTGGCGCTTTCTACCTGAATTCGATCCTGCGTTCACCGCAGCCTATTTCGACCATAACGGGCTGTATGCGTTCGGCCGCCAGCCGGACACGCTGCTGTGGAACCTGGTGCGGCTGGCCGAGGGCCTGTTGCCGTTTGCGGACAAGGAAGCGCTCGAGCAGGTGCTCGGCAGCTTTGCCGCGGAATTCCAGCGCGCCCTGCCGCGCCAGGTGGTCTGGCGGCTTGGGCTCGCCTCGCGCGGGGAGGAGGCGGACGGCGGGCTGACGGCGCAGATATGGCGGTATCTACAGACGAGCAAAGTGCCGTTCGAGACGTTCTTTTTCGATCTGCGCGGCGGCCGCGGCGGCACATACCAGACCGAGGATTTCGCGCCGGTGCGTGCGGCGCTCTCAGGCTATTTGCCTGCGGAAGATGCGAGCCGGGATCATCCCTATTTTGCGCGCGCCGTGCCGTGCACCATGCTGGTCGATGAGGTGGAGCGCATCTGGGCACCGATTGCGGAGAGCGACGACTGGTCACTTTTCCAAGCCAAGCTCGCGGACATCGCGGTGATGGCGGAGGCTTACGGCACCACGCCGGCGCCCGTCGGCTGAGTGTGCCTGTTGCGGCGGCGCCGCAGGCAATCATGCAGATGATCGATACGCCGGCCGGCAGTGGTGACGAACAGGAAGGGGAATACGCCGTACACCAAAGCGGCGAAGCCTGCACCTAGAAGCTGGAGGCCGATCGACCCTGCGACTCGCTGGTGCTCGAAATAGGTTTCGCCGGTCGCATGCGGGTGGTCGGTGAAGAAATGCTTCATGTCTGACCCTCGTACAAAGTCGATCCTGTGGCGATCGATGCGCCGAGATTCGTCGTCCAGACGATCGCTGCGGCGAGGACGGCCGCGCACCCGCAGGCGAGCGCGCCGAATGCGAGTGCCGGCTGGGATATCGCGTGGAGGTGGCCGAGATCGATCAGGCAGCCGGTCCCGATGAGCGTGCCGCCACCAGTCCCGGTGCGATCGAGGCAGCCGCTGAAGAAGGCAAGCTGCCAGGGCACCATCGCGGCACCGAACAGGATAGCGTAGCCTGCCAGAAACCCTTGCACTCTGTGCCATTGCCACCCGATCGCCAGCGCCATCGAGAGCGGCGCTGCGAGGATCTGGAGATACCACCCTGGTGTTCCCATGCCTTCCCCGTTCATGGCGACCATGACGAGGAGATGATAGAACAGGCCGGCCAGGAAAGGCACGATAAAGAACAGTGGCGCCAGACGAACGACATCCCTTGTGCCGCAGCCGAGCGCGTAGAACACCCCGCCGAGCAGCAGGCTTGCCACAATCGGTGCGACGATCCAGCGGTCCGGATGAACGAAAGACCACGTTCCCGCCCAGGCAAACTGGGCCAGGATACGCACCGCGCCAAGCACGTAATGCGACAGGCTAAAATGGCTGTGCAAGCCGTGCCAGAGCCCGCCCGCTTCTTGCAAATGAACGAAGTCATTGCCGCCGGAGAGGGTGCCTGTGGTGAGAAGCTTGCCCAGATACCAGGCGGCCGGCGGTATGAGGCAGACGGCGATAACAACGCAGGCAGGGATCAGATCTCGCAGGCTTTGCCGCCAAAAAGCATCCAGGATCAGCAGGGCGTAGACCCCGAGTGTCATCGGCAGGAAGAAGGCCTTTGTCAGCAACCCGGCTGCCAGCAACACACCGAAAGCGAAGGCGCGCCGCAGCGTCATCCTGTCGGCAAGCACGCCGAGCGTCACCGACCAGAGGCCTGCAAATAGCAGCACAACCAGCGCATCGTTGGTGAGCCGGGCAAATTCCGGGAAGAACTCCGGGAACAGGAACGGCCAGATGATGGGGATGAGACTGCGTGCCCCACTGATGGATTGCATGCGCAGCAAGGCTTGCGTGCGCACGGCGCCCCAGGCGAAGCCGGTGAACGCCATGCACCAGCTGGCGAACCGCAGGAGAAACAGATGGTGCACCCAGTCGAGCGTCCCGCCTAAGCGGTAGATCGGCGCAAGAAGCAGGTAATAGAGTGGCGGATGCTGCGCCTGCCAGTTCAGCTCGGCGCCCTGGCTGAAACGCGACGGCCCGACACCGCGGACCGCGCCGGCATCGTGCGTGTTCGCGAACCAGGCCCGGTATGGTTGCCCAGTGGCGCTCGCCATGGGACCGGCGTAGCGCGCCACGTCGCCTGACAGATGATCCCGGCCATAGACGGGGACGTGCCTTTCATCAGCGATTTGCTGGATGGAGGACCAGTGCGCCACCTCGTCATAGCCTTCGAACGGCGGGAGGGCGGCAATATGGGCGATGCCGAACAGGAAAACCGCAAGAAGCAGGAGAAACGTGGCCGTTCGCTGGGTGGCGCGTCTCATGCCGGATCGATCGATGCTGCCCGACAAGAAAATACCCTTATGTGGTCTGCGTGGCGGATCCTACACGAACTCGCGCTCCTCCGGTGATCGCGTAAACACCGCCAGCACGGGTAGCCCGGTGGCTAGCTCCAACCCTTCGCTGGTCAGAAAAACGGGGTGCATCACGTAGCGGCCGATCATGCGAAGGAAGGCAGCGACGACGCCCGCCACGAAGCCGGCGCCGAGCAGTATGTAGGGGATCGGCCGCGGTAACTGCGGCACGCTGGCGGGCTGGATCACACGGACATTGGCCAAGCGCAGCAAATCCTCCGATTCGCTCAGATGGCGGTCGGCGAGGATGCGGCTGGCGCTGGCGAACGCCTCATCAGCCGACTGGGCATCGCGCTGCAGCGCGCGGAACCCGGTCTCCGCGGCGTCGAGTTGAGTGAGGCGGGTTTGCGCATCGGTGGCCTGACTGCGCTGGGCGGCGAAACGGGCCTGGGCAGCTGCGACCTCGGCGTCGGCGTGGGCACGGTCCAGGCGCAGGGTCTCGAGGTTGGGATTACGGCCTTGGCGGACGATCGAGGCGGCGGGATCATGGTTGAGGCGATCGGCTTCGTCGTATTCAGCGGAGATCTGGGCCTGCAGCATGGTCACCGTGCGGCTGGTGTCGAGATATTTGAGGCGGGCCGCGGCGAGCTTCGCCTGCATGTCCTGCAAGCTGCCATTGACGGCGAGTAGCCGCTTGTCCGGGTCGTGTTCGCGGTAGATCCCGACGATGCCGGGTTCGGCACGGAGCTGCTGGGTGAGTGTGTCGACACGAGCTTGCTGCTCTGTGCGGACGGAGGCGGCGTCGGCCATGCCGGTCTGTGCCTGGTCAAGCCGGCGGAGCAGGAGGGCGCGCTGCTCGCTGCTGTCGGAGAGGCCGTTGATGCGCTTGTAGTCGGCCAGGGCCTGGTCGGCGGCTTTCGCTTTGGCGGTGCCGGCGATGACGGCTTTGCGGACGATGTCGATCTGCGGGTCGTCGTAGAGGCGGGTGCGGCTGACGGCGTAGAGGCCAAGCAGGGTGTTCACGCCGTCCGCGGCGAGGCGGGGGTCGCGATTGTCCAGGCTGACGGTGATGACGTTGGCATCCTTTGTGGGGAGCACCAGAAAATCGGACGCGAAGGCGCGAAGGCCGCGTGCGTTGCGGGCAGCGACCACATCGGCGGGGGTGACGCGCCAGGGAGAGAGCATGATTTTGAGCACGGCTTGGAGAATGCGTTTGACGAGGCCGGGGGGATCGGCTGCGTAGATCGCCGGGTAGAGTGCCGCGGGGCCGAGCTTGCGCAGAGTGGCGGCGTGCAGGTCCTCGCTGTCGAGGATGGAGGTCTCTGCCTTCATGATCTGGTCCAGGCCGAGAGCGCTGGTGCTCGAGTCGTGCGAACCGGCGGCGCCGCGCACGGTGAATTCGGGCGCGGGGAGAACAGCGAGCGTCGCCGTGGCGCGATAGCTTGGGCCCGGCAGCGCAGCGGTAATTGCAAACAAGAGAAATGTCACAAAGAACGCCGTGAATGCGCGCCCGCGTTCCTCATACAAATGACAGGCGAATTCGCGCATCGAGGGCGGTGCCTCGTGCAGGCTGGTCAGCGGCTCCATTGGGCGTAGTGCCTCGTATATCGTAACGTTACGATATAGATTCTTTTAGGCGGCTCGTCGAGTGTTAAAATGCGGTGAACGGCGTGGCACGTGAAGGTCTTGGCCTTTGGCATAATGGCGGACGGGGTTGCGCAAAGGGGCTTCCCAAACCGCGCGGACCGGGCCAATTAGGTGCGCTGCACAGTACGCTCTCCGGAAAGGCCCTAAAAATGTCTTCGACACCGCTTGCCGATCCCCACACGCATGGCGTTTCCGAGGGGACGACACGCCGTGACTTCCTGACGCTGCTCGCACTCAGTGGCGCCGCCGTCGGCGCTGGTGCCGCCGCCTGGCCGTTCATCGACAGCATGGAACCCGCCGCCGACACACTGGCCGCCGGCGAGCCGATCGATATCGACGTCAGCAAGGTCGCCCCCGGCCAGCAGATCGTGGTGGTGTGGCGCGGCAAGCCGATCTTCATCGTGCACCGTACCCCGGAAGCGCTGAAAACACTGCAGGACCCTAAACTGCTCTCCGTGCTGAGCGATGCAAATTCCCACGTGGACCAGCAGCCGGATTACGCCGAAAACTGGCACCGCTCGATCAATCCGGAATACGCAATCATGGTGGGTATCTGCACCCATCTCGGCTGCGTGCCCTCGTTCTACCCGAATGTCAGCGCCACCGACCCAGCCCCGAACTGGCCCGGCGGATATCTCTGCCCGTGCCACGGCTCGAAATACGACCTGGCCGGCCGCGTCTATTCGGGTGTCCCAGCCCCATACAACCTGCCTATTCCGCCCTACCACATGGTCAGCGATAAAATGGCTCGGATCGGCGAAAACCCGCCGGGCGACGCCTTCGACCTCGGCTCGATCGTGCAGATCTAGGCTGCCCTTAGAAAGGCCAGGGGCTCTGCCCCTGGACCCCGCTGGAGGGAGGCCCTCCAGACCTCCGCTATTTTAAGGCAAGGCAAGGAGGGGGGCAGGCAGCTATCACGCTAGACCCGACGGTAATGCCCCCCGCCTAGCTGTGGGTCAGCCTAGTTCCTCATGCCACGTGCGGCCGTCGCGTTCGATGAGGGCGATGGAGGCGGTCGGGCCCCAGCTGCCGGAGGCGTAGGGTTTGGGGCGTTCGGCGCTGTTTTCCCAGGCTTCGAGGATGGGTTCGATCCAGCACCAGGCGGCTTCGACTTCGTCGCGGCGCATGAAGAGGGTGGCGTAGCCGCGGACCGTGTCCATCAGCAGGCGTTCGTAGGCGTCGGGATAGCGGATGGAGAAGGCTTTTTCGAAGCTGACATCGAGCTCGGTCGGGCGCAGGCGTAGGCCGCCGGGCCCGGGGTCTTTGGTCATCATGCCGAGGCGGATGCCTTCCTCGGGCTGCAGGCGGATGATGAGGCGGTTGGGCTGCATTTCGGCGGCTTCGGGGGGGAACAGCGAGATGGGGATGTCGCGGAACTGGATGACGACTTCGGAGACTTTTTGCGGGAGTCTTTTGCCGGTGCGCAGGTAGAAGGGAACGCCGGCCCAGCGCCAGGTGCGGATTTCCGCTTTCAACGCTACGAAGGTTTCCGTTTCGCTGATATGGCCGTCATCATTTTCATGGCCGTCCGCGAGATCCTTTACGTAGCCGTCGACTGATTTGCCTGCGACGGCCCCGGCCACATATTGGCCGCGGACGGTGTTGACGGTGACCTCGTGGGCTTTGATGGGTTTGAGCGCGCGCAGCACTTTGAGTTTTTCGTCGCGCAAGGCTTCGGCTCCCAGATCGATGGGTGCTTCCATAGCCAGCACGCAGAGCAGTTGGAGCAGGTGATTCTGCACCATGTCGCGCAGCGCGCCCGAATGGTCGTAATAGCCGCCGCGGCCTTCGACGCCGACGGTTTCGGCCACCGTGATCTGCACGTGGTCGATCATGTCGGCATTCCAGAGTTTCTCGAAAATTACGTTGGCGAAGCGAAGTGCGAGCAGGTTCTGGACGGTTTCTTTGCCGAGAAAGTGGTCGATCCTGAAAGTCTGGTTTTCGGTGAAGACGTGGCCGACTTGTTCGATGATCTTGCGGGCGGAGGCGAGATCGTGTCCGATGGGTTTCTCGAGCACCACGCGGGATTTTTCGGTGACGAGTTTGTGGCTGCTGAGATTGTGGCAGACGGCGCCATAGAGATCGGGTGATGTGGCAAGGTAGAAGACGCGGACGCGATCTGGCACGTTGTTGAACTTGCCGATGAGTTGTTCCCAGCCTTCGGATTTTGATCCATCGACGCGGGTGTAGAAGATCAGTTTTAAGAAGGTATTAAGCTTGTCTTTGGGCAGGTCTTCGGCGGCAACGTGTTCGTGCAGCGCTTTTTCGGCGCGGCCCCTGTAGGAGGTATCATCGAGATCCGAGCGGGCGGCAGCGATGATGCGGCACGCCTTCGAATATTGCCCATCCTTGAAGCGGTGATAGAGCGCTGGCAGCAGCTTGCGCAGTGTCAGATCTCCGGTAGCCCCGAACACCACAAAATCAAAATCCTCAACCGGAACAATCGTCGCCATTTGAGAAACCCTCTTCGTATTAGCTCAGGAAATAAAAGTCTTTTGCTTCGTTTCTTCAGAAAAGAAGACTCTTACTTCACTGCTGTAACCTGCAGTGAGTTGGTCGACCCCGCCTGACCGAACGGGATGCCAGCCGCCACTACCACCGAGTCGCCGTGCTTGGCCAATCCCTCCTCGCGTGCCAGCCGTGCCGCCCGTGTGACCGCTTCGGTCATCGTGCGGGTATCTTGCGTGGTCACGGCGTGCACGCCCCAGGCCAGCGCCAGGCGGCGGGCGGTGGGCTGGTTGGTAACGAGTGCGAGCACCGGCTGGGTGGGGCGTTCGCGGGCGACACGCAGGGCGGTAGCGCCGGAGGAGGTGAAGGCGGCGATGGCCCGTGCGTTGACGCTGCGGGCAATCTGGCTGGCGGCGGATGAGATGGCGGCCGAGATGGAGCTACTGGGGGGCGGGCGGCTGTTGTCCATCACCTCGCGCCAGCCGGGGTCTTGCTCCGTACGAGTGACGATGCGGTCCATCATGGCGACGGCTTCGAGGGGGTATTGGCCCGCCGCGGTCTCGCCTGAGAGCATAACGGCGTCCGCACCGTCGAACACGGCGCCGGCGACGTCGCTGGCTTCAGCGCGGGTGGGGGCGGGAGCACTGATCATGCTTTCCAGCATCTGGGTGGCGACGACCACGGGTTTGCCGGCAGCGCGGGCGGCGCGGACGATGCGTTTCTGAGCGAGGGGAACTTCCTCGGGGGGGAGTTCGACGCCGAGGTCGCCGCGGGCGACCATGACGGCGTCCGACAGGGCGATGATGGCTTCGAGCTGATCCAGCGCCTGGGGCTTTTCGATTTTTGACAGAATCCACGCGCGGCCGTCTGCGATGGCGCGGGCTTCGGCAACGTCTTCGGGGCGCTGAACGAAGCTGAGGCCGATGAAATCCACGCCATGGGCGAGGGCGAAATCGAGGTCGCGGCGGTCTTTTTCGGTGAGGGCGGGGATCTGGAGAAGAATGTCCGGGACGTTGACGCCCTTGCGATCGCTGAGCACGCCGCCGGTGACGACTTCGCATTCTAGATGGCCGCCGCGGTTATGCTCGACGCGGAGGCGGAGCTTGCCGTCATCGAGAAGGAGGGTGGTGCCGGTAGTGGCGGCGGAGAGGATCTCGGGGTGGGGGAGCTCGACGCGGGTGACGTCGCCGGGCGTGGGGTTCATGTCGAAGCGGAAGATCTGGCCGTTACGCAAATGGGCGCGGCCGGCGGCGAAGCGCCCGACCCGGAGTTTGGGGCCTTGCACGTCGGCGAGGATGCCGATCGGGCGGCCGACTGCTTCCTCGAGGGCGCGGACGACGGCGATGCTGCGGGCGTGGTCGTCGTGGGAGCCGTGGGAAAAGTTGAGGCGGAAGACGTCGGCGCCGTTGTGGAAGAGGCGTGAGATGATCTCCGGGGTGGCGCTGGCGGGGCCGAGTGTGGCGACGATCTTGGTCTGGCGGTGGCGCCTGAGTTTTGCCCTGGGTGCCATGAATGTGCTCCGTTGTAAGGAAGGCCAGGGGGTCTGCCCCCTCGCCACCGGCACTTGAACCGGGGGCGTCTGGTGGCGAGCCCGCTAAGGACAAGTCCTTAGAACCTTATGTTTAGAGGTATTAAGCAGAGGCACCATCCATGGCCTTAGGTGCCTGCGTTGACAATTTAGCCGTGACGGAATACCTGCCGAAGCCATCGGAGGGGTGCCCGAGTGGCTAAAGGGGGCGGACTGTAAATCCGCTGGCTTCGCCTACGTTGGTTCGAATCCAACCCCCTCCACCAGAACCTTCGTTCAAAATCGGAAAGCGAAGCCGGTATACGCTTCTATGCTGGGGGCTACCTTGTTCAGGCCGATATAAGCGCCGGCGACAATCGATACCACCGGCGTCGCGAGGTAAGACACTCCAAGATCCGCCGTATAATAGGCCTGATTATTCGGGTCGGTGCCGCTTTGGGCAAAAAGCTCGCCGGTCAATGTCACGCTGCTGAAATTTCTGCTGAGAGACACATCCTCGGAGTAGCTGAAATGCTTTCCGTTATCGGCCTGGTTTCTGAGCACATCCACTTCTTCTTGTATTTGCATCGAGAAGCCATAAGGCAAAGTCATCTGCGTCGGTAGAATGGCATAGTATTCCAAAGCGCCATTGCCGATCTTTGGCGAAGCTGTGGGGACTTTGATGCCAAATTTCAGGGACGCAGAGAAATCCTGGGAGTCGTCACCCAGGAAACCCCACTTGAAGGATGGGACGATATCACCGTAGCCGAAATGATGCGATGTCTTGCTGGTGATGTCGTAGAAGCCATTAGTTTGAAGGGCGATTTCGATCGTGTTTGTCAAGCCGTATTTGAATACGGGATCGAAAAACTCGATTGTCTGCGTGCCACTTTGTTCTGTGATATGAAAGCTGTCGCTTTCCACCTGGTAATATCCCTCTGCGACCGTGTAAGGCGTGTATGCTTTGCCCGGCGTGTCAGCGTTGAACTGCCTGGGTGTATCCGTGTCATCGGCATAGCTGTTTCCGCTCATTAACAGGCATAATGCCGCCAAGATAACGGGTTTGATCATCGTGGGCGACGTGTTCTGCTGGCGCCGGAGGGATGGCACTGTCCGCACGCCATACGCCCCTGATGCCCGCGCCATGATCGACATGCTTCACCCCTTCGTCGCCGTCACATGTGGAAAGCGATGTGACCCTCTAAATGCCACACAGTTGACGCTCAGACCATGACGCTTTGCAGAAAACGGCGGTTCCCTCTTTGTATTCGTGGCATGCTCACTCTCAGGGTCCACAAAAGTACAAGGTGGTAGTTCCGGAACCCGATGATCCCGTGGTGGTTACTCCTGAAAATCACAGGATTTGGAAATGCAACTCAAAGGATCAACACTTGCCATCGTAGCCCTGGTCGTCGCTGGGGGATCGACGGGTGCGGCTATGGCGGCCAGCGATGGCATGGTGTTGCTGAAGGATGATGCCGCAGCATCGTGGGGGCCGCCGCCGGCCGCGTTGCCGAAGGGGCTCGAGTTCAGCGTGCTGTCCGGTAATCCCGACAAGCCGGGCCCCTTTACCTTGCGGATCAAGATGCCGGCAAATTTCGTAATCGCGCCGCATACACATGCCACCTCGGAGAATCTGACGGTTCTCTCAGGGTCGATCGTGCACGATATGGGCGACACCCTGGTGAGAAACCGTGGCAAGACGCTGGACACGGCCGGGTTTGTGTTTCTGCCTGGGAACACGCCGCATTCGCTCTGGACAAACGAGCAGCCTGCAGAGATTCAGGTGACCGGCACAGGGCCCTTTGGGCTGCACTATATCAATCCGGCTGATGATCCTCGCAACGCGAAGTAAGGGTCTCGTCCAGCAGCGTGCATGCAAAGGTCAGGCTGCCTCCTCAAGGATCAGGATAGCCAGAAAGCCGACGAGGAAGCTAAACGTTCAGAACGTCCGCCCAAGCGACACCGTCAAAAAGTCCCGATCTGCAAGCGCCTGCTGTGTCACCGGCCCAAGGAAGTGCGTGAACGAAACTCCGATTTCCCACACCGACCTGTATGTCGCGGACAAGCTCAATGTTACGTTGCCGACCCGGGCAACCTGTCCGGCATCCACGCTCGACCGCCCTGCCAGCCCCCATTGAATGCCGACGGGTACTGTCAGGTCCAACTGCGGTAGAACCTGGAAATATTGTGGGGTAAGAACCGCCTCGGCCGCGCTGGACCAGCGCGTCGTGCGCGGCAAGCAATAAGCGGCTCCGGACTCGACATCAAGCAAACCCGTTGTGGAAAGCTCCACATCCAGCCTTGCCCCCTGCCACAGCCGCCCCGTCGGCAATTGTCGCTCATACGAGACGAGCGCCAGCAGAGGCCGCCCGGTCGCGTATCCTACTGTGTCGCCCCCCACTGCGTCGCCAGTGCCTGAAAGCACAAGGGCTGCCTCCGGTGCAGCCGGGCCAACACGTTCGGAAACCTCCGCAAAGCCCGTGCTGACAAGCGGCATGTGGTCACGCACCGAGAGTTCGGCCGATAGCGTGCTGTCGCCGAGATAGGTGCTGGCGCTTGCGCCAAAGGTATAAATGCCGTGCGGGAACACCAGGTGATAGGTGCCCCCGCCGGTCTGCACGAAGCCGTCTTTCGAGTTGTAGCGCAGGGCGTAGAGGCCCAGATCGATCACGTCGCTCGCATAACGCAGTGCCACGCCGAATTGGCCGAAGCCGCCCGGCGTGGAATCCTGCGCGCGGAACAGGGAGGCGCCATCCGGCAGGAATGCGCGTTCGCCGCCTATATCGGCAATGTCGTCGTCGCTGAAATAGCTTGCCACGCCCGGCACGCGGTCGCGCCGCCATTCCAGTTGCTCGTAGCCTTCCAGCGACGCACCGCCGCCGAGATCGGCGCGCAGATAGACTTGGTCCACCGGTAGATACACCTCCTGGTCCTCCACCAGCGGCTGGGCCAGTTCCTTGATCTCGTCCACCGGCGCCTGTCCTGCAGCGATGCCGTCTTGCGGGAAGAACAGGCTTTCACCCCAAAGCAGGGATTGGCGGCCCAGCCGGATTGTGACGGGCATGCCGGCGACGTCGAACCGGTCATGCACATAGGCCGTTCCGAGCTCTGCCGTGGCGCCGAGCAGCCGCGCCGTATCGGCCGGAAACCTGTCCACCGCGACGTCTACCGGGTTGAAGCTGCCGGTATGGCGGTTGGCGTCCGCCTGATGGTACACCGCATCATACCATCCGTCGGTGCTCACCTCGAAGCCGAGATCGCCTCGCGTCGCATCCAGCACCGACGTGAAATCCAGCCGCTCGGAGATGATGCCGCGGCCGAATGCGCGGTCACCATCATCGGTGTTGGCATTCTGCAGCAGAGCGGGATCCGGGTTGTCGACCCGCATGCCCAGTGAAAGGCGCAAGGTCGTGTCCAGCCTGATGTCGAAGCTGCCGAATGTGCCAAGGTCGGCTGCGTTGCACGGTCGTGCAACGGCCAGCACAGTGAACAGGGCGCAGCTTTTCCGGCAAAGGCGCAGATCAGGGGAATGCCGTTTGCGGAAAATGGGATTGCGTGCTTCAGCCATCGCGGCAGTCTTCGTGCTGTCTTGGAACGCCAATGCCGCCGTCTCGGCCCTGCAGGCCGCCGAGTTGCACGGCACCCTCACTCCCGTAGGCGCAGAGCGCGCCGGCAACGCCGCGGGGACCATCCCCACCTGGATCGGTGGCCTTGTCGCACCGCTTGCGTCCGGGACGAGACCCACCATCGCGCCGGCGCCCTTTCTCGGTGAAAACCCGCTTTTCACCATCACTGGAGCCAACGCAGCGGCGTATGCAGCGCAGTTGCCGGAGGGCGCGCTTGCTCTGTTCCGCCGCTTTCCCGACTATCGCATGCATATCTACCCCACGCACCGCACCGCCGCGCTCCCGCAAACTGTCTACGATGCCATCGCGCGCAACGCGACACGCGCCCATGCCGCAGCGAGCGGCATCTCTTTCGGCGTGGCGGGGGCTGCCGGCGGCATACCATTCCCTATTCCCGCCAACGGCGCCGAAGTGGTCTGGAACCATCTCCTCGCCTTCTGGGGTCCAGCGCGCGAAGACCATGTCAGCACCTATGTCGCCGCCGGCGATGGCAGCATCGTGCAGACCGCAGGCTACCGGGAAATCTCCGACTTCCCGTACTACGCACCAGGCGTGACCCCTGAGACGGTCGGGCGAGACTACTTCAAAACCCGCCGCCTGCAGGATGCGCCGCCCGCGCGGGTGGGCGAGGGCTACCTGGCGTGGCAGCCGCTCGACGTCGCAACCGACCGCTTCATCGCCTGGCGTTATCTCCCGGGCGAACATCGCTCTCGCAAGGCGCCCTCGCTGTCCTACGACACGCCGGACCCCGACAGTTCCGGCTTCCAGGCGCTCGACGAATATTATCTCTTCTTCGGCGGCCAGGATCGCTACGTGTTTCGCCTGCTCGGCAAACGGGAAATGTTCATCCCCTACAACAACAACGCCATCGCGCATCACCCTGCACGCGACTTACTAGCGCCGGGACACGCCAACCAGGACGCTTTGCGCTACGAGCTGCACCGTGTCTGGGTCGTCGAGGGCACGCTGGCGCCGGGCGCGCACCACGTGGCGCCGCGGCGCCGGCTATATATCGACGAAGATAGCTGGATTGCCGTTTATGCCGAGTCCTGGGACGAGAACGGCAAGTTCTGGAAGTTCAGCGAGGCGACAATGATGGTGCTGCCGGACCTACCTGCCGTGATCGGCGGCAGCCATTTCACCTATGATCTGCTTGAAGGTGGATACTGCGCCGATTTCATGATGTCGCAGCCTGGAGACTACGTAATTACACCGATGCACAAAAATGATGCTTTTGGACCGGAAGCCTTGGCGGCAGACTCGTTGAGATAAGCAAGCATGTTCTTTTCTTCAGAAAAGAACATGCTTCCTAAAGATTCAACGCCGAATACGCACTGCTTGCCACACGCATCATCTCCCCCGCAGACATCGGCGCAATGATCACCGCACCCACCACATCGTCCTGCCACACGCAGACCCGCGAAGCACCCTCACGCAGCAGGTCGAACCGCACTTTCCCATCGGATGGCCGCACGTAGATGGTCAATCGCCGGCCTGCTGTATCGCGATACTCCAGTTGCGCCGAGCGAGCCTCGCTTACCTCCAGCCTGACCAAATGGAACCCGAAATGCTCCAGGTCCGGCGTATGAACCTTCAGGCCGAGTGCAGAAGCCAGCCGCGTGTTCTGCGTGGCACCGTTCACTGTCACGCCGCCATCAAGCCCGGCTTCGCGTGCGGCCAGAGCACTCTCCAAGATGCCATCGTTTGTCGGCCACAACAGCGCAGTGCCTGCGCCAGCCGCGAGAAAGACGGCCGTAGCGGCAGCAATCGCCAGCCGGCGCGGCATCGCCCTGCGCGGCCGGGTCGCTGCGTCTATGCGGTCTTGCCAGGCTGACGGCAGAGGTTTGGCCATGATCCCGGCCAATGCCTGCCGCAAGGCGTCGCGATCAGCCCGGTAGGCGGCGATCCGGCAGGCCAGCCGGTGATCTCCGCTGAGGATCGTCTCTATCTCTGCCCGACGTGCTGCATCGAGCGCTTCGTCCACATAGGCGTGGATCTCGTCCTCGGTCGGAACCACCGGTCCTGTCATGATTGCCGCCTGAACGGTACCTGGGACGCGCTGGGCACGCCTTTCTCCAGCATTGCGCGCAACTGGTCACGTGCGCGTGCCAGGCGGGACATTACGGTGCCGACGGGTATTCCCATCTCCTCGGCGGCCTCGCGATAGCTGAGTCCTTCCACGCCGACCAGTATCAGCACTTGCCGATGCTCTGGGCTGAGCAGGGTGGTGGCGCGCAACACCTCCTGCGCCTCGTGCTGGCGGTCGGGCAGTGCTGCACCATCTGGGCTGTCTTCGATCACTTCGAGTTGCACGCCTTCACCACGGTGCTTCATCTGCCTGCGGCCGTCGATGAAGAGATGGAACAGGATCGACCGCAACCATCCCCCCATCCTGTCCTCGCTCTGCAGCGTTTCGACCCGCAGGAGGGCGCGTTCGATGCAATCCTGTACCAGGTCGTCAGCCGCCGGCAGGCTGCCCGCCAACCCCATTGCGTAACGGCGCAGCGCAGGCAGGTGGGCGATCATTGAGCGCCCGAGGCGTGCGTTTTTCTCTGCCACCGAGATCGTTCAGACCCGCTGCCGGCCATTGCCGACTTTCGTCCTGCAGGCTTGCTGCGTGCTCATCGTGTCGGGTTCCCTGCACACCGTTATGCTAAAGAGACGCTTGTGCAGGCGGTTTATTCCGCCGTCGTGGTCGCCACCATCTGCCAACAGGTTCATGGGTATGGGGACCGGCGACAGGGAGCCGTTTCCTCGATACGTTAGGAAACGGCTTTGGCGGAGAGGGTGTCCGCCTAAGTGACATTCGCCATCGTTCAAGGTTGGTCGGAAAGGTAGCAGGCCCGGCAGTTACTTACGCTATGGTCGTTCGACGCTGTTCACCCTTGACCTCTCTAATTCACGAGCAGATTGTGGGCTGGAATGGTGGCTAGCCTCTTGTGGGCTGGCGCGGGAGATCCGGCGTGGCTACCGGCAAGCTGACTGCTCTCAAGGTTAAAAGCCTGACCGCATCGGGGCGCTATGGCGACGGCGGTGGTCTCTGGCTTCAAGTTCGAGCCGCGGTTGAGGCGGAGGGAGAGAGGCGAGCGAAGCCGATCGGCCGGTCCTGGCTGTTCCGCTACATGTTGGGGGGGAAGGCGCGGCAGATGGGGCTTGGCCCGTTGGAGGACGTTTCTCTTGCTGAGGCTCGAGTCGCAGCAGGCGAATGCCGGCGGCTTTTGTTGGCCGGCACCGACCCAATCGAAGCCCGTGAAGCCGCTCTCACCGCCAAACGTGCCCAGACCAAGGCAAAGACCTTCCGGGAGGTGGCCGAGCTTTACCTCACTGCTCACGAAAAACACTGGCGTAACTCCAAACATCGGGCGCAATGGCGTTCGACGCTGGACAAGCACGCCATGCCAGCATTTGGCGATCGGCCGATCGACACCATTACCACGGGTGATGTGATGGAGGTGCTTGAGCCGATTTGGCAGGTGATGCCGGAGACCGCCTCCCGTCTGAGAGGGCGTCTTGAGTCGCTACTCGATTATGCGAAAGCAAGAGAGTGGCGCAGCGGCGAGAACCCTGCCCGGTGGCGAGGACACGTCGCCAACATGCTGCCGAAAAGGAATAAGGCTCGAACCGTCCAACATCACGCTGCCCTGCCTTGGTCGGATATGGCTGCTTTCTGGGCCGAACTAGTTATTGAGAAGGGGGTGGCGGCATCAGCGTTGCGCCTGACTATTCTTACCGCAGCGCGGACTGGAGAGGCGCTTGGCGCGCGATGGTCGGAGATCGACCTTCGAGCGGCGCTATGGACGGTTCCTGCCGAACGCATGAAGGCATCAAAGGAACACCGTGTGCCACTCTCAGCCCAGGCGGTGCAGGTTCTTGCTGAGATGGCAAAGCTGCGGAGTGACCCTACGGGAAACGCTTTTGTCTTCCCGAGCACGAGATCCAAGAAGCCATTGAGCAACATGGCCATGTCGATGCTGCTTCGTCGGATGAAGCGTGATGACCTGACCGTGCACGGTTTTCGCAGCACTTTCCGGGACTGGGCGGCGGAGTCGACGAACTACCCGCGGGAAGTCGCTGAGGCGGCGCTTGCGCATGTGTTGGGCGATAAGGTCGAAGCAGCTTACCGACGCGGTGATCTGTTTGAGAAGCGCCGAGCCTTAATGGAGGATTGGGCAACCTTCTGTCTTTCAAATTCCTCAAGAGGGACGATCACGCCGTGAACAATCATGTGCCTGGAGAAACAGCACCCTCGCAATCCTATCCCGCAGTGTTGCCGCCTGCAGAAATCTACAAGGTCGGCAACCCTCCTAGTTCAGCAATGATTACGGTGGATGAAGCTGCAGTCTGGATCGTTTATAGACGCGCAATACCCCACAATCAGCTTGGATGCCTTTATCATGGACATTATGGCCGCAAAGCCAATGGGGCTGATTTTGCTATCTGGGAGGCGCTCCGGGCGCGAGCCATGCTGAGCTATGCAGTAGCTTGCGACTACGACTGCGGCAAAGACACGATTCCATCTCGCTATGATATTCTCACCAAGAATGGCCCACGAGGCCTACGCGGGATCAGAGCACAATGCCGCCGGGCTAGCGGTAATTTACTTTCATATGGCGAACTAGCGAAGCAGTTTGGCGAAGCGTTGATGCATGATGTTCGAGTGTCAGGCGCCATTCATGAGGCCAGAGGCTTTCTCAAAGACAAAGCCGCCGGTAGCGAAATTGTCGCATATGGAGTTGTTAATCCATCACAGCTTGGATCAGACCGGAAAAAACCGGTCGAGCCAATAGACCCCGGATGGTTAATGCATGACGCGGTCATTTTTGAGGAGTTTAGCGGCCTCGGGACCTCTGATCGGCTACCACGAGACAATCCCCTTCGGGCGCGTCTGCCAAAATATGATTTGATCCGTTTTAGGACGGAAGATGTCTTGAAGCTTTGGCCCGTTCAGGCACACACGGAAAACACGGCCGCTCCTGACGAAGTATCGCCAATATATGATACGCCCCAAGGAAAGCCTAAACCCACTAACCCGGCAGTAAGGTCTTGGCTTCATAATCGATTAGCGACTTGGCCCGACGACAAGCCCGCGCCTTCGGAGCCTGACGAATTCGCGGCGTTGAATGAGCACTTCGCTCCAGGTCTATCTCGGGACGACTTCCGCGATTTGCGAAAGTTGGAAACGCCTGCGCCTTGGCGGAGGCAAGGCAAACGCCAGCCGTGGGGGCAGGTAAAGCATTCTGCGCCAAATCCGCGAAACTGCGGGCCGCAGAATTAGACCGCAGATTTAGAAGCAATATTTTCACCCTCGTTCACCACTTCACGAGGGAAGCCATGCAGACCCGCACGAACGCAGACGAACCCGAGGCGCTCACCATCGAGCGGTTCATGGCCAGGTATAGCGTTGGCCGCACGACCACCTACGCGCTGATCAAGGAGAACAGGCTAGACGCGCGCAAGCTCGGTGGCCGCACTTTGATCATGGCAGCGTCCGCTCGCGCGTTGTTCGAAAACCTGCCGAAGATGCAGGAGGCCGCGTAATGCCGCGCGCGCTTCTAGCAGACCGCGCCCTTGGCGATAATTCTAAGCAGAACCCTCAAAACTAAACCGCCCCGGCGCGAGGACCGAGGCGGCTTCATAATCAATATGCAGGCGAGATGTCTGGCGAGACGTCCGCACCATAGCGATCTAAGAGCGGCTAAGCAATCGCGTTCTGGGGCCTCGGAGATCACCGATGCCTTTCACACAAGCAGACTCCCCAAGTTCGTCAAATCTGTGGAAACCACTCCGGACCAGCCGTCTTACAGCACCGGTTCTCGACCGGCTTGCGGACGCCGAACTCCAGCAGGGACACCACGCTCGCGCTGAGCAACTGGCGCAACTTGCAGCCTATCTGCGAGGTGCCCCGTGAGCGTTGGCATAACCGATCGTGCGCAGTTTGCGCGCCTAATCGACATGGCTCAGAGCACCGGGTTTGGGCACATGGTTGAGCTGCTGCGCCCTGCGATGCGCGGCGAACTGAATTTGATCTCACCCAGCCGGCAAAGCGTCTCACTCCCTTTTTACAGAGTGGAAAAGCGCGGCCGTCCCGTGGTGGCGATCGTTTCAGACGACGATTATCAGACAGGCGGCCCAAGTACGTGGGCCTCCGCGGCAAAGCTGCGCAATTGGGCACGGTTTGCTCTCATTCATGGCTCAGGCGCCGAAGCGGAGCAGTACGCCCTGGTCGCTGCGATGGCTCAGCAGGTGCGCCGGTTTTTGCTGATCGAAACAAGCAGCACGGCTGTGCAAGCATGGGGCGCGTTTCTGGCTGAGCGCTCGCCGAAGTTGCCCATGATGGCGATCTTGCCCCGAGATGGCGGCGCGCATCCGGTCACTCCCACGCGGAGCCAAATGCAATGAGCGGGCTAGCACCGGCGGTTATCAGCCGTCTCGCCAAAATCTGCGGGTTGTTCAGCAGCAGCCACACCGGTGAGCGGGCAGCAGCGGCTTTCCGAGCGGACCAAATCGTTCGTGCCGCCGGTTTGACCTGGCCTGACATCATAGGTGTGACCGCGGATTCACGTCGCCTGGGCTGCCAAGCCGCCGGCCACATGACGCCGGCCACATGACGCCGGCCGATATCCTGGCACGTCACGAGATGGATCTAACCGCGTGGGAAAAGGCCTTTCTTGAGTCACTCGCTCGCCGTCGACGTGACCTGACAACCAAACAGGAGACGGTCTTTGCCGAGATCCGTGACCGGATCGTGGGGGCTAATCGATGATCGAAATAACTCAGCTTGCGAGCTCTGCCGGTCCTCTTACAAAGCGGATCCACTTATCGCCTGACGGAAAGCTGATCAGTGATGGCAGCGCCTGCGTCATGGCCCGCGGAGAGGCAACGCGCTTGCACCTTGATGGCATCGGGGCGTTCGCCAAGCACATTGCCAACCTAGACACCAACCAGGCCATCGCCCTCGGTGCGCTGCGACCGGATCTGCCTGACGCGGTGCGCATCACAACGCATGGCTATCTGTCAAAGCTAAATGGCAGCGCGCCGCCGGACCTGATTTCACGCACTGCCGGGCATATCGCGTATCGAGAGGCGGCCGCGGCGTTGGCGCTGATCGATATCGACACCAAAGGCATGCCGTCTTCTGTGCAAAATCTGATCAAGGATGCCGGGGGCTATTGGTGTGAAATCGCACGCAATACTGACCCCCTGAGGGCGGTTTTCGCTTCCAATCCCGACCCCTCGGCTCTGTGTGTCAGCATCCCTCCCTTCGGCCGTATCTGGCCTGGGAGGGGTTTGGGGGATGATGTCCGTGGACGTGATCGGCGATATCCGGCGCGCCTATTTCGAGCAGCGCCTGCCGATTAAGGAGATCGTGCGGACGCTCTGCGTTTCGCGGGCGACGGTGCGCAAGGTGGTCCGGAGCCAGAAGACCGCATTCAAGTATGAGCGGGGCGTGCAGCCGGTGCCCAAGCTCGGTGCGTGGGTGGATGTTCTCACCGAGATCCTCGAGAAGGAGGCCAAGCTTGCTCGCCGAGAACGCCGCTCTACGCAGCGTTTGTTCGAGGAACTGCGTGGCCGTGGATATGACGGCGCGCATGACAGCGTGCATCGTTTCACCAAATCCTGGCGCGACGAACAGGCCCGGACACCGACACATGCCTTTGTGCCGCTGAGTTTTGCCCCCGGCGAAGCCTACCAGTTCGACTGGAGCCACGAGACCATCACGCTGCAGGGTTTGCCGCTGGTGATCAAGGCAGCGCACATGAAGCTGTCGCATAGCCGCATGCCGTTCGTGCGCGCCTATTTTCGCGAGACGCAGGAGCTTGTGTTCGACGCGCACGACAAAGCCTTCGAGTTTTACGGCGGCATCTGTCGGCGCGGGATTTATGATAACATGAAGACCGCCGTGGAAGCGATCTTCGTGGGTAAAGCGCGCCAATATAATCGGCGCTTTCTTCAGATGTGCTCACATCATTTGGTCGATCCTGTCGCGTGTACTCCTGCTTCAGGTTGGGAGAAGGGACAGGTTGAGAACCAGGTCGGCAATCTTCGCGATCAGATGTTCCGACCCAAGCCGCGAGTCTCGAGCCTGGCCGAGCTGAACGGCTGGTTGGCAGATCAGTGCATCTCCTATGCGAAGCGCCACCAGCATCCGGAGTTCAAGGACCGGACGATCTGGGAGGTTTTCCAGGAAGAGCAGCCGCGCCTGATGGAGTTGCGCGGACCCTTCGACGGTTTTGTCGAGAAAGCGGTCAGGGCCACCACGACATGCCTGATCATGGCCGACCATAATCGCTACAGCGTTGACGCCAGGGCGGCTGGCCGGATGGTGCTTGTGCGATCGCACGCAGCACGCATCGTGGTGCTTCTCGGCGGCGAAGTGGTAGCCGACCATCCGCGCGACTTCCGCCGGTATCAGATCATTTACGATCCCTGGCACTATCTGCCGGTGCTGGTGCGTAAGCCGGGCGCCTTGCGCAATGGCGCACCGTTCAAGGATTGGGCCCTCCCGCCGGCGCTGGCCCAGGTGCGCGCGAAGCTGAAGCAGCATGCCGACGGCGATCAGCAATTCGTCAAAGTGCTCGCTGCTGTCTTGGCGCATGGCTTGTCGGCCGTAGAGGAAGCTTGCGCCGAAGCACTGGCGGCGGGGCTCGCCAGCGGTGACGTGATCCTGACCGTGCTGGCGCGCCGGCACCAGCCTCCGACGCCGCCTTCGATCATCACGCCGGATGGTCTGCGCCTGAAGATCGAGCCCGTGGCCGATTGCGGCCGCTACGACAGCATACGAAAGGTCGCCTGATGGAACGCCATGAAATCCTCGACGCTATGAGCGAATTGAAGCTTTACGGCATGCGCGCGAGTTTCGACGAGATCGCCGGCAAGGGGTTGGTCCGGCGCGACGAAATCTACCCGCTGATCGCCAGCCTCATCCGGGCCGAACGCACGCATCGACAAGCCCGCTCTATCAGCTACCGCATCAGCGGCGCCAAGTTCCCGGTGCTGAAGGATCTGGACAAGTTTGTTTTTGCCGACACGATGATTGACCAAGGCCAGGTGCTAGAACTTGCGACCGGCGCGTTCCTCGATGCCAAGCGCAACGCAATTTTCATCGGCGGCACGGGCACCGGCAAAACGCATCTCTGCATCGGAGTAGCCTCTGCGATCATCCGCAGCCGTGCACGCGGACGGTTCTTCAACCTGGTCGATTTGGTCAATCAACTTGAGCAGGAGAAGGCCGCCGGTCGCAGCGGCAGGCTTGCCGAGACGCTGCTGCGCTACGATGTCATCGTCATCGACGAACTAGGCTATTTGCCGTTCAGCCAATCCGGCGGCCAGTTGTTGTTCCACCTAATCAGCAAACTCTATGAAAACACGTCGCTGCTCATCACCACCAATCTCGCCTTTGCAGACTGGCCGCAGGTTTTTGGCGATGCCAAAATGACGACTGCTATGCTCGACCGCCTGACCCATCACTGCGACATCGTCGAGACAGGCAACACCAGCTGGCGGTTCAAGAACCGAAACTGACCTGGCAACCTACGCCCGGGCTGTCCGCTGTGGATAAGTGGCCTGCCTGCGCCTGACTCTGAAAGGTCGCTCCGGCAGGCCACTTATCCACAGCCTCCCAACACCCGCGGACCCCATCTCGAGGAGCTCGATCAGGCCGTTAGAGGGTCGCAATTGGGCGCGAAAAGGGGGTCGCGGTTGCAAGCGATTTGACACACGTGGACCGCCGGCGCGTTGTGTCCGAGACTATCTCCGGCAGTTCGGCCATTGAGCAACGTCCCGGCTTTATGCGGCTGCTTGACCGACTGGAGCATGACGACGTTCTGATTGTCACCAAGATGGATCGCCTTGGCCGAAACGCAATCGATGTGGCGACCACCGTGAGCAAACTGGCTGAGATGGGCGTGCGGGTTCACTGCTTGGCACTCGGCGGAGTTGACCTAACCAGCCCAGCCGGCAGAATGACCATGGGGGTCATCAATGCCGTTGCGCAGTTTGAGCGGGATCTGCTCATCGAACGGACGCACTCGGGTTTGGCCCGGGCGAAGGCTGAGGGGGCGGTTCTAGGTCGCCCTGCCACCTTAGATGAGAAACAACGAGTGGCCGTTGCTGCCGCTCTTGCGGCCGGCGATAGTGTGTCGCAGTTGGCGCGAGAGTATGGCACCAGCCGGCAAACCGTTATGCGGGCCCGCGGATCGATTTCAGATCAACTACGATCCCCGGCAGGTCAGTGATGGTAAGCCAGTTTAGGTATCTACGCACCTGGACCATTCCCGTTCTTTAAGCGGGTGGGGCAGCCTCACAAAGAGCGCGCGCAGGTTTCAAAATGTGGTCACGGCATCGGGTTAGCTCTCGAATGGTGGCTAATCGATAATCAACCCGGTTAGATGGCGGCGCGACATATGAACACCGACCTCAAGCTGTTGCTCTTGTTCGCCGTCACCGCAGCCGCTTCGGCGGCCCTTATCTGCCTCGGCTCTTAAAACTCCCAGTAACGGGAAATCAAGAACGCCGCACACCTGTGCTCCGCGCACTCGGCGCCACGGGCACTCAATTGCCTTACCATTATTGCCAGCGAAATATCGCTGCGCGAACGGAGCCGTCTGACTGGATGGTCCCGTAGATGGTTCCGATGCAAGGAGCGCTCAGCCTTACCACGAAGCATTCAAGCAGCTTTTCGCGGTCAGAATTTGAAAGCTGCTCCGATGTAAAAGAAACTTGGGGATTTCGTTCTGTCGCCCGCGCCAAAATGAGGCACTTCTCAGCATCAAGGCACATCGGGAAACCAACGAGACTAACTCGCGCACCCGGTATGTGGTCGATCATAACGTATTCCGCTGGCCCGATCGCGTTGTCCGGATATCCTTTGAGCGATGCCGGTTCGCCAGCTAGACAAACAAACGCCGACTCTAACCAAATCGCAAGCACCAGAACTTTCAGCACGGCTTCACCTGCAATTTTGGTGCTTGCTGCAAACCAATTGCACGGCTAATAGTTCCGCAGTAGCAACGCCACCTGGCTAACGTTCCAGTTGCAGTCTATCACTTAACAGTGCTCTTCTAAGATTAACGCGGTGCCACCTCGGCAAATCGCCCGTGGCTGATGTACTTAACACCTGCGTTCCATCTGGATGGATAGAATAACCCGTCTCTAAGCTGCGGCTTATGCGAGAGGCGCGTGCCACGGCTTTCGCAACCTCACTCCAGCCCCGCCCCCATTCTCCGCGATAAACTCGACGCCGGCCGCTTCGAGGGCGGCGCGGATGGCTTTGAGCGTATTGGTAAATGCAGACTCCCCCCTCTCCAGACGCGTGATGGTCGTAGGAGAAACATCGGCCACAAGCGCTAGATCACGAACGCCCATGCGGATCGCTGCTCTCGCCATCCTGCATTGGTCACCTGTTAAAATGTCACCGCGTGACAACTTAATTGACATACCACCGAGATTGACACATGGTCGCAGTGTTGTCACTTAAAGACAGCGGCCAGGGCGAGGTGCGTCAACACCCCGCCCGGCCTGACCACCACCTCGTTTTAGGAGAAACGGGCTATGGCTGAACACGCCCATATCACACCGACCTCGCGTCGGCACCTGCTTGCCGCCCTATCCGGCGCAGCGGTCGCCGGCGGCGCCCTCGTCCTGGCGCTACCGAGCGATGCACCTGCTGTCGCCGTCATCAACCCCCACAGTGATGGCAAACTGCTCGCGCTGCTGGCGGAATTCGATATCCTCGAACAACAAGCGCTGAATGCCTATCCCAGCAATTGCACGATGGCGGAGGAAGAGGCGGCCGATCGTGTAGCCGAGCCGCTTAGAGAAAAGCAGCAAGCCCTTCTCGACCCGATCTGCCAGATGCAGGCGCGAACGATCGGAGGCGTCATTGCCAGAGCGCGCAGTCTAACTCTCTGGAGCGGCGGGAGCTGGATAACCGCTCCTGACTCCCCTGATGGCTACCACGACCAGCGTTTAATCGCGGCGCTTGTGCGCGACTTGGGCGTTCTGGAGGCACGCGTATGAGCGCCACAACACGGCGCGCGCTGCTGGCGTTCAGCGGTGCGGCGCTAGGTGCCGCGGTAGCCACGCCGGCATCGACCGCCGCACCCATCAGCTACCCGGCAACAGACACGGTCGACCAATTTGCCGGCGCCACACCCACCCTGAGCACGCTCTATGCGAACTGGATTGAGGCCGAACGCGTCTCGGATGTGATTCACAATGAAGCCGAGGCCGTGCGGGCGCAGCTTATCGCGCGGTGGGGCGATTGTCCGAGAGGTGTCTCCGCTCAGGATCTTTGGGGCAACGACCCCATGCTGTCCGTTCTGACGGCGACCAACGAACGGAGCAACGCGGCCTGCTGCGTGTCCTACGATGTCTTCATGGCATTGATGGCCTATCCGGTCGCCAGCGTGGCTGACGTCAGCCTCAAACTCATGGCGGCCGCGTCCATGTGGGCGGAGACCCCATTAGATGACGCGAGCGAGTTCCACGAGACGGTGACCGCGGACTTCATGCGGCAGGCGAGCGCCTTTCTCCGGTCTGATGTGATGGGGAGGGCCTGAGCAATGGAAGACGTTCGCACCGCGTCCCTATCCGCAAACACCGCTCTCCCGAGCCTGTTCGACTTGGCCCGCTTGCACCGGGAGGCTTGGCATCGCGCCGGAATTCTCGACAAACAGGTAACCAGCGCGAAGGCCGATAGTGCCGAACACCGGGCGGCGAAGGCCGCACATCGGCAGATCACCGATGAGGCTCACGCCTTGAGCGATTTGGTATTGTCGCGTCTGCCCACCACCGTGGAGGACTGTGTTGCACTTGCCGTGCATGCCCGCGGTTTCTGCGAGTCCAATGAAGACGGGAGCGACGTCGACGCATGGGCGGACATGAAGCGGATCTGCTCGCGGCTTGCCTTTGCGCTGCATGACGCAGCAGGCGTGTCTCTTGCGGATCTCGGGTGTTCTTTGTCGGCAGGTCTCATTGTTCGGGAAGCCTGCGGCGTGGAGGCCGTGCACAACGATGCGGCGCTCCATCAGGCTTGCGCAGCCTATTGGATAGCTCGGAAGGCGGAGCGGGACGGCTGCGGCAAGGATGAAGACTTGCCGCCAGCGATTATCGAGGCGGTCTATGCTGCGATGGCGAACATCGACGCTCTGCCTGCAACAACCATCGAAGGCATGCGCGCAAAGGCCAAAGTCGCCTATCACGTAATGACTTTCCACGCAGGCAAGCGCTGGCGGACGGAAGCCAGCGGCGACATGACGTGTGCCATTAACGCGCTCGCTGATTTGGCTGGGGAGGGTCTGTCATGAGCGCCACCCTTGCAACAAACCCCGACACCCACCTGCTGGCGCTAGCGACCCAGCTCAACGCAATCAGCGCCAGGGCCGACGCATACGACCACGAAGCGCCCGGCAATACCTGGGATGCCTTCGGCCTCATCCTTGATGAATACTGGGTGGTTGCCGGTCAGATCGAGATATTTCCAGCGCACTCCCTGGAAGGCCTGCAGTGCAAGGCGCGGGTCATTCGGTCGGTGCGCGACATGCTGACAAACGACGTCAACCCGATCAGCAGGCACACCGAAAGCTTGCTGCGGGATCTACTGGGGGAGGGGGCTCCTGTCGTCGAGCTGCCCGCATTGCATCCCGACGATGCCCTGCTGCAGGCGTGTGCTGCCTTCCGCGCGGCGTGGGACGCGGAGCAGGCGGACCTCGACACCCGGATTGACGACGCACGCACTGACGCTGTCTTCGGCAGGCTGCAGGACGTCGTGGATCTTCCTGCGACCACTGCTGAAGGCGTGCGGGCCAAAGCCGACGTCGGCTACCACATGGCGTTTCTGCGATGGCTTAGCCCCGGTCTAGAAGGTGGGGGCTGGCGAAACGAGACCGACTGCTACCGCGAAGCGGCGATCGACATCTTGCGCGGCCTGTCGGGGAGGACCGGGACATGACCGAGGCTCCAGTAGCTCCACCCGAAGACTTCCGCGAAGCCGTGAACCGCTCCATGGCCTCAATGCCTCCAGGCACATCCCTGGCCGATTGGGGGAGAGACACGCCCGAGGGGAGGCTCGTTTCAGCCGCAAAGGGCATGGAGGATGAAAAGCTCCTGACCTGGATAATGGCCGCGCCGATGGGAGGTGCGACATGACACCCGCGCCGAATGTCGCCGCGACCCGCCGGCGCCTCGAAAGCGCCGTAGAGCGGGCGATCGAACTGCTGAACACCCTCGACGGCGATTGCGACCTGGAGCCGGACGACGACAGCGAGCCTGAATTTGATCTTGGTGCGCCGGAGGATGAGGGCTCCACCGCCATGCATGGGTTCAAGGGGAGCGGTGCCGGCTGCTGCGTGTTCGATGGCTTCTGATCGTGCCTTCCGGTCGCCTGGCGGTCCTCCCGTCCGGCGGCCGGCGCCTTCGCATCCGCCCGAATGGTGGCAGATCGCGCAGACGGCAAGACCTCGCCTGCCAGGGGGCCGGCCGTGACCCGACGCCTGCCGCCGGCGTGCCGGTATGTCTATGTCATTGGCCCCGAGACCGGCCTCCAAAAAATCGGCATTGCCACCGACCCGTGCGCTAGGCTGGCGGCGCTGCAAACGGCGTCGCCTACCCGGCTCAAGATCCACGCCTCCATCGCGGTCCCTATCGGGGCCGCGCATGATGTTGAGCGGCGGGCCCACCATCGGTTAAGGAACGTTCGAGCATCTGGCGAATGGTTTGATGTAGCGCCGGCTGAAGCGACTGAGGCCGTGCGGGTTGCTGCGTCTTCCCTGGCCTCCGCTCCAAACGAGGCGGCCCAGCTGCCGCTCTTCGCTTTCTCTTTGCAGAAGTCGGCGCCACCAATCGAGATCATTGTTCAACAACCATCTGTTCTAGGAGACCTAGTGCGCATCTGGAAGGTGGCTAGGAGGAGCCTTACAGCTTAGTGACCCGGACAAACCGTGCGCCGGGCTGCCACCCAGGTGGAAAGCCGCGCGGAGACGATTGAATGCGCGCTTACCGTGCTCGATGGTTTTAGTCATGGGGTTTTCGGGTTGGAGAAACCCAGGAAACGATTAATTGAATAGGCAGCCGAAGACTAGACCGATATGGAGTAGTATCGGATAAAGACTAGAAAATAAGGTCTCGCATGCCTATTTTTTTCTTCAATATCGATTGTCACTCGTCGTCTACTACAGACGAGGTTGGCTCTCGGCTCGCGGACGTTGGGTGCGTTCGTCGGGAAGCACTTGCAACCTTGGGGGAGTTAGCACGGGATTTTTGTGGATCTGGTGCAGAGTGCTTGGTCAGGAGCACAGTTAAAGATGAACATGGCAACTTGGTCTATCGAGCTACGATGCACGTCGACGAAGAACTCTTCAGTTCATAGGATTTTTCGTAGAGGAATTCGCATAGTCACGTAGCCTAAAGTAGCATGCGCATGTTTCTGCTTCGATTTTGCGACGATCCTGAATGACAATGTGACCCCTATGCTGTGAAATGCCGCCTGCATCCACCAAAAGCTTTAAGGCAATTGAAATGCTTGCGCGACGAAGACCTAATAAGGCAGCTATAGATTCTTGCGTGAACCGCAAATCTCGAGTGTTCAATTTGTCCGATGCCATTAGTATCCATCGCGAGATCCGATTTAGGACTGAGTGGTGACTGTTGCACACCGCGCCTTGTGAGATCTCGACAAAAAGTCGGCCAAAAGCCTTGCTGAGGCGTGTCCGCATTACTGGGGCTGAGGCCAAAATCCTGTGGAGCGACTCCGTCGTCATTCTATAGGCGTCGCCAGCTACTTGCACAGTTATCGTATTGAACGTTGTGCCATCAAGGCCGAGAAGCGTAGGAAGACCGGTCATTGCCTCAGGCCCCACTTGAGCGACCTCGACATACGCTCCTTCTCCGTAGGGAGCCATAACTGATGCTAAGCCACTTTCCAGAAAAAATACGTCAGGGAGAAGCTGCCCAGGCTCCTGCAAAATTTGACCTACGACGAGTGTGGCTTTCCTTACATTTTGCTGCACACGGGTCTCTTCTGCCGGCGGCAGCATGGCTAGAATTCGATTCCTAAACATTTGACCTCCCGGATCCTGCCCTCTGCTTCGTTCAATAACTAATTACGATCCGATTACGCTTAAGGCGTCCTTCGTACGTTTCGTACATAACTAGCGCAAATTTTGTTTGTTCATCTGCCGGGCGGCGGTCTGAGCAGCGTCCACTAGCCGCTCAATCTCCTCCCGCTCGACTCGACTTAGTTCAAGCGTTTGGCGTGTGGCCTCGCGCATACACTGAACTTCTTGGCTGAACATATTGTTTTCGTTGACCATCGTTTTACCGGCAGACGAGCATCACTCATAACACAAGACGTTACATTCCGCACATGCTTTAGTTGCAAATTATGCAATTATTCAATGCATTGATCAACCGGAAGTTGCTGCTACTTGCCTATTCAGCGTCGAGAGAAGGCGGATCTGAAGGTTCTAAGCGCCAGACAAGCCTCGTTCCATCCTAGGCTTCAACGATGCTGAAGGAGATAACTGCCAAATCCCTTGCGGTTTTGTAGACTTCAGCGTCGGTTTTTGCCTTGGTGAAGTCTGGCGGCCCCTGGCATCCTCCAGCCAGTCGACCTCACACACGTGGTAGTCGAGCATAGACCTCCCCACAAATGCGTAGAAGGCGTCGCACGGCACCAGGCAGCGGCGAGCTTGCAGCGCGCCGCGAAACATGCCGGACGTGGCGGCCGTCTCTGACCGGGCATTGATGGGGCGCTTGCAGGCCTTTAGGTCTTTGGTGAACGACGGCACTAGGCCCCAACGCAGCGCATCGAGGCGCCGCTCGCCGGTCTCACGGTGGCGGCGGATCACCATTGCAAACTGGGTAGGGCCCACGTTCCAGTTGGGGGGAAGGTTTGGCACGTCGCCAATGGTGGCGAAAAGCCGCCGGATGAGTTCTGGCGGAAGCTGAGAGGCAAAGCGACCGCACATCCGACAATCCCCCTATGGTGGTGAAGCTTTAGATGTGTCGGCGATGTCTTGGGCGCGCTGCCAGAGCAATTGCAACGACGCCGGCAACCGCAGCCAGCGTAGCGCCAGGGTTGAGCTGTGCTTCAAGTGCCAAGCTCGTCTTGCGGGTCATTGGACGCAGGCTGCTGTTCACAGACAGGTCCTCGCGCGGCTCGTAGAGGTTATCGCGCTGCCCTTCATCGCCACGATTTTTTGTCGTCATGCTTGCGTGACCCACGCGGGCGGATATCCAGTCCATTACGCGGGGTGCGAGCAAATTGCCTACGATCATGCTCACACCACCTGCGCCGCCGATAGTGAGATCACGCACTGGCGTTCCACAGGCGTGCACGATAGCGCGGGCAACCAAATGAGGGTCATAGGCGGGCGGCGGATTGCGCGTGCCAGCCGAGTCCATGCGGTTCCGAGCATGATCGGTAAATGGGGTGTTGATCGCGGCCGGCTTGATAAGCGTAAACGAAATGGGCTGATGCTCTGCCTCAGCTTCGCGTCTGAAGGCCTCAGTAAAGCCCTTCACGGCAAACTTCGCCGCGCAGTAGGCACCTTGATAGGGAATCGCAATTTCTCCCAGTACGCTGCCCACATTTATGATGGCGCCACCAGTTTTCTTGAGGCGTTGTGCTGCAATCAAAGTACCATGCACGATGCCCCAATAGGTGACATCAAATAAACGGCGCTGATCCTCGAGTGACACCTCGTCGAGGCGGCCGTAGATGAAGGCCCCTGCATCGTTGATCCAGCTGTCGAAGCCGCCAAAGGTGACGACAGCTTTGTCCGCGGCAGCTTCCAGGGCGCCATGATCGGCAACGTCGGCTACCGCAAATTCGGCCTCGCCGCCGCTTGCTCGTATTTCATCGCGGACCGACGTCAGCGCTTCCTCATTGCGGGCGATCAAAAACAGTTTGGCCCCCTTTGCCGAGAGCAATCGGGCCGCGGTCAACCCGATTCCTGAGGTCCCGCCTGTGAGCACGACAACTTGTTCGGCGATTGGTTTCAGAGCAATGCGGGGCATGTCAGCCTCCTATGTGAGTGCCGCCAACACGCCGACATATGGAGGGTTGCCAGTGCGCTCTCTGCACTTTCCCGTTTTTACCTGCTCTCGCCACCAACAAACCGCCTGTAAGCAACGGTCCAGTCGCCGACAATCGCGCGCTGCGCTTCGATCAGCGGGAGAGCGCTTTCACACACCAGATGGTTGGAATTTTCCATTTGACCTTTTGCGCGGGCGTCCCAAACCGCATGCCCATTCGCGTTAGTGCATCCAACAGCGGCTATCCTCCGTTTTTAGCATGTTCGGTCCTGGACGGCTGAACAGTTACCCTGAGCCTCCAGTCCCACTCATCGCTTGGGTGGGACTTCTTTTTGGCCCAGATGCAATTTCCGCAGCCTTACCCCAGCCCCACCCCCGTTCTCAGGGATGAACTCAATGCCGGCCGCTTCAAGGGCGGTGCGCATGGCAGCGAGGGTCCGCGGATAGAGACCATCTCCGCGCTCAAAGCGAACGACCGTGTCCGGTGCGACCTCTGCCGCGGAGGCCAATTCGCGGACGCCCCAGCCTAAAGCTGCTCTGGCCATCTTGCTTTGAACGGGCAATATCGGAACGGCAGGCTGAAGCTTTTGGGCAGGCGCGGCCATTTGCGTATCGTAACCATGTTCGGAGGTGAGCAAGATGATGACTCAGCCGAGCGAGGGGTTGAACCACCCCGCCCGGCCTAACCACAACCGCATCCGGGCAGGTGACGGCAGTGGCTTTCGGTAGCATATCCAATGAACAGCTTGATGCTGCAACTCTGAAACGGCGCAGGAGGATGGTTGAGAACACCCTTCCCGCGCCTAACCTCTGACATGTCCCTGCAAAGGCGCCAGAGTTGGTAAGAAGCTAGCATGTCGCGCCGTCATGTCTCGGCCGATTTATGAGGCGCAGCTTTCGCTGGAGGCGCGCTCGTGTTCACGGTGCCGACTGAGGCGCGGGCACCGCACCTCTTGCTCTGGTGCCGCAGAACGAGCCTAAAATGTGATCAATCACTATTTAGCCCAGGTTTTTCTCTGCTTCGAGAAGCCTAGCCCGAAGTCGCGTCAGTTCATGAAAAGCGGCGCGCATTCGATCTGTATCACGGTATGTGATGGCATCGCTGAGGATCCGCTCTTCCCGCTCCATAGCTTGCCGCAGACGAGCCACCAAGCTGCTAGAATCGTCCTTCTCCTCCAAAAATGCCTCCGGCGATCGGGTTGCCAGAGAACGAACTTCTTGAGGTGTTGGCTAGTTTTCGTTGCGGGTTTGATCAATCAAGTTGCTGTGGTCTGGGTGGCGATGGATCAGCTCGTTTCCACTCCAAACCTCGATGACGCTACCCGGCAGGATCGGCAGTCTGCTCGCATGGGCCCGCGCCTCCGCGTCGGTATCGCAGATCGCCTCGACCGCAGGATGCCGAACGCCCTTGGAGTCTAGTGTGTAGAAGCGAAAGACTGCCATTGCGTGGGTTTGGCACATTAGCCCCGATGGATCAAAAAACCTCACGCCAGCGTGAGTTTACACATATCATGACGTCAGACGGCAGGAACGCCGCGAGGAACGGCCTTGGACGCACCAGGTGGCTGGCAATCTAACCTAAACTTCTTGTTCCGCATGGAGGGTGAGACAGCAGCGCGGGCGGGAGTAGACTGGACCGCCAACCCTTATGAAGTCGGCACCGATGCGGCTGCGAACTGGCTTGCGGGATGGAAGGCCGCAAAGGGGTAGAGCGGCGACCTGGCTGCTTTTGCGATTGCCAACCTGAGCCTGACAGCTGCGCTCCGAGGGCACGAGCCGGCACATTGCTCTTAGCTTGTGCAGGCTGTGCAGATGCCGTCGGCGATTTGCCGTGGGTCACCGATCAAGCTGATCTTGCCATCGTATCGTATCGCGTTTTCTGGCATGCCGCGCAGGACGGGATCAGATGGCTTGAGGACCATTGTGAGACCGCCTCCATGGTGTATTGCGGCCAAGCCGCGTGAACCGTCATCCAGCGCTCCGGAGAGAACGACCCCGATCATGCGGGGACCTGCATGTTGCGCGACGGAGGTGAACAGCAGGTCTATGGTGCGATTGCCATACAGACGATGAGGATCGTTCACGAGGAGGCCAAAGCTCTGACCGGCAAGTGTGAGATGTTCAGAGGGCTCGCCGATGTAAACATTGCCAGGCTCGAACTGCCCGCTTTGGGCAGCGATGATCACGGGAAGGCTGCACCCCTGTGACAGAATGGACTGCAGTCGTGTTGGCTTCCCCCATCCTCGATGCAGAACGACCATGACAATCGCACGCAGGTTTTCTGGCAACGCTGCCAAGAGTTCCTGTATGTCACTCAGGCCCCGTCCGCCTGAGGCTCCAATGGCAACAATCCAGGGGTGTTGGTGATCTGGCATACAGCACGCATCAATACGCGCCCGGCCCCCGCAGCACCACAACCCCATGTTGGCGCAAGTCCACAGTAGCCATAGGTGCCAGTCGCACCTCCGCCGGCGGCTTCTGTCCGCACAGTTCACACCGCATGCGCATGATCGTCTGGCTGACCGTCAAACCTGGCCAAAAGGAGGCCATATCCTTCACCGGGTAGGCTCGCCCGGTCGGGCACCTTTCTCCGCCGCATTCGATCTCCAGCCGCCACCCGGCAAAGTCCGCGAGCGGGCTGCTCATCACCGAGGAGTGGCGTTTCCGCTTTGAAATGTTGTGGCCCATCAGGCCTGCTGCGACGGGGGCGCCCCAACAATCTCGATCGACCAATCCGGTGCGGGGCCGCCGCAATGCGATCGATGGTATGAGGCGCACAGAAACACTGGCGCTGGTTTTCCGCGGCACTGCCGGCACCGGAGCTTCGGCAACATCTCATCAAAGGTGGTGTCGCCCAGCTCGTACATGAGCATCTTGATCGGCGGGATGACGGTGCGCCCGCAGCCGGCCTCACACCGCAGCTCGAGGTAGCAGTTCGGCCAGTCGGAGAGGCGGTGATCCTTCCGAAATTGCGGCGGGTGCTTCGGCCCCGGCGCCATCCTGTCAGCTGCGCTTTTTTGGCTGAGGGAAGTCGCCAGCCCCCTGCCGAAGCTTTCGAGGGGCCGAGTAGTCCCACCAGTTTACAGCCTCGCCGGTCCGCGCCTGGTGAATCGCAGCCGCAAACACGTCGTGGACGCAGGGATCATGGCGCCGCGCCGTTTCCTCGCAAATCCGGAGGTACAGGCTGTCTGCATCCTGTTCGGCCAGATGCCCAATGGTGGTGATGCCAAGCACGTTGAAATCAGCGAGCGTCGCCGGGCCGACGTGTCGCAAGTTTGCGGAGGTGAGGGGTGTCTCGCTGTCGATCATGCAGGCAGGTAAGCAGGCGAACAGATGGGGAACAAGCCGTATTTAGAATCCATCCACAGGATTCTGCGCCCGCACCGAAACTAGCATAGTTGAGATATTGGAAAAACAAGATAAAGCATGGCCATGCACGCCATATCTAAAAATTTCAGTGCTCCATGCTACCGTAGCAACATACTGTTTTCGCGAGATAACTTTCTCTGGCGCGGCTGATGCTAACACATCTTGCAGGTGGCTGACTCAGCAAGGTTTCCTGAAGCCAGCCACGAAACGCAATTATTCAGGAGTTTGTCGTGACCCTTTCTTCTCGCCTGGTTTCCTTTGTCGCCGCCACCGCCATCACCGCAGTGACGTTCGCCGGCCCCAGCTTTGCGGCGCCGAACCTAGCCTCGGAGCCGACCGTCAGATCGACAATCGTTCGCTAAATGACGCGCAAGGCGGGAGTGAACGCCACGCCTTGCAACAGTTTGTTGGCTGCTCTACCGAAAAACCCTATTTTTGGCACTTTTTAGCGGACTTATATTGACTTTGCTGTTTTCGGAAAGCCGTTTTAATTTCAAATAGTTAGCATGCGTCATTTCGATCGGTCACGCGCGCGCGCGGTGGAGCTGCCAAAACCGGTATTGGTTAGGCGTTGGACTGGCCTGGTGCTCCAACAGAGAAACCGTAGGAATGCAGTGGCGTGGGATGTAAGGCATCACTAGGAGTGCTTGACCTTCCACGTCCCTCGAAAGGGAAAGCGGATCGCCTCCAGCCGTACACGTCCGCACTCAACTGCAGCGGCCTTGTGGGCTGACTTGTGTGCTACAAACTAGATTTTATAGATCAGCGGGCAAACTCAATCGCTTAAGATGACCCACTGGCGGAGAGGGTGGGATTCGAACCCACGGAACCCGCGAAGGCTCAACGGTTTTCGAGACCGCCCCGATCGACCACTCTGGCACCTCTCCAAGCGCGGTGGCCGCGCCTTATAGGGTCCAGGATCGGCTTCCGCAACTGGCGGGAACGGAATTGACACCCGGAGCCGCGGGCTCTAAACCTCGTAGATCTTGCGCGGGCAACCGGCGAGGTAAATGCTTGCGCCTGCTGTTGGCGCCTAGGGTGCGCAGACACCCTAAAATCAAGAATTGAGCGCGGAACAGCGTTCACAGTGGAGTTTAAAGCTATGTTTGCTGTCATCCGCACTGGCGGAAAGCAGTATCGCGTTACGCCGAACGCGGTGCTCAAAGTCGAAAAGCTGGAAGCTGAACCCGGCTCCATTTTTACCTTCACCGATGTTCTTGCCGTCGGCTCTGAAGCCGGCATCACGCTCGGCACACCAATCGTCGCCGGCGCCAGCGTGACCGCTACGGTCATCGCACAAGATCGCCTCGATAAAGTAATCATTTTCAAGAAGCGCCGCCGGCAGAACAGCCGTCGGAAAAATGGGCATCGCCAGCATGTCACCGTGCTGCGCATTGCCGACATCGTAGCTGCGTAAGGAGCAACCCCCATGGCACATAAAAAGGCGGGCGGCTCGTCCCGCAACGGGCGCGATACCGAGGGCAGGCGCCTTGGCGTCAAGAAATTCGGCGGCGAAAAGGTCATTCCCGGCAACATCATCATCCGCCAGCGCGGCACGCGCTGGAAGCCGGGTGTCAATGTGGGCCTCGGCAAGGATCACACGATTTTCGCTGTCGTCGAGGGCAACGTAAAGTTCCAGACGCGCGCAGATGACCGGGTTTATGTCTCGGTCGAAAAACTGCCGCAGGCTGCCGAGTAGCCTTTCGGTCATCGGTCGTCGGTTGCGGGAAAGCCTGCCCGGCGACCGTAGACCGATGGCTGGCGACCGACATGAAATTCCTCGACCAAGCCAAGATCTATGTGCGTTCAGGCGACGGCGGTGATGGTGTGATCGCGTTCCGTCGCGAAAAATACATCGAGTTCGGCGGCCCCGATGGCGGCGATGGTGGCCGCGGCGGCGACATCGTGTTCGAGGCTGTTCCCAACCTGAATACGCTGATCGACTTTCGCTACACTCAGCATTTTCGTGCAAAGAAAGGCGGCAACGGCGCCGGCTCGGACCGAACCGGTGCTGGTGCGCCGGATGTGCATATCCGCGTCCCCATCGGCACCGAGATACTTGCCGACGACCAGGAGACGCTGCTTGCCGATCTCGACATCCCGGGCAAGCAAGTGCTGCTGTGCCGCGGTGGCGATGGCGGCCATGGCAACACGCATTTCAAGACCAGCACGAATCGCGCACCGCGCCGTGCCGATAAAGGTTTTCCGGGCGAGGAACGCTGGATTTGGCTGCGACTGAAACTGATCGCGGATGCCGGCATTGTCGGGCTTCCGAATGCCGGAAAATCGACGTTCCTGGCCGCATCTTCGGCCGCACGCCCAAAGATTGCGGATTATCCGTTCACTACGCTGCATCCCCAGCTTGGCGTCATCCGCTTGAGCAACTCGGAAGAGTTTGTTTTGGCCGACATCCCCGGCTTGATTGAAGGTGCGCATGAAGGCGCGGGACTTGGCGATCGCTTCCTGGGTCATGTCGAACGTTGCGCGGTGCTGCTGCATCTGATCGATGGCGCCGCAGGCAACGTGGTGGAGCAGTGGCGCACCGTGCGCGGAGAACTCGCGGCTTACGGCGCAGGGCTGGATGAGAAGTCGGAAATTGTCGCGCTCAACAAAGCGGATTCCATGAATCCGCGCGAACTTTCATCACGGCGCACTGCGCTCGCACGTGCCTCCGGCCAAACCGTGCATGTGATTTCCGGCGTCAGCGGCCAAGGGGTGCCTGAACTGCTGCGACATCTGCAGGATGCGATCACAAGCTTCCGCAGCAATGAATAAAGGTTTTTTGGTTCTTTTTTTCAAAAAAGAACAGCCCTTCTTTTTTGAAAAAAAGAAGCAAGAAACTTTTATGTCTTTGTGCGTTCCGTGAACATTCCGGACCTGGCCTCGGCCAAGCTGCTTGTGGTCAAGCTGGGCAGCGCCCTGGTGGTCGATCAGGAACGCGCGGTGCCGCGGCGCGACTGGTTGGGCATGCTGGCAGCCGATATTGCGAATGCGCGGGCACGGGGAACGCAGGTGATCGTGGTGTCGTCGGGGGCTATTGCGCTGGCGCGCCGGGCATTGAAGCTGACACAGCCGCGCTTGCGGCTCGAAGAAAAGCAGGCGGCCGCGGCCGTTGGGCAAATACGGTTGGCGCAGGCTTGGACCGAGGCGCTGGGCGCGCAAAACCTGATTGCGGCACAACTGCTGCTGACCTTGGGCGATATCGAGGATCGCCGGCGATACCTCAATGCACGCGAAACGTTACGCACGCTGCTGTCGCTCGGCTGTGTGCCGGTGATCAATGAAAACGACAGCGTGGCCACTGCCGAAATACGTTTCGGCGACAACGACCGGCTTGCGGCTCGGGTCGCCGAGATGGTGCAAGCCGACCAACTGGTACTCTTCTCCGATATCGACGGCCTCTACAGCGCGGATCCGCGACGCGACGCAGCAGCGACACATATTCCCATCGTCAGCCAACTCACCCCAGAAATCGAAGCCATGGGTGGGGAGCCGCCGCCCGGTTATTCGTCAGGTGGCATGCGCACAAAACTGCTCGCAGCCCGCATCGCCACACAGGCCGGAACGGCAATGGCGATCGCACTCGGCCATCGCGACCGGCCGCTGTCTGCAATGGCCGAGGGCGCGCGCTGCACCTGGTTTCTCCCAAGCTCGGAAGCGCGCTCGGCGCGCAAGAACTGGATTGCGGGCAGCTTGCTGCCCGCCGGCAGTTTCACGGTGGATGAAGGGGCCATGCGGGCGCTTGCGGGCGGCGGCTCCCTGCTGCCCGCGGGCGTGCGTGTGGTGACCGGCAGCTTCGCCCAGGGTGATGCCGTTTTGGTGCTCGGCCCGAGAGGGGAGCGGCTGGGGCAGGGGCTGGCAGCGTACGAATCAGCCGATGCAATGCGTCTCGCGGGCCATCGATCCGAAAAATTCGAGGCTATCCTCGGCTGGCGTGGCAGCGACGAACTGATCCATCGCGACGACCTGGTACTTTTCTCCTGACATCGGAATCAGCGTCTGAGCATCACAAAGATGATGTGCCAGCCAGCAATTTGTTCAGACAGGCATTGTAGATGACACGATCGAGCCGGGTCAGATGCGTCAGCACATCCTGTATAGCGGGCGTGATCTCTTCGCGGTCGAGATTGCGATAGATCGTCGGGTGGTTTGTCGGGTTTCCGGCGGAGTCGTTCAGCCTTAACGGGGCGTCACCAAGCTTGGTGCCTAGAAGGTCTTCCAATCCAGTCAGCGTCTCGCTTATATGTTCCACAATGCCGACAAAACTCAGATGCTCCAGTGCAATCAAAGCGCTTGCCAAGCAGCGATCCGGATCCTGTTGTAGCGGGTCGTTGGGGGTGCCACCGCCATTCAGCCCGGCAAGACGGCGTGTGTAGACATTGTCGATACTGTCCCGGATTGGTGCATGATCGCTCTGCAGGAAATTGAGCAGTCCTAGGGATTGCGCTTGCACGACCCTGCTATCGTCAAAAGTCTCTAGCTGGGACGGATGGATCGAGCGCCAGAAATGATAGAGTGAAAGAATGCGTGATGTTGGTTCCCGCAAGAGAGTGATGATGCGACGTCTCGCATTGAGGCGTCGAAACGATGGAAGGTCATAGTGGCCCCAGACCAGTTTGTGGTCGTCCACGTGATCCATCAGGCCGCCGGTGTCGATTACGTCGAACGGTAAAGGCGCCGTTGCGATCTGCAGCGGATGGAATTTTTCTGTCAACAAAGTGGCCAGCGTAGTGCCGGCGGTGCGTTCAAAATGCAGGAATGTGACCGGCTGCCCCTGCCAGAACGCCAGCGGGTTTCCCGATCTCGGTGCAATGCCGCCTTTCTCGTTTGCCGTCAGCAATCCTTCTTTCATCAGGTGAAAGCTGATCATATGGGAGAGTTGCTGCCGAGCAGCGGGCGCTGCAATCAGGCCACGCAGGATGGCAGGAATGAGCATGTTCGTATCGCACATTGCAGCCGCGAATTGCCGGTTCTCCGCCCAGTCGCCCCACCGTCCGACGCTCAGCCGAAACACCAGCGGTGACAATGCGGTGGTGCCGAGATCGCGTACGAGCCGGCGGATCAGCATGCCGACGCTTTTGCGGGGGCGTCGGCTTTCGTCTGTCTCAGGAGAACTGGGCACCGGTGGGTTCCAGCCTCGTCTGCCAATCATGCAGAACATCACGTAGCGTTTGCGACCATGGAATCACCGGTTTCCATCCAGTCAGTCGCGCGATCTTTTGAGAATCTCCACATGCATGAGCAATGTCCGTGGGGCGTTTGCGGCTCGGCTCCGATAAGGTCTCCGCCGTCATGCCTGCCTCGGCGAGCAAGGCCGCGAGCATGTCGCCGATACGAATCGCCCGGCCTGAAGAAATATTAAAGATGGAGCCAGGCGCAATGGACTCGGACATGTCAAGGCAGCTCACATAGGCAGAACACACGTCACGCACATCGAGAAAGTCGCGTCGCGGCTCGATATCTCCGACACGCAAAATAGGTTCCTGCTGGCCGGCAGCAATCCGCACGATTTGTCGTGCAAAAGCCGGCACGACAAAGGCCTCGGTTTGACCAGGGCCGGTATGGTTGAACGGGCGAAACACGACGGCACGCAACCCCTCGGCCGCCAGAGCGCCGATCGCGAGATCGGCTGCGGCTTTGCTGGCAGCATAAGGATTGAGCGGGGTAAGCGCTGCGGTCTCGTCCAACGCGTTACCTGATCGGAACGACGCACCGTAGGCATCCGCCGTCGACGCAAAAAGAAAGCTGCAGGACGGCATTTCTGCGAGTATGGCATGCGCCAGGTTCAGCGTGCCGTGCAAGTTGGTCGCCCACAGCACCTCTTCGTCACGGCGCGCTTCTGCAAGGCTTGCGATAGCCGCAAGATGGATGCACGCCCAGGGACGAACATGTCGTATCTGCGCGCGTACCATCTCCTTGTCTCGAATGTCTCCGGTAAAGGCAATGATATCGCGTTGAGGAAAATGCGTGCGCAGCAAAGGCGCTAAATGGCTGCCGACGAAACCGGCAGCTCCGGTCACCAGGAGAGGGTTCGCCGCCATCGTCACGCAGCCAGGCGCGTTCGATGCCTGGCAATGTCCGCGTCGACCATCTCGGCCGCGAGCGCCTCTACTTGTACGCGCGCATTCCAGCCGAGAACCTGCCGTGCATGTGACGCGTCGCCTTGAAGCAGATCGACCTCGGCCGGGCGCACAAGGTCGTTTCGTAGTTTGACAAATTCCTGATGCTCGAGGCCTACGTGATTGAAGGCGATGCGGCAAAAATCGCGCACCGAGATCGTGCGGCCGGTCGCAACTACATAGTCGTCGGGAGCGTTCTGTTGCAGCATCAGCCACATGGCTTCGACATAATCGTGTGCATGTCCCCAATCGCGCTGTGCATCGAGATTTCCGAGCGTAAGCTCGCGCGCGAGGCCGAGATGGATGCGCGCGACTCCATCGGTGATACGCCTGGTGACGAACTCGATGCCGCGCAACGGGCTTTCGTGATTAAATAGAATGCCGCAAGAGGCGTGCATCCCATAACTTTCCCGATAATTGATCGTCATCGAGTGGGCATATAGCTTTGCGCACGCATACGGGCTGCGCGGATGAAAGTGCGTGTGCTCGGTCTGAACCTGGTCATTCACGCGGCCAAACATTTCCGATGACGAAGCCTGATAGAAACGAGCTTGCGGACGCACCATTCGCAGCGCCTCCAGCACGTTCACTGCGCCAAGCCCGGTGACCGAACCGGTCAGGATGGGCTGCTGCCACGAAGCCGCAACGAAACTCTGTGCAGCAAGATTATAGACCTCGTCCGGCTCGACCATCTGCACGGCGCGGATCAGGCTCGACAGATCCAAAAGGTCGGCATCCAGCAACTCGACGCGATCGAGCACTCCGAGCCAGCGCAGCCGTTCACCGACTAGGTCCGAGGAGGCGGAGCGGCGAAGCAGACCCACGACCCGGTATCCTTTATCCAGCAGGAGCTGTGCCAAATAGGCACCGTCCTGGCCGGTAACTCCCGTGATCAAGGCTGTTGGCAATCAAGCTCTCCACTGCGGCAATATGTTAACGCGATCGGACACAGGGTGTGACCGAGCCATCATCTGCCGGTCAGAAGACGGTCGGCGGAAACAGCACGATTGCCCGCACCCGCGAGGTTGCACCTTGGAACGGTCGGGTAGGTGCCGGGTTCCAGCCGGTCATGCGGGCAGCCCGCGCTGCCACGAGTCGCATCGTATCACGCAAAGCCGCTACTTTGCGACCCAGGCAGCAAACCGTGCCTCCAGCACCTCGCCGTTTTCCGTCCAGAACCCCTCATCGGTCGAGACCCCGCCCTGCAGGTTGGCAGGCGTGGAGACGTTCTGTGCACGTATGTCTGCTGGCAATAACGCAACACCGGTATGGGTGGATGGGCCAAAGCCTGCAGCCTTGGCGAAACTTGCCTGACGCGCCGGGTCGGTGGCGACGCCGATCGCCGCCTGTGCAGCAAGGGGATGCGACGGGTCATGCAGGATGACCCAGAACAGGCCATCATCCAGGCAGCCTGTCCATTGTACGCCGATATGCGCCTTGCCGCCGCCTGGCCAGGGCGCTGCCGGGGCGGAGGTGAGCAGAACCTTGCCGGATGCGAGGAACTGCGCTGGCTGTCCCGGCTGGTCCCACCACTCTATATAAGGCTTCAACTGATCTAACTTGCGAAAAGCCCGGTCGACGCCGCCATTGGCACGAAGGGTGCGGTAAACATCACCGGGTGCCACACCATCGGCCATGAGGGCGATCTCAAGGGTCCTGCGTGCAGTCTTCTGCAAGCCGCGCCGCCCGGGGTGCTTGGCAATATCCCAAAAATCGCCCCAGTTCGGCGTGTTCTGCAGCTTCTGGCTATCCCAGGCGAGAACGGTGGCGCCCATGGAAGCGCCGACGCCGCAATCATTGACCGACTGCGGCAGGAACCGGTCGCGGCCTAGGCTAGCCCAATCAGGCTTGTCGAACATATTGGCCTTGCAGCCGGCGGCAAGCATGGGGCCGTCCACCAGCGCCAAGTCCGCCTTCTTGTCGGCTGCAAGCTGGCGCAGCGCATCCAGAGTACCGTCCCAGGCCGGCTCTCCGAGCTCCGTGCCGGTGGCGTCGGCATAGGGGCGCAGGAAGCTCTTGCGCACAGCGTCGCGTGAGGGCGACGGGCGAAGGGCAACGTTGAGCGGTTGCGGCGCATCGTCGACGGGTGGAGCCGGCTTTTGCGGGGTTGGGCCCACGGCCATGCTCATCAAGGCCATCGGAAGAAGGGCGAGGCTGAGGGGAAAACGCATCAAGAAACTCGCTCTGTCTCGAACGGCAGGGCCGGGCGCGCCGACCCTAGCTTCCCGTGCTCGCGGTTAGAAGCCGTTGCCGCCAATGTCACAGTCACGATTGCGGCGATGCGAAAGCCATCGCGTGGTGGCTCTGCCAGGCAACTGCGCAGGGACGGCCAGGAGCCAGCCCACGCAAGCCGGCAATGGCGGGTCGTCGCACCACCAGTTCGGCGCCGGAGCCGATGAGCAGCCGCAGCCGGGTGCTGTCGCCGCAGAACTGGGATTCGATGAGTGTCGCGTCCAACGCGCCGTCGCCCATCTCAGCAGCAGGCACCGGTGCCACCGCAATATGCTCCGGCCGGACGACGAACACGCAGGCACCTTCCGCGGGCAGGCCCTCGGTGGCGCGTGCCTCGACTAACGGTCCGCAGGCGAGTTGGATGGTGGCGATATCGTCCTCTCGACCGCGCAAAATACCCTGCAATCGGTTGGTCTCTCCGCACAGGGAGGCGACGAACGCGCTGGCTGGGTGATTGAACACCGTCTCTGGAGACCCTGCCTGCGCCAGCTTGCCAGCGCGCAACACCGCGACCTTGTCGGCGATCGGCAAGGCATCACGCAGGTTGCGGGTCGCAAAAACAATGGTCGTACCGAGCATCTGGTGGATACGCCCCAGCGCCGCAGTCAAGGCCGCGCGGGACACATCATCGCTGCCTGCAAACGGCTCGTCGAGGAGCAGCAGCTTGTGCCCGGACACCACGGCACGGGCGAGCAGAACGCGTTGGAGGTCGGCGAGACCGGCGTCGGAGGCGCGGGTGTCGCGAGATGCCTCAAGCTGGACGAGATCAAGCGTCTCAGCGGCCAGCGCAAGCCGGTCTGTCCGCTTCATGCTGCGTCCACGCAGCGGCAACGCCACGTTCTCCACCAGGCTGAGATTTGGAAACACCCGGTCAGGTTGCTGGACGACACCAAAACCGCGCTTATGTGCAGGCATGCGGCCCAGCATGTGACCATCGCACGCGATGCTGCCCTCGCGCGGGTGCTCAAAACCGGCGAGTAGCCGCATGATTGCCGTCTTGCCACTGCCGTGCGGGCCGGCAAGCGCCGTCAGCGATCCCGCAAGGACGCTAAGGTTGAGTGAGTCGAGCACCACGCGGCCATTCCGGTGCAAGGTGATCTGGCTAAGTTCAAGCAAGGACGCGGGCAAGATCTCTATCCGCAACGTTGGATCGCGGGGGCAACCTGCAGCCACAAGCGTGCGTTGGGTGACCGGCGGCGCAGAAGTCGCGACCGTAGCCAACTGCACCCTAAGGAGTACCTGAGCATGGCTTTTGCTGACAATGTGCGCGAAAGCGCACGCGACGAGTTGCGCGCCCTGCGCGAGCAGGTGAATGCACTGATGGAAGACCGCATCACCCCCGCCTACGAGGATGCCAGCAAACGTGCAAGCGCGGCCGCAAAAAAGGCCCGCGCCTACACCGAAGACCAGGCCGACTTCGTATCGGGCCAGGTGAAGGAACAGCCACTGATCGCCATCGGTGTCGCAGCCTTCGTTGGTTTCCTCTTCGGCCGAATCACGAAATAGCCAGATGATAAGACCTTTGCGCCTTGTGCGCGTCGCCGCCAAGGCGCAAGGGCTGGCCCTGCGCCGGCAAGTCGCCGGGATAGTGCGCCGCGCTGTGATGGGGATTATCGCCGCTGTGTTCGCACTTGGCGCCCTGATAATAGCTCATGTCATCGGTTACATGGCGCTCGTTGACTACGCACATTTCCAGCCAGTTGCGTCAGCAGGAATTGTATTCGGCGTGGACGTCGTCATTGCTGCGCTATTTGGTTTTCTCGCGAGTGGCGCTGCCACCGATCCCGTGCTGCAAGAGGCGTTACGCATGCGGGACCAGAGTCTGGAACAAGCCCGACAGAGCCTGACGCTTGCCTCAATGGCAGCCCCTATCACAAGATTGCTGACAGATACCGGCATTCTGCGCGCCCTGTTTGGACTAGTGAAATCTTCTGTTCGGCGTCGGCGCTAGAGACAGCAAGATTGGGGAGACCGAGCCGGCTCCCCAATCTTGCCATTGTCAGGCGGCGATGCTAGGGCGCAATATGGCTTTGAATTTCAAGATGTAATCCAATTTTGTGTCGGCGGCAGCTTCAACAGACTCATCGCAAGCCCGCCGGAGAGCAGCAGCGTAGGACTGCTTGATCTCGGCTTCGCACGCGGCGAGACGGGGAATCGCCGACAGCCTTCGCCGCTCTTCCATGAGCCTGACACTGCAGAGGATCGTGGTGTGGTCCTCGATCAGCGTCGGACTGCTGATTTGTCTGAGAAAAGTCTTCATACGGTTTGCCGACGCGTTTGATTGAAGCTCAACGGGGAGGTCTGCTCGACCTCGTGCAAGCTTCATCAGCATCTCGGGCGCTGATCGAAACGTGTAATGCGAGATCCAGGCGCATTTTGCTGATGGTGCCGCGCTCTGCGCGGGAGTGACCTTTTGTACATACGGTTCGCCGCGTTCCGAACGATAGACGAGTGACGCACCCAGACGAGGCTCCGGATGATGCGGATTGGCATTCCAGGCCATGTTGGTACGGAAAATCATCTTGACATGCGGATCCAGTGCAGCTTCACGGAGCGGAAATCTCTCTATGCTCGGCCGGTCACGCCAGGCATCGGCGGGCGAGGCGACATGAAGCTTCCAGGACAAGGCAATAGCCTCCGCCCGGCGCTGTTCCTGCCACAAAATGTAATCCGATATCGAGCCGAAAGCGTTCGTGTCGAAGCCGACAAACTCGTCGATATCCGCGATCATCGTCCAGCGATAAGCCAGTATATCCGGCATTACCGATAATGCGTGACCATAGGCGCGATGCTGCGGTAGTGTATCCGGTTGCACGTGGTTGCGAAACCAGCTTATTACGCCAGCATCGGCGAGCAATTGCAGAAGATCGTCCGAACCATCAGTGTTATCGTTCGTGTAGAGAAAGATGTGCTCGAAGCCGATGGCACGATGATGCGCGATCCACTCCATCAAATACGGGCCTTCGTTGCGCGCCGTGGCGAGGATGCAGGCCATACGGCGCGCTGGTGCCGCCGCGCGGGCGCACCCGTTCAGCGTCAGGCCCAGCGTAATCCGATGTGACGGATTGGCCTTCGCGCCCGGTAGGTCCGCAGTCGACATCGGGCCGGAGGCGGGGAGGGGCGTGTGGGGCTGAAGCCAGCTGATCAGCGAAGGCAGGCGCTGCAGCAACCAGGGATCTCGGGGCATTGTCGCCTGCAGCAGGGCGAGGTCAGCCCGGCTCTCCAGCAGATGGCGTGCAAGCAGATCCAACTCGTCCATCGGCAGGCAGCGCAGCGCAGCATCGGCCAGACCGCCACGCAGCCGACGGGCACGCAGCGCATCGAGGATGTGCGCCCATGTCGCTGGCGTTAGCACGGCAGCGGCAAGCTCGCCGGCGATGGCCATGACGGCCGGCGCAGCGTCGATCTGATGGAGGTGGAATTCCTGTGTCTTGTTCCGGAACGCGAGTTTATCGGCGTCGCCATGCAGGCCAAGATAGTGACGGCGCCGCAAGGAATGCTGCAGCTTGACCGCGCCCGCTTGCGTATCGTGTTCCAGCCTGACGGGTATGGCGATACCGGGTGTATCCTCGCCCGGTATTTCAAAGGAATCTCCGTCGGCCGCGATTAGCCAGCCAAGATGACGGTTGCAATCAGGAACGCAAAGCTGTTTCGTTTCTTGCAGCTGATAGCACCTGAACCCGGCACTCTGCACGTGCACACCCCAAGGACATAAAGTCTCTTGCTTCTTTTCTTCAGAAAAGAAGTTCCTAAGACCTCTCCACCGTGCCGAAGTGCTGCCTCTATGTCAATTCTGGTTCGATGTAGTAAAGAAACTGCTCGTGCTATAAGATAGCCAAACCTGCCCACGCTTCAGAAATTCGATCCCGATCAAGCCATCCCCGATCGAACCATAGCGGCCGTTATTGACGACGATGGTTCGCACATCCCCGAAAACCATGTGGCCGAGTTCGACCCGCTGGAAGATGTGCATCCAGGCATGGAAGGCGCGGTTATTCACGCCAAAACCCTCTATCTGGCGGTTATCCTCGAGCACCTCGGGCGTGGCGCCGGCACGTGCTGCGGCGCGGGTGGAGAGCACGAGATCGGGCGAACCGGTATCGAGCATGAGATCCAGTGCTGCACCGTTGATGCGCACCGGCACGGTGACGTGGCGGGACGGCGCGATCTGCATGGGCAACGGGGCTGCGGCGCCGTCCCAATCGGGCTGTATGTCGGTGCAGCCGGTCACGCGCCACAAGGCGAGTTGCCGGTGAGGAATGTCGATATCCAGGTCGAAATGCGAGAGTATATCTGCGCCGATCAGCCCGCCCGGCTGGCTGCGGCCGTCGGCAAGGCGATCGCCGAAAGCTGCCACAGGGAAATGCTGGTTCTTGACTTCGATGTTACCGATGGCGAGCGACGCGATTTCGGCCACGTAGAGATGGCTTTCCTGGCCGCCGACACCGAAGGTATCCATCGTGTGATCGAAATCATGCGGCAGGTTCAGCTCGTCGGCCATGCTCTGCGAGACGTAGGTAATTGCGGCTCCGGTATCGACGAAGAAGAGGCGCGTGGCCCCGTTCAGGGTGACCGGCACGTAAAGCTTGTTCTGCCAGAGGGTGATGGGCAGCAAGGCCGCACGGTTCTTGATGCATTCCGCCCGGGCCGACTGCGCCATCAGCAGACCCATGCAGGCGAGTATCAGGTGACGACACGAACGTCTCACCTGGGTGCGGCTGCCTGGAGCGCGTCGCGCAGACGCGAGAGGGCGCGTTCAAGGCGCGCGGGTGATTGGGCGAAGCACAGCCGCAGATGGCCTTCGCCGCCGGCGCAGAAGGCAGCACCCGGCGCCACTGCAACACCATAATCGGCTACCAGGCGGAGGGCAAAGGCAAGGCTGTCGGTAAGCCCCTCGACACCGAGGAAGGCATAGAAGGCACCGGGCGGTGCTGCGAAGCGCACGCCGTTTAGACCGCTCAAGGCCTCGGCGGTCAATGTCCGGCCAGCCGCACAATAGCTGCGGAAGTCTTCGACAAAGGTCTCCTCGGCCAGCGCCGCCAAAGCTGCGTGCTGGACGAAAGCGGCCACCCCAGAATGGGTGATCTCCACCAGCTCTGAGAACCGGTCGCGTGTATCCTGCGGCACCACCAGCCAGCCAATACGAAAACCCGTCATTGCCCAGGCCTTGGAGAAGCTGCCGATCACCAGAATGCGGTCTTTGGGGGTCGCGATGTCTAGAATGGAAGCGGCCTGGGTGCCGTCATAGACGAGGCGGTTATAGACCTCGTCGGCAATCAGCCAAATGCCGGTGGCGCGGCACAAGGCGAGGATGGCGCGCAACTCCTCAGGCGTCGCGGTCCAACCTGTAGGATTGCTCGGGCTATTTATAAAGAAGGCGCGTGCACCGACCAAGCGCAGTGCCAGTCGGTCGAGATCAAGGCGGAAGCCGCCGTCTGGGGTGTCCGTGAGCGGGAATTCCTCCACTTCCGCATGGCGCATGCGGGCGGCATTGGCGGAGTTGGGCCAGGCTGGCGTCACATGCACCAGCCTGTCGCCGGGACGCAGGATCGCTGCCATCGCCACGTTCACCGCTGCCATGCCTGATCCGGTTATCTGCACCCGCGCTTCCTCGATGGGAGCGTGCCGATTGGTCAGATAAGCGGCGAGAGCGTTGCGCAGCGCAGGCAGGCCGCGCACGTCGGGGTAGCGGGTTTGTCCGGCATCGAGCGCCGCCTTCAGTGCTGCATGGGCGGCCGGCGGTGCGGCCACGTCGCTTTCGCCGAAGCACAGGAAGTCGGTATCCGGCCGCGCAAAGGCCGCGCGAGACACAGTAATGATCTTCGAACCGGGTGTAGTGGCGACATCCATGGCGGCAGTGATAGCGGAGCCGGCGGTCATTGAGATAGCCCACGGTTTGCGCGGCTACCCCTTGCGCGGATTCAGCGTCACCGCTAGGAACGCCGCTCACCAGCCGGGGGGCGCATAGCTCAGCGGTAGAGCACTACCTTGACACGGTAGGGGTCACAGGTTCAATCCCTGTTGTGCCCACCAGGCTGGGGATTACGACACATCGCGCAGATGCTAGAGCCCGTGTATTGCAAGCAATGCCGGCAGCTTGCAGGAGCTCGATGTTGACGTGAGTGATGTTTTGCCCGCCGGCCCAACGCAATTTGCTTCGCGCCCGGGGTGCTACAGCCTGCATTTGCCGGACCCGTTCGAGTCGCCAATGGTGTTCTCCTCACCGCATTCCGGACGTATTTACGCCGAGGCGTTTCTGTCCTCGTCGCGGCTGGATGCGCTGACGCTTCGGCGCAGCGAGGACTCCTTTGTGGAGGAAATTTTCGCGGCGGTGCCGGCCCAGGGCGGGGCGCTGATCGCTGCCGAATTCCCACGCGCATGGTGCGACGTCAATCGTGAGCGTTGGGAACTCGACCCCGCGATGTTCGAGGACCAACTGCCCGAATGGGTTAATACGGCAAGTCCGCGCGTGGCCGCCGGGCTAGGCACGATAGCACGCGTGGTATCGACCGGCGCCGCGATCTATGGGAGCCGCCTGCGATTTTCCGATGCGGAACAGCGCGTGGCGTCGTGCTGGGAACCCTATCATGCGACGCTTCTTGGCCTGATTGAACGGGTGCAAGCCGCCTTTGGCACTTGCCTGCTGGTCGATTGCCATTCCATGCCGGTCCATGCCTGTTCGGACCGCCGTCCGGTGCCTGACATCGTATTGGGAGACGGTTTCGGTGCGACCTGCACGCCATTCCTGATGCAGCATGCGGAAGCGTTCTTGAAGGGATGCGGCTATATTGTCAGACGCAACGATCCCTATGCTGGCGGGTATGTGACACGCCATTACGGCCAGCCGGCTCATCGGGTGCATGCGTTCCAGGTAGAGATAGCGCGTCGTCTCTATATGAACGAGGCAACCTTGGAGAAACACGCAGGGTTTGAGCGCGTAACGCGCGATATGGGACAATTTGCCGCGTCGATGGCGCAGGCTGCAGCGCGGCTGATGGGTTAGGCGATTAGATGCTAGAGGTTGCCCTGGTATACATGGCGGCTAGCGTATTGCCGAAATTGCCGAATATTCCGACGAGCAGAACGACGAAGAATGCCGCGATAATGCCGTATTCGAGCGCCGTCACGGCGGATCGATCTGCGATAAGTTGTCGGTAGTGTTGCACCTTGCCCATGACCTCGCCTCTCGGTACGCGCGGTAAGCCACACGGGCTGACCTATGGCGCTATAACCACTCGCATAGTGATATGATGTAATCACAAATACGCGCAAGGCGCTAGTCATTCAACCTCGAACAACCGCCAAGGCCTGCATCTCATAAATGATGTGCTTGACTTAATTCTCCGCATCCAGCGGCTTATTGAGATCCAAAAAAAGGCGGTGCCTCGTGAGCACCGCCAAGTTTAGGGAGGAAACGTCCAAGAAGCGGCGCGCCGAAGCAGCGCCGCGAGATAAATCTACGGGTCAGAGCTCAGTGATGCAAGACTTATTTTGCGTTGCACCATAGTCCAAAAGGATGATGACTAGGAGCGTTAACACATTGACAACCTTGCGGGCGCATAGGCCATCCTATGACGTCCAACGCTTTTCGCGTGAATATCAGCGTCGCTGTATGTCTGCTCTCAGGGACGTGTTGCTATGCTCAGGCGCCGGTTGGTGCGGAGACGTTGTGCAAGGCCGCCATCTCCAACGCCGAAGCTGAGCAGCGCATTCCTGACGCTTTCTTGTCGGCTATCGCAAAGGTTGAATCAGGCCGTTCCGTAAACGGCGTGGTTGTCCCATGGCCGTGGACGATAAATGCCGAAGGCGTTGGCTCATTTTTCGCCGACAAGGAGGATGCGATCACCGCCGTGCAAGCCTTGCAGGCGCGCGGTGTTCGGTCGATCGATGTCGGCTGCATGCAGGTAAACCTGCAGCAGCACCCGGAAGCCTTTCATGCCTTGGACCAGGCTTTCGACCCCGTGACGAATGCGCGCTTCGCTGCAGGGCTGCTGCTGACCCTGTTCGGTCAGACAGGTAGCTGGCCGCTAGCCGCCGCGGCCTATCACTCACAAACCCCTATCTTGGGGGCGGCCTATCAGCGGCAGGTGCTCGCGGCCTGGGCAGAACCCGACCACTCTGGAGTCGGGGCCGCGAAAACAATGATCGGCGGTGGCGCGGGTCGGCAGGCTGAGCCGAATATAGGTGCCGCGACACAGGCTGCTGCCGCGACCACGATGAACGCGTTCGGTCGCCAAGCTGCGTCCCTGACGGCGCAACAGCCGCGTCCCGGTATCCTCCACGGCAACGGACGCAGCCTGGCCGATTACCGCATGATGCCAACGCAGCTGGCTTTAAGGCCGCTGCGACCTCCCGGATGAGGCGAGGTTCCGGGCATCACACGGGACCGTGCCCAGCCATGCGTCAGAAAGGCCTTGCAGGCCAAGCCGCTTCGGTCGTTTCCCTATCCTCGACGGCGTGCTGTTGAAGCTGCGCTGCCCTGGCGTTGGGTAGGAGTAACGGGATGGGCGATGGGTTCGTGATGACGCATGGGAGGATCGGGGGCATTGGCCTGGCCGTGCTCGCCGCAGGGTTTGCAGCGCTTATTGTGCAGTCAGACATGTCGCAGGCCTCCGCTCAGAGCAATGCTCCTTCTCCGCCGGCGGTCCCGGTCACCATCGTAAAGGTGCAGCGCAGGGATGTGCCCGAATATGCGCGCGGCATCGGCACGGTGCAGGCTTATCGCTCGGTGCTGGTGCGAGCGCGAGTGGATGGCACACTGGACAATGTCGCGTTCCGGGAAGGGCAAGAGGTCAAGGCAGGCGATCTGCTCGCTGAGATCGATCCGCGTCCCTATGCCGCGACCCTCGCTCAAGTGCGCGCAAAGCGCGCCTCGGATGTCGCCCAACTGGACAATGCAAAGCGCGACCTCGTGCGATACGCAAATCTGCAGCGCACCAACTACGCCTCGCGGCAGCAACTCGATACCCAGCAGGCACTGGTTGAGCAGGATACGGCCAACGTCCAGGGAGACGATGCCAGTATCGACAGTGCCGCGCTGAACCTGTCGTTCTGCCGGATCACCGCGCCGATCGGCGGCGTCGTCGGGCTGCGGCTGGTCGATATCGGCAATCTGATTCATGCGACCGACACGGGCGGCATCGTCAGCCTCACGCAAGTGCACCCTATTTCGGTTGTCTTCACCCTGCCGCAGCAGCAATTGCCTGCCCTGCGCGAGTCGATGACGCGCCAGCAGGCCAAGGACGGCACACAGACACAGAGCTTCGACCAGCGCGTCCCGCTGCCGGTGACAGCGGTGACCTCAGAAGACAACAAGCTGCTCTCCCAGGGCCACCTCCTGACGCCGAACAACAGCATCGACACGACCACAGGCACGATTTCGCTGAAGGCGGAATTCGCCAACACCGACAACAAGCTATGGCCAGGCCAGTTCGTGGCCGCCAAACTGCAGCTCGCGGTGGCGCACGGCGCACTCATACTGCCACCTGCAGCAGTGCAGCACGGGCCCGACGGACTCTTTGTCTATGTCGTCAAATCGGATGACACGGTTACCCGGCAGGTGGTCCGGGTCGGCTATCAGGACGAAGCCGCCGCGCTGATCACTGACGGCTTGCAGGGCAATGAGACAGTGGTGCTGTCAGGCCAATTGCGGATACAAGAAGGTACAAAGATCGATCCACGCTCGCAGGATCCGGCAGCAAAAAGCTGAATTAAGAAAGCTGATCTTGGGCGCCTGCGCCGAGGGACATAGATTGAGTATTTCAACTCCGTTCATTAAGAAACCGATCGCCACCTCGCTGCTGATGGCAGCGATCTTTCTGGTTGGTATTGCAAGCTATCCTTTGCTGCCGGTAGCGCCGCTGCCGGCCGTGGACTTCCCGACGATCTCCATCTCTGCGAGCTATCCGGGTGCCAGCCCCGACGTGATGGCCAGCTCCGTCGCCGAGCCGCTCGAGACGCAATTCTCGCAGATCAATGGCCTAAGCCAGATGACCTCTATCAACGTGCTCGGCTCCTCCACCGTGACCGTGCAGTTCGACCTGTCGCGCAACATCGACGCGGCAGCGACTGACGTGCTGGAGGCGATCAACGCAGCGCAGGGCCAGCTGCCCAAGAACCTTCCGAGCCAGCCAACTTTCCGCAAGGTGAACCCGGCCGACTCGCCGATCTTCCTGATCTCCGTCTGGTCGGACGAGCTGCCGCTGACCACGGTGGATGATTACGCAGAGAACGTGCTCAGCCAGCAGCTGAGCCAGATCTCAGGCGTCAGCCAGGTTCTCGTCGGCGGCCAGCAAAAGCCCGCCATTCGCGTGCAGGTCGATCCCGCCAGGATCGCCAATATGGGTCTCACGCTCGAGGATGTGCGCACCGTGCTCTCGGATGCCACGGTGAACAGCCCGAAAGGCAGCATAGACGGCGCTCGCCAATCCTTCACCATCCTCGATAACGACCAGCTGACTGATCCGGCGCCTTACAACAATGTCATCGTGTCGTATCGCAACGGCGCGCCGGTGCGCATCGGCGATATCGGCCAAGCGGTGCGCGGGCCGCAAAATCGCGAGCTCGCCGGCTGGTTGAGCACCGCCAAGGTGCATCGCGGCGTATTGCTGGTGATGTTCAAGCAGCCCAGTGCGAACGTCATAGCTACGGTGGATCGTATCAAGGCAGCTTTGCCGCATCTGGAAGTGAGCATACCGCCCTCGATCCACGTAGAGACCATCGTCGATCGCACGCAGACCATCCGTGCCTCCGTCGAGGATGTGGAGTTCACGCTGGCGCTATCGATCGGGCTGGTGATCATGGTGATCTTCATCTTCCTGCGCAGTATGTGGGCGACGATCATCCCCAGCGTGACGGTGCCGCTGGCACTCGTTGGCACGCTCGGTGCGATGTATGTGCTCGGCTACAGCCTCGATAATCTGTCGCTGATGGGCCTCACGATCGCGGTGGGTTTCGTCATCGACGATGCCATCGTGATGCTTGAGAACATTTACCGCCATATCGAGGATGGCATGACGCCGATGGATGCGGCGCTGAAGGGTGCCGGCGAGATCGGCTTCACGATTGTCTCGATCAGCATCTCGCTGATAGCCGTGTTCATCCCGCTGCTGTTGATGGGCGGCATTGTGGGCCGGCTGTTCCGCGAATTCGCGGTGACGGTCTCGATGACGGTGATTATTTCCGCGTTTGTGTCGCTGACCCTCACGCCGATGATGTGCGCGCGCTTCCTCAAGGCCGAGAGCCATCAGCATGGCAGGCTCTACAACATCGTGGAATCGATGTTCGACGGCATGCTGGCCTTTTATCGCCGCACGCTGGCCGTGGCACTACGTTTCCGCTTCATCACGCTGATGGTGTTTCTGGCGACCCTGGGCGTGACCGCGTTCCTGTTTGTGATCATCCCGAAAGGGTTTTTCCCCCAGCAGGATATCGGGCTGATCATCGCCATCACCGAGGCGAACCAGGATATCTCCTACGACGCAATGTATCGCAAGCAGGAGCAGCTAAACGCGATCGTACATGATGATCCTGCGGTGGCGAGCTTCGCCTCGTTCGTGGGCGCAGGCAATGGCGGCCAGACCGGTAATAACGGCCGCATGTACATCAATCTGAAAGCATGGGGTCAACGCGACCCGGTCATGGCTGTAATTGCGCGGTTAAACAGCAAGGCGCAGGCCATAGAGGGCTTTCGCATCTACATGCAACCGTCGCAGGACATCACGGTCGGCGGGCGGCTCTCGCGCACACTCTATCAGTACACGTTGCAAGATGCTGATCCAGCAGAATTGAACGAGTGGGCGCCAAAGCTGCTCGATAAGCTCCGCACGCAATCGATCCTGCGCGACGTGACCAGCGATCAGCAGATTGCCGGCACGACAGCGACACTGACCATCGACCGCGACGCGGCAGCGCGGTTCGGCATACAGCCGTCACAGATAGACGATACGCTGTACGATGCATTCGGCCAGCGCGAGGTGACGCAGTATTTCACCCAGCTCAACTCCTACTATGTGATCGAGGAGGTGCCGGCAGGGCTTGAGGGCAATATGGACACGCTCGGAAAGCTCTACGTCAAAGGTGCCAGCGGGATTGCGGTGCCGCTATCGGCGCTTGTTAAGACGACGACAGTGCCGATTACACCGCTGGCGGTGAACCATCAGAGCCAGTTTCCAGCGGTAACGATCAGCTTCAACCTTTCGCCCGGCGCCTCGCTCGGCGACGCGGTAAAACTGGTCGACGGGACACGGACAGTGATGGGTGCACCGGCATCATTGCAGGGGTCGTTTCAAGGCAACGCCGCGGCCTTCCAGTCCTCGCTGAGCAGCGAGCCGTATCTGATTGCGGCTGCCCTGGTGTCGGTGTACATCATCCTCGGCATTCTTTATGAGAGCTATGTGCTGCCGCTGACCATTCTCTCGACGTTGCCATCGGCAGGCGTCGGCGCGCTGGTGGCGCTGATGCTGGCGGGAAGGGATCTGTCGGTGATTGCGATCGTAGGCATTATCCTGCTGATCGGCATCGTGAAGAAAAACGGCATCATGATGGTGGATTTCGCGATCCATGCGGAACGCGAGGGTGGCAAGGAGCCGCTGGAGGCGATTACCGAGGCCTGCCTGATGCGTTTCCGGCCGATCATGATGACGACGATGGCGGCGTTGTTGTCGGGTCTGCCGCTGATGCTGGAGAGCGGCGCGGGTTCGGAGCTGCGCCAGCCTTTGGGTTACGCCATGGTCGGCGGCCTCATCCTCAGCCAGGCACTGACGCTCTACACCACGCCAGTGATCTATTTGTATCTCGACGCCTTACAAACATGGCTAGCTCCCAGACCTGCGCGCCGTCTCCCCCGCCTGGCCAGCACCATGGGCGCTGGAGCCGACTAATAATGAAGGGGGGATTGGGGGCCAGGCACTGGTCCCCCAATCTTCCTTTCTCCGATGCTCGACGCTAGTCTGGCCCCATGCCTCCCGATGATCTTCTTCGCCTGCGCGCGAGCATCGATAATATCGATGCGGCCTTGATCCACATGCTTGCGGAGCGGTTCAGGTGTACGCAGGAGGTTGGCCGGCTGAAAGCACGGCTCGGCATGCCGGCCTCCGACCCAGGACGTGAAGCCGAGCAGGTGATGCGGTTGCGCCGGTTAGCGGAGGGCGCAAAGCTTGATCCGGAATTTGCAGAAAAATTCCTGGCGTTTGTGGTGCGTGAGGTCATCCAGCATCACAAGGCAATTGCTGCCGGATAGATTTGACCTCGGCGCAGGGCCTGCGCCTATGCTGCCGTTGCGGAAAGAGGTTGCTGGGGGCCGCCTGCGTGAATGTGTCTGCTGATCCCGTTGATGCGGGCTGGGATGCTGCGGGCGTCATGGCACGGCTGGATCTGCTTGCCGCCTGCACGGATCAGCCCGGAGAAATCACGCGCCTGTTTCTCTCGCCGGCACATCGGCAGGCAGCCGGACTCGTGCGCGGTTGGATGGGTGAGGCGGGGCTCGACACCCATATGGATGCGTCCGGAACAGTTATTGGGGTTCGACCGGGTGCGTCCCCGCGGGCGCCCAGGCTGCTGATCGGATCGCATATCGACACGGTGCGTCGAGCGGGGCGGTATGATGGATGCCTAGGCGTGATCCTCGGCATCGCGCTGGCGGCACGGCTCCGCAACACGAACCTGCCTTATGCGCTTGAGATCCGCGCGTTTGGAGATGAGGAAGGCGTGCGCTTTCCGGTGACACTGACCGGTGCAAAGGCGGCCGCCGGAAAGTTCGATCCCGCATGGCTGGCGCTAATGGATACCGACGGCATCAGCTTGGCGAACGGGCTGGAGTGCTTCGGGCTCGATACACAAGAGTTGCTGGCCGGGACATGTACCGCACAGGACGCCTTTGCCTATCTGGAGGTGCATATTGAGCAAGGCCCTGTCTTGGAAAAGCTGGACGCGCCGCTCGGAATCGTCACCGCGATCAACGGTGCTGCGCGATTCGAGGTGCGCGTGTCGGGGCATGCGGGGCATGCGGGGACGGTCCCGATGGATCAGCGGCGGGATGCGCTGGTGGCGGCCGCGGCGATGGTGCTGGCGGTGCGGCGCGTGGCGCAATCGCACTCTGGTGTCGTTGCAACGGTGGGCCGGCTCTCAGTGTCTCCAGGTGCGATCAACGTAATTCCGGACGCTTGCGTGTTCAGCATCGATGTGCGTGCTGCCGATGATGCCGTGCGCAGCGACGCGGAAGATCAACTCCTCCAGGAGATGCAAGACCAAGCAGCTTGCTATGGAACGGAGATCTCGATCGCACGCACACATGCGGCGCCGGCGATGCAATGCGATCCCCGGCTACAGGCACATCTGGCACGTGCTGTTGCCGCACAAGGATTGCCGACGCCATTCTTGCCGAGCGGGGCCGGGCATGATGCTATGGCAGTGGCGTCGCTTTGCCCGGTGGGAATGCTGTTCGTGCGCTGTGCAGGTGGGATCAGTCATCATCCAGACGAGGCCGTAACCGAAAGCGACGTGGCGGCCGCACTGGACGCCATGACGACCGCTCTGCGAGACTTGGATCCAACGACATTTTCACTAGGATAAGCCGCATGGAAAAGATTCGTATCACCGCAGGTGGTTCGGTGTTTGTGGCACAGTTCGAGGACGAAGCGGCACCCGCCACCGCAGCGGCGTTCCGCCGCATGCTGCCTTATCGCAACCGCATCATCCATGTGCGCTGGAGTGGCGAAGCCTGCTGGATTCCAATGGGTGATTACAAATTAGGCATCGAGTACGAAAATGCTACGTCCTACCCGGCACCAGGTCATGTGCTGCTGTATCCGGGTGGCGTAAGCGAAACCGAATTGCTGATCGGCTATGGCGCTGCGCATTTTGCGAGTAAGGCGGGAACGCTAGCGGGGAACCATTTCATGACGATTGTCGAAGGGCTGGAGCTACTGCGGCCACTTGGGCGGAAGATTTTGTGGGAAGGCGCGCAGGATATTTTGTTCGAACTGATCTGAAGAAAGCAAGCGCTTCTTTTTTGAAAAAAGAAGCAAAAAACTTCTTGATGCCGTCTCGCACCCGCTAGAATGGTACGTTACAGGATCAAAAGTCTTTTTGGCTCTTTTTTCAAAAAAGAATGTTCTTCCTGCGGTTACCTATCTCTTTTAATTTTTATCGCTAGAACTTATAGCCAATACGCCCGATGAACTGCCGCGGCGGTACATAGTAGTTTGCGGTAACGAAAGTGCCGAAATTATCCGTATAACGCGAATTGACTGAGTCGCTGTTCGTGAGATTTACGATCAGGAAATCTGCATGCCAATGCCCACCCGCCACAGTGTAGGTGATGTTTAAATCGATCTGGCGCTGCGCCGGCACGAAATCCGTCAACGGGTTGTCATAGATGCGGAAATAATAGGGGCTGCGATAGAGAAAATGGAGCCCCGAATTTAGCTTGCCGCCGTCATCGAAATAGTGGGTGTGTTGCAAGTCGATGTTGAATGTAAACGGCGGCACTTTTGGTAAAGAGTGGCCGTAAACATCGCTGGCCGGCGAAGCGGTCGCTGCAAACCGGTCTGCCACGTCGTTGCCGTTGAACGGGCCGCCATTCGCAATGTCGATCTGCTCCGCCTCGGCCGGATTGAGCAATTGCTGATGTGAATCGACCTTGCTTTCCTGCAGCGTGAAGTTGCCATCGAGCCTGAAGCCGTATGGTAGCAACTGGGTCGCTTCGGCTTCCAACCCATCGACATGCGACGCCTTTATGTTGGTCAAGCCGCCGAGGAATGGTATCGGGTCTTCGCTATCCACCTGGAAGCCGGTAATCATGTTGTAGAAAGCGGAAAGGTTGATACGAAGCCGCTTGTCGAAGAACTCGTTTTTTGATCCGAGCTCGAAGGCGGTCACTTTTTCCGGCGCAAACACTTCGGGCACGTCGACGGCACCCGGATTGAGGTTGGCACCGCCCGGCTTGATACCGGTGGAGATCATGCCGTACACCGTGTTCATCGGCGTGATGTCGTATTCCAGCTCGGCCTTGCCGGTCAGCCTCTCGAATTTGGCCTTCAACGTTGCAAACGGCACACCATTGTTACGGTCGGGCAGGCCAAAATAATCCTGTACGATGCCGATCTGGTTATCCAGCGTGCCGCGGCCGCCGACGGTCAGGCGCAAAGCGTCGGTGATGTGATACGTCGCCTGGCCGTAGAGTGAGCCGGAATGGAGCCTCTGCGTGTCGCGTGTCTCGAAGGCGACAGGGCCACTGAAATTGGCGGTCTCGGCAAAATAGGGATTGGACGGGCTTAGATTGACCGGCAGGCCGAACGGGATGTCGGCATTCGTGTATTGATACTCTTCCACCGCTTCATTGAATTTCTGGTTCAGATAGAAAGCGCCGACGATCCAATCCAGAGTCGTGCCAGGTTTGGACGTGAGATCGAACTCCGCGGTGTAGCTATGCCCCTGGCGATCGTTCACCACGTCAATATCATGGACGCCGAGCAGGGGAACCGCGGTGGCGTAGTCGAGCTTGTCCAGATCCTCCGAGCCGTTCAGGCTGGCTTCCTGGTAGCTGCCGATGAATTTCGCGGTCGACCACCCCAGATCATAGCCGACATTCAGCGCGATATTGTCGGAGAGCTGGTACATCTTCGATGGGAAATCCTGCGTCACCTCGCGCGGGTCCGGATTGGGATCGTCGATGTTCTTGTAAGCATCGCCGTTCGTGTGGTTGGCGTAATGCTCGGCCCAGAGTTCCACGGTGAGATCTTGAGTAGGTTTCCACAGCCCGTCGATGCGAGCGTTGAGGCTGTTCAGGTTGCTGAGCGGATATTTACCATTCGTGCCCGGCACGTCGGTGGCGTTGGCCCAACCGTCATGCGCTTCCTGCTGAAAGGCCACGCGTATGGCGGCGGTGTCGCCAAGAGGGAAATTGCCGGCAATGCGGAAACGGTCATACCCATAGCTGCCGCCACTGACGTCGGTGTAACCGCTGTAGACGCCAAGTTGCGGGCGGACCGTGGTAACGTTGATGGCACCACCATCGGAGTTCTGCCCAAGCACGGTGCCCTGCGGGCCGCGCAACACTTCCAGTGTGTCGATATCGAGAAAGTTGGCGTTCAGCGAAATGGGGCTGGCGATATAGACGCCGTTTTGGTTGTAGGAAACGCCCGGCTGCGCAGATGTGTTTTCGATGCCTTCATATCCTGCGCCGCGTATGCTGATGGCAAGCGGATTGGAAGGCGTGGTGTTCACCACCAGGCCGGGCACGATATTGTCCAGATCCTTCGGCGCTGTGATGTTCAGGCGGTCCAGGGTCGCGCCGGCGAGCGCGGTGACGGCGATGGGCGTCTTCTGTAGGTTGGTGCGCATCTTCGTGGCCGTCACGATGACGGTTTCGATCCCTGCGTTTTTCTCCGGGACAGCCGGGCTCGTTTGCGCGGCAGCATGCGATGCCCAAATAAGGGCAGAAGCTGACGTGCCGAGCAACGCGGCGCGCGCCGCCCGCCCAGCCAGATGTTTCGTTACGCGCATAATGCCCCCCGGCAAAGCAGGGCCAAGCGCCTGCGTCTAAACCAATGCAGCCGACATGCCACTTTCGTTTCAGCAGTGTTTTGCCGGCTTCACGGTCACGACTGCTCACGAAACGGTGATCTGCGGGCGGTATGTGCCGAAAACCTAGGCGTTACCGTTCTGTCCGCGATCCAGATCGAGTCGGACATTCCGAGCGGCATGCATTCGCACGTGGCGCACCATTTGCAGGGCTAGGGGAAAGGAGCGGTTTCAATATGGCGACCATCGGGTCCATGCCGGTCCAGGGAGGCACCCCCTGGCCCGCGCACCAGTTTGGCGTCGCTGGCCCCCGTCTGGAGCTGCGCGGCATCACACGTCGTTTCGGCAGCGCTATCGCCAACAGATCTGTCGACCTCATTGTCCAGCCAGGCGAGATCCATGCCTTGCTCGGCGAGAATGGTGCCGGAAAATCCACGCTCGTCAAAATGGTCTATGGCGTGCTGCGCCCCGATGAAGGCGAGATCCTGTGGGAAGGCAAGGTGCTCCCGCCGCATGATCCGCACACCGCCCGGGCGCTCGGCATCGGCATGGTGTTCCAGCACTTCTCGCTATTCGAGGCGATGACCGTGCTGGAGAATGTGGCACTGGGCCTCGACAAGCCTGGGCCCATGCCGGCGCTTGCACAACGCATCAGAACGGTGAGCCAGGAGTATGGGCTGCCGATCGATCCGGACCGCGAGGTTCATACGCTCTCGGTAGGAGAGCGCCAGCGCATCGAAATCGTCCGCTGCCTGCTGCAAGCACCGCGCTTGCTGGTGATGGATGAGCCCACCTCTGTCCTCACTCCGCGCGAGGTAAAAACCTTGTTCGAAACGCTACGGCGGCTGGCGGCGGAGGGCTGCTCCATCCTCTATATTAGCCATAAGCTGGAGGAGATAAGGGCGCTCTGCGAAGCCGCGACCATCCTTCGCGCAGGTTCAGTGGTAGCGCAATGCGATCCCAGAGTGGAGGATGCGACCAGTCTGGCACGCAAGATGATGGGTGCTGAGATCGCCCGGCCGAGCAGGCCGATAAGTAGCGACGTTGCAGGCGCGCGGCGCTTCGTGCTGGATGCCCTCGATCTACCCGCCTTGGAGCCGACCGGCATCGATCTGCGTGGTGTGGCGCTGGAGGTGCACGCTGGCGAGATCGTCGGCATCGCCGGCATAGCGGGGAACGGCCAGACTGAGCTGTTCGCAGCGATCAGCGGCGAGCGTCTTGCTGCCTCGTCCAATGATGTGCTGATCGATGAGCGCAGCTGCGGGCGACTAGGCGCCCATGCGCGCCGAGCGCTGGGCCTGTGCAGCGTGCCGGAGGAGCGGAACGGGCACGCGGCCGTCCCCGCATTCTCATTGGCGGAAAATGCCTTGCTAACGGCGCACGGCCGCGCCGGTCTCGTGCGCGGCGGCATGATACGCCCTGGTGCTGCCGCGAAATTCGCGGCAGACGTGATCGAGACATACGGCGTGCGCTGCAGCGGCACTGACGCCACCGCGGCGACCCTCTCCGGCGGCAATCTTCAGAAATTCATTCTCGGCCGTGAGATACGTCAGAATCCTGGCGTGCTGGTGGTGGCGCAACCGACCTGGGGTGTGGACGCGGGGGCCGCTGCACTCATCCACCAAGCGCTCATTGCGTTGGCAGCGGGCGGGGCCGCGGTGTTGCTGATCTCCCAGGATCTGGACGAATTGCTGACACTTTCACATCGGCTCGGCGTGTTGCATGCAGGGCGGCTTTCCCCCTTGCTACCGGCAAACGCGCTTAGCGTGGCCGAAATCGGGTTGTTGATGGGCGGCGTGGACCTTGCTCATGCCGCTTAGGGTGGAACCGCGACGCAATGCGGCACCATTGCTGGATGCTGTAGTGCCGCCACTCGCCGTGTTGGCCACGGTCATCGCTTCCGGCTTGCTATTCGCCATGATGGGCTACCCTGTCGGGCGCACCATGTTTGCGTTCTTCCTCGCACCTCTGACCTCGTTGAACGGTATCGGCGAACTGGCGCTCAAGGCGGCGCCTTTAGCAATGATCGCCTCAGGCTTGGCACTCGGGTTTCGCGCCAATGTCTGGAACATCGGCGCGCAGGGCCAGCTGACCATGGGCGCCGTCGCCGGTGGCGGTGTGGCCTTGGCCTTTCCGGACGCACAGGGTGCGTGGTTGCTGCCGGTGGTGTGTGTCGCCGGCATTCTCGGTGGCATGGCATGGGGCGCCCTGCCGGCCTTTCTGCGCATCCGCCTCGGCGTGAACGAGATATTGACCAGTCTGATGCTGACCTATGTGGCAAGCCTGCTGCTCGGCACCTTGGTGTTCGGGCCCTGGCGGGATCCGGAAGGCTACAATCTGCCGCAATCGCGAATGTTCAGCGATGCCGCCACGCTGTTGCCGATCATTCCGCGCACCAGGCTGACGGCTGGAACGCTGATCGAATTCCTGGTGCCGGTCGCGCTATGGGTCACCGTGAGCCACGCGCTGATCGGGTTCAAAATACGTACAGCCGGCGCGGCACCAGCCGCCGCCGCCTATGCCGGGTTCGGACAAGCGCGCATTGTGTGGACCGTGTTCATGGCGGGCGCAGGGCTCGCTGGTCTCGCCGGGATTTTCGAAGTGGTCGGGCCGATCGGACAGCTTATTCCGCAGATCACGCCCGGCTATGGTTTCACCGCGATCATCGTGGCGTTCCTGGGTCGGCTGAACCCGCTGGGTATACTGCCCGCGGCGATGCTGGTCGCCCTTTCCTATGTAGGCGGTGACTCGGCGCAAGTGAGCACCGGATTGCCGAATGGTGCCGCTGGCGTGGTGCAGGGTTTCCTCTTGTTCTTCCCGTTGGCAGCAGATTTTTTCACTCGCAACCGCCTGCGTTGGGTGGCATGAGCAACATGCTCGTCGCTGCCCTGGTCACTGCCACAAACAGCGCGACACCGCTTCTGCTGGCGGCTTTGGGTGAAACCGTGGCCGAGCGGTCGGGCGTGCTCAACCTGGGGGTAGAAGGGTTGATGCTGGTAGGCGCCGTCTGCGCCTTCACTGCTACCGCCGCGACGGGCAGCGCGCTGGTCGGCATTGCTGCAGGCGCCGCAGCCGGAGCATTGCTCGCGCTGCTCTTCGCGCTTCTCACATTGGTGCTCGCCGCAAACCAGGTTGCAAGCGGCCTGGCAATCACGATCTTCGGCACCGGCCTGTCCAGCTTGCTTGGTGCACATTTCGTGGGGCGAAGCCTCACGCCATTGCCGCATTTGCACGTGCCGCTTGTCTCCGACATTCCGGTGATTGGACCATTATTTTTGAGCTACGACGGGTTGGTATATTTTTCCGTCGCAATGACGGCTCTCATCGCTTGGGGTTTCACCAGAACTCGTATCGGTATGGTGCTGCGCGCCGTTGGTGACTCGGATTACTCAGCCTCCGCACTTGGCTATAATGTGCTGCGCATCCGCACCCTCGCCGTTCTGTTCGGCGGTGCCATGGGCGGGATCGCCGGCGCCTACGTTTCACTGGCCGCAACACCGATGTGGATCGAGGGCTTGACGGCAGGACGCGGCTGGATTGCGCTGGCGCTTGTCGTGTTCGGCGCCTGGCGGCCGTGGCGCGTGTGTGCGGGAGCCTATCTGTTCGGAGGGATATCGGTATTGCAATTCTATGTCCAGGGAGACGGTTTCGTGGCGGTCCCGACGCAGGTTCTGGCAATGGTGCCGTATCTAGCGACCATCGCAGTTCTGACGGCGATTTCTTCTGGAGGCGTACGAAAAAGACTGCAGGCGCCTGCTTGCCTAGGGAAGGTTTTCAGGCCGGCGCGTTAGGAAGAAAGTGCTTCTTGTTTAAAAGAAAGCGAAAAACTTTTATGTCTGAAGGTAGAATACATAGATGCTTCCTTTGAAGCGGCGAACATTGATTGCGGCGGCTGGAGCGATGGCTGCGGTACGGCCGGCGAGAGCAGCCGCAAAATTAAAAATTGCTTTCGTTTATACGGGGCCGGTCGCTGACCAAGGTTACACATATCAGCATGAGCTGGGTCGATTGGCCGTCCAAAAACATTTCGGCGATGCGGTTGAAACGCATTACGTAGAAAGCGTCGCTGAGGGCCCGGACTGCGAGCGCGTGTTGCGCCAGCTTGCAGCCGGCGGTGACAACATGATCTTTTCGACCTCGTTCGGCTTTATGAATTCCGCCGTGCGTGTGGCGCGGCAATACCCGGACATCAAGTTCGAGCAGGCGACCGGCTACAAAACGTCGCCGAACATGGCCGAATATAATTTGCGCTTCTACGAAGGCCGCATCGTGTGCGGCACGATGGCAGGCATGCTGTCGAAATCCGGTGTCGCTGGCTACGTCGCTGCCTATCCGATCCCAGAAGTGATCATGGGGATCAATGCCTTCACCTTGGCCGCGCAGAAGGTGAACCCGAAATTCCGGACAAAGGTGATCTACATCAATAGCTGGTTCGACCCCGGGCGAGAGGCGGATGCGGCAAGATCGCTGCTCGACCAGGGTGCCGATATGCTGAGCGATCACATGGATAGTTCCGCAGTGATGCAGACGGCCGAGGCACGCGGCGTGCTTGCCTTCGGGCAATCCTCCGACCGGCGCAGCGTTGGCCCAAAGGCACAGCTCACTTCGATCATCGACGACTGGTCGCCATATTATGTCCCACGCGTTCAGGCGGCGCTCGACGGCAGTTGGAAAACGGGCAGCGTCTGGCTCGGCATGAAGGAAGGTATGATCGTGCTGGCGCCATGGGGTCCCGGCGTAACGCCGCCAGTACAAGAAGCCGCTGAACGCACAAAGGCCGCCATCATCGACGGCAGCCTGAAAATCTTCACCGGTCCCATCACCGACCAGACCGGCACGCTCCGAGTACCCCCCGGCCAGGTCATGTCAGACGATCAAGTCTTGAAAATGGACTGGCTGGTAGCGGGGATATAAAAGTCTTTCAGTTCTTTTCTTCAGAAAAGAACGCTTTCCTACATTTTGTAACTAAGCGCGAACATCTTCTCAAGATGCCCTAGCGTCGTCGTAGGCGCATACTTAGCACTTTCTCCCGGGGCCAGGCACGTTGGCAGGCAAGCCACTTCGTGGTCAGGCCTACCCGTAAAGAAGAACGGCACTGAATATCGTTCCCGTCCGGAGTGATTGATGACGCGGTGCAAGGTTGAACGGAAGCGATCATTGGTCCATCGAGCGATCAGGTCGCCGAGATTGAGCACATAGGCGCCTGCCACCGGTGGAGCATCGATCCAGCCTTGTGTTTCGTCCCACACTTGGAGGCCTCCGACATCGTCTTGAAGCAGGTAGGTGATCGCTCCCCAATCGGTATGTGCGCCGCAACCTTTTTCATCGGGGTCTGCTTGCTGCGGCTGCGGTGGATAGTGCAGCAATTTAAGATTGGAGACCGCATCATCGCAGAAATGTTCAAAATGGTCTTCGGGCAGTTCGAGGGACAATGCGAGTGCACGCATTGTCAGCCTGCACAATGCTTCCATCTTTTCAAAATATGCGTCGAGAGTTTCGCGGAAGCCGGCGAGATCGGTGGGCCACTGGTTAGGGCCATGATCAAACAGGCCTGCCTGAACACGCGTGTCGTGTTCCGGCAGTTCGTTGCCGAGATAAAAGCCTTCCTTGGCATCCGGCGGCGTGCCTGATTCCAGCACCTGGCCCCGCAAAGGTTCATAACCGCGATGGTAGCGGGAATGGCCCATGTCTACTTCCTGCTTGCGCAGCAGCGGCAAGGCAAAGAAGCGTTGCGTTTGTACAAACACTGCGTCAATGAGATCTGGCGGAATATCGTGGTCGACGATGTAAAGGAAGCCTTTGTCCTGGCAGGCTTCGCGGAACACCTTTGCCACGGCCATGCGGTCTTCTCGGCGCGTAGACCGCATGCCTGCCAAACTCACAATGGGAGGGGCAAAGCCTGGCCTGGCTTGCGGCAACTCGCTAGTCATCTTCTGTCTCCGGAATCCTGGCGCCTAGCTGCCGCGATAGGTGCTGTAACCATAGGGAGATACCAACAGTGGCACGTGGTAATGTTGGCTGATATCAGCGATGCCAAAACGCAAAACAATTTCATCCAGGAACGGTGGGTTGGACAAACTTGCAAAATGCTTAGCGAAATAGGCGCCTAAGTGAAATACGAGTTCATAGGTGCCTGGCTGGAAAGCGGCTTGTTCCAGCAAAGGCCTGTCGCATCTTCCATCGGCGTTGGTGACTGTGCTGATCAACGAGCGCGGCTGAGGGGTTATCATATTGAGCCTGACGGGAAGGCCCGCCACCGGACGTCCACGTGCTGTATCGAGCACATGGGTTGTCAATTTTCCTGCCTGGACCGGCTTATCCATCTGGCTACACAACACGGGCTGTGCGGCCTTGTCCAGCGATGAGTATGCTGGGCATCATGGCAACGGTGCATGGAACCGGTGCTCGGAGGCCGTATGACGATTGACGATCTGAACCAGGCAAAAGATGTTGATCTCGTTGCCTTGCTTGGCGGCATTTACGAGCACTCGCCATGGATCGCCGTCGGTGCCGCCAGATCGCGCCCATTCGCCAATGTGGACGAACTGCATGCTGCGATGGCCACAGTTGTGGCAGAAGCGACAAGTGAAGAGCAGCTTGCCTTGATACAGGCTCACCCGGATCTCGGAGGAAGGCTGGCGCGCGGGGGCCAACTGGCACCCTCATCAGCCGACGAGCAAGCGACCCTTGGACTAGACAAATTGTCAGATGTCGAGTTCGAGATGTTCGATGCTTTAAATTCTAGCTACCGGAAAAAATTCAGCTTTCCTTTTGTTATCGCGGTGAAGCAGCACACGCGCACTTCAGTGCTTGAAGCTTTCCGCGCTAGATTGAAGAACGATGCGATATCGGAAAGACATACCGCATTGTCGGAGATCAACATGATTGCGCGTCTTCGCCTAGATGCTTTGCTCGGCGCCTGAACAGCGCCTTCCTGGTCTGCAACAGATCGCAGAGGAGTTCTTTCATGAGCCTGGTTTCCCATAGATACGGCAAAGGCCGCGTAAGGACATTACGGCTGGAGAAGCAGGGGGACCATAACACGGTACGTGAGATGACCCTGCAGGTGATGTTGGAGGGCGAGTTTGCTCTTGCTTACACCCAGGCAGATAACCGGAAGGTTATAGCAACCGATACGATCAAGAATATCGTGAACCTCGTCGCTCGGGAAAACGTCGCTGCAGATGCTGAAGCTTTTTGCCACTCGGTCGCGCAACGCTTTTTAGCTAAATACGATCACGTCGAGAGTGTGAATGTTCATGGAACAGAGACACGGTGGACACGCATGGTGATCAATGGCGTGGCTCATCCGCACGGCTTCACGTTGGATGGGAATGGTCAGCCTGTCGTCCGGCTGACGCAGACACGCCAGGATTTTAAGCTTGAATCAGGGATTGAGAACTTCACCTTCATGAAGTCTACCGGCTCCGGGTGGACCGATTATCTCATGGATGAATTCACAACCTTGCCGGAGACCCGTGATCGTATCGCTGCCACGAGCATGAATGCCTATTGGCTTTGGACGCGTGCACCCGCCAATCATGCTGAGCGCAATCGTTATCTGCTGCAGAAAATGCTCGAGATTTTCGTGACCACCTACAGTGCCGGCGTGCAGGATAGCATGTATCGAATGGGTGAAGCAGCGCTTGCTGCCGTTCCCGAGATTAAATCGATATCCCTGGCTTGTCCGAACAAGCATTATTTGCCGCTTGATCTAAGCCGCTTCGGTGTATCTGCCGACAATATGGTGTTCACGCCGACAGACGAACCTCACGGCCAGATCGAGTGCACCATCGCGCGATGAGGTGAGGCCCGCCAATAACGGCCGATCCGCTCTGCACCGCCGACACCTAGCGCCGCGGCGACAGACGTGCTTTCTGGCGACGAAGCGTCGCGAACTGGTTCAGATGAGCAGTACCCCCACCGCGCTTGCGACAGAATGGCTGGAGGGCGACGGTTCTGGCGGCTTTGCGTCCGGCACGGTTGATGGCGTGCGGACGCGGCGATATCACTCCCTCTTGCTGGCTGCGACAACACCCCCGACAGGGCGTATGGTGCTCGTCAATGGTGTCATTGCCTGGATTGAAGACAGGTTGGGCGTGCTGCCGCTCTTCAGGCAGTATTACGCGCCGGGTGTATTTGACCCGAGTAACGCCGCGGAGATGAGTAGCTTCCAGCGTGATCCGTGGCCTTGCTGGACCATACTCGGACAGAATAACAGCATCTTCGAGCATGATGTTTTCACAGCCAGGGATAGTTGCGAAACAGTATTGCGGTGGCGGCGCAAGCAGGGAGATGGCCCTTGCTTGCTGCATGTTCGGGCACTCCTCTCCGGCCGCGACTATCATGCCTTGCACCATGAGAACCCTGCATTTCGCTTCGATGCGCACATTCAGGGCGGGAACGTAGTGTGGAGGCCATATCCTGATGTACCGGCAATCGCAGCGCTTACGAATGCAAAATACGTTCACGCGCCAGACTGGTATAGAAAGTTCCTATATGCTGAAGAAACCGCGCGCGGTCTAGATGACACGGAGGACCTCGCCTCCCCGGGCGTATTCACCTTCGACCTTGCGGCGACAGAAGCAGTCATGGTGTTGCGGACGGACGATGCGCTTGGCGTGAGCGCCGAGTCGCATGCAGCGGCTTTAAGGTCGCGGGAGACGGCTCGCCGCGCTTTGAGGAAGCCTTTGCAGAATGCGGCGGCCAGTTACGATGTCGCGCGTGGGAGCGGTCGGACACTGATCGCAGGGTTCCCGTGGTTCACCGATTGGGGCCGCGATACGTTCATCGCCATAAGAGGGCTTCTGCTTGCAGATGGAGAGTTGCAAGTCGCACAGGACATCCTGTTCTCGTGGTCTGGAATTGTCAGCGAAGGCATGCTGCCAAACCGTTTTCCCGACAGTGGCGGCATGCCGGAGTACAATTCCGTAGATGCTTCTCTCTGGTATATCATAGCAGCGCATGAGTTTCTCACGCGAACTGAAGCACACAGTTATGGTGTTCCAACTTCAGTTTCGACAGCTCTGCGTCAAGCCTCCGAGGCAATTCTCACTGGCTATAGTGCTGGCACGCGTTTCGGTATCAAGGCTGACGCTGATGGATTGCTGAAGGCCGGGGTTGCAGGGATGCAGTTGACCTGGATGGACGCCATTGCCGAGGGTAGAGTGGTGACGCCACGGATCGGCAAGCCGGTTGAAATACAGGCGCTCTGGATCAATGCGCTGGAGATTGGTGGTCCGCGTTGGGCGCCGGCAGCGGCGCGTGCCCGCGCCGCGTTTGCGGCAAGGTTCGCCAACCCGGCGGGTGGGCTGTTCGATGTGGTCGATGTAGATCATGTGAGTGGCTCTGTCGACGCGAGCATGCGGCCAAACCAGATCTTTGCCATAGGCGGGCTACCCTTTCCCATTCTCTCCGGCATGCAGGCACGAAGTGTAGTGGATTTCGTTGAATCCAAGTTGCTGACGCCACTTGGTCTGCGCACGTTGTCGCCGGATGATCCAGCTTATCGAGGGCGGTATAGTGGTAACCCGGCGGCGCGTGATGGAGCCTACCATCAGGGGACGGCGTGGCCCTGGCTGCTAGGTCCGTTCGTGGATGCCTGGCTTGCTGTACGTGGTCGCAGCATCGCGGCCAAGGCCAAAGCTGCGGCGCGCTTTCTGCCACCACTGCTGGCACATCTAGAGGAGGCCGGGCTCGGCCATGTCTCCGAAGTTGTCGATGGCGACATTCCGCACAAGCCAGGCGGTTGCCCCTTCCAGGCTTGGTCACTCGGAGAGCTTGTAAGAATTCGTAAGATGCTGGCTTAAAAACATAAAAGTCTCTTGGTTCTTTTCTTCAGAAAAGAATATTCTTCCTTCACTGCCGAGGATCACTCCCTTGCCCGATCTACCGATCCCGCATCTTCTAGAAACCGTAGAGGCAAAAAGGCTGAATTTGGAGGATGGATGGCAGAATTGGGGTCCATACCTCAGTGAGCGTCAATGGGGTACGGTGCGCGAGGATTACAGCGCCGGCGGAGAAGCTTGGGCGTATTTTCCGCACGATCACGCGCGGTCGCGTGCGTATCGCTGGGGTGAGGACGGTATCGCCGGCTTCAGCGATGAGCATCAATTATGGTGCCTGTCCTTAGCACTTTGGAACGGGCAGGATCCCATACTCAAGGAGCGGATGTTTGGACTGACCAACGATGAAGGAAACCATGGTGAGGACGTCAAGGAACTGTGGTGGTATCTCGATGGCACGCCGACTCATTCCTACATGCGGATGCTCTATAAATATCCGCAGGCAGCCTTTCCCTACGACGATCTCGTTGCAGAAAATGGTCTTCGCAAGGGGCGGAACCTGCCTGAATACGAGATCATAGACACTGGCGTCTTTAATGACGGACGGTATTTCGACGTAAGTGTGGAATATGCCAAAGCCGGTCCGCGCGATGTTCTGATGCGGATCAGCGTCATCAATCGCGGCCCGGACTCGGCGTCGTTGCATGTGCTGCCGCAGCTATGCGCGCGCAATACCTGGTCATGGGATGGGCGCACCAGCAAGCCGTGTTTGCGACTGGCGGCCGACGGATGCGTGGATGCGACAAGGCCCGGTGCGCCAGCCATGCGTTTTTCCGCTCTTCAACCGACAGAGTTTCTGTTCTGCGATAACGAGACAAATGCGCACCGGCTTTACGGACACGGGCTGACCGGGCATCCGAAAGATGCCATCAATGATTACGTGGTGCAGGGGCTACGTGATGCCGTCAATCCCAGCAAGGATGGCACAAAATGCGCCGCCCTTTCAGTGCTGACGCTTGCAGCAGGTGCAGAGACAAAACTCTGTTTCCGCATCGCGACTGCCGACGCCGCCGCGCTGACCCAGGCACAGTTCGACTTGATCTTCAAAGCGCGTCTTGATGAAGCGAATGCATTTTATGATGCTTTGCAAAGAGACATACAGGACCTTGATGCGCGTGCAGTTCAGCGGCAGGCGCTTGCAGGCATGCTGTGGTCAAAGCAATACTACCATTACGACGTAAGACGCTGGCTGAAAGGCGATCCCGCGCAGCCGGATCCACCTATAGAGCGACTGCACGGCCGCAACAATGATTGGCCGCACCTCAACAATGCCGACATCATCTCGATGCCCGACAAATGGGAATATCCCTGGTACGCCGCCTGGGATCTTGCCTTCCATTGCGTCACCTTGGCCCTCATCGACCCGAACTTCGCCAAAAACCAGCTGATCTTGTTGACACGCGAATGGTACATGCATCCCAACGGGGAGTTGCCCGCCTATGAATGGGCTTTCAGTGACGTAAACCCGCCGGTGCATGCGTGGGCGGCGTGGCGAGTCTACCAAATGGATCGAGCGCTAACAGGCAAAGCCGATCGGCCTTTCCTCGAACGTGTGTTTCACAAGTTGATGCTGAACTTCACCTGGTGGGTGAATCGCAAAGACATAAACGGACGTAACATTTTCCAAGGCGGGTTCTTGGGTTTGGACAATATCGGTGTGTTCGATCGCTCCAAACCGTTGCCCACTGGCGGTTATATCAACCAGGCTGATGGTACGGCCTGGATGGCCATGTATTCGCTGAACCTCATGCACATCGCGCTGGAACTCGCCGCAGAAGACGCCGTGTATGAAGATATTGCGACGAAGTTCTTCGAACATTTTCTCTACATAGCCGCCGCCATGACGGATATGAGCGATACGCCTGGTGAAAGCCCAAGCGGGCTGTGGGACGAGCAGGACCAGTTCTACTACGACATGTTGAACCTTCCGGATGGCACACGCGTGCCCCTGCGTGTGCGTTCCCTGGTCGGACTCATCCCGCTCTGTGCGGTTGAGGTATTAGACGGCAGCGTGTTTGAACGGTTTCCTGCTTTTGCGGCGCGTGCCCACTGGATGCTTACTCATCGACCAGACCTCGCCGGGCTGGTCTCAAGGTGGGGAGAAAAGGGCAAGGATAACCGTGTTCTGCTATCGCTTTTGCGGCGTCAGAGAATGACGGCTCTGCTCGCACGCATGTTAAGCGAAACCGAATTTCTCTCCGATCATGGCGTGCGCTCGGTCTCGAAAGCGCATGCCGCAGCGCCATTTGTGCTTACCGCAAACGGAAACGACTTTTCGGTGGATTACGAGCCTGGTGAATCAACCAGTGGAACTTTCGGTGGCAATTCGAATTGGCGCGGCCCCATCTGGATGCCGATCAACTACCTACTTATCGAGGCGCTCTACGAATTCGATAAATTCTACCCACCGGAATTCAAGGTGGAGTGTCCCACCGGCTCCGGTAAAATGGTGGAGATTGCCGACATCGCGGCCGAACTCACGCGGCGCCTGACGAGGCTGTTTCTGCGTGGGAGCGACGGGACGCGCTCCGTGCTGGGGAGCAATGTCACGTTCCAGGAAGACCCGGCATTTCGCGACCACATTCCATTTCACGAGTATTTTCATGGTGACAGCGGAGCTGGGCTTGGCGCTGCGCATCAGACCGGTTGGTCTGGCCTGGCGGCACTTCTCCTGCAGCCGCGTGTTCGTAAGGAAGGCAACTTGATGCCGGCAACGCCGTCAGGCTAGGAGAAAGAAAGCAGTTCTCTTTTGAAAAAGAGAACCAAAAAACTTTCATGATTATAGTACTCGGTGCCGGATAGAACCGCGACAGCGACATAAAAGTCTTTTGCTTCTTTTCTTCAGAAAAGAAGACCTTCCCTACGCTTCCTTGGGCGTTACAACGTTCCCCCCCGACGCCCCGCCGAGGCACCAATCCGCAGCCTCAACGCGTTCAACTTGATGAACCCCTGCGCATCGATCTGATCATACGCCCCCTGATCATCCTCAAACGTAACAACTCTCGTCGAATACAGGCTGTTCGCACTCTCCCGGCCCACCACAATGACGTTGCCCTTGTAGAGCTTCAACGTCACACGGCCGCTGACCGAAGCCTGGCTCGCATCGATCATGGCCTGCAGCATGCGGCGTTCCGGCGAGAACCAGAAACCGTTATAGATCATTTCCGAATAGCGCGGCATGAAGCTATCCTTCAGATGCGCCGCCTCGCGATCCAGAGTGATGCTTTCGATGCCGCGATGGGCTGCCAGCAGAATGGTGCCACCTGGGGTCTCGTAGACGCCGCGGGACTTCATGCCAACAAATCGGTTTTCCACCAGGTCGAGGCGGCCAATACCGTTCACGCGGCCAAGCGCGTTCAGCTTCGTCAACAGCGCGGCTGGTGAGAGTGCCACGCCGTCAATCGCCACAGCGTCGCCGCAGGCGAAATCGATCGAAATGGTGGTGGCCTGGTCGGGCGCTGCTTCGGGGCTGATCGTACGCTGGAAAACCATCTCGTCGGGCGCAATCGCGGGGTCTTCCAGGATTTTACCTTCGGAGGAGGAATGCAGCAGATTTGCATCGACCGAGAAGGGGGCTTCGCCGCGTTTGTCCTTGGTCACCGGTATCTGGTGAGCCTCCGCAAACTCCAGCAGCCGGGTGCGGCTCGTAAGATCCCATTCCCGCCAGGGAGCAATGACACGTATATCCGGCTTAAGCGCGTAATAGGCGAGCTCGAAGCGCACCTGGTCGTTACCCTTGCCAGTGGCACCATGTGCCACGGCATCCGCACCCGTCGCTTCGGCAATCTCGATCTGCCGCTGCGCAATCAATGGGCGCGCAATCGAGGTGCCAAGCAGATACTGCCCCTCGTACAGCGTATTGGCGCGGAACATGGGGAACACGAAGTCACGCACGAAGGTCTCGCGCACATCCTCGACGAAGATCTCCCGCACGCCGGCTTGTTCGGCCTTGCGGCGTGCCGCATCGAGTTCGGCGCCGCCATCCTCCACCGATTGGCCGAGATCCGCCGTGAAGGTGACCACTTCGCAACCATAGGTGGTCTGCAGCCATCGCAGGATGACGCTCGTGTCCAAGCCGCCCGAGTAGGCCAGCACCACTTTCTTCACACCCGCCCCGATAGCCATGATACGCCTCCCATCCTTGATCCGGCTCTAATCCTGCAACGCAGCATGAGCAACTGGTTGACGGTTGCATGGCGCTGCCGGGCGGTTGTCAGATAGGCTTGGTCGAAGCTGCGGTTCGGGTGCATCTCTGCTAGTGCGTCTCTAAGTATGGCGAGCCTGACACATTGGTCATTGGGAATTGAAGCTGGCGGAGCCTTTCGACGATGCGGCCTTTGTGTCGCGGCTGCAAAAACTGGTCTCGATGCTCGGCTCGGAGCAGCCGGGAGAGGCCGAGGCAGCACGTCGCAAACTGCTCGATCACCTGGGAAGTCACCGGCTCTCGCTGACGGATATCGCCATGCGGCTACGCGATACCGCGGGGAAGTCTGCCTCAAGCGGCGCCTCCTTCACCCAGGGTGCGCGTGAGATGAGCCTGGAACGGCAGCTTAGCATCGCGCGGGGTGCCAAGCACGAGATGGAGGCCGATCTCCGCCGTTCCGAGTATCAGCGTTCCGAGTTGCAGCAGGCTTTGCAGCAGGCGGCGTTCGATGTCGGCCGCGCGCTCCATGGCCAGGCACGCGCGCGGCTACTTGCGGCTTTGGGTTGGACGGCAGCCGCTATCGGCGGCGTGATGGTGTTGCTGCTCATCGCCCGCGCGCCAGCCGGCACGTTCATACAGGCGCACCCAATACCGAGAACCATCGCCACTGGTCACGTTGATGCCCCGCCAGGCGCCGACATCCTCATGCGGCTGGCGCCAGGTGAGCGTTACGGCATGGTGCTGGTGCAGGATCTGGCTGTGCGCCTCAACCCGAATGATGACGCCGGCGTCAGGGCCTTTCTCAACCGTGGCATGCGCGTGGTGATCGAGCAGCAGGTCTTTGTCGGCCTGCAGAGCTGGCTGCTGATACGAAGCGTGACAGGCTCCGGCTGGGTGAGGGGCGGCGATATCGTGCTGCGCTAGGATCACCCACCGCCAGTTCCTTTCGTATCTGTGACCATTTCATCACATGTCGGCATGTTAATCAGTAGCTAAGCTAAAACTTTGCACCTTTCGTGTTAAGGTGCGCTATGTCGGTCGATCCCGCATACACACGTCGGCTTCTGCTTGGCCACAGCGTTGGGGCAGCGCTCTTGCTTCCTGCCATGGCGCGCGCCGGCAGCCAGCATCGCCCTGCGAAGACAGCCTCTGTCCCGCACACGCAACCGCTGATCGTGCTGGACCCCGGGCATGGCGGCAAGGATCCGGGCGCAATCGGCGTCTCCGGCACTTATGAGAAGCATGTGGCGTTTGCCGCCGCAGGCGAATTGGCGCGGCAGCTTCAGGCAAGCGGACTCTATCGTGTGTCACTGACACGCGAGAACGACGTTTTTATTCCCCTCGAAGATCGTGTTGGCGTGGCGCAGGCGCGCGGTGCCGCGCTCTTTATTTCGCTCCATGCCGATGCCTTGTCGGATCACAGCGTGCAGGGTGCCAGCGTCTATACGCTCGCCGGCACAGCCTCCGATGCGCAGACGGCCGCTCTGGCCCAGCGGGAAAATTCTGTCGACCGATATGGCGGGACCCAAGTGAGCGGTGTCTCGCCGCATGTCGCGGACATACTCGCCAGCCTTGTCCGGCATGAGACCCGCGCCGGGTCGGCGGACATGCAGCAACACATCGTGGCGTCTCTCGGACAGGAGGTGCAGCTGCTGGAAAATCCCGCGCGCCATGCCGGCTTTGCCGTGCTGAAGGCGGCGGGTATCCCGAGCGTGCTGGTCGAGATGGGCTTCATGTCCAACCCGCATGACGAGGCTGCGTTGCGCCAAGGTGCCCATCGTGCGATGGTGGCAACGGCCATTCGGCACGCCGTCGATGGTTATTTTGCGTCTGAAGGGCATCTGACCCGTATTACGGGCTGAACTTCCCGCAGCGATCATCGATTACAGTGTGTGCGACGCGCGGCTTGGCCGCAGTCTCGAATGGGATTTTTCTGACGATGGATGGCCCTCGCGAACGCTTGCCGTTGTCGGTCGCTCCCACACCACCAACACCACCGTCTACGCCAAAGCTTGCGAAGCGTGGCCGCAAGCGCAGCCCGTTCCTGGCTTTCATTCGTGGCCTATTTGGTCTGATTTTCGCCGTGGGCCTGGTGGGTGCCGGTGCTGCTGCACTGGTCGGCTGGAACCTCTACGACCGTTACTCGGCGGATCTACCGACGCTGGACGGGCTTCGCACCTATCAGCCCCCTGTCATGAGCCGTGTCTATGCCGGCGACGACCATCTGCTGGCCGAACTGGCCAATGAGCGCCGCATCTTCGTGCCGATCGCCGCCGTGCCTGAGCGGCTGAAGCAGGCTTTCATCTCGGCCGAAGACCAGAATTTTTATACTCATAAGGGCATTGACCCCTTCGCGATCGCGCGTGCGGCCTTCACTGACCTGCAGCGCATGGGTGAGGCTCGCCGCCCGGTCGGCGCTTCGACCATCACCCAGCAGGTCGCGCGCAACATGCTGCTGGGCTCGAACGCCGTGTCCCTCGAGCGCAAGGTCAAGGAAGCACTTCTCGCCATCAAGATTGAGCGCACGCTCAGCAAGCAGCGGATTCTGGAACTCTATCTTAATGAGATCTATCTCGGTCAGGGCGCCTACGGCGTGGTGGCGGCAGCACAGACCTATTTCAACAAGCCACTCGATCAACTGACCCTCGGCGAGTCCGCAATGCTGGCTGCGTTGCCGAAATCACCCAACAACTATAATCCATTTCGCTTCCCGGATGCCGCCCGCAATCGCCGCGATTGGGTGATCGACCGCATGCGCGACACGCATGTTGTCACCGCCGACGAAGCGACCGCGGCGCATGCGGAAAACCTGGTCGCCAACAAATACAGCAAGCCAGCCACCGTACCGGGCGCCGAGTGGTTCGCGGAGGAAGTGCGTCGCCGCCTGATCGAGCGCTTTGGCCAGGATCAGACGACGGAGGGTGGCCTGATCGTTCATACCAGTCTGGATCCGGTGCTGCAGGACGAGGCTGATCAGGCTCTGCGCGCCGGTTTGATGCGGTATGACCACAGCCACGGCGGCTGGCGCGGGCCGGTGGCCCGCATCGGGAGCATGGCATCGCTCGGTGGCGACTGGGCCGACGGCCTGGCGAAGATCGACCGCCCAGGTGGCATGCTGCCGAACTGGCGGCTCGCCGTGGTGCTCGACGAGACGAGCGTTGCCGCAAGGCTCGGCTACCTGGAGCCCGACGGCCAGGATCCCGCTGGTCCCACACAGAAACTGGGTGAACTCACGCTCGGCGAACTTGGCTGGGCGCGACCTGTGCATGGCAATAACGAGCCCGGGGCTTCACCGCACCGCATGGAGGATGTGGTCAAGCCAGGCGACATCGTGATGGTCGAACCGCAAGACGGCACTGAAGAGATGCGGCTTTCCGACGGACACGCGCCACGCGGGCGCCACTCGGCAGCAATGGTGTCTCTGGGTCGGCTGACCCTGCGACAGATCCCCCGCGTCGAGGGAGCGCTGGTGTCGCTGGATCCGACCACCGGGCGGGTGTTTGCGATGTCGGGCGGCTGGAGCGGAGATGCCAGCAAATTCAACCGCGCAACGCAGGCACAGCGTCAGCCGGGAAGTTCTTTCAAGCCTTTCGTCTACCTCACCGCCATGGAAGCGGGGATCTCGCCGAGCGCTCGCTTCGAGGATGACGCGTTCTGTCTCAATGGCTGGTGCCCGAACAACTACGAGATGAATTTCGGCGGCCCGACGCCGCTGCGCATTGCGCTCGAGGAATCGCTGAACCTGGTGACGGTGCGTGTCGCCCAGCACGTTGGCATGAACGCCGTGGCAAAGACGGCCATTGGATTTCACATGGCAGATTCGATGCCCCGCGTGCTGCCAGCAGCCCTCGGCGCGGTGGAGACTACGGTGATGCGTGAGGCCGGCGCCTATGCCGGCATCGACGAGGGCGGACGTGAGGTCGTGCCGAGCCTGATTGACAGCGTGCAGGACCGCGATGGCCACGTGACGTGGCGCCCACCCTCTTTGGTGGCAGGGGCCGGCGATCCGTCGCAGCCACCGGTGCTGGCCGATGCACGTCCGCAAGTCGCCGATCCGCAGAGTGCTTTCCAGGTCGTCAAGATGCTTCAAGGCGTGGTGAAATACGGCACCGGTAAACCAGCGGTAGAAGGTATGGACCGCCCGATCGCTGGCAAGACGGGCACCAGCCAGGACTATAATGATGCCTGGTTCGCCGGCTTCACACCAGATCTCGTGACCATCGTCTGGGTAGGCTTCGATACGCCGCAAACCTTGGGCGACAAGCAGACCGGTGCCGCGGTGGCCGCGCCCATCTGGCATGATTTCATGAAACAGGCTTTGCGCGCCCGTCCGATATTGGACTTCCGTGTGCCAGATGGCGTGACGCTGGCCCAATGGGGCTGTGGCACGCATGTATGTGTCGACGCGTTCAAGCCAGGCCAGGCGCCCGGTTCGGGCGGAGTAGGCTCGGGCGGTCAAGATTTGCTCACGACCGATACCGGTGGCGACGTGCAAATGGTCGACCCTGACCCCGATGCGCCAGCACCCGCGCCTGCGCCCATCAAGCACGCGTCCGGCACCGGGGTGGACAGTGGCGTTGGCGGCTTGTACTAACCCGCCCCTCCCGCGAGAGTCCCAATCATGTCCGCCGAAGCAGAGACCCTGCACGAACAGATCAAGCAGTCGCTGTCGCTGCTAAGGAGGCATCTTTGACTGGGATGTCGCCGTCGCACGACTGGATGAACTGAACAACCGGGTCGAAGACCCGGCGCTCTGGGAGGATGCCGAAGCCGCACAAAAGCTGATGCGCGAGCGCACGCGTCTTGCCACCGGCATCGAGGGCCTGAAAAAACTGCAGGCCGACGTCGCCGATACCATTGGGCTGATTGAGCTCGCAGAAGCGGAAGGCGAGGCGGCCATGGTCGCTGAAGCGCATGAAAGCCTGCGCATGATGGCCGAGGAGGCCAAGCGCCAGGAGATCGTCAGCCTGCTCTCGGGCGAGGCCGACGGCAACGATTGCTACATGGAGGTCAATGCCGGCGCCGGCGGTACCGAGGCCCAAGATTGGGCGGAAATGCTGATGCGCATGTATTCGCGCTGGTCCGAGCAGCACGGCTACACAGTGACCATGATGGAGGCCAGCGAAGGCGAGCAGGCCGGCCTGAAATCGGTCACCCTGCAGGTGACCGGTCCGAACGCCTATGGCTGGCTCAAGACCGAATCCGGCGTGCATCGATTGGTGCGCATCAGCCCGTTCGACGCGGCCGCACGGCGTCAAACCAGCTTTGCCAGCGTCTGGGTATATCCGGTCGTCGATGACAGCATCGAGATCGAGATACGGGATGCCGATTTGAAGGTGGACACTTTCCGTGCGTCCGGCGCAGGCGGCCAGCACGTGAACAAGACCGAGAGCGCCATTCGCATCACCCATATGCCGACCGGCATCATCGTGGCGTGCCAGACCGATCGCAGCCAGCACCGCAATCGCGCGACCGCCATGGGAATGCTGAAAGCCAAGCTCTACGAGGCCGAGTTGCAAAGGCGCGAGGCAGCCTCGGCCGTGACGGAAGCCGGCAAGACGGAGATCGGCTGGGGTCACCAGATACGCAGCTACGTCCTGGCGCCGTATCAGATGGTGAAGGACCTCCGCACCGGCGTGGAAAAGGGCAACCCCGCCGCCGTTCTGGACGGTGATCTGGATGCTTTCATGGCGGCCGCCCTCGCGGCGCGCGTCGGCGCTACACGCAGCGAAGCATCGGCGCAGGCTCAGTAAGCGCCCACGTCGTCGAATGTTTACGCGCGCTTAGAAATCGTGGCGCGGGGTTGCGACGTCAGTGGCTTCAACGAGGTAGCGGAGATCTCTGACACGTCTTGTGAACGTGGCGAACGCACCGACAATCTATTACGGTCGAGCAACGGATATTGGCAGAAACTTTCGATTGCGTAACGAGCTAATACTCGTAATAGTAACGCAATGAAAAACTCTGCTTTTCGCTCGGAGGATATCCGTGGCAAATTGGGCCGACGTTGAATTTCGCCGCACCACCGGACGACGCCGTTTGCACGACGTATTGTCTTTGGCATCCGATATCCTCATGCTCTGGGATTTTCTCATCAGTCTGGGATGTGGACAGGCGATGCACAGCCTGTGGCGCGCCGCATTTGCAGCACCAGGCGGCAACGTTGCGAGCACAGCGACTTTTTTGCCGGGCATCGTCATTGGCAGCCTGATTCTGGCGCTCTGTCTACGTTCGATGCCGATCAAGCGGCAAAGCCCTGCGAAATTCGCGATGAAAAATGCCGGCACCGCGAAAAGATGGTCAGTTCCGGCCAACCTGGCCTTTCTGGTATCTGCGCTTGCCGCACAGGCGGAACACTTGTCCGCACAGCTATGGATCTTTGCGTGGCTGTTCCTGTTTGCGCTCATCGTTAGTGCCACGCGCAGGCGGCTTGAGATATTTCTGTCTCGATTGGAAAAATCCGGCGTTTTTCGAGAAGCAGTTGCAATCGTGGGTGCGCAAGGTGCACGCGACCGTTTGGCAGCACGCATGGCCCCGCAGGCGCATATCGTCGGGCTCTGTGAAGCGCCGCCGGATAGGTCTGGCTTTCTGCGGCCCGACGAGATCGAGAAGTTGCAGGAGCTCAGCGCGGCAGGGCGGCTAGACTCCATCGTGCTCGCGTTTGAAAAAGAACCGACCCAGGCTGATCTTTCCTCTCTAGTCGAGAAACTGAAAGTGCTGCCGATGCAGGTCGGCATCTGTGACGAGACGGAATGGAAAGGAGCGGACGCAACGGAACTCCGCTTATTAGCCGGCGTACCGATCAAGATTATCACGCGCAGGGCGATCAATCGGCGAGACTTGTTGATCAAGACCATCTTCGACAAACTAGGCGCCGCAATCCTGATCGTCATGATGGCGCCGCTGCTGGCTGGCATTGCTGTGGCAATCGGCACCACGAGCAGAGGCCCGATCATCTTTTGTCAAACCAGGCAGGGATGGTGCGGCCGGCAATTCACGATGTTCAAGTTTCGCACCATGCGCGACGCGCCTCACGCGGGCAGAAAATATACGCAGACCAGAAGAAATGATCCGCGGTGTACATCATTCGGACTCATTCTTCGAAGCACCAGCATGGATGAGCTGCCACAGCTATGGAACGTGCTACGCGGAGACATGTCGTTCGTCGGGCCGAGGCCACACGCGGAAATGCGCGATGAAGCGGATCGGGCAGGACGCGAGATCATTGAAGAATACGCGCAAAGGTGTCGCGTAAAACCCGGCATCACGGGATGGGCGCAAATTCACGGCGCACGTGGTGCCATCTCGACCGTCGAGCAGTTGCGCCGGCGGGTTGCCCTTGATCTCTTTTATATCGAGCACTGGTCATTATGGCTCGACATCCAGATCGTTGCACGAACACCATTTTGCATGATGGGGAAGAACGTGTTTTGAACGCGCCCATCGCGGCTTCGCGGCGACGCGCACGACATGACTTGGCGCAGAGCCTGCGCCTCTCCTCCAACACAAAGCTGCCGACAAACACTGCCATCGCAAGCCCGCAAGCTGTGACACTTTTGTCCGAGATCCTCGCGCGTCTGCACGGGGTGGACATGCCGGTGGTGCAGTTCATACGCGCCTCCGGCGAATCCAGCGCTGGCGAAGTCGCAAGCAGCTTTGCCCAGGCTTCGGCAGGATGCTTGGGCCGGACATTGTTGATACGGCTTCATATGGCGCAGCCGCCGCCGGTCTCGTTTGCCGAAGACGCCGTCGCAGTTGCGACGATCCCGCGGCGACGAACGAGAAAAGCTGTCGAAAACCTAGAGATCATTCCTGACTCTTCGGTCGCTGGCCTGTGCCACGCGCAGCTTGGATGCGAGTATGCACGAGCCTCGGTGCTGACGCAGGCGTTGCCCGATGCGTTGCTCGAAGGTGTTTCGCTCGATTTCAGATTGATCGTGATCGAAAGCGATGCGCCTGAACGCTGCCCGATAGCCCTAGATCTGGCGACACGCTGCCACGGATCGATTCTGGTCGTGACCGCCAAAAGCACCGATCCGTCGCAGGCGCGTCGTGTCATGCGGCAGGTGCAACTTGCCGGCGGCACACTGCTCGGCGCCGTGCTGCACGGCGCGCCGCCTGCGCCAAGATTGCGGATGCCGTCCTGGCTGCTTCGCCTTGCAGGCAAATCCGCGGGGTAGGTCATGTCGCGATCACAGAAAATCTCATGGCCAATGGCGTTGGCAATCACGGCGATCGCGATGGAGTTCTGTATCAGCGCAAACGTATTGACCTGGATCGGCGTGCCTTACGTGACCGAAGGTGGCGCGTTGCCTGAGAAGATAAACCCGGGAACCTACCTTCTTTGCATCGCCTTCGCTGCCCAAATCGCCCGACAGGGCCGATCGAACCAGACACTCTGGACGCTCTTCGGCGGCGACCGAAATCTCGCTCTGTATTTCAGTTGCATCTTCTCATGCCTCATCTACATGCTGCTCACCACCGGTACCGGCAACATGATCGTTCTCGTCGACACGTTCATGCCAGCCGGTCTGCTCGCCAGCATAGTGCGGAATGCGACCCGCGAAGAATTGCGTATCCTGAGATCCGTATTTCGCTGCGGTATATGCGCAAACGCATTACTCGCTCTCGGCGAAGCGACAGCCCACGCGACCTTGGTGCCGCTTTATCTTAACGATATGGAATATCATGCGATTGATGGCGAGTTCCGCCCCACGGCATTTTACGATCATCCATTGACCGGCGGCATCATGACGTTGATGGGCCTGTCGCAGGCGCCACGCGCCGGATGGTTGCGCTTTGCTTATCTGGCTCTGTGTACAGCCGCCTTGATGTCTTTTGGCGGCCGAGTAGCCGCAGCGGTTGCAGTGATGAGCGTCATTTTTCTCGCCGGAACGGCATTACTCGGCCGCGTGTTCCGCCACGACAGCAAGGCGCTTCATCTGCTACTGTGTCATGCGTCGTCGCTGCTTGCAGGTGCGTCCGTCGCAATCGTGTCGATTGTTGCGGGATTTGGCGAGCGCCTTTCGGGTCATCTCTACTGGGATCAGAGTGCGCAAGTGAGGCTCGCACAATGGAGCCTCTTTAGAGATCTGACCTTTTGGCAAGTGCTTCTCGGTGCGAGACGAGAGGACATGCTGGCGCTTTTGGCGCCCCTTTGGCTGCGCTCCGGCGTCGGCGTTCTCGAAAACTTCTGGCTGCTGATGTTTATCAGCCTTGGCGCCTTAGGCTTTCCGATTTTTGTTGTTGGCCTCTACGCTCTCCTTTCGTGGTGCTGGAAGCGAAGCAGTTTGCGCGGCCGCGTTCTCTTGGTAAGCGTCTTGATCGTTGTTTCCACAAGCAATTCGCTGGGCCGAAAATCCACGCTTCTCGTCGGCCTAGTCGCAGCTTTGGCGTGTCTGCCTGAATGGAAATTAACGCGAACACATAGAGCAGAGTTTGCTGCACGGCTCGCAACAACCGCGTTTTCGCCGGTGGCTGCCAGATGAGACGCTCCGATCCCATTACCGTCAAGAAGCTGCGCGTCGCTTTCTATATGCAGGATCTTGCGAGCGGCGGCGTGGAGCGCATGCGTCTCACCCTCATTGCAGCGCTGCGTCGAAAAGGCTTAGAAGTGACGTTGGTGCTGGCGGTGAAGCAAGGGCCTTTGCTGCCTCTTTTGCCTTCCGATTTGAGCGTGGTGGAACTCGGGGCGCGGCGCACGATCTTCACCGTAACCCGGCTCCTGGCATTTCTGCGCAAGACGCAGCCTGACATTCTCGTCTCTAGCCTGGACCATAACAACATAGCGGCTTTGTTGGCGTGCTGCTTCTCAGGTGGCGCGACCAAACTGGTCATCTGCCAGCACAACGCTCTCTCGGCCGAAAAGGCTCTGGGCTGGAAATACCGCGTCGTGCCGTGGATCTATCGATTGTTGTACCGCCGGACAAACGGGATCGTCGCGGTGTCGAACGGCGTTGCTGATGATATGTCGGCCACCACAGGAATAGCGCGCGGCATTATTTCGGTGATCTACAACCCGGTCATCGATCAAGGCTTTTTGGAGCGTGCACATGTTGCCGCACCGCATCGCTGGTTTACGTCGAAAGAGATGCCGGTTTTCGTGTTCGTCGGACGTCTGACGGCACAGAAGGACCCGTTCACTCTGTTTGCGGCGATGGAGATCGTGTTGCAGCGAAGCCAAATACGGCTGATCGTGCTAGGGGAGGGAGAGGAGGAACTGGCGTTACGCCGGCAGGCCTGCAAGGCCGGCATCGCACATGCCGTGGCTTTCGTCGGCTTCCAACCCAACCCGCTGCCGTGGATAAGGCATGCCAATGCGCTCGTCTTATCCTCGCGCTACGAGGGCCTCGGCAACGTCATCGTGGAAGCGCTCGCCTGCGGTACGCCTGTCATTGCCACGGATTGTCCACACGGGCCGGCGGAGGTGTTGCTCGGCGGAATTTTGGGCAGGCTTGTCCCCGTGGGCGACCCTTGGGCCCTCGCCGAGGCCATGTCGAGCCTCGATCCTTTCTCCTTCGACCCCGCCCACCTGCGCGCGCGTGCCGAACATTTTACGGCCGAAGCTTGCGCTGATGCTCATGTCGCTTTGTTCACCACAATCACGGCGGACAAAGCAGAAAACGTGTACGCGCTCGGCATGAGCCTGTCACCGTTACGGTGCGACGAAGTCGCCGATGCGATCGCCGCGGAGATCGTAGAAGAAGGCGTGCATCTGGTCGTCACCCCTAATCTGGATCACGTGCGCCGCTTGCGCAGCCCCGGTTTTGCCGCCGCCTATGCCAGCGCGCGTCTGGTGTGCCCCGATGGGCTGCCGGTGTTGCTATATGCGCGGCTACGCGGATTGAAGCTACGTGGCCGGGTTACCGGATGTGATGTGTTCGCACGATTGATCCATCACGACGGCATACGCCGGCACAGAATATTTCTGCTCGTCGAAAGCCCCATCACCGCCATCGCCGCCGCCCTGTGGGCGAAATCCATCGGACTTGCAGACCGTATCGACATTGCCGTCGCACCGCCTCGATTAGATGTCGACGCGCAGGCGCAAGCCGCTCTGGTGCAAAGAATTGCCGCTTCTGCGCCAACGCTCCTGGTCATGACACTCGGCGCGCCGGTCAGCGAAGTGTTCGTGCATCGTCACCGGAATGCATTGCCGCCATGCTGGGCCCTCTGCGTCGGCCAAGCACTACGTGTAGAACTGTCCCTCACGCGCCGTGCGCCCGCTCTCTGGCAGGCCTTCGGCATGGAATGGCTGTGGCGTCTCGGGCACGAGCCCCGCCGACTGCTGGGCCGCTATGCCCGATCGCTGGCCTGGCTCCCGATCGCGATCTGGCGCGACCTCTCTTACGCCAGACGCGCGCAACGTGGCTAGGCGCGCCCAGCCCGGCTATAGGCAGGCATGGGACAGATCGCCATCATCGGAGCCGGCCCAGCCGGTTTGATCGCTGCGGAAAAGCTCGCCGAATGCGGCCACGACGTGACCGTGTTTGATCACATGCCGTCCCCGGCCCGAAAATTCCTGCTCGCAGGGCGCGGCGGATTGAACATCACGCATAGCGAAGAGCAGTCGCAATTTCTGCTGCGCTACGGTTCAGCCGCATCATGGCTCGCGCCTTGCCTAGACGTGTTTTCGTCCCAAGACCTTCGCGCATGGTGTGGAAATCTAGGGCAGGAAATTTTCGTCGGAACTTCGGGGCGGGTATTTCCAAAAGCGTTCAAGGCGGCGCCATTGTTACGCGCCTGGCTACGGCGACTCGATGCATTAGGGGTTCGTTTCATGCCGAGGCATCGTTGGCTTGATGTCCGCAGCGATATGTCGCTGCGGATCGAAGGACCTGCCGGCGAGGTAACTGGAAAAACGGATGCGACCTTGCTCGCCCTAGGTGGCGCATCCTGGCCGCGCATGGGATCCGATGGTGGCTGGGTGGAAACATTACGCGCAAGCGGCGTCGGTGTGGCCGAACTGCGTGCCAGCAATTGCGGCGCGCTCGTAGCCTGGTCGAGCGTGTTCGCAACACGCTTCGAGGGACAGCCACTCAAACGCATTGCCGTAAGCGTCGCTGACACAAGGATACGCGGAGAGGCGGTGATCACACGCAGCGGCTTGGAAGGGGGTGCGATCTACGCAGTCTCGGCACGATTGCGCGACGCCCTGACGCGCGGCATCACACCCACCCTTTTTATCGATCTTGCGCCGGATATCTCCGCCGAAGTGCTGTCTGCAAAACTGGACGGACCAAGGCAGGCACGCTCGCTCGGTAATTTCCTGCGGCAAGCGGCTAGTCTTTCACCTGCAGCCATCGGTGTCGTTCAGGAAGCACTGCATAGCGGCGTCAGCGATATGCCCTTGACTAGACTGGTGAAAGCTGTGCCTATCCCGGTGCGCGGGATGCAACCGATAGGCCGCGCGATTTCCTCAGGCGGCGGTATCCTGCGCGAGTCCGTGGATGAGTTTCTGATGTTGAGAGCATTGCCTGGCGTGTTTGTCGCTGGCGAAATGCTGGATTGGGAGGCGCCGACAGGGGGATATCTGCTGCAGGCGTGTTTCAGCAGCGGGGTTTTTGCAGCAGGGGGAATTTCAAGGTGGCTGGAGCAAAGGAAGAAAGTAGTTCTCTTTTGAAAAAAAGAACCAAAAAACTTTTGTTTATTATGCGTGCGTGTGTCGGTTAGAACCGCGACAGCGACATAGAGGTTTTTGGTTCTTTTTTCAAAAAGAACTGCTTACTTTTCCTGCGCCGCCTCAACCCCATCCTGCACAAGCTCCCGCAGCTTCGCATGCAAATGTGCGTTCCCCGCGACAAGATCGTTCGGCGCATCGTCAAGTGTCGCGAACGGCGCACCATACGGCGTCGTAACGCTCCCACCCGCTTCGCGAACGATCAGCACGCCGGCGGCCGCATCCCACGGCTTCAGCCCAAGTTCCCAATATCCATCATACCGGCCCGCAGCCACCCATGCGAGATCGAGAGCCGCGGAACCGAAGCGACGCACACCTGCTGTCGCCGGCATAAGCGCCCCAAGGGTGCGCGCGAAAGCCAGGCGATTGCGTGCGGAAACGGCAGCAAACGGAATGCCCGTTGCAAACAAGGCGTCGCTCAACTCGCGACGCGCCGACACACGCAGGCGGCGATCGTTCAGATAAGCGCCACCGCCTTTCTCCGCCCAGAACATTTCGTCTACGGCGGGGCTATAGACCATGCCGGCGGCCAGCTCGACGGTGCCGTCTGGCAAGCGCCGCTGCAGGGCGATGCTGATCGCCCAATGCGGAATGCCGTGCAGGAAATTGGTGGTGCCGTCGAGCGGGTCGATCACCCAGCGCCAGGTCCAATTGTCACCGCCCGAGGCACCGCTTTCCTCCATGAGAAAAGCGTAGCCTGGCCGCGCCTTTGTCAATTCTTCCTTGAGCGTGGCCTCGGCACGCAGATCGGCCTGGCTGACGAAATCAGAAGGCCCTTTGACGCTGACCTGCAATTGCTCGACTTCGTTGAAGTCGCGCAGCATGCGTTTACTGGCCTTTTGGGCCGCATTCTGCATGACGGTCATATGAGGGGAGAGACGTAGGGCCAATGATGCGAGCTTTCGTAACTATGCTTGGCCGGGCCGGTCAGCCTTTGGCACGCTCTACATAGGAGCCGTCTTCGGTGCGGACCACGACGCGTTCGCCTGCTTCCACGAAGGGGGGCACCAATGTCTTGACGCCATTGGAAAGCCGGGCCGGCTTGTAGCTGGAACTGGCGGTCTGGCCCTTTACGACCGGGTCCGCTTCGATGATCTCGAGCGTCACCATGGGCGGCAGATGCGCGCCGACAGGCTCGCCTTCCACCAAGTCCACGTCGATGGTCATGTTATCCTGCAGAAACGGTGCTTGGTCGCCGAGGATCACCAGCGGAACAATGGTCTGCTCGAAGGTTTCCGGATCCATCAGAACGATATTGTCGCCGTCCGTATAGGAATAAGTGAAATCCTTGTTGTCGGTCATCAGCCGTTCGACCGTGTCGGCGGTACGCCAACGCTCGTTCGTCTTGTTGCCGGTCTTGAGGTCACGCATTTCCACCTGGATGAAGGCGCCACCTTTGCCCGGGGTGATGATTTGCTGCTTCAGCACCGTCCAGCGGCGGCCGTCATGCTCGATCACCTGACCGGCGCGGATAAGATTGGCCTGCTGCTTCATGGGCGGAGAACTCTCGCGAGATTTTGGAGAAGAGGGGGCTTCTAACGGGTGGGCGCGGCCTCAGCAAGCATGTGCTGGATGCCCCAGGGGTCGGTCACCTGCGTGGCCGAGGTGAGATAGCTTGGGCCGATCGGCACCTTGCCATGGCCGCCGGGAACATCGAGTACATAGGTAGGCCAGGCGAGGCCGGTGATACGGCCGCGGAGGCCGCGCAACAAACGCTGTCCCTCCTCGATCGACACCTGGAAATGCGCCGTGCCGGGTGCTGCGTCCAGATGGTGCAGGTAATAGGGTTTTACCCGCGCCCGCAGCATGGTCCTGAACAGATCTTCCAGGGCCGCCTCGCTGTCGTTCACGCCACGCAGCAGAACCGACTGGCCCAGGAGCGGAATGCCGGCGGCACGGATGCGCCTCAGCGCTGATTGCGCCGCTTCGGAGAACTCCCGCGCATGGTTTGCGTGCAGAACCAGCCAGAGCGGTTTCTCCGTCTCGAGTGCCGCTGCAAGGGCTTCGGTGACCAACCCGGGGTCCGCGACCGGCACACGGCTATGAATCCGCAGCAATTCGACATGGGGGATGTCGTCCAGCGCCGACAGCAATTTCCGCAGGCGTCGCACCGACAGCAGCAAGGGGTCACCCCCGGTCAGGATCACCTCACGGATCGCTGGCGTGTTCCGCAGATAGTCCAGGGCCGCTTCCATCTCGGCATCGCTGAGAAGGCCGCCGCCTGGGCCGACATGCTCGCGGCGGAAACAGAAGCGGCAATAGACCGGGCAGACGAGCAGCGGTTTGAGCAAGGCGCGGTCAGGGTAGCGGTGCACGATACCGGGCACCGGAGAGTGAGCCCCATCGCCGGTCGGGTCGGTGCGTTCATGCGGCGCGCGGAGAAGTTCGGCCTCGCTGGGCACCACCTGGCGGCTGATCGGGTCGTCCGGTGCCTCGATCAACCGGGCAAAAGCGTCCGGTACCGCGATCGCATAGCGTGAGGCGATTCGGGCCATGGCTGCGCGTTGCTCTTCCGGCAGCAGCCCGGCCGCGATCAGGCTATCGACGCTTCTCAACGTTCCATCTGGCATGGGTATCTGGCTTTGGTCGTAAGGTGAGGGGCGGCGGCGTATCACCCGGCGTCCCACCTGACCATATGAGAGCTCCCATGCGCCCACGCTGGCACCCTCTTTCCCTCGCAGATCGACAGCCCTTTCTGCGTCGGCGCGCCATGGTGACCCAGGCGACGCGGGCATTTTTCGCGCAGCGCGGCTATCTTGAGGTCGAGACCCCCTACGCTGTCAGCGCGCCAGGCGAAGAGGTGCATGTGCGCAGTTTCGCCACGGCCTACGTGTCGCCTCATGGCGAGGCAAAGGCCTTGTGGCTTCACACCAGTCCCGAATTTGCCATGAAGCGCCTGTTGGTCGGCCAATCCGGCCCGATTTTCCAGCTGGCACGCGTATGGCGAAACGAGGAGGCGAGCGCGCGCCACGCGAGCGAGTTCACCATGCTGGAATGGTATCGGCCGGGTGCCTCGTTCGAGTCGCTGATTGACGAGACGGAAGCTTTCCTCCGGGCGGTCCTCCCGCCGGTGGTCTCTTCCGGCGGCATCACGAGCGACCTCGGCAGGTTCGAGCGGCTTACCGTTGCCGAGGCCTTCGCGCGTTATGCGGGCGCAGATCTCCTGAGCACCGCGGGCGATGCCGCAGCGCTCGCAGCCTCAGCCGGGGCAACGCTGCGTCCGGGCGAGGATTGGGAGGATCTTTTCTTCCGGCTGCTCCTGGAGCGCATCGAGCCGAATATTGGGCACGACATCCCGTGCTTCCTCACCCACTGGCCGGCGGCTCAAGCTGCCTTAGCCGTCCGCGACCCTGCCGATCCTCGCGTGGCGCTGCGGTTTGAACTGTTCGTATGCGGGATGGAGCTTGCAAACGCCTTTGAAGAACTGACCGACGCGGCCGAGCAACGCAGCCGGTTCGAGGCAGATCGCACGCGGCGCCATGCGCTCTATGGCGAAGACTGGCCGCTCGACGAGGATTTTCTGGCCGCGCTAGCGCATGGCATGCCGGGTTCGAGCGGCATCGCCCTAGGCTTCGATCGCCTCGCCATGATCGCGTCCGGCGCTGACCGGATCGACCAGGTTTTGTGGCTGTAGGACGCAGCCGGCCAGCGCATCTACAGCGCTGGCCGACAGTAGCAGCTAGTTGGCAGCCGCAGCAGCGGCCTGGCGGCGGCTCTGCCAAAGGCCAACAAAGTCGATCGGCTGCAGCAAAACCGGTGGGAAGCCGCCCTCGCGCGTGACATCGGAGAGAATGGCGCGTGCAAAGGGGAACAGCAGGCGCGGGCACTCGATCAGCAGGAGGGGCTCGACCGAGTCAGCCGGCACGCCGTTCAGGGTGAACACGCCGGCATATTGCAGTTCTGCGATGAACACCGGCCGGCCTTCGCCGCCATTCTGCACCGGCTCACGCGCTTCGGCCTTCACTGCCAGCACGACCTCATAGACGTTCTGGCCTTCCTGCAGAGCACGCGCCTGGACGTCGAGATTGATCGACACCTGCGGCTGGCTACGCAGCGTCGCGTAGATGTCTGGTGCATTCGGCACTTCGAACGAAAGGTCCTTGATATATTGAACATTGACGACCAGAGGCGGCTGCGGCTGGCCGGCTTGAGCGGCTGTGGGGTCGACTGTCTCGGACATAGGCTCTCTCCTGAACTCGGCGCGCGGTAGCACGGGCCGCGACCTGCGCAAAGTGCATCGGAGAGGTTGATTTTGGCTTTGAGTGTGGCGCGGGACGCGGGGCGCTCTTGCGCCTTTCGGGCTGCCGCATGATATTCCGGTCGGGAGGTCGGCGGCGGACGGGCGCCCTGCCAACCCGGTCAGGTCCGGAAGGAAGCAGCCGCAGTGGGTCAACGCACGGGTCGTTTGTTGGCCTCCCACCCAAATCTAGCCGCCGTGGCGGCCGAGGGGCCCGGCGCTAGCATGCATGTCTGATACCGAACCCGATTTCTTGGCGCCGCCTGTGCCAGAAGGCCCCGGCCTGTTCGGCGACCCGGCGCCGGCGCCGCAGAAGGCGGCCGCAGCCGAACCCTCGGTGCCGTATCGCGTGCTCGCGCGGAAATACCGGCCAACCACCTTCGATGATCTGATCGGCCAGGATGCGATGGTGCGCATCCTGCGCAACGCCTTCGCGCTGAACCGCATCGCCCACGCCTTCATGCTGACGGGCGTGCGCGGCGTCGGAAAAACCACGACGGCACGGATCATCGCGCGCGCGCTGAACTGCGTCGGTGTCGATGGGAAAGGCGGTCCTACCCCCGATCCGTGCGGCGTTTGCGAAAACTGCCGTGGCATCCTCGCCGATCGCCATCCGGACGTGGTGGAAATGGATGCCGCCTCGCGCACCGGCGTAGACGATGTGCGCGAGATTATCGAGGCGACGCGGTTTCGCCCGATGCAGGCACGCACCAAGGTTTTTATTGTCGACGAAGTGCACATGCTCTCCCGTAACGCATTCAACGCATTGCTGAAGACGTTGGAAGAGCCCCCGCCGCACGTGAAATTCGTGTTTGCAACGACGGAAATCCGCAAGGTGCCGGTGACGGTCCTGTCCCGCTGCCAGCGTTTCGATCTGCGTCGTATCCCGGTTGCAATGCTCTCCTCGCATTACCGCAAGATCGCCGATCTCGAGCAGGTGGCGATCGAGGATGAGGCTTTGGCGGCCATCGCACGTGCGGCCGATGGCTCGGTGCGGGATGGCTTGTCGCTGCTGGATCAGGCGATCGCGCAGGGCTTCGTGGCCGACGAGCAGGTGGTCTCAGCCGTATCGGTGTCCGAAATGCTCGGCGTCGCCGATCGCGGCCTCGTCTTCGACCTTATGGAGGCGGTGACGGAGGGTCGCCCTGCGGATGCCCTCTCTATTACGGATCAGGCCTACGCGCTGGGTGCCGATCTCGGTGTATTGCTGGGCGATCTGCTGGACCTGACCCACACTTTGTCTCGCCTGAAATCACTGCCCGAACTGCGCCGCTCGCAGGAATTGCCGGAGGCGGAACGTACGCGCGGCGCGGCACTGGCGGACCGGTTGTCGATCCCGGTTTTGGGCCGTGCCTGGCAGATGCTATTGAAAGGCATGTCTGAAGTCGAAGCGGCACCCGATAGACGTGCAGCCGCAGAAATGATCCTGATCCGTCTATGTCATGTGTCCGAGCAGCCAACCCCAGGTGATCTGGTGAAACGCCTGCTGTCGCAAGGGCCCGGCACGCCCGCCGCCTTGGCCAACTCGGCACCGAGACCGGATGGCGGAGGTGGCGCCCGTGCGGTTTCCGGTGGGCTGACCTTGGCGCAACCTGCGCTCACAGCGAGGGCGCCACGCCTGGCGAGCTTTCGGGACGTCATGGCCATGGCGCTCGCTGAACGCGACCCATTGCTGCACGGGCATTTGCTGCATTCTGTTCATTTGGTGCGGTTCGCACCGCCCGTTATCGAGTTGCGGCCGCATCCGGACGCGCCGCGTGATCTTGCGTCCAAGCTGGCAGCACTCCTGCAACGCGTGACCGGCACACGCTGGACGATCGCGATCAGTGCGGCCGTCGGCGAAGCGACCCTGGCTGACCAAGGCAGTGCCGCCGAACGTGACCGCCGGTCATCCGCCGCCGAGCACCCGCTCGTGCGTGCGATCATGGAGGCTTTCCCGGGTGCAAGAATCGAGACTGTGAACGACCCGACGGCCGATTTCTATGGGTTGCCAGCGGAAATCAGCCTAGGCGAGCCTGGCACGCCAGGTTTCACAACGGACGATCCGGATGAACCAGCCGATCTCATGGACGCGCCGCTCGAAGCTGATCCGCGTTTTTTGATGGAGACACAGAGATGAAGAACATTGCCGGATTGATGAAACAGGCCTCGCAGATGCAAGCGAAGATGGCGGAAATGCAGGCCCGCGTCGAAGCAGCAGAAGTTCAAGGCCAATCCGGCGCCGGCATGGTGGTCGTAACGATGGGCGGCAAGGGCCTGCTGCGCGGCATCAAGATCGATCCGAAGCTGGCAGATCCATCAGAGATGGAAATGCTGCAGGACCTCATCGTCTCTGCCCACGCCGATGCAAAACGCAAGCTCGACGACATGATGGCTGAAGAGATGTCGAAGGTAACGGGCGGCATGGATCTCCCCGCCGGCCTAAAGCTTCCTTTCTGACAATCAAAAGTCTTTTGGTTTCTTTTCTTCAGAAAAAAAGCGCTTCTTTTCCTTAGGCGATACGTCCATTTGGGTGGTCCTGAGATCGATGCATTGATACAGGTTTTTGCGCGGCTGCCCGGTTTAGGGCAGCGGAGTGCGCGGCGTATCGTGCTGCGCCTGCTTCAGGAACCTCAGACACGCATGGTGCCGCTCGCACGTGCATTGGCGGCGGCCGCGCAGTCCGTGCGTCATTGCTCCGTGTGCGGCAATCTTGACAGCCAGGATCCGTGTTCGGTGTGCTCCGATGAGGAGCGCGATCGCAGCATCGTTTGTGTGGTAGAAAGCGTGGGCGATCTTTGGGCGCTGGAGCGGGCGCAGGTGCATCGCGGTCTATATCATGTGCTGGGCGGGACGCTTTCGGCTTTGTCGGGCACCGGCCCGGAAGATTTAAATGTGTCGCCGTTGATCAACCGTGTGCTCGAGGGCGAGGTAGCCGAAATCATTTTGGCGTTGAGCGCCACGGTGGATGGCGCCACCACTGCGCATTTCCTGTCGAACCGACTTGCGCCAACCGGCGTGCGGATCACCCGTGTGGCGCAGGGTGTGCCGATCGGCGGCGCGTTGGATGTGCTGGATGATGGCACGCTGGCCACGGCATTACGCGCACGCCGGTAGCTTATGCTGCGACTTGTGTTGTTGGGTGATGCAGCCGCAGCAGCACGTCGGTTACGGCGCTCGCCGGCACCGGGCGACTCAGATAATAGCCTTGTACGCAGGTGCACCCGTCAGCCATGATCTGATCCAGTTGTAGCTGTGTTTCGACACCTTCCGCCGTGCTCGGTATCCCCAGGCTTTGCGCCAGCGCGGCGATAGATCTGACGATGGCCTTGGTCTCGGTCGAAATATGTTCAGGGCTGACGAAGGATCGATCGATCTTGATCTTGTCGAAATGAAAGCGGCTGAGCTGACTGAGCGAGGCGTAGCCCGTGCCGAAATCATCGAGCACGAGGCGGGCGCCAAGCGCCTGGATCGCTGCCAAGGTGTTTGTAACCGGACCGGTATCCCTCAGCAGCAGGCTTTCGGTAATTTCGATTTCCAGTCTGCGGGCCGGCAGCCCGGTAGCGGCGAGTGCCTTGGTCACGTTCTGCGCGAAATTGCCGGCCTCAATCTGCAGGGGCGAGGCATTGATGGCGACGGTGATCTCATCCGGCCAATGTGTGGCCTCACGGCACGCTTCCCGCAGCACCCAATCCCCAATCTCACCGATCAGTCCTATTTCTTCAGCCAGCGGTATGAAATCCGAAGGCGGCACCATGCCGCGCGCCGGACTGTGCCACCGTATCAGCGCTTCCATTCCGGTGACGCAGCCGCGATGCACATCCACTTGCGCCTGGTAATGCAGCGCGAATTCCTGCCGTTCAAGCGCCAGGCGCAGATCGGCCTCCAGGCTGCGCCGGCGCACGGCCCGCTCCGTGAGACCAGCATCGAAAAACCGTATATTCGTCGGTGAAGAAGCCTCTATATCCTGTAAGGCGAGCCCTGCATTCGCGAGGAGCGCTTCAGCGGTTCGTCCATGCTCTGGCGCGTGGGCAATGCCTATCTTCGCACCCAGAGTCACCTTCTGCCCGTCCACCATATAGGGCCCGAAAAGCCGTTCCAGCAACGAGGCTGCGCGGGCGGCGACGGCAGCGTGTCCGTTGCTCTTCCCGAGCGCCACAGCGAACTCGTTCCCGGCGGTGCGGGCCAGGTGGTCATCTTCGCGCAAGGTAGAGGCAATACGATCACCCACCATGCGCAACAACATATCTCCCGAGTCGGTACCAAGCGTATCGTTGATGAGTTTGAAACGATGCAGGTTCACCAGCATGACGGCAGGACTAAAGCTTTTTTCTTCGCCGTTCACCATAATGTCGTGCAGCATCAACATGAAATGCTGCCGGTTCGGCAGCCTTGTGATGGGATCTGTGGAGACGTGTTCCAGCAACCAATCCTGGGTCTGCCGTATCAGCGTCACATCTTCCAGGCTCACCACCCAGCCGAGGTTTTCTGCGGGTCTGATGTCGATAGAAAGCAGGCTCGGTGCGTCATCGCCGGCCAACGATATCTGCATCTCTAAAGCGCTTGCGACAGCATGGTTCTCGAATGCCAATCCCAGCATCTCGCGCGCCTTGCTATCCAATGCGGTGCAATCTGCCAGCAGAGATGCGTGGTGTGTTTGATCGACCACGCGCGTAAGCCCGAGCAGCTGCACAGCGCGCCAATTGACGTGTTGGCTTACACCTGCCTTGTCAAACACCATCAATCCGATCGGCGTGCTGTCGAGGGCCGCCGTCATGAGTGGGCTGAGATGGATTCTCGGCGAGACGACCTGACCCATGAACACCTTCGCTGCCCTGCGTGAAGGCAAGCTAGGCGTCAAACAATTTACGAAACGTTTAAATTACTACCTTATCGTATCGATTGCGGTCCGGCTACTCCATAGCGCTACGCAATGCAGCACCGGCTGCGACCGGGCAGAGCGGGAGGCAGGCGGCCAGGTATGCCCCGAGCAGCAGCAAATTCGCCCGCGGCGCATCCACGAGTGCTGCCGCACCGAAGATGAGCACGGGCGTGGTGAGTGGGAGCACCAGGATCGGCAGAAGAACGCTGCCGCGGCGCGCGCCCAGCACGATGGCAGCGCAGGCTGTGCCCAAGAGCGACAGAACGGCGGTGCCCATCAGCAAGCCGCCCACGAGGGTCGGGAGTTCTGCTGCTGGAAGATGCAGCATCACCGCCAGTGGGATGGCGGCGAACAGCAGCGGCACTCCCGTGACGAGCCAATGCGTCAGCGCCTTGCCGAGGGCCACCACGCTCGCCGGCAGCCCGCTCAGCAGCAAAAGGTCTAGGGATCCGTCATCGAGATCGGCACCAAAAAGCCGATCCAAAGGCAGTAGCGCCGCCAGCAGGGCGCAGACCCACAATATACCCGGCGTGAGCGTTGACAGGACCTGGGGTGAGGGACCTATGGCTAGCGGAAACAGCGCGCCGGTGACGAAAAAGAACAGCAGGGCGCCCAGCGTGTCGCCGCCGTGGCGCAAGGCCAGGCGCAGCTCGCGCGCCACCAAGGCCGAAAAAGCCCTCATCCGAGCTGCAGCTCGACGAAATCATCCATCGGCAGCGGCAAATGGGTCGCCGCCAGCACAACGCCACCCTGCGCGCGGTGGTCCGCCAGCACCTTCCCAAAAGCCGCAACGGAATGTGCGTCGACCCCCAAGGTGGGTTCGTCTAGCAGCCAGACGGGCGCCGCCGTCAGGCTCAACCTCGCCAAAGCAAGGCGGCGCTTCTGACCTGCCGACAGCATGCGCGCGGGTAGCCCAGAAAGCGAAGCCAGGCCCAGCGCCTCCAGCGCGTAACCCATGTCTCGCCCCGAGATGCGCGCAGTGAAGGCTAGGTTTTCAGCCGCCGTAAGCCCGGGCTTGATTGCGTCGAGATGGCCCAAATAGGCGACCTTGCCCTCCAGATCGTCAGCACCGTCGAACAGCAAGCGGCCTCCATCTAGCCGCTTCAATCCCGCAACCGCGCGAAGAAGGGTGGATTTGCCGGCGCCATTCGGGCCGAGCAGAACGAGCGCGCCGCCCGCAGGGACGGAGAACGAAATCCGGTCGAGCACCAGCCGGTCGCCACGGAAGGCGCTGATCGCCTCCGCCACCAAGCGCGCAGACGCGGCCACCTAGGACAGCTGTTCGATCTTGGCCCAGACACGTTTGAACAGCGCCTCCCGCACGGAACGCTCTGCCGAATCAGGCCGTGCAAGGTCTGGGTGCAGCTCCCGCGCCAGGAAACGGCGAAGCTGGTCGAAGCGCTTGTCGCCGCCTTTGTTCATGGGCGTCGTCTCATGTTCCAGTTGCACGTCCCGCAGGCGATCCTCCGCCGCCGAGGCGGAAAGCTGATACAAGTCGCGCTGCTTCTCCGCTTCTGCGAGCAGGCGCCCAAGCCGGCGCTGCTCGGCCTCCAACTGCTGATACCGCTCCTCGAGCGCTGCGTAGCGATCCTCAACTTCGGCTTTTTCCTGCGCCAGGCTCTGCACCGCATGCCGCTCGGCCGCCTGTCGTTCCTGCTCCTGGCGCAATTCCACCAGCCGTGTCTCGACCGCCACCGCTTCCGGCCTACGCGCTTCCACAACAGCGGTCTCGAAGCGCCGCTGTGGAACAGCGACGGCATCCTCTGGCGGCGTCTCGAACGGAGAGGCCGATGCACGGCCGCTCAAATCCGAGCGGCCATCGCCATAGCGATCAGCCTCCGAAAAGGCACTCTGATCAATCCGAAGGCCTTGCCGCTCCGCAAATTCCAGAAATTCGCGCGCGGAGCCGACGATGCGCGGCAGCCGGGCTTCCTTGTCGATGATAATGGAGCGTTGCTGGAGGCGTAGCTTGAACCCGCGACGTTCAAGGCCGGTGCGCACCGCCTCGAACCAGCCCTCTTCCTCGATACCGTATCTAGGCATGTGTCTCCAGGCCAGGCGACATGTTACGCCAATCTTGCTCTCTATCGTCCACCGCACCGTCCGCGGTTTCACATCTGCACGTATTACATGGAAAAAATCGTTTTAGGGGAGATGTGCTATCCTCTCCCGCCCGCTCGTCAACAGTTTATCGAACATTTCGCGGCGATGCTGCGCGGCCTAGGTGGACCTCACCCGTCTTTTCCTGGGTTGTGACGGCTTGGTGCGGGGGTATAACCCGCTTTGCAACGCACCATCAGGATCTTAAGGCATGAAACCGGTAGGCCACGACTCTCTCAAAACCCGCCGCACCCTCACAATTCAGGGCAAAAGCTTCGCCTACTTCTCCATACCGGAAGCGGAAAAAGTTTTGGGCGATGTCAGCCATCTTCCGGTAAGCCTTAAAGTCCTGCTGGAGAACGTCCTCCGTTTCGAGGACGGCCAAAGCTACACCGTCGATGATGCCAAGAAGATCGCAGGCTGGCTGAAGGAAGGCCGCAGCACCGACGAGGTACCCTTCAAGCCCGCGCGCATCCTGATGCAGGATTTCACCGGTGTGCCCGCTGTGGTCGATCTCGCCGCCATGCGCGATGGTATCCTGAAACTGAATGGCGACCCGCAGAAGGTTAACCCCCTCGTTCCCGTGGATTTGGTCATCGACCATTCGGTCATGGTGGATGTGAGCGGCACGGCCGATGCGTTGCAGAAGAACGTTGAGATTGAATTCGAGCGTAACGGCGAACGCTACGCGTTCCTGCGCTGGGGCCAGGAAGCGTTTGAAAACTTCCAAGTTGTGCCGCCGGGCGCCGGCATCTGCCACCAGGTGAACCTCGAATATATCTCACAGACCGTCTGGACCGGCGAAGTGGACGGCGAGACCTTTGCCTATCCGGACACGCTGTACGGCACGGACAGCCACACGACCATGGTGAACGGCATTGGCGTGCTCGGCTGGGGCGTCGGCGGAATCGAGGCCGAGGCAGCCATGCTGGGACAGCCGATCGCCATGCTCATCCCCGACGTGATCGGCTTCAGGCTCACCGGCCAGATGCCAGAAGGTGCGACCGCGACCGACCTCGTGCTCACCGTCACCCAGATCCTGCGCAAGAAAGGTGTTGTCGGGAAATTCGTCGAATTCTTCGGCCCGGCGCTCGATAATCTGAACGTGGCCGATCGCGCGACCATCGCAAACATGGCCCCGGAATACGGCGCCACCTGCGGCTTCTTCCCCGTCGATCGAAAAACGCTCGACTACCTGCATCTGACCGGCCGCGACGAAGCCCGTATCGAACTCGTCGAGGCCTACCTCAAGGCGCAAGGCATGTTCCGCGACGAGAACACGCCCGATCCTGTCTTCACCGATCTGGTCGAGTTGGACATGTCCACCGTCGTCCCCAGCCTCGCAGGCCCGAAGCGCCCGCAGGACCGCGTTTCCCTCAAGGATGCCTCCAGCGCGTTCAAGATCGATCTGGTGAAAAACCAGGGTGTGGCAGAGGGTGCCATCGCGGCGCGCTTCCCTGTGGCAGGCAAGAATTACGATCTCGGCCACGGCGATGTCGTGATCGCCGCGATCACCAGCTGCACGAACACGTCCAATCCCTACGTGCTGGTCGCAGCCGGCCTGGTCGCGCGCAAGGCGCGGGCAAAAGGCCTGCATCCGAAACCTTGGGTGAAGACCAGCCTTGCCCCCGGCAGCCAGGTGGTCACCGAATATCTCGACAAATCAGGGCTATCCGCCGATCTCGACGCGCTCGGCTTCCAGACCACGGGTTATGGCTGCACCACCTGCATCGGCAATTCCGGCCCGCTCGATGAAGCGATCGTCGATACGATCGAAGGCAACAAGATGATTGCCGTCAGTGTGCTGTCCGGCAATCGCAATTTCGAAGGCCGCGTGCACGCCAATACACGCGCGAATTATCTCGCAAGCCCGCCGCTTGTCGTTGCCTACGCCCTGCTCGGCAATATCCGGCAGGACATCACCACCGAATCGCTCGGCACCGGCACCGACGGCAAGCCCGTCTATCTGCGCGACCTCTGGCCCACCAACAAGGAAATCGACGAACTCGTTTCCTCTAGCGTCACCCGCCCGCAATTCCTCGAACGCTATGCGGTCGTCACACAGGGCACCAAGGAATGGCAGGCCCTTAAGGTCGAGACCGGCAGCGAAACCTATCGCTGGAACGACGGCTCGACCTACGTGAAAAATCCGCCCTATTTTGATGGCATGACAATGGAGCCATCCGCACGCGGCGACATTCTCGGCGCCCGCGTGCTCGGCCTGTTCGGTGACAACATCACCACCGACCACATCAGCCCGGCCGGCAACATCAAGAAAACCTCACCCGCCGGCGAATATCTCGGCGAGCACCAGATCATGCAGAAGGATTTCAACTCCTACGGCAGCCGTCGCGGCAATCATGAAGTGATGATGCGCGGCACCTTCGCGAACATCCGTATCCGTAACGAAATGGTGTCCGGCGAAGGTGGCGATACCCGCCATTATCCGGATGGCAAAGTCATGCCGATCTACGACGCCGCCATGCTCTACAAAGCGGAAGACGTGCCGCTGGTGGTCTTCGGCGGCAAGGAATACGGCATGGGCAGCTCACGCGACTGGGCCGCCAAAGGTACCATGCTGCTCGGCATCAAGGCGGTCATTGTCGAAAGCTTCGAACGTATCCACCGCTCGAACCTCGTCGGCATGGGCGTGCTGCCTTTGCTCTTCCCGGAAGGTGTGACGCGCCACTCTCTCGGCCTCAAGGGTGACGAGACGATCGACATCGTCGGCCTCGAGAACCTGCAGCCGCGCATGGACCTGACGATGCGGATCCATCGTGGCGGCGCGACTGAGGAGCTGAAACTGGCCTGCCGGGTGGATACGCTGGATGAGGTGAATTACTACCGGCACGGCGGGATCTTGCAGTACGTGCTCAGGGGTATGGCAAAAGCAGCTTAGGAAAAGAAATGGGGGACAGAGCCTGTCCCCCAAACCCCCCGTCATTTCTTTAGGCGCGCTTTAACCCATCTGGTTGCGTGTGGCGGCAGGCAGTTTGACGACCAAGCCGTCGAGTTCGAGTGTCATGACGATCTGGCAGCCGAGCCGGCTGGTGGACTGCAACCCAAACGCCAGATCCAGCATGTCTTCCTCATCCTCAGTCGCCTTCGACAAGCGACCATACCAGGTCGGATCGACGACCACGTGGCACGTCGAACAGGCAAGCGATCCCTCGCAAGCGCCCTCGATATCCACGCCATGCTTGTGCGCCACCTCCAGCACTGACAGCCCCAACGGCGCGTCGACTACCCGCTCGGTGCCGTCGCGTTCAACAAAAGTCATCTTGGGCATGTGTGCTCAGGCCTCGGCTAAAGTGTCGTCGGCTCTGGCAGCGTGTGGCCGCGCAAGCCGTTTATGGGCGTCGGCTAGCAAGCCAACCGCCTCGGTGATCTGGGCGGCGGAGGTAAAACGTCCGATACCGATACGCAAGCTGTGCGCCGCCTCGTCCCGCGTAAGACCCATGGCTGTAAGCACGTGGCTAGGCGCGATCTCTGCGGAAGTGCACGCCGACCCTGTCGATACGCAGAGGGTCGGGCAGGCGGCAATCAGGTCGAGCGCGCGAGCAGCTGGAAAGCGCAAATTGAGCGCTCCGGGCAAACACACTGCCCCGGCGGCATTCTCCACGACACCTGGGCAGGCCGCTTGAAGCTGGCTCAAAAATGCTTCTCGCTGGACCGCGATGCGGTCGGCATCGTCCTGCATGTCCGCCTGCGCAATACGGCACGCCGCGCCAAATCCCACCGCGAGCGGCGCCGGTATGGTGCCCGAGCGTAGACCGCGCTCCTGCCCTCCGCCGGAGAACAGCGGCGTAAGCCGCACACGCGGCCGCCTGCGCACATAAAGCGCTCCGATGCCCTTTGGAGCGTAAAGTTTGTGCCCGCTGATCGAGGCCAAATGCAGCCCCATCGCGTTCACATCGATCCGTATTTTGCCGGCCGCCTGAGCCAGGTCCGAATGCAGCAATGCACCCGCAGCACGCACAAGCTCTGCCACTGCCGGTAAATTCTGCAGCACACCCGTCTCATTGTTGGCTGCCATCACGCTCACCAGCAATGTGGGCGTCTCTAGCGCTGCCTTCAGTGCCTGTAGATCGGCGTGTCCATCCTGCAGGACCGGCAAGATCACCGGGGCAAAGCCCTCCGCAGCAAGGTCCCGGACACTCTCAAGGACGCATTTATGTTCGGTTGCCAGCGTCACAATCTGGCGCGGCCCGGCATTGCCGGCAAACCTGGCGGCACCCTTGATGGCCAAATTATTCGCCTCGGTAGCGCCGCTGGTGAAGATGATCTCACGCGGATCAGCACCGATGAGAGATGCCACTTCGCCGCGCGCGACTTCTACCGCCTGCGCCGCAATGTGGCCCATCTCGTGCTCGACGCTATGCGGATTGCCGAAGAAAGTCTCGAAATACGGCCTTGCCGCCTCCATCACGCGTGGGTCGACCGGCGTGGTCGCAAGGTTATCAAGATAGATCACGCGGCTTCCATTCGAACGGTAGCGACATAGGCTCTGATAAACCCATCTATATCGGCCTCGGTCACGTTCCAGGGCAATGAGACACGGATGGCACAGGCGGCGAGGTCATGCAGCCCCATCGCCTCAAGCACATGACTGCGCGCCACCTTGCCCGAGCTGCAGGCTGCACCGGCCGACACCGCAATGCCGGCAAGATCGAGCGCGATCACCTGCGTCTCGGCCCGTCGGCCCGGCCGGGCAAGGCAGGTGGTGTTGGATAACCGCTCGCCCTCGCCGCAGACGATGGCACCAGCGGTGACCGCAGCCGCCTGTGCCCGGTCACGCAGTTGGCCCAATCGCGGTGTTGGCCCGGTGGCCTGCAGCGCTGCCGCAAAACCGGCGATGGCGGGAAGCGCAGGCGTGCCGCCACGACGGCCGCGTTCCTGCCCGCCGCCGCGAATATGAGCATCCAGGGATGGGGCCTCGGGTGCTAGAAGGAGAGCACCGGCACCTTTCGGTCCGCCCAGCTTGTGCGCCGAGATCGCGAGGCTGTCTGCCCCGAGCAGTGGCAACATGATCTCCATACGGCCGGCTGCCTGCACGGCATCCACATGGAGCAAGCTGCCATGGGCATGACAAAGTGCCGCAGCCTCGGCAATCGGGTGCAGAATGCCCGTCTCATTATTCGCAAGCATCAGGCAAACCAGCCCTGGGTGTAAGGCCTTGAGCATACTGGACAACGAATTGAGATCGATCTGCCCACTCTGCAAAACCGGAACCGTGGCTGGCTCCGAGCCCTTGATCGCATGGCGCACTGCATCGTGCTCGGTGGCACCAGCAAGCACCAGCCGGTTGCCGCCAAGCCCGTGTATCGCCAGCGCGTTTGCCTCGGTGCCGCCGGAGGTAAAAACGACATCCTCACGCTCCACGCCAAAGCGGTCGGCCAGTATTCGGCGTGACGACTCGAGTATTTTCCGGGCTTCCCGCCCGGCCGCATGGATAGAGGAAGGGTTTCCGACCACATCCAGCGTCACCAAAACCGCTTCACGGGCTTCTGGGCGCAGTGGCTCCGTCGCGTTGGCATCGAGATAAATCATGTGGCTCGCTTAGGCTGCGGAAAGCACTCAACTGGCGCCCCTCCATGGAAACATGAAGGGCATGCGTCGATTCTAGTGTTATCTGCCTCTACACTCTGCCTATATTTGTGACTGGCTTCACGGCCCGGTCGGTCTCTGGCAGCACCTAGTCTGTTGTCCTGACCAGACCATATACGTTCGTAGCGCGCGAGGCAGTGCGCGCATGGACTACACGGTTTTGCTTTTGCGCCGGCGTCACGCCTCGACCCGGCCTTGGAAGAATGAAGAAAATCTATGCCTGAGGTGATGTTCGCCGGCCCCGACGGGCGCCTGGAGGGTCGCTACCATCATAGCAAGGAGAGCAATGCTCCCCTCGCTCTGATCATGCACCCGCACCCGCTGCATGGCGGCACTATGAATAACCGCATAGCCTACACGATGTATCAGAGCTTCCAGAAGCTTGGGTTTTCCGTGATGCGCTTCAATTTTCGAGGCGTTGGTCGCAGCCAGGGTCGCTATGACGGGGGCATTGGCGAGATCGGTGACGCCGCAGCAGCGCTCGACTGGATGCAGATGGTCAATCCATCCCATGGCGGCCTTTGGATCGCCGGCTATTCCTTCGGTGCATTTGTCGGCATGCAGCTGCTGATGCGCCGGCCCGAGGTGTCCGGGTGGATTTCGGTTGCACCTCCGGCGAGCCATTACGATTTTGGTTTCCTGGCGCCATGTCCTTGCGGCGGCTTACTGATCCATGGCGACTCGGACGAGTTGGTGCCTGAGCCTTCCGTTCGAAAGCTTGTGGATAAGTTAAACACTCAGAAGAATGTGACGGTCGACTACCGTATTTTTGCAGGCGCTGATCACGTGTTCGCCAATCACGCAGAGCAGGTTGGCGATGCGACGGAGGATTATGTAAAGAAGGTGCAAGCGCGTAAGACGATGGCACTCGCCGCCGACTAGGGGCGCACATGGAGCCTCCCGTTGCGCGTCACGCTTTCGTGCGTTGGTTGGTATCGGGCGAAGGCACCCGTTGCTAAGGGTCTTAGCTGTTGCAAGAGTTATGTGCATCAGTGAGAGGTCGGGGCCTCGCCCCTAGAAGGTCCAGGGGTATAACCCCTGGATTTTTTTATTGGGAGTATGCTGGATGATACGCAGCCGCTTGTTCGCTACTGCTGCAGTGGGTTTGTTTGCGCTCTCAGCGCAGGCTGCAACCGCGCCGGACTCCGGCAGCTGGGGATTTGACCTCGCCGGCCAGGACAAAAGCGTCAAGCCCGGCGATAATTTCTTTGAATTTGCAAATGGCGCCGCGGTGAAGGCCATCGTGATCCCACCAGACCGGACGAATTTCGGTGCCTTCATTGAGCTGGCCGATCTCTCCGAGCAGCGTGTGCATGGGATTCTCGATGCAGCGTCCGCGCATGTTTCGGGAAAGCCAAGTGACTCGGCCGGTAAAACCGGTGCGATGTACAAGGCTTTCATGGATGAGGCGTATATCGACTCCCTTGGTGCTAAACCGCTGCAGGCGGATCTTGCTGCCGTAAAAGCGCTTCAAAGTGCCGCCGATTTCGCGGCCCTCCAGGGCAAGGCACAAGGCAGTTTCCAAGGTTCGCTGTTTGCGATGGATATCGAGCCGGACGCCAAGGACCCGACCAAATACGGAATCAATCTTGGCCAGGCTGGCCTCGGCATGCCGGATCGCGACTATTACGTGACCGCGCAATTCGCCGACAAGAAAGCCAAGTATGCGGGGTTCGTCACCCACATGCTGACACTTGCCGGCTGGCAAGATCCCGCCGGCGCAGCCGCTAAGGTCGTTAGCTTCGAGCAAAAAATTGCTGAAGTGAGCTGGGCACGCGCCGAGGAGCGTGACCCCGACAGGATGTATCATCCGGAAAGCCTGGCGGAGCTCGCAAAAAACGCACCTGGCTTTGACTGGCCGACATTCTTCAAGTCAGCCGACCTCGGTAGCCCCGCGCAGGTCATCGTGGGAGACGATACCGCTCTCACAAAGATCGCAGCTTTGGTGGGTGCGACATCGATCGAGACGCTGAAGGACTGGGCAGCCTTTCACCTCGCGTTGAATGCTGCGCCCAGCCTGTCAAAGTCGTTCGTTACCGAAGCTTTCGAGTTCAACAGCCATTTGCTGCAGGGCCAACCCGAGCAGCGGCCGCGGTGGAAGCGTGCAGTTGCTGCCACCGAGCTCGCGCTGGGAGAGGCGGTTGGCCAAGTTTACGTGGCAAAATTCTTCCCGCCGGATGCGCAGCGCAAAATGGTGCAGCTGACGCATGATCTGCGTGATGCTTTTCATACACGTCTTGAGAAGAACAGCTGGATGTCGGCGGCAACCAGGCAGAAAGCGCTGGAAAAGCTTGCCGCTTTCGACTTCCAGATCGGCTACCCGAAAAAATGGCGCGACTACTCTGCGCTGGTCATCGACGACCACGATCTTTATGGCGACGTGACGCGCGGCACTGCCTTCGAGTGGCATTTTTGGATCGGGCACCTCGGCCACCCTGTCGATCGCGATCAGTGGGACATGACCCCGCAAACGGTGAACGCCTACAACAACCCCGGCTTTAATGAGGTGGTGTTTCCTGCGGCCATCCTTCAGCCGCCGTTCTTCAACAACGCGGCCGATGCGGCGATCAATTATGGCGCAATCGGCGGTGTCATCGGTCACGAGATGACACACGGCTTTGATGACGAGGGCCGCAAATACGACGCGAAAGGCCGTCTGCATGATTGGTGGACCGAGGACGACGCCAAGCGTTTTGCCGAGCTCAGCAAACGTTTTGGTGCCGAATATGCGGCGATGGATGTGTTGCCAGGCGCGCACATCAATCCGGCCCTGACGATGGGCGAGAACATCGCGGATCTCGGCGGCCTGACGCTGGCGTTGCAAGCCTATCATGAATCGCTGCACGGCAAGCCCGCGCCGGTTCTGGATGGTGTCACCGGCGATCAGCGCGTTTTCCTCGGCTGGGCGCAGGTATGGCGCGCGAAAGTCCGGCCGGACGCAGCGCGTCAGCGCCTGGTGACAGACCCACATTCGCCCCCGGTCGCCCGCGTGAACGGCCCCACACAGAACATCGACGGCTGGTACTCAGCCTTCGACGTAAAGCCAGGCGATGCCCATTATCTGGCGCCGAAAGACCGCGTCACGATATGGTAAATTCATACTCATGACGGAGGTTTGGGGGGGGCGGCACGGTTCCCCCATTTTTTCTTATCGTGCAGAAATCATGCTACGCGCGATAATGACGCGCATGATCTCGTTTGTTCCTTCAAGGATCTGATGCACGCGCAAATCGCGAACGATTTTCTCGATGCCGTATTCAACAAGATAGCCATAGCCGCCATGCAATTGCAGCGCCTGGTTGGCAACCGCAAAGCCGGTGTCGGTCGCAAAGCGCTTTGCCATCGCGCAGAGGCGTGTGGCGGAAGGATCTTTTCGGTCCAGCGCAGATGCGGCGCGCCACAGCAAGGTGCGGGCAGCCTCCAATTCCGTAGCCATATCTGCAAGGCGGAACTGTAGGGCCTGGAAATCAGATATCTTGCGGCCGAATGCCTGTCGGTCGGTCATATAGGAGATTGATTTCTCGATTGCCGATTGCGCGCCACCTAGGGAGCAAGCGCCGATATTCAGCCGGCCGCCATCAAGGCCTCCCATGGCAATCTTGAAACCCGTGCCTTCTTCCCCAAGCAGGTTCGTTGCAGGCACACGCACGCCTTCCATGATCACCTGGCGGGTAGGCTGGGCATGCCAGCCCATCTTACGCTCCAGCGCTCCGAAAGAGAGTCCCGACATGCCCTTCTCAAGCAGAAAAGCGGAAATGCCCGAAGCAGCCTGATCGCCGGTGCGTGCCATCACCACATAAAGGTCGCCGGCGCCAGCGCCGGATATGAATTGCTTCACGCCGTCCAGAACATACACATCGCCTTCGCGGCGAGCACGCGTACGAAGGGCGGCGGCATCCGAGCCAGCCGAAGGCTCGGTCAGGCAGTAGCAGGCAAGCAGGTCCATGCCGCAAAGCTTCGGCAGCCAATGCGCACGCTGCTGATCATTGCCAAACCGATCGATCATCCAGCTGACCATGTTGTGGATGGATAGATAGGCTGCGACCGCAGGACATCCGGTAGATAGCGCCTCGAAGATCAGCGCCGCATCCAGCCGGCTAAGACCGCTCCCGCCGAACTCCTCACGCACATAGATCCCGGCCATACCGAGTTCTGCAGTGTCACGCAGCACATCAACGGGAAAGTGCTTCTCGGCATCCCACTCAAGCGCTTTTGGCGCGAGCCGCGTATCGGCAAAACCGCGTGCCATCTTGACGATGGCGTGCTGCTCGTCCGTGAGGTCGAAATGCGGTGTGTGGCTCATCAGATCTTCGCCGGCCATGCCACTCGCCTCAGTTCATGGTGGGAATAACGAAGCTTGCACCATCGCGCTTGCCACTCGGCCAACGAGACGTAACGGTTTTCGTCTTGGTATAGAACCTGATCGAATCTGGGCCATGCTGGTTCAAATCGCCGAAGCCTGAGCGCTTCCATCCCCCGAAGGTATGGTAGGCCAGCGGCACAGGGATCGGCACATTCACGCCCACCATGCCCACTTGCACGCGTGAGGCGAAATCACGGGCCGCTTCTCCATCACGGGTGAAGATCGCAACGCCGTTGCCATATTCATGATCATTGCAGAGTTTCAGACCTTCCTCATAATTCTCCGCACGCACCACGGATAACACTGGGCCGAAAATCTCTTCCTTGTAGATACGCATCGAAGGCGTGACGTGATCGAACAGGCTGCCGCCTACGAAATAGCCATTCTCATAGCCCTGTAGCTTGAACCCACGGCCATCAACCAGAAGTTTTGCACCTTCATCTAGGCCTATATCAATGTAGGATTGTACCCGGTTCAACGCATCCTTGGTGATCAGCGGCCCATAATCCGCGCCCGCATCGCTGGAAAGGCCGACACGCAATGCCTCGACACGAGGCACCAGTTTCGCGATCAACGCTTCGGCGGTCTTTTGGCCGACCGGCACTGCGACCGAGATCGCCATGCAACGTTCGCCCGCAGAACCATAGCCGGCGCCGATGAGGGCATCGACCGTTTGATCCATGTCGGCATCCGGCATGATCACCATGTGGTTCTTCGCACCGCCGAAACACTGCGCACGCTTGCCGTGCGCAGCAGCGGTTTCATAGATGTACTGTGCAATCGACGTAGACCCCACGAAACCCACTGCCATGATACGTGGATCGGTCAGCAACGCATCCACTGCAATCTTGTCGCCATGCACCACGTTGAACACACCCGGCAATCCGCCCGCCTCGAGAAAGAGCTTTGCAAGTTCAACCGGCACGGATGGGTCGCGTTCGGAGGGTTTTAGCACGAAGGCGTTGCCGCAGGCGATCGCCGGACCGGCCTTCCAGAGTGGGATCATGGCCGGAAAGTTGAAAGGCGTGATGCCCGCGACGACGCCTAACGGTTGGCGCATGGAATACACATCGATCCCCGTGCCGGCGGCATCGGAATACTCGCCCTTCAGCAGATGCGGAATGCCGATTGAGAACTCGATCACCTCCAACCCACGCTGAATGTCGCCGCGCGCATCAGGGATCGTCTTGCCATGCTCGCTGGAAAGCAGATGTGCAAGCTTGTCCATGTCACGGTTGATCAAATCGACAAACCGCATCATCACGCGCGCACGCTTCTGCGGGTTCTGTGCCGCCCAGGCAGGCTGTGCAGCCGCCGCGTTGGTAATCGCCGCATCGACGTCGCCCAGGGACGCCAGCGGCACCCGTGCCTGCACCTCGCCGGTGTTTGGATCGAACACATCGGCAAACCGTCCGGACTCGCCAGCGACAGAGCGTCCGCCGATGAAATGCGCAATCTCTCGTGACATGTTCGCTTCCTCGCAATTGTTGTGAGTGGCCGTATTTGCCTCGTTTTAAGCATGTCCGGCGAAGCACGGCCATACTGGAAATCGCCGCGGCTTATGTGCATAAATCAACGATCGACCGAACGGTTAGACGCCCGTGGTGCAATCTGTCTTGACCGTCTTGCACCTAGTGACGAGTGAAACCGCCCGGGCGATGGCCTGGATGCGGCAGCCGAGCACCAGAACCGCCGAGCTGGCGTCGCGAACGTCATCAAGAAGTAGCCGGCGTTCCAAGAGAAGGGGGCAGCCCCGCCATCGTGTGGACGGCAAACGTTGTGCAAGGGGATGAGTATGGTGAAGATCGATCACGCGACTGACGCTCTGCTGATTATTGATATTCAGAACGATTTCATGCCGAGCGGAGCGTTACCGGTGCCAGGAGGCGATGAGGTCATCCCCGTCATCAACGCGCTGCTGCAAGATCGTTTTTCCCTTGCGATCGCGACACAGGACTGGCACCCGGCCAATCACTTGTCGTTTGCGAGCCAGCATGACGGCATGCAGCCATTCCAAACAATTCAACTCGCATACGGCGAGCAGACAGTCTGGCCGGATCACTGCGTTCAAAACACGGTAGGTGCAGCGTTGTGCGCCGGCCTGGATACAGCGCAAGTGCAATGCATGATACGCAAGGGCTTCCGGCGTCACGTCGACAGCTACTCGGCTTTTCGTGAGAACGATCTGCAGACGACCACCGGGTTGGAGGGCTATCTACGTGCCCGGGGCGTCCGCAGGGTCTTCATCACCGGCCTCGCACGCGGCTACTGCACGGATTTCTCAGCGGCCGACGCAGTCGAAGCCGGGTACGAGACATTCCTCATCGAAGACGCATGCCGGGGTATCACGCCCGAAGCGACACAGGTGCAGACCGAGCGCCTGCTTGGCTATGGTGTCCAATTCATAAAATCCGACACGGTAATGTCTTCTACGTAGCGAATATCTGGCTGAAATCGCCAAAGGCCTTGAACTCAAGCGCGTTGCCTGCGGGGTCGAGAAAAAACATCGTCGCCTGTTCGCCAACTTCGCCTTTGAATCGAATACAAGGCTCTATAACGAACCGTACATGCGCGTCCTTTAACCGTGCGGCCAGTATCTCCCAATCTGACATTGTCAAAACGACACCAAAATGCGGCACGGGCACATCGTGTCCATCGACGTCATTATGATGAACGTCTAATTTGCCGGGCTTGTAGTGAGCGACAATCTGATGGCCGAAAAGATTGAAGTCGATCCAACTCTCCGAGCTGCGTCCCTCCTCGCATCCAAGCACCGTGCCATAGAATTCGCGTGCCTTCTGCAGGTCGTCTACAGGAAACGCGATATGAAAAGGCGTCAGCATTCGCGTGGCTCCGGATGTTAACGCGCCGTCCTGGTAAGCTCGTTCATCTGGGTTATAGGGTTTTTGGCTTCGTTCTTCCATGATGTTCGCGTAGGGTGCGGTTTGTCCGCTGAACGAGAGTCGCTGATGTCTCATCTCCCCTGCATTCTGCTCGGCGCCCCCGTCGAATCCGGCACCGGCCGGCTGGGCTGCGATATGGGCCCAGGCGCGTTTCGAGCGGCCGGCCTGGCGGCGGCCTTGAGAGAACTCGGCTATGAAGTCGAGGACCGTGGCAGCATCACGCCCGGTCCAATCCGCCACGTCACCCATCCGAATACCGCCATCAAGGCACTTCCCGAAATTGTCGCCTGGACCGAGGCCATCGCCGACGCTGTTGCCGCCGCAGCCGAGGCAGGCATGCCAATAACCTGCGGCGGCGACCATAGTCTTGCCGCGGGCACGTTGAGCGGGCTCAGCCGCTATGCCGCGCGGCAGGATCGCGAGCTTTTTGTTCTATGGCTCGACGCGCATCCAGATTTCCATACGCTGGATACAACGACAAGCGGCAATCTGCACGGCGTTCCCGTCGCCTATGCCACCGGTCTCCCAGGGTTCGAGAATGTGTTTCCGCCACTGGAGCGGCCGATCAAACCGCAGAATATCTGCATGATGGGCATTCGCAGCGTAGATCCGGCAGAGCGCGTTGCCTTGGCAAAAGCCGGCGTGATGGTGCATGACATGCGTGCCATCGATGAGCGTGGCATTCCCCTTCTTCTGTCCGCTTTCCTGGATCGCGTACAGGCCGCAAACGGGCTCCTCCATGTCAGTTTCGATGTGGATTTTCTCGATCCTTCGATTGCACCCGCAGTCGGCACCACCGTTCCCGGAGGTGCTACATTTCGCGAAGCGCATCTGGTCATGGAGATGCTGCATGATTGCCGCCTCGTACGCAGCCTCGACCTCGTGGAGCTGAACCCGTTTCTCGATGAGCGCGGTCGCACAGCGCTTCTGCTGGTGGATCTCGTTGCAAGTCTGATGGGCCGCAGCGTGCTCGATCGCCCAACGCGGAATTTCTGAGATTATGGTGGCCAAGCCTCTCAACCTGGTTCCGTTCGTCAGCGTCGATCACATGATGAAGCTGGTTCACGCCATCGGCGTTGACAGGTTCCTCGTCGAACTCGTCGACTTCATCGAGGAGGATTTCCGCCGCTGGCCGTATTTCGATAAGACACCGCGTGTCGCCTCACACAGTGCCGAAGGCGTCATCGAGCTGATGCCCACCAGTGACGGCGTTCTGTATGGCTTCAAATATGTCAACGGCCACCCGAAGAACACGATCGACGGACGGCAGACTGTCACGGCGTTCGGTGTTCTGTGTGATGTTGCCACAGGTTATCCATTGCTGCTGACGGAAATGACGTTGCTGACCGCCTTGCGCACGGCAGCCACCTCGGCCATGGCCGCACGCGTACTGGCGCCACATGGATCACGCACGATGGCGATGATCGGCAATGGCGCACAAGCCGAATTCCAGGCTTTGGCCATGCGCGCGCTGCTGGGCGTGGACTATTTGCGCCTACATGACATCGATCCGGCTGCAAGCATCAAGGTGCAGCGCAATTTGGGGTGCCTGGGATTTGATATAACCATCTGCGCTACTGCCCAGGATGCGGTTTTAGGAGCGCAGATCGTCACCACCGCCACGGCCGACAAGCAGAATGCAACCATCCTGACCGACAACATGGTGGGTGCCGGCATTCACATAAATGCTGTCGGAGGAGATTGCCCCGGCAAAACCGAACTTCATGCCGACATCCTGCGCCGCTCAGCAATCTTTGTAGAATATGCACCGCAAACCAGGATCGAAGGGGAAATCCAACAACTTCCATCAACGCATCCGGTAACCGAATTCTGGGAGGTGCTGGCCGGCACGTCTCCCGGCCGCGAACGCGCAGACCAAATTACGCTCTTTGACTCAGTAGGCTTTGCCGTCGAGGACTTTTCCGCCTTACGTTATGTGCGCGGCCGCCTCGCCGACTTCCCCATGTACGAAGAACTCGATCTGCTAGCCGACCCCGACGAACCACGCGACCTGTTCGGAATGCTACAAAGATCTGCCCCAAAAACATAAAAGTCTTTTGCTTCTTTTCTTCAGAAAACAAAACTTTTCCTTCTATTTGCCCGAAGCAAACCGAACCGCCTCCTCCGCCGCTCGAAACAAAGCTCTGCTTTTCTGCCGAGTCTCTTCGTATTCCGCCTCCGGCACGCTGTCGGCAACAACGCCGCACCCGGCTTGCACGTGCATCACGCCATCCTTCACGATGGCGGTGCGCAATCCAATGCAGGTATCCATCGTGCCGTCGGGAGCGAAATACCCGATGCAGCCGGCATAGATGCCACGACGCACCGGCTCCTGTTCCTCGATGATCTGCATCGCTCGGATTTTGGGTGCCCCTGTCAATGTGCCTGCAGGAAAACCGGCGATCAGCGCGTCCAGAGCATCCACATCGGGCCGAGCGCGGCCTTCCACGGTAGAGGATATATGCATCACGTGGCTGAACCTTTCGATGGCAAAACTCTGCGTCACCTGCACGCTGCCGAGTTCCGCCACGCGTCCTACATCATTGCGCCCGAGATCAAGCAGCATCAGGTGCTCGGCGCGCTCCTTAGGATCGGCCAGCAGTTCCTGCTCCAATTGCAGATCCTCGGCCGCGGTGGCACCCCGCGGGCGCGTGCCGGCGAGCGGACGCAAGGTGATTTTCCCGCCGCGCAGCCGCACCAGTATCTCGGGGCTGCTGCCGACGACTGAAAATCCGCCGAAATCGAGAAAGAACAGGAAAGGCGCTGGGTTTATCCGGCGCAGCGCGCGGTAGAGGGCGAAAGGAGGCAAGGCAAAGGGTGCGGAAAACCGTTGGCTCGGCACGATCTGGAACGCATCGCCCGCAGCGATATATTCTTTCATGCGTGCGATGATCCCGAGGAAAGCCTCTCGCGTCATGTTCGAACGCGGTTCAGGCTGCGGCGGAAGTTCCACAGGTGGCGCCGCATGCGGCAAGGGGCGCTCGAGTGCGGCTCTGGCAGCAGAAAGACGGTTTTGGGCATCGGCCCAGGCAGCCTCCGCGTCGACGCCCTCGGCCGGATAGATCGGCGCCGCAAGCGTCAGTTCGTCGCGTACATTGTCGAACACCGCGAACAGGGTAGGTCGCAGAAGTGTAGCTTCCGGCAGGCCAAGATCATCGATTGATGCATGGGGCAGGTCTTCCATCAACCGCACCATGTCGTAGCCAAGGTAGCCCACCAACCCGCCGATCATCGGCGGCATGCCGGCCGGCAGAACCATCTGCGTCTCCGCCACCAGCGCGCGCAGGCTCTCCAGCGCAGGCCGGTCATCCGCCACGAACGCATGCGGCGCGGAACGCGCATGGCGGTTAATTTCGGCCACGCCATTGCGGCAGCGCCAGATCAAATCCGGTGCCATGCCGATCACCGAGTAACGTCCCCGCGCCGAACCGCCTTCGATGCTCTCCAAGAGGAACGTATTTGGCTGCCCATAAGCCAGCTTCAGATAAGCGCCGACTGGCGTCTCCAGATCGGAAACGCCGGTCCAGAATGCCAGGCGCGGCGCCCCCAGCTGTGTCATTCGCCCGGCTGCTGCACCAGGCTCATGACCACGCCCGGACGCAGCACCGGTTTGGCGGCTTGGCGAATGGCAACCGCATAGATGGTCAGATAATCGTCATGCAAAGCGCTCGTGAGGCCGCTTTCGGCCTGGCCCATTCCGGAGGCATCATCCTTACCATCCGGGGTGATGATCTCGGCAAGCTGGCCGACAACGAAACCGGCATTAGTCTCGATCATGCTGCCTTCACCCTGCTTGAGCGTGAACAGCCTCTGCACCATTTCGGCGGGAACATCCCCAACCGGCTTGTTGCGCGACAGCGGCGGCGTGCGCGTCACCTGCAGGCCTGAGCCCCAGGCAGCGCTTTGCAATGTCTGGCCATTCTTGATCAAGCCAAGCAGATGCGTCGCCTCAGCCTCCTGGCGGTGATGCACCTGGTCCGCCTGCCAATCCGACAGCACCTGCGCCTGAACCAACTCAAATGGCCGCTTCGTCGGCTTGGTAATGCTGTCGACGGCCACCGCAAACCAGACATGGTTGGGGCCCTCCACCGGTTGGATCGCATCACCCGGATTGGCCTTGAACGCAGCATCGATGATCTGCTGGCGTATCTCTTGTGGTGCCGGAAGCGGCGCCGGCGTGCCGTCCTGTGTCTTGCCTTGCGCATCCAGCGTGCCTTCGGCACCGGTAGCACCGATATCGGCCGGCACTTCGTCGATCTTGGCACCGCCGGCGAACAGGTCCTGAAGTTTCTGTGCGCGCGCATCGATCAGATCGAGCGCCTTTTCCGACGCGACCTTGCCCTGCAACACATCATGCAGGCTTTCGAAACTAGGATTTTTCGCAGGCTGCGTGGCCGTCACGCGAAAAACTTGCACGCCCAGCGGTTCACTCACCGGTCCACCAACGGTATCGGCAGGTGAGGCAAAGGCCGCTTTCGCCAGTTCGGGGGAGGGGACTTGCGCCGGCGTCGATAGCGGAAGATCGACGGCTGTGGCGCCTGCGGCCTTGGCCGCCGCCTGCATCGCATCCCAAGTGGCGCCAGCCTTCCACTGGGCGGCTAGCGCATTCCCGGTAGCAGCGGAGCCGGCGGTGATCACCTGCAACGCGCGCTGCTCCGGCGACACATAGTCGGCTTTATGCTGCGCAAAATACGTCTTCAACTCGGAATCGGTCACGTTCAGCGAACGGCCTATCGTGTCAGGTGATAGGATCACCGCCTTGATATGCCGGTATTCCGGGGCCGAATACCGGTTTGGGTTGTTGTCATAGAAGCGACGCAGTGTGGCGGTCGTCGGTGCGGGCGGCAAAGGCTGCCCGTTGAACGGCAGCAATACTATATCGGCGCGGCGTTTCTCGTTCAGATACCGATACACCAGCTGAGTCAGCAGTTTCGACGGCGCCGACGCCGCACCCACGCTTTGCAGAAGCTGGTTCTGCGCGATATCCGCTCGTATCAAGTCCAGGAAATGGCTTTCCGTCAGATGGTTGGTCGACAATATCTGCATCATCATCGGCCGTGAGAACTTGCCATCGGTTCCCTGGAATTCGGTCATGCCGAACACCGTGTCGCGCACCTGGCTGTCCGGAACACTCACCCCGAGACGCTTCACCTGGTTGGCCAATGCCTCTTGGGTCACAAGCTTGTCCAGCGTCTGCATGGCCACGCGCTGCTTCATCTCAGGTGGAATTTGCGACGGGTCCGGCATCTGCTGCGCGTAGCGCCGCAGCACCCCGTCATACTCCTGCATGAATGCCTCAGGCGTTATATCATGGCCCAGCACCGTCGCCACGGCACCGCTGCCGGCGCCGATATTGCGCACGACGTCGGCGACACCCCAGGAGGCGAAGGCGGCCACAAGCACCAGGAACAGGATCCGCGCCGGCCAAGTGTTGGCAAATTTCCGGAAAGAAGAGAGCATGAGCAGGTCCGGTCTGTAGGTCACCCACAATAAGGTGGGAAACTGTGTGCGGAAAGACCGCAGAGATCGCTGAGAGGTTTGCGGGAAATGGCGTCATTGCCCCCATTCTTACTTAGGAGTCGTGGGTATGCGGATCAAACCTGATCCATGCCCCGTTATCGAGACTTTCCCCGGTGAGCGCGAGAATAAACGCCCAATGGCTAACCACCATTGTATGTTCCCAATCGGGAGCCAGCCGCATCTGCGCAACAAACAGTTTCGCGCGTGCGTCGACGCTCTCCGGGCTCTCGGTCTCGCTCGGCCACCAGTTTTCCGGCAGATCCGCAAAATCATGGTCCGGCCACGCTGCGGCGAGATCACAGCGCGAAGAGCCGATGTCGCAGGTGAAATGGTAGCGTTCCCGCACGCCGGGATTGATCTGCACCGGCAGCCCCAAGGCATGCGCCGAGGGCGCCGCGGTTTGCAATGCCCGCGTATAAGGCGAGGCCATGATACGGGTGATCTTAGCCGCTCGCATGGCTTCGGTGGCCTTCTCGGCCTGTGCCTGCCCCAGCGGTGTCAGGCGCGGGTCGCGTATCCCGGGGTCGCGTTTCGTGGCGGAGAAGTGAAGATTGAACTCACTCTGTCCATGTCGCATGAGAATCATGGGGCTGCACCTAGGCGCGATTTTTCTCAACTGCAATCGGTGTTCTGGTTGATCCAGCCCACCTAGGCGCAAGCACCTGGGACGCTGGGCGAGACGGCGCAGCGTTGCCCTTGATCCAACCAGCGCCTATGTGCGGTGACATCAAGACGGAGTGGCGCGAGTGCAAGCGGCGGGTGGCTTCCCGATCGACCTGGTTCTTTTTGCGATGATTGCAGCCTTCCTGGTGCTGCGTCTGCGCAGCATTCTGGGCAAGCGGACCGGATTTGAGGGCGCGCCGACAGCGCCCGCGCGACCGGCGGCTCGTACCGGCGCCCCCGTGATCGATGGCCAAGTCGAGCCTGCGCCCCCGACTGCCCGTCCCTTGCCTGATCCCGCGGGCCCCGTCGGCCGCACCTTGGCTGCGATCCGCGCTGCCGATAAGCGCTTCGATGCGGCGCAGTTTCTGTCCGGCGCCGAACACGCTTTCCGGATGATCGTGGCGGCCTTCGCCGCCGGTGACCGGGCGAGGCTACGCACGCTTCTCGCCGACGAGACGTTTTCCGCATTCGAGCGCGTGATCGCCGCGCGCGAAGAATCCGGCGAAACGCAGCGCACGGAGATACGTGAGATTGAGGAGGCGACCATCACGGATGCTGCACTCACGGGTCAGGATGCGACCATCACAATGCGGTTTGTCTCACGCCAGGTGAACATGACCAGCGACAAATCCGGCAACCCTGTTGCGGGGACTGACGCCGTGACAGAGATTTCCGATATCTGGGCCTTCGAACGTCGGCTCGGCCAACCCGATCTGACATGGCGGCTCGCGGCGGCTCATAGCGCGTGAGCGTATCTATAAATTGTGGGTGCTTGTCGGATACCCGCCGGCATGCGCCCATTCTCTGCCGGTAACAGACGGGATCTAATCGCTTAATGCGTCTTCTTGGTAGCTTGGCGGCGCTTTCGGCCGCGATGTTGTTTGGCTGCGTGAGCCAGCCCACCCCCCCACCGACGACAGCCATGGAGACCGTGCGCTTTGACGAGATCCCAGGCTGGAGCGTCGACACTCAAAACGAAACGTTCACCGCCTTGCGCGCAGAGTGCCATCGCTTCGCCTCCTTGCCGGCCGACACGACGCTCGGCGGCCAGGGCCTCGCCTCGACCTATGGCGGCCGGGCAGGCCACTGGTCAGCCGGGTGCATCGCTGCCGCGTCTCTGACCGCCGATGATGCCGGGGGAGTCCGACATTTCTACGAGACATGGTTCCAAGCGTACAAGCTGTCGGCGCCTGGCCTGTTCACCGGCTATTACGAGCCGGAAGTGCCAGGCTCGCTGTTTCAGGATGCCGCTCACAAAGTGCCGCTCTACGGCCGCCCCTCCGACCTGCTGCAACTGCCTTCCGCAGACCCGAAAGCAGCCCCCCGTGTCGGCCGCATGGTCGACGGCAAGCTGCAGCCGTATTTCTCTCGCACGGAGATCGAGGCCGGTGCCATGGGGCATACCGGTCAACCCCTTCTCTGGCTGCACGATCCCATCGATTTGTTCTTTCTGCAGATACAAGGGGCTGGACGCGTCCGTCTGCCCGATGGGACCGTCACCCGCGTCGGCTATGACGGCAAGAATGGCCGCGACTACACGCCAATTGGGCGCCTGCTGCTCCAACGTAATGCATTGGCCTCGAACGATATCAGCATGCAGTCCATCAAGGCTTGGCTCCAAGCCCATCCGGGCGACGCCAAAGCGCTCATGGATCAGAACGAGGACTACGTCTTTTTTCGCATTCTGACCGATACCGATGTCCTGGCAGGTCCGCCTGGCGCCTTGGGCGTAAATCTTGTGGCTAACCGCAGCGCCGCAGTCGATCCCCACGCCGTCCCGCTCGGCGCGCCGATTTTCATCGACACCACCGACTCGATCACCGGCGCCCCGTTGCGCCGTCTGCTTCTCGCCCAGGATTCTGGCACCGACATCAAGGGTCCTGCTCGAACCGACATCTTCTTCGGTTTTGGCGCCCTGGCAGAGCAGGAAGCAGGTCGCATGCACCAATCCGGCACCGAATACCTGCTACTGCCCCGCCCGGTGCGCTGATCGGCTACGCCGTGCTTTGATGCCGGCATGCCAGAACCCGCACGAGTCGGCCCGCATCAGCTCTTTACAGGCGACTGCCTGAGCATCCTGCCAGCTCTGGCCGCCGCCTCCGTCGATGTGGTCGTCACCTCACCACCCTATAATCTCGACCTCAGCTACAGCGTCTATGACGACACCCGCACCGAAGCGGAGTACCTCGCATGGATGCTGCAAGTGGCCACGGAAGTGCGCCGTGTCATGAAGCCGGATTCCTCGTTCTTCCTGAATATTTCAGGCTCGAACAGCCGCCCATGGCTGCCCTTCGAACTGATCGTGCGTCTGCGCACCCTCTTCGTGCTGCAAAACCACATCACCTGGATCAAGTCGATCACCACGTCACAGGACAGCGTCGGGCACTTCAAACCTCTGGCGGGCAAGCGCTTCCTGAACCACAACCACGAACACATCTTCCACCTGACACTTGCCGGCGACGTCCAACTCGATCGCCTCGCGATCGGCGTGCCGTTCAAGGATAAATCGAACATCGCGAGGCGCAGCCACGCACAGGATGCACGCTGTCGCGGTAATACCTGGTTCATTCCCTACCGGACGGTGCAGACCAAAGCCGAAAAATATAACCACCCGGGCACGTTCCCAATCGACCTGCCGCGCTGGTGCATCCGGCTGCATGGCAGCCCTGAGCCCGTGGTGCTGGATCCATTCGCCGGCACGGGCACCACACTGTTAGCAGCCGAGATCGAGTGCGGCTCCGGAATCGGAGTCGAGGTCGACGCCAATTATGTGGCGATCGCCAAACAAAGACTTGAAGAAAGCAAAGACTTCTTTTTTGAAAAAAAGAAGCAAAAAACTTTTACTACATAAGCAGAACAATCTGCTTCTTTCTTGCGGCACACCGCGCGGCTGTGCTGTATGTCGCCATGGAACAGCTTCCTCCTGACCGCATACTCATCCTGGATTTCGGTAGCCAGGTCACCCAGCTCATCGCCCGCCGCCTGCGCGAGGCGGGCGTGTATTGCGAGATCTTCCCCTTCACCGCCGATCCCGCGCGAATCGCTGCATTTGCACCCTTGGGGATCATCCTCTCAGGCGGCCCTGCCAGCGTAGAAGAAGAGGGCGCGCCTTTCGCAGACCCCGGCATCTACGACATGGGCCTGCCCATCCTCGGCATCTGCTACGGCCAGCAATTACTGGTCAAACAGCTGGGCGGCATCGTCCAGGGCAGCGACCATCGCGAATTCGGCCGCGCCACTGTCGATGTGCTGCAGGATTGCACCCTCTTCCACGGCGTCTGGCCGGTTGGCGCACGCGAAACCGTCTGGATGAGCCACGGCGACCGGGTCACTGAGCCGCCCGATGGCTTCATCGCCGTCGCCAGCAGCGAAGGCGCCCCGTTCGCCGCCATCGCCAACGAGACACGGAAAATCTACGGCACGCAGTTCCATGTGGAAGTCGTCCACACCCCGCACGGCGCCGCTCTGCTCAAGAACTTCGCGCAGAACGTCTGTGGCTGCCACGGCACCTGGACCATGGCCAACTTCAAGCTCACCGCCATCGAACGCATTCGCGCGCAAGTCGGGACGGGAAAAGTCATCTGCGGCCTCTCCGGGGGCGTCGATAGCTCCGTCGCCGCCGTGCTGATCCACGAAGCCATCGGCGACCAACTCACCTGCATCTTCGTCGACCATGGCCTCCTGCGTGCAGGAGAAGCCGAACAGGTGGTCAACACATTCCGCAACCGGTTCAACGTACCCCTCGTGCATCGCGATGCATCCACCCTCTTTCTCGATGCGCTCGCCGGCGTCACCGATCCCGAAACCAAACGCAAGACGATCGGAAAGCTCTTCATCGATGTCTTTGAGGACGAAGCAGCAAAAATCGGAGGTGCGGATTTCCTCGCACAAGGCACGCTCTACCCCGATGTGATCGAAAGCGTGTCGGTCACTGGCGGCCCATCGGTGACGATCAAGTCGCACCACAATGTTGGCGGCCTGCCCGCTCGCATGCGGATGAAACTCGTTGAACCACTCAGGGAACTGTTTAAGGACGAGGTCCGCGTTCTCGGCCGCGAACTCGGTCTCGAGGAGGCGGTTGTCGGCCGCCACCCATTTCCCGGCCCCGGCCTCGCAATCCGCATTCCCGGCGACATCACCGGCGAAAAACTGGACATTCTTCGTCGCGCCGACACGATCTATCTCGAAGAGATACGGTCTGCCGGCCTCTACGACGCAATATGGCAGGCCTTCGCCGTTCTCCTCCCCGTGCGCACAGTGGGCGTCATGGGCGATTACCGCACCTACGACCAGGTATGCGGATTGCGTGCCGTGACGAGCACCGACGGCATGACCGCAGACGTCTATCCATTCGACATGAGTTTTCTCACCCGGGTCGCCGCCCGCATCGTCAACGAAGTACGCGGCATAAACCGTGTCGTTTACGACATCACCAGCAAGCCGCCTGGCACCATCGAGTGGGAGTGAAGACGCAGATGCCTCATTGAGCGACTCGTCAGGACATATTGCGTGAGCCTAAAGTTTTCTGCAGGCGGTGTCAGCAACGACCCGAAACGGCTATTCCCACGCTGGTTGCGCATATTGCTTCTGCTGCTCACAGCCATCCGCCTCGGTGTTGCCGCCCGCACTCCTCTTTCCGCCGACGAAGCCTATTACTGGATCTGGTCCAAGGCGTTCGCACCCGGCTATCTCGACCACCCGCCCATGGTGGCCCTATGGATCAAAATCGGCACGCTCATCGCCGGCGACACACCGCTCGGTGTGCGCCTGCTCGGCCCAATCTCGGCATTGCTCGGCAGTTTGCTGCTGATGTCGGCAGCCAAGGATTTTGCGCCTGGCCGCCGCGCCGGCCCACGCGCTGTCTGCCTGCTGAACGCCACCCTCGCGCTCAACGTCGGTGCCGTGGTGATGACCCCCGACACGCCGCTCCTGTTTTTCTGGATGGCCGCACTGGCAGCCTGCGGCAGGCTGATCAGCACACGCCGCCCCGCCTGGTGGCTCGCCATCGGACTATGTGCGGGTCTCGCGCTCGACAGCAAATACACGGCCGTGCTGCTCGGCGCCTCGCTGGCAGCCTGGATCTCGCTCGTTCCCTCCGCGCGCCGCTGGCTGCGCGTCTGGCAGCTCTGGGCGGGAGGAGCGCTTGCCGCTCTGTGTTTCGCCCCGGTCATCGAATGGAACGCGGCCCACGGTTTCGTCAGTTTCCTCAAGCAGGGCGGCCGCAGTGGCGACTGGCATCCTGCGCAGTCTGTCCGGTTCCTGACCGAATTGCTGGTCGGCCAGGTTGGCTTGGCGACCCCCTGGGTCGCCGTGCTGCTCATTCTGGGCGTGGTCTTCGCAGCACGCAGCCTGTGGCAGCGCGACGAGCGCCTGGGATTGCTGGCATGCGTTACGCTGCTGCCCGCTGCAATCTTCTGCGAACATGCGCTCGGCGGACGTGTGCAAGCCAATTGGCCCGCGATCATCCTCCCAGGCGCAGCTATAGCAGCATCCGCCATGCCAAAAGCCCGCTTCTGGCCGCAGGCAAGCGCCCTCGGCCTGCTGATCGCCGCCTTCGTGTTCCTCCAGGCCGCGGCCGCGCCGATCGCCCTGCCACGGTTCCTCGATTTCACCCTCGTCCGCCTCGCAGGCTGGTCGGACCTCGCAGGCGGCGTGTTCGTCGCTCAATCCCACGGCAATGTCGACTTCGTCGCGGCCGATGAATATGGCCTCGCCTCTGAATTGGCGTTTCGCCTGCACACCCCCGTAATGGGCGTCGAGCCACGTTGGCGCTTCTTCGAGACCTTGCCGACCGAGCCGCTCACCAATCGAACCGGTCTGCTGGTCCGCAGCGACCGTGAGTATGGCGGACCGGACCCGCATCTTTGGTCCTCGATCACCCAACTCGGAAGCCTCCAACGCAAACGCGCCGGCATCGTCGCGGAGACCTACCGGCTATTCCGGGTAACCGGCGCCACGGGCACTACAGGCACTCTTCTGCCACAAGGCAAACAAGCCACCACTAAGTTAGCCCCGGATTAAGTCGCTCCCTCCATGGTGGGCACGCCCGCAGCATGTGATGGACTCAATGGCAAAACGCGACGCGAAACCGATCACGATCATCCGGCGCGAGGAAATTGTGGAAGGTGGCCACCATGGCGGCGCCTGGAAAGTAGCTTACGCCGACTTCGTCACCGCCATGATGGCGTTCTTCCTGCTGATGTGGCTGCTCAACGCGACGACAGAGGCGCAGCGCCGCGGCTTGGCCGATTACTTCAGCCCCAGCGCCTCCGTCACCAATTCACATTCCGGCACCGGCCTGCCCTTGGGCGGCCGCTCGCCGTTCGAGGATGGCGAGGCGGTCTCCGATCGCGGCACCGTCGCGGTGATGAACGCCAACGCGCCACCCGTCGATGTCGAGGATGACGGCAGCGACACCATGGCGCTCAAGACCGTGCACGCCGAGGCCGGCAAAGACATGTCGCAAAACGGCCAAGGGCAGGCAACAGCACCGCACATCGGCAACGGGCCGGGCGCCCGCCAGGCTGCCGAGGTCGCGCGCCGCGCCGAGCAGGCCGCCTTTGCCAAAGCGGCCGCCCAGATGCAGAAAGCCGTCGACACCGACCCTGAACTTGCGCCGATCGCCCGGCAGCTTTCCATCGACCTCACGCCGGAAGGCCTGCGCGTACAGATACGCGATGCAGAGGGCCTGCCTATGTTCGACAGCGGCTCGGCCGAGCCCAATGCCCGTGCCACCACCGTACTGCAGCGCTTGACGCCGATGCTGCAATCCCTGCATGAGCCTGTCGCCGTCGCCGGCTATACGGATGCCACACCCTATAGCGGCGTTGGCCGTTCCAACTGGGATCTCTCGGCGGAACGCGCCAACGCCACGCGACGTATCCTCACCGATTCAGGCCTGCCCGACTCGCGCATCCGCGACGTCACCGGGCATGGCGACCGCGATCTCCTGATGCCCGATACCCCGGAAGCGCCCTCCAATCGCCGCATCGCCATTCTGCTGGTGCGAACTGCGCCCGCGGTTCAACCCCCAAATAACGGGCACTGATCGCCGACCATGCTCACCATAGGCGGCCTGGTGTTCCTGCTTGCCTGCGTCTTCGGTAGCTTTATGGCGAGCGGCGGCGCGATCGGCCCGCTTCTCGAATCCATGCCGTTCGAGCTGCTGACTATATTGGGTGCCGCCATCGGCACCTTCGTCATGGCCAATTCCATGACCGGCGTGAAACACACGCTGGCCGGCTTCGGCATGATCCTCAAAGGCGAACGCTTCAAGAAACCGGACTATACCGAGCTGCTTTCGCTTCTGTTCTTCTTCACCCGCCTCGCCAACCAGCGCGGCGCCATGGCGCTCGAACCGCATATCGAAAAACCTGAGGATAGCGCAGCCTTCAAGCATTTCCCAAAAATCTTGCAGGATCACCACACTACCGCCCTGATCTGCGACTATCTCCGCATGCTGGGCATGAATGCCGATGACCCGCATCAGATCGAAGATCTGATGGGCCGCGAATTAAAGAAAACCCTCCACGAAGAACTACACGGCAGCCACGCCATACAGACCATGGCCGATGCACTTCCAGCCCTCGGCATCGTCGCCGCCGTGCTCGGCGTGATCAAGACAATGGGCCACATCAACGAGCCCCCCGCCGTGCTCGGCGAAATGATCGGTGGCGCGCTGGTGGGCACCTTTCTTGGGGTGCTGCTGGCCTACGGGATCGCAGCACCTTGCGCCGTGCGCATCAAAGGCATTGTTGAAGGGGATTTTCGCTATAGCGACGTGATCCGCGCCGTGCTGGTGGCACATCTGCATGGCAACGCGCCGCAAGTGAGCGTGGAAACCGGGCGAAAGATGGTGCCGAACGAGTTCATGCCGAGTTTTCAGGAGCTGGAGGAGGCGCTGCAGAAACTGCAGATATCGACGTGAGGAAGTAGTTCTTTTTTGAAAAAAGAACCAAAAAACTTCTGAGTCTTGGGGCTTCCACTGGTGTTCTGGCGTGGATGCTGCTTCTCTCAGCTTCAAAGGAGAGAAGAATTGCTGCGTTATGGAATTACCTATGTCACGACACTCATTATTTTTACCGTTATCGATGCCGCCTGGTTGGGCTTGATCTCGGCATCCATGTATCGCCAAACGCTCGGCGATATTTTGCTGGATAAATTCCGGATCGGTCCGGCTCTTGCGTTCTACCTTCTAAACATTGCGGGATTGATGGTGTTCGCCGTGCCGTCCGCACCGGGCCCGAAAGCCTGGCAGCAAGCGCTGCTATTTGGCGCACTTTATGGTCTCTTCACCTATGCCACCTATGATCTGACAAACTATGCTACCCTCAAAGCCTGGACGTTACGCCTGACTCTCACCGACATCGCCTGGGGCGCGTTCGTAAGTGGCGTCTCTACCGCACTAGGCGTGTCGCTGGTTTCTGCTGTTCTTAAGAAATGACGGGGGGTTTGGGGGGCAGGCACTGCTCCCCAATCTTCCCTTATTGTGCAATCGCCCGCAGACGGTAATGGCTAACGCCCCACTCCTCGCCGTTCTTATAGCCAAAAAGCCCCGATGTCGCGAGGAAGAACAGCCGCCACCGACGCTCCCAGATCTGAGCCTTGTCGCCGTAAACCTGCTGCAGCAAAGCCATGATCGCCTTGCTGTGCAGGTTGTAGTTCGCAAGCCAATCTTCGGCAGTCCGGCGATAATGTTCGCCGCTCCATCGCCATGATTCCTCGACTTCGAGCAGTGGGCTGGCATGATCCATCAGCCCATGGCTCGGCATGACGCCACCGGTAAAAAAATGCTGTGCGATCCAATCAGCTTCATTGCTTGGATCGAAGCGATAGGGCGTAGTGCGATGTGCGAACACGTGCACGAACACACGCCCATCCGGCGCCATCCAGCCATGCACCCGCTCGAGCAGGCTGGGCCAATTCGACATGTGTTCGAACATTTCGACCGAGACCACGCGGTCGAAAGTCTCGTCGGTCGAGAACTCGTTCATGTCGGCGGTGACGACACGCAAATTAGGCAAGCTACGTGCCGCCGCTTCGCCTTCGATGTAAGTACGCTGTGAAGCCGAGTTCGACACCGCAACGATGCGGGAGGCCGGATAATGTTCGGCCATCCACAGGCTGAGGGAGCCCCACCCGCATCCGAGCTCCAGAACGGTTTGGCCATCCTTCAGGTCCGCATTGAGGCAGGTTTGCGTAAGCGCACATATCTCCGCGCTTGCCAGGTCAGTCGCGCCATTCTCATACAGGCAGCTCGAATATTTCCGCCTTGGCCCCAGCACGAGGCCGAAGAATGCAGCCGGTAGTTCGTAATGCTGCGCATTCGCGTCATCGACATGCGTCGCAATCGGGAAGTGCTGGCTCTCGGCCGCGAAAGCCGTATCCGCCCCTGGCTTCGTTGCTGCAAGCTGGGATGCCGTGCGGCCGACAAGGAGAGAAATCCCCACCCGTAGAAGGCTGTCAGGCAAGGGCAGTCGCTCGGCTGCCGCAGTGGCGAGGTTGATCAATTCGGTTTCCTTCGATCAGGCAAAGGGAGGAAGGCGCTCACACGGAGTTGGTAGTCACGATACGCCTCGCCCCGGTCGGCCAGCATTTCGCGTTCGAGCGGCGGAATGCCCGAGACACGCGTGAGCAGCCAGGTCATGGCGAGTGGCCCCAGCAGGGCGGCATAGCCCCAGGGCCAATTCGCTCCGATCCCGAAGAGCGGATACGCGCACCACGCGAGGCACTCGAAAAAATAGTTCGGGTGACGCGATACGCCCCAAAGGCCGACATCGCAGACATGGCCGCGATTTGCCCGGTCGGTCTGAAAAACCTGCATCTGCCGGTCGGCAATCCCCTCGCCAAGCACTGCAGCCGCAAGCACCACAATCCCAGCCGCATCAGCCAGCCGGAACCCGGGCGACGGGTTGTGGGCAGCAACAGCAACGCAGATAGCCAACAGAGCGGCCACCAAAGCCTGTATCATCAGCAGCCAGAAGAGCCGCGCCTCGAAGGCGTCACCCCATTCCTGCCTAAAACGCGCGTAGCGCACATCTTCGCGATGTCCCCCCATCGTACGGCGCGCCAGGTAGGTGCCCAACCTGGCGCCCCATAAAAGCGCCAGAGCGGCCACCAACGCCGCACGCACCGTCGGCCAGGTGAACGAGGTGCCAGGCAGGGGTAAGATCGCCGCACAAGCGCCGGTGATCCCGGTGCCGAACGACCAGAACACATCCACCCAGCCGGCATTGTGCAGCCGCCGCTGCATCCCCCAGGCCAGCGCCATCACCGCGCACAGAACGGCGATCAGACAAATCGATAAAAGTAACATAAGGCTCCAGCGAACGGTTCGCGCCTGACTGCACGGCCACTGCTTGGTAACGCCGGGCGGCTGCGTGCGAAGGTATTACGAAAGTCGAAACGGGTTGGATGCAATCTGGCATGGTGCCGGAAAAGTGTCGGCCGACGCATCCACCGCTGCGTCTGCGCCGTAGCTCACAAGGAACCGGGAGTCGCAATGGTAAAGTTTGGCACAGGCAGTGATCGTCCCCGGCGCGACATAGCGGTCATCGGCACCGGCATCGCCGGCATGTCCTGTGCCTGGCTCTTACACAAGGCGCACGACGTTACGGTATATGAATGCACCGACAGGATCGGCGGCCACGCGCATACGATCGACATCTCGGACGGCCAGACCAGCTTTCCGGTCGATACCGGTTTCATTGTCTACAACGAGCCGACCTATCCAAACCTGACGGCGCTCTTCCGCCATCTGGACGTGCGAACGGAAGTCTCGGACATGTCGTTCGCAGCCTCGCTTGAAAACGGCGGCTTGGAATATGCAGGCACCGGATTGCGCGGCCTCTTTGCCCAGAAGCGCAACCTCCTCCGTCCGCGGTTCTGGTCCATGCTGCGCGATTTGCAGCGCCTCTACGCACAAGCCCCACTGGACTCCGTGCTGCGGGACGCCGACACCATCAGCCTGGGCGAGTGGCTCGATTCGCACGGCTATGGCCAGGCGGTGCAGCAGGATCACCTGCTACCAATGGCGGCGGCCATCTGGTCCAGCCGTGCCGATCTGGTGCGCGACTACCCCGCAGCCGCGTTTTTCAGGTTCTGCGACAATCACGGCTTGCTGCGGCTGAACGACCGGCCGGAGTGGCGCACCGTCAGCGGCGGCAGCCGCGCCTATGTCGATCGCCTGACCGCCCCCTACGCCGATCGCATTGTCCTCAACCGCGGCATCACCGCCGTGCAGCGCACCGAGTCCGGCGTTCTCCTGCATGAGAGCACCGGCGCCGCACGCCGCTTCGACGATGTCGTTTTCGCTACCTCCGCAAAGCACGCCCTTAGCCTGCTGACCGAACCCAGCGACCCGGAGCACGATCTGCTCGGTGCCATCGGCCTCAGTTCCAACCACGCTTTCCTGCACACGGATACACGCCTTATGCCCAAGCGCCGCGGCGTCTGGGCAAGCTGGAACTTCATCGGCAGCGCCGACTCCGCATCACCGCCTTGCGTGACCTACTGGATGAACAATCTGCAAACGCTACCGACAAAAAAGCAGATATTCGTCACCTTGAATCCGGTTCAACCACCCGCGCCGGAAACCATCCTCCACACGCAAACCTACGAACACCCGTTATTTGACGTCGCCGCCATGCAGGCACAGCGCAAGATATGGTCAATCCAGGGCGGACAGAATACCTGGTTCTGTGGCGCTTGGCTCGGTGCCGGCTTTCACGAGGACGGCGTGCAATCAGGCCTGGCCGTGGCCGAGGCGCTAGGCGGCGTGCGCAGGCCCTGGCACGTGGAAAACGAATCCGGACGAATCCATCTCGGCCCGCAGATCATCCGTTCGCCCGCACTGGAGGCTGCGTGACCGCCTCGGCCATCTATGACGGCCACGTCACGCATCAGCGGTTGAAGCCGATCAGGCACCGCCTGCGCTACGGCATGTTCATGATGTTTCTGGATCTGGATGAACTGCCTATCCTGGCAAAAAAACTGCACCTGTTTTCGCATGAAAAGTTCAATCTGTTCGCCTTCCACGAGGCAGATCATGGCGCCGGTAAATCGGGCGATCTGCGTCGCTGGCTACAGACACATTTGCATGCGGCTGGCCTCCATGAGCCGTGTGGCGGAATAAAGATTCTCTGCATGCCGCGCATTCTCGGCCACGTTTTCAATCCGATCAGTGTGTTTTTCTGCCATCGTCAAGACGGATCGCCCTTGGCTATTCTCTACGAAGTGCGCAACACCTTTGGCGAACGGCATGCCTATCTCATCCCCGTCGCCGATCCTGCCTGGCCGATCCGACAGACATGCGACAAATGTTTTTACGTATCGCCTTTCATGCCCATGCAGATGGTCTATCGTTTCCGCGTCGCAAATCCGGACCAGCATTTTTCGCTTGGCATCACCGCAACCGCGCCGGACGGCCTGATGATTGCGACGGCATTCGCCGGGAAACGCGCCGCCTTCACCGACGGCGTGTTGCTGGGTCAGTTCCTGCGCATGCCATTCCTCGGCGCAAAGGTGCTCGCTGCCATCCATTTCGAGGCGCTGAAACTATGGTGGCTTGGCCTGAAACTGTTGCCAAGGCCTGCCGCCCCCGCCGAACCCGTCACGATCATTTCCTAGGAAGGCCGTTTCTCCATGCCGTCTCCCGCCCCGACGACGCCGTTCCCCAAACCGGCCTTGATAAAAACCCTTAGTCGCTCCAGCATGTCCGGAAAATTCCTTCGGCGTTTGCTCAAAGCCTGCGACATTGGGCGCGTCTCCGTGCGTTTCCCCAACGGCGAAAATGTCGAGCATGCCGGCAGCATCCCCGGTCCACATGGCATATTGCAGCTCAATAATTGGCGCGCCGTGCGCAGGCTCATCTTCGGCGGTCACCTTGGTTTCGCCGAAGCCTATGTCGACGGAGATTGGAACAGCCCCGATCTTGCCGCGCTTATCGAATGTGCAGCCCTCAACCAGGATCTGCTCGGAAGCGCGTTTTCCGGCAGTCTGTTAAGCCGCACGCTCAGTCGCCTCGCCCATGCCAAGCGCGCCAACACCAGGCGCGGCAGCCGGCGCAACATCGTGGCGCATTACGATCTCGGAAATGATTTCTATGCCGCCTGGCTCGATCACGGCATGAGCTATTCTTCCGCTCTGTTCAACCAGCCGGGACTGACCCTGGAAGCCGCACAGGATGCCAAGCAGGCGAGGGTTCTGGAGACGCTAAAACTCTGCGGCGGCGAGCGTGTTCTCGAAATCGGTTGCGGCTGGGGTGGCCTGGCGGAACGACTCATCCGCGAGGCGAAATGCCATGTGACCGGCCTCACCTTGTCACCCTCGCAGCTCGATCACGCACAGGCGCGTCTCAGTGCCGGCGGCCTCGATGGCCACCACGATCTTCGTCTGCAGGACTACAGGGAAGTGAAAGGCCTGTTCGACCGCATCGTCTCGATCGAGATGCTCGAAGCGGTCGGCGCCGAATATTGGCCGATCTATTTCAACCGGCTACGCGACTGCATGGCCGAGCGCGGCCGAGCCGTGCTGCAGGTGATCACCATCGCCGAACGCTATTATGAGAACTATCTGCGCGAACCAGATTTCATCCAGCGCCACATCTTTCCAGGTGGCATGCTGCCCTCCAAGGAAATCCTGCAGGCGCAGATCGAACGTGCCGGATTGGCGCTGCGCTCGGTGGAACATTTTGGCGAAAGCTACGCGGCAACGCTCGGCGAATGGCAGCGGCGTTTCCAGCTCGCCTGGCCGCGCCTGCGTGCACAAGGTTTCGACGAAGCGTTCCGGCGCAAATGGGAATACTACCTCGCCTATTGCGAGGCAGGTTTCCGTGCAGGCTCCATTGATGTCGGTCTTTACGAAGTCTGTCACGCGGAGTCGGTATCATGATTTTAGGCAGACGCAGCCTCGCAGGTTTGGTGGCAGGCGCCGCCCTGGTCGGATGGCGGCCATTGCGCGCGAATCCCGTGCCGCCTGTCAAAGCATTGCGGTTCCTCGTCACCCGCGACGGCAGCGAAATTGGCAGTCACGCGGTGAGCTTCGAGCAAGCGGCTGACGATCTGATTGTACACATCGACGTCCATATGCGCGTTGGCCTCGGGCCGTTCACCTTCTTCCATTACCACCACCAAGGTGAGGAACGCTGGCGCGGCGGCCAGTTCGTCAGCCTGCAAACCCAGACCGACGATAATGGCGATCCACTCAGCGTGCACGCCCGCCGCGAGGGGGATCGTGTACGCATAGACGCCACCGGCCTCGCGCCACAGGATCTGCCGGGCACTGCGCTGCCGCTGACGCACTGGAACGTTGCCTGTATGCACGAACAACTCTTCAACCCGCAAGATGGAACCGTGCTGCAGGAAATGAGTGTGGCCCGTGGCTCGGAGATGGTCGCCCTCGGCAATGGCAGCAAAGTGCAAGCAACCCGCTACGCGCTGGCTGGCAAAGCCCCCATCGACGATTGGTATGACGACACGCAAGTCTGGACAGCGTTGCGTGCCAAAGTGAAGGACGGCTCGACCCTCATCTACACACGGCAAGTGTAACACCTGCCCACCCGGCGTCTTGCCCTGTCGCGTCGCAGGCGGCAGGTTTCCGCCCATGCGCACCCTGAACGACGCCGCCCAAGCTTTGGCCGACGGAACCCACACCAGCCGCGACCTGGTAGAGGCCTGTCTAGACCGCATCGCAGACCCAGCCGGTGAGGGCTCACGTGCCTTCATAAAGATTTACACCGAACAGGCGCGCGCTGCCGCCGACGCAATCGACGGCCTGCGCCGCGCCGGCCGCCTCCCCAGCCGCTTCGCGGGGATCCCAGTCAGCCTGAAAGACCTGTTCGACGTCGCGGGCGAGCCCACCTCAGCCGGCTCGTCCATCCTGGCCAATGCCCCACCGGCGAGCGCCAACGCCCCGTTTGTGCAGCGTCTTTTGGCCGCGGGCTTCATCCTCATCGGCCGCACCAACATGACCGAATTCGCCTTCAGCGGGATCGGCATCAACCCCCATCACGGCACCCCGCGTGCCCCCTATGACCGTGCGACCGGCCATATACCCGGCGGCAGCTCCTCCGGTGCCGCTGTGTCGGTAGCCGACGGCATGGCGTTGGCCGGCATCGGCACCGATACCGGTGGATCGTGCCGCATCCCGGCAGCGTTCTGCGGAATTGTCGGCTACAAGCCGACGGCGCGCCGTGTGCCGCTCGAAGGCGCTTTCCCGCTCTCCCCAAGCCTGGACTCCATCGGTCCTTTCGCCAACTCGGTCGCCTGCTGTGCCAGCATGGACGCCGTCCTAGCCGGCGCCCTCGAGCCTCCAGCCACAGCGCTTCTGCCCCTCGCCGGCCTGCGCCTCTGCGTTCCGCAGAACTACCTCGTCGACGACATGGACCCGTCCACCGAGCGCGCCATCGATCGCGCCATCCAGCGCCTGGACAAGGCCGGCGCTCAGATCCTCTATCGCGATCTAAGTTCGTTCGCCCTGGTGGCGCAGGCACAAAGAGCCGGCAGCCTGGCGGTGGCGGAAGCTTACGCCGTGCATCGCGACCGTCTGGCACAACAGGGCAGGGGCTACGACCCACGTGTCGCAAACCGCATCCTCCCCGGCGAAAGCATGAGCGCCGCCGACTACATAATCATGATCGAGGCACGCAAGCAGGCCATACGCGTATACGCAGCCGAAATGGCGCCGTTCGACGCGTTGATGTTGCCAACTGTGCCGATCGCCCCGCCACCGATCACCGCCTTCGATACCGATGCTGAGTATGTCCGCCTGAACCGGCTGATCCTGCGCAACACATCCCCGTTCAACTTCCTCGATGCTTGCGCGATCAGCCTGCCTTGCCACGAGCCGGACGCGCCCCCCGCCGGCCTCATGCTGGCCTGTCCGCACATGCAGGATTCTTGGCTTTTCTGTGTGGCCGGCGCCGTAGAGGCGGCGCTGATGTGATCTACCGGCGGCTGCATCTTCGCGTGCGCCGCAGCCCGCGCCTCTGGCCTTAACCTCCCCAGCGCTTACATAGGCGTATGTTCCAGAGGACCTAACATGACGTGCTCAGCCCCTGACGGCGCCCTCTCTCTCGCCTCCACCGATGAAGACCTGCCCTCCTGGGATCTGTCCGATCTCTATGACAGCCCAGAAAGCCCCAGGATCGAGGCTGACTTGGCGCGCGTTGAGACCGAGTCGAAAGCCTTCGCCGACACCCACGCCGGCCACCTGGCTGCCATGCCGGGCGCCGAGCTCGCCGCCGCGATGGAAACCTACCAGTCGATCGACGAGATCCTCGGCCGTGTGATGTCCTACGCGCAGCTTCTCTTCAGCGCCGACAGCACCAACGCCACCGCCGGCCAATTTTACCAGGTGATGATGGAGCGCTGCACCACCATCAGCGCGAACACGCTGTTCTTCCGCCTGGAACTCAACCGCCTCGACGACCAGGTGCTCGAAGCAAAATTCGCAGACCCCGCCTTCGCGCACTGGCGCCCCTATTTGCGCGACCTCCGCGTCTGGCGCGACCACCAGCTTTCCGACGAGCTCGAGCGCTTCGTCCACGAACGCGACGTCTCCGGCCGCGCCGCCTGGAGCCGCCTGTTCGACGAAACCATCGCCGGCATGCGCATCCCCTTTGCCGGCGAGCAGCTCAGCGTCAACGCCGTGCTCAACAAGCTGTCCGATCCCGACCGGAATATACGCGAAACGGCAGCCCTCGCCGTTGCCCAGGCTTTTTCCGACCGCGAAAAACTATTCTCGCTGATCACCAACACCCTCGCCAAGGACAAGGAGATCCTTGACACCTGGCGTAAATTCCCGCGCCCGGAAACCGAGCGCAACCTCTCCAACGTCGTCGAAGACGAAGTCGTCGACGCCCTGGTCAGCGCCGTCACCTCTGATTTCCCCCGTTTGTCCCACCGCTATTACGCGCTCAAGGCGAAATGGCTCGGCCTCGAGAAACTCCAGCACTGGGATCGCAACGCCCCGCTTCCCGGTGATGACGACCGCAAAGTCAGCTGGCCGGAAGCCGAAGCCCGCGTGCTGCGCGCCTATACCAGCTTCGACCCCGAACTAGGTGCCGTCGGCGCCGATTTCTTCGCCAAGAAATGGATCGACGCCGCCCTGCGTGACGGCAAATCCGGCGGTGCCTTCTCGCACTCCACCGTCCCCTCCGTGCACCCCTACATCCTCATGAACTTCCACGGCCGCACCCGCGACGTCATGACCCTCGCCCACGAACTGGGCCACGGCGTCCATCAGGTGCTCGCCGGCAAGCAGGGCCACCTGATGTCCGGCACGCCTCTCACACTGGCCGAAACCGCCAGCGTCTTCGGCGAAATGCTCACCTTCCGCTCGCTCCTCGACAGCGAAACCGACCCCGCCCGCCGCCGCCTGATGCTCGCCGGAAAAGTGGAGGACATGCTCAACACGGTGGTTCGCCAGATTGCCTTCTATCGCTTCGAATCCCTGATCCATGAAGAACGCCGCAAAGGCGAACTCCTCCCCGAAAAGATCGGCGAAATCTGGCTCCAAGTGCAACGAGAAAGCCTAGGCCCTGTCTTCGAGTTCACCCCCGAATACGCCATCTACTGGGCCTACATCCCGCACTTCATCCACTCGCCGTTCTATGTCTACGCCTATGCCTTCGGCGACTGCCTGGTGAACGCCCTCTACGCCGTCTTCCAATCCGGCCACCCCGACTTCCAGGAAAAATACAAAGAAATGCTCCGCGCCGGCGGTACCAAACTCCACCGCGACCTCCTCGCCCCCTTCGGCCTCGACGCCTCCGACCCTGCCTTCTGGCGCCGCGGCCTCGACGTCATTTCCGGCTTCATCGACGAACTGGAAGCAGCCGAGCATGGCTGAGCCAACGGTCCCGCCTTCCACTGCAAAAGAGACCGGGTCCAATTTCTTCGGTGAAATGCGCCGCATGGCCCGCACCTCCGGCGCCGTCGGCGGTATCGCCGCCCGCGTCGCCGGCGAACGCGTCTTCGGCATCAAAACCAATCGCGGCGCCCACGCCGAAGATCTCAAAGCCATCCTCGGCGGCCTTAAAGGTCCGCTCATGAAAGTGGCCCAGTTCCTCTCCACCGTCCCCGACGCATTACCTCCCGAATACGCCGCCGAACTTGCCCAGCTCCAAGCCAACGCCCCCCCTATGGGCTGGGCCTTCGTACGCCGCCGCATGTCCGCCGAACTCGGCGCCAACTGGCAAACCAAATTCGCCGAGTTCGGCCAGGAGGCCGCCGCCGCCGCCAGCCTCGGCCAGGTCCACCGCGCCCGACTTCCCAACGGCGAAGACGTCGCCTGCAAACTCCAATATCCCGACATGCCCAGCGTCGTCGAAGCCGACCTCCGCCAGCTTCGCCTCGCCCTCTCCGTCTATCACCGCATGGACAACGCGATTCAAAACGAGGAAATCTACAAGGAGCTCTCCGAACGCCTCCGCGAAGAAGTCGACTACCTTCGCGAAGCCGCACAGATGCGCCTCTACACAATCATGCTGGCGAACGAACCCCGCGTCACCGTCCCTGTCCCGCACATCGGTTTCTCCACCAAACGCCTCCTCACCATGACCTGGCTCCCAGGCCGCGCCCTGCAAAGCGTCGTCGACGAAGACCCGCCGCAGGAAGTCCGCAACGACATCGCCCGCGCCCTCTTCAGCGCCTGGTACATCCCGCTCTATCGCTTCGGCGTCGTCCATGGCGACCCGCATCTCGGAAACTACCAGGTCCGCCCCGACAACGGCATCAACCTCCTCGATTTCGGCGCCATCCGCGTCTTCCGACCGCATTTCCTCCGCGGCGTCATCGATCTTTTCGAAGGCATCCGAGACAACGACGAAGAAAAAGCCCACCAGGCCTACGAGCAATGGGGTTTCGTTGGCCTCTCCCGCGAAAAGACCGACGTGCTGAATCAATGGGCCCGCTTCCTCTACGAGCCTCTCATTCAAGACCGCGAACGTCTCATCCAGGAATCCAATGACCCCCAATACGGCCGAGAGATCGCCCAAAAAGTCCATGCCGGCCTGCAACGCACCGGCGGCGTGAAGCCCCCCCGCGAATTCGTCCTCATGGACCGTTCCGCCATCGGCCTAGGCTCCGTCTTCCTCCGCTTGGGCGCCAAACTAAACTGGCACCGCATGTTCCACGAACTCATCGACGGCTTCAACGAACAAGACCTAGCCGCCCGCCAAGCCACCGCCCTCGCAGAAGCCGGCGTCCCTATCTCGCAGTAAGGCAAGCAACCAGTTCTTTTTTTAAAAAAGAACCAAAAAACTTTTGTTCCTCTACACTAATGTGCGACAAAGATTTCGCCATTGCGTTGTGGATGAAGGTAGGATGAGGTTCTTCGTCGATAGAAAGGTGGGCTATCGAGGCGAGCCGACATTCGTTTTGGTTAAAGACACCGCGAGAACTAAACTTCTCACCCGAAGCGCTGGTGTGTCGCAGATCGGCTGAGCTGGATCGAGCGTCTGTGGCGTGACATAGCCCGCGTCAGATCGACCCGGGCCAATCGTTCTCCGAAACGAAACGCGTGAGCAGAGTGATGTGCCGGGCCGAGGCCAACCGTTTCGAACCGATTGAGGGGCGAGGGCATTGAAGCTGTATTATGGATGCTAGCGTCGGAACCATCGAGAGTAAGACCTGCTGGCAATGTGGCGCACAGGCCGACAAGGCGTGCCTTTACATCCGCAAACTGAGCATTTCTAAAAGGCGGCATGCCGACGCCAAAGGCTTTTCCGTAACGCGCGGTTGGCAGAATGTTACGGTGCATATTCCAGTTCCGCGATGCGCGCGATGCCAAGCCCGAAACCGGCTTGTAGCGCTGGCAGTCGGCACTGCAACGATGATCGGCGCGATTGTTGCGGGGACAGAGTTCCCTTCGCGTGGTTGGACAACGATCGTAGGCGGGTTTGGAACTCTCTTGACGCTTTGGCTCGGGTTGTTCGTCTACGAAAAGGGTGCCGGCCTGCGTAACCTTGACTCCTACCCGCCCCTTCAGAGTTTCCGCAAGGCTGGCTGGTCTGATCCGGTTTGAGCGCGCTCAATGCCGCGCTAAGCGCAGTAGGCGTGGGGCAGATTTCATTTCCGCCACGTCTAGCCGCGTCACAAAAGAGTTGGATAAGAAATCCGCCCCAAATGCCTCCATAACGCATACTCGGCGCTGTTCAATCTAACCCGCAATTCGCCGAAGCGCCTCAAACGCTCCTCTAAAATGCCCCTCCGGATAAGCCTCCCCACCCTCTAGCCAATCCGCAAACGCCAACTTCATAATCCCGACAGCAATTGCCGCAGTCACCCGGCAGGCCACATCCGTCTCCGGCAAACCCTTGCGATCCGACAACGCTTTAGCCAACGCCCGTTCCACCAACTCATACTTCGCTTGGTCACGCGCCCGAAGCGCCGGTGTGTCGCAGATCAGTCGAGCCAGATCGCGCGTCTGTGCCGTGACATAACCCGCCCCCACATCCGCCAACGCATGCTCAACGATATCCAGCAGTTTCTCCTCCGCCGGACGCCGCCCTACGGCCTCACTGATCAGCCTCGGAAAATCCCCTTTATGGGAAAAGACAATCTCCTCCTTGGAGTCGAAATAGGCGAACAAACTCCGCCGCGACACTTCCGCGGCCTCCGCGATGTCATCTAGCGTCGTCGCCTCAAACCCGCGCTCGATGAAAAGCCGCATGGCCTCGCCCTGTATCCGGGCAAGTATCTTCGCCCGCTTCCGCGCCCGTAATCCCTCAGAGGAAGATGATCTAATAACTTGCACGCCTTGCATATATGCACTGAGTGCATAATATCACACGCAGCTGCTCCCGTAAAATCCGAAACCAGAGGCTAGCAAATATGGCGACCTGGACCACAGCCGACATCCCCGAACAGACAGGCAAACTCGCCGTTATCACCGGCGCCACCGGCGGCCTCGGCCTGGAGACTGCCCTGGCCCTAGCCGGAGCAGGCGCCGAAATCGTCCTGGCCGGCCGCACCCCGAGCAAGGGTCAAGCCGCCGAGGCCCTCATCCGCAACCGCCACCCCGCCGCTAACCTGCGTTTCGAAAATCTCGACCTCGCCAGCCTCGCCTCAGTCTCTTCCTTCGCCGATCGCCTCCTCGCCGCCGGCCGCCCCATCGATATCCTCATCAACAACGCCGGCGTGATGGCCATCCCCAAACGCGAAACCACCCAAGACGGCTTCGAAAAGCAATTCGGCACCAACTACCTCTCCCATGTCGCCCTCACCGCCAAACTGCTCCCCCTCCTGAAAGCCGCCAACGCCCGAATCGTGCAACTCTCCAGCGTCGCCCATCGCTCCGGCCAAATCCGCCTCGACGACCTCAACTACGACCAGGGTTACAAGCCCTGGCCCGTCTATTCGCAAACCAAGCTCGCAATGCTGATGTTCGCCATCGAGCTCGATCGCCGCAGCAAGGCAAAAGCCTGGGGTCTCACCAGCGTCGCCGCCCACCCGGGCATCGCCCGCACCGACCTCGTCGCCAACGGCCCAGCCCTGGGCGGCAACATCCTCGAGCGCAACGTGCTCCCCATCATGGTGAACCTGATCGGCCACTCCGCCGCCGCGGGCGCGCTACCAACGCTGATGGCCGCAACAATGCCATCCGTCAACGGCGGCGCGTATTTCGGCCCCGCACACCTGAACGAGTTCAGAGGCCCACCAGGTCCCGCCAAGGTAAGCCGCCAGGCACTAGCCTCCGATGTTGCGGCAAAACTATGGGCGGCCTCGGAAAAGCTAACAGGCGTCACCTTCGAGTAGCACCGTTAGCCGGGTGAAACCCGCGTTGCCCCGGCCTACGGTGAGCAGCACGACCGCTGCGGCACGTCATCGCGAAAGCGACCTGGGTCCGCTGACGAACGGACTATTCCGAACGTAAAACCTCAGCAGGCAGGCCACATTCTTTGAAATGCCGATCCGCGCACTCTGCCCAAGTTCACCTGGTTCGTAGTCATCCTGTCCCAGCCATAACGGACCTTCTCGACAAAGATCGATGCCGTCGAGCCCACGGTCAATCCGCAACGCCACGGCAAGCCTTCCTGGGCCGCGCGCCAAATCCCGCACGTTGTCGACACCACGATTCATCCGCATGACCGGAATGCCCTCGAGCGGCTCCAGCGCCCTGATCAGAACACCCGCGCCCAGCCCAGGCATCTCACTCACGACGTTCAGCATGTGTGAGATGCCATAGGCGAGATAAACATAGGCGTGCCCCCGATCGAGAAACAGCGACCGGTTTCGTTCCGTCATCCCCCGGTAGGCATGTCCGGCCGCATCTCCGAGCACGTAAGCCTCGGTCTCCACGATACGACCGCTGACGATGCCTTCAGGCATCTCTCGCACCACGATCTTGCCGACGAGAAAACGAGCGAGAGACGCCGTATCAATCGAAATATCCGCGCGCCTAAGCAAACGGCAAATACGCATTGTGATTGCAGCCGAACTTAGGCCATCCGCTCCACCCATTGCGCGCGCGAAGCCCCCGGCTCGAACGGATCCCCAAAATACTGTGTCTCGCGCGCGACCTTTCCGTCAATGAACTCCATAATGCTCACCGTGAAAGACGGCCGCCCATCATAGGTCAGCACATACTCGGTCAGCCAGAGATCGCCCGCCCCGATAATCCGTCGCACGTGAAAACGTTTAGCATTCGGTTGTGCAGCACGAGACGCTTGAATTGCTTCCCGCCCGCGGATGCGCTCGCCCGACTGAGGATATTCGAGCACGGCGTCGTCTCGATAAATCTGGTGTTCCGCCGCGAAATCATTCGCATCCGAAGCCGCCCAATGGCGCTCCAGCGCCGCGCGCACATACCGATCTTCCATGCCAATCCCCTAAGCACGACGGAATAGCAAATGTGCTTGGGCCAGTGAACAGAATAAAAATCTGTTGGTTCTTTTATTCAGAAAAGAACTTCTTTCTACCTCGTCCGCGCCACCAACGACCGCGTATCGAACCCTTCCGGCACCACCAGCAACTCCCCCGGTGCACTCCCGATCGCCACCGTCACCGCCCGCTTCGGGCACACCCCAAAGCACGACACCTCGATCATCCCCACGCGCCCGCGTTTCCCCGCCTCTTTCAGCCCCCCTCGCAGCGCCTTGCGCAACGTTTCATCCTGCTCTTCCCCAAACCCCCCATTCAGCTTCTTGCTGCATTTCTTGCAGATGAGAATCACGTCGTCCCAACCGGTAGGAAAGGGGCGCAGCGTATCGGGGAGGGGCTTATGCTTGCTCATGGGGGACATAACGCACGACCAGCCTTGCGGTCTCAGCCGCGGCGGTGATCTCGCCGAATCCTCAACCAAGGCACACTTGCGCACCCCCCCTCGGCGTTGTTACGTCCCCATCCCGGCCCTTGCCGGGCAAACGAGGGAACACCATCCATGCGCCTAGCGGTGCTCAAAGAAACCCGGGCTGATGAGACGCGAGTCGCCGCCACGCCCGAGACCGTCAAGAAACTGGTCGCTCTAGGCCTCACCGTTTCTGTCCAATCCGGGGCAGGGCAGGGCGCCTCCATCCCCGACGCCGATTTTGCCAGTGCCGGCGCCGAAATCGCCCCCACCGCAGAAGCCGCGCTCGCCAACGCCGGCATCGTCTTCGCCGTCCAGACCCCCGAGCCCGAGGAACGCAGCAAAATCCCCCGCGGCGCCCTTCTCGTCTGCATCTCTGGCGCCCTGAATGACCGCGACCTCGTCCCATCCCTGGCCTCCGCGGGCATCGACACCGCCGCCATGGAGCTTCTCCCCCGCATCACCCGCGCCCAATCGATGGACGTGCTCTCCAGCCAGGCCAACCTCGCCGGCTACCGCGCCGTCATCGAAGGTGCAGGCGCCTTCGACCGCGGTTTCGCCATGATGATGACCGCCGCCGGCACCGTCCCCCCCGCCCGCGTCTTCATCATCGGCGCCGGTGTCGCCGGCCTCCAGGCCATCGCCACCGCCCGCCGCCTCGGCGCCATCGTCTCCGCCACCGACGTCCGCCCCGCCGCCAAGGAGGAGATCAAATCCCTAGGCGCCACCTTCGTCGGCGTAGAGGATGCCGAAACCGCCACCCAGACCGGCGCCTACGCCAAGGAAATGACCCCGGAGTTCCGCCAGAAGCAGGCGGACCTCATGACAGCCACTATTGCCAAAAACGACATGGTCATCTGCACCGCCCTCGTCCAAGGCGGCCGCGCCCCCACCCTGGTCACCCAAGCCATGGTCAACGGCATGAAGCCGGGCAGCGTCATCGTCGACCTCGCCTCTGACGGCGGCGGCAACTGCGAAGCCACCCACCCCGGCGAGCTCTTCATCACCGAGAACGGCGTCAAAATCCTCGGCTACCGCAACTGGCCCAGCCGCATCTCTGTCGCCAGCAGCACCCTCTATGCCAAGAACCTGCTCACCTTCCTCACCACCTTCTGGGACAAGGAAGCGAAAGCCCCGAAACTCCCCCCGGAAGACGACATCGTCAAAGGCCTCATGCTCACCCGCGACGGCGCCGTCATCCACAAAAACTTCGTCCCCGCGACCTGATCGGGAACCGCATCATGAATCCCACCACCTACTCCGACCAGGCCCGCGACCTGGCCGCCCGCGCTGCCGCCCTGGCCCACCAGCTAGATGCCTTCACCACCACAGTGGCCCCCCCCATCCCCGCCGCTGCCGACCCCTTCATCTTCCTCCTCACCATTTTCCTGCTAGCCTGCTTCGTCGGCTACTACGTGGTTTGGAACGTCACCCCGGCCCTGCACAGCCCGTTGATGGCCGTCACCAACGGCATCTCCTCGGTGATAATCGTAGGCGCCATGCTCGCCACCGGCCTCAGCCACGGCTTTCTGCCGCACCTCTTCGGCTTCATCGCCGTCACCCTCGCCAGCGTGAACATCTTTGGGGGCTTCCTGGTCACCCAGCGCATGCTCTCGATGTTCAAGTCCAAGAAATAAGGCCGCGGGAAATGTCCGGTAACCTGACCTCGCTGCTCTATCTGATCGCAGCTGTCCTCTTCATCCTGGCCCTGCGTGGCCTCTCCAGCCCAGCCACTTCACGCCGCGGCAACCAGTTCGGCATGATCGGCATGGCCATCGCCATCCTGGCGACCCTCGGCCGTCACGGCATGCACCCGGAAGGCTTCGTCTGGATCATCGCCGGCATTGCCATCGGCGGCACCGCCGGCGCCATCATCGCCCGCCGCATCGAAATGACGGCGCTGCCCCAGCTCGTCGCCGCCTTCCACTCTCTGGTGGGCCTGGCCGCAGTCTTCGTCGCCGCCGGCGCGCTCAACGCTCCCGAAGCCTTCGGCATTGGCGTCCCGCACCACATCCACACCGAGAGCCTCATCGAAATGTCGGTGGGCCTCGCCATCGGCGCCATCACCTTCAGCGGCTCGCTGATCGCTTTCGCGAAGCTCCAAGCCCTGATGAAGGGCACCCCCATTACCTTCAAGTTCCAGCATTACTTGAACCTGCTGCTGGGCCTCGTCGTCCTCGCCCTGATCATTCTTTTCGTCGCCCATCACGGCCCACAGCCCGTTTTCTGGGCCATCGCCATCCTCGCCGGGCTGCTCGGCTTCCTCCTCATCATCCCGATCGGCGGCGCCGACATGCCCGTCGTCGTCTCCATGCTGAACAGCTATTCCGGCTGGGCGGCCTGCGGTATCGGCTTCACCATCGGCAACCTCGCCCTCATCATCACCGGCGCCCTCGTCGGCGCTTCGGGCGCGATCCTGTCCTACGTGATGTGCAAAGGCATGAACCGCAGCATCTTCAACGTTCTCCTCGGCGGCTTCGGCACCGAATCCGGCGGCGCCGGCCCCGCCCACACCAGCGGCGACCGCACCGTCAAATCCGGCAACGCCGACGACGCCGCCTTCATCATGAAAAATGCGTCAAAGGTCATCATCGTCCCCGGCTACGGCATGGCCGTGGCCCAAGCCCAGCACGCCGTCCGCGAAATGGCCGACAAGCTCAAGGCCGAAGGTGTCGACGTCCGCTACGCCATCCACCCCGTCGCCGGCCGCATGCCCGGCCACATGAACGTGCTCCTCGCCGAAGCCAACGTCCCCTACGACGACGTCTTCGAACTCGAGCAGATCAACAACGAGTTCAGCACCGCCGACGTCGCCTACGTCATCGGCGCCAATGACGTGACCAACCCCGCCGCCAAAACCGACACCACCAGCGCCATCTACGGCATGCCCATCCTCGACGTCGAAAAGGCCCGCACCGTCCTCTTCATCAAACGCTCGATGGCCTCAGGCTACGCCGGCGTCGACAACGAGCTCTTCTTCCGCCCCAACACCATGATGCTCTTCGCCGACGCCAAGAAAATGACCGAAGAAATCGTCCAAGCCCTCGACCACTAAAACCACATCGTAGGGTGGGCTGCTCTGCAGCCCACCACATCGCCGTCTCCTCATCCTTCAATGTTGCGAACTGATCCGCCGCCCGGCCACCGCCGAAGCGGTGTTCGCCGTCGTCAGCCAGCTTGCATTATTCGTCGTATTTCCGCTCACATCGACGAAATCGCTCTGCCCATAAGCCCCGGCACCGTTCACCAGCCCACCACACCCAGGTGTCATCACCTGGACATTGGTCCCGGTATTCGCCGTAGCCCCAGCCCCGAAATACACTCCAACCGTCGTATTCTCGAACTGCACGTCCGACACGTGGCAGCTCGTGGTCGGGATTCGGCTGCTCGCATTGAACGCCACCCCGATCGTCGAAGCCCCACCCGGCGCCCAAGCCCCGGCAAACGTGCAATTCGACACCAGCGACTCCGTGCACCCGCGCATATCGATCGCCGCCACCATCGCCCCACTCGGAACCTTCGGCCCCGTAAAGTGACAATTGCTGATCTGTGCATTCTTCACCTGGTACAGATACAGGCACTCTAAATTCGTGTTGATCTCGCAATCGCTCATCAGCAGCTCGAGAAGATTGATCGCAAAAGGCCCGGCATTGTAATTGACGGTTCCCGTTTTCACCGCGGTATCGCAGATGATCACGTTATTCGCGAGATGAATCCCCTCGCAATATCCCAGCGTAGAAACACCACACCCATATCCCTCGAGCGTACACCCAAGCACCCGCGTATCGTAACAAACTCCACCAAGTGCGACCGCAACCCCGCCCGGCATCCCGTTGGCATGCACATTCACATTATTGATCCGCGCACGATTGGTATTGGTCAACGAAATCGCCGCCTTATACGACGAATACATCACCCCGGTCGTCGCGTAAGGCACGCCAATGCAAACATCCTCGATCAGCGCATTCTCCCACCCGCTCGGCTGCGCCGGCAGACTGACCGCGATCGCCCCCTGCGCCATCCCTGCGCCTGAACAAGGCGAAAACCCAAGATCCTTCACCGTAAGGCACCGGGAATTGTCGTTGAACGTCGCCGACAAAACCACTCCGGCATGTGTATTGATCAGCACCGTATTATCCTGCCCGTCCCCCACCACGGTCAGCGATCCGCCCGCATAAATCAGCGGACTCGCCAGCAGATAATTCCCTCCCGGCACATAAAGCCGCCCGCCGCCATTCCCCGCGATCACATTAAGCGCCGCTTGGAATGCCGCACTATTATCCGCCTTGCTCTGGCTCGCATTGAAAGGCGCCGCCGTCACATCCACCGACCCACCCCCCGCCAGTGCCAGGCTGGGCTTCACCAGCACCCCCATCGCCGCAAAAGCCCCAGCAGACTTCAGAAGCCCGCGACGTGACAAGGAAGTGGAAGCAGAACCGAAGAAGCGCATGGTGCAAGGCCCTATTCGAAGAGTGCGATGGGCCTCATTTTCCGCGATGAAGGTAAAAACTCCCTTACCGCAGACCACATTTTAACCTTAACGCCCCCAACAACCCGTTTATCTCTGCACCCGCTTAAATCAATGAAAAGACGAGCATGCTTCCCCACCAACCAAAACGATCAACCACAAATTAAGTTAATGCCCCACCCACCACGCACCCCCTCCGCCCCAATCACCAGAAAAAAGTAACTAACCAGCAGGCCATATGCCGTAGGGTGGGGTGCTCTTCGCACCCCACCTCTTCCTCAGCCACGGACAAGCAAGAAAGCAGTTCTTTCTTGAAAGAAAGAACCAAAGAACTTTTACCCAGCGATCGCCAATGGGGCCTGTGCCATCGCCACCACCCGCTCTCGCCCCAACAATCGGCAACCGCTATCCCGTAGCCCGCATCGCTCTCGGGCGATGCGGGACCTTTGCCACGCCAAACCCCAACCTCACCCCGGCAACCCCACAAACGGATCCCAACACAGCACCGGCAGTCCCCAAAAATGCCGCATATTCCGCGTCAGCACCGCATATCCAAAAACCTGCGCCGTCGCCGCAATCGCCAGATCAGCAAACCCAGGCGCCAACCCATTCCCACGCGCCACATCCGACAACCCACCCAGCGCCCGCGCAACCACCACATCCACCGGTAAAATCCGCGCCCCATACAGATGCAGAACCGTCTCCAGCCAGGAAGCCAGTGGTCCCGGGCGTGTACAGGCTGAAATAATCATTGTAGATATAGAGGAACATCAACGACGCCCACAGCAACGAAAGCTTGAGGTTCGTCGGTATCCTGAAATCCTCAAGCCCGCCTTGACCATTGACCATTGACCATTGCCCATTACGAGAACCTCTGGAGCCTCTGCATTCATCACCATAGGGTGCAATGCGCTTTGGCATTGCATTCGGTTTCCAGCGTCACATGCCGAGTATTCCCAGGCCCGTCGCTGGGGTCACAATCGGTTTGCCCGCATAGCTCACGAGCACAAGCAGATCGGCATCACCCGACACGATCAAGTCCGCCTTCACTTCTATCGCCACCGCAAGCACGGCATCATCATCGGGATCGCGGCTGACGGGTATGGTCAGCACCTTTGGATCGACGAGTGCCGTCAGGTTGGCATAAAGTGCGACGGCCTCTTCGGGAGAGGACCGGCGCCGTTCAAGGCGGCTCGAGAGATGCAAGCCGGCCAGCACGCTGCGCAATTCTTCTATCAATACACGCGAAGAGTGCAGTGTCAGTCCGCCATCCGTTGCAGCTTTGAGAAAGCCATATGGCTTGCCGCCCCCAGATCAGGGCGGAGACAACGACATTGGTATCAAGAACGGCTCGCATCGCTTGGCAGCGTTTTGCCAGGATACAACGCGCCGGCCTTCATGGCGCGTCGCTCTGCACGGTCCGCTTTCACCTCGGCGTCGATCTCTTCCATCGACATCGGCGGAATGCCGGCATCCTGAATATCGCGTGCTATCTCCAGCAGCGCGCGCCCAGCTTGGCGCCGCATGGCGTCTTCAAGAAGTGTCTGGATAGCAGCGTCCAACAGCAGTCCCGCATTCCTGGCGCGCTGCGCTACCTCGTCCGGCAACTTGATTTCGATCATCGTCATGTCCGGCCTCATCAGGACGGTAGTTCCCGCAATGGATGGTGGATGGCTTAGCCAAGTATAAGCCGTCATCTCGGCCAACCAAAGACTCAAAAGGGCAGGAAGCCTATCCATTGCCGCAGAGCCGGAACCACCTCCGTAACAAAACTTGCCTACCTTCGGAAAATTTTCCTATAACCACCACCCCATGCCAATCCCCATACGCATCCTCCGCGCTCACGTCCAAGATCTCCCCGGCGAGCGCCGTACCCCCTCCGCTCGCGAGCTCGATCGTGAAGACCGTATCCTCAACACCGCCCGCGCCCTCATGGCTCGTTACGGCCGCGCCAACCTCACCTTCGGGGCACTCGCCGCCGCCATACGCCTCGCGCCCGCCACCATCCGCCGCCACTTCCCCGATCTCGACTCCATCCTCGCGGCACTCATCTACCGCCACCTCAACGCCATCTCCCACGCTATCGGCGAAGCCACCCACGGCATCCCGTTCCACCACCCGCAACGCCATGCGCTGCAGCGCGCGGCCTACGTTGCCTTCACCCGCAACGCCTTCAGCGGCACCACCCCAGACCACACCCTTCTTATCCGCGAACGCCACACCCTCCCGCCCGACCTGCTCGATCACATCGAACACCTCCGCGAACTCATTGGCGGCAGTCTCGGCAAGGCCACTCCCGAAACAATCCTCTCCCTCCTCGACAACCCCTTCATCCAACCCCCGCAAATCGAAGCCATGCTTGCCGCCCTGCAAGACCCCACAGCCACACACGCAAAAATCAAAAACATCACCTACCCGAAACACACCCGCCCCACCGAAAAACAACCGCCCAACCCAGCCTTCCCCCCGCCTACACCGCAAGCCCGCGCCGGCCCGATCGCCACCGCCGCCTAAACCCCCAGCCCACCAAACATTAACAAACCGAGCCTAAAACCCTCACCCAAGAGACGCCCGAGCCATGTTGTCCGTGCGCATTGCGCGCCGGAAAAACATCTTGTAGACCCCGGCCCGGGTCACGCCCCCCCACCGGGGCGCTTCTCTTCTGAAAGGGAGGGTTTGTTATGGTCAACACCACGAAACCGGATGTGCGTCCGCAGAATCCGCAATTCTCATCCGGCCCCTGCGCCAAGCGCCCCGGCTGGTCGCTCGAAGCCCTCAGCGCCGCCCAGCTCGGCCGCAGCCACCGCGCCAAATCGCCAAAAGCCGCCTTGGCCGAAGTGATCGCCCTCTCTGCCAAAATCCTCGGCCTCCCGCCCGGCTGGAAGCTCGGCATCCTCCCCGGCTCCGACACCGGCGCCTTCGAAGCCGCCATGTGGTCCCTCCTCGGCGCCCGCGGCGTCGACGTTCTGAGCTTCGAATCCTTCTCCGAAGGCTGGGCCACCGACGCCGTCAAACAACTCAAGATCGACGCCAGAATCCTCAACGCTCCCTACGGCGAGCTCCCCGATCTCACCAAGATCGATTTTACGCGTGACGTCGTCCTCTGCTGGAACGGCACCACCAGCGGCGTCCGCCTCGAAAACGGCGACTTCATCCCGGCAGATCGCGAAGGCCTCGTCCTCTGCGACGCCACCTCCGCCGCCTTCGCCATGGATCTCCCCTACGAAAAGCTCGATGTCGTCACCTGGTCCTGGCAGAAAGTGCTCGGCGGCGAAGCCGCCCACGGCATGCTCGCTTTGTCCCCCCGCGCCATCGCCCGCCTCGAAACCTACAAACCCGCCTGGCCCCTCCCAAAAATCTTCCGCCTCACCAAGGGCGGCAAGCTCATCGACGGCATTTTCGCCGGCGAAACCATCAACACCCCCAGCATGCTCTGCGTCGAAGACGCCCTGGACGGCCTCCGCTGGGCCGACTCTTTGGGCGGTCTCAAAACCCTCATCGCCCGCAGCCAAGCGAATCTGGCCACCATTTCCGCCTGGGTAGAAATCAGCGACTGGGCCGCCTTCCTGGCAAAAACCCCAGCAAACCGCTCCAGCACCTCGATCTGCCTGACGGTCAAAGCACCCTGGTTCGCCGCCCTAAACGCAGAATCCCAAGCCGCCGCCACCAAAAAGCTGGCCTCCCTCCTGGAGAAGGAGGGGGTCGCCCTGGACATCGGCGCCTATCGCGACGCCCCTCCCGGCCTCCGCATCTGGGGCGGCGCCACTGTGGAGACGTCTGACATCAAAGCCTTGCTCCCGTGGCTCGACTGGGCCGCCGCCCAGGTCAAAGCCGAACACGCAACAGCCGTCGCCGCGGAGTAAGCCACATGCCCAAAGTCCTCATCAGCGACAAATTGTCGCCCGAAGCCGTCGCCATCTTCCGCAACCGCGGCATCGACGTCGACGTCAAACCCGGCCTCACACCCGCCGAACTCCGCGAGATCATCGGCGACTACGATGGCCTCGCCATCCGCTCCAACACCAAGGTGACGAAAGAGCTGCTGGACGTCGCCACCAACCTCAAAGTGGTAGGCCGCGCCGGCATCGGCGTCGACAACGTCGATCTCAAATCCGCCACCGCCCGCGGCGTCATCGTCATGAACACCCCGCACGGCAACTCCATCACCACCGCCGAACACGCCATCGCCATGATGTTCGCCTTGGCCCGTCAGATCCCCGAAGCCACCGCCTCCACCAAGGCCGGCAAATGGGAAAAGAACCGTTTCATGGGCACCGAGCTCACCGGCAAGGTGTTGGGCCTGATCGGCGCCGGCAACATCGGCTCCATCGTCGCCGACCGTGCCCAAGGCCTCCACATGCGCGTCGTCGCCTACGACCCCTACTTGTCTGAAAAACGCGCCCTTGAGATTGGGGTAGAAAAACTCGAGCTCGCCGACCTCCTCGCCCGCGCCGACTTCATCACCCTGCACACCCCGCTCACCGACGCCACCCGCAGCATTCTCTCGGCTGAAACACTGGCAAAATGCAAAAAGGGTGTCCGCATCATCAACTGCGCCCGTGGCGGCCTCATCGACGAAGCAGCTCTTGCCGCCGCGCTGACCAGCGGCCAGGTCGGCGGCGCCGCGCTGGACGTGTTCGAAACCGAGCCCGCCAAGGAGAGCCCGCTTTACGCCTTCGAAAACGTCGTTTGCACTCCCCATCTCGGCGCTGCCACCAACGAAGCCCAAGAAAACGTCGCCCTGCAAGTTGCAGAACAGATCAGTGACTTTCTCCTCACCGGCGCAGTCACCAACGCCATTAACACCGCCTCCGTCTCTGCCGAAGACGCTCCCCGCTTGCGTCCCTACATGGAGTTGGTCCAGCGTCTCGGCGCCTTTGCCGGCCAACTCACCCGCTCGCAGGATGGCGTCATCCGCAAGATCGCCATCGACTACGAAGGCGCCGTCGCCGCCCTCAACCAAAAACCTCTGACCGCCGCCGCCCTGGCCGGCCTTCTCACCCCGGTCCTCGCCGGTGTGAACATGGTCAACGCCCCCATTGCTGCCCGCGAGCACGGCATCGACGTCTCCGAAACTGCCCATGACCGTCCGAGCGAATACCAAACCCTAGTCCGCATCACTGTCACCACCGATCGCGGCTCCCGCACCGTTTCCGGTACCTTGTTCGCCGGCAACCAGCCGCGCCTGGTCGAGATCAAGGGCATCAAGGTCGAGGCCGATTTCAGCCCTCACATGCTCTACGTCACCAACCAGGACAAACCAGGTTTCATCGGCAAGGTTGGTGAAACCTTCGCGCGCCACGGCATCAATATCGCCACCTTCCACCTGGGCCGTGCCTCCGCCAGCGGCGACGCCATCTGCCTCATCTCTGTCGACGAACCCGTCAGCGAAGCTGTCCTGACCGAAGTCCGCAGCCTCCCCCTTGTCATGCAAGCCACCGCATTGGCGTTCTGACACAATGCCAAAACTCCAGGCCCTGATCTTCGACGTTGACGGCACGCTGGCGGAGACCGAGGAACTCCACCGCCGCGCCTTCAACGAGGCTTTTATCGCCGCGGGAATCCCGTGGGACTGGGATCAGGCTCTCTACGGCCGATTGCTCGAAGTCACCGGCGGCAAGGAACGCATACGCCACTACATCGACACCTACGCTGTAAAGCCGGCGCTGGACACAGCAACGATAGCCGCCCTCCACGCCGACAAGACAACGCGCTACACCGCGATAGTCGACAGCGGCGGGATAACACTTCGGCCCGGCGTCAAAGCCATTCTGGAGGAAGCGACCGCAGCCGGCATTCGGCTTGCGGTCGCCACCACCACAAGCCGTGCAAACGTGGATGCGCTCCTTCGCGCCACTCTCACCCAAAATCCATTCGAAGTGATCGCCGCCGGCGACGAGGTGGGCGCCAAAAAACCCGCCCCCGACATCTATAATCTCGCCATTCAACGTCTCAGCCTGGACCCGGAAAACTGTGTTGCGATCGAAGACACTTTGAACGGCCTGCGCAGCGCCCAGGCTGCCGACCTAGCGTGTATTATCACCACGAGCGTCTACGGTGGCACTGGCCCCTTCCCGGGCGCGCTCCGCATTGTGCAGCCGGAGACAAACCCGCTGGACATCACCTCCATTACCACTTGGTTTAATGAAGCCTAACCGCGGTTAGCGGCGCGCAAATAGCCTTTCTCTAATCCATCGATTACCGCCTGACCATTTTCTGCTAAAAAATTCTGTAGTTGCAGATGCCCCGGCATCATCGGCATCGATCGCCTTCGCACCACAAACCACGCGCGCAGCACAGGGAATCCTTCAACCGGCAACGTGCGCATTAGCCCTAAGGCAAGCTCCAGTCCGATTGTGTGGCGCGATATTACCGCGATGCCCATTTGGGCCATCACCGCCTGTTTTATCGTTTCATTGCTGTCCGTCGTCATCCCGATTCGCGGCGTATATCCTGCCGCGAGGCAGGCCTGCTCCATCAACAATCGCGTGCCGGAGCCCTCTTCGCGGGTAATGAGTCGCTCTGCCACCAAATCCTTGATGGCCAGCGAAGGCGCTTTTGCAAACGGGTGGTCGACTGCGGCGATCATCACCGAGGGGTGCACAGCAAATTCAGTCGCCACGACATCCGCATCATCGTTTGGCCGTCCCATTACCGCCAGGTCGATCTCGCCGCGCTCGAGTGCATCGGCGATTTGCTCACGATTACCGAACCGCAAATTGATGGCGATCCCCGGATGAGCGGTCTGAAAACGCGCCAGAACATGCGGGACGATATATTTCGCGGTAGAAACTGCTCCCAACGTTACCCTTCCACCCAGTACACCACGAAGTGACATGAGGGCTCGATCGGAATCGTGCAGTGCTTGCAACACGATACGGGCATAGGTGAGCAGGGTGTGTCCTGCATCGGTGAGGGCTACGCGTTTGCCGATGCGTTCGAACAAGGCGAAGCCGCTCATGTCTTCTATCTGTTTGATCTGGAAAGAAACCGCTGCTGGCGAAACGTGCAAAATCTCTGCTGCACGTGCGAAGGAGGCCGCATCTGCGGCACCGACAAACATCTGTAACTGGCGGACGGTTACGTTACGCATCGATGCCTAACAAGGGATGCCTTGGCAATAGCGCAAATCTTATTTGTTTCCCTTTTCAATGTCGAGGGCGATAGGGTCATTCCAACGACGCCGACAATGACGGTGATCGAAGGGAGGCGAACGATGGACACGGGTGCCGACGTCAAGATTACGGATATGAAGGAGCGCTATCGCTCCGGCGTGCTTAAATACCGCCAGATGGGCTACTGGGAGCCTGATTACGAGCCAAAAGATACTGATGTGCTCGCATGTTTCCGCATCAGCCCGCAGGATGGTGTTGATCCGGAAGAGGCTGCAGCGGCCGTTGCCGGCGAGAGCTCGACGGCGACATGGACCGTCGTCTGGACGGATCGCCTGACGGACAGCGAATACTACCGAGCGAAAGCCTACAAGGTTGAGCCGGTGCCGGGCCAGGAAGGCCAGTGGTTCGCCTACATCGCCTATGACCTCGATTTGTTCGAGGAAGGCTCAATTTCGAACCTGACCGCTTCGATCATCGGCAACGTGTTCGGCTTCAAGCCGCTCAAGGCGCTTCGGCTCGAGGATATGCGCATCCCGGCGCATTACCTCAAAACCTTTCAGGGCCCGGCAACGGGGATCGTGGTTGAGCGTGAGCGGCTGAACGTGTTCGGGCGGCCGCTTCTTGGCGCCACCATGAAACCGAAACTGGGTCTGTCGGGCCGTAACTATGGCCGCGTGGTGTATGAGGCGCTGAAAGGCGGTCTCGACTTTACGAAAGACGATGAGAACATTAACTCTCAGCCATTCATGCATTGGCGCGATCGCTTCCTGTACTGCATGGAGGGCGTCAACAAGGCGATGGCTGAGACCGGGGAGATGAAAGGTACTTACCTGAACGTTACCGGGGCGACTATGGAAGATATGTACGAGCGTGCGGAATTTGCGCGGGACCTCGGCAGCTGCATTATCATGATCGATCTCGTGATCGGCTACACCGCAATCCAGTCGATGGCGAAATGGGCCCGCAAGAATGACATGATCCTGCATCTCCATCGTGCGGGCCACTCCACCTATACGCGCCAGAAAAATCACGGTGTCTCGTTTCGCGTGATCGCGAAATGGATGCGTATGGCCGGCGTGGATCACATCCATGCAGGCACCGTGGTCGGCAAGCTTGAAGGCGATCCGGCGGTGATCGGCGGTATCTATGACACCTGCCGTGAGAACCATGTGCCGAAAGACCTCTCGCGCGGTCTGTTCTTCGATCAACCCTGGGCGAGCCTGAAGAAACTGATGCCGGTCGCTTCCGGCGGCATCCACGCCGGCCAGATGCATCAGCTGCTCACCTATCTTGGTGAAGATGTCATCCTGCAGTTCGGCGGCGGCACGATCGGCCATCCGGATGGTATCCAGGCCGGCGCGATCGCAAACCGCGTGGCACTTGAGACTATGGTCAAGGCACGTAACGAAGGCCGTGACATCTGGAACGAAGGTCCGCAGATCCTGGCTGAAGCAGGCAAATGGTGCCGGCCTCTGCGCGCTGCACTCGATACGTGGAAAGACGTGACATTCAACTATGCGTCTACCGACTCTGTGGATTGTGTGCCGACGCCAACTGCTTCGTGAAGGGAAGAAGTTCTTTTTTAAAAAGAACCAATAAACTTTTGTTTCAAGGAGGATATGATGAAAGTTACACAGGGGCAGTTTTCGTTTTTGCCGGATCTTACCGAGGCGGAAATCAAGAAGCAGGTTGAGTACGCTCTGAACAATGGTTGGTCGGTGGCGATCGAATATACGGACGATCCGCATCCGCGTAACTCGTTCTGGTCGATGTTCGGCAACCCGATGTTCGACCTGAGGGATCCAGCCGGGGTGATGATGGAACTCGACTCCTGCCGGGCGGAACATCCCGGCAGCTACGTAAAGGTTATGGCGTTCGATTCGAAAAAGGGTTGGGAAAGCGTGCGTATGTCCTTCATGGTACAGCGCCCGGCGTTCGAACCGGGTTTCGAACTCGTGCGGCAGGATGGCGTCGGGCGCAGCCAGCATTATACGCTGCGTAGCCACTCGACCGCGCGTGCGCCGCAACAAGACACGGCGCTGTAAACATGCGGGAGTTGGCTGTGCCACCCTTGCGCATCGCCCCTTCGATCCTGTCGGCAGACTTTGCCAGGCTGGGCGAGGAGGTGGATCGCGTGATCGCGTCCGGTGCGGACGTGGTGCATGTGGACGTAATGGACAACCATTACGTCCCCAACTTGACCTTCGGGCCTGTTGTGTGCCGGGCGCTGCGCCCGCGCACGAAGGCGGTGCTTGATGTGCATCTGATGGTAAAACCGGTCGATGCGCTGATACCCATGTTTGCGGAAGCGGGCGCCGATATCATCTCGTTCCATCCCGAAGCCTCGCAACATATCGATCGGTCCCTTTCGCTGATACGCGAGAAAGGCTGCCGAGCGGGTTTGGTTCTGAATCCGGCCACACCGCTTTCGGTGCTCGATCATGTGATGGGGCGCCTGGATCTGATCCTGCTGATGTCGGTCAATCCCGGCTTTGGCGGCCAGGCTTTCATACCGGAGACGCTGAACAAGGCGAGGGCGGTGCGCAAGCGCATAGACGAGCACGTCGCGCGCGGCGGGCAGCCGATCTGGCTGGAGATCGATGGCGGCATCAAGACCGACAACATTCGTGAAGTGGCCGAAGCAGGCGTGGACACGTTCGTGGCTGGGTCGGCGATCTTTGGTTCGCCTGATGCTGACGGGTTTTATCGCAACGTGGTGGGAGCTCTGCGTCGTGAATTGGATGCCTGCGGCGCGCAGAGGAAAGCGGCATGACCGACTATGTTGAGACTGACCCGCCAGTGACGGTTGATCTTGAGGAATTCTATCAGCGCAGCAATGTCGGCGACGTCATCGAGACACTGGAACGCGAGCTTGTTGGCCTTGTTCCGGTCAAGACCCGTATTCGCGAAGTAGCGGCACTTCTGCTGGTAGAAACCGCGCGGCGAAGCCTTGGGCTGCAGGCCGAACCGCCCTCGCTGCACATGTGCTTCACCGGCAATCCTGGCACCGGCAAGACCTCGGTGGCGCAACGCATGGCGGAAATCCTCAACCGGCTCGGCTACATACGACGGAACCATGTGGTGACCGTTTCACGCGACGATCTGGTTGGGCAGTATATCGGTCATACCGCGCCCAAGACAAAGGAAGTCTTGAAAAAGGCGATGGGTGGCGTGCTGTTCATTGATGAGGCTTACTACCTTTACAGACCTGAAAACGAACGCGATTACGGTCAGGAAGCCATCGAGATCCTGTTGCAGGTGATGGAAGATCGCCGTGACGACCTCGTGGTGATCCTCGCCGGCTACAAGGATCGGATGGACATCTTCTTCAAGTCCAATCCCGGCATGGCATCACGTATTGCACACCACATTGATTTTCCGGATTATTCCGAGGAAGAGTTGTTCCTGATCGCGCAGATCATGCTCAGCCAGATGCACTACATGCTGGCTGACGACGCTAAGGAAATGCTGCTCGCGTATATCGCACGGCGGATGACGCAACCGCGCTTTTCCAACGCACGCTCGATACGAAACGCGCTGGACCGGGCACGACTGCGTCAGGCAAACCGGCTGTTTGCCGATCGGTCTAAGCCGTTTGACCGTGTGGCGTTGCAGACCATTACGGGTGCAGATATCAGAGCCAGTCGAGTGTTTGCCGAAGCGACCTGAGCTGCTGACCCGCAGCGGCGGAAAGCAAGGCGGCCAGATAAGAGAAGTTACCGGGGAAGCCGATTATGCCCTACCGTCGCACGACGTTCAGTAAGTTCATCATAGAGGATCTTAGACGAAAAGGCAGCGGGCATGATCCCGAACTCGCTGCCCTCCTGAACGAACTCCAGCGTACCGCAAAGCTGATCGGCGCGGCTGTTGGCCGAGGTGCGTTGGATAGTCCGGGCGCGATCGTGACCACGAGCGTGGTGGTGCCGGGTGAGCCGCAAAAAAAACTTTTGGACGTGGCCAACGAGATCATGCTCGGTGCCTTCGAATGGGGAGGCCAGCTTTGCGGCATCCTTTCTTCGGCGCTTGAGGCGCCGTATGAGATCCCGAAGGAATATCCTCGCGGACGCTATATGCTCGTGTTCTCGCCGTTGGATGGTGCTGCCAATCTGGACGTAGACCTGACCGTCGGCACCATCTTCTCGGTGCTGCGTGCGCCTGATGACGTGACTGATCCCGGGCCGGAGCATTTCTGCCAGCCAGGGTCACGCCAGGTGGCGGCGGGCTATGCGTTGTTCGGGCCGCTGGCGATGATGGTCATCACGCTCGGCGCGGGCGTGCATGGATTTACCCTTGATCGTGACGCCGGCGCTTACACGCTCACCCATCCGAATATGTCCGTGCCCCAGGACGGCTGCGAAATGTCCATCGACTCTGCCATCGAGCCGCACTGGGAGAAACCGATACGGCGCTTTGTCCACGAATATACCGCGCGTGGAGACGAGCCGAATGGCGGCGTTTGCACCATTCGCTGGATCGATAGCCTCGTCGCTGAAGTGCACCGCGTTCTGCTGCGTGGCGGCGTGTTCCTGCATCCGCGGGATACGCGTGAGCCACGCAAGCTCGGCCATGTGCATCTACTGACCGAAGCCAACCCAATCGCCATGATCATCGAACAGGCGGGGGGTGCAGCGAGCACCGGACGCGTGCCGGTGCTCGATATCGAGCCGGAGGATATACACCAGAAGGTGCCGCTGATCCTGGGTGCGCGCGCAGATGTGGAGCGGCTGCAAGGCTATCACCTGGCTTATGATCGCGGCGAGTCCATGAGCTTCGACACACCGCTTTTTAAACAGCGCAGCCTGTTCAGGACCGCCTGAGAATGTCAGTCAAGCACCCGATTGTTGCCGTTACCGGTTCGTCCGGCGCAGGTACCACCACCGTCATGTGGACCTTTCAACAGATTTTTCGCCGCGAGGGCATTACGCCCGCCATCGTGGAAGGTGATGCGTTCCATCGCTATGACCGCACTGACATGCGTGACAAGATGGCCGAGGAGCAACGCAACGGGAACAATCACTTCAGCCATTTTGGGCCAGAAAGCAACTTGTTCGAGGAATTGGAGGCTCTGTTCAAGAGCTATGGCAAGATCGGCACCGGCCGCACGCGCAGATATTTGCATGATGCGGATGAGGCAGCTCCTTACAAGCTAAAGCCCGGCACCTTCACGCCGTGGGAAGATTTGGGTGCCGGCACGGACCTTCTGTTTTATGAGGGCCTGCATGGTGGCATCAAGACCGAGACGGTGAACATTGCTGCAGAGGTTGATCTTCTCGTCGGCGTGGCGCCTACGGTGAACCTGGAGTGGATACAGAAGCTGCACCGCGACAAACGCATGCGTGGCCATAGCCATGAGGCGGTGGTGGATACGATTCTGCGACGCATGCCCGATTACGTGAATTATATCTGTCCACAGTTCTCAGAGACGCATGTGAACTTTCAGCGCATACCTACGGTCGATACGTCGAACCCCTTTGTCGCCCGTGAAATCCCCAGTGCAGATGAAAGCATGCTCGTGATCCGCTTCCGCGATCCGAAAGGCATCGATTTTCCGTACCTTCTTTCGATGCTGAAGGAAGGTTTCATGTCGCGGGCGAATACCATTGTTTGCCCGGGCGGCAAGATGGCATTGGCGATGCAGCTGATTTTTACGCCGATGATCTGGCAGATCATGGACCGGAAGAAGCGCGCCTTTTGAACAGCCGAGAAATGCCGGGGGGTTTGGGGGGACAGGCTTCGATTCCCCCAATCTTTCTTTCTGACACAGGAGTTTATCATGGCCCTAGTCTCAATGCGACAACTACTTGACCACGCCGCTGAGCATACCTACGGTATTGCCGCGTTCAACGTGAACAACATGGAGCAGGTTCAGGCGATCATGCAGGCGGCCGAGGCTTGCAACAGCCCGGTGATTTTGCAGGGTTCGGCTGGCGCGCGGAAATATGCCGGCGAGGCATTTTTGCGGCATCTGATTGAGGCGGCTGTCGAGACCTATCCGAATATTCCCATTGCCATGCATCAGGATCACGGCGCGAGTGCTGCGGTTTGCCTGCGTGCGATCCGGTCGGGCTTTACCAGCGTGATGATGGACGGTTCGTTGGAGGAGGATATGAAAACGCCTTCCTCCTACGACTATAATTGCAATGTGACGCGGCATGTCGTGGAGATGGCGCATGATGTTGGTGTGACGGTGGAGGGTGAACTCGGGTGTTTGGGGTCGCTGGAGTCCGGAGAGGCAGGTGAGGAGGATGGGTCTGGCGCCGAGGGCAAGTTGACGCTTGACCAGATGCTGACTGACCCTGACCAGGCAGCGGATTTCGTGGCGCGCACGGGCGTGGATGCGCTGGCTATTGCGATCGGTACCAGCCATGGTGCTTACAAGTTTTCGCGCAAGCCGACGGGGGATATCCTGGCGATCGAGCGTATCAAGCAGATACATGCCAAAATACCGGACACGCATCTGGTGATGCATGGATCGTCGTCGGTGCCGCAGGAGTGGCTGGCGACCATTCGTGAATATGGCGGCAAGATCAAGGAAACGTTCGGCGTGCCGGTGGAGGAGATTCAGGAGGGTATCCGCCATGGCGTGCGCAAGGTGAACATCGATACGGATATACGGCTGTCGATGACGGGGGCGATGCGCAAATTGATGGGTGACAAGCCAGAGGAATTCGATCCGCGCAAATTCCTTGCCGAAGCGGTGAAGGCAGCGCGTGATTTGTGCCGTGCGCGGTTCGAGGCGTTCGGCTCGGCCGGCAAAGCCGACAAGATAAGGCCGGTGCCGCTGGAGGTGATGGCGGTGCGTTATGCCAAGCCGATGCGACGTGCAGCATGAGCGACGTTCGGGTTCTTGCCTTCGATCTCGATGGTACGCTGACGGATTCTGTTCCGGACATCGCTGCGGCCGTTAACCGCACTTTGGCAAAGCGGGGCTTACCTGCCTTGTCCGACCCCGATGTGGCGGCGATGGTAGGCGACGGTCTGATGCCGCTGATCAAGCGAGCTTTTGCGGCGGTGGGCGCGGAGCCGGACGCGACGGCGGGCGCTGAGTATCTGGCGGATTACGAAAGCCGGGTTGCGGTGGATACGCGGCTTTATCCTGGCGTGGTGGAGGCGCTGGATGTGCTGCGTGGCGAGGGATGGGTGCTGGCGGTTTGCACGAACAAGCCGAAGGTTGCAGCTAGGCTTTTGCTTGATGCGCTGGGTGTCGCGGATCACTTCATGGTCATCGCGGGCTCTGACAGCTTCTCGGTGCACAAGCCGGATCCGCTGCATCTGTCGAGCACCATAAAGGCTGCCGGTGGAACGACTGAGCGGGCCTTGATGGTGGGCGACCACACGAACGATGTGTTGGCGGCGCAAGGCTGCGGCGTGCCGGCTATTTTCGCGGGCTGGGGTTATGGCCGGCCCGGCATGGAAAAGGGGGCGGTCGCTGTCGCGCAGGATTTGCCGATGCTGGTGTCGATCGCGCGTGATCTGCTGCCTGCGTAGGTGACCGTCTAGAATCCAAATGGCGCTCCCGGTATGATGGGAGCGCCATTTGTCATTCGTTATCCAGCAAGGCTTGCGCTAACTAGTGAGGCTGGTCGCCGGAAGGCGGCGGCGCCGACTGGTTGCTCTGCTGAGCCGCGGCGGCAGCGCGCTCTTTCTTCTTCGCTTCATGGTGCCCGATGGCGCAGCCAACGGCCGCACCGGCAACGCCGTGATGGCCTGCGACATGGCCGGCGACGCCGCCAACGGCCGCACCGGTAACACAGCCGGCCTGGGCTGCGAGCGAAGACATTGCCAGGGTAGCGCCGATGGCCATGGCGCCGGCGAGGGTAAGCCGGAATGTCATATCGATTGTCCTTCCAAGGATAGATGCAATGCGCACCTTCGCTGACCAAGCGTTTCTGAAAAGCGAAGGTTCGCCTGCCGGCTCATTAAAGATCACTCAGGAAGCTGGGCAGAAAGTTTTGCGATCTTGATCCCAGGCTCGTCGTCCATGCTCGGGCGTCCGGTCACATGCCGCCACCAGTGCCATAGGAGGCGCGCGGCAAGGGCGCGGTAGGGTTGCCAGGTTGCAGCGATCTCGCGCAGGGCGGCCGGGGTGGGACGGTCGGGTAGGTTCTTCAGATGTGCGGTTGCGGCCTGGAGGGCAAGGTCTCCTGCCGGGAACACGTCGTTCCGTTGCAGCGCGAACAACAGGTAGATTTCCGCCGACCATATGCCCAGGCCGCGGACGCTTGAGATGGTTCGGACAGCCTCCTCGTCCGTCATTGCCGCGAGCGACTCTGTTGTGAGCACGCCGCTGCCGAAGGCTTGGGCGACGGCGCGGCCATGCGCGATTTTGGGGCGTGAGAGGCCGGCGGCGCGGAGTTCGGCTTCGTCGAGTGCCAAGAAGCCGTCTGGCGTCAGGCAATCGCGCAAGGCGCGGCAGCGGCCCCAGATGGCGGCGGCGGCCTGGTTGCTGATCTGCTGACCGACGATCGCGTTGAGAAGGCCGGAGAAGCCGGCGTCGCGCACGCGCCAGGGGAGAGGCCCGGCTTCTGCTTCGATGCGCGCGAGATCCGGGTCCAGCTTGATGAGGCGGTTAAGCGCTGTGCGGGCGCGTCTGGGTGGTTTGGGGAAGGTCACGCTCCGCTATAGGCGCGGCGCCCTTGCGTGTCAGCCTAGGCTGCGGGCGCCGGCGTCGACGCGTTGTGCCGGTGCGGGTTCGTGGATTTTGTGCAGCAAGCCGTGCAGGCGGTGGATTTCAGAGGAGGCTGCCTGGTTGCCTGCGATAGGGTGCGAGGCAGGGCGCTCTTCGGCTTGCTGGGATCGCATGTCGAGCACGGCGGCGAGGCAGCAGCCCATGCCGATCAGGCCGGCGGCGAGAAAGGCGGTTCTTTGCAAGGTGATGGTCTGCAGGGGAGCGAACATGGGTCATGGTAGCTCGGCTGCCGGCGGGTTCGGCGTCACGGTCGGTAGTTGATTGCTACGGAATGAAACGGCGGGTAGTCGCTCATCGCGAATCGCGTATGAGAATATGTTCATGGAAACCATGCCACATATCCTGATTGTCGATGACGATAGGGAGATACGCGAACTTCTTGCCCGATTTCTCGAGCGCAACCGTTTTCGCGTCACGGCGGTGCGTGATGGGCGGGAGGCGCGACGTAATTGGCCGTTGGGGCATTACCAACTGGTGGTGCTGGATCTGATGCTGCCGGGGGAGAGCGGGCTGGATGTAGCGCGCTGGCTGCGGAGCCAGTCCGACGTGCCGATCGTAATGCTAACGGCAATGAGCGAGGAGACGGACCGGATTATCGGGCTCGAGCTTGGGGCGGATGATTACGTGCCGAAGCCGTTCAATCCGCGAGAGCTGCTGGCGCGGATCAGGGCGGTGCTACGGCGGACGTCGGATCGGGCGGAGAAACTGGTCGAGCCGGCGGCGAAGGCGGTGCGGTTTGGTGGGTGGACGCTGGAGCCCGCGCGGCGGCGATTGCTGAACCCTGATGGGGTGGAGGTGGCGCTGACCGGTGGTGAGTATGATTTGCTGGTGGCTTTGGTGGAGCGGGCCAATCGGGTGCTGACGCGCGATATGCTGCTGGATCTGCTGCGGGGGCGTCAGGCTGGGCCGTTCGATCGGGCGATCGATGTGGCGATTAGCAGGCTTCGCCGGAAGCTCGAGGATGATGGGCGGCATGCACAGTTGATCAAGACGGTTCGTGGGGGCGGGTACGTTCTGGCTGCCGACATTGATCGCAGCTGACGGGGAGGGGGCGTCACTTCCGATCCGTGTGTCTGCGAGGCGCCGGCTGCCGCGATGGTGGCCGCATAGCCTTGCCAACCGCACGCTGCTGACCCTGCTGGTGGGATTGGCGGTGGTGCAGGCGGCGGGGCTGACGATCCATGCGCTGGATAGGATCGAGCTGCAGCGATTTGCGGAGCTACGGGACATCGGCATTCGGGCGATGAGCATTTATCGTTCTGCGGTAGCGACCACCGTGGGCGAGCGCGCGGCGGCCTTGAAGGAGATGGATCTCGGCCCGGGCGTGGTCGCGAGCTTGACTGAGGCGCCGCCGGTTAGCCCGGATGCGATGCCGCCGCCTTATGCGGGGCAGATCCGGGTGAACATGAACTTGGTGCCGGTGCGGCCGGTGAACCGGGCGCGCGAAGTGCAGATCCGTGGGGCGCCGTGGTCGAACAAGATCACGATGGCGTTGGAATTCCCCGATTCGGGGTGGTTGGTGCTGCGGGTGCCAATTCCACCGCCACGGCCTTGGCATTCTCCTACGTTTTTGTTGGCGTTCGTGCTGATGACGGCTGCGGCCGCTATCCTGTCGATCTGGGCGGTGCGGCGCCTTACCGGGCCGGTGAGCTTGCTGGCGGAGGCGGCCGAGCGGCTGGGGCGTGATGTCAATGCCCCGCCTTTGCCGGAGAAGGGGCCGGATGAGGTGATACGGGCCGCCGCGGCGTTCAATACGATGGCGGCGCGGATCAGGCGGTTTGTGCAGGACCGGACGTTTCTGCTGACGGCGATCGGCCATGATCTGCGTACGCCGATCACCAGGTTGAAATTGCGCGCCGAGTTCATCGATGATGACGAGCAGCGGCAGAAATTCATGGCCGATCTGGATGAGCTGGATGCCATGGTGTCGGCCACGCTCGTGTTTGGGCGGGATACGGCCGATACCGAGCCGGCGGTGGCGTTTGATCTTGTGGCGCTGCTGCGCACGGTGCTTGATGATTGCGCGGATGCACGGCCGGATGCGGCGGAAAATCTGACATTCGCCGGCCCTGCGCATTTGACGGTGACTGGGCGAATCCTGGCGCTGAAACGTAGTTTCGCGAACCTAGTTGGCAATGCAGCAAAATTTGGAGATTCGGCGCGGGTGAATTTGCTGGTGGGCGAAGGTTTGGCGACCGTCACGATCGAGGATGACGGGCCGGGGCTGCCGCCTGATGAGTTGGAGCGGATTTTCGAGCCGTTTTATCGCGTGGAAGATAGCCGCAACCGGGAGACGGGTGGGACCGGGCTGGGGCTACCGATCGCACGGAATATCTTGCGCGCGCATGGGGGGGATGTGGTGCTGGGGAACCGGGCAGGGGGCGGGGTTCGGGCTGTGGCGACATTGCCTACGTAGGTCAGGAAGATAGGGGGAGCCGTGCCAGCCCCCCTAACCCCTCGTCAATTTATTTAGGCGCGGCGTAACAACATAACGACCAATACGATGAGGAGGATCGTGCCTAGACCTACGCCGCCATAGCCGTAATGACCGTAGCCAGGGCCGCCCCAACCGCCGAAGGTCGTGCCGAGACCGCCGCCGAATAGCAGGATGATCAGCAGGATGAGAATGATCAGGCCCATGTGCGCTCCGAAAGGTGTTTGAAGTCACAATGAAACGCCGCAGGCACGAAAAGTTGCTTCGTTCATCATAAGGGGTAATGGCAGGCGACCTGGTGGGCGTTGTCTAGTGGGGCCAGACGAGGGCGCTCTTCCTTGCAAAGTGGTTGGACGCGGGGGCAGCGTGGGTGGAAACGACAGCCCGGTGGCGGATTGGTGGGGCTTGGCGGCTCGCCCGTAACCGGGGCGCGGGCTGCAAAGCCGGTGCCCGCGGCAGAGATTTTTGGAACCGATGCAAGCAGGGCCGAGGTGTAGGGGTGCAAAGGCCGTCGGTAGAGTGTGGGCGTCGGGCCGATCTCGACCACCGCGCCTAGATACATCACCGCCGTGCGCGTCGCGATCTGCCGCACTACAGCGAGATCATGCGCAATGAACACGTAGGTCAAGCCAAGGCGTTCCTGCAGATCCATCATCAGGTTCACGACCTGTGCCTGAACGCTGACATCCAGGGCGGATACCGGCTCATCCGCAACCACCATATCCGGATCCAGGGCCAGCGCACGGGCAATGCCGATACGCTGCCTTTGGCCGCCGGAAAACTCGTGCGGATAGCGGGACATATGTTCGCGCTTCAGCCCGACCAGCGACATGAGTGTCTCGGTGCGTTCGGTGATGGCGGATCTATCGCGCCTTGTCCCGTCAGACAAGCGATGAACGCGCAATGGTTCTGCAACGAGATCGCCGACGCGCCGGCGGGGGTTCAACGAGGCGTAGGGATCCTGGAACACCATCTGCATGCGTGGCCGTAGCGGCCGTAAAGCGCGTTTGGAGAGTTTTGTGATGTCTGAGCCATCGAACACGATGGCGCCTTCGCTCACCTCCTGCAGCCGCAGCAGGCAGCGGCCAAGCGTCGATTTTCCGCAGCCGGATTCACCGACCAGGCCCAACGTCTCGCCGCGGTGCACTCGCAGTGAGACGCCGTCGACTGCATGCAGGATGCGGCCGGACGAAAATAAGCCGCCGCCGACGGTAAAACGCTTGCTGAGCGCAATGGCTTCGAGAAGCACCGGCCTCATGCGGTCGCACCTGACGCCAGGAAACAGGCAACCTCGTGCTGCGCCTCCGCCATGAGCGCAGGGCGTTCGCTGCACGGCGCAAAACGGAAACTGCAACGTGGTGCGAAAGTACAGCCGGGTGGAATGTCAGCCGGGGAGGGTGGTGCGCCCGGGATGGCAGCCAGGCGCCGTGGCAACGGACCATCGATGGATGGGATCGCCGCCAGCAGACCTTGCGTGTAAGGATGCACCGGTTGTGCGAATAGCGCTTTCGTCGTGCCGCGTTCGACAAGGCGCCCGGCATACATGACCATGACGCGGTCGGCGATTTCGGCGACTACGCCCATATCGTGCGTGATGAGGATGATGCTGGAGCCAAACTTCTCGCGCAGGTCGTTGAGCAGGACGAGGATCTGTGCCTGCACCGTCACGTCCAGCGCCGTTGTCGGCTCGTCGGCGATCAGCAGGGCAGGATCGCAGCTCAGCGCCATCGCGATCATTGCGCGCTGACGCATCCCGCCGGAAAGCTGATGCGGATAGCGATGGAATTGCATTTCCGGGCTGGGGATGCCCATCAGCCCAAGAAGGTCTACGGCACGTGCGTGTGCGGCGCGTGTGGATATTTTTTCGTGCGCATGTATCTGTTCGACGATCTGCCAGCCGATTGTGTGTATGGGTGTCATGGCAGTCATCGGATCCTGGAAGATCATGGCAATGTCGCGGCCACGTAAGGCCTGTAAGGCGCGACCGTTCAGTCCGAGAAGCTCGCGGCCTTTGTAGCGGATAGAGCCTGAGACGATCGCATTCGGATCGTTGATCAGGCCGACGGAAGCGAGCATGGAGATGGTTTTGCCGGAGCCGCTTTCGCCCACCAGCCCCAGGATCTCACCGGCACCAATCGTGAATGACAGGCGATCCACTGCGCGGACGATACCTTGGCGGGTGCGGAAATCGATGCAGAGATCTTGTATGTCCAGGACCGGGGTTGTTTCACCCATTCGGGTATCTCACCCTTGGGTCGAGGAATGTGTAGGCGACATCGACAGCGGCATTGGCGGCGACCACGAAAAAAGAGGAATACATCACTGTCGCCATGATCACCGGCAGATCGAGATTTTGCAGTGCGTCAAAGGTGAGTTTACCAACACCCTGCAATCCGAACACCACTTCCGTCAGTAATGCGCCACCGCCGACCAGGGCGCCGAAATCAAGACCGAAGAGCGAGACGAAGGTGATCAGTGAGGTGCGCAGGGCATGACGTATCAGGATGCGCGTTTCGCTCACGCCTTTTGCGCGCGCCGTGCGGATGAAATCCTCCTGGTAGGCCTCGATCAGGCTCGCGCGCAGCACGCGACCGTAAAGGCCCATATAGAGCATGGCGAGCACCGCCCAAGGAATGAGCAGGCTCTTGAACCAGAGGACGGGATCTTCGCTGAGCGGAGTGTAGCCAAGCGCCGGCACCCAGGAGAAGAGCCAGCTGCCATGGAGCCGGCTTTGGGAGATGAGGTTGGCGACTTCGCCGACCCAGAAGACCGGCATTGAAATGCCGATCAAGCCAGCGATCATCAGCGCACGGTCGGTGATTCCGCCGCGCGTCAGCGCCGCAGCTATGCCGATGGCAAGGCCGCCAAGCACCCAAAGGATTGCCGCGCCTGTGACAAGGGAAAGTGTCACCGGGGCGCCCGCCTCGATCTCGGGTATGACCTGTTCGCCGCGATTGACGAAGCTGGTGAGGTCCTGGCTGATGAAAAGCCGTTTCATCATCAGCGCATATTGCACCGGGATTGGCCGGTCGAAGCCGAAATCGTGGCGCACGGCTGCCAGCACTTGTGGCGTCGCATTGCGGCCGGCGATGCGTGCTGCGGGGTCGGCACCGGGTGTGGCGAAGAAGATCAGGAATACCAGAACGCTGATGCCGAACATCACGAACGCCATCTGGCCGAGGCGCTGCGCCAGCATGGTGAGCATCAGGCGCGCACACGTAGTTTAGCGCGTGGATCCAGCGCGTCGCGAAGGCTGTCGCCGAAGACGTTGAGGCAGAGAACGACGATGATGATGGCGAGGCCTGGGGCGATGGCCACTAAAGGTCGTGTGTAAATCAGAGATTGTCCATCGGCGATGATCGTGCCCCAGCTTGCTTGCGGTGGCTGCACGCCGATTTCGAGGAACGACAAGGCACTTTCTGTGAGCAGGTTCAGCGCCATGACCAAAGGTGCGAACACGATCAGCGTGGGTGCCACGTTGGGTAGAATATCACGGAAAAGGATGCGTCTGTTCGATACGCCAAGACCTACCGCGGCCAGCACGAAATCGCTGCGGGCGAGGGAGAGCACCTGTCCGCGCACGGGCCGGGCGACGTAGGGCACATAGACGATGCCGATGATGCAAATCGGCAGCAGCAGATTATCTGCTTCGATCGTGATCGGGCCGAGCCGCAATCCCTGGCTGATCAGCACCACGGAGAGTGAGATCGCCAGCAAATAAACGGGGAAAGCCCAGAGGATATCGAGGATCCGGGAAAGCACCTGGTCGGTCCATCCACCCAGGAAACCGGCCAGGATGCCGACAATGGCTGCCAGGAACAGGCAGATGACCGTGGCGGCGCCGGCGATGAGCAACGAGTTCTTGCCGCCATAGAGCAGCCGGCTTGCAACGTCGCGGCCCTGGCCGTCTGCACCGAGGAAATAAGCACCGTGCCAGGTGGGGCCGATGGGTGCTGAGCCGAGATGCAGCGGGTTGTCGGCGGCTTGCAGGATGTCGAGCACATGGCCGCCTATGGTCACCGTGCCGTCGAGATTTGGCCTGAACGGATCATTTCCGTTGACATAATGCGCGTAGAGAGGTGCGAGGACGCAGGCGACGAGAACCAGTACCAGGACGGCCGCGGACACCATGGCGGCACGATCTTGTGCCAGACGCCGGAACGCGACGGCCCACGGCCCTTCTGAAGCGCTCATTTCACCCAGATTTCAGAAAAGATCACGTGGAACAAAGGGCTGAATACGAAATGCCCGACGCGCGCTGAGACGATATCGAGTTTGTTGATCTGGAACAGGGTGGTGAGGGGTGCGAGGTCGGTGAGGGTGTGATCGAGCGCAGTCCATTGCTGCAAGGCGCCCGCTGGATCGGTCGAGGCCGTGTCCATGGCCTTCTGCATGCGGGCGTCGATTGCCGGATTGCAGAAACCGCTCATGTTGATGGAGGCGTCGGAGCCTGGATGGAAGCTCGCGCAGGAGAGCAGCACGTCGAGGAAATCGGAGGGGGAGGGGTAATCCTGATACCAGTCGGTGAGGCCGATCTGCACGTGGTTGGAGGAGTTCTGCAGATAGGTGTCGCGGATGTTGTAGGAGATGGAGTGCAGGCTTGCAGTGTAGCCGATATCGTTGAGTACGCTTTGCAGATAGATGCCGATGCTCCGCTCGACTTCGCGGTCCGAGCAGATCACCGTGACTTTCGTGCCTGCGGTGCCGCTGGCTTTGACGAGGGCGCGGGCCTGGTCGAGATCGGTGGCCGACCAGGCTGCACCCGGATTTTTGGTGTAGGGGCAATAGGGCGTGTAGCCGGCGAGGCCGGCGGGCAGAAGCTGGCATAGCGGCGTGCCGACAGCAGGGCCGCCATAGAGGTTTACCGTCACCTTTCGATTGATCGCGAATGCAACGGCGCGACGTGCCTGCACATTGTTGAACGGCGCGAGGTTCGTGTTCATCGTCACGTAATAATAGGCAAGCAGCGCATCGATGTGGGCAAGCTTGGTGTGCTCACCCCCGATTTCTGCAAGCCTGTCCAAAGGCGATGGATCGGCCATCCAGTCCAGTGCGCCGTTTTCGATCTCGGTGACTTCGGATTCGTTCTGTAAGCCGTAGCGGTAGCTGATGCGGTCGGCAAAACCGTCCGGCTGTGCCTCTTCGCTCCATTGATGGAAATACGGGTTGCGGACCAGCACCATCTCGCGGATCGGGTTATAGCTTTGGATCATGTAAGGCCCTGTCCCCGCCGGCGGGACGGTGCCGAGATCATGCGGCGGCGTATTAGCCGGCAGGATAACCGCGAACGGCAAAGCGATCTTCTGCAGGAACTCGCTGTCCGCATGCACGAGATGCAGCGTGACAGTGCCGGCCTGCAAGTCGCTCTCTACGCCGCCGGCCAGCGTGCAGGTTGTTGGCTCCTTCAGACAGGCATCGGCACCCACAATAATACTGTACCAGCTGCCGACATTCGGCCCCGACACCCTGAACATGCGCTGGTAGCTGGCCACGACGTCGGCCACCGTTATGTCCTGGCCGGTGGAGAATTTCAGGCCGCGGCGCAGATGGAACACATAGGTTCTGCCGCTGTCGGTGATCTCCGGCATCGCCTCGGCCAGATCGGGCACCAATTCCATGCCCCGCTTGCCCGGCGCTTTACGAAACCCAACCAGCCCATCCTGGGTGACAAAGAAGATCTGCCAGAAATCGCTTTCGTAGTTGATCTGCGGATCGATCGTCCCGGAGGCCTGATATGAGCTGAGATGCAGCACGCCGCCGCGATGCAGGCGCATGAGCGCAGCCCGATCAGAGTCCTGAGCACGCAAGAGGCAAGGCAACGCCAATATAAGAATCGCCAGACGCAGTGCCCTCATGGAGGCAGAGTGATGCAGGGGGCGTGCCGGGGGCAAGGGGAGGAAGGCCAGGGGCTCTGCCTCCTGGACCCCCGCTAAGGACTCGTCCTTAGAACCTTAATCAAAGGTAATGGGTCTGGGGACGAGTCCCCAGCGGGGTCCAGGGGCAGAGCCCCTGGCCTTCCTTCACCCTTGCCCCCCACCGCCTCGTGCGCTACTCCCGCCGCTTCGCGGCCGGCGGGCGTGGTGAAATTGGTAGACACGCCAGATTTAGGTTCTGGTGGCGTGAGCCGTGGGGGTTCAAGTCCCTCCGCCCGCACCATCGCGCTTTCTCAGACTTAGGATGACTTTTCCGATGCAGGTTACCGAGACGCTCTCCGACGGCCTCAAGCGCGCATATTCCGTGACCGTGCCGGCTGCCGAGATCGAGAGCAAATGGGGCGCAAAGCTGGCCGAGATCGGCCGGACCATTCGCCTGCCCGGTTTCCGCCCAGGAAAGGTGCCGGTGAATCTCGTACGCCAGCGTTACGGCGCCTCGGTGATGGCCGAAGTGATGCAGGATGCGCTCAGCACCGCCGCGGACCAGATGATCGAGGAGCGCGGGTTGCGCCCTGCGGGACAGCCGAAGATCGAGCTAGCCAGGCAGCCGGATATCAATGCGAAGGCGGCGTCGGACCTTTCGTTCAATGTCGAGCTCGAGATCCTGCCGGAGATTGCGGCGCCCGATTTGGCGGCGTTGAACCTGGTGCGGTATCGCGCCGAGGTGGCGCCGGAGAAGCTGGAAGAGACGCTGAGCACGATTGCCAAGCAGCAGCGCGATACGGTGCCGGTCGAAGAGGATCGTGGCGCCGAGACGGGCGATGTTCTGGTGGTCGATTTTCTGGGGTCGGTGGATGGCGTGCCGTTCGACGGTGGCGCTGGGCAGGATGCCAAGGTGGAGATCGGCGGCCAGGGGTTCATTCCCGGCTTTTCCGAGGGCATGGCGGGCATGAAGCCGGGCGAGGAGCGCGACATTGATGTGACGTTCCCGGCCGAGTACCATGCCGAGGCGCTGGCCGGGAAGGCGGCGGTGTTCAAGATTACGGCGAAGAGCCTGGCGAAGCCGGTTGAGTCGGCGATCGACGATGCGTTGGCTGTGAAGCTGGGTTTTGAATCTCTGGAGAAGCTGCGCGAGACGCTGACGGGCCAGATGCAGCGCGAGCTCGATCAGATGGCACGGCTGCGGATCAAGCGCGAGTTGCTGGATGTTCTGGCGGAGAAGGCTGATTTCCCGGCGCCGCAGAATTTGGTCGATGCCGAGTTCGGAGCGATCTGGGCGCGGGTCGAGCAGGACATGAAGTCCGGCCAGATCGACGATGAAGATAAGGATAAGGACGCGGAGACCCTGCGAACCGAATATCGCGCGATCGCGGATCGGCGTGTGCGGCTGGGCTTGTTGCTGTCTGAGATTGGCCGCACGGCCAATATCCAGGTGAGCCAGAACGAGCTGACCGCGGCATTGCGCCAGGAGGCGTCGCGTTATCCTGGGCAAGAAATGCAGGTGGTAGAGTTCTTCCGCAAGACGCCGAACGCGATCGAGCAGCTGCGAGGGCCGCTGTTCGAGGACAAGGTGGTCGATTACATCCTGGAGATGGCGAAGGTCGAAGATAAGATTGTGGCGCCTGAGGAGCTGGCTTTGCCGTCGGCTGACGATGCGATGGAGAAGGCCAAGCTGCATTTCGAGCCGTCGGCCGAGCCGGAGCATGCCGAGTCGGACGAGGCGCCGGTTCACGAAGCGGCGGCGCCTGGCGGCGATAGTTCAGACCAGGCTGCTTGATCGCTGTCGATCGCCTGCTTGGGGCTTGCACTACAAACGCGCCTGCTGAAACCTATGTGACAGTTCTCGCAACGCCGGCAGGTCTTCCGCCTGCCGCTAAGCCCCGCGAGCCGAAGGAGTGCGTATGAGGGATCGTCATCCCACCGAGGTCCATAGCCAGCTTGTGCCCATGGTGGTCGAGCAGACGGCGCGGGGCGAGCGGAGCTATGATATTTTTTCGCGCCTGTTGAAGGAGCGGATCATTTTCCTGACTGGGCCGGTCTATGATCAGATGAGTGCGCTGATTTGTGCCCAGCTGCTCTTTCTGGAGAGCGAGAACCCGGCCAAAGACATCTTCTTCTATATCAACAGTCCGGGTGGCGTCGTTTCCGCCGGTCTCGCGATCTACGACACCATGCAGTACATACGCTGCCCGGTGAGCACGGTGTGCATTGGGCAGGCTGCTTCGATGGGGTCGCTGTTGCTGGCGGCCGGTGCGAAGGACAAGCGCTATGCGTTGCCGAATAGCCGGGTGATGGTGCATCAGCCGAGCGGCGGCGCGCAGGGCCAGGCGGCGGACATCGAGATACAGGCGCGTGAGATCCTGCATCTGCGGCATCGGCTGAACGAGATCTATCATCGCCATACCGGGCAGACGATGGCGGATATCGAGGCGAAGCTTGAGCGCGACAGTTACATGTCGGCTGAGGAAGCCAAGATTTTCGGGATCGTGGACCAGGTGGTGGAGAACCGGCCGCAGTCCACCACGGACGACGCCATCAAGGTATAGGCAAGAAGACGTTTATTTCCAAAGCGCTACTTGCGGACCTAGCGTCAGGACATAAAAGTTTTTTGGTTCTTTTTTTCAAAAAAGAACGGCTTGCTTCTTCCTTCAAGTTCCAAGCCACCATTTAGCATGCCCACCTTGTCGATTTCGAAAGCCAAGGTTTAGTATCCAAAGATTGTGGCCCCCGGTTAAGCCTCGGGGCGGGAGACTTTATGGCTACCAAGCCCAGCGATACCAAGAACACCCTGTACTGCTCGTTCTGCGGCAAGTCGCAGCACGAAGTGCGCAAGCTGATCGCGGGCCCAACCGTGTTCATCTGTGATGAGTGCGTCGAGCTTTGCATGGATATCATCCGCGAGGAGCATAAGACGCACCTTGTGAAGGCACGCGATGGTGTGCCGACGCCGAAGGAGATCTGCCGCGTTCTGGACGATTACGTCATCGGCCAGGCGCATGCGAAGAAGGTGCTCTCGGTGGCCGTGCATAACCATTACAAGCGGTTGGCCCACGCGCAGAAGAACAATGACATCGAGATCGCCAAGTCCAACATCCTGCTCGTTGGGCCCACAGGCTCTGGCAAGACGCTGCTGGCACAGACGCTGGCACGCATTCTCGATGTGCCGTTTACCATGGCTGACGCGACGACGCTGACCGAGGCCGGCTATGTGGGCGAGGATGTGGAGAACATCATCCTCAAGCTGCTGCAGGCGGCTGACTACAATGTGGAGCGGGCGCAGCGCGGCATCGTCTATATCGACGAGGTCGATAAGATCAGCCGCAAATCCGACAATCCTTCCATCACGCGCGATGTGAGCGGCGAGGGTGTGCAGCAGGCGCTGCTGAAGATCATGGAAGGCACCGTCGCTTCCGTGCCGCCGCAAGGCGGCCGCAAGCATCCGCAGCAGGAGTTTCTGCAGGTCGATACCACCAATATTCTCTTCATTTGCGGTGGCGCGTTTGCCGGGTTGGAGAAGATTATCGGCGCGCGCGGCAAGGGTTCAGGCATTGGCTACGGTGCCGAAGTGCGTGACCCAGATGAACGCCGCACTGGCGCGATCCTGCGCGACGTGGAGCCGGAAGACCTGCTGCGGTTCGGCCTTATCCCTGAGTTTATCGGCCGTCTGCCAGTGGTGGCGACGCTCGAGGATCTCGACGAAGCGGCACTGATGGAAATCCTCACGAAGCCGAAGAATGCACTGGTGAAACAGTATGGTCGTCTGTTCGAGATGGAGGGCGTGAAGCTTAGCTTTACGGACGACGCGCTGAAGTCGGTTTCCACTCGCGCTATTGCACGTCGCACCGGTGCACGTGGGCTGCGCTCCATCATGGAATCTATCCTGCTTACAACCATGTTTGATCTTCCCGGATTGGATAACGTGGACGAAGTTGTGATCAACCGCGAAGTCGCGGAGGGGCGGGCTAATCCGCTCTACACGTATTCCAAGGAGCGTTCGAAAGAACGCGCGGAGGGGGCTGGCTAATAGGAAGGTTGGGAGAGCCGTGCCGGCTCCCCCAAAACCTCCCGTCATCTCTTTGGGACCCAATTGTCCCTTCATCTTGTCTTAACGGTTAGCACTGATCATTTGACATTTTTACGTGGGTCCGTGCCAAAGATTGGGCGACCTGCGCGACCCGACTGTCCTTTAAGGAGGTCCATATGACCGAGACTCCCCGCGCACCGCGCGAAAAAAAGTCGCACCAGCCGCCGGCATCTGCCGGTGAGACCATGGCGGTGCTCCCCCTGCGCGATATCGTTGTCTTCCCGCACATGATCGTGCCGCTCTTCGTCGGACGGGAAAAATCCGTGCGCGCGCTGGAAGCGGTCATGAAGGAAGACAAGCAGATCCTACTCGTTGCCCAGAAGAATGCAGCCCAGGATGATCCCTCGGCCGATGATATTTATCGCGTAGGTACGGTTTCCACGATCCTTCAGCTGCTGAAGCTGCCCGACGGCACCGTGAAGGTGCTGGTCGAAGGCGGCCGTCGTGCGCGGCTGACGTCATTCAAAGAGACAGAATCCTACTTTGAGGCTCTGGTCGAGGACATGCCAGACCAGGAAGGTGAAGCTCAGGAGCTTGAGGCTCTTGGCCGTACCGTGGTCGGCCAGTTCGAGCAGTATATCAAGCTGAACAAGAAGATCGCCCCTGAGGTGCTGGTGTCGCTCAACCAGATCGAAGAGCCGAGCAAGCTGGCGGATACCATAGCCAGCCACCTGAACCTCAAGATCAGCGAGAAGCAGGAACTGCTTGAAACCACTCGCATCGGTGAGCGGCTTGAGCGCGTGTTCGGCCATATGGAATCCGAAATCGGCGTGCTGCAGGTAGAGAAGCGTATCCGGAACCGCGTGAAGCGGCAGATGGAGAAAACGCAGCGCGAGTATTATTTGAATGAGCAGCTGAAGGCCATTCAGAAGGAGCTTGGCGAGGGCGAGGACGGCAAGGACGAGACTGCCGAACTCGAAGACAAGATCAAGAAGACGAAGTTCACCAAGGAAGCGCGCGAGAAGGCGATGGCGGAGCTGAAGAAGCTCCGCACCATGAGCCCGATGAGCGCGGAAGCTACTGTGGTGCGCAACTACCTCGATTGGATGCTGTCCATCCCGTGGAAAAAGCGCAGCAAAGTCCGCAATGATGTCATTGAAGCTGAGAAAGTGCTCGATGCGGATCATTTTGGGCTGGAGAAGGTCAAGGAGCGTATCCTTGAATATCTGGCGGTGCAGGCGCGTAGCCCGAAGGTGCGTGGACCGATCCTGTGCCTTGTTGGCCCGCCTGGTGTAGGTAAGACCTCGCTTGGCAAGTCGATTGCGAATGCGACCGGGCGCGCGTTTGTTCGTATGTCGCTCGGCGGCGTGCGGGATGAAGCCGAGATACGTGGCCATCGGCGCACCTATATCGGTTCTATGCCCGGCAAGGTGATCCAGGGCATGAAGAAGGCGAAGACGTCAAACCCGCTCTTTCTGCTCGATGAGATAGACAAACTTGGGCAGGATTGGCGGGGCGACCCTACCTCGGCGCTGCTTGAAGTGCTGGATCCGGAGCAGAACGCCACCTTTGCCGACCATTACCTGGAGGTGGATTACGATCTTTCGGACGTGATGTTCGTAACCACGGCGAACTCACTTCGCATGCCGCAGCCGTTGCTCGACCGGATGGAGATCATCCGTATCTCCGGCTACACCGAGGATGAGAAGCTGCAGATTGCGCGTCGCCATCTGATCTCGAAGCAGGGCGAGGCGCATGGCCTGAAGCCGGAAGAATGGTCGCTGAGCGACGAGGCTCTACGCGACTTGATCCGCACCTATACGCGTGAGGCTGGCGTTAGGAACCTCGAGCGTGAACTCGCCAATCTGGCGCGTAAGTCGGTCAAGGAGATTGTGACCAAGAAATCCAAGAAGGTCACGATCGGCATCAAGAACCTGGAGAAATACGCCGGCATACGGCGGTATCGCTATGGCGAGACCGAGAGCGAGGACATGGTGGGTGTCGTTACCGGCCTCGCCTGGACTGAAGTGGGCGGTGAGATCCTGACGATCGAGTCGGTGATGGTGCCGGGCAAAGGTAACATCAAGCATACGGGCAAGCTTGGCGACGTGATGCAGGAGAGCGTCTCTGCGGCGCTATCCTATGTGCGGAGCCGGTCGATCAGCTTCGGGATCAAGCCCACGCTGTTCGAGAAGCGTGACATCCATGTGCATGTGCCGGAAGGGGCGACGCCGAAGGATGGACCGTCGGCGGGTGTCGCTATGGCTACTTCCATGGTGAGCGTGCTGACGGGCATTCCGATCCGCCGCGATGTGGCGATGACCGGCGAGATCACGCTGCGTGGGCGTGTGCTGCCGATCGGTGGGCTGAAGGAGAAACTGCTGGCCGCGCTGCGGGCTGGAATTACGACAGTGTTCTTCCCGAAGGACAACGAGAAGGATCTGGCGGAGATACCGGATAATGTGAAGCGTGCGCTTACCCTTATTCCGGTGAGCCACGTGGACTCTGTTATCAGCCAGGCGCTGGTGCGCAAGCCCGAGGCTATCGAGTGGGAGGAGCCGCCTGAGCCGCTGGCCAAGCCGACGGCGGACGGTACTGCGGCGTCCCTTCCGCACTAAGCTTCAGAACCCGGAAGGTCGGCATAAAATCCGGTTTTCCGGGTTCTTTACGGAATCGGCTTTATAGGCATACCTGGACTCGGCGGGGCTTTCCCTGCCAGGCGAAAACAGTGTTTTGCTCGAAAGGTATGCCCATGGACGACGAGAGTACTGACGCGGAATCTGCGTCGTCGAAGATCTTCAACCGGCAGGCTTTGGTTGCGGCCGTGGCTGAGAAAACCGGATTGCCGCGTGCTAAAGCCCTGACTGCGGTTGAGGCTGTGTTTGAGTCGATCAGCGTGTCGCTGAAGGAAGGTCACGAAGTGCGCGTGCTCGGCTTTGGTGCCTTTGCTGTGAGCGAGCGCAAGGCCGGCAAGGGAAGGGATCCGCGCAGTGGTGCGGAGATCGATATCGCAGCCAGCAAGTCGGTGCGGTTCCGGGCCGGCAAGGCGTTGCGCGGCTTGGTGGCCGATACGCCGGTTTGATCATCGGGCGCGGCTTCGCTATCACCCATGCTAGGGGCGGTTAGCTCAGAGGTAGAGCGGCTCGTTTACACCGAGTTGGCCGGCGGTTCGATCCCGTCACCGCCCACCAGCGCATTGCTTTGCGGAGAGGCTAAGCCAGAGGCTCCGCCCTTGGACCCTGCTAAACACAAGTCCTTAGAACCTTTATCTTAAGGGTGATTTAGGAGAGGGGCCATCTAGGGTTTTGCCATCGAACGCGTGGCCTCTCTCCTGAACCACCCTTTAAATAAGGATTTTAAAGGCTTCGCCTTTAACGAGGTCCCAATCTTGACGTGTAGGGGCAGAGACCCTGGCCTAGCCCCTCCGCAAAAGCGAGGGTTGACGATGACCGGCAGCGACCGTAGAAGCGGCGCCTGCTTGGAAAGCGGGTGTAGCTCAGTTGGTTAGAGCGCCGGCCTGTCACGCCGGAGGTCGCGGGTTCGAGCCCCGTCACTCGCGCCAGTTTTCCTTTCTTTGTCATTCGCGGCTTTTGGGTGTGCCCCCTTGGCGGCCTCTCGCGTGGGGTCTATGGTCCGCCCGAATGTTGCAGTGCGGTCGCCGATCCAGGCTGGCGCGCAAACGCTGTTGGGAATGCCATGCAGCCACTTCTGGCCAATTATTTTCCGATTCTTGTTTTCCTCGTCATCGCCAGTGGCATTGCTGCGGCGATGGTTGGCGGGTCCATTCTTTCCGCGCGGCAGAAGCCGTATGCGGAAAAGGTCTCCGCGTATGAATGCGGGTTCGAGCCGTTCGACGATGCGCGCCGGCGTTTTGATGTTCGCTACTATTTGGTGGCCATCCTCTTCATCATTTTCGATCTCGAAGTGGCTTTTCTGTTTCCGTGGGCGGTCAGCCTTGGTCACATTGGCATGCTTGGCTTCTGGTCGATGATTGGCTTCCTTGCAGTGCTTACCGTCGGCTTTATCTACGAGTGGTGCAAAGGCGCGCTGGAGTGGGAGTAGGGCGATGAGTGTGACGGCAACCGATCTGGCGACTGGCCAGGATATCGCCTGGAACCGTGAGGCTTTGCCGCCGGGCGAGGCGCAGGATGCGGTGCTGCGTGGCATAACCGGCGAGATCACCGACAAGGGTTTTGTAGTTGCTCAGCTTGATAAGCTGATCAATTGGGGGCGCACCGGCAGTTTGTGGCCGATGACATTTGGTTTGGCGTGTTGTGCGGTGGAAATGATCCACGCGTATATGCCGCGTTACGATCTTGATCGATTCGGTATTTTTCCACGTGGTTCGCCGCGGCAGAGCGACGTAATGATCGTGGCTGGGACGTTGACCAACAAGATGGCACCTGCTTTGCGCAAGGTGTACGATCAGATGCCGGAGCCGCGCTGGGTGATCAGCATGGGAAGCTGTGCGAATGGTGGTGGATATTACCATTATTCGTATTCGGTGGTGCGCGGTTGCGACCGGATCGTTCCAGTGGACGTGTATGTGCCTGGTTGCCCGCCAACGGCGGAGGCGCTGGTTTACGGCATTATGCAACTGCAGAAGAAGATCCGTCGTACCGGGACTATTCTTCGTGGCTGATATTGTTGTTGCCGAGAAGTCGGCCGCACTTGCCTCGGTGATTTCCGCGGGTGTGCCGGGCGTGTCAAAGATTTCCGTGCAGAACGGCGAGTTGGTCGCCTCCGTGACGCGTGAGTCACTGCTTGAGGTAATGACCCTCCTGCGTGATGATCCGCGGTTCCAGTTCGAGCAACTGATGGATCTTTGCGGTGTGGACTGGCCGGAACGCGCAGAGCGCTTCGACGTGGTGTACAATCTACTGAGCGTATCGCTTAACCATCGCGTGCGTCTGATCGTCACTACCGATGAGACGACTCCGGTGCCCTCCGTCTCTGGTATCTGGCCAGTGGCCACTTGGTGGGAACGGGAATGCTGGGATCTGTTCGGCGTGCTGTTCGCGGGCTTGGCCGATCACCGTCGCATTCTGACGGATTACGGGTTTGAGGGGCATCCGCTGCGCAAGGATTTTCCGCTGACCGGGTATGTGGAAGTGCGTTACGACGAAGACCGCAAACAGGTTGTGTATGAGCCTGTGCGGTTGACGCAGGATTTCCGTAACTTCCACTTCACCTCGCCTTGGGAAGGCATGACGACCTTGCCGGGCGATGAGAAAGCGCATGTGGCACGCCTTGCTCTGCAGCAAGGCAACGCCGGCGAAGTGAGCAAGACATGACCGATACTGTCGAAAAAGATCCGATTCGCGAGACTGCGCTGCCGGTGCCTGCGAGCGAGGCTGTGGCTTACAAGACAGTGCAGATCGATAGCCATGCGATCAATTTCGGCCCACAGCATCCGGCGGCGCATGGCGTGCTTCGCCTGGTGCTGGAGATGGATGGCGAGATTGTGGAGCGTGCAGACCCGCATGTGGGGCTTTTGCATCGCGGCACCGAGAAGCTGATCGAAAGCCGCACCTACACGCAGAATACGCCGTATTTTGACCGGCTCGATTACGTGTCGCCGATGTGCATGGAACATGCGTTCGTGATGGCGACTGAGAAGTTGCTGGGTATTCAGGTGCCGGAACGGGCGCAGTGGATACGCACGATGTATGACGAGATCACGCGTATCCTCAATCATCTGTTGAACATCACGTCGTTCGCCATGGATTGTGGTGCGCTGACGCCGCCGCTTTGGGCGTATGAAGAGCGTGAAAAGCTGATGGAGTTTTACGAGGCAGCTTCAGGCGCACGGCTGCACGCGAACTATTATCGCCATGGTGGCGTCAGCCGTGACCTGCCGGCGGGTCTGACGGATAAGATCTGGGCTTGGAGCGACGAATTTCCGAAGTTCATTGACGATTTGTGGAACCTGCTGACTGAAAACCGTATCTGGAAGCAGCGAACCGTAGATATCGGGGTCATGAGCGCTGAGCAGGCGCTGGCATGGGGTTTTTCAGGGCCGAATCTGCGTGCCAGCGGTGTGCCTTGGGATCTGCGCAAGTCGCAGCCTTATGCTATGTACGATCGCGTTGAATTTGATGTGCCGATCGCCCGAAACGGCGATTGCTACGATCGCTACCTCGTCCGCATGATCGAGATGCGGGAGAGCGTAAAGATCATTCGGCAATGCATCGAGCGTATGAAGCCCGGCATTGTGAAAGTGGATGACCGCAAGTTCACGCCGCCTCGGCGCGAGGACATGAAGCGTTCGATGGAAGCGCTGATCCATCACTTCAAGCTCTACACTGAAGGGTTTCATGTGCCGGCGGGCGCGACGTATACCGCGACGGAGAGCCCAAAAGGTGAGTTCGGCGTCTATCTGGTGTCCGACGGGACCAACAAACCTTATCGCTGTAAGATACGGCCGACAGGGTTCTCGCATTTGCAGGCAGTGGAAGTGATGAGCAAAGGGCATATGCTTGCTGATGCGGTCGCGGTGATCGGCTCAATCGATCTGGTTTTTGGTGAGGTGGATCGCTGATGTCCGGTCATTTTTCAGCGGATAACATCGGTGACGGTTCGACCGCCGATCATGTGCGCAACGAACCTACGCATTTTGTCTTTGATCAGCAAAGCGACGGCGAGATCGACGCTATACTGAAGAAATACCCGCCTGCACGTAAGGCCAGCGGCGTGATCCCTCTGCTCTACATTGTGCAGGCGCAGATGAAGCGCGACACCGGGAGTGCCTGGGTGCCGCGGGTAGCGATGGATGCGGTGGCAGCGCGGCTCGAAATGCCGCCGATCCGTGTGTATGAAGTCGCTACCTTCTATCTGATGTTCAACACGACGCCGGTGGGCAAGTACCATTTGCAGCTGTGTACAACAACGCCGTGCTGGCTGCGCGGCTCGGATGATGTGGTTGCGGCATGCCGCAAGGTGACGGGCATCAAGGGCTGGCATGAGACGAGCGAAGACGGTCTTTTCACCATGTCGGAAGTGGAATGCCTGGGCGCCTGCGTGAACGCGCCGATCCTGCAGATCGACAATGATTTCTATGAGGACATGGATGGTCCTTTGACGGAGACATTGTTGGAGTCGCTGAAGCGCGGCGACGCACCGCCTCAGCCTGGCTCGATGATCGGCCGCATTACCTCGGCGCCCGAGGGCGGGCCTACCACTCTCACGACGGTCACGGAGTAGTCTGTATGCTGCAAGACCGCGACCGCATCTTTACCAATCTCTACGGCCAGCACGATTGGCGCCTTGCCGGCGCGCGTGCACGGGGCGACTGGGACAATACTGCCGACATCCTGCTGCGCGGGCGCGATACCATCATTACCGAGATGAAGGATTCCGGGCTGCGCGGCCGCGGCGGTGCGGGATTCCCGACCGGCATGAAATGGTCGTTCATGCCGAAAGTCTCCGATGGGCGGCCGGCCTATCTGGTGGTGAACGCCGATGAAAGCGAGCCTGGCACCTGCAAGGATCGTGACATCATGCGACACGATCCGCACAAGCTGATCGAAGGCTGTCTGATCGCCAGTTTCGCGATGGGTGCACATGCTGCGTATATCTATATCCGTGGCGAGTTCTTTAACGAGCATCTTAATCTTCAGGCAGCCATCGACGAGGCTTATGACGCCGGGCTGATCGGCGTGAATGCGTGCGGCAGCGGATGGGATTTCGATCTTTATCTGCATCGCGGCGCCGGCGCGTATATCTGCGGCGAGGAGACCGCTTTGCTCGAGAGCCTTGAAGGCAAGAAGGGCATGCCGCGGCTGAAGCCGCCGTTTCCTGCGGCCGTTGGGCTTTATGGTTGCCCGACCACAGTGAACAACGTGGAAAGCATTGCAGTGGCACCGACCATTCTGCGTCGTGGCGCTGCGTGGTTTTCGGCACTTGGCCGGCCCAAGAATGCCGGGACGAAGCTGTTCTGCATATCCGGCCACGTGAATAAGCCTTGTAACGTCGAGGAAGAACTCGGGATTCCGTTGCGCGAGTTGATTGACAAATATGCCGGTGGCGTGCGTGGCGGCTGGGATAATCTGTTGGCGGTGATCCCTGGCGGTTCGTCGGTGCCGCTGATGCCGAAGGCCACTTGCGACACGATCCTGATGGATTTCGATTCGTTGCGTGACGTGAAATCCGGCCTTGGCACCGCCGGGGTGATCGTAATGGATCAGTCCACAGACGTGATCAGGGCCATTGCCCGCCTTGCAAAGTTCTACAAGCACGAGAGTTGCGGGCAGTGCACGCCGTGCCGTGAAGGCACTGGCTGGATGATGCGCGTGATGTATCGCCTGGTCGAAGGTCGTGCGGAGCCTGCGGAAATCGACATGCTGGAGCAGGTGACACGCCAGGTAGAAGGTCACACGATCTGTGCGTTGGGTGACGCGGCGGCGTGGCCGATCCAGGGGCTGATCCGTCATTTCCGGCCGGTGATCGAGCAGCGTATCGCTGATTATCGCGGCACTCAGCGCGCGCCTACCCCCTCCAATCTCCCCATAGCGGCAGAGTAGAGCGTATGGTCAAGCTTGTTGTCGACGGCAACGAAATCGAGATCGAAGCTGGAAGTTCCGTGCTGCAGGCGTGCGAGTTGGCAGGCAAGGAAATTCCGCGCTTCTGCTATCACGAGCGGCTTTCTGTTGCCGGCAATTGCCGGATGTGCCTGGTGGAAGTGGAGAAGGCGCCGAAACCGATTGCGAGTTGCGCCTATCCGGTGGCCGAAGGCATGGTGGTGAAAACCGACACTGCGATGGTGCGCCAGGCGCGTCGTGGCGTGATGGAATTTCTGCTGATCAACCATCCGCTCGATTGCCCGATCTGCGATCAGGGCGGCGAATGCGATCTGCAGGACCAGTCCTATGCCTATGGCATGGACCATTCGCGCTATGCCGAAAACAAGCGCGCGGTGAAGGACAAGAACCTCGGCCCGCTGGTCAAGACGGTGATGACGCGCTGTATCCAATGCACGCGCTGTATTCGGTTTGCGACCGAAATCGCGGGCGTGCCAGAGCTGGGTGCGACGGCGCGGGGCGAGAACATGGAGGTTGGCACCTATGTGGAGCATGCGCTCACATCGGAGCTTTCCGGCAATCTGATCGATATCTGCCCGGTCGGTGCGCTGACCAGCAAGCCATATGCGTTCGTGTCGCGGCCTTGGGAATTGCAGAAGACCGATAGCGTGGATGTGCTTGATGCGTTAGGTACGCCAATCCGAATCGATGCGCGCGGGCCTGAGGTTCTGCGAATCCTGCCGCGCGTGAACGATGAGATCAACGAGGAGTGGCTCGGTGATAAATCGCGTTTCTCCGTCGATGGTCTGAAACGCCGCCGCCTCGACAAACCTTGGCTGCGTGAAAACGGAAAGCTGCGTCCTGCAACCTGGCAGGAAGCGTTTGGTGCAATCGCTGCAAAACTGCAGAACTTGCCGGGCGCGAAGATTGGCGCCTTGGCCGGCAATCTCTGTGATGCCGAGAGCATGATGGCGTTGAAGGACCTTTGTGTCTCGCTTGGCTCGGCAAATCTGGATTGCCGCCAGGATGGTGCGAAGCTGGATGCGAGCCGGCGCGATCTGTATCTGTTCAACAGCACCATCGCCGGGATTGATGCCGCAGACGCTGTTCTTCTCATCGGCACTAATCCGCGCCATGAAGCGACGGTGCTGAATGCGCGTTTGCGCAAGCGCTATCTTGCGACGTTCGGGCATCTTCCCATTGGTCTCGTTGGCGCGGCAGGTGATCTGACATATGCCTTTACGCATATCGGCGAATCGCCTGCGGCTTTGTCGTCGCTCACGAAAGATGCCGGTGGCTTTGCTGAGACATTCTTTGCTGCTGAGCGTCCCATGATCATTGTGGGGCAGGGGGCGCTGACCGGTGCAGATGGTGGTGCTGTTCTGGCGGAGGCCTGGCGTATCGCCAAGGCGGCCGGTGCGCTGAAGCCCGATTGGCATGGCTTCAATGTGCTGCACAACGCGGCGTCTCGCGTGGGCGCGCTCGATCTTGGCTTTGTGCCTGGGCTCGGCGGGCTTGATCTGGCCGGTATGATGGGCGGTGGCGTTGATCTGCTCTGGCTCCTTGGCGCCGACGAGTTCGATACCTTGAAGATTGGGGCTGAGACTTTCGTCGTCTACCAGGGGCATCATGGCGATCGTGGCGCGGCACGTGCCGATGTGGTGCTGCCTGGGTCTGCCTACACCGAAAAAGACGGCACCTATGTGAATACTGAAGGGCGCGTGCAGCGCGGCTATCGTGCTTTGTTTCCGCCCGGCGATGCGCGCGAGGATTGGCGCATTCTGCGCGCTTTCAGTGCGACCATCGGCCACGCGTTGCCTTATGACGATTTGGATGCGCTGCGGGCACGCATGGAACGGCAGAACCCCGTGTTCGGCCGCGTGGGGCTTGCGCGTTTTGGTGCGTCTGAAATGAATGGCCCGGCCACCGGGAATGTCGGCGATACGGCGTTCGTGCCTGCTGTGGCGGATTACTACCTGAGCAATGCGATCAGCCGAGCAAGCTTGACGATGGCCGAATGTTCGCGCATCGCCCCCAAGCCAATGGCCATGGCGGCGGAGTAGCGGCGTGCATCATTTCTTCTTCGACACCGATATCGGTATACTGATCCGCACTGTTGCAATCACGCTCGCGATCCTGGTGCCTGTGCTGATTTCCATGGCCTATGCGACCTATTTCGAGCGCAAGGCGCTTGCTGCGTTCCAGTTGCGCAGGGGCCCAAACCGGGTGGGACCTTTCGGCCTTTGGCAGCCCTTTGCAGACGCGGTGAAGGTTTTTACCAAGGAGACCATCATCCCTGCCGGCGCAAGCCGGATGCTGTTTCTGTTTGCGCCGATGCTGGTGTTCATCCTTGCCTGCATGGCGTGGGCGGTGATGCCGATCGCCGATGGTTGGGCTGCTGCCAACGTCAATGTCGGCATTCTCTATCTGTTTGCGGTGAGCTCGCTGGGCGTTTACGGCGTGGTGATCGCAGGCTGGGCGAGCAACTCCAAATACGCGTTTTTGGGCGCCATGCGCTCGGCCGCGCAAATGGTAAGCTACGAGGTCTCGATCGGGTTTGTGCTCGTCTCCGTCCTGCTCTGCGTCGGTAGCCTGAACATGAATGACATCGTACGTGCACAGAGCCATGTGTGGTTCGCTTTTCCGCTGTTTCCGATGTTTGTGGTGTTTCTGGTGTCCATGCTGGCGGAAACCAATCGCGCTCCCTTTGATCTGCCCGAAGGCGAAAGCGAGATCGTGGCGGGATTCTTCGTGGAATACAGCGCAATGTCTTTCGCGCTGTTCTATCTTGGCGAATATACCAACATGATCATGATGTCGGCGTTCGCGAGCGTGCTGTTTCTCGGCGGATGGCAGGCGCCGTTCGGGCTGACGTTCATACCCGGGGTGTTCTGGCTGTTCGCCAAGATCTGCTGCATCATGTTCTTCTTCTTCTGGGTGCGCGCGACCTTCCCGCGCTACCGCTACGATCAGTTGATGCGCCTTGGATGGAAGGTGTTCTTGCCGCTTTCGCTGCTCTGGCTCGTGCTGACGGCTGGTTTTCTCGAAGCGACCGGCTGGCTGCCGAATAACGGGGTCTGAAGACAAAATGCCGCTATCGTTCAAACCCGTCACGCGCCTGGTCATGTGGGAGTTGCTCTCCGGCATGGCGATCACGCTGCGCTATTTCTTCAAGCCGAAGGTGACGATCAACTACCCTTATGAAAAAGGCCCGATCGGTCCGCGCTTCAAGGGCGAGCATGCGCTGCGTCGCTATCCGAACGGCGAAGAACGTTGCATCGCTTGCAAGCTTTGCGAGGCGATCTGCCCGGCCTATGCCATCACCATCGAGGCAGAACCGCGCGACGACGGCTCGCGGCGGACCACGCGCTACGACATCGACATGACGAAATGCATCTATTGCGGGCTGTGCGAAGAGGCTTGCCCAGTGGACGCGATCGTCGAAGGGCCAAATTTCGAGTTCTCTACCGAGACACGCGAAGAGCTGATGTATAACAAGGACAAGCTGTTGGAAAACGGCGACCGTTGGGAATCCGAAATTGCCAAACGGCTCGAATTGGATGCGCCCTACAGATGATCGCGCAAATCGCCTTTTGGGTCTTTTCCATCATTCTGCTGGTTTCGGCCGCCATGGTGGTGACCAGCCGAAATCCCGTGCATTCCGTTCTGTTCCTGATCCTGGCGTTCTTCAACGCGGCCGCGCTGTTCCTGATCGCCGGGGCGGAGTTCCTCGCGATGATCCTGGTGATCGTCTATGTCGGCGCAGTCGCGGTGCTGTTCCTGTTCGTCGTCATGATGCTGGATGTGGATTTCTCTGCGCTGCGAGAAGGCTTCCAGCGCTATGCCCCGGTGGGTGCGACGGTCGGCGCCATCCTGTTCTTTGAATTGTTGAGCGTTTTGTTCGGTTGGCAATTCGCTACCGACGCGCCTGCTTTGCGGCTTTCGCAAATGCCCGCGCAAGTGGAAAACACGCGTGCCCTCGGCAATGTCATCTACACGCAATATATTTTTCTGTTCCAGCTTTCCGGATTGATCCTGCTGGTGGCGATGATGGGCGCGATCGTGCTGACCCATCGCGAGCGGCATACTGCACGCCGGCAGAACATCACCCGTCAGCAGGAACGTCGCGTGGTCGATACGCTCGAGGTGCTCAGTTTGCGGACCGGCGCTGGCGTGCAGGAACTTGGCATCTATCGTCGCAAGCCAGCCGCGGTTTTGCTGCCGGCGCATGATCACGGTCATGACGAGGCGCATTCCGATCACCCTGAAGGGGAGCATTGATTCATGCAGCAAGGCGCACTTGCCATCGGGCTGGGCAATTACCTCTTCGTCAGCGCTTGTCTCCTGGTGCTCGGCGTGTTCGGCATTTTCCTGAACCGAAAGAATGTCATCGTTATCCTGATGTCCATCGAGCTCATCCTGCTGGCGGTGAACCTCAATCTGGTCGCGTTTTCCTCCGCGCTGGGCGATCTCGCGGGCCAGGTGCTGGCAATGTTCGTGCTGACTGTGGCCGCCGCTGAAGCCGCCATCGGGTTGGCGATCGTGGTGGTATATTTCCGAAATCGCGGCTCGATCGAGGTCGAGGACGTGAATCTGATGAAGGGCTGAAGATGCTTTACGCAATAGCTGTCTTCGCCCCGCTCGTGGGCTCGCTGGTGTGCGGCCTGCTAGGCCGCATGATGGGCGACCGCCCGGCGCAGCTCGTAACCATCGCCTGCATGGTGCTGGCTTCCGTTTGTGGCGTGACGAGCTGGTATCAGCATATTTTTGCCGGTGCGCCGAACGGGGTGGTGACCATCGGCACCTGGATCGCGGCGGGTAATTTCAATCTGACCTGGGCGCTGCATTACGACACCTTGTCGGTCAGCATGGTCGCGATGGTGACGTGTGTGGCGACGCTGATCCACATCTATAGCGTCGGCTACATGGCGCATGAGCATTACACCACCACGCGCTTCTTCGCGTATCTGTCGCTTTTCACCTTCATGATGCTGATGCTGGTGACGGCGGATAATCTGGTTCAGCTGTTCTTTGGCTGGGAAGGCGTGGGGCTCGCGAGCTATCTGCTGATTGGTTACTGGTATGATCGGCCTGCGGCGTGCCGAGCGGCGATCAAGGCGATGATCGTCAACCGTGTTGGCGATCTTTCGTTTGCCGTCGGCATAGCGCTGGTTTTCATGAAGTTCGGCGCTGTCGATTTTCCCACGATCTTTGCCGCCGTGCCGCAGCACATGAATGATGTGTATTCGATTTTCGGCGGCGAACCGCGTGCCTACGAGGTGATGGGCTTTCTGCTGTTCATCGGGGCAATGGGTAAATCCGCACAAATCCTGCTGCACACCTGGTTGCCGGATGCGATGGAGGGCCCGACGCCCGTCTCCGCGCTGATCCATGCCGCGACCATGGTGACCGCCGGCGTGTTCCTGATGTCGCGCATGTCGCCGATCATGGAGTTTGCGCCGCACGCGCTGACCTTCGTCACCTTCATCGGCGCGACGACCTGCCTGTTCGCAGCCACGATCGGTTGCGTGCAGAACGACATCAAACGGGTGATCGCCTATTCCACCTGCTCGCAGCTTGGCTACATGTTCATGGCGGCGGGCGTTGGCGCCTACCAGGCCTCGATGTTTCATCTGATTACGCATGCCTTCTTCAAGGCGCTGCTGTTCCTGTGTGCTGGTTCGGTGATCCACGCGATGTCCGACGAGCAGGATATGCGCAAGATGGGCGGCATTTGGCGCGCCATCCCCATCACCTATGTCTGCATGTGGATCGGCAGCCTGGCGCTGGCCGGCATTCCGTATTTCGCCGGTTATTTCTCCAAGGACGCGATCCTGGAAGCGACATTTGCCGCCGGGACACCGATCGGCATGTATGGTTTTGTCTGCGGCACGCTGGCGGCGTTCCTCACCGCGTTTTATTCGTGGCGCCTGCTGTTCATGACGTTTCATGGCAAGCCGCGCGCGGATGCGCACACGATGGAACATGTGCATGAAAGCCCGATTACGATGTGGGGCCCGCTTGTATTGCTTTCGATCGGTGCTGTGACCGCCGGCTGGCTGCTGCATGCGCGGTTTATCGGCGACCATAATGCCGCTTACTGGCAAGGCGCGATCTTCAACGCCGATTCGAACCATGTGCTGGAACAGATCGAACGCACGCCTTTCCTGATTGGCATTCTGCCGACGGCAACCGGGCTGTTGGGCATTGCGCTCGCGTATCTGTTCTACATTGTCAATCCGGCGCTGCCGGTGCGGCTGGCGGCGCAGTTTGGGCCGATCTACCGGTTCCTGCTGAACAAATGGTATTTCGACGAGCTCTACGATCTCATCTTCGTTCGTCCGGCACTTTGGCTTGGCCGTGAATTGTGGAAGGTGGGGGATGCTACCATCATTGACGGTGTGCCGAACGGCCTGGCCAGCATGGCCGAGGGTGGGGCAGGCCAAGTGGTGAGGCTGCAGACCGGATCGATCGCCGTTTATGCTTTCACCATGCTGATTGGCCTTGTGGTCATGCTCAGCTTGTTCCTCATCATCCGGTGATCCGACTGTGAACGAAATCAACGCAGCCGGCTTCCCGGTGCTTTCCCTCGTCACCTTCCTGCCTTTGGTCGGCGTGGTGATATTGATGTCGTTGCGCGGCGACGATGAAGCCGTTGCCGGCAATGCGCGCTGGACCGCGTTGTGGACCAGCCTTATCACTTTTCTCATCTCGTTGGTGCTTTGGACGCGTTTCGATCTGCATGTGCCCGGCTACCAGTTTGTGGAATCGGCAAACTGGCTGCCGGAGTTCGGCATCGGCTACCGCATGGGCGTAGACGGCATCTCGGTGCTGTTCGTGCTGCTCTCCACGGCACTGACACCGATCTGCATTCTGGCGAGCTGGGACTCGATCAAGGTGCGTGTGCGCGAATACATGGCGGCCTTCCTCATCCTCGAGACGATGATGGTCGGCATGTTTTCGGCGACGGATTTCCTGCTGTTCTACATGTTCTTCGAAGGCGTGCTGATTCCGATGTATCTCATCATCGGTGTGTGGGGCGGCCCGCGGCGTGTCTATGCGTCGATAAAGTTCTTTCTCTACACTTTCGCCGGTTCGGTGCTGATGCTGCTGGCGCTGCTGTTCATGTGGCGTCAGGCGGGCACGACCGACATTACCGTGCTGCTGAAAACGCCGTTTACCGCGCATATGCAGTTCTGGTTGTTCCTGGCTTTCTTTGCGTCGTTTGCGGTGAAGGTGCCGATGTGGCCGGTGCATACCTGGCTCCCTGACGCACATGTGGAAGCGCCTACGGCCGGTTCCGTGATTCTTGCTGGCGTGCTGTTGAAGATGGGCGCTTACGGGTTCCTGCGCTTCTCGGTGCCGATGCTGCCGGAGGCGGCGCAGTATTTTGCGCCCTTCATGTTCACGCTTGGCGTCGTTGCGGTGATCTACACTTCGCTCGTCGCACTGGCGCAGGAGGATATGAAGAAGCTGATCGCCTATTCCTCCGTCGCCCATATGGGCGTGGTGGTGATCGGCATTTTCACCTTCAACGTGCAGGGTATCGACGGCGCGCTGTTCCAGATGATCTCGCATGGCGTGGTTTCGGCAGCGCTCTTTCTCTGCGTCGGCGTGGTGTATGACCGCATCCACACGCGCGAGATCGCGCGCTATGGCGGGCTTGGCGACCGCATGCCGCTTTATGCGTTTGCGTTCATGCTGTTCACCATGGCTTCGATCGGCCTGCCTGGCACGGCCGGGTTTGTCGGTGAGTTCCTGGTGCTTGTCGGTGCTTTCCAGGTGAATATCTGGCTGGCCCTGCTCGGCAGCTTCGGCATGATCCTTGGGGCTGCCTACATGCTCTACCTCTACCGCCGGATCATTTTCGGCAAGATTACCAAACCGGATCTTCGCTCGATCCTGGACCTCTCGCCCCGGGAGGTTGCGATCTTCCTGCCGCTGAGTGTGCTGACTCTCTGGCTTGGCATCTATCCGTCGAGTTTCACCAGCTTTTTCGATGCGAGCGTCGGCGCCATGGTGCAGTCGCATCAGCAGGCGATGAATGCCGTCCATCACGCCACACAGTTGGCGGGAGTTGCACGATGAACTGGTCGCTCGCTTTCCCCGAGCTTTTTCTCGCGGTCTCCGGTCTTGCGATATTGTTGATCGGCGTGCTGCAGAAACGCGATTCCACGCTGATGTGCACGATGATTGCGCTTGCCATGATGGCGATCACTGCGGTGCTGGTGCTGAGCAGCCAGAGCGGTTCCGCCTATGGCGGCCTGTTCATCAGCGATGCTTTCTCGAAATACGCGAAGTTGCTGATCCTGGCCGGTGCCGCACTCAGCGTGGTGCTGGCGCTGGACTATAACGAGAAGCAGAAGATCGGCCGGTTCGAGTTTCCCGTCCTCGTCATGATGAGCACGGTCGGCATGATGGTGATGGCGTCGGCGTCGAACCTGATGTCGCTGTATATGGGGCTGGAACTGCAGTCGCTGGCGATCTACGTGCTCGCCGCGTTCGCGCGTGAGGATATCCGCAGTTCGGAAGCCGGGCTGAAGTATTTCGTGCTGAGCGCTCTGGCATCTGGTCTTCTGCTGTACGGCATCTCGTTGACCTACGGGTTCTCGGGCTCGATGGATTTCAGCCATATCGCGCAGGCTGTCACCGACCCGGCTGGCGTTTCTACCGGGCTGATCGTTGGCATCGCCTTCATCATCACCGGCCTGGCCTTCAAGCTTTCGGCCGTGCCGTTCCATATGTGGACGCCTGATGTGTATGAAGGCGCGCCGACTTCGGTGACTGCCTTCATGAGCACGGCGCCGAAAGTGGCACCCTTTGTGGTGCTGCTGCGGGTGATGTTTGGACCGTTCGGGCATGTTGCCGTCGAGTGGCAGTTGATCATTGAGTTCATTGCCGTGGCCTCGATGCTGCTCGGGAGTTTTGCTGCTATCGCGCAGAAGAGCGTGAAACGGCTGATGGCGTATTCGTCGATCGGGCATATGGGATACGCGTTGATCGGTCTCGCTGCTGGTACGGAATCTGGCGTGCGTGGTGTGCTGCTCTATCTGCTGACCTATGTGGTGATGTCGGCGGGGGCCTTTGCCTGCATCATTGCGATGCGCCGGCGGGGCCTGGCGGTGGAGAAAATCAGCGACCTTGGTGGGCTTGCCAAGAACGATCTGCCGCTCGCGTCGCTGCTCGCGATCTTCATGTTCAGCATGGCGGGCATCCCGCCGATGGCTGGTTTCTTCGGCAAATTGCTGGTGTTCCGCGCGGCTGTCGATTCCGGGCTGTGGGCGCTTGCGGTGATTGGTGTGCTTACCAGCGTGGTGGGATGTTTTTACTATTTGCGTGTGATCAAGGTGATGTTCTTTGATCCGGCGGAGGAGAAATTCGATGTGCGCTCGGGCTCTCTGTCGTTCGTAGCGATGGCGACGGGCATCTTCACCCTGGCCTTCTTCGTGTTTCCTGCGCCGTTCCTGGGTGCTGCTGCCTTGGCGGCGAAGTCACTATTCGAATGAGAGAGGCCCCTGCAGCGCCGGCCTGGCGCGTGCAGAGATACGCGAGCCTTGCCTCGACCCAGGATACGGCGATTGCAGCAGCACACGCCGGAGATCCCGGTCGTCTCGCCATTCTGGCTGACATGCAGATTGCCGGGCGCGGCAGCCGTGGGCGAGGCTGGACCGCCCTTGCAGGCAATCTGAATTTTTCCGTGTTGTTACGCCCGGCATTGCCGATCCAACCAGGCTTTTGGTCGCTGCTTGCCGGTGTCGTGCTTTACGAAGCCTTGGCGCCCTACGCGCATGGCCTCATGCTGAAATGGCCCAATGACCTGTTGCTCGACGGCGCCAAGCTCGGCGGCATTCTGATCGATGCTGCAGGCTATCTGGTGATTGGCATGGGTGCCAATCTCGCGTCTGCTCCGGCCATCGAGGGGCGCCATACGGCCCATTTGCCGTCGCCGGCGCCAGATCCGGGTGTGATCGCCGAAAGCCTCACATTTGGGCTCGACCGCTATAGTGGATGTCGTCCGGAAGCCATTATCGAGGCCTGGCTTGAGCGCGCTCATCCGGTCGGCACACCACTGGACATCCACACCCTGCAACGCCATCTACACGGCCCATTCGCTGGCCTGACAGAGTCTGGCGCCCTGCGTGTTGGCGGCCATGATGAACCTCTCAGCTCCGCGGAAATTTTTATCGGCACAAAGGCGCTGGTATGAGCGCAGGAGATAAAGTACTTTTGTTTGTTTTTCTTCAGAAAGAGAACACGCTTTCTTTTCTGAAGAAAAGAAACAAAAGACTTTTACGGCTTCGCTGGCACAGAGGCCTCGAATGCTTCTCGTAGTCGATGCTGGCAATACGAATGTGGTTTTTGCGGTGCATGACGGGCGGCAATGGGCCGGAATCTGGCGTATTGCCACCGAGCCGCAGCGCACCTCGGACGAATATGCGGTGTGGCTGCTCACCCTGCTCGGCCACTGCAAGCTTTCGCCTGACTTGGTGAACGCGGCCGTCATTGGCACGGTGGTGCCTGCGGCGCTGTATCACCTGCGCAAGCTGTGCCGAGAATGGTTCATGGTCGAGCCGCTGGTCGCCCGTGCCAGTCTCGACTGGGGCTTCGAGATACGTATGGACAACCCGGAGGACGTGGGCGCCGATCGGCTGCTGAACACGCTTGCCGCGTATCACCACTTCAAGCAGGCCGTCATCGTCATTGATTTCGGCACTGCGACGACCTTCGACGTCGTCGCAACGGGCGGCGCGTATATTGGCGGGGCCATTGCGCCCGGGATCAATCTTTCGATTGAGGCGCTGCATCAGGCCGCCGCACGCCTGCCGCGGATCGGCATTGGCCGACCGCAGGCGGTGATCGGTACTGGCACCGTTTCGGCCATGCAATCTGGCGTCTATTGGGGCTATATCGGCCTCGTGGAGGGCCTGGTTACCCGTATCCGCCGCGAGATCGATGGGCCGGCAAAGATCGTCGGCACCGGCGGCCTGGCACCTTTGTTCTCCGAAGGCACCGAAATATTCGATCGGATCGACCCGGATCTGACCCTAGACGGCTTGCGCATGTTGGCGGAACGCAACCCCGCCCCCAGATTACCACGTGACAGAACAAGAACGATTGAAGGCGATTAATGGACGCAAATACAGGCGAATTGGCCTTCCTGCCCTTGGGCGGGACGGGCGAGATCGGCATGAATCTCAACCTCTACCGGTGCGACGGCAAATATCTGGCGATTGATTGCGGCATCGGCTTCGGTGGCAACGAGCTGCCCGAAGCCGATGTGATCATGCCCGATCCGGCGTATATCGCCGAACGGCGGGACCAGCTTCTGGGCCTGGTGATCACCCATGCCCATGAGGACCACGTGGGTGCGGTGGCGCATTTGTGGCGCCAGCTGAAATGCCCGATCTACACCACGCCGTTCACCGCGGCCGTGCTCAAGCGCAAGCTGGCAGAGGCGCGGCTGATCAACGAGGTGAAGATCCATATCATCCCGGCGGGCGGCTCGTTCGAGCTGCTGCCGTTCCGGCTGCAATTCATCCGGGTCGCGCATTCCACGCCGGAGGCGCAGGCGCTGGTGATACGGACGCCGTATGGCAACATCGTGCATACCGGGGACTGGAAGCTGGATCCGCATCCGTTGGTAGGGCCGCCGACCGATGAGGCGGCGTTCTCGGCGATCGGGGACGAGGGTGTGCTGGCAATGGTGTGCGACAGCACCAATGCGCTGGTGGAGGGACACTCCGGCAGCGAAGGCGATGTGCGGCGCTCGCTGAGCACGCTGATCAAATCCATCGATGGCCGCATTGCCATCACCTGCTTTGCCAGCAACGTGGCGCGGGTGGAGAGTGTTGCGATCGCCGCGCGCGATGCCGGGCGCTCGGTGGCGCTGGTGGGGCGCAGCTTGCGCAATTTGGATAATGCGGCGCGCGAGACGGGGTATCTTAGCACCATCCCGCAATTCGTCAGCGAGGATGGCGCCAATGATGTGCCGGACGACAATCTGCTGATCCTGATCACCGGCAGCCAGGGCGAGGCGCGCAGTGCGCTGGCGCGTGTGGCGGCTGACACGCACCCCAATATCGCGTTGGGCGAGGGCGACACGGTGATCTTTTCGAGCCGGATGATACCGGGCAACGAAAAAGCGATCGGCATGGTGCAGGATAATCTCGTGCGCCGCGGCGTGCGGGTGATGACCGATGACGACCATATGGTGCATGTCTCCGGGCATCCGGCACGCGACGAGTTGCGGCGGTTGTATCGGCTGGTGCGGCCGAAATATGCGGTGCCGGTGCATGGCGAGTGGCGGCATCTTTCCGCCCATGCCGCGCTGGCGAAGGAACTCGGCGTGACGCCGCTGATGCTGGAGAACGGCGATATCCTCTCGCTCTATCCGGGACGGCCTGAGGTTACCGATAGCGCGCCAGTGGGGCGGTTGGCGCTGGACGGCAACCGTGTGGTGCCGCTGCAGGGCGGGGTGATGGCGGCGCGTCGTCGCATGCTGTTCAACGGCGTTGTGGTGGGCAGCCTGGCGGTGGATGCGACCGGCCGCATCATGGGGCAGGCGCGGGTGACGGCACCTGGTCTGTTCGAGCCGGAAGATCCGGAGACGGACAAGCTCAGCCGGGAGTTCGCGGCGGCCGTTGCCGATCTGCCGGCACCTTTGCGACGCGATGATAGTGCGCTGGGAGATGCTGCCCGCGCGGCCTTGCGCAAGATCGTTGGCCGCAAACTCGGCAAGAAACCGATGGTCGACGTGCATCTGCTGCGCGTCTAGGTGCGACGAAGATGGGCTGGTTCACCGCCTTAGTTCTTTACGTGCTCATCTGGTGGACGGCGTTGTTCGCCGTCCTCCCGCTAGGCACCAAGCCGATGGCCGAGCCCGATTCGGTAACTGGTTGGCGTGGCGCGCCGGAACAGCCGCACCTGATGCGTAAATTGCTCATCACGACACTGGTGGCGACGGTGCTGTGGGGGATCGCGGTTGGCATCATCGAAAGTAGTTGGCTGAGTTTTCGGCATGGCATCTTGCAAATGCCTGATAATTACTCGTAGTCCGCCGGCAATTGCCCAAGAAGTGGGCAACAGAGGTCTGGATCAGCGATTTTCCGACGATTGCGATGGGATTTTAGTTGGACGCCCCCGGATGATCCTGGGATGATCACCGACAGGATGAGGTATCTGCCTCTTCCTGCCGTGTGACTGGCGTTTCCTCCCTAAACTTGGCCCTGCCGCCGCCGGTGTGCAGGGCCAGCATTTGGGTAGCAGGTCGAAAGTCTTTAGTCACCTAAAAAAGCACGACTTTGTAGGTATTTCGCGGTGATTCGTTTCGCTTTTTCTGTGCTGCGGCGCAGCAAAGTTACGGTTACGGCAGTCAAACGATTGCTAAGCTTGCTTAGTATGTTGCCGAGTCTTCCTGGTGCGTGAAGATGCCGCAATGATAGATGCGTCGCCTCGTAGGGTGAACTCAGCCCATCACCTTGCGTAGGCGATCGCAAAAGAGGGTGGGCTGAGCCCACCCTACTGTTTTCGTGCATGCTCCCTAGCCAAATGTTTCTATGTAGTTCCGATAATATTGTTCAAAGGTTAAGGGCTGGCCTTGGACATTCCAGGTTCTTTGCTTCAGTGCCCAGTCGAGAGTCAGCGCCTGAGCGACGAGCGGATGAACCGGCACCTGAAGCGGCAAAAACCCGTCTTCCAATGACGATTGCGGTTCGAGGTACACGTCGAGTTTTGACAGCAATTCGCCCCCCATGCGCCGCAGCACTGCCGCAGTCGGATGCGCGACGGAATGAAACATGCGCGCGAGATGGTTTTGCGCGGCAATGGCGTGCCCGATGGCCAGGCCGTGCGTCTCGTCCTTGCGACGCAGGGAGTCGAGGCAGCGGGCGAGATGGGTTTTGGGATCGAGTGCTGCCAGATAGGCCGCGATCTCGGGATCCTTGGCGCAGGAGAGCGTTCTGTAGGCCTCGAAGCGCGCTTCCTTGTCGGGGATGCTGTCTCTCATCCTGGCGAGAAGCTTGTCCTGGAAGCGAAAGGCGAGCCCTTCCCCGCGGGCTTGCAGGGCGCGCCAAGCAGGGTCGAACTCGCCATGCGCCGTGTCGAACGGCCAAAGCGCCGACAAGGTGAGAAAAGGATAGGTGACGATCTTGGCGCGGCCCTGGGTCCAGTAGCCTTCCGGGAAGCAGGACAGCTCCGGGACATCCTGGACCAGCACCACATCGGCCTGCGCAATCTCGGCGGCCCACGAGGGGCCTTCGTGCGCCTGATCTCCGACCCATTGCAGGGCGATGTCGAAGGCGGCGCGCACATTGGGCGAGTCACGAAATATCGCCGCCAGTTGCTGGGCCTGGCAGCTTCCGTAGACAACAAGACGCCTGATTTCGCCCACCCCCGGAAAATTTCCGGGTCACCAGGGCATATCTGATGGCCGGTGGTGCGGCATGACGCCGCATTCCATGTTTGTCCCGGCTGGAGTAGCTTGCGGCCCGGCATCCTGTCCAGGACTCTTCCATGCGCCTCTCCCGCAGTTTCATCCCCACCCTCAAGGAAACACCCGCCGAGGCGCAGATCGCCTCGCACCGGCTGATGCTGCGCGCCGGCCTGGTGCGGCAGACGGCCTCGGGGATCTATGCCTGGCTGCCGGCCGGGCTGCGGGTGCTGACGAACATCGCAAACATCGTGCGCGAGGAACAGGCGATCGCCGGCGCGCAGGAAGTGCTGATGCCCACGCTGCAGAATGCCGATCTATGGCGTGAAAGCGGCCGCTACGACGCCTATGGCCCGGAGATGCTGCGCATCCGCGACCGCCACGAACGCGACCTGATCTACGGGCCGACGAACGAGGAAATGATTACCGATCTCGCGCGCAACGCGATCAAATCCTATCGCGAGCTGCCGCAGATCCTTTATCAGATCCAGTGGAAATTCCGCGATGAGATGCGCCCGCGCTTTGGCGTGATGCGTGGCCGCGAATTCTACATGAAAGACGGCTACAGCTTCGACCGTGATTACGAAGGCGCCGTGAACACCTATCGACGCATGATGCTTTCCTACATGCGCACCTTCCAGCGCATTGGTGTGCGCGCGATCCCGATGCTGGCTGATACAGGGCCGATCGGTGGCGATCTCAGCCATGAATTCATCGTGCTGGCACCCACCGGCGAAAGCCAGGTGTTCTATGATTCCGCGCTGGAAGAAATGGACTACCTGAAATCAGCCTATAGCTACGAAAACCCCGCTGACCTCTCGGCCTTCCACGACATGATCAATTCCTACTACGCCGCCACCGAAGAAAAACATGACACCGCACGCTGGGCCGACGTGGACCAAAGCCGCAAACGTGAAGGCCGTGGCATCGAAGTGGGTCAGATCTTCTACTTCGGCCGCAAATATAGCGAAGCGATGAAATTCACCGTCGCCGGGCCGGACGGGAAAACTATTACTCCGGAAATGGGCAGCTACGGTATCGGCGTCTCGCGCCTCGTCGGCGCCATCATCGAAGCGTCGCATGATGAGGCGGGGATCATCTGGCCCGCCAGCATCGCACCGTTTGGCGCCGGCATCCTCAACCTGCGTGTGGGTGATGCCGCTTGCGATGCCATGTGCGAAACAGCTTATGCCGCGTTGAAGGGCAACGCGTTGCTTGATGATCGCGATGAGCGCGCAGGGGCCAAGTTCGCCGATGCGGATCTGATGGGCCATCCCTGGCAGATCATCATCGGACCGCGCGGTGCTGCGAACGGGAAAGTGGAACTTAAGAACCGCAAGACAAACCAGAGAGAAGAAGTCTCGCTGGAGAGCGCACTTAGCCAAATAGGCTAGGAAGGAAGCACTTCTTTTTTGAAAAAAGAAGCAAAAAACTTCTATCTTTAAAGGTAAGTAATCAAGGATGTTTGGGGCTTTTGAGCGGGCGGTGGCAGGTAGATATCTGCGGGCTCGGCGGGGGGAACGCTTTGTTTCTGTAATCGCTATCTTCTCGCTGATTGGCATCGCTCTTGGTGTGGCGACACTGATCATCGTCATGGCGGTGATGAGCGGCTTCAAGGACGATTTGCTTAGCCGCATCCTGGGGCTGAACGGCCATCTCGGCGTCTATGCACAAACCACCGCCGGCATGACGAACTATCCGGACGTAACCGCGAAGATCAAGACCCTTCCTGGTGTTGTCTCCGCAACGCCCGTCATCGAAGGGCAGGTGCTTCTTGCGGCGCGCAGCCAAAACTCCGGCGGCCTCGTCCGCGGTATCACGCAAGCCGATCTGCGCAAACTGCCTTCGATTGCATCCAACATTCGCTCTGGATCGCTTGATGATTTTCAAGGCCCGGACGCGATCGCCATCGGGCTTACCCTGGCCGAACGCTTCGGCCTGGAAATCGGGTCGAAGATCACCCTGCTCTCCCCGGAAGGTGCGGTGACTGCGTTTGGCACCATACCCCGTGTACGTGCCTACAAGATTGTCGCTATCTTTCAGGCCGGCATGAACGAGTACGACAGCAGCTTCGTATTCCTGCCTTTGGAAGCGGCACAGATATTCTTCCAGAAACCGGATGCGGTGACGCAGATCGAGGTGATGGTGGCCGACCCCTCGCATGTCTCGGTCGTCAATCGCGAGATACGCCAGGCACTTTCCGGTGCTCCGTTGCGGGTGATCGACTGGACGCAAAGCAATGACAGCTTTTTCGCCGCGGTGCAGGTGGAGCAGAATGTGATGTTCCTGATCCTGACGCTGATCATTGTTGTGGCCGCCTTCAACGTTATTTCCTCGCTGATCATGATGGTGAAAGACAAGACGCGCGATATCGCGGTGCTTCGCACGCTGGGCGCGGGGCGCGGGGCGATCATGCGTATCTTCCTGATGTGCGGTGCGTCGGTGGGCATTACCGGCACCGCGCTGGGGACGATCCTTGGTGTGGTGTTTTGCCTGAACATCGAACGTATCCGTCTGGCGCTGCAGTCTCTTACCGGTACGACCTTGTTCGATCCTACCGTCTATTACCTCGAACATTTGCCGGCCAAGCTCGACCTGGTGACGGTGGCGCAGGTGGTGAGCATGGCGCTGGTGCTGTCGCTGCTCGCGACGCTCTATCCGAGTTGGCGTGCGGCGCGGACCGATCCGGTGGAGGCGCTGCGTCATGAGTGAGGCGCTGGAACTGCGGAACGTCGGGCGTGTGTATCGCAGCCCGGCGGGTGATCTGCCGGTGCTGCGTGGAGCGGATCTGACACTCGCGCGTGGCGAGATCGTGGCGCTGGTGGCACCTTCGGGCACTGGCAAGTCGACTTTGCTGCATCTGGCTGGGTTGTTGGAGATGCCGGATTCAGGAGCGGTGTTTGTCGAGGGGTTGGATGCGGGGCGGTTGTCCGATCAGGATCGGACGCGGGTACGGCGGGACAAGATCGGGTTTGTGTATCAGTTCCACCATTTGCTGGCGGAGTTCTCGGCGATGGAGAATGTGGTGCTGCCGCAGATGATTGCGGGTGTGCCGAAGCGGGTGGCGCGGGATCGGGCAGTGGCGCTGCTTGGGGCGTTTGGGTTGGCATCGCGTGTGGGGCATTTGCCAGGAAAGTTGTCGGGTGGCGAGCAGCAGCGGGTGGCGATTGCGCGGGCACTGGCTAACAAGCCGGCGGTGATTTTGGCTGATGAGCCGACAGGGAATTTGGACACCGGGACGTCCGACACGGTGTTTACGGAATTGTTGCGGATTGTGCGTGAGCAGGGTGTTGCTGCTCTGATTGCGACGCACAATGTGGAGTTAGCCTCTCGAATGGATCGGGTGGTGACTTTGAAGGATGGGATGGTCGTCTCAGCCTAATGATGCCGGGAGTTTGGGGGAGGGGCTTCCCTCCCCCAATTCTTCCTTTTGGTTTATGCTTTGGCCATGAGCTTCGTTCATCTCCGAGTCCACTCCGCCTATTCGCTCAGCGAAGGCGCGATCAAGCCTGACAAGATTGCGGCGCTTGCGCGCGAGTGTGGCATGCCGGCCGTGGCTATTACCGATTCGGGTAATCTGTTCGGGGCGCTGGAATTTTCACAGTATTGCACCGGCAAGGGGGTGCAGCCGATCATTGGGTGTCAGATCGGTTTGCGGCGGCCGGAGAAGGCGGGGTTGCCGGGGGATCCGGTGGTATTGCTGGCGCAGACTGAGGTGGGCTGGGCGAATTTGCAGCGGCTTTCTTCGGCTGGGTTCATTACCTCTGACCCGGCGGATCCGCAGCTGGATTTCGATGTGGTGGCGGGGCTGTCGGAGGGGTTGTTCCTGCTGACGGGGGGAACGCGCGGGCCGATTGCGCGGATGCTGGGCGAGGGGCGGGAGGCAGATGCGGCCGCGTATGTGGCGCGGATGCGGGAGGCTTTTCCGGATCGGATGGCGATGGAGTTGCATCGGCATGGGACGGGGTTGGAGCGGGCGATCGAACCCGGGCTGATTACGCTGGCCGATCGGTTTGCGTTGCCGCTGGTGGCGACGAATGAGTGTTTCTTTGCGACGCCGGGGATGCATGAGGCGCATGATGCGTTGTTGTGCATTGCCGGCGGGCGTTTGCTGTCCGAGGCGGATCGGCGGCGGGTGACGCCGGAGCATTACTTTAAATCGGCGGCACAGATGCGGGCTTTGTTCGCGGATCTGCCGGATGCTTGTGATAATACGCTGGCGATTGCGCAGACGTGTTCGGCGATGGCGGAGACGCGAAAACCTTTGTTGCCGGTGTGTCCGAAGGTGCGGCCTGGGAGCACGGAAGAAGAGACGTTGCGGGCGATGGCGGCCGAGGGGTTGGCGCGGCGCATGGATGCGATCGATGCGGATGAGGTGGCGCGGGCGCGGTATGGCGAGCGGTTGGAGTATGAGCTTGGTGTCATCGCCAAGATGGGGTTTCCAGGGTATTTTTTGATCGTTGCGGATTTTATCCAGTGGGCGAAGGCGCAGGATATTCCTGTAGGGCCTGGGCGTGGGTCGGGTGCGGGGTCGGTGGCGGCGTGGGCGCTGACGATTACCGATCTTGATCCGCTGCCGTTTGGGCTGCTGTTCGAGCGGTTCCTGAATCCCGAACGTATTTCGATGCCGGATTTCGATATCGATTTTTGTCAGACCCGGCGGGACGAGGTGATTGCGTATGTGCGCCGGGAATATGGCGACGAGCAGGTGGCGCAGATCATCACCTTTGGAAAGTTGCAGGCGCGGGCTGCGGTGCGTGACGTGGGGCGTGTGCTGGGCATGCCGTATGGGCAGGTCAACAGGGTGGCCGAGCTGATCCCCAACAATCCGGCCAAGCCGGTGACGTTGAAGGAAGCGGTGGACGGCGAGAAGAAGCTGCAGGAGCTGCGCGATACCGACGAGGCGATCGGACGCCTGTTGGAGATCGCGTTGCAGCTCGAGGGTTTGTATCGGCATGCGAGCACGCATGCGGCGGGCGTGGTGATCGGTGATCGCAAGCTTGTCGATCTGGTGCCGATGTATCGTGATCCGCGCGAAGGCACGCTAGTGACGCAGTACAACCTGAAATGGGTTGAGCAGGCCGGCCTCGTAAAATTCGACTTCTTGGGACTGACCACGCTGACGATTTTGCAGCGCGCGGTTCAGTTTTTGAAAGAGCTCGATATCTCGGTCGAGCTCGAGCGTATCCCCCTCGATGACGCGGCGACGTATGCGATGCTGTCGAAAGGCGATGCGGGCGGCGTGTTCCAGTTCGAAAGTGCGGGGATGCGCGATGTGTTGCGGCAGATGCGGCCGGATCGGCTGGAGGATCTGATTGCGGCGGTGGCGCTGTATCGGCCTGGGCCGATGGCAAGCATTCCCGATTATTGCCGGCGCAAACATGGTGAGAAGTGGGAGCCGCCGCATGAGGAACTGCGCGACATCGTTTCCGAGACCTATGGCATCATGGTCTATCAGGAGCAGGTGATGCAGATCGCGCAGCGCATGGGCGGATATTCGCTCGGCAGTGCGGATCTGTTGCGGCGTGCGATGGGCAAGAAGATCCGCTCGGAAATGGATAGCCAGCGTCAGATCTTTACGAATGGTGCGGTGGCCCGCGGGATTCCGGAAGCCAAGGCGATCGAGGTGTTCGACCTGATGGCGAAGTTTGCCGATTATGGCTTTAACAAATCGCATGCGGCGGCGTATGCGCTGGTGTCGTATCAGACGGCGTGGATGAAGGCGAACCATCCAGTGCCGTTTTTGGCGGCGTGCATGTCGCTGGCGATGGGCAATACCGACAAGCTGGCGGCGTTGCGGCAGGAAGCCGAGCGGATGGGTATTCGTGTGTTGCCACCCGATATCAACAAGAGCTTTGCGGATTTCGCCGTCGAGCGGCAGGCTGACGGTGTGTTGGCCATTCGGTATGCCTTGGCTGCGGTGAAGAAGATCAGTTCTGCTGCCATGCAGGCATTGGGGACAGTGCGTGCCGCCAAACCCTTTGCCGATGTCTCCGATTTTGCTGAGCGGGTGGATGCGCGGCAGATCAGCAAGATGCAGATCGAGAATCTGGCGCGCGCCGGCGCGTTCGATTCGCTCGACACCAATAGGGCGCGTCTTTTCGCTGGTGCGGAGACCATTTTCCGCCGTGCGCAGGCGCAGGCAGAGGAGGCTTCTTCCGGGCAGATCGGGCTGTTCGGGGGTTCCGAGCCGGAGAAATTGCGGCTGCCTGCCATCCAGGATTGGCCGGAACTGGAGAAGCTGGGGTATGAGGCGGAGGCCATCGGCTTCCATCTCACCGCCCATCCGCTGGACGGTTTTGCGGCCTTGCTGCGCCGGGTGGGCGCGGTGCCAACCACTGCGCTTGAAACGCGTGCCGAGGCCGGGATGGCGCGGGTGAAGATCGGCGGCTGTGTGGTGAGCATTAAGGAACGGCCGACGAAGTCTGGCACGCGGATGGCTTGGGTGACGTTGTCGGACGCGACAGGCAGTTGCGAGATCACGTTCTTCAGCGACGTGCTGGCCCCGTTACGCGAGCTGCTGACGCCCGGAACCGCGCTGCTGGTGACGGCGACCTTGAAGCGCGAGGGCGAGGCGTTGCGGATCACTGCGCAGGAGGTCACCACGCTGGATCGTGCGGCAGTGGAGGCCGGTGCCGGCTTGCGCATCTGGCTGCAGCGCACTGAAGCCTTGCCGCATATCCGCACGCTGCTGGAGCGCGAGGGGCGCGGACGGGGGCGTATCAGCCTGGTGCCGATGATCGAGGCGCAGGAGGTGGAGATTTCGCTCCCCGGCGGATTCGCGGTGACTCCGCGGCTGCGCCAGGCGCTAAAGATGATTGCGGGCGTGGAGAGGGTGGACGAGGCCTGAACGTGTCGTTCTGGCGCGCCTCTTCCCCCGCCATGCGCACCCTGCTAGAAGGCGCGCGGAATGGGTGCATAGCTCAGTTGGTAGAGCAGCTGACTCTTAATCAGCGGGTCGTAGGTTCGAATCCTACTGCACCCACCACCGCGTTTTCAGAGGCTTAGGCGACAATTTGGTCGTTCAGAGGACAGCTTCAATTTCATCTGGGCTTCAATTGGGCTTCAAGGTAGGTCGGTCATCGCGGGACGTCTCGGGATGAAAATAACCATCTGACCTTCCCGTATTCTGCTTACTTGCCGCCACTGCCCTGCCGATGGATCCGCCTGCGGAAAGCTTCTTCTACCGACCGCGGGCGAGTTGGCAGTCTAAACTGGGTCACTGTCCTCTTTGATGGGCGTGACCAGTTCACGACCTCAGGGAGATGATGGCGAAGGTCCCGCGGCGCGCCTCATCGAGCAGATGCGCAGGCGATGCCACGCGGTCATGAAAAAGCCGCCCGACAGGCAGCACAGCTCCACACTGCCTGGCCTCCAAGCGCGCCATCTGACCGATGGCATGTGCGGCTGGTCGCCTCGCGGCTGCCGCCCGAGCTGATCCGGCGCGTCTTTGCCACCGCCGGCTTGCTCCCAAACTTAGCCCCGAGCTGGAACCTCGCGCTGAGGCAGGCTGCTATGGTCATCCGTCTTCACCTTACTGCCTGCGAGCGTCGCCTCGACGCGCTGCGGTGGGTGGGTAGGTGGGAAGACCGAGTCAGTCTAGACGAGGGCTTCTGGGCATCTTTCAGGGAGCACCCAGTTCCCGTCCGAGAAGAGGACGTGTTCGCCCTCGGCATCCGCAGCATGGCGATGGACGTCTATATCCGGCTTGCTTACCGGCTGCATGCTTTGACCAAGCCCACACCTGTCACCTGCGCCGCAGTGCAGCGTCAATTCGCCGCCGAATACAAAGATGCTCGCTTCATTGGGAGCATCGACTCGTGGCAAATGTAGCGTAAGATCAATTGGCTGGTATCTGGATGACGGATGAGAGTGAAGAGACATGGTAGACCAAAATCCGATCACCCGGGCGCTGCTCTCGGCCATGATGCACAGCACCGAACCAATGGTGTTGACCGCACCCAATCTGGCTGACCATCCCATGATCGCGGTGAACCCCGCGTTTGAGAAAATGAGCGGCTATCCGAGCGAGGAGACCGTCGGTCGTAACTGCCGTTTCCTGCAGGGTGCCAAGACAGACCCCCAAACCCCCTTACGCATCCGGACCTGCATTGCCGAGCGGCGCGGTTGCGTTGAGTGGATCGTCAATTACCGCCAAAACGGCGAGATGTTCTGGAACCTCCTGTTTATCTCCCCAGTGTTTTCGCATGACGGCGAACTGCTGCATTATTTTGGCAATCAGCGTGACATAACCGCCGGGCCGCCCGCTTCTCTCCCCGACTACACGATCGGGAAAGCCGACATGCCGCCGGCTGCCGAGATGGAATTCCATGCAATGCTACTTGGATTGCTGGACACCGATCATATCGCGGCAACAGACGAGTGTGCTGGGAGTAGGGCATTGGAAAGCATGGTCGAGAGCGCGCGGCGACTTGACCAGATAACGACCAGTTTATCTCCAGCCCGCTGGGCGCCAGGAAACGCGCCTCCCTTCGAATAGGAAGGATAGGCCAGAGGACATTACATTGCGCAGATCTGGAGCTTACTGAGCTTCTGCGCCCAGCCCAGGTTTCGGCCTTCTCAAGAACCCGTCATCTCAGCAACCGCCTTGTCGCTGGTGGCTTCAGCGATAATGACCGCCAGCGCCACTGCCGACGACACCATCACCGTCCTTATCGTCGAAGATGAATTCCTCATTCGCGAGATACTTGCCGAGATTTTAGCAGATACGGGCTTTTTAGTTCATCAGGCCGGCCACTCAGCCGAGGCGATCGCGTTTCTTGAACGGCGCTGGGGCGAAATCCACGTGCTGTTCACCGACGTAAATATGCCGGGATCAATGGATGGGATTGCGCTGGCGCACCATGCATCGATGCACTGGCCTAGTGTCGCGTTGCTGGTGACGTCCGCAGTGCCTCATCCCAAGCAACGCGTACTGCCTGCCGGGTGTAGGTTCCTCGGCAAGCCGTATGAGAGCGAAAAGGTCGTAAAGCACCTCCAGGAGCTAGCGCGTTTGTAACGGCCTTATCTGCGTGCTTAGCGCCTGACTGCACTGCTCAGCGGAAGGCAGATGCGGCATTCAAAGCCTTCGGAAAGGAAGTCTAACTTGACAGTCCCGCCAACCGGCATCCCCTTTTCCAGCAACTGAGAACCAAAGCCGCGATGTTGCGGTGGCTCGACGGCGGGACCGCCGCGCTCGCGCCAAACAATATCAACCTTGGCCTCGCCCTTTTGGACTGGGGTGACGGCCCATGACACCTCCACCCAGCCCGCCGGAACCGAAAGCGCCCCATACTTCACCGCGTTGGTGACAAGCTCATGAAAGGACAGGCTGACCGTCACGGCCAAGCTTCCCGCCAAAGATACAGCCGAACCTTCGATGGTGATGCGGCCGGGCTCGCCACACCAGAGACCCAGCGCGCTGTCGATAACATCCCGCAGCGGAGCGTCGTGCCATTCGGTGCGGGTCAACACGTCATTGGAGCGGGCCAGGACAGTCAGACGTTTCGTGAATGCCGTTTGGAATTCTGCAGCCGTGTCCGTATGCCGACGTGTTTGCGCTGCTATTCCTTGCACGACCGCGAGAGTGTTTTTGATACGGTGGTTCATCTCCGCCATCAGCAGGTCGCGCCGTTCCGTTGCCGCCTGGTTCTCCGTGCGATCCCGCAGGATGTTCAGGAAGCCTATCGGATGACCGTCCATGCCCAGGAGCGGCATCATGAGCCCGCTGGCCCAGAAGCGGGTGCCATCCCGTCGCAAATGCCAGCGTTCATTGCTGGCGCGGCCTGTCTCGGCTGCCCGGCGCAGTTCCACTGCAAACCTGCCGTTGGCGCGGTCCTCGGAGGTGAAAACAAGGTCCCCGGATCGTCCGAGGATTTCCGCCTCCGTGTAGCCCATGATGGCCTGGGCACCCGCGCTCCAACTCCGGACGCGGCCTTCGGCGTCCATCGTGAAGATGGCATAGTCGATAGCGCTATCCAGGATCAGACGAGCCTGTGCAACCTGCTCCCGAAGGACATGGATTTCAGCTTCGAGTTCTGCGATGCGGTCATTGCTGCCCGCACCAGATCCCTGAGCGCTGGGAAGTGCATGCTCGTCGAAGCGTTTGGTTTGCAAAGCAGTGACTCAGGCTAGAGAAACGTGCCGGAGCTCCGGCATTGGCCGCCGGGTGAGACCTGCTTCAGCCATGCGTAGATTTAGGCAGCCGCTATGCTGGCCGGCTGTACAACTTCGGACATCCAGCGACCAAAATGTCTGTATAGTTGCTGTCATTACCCGCCGACGATTTGGCATGGGTACCCGAGAGATCCCTGTGCTCCCGCCAACCATCATCGCGGGAGCCTTCCATGGCCGCCTCTCCGGCTGCAGCCTTCACGCCGAACAATCGTCTTCTTGCTGCGCTGCCGGCCGAGGATCTTGCACGACTTCAACCCAGACTTGAAGTCGTTGATTGCGGCTTGCGCGAGGTGATCCTGCGGCCGGACGAGGTGATCAAGGCGGTTTACTTTCCGGAAAGCGGCTGGATTTCTATGATGGCCCTACTGAGCGACGGCAACTCGGCTGAGGTCGGTATCGTGGGCGTTGACGGCATGGTGGGATTGCCCCTCCTGCTCGGCAGCGATCGCAGCCCCACCGAGGCCATGATCCAGGCGCCCGGGACGTTCCTGCGGCTCGGTGCCGATGCGTTCAGAGAGGAGGTGGATCGCAGCAGCAGCACGTTGCGGAGACTCCTGCTCCTTTACGCGCTCGCCTTCCAGGCTCAAGTAACCCAAACCGCGGCCTGTAACGGGCACCATGCGCTCGAGCAGCGCCTCGCGCGCTGGCTGCTGACGGCACACGATCGAGCGGAAGGCGACGAGTTCCCGATGACGCAGGAGTTTCTGGCGATGATGCTCTGTGTGCACCGCCCCGGTGTCACCGTTGCAGCGCGTCTGTTCCAACAGGCAGGTCTTATTCGCTACAGCAGCGGCCAGATGACCATTACGGACCGCGCCGGCCTGGAAGCGGCCGCGTGCGAATGTCATGGAGTGGTCAGCCGGGAATTCCAGCGTTTGATTGGGTTTAGTGGGCGCTAGTCGTACCGCTTGCTCCGTCGCTGGCCCACGCGTCTGGCTCGGTTGGTTCGTGGCCGGTCCGCCGTGCCTTAAACGTGCATGGAACAATGGCACTGATCTGCTCGAGCGCATCGATGATTCGATGATTCGGCTGAGGAGGATCACCTCATCCCGCCGGAGTTTGGTGCGCCCCGGCAGATCTGCACAACCTTGAGCTCGGGCCGCGGCGCCCGGTTAATGGCTGGAACGCGGACCCGAAGGACGACCTTGAGCGCGTGCTAAAGCGGCTTGTGTGCGACGGCGGCTGCCGCTGGTCGAGGCTTGTGTGGCAATGTAACATTATAGCACGATCTTGCACGATGCTTTGTTCGGTTACAAATCCGTCCACCCTTAACATGTAGCCAGGGATCTGCCCCTTGAGTTGAGGATTGTGCGACCGCTTTCCTCCCCGCCGTCCCGGGGTTTCGAAAGGTCTTTTGGCGCAGATCCTCACCTTTCGCAGCCATAGTTATGTCTAGATGCAGCGGTTGAAACGTTAAACCTTCTAAATTCTTGTTCCATGTTCATCGCCAGGCACGCATAGTTGTCCACACAACTTAAAGTTGTGACATTTTTGGAGAGAGGTCTATGCTCGACTACTACGTGTACGAAGTCGACTGGCTTGGAGAATACCTGGGACCCCCACTCTTCACCAAGGCAAATACCGATGCTGAAGTCTACAACACTGCAAGGGACCTGGCAGTTATCTCCTCCAGCATCGTTGAAGTCTGGGATGGAACAAGGCTTGTCTGGCGCTTAGAACCTTTCAGATCCGCCCTCTCTCGACGCTGAATAGGCAAGTAGCAGCAACTTCCGGTTGATCAATGCATTGAATAATTGCATAATTTGCAACTAAAGCATGTGCGGAATGTAACGTCTTGTGTTATGAGTGATGCTCGTCTGCCGGTAAAACGATGGTCAACGAAAACAATATGTTTAGCCAAGAAGTTCAATTTATGCGCGAGGCCACACGCCAAACGCTTGAACTAAGTCGAGTCGAGCGGGAGGAGATTGAGCGGCTAGTGGACGCTGCTCAGACCGCCGCCCGGCAGATGAACAAACAAAATTTGCGCTAGTTATGTACGAAACGTACGAAGGACGCCTTAAACGTAATCGGATCGTAATTAGTTATAGAACGAAGCAGATGGCAGTGTCCGGGAGGTCAAATGTTTAGGAACCGTATTCTAGCCATGCTGCCGCCGGCCGAAGAGACCCGTGTGCAGCAAAATGTAAGGAAAGCCACACTCGTCGTAGGTCAAATTTTGCAGGAGCCTGGGCAGTTTCTCCCCGACGTATTTTTCCTGGAAAGTGGCTTAGCATCAGTTATGGCTCCCTACGGAGAAGGGGCGTATGTCGAGGTCGCTCAAGTGGGGCCTGAGGCAATGACCGGTCTTCCTACGCTTCTCGGCCTTGATGGCACAACGTTTAATACGGTAACTGTGCAAGTAGCTGGCGACGCCTATAGAATGACGACGGAATCGCTCCACAGGATTTTGGCCTCAGCCCCAGTAATGCGGACACGCCTCAGCAAGGCTTTTGGCCGACTTTTTGTGGAGATATCACAAGGCGCGGTGTGCAACAGTCACCACTCAGTCCTAAATCGAATCTCGCGATGGATACTAATGGCATCGGACAAATTGAACAGTCGAGATTTGCGGTTCACGCAAGAATCTATAGCTGCCTTATTAGGTCTTCGTCGCGCAAGCATTTCAATTGCCTTAAAGCTTTTGGTGGATGCAGGCGGCATTTCACAGCATCGGGGTTACATTGTCATTCAGGATCGTCGCAAAATCGAAGCAGAAACATGCGCATGCTACTTTAGGCTACGTGACTATGCGAATTCCTCTACGAAAAATCCTATGAACTGAAGAGTTCTTCGTCGACGTGCATCGTAGCTCGATAGACCAAGTTGCCATGTTCATCTTTAACTGTGCTCCTGACCAAGCACTCTGTACCAGATCCACAAAAATCCCGTGCTAACTCCCCCAAGGTTGCAAGTGCTTCCCGACGAACGCACCCAACGTCCGCGAGCCGAGAGCCAACCTCGTCTGTGGTAGACGACGAGTGACAATCGATATTGAAGAAAAAAATTGGCATTCGCGACCTTGTTTTCTAGTCTTCATCTGACACTACTTCATATTGGTTTAGTCTTCGGCTGCCGAATCAATTAATCGTTTCCTGAATTTCACCAACTCGACAACCCTAGGCTTAACACCATACGAGCAGGGTGAGCGCCCATCCATTCCTCTCCGCGGCTTTCTACCGCGTGCTGGCCTGGCGCCCAGCATGGCCGAAGGCAGAGCGGTCAGGCGCCAGCACGGTTCGGAGGAGGAGGTCAGCTGCTGTCGATCAACGCGGGGCATGGATCGGTCATGATGCGCGGATCGGGACCGCATCAGCCGAGAGGGAGCTGCATCGGAAAAACTGCGAGTTTAAGACGAGAGATTGCTTTGATGCCCGCAGATCAAGCGTATAGGATCATGGCTCTAGCTCTCTGTAATCAATGCGCGGAACAGTACCGCAAGCGCACCCCTACAATCAGGCGTATAACCCCGCTCGGCTACCCCAACACAGCGGCAATCTGCAGCAGGCAGCGATGTGAGCGTCCTGCCTTGATCTGGTTGAATGCTGACGAAGAGCACAACTTCAAAGGCGGCCAAAGGATTTTTGGAACTGCTCAGGCGGGTGCAACGGTCAAGTTGGAAGAGCGCGGATAGGCCGCCGATTCTCTCCAGCCTTCAGCTGCTACCCAACGATCGCGCCGCATCGCCTCGCAAGTTATTGATCCCCCTGGATGATCACGCAAAGCAGGCTCGTAAGGCAGACAACGAGACTGCTGAACATAAGAAATTTCAGCGCTTCAGCGTGTTCATCCGGCCATATCTCGAGTGTGCCGATCATCGCCACAGCCAAGCTCAGGATCGGCAGAGCTATAGCGATGAGCTTCATTGTCTAGTGCGCAGACCCGTCGATTCGCATCCGTCCCCGCCGCAAACCTTTAACATCCGCGTTAGCCCACCTCGGAGGCAGCCAAAGCGCGGCAACTTCCAGCTCCGCTTTGCTGATGCCTGGCGAGGCTGCACAAAGTCGAACAGCGGCAAGGTGCCGACAACCCCTTCCATGGCGCTGCACATGGCCGCGGCTGCTTTCACCCACCGTGACAGCCTCGGCCGGTGCGACGTTGAACCATTCGCCTTTGGCCCGCACCTCCCGGAGCGCCTGTTGAGCTCGCCGCTCAATGTCGTGCGCGGCCCCAAATGGGACCGCGATCGAGGCTTGGATCTTCAACCGAAAGGCGAGGCCGTCTGCAGCGCCGCTACAGGTCGCCGATCGCGCGCTTTAAGCGTAGCGATGGCGCTGCGGCCGAGGGCAGCGCCTGAGCATAGGCGAACAGCGATAGCACGCTTGGCTCCGCCTCCGGCCTCTCGGCTCCTGCCGCGGCTTCCTTGACCGCCGAAACGGCCTCTGTCGGCGGCATATCGAACCATTCGCCTGCCGCCCGCTTCCAACGCAGCAGATCGTGCGCCCGGCGCTCCACCGCGCGCGGCTCCAAACTGGATTGCTACGGAAGAGTGAGGCATCAGCTTGATGGGCGAAGCCGTCTGCAGAGTGGCCAACCTAGCCCGCGGATCAGTGGCCACGCCGCTCCTCTCCAATCCGGCTCAGGGCCGCTGACGTAGGCATACCGGCACAGCGGGGGCGGTGCTGAGTCACGCCTTGCTCGCCGGTGGTCGATGCAGCGTAGGCTGCACCTACCATTCCGGAGGCGGCTTGAGCAGTGTTCATGCCGCAGATTGCGAGGCGGCGGTGTTCCGGGAGGCAGGAAAGGGACGGGTCAAGCTTGCGCTCATTCTTTCACCGTAAGCGCGACCGAGCGCGCCGCTGCAGGTAGTCCTGGTATAAAGCACAGCGGCGCCGCGCCGTTGTCGTGATGGCAATCTTGGGTTCTCACGTCCCCAGGATCTGCAATGTCCGAATTCAGCCGGCTACTCGACGAAATTCAGCGGTGCGCCCCCCAGCCCGTTCACCATAACCCATACCGCAGCAGGCATGATCCTCAACGCCATTCAAGGTCGGTTGCCATCCCGAGGGCTCCCACGCCGCAGTTCAGCGCTAACCTTTTTAAGGCTATGGAGAGCCAGCTTTCCAGTGTCGAGGCAAGCCAACGAAGTCTCGGTCCTCAGCTTGCGCAGGCCGCGAACGACGCCCGTATCGTAAGCCTCCGCATGCAGGCAGCGGAGATGATCGAACGCGCAAACGGCGACATGCTCAAGGCAATCGCTGCTGGCGAGCTTAGCTCCCAGGAGACGGGCGAGCGCCAGATCCTGCTGAACGCCTTTGCGCATCGCATGGGCTTGAACTGATGCGCACCCCCGCTGCGCAAGGCGCCGACTTGGCGGCATTGGAGGCTCGTCTCGTGGCGGCGTTGCTGGCTGGCGAGGACACCGCGTCTATCCGTGCCGCGCTATCCACTCTCCGCGCCAAGGCGGCTACGGAAGCCGCCCGAGCTGGCAATGCGGCTGCTGCGGAGCAGGCGAACCTCGCGGCCGCGCTTGATGCGGCGGCCGCGGTGCGCGCCAGCGAAAGCCGGTCGGCGATTGCGGCGCGCTTGGCCCATCTGCAGCCCCCCAATTTTCCTTAAGCCTGGCCACTTTTAAACACCACTGGGACTGAAAAATATGACCGATAATCTCGAGTCCTTTTCGCGCGATATCGATGTGACCAAGGCAGCAACTGAACAGTCGGCCGCAGAACTGGCACGCGCGAGTGCGCAGTGGGAGCAAATTTCTGGGCGAGTACAGGCGCTGGCGCACGAACGCTCTGCCATCATCGCCCGCCGTGGCGCCGGTGATCCACGCGACGATGATGGGCCCGCCCTGCAGCTGAACTCGGCAGACACCGAGAGCCTTATGGCTATGCTCTCGGAGGCTGAAACGATCCGTACGAGTGCGGCTACGGTTTTCGCCCAGGCGCGCCAGGCGCACGTAGCAGCGCAGGCTGCCTACAAGGCAGAAGAAGAGCGCTTGGCATTGCTGAAACTCGACCAGCATGCAGTAGACCTGATGAACGCCCTCGCCAAAACTCTCATAGAGCGCCGTGCGGTAGCGTCGGCTTTGCAAATCACCGAACGTGCCGTGGGCAATGTGACCAACCGGCTGGCTGGCTTTGACCAGATAATGTGCGCCGAGATGGCGACCCTGCAGGGACTTCGCCGCGGCCCCGCTCCGCACCCGGTCCAGCCGATCTGGCAACCCTCCGATACCCTATACGACGCCGTCATGCGTCTGCACGGGGTGGACGGGCTCTTCGTATGAGCGAAGATGCGATCGAGATGGTTGACTGCGAGCGTCGCAAGCTCCGCCTCTCTTTCGCGGGTTGCGCACGCTCGTGGCTCTCCACGAATCCTGACGCACCGCCCGTTTGGGAGGGGCGCCACGCCTGCCATCAATGCCCGGCTGGCGCGATACGATGTGGTGAAAAGATCGACCCGTCGCAGGCAATCCGCGCCCGTTTCAAACCGATTTGCCCGCGCTGCCTGAAAACCTGCCAACGCATCATTAACGATCGGCTTTGCGTGAGCTGCTACAATCGCGATCTTGAAGTGAAGCGTGGCCGCAACCGCAAGGGGCAACGGCCGGTTCGCGTCGCCGCTCGGCTTTTCCCATGCCAGATCACGGTTGTGCAGGACGGCTTTGTAGAATGGTTCGACCGCGAGCTCGCCAGTGGACCGGTTGAGCTTGCGATTTTGCGTGCACGGCGTGCAAAGGCGCATTTTTCCTTCGGCTGGGCACCACTCGCTTTCGAAACAAACTCCTCGGAGAAGGTGGCCGCATGACCTGGACGTTCTCGGACCATGCCTGTCGGGCCTGCCTTGGTACGATATTACAATCTGGAACCAAGTTCATTTGTTCCATATGCAGGGCGGAATCGACAGGCTCACCGACTGGAATTTGCGGCTGCGGTGCGACGGTGACCGGGCCCCTTGGCGCAAAGTCCGCCGGCTTCCGCTGCATCAAGAACATTTCGCCGTCACCAGCGTGTCCTTCGCACGTGCTGATCACTGCGGCCTGAAGATGCTGCCACCTGATCACCCGCTCGCATACTTCGACTTTCGCGACGCTCTCTCCCAAGATCTTTTGTCCGGATTGGTCGGTCAGTCTGTAGACCAGCTCATAGCTCGATCAAAAGCGTGCTCTGGCGTCGACGCCGCGCAAGCTGCTGAATGGCTCGAGCGCTTCATCGGCGATATCCGACGCGTATTGGCCAGACGTCGATAAACGCCGCTTTACGTGATCAGGACCATACGCCTCTTCAAGCAGAAAGGATTTAGCAGTGATGAAATCTAAGAAACTTATGCTTGCGACCACTTATGGATATGACTGGAATAACAGTCCTGCGCTGCCGGCTGATGCGACGAAGTATTTGGATGGCACCGGCGCGTTCAGCGTACCCGCTGGCGGCGGAGGCGCTACTACAGTCGCTGCTCTCACCACTGCCGTAGCTGGCCTCCCCACAACTCAACCATCGGGCTCAGGCACGCTCTGGCTGAACGGCGGCGTAGTAGTTCTTTCGTAGAGCCAAGATGTTTGCGGAGCCGAAAGCGGCGTCGCCGGCCCGGCGTTGACGCCTAATTTCAACGGAATGCTTGAAATGACAATCCCTCTTTTCCGACCAACGTTCAGCGTCACGCTGTTCAAGAACATTGATCACCAGACGTTACGCGATGCCGGGTCTTATGAGGTCGCCGCCGCCGGCGAGGAGAACACAGAGGCGGTTGAAGCAGTGACGTACGGAGCACCAGCATGAGCGTACGCATTCCGATCCAGACGGACGCTTCGCAGACCCTTCAGGCCATCGAGTCCATCCGCTCCGCCCTGCGCGCCTCCAGCGGAGATGCGCAGACCTTGGCCAACGTCGACCTGAGCAACCTTGGCTCCAAAGAGCTTGCGGCGGACCTGGAGCGCATCGTCAACAATATGGCGAACATCGCACAGATGGGTCGCTCGGATGTCAGTGTCGGCGCGCGCAAGGTCTTTGGGCGCAACCCAAGCATCGCTGATCTGAGTGCCCTGGAGGCGGCCGGTGCCGCGCTGTATCCAGGCGATGCAAACGGCGCTGCAAAGTGGGTCCGTAACTACGGAGACGCGGCACTCGGCGGCACGCGGTTTGATCCCAAGAACCCGAACAACGTTCTGCCGCCCCCGCCGCCAAACGACAATCCACCGCCGCCTCCGCCTCCGCCGCCGCCCGAACCGGAAGGTGGCGGCAAAAAGATCATGGACTCCCTGAAGTCCGGCCTGATGACCGGGCTGGGCTTCTTCCTCGCGCAAGCCGGTATTGGTTCCGTGGTCGGCGTGGCAAGCTCGGCCGTCCAGGCTGGCGAGTCTGAAAACCAGAATACGGACAGGCTGCTTCGCCGCACCGGTGACCTTGCCACCTCATTCGATCAGCTGATCAAGACCTCCGACTATCTGCACCGCGGACTGCTGATATCGAGGATTGATTTCGAGCAATATGCGGACAGCTTCGGCTCGGCCTCGGGCGGGATATCTGCGGCGAGCGCCATGCGCGGCGCGCGCCTCGCTGTCGGCCAGGCGCAGTCGGCCGGCGCGGATCCCGCCGGCTTTGCGCGCGGCTTCGGCCAGGCGAATTTCCTAGGCGTGTCGCCGGACAAGTTTGCCGAGATGATCGGCGAGTCCGCGGTGCGGGGCAGCATGGGCGGCCGCATCGAAGAGGTTATGGGCGCGCTCCTGCATGCAACGGAGACGGCCTCCAGGGTCAACGCGACGCGCGACGGCGTGACGGGTGCCGTCGGGGGCTTCGTCGACCTCTACACGGCCATGAATGCCAGCCGGTCGCCGATGTTCGCCGGCGCGAATGGCGTCAACACGATTGATGCCGTCAACAATGCCATCACGAACGGCGGCGGCGGCGGTATGGCCGGCCAAGTGCTGATGATGCGCGCGATGATGAGCGCTGGCATTAAGGACCCCTATGCCGTGCAGATGCAGCTCGCCGGCGGTGCCTTCGCACGGGTAGGCAAGAACGGCCCAACGAATTTCGAGCTTGCAGAGAGCGAGTTGAAGAAGGAGTACGACCCGCTGGATAAAACCGGCAACCGGGCGGCAATCGCCGCCGGAATGTTCTTCAACCTCAATCCCCGCGTTGCTCAAAGCCTCATGGCTCTCCCGAACAGCCATGTCGATCTGGGCGCCCTTGAAGACACGCTGAAGCCCTATGGGGGCATCAACGGCATCGACCCGACATCGCTGAACGACATCATCAGAATCCAGAGCGGGCAAACCAGCTTCTCGGGGCTGCAGAGCATGCGCAGCCGCCTGCTCAAGAATAAGGGCATCAGCCAGGCCAATGCCGATGGACTGAATTCTGCGACCGATGAGTCATCGCTGCGGTCGGCGCTGATATCGACGCTGGCTCAGACTGGCATGCCGCAGACCGATCAGACGCGCGCGACTGAGGCCACCGTGAAGCTGACGGACGCGCTGACGACGCTCGGGCACCCTCTCGTCGATGCCATATCCATCTTGAAGGACAAGATGGCTGGATTGGCCGATGCAGTCGGCCCGATCGCGGAGTGGGCGGCAAAGCAGATGCAGCCTGACGATGCCAACATGGACGATGGGCATGTGAAGTTCGGCATCCAGTCGCCAGAGCTTTTCCCTGGTGCAAACCGGGACTCTGCGGACCCGAGCGCCACCAGCGGCGGCCCGCGCGCTCTGGCGCAGCATGTCGACCGCTACTCGAGCTTGCTGGCACGCATCGGGCAGGCCGAAAGCGGCCTGGGGACCAATCCTGCGGCGCACGGGAATGTCTATGGGCTGATCGGAAGCACGTGGCTGGACGACATCAAGCGCCTTGCCCGCACGGATCCTGAAGTCGCTGGAGCGATCGCAGGGAAGTCCGATGAGCAAATAAAGGCTCTTCGGGATATGTCGCACACGGAATTGCAGCGCAAAGTCGCCGCTTTCGGAGTCAATGAAATACGTCAGAAGCTTGGGTCGCACGCGTCCGACATGGACGTTTATGCGGCCTGGGCATCAGGCCTTGGGTCTGGCCCTGGCATCATGCACGCTTCCGATGACACGCCATTATCGCATTTCTTCAACAGCGCCGGTTTGGCGGCGAATCCGACCTACCGGAATATGACCGTGGGCCAATGGAAGGCCAGCCATCGCGATATGTTCCCCGACATCGCTGGATCGGCCTATGGCGGCACCGGCAATGCCGCTGGCGGTCAATGGAAGGCTCGGCATCGCGATATGTTCCCCGACATCGCTGGAGCGATCGCAGGGAAGTCCGATGAGCAAATAAAGGCTCTTCGGGATATGTCGCACACGGAATTGCAGCGCAAAGTCGCCGCCTTCGCGGTCAATGAAATACGCCAGAAGCTAGGGTCGCATGCGTCCGACATGGACGTCTATGCGGCCTGGGCATCAGGCCTTGGGTCCGGCCCGGGCATCATGCACGCCTCCGATGACACGCCGATGTCGCAGTTCTTCAACAGCGCCGGTTTGGCGGCGAACCCGACCTATCGGAATATGACCGTGGGCCAATGGAAGGCTCGGCATCGTGAGATGTTCCCAGACATCGCAGGATCGGCCTACGGCGGCACCGGCAATGCCGCTGGCGGCCAGATCAGGGTGATAGCTCCCGAGCCCCTGCACATCATCCTGCGGGATGCGAAAGGCCGCGTTCATGCCGAGCAGATGGCGCATTTTGGTACCGCCTGGGATGGCCAAGCAACACCGCATGGCACCGGGCAACCGCCCACGCGCAGCCCGGCGGCGCACCCATCCATCGCAAAAAATCCGCTATCGCCGGCTATGCCTGACTACTCGCACGGGTATTGATCAACGACGATCCCACGTCGCGGCAGCAACTGTGCTTGTACCTACGCAAGCGGCTCGCACCGGCATCGTCACAGTCAAGGAAAGGCCTGTATTACACTAGTTCAATGAGAGCGTTGTAATATCCGGCAGGAACTCCAACAGCCACAAGCATGGTGGCGTCGAGACCAGCGAAGGCGATTCCACCATCCTGATTGCGGAGACGTCGTGATGCCACCCTGCCACTATGAGCGGCACCAACGCACCGACGGTCTCGGTATCTCGCACGATCGTCCTCGCGGTGCCCGATCCACCGGGAAACTGGCAAGGCCGCCGGATGCCGAAGAGCCCCGGCACGGTGCAAGACTACAGCCTAGACGTCACCGCCTGGGCTGAAGACGCGGGGGAGACGGTCACCAGCTTCACGGCCATGGTGAGCGCCGCCGGCAGCTACCTCTCGCCCCTCGTAGCGGTGGCCCAAGCCCTTCTGCCGAACAACATCCTCACGGTGCTCCTGTCGGGCGGTGTCAGCGTCACCGATTGCGCAGTGACCTTCAACATTGTGACGGCCAGGCGCACCCTGCAGCTCACCTGCTGGATTGTGGTTTCGAGCATATCTGCGACGAAGGATCGCTATGGCAACACCGCTGTCATCGCGTCTGTGTTGGATCCGGCCACGGCCGGGCAGATCACGGCGCTCGGGCAGGGCATCGCCGCAGAGGCCGCCTCTCGCACGGCCGAAGATACGAGCTTGGCCGGGTCGATCGCGGCGCTGGCGGAGACCATAGCGGACCTGAGCACCGGCGCCGATTCCACCATCGGGTCTATCGCCGCTGTTGCAGGCAACCTGCATGATTTCCAACAGTCGATCACGTCACAATTTCAAAACCTTGTTGTGCCTTACACGGAATTCCAAATCATACAGATACTGACATCTCAGGGTGTCATCAGCACCATAGCAACTCTTGTAGCTGAACAATTCAGTGCAGGTTCTGGAATAGTTGGTGCAGCTATTGCTGCCAATCCGGCCATGATCACCGCTGCCCTAAACGCGCAAATCACCGCAGGCGCGATTCCCGAAGCCAGCAGCTTTGCCGGTCCTAATATGGGACTTTGTAGTGACGGTGACTTTCTATGCACTGGAAATTCCCAGATATGAAAATAAAGTATTTCCTGCCCATACTATTCTGGGTTGCATTGGCGCATGCGCAAGAATTAGCTCCGTCACCGGCCACGCGGGCAAACCAGCCGGCAAAGATGAGCGATGTGTCGACAGCCATTGCCAACTTTCAGGCGACGAACCCGGCGAATTGGCTTTCGCCCAGCAGTGACATCAGCGCGAACCCCATCGCGCCCGCATTCACTGCTCCGCCTACGTCTCTCCCCGCAACAACAACCGCCTGCCAAACCTCAGCGAGCCCGAGCACCCCGCAGACCTCCGGCCAGCTTGGTTGCTACATGCTCTATGCGCAGTTGTTTGGCTTTCGCGGCGACAATCCATCCTATACGCTCGCGCAGGCCTATCCCGGCGTAAGCTCGGTCGCCAATTTGCCGACAATGTTCGGTGTTCCGATGTGCCCGGAAGCATCGAGCATGCAGTCGCAGGTGAATTACTGCGCGCTTCAGACTGAGGCGGATTGGGCTTTTGCTCACGCTGCGGTATCGCCCTATGGCAGCCACACCGGGTTTTACATCCGCCTCCCGGCGACCGGCCAATGCGCAAACCTTGGCAACGACGCACTCAAGGTCAACAACAACGTCACCCTGATCATCGGCGGCGATGAGCAGCTTGCCTCCCAGATGTGCCACGGTACCGCGCCCGTGAACTACACTGTCTCGGCCGCTTCCACGACACGGCAGATAACGCTGACACCTGCCCCGACCGGAAACATTGCTGGCTGGCTCGTCTACGATAAGACGAATGGTTACGGCGTCGTGTCAGGCGTCAAGGTGGTATCTTACTCGGGAAACGTCCTGACCGTCACTGGCAATGTGAATGTTGCCACGAATGATGTGATCAGTGTGCAGCCGATCCCGACGAACTTCCTGAGTTATGGCATCGCTCAGGCCCCGAACACGGACGGCACGAAAAGCGGCTCGTTGACGCTACAAAATTTCGGTGTCTCGCAGAATGGGCTCGGCGGCCGATTCGCCGACGTGAATATCTCATCGGTCCATCCATCGCTCGTCGTCCGCAATGTCGAAGCGGTCGGCTATGGTGTGCCTGCGCAACCAAACGGCTTCGCGGTTGCCGTCGAGTGCAAGGGCTGCAGCAGCCCGCTTATCGACGGAAACACGCTGCGAGGAAATTATCTGGGTGGCGAAGGCGACATTGCAGTTTCTTCAGCGACCTCGACAACCGTCACCGTGCCCTACCTGCCCCCCTATACCGCAGTGGGTGAAACGCTCAACGACTTGACCAATGGCATGGCCATCGTGACCGGTTGCGGCATCGCGGACATGAACGTCGTCACCGACCCGAGCGGGAATGGCAATATCATAGGTGTTGCACTGACGGTTTCCGCGGCCTGTGCCGGCACTTTGGCGGTAGCCTCCGGGGATGACTTGCAGATCCAGTCCTTCGCGATCGACGGCGAAGGTCCAAGCTTCGGCTACTACATCACGAACAACAAGATCGACTACTGGGCGAGCGGCTGCATCGGGACGCATGCCCACGTCAATCCCGCTATCCAGGGTCTCGTTGCTGGAAATAATAGTTGCGGTAACACGCAAGACTACATCGATATGTATAACAGCGTCGGCGGCACGACGATCTCGGTTGATCTGACCGGCCCGACGCAGGTTCAAATCAGCGGAACGTTCTTTCACGGCGAGAGCGTCAGCCAGCTAAATGCGATCGGCCTCAAGTATTATGCCGGCGCTGGCGGCAATGGCGCGTCGAGCCCGCCGAACGCGCGCTCGTATCAAGTCGGCATGGACCTGATCAACAACGCGGCCGTGCAAAGCACCAATGGCACGAACAAGTCCGGCAACAATAATACCGTTAGCCACTTCTTCATGCAGGGCTTTCCGGGCGCGGCCGAGCAAGCGATCATTGCCAGATCCAACGACAACAACGACAATTTTGACCATGTTACCGTCGGTGCTGGCGCGATCTCGCCCGTGTCCGAAGGCTACCAGTTCGGCATCGGCATGGCCAACGCCACGGACACCAGCGATGTGGTCAACGATGTCCGGATGGGCGTCGCCGCAGCTAATCAAGTCGCGGGCGATACTACCATCACCCTGCAGCCGATTCCTGGGCCGCCGGGCTGGGCGCCGCATTTCCCGATGTGGGTTTTCGACACCGCGCTCTACGGCTCGGTCCCTTATGGCGATGAGATTGATTACGTCACAGGCACGCTTGCAGGCGGGATCACGCTGCATTTGATGCAGCCACTGACGGGTCCGATCTCAGGAAGCGCGACGGTCGGGACTGGCGATCCGATCGCGATGCAAACTCAGGTATTCGATGAGAGCAACGAGTGGGAAACGGCGTGGTGCAGCAATGCTGTGACGTGCACCATTCCGGCCGGCTCGACATCGTTCTATCTTGAACCATACTTCATTCCCTCCGGCATCGTGAACACGGGCGTCGCTCAATACGTCAAAGACATCTCGATGGCCGACTCAAACAGCATTCCTGACAACTGCTCCGTCACGGTCAGTGCGACGACGGGCTTGGTCACCTTGGGGAAACTGGCTGACGGCATCACACAATGCGCCACGGCAGGCCCGATCATCGCGGGCAACGTGGACAAGGTTGGGGATATCCTTGACTTCTACATCGCCCAGCCGTTCAAGACCGTCGTTACCGTCAATGCCCCGACCGTGTATGCCTACACGCCCCCGCCGAGCACTGGATGCTCGTTTATCTCTGATAATTATGACAACATCATATACGTGCCGGCGGGAAGCTTGAGTGTCTCGCGCAATATATGCGGGCCGCTTGCGCCTCGAATTGGTCAGGACATAACTGTTACCGACGTGTTTCAGTTCGCGGTCGCAAACCCCAGCACATGGGTGAATGGCGTCGCCGGCACTGGGCAAACAGTTCTTAACAATACCGGGGATTTTCTCCACTATGTCTGGGACCGGCAAAATTGGGCGTCTCAGAAGCCGCCGCCGATCACGAACAACACGACGACAAAGCCATGCTCCGGCACGCTTACTTTGCCTTATCCGACCCTGCCGTTTGATAAGGCGACTGTGAAGGTGGTGCCTCAGGCCGCATGCGCCATCAGGGTATCGAACCCGAATGGAAACACCAGCGCGGTCACCGTAACGCTAGATTTGCTCATTATCCAGGGATCGACAGGGTATCCTGTGACGCTTCCTTCGAGCAACGACAACAATGCACCCGGCATTAGCGCCGCTGCAAACGCCGTCACCTCGCTAAAAATATGGACCCCTGGCGACGGCAATAACTACGTGTCGGTCAACTGACGAACCCCGAAGACCCCATCATGAAACACCCCCTCCTCTGGGCGGCGCTCGCCTGTGCGCTGCCTGGACCTGGCTGCGCGAAGCCAGACATCTCTCCGGCGGCCATAGGCTGCCCGAGCGGCTCGGGAGTCCGGTAGCAGCGGAGCCGAAAATGCATTTCAGCTGAGCCAGGCCGCCGCTTCCGACCCAAGTCGGACGCTGGCTGCCCAATAGAATCATGCAAGAAGCAGACATTCAGCGTGGCGGAATCCGTCATCTAGCGGGCAGACGATATAGGCGGCGTTACGGCAGCTGCTCGGTCCTTGCGGGGAAAGCGGCGCCCGAGGGACTGGTCTTCAAATTCGGCGAGCGCCTTGTCGTCGATCACAACTTCAAGCCGATCATGCCCGAGATTGAACTGCCCTTCCCGCAGCAGATCGATCAGGCCAGCCTTCTCCGCGCTATACGCATCAAGCAACAGACCTGGGATCGTCGCCATCAGCCGTGCCTGCTCCACCTCGTGGTCTGTCTCGACCACCGCGATGCGCGTCCCGGCTGGACCAAAAACCGTCCGCGCCACGATGAGTTAACGCGTCATCATGAGGAGACGCGTGCAGACTGCCTGGTCGTGTTCCAGTGCGCCCTCGGGCGGGACGGCGATTAGAACAGACCCGCCGCCCAAGCTGAGATCAATGCAGCGCAGCGCCATGTCCCGCAGCCGGAACTGCTCGGTGAGGATCTCCGTCAGGACCTCCCCCCGCCTTTTTTCGTCGAGCGTCGGGTCCTGCCAGATGCGCTCCAGGTTTTCGTTCAGCTTGGCACGAAGCTCCGTCCGCTGTGCAGGCGTGAACGCCGCGTCGACCACCTGGAGCAGGCGCGCAAAATCACCGTCGTCCGCTTGCACGCAATCAAGGCCGAAGAGCTCGGTTGCGGCATCCAGGCAGGAAACGAGTTCCGCAACCAGGATACCGTTCCAGCCGAGCTCGTCGACGCTCCATCGCACGGTTGAAACCTTCGGCTGCGGCCCGCGATTGATGTTGCGGAACAAGACCGTCCGCCCCTCGATCTCATAGCCGTGAGATCCACCGTGCGAAATCGCGTTCCGCACCTTTGCGTCGTAGCCTTTGAACATCGGACAGGTATCACCGCGCCTGCGCAAATGGGCCTCGATGAACTCGACCTTGTTGAACTCGCCCAGCTTGAAGTTCGCAGCGTCAATGTCGGCGAATGTGCCGGCAATGAATTCACAGCATGCGACCAGGAGCGTGAGGTAGGGATCGAATAGATCACTGACAATCAGGCGATACAGGCCGATCTGATGTTCCGTCTCTTCCGTGCTGCCTTCTTCGGTGTCGCCGATGCGCGCCATCTCCCGCCCGACGCGCTGCCAGTTGGGCTGCAAGCTACGCCGCAACTTGACCCAAGGCAGGAATACCTGGGCGACGAACCGCGCAGAATCGACAGCGTGCGCTTCGTGCAGCAGCAGCAATACCGATTGCAGACGGCTGGCCCATTCGCCGGGAAAGAGTGTGTGACGCAGCCGCTCATGAAGCTCGGTCTTGAGTTCCGCATCGAGTTCCGCCAGGTCCTTTCGGACCATGAGCAATGTTTCAGGCTGCAGCAACGCAAGAGCCTGGGCCACTTCTTCGGGCGTGGGTGGGGTAAGGTTCACGGGATCGCCTCCGCCGCGCAGGCCCGGAGGATGTGCGTCCACAGCAGATGCAGCTTCGTCAGATCATAATTGCCCTTTGCAATGTGTACAAAAAAGGCGTCGACGTAGCGCTGCTTGGCAATGAGCTCGCCTTGATAGGCCTGCAGGTGTTTGTTGAAGCCGGTCCAGCGGATCGCCCGCACTTCCCGCGGGCCGAAAGCAAGATCGAGGAAACATTCAATGGCGACGGCGCGCCCGTTAACGTCCTCGTTGGCTTCTCCCGATGGACCGAGCGTCGGAAAGCGGCTGAATTCATCGAGATAGGGCAGCGATACCGTCCGCATATTGCGTGGCAGTTTGAGGGTTTGCAGGCCCTGGAGGGCCTCCTTCCCCGCTGTGTCGTTATCCAGGATCACGACGATCTTGTTCCGCACATTGATGGCGGCCAAGCCTTTGCAGAAATTCACCAGGTTGCCGGTGCCGGCGAAGGGGTAATTGTCCTTCATATCGACGAAGTCGAAAAAGTCCGCGACGTCCGGCGCAACCAAGGGCAGTGCGGTTTTCAGAATGCTGGAGTCCGATGAGCCTTCGGTGACGATCAGGAACTTGCTTTCATCGGCGAGAGGCTCGAACACCTCGCCGTTTTCGACATATCCGCCCTCGACGACGTCATGAATGCCCCAAACCAGATCGCGGTCCAGATTGGCGGGATTTTCAGCAAGCAGCCGGAGAATAACGTAAGCATCGAGGTTCTCGAAGAAGGTGCCGTCATCCCGGGTCGCGGCGCAGGAATGCGCAGCCAGGACGCGTTTGAATTCAGGGTCGCTCAGAACGTGCGCGGCAAACTCGCCGAGTTCGAAGTCGCCGTCATATTCGTCATTGCACACGCAATCGACGTCGATGGCGGAAAGCGCCTGGCGGAACACGTCGAAGCTGATGTTCACCTCGGGGTAATAATTCGGCACATCCCGCAGCGCCTCGGCATAAATCGTTCGGCAGCCGTCAAGGCTGAACCCGAGCAGTTCGAGGCGCGGAATGACACGGCGGAGTTTCCGGACATAGGCTGGCTGCACGATGACTTCGTCATAGGCATAGAAATATTCGGCTTCGGAGAGGTCGGCCCTGTCGAACAGCGGCGAGTGGTTGCGAAAGAAGGAGTTCTTCCCCCAATCCACTTCGAGACGCCCAAAGCGTAGCGTAACCATCGACCCCATCGGCATTCCTTCGGGCACGGCTTCGAACGTTGCGTTGTCCACCACAACATAGCGCATTTGGCGCCCGCCCGTCTCGGCCGGCAGGATGTTGTGTCAAGCCTCATACTTCGGCCGAACCGTGGCCGTGCTGTCCAGCGGCCTGAGCACTTGGCATTCCTCGTTGCCCGGCAGGGGCGTCCGCCATAAGTAAGGTCTGCTTCTCCTTCCCGAACTCCCTATAGCGGACGGACAGCTTTCCACCAAACCCGGTCATATTCGAGACCGCACAAGCCAAACTGCCACGTTGAATTGTGACAAGGGATGAAGCCTTCAAGGCTGACATGAAAGCGCGTCCTAGTCGTCGAAGATGAGTACCTGGTTGCGCTCGAGGTAGAGAGCGTGCTGCTCGACGCTGGTTGTATTGTTGTCGGCCCTTTTGCAAGTGTCGAGGAGGGGTTGGCATCATGAACCTGCCCAGGGCGGCCCGACATCAGATTGATGCTGATACGGGGCTGGTCGCTATCGCAGATTTTCTCGCGGCCGATCATGCAGTTTTCACAGCCGAAGAATTGGCGTTGCGCTCTGGCAGGTCTATCTCCGACGTGCTCGATCACCTGCATGCAGCACCAGACTATGCAATTGATGCTGCCGGCAAGCAGTGGACCACGATCGACGCCTACCTGTCCGGCGAATTCTGGCCGAAGCTGGACGCAGTCAACGAGCAGCTTGCCCATGAAGATCTGGCGCCAGAATACCGCGCGGAAAAAGCAGCGTGAGATGCTTAGTGTCTAGCATCCGGCAGCGGTAATCTCACCTTGCTCTACTGGGCGATGCCCTGCGTCACCAGGGGTGGAGTTCGGATGTAGGGGTGGCCATCGGGTCACCCGTTTTGTATATCAGGCAAGATGTTTTGCGACGCCATTATCTCGAGCCCTCGGATGTATGTTGCGGTCGCGGACCGCAGCCGGACCGGCGCCCAGGTGCTCAGGCAGGACGACGAGGAGGACGCGAAGCCGTGGCCTCCGGCGGAAGCCGCGGTCGAAAGGGCGTGAGCTCGCCGCACGACTGGCTGGATCTCTTGAACAAGACCCTGGACTACGTCTTCCATGACTGGCTGCTGCTGGCCATGATCGCCGCTTGGTACGCGTTGCGCTCCGGAGCGTTCGACCGACAGTATTACGTCCTCGTGTCCTCCTACTTCGACCGGCAGGACGACCTCAGCCGGGGACCGTTGAATCACCGTTGGTATCAGGTATTCGACGATTATGTCGCGGCCGCCGCGGTGATGGCCTCTCTGGAAAGTCCGCCGGGCCGTCATGACGACGAATGGCAGGAACTCCATAACGCGCTTTATGCCGTGGAGGCGACGCTGCGTTCCGGCGCCAATGCCAAGGCATACAACGCCGTTGAAAAGGTCAGGCGCGAGATGAAGAAGACGGGCAGGCTGGGCTACCTTGGCTTCCTGCTGGCGGAGACTGATCCAGCCGGGACGGCGCGCAGGCGGCAGGACCTCAAAGATCGCTGGATCGTGCTCGAGAATACCGGTGACTACACCACCGTCGGCAGGCGGAACAATTATCCGTCCCGAGAAGAAATCACCGGGTTCAGCACGGCGCTCCAGGAGGCCGGTAAGGGCGGATGGCTGTGCCGGACAACAGGAAGCCACCACGTGCCGGGCAAAGTTCCCAACATCGAAAGGATGGAAGCACTCGGCCGCTACTCCGCCGGGATGTTCGACGAGGCCGTGGCCGTGTTCAGCAGGCGCCTGCTCTCGAGGAACGGTCAACCCGAAGCGTAGGGCTTGTGGCGGAACCGGGATTTCCGGTCCGTCAATCCGGCTTGGCGCGATGGCCGGCCGGCCGGAATGAGGCGGCAGAGAAGCTCAACGCGGCCAGCAAACCTGGGCAAATACCTGGCCGTCATGGGCTCGCCGGCGAACGCCTACGCCGCCATGCAGGACGCTGCGCGCCACGGTCGCCGGTGCCTGACGCTTTGTGGTGGCCATGCCATCGGCGGCCCTGCATCTCGCCATATTGCTATGGACGCGACCAGATAATTACCAACGCCGGTTTGCTGCTTAGCTGTCTACCAGCCGGGGCATAGTTTAGCTGGCTTCAGAAAGCCTTTGAATTAGCCAGGATCAATATTATGCAGTTTCCGCGTCATTTGAGGGCTGTGGCAGGCGATTATTTCAGTCCTGGTTTCATCGGCGGCACTGTTCGGCAGGGCGGATAGTTCGGAACTGGCGAAAATGACCCGCAAGAGCCGCGCATCCGCGTCCGCGAGATTCGGCGAGTCTCACATCGCGCCTTCCCTACGGAACCCTTAAAACCCCGCAAAAGCCCCGGAAAACTGCCAATCTCCTGTCTCATTTCCGGAAGATGAGACTCGTGAGACTCATCTCGGAAGGCATGAGACTCGCGGCGGCTGAGCCGCACGATCATGAGACGCGTCAACTTGTAAGCGTGAAGTAGAGCCGGCGGCCTTCTCGGCTAATCTGCCGCCGGCGCTCTGCCGGAGTATCATCGGTCTGCGTAGCCGTCGGTCCATCGACCATCACAGCAGCGCATCACCTGGCCGCCCCAATGATCTTCTTGGCGCCCTCATGCGACATCTGGTGCCCCTCTTGCCGCATTGCCTCGGCGATAGCTCGGAGCGGTGTGCCGGCGTCGCGCAGCTCGCGCATGCGGAGGATTGCAACCTGCTGCACCGGGTCCTCGGCCAGGCCGCCATCATCGGTGAGCGAGTAGCCGAAAGGGATTTTGCCGCCCAGATACCGGCCGCGGGCGCGCTGGTCGGCTTTCACGGTCGTCACCCGCTCTCGGATCCGATCGCGCTCGGCCTCCGCCACTGCGGAGAGGATGGTGAAAACCAGCTTGCTGATCCCGTTGGCAGTGACGTCGCCGCCGAGGTCGATCATGTGCAACGAGACGCCGGCCTTTTTCAATTTGCTGAGCACCTCGAGGGCGTCGAGAGCCGAGCGGAACATTCGGTCGAGCTTCGCGGTGATGACCACGTCGCCGGCGCGCAGCGCGCTTAGCAGAGAGGCGCCCTCGGGCCGATCCGACAGGGGCTTTGATCCAGACACACCGCGCTCGACGAAGATGCGATCCACCACGAAGCCATGGATCATCGCATAGCCGGTGATCGTCCGCTGTTGAACATCCAGGCTTTCGCCCTCATCGGCCTGGCGTGTGGTCGATACCCGGGCATATCCGTAAATGGCCATTTAATCCGCCCGTCAGCTTGTCAACTTGCACGTTGACGATGCCTAGCGGAGGCGCGTCTGTCAACCTCCTCCGGCAAGTTGACAAGGCAGAAGCAGACAAAAGTGGACAGTCTATTGATTAAACAAGATTTACAGAAGTCAATATCGGCTCTGCGCCAATGCCGGCCGCTTCAACTCTCCGCAGTCGTGCCACAAAGCAGACACAGATGCGAAGGCACCGCGATGGCCGGCTTGGGTGAGTTCGCGATACTCCGGTTTTCGGCGGCAATAGGGGTGAGCGGAATTAGACGTTCGCTGCGCATAGCCGGAGCTGAAGGACCGAGTACGGAGAGCGGTTCCGTGGCGTGACGTGCGTAGCGCGCCTGGCATAGGCATGCCCGCGACGGGCGTCAGCTTTGGGGAGGTCCGGCGCCCGGTTTAGGAACCGGCGGCAACTGAATGGTCATACGCGTGTCGCCGAGCAGGCGACCAGCGGCGTGACAGTCCTGACTAATTGTCCGCAAGGGGTCCCGCTGACTCGCGACTCTCGAGGACGCATTCTGATCGCTCTTGTCTAAGCAATCCCCGCAGGCAAGGTCGGAACGCCTGATTTTCTATCCCACGTCAGGTCTGGGTCGGCGTGGGATCTGGGCTGAGTGTATAGCTTCTCAGCCGGTGCTTAACGGATCGATTCGCGCAACAATGGGGACGACGGGGGGTAAACGTGAACAGAACACGCATCTACGAGGATACGGAACGTAGTCACGCCTATGGTTTCCAGGAATCCTGGAGGAGGTTGGGTGTCGGCGGGTGTCGGCTATCACGTCTCAGGAGGAGATTGTTCCCATGAGCTCCGGTGCCAACGGCTTGCCGCTCCGGGAGGATGCCGAGCAGGATGTGGACGCAATGCTGTGCTCGCTCGACCTGCAGTTGATCAGGCGGTACATGGATCAGCGCCACTGGCACGGGGAGTCCGAAGCCGCGCGAGCCGCAGATCGCGCGGAGCCCGGCCTCAAGCTGGAGAACGTCGCAGCCCATAGCTGGCACGTGGCTGACGCCACCATGCTGCTCGCGCCCAACTTTCCTGAGATCGATCAGCGCCATGCGGTGGAGCTCGCAATCGTTCACGACAAGCTCGAGCTTCTCACCGGCGACTTCAACCCGGTCGGACCCGATGGACAGGGGACATCTTCGCACGCCTTCGATGCCGACGCGCAGGCGGAGAAGACGGAGATCGAGTTGAGGGCGCTCGACGAGTATCTCGCTCGTCTTCGCAAACCGACGCGCGACCAACAGCGCGAACTCATTCTCGAGACGATCCGCGGTGAAACAGCTGAGGCCCGTTTGGTAAAGGCGGTGGATAAACTTCAGGCGCTCTCCTTTGTGCTCGTAAAGAAAGCGGGCGACATGACGGACGAGCACCTATCGTTCAGCCTGCGATACAGCTTCAAGGCAGTGAAATACTTCCCCAAGATGGCGATGCATCACACCGCCCTCGCGACCCGGCTTCTAAAGCTGGTCGCAAACCATCGGAGGATTACAGTCGCCGACCTTCTGTCCAGCCTTCCAGACGCTGTCGGGCCCTTGGCGGCCAGCGCTGGAACATGTGCTCCCCAATGAGGTTTGCCCTAGTCGGGAAGAGCGGGTCCGGCAAGTCGACAGCCGGTGAACATCTCGGCCGGCTCGCCGGCGTCGAGCATGTCCGGACCGGCGCGATCTGCCGCCAGATCGCTCACCTGCTATTTGGGAATGACGAAAAGCGCTCCACTCAGCGACTCGATGATGCCCTGACCACGATCGACCCATGCATCTTCGTCCGTGCGGCGCTCCGCCCGTACGGAGAAGGAGGCGGCTTCGTCTTGGACGCCCTACGCTTCTGCGAAGACGCGGTGCTCGCCCGCGGGATGGGATGCCGGATCATCAGGATAGTGGCGCCACCTGAACTGCGTCACCTGCGCCTGCGGGAGCGGGGACAGTCGTTCGACCCGGCGACCGACGGACTGCACCGGTCGGAGATCGAGCTGGACGTGATCAAGGTGGATCACGAGATAATCAACGCGGGCGACCTACGGAGCATGGAAGCGGCGCTGGCCGCAATCGTCGCGGAGGGTTAGCTTGCGGCGCGACGTCTTTCTCCATCAATTGAACCGCGACACGCGTGAGATCTTCGGCCTTTACGGGACGCTCACGTTAGAAAAACATGCTGCCTTAATGCGGAGAGCGCTGAACGCGGCGGCCATCGTCTGCGAAGCGCATTGCCTCGCGCCGCCTGGGTTCATCGTCGAAGACCAGATCGCCTTCGGTTTGGCCGAGAACCAGCAGGCCTATCTGCGCGAGGGACTCATCCAGCTGCCTATGCGAGAAAATAACCTTGCTGATTTCGCGGAAAAGAAGCGCATTGGCTATGAACCCATGCGCAACCGCTACTCGGGCCTTTTCGACGATACCCGGATCGGCTTCCTCGGCAACCACGCCACCGGCATCGTGAACCGGAAGACCCAAATCACCCAGGGTATTCTTGACCAATGGGCTAGCGGGGCGGAAGTCGGGAAGCAGATTTGGCTGCCAGTAAAGAAGAAGCTGTCAGCGGGCATTATAGACCTAATTGGCCAGGTGCCCGAAATCCTGGATCAACGTGGAACGGCCGTGACGTGGTCGGCGATCCGGCCAGAGCTGCCGATTGATGCGTTAGTCGCCGGCGCGGAACTGCGCGACATGCTTCAGCATGTCTACTTCGGCCAGTATTGCCGCGAGTTCGGTTTGGTCGTGATGAAGAACATCCCCCACGTCCTGCACAACTTTGGCCTCAAGACTGAGCCACCGTACGACTACCGCCTGCTCAGCGCCTTCCTAGACATCTTCGAGCTTCGTGACCTGCTGCTCGACGCACCCGCTGAACTGATCGTTTCTCTGCGCAAGCAGCCCGGCTTCATTGCGTTGATCGATGCCTATGCCGGCCTTGCAACGCGCTGCGGAACCGAGACCGATCTCAAGTTTCATGCGGGCCGATCTCGGAATGCAGTTAAGTACTCGTGGGATTCGCTCCAAAGCCGGAGGCTCAGCTTGTATGACGGGAGTCACGTTGAAGTCGGCGAACTGTCCAGCGCGTTGAACGAGGTTGCGGCCGGCCTGACTGCCTCGCTAAGCCTGGAGGTTCGCCTAGCTACCGAAATGCCGGTACCAATGACACGACGGGGACCAATCATGCGGAAAGAGCCAGAGCTCGTCATTTTTGTCGCCCTCGAGGAGGAGCTGGACGTGCTCGCCAAGAGCCTTGGCCTGAGGAAGGTCGCCGGCAGTCCTGAGGCGTACGGCAAACTGGACGGCGTCGACGTCGACGTGATCTGTCCACGAACCATGGGGCGGGTCGCCGCAGCGGTCGCGATGACTCATTACCTAGCCCGGCGGCAGTATGGCAAGCCCAAGCTGATCTTGATCGTCGGTCTTGCGGGCGGTTTCGTAGAGAATGGAACCGCCCCCGGACATATCGTGATGGTAACGAAAGTGGTTGATCTCGCGTTACGCAAAGTTGGCGACAAGGCTCAAGGGCCTTCGCCGCACTTTCGCCGGGAGGATTATACGCTGCAGGAGCAACTCCTACAGCAGATTCTTTCCGACGATCTAGACAAGAACGCCTGGTCTGCGCAGGCGTGCGAAGCTTTCGAATGGCCGTCGGATCGGCGACCCTCAATCCACTCGGGATTCATGGCAAGTGCGGACGAGGTCGTCGCGAGCGATAGCTGGCGTGGGCAGATACTGTCTGGCAGAGGTGGTGAATCGAAGTTACTGGGAGTCGAGATGGAGGCTGGCGGCGTCTGCGCCGCGGCGCGCAAGGCCAACGTTCCCGTCAGTATGTTGCGGGTGATCTCCGACCAAGCGGATCCAGCGAAGGCTGACGACGCGTGGCGCAAGCGAGGCATGAAAACCCTGGCCGACCTGCTGAAGCACGTATCATTGGCGAAGGTGGTCGGAGCCCTCGTCTAGACGCGGAAAGCGAGCTTCAAACCTTGGTCGCCGATCAGGCGAGCGGACCACTTGTCAAATCGGCTGAGATCGTTCGGCCGCGAGTTGAAGGCCAGCCACCCGGGCGTCGCCCTAGCGTCCACAGTTTCCGTGATCTCCTTGAGGTCCGAACAGTCGAGGCCGATGAACACGATCAGATCGCCACCCGCACCGTCGCCGTCGTCCACAAGCGCCTTGGCCTCAGACCATCTACGCACGTCTTCGAGAGCGTGGATGACGCTGCTTGAGAGCTCGAACTGCTCGAGCAGGGTTCGCGCCGCTGCGTCTACTAGGCCGAACTCGTCGACCGAAAAAAGCGAGCGGTCGCTCTTCTTCACGACGCCCGGAATACCCACGACCAGGCGCCGTGCCAGATCGCCGACCTCAGTCGCCTTCTGGTCGTCGACGAAGTAGCCAGCCTCCGATAGTAGGAGCAGGCGGAAGCGGAAGGGGACATGGTCGACGGCACCGCGAAGCCCAAATAAGCGCACAAACCGCCACGGCAGGTCGGCCAGTAGGGTCGCCGGAAATGGAGACGCTACCTTGGACGCGAGCTGCACAAGCGCCCTGCGCGGGAAGGCGATCACGTCGAAGCGACCGAGTTGCGCAGCACGCAGTGGGGCCTGGTATTCGCGACGATATCTTGACGGAATACGACTATCGGAGAGGAAGGTCCGAAGGAAGAAGCGGCCTGGTCCGGTGCGATAAAACTCGCTTTTCGATCGATAATTCAAGATGTTCGACGCTAGGCGTGCCTGCATCGTTTTTTGCTGCGTGCGTCCGTAGAGATCGCGCGGCACGAGCTGAAGCTGGTGCGCGGTCTTCAGAATCTGACGCGCGCTCAACGGCTGCCTTGAGCTTCTGAGTACGGTGCGGGCGATCTCGAGATAGCTGTCCATTATGTCACGTCACGCGTGCTCCCGGCGTGCATAGAAACATTATGCAATTGGTCCGGTGGACGCAAGGTGCTGATAGCCATCGCGGGGGAGCTTTGCCGCGATTGAGAACAGCTCTCCCCACGACGAGAGGTCTGCTTCCGCACGAACACTTTGTGTACATGTGTACACGAACTAGCGGCTTTGGCGCTGCGGCGGGCCGCCTTACTGCGTGATGATCGTTCTTGCCAACGTCTAGGTGACGGGGAATGTCATAGAGGGTGGAAAGCTGCCGCAAGCAAGCGTCCGCTCTTTACCCCTACCTGCTCCAAAGCTGCCGGGTCCGCTATCGGACATGTCCCGCCATCGGCACCACGGTTGCAATGACAACTCCAGCGGACCGACTGCTGGCTTGTCGCCCCTGCCGGCGAAAAGATGCCTCTCGTCGTCAGCCGTCTCTCCCTCAGCACCATTGATCGTATAGAGCTGACCGCCACTCACGACGTTCACAGTAACACGGACGCTTTTATAACTCTTTGGAGCGAAGTCTGCGGCTGTCAGGATGACGTGCCGGCTGGAGGTGGAGCGCCCGAACGATGGCGCTCCGATGGTATTTCCCCCTATGAATGACCAAGATCAGCGCAGGCAATCTCCGACCGAGAAACTAGCGGAAAAACCAGGCTGTAGACCTCGTCTAAGCCACTGACAGTGAATTCATCGAGTCCGGTTCCAGCGACATTCGATAAGACGCCGGACGCGCCGGCAAAAACCCGGACTACTTGGTTCAGCAATTTTTTGTAGCCGTCGGACAGATTGTCTTCCGAGGCCATCGCATGCAGCTGCACGGTCAATGAGTCGATTTGGGTTAGCACGTCGATGGGCGTGCATGCCGGTTTTGCTGCGATAAAATCGATTAGCGCTTCCCGCTCCACATCCATAACCCTATAGCCTCTGTCGGCTTCTTTCCGATCGATTGCCGAAACGCCAGATGTGCAGCTTAAGTCGGCTAGCCTCGTGAGCATCGCCGTCATATGGCGCACGCGCGCGCCGGCGGCTTCGATGGTGATTGGTGAAATGACGTTCATGTTGATGACCTCATCTTGATTGCTCGCCGGATGGCCCCCGGGCACGGGCTAGGCTGCTCGCGAACTGCGTCCGCGTGCAGATCAAGTGGCGCCGCGGCGATGGCAACTTGCGCGGCAGCGGGCGCGGCATAGTATAAGGTAGGCCAGCCCTTATTTGTATGGTTTGCGCATCTTATGTGCCTTTTGAAACGGCTTGCTCTATGTCTCAGACGTAAGGCATGATGTAAGCAGCGTCAAGCATGAAATATCAAGTAAGATGTCTGAAACATGATTTCTCCTAAACAGATCAAGGCGGCACGGCTTTTCTTGGATTGGGAGCAACGGGACCTCGCCACAAAATCAGGGCTATCGTTGCCGACAATCCAAAGAATGGAGAAACTAGGGATTGGGCGCAGTTCGGCGGACAACGCGATGAAAGTGCTGACGGCGCTCGAGAACGGAGGCATTGTCTTCATTGCCCCGGACAGCGCAGGAGAGGGCGTCCGGCTTGCACGGCCGCCGAGCTAGCTCGCGGGCAAGCTAGCTAGCACGCTAGCAACGATCGCGCCGCTCAGTACCGGCATGGTCCGCAGTCGCCGTCGAACCCGGCGGCACATATTACCTTCTACAGGTCCGGCAGGACGTTGAAGCTCCGTGGTGGGTCAGGGCTGCTCGGACTCACGGGCATTTAAAAGCCGTGCCCCGGCCCGCTGAGTCAGGCGACGCATTCCGACTACCCGGGCGGCAGCGACTAGATTGTTTTCCGAGAGCGCGCCATTAGGCAGCCCGCCCCGCAATTCCTCTAGTGCTATATCCTCAATGGCTCGGATATCGGCGGCCGTCTGCGTGGCCGTGCCGCCTTCCACCTGAGACGTGCTTCGAGATCCGCCCAGACAAAAGTCGCGCCGCCAAGCTCTTCCTCTACAACCGGGAACATGGCGGCCGCGAGCGATAGGACACGCTCCCGGATGAGCCGCCCGGAACGCTTGAAGCCAGCGCCCGCGCTATTTGGTCAACCAAGGCTCAACAAGCGCAGGCTGGCGCAGCCTGTCTTCCAGATGCGCGTGGCGAGTTCTACACTCGCCTCGCCGGCGCCCAAACATCGACTGCCGCCTCGACTAAGACGACGCCGCTATCGTCGACGACATCGGCGCGCATGGGCTTCATAGTTTGGTTGTTCGGCAGCATGTGGCGATCGACCAAATGCCCTAGCAGGACGCTCCTGGCCGGTGGGATCTCACCGCGGATCAGGACGTCGGGTTCCGTGTTAAGATCGCCTGGCACGGACCGGTAAAAACGCATCTCCAGTGGCATCAGGTTGCTCGTAACAAGTTAGATGCTGTTTCACATGGGCAAACTATGAGAGCAATGGCGTGTTCCGAGGCGCTCGGCGTGCGTGCCGCGCCCTATTTCGCAGCCACGAATTCGCGAACCGCTGCGTCGAAGTATTTCAGACTGTTAGCTGGCTTGTAACTTTGCCTCGCGGCCACTTGGCGCACAGATGCGATGATTTCAGCGCCGCTTTTACCTGATTTGAGCCAACCAATGATCGGTGCCAAATCGCCGGCCCAATGAGGGTCATTGATTCCAGCCGCTGTAAGTACTTGGTCGACAAGGAGGTCGAAATACTCGCCGGCGACCACAGGCCGCCTTACCATTTTTTGATCGATCTCCCAGGTCTCTGCGATGGACGCCCACTTGTGCGGTGGATCAGAACGTCGGGGTTGATGAACCTTTGATGGACCCGCTTGAGTAGGATGCGTGTTGCGTTCTGCAGCTGCTTCTTCTTGTGACTGTGACTGTGACTGTGACTGTACACAGAGCGTGCTATCGGTTTGCTGTGCGTTTGCTGAGGCATCTGCTATAGCAATTGCCACATCAAATGCCTCAGAGTAACCCAAGTTTTTTTGGACGAACTTCGTGTCATCGTTGGGTTTCTGGTGCTTCGCAGCAGCACCCTTGCGGCCTGCTTCAGCCCGCTTGCTCACGATCAAATCAGCCTTGTCCCGCTCAGCAGCGAGCCGCTTCTGCGAAAGCCGTCCGTGGTCGAGATCAAAGAAGGGCCGGACCACCGGGGCGACGACCTTGCGCCAAGTAGCTAGATCACACCGGGCGATGGCAGAGAGCTGAGCATCTTCGTTTGGGAGCGGGCCCGAGCGCCACTGATGCATCAGCAGAAGAAGGTATGCGCCGTGCTGCACGCAGTTCATGTGCATCGTGTCGGCAAGGTAGTCACCGATGTATAAAGGCATCCATGTGTCTGCTGCGCTCACTATGATTTCGGGACCAAGCCCGCCTCCGAAAAGCTTATCGTTTCGCAGTTAAATTCGAGGGCGACGCTGCACGGTGCACCGTCGCGCACCTTCTCGAAAATAAGCTCAGCTTGGCCTGTCGAGCGAGCACGTGCATCCTCCCACTGGCGGACGCGCTCTTGGTACTTCTGTTGCGTCTCCGTTGAGGTCTGCTCGGGGACGTTCTTTGGCAGGAACATCTCCTCGCGGTGGAGAAACATTACCGTGTCCGCGTCTTGCTCGATATCGCCGGATTGGCGCAGGTCTCCAAGGTTTGGGCGCTTGTCGTCGCGTGAGATTAGGTTGCGGTTAAGCTGCGACAGGCACAAAACCGGGCAATCGAATTCCTTACTAAGGTCACGTAGCGCGTTACTGATGCGGCCGACTGCTTGGGTAGCGCCATGCTTGCGGTCGATGTCATCAGGCTTCACGATGCTAAGGTGGTCGATCATTATGAGAGACAGGTGTTTGAACTTACGCTGTGCTGCACGTGCTTTCTGCCGAATAGCGACCAAGTTCTGGCCGCCTGCATCTTCAATGAAAATTGGAAGGTCACGCAGTTCGTGGCGAGCACGGCTGATGTCCTGAACGCGGCCGTCGATCCGACCGCGCTTCAGGTCGACGACTGATATTTTGCTGACTTCGGATAAGCAGCGACGCGCGAGGGCAAGCGCTGGCATCTCGAGCGAAAAGGCCAGCACGCCGCCCTCTCCAGTCAATTTGCAAGCACGGGACACGTGGACAGCCCACTGACACCCTAGGGCCGTTTTGCCCATCCCTGGGCGCGCAGCCAGGATGTTGAATGTCCCATTCTCCAAACCACCGAGCGCTTCATCGACGCTCGCCATGCCTGTCGACCGGCCAGCCATCTGTTCGCCACGAGCGGCGCGCGTCGTCTGCTCGAGCGCAGCGTCTAACGCGCTGTCGAACGTGCTGCCGCCGCGCTGGCCCTGCGTGCCGCTGCCCAAAGCATCCAGACGTGCCAAGGCAAGGTTGATGATGGATGATGCGGGTGCGTCGCGACTTCCCCGCTCCAGTTCCTCCGCGATCTTGTGCATGACAATTTGGATTTCACGCCGGTTAGATGCCTCCGTTATCCCGCGTGCATAATCCTCGGTCAGCATCCAGCTCACGCCAGCCACAAGCAACTGGGCAAGATACGTTCTATCATTAGGGGCGAGGTTGAGCGTCTGTCCGACGATGACGGGATCTGATCCCGGACCGATGTCAATGATCGCGTCGTGAAGATCTCGGTGCAGGTCATCCGAGTAATGCGAGCTTGAAAAACCCTCAGGGATGCGCGGGATCGCGCGGCTTGGATTCATGAGAAGGGCACCAAGCAGACCTTGCTCGAGTTTCAGGTCGTTTTCCGACACCATAATGGGCGGGAGGAGGAGGCCAGGCCGGCCGATAAGCGGATCAGCCATGGGCCAGATCCGCCAAGCGACGAATGGCATCCAGCTTCGCTTCGCCGCGGAACTCTGGCGACAAGTGATTCAACGCTTCGATCAGCGTCTGCAGAGCACATGTAAAATTATTCTGTTCAGCGCTTATGCTTGACACCGCGGGCCGCATAGGAATCGCCGGATTTGAATCGTTGTGCGCCGCCCGTAGGCGCAGAATCATCTCGGGGGTTGGACGCGCGGCGGTCACGATGCAGAACCTTGCTGCTCGTTGGTGTTCTTCGTGACCTCCGCAGCGTCGACTATGCGCCCCTTAACCTCGGTCACGCGGGTATTGCGGCGAATAAATGGGGCGGCGACACGGCCAATCTGGCGATCGTTCCAGAAGTCGACGGAGAGATCTTCTTCGTCGCTCCACACAGTTTCAAAAGAATCAGCCATCGAAATTCTCCGATGCCCCGTTCCGCCTTGCAAAAACGCCTGAATTCGACTACTAGAATGTTGTCTACACACTCTCGAATTCCAGCCGCCTCGACATTCGCGTCGGGGCGGTTGCGTTTAAGCGGCAGAGCCAGTCGGGGCGCGGAAGGTGGCCGGTGGCAGTGCCTCTATGTAGGCACGCAGCGAAGCGACGAGAACGAGCGTGCGCGAACCATTCTTAATCGCTGCAATATCGCCTGCAGCAAGGCGGCGGTATATCTCGCTGCGGGAAAAGCCGGAGAGACGACATGCTTCGTTGATCGGCGCGGCGATCGGCGCGTTTGCGTCGGTGCTATGGTTTTGAGGTTTCGCTGTTTGGTTCATCAGGGTGTCCTCGGCTGTGTTAGGAGGACCCTGATCAGCCACACAAATCGGCCGCAAACACCGGAATATCAGATGGGCTGGTTTTTCCGCAGAAAAATCAGGTGATTAGATAGAAGCTCTCAGTTTCTAGCACGCGCCGAAGCTGAGGGGCCGCGGCCAGATTTGTAGGCACGCTCGCTACCTCGAGTACTTTCCGAACGGCGTCTGGGTCTTTGTGGATACCGATTTGCTGAAGCAATTCCGCTATGACGTCCATTAATGGACCGCCGGGTTTACCGATTAAATCTACACGTCCTGCTTCGAGTAGAAGACGCTCAACGTGCCACGCTATTAAACGAGCAACGTCATGCCAGACCGACGATTCTTCCTTATGGGGCGGATCTGGTGCGGTAATGATATCAGTGGCATTCCTTGCTGCCTCGAAGAGGATGTCTAATCGCAGGTTTTCCTCGTCTGAGAAAATATTCGACGGCTTGAATGGATGACGCGCAAGAAGTTCGATTGCTTTTCTAAGTTCTTTCAGGCGCAGATTTTCGCGCGCTGCTGTCCGCTTTTGTATCTGAGCGACTGTTTGAGACGATGTCACACGAAGAACATTCATGGACCAGGCAAATTGTGGAAGATCACGACAAGCTTGACACGAGGGCCACCGCTTGGCGTGATCTTCTATTGCCTGAAGGATATTTCTTTCGGTTAAGGGACTGCCGGCTGCCGCAGCTAGTTTTACGGTTTCGACAGCCTTTTGATGGACGGCAATCCGCCAGCGCGGTGGATGGGGCGCATCTTCTAGATGTAGTATAAAACGTTGCGGTAGCGCGATGAGGGGGTTCTTGTCAGGTTGCTTTTGGACAACCGTTTTGGATATGCCTTGCCGCACAGCCCGATTAACCATCGCGTTTATGTTCTACCGTGCAGCGCAACCACCGCGCCGGCGCCGGCCTCGATCTCATCCAGGGCATCGGCTAGGCGTTGCAGGGCGGCGGCGACCTGGGGTCGGTAGCGGCTGCGATTATAAGTGGCGGCCAATTGAGATCGGATCGCAACATGGTTCAAACTCGCCTCGATAATATCGGGCAGTTCGCCCATCTCGCCTAGCATGGTGGCGCCGGTGCGGCGCAGATCATGGCGGGTCCAGCCTCCAGTGCCGCTCGCCTCCATGAGAATTTTCGTTTCTCTGTCCCAATTAGCCAGCGGCTCCCCCGTTGCGGTGGCGAATAGCAGGGCGCTGGCGTCCGGTTTCATTGGCTTCTCGTTCTTGTCCCTCGGCAGCCGGTCCAGCACCAGTGCCACTGCCTGACGCGAGAGCGGCACCGCATGCGGCTGCCCGTTTTTTGTCTCGCGTATAGTCCAGGTGGCGGCATCAAGGTCGATATCGCGCCACCGCGCGGAGGCGGCTTCCTCCCGGCGGGCGAGGGTCAGCAACAGAAAACGCATTGCAGCGGCATAGGGGCGGTTTGAGGCGTCGAGCGTAGGCAGCAGCGCCGCCAATTCTCCCCGGCTCAGCACACGGACGCGACGCCCCACTGTGGCGGGCGGGGAGATAGTTGCCAAATCGGCCGTCACGTAGCGACGGTGGGCAGCCCATTTCATGATCGGGCGTAGATACCGCACGGCAGCCGCCGCGGACTGCTTCGCCTCCCAGTTGTCCGCCGCCATCTGCAGATCGGCCAACTTCATGCCTTCCAGCGGGCGCTTTAGATACTTGGAGAACACACTTTCAATCCGCCGGCGGCACTCGCCCCAGCGCTTCAGCGTTACGCCCCGCTGTCGTTCATACACATCCAACAGCCCGGCTAAAGTGCCGGTCCCGTCTTTTGCATCCCGGCCGATTACGCGCTCGCGGCGTCGCTCTGCGACTGGATCAGCACCTTCGAGCGTTACTCTGACATGGAGCGCTTTGGCGGCTGTCCGGGCAGCGCTTATGCCCATGGTTGGGTAGTTGCCCAATGGAAACCGCCGCATACGACCTTCTCGGTCTCGGCAGCACAACACCCAAGCTTGGCTACCATCGCGCGTTTTGCGGCTGGGAGGCGTCACCCGGAGGCGGAGCCCTGGCGTCTTGGCGTCGATCAGTTCTCGACGATTACCGGTCTCGTGCGCATCGCGAGTCGCCTTCCCGACACTCGTCTCCGTCAAATGCACCGACATACCGTTCATCCTGCCACGCCCCACGAATGGGGCTTCAACTGGGCTTCAACGGGGCTTCAACAATCCAGGATTGTCAGGGACACCCCGAGACGGAGATTAGCAGATAGATCGCGTTAACCACAAGTGATTGGTTGCATTTCTAAGCGGTGTAGGACACCTTGGAACATCCTCGGAAAAGAGAACTAGGTAACTCTTAATCAGCGGGTCGTAGGTTCGAATCCTACTGCACCCACCATTCTCGAATTCTTTCATCGCTCCCGCGCGATCGCTTGCTAATCGCGTTTATCGCCTCAGCGCAGCAAGAAAACGATTGCAACCATGCGTTGAGTATGGCGTAGTCATTACGCCGGGTGACCGGTGCGTTTCCTCCCTAAACTTGCCGCCCGGCGTGCCGGGCGGTTTTTTTCGCTGTTCGTCAGGTGGCGCTGCCTGCCCGAAGGGCTTCGCTGCCGGCCAGATCCTGGATGAATTGCCAGGCGACACGGCCTGAGCGCGCGCCGCGGGTGACGGACCACTCTAGGGCTTGGGCACGCAGATCGGCGGGGGACACCGGAAGGGCCAGCTCGGTGGCGTAGGCTTGGACCATGGACAGGTAGGTTGCCTGATCGCAGCCGTGGAAGCCGAGCCAGAGGCCGAAGCGGTCCGAGAGAGAGACCTTTTCTTCTGTCGCCTCGCCGGGGGCGATCGCTGTTGCGCGTTCATTGTCGATCATGTCGCGTGGCATCAAATGGCGCCGATTGCTGGTGGCGTAGAACAGCACATTGGCCGGCCGGCCTTCGATGCCGCCATCCAGCACGGATTTCAGCGCTTTGTAGTCGGCATCCTCGCGCTCGAAGGAGAGATCATCGCAGAACACCAAGGCTCGGCGGGGCTGCTGGCGGAGGCCGCCAAGGAGGATGGGGAGGGTGGTGATGTCCTCTCGGTGGATCTCGATCAACGCGAGCAAGCCCGGCCGTTGGGCATTGGCTTGTGCGTGGGCGGCTTTGACCAGGCTCGATTTGCCCATGCCGCGCGCGCCCCAGAGCATGGCGTTGTTGGCCGGGTAGCCGGCGGCGAAGCGGAGCGTGTTGTCGAGCAGGATGGATTTGGCGCGATCGATGCCTTGCAGGAGGCTGATCTCGACACGGGAGACGTGTTCCACCGGGGTAAGGGCTTCGGCCCCCCCGCCGAGGCTTGGGTGCCAAACGAACGCGTCGGCGCCTTCGAGGGAGAGCGGGCGGGGTGGGGGCGGGGCGAGACGCTCGAGCGCCTCGGCGATGCGGAGGAGAAGGTCGGTTTCGTTTGGCATTTTCTGGGAGCTTGACCGGTGGGGGGCGCAAACTATGGTGCGGCGCGTCGCGCGGCAAATGTTTCCGCGCGTTTTTTCGTCGCAGGATTGTCGCCCATGTTCTCGTTCATTTCACAGGCTTATGCGCAGGACGCCACGGGTGGCCTGACCGGGTCCGGTGTGCTGCAGTTCCTGCCGATCGTACTGATTTTCGGCGTGTTCTATTTCATGATGATCCGGCCGCAGCAGCAGGCACAGAAGACGCTGAAGGCGCAGCTTTCTGCGGTGAAGCGTGGCGATCGTGTGCTCACCGCCGGCGGCATTGTCGGCGTGGTTCAGAAGGCGCGGGAAGGCGTCAGCGAAATCGAGGTCGAAATCGCGCCTTCCGTACGTGTCACCGTCCTGCGCGAAACCCTGACCCAAATCCTGACAGGTAGCGTTCCGGCCCCTGCCAACGACTCCAAATAATGCCGGAGGTTTGGGGGAACGGCTTCGTCTCCCCAATCTCTCTTACTGGTTTCTGAGTCTCTTTGCGTTCGCCGTCGCCTTCACATGATAGGGGCGGAGAACGTCAGTCGGCTCCATCCCTGCAAAAAGCGCAGCGCTTGATTGAGTAAGGGCGCCCATTTTCTCGCTCAGCATGCTTTCGTATTCTGCAAAGGTGCATGTGCCGTTTACCATCAGGGCGGTGCGGTGCCAGATCGTCTCCCAGGAGGCCATGGCCAATTCGGTCATCATGATCGGCAGCGCGAACGGCGAAACAGAGGTTTTGCTCAAAACACTAAAATCCGATCTTAAAAATCAACGGGGATGATTAGTCCCCGTATGTTGCCAACTACTCAGACGTTTTGTCAGTAGTTTCTTATGCGGCGTGAAGCTGGGCTTCGGCGAACTCGTAATTGGCGAGCTTGTCGAGGTAGTTGGTCACGTAATCCGGGCGGCGATTGCGGAAATCCAGGTAGTAGCTGTGCTCCCACACATCGAGGGCGAGCAGCACCTTCCCTTCGCCGGTGGCGAGCGGGTTTGAGCCGTTCGGCGTCTTGGTCACGGCGAGCTTGCCGGATTTGTCGAGCACCAGCCACGCCCAGCCGGAGCCGAACTGGGTGGTGGAAGCGGCCTTGAAGGCTTCCTTGAATTTCTCGGTGCCGCCGAGATCCTCGTCGATCTTTTTCTGCAGGGCGCCGGGGATTTTGCCGCCGGTGGGCGACAGATTCTTCCAGAACAGAATGTGGTTCCAATGCTGGCCGGCATTGTTGAACACCGGGCCGGGGGTGCTAGCGGTGAGGGTGACGATCTCGTCCAGGCTCTTGCCTTGGAGGGCGGCGTCTTTCTCGACGAAGCCGTTCAACGCGGTGACGTAGGCCTGGTGGTGCTTGTCGTGATGCAGCTCCAGGGTTTCCTGGCACATACCGTTGGCGGCCAGCGCGTTCTTGTCGAAAGGGAGGGGCGGGAGTTCGAAAGCCATGGGCATTCTCCGTCGGTGGGATAGCGCGATGCGCGATGGATGGCGGGCCGAAGCCCTGCCGCGTAAACGCATGAGTCAGCTATTGTTCCGCTGGCCGCGCGTCAAGGACGGCGAAAGCTTGCCGGGGCGGCGGGATGCAGCCATGTGCTGGCGATGTTTTTCAGCCCGGAAGCCGAATTGGTCCGCCGTCACGATCCGGACCGGTATTTCGTTACCCTGTTCGCGCCGGAAGCGCACCGGCGCACGCTGTTCACGCTGTATGCGTTCAACCACGAACTAGCGCGGGCGCGCGAGGTGGCGAGCGAGCCGGGGCTGGCGCTGATCAGGCTGCAATGGTGGCGTGAGGTGGTGGAGGGCCAGGTGAAGGGGCATGAGGTGGCGACGCCCCTGCACGCGGCTCTCGCCGAGGGCCGGCTCTTCGCACCCGATCTGCTGGAGATGATTGCCTCCCGCGAGCTCGACGCCGAAGGAGACATTGCTACTCTCGGCGCGTGGCGTGAATGGCTGCTGCAAGGCGCCGGGTCGCTGGCTGTGGCGACCGGCCGCGTGCTGGGCGCGCCAGCGACCAGCATGCCACGCCTGCGCCGGCTCGGCGCCGGATATGGCGCCTCCGGCGTGCTGCGCAATGCGCCGTATGCTGCACGACAAGGGCGTTGCCTGATGCCGAGCGAACTGCTCGACGCTTATAAAATCACCTCTGACGAGGCGATTGCAGAGCCAGTCGGGCCTAAAACCGCAGGTATCCGGCAAGCCCTGGCCTTCGTTGGTGCGGCCCTGCTGGGGGCCTCGGAGCGATGCGGGAAAACTTGGGTCGCGGCTGCACTACCGGCTGTGATGGCGCGGCGGGATCTGGCGAGCCCTGGCAAATCGGGGCCGCGTTTTCTCGGGGATCGAATGGCAGTGACTTGGGCGGCGATGAGAAGATCAGCGTAATAAGCTTATGGGGCCACCATGGAAATCGGGTTTGGAATATTTGCCGCTATTATCCTTCTGATCGTCGCAAGATCGGTCAGAATCGCGCAGGAATGGCGGCGGGCTGTCGTGCTTAGGCTGGGTCGTTTCCACGCGGTCAAAGGGCCGGGCGTCTACCTGCTCTGGCCGATCGATACCATCGCCACCACTATCGACCTGCGGATACAAACCGCCAATATCACCGCCGAACAGGCGCTCACGCGGGATACCGTGGCCGTGGGCGTCGATGCCATCATCTTTTGGCAGGTGGAGGATCCTCGCGCCGCGGCGATCAACATTGTCAATTACACACAGGCGATCGAACGCGTGGCACAGACCTCGCTGCGCGAGATGATCGGCAGCATCGACCTCGGCAAGCTGCTCTCCGATCGCCATACCGCAGACGAGGCTTTGCGCAACACGATCGCAGGCAAGATCCGTGATTGGGGTGTGGCCGTGCGCGCGGTGGAAATCCGTGACGTGGCGATACCGCCGGGCTTGCAGGACGCGATGAGTCGGCAGGCGCAGGCCGAACGCGAACGTGACGCACGGGTTACCTTGGCGTCTGCCGAACAGGACATTGCACGCCAGGTGCTTGCGGCGGCCGAGCTCTACGCGCAAAGCCCCATCGCTTTGCAACTGCGGCAGATGAACCTACTCTACGAGATGAACAAGGAGCGCGGGGCCACCGTGCTCATTCCCACCGACATGGCGTCTGCCATGGGCAGATTGTTCAATCCGCAACCGCCCATCCCCTAATCCTTCCAGGGAGTTCGATCACATGGATTATGTCAATCTCGGCCATACGGGCCTCAAGATCTCGCGCATCTGCCTGGGCTGCATGACCTATGGAGCGCCCGACCGCGGCAATCACGAATGGACCCTGCCGGAAGCCGACAGCACAAAGTTCATCACGAGTGCGCTGGACCACGGGATCAATTTCTTCGACACGGCGAATGTCTATTCCGACGGCTCCAGCGAAGAAATCCTTGGCCGTGCGCTGAAATCTGCCACACCGCGCGACTCGGTCGTGGTCGCCACCAAGGTGCATGGCGAGATGCACAAGCATCCGAATGGCCGTGGCCTGTCGCGCAAGGCGATCTTTGCCGAGATCGACGCGAGCCTCACAAGGTTGGGCATGGACTACGTCGATTTGTACCAGATCCACCGCTTCGACGCCGACACGCCCATCGAGGAGACGCTGGAGGCGCTGCACGACGTGGTGAAGGCCGGCAAGGCCCGTTATATCGGCGCGTCGTCGATGTACGCGTGGCAGTTCTGCAAAGCGCTATATCTCTCCAAGCTGAATGGCTGGACGCGCTTCGTCTCCATGCAGGATCATCTCAATCTGCTCTATCGCGAAGAGGAGCGCGAAATGCTCGGCCTGTGCCGCGAGGAAGGCATCGGCGTGATCCCCTGGAGCCCGCTCGCACGCGGCAAGCTGACACGCCCCTGGTCCGAGCAGAACGTCACGAAACGTGCCGAGACCGACAAGTTCGGCCAGACGCTGTATAAAGGTGGGGAGGACGCGGACCGTGCGATCATCGGCGAGGTGGCGCGGATTGCCGAGGCGCGTGGCGTGCCGATGGCGCAGGTTGCGCTCGCATGGGTTCTAGCCAAGCCGGGCGTGACCGCGCCGATTGTCGGCGCGAGCAAGGCGCACCATCTTGAGGATGCGGTCGCCGCGGTGTCGTTGAAACTGACCGCCGACGAGATAAACGCGCTCGAGGCACCGTATATTCCAAGACGTGTCGCCGGGTTCTAGGCCGGTATTTTGGGGTTTCGCATATGAATCACCACAAGCGCACGCTCGCCGGCCAAGTGTTGCACCCGGAAACGCTGATGATGGGGTTTGGCTACGACCCCGCTCTATCCGAGGGGTCGGTAAAGGTGCCGATCTTTCAGACGTCGACCTTCGTGTTTCGCTCTGCCCAGCACGGGAAGGAGTTTTTCGAGCTGGTGGCCGGGCTGCGCGAATTGCGGGAAAACGAGTCGCCGGGCCTGATCTATTCGCGTTTCAACAATCCGGACCTCGAGATCCTTGAGGATCGGTTGACTGTCTGGGACGGCGCCGAGGCTGCCCTGGTGTTTGCCAGTGGCATGGCGGCGATCGCCACGACGTTGCTCAGCGTCGCCCGGCCGGGCGATGTGGTGTTCTACAACGCGCCGATCTATGGCGGCACCGAAACATTGCTGATGAAGGTGCTGCCGCAATTCGGCATCCAGGGTTTCGAGTTTGCTGGAAATCTCAAACCGGAACAGATCCGCGCCCGGTTGAAAGAAGCCAAGGCTGCGGTCAAATCGGGCGGCCGTGTTGCGGCGTTCATGATCGAGACGCCAGCCAACCCTACGAACGATCTCGTCGATATTGCATTATGTGCCGAACTTGCGGCTGGACTGGCTGACCAGCCAGGTGGCAAGCCGACCGTCATCGTCGACAACACGTTTCTGGGGCCGCTCTGGCAATCGCCTTTGTTGCATGGTGCGGACATGGTGATCTATTCGCTGACCAAATATGTCGGTGGGCATAGCGATGTCGTTGCCGGCGCTGTTCTTGGCGCGCGCGCGGCGCTCAAGCCGATCCGTTCGATGCGCAGTGCGTTCGGCACGATGAGCGATCCGCATACCGGGTGGCTTCTTATGCGCAGCCTGGAGACTTTGGAACTGCGCATGACGCGTGCCGGCGAGAATGCGGCCAAGGTGGCGGATTTTCTGGCGAACCACCCTTCGATCGAGAAGGTGGGTTTTCTGGGACATCTGGCGGCGGGGACACGCGAGCATGATTTGTATGCACGCCAGTGTAGCGGTCCTGGTTCGACGATCAGTGTTTATGTGAAGGGTGGGGAGAAGGAGGCGTTTGCTTTTCTTGACAGGCTGACACTTGTAAAATTGGCTGTCAGCCTAGGGGGAACCGAAAGCCTGGCGTCGCATCCGGCGGCGATGACGCATATTGCGGTACCTCCGGAACGTAAGAAGAAGTTTGGGTTGTTGGATAATCTGGTGCGTATATCAGTTGGTGTCGAACATCCGGACGATTTGATTGCCGATTTGCGCAATGCATTGAGCTAGAATCATAGCGTGGGTCGCCCAGGAGCAACCCACGCTACTTTTCGCTGCGCTTTACTGCTTGCCAGTATGCCTCCATTTCTTTCAGCGCCGCATCCGCCGGCGAGCGGCCTTCCTGTGCCAGCATCCCCTCTACACCCGCAAACCGACGGGCAAACTTGTCGTTTGCGCCGCGTAAACATGCTTCCGGATCCAGCCCCAATTTGCGTGCCAGATTGGCCATTACGAACAGCATGTCGCCCAGCTCATCTGCCAACCGCGCAGGATCCGCCACGGCGAACTCCGCGCGCAGCTCCTCGGTCTCCTCCGTCAGCTTCTCCAGCACTGAGGATACATCCGGCCAGTCGAACCCCACACGCGCCGCCCGTTTGGTGAGTTTCTCGGCTCGCGTCAGCGCCGGGAGACCCACGGGGACGCCCGCGAGCACACCATGCTCTGCCCGGGCCGCGCGCTCTTCCGCCTTCAGCACTTCCCAGCCGCCGGCGGCAATGCCGGCCGCACGGGCAGCTTCGTTGCCGAAGACGTGCGGATGGCGGCGTGTCATCTTGTCGGCGATCGCACGGGCGACACCGGCGAAGGCGAAATGCCCGGCCTCCTCTGCCATGCGTGCGTGGAAGACAACCTGGAACAACAGGTCGCCCAACTCGTCCGGTAGGGCCGCCATGTCGTTTTGTGCGATCGCGTCGGCGACCTCGTAGGCCTCCTCGATCGTGTAGGGGGCGATGCTTGCGAAATCCTGGGCTACGTCCCACGGGCAGCCATTGGCTGGATCGCGCAGCCGCGCCATGATGTCCAGCAATCGGGCTAGCTCCTGCGCGGCTTCGGACATGGACATATTACCTTTGAAATACGTGTCGGCACTTGCGCTGGTGGGAAAGGGCAAGGCAAGGAAGGAAGCGGTTCTTTTTTGAAAAAAGAACCAAAAAATTTTACGCTTGGGCGGGGCAATTTGGCATCTTGGTTCGATGCACTGTTTCGGCGGACGGCGCCTGCGGCAGCCCAGCTGCGGGCGCCGAGCACCGCGCCGCCGATTCCGGCGGCGAGCACCAACATCTCCTTCTTCCGCTTGCAATCTTCGCAGGGACAGATACTGGCGCTGGAAGAAAACCACCTTGTCCGCACGTTCACGCCAAATCAGGCAAATGCGCTGCTTGCCCTGGTGCCAGATGCCCTGCCGAATTTTTGCCTGCTCGCCACCCCGGATGCGCAGCCTTTCGCCATCCCAGGCGACCAGATGGCCGGACCCGCAATCTCCGCCCGAATCCTGCGCACCAATCAGCGCGGCATGGTCCGGTTGAAGAACCCCCTCGGTGGCACGCGCTTCCTCACCACCTATGATGCCGAACCTGAGCAGCACATCCGCTTCGACGGCCCTGGCACGACCATGGAAGCTGTCTTCACCCTGCGTCCGATTGAGCCTTCGGATGTTTTTCCCGCTGCAAAAGCCTTCGCCGAAGCGTTCGGCGCGCTTGCTGGTGCCGGCTTCCGCCTCGCCACGGTGCTTGACCACTTGCGCACCGGCCGGCTGCCGCAGAACCTGGCTGGAGCGGCCTTGCGCCTGCTTCCGCGTGACGAACTCGATGACCTTGGGCGGCAGGCGCTGGAAGATCCGCAGACACTTGCTTTGCTGCAGCGTCTTCTTCCGGCAGACGATTTTATCCAGACACATCTGCCCGGCCTTGCACGCTGGCGCGACAGCCGTGCGCCAAGCAGCACCGTCGGCCAGCTCGTCTATCCGGCTGCCGACGAAAGACTGATCCTGGCCTCGGTCAACGAAACGGGCACGCCACTCGGCACCGCTTTGCATAGTTTGGCCCGTGGTCACGTCGCATCCCGGCGCGGCTTCTGCGTGCTCGCCTGTGCGCGCAACGAAGGCCCGTATCTGCTGGATTGGCTCGCCTATCATCTCTCGATCGGTTTCGAGCATTTCTTTCTTTACAGCAACGACAATACCGACGGTTCGGACGCGCTGCTCGGCCATCTTGCCCGTGCCGGCATCATCACCTGGGTGCACAATATGCGCGGCGAAAAGGTCAACGCGCAGGAAAAGGCTTATGCCCACGCGCTTACCGTGCTGCCGGACATCCTCGATTTCCGCTGGACCGCGGTGCTCGACCTCGATGAGTATTTTTGCCCCGCCCCGGACCTGTTCGATGGTGTTGCCGATTTCATGGCGATGCACGAGGCGCAGCCGGCCGACGCCGTGGCCCTGTGCTGGCTGCTTTTCTCTTCGCGCCTAGGCGACCCTTATACCGACGCACCGACGACGCAGCGTTTCGCCTGGCGCGAGAAGGATGTGAACGCCCATGTGAAGAGCATCTTTCGGACCCGGAAATTCTGGCACTCGCAGCCGCATTTTCCGTATTCGACGCTTGAAGGGCCTTTCGTCTTCCGCAACCAGGATGGTGGCTTCCACCACCATCCCGGCGTGCAGGACCGGTATCCCGCCTTCTCCTCGAACCCCGCGGCTGAACAAGGCTGGATTAACCACTATTTGCTGCGTACTGCACCCGAAGCCTTGTGGAAGCTCGCCCGCGGCGACGTGGCCTGGACCAAGGGTGACGACGAAAGTGAGCGTCCGGTATTTGCAGATTTCATCACCCGCACCTTCCTTGATCTGGCCCGGCCGGAGAAGCTGGTGGAGGATCGCCGCATTGAACGATACGCGAAGGGAGAAGCCGCCATGCGCGCGCGCCTGCTGACACTGCCTGGGGTGGCCGACAGCCATCACGCGATCAAGCGCGATTTCGCCGAGCGCCTGAAAACGCTTTCTGAACGCTATCTCGCCACTCCGGCGGCGCCGGACGCGACACCGACGCTGCTGCGGTTCCGTGACGCACTTGCCGAGAGCCTTGGCAGGCCGCGCGCCGTATTAAAGGTTACGCCTGTTCGCACTCGGATGATCTGAGATGCGGGCTGTTTTTCATTGCAAAGGCTATACATGCATCATGCTCTTCTGCGCGCCGCTCTCCTTGTCAGCGTGCTGCTCTGCCAGCCTGCCTGGGCTGCCGACATGACCCAACCTGAAAGCGTGTTGTGGGCACCCGTTCTCGGCCGCGGCCTGGCTGATCTGAGCCATGACCTTGCGGACGGAAAAATCACCTCTGAGCAGCTTGTTATTGCCTATCAGGCGCGCATTGCCGCGATCGATACCGCGGGCCCGGCGCTGCACGCGGTGATCGCGCTGAACCCGCACGCGCTGGAGGATGCACAGGCGCTGGATGCGGAACGAAAATCCAAGGGAGCACGTGGCCCGCTGCATGGGCTGCCCATCCTGATAAAGGACAATATCGAGACCAAGGATGCGATGCCCACCACTGCAGGGTCGCTGGCCTTGAAGGATAATTTTAGCGGCCGCGATGCACCGGTGGTGGCCCGCCTGCGGGCCGCCGGCGCGGTGATCCTCGGCAAGACCAATCTGAGCGAGTGGGCCAACATGCGTGGCATACGCGCGGTCAGCGGCTGGAGCGGCGTGGGTGGCCTGACGAAAAACCCGTTCTCGCCAGACCGATCTGCGTGCGGCTCGAGCTCCGGCAGCGGCGCTGCGGTGGCGGCCCAGTTGGCAGCTGGTGCGGTGGGTACGGAGACGGATGGGTCGGTCGTCTGCCCCTCCTCGGTGAATGGCCTTGTCGGGTTGAAGCCGACTGTGGGGCTGGTGTCGCGCACCTATGTGGTGCCGATCTCGCATAGCCAGGACACGCCGGGGCCGATGGGCCACAGTGTAACGGATGTGGCGCTCCTGCTCGCCGCCATGGCCGGCAGTGATCCGCTCGATCCGGCTACGAAGGACGCCGACCAGCACAAGCCCGATTTCGTCGCGGCACTTGATGCGCATGCGTTGCAGGGCAAGCGGATCGGCGTGATGCGTTTCGAGGCCGGCTTCCATCCGGAGACCGATGCCGTGTTTGCGCACGCGCTGGACGTGCTGAAGCAATCGGGCGCTATCTTGGTCGAGATCGAGAAATGGCCTGGCACCGACGCGATCAGCGATGCGGAGCTGGTGGTTCTGCTGAGCGAATTGAAGGCGGATATGGCGACCTATCTTGCCTCGACGCCAAAGAACATCACCGTGCGCACGCTAGCCGATGTGATCGCCTTCAACAAGGCGCATGCCGATCAGGAACTCGCTTGGTTTGGGCAGGAGCTTTTCGAGAAGAGCGAGGCAGCGCCCGGGCTGGACGATCCGGCGTATAAGGCCGCTCGTGCCACGTCGCTGCGCCTGGCTGGGGTGGATGGCATCGACAAGATGCTTGCAGACAACAAGCTCGATGCGCTGGTTGCACCAACCGCTGGGCCGGCATGGGTGGTTGATACGGTGAATGGCGACCATTCTTCGGGCGGTTCGAGCACGATGCCTGCGGTAGCTGGTTATCCGCATCTGACGGTGCCGATGGGTCTGGTGTACGGCCTGCCGGTCGGCTTTTCCTTTATCGGGCCGGCTTGGTCCGAAGCGGGTCTGCTCGGCCTGGGCTATGCTTTTGAGCAGGCCCTCAACTTCAAGCCGCGCCCAACCTTCGTACCTATCGTGGTGAAACAGTAAACAGCGAGCCACGGATTTCGCGGATTACCCAGATCAGCAAAGCATGATGCTCAACTCATCTGTCTAATCCGCGAAATCCGTGGCTCGCTTGCCTTTTCTGTCAGTCGTGATCCGGATGTTGTTTGCTGGTAACGCCGGAATATTTTGTTTCCGTTTCATGTGCTGGTAGCGTGTTCAACGCGTCCAGCCATCCCACTCGGCTTTCACTCCCGTAGATCTTCTCCAGCTTGATGGCGGAGGGATTGTCGAAGCTGCCAGTGGTAATGTCGATCTTGCTGCGGTCCAGGCCCTGATAGGTGAGCGGTGTGCCGCAGTGCGGGCAGAAGCCGCGCGTTGCGATCGAGGAGCTTTCGAAAAAGCTTGGTTCGCCGCGTGTCCAGGCGAGTGCTGCAACATCGACGGCCGCCAAAGCGGCGAACGGGCCGCCGACCGCTTTCTGGCACATACGGCAATGGCATACCGTGCCGACCGGCATGGCCGAGACGGCGTAACGTATTGCGCCGCATTGGCAGCCGCCGGTCAGCCGGATCTTTGTGATTTCCATGGTGGGTCCTGCTTCATGATCTCTGCCAGGCAGCTTCGAGCAGCGCCTTGAGATTGCTGGGGACGTCTTCGATGGACGGGAGCGGCATGCTGCTCACCAGGCGCTCGGACCATGATTGTTTCGCCGTTGCCTGCAAAGCCGCGTCAACGCTGGGATCGAGCGCAAGGCCCATGACTGCACCGCCGCGGTTGGGCCGGAGCGCGCAGAACTGGGAATGTCGTGAATAAGCGGTGAACCCCTTACGCTACCCGATGACGATTTCGGGCAGTTGCGTCACCACCCTATGGACAGCATTCTTGATCGCGCGGGCAGATGAATCGACCCAAAGCGCATCCGCAAGGGCCTCGGGTTTGGACCACCCTGTATCGGGGGGGAAGGCGGCTTGAAGCACGATCGAGGCACGGTTCTGGCCAAGGCCGTGCTCCGCCTTCATCCAGGCCAGCCGTTTGCGGTGGGCAGTTTCCGGGCAGGCCTGTGCTACGTCGACCCATGTTGCCAGGCTGCGCCCAGTCTCGCGCTCCAGTCCGTCGCGAATGGCGGCGAGCCACTTTTTCTGGGCGGCGGTGAGGAAAGCGGCCTCCGGCATGCGACCTCCGATCCGCCGATTTGCGCATAAAAAAACGGCCGGCGAAACCCGCCGACCGTTCTGATTTCAACATGCCGCCGTTAAGCGGGCGGCACGCGGCTCACATTTCGGAGACACTGCCGGCTTCCGGACCCTTGGCGCCCTGACGAACGGAAACGCGAACCACTTGGCCCTCGTTTAGGGTACGCAGGTTACCCAGGACCGACATGTGGACGAAAATGTCCTTGCCGCCGTCCTGTGGGGCGATGAAGCCGAAGCCCTTCGTCGGGTTGAACCACTTTACCGTGCCTGTCGTTTCGACGCTCGGGCCCGTCGGGGCTGAACGCTCGGCGCGCGGGCCGGCGGGGGCACGTGGGCCACGCGACGGCGCCGCGGTGCTGGTGTCGACACTGACCACTTCGGTGACCTGCAAGCCCTTCTGGCCGGGACCGACCTTGACTTCGAGCGATGCGCCCTCGGCGACGGCATCATGGCCGGCGCGCTGCAGAACGGCGCAATGCAGGAAGGCGTCGCCCGAACCGTCGCCCATTGCGACGAAGCCGAAGCCCTTTTCGGGGTTGAACCACTTTACCGTGGCAGGCAAAGCAGGGCCGAAAGCGGCCGGAGACGGAGCGCCGCGATTGCCGCCACCGTTCAGCGCACCCCAGTTGATGTCAGGCTGCGAGGGCTGATCGTCGTCGAAGCCACGGCGGCGTGGCTGGTAGGGTCTACGTGCAGGTTGGGACATTATCTCATTTCACAAAAACAACGCGAGGGAACACATATGACCTCGCGCTCGCGGATCAACCTACTGCATAAAAGGATATTGCGATAGTCATTGTTTGCAGGGCTGGACGCAATTTTAAGTAGCATTTCGCATAGCTGAGGCACAATCCTGCAACCGTATGTTGAAGCTCTTCAAACCTGTTGAGAAAACAATATGCTGTAGGACGACTCGATCCGAACCTCTGAAAAGCACAACATTCTGATTGGGCCGACTCCGGTTTGGGGTTAAGAGAGCCGCCCGCCAGCCAGGACGCATCGATGGATCAGCACACGCCAATGCCACACAGCTCAAGGCCCAAGACTGGGGACGAAGAGCCGGTGAAATTCGACCTGCTGACGGAAAACCCGGTTTACAAGCCGTTCCGCTACCCCTGGGCCTACGAAGCTTGGCTGACGCAACAACGCGTGCATTGGCTGCCGGAAGAAGTGCCGCTGGCCGACGACGTGAAGGATTGGCACCGCAACCTTACCGACGCCGAACGCAATCTTGTTACACAGATCTTCCGCTTCTTCACGCAGTCGGACGTGGAGGTGAACAACTGTTACATGAAACATTACAGCCAGGTGTTTAAACCCACCGAAGTGCTGATGATGCTCTCTGCGTTCTCCAACATCGAGACGGTGCATATCGCCGCCTACAGCCATCTGCTCGATACCATCGGCATGCCCGAAATCGAATATGCCGCCTTCCGGCGCTTTCAGGAAATGAAAGACAAATTCGATTACATGCAGGGCTTCTCGGTGGCCAACAAGCACGAGATCGCCAAGACGCTGGCGGCCTTCGGCGCCTTCACCGAAGGCCTGCAGCTTTTCGCCTCCTTCGCCATCCTGTTGAACTTTCCGCGGTTCAATAAACTGAAGGGCATGGGCCAGATCGTTTCGTGGTCGGTGCGCGACGAGACGTTGCATTGCCTCTCGATCATCAAGCTGTTCCGCACCTTCATCCAGGAAAACCCGGAGATCTGGACGGAAGACCTCAAGCGCGAGCTTTACATCGTTTGCGCCACCATCGTGGACCATGAGGATGCATTCATTAACCTGGCGTTCGAGCTGGGCCCGATCGAGGGGCTGAATGCGGAGCAGGTGAAGGAATATATCCGCTTCATCGCCGATCGGCGGTTGATGCAGCTCGGCCTGAATGCGCTGTTCCATGTGGTGCGTAATCCGCTGCCGTGGCTGGACGACATGCTGAATGCGCCGGAACATGCCAATTTCTTCGAAAACAGGTCGACCGAATACAGCAAGGCTTCAACGGGCGGGAGCTGGGAAGATGTTTGGGATGCGGCGCCGGAGGCGGTGAGTTAAGGAAGGTCTTCTTTTCTAAAGAAAAGAAGCAAAAGACTTTTACGTCCTGGTGTACGCTGCCGGATAAAGCCGCGACCGCGACGTAAAAGTTTTTTGATTCTTTTTTTCAAAAAAGAACTTTCTTTTTGCTGTTAGGAAAACGATGCCGCACGCTCAAGATGTCATCATCATCGGTGCAGGCATCATTGGCTGTGCCATCGCGCTTAGCCTGCGACGCCGCGGATTGCGGACCCTCAACATCGATCAGGGCCCGTCGCCGGGTTACGGCTCGACATCCTATTCCGCCGCGATCATTCGGCCCTATTACTCGACGATCGAGGGAACATCGCTGGCGTTTGAAGGCCATTTCGTTTGGGCCAATTGGAACGATTACCTGCGTTACACGCCCGAGGACGCGCTCGACTACCATCAATGTGGTTGCTTGGTGCTCGAGGCGGAAGAGAACCAGCGCCTTCGCAAGACGCGTGCGATCCTGGCCGAAGTGGGCGTGCCCTACGACGATATCGGATACGAGGCCTTGCGGGAGTTTCTGCCCGGCGCGGATCTGCGGCATTTCGGGCCCCCGCGGCGCATCGATGATGAGGCGTTCGGCGAGACGGACGGTTCGGAGATAGAAGGCGCCGTGTTCTGCCCCACTGGCGGCTATGTCACCGATCCGCAGCAAGCCACCCGGCATATTGCCCAGGCTGTCGTTCAGGAAGGTGGCACGTTCCTCTTTGGCAGCACCATGAGGGAGATACAACAAGAAGGCGGCAGGACGACGGGCGTCTTGCTTGCGGATGGCACATCGCTTGCGGCGCCGATCGTGGTGAATGCGGCGGGGCCGTTTTCAGCGCAGGTGAATGCGTTGGCGGGTGTTGCCAACCCGGCGCAGATCGCGACGCGCGCTCTTCGGCAGGAAGTGGCGCATGTGGCGATGCCGACCAAGGCGGGAAAAAGCAGCCTGCGCTGCGTGCTGACGGATGCCGATGCCGGCGTGTATATGCGGCCGGATCAAGGAGCCAATCTTCTCATCGGCTCACTTGAGCCAGCCTGCGACACACTCGAATACGTCGCACCTGCCGGGTTCTATGATGGGCTGTCGGAGCAATGGACCAACCAAGTCTGGCGCGCGGCGCTGCGGTTCCCACAGCTTGCAATTCCGAATACGGCGCAGGGGTTTGCGGCGTTGTATGACGTGAGCGATGACTGGATCCCCGTATATGACGTGACCGATGTGAGAGGGTTTTTTACCGCGATCGGCACGAGCGGCAACCAGTTCAAGAATGCGCCGGTGGTAGGCGAGATCATGGCGACGATCATCGAACATGCCCATGGTGGTGCTGATCACGATACGTCGCCGGCCAACTTCAATTTGCCATATACGGGGAAGGCGCTGGATCTGCGGTGCTTTTCGCGGCGACGGGCTAAAAACCAAAATAGCTCTTTTTCCGTGCTTGGGTGAGGAAGCATGTTCTTTTCTGAAGAAAAGAACCAAGAGACTTTTATGTCTTTCGCCGACGCCCAGACCAAGCTCCAGCGGGCGGTGGGCGCTGTGCGGATCGGGGCGCGACGAGCGGAGCGTGGGACGGTGCTCGAGACCTTGCTGCAGAAGGGGTGCCTGAAGGCGCGGTTTCCGCGTGTCGATCACGGGGCCATGGAAGCCGTGCTGCTCAACACCTCCGGCGGTGTTACTGATGGCGACCAGCTTGATATTGCGCTGGAGGCCGGGCAGGGCGCCGAACTGACAGTCAGCACGCCTTCGGCTGAAAAGATATATCGGGCGCTGTCAGGCGCGAGCCCGGCGCGCATCGATGTAACGGCTACAATTGCCGCCGGCGCCATGCTCGATTATCTGCCGCAGGAAACATTGCTTTTCGAGAACTGCGCGCTTGACCGCACCCTGAAGGTCGATTTGCATCCAGCGGGACGCTTTTTGGGCGTCGACGCATTGCTGTTTGGCCGCACGCTTTCCGGCGAGGCACTTACCACCTTGCGTCTGCGCGACACCCTGCAGATCCGTCGTGGGGGCCGGGTCATTCTTCAGGACGGTGTGCGCCTGCAGGGCAATGTGCAGGAAAGCTTCTCGGCGCCGGCTGCTGCAGGCGGTGCGCGAGCGGTGGCGACGATCGTGCTTGTGTCGCCGGACGCCGAAGCCAGGCTGGATCAGGTTCGTGCGGCGTTTTGTGGGGCGGATGCGGGCGCCTCGGCCTGGAATGGCATGCTTCTCGCTCGGATGGTGGCTGAAGACGGGCAGGCGTTGCGGCGCCTCGTCGTGGCGGTGTTGGCGCAATTGCGTGAAAAACCCTTGCCACGGCTCTGGGCGTCATAGAGGGTTTTGCGCCGGAGGTTTTCGATGAATTTGACGCCGCGGGAAAAAGACAAGTTGCTGATTTCGATGGCGGCCGAAGTGGCGCGCCGCCGCCTCGCGCGCGGGGTGAAACTCAACATCCCGGAATCGATAGCACTTATTACCGACTACGTGGTCGAAGGCGCCCGCGACGGCCGCTCCGTGTCGGACCTCATGCAGGCTGGGGCGGCGGTGATCACACGTGCCCAGGTGATGGAGGGCGTTCCTGAAATGATCCCCGATGTGCAGGTGGAAGCGACGTTTCCGGATGGTACCAAACTCGTCACCGTGCACGAGCCGATACGATGATCCCCGGCGAATACGTGACGGTCGATGGCGATATAGAGCTCAATGCCGGCCTTCCCGTGATCACGATGGATGTTGCCAATACCGGTGATCGCCCGATCCAGGTGGGCAGCCACTACCATTTTGCGGAAACGAATGCGGCTTTGTCGTTCGATCGCGGGGCAGCACGCGGCATGCGCCTGGATATCGCTTCCGGCACGGCCGTGCGTTTCGAGCCGGGGCAGAAGCGCAGCGTGTCATTGATACCGTTGCGCGGCAGGCGTCGGGTTTTCGGTTTCCAAGGTGCCGTCATGGGAGATCTTGCATAATGGCCCGCATTTCCCGGGCCGCCTATGCCGACATGTATGGTCCCACTACGGGCGATCGGGTCCGGCTGGCTGACACCGAACTCTTTGTTGAGGTCGAGCAGGATTTCACTCAGTATGGCGAGGAGGTGAAGTTCGGCGGCGGCAAGGTGATACGTGACGGCATGGGCCAGTCGCAGATCACCAACGCGGCGGGGGCTGCCGATACTGTGATCACCAATGCGCTGATCATTGACCATTGGGGCATCGTGAAAGCCGATGTGTCGCTGATTGGCGGTCGCATTGCGGCGATCGGCAAGGCGGGTAATCCGGACGTGCAGCCGGGTGTTACCATCATCATTGGGCCGGGAACGGAGATCATTGCCGGCGAGGGCAAGATTTTGACCGCTGGCGGGATCGACAGCCATATCCATTTCATCTGCCCGCAGCAGGTGGATGATGCGCTGGCGAGCGGTGTCACCACGCTGGTGGGTGGCGGCACCGGGCCAGCCACAGGCACGTTTGCGACCACCTGCACGCCTGGGCCGTTTCATTTGGTGCGCATGCTGCAGGCGGCGGACGGGTTGCCGATCAATCTGGCGTTTGCGGGGAAGGGCAATGCGTCGTTGCCTGGTGCGCTCGAAGAGATGGTGAAGGCGGGGGCGAGTTGCCTGAAGCTGCATGAGGATTGGGGGACGACGCCGGCGGCGATCAATTGTTGTTTGTCGGCGGCGGACCGGTTCGACGTGCAGGTGATGATCCACACGGATACGCTGAACGAAAGCGGATTTGTCGAGGACACGATTGCGGCTTTTGCCGGGCGCACCATACATGCTTTTCACACCGAGGGTGCGGGGGGAGGGCATGCGCCGGACATCATCAAGGTGGCTGGGCTGCCGAACGTGTTGCCGAGTTCGACAAACCCGACGCGGCCTTATACGGCGAACACGCTTGAAGAGCATCTGGACATGCTGATGGTGTGTCATCATCTGGATGCGTCGATCCCCGAGGATCTGGCTTTTGCGGAGAGCAGGATTCGCAAGGAGACGATTGCGGCGGAAGATATTCTGCACGATCTGGGTGCGCTTTCGATGATTTCGTCGGACAGCCAGGCGATGGGGCGTGTGGGCGAGGTGATCATCCGCACCTGGCAGACAGCGCATAAGATGAAGCTGCAGCGCGGGGCTTTGCCGGGCGATGGGGCTGCCGATAATTTCCGGGTGAAGCGGTATATCGCGAAATACACGATCAATCCCGCGATCGCGCAGGGGTTTGCGCATGAGGTGGGATCGATCGAGGTTGGCAAGCTGGCGGATCTGGTTGTGTGGTCGCCCGGGTATTTCGGGGTGAAGCCGGATCTGGTGATCAAGGGTGGGAGCATCGTGATGGCGGCGATGGGGGATCCGAACGCGTCGATTCCGACGCCGCAGCCGGTGCATTATCGGCCGATGTTCGGTGGGCTGGGGGGAGCGCTTGCGGCGTCATGTGTGACGTTTGTGTCTGGTGCGGCTATGGCCGATGGGATCGGGACCCGGCTTGGCTTGCAGCGGCGTCTGGTGGCTGTTGGCAATACGCGTGGCGGGATCGGCAAGCGTAGCATGGTGCATAACGATGCGACCCCTGTTTTGGAGATCGATCCCGAAACATATGAGGTGCGCGCCGATGGCGTGTTATTGACCTGCGCGCCTGCGGTGGTGCTGCCGATGGCACAAAGGTATTTCCTGTTTTGAACGACGCTCCTAAACATGACCTGGGGTTTGGGGGGGCAGGCACTGCTCCCCCAATCCTGTCTGTCTTACCTGCGGGTTCCTGGAACGTTGGCAGTTCGATCGATTCAGTGGTGATCGGTTTCGACCGTCGTTTCCGCCGTCGATTGTTGTTGCGCACCGAGGCGGGGAGGGAAGTTTTGCTGGATCTGCCGAAGGCTGTGCGGCTGCTGCAGGATGATGGGCTGGTGTTGCCGGATGGCGGCATTGTGCGTGTGTGTGCTGCGGCGGAGGCGTTGCTGGAGATTTCTGCGGCGGACATGGCGTTGTTGCTGCGGATCTCATGGCATTTGGGCAATCGGCATTTGCCGGTTCAGTTTTTAGGCGGATGTTTGCGGATACGGGCAGACCACGTGATTGCGGAGATGGTGGAAGGGTTGGGAGGTGTGGTGATGCCGTTGGAGGCGCCGTTCGATCCTGAGGCGGGGGCGTATTCCGTGGGTGGCGGGCATCATCATCATCATGACGAGGATGACGATCATCACCATCATGGGTGAGGCGTCGGCGCTGGCGCGTCTGCTGGTGTTTTCATCGCCGGCTTTTCCGACCGGCGGGTTTGCGTATTCGCATGGGCTGGAATGGGCGGTTGAGGCCGGCGATGTGCGCGATGAGGGCTCGCTGCGGGATTGGTTGGAGACCTTGCTGTGTTGTGGGGCGGGGTGGAGCGATGCGATTTTGCTGCGGCATGCGTTTCGCGGTTCTGAAGATGCTGTTGCGATCATGGATTTGGCTGAGATTGCTGCGGGGCTGGCGCCGGGCAAGGAACGGCAGTCGGAGACCTTGGCGCAGGGAGAGGCATTCTCTGCGGCCGCTTCGGTGTGGTGCGAGGTTCCGATGGCGGCTTATCCGGTTGCGTACGGTGTTTTTGCTGCGCGCCAGGGGGTTGAGGAGGAGTCGGCCTGCCTTGGTTTTCTGACTGCCTGGGTGGGCAATCTGGTTTCTGCCGGTGTGAGGCTGGTGCCATTGGGGCAGCAGGCGGGATTGCGTGTGCTCCGGGGATTGGAGGCGCGGTTATTGGCTGTGGCGGCGGAGAGTGCGGGTGCTACGCTGGATGATCTTGGGACGGCGTGTTTTAGGGCCGATATCAGTGCCATGCGTCATGAAACGCAATATTCGAGGATGTTCCGGTCATGAGTTCGCCGCATGGGCCTTTGCGTCTCGGCATCGGTGGTCCGGTAGGGACTGGGAAGACGGCGCTGATGGATGCGTTATGCCGCCAGTTCCGGGACCGTTATGATATCGCGGCGATCACCAATGATATTTTTACCCGCGAGGATGCCGAGTTTTTGACGCGGGCCGGTTCTCTGCCGCCGGAGCGGATCATGGGGATCGAGACCGGCGGTTGTCCGCATACCGCCATTCGCGAGGATGCCAGCATCAACCTGGCGGGTATCGCACAGATGCGCGCAAAATTCCCGTCGCTCGACGTGATCCTGATCGAGAGTGGCGGCGACAATCTGGCGGCGACGTTCTCGCCGGAGCTCGCGGACCTCACGATCTACGTGATCGACGTGTCGGCCGGCGACAAGATCCCGCGCAAGGGTGGCCCGGGCATCACCCGTAGCGATCTGCTGGTGATCAACAAGATCGACCTGGCGCCGCATGTGGGTGCCAGCCTGGAGGTGATGGATCGGGATGCGCGGCGCATGCGCGGGACACGGCCTTTCGTGTTTGCCAATGTGCGCGCGGGCAACGGCGTTGCGGAAATTGCCGCATTCGTGGAGCGTGAGGGTGGCTTGCGGGTGTCATGAAACCGTCTTGTCCTGGCGCGATCGTATGATGTTGGTGTAAATCCGGATGGATGATCGCGACCCCTTTTGCCTTCGCTGAAGAGCAGTTTTTGCTTGATCCTGCCGGAATCCTGTTCTGGCCACGCCTCGCTTTGCTTGCCGTCGCCGATCTGCATCTGGAAAAAGGCTCGGCCGGTGCGCAGCGTGGGCAGCTTGTGCCGCCTTGGGATACGCGGATCACGTTGGCACGGCTCTCGGCACTGGTAGCGCGATACCAGCCGCTGCTTCTTGTCGCTGTGGGCGACAGTTTCCATGACGACCAGGCGGCCTCCCGCCTGGCGGCGGAGGATCTGGCGGTGCTGGAGCATCTTGCCGCCCAGACGCAGCTGGTCTGGGTAACCGGCAACCATGATCCTTCGCCGCCACAGGGGATCGCTGGTGAGTCGGTCTCCGAGTTGGTGGCCGGTCCGGTCGTGTTCCGCCACCAGGCGCGGGAAGGTGCGATCGGCGAGGTGTCCGGGCATTATCACCCGAAGGCCCGGGTGGCGACGCGGGCTGGCGAAATTGTGCGGGCCTGTTTCATTGCGGATTGCGATCGCCTGGTCCTGCCGTCTTTCGGCGCCTATACGGGCGGGTTGGATGTCAGCAATCCGGCGATCAGCGCGCTATTTCCAGATGGCGCGGAGGCTTTCCTGCTGGGCCGCGCGCAATTGTTCCGCTTCGCCGTCCCACCAGTCGCGCCGCGCACGCTTGCAGCCATGCCCGCGACGCACAGATTCATCTGAAATGCCGACAAAAACGCCTGCTCCCACTCTGCTTTGGTTCCGCCAGGATTTGCGTGTGCACGATCAGGCGGCGCTGCGCGCGGCTGCGGCAGCCGGGCCGGTCTTGCCCGTTTATGTGCTCGACGAGGGTTTGGACTGGGCGGAGGGTGGTGCCTCGCGCTGGTGGCTGCATGGCAGCCTGGTATCGCTGGCTGCAGAGCTGAAGAAGCTGGGTGCCAAGCTCGTGCTGCGGCGTGGCGATGCGGCCAAGATCATCCCGGCCTTGGCCGAAGAGATCGGTGCCGCGGCCGTGCATGCAGGCCTCGCGCATGAGCCGGCCTGGCGGGCCCGCGATGCTGCGATTGCCGCGTCGCTGAAGAAATCCGGCCGAAAGCTTGAGCTGCATTGCGTCGCCACCTTGGCCGATCCGGAGAAAATCCGCAGCCGGACGGGTACCATCTACGGCATGTACACGCCGTTCGCCCGTGCCGTGGAAGAGGCGGGCGAGCCGCCCGATCCGCAGCCGGCGCCGGCCAAGCTCAAGGCGGTCGCGTCACCTCCGCCCTCTGACAAACTGGACGATTGGGCGCTGTTGCCGACAAAGCCGGACTGGGCTGCCGGGTTTCGCGAGACCTGGACCCCCGGAGAGGCGGGTGCGATGGCCCGGCTGACGGAGTTTCTGGATGATGCGGCCGAAAACTACAACATTGGCCGCAACCTGCCCGGCAAACACGGCACGTCGATGCTCTCGCCGCACCTTCATTTCGGTGAGATTTCACCGAACCTGGCCTGGCATGCGTGCCGTCAGCGCGGCGGTGGCGAAGGCCGGAAGACTTTTTTGCGGGAGCTGATATGGCGCGATTTTGCCGCCTATCTGCTGCGCCACCATGACCAGATGCCGGACGAGCCGCTGCGCCCGGCCTTTGCCAAGCTGCCCTGGCGCAAGGATGCCAAGGGGATGAAGGCGTGGCAGCGCGGGCAGACGGGGGTGCCGATCGTCGATGCCGGCATGCGTCAGCTTTGGCATATTGGCTGGATGCATAACCGGGTGCGGATGATCACCGGCTCGTTCCTGGTCAAGCACATGCTGCTTTCCTGGCAGGAGGGTGAGGCGTGGTTCTGGGACACGCTGGTCGATGGCGACCTCGCGAGCAATGCCACGAATTGGCAGTGGGTCTCCGGCGTCGGGATCGATTCGCAGCCCTATTTCCGCGTCTTCAACCCGGTCAGCCAGGGCGAAAAATTCGATCCGCACGGCGCCTATGTGCGACGCTGGGTGCCGGAGATCGCCGGGCTGCCGGACCGCTATCTGCACGCGCCCTGGTCGGCGCCGCCGATGGCGCTGGCGCAGGCCGGGGTGACGCTGGGCAAGACCTATCCGGAGCCGATCGTCGATCTGGCGACGGGCCGGCAGCGCGCTCTCGATGTCTATAAGCGCACGGCCAAGGGGGAGGGATGACGCAGCTGCCGCCGAATACCAAGCTGCGCGTGGTGGGCGACGTACATGGCGATCTGCGCGCCTTTAGCTTTGCCGCGGATACCGACCGTTTTGTCGTGCAGCTTGGCGATTTGGTGGATAACGGCCCGGACAGCGCCGGCGCCCTGCGGCTGATGTTCCGGCTGATCGACGAGGGGCGCGGGCTGTTCCTTGTCGGCAATCATGACCGCAAGCTTGGCCGCTCCCTACGCGGTGACCGTGTACGCGGTGGCCCGCAGCTGGAGGCGACGCTGGCGGCGCTCGACGAGGTTTTACGCACGCGGGCGCTGGCGGAGATCGCGCGTGCGCCGACCTGGATCTACCAGGAGAACCGATTTTTCGTTCATGCGGCTTTCCATACCGGCATGCTTGTGCACGCGCCGCCGGATGGTCTCGGCCCGGTGGACCCGCTGCTGTCGCGTGCGCTGTTCGGTGAGACGACGGGGCGGATGCAGCCGGATGGGTTTCCGGAGCGTCTTCTGCGCTGGGTGAACCATATACCTGCCGAGCTTACGGTGTATTGCGGGCACGACCAGCGCAGCCGGGATGGCCGGCCGTGGGTTGCTCATGGCGATCTGGGGGGAAGCGCAGTGTTCATGGACACTGGGGCTGGCAAGGGAGGTCACCTATCCTGGATCGACCTCGATTAGCGTGGTGTTCATTCGGGCGGCCTAACCAAGTGCCCTCAGGGCAAAGGGCCACGATGTGTCCAGCTGGCGTCACGTCTCGATCCGCAACAAGCTTCTTGCCGTTTTCACCGCCGTCTTCCTTGCGACGATCGTGCTTGGTGGCACCAGCCTCTGGACGAACGACGTCATCTTCAGCGGCACGAGGAGCGTAGGCGCCGATACGCTGCCCTCCCTCGGCGCACTCGCACGTCTGGCGGATGCGGTGAAGAATGTGCGGGTGAAGGAAGGGCGGCTGGTGATTGCCATTCTGGCAGGCGATTCTGTTCAGGAAGGCAGTGCCACGGAGGCCCTTGCGCTAGCCCGGGACGCGGCCGAAAAAATCTATGCCGCGTACGACCCGCGGATCGAGGCAGGCACGCGCGACGCGGCGCTCATGCAGGCATTCCGGCTGGATTGGGCGGCCTATTGCGCATCCAACACGCAGGTCGCGGCACTTGCTTCCAAGCCCGACCCTGTCCCCATGATGGCGCTGTTTCTCGGCGAGGATCGCCTACATTACGAGGCTGCCGCGCAGGATGTGCTGCAGGACGAGCAGGTCAAGAACGAGCGGGGCACTTTCGATCTCTTGCACGCATCGAGCGTCTTCCAGTCTTCAAATGTGGCCATTTTCCTGGCGCTGATGTTCTCCGCTTCGCTCTGCCTTGTGGCCTTTCTGGCCTTGCGCAGCGGTGTGTCGACTCCGTTGCAGGAGGCTGCTGGCGCGCTTGGGCGATTGGCAGAAGGCGATGTCGACTCGCCGCTTGAGAGCACGGACCGTCGCGACGAGATCGGCACGCTGACACGCGCGCTGGAGGTTCTGCGGGGCAGCGCGCGTGTGGCCGGGCAGCTCGCGGCCGAGCAAGAACAGGAGCGCGCGCAGAAGGATGGCCGCGCTCGGGCGCTGGAGAAACTGGCGCATGAATTCGAGGCTGAAGCCGGTGCGCTGGTGCGCCATCTCGCAGAGGGTGCGGCGGAACTGGACCGCACGGCAGGCCGCATGAGCGACACCGCGGCGCTCACGCGCAACCAGGCCGGCAGCGTGGCCGACGCCGCCCAGATTGCCGGCAACAGCGTGCAGACCGTGGCGACGGCCGCGGAACAGCTTGCCTCCTCGGTCAACGAGATCAGCCGCCAGGTCGCGCAATCGACGCGCATCACCGGGAAGGCGGTGAGCGATGCACAACGGACGGACGGGATTGTGCAGGCACTGGCGGAAGGTGCCGAGAAGATCGAGCAGGTGGTAGGGCTGATCACCAATATTGCGGGACAAACCAATCTGCTTGCGCTGAACGCCACCATCGAGGCGGCGCGCGCCGGCGATGCCGGGAAAGGCTTCGCGGTGGTCGCCTCCGAGGTGAAGAGCCTGGCCACACAAACCGGCCGTGCCACGGAGGAGATCGGCGCGCAGATACGCCAGATACAAAATGCGACTCATGAGGCTGTTGCAGCCATCAGAGGCATCGCCGCAACCATCCAGGAAGTCAGCGCTATTGCTACCTCGATCGCCTCCGCGGTGGAGCAGCAAGGTGCGGCGACGGCGGAGATCGCTCGCAACGTGCAGGAGACCGCACGGGCGGCCGCGGAAGTCAGCAATAATATCGGCGGCGTGCGCCAGGCGGCCGATGAGACCGGCGAAGCGGCCGTGCTGCTGCAGACGGCGGCTGGCGGGCTTTCGGCCCAGGCAGAGCAGTTGAGCGGCGAGGTGCGACGCTTCGTCGATGGCGTGCGCGCTGCTTGAACTCATTACGCTCGTGACGGCTTGCAGCCGGCGCGACGCGTTGGTTAGGCTGGGTACATCAGCTTGGTGGGAACAAGATGTCCGGCTTCAGATGCAGTGCGGCGGTTTTGATGGCGGTCGTTCTAAGTGCGTTTGGTGCTGCGGCTGCACCGATGTCGGTGGATGCAACGGGGTGCCTGCAGGCGATCAAGAGCGCTCCGGCCGAGAATTGTTCGGCCAAGAGCAGTCTTTCACTGGAGATCGTCAATACATGTGCGTTTCCGGTGCGCATGCAGCTTTGCATACGTGGACCTAATCATCTTTATGCGGATTGCGAAAGCCGCGCGAGTATGTCGCCGATGGAGCATGTTTCGCGCTCCACTTGCAGCAGCGATGGCGCGTATACGTTCTGGGCCTGTTCAAAGTTCTCGGCTAAGAGCGGGAATTGCGGGGGTGATAATCTTGTTGGCAAGGCCAGCAACGTTGCGGAGTAAGGAAGCAGTTCTTTTTTGAAAAGAAGAACCAAAAAACTTTCGTTCCTATGGTCTGCGCTGCCGGATAGATCCGCGATAGTGACATAAAAGTCGCTTGTTTTTTTCTTCAGAAAAGAAAGCGCTTTCTTACCCTGACGAAAGCGTTCGCAACGCAGCCCCACGCTCGAACAATCTCAGCAACAGCCGAATGGCGCGCCCCCGTTCGGACTCCAGTTTGGGGTCGCGCTCCAGAAGATGAGCCGCGTCGCGGCTGGCCATGCGCAAGAGGCCTTCGTGTTCGACGGGATCGGCGAGGCGCCAGCCGGGTTGGCCGGATTGGCGCTTGCCAAGCAGGTCGCCGCCGCCGCGGATGCGGAAATCCTCGTCCGCGATGACGAAGCCGTCTTCGGTGTCGCGGAGGAGGACCAGGCGGCGGCGGGCGGTTTCGGTGAGGCCGTCATCGTGCAGGAGCAGGCAAAAACTCGAGGCACGGCCGCGCCCGACGCGGCCGCGGAGCTGGTGGAGTTGGGCCAGGCCAAAGCGCTCGGCGTGTTCGACCACCATCACGCTGGCTTCGGGCACGTCGACGCCGACTTCGATGACGGTCGTGGCGACCAGAAGGCGGGTGCGGCCGGCGGCGAAATCGGCCAAAGCGCGCTCGCGGGTTTCTATCTCCATCTGGCCGTGGGCGAGGCCGATGCGGGCGCCGAAACGAGCTTCTAGGAGTTTGTAGCGGGCTTCGGCCGCGGCGATGTCGAGCAGGGAGTTTTCGGTCACCATGGGGCAGACCCAGAAGACCTGGTCGCCGCGGTCCAGCGCGCGGGCGATGCCGTCGGTGACGTCATCGATGGTGGCGAGGGAGTGCAGGCTGGTGCGGATGCGCTCGCGGCCGGCGGGTTTTTCGCGCAGGCGGCTGACGGCCATTTCGCCCCAATGGGTGAGGAGCAGGGTGCGGGGGATGGGCGTGGCGGTCATGACCAGGATGTCGGTGGTTTCGCCCTTGCCGCCGAGGGAAAGGCGCTGGTCGACGCCGAAGCGGTGCTGTTCGTCGATCACGGCCAAAGCGAGGTTTTTGTAGGTGACACCTTCCTGGAAGAGGGCGTGGGTGCCGACGACCAGCTGGATGCGGCCGGTGTGCAGGCCGAGCAGGGTGTTGCGGCGGCCGACCCCCTTGATGGAGCCGGTGAGGAGGGCAACCGGCACAGGGCAGATTTTCGACAACGTGCGGTGATGTTGGCGGGCGAGGGTCTCGGTTGGTGCCATCAGGCAGGCTTGGGCGCCGGCTTCGACGGCACGCAGCATCGACATGATGGCGACGAGGGTCTTGCCGGAGCCGACATCGCCTTGCAGCAGGCGGAGCATGCGGGTTGGGGCGGAGAGGTCGGCGTCGATTTCGGCCTGTGCTTCGACCTGTGAGGGGGTGAGTAGGTGGCCGAATCGCGTAAGCGCCTTGTCGCGCAGGCTGCCGTCGCCGAGCAGAGCGCGGCCGGGGCGGGCGCGCTCGCGGTTTCGCATCCAGGAGATGGCGACCTGGTGAGCGAGCAGTTCGTCGTAGGCGAGGCGATTGCGGCAGAGCGGGGTGGGGTGGGTGCGTGGGGCGTGCAGGGCGGCGAGAGCTTCGGCAAAGCCGGGCCAGCGCTCGCGCTTCATCAGGTTTGGTTCATGCCACTCGGGTAGCGCCGGGATGCGGGCGAGGGCCTGGGTAAGGGCGCCGCGCAGATGGCTGGGGAAGAGGCCGGCGGTTAGGGGCCACACCGGCTCGAGTGCCGGAATGCGTTCCGGGTGCTCGGCGGGGCAGATGTGGTCGGGGTGCGGGATGGTGAGTCGGTCGGCGAAGCGGTCGATCTTGCCGGAGACGAGCAGCTTGCTGCCGGGGGTCAGCGCCTGGGCGCGTGCGGATTTGAAGAAGACGAGTTCGGCAAAGGCGGTGCCGTCGGTGATGATGACGCGCCAGGGTTGGCGCGGGTTGGCCGGCTGCTCGTGGCGCACGACCTCGACCGAGAGGGTGGCGACCTGGCCCGGCTCGGCGTCCTTGATGGTTGGACGGTAGCGGCGGTCGACAAAACTTTCCGGGAGATGAAACAGAAGATCGAGCACACGTGTGCCACCGGTGACGCGGGCAAGGAGGGCGCCCACGTTCCCGCTGATCCCGCGGAGCACCGCGAAGGGCTCCAGCAGAGGTGAGATCAGCTCTGATTGCTGGGTGGCGGATGGTGTTGCTGCACTGGCGTCTGGCACGGCCCCCGCTATATGTCAGCCGCACCATGGACGAAACACCCCACGCTCCCGCGGCAGACGGCAAACGACGCCGGCTGCTGTTCCGCGCCAACCATCGCGGCACGCGCGAAAACGATATTCTGGTTGGCGGCTTTGTCTCTGCACGGCTCGCGGATTTCACCGATGCGGAGATCGCGGAGCTGGAAGATATTATGGAGCTGCCGGATCCGGTGCTTGCGGATTGGCTGACCGGGCGGGCACCGATTGCCGCGGAACACGATACCCCTTTGCTGCGGGCGATGCGCGAGGCGCGCGGCAAATGAGTGTGGCCTCGATCTATGGCGCGCCCGAGGGTTTCGACGCGCTGTTGCTGATCCGGCGGGCGCGGGAACATAAGGGCACGCTGCTGCATGTGGCGCGGCACGATGCGCGGATGGTGCGACTGGCGGAGCTTTTGGGGTTCTTTGCGCCGGATATCGAGGTGCTGAGTTTTCCGGCCTGGGATTGCCTGCCGTATGACCGCGTCTCGCCCAATCCGGCGGTGATTTCAGAGCGGATCAACACGCTGTCGCGGTTGCTGGACCCCGCGCGCGGGTCGCGGATCGTGCTGACGACGGTGAATGCGGCTGTGCAGCGTGTGCCGCCGCAACTGGTATTTTTCGGCGAGTCGCTGGATGTGAAATCCGGCGGCACCATCAAACCCGAGAAGTTGATCGCGTATCTCGAGTCGCATGGCTATGGACGGTCGGATACGGTGATGGAGCCGGGCGAATACGCGGTGCGCGGCGGCATCATCGATATTTTTCCGAGCGGCGAGGGCGATCCGGTGCGACTGGATTTCTTCGGTGACACGGTGGAGAGCGTGCGGCGCTTCGACCCGGCGACGCAGCGTAGCACCGAGAAGACGGCCGCGTTCGCGCTGCGCCCGGTTTCGGAAGTGACGCTGGATGCGGCGAGCGTGGCGCGGTTCCGGACCGAGTGGCGTGAACTGTTCAGCCAGGCGGCGTCGAGCGACCCGATTTACCAGGCGATCTCGGAAGGCCGGCGGTATCCAGGCATGGAGCACTGGGTGCCGCTGTTCCATGAGAGCATGGAGACGTTGGTCGATTATCTGGAAACGCCCTCCTTCTCCTTCGACAACCAGATCGAGGACGCGCTGACGGCACGGCTCGAGATGGTGGCCGACCATTATGATGCGCGCAAGACGGTGCCGCGGGATGGCGAGATCGCCTATCGGCCGCTGCCGCCGGAGCGGCTGTACCTGGATCGGGCTGGTTGGGATGCGATGTTCGCGGGGCCGCCGGCCTTCGTGTTCAATCCTTATGGCATGCCCGAAGGTGTGGGCGGTTTCGATGCCGGCGGCCGGCCTGGTGTAGTGTTCACACAGGCCGGCACTGGTGTTTCCACCACGGTGTATCAGCAGCTTTCGGCACAGATCGCGACCTGGGCGGGGCAGAAGCGACGGACGCTAATTGCGGCCTGGACGAAGGGTTCCAGGGCAAGAATCGCGGCGCTGCTGGGCGAGCACGGGTTCAAGACGGAGCTCGCCGAGGATTGGACGGCCGCGCAAAAGATCCGGCCGGGGGCAATCGGGCTGATCACGCTGGCGGTGGAACGTGGGTTTGTCGGCGAGGATTTTGCGATCGTCGGTGAGCAGGATCTGCTGGGCGAGCGCATCGCCCGTCCGCCGCGGCGCAAGCGGCGGGCCGATCAGTTCATTGCCGAGGCGACCGAGATCGCCGAGGGCGATCTGGTGGTGCATCAGGATTACGGCATCGGTCGGTATGATGGGTTGGAGACGCTTAATGTCGGCCAGGCGCCGCATGATTGTCTGCGGCTGATCTATGACGGGCAGGAAAAGCTGTTTCTGCCTGTTGAGAACATCGAACTTTTGTCGCGCTTCGGCAGCGAAGGTGACGGTGTTGCCCTCGACAAATTAGGCGGTGCCGGCTGGCAGACGCGCAAAGCGCGGATGAAGCAGCGCATACGCGACATGGCCGGGGCGCTGATACGGATCGCGGCCGAACGTCGTGTGCGCGATGCGATGACGATCTCGCCGCCGGAAGGCACGTGGGACGAGTTCTGCGCACGCTTTCCCTTTGTGGAAACCGAAGACCAGACCAGGGCGATTTCGGACGTGCTGGAGGATCTTTCGTCTGGCAAACCGATGGATCGACTCATTTGCGGGGATGTGGGTTTCGGGAAGACCGAAGTGGCGTTGCGCGCTGCGTTTGCGGTTGCGATGTCGGGCTCGCAGGTGGCTGTTGTGGTGCCGACGACCTTGCTAGCGCGGCAGCATTATCGTGGTTTCACCAAGCGCTTTGAAGGATTGCCGGTCAAGGTTGGGCAGCTTTCGCGGATGGTGAATGCGAAGGATGCGGCGGAGGTCAAGCGTGGGCTTGGAACGGGCGACATCAATATCGTCATCGGCACGCATGCGCTACTGGCAAAAGGGATCGAGTTTTCGGATTTGGGGCTGCTTATTGTCGATGAAGAGCAGCATTTTGGTGTCAGTCACAAAGAGAAACTGAAGGCGCTGAAAGCCGATGTGCATGTGCTGACGCTGACGGCGACGCCGATTCCGCGCACGCTGCAGTTGGCATTGACGGGTGTGCGGGAGATGAGCCTGATCGCGACGCCGCCGGTGGATCGTATGGCGGTGCGCACCTTCATCATGCCGTTCGATCACGTGGCGATCCGCGAAGCGATACAGCGTGAGCGGTTCCGTGGCGGACAGGTTTTCTGCGTTGTGCCGCGGCTGGAAGACATGCCGAAGATGCAGACGCGGCTTCATGACATTGTGCCGGAGGCGAAAATTGTCGAGGCGCATGGGCGGTTGTCGCCGACCGAGCTCGAGCGGGTGATGACGGAGTTCGGCGACGGCAAATACGATATTCTGCTGTCGACCAATATTGTGGAGAGCGGGCTGGATATGCCGGCGGTGAACACGCTGGTGATCCATCGTGCGGATATGTTCGGGCTGGGTCAGCTATATCAGCTGCGCGGGCGCGTCGGGCGTGGCAAGCAGCGTGGATATGCGTATTTGACTTGGCCGCCGGGGTCTTCCTTGTCGGCGGCCGCCGAGAAGCGGCTGGATGTGATGCAGACGCTGGATCAGCTTGGGGCCGGTTTCACGCTGGCGTCGCATGATCTGGATATTCGTGGCGCTGGCAACCTGCTGGGTGATGAGCAGTCTGGGCATATACGCGAGGTGGGCATCGAGCTGTATCAGCAGATGCTGGAAGATGCGGTGGCCGAGATGCGGGCGCAGAAAGGCCGTGTGCGAGCCGAGGATCGCGACTGGACGCCGAACATCAATCTTGGGTTGCCGGTGCTGATACCCGATAGTTATGTGCGCGATCTGCCGGTGCGTCTGGGGTTGTATCGCCGGATTGGTGCGTTGAGCTCGGATGCGGAAAGCGAAGCGCTGGCTGCGGAGTTTGTCGACAGGTTTGGTGCGATGCCCGCCGAAGTCGAGAATTTGCTGCAGGTGGTGCATCTGAAGCGTGCCTGCCGGCAGGCCGGGGTGGAGAAGCTTGAGGCTGGGCCGAAAGGCATGGTACTGCAGTTCCGCGGCAATGCGTTCCGCAACCCGGCAGGGCTGGTGCAATGGCTCGGCACGAAAAAGGGCACAGTCAAGTTGCGTCCCGACCACAAGCTCGCCGTGGTACGCGACATGAATGTTGCTGAGCGTGTAAAGACCGCTGACGAGGTTCTGGCGAACCTGGTGCGAGTCGCTAACCAAGCCAAAGCTGCCTAGGACATAAACGTTTTTTGGTTCTTTTTTTCAAAAAAGAACTTCTTTCTTGCTGAGGATATCGATGCGTCAGCTGATCGCCGGCAACTGGAAAATGAACGGGTTCTCGGCGGAAAGTACGGCGCTGGCCGAGACCATTGCCAATGCCGCAGACGAGCTTGCGTGCGACCTGCTCGTCTGCCCGCCGTTTACCCAGCTTGCCGCGGTCGTGGCCGCCTTGCGCGGCAGCAAGGTGGCGGTGGGCGGGCAGAATTGTCATGCTGCGGCCAATGGTGCGCATACAGGGGACATTTCGGCGGAAATGCTGAGCGATGTCGGATGTTCATCGGTGATCCTTGGCCATTCCGAGCGGCGCCATAACCATCACGAGACGGATGCCATGGTGCATGCGAAGGTTTTAGCGGCTACGCGCGCTAGGCTGATGCCGGTTGTCTGTGTCGGCGAAACTGAGGCGGAACGGGATGCTGGGCATCATCTGCAGGTCGTCGGCAGCCAGATCGCTGCGAGCTTGCCGAAGGGATTTACTGGGGCGGTCGCTTACGAGCCGATCTGGGCGATCGGCACCGGGCGTACGCCGACTGAAGCCAATGTGGAGGCGATGCACCGCTATATCCGCGACGCGCTGGTCCTTCGGCTCGGCGAGGCGGGTGGTGCGGTGCGCATCCTTTATGGCGGGTCGGTCAAACCGGATAATGCGGCGAAGCTGCTTGCAGTGCCTGAGGTTGGCGGCGCGCTGGTTGGCGGGGCTTCGCTGGTGGCGCGGGATTTTCTGGGTATCGCCAGAAATGCGGCTACCGGTAGCTAAAGCGGCGGCCGGTTTGCAAGAACGGGTCGGTTCTGTAAAAACCCCGGCTTCTCTCCAAGGCCAGCTCTCTTCATGATCGCCCTTTCGACCCTTACCCCGGTGCTGCGTGTGCTGCACCTGTTCGTCACACTGGCCATGATCGGCGTGGTGTTGATCCAGCGCAGCGAGGGTGGCGGATTGGGCATCGGCTCGTCGCAGGGCATGGGCGCGTTCATGAGCGGGCGTGGCACCGCCAATCTGCTCACGCGGACCACTGCCATTCTGGCAACCTTGTTCTTCGGGTTGTCTCTTGGATTGGCGCTGCTCAACAAGGGCACCAGCGTTGGGCATGACATCCTTGCCGTGCCACCATCGCCAGCTTTGGCCGGACCGAAAGTGCCTGGTGCGCCGAGCGCAGAGCCTATGGTGCTGCCGGCCAAGCCGGCTGACCAGGCGCCGAAAGTTCCGATAAAATGAGCGCCACGCTGGCTTCGGCCAGCGCGGATGTCGATGTCGCCGTGATCGGCGCAGGTGTGGCGGGGCTTGCTGCTGCGGCGGCGTTGCGCCGTGCCGGGTATAAGGTGGCCGTGCTCGAGGCGGGCGATCGGATTGGCGGCCGTGCCTGGACCGATCATCCGGCGGCATTTGGTGGTGCCACGCCGTTCGATCATGGCGCGTCCTGGCTGCATGATGCCGGGCGCAATCCGCTGGTGCCGTTCGCGCGGGCGCATGGCGAGGTAGTCGGGTCGGATATCGGCTGGGATGCGCGCGTGCGGCTGTTTGGCGATGGCGGGCAGACGGAGTCGCTGGAGCGCTACCAGAAGGCGGAAGAGCGCTGGCATCAGACGGTGATGTCTGCTTTGGACGGCCCGGATGTCAGCCTGGCGCAGGCAGGTGATCCAGTTGCCGGCGATCCTTGGACGGCCACGATCGAAAGCTGGGAAGGGGCGATCATCGCTGCGGCCGACGCCGATGTGCTGAGCCTGCGCGATTGGCACGTGAACGCGTTGGACGGCGAAAATTTCATTGCACCTGGTGGTATCGGCGCGATGCTCGTCCGGAGCCTTGGCCGTGCTGCGGGCGAGGTGACGCTCTCTGCCCGCGTCAGCAGCCTGTCGGCCGCTACCGGCGGTGTGCATGTGGGGTTTGCCGACGGGCAGATGCTTCGCGTGGGTGCTACGATCGTCACTGTCTCCACCGGTGTGCTTCGCGCGGATGGCATCTGTTTTTCGCCAGGTTTACCGGGCGAGATTACTGCGGCGCTGGACGGGCTGCCGATGGGGCTGCTGACGAAGATCGCTCTGCCCGCTTTCGGCGATGACCGACTCGGCCTGACGCCCGGCACGGATGTATTCCGACGGGTGGAACTGCGCGGTGCGCCCTGCCTCTCGACCATTTTCTGGCCGCAGGCGACCAACATCGCCATCGGGTTCGTCGGTGGCCGCGCCGCCTGGACGCTCTGCGGCAAGCCCCGCGATGCTGCCGATTTCTTCATGGCCGAGATTGTTGCCACGCTTGGCCGGTCCTCGTGCGACGGGCTGAACCCGGCCGGTGCCTTGATGACCGGTTGGGGAGACGATCCGGCCTTTCTCGGTGCCTATGCCTATGCCGTGCCGGGTGCTGCCGGCGCGCGCGGCGTGCTGACAACGCCGCTGTGGGATGGCCGGCTGCTGTTCGCCGGTGAGGCCTGCGACACCGGTGGACTGGCCGGCACAGTGGGCGGCGCATACCTGTCTGGCCGTGATGCGGCGCAAAAAATTCTGCATGGGTTCCCGCGCGGGGTCATCTCGGTGTAGAACGAGCGCCCATGACGCGGTTCGTATTCATCACCGGCGGCGTGGTGTCCTCCCTTGGCAAAGGCATCGCTTCGGCGGCGCTCGCAGCCCTCCTGCAAGCCCGCGGTTACCGCGTGCGCCTGCGCAAACTCGATCCCTACCTCAATGTCGATCCGGGCACGATGAGCCCGTATCAGCATGGTGAAGTGTTCGTGACCGATGACGGGGCGGAGACGGATCTCGATCTCGGCCATTACGAGCGGTTTACGGGCGTGCCCGCCACGAAGGCGGATAATGCCACTACCGGGCGGATCTACTCCGAGGTGATCGCGCGTGAACGCCGCGGCGACTATTTGGGCGCGACCGTTCAGGTGATCCCGCACATCACCGATGCGATCAAGGAAGCGATACAGCGCGAGACGGATGACCTGGATTTCTGCCTCATAGAAATCGGCGGCACGGTGGGTGACATCGAAAGCCTGCCGTTTCTCGAGGCGATCCGGCAACTCGGCAACGAGCTTGGGCCTGACGGCACGATGTTCGTGCATCTTACCCTGGTGCCCTACATCCGCAGCGCCGGCGAGCTGAAGACCAAGCCGACGCAGCATTCGGTCAAGGAACTGCTCAACGTGGGCATTCAGCCGCAGATGCTGCTGTGCCGCTGCGACCGGCCAATTCCGGAGAATGAGCGCCGCAAGATCGCTTCGTTCTGCAATGTGCGGCCGAGTGCAGTCGTGCCGGCGCTTGATGCGGATACGATCTACGCGGTGCCGATCAGCTATCACGAGCAGGGCATGGACCGCGAGGTGCTGCGCCATTTCGGCCTGCCGTTCGACCAGCCGCCGGATGTGTCGCGCTGGCAGCGCATTGTCGACATCGTGCGTGCGCCGGAAGGCGAGGTGCGGATCGCAATCGTCGGCAAATACATCAATTTGCTGGACAGTTACAAATCGCTTGCCGAGGCGCTTGCGCATGGCGGGATTGCTAATCGTGTGCGCGTGAAACTCGATTGGGTGGATAGCGAGATTTTCGAACAGCCCGATGCGGTGCGTCAGCTTGAGGATGTGCACGGCATATTGGTGCCGGGCGGGTTCGGTGAGCGCGGCACCGAGGGCAAGATCGCGGCGGTGCGGTTTGCGCGTGAGCGGAAGATACCTTTTTTAGGGATCTGCTTTGGCATGCAGATGGCGGTGATCGAATGTGCGCGCAATCTGGCTGGGTTGAAGGATGCGTCCTCCACCGAGTTCGGTTCCTGTACGGATCCGGTGGTGGGCCTGCTCACGGAGTGGGCGCGTGGTAACGAGATCGAGCGCCGAGAGCAGGGCGGCAATCTTGGCGGCACGATGCGGCTAGGTGCGTATCCCGCGGCATTGGCGCCTGAGTCACTGGTGCGCGAGATGTATGACGGCGCCGAGATGATCCATGAACGGCATCGGCATCGTTACGAAGTCAATGTGCATTATCGTGAGTGCCTGGAGGCGGCGGGATTGCGTTTTTCGGGTATGTCGCCTGATGGTGTGCTGCCGGAGATTGTCGAGTATACCGCGCATCCCTGGTTTATCGGCGTGCAATATCATCCCGAATTGAAGTCGAAACCGTTTGCGCCGCATCCGCTATTTTCTGGTTTTATTGCAGCCTCGGTGTTGCAGTCCCGCCTCGTGTAAGAAAGCTAGGGAGGCCACAGATTTTGCAGATTACACAGATGAGACGGAATGATCCTTTTTCTGATCTGTATAATCTGCGAAATCTGTGGCCTCCTTCCTCATTTAAAGTAATAGGGCTGGTCGAGATCTTCGATCAGTCTTTTATGTTTCGGGATCCAGCCGAGTAGTTCTACGGTTTTGGCACTTGAGGTCGGCACGTTCATCCCGGCAAACATTGCGAACCAGCCGAAATGCTCTGCCGCCTCTCCGGGCGTTTTTGACACGACCGGCAGGTTCAGTCGCCGGCCGATCACCTCGGCGATCTGCTTGAACGGCACGCCTTCTTCAGCGACCGCATGATACCGCGCTTCCTTGCAGCCACGGGCGAGTGCGAGGCAGTAGACGCTGGCTGCGTCGAAGCGATGCACGGCTGGCCATACATTGGCGCCGTCGCCGACATAAGCCGAAGCACCCGTCTTGCGCGCGATGTCGATGAGCATCGGCACGAAGCCATGATCGCCGTCGCCGTGAACCGTCGGTGCAAGGCGGACCACGGAGACGCGCACACCGCGGGACGCAGAGGATTGCGCCGCTTCCTCCGGCGCGCGGGGAAAGTTCGGGGAGATCACGTGCGGCGCATCGTCTTCGGTGGCAACCCGGCCGGGTGCGAGCAGCGCCACGCCGCTGGTCAGGATCAGGCAGCGATTCGAGCCTTCGAGCACCTGGCCCAACGTCTCGATCGCGCGACGCTCGACCGCGCTGTTCTCGATGATTTTCGAGAAATCATGGTTAAAGGCGGTGTGGATCACTGCGTCGGATCCGGCCGCACCCGTGCTCAGGCTTTCGAGATCTTCCAGCGATCCACGCTGGACTTTCGCACCTGCCGCGGCGAGCGCCGACGCGCCGGTATCGGAACGTGCGAGGCCGAGCACCTCATGCCCTGCGCCGATCAGTTCCTTGACGATCGCCGAGCCGACCCAACCGGTGGCACCGGTGACAAATACCTTCATGTGAGGTTCCTTACCTTATCTGGAACGAGACCGTGGCCTCGTCGGACTTGCAGATAGGCTGCCTGGGACATACGATCTACGTCTCAGAGTTCGCGTTATCTTTGCGATCGTTCAGGATGCCTATGGATCCGCTCTCCGATGTGCTGTCGCTGCTGAAACCACGCAGTTATGGCTGCGGCGGCTTCGATATGGGCCGCGACACCTGCATCGCCTTTCCGCAACACGATGGGATCAAATGTTACGCTGTCGTTTCAGGCGGGTGCTGGCTCGCCGTGGAGGGCGAGCCGGCGCCGGTGAAGCTGATGGCGGGCGATTGTTTTGTGCTGCCAAGCGGGCCGCCGTTCCGGCTTACAAGCGACCTGGATCTGCCGCCGGTGGATTTCCGAATCCTGTTTGCGGGTCGCGCGCAAGGCGGCTTCGGGTCGCTCAATGGAGGCGGGGCGTGCACGATCGTTGGCGGCCATTTCGCGCTCGACGACAGGCACGCGAATATTCTGCTGGGTGCGCTGCCGACCGTCGTTCATCTTCGGGCAGACGCCGACAAGGCCGCGTTGCGTTGGTCGCTCGAGCGCATGATGCAGGAACTGCGCGCGCCGCAGCCAGGCGGCCACCTGGTGATCAAGCACCTGGCGCAGATGATGATGGTGCATGCGCTGCGGCTGCACATGGCGGATGATGCGACCGGCCGCGTCGGCTGGCTGTTCGCGCTGGCCGACAAGCAGATCGGTGCGGCACTCGGTGCCATGCATGCCGAGCCGGCACGGCGGTGGACGCTGGAAACACTGGCGACGCATTCGGGCATGTCACGGACGAGCTTTGCGGTGAAATTCAAGCGCATGGTCGGTGATCCGGCGATGGAATATCTGACGCGATGGCGCATGCTGTGCGCCGCGGACAGGCTGGCAAATGGGCGTGATCCTGTTGCCGAGATAGCGCTTTCATTGGGTTACGAGTCCGAAAGCGCGTTCAGCACGGCGTTTCGGCGGGTGATGGGGCAGTCACCGCGCGCTTGCCGGGGGGAAGGCACAGAAGGAAAGGCTAGGGGTGTCGCCCCTAGGATCCCACTCGGGCCAGGGGCCCCAGACCCCCATTTCCTGGCTCACCCTGCATCGTAAGCTCAGGCTTTAAGTCGGCTAGGGTACAGGCCTCCAGAACAGAGGCGACCGCATCGCGCGCTTGGCGCATCAGATGGCGCAGTCGGCAGGTGGTGATCTCCGCGCAATCTTCGCAGGCCTTGAAGGCCGTGGCACTGGCACATGGCGTCATCGCCAGTGGCCCGTCGATGGCGCGGATCACGTCGGCCGCGGTCACGTCCGTCGGCTGCAGGATGAGCCGATGGCCGCCGGCCGGGCCTCTGCGGCTCTCCACCAGGCCGCCATCGCGCAACTCGGTGAGGATGGCCTCAAGGAACTTGCGCGGCACGTCGGCAGCCTCGGCCAGTTCTGCGGCACTGGTCCAGCCATTTGCCTCCTTCAGTTCGCCGAGCATCATGGTGGCGCGGAGGGCATATTTGGCACGGCTGGTCAGCACGGTCGTTGGCACTCCTGGCGGAATCATGTGTCGCGGGCGTTTAACCCTGTGTTCTTGAAGCGCCGGCCGATACTTCGCAACACTCTAGCCAAATCTCCATAATTGGCTTTACGCGGCTGTCTTCTATTCCTACTGTTGCACTAGGAATAACGGCGCTGAGCACGTATCGAACCGCTGTTCCAAGATTTGTGCGATAGATGGGGGCAGTCGATGTTCATTACACAGAGGCGCCTTCATGCCGAAACGCAGGCGAGGCGAGGGGGATTGATGTCGTTGCCTTTATTTCCGGAAACCGTCGAGGCTGGCGCGCCCGCGGGCAAGCTGCCTATCGCCGTTGTGGGCGCTGGCTTCTCCGGCACCATCGCCACATTGCAGCTGCTCAAGCGGCTGCCTGTGGATCAGCCGGTGCTGCTATGTGAGCGCTCACCCGATTTCGCCCGAGGGATGGCCTATGCCACCGGCGATAACGACCATCTGCTGAACGTGCGCGCCGCAAACATGAGCGCGCTCACGGACGAGCCGCTGCATTTCCAGGACTGGCTGAAACGGCGCGCTGCCGACGTCGGGCTGGATGGCGAGGTGCACGAAACCGAGGCAGGGCTGTTCGCCTCGCGCGGGCTGTATGGGCAGTATCTGCGCTCCATCCTCGACTATGCCATGCGCCAGACGGCGGGCCATGCCCAGCTGCGCCTGCTGCCGGATGATGTGCTCGATGTCGAGCCGGTCGAGGGCGGCTATGAGCTGCATTGTGCGAGTGGCCAGCGCCTGAAGGTCGCCGGCGTGGTGCTCGCCGTGGGCAATCTGCCCTCCGAGGAAAGCGAGGATCCGCGGATCTGCCGCAATGCCTGGGGCGAGAAGACTTGGCGGGCGCTTACGCCGGAGCTGCCGGTGATGATCGTCGGCACCAGCCTGACCATGGTCGATATCGCCATCGCCTTGCGCCGGCGGGGGTTTACCGGCGGCATTCTCGCACTCTCGCGCGGCGGATTGCTGCCGACGCGGCATGCTCTCAGCAAACCCTGGCCGACGCCCACGCTGACCCTGGCAGAGACGGGTTCGCTCAAACTGATGATGAGGCGCGTGCGCGAGGAGATTGCGGCGGCGGCGGAGCAGGGCATCGACTGGCGCGCGGTGATCGACAGCATGCGGCCGGTGACGGCCAAGCTCTGGGGCGGACTGCCGCTGGAAGAGCGCGCGCGGTTCCTACGCCACGCGCGGCGCTACTGGGATGTGCATCGCCATCGCATGGCCCCACCCCACGCCGAGATGATTGAGGCTATGCAGGCGGAGGGCACGCTGAGGGTGGCGGGCGGGCGCATCCGCAGCATGGAGTCGCTGCCGGACCGTGTGCGCGTCACCTATGTTCCGCGCGATGGCAGCGGCGAGACGGTGCTGGACGTGCAGCGCGTGATCATGGCTTCCGGCCTGGAGCATGTCTCGCGAACGCGCGACCCGCTGATGCAGCGTCTGCTCGATCGCGGACTGGTGCGGCTGGATCGTCAGGGCCTTGGGATCGACGTGACCGACGGGCTCAACGTGCTCAGTGGCGACGATAATGTGGCCGAACGTGTGTGGGCGCTGGGGCCGATCGTGCGCGGCGTGTTCTGGGAATGCGTGGCGGTGCCGGATATCCGTGTGCAGGCGGCGCATGTTGCGGTGAGTGTGGTGGCGCGCCTGCGCGAGGATGCGCCGCGCTGGAGTTTTAACATCTAATCGCGGTTAATTCATTCTTTTCGAAGTGATTCTGCGCGGTATGTGCAGCGCGTTTTGAATACAGGCCGGTGCAAACCGAGAACGAATCTTTAACCATCTCCCCGTAACGTCCGCGTCATGGCAGATCATGGCGCTCCCGCGGCGGAAGACGGCGACAAACCCGCGAAGAAGAAGGGCAAGCTGCTTCTGATCGCAATCCCGGTGCTGCTGATCGGCCTCGGCGCCGGCGGCTGGTTCAGCGGGATTATTCCATCGCTGATTGGTGGCAAGCACAAGGCGCCGGCGGCGGATGCGTCCAAGCCGGTGATCGTGGCGGCAGCGCCGCCGGTCTATGTCGACGTTCCTGAAATCATCAGCAACCTCAACGTCCCGGGCAAGCGGGCCAGCTACGTCAAGCTGCACGCCAAGCTCGAGCTTGGCGGCAAGGCGGATGAGGCGCCGGTGACGGCCGCGATGCCGCGCATCGAAGATCTGTTTCAGACATACATCCGTGACATGCGGCCGGATGAATTGCGGGGCTCCGAAGGCAGCTATCGTCTGCGGGAGGAACTGATCGATCGTGCTTCGGTCGCGGCGGCGCCCGCCCATGTGACAGACGTGTTGTTTCTCGAACTGATCGTCGAATGAGCCCGTTCGTATGAATATGGACGATGACGACGATCTCGCCGCTGCTTGGGGTGCCGAGCTAGAGGACGAGGTCGAACCCACAGAGCAGCCGGGCATTGCGCCTGAACCCGCGCGGGTACTGAACCAGGCGGAAATCGACAGTCTGCTTGGTTTCGACGAAAGCACGGGCGGCTCGGAAACCATCAGCGGCATGCAGCGAATAATCAGCTCCGGGCTGATTTCCTATGAACGCCTGCCGATGCTGGAGATCGTATTCGATCGGCTGGTGCGCATCATGTCCACCTCGTTGCGCAATTTCACCAGCGACAATGTCGAAGTCTCCATCGACAACATCGTCTCCTTGCGTTTTGGCGACTACCTCAATTCTATCCCCCTGCCGGCGATGCTGGCGGTGTTCAAGGCGGAGGAGTGGGATAATTACGGCCTGATGGTGATCGACAGCGCGATGATCTATTCGATTGTCGACGTCCTGCTCGGCGGCAGGCGGGGCACCGCGGCCATGCGCATCGAAGGCAGGCCATACACGACCATCGAACGCAATCTTGTCGAACGGCTGATCCATGTGGTGCTTGCCGATCTGTCGGCGAGCTTCGATCCGCTTTGCCCGGTGACTTTCCGTTTCGAGAGATTGGAGGTCAATCCACGTTTTGCTGCGATCTCTCGCCTTTCGAATGCAGCAGTGCTCGGCCGCTTGCGGATCGACATGGAGGATCGGGGCGGCAGGTTGGAATTGCTGCTGCCTTACGCCACGCTGGAGCCGGTGCGCGAACTGCTGCTGCAGCAATTCATGGGCGAGAAATTCGGCCGTGATTCGATCTGGGAGACGCATCTGGCCGAGGAATTATGGAGCACGGACATCACGCTGGACGTCGTTCTGGACGAGCAAGTGATGCGCCTCTCCGACGTCGTGTCGCTCAAACCGGGGGATCGCATTTTGCTTACGACGACGACAGGCGCACCGGTGCAGGTGCGCTGCGGCACGGTGCTGCTGTTCCATGGGCATGTGGGGCGCCGAAAGAATCATGTCGCTGTGCGGATTGATGGGCCGTTGCAGCGGCCGGTGTTGACGGGTGGCGAGGCGTGAGCGGGCCTTTCTTCCTACTCACCTTTCGCTAACGCGAGCAGCGCAGAATGCAAGGTGCGCAATGGGTTCTCGAAGCCGTGTTGGTCCTGCTTCTCGCAGCCACGCTCTTCCATGCCCTGCGTCTCGAGCGTGCCTTGGGCGTGCTCAAGCGGGATCGTGCCGTTCTGGAGGAGTTGGTGGAAGGGTTCAACGAAAGCACGCGCCAGGCCGAAACCGGCATCGAGCGCCTGCGTCATGCGGCAGATGGGGCCGGCAGGCAGATGGCGCGGCAGATCGAGACAGCGCAGCGTTTGCGCGACGATCTAGCCTTTCTGGCCGATCGCAGCGACCGCTTGGCCGAGCGGCTGGAAGGTGCTGTGCGCACCGCGCGCATGGTCGCTGATAGCAGCGTGCTTCCCGCTCCCATGCTTTCTTCGCCGCCACCGGAAACGCCGTTTTCTGCCGTACAGCCGCAGCAATTAATGCAGAGCGCATTGGTGGAACCCGCGCATGCGACGGAGGGTGATCAGCAACCGCGATTGCGCAGCCAAGCCGAGCGCGATCTGCTCCGCGCCTTGAGAGGAGCTCGCTGACCATGCGCCTGCTACGGCCCCGTCTGCTGCCAGTCACCATCGTGGCGATGTCAGCTTTGCTCCTGCTCAAGACCTTCTTGCTTGTCGAAGCGGCGGCCGCAGAAGCGGCGCCGCCGCCAAAGGCCGAGCAGGCATCTCCACCCGCCGCCGAGACGAGTGCCGGACTACCGCCGGTGCCGTTAGCTACGGCAGCGACGACCGCACCGGTTGCGGAAGCTGCAGCAAAAGGACCTGCGCCGGCTGCTATCAGCGATGCAGAGCGTGCGGTCTTGCTCGATCTGCGTCAGCGGCGCGAGACCATCGAGCAGAAATCCCGTGATATGGAACAACGAGAGGCCGAGCTTGCCGCAGCCGATCGCAGGCTGAGCGAGCGTGTCCAGCAGCTCAGTACGTTGCAGGCACGGCTGGAATCGATGGAAGCCGATCGCGAGAAACACCAATCGGAAAACTGGGCCGGTCTCGTCAAGATTTACGAAGCGATGAAGCCGCGTGATGCGGCAACGATTTTCGATGCGCTGGACATGCAGGTTCTGCTGCAGGTGCTCGACCGCATGCAGGAACGCCGTGTCGCGCCCGTGCTCGCGGCCATGCAGCCGGAACGTGCGAGGCTGGCCACACAGCTTCTGGCCGAAATGCGCACACGCGCGATCACCCCGCCACCCTCAGACCCGAAAGGTTGAGAAAAACACATGGCCATCGACAAGTCGATGAACGTGCTCATCGTGGATGACTACAAGACGATGCTGCGTATCATCCGCAACCTGCTCAAGCAAATCGACTTCAACAATGTCGAAGAAGCTTCAGATGGTGCCGAGGCGTTGTTGAAGCTGCGCGCAGGCAATTTCGGCCTGGTCATCAGCGACTGGAACATGCAGCCGATGACGGGTTTGGAATTGCTGCAGGAGGTGCGCCAGGACACGCGGCTGAAAGGAATGCCGTTCATCATGATCACCGCAGAGAGCAAGACGGAGAACGTGGTGGCCGCGAAGCAAGCCGGAGTCTCCAACTACATCGTCAAGCCGTTCAACGCGGAAACACTACGTGACAAGATCGAGAAAGTGCTAACGCATGCTTGAGTTCGCTTTGATCCCGTCGCGACTGGAGCAGCTGCAGCAGCGTAATTCGCAGGCGGATGTCGATCTGGTCGGCGAGATGGTACGCACGGTGCTCAGCACGATGCGTGGCGACCTGACGGCGAACGAGGCTTCGCTTCTGGCGGAGATCGAGGAACTTGCAAGCACGGTGGCCAATGCCCGCGCCGAAATCGCGGCACTTGGTGCCGATGACATCAATGAGAGCCATATCCCGTCGGCGACCGATGAACTCGACGCGATCGTCGCCCACACCGCCACGGCGACCGACAGCATATTGGAATGCTGTGAGAAAATCGATACGATAACGCCGCGTCTTATGCCTGAGGATGCGGCGGTGATGCAGGAAGTGGTGACGCGTATCTACGAGGCCTGTAGTTTCCAGGACATTACCGGGCAACGGATAACCAAGGTGGTGCTTACCTTGAAGGCCATCGAGGCGAAGGTTGCTCACATCATGGATGTTTTTCAGCCGGATGAGCGCGGCGAGCGGGCCTTGACCGGTCCCGCTGCCGGGAAAGATGTGCCGCCAGCCGATGCAGCATCGTCGCTCCTGAACGGGCCGCAACTGCCGACCAATGCGATGGATCAATCCGACATCGACGCCTTGTTGGCGAGTTTCGATTGAAGCGCCGACCTATCCTTCCGCGCACGCTGCGGCGCGCCGTGTTTCGGGCGTGGTTCGTTGCTGTACTCTGTTTCTGTAGTGTCGCGCACGCCGCCGGCGGTGTGAAGCTGACGGCACGTTTTGGTGTGCATGATGATTTCGACCGCGTGGTGATCGGCCTTTCTCCCGGCATCGCGTTTTCGAGCAGCCAGTCGGGTTCGACCTTGACGCTGCAGCTGAACGGCGCCGGCCAAGTCGCACAGCCGAGCCAGACGGGGCGCCGCGTGATTGGGATGGAAGGTGGCGACGGCGTGTTTTCGATCCGGATGGCGCCCGACATGCATGCCCACGTCTTTCGTGTCGGTGACCGTCTGGTGATCGACGTGTCGGCGGGTGCGGCGCCCGCGTCGTCACCCGGCAAGCAGGCTTCCAGCATCGGGCCTGCGGAGGATGTTGCTGGTCCGCGCATGTTCGCAGGCTCGCGACGCGCAAACTCAGCATTTCGCCGTCGCCACGCATCGCTGCAGTCACATCGGCGATCTCTGTAGCGCCGATCTTGCCGATGACGACCGAAGCCTTGCCTGCTCCACAAGGAACATTCCCCAAGTCTGGCAAGGATGAAACGGCCAGTTCTGCCTCAGCGAGTTCTCCCTCGGCCGCTGCGCCCGCCGCATCTGCGTCTCCGCCATCGCTGCCCTTGGGAAACGCCTCCGCACCTGCAACTGGTTCTGCGGACGCCGTGGTCACCGCGAACTCCCCGCACGCTGCGGTGACGTTGCTGATGGAAGATGCCGAGCTGGGTGGTCCGGCAATGCTGGTGCCGTACGGCCCCGACACTGGCGTCGCTGCCTTCAGGCGCGCAGGCGCGGCGCAAATAGTGTTCGACGCCGCGCATCCGCTCGACCTCAGCCAGCTGAAGGACGATCCGGTATTTGGCGGCGTGACCGAACGTCTTCTTCCGGATGGCATGAATTTGCGCATGAAATTGTCGCCGGATTTGCAGATACATGTGGTGCGGCGCCCGGGTGGCTGGGCGCTCGCCGTGGTGCACCAGCAATCGATGCTCAAGCCGATTGCATCCCACGCGGATAAAGGTGTGCTATCGATCGCCGCCTTGGCGCCGGGACACGTGGTGGTCGTGAACGACGACTCGACGGGCGGAAAATTGTTGGTTGGCACGCAGAAAACCGAAGGCCAGGCCAATCCGGGCACGCATCGGGATGCGGAGTTCATCATGCCGCCGACCTGGCAGGGTGTGGTGGTGGAACCACTATCCGATCGCTTATCGCTGCAGCCCGTGCGCGACGGATTCGCGTTGGAGGCGTCCGCCGGGCCAAGGCTGGCGCTGCTGTGGCCTGACGGTGCGAGCGGTTCGGCTGCGGCGGCACGCACCATGACACGGCGTTTCGAGCTGCCGAATTTGCCGCCGGCCGAGCTGCATAACAGGCTGACGCTGGCTATGCGCGATGCCGCGCTGACGCCAAGCCTGGGGCGGTTTGCGGCGCGCATGCGCGTCGCACAGGCCATGCTTGCCGAGGGCCTGGACGTGGAAGCGCGCGCGGTGATCCATGCCGCCACTTCGGACGATCCGGCGCATGCGGATGATCCTGATGCAGCGGGCATGAGTGCTGTCGCCTCCTGGCTCTCTGCCCGCGCCGGCGGCCCGGACGCGGTGGCCGCGGCCAATTTCGACCCGAGTGTGCTGGGTAACTCTGATGAAGCGCGGCTTTGGCAGGCCTTGTTCAAGTCGGGACAGAGCGATCTCTCCGAGCCAGCCGCCAGCCTCGCGGTGACCTGGCCGATCTTGCTGCAATATCCGCCCGATCTTCGGCGGCGTTTAATGCCCGAGCTTGGACGGATGCTAGGCGCGGGCGGCCAAGACAAAGCTTTGACGGCATTCCTCGCGGCCTTCCCTGATCCCGCACTCGATCTCGTGCGTGCCGGGCTGCTGGAACGGGAGGGCAAGATCGACCAGGCGATCGCACTTTACGACCAGGTATCAAAGCGTCCGGACCGGCTGAAACGTGCATTGGCGTTGCGCGGCGCAGTCGAGGCGCGATTTGCGGCCAGGAAGATTAATGCCGCAGCCGCCGCAGCGGCGCTGGGCCGGCAGTTCTATGCCTGGCGCGGCGGCGAGACAGATCTATCGCTGCGCCTGCGTGTGGCGCATCTGCGGATCCAGGCAGGATTGTGGCGGCAGGCTCTAGTGCTGCTGCGTGAGACCGATGCGCTGTTTCCGAACGCGCATGACCGGATACATGATGCTGAAACCAAGCTGATCGCCGATCTGGTGCATGGCGACAGCGCCGCCAGGCTCGGCGCGCTCGATCTGGTGGCACTGGCCGACGAAGCCGCCAGCCTGCTGAGCGCTGCGGATGCCGACACCACGCTGGCACCCGTGCTGGTCGACAAGCTGATGGCGCTCGATCTGCCGGCGCGCGCTGAGCCGATCCTGCAGCGCCTCTATGACGGTGCCACCGACCCTGCCCAGAAGGCGGAGCTGGGTGTTCGCCTTGCCGGGCTACTGGCCGACCGTAACGACACGAAAGATGCCTTATCGGTGCTGTCCGCCTCGGACGATCCGAGCCTGGAGGCGCCGCTTATTACGCGGCGCGGCATGTTGCGAGCGCGCCTACTGGCAAAATCCGGCCAGACGGGGGATGCGCTAGGCGTTCTCTCCGCGATCCAGGATGAACCGGCGCTGGAACTGCAAACAGGCATTCTAGAGCAGAGCCATGCCTATGCCGATGCGGCAAAGCTTCTCAGCGCCTTCATAGACGGTCCTGGGTTTGCAAAGATGCCGGAGCAGACGAAACGCAACCTCGTTCTGCGCCTTGCGAACGATCAGAGCGAGCTTGGTGATCTGGCGGGCCTGCACCGCCTGCGCGACGCCCAGGTCTCGCATTTTACCGATGGCCCCGATGCCGAACTTTTCGCCGTACTGACCCAGGAGCCGATCAAGGGCACAAGCGATCTTCCGCGCGCCGCCAAGGAGCTCGACAAGCTGCGCGCGTTGCCTGCGTCCCTGGGACCGTGAGTGCGGCTCGCGGTCGGAAGCGCCATCATCGTCATCTGACACATCACAGCAAAGCGTTTTTAGCAGTGACGCGAATATTTGTCTTGCCAGGGGGGGGTATGGACCCTATCTCACGCGTCCCGGCCCAAGGGGGCGAAAGCCCAACAGGTCATCTGCTGGTTTGGGGGTACGTGATGAACGCACTTGCTCAGCTGGGGATGGTCTCGGATTTCCCGAGCGATTGCCAGAGTGATGTTGTTTCTTTCCCGGAGCATGTTGGGGAGGAGCGAACTGACTACTTCGTTGAGAAGGACGGCCAGAAGTTTGCTGGCACCCATCTTCTCATCGATCTGTGGGGCGCCAGGAATCTGGATATGCCGAGTCTCATCGACGCAGCCCTCAGAGAGGGTGCGATCGTTGCAGGTGCGACGATTTTGCACAGCCATTTCCACCATTTCACGCCTAATGGCGGCGTGTCTGGTGTGGTGGTGTTGGCAGAGAGTCACATCTCGATCCACACATGGCCGGAGCGCAACTTCGCAGCCATCGATATCTTCATGTGCGGCGTGTGTGACCCGCATAAGGCGATACCGATCCTGCAAGCCGCCTTCCATCCAGAGCGGATCGATTGCGACGAACAACGCCGCGGCCGCGTAGCCTAATTACGAGGTTCTAAGGACTTGTCCTTAGCGGGGTCCAGGGGCAGCGCCCCTGGTCTTTGGAGGGTTGTACCATGACCGAAATCTGGCTGAATGAATCGCTCTACCCATTTTGGGGTCAGCGCTTCGCGGTAAAGCGTGAACTCGCTCACGTGCAGAGTCCTTTCCAGGACATCGTGATTTTCGAAAGCGAGTCGCATGGCCGGGTGATGGTGCTGGATGGCTGCATCCAGATCACCGAAGCAGACGAGTTCACCTATCAGGAGATGCTCGCCCATGTGCCCCTGCTGGCGCATGGCGACGCCAGGCGCGTGCTCATCATCGGCGCAGGCGATGGTGGCGTGCTGCGGCGCGTGCTGCTGCATGGCAATGTCGAACATGCGGTGATGGTAGAGATCGATGGCGACGTCATCAGGCTCGCCAAGGCGTTTTTGCCGAATATTGCCGCCGGCGCCTGGAACGATCCTCGTGCGGAGGTGATCGTCGGCGACGGTATCGCCTATGTGCGCGATGCACCGGATTCGTCTTTCGATGTGATCATCGTCGATAGCACCGATCCCGCCGGTGTCGGCGAGGTGCTGTTCAGCGATGAATTCTACAGCAACTGCGCCCGTATTCTGACGCCGCGCGGGCTGATCGTGAACCAATGTGGCGTGCCGTTCATGCAAGGCGACGAATTGCGCGAAACGAGCCTGCGCCGCCGGCGCTTCTTCGCGCATGTGTCGGCTTACGTGGTTGCGGTGCCGACCTATGTCGGCGGGCTGATGACTCTTGGCATTGCGGCGAAGGATGCCGGCACATTAGACCAGGACGTTAAGACAATCCGTGCACGGGCTGAGGCGCATGGGGTGCTCGGGACATCGTCTTATTGGACGCCGGAGATACAGGTGGGGAGTTTTAACCTTCCGCCTTACATTGCGAAATACCTCGGGTAGGAAGGAAGAACTTCTTTTTTGAAAAAAAGAAGCGAAAAACTTTTGCGTATTTGAGGAAGAATAAATGGCCCGGTTGCTGGCTGAGATCTTGTTCAGTGCGGCGGGGAATAGCGAGGCCTTTGTCCGCGCGGGTTGGGGAGAGCCAGAGACGGACCATCGCTGGACGATGGGACGCGAAAGCCGGCTGAGGCTGCCGTTCTACGGGGCGGATAGTGTATTGGTGATCGACGCAACTCCCTGCCTCCATGGGCTTGGGCTGCGAGCGCAGACCGTCATGCTGGCCATCGACGACAGGCTTTTGGCAATTGCCGATTTTCCTGGTCTGCGCGTTCTGGCGTTCCGGCTGCCGGAACGCCTCACAGGCAAGAAGGAACCTGTTCTCAGTATCATTCACCTGAATTGCGATGCGCCACGTGCGCCGGAGCAGGTGCGCAGGGGTGAGCCGCTTGGCCTGATGGTGCATAGTATCCGCCTTTACGCACTTGAACCAGCGAACGCGCTGCGCGACACGCCCCGTGCGGTCCCGAGCTCGCGCACGGAATTGGCGCTATGTTTCGAGAGCCTTGGGCAAGGGTGCCAGTTCGGTCAGATCCAGCGGCAGATGGGCGCTGAACCGCTCAACCTGCTTCGATTCGTCGACACCGTCACCTCAAGCCTCGTGGATGGGCTGGTCAGCGGATTTGCCGGCATCGATCGGCCGGGCGGCCTCTCGATTGGGCAAGCCGTGCGCAACGATCCCAGCTACACTTGGCACCAGGCGGACTATAAAGCGAGTTTCGATACGCTGATCAATGTCGCTTCGGCAGAAGCCGACCAGGTTCTTCGCGATCAGCTCACGCGGCTTGCGTTCCTGCGACGCAAGTTTGTCGAAGATCTGCGGACAGGCGACAAGATCTACGTGCTGACGCGTGGTGACGTGCTTACGGAACCGGAAGCTCTCGCGGTGTTTTGCGCGCTGAACCTCTATGGCGCGAACACGCTGCTTTGGACGGTGTTCGGCGATGAAGCGAAAGCCGGAGAGGTGATCGCGTATGCCCCGGGTTTTTTGTGCGGACAGCTTGGCCCAGTCGACGATGTGCGCTTCGCGCCTCTAGCCGCCTGGCTGCCGGTTCTAGAAAACGCCTACCGTCTGTGGGCGTAGGTCTAACCGGCTAAAACCAAAGCCAAGAGATGACAGGGGGTTTGGGGGGGCGGGCACTGCTCCCCAAACCTTCCTTCACCCATCCAAAGTAACAAAAGCCACAATCCCCGAAACAACCGCCAGCACCCCCGCCACGACCGCCGCCGCATGGAACGCATGGGTCAGCGCCGGCCCCGACTCAGCCATCACCGCGCTCGCCAATGCGGTCGCCACCAGGCCGCCGGTCCGGGCGATGGCGCTGTTGAAGCCCGAGGCGGTGCCGGTGTGCCGCCCGTCGACGGAGGACAGCACCGCAGTGGTCAGCGGCGCCACCGCCCAGGCCATGCCGAACGCGATCACAGCGATACCCGGCAAGATGCTCGTGGCGTATCGCGCATGGGGATCGGCCCGCAGCAGCAGCGCGAAGCCAAGGCCGGTGATCAGCGGCCCCATCGTCAACGGCCAGCGGGGACCGAGCCGTGCGGTCAGCCGACCCGTCAGCCGTGAGGCCGCGCCGATCACGATGGAGAACGGCAGCAGCGCACAGCCGGCTTCGGCGGGCCCATAGCCGCCGCCGACGATGAGCAGGTAGGGCAGCAGCACCAGCAGGCCGCCGAGCGCGCCGTAAAGCAGGAATGTCAGCAGCGTCAGGCCGACGAAGCTTCGCGAGGCAAAGAGCGAAAGCGGCATCATTGCCCGCTCGCCCAGCCTGTGTTCGGCCAGCAGGAACAGCAGCAGCAGAACCATACCTGCGGTAAGACCTGCCCAACTGCCGATTGAGGCGGCGTGATGGCTCGACCAGGCGGTGAGCGCCCAAGCCAGCATCCCGAGTGCTGCACTCGCCAGAACTGCGCCGATCCAATCCAGCCGCGCGTCGCCCTCCGCACTTTCCTCGACATATCGCCAGGCGACGGCAATGGCCAAGGCAGCAACTGGAACGTTCAGATAGAAGATCGCCCGCCAGCCGACCGCATGCACCAGCCAACCGCCAAGCGGCGGCCCCACAGCGCTGGCGATGGCGCCCGCGGCTGCCCAAGTGCCCACCGCACTTCCCCGCGCCGCGCCCTCGAAGGAGGCGCCAAGTATGCCAAGGCTGCACGGCATCAAGATCGCCGCGCCCACGCCCTGAAGCGCTCGGCAGGCAAGCAGCACCGGCAAGCCAGGCGCCAGCGCACAACCCACAGATGCGAGGGCGAACAGCGCAATTCCGCCAATCAGCATCCTGCGACGGCCGTATTGATCGCCGGCCGCGCCGCCGAGCAGCAGCAAAGCGGAGAGCGGCAGGAGATAGGCATTGATTGCCCAAGGCAGGCTGCCCGCGTCGCCACCTAGATCCTTGCCGATCGCCGGCAAAGCCACATTGACGACGGAGCCATCTATGAAGGCGAGGCTCGATGCGAGCATGGTGGCGACGATGATCCAGCCGGAACGATTGGCGATCGAATGGCCTCTTGGAAATGGATTTTCTGAGAAAGAAAGCACTTCTTTTCTGAAGAAAAGAAGCAAAAGACCTTTACGTCTCTGAGTTCAATCCACTTTTTGGCCGCGCCAGCTGGCGACGATCTTGTCGAGGAAGCCAGGTTTCACGTCGTCTCTCTGCCAGCGCGACGAGAAGCTGGCAGAGGAACTGCGCGGCCGTTCCAGCACCGGCAGTTGCAGGATGCGCAGGCGCATTGGCACCGAAACGCCCTCGCCGACGGCGACTGCCTCGCCGTTGCCAAGCAGCGGCAATGCGGTGAACAGCGCAGTGCTGGCCTCCGACATGGTGGCCTGGATGATCTCCTGGTCCTTCTCGTTGGTCATACGGAAGGCGAGCATCGTGCTGCATTGCGAGAGGATGGAGGCGTCGAGATCCGAGGGCCTTTGGCTCAGCACGCCGAGGCTCACGCCATATTTGCGGCCTTCGCGTGCGATCCGCGAAAGCGCCCGCTTGGCAGGGTCGAATCCCACGCCGGCCGCCTGTGGCGCGTAGCGATGCGCTTCCTCGCAGACGAGCAGGAGTGGCACCGAGTGGCCGCTCCAGAGGCCGAAATCGAACGCCATGCGGCACAGCACGGCGACGATCACGTTCAGCACTTCGGAGGGCACGCCGGCTAGGTCCAGCACCGTGATCGGGCGGCCGTTGGACGGCACCCGGAAGATGCGGCCGAGCAGGCTCGCGAGCTCGTCGCGCAGCGCCACGCCGGTGGAGAACATGAAGGCGTAGCGCCGATCGGCCTGCAGGGCGGCCAGCCTTGTCTTGATATGAAGGTAGGGTCCGGAATTGGTGCGGTTATCCAGCCGGCCGGTGTGTTCCTCGATCAGCCGGTTCACCTCGCCGAGCGCATAGGGCACGGGCGTATCGACGGTCATCCACGAGGCATCCATCGGGTTGCCGGCGAAACTCAATTTTGCCGACAGGACGAGATCGCGCAGGATGGCGACCGAACTGGCATGCTCGGTTTTTTTGTCGCCGAAAACGACTTCCACCAACTCCTCGAAGTTGAGTAGCCAATACGGAAAGCGGAAGGTGCGCACATTGAGGTGCTCCACCTGGTCGCCGAACGCCTGGCCATATTCGCCGTGCGGATCGAGCAGCACGATATGGGCGTGCGGGTTACGTTCCAGGATGCCCTTCAGGATGAGCACCAGCGCGCAAGACTTGCCGGAACCGGTAGCGCCCACCACAGCGAAATGTTTGCCCAGCATATCGTCCACGCTGAGGCAGGCCGCCACCCGCGGATCCTGGTGCAGCGTGCCGATGGTGACCGCCTGGGCGTGGGGCTGTGCGTAGACCAGCGACGTGTCGTTATGATCGGCTAGCACCACTACGTCGTTCAGTGTCGGCAATGCGGAGACGCCGCGATAGAACCGGCCATCGCCACCGGCCTCGGGGTCGATCGCCTCGCCAATCAGGCCGATCTCGGCGATGCGCAGTTCGGAGTCCATATCCTCGTCGCGCGGCAGCGGGATGCTCAGTGCCTCGATCAGTCCGAAGACGCGCCCGTTCGGACGCACCAGCTTCACCAGGCCGCCGACCTGCATGTCGTCGGCATCGAGCGTGAGCTTGTCGAGCAGGATCACGACTTTCGCGCCGTTGATCGAAACGACGCGGCCGACACGGCTGTAGACGCTGTAATCCTTCATCCGACCACCACCAGCGGCACACGATGCCGCAGCAGCATGTTCTCCGGCGTGGTCGGCGTGCCGTAATAGAAGCCTTGCGCGTAGGTGCAGCCGGTGTCGCGGATGAAGGCGGCGTGGCCCTCGGTCTCGACGCCCTCGGCGACGACTTCGAGGCGCAGATTATGCGCCAGGGTTACGATAGTCCGTGCGATCACGGCCGCATCCTCGCTATGGGTCACGTCGGCCACGAAACTGCGGTCGATCTTCAGGCGGTCCACCGGCAGGCGGCGTAGATAGGAAAGCGACGAGTAGCCAGTGCCGAAATCGTCGATCGCCAGGCCCACGCCGATCTCGTGCAGCGCGCCTAGGATGTCTACGGTGTCGCGCATATCCTCCATCACGCCGGTCTCGGTAATCTCCAGTTCCAGCCGTGAGGCCGGCAGCCCGGTCTCGCGCAAGACCTCGGCGACCAGGCGCGGCACGTCGCCGCCGCGGAATTGGGCGGTAGCCACGTTCACCGCCATGGTCAGCGGCGCCAGCCCTGCCTGGTCCCAGCGCACCGCTTGACGGCAGGCCTCGCGCAGCACCCAGCTGCCAAGCTGGTTGATGAGGCCGCAGCGTTCGGCCACGGGGATGAACTCGTCAGGGCCGACTACGCCATGTTCGGGGTGGTTCCAGCGCAGCAGCGCCTCAACGCCGGTGACACGGCCGGTGCCCACCGATACCTGCTCCTGGTAGGCGACGCTGATCTGGCCAAGTGCGATGGCCTCACGCAGGGAATGCTCCAGCGTGGCGCGCCGGTGGGCTTCCTCGTTCAGCTTGGTGTCGAAGAAGTGGAACATGTTGCCGCCGTCGCGCTTGGCGCAATACATCGCCAGGTCGGCGTTACGGAGCAGCATGTCCGCGCCTTCGGCATCGCCGGGAAACACCGTGATGCCGACGGACGTGCCGACGAACAGGCGGCGGCCGGCAACCTCGATCGGTTGCGCGATCGCTTCGATCACGCGCTGTGCAAGGGCTTTGGCGTCGTCCACATCGGTCAGGCCGCCTTGTAGCACGGCGAATTCGTCACCTCCCATGCGGGCCACCGTGTCGCCCTGGCGCACGCAGCCCAGCAGTCGGCTGGCAACTTCGCGTAACAGCGAGTCACCGACAGCGTGGCCGAGCGTATCGTTAACGTTTTTGAAATGATCAAGGTCGAGGTAGTGCAGAGCTAGAATGTAGTTGCGTGTGCGTGCCACATCCATTTCGCGGCCAAGCCGGTCATGCAGCAAGGTGCGGTTCGGCAGGCCCGTCAGCGGGTCATGGCTGGCGAGATAGGCAAGGCGGCTCTGCGTCTTGATTCGTTGCTCGATTTCCTCGCGCAGGGCCTGGTTCAGGCCGCGCGCTTCGACCATGGCGTCATGGGCGTCGATCGCGCGCAAATCGGCCTCGGCCTTGGCGGCCTTCAAGGCGGATGTCGAGGCATGCCGATCCAGTAGCAGCCCGAGATTGGATCCGTAACGCTCAAGGTGGGACTGGCGAGACAAGATGCCCCGCCTGGTCAGGAATTGCGTCGCGTCGCGTCCGGCGGTGCGCATCACTTAAGGTCCAGCCGAATAAAGAGGGAGTGTCCCGCAACGATTGGGATAATCCAGCCAAAGTCGCACGTCTAGCATTTTCAACACGGCCGGGTGACGACGCGTGCCGGTGTGCGTGGCGATGCAAGCGCAGGTGGCATGCGGCCATTATGTCGTTTCAATGGCTTATCGGTATGATCTACCGCGTCGTGACGAGACGCCGCGGCGGGTCTCTCCGTCCATCACGTGGCGCTTTCTCATGTCTGCGCCTGCGTATCGTCTTCATACCTGAAGGGGGATAATTCCATAAGTGCCGCTATTTCGGCGCGCATGGCTGGACGTTCGCGTTCGAGATGCTGGTCGATGGCGCGGCGCAGGCCGGGATGGGCGATCCAATGCGCCGAATAGGTGGCTGTCGGCAGATAACCGCGCTGTATCTTGTGCTCGCCTTGCGCGCCCGCCTCCACGCTTGCCAGCCCTTGGGCAATGGCGAATTCGATCGCCTGGTAATAGCAAAGTTCGAAGTGCAGGAAGGGAAAATCGCCAAGACAACCCCAGTTGCGGCCATACAATGTCGTCTCGCCTGCCAGGTTTAGCGCACCGGCGATAGGCTTGCCGTCCTGTTCTGCAAGCATCAGAACAACCTTGTCGCCCAGGCGCTTGGAGAGGAGCCGAAAAAAGCTCTCTGTCAGGTAAGCACTGCCCCATTTACGGTCGACGGTCGACTCGTAGAAGCGGTAAAACGCCTTCCAATGCGCCGCCTGGATTTCGTTGCCGCGCAAGATGCGGAACACCAAGCCGCTGGCGGCGGCATCACGCCGCTCGCGGCGGATGGATTTGCGCTTGCGTGCATTCAGCGTGGCGAGAAAATCCTCGAAGGTGTTGAACCCCTGGTTGTGCCAGTGGAACTGAACGCCTAGCCGTTGCAGCCATCCGGCATCGCCCAAAGCTTCGTATTCGGCTTCGGTGCAGAAGGTGATGTGCACGGAGCTGAGCTCCATCTCGCGGCAAGCCTGCGAGAGTGCGCCGGCAAGCGCCGCAAGCGGAAGACCGCTTTGCGGATGGAGCAGCAGGCGCGGGCCGGTCACGGGACTGAAGGGGCTGGCTACCTGAAGTTTGGGATAATAATCGCCGCCTGCCTGTTCGAAGGCACGTGCCCAGCCATGGTCGAACACGTATTCGCCGTAGCTATGGCCTTTCGCATACATGGGCGCGGCGGCAACGAGGCGGCCGTCCTTGTCGCGCAAGGCCGCGTGGCGTGGCAGCCAACCAGTGCGAGGGCCTGCCGATCCGCTATCCTCGACAGCGGAGAGAAAGGCGTGGCTGACGAAGGGATTGGAGTCTCCCGCACAGGCCTGCCATTCGGCCGGCGTGATCTCATGGATCGATCCGTGCAGGGTAAGCGAGAGGGCAGAGCTGTCTTTCGGCATTGCGGCTCAATATGGCGGCAGCGTCGCCGGATGGAAGCGCCGGACGCGCGCGTTCTTCAGGTAGATGGTTTTGGCAGCACCCCCAGAAATCGCGCGAACGCGTCCAGGGTGATGGGCGAGACGTGGTGTTCGATGCCTTCCGCGTCGTTCTCTGCCTCTTCCGGCGGCACGCCGACGGCCACCAGAAGGTCGACCACGATACGGTGCCGGGTCCGCACGCGCTCGGCGAGCGCGAGGCCGGCCGGCGTGAGACATACGCCGTGATAGGGGCGAGCGGTGGCGAGCCCGAGCAATTCCAGCCGGCTGATAGCCTTTATGACGGTGACATGCGAGACGCCGAGCCGACGGGCGATGGTCAGCGGCCGCGCCTCGCCGTCGGCGGCCAGCAGGTCGGCGATAAGCTCGGCATAATCCTCCATCACTTCGGCGGCCCGCGCCTCGCGCGCGCGGCCGAAGCGCCTGGCCTGGGTTGCCTCCGGCAGCAATGCCGGTGTGTCGGCATGTCCCACGCGCGTGCTCCACCCATTTCGTGAAAAGCTGATGGAAAATTCGCGCTTGCGCAAGATGTAGCCTGGACTACATCTGGCGTCATGCCACCGGCCGAACTCGCCCCGCAGACTCTGAGCGTACGCGCCACCTTTGCGATGCGTGAGGTGCTCGATGGGCGCCGCCGCGGCTGGCGGGCTATGACGCCCTTCATGGGGCCGGCGGTGATCGCCTCGGTCGCGTATATCGATCCAGGCAATTATGCGACCAATATCCAGGCTGGAGCACGCTACGGCTACGGTCTGTTATGGGTGGTGGTGGTGGCCAATCTGGTGGCCATGCTGTTCCAGTCGATGTCCGCCAGGCTCGGCATCGTCACCAACCGCAACCTGGCCGAATTGTGCCGCACCCATTTTCCGCTGCCGGTGGTGTTGGTGATGTGGGGGGTGAGCGAGGTGGCCGCGATGGCGACCGACCTTGCCGAGTTCCTGGGCGGTGCGATCGGATTGTCGCTGCTGCTGCATCTGCCTTTGCTGACCGGCATGGCGGTGACGGCCCTGGTGACCTACGCGATCCTGCTGCTGCAAAGACGTGGTTTTAGGCCGCTGGAACTGGTGATCGGCTGCATGGTGGGACTGATCGGCTTTTGCTACATCATCGAGATATTCGTAGCTCCTCCCGTCTGGCGCGAAGCTTTTATCGGCATGGTGGTGCCGCGTCTGGCCGACCACGACGCGGTCGTGCTGGCGGTGGGAATCTTCGGCGCGACGGTGATGCCGCATGCAATTTATCTGCATTCGGGGCTGACACAGGACCGCGCGCCGGCGCGTAACGGGCGTGAACGACGGATGCTGGTGCGTTATTCCAATCGCGAAGTGGTGGCAGCCTTGAGCGTGGCCGGCATCGTGAATGCCGCCATGGTGATGATGGCGGCAAGCGCCTTTCATTCAGGGCATAGCGGGATTGCGGAGATCGAGGCCGCGTACAACACGCTGGTGCCGTTGTTCGGCGCGGCCGCTGCGGGGGTGTTTCTGGTGTCGTTGATGGCGTCGGGCATTTCGAGCTCGGTGGTGGGCACGATGGCCGGGCAGGTGATCATGCAGGGGTTTGTAGGATGGCGCATCCCGGTCTGGGTGCGCCGCCTGGTGACGATGCTGCCGGCATTCTTTGTAGTGTGGGCTGGGTATGATGCGACGCGGAGCCTGGTGATCAGTCAGGTGGTTCTGAGTTTCGCGCTGCCGGTGCCGATGATTGCGTTGCTGGTGTTGAGCAGCCGTCGCGACGTGATGGGGGCAATGGTCATGCGGCCTATCGCGTTGGGGCTAACGGTATTGGCAACAGTGGTAACGCTATCCTTGAACTGTTTGCTCATTGCCGAGGCAGCGGGGTTGCTGAAAGGCTGGTAGAAATCGGTCATGCTTCTGCTCTGATCTAGGTTTCAGTGGGTGTTGGTTCCTACCATATGCTATGCTTGATACAGGGAGTTGATGGTATGAACACCACCCAGCAATTTAGCATCACCCTGCCAGATGACATGGCCGAAATCGTGGAGAGCAGACTCAGGTCGGGCAAATATGCTTCCGTCAGCGAAGTCGTGCACGATGGCCTCCGTGCATTGAAGGCGCGTGATGCGGGTATTGAGCGCTGGCTGCGTGAGCAGGAGGTTGTTGGCCATCAAGAGTATTTGGCTGATCCGTCGAAGGGTGTTCCCGCCGATACCATTTTGAGCCGCATTAAAGCCCGTCAGGCTGCTGGCGAAACGAAGTAAGGTGTGGACGTCATATTCACGCCACTTGCCGAACGCCAGATCGAAAGCTTGCACCAATACATAAGCCGACACTCTCACGAAGAACGCCCAGACGGCTATATCACTCGCATTATTACATATTGCCAAGGCTTTGCGATCTTTCCACAACGTGGTTCGCGCGATGACGTGCTGCCCGGGTTACGTGTGAGGGGCTTTGAACGCCCTGTCACGATTGCTTACACCGCAACGACAGAAGCTTTGCTCATAGAAGGTATGTTCTACGGCGGCCAAGATTTTGAAGCCGTGCTGGGCGATGTTGGATAGGTCTGGAGTGCTTCCGCGACAATTTCATCCTTCCTTGTGATCTTTGATATCTTTAAAAATCAGCGACTGATTCTGCTCTGTTGTCCGCCGCAGCATAAAGGCTGACGTCGCCAAAAACACCGGATCGCCATCGACGTCATCGGCCATCGCGGTGCGCTGATCCTGGGCAAATTTGGCGATGAGGGCGCGGTCGCCAAAGATCCAGCGTGCGAGATTATAGGGCGTGGGTTCGAAGCCGATGCCGACGCCGTATTCGCCGGCGAGGCGGGCCTGCAGCACATCGAGCTGCAAGGTGCCGACGACGCCGACGATCGGCTGGCTGCCGTCATGCGGGCGGAACAGCTGGACGACGCCTTCTTCCGCGAGTTCGAGCAAAGCCTGGCGCAATTTCTTGGCTTTCATCGCGTCGTCGAGGCGGACGCGGCGCAGGATTTCGGGGGCGAAGGAGGGAACGCCGAGAAATTGGAGGTCTTCGTCCTCGGTCAGTGTATCGCCGATGCGCAGCGTGCCGTGATTGGGGATGCCGACGACGTCGCCTGCGAACGCTTCCTCGGCGAGTTGCCTATCGCGGGCAAAGAAGAATTGCGGAGCGTTGAGCGGGATGAGCTTGCCGGTGCGCACCTGCTTGAGCTTCATGCCACGTTCGAGGCGGCCTGAGCAGATGCGGGCGAAAGCCATGCGATCGCGGTGGTTCGGGTCCATATTGGCCTGGATCTTGAAGACGAGGGCAGTGAGTTTGTCTTCCGCGGCGTCGACCACGCGCTTGTCGGCGGTCTGCGCGCGTGGCGGTGGGCCGAAGCGGGCGAGGGCGTTCAGCAGGTCGAGCACGCCGATCTCGCGCATCGCACTGCCGAAATAGACCGGGGTGAGATGGCCGGCGTTGAAGCTTTCTAGATCAAATTCGGGCAGGGCTGCCTGAACGAGTTCGAGTTCTTCGCCGAGTGCCACCATGCGCGGATCGGATTGTGCGAGATCCTGGCTGCAATTGAGGTTACGCGTATGCAGATCGTAGGTGCCGACGAAATCGGCGGCGCGGCCGACCGGCCAGGTCGCGGGCGAGGTGTCCAGCGCGAGCGTGCTGGCGACTTCGTCGAGCAGCTCGAAAGGATCGCGGCTTTCGCGGTCCATCTTGTTGACGAAGGTGATGATCGGGATGTCGCGCAGGCGGCAGATCTCGAAGAGTTTGCGTGTGCGCGCCTCGATGCCTTTGGCGGCGTCGATCACCATCACCGCGGAATCAACGGCGGTCAACGTCCGGTAGGTGTCTTCCGAAAAGTCTTCGTGGCCGGGTGTGTCGAGAAGATTATAGACGCAGTTGTTGTATTCGAAGGTCATGACCGAGGTGACGACGGAAATGCCGCGTTCGCGCTCGATGCCCATCCAGTCCGAGCGGGTGCGGCGGCGTTCGCCTTTGGCGCGCACGTTGCCGGCGAGTTGGATGGCGCCGCCGGCGCGCAGCAGGCGCTCGGTCAGCGTGGTCTTGCCGGCGTCGGGGTGGGAGATAATCGCGAAGGTGCGACGGCGGGCGATTTCTTCGGTAGGGGTCATGACCAGAAAAGCCTCTTACGCGCTGCGGTTTTCGGAGGCGCCAAAGCCAGGTTCTTGTGGCGGATCACGAGGTTCGGGTTCTTATATGGGTCGGCGGCGAGCGTTTCGCCCCACCGCTCGCGCATGAAGCGCGCACCTGCCGCATCGCGTGCGGCGGGCGGAGATTTTCGATAGCGTAGCCTGGCTTGTGGCGTCCAGATGCAACGCAGGCCATGCTCTGCCAGGCGCAGGCAGAGATCGATGCTTTCATAGCAGCCGGCGCGGCGATCGAAGCCGCCCATTTCCCTGAACAGCGCGGCGCGGATGGCAAAACAATCGGCGCTGAGCGTGGATACGCTGCGTGCAAGCATGAAGTGGCCGAAATAGCCACGGTCGCTGCGATCCGAGGCGGGCTCCAGGGTTTGCACGATGTGGTCGCAATCGAGCGTGTAACCGGCGTTGCAGATGCGCCCGTCCGGACGATCCAGTCTTGCACCCACGGCACCGATCTCAGGCCGCAACGCCTGGCTTGCAAGCTCACGAAGCCAGCCTTCACGCGTCGGCGTCAGATCGGGCGCCAGGAACACCAGGACATCGCCGCGGGCCCGCTCGGCCTCCGCCTCGATGATCTCCACGGAGCCATAGTCCGTATCGAGGACAGGCGCCGCGTTTCGCTGAACGATGAGTGAGACGAGGGGCGAAACCTGCGGCAGGCGCCAGGCTATACGCGACCATTGCGGTATTTCCGGATCGGCCTCGACGCCGGCGCGTTCTCCGAGGTGATCGGACAGCGCCGCGCATGCTGCGCGGCGGCACGCCTCCATGCGCTGGGCGGAGTAGGATTGCGGATGTTGCCGCCAGTGATAAAGCGGTTTCGCAATATGGCGGATCTGCGCTGCAGGTGTTCCGGCCGTGATACGCAAGGCGAAGTCGTAGTCCTGGCTGCCTTCAAACCCCTCGCGCATCCCGCCGACGCGCTCCACCGCGGTTTTGCGGTACACGCCGAAATGGGAGACCAGATTCTGCGAAAGCATCAGGTCCGGATTCCAGCCCGGTTTGAAATAGGGATGGCGTCGGTGACCATCGATGAGATGGTCTTCGTCGGAGAAAACCATGATACAGTCGGGATGCGCTTGGATCTCCGCGGCAACGCAAGCCAGGGCGCCTGGCGCGAGGGTATCGTCGTGGTCGAACAAACCGACGAACGAGCCGCGTGCCATGGCAAAACCTGCGTTCGTTGCAGCGACGATGCCGGCATTCTTCTCGAGCCGGCAGATCTCGATCCGACTGTCCAAAGCCGTCATTTCCGAAAGGATATTCAAGACATGCGGCGACGGCGATGCGTCGTCGACGACGCATAATTGCCAGTTCTGGTAGGTCTGCGCACGCAAGGAGCCGATCGCTTCGCGCAAGAATTGCTCCTGCGTCTCGTAGACCGGCATGACAACGCTGATCAGGTCGCCATCCGGCAAGGCCGCGCTTTGATCTTCCTGCGCCAGCCAGGACGCGTAGCTGGACATGACGTGCCGTTCGGCGCGACGGCGAGCGCGCAACCGCTCCGGCAAACGAAAAAGGGGAGACAGCATGCCTCCCCCTTCCATACCACCCAAATCCTTTGGAGAACTCAGCGCGAGTAGAACTCGACGACCAGGTTCGGTTCCATCGTGACGGGATAGGGCACGTCGGTCAGCTTCGGCGCGCGGGCAAAGCGGCCCTTCATCGCACGGTGATCGACTTCGAGATATTCCGGCACGTCCCGCTCATTGCTCTGCGTCGCATCGAGCACCGCGGCCATCTGCTTGGACTTTTCCTTCACTTCGATCACGTCGCCATCGCGTACCTGGAAGCTGGAAATGTTCACCTTCTTGCCGTTCACCGTCACATGCCCGTGGTTGACGAACTGGCGCGAGGCGAAGGGGGTGATCGCGAACTTCAGGCGATAGATCACCGCGTCCAGGCGGCGCTCGAGCAATTCGATCAGGTTCTCGGAGGTGTCGCCACGGCGGCGCACGGCCTCTTCGTAATATTTGCGGAACTGCTTCTCGCCGATATTGCCGTAATAGCCCTTGAGGCGCTGCTTGGCCTTGAGCTGAATGTTGAAGTCGCTGGGCTTGCTCTTACGGCGCTGACCGTGCTGTCCCGGGCCGTATTCGCGCTTGTTGATCGGGCTCTTGGCCCGGCCCCAAAGATTGACGCCGAGTCGGCGATCGATCTTGAATTTGCTTTCAGTCCGCTTGGTCATGCGGAATACTCCACGTGTTATGTGCCGCCGAGATTTGTCTCGTTTGGCTTGTTGCACCGGTAGGCCACGCGGATGTGGCGGGATCAGGCCCCGAAAGCCCGTCCACGTTCCCGGCAAGAAGCGCGGCTATAGGTGGGTGGGGGTGATGTTGTCAAATTTCGGTGGGTGGGGGAAGGAAGGCCAGGGGCTCTGCCCCTGGACCCCGCTAAGGACAAGTCCTTAGAACCTTTACCTTCAAATAAGGATTTTAAAGGCTCCGCCTTTAACGGGGTCCAGGGGCAGAGCCCCTGGCCTTCCTGCCTCACCCAAGGACACTCGCCATGATCACCCGCGCCGACATCCTCTGGCTCGGCATTTCCTCCGGCGTCACTGGCGGCCTCGTTGGCGGCCTCATGCTCGGCATCGGCATGTCGCTCGCGGTGCACGGCCAGCCTTGGGGGTTCCTGCTCATCATCCCCGGCGCACCTGCTTCCGGCCTGATCGGCTGGATTCTCTCGCGCCGGCTTGCGAAGCAGCTGGAGCGCTAAAGCCCCTGGCGCGATGGCTGTTCCTGACCGCGCGCGCGCTGCCGGCGAGTACCGTTCTCGGCGGCATCGAGCAGGCCATACTGCATCTGAGCGCAGCGCTGCGGGCACGCGGGCATGTGGTGCACCTGGCGACCAGATGCGGAGAGGCGGCCGACATCGCGGTCGCCGTCAATGATGCGCGGCTGCTGCCTAAAGGCGGCGCGAGGCCGATTATTTGGTTCCACAACGAGGTCACCTTGGGGCGGGAGATGCGCCGCGGCCGCCTGGGCGCGCTCCATCGTTTGCGCCCGGAAGCGGTCTTCTGTGGCGCTCGGCAGGCAGGACGCGCCAGCCGGCTGCTACCGTTGAGCCGCCGGATCATTCTGCCGCATGGCCTGCCGGCGGCAATTTTGTCAGCTGAGCCGGCCGCGTGTGCACCGCTGCCCTTGGTGCTGTTCACCAGCCAGGCGTATCGCGGATTGGCGGACATCATCGACCTCTGGCGGATGCAGATTGCGCGCGAACACCCCACAGCGCGCCTGGACGCCTATATCGCTACGGACGATCTCTCGCGCAGCAGGGCGTTGGCCGACGGGGTGCCCTCCATCGGCATCCATCCGCGCATCGCGAACGCGGACATGCCGCGGCTGCTCCGCAGCGCCAGGGTGCTGGTTGCGCCGGGCCACATTTCCGAGACCTTCTGCCTTGCGGCCGCTGAGGCCGTGGCAATGGGCGTGCCTGTCGTCACCTACGGCCGTGGCGCGCTTGCAGAGCGTGTGGTGCACGGAAAAACCGGCTTCATCTGCCGCGACGAGCGCGACATGGCCTCGCGCATCCTTGCCCTTCTCGGCGATGATGCACTCTGGCTGCGGATGCAGGCCGAAGGCCTCGCGCGCCGTGCCGGCGCCGGCTGGGATCAGGTGGCGGGCTTGTGGGAAGCGGCATTCGTCCAGCAGGACTGACCCCCTGTCGTAATTGACACTTCGGCAATACGCCCTGCGGTAAATCTCCATCCTCATGCCATCGCTCCGAGGAAACCGCACCAAATGACGATGGTCGCTCCTTCGCATTTCCATGAGCGCGATCCTTCCATGTCGCGGCGAAACGTCACCCAGTTGGACGAAGCCGCCATGATGCACGGGCTGGACGTGTTGCTGGCGCACGACAAGACGCTGCTCCAGTTTCTCACGGAAGTCTCGCTCGACGGGCTCTGGATGTGGGATCTCGAGGCAGGAAACCGCGGTTGGATGAGCCCGCGCATCTGGGAGTTGCTCGGGTATGGCGCCGGCGACAGCTCAGGTTTTGATGGCGACTGGACCGCGCTGATCCATCCGGACCGCGATAATGGCGCGAAAGCGCGCTTTGCCGCATACTGCCAGGCGCCCGGCCACGTGTTCGATGAGATTTTGCGTCTTCGCCACCGTAACGGCGGTTCCGTCTGGCTCCATTGCCGCGGCATCGCCATCCGCAACGCCGGCGGAACACCCGTGCGGCTGCTCGGCGCCCATAACGACATCACGAGACTTAAGAAGAACGTCGAGGAAGAACTGCAGGGCAGCAAAGCCGAACTCACGGCGTTGTTGGCCAAATCCTCGCAAGCCAATGCCTGGATGGAATTGGCCGAGCAGATCGGCCGCATCGGTCATTGGCGGCGTGACCTGTGCGACCAGACCGTTATCTGGTCGAACGAGATGTATCGCATGCACGGGGTGACGCCGGAGACTTATACGCTGACCAAGGAAAGTTCCACCGCCTTCCTGCATGCCGAAGACCGGGAGATGGTTGTTGCGATCACCGCCAATGCAGTCAAGACACGGAGTCCATTTGAATTTTCAGCACGCTTGATCACCGGGGACGGTCAACTGCGTCATGTGCTGGGTCGTGGTGTGGTGCGCCTGAATGCGGATGGCCAAGCGGGCATGTTGGTAGGTGTCAGCGTCGATGTTACCGAGCAGCGGCAGATGGAGCAGGCGCTGCGCGAGGCGAATACCCGGCTTGAGGCATTGGTGAACGTGGATTCGCTGACGCATTTGGCAAATCGTCGTCGTTTCGATGAAGCCCTTATACATGAATGGCGCCGGGCGGCACGCGAGGGCACATCGCTCTCGCTGGTCCTGGTAGATATAGATCGCTTCAAAGGATTTAATGATCGTTACGGACACCTTGCGGGTGATGACTGTCTGCGCCTCGTCGCTTCGGTGCTCGCCGGACAGGGGCGCCGCTCCGCCGATCTCGCAGCACGGTATGGCGGCGAGGAAATGGTGCTGCTGCTGCCATCGACGACCGCGGCCGGCGCCGAGACCGTCGCCCGCGACTGCCGATCCGCGATTGCGACGCTCGCCATCAGGCACGATGGCAATATGAGCTGCGGCGGCGTGGTGACGGCAAGCTTCGGTGTGGCGACCGCAACCCCGGCCGAGGATCCGGCGTTTTCCAATTGGACCGACCTGATTGCCGAGGCGGATCGGCAACTCTACGAGGCAAAACGCACCGGCCGTAACAAGGTCATGACACTGGCGATCGCTGCCGCTGCCGGCGCGTCTCCAAAGGCCATGGATGAAGAGGCGCGACTCTTGGCGGTGACGCGGTATGAAAACGCGGGAGCGACACGGCGCTCGCAGGAAATGGACAGCATCGCCCGCCTGGCCGCAACGCTGACTGGGACGCCGATCGCCATGGTCTCCTACATAACGCGCGACCAGAAGCGGCTGATGGGGAATTTCAACGTGCCTGGCACCGACAGTATGCCTCGGGATATATCGTTGTGCACGCATACGATTCTGGGTGATGAACCCATGGTGGTCGCTGATGCCACACATGACTTACGATTCAAGGAAAGCCCTGCGGTCACGGGAGGTTTGGGACTTCGTTACTACGCGGGCGCACCGATCGTGAGCCAGAGTACCGGCCATAAGCTGGGAACGCTGTGCGTTGTCGACACCGTCCCCCACGAGACAACCGGTTTGGCGGAACGCGCGATCCTCACCGACCTTGCGGGGATGGTGGCGGCGCTGATGGAAGATAGTCTAAAGGTAAATGAGAGCAAGGAAGCGTAAGGAGGAAGGTCTTCTTTTCTGAAGAAATTTCCTGCTTCGTGGTTAAATCTTTGCCTCATCTGGCCGAAAGACTATTTCTATCGCTGGCACGGCTCTATCCGGCAACGTGTACTATAATCACAAAAGTTTTTTGGTTCTTTTTTTTCAAAAAAGAACTACTTTCTCCTATTCTTTTTCCAGGCGCCCTCGTTGCCGACGCCCGATCGCCAGCTCGGTCACCACGCCGTGCAGAGTGCGCAACTCCTGCTCCGTCACCTCGCCGCGCTGAAACAGGTGACGTAGATTACGTATCATGCCGGGACGCTTCGGTGCATTACGCAGAAAACCGCAGGCGTCGAGTTGGTCGACGAGATGGGTCAGAAATCTTTCGAGACGTCCTTTATTAGCAACAGGGCTTTCGTTCGTCATCAGCGCGCGGGAAGGGGTGGTATCGGTTGTCTGCCACCATTCATAGGCCATCACCATCACCGCCTGTGCCAGGTTCAGCGAAGTGAAGCCGGGGTTCATCGGGTAGCGTATCAGCGCATCTGCCTGTGCCATGTCATCGTTGTCCAGCCCTGCGCGCTCGGGGCCGAACAGCAGGCCGCAGCGCAAATCGCGTGTGCAGATCTCGCGCAACTCGGCGGCGGCGCCGCGTGCGGTGAGCACGGGTTTGACGATGTGGCGTGGTCGCGGGCAAGTGGCGAACACGTGATGCAGGTCGGCGACCGCATCGGCGACGGTTTCGTGAAGTGTGAGGGCTTCCAGCAATTTCTGTGCGCCGGAAGCATTGCGCCAGGCTGCGGGTTGCGGCCAGCCGTCGCGGGGGGCGACGAGGCGTAGGTGGAACAGGCCGCCATTGGCCATGGCGCGCGCGACTCCGCCGATATTGTCGGCGAGTTGCGGGCGCACGAGGATGACGACCGGGCTGTTGCCGATCGGGTGAAGGTCGGCGCCATCGTCCTTGCCGGTCATGCGCGTCGCCAGGTGGTTCCCGCTGCGGAATCTTCCAGCACGACGCCTTGTTCTGCGAGTTCGCGGCGGATGGTGTCGGCACGGGCGAAATCTCGCGCCTTTCGGGCGGCGATACGTTCGGCAACGAGGGCGTCGATTGTCGCATCGCCATCGCCTTGGAACCACTCTTCGGGAGTTTGTTGCAAAATTCCCAAAAGTTCGCCGCATTTACGGAGATTGGCGGCGGCAGAGGCGTCTTCCGCGAGGGCGGCATCGGCAAGCTGCCGCATGATGGTGACGGCTTGCGGCGTGTTGAGATCGTCGGCCAGTGCTGCAAGAAAGGGCTGCGGCACAGAACCGTCGGGCGCGGGCCAGTGGTGCATCATCGCACGGTAGAAGCGGTCCATTTCCTGCCGCGACTCGGCGAGGCCGGTGTCGGAAAAATCCAGCAATCCGCGGTAATGCGTGCGCAATATCAGGAGGCGGATGGCCTCCGCCGGTGCTTTTTCGAGCACGTCGCGCAGGGTGAGGAAATTGCCCAGACTCTTGGACATCTTCTCGCCGTTCACCTGCAACATGCCGTTATGCAGCCAGTATCTTGCGAAATGGCTGCCGGGAAAGGCGCAGAAACTCTGCGCGCGTTCATTCTCGTGATGCGGGAAAATCAGGTCGGTGCCGCCACCATGGATGTCGAAATCCGCACCCAGATAGCGCCACGACATCGCACTGCATTCGATATGCCAGCCTGGCCGCCCGCGACCCCAGGGGCTGTCCCAGCCGGGCAGATCCGGCGTGGAGGGTTTCCAGAGCACGAAATCGCCTGGGTCGCGCTTGTATGGCGCGACTTCGACGCGGGCGCCGGCGATCAAATCGTCCGCGCTGCGGCCGGAGAGTGCGCCGTATTGGGCAAAACTGGCGACCGCGAAGAGCACGTGGCCATCTGCGGCGTAGGCATGGCCGCCGTCGATCAGCTTCTCGATCAGCAGGATCATTTCGGGTATGTGCGCGGTGGCACGCGGTTCGAAATCCGGCGGCAGGTTGCCGATGGCCAGCATGTCGGCATGGTAATCGGCGGTGGTGCGTGCGGTGACGGAGGCGATGCTCTCGCCGCTCGCCGCTGCGCGAGCGTTTATCTTGTCATCCACGTCGGTGATGTTGCGCACATAGGTGACGCGCGGGTAGGCGAAACGCAGTAGGCGGGCGAGCACGTCGAACACCACGAATGCGCGGAGATTACCGATATGCGGCAGATCATAGACCGTGGGACCGCACACGTACATGCGCACATGCGCGGGATCTGCCGGCACGAAGGGCTCGAGCCTGTGGGTCTGGCTGTTATGGAAGCGAATAGGCGGAGTGGATGTCTGTGACATGGCCGCCCGGTTTTGCTGGGTTTCGCGCCGGTGCGCAAACCCTAGTCCGGGAGAGGCTGCCTATTTTTGCGGGTATTTGAACGTGAAGCTTTCGTTGAAGGGCGCCCACCAGCCTGGAACGCCGGTTTCCTTGTCAACATGACGCAGGAAGCCAGCCGATTCCGGTGATGTAAAATTGTATACGACCGCGTAGGTCCCCGGCCCGTCCATCTTCACGTTGTCAGCGTAATGCGAGCCGTCTTTGGCCTGCATCGGGTGCAGGGTGCCGCTGTGACGCCAGTCGCTACCTTGCTTCTCGATGGTGTAGCCGATGGTGAGGTAGGCGACCCAGGCGCCGTCCGGATAGCCGTAGATGTTGTCGGCGGTGGCGTGCACGTCGGCTTCGAGATGGATGGTGTCGGGGCCCATCACCATGCCGGCGGTCATCGGCGCCATTTCCACGCCGACCAGGTAGTTGGCGACGATCTCCATGTCGTCTTTATGCACGGGGCCGCCGACGAAGAACTCGTGGGCGTCTGCGCGCGGCGCGGCCAGAAGCGTGGCCGCGAGCGCGGCCGATAGGACAATACGGTTCATTAGAAGCCTCGTTGCAGGCGGGCGTCGGGCTGCGTGTTGGCGGCGCGGATGGTTTTCTTGGCAGGAAGGCTGCGCGTCCATTTTGCGCCGAGCACGAGCAGGGTCAGCACGGCGAGCCATGCGGCGAGCTGCACGCCCATGGGGCGGTCAGCATAGCCTACCAGCGCGTGCAAAGCGCGGCCCGGGATGCTGTCCTCGCGGAGGAGCCAGGAGGTGTCCCAGAGCTGGTAGCCCCAGGCGGGGATCAGGTCGGCGCCGGCCAGGATGGCGGCGGCCTGGCCGGCCATGCCGGCGGCAAGCAGGGCGATCAACCAGCCGGTAACGGCGAACAGGCGATGGACGGGGATGATGATCAGGCTGCGGTAGAGCAGGAAAGAGACGCCGCCGCCTAGCACCACGCCGATCACGCCGCCGAGCATCAAGGCGGACGCGCCTTCGTGACCGGAAGCGGCAATGCCATAGAGGAACAGCACCACCTCGGCGCCTTCGCGCAGCACAGCGACGCCGACCACGACGGCCATCGCGAACAGCGAGCGGTTGCCGAGGGCGACGTCTCGGCCCATCGCCTTCATCTCGCTGGCCATCTGCTTGCCGTGATGCGCCATCCAGATCTGGTGCCAGCTCAGCATTGCCACCGCCGCGACCAGGATCGCCGCGTTGAACATCTCCTGTCCGTTGCCGGCGAAGGCGCTTTCCAGCGCCCCGGCGAAGAACGCCAGCACGGCCGCGCCGAGCACGCCGGCGCCGATCCCGCCGGCGATCCAGGCGGCGCGTCCGGCGATGCCCTGGGTTGCCGCTAGCACGATGCCGACGATCAGCCCCGCCTCGAAAACCTCACGAAACACGATGACCAAGCTAGCGAGCATGACCTATTTCCCTGCCCCATCTTTCCCTATCCCATCGGACACGGTGAGGGTGCCTTTTGCGGTATCCGGATGATAATCGTCGAAGAAGCTGTAGGTGCCGGGCTTGAGCGGGCCGGCCATCACCGCGATCTTGCCACCTGGCACCACGATCTTTTCGGCGCGCAGGTCGGTGCTTTCGAACTCGGCCGGCGTATCGTCCTGGTTGGTAATCTCGATGCGGAAACGCTCTCCCGCCGGCGCCTTGAAGGTGGCGGGCGAAAAGCCGTGATCCTTCAGGGTCAGCTGCACAGGTTCGCCAGCCAAAGCCGGAAAGGCGGCGACGGCGAGGGCCAGGGCGGCGGCTGAGCGGACGAGGCATGGCGGCACGGAAATCTCCCTGGCCGATTTGAAGCCTTGTTAATGCGAACCACTCGCAATAACAAGCCTGCCCCACGTATGCCCTCCTTGCCGAGTGTCAATATCCATGGCCGATCCCAGCCTGTTCGATCCATTCCGAATCCCGGTGGCTGCCTTGGTGGCGCTCGACTGGCGGCCTTATCATTTTGCCATACAGCCCTACCACTACATCGTTCGCACGGCGCATATCGTATCCATGGGTGCGTTCTTTGGCGGCATCGGATTGCTCGATTTTCGCCTGATGGGCTGGCGCGGCACGGTGCCGCTGCGGGCTTTCGCCGAGCATGTGCTGCCGTGGCTATGGGGCACGTTCGCGGTGGCGTTTGTGACCGGCCTGGCTCTGTTTTTCTACGACCCGGTCCATGTCGGCTCGCATGCGTACTGGGCACCAAAACTCATCTGCATCGTCTTTGGCCTCGCCAACGCGGCCTTGTTTCACCGCACGAGCTACGTGACAGCGCTGGCAGCGGAAGGCCGGATGCCGGCCTCTGCCCGCATTGCAGGCGCCTTCTCCCTGGCGTGCTGGACCGGCGCCGTCATTTTCGCCTGCCTGGACTCCGAAGGTGCGCCTAAATTGCTGCTGCAATAGAGCCAAGCGCCCGCGCGGCAGGGACTTTCCTTGACAGGCACCCCCCTCAGCGGCTTCATCCGGCACCTCCCGGACTGGACCGCCCCTAACTATGTTCACCTTGCAGAAACCAGGCACCAGCAAGCCAGCCGGCACCAAGAAGGCCGCCGCCACATCGACGGCTGGCGGTGCATTCGAGACGGTGAAAACCCTGGTCTATGCGGCACTCATCGCCTTCGGCATCCGCACCGTGGCGTTCGAGCCGTTCAACATCCCCTCCGGCTCGATGATCCCGACCTTGCTGGTCGGCGATTTCGTGTTCGTCAGTAAGTTCAGTTACGGCTACTCGCATTTCTCGATGCCGTTCTCGCCGCCGATCTTCTCCGGCCGCATCTTCGGCTCGTATCCGCATCGCGGTGACGTGGTGGTGTTCCGCAACACGCGTGACACCACGCAAGACTGGATCAAACGGGTGATCGGGCTGCCGGGTGACCATATCCAGGTCAAGCAGGGCCAGCTCTACATCAATGGCACCCAGGTGCCGCGCAAGCCGGAAGGCGATTACGACACCGCCGATGGTGGCGGCACGCGCGTGCTGGCCCAGGAATATCGCGAGAGCCTGCCGAATGGTCCGTCGCATGACCTGCTGAAATACAGCGACGACGAGCATAACGTCACCGGCGAGCTCGATGTGAACAACACCGACGAATACGTGGTGCCCGACGGGCATCTGTTCATGATGGGCGATAACCGGGACAATTCGGAAGATAGCCGCTTCATGAGCGCGCTCGGCTTCGTGCCGCTGGAGAACGTGATCGGCCGCGCCCAATTCATCTTCTTCAGCTTCGACGCGGAATACCCGTGGTGGGAATTCTGGATGTGGCCAATGGAGATCCGCTGGAGCCGCCTCCTCAAGGGCGTGGGTTGACCGAGGCAGAGCGCCTCGAGGAAGCGGCCCGCCTCCTGGGCCATGTGTTCGCCCGCCCCGACCTCTTGCGCGAGGCGCTAACGCACCGGTCTGCAGCCCTCCGCAAGCCGGGGCGCGGGCGGAAGACGCCCAAATCGACCGGCGGCGGCTCGAACGAGCGGCTGGAATTCATCGGCGACCGTGTGCTCGGGCTGGTGATGGCCGAATGGGTGGCCGAACGGTTTCCTGCGGAACAGGAAGGTGCGCTCGGGCCGCGCCACGCCCATCTGGTCTCGCGCGAGGCGGTGGCGGACGTGGCTGAGCGGATCGGGCTGGCCACGCTGCTCTCGCTTGGCGCCAATGAGGCGCTGGCAGGGGTGGGGCGGCTGACGACCGTGCTGGCGGATGCGCTGGAGGCTGGGCTTGGCGCGCTCTATCTGGATGGTGGGCTGCCGGCCGCACAGCGTTTCATTCGCGGCGCCTGGGCGCCGATGATGGAGGCGCAGCTCAAGCCGCCGAAGGACCCGAAGACGGCGCTGCAGGAAGTGGTGCTGGCGCGGGAGGACAAATTGCCCGCTTATCGTGTGGTTTCGCGTCACGGCCCGCCGCATGCGCCGCATTTCGTCATTGAAGTCTCCGCCCGTGGCAAGACGGGCTCCGGAGAGGGAGGAACCAAACGCATGGCCGAACGTGAGGCCGCCGCCGATCTGCTGGCAAAACTCTCGTGAGCGACACGCAAGAAGCCGTCGCCGAGCCGAGCCGCTGCGGATTTGTCGCTTTGGTGGGTGCGCCGAATGCCGGCAAATCGACTTTGCTCAACCGCATGGCGGGCGCCAAACTGTCGATCGTCAGCCCGAAGGCGCAGACCACGCGGTTCCGCGTGCTCGGCATCCTGCTGCGGGGTGCCACGCAGATATTGCTGGTCGATACGCCCGGCATCTTCGCGCCCAAACGCAAGCTCGATCGCGCCATGGTCAATGCCGCCTGGACCGGCTCGGACGATGCCGACCTCACTTTGTTCCTGGTCGATGCGAAGGCCGGGCTGACCGAGCAGGTAGGTGCCATTGCCGACAAGCTGAAAAAATCCGGCCGGCGCACCTGGTTGGTGCTCAACAAGGTCGATTCGCTACCCCGCGAACGGCTGCTGCCGCTGACCGCCGAACTCTCCGAGCGCGCTTCGTTCGAGCAGGTGTTCATGGTCAGTGCGGCCAATGGCGACGGCGTCACCTTCCTGCTCGATACGCTGGCGACCGTCCTGCCGGTAGGCCCGCATCTTTACCCGGATGACGAGATCACTGATCTGCCCGACCGGCTTCTGGCCGCCGAGATCGTGCGTGAGCAGATTTTTTTGCAGACCCACGAGGAGGTGCCCTACGGCACCACCGTGGAGACCGAGAGCTTTGCCGAGCGGCCGGACGGGTCGGTGCGGATCGATGCAACCATCTACGTCGCCCGTGCCGGCCAGAAGGCCATCCTCATTGGCGAGGGCGGGGCGCGGGTGCGCGAAATCGGGGCCAAGGCGCGTTCGCATCTCGGCCAATTGCTGGACCGCAAGGTGCATCTGTTCCTCAACGTCAAGGAACGCTCCGGCTGGGACGAGGAAGGCGCGCGGCTGCGGGCGATCGGACTGGAAGATCCCGGTTGAACGGGCGCCCAAGCTTCACAATCGTTGGTGGCGCGGCAGATGCGGACGAACGTCCTCGCTTTTTCTCAGCAGGCGCAGCAGAGTTCTTGCAGCTGCGGCTGCATCAGACGATTCGCTCCATTACGGAAGGTGCGGCTTGTGAGATGATCCTTGTATCACTCTGACCCATAGAACGCCGCATGCGCCTGTCCTTGCCAGTCAGAATGCCTCTGCGCTTGCAGCGTCGGCTGGCCTACGTGGTGCTGCTGGCCATGCTCGCCTTGATCGTTGCCGACCTCATGAGCCTGAACCGTGCACGCGACCAGGCCGTGGCGGCCGCATGGTCTGAAGCGGCAAACCTCGCGCGCTCGCTCTCGGCACAGGCCAATGCGACGCTTCAGCTCACGGATACCTTTGTGCTCGGGCTACGTGACCAGATCGAGGCGCTCGGCACCGGGCCGGCAGCGTTGCGGCGCCTGGCCGCCGAGCTTCCGGTGGCACAAAAAACCTTCTTCATCTTGCGTGGCACCGCTGTGCTGAATGCACAGGGCGAGGTGGTGGCCCATTATGGGAGCGGCGTGCCGCCCGGCCTGGCGACTGCCACCACCGGCTTCTTCATCCATCATCGCGACACCGTCGACGATAAGCCCTTCCTTGGCTGGCCCGCTCTGGATGCCCGCGATGGCCAGTGGCAGATCACCATCTCAGCCAGGCTGGAGACGCCGGAGCATGCCTTCGCCGGCGTGGTGGTCGCGAGCCTGCCGATCGCGATCTTCGAGACGATGTTTACCGGCTACGATGTTGGCCGTGGCGGCATCATTTCCATGTTGAGGCAGGACGGCCTGCAGATCGCCCGCATGCCGCTCGAGGCGAATGGCATCGGCCGCTTCGTCGAACCACTGGTCCGCAATACCGAGCAGGGCCGCGTGCAGACCAGCAGCCCGATCGACGGCATGATGCGGCTGAACAGCTATGTCTGGCTGCCCGATCAGCCGATCCTGCTGATCGTGGGGCGCAGCAAAACGGCCGTGCTGCAAGGCTGGTGGACGATGCTGCTCTTCCACACGATTGGCCTGTCGCTCGTGCTCGGTGCTTTAGCGACACTGACCTGGCGCCTGGCGCGCAGCATCGGCGGGAGCGAGGAAGCGCGCGCTTTGCTGCAGCTTGGCAATGCGCAACTGGCAGAATCCGAAGCGCGCGTCCTGCGCGCCAATCAATGGCTCGAAATGGGCGAGCAATTGGCGCATGTCGGGCATTTCCATCTCAGCCTGCAAGGCGGGAACAGCCTTGTCTGGTCCGATGAAGTCTATCGGCTGCACGGCGTGGACAAGGCGCATTTTTTTCCCACTGCCGAAGACGTCGTGAATATCTATCATCCGGACGACCGGCCGATGGTGCGTGACGCCGTGGCTGACGCCATCGCCACCAGCGAGCCTTTCGAATTTGCGGCACGCATCCTTTGGCCCGACGGCACCATTCGCCATGTTCTGACCCGCGGCTGCTTCCTGCCGGACCCACCGGGGGCGCCGCCCTCGGTGTTCGGCGTGATCATCGACGTGACCGACCAGAAACTCACCGAAGCTCTGCTGGTCGACGCCAAGGCCAACGCCGAAGCCGCCAACCACGCATTGGAAGACGCCAATCGCGCTCTGCAGACCCTGGCGATGCAGGACGCGCTGACCGGGCTTTCCAACCGACGCCATTTCGATCGTGGGCTGGATCACGAATTCCGCCGCTCGGTGCGCGCCGCCGTCCCGCTCGGCATGATTCTGCTCGATGTTGATAAGTTCAAGCAGTTCAACGACCTGTATGGGCATCAGGCGGGCGATTCCTGCCTGCGCGCGATCGCCCATTCCATCCCGCCCTTGCTGAACCGGCCCGGCGACATCGCCGCACGCTATGGCGGCGAAGAAATCGCGCTGCTGCTGCCGGGAACCGCGCTGGCCGGGGCCCGGGGCCTTGCAGAACGGGTGGCATTGGCAGTGCGTAAACTTGCCATCCCACATGCAGGGAGCCCGCATGGCATCGTTACCATCAGCGCGGGCGTGGAGGCGTTCGTGCCGGTGCGGGATGTGAATACGGCGGCACAGCTGGTGGAACATGCGGATCTGGCGCTGTATGCGGCCAAGCGGGCAGGGCGGGATACGGTGCTGAATTTTGGTGAATGCGCGGCGGATGCGCGGTTGAACGTGTTTGAGCAGTAAGAAAGAATCTTCTTTTCTGAAGAAAAGAAGCAAAAGACTTTCATGATTTGGGGTTTAAGCTGATGTGGCCGGCACAGTCTGTTTGGAGAGGTGCTGGAATCGCAACAATGCGAAGCGGCACGACACCTTACGGTGCGATCTTTGATGGAACGCTAGCGGTGCGCGATGGAAAGATCGCATGGGTCGGCGCCGATGCCGATCTGCCGCCGGACCTGATAGGGCCGCAAACAATGCAGAACGAAGCCGCAGGATGCTGGATCACGCCGGCTCTGATCGATTGCCATACGCACCTCATCTTCGCCGGCAATCGTGCTGGCGAGTTCGAAGCACGCCTTGGTGGCGACAGCTACGAATCCGCTGCCCGCCGCGGCGGCGGCATCCTCTCCACCGTCGCCGCGACGCGCGCGGCAACCGAGGAAGAACTGGTGGCCATCGCCTCGCCAAGACTGGACCGGCTTATGGCCGATGGCGTACGAACCGTGGAAATCAAATCCGGTTACGGCCTCGATCTGGACTGCGAGCTGAAGATGCTGCGCGCAGCACGAGAATTGGGTCGTAAGAAACACATCGAGGTTCGTACCAGCCTTCTTGCCGCACACGCCGTGCCGTCGGAATTCAGCGGCCGCGCAGATGCCTATATCGACCACATCATCACCGACATGCTGCCCGCCGTGGCGGCCGAAGGTCTTGCAGACTCGGTGGACGCGTTCGCGGAAAGCATCGCGTTTTCCAACGCGCAGATCGGCCGGGTTTTTGAAGCCGCACGGGAACTCGGTTTTTCGCTCAAGCTGCATGCGGATCAACTGACCGATGGCGGAGGAGCGGCCTTCGCCGCCGGCATGGGAGCGCTCTCTGCCGATCATCTCGAGTATACTAACGAAGCAGGCGCTCGCGCGATGGGAGAAGCAGGGACGGTCGCCGTGCTGTTGCCCGGCGCCTATGCGACCGTAGGCGCCGTGCGCCCACCTCCGGTGGCTTGGTTCCGCACCGCTGGCGTCGGCATGGCGGTCGCCACCGATTGCAACCCCGGCTCATCGCCGATGTGCTCCCTGCTGATGGCCGCCAACCTGGCGTGTTCGCTGTTTCGCCTTACGCCGGAAGAAGCTTTGGCGGGCGTTACCCGAGAAGCGGCGCGTGCCCTGGGATTGGCGAACCGGCTCGGCACGATCGAGATCGGAAAGCAGGCAAATTTTGCGCTCTGGCGCATCGGGCATCCGCGCGAGCTGGCCTACTGGATGGGCGGCATTGTACCGCAGGCCGTCTACAGCGTTTGAAAAGCGAGACGTGCAGCGCGGCACGACTGCATTAGTGGCTTGATGATGTATCGCGTAAGCTGCGGCAATGGTCGGATATAAGAAACGCCAATACACCTTGGCGATCGGGCTGGCATCGCTGGCGGGCTTTGTCGACTCCATCGGGTTCCTGAAATTGGATGGGCTGTTCGTCTCGTTCATGAGCGGAAATTCCACACGTATGGCCGCTGGGGTTGCTGTCGGCACCCATGGCAGCCTGATCGCGGCCGTGCTGATCGCTACTTTCGTCGTCGGCGTGGTGACCGGTGCGCTGCTGGGCGAGTGGTCCGCCCGCTGGCGCAAGCAGGCGGTGCTGGGGCTTGTGACGTTTCTTCTTGTCCTGGCCTCGATCCTGGTGAGGGAGAGTGCTGCGGTCGGGGCTCCCATTCTTTGCATGACGTCTGCGATGGGCGCTGCAAACAACGTATTTCAGCGCGACGGCAAAGTGAGCATTGGCGTCACATACATGACGGGTACGCTCGTCAAGTTCGGGCAGCTTCTGGCTGCCACCATGACGGGGGGCGCGCCGCTCGGGTGGTTGCCCTCCCTGCTCCTATGGATCGGGCTGGTCGCCGGCGCAGTCGGAGGGGCATTGTTCTTTCCCTGGCTCGGACTTCATGCATTGTGGTTTGCCTCGGGCTTCTCTGCAATGTTGCTGGCCGGCTCGGTCGCTCTGGGCCCGCTTCCTCTTGAGCCAAAAATCTGATTTGGACATTGGCAAGAAAGCGGTTCTTTTTTGAAAAAAAGAACCAAAAAACTTTTGTGATGATAACACACGTCGCGGGATAGAATCGCGACAGCGACGTAAAAGTCTTTTGCTTCTTTTCTTCAGAAAAGAGGAACTTTCTTACCTGCTAATAATCATCGTCCTGGCGAGGCTATGACTTGAAGCCGCTAAGATGCGGTTCCGACGTGTAGAAATCTGGGAAGAGCGTTTTCAGAGCTGAGACTTTCGGCATGTCGTTGTAGACAATGTACGGATAATTCGGATGTGTTTCCAGGAAATCCTGGTGATATGCCTCGGCCGGGTAAAAGCCGGTGAGCTTGTCCACGCGGGTGGCGATCGGCGCGTCATAGGTGTGTGCCGCATCGAGTTGCGCGATATAGGCGCTGGCCAGTTTCTGCTGTTCCGGCGTCGCGGCAAACACCTCCGAGCGGTATTGCGTGCCGCTATCGGGGCCTTGCGCGTCCTTCATCGTGGGGTCGAGCGCCACGCTGAAGAAGATCTGCAGGATCTTGCCGTAGCTGATCTTCCGCGGATCGTAGGTGATCTGCACGGATTCCGCGTGGCCGGTCGCGCCGCCGCTGACCGTTTCGTAATCGGCGGTGGCTTTGGCACCGCCAGAGTAGCCGGCCAACACGCGGGTGACACCCTTGACGTGCTCGAACACCCCTTGCACGCCCCAGAAGCAGCCGCCGGATAGCACGGCCGTTTGCGGCGCCGTGGCGGGTGTGGCGTCCTGTGCGGGGGCCGGGACGACGTGCACCCCATCGGCGGCACGGGCCGGCATCAGGAGGGCGCCCATGGCGAGGGCGGCGGTGCCGCTCAGCCAGTATTTTGTGGCATTCTTCATGAGTTTGCTCCCGCTTTGACAAAGGTGAGGGCGACGCCGTTCATGCAGTAGCGCAGGCCGGTGGGTTTCGGGCCGTCATCGAAGACGTGGCCCAGATGGCCGCCGCAATTGGCGCAATGCACTTCGGTGCGGTCCATCATCAGGCTATTGTCGGACTTGGTGGAGATCCCGCCGGCAATCGGCTGGTAGAAGCTGGGCCAGCCGGTGCCACTGTCGAATTTGGTGTTCGAGAGGAACAGTTTTTGGGCGCAGCCGGCGCAATCATAGCGGCCGGCGCTGTATTCATGGTCCAGCGGGCTCGATTCCGGGGATTCCGTGCCCTCGTGGCGGAGCACCTGGTAAGCCTCTGGCGAGAGCAGTTTGCGCCATTCGGCATCGGTATGGGTGACAGGATAGATTTCGGCGGCGCGGCCGGGGCGGGCGCGCGTCAGCAGCCAGCCGGTGAGGCCGAGGCTGACTGATCCGAGGAGAAGCGTGCGGCGTGTCATTGGGGATCATGCTCCATTCTGGCAGGTTATTCGACTGCTTCTGCCTGCGGGTTACGTGCGCGCGGCAGGATGACGTGATCTTCATATGGACGTGCGCGCTTGCTGCGCCAGTGGCCTGCCAGACCCGATCGACAATGCCGCGCCGATGCCGCAACGTGTTGGCAAGCAACGGGAGTTTTCGATGCCGGGTTTGTGCCGTCTGCTGCTCGCTATCGCGATCTCCGTGTTGTGCACGACTGCCTGGGCAGGCTGCAGGGTGAGCAACGTGGCCGAGATGCCGATGACGGTCTGGCACAACCATATCTATGTCCCGGTCGGCGTGAACGGCACGCCCGGGCAATTTGTGCTGGATACCGGCGCCTTCAATTCCATGCTCGACTCCACCTTTGCCGCCCGCGCCGGGGTGCGATGGGACCGCACGCAGCCGCCGCTCATCGTGCAGGGCGTGGGCGGCCTGGAGTCACATAGGCTGCAGGCAGGTCACATCCGCATGCTGAAGCTGGGTGGCGCCGACATCCAGGACCGTGAAATGCCAATGAGCGATATCGGGATGCCGCAACCATCGGGTGGGCATGCCGACGGACTGCTCGGTGCAGACATGTTGAACCTGCTGGATCTGGAACTGGACTTTCCCAGTAAGACCGTCCGGCTGTGGCGACTGTTCGGTTGCAGCGACATCGCGCCCGTCGGCTGGGCCGGGGATTATGCCTCGATCCCGATGCACCGGCAGGCATCCAAGCACGTGAAGATACCGATCTGGCTGGACGGCATCTTCGTCGACGCTTTCCTCGATACTGGCGCGGATGGCCTCCTGATCGACCGCGCGACAGCGCTGAAGGCGGGGGCGTCACAGGATGAACTGGCACATGATCCGGTCGCTGGCGGGATCGGGCTCGGCGGCCGTGCCCTGGGCCGGATGCATCGCTTCCACATGCTGCTGATCGGCAAGGATGTGTATCACGATGTGCCGGTGTTCGTGACCAACGACACATCGAACGCGCCGGTACTGGTCGGGCTGCCGTTCCTGCGCGGCCACCGTGTATGGATTTCCTACGGCACGGAGACCCTGTTCCTGCAGAGTCTGCCGAAATAGCGGGGAGGTCCGCTACTTCGTAAGTGTCTGTGCCAGGGGTTCGGGGTGCTTGGTGTGATAGATCTTCAGCTGTGCCGCGAAGGCGGCGGCGATGGCCGTCGCTTCGTCCACTGCGGCATTTCCCTGTTCCCGCCAGGTTTGTTTCTGCTGGTCGGTCGTGGCAGTGCCGGCTGTGGCGATCTGTTTCTCGCGGCAGCCTTGGTAGGATTCCAGTTCATGCACGAAAGACTGGATCACGTCATGGCCGAGCTTCATGTCCGCGGCGGTCGCTTTGCCGCCATCGGGAGCCACGGGAGGTGGCCCGGGCAGGAGGCAATCCGCGGGGGCTTCGACAGCAGCCGGGGGAGGTGAAGGAGGCTGTGCCAGGACCACGGCCGGTGCCGCTGCCGTGGGTGGCAACACCGTTGTGACGGGTGCCGGCCGAAGCTCGATATACGCCACCGCTGCCAACACGACGAGAATGACGGCCCCGCCGACGATAAAGGGTGTTTTCACATGCATGCCCCGGCTATTCGCCGCTTGCATAATGCGTCAGGGGCGCGCTGTGCAAGCGGGGCGCTTCTCACCAGAGGAAGGCAAGCAGTTCTTTTTTGAAAAAAAGAACCAAAAAACTTTTATGTTTATGGTGCACGTCGCCGGAGAGAACCCCGATAGCGACCCCAAAGTCTTTTGCTTCTTTTTTTCAGAAAAGAAGACCTTACTTTTGATGTTTTAAAATTCTGCTTATATCTGAGTAAGACTTCGTAAAATACGAAATCGTGCGCAATAGCCCGTCATCAAGCGACACGCGTGGTTCCCAGTCCAACAATCTGCGTGCGTAGGTGATGTCCGGGCAGCGTTGCAGCGGATCGTCCTGAGGCAGCGGGGCAGTGACGAGGCGAGAGGGTGCGCCGGTGAGGGTGATGATGCGTTCGGCAAGTTCGCGCACGGTGATCTCGTGCGGGTTGCCGAGATTGACCGGCCCGGTCACGTTGTCGCCAGTCGCCATCAGGCGGAGAAAGGCTTCGATCAGATCATCGACGTAGCAGAAGGCGCGGGTTTGCAGGCCATCGCCGTAGAGGGTGATATCCTGACCTGTGAGCGCCTGCATGATGAAGTTGGAAACGACGCGGCCGTCTTGCGGGTGCATGCGTGGGCCGTAGGTGTTGAAGATGCGCCCCACTTTTACGCGTGTATGGTGCTGGCGATTATAATCGAAAAAGAGTGTTTCAGCGCAGCGTTTGCCTTCGTCGTAGCAGGCGCGCGGGCCGAGCGGATTGACGTTGCCGCGGTAGGATTCCGGCTGCGGGCTGATGGTGGGGTCGCCGTAGACTTCGCTGGTGGAGGCCTGGAATACTTTGGCGCGCGTGCGTTTCGCGAGGCCCAGCATGTTGATCGCGCCGACCACGCTGGTTTTCGTGGTTTGCACCGGATCGAATTGATAGTGGATGGGCGAGGCGGGACAAGCAAGATTGAAGATTTCGTCGATCTCGACATAGAGCGGGAAGGTGATGTCGTGCCGCATCGCCTCGAAGTGCGGGTTGCCGATGAGATGCGCGATATTGTCTTTGGCGCCGGTGAAGTAGTTGTCCACGCACAGCACGCTGTTGCCTTCGGCGAGCAGCCGTTCGCAGAGATGCGATCCGAGGAAGCCGGCGCCGCCGGTGACGAGAACCCGCTTCCTGGTCATGCCCATGCGTGTCGCCTCACATTTCTGTTGCGATGCCGTAGCAGAATAGCGTTAAGAAACGGTAGCGGCTTTGGGGATGAGGTCTTTTAGCGGCCGGCTTATATCGGCGAGGTCTTCTGCCGGGATGGTCAGTGCCTGGCCGACCACGCGCTTGGCGGCCATGAAGTCGGCGGGACGATTGACCGAGTCCGCGGCGATCACGGTGCCCTGGCGCAGGTAGAACATGGTGAAGGCGCGCTCCTCCATCGAACCGCGCTGCACCACCTGGTCGTAGTTCTCCGACACGCCGACGGCTTGGAGTTTCAGGTTGTATTGGTCGGACCAGAACCACGGGATCGCGCCGTAGGGCACCATCTTGCCGCTGATGGTGTCGGCGGCGACGCGGGCCTGCTCGAGCGCGTTCGGCACCGATTCCAGCCGTGCGCGGCGGCCGAGGAAGCTGCTCGGGTGGTTGGAGCAGTCGCCGATGGCAAGGATGTGAGGGTCTTCGGTGCGGCAATATTCGTCGACCCAGATGCCGTTATCCACCTTCAGCCCGGCGTCGGACGCGAGCTCGACATTCGGCAGCAGGCCGATGCCGGCGAGCACGAAATCGGCTGGGAACCGGCGGCCATCGGTGAGCACCACATGCCCGACATGACCGGCTTCGCCCTCGGCCAGGCTTGCGACTGCGGCGCCGGTGTGGATGGCCACACCGGCCGCGCGATGCGCCTGCTCGTAGAAGGCGGAGATCTCCAGCCCGGCGACACGCGCGAGCACACGTGGTGCGGCTTCGATCAGCGTCACATCCAGCTTGTGCTTGATAGCGACGGCGGCCACTTCCAGACCCACATAGCCGCCGCCGATGATGACCAGCCTGGTGCCGGCGGCCAGCCGGTGACGCAGGAAATCCACATCGGCGATGGTGCGCAGATAGAACAGGCCGGCAAGCTCGCTGCCCGGGCAGGTGAGTGGGCGAACGCGGCCGCCAGTGGCCAGGACCAGCTTCTCGTAGCCTAGCTGCCCGCCGGTGCTCAGCGTGAGGCTGCGTGCCGCACGATCGATGCGCTCCACGCGGGTGAGACTGACCACATCGATACGCGATTTTTCATAAGATGCCTGCGGGCGCAGCAGCAGGCTTTCGCTGGCGATGTCACCGGCCAGGAAGGCCTTGGACAAGGGCGGGCGCTGATAGGGGAGATGCGCCTCCTCGCCGATGAGGGTGATCGGCTTTTCGTAGCCGGACTGGCGCAAGCGGAATGCGAATTCTCCGGCTGCCTGGCCGGCTCCGGCAACGACGACGCCTAGATGCATGTGTTCCTCAAAATCGAAGGAAGGAAGGAAGCAGTTCTTTTTTGAAAAAAAGAACCAAAAAACTTTTATGTATACGGCGTGCGTCGCAGGAGAGAGCCGCGACAGCGACATAAAAGTCTGTTGCTTCTTTTCTTCAGAAAAGAAGACCTTCCTTGCTTACTTTCCGCATGATGGCAACACGTTTACGGCCCGAGATTTATCACCCGCACCACGCGATTGCGTGGCTCATCCACCTGGTCCGCTGTTTGCACCACCAGGTTTTCCGAGCCGACACCCACCGGATTCAGCATCCCCGCCGGCACGCCGTATTTACCGGAGAGCAGCGCCACCACAGCCGCAGCGCGGCGCTGGGACAAGGCCTGATTGGCGGTGGCGTCGCCCATCGTATCCGCGTGGCCTTCGATCTTGATGTGACTGCCTGACAGATCCGACGATGCGAGTGCGCGGCCAAGCGTGGCCACGATACGGGTGCCGGCGGGCTCCAGCGTGGCGGAGCCGGAGGCAAAGGGTATCGCCAGGTCGATCGAAGGCGGCGCTTCGGGTGCGGCCGCGCGTATGCCGCGACTGGGACCGCCCAGTTCAGCGGGCTTGGGTGGCGTCAGCTTCTCGATGATGTCCGCAGTGCTTGGCGGCGGCGTAGCCGCCCAGCCGAGGCTGGGTACCAGCATCAGCGCGAGGACGGCACGGCTCAGCCAGACCGTCCCAGCCATGTTCAGCCTCCCAGATTTACCACATGCACACGGCGGTTGCGGGGTTCGGCCGTCTGGTCCGGTGTTTCCACCAGCAGGCCGTCTTCGCCCATCCCGACCGGCTGCAGGCGGTCGGCGGCGACGCCGAAATCATGCTCCAGATAGGCGGCGACCTTTTCCGCGCGGGCCTGGGAGAGGGTCTGGTTTTCATCCTTGGTGCCGACCGTGTCGGTATGGCCTTCGATGCGGAAACGATAGGCGGCCAGGCTCGGGCTGGAGAGCGCCTTGCCCAGCTTGGTGAGCGTGCCGGTGGCGGCCGGGGTGAGATCGGTCGAGCCGGAGCGGAACACAATGGTGAGGTCGAGCGAGGGGCCTTCGGTGCTCTCGGCTACGGGCGCCGTCTCCTGCGAGGGACGGATCATGGCAACGCGGTGCGTGTGCGGCGTGGCGGCTGTGGGCGCCTCGGCCTCCGGGGCCATGGCGCGGATACCGCGCGTGGTGCCGTTGAGGTTGTTAGCTTTCGGTTTCAACGCGGAGAGGATGTCGTCCACCGATGGGTCGGCGGCGTGTGCCATGCCGCAGGCCAGCGGCAGGGCCAATGCCAACACGATTGCAGAAATGCCATGCTTGGCCATCGCTATGCGTTCCTACCTGAAAAATGCCCGTGGCCATCTAGCACCGCGGGCGGTTTGTTTCAAACGTTAACTGGCGAACGACCCGTTCTACTGTGGGTCGGCATCCTTGCGCAGCCAGTCAAGCGGCAACCCGGCCAGAAAGGTCTTGCGCAGGCTCAGCGCTTCGGGAACGCCGATGCGATTGGGGTCGAACATGCGCGGATCGGCGGTGAAGACAAGATAGGCCTGGGTCTCGTTGCGCATCAGGTCGTCATTGCTGCTGTCATAGGCCTCACCCTCGAGGAACTGTCGGAAGGCGGTGCGTTCCGGAACCGAGAGGCCGGTCCAGAAGGTTTCGACATAGGCGGTGTAGACAGGATCGGTGAAATACGCGCCATGCGATAATTCGTGTTTAAGAATTGTCGCGCGTGCTGACGGATCGAGAAGGCCGTCGCCATGTGGTGGCAGGGTGATCAGGGCGGCAGGAGTCGAACCGGCGAAAAAGCCAGCCGCCTGCAACAGGGTGCGCAATTCGCGTTCGTTGTGGTTCAGCGCTGCCTTGTCGTGATCTGCGGTGGCGTAGAAGCGGCGGAGGTCGGCGCTGCGATAATCGTGGCCGTAGTAATAGGTGTCGAACATGGCGGCGGTGTGGCCCATGGCGGCGGCAAGTGCGGTGTCGTCCAGCAGATGGTCGCGCGGCACGCCTGGCCGCTCGACGAAGGCGGCGACGCGGTTCAGCGCGAGCGCCTGGGCGTGCAGCGAGGGGAAGATGGCCACGATGATCTGCGGATCGGCGCTGAACCGCCAGAGGCGCAGTGCTTCGGTGGGGGCTGCGAGAAGGGCTGCTTCGTCGGCCGAGGGAAGCACCGTTACGGCGGAGGCGGGCGGCGGGGCGTGGCGGAAGGCCAGCACGCCCAGGACGGCCATCAGCAGAGCCAAGGCGAGAGCGCCCGACAAGAGTCTCGCGGAAGCCGGGGACCTGCGGCGTGCCGCGCGCGGCACGCGCAACGAATGGGTTGCGTCCGGATCGCCGAGCCGGCTGGACAGCCAGGCGGGCCGCCTCATGCGCCGCCGCTCGCCCCAACCATTTCTGCCTCGACCGTTTCCGCCTCGAACAGCGGTTCGTCCGGATCGGTCAGCCGTGAGGAGGGGGCGGCGGTGAGCCAGGTGTTCCAGCCCAGGCGCGGAGTGGTGGCAGGATCGAGGCTCAGCGACGGCACGGCATCACGCCTGAGAACGAGGTTGATGGCGAAGGCGGTCTCAAAGCCAAGATAGGCACGGATCAGTCCGACAAGACGTGCCAGCGACGGCTTGCCGGGTAACAGCGATTCGAAGGCTGCACGATCGAGCGGGCCTACGCGCAGCACCACGCGCGCCTGGCTGTCCCACGCGCGTACGCCGGCGGCAGCATCCACGCCGAGCTGTGCGAAGGCGCCTTCGCTTTTGCCTTGTGGCAATGCGGTGCGTTCGCTCGGTGGCAGAGCAAGCCAGACCCCTGCGAATTGCAGGATGCGCACCGGGCGTTGCAGCCAGTCCGAGGCGAGCGAGGCCAGGCGATCGGCCGAGCGCGGGCGGGCGGAGAAGAACCCTGCATAATGCTTCAGCGCCGCTTCGCCCGGTGCCAGGCGGGCGCCGAGGTCGGCGATGCCGTAGCCGGTGAGCGCCAGCAGCGTACGCCCGACCGGATCTGGTCGGCCGGCCAGTGCGGCATTCTCGACGGCGCGATGCGGGCGGTATTTGGCGCCGGCTTGCGCAAAACTGGCGACGAAGCGGTTGGCGAGCATGTCCAGAAAGGCCTGGAGGCTTGGCGAACGGTCGCGCGTGGCAACGGAGACCGCCTCGCTATAGCCGCGCGGCAGCACGCCGGACGGCCCGGTCATACCTATCACGCTGGTGACCACGGCGGGATGTTTTGTGCCCGCACTGACCCCCGCATTCACCGAGGATATCTCGGAGGCCGGGTACGCGAGATTGGGCGGTGACTCGAAGCGGGCGGCCGCACCGGGATCGGCGGTGCCGGCCTGGTGGAGGAGAATACGGATGGCAGCATCGAAGGCGAAGCGTGTAGGGTCCCGCGCCAGCGCCGCACGCGGCGTCTCGCCGTCGCTATTGCGCGAAGTCATGCAGGATCGCCGGAGGCAAGGTGGCTCCAGGGTCGTTCTTGACCCATTTTGTTTCATAACGCTGTGCGCCTGAACGTTGGATGCCGACGAACATCCTCGGCTGCACAGGGTCCATGACGATAATGGCATGGTTTGCCGCGCAATCATGCGCCATGCAGACCGCAGCGACGATCAGGCCATTCGTGCTGCGTATCGGTGATTCGACCTCAAGCTGATTTAAAAACACCAGATCGGCCGGATCGAGCAGCACGTGCAATTCATGCGCGATCGGCCCGGATTGCAGGAAGTGTCGAGGCCGGGGGCCGTCGGTATCGGTCGGGTATTTGCCGATCCAGGCCGAAAGATCGCCCCATGGGTGAAGTTGGGCGCCGGCGGCGGATATCCCGCCGAGCCAAAGAGCAACGATAATCGCCAGCCGGATCATGAGTGGATTGCAAACAGACACGGCCGACGCTGATCCTCCGTCTTGCCGTCTTTCAACTTCGTCAGGCAATCGGCACAGGCGAGAATATTGGTCGCATAGCCGGCGCCTGTGCCGAAAGATTCGATGCCACGACGAACGTCACCTCCGGCCGCACGTATGCGCAGGTCAAGGTAGCGGCTGCCGCATGCGATATTCAGCGCCGGATCGGTCATGTCGCCATGGGTGAAATGAACGCCCTTCGGGCTGTTCCTGTTCACGTCTTCCACCGCACCCTTGGTCATCTGCAGCAGGCCGGTGGCGGTGGATTTGCTGTTTCTGGCCGCGGTATCGAAGCCGCTCTCCTTCCACATGATGCAGATGATGGTCTGCGCCGGCAGCAGCGTGGAGGCATTGTTCTGGATGGCGGCTTGTGTCGCCTCGTCCAGGCTCAGTTTTGGCACAAGCCCCAACCCCATCGGTGGAAAATATGGCGGCCGCCGGGCTTAACGGTGTGACAGCCCGTCGTAACGGGAATGCTGCGCCCAAACGGGGCGGCTCGCAAGCGCCCTCCAGACTCCGACCGAAACGGAGATTGACCCCGCCAGCCTGTGCCGCCTATGTTCACGCGCGCCGGGCATATGAGCTTGTGACTCATGGGCCAGAGGGCTGCATTTCCTGAGGAACGGAGCGACAATGAGCGCTAGCATCCATGACAAGCTCAACCGGGTCCGCAAGCCTAGAGTCCATATTACCTACGAGGTAGAAACGGAAGGTGCGCAGATACAACGCGAGCTTCCGTTCGTGGTGGGTGTGATGGGGGATTTCTCCGGTGACCCGACGACGCCGCTGAAGCCGCTTTCGGAGCGGAAATTCATCCAGATCGACCGCGACAATTTCAATGATGTGATGTCGCGCATCGGACCAGGCCTGAACTTGAAGGTCGACAATACGCTGGCTGGCGATGGCAGCCAGATGGCGGTGAACCTGAAGTTCAAGTCGCTGGATGATTTCGAGCCCGGACGGATTGTCGAGCAGGTGCCCGCGCTGAAGGCGCTGATGGACACACGCAACAAGCTGCGTGATCTGATGAGCAAGGTGGACCGCTCGGAGGAGCTGGAAGGCGTGCTCGAAAAAGTATTACAGAATCAGAAGGATCTGGAGGCTCTTTCCTCCCAGCTCGGCATCGAGAAGAAGGAATAGGTCATGTCCGGTGCACAGACGGCGGGTGCGGCTGAGGCCGTTACCATCGAAGGCGGAAGCCTTCTCGACCAGGTGGTCGGCGCTACCAAACAGACGGCGCCCGACCAGGCGCAGGATCTGGTCAAGAACCTGGTCGAACAGGCGCTGTCGGGCACGGTCACCTTCGATCGCAACCTGACGCGCACCTTCGACCGCGCGATCGCAGAGATCGACCGCAAGCTGTCGAACCAGCTCAATGCCATCATCCATTCGGAAAAGTTCCTGAAGCTGGAAGGCTCGTGGCGCGGGCTGAACTATCTGATCATGAACAGCGAGACCGGCACGCAGCTGAAGATTCGCATGCTGAATGCGTCCAAGCGCGAACTGAACCGTGACCTCTCGAAGGCGGTGGAGTTCGATCAAAGCCAGCTGTTCAAGAAGATCTACGAAAACGAGTTCGGCACACCCGGCGGCGAGCCCTACGGCACGCTGATCGGCGATTATGAGTGGACCAACCATCCGGACGACATCGAAAGCCTGCGCCTGATCAGCAACGTGGCCGCGGCCGGCTTCTCGCCCTTCATCTCGGCCGCCGGCGCCGGCATGTTCGGCTTCGACGACTGGACCGAACTTTCCAAGCCGCGTGATCTCGCCAAGATCTTCGAGACCGCAGAATATGCGAAATGGCGCAGCTTCCGCGAGAGCGAGGATTCGCGGTTCGTGAACCTGGTGATGCCCCGCGTGGTGGCTCGCCTGCCTTACGGTAGCGCGACGAAACCGATCGATGAGTTCAACTACGAGGAAGCGCCCTTCGATGCTACCGGTGCTGCAAAGGAGCAGGAGCATAAAGAATATTGCTGGATGAACGCAGCCTATGTGATGGGCACGCGCATGACCGATGCGTTCGCGCAGCATGGTTTCTGCGTCGCCATCCGTGGTGCCGAGGGCGGCGGCAAGGTGGAGAACCTGCCGAGCCACGTGTTCAAGAGCGATGACGGCGATTCCGACAGCAAATGCCCGACCGAGATCGGCATCACCGATCGCCGTGAGTTCGAACTATCCAATCTCGGGTTTCTCCCTCTGTGCCACTACAAGAACACCGATTATGCGGTGTTCTTCGGTGGCCAGAGCGTGCAGAAACCGAAGAAATACGACAAGCCGGAAGCAACTGCGAATGCCGCGATATCCGCGCGCTTGCCTTATTTGATGGCGACCGGGCGCTTCGCGCATTATTTGAAGGTGATGGCGCGCGACAAGATCGGCAGCTTCATGGAGGCATCCGATTGCGAGCGCTGGTTGAACCAATGGATCAACAATTACGTCAACACCAACGAAAAGGCAGGCCCGGACGCAAAGGCGAAATATCCGCTGCGGGAAGCCAAGATCGAAGTGAAGGAAATCCCCGGCAAGCCGGGCGCGTATAATGCCGTGGCCTATCTGCGGCCCTGGCTGCAGATGGAAGAACTGACCACCAGCATGCGCATGGTGGCGCGGATCCCGCAAAAGGCTTGACGGGAGCCTGAATGGATCAGGCGCTCGTCGATACAGCCGGGGCGCCTGAGACCCGGTTTGAGGATCTGCGGGCTGATGTGCTCGCAGGTCGTTTTTTCGGCCCCGAGCGACGCAACATCGCAAGCCGGCTTGCCGGTTTTCTTGCAGACCCCAAAAGCGAAGTTGTTGCGTGGCGTGGTGATTGCCAAGATCGCGATTCGCGGGTGGTATGTGCGCTGCTCGATCGTGATATCGCGGCCATCGATGCGCTGATCTCGGAACAACTCGATGAAATACTGCATGCCGCACGCATGCGTCGGCTCGAAGGATGCTGGCGCGGGCTGGCATGGCTGCTTGGCGGCATCGATCCTTCCGCGCGGGTGAAAGTGCGGCTTCTCTCGGCGGGTTGGGCCGAACTGGTGCGCGACCTGGAGCGAGCGGCCGAGTTCGACCAAAGCAATCTGTTTCGCCGTATCTACGAAGACGAGTTCGGCATGCCCGGCGGCGAGCCCTATGGCTTGCTGCTGATCGACCATGAAGTGCGGCACAGCCCGCAACCTGGCGCACCTGCCGATGACCCGGCGGCAATCATGCAGCTGGCGGCAGTGGCGGCTGCGGCGTTCTCGCCGGTGGTGCTCTCCGCAGCGCCCGCCTTGCTGGGCGTCGATGACTTCCGCGACCTGGCCTTGACGATCGATCCGGCCTCCTCCTTGCGAGATCCGGCTCATGCGCGTTTTCGCAGATTGTCGCAGCGGGAAGACAGCCGGTTCATCGCACTCGCTCTGCCTCGTCTGCTGGCGCGGCTGCCGTGGGCTGACGATCCGGCGCGCCACGACGGCTTCCGCTACGCCGAGCAGGCACCGGACGCTGCAAGTCGCGTGTGGATGTCGGCCGGATACGGTTTTGCACTGACAGCCGTGCGCGCCTTCACCAATTTCGGCTGGCCGGCCGATCTGCGCGGCGTGGATACCGATCGCGAAGGTGGTGGCCTGGTCACCTATCTTCCTGCCGAAGGCTTCTCGACCGAGCGCGAGCGCTTCTGGCCGCGTGCGCCGCTCGAGCTGGTGTTCAATGACAGGCAGGAACGTTCGCTCGTGGAAGGCGGGCTGATGCCGCTTACCGGATTGCCGTTCAGCGCAGACGCTGCGTTCATCGCCCTGCGCAGCCTGCAAACACCGCGGCAATATCAGGGGAATTCCGGGGAGGCGGCGACAGCCAATGCACGCATCTCGGCGCAGTTCAATGCCATGCTCTGCGTCAGCCGCTTCGCGCATTATGTAAAGGTGATCGGGCGCGACATGGCAGGCTCGTTCAAGACCGAAGATGAGATCCAGCGCCGGCTGCAGGAATGGTTGAACCGGTATGTGAACACCAATGTCGTGGCAGGACCGGAGTCACGCGCGCGGGCGCCGCTGATGGCGGGCCAAGTGACGGTGCGGGAGCAGTCTGGCCGGCCAGGGGCATTTGGGTGCACGATCTTTCTGCAGCCGCATTTTCAGCTTGATGATGTGAGTGCGACGTTTCGGTTAACGACGGAGATTACGGCGCCGGGGCGGTCGCAGTAGACAGGAAGCAGTTCTTTTTTGAAAAAAGAACCAAAAAACTTTTACTCTTGGAGATATACGATGGCCGATGCTGCGGGGGATTTCTTTCGAGAGGGTAAGCTGACTGAGGCCGTCGCGGCTGCCAATGCGGCGGTGCGGGCGAAGCCGGCGGAGCTCGGTGCGCGCGTGCTGCTGGCGGAGTTGCTGGTGTTCGATGGCAACCTCGAGCGCGCCGATGTGATCCTTGATGCCGCAGGCGACATCGATCCCCAGGCGACCTTGGTGGTGGCGGAGTTCCGCCAACTGGTGCGTGCGGAGATGGCACGGCGCCAATTGCGTCGCGATGGCCGCGTGCCCGAATTTCTTGGCGAGCCGACGCCGGCGCTGGCTGCTTCACTCGCAGCACGGGTAGCGTTCCGCGACGGCGATTTTGCCGCTGCCGCCACGCATGTTGCCGAGGCTGAGGCGCTGCGACCGCGTATCGCCGGGCATCATGGCGACGTGGCCTTTGATGATCTGCGTGATGCCTGCGATCTGCATGTTGGTTTCCTTGAGGTGCTGACGACAACCGGCAAGTATTTCTGGATACCAACCGAACGTATCGAGAGCGCCATCTTCCATCCGCCCAAAAGGCCGCGCGACCTGTACTGGCGCCGTGCAACCATGTCGGTGCAGGACGGCCCGGACGGCGAAGTCTATGTGCCCGCGATCTACGGCGTGGACGAGGTCGCTGATCCCAACGCCAGGCTTGGCCGCGTGACCGATTGGGTGGAGCATCCCGGCCTGGTGGTGGGGCAGGGACAACGCCTGCTGGTGGTGGGCGACGAAGCGCTGCCCATGCAGTCGCTTACGGACCTGGAATTCGCGGAGTGAATCCGAATATTCGCCGCCCACCGGCCAAACGCGCACAATTGCCGCTGTTGGACCGGCTGATCGACGAAGCGCCGGAGAAGGGGATCGATGCGCCCGTCACCGCGAGCGATGCGATGGAAGCGCTGCGCCGTTCGGTGCGCCGCGATCTTGAAATGCTGCTGAATAGCCGCAGGCGCTGGCACAGTTGGCCGGTGGAACTGCGTGAGCTCGATCTCTCCGTCATGTCCTTCGGCATTCCCGATTGCACGGCGGGCACATTCCACGACAAGCGCCAGCGCGAGGTGTTGCGCGCCGAGGTGGAGGATACACTGCGCCGTTTCGAACCGCGTTTTGCGCGCGTGCGTGTCGCATTGGTGGAGAGCAAGAATCCGCTCGATGCCACGCTGAGATTGCAGATAGAGGCGCTGCTGCATGCGGACCCGGCACCGGAAGCGATCGCCTTCGAAACGGTCGTGGATGCCACCACGGCCGATGTGGTAGTGCGCGGCACTGATGGCTGAGGACGCCGATGTCTGACACGCTGCTGCCCTATTACAATCGCGAACTCCACGCGATACGTGAGCTGGCCTCGGAATTTGCACGAACCTACCCGAAGATCGCAGGGCGGCTGCGGCTCAACGATGACAGCATCGACGATCCGCATGTTGCGCGTCTGCTGGAAGGTGCCGCCTTCCTGGCTGCGCGTGTGCACCAGCGGCTGGATGACGAATTTCCGGAACTGACCGACGCGCTGCTGGGCGTGCTCTATCCGCATTATCTGGCGCCAACACCGCCGGCCGCCATCGTTCAATTTGCCTGTCAGGCAGCACTGAAAATCCCGTTGCGCATGCCGGCTGGGCGCATGCTCGACAGCGAGCGTGTGCGCGGCGAACCTTGTCGTTTCCGCACCACGAGCCCGCTGACGCTCTGGCCGATCGAGATCGATAGCATCCGGCTTTCCGGCCTGCCTTTGGCGGCGCCCCCGAACCCACTTGCGGAGCGTGCGCAATCGATACTGGCGATCACGCTGAAATGCGCCGATCCCGAAATGGATTTCGCGACCCTGGGTGTCGACCGGTTACGTTTCTATGTGCGTGCGAGCTCCAATGTCGCTTTGCCGCTGTATGAGCTGCTATGTGGGCACGCGATGTCGGTGGCGTTTGCGGACAGGCAATCCGACACCAACCCGGTTATTCTGCCTGGCACTGTGCTGGCACAGGCAGGGTTCGAACCGGAAGATGCGCTGTTGCCATGGCCGGCACGTAGTTTCACCGGTTTCCGTCTGCTCAGCGAGTATTTCGCGTTGCCCGAGAAATTTCTGTTTTTCGACATCCTTCGGTTGGATGCCAAAACGCTTCGCAACGCTGGCAACAAACTGACGATCTATGTGTATCTGGATCGCGCTGCGCCCGAGCTGGAACGTGTGGTCGGTGTCGATACGTTGGCGCTGGGATGTGCGCCGGTGATCAACCTGTTCCCGCATCGCTGCGAGCCGGTGACATTGACCCACATGGCGACCGAATACCGTGTGGAACCGGATGTACGCCGGCCTGGCGCGCTCGAAATCTGGCAGGTGGAGCGTGTGCTCGAAACCCGCGGCGATGGATCTTCGAGAGAATGGCAGCCCTTTTACCGGCTGCAGCAGGCCGCCGGCGAGGAGGCATCGAGCAGCGGCTTCTACGCAGTCGCACGCCGGCCATCCGCGAGCCTGCCCGGGTCTGACGTGTTTCTCGAGCCTTTCGACCCCGGCTTCGACGTACAGGCGCCGGCCGATGCGGTGCTCTCCGTCGAAGCGCTTTGCAGTAATCGTGATCTCGCCTCTGAACTTCCATTTGGCGGCGGACGGCCAGTGCTGAGCCTGGTGGAGGGGCTTTCCGCCGTCAGCCGCATCACCTGCATCACTGCGCCGACGCCGAGCCTGCGCGCGCCGTTGCGTGCACAAGGGTTCTGGCCGCTCGTCTCGCATCTTTCGCTTGGGCACCTTTCCGTCGTCGGCGGCGAGGCGGCCGCTGGCGCGCTACGCGAGGTTCTGCGGCTATACGATCTGCGCGGGAGCGACGAGACGCGCGCGGGCATCGAAGCGCTGCTGAGTGTCACCTCAGCGCCGGGTGTCGCGCGGGTGCCTGGCGGCCGTTCGGGAGCGTTCTGCCGCGGGCTGGACGTGACGCTGGAATGGGATGCGAAAGCCTGGAGCACAGGCGGGTTGTTTTTGTTAGCTTCGGTGTTGGAGCGGTTTTTGGCGTTGCATGCGACGGTGAACAGCTTTGTGCGCACGCGATCGGTGTTGCGTGGGCGGCCGGGGTTTGCGGCTGTGGGGCTGCCTCGGGCGGGGGCGCAGGTTCTGCTGTAGAGGAAGGCCTTCTTTTCTGAAGAAAAGAAGCAAAAGACTTTTATGTCGCTGTCGCGGTTTTATCCGGCGACGGGTAAGATATCTACAAAAGTCTTTTCAAAAAAGAGCTGCTTACTTCTCCACTGTCTTCACCAGCGTAACCCCGGCCGCAATTTTCGCGCCCTTCGCCTGCAGCCGTGCAATCGCTAACCGCAACGCCTCGCTATATTGTCCTATGCTCTCGTTTTGTGGACGCAAGCCTGGAAATAGTCTTTCGCTCGACGCGACTGCGATGAACATGTCCTTTCCAAACGGTGTCCCTGGATAGAGTTTGTTGTGCCCGCCTTCGCCAAGGCGCAGTGTCGTGCCGGCTGCGAAAAGCTGTGCCGGCTCTGCGACCATTTTCGGCGTTTTGCTGGCGGCCATCGGCAGGACATGAAACACCGTGCCGTCTCCCGACAGGTAATCGACCTCGAGCCAGGCTGCGAAAGGCAGGTTCTTGATGGTCGGATGAAAATACTGGCCGTCGATCACCGGGCCCGGCGTATCGGTCGCGGTGATGCTCAGCGGAATAGTGCGCAGTACTGGCGACAGCACATCGAGCGGCGGGCAATAGGGGCCGGTGAAATCCTCGAGATCGACGGTGACCGGCAATGCCGCCGATTGCGCCAATCGTTGAAGTGCCTCGAGCGGCGTGCCGGTGCCGGCGATACCCTGCAGCGTTATGCGACCGGCGTCACTTTTTGCCTGGGTGACACTGCAGGCGATTGAGGTCAGTTTACTGGAAAGCGTGTCCCTGACTGCTTCCGACGAAGGCTGCGGCGGCGTCACCGGTGCAGGTGACGGCCCCGCCTGCGGCGGCGCCACGATGTCGTGCGATGGCGGCGTGGGGGCAGGCGCCGGCGGCTTCGTGCCTGTGGCGAGAAGGAACCAGCCGCCGACTACAGCGGCCGCCACTGCGAGGCCACTTCCACCGAGCAGCAGCGGCGTCATGTTGCCGGCTTTTTTGGGCGCCGGCGTTGCCGGTGCGGGTTGTGGCGGCTTCGTCGTTGTTGGCCGGGCCGCGGACATCACCATTGTAGCGTCGGCTTCGGCCTCGTCAGCCGGTGTCGAGAGGGCCGTCTTGATGGCCTTGGCGAATTCTGCCGCGCTTTGAAAGCGGTCTTCCGACTTTTTGGCCATCGCACGCAGGATCACCTTGTCCCACGCAGGCGAAACACTGACCGAGCGTTCCGATGGCAGAGGTGGCGCCTCGGCGTTCAGCACGCGGGTCATGATGCTGGTGGCGTTGCCCTCATAGGGTCGGGTGCCGGTGAGCAGATGGAACAGCATGGCGCCAGCTGCGAAGATGTCGCTGCGTGCGTCTGCAGGTTCGCCGAGGAACTGTTCCGGCGGCATATAGGCCGGCGTTCCCAGGATGGAGCCTACCGCGGTGGCCGTGCTGCTGGACAGGCGGGCGATGCCAAAATCGGCGATCTTCACACCGCCATCCGTGGTCAGCATGATATTGGCCGGCTTGATGTCTCGGTGCACCACGCCGCGACGATGGCTGTATTCGAGACCGGCCAGAACCTGGCCCATAATTTCTGCGGCTTCGTCCGGCGGCAAGGATTTTTCGGCGTCGAGAACCTGCTTGAGCGAGCGACCCTCGATGAATTCCATGACGATATAGGCGAGCTCGTCGGTCTCGCCGGTATCGAACACGCCGACGATGTTCGCATGACTCAGCCGGCCGGCCGCCTGCGCCTCGCGTTTGAAACGTTCGAGCGCTTCTGCGGCTTCCTCGTCCGCCGCTGCATCGGCCAGGCGCACTGTCTTGATCGCAACGCGGCGCTCGATGGCGGGATCCCAGCCATCCAGCACGGTGCCCATGGCACCTCGGCCAAGCGTGCCACGGAGTTCGTATTTCCCGATCTTGTCCGGCATCAGGCGGCGTCCTCCGCCGGCACGCAAACCACGACGGCGGTCACGTTGTCACGCGCGCCTCGGGCGAGCGCTGCCTGGATCAGCGCCTGTGCCGGGTCGGGCGTGACCATCAGCTGCGCGATGGCGTTGTCATCGAGCACTTTTGTGAGCCCGTCGCTACAGAGAAGGTAAATGTCGCCGGGCTTGGCCGGTCCGATTGTCTTGTCCAACTCGCCATTATCATCCGGCGCGCCGATGGCGCGTGTGATCACATTGGCCTGTGGATGGGTGAGCGCCTGTTCCGGTGTGATGGCGCCCTGATCCAACAATACCTGCACCAGGCTGTGGTCGCGCGTCACCTGCGACAATGCGCCCGCGCGCAGCAGATAGATTCGGCTGTCGCCGGCCCAGAGCGCTGCAAAATGTCCTGAGCGGATCAGCAGGACAACCAATGTGGAGGCGATCATGCTGTCGCCGCGCCGTGCCGCCTCGGCCTGAAGTGCGGTATGCACAGCCAGCACCGCAAGGCGTATTTGCGCTAATGCCTCCGGCGGCGCCAAATTGGCGGACAGGGCGGATAAAGCTTCGGCCAGCATGCCGCTCGCCAGTTCGCCAGCGGCATGGCCGCCGGCGCCGTCGGCCACTGCGAACAGACCGAGTTCCGGCGCGTCGACGAATGTATCTTCGTTGTGCGGCCGGACGGTGCCACGATCGGTGACCGCAAAGCTGTGCAATGCTGCCATGGCCTAGCAATCCTTCAGCATGGAAACGAAGTTTTCCGCAGGCGGCAATCCTGCAAACGCACGCCTGCAGGCTGCGACCCTGGGGCCGCCCTCCGTCCACCAATATGTACCTGTTGCCGTCTCAGCGACGGCAACGGGGGCAGGCAGTCGTGCGGCGAGCGCCTCGGGGCCGAGAACCTCGGCAAGAGCGGCACGTCCCGCATCTTCGGCCTGCAGGAACCATTCCGGCACAGTGCTGCATTCCGCAGCGATCAGCAGTGGAAACATGCGCCCCGCGCGATCCACGCTCGGCATCCATAACCCCGAAACGGCATCGGTGCCGAAACATCCAGCTGATGCCGAAAAGCACCACACGGGCGCTTCCATCCAGGCCGGCTGCCAATCCTCGCCCATTGCCGCCTGGCTCGCTGCAAGGCCTGACGAGATCCAGCTATCCCAAGCAGCGATCAAGGCCTTCGACAAGCCATTCCCGAGGAAATCGCCGCGGGATGGCAACTTTCCCCAAAAGCCATACCCCCTGACACTTATTTGAGGGTCGGGCATCGGAATCCTTGCAATATGCCGGCGCCAAAGGGGTTGAGAACAGAGCCGGCGCGGATGTGGTAGCGCATCTGATGCGGGCCCGCGGAAAAGGCCAAGGAGAATTGCTCCGGTGAAATGCCGGGCGACATCGTGCCCTGGTCAAAGAACCTGAACAATGCCCACGGCCCCTGCGTCTCGATCACACCGGTGCTGCCGAAGGGCGGATCGAAACTCAAACGCACATCGCTCATGCCTTGGCCAGGCCAGTTCACTTGCGTGCCGCGGATCATGTCGTGCGCATACACGATTGTGGTGCCGGATAGATCCAGCGTTGCTTTCTTTGCAGCGACGTCCAGCGACTCCGGCGCCAGCTCGAAACGCACGCCGAGGCTGCCGCCGCCGAAAAACAGATCGCGTATCGAGGCAGCGCGCTGGAACTGCGCGAGGTCGTAACTTGAGATCGGCGGCGGAACGTCGCCCATCGACTGCAACCGCCAGCCACGCCCACTCATATCCACGAACGGCGCAATCTGTGCCTTGAAATAGGTATCGAGCTTGCCACCCGGTGCGAAAAGCTTGGTGAAATCGTCAAGCGGGATCTCGGCAGCGGCGCCGCGTGTGAACGGATACCGGCCATTGACCGCGGCCTCGCACAACGAGGCCGGACCCTCCGGTGCCGCGAACGCCGCCTTCGCCGCCGCTTTGCCCGCACCAGCGCGCGCCGCACTCGTGCCTTTGCCGATGATGGTCAGCCAACGCTGCACCGGCATTGGCGCACGTGCGCCCTCCGCCTGCAGCATCGGTATCACGTTTCCCCCGGCCGCCACGGCAGGTGCGGCACCGCCTGCTCCCGCACCCGCCGATGCGGCAAGCTGCTGTTGCAGATCCCCCAGCAGTTTTATGGCAAGATCGAGAGGCGCGCCCGGGCCGGAGCCCACATAATCTCGCAAGCCCTTGTAGTGGTCATCAATTACCTTGCCAGGCGGCACCACAGGCGCGTTGTTGCTGAGCAGGTTGGCCAGGCGTGGATTTTCCGCCTTCGCAAACTTGGCGGCAGCAACCTCCTCCGCACTGGGCGGCGGTGCCTTGCTCAAGGTGAGTTCGTGCACGATCGACGTCAGCAGATCGCGCATCGGCGATTGTGGCGATCCGAGAATATACAGCGTGCGTATGCCAGCTTCGCCCCCGCCCAGCGGCTGCACGTCGAGATCGGCAAGCATGCCGTCCCACAACCGCGCATAATCCGCCGTATAGAGGTTGACCACATCAGTCTGCAGCGCCGAGAGGCCGTTGCCGAGCGGATTGATCGAGGATTTCTCGCCAAGCACCCAGCTTTCGCCAGCAACCTGCCGCGCCGTCTCCGCAAGATTCGCCAGCAGCACGCTGTGAAAACCCTCAACCGTGTAGAAGCCGGCTATCCCCTCTGTCAGCGGCTTGCCGGATGCACGGTAGAAAACTTGTGTTCCGGATGCACCAAGGGCTGCCGCCGGCGTCCAATCCGGCACCGCGAGGGCCGCCGCGGAGGGACGCAGGCGGGAATAAACACGTTGCGCGAGACTCACACGCGAGAACGTGCGGCGGGCGTCCGCCACGAGCGTCCAGTCGAGCGAGATCTCTGGTAGTGCGCCGGCCAACAAGGAGTGCAGATGTTTCTGCAGATCGGCCTGCATGGCCGGATCTTGATACAGCGTCGCGAAATCGAGCTTTTCCCATTCCTCCACTAGGTCGTGGTCCATCGGGCCCTGGCTGCCCAGCATCAGGTAGACACGCGTCGCCTCATACAGGAAGTCGGGTTTTTCCAGGTTTGCGCGCATCTGGTTTTCCAGCCGCCAGATCAGCCGGGGCAGCAGAATGCGTTCCAGCGCGTGGTGGTAGAGCAGCCTCGTGCCGACGGAGTATTTCTTCGCTTGCGAAAGACCCATGCCTGCGCCGGGCGTATCCTCGCCATAGGGCAAGGCGCGTGCGGCGTTCAGGATGGGCACTACGGTCGACAGATCGCCGTCTGACACCGGGTCGAGTTTTTGCGCATTCGCCAACTGCTCGTACTGCGCCAATTGCGCGCTCACCCGGTCCGCATCGCTGATCTGGCTCGAGCGGATGGCAAGCATGGCGGCGGCAAGTCCCAGCGTCAGCACGGCGATGCCGGCGAAACCCGCAATGCGTAGCATGCTCCGCCGGCGGCCGGCACCGGGCTTGGCACTGGCCAGCATGGCCTCGTTGAAGATCAGCCTCAGCAGGCCGCTGAGGAAATAGCTGCGGCCCTGCTGCGGCCGCAGGCTCGGGACCCGCATCTGGTCGACGCCGAAATTGCGTGCGAGCGCGCCGGTGAGGCGATCGATCGGGGTTCCGGCCTGTGTGCCGCTGGTAAAATACACGCCGCGCAGCAGCGGCGCGGGATCGAGGCGCGAGCCACCGAATGCCTCGTTGAGGAACTCCGTCAGCGGTGCATCGAGCGAGGCGAGCTGTGCAGGCAGGCCGGAGAGCAGGGCACGTCGGTCGGGGCTGCGTTCGGCCTGCAGGCGATCGACGAGGCCGAGATTGAGGCGGGAGACCAGGCCGCGCAGCGCGTCGCCCCAGCCGGAGACGGGGCCGGCCGGGCCGCCATCGGCGAGCGCGAAACTATGGCCCCACACCTGGTCGCGGCCGGTGCGGTCGAGATCGTCGAAATACTCGGAAAAGCCGGCGAGCAGATCGGCCTTGGTGAACAACGCGTAGATTGGCAGGCGCAGGCCGAGCTTTTCGGTGAGTTCGCGGATGCGGCGGCGAATGGCGCGGGCGTGGTCCAGCCGCTCCGCGGGGGTGGCTTGCGCAATGTCTGGCGCGCCGATGGCGACCAGCACGCCGTTGAGCGGCTGGCGTGGACGGGTGCGCTTGATGAGGTCCAGAAAACCTTCCCAGCCGGCGCGATCGACGGCTGCATCGGAATCCTGCGTGGTGTAGCGGCCGGCGGTGTCGATCAGCACGGCCTGTTCGGTGAACCACCAATCGCACATGCGCGTGCCGCCGACGCCGGCGACGGCGCCCTGGCCCATTTCGGCGGCGAGCGGAAATTTCAATCCGGCATTCAGCAGCGCGGTCGTCTTGCCGGCACCGGGCGGGCCGATGATCACATACCAGGGTTGTTCGTAAAGATAGCCCCGTGTGCCACTTGCTTTGCGCAGCAGCGACAAAGCCGTGGTGAGTTTTTCGCGCATGCCGGCCACTTCGTCCGCGCGCGCGGTATCGGCGGGGGTGATGGCGGCGACACCCTCGGCAAGTGCCTTGTCGGCATGGCGATGTGCGCGATCGAGCAGGAGGTTCGCGACCAGCCAGACGAGTGCGATTACAGCGCTCACGGCCGCGCGCACGATCCAGCTATCCAGGAATCCCAGCAACGGGCCGAGGAACCAGACCAGTCCGCACAGCAGTGCCGTGCCGAAAAAGCTGAGCACCCAGCGCGAGGTAAGGAAATGCCAAAAAGCTTTCATCGCAGTTCAGCCTTGCCGATGGAGAATGACTTCGATGCGACGGTTCATGTTCCGTCCACCAGGCGTGGCGTTCGAGGCCAGCGGGTCCGCATCTGCGCGACCCTCGGGGGTAAGGCGGCCGACATTGTCGATCGACTGGCCGATGACCTTGGAGGCTTCTGCAGCGCGCGCGGCAGAGAGCTGGAAGTTGGAGGGGAAGCGCACCGTGCGGATCGGCTGGTTGTCGGTGTAGCCGGCGATGGTCACCGAACCAGGCTCGGTTTTCAGCGCCTCACCGATGCGGTGGAGCAGTTTGAGGAATTGTGGCTCCAGATCTGCGCTGCCGGAGGCGAACATGCCGTTGCCGCTGATGCGCACCACCGGCACCGCTTCGGTGCCGACGACGGTGACCAGGTGGGCGGCGATCTCCGGCGCCAGGAAGCCGCGCAGGTGGTCCAGCGAGCCGGGTTCGGCGGGTGGGGGGGGTGCGATCACCGGAGATTGCCGGGTGATCTCTGGCATGGCGGTGGGCGGCGCCTGGAGCAGGCTTTCCATGACGGTGTCCGACGCGGTGTTCAGGCTCAGCGTCATCCACAGGAAGATTGCGCCCAGGATGGCCAGGGCGGCGGCACCGCCGACCCAGAGCGGCACTTCGCCGCGGCGTGGTTTGTAGGGCGCGTCGACACCTTGCCAATGCGGCGAGAGGCCGGTTTCGCGGGCGCCGCGTTGCCGCATGATCAGCGCGTAGAGATCCTCGCGGACGCGGTCGAGTTCGGCGGGCCCACGGGCGGAGAGGCGATATTGGCCTTGGAAGCCAAGGGAGAGGCACAGATACATCAGCTCGAGAACTGAAAGATTGGTGCCTGGCGCCTGGATGAGTTGTTTCAGGACGGCATAGAAACCTTCGCCGCTGCGCACTTGTTGGTGAAAGGTGGAAACGAGGGAGCGGGCGGCCCAGCTGCTTTCGTGTCCCCAGGGTGTGGCGAGCACCACGTCGTCGAGGCTGGCGCAGAGGGCGTAATGGGCAGGGCGCAGTTGTTCCATGGCCACGCCGCCGTCGCGCGCCTGTTGTTCGAAGTGGCGCAGTTCGGCGACGGCGCGTTCGCGCAGGTCACCGGCATCGGGCGCGCGTGCGGTGTTGCGCAGGCGGGCGAGCAGGGCGAGGAGGCTGGAGGCGGCCGCGAGGAGAGGGTTGCTGCCGGTAAGGATGCGGTCGGGGCCGTCGGTGATGCTGGCTGGTTGTTGTTGTGCAGGTTGCGGTGGTGGGGCTTGCGGCGCGGGCGCCGCGCGGCGTCCGCCGGGCGCCGGAATAAATACCGTGCGGTCGGAATCATTTGGCTCGGCAAACGGGTTGTCGCTCGGCATCGCGGCTCTCCGGTTCTCGTAAAATGCTAAGGCTGATCGTCACAGAGCAGCGTAGGCGGGCTTGCATTGTCTTTAGCCGAGTGCACGCGGCATGTCTTGAGGCCGGACGGCAAGGGTTTGGAGATCAGCAATGTGGTCGACTGATAGGCGCAGGACAGCCAGACATTCTGATCCTGTGCTGTGGCGAAATGCCATTCCGTGGCCAGGTCGTGCCGCGCATCCGGCGTGAGCCAGCCTTGTTCAACGGGTGGCCCCTCGGAGAACATGATGCTTTCCAGCGGCAGTGCGGCCGGTTGGGGCGGTGTCGTCGGTGGGTTGCCATCGGCAAAGATGGTGAAGCCGGGTGGCACATCGTTTGTCGTTTGCGCCACCTTGAGCGTCGTCGGGCAGGAGGGGGAAGCTGCCAGGGCCGGCCCACTCGCAAGGATTATGCAGAGGGAAAGCAGGCGTATGTTCACTCGATCACCGAGAATGCGTCACCATTATTGCTAGGGTCGGTGTAGCCGGTGGCGGATTTTCCCTTGAAGCGCAGGTGGCGCTTATGGATGCCACGGCTGCCGACATATTGGTCCACCACACAGATGCCGGTGGCGTCCGAGCTCAGATAGAAGGCGGCATGGTTGCCTGACGCGTTGCTGGGGTATTTTCCGTTGAGGAACGTTGCGATAGCCGTGCCTTTCTTAAGTGCCGCGTTACCACGCACCGGCGCGCCCACTTTCCAAAAATCCTTAACTGGCTTCGGTGTGTTCGTATATTTCTCGATCAACGCCACGCATTGCCCGGTGCCAATGGCCGGCTTAGGCGGCGTCGTCACCAACGAGTCAACATCCGCATAAAAAAAGCTCATTCACTCTTCCCAAAGATCAAAAGTTTTTGGTTCTTTTTTCAAAAAAGAACAACTTTCTTGCCTTTGTCTTACGCTCCTCGAATTGCCCAAAGCTCCATCCAAAGATTAGGGAATTCCCCAGATACGTGGATAGCAAACCCACCTGACACCTGCATCTTCTGCCAGTGCGCCGCATTACGATCGAGCTCGAAATACGTCGCATTCGCGTAGAAAGGAAGTTGCCGCGGTGCCGTCGCCATCGGCGAGATTTCGATACCGGGCAGCTGCACGTTCACAAGGTTGGTGATTTCCTCCACGGCGCCGAGTTTGGCTTGGCGCGGGAAACGTTGCCTGAGTGTTTCTGCCGGCACGTCTGCGCGCACGACCAGCACGAATTGCGCGGCCCTGAGAATGCCGCGATCGGTGATCTGTCCGACGCGCACGCCGAATCTTTTCTCCACCAGCGGGATGGGGATGGCGCTTGCATCGATCACGGCCGAGAGCGACCGGCGGAGGTCGGCGACGACGGGGGCGAAGCTGCGTTGCAGGTCTTCGTGGCGATATGCGGGGTAGGTGTTGGGCCGGCGTGTGTTGGTGTCGGTGAAGGTCGCGAATTCGCCGGCCACTTGCACGAGCGTTGCGTAAAGGTCGGCGGGATGCACGGCGCCCGCTTCGGTCCAATGCGACAGCAGGGCCTGCCAGCGATTGATCGTTTGCAGCAGCAGGAAATCGGTGACTTCCGCCACACCGCGCTGGCCGGGCGCGGTCACCCGCGCGGCGAGTGCTTCGCCGCGCTGGTGCAGCATGCCGGCGAGTTCTGTGATCAGGCCTGCGAGGGGGGCGGTGGCGGCGCAGAGCAGGGCGGGTGGGATCCAGCGTTCGTCGAGCACCACGCGCTTATCGGCGGTGATCTCGGTGATGCGGGAGAGGCCGATGCAGAAGAAACCGGCGCGGTTTTCCTCTTCCAGCATATAGCGCAGGCGCAGACGACCAATTTGCAATTCCGCAGGTGTGGGGGAGGCAGAATGCGTGTCATAGGCCTCGAAACCGGAGAGCGAAAAACGCGCTTCCGTCGCGGCTGCGCCGCTGGCCACTTCCACCGCGCCCGCTTGGCCGATCGGCACGGCGAGATACACCACCTGGTTGCGCGTGTTCTGCGGCACGTCGAGTGGGGCGGGATGATCGGTGTCGCGTGGAATCGCAAAACTCGTGCCGTCCTCGAATACGCCGGCTGACGATAAGGCGGCGAAACGGCCGACTGCCAAGAGATCACGGTCGATGTCCAGGGCGGTGATGCCCCACGGGTGGGGGCGTATGGCCGCGACCCGGGCGCGCAAGGTGGCCTCAAGCCAGCGATCCTGTTGCTGGAAGTGCTGGGCCCGGAGGAACATGCCTTCCTGCCAGACGACGCGGTTGGTCCAGGTCATAGAAAGAAAGCATGGGGAAGCCGTGCCGGCCCCCCCAAACCCCCCGTCATTTCAAAGAAAATCATGACAGAGTCACCTGTAAAGCCGAAGTTGACAACGTCAACGAAGTTGGGCCGGAGGCAGCCAAAGGCGCAAAAACACGCCATTTGGCCTTGTCGATATCGCGGAAGAACACGGCGACACCTAGAAACTGCGTGCCGGGCTTCAAAACACGTTTGAAATTGCGCGTCTCGCCGGGCGCGAAATTGAACGCTTCGGCCTGCAGCAGATCGGCGCCCAAAGTCGCCGCCTCGTGCTCGCTCAGCGCGAACACATCCGCTCCCTCGAACGCGCCCGTGGCCGTCAGCTGATACAGGTGAACCGATACAGGCGCCGGCTGCCCGTCCGCCTCAGGATTCTGAGTCTTGCCGGCAATCACGGTCAAGTTTAGAACAGCAGGCGGCGGAGGTGGCGGGGGCTTGCCACCGCAGCCCTGCAACAGCAGCGCAGCACCCGGACCCATCAGCAGCGCACGCCGTCGAAGCTGGATCACTGCAGCGTTTCCCGTGATTGCAGGTCGGAGATCACCCTCTCATAGGCACGGGCAAAAGCGCGGCCAAACGCGTCGTCGAATTTCTCGGTGAACGCTTCACGCAACTTCCTGAACTCGGCCTCATACAGATCATAGGCACGCGCACGCTTCTGCGCCGGCAGGAAACCACCCTCGGCCGCCGCCAGGAATTGCGCCGGATCCAGTTTGCCCAAAAGCTCCTGCATCGCCTCCTGCATGGCCGCCATCGTTGCCAATTCGTGCAGACGGATGTCGTTCAGCGCACCCTCCACTGCAGCGGCCGCACCCATGTCGCTGCGACGGCCGGCGCCGAGCAGGGCGGCCAAGGCATCGTCGTCGCTGACCGCGAATTTGAGCGGATTATTGCCACGCGAGCGCACCATCGTCTGGTCGATGCGGAAGGCGCTTTTCACTTCCGCCCGCGCAATCAGCACACGCCGCAGCCCGCGCACGAAGGCGCGGAACGCGGCCCCTGCCTCGCGCATCGCCTGCAGCGGCTGGGCAGGCTTGGCATCTTCGAGCTCTGCGCCGGCGAAAAACGCCATGACAATGCTGGTGTCCTCCGCTGTGACGGAGGCAGCCGGCGCCGGCTGAACTCCTTGCGGCAGCACCGGCGGCGCTGGCCTTGGCTGGGGCGTAACCACGGCGGCGTGGGGCGCTGCCTCCGGCGGCGCCACGCCGAGAAAGGGACTGATTGCGGCCTCTGCGAACGGGTCGAGCGGCGGAATGGAGGATACCGGTGGCGACGGCTCCGGCGGCGGCGGGGGAGGGGTAACGGGCTCCGGCGGAGGGATGGCCGGAATCGTGGCGGGGCTGCCGAATGCCGGGCCCTCGTCCCAGCTGGTCGGCAGCAGCGTCCTGGCGTGAGGTGGCTGCAGCACGTCGCCGAAGGAAGGCGTGTGGTCCTGCTGGGCAGGCGGCCGCGACGGGCTGCTGGGCGAGAGCAGGTCGGCGCCGAAATCCTCCGGCAGAACGATCGATTGTGGCGCGAAGGGCTCCAACGAGACGCTGTGCTGCGACTCAGGAATGGCCGCGAAACCCTGCGCCGCACCGAAAGGCTGGCCACCACCAAAGGGCGAGACCTCGCCGAAGGAGCCACTCTCGAAAGGAGATGCGGCCGCCGGCGGGCTGTTCCAGTCGGAACCTGCGAAACCCGAAGCGGCCTGCGCCTCGGCCGCGAGCGACACCTCGATCTCGTAGGGACCGATGCCGAGGCGGTCGCCATCGCGCAGCGCACGCGTCGGTTGGCCCTCGGGCGCCGGCGTGCCGTTCAGCGTGGTGCCGTTGGTGCTGGTATCGGTCAGCGTCCAGGCGCCGGCGCGGAACGCCAAGGTGCAGTGGCGGCGAGAGAGCAGCGGCTTGGCGGCGGCGTCGGTGAGCACCCAGTCAGCGCCGGGACCGCGGCCGACCACCACCTCGCCGCCGTCGAAACGCCGCGTCTCGGGAGCCACGCGGTCGGGGCAGCGCAAAATCGAAAGTGTCAGGCGCATGCGAAACTCATCAGCCGATCAATACCGTGAAACACCCCAGCACGATCGTGCCGCCATGGCCACACAGATCGCCCAGCCGTGCCGCCGGCAGCCCGCCGACCAGCGTGGTGAAGGAGCCCATGGCGATCATGTCCGGCGGACCCACGCAGGTCACCATATCGGTCACTCTGGCCTGCGGCATGCCGCCTACCAGCACGGTCGGCTCGCCTAGCGCGATCGGGCCGCCGACATGCGGCACCAGCACGGTGAGCATCGGGCAGACATGCAGGTCGCCAATGCGGGCTGCGGGCATCCCCATGCCTCAATCCGCCTCTGCGGCAAGCCGGCCGGTGCCCCCGGCCGCGATGTCACGGGCGGAGGCCAGGAAGCGGCTCAGCCTGGCTGCGCGACGTTCCGCCGGGTCGCGTACGGCCGCCAGCAGCACGCTGCCCGCGACCGCGGTAGCGGCGAGATGAGAGGCCGGCGGCACGTTCGCTTGGCCGAGCGGCGCCATCGAATCACCCGACCAGAAAGCCGCCACACCAGCCCAGGCCTCAGGGCTCGCAAAATTGGATTCCTGGGCATGCTCGAAGGCGCGGCGGCGCAGTGAATCCTCCCCTTTGAACACCCAGGCCTCGGCGTCCTCCAGAGCTCGCTGGTCGGCGGGCGGCATCGCAGCCAGGGCGGTGTGACGGGCGCACATGCAGGCCCACCAGACGGCCTCGCGCTTCGGCAGGGCATGCGCCGTCAGCCGTGCGGCCTCGGTGAGCAGGTCGGCAGCTTCGAGCGCCTGCAAGGCGGCAACCGTGTCGGCGCATTGCGTCACCAGCCCGGCGGCGGGTTCGGTGAGGAACAGCAGCGGCACCAGATCGGCAAGCTTGGCGCCCTGCATTTTGCTGAGCGGCACGACATTCGGCGCCTGTTCGGGAGGTGGCATCGTACCCTCAGTTGATCATGGTGATGCCGCCCTTGAGGGTCAGCATGCCATCGGCGTTCACCTCGACCATCGGGGCCTTCACCTGCGTCATCGCCTGGCCCTCCGCGGTGACCATGATGCCTTTGATCTCGATCCCGCTCTGGCTGATGGTGATGGTGTTCTCGCCGACCTTCAGCGTGATGGTGGTCATCGCCTCGATGCTCACAGCACCGGTCGAGACTTTCACCGTCAGGTCGCCGGCATCCACCGTCAGCTTGTCGCCGCCCTGGTTGATGGTGGTGGTACGGCCCTTCTTGATCGTGTCGGTCTGGGTGTTGTCCACCTCGAGGGTCTGGTCGTTCTTGACGGTGGTCTTGTCGTCGTTCTCGACCTCGCGCGTCATGTCCTTTTCGGCATGCAGGAACACCAGTTCGCTGCCCATTTTGTCGTCGATGGAGAACTCGGAAAAATTCGAGTCGCCGCCGCCCTTGGTCGAACGCGTGCGAAAACCGCTTTTGGTCTGCTCGGCCGGCACCGCGAACGGGATCGTATTGGTACCGTTATAAAAGCCGCCGACGACCACAGGGCGATCCGGGTCGCCATCCATGAAGCTGACAGCGACTTCGAAGCCCACACGCGGCAGATATTGGTAGCCCCAGGCAGTGCCCGCCCAGGGCTGGATCACCCGCACCCAGACGGCCTGTCCGGCCACGGTGTCGCTGCGATGGTCCCATTTCAGCCGCACCTTGATACGGCCGAGGGAATCCGCGTGGATCTCCTCGCCTGATTCGCCCAGCACGATGGCAGTGAAGATGCCCGCCATCTGCGGGCGACGTGCAAGCTGCTTCTCGCGCCAGGTGGTGGTCGCAGGGAACACGGTGAGTGCATTGGCATATTCGACCGTCGGGCTGCTGGCATACCAGCTATCGTCGCTGCCGCGATGGCTCACCGAGCGTATGATGTGGTCGACGCTGGAAGCGCCGGTGAACGGATCGCGGAACAGGGTGAAGCGGCTGCCCGCACCCAGCGTGTGGTTGCTGCCGGCGGTCTCGATCAGCGCCGCCTCTGCCGTTGCCGCCTCGATGGCGATCTTGGTCCGCGCCGTTACCTCGGACGTAACCGTGGTCAGCGCCGGCCACATCATCACGTCGCGATGCGCGTCCCCGGTGACCGAGGGGCTTGCGGTCGTGGTGCCATCGGGCAGGGTGTTCGGGCTTGGATCGTAATCAATCAGCCGCACACTGCCTGTGGCCGTCGCACTCACCGCACGCCATTCGCTTAGCACATCGATATTATTGCCCTCGTGGATCACTGCCAGCACCGGCTTGGGGGCGGCTGGGAAACTCTGGTTTTGGTTGGTCACCACCATGATGTGGTCGCCGGCGCTCTGCTCGAAAAAATAATAAAAACCTTCCTGCTCCAGCAGACGCTGGATGAAGTGCAGATCGGTTTCGTTGTATTGCGTGACGTAGTCGAGCGTCGGCGGGGTGCCGAGCGGGCGCATCTGCACCGTCTGCGAGGCTTCGCCGCAGATCGTCTGAACGATGTCTAGCACGGTTTTCTGCTGGAAGATCCTGCAATCCACCGTCTGGCTCATAAACCAAAGTTTCGGTGCGATACTTAGCGTGTAGCGCCACATGCCGCGCTGCGGCAGGCCGGAGGCGGAAAATGCCTGCACCATGCCATTGAAATATCGTTTCACGCCGCCTTGCTGCACCGTAAGACAGATCTGCGTGAACAGCAGGCTCTCCGCCTTTATGCCCTGTTCTGCGGAAACCGCTTCGACAGTGACGCTGAACGGCGCACTGATCTGCTCCTCCGCCTGGAAGGCGACCGGGTATAGCACGTCCGCACCCAGAACGGTGGTGAGCGCCAGCAGCCGCTTTGAGTCATCGATGACCATGTCTTTGTATAGCAGGTCTCGTGTCGGACGTGCCAGTCACCCGCATCGCGTGTGCGCAGGACGTGCGGCAGGCGAGACCCGTCAATCCTCCCGAAGCTGCACGAATTTCATTGCCAGACCGGCTTTATGCCGAGCTGTGTCAGCATCTGGTTGCGCGCGGTCTCGTCGGGCACGATTTCCGCAAGCAGTTCCGGCCAGCTCATGCGGCCTCGTCGTACCGCCTCCTCGAGCGTGTAGGCGAGCGGTGAGTGCGGTTCGCTGCGACGGAAGAAATCGGCGATCTTGACCAGTTCGCGCAGCATGTCCTCCCGCGTGGGCGTCTTCGGCACGCCGGCTGCGTGGCCAGATGCGGCACCGGATGCGCCGCCCGTTTCTTCCTGCGGCTGGTCCTCGTTGGTAGCGCCCGGCTCATCGGTCTCCGGCGGCGCGTAGCGTGACACCACGTCCAGCATCTCCTCAAGCAATTCGCGCACGCGGCCGGTCGGCGGGCTGTCGCGCCCTGACGCTGCATCCAGCGCCGTGGTCATTTCGGCCCAGTTTGCCAGCGCCTGCTTGAGGCTGCGGCGCAGCAGAACGAAATTACCGCCACCGGCCGCGCGCGCGAAATTCTCCATGTCGTCGAACGGCACGACACCTGCGGCAAGGCGTGCCTGCCGCTTGGTGGCATCTCCTTCGCCCTGCAGCCTGAGAGAGGCCTGAAATTCCCAGAACGCGACCGGCGTACCGTCCGGTTTGGTAAAGAAAATCTGCTTGCGCAACGGCTGTATCAGCGTCCCGTCGCCGCCTTCGCCGTTCAGCCCGGTCACCGGCTGCACCCGTGTCACGACGCCGTCCTCGTCCTCTCTCGGATACAGGCCTTGCGCCCAAAAATTGGTGACGAGATCGCGCATCAGGGCGGCGCCTACCGCAAGGCCGGTGATGCCCTCGCCGCGCACCAGGGATTCGGTGAGCCAGGCGGCGATCTCCAGGTCGCGCGTGCCCTCGGTCAGCACCGACACCGCGATCTGCCTGACTGTACGCCAATCTCCGGCACTGGCCGTGGGATCGGCTTCGCCGCCATCGGCCGCACGTTCTGCCGCACGTGCCTCGGAGCGCGCATCCCGCAGCCGATAATAGGGCGATGCCGCACTGAAATCCTGCCGCAGGTCGGCGCCGACGGGGCTTTCGCCCGATAGCGGCGTCAACATGTCCGCCAGGCCGATGGAAGAAGCGAGTTCGTCGGTCATTCAGGCTCCGGCTTATGATCGTTGCAGTTGATTATGTTGCTGTCCGGCAAGGAAAACGTCTACGAGGGACCGGCTTGCGAGCGTAAAACCTGTGCAGCGCGCGTGTCTTGCGCTAAGAACCGCACCGCTTCATACGTCTGGACAGCCCGGGAGATCAAACCTAGGGTTCGCCGCAACAAAGGGGTGGGAGTTTTCATGGCCGCGCTGGCGTTGAAATCGCTGATCGAGCGGCTTGATCCGCATTGCCGTGCCGCTCTCGAGGCCGCGGCGGGGCTCACCCTTTCGCGCACGCATTATAATGTCGAGATCGAGCACTGGCTGCTCAAGCTGCTGGACGGGCAGGGCCATGATGTCGCCCTCATCCTGCGTCATTACGAGATCGATGAAGGCCGGCTGGCGGCCGACATCAACCGCCAACTGGATCGTTTGAAGACCGGCAACAGCCGTGCGCCGGCGCTTGCACCGGAAATCGTCAGCCTGATTCGCGAGGCCTGGCTCCTGGCTTCGGTGACGCACGGATTTTCGCATGTGCGTTCGGGCCATGTTCTCTGGGCGTTGCTCGCCGATGAAACCTTGCAGCGCAGGGCTCGCGAAATGTCGGGCCAGCTCGCCCGCCTCTCGCCGGAAATGCTGCAGCGCGACTTCGAAACGATCACCGCCGCCAGCAGCGAGACGGCGACCGAGAGTGCGGCAGGCGACGGGGGAGAAGCGTCCGGCCAGGTAACGCAGCGACCCGCCGGCACTGCGGCGCTGGATCAATATACGGTCGATCTGACGGCGCAGGCGCGGGCGGGGAAAATCGATCCCATTCTCGGGCGTGACGCGGAAATCCGCCAGGTCATCGACATCCTGACGCGCCGGCGGCAGAACAATCCGATCCTCACCGGCGAGGCCGGCGTCGGCAAGACCGCCGTAGTCGAAGGCTTCGCCCAGCGTATCGCTGCCGGCGACGTGCCTCCCGCGTTGCGCGATGTGATCCTGCGCACGCTCGACCTGGGATTGCTGCAGGCAGGTGCCGGTGTGAAAGGCGAGTTCGAGAACCGTCTCAAATCTGTCATAGAAGAAACGAAAGCCAGCCCCAAGCCGGTGATCCTGTTCATCGACGAGGCACATACGCTGATCGGCGCCGGTGGCTCGGCCGGGCAGAACGATGCGGCGAACCTGCTCAAACCGGCTCTGGCACGCGGCGAATTGCGTAGCATTGCCGCGACCACATGGGCGGAATACAAGAAATATTTCGAGAAGGACGCGGCGCTCACACGTCGTTTCCAGGTGGTCAAGGTCGAGGAACCGTCAGAGCCGATCGCGATTGCGATGGTGCGCGGGCTGATGGGCACGCTGGAGCGACACCACAAGGTTCGCATCCTCGACGAGGCGGTGGAAGCCGCGGTCAAACTTTCTGCGCGATTCATTCCGAGCCGGCAACTGCCCGACAAGGCGGTGAGCCTCATCGACACCGCCTGCGCACGCGTCGGCATGAGCCAGGCCGCGACACCGGCGCCGATCGAAGACCGTCAGCGCAGGCTGTCCTTGGCCGAAACCGAGCGCGGCATTCTCGCACGCGAGGCAGCCGGCGGCGGCGATCATGCAGCTCGCCTTGCCGTGCTCGATGAGGAAACAGCAGCCGCCAGCCAGGAACTTGCCGAACTCACCACGCGCTGGGAGACCGAACGCAAGCTGAACACCGAGATCATTGCGGCGTTGACCGAGATCGAGACGGCTACCGATCCCGCGTTGCAGACAGCACCACGCGAAAGATTGCTGCAACTGCGAAGCGAGCTGACTGCGCTGCAGGGCGAGCATCCGCTGGTGTTCCCGATGGTCGATGCGCAGGCAGTCGCCGAGATCGTCGAGACCTGGACCGGCATCCCTGCCGGCCGCATGCGCAGTGATGAAATAAAATCCGTGTTGAGCCTGAAGGAGAATCTCGAAAAACGCGTGATCGGACAGCCGCACGCGCTCGAAGCCGTGGCACAGGCGATACGCGTCTCGCGCGCCGGGCTCACCGATCCGCGCAAGCCGATCGGCGTGTTCCTCATGGTCGGCACATCGGGTGTCGGCAAGACCGAAACGGCGCTCGCATTGGCTGAATTGCTGTATGGCGGCGAGCAGAACCTCACCACCATCAACATGACCGAGTTCAAGGAAGAACATAAGGTCAGTCTGCTGATGGGCTCACCGCCCGGCTATGTCGGCTACGGCGAAGGCGGCATACTGACCGAGGCCGTAAGGCGGCGGCCTTACTCGGTGATTCTGCTCGACGAAATGGAGAAGGCGCATCCCGGCGTGCAGGACGTGTTTTTCCAGGTGTTCGACAAGGGCAATATGAAGGACGGCGAAGGCCGCGACATCGATTTCAAGAACACCGTCATCATCATGACGAGCAATGCCGGCACCGATCTGATCGCAAAGCTCTTTGCAGATCCGGAGACTGCCCCCGATGCGGCAGGCCTCGGCGAAGCCTTGCGGCCGGAGCTCGCCAAGTATTTCAAGCCCGCCTTTCTGGGCCGCATCCAGCTGGTGCCGTATTTCCCGCTTTCGGACGAGATCATCCGGCAGATCACCGCATTGCAGCTGCGCCGCATCGAAAAGCGCGTGCATGGCAGCTATGGCGCGAGCTTCACCTATGATCCGAAGCTGATCGACGTGATTGCTGCACGCTGTACTGAAAATTCGTCTGGCGCGCGGAACATCGAGACGATATTGTCCCGCACGCTTCTGCCGGAGCTTTCGGCCGAGGTGCTCGGCCGCCTGGCAGCAGGCGAACAGATCACCAGTGTCGGTGTCAGCGTAGGGCCGGACGGGAATTTCGAATACGCCGTAGCTTGAGCGGTGAACACGGCTGAACCAAAAGGAAGGATTGCACATGCCGATCTACATGAAATATGGCAGCATCACCGGCGATGTTACGGAATCGGGCCATGCGACCTGGATCGAGCTCAGCTCGTTTCAATGGGGCGTCGGCCGCGGCGTCTCGTCGCCGACAGGCTCCAGCGAAGACCGTGAATCCAGCGCGCCGTCGGTGAGCGAAATCTCGGTAACCAAGGAGTTCGACAAGGCTTCTGTGAAGTTGCTGACGGAAGCCTATCAGGGCACCGGGAGCGGCGATGCCGCCACCGTGCAGATCGATTTCGTGCGCACCAACAAAGGCAAGCTCGACGTCTATTCCACTTTCACGCTGTCCAACGTGATCATCAGCGGTTACTCGCTGAGCAGCGCCGGCGATCGCCCGAGCGAAAGTCTGTCGTTGAACTTCGTGAAGATCGAAACCAAGGTGACGCCGATGAACGCCGATGGCTCGGCGGGCAGCCCGGTGAACATCACCTACGATCTGGGCCAAGCAATGAGCTCGTAGTTCCAGCCCATAGTGCCGGGGGGTTTGGGGGGGGCAGGCTTCTGCTCCCCCAAACTTTTTTTTCTGGTTGGATAAAATGCGTTGCGAGATACCGACCCTGTAGAAATTCCGTCGGCCGCCGGCATCCTCATCCTGGGCTTGCCGCAGGATCCCCAACTGGGCACCATCGCGACTCTCGATCCAACCATGGCCGCCCATTTGCGGCAGGCACGCCGATCGTTTCAGGACCCGGTCGTTGCAGCGCGCGCCAGGCGATTGGCAGCGCGTGCCAATATGCAGATCCCGACCGGCCTGCCCAACACCGAGGCCCTGATCGATGCGCTCGGCATGGGCCTTGCGCGCCGAACGATCATCGGCATGTTCCTGCCGCGCGCGCCGCTCGGGCAGCAGGTCGGCATGCCGGCGCCAAAGCCTGGACCGACGCCCTTGGCGGCCTTCGCGGGCATGTCGCCGGAGCAGCGTATCCGCCTGCTGCTGGAACGCACCCCCAAGGAACTGGGCCCCGATCTCGCGCGCGCTTTTCGCAGCATGGTCACGGTCGAGGCGCTGGCGGGTATCGCCGCTGCCTTCGCCGTGCTGCTGGCAGCCCAATTCATCGGCGTCGGGGAGATCGCCGACGCGGCCCTGGCGTGGTGGGCCTATAGCCAAGCCGGGTTTGCCGGCCTCACCGGCCTGTATAAGGCACTCCGCGCGGTCGTCGCCTGCGTGCGCGCCACCACTGAGGGCGAGTTCGACCAGGCGGTGAAGCATTTTGCCGAGGGGCTGACCTTGGTCGGCATCGCCCTGCTGACCGCCGTCGTCACCCGTGCGGCCCGACGCCGCGCGGGTGGTGCGGAGGGTGGAGGTGGCGCCGGCGACGATGCCGCACCTTCCAGCACCCGCAGCAAGGTAGGTCGCGCTTCGGCCGATACCGAAGCCTCACGCATGGCGGTCGCGCGTGCCTATTACGAACGCACCGGCTGGCCGGCCGACAGGATCGATGCGCAGATGGCAGGGATCGATCCGTCGCAGGATGTCTCCGTCGTCACACTCAAGCAGGGCCAAACGGTAACGCAATATACGAATCCTGAGCGCGGCACGGGCAATTACTTCGCGCCGGCGGGAACCACGCCCGGCGAACTGGGCATTTCCGGAGAAGGCAGGACATTGCAGACCTATACCGTCACCCAGGATACAGAGGTGCTGCAATCCACCGCGGCGCCGGTGACAGATACATGGTCCGGCCCTGCCCCGGTCGCCACGCCCGGCGGCGGCACACAATGGTTTGCCGCCGACAAATCCGTTTTCCAGCCGACAGGAGGCCCCAATTGACGCCACAGGAACGCGAAGCCCTTTTCACGCGCACTATCCAGGAAGCGGCACGGCTGCGTGCCACGGCGCCGGATAGCCGCGTGCTGCAATCCATCGAACAACAGGCCTATTACCTGATCGGCGTGGTGCGCGGCACATTGCCGGCTGACCGCCTAAACGAGGTCAATCTGGGCCTGCTGGCGGTGCGCGAGATCGATGATTGGGACGAGGTGCTCTCCAAACTCCTCTATGCGTGTGCCGCCGAGGTGCGGGTGATGGAGAACGAGGCGGCACTGGCCGGTGTGACCGTAACGAAAAAATAGGGTCATCGAGCCACGAACCATGCAAGATCAGGTGGTCGTTATCGGCGGGTGGGACGATCCGGAGTCCAGAACGCTTCGGTTGCAGAATTTCAAGGCCGATGGGCAGTCCTACATTCCGATTTTTTCGGATGAAGCAGCGTTCAAGCGACAGGTCAAAGGCAGCGGCTTCGAGGGCGATGGGATCGTCATCGAGCGCCGCGTTCTGGTCGCGATCCTGCGCGGTGACGAGGTGCTGATCCTCAATCCGGGCGATCCCGACCCGTTAAGACTAACGAAGGCAGACCTCTGCGTTGGAGGCACTTAAGGCCTGGCGGCACAACCGCAATGAAACAATTTATACGGGAACGAACAACACCGCAAAGCTGTGATTTGGCGGAAAACCGTTTGGAAACGCTCTGTGTCCCAAAAAGACTGTTTTGATCCGCTAACCGGTGCTACGTAACAACGGGGCTGGTAAAAACGGTACTGTAATGGGGGTTGGCTTCAGGATCTGTCTGGCAGCGTGCGCGCTTGGCGTAATAGCGCCTGCTTGCGCGCGCGCGCAGGCGCCGTTTGTGCCGACAGGCACCCATCCGATCGTACCGAATATTCCGCCGCAAGGATCGCCGCTGCCCGGCATTACCGAACCTCGCCTGCCAAGCGTGGGGCCTGGGCTTGCGGCACCTGGGCCTGCTGCTCCGGCACAGGTCAATCCCGCGCTCGATGTCGCCATCAGCGATGTCGCCGTCGAGGGCGCCACCGCCTATCCCGCCGGGCTGCTCGCGGCCGATACGGCCGGGCTAACCGGACCTTCCGTGCCACTGCCGCGCATCGAGGCGGCGCGCATCAAAATCCTCAACCGCTACCGCGCCGACGGCTACGTCTACACCGCGGTCAATGCGCGCATCTCGGGCAATCATCTGCGTTTGATCGTCATCGAAGGCCGTATCGTTTCGGTGAAATTGCAGGGTAATATCGGCCCGGCCGGCACCAAGGTGCTGGCCTTCCTGAACCACCTCACCGAGGTCTCGCCGGTTAGGACGTTCGACATTGAACGCTGGCTGCTGCTGGCCAATGATGTGCCCGGGGTGTCGGTCCGCTCGCGCATCAATCCATCGACCACGGATCCGGGTGCGCTCACGCTGGTCGCCGAGGTCAGCCGCCAGGCGTTCTCCGCCAGCGTGCATATCGACAACCGCGCCTTCAACGAGACCGGCCCGGAAGAGATGCTGGTGCAGCTCGATGGCAACAGCTTTACCTCGTTAGGCGAACGCACCGAGATCTCGCTCTACCATACGTTCAACAATACCGACACGTTCGGGCAGGCTTCCGAGGAGTTCTATATCGGCTCTTCGGGGTTGAAGATGCATATCTATGGCGGCGCCGGCGAGGCGGTGCCGTCGGGCCTGTTGCGCACGGTGGGGTATGACGGCGTCACTCGCGTGGGTGGCCTCGATCTTTCCTATCCGCTGATACGGGCCCGCGCGCAGACGCTCACTCTGTCTGCGGCCTTCGACGTGGTGGAATCCGACATCGACTATGATGCGACCGGCAAGTCGATCCGCAACAGTTTCGACAGCCTGCGTGTGCTTCGAGCGCAGGCGCAATATGTGCTGCAGGATAACTGGTTTTCCAGCTTCGGACCGGCCTTCGAGGGGGTGACCCATGCCTCGTTGCGGGTGTCGCAGGGTCTGCCGATATTGGGTGCTGAGGGCAACCACAATCTGCAACCGGCGCGCATCAACGAGCGTGTGGATTTTACCAAGGTCGATGCGCAGATCGATCGGAGGCAGACGCTTTGGTCGCCGTTTGCCGGTGCGACGGTGAGCATTCTCGGTGCGATCGGCGGCCAGTTCTCGAACAACATATTGCCGCCTGAAGAGAAGTACTATCTCGGCGGTCCCAATTTCAACCGCGGGTATTATTACGGCGAGGTGACGGGCGATCGTGCGCTGCAGACGAAGATCGAACCGCAATTCGACATGCCGCTGCCCACGCCGGCTTTCAGTCCGTTCCCGCTGCGCCTGGAACTCTACGTCTTCTATGATTGGGGCGAGGTATGGCAGCAGCAGGCGCTCGATCTCGGCCACACCTTGCGATCCTTCGGTGGCGGTGCGCGGTTTTATGCTGACCCCAACTTCGAAATCGACGTAGAGGGTGTCTCCCGCCTGACGCGCACCCCGGATGGCGCCGGCGTCACCCCCCTGAAATCCAGCGCGATCTACTGGCAATTCGTAGCTCACTACTGAAGCAAAAGTTTTTGGTTCCCGCAGGGCGGGCGCCGCCTTCTTTCAAAAAAGAACGCCTTCCTTTTGGGGATGCTTAGAATGGCAAGCAAGCCGCCCGCCGCAGAGCTGATCTGGCAACGTCGCAGCCGCGCAAGTCTGATGCGCAGCACCGCGTTGCAGGCCGCAGCCCTCGCCGTTCTCGCAACCCCTGCTGCCGCCCAGCTTGCTCCGAATGCGCATCCGACAGGTGGGTCGGTTTCGTCCGGCCAAGCCAGCATCGCCAATGGTCCCGCCAAAACCACGATCACCCAATCCAGCGAAAACGCAGCGATCAACTGGCAAAGCTACAATGTCGGTTCTGCGCAGACAGTGCAGTACAAGCAGCCGAACGCCGCCAGCGTGACGCTGAATCGCGTGGTGGGCGCCAATCCGTCGCAGATCGCAGGCCATATCCTGGCGAACGGCCAGATCGTTTTGGTCAATCAGTCCGGCGTGGTGTTTTCCAAGGGTGCGCAGGTGGATACGGCAGGGCTGGTGGTGTCCACCGCCGGCATCACCGACAAGAATTTCATGAACGGCAAGCTGGTGTTCGACCAGGCCGGGCATCTGGGCGCCTCGATCAGCAATGCCGGCAACATCACCATCAGGCAGGCGGGGTTGGCGGCCCTCGTCGCTCCGCAGGTGGCCAATTCCGGCATCATAACGGCCCGGCTTGGCCGGGTGATCCTGGGTGGTGCGGAGACCCACACGCTCGATCTCTATGGCGACGGGCTGGTGGCGCTGAACGTGACCGGCCAGGTGACGAAGGCGTCGGTCGGCGGTCAGCAGGTCACGGCGCTGGTCACCAATTCCGGCACCATCCTCGCGCCGGGCGGCACTGTCGTGCTGAGTGCGTCGGCGGCCGATGGGCTGGTGACCAATCTTGTCGAGGCTGGCGGCAGGATTGCAGCGCCCAGTGTCGGCGCGCAGGTCGGCCGTGTGCTGGTGCAGGGGATCGGCGGCGGCATCAGCGTCGATGGCGATGTGTCTGCAAGCGGTATCGCCGCGGGCACCAAGGGTGGTCAGGTGGTGGCGGTCGCCACCGGTGCCGTGCGCGTCGGGGCAGGGGCCACGATCGATGCGTCAGGCGATGCCGGAGGCGGTGTGATTGCGGTCGGCACGACGGCGGCGCGTGCGATCGGCGGCGCTTCGGTGACGCCGACCTTGGTGGCGCAATCTGTGAACTTGGCCGCAGGTTCGCATCTGCGCGCCAATGCCACGCATCGCGGCACTGGCGGCCGCATCGCGGTGCTCAGCCAGCTATCCACCACGCAGTTGGGCGATGTTTCGGCGCGTGGCGGCAGTTTGGGCGGCGATGGCGGCTGGGTCGAGGTGTCCGGTGGCAAGGTCGGCTTCGGCGGCGCACTCGATGTCGGCGCGGCGACCGGGAGCAAGGTGGGGTCGATCCTGATCGACCCGACGGATTTGGTGGTCGGCACGAACACCGGCTATGGCGACACCGTCACCTATATTCCTCAGAGCATTTTCAACCGTTTCAGCGGCAACGTCATCCTCAAGACGGCAGATACGCTCACTGTCGACGGCACGATCACCGCTAACCAGCTTCTGTCGCCGGTGGTGTCTACGCTCCTGCTGGAAGGCGATCTCGGCATAACCATCAAAGGTTTGCTGAATGTACCGGGCGCGGCACTCGCCCTTTACGCACCTCAGGGCGCCATTACCGAAAGCGGCGGCGGTATCATCACGGCCGCTTCGCTCAGTGCCAAGGCCGGCGGCGCTATTACGCTTGGTGCCGCCAACACGATCAGCGACATCGGCGCGTATGACACGCCGAGTGTCACGTCCGTGACGGGTGCCGTCTCGAACGGAGGTCCGGGCACATACGCTTCGCCGGCGCTGAGCGATGCCGTTCCCATCGCGGGCCTGACGGCAACGGGTGCCATCAGGCTCGCCGATGCGGCGTCGCTGACCATCGACAGCGCCAGCGACACCAGCGTCAGCGGCACGCAGGTCACCATTCCCGCGGGCACAGTCACTGCCACAGGCGGTGCCGTGTCGATCAGCGTGTCCGGCTCGACGATTTTCGGCCAGCTCCTCTCTACCGTTCCCAACTCGCTTACGGTCCAAGCCAACGTCACCGGCACAAACGTCGCCCTGGCCACCGCCGGCACTGTCAACAGCTATACCGGCACGGCGTTCTCTCAGAGTGCCGGCACCATTTCGGCTGTGGGCAGCGGGACTGCTGCCGGCACCGTCGCGATACAAGTCGCACAAGGCGTGCTGTCGATCGGCGGCACGATCCTGACCAGCAGCCCGGCAACGTCCGCAATGTCGGGCGAGACGTCGCTCACGGCGGCCGTCGGCAACATCACCGAGGTGCCGGAAAGTGACGGCGTGTCGCCCGGCAGCATACAGACCGGAACGCTGACCGGCAGCGCGGGAACGGGCAGCAAAGGCAACCTGCCCGGCAATGCGAATTTCGCGATTGCCGGCAACACCATCAGCACGCTCACCGGCTTCACTACCGCCGGCAGTTTCTCGCTGGAAGACGATACGGCACTCTCGGTGACGTCGACGCTGACCGCGGGCGGCGACATCACGATCAGCGATTCCTCCGCCAGCGGCTCTACCGCGATCCTGGTGATCGATGGGCAGATCCTGTCCAACGGCACCGGCGGCAATATCCTGCTGGAGAACAGCCACGGCATCGCCGAGCTTACCGGCAGCAACGCCGCCACGCCGACGTCCATCGGCAGCACGGCCGGCACGGTGACGCTCGACTCGGGCGGCGGCATTCTGATGCAGACGCAGACGGCGATCACCAGCCGTCTGCCTGCCAGTTCCGGTGCGGGCGTCGTTCTGGCCAGCGCGGGGTCAACTGATTTCGGCAGCGACCTGGGCACGGTCGCAGGCATGTCTCTCGGCGGCAGCATCACCGCCGGCACCCGTCCCGGCACCGTCTATACAGGCCTTGCTTCCCTCAATGCCGTGGACGGCGATATCCTCCAGACCGGTGGCGGCATCCATGTGGAAACACTGTTCGGCAGCGTCTCGGACAGCCTCACCACCACACCCCGCAACCTCTCGCTATCGGCGAGCAGCGGCAACACCATCAGCTTCATCACACAGCTCACCGCGACTGGCAGCCTCTCCGTAGAAGACGATGTGGCGCTCAACGTCGGCACGCTGACCGCCGGGACGAGCATCGATGTGCGTGGGCCGACTGCCGCGGTGACTGCGCCCGGCAGCCTCACGCTCGCCGGGCCGGTCACCGCCGGCACCAACATATCCCTGCAGAACAATGTCGGGATCATCATCGACAGCGTTCTGACCGCAGGGCCACAGAATTCGACGGGCGGCTATACCGGCACGCTGTCGCTGATCGCGAAAAGCGGCAACGTCACGGAAGATGCCGGAGCAAGCCTTCTGGCCGGCACGTTGTCCGGCTCCGCCGCCACCGGCAATGTCACGCTGAACGCGGCCAACGACGGCGAGGACGCCCTCGGCAACACGATCACCACGATCGGCAGCTTTTCGGTCGGCGGCAGTTTTGCGCTGCTCGTCCAATCCGGCCTGACCATCGAGGCCCTGGATGCCGGCGGCGGCATCACCGTGGAGGGCACCAGCAAACCCGGCGATTTCCTGGTGCTGGCGGGCAACATCACCGCGGGCACGGCCGGCACTAGCACCGCCCTGTTCGAGGGTTTTCCCGGCATCGTCGAACAGAATGGTGCCAGCGTCACCAACAGCCTTGGCACGGTCACCTTGGTCACGTCCGGCGCCTTGTTCCAGCAGGCAGGCTCCAGCCTGTCCGCCGGCTCGCTGTCGTTGCTCGCGAAGGGCGGTACCGATTTCGGCGGCACACCCGATGCCGGCACGATGACCGGCATCACCTTCGACGGCAGCATCAAAGCCGGGTCGGCACTCCTCTCCGCCACCGCCGGCGACATCTCCGAAGGCAGCACGGCGACGCTGCTCTCCGGCACGGTCGTGGCCGACGCCTCCGGCACACTGAATTTGGCGCCGGGCTTCGGCAACCAGATCGGCACGCTCAGCGGCACCGCCCAGGGCGGCGATGCGTCGGTGGAAAGCGATACCGCCATGAGCATCGGCAATCTTTCCGCCACTACCTCGCTGACGGTGCTCGCGCCGACTGCACCCGGCACCCAGACCGGCAGCCTCACGATCACCGGCAAGGTCACCGCGCCCGACGCCGTCAGCCTGTCCAACAAGCTCGGCATCACCGAGACTGCCACCGGCACCATCAGCAGCCCCACCGGCTCGGTGACGCTGAGTTCCGGCGCTGGCATCACTTTCGATGGCGTGGTGACCGCCGGCACGCTGAGCGGCAAAGTGCCCACGGGCGCCGTCAGTCTCACGGCACTAGACGGCAACATCGTCGAGGGCGCCACCGGCCGCCTCGGCGTGCAGATTCTGGCTGGGTCCGCGACCAAGGGCAGCGCCTCGTTCACCGCCACATCTGGCAACGAAGTCGGTACGCTCAGCAATTTTGCCGTCGGCGGCAATTTCGCGCTCGAGGACGATGCCGGTCTGCTGGTGACCGGTCAGACCGCGGATAGCGGCAGCATCCACATTTTTGGGCCATCCAGCGCCGCGGCACAGGGCGGATTCCTGGTGCTCGATGGCCCGATCAGCGCGCGCGACAACATCACGCTGAGCAACGCGATCGGCGTGGTCGCGCTGTCGGGCGTGGACATCAAGAGCACATCGGGTGGGGTCAGCCTGGTCTCGAGCGGCGGCGCGATCCTCGAGCAGGCCGGTGCGACGATCCAGAGCGGTGCGACGAGCCAACCTGGCTTCGATGCCGTCTCGCTGCAGGCAGGCGGCCATACCAGCTTCGGCGATTTCGGCACGTTCTACGGCATCGAGATCGACGGTAGCGTCATCGGGGGCACAGCGAACGCGGCCGGCACCGCCTATGCCGGGTCGACATCTCTGTCGGCGACGCTCGGCGACATCACCGAAGGCACGCTTGCGAGCATTTCCACCGGCAGCCTTTCCGCGGTTGCCACCGGCGGCGGCAAGCAAGGCACCGAGCCCGTCGGCAACGTGTCGCTCGCCGGCACCGGGACCAACCTGATCTCGGCCATCGGCAACTCTTCTGCCGACGGCAATGTCACGGTGGTCGATACCACCACCCTCACGCTCGGGGCACTGCATGCGGACGGCGCCATCTCCGTGCAGGACAATGCCGCCAGCACCGGCATATTGATCATCGGCGGCGCGGTCTCCGCCGTCGGCAGCATCAGCCTGGCCAACCGGCTCGGCATCGCGGAGCTGAACACCGGCAGTGTGGCGAGCAGCGGCGGCACGGTGGCGCTTGCCAGTTCGGACGGTGCCATATTCCAGCGTTCTGGGGGATCGATCGCCGGCGGCACCAGCGGCGGCAAAGGCGATTTCGTCTCCCTCAGCGCCAGCGGCACCACAAACTTCGGCAGCTATGGGGTGAGTGGCGCCGACGATCCGGTCGCCGGTATTTCGTTTGGTGGCGTCATCACCTCCGGATCGTTCAGTGGCGGCCTGTATTCCGGCACCGCAACCTTTGCCGTGTCCGGCGGCAGCATCGCCGAGGCCGATACCGGCACCCTGAACGCCGGAATCCTGACCGGCACCGTCACCGGCGGCGCGTCCTTCACCACCACTGCATCCCCCGGAAACGTGGTCGGCACGCTGAGCGCCTTTGCCGTCGGCGGAAGTTTCTCGCTGGAGGACGATTCCGGCCTGGTCGTGCTTGGCCAGAGTGCCGCCGGCAGCATCGACATACATGGGCCTGCGGCCGGGCTGCCGACCGGTCTGCTGGTGCTCGAGGACGCGATCAGCGCGAAGGAAGGCGTGAACCTCGATAACAGGTTCGGTATCCTCGCTCTTGCCAGCGTCACCAGCACACTGGCCGGTGTCACCATCACCTCCAGCCAAGGCGCCTTCGCACAGAAGGCATCGACCGTCATTTCCGCAGGCGGCACCCAGGGGATCAGCATCCTTGCCGATGGCGGCAGCGATTTCTCGAAGGTGCAAGGGTCGCCTTTCGGCTCCCTCAGCGGCATCACGTTCGATGGCACGCTGCATGCCGGCACCGGGGCGGCCACCCTGACGGCAGTTGGCGGCAACATCACGGAAGGCAGCGCCGCCATCCTGCAGGCCGCCACGCTGGACGGCAGCACCAGCGGCATTGCGAGCCTCGATTTCGGCGCCAGCAGCACCGGCAGCAACCTCGTCACCGCCATCGGCAGCTTCCACAGCGGCGGCGACACCAATTTCGAGGATAGTCTGGGCCTCGCGATCGGCACGCTCACGGCCGGCGGCAATGTGGATATCCATGGTCCGCTGACCGGATCTGCCAGCGGTATGATCACGCTCACCGGCACGCTGAGCGGTGCCGGTGGCACCGTGACGCTCGACAATGATCACGGCATTTCGCTCGGCGGCACGCTGACCGCGGGGAGCCTCTCGGGACAAGTCTATACCGGATTCGCGACCCTGACTGTTGCCGACGGCAACATCGTGGAGACCACCGGCGGCAGCGTACGCGCGGGCACGCTCACGGGCAGTGCCTCCGGCAATGCGGCTTTCGGCAATGCTGGCAACGCCGTCAGCGTGCTGGCCGGCTTTACAGCCGGCGGCAATTTCACGCTCGACGACAGCGCCGCCCTCTTGCAGGTCGCAGGCGCGGTCAGCGGCAGCAACGGTGTCTCTCTCGGCAATGCCCTCGGTATCGTCGAACTGACCGGTGCTAGCGTGCAAAGCAGCGCCGGCAGCATCGCACTCACCGCCTCCGATGGTGGTATATTGCAGCAGAAGACGGCCTCGTTGACCGCTGCCACCGGGCTGTCGCTCGATGCCGGCGGCTCCAGCGATTTCGGCACGGTCCTGACCGGTCAGACCAGCGGCACCATCGACGGTATCTCTTTCGCCGGCCGCATGAGTGCAGGCGGCAGCGCAAGCTTGATTGCCGATGCAGGCAATATCGTCGAGCAGTCTACAGGCGATCTGCATGCGGTCACCTTGTCTGCCACCGCCAGCACCACGCTCGCCTCGATCGCGGGGAGCATCCTGCTCGCCAGCGTCAGCAGCCCGACCGCAGGCAACCAGGTGGGCACGCTCGCGGCCTCCAGTGCGGCGGCCGGCTTCGGCTTGGTCGACGGCCAGGCGCTGACGGTGACCGGCGCCGTGCAGGCGGGCGGCACCACCGCGGGCAATCTGCAGATCGTCGCACCTGCCATCGATGTGATCAGCACTGCGATGACGACCGGCAGCCTGCAGCTTCTGGCACCCGCCGGCAGCGCGCCGGGCGTGATCGACCTCGTGGCCGACCATTTCGTGTTCGGCACCCCCGGCGCGGTCAGCACGCCGGGCGGGCTGGTGGCGCTGGACCTGCTCAATGCCGGCAGCAGCGGCACCACCTTCGCGGTCGGCGGTGCGACCATCTCCGGCGCCAGCCTGTCGAACATACAGAGCCAGCGTGGCACGCTGTCGATCGGCCAGGCGCTGAACGCGGGTGGCACGCTGACCAGCACGCCGAATACCGGCACCGGAAGCTGGACACTCGGCGCGGTGGGCACGGTGACGGCGATCGATTTTTCGGCGCCGGTCAATTTCGGCAATCCCGCCTCGCCAGCCGCCCTCGGCCTGTTCAGCGACGACACCATCAACGTCTCGAACGGCATCACCGTCGCCTCGCTCTATGGCAGCGCCGGCAGCCCGACGGCGGCGACCGGCACTGCCAGCATCCTCGGCAGCAACGCCATCGGCACGCTTGGCGTGCGCAACGACGCGGGCGATCTGGTGGGCTTCCTCACCCAGCGCGCGGGTCCCTCGGGGCCGGCGCTGCAATTTCAGCTGGCCGACACGACGCCGCTGCTGGTGCTCGGGCCGGTAGCGGCGCCGCAGGGCGCCGTCGCGATCAGTGTGTCGGGCACGCAGAACGCGCTGACCATCGGCAGCACCGCCGTTCCGCTCTCCGGCCAGATCACCGGCACCGACATCGCCTTGGCCGCCACTGGCACCATCGTGCAGGCGGCCGGCACGCTGGACGCGACGGGGGCTGCGACAGGGACCAACGGCACCATCGCAATTGCGTCCAGCGGCGGCGCGGTGACTCTCAACAGCGTGGTGGAAGGTGCCAGCGCCGACGGCACCGCCAACGCGCACAGCGCGCTGCTGCTGGATGCCGGCGCCGGCGACATCACCGAAGGTCCGGGTGCCCAGCTGACAGCGGGGACGCTGGCGGCCCTTGCTTCGGGCAGCATTTCCCTCGCCGGCACCACCAACAGTTTTGCCGTGATCGGCTCGCTCACCAGCCTCGCCGACACGGTGACGCTCTATGGCGTGACCGCGGGCGGTGCCGGTGGCATCGTTCTGAACGACACCAGCGGCCTGCTGATCGCCGACGACACGTTCGTCGGCAACGTCAGGGAGCTATCCGTCTACGCCAGCGGCGGTCCGGTCGATATTTCATTGGCCTCGGGCGGCCTCTCTTTGGGTGCCACGGTGGGTACCACCATCGAAGCCGTCGGGCCCGTAAATCTGAACGCGCCAGGTTTCATCACCGAGAACGGCGGCACGATTGCCTCGCAGAACGCCGGCGCGACGCTCTCCACGCTCGGCAGCGTCTCGCAATATCACGGCACGCTGATCGCCGGCGGCGGCGATGTGCTGGTGACGGCGCCCACAGGGTTCACCTCGACCAACGCGGGGTTCAACGGCGTGTCAGGGATCAACGCGTTCGGCGAGGTGGCCATCATCTCCGCCGCCGGCGCATTCCTGCAGGACAACACGGTGATCGGCGGCCAGGGCGTGCTGCTGGACATCCATGGCAACGTCACTTCGATCGATAATTCCACGATCGGGGCCGGCACGAGCACGGTGGCGATCGCCTCGCGCACCGGCGGGATCACCTTGGACACCGTGACAGCCGGCGATGTGCTGCTTTCGGCGGCTGGTGGCGACATCACCCAAGCCACTAGCGGCACACTGATTGCCGGCACATTGGCGGCTTCAGCCTCCGGCAACATCGATCTGGCGAGCGACACCAACCAGATTTTCAATATCGGCAGCCTGAGCAGCCAGGGCCTGTCACTGACCCTGGCCGGCCTGTTCGCCAGCGGCACGACGGGCATCACCCTGGTCGACGACACCTCCCTGAACATCCTCGCCGATTCCGGCACGCCTGTGGTGCAGGCCAACTCGGCCGGCGCCACGCTGAGCATCGACGTGATACAGGCGGCCTTCAGCAGCCAGGGCACCAGCTACGGCTCGCTCACCATCGGCAGTTTTGGCGCCTCTACCCTCGAGTCGAATGGCGCGATGACCCTGCAGGCCACCGGCAGCGTCTTCCAGACCGCCTCTACCCTGATGGCCGGCGGCAATCTGTCCATCACCGCGACGAATGGCGACATTAACGAGACCGGCGGCAGCCTGATCCAATCCGCCCAGGATGCCGGGCTGACGGCAGGCGGCACCTTCAACCAGAGCGCATCCATCCTCAGCGGCGCGCATAGCGTGGGGGTGAATGCCGGCGGCGACGTGGTCAGCGTCGGCGGCACGATACAGAGCGCTGGCATTGGGAGCGACGCCACCTCCGGCACCGTCGCCCTCTCTGCGGGTGGCAGCATGACCCTTGAATCGCTGGTCTCCGCCGGCACGCTGGGCGCCGTGCATCTGGCCGCTTTGGGCGATATCCGCCAGGTCAGCGCGGATGGCAGTCTGGTTGGTACCATCATTGCGCCGTCCTTGGCGGCCGCGGCCGGTGGCGATCTGTCGCTGACCGGCCCCAACCAGGTGGCTGCGATCACCGCCGCAGCGCCGCTCACCGGCCTTTCCGCCGGTACCGGCAACGTCGATTTGGTCAACATCGTGAGCCTGGCCTTGTCGCCGGGCGCCTCCGTCACTGCGCTCAACGGCACCATCAGGGTGGATGTCACCGGTGCGTCTGCACCGAGCCTGGTGTCCAACGGTGCGACAGTGCACGCCCTCGGCGACGTCACGCTGTCGGCGTCGGGCTCGCTCAACCAGGCGGGTGGTCTGTTCCAGTCCGACCAAGGCAGCGTCAATCTCGATGCAAACGGTTTTACCCAGGCCGCAGGTGCCGTGGTGCTGGCAGATATTGCCGTGCAGATCGATGCCGGTGCCGGCGGAATGGCCTTGTCGGGCACGTTGCAGGCAGGTGCGCCGACGAACGGCGTCTATGGCGGCGCGATCGGCCTTTCTACCGGAGGCGCCATCCTGGCACCGACGGCAAACCTGCTGACCGGCACGCTCGCCGCCGCAGCGGGCGGTACGATCGACCTGAACGGGGCCGGCAACGAGGTCGCACAAATCGGCATCGTAGGATCGCTCTCCGGCCTCACCGGGGCCACCATCATGCTGCAGGATGCACAATCGCTGGTGGTCACCGCCAATGTCATGGCCAGCGATGGCATCGCCATCACCATCCCCACCGCCGATTTTATCGAGTTGCCGGGCGTGTCCATCAACGCCTCGGCTGCCCCGCTCAGCGTCGCCGCTGGGGGCGATGTCGTGATCGGCGGCACGATGACGGGAGGCGCCACCGACCTGTCGGCAGGCGGCGCGCTGACCCAACAGGCAGGTGCGGATATCGCCGCCGGCACCGCTATCATCTCGGCCGGGACTGGACTTACTATCGATGGCACGGTCACCACAAATGGCGCCGTCACCTTTTCCGCGGGCACCGTTTTCACCGAGGGTGCAGGCGCCGTCATCGAGACCAACCTGAACGGCATCAGTCCGGGGCCTTTGACCCTGACAGCCCCCGGCACCATCACGATCGATGGTTTGCTGCAGGTGGCTGGCCCGCTGATGATCATCGGCGGCACCGTGATCGAGGACAGCACAGGGGTCGTCACCGCGGACGCCACTAGCATCACCGCCACGAGCGGAGCCGACACGCTGAATGGTATGCTGACGGCAAACGGGACGCTCAGCCTGGTTGCCGATACCGACGTCTCGATCGGGCAGACCGGCATATTGGTCGCGGGCGCCACAACGATCGACACGGTGTTGGGCGACGCGACGATCGCCGGCGCGCTGACCGTGAACGGGGCGCTTGCCGTCACTGCCGGCGGCAACCTTACTGTGGCACCTACCGGAACGGTCATTGCCGGGGCGACCACGCTCACGGCAACGGGCGGCGCAGCGACGATCGGCGGCAGCTTGACCGCCAACGGCGCGCTGGGCCTGACGGCATCCAGCGACGTGACAGTGTCGCAGGGCGGCACCATCGCAGCCGGTGCCACCGACATCGCCGCCACCAACGGTGCCGCCACGATCGACGGCGTTCTGACCGCGAGGGGTCCGCTCGACCTAGCTATCGGCACCGATGTCAACCTCGGCCAGTTCGGCCGGATCGCCGCCACCGACACCACCATCAGTGCTGCCAGGGGCACCGCCGGCATCGCCGGTATTCTGGCCGCCGGTGGCACGCTGACGCTGACCGCCGGCACTGATATCGGCATCGCCACCACCGGCACGGTCACGGCGAATGCCACGACGATCACCGCCACCGCCGGCGACGCCACCATCGATGGACTGCTCCTGGTCAACGGGCCGCTCGCCTTGACCGCCGGTAACAATGTCACGCTCGATCAGCCAGGCACGATCACCGCCGGTGCCACGACAATCACTGCCACATCGGGGGCTGCCACCATCGACGGCAGCCTGTCGGCAAACGGTGCGCTTGGCCTGTCTGCGGCAACCGATGTCAGCCTGGGCCAGCCTGGACTAATCAATGCCGGCGATACGACCATCACGGCTGCGGGCGGGAATGCGACGATCGACGGCGCATTGACCGCACACGGCACGCTGTCGCTGACCGCAGGCAGCGCTTTCTCGATCGGCGCCACCGGCAGCGTCATTACCATCCCCGGGAACATCGATTACGGCATCATGGTGGATGCCGCGACGATCACCGCCGGCACCGGCAATGCCACCATCGACGGCCTGCTATCGGTCAACGGGGCGCTTGTCTTGACCGCGGGCAATAATTTCATGCTCGATCAGACGGGCCGCGTCTCCGCCGGCTTCACGACGATCGCCGCCACACAGGGTGCTGCCATCATTGACGGTGCCATGAGCGCGTTGGGCACGCTGTCACTGAAAGCCGGCACAGCCTTCGCGCTCGATGCCACCGGCAGCATCACCGCTGGCCCCACGACCATCGCTGCAGGCACCGATGCGTTGATCGGCGGATCGCTGGACGTGGAGTCCAGCCTTGGCCTGACTGCCGGGACTGATGTGACGTTGGCGCAAGGTGGCAACATTGCCGCCGCCAACACCACCATCGCCGCAACGGCGGGCAATGCCACCATTGACGGCGCGCTGGTCGCTGACGGTGCGCTCTCGCTGACCGCCGGCGGCGCCTTCGTGCTCGATCCGACCGGCAGCGTCACCTCTGGCCCCGCCATGATTGATGCCGGCACTGCCGCCACGATCGGCGGCACGCTCGGCGTGAGCGGCAGCCTGGCCCTGATGGCCGGCACCGACGTGACGCTGGCGCAAGGCGGCGGCATCACTGCTGGTGCCACGACGATCACCGCGACGACCGGCAGCGCCTCCATCGATGGCGTGCTGATGGCCTCCGGACCGCTCGGCCTGCTTGCTGCGAGCGATGTCACCGAGGGGGCGAGCGGCTTCATCTCCGGGATGGGCGTGGGCATCCAGGCCACCAGCGGCAGCGCCGAGATCGGCGGCTCCGTGCAGTCGGTCGGCGGGTTCAGCATCGTCGCCGGCACCGATGTCACCGAGGACCAGGGTGCCACGATCGACGGTGACGTCAGTGCCGTCGTCGGCCCGGCCGTGTTCCACGGGCCTCTGGTCATTCCCTCGACCGGCGGCACCATCATGGCAGGCGGCAACATCACCATCGATGGCGCGCTGAGCGATCCGCTCTCGCTCACCCTTGCGGCCGGCAACGCCGCCACTCTAGGCGCCACCGGCACCATCGCCGGCGGGCTGACCAGCATCACCGCCACGATGGGCGTGGTGACGCTTGCGGGCCCGCTCACCGCGACCGGCGACCTCACCATCCACGCCGGCACCGATCTGCTCGCCCAAGCCAGCCTGTCGAGCGATACCGCCATGACCCTCTCGGCCGGGGGCAGCATCGTGGTGTCGGGTCAGCTTTCCGCGGCGGACAGCCTCGAGGCCACCGCCGGCGCCGATTTCACGGTCACCTCCTCCGGCGCCGTCACCGCGCCTGAGAGCGTCATCAGTGCAAGCGGGCTCGTCACCATCGACGGTCCATTGACCGCGACCGGCTCGCTCGCGATTTCAGCTGGCACCGGCATTGTGTCCGCGGCCGCCATCGAAGGCGGCGTGTCGAACAGCCTCACCACCACGCTTGGCGACATCACTTTGGGCGGTGTGTTCGGCGGATTGGGCGACGTGTCGCTGGCGGCCGGCGGATCGGTGGCGATCGAGGCAGCCTTCAAGACGCCCGGCGCGATCTCGGTCGATTCGGGCAACGATATCCTTGCGCAAGCCGCGATACAGAGCGCTGCCGGCACCATCGGCTTCAAGGCCGGCGGTAGCATCACGGTCGATGATGTGCTGGCAGCGCCGGGCACCATCGCGCTTGCCGCTGGTGGAGACGTGACGCTGGGCCAGGGTGCCGATGTCTTCAACCAGGCCGCCGCCACCGTCAGCGCCGGGGGCAATGTCTCGATCGCCGGCTCGCTCACACCGGCAGGACAGCTCTCGATCACCGCCGGCACCGATGTCTCGGAAGCCACGAGCGGGGTGATCAGCGGTACCCTGCTGGCACTCTCCGCCAAAGGCGGCGCCGTCACCCTCAATGGCGACTTCACCTCCATCGGTGCCTTCACCATCAACGCCCACACCAACATCACCCAGGGTGCCGGCAGCACCATCGCCGACACGCAGATCGGCACCCGGGGGCTGAGCAGCAGCATCGCCGCTCCCGGCACCATCACGCTCGCCGGCACGCTGAGCGCCTCGAGCCTGCTGATCGGCGATTTCCTGGCCGGCACCCCGGTGACGCAATCCATCATCTGGGACAACACCGTGGTGCGGACCGGCAGCAATGCGACCATCCACGGTGCGACCAGCTCGATCTCGATTGCAGCGCCGCTCATTGCCGGACAGGGCGCGCTCGGCGTCTACACGCAATCCGCCGCGTTCCAGCAGACCGGCATTGCGAGTGTTTCCGCGATCTCGGGCACCGGGCCATCTTCCACCCTGCAGGTGGCCATCGAGGGGCGCGGTGACGCCAAATTCGCCTCGCTGATCGCGCCGGATGCCCAGCTTCTGCTGGTGCTGGAACAAGGCGGCAGTGCCTCCGGCGAGATCGATGTCGCCGGGCTGAACGTGTTTTATAGCGACGGCATCGTGCCATCCTCGCCGGTTATCCTGATGGGTGATGTCGGCGGTCGTGGCGGCTTTGCGGCGGCCGCGGTGGGTTTCTCGCATCATTTGCCGAACGTGAATTACCAGATCAATGGCTGCCCGATCGAATCGATCAACTGCATCCTGCTCTCGCCGCTGCTCGTGCCGATCGTGGATCCGGTGAACGATTATGCGGAAGGCACGCAGCGCAAACGCCACCAGGACGACGACGCGCTGCCGAACGTGGGCGAGGAAGATTACTGATGACGCCGTTTACGGGCCGTGTTTCGCTGTTCCTGCTGGCTTGCACGCTGCTCGCCGGCTGCGCCCGTCCGCCGGAAAGCGCCTATGTCGGCGGCAAAGCCAGCGCCGATATCTCGCTGGGCACCAACAGCGTCGGCGAGGCTTGCACGCAAGCATCCGGCGGCGCGGCACGCGAGACCGATGTGCTGTGCGGCAGCTGGGACCAGCCGGCTGCACGTATCCTTCAGGGCGACGCGGCCAATGCCGGCCAGCTGCCATCGCTGGTGTCGAACAGCGCCTGGCGCAACGGCCTGGACACGCGTCTCGAATGCCCCACCGGCGCCCAGAACACCGTCATCCTCGGCGCGCCTGCGCTGCTGCTGCATTGCACGCGGCGCCTCGGCGGCTGGCCGCAGATCGCGCTGGTGACCGTGGTCGGCGGCACCGCCTATTATGCCGATGGCGTGGAGCCCGCGCTGCCTGCCATGGAGCGTTCCATCGGCGTGCTGAGCGGCACGCTGCGCGGTGCTGCGGTGACACAGCACCAGATCAGCCCGGCTTTGGCGGCCCAGCGACTGGCGGCGAACGCCTTTTCGGCTAGCGACGTCGGCCAGTACGAAGGCTGGATCAAGACCGCGAGCTCTGCCAACCGCGCCGGCAACTACGCCGATGCCGAATCTGCCTATCGGTCAGTGGCCGGGCTGCAGCGGCGGGTGCTGGGGCCGACTAGCCCGGCGCTGGCACAGACATTGGCCGGCCAAGCCGTGCAATTCTCCAATCTCGGCCGCTACAACGATGCCGAAAAGCTGCTCGACCAGGCGGAGCTTTTGGCGCGGGCGCCGGGCCAGACAGACGAGAACGCCCTGCCGCTGGTGCTGCATGACCGTGCGATCCATCTGCTGAACGAGCAGAAGCCCGAGGCAGCGCTCGCTGAATTCAAGCTGAGCGAGGCCGGCTTCATCGCCAATCTGAACGGCGCGCCGCTGATGCCGCCGCAGGAGAATTTTACCGTCTCCGGCAAGCACGGCATGGCGGCGCGCGACGTGTTCGCCGACCCGGCGCAGACCGCAGCCCTGATCGGCGTGGTGGAGAACCGTCGCGGCGAGGCGGTGGCACTCGAACGCCTCGACCGCCTGTCCGAAAGCGAAGCCGCCGCCAGCAGCGCACGCCGGATCGCCGACGCGAACGATTTCGATGCGCCGGACATGCGCGCCCGCCTGCTGCGTACTGCCGCTTTCGTTTCCGAAGCGCGGGGCGAACATAAAGTAGCCCTTACGCAGCTCGCCTCCTCGGCCAGCGATTTTTCGATCGCTTTCCCCAACAGCCTTGCTTACGCGAAAACCCGTCTTCTACTCGCCGGCCGTCAGGTCGATGCAGGCCAGAATGAAGCGGCCCTGGTGTCCTGCCATGCCGCCATCATGGCGCTGCAGGCGGCGGAGCAGGGGACCGAGCCAGCGTTGCTTCTGCCCTGCCTGAAACTGCTCAGCGACAGCGTGACGGATGCGAATGCGGAAGCCGTACACGAGGCGATGTTCGAGGCGGCCGAACTCGGCCAGGGCAGCGTCACCAGCCAGCAGATCGCCGAGGCGAGCGCACGGCTGTCGGAGAACGCGCGCAATCCGAAAGTCTCGACCCTGATCAAGGATCGTGCGGATCTCAAGGCGACGCTCTCCGATCTGCTCGAACGCCAGCAGGAACAGTTGAGCACCAGTGCCGAAGGCGGCCGTTCGGCGAAATCCGATCCGGAGTTGGACGCGAAGATCGCCAAGATGCAGGCGGAGCTTGCCGAGAAGACGTCGGCCTTGCAGGCGGCCTCGCCGAATTTCGGCTCCTTGGTCCAGAAAGTCGTCACCGCGCATGAAGTGCTGGCCACCCTGCGGCCGGGCGAGGTGTTCTGCTCCATCATGCTGTCCAAGACGACCGGCTGGAGTTTTCTGGCGGCCGACGGAAAGATGGCGGTGGCACCCGTCGATGGTGGATCGGAGCGGATGGCCAAGCTGGTCAGCCGTATTCGTGCGAGCCTTGACACCGAAACGATGCCGCCGCCGCCATTCGATACCGCCGCCGCGGAGGAACTCTATCAGGCCCTTCTCGGCGGGTTCCCGACGCAATTGGCGGCCGCCACCGCCTTCACCGTGGCGCCGAGCGGGCCGCTTCTTTCCCTGCCATTCGGGTTGCTGCTGAGCGGCCATGCCAATCCCAGCGCCTTGGCCAGCGCGCCTTGGCTGGTGCAGCATCTGGTGGTCGCCCACGTGCCGGCGCCAGCCAATTTCGTCAGCCTCCGCAAGCTGGCAGGCACCTCGCGCGCCAGCACGCCGTGGTTCGGCTTCGGCGATTTCCGGCCGGTCACAATGGCACAGGCAACCCACGCCTTCCCGCCGGCCAATTGCGGCGATAGCGCCACCCTGCTCGCGCATCTGCCGGCTCTGCCTGGCGCACAGGTGGAACTGCAAACCGTCCGCGCACTCACCCACGCTTCGGGCTCCGACGAACTGCTTGGTCCGGCCTTCACCGCAGACGCCGTGTTGCGCACCAATCTCAAGGACATGCGGATCCTGCATTTCGCGACGCACGCGCTGCTCTCGACCGATCTGAAATGCCAGACCGAGCCGGCCTTGGTCACGTCGGCCCCTGCCAATGCGCCGAGCGCCGAATCCGCTCTGCTGTCCTCCTCGCAGGTGACGCAGCTCGATCTCGATGCCGACACTGTCATCCTCTCCGCCTGCAACACCGGCGGCGGCGCGGGCGGCAGCGCTGGCGAAAGCCTTTCGGGCCTGGCCCGCAGCTTCTTCTTTGCCGGCGCCCGCTCGATGCTGGTGACCCATTGGGCGGTGAACGACCGTGTGACGGCCTATTTGGTAGCACTGGCCATCGCCAAATCGCAGGCCGATCCCTCGTTGGGCATCGCCGGCGGGCTGGCAGCGGCACAGCGCAAGATGCTCTCCGAAGCGACGGGCGACCTGGCCGCAGAGGCGCATCCCTTTTATTGGGCGCCGCTCGCGGTCATCGGCGATGGGCGCGCCTCGTCTAAGACGCCGCCCGTATAAGGGTTCTGCCACGCACCGTTAGCGCATGAAGCCTGCGTCGTGGGGGCGGTCGCGTAGGTCGCTGCCCTTCACGCCGTCCTCCGGATCGGTGTCGCTCAGCTTGTCGTTGGCGAAATTATGCATGCCGTGCGCCTGCAACACTTCCTGTTCGCGTTGCCCCTTGGTGCGGTCCAGCACGTAGATGGTGCCGATGCCGCGGTGCTTTGCCTCTATGAGGGCGGCATCCAGGGCTTCCTGCAACGGCATCAGCGAGCCGTCGGGCCGGCGGGCGGCGGTGCTGCCGCCATTGGGGCCATGGAAGATGATCTCGGTCACGATCGCCACCGGACTGTCCTCGCCGAGATGGCGCAGCACCAGGCCATGCGCGCCCGGTTCTGGAATGGGATCGTGCGGGGCGAGGAGGATCGTCTTTGTCATGGTTTCTCTCTTTGGTTGCAGAGTTGAGGCCGAACTGCGGCGTCTGTCCAATGCACTTGGCGCTTCATTAAGGCTGGGCCCGCTGTTAGGGTTTTGTCCATGGACGACCTAATCGCAGGTTATCGCCGTTTTCGTGCCGCAGGTTGGCCTGAACGCCGCCAGGTGTTCGAGAACCTGGCAGAGGAAGGCCAGCAGCCAAAGACGCTGGTAGTGGCCTGTGTCGACAGCCGGGTGGACCCCGGGGTGATCTTCGACACCGCCCCTGGCCAGTTGCTGACGCTGCGGAACGTGGCGAACCTGGTGCCACCTTATGCGCCCGACATGGCTTATCATGGCACCAGTGCCGCGTTGGAATTCGGCGTGTGCGTGCTGGAGGTGGCCCATCTCGTCGTGCTGGGTCACGGCCAATGCGGCGGAGTCGGCGCGCTGCTGGGAGGTGCGCCGCCGGGTGCCACCGATTTCGTGGCGCAATGGATGTCCATCGCCGAACCGGCACGGGTGACCGCGATGCGTTGCGAGTCCGTCCAGGCGCGTCAGCAAGTGTGTGAGTGCGAGGTCGTAAAGGTGTCGCTGGCCAACCTCATGACCTTTCCGTGGATCGCGGAGCGGGTGGCAGCAGGCAGACTGACCCTGCATGGCGCGTGGTTCGCGATCCGCACCGGGGAGCTGATGCTGCTGGACGAAAACGGCGATTTCACGGCCGCTGCGTAGCAACCCATCCGTCGCGCCGCAGCCATGCCCAGGCACCTAGGGCCAGGCCCACCGCACCCCAGGTGGCGTTGTAGTTCTCGATCGCAGCGATCCCGAGCACGACGGCTGCGAGTTGGGCTGCAAATCCGCCGCGCCAGCTGAATCCCCATAGGCCTAAGGCCAGTGACAGGCTGCCCCAAAGGTAGAAACGCTGCATCCAGATCAGACCGCCGCGTGGCAGGCAGGCGAGGGGAGGTGCTGCGGAGACGCACAGGGCCCCCCATTCGCGCGGCTCGATATAGACGGCACGGAATGCCAGGAAGCCGGCGAGCGCGCAGGCCGCCACCGCAAGTCCTGCCCAGTCTCGCTTGTGCATCTGTCCTCCTGTAAGTTCGTCCACATCGCTTTTCGAGAAAGAGTCCGGCCGCGACCATGGACGACGCACACGCGCATAAGCCGCCCAGCTTCCAGGATATCATTTTGCGCTTGCATGCCTACTGGGCTGCGCAAGGCTGCGTGATCCTGCAGCCCTACGACATGGAGGTCGGTGCCGGCACCTTCCATCCGGCCACCACCTTGCGGGCGCTTGGGCCGAAGCCCTGGCGGGCCGCCTATGTGCAGGCAAGCAGGCGGCCGAGCGACGGGCGCTACGGCGAGAACCCGAACCGACTCCAGCACTACTACCAGTATCAAGTGATCATGAAGCCCAGCCCGGCCGATGCGCAGGCGATGGTGCTGGAGAGCTACCGCGCGATCGGCATCGACACCTCGCTGCATGATTTCCGCTTTGTCGAGGATGATTGGGAGAGCCCGACCTTGGGGGCCTGGGGGCTCGGCTGGGAGGTCTGGTGCGACGGCATGGAGGTGACGCAGTTCACCTATTTCCAGCAGGTGGGCGGCATACCGGTGGTGCTGCCATCGGCGGAGTTCACCTACGGGCTGGAGCGCTTGGCGATGTATGTGCAAGGCGTCTCCAGCGTCTATGACCTGGATTTCAACGGCCAGGGTGTCACCTATGGCGACGTGTTCTTGCGCTCCGAGCGCGAATACAGCGCTTATAATTTCGAGGCTGCCAATACGGACATGCTCAAGACGCATTTTGCCGATGCGGAGGTGGAATGTGCGGCCCTTGTCGCGCGCGCACTGCCTCTGCCGGCCTATGACCAATGCATCAAGGCCAGCCATTTGTTCAATTTGCTGGACGCACGCGGCGTGATTAGCGTATCGGAGCGCGCCGCTTATATCGGACGCGTGCGTGCTTTGGCGAAAGCCTGCTGCGAAGGCTGGCTGGCCGGGGAAAAATAGGCGTTTAAGGCGCTAACACGCAGCCGATACGGCCTTCGAGCACACAATCCTCATACGCGGCTTCGGCGCGCAGCTTGTCCACCAAATAGAGCGAGATCACGATCACCAGCAGGGTCACGGCAAGCGCTGCAAGGCTGGCTGTCTGGCGATTTGAGGCTGTTGCTTCAGGCTCGGCGAAGGATCGGAAAGCTGGCGACATGGCACCTCGCTGAACGAGACAAACGGCACGCTAGACCGCGCCAGCCTGAAAATCCGCTAAATAATGCGGGTATTCGTAGGATCACGTAAGAATTCCTCGATAGCGGCGCCGAAAGCTTCGGGCTGGTCGGCGTGCAGCCAATGCCCAGCCTCGGAGATCGTTTTCATTCCGGCAGCCGAAAACAGGGCTGAGATCACTGATATTGCTTCATCTTTGACGTAGTTCGAGAGGGCACCACGGATGAACAGGGTCGGTCCGGGGTAGTGCATGGCGTCGGCAAGAGGTGGAAAACCTTCGATATCAGCCATGCCCGCGGCGATGTTCTGCAGCCCGATTCGCCATACGGGGTTGGCGCCGGTTACCAGGTTTTGCAGGAGAAAGCCCCGGACCCCCGGGTCGGGGATCGCGTCGGTAAGCGCCCGATCGGCTTGGCCGCGCGAGAGGCCGGGCGGCAATGGCAGATCGAGCAAGGCCTGCGTCAGGGTGCCGTTGGAATGCCGGTAGGCGATGGGAGCGATGTCGGCCACAACCAGGCGCGACACTGAATCGGGGTGGGTGAGGGCGAGGATCATGGCCACCTTGCCGCCCATCGAATGGCCGAGGATGCAAGCAGGCAGCGCGTCGCGTGCGGCGAGAGTTTCGAGCACGTCATCGGCCATCTCACGGTAACTCATGCCAGGCGCGTGAGGGCTGGCGCCGTGATTGCGCAAGTCAAAAGCGATGACACGGAAATCACTCGCGAGACGGCGTGCCAGAGTGGTGAGATTTTGGGATCGGCCGAACAGGCCGTGCAGCAGGGCCAGTGGCGGCCCTGCGCCTGTCTCGGTCGCCTGCAGGATCATCTTAGGCGCCGAGCGTCAGTACGATCTTGCCGATATGCGTGCTGCTTTCCATCAGGCGATGCGCGTCTGCGACCTGCTCGAGAGGAAAGACGCCGTGGATCACAGGCGCGCACGTCCCCATCTCCAGTTTCGGCCAAACATGCTCCAGCAATGCACGCGCGACATCGCCTTTTTCCGCGCGGGTGCGTGCCCGCATGGTGGAGCCGGTGATGGTGAGCCTGTTCATCATCACCCGACGTATATCAAGGTCGGGGTCCTTGTTGCCACCCTGGACGGCGATCACGACCAGCATGCCGTCTTTCGCCAGAACCTTGGTGTTGCGCGAGAGATAGGAGCCGGCGACCATGTCCAACACCAGGTTCACGCCTTCGCCGCGTGTCAGCTCGAGTGTGCGGGCGACGAAATCTTCCTTGTTGTAGTCGACAGCCGCCTCGGCACCGAGTGCCAGGCAGGCCTCGCATTTCGACGCTGATCCGGCGGTGGTGAAAACCCGTGCGCCGAACACACGCGCAAGCTGGATCGCAGTGGTGCCGATGCCGCTGCTGCCGCCATGGATCAGCACCGACGACCCAGGCGCAAGCCGGCTTTGCGATGGATAATGCGGGCCGAACATGTTGGCCCAGACGGTGAAGAACGTTTCTGGCAGGGCTGCGGCGCGAACGGCATCATAGCCTTCCGGCCAAGGCAGGCATTGCACCGCGGGTGTGACGCAGTAGGTCGCGTAACCGCCGCCATTCACCAGGGCGCACACCCGCTGGCCTTCTTGCAAATGGCCGGTTCCGGCGCCGAGTGCTGCCACCTCACCGGCGACTTCAAGCCCCAGCACAGGGCTTGCGTCTGGCGGCGGCGGATACAGGCCTTTACGCTGCTGCACATCCGGGCGGTTTACGCCAGCAGCTTCGACACGGATCAATACCTCGCCCTCGCCTGGCGTGGGGAGGGGAGCGTCGATCAGACACATCCTGTCCGCGTCGCCGGGCTCAGCCACCTCGACCCGCCGCATGCGGCTTGGCAAGACCATGTCCGGCGCTAGACCTGAACCGGCTCCGGCGGCGGATCTTCCGGCACCGGGATCGGCGACGGCGGCTCGCCGATCGGCATCGGGATGTCGGGGCCGGGCGGCTCTGGATTGGGAGCGATGGGGCTCGGCGTGACAGGTATCTGCATGCTGAACCAAACACGCAGCTTGCGGCCCAGTTGCCATCGGCGGAGAGTCGCTGCCAACCATGCCGCCGCCCTCTTCGCTCACACCCACCGCAAAGACTGCCGCAAATCGTCGAAAAATCGCGTTTGGCAGCCTCGCCATGCAGGTGCCGCAACGCTTGCGCGCGCTGGTCCGCAGCGACGAAATCTCGCTCGTGCTGCTCTCCGCCTTGCTTGGTGCGGTCGCCGGCCTGCTCGTGGTGGCGATGAACCAGGCGACGCAGCTGGCGCATGAGGTGCTGTATCACCTGCCGTCGGGTCTGCGCCTGTCTGCGCAGCCAAGCCTCGACATTGCAAGGGTCTTGCTGGTACCGCCGCTGGGCGGCCTGGGCGTTGGGCTGCTGACCTTGGCGCTCACACATTGGATGCCGCGTCGGGCGGTCGATCCGATCGAGGCCAATGCTCTGTACGGCGGCAAGATGTCCATGCGCGACAGCCTGGCCGTGGTGGCGCAGACCATGCTGTCCAATGGGGTCGGCGCTTCGGTCGGGCTGGAGGCGGGCTACACGCAGATCGGTTCTGCCGTGGGATCGGGCCTAGGCCGGCTGTTCCGCGTGCGGCGCGCGGATTTGCGTCTGCTGGTCGGCTGCGGGGCTGCCGGTGCCATCGCCGCCGCCTTCAACGCACCGCTGACCGGCGCCTTCTACGCGTTCGAGCTGGTAATCGGCACCTACTCGCTGGCGACGCTTGCCCCGGTCGTAGCCTCGGCTATCTCCGCGGTGATGGTGCAGCGCTGGATCGTCGGCGACGAGGCCGGCTACGATATCGCGCTGCCCACCGGCATGGCCACCGCCGACTTCCTGCCCGTGCTGGCGCTCGGCGTGATCTGCGCGCTGGTCGGCATCGCCATCATGCGCAGCGTGACCCTGACCGAACAGATGTTCACCCGCAGCCGCGTGCCCGGCTGGCTACGCCCGGCCATCGGCGGCCTGGCTTTGGGATGCCTCGCCCTGAACAGCCCGGCAGTGCTGGCCGCCGGCCATGGCGCACTGCACGCAGCGCTAACCGCGGATCTGCCGCTGAAAACGGTGCTGCTGCTGCTGCTGCTGAAGGCGGCGGGATCGGCCATTTCGCTCGGCTCCGGGTTCCGCGGCGGGCTGTTCTTCGCCTCGCTCTTCCTGGGTGCGATGCTTGGCAAGGCGTTCTCGGCGGTGATGCTGCTGATCTGGCCGATCCCGGTGTTTCCCGAGGCTGTGTATGGCCTGATCGGCATGAGCGGCATGGCAGTGGCCATCGTCGGCGGCCCGCTGACAATGAGCTTCCTGGCACTCGAGAGCACCGGCAGCCTGCCGCTGACAGTCGCCGTGGTTGCCGCTTCCGTGGTGTCGTCGCTCACCGTCAGGCGAACGTTCGGCTACTCCTTCGCAACCTGGCGCTTTCACCTGCGCGGCGAATCCATACGCAGCGCCGTGGATATCGGCTGGATCCGCAACCTCACCGTAGGGCGCATGATGCGCAAGGATATCCGCACCATTCGCGACGACATGACACTCGCCGCGTTCCGGCGCGACTTCCCGCTGGGCTCGACCAACCGGGTGATCGTGGTGGACCACGCAGATCGCTACGCGGGCATCGTCTGGGTCGCCGACGCACATGCGGTTGGCGAGGAGGTAGACCGCGTCAGCGAACTTCTGCATCACACTAACACCGTTTTGCGGCCGGAGATGCCGGTGAACGAGGCGGCACGCATGTTCGAGACGGCGGAGGCAGATGCGCTCGCCGTGGTGGATGGTGCGGAGAGCTTGCACGTGCTGGGATTGCTGACAGAGCAATATGCGTTGCGGCGGTATAGCGAGGAGTTGGAGAAGCGTAGGAGAGATCTGAGTGGAGAGTGAAGGAAGTCTTCTTTTCTGAAGAAAAGAAGCCAAAGACTTTTATGTGGCTGTCGCGGTTCTATCCGTTGATGCGCACTTCAAATCATCAAAGTTTTTGGTTCTTTTTTTTCCAAAAAGAACTGTTTCCTTCACGGCTGCATCAGCAACTGCCCCAATCGCCCATCCGGCAACTCAAACGTCGTCACCACCACCCGCTTCGTCAGATACGCCACGTCGTACACATGATACACCATGCCGCCGCGGTTCAGATGCATGCGTTCGCGCAGCCCAACCACCGCGCCGAGCGGCGCCAGGCTGTCTCGAAAATCCGTTAGCACTGCAGACGAGAAATAGAATTTCGCGTTGTCGTTCAGCCGTGACGCGTCGATGTGTCCATGTGCAAGATCGGCCAGCATGCGCATAAGCTGCGCTTGCGCAGGGTCGCCAGGTGCCGCTTGCGGAATGCCGAACACGATATTTTCGATCTGCCGCGCGATCACGCCAGAGGCCGGTGTCGCGTCTTCGTTGACCAGCACGGCGACCGCCGCATGGTCGGCCGGGAACACCTCGTTATAAGCAGTGAAACCGGTTTCTTCCCCGGTGTGCAGAATGCCATGATGGCCGCCTACATCACGTATCTCCACGCCAAGGCCATAACCGGTGTCGCTGCCGTCGGCGAGCTTGATTGGCGTCTCCATCGCATCGTACGAGGCAGCGGCGAGCAGGCTGCGATTCATCAGGCTGATATCCCAGGCGGCGAGATCTGACGCCGTCATCGCGAGGCCGCCGGAGCCGTAGGACCACCCGGGCAGGTCGCGGGCAGCACGCCGCGGCGGGCTCAGGGCGTGGCGCTGATATCCCACGGGGCCACTGGGCGGCAGATTATGCGCATCGTAATCCTCGACGCTGGACATATGCAGCGGCACGAAAATCCGTGCTTTCATCTGCGCGAACAGTGGTGCGCCACCGGCTGCTTCCGCGGTCTGCCCGGCGATCGTGTAGCCGGTATTGGAGTATTGCCATTGCGTGCCCGGCACGAAATCCAGCGGCTTGGCACCCCAGTCTGCCAGGATGCCTTGCGGCGTGACCGGTTTGGTCATCGGCAGCGTGGTGAAATCCTCCGGCGCAAAATCCTCGTAGCCGGCAGTATGCGACAGAATTTGCCTGATGCTGACGGCATTTGCATGCGCAAGCCGGGGCAGGAAACGGGCGACCTTGTCATTGAGCGACAGCTTGCCGTCCTGCGCCAGAAACAGAAGTGCGGAGGCGGTGAATTGCTTCGATACCGAGCCCAGGGGAAAGGCCATGTCCGGCGTCGCGCGCCGGTTCGGCAATTCGGCAAATCCGTAGGCCTTCGCATAGACGACGGTGCCATTTTGCACCACCGCCAGGGTGGCACCTGGCACGCCTGCGGCCTGCAAACTATCCGTGGCGGCCTGGTCGATGGCACGTTCCTGCAGTGGCGAAAGCCCCGCAGCGAAGGCCGCATTGGGCAAAAGGCACCAGGCAATTGCCGCGGCGCAGAAGGCGCAAAGCTTCAGGCGCTGGCTTATGCGGAAGAGATGCTTTTCTTTGTTTGGGAAATGAAGCGAGAAATTCCGTTGTGTTATGCTGTGCACGAATTTTCCGCTCTGTTCAGGTAAGAAAAAAGGGGGGCAACCGCCCCCCTTTCGACACGCGGCTCAGTCGGTGTTGTTGCCGAGCAGCAGGTTGACCCACAGGTTGGTCACATTGACCGTCCCGAGGCCGGTGGCAAGGCTGTAGCCCGGGCCAGCGGGGAACGCGTTGACATAAGGCGCTTTCGTTTGCGCCGAAAGGATGCCGACGCCTGCCGTCGAGTCCGTTGTGGTATGGCAATTCGGTGAGCCCTTCACGCAAGGCTCTGCGTTGTTGCCGGCTTCGACGTTGTTGAAGACGCACGCAGAAGAAATGCGGTTGCCGAGCGTGCTGTTGCAGTTCGTCAGCAGCAAGGAATTGTTGAATTGCTGCTTGGCCAGCAGATAGAGCTCAGGTGCCGGATTGCCGAGTTTGAATGTCTTGACGTCGCCGAAGGTCGCGTTGCCTTGCAGCACAAGCGCCATCACGCCAGCGAAGGCAGGTGCTGCCACCGAGGTTCCACCATAGGCATTGCCGAGAATATCGTTGGTGTTGGTGTAGTCGCAGGGCACGCCGCCTTCATTCGCGTCGGACATGCAGATGATATAGAAATGATTCCAAATGCCGTTGGCGGCGAACAGGGAAACATCAGGCTGGTCGCGCACGCCATCGGCAGGCATGCCCGGCACGCCGATATTCTGCCAATCAGGCTTGGCGTAGTAGATGCTCTGGCCGCCGCTGCCACCGACGCCGTTCTGCAATGGGACAGTCGGCGTGGCCGCGTTGCACAACACCATCGGGTTTGCGTAACCGCCGAACTTGCTGAGGATCGTCGAAGCGCAGGAGTTGTTCCAGGGGATTTCCGGGATGTAGGATTTTGCCGAACCCAGGGCCGTGGTGTTGCTGGCTTTCCAGTAGGTGCTGTTCTTGCCCAGCGCCGTATCATAGAAATCCGTGCCGCCGACCGTGGTGTTGTAGGCGTTGGTGGAAAGCCCGTTCACCGCAAGGCCGGTCGTGGTGACGTCTTCACTGGACGACGACCCGCTATCGCCGGCCGAGATCATGATCGAAAGCCCCTCCGAGGCGCCTTCTTCCACCAGATTCGACCAGAGCGACAGGAAGGTCAGCCCCTGGCCCACTTCCGAGCCGCCATAGCTGATGCTGAGGATCGAGGCCGTGGTGCCAAGTTCCACCAAGTTTTGCAGCGTGGCTTGCACACCGAACACGGTGCCGGTCGACGGGCAGGACGCTTCGATAATCTTGGCGTTCGGCGCGACCGCGCTCGCCCAGTCGACGTCGATTGCCGCTTCCACTTCGTCGGGGGTGAACCCGGGATCACCGCAATTGCCCGGATGGGTCAGGGTCAGCGTGCCCTGCTTGTAGCCGGTGAGCTTGAAATTCGTCCGGAAGGTGTTCCAGTCGGCCGCCAGGATATCGGTTTGTTCCACCAGGGCGATGGTGACACCGGCTCCGGTGATCGCGACGCCGTACGGGTTATTGGCGGCCGTGTAGAGCGGCTTCACGTTGTAGATGGTCGCGAAATCGGCCGGTCCGACCGCGTAATAGTCGCCGCCGGTCACCGGAACCGTGAAGTTCGGCTTCCTCTTAACATTGTTGGGCTTGGGGAAGAAGTCGGAGAGCGTCGCACCACGCACCACCGGCGCCAATGCTGCCGGAATGGAGGGATCGGTCATGTTGGCGACGTGCATTTCGCCCTTCATCGAAACCTGATGCAGAGTGGTGTGGAACGCCTCGCCCAATTGGCGCGCATTGCCGCCGAAGTCGATCGCCATGCCGCTCGGCGACACATTGTTCACCGTCAGCCCATGGCTCTGCAGCCAGGCGACGGTCTTGTCTATGTCAGCCTGCGCAGGTCCGTAAGAGCGGAGATCTGTGGGCGCCAGCCATTTGTGGAAGGAGGCCGCTTTCGGGTTCAACTGGTCGGCGACCAGCTGATCGAACGCCGCCTGCTGCGCGGGCGAGCGCTTGAGCGCCATCATCACATGCGGCAACGCCGTAGCATCGGCCAGCGCGCCCATGTCGGTCACCTGATGATAGGCGACGGGGCGTTCATTCGCGATGGTGACGGTTGCGGAATCGTCGACAGCTCCGGTCACCAGCGGGGTTGCAGCCACGGCCGGTACGGATGCGCATAATGCGCTTGCGCAAAACAGCGCAAATCTTCTTGTTCTCAACACTAATTATCTCCACGCGGATGATGAAAGAAAATGATCGGGCGCCGCTATCCGGCGCTCCATCAGAGAACCGGAGGCGTCTCCGTGCTGAACTGCTTCATCCCAGACATGCGTCAGTCATGCTGTGCGCAACGGGTGCAATGCGGCATAAAGAAGGGTTTCCTCCGTGTTGAAATGCTACCCGCGAGTTAATCTTACGGCAACGTAAATCGAATGTTGTTTCGTGGTCGTTTGTTACCGGCGCGCGGAAGTCTGGATCTCGCAGGGCCATTCAGGCGGATCTTGCCTGCGTGATCAGGTCCCGCATGTGCCGCACGGCGCCGCCGAAGCCTTCGGCGATCGCAGCGCCCACCAGGAAATGGCCGATATTCAGCTCGGCGACCTGAGGGATGGCGGCGACGGCGGCGACATTGTCATAGGTGAGCCCGTGTCCGGCGTGGCATTCGAGCCCAAGAGCTTCTGCGTGCGCCGCGGCTTTTACCAATCGTTCCAGTTCATTTGGCTTGCCGATTGCATATGCGCCCGTGTGCAATTCTACCACGGGCGCACCCAGGGTTGCAGCGGCTTGCAGTTGCGCCTCATCCGGATCGATGAAGAGGGAGACACGCACGCCGGCATCCAGCAGAGCGCGTATCATCGGCCTCAGCGCTTCGATCTGTCCTGCCGCATCGAGGCCGCCTTCGGTGGTAACCTCTGTGCGCCGCTCAGGCACCACACAGCACGCATGTGGCTGCGCTTTGGTGGCGATGCCGACCATTTCCTTTGTCGCCGCCATTTCGAGATTGATTGGTGCGCTGATGGCTGCCTGCATGCGTACGAGATCATGATCGTGGATATGCCGCCGATCTTCGCGCAGGTGCAGCGTGATCCCGTCAGCTCCGGCTGCGATGGCAATTTGCGCTGCTGCGACAGGGTCAGGAAAGCTCCCGCCGCGCGCATTGCGCAACGTCGCTACATGATCGATGTTCACGCCGAGTCGTGCAGGTCTCACGGGCCACCTCTAAAGACGTAAAAGTCCTTCGTTTTTTTTCTTCAGAAAAGGCCGCATGGAGCGGTGAAGCGTAAGCAAGCGCTTTCTTGTCTGAAGAAAAGAAACAAAAGAGTTTTATGTCATGAGGCTGCGCTGTGTGGCAATTTGCGTGGCCATCTGCAAAGCGGCGATGAGGCTTGCCGGGCTGGCGAGGCCTTGGCCGGCGATATCGAAGGCGGTGCCATGATCGGGCGAGGTGCGCACGATCGGCAGGCCGAGGGTAATGTTCACGCCGCCAAAGACATCCAATGTTTTCAGCGGGATGAGTGCCTGGTCGTGATACATGCAGATGGCGGCGTCGTAGGTCTGGCGCGCGCCTTCGGTGAACATGGTGTCGGGCGGGTGCGGGCCGGTCACGATCATGTTTTCCGCGCGCAGGATGTCGATGGCGGGTTGAATGAGGGTGATTTCCTCGGTGCCCATGCGGCCGGATTCGCCGGCATGCGGGTTCAGGCCAGCGATGGCGAGGCGTGGCCGTGCGATACCGAAATCATTGATCAGTGCTGCATTGGTGACGCGTGCGACGGCCACGATTGCCTCGGTCGAGAGCAAGTCGAGCGAGGCGCGCAGAGACACATGGATGGTCACCGGCACCACACGCAGGGCAGGGGCGGCCAGCATCATCACCTCGCGGCCGGCCACACCGGTGAGGGCGGCGAGGAATTCGGTGTGGCCGGGATGTGGGAAGCCTGCCGATTGCAGAACGGATTTCGCGATCGGGTTGGTCACGACTGCGCTCGCCTGCCTGGACTGCGCCAGGCGCACCGCCTGCGCGATACTGTCGATGATGGCAGCGGCATTTTCGGTATCCGGCCCTCCCGGTATGACAGGCCGTGCAAGGCGGATCGGCAGCACCGGCAAGGCGCGGGCAAAATCGGCTTCCGCTATGGTGCGGATCACCTGCACAGGTGCGTAGTTGGCCAGCCAGTCCGGATCGGCAAGGGCGACGAAATGCGGCCCGCTTTCGCGCAGTGCCCGCCATGCGCCGGCGGTAATTTCGCCGCTGATCCCGGCGGGATCCCCCATGGTGAGGGCGAGCATCGTTGGACGATCTTCGCCCACCATTTTATATGTGGAGCGCCCGGCCATCGGCAGCTAAAGCCGCTTCCTTCACCGCTTCGCTCAGCGTGGGGTGTGCGTGGCAGGTGCGCGCTATATCCTCCGCACTTGCGCCGAACTCGATGGCGGTCACGATCTCGGCGATCAGCGTGCCGGCATCGGGGCCGATGATATGTGCGCCGAGAACGCGATCGGTGGTCTTGTCGGCGAGGATTTTCACAAACCCGTCGGTCGCACCCATGGCGCGCGCACGGCCATTCGCCATGAACGGAAACTTGCCGACATTGTAGGCGACGTCGTCTTTTTTCAGCATCTCTTCGCTGGCGCCGACGCTGGCCACTTCCGGCCAGGTATAGATTACGCTGGGAATGGCGTCGTAATTGACATGGCCTGCCTGTCCTGCGATCAGCTCCGCGACTGCGACGCCTTCTTCCTCCGCCTTGTGCGCCAGCATGGGGCCGGTGATCACGTCGCCGATGGCGAAGATGCCAGGCACGTTGGTATGGTAATGCGCATCGATCTTTACGAAGCCGCGCTGGTCCGTCTCTACGCCCACTTCCTGCAAGCCGAGTTTTTCGGTGTAGGGGCGGCGGCCGATGGCCAGAAGCACCGCATCGGCCTGCAGCTTTTCAGACTCTCCACCCTTTGCCGGTTCCATGGTGAGTGCGACGCCGCTTTCGCCCACGACCGCGCCGGTGACTTTCGTGCCGAGCTTGAATTTCAAGCCTTGCTTGGTCAGCAGCCGTTCAAACGTTTTGGCGATCTCGTTGTCCAGTCCCGGCACGATGCGATCGAGGAACTCCACTACCGTCACCTCGGCGCCGAGACGGTGCCAGACGGAGCCGAGTTCCAAGCCGATCACGCCGCCGCCGATCACCACGAGATGTTTCGGCACCTCGGCAAATTCCAGCGCGCCGGTGGAGGTGACGATGCGTTTCTCGTCGACCGGTACATTGGCAAGCGGCACGCTTTCGCTGCCGGTGGCGATCACGATGTTCTTGGCGCCATATACCTTGTCGCCAACAGCGACCTGGCTGGGCGCCGTGACACGGCCTTCGCCTTTCAGCCAGGTGATCTTATTTTTCTTGAAGAGGAATTCGACCCCTTTGACGTTCGCCGACACCACTTCGCCCTTGCGTGCCTGCATGCGGGAGAGATCGAGTTTGACGCCCTCCACGAGAATACCGTGTTCCTTGAAGGAGCCGACAACTTCGTGGAAATTCTCCGAGGATTGAAGCAACGCCTTTGAAGGGATGCATCCGATATTAAGGCAGGTGCCGCCAAGAGTTTCGCGCATTTCGACACAGGCCGTCTTCAGCCCAAGCTGTGCCGCGCGGATGGCGCAGACATAGCCGCCTGGGCCGGAGCCGATGACGATGACGTCGAAACTCTCGGCTGCGTCCGTCATCGGCTGCATCGGTGCCGTCTCGGTCTTTACCGGCAGCACGTCAGCTTTCGGCGATTGAGCCGGTGCCGGTGCCGGTGCTGCGGCCGATAGTTGTGCGGCACCTTGCGCGTCGATACTGCCGAGCACGTCGCCTACAGACACTTCTGCGCCATCGGCCGCCTGATGCGCACCGAGCACACCGGCAGACGGCGCATTCACTTCAACCGTCACCTTGTCGGTCTCAAGTTCGACCAGAGGCTCGTCAGCCGCTACCGCTTCGCCGGGTTGTTTCAGCCAGCGTGCGATCGTTGCAGAGGTTACGCTTTCTCCCAAAGTGGGAACGCGGATTTCAACAGCCATTATTCTTGTGAAACTCCAATTGCGGCGAGGTGGTGGGCAGAGACCACTCTACAGACCAAGCAGCAGCCGGCGAGGATCCTCGATGCCTTCCTTGACACGCACCAGGAACGACACGGCTTCCTTGCCGTCGATGATGCGGTGGTCATACGACAACGCCAAATACATCATCGGCCTAATCTCGACTTTTCCGGCGACCGCCATCGGACGGTCCTGGATTTTGTGCATGCCCAGAATGGCCGATTGCGGCGGGTTGAGGATCGGCGTGGACATCAGCGATCCATAGGTGCCGCCATTGGTAATCGAGAAACTGCCGCCGGTCAGCTCGTCGAGCTTCAACTGACCGTCCTTCGCGCGCTTGCCCATGCCGCCGATCGCTTTTTCGATCTCGGCGAAACTCATATTATGCGCATCACGCAAAACGGGAACGACGAGTCCGTTCGGGCCGCCGACCGCAATGCCCATATGCACGTAGTTCTTGTAGACGATCTCGTCGCCATCGATCTCGGCATTCACCGCCGGATATTCATGCAAACCCGCCACACAGGCGCGCACGAAAAACGACATGAAACCCAGGCGGACGCCGCCATTCTTCTTCTCGAAAGCTTCCTTGTATTCGGTGCGCAATGCCATCACCGCCGACATGTCCACTTCGTTGAACGTGGTCAACATCGCTGCCGTATTCTGCGCTTCCTTCAAGCGCTGCGCGATCGTGCGACGCAGCCGCGTCATCTTCACCCGCTCCTCGCGCGCGTCCGCAGCACGTGGAGTCGCAGGCTTCGGCGCAGCAGCCACCGCCTCGGGCTTCTTGTCGAGAAAGGCCAGCACATCGCCCTTGGTGATGCGTCCGTCCTTGCCCGAACCCGTCCCGACGGAACCAGCGGAAACCTGCTTCTCTTCCATCATCTTCGTCGCAGCCGGCAACGGCGCATGACCGGATTGAGGCGCCGGCGGAGCGGCTGGACGCGCGACGGGACCAGACGCCGCCGGCGGCGTCTGAACCCCACCTGCAACATTCTTCTGCGGCTCAGGCTTGGTCGGTGCAGATGCAGCCACGGCACCACTGCCGGCGCCGATCGTGCCCAAAACCGTGCCGACCTCTACCTCGTCGCCCTCGTTGGCCGAAGGCTGCTCCATCACGCCGGCCGACGGCGCATTTACCTCGACCGTCACCTTGTCGGTCTCCAACTCCACCACCGGCTCGTCGGCGGCTACCTGCTCGCCAACCTTCTTGAGCCAGCGGGCGACCGTGGCCGAGGTCACGCTTTCGCCCAGGGTGGGAACAACTATGTCCGACATCTATCCAACACTCCGTAAAAGAAGATTGGGGGAGCAGTGCCTGCCCCCCCAAATCCCCCGTCAATTCTTAAAAAACAACACTTAGACACCCAGGGCTTCGCGGACCAGGGCGGCCTGTTCGACGGCGTGGACCTTTGCCAAACCAGTTGCCGGGCTCGCGGCCGCGACGCGGCCTGCGTAGATCGGCCGCTTGGCCTTGTGCTTGATCACCGTGAGAACCTTCTCGATGCGGCGATCGACGAAACTCCAGCCGCCCATATTCTCAGGCTCCTCCTGGCACCACACCACATCATGCGCCTTGGCGTAGGGCTTGAGCGCAAAAGCCAGCGTCTTCTCGGGGAACGGATACAGCTGTTCCAGGCGCAGAATGGCGACATCCTTGATCCCGCGATCACGTCGTTCCGCTAACAGATCGTAATACACCTTGCCGCTGCACAGCACCACACGCTTGGCGTCCGCGGGGGCGATCTCGTCGATCTCGCCGATCACGGTGCGGAAACGACTGTCGCCGCTCATGTCCGACAGCTTCGAGACGGCCAACTTGTGACGCAGCAGCGATTTCGGAGTCATCAGGATCAGCGGCTTACGGAAGTTCCGCTTCACCTGCCGCCGCAGCGCATGGAAGTAGTTGGCTGGCGTGGTGAGATTAGCCACCGTCATGTTGCGTTCTGCACAAAGCTGCAGATAGCGCTCCAGCCTGGCGGAGGAATGCTCTGCGCCCTGGCCCTCGTAACCATGCGGCAGCAGCAACGTCAGCCCGGACATACGAAGCCACTTTGTCTCGCCGGAGGCCAGGAACTGGTCAATGATCACCTGCGCCCCGTTGGCGAAATCACCGAACTGCGCTTCCCACAACACCAATGTCCACGGATCGGCAAGAGAATAGCCGTATTCGAAGCCCAAAACGCCCTGTTCCGACAGGAGGGAATTGAAGATCTCGATCTTCGCCTGCTTTGGCCGGATGTTGTTCATCGGCGTGAATTCGTTTTGGTTCGTCTGGTCGATCAGGACCGCATGGCGCTGGCTGAAGGTGCCGCGCTGGCAATCCTCGCCGGACAGCCGCACATGATGACCCTCGAGCAGCAGCGAGCCGTAGCCCAAGGCCTCGGCCGTCGACCAGTCGATGCCTTCGCCGCTCTCGATCATCTGCCGCTTGGCTTCGAGCTGGCGCGTGATCTTCGGATTTGCATCGAAGGTGTTGGGCACGGTGGCCAAGGCGAAGCCGACTTCGCGCAGCGTGTCGTGATCCACAGCAGTCGCCTGCTCAGTCTCGTCCTGCGCATCGTCGGACTTCAGGCCGCGCCATTTGCCTTCGAGCCAATCAGCCTTGTTCACGCGATAGGATTGGGCTGCCGCATGCGCTTGGTCGTATTTGCGGAACAGCGTATCCCACATGCCCTGCGCATCTTCCGTGCTCACCACGCCCTGCTTGGCCAGGCGTTCGGCGTAAAGCTCGCGCGTGGTTTTCATCTCGCGGATGGCGCGATACATGATCGGCTGGGTGAAAGCCGGCTCGTCGTTCTCGTTGTGGCCGTGGCGGCGATAGCAGACGATGTCGAGCACGAAGTCGCCACCGAATTGCTGGCGGAACTCGGCGGCCATGCGGGCGGCGAACACCACAGCTTCCGGCTCGTCGCCGTTGACGTGCAGGATCGGCGCCTGGATGGATTTAGCGATGTCGGTGCAATACAGGCCGGAATAGGCGTGCGCCGGCACGGTGGTGAAGCCGATCTGGTTGTTAACCACCACATGGATGGTGCCGCCGGTGCGGTAGCCGACGAGCTGGCTCATCGCGAGCGTTTCGTAGACCAGGCCCTGGCCCGCGAAAGCGGCGTCGCCATGCAGCAATATGCCCATTACCGAGCGGCGCGTGTCGATGTCGCCTGCCATGTCCTGGCGCGCACGCACCTTACCGACGACGACTGGGTCCACCGCCTCGAGATGCGAGGGGTTGGGCTGCAGGGAGATGTGCACCATGCGGCCGGCGATCTCGATGTCGGTCGAGGTGCCCAGATGGTATTTTACGTCGCCGGAGCCCTGCACGTCGTCAGGCTTGAAGCTGGCGCCGCCGAATTCGCTGAACAGTGCCGAGAGCGGCTTCTTGACGATGTTGACGAGCGTATTCAGACGCCCGCGATGCGGCATGCCGATGACGATTTCCTTGGTGCCGTCGGCGACCACTGATTCGATCATCGCGTGCAGCGCAGGAATGGTGACCTCGCCGCCTTCCAGCCCGAAACGTTTGGTGCCGACATAGCGTTTTTGGCAGAAGGATTCGAAGCCTTCGGCTTCCGTCAGCTGGGCGAGGATGGTGCGTTTTTCGGCATTGTTGAACGCGGTGAGCCAGGGCGCGCCTTCGATGCGGCGCTGGATCCAGTTCTTCTGGTCCGGATCCTGGATGTGCATGAATTCGACACCGAGGGGGCCGCAATAGGAGCGGCGCAGGATCTCGACGATCTCGCGCAGGGTGGCCGATTCGCGGCCCAGAACGCGATCGATGAAGATCGGGCGGTCCCAATCTGCGTCCGTAAAGCCGTAGGTGCGCGGGTCGAGCTCGGGGTGAGTTTTCGGTAGCTGCAGGCCGAGGGGATCGAGCTGGGCTTCAAGATGGCCGCGGACGCGATAGACACGAATCATCATCAGCGCGCGGATCGAGTCCAGGGTGGCGGCCCGGATGGAGGCGGCGTCACCACCGACGCGGCGCTCGGACGTTGCGGCTGCCGGCGGTTCGGCTTCCACGGTGGCGCTGCGTGGCGCCCAGGAGGCGCCTTCGGCGTCGGTAAGGACGGCGCGGCCTTCGTCGTTAAGGGAGGCGAAGAGGTCGCCGAAGCTCGGATCGACCGAATTGGGAGCTTCGACCCATTTCGCGTAAAGATCCGCGATAAAAGCCGCATTTCCGCCGTTAAAGGCGGTAGCTAGTACGTCCACGCCGGCCATCGGTCGTGCTCTCCTGGTGATTTCAGTCCGCGCTAAACTTTACGCTTCGATGTGGCTAAAATAGGTTCACCCACCACACTGTGTCCCCCGTACAGCACTGCTTGCAGAGCATAGCTAAGACATGCCGGGGGGTTTGGGGGGGCAGGCGTCTGCTCCCCCAAAGCTTTGTTTCTTATCCCTTAAGTGCCTTCACCATCGTGCTCCCGAGAGCCGAAGGTGAGTCCGCCACATGTATCCCAGCAATCCGCATTGCCTCGAATTTAGCTGCAGCTGTGTCCCGTCCGCCACTGATCACTGCGCCTGCATGTCCCATGCGGCGGCCTGGTGGCGCGGTGCTGCCGGCGATGAAGCCGACGACGGGTTTGCGCATTTTTTCGCGTGCGAGGAATTCGGCGGCATCGATCTCGCTGGCGCCGCCGATCTCGCCGATCATGATGATGCTTTTGGTCTCGGGGTCGGCGAGGAACATCTCCAGCACTTCGATAAAATCAAGCCCCTTGACCGGGTCGCCGCCGATGCCGACGCAGGTGGACTGGCCGAGGCCGGCGGCCGTGGTTTGTGCCACGGCTTCATAGGTCAGTGTGCCGGAGCGGCTGACGATGCCGACATTGCCGCGTTTGTGGATGTGGCCTGGCATGATGCCGATCTTGCAGGCGTCGGGCGTGATCACGCCCGGGCAGTTCGGGCCGACCAGGACGGATTTGGTGCCGGACAGGGCACGTTTGACGCGCACCATGTCGAGCACCGGGATGCCTTCGGTGATGGTGACGATCAATTCCATGCCGGCGTCGATCGCTTCGAGGATCGCATCGGCGGCGAAGGGCGGCGGGACGTAGATGGCGGTGGCGTTCGCACCGGTTCGCTCGCGGGCTTCGGCTACGGTGTCGAATACCGGCAGGTCCAAATGCAGCGTGCCTCCTTTGCCCGGGGTGACCCCGCCGACCACTTTGGTGCCGTAGGCGATCGCCTGTTCGGAGTGGAAGGTACCCTGGGCCCCGGTAAAGCCCTGGGTGATGACTTTGGTGTCTCTATCGACGAGAATCGCCATGTCAGTTGGCCTCCTTCACGGCGCGCACGATCTTTTCGGCGGCATCGGCCAGATTGTCGGCGGAGATGATCGGCAGGCCGGATTTGGCCATGATCTCCTTGCCCAAAGCGACGTTGGTGCCTTCGAGTCGGACGACCAGCGGCACGTTCAGAGAGACTTCGCGGGCGGCGATCACCACGCCCTCGGCGATGACGTCGCAGCGCATGATGCCGCCAAAGATGTTGACGAGAATGCCTTCGACGTTCGGATCCGACAGGATGATCTTGAACGCTGCCGTGACTTTCTCACGCGTCGCACCGCCGCCGACATCGAGGAAGTTGGCGGGCGAGGAACCGTAGAGCTTGATGATGTCCATGGTGGCCATCGCCAGGCCGGCGCCGTTCACCATGCAGCCGATCACGCCATCAAGGGCTACGTAGTTGAGGTCGAAGCGGGCGGCTTCGAGCTCCTTCGGATCTTCCTCGGCCTCGTCACGCAATTGGGCGAGTTCGGCGTGGCGGTAGAGGGCGTTGTCGTCGAAGCTGACTTTCGCGTCGAGGGCGACCACCTCGCCGGCGCCGGTGACGACGAGCGGGTTGATCTCGACAATGGCGCAATCGAGCGCCACGAAGGCCTTGTACATCGCATCGACGAACTTGCCGAAGGCGCCGATCTGTTTGCCGGTCAGGCCGAGGCCGAAGGCTAGCTTGCGGGAGTGGTAGCTGGAGACACCGGTCGCCGGATCCACTGCGACTTTGAGGATTTTTTCGGGGTGCTTTTCAGCTACCTCCTCGACTTCCATGCCGCCTTCGGTGCTCGCCATGATGACGATGCGCGATACGGAGCGATCCACCAAAAGCGACAGGTAAAGCTCACGCTTGATGTCGCAGCCGGCTTCGACATAGACGCGGCGCACATCGCGGCCGGCAGGGCCAGTCTGCTTGGTGATCAGCGTGTGGCCGATCATCGCTTCGGCGGCGGCCTTCACTTCCTCGACCGATTTGGCCAGGCGCACGCCGCCTTTGCTCTGCGGATCGTCCTTGAAGTGGCCGGCGCCACGGCCGCCAGCATGGATCTGCGATTTCACCACGTAGACTGGGCCAGGCAGCTTCGCGGCCGCGGCGGCGGCTTCCTCCGGGGTCCAGGCGGCAAAGCCTTGCAACACGGAAACCCCGTAGCCGCGGAGCAGCTCCTTGGCCTGGTATTCGTGGATGTTCATCGCGAGATTCCCCGGATCAGATCGGAAGTTTCTTGAAATCCGCGATGAGTTTCTTCACCGCATCGCAGGATTTCTCGAACATGGCCTGCTCGTCGGCGTTCAGCTTGATCTCGACGATCCGCTCCACGCCGCCGGCGCCGATGACGACCGGCACACCTATATAGAGGCCGTCCAGCCCATATTCGCCGCTCAACAGTGCCGCGCAGGGCAATACCCGCTTTCGGTCCAGCAGGTAGCTCTCCGCCATCGCGATCGCCGAAGCTGCCGGCGCGTAGAACGCCGAGCCACGCTCCAGCAGTTTTACGATTTCGCCGCCGCCATTCGCGGTGCGGGCACAGATCGCGTCGATCTTCTCCTGCGTGGTCCAGCCCATCGCGATCAGGTCGGGGATGGGGATGCCGGCAACCGTCGAGTAGCGGGTGAGTGGGACCATCGTGTCGCCATGGCCGCCAAGCACGAAGGCGGTCACGTCCTCGACCGACACATTGAATTCCTGAGCGAGGAAAAGCTTGAACCGCGCGCTGTCGAGCACGCCGGCCATGCCGACCACTTTTGCCGCCGGCAGGCCGGAGCGCTGCTGCAGCTGCCACACCATCACGTCGAGCGGGTTGGTGATGACGATCACGAAGGCATCCGGACAATGCTGCTTGATACCGTCGGCGACCTGATTGATGACGCCGGCATTTTTCGACAGCAGGTCGTCGCGCGACATGCCGGGCATACGGGGGAAACCGGCGGTGACGATCACCACGTCGGAGCCGGCAATCGCGCCGTAATCCGATCCGCCGCTCATGTTGGCGTCAAAGAGATCGACTGCACCGGATTGCATCAGGTCGAGCGCCTTGCCGGAAGCAACGCCACCGAATACGTCGAACAGGACGACGTCGCCGAGCTCCTTCAAGCCTATAAGATGAGCGAGGGTGCCGCCGATGTTGCCTGCGCCGATGAGCGCGATCTTGTTGCGGGCCATGGTCGTCCTTGTGCAATGCAATGTAAGGGTGGTGCTAGACCCAAAGTGGGGGTTGCATCAAGATTGCGGACACTAGGAAGCAAGGCCTTCTTTTTTTGAAAAGAGAAGCAAAAAACTTTTGCGTCTCTAGAGCCGGGCCTTTGCCCAGCAAACCCAACCCTATGAAATAAAAGTCTTTTGGCTCTTTTCTTCAGAAAAGAACTGCTTCCTTACGCCGCCGCCGCCGCCTTCTTCGCCTCACCCAGCATCCCATGCACCCTCAGATGATGCCTGAACTGGTAATAACTGAGCCCTAACTGCCGCGCGGCCTCAGCCTGGTTGAACCGGCACGCCTCGAGGGCATTTTGCAGCAGCTTCGCCTCGTAAGCGCGTGTTGCAGTCTCGAAACTGCCTGCGGCGCCCGCGTCTGGCGGGGCGAGCTGCTTGCCCGCATTCGCCTGCTGCAGCGCATGGTTGGAGGCGAACGGGTCCAGAATGATGTCGTTTAACTTTTTTTCGGGATCGGGCATGCGGTAGACGCTACGCTCCACCACGTTGCGAAGTTCGCGTACATTGCCGGGCCAGTCATGGCGATTCAGCATGTCGCGCACACGGTCTGTGAAGCCTGCGAAGAAGCTGCGGCCGAGCTCGCTGGTCATACGGTTGGCAAAATGGTCGGCAAGGCGGGCGATATCCTCGCGGCGGGAGCGAAGGGGGGGCACCGTCACAACGTCGAAGGCGAGCCGGTCGAGAAGGTCGGCGCGGAATTTGCCCGAGGCGGCCGCTTCCGGCAGATTCACGTTGGTGGCGGCGACGACGCGCACGTCCACATGTAGCGTGTCGCCACCGCCGACGCGCTCGAAGCTGCCGTATTCAATCACCCGCAGCAACTTTTCCTGCACCGAGGCGGAGGCGGTGGCGATCTCGTCGAGGAAGATAGTGCCTTTGTCGGCGAGCTCGAAGCGGCCGGGGCGGCGGCGTTGGGCGCCTGTAAAGCTGCCGGCTTCGTGGCCGAACAGCTCGGAATCGAGCAGCGCGTCGGGCAGGGCCGCGCAGTTGAGTTTAATAAACGGCGCCGACCAGCGCGGTGACAACAAAGCAAGGCGCCCGGCAACCAGCTCTTTACCGGTGCCACGCTCGCCGATCACCAGCACAGGGCGGTTGAGCGGCGCGGCCTGGGAGACATGGGCCAGCATGTCGAGAAAAGCCGGCGACTGGCCAATGGGCGTGGGGATTTCGGCTGGATTTGCAAGGCGCGCCATCAGATGGTTCCAATCGCCATAACATGGCGAGAACAGCTTAGCGACCTATGGCGCAAATCCGCAAGTCTATCAAATATATCTTTATATTCAGCACCTTACAAGAGTGGCACGGTGGCTGCAATGGAAGCGGCGAACCGAAGCCTGTCTTTCGCCAATTCAGTGGATGGACCGGCCGACCGACGCTAACATTGCTATAAGCCAAGGATTCAAGGCCATGGGTATCTTTTCTCGCCTCGCCGACATCGTGAACTCGAACCTCAACGCTATGCTTGCCAGCGCTGAGGATCCGGAAAAGATCATCCGGCTGATCATACAGGAGATGGAAGATACGCTGGTGGAGGTTCGCTCCTCCGCTGTGCGCAGCATCGCTGAGCGGCGTGAGCTCGAACGGCGTGTCGAGTCGCTCAAGCGCGAGGAGGATGACTGGCAGCAGAAGGCCGAGCTGGCGCTGACGCGTGGCCGCGAGGATCTGGCACGCGGCGCCTTGCTCGCTCGCACGCATCGTGGCCAGGCAAGGGCCAGCCTGGAGCAGCAGGTGGCACAGCTGGTCGGCGCGCTGTCGCAGCAGAACGAGGATATCTCCAAGCTGCAGGTCAAGCTCGCCGACGCGAAATCTCGCGAGCAGAGCCTGGCGTCGCGTCGCGCTACGGCCGGCAACCGTCTCAAAGTGCGGGAAAAGCTACATGACGACCGGATCAACGACGCGTTCTTCCGATTCGAGGCTGCCGAGCGCCAACTTGATCAGCTCGAGGGAAAGGTAGAATCCTACGATCTCGGCCGTGCGCCGGCGCGTGGGCCGACGCTGGAGGAAGAGCTGGCGGGTCTGGCGACAGACAGCAACGTGACCGACGAGCTGGAAGCGTTGAAGGCCCGGCTCGGCAATCGCATGCCGCAGCCGCCGGCCGACACCAAGCAGGGTTAGGCGCGGCTGATGTGGAACTCCGCCGACACGATCGTGGCACTGGTCATGATGCCAGGGATCATCGCTACCACCGGCGGCTTGCTGCTCGGCCACCACAAATCGGTGCTGAAGATGCGCATGGCAGCCGCCGCCGCCGATCCGGCGCATCTGCAGGTTCTGACGGAGACCGCGCGACGGATGGAACAGCGGATTTACCATCTGGAGAGCATTCTGGATTCGGAGGCGCCTGGCTGGCGCAACAGGAGCATGCAGGATGGACGGGTCGATGTCGCTGACTGACACACTCGCTTTGGCGCTGATCATGCTGCCGGTGCTGGCGATCATCTGCGGTGCGACGGTGGTGATCGTTCGGCGGCAGTCCCATCGCGGCACGTCGCCGGAGGACCAGGCGCAGATGCAGGCGCTTGGCAATACGGCGCGCCGCATGGAGCAGCGCATGGGTTATCTCGAAAACGTTCTGGACACCGAGGCGCCCGGCTGGCGCAGCAGGAGTGAGTCAAGATGAGTGTGACCATGTCGTATGGACCGACGTCTTATAAGATGGCGGAGGCGCGCCGCCCGCGCTGGGTCAGCGGGGTCTGTGCCGATATCGCTCGCCGTGCCGCTGTGCCGGCCTGGGTGCCGCGCGCGGGCTTCGTGATCTTCGGCCTGCTCCATTGGGTGCTTGCGCTGATCCTATATTTTGTCCTGTCGCATTACATGTTTGCCAAGCCAAAGGCCGAGAAGCGCTTCACGCCGCCGATGAGGCCAATGGATGATTACGACGGGGTGAGGGAACGTTTCCACGGCCTGGATCAGCGGCTTTCCAACCTTGAGGCGGCGACCTTGCGATCGGAGTCCGAATTGCGGCGCGCCTTCCGCGATCTGGAACGCAGATAGGCGAGCCGAGGCACGGCCACGATGCCCGTCTTCTTCAAGGGGACGCGCCGGGTTCTTTTCATTCACGTGCCGAAGGCGGGCGGCACCTCTATTGAGGCGTTCTTCGAGGCCAACGGTTTCAAGACTGCGTATCTCGATCGCGGTGGCTCAACGGAATCGCTCAACCCGGTGCGTCGCACCTCTCCGCAGCACATGGCGGCGGAGGTTCTGCAGGCCCTCTTCGATCCGGCAAAATTCGATTACGTATTCATGACCGTGCGTCATCCGCTGCGCCGCCTGGCCTCCAAATTCGCCATGGAGACGATAAGCGGCGGCACGCGTGAGGCGTTCGAGCCGTGGCTTGCACGCATGATCGGGTTGGTCCGGCAGAACCCTGCCGCGATGGACAACCATTTGCGGCCGCAATCGGATTTCTGGCTGCCGGAAGCACATGTGTTCAAGCTGGAGGATGGCTTCGGCGAGGCTTTTGTCGATCGGCTGCAGGCCGGCATCGGCCTGGCCTTTGCGAAGCGCGCGGTGCCCAGGGACATGCATGCGCCGATGACGACACCCGATTGGGCGCAAATAGATACGAAACTGCATAAAGATATTTTAAATTATTACGAACTAGATTTCGTCAGGTTCGGCTATCCTGAGCGGTAGCCCAGCCGGGGGCGAAGCTGGATGGTATTGCCTGATCTCGTGCCGCTCGAGGCCGCATCGAAAACCTACCAGGAATTTGGCGCGCGCTTTCGTGCCCCGCCGACGCCACCCTGTTTCACGTTCGGCACGCTGCCCGGTTTTCTGGCGCCGGATCTGTATAGCGAAACCGAAATAGGCAGCGTCGGCTGCACCACGCTGCACACGGCAGAAGTGATCTTCGACGGCATTATTATGCAAGATGGCGCGGCCTTGTGGTCGCTTTCGCTGAACCATCCGCGCGCGCATGTGCAAGCCGTGCTTTCAGGACAGGCCGCGGGTTGGGCAAACCTGCCGGTGCGGCGTGTGGAGGGACAGGCGGCCATCATCCACGGGCCCGGCTTCGACATCTTCGGGCATTGGCTGACCGATTTTCTGCCGCGGCTCTACGCTTTGCACTTGGCCGGGATCGACATCCAAAAAATCAAACTGATGCTGCCGGCGAGCAGCCCGCGCTTCGTGCGCCAATTTCTATCTCTTATCGGTGTGCCGGGTGAAAATCTGGTCTGGCACGATCAAAGGGCAGAGCGGTTGATGCCGGACGAGCTCGTCATGCCGAGCTTGTTCCGGCTGCGCAGCCGGTTTCATCCACTCTTTGTGCAGGCGACCCATTTCTGGCTCGAACGGTTTGCCGCCCATGCCGGATTACCGGACCAGGCCATGACGGATCGACGACTTTTTATCTCCCGTGCGCGTCTTTCCGGCGCGCGCAGGTTGCGCGAACGTGCCGCCATCGAGGCGCGGGCGATCCAGGCTGGCTATGAGCTGGTGTTTCCTGAAACCATGTCTCTGTCGCAGCAAATACAAATATTCCGCTCAGCCAGCCGCGTGCTCGGCGAGTATGGCTCAGGCCTGCATGGCAGTATTTTCGCACCGCCAGGCAGTGTGATCTGCGCGCTGCGCGGCACGTCGCATCATCCGGGTTTTGCACAATCAGGGCTGGCAGAACGCTCCCGTCAGCCGATGGGATACGTGTTCGGGTCATCTCCCCAACACGCCGGCGACCATGAATTTTCAATCGATGTTGCCGCGTTCGAACACGGGTTGGCGGCGGTGGAAGCCATAGCGTCCATCAGCTGAAAACAAGGAAGAATAGAGACGGTCCGCAGCACCCATGCGACAGTAAAAGAGCGGGTCCAGTCACTAAAGACTGAATTCCCGCTCTCGAGCGTCTCAATGACAGACGATTAGTAGCACATGGTCGGCGGGCAGGGATAGATCGTCGGCGTAGCGACTTTGGCGTCGCTGTTGCTGACTGCGGCGGGCGCGATCGACGCGCCGACGGACATCACACCAACCAGAACGAGAGAAGACAGAAGAGCAGAGAGACGCATGAGGAAGACACCTTCGAAAAATTGTTACAAAGCAGCAAAATCGAATAGGCTTTGCACAGACCCTGGAAAAATCTGCACATTTTGACGGAACCGGTGCTTCCGTCTCAATAAATATCGCGTTTCCTTGCCAAAATGTCAACAAAACACTGCAGCACATTACGCGAACATTTCTAAATTGAGAGCGGTGTGACATTCCGGCAATTATGCAGCGTTTGCGGCAATTTATTGCGCGTCCGAAGAGGTGTGCAGCGCCATTTATTGGATGCAATCGACAAGAAAAGTTTGTGATCACGTTTTATTGATTGCGCATCCGTGCTGGCTGATGGCCTGGCGCCGGTGAATACGTCGTCCGAACCGAATGCTAAAAGCGAAAAGCCGTGGCTATGTCACAACAATCGTTTTATCGGAACTATTACGCATTGTAGACAATCCGAGTAGCCAGGCTGTAACGCCGTAACTCGCAAGCCCGGCGCACACCAACGCTGCAAGGGATAGGATCGATACCTGTCCGGAGCTCCCAGGCACCAGAATGATCCGAAGGCGCCACAAAGTCATTGCCAATACACACGCAGCGATCCCCATCCGCACCAATCGCGACCACAACAGGCGGTCAGGCACCAGAAAGCCGCGCCGGCGCAGCAGAACCGCGAGCAAGATGACGTTCCCCGTCATGGCCAGAGTAGTCGCGAGGGGCGGACCTACGTGTTTGAGCGGCGACATCAAGGCCAGGCTCAACGCCACGTTGAGAGCCAATATGCCCATGCCTATGCGCACCGGCGTCGACATGTCGCCGCGCGCGAAAAATCCTGGCCCCAACACCTTGATCAGGACGAAGGCCGGCAGCCCGGCCGCATAAGCCACCAGCGCTTGCGCACTCAGAGAGGCGTCGGCATGGGTAAATTTACCACCGACGAACAGCACCTGCAGGATAGGATCTGCAATCAGCAGCAGGGCGGCGGCGGCCGGCAAGGTGAGCAACATAGCGTATTCAATCGCCCGATTGAGCGAGGCGAGCGCCTGCGTATGGGCGCCCGCACTCACCTGGCGCGACAGGCTGGGCAACAAGGCCGTGCCGACCGCAATGCCCAGCACGCCGAGCGGCAGCTGGTTGATACGATCGGCGTAATACATAAAGGACACGGATTTGGCCGGCAGATAGGTGCCGATCACCGTGTCTACCGCGAGGCTCAGCTGGGTGATGCCCGCACCGACCAGCCCTGGCGCCATGCGACGTAACAACAGCCGCATGCGCGGAGTCATGCGCGGCCGCGGCACATGCAGCTTCATGCCGGCGCGACGGACCGCCCAATACAGCAAGGCCAGTTGCGCGATACCGCTGAGGGAGACGCCGATCGCCAGCGCATGCCCGGCCGATGGCAGGAACGGCACCAGAGCGAACATCGAGCCGATCGCGAAGGCATTATAGAGAAGCGGCGCGGCCGCGGCGGCGGCAAAACGGTTCATCGCATTCAGCACGCCGGAGAGCAGTGCCGCGAGGCAGATCAGCAAGAGATAAGGAAAGGCGAGCCGGGCGAGCACGATAGTAAGCTCGAATTTCGCCGGGTTATCGACAAAGCCCGCAGCGATCACATGCAGCAACGGGCGCATGAAGATCTCGCCGAGAATCGTGAGGCCGAGCAGCCAGAAGGCGAGGGCGGCAAACGCCTCCTCGGTGAAGCCGCGTGCGACGTCCTCGCCCTCGGTCACGAGCAGGCCCGAGAAGACCGGCACGAAAGCCGCGTTGAACGCGCCTTCGCCGAACAGGCGGCGAAACAGATTGGGCAGGCGGTTCGCGACCACATACGCATCAGACAGGCTGCCCGCGCCGAGAAAATGGGCGATGAGCATGTCGCGGATGAGACCAAGGACACGACTGCCCATGGTCCACCCGCCGATCGTCATGATGCCTCTAAGCACGCGGGTGTTCCTGCTGAAAAGTGTCAGAACCGGAGGCCTTGCCCCCAGACCCCCACCAGGGGGTGGCCCCCTGGACCGCCATTATGTGAAGGTGCGAGGAGGGGCACTCCCAGCGGGGTCCCAACTTTGAAGAATGGGGGCAGAGCACCCGGGCCTTACTCGTCCCGCAAACGACGCGCCAGTATCCCGGCCATCGCCTCCTGCAATTGGATCTTTCCCGACAGCAACGCCGCCACACCTTTGCAAATAGGCAACTCGGTCTCTTTCGCGCGCGCCACCAAAGCCGGCGCGGTCGCCACACCTTCTATCACCGGTGCCTCGTCACCTTCCGGCATAGGGGCGCTGCGGCCAAGGGCCAGGCCGTATGCGTAATTGCGGCTGCCGGCGCCGGTGCAGGTCAGCACCAAATCGCCCATGCCTGAGAGTCCTGCCACCGTCTCGGCGCGACCGCCTTGCGCCACGGCGAGTCGCGAGATCTCGGACAGGCCGCGCGTGATCAGCGCCGCGCGCGCATTCTCGCCGTAGCCGCCGCCCACCAGCGCACCGGCGGCAATCGCGATGACGTTTTTCGCGGCACCGCCAAACTGCGCACCGATCGCATCTTCGTTGCCGTAAAGCCGGAACGCAGTGGTAGCGAGCAGCGAGATCAGCTTGCTGCGCAGAACGGAATCCGTTGCCGCGACTACAGAGGCCGCGGGCTGCCCGGCTGCGATCTCACGCGCAAAATTGGGCCCCGTGAGCACCGCTGCCGGCACGTCCGGATGCACGGAGGCCGCCACCTCCAACGGCAGGCAGAGCGTGTCGTGCTCCACTCCTTTGCAGCAGACGAGCAGCGGCGCCTCGGGACGCATCGCCAGCAGCACCTCGCGCATATGCTGCATGGGCACCGCCATCACGATGGCGTCGCACGCGACCGCAAGCTCGCCGGTGATCCGCACGCTGTCGGGCAGGATGATTCCGGGCAGGCGTGGGCTCGCGCCCATCGCGAACAGCGAGGGGCGTCGCGCCCACAGCGTCACGTCGTTGCCGGCGCGCGCGGCCTGTATGGCCAGCGCCGTGCCCCAGGCGCCGGCGCCGACGACGAGGACGCGCCTACTCATCGGCGATCCGCAGCGTGCCCGCGCCCTCGCCGGCCTCGCGATGGCCGAGCCGTGCCAGGAGCGCCTGCAGGATGGGCGCCATCTCCGCCTCGAACTGGAAGGGCGGGTTGATGACCAGCATGCCGCAACCATTCAGCCGGGCCGGATCGGTCGGCTCGCGCAGGCAAAGCTCTGCCGCGACGACGTCGCGAATGCCCGTGGCCCGGATCGCATCGTGGAACGCCCGCACCGGCGCGCGGTGCTTGAGCGGATACCAGGCGGCCACCACGCCGCTGGCGAAACGCGCCTGGGCCAGCCGCAAGGTCGATTCGAGCCGCGCGAACTCGCCGGTGGATTCGTAAGGCGGGTCGATCAATACCAGGCCGCGCCGTTCCGGCGGCGGCAGGAAAGCGCCCACCGCTTCGTAGCCGTCGCGCAGGTGCACGGCGATCTGAACGTCACGCCCGATGAAGTGGCGCAAGGCGGCGCTGTCATCGGGGTGCAGCTCGCACAGCACCGCTCGGTCGCCCGGCCGCAGCAGCGCCTTGATGATCGCCGGCGAGCCGGGATAGCCGCGGGCGGCGCGCACCAGGTTCACATAAGGCGCAAGTGCCGAGGGCGTGGTGTCGAGCAGGCGCAGGATGCCGCCGGAAGCCTCGTTGGTACGCAGGGCAGCGGCGCCGCCGAGATCATAGGCACCGATGCCGGCGTGGGTATCGAGCACCAGGAACGGCTTGTCCTTGCGTGCCATCGCTTGCAGCAGCCAGACGAAGATGGCGTGCTTGAAGCAATCGGCGAAATTGCCGGCGTGGAACTCGTGTCGGTAGTTCATGCTGCTGTCATCGCCTCGAGCGGCCAGCGTGGTCGCGGCGCCGCATCCATCTTGTCGCTAAGTCCCAGCCGCAGCCGCTCGATCCCGGCCCAGGCCACCATCACCGCGTTATCGCCGCACAGCCGCAGCGGCGGCGCGGTGAGTGTCACACCCTTCGCCGCCGCCAAAGCGCCAAGCCGTGTGCGGATGACGGTGTTCGCGGCGACACCGCCCGCCACCACCATCAACCTAGCCTCCGGCATCATCGCCAGCGCATGGGTAACGCGGTCGGCCGTGACGTCTGCGACGGCAGCCTGGAACGATGCCGCGATGTTGGCCGCCACAACGGTTGGAAGCGGTCCGGCTGAGAAACCGGCCAAAAGCTGCGCGACGGCCGTCTTCAACCCCGAAAAACTGAAATCGCAGCCAGCCCGACCAAGCAAAGGTCGAGGCAGCGGATAGCGCTTCGGATCGCCAGCCTCCGCGAGCCGTTCCAGTGCCGGGCCGCCGGGCCAGCCTAGCCCCAGCATTTTCGCCACCTTGTCGAACGCCTCGCCCACTGCATCGTCGATCGTGCCGCCCAGCCGGCGGTATCGGCCGACACCCTCCACCGCCACACATTGGCAATGCCCGCCGGAGACCAGCAGCAGCAAATACGGAAATGCCGCACCACCCGGCGTTATGCCCGGCAACCGTGCCGTCAGCGCGTGCGCTTCCAGATGATTGACGGCCACGAAGGGTTTCTGCAGCGCCATCGCCAGTCCCTTGCCGACACCTGCTCCCACGATCAGCCCGCCGATGAGCCCCGGCCCGGTCGTCGCCGCGATGCCGCCAAGTGCCGTGAAGCCGAGCCCCACCTTGCGCATTACCTGATCGATCAACCCGGGCAGGTGCGTCAGATGAGCGCGGGCCGCGATTTCCGGCACCACGCCACCGAAAGCCGCATGCTCCTGCTGGCTGAGCACTGCCTCGGCTAGCACCGCTCCCTCGGCGCTCAGCACCGCTGCCGCCGTCTCGTCGCACGAAGACTCTATGCCCAGCACCGGTCCCATCATCTCAGCCTCGGCAAACACGCAACGCACCCCATCATGGGAAAAACTTTCCATCCAACGGCTTGGGTAATAGGACACGCCGATGACCGCCGCCCATCCCTCTTCTTCACACACGTCCATCGACGCCGTGACTGTGACCTCGCATAAAAGCCGGTCGCTGCCGCTGCGTGTCGGCAGCCGCGCCTCACCCTTGGCGCTGGTGCAGACCCGCGCCTTCCTGCAGCAGATCATGCATTTCTGCCCGGTGCTGAAAAATCCCTTTATGGGCGACACGCCGGTGTTCCAGGAACACGCGATCCGCACCACCGGCGACATCGTACAGAACCGCCGCCTCGCAGAGATCGGCGGTAAGGGCTTGTTTTCGAAAGAAATCCACGAGGCGTTGGCGGATGGCCGTGTTGATTTCGCTGTGCACAGCCTCAAGGACCTCGAGACCGAACTTCCGCCCGGCATCGTGCTCGCCTGCACCCTGCAGCGGGAGGACGCGCGCGATGCCCTCATCCTGCCGCCCGACGCCAGCAATCCTGATCCGCAAAGCCCGTTTGATGGCCTTCAGGAAGGCGCCTTCATCGGCACCTCTTCGGTCCGACGGCAGGCGCAGCTTCTGCATCAGCGCCCGGACCTGCGCATCGGCCTCATTCGCGGCAACGTGCAGACACGGCTTGACCGCGTGCAGCATGGCGATTTCGACGCAACCTTGCTGGCCTATGCCGGCTTGCGCCGCCTGGGGCTCGACCAGCGTGCCAGCCTGGTGATCTCGCCCGAGATCATGGTGCCGGCGGCCTGCCAGGGTATCGTGGGGGTCACTGTGCGTGCCGAAAATACGGAATTGCGCGCCCTGCTCGCCGGCATCGAGGACGCTAATGCACGCGCCGTCTCAACCGCCGAACGTGCGATGCTGGCGGTGCTCGACGGCTCCTGCCAAACGCCGATCGGCGGTTATGCCCGATTGCTGCCCGATGGTACGCTGCGCCTGACTGGGCTGACAGCAAGCGAGGACGGCGCTTTCCTGCTCAAACGCAGCATCGACGGCGCGGCGGAGGATGCGGAACGGCTAGGCCGCGAACTGGGAGCTTCGCTGAAGGCGGATAGCCCGGCATCGCTGTTTGTGCCGTGAGATGACTGCGAGGCCAGCAGACTTTGCCGCCTGAACGTTCGTGCCCCAAGCTAAATCCGCGATCCTGATCACCCGACCTGCCGCCGAGGCGACTCGAGTCGCAGCGCGGATCGAGGCTCTCGGATACGAGCCGGTGATAGGGCCCATGCTGCGCATTGTGCCGCGTGCGCCGAATTGGCCTTCTGCCGCGCAGGCCATTCTTGTGACCAGTGCGAACGCTTTGGCAGCTTTGCCGCCCGGCGATGTGCCGCTTCTGGCGGTAGGTGATGCCACTGCTGCCCGAGCGCGGGCGCTGGGGTTTTCAGCCGTTCACAGCGCCGGCCGGGATGCGGTGGCGCTGGCTGAGCTGGTGCATCGCGTGGCGGATCCGGCGGCGGGTCCTTTGCTGCTGGCCAGCGGAGCCGGGCAGGGCGGCGGGCTTGCCGCGGATTTGCGCAAGCGCGGCTTTCGGGTGATCCGCCGCGTATGCTATGCGGCTGTGCCGGTGCGTCGTTTTCCGCATGAGGCGGCTGCGTGCCTCGCCTCGGGCAAGGTTCACGCGGTACTTTTTCTATCCGCGGAAACTGCCGCGGTGTTCGTGCGTCTGCTGCCACCGGAGTTTCATCATGCCCTTGCATCGGTGGCTGCCCTCGCGATCGGAAAATCCGCTGCCGACCTGCTTGAGACGCTCCCGTGGTTGCGGGTATGCCGTGCCGAAAACCCCACTTTGGACGACGTCCTGGCACTGATATGACCGACCCAGAAAAACCAGAAGACCTCCCCGCGCATGAGTCGCTGTTCCGCCAGGCCGCTGCGGAGACGGCACCCGGTCCGGTGTTGGACCATGAGCCTACCACTACGCCGCCGCCTGCGGCGCCACCCGAAAAGACCATTGTCAGGCGTGGCGGCACGCCGCTTCTGCTGACCCTGTTGATTGCCGCCGGGCTTGGCGGCGGGATCTACTGGGTCTGGTCGCATCCTCTGCCGCAACAAGGTGTGCAATCCGCTGCTTCGTCAGCGACAACGGCACCAGATGCCGATACCGCGGCAAAGCTGCAGGCACTCAGCGACCGCGTCGATAAGCTCGAGAAATCGCCCGCGCCTGCAGCGCCACAGCCGGTGGGCGATACGGATACGCCGGCAAAACTTCAGGCGCTGTCAGATCGCCTCGACAAGATCGAGAAGGCTCCGCCGCCGGAGGCCTCGGCCCCCGCGGCCGCGCCCGCGGCATCGGATGCTACGGTTGATCTGTCGAAGAAGCTGGATGACCTCGGCAGTCAGGTGAGCAGCCTTTCTTCCCGGCAGGATCAACTCGCCGCGGGCCTCTCAAAGGTGCAGGAAACGGCAGCCCAGAAGACACCTGACATCGCCACCCCTCCGCCAGACCATGCAGCCCAGGAGATGGCTAATGCAGCGGCCCTGCAGGCGCAGCAGCAGGTCGCCGATCTCGGCGGCAAGACCAACTCTGCTCTGACCGAGCAGAGATCCACATTGGAGACTCTCGAGCAGCGCCTCGGCAAGCTCGAACAGGCCGAGCAGACCGCTCAGAGCACAGCCGCGGCTCAAAGCAGCGCTCAGATCGGCGCCATTGAATCGCGCGTAGGGAAACTGGAGCGGAGCGAGGGTCATCTCGAGCAGAGCGAGGGCCAGCTTCAAGGCGCCACCAAGGACGCAGCCCTGGCGGTGAAACTTGAAGCTGCCCAGGCCGCGCTGGCCGACGGCAAACCCCTGGGCGACCTGCCGGGCGCACCACCCGCCTTGGCGCGGTTTGCCACCGCAGCGCCTCCCACCGAATCGGCCTTGCGCGCGCAGTTCAATGATGTGTCGGCAGCCATCCTCGCCGCCAGCCGCCCTGAAGAGGTGCACACCACATTCTTCTCGCGCGCTCTCGCCCGCATGGAGCAAAGCGTCACCGTCCGTCAGGGCGACCATGTCATCGTGGGTGATCCGGCTGCGGGTGTCGTTGCCCATGCCCAGGTTCTGCTGAATGGCGGCGACCTCGCCGGTGCGGTCAATGCGCTGTCAGCATTGACCGGGCGCGCTGCGGACGCTGCGAAATCCTGGTGCGAGCAGGCGCAGGCGCTCGTCGCGGCGCGGGCTGCGCTGCTCACGATGGCGGCACACGGCTGATGCGCGCCATCATTGCACTGATCGTCGTCAGCGCCGTGTTCGTCGGCGCCGGCTGGTGGATCGAACATCTCGTCGGCGCGCTCACCATGCAGATCGGCGGCACCACGGTGCAGGCGCCGCTCTCGGTTGCCGTGCTCGCGCTGATCCTGCTGGTGGTGGTCGTCTATCTCCTCACCCGCATCATCGCCACGATCCTCGGTCTGCCCGGCGCCTTCCGCCGGGGCGGTGCGGCCCGCACCCGCCGGCGTGGCGACCAGGCCGTGACCAAGACGCTGATCGCACTCGCAGCCCGTGACCCCGCGGCCGCCGCCAAGGAAGCGGACAAGGCGCGCAGCCTGCTGGGCGAGACGCCGCAAACCCTGCTTCTAAGCGCCTATGCCGGCAACATGTCCGGCGATTCGACACAGGCCGAGGCCGCCTTCGGCAAGCTCGCCGAGCGCAAGGATTCTGCTTTCCTGGGCCTACGTGGCCTGTTGCGCCTGGCTATCGAACGCGACGATTTCGTCCGTGCCGCCGAACTGGCACGCAAGGCCGAGGCCGCGTATCCCGGCGCTGCCTGGCTCCGCGGCGAGCGCACCCATCTCGCCTTGCGCACCGGCGACTGGTACGAAGCCCTTCAGCTCACCCAGGACGATGCCCCGAAAGCAGGCTTCGGCGCCGCTGCGGCTGACACCGCAACCGATCCGGCAGCAGCCCTGTCTCTCGCGAAGCAGGCGTTCAAGCGCGATCCGGGGCTCAACGCCGCCGCCATCGCCTATGCCCGCCGCCTGCGTGCAGGTAGTCGCGAGAAGGCAGCCCAGGAGGTTCTGCGCAAAAACTGGGCGATCGCGCCCAACCCGGAGGTCGCCGAGTTCGCTTTGCAGCCGGCACCCGATAAGCGCGCCCGCCTCCAATCAGGCTTCGACCTGGTCAAGGCAGCACCCGATCACCCGGAAAGCCAGCTTCTCCTCGCCCGCCTTTCCCTCGAAGCCGGTCTTGTGGATGATGCGCATAAACACGTCGAACGTGCGCGCGAGGGAGGCCTCGATCAGCGCCGGGTCCATCTGCTGCTCGCCGATATCCACGAAGCCGAAGGCAATGATGCCGCACAACGCGACGCGCTGCGCAATGCTGCGATGGCGACACCGGACCCAGGCTGGCGCTGCGAAAATTGCGGCAGTTCGCTGAGCACGTGGGCGCCGGCCTGTCCGGTCTGCACGTCCGCAGGCCGTGTGAAATGGGGTCACGGCGTCCGACCGGCTCACCTGGCGTTGACCTCAGCAGTCATTAGCAACGCTGACAATTAACGTATTGACTTAACTCTACTGACTAAGTAGGAATTAGATGTCGGGCGAATGAGCATTGCCCGTGGCAAGAATGGTCCTCCCCACCCGGAGATCACTTGCCTCGCATGACGCTGTGACGCGCAAAGGTGTGGCTGCCCTCCACACCCGCGCGAAACTCTGAGAGGCAGGTGGATTGCCCTCCACCTGCTTCTCGCTCTCCCAAATCCGAAAAGTGGAAAGCAAGCGCTTCTTTTTTGAAAAAAGAAGCAAAAACTTTTATTATCAATCTATTCGACGACTTCGTCGGTGACGACAGTGAAGCCGGAGAGGACTGACGGGCCGAAGATGGTGGAAATCGCCACGTCGGTGGCATCGCGACCGCGCGCCATGAGGATGCGACCGATTCGTGGTGCGTTGTGGCGGGCATCGAAGGTGTACCAGCGGCCGCCGAGATAAGCCTCGAACCAGGCGGAGAAATCCCCCGGGGCGTCCACGCGAGGCACACCGATGTCGCCGAGATAGCCGGTGCAATAGCGGGCAGGGATGTTCATGCAGCGGCAGAATGCCACCGCCAGATGGGCGAAGTCGCGGCAGACGCCGATGCCTTCCTGATAGCCTTCCCACGCGGTGCGGGTGGAACGCGCATCCTGGTAGTTGAACTTGATGTGCTGGTGCACGAACGCGACGATCGCCTGCACACGGCCCCAGCCGGGCGGCGTATTGCCGAAAAGCTGCCAGGCCACGTCGCTCAACCGATCGGTCTCGCAATAGCGGCTGCCCATCAGGAACATCGTCAGATCATCGGGCAGGTCTTCGACCTTGTGCTGCTCGGCGTTCCAGTTCACCTCGTCGGGCAGGCCGGTGTCGTACACGTCGAACGCCGTAGAAATCGTCGTGCGGCCCGGCGGCGCCAATATGCGTGTGCAGACGTTGTCGAACTGGTCGCGATACGTCTTCAGCGGCGCCCCTGGCAGCACGCTGATCGCACCTGGCGTCAGCAGGTCACCCGCACGTGACGGATGCACACTGATGCACAACAACATCGGTGTGGGCTGGAAACAATCGAAACTGATGTCGTAGCCGGCATGGATTCGCAAAACTCTGTCCTTCGGAGCGAGGCGCGCAGGCTGTCCTGGCCGTGAAGTTCAGTTTATGCACCAGGGCCACAAAGCCAACCCAGCTATGCAACAGCCGTGCCCGCCCGAGATGGGCGGCGGCGGCCACCCGGGCGATGACGATGCAACACCATACCGAACTTCTCGACGCCAACGATCCCGCGCCAGTCGAGGTGCATAACCCGTGCGGCACCTCTTCGTTCCTGATTGTGTGCGATCATGCGGGCCGCGCCGTGCCTGCGCGACTGGGCGATCTGGGTGTGCCGGCCGCCGAGTGGGACCGCCATATTGCCTGGGATATCGGCGCGGCCGGTGTCTGCAAGGCACTCTGCCCGCAACTGGACGCGATGTGCATCGCCCAGACCTATTCCCGCCTCGTCATCGACTGCAATCGCCGGCCCGGCCACCCCACCTCGATCGCACCGATCAGCGATGGCACAACGATACCCGGCAATCTCTTCTTGAGCGAACAGCAGAAGGCCGCCCGTGTGGCTGGCATTTTTACGCCCTACCAAAACGCCATTGCCGACGAGCTCGATCGTCGCGCGGCGACTGGCCGGCCTAGCGTGCTTATCGCCATGCATAGCTTCACCCCGGTCTTCGCCGGTGTCGCTCGCGCCTGGCAGGCTGGAATGCTCTATAATCGTGATCCCCGCCTGGCTCACGCTTTGGCCGCGTTACTGCGCGAGGCCGGGTATCACGTCGGCGACAACGAGCCCTACCAGCTCACCGACGACTCTGATTACACGGTTCCCGTCCATGCCGAGCAACGCGGCATTCCCTATATCGAGATCGAGATCCGCCAGGACCTCATTGCCGATGCAGAGGGGCAGGCGATCTGGGCCGGCCTGCTTGCCACGCTCCTGCCGCGCGCCCTGCAATCCGCGATCCGGCATTGACCCCGCACATTCGAGCAATTTATGAGGGCCGCCGATGCCACTTCGCCCGCTGCGCACAGTGCACGTGTCTACCCGCGAAGCGCTGGACGCGGCTCTTCGCAGCGCCGACCGCGTGGTCGTCGAGGGCGACGACTCGCTCCTCTCCTACGCCGTCAAGAAAATCGCCGGTGACACGGAACATCAGGTCGACATTGAACTGGATCCGCCGATGCCGTCGCCTGCGGCGCCCAGCTTCAACGCCCCGCTGCATGCATTCTTGGCCCCGGCCGCGCCCATCCCGTCGGGTTTCGAAAACGACTTCGCGGCCATGCCGGCTCCGCTGGCAGAATCGGAAGTTCATGCACGCCGTGTCCGGTTACCCTCGTGGATCATTGTCGTGGCTATCTTATTGATTGCGGGCGTTTCGCTAGGTGTTTTCATGCTGCGATCCCATCCCGTCGGCGAGACGGCGGATGCCGGCAACCCTGCGAGCCAGGTGGCGCCTGCACCTCCGCCGCCCGACGTCGATCTTGGTTTGCCCACATCCACGCAGCCGCCTGCACCATCCCTTACGAATGAAGCGGGGATTATTAACGCCATCGCGTGGCCCGCGGTCGCCGTTATCGCGATCCTGGCTCTGGCGCTGATTGCCCGTCAGGCGATCGCTGCCGGCCGCAATGTGGAATTCAGCTGGAAAGTCACCGAGAAGGTATCAGGCCGAGTCGTGATCACCAGAGTGAAAAACCCGCGCAGCGCGACACCAGCGTGATGGGACCGGAATGGTGCTGTTGGAGGGGATTGAACTCTCGACCTCTCCCTTACCAAGGGAGTGCTCTACCACTGAGCTACAACAGCCCCGGGTATCCCAAAGGCCCGCGCTTCCTAAGCTTTCCGGAGAAGCCGCGCAACCCATGAGTTCTCGCTACGGGTTGGAAATCCGCTCGGTCAATGCGGCCGATGCGCCGGGATTGGCCGAAGCGTTCGCTACCGCCGGGATCGTCCTCGACGCGGCGCGCCTGGCGGCGCGGCTGGATGCGATCAAGGCGGCGGGCGCCGCCTTGATCGCTCAGGAATGGGGGCCTCCGAGTGGCATCGTTGCGTTGCACTGGTATCCCACTCTCGAAGCGGACCAGATGACGGCCAGGATCACCACGCTGTTCGTGGCACCCGACGCGCGGCGACGGGGACTTGGGCGCCTGATGGTCAAGACTGCGTCACAGGCCGCACGGGTCGCCGGATGCGGCACGCTGGAATGGGTCGGCAACGAGGATCAGGACGAACTGCAGGCCTTCATGCTGGCGACCGGGTTTGCTCAGTCCGGCAACCGCTTCGTGCGGCAGCTTCGCAAAAAAGCCTGACACAAAACCCTCCGCTCACTCGCGCGTCATCTGCCCAAGCTTCATACCTTGGGGATCTGCCCGATGAACATGCACTCTGTTCTTCTGTCGCCAGCCATCACGCTGATCGCCGGCATTCTCATCCTGATCATTCCACGCCTGCTGAACCTGATCGTGGCGCTCGACCTGATCATCACCGGCCTGCTCGGCCTCTACCCGCACCTCATCCATTAAAGGGCGCGGCCTTTCTTGCAGACGCCGGGGGTGGTAAGTCGCGTGCCCGCTTGACGAGAGTTTTCCGTGGACACGCTTCAGCCCGCCCGTGGCACCAAAGACCTGCTTGGCGAAGATCACCGCCGGCATAGCCATGTGGTCGACACCGCACGCCGCACCGCCATGCTGTACGGGTTCGAGGAGTGGTCCACGCCCATCTTCGAGGACACCCGTGTTTTCGCCCGCACGCTGGGCGACACCTCAGATGTCGTCACCAAGGAGATGTACAGTTTTGAGGATCGCGGCGGCGAAAGCCTGACCCTGCGGCCGGAAAACACTGCCGGCATTTGCCGCGCTCTGGTCACGGGTGGCCTGACACAGTCTTTGCCCCAGAAGGTTTTCTATAACGGCCCGATGTTCCGCTACGAGCGGCCGCAAAAAGGCCGCTACCGGCAGTTCCACCAGATCGGCGCCGAGCTCATCGGTGCGCCCGAGCCGCTGGCCGATGCCGAGATCATCGCACTCGGCTGGGACATCCTCACGGCACTCGGGATTTCGGACGGCGTGGTACTGGAGCTGAACACCCTGGGCGACACCCCCAGCCGTGATGCCTATCGTGCCGCGCTGATCGGCTATTTTTCGGCGCATAAAACCGATCTTTCCGCCGACAGCCAGGCCCGCCTCGAGCGCAACCCGCTGCGCATCCTCGACAGCAAGGATCCGGGCGACCGCGCGTTGATCGAAGGCGCGCCGGTGATCGACACCTACCTCACCGAAGGCGCCGCGATCTTCTACGAAGCGGTGCAAACCAATCTGACCCGCTTCGGCGTGCCGTTCGTGAAGAACCCGCGCATCGTACGCGGCCTGGATTACTACAGCCACACCGCGTTCGAGTTCGTCACTACCCGCCTTGGCGCCCAAGGCACGGTGATGGCCGGCGGCCGCTATGACGGCCTGGTCGCCGAGATGGGCGGCCCCTCCACGCCGGCCGTAGGCTGGGCCGCCGGCATCGAGCGCCTTTCCATGCTGCTCGCCGAAACACCAGCAGCGCCCAAGCCGGTTGCCGTGATCCCCATGGGTGACGCGGCCGAAGCGGCTGGCCTTGCTTTGCTGCAATCCCTCCGCCATGCGGGAATCCGCGCGGAGATCGCCTATCGCGGCAATTTCAAGCGCCGCATGGAACGCGCCAACCGGATCGGCGCTCGCGCCGCCATCATCCTCGGCGAGGATGAGATTGCCCGCGGCGTCGGCGCCGTGAAGGATCTCGGCACCGGCGTACAGACCGAGATCGCGTTGGCCGACATCCCCGGCGCACTCGTTTTATGAATCTCGCCGACAAATTCGACCGTATCGTCGCCCGCGCCGAAGAACTCCGCTCCGACCTGTCCAGCGGCCTCAACGGTGAAGCCTTCTCCAAAGCCTCTCGCGAACTCTCCGAGCTCGAACCGATCGTCGCCCGCATCGAGGAACTCCGCGCCGCCGAAGCCGAAGCAGAAGGTGCCGAACAGCTCCTTGCCGACCCTGAAATGCGCGACATGGCCGAGCAGGAACTCCGGAGTCTGCGTGACCGCATGCCCAAGCTTGCCCGCGAGATCCAGCTCGCCTTGCTGCCGAAGGACGAAGCCGACGAACGCAGCGCCATCCTCGAAATCCGCCCGGCCGCCGGTGGCGACGAAGCCGCCCTGTTCGCCGCCGAGTTGTTCAGCGCCTACCAGAAATACGCAGCTGCCAAAGGCTGGCGCTACGAACTGATGGATTTCTCGGAAACCGAGCTCGGCGGCCTTAAAGAAGGCATCGCCGAAATCACCGGCCGCAACGTGTTCGCTCGCCTCAAATACGAATCCGGCGTCCATCGCGTGCAGCGCGTGCCGACCACCGAAACCCAGGGCCGAATCCATACCAGCACCGTCACCGTCGCCGTGCTCCCCGAGGCCGAGGAAGTGGACGTGCAGGTCAACGAGTCCGATCTGCGTATCGACGTCTATCGCGCCTCGGGCGCCGGTGGGCAGCACGTGAACAAGACCGAAAGTGCCGTGCGCATCACCCATATTCCCACCGGCATCGTGGTCGCCATGCAGGAAGAGCGCAGCCAGCATAAAAATCGCGCGAAAGCGATGAAGATCCTGCGCGCCCGCATGTACGAAGCACAACGCGCCGATTTGCATGCCACGCGCTCCGCCGACCGCAAGAGTCAGGTGGGTACCGGCGACCGCAGCGAGCGGATCCGCACCTATAATTTTCCGCAAGGGCGGGTGAGCGATCATCGGATCAATCTTACGTCCCACAAGATCGATCGGGTCATGCAGGGGGAGTTCGACGAGTTTGTCGATGCGCTCACCGAGGAAGACCAGGCAGCGCGGTTGGCTGCGCAAAATTAAGGAAGCAGTTTTTTTTTAAAAAAAAGAACCAAAAAACTTTTGCGTCTTTGGCGCGCGTCGCCGGAGAGAACCGCGACAGCAACATAAACGTTTTTTGCTTCTTTTTTTCAAAAAAGAAGTCCTTTTCTGTCCTGATCTCTGGTGCCAGCATGGATACCCCCTTCCTCTCCGTCGTCGTGCCCGTCCGCAACGAGGCGCCGAACATCGCCCCCCTCATCGCCGAGATCCGCACCGCCCTGGCCGGGGTGGCGCACGAGATCATCTATGTGGATGACGGCAGCGACGACGACACGCCCTCCGTGCTGCGCTGCGCGGGGGTACGTGTGCTGCGGCATCGCGTCGGGTGCGGGCAGAGTGCGGCGATCGTCTCCGGCGTGCGGGCGGCGTATGGCACCTGGATCGCGACGTTGGATGGCGACGGGCAGAACGACCCGGCCGACATTCCGGCCTTGCTGGCGCGGGCGCAAAGCGAAGCGGGGCTGGTGCTCATCGCTGGCCATCGTACGCAGCGGCGGGACAGCTTTACCAAGAAGATAACGTCGCGCATGGCCAACGGCATTCGGGCCGGGTTGCTGGGCGATGCGACGCCGGATACCGGGTGTGGCTTGAAGATGTTCCCGCGGGCGGCGTTTATGGAGTTGCCGGCGTTCGACCACATGCACCGGTATCTGCCGGCGTTGTTCATCCGCGCCGGCGGGAGGGTGGTCTCGGTGCCGGTGAACCATCGGCCACGCATGCGCGGGGCTTCGAAATACGGCACGCTGGATCGTTTATGGGTCGGGATTTTCGATCTGGTCGGCATGTTCTGGCTGCAGCGGCGGTGGAAACGGCCTGTGCTCGAGGATTGAGGCCGGTGTCATGGAAGCGTCATTACGGTTGGCCGGTGTGCCCCCTTGCGCTTGGGCCTTTGGCTGGTCACTAGGGGGCACGCTTCCACGACCGGCACAGGGTGGCCCCGATGTCTGAAACCACCCGACAGGCTCATGCGACGAATACCGCCAGCGTGCGGCGGCTGCCCAATGGGTTCGACCTGGCGGCGTTCGCCTTCATCGGTGCCGGGCTGATCGTGGTGGCGCATGCCGCCCGGCATACGCTGGCGCCGCTGCTGGTGCCGGAGAGCGCGCCGATCCATCTCGATCCGTCCTATCTGCCGAGCTATGCGCTGCGCACGGTGATGCGGATGTTCGCGGCGCTGGCGTGCTCGCTGGTGTTCACGCTGGTCTATTCGACCTTCGCGGCGAAGAGCAGGCGGGCAGGGATGGTGCTGATCCCGATCCTCGACATCCTGCAGAGCCTGCCGATTTTCGGCTTCCTCACCTTCACCGTCACCTTCTTCCTGGGGCTGTTTCCCGGCCAGGTGATCGGCGCGGAGCTTGCCGTGGTGTTCGTGATCTTCACGAGCCAGGCGTGGAACATGGCGTTCAGCATGTATCAGTCGCTGACCACGGTGCCAGCCGATCTCGATGAGGCGACGTCGTGTTTCGGGCTGTCTGGCTGGCAGCGTTTCTGGCGCCTGGAGGTGCCGTTCGCGATACCTGGCCTGGTCTGGAACATGATGATGTCGATGTCGGGCGGCTGGTTCATGCTGGTGGCATCCGAGGCGGTGACGGTCGGCAACACCTCGTTCCAGTTGCCGGGGATCGGCAGCTACATCGCGACCGCGCTGCAGGCGAAGGACATCCATGCGGTGCTGTTCGCGATCGTGGCGATGCTCTGCGTGATCCTGGCGTATGACCAGTTGCTGTTCCGCCCGCTGGTCGCATGGAGCGGAAAATTCCGGTTCGAGACGACGCAGACGGACCAGGGCGAGGACCCTTGGGTGCTGGCGCTGCTGCGGCGCACGCGCCTGCTGCGGTATATGGCGATGGGGTTCGGGCGGGTGTTCTTTGCCATCAGCGGCTTGCGGCTGCGGGTGGGGCGCAGGCGCCGGCGGGAAGACCATGTGCGACCGTCCCGCACGACCGATCTGGTTTTCTATGGTGTGCTCGGCGTCATTTTGGCGTGGGCGCTGGTGCGGATCGTCGGGTTCTGCCTGTCCGCGCATCTGTCGCTGGCGGATCTGGGCGAGGCGGTGCTGATGGGTGTGTTCACCATGATACGGGTGATCGTGCTGATGGTGCTGGCGACGATGGTGTGGGTGCCCGTGGGCGTGTTCATCGGGCTGCGGCCACGCTGGGCGCGGGCAATGGGGGCAGCGGCGCAGTTCCTGGCGGCATTTCCGGCCAACCTGTTCTACCCGATTTTCGTCGTGCTCATCGTGCGGTTTTCGCTGAACCCGGATATCTGGCTGACGCCGCTGATCATTCTCGGCACCCAATGGTATATCGCGTTCAACGTGATTGCGGGGGCTGCGGCATTTCCCGGGGATCTGCAGGAGGCCGCGAAGAATTTCCACGTCGGTGGTTTGCTGTGGTGGCGGCGTGTTATTTTGCCGGGCATTTTTCCGTATTTCGTGACCGGCGGCATCACGGCTTCGGGCGGTTCGTGGAATGCGTCGCTGCTGGCTGAGATTGCGACCTGGGGTAGCACTACGCTGCGCGCGCATGGCTTAGGGGCGTATATTACAGACGCAACGACCCGCGGTGACACGCCCCGTGTGCTTCTCGGCATGGCGGTGATGGCGGCGTTCGTTTTGTCGTTCAACCGGCTTGTATGGCGGCCGATGTATGCGTTCTCCAGCCGCCGCCTGCGGCTGTAGCGGTTCTTATTGTGAGGTTGGTTTGATGGACGCTTTGGTGCCGTATCTTCTTGAAGTGAAGAACATCAAGCAGGCCTATACCAAGGAGGCCAGCAGCGATTTTGTCGTTCTCGACAACGTGGATGTGGCGATTAAGTCCGGCGAAATCGTGGGGCTTCTAGGCCGTTCCGGTTCCGGCAAATCCACCTTGTTGCGTATTGTCGCAGGCTTGTTGCGGCCGACCGCCGGGGAAGTTGTGTGGCGAGGTGTCCCACTCAAAGGGCCCGCCAAGGGCGTCGCGATGGTGTTCCAGAGTTTTGCGTTGTTTCCTTGGCTCACCGTGCAGGAGAATGTGGAGCTTGGCCTGGAGGCGCAGGGTGTTGCGCGGGTGGAGCGGGAGAAACGGGCCGAGGAGGCGATCGATCTGATCGGACTCGGCGGGTACGAGAGTGCCTATCCGAAGGAAATGTCCGGCGGGATGCGGCAGCGCGTGGGCCTGGCGCGTGCCTTGGTGGTGCATCCTGATTTATTGCTGATGGATGAACCGTTCTCCGCACTCGATGTGCTGACGGCAGAGACGTTGCGTACTGACCTCATCGATCTGTGGATGGACGGCAAGCTGCCGGTGAAATCGGTGCTGATGGTGACGCATAACATCGAGGAAGCGGTGCTGATGTGCGACCGCATCCTGGTGTTCTCCTCCAATCCCGGTCGTGTCGCGCAGGAATTGCTGGTGCCGTTCGCGCATCCTCGTAATCGGCACGACATCGCGTTCCGCAAATTCGTTGACGATATTTATGCGCTGATGACACGGCGTGCGACGAGCGTGCCGACGCCGGCGACAGGCGATGCGGCGGCTGTGGATGCGGTGGTGGCGTTGCATCCGGTGAGCACCAATCTGATGGCCGGCCTGATCGAGACTTTGGCCGGCGAGCCGTATCGTGGCCGTGCCGACTTGCCGCCATTGGCGGGGGCGTTGCAGCTGGAACTCGATGAGTTGCTGCCGCTGGGCGAAACGCTGGCGTTGATGCGGTTTGCGGAGCTCGAGGAAGGCGACATCAAGCTCACGGAAAGTGGGCGCGCTTTTGCGAACGCGGAGATGGACGAGCGCAAATTGCTGTTCGCGACCGCGATGCGCGCGCATGTGAAGCTGGCGGCGACGATACGCGGCGTGCTGGACGAGCGCTGGAATCATCGTGCGGCTGCAGCGCGTTTTCGCGATGAGCTGGAGGACCATATGTCGCCCGACTACGCGGAGGATACTTTACGTGCGGTGATTTCCTGGGGGCGGTTTGCGGAGCTTTTCAATTACGATGACGAGGCGGATCAGTTTTTCCTCGATCAGGACGATGAATGATTTGGGCGCGACGAGCTCTATGCATCCGCACTCTCGAAGGCTTCGCTGGCTTCCATTAGAATGGCAGCGGGGACGCCGTGGCAGCGTGGGCCGAATTCGCCATTTGGTCGTGCGACGTGCCAGCCGCCTGCGGGATGTTTGACGACGTCCATCTGTAGTTGGCGGATGCGCGTTTCATGCGACAGCGTTGCGACAACACGCCCTGGGGCCGCGCCCTCGATACAGATAAGTTCCAAACGCCCGCTCCCTTCATCAGGAAGCCAGATGTGCGCTTGAACTCTTACTAAAGAATTAAAAGGCTTTTACTGCTTTCTTCAGAAAAGAAGACTCTTCCTTAACTAAGATACCGCGACGTCAAATGCGCCTCAAAATCGGTCGGCTCCAGCTTCCGCCCTGTCGCCGCCTTCAACAGATCGTTGAACCCGAGCCGGCTACCATGCGCATGCACGTTCGTCCGGAGCCAGCTTACCAAAGGTGAAAGATCGCCTTGCGCAAGCGCACGATCGAGATCGGGCAAAGCGCTGCGGGCAGCCGCCATCAACTGTGCGGCTGCCATCGCACCCAGCGTGTAGGCCGGGAAATAGCCGAATAAACCTTCGTACCAATGAATATCCTGAAGACAGCCGAGCCGGTCGTCCGGCGGGGAGATGCCGAGCAGGTTATGCATGCCTTCGGCCCAGGCGCCCGGCAGGTCGTCGACGGCGAGATCGCCGGAGATGAGTGCCCGCTCGAGGCGGAAGCGGACGATGACATGCGCCGGGTAGGTCATCTCGTCGGCATCGACGCGGATATAGCCGCGCTCCACCCGACGCCACAGACGCGCCAGGTTCGAGGGGGCCCAGGCCGGGCCCTGGCCTTTGAACGTCGCCACAAGCTCGTTGGACAGCCAGCCGAGATAGGGGTCGGACCGGCAAGCCTGCATTTCGATGATCAGCGACTGGCTTTCATGCGCTGCCATGCCAGCCGCCATGCCGACGGGCTGACGTGCCCAGCTCGGTGGCAAGCCGCGTTCGTAGAGTGCGTGGCCGGTCTCGTGCAGCACGCCGAGCATGGCGGGCGCGGGGTCGGTCTCATTATAGCGTGTGGTGATGCGCACGTCGGTGGGAATGCCGCCGCAGAACGGGTGCAGCGAGCGATCGAGCCGCGCATGGGCGAAATCCAGGCCGGCGCGTTCGGCAAGACGGCGGCAAAGAGCTTCCTGCGCATCGGCGGGAAAATTGCCGGAAAGCTTGATCGGGGCAGGGCAGCGCGCCTGGCGGGCTTCCACTTGCGGCAGCGCGTCGGCCAGGAATTTTTCAACACGCTCGAACACGGGTTCCACATCGGCGGCCGTGATGCCGCGCTGGAAACCATCCATCAGCGCATCATACGGCGCGAGCCCGAGGCGCATGGAAAGCGCCGCCGCCCGTTCGCGCACGAGCCCGATCACGTCCTTCAGATAAGGTGCCACGGCAGCGAAATCGCTGTTGGCGCGCGCATCGCGCCAGGCTCGCTCGCAACTGGAGTTGGCGCGTGCCTGTGCTTCGACCAGGTCAGCGGGCAGGGCGGTCGCGCGCGCGTGGGATTGGCGCATGAGATCGAGATTGGCGGCTTGCCAGGTATCTTCCGGCGTCTCTGCCGCGGCTAGGTCGTCGGCCATGTCGGGCGCTGTCAACATGCCATGGGCGACACCGGCGAGCACGGCCAATTGGTCGCCGCGGGCATCGGCACCGCCGGGCGGCATGATGGCGGCAGCATCCCAACCCAGCATTTCGCTGACTTCGGAGAGTGTCGCCAGGCGGGAGAAGCGCGCGGAGAGGCGATCATAGGGCGTCATGGACGCTATATTACAAATTATTTCGCATCGTGAAAGCGGCCCGTCACGCGGATAGCGCCGTGCTGCGGGTCGCCGGGTGAGGGTCACCGCTTTCCTTCGCGCGGCCATCATGGCACAGCGCGCCATGCTCGCCCGTATCTATGCCCGGCTGATTGCGCTCGCTGCCACGCGCAGGGCCCCGCTCTGGCTGTTCCTGACGGCCTTTGCGGAAGCGAGCTTTTTTCCGCCGCCGCCCGACCTGCTGTTGATCCCGATGATTCTGGCCCGTCCACGCCGCGCCTGGTGGCTGGCGCTGATCTGTACGGTGGGCAGCGTGCTCGGCGGGCTGCTGGGATATTGGATCGGCGCCACCTTGCTGGACACAGTGGCGCTGCCGATCGTGCGCTTCTACCACGCAGAGGCCGCCTATCACGGCTTCCTCGCATTTTATGCCCGCTGGGGATTTTGGGCGATCCTGTTCAAGGGCCTCACGCCAATCCCGTTCAAGCTGGTGACGATTTCCGCCGGCGCCGCGCATTTCGACCTCGGCAAATTCGTGCTCGCCTGCATCATCACCCGTGGTGGACGTTTCTTCCTGTTCGAAGCTTTGCCGTTGCGCATCTTCGGTGACCGCGCACGCCTGTTCATCGAGCAGCGCCTGCTTCTGGTCACCTCTGCCGTTGCCGCGGCAGCGATCGGCGGCGTGCTGGTGCTGCGCTTCCTCTAGGCACCTGTCCTTTCGGATGAGGGTGGCCGCGAAACGCCGCCGCCCTGCTGACAACCTCGTATCGTTTCTGCCATGCTCTTTTCCAACCGGTGCAAAAGCTGCCGCGGAGGAAAATACAAGATGGACCAGACCGTCATTCCGCTTACGCGGGACAATCCAGATTTTCGGGAGCTCGAACGCACCCGCGGGCGCCTTGGCTGGACGCTTACTGCCATCATGCTGGTGATCTATTTCGGCTTTGTGCTGATGGTCGCCTTCGCGCCTAAGACGATGGCGACACCAGTTTTCGGCACCATCTCGCTTGGTTTCCCGCTGGGGCTCGGTGTCATCCTTTGCGCCATCGCACTTACGGGATTCTACGTTCTGCGTGCGAACGACGCTTTCGACACGCTCACACGGCGCATCGCCGGAGGCCGGTCATGACGCGCCCGCGTGCCATGGGCCTCATGGCGGCAGCAATGGCTGCACCGCTTCCCGCATGGGCTGCGGATCTCGCGGCCGGCCCGGTCGCCAAGCAGGCTATCTCGCCGATTGCCATCTCGATGTTCGCCGGCTTCGTGGTGCTGACGCTGGCCATCACCTTCTGGGCTGCGCGGCGCACCCGCACCGCTTCGGATTTTTACGCCGCCGGCGGCGGTATCACCGGCTTCCAGAACGGCATCGCCATTTCCGGCGACTACATGTCGGCAGCCTCCTTCCTCGGCATTTCCGCCATGGTCTATGCCTCCGGCTTCGACGGGCTGCTGTATTCGATCGGCTTCCTCGTGGGTTGGCCGATCATCATGTTCCTAATGGCCGAAAGGCTGCGCAATCTCGGCAAATACAGCTTTTCCGACGTCGCATCCTACCGGCTCTCCGCCGTTCCGGTACGCAGCTTCGCGGCTGTAAGCTCGCTCGTCGTCGTCTCGTTCTATCTTATCGCGCAGATGGTCGGCGCCGGGCAGCTGATCAAGCTCCTCTTCGGGCTGGACTACAAATATGCCGTCGTCATCGTCGGCGTGCTGATGATCCTCTACGTCACCTTCGGCGGCATGATCGCCACCACCTGGGTGCAGATCATCAAGGCGGCGCTCCTGCTATGCGGCGCCACCTACATGGCGATCGCGGCCCTGGCGCATTTCGGCTTCAGCCTGAATGCCATGTTCGACGAGGCCATCAAGATCAGCCCGAAGAAGGCGCTGATCATGGGGCCGGGGCTGCAGTTCAAGAATCCGATCTCCATCATCTCGCTCGGCATCGCGCTGATGTTCGGCACTGCCGGCCTGCCGCATATCCTGATGCGCTTCTTCACCGTCTCGAACGCGAAAGAAGCGCGTAAATCGGTGTTCTGGGCCACCAGCTTCATCGGTTACTTCTATATCCTGACATTCATCATCGGCTTCGCCGCCATCAGCATGGTCGGCCAGAACCCCGATTACATTGCCGGCGGCGTGATCAAGGGCGGCGCCAACATGGTGGCGATCCATCTGGCCCACGCGGTCGGCGGGGACGTGCTGAAAGGCTTCGTCAGCGCCGTCGCCTTCGCGACCATCCTCGCCGTCGTCTCCGGCCTCACCTTGGCGGGTGCTACCGCGGTCAGCCACGATCTCTACGCCAACGTCATTATGCGCGGAAAACTGACCGAAGGACGCGAAGTGGTGGTCTCCCGCTACGCCACCGTCGCACTCGGTATTCTCGCCATTCTACTTGGCCTCGTCTTCGAGAAACTAAACGTGGCTTATATGGTGGGGCTCGCTTTCGCGGTCGCCGCGAGTGCGAACTTCCCCGTGTTGATGATGAACATGTACTGGAAACGCTTCAACACCACCGGCGCCGTGCTAGGCGGGTGGCTGGGGCTGGTCTCCGCCGTGCTGCTCACCGTCATCAGCCCGGGCATCTGGGTCAAGGTGTTCGGTTTCCACGATGCCATCTTCCCCTATGATAGCCCGGCTCTGTTCTCGATGCCGCTGGGCTTCCTCGGGTGCTGGCTGGGAAGCATCATGACGGCGAATTCTGCGGAGTCGCGGGCTGAAGAAGGGCGGTTCGAGGCGCTCTATATCCGCTCGCAAACGGGTATCGGCGCGGAAGGGGCGGCGACGCACTAGGAAGAAAGATTGGGGGAGCCGTCCCGGCCCCCCCAGCCCCCGTCATTATTTAAGGGCAGGCGGCGTGCTTGCCGAAGATGGCGTTTCGACTTATCGATGGCGGGAAGCGGCGGCGCGGCATCGCACCCGCCATACACACGTAAATCCGGACCAGCATTTGATGAGCAACCGGCGCGGGACCGCCGAGGCGCCAACGGTCAGTGTGCTCCTGGCTGTGCCCGTCGGGTGGCCCGGAGGCGCACGCCGGCTCGCCTTCAGCATCGATAGCATCCTCTCGCAGACGCTCCACGATCTCGAACTCATCGTCGTCGACCAGGGTGCCGATTTCATACCCGGCCTGTTCGGCCGATACGACGACTCCAGATTGAAACACCTCCCCATCGGCACCGCAGCCGCCGCCTGGGAAGAAGGTTTTGGCGAGTCGCAAGGGCGACACATTGCATTGCTCGAAGCCGGCAACGTCGCCGGGGCGAGGCGCCTGGCGCTGCAATCCGCCTATCTCGACAGCCATCCCGATACCGTGCTGCTCGGCAGTGCCTCTCGCCGGCTGCAGGACGGCATACCGCTACCTTGCCGCGAGCCGCGTAGCGCCTCGCCCGCCATGCTGTCCTGGCTACTCACCCTTGGCCTGCCGCCGGCGCCGGGCTCGCTCATGCTGCCGGCTGCGGCCGCACGCGAGTTGCCCGGCGGGCTGGGCGGGGCAGGGGAAGGCGCCCTGGATCTCTGCCTGCGCCTCGCCACACGGGGCGACATCGCACGCCTCAACGACGTGCTCACGCTAGTCTCAGACGACCCGGCCGACAACGCGCCCGACCACATTGCCGAGATGCTCCTGCCGCTCTACGAAGACATTTTTGGCAGCGGTGCCGCAGACGCGTCCATGCTCATGGCGCGCCATGTCGGCTGCGGCCTCCCGGTCGCGAGTGCTGCCGAACTGCAGACCCTCAGCCGCATCTTTGCTCGCCTGACCGAGCCTGCCGCCGCGCAGGCCTCGGCGGCCGACGGCGCTGCGATCCGTCAGCACGCCACCCGGCTCTGGCCCCATGTCACGGCTGCAGCATCCCACCAAAAAAAGGCCCATCGCCGCGCCGCTTCACGCGACCACGTCACCCAGGCCACGGCGGGAAAACTGTTTTCCACGCTCTACGAACCCTGCTTCGCCGACATCGCTGATCCGCCGACCCTGTTCGTGGTCGTCGATACCGAGGCGGAGTTCGACTGGAGCAAGCCCTTCACCCGTGACCTCACATCCGTCTCCGCAATGGACGACATCGAGCGCGGCCAGGCGGTGTTCGATCGCCATGGCCTGCGCCCGATCTACGTGATCGACTACCCGGTCGCGTCCCAGCCGCGCGGCTACACCACGCTGCGCGCGATCATGGAGCGCGACGGCTGCGAGATCGGCGCCCATCTCCATCCCTGGACGACGCCGCCGTTCGAAGAGGAGCTCTGCGCGCGCAATTCCTATCCCGGCAACCTCGATCCCTCGCTGGAGGAGCGGAAGCTTGCCGTGCTGATGGAGATGATCCGCCAAAATTTCGGTATCTCGCCGGTGTTTTATAAAGCCGGCCGCTACGGCTTCGGCCCCGCCACCAGGCTGGCACTGGAAAAGCACGGCATAAAAGTCGATCTCAGCGTGTTGCCTGGCGCCGATCTGCGCCGGCAGGGCGGCCCCGATTTTCGCCAGCTCAAGCCGGTGCTGTATCGCATCGCCGGCACCGGCCTGCTCAGCCTGCCGATGACGCGCAGCGAAGTGGGGTTGGTGCCCGCGATGGCGCGGCTGGGGGAGCTGGCGCAAGCAGCACCCGGCGGCAGCCACCTGCATCTGCCCTCCGTGCTCTCACGCCTGCGCATTGCCGACACCATCACGCTCACGCCGGAGGGGGTGACCGCGGATGAGCAGATGCGCCTGATACGGGCGATGCTGAAGCGCGGCAGCCGGCAATTCGTGCTGCATTACCACAGCCCGTCATTGAGCCCGGGCAACACGCCTTATGCCACCGACCAGAGCGGCGCACGCACCGTGATCACGCGGCTCGAACAGGTGTGCCGCTACTTCTTCGAGGAGATCGGCGGCGTGCCGGGCGCCCCGCGCGACCTGCTGCGAGAACCCTGTGCCATGGTATAAGTGGCCGCCGCATTTCCACACGCCTAGGGTAAATTCATGCAAGTTCCCAGTGCTACCGCCGGCCAAGGCGGCACGTCGATCCCCGTCCTCGCGGCTGAGACCTCGGCGGTCCTGATTGCCGACGACCACCCGCTATTCCGCGACGCGCTCGCACAGATCGTCACCTCCACCATGCCGCATGCAACTGTGGTGGAATGCGGCTCCATCGAGGATGCACAGGCGGCGCTGGCAAAGCAGGATTTCGAGCTGGTGCTGCTGGACGTGAACATGCCCGGCATGAACGGCATGGCGGGCCTGCTCTCGCTCCGCAATGCAGCGCCCGCCACCCCGGTGGTGATCGTCTCCGGCCGTGAGGACCGCGAGACGGTGGACCAGGCCATGGGCTGCGGCGCGGCCGGCTTCATCCCCAAATCGCTCTCACGTGACGGCATGCGCAGCGCCCTGGTCGCCGTGCTCGCCGGCGAGATCAGCCTGCCCGGCGAACCCGCCATCGATGGCGTGCCCGACCGCAACACCGCGATCGCCACCCTCTCCGGCCAGCAGCGCCGCGTGCTCGAGATGATTTCCGCCGGCAAGGCGAACAAGATCATTGCTTATGAGTTGTCGATTTCTGAAAGCACGGTGAAGGCGCATGTGACAGCGATCCTGCGCAAACTCAATCTCCGCAGCCGGATTCAAGCCGCGTTATACGCCACGCGTCAGGCATGAATTAAGAGAAAGCGTTTTCTTTTCTGAAGAAAAGCAACAAAAGACTTTTACGTTTTTGCCAAAGATCCCGCCAGCGTCGGCAACAGCTCCGATACGGTGGGATGGATGGGAACGGCCCATTTCAACACATCGATCGTTTGTTTGGCGTTCATCAGGTCGAGGATGCCGTGTATGGCTTCGTCGCCGCCGGTGCCGAGGATTGCGGCGCCCAGGATCTGTTTGGTTTCCGCATCCGCTATCATCGACATGAACCCCAGCGTCTCAGCCTTTTCGGCCGCACGGCCCACGCGCGACATCGGCCGCTTGGCAAAAAGCAAGGGACGTCCGCTCGCTTGTGCCTGCTTCAAAGTCATGCCGACACGGCCCAGCGGCGGATCGATATAGAGCGCGTAACCTAGAAGCCGGTCGGAGACTTTCCTGTGTCCGTCATCGAAAAGATTAGCCGCGACGATCTCGTAGTCGTTCCAGGCCGTGTGGGTGAACGCACCACGCCCGTTGCAATCGCCCATCGCCCATACGCCGGCGGCGGAGGTGGCGAGACCGTCATCGACGATTATGTAGCCGCGCTCGTCGATTTCAATGCCTGCCCTGTCCAGCCCAAGATCGTCGGTGTTCGGGCGGCGTCCGGTTGCAAGCAGCACATGGCTCCCGTTGATGCGCGGTGTGCCGTCGGTGCAATCGACGCCGACGGAGATGCCCTGTTCTTCCCTGGCAAGCGTGATGCAGGTGGCCGAGGTGCGGATGGCGATCCCTTCGGCTTCTAGAATCGCGCGGATCTCCGAGGATACATCTGCATCTTCGCGGGCGATCAGCCGATTTCCCATCTCAACGATGGTCACCTGCGCGCCGAACCTGCGGAACATCTGCGCGAATTCCAGCCCGATATAGCTGCCGCCAACCACGATAAGATGGTCCGGAACGCTCTGCAGCTTCACCATGTCTGCATTTGTAAGATACGGCACGTGATCGACGCCCGGCATGTCGGGGATCGCAGGCCGTCCGCCGACATTGAGGAAGATGCGGTCTGCGGTCAGTTCCCTGTCACCGACGCGGATGGTTTTCGGCGCGGTGAAGCGTGCGTGGCCACGTATCAGCTCAAGGCCTTTCATGCCGTCGAGCCAGGTTTCGTTGCTGCCGCGCGAGTCCAGGATGATCTTGCGCGCACGCGCGGCGACTTTTGCCATGTCGATGTCGATGGGGCCCGTCTGCACCCCGAAATCGGCACCGCGCCTGGCGAGATGGGCTGCGTAGGCGCTTGCCACCATGGTTTTCGTGGGTTTGCAGCCGGTATTGACGCAGGTGCCGCCTACATGACTGCGTTCGATCACCGCGACGCTCTGGCCCGCTGCAGTCAGCCTGTCGGCAAGCGCTGGTCCGGCCTGGCCGGCGCCGATGACGATCGCGTCGAAATGCTCGGTCACGTGGCTGGCGTCAGATCGCTTCGGCGCAGCGGCGTCTCGGCGCGATCATCCGCCGGCCGTCGGCAAGTGCGAGGAAGGCCCGTGCAAAGAGGCCACCGCACGCCGGCTGGAACAGAGAGCCGAAGACGAATACCGGCTGGCTGTCGCCGGCACCGGAAAACACGACCGTGTCGGCGAAGGCAGGCGTGGAGAGGGCGATCGGCGCCGTCGCGAAAAAAGCTTGTGCAGGTCGCATCGCACGCCTTGGGGTTGATGGAGGCTCAGCAGGGACACCACATACTGATCCTTTGCGGTGGCCACGATCAAGCGTTGTCTTGTGGCGCTCCGCAATCTCAACAATCTTTAAAGGCCGGGCGTCGTTTCGGCATTTCTCAGCATGGTCGCTCCGAGAAGGATGCAGCCCAAGGCTTCCGACATGCTCGAGAAAGTACCCGAATCGCGCGAGTTCAGTGCGTTCCACGAACAGATCATGCCGTTGCTGCGCGCAAAACTCCAGCACGACCAAGGTTCGCCTGCGCGATACGCAGCGACATAGTCCGTCGTCCCGGCGTTCTCCCCGGTGAGCACGACGTGGATCATCAAGGCGTCGTAACCTGCTTCATCGGCTTGCGCTCTGAGATCGGCCACGTCCTGCTTGTCCTGCTTCGTCAGGCAGTTGGCAGTCCGCTCGCGTTGCGGGAAGGTAACAACATTGCTTCGGCATGCCGGGGGAGGGGTCTGCATGGTCATCCGATCTTCCAGCTCAGTCGGCGTTGCCCTGATCCTTGGGCAGCCATCCATTCGCGATATCGAAGAAGGTCATAACACAAAACTCGTTATGATAAAGAGATAAAATACGGTGCGGTTCCTGTGTCATCCGCGGCGCTGTCGTCCGGCACTGCGTTGGCGTGATTACGGATCGCCTTGAGGTTATACAACAGGCAATGCAGTTTTACCCGCTCGAGTGGCGTCAGGCTGCGTGCGCGGGATTGCAGCCTGCGAATGGCCTCGAGCACGCCGGATTCAAGGGAAGTTTCTTCCTCGTTTGATGTCGCGCTCATTCCGCCCCCGCCGAATTCATCCGTCAATGCGCAAAGGCATAGCACATTTGTTGCGACACAGCAAGAGTCTGGCGGGTGTCAGATGATCGGAGGGAGCCGAAAAAAGCGTTCGGCCCACCTGATCGTTGCTCCTTGTCAGCCCATGCCGAGAGCGCGGCGATAAAGTTGCAGGAGCGAATCTTGTTCCTCGATCTCGGCGGGCTCCTTCTTTCGCAACGAGATGAGTGCACGCAAGGCTTTCACGTCGAAACCGCTCGCTTTGGCCTCGCCGTAGATGTCCTTGATGTCGTTGCCCAGCGCCTTGCGTTCCTCTTCCAGGCGCTCGATCCGGTCTACGATGCTGCGCAGGCGGTCGGTGGCGATGCCGCCAGTCTTGGGGTCGGGGTCGGCTTCCTGGCGGGCCCGGCTTTTCTGCGCTTCGTGGGTGTCGGTCACGTCCATGCCTGCTTGCCTCTTGTGAATGCCCCCTCGTGGGGGTGAAAACCGTGCGGGCGGGCCTTATCGCGCAGCAGGCTCGCTCTGCGCAAATGCTGCCTGCTGCGCCGGCGTCGCGGGGCTCTGGTAGAGCGCCTGCCACGCCTTGTAAGGCATGCCGTAGATCGTCTCGCGCGCCTCGGGATCGGTCATCTCGATCTGGCGCTCGGCGGCCGCCTCGCGATACCAGCGGGAGAGGCAGTTGCGGCAGAAACCGGCCAGAGTCATCAGGTCGATGTTCTGCACGTCGGCGCGCTCGCGGAGATGGGCGACCAGGCGGCGGAAGGCGGCAGCCTCAAGCTCGGTGCGTGTGGCGGTGTCGAGTTCGTTCATGTGTCTTCTCCCTGGGTGGGCGCGGATTGAAGTGCAGCCAGGCGTTGTGCGGCGCTCTCGCGATGGCCTTTGGCCGGAAACAGGCCGGCCGAGATGCCCAGGCCAAACCGCGGCATGTTGACATAGATGGTCTCACGACGATCCGGAGGCACGACATAGGTTTCATGCCAGATCCCGACATCGCCGCTAGTCCCGATCGTGCGATTGAACGCCTGCCAGGCTGGTCGGTGAACCTTGTCCCGCGCATGGGCATAGGCGTGCAGGTGGGCGGCAGATTTCCAGTATTGCAGCACCCACAGGTTCCGCAGCCCGAAATGCGCGCGGGCGGAGAGCAGGCCGAGCTCAGGCTGTGCGCCGAGTTCGGCCAGCATTTTTGGCATGGCCCGCGCAATGGGCAGCCACTTCCAGAATTTCCATCGGCGATTGATGCGCATGCCGATGAGGAACACCACGATGTCGCCCTCGGCTTCCGCGGTGACCCTGTCGTTGATCAGTTCCGCCAAAGCAGCCCTCCTTTCGGTTGTTCAAGAAATATGCCCGGCACCCCAATTTTCATCGGGGGGAGACGTGCGCCATGCACCCCAGTATAGAGCGGTGATGAAACCACCGCGTCCACACTCGTCCTCACGCCCGCCTTCCTCGCGCTCAGCTGCCCCGCATGCGCCTGTCGGCGGTGCGCAGCGCCCCACCGGCGAGCGCCCCTCCTTCCACAAGCCCACCGGTCCCCACAAACCGCAGCCGCCGCGTAGCGGGAGTAGCGCACCGCCGGGCACGGTGTGGCTCTACGGACTGCATCCCGTAGCGGCCGCTCTTGCCAACACGCAGCGCCGCGCGCGTCGGCTCGTGCTGACGGAGGAAGGCGAGGCGGCGCTCACCGCAAAGCTGTCGCCGCCCTGGGCGATCTCCCATGAGCGCATCGATCGTGCTCGGCTCGACCAGATGCTAGGCCGCGACACGGTGCATCAGGGCATCGCGCTGCTGGCCGATCCGTTGCCGTCGCCGCCCTTGACGTCGGTCCTGGAGCGGCCTGGCCCGCTGCTGGTGCTCGACCAGGTGACCGACCCGCGCAATATCGGCGCGATCCTGCGCTCCGGCGCAGCGTTCGGCGTCGCCGGCGTGATCGTGCAGGATCGGCATGCACCGGAGGAAACCGGCGCACTGGCAAAGGCCGCCAGTGGCGCCCTGGAGATCATGCCACTCATCCGTGCGGTGAACCTCTCGCGCACCCTGGTTGCGTTGAAGGCGGCAGGCTTGTGGACGGTTGGCCTCGCCGCCGATGCGCCGGCTCTGCGCGGCACCACCTTGTCAGAGCGCCGCGTCGCGTTGGTACTAGGCTCCGAAGGTGCCGGCCTGCGCCGCCTGACCCGCGAGACGTGCGATGAAATTGTCGGTTTGGCCATGCCAGGCACGATGGAAAGTCTGAACGTGTCTGCCGCTGCGACAGTCGCGCTGTACGAGCTGACCCGAGGCTGAGGAGTAGAAACAAAAGTCTCTTGTTTTTTCCTTCAGAAAAGAAAGCGCTTCTGTTTTGAAAAAAAGAAGCAAAAAACTTTTATGTCCGAAGGCAAGCGTTAAGGGCTGCTGTGCATCTTCCGGGGATGGCACAGTTCAACCACACTAGGCTTACCGACTGGCAGAAGATGCCGGAGGAACTGCAGGCAGCGCTGGCGCAACAGGCGCTCCGCCAGGCGGCGTTGATCGTGGCCGACCAGGCGGAGTTGTTCGCCGTTCAGTTCGTCGCCGGCACGCTGCAGGACCGCGGTGCATCCGATGCGCTGATGCTGTTCGCGGCCCTGTTGCGTGAGACCACCATCGAAACCCTCAGGCCGATGGGTTCGGCCTAGAGCATCATCCGATCAAATGGGATCATCGATCGGATGAAGATGCTCGCCAAAACAAAGAGCTAGGCCGTCATGCGCCACACTTATCCAATTCCATGAGGTCGGATAACGCTCTAGCCATTGCCATCATCCGAGTTGTCGCCATCCTCACCACCGCCGCTCGGAGCAGCGCCGCCCGTCGTGACCGCGACAAAGATCGACTCACCATTACGCACGATGCGCAATGCCACTGCCTGATTGTCCTTCAGTGACTGACGGATGGCGCGTGATGCGTCGCCGGTGTTCTCCACCGACTTGTCGCCGACGCCCACGATCACGTCGCCCGCCTGCAGCCCGGCCTGTTCGGCGGCCGAGCCTTGCTGCACCTGGCTGATCACCACACCATGCTGATTGTCGCCAAGCTCGAGTTGCTGACGCAGCTGCGGCGTGATCGGTGAAAGGCCCACGCCGAGGCCGCGAGTGTCGTCCGGCGCGGTTGGGCTGCCATGCGCAGCTCCGTCATTCGGCAGGGTGCCGATCACAACGTCAATGTTTTGCGGTTTGCCGTTGCGCAGGATGTCCAGCTTGGCACGGGTGCCGGGTGGCAGCTGACTGACGTCGATGGCCAGTTCGCGGTTGTTGCCAACATGCTGTCCATTCACATCGACGATCACGTCACCTGGCTGGAGGCCCGCACGGCCGGCCGGGGTGTCGGCGTCCACGCTGGCCACCAGGGCGCCGCGGTCATCGCTGCTGCCGGCCGGCAGATGCAGGGCATCTGCCATAGCGACGTTCACCGACTGTGCCTTCACGCCGATATAGCCGCGCGTCACGTGGCCGGATTTCTCCAGTTGGGCGACGACGCTTTTGACCGTGTTGGACGGGATGGCGAAGCCGATGCCGACGCTGCCACCCGACGGCGAGATGATCGCGCTGTTCACACCGACCACCTTGCCGTCCTGGGTGAAGAGTGGCCCACCCGAGTTGCCCTGGTTGATGGGCGCGTCGATCTGGATGAAGCTGTCGTATGGGCCTTCGCCGATGTCGCGGCCGCGCGCCGAGACGATACCGGCGGTCACCGTGCCCCCGAGGCCGAACGGATTACCGACGGCCACCACCCAGGCGCCTGGCTGTGCCGCATCGGAGTCGCCCAGATTGATGAAGGGCAGCTTGCGCGTGGCCTTAACCTTCAGCACGGCCAGATCCGAACGCGCATCGCGGCCGATGACTTTGGCTGCGAGGACGGTGCCGTCATCAAGGGTCACGCTGACAGAAGTGGCACCTTTGACCACGTGGTTATTGGTGACGACCGTGCCGTCCGCATCGATCAGGAAGCCCGAGCCGCGTGCCTCTACGGTGCGGCGTGGCTGCTGTTGCTGCGCAAAGGGGAACGGGAAAGGAAAGGGCATCTGCCCGCCGCCGCCCATGCCGGGCATGCCGCCTTGCTGCTGCTCCTCTTCGGGACGCATCTTGCTGGTGATGGAGACCACGGCCGGCTTCACCTGCTTGACCAAGTCCACGAAGTCCGGGAGTGGATGGCTGAGTTGGCTAGGCTGGATGGCGCCCGGCTTCGGCTGTACGCTCAAAGCGGCATCGAACTGGGCGTGTGCATAGAAATGGCCGCCGAAAGTGAGGCCGCCGACCGCGGTGCCGGCCAGAAGCAGAGCAAACGCGGCTCGCCGGACGGATTTGCCTGTCTTTTCAGTCATGGGTGTTGTCTCCAAAGGGCGCTGTCGCGGTGCATTACCGCTTGCCTGTGGCATTAGGGCCGCAGGGCTGAACAATCCATCGTCCATATGGTGAAACTCGCGTCATGAGACTTTGTTCACGCGATGGTTAAAAAAGCTCGATCTGGCGGCAGCGCCTGATGCAACGCTGACGCAACGCGATTAGGGCTGGATCGTCGTGCCGCCGGTTCGACACCCAGCACGGCCTGCCGTATGTACACCGCGCCTTGAACTTGCCAATGTGTTTGAGAAACGAAAGGGTTCTATCCCGATCGCCGGGGCGTGACGCACCAAGCATAGTTGCACTGGCAGCTATTGGTAAGCTACAAGCTTCCGGCAAAGGGTGAAGCGCGAACACCGTTGAACACGTCCCGTCGGGCGAGCTGGACGGATTTTGCAAGCCCAATGACGACAAGGCACGGCCGGGTTAGCACAGCGGTAGTGCAGCGGTTTTGTAAACCGAAGGTCGGGAGTTCAATCCTCTCACCCGGCACCACTGCGCCGCATCAAGCCCCCGCCATCATAACGAAATACGCATAACTATCGGCGTTGTTGATGCATTGATCCTTGGTGATGCCGGGCGAGCGGAAATCCGAACCGTCGGAATAGATGTAGCCTTTCTCGTCGAAATCGTCAGTGCTGGCATATTTGTGCGATGCCTCATGGATGAACACGCGCACGGCTTGTTTTGCGTTGCTCTTGACGTAGTCCGGGGTGACGTGAATGTCGCCTTTGTTCCCGCCACGCACATAGCCTTCGACGTTCTTTATGTCTGCCTTGGTCTCGCCCGGCTCTAGGTAGGCGGCGTTCATATGCGAGACCTTGATCGTGACATCACCGTTGATGCCATTTGAAATTTTTTCCAATGTAGCTTTGATTTTGAGGATGTCGGCGGCGTCCGATGTCTTGAAATATTGGGTCAAGCCGGTGGTCACATTAGCCGGCGCCGGGTTCATGCTCATACGCGCGAGTGCTGTCATGATGTTGAAACGGGAATCGGTGATAGTTTTTTCCGTCGCCTTTTTCAGGCTGTCGGACAGGAATACTTCGCGATGTTTTAACCTGATCGCACCGCCGCCCGCTTTAGGCTTGATGGTAGTGTCACGGTAGAACCGCTTGTCGCTCAACGACATTGACATTGCTCGTTCCTCCTCGCCTTCTTTGGCGCCACCGTAACAAAAAGCTATTGCTGGCATCAAGCCATTAAGTACCTCTTAGTTGACTTAAGTGGCTTGGAGCCGGCCGTGGCGACCTTCGCGGGTGCGCTCAAGCGTCACTGGGCGACTTGCGGCGGCCCGTAGCCATTGGGTCCGATTTCCATCCATCGTAGCGTGCACGCCTGGAACAATCGCGAATTCATCAGCCCATCCAGTCTCTTGGTTTCCGGCAGGCACCCATGACGGTCTGTGATATAGTCGTCATGGCTTTGGTCGGGTCTAGACCAGGTGAACCGTTGAGTGGCCGATAGCTTGGGCACACACCCTTCGATCAAGCTAGGGCCAACAGCGAGAGGCGCCAGCTGACGCGCATGGACCCAAGCGTTGGTCTGTGCCGCTCCCTGCCATCAAAGCAACGATATCAGATGACGTCACCAACACGGGTATTGGAGCATATGCCGAGGCCGACGCGACGGTGAACCAGACGGCTCAGCGCGCGTCTGCTGCACGCGTGAGCTCGCGGATGTGCGTGACGATGTGTCCCGTCCGATACGGCTTTCCGACGAACCTGGCGCGTGGCGGGAGTTCACGGTCTTTCAGGGGTAGCGCGGACGTCACCAGCAACGCGATGCGCGGCCAGTGCTTGTCGGCGTGGTGGGCAAGTGCAACGCCGTCCATCACACCAGGCATGTTGATGTCGGTAAACAGAACGTGAATTGCCTCCCAACGCTGCTCGAGAAGCTCGATCGCTTCAGCTGAGTGGGCCGCCTGATGAACCTCAAATCCGATATCGGCCAACGTCTCTACGAGCATGTCTCTAATGAGATCCTCGTCCTCCACGACCAGTACGTTGATGTTATCGTTTTCGCTGCGGCTATCGCTCATCTTTGCAGAAGCCTGCAGCATTGTCGCAGTTGCCCGCCTGACGTGTTGTTGTTCGCGGCAGACAACTCGCCTGGCGATATTCAGCTTTGGCCGACGCTGCCATAGCTTTGCCGAAGATTTATGGCAGGTTCGGGAGCGGCGTGGCACGCCGGCAGCCGCATGCGGATGGTCGTGCCCTCACCCTCTCCGGTCTCGAGCACCATGGTGCCGCCTGCCGCCTGGCAGAACCCGGTTACCATGCTCAAGCCCAGCCCGGTGCCTTTGCCGTGCCCTTTGGTGGTGAAGAAGGCTTCTGTGGCGCGTGCTGCAATCTCGGTGGACATGCCGGTGCCGTTATCGGCGACGGCGACCTCCACGGCAGCCTTTCCATCCACCACGGTCTCCGCTGTCGCTACGATGATCAGGCCGCCTGATGGCGAGGCGTCGGACGCATTCCTGACCAGGTTGATGAGTGCCAGTTCGAGTTGGCCGACATCGACGCGGGCGAGAAGCGGCTTGCCATGCAGGCGAACCTCGACCCTGGCCTTGGAAGAGGCAATCTGGGTGAGAAGACGGTCGAAATCCCCGACGACCTGGTTGAGATCGACGACACCATCCACCAGGCTCTGCCGTCCTGCGAAGGACAGCATCTGCTGCGTGAGGCGTCCGGCCGCGCGCGAGGCCCATTCTATGCGGCCGAGTCGTTCTGTCTGGCGCACTGTGAGGGGTTCGGCAGCGACGGCCTCCACATTGCCGGCAACCACCGTCATCAGGTTGTTGAATTCGTGAGCGATGCCGGCCGCCATCGATCCCAGGGTGTCCATCCGCTGCGCCCGGGCCTTGGCCTCATCGGCCTCCCGGCGGCTCGTCGCATCCACCTGGCTGCCGAAATGGTACAGCAGCTTGCCGTTGCGATCGCAGACCGGACCGATGAACATGGAATTCCAGAACGGGCTGCCGTCCTTTCGATAGTTCCATAGCTCTACTTGCGTATGGAGATTGTGGCGCACGGCGTCCGCCAGGACCTGGATCGAAGCCGGGTCGGTGTCCGGTCCCTGGAGGAAGCGGCAATTGGTGCCGAGCACCTCGTCTTCGGTGTAGCCGGTCAGCGCTGTAAAAGCCTGGTTGAGAAAGACCACCGGGCTGTCGGGCTGGTTGGGATCGGTCAGCACCATCGGCAGCGGGCTCATCGTGACAACGGCCCGAAGGATGTCGCCGGCGTCCCGTTCATCGGCGAAAAGCACAAGTGGCAGGGGTGCCTTCACTTCGGATAGGGCTCCCTCACGAGCCAAGCGTTGAGGTTCAGACATGTCGAATGGTTCCCTCAGCGCGAAAATGGCATGCGCGTGATCACAAGCGGCCCTTTAACGGATCATTGCAACCAGCGGCGATCCGATCACTGAATGATGAAGAACGCGTTTAGCTTATTGCCGTCCAGATCACGGAAATATGCTGCATAGAAGCCGCCGCCACGATCGCCCGGCGCGCCCTCATCGGCGCCGCCGAGGCGCAGCGCAAGCGCGTGCAGGCGATCGACCTGCGCAGGGTCGCGGGCTTCGAGCGCCACCATCACGCCGTTTCCCACTGTGGCAGTTGCGCCGTCGAACGGCTTCGTAAGCCCCATGCCGGCAGCACCGCCAGCGCAGCCCCACGCAATGTAGGTGGCATGCTCCATCAAACGGCCCACGCCCAATTCGAGGGCGATGGCATCATAGAACGCCGCAGCTTTTGCGAGATCGTTCGTGCCGAGCGTGACATAGCCGATCATGGTCGCCTCTTCCTGTTGGATAGTGCGACCTTACAATTGCACGAGAACAAAGCAAGAACAATTATGATGGATGGAATGATGGTCTACAAGGTCAGTTGCGGGCTCGCAGATGGGCGGCGCATCACAACGAAACCGGCGTTCTCCAGGGCGGACGCCAGGTCTCGGCCCTGAGCGATGACGATGTAGAGCGGGCCACCGCCGGCACTGCGTTTGGCGGCTTCGGCGAGGACATCGGCGACTTCACCGAAAGGGACGGGTTCAAGGTTGGCTGGAGCAAACGACATAGCTTGGGTCTTAGCGGCGACGAGAGAACAAGACAAGAACATTGTTAGGCGTGACAGACGTCGATCAGTCTGCGGCTGCGTTGGATCGCATCACGCGAGTTTCTCGAAACGATGCAATTGGAGACCCAAATGGCGTCCGCGATTTCTCCGGCGGCATCTGCGTTTGCCTGCATGGTGCGAGCGGCTAAACAATATCTGGCGAATAACAGGTCCGCACGCTCGCACATTTGCTGATCCCTGACGATCCGCAAATTCTCCTCGAGGCAATGCAATTTGCATCTCTCGAGCGATGACATGTCGGCCGCCCTGCGGCGCAGGTTGTCGACAGCACTCTGCAGGACAGGTAGCGAGATCATTTCGGACACGGCGATGCCTCCCGATGCGCGATCTATATCATATGTCGGAACAAAAAGGGGAAATAAAGTAAAGGGGGGGTGAGGTCTTCTTTTCTGAAGACAAGAAGCAAAAGACCTTTATGTCGCCGTCGCGGTTCTATCCGGTAGCGTATCTTATATACATAAAAGTTTTTTGGTTCTTTTTTTCAAAAAAGAACTGCTTTCTTTAACCCCAGTCGAAAACGTTTCGCGTTTTCTACATAGCCAGGCGCGGTAACAGCAAAGCGCGCGCGCTCTTCTTCCGACAGCACGCGCACCAGCTTGGCAGGCGTTCCGGCCCACATTTCGTTCGGCCCGATGCGCTTGCCGGGGGTGAGCACCGCGCCGGCTGCGAGCACGCCGCCGCTTTCGATCACCGCGCCGTCCAGCACCACGGCGGCCATGGCGACGAAGGCGCGGTCATGCAGGCAGGCGGCGTGCACGATGGCGCTATGGCCGATTGTGACGTCCTCGCCGATAAGGCACGCCATGCCTTCTCCGCGATTCACATGCAGCACCGTACCATCCTGTACATTGCTGCGTGCGCCCACGCGGATGAGGTTGGTATCGCCGCGCAGAACGCAATTGAACCAGATGCTGGCCTCGGCGCCGATCTCGACATCGCCGATCACCACGGCGTTCGGTGCGACCCAGGCGCTCTCCGCGACGCGCGGCGAGACGCCGTCCAGCGACCAGAACGGTCCAAGGGTGGTTTCGTCAGGCAAGATCGGACGGCTCCTCGAGGTTGAGCATCAAGCGCAGATTCTGAACCGCGGCGCCCGAGGCACCTTTGCCGAGATTGTCCAGCCTAGCGACCAGCACCGTGTGGCGATGGGCGTCATCGGCGAAGACATGCAGATCGAGCCGGTCGGTGCCGTTGCAGGCTTCCGGTTCGATGCGCGTCGTGTCTGCGCGCTCGGCGACCGAGACATGGGTGTAGCCGGCGTAATGGGCCGACAAAGCTGCGCGCAAGGCCGCACCGTCGGGGCAGCCGGGCAGGGTGTCGAGCAGCAAGGGGATGCTGACCAGCATGCCCTGGGCGAAATGCCCGACGGACGGCACGAAGATCGGTCGGCGCGACAGGCCGCCATGGGCCTGGATTTCCGGGATGTGCTTGTGATCCAGGCCAAGGCCATAGAGCTCGAAGGCGGGGCCACCATCACGTTCATGGGCTTCGATCATCTGCCGGCCACCGCCGGAATAGCCGCTGACGGCGTTGATCGTGAGCGGATGATCGACCGGGATCAGCCCGGCGCTCACCAGCGGCCGCAGCAGAGCGATGGCACCGGTGGCGTAACAGCCGGGATTGCTCACGCGGCGCGCCTGCGCGATGCGCGCGCTTTGGCCCTCGGTGAATTCCGCAAAGCCGTACACCCAGCCCGGAGCCGTGCGGTGGGCGGAACTGGCATCCAGGATGCGCGGCGCCGCCTCGCCTAGCGTTTCCGCCAGTGCCACCGCCTCGCGGGCGGCGCCATCCGGCAGGCAGAGGATTACGATGTCGGCGCGCGCCATCACCGCCAGCCGGGCCGCGGGATCCTTGCGGTCCCGCTCGGCGATGCCAAGGCGTTCGACGGGCAGGCGGGTCAGCCGCTCGCGGATGCCCAGCCCGGTGGTGCCGGCTTCGCCGTCGATGAAGATGGTTGTCACGTTTGGCGGCCCCTTCGGCAGGCGGATAATGCTGTATGGACAGAGAATATGGATGCAGGTTAGGCGTTCTGCACGGAGGATCGATGCACACCCTCAAGGATTGCCGGGCCAAGCGGGTTTCTGCCGGTTGATCCAAGACGACGCCCATCGCAGCGCAGCATACAAGCTGATTTCGCGCGGCCAAGGGGTGGAACTTGCCCTATCCGGCGACTGGATCGCGCAGGCCGGCAATATTCCCGCCTTTCCGAAAAAACTGTTCGATGGCGGCCGCCAGGACTGCGCCGTGACCATGGACCGTGTGGGCGAATGGGACACCGGGCTGATCGCCTTCCTGTGGGATGCCAAGCGCGCCGCCGCGGCCGCACAGCGCAGCGTCGACTGGACCGGCCTGCCGCAGCCGGCACAGATGCTGCTGGGGCTGCTGCCGGACCGCGAAGAGATACCGGCACCCGCGGCACCACGCCATTTCGCGCCCATACGTTGGCTGGGCGGCACAACGATCGGCTTGGTAAGCGAACTGGGCGCCATTTCGTTGTTGCTGGCGCAGACGGCGACCGGGGCTGCGCGTGCGCTGCGTGGCGATGCGCGCATGCGCGGAGAGGATTTTCTGCGCGACCTACGCGATGCCGGACCTTCCGCCTTGATCATCGTGAGTGTGGTCAATTTCCTGGTCGGCGCCATCCTGGCTTTTGTCGGAGCGGCGCAGTTGCGCAAATTTGCCGCCGACGTGTATGTCGCCAATCTTGTGGGCCTGGCTTCGGTACGTGAGATGTCAGCGGTGATGACGGCGATCGTCATGTCCGGCCGCACTGGTGGCGCCTATGCAGCGCGCATTGCGACCATGCAGGGCAACGAGGAAATCGATGCCTTGCAGGTGACGGGCATTCCCGTCGCCGAGTATATCCTGTTGCCGGCCATACTGGCTTTGGTGATCACCATGCCGCTGCTGTATCTTTATGGCTGCCTGGTTGGTCTGTTCGGCGGCCTTGTCGTCTCGATGGCGATGCTGAATGTGAGCGCCATCGGCTATATTCATCAGACGATCGGCGCGGTTTCCGACAGCCAATTCGTATTCGGGTTCATCAAAAGCATTGCGTTTGCCGTTCTGATCGGGGTGACGAGTTGCCGCATTGGCCTCAAAGCAGGGCGCAGTGCCGCCGATGTTGGGGATGCTGCGACACGCGCGGTGGTGATCGGGATTGTCGGCGTGATCGCGCTCGATGCGGTGTTCGCCGTCATTGCCGATGCGATCGGGTTTTGAGCATGAACGAGACGCTCGTTTCCGTGCATGGGCTGACCCTGGCCTACGGACAGAAGGTGATACAGCGTGATCTTTCCTTCGATGTGAAGAAGGGCAGCATATTTGCGGTGATGGGCGGCAGCGGTTGCGGCAAGAGCACGGTGCTGAAGGCAATAATCGGGTTGCTCTGCCCGCTGGCCGGCGATGTGACCGTCGATGGAGAAGCTTATTGGGCCGCCGGCGAGGCGCGCCGCGCGGCCATCGGCCGTCGCATGGGCGTGCTGTTCCAGAGCGGGGCGCTATGGAGCGCGCTGAGCGTCGGCGAAAACGTGGCATTACCGCTCAGGATGTTCACCAAGCTGGATGAGGCCGCAATCCAGCGCCAAGTGCGGGTGAAACTCGCTTTGGTGGGGATGGAGCAGGCGATCGATCTGCTGCCGTCCGAACTGAGCGGCGGCATGCGCAAACGTGCAGGCCTCGCCCGCGCGCTGTCGCTCGATCCGGACATATTGTTTTTCGACGAGCCCTCTGCGGGGCTGGATCCCATCACCTCTGCACGGCTGGACGATCTGATACTGAACATTCGCGGCGGCCTGGGGGCGACCATCATCATCGTCAGCCACGAGCTCGCCAGCCTTTACGCCATTGCCGATGATGGCGTGTTTCTCGATGCCGAAACGCACACGGCCATCGCGCATGGCGCGCCGCGCACATTGCGCGATACCACCACCGATCCGCGCGTGGCTGCCTTTATGCAGCGCGGCCATATCGGCCATCACCCCGCCGACAAGGAGCACGCGTGATGAAGGCTGACAAGCAGACATGGGTGGGTCTTTTCGTGCTCGGCGGCGCTATTCTGGCAGTGGGTGCGATATTGCTGTTCGGCAAATTTCATATCGGCAGCACGTCGCGCCGCTATGCCATTGTTTTCCAGGATTCGATCTCGGGGCTTGCGGTGGGTGCGCCGGTGAATTTTCGTGGGGTGCGTGTCGGCAACGTGCTGAGTATCGCGCTGGAGTTCGATCCGAAGACGCATGTGGCGTATATCCCTGTCATCGTCAGAATGTTTCGTGACAACATCCATGTCTCCAAGCAGGATCCAGATGACCCGGTGATTGCAAATCTGGTCAAGCGCGGCCTTCGTGCGGAGATCAATCAGGTGAGTTTCGTCACCGGGCAATCGGAAATCGATCTTGATTTCGATGCCGCCGCGCCGGCCAATTTCCACCCGGACGTCACCGATCTGATCGAGATACCCGCGAAAGTCTCGGATCTCGAACAGATCAAGCAGCAGATCACCCAGCTGCCACTCCGTGAACTGGCAGATAATGCCAATGCGACACTGAAGACTGTCCATCTGCTCGGCGAAAGGCTGGTTGATAACCTGCCTGCGCTGATCGCAAGCCTACAGACGACCTCGGATCATTCGCAGGTGGCGCTCGACGAGGCGGCACACGCGATTGCCGATCTGCGCGGCCGGCTCGATACGACATTGGATTCGCTCAACCACCTCGCAAGCTCCGGCGACAAGCAGCTGACTTTGCGCAGTGCAGATCTGCATGCCGTGCTGGCGCAGGCGTCGGAGACGATGGATCATGCCCGCGCGGTGCTGGACAACGTACATGGCCTGACCAATGAGCGCGCCGGCATGCGCCTGGATCTCGAAGCGACGTTGCGCGATCTGGCCGCCACGATGGCAGCTTTGCGCGGCTTCGCCAGCGATGTGGAACGCAACCCGCAACTTCTGCTGACAGGACGGCGCCAGTGAGAGTCTCCTTAGCCTGCCTGATATCGGTCATGGCGCTCGCAAGCTGCGGTGCGCCGCCGCTCATCCTCTACACCTTGTCGGACCAGCCGGGGCAGGCGGCGGAATCCTCGCTTGGTGACCATCCGTTCGTGATCGAAGTGGCGCGGGTGACGATCCCCGATGATCTCGACACCGAAGATATCCTTCTGCAGGACGGTAGTATCTTGCGCAGGAGCAAGACGGGGCGCTGGGCAAGCCGGCTGTCGTTGGAGATTACCTCGATGCTGACGCGCAAGCTCGCCGCGCGTCATCCTGAGGCGCTGGTGACCGACGTGCGGCAGCTCACGCCGCCCAGCGAGCGTCTGCTGGTGTCGATCAGCCGTCTCGAGATTACGGCAAATGGTGCCGCCGAGATTACTGCGGATTGGCAGGTGGTGCCGGCAGATGCGCGTGCCAATCTTGTGCGGGACCGTGTGCAGTTCAGCCTGTCGGGCGCGGTGGCCAACGACCATGATGTCGTGGCGTTGGAAGAGATGTTGATCGACAAACTCGCGGCTGCAATCTCTCTGCCAGCTTCGGTGTGATCAGCGTGTTCCTGCGTTTCTTCGCGGCTCTGACGGGGCTTTTCTGCGCTACGCAGGCTTTTGCCGCGGCCACGGCGGAGCAGCGTACTGCCGAGTTTCAGGCGCGTTTGACGCAAGAGGAGCGCATTGCCCTCGTGCATGGCGTTGTCGGATTTCCACTCGGCAAAAACGGCAAAATTCCTGAAGGTGCCGTGGGATCTGCCGGATACGTTCCCGGCATACCACGTCTGGGTATCCCCGCCTTGCAGGAAAGCGATGCAGGTTTGGGGATAGCCGACCCCGGCAATGTGCGGGCTGGGGAGGGCGATACGCCGTTGCCGTCGGGTCTTGCCATGGCGTCCGGCTGGAACATGGGACTTGCCCGCGAAGCGGGCGCGATGATCGGCGAGGAGGCGCATCGCCGTGGCATGAACGTGTTGCTCGCAGGCGGGGTGAACCTCGCGCGCGATCCGCGCAACGGCCGCAATTTCGAATATCTCGGCGAGGACCCGCTGCTCGCAGGCCGGCTGGATGGTGCGATCATCGGTGGCATACAAAGCCGCCACGTTATTTCCACGATCAAGCACTTTGCATTCAACGATCAGGAAACTCTGCGTATGATGGCCGATGTGCATATCGCGCCGCAAGCCGCCCGCGAGAGCGATCTGCTGGCGTTCGAGATCGCCATCGAGGACGGCCACCCGGGTGCGGTGATGTGTTCCTATAACCTGATCGGCGGCGCGTATGGCTGCGACAATGCGAGCCTGCTCGACACTGTCCTGAAGGGTGATTGGCATTATCCCGGCTGGGTGATGTCGGATTGGGGCGCCGTGCATGATGTGGCGGCAGCCAATCATGGCCTGGACCAGGAATCTGGTGCGGAGTTCGACAACGCCGTGTATTTCGATGCACCTTTACGCGCAGCACTCGCCAGCGGCGTAGTGCCCGCCGGCCGCCTGCAGGACATGACGACACGCATCCTGCGCGCGATGTTCACTGTGGGGCTGTTCGACAATCCGCCTGTGCACACGCCGATCGACGCCGACGCGGATGCGGACATCGCAAAGAGGGTTGCCGCCTCAGGCCTGGTTCTGCTGCGCAATCAAGATGCGTTGCTGCCGCTGCCCTCCACACTGCACAGCATCGCGATCATCGGTGGGCACGCCGATCAAGGCGTTCTATCGGGTGGCGGCTCGTCGCAGGTATTTCCGGTCGGCGGCGCGGCGCTGCGTGTGCCGCGCGCCTTCGACGGCATCGTCTCCGCTTGGCAAACGGAGATCTACGATCCGTCCTCTCCTATGGCAGCCATCCGGGCTGCGGCACCGCACGCGGTCTTGCGCGTTGATGAGGGGCATTATCCTGCGCAAGCCGCGGCGGTCGCCGCGACCTGCGACATCGCTATCGTCTTCGTCACCCAATGGATGTCCGAAGCGGTCGACGTGCCGGATCTGAGCCTGCCGGACGGACAGGATGCGCTGGTCGCCGCTGTGGGGGCGGCAAACCCGCACACCATCGTTGTTCTGGAAACCGGCGGAGCTATCTCGATGCCCTGGCTAGGCAAGGTTCAGGCGGTCATGGAAGCGTGGTATGCGGGCGCCCGCGGTGGCGAGGCGATCGCGGATGCGTTGTTTGGCAGTGTCGACCCGTCCGGCCGCCTGCCGGTGACGTTTCCCACCAGCGAGGCGCAATTGCCACGCCCCGACATACCCGGCTTTACCCAGCCGGATGGCACGAGGATCGATGTTACCTACGCCGAGGGCGCCGACATAGGTTATCGATGGTTTGCGCGAAAGGCGATCAAACCACTTTTTCCATTTGGATTCGGCTTGTCCTACACAGCGTTTTCGCACACCGGGTTGGAAATTACCGACGGTGACGTGCCAACCGCCAAAGTCGTTCTGCACAATACCGGCGTGCGGGCAGGTACGGACACCGCGGAACTTTATCTCATCGCGAGGAATGGCACGCCTGAGCATCGCTTGCTCGGCTGGGCTCAGCACCGTTTACAGCCCGGTGAGTCTCATGGGGCAGAAATCAAGATCGATCCGCGTTTGTTGGCAGATTTCGATGTTGCTGCGCATGGCTGGCACGTTCCAGGTGGCACGTACGACATCGCCGTCGGCACTTCGGCGGAAGATCTGCCTTTGCATGTTTCAGTCAAAATCGGTGAGCGGAGCCTGCCGCCCTAAAATCCGGGAAGAAGAAGTTTAGCCACAGATTACTCGGATTGGAAAACGGTCGAAAATCTTTGTAATCTACGAAATCTGTGGCCGTTTTTGTCCGTCTTTACGCGGAAGACGTCAGAGCCGCACGGATCGCTGCGAGCGCTGCGTCGGCGCCAGCCGCATCGGGTCCGCCGGCCTGGGCCATGTCCGGCCGTCCGCCGCCGCCTTTGCCGCCCACCGCTGCACTTGCGGCGCGCACGAGATCGACGGCTGAAAAGCGGTCGGTCAGATCAGGCGAGACACCGACAACGATGCTGGCTTTGCCTTCAGCCGTCGAGACAAGTGCAACAATCCCGCCCTCGACCTGCTTGCCGATGGCCTCCGCCAAACCCTTGAGCTCGCGCGCCGGCACATCGCCCAGATTGCGCGCGGCCAGCCGCACGCCGGCAATCTCCTCGATCTCGGCTGCTGTGCCGCCGGTGGCGAGTTTCTTCTGTAGCTCGCTCACTTGGCGCTCCAGGCGCTTGCGATCTTCGATCAGGGCAGCAACCCGATCGGGCACCTCGGCCGGGCTCGCGCGCAACGCACCCGCGACGTCCAGCAGGCGGCGATCATTGGCGGCAATCATCGCTTCGGCCGCTTCGCCCGTGACCGCCTCGATGCGACGGATGCCGGCGCTGACAGCACTTTCCGAGACAATGCGGAACAGGCCGATATCGCCGGTGCGGCGCACATGCGTGCCGCCACATAGCTCGATCGACCATGCGGGTTTTGCATCGTCGCCTTCGCCCATGGCAACCACGCGCACTTCGTCGCCGTATTTTTCGCCGAACAGCGCCATCGCACCCTCGGCGACGGCTGCCTCCGGCGTCATCAGCCGTGTCGTCACCTCGGTATTTTCCCGCACGCGGGTGTTCACTTCGGCTTCGGCGTGCTGCAGCTCCTCGCCGGTCACTGGCTTTGGATGGCTGACGTCGAAGCGCAGCCGATCGGGCGCATTCAGGCTGCCTTTCTGCTGCACATGCGTACCGAGCTGCCGGCGCAGCGCCTCGTGCAGCAGATGGGTGGCGCTGTGATGCGCGCGGATTTTTGTGCGTCGGTCGTGATCCACCACGGCCACCACCGCCATTCCGGTGTGCAATACGCCCGCTTCCACGCGGCCAAGATGCACGAACAATTCGCCGAGCTTCTTTTGCGTATCGGTCACGCGCACCAGCACGCCGCCACCGGTGCCTGAGATCGTACCGGTATCGCCAACCTGGCCGCCGCTCTCGGCGTAAAACGGTGTCTGATTCAGCAGGATCGCGACGTCGGTGCCGGCCGCCGCCTCGGTGACGGCTTTGCCATCCACCAGGATTGCGCGCACTTCGCCTTCGGCATGTTCCGTTGAATAACCGAGGAATTCGGTGGCGCCGACGCTTTCGCGCAGATCGAAGAACTGCTTTTCGGTAGCCGCATCGCCCGAACCCGCCCAGGCCGCGCGGGCACGGACACGCTGATCGGCCATGGCGGTGTCGAAGCCGGCCACATCGACGCTGCGGCCCTGCTCACGCAGCGCGTCCTGCGTGAGGTCCAGCGGAAAGCCGTAAGTGTCATAAAGCTTGAACGCGACATTGCCAGGCAGCACGGCATATTCGCCGAGCTTCGACGTCTCTTCGGCCAACAGCGATAGGCCGCGCTCGAGCAGCACTTTGAAACGCGTCTCTTCCAGCCGCATGGTTTCACTGATCAGCGATTCCGCACGGCCGAGTTCCGGATAGGCGACGCCCATCTGTCGCACCAGCGCCGGCACCAGTTTGTAGAACACCGGGTCGCGCGCGCCCATCATGTGCAGATGCCGCATCGCGCGGCGCATGATACGGCGCAGCACATAACCGCGACCTTCATTGGACGGCAGCACGCCATCGGCCATCAGGAACGATGAACTGCGCAGATGGTCGGCGACCACGCGGTGGCTGCTGCGGAAAATCGGATCGTCGGCCGGCACGCCGGTCGCTTCGGCACTGGCGTGGATCAGGGCGACGAAGGTGTCGGTGTCGTAGTTGTCGTGCTTGCCCTGCAGGATGGCGGCGATGCGCTCGAGGCCCATGCCGGTGTCGATCGAGGGGCGCGGCAGATCGTGGCGTGTGCCGGGCGGACCTTCCTCGTACTGCATGAAGACCAGGTTCCAGATTTCGATGTACCTGTCGCCATCTTCGTCGGCACTGCCGGGCGGCCCGCCGGGAATGTGGTCGCCGTGATCGTAGAAAATCTCCGAACAGGGGCCGCAGGGGCCGGTATCGCCCATGCGCCAGAAATTATCTGCTGTGGGGATGCGGATGATCCGGTCGTCCGATAGCCCAGCGATCTTGCGCCACAAGACAGCCGCCTCCTCGTCTTCGGAATAGACGGTGACGAGCAGTTTTTCCTTCGGCAATGCGAAGTCGCGGGTGATCAGGTTCCAGGCGAGCTCGATGGCGAGCGGCTTGAAGTAATCGCCGAAGCTGAAATTGCCGAGCATCTCGAAAAACGTGTGGTGGCGCGCGGTATAACCCACATTGTCGAGATCGTTGTGCTTGCCGCCGGCGCGCACGCATTTCTGCGCGGTGGCGGCACGCGAATAGGGGCGCCGCTCCTGGCCGGTGAAAACGTTCTTGAACTGCACCATACCTGCGTTGGTGAAGAGCAGGGTTGGGTCGTTGCGTGGAACGAGGGGCGAGCTGGGAACGGCCTCGTGGCCGTTGCGGACAAAGTAATCGAGGAACGCTGCGCGTATGTCGTTGCTGCTGGGCATGACTTCGAAGTAGCGCAGAGGGTGGGCAAAAGGAAGGCCAAGGGGCAGAGCCCCTTGGCCTAGCCTTTCCCCAAGACCCCCAGCGCCGCTTCGATCCCAAACGCCCCCGGCAGCGCACCCTTGGGGAACAGCGTGGTGACATGTCCCATCTTTCGCCCCGGCCTGGCTTCCGCTTTGCCGTAATGATGCGGGATCAGGCCTGGGGTGGTGAGGATCTGTGGCCATAGTTCGAGATCATCGGGGCCCACGAGGTTCTTCATCACCGCGTCGGAATGGCGTGTGGCGGGCGGTAGTGGCAAGCCGGCGACCGCGCGGATGTGCATCTCGAACTGGCTGCAGGGGCAGGCGTCGATCGTCCAATGGCCGGAATTATGGGGGCGGGGCGCCATTTCGTTCACCAACAGGTTGCCGTCGCTATCCACGAACAGCTCGATGGCGAGCAGGCCTACCAGATCGAGCTTTTCGGCAATGAGGATGGCGAGGGCTCTGGCGGCGTCGGCGATCTCCGGGATCACCTGCGCGGGGGCAAGGGTGAGGTCGAGGATGTGGTGGCGGTGGCGGTTTTCCACAGCGTCGAAGGCGGCGATGTCCCCGGCGGCATTGCGGGCGACAATCACGCTAAGCTCGCAGGCAAAATCGACGAATTTCTCCACGATGAGCGGTTTAGGCGCCAGGCGCTCCCAGGCGCCATCCAGATCTTCAGGCGCGCGCAGCACGGCCTGGCCGCGGCCGTCATAGCCGAGGCGGGTGGTTTTCAGCACGCTGGGCAGGCCGAGCTTGGCCACGGCCGCATCGAGCCCGGCGCGATCCTCCACGGCCATCCAGGCGCCGACGCGGGCGCCCGCATTTTCAAAGAAGGATTTTTCCACAAGCCGGTCCTGGCTGGTGCGCAGGATGGTGGGGGACGGGTGCACCGGGGTGACTCCGGCAAGCGCATCAAGGCCGGCAGCGCTGACGTTCTCGAACTCGAAGGTCACGGCATCGACGCTACGGGCGAAGCGGCCGAGGGCATCGAGGTCGTCATAGGCGCCGAGGCTGGTGCGGGCTGCGACCTGGCTGGCAGGGCCGTCGGCCTCCGGCGTGTAGATGTGGCAGCGAAAGCCGAGCCGGGCCGCTGCCATCGCCGACATGCGGCCGAGCTGGCCGCCGCCGATGATGCCGATCGTGGAGGCTGGCGGCAGCGGCGCGCTCACGAAATAGTCGGGGTTTCGGCCACCGCCTCGGTCTGGTTGGCGCGATAGGCGGCAAGACGCGCGGCCAAGGGTTTGTCGGTGAGGCTGAGGATGCTGGCCGCCAGGAGAGCGGCGTTGATTGCGCCGGCGCGGCCGATGGCCAGCGTGCCCACGGGGATGCCGGCGGGCATTTGCACGATGGAGAGCAGGCTATCCATGCCCGAGAGCGCGTGGCTCTCGACGGGCACGCCGAGCACCGGCAATTGGGTCCAGGCAGCGCACATGCCGGGCAGGTGGGCCGCCCCGCCGGCGCCGGCGATGATCACCTTCAGCCCGCGCTCGGCAGCACTCCGGGCGTACTCGGCCAGGCGGTCCGGCGTGCGATGGGCGGAGACGATGCGGGTTTCGTAAGGGATGTCGAGCGTGCCGAGCGTGTCGGCGGCATTCTTCATCGTGGCCCAGTCCGACTGGCTGCCCATGATGATGCCGATCTCGGCAATCTCGGCCATCAGGCGATGTTGTCCGGGATCAGGTGGCTTTCGAGCCAGGAAATCTCATCCTTCAGCAGCAGTTTGCGCTTTTTCAGCCGCTGAACCTGCAACTGGTCGAGCGGGTGGGTGACGAGGCGGGCAATGACGGTGTCCAGGTCCCTGTGCTCGCTGCGCAATTCGTGGAGCCTGCGCAACAGGGAATCATGGTCGGTCAGCATGTCGGCTCATTACCATGGCTGGCGGCTGGCGAAAGCACTTGTTGCACGAAAGGGCAAGACCGGCGTCGCATATGTCCTCGCGAAGAGTCGATCAACGGTGGACCGGGCGTCCGCGTCGACCGTGATTTTTGGTTGGTGTTCCGGCCAGCCTTTGTATTACGATTCGGTTGCACCCATCTTATCGAGTGCAATCTTCAAGCACGGAGGCACCATGAGCCTGCAAGCCCGTATCGAAAGCCTGAGCAATCGTCACGCCAGTCTCGAGATGAAGATTTTCGATGAGGACCATCGTCCGCGACCTGACGACAGTGCCCTTTCCCGATTGAAAGTAGAAAAACTACGGCTGAAAGAGGAAATGGAGCGTCTGCGCGGCGCCTGATAAGCACGGTACCAGGGGGCAAAAAGCCCCCTGGTACCGATTCTCAGGCGGCTTCGTCCGCCTCGATCTGCGGCGGCGGCGGAACGGCCCGGCCTTCGCGCGCCAGGCGGTCATTGGCCGCGTTCACCATCGCATTGAGATCCGTCTGGGTGCAGAGCCCCAGGATCACCGGATCGCGCGGCTTGATGTTGGGGCTGTTCCAATGCTGGCGATCGCGCACCTTCTGAATAGTGTCCTTGGTCGTTCCCAGCAATTTGATCACTTGTGCCTCGGAGAGCTGCGGGTAGTTGCGCAGCACGAAGGCAATGCCGTCAGGCCGGTCATTGCGTTTGGCAACCGGCGTGTAGCGGGCGCCTTTCTGCTTCTTCGGCGTATGGCTGGTGATCGGCATGATCTTCAGCCGCCCCTCGGGGTCCTTCTCGCAGCGTGCGATCTCCTCGGCGGTCACCTGGCTGTTGGCCACGGGATCGTAACCGTTGATGCCCTGTGCCACTTCGCCGTCGGCGATGGCCTGGACTTCGAGCGGGTGCATGCCGCAGAATTCCGCGATCTGGGTAAAGGTGAGTGCGGTCTTGTCGATCAGCCAGACGGCGGTGGCTTTAGGCATCAAAGGCAATGTCATGGCAAAAATCCTTACGGCGCAGGCCGCGTCCAGGCTGTCGGGTCTCTCGTCTGCTTGTCAGGGGACCCGCGGCGTGGGGCGCGCCACTATTTCATCTACCGCGGGATATGTGACGTGGCACCCAAGCCGGTCAAGGTAGTTCAATGATCGAAGACGAAGAAGTCAGGCCTGCAAGAAGGCACAGGCTGGAGATCCTGCCGCTCGATCCGCTGAGTGTCGCAGATTTGCAGAGCTATATCAGCGAGTTGCGCGCTGAGATAACACGCGCGGAAGCAGCGATTGCAAAGAAGGATGGCGCAAGGGGCGTTGCGGATAGTTTCTTCAAGCGACTCTGAGGCCATTCGTCGAAGGCGGCACGAGCATGCTCGTGCCGCCTTCAGCCGATCTCAACGCGCGACTGGAACAGCCTATGCGCGGGGGTGGTGATGATAGCGGCGATGGTGGCGGTAGCGAACATCCATCGCGAGGGGAGAGTGACCGGCATTCGCCACCGTCACGCCGGGCATCACGACTTCAGCCTTCGCAGGTAGAGCCGAAGCGATACCGGCACACGCAAGTAAAGCCAGGATAAGACGCGTCATAAAAATTCCCTTTTCATCTGAACGATACAGCCGTGCCGAGGTCACAAAAAGCCGGGGCGAGGTGATGGCACCATACCCGGCGTGACATATAGCGGCACCGACACGCGGCGGCGAGTACATCCGCGGCACAGATTGAAGGATTATTGAGCTCGGCTGGAAGACAGAGGAAAAACAAAAGACAAGGGGGACAGAAGCCTGTCCCCCTTGATCCCCTGCACGGTTTTAGGCCGCTTTGTGTTCGACCACCGCGCTGTCATTGGCGATGGACGGCGACGTGCCGCCGCCGATGACGATCTTCCGTGGCTTTAGTGCCTCGGGCACGACGCGCTTGAGTCCGACCGAGAGCAGGCCGTTCTTCAGCTCTGCACCATCGACCACGATATGATCGGCAAGCACGAACCGGCGCTCGAACGCGCGGCCGGCAATGCCACGATGCAGCACTTCGGTCTTCGTCGCTTCCTCAGGGACGCGGCCGGAAACAACGAGCGTGTTGTCTTTCACCACGAGCTCGAGGTGCTCCGGTCCGAAGCCGGCGATCGCCATGGTCAGGTGATAGGCATCCTCGCCTATCTTCTCGATGTTGTAGGGAGGATAGGTTGGGGTAGCGGCAGCTTCGGCTGCGGTGTCCACCAGGCGCGCGAGACGGTCGAAGCCGATCGCGGTACGGAAAAGGGGTGCGAAATCGTACGTCATGGTATGAGAACCTCCTGCAACAGCAAGGTTGATGTGTCACGGGCCGCACCATGTGATGCCGACCCTGTCAGGCCCCGGGACCCCAAATGGGCGCCCCGAACGATGCAGGATTTTGGTTTCAGGAGCGGCGGCTTCAAGAGCCGCCGCCGAAAATCAGTCAGCCTTTTTCAATCGGTCTTCTTGGTGCCGAGGCCGGCGAATTTCTTGTTGAACTTGGCTACCTGGCCGCCGGTATCCATCATACGCTGCACGCCGGTCCATGCCGGATGGGATTTCGGATCGATGTCCAGGCGGATGGTGTCGCCGGACTTACCCATGCAGGAGCGTGTTTGATAGGTGGTGCCGTCCGTCATGATGACGGTGATGTCGTGGTAGTCTGGGTGGATGCCGGGCTTCATGGTGGCCTCTCAACAAGATTGGCGCGCCCGATGCCGACCGGGTGCGCGAAGGGGCCGTGTATATGCGGGCCAGAGCCGGCTTTCAAGCGTGCGGCCGGGAAACGCCGAAGCGCGGCGTGCGATGCTCCTGCGTGAAGGATACGCGGCGTCTGAATCTTTTATGTATGGGTTTGGCAGTATAGTTCTGGCGCGTTTCCCGTTGACGGACCTCACCAGGGAGCAACGTCGACCCACCCTGGCGATCTAGATAGATGACGATCGAAGATCTGATCGTCTGTCTCACTGCTTCCGTGCATGTCGGGAAAGACATGGCAGACTTACCCGCAAGCGCTGGCATAGTCTGAAGACACCATCCGTCATGCGATCTGATGAAGCGTGACGCTTGGCCTTGCGATCGTCGCCGAAAAGACCGGCGACGCATCGCCCTCCTTGCTAGCCTCGCAAAAAGCTACGTTTCTCGGTGTCTTCGGCTTTTGACAACCACTGCGCTGGGGCGTCCGGCGGTCTAGAGCCGTTGGTAAACGCCAATCACGCGCGCCGCCGCCAGCAAATTGCCTTTCAGCGCGCGTAATACCTGGCCGCGGCCGGGAGGGCTCGTGAAGCTCGGGACGATGTCGGCAGCCAAAAGCTGGAATGCGTAGCGATGCGGCCCGTGGCCGGGAATGGGCGAGGGCGCCATCCACCCCGGGCGCGCCATGGAGTTGCGGCCGACGCGGAACCCCAGTGGAGAGGCACGCACTTGCTTCATGCCCAAACCGCCTTCCTGGATGCCGGAAAGGCTGGGAGGGATGGAATGCAGTACTGCATGCACCAGCGGGCGCGGAAACGGTGCGTCTGCATCCTCGATGATCAATGCCAGGGATTTCGTCCCCTCCGGCACGTTATGAAATTCCAGCGGCGGGAACAGCGCTTCGCCATCCTGGGTGTAGCGATCGGGGATCGTGCCGCCATCCTCGAAGGCCGGGCTGGTGATCGACATGCGGCCGCGCGGCAGATCCAGACGGCTCATTGCCAGTGAACCCAGGCCGGGACGCACGTTCCGCAGCATCTGGCCAACCTTGCGCGCCCACTCGTTCGCCATGCATCGCTCCCCATCGGCGTCGTTGCCGCAACGCCGCGAATGCGCACGTCTTTCCACTTGTCCCGGCATCGGCGCAACCCTGTCATGAACATACGCTACGTGCGCGCCGCCGGCATTGACGGCCGTGTTCCAGACGCCGATTGCAGGGAACGACGTCTTCTTCTGTGGTGCGGAGCAGCATAACCTTGAGCCAGGCCCTTACCCAGCCGGACATGCCGGCGGTTCTCCCGAACAAGGCCGCAACGCGGGCCGGCCAAACGGTGATGACCGTGCTGCTCGCGATCAGCCTGTCGCATCTGCTGAACGACATGCTGCAGTCGCTGGTGCCGGCCATTTATCCGATTCTGAAGGCGCGATTCTCGCTCAGCTTCGGACAGATCGGCGCCATCACCCTGGTCAACCAGATCACCGCCTCGCTGCTGCAGCCGATGGTGGGCCATTACACCGATCGCCATCCGATGCCTTATTCGTTGGCTGTCGGCATGGTCTTCACCGGATCCGGGTTGCTGCTCCTCTCACAGGCCGGCAGCTTCCCGGCCCTGCTTTGCGCGGTGGCACTGGTTGGCGTCGGCTCTTCGATCTTCCATCCGGAAAGCTCGCGCGTGGCGCGCATGGCCTCCGGCGGACGGCACGGCATGGCGCAGTCGATCTTCCAGGTCGGCGGCAATGCCGGCTCGGCGCTTGGACCGCTGCTGGCGGCTTTCGTGGTGGCAGAGCGCGGGCTCGGAGCTGCCCATGGGGGCGGCCAGGGCAAGGTCGCATGGTTCGCCTTGGCAGCACTGCTCGGCGTCGGGGTGCTGAGCGGCGTTGGTCATTGGTATAAGGCCAATCTGCGCACGCCGGCAGCGAAGCGCGACTCTGCGACCCAGCCACTGGGCAGCCGTTGCGTGGCGATCGGAATGGCGGTGCTGATGGTGCTGGTGCTCTCGAAGTTCTTCTACACCGCGAGCATGAGCAATTATTACACCTTCTTCCTGATCGACCGCTTCCATACGCCCGTCCATACCGCGCAACTCTGCCTATTTCTCTATCTGGCCTCGTTCGCCGCCGGCACCTTGCTCGGCGGCCCGATCGGCGACCGCATCGGCCGCAAACGCATCATCTGGGTATCGATACTTGGCGTGCTGCCGTTCACCTTGTTGCTGCCACATCTCGGCTTCTACGGCACGCTGATCGACACCGTGCCGATCGGGCTGCTGCTGGCATCGGCTTTCCCGGCGATCGTGGTCTATGCGCAGGAATTGCTGCCCGGTCGCGTAGGCACCGTCTCGGGGCTGATGTTCGGCCTGGCCTTCGGACTGGGTGGCCTTGGCGCTGCGGGCCTGGGTCAACTGGCTGACTGGACCAGCATCACCCTGGTGTTCAACGTATGCGCCGCCCTGCCGGTGCTCGGCATGCTGGCGGTCTTGCTGCCGTAGAAAGGAAGGCCAGTGGGAGCCCCCTGGACCTGCGTTCCTTTTAAATTATGCAGGTCTGGAGGGGCTCCCTCCAGCGGGGGTCCAGGGGGCAGAGCCCCCTGGCCTTTTTTACTTCTCGACGAGCGTTTTGACGTTATCGAGGCCGCTGCGATACAGGCCGCTCACCGCTTTGGAGGCTGCAGCGTCATCCATACCGGCCGCGGTGAAGCTGCCATGCCATGTCATGGTCGAGCCGGTCGCTGTCTTGGTGACCGAGATGGTCGAGGTGTAATCCGTCACCGGCAGCACTTTCGGGTCGACCTTGTCGATCTTGTAGCTGTAGCTGTGGCCTTTATGGGCGGTCAGCGTTTCGGTCACGGTCGGGTCGCCGGGCGCCTTCAGTGTGATCACGCGAACTGAGCCGACTTTACTGCCTTTATCGGCGGGGCTGCTGGCGACGCCGGGGAGCCAGTTCACGATCCCTTCGAATTTGCCGACCAGGGTCCAGACGGCTTTCGGCGAGGCCGACGTGTCGACAGTCTCGTTCACCTCGACGGCGTAGGCAGCCTGGGTGAGTGCCAGGGCCGCGCAAGCGGCCAGCATTAGCGTGCGATACATGTGGTTTCCTCAGGATTCTTGTCGTTGTTAGCGCTTGCAACGTCCTGGGCGCGGGAAACCCTGTCAAGACTTGCCTTGGTCCGGTGCCGTGGCGAGGAACTGCCGCGTGCGCGCCACCGCCTCTGCAAGGCCCACGCGTTCCACCTTCGCCGGGAGCGCGGAGAGCAGCCGGCTTGGCGTACGCCGATCGAGCAGGACGAACACGCCGTGGTCGGTGGCGGTGCGGATGAGGCGGCCGAAGGCTTGTCGCAGGCGTAGGCGGGCGATCCGGTCGTCATAGCCAGAGGGGTTGCCGCCGCCGAGATGGATGCGGCGTTCGCGGTGCAGGATGTCCGGCCTCGGCCAGGGCACGCGCTCGAACACCACCAGGCGCAAGGCTCGGCCTGGCACGTCCACACCGTCGCGCATGGCGTCGGTGCCGAGCAGGCAGCTGGAAATCTCGGTGCGGAAGACGTCGACCAGGGTGGTGTTGTCCATCGCGTCGACATGCTGTGCGTAGAGCGGCAGGCCGGCTTCCTCCAGTTCCGGCGCGATGCGGGCATGCACGGCGCGTAGCCGGCTGATGGCGGTGAACAGGCCGAGCCCGCCACCGCCAGCGGCCAGGAACAGCTCGCGATAGGCGGGGGCGAGAGAGGTCACATCGGTGCCAACATCGTTGACCACAAAGGCGCGTGTCTGACGCGTATAGTCGAACGGGCTGCCGACGGCGGCACGGATCGCCGGCGAGGGCAGGTGGCCGGCGCCGACCCGGGCTTCGGCGGCCTCCCAGTCAGCTGCCGTATCGTCGCTGGCGTCGCGTAGGGTTGCCGAGGTGATGAGCAGGCCGTGTGCCGGGGCGACCAGCGTCATGGCGAAGGGCTGTGTGGGGTCGAGATGGTGGCGGCAGAAGGCGATGTCGCGGTCGGCGTTGTCGCGGCGGTCGAGACGCAGGAAATAGATATAGGCGGGGCGTTCGCCAGGTTCCGGCTGCGGGGCGGCGAGGGCGGCGAGCATGGCTCGCCAGCTGTTCACCCGATCGAGGCAGCGCCGGCGCAGCGAGCGGCACGCGGCCTCGATGCGGCCGCGGGTGACGGAGTCCAGTTCGTCGGCTTCGGCATCGAGCTTTTCTTCCAGGCGGGTCAGCAGGGTGCGTGCCGGTTCCGCGATGCGGGCGAGGGCGCGTTCCAGGGCCGTGGCTGCAGCGGTCACCGTGTCATTGGGCGGGAACATCTCGGCTTCTAGATTGCCTTGGGCGGCGGGTTTGCCGTCGCCCGGGAGCCGCGCCAGGATTTGTGCGCGGGCGGCATGTAGAAACGCCTCGAACGGATTCTTCAGCTCGGACTCGGGTGACGAGAGTTCGGGGCCGGCCTCTTCGGTCAGGCGCATCGACCAGCCCGGTCCCGGCAAAGCCCGTGCCGCATGTAGCAGCGCATCGAGGGGGGGCTCCAGCGCGGCATTGCCGACGACCAATTCGTCGACGCGGCGTTTCAGGCCGCGCGCACGCGATCGGCCTTGCTCGGCGCCGAGCAGCCAGCGACGCAGCTCGGCACCTTCCAATCCGGAGAGTTCGGCGGCGAAGGCGCCGTCGGCGGCCTCGAAGACGTGGTGGCCTTCGTCGAACACGTAGCGGCTCGGCACCGTGTCGTCGTCCAAGCCCTGCCAGGCAGCTTGCGTCATCACCAGCGCATGGTTGGCCACCACCAGATCCGCGGTGCGGGCGCGGCGAACGGTGTGCTCGATAAAACAGCGCTTGTAGTGGGTGCAGGCGCCGTGGATGCACTCGCCGCGGCGATCCGCGAGGCTGGCGGTGACGAGCGGGCCGAACAGCTCGGGGAACCAGCCGGGCAAGTCGCCGCCTTGGAGGTCGCCATCCGACGTCGTCAGCACCCAGCGCATGATCAGGCCGAGCGGCACCAAGTTCACGCCGCCGCCGCCGGATAGCGCCATGCTGACGCTATCCTCCAGGTTGAGCAGGCACAGGTAGTTTTCGCGGCCCTTGCGGATCACCACACGCTGGCGGCGTTCGGCCGGATCGGGATGCAGTCGGATGAGCTCGGCGTCGATCTGCCGCTGCAGCAATTTCGTAAACGTGCTGATCCAGACGGTGCCGTGGTTCTTCTCCGCCCACAGGCTCGCGGGCGCGATATAGCCGAGGGTCTTCCCGGTGCCGGTGCCGGCTTCGGCGAGCACGACATGCGGATCGCCGCGCGTCTCTCGCGGCGCGAAGGCGGTGCTGACCGCATCGGCATAATCGGCCTGGCCTGGTCGCTGTTCGGCGCTCGGGCCGAGCAGCCGCGCGAGACGGGCGCGGGCCTCGCCTGCGGCGACCGGAAAGGCGGAGGGCGGCGGTGGGGGCGCCTGCTCCTCCCATTGCGGCAATTTGCGCCAGACACGAAAGCCGTCCAGCCCTTCGCCGATGCTGTCGAGCGCCTTGAGCACGGAGGGCGCCCACAGCCAGCCCGCGCGGCCCATGCGGGCGGCGACCCCGGCTGCATGCTCGTTCAGCTTCAGCCCGCGCCCGGCATGCAGGCGGTTCAGCAGGGTGGTCGCTATGTCCGGCAGCATTGCCGCTGCGTCTTCGAGGGTCTCCGGCGGATCGATGTCGAGCGCCAGGGCCATGCCGCGTGGGGTTGGCGCCACCGACCGGCCAGGCAGCACGAAGGCGAAGAGTTCGAGCAGATCCAGCGCCGGCGCGCCACTGCGCAGACCAAGGCGGCGGAAACTGGCCGGCGCATGGACCAGCATCGGCGGCCCCATGCGCCGCAGCGCCGCACGCGCCTCTTCGGCCGGCAGCACCAGTATCTCGCCATCCTCGGTCAGGATGGCGGCGCGGCCGAATCCGCAGGCGATGGAAGGCGACATCGGTTCAGTTAGCAGGTGTCACAGCAAACGACCGCCGGCCAGGCGTTTTTGCGAATTGTATCTCACCCCTGTAGTTTGCCGGCATGACCGCATTAGAGACACCCCTGCCGAAAGCCTGGCCGTTCGAGGAAGCGCAAAAGATCGCGTTGCGTGCCGAGGAACAAGGCAAGCGCGAAATGCTGTTCGAGACCGGATATGGCCCATCCGGCCTGCCGCATATCGGCACATTCGGGGAAGTGGCCCGCACCTCCTGGGTGCGCAATGCCTACACCGTGCTCACCGGCAAGCCCTCTCGCCTGCTCGCCTTTTCCGACGATATGGACGGGCTGCGCAAGGTGCCGGACAACGTGCCGAACCGCGAGATGCTGATCGGCCACCTGGGCAAGCCGCTCACCCGCATCCCCGATCCGTTCGGCACCCACGATTCTTTTGGCGCACACAACAATGCCAGGCTGCGTGGTTTTCTCGACAGTTTCGGATTCGATTACGAGTTCGCCTCTTCCACCGACTACTACCTCTCCGGCCGGTTCGATTCCGCGCTCAGGCGTATTCTCGAAGCGCATGACGAGATCGTCGCCGTCATCCTGCCGACGCTCGGCCCGGAGCGTCGCGGCACCTACTCGCCCATTCTGCCGGTGCACCCGAAGACCGGCGTGGTCGAGCAGGTGCGCATCGAACAGATTGATCCTGCGGCTGCAACGGTGGTCTGGACTGACGCGGCGGGCGAGCGGTTCGAAACCTCGGTGCTCGGCGGCGGCGCGAAATGCCAGTGGAAGGCCGATTGGGCGATGCGCTGGTATGCGCTCGGCGTGGATTATGAGATGTCCGGCAAGGATTTGATCGATAGCATGAAATTGTCGAGCCAGGTATGCCGCGTGCTCGGCGCCAAGCCGCCGATCGGCTATACCTACGAGCTGTTCTTGGATGAGCGCGGCCAGAAGATCAGCAAGAGCAAGGGCAATGGGCTCTCGGTGGAGGAGTGGCTGCGCTACGCGCCGCCGGAGAGCCTCAGTCAGTTCATGTACAACCAGCCACATCGTGCGAAGAAATTGTTTTTTGACGTCATCCCCCGTGCGGTCGACGAGTATATCGCCAACGCCGCCCGTGCCCGCACCGAGGATGCGGCCGCTGTGCAGGCCAACCCGGCCTGGCACGCCCATCTCGGTCGCATCCCGGACAACGCTGGCAGCCCCATATCCTTCGGCATGCTGCTCAACCTTGCGAGCGTGATCAACGCCGAGACGCCGGATATTCTGTGGGGCTTCATCCGCCGCTACGCGCCTGAGGCCACCCCCGAGGCGCAGCCTTTCCTGGCGCGCCTCGTGGCCCATGCTGTGCTATATTACCGCGATTTCGTCCGTCCCGAAAAACGTTTCCGCGCACCGGATGAGACGGAACGTGCGGCTTTGGTCGATCTGGCGGAGACGCTGCGCGGGATGGACATATCCGCCGACGCAGAAACGATACAGACCATGGTCTACGAAGTCGGCAAGCGGCATCCGTTCAAGGGCTTAAAAGACTGGTTCGGCTGCCTGTATCAGGTGCTGCTGGGCCAATCAGAGGGCCCGCGTTTCGGCGGCTTCGCGGCGCTTTACGGCGTGGCGGAGACGGTCGCGCTGATCGAGACACAGCTTGCGCACCCGCCTTTGAACGCCGTGTAGGTGGAAAGCGCCGCCTGATCATGTGGCCTTCGCTCAAGCGTCTGCTTCGGCATCTGCCGGCCATTCTCGGCGTGGTGCTGCTGTTTGGTGCCGTCTATGTGGTGCAGCGGGAGTTCCGCCACCTCAACGTGCGCGATGTCGGCCACGCGCTGAGCGCCATTCCTACGCGTGCTTTGCTGGTCTCTGCGGTGTTGACCCTGCTCGCCTACGCGTTGCTCACGCTCTACGACAAGCTCGCGACCATCTATGCCGGCCATCATGTGAGTTTCGCGCGCACGGCATTGGCCTCGTTTTGCGCCTATTCACTGGCGCATAACCTCGGGTTTGCGGCGGTTTCTGGTGCTGCGGTGCGCTACCGTCTGTATGCGCATTGGGGGCTGACGCCGGTGCAGATCGGCAAGGTGGTGGCATTCTCAAGCCTCACCTTCGGGCTGGGGGGCATGACCCTGGGCGGCATCATCCTCCTCTTCGAGCCTGGGTCGGTGCCGGTCGTCGGCACCATGCTGCCGCATTGGGCCTTGATCGTCGCCGGTTTGCTGATGTGGGCGATCGTCGGCGGCTATATTTTCATTGCGAGCATGTTCCCTGTGCTGCGGGTGCGCGGACGCGAGATCGATCTTCCCGGCTTCCGCATGGCGGTGGCACAGGTGGCGCTGGCCACCGCCGACGTGTCGCTCACTGCTTCCATCTTCTACGCGTTGCTGCCGCATGCCGAGGGGCTGACGTGGCTGCGCTTCCTGGCGATCTATCTCGGTTCCTATGCGGCCGGGCTGATCTCCAATGTGCCGGGAGGCCTCGGTGTGTTCGACACTGCCATGTTGCTCGGGCTGCAGGCCTCGCGCCTGCCGCCGCCGGTGGTGCTGGGCGCGCTCGCTGTGTTTCGCCTGTATTATTACGTGGTACCGCTTTTCCTCGCCGGCGCGTTGTTCGCTGGCAACGAGGTGTTCGTCGGTCGCAAGCGGCTGGCCGACGCCGCACCCGGGCAGGCACGCTGGAGCGAGCCGGATTTCGCGGTCGCCGCCAGTACCGGTGCGGTGGCGTTGTGTGGCGCGATGCTGATCTCGATCGGTGTGCTTGACACCCACCCGGATTACTCCTGGATCGACCCCGATTTCGCCTCGTTCTCCGCCAGCGCCGGCCAGTACGTGCCGTCCCTTCTGGGCAGCGCGCTGATGGTGCTGGCGATCGGGCTGTCGCAGCGGGTGACGCTCGCCTGGGGAGCGACGATCGTGGCGCTGTTGATCGGGGCCGCGATGACCGCCTTGCAAGGCGAGCCGGTGGTGGTGCCTGCCGTGCTGGTGATCGCAGCCCTATCGATCGCGCCGTTCCGCGATGCCTATTACCGTCATGCCCGGCTGTTGAGCCATCCGCTGCGGCCTGGCACCATCGTGCCCGTGCTGGGGCTGTTGTTCAGCGTGATGTGGCTGGCGAGCTTCGAGCCGAAAGTCCGCAATCTGGCGCAGACGAGCTGGTGGGCGGTGGTGATGTCGCGCAACGCGCCGGCGCCGATCCGGTCCGCGGTGGCGCTGGCTGTCTGCCTGGCGTTGGCCGCCCTTTGGGGGGTCATACGTCCCGGGCGCGTGCGCGCCATGGCGTGGGATGCGGAGAGCAGGCTGCGGTATGTCTCGCTGGGCGGCCTGCCACCCGCCGAGGCCGACGGGCTGGTGATGGGCGAAGCTGCCCGCTCCGCTATTCCTTTCCGACGCGTGGGCCGCGTGCTGCTCGGGCTGGGCGACCCGGCCGGCGCCGAGAGCGACCGTGTCTCTGCCATCTGGCGCCTGCGCGACCTGGCGCAGCAGGAAGGGTGTGATGCCGCGATCTGGCGGGCGAGCCCGGCTTTCCTCAAAATTTACGCGGATTTGGGACTGACGGCGTTGCCTCTCGGCCGGGACGGCTTGCCGCTGCCCGAGGGCGAGAAACCAGCGGCCGGCCAGCGGCGCTACCTCTGCTGCGTGGCGGAACGAGATCTGAATGTGCTGTTGCCATTGCTGCCCGGGCTCGGGCGGCGCCGGTTTCAGACGGTGGCATAAGGCAGGGGCCCGAGCTGGCCTCTGCACGCCTGCCTCTGCACGGAGAAAAAAACGCCCATGGCCAAGTTGCAACGCCGGTCTCGCATCTCTGAGGGGCTTCCTTATCCACTCGGTGCCACCTGGGATGGTCTGGGCGTCAATTTCGCGTTGTTTTCCGCCAACGCGACCAAAGTGGAGCTCTGCGTGTTCGATGATTCCGGCAAGACGGAATTGGAACGACTGGAGCTACCTGAATATACCGATGAAGTTTGGCACGGCTATGTGCACGATGCTCGTCCCGGGACGATCTATGCCTATCGCGTGCACGGCCCGTACGCGCCCGAAGAAGGCCATCGTTTTAACGCACATAAATTGCTGCTTGATCCCTACGCACGCGCGCATGTCGGCGAGCTTTCATGGCATCCGGAAGTATTCGGCTACACCGTAGGTGATGCGACCGCCGACCTCTCTTTCGATACACGCGATTCGGCACCTTTCATGCCGAAATGCCGTGTCGTCGATCCGGCTTTCACCTGGGGCCGCGCGAAGAAGCCTTCGGTGCCCTGGGAACGCACCATCATCTACGAAACCCATGTACGCGGCTTCACCAAACGCCACCCTCTGGTGCCGAAAGAAATGCGCGGCACCTTCGCCGGCTTGGCGGTGAAGGAAGTGGTCGATCATATCCGCTCCCTCGGCGTGACGTCGGTGGAATTGCTGCCGATCCATACCTTCATCAACGACGATTATCTGCTGAACAAGGGCCTGACGAATTTCTGGGGCTACAACACGATCGGTTTCTTCGCCCCCGATCCGCGCTATGCCCGCGTGCCGGCTTTCGCTTTTGCCGAGTTCAAGGAAATGGTGGCCCGCCTGCATGATGCTGGGCTCGAAGTGATCCTCGACGTGGTCTACAACCATACCGCGGAAGGCAATGAGCGCGGGCCGACGCTTTCCTTTAAAGGCATCGATAATGCCTCCTATTATCGTCTCGTTCCGGATAATCAACGACTCTATATCAACGACACCGGCACCGGCAACACCGTCAATCTCACTCATCCACGGGTGATACAGATGGTGACCGACAGCCTTCGCTATTGGGCGCAGGAAATGCAGGTGGATGGATTCAGGTTCGATCTCGGCACGATATTGGCGCGCGAGGCGAGCGGCTTCGACCAGGAAAGCGGCTTTCTGAAAGCCTGTGCGCAAGACCCGGTGCTGAGCGGCGTGAAAATGATTGCCGAGCCTTGGGATTGCGGGCCCGGCGGCTACCAGGTGGGCGAATTTCCGCCGGGCTGGGCGGAATGGAACGACAAGTTCCGCGACACCGTGAGAGGATTTTGGAAGGGCGATGTCTCTGCGCAATCCCTGGCGCCGCGTCTCTGCGCTTCGGCCGATCTGTTCAACAAGCGTGGCCGCAAGCCTTGGGCCAGCGTGAATTTCGTCACCGCGCATGACGGTTTCACCTTGGCCGATATCGTCAGCTATAACGACAAGCATAACGAGGCGAATGGTGAAGACAACAAGGACGGCACCAGCGACAATCGCAGCTGGAACCATGGTGTAGAGGGGACCACTGAGGACGAAGAGATCTGCGAGCTGCGCAACCGGCAGACACGCAACATGATGGCCACGTTGCTGCTCGGCCAAGGCACGCCGATGATCCTGGCGGGTGACGAGTTCGCCCGCACGCAGAACGGCAACAATAATGCCTATTGCCAGGACAACGAAGTCTCCTGGATTGATTGGGATGTGCAGCACGGCAAAAGCCAGACCATGACGAATTTCGTCCGCAAGCTCACCCGGCTGCGGCACGACTACCCGATCCTGCGACGCGGCCGTTTCATGACAGGCGAATGGAACGAAGAACTGGGTGTGCGAGATGCAACCTGGGTGAATGCCTCGAGCGCCGATATGAGCATGCAGGACTGGGACGACGGCAATACGAAATGCTTCGGCATGCTGATGGATGGCCGCGCCCAGGCGACCGGCATACGCCGCCGCGGCAGTGCGGCGACGTTGCTGTTCGTGGTGAATGCTTTTCACGACCTGGTGGCGTTCACGCTGCCAGACTGCACCGATGGCAAGCATTGGAAGCTGCTGTTCGATACCGCGACACCAGATGAGGTGCGTGAGGAGCCGTTTAATATTGCGGATATCTATCCGGTGACGGCGCGGAGCTGCCTCTTGTTTAGGTTGAACGCGTAGAAAGGAAGCACTTCTTTTCTGAAGAAGAGAACCAAAAGACTTTTACGTCGCTGTCGCGGACTCTAAAACATAAAAGTTTTTGCTTCTTTTTCAAACAGGAATCGCTTTCTTTCTACATATCCAACTCCAGCCCCACAGAAACCGCCTGATGCGCCGGTATCTGAAACCACTCGATCGGCGAAAGCCCCGACCGTGCGAGAAACACATAGATCCGCTGCAAAAGCCGCCGTCCGAACGATCCGACATCTGAAGGTATCGGCTGCGGCAGCATGAACACCGCGCTGTCCCAATCGAACGGCAGGCATTTCGGCAGCACCTCGCTTGCGCTTGGAAACTCCATGAACCCAAAGCGTGCCTCCGCGGTGAAAAGCCCGTTGCCGAGATCCTGCACCGTCACCCGCTCGTCTTCCGTCAAATAAGGGCTTCGTGTCGCGTAGATCTTTAACAGCAGCACATTCTCGTAGCGGCAGTTCTCACGCAGCCAGATATGGCGCCCGACCAGCGGCACACGATCGAGTTTCTCGGTCAGGAACACCGCAGCACCTTGGCCGCGATGTTCCCAACCTCGCATGTCCTGGCGAAAATCCTCGATATCCATCGACCAGCCGGAGAGCGCCTTGCGGTAGCGCGCCCGCCCGATCGTCCAGATCGTCAGCAGGCTGAACACGAACAGGCCGACGACCAAAGGCACCCACGCGCCTTGAAGGATTTTCGCCAGGTTGGCGCCGAGAAACGCCAGATCGAACACGAGGAACGCTGCAATCAAGGGCAGGGAGGCATAAAGCGGCCAATGCCACACGCGATAGGTAACGACGAAGAAGACGATCGACGTGATTGTCATCGTGCCGATCACCGCAAGCCCGTAGGCATTGCCGAGCGCATCGGAGGAACGGAAGCCGAACACGATGGCCAGGCAGCCGATCATGAGAAAGGCATTGACAACGGGCATGTAGACTTGGCCGCTGGTCTGCGCCGATGTGTGCTTTATCGCGTAGCGCGGTGCGAGGCCCATATTCACCGCCTGTCGCGTCAGCGAGAATGCGCCGGATATCAGCGCCTGGCTGGCGATCACGGTGGCTAGCGTTGCTAACACCACCATAGGATAGATGCCCCAATGCGGCACCAACCCGAAGAAAGGTTCGGCCGCCGCGTGAGGATCGCGCAAAAGCAACGCGCCTTGTCCGAGATAATTCAGCAGCAATCCGGGCAATACGAGGCCATACCAGGCACAGATAATTGGCATCCGGCCGAAATGGCCAAGATCTGCGAACAGCGCCTCAACACCGGAGAAGGCCAGCACCACTGCACCAAGCGTGGCATAACCCGTCCAGCCATGGGTGGTGAGAAAGCGCAAGGCATGCACCGGGTTGAAACAAACAAGCACAGCCGGATGCTGGAACACGCTGACGATGCCAAGCGCGCCGATGGCGACGAACCACATCATCATCACCGGCCCGAAAAACGCACCTACCGCAGCGGTTCCCTTATGCTGCACAAGGAACAGCGCCAACAGAATACCGGCCGCGATCGGCAACACATAAGGCTTGAAAATATCCGTCGCCACGTTGAGCCCCTCGACCGCCGACAGCACGGAAATCGAGGGCGTGATCATGCCGTCGCCATAGAGCAGGGCTGAACCAAACAGCACGAGCAGCACCAGCATGCCTGGGCCGGCAAAGGGAGGTGGCGGGTTCTTGTCCTCGATCAGGCCGAGCATCGCCAGTGTGCCGCCTTCGCCATCATGGTCGGCGCGCAGAACGAAGATCGTGTATTTCGCGCAGACGGCCAGGAAGATCGCCCAGATCACCAGCGACAATATGCCGAGTATGTCGCCGGGATGTGTCGCGAAGCCAGGCCTGTCGTGGAACACCTGGCGGATGGCATAGAGCGGCGATGTGCCGATGTCACCGAACACAATGCCGACCGCGCCGAGCATCAAGGCGGGAAGCTTCTTCTGTGGCACGTGGCGATCCTCATGAACTCAGCGACAAAGCCTTAACGCAGGAAGATTGGGGGAGATGTGCCATCCCCCAAACCCCGCGCCATTATTTTCAGCGACTCGATGCGACTCGGGTGGAGTCGCGTATAACAGCGGCTCAAAACATGAACGAGTGGCTTTGATCGAATTCGATGTGCATGAGGCGATGCCGTTCTTGCTCGGCGGCGTGGCACTGGTGCTTGTTCTGTGTTTCGGCATTTTCACCAAATTGCCGCGGCGCGATGCGGTGCAGATTGCCGGTAGCACGCTGGGTGAGCGGCTTGATGCCGTGCATCTGGCGATGGAACGGCGCCTCGGCGATCTCACCACACGTATAGCGCTCGATCAGGGCGAGAACCGCGTGTTGCTGGAGCGCAAGCTGCGTGAGATGTCGGAGCACACCACTCAGCGCCTTGCCGAGATACAGCGTAGCGTGAATGAGCAATTGCAGCAGGCGGTGGAACGCCAGATGCAGACGAGTTTCCAACGTGTCATCGACCAGTTTACGGCCGTGCAGAAAGCCATGGTGGACGTGCAAGCCGTCACCGCGCAAATTGGTGATTTGAAAAAGATCTTTTCCAACGTGAAAAGCCGCGGCGGCTGGGGGGAGACTCAGCTGAAAGCGCTGCTCGACGATCTGCTGCCCGAAGGCAGCATCGTGACAAATGCTCGCCTACGCGAGCACAGCGCGGAGGTGGTGGAGTTTGCCGTGCGCATGCCGGTGCGCGGCGATACACGGCCACTGCTGCCGATCGATGCCAAATTCCCCACTAGCGATTACGAGCGCTTGCTGGAAGCGGTCGAGGCCGGAGACCTGGAAGGCGAACGCGCCGCACGCCGCGCATTCGAGACGCGGCTTCGCCTGGAAGCGCGCAAAATTGCCGAGAAATACATCGTGCCGCCGGTGACGGTGGAATTCGCTGTGCTGTATCTGCCGACTGACGGGCTGTACGCAGAAGCGGCCCGCATTCCCGGCCTGATCGACGATCTCGGGCAGCGCCTGCATGTGATGGTGATGGGGCCAAGCCTCTTGCCGGCCTTGCTGCGCACGGTGCAGCTTGGCTATGTCACCTTGGCGTTGGAGCAGAAGGCTGGGCAGATCGCCGATCTTCTCGGCGCCACCAAGCGGGAGATGCTCACGATGGATGAGGTGCTGGAGAAACTGGCACGCACCGCCGGCACCATGCAGCACACCATCGACGATGCGCGGCGCCGCACGCGCATGGTAGGCCGTCGTCTGCGCGATATGGAGACGATGCGACCCGAACAGGCAGATGCGTTGCTGCAACTTGCATCCGTGGAAACGGAAGATGCGGCTGAATGAGGATTTTCCTTGCGGTCGTTCTGCTGATCCTGATCGGCGCCGGTATCCTGCTGTTCACGCCCGACGAAAGCAGGGCCGCACTTGAGGCAAAATATCATGTGCCGGCTTCGGACTATGTGGAGGTCGCCGGGATTCGCCTGCATGTCTCTGATGAGGGGCCACATGACGCGCCTGCGGTGATCCTGCTGCACGGTTTCGGCTCAAGCCTGCAAACATTCGATGACTGGGCAAAGTCGTTGTCGAAGCAGTTCCGTGTCGTCCGCTTCGATCTGCCGGGGTTCGGCCTGACCGGTGCAGACCCGAGCGGCGATTATTCGGACGCGCGTGCCATGGTGGTGATGGCCGGTCTGATGGATCGGCTGGGGTTGGCGCGTGCAAGCCTTATCGGCAACTCGATGGGTGGTCGGCTGGCCTGGATGTTTGCCGCTGCCTTTCCTGCGCGCGTGGAAAAGCTGGTGCTGATTTCGCCCGACGGGTTTGCCAGCCCTGGTTTTGAATACGGCCGGGCGCCCGATGTACCGCTGATGTTGCGGCTTCTGCCGTATTCGATGCCCAAACCGATGCTGCGCATGACGCTCGCCCCCGCCTACGCCGACAAACGCCGTCTGACCGATGAGGTGCTGACGCGCTACTACGATTTCATGCGCGCACCAGGCGTGAGGCAAGCGATCGTTGATCGCACTGCACAGACCATTCTGCAGGACCCGCTACCGTTGCTTCGAAAGATACACGCGCCGACCTTGCTGCTTTGGGGCGAGGATGACGCGATGATCCCGATCTCGAATGCGACAGACTATGTTGCGGCTCTGCACACATGCAAATTGGTGCGCCTTGCCGGAGCAGGTCATGTCCCGCAGGAAGAAACGCCGGCCGCAAGTCTTTCCCCGATCATGGATTTCCTAGGAGCGCCGCAGTGAGTGAACGAAACTTCCTGGGTCATCCGGTGGGCCTGTCCGTTCTGTGCGGCACGGAAATGTGGGAGCGCTTCTGCTATTACGGCATGCGCGCTTTGCTGACGTTCTACATGGTCGATTATCTGTTCGTCGGCGATCGGCCGCAGCACGTGATCGGCTTTGGTTTCATCCAGTGGGTTTTCGGAAAGCAGGATGCGCAGCCGCTCGGCTCGCTCGTCTATGGCCTTTATACGGCGCTCATCTATCTCACCGGCGTGATCGGCGGCAGCATTGCGGATCGTTTCATCGGTCAAAAACGCGCGGTGATCGTCGGCGGTATCACCATGGCAGTGGGAGAGTTCCTGCTGACCGATCCAGCAATGTTTTTTATCGGCCTGCTGGTGCTTGTGCTGGGCAATGGGCTCTTGAAGCCAAACCTCTCGACGCAAGTGGGCGGGCTATATGCGGCAGGCGATGCGCGGATCGATCGTGCATATTCCGTCTTCTATGTGGGGATAAATCTCGGGGCGCTGATCGCGCCGCCGATCTGCGCCCGCCTGGCGCATTCAACGCCGGGCCAGCCGCCGCATTGGAATTACGGGTTCGCGGCCGCAGGCGTGGGCATGCTGATTGCGCTGGTCGTGTTCCTGATCGGGCTGCGTTTCCTACCACCCGATGTGCGCGAGCGGCGCAAGATCGCCGAAGCCGTGCAGGGAGGCACCCCTAGCAAACTGACCGCCAAGGACAAACAAGCCGTCATCGCCCTTGTTCTCGTCGCAATCTGCAATCTTTTCTTTTGGGGGTGTTACGAACAGCAAGGCATCACCGTCGCCCTCATGGCCGAGAAGAACACCAATCTCGCAACCTGGTTCGGCACGCTGCAAGCTGAAGACATACAATCCTTCAATCCATTTTTCATTTTCGCTTTTACCCCCTTGATCATCGCCCTTTGGGGCTGGCAGGCTAAGCGCGGGCGTGAGCCTTCACCGGTGACCAAGATGGCCCTCGGCTGCGCTCTGACGGCACTGAGCTATGCGATGCTGCTGCTACCTGGCTTCGCGGTCGATTCGGGCCAGAAAGTCAGCGTGCTGTGGCTGGTGGCGGCAACCGCAATGCTGACCTTAGGCGAACTCTATCTCTCACCGGTCGGGCTTTCGCTTTTCAGCAAGGCAGCACCGGCAAAACTCGCATCGTTGATGATGGGCGTGAATTTTCTGTCGAATTGCGCCGGCAATTATCTGGCGGGATATCTGGGAAGCTTCTGGGAGTCCATGCACAAGAGCACTTTCTTTGGCATGATCGCGGGGATCAGTGCGGTGACGGCGATCGCGATTTTCGCGCTGAGCCGCGTACTGAATCCTATTCTGGATGCTCGGCAAAGCTAGGCAGCAGTTTTGTTTTGAACAAAAGAACCAAAAAACTTTTACTTGTCAAAGTATTTAAGGGAGAACTCGATTTCTACTTTGCCTGAGCTGACGGAAAAAGCCGCTACGTCGAAGCTTGGAGGGCCTAGGTGCATGGGGGCGTTGTTGGAGAAGCCCATGGCTTCCTTTGGCAACCCGAAGAAGTTGCGGTCTAGCGTGCCGCTGTCATTCTCATCGTGAAAGGCCTGGGCGGCGTAACGCCCTGCCGGCACGTCCTTGATCGTGACGACAACCGTGCCGACGGCGGCGCGTGCCTTGCCCTTCCAACGGCAATGCGGTTGCAGGAAATCGGCCCTCGTGCAGAGTGCCACCAGAACATGGCCGCGGTCACTGTGAACGCCGCCCACATCCACCACCACTGTCGCCGACTGTGCCGGCAGAACAATCAGCGACCCGGCGATGAACAGCCAGGATTTCACGTTTGCGCCGTGTATGCGCGCCCGCGCCACGTCGCTGGACGGCCGAAAGCGGCACGCATCAGTGCCGCCCATTGCAGGAATAGCAAAGCCGCAACACCCAGCGGATGCAGCAACGCACTCACCACCGGCTGACCAAACCGCCAGGCCAGAACAAGGCGTATGCCGACGCCGCACGCCAGCGCAGCAATTGCCGGTGGCGTCGGCGCGAGAGCCACACAAGAAAGCGGCAACACCGCACCACCCCCCAGTATCACCGTCCAGACCGGCAAAGCCAGCGGCTTTGCCATGCCTTCCGTAGCGTTCTTCGTCAGCCCTTCCCACACCTGTGCCACGTTGGCATACATGCGGCACGTCGCAAAACTGCTTGCATCGAAAAGACCGGTCATGAAGCCCGCACGGCGAAAAGCCCGCGGCAGCATCAGCCCGTCATGCAAGGAGGCGCGTATCGCGCCATGACCACCCGCAAGCGCGTATTCCTTCGCACGTGCAATGAACAATTGTCCGCAACCGGCACCAAGCGAAGGTGCCGCAGAACGTTTCATGCGGCCAATGGGGAGATAGCCTAGCAGAACGAAGTAGATCAACGGAAGCAAAAGAATTTCCGACCAGCTTCGTGTCACCTGACGCGGAAATCCGCTGGCGAGCGCCAGCTTTTCGCGTTCGAGAAAACCCGCCATGCGGTTCAGTGCGTCCGGCGCCAGGCGTACATCCGCATCGACAAAGACCAGCACATCATGTCTGGCGAGCCTGGCCAAAGCCGCGCAGGCATGCTGCTTTCCGGACCATCCAGGCGGAAGCCCTCCGCCATCAGCGACCCGCACGCGTGAGTCATCGATGGCGTCCAAGATGGCGCGCGTGGAATCGGTTGAGCCATCATCCATGACGATGATCTCGAGATCGACATCCTTGCTGGCCAGCACGGCAGTAACGGCGTCGCCGATATTGGCTTCTTCGTTGCGCGCCGGGATGAGAACGGAGAGCTGTGGCCGGCCGGCGAACGGCACCGGCTTCACATAATGCCGCAGATTGGCCAGCACGAGGCCGGCGGGCAACAGCGCTAGAACAAGTGCAATCCAGCCGATCAAGATGGCGGCTCGGGTTGATGGCGCGCCTCGAAACGCCGGCCGCGCAATGCCGATGTGAGCCGGCGCCATGCATCATAGGGGCCACCTACGCCGGCCGTGCCGCGCAACACCAGCTTGAACGCCTCCGGCTTGCGCGCGGCAGATGCAGCGGCAAGGCGACCCATCGTGCGCGTCAAACCTTGCTCGAGTTGTTCCTGCCATGAGGCCGGCGATGCGCCGCCAGCCGTCACCGGATCACCAAATGCCATCAGCGCCTCCGGCTTGCTCTCGTTCCAAAAGCAATATTCCAGGGCAAGCGGCAGGAAAACAGCGTCCGGGCACGAGCTGGCGAGATGGGCAAGCCCGCGCCGCAGCTTGATGGGACGCAAGCGTGGGTCGGTGAACGCCCCTTCCGCGGTGACACAGAGGCACATGTCCGTCGCCTGCAACATGTCTTTGGCTGTCCGCAGAAACTGCGCAGCGGCGCGTGGATGCTCCATCTCGATGCCGAACACGCCCATGGATCGCAGCACCCTGTAGCGCTGGAGTGCGGCTGCATCCATCGGCCCATACCCGCGATGCTGCGGGAAGAATTTCGGGATGGTCAGTAGTAATAACGCTGGATCCCACCAGGAGGGATGGTTGCAATAGACCACCAGCGGCCGCCCGGCAAATGCGGCCGCCATGGGTGCACTCAGCACCCGTATGCCCTCGAAGCGACGCCAAAAATACCAGTGCAGATACAAGCGGAACAGGAACAACAGCACCGGCGACCGCTTCGGCAGCTTTCGCCTTTGCAGGGTCATCCGCGTTCAGCCAGGCGCCGCTACTGTGCTTTGCACCAGATCGGCATGCAACGAATCGGCGGCGATCCAGCCAGACATCAGCACCATCGGCATGCCCGGCCCGGGATGCGCGGCACCCCCGGCCAGATACAGCCCGGCCAAATCGCGCGAGCGGTTGCCCGGCTTGAACGCGCCGAAGAACCGGCCATGACTTGCCAAGCCGTAGATTGCGCCGTCCAGTACGCGATAACGCTCGTGGATGTCTTGCGGCGTGAGAACGTGTTCGAAGCGGATGCGACTTTCTAGATCAGTCAGCCCGGCCGTGCGCGCCAACTTGTCGAAAATCACTTTGCGATATGCCGGCAGCATGGTTTTCCAATCATGGTGCGGTCGCAGATAGGGCGTGTGCACCAGGATATAGAGCGCTTCGCCCCCTGGCGGGGCGACACCCGGCTCGGTGCGTGATGGTGCGGCGATGTAGCAGGTGGGGTCCGGCGCCGGCTCGCCGCGGCGATAGATGTAATCGAATTCTTCCTCCGGATCGCGGGAGAAGACGAAATCATGATGCGCCAACTGCGGATAGGCGCGATCGAGCCCGAGATACAGCACCACGCCGGAGCAGGCCGGATCACGCTTCCACCGCTTGGCGAAACGAGCCGCCGGCGCGCCGCCGACGAGCTCGCGATAGGTGCGCACGCTGTCCATGTTGGACACGACAGCAGCCACGTCGATAATCTCGCCGTTATCGGTCTCGACCGCACGCGCCTGTCCGTCTTGCGCATGGATCCGGCTGATACCGGTGCCGGTGCGATACGTGACACCAAGTTCACGCCCTAGCTTTTCCAAAGCGAGAGGAACAGCGCGCGTACCGCCCATCGGATACCATACGCCATCATTGGTCTGCATATGCGCGATGCTGCAGAGAACCGCCGGAGAGCCATACGGCGACGAGCCGACATATTGCACGAAATGGTCCAGCATCTGGGCCACGCGCTTGTCTTTCACCCGCTTGCGTATCTGGCCGGCGACCGTGGTGCCCATGCGCAGGCTCAGCACATCGCGCAACGTGTCCAAATCGGCGTTCTTCTTGAAGTCCAGCGTGTCGCGTATGTCTTCGACGGACCGCCAGAAGAAGAATTTCTCACTCACCGTATGCAGTTTCTCGGACATGGCGATAAAATCGGCATATCCCGTCTCGCTGCCGGGCGCGTAGGTCTTCAGGGTTTCGCCCATCTCGGCGACGTCCTGCTTCAGATCGAGCACCGAGCCGTCTTCGAAAAAGCAGCGCCATTGCGGATCGATACGGCGCAGATCGAGCCGATCTTCCATGCGCACGCCGGCCTCGGCGAAAATTCGCTCCAACACGCGCGGCACGGTCAGGATGGTGGGTCCCATGTCGAAGCGGTAGCCATCTTGCTCGAGCAGCGCGGCTTTTCCGCCAAGCCACTCGTTCTTCTCGAACAGCACCACGCGCTGCCCGCGCGCGGCAAGGGTCGCAGCGGCTGCAAGCCCCGCCAGACCACCGCCGATAACTGCGACCGGCAATCTTGCGTTCGGGACGAAATCTTTCACAAGGCCTCCGCAAGAACAGGGGTGAAATCGGGTGCTGCCATTGCGGAGTCTTTTTCCCAGTGGCCGCCGATGCCGAGATCTTCCGCAAGCAGGCGGCTGGTAATCCGCGCGCCCTCGAAAATCACCGGCAGGCCGCTGCCCGGATGCGTGCCGCCGCCAACGAGATAGACACGGTCAAGATCCTCGAAGCGGTTGCGCGGCCGGAAGCTCAGCATCTGGTCCAGCGAGTGCGACAGGTTGAAAGTCGCACCACGATGGATGGCGTGTTCGTCTTCCCAGCCTTGCGGCGTCAGCATTTTTTCGAAAACAATACGCTTCTCCACGTCGCGCAGGCCAAGGCGCTTGAGACGTTCCAGAGTCATGGCGCGAAACTTCGCCTGCTCGGCAGCCCAGTCGATGCCTTCGCCAGTGCGGTTGCCCACAGGCACCAGCACATAGAGCGTACTATGCCCAGGTGGCGCCAGATCAGGGTCGGTAACGCAGGCATTCTGCACGTAGAAGGAAGGTTCGGTCGGGGGAGCAGCGCCGGCTTCAATTTCAGCGATGTTGCGCTTGTATTCCTTGCTCAGATAGATCGTGTGATGTGCAAGCTTATCCTCCACGCCCTCCAGCCCCAGATAGAGCATGAAGGTGGAGCAGGAGAATTTCTTCTTCGCCAGCTTGCTATCGGTCCAGCGGCGGCGCAGGCGATCCGGCACCAGCGACTGCATCGCGGACGCGAAATCCGCGTTCACCACCACCGCATCGGCCTTGTATTCGCCGCGGGCCGTGCGCACGCCATTCGCGCGCTTGCCGGAGAACAGCATCTCCTGCACCGGCTCGCCCAGGCGGAATTTTACCCCCATTTCGCCGGCGACACGCGCCAGCGCTTCCATCACAGCACCACAGCCGCCGCGCGGGTGGTACACGCCGAACTCGTATTCCATGAAGGAGAGGATCGTGAACAGGCTCGGGCAGCGATACGGCGACATGCCCAGATATTTGCTTTGAAACGAAAACGCCAGCCTGATGCGTTCGTCGCTAAAATAGGTGGCGAGGTCGCTATCCACCGTGCGCAGCGGCCGCATCATCGGCAGCGCCTTCAGCATGTCCGGCTTGATCAGGTCGCGCCAGCCATGGAAGGCTGCTTCGAGCACCGGGCGGAAGGCTGCCAGCTTCTTGCGATTGTCGGCCATGAAACGGGGCAGGTTGGCGGCATCATGCGGCGAAAGCCTCGCCACTTCCGCCTGCAACCGTTCCATGTCGGGCGTGGCACGAATATGGCCGCCGGATTCGAAAATAAGATCGTATTGCGGATCGAGGCGGATCAGATCGATCTCGCGCTTCATCTCGCGCCCGCAGGCGGCGAAAATATCATCCAGCACGCGTGGATAGAGAAAGAAGGTTGGTCCCATGTCGAAACGGAACCGTCCTGCTGGGGTGTCGGCGTCGATCCCGGCGGAACGGCCGCCGACTCTGGCGGATTTCTCGAACACCGTAACGTCGGCGCCGGCCTGTGCGAGAAGCATGGCGGTGGCGAGCCCGCCTGGGCCTGCGCCGATAATGGCAATGCGGCGACTCACTCAATCACTCCCCTAACGCGTGGACCGTTTGATCCGCCGACACCCAGCGCCTGCACTGGTCGCGAGTTGCAGCGATGACCATCAACTCAGTTGGCATCGACCACAGACTTGTCATCACCGAAGGCGAACGGCGCAGCGGTCACGCCTTCGCCATGATGTCGTTTTCCGGGGCGTTGCCGCCGGCGGCGTCCGGCAGATGGTGCCGGGTCGTCGTCACGTGGCCAGGCGCCGGCGTGTTTTGGGCAAAACTCGAACTCTCCGACTCCGCGCGCGGGCAGATTGTGCGCGAAGCCTTCTTCCCCCGGGGGCAAGGTGCCGACAAGGTGCTGCTGGTGCATGCGCCGCATGCCTCCGGGCGCTTCTGCCTGTCAGTCTTCATGCAATGCGCTGCATCGCTGCCGCCGCCGGCGCTGTCGCTGCAGGTGCTCAGCCGGCAAGCAGCCTCTTTGCGTCTGCTCGCCGGGGGAGGTCCTTGGCTGGCAAGCGCGCTGCACGGCAGCCCGCTTGGCCTGTTGGGCCGGCTGCGCGCGATGCTCGGGCAAGGGGCAGCCAGGCGCGGCGAGGCGCCGCCTTATGACGTCTGGATCGATCTCTACGACACCTGGGGAGAACAGGAGCGTAAGGCGTTGCTCGCGCAGCCCGATGAAACCATCGGGGTATGTGTGCTGGGCACTGGCAGCGATGCCGTTTTGGGCGAAACGAGGGCGTCGATCGCTACACAGTGGCGAAAGCCCGATACTTTATCCATCCTGCGAACTCATGGGGATCGGCACGTGCCGGTCACCGACTGGGTCGTTATTGTCGCGTGCGGGGAGATTCTGGCACAGCAGACGCTTGCCTGCTTCGCACGCGCGGCACGGCGAGATCCGTCGCTGCTGGCACTCTACGCAGACATAGACTATTATGATACCGAAAAGAAACGCAGTAGTCCAGGTTTTCGGTCTTCGCCCGATCCCTGGCTGATACGCTCGGAAATCTTGCGCGACGGCGCCTGGATGTTTCGTCGCTCGGCACTTGGTCCTGAGATTGGCCCTCTGCATGACGATAATATCCGCCTCGCTCTTGCACGCGGCCTGCCAGCAGAACGAATTCAGCATATACCCCTGATCCTGACACATTGCCCGCTACCAAAAAGGCTTATCGAGCGGCCGGCAACGGCACTGCAACAGCGCGGCAAGTCGTTGCCGCATGTCACCATCATCGTGCCCTCGGCCTGTCGTTCATGGCATGTTCTACGATGTCTCCGTAGCGTGGCGCTCGGCACCAACTACGCGGCATTCGATATTCTCGTCGCCGTATCGTGCCGCGATCCGGATGACCGGCAACAAGGCCGCATCATGCAGCATGTTTCCATGCTGCCGAGGGTGAAGATGGTCACCCTAGCCATGCCGGACTTCAACTTCGCCGCGGTGATCAACAGGGCTGCGGCACAGGCGACGGGCGATCTGTTGCTGCTGCTGAACGACGATGTCTCGCCGATCACGCCCGACTGGTTACAAAACATGGTCGTTTTTACGGAGGGTGCTGGGCCGTGGTGTGCGGATATCGTGGGTCCACGTCTGCTCTACGGCAACGGCCTGGTGCAACATGGTGGTGTGATCATGGGGCTTGCCAATCTTTGCGAGCACGCTTTCCGGCTGGCACCCGGTGACGATGCCGGGCCGCAGGGCGTTGCGCGCCTGGACCGGCAGGTCAGCGCCGTCACCGCAGCTTGCATGCTGGTGCGCCGTGCCCTGTTCGAGGCGCTGAATGGCATGGACGAAGGCTTCGCCATTGCCTTGAATGACGTTGATTTCTGCCTGCGTGCCGGCGAGGCGGGTGCACGCATCGTGTTTGCCGCCGGCGTCGATCTGTATCATTTTGAATCCCTTTCGCTCGGCAGGCATTACCAAGGCGCACGCGCGGGCCTGGAAGCGGCCGAAGTCACGCGGCTGCGCGATCGCTGGACATTTCGTATCTTGGCAGATCCATTCTATAATCCTTGCGCATCGCTGGAACTCGGCCGCGAGTTTACGCCGGGTTTTCCGCCGCGCCAGACGCCACACTCCTGGATCGGTCAAGAGGCGCCTGCACCGCACTGACCTTTTTGCCAATTGCCGGTGTTGCGTGTTGTAGGCAAAAGCGGTATTGCAGGTGCGAAAGGTTTCATCTTCCAGAGTCGCGCGATGAGTTCGAGTGGTTCTGTCTGCCCTCTGCCGGCACCTGAACCCCGCGCGCCAAGGTTGGGAAAACCAATCACCAGGGTACCACAGCGAGACAATCATCGTCTGGTTGCAACGCATGCTCGTACCTTTCCGGGTTCGAATCGATAGAGAAGGAATACATCAGGGCTATGAGCAAGGCTTTCATCGCTGGAATCATCCAGCAGAGCACCGATTGCACCGGCGTTGCCGCCAACGCCGCTGCCGGCATCCTGGTCGATGCGATCGTCAAGCAGATGAAGAAGGATGGCGGCTTCACCCTGCCGTCGTTCGGCACCTTCACTGTCCGCAAGACGAAGGCCCGCAAGGCGATGAACCCACGCACCGGCGAACCGGTGAAGGTGAAAGCCGGCAAGACCGTTCGCTTCAAGGCGAGTCCGAACCTGAAAAAGGCTGTCTGACCAAAGCTCGTCTGAGAAAATCCAGGGGCAACGCTTCTGGATTTTCATAGGCGACGTATACGTCTGTGCATCGCAACGGTCTGCGTTAATTCTTGTAATGTATATTATCTGCAATAACCGCGTGCATTGCCGTACCCCACAATACGCTGATTTGACTTTAGGCCAACCTGTGGCTTGGTGAGCTGCGCGTTTGCGCGATGTCTCATGTCAGGAGCGTAGTTTCATGGCGGGTCTGAAGGTCGCAGTGGTCACGGTGACGCCGCTGCAGCAGAATTGCACCCTGGTGACGGACACCGACACAGGGCAGACCGCGGTGATCGACCCCGGCGGCGAGGCGGAGCGCATCTTATCGGTCCTTCAATCGAACAACCTCGATGCGGTGGCGATCTGGCTCACCCACGGGCATCTGGACCACGCGGGCGGTGCCGCCGAACTGCAGGAAAAGCTCAATGCGCGCCAGGGTCATGCCCCTGTGCAGATCATCGGGCCCGATCGTCGCGATGAGATGCTGCTGCAGAACCTTGCCAAGCAGGGCGAGATGTATGGCATGTCGGGGCTCCGCGACGTCACGCCGGACCGCTATCTGGAAGAGGGTGAGCAGGTCTCCATCGGGCCCTACGTGTTCGATATTCTGCATTGCCCCGGGCATACGCCGGGCCATGTGGTATTCGTGAACAAGGAAGCGCGCTTTGCCCAGTTGGGCGACGTGCTGTTCCGCGGCTCGGTCGGGCGCACGGATTTTCCCTATGGGGATCCTGCGGCGCTGATCGATGCGATCAAGACCAAAATCCTGCCGCTTGGCGACGACATGCAGTTTGTGTGCGGACATGGGCCAAACTCCACCATCGGGGCAGAGCGGCGGAGCAATCCATTTATCCAGTAAGAACGCGTGGGGAACCGTAACGGTCGCCCATATCTTCCGTGATGTTTTGAGAACAAAGCCGTCCTGAAGGCCTCGATCATAGTGACGGGGGTTTGGGGGGACAGGCACTGTCCCCCCAAACGTTCTTCAGGAGCCCAAAGCCTCCGTAACCCTCTTCGCAAACGCCGCCGGATTTCGCGGCGGCTCCCCATCCTGAATTCGCGCCAAATCCAGCAACGTCTCCGCGGCATCCTTCAATTCATCTCCCGCCTCCGCTCGCGCCGCCAGCGACGCGATCAGCTTGTGGCGTGGATTGATCTCCAGCATCGGCGGCGTGTTCGGGCCGGCACGCCCCGTCCGGCGCATCAGACGCTGCAATTGCAGATCCGGGCCGCTCGATTTCGCCGACAGCACGATGGCGCTATCGACCAGCCGGTCGGTTGCACGCACGTCGTCCACCTGGTCGCCGAGGGCCGCCTTCAGCACCTCCACCAGTTTCGTCACATCCACTTTCTCGCCGCCGGCGTCGGTCGTGAACTTGTCCAGGTCTGCCACGCCCTGTGTCACGCTGCGGATCGGCTTGCCTTCGTATTCGGTCAGCCGTTCCGGCCAGAACGCATCCACCGGGTCGCTCAGCAGCAGCACTTCCAGCCCGCGCGCGCGGAACCCTTCGAGTTGCGGCGAACTGGCCAGCGCCTCCGCATCGTCGCCGATCAGGATGTAGATCGCTTCCTGTTCCGGCTTCATGCGCGAGACATAGGCGGCAAAGGAGGTGAGCCCTGCCTCGGTGGAGGATTTAAAGCGCACCAGTTCGGATAAGGCGGGGCGGTGCTCTGTGTCGTCCCAAAAACCTTCCTTTACGGTCTGGCCGAAATTATCCCAGAACGTCGCGTAGGCTTCCGCATCCTTGGTGCGGTTCTTCAGCTCGGTGATCACCCGGTTGGTGACGGCCTTGCGGATGCGCGCGAGCACCGGCGTGCTTTGCAGCATCTCGCGGCTGACATTGAGCGGCAGGTCTTCGGTATCGACCACGCCCTGCACGAAGCGCAGCCAATCCGGCAGCAGCTTTGCATCGTCGGTGATGAACATGCGGCGCACATGCAGGCGCACATGCGATGTGCGATCGCCCTCCACCGCCTCGAATGGGCGCGCGCCCGGCACGAAGAGCAGCGCGTAGAACTCCAGCTGGCCTTCTGCACGCCATTGCAGGGTGGCCCAGGGCGTATCGAAATAATGGCCGAGATGGCGGTAGAGCTCGTTGGTGGCCTCTTCAGTCACTTCGGATTTCGGCTTGCGCCACAGCGCGTTGCCTTCATTGGCCTGGGTATCTTTGCCGTCGCGCACGAGGGTGATCGGCAGGGCAATGTGGTCGGCCCATTTGCGGATGATGGTTTCCAGCCGATAGGGCTCGAGGAACTCGTCGGCATCGGCCTTCATGTGCAGAACGATACTGGTGCCGGGCTGCGCGCGGGTGGCCGGCTCCAGCGTGTAGTCGCCGCGGCCATCCGAGGCCCAGAGCCAGGCTTCGCCCCCAGCTTCGCCCCCGGCTTCGCTATCGCCACCGGCCTTGCGGGATGTGACTTCCACACGGTCGGCCACCATGAAGGCGGCGTAGAAACCGACGCCGAACTGGCCGATCAGGTTCGGCCGTTCTTCGCTCGCGGCGCCTTCCAGCGTGGCGGTGAAAGCGCGGGTGCCGGAGCGCGCAATGGTGCCCAGGTTCTGCGCCAGTTCGTCATGGGTCATGCCGATGCCATGGTCTTCGATGGTCAGCGTGCGGGCCGGCTTATCTGGATCGATACGAACGCCGGCAGTCTCGGGCGAACCCATTGCCGGGTTGGTCAGCGCTTCGAATCGGCGGCGATCGGTGGCGTCGGCGGCGTTTGCCACCAATTCGCGCAAAAATATTTCGCGCTCGGAGTAGAGAGAATGGACAACGAGGTCGAGCAATCGGCCGACTTCGGCACCAAATTGATGTCGTTCTGGGGTTGTGGTGGACATGGCGGAAAACTCCTTGCGCGCGGGGGAGTTAGGCAAACAAGGGGTGCTGCGCAAGGATGCGCGCCGCAAAGTTGCCACGCCATGTTCCACCGTTCTGTTGCACTGCCGCAAACGTTCCATGTAGAAGCTGGAACACACTAGAGTCTCTTGACCTGCCCAGTCAGCTTCCCGATGATATGATTGCACACGGCGGAAAGCCACTTGCGTCCGCCGGAAAAAAAAGACCGGGAGCGTATGATGAGGGGAGCAGCTAACTCGGGCCTTACGGCCCTGGTTTATCGCAGCCGTGCCGTTCGGTCTCTCTCCACGACCGAACTGCATGAACTGACGAGTGTCTCGCAGGCAAGGAACGGACGCGAGAGCATCACCGGGCTGATGCTTTATGATAACGACCATTTCTTTCAATGGCTCGAAGGCCCGCCGGCGAACGTCAATCGCGTGATGAGCTCCATCAGCAACGATTCGCGCCATACTGATGTGCAGGTATTGAATGCGCAGCCGCTGCCATCCCGCCGCTTTGGAGGCTGGAGCATGAAGCTGGCTACGCCTGGACCTGTCGGCGACGCTCTGCGCCGCGACATCATCGATCCGCCGCCGGAAATCGTGCATGATTTGCGCAAGCGTCCACAGGCGGCACCGTCTCTGCTGGTGCGGCTCATGCCATTGCCGGTCGCAGACGAGGCGCCTGCCGCGGAAACGCTCTCGAACGTGCAGTTGCCGCGCAGGACTGCGGCCGTGCTGAAAGAGGTTTTCCTGGCCGCCGTCCTTCCGCAGCTTGCGGGCGGGATCGTGGTACGGCCCGGAGAGGTGTCTCAGCCGGTGCATCCGCGTGCCGCCGAGTTGGCGGATCTGCTGGTCGCGACCGATCCGAGTGCTGCCATCGAGCTGATACAGGAGATACATGAGTCTGGTGGCTCTGTGGGGGCGATATCCGCGGCGCTGCTGGAGCCTGCTGCGCGTCGTCTGGGCGATCTCTGGAGCGAGGATTTCTGCAGCGAATTCGACGTGACGTTAGGCCTGTGCCGACTGCAATCGGCGGTGCGCATGCTCTCTCCCGTTTCGCTCGAAACACAGCCGCGTGGAAAGAAGCTTCCTGTGGTGCTGATCGCACCTGAACCTGGTGAACTGCATAGGCTGGGCGCGGCACTCGACACCACGGTTCTGCGCGATGCCGGCTGGGCGCCGCACACGGAGTATCCGTCCAACGACAACGCGCTTGACGACCTGCTTTCGGCGACCTGGTTCGATGTCTTGGATCTGTCGCTCAGCACAGCGTTCCGGCGCGACCAGTCGCTGCCGCAGCTAACCAGGACCATCGCCGATGCTAGGCGCGCCTCGCGCAACCCCGCACTGGTCGTGGTCGTGGGCGGCAGGGTATTCCAGGAAGAGAAGGAGGCGGGTGCCTCAGTGGGTGCGGATCAGGCGATGACGACGGCGTCCAACGTCAACCGCTCGATCCTGAAAACGCTGGACGCATCGGCCGCGCCGACGCTCTCGGTGACGAAGGTAGGGACCAACGCGCAGACGTACCTGACGATGCCTACCCCGTCGTGACGACGGGGTAGGTTTTCGGCTCAGCTCTCGAAGCTATTGACGGTCTGCAGCGGGCTCGGCGCTGGTGAGGTGCTCGAGCCCGATGACGACAGGCTCTGCGGCCGCGGTGCCGGGTCAGAAATCATCTCGATGCGCCCGGTGATCTGGCCGCCATCCTCCACCTGAAGCCGGCGGCAACGCGCGGTGCCCAGCACCACGCCGGTGGCACGCACGATCAATGCGCTGCGCGCGACGATGGTGCCATCGACGGTGCCGGCGACTTCGGCCTCTTCTACTTCGATCTCGCCCTTGAACACGCCGCCATGCGAGACGGAGAGCTCTGCGGCATTGATCAAGGTCGCTTCAACGGTGCCCTCGACGACGAGGCGCTCGGCATCCTGCACCATGCCCTGCACGCTGATCCCACGCCCGACCACGAGGGTACGGCGTTCGGTCGCGGCAGGCGCACCGCCGCCGAAGCTTGGGCGGGTTACCGGCGGGCCGGGCGGGCGCGGCGGTGCGGAAGGCGGCATCGGGGGGTTGGACGACGCTTTGGAGAACGGAGGACTTGCCATGTTGGTATCCTTTGGCGGTGCTGGGCGGAACGGAGGGATGCCGACGCCGGTGTCGCGTGGGCTCCTATCCGAAATCGTCTTGTCGGCAGGGGCGCCGGCTTGGATCGTGGTGGTCGATGGTGTGGCTTCGCGGGCTGGGTTTGCCGTAGCAGGCTCCGGCTCGTTGGGCTTGTTGCGTCTGAACAAGGACGGCCCCTTTCTAAATACGTGCTCGGCGCAGGTGAAAACCGACTCCGAACGAACAGTACTTCAATCTCGTTTGGCTACCATGTGAGGCTAAACGGTCACAACCCACGATCTTAGCCTCATCCTCATTTTTGTCACGTTCGTCTCATTCTGCAGGCACGCGCTGCATCAGCACATGCACCATGCAAGCGGGTCCGAGAACAGGCAGAAAAAGGTTCAGCAACGGGATGCTGGCCGCCAGCGCGAGGGCGGCGCCCTGCAACAAGACGCCGCTGCGGTGACGCAGGTAAAGACGCGCCGCTTCGCTGCGGCTCATGCGGCGCATTGCAACCGCCACGAATAATCCGCGGCCCAACGCCCAGGCGGTGATCGCCCATCCGAGCAGCAGGCCGATGCCGGGTATCAGCAAGGCCAGCAGCAGGGAGACCAGGTTCAGGACCAGCACCAGGCACGCGACCACGATCCCGTCCCAGATCTGCGGCAACAGGCTCGCACCCTGCGCCGGCGGCAGGCCGGGATACCAGCGGCGTTCCACCGCGCGGCAGACCGGCTCCATGAAGGCCCAGGCGATGACGACGGCTACCGGCAGGAACAGCCAGACACTGGCCGCGAGCGAGGCTGCGCCACCCAAAATGCCCGCCAGCCAGGCAAGCCACCCGTGCGGCGCCAGCAGATGATGCAGGCCATACACGCTGCCCAGGATGAGAGCGGCAAAACAGGCGATCGACACCACAAGGCTTTTGACCAGAACGGCCAGGATCGCAGGATCGTCGAATTGCTCGAGAGCGCGGGCGAGGGGGGTGAACATCGGCTCGATTTACCGTCTTCCGGCGACAGGTGTCAGAGGGCAGCTTGTTGCTTGCATGCGCGCGCAAACTCGGCAATGAGGCAGGCATGAGCACACCACGTTTCGACATCACCGGCATCGGCAACGCAATTGTCGACGTAGTCTCTCCCGCCGATCATAATTTTCTCTCCAAGCAGGACATGCACCCTGGGAGCATGGCGCTGATCGACGCCACGCGCGCGGAAGCGCTCTACGCCGCCATGCCGCCCGGCCAGGAGAGCAGCGGCGGGTCGGTCGCCAATAGCTGTGCCGTGGCCGCCGCCCTCGGCGCCCGCGTGGCCTATCTCGGCAAGGTAGCCGACGACGCACTCGGCCACGTGTTCCGCACCGAAATCAGCGCCTCCGGCGTGCATTTTCCCAGCGCCCCCCTGCAAGACGGCGCACCCACCGCTCGCTGCCTGATCCTGGTCACCCCTGACGGCCAGCGCACCATGAACACCTTCCTCGGCGCCTGCGTGGCGTTCAGCGAACATGATGTCGACGCCGCCCTCATTGCCGATTCAGCCGTGCTCTACCTCGAAGGCTATCTGTTCGACCCGCCGGCCGCACAGGCCGCCTTTCGCGCCGCCGCACAGGCGGCCCGAAAGGCTGGCCGTCAGGTGGCGCTCTCGCTGTCGGATGCGTTCTGCGTGGATCGGCACCGCGCTGCCTTCCTCGATTTCCTTGGCGATGTGGACATCCTGTTTGCCAACGAGACGGAGATCTGCAGCCTCTATGAGGCGAATGATTTCAACGTGGCCGCCGAGGCGGCCCGCAAGGATGTGAGCATCGCCGCGCTGACTCAAAGCGAAGCGGGCAGCCTGATCCTGCGCGGCGACGAGACGGTGCGCGTAGTCGCCGAACACGCGACGCTGGTGGATTCGACGGGTGCCGGTGATGCTTACGCGGCGGGCTTTCTGGCGGCTTATACCAAGGGGCGTAACCTGTCCGTATGCGGCAAACTTGGCAGCTTGGCTGCGGCGGAGATCATCTCGCATTACGGGGCGCGGCCGGTGGCGGATTTCAGCACGATGCTGGCGGGGATTAGGTGACGAAGCAGTTCTTTTCTGAAAAAAGAACGAAAAAGCTTTTATGATTTTGGCATTCGCTGCCGGATAGAACCGCGACAGCGACATAAAAGTCTGTTGCTTCTTTTCTTCAGAAAACAAGACCTTCTCTAAATCCCCAGCACATCTGCGGCCGCCACATCCAGCAGCCGTTCGATCACCTCCGGCTCCTGCGCTCCCGCGATGGCATGCATGCCGGACACCACGAAGCACGGCACGCCGTTAATGCCCAGGCGATGGGCACGGAGATTATCCGCGTGCACGGCATCTACGTCCGTGGCACTTGCCAGGAAACTACGGGCGGCCATCGGCCGCAGGCCGCACGAGGCGGCGATCGCCGACAACACCCCTGGATCGCCGATGTCGCGCCCGTCGCTGAAATGGGCTGCGAACAGGGCTTCAACCAACTCGTCGGCGCGACCGAAACTGGCGGCCCAGCGCACCAGGCGATGCGCATCCACGCTTGAGGGGGTGCGACGGACTCGATCGAATCGGAACATCATGCCTTCTGCGCGGCCGATCTCGGTGATCGAGGCATAGAGTCGTCGCGCACGCTCCTCGCCGCCAAATTTCCGCATGACGTAGTCGCTGCGTGACATACCAGAGCGTGGCATGTCAGGGTTCAGCAGGAAGGGCCGCCAGCTCACATCCACCAGCAGGTCCGGGCGGCGGACAAGCGTGCGGAACAGCCTCCTGGCGCCGAGATAGCACCAGGGGCAAACGAGATCGTGTACGACCTCGACGGCCAGTCGCGCTTTGGGAGGGGCAAGGATATTCACGAAAGCATCTTATCGGCCAGACGCGGATCAAACACAGATTTTTGCGCCGGTCCACGCCTCAGGAAAAATCGATGATCGAACTTTACGAATTGGCGGGGCAGGACCCCGACCTGCGGTTCAGCCCCTATTGCTGGCGCGTGCGGATGGCGTTGGCCCATAAGGGCGAGGAGGCGGTGACCATACCTTGGCGCTTCTACGAGAAGGCTAGGCTGCCCGGCGCGCCGCACAATGAAAAAGTGCCTGTTCTGGTCGATGGGAACCAGATCGTCAGCGAGTCCACCGCGATCGCCCTTCACCTCGAGGAGGCTTACGACACCGGCCCCAGCCTGTTCGGCGGCCCCAGCGGCGAGGCGCATGCGCGCTTCATCCTGGGCTGGACGGACAGTGTGCTCGTGCCGGCGCTGGCGCCTTTTCTTGTGCCGAAGGTTTTGCCTTTGCTGCACCCCAAGGACCGCGCCTATTTCAAAACCTCGCGCGAGGCGCGCCTGAAATCCAGCATGACTGATCTGGCAGAGGGCCGGCTTGCACGCCTGCCTGCGATCCGTGCCGCCTTGACGCCGCTTCGCGTCACATTGGCCCATCAGGCTTTTCTCGGCGGCGACGAACCCAGCTATGCCGACTATGCCGCGTTCGGCTGTTTCCAATGGGCCCGCTGTGTCGGTGCCGATAACGTATTGGATTCCCAGGACACGTTGAATCTCTGGCACGATTCCATGCTCGATCTGTTCGACGGCCTAGCTAGAAGCGCGTTGGTCGCCAGCGACTAGAGCATGACCTGATCTCATCAACCGGGAAAAGCGGATCGGATCATGCTCTAGCTGCTGGTTTTGCAGAGCATCTTTATCCGTCGGGTGATCCCATTTAGTCGGATGATGCTCTAAGGACACAAAAGTTTTTGCTTCTTTTTTCAAAAAGAAGCCTTTCTTGCTCGTGCCACTGTGGAGTCGATCGTGCGGGGCTACCCCGTCTTCCTGGACCTGCGCGGCCGCCGTGTCGTCGTGCTCGGCGCAGGCGAAGCTGCGGACCGCCGTGCTGCCACCTTTGCCGGTTTGGGTGCGACGGTCGAGCGCGTGTCCTCGGCGAGGTCGGCCCGTATCACCGGCTGTGCGCTGGCCTTTGGGGCGGGCGCGCCGGAGGCTGAGCTGCAGGCGTTTTCAGAGGCTGCGAAGGCGCTGGGCGTGCCGGTGAATGTTGTGGATCGTCCGGATCTCTGCAGCTTCATCACTCCAGCCATCATCGACCGTGATCCGCTGACCATCGCCATTTCCAGCGGTGGTGCTGCGCCGGTTCTTGCCCGGCTATTGCGCGCCAGGATCGAGTCGCTGATCGCTCCTGCCTGGGGTGGGCTGGCGCGGCTTGCCGACCGCTTCAAGGAAGAGACGCGGCGGCGGCTGCCGGACATGGCGCAGCGCCGCCGCATGCTGGAGCGTGCGTTTTCCGGTGCCGTCGCGGAGCGCATGTTCGCCGGCGACGAGCAGGGGGCCGGCGCGGCTTATCTGGCGGAACTGGACGCCTTCGAGTCCGGCACCGTGCCTGGGGTGGGCATGGTCAATCTGGTAGGCGCCGGGCCAGGTGCTGCCGATCTGATCTCGCTGCGTGGTTTGCGGCTGCTGGGGGAGGCGGATGTGATCGTGCATGACCGCCTGGGCACGGCTGAGGTGCTGGAGCTTGCCCGGCGCGACGCCCGGCGGATCGATGTCGGCAAGAGCCAGGGCGATCACACGATGACCCAGCACGACATCAATGCCCTGTTGGTGCGATTGGGGCGCGAGGGCTTGCGTGTGGTGCGGCTGAAGGGTGGCGATCCTTTCATTTTCGGCCGTGGCGGCGAAGAAATCGAGGCGCTGACGGAAGCGGGTATTGCTTGCGCGGTGGTGCCGGGGATCACCGCGGCGCTGGCCTGTGCGGCGAGTGCCAATATCCCGCTGACCCATCGTGAGGCGGCGCATGCCGTCACGTTCGTCACCGCGCATCGCCGCCGGCCGGATCTCGGCATCGATTATGCGGGGCTGTTGCGGCCCGGTGTTACCTTGGCCATTTACATGGGCCTGGCAACCTTGCCGCGGCTGCGCGACGAGCTGGCACAAGCCGGCTTCTCCGTCAGCCAGCCAGCGGTTCTGGTGGAGAATGGCGGCACATCGCAGACGCGCGTGTTGCGAGGGTCGATCGAGGAACTTGCTGACCGCGCCGGCGCTTGGTCGGGCGGCGGCCCAGTGCTGATCCTGCTCGGCGGGACAGCCGGTAGGGCGCCACAGCCGGGTTAACGGTTTGTTGTAGAAGCACCATCTTATTTACGGCGTAATGTGATAGTATCTTTAATGTGCAGTGCAGCATGTTAGAATTGTCATGTTTTCGTGCGAGACTGGTGCTGAGGGGATGGCGTAAGCAGATGGCAAGTGATACCTTCGGACCGGTTCAGATCATGCAAAAATCCAAGATCGTCGAAATAGACGGCATATTCATCGGCGCGGTTGTGCTGCTTTCCGATGCAGAGGGCTGGCGCTTCGTTGCTGCCGATCATCGCGCTGATGGCGCGAACGGATGCACTGCGCCCACGCTGCACGAGATCCAGCAACTCGCGAAAAAAGCGTTCTTCTCTTCGAGAAGCCCGTCCGGCACGCTCAGGCCGATTGCGGCACTTCCGGCAGTGGCCAATGCCTGGCCGGAGCCGGATCTGAGGGCGCGCGCCTAGTTCAGGCCGGTGAACAGCGCCGTCGAGAGATAGCGCTCGGCAAATGAGGGCACGATGCCGACGATCAGTTTTCCCGCATTTTCCGGCTGACGCGCTAGGCCGAGCGCCACGTGCAGCATGCCGCCGGAAGAGATGCCGATCGGTAGCCCCTCGGCACGCGCGCAACGCCGGGCGGCAGCGATCGATTCGCGCTCCGAGACGGTGATGATCTGGTCGATCTCCTTCATGTCCAGCACGGAGGGCCGAAAGCCGGGACCGATCCCCTGGATCCCATGCGGCCCCGGTTCGTCGCCCGAGAGCACCGCACTTTCCGATGGCTCTACGGCGATCATCCGCAAGCCCGGGCGGCGCGGGCGCAAGGCGCGGCCGATGCCGGTGAGTGTGCCGCCGGTGCCGACGCCAGCCACCACCATGTCGACCTTGCCTTGGCTGTCGGCCCAGATCTCCTCGGCGGTGGTCGCAGCGTGGATATCCGGGTTGGCAGGATTGTCGAACTGGCGCGGCATCCACGAATCGGGCGTCGCGGCCAGGATCTCCTTGGCACGCGAGATGGCGCCGGCCATGCCAAGTTTCTGTGGCGTTAGCTCCACCTGGGCGTCCATCAGCCGCAGCATGCGACGACGCTCGATGCTGGCACTTTCCGGCATGGTCACGATCAGGCGATAGCCTCGCGCGGCCGCGACGAAGGCCAGCGCGATGCCGGTATTGCCGCTGGTGGGTTCGACGAGGATCGTCTTGCCAGGCGTGATCTCGCCGGCCTTTTCCGCAGCGTCGACCATGCCGAGTCCGATACGGTCTTTGACGCTGCCAAGCGGATTGAAGAACTCGAGTTTCAGCACGAGGTCGGCGACCAGGCCGTCTTCGGCGGCGAGGCGGGGCAGTCGCACCATGGGCGTGCCGCCGACGGTCTGCAGCACATTGTCATAGATTCGACCGCGCGGCGCCGCGGTATCTGGGGCGGTGGCGCTCGGCTTATGAGAGATACGGGTCGACATGGTGCTTACCTGGCGCGATTATGTGGGAATAGAAGTTTATACAGCAATTCTTGTAGGATTTTGTCCATGCAGCAATCAGTGCCGCGCGACGGCATGATGGGCCAGTCGCTTAGACAAACTCGGACGTGTCCGTGATCGTCAGGCGCGACCGCGGCCTTTTGGCCGTTCTGATCATGCTGGACGTGGCGTTCCACGCCGGCCGCACCAGCACCGTCAGTGCTGCTGACATTGCCGAACGAGCTGGGCTTGCGCGGCGCGGTATCGAGCCGCTGCTGCAAAGCCTATCGCGGTCCGGCCTACTGGAGAGCATCCGCGGCCCGCGTGGTGGCTATCGCCTCGGTCGACCGCGCCGGGACATCCATCTTGACGAAGTCATGCGTACTGCCCTTTCGGACGATGCCGCGCCCGAAGAAGGCCCGCATGGCGAATTGCACAGCAAGGTGATCGATCCGCTCTGGGGCGAACTCGACCAGGCTTTCGCCGCGCAGTTGCATGGGCTGACGGTCGACGACCTGGTCAAACGCGCCGAGTCGGCCGGTCTGGCACGCCCGCTCGCGGAGCCAATCACGTTCTCGATTTAGCGCTATGAGATAACGCCTGCAGCCCAGACACCAATTTTCGGTGGTTGTTTTGGCCGATTGCGCACGCGATAAAGTGGTTTGAACAAACCCTAGTAGGGAGATCGCATCATGGCGCTTCAACTCGGCCAACTTGCCCCCGATTTCGAACAGGCCAGCACGGACGGCGTAATCCGCTTTCATCATTGGCTCGGCGGCTCTTGGGGCGTGCTGTTCAGCCACCCCAAGGATTTCACGCCTGTCTGCACGACCGAACTCGGCGAAGTGGCACGGCTGAAGCCGGAATGGGAGAAGCGGGGCGTCAAGGTGATCGGCCTCTCCGTCGACACGACCGACAACCATGCGGGCTGGGCTGCTGATATCGCCGAGACCCAAGGCAGCGCGCTGAACTTCCCGCTTATTTCCGATCCTGACCGCAAGGTATCGACACTGTATGACATGGTTCATCCGGAGGCTGACCCGGCGGTCACTGTGCGCAGCGTGTTCGTGATCGACCCGAACAAGAAGATCAGGCTGATCCTGACCTATCCGCCGAGCGCCGGACGCAACTTTGATGAGGTGCTACGGGTCATCGATAGCCTGCAGCTTACGGACAAGCAGAAAGTGGCGACGCCGGCGAACTGGCGGCCGGGCGAACGGGCGATCATCGTGCCGTCGGTCTCCGACGAGGCGGCGAAAGCGCTGTTTCCGCAGGGTTGGGAGACTGTAAAACCGTATCTGCGCGTCGTATCTGTCTAGGCGTGCTGCCAGCGCGCGGGGGGCTTTTCTCGCACCGGCTTGATTTTCGGGGTTTCGTGGATGTCGACAAAACTGTCTGCCGTAGAGGCGCTGAAGAGCGAGAGCCACCGCCTGCGCGGAAACCTCGCTGCCGAGCTGGCCGATGGCGGCATACAGGTAAGCGAAGACGCGTATAACCTGCTGAAATTCCATGGCAGCTACGAACAGTTCGACCGCGACACGGCGACCGAGCGCAAGCAGAACAAGCTGGAGAAGGAATACCAGTTCATGCTGCGCTGCCGGATGCCCGGCGGCCTGATGACGGCACAGCAATATCTGTATTTCGACCAGATTGCCGATACGCGCGCCAATGGCTCGCTTCGGATCACCGTGCGGCAGGGCATACAGTTCCACGGCATTCTGAAAGGCGATTTGAAGCCTGCGATTGCCGACATCAACCAAACGCTGTTGACCACAATGTCCGCCTGCGGCGACGTGGTGCGCAACATCACCGCAAGCCCGCTACCGATCCGCAATCCGCAGCAGGCGCGGATCGAGGCCGATGCCGCGATGCTCTCGGAGCATCTGAAGCCGAAGACGCGCGCGTATTACCAGATCTTTCTCGACGAGGCGCCGACCGGCGAGGATGAGGACGAACCGCTCTACGGGGCGACCTATCTGCCGCGGAAATTCAAGGTCGGCATCACCCATGAGGCCGATAACACGATCGACGTGCTGACCAACGATCTCGGTATCGTCGCCCTCTTCGATGGCGACACGCTGCGCGGCTACAACATCGCGGTCGGCGGCGGGCTGGGCATGACCCATAATAATCCGCGCACCTATCCGCGGCTGGCGACACCTATCGCCTTCGTAGGGCCGGACGATCTCATCCGCATGGTCGAAGCGGTGATCCGCCTGCAGCGCGACCATGGCGACCGCGGCAACCGGCGGCGGGCGCGGCTTAAATACGTGATCGACGATATGGGGCTGCCGTGGATGCGCGAGACGCTGGCGCAGTATTATGGCGGCGCGTTCGACGACGCAGTGCCGATGGATCTGCGCGTGCCCGATATCCTCGGCTGGCATCCGCAAGGCGACGGCAAATACTGGCTCGGTGTACCGGTGGCCGCGGGGCGGATCATCGATGGTGCCGGCGTTCGCTTGCGCAGCGCCTTGCGTGAGGTGGCGAGGCGCTTTGCGCCGGGTGTGGTGATGACACCGCAGCAGGATGTGCTGCTGACCGACATCGCCCCCGAGGATCGCGGCGCGATCGATGCGCTGCTGGCCGAGCACGGCGTGGTGCCGGCGGAACAGATGTCGGCGATGGCGCGATTCGCGCTGTCCTGCCCTGCTTTGCCGACCTGTGGGCTGGCACTGACCGAAGCAGAGCGCATGCATGGCGAGATCGTTGGTGGGTTCGATGCGCTGCTGGCGCGGCATGGCCTAGCCGACCGACGTGTGAGCGTTCGCATCACCGGCTGCCCGAACGGGTGCGCGCGGACCTATGCCGGCGATATTGGCATCGTCGGCCGCATGCCCGGGTTCTATGCGCTTTATGTCGGCGGCGATTTCGAAGGCACCCGGCTGAGCGAGAAGATTCTCGAGAAGGTGCCGCATGCCGAAGTGATCAGCAGTTTCGATCCGCTATTTGCCGCCTGGTCACAGAGTAGCCGCGCGGAGGAGGGATTTGGGGATTTCTGTCACCGGCTCGGCCATGACGGGCTGCTTGCCTTGTTGCCGGCAAAGCAGGACGCTGCCTGACACGTCAGGAAACGCCGCATATTTGCTCGCGTTTCCCTAAATCAATCGCTGGAGAATGTTAGATGGTGAGCATGGAAGTCATTGAACTGGCAGATGGGCGTTTTGTCGTAAGGGCGATCGGCGGAGCGACGTTGGAAGAAGACAGCGAGACGTTCGCGACGCGCGAGGAAGCGGACGAGTGGATGCTGGATCGGACCGAGCGTCTTTCGCTCAACGATGGGCCTCACACGTTGCGCCCAGGCGGTGGGCAAGGCATTTCCTAACATCGAGCTTCACGCGTTTTGCACTTTGCGGAACTGATCGACACCGGGCAAATCGGCGGTCCAATATTCGGGTTCGCGATCGGCTGTGAGCGCAATCATCGCGCTGCTGACGGTGCCGAAACCGGCAATTGGCGCGACGCTGATTGCGGCTTCAACAGGCGGACGTGCGTCGCCAAGCAGCAGCGGCCAGGTGCCCCAATCGGGTGGGCTTGGAACCTGCGCTTTTCGGAACAATGGCAGGTGCCTGGCCACCCGCGGGCTTGCGGTGTCATTCGGATCGTAGGCCGTCACCATGTGGATGCCTTGCGGCAGAGCCTCGACATCGATCGTCGCATTGCCGGTGCCGCGGATGAAATACGCGCTCCGATGATCTGCCACGACCATGTTGAAGCTACGCCAGTCTTGGCCGTTCTGGCTGGCAAGCAGGCCGGCGGCACGCGCAGCGGTGGGCTGTTGCAAGGCTAGCAGCGGCAACTCGCCGCGGCTGCGCTTGCCGGCTTGGGGCCCGAGCGTGCCGGAGCGGTTCAGCACGCAGGCCACCACATTGCTGGCGTTGAGCGCAAGCCAGGTGCCGCCGGCAAGCACATCCAGGCCGCCCAGCACGTCAGGCTGCGTTGGCCAGTGATGGGCGGGCGGAAGGGTAGGGCGATCGCGCATTTCGTCGCGATTAGCGGCGATCAGCATGGGCCATTCGGGGTTGCAATCGATCGCGACGATGACTGTGCACATGGACGTTTCAGGCGGCGGCGGGGCCCGGTTCGCCGAACACGCGAGTGTAGATGGTATCCAGCGCGGTGAGATGCAGTTTTGAATCCATGGCCTGCTCAAGGATCCCAGCATCGATGCGGCCGGCGATCTCGGGGTCGGCATTGAGATTCGCGCGGAAACTGCGATTTTCCGGGCTGCCTAGCGTGGTCCATGTTGCCATCGCATTGCGCTGGACGATCTTGTAGGCGTCCTCACGCGAAATGCCTGAGCGTGCGAGCGCCAGAAGCACTTCGCCGCTATGGACGACGCCACCGAGGCTCTCGAGATTGGCGAGCATCCGGTCCGGATAGACCAGCAGCTTCTCCATCATGCCGGAGAGGCGGCCAAGGGCAAAATCGAGCGTGATGGTGGTGTCGGGGCCGATAGCGCGTTCGACGCTCGAGTGGCTGATGTCGCGCTCATGCCAGAGGGTGACGTTCTCCAAAGCGGGGATGGCGGCGGCGCGGACCGTGCGGGCGAGGCCGGTGAGGTTCTCGCTGAGCACCGGGTTGCGCTTGTGCGGCATCGCGGAGCTGCCCTTCTGGCCCGGGTGGAAGAACTCTTCCGCTTCCCGCACTTCGGAACGCTGCAGATGGCGCACTTCGGTGGCCAGCCGCTCGATGCCGCTGGCGATGACCGCCAACGTGCAGAAGAACGCGGCGTGACGGTCGCGCGGGATGATCTGCGTGGAGACAGGCTCCGGCGTTAAGCCAAGCTCCCTGGCGACATGCGCCTCGATGCGCGGATCGGCATGCGCGAAGGTGCCGACGGCGCCGCTGATCGCACAGGTGGCGATTTCGGCGCGGGCCTGCACCAGGCGGGCGCGATTGCGGGCGAATTCCGCGTAATGGCCGGCGAGTTTCAAGCCAAACGTGGTGGGCTCGGCGTGGATACCGTGGCTTCGGCCGATGGTGAGCGTGTATTTATGCTCGAAGGCGCGGCGCTTGAGGGCTGCAAGAACCGCATCGAGATCCTCCAGCAACAGATCGGCGGCCTGGGTAAGCTGGACCGCGAAGCAGGTGTCGAGCACGTCGCTGCTGGTCATACCGAGATGGACGAAGCGGCTGTCGGGGCCGATCTTTTCGGCGAGCCAAGTGAGGAAAGCGATGACGTCGTGACGGGTCTCGCGCTCGATTTCATCAATACGCTCGATGTCGGTGGCGCCCATGGCAGCCAGTGCCGGGGTGCCGCGCTCGCGGATGACGCGGGCGGAATCGGTGGGGATCTGGCCGAGTTCGGCCATGGCGTCGGCGGCAAGAGATTCTATGCGGAACCAGATGCGATAGCGGTTCTCAGGTGCCCAGATGGCGGTCATGGCGGGGCGGCTGTAGCGGGGGACCATGGTGGGCTCCTGGTTGAGAAAGGAAGGCCAGGGGCTCTGCCCCTGGACCCCGTTCAAGGCAAGCCTTGAAAATCCTGATTATTAAGGTGTCTTGAAGACGGGCCAACGAGGCTGGACGAACGATCCGAGTGGCCCCGTCTTCAAGACACCTTATAAACAAAGGTTCTAAGGACTTGTCCTTAGCGGGGTCCAGGGGCAGAGCCCCTGGCCTTCCTCTCTCGCCAGGAACTCACCATGCAATCCGACCTCCTGGCGTTCCTCCAAGTCGTCCTCATCGACATCACCCTCGCCGGCGACAACGCTGTCGTCGTTGGCCTCGCCGTCGCCGGGCTGCCTGTCGGCATGCGCCGGCGCGCCATCCTCGCCGGCATCATCGGCGCCATGCTCATTCGCGTGGTGCTTTCCGCGGTGGCGGTGAGCCTGCTTGCGTTGGTTGGGCTCACCCTGGCCGGCGGCGTGTTGCTGCTTTGGGTGTGCTGGAAGATGTACCGCGAACTGCGTGCGGCGCCCGATCTGGATGAGGGGCCCGCGCGCACCAAGTCGCTCGGCCAGGCGATCATGCAGATCGTGCTCGCTGATATCTCGATGAGTCTGGACAACGTGCTCGCGGTGGCCGGCGCGGCGCAGGGCCGGATCTGGATACTCGTAAGCGGGCTGGTGCTGTCGGTGGTGCTGATGGGCATCGCGGCCGATTTGCTGGCGAAGCTGCTGCACAAGCATCGATGGATCGCCTGGATCGGGCTGGCGATCGTGGCCTATGTTGCCGTCAAGATGATCATAACCGGCTGGCACGAGGTGTCGGCACACCTGCCGCCTGGTGCCTGGCAGGGCATCGAGGACTGGCTCAACTCAGCCAGGCGAACCTGGCCGTGAGGCAGAGGGCGACGGCAGCGATGCCGGCGCAGAGCCCCCACCACAGGCCGACCACGCCAAGCCCAGCATCGAAGGCCAGATAGCGGCCTGCCCAGAAACCGACGCCCCAATAGCCCAGAGTCGCGAGGATCATCGGCAGGCGTGTGTCCTGCAAGCCGCGCAAGGCGCCGGCGGCGGTCACTTGGGTACCATCGGCGATCTGAAACACGCCCGCGACACGCAGCAGTTTCGGCGCAAGGAGTGCCGTCGCCTGATTGCCCGCGATGACCGGGCCGAGATAGGCGGCCACGATCAGGCCGGGCGCGAAGCGGAACAGCAGGGCAGCGGCGCTCATGAAAGCCACGCCCAGCAGGATCGCAGAGAAACCGGCGCGACGCGCGAAGGCACGGTTGCTGGCGCCCATCGCACTTGCCACGCGCACATTGGCAGCCTGGCTGAGCGAAAGCGGCACCATGAAGACGACGGTCGCGGCACTCAGCGCGATCATATGCGCCGCCAGCACGGCCGGACCTAAGGTGCCGGCGACCACGCCGGTGGCGGCAAAAAAACCGGCCTCGACGGCGACGGTGCCGCCGACCGGCAGGCCGATCGCCAAGAGCGGCCGTAACACGGCGCGCGTCGGTGCGGCCGCGGTGACGAAATGATGGAAGTGCCGGTTGCCATGCAGCAACGCCCACATGCCGGCGGCAAGCACCGTCAAGGTGAGCGAGGTGGCGGCCGCCGAGCCCACGAGGCCGAAACCGGCAAAGCCGAACGCACCATGGATGAGCACCTGGTTGAACATCGCATGAAGCACGACACCGCAGGGCATCACCCAAAGCAGCACGCGTTGCAGGCCGATTGCCGGGAGCAATTGCCGCATCATGCCGACACCGACGATGCCGCCCGGCACGCCCCAGCGCAGCATGCGCAAATACGCCGCGATGTCCGGTATCAATGACTCCGAGACATGCATCAGGCGCAACAGATCAGTAGGCATGCTGAACAGCACGAGGAGCGGCACCGCAAGACCGCAACCGAGCAGCATACCGGACCAATAGATGCCCGGCACTGCGCCCGGCCGGCCGGCGCCCAGTGCTGCTGCGGCCAACACACCGACGCCGCTCAGCATCGCCTGCATCGTTATCAGCACAGTGAAAAATAGGTTCGATGCCAGGCCACCAGCTGCCAATGCAGTGGCGCCGAGGCTGCCGAGCATCATGGTGCTGATCAGTCCCATGGCCATTTCCGCCAGCAGCGAAAGCGCGATGGGCGCTGCGAGAACGAGGGTTTCACGCAGATGCAGCCCGAAGCTGCCAGCCTTGCTGTGCGAGGCCGCCGTTAGGGCAAGAGTGCTGGACATGCCCGGGCTTTTGTCAGGCGAGACTGGCGGCTGCAAGGCAACGTTGCGGAGAGCAGGGCGGTATCCTAGCCGGCCTGTGCTTGATCGGACTCGATTGTCGTGGCTTCGCCGAACGCGGACCCGGCGCCAGCCAAGGTCGCCACCGTCAGGGCGGCGCGGCGCACGCGTGAGAAAGCCTGCTCCTGTGCGTCGGCGCCTGCATGCAGGCGGTCGGCGGCCAGCTGCATCTTGCCGATGGCAAGTTCCACCCCAGCCAAAGCCTCGTTGCGGGCGCGCTGCAAATCATCGGCCTCGTTTGCCGCTTTGATCTGTACGCCGGCGAGAAGCTCTTCGGCCTGCGCGAGCAATGCGCCCAACCTGTCGTTCTGTGCCGGCATGGCGGCGACAGCCTCGGCGGTAGCGGCGAGATCGGCGCGCGCGGATTGTGCCGCGGCAGAGATCTTGCCGATAGCTGCCCTGGTGACGGTTTCGCGACGGGTGTCCCGGGCGACGTGCCGTTTCAGTGCCTCTGCCGAGGCTGCGAGGCTGGCGCCGGTCTCGGGCAGGGTCTCTGCAAGGTGTATGAGATGTTGCGTTGCTTCGGCCACAGCCGCCTGCTGGGGCAATGCCGCTTCGGCGCATTTATCTGCCGCCGCGCCCAAAGCGGCGACACCGGCGATCGTCACGGCTTCCGCCATGTCGCCGAGCTTTTCCGGCAGCGCCTGATCGATGAACAGGCCAAGTTGCGACCATGCAGTTTCGGCACGGCTTCCTGCAGCCTCGAACTGCGCCATCACGACTTCATTTCGCTCGAGCTGACGCGGCCATTGTGCTGCGGCCTCGGCCAGGACCCGGCCGAGCTCGGGCAAGGCTTCGGTCGCACGTGCAAGCTCGGTGAGGACATCGTCGAGTTTCATGGCGTGGCCGAATGAGAGATTGACCATTTCGCCTGCAAAACTTGCGTTCTCCCTGTGCTCGATCATCGAAGATCGGGAGAGTGCGTGATTGGCCTGCGAAAGCGTTTCGGTGGTGACACGCATCTCCTCGCAGGCTTCCGCCATCGAGCTCAGGAAGCCCGGCAGCAGGAAGGCACGATCGGGGAGCGGGGCTGCACCTTCCAGCTTGCCGATGTCGCTGTCCTCAGGCTGTCCGAGCGCTTCGGCCAGCCGCGAGGGCAGCTCTTCCAGCCAGGTCTCCAGCCGGCCCGCAACGGCGACTGCGCCGCGCAGATGCTGGTCGGTGGCATCGGTGCTCGCGCGCAGCAGGCTCTCCGCCACTTTCGCCGAATCATTGATGCGGTTGATGGAAACCGCCGCTCCCAGCAGCGATTCGGCGGTTTCGTCATCGAGAACGTCTTTGGTGCTCCGCGTGCCTGATGCGACGTCATCAAGCCGGCGGCGTATTTTCGTGAGTGTCTCACGCACATCGTCGTTTTCCTCGACCGATCTGCCTTGGGCAACGAGGGCTGCCAGGCATATGGCCAGGCCGACCGCGAGCGTGCCTGCGAGCGCCGCCAGAGCGGGAAGCAGCCAGGGTGGGCCTTGGAACGCCGGGACGACGATGGGTGGCCGCGCAGCCTCCAATTTCTCCATTGCCGTATCGATACGGCTGGCAATGCCGCTCATGACAAGGGCCGGCGGCAAGTCTCCCTGATGGTGTTCTGCATCGTGGAGCAGCGTATCGAGTTGGGCGCGTATATCATCAAGCGTTCTTGGATCGGGATTGCCGGCCATGGCGTCCTTCAAAGCGCGTAACCGCTGCAGGTCCGAAGGCGCATCGGGCTGTGTGAGGGCATCGAAGATCTCGGTGGCGCCGACGGGCTGCGGATTTGCTGGTGCAGCCATACGGGCTGCTTGCTGTGCGCCGGCGCCGCCGGGAAACAGGCAGATGGCGACGAGGATCTTTACAAAATGATGGCTCGCGAGAAGCTTCAATGCCTTTGTCCTGCAAGGCGGCCGAGAGGTGCCGCGCTTTGCGGAAGGCTAACGATCAGGGATTAATGAAACGTTACGTGGAACGATTTTGCGTGGCTTTCAGGCAAACCGATCCAAAGCGGCGCGCAAGGCGCGCCGGATGCCGGGCTCACTCCAGGCATGTCCGGCATCGGGCACTATCTGGAAATACGCTTGCGGCCAGGCGCAATGCAGGTCCCAGGCGGTACGGGCGGGGGTGCAGACGTCGTAGCGGCCCTGGATGATCACGCCGGGTATGCCGGCGAGAAGCGGCGCGTTGGCAATGAGCTGGCCCTCTTCGAAAAACCCTTTGTTCACAATATAATGGTTCTCGATGCGGGCGAAGGCCAAGGCATAGTCGTCATTTTCCGCCTGGGAAAGATAGTCGGGGTTGGGGAGCAAGGTAATGGTTTGGTGTTCCCAGATGCTCCAGGCACGTGCTGCCTCGATCCGGACGGCACTCTCCGGGCTGGTGAGGCGGCGGCGATAGGCGGCGATGAGGTCGTGGCGTTCCGCGGGGGGAATGGGAGCGAGAAGGCCTTCCCATTTATCAGGGAACAACCAACTCGCACCTTCCTGGTAGAACCATAAAAGTTCTGCGCGGCGCAGGGTGAAGATGCCGCGCAAGACCAGGGCGTTGACGCGTTCAGGGTGGGTTTGTGCGTAGGCGAGGGCGAGAGCGCTGCCCCAGGAGCCGCCGAAAACGAGCCATTTTTCGGCACCGATCTTTTCGCGCAGTTTTTCGATGTCGGCGACGAGATCCCAGGTGGTGTTGTTTTCCAGGCTGGCGTGGGGCGTGGAGCGGCCGCAGCCGCGCTGGTCGAACAGCACCACATTATATCGCGCGGGATCGAAGAGGCGGCGATGGGCGGGCGAACAGCCGCCGCCGGGGCCGCCATGCAGGAACACGGCCGGCGTGCCCTTCGGGTTGCCGCAGGCTTCCCAGTAGACGCGGTGACCATCGGTTTCGAGGAAGCCGGTGGCGTAGGGCTCGATGGGTGGGAACAACAGATCGTCACTCATTCAATCATGTCCGCTTCGAGGATGGGTTTCGCGCCACGTTTTCAGAAGTCCTGCCTGATCGACGGAGGTGTAGCGCTGCGTGGTCGAGAGGCTGGCGTGGCCGAGCAGGTCTTGGATGGCGCGCAAATCGGCGCCGCCGGCGAGAAGGTGGGTGGCAAAGGAGTGCCGGAGCGCGTGGGGGGTGGCGTGTTCCGGCAGGCCGGCGAGGCGACGGAATTGCCGCAGAGTGCGCTGGGCGACCGCGGGGTCGAGGCGGCTGCCGCGGGTGCCGATGAAGAGGGGCGCTTGCGGGTCGGCGGCGCGTGGATGAAGGGCTAGCCAGGCGCCCATGGCTTCGGCGACGGCGGGGAGGATGGGGACGATGCGCTGTCTTCCGCCTTTTCCTGTGACTTTAAGGGTGCCGTGCGGGGTGTGGGCATCCGCGACGTCGAGGGAGAGGGCTTCGGAGATACGTAGGCCGGTGCCGTAGAGGAGGGTGAAGAGGGCGACGTCACGGGCCTGGGTAGCGGGCAGGGGCGCGATGTCGCCGATTTCTTCGGCGGCGGCGCGGGCTTGCGGTGGTGGAAGGGCCCGCGGAACAGGCGGCATGATCTTTGGGGAGCCGACGAGTTTGGCGGCGAGGTTCCTTAGACCATGTCGCCGGGCGAGATAGCGGAAGAAGCTGCGTATGGAGGAGAGTTTTCGAGCTCTGGTTCGATTGACGTTGTTTTCGGCGGCCAGCGAGGCGAGCCAGGCGCGGAGGTCGGACTCACGCAGTTCCTGCAGGTGGGTGAGTGTTGGTTCCTCACCCTGGTGGTGTGTGAGGAAGCCAAGGAAATTGTCAATGTCGCCTGAGTAAGCCTCAATAGTGTGCGGCGATGCTCTGCGTTCATGCGTGAGATAGTCGATGTACTCTTGCTTTAGAAATGATGTGGGGTTTGGGGGGGCAGGCACTGCTCCCCCAATCTTTCCAGCAGTCATGTCTTAAGTTGTTGAGCGAGCACCCGCCCTAAAAAAGCCAGCGCCTGCAGCCCCTGGCTCGCCGGCAGCAGCGCGGCGTCGCGGCTTACTAAAGCCAGCAAGGCAGGCTGTTCGCCCGGCAGCAGGATCAGGATATCGCGTTCGGCGAGCAAAGCGGCTTCGGCGTGCAGGAGGGCTGCGTCGGCGGGGCGGTCGCGGAACACGACAGGGCGGTTGCGCAGCATGGTTTTTATGGCGCCGGGAGGAAGGGTGCGCCAGCGGGGGCGGGGCCATTCGCAGGCCAAAGTGGCAGCGTCTACGCCGAGGAGGCCGGGGAGGGCTTCGGCGACGTATTCCACCGGGTCGGGTACTGCGAGCATGGCGAGGATGGCGGTTTGCACCCGTTCGGAGATGGCAGCGGCAGCGCGGCCGGCGTTGAGGATCGCGTCGGATTTGGCTTCCATGTCGGCCGCGTGTTTGCGGGCGGCGTGCAGCATGGCCTGCATGTGGTCGGCGAAGATTTTGCCGTGCACGCGATGGGGCGGCGAGAGGCTGGCGTAGAGCTCCGGGTGGTCGGCGAGGAAATCCGGGTGGGCGCGCAGATAGGCGCTCACCTGGTCGGCGTCGGGAGTGGGGGTTTCGTCGCTCATGCGGGGATAGGATACACAGCAAACCGTGCAGCACGAAAACCCGAACACCCCCACCTTCGCGTTCACGACGCTCGAGCCCGCGCCAGTGGCGGGCCGGTTGCCGGTGCTGCTGCCGTATCCGTTTGCCGGGCCGTTCGATTATGCGGTGCCGCCTGGGGCGGATTTCCGGCCGGGGGACATCGTGCTGGTGCCGCTGAACCGGCGCCAGGAGGTGGGCGTGGTGTGGGATGCGCCGGCGGGGCCCTCAGTGCCGGCGGCAAAGCTCAAATTTCTGTCAGGCCGGTTGGACACGCCGCCAATGACGGCGGAGCTGCGGCATTTCGTCGATTGGATGGCGGCTTACACGCTGTCGGCGCCGGGCGAGGTGTTGGCGATGGCATTGCGCACGAACGCGTTGGCAGCACCCGTGCCGGCGCCCGGGTTTGTTGCAGCGGATCCGCAGCCTGAAGGCCGGCTGACCGAGGCGCGGGCGCGTGTGTTGACGGTGCTCGCCGATCGGGTGCCGCGGTCGGGCGCGGATCTGGCGCGGCTGGCGGAGGTGAGCCAGGCGGTGGTGCGTGCAATGGCGCAAGCGGGGTTTCTGCTGCCGACGCCGGTGCCCGTGGCCGCACCGTTCGCTCGGCCCGATCCAAGGCACGTGCATGCGGAACTGGCAACAGACCAGGCGGCGATTGCGGTGGCACTGCGGGCGGCGGTGGAAGCGGCGGCGTTCAGCGTGACACTGCTCGATGGGGTGACCGGGTCCGGCAAGACGGAGGTGTATCTCGAGGGGGTAGCGGCGTGCCTGGAGCAGGGGCGGCAGGCGCTGATCCTGCTGCCGGAGATCGCGCTGTCCGCGCAGTTTCTGGGAAGGTTCCAGCGGCGGTTCGGGGTGGCGCCGGCGCTTTGGCATTCCGATCTGTCCTCGCGCGTGCGCAAAATCACCTGGCGGGCGGTGGCGGATGGCACGGTACGGGTCGTGGTGGGCGCGCGGTCGGCGCTGTTCCTGCCATTCACCGAGCTCGGCTTGGTGGTGGTGGATGAGGAGCACGAGACCGCCTTCAAGCAGGAGGACGGCGTGGTGTACCACGCGCGCGACATGGCGGTGGTGCGGGCGCGGCTTTCAGGCGCGCCGGCTATATTGGTAAGTGCAACGCCGAGCCTGGAGACGCTGGCCAATGTGGAGGCGGGGCGATACCGGCATCTGTCGCTGCCGATCCGGCATGGCGGCGCACGGCTGCCGAGTGTTCAAGCGATCGATCTGCGCGACGATGCCCCGGAGCGGGGCAAATTCCTCTCGCCCAAACTGATCGAGGCAGCGCGGGAGACCATCGCCGCGGGCGAACAGGTGATGTTCTTTCTCAACCGGCGCGGTTATGCGCCGCTGACCTTGTGCCGTGCCTGCGGGCATCGGCTCGCCTGCCCGAACTGCACGGCTTGGCTGGTGGAGCATCGCGCGCTGAAGAAGCTCACCTGCCATCATTGCGGCCATGCCGAGGCGCTGCCGCCGACCTGCCCGGTGTGCAAGGCGGAAGGTACGTTGGCGCCGATCGGGCCGGGCGTGGAACGGATCACCGAGGAGGTCGCTGCCCTGTTTCCGGAGGCACGTCGCCTGGTGATGGCGAGCGACACCATGCCGGGGCCGCATGCGGCGGCTGAAGCGGCGCGGGCGATCGAGGCGCGCGAGGTGGATATCATCATCGGCACGCAGATCGTCGCCAAAGGCTGGCATTTTCCGCATCTGACCCTGGTAGGGGTGGTGGATGCCGATCTGGGACTCGCGGGTGGCGATCTGCGGGCGTCCGAGCGGACGGTGCAGCTTCTGCACCAGGTGGCGGGGCGCGCGGGGCGGGCGGAGGCGCCGGGGCAAGTACTGCTGCAGAGTTTTTCACCGGAGCACCCGGTGATGCAGGCGCTGGTGGCGAATGATCTGGCGGCTTTCTACGCGCGCGAGGCGGAAGCGCGCCGGCCGGGGAACTGGCCGCCTTACGGTCGGCTGGCGGCGCTGATCGTAAGCGCGGATACGGCGGAGGCTGCCGATATCGCGGCGCGCGATCTGGGGCTTCTGGCGCCTCGAGGTGACGGGATTTTGGTGCTGGGTCCAGCGCCGGCGCCGCTGGCGATCTTGCGCGGGCGGCATCGCCGACGGTTGTTGCTGAAGACGCGGCGGGAGATTGCGGTGCAGCCGATACTTCGGTCTTGGCTCGGCGAGGTTCAGGTGGCGCGGGGAGTGCGGGTGGATGTGGATGTGGACCCGGTGTCTTTCCTTTGATCCGCGGTGTTAGGCCAAAGCCAGGCGGCACCGCGCACGCCGGAGCTGTCGCCATGCAGGTTGCGCAGGATCGGCGTGCGCGCATCCGCAGCGATCGTGTAGCGGGCCAGCAGCGGCGGGACGTCGGTGTAGAGATGGGGCATGTTCGACAGGCCGCCGCCGATGACGATCACGTCCGGATCGAGAATGTTCACCACCACGGCGAGGCCGCGCGCAACCTGGTCGGCATGGCGCGCCAGGGCGCCACGCGCCAGCAGATCGCCGGCGGCGGCACGCGCGGTCAGCGTGCGGGAATCCTCATGGCCGGCACCGTCGCACGCGGCGGCCAAAGACGGACCGGAAATATAGCGCTCCAGACAACCGGCACGCCCGCAGAAGCAGGGTATCGGCGGCAATTCGTTGGCTTCAGGCCAGGGCAACGGGGTGTGCCCCCATTCGCCCGCGACGCGATGCAGCCCCGGCAGCACCACGCCATCCACCACGATCCCGCCGCCACAGCCGGTGCCGAGGATCACCCCGAACACCACCCGCTTGCCGGCACCCGCACCGTCGGCCGCTTCGGAAAGGGCAAAACAATTGGCATCGTTTTCCACCCGCACCGCACGTGCCAGAGCTGTGGTCAGGTCGTGGTCGAGCGGGTGACCGTTGAGCCACACGGAATTGGCGTTCTTCACCAGGCCGGTGGCAGGGCTGACGGCGCCGGGAATGCCCACGCCGACGCTGCATCGCACGCCGAGTTCGGCCTCGGCGGCCTGCACCAGCTCGACCACGGCACGAAGCGATCCTTCATAGCTGCGGGGGTTCAGAACCCGGCGGCGTAGTGACACCGAACCGTCGGTAGCGAGGGCAACGATCTCGATCTTGGTGCCGCCGAAGTCGATGCCGATGCGATGTGTCATGTAGAGAACTCTGCCCGCATGTGGAGAAAGAGATCACCGATACACGGCGTCGGCATCCGTCAAGCCTGCCGACCCTACTTTCGCCAGATGAGAATGATCACCAGAGCACTAAGAAGTAGCATCAGGCTGACATCGCCGGCCTTGATCCGCTCCGAAGGCAACGCGAGCCCAGGTGCCAAAGGGGGGCTACAGGTGGGCGGCGCATGCGCAGACTTGCAACCGGCAGGGCTTTTTCCGGACTTGCTGCACCTGCTGGAAGGTGGCATTGAATGGCTACCGAAACAACCTCAGGTGCAGTTTTGCACGGAGGCGTATCATTTTAATGTCGTAAACACCCCTAGTGTGTGAAACGGATCACGGGACTTCACGAAAAATTTAGGTTAGAAAAGCCGACGAAACCAGACGGTGAATGTTCCCATGGGCAAGGATCAACCTGGAGTTGTGGGCGTTGTCATCGCCTTCAAAGCGTCGGCCAAGTCTGCAGTCTACCTGACGTCCATCGATCGTGTGGAACTGAACGACTGGCGGGAGCCGGCGCGTGCAGCGGGTTACGATCGGCTGAACATTCATGAATGCGAAGGTAACGCCGACGGCGAATACGGCGACTTTGTCTGTCTTTACCGCCGGGGCGAAGCGTGGTCTCGCTGGGGCTTTGCCCGAAAAGGCACCGTTATCAATGTCTGGTGCTGCCTGACCGGGACAGATATCGGCGCATTCGCCTCCATGACGAGCGCCTTCGCGGCGGTTCTGCCGGGCGTCACAGCCACGCCGCTTCTCCCACCCCGCCACGCCGTCGTCACCGATCTGCTCCCCCGCCTGCGCCAATCCGCCAGCCGTTTGGGAAGTGCTGCTTAGGCGTTTGTTGCGCCAAATGAAGGCCAGGGGCGCTGCCCCTGGACCCTGCTGGAGGGCCACACCCTGGTGGGAGTCGAGGGGGCAAAGCCTCCCGCCTTTGCTGGGCTCAACAAACGCCTAAGCAGCACTTCCCAAGCAGTCTTTGCGGAATTTGGCGCGACGGCTGCGCATGAGGCGCCAGGCGAGTTGGGCCGCCAGGGTGTAGAGGCGGCCGCGGGGGGGGAGGCCGACCGATTTCATGATCATGCTCGTGGCGCGGGCCATGTGGCCGTAGGTGTAGACGTTCATCGCACGGGACATGTAGCCGGCGATGGCCTGTTTGTGTTCATAGGTGGCGCCGGCGGGGGTGTTTCCGCAGTGAAAGGCATAGGCGAGTTCGTCGTCTTCGCTTTCGCCGATCCGGCCGGCGGCGATCATCACGCGACGCCAGACACCGATGCGTTCGCGTTTCAGATAGCGTTTGAGGTGGTCGTAGAACAGTTTGAAGTGGCGGAATTCGTCCGCTGCGATGAGCCGGCAGATCTCCTTCAGCACCGGTTCCTGGGTAGAGTCGGCAAGGGCCGAGTAGTAGCTGGAGGTGCCGGTCTCCACCATGCAGCGAGCGATCAGTTCGCCGGTGCGTGAGCCGCGCACGGATCGGTCGGCGTCGAGCAGCGGGAGGTGATAGCCGGATTTGTAGCGCGCGAAGGCGTCTTCAAAGCTCCACGTGGGATCTGCGAGCATGGCCCATCGGCCGAGCGTATCGCCGTGCTGCACTTCTTCGACCGACCAGCGATCGGCTGCGGCGCGGAAATCCGGGTCGTCGACGAAAACGCGATTGAGGTAAGTGCCGTAATCGACGCCGTTGCGCTCGACCATAGCCGCGGCTTTGACCAGCGCCACGATCTCGGGGTCGACTTTTATCGGGTCGAAGCGGTCCCAGGGGACGTCATCGATCCGCCAATGCTTCATAGGGGCGGCACCGTGCTTGGCGCGTAATACATAATCAACTCTAATCCGTTCTGCCGGCTTTTGCCCGGTGCTTGCCACGGCTTTTCGCGTGACGAAGACCCACCTGCCGTGAACAGCCCATAATGCCATCGGTTGCTGGGGGCGTGAATACGCCCTGTCTCATCTGTGGCCAGGAAGCCACAGATTACACGGCTTTGTGTCTCTTCAGCGTTCTGGGTGGATCAGCGCGCGGCAGCGACGCGGACGGCTTCTCGGGTGGATTGCAGACGATCGAGCACGCCATCGCGTGCGTTGATGTCGTTCTTGTCGACCTCGGACCAGGCTGATTCCGCTGCTTCCAGGCCACGTTGCGCTGTTTCAACCGAGAGGTCTTCGACCGGCACGATGTCATCGGCGAGGATGGTGCAGCGTTCCGGTGTGATCTCGGCAAAGCCGCCGCCGACAAAGAAGCGATCGGTCACGTTAGTGCCTTCGTAGAGGGCGATCACGCCGCCGCGGAGCAGCGTGATCATCGGCGCGTGGTGTTCCATGGCGGCGAGGTCACCCTCATAGCCAGGCATCACCACCATATCGACCGGGCGCGACAGCACCAGGCGCATGGGGCTGACGATTTCGAGTTCTATCGGCATATTCTAACCGGGCTCCCGTAGTGGCGCTTACGCGCTCACCTTCATCTTCTCGGCTTTCTCGCGGGCTTCCTCGATGGTGCCGACCATCAGGAAGGCCGCTTCCGGCAGGTCGTCATGCTTGCCGTCCACGATCTCCTTGAAGGAGCGGACGGTGTCGGCGATCGGCACGAACTTGCCTTCGAGGCCGGTGAAGACGGTCGCCACGTGGAAGGGCTGCGACATGAAGCGCTCGATCTTGCGGGCGCGGGCGACGGTGAGTTTGTCCTCTTCGGAAAGCTCGTCCATGCCGAGAATGGCAATGATGTCCTGCAAGCTTTTGTAGGTCTGCAGGATGCGCTGCACGTCGCGGGCCACCTGGTAGTGCTCTTCGCCGACGATCCGCGGATCGAGCGAGCGCGAGGTGGAGTCGAGCGGATCAACGGCCGGATAGATGCCTTTTTCCGAGATCGAGCGGTTCAGCACGGTGGTCGCATCAAGATGGGCGAAAGACGTGGCGGGCGCCGGGTCGGTCAGGTCGTCGGCAGGCACGTAGATGGCCTGCACCGAGGTGATCGAGCCCTTCTTGGTGGACGTGATGCGCTCCTGCAGAGCGCCCATGTCGGTCGCGAGCGTCGGCTGGTAGCCCACGGCTGAGGGAATACGGCCGAGAAGGGCGGAGACTTCGGCGCCGGCCTGGGTGAAGCGGAAGATGTTGTCGACGAAGAACAGAACATCCTGGCCTTCCTCGTCGCGGAAATATTCGGCGAGGGTGAGGCCGGTGAGGCCTACGCGCGCGCGCGCGCCCGGCGGCTCGTTCATCTGGCCATAAACGAGTGCCACCTTGCTGCCCTCGGTGGTGTTGTCGCCGAGCTTGATCACGCCGGCATCGATCATCTCGTGGTAAAGATCGTTGCCCTCACGCGTGCGCTCGCCGACGCCGGCAAACACCGAGACGCCGCCATGACCTTTGGCGATGTTGTTGATCAGCTCCTGGATGAGCACGGTCTTGCCCACGCCGGCGCCGCCGAACAGGCCGATCTTGCCGCCCTTCAGATAAGGTGCGAGCAGATCGACAACCTTGATGCCGGTGACCAGCACTTCGACCGCCGCGGCTTGGTCCTCGAAGGACGGCGCCTCGCGATGGATCGGGCTGAAATGGGTGGCATTCACCGGGCCACGCTCGTCGATCGGCTCGCCGATGACGTTGAGGATGCGGCCGAGCGTCTGCGGGCCGACGGGAACGGTGATCGGCAGGCCGGTATCGGTGACTTCCTGGCCGCGCACCATGCCGTCGGTGCTGTCCATGGCGATGCAGCGCACGGTGCGCTCGCCGAGCTCCTGCGCGACTTCGAGAACCAGTTCGCGATCGCCGATCTTCGAACGCAGCGCGTTTTGGATGAAGGGCAGGTCACCTTCGAATTGAACGTCAACGACGGCGCCCAAAACTTGGCTGACGCGGCCTACGGAGTTGGTTGCCATTTGTCGAAAACCTCCAAAGAAAGAACTTCTTTTCTGAAGAAAAGAAGCAAACGATTTTTGCGTGCTAGAGCGCTTCGGCGCCCGAGATGATCTCGATCAGTTCGCGCGTGATGTTGGCTTGGCGCGTTCTGTTATAATTCTGCGTGAGACGGTTGATCATGTCGCCGGCATTGCGCGTCGCGTTGTCCATGCTCGTCATCTGCGCGCCGTAGAAACCGGCATTGCTTTCCAACATGGCGCGATAGATCTGGATCGCCAGGTTTTGCGGCAGCAGACGCAACAAAATCGTCTCTTCATCGGGCTCGAATTCGTAGACCGCCTTCGGACCCGACTCCTTCTCTTCCGAAACCTCGGGCAAGGGCAGGGGGATGATCTGCACTTCCGTAGGGATCTGGGCGATCACCGATTTAAAGCGGTTATACACCAGCGTGGCCACATCGAACTCACCGCGTTCGAACATCTCGAACACCGTCGTCGCCAAATCCTTCGCCTGAGCGAACTCAATGGTCTTGCGGCCGCCCAGCATCTGGTCGCCGGACATGTTGTCGGCAAACTCGCGCTTCAGATAGTCGCGTCCCTTGCGTCCGACAGCCAAGATCTTGACGGTCTTGCCCTCGGTCAGCAGCCGGCGCACCAGGCTCCGTGCTTGGCGGCCAACACCCGAGCTGAATGCGCCCGCCAGCCCGCGATCTACCGTCATCGCGATCACCAGATGCACCTGGTCCTTGCCAGTGCCGACCAGTAGCCTCGGCGCACCCGGCGTGCCGGCCACGTTGGCGGCGAGCCGGCTCAACATCCCCGCCATACGCTCGGCGTAGGGGCGAGCCGCTTCGGCTGCGGCCTGGGCACGGCGCAGCTTGGACGCGGCCACCATCTTCATGGCCGAGGTGATCTTGCGGGTCGACTTGACGCTGTTGATGCGTCCCCGAAGGTCTTTTAACGTGGCCATGTCTCAACCTTGAGCAAAACGCTTGGTAAAATCGTCCATGAACGAAACCAGCTTGGCCTCGACATCCTTCTTGATCTCACGGTCTTTGCGAATGGCACCGATGATCTCGCCTTGCGCCTTCAGCTCCGACAGCAGCTGCTTTTCAAATGCACCCACGCGCCCAAGGTCAATCTTGTCGAGATAGCCGCGCGTTCCCGCGAAAATCACGACCACCTGGTCTTCGACCGGGTATGGCGCGAATTGCGGCTGCTTCAGCAGTTCGGTCAGCCGTGCACCGCGTGCCAGAAGCTGCTGCGTGGAAGCGTCGAGATCCGAACTGAACTGTGCGAATGCCGCCATCTCGCGATACTGCGCCAGATCCAGCTTGATCTTGCCGGCCACCTGCTTCATCGCCTTGATCTGCGCCGCAGACCCCACGCGAGATACCGAAAGGCCCACGTTCACCGCAGGGCGAATGCCGCGGAAGAACAGCTCGGTTTCAAGGAATATCTGGCCGTCGGTGATCGAGATCACGTTGGTCGGGATATAGGCGGACACGTCGCCGGCCTGCGTCTCGATCACCGGGAGTGCCGTCAGCGAGCCGGAACCATGCGCCTCGGACATTTTTGCGGCCCGTTCGAGCAGACGCGAATGCAGGTAGAACACATCGCCCGGATAGGCTTCGCGACCCGGCGGACGGCGCAGCAGCAGCGACATCTGGCGGTAGGCGACGGCCTGCTTGGACAGATCGTCATAGAAGATGGTCGCGTGCATGCCGTTGTCGCGGAAATACTCGCCCATCGTGCAGCCCGTGTAGGGCGCCAGGAACTGCATCGGCGCGGGGTCGGATGCGGTGGCTGCGACTACGATGGTGTATTCCATCGCGCCATATTCTTCGAGCGTGCGCACGATCTGTGCGACGGTCGAGCGTTTCTGCCCAATCGCCACATAGATGCAGAACATCTTCTTCTTGGGGTCGCCGCCGGCTGCGTCGTTCGTGGCCTTCTGGTTCAGAATGGTGTCGATAATGACGGCGGTCTTGCCGGTCTGGCGGTCACCGATGATCAGCTCGCGCTGGCCGCGGCCGATCGGGATCAGTGCATCGATGGATTTCAGGCCGGTCTGCATCGGCTCATGCACCGACTGGCGCGGGATGATGCCCGGCGCCTTCACTTCGACGCGGCTACGTGTGAGGCCTTCGAGGCCGCCTTTGCCGTCGATCGCATTGCCGAGACCATCGACCACGCGGCCGAGCAGGGCCTCGCCGATCGGCACGTCCACGATGGTGCCAGTGCGGGTGACGGTGTCGCCCTCGCGAATGTTCTTGTCGTTGCCGAACACCACGATGCCGACATTGTCGGTCTCGAGGTTCAGCGCCATGCCGCGCAGGCCGGCGCCGGGGAACTCGACCATCTCGCCGGCCATGATGTTCTGCAAGCCGAACACGCGGGCAATACCGTCACCGACGGAGAGCACCTGGCCGGTTTCGGATATGTCGGATTCCGTGTCGAAGCTGGCGATCTGCTTCTTCAGGATCTCGGAAATTTCTGCGGGACGGATATCCATCTCACGCGGCTCCCTTCATGGCGAATTTGAGGCGTTGCAAGCGCGATTTGAGGCTGCTGTCATAGAGGCGGGCACCGATGCGAACCACCAGCCCGCCGAGCAGGGACGGATCGACCTTTTCATCGATGTTCACGCGGCCGTAGCCGGATTCGATCAGCCGGGCGCGCAGCGATTCGCGCTGCACGTCGGAAAGGCCGTGTGCGGTGCTCACCTGTGCCGTCACCACGCCGCGCTTCTCGGCGACGAGATTGGCGAAGGCGGTGACGATGGAGCGAAGCTTGTTGAGGCGGCGATTGGCTGCGATCACGCAGACGAAGCGCACGATGATGGGCGAAAAATACTCCATCTCGAGCACGGCGCGGACGCCGGAGATGGCCTGTTTGACGTCGATCAGCGGGCTTTCGATCAGGCGTCGGAAATCCGCGCTGCCATCGATCACCTGGCCGAGATTGCTCGCCTCGAAGACGGTCTGGTCGAGCACGCCCTGCTCGTCGGCGAGATCATAGAGTGCTGCCGCGTAACGGTCGGCGAGGCCGCCGCCATGGGAGATTGTCGTGCCGCCTGAGGCCACGTTTGGGTGTCCGATCGCTGTGATAAGGGCCGGGATACCGGCCGCCGGGCGAATAGCATGGGGGGTATGGGGTGGCAACACGCCCGAACTGCCCCTTTGGTCTTTAGCGAGGCCCGATCATGAGCTAGATATCCGCTCGAATGATGCCCAATGCATGAAAGTCTTTTGGTTCTTTTCTTCAGAAAAGAACACGCTTTGTCCTCTCACATCCGATTCTTGAACCGCTCGACCGCTGCCACCAGCGCGCGCCGCACCCCCGGCTCCAGCGCCGAGTGCCCGGCATCCGGTATCACCGTCAGCCGCGCCGAAGGCCAGTTCGCCGCAAGCTCGAACGCGGTGGCCGCCGGACACACCATGTCGTAGCGCCCTTGCACGATCTCGCCCTGCAAATGCCCGATCGCCGACATGTGGCCGAGCAGCCCTTCCGGCGGCATGAACAAATCATGTGCAAAGTAATGCGCTTCGATCCGTGCCAGGCCGAGCGCGGTGCGGTCCTGCGCGAAGGAGTTCACCGTGTCGGGACTTGGCAGAAGCGTGCTGCAGGAGCCTTCGTAGATCGACCAGGCGCGGGCGGCCGCCATGTGGATCAGAGGGTCGGGGTCGGTGAGGCGCTTGAGGTAGTTGCCGAGCAGGTCGTGGCGTTCCTCCGGTGGCAGGAAGCCGGCGAAGGCGGCGTGTGCGTCGGGAAAGATCTGGCGCAGACCGTCCAGGAACCAGTCCACTTCCTGCTTGCGGCCCAGGAACACGCCGCGCAGCACCAGGCCGATGATTTGAGCGGCGTGGGCTTGCGCATAGGCGAGCGCGAGGGTGGAGCCCCAGGAGCCTCCGAACAGCAACCAGCGCTCGATGCCGAGATAGCTGCGCAGGCGCTCGATATCGGCGACCAAATGCTGCGTGGTGTTCGATTCGAGGCTGCCGAGCGGGCGCGAGCGGCCGGCGCCGCGCTGGTCGAAAATCACGACACGCCAATGCACGGGGTCGAAGAAGCGGCGATGGACCGCGCCGGCGCCTGCACCCGGACCGCCATGCAGGAACAGCACGGGCTTGCCGCGCGGATTTCCCACCTGCTCCCAATACATGACGTGGCCATCCGTCAGCGGCAGGTAGCCCGTCTCGAACGGGCCGATTTCGGGAAAGAGGTCGCCACGTGGCATGATGCGAGCTTATCGCCTGTAAGGGCGGAAAAGAAGATCGTATCGCGCCCCTTCGGCAGATGAGGCGCGCTGCGGATCTAAAATGGGGTGTGCTTGGTATGGGACGGATTTTTCTCGCCCTCGGAGCGCTGGCCGGCGCGCTGGCAGTGGCGATGGCGGCGGCGGCCGCGCACGCGCTGTCGCAAAGGCTGGACGCGAAGGCGCTGGAGGCAGTGCGTGGCGCGGTGCAGATGCAAGGCTGGCACGCGATAGCTCTTGCGCTGACGGGGTTGTGGCTGATGCGGGCACCACCATTGGCCCATCAACTCGGCACGCTGGCAGGTTTCGGCTTTCTGCTCGGTGCGCTGATGTTCTGCGGCGCGATCTATGCGCATCGCCTGGGCGGCATCGCCATCGGCCCGATCGCACCGATCGGCGGTGTCACGCTGATCGTGGCCTGGCTGCTGCTGATGGCCTCGGCACTTGCGGCAGGGCCCACACCCTGACCGAGATCCGCAGCGCCTACCTGGCTGCGGACGGGTTCGCGGAAATCCTGGCGGAGGAACTCGTCCGGCGCGGCGTGACCGTGACAGCCTGGCACGGGATCCTCGCTTTGTCGCCGGATCCGCCGGTGCCCGCCGCCTGGGCGCTCAACATCTGGACCGATCCGCGCGAACTGCCGGCCGAGACCACAGGCACCGCCGCCGCCGCCCTGCGGGCGATCCAGCGCAACTGGGGCTACCTACCCTTCGACCATGACAGCCGCGCCGCCCTTATCACCACCAAGCTGCCGCCGCTGAAACCAAAACCGCTGGTGTTCCCGACCGCCGCACCCACCAGCCATCTCGGTGCATGGACCATGCTGTCGAATGACCGCATGCTGGTGAGCCCCACACAAACCAGCCCATTCGTGAACGGGGAGGTCGCGTTCGTGGAAGATCGCGTCGGGCCGCCCAGCCGCGCCTACCTCAAACTATGGGAGGCCTTCACCCTGTGCCGAAGCTGGCCAGGGCCGGGCGATAATTGCCTCGATCTCGGTGCATCCCCCGGCGGCTGGACCTGGGTGCTGGCAAAATTGGGTGCTAACGTAACGGCGATCGACAAGGCGCCATTGATGCCTGCCATCGCCGCGCTGCCCGGCGTGACGGCGCGGCAGGAAAGCGCCTTCGCGATGGACCCCTCGCAGGAACCGCCCGTGGACTGGCTGGTGTGCGATGTGATCGCTTATCCGGAGCGGCTATTGACGCTCGTGCGCAACTGGATCGCCTCGGGCAAAACCAAAAACATCATCTGCACGCTGAAATTTCAGGCAGCAACGGATCACGACTCAGCAGAGGCTTTCGCGGCGATCGAAGGTGGCGAGGTAAGGCACTTGTTCCATAACAAGCACGAGCTCACGTTCTTGTACAAGAAGCCAGCGTAAGAAAGATTGGGAGAGACTGCGCCTTGGGGGGCGCAGCGCGTGCGCCGCGAAGATCCCCCCAAGCCCTCCGAACCCTACGGCATTATTGCGGCGGGGCGGCGGGTGCTGATGGTTCCGGAACCGGCGGAGGGGCCGCTGCGGCAGCCTGAGCCTTCGGCGGGCCTTTCAGCTCGGGGAAGGTGCTCAGCATGCTTACGCCAAAAAGTGGTTTGTAAACACCCTGATGGCAGGTGGCACAATAGACTTTCGGGCTGTCGCCGGTGACACCCTTGCGATAGGCGGGGAACACGTTGTTCAGCGGATCAAGATAATTCACGTTGATGTCACGGTTCATCCGGATACCATACCAGGCTGTCACCCGCGCGGGTGTGCTCAGTGACCAGTCGCCGAATGCACGCGTGTTGTGGCAATAGGTGCAGTTCACACCGAGCGATTCCGCCATCATCACCATCAGCGAATAGGTCCACTCGGTCTGCTTTATCGATGCCATGTCATCGACCGGCAAAGCTGTCTGGCTCTGCACACGGATATTTTGTCCCTGCTCGAGATATGGCGTCAGTGCATCGAAGGGGAGAGATGTCGCCCCGGCAATCGCCGTCGGATGCGCCATGCCGGTGTGGGTTTCCAGCAGCCCCCCCGCCGCCTCAGGCCCGGGATTGGTATAGAAGACATTTTTTGGCACGGGATTGCCGCCATGGCAGGTGTAGCAGGTGACACCTGTCGCTTTCACGTGGCTCTGCCAATTGCCGTTTATGTTCTGCGTCATCTGTATCATCCGACGCGCCACGACTTTGGTGTAGTTCGTATCGTCCGCCATGTTCGCCACGTTGTGGCAATAGGCGCAGCCTTGCTTCGGCGCCACCCAGCCCGTGATCGACACCATCAGCCGGGTGAACTGCGCGACACTGAGATCGCCCAGAACCTTGACATTCTTGTAGGCAACTGCGGCTTTCACGCCCTCGCTGCTCGCCGGCGGCAGCACGCCGGGCACTTTCGCCTGCGCTGTCAGCACCGCCAGTTTCGCCGGCGTGTAGAGCGTGTCTTGCCCGGTGCCGCGGAAGCCATTCTGGATACCAATGACCGGCGGATGCGTCATCGGCGACAGTGTTGCGATGGCCACCATGGTGCCGGCAGTGACACCTATCAGCGCCGCCGCATAGGCGATGCCTTTCCCCATGTGATCGCTCATTGTGGTGCTCCCGGAAGGGTGGCGGGATCGACGACCGGGCCCCAGGTCGGAGGATAGACCGGCACTAACCCGTGATGCTGGCCCCAAAGATACCAATTATCGACAACTGTGCCGGTGAGCAGGATGCCGACACCGCCGGAGAGCGGGCACAGCACGGCGAACCACCAGGCCCAGCGATGGATGGATTCTGCCGTGGCATTGAAGCCCATCGTCCAGCGCCAGAATAGACCGCCGCGCTCGAACGCGGTGCCGCGATCGATGATCTGCTCCAGTTCGCGCTCTGCACCGAAGCGGCTGGTGGCGAGCACGGTGGCTGCATGCATGGCGAACAGCAAGGTGGAGCCATAGAGGAACACGATCGAGAGCATGTGGAACGGGTTGTAGAACAAATTGCCGTAACGAAGGGAGAAGGCGGCCGTCCAGTCGAGATGCGGGAAGATGCCGAATGGTACTGCCTCCGACCAGCTGCCGACGAGCAGCGGGCGAATGAACCCGAGCACCAGATACAGCCAGATGGCTGCGCCGAACGCCCAGGCAGTGTGCGACCCCAGACCCAGCGCACGTGCGCGGCGATAAACACGGGCCCACCAGAGCAGGATAGATGTGGTCAGGAAGAAACCCGCCATCAGCCACCATCCGCCTTGTGCGAGTGGTGGGAAATGCAGCCCGTAGGCCGGCGCCGGCGGCTCAAGCGCCAGCCAGGGAAGCTGCCTGACGAACTGCACCGGATCCCAGTTGACCGAGGCCCACATGTTCAGCCCGATGATCTCGAAAGCGACGAAGCCGCAGATCAGGGAGAGAAGCCCCAGCGTGCCGAGATAAATCGGCCCGATCTGCGCGTCGCCGAAACGGCCGGCCAGGTGGCTGAAGCCTGGCGCGCCAACCCTGGTGAAAGGCCCGCGGGAGTCCATCGGCGAGCCAGCATAGAGCGGGCCGCGTACCTGCAGTCGTGTAAAGATGTTTTGATATTCGGCCATGTTGGCGGATCCTCCGGTTCGGGACCGTTTTTTCTATGTCAATGCCAGATCGGCAGGTTCAGCCACCAGTTCCACCATTCCGGCCAGCCGGCCGTCCAGAACGGACCGCTGATGATGATGCAGACCGCACTCCAGAAACCTGCCGACAGTGCCAGGAAGAGTCCGAGGCGATGGATGCCCAGCGTGCCGATGGAGTAGCCGATGAGGTCGCGGAAAAAAGTGTTCTCGTGTTCGGCGGTCTTCATCACCTCGCCTTTCGGCGGATTGGCGGCGGAGAGAACAAGCGAGCCGTGCAGCGAAAGTGCAAGCGTGGTGGTGAAGAAGAACGAAACCGCAAGCATATGCGCGGGGTTATAGTGGAAATGGAGATACTGGTAGCCGGTGTTCGACACCCAATCGAGATGGCTGAGGATGCCGTAGGGGAAACCATAACCCCAGGCGCCCATCAGCACGGGGCGGATCACCTCGAGCGCGAAATACGCGAAGATTGCGACACTGAAGGCAAAGGGAACATGCAGCCCCATGCCAAGCTTTCGCGAAATCTCCACCTGCCGGAGCGCCCAGGAACAGAAGGCGCCCAGCGCACAAACGGTGATCACCTGCCACAGCCCGCCCTCCTTGAGAGGTGCAAGACCGAGCCCGTAGCTAAGGTCGGGTGGGGCAATATTGATCCGCCAGACATTCCACACGCCGCCCAGTGCAGCACCATAGAGGATCAGTGCGGTGCCGAGCGTGGCGAAGAAGATGGTGGTGACGCCAAAGAACCCGACATAGAAGGGGCCGATCCAGAAATCAAACAGATCACCGCCGAGCAGGGTGCCGCCCCGCACGCGGTATTTGGCCTCGAAATTCAGCATAGCCATCGACTGACCCTCCAGGTCGAAAACCTAAACATCGCCTTCTGCCGCGCGGTCAAAGCGCAGCCAGGCTTTCGGCGACGGCTGCCCGGTGTGAAGGCCGCCGCCGCCGAAGGCAGGCTATTTTGCCGCGGGCGGCAGTGGTGCCAATTGCTGGGCGACCATGCCGTGATGCGGGCCTTCCAGCCAGTTGAAACGATCCGTGCCGAGCAGGATGAAGTGGATCAGGATTGCCAGCACGAACAGGAAAATCGACAGCGCTACGAGCACGCGGCGCGGATCGAATAACAGCCAAATACGGAACATGCGTGCTCCCTCCTATGCCAGGAACGACTTGGCCAGGTTGATGCCATCGAGCATCGAAGTCGTGTAGCCATTCGGACCAGGCAGCCACGGCCTCCATTCCCACACGAGGAAATGCGCGATGATCGCGATAACCGTGAAGGCGATGAAACTGGTCAGAAAAATGCTGTGGAACTCTTTCGCTTCGCTTTCGGTCAGCCCCGAAGCTGAAATGGGCCGTCTCGTGACGTCCGACATGTGTTGCTACCTCCGTCCAAATCCGCGCTGATCCCGCGCGGCCGGGTTTCCCATGCCGAACGCCGGCTGGGTTGTATGCCGTCCGGGAAACCCGGCCGGTGAGTGAGGAACAAGGCAGGCAGCGCCTGAACCTTGCCCAATTCTGGTGGAGATCATGCCGTCACGACCTCCAGCGCCTGCCTCACACGCGCCGCGGAGACGCGGCCTTCGCGAGCGGCTCTGGCCTGTTCTTCGACGCGATCGCGCAAGCGTTTTGCAGCAGATATCCGCGTGATGAACGGCTCGTTCTCGACTTTCGCGTCCAGCAGAGCCAGCGCATCATCGTCCCAGGGGGCTGCGTTCCATTCTTCAGTGCGCGCCGGCGTCGCCGCCATCTTGTCCATCTCGGTACCGAGCGGAAGGATGTGGAACAGCGCATCGAAGAGGGCGTTGCAGTATTCCTGAACGATGTAGGTGGCACCTGCATATCCCATATAGGGTGTGCCGGTGGCGCGCCTGATGACCGCGCCCGGGAACGACGCCGGGATGAACATGCAGCGGCCGCCGAGTTCAGCCGAATACATGCGTTCGTTATAGGAACCGTAGAGTACGAGCGGCGGCGTTGTTTTCAACGCCTGCCGGACGGCTGCGTTGTCGGGCTTCGTGCCGGCTGTACGGGAGAAAGAGAAGCTGCAGGGAATTCCAAGCTCTTCCTCAAGGAACACCTTGAACCCGCGCACATAGGTTTCCGTCGCCACGATGGCGAAGGAGGCAGTGGCAAAGAAATCCTGCGTCACACTGCGCCACAAATCCCAGATGGGTTTGATGGTGGTGTGTTTCTCCGCCTCGATGAACGGCTCCGGATCGATCCCGGCCAGTTCGCCGAGGCTGCGCAGAAAATTTGTCGTCGCGAAGATACCGATCGGCGCCTGCAGGTAGGGGCGGTCCAGTGCTTCACAGAGTTTGCGGCCGAACTCGCGATACATGCAGATGTTCACATCGGCATCCGGCAGTTTGGCAATGTCCTCGACATGCGAGCCGAGAGGGAACACCAGGTTGATCTCACAGCCGACGCCTTCGACCAGGCGGCGTATCTCCGCAAGATCGGATGGCATGTTGAAGGTGCCGTAGATCGGCCCAATGATGTTCACCCGCGGCTTCACGCCGGCGGCACGCTCAGGCCGTGGCTTGATCTTGCTTTTCTTCGCGCCGAACTCGCTCCACAGCCAGTAGATCGCGCGGTCCGCTGCCTGCCACTGGTCCTCGTCAATGGTGCGCGGGATGAACCGTAGCAGATTGCTGCCCTCGGGCGTCACACCGCCGCCGATCATCTCGGCAATGCTGCCGGTCACCACGACCGCCGGCAGATCCTGGTCGCCGGTGGCAGCCGCACGGCGCATCGCCCCTTCGGTGCCGTCCATCGAAAGATTGTCTTCCGAGAGTCCGGTGACGGCGACAGGCAGTTCATGCGGCGGCAGGCCGTCGGTATAGTGCAGCACGGCAGTCACCGGCAGGTTCTCGCAGCCTACGGGGCCGTCGATCAGCACACGCAGGCCACGAACGGCGGTGAACGCGTAGACGGCGCCCCAGTAGCCGCCCGCACGATCGTGATCCAGCACCAGCATCGCGCTAAGTCCCTACCGCTTCGAGGGCTTTGGCTTTTGCAAGCCGGGCCTTGCGCATACGGTCACGCGCGCCGGGCGGCTCGACCGGTTTTCCTTTAAAACCGTAGCCGGCGGTTTGTCCGGTGCCCACACCTTCGAAGAACGACACCATGCGCGAGAACCGGTTCACGCCCTTTGTCTGCGCGGCCACGATGGCTGCAAGCGCGCCAGCGCCTGGTGCGCCGAAAAGCGGCCTTGCAGACACCATGTTCGTGAAATACAGCGCCGGGATGCCGAGCTCCTTGGCTTTCTGCACCAGCGGTGTTGTGCCGACGGCGAGATCCGGCCGCACATCAAGCATCGCCGCCATGTCCTGCTCCAGCGAGGTGCGGTATTGGACGAACGTGCCGCGCTGCTCGAGCCAGTCGCGATCCGCAGCGCTCCATTCGGTGCGCGGGCAGGCAGTGCCGACATAAGGGATCTCCGCACCGGCTTCGATCAGCAGGCGCGCGACCAGAAGTTCCGAGCCCTCATACCCTGACAAGGTGATCCGTGCGCGGATCGGGTTTGCCGCCAGCGCGGCACGGATGGCCGGCAAAGCTGCCGCCTTGGCAGCGTCGATCTTCGCCTCGGAGATGTTGGCGGCAGCACCAATGGCCGAGAGCCAAGCGGCCGTTCCGTCTACACCGACCGGCGCCGATCCCACAACCGGCCTGCCGGCCGCGCGCATTTCACGCACCGAGGCGGTGTAGAACGGGTGTATGGCGGCAGCGACGTCGCAATCGAGCGCTGCGTACATATCGCGCCATTCGCGGCAGGGCAGGGAGGGTGCGGCCGCCATGCCCATGGGTGCGAGCAGCGCGCCGATGCCTGGCGGGTCCGCCGGAAACATTTCGCCGATCAGCGCCACGGTCGGCCGGTCGTCGATGTGTTTCGGCCGCGCGACAGGGCCGCTTTCGGCTTCGGTGCGTGCATATTTCAGCATCGCGCCGGTCAGCACATCCTTCGCTTCCGCATGTGTCGGCACGCCGAAACCAGGCACGTCGATACCGATGATACGCACGCCGTCGATCTGCTTTGGTAGAAGATCAAGCGGCACACCGGAGGCGGTGGGCACGCAAAGATTGATCACCACGACCGCGTCATAATCTGCGGGTTTCGCGGTCTCGTAGACGGCATTGCGAATGTCTTCGAAAAGTTGGCCCTTGACCAGGGATTCCGAATTGAACGGCACGTAGCCCACGGTGCGGCGGGCGCCGTAAAAATGCGATGTAAAGGTAAGTCCATAGACGCAGCAGGCCGAGCCCGAAAGGATGGTGGCGACGCGTTTCATGCGCAGCCCGACGCGTAGCGATCCGAAAGCCGGGCACATGGATTGTGGTTGGTCGTGCGGGCCACGTGGGTAATCCGCTACCAGCCTGTCTATGACCTCGGTCTTCCCAGCGGCGCGTGCTGCCTCGAGCATCCGCTCTCGGCCGCCGTGGCAGCCCGCATCGGTCACTGGTGGGATGGAGCCATCCATGCTCACACGCCCTCGTAAATCACTTCGAGAGATTTCTTGGTGTTTACGGTTGCCGGGCACATGTCCTGCTCGGTGGCCGGCACCAGTACCACGCTGCGGCCGACGGCATCGCCCTTGAACAGACCAAGAAGGTTTTCGTGCGTCAGTGGGTTCGGCCGCACCGGCGGCGCCTCGGCAACTTGCTGCGCTAACTGCTCGAACATCGGTGCCCAACGTCCGCCCGGCGTGCCGATGATCTCGTAATTCGCGCTTTTCTTGCGGATATCGTCGTCGGCGGGAATGGCCGAAAGCACCGGGATACCCACCGCATCCGCAAAGGCCTGCGCCTCGCCGGTGCCGTCATCCTTGTTGATCACCATGCCGGCGACGCCGACATTGCCGCCCAGCTTGCGGAAATAATCCACCGCCGAGCACACGTTGTTGGCGACATAGAGCGATTGCAGATCGTTCGAGGCGACGACGATCACTTTCTGGCACATGTCGCGCGCGATCGGCAGACCGAAGCCGCCGCATACCACGTCACCTAAAAAGTCGAGCAGGACGTAATCGAAACCCCATTCGTGGAAACCAAGTTTTTCCAACAGCTCGAAACCATGGATGATGCCGCGCCCGCCGCAGCCACGCCCGACTTCCGGCCCGCCCAGCTCCATCGCGTAGACGCCGTCACGCTTGAAGCAGACATCGCCGATGGAAACGCTCTCGCCGGCGAGTTTCTTCTTCGAGGACGTCTCGATGATGGTCGGGCAGGAGCGGCCGCCGAACAGCAGCGACGTGGTGTCGCTTTTCGGGTCGCAGCCGATCAGAAGCACGCGCTTGCCTTGCTGCGCCATCATGTAGCTGAGATTGGCGAGCGTGAAACTCTTGCCGATGCCGCCCTTCCCGTAGATCGCGATGACCTGCGTTTCTTTCTTGGCAGGCGCGGTAGAAACCGCATCCGGCTCGATGGCTGCCTCGGCACGCAGTGCTTCCGCCAGGCTTGTCTGCGCGGTTGCGGGTGCAGGCGGTGTGACATGTGCGTTCATGCTGTGGCACTCCAGTCAAGGCTCATTTTCAGGCAGGACGGATCGGAGAACGCTAGGCGATAGGCGTCCTCCGCGTCCGCGGCCGGTCGGCGATGGGTAATCAGGTTTTCCAGCGAGAGGCTGCCCGCTTCGGCGTGGGAAACGACGTAGGCGAGATCAGCCGGTTGCCACTGTGCTGCGATCAGCAACCGTGCTTCGCGCATGAAGGCGGGTGGGAAAGCAAAATGGATGGTGTCGTAGAAACCCGCGAGCACCACTGTGCCGTTCGGCATCAGCCGTCCGATCAGCGTATCGAGCAAGGCAGTGTCGCCGCTCACATCGATGATCGTGCGATAACGGCCCTGCGGATCCTCTGCCGGGTCGATCGCCTTGTAGCCCTCGGCACCGTCCTGCCGTGACGCATTGTTTTCCCACACGACCGGCGAACCACCCGCGAGCACCGCAAGCCGCGCGAGAAGACGGCCCAGCGTGCCATGGCCGACGATGAGATCTGGCGTGCCACCGACCGAAATAGCATGCTGCGCGGTCGCCGCGAGTGCCAGCAAGGTTGCGTTCTCGCCTAGCGAGTCATGAAGTTTTACGACACGCGCTCCGCGCGTCACCACGCGGCTGGCAGAACCGCCAAACAGGCCGCGTATGTCGCCGTAGCAATTCGCCCCCGGGACAAAGACGAACTGTCCGACAGTCACGCCGGACTCTTTCCCTGCGTCGGAGACGAAGCCGGCTGATTCATAGCCGGGCACAAGCGGATATCCCATGCCGGGAAAATTCGGCATCTTCCCGGTGTAAAGCAGTCGCTCAGTGCCGGTGCTGATCCCGCTCCACGCGATATCGACAACCACATCCTCTTCGCCAGGTGGCGTCAGGTCGAGCCTGCGGAGATCGAGCTGCCCGGGGCCGTTCAGAACGACTGCGTTTGTCTGCAAGTCCGGCTCCCTGTTTCTGCCTGCATGGCTTGGTAGGCGTATGTAAACCTAGCCGGACATAAACGGTTGTCAACTAATACTTACACAACCGCTGTCAGGCTGGATATGCAACCAGCGCGCTGGCGAGCAGGGGTGTGTGGGTTGGCAGCATGCGCACACTGCCGAAACCGCAATCGCGCAGCATTGCGGTGAGCGTGGTGGCGCTACGCGGCCGGCCACTGCCCATCGCAAGCAGGTAAAAACCAAAATAGGCGTGGCCCATGCGCTCCGCGCCCGGCGTTTCAGCCATGGGTTCGGCTAGAAGCAGCGCGCCGTGGCGGGGCAGGGCATCATGCACAGCGCGGAACAGGGTGAGCACCGAGTCGTCGTCATGGTCATGTGCGACGCGCACCAGAGAGATCAGGTCGGCGCCTTTCGGCAGAGCATCGTGCAAGAAGCTGCCGCCGAACACCTGGGCGCGTGGCTGCAAACCTGCGGCCGCGAATCGGGTGGTTGCGCGTTCGGCCACCGCCGGCAGGTCGAACAGCTGAAGCTTCAGTTTTGGCGCGCGTTTGGCGGCTTCGGTGAGGAACATGCCGTCGCCGCCGCCCACATCCATCAGGCAGGCATGACGCTTGACCGGATAAGCATCGAGTATTTCGTCGGCCACCATGCGCTGCGAGGCGGCCATCAGCGCGGTGTAGGGTGCCACTGCCTGGTCAGCTGCCGCGGCTGGAGACGTCGCCTGCGCGTAGGCCCAGTAGCTGCCGAGTTGCGTCGGCTGGTGGCCACGCAGAAGGGCGACGGGATCGGCCATGTCGGCATAAAACATCGTGTGATGCGCGACCATGGCTGAGATCGCTTCGTTCTCCACCAACGCTGCGCCCAGCATGCCGAGCGCAAACTGGTCGCGGCCTTGGCGTGCAACCAGTTTAAGGGCTGTCGCTCCCTCGAGCAGCCGCAACATCGAGGGCGGTGTCAGCCCGGTTCGCGCACCCAAGGCCTCTGTGGTGAGAGGCCCTTTTGCCAGTATGGTGAAAATATCCAGCTGCAGGCACGCCTGCAAAATTTGCGCATAGACGAAGCCCGCGCACAGATCGAACAGCGCCGAAGCCTGTCTGCGGGCGATCGGCCGGGTGAGAAAAAACCGCGCTGCCCAGCGGCGAAATGCCGGGCGGGCGACAATCGATGGGATCGAAAATAGCTTCGTTGCGCGCGATGTTGGCTCGGCTGGCAAAAATCCCGTAGTCGCCGTGTTAGGCGGCATGCAGCGCCGGTTCGGCCGGCAGCAGGCGACGTGTTTCCGAGAAAATGTGGCTGCGAAGCGCCGATTGGCCGTGGCAAGCGGGCACTGCCTCAACCGCCTGGTCTGCGAGTTCCTCCAGCCATCCGATGGCCCCGGCTAAGCCGAGCTTCAGCACAGCGTTCGGCCGGCCATGCGCCGCGTCCTGTCCTGCGGGTTTGCCGAGTTCCGCCGCCGAGCAGGTCGCGTCGCGGATATCGTCGGCCACCTGGTAAGCCTCGCCGAGCCACTGGCCCACGGCGCGCCAATTCTCGCTTTCGACTCCGGCGGCCGCAGCCCCTGCGAGCGTGGCCGCGGCGAACAACGCGCCCGTTTTCTGCCGCTGATACTCCGCGAGATCTACATCGCTCTCGCTTTCCCAGGCCTGTCCAGCGACGATCCCACGCGGCACACCCACGCTGCGCCCGACGATCCCCACCAACCGCGCTAACCGACCAGGTGACGTGACGGCAGCCTCGCCCAGGATTTGAAAAGCCAACACGATCAGTGCGTCACCGGCCAGCACCGCCAACGGTGCCCCAAATGTTTTGTGCACCGTAGGGCGCCCACGCCGCATATCCGCATCATCGAAACAGGGCAGATCATCATGCACGAGCGAGGCGCAGTGCAGCAGTTCGATCGAAGCCGCTGCCGCATCGGTCAGGCCGGGTCTGTCCTCGCCACAGGCCGCTGCCACCGCCAAGCAGAGCCGCGGCCTGATGCGTGCGCCGCGGGGGAACACGCTGGCGCGCATGGCCGCCGCGAGCAACGGCGGACAGTCCGGCGCTTCCGCTTGACCGATTGCTGCATGCAACGCCTGTTCGATCCGCGACAAGGGATCCATCGGCACAACCCTCCAGCCAGCTGTCAACTTTCAATAACCCACCGACTGTCAGATAAAGATGACACTCAAGTCAAGGCGTTTTATGGTGGCGGCATGAGCAGGAAAATCGCCGTCATCGGTGGCGGCATAGGCGGGCTGGTAGCGGCGCTGAACCTGGCCGTCGGCGGCTGCGACGTAATACTGCTCGAACGCCAGCCGAATTTGGGCGGCAAGCTGCGCGTGCTCGGCGCCGGCATCGATGCCGGGCCCACGGTATTCACCATGCGATGGGTGTTCGAGGAGATTTTTGCCGCAGCGGGCGCGAATTTTTTCGATTATGTCACGCTGCAGCGGGCAGATGTGCTGGCGCGTCACGCCTGGGGCATGTCCTCGCCGCTCGATCTGTTCGCCGATCTCGCAAAAACAGCGGACGCCATAGGCACCTTTGCCGGAGCGGTCGAAGCCCGCGGCTTTCTCGCCTTCTCCGCACGTGCCAAACAAATCTACGACACGCTCGAAAAGCCGTTCCTGCGGGCGCCTTTGCCAACGCCGCTTTCGCTGGCTGGCTCTTTCGGGCTGAAGGGTTTGCCGGAGCTTTTGCGCATCTCGCCGTTCGCTACGATGAGCAAAGCACTTGCCGGCTATTTCGCCGATCCCCGCCTACAACAACTCTTCGGCCGCTACGCTACCTATTGCGGATCATCACCCTATCTGGCGCCGGCCACACTGATGCTGGTGGCGCACGTGGAACGCGACGGCGTCTGGCTCGTGCAAGGCGGCATGATCCGCCTCGTCGAAGCCATCTCCAAGCTCGCAACCGAACGTGGCGTGGCCCTGCGCTGCAATGCAGCAGTGAGCCGGATCGAGGTTGAGCGCGGTCGCGTCGCGGGCGTGACGCTCGCCGACGGTGAACGCATCGACGCGGACGCAATCGTGGTCAATGCCGATCCGGCCGCATTGCCGCACGGGTTTTTCGGTGATGCGGTTACGCGATCGACGCCGCTTGTCCGCGCGGCAGCGCGCTCGCAATCCGCCATCACCTGGGCCGTCTCTGCACGCGCGCGGGGCTTTCCACTCTCCCACCACAATGTGTTCTTCTCGAGAGACTATGCCGCGGAGTTCAGAGATGTTTTCAACCGCCGCCAGCCACCCGCCGAACCTAGCGTGTATGTCTGCGCCCAGGATCGCGACGACACGCACGCCGTGCCGGAGAGCGCCGAACGCCTGCTCTGCCTGATCAACGCGCCGGCGAACGGCGACAGCAAAACCACCACACAGACGGAGATCCGATCGTGGACGCAAACAATGCTGGGCCGCCTGCAGGCGAGCGGACTGACCCTCGAACCGGACGCGACCGGTTTTCTGCCGACTACGCCGACGGATTTCGCGACCTTGTTCCCGGGAACGGGGGGCGCGCTGTACGGCCAGGTAGTGCACGGATCGATGGCGACCTTCCGCCGGCCGGGCGCGAAAACGCGGCTGCCGGGCCTGTATCTGGCGGGGGGAGCAGCCCACCCGGGAGCGGGCGTGCCGATGGCAGCGCTCTCGGGGCGCCTCGCAGCGGCGCAGATCATCGCGGATGGCGCTTCGACACGATCCTGAACCCACGCGGCTATGTCTGGTGGTATCTCGACGCGCTGAGCGATGACGGCGCCCACGGCCTGACTTTGATCGCCTTCATCGGCAGCGTCTTCTCGCCTTGGTACAGACACGCCCGCCGCAACGGCGCCCAAGCCGCTCCGGAGAACCATGTGGCCATGAACCTCGCCCTCTACGGTCGGGGCGGCAAACGCTGGGCCATGACCGAACGTGGTCAATCGAGCCTCACCCGGGATGCCAGCACATTGCAGATCGGCCCCTCCGGCCTGCACTGGGACGGCAACACGCTCACCGCAGACATCCACGAAATCACCGCACCTTGGCCAAGCCGCCTGCGTGGCAAAATCCGCGTCCATCCCAACGGGATCGCCACACGCGAAACCCTGCTCGACGGCGCCGGCCTGCATCGCTGGTCGCCCATCGCCCCTGGCTCCCGCGTCGACGTGGAAATGATCAATCCGGATCTGCGCTGGCAAGGCACCGCCTATCTCGACACCAACTCCGGCGACGCGCCGCTGGAGGAAGGTTTTGAGGGCTGGGATTGGAGCCGCACCACGCAAAAAGACGGCATGGCCGTGCTCTATCACGGCACCCGGCGCGGCGGCGAAAAGTTCTGTGTCGCCCTTCACTACGACAAAACGAACATTGCGACCGACTTTGAAGCTCCGCCCGAGCAACCACTGCAACCCAGCTTCTGGCGTCTGCCACGTATCACACGAGCCGACGCACCAGCCAAAATCACCCAGGTTCTAGAGGACGCGCCCTTCTACGCCCGCTCCGTGCTGCAGACGCGGCTGAGAGGTGACGACGCAACAGCCGTGCACGAATCTCTCTCATTAAAAAGATTCACCGCGCCTTGGGTCCAGTGCATGCTGCCTTTCAAGGCGCCACGAAATTGGCACGGCTAGGCCAAGGGGCTCCGCCCCCCGCGCCAACGGCACTTGAACTGGTGGCGTTCTGGCGGCGCGCCCCGCTGGAGGGAGGCCCTCCAGACCTTCAATAATGCCGGTCCACGGGGGGCACCCCCTGGCGGGGATCCAGGGGGCAGAGCCCCTTGGCCTTGCCTAACCGCCGTTTGGCGTCTGCCTAGGACCGTTGTAATAAGCCCCCCGACAGCGAACCCTAGGCACCAGACACTTTGAGCGGCACCACAGACGACCCCGAAATTCCGCCCCCCGGCGAGGGAGGCCCAGGCGAAACCCAGCGGGTGACGCTCGAGGAGGAGATGCAGCGCTCCTACCTCGCCTATGCCATGTCCGTCATCGTCAGCCGCGCGCTTCCCGATGCACGCGATGGCCTGAAACCGGTCCACCGTCGCATCCTTTTCGGCATGCACGAGGCCGGCTACACGCCGGACAAGCCCTACCGCAAATCCGCCCGCATCGTCGGCGACGTGATGGGTAAATACCATCCGCACGGCGACAGCTCGATCTACGACGCCGCCGTCCGCATGGCGCAGCCTTTCTCCATCCGTGTGCCGCTCATCGACGGCCAGGGCAATTTCGGCTCAGTCGACGGCGATAGCCCTGCGGCGATGCGCTACACCGAGATGCGTCTGGCCAAATCGGCCACCTTCCTGCTGGCGGATATCGACAAGGACACCGTCGATTTCATCCCAAACTACGACGAGAGCGAGCATGAGCCGGTCGTTCTCCCGGCCGCCTATCCAAACCTGCTGATCAACGGCGCCGAGGGCATTGCCGTCGGCATGGCGACCCGCATCCCGCCGCATAATCCGGGCGAAATCATCGATGCGGCTTTGGCATTGATCGCCGACCCGGATACGTCGCTGGACGATCTGATGGCCATCGTGCCGGCGCCCGATTTCCCCACCGGCGGGCTGATCATCGGCCGTGCCGGCATCCGCAGCGCGTTCGAGACCGGCCGTGGTTCGTTGGTTCTGCGTGCCCGTTGCGAGTTCGAGGAAATCCGCAAGGACCGCACCGCGATCATCATCACCGAGCTGCCTTATCAGGTGAACAAGGCGACTCTGCAGGAGCGCATCGCCGAGCTGGTGCGTGCCAAGCAGATCGAGGGCATCGGCGACATTCGCGACGAGAGCGATCGCACCGGCATGCGCGTGGTGATCGAACTGCGCCGGGATGCGACGCCGGAAGTGGTGCTGAACCAGCTTTTCCGTTTCACCAACATGCAAATCAGCTTCGGCTGCAACATGCTGGCGCTTGATCGCGGCCGGCCACGCACCATGGGTCTCAAAGACCTGCTGATGTGCTTTGTCGATTTCCGCGAAGAGGTGATTCTTCGCCGTAGCCGTCACGACCTGATGAAGGCACGCGAGCGCGCGCATCTGCTGGTGGGCTACTCGATCGCGGTTGCCAATATCGATGAAGTCATTCGCCTGATCCGCGCCAGCCCCGATGCGGCGACGGCACGTGCGGCGCTGATGGCAGTCGATTGGCCCGCCGGCGAGGTCGCGGCACTCCTGGCGCTGATCGACGACAGCGGCAACATGATTGTCAATGATCGTGTGCGCCTCACGGAAGTTCAGGCACGCGGCATTCTGGATCTGCGCCTGCAGCGCCTGACCGGTCTTGAGCGTGAGAAGATCGAAGGTGAGCTCAGCGAAGTCGCGTCCAAGATTGCCGAGCTTCTAGAGATCATTGCCAGCCGTCCGCGCCGCATGGAAGTGATGCGCGATGAGTTGATCAAGGTGCGGGAGGAAATCGCAAGCCCGCGCCTGACCGCGATCGTCGATTTCATGGCCGACCAGGACGACGAAAGCCTGATCGAGCCGGGCCAGATGGTGGTCACCATCACACGCGACGGTTTTATCAAGCGCACGCCTCTGGAGATCTTTCGTGCCCAGAACCGCGGCGGCCGCGGCCGCACCGCGGCCGGCACACGTGGCGACGACATCGTGGCGCGCAGTTTCAATGCGCACACCCATCAATGGGTGCTGTTCTTCACCAGCGGCGGCAAGGCTTTCCGCGAAAAGGTGTGGCGTCTGCCTGAAGCAAGCCCGACCGCAAAGGGCCGTGCGCTGATCAATCTGCTGCCCGATCTGGGGGCCGACAAGGTCACCACCGTGCTGCCGTTGCCACAGGACGAATCGCTCTGGGAAAGCCTCCATCTCGTCTTCGCCACCTCCAGCGGCACGGTGCGCCGCAACAAGCTTTCCGATTTCGGCCGCATCCGCACGAGCGGTTTGATCGCGATGAAGCTGGAGGAAGGCGACAGCCTGATCGGGGTTGCTACCTGTCGTGATGGTGATGACGTGTTCCTCGCGACCCGACTCGGCCGCTGCATACGCTTCCAGATTTCCGACGATACGCTGCGGGTGTTCTCCGGCCGCGAAAGTGCCGGCGTGCGCGGCATCAAACTTCTGGCGAAGGACGAGGTGAACAGCCTCGCCGTGCTGCGCCATGTGGAAACCAGCAACGCCGAACGGGCCGCCTTTCTGCGCGCCATCGCCGCCCGCCGTCGCAATCAGGGTTATGAGGAAGAAGCCGCCGAAGTGGTGGCGGAACCCGTTCCCGACGGCGAAGACGAGGCAGCAGATGTGACGCTGTCGGCCGAGCGCATCGCCGACCTCGAAGCATCGGAAGAAATCCTGCTCACCGTCACCGATGGTGGCTTCGGCAAGCGCTCCTCCGCCTACGATTACCGCGTCACCGGCCGCGGCGGCCAGGGCATCACCAACATCATGCTCGCGCCGCGCAACGGCACCGCCGTGGTCGCAACGCTGCCAGTACGGCGCGGCGACGATGTGATGCTGGTGACCGATGCCGGCCGCCTGATCCGCGTGCCGGCAGACCAGGTGCGCATCACCGCGCGCCAGACCATGGGCGTCACCCTGTTCCGCCTGAGTGAGACCGAACGCGTCACCAGCATCTTCCCGGTGCTCGACGACGCGCCAGCCTCGAGTGACGAAGCGGCGGGAGACGAGGCCGGCATCGATCCGGAAAACCCCGAGGCATGATCGAACGGATCGGCATATACCCCGGCACGTTCGATCCGGTCACCAATGGCCATCTCGATATCATCGGCCGTGCCGCAAGGCTGGTCGATCGCCTGGTGATCGGTGTTGCCTTGAACATCGGCAAAAGCCCGCTCTTCTCGCCCGACGAGCGTGTGGAACTGGTGCGCGAAGAATGCGGCGCCATCACCGCACGCACCGGCACCCCGATCGAGGTGCGGCATTTCGATAATCTGCTGGTGCAGTTTGCCGCTTCGGTCAACGCAAAGATGATCATCCGAGGCCTTCGCGCCGTATCGGACTTCGATTATGAGTTCCAGATGGCCGGCATGAATTACCGGCTGACACACGAAATCGAGACGGTGTTCCTGATGGCAAGCGAACGCCACCAGTTCATCTCCTCGCGTTTCGTCAAGGAGATCGCGCGGCTCGGCGGCGACGTGTCAAGCTTCGTTCCGGCCTTGACGCTGGAAAGAACAATAGCGCGCGTGCGCACAGGTGAGGGAGGCTGAAGAATGCTGAGGCGAATGCTGCTGACAACGCTTGCGGCTGGCGCAATCATGTCGCAGGTGCACGCGCAAGACGTGCCCGACATGAAACCTGCCCCGATCGACCCGAACAACACGATCTATCTCGATCTCACCTCCGGCCGCGTGGTGATCCGCCTGCGCCCGGATCTAGCGCCCAAATTCGTTGAAAGGGTGAAGAAACTCTGCCACGAGCACTTCTATGACGGCACGCCCTTTCATCGCGTAATCGACGGCTTCATGGCACAAGGCGGAGACCCGACCGGCACTGGCATGGGCCACAGCAAATACCCCGATGTGCCCGCCGAGTTTACCAACACCGCACACTTCCTGCGCGGCACACTCGGCGCCGCCCGCTCAGCGGATCCGGATAGCGCGAACAGCCAGTTCTTCATCATGTTCGGGCCGAAAGACACGCTTGATGGCAATTATGCCATCTGGGGTAACGTGATTTCCGGCATGGATAATGTGGACAAGATCAAGCGCGGCGATCCGGAAGACAATGGCAAGGTCGCGGACCCTGATCATATCGTGAAGATGCGGCTGGCTTCGGACGAACCATAAGGAAGACACTTCTTTTCTGAAGAAAAGAAGCAAAAGACTTTTGTGTTCTGGATCCGGCACACCCTAGCAAAAGGAACAAACATATGGCTGATGCTGAGAATACGCTGATCATGGAGTTGGAGACCGGCAAAGTCACCATCGAGCTGAAGCCTGAGCTGGCGCCGAAACACGTCGAACGGGTGAAGATGCTGGCGCGTGAGAAATTCTACGATGGCACGCCGTTCCATCGTGTCATCGAGGGCTTCATGGCGCAGGGCGGCGACCCCACCGGCACCGGTACCAGCGGTAGCTCCCACGGCAACCTGCCCGCAGAGTTCTCGCGCACCGCGAAATTCCTTCGCGGCACCGTCGGCGCCGCGCGCACCGGTGATCCGAACAGCGCCAACAGCCAGTTCTACATCATGTTCGCGCCCGCCCCGCACCTCGATGGCCAATACACCATCTGGGGCCAGGTGACCGAAGGCATGGAATTCATCGACAAGATCAAGCGCGGCTCCGGCGGCGGCGGCACCGTCAACAACCCCGATCGCATCAAGACGATGCGGGTGGCGGCCGACACCGAGGCCTGACGCTCTCGTTACCCTGAAACGGACGCCTGCCGCGCGGCGGGCGCCCGCCGAGGGGTGTTTCCCAACGCTCCGAAACCATGTATGAGGCGCGCGCCGTGGGTGCGTAGCTCAGTGGTAGAGCATTCGACTTTTAATCGAATGGCCGAGGGTTCGACCCCCTCCGCACCCACCACGCCATTGCCTCATACGCCATGCACGCCGGCCTCATGATCCGCAGCGCCGGCACCAATCCTGGATGAGCCAGCACATGAGCGTATTTTCGTCGCTTTCCCGTCGGCAGGCGATGCAAGGCGTTGCAAGCGCGGCGCTGGCCGCGGCAGCACCTCATACGGCACGCGCCGATAGCACAAGCGAATCGACCTTCAACACGCTGCTGTCGGCGTTCAGCAATGAACTGCTCGTATTGACACCGGAGCAGGCCTCCCAGCTTGGCGTAGATAACGGCGCCCTGGCAGGGCTGAAATCCCAGCTGAGCGATGCGCCCGAAGCCGGTGCCGCAAAATGGGCAGCCCAAGTACGAGGCATGCAAAAGCGGCTGCATCAGGTGCAGCGGGCAGCACTATCCGGCGCAAGCCAAACCCGCTTCGATGCCGTTCTCTACGCGACCGAGCGTGGCATCGATGGCGCGCAGTTTCGATATGGAACGGGGCCATCGGCCGGTTTCAACGGCGGTGCGACGCCCTATGTGATCAGCCAGCAGGGTGGAAGCGTCGTCAGCACGCCGGAATTCCTGAATTCCGTCCACCAGGTGCACGATTCGGCGGATTCGGAAGCCTATCTCGCGCGGGTTTCGGCTTTTGCGCGTGTCGTGGATCAGGAAAGCGCACGCTGCACAGCCGACGCGGCCATCGGCGTGATGCCACCGGATTTCATTGCGGCAACCACACTCGAACAGCTCAAGGGTTTTCGCGCCGTGCCGGCAGCGCAGCAGCCGCTGGTGATGTCATTGGCAACCCGCGCGAAGACGGCCGGCCTGCCCGGAGACTGGGCCGGCCGTTGCACGAAGATCGTGGAAACCGAGCTTTATCCGGCAGTCGATCGCCAGATTGCGGCCTTTGCTAAAGCGACAGCACATGCGCCTTCGACAGCTGGCGTTCAGCTTCTGCCCGATGGGGACGCTTTCTATGCCTGGGCTTTGCGCATGGGCACGACCACGAACGACTCGGCCGCGGATATTCATAAGCTTGGGCTGGAACAGAACGCAGCAATCAAGGCGCGGCTGGATACGCTTCTGAAGGCGCAAGGCATGACCCAAGGCAGCGTCGGTGAGCGTTTGCAGGCCCTGAACAAGGATAAGCGGTTTCTCTTTTCGAATGACGATACCGGGCGTGCTGCGCTGATCGCGTACCTGAACGATCGTATTGCGCATATCCGCCCGCTGCTGCCGCAGATCTCGCATCTGAAGCTGCGTGCGGATGTCATGGTCAAGCGGGTTCCGGTGGACATTCAGGACGGTGCGCCGCGTGGCTACATGAATTTCGCAGCGCTCGATGGGTCGCGCCCAGCCATCTACTACGTGAACCTAAAATCGACGCAGCTCTGGCCGAAATTCCAGTTGCCGACATTGACGGCGCATGAGGGCATACCGGGCCACACCTGGCAGGGTGCGTATCTTGCCGAGCACCACGCGGAGATCCCGCAGATCATGTCGCTGATGGGGTTCAACGCGTTTGTCGAAGGCTGGGCGCTGTATGCGGAGCAGCTGGTGGATGAGCATGGGCTTTACGACAGTGATCCGTTTGGCCGCATCGGATATCTGCAGGCGCAGCAATTCCGCGCCTGCCGGCTTGTCGCCGACACCGGTCTGCATGCGATGGGCTGGTCGCGCGCGCAAACCGTGCAGTTCCTGTCGACGGAAACCGGTAACGCGGCGCCGGCGATGACGAGCGAGACGGACCGGTATTGTGTGATGCCGGGCCAGGCTTGCGGCTACAAGATGGGGCATAACGAGATATTACGGCTGCGTGATCATGCGCGCTCGGCGCTTGCGGGAAAGTTCGACGAAGCATCGTTCAACGATGCGATCGTGGAGACGGGCGGCGTACCGCTGACGGTTCTGGCGACGGCAATCGACGCGCATATTCGCTCAGTGCAAAAGGGCTAGGCTCGCATGCGCCCTATCTACATTTCCTACCTGAACCGTCTCGACATCGAGGAGATCGCACTTACCGACGACGAGATTCTCGCGGCAATCGAGTCCAGCCTCGCCACGCAAGGCCGCGGCGAGGCTGTGATCGAGCCGCGCATGCATCTCGAGCCTGGGGTTGCGAATGGGCATTTCAATGTTCTGCGTGGTGCATTGCGGGCGCCGGTGGATGCCGCCGGTGTGAAGGTGGTGGGTGACTTCGTGGATAACTACAAGCAGGATCTTCCCTCCGAGCTTGCGATCCTGCTGCTGTTCGATCCGCGCACCGGCGTGCCGCGCGCCTTTCTCGATGCGAGCGGCATCACCGACATGCGCACCGGCGCCGTGACAGCCATCGGCGCGAAATACCTTGCGCGAAAGGGCTCGAAGATCCTTGGCCATATCGGTGCGCGCGGCACCGCCTATTGGAACGTGCGCCTGCTCGATCATCTGTTCCATTTCGACGAGATACGCGTGCATTCCCGCAGGCCGGAAAGCCGCAATGCTTTTGCCGAACAATTGCGTGCCGATCTCGGCCGGCCGATCATCGTCACCGATGATTGGCAAAGTTGCGTTCAGGGCGCTGACATCGTGGTCGAAGCATCGCGCCTGGAGGCACCGGCGCCGATGCTGCGCACCGCCTGGATCAAGCCCGGCGCTTTGGTAATCCCTTATGGCACCATGAGCGCTATCGAGTTGGATCTGACCGACATGATGAGCAAGCTGGTGGTCGATGATTGGGGCCAGGTGCATGCCGGTCGTTTCGGTGCGCTGCGGGCGCATGTGAATGCGGGCAAACTGACGCGTGAAACGCTGCATGCGGAAATGGGCCAGATCGTAGCCGGACTGAAGCCCGGCCGCGAGCGCGAGGACGAGACGATCCTGTTCTGGCATCGTGGCTTGTCGTTGTCCGACATCGCCCTTGGCCACGCGATGTTGGAGAAGGGCGAGGCGCGTGGTATCGGCCAACGCCTTCGTTTCGCCTGATTGCATGACCCGCACGATCGAGATTGGTGCGGCCAGGCTGAGCTGCAGCGATATCGCAGAGATTGCGTGTGCCGACGTGAAAGTCAGCCTTGCACCATGCGCTTTGGAGCGCATTACCGCCGGCCACGATGTGCTTGCCATGCTTGCCGCGCGTGGCGACGCCATCTACGGCGTCAGCACCGGCCTCGGCGCAGCCGTCGATACCAGCATCGTGGTGGAGGGCCACGAACGGCAAGTGCGTGTGGGGCTCGCCCGTTCCGTCGGTGCCGGCGCGTTGGCGCCAACCGAGATCGTGCGCGCGACCATGGCGGCGCGTCTCGGCGGGTTCGCAGCAGGCCGTGCGGGGGCCGCGCCGCAGACCGTGCAGATGCTGGCGTTGATGTTGAACGCTCACGTGCATCCCACGATGCGGCTGATCGGCTCGACCGGCGAAGCGGATTTGGCGCCATTGGCCCATATCGCAACGGTGCTGATGGGCTCGGGCGAGGCTGAATATGCGGGCGAGATTCTGCCTGGTGCGGAGGCGCTTGCGCGGGCCGGACTGGCCGTGCCGCAGCTCGGCCTGAAAGACGGCTTGGCGTTGGTCTCTTCTAACGCCGCTTCGGTCGGGCATAGCGCGCTTGTCGTGCAGGATTGTGCGCGGCTTTTCGATGCCGCTTTGGCTGCGGCCGCTTTATCCTGCGCGGGGTTCGGTGCCAATCTTTCGCCGCTTGATGCACGCGTAGCAGAGCTTCGTGGGGCACCTGGGCAGGCTGCAGCCGCGCAGCGCCTAAGCGCGTTGCTGGCGGGAACCGAAGGCATGGGACGACGGCTGCAGGATCCGTTGAGCCTGCGCTGCCTGGCGCCGGTGCTTGGCAGTGTGCACATTGCATTGGCGCGCGCGCGGGAGGCAGTGGAGCTCGAGCTCAATAGTGCGGGCGACAACCCGGCCGTTCTGGCTGAGGACATGGCGGCGCTCGCCAACGCGAATTTCGATGTCACCCATCTTGCACTTGCATTCGAAGGATTGGGCTTGGCGCTGTCTCGCCTGGCGGCGATGGCCGGCGCGCGGGTGATTCAGTTGATGTCGCCGGCCAACAGCGGATTGCCGCGCTTTCTGTCTCCGCTTCAGGGCGGCCGAAGTGGCTTCTCGCCTGTCATGAAGACGGTCGCAGCACTCGTGGCCAGCATACAGCATGCAGCCATGCCGATGCCGTCGGTCGTGTTGCCTGCAGCCGAGGGGGTGGAGGATTACGCGACCATGGCGCCCGCCGTGGTGGCCAAGGCCGCGACGGTTGTGGAGCATGTGCGGCTGCTGATAGCGGTCGAGATGATGGTGGCGGCGCAAGCCTGCGATCTACGCACGAATGTTCTGGGCCCCTCCATGGCCAAGCTCCACGCGGCCATAAGGCTTAGAGTTCCCACCCTCACCGAAGACCGCGCAACGGCCCCCGACATCGCAGCCCTGGAAAGTCTCATTCGCACCAGCGATGATTGGGCGATCTAACCCCCAAACAACAAAAGTCTTTTGGTTCTTTTCTTCAGAAAAGAACATCTTCCTTCAAACGCCGAAGGAGCCCCTCGCATGTCGAAACCCCTCACCGGAAAGATCGCCCTCGTCACCGGCGCATCTTCCGGCATAGGCGAAGCGACGGCACTCGCGCTGGCAGAATTCGGCGCTACAGTGTGTGTATCCGGCCGTCGCGAGGACCGCCTGACATCGCTGGTCTCCCGCATCGAGGCGGCGGGCGCACAGGGCCTTGCGCTGCCGTGCGATGTTGCGATCGAGGCCGATGCGACCAAGGCCGTTCAGGATGCGGCATCCGCATTCGGCACGATCGACATTCTCGTCAACTCTGCGGGTGTGAACGAGGCTGGCGGCGTGGATAGTCTGTCCATGGAGCTATGGCGTCGCGTGCTCGACATCAACTTGATGGGCACGTTGTACACCTGCAAGGCAGCGGTGAGGCTGATGCGTGCGCAGGGTTCCGGCGATATCGTCAATATCTCATCGACGGCGGGCCGGCGTTCTTCCGCCCTGTTTGCCGCGTATTCCACGAGCAAATTCGGCTTGACCGGTCTTACGGAGGGTCTGCGCCAGGAGGTCGGCGCGGAAGGCATACGCGTTTCGATCATCGAGCCGGGTGCGACGCAGACGGAAATCGCCGAAAGCATATCGGATCCAAATTTTCGGGATGCCATCAGGAAGCATGTCGGCAAGGAGGGCGTGATGGCGGCGGCCGACATCGCCCACGCTGTATTATTCGTGCTTACGATGCCGTCACGCGCAAACGTTGCACTCATGCAGATAAGACCGACCATCGACGTGTCACCGATGTAGGCTGTGGGTGCGCTTGGGAGAAAACAGAACATGCGCTTGAACAACAAGATCGCCGTCATCACCGGCGCCGGCTCCGGCATGGGAAAAGCGATGGCGACGATGTTCGCGGCCGAAGGTGCAAAGGTGATCTGCGCCGATGTCAGCGGCAAGCAGGAGGACGTGGCCGCTTCGATCGGTGAGGCGGCGATACCCTTGCACGTGGATGTGTCGCAGGAAACCGACATACAGAAAATGATCGCCGTGGCGGAGCGGACATTCGGCCGCGTCGACATACTCGTGAACAATGCCGGCTTTGGCGGCGGCATGGCGCCGCTGCATGAACAAACACTCGAGGCGTGGGATCGTGTTCATGCCGTCAACATCAGGGGTGTTTTCCTCGGCATGAAATACGGCGTGATATCGATGCTGAAAACCGGTGGCGGCGCCATCGTCAACATCACCTCCGCCTCGGCAGTCGTGGGCTGGAAACATCATAGCATCTATGGCGCCGCCAAAGCCGGCGTGAACCAGCTGACACGCACCGGTGCACTGGATTACGCGCATGACAACATTCGGATCAATGCGGTCGCGCCTGGCACCATTTGGACGGGGTTGGTGAAGCAGTCCGAGGAGTTTCCCGAGCCGCCGCCCGGTATTTTTAAGCTACCCGGTATACCGATGGATCGCTGGGGTCTTGCACGCGAAATCGCTGCGGCTGCGCTGTTTCTGGCGAGCGACGAAGCTTCGTATATTACTGGGGTTATTCTGCCAGTGGATGGTGGGTACTCGATCGGATTTTCCGGGATGGGGGCGGAGAATACAGGCAAGTGAGGAAGAACTTCTTTTTAGAAAAAAAAGAAGAAAAAAACTTTTGTGTTCTGGCGCTGAATCGATAGAGGGAAAAAACACATGGCGGGGAAGCTGTATAAGGTTATCCAGTGGGCGACGGGTAATGTGGGGTCGCGGGCGCTGCGGACTGTCATCGAGCATCCGTCGATGGAACTGGTCGGGCTGTATGTGACTTCCAAAGCTAAAGTCGGCAAAGACGCCGGCGAACTCGCTGGGCTTGGCACTCAGACCGGGATAAAAGCGACAGACTCTGTCGATGAGATCATCGCACTTTCCGCCGATTGCGTTGTCTACATGCAGGCCTATACCGACTTCGACCAGGTATGCCGCATCCTGGCATCAGGCAAGAATGTCGTCACCGGGCGCGGCGAGTTTCTCCATCCTGCCGCGATGAAGCCGGAGAACCGCGCCCGCATCGAAGCAGCCTGCCAGGAAGGCGGCACGTCCATACACTCCACGGGCAGCAGCCCGGGCTTCATCTCCGAAGCCCTGCCGATCCCTCTGATCGCGCAGCAGCGCCGGTTCGACTGCCTCACCATCAACGAATATGCGGACATGACGAGCCGCAATTCTCCCGACATGATCTTCAACATGATGGGCTTCGGCGCCCCTGCGCGAGAGTTCAACGCGCACATGATCGAGCATGTGAAAATCGATTTCAGCGGCTCCCTCATTCAGATCGCAGAGGCCGTGCGCATGCCGCTCGACGACGTGGTTGCCAAAGGCGAATTCGGCGTGGCCAAAAACGACAAGCAGATCGCAGCAGGCCTTATCCCCGCCGGCAGTGTCGGTGCTTTGCGCATCACGGTGGAGGGCATGCACAAAGGCAAAGCGATCATGCGCTTCATCGCCAACTGGTATTGCACCTCCGATATCGACAAGGATTGGACTCTTCTCGATTCCGGATGGCTCGTCGAGGTGCGTGGCGACACACCGATGGACGTGCGCATCACCTATCCCGTCTCGAAAGAAGACTACCCCGCTTTCACCCCGGGCCTGACAGCCCACCGCATCGTCAACGCCATACCCTCCGTGTGCGACGCGGCCCCCGGCATCAGAACCACGATCGAACTCCCCCACATCATCGCAACGTTCTAGAAAAGCGAGTAGCCCGTAAGGTGTATCAGATCAGCAGCTCCTGCGTTGCCACCGGCAGAGCCTGAAGAACCGGCAAAGCACGCGCACCACAATTTTCCAGAAATCCTGCAATTGTGTCGTACTTTGCCGGATCACGCGTCCCGTCGATCGGATCGCCAACGGGAAGAAAGATGACCGTCTCATACCGCGCACGTGTCAGCAGCACACGATAGGTATTAAGCTGGTTTGCAATGCGCTCGGCACCTGCTGGCCGTGTCCAGCGTGTGCCGCGAAAGCTTTGCACCCGCCAGGCATTTCGACCGGCTTCTCGAACAAGGTCGGCATCCCAGCACAACCCGGCGACGTCGAGCTCGAGACCCTGGCAAGAGAATTCGGTGGCCACGAGTTCCAGTGCATTGGAAGCACGCACGTCATCGGGAAACCGGTCAAGAAACCAGTGCGCCACCGCGTTCGCATCCATATGCGGCAACTCCGCCCCGAGCCCTTCAGCGCGCAACCGCTTCGCGCCTGAGCTCGCAAGCAGGCCCGCACGACGATGACCGCGCGACGCTGCGTGCAGCCACGCCCGCATTGCAGAAAGCGAACGCGTTACAAAATAGGGAAGCGCGCCGTCGGCAGCATCCGCGATGGCGCGTGCGGCAGATTCATTTCCGGAAAGTACACAGTTCACCCAATCGCTCGCACCCGAAAACCGCACCTGCCGGACCGAGGTGCCAAGATGCAGCTCGCTCGTGATCCGAAGCGTGTCGATCGGGCCGAGGCGTTGCCGCGCATCCGCATTGTGCAGAATGTCGGGTGCCGCAAGTATGCGCCAATCCGGCCGAGCGCGCAGCGCGTCTCCCCATTCGGCAAGGCCGCCTTCGCCGTCATGTATCTCCTGTCCGCCGCCGATCAGGCAGATCATCGCGGCAAATTCTGGGTGTCGCGACATGATCTCCAGCAGATGCGCAGGCTCCGAAGATGTCAGTCGCACCGGCCGATCACGTGTTTTCGCGATGGCATATGCCGCAGACCAGCAACGCTGCGCCTCATCAACCACCGCGATGGTCTCCGCCGGGATCTCATCGCCACGCGCCACATAATGGTCGCGAAACCGCGGCAGCGCCTGTATCGCGCCCTCCATTTGCTGCCGCGCCGCGCGGCGATCCGCGCCGCGGCCAATCGCATCGCGCGCAAGTGCTTCACGCAGAACATGCACAAGCGCCGGATTACCGGTGAGAAAGGTTGCCCGCGCATCCCCTTCCAATCCAAAGGCCGCGTTCAATCCGCAAAGTGTTTTCCCTGCTCCCGGAATACCCGTCACGAACAGGATCAGATGCTGTCCCACGGCACGTGCCTCGCTGATCGCAGCGACGATCGCGTCGGCGGTCAGGCTCAAATTAGACGAGTCTGCCCGCGCCTCCCTTATCTCGCAGACCCCATGCCGAGCGTAAAGCATGCAAGCCGCTTCAACGATATTCGGCACCGGACGATACGGCGCATCGCACCAAGCCGAGGGCTTGAGAATCGTGTCTGTCGCCGCCGCTATCCCTGCAATGTCGTCCAGCAGGGCAGGGAGGCTGGCAGCGGAAGCATCGATCACGTTCCACACCGCAGAGATCGGAAAGTTCCTGCTTTGCTGACGAGGTTTGCCATCGGTAGCAATCAGGATCGGCACAATCGGGTGCCGGCGAGAACCAGCATGGAAGTCGCGCAGATCCAGCGCATAATCCTCCACCTGCTCGCGATCAGCCGGTGCAAAATGCCTGGCACCGATCTTGAACTCGAGCACAAGAATGGCGCGTGGCGTCAGCACGATCGCATCGGCACGCCGCCCGAGCCGTAGCATCGGGTATTCCAACAACAGCCACCAATCCTGCATGCAAGACTGAGCAGCAAAGGCCGCACGAAGGAGGGAAATACTCTCCTCCCAGGCGCGCAGTTGCTGCACCTCGTTGATGCGGAAATGCCGCATCTGCGCTTCCGCCAACACGCCGATGACAGCCCCGGCAGGCGTCGCCAAAAAATCTTTGACAGAACCCGACCAGAAGGACTGCACGCAAACAATATCCGTATTCGCAATGATATCCCACGGATCACACAGGCAACCAATGTGCAACCACGATGTTTCTCTCCCCTCAGGGGAGGATCAAGAATGGCCGGGGCGATCGACACGAAATTAGGCGCGCCCATCCAGACGGATATTCCAGCCCGGCTCGACCGCCTGCCCTGGAGCCGCTTTCACCTCCTCATCGTCATTGCCCTCGGTATCACCTGGGTGCTCGACGGCCTCGAGGTCACGATCGTCGGTTCGATCGGGCCGATGCTGCAGGACAAGCGCACCCTCGGCCTGTCCCCGCAGGACATCGGCACCATGGCCTCGGCCTACGTGGCGGGTGCCGTGGTCGGCGCGCTGTTCTTCGGCTGGCTGACCGACCGCTTCGGTCGCCGCCTGGTGTTCAACATTACACTCGGCCTCTACGTCGCCGGCGTCCTCGCCTCCGCCTGCGCGTGGGATTTCACCTCGCTGGCCCTGTTCCGCATCGTCACCGGCCTCGGCATCGGCGGCGAATATGCGGCCATAAACTCCGCCATCGACGAACTCATTCCCGCCCGCCTCCGCGGCCGTATCGACCTCATCGTGAACGGCAGCTACTGGGGCGGTGCCGCCATCGGCGCCGCCGCCTCGCTGCTCCTGCTGAGCGGCACCGTGGTCGCGCCCAGCCTCGGCTGGCGCCTGGGCTTCGGCATTGGTGGCGTGCTCGGCCTGGGCGTTTTGCTGCTCAGGCGCTGGGTGCCGGAAAGCCCGCGCTGGCTTGTCACCCACGGTCGCACCGAGGAAGCAGAGAAAACCGTCGCCGACGTCGAAAAGCGGGTCTCCGAAAGCGGCGGCGGCGCACTCCCGCCGGTGGAAGGCATGCTCACTGTCCACCCGCGCAAATCCTTTGGCTTCGGCCTCATTTTCCGAGCCATGTTCGGCAAATACAAAGGCCGCGCCTTCCTGGCCTTCTCGTTGATGGCCGCACAAGCCTTCCTGTTCAACGCGGTGTTCTTCACCTACGGCCTGGTGCTCACCAAAGCCTACGCCGTACCCGCCGATCAGATCGGCGTCTATGTCCTGCCGCTTGCTTTGGGCAATCTCTGCGGCCCGATCTTCCTCGGCCACCTCTTCGACACCGTCGGCCGCCGCCGCATGATCGCGGGCACCTTCGCCCTCTCGGGCATTCTGATGGCCGCCACCGGCTGGGCCTTCCATGCCGGCATTCTTGATGCCTGGACACAAACAGGCTGCTGGGTCGCGATCTTTTTCGTAGCTTCCGCCGCCGCAAGCTCGGCCTATCTTACCGCCAGCGAGATCTTTCCACTCGAAACACGCGCCCTGGCAATCGCCCTGTTCTACGCGCTCGGCACACTGGTCGGCGGCGTCGGTGCGCCCTGGCTGTTCGGCCAACTGATTGCTGCGGGGGTGAAGGAAGTCGCCTGGGGCTACGGTATCGCCGCCCTGCTCATGATAGGCGCAGCGATTGTGGAAATTTACCTGGGCATTGATGCCGAAGGAAAATCGCTGGAGAGTATCGCAGAGCCACTCTCGAGCTGAAAACCATGAGACAGAAAAACAAAGCCTTCTTTTTTGAAAAAAAGAAGCAAAAAACTTTTGCGTCCTAGACGAGGGCGGCCCCGGCGGTTTGTTTGGTTCATCGTTGGGGCGCTGGTCGTGGCCGTCGGTGCCGTTGTGGCCGTGTGCTGGGAAACGCTTCCGCCAACGCAGACGACCCTCAATATTCCAAACCTCTCGGCGCCTGTCGACATCACGCTCGACGGCTACGGCATCCCGCGCATCAAAGCCAAAACCGAAGCCGACGCCGCCGCGGCACTCGGCTACCTGCACGCCCGCGACCGCATGTTCGAGATGGACCTGATGCGCCGCGCCGCCTCCGGGCGCCTCTCCGAACTCGCCGGCGCCCGGGCCCTTCCACTCGACCGCATGTCGCGCACGCTCGGTGAGGAACAACACGCCGAGCGCGCCTACGCCAACCTCCCAGCCGACGCCAAAACCCTCCTCGTCGCCTACAGCGCCGGCGTAAATGCCTGGATTGCCGAGCGCGGTCGCTTCGCCGCCCCCGAATTCGTGGTCCTCGGCACACCAACCCAGTGGCGCCCAACGGACAGCCTGCTCTGGAACGAGACCGTCGCCCTTTGGCTCTCCGAAAACTTTCGCACCGAGCTGTCCCGCATCGCCCTCGCCGGCAAACTGCCTCCTGAAAAAATCCAGCAGCTCTGGCCACCGCAAGACGGCAACCCCAAACCCGACTCGTCCACGCTCCCCCAGCAGCAAGGCTTTCTCACCCACCTGCCAGCCTTCCCCGACCCGTTCACGCTTCCCAACGAAGCCTCGAATGCCTGGGCCGTCGACAAACACCACACCACCACCGGCGCACCCTTGCTCGCCGGCGACCCGCACCTAGCGCTGCAATTCCCCTCGCTCTGGTATCTCGCCCGCATCGAGACACCCATGAACACGCTGGTCGGCGCCACCGCCCCCGGCGTGCCGTTCCTCATCATCGGCCGCAACGCCCACATCGCCTGGAGTTTTACCACCAACGGCGCCGATACCCAGGATCTGTTTATCGAAACCCCGCTCCCCGATGGCCAATATGCTACGCCTGATGGGCCGCGTCCCTTCGGACTGCGTCAGGAGACGATCCATGTGCGCGGCGCGCCGGACGTGGTGCTCACGGTCCGCAGCACCCGCCACGGCCCCGTCATCAGTGACATCCTGACCGAGAAGAACCGCCCTATCCTGGCTCTGGAAGCCGCCCAGTACGAACGCGACAGCGCCGCCGCCGGCATCTTGGCGCTGGACCGTGCGAACACGGTCGCCGAAGCCGGGCAGGCAGCAACGCTGATCCATTCCCCGGTGCAGAACCTCACCGTTGCCGATCACGACGGCATCGCCCTGTTCACCACTGGCGACGTGCCCATACGCCGCAACGGCAACGGCGCCGCCCCTGTAGAAGGTGCCGATAACCAGCACGACTGGACCGGCTACGTCTCCGGCGACGCCTTGCCGCATTACGTGTCGCCCGCCTCAGGAATCGTGGTGAACGCCAATGATCGCACCGCGCCGCCCGATTTCCCCGTGTTCATGGGAGCGGACTGGTTCTCCACCTGGCGTGCCCAGCGCATCCATCAATTGCTAGACGCCAAGCCCACGCAGACCGTCGCCGATTTCGAAGCCATGCAGCGCGACGACACCAGCCTGTTTGCGCGCGACCTGCTACCCCGCTTCGCAGCCCTGCCGCACCAGACGGGCACCATCGGCCAGGTGCAGGACCTGCTGGCAAAATGGGACGGCACGATGGCCGCCGACCTGCCGCAGCCGCTCATTTTCAACGCTGCTGTCCAGCTTTTCGTAAGCCAGGTGATCGCCGCCAACCACGTAGGCGAACGCGATCTCGGCCCCTGGGATTCTTTCGCCGCCTGGCTGCTTACCCCTGCCGCAAACCAATGGTGCAGCGGCGACTGCCAGCCGGCGCTGCTCCACGCGCTGCACGACTCCGCCGAGAATCTTGCCAAAACCTACGGCACCGACCCGTCCGCCTGGCGTTGGGGCGATGTTCACAAGGCCGAATTTGCCCATCCTCTGCTGGGCGGTCTCCCGGTGATCGGCCGCATGGCATCGCGCAGCGTGACCGTGCCCGGCGACAATTCCACGCTGTTTCGTGGTGGCAACGGCGTTCTAGGCGCATTCGCCGCGCTGCATGGCGCGGGCTATCGCGGCGTCTATGACCTTGCCGATCTCGATCGCAGCCGCTTCGTCGTCACGCCTGGCCAGTCCGGTAATCTTTTCAGCGCACATGCCTGGGACATGCTGAAACTTTGGGCCGCGGGGGCTATCATCACCATACCGCCATCTCCAGATAGGGTGAGTGCGAGAATCCATCTTGTCCCGTAAAACGCGAGCTTCCCACAGCGTAGAGATTCGCTGCATGATGCGCCGGAAGACGTCGCTGCAACCCGCGGGAGCCGGTTCGAAGAACGGATGACCTACAAGCCGCCGCGCAGGCCACAATTCTTCTACACCACAGCTCCTTTGCCGTGCCCCTATGTGCAGGGCCGTGTGGAACGTAAAGTGGTCACCGAGATCACCGGGCCGGACGCCGACAGCCTGCACGATCGTCTCTCGCGCGCCGGCTTCCGACGCAGCCACAATATCGCCTATGCGCCGGTTTGCCCCAATTGCTCCGCCTGCGTCCCTATCCGCATCGACACCCGCCTCTTCGAGCCCGACCGCGGTCTGCGCCGTGTCGCCCGCGCTAATGAGGGCACCGAAGGTTTCGAGGTGCCCGCCCGCGCTACCGCCGAGCAGTACAGCCTGTTCCAGCGCTACCAGCAGGCCCGCCACGGTGAGGGCGACATGGCCACCATGGGTTTTTACGATTATCGCGCCATGATCGAGGACACGCCGATCGAGACCATGGTGGTCGAGTTCCGCGACGCCGACGACAAGCTGGTGGGCGCCTGCCTCGCCGACCGCCTGGGCGACGGGCTTTCTGCCGTCTACAGCTTTTTCGCACCGGAATTGTCCAAGCGATCCTTGGGCACCTACGCGATCTTGTGGCTGGTGGAGCGGGCGCGGCTGCTAGGATTGCCCTACGTGTATCTCGGCTACTGGGTACCGGAGAGCCGCAAGATGGCCTACAAGGCCCGCTTCAGGCCGAGCGAAATTTTGGCGGGCGGAAGCTGGCGCATGCTGACCGACGCGGACCTTACGGACCAGGGACGTACGGGCACGTTGCTGGTGCCGGAGACGGCGGATCTAGGGTAGAAAGGTCTTCTTTTCTAAAGAAAAGAAGCAAAAGACGTTTACGTCGCTGTCGCGGTTCTCTCCGGGAAGGTGTACGTAAATCATAAACGTTTTTTGGTTCTTTTTTTCAAAAAAGAACTGCTTCCTTTTGGAGCCTGTATGCCCGACGACGTCTTCGACGCCGACACCTTTCCTGAAACGCTTTATCTCGCCGCTTTTGGAGACGTCCGCCAAGCCGTTGCCGCCGGCGAGTTCACGAGCGGCTACACGCATTACATCACTTTCGGCCAGGAAGAGATCGCCAACGGCACGCGAACGTCGCCCTTCACCGGCGGTCCGCCGGGTCTCGCCAACTCCATTTTGCCGCCGCCATCTAACAGCGGTCCGATCCCGGCTGCCCCAGCGCCGCAACATCTGACCGCGTCGCCAAGTGCCATTCCCTACACGCCGCCACCTGCGATCGCGCCACCGAACGCGCCGCCGGCCTTTGTCGAAGATCTTTACCTGGCGCTCAACCCGGACGTCGCAGGTCTTGTCGCCGGTGGCATCCACGTCAGCGGCCAGGCCCATTACAAGGCATTGGGCCAGGCGGAGGAACAGGCGGGCCTGCGGCCGAGCCTGACGGATGACACCCTCTATGCCGGAATGCCGCCTGCGGGCACGGACCATCCGATCGACACCGACCGTTTCGACGCCGAGAGCTATTTCGCGCTCTATCCCGATGTGCAGGCCGCCTACAACAACGATGCGGCGGGTGGCCGTCATCACTGGGCGCATCACGGCCGCTATGAGGGCAGGGTAGGGAGCGGCATCGCACCCTACCGAAATTGGCAGGCCCGCCCGGCAGAAATGCTGAAAAAGCCCTTCGGTCTGAACATCTATGGCCCGTTCGCCGCGACCAGCGGCCTCGGCACCGCGGCGCGTGGCCTGTTGCGCGCCGTGCAGAGCACCGGCATGGCTACGGATCTGCATGCCTATGATGTCAGCCGCGCGCTCGCGCGGATCACGCCGGAGGAGCGCGCCAACAAACCGCACTATCGCTGCACTCTATTTCTCGCCAATGCCGACCAGATCGCGCATTTCGTCTCGCTCTATCCTGCCGGCCATTTCGACGATTGCTACAACATCGCCGTCTGGGCCTGGGAACTCGCAGCTTTCCGTCCCGACTGGTATCCGAGCTTCGCACCGCTCGACGAGGTCTGGACCAATAGCGGTTTCGAGATGGAAAGTATCGGCGCCATCTCGCCATTGCCGCTGCAGAAAATACGCTTGCCGGTAGAAGTGCAGGCAGCGTCGCCCGAAGAAGGCCGTGACATGTTCGGCATTCCCCGCGACCGCCTGGTGTTTCTGGTAGCCTTCGATGTCGGCAGCACGTCTGCACGCAAAAACCCCGGCATGGTGATCGAGGCGTTCCGGGAAGCGTTCGCTGCCGACGAGAACGTTTTCCTCGTCATCAAATTCCATTCCACCTCGATGGAACCCGCCATCACCCGCCAGATCACCCGCGCCTTGCGCGGAGCGGACAACGTGCTCGTCATCGCCGACGTTCTGTCCGAGCCCGACATGGCATTGCTGCGCGCCGCCTGCGACTGTTTTGTATCAGCCCATCGCAGCGAGGGTTTCGGCCTCAACCTCGCCGAATTTATGGCGCTCGGAAAATGCGTGATCGCTACTGCCTATTCCGGAAACCTCGAGTTCTTCGACGAGACCGTTGGATATCCGATCGGCTATGACCTCACCGAAGTCAAATCGCCTTCCGGGCCATACATGCCGTTTTATGTGTGGGCCGACCCAAGCAAGGAAGCCCTGATAAAACAGTTGCGGGCCGTCTATGAGGATCAACCTGCTGCTTGGGCACGTGGCCGCGCGGCAGCGGAGCGCATCCGCACCGATTTCTCGGCCGCCCGCATCGGACAGGAAATGCGCCGCCGCCTGCATGTCATAGGCCTCGCCTCGGACGAGCCCGCATGTCTTGCCTGGTTCGGTGCATCGCGTGGCCTGGTCGGCCAGGCGCCGATGGCCGCACTTAGCGCCGCGCAACGCAAGGCCGTGCACGCATTGGGCACCACGCCGGTGATCAGCCTGATCGTGCCGGTATATAACGTGCAGGCCACATGGCTGCAGCAATGCGTTATGTCGGTGCTCCAGCAAACCTATCCATTCTGGGAGCTTTGCTTGTGCAACGATGCCAGTACCGATCCCGGCACGCTCGATGTGTTGCAGCGCCTGCAAGGCCGTGATCCGCGCATAAAGATCCGCCACGCCAAGAGCAATCTCGGCATCGCCGGCGCTTCCAATCTCGCCGCAGAAATGGCCACCGGCCCTTACATCGCAATGCTCGACAACGACGACACGCTGCATCCCGACGCGTTGCTGGAGATCGCCCGTGCCGTCGTCAGCAATCCGGCCATTGATGTGATCTACACCGACGAGGACAAGCTCGACGCGCAGGGCAGGGTGATCGACACCTACCACAAGCCCGACTGGTCGCCCGAGCATCTCGAATCCGTCATGTATGTTCTGCACATGATGGTGGTGCGCAAAGCCTTGTTCCTCCAACTGGGCGGGTTTCGCGAGGCTTACGCCGGCGCGCAGGATTACGACCTCATGCTGCGTCTCGCGCGGTACACGCAGAAGATTCACCACATACCACGCGCCTTGTATCATTGGCGCGCCGTGGAAGGCTCATCCGCGACGGTGGTCGATGCAAAACCCTGGGCGCTTCAAGCCGGTTTTCGCGCGCTCGGCGACCATCTTGCTGCAAAGCACGGTGACTCCGCCTGGGCGGAGGATGGACTACTCCCCGGCACATTCCGCGTGCGCCGAAAAATCCTCGGCACACCGCGCGTGTCCTTGCTGATACTTACCAACAATGCCGATTTGGAGTTGCCGGGCCGTGGTCACTTTCACATGGTCGACAATCTGGTCGAATCCATCCTGCGCCGCACCGCCTACCGCAATTACGAAATCGTCGTCGTCGACAACAGCAAGCTTTCAACCGAGCAGAAAACCCGTTTCCGAGAACTCGGCGTGCGTGTCGAAAACTATCTTGGTCCGGTCAAACCGTTCAACTATGCGGCCAAGGCCAATTATGCCATCCGCATCTGCCGCACGGAGCATCTGGTGTTCCTGAACGACGACATGGAAGTGGTCGATGAGTCCTGGCTCGGCAATCTGCTGGAGCTCAGCCAGGACCCGGAGATCGGCGCCGTCGGCGCCCGGCTTCTGCATGCCGACGGCACCATCCAGCATGTCGGCTGCGTGCTCGGCGTGAACGGCGGCAGCGTGCACGTGTATCATTCATATCCCGGCGATTTCGTCGGCTATAACGGTTTTACGCATGTCATCCGCAACTACTCCGCCGTGACCGGCGCCTGTTTCGCGACACGCAAAAGCGTCATGGCCCAGGTCGGCGGCTTCGACGAGAATTTTGCCATCGACTTCAACGATATCGATCTATGCCTCAAGATCGTCGAGAATGGCTACCGCATCGTCTACACGCCCTACTGCTCACTTTTCCATTTCGAAGGTGCATCAGCAAAGCGCGTGAGCCAAAACGTGGAAGAGCGAAAACGCTTCATCGCCCGGTGGGGCCGCTACATGGAAAACGACCCTCACTTCAACCCGAACTTCGCCAGAAACCGCTTCGACTTCACCGTCGCTTCACAGGGTGGATAGAGCCCAGTCTACGCTTCGAGCGGGTCGGTAAGCTTCGAAGGCTCTCCCGGGTCATACGGCAGTCTGCCTTCCTCGCTCGCCTTCAGTTGCGCTACCGCACTCCGCGCCGTCACCGACAATCCCTCACCACCTGCCTCGAGATACGCAAATATCTGCTTGCGCATCCGCGGCTCCCAGAAACGCTCCAGATGCCGCGCTACCTCGGCGGTCGCCACCTCGTCAGGCTGCCGCCGGTGGAACTGGGCGATCTGATTCACCATCGTTACGAGCTTGTTGCCCTGCATGACCGTAGTTCTCCACAGAAACCTTTGCAGCCAACGTTGGCGTGGCGCGTCGCCGATGCCATAACCTGCCGCAATGCGTGTTCTCTATCATCTACCGCTTTCTCCCTTCTCACGAAAAGTCCGCCTTGTGCTCTCCGAGCGCAGGCTGCCCTTCGAGCTGAAAGTCGAAAAAGTCTGGGAGCGCCGGCCGGACTACCTGGCCATGCACGCCGCCGGCACGGTGCCCGTCCTCGTCGAGGATAACGGCCTGGTCATCCCCGACAGCACCGTCATCTGCGAATATCTCGAGGAGGCCTATCCCGACGCAGCCCTCCTCGGCCGCACGCTGGCCGAACGCGTGGAAGTCCGCCGCCTGCTCGCCTGGTTCGACGGCAAGTTCGCTGGCGAAGTCACCCGCAACATCCTTGGCGAAAAGACGATGAAGCGCCTGTTCGGCCAAGGCCACCCAGACGCACTCCTGATCCGCACCGGCTATGCCAAGCTGCGCAGCCACCTTGAATATATCGGTTGGCTCGCCGAACAACGCCGCTGGCTGGCGGGCAACGAACTCTCGCTGGCCGATTTTGCCGCCGCAGGGCATCTCTCTGCACTGGACTTCATGGGTGAGATCGACTGGACGGTCTCGACTCCCGCGCGTGACTGGTACGCCCGCATGAAGTCACGACCATCGTTCAGGCCGCTGCTGTCAGATCGCATGCCAGGCATGACACCCCCCTCGCATTACGGCGATCTCGACTTTTGACGTAGGCGGTCAGGGCGAAGACAACACCGCAGGTGCCAGCGCCGCCTGCTTGCAGGCGGGGTGGCTTGGATTTCGGAAACGCAGTTCGGCGCCCTCTTCGTCGCTGCCAAGGAGCTCAGACCGCGACGAACATGTCACAGCGACGACGGCGCGGGCTTCGGGCTTCGTCATGAAGTGACGCGCTTCGCCTTCCAGACGCAACTGGTCGCGTAGCAAGCGCCACTCCAGACGGTCGGTGTCCTCCAAAAACATCGCCAGGATGCCCGGGCGCGTGCCGGTCAGTCGGACCGGCGCGATCTCCGCCATGCGGCGATGCACGGCCAGAGCCACCTCATCCTCGCGCCCGGCTCGCGCTGCCATCACGAACACGGCTGCCCCGGCCGATGTCACGCCCAGATGCGCCTCCGGCCCGAATTCCCGTCGCAGGCGCGGCATCAAGCCCAGCTCGCTTGCCTGTGCGGCAGCCAACATCAACGGATCCAGCCGCAACACCGCTGCCTCGTCATGATCTGCGCGTATCTGTGCGCCTAGCATTCGGGTGATCCGCGCATGCAGCTCCGACAGTTTTTCGCCCGGCTCCGCACCGCTTTTCAGCCCCTGCGGCAATGTCATCTTCAACAGGTATCGCCCGGGATGCGCTGCCAGCCAGCTCTGCAGATCGGGATCCACACGGTCCATCAACTGCCACCACGCCAAGCGATGCACGTCCCGTCCGGTCTCGGCCGACATCACGTCGCACACGATCTCCGCGTCCACGCCGTCCCGGCGGATCAGCAGATCGAAAGGGGCCGCCTCGTCGAACCCGGCAAATGACACTGCAAAACCCCGCTGGCGCTGCAGATCCGCGGTACGCACCAGATGGAAAAGCGGCACCAGATTGGCCGGCCCTTGCATGGCACACGCTAACGCCTGGTCCAGACGCGTGCGCCCGGTGTCCGTCAGATCGTCCGCAAGCCGTCCCAGCGTGCCCGCAAGTGCGGCAACCCGCATCTCGACCACGCTCAAAGGCGCGTTCCGCCCCGATCTGCGCAGCCGTTCAATGGTCAGTTCCAGCGCGTGAAGCTGGCTGAGCGCACGACCCGCATACGTCGGTTGGCACCCCTGCCTCAGCTCGGCCATCCGAGCACGCCAGGTTTTTCGGCCGATACGATCGACAAGAGCGTCGAGCGCCGCAGAAAGCTCCTGCGCGTTCATCTGTCGAAGCGTGTCGTGCACAGAATAACTTTCCATTGGCCGGACATGGCTACACTCTCGTGCGAGTTCCAGGGTTTCAACTGTTACGTTACAGCGGGTAAGCGGATGCAGCTAACCGTGACCGTCAACGTGAAATATTAAGGCCGGTTCTGCCGCATCCCGATCTGGCCGCGATCGCGCAAAAAATGATCGGCCAGCACACAGGCCAGCATGGCCTCGCCCACCGGCACGGCACGTATGCCCACACACGGGTCGTGCCGCCCGCGCGTGCTCACCTCGGTATCGGCACCTTCGCGCGTGACACTCTGGCGTGGTGTCAGGATCGAACTCGTCGGCTTCACCGCGAACCGCGCGACGATCGGCTGGCCGCTGGAAATACCGCCCAGAATGCCGCCGGCATGGTTGGAGCCGAAGCCGACGCCGCCATCTGTCGCCCGCATCTCGTCGGCATTGGCCTCGCCGCTCGCTGCCGCCGCCGCAAAACCATCGCCGATCTCGACACCTTTGACCGCATTGATGCTCATCAGCGCCGCCGCCAGATCGGCATCGAGCTTGCCATATAGCGGCGCACCCAGCCCAGCCGGCACGCCTTCTGCCACCAGCTCGATCACCGCTCCGGTGGACGATCCGGATTTACGGATCTCGCTCAAAAACACGTCCCACTCTGCCGCGGCTTTCGCGTCCGGACAGAAGAACGGATTGTTTTCTACCTCTGCCCAATCCCAGCGCGACCGATCAACCTTGTGCGGCCCCATCTGCACCAGCGCGCCGCGAATCCGCAGGCTGCCGCCAAGCACCAGCCGCGCGATCCCGCCTGCGGCCACGCGGCAGGCCGTCTCACGCGCCGAGCTGCGGCCGCCGCCGCGGTAATCCCGAAACCCGTATTTCTGGTCGTAGGTCAAGTCGGCATGGCCCGGCCGGTAGGTCTGCGCGATGTTGCCGTAATCCTTGGAGCGCTGGTCCACATTCTCGATCTGCAGCGCGATCGGGGTGCCGGTGCTCCGCCCGTCGAACACGCCGGAGAGGATGCGAACCTGGTCCGGCTCCTGACGCTGCGTGGTGAACTTGCTCTGCCCGGGCCGTCGCTTGTCGAGGAAGGGCTGAATGTCCGCCTCGGCCATCGCAATCCCCGGCGGGCAGCCATCGATTACACAGCCGATCGCCGGCCCGTGGCTCTCGCCCCAGGTCGTCACGCGGAACATGTGCCCGTAAGTGTTGAAACTCACATGATTTACTCGGTGACGGCGGCGATATCCGGCGCCTTGGGGTTCTTCATGCCAATAACGTGGTAGCCGCAATCCACGTGATGCACTTCGCCGGTCACACCGGTGGATAAATCCGACAGCAGATACAGCCCCGAACCGCCGACTTCCTCCAGCCCTACATTCCGTTCCATCGGGCTGTTGAGCTGGTTCCAGCGCAGGATGTAGCGGAAATCGCCGATGCCGCTGGCCGCCAGCGTCTTCACCGGGCCGGCGCTGATTGCATTCACCCTTATGCCATTGCCGCCCAGATCCATCGCCAGATAGCGCACCGAAGCCTCCAGCGCAGCCTTGGCTACTCCCATCACATTATAGTGCGGCACCACCCGTTCCGCCCCCAGATAGGAAAGGGTCAGCAACGACCCGCCTTGCGGCATCAGTGCAGAGGCCCTTCGACTGACGGCGGTGAAGGAATAACAGGAGATATCCAGCGCCTGCAGGAACGCCTCTCGAGGCGTATCGACATACCGTCCACGCAGGTATTGCTTGTCCGCAAATCCGATCGCATGGACCATGAAGTCGATCTGGCCCCATTCGCGCTGCACCGCATCGAAGGCGCTGTCGATGCTGGCCTCGTCGGCAACATCGCAGGGTAGTACGAGCGACGATCCAACGCTCTCGGCGAGCGGACGCACGCGCTTGCCGAGCGCCTCGCCCTGATAGGTGAAGGCGATCTCGGCGCCTTGGGCGGCGCAGGCGGCGGCGATGGCCCAAGCGAGCGATCGCTCGTTCGCCACGCCCATGATGACGCCGCGCTTGCCCTGCATGAGGGAGCCGCGGGCGTTGAGTCTCTGAGGGCTGTCCAACATGGCGATCCTCGGTGATCCGGTGGGCAAGGGTGGTGGCACAGCCGGTCGGCGGCAGGCAAGGGGCAGGAGAGTAAGGCCAGGGGCTCTGCCTCTGGAGCCCGACAGGGGAAGCCCCCCTGGACCGTCATTATGGCGGTCTGGAGGGCCTTCCTCCAGCGGGGGTCCAGGGGGCAGAGCCCCTTGGCCTTACTTTTCTTGTGCCCTACAGGGATGTGCATGTCCGAGACCTACACTGTCGCACCCGACCCCTACAGCGCCTTTGAAGCCTGGTTCGCCGAAGCCAAGCGCCTGGAGCTGAACGATCCCAACGCCATGACGTTGGCGACCGCCACCAAGCGCGGTCGCCCGAGCGCGCGGATCGTGCTGTTAAAGGGCGTCGATCGCGAGGGTTTCGTGTTCTATTCCAACACCAAAAGCCGCAAGGGCGAGGAGCTTGCCGCGAACGGCTTCGCGGCCTTGCTGTTCCATTGGAAGACTCTCGGCCGGCAGGTCCGCATCGAGGGCAAGGTGCAGCCGGTCTCGAAGGACGAGGCCGATGCGTATTTCGACACCAGGGCAAGGGTGTCGCAACTAGGCGCCTGGGCCTCGGACCAGTCGCGTCCGTTGGCTGATCGCGACGAACTGTTCGCACGCATGGGCGAAGCCGATTCGCGGTACGAGGGTGCGGACATCCCGCGTCCGCTGCACTGGTCGGGCTACCGCGTGCGGCCGGACAGGTTCGAGTTCTGGCAGGACATGCCTTTTCGTTTGCACGACCGTACGATCTATACCGCAGAGGGCGAAGGCTGGTCGCTGACCAAGCTGTTCCCCTGACGCCTGAGTCTTCCGCCAAAGGATCTGCAACGGGCATGGTTTTCATTAAGAAACTTCTGCTGCCGTTGAGCGACTCGTCTTGCGGTCATGCGGCGCTCGACGCCGGGCTGACCCTGGCGGCTCTTTGGCAGGCGCAGCTTTCCGCCCTGATCGTCGAGATCGATACCCGCGATGCAGCACCTTTGGCCGGCGAGGGGCTATCGGGTGCCATGATCGAAGACATGATGCAGGTCTCCGAGCAGGCGACGGCGCATCGCACGACGCGTCTGCAGCGTATGTTCGCGGAGGCCCGTGCGCGGGTGGCGGCAACCGCACCGGCGCCAACGCTGGAGGTGGTGTGCGGCCGCGAGGAGGATCTGGTGCCGTCATTGGCACGCCTGGCCGATCTCACCATCCTGCCGCATCCGGACCAGATCGAGGATGAGAACGCCTCGGACATGCTGCATGCCGTGCTGTTCGATAGCGGACGCCCGGTTCTGATCGTCCCCCGCACGAGGCCGGCTGCGATCGGCACAAGATGTTGCATTGCCTGGAACGGCACCGTCGAAAGTGCTTCGGCGCTAACGGCGGCGTTGCCCTGGCTTGCGCGCGCCGAGGCGGTACGGGTGCTGCACGCCGGTGCCTATCAGCGCCACGGGCCAAGTGCCGCGGACGTTCTGCCGTATCTCGCCTTGCACGGCATCACGGCGGATGTGCGGGAATTCGAGCCGGTGGCCCGCGATGTCGGGGCTGGGCTTTTGCAGGCTGCGGCGGCGTTCGGCGCGGACCTACTGGCGATGGGTGCGTATTCGCATTCGCGTCTGCGACAGCTCATCCTCGGTGGCGTGACGCGCCACGTGCTGGCAAACGCTACGCTGCCGGTGCTGATGTCACGTTAGGGTTGCGTCAAACGGCCGCGTAAAACACCAGCTTTTCGAAGCCGAACCCTAACGGCCGATCATCCTCTCCGCCGCCCATCATCCGCGGCGAAGGACAGACCGGATGAAGAAATGTCAGCGTTAGATCATTGCTGGCGTCCAGCACGTCCGGTTTCACATGGCAGAAATAGCGGGCTCTCCCGATCACGTCGAAATGCCCGATCGAACTGCCATTGAGTAGAATATCCAAGGGCCGCGTTGGTAGATGCGGCGGATAGACATGGCCCTGGCCTTCGATCTCCATCCAGAACGCTCTGCCGGGCGGCAGGGTATTGCGCGCAAAACGTAGTCTGCTGGATGGCCCCAGCGACCAGCGATGCGTTGGTTCCGGGCTGGACCAGTCTCCAATGAACTGCACGATGCCGTCATCCTGGAACGACACGCTCAGCACTTCCGCACCCAGACGGGCCGGCACCATCTCGCCGTCCACATTGCGCGCCGAATCGCTATCAGGCCGGATGAGGGCTGCTATCGCGTCTGCCAGTTCATCGCGCTCGATGTGATGTGGCGCATGCTCGGGTGCCGTGCCGTCCTGCACGATGGCGGGGCCGCGTAGATCGGCGTGGCGCACGTCCAGATGCTGGAACAGTCCGATGAAATACCCGTCCGCCCAAGTGGCAGGCGCTAGGCTCAGAAGGTGTTGACCATGGCCGCCAAACAGCGATCCGGTGAAATTTGAGCCCAGGCTGCCCACGACGAGTTCCGCCTCCCGAAATAAACGCAGTTGGCTGGTGAAAGATTCTGCAGCCAGGTCGACGATCACAAAACCCTGCGCTTTCAGAAAATGTTGGATCTCGCCGGCATTGAACACGGCGCGTGCATCCGGCGGCCGGCGCAGCAAGGCCACGCGCTTTCGCCCGCGATCTGTGCTTTTTGGCAGAACCATATGTCGCAGGCTCTCGAGCGTGCCGGGATGCGGGCCGTGCTGCCAGACGCCGGTGATGTCGTGCAGGGCGGCGAACCGGTAGGACTGGAAACCGCCCATGCGAACCAAGCGATCCGGCTGGATGCCGTAGGCTGCGAGCGATTCCAGAACCGCATCGGCAAATCCACGCTTTGCGTTCCGCTCCGTGGTCCACCAGGGCACAACGTAGGCAAATCTGCCGGGAAAGAACCGCTCCGCGATGGCAGCTTTCGACAGCATCTCCGCCACCCAGTGGCCCCAGGTGTTCTCGCCGAAACGCGCCAGCAGCAGACATTCGCGGCTGACAGCGTGCGCTTGGTCGGCATCGGCGCACATGCGTTGCGCCTCCTCGAGCGGATCGGTGCACCAGGGCGCTATCTGCTCCAGCACGACCGCGTCGCCGGCGACGGCAAGGTAGGACCGGTCACCATAAACCAGCATGCCCGGCGGATAGCGCAGCAATGTCCCGGCCGGATAATCGGCGCGCCGCGGCAGGTTGCGCGACAGCAGGGAACGGCGTGCGGCGGCATCGCAATGCTCTGAAAAATTCGCGTAGACGAGCGGGTTCGGCAGGTCGAGGCAGGCAGCCTCGAACAGAATTGCTTCAACCGTGCCGATTTGGGCTGCGGGCAAGCTCCTCATGACATTACTGCACAAGGGGCAGCCAGGCCTGGTCGTGTTTCAGCTTTCCACCAGGCTGTGCGCCATGCGCAGGTCGGCGACAAAGGCCGCATATTCACGCCTCTTTGCCTCCTCATCCGGTAGCCGCAGCAGATAGGACGGGTGCACCGTAACGAAGGCGCGCCCATCGCCAAGGGGGATCGGCCGGCCACGCTCGCGTGAGATCGTCACCGTCCGCCCCAGCACGGCGCGCGCCGCCGATGCGCCGAGCAGCACGGTGAGCGCGGGCTTGATGTGCGCGCGTTCCTGGTCGAGCCAGAAGCGGCAGATCTCGATCTCCATGCGGTCGGGCGTCGCGTGGATGCGACGCTTGCCGCGCGCCTCGAATTTAAAATGCTTCACCGCGTTGGTGACGTAGACGGTGCTGCGATCGACGCCCGCTTCGGCCAACGCACGATCCAGCATCTGACCGGCGGGTCCTACGAACGGACGCCCTGCAAGGTCCTCCTGGTCGCCCGGCTGCTCACCCACCAGCATGATGCGGGCATCCAGCGGGCCCTCGCCAAACACGGTCTGTGTCGCGTGCTGCCAGAGGTCGCAGCGCTGGCAGATGGCCGCCTCGGCGGCGAGACCCACAGGTGCATCGGCGCGGGGAGCGGGAGGGCGCCGTGTCGGGCGTTCTGGAGAGATCACCGGGTTTTCCACCATTTGCTGCGTTCGGCTGCGGGCCTCGCGGATGAGTTCCGGAATAGCCGCGGCTTCAGGTAAATTGTGCCAATATTTCTTCGGCATTTCCGACATCATTGCCGAGATCTTCACCCGCGCGGGGTTGAAGATGCTGGAGAAATAGGCACGCCAATAGGCTTCCAGTGCGTCGTCATCAGGCACGTCCGCCTTCTGCGCGCCGGGAGCCAGGCGCACCGTCTCGCAGTCCCAATGCAGGCTGCGATAGGGAGTAAGGATCGAGAAAACCATGGTGGTAAAACGCCGCACGAAAAACGCCGCATTGCCTTCGACGATGAAATGGTCAGGCTCGAACCAGGCGACGTAGCGCACGACGCCTTCCTCGTTCACTTCGCGGAAGCGCAGGAAGGCACGCATCTTGTGGGTGTCGCGCCGCACCGCCTGCGCCAGCCGCATCACCCGTGCCACCAGCGGGTCGGCTGCATCCTCTAGAATCTGCTTTTCACCGCGATGCGCGCGCCAGATCAGCGCGTAGAGCAGGCCAAACCGGGCTGGATCGCGCGCCTGGATCGCAGTCTCGGCAAAATTCACCAGGCTGCGCGGCACCGAGAAAGCCCCGCTCGTCGCCACGATCTCACTTGGCTCCGCAAAAAGATCGCCGGACTCCTCCACCGACCAGACCACCTGCTCCGGCGGCACGCCTTCCAACGCCAGGCCGCGCGCTGCGCGTCGCCAGCCTTCGAAATCGACCTCATGAGCGAGAATGACGCTGCGCATCCGCCTGCCTTGCACCTCTGCAAGGCCGGTCAACGTGTCAGATCAATTCCAGTTGGCGCGGTTTCGGCACGACCAGCCGCGCCTGATCGAGTTCGCGCCCTGGCCGGTGATCCGCGGTGACGATGAAAGGTGCAAGTTTGGCAAGCGAAAGCCGTAGACGCGCCAGATCCTCCATCCGCAACTGACGGAATTTCCGTGCTTGCAGGACGCGCGACGCCGCTTTCACGCCGAGCCCGGGCACCCGCAGCAACATCTCCTTCGGCGCGCGATTGATATCGACCGGGAACTGCCCAGGGTTTTGCAGCGCCCAGGCCATCTTCGGGTCGATCTCCAGGCTCATATTGCCGGCCGCATCGGTGGCAAGCTCCGTCACCGTGAAACCGTAGAACCGCAGCAGCCAGTCGGCCTGGTAGAGGCGATGTTCACGCAGCAAGGGCGCCGGCCGCGGGGGCAAGGCGGCCGACGCATCGGGAATCGGGCTGAACGCGGAGTAATACACCCGACGCAATCCATACGACCCATACAGCGTCGAACTGAGCTGCATGATCGAGCGATCGCTGCTGTCATCGGCGCCCACGATCATCTGCGTGCTCTGTCCGGCAGGTGCGAATCGCGCTGCCTTTCGCCCTGTATGTGTCTTGTCCTTTGCAGCATCGATGTGCTGGCGCATGCGGCCCATCGAACGCCTGATGCCGGCAAAATCCTTCTCGGGTGCGAGGTTCTGCAGGCTGGTCTGAGTCGGTAACTCGACGTTGATGCTGATCCGGTCGGCGTATTTCCCGGCTTCGGCCATCAGCAGCGGGTCCGCGTCGGGAATGGTTTTCAAGTGGATATACCCGCGGAATCCATGCTCCTCGCGCAAGATGCGGGCGACGCCCACCACCTGCTCCATGGTGTAATCGGGCGAGCGGATGATGCCGGAACTGAGGAACAATCCCTCGATGCAATTGCGCCGATAAAACCCAAGCGTCAGCTTGACCACTTCCTCCACGCTGAAACGCGCCCGCTGCACGTTCGAGGAACGTCGGTTGATGCAGTAGATGCATTCATAGATGCAGGCATTCGTCAGCAGGATCTTGAGCAGCGAGATACAGCGCCCGTCCGGCGCATAGGCGTGGCAAATCCCCATGCCCTCGGTGGAGCCCACCCCGCTTTTGGCGCCCAGTGAATTGCGCTTCTCTGTGCCGGACGATGCGCAAGAGGCATCGTATTTGGCGGCATCCGCCAGGATCTCGAGTTTGCGCAGAAGCTCCATGCTCGGCCTTAGTGTTCGCCGTATGTTCTATCGCGGTAGCGCTCGCGGGTCGAGGTGTGTTTGTTCACTATCGCGTTCCACAAGGAGCTTAAGGCGGCAGCAATTGACCTCGCGGCAGGTCGTGAAAACTGGCATAGGCTGTTGCGCATTGTAACAACTTGTCGGCTGGCAACGGGCCACCACGTCGCGATTTGCCGTAAGGTCATCATGCAGACTGAGCACGCGGATGTGAGAGCAGGGGGCGAGGTGAATGGCCGGTCAAGCAGGACGTCCGAGAGAACGGCAGAGGCCTTGAACACCGCGATATTGCCGTCGACGGTCGTTCTGGAGCGTCGCATCGAAGGGCTCAGCGGCTCACATCAGCCGGCTGCGCGGGCCGGGCAGGCGGTGTTCCTGCATACCGGCTGGCGCAGCGGCGGCACCTGGATCTGGAGCCGGTGCCGCGCTTACGCTCAGGTGCACGGCTATTACGAACCTCTGCACGAGCATGCCGCACGCTTTCGCCGGCGTGACGTCGAGACCATGCGTCCCGGTTCCTGGCAATCAAACCATAGCGAGACCGCCCCGTATTTCGAGGAGTTCCGTGACCTCATCCCCGCACACGGACGCGGCGTGGCGTTGTATCAGCCGCGTTTTGCGTTTGACGGGTTCTTTCGTGCACCGGACGACCCGGCCGATCCTGCGCTCGAATCTTATCTCTCGTCCCTGATGGCAGGGCCGGTCGCACAGGGCCGGCTGCCGGTGCTGAAATTCTGTCGCTCCATGGGTCGTGTCGGCTGGTTCGAGCGGCGGTTTCCCGATGCGTTGCATGCCGTGGTGCTGCGCAATCCGGTCGCACAATACGAATCCGGTCAAAGATTGCTGCAGGATCAACGTAATCGGTATTTCGCTCTAGCGCCTATGCTCGTTCTGGCGCGCAACGCCCGGAACCCCGCAGTGCGCGAAGCGGCGCTCGCTTTGGGCGTGAATATTCCGACGCTTTATAGCGATGACATGGATTATGCGGTGGAAGCCTGCTGGCTGCACGTGCGCCGTCTATCACCGGCGGAGCATTACCGTGGTTTCCTGGCGTTCTGGACACTTTGCGCGACCGCCGCTTTGGATTCGGAAGCCCTTGTGATCGACCTCGATGCCATTGCGACGGACCTCGAGCATCGCCGCGATGTGGAGACGGCGTTGCAGGTGCGCATCGGCGAACCGATCCAGTTGGTTCCCCGTGCGCGATCCGCGTCCGACCTTGCACCTCCGCCGGCCGGGTGGCGCGAGGCGCATGGTGCCGCCGAGGTGCTGGTGTTGACGCGTCGCGATCGCCTCTCAGCCGCGCGCATGGACATCATTCTCGAAAAGCTCGCCGGCGGCACGCCCGGAAGCTGGCTCACGCCAAGACTACCCGATGCCCAGCGTCCCGGCTCTTTTCCCCGCCGCACCCTCACCGCCGCGGAAATTCTGTTGGCCCGTGCCATGCAGCCTCTCCGCCGCCTCCACGGCACCCTGGCAAAACGAGATATCCTGAAGACCTAAAAGTTTTTTGCGCCTTTTTTCAAAAAAGAAGCGCTTGGCTTATGTTTCCAAGACCGGCGAGCGAACCTCTTGATATCAGAACATAATGCTGAAACTTACCTGTCTTTGCGGTCACGTCCGCCTGCAAGTGGCAAAGCGACCGGACTTCATCAACGAGTGCAACTGCACATTGTGCAGCAAGTCCGGCGCTCGCTGGGCCTATTTCCACCCTTCCGACGTCAGCATCGAGGGCGCGACCGGAGGTTATAGCCGGGAAGACAAAGACGATCCGGCTGCAGAAATCCACTTTTGCGCACGATGTGGTTCGACGACGCATTTCACGCTGACGAAGAGCGCCATAACGAAATTCGGGAATGTTCAGACGGGCGTTAACATGTCGCTGGCGAACGACAGCGATCTCGTCGGGATCCAACTTCGCTACCCGGATGGACGGGCGTGGACGGGCACGGCCGAGTTCGGATATGTGCGGGAGCCTCGAATCATTGGCTGAGGCGCCAGCAAGTAATCAAGCACTTCTTTTTTAAAACAAAGAGCAAAAAATCTTTATTGTTAAAGAGGTAGCCGGCCTTGACGCGTTTCCGGCGTGACGCCTATCTGGCCGTCTGCAAAAACGAGTTTTAGGCGGGCGTTCGGTTTTACATCGCTTGCGCGGGTGACTGCGTGTCCTGAAGCATCGCGCACCAGCACAAAGCCCCTGGCCAGAACGCGCTCGTAGGAGGCGCCGTCCAACCGCGCCGTCAGCACGTCGAGTCGCGATGATTGCTCGCGCAGGCGCTGCCTGATGCCCGTCACATTCAACCTGGGCGATAGGCTCGTCACTGCGTCGCGATGCCGTTGCACCGAGGCTCGCAGCCCCGTCAGCAGGCGCAGCCCCGCCACAGCCAGCGCCGCGCGCCGCGCCGCGATCAAGCCGCGGGGATCGGGGATGTGCCGCTCCACCCGCACCAGCGAAGTTGCGCGTGCGCTCAGCAGGTTCGGCAGCGCCATCGACAGGCGCTGCCCGCGATCATCCAGCCGCAGCCGCGCATTGCCGACGATGCCCGGCAGATCAGGCAATGCCGCCCCCGCCGCAGCCAGCCGGGCGCGGCTTGACTGCGCTAGCCTGTCCAGCGCGCCCAGGAGCCGCGCTGTTTTTTGCGTGAGGTCGGCCAGAAGCTCCAGCCGTGCCGGTACTGCCATCTCGGCAGCGGCCGTTGGTGTGGGGGCGCGACGGTCGCTGACGAAATCGATCAGCGTGGTATCCGTCTCGTGCCCGACCGCGGAGATCAGCGGCAGGCGGCAGGCGGCGGCGGCACGCACCACCACCTCCTCGTTGAACGCCATCAGGTCTTCGAGGCTGCCGCCGCCACGTGCGACGATCAGCACATCCGGCCGCGGAATGCCCGAGAGCGGCAGACGATCCATGCCGAAAATGGCCGCGGCGATCCGCTCCGCCGCACCTTCTCCCTGCACCGGCACCGGCCACAACAAGATTTTACGGGGAAAACGCCGCGCAATCGTCGTCATGATATCATGCAGCACAGCACCGCTGGACGAGGTAATCACCCCCACCACAGCGGGCAGGCGCGGGATCGGCTTCTTGAGTGCCGCATCGAACAGGCCTTCAGCCGCAAACCTTTGTTTGAGAAGCTCTATACGAGCCAGGAGCGCGCCAGCGCCGGCATATTCCAGCCGGTCGATCACCAGCTGGTATTCCGAGCGGTCGCCATAAGCGGAGATTTTGCCGGTGGCGATCACCTCAACCCCGTTCTCCGGCTTCAGTCCGAGCCTCGCCGCGGCCGACTTCCAGATGACGGCACGCACCTTCCCGCCCTCATCCTTCAGGCTGAGATATACATGACCGGACGGATAGGCCTTCAGCTCGGTGATCTCGCCGCGCACCCTGATCCGCCCGAATGCCCCCTCCAGCGTGCGCTTGATCGCGCCGGAGAGGTCGCTGACCGAGTATTCGGGGATGTTGCTGCGCGTGGCGCCGACGGCTTCGTCCATGTCGCCACCCTATGCTAGAGGGCGTGCCAGGTAAATTTGCGGGATGTGGCACGATGCGTGTTCTGGTGGTGGGGTCCGGCGGCCGCGAGCACGCTTTAGCCTGGGCGATCTCCAACTCTCCGTTACTGACGAAGCTTTTCGTCGCCCCCGGCAACCCGGGTACCGCCATGCTCGCGGAAAACGTCGCCATCGGCGTGCTCGACATTCCGGCGCTGGTCGATTTCGCCCTGCGCGAAAACATCGACCTCGTGTTGCCCGGCCCAGAAGCGCCGCTCGTTGCCGGCCTCGCCGATGCCTGCGTCGCCGCCGGCCTGCGCTGCTGCGGCCCGACCGCCGCCGCTTCCGCCCTCGAAGGCAGCAAGAGTTTCGCGAAAGAGATCTGCGATGCCGCCGGCATTCCCACCGCCCTTTGGGAGCGTTTCACCGAAACCGCGGCAGCCCTCGATTTCGTCGGCCGCCGCGGCGCGCCCATCGTGGTCAAGGCCGACGGGCTCGCCGCCGGCAAAGGCGTCGTCGTAGCGCAGACCGAAGCCGAAGCCGAAGCCGCCATACGCGCCATGCTCCTGGACGGTTCTCTTGGGGAAGCCGGCGCCAGCCTGGTGATCGAGGAATGCCTGGAAGGCGACGAAATCAGCCTGTTCGCCCTCTGCGACGGCACCGACGCCATCCTTCTCGGCGCCGCCCAGGACCACAAACGCATCGGCGACGGCGACACCGGCCCAAATACAGGTGGCATGGGCGCCGTTTCTCCGCCGGCAAACTTCCCGTTGGACGCCCAGATTGCGGCCCTCGACCTCTTCATCCGTCCCGCAATGCGCGAGATGGCCGCGCGCGGCACCCCCTTCACCGGCATCCTCTTCGCAGGGCTGATGCTCACAGCAGACGGCCCCAAGCTCATCGAATACAATGTCCGCCTCGGCGACCCCGAGACACAGGTGCTTCTGCCCCGCATCCAGACTGACCTGTTGCCGCTCCTGCTGGCCGCCGCCGCCGGCACGCTGAAGGAAACCGCTGTGCAGTGGCTCGATGTCACCGCAATCTCGGTGGTGGTCGCGGCGCGTGGATACCCGGGCAGCCATGAGAAAGGCGGCATCATCAACGGCTTGGAGCAGGCTGCTGCAATACCGCATGTTGCGGTGTTCCATGCGGGAACCGATCTACGCGATCGCACGGTGATCGCCACGGGTGGCCGTGTGCTCAGCGTCTGCGCGACAGGGCCTGATATCCAGACTGCACGTGTATCTGCCTACGCAGCCATAAAAATTATTCAATTCGATGATGCGATTTATCGGACTGATATCGGGGTGCGGGCGCTGAAGAGGTGAGGAAGCAGTTGTTTTTTGATAAAAAGAATCAAAAGACTTTTGCTTCTGAAGGTTGGCGCTGGAGGTAACAGCTCGATCTTAACCAAACGCTAACTAAGATGCGGCTACTGATCTGTCTTTCGCGGCCGCCTCGGCCGACCCGACTTTGAAAGAGACAGAGTGCCGCATTCGCGTTCGTCCGTCCGCGCGCCATGATCTTTTCGCCGGCGCGCAGCTTGGCCAGCCTGCGCGCGATCCTCTCGGTGCCGGTCGACGATCCTGAACTTGCGCGTTCCCAGATCGCTGCGTTTTCCACCCAGTTGCCGCTGCTCTATGTGATCTTGATGGCCAACGCGGCTCTGCTGTCGGCCACCCATTGGCACACCGCGCCGGCCATGCTGACCTTTTTCCTGCCGACAGCCCTCGGCCTGATCTGCCTGAATCGTTCCTGGTTCTGGCTGCGCCACGCCAAGCGGATCGTCTCGGCCGAGGCGGCCATCCACAAGCTGCAAACCACGGTGTGGCTAGTACCTTTTCTCGGCCTGGGGTTCGCGGGGTGGGCCCTGAGCCTGTATCCCTATGGGGATGCCTATGCGCGCTGCCACGTCGCTTTCTACATGGCGATCACCGTCATCACCTGCATCTTTTGCCTGATGAATTTGCGCAGCGCCGCCCTGCTGCTCACCTTCTTCGTCGTCCTGCCCTTCACCTTCTTCTTCGGCCTTAGCGGACAGCCGGTGCTCATGGCCATCGCTGCCAACCTGGCGATGGTGACGATGGGCATGATCTACATCTTGCAACGCAATTACAGCGACTTCGCAGCCCTGGTTCGATCCCAACGTGAATTGCTGCTCCGCCAGGAAGATACCCAGCGGCTGAGCGACGAGAATTACGGCCTCGCCAATCTCGACAGTCTTACCCAATTGCCGAACCGCCGCCGCTTCCTCGCCGAGGTCGAAATCGCGCTCGATCGCGCGCGGCTAGGGCACACCCGCATGGCATTGGCGCTGATCGACCTGGACGGTTTCAAGGGAGTCAACGATGTGCACGGCCATGGCGCCGGCGACCAGCTGCTGAAGGAAGTAGGCGACCGGCTGCTCGCGCTCTCGGGGCCCGATATCTCCGTCGCGCGTCTCGGCGGCGATGAGTTCGGCGTCATCCTCACCTGCGATCCGGACGCGTCGACCATCGCGCATTTCGGTGCCCAACTCTGCGCCCGGCTGAGCGGACCGTATCTGCTGCCGGAGATCGAGGCAGATGTCTGCGGCTCCGCGGGGCTCGCCGCTTTTCCTGCGGATGGCGATACCACGAAGGCGCTGTTCGAACGTGCCGATTACGCGCTCTACACCGCCAAGGAGAAACGCACCGGCCAGGCGGTGATCTTCTCGTCGGACCATGAGGCGCTGATACGCCGGCGCAGCCTGGTCGATCATGCCCTGCGCCATGCCGATTTCGGCCGCGAGTTCTGGCTGGCCTACCAGCCAATCGTCGAAGCCGGCAGCCTGCGCACACTAGGCTTCGAAGCGCTCGCGCGCTGGTCCTGCCCGGGATACGGGCATGTGGGGCCGGACGTATTCGTGCCGGCTGCGGAGCGATTGCGGGTGATCGGCCGGTTGAGCGAGGCCTTACTGCAAAACGCCCTCGCGGGCGCGGCCAGGCTGCCGCCGCATCTGCGCATTGCCTTTAACCTTTCTGCGCAGGATGTCACCACGCCGGAGACCGTGGCCAGCCTGCGGCGGATCATCCTGGCCGGCGGTGTGGCGCCGGAGCGGATCGACCTGGAAATCACTGAAACTGCGGTCATCCGCGACTTCGCTCTGGCGGAAGAATCCCTGGTGCTGCTGCGGCAGACCGGCGCCCGTATCACGCTGGACGATTTCGGCACCGGCTTCTCCAGCCTCAGCCATGTGCACCGGTTGAAACCCGACAAGATCAAGATCGACCGCAGTTTTGTCGCCGATATCCATGCCAGCCAGATGGCGAGGGACATCGTGCGCACCGTGGTCGATCTCTGCGATACGCTGCGCATGGATTGCGTGGTCGAAGGCGTGGAGACGGAGGCGCAGATGCGCGTTCTTGCCTCGCTGGGATGCCGCATGATGCAGGGCTATCTGTTCAGCCGGCCGATGCCCGAAGCCGATCTCGCACCCTATCTGCAAAATGCGATCGTTCCGGAGCGTCGGGCAAAGGCGATGTGAGCGCTAACGCGCTGGTGCGGACTCTGCTATCCGACGACCGCAACTGACGACTGACGACTGACCATGCGGTGCCCCTTTTGCGGTCACGAAGACACACAGGTGAAGGATAGCCGCCCGGCGGAGGATGGCGCCGCCATTCGTCGCCGCCGTTTCTGCACCAGCTGCAGCCAGCGCTTCACCACCGTCGAGCGTGTGCAATTGCGCGAGCTGTTTGTGCTCAAGAGCGACGGACGGCGTGTGCCGTTCGAACGCGAGAAACTCGACCGTTCGATCAGCATCGCGCTGCGCAAGCGCCCGGTGGAGGATGGCCGCATGGAGCGAGTCGTAAACAGCATTGTCAGGCAATTGGAAGCTTCTGGTGAGACGGACATCCCGAGCAAGCAGATCGGCGAACTCGTCATGGAAACCCTGAAGGACGTGGACGAAGTGGCCTATGTCCGCTTTGCAAGTGTCTATAGAGACTTCCGAGAAGCCAAGGATTTTGAAGCTTTTCTTGGCTCTCTGGAGGAGCCGAATGCTTGACGCGGATCATGTCCACATGTCTGCGGCCCTGTCCCTCGCGGCACGCGGCCTCGGTGCCACCTGGCCGAACCCCTCGGTCGGCTGCGTCATTACGGATAAGGATGGCCGCGTGGTCGGACGCGGCCGCACCGGCCTGCGCGGCCGGCCGCATGCCGAGACCAACGCGCTGGCTGTGGCTGGCCAGGCGGCGCGCGGCGGCACGGTGTATGTCACGCTGGAGCCGTGCAGCCATCATGGCCAGACGCCGCCTTGCGCAGACGCGTTGGTCGGGGCCGGTGTCGCTCGCGTGGTGGTCGCGGCCGGCGATCCTGATCCGCGCGTGGATGGACAAGGGCTGGCGCGATTGCGGGATGCCGGTATCGAAATCCTGGCCGGGTTCATGGCGGAAGAAGCGAACGACACGCTTTCCGGCTTCTTCGCCCGCGTGCGCCTCGGCCGCCCGCTGGTGACGCTGAAGATCGCGTCCACGCTGGATGGCCGGATCGCTACTGCCGGCGGCGAAAGCCAGTGGATCACCGGCCAAGCGGCGCGGCAGGCGGTGCATGCCCTGCGCGGCCGCCACGATGCGGTGATGACCGGCATCGGCACAGTGCTGGCCGACAATCCCGCTCTCACCTGCCGCCTACCCGGCTATGCGCATCGCTCGACGGTTCGCATCGTGACCGATGGTTTTCTGCGCATCCCGCGCGACGCTCATCTGGTGACCAGCGCGCATCATGCGCCGAGCTGGATTCTCTATCATACCAACAGCCTGCCGGATGGCGTCTCCGCCGCGGACATCCAGCCGGGTGAGATCCAGGCGACACGTGCCCAGCTTCTCGCCGAGGCTGGAGCCCGCTGCATACCGGTACCGAAAGGCGAAGACGGTGTCGATCTGGCGGCTGCGTTGGCGGCGCTCGGAACGCGGGGGCTCACGCGCATCCTCGTCGAAGGCGGTGCCAGGCTTGCAGCCTCGCTCCTGCGGGCCGATCTGGTGGACCGTGTCGTCTGGTTCCATGCGCCGGGGCTGCTCGGCGGCGACGCAACACCTGCAATCCAGTCGCTGGGCATCGACCGGCTCTCCGCGATGCCGCGTTTCAAGCCGGTCGGCGAAGGTCCGCGCCGCATGGGGTCAGACATGATGAGCGAATTCATGCGTGCGTAAGAGCGGAGCTTAAAACTATGTTTACGGGGATCATCACGGCGCAGGGCGAAGTGCGCAGCGTGGCGCGCGGCGGCGACGGCACCGACATGCGCGCCGTCATCGGCGTGCCCGCTGCCTTTCTCGCCGGCGCCGAGATCGGCGCTTCCATCGCCTGTTCTGGCTGCTGCCTGACCGTCACCGATCTGGCAAAGGACTCTTTCGCCATCGACGTCTCCGGTGAGACTGTCTCGCGCACCACCTTGGGCCATTGGAAACACGGCACGCGCATCAATCTCGAGCGCTCGATGCGCATGGGCGATGAGATGGGCGGCCACATCGTCTCCGGCCATGTCGACGGCATCGGCCACATCGTCTCGATCACGCCAGAGGGCGGCTCGCTGCGCATCGTGGTGTCGGTTCCGCCCCCGCTGCACCGCTATATTGCGGCGAAAGGATCGGTCGCGATCGACGGTATCTCGCTCACCGTCAACGCGGTTTTTACGGCGACGGATGGGACGGAAAATTTCGGCGTCAACATCATCCCGCACACGGCCGACAATACCACGCTCGGGTTGCGTGTGCCCGGCGATGCGGTCCACATCGAGATCGACATGCTGGCCCGCTACGTGGCGCGGCTGACGGAGACCGCATGAGCACCGAGACCCTGCAGCGCCTTTCCTTGCACGCGGCGATTTCGCCCACAGAGGAACTGATCGCCGAGGCGCAGGCAGGCCGCATGTTCATCCTGGTCGATGACGAGGACCGCGAGAACGAGGGCGATTTGATTATCCCCGCGCAATTCGCCACCCAGCAGGCGCTGGCTTTCATGATGCGCCATGCCCGCGGCCTGATCTGCCTCGCACTGTCGCCGCAGCAGGTCGAACGCCTCGAACTGCCGATGATGGCGGTGGCAAACCAGATGCGCCACCAGACCGCGTTCACGGTCTCGATCGAGGCGCAAGACGGCATCACCACGGGTGTGACGGCGCGCGACCGCGCCCACACCATAGCAGTGGCGATCAATCCGGAAAGCCAGCCCGCCGATCTGGTCTCACCCGGCCATGTGTTTCCACTTGCCGCCCGGCCGGGCGGCACGCTGGTGCGCGCCGGCCATACCGAGGCTGCGGTCGATATCTCGCGTATTGCCGGGCTGATCCCGGCCGGTGTGATCTGCGAGATCATGAACGAAGATGGCAGCATGGCGCGCCTGCCGGACCTGGTGGCATTTGCGCAACTGCATGGGCTGAAGCTTGGGACCATTGCCGATCTGATTGCGCATCGCCGCGGCTCGGAGAAGCTCGTGCGGCGCGTGCATGAGACCGAGGCTGAAAAGCTCGATACCGGACCTTGGAAGATCCATGTCTATGCCAGCTCGCTGAACCAGGCCGAGCATATCGTGATGGTCAAGGGTGACATCGCCTCGCCTGGCCCGGTGCTGGTGCGCATGCAGGCGATCGATCCAATCCAGCTTCTGCCTGGTAGCGAGACCAACCGGCTGATGCACCAGGCGATGCGCACCATCCAGGCGGAAGGCCGCGGCGTAATGGTGGTTCTGCATGATTGGCGTGCGCAAAGCCTGCTCGACATGGTGACAGGGCGCCATTCCAGCGCCAGCCAGGAACGCATGCTGCGTGAATACGGCATCGGCGCGCAGATCCTCGCCGACCTCGGCATGCGTGAGATCGAGCTGCTCTCCAATTCGGATCGTCACATTGTCGGCTTGCAAGGTTACGGATTGAACGTGATCGGCCGTCGTGGGCTGGACGTGCCGTCATGAGCACCGCCGACGCGCCGATGCCGGCAGCGCCTCGCGTGCCGGGCCCGGCGCCGCATCTGCTGGTGGTGCGTGCCCCCTATTACCGCGAGGTGGTCGACGGCATGACGCAAGGCGCATTGCGCATTCTGCAAGAGGCGGGCGCTACGCATGAAATCCTTGATGTCGCCGGCAGTTTCGAGCTGCCGCAGGCGATCCGTATCGCGCTGGGCGGAAAGCGCCATTTCGACGGTTACGTGGCGCTCGGCTGCATCGTACGCGGCGGCACGGATCATTATGAGTATATCTGCAGGGAAACGATGGCGGGTTTGATGAACGTGGCGCTCGAGCATGGCATCGCGCTGGGCTCCGGCGTTCTGACCGTGCATTCGATCGAGCAGGCAACGGCACGCAGCAGCGCCGATGGCCATAACAAGGGCGCCGAGACGGCGGCCGCTGCGCTGATGCAGGTGTCCGCCGCGCGCCAGCTGGGAGCCGATTGATGAGCAAGGTGCCGGCGACAGGCCGGCCGCGCACCGCAGCCCGTGTGGGTGCGGTGCAGGCCTTGTTCCAGATCGAACAGAGCGAGGAGAATCCGGAGACGGTAATCGACCAGTTCGTCCGTCATCGACTGGGCGAGCTGCCGGGCACCGGCGGGTTCGAGGAGGGCAGGGTGCCCGATGCGCACGTAAAGCTGTTCGGCCGGATCGTGCGCATGGCGGTCGAGAAGCAAGATGAGCTGGATAGAATGCTTGCCGAGTCCCTGCCGGCGGAGTGGCCACTCGGGCGGCTGGATCCAGTATTGCGGGCGTTGCTGCGCGCCGGCGGGGCCGAGCTGTTCATGCGCGATGGGCCGCCTGTTGCCGTGGTGATCAACGAATATCTCGACGTGGCGCACGGGTTTTTCATCGGCGACGAACCGCGCATGGCCAATGGCATTCTGGAAACTCTGTCGCGCACGCTGCGGCCGAAGGAAGCCAAAACCGGGAGCTGAACTTTGGCGACGCTGCCGCCGGAATTCGACCTGATCGCGCGTTTCTTCAAGCCGCTGGCGGGTGAGGGGTCGTTGGGGCTGTCGGACGACGCGGCGGTGTTTTTGCCGCCGCCCGGCCGCGAATTGGTGGTCTCGGCCGACGCCATGGTCGGCGGCGTGCATTTTCTGCCTGACGATCCGCCGGAGACGATCGGACGCAAATTGCTGCGGGTAAATTTGTCCGATCTGGCGGCGATGGGGGCCGCGCCGCTTGGCTATTTTCTGACCGTGTCGGTGCCTACCAGCACCTCCTCTGATTGGTTTGCGGCATTTGCTGCGGGCTTGGCGCTTGACCAGGCAGCCTTCGGTATTTCGCTGCTGGGTGGGGATACCACGAGCACGCCAGGGCCAATTTCGCTCTCTGCAACGGTCATCGGGCATGTGGCGCCGGGCACTGCGCTGCGCCGGCAGGGTGCGCGGGCTGGCGATGGCATCTGGGTGACTGGCACGATTGGCGATGGCGCGCTGGGGCTGCGCGCCTTGCAAGGCACGGTTGCTGATCCCACCGGGTTTTTGGCTAGCCGGTATCGTCTGCCGCAGCCGCGGCTCGGACTTTGCCTGGCCGGGATCGTGTCCGCGGCGATGGATGTATCGGACGGGCTTGTTCAGGATTGCGGACATCTGTGCCGTGCCAGCCTGGTTGCGGCGGAGATCGAGATGGCGCGGGTGCCGCTTTCCGATGCGGCCCATGCGGCCGGTTTATTGGAGCTGTGCCTTACCGGCGGCGACGATTACGAGTTGCTGCTGGCTGTGCCGCCTGAGCAAGAACTGGCGTTGATGTCTGAAGGCCTGCGCACGTGCCTGCAGATCACGCGAATCGGCAGCTTTGCCCCGGGTTCTCCTCGTGTCCGGGTGCTCGACGCGGTGGGGCAGGTCGTTCCCCTTGAGAAAAAAGGCTGGAGTCATTTCTAAATAATGCTGGGGGTTTGGGGGGAATGGCTTCATTTCCCCCATGCTTCCTTATCTTTCTCCCGCTTCCTTCTTGCAGCGACTCTCTGTCTCCCCATAACCTCTTGATTGTCGTGCCCGGCGGGTCTCGTCCGAGGCGGCCGGCGCGGCATCCGGCCTTCCTCCTGTCCAGGGGAGACCTTTTATGTCTCTGAGCATGCAGACGAACGAAGCCGCCAAGAACCCGCTCGACGTCATGGAGCAGATCGTGGCGGCCAATGAGTGGGTGTTCGACCGCCGGTCGGACGCCGAGATGGCTGCCGAGGCGCCCGGCAAATGGTGCGATTACGGGCTATATTTCGCATGGTCCGGCGAGATTTCCGCCATGCACTTCACCTGCACTTTCGACCTCAAGGTGCCCGCATCGCGGCGCGGCGCCCTTTACGAACTCTTGGCATTGGCCAACGAGAAACTCTGGATCGGCCATTTCGGCATGGACAGCGAGGACGGCATGCCGCTGTTCCGCCATTCGGTGCTCCTGCGCGGCGCTCCCGGCGCCTCGGCGGAAAGCCTGGAGGATATGATCGACATCGCTATTACCGAATGCGAGCGTTTCTACCCGGCGTTCCAGTTCGTGCTCTGGGGCGGCAAGTCGCCGGCCGAAGCACTGGAAGCCGCCATGCTGGAGTGCGTGGGCGAAGCGTGAGCACGCAACTTCCGCCCATCCTTCTCGTAGGCGCAGGCCGCATGGGCGGCGCCATGTTCGCGGGCTGGTGTGCCCGCGGCCTGGCGCCCTCTGTGCTGCTCGATCCATCCCTCCCAAAGAACCGCGCACGCGAAACCATCGACATCATGGTCCCGGATGCCGCGTCGATCCCGAAAGACTTCCAGCCAAGCGCCGTGATCCTCGCGATCAAGCCGCAAATGGCCAATGCGGTCATCCCGACGCTTTCCCTACCCCCGCAAGCCGTCGTGCTTTCCGTGCTCGCCGGCATCCCGATCGCCCGCCTCGCTGCACTTCTGGCCACACCAAACCCCATCGTCCGCACCATGCCCAATACGCCGGCCGCCGTCGGTCAGGGCATCACCGGTGCCTTCGCCAGCCCCACCGTGTCGGACGCGCAAAAACAACTCTGCACCGAATTGCTCGAAGCGGTCGGAGACGTCGCGTGGCTCGACCGCGAATCCCTCATCGATCCGCTCACCGCCATCTCGGGCTGCGGCCCCGCCTACGTGTTCCTCCTCGCCGAACTCCTGGAACAGATCGCCATCGAACACGGCATAAACCCCACCCTCGCACGCCAACTCGGCCGCAAAACCGTCTCCGGCTCCGGCGCACTCCTCGCGGCCTCGACCGAAGACGCGGCCGATCTCAGGAAGGGCGTCACCAGCCCGAATGGCGTCACCCAAAAAGCGCTGGAAAAGCTGATGCACCCCGAGGCTTGGCCGAAAACATTGCGTGATGCGGTTCAGGCGGCGGTCGACAGAGCCGAGGAACTTGCAGGGTAGGCAGCAAGACGTTCTTTTTTGAAAAATCGAACCACAAAACTTTTGATTCCTTCGCTGTTGCAAAGACCTACTAAGTCTGAGACGCATGCAACATGACCGATGAAGACTACGACTCAGCCCTCATCACGAGCGCTTTCGCGATTGCTGCCAAAGAGGGCTGGCAGAACGTCACCGTGATCAGCGCCGCCCGCGCCGGCACACTCCCGCTGGAACAGGCACGTCGCCGCTTCCCGAGCCGCAATGCGATCCTGCTCCGCTTTGGACAACATGCCGACAGCCTCGCCCTCGAGGACGCTCCGGAAATCGGCCCGACACGCGAGCGCCTCTTCGATCTGCTCATGCGGCGCTTCGACGCCCTGCAAACGCACCGTGCCGGCGTGCTTGCGCTGCTTCACGGCCTGGCGACTGACCCGCCGACAGCGTTACTTTTGGCCGCAGCCACCGCCGAAAGCATGGGCTGGATGCTCGCCGCCGCCGGCGTGAAAACCACCGGCCTGCGCGGTCTGCTCGCCACCGACGGCCTGATTGCCGTCTGGCTCTACACCCTGCGCGCCTGGCAGACCGACGACAGCCCCGATCTCTCCACCACTATGGCAGCCCTCGATCGCGCTTTGTCTCGCGCCGAACAAGCCGCCAACTGGTTCATCCGCCCCGCGCCACCTACCGAATCAGGCCCAAAACCCTTTCCAGAACCGGTCGCTGACGCCGATTTCAATGACATCGGCACCATCAGCGGTGCCGCTGATCCGCCAGCCGATGCCGGCAGCCTCTGACTGGCATTACAGTCCGACAGGGTGCACACTTAGCGCCGCAGCTTTTCTGCGGTCCGGACGTAATAAGACCCTGCAACAGGAGTCATCCATGGCCGAATTCCCCTTCCCGAAACCGGACGCCGCCTTCGCCGCACCCGGCGCGATTTTCGCGGAAATGACCAAGCGCTTTTCCGAATTGCGCTTTCCCAGCATGATCCCCGATAGCTCCGCCCTGATGGCAGCTCACCGCCGCAACATGGAGGTGCTCTCCAACGCCAACCGCTTGGCGCTCGAAGGCGCCCAGGCCGTGGCAAAGCGCCACATGGAAATCATGCAGCAGACGATGACCGAGTTCACCGAACACGCCCGTGAACTCACCCATGCCGAGTCGCCGCAGGCCAAAGCCGCACACCAGGCGGCGCTGGTGAAAAAATCCTACGAACGCGCCGTCGCCAACATCAAAGACCTGTCGGACCTTATCCAACGCTCTAACGCTGAAGCCCTGGGCGTGCTGAGCGACCGCTTCAAGGAAGCGATGGACGAGGTGAAACTGCTGCTCGAGAAGACGGAACATACCAATCCCTGAGCCGGCCGGCCGGTCTTACGCCGTCAAGGAGATTTTTCTCACCTTGCAGGGTGAGGGCGTGCAGGCCGGCTACGCCGCCGTGTTCTGCCGCTTCGCTGGGTGCAATTTGTGGAGCGGCCTGGAGCGAGACCGCGCCAGCGCCGTCTGCCAATTCTGCGATACTGATTTCGTCGGGCTGGATGGCAGCGGCGGCGGTCGCTTCCCGGACGCCGAGCGGCTTGCCGACGCGATCCTCGCCGAGTGGCAAGGTGGCCCCGACCATCGATTGGCGGTTCTCACCGGCGGCGAACCGCTGCTACAGGTCGACGAGGCTCTGCTACTCGCCCTGCATGCCCGTCATTTCAGGGTTGCCGTAGAAACGAACGGCACGCAGCCTCCGCCATCCGGGCTCGACTGGATCTGCGTGAGCCCGAAAGCCGGCGCAAAGCTGGTTCTCACCTACGGCCAAGAGCTTAAACTTGTATTTCCTCAGGCCGGCGCTGAACCCGAACGTTTCGAGGCGCTCGATTTCGCGCATTTCCTGTTGCAGCCGATGGATGGTCCAGCGGTGGCGGAAAACACCCGGCAGGCTATTGCCTATTGTCTCGCCCACCCCCGCTGGCGGCTGAGCAGCCAGACGCACAAGGCTTTGGGCTTACGGTGAGCTTGGCGCGGCGGCAGCCTTCACGATAGACAGGCGTGACCTCACGGAGAGACTTCGCATGGACGCGCAGGTGAACAGCCTCGATGCCTTCTGGATGCCGTTCACGGCGAACCGCCAGTTCAAGCAGGCGCCGCGTCTGCTCGTCGGCGCCAAGGACATGCACTACACCAGCCATGACGGCCGCCAGATCCTTGATGGCGCCGCCGGCCTCTGGTGCGTAAACGCTGGGCATTGCCGCCCGCGCATCGTCGAAGCCATCCAGCGCCAGGCGGCCGAGATGGATTTCTCCCCTGCCTTTCAGATGGGCCATCCTTTGGCCTTCGAAGCCGCCCAGCGCCTTTCCGCTTTGCTGCCGGACGGGCTGGACCACGTGTTCTACACCAACTCCGGTTCCGAGGCGGTAGATAGCGCATTGAAGATTGCCCTGGCCTATCACCGCATGCGTGGCGACGCTGCCCGCACACGTCTCATCGGCCGCGAGCGCGGCTACCACGGCGTCGGCTTCGGCGGCATTTCCGTCGGCGGCATCAGCAATAACCGCAAACATTTCGGCACCATGCTCGCCGGCGTCGACCATCTGCCGCACACCCACGACCTGGCGCGCAACGCGTTTAGCCACAGCCAGCCGCTGCACGGCGCCGACCTGGCCGACAATCTCGAACGCATCGTGGCCCTGCACGACCCGAGCACAATTGCTGCGGTGATCGTGGAGCCCCTCGCCGGCTCCACCGGCGTTCTGGTGCCTCCCGTCGGCTACCTGCAGAAACTGCGCGACATCTGCACCAAACACGGCATCCTGCTGATTTTCGATGAGGTGATCAGCGGTTTTGGTCGCCTCGGTGCGCCGTTCGCAGTGGATCGCTTCGGTATCGTGCCGGATATCCTCGCCCTGGCGAAGGGGATCACCAATGCCACCGTGCCGATGGGCGCCGTGGTGGCGAGCAACGAGGTGCACGAGGCCTTCATGCAGGGTCCGCCCGGTGCGATCGAGTTTTTTCATGGCTACACCTATTCTTCCCATGTGCTCGCCTGCGCGGCCTCGATCGCGACACTGGACACCTACCGCGACGAAGGCTTGTTCGAGCGTGCGGCGGAGTTGTCGCCGTATTTCGAGGAAGCGGCGCACAGCCTGGCCGGGCTGGATCATGTGATCGACATCCGCAATCTCGGCATGGTCGCCGGCATCGAACTGGAGCCACGGGCGGGCGCTGCAGGGGCGCGTGCCTATGAAGTATTCGTCAAATGCTACGAGGCCGGATTATTGGTGCGCGCCACCGCAGATATTCTGGCCATCTCACCACCGCTGATCATCAGCCGCACGCAGATCGACGAGGTGTTCGCCAAATTGGCAGACGTCATCAGAAGCGTTGCTTAATGTAGGGTTGGTTGCTCTTGGGCAACCCCTCACGCGGAAAGGTGGGTTGCCCAAGAGCAACCCATCCTACGTGGTCGGCTTTTTTAAAGGTTTGGCCTTCGAAGTATTCAGCGCGATCGCCTCGCGGATCAGCGCTTTGAACGCGTGCTCGTCAACATCCTCGCCCTCATGAATGTCGATGGCGCGCCGCGTGTTTCCGTCGAGGCTGGAATTGAAAAGATGCGCAGGATCCTGGAGCGACGCTCCTTTTGCAAATGTGAGTTTTATGACTTTGGTGTAAGACTCGCCGGTGCAGATGATCCCGTCATGCGACCAGACCGGAACACCTCTCCATTTCCACTCCTCGACAATGCCGGCATCTGCCTCCTTGATGAGCCTGCGCATCCTTTCTAGGGTCTTGCCGCGCCAGTCTCCAAGTTCTGCGATTCTGTGCGAGATGAGGTCCGAAGCTGACATGCCTTCTTTCGCAGCTGACTCGTTCATGCTCCCATCTCCGCAATCGGGTTTTTCTATGGAAGTGCGAGAAGGCCTTCGTTTCGAAAGCTTACCCAGCGCCCGTTCCCGATAATCACATGATCATGCACCGTAATGGATAAAGCCTGTGCTGCGGTGACGATCTCACGTGTCATTGCAATATCTTCGCGCGACGGCGATGGATCGCCGCTCGGATGGTTGTGCGCCAGAACAAGGGCCGTCGCCTGCACCTCCAGTGCACGACGCACGACTTCGCGCGGATACACCGGCGTGTGGTTCACCGTGCCGCGCGACTGCGCTTCGTCGGCAATCAGGCGATTGCGGCTGTCGAGGAAGAGAATGCGGAATTGTTCTACGCGCTCACGCGCCATCACCGCAGTCAGGTACGAGATCAGTGCTTCCCAGTTGGTCAGCACCGGCCGGTCGATCACCTCGGCGCGGGCCAGGCGAACGGCGGCGGCCTGCACGATCTTTAGGGCAGCCGCACTTGCTTCGCCCATGCCGTCTACGGCGGCGATCTCGTTGGGCGATGCGGTGATGGTGTTGGCGAAACTGCCGAAGCGGGCGAGCAGGCGGTAGGCGATCGGCTTGGTGTCGCGGCGGGGCAGGGCCAGGAACAGGGCCATTTCCAGCAACTCGTGGTCGGCCAAGGCCTCGGCGCCGCCGGCAAGAAGCTTTTGGCGCATGCGGGCGCGGTGCAACTCCATGCTGGTGGCGGGCATGGGGGTGGCGGGGCGCGGCTTGATATTCAGGAGGTCGGCCTGGCCGGCTTCGGAAAAACGATCCTTGCCGGCCATGCCCGGTATTCGCCTAGGCGGCGTAAGGCGGCTGGTGCAGACCGCCGGGGGATAGCGTGAAGATCTCGCAGCCCTGTTCGGTGACGCCCACCATGTGCTCGAACTGAGAGGACAGGCTGCGGTCGCGCGTCACCGCGGTCCAGCCGTCATTGAGCACTTTGACTTCGGGCCGGCCGGCATTGACCATTGGCTCGATGGTGAAAAACATGCCGGGGCGTAGCACTGGGCCTTCGCCCTTGCGGCCGAAATGCAGGATGTTCGGCGCCGCGTGGAAGGTGCGGCCGATGCCGTGGCCGCAGAAATCGCGCACCACGCTGAAACGATTGGCTTCGACATAAACCTGTATGGCGTGGCCGATATCACCGAGCGTCGCACCGGGCTTGACCGCGTCCACACCCTTCATCAGTGCCTTGTAGGTGACGTCCAGCAGGTTTTTGGCCCGCGTGCTCGGTGTGCCTGCGACATACATGCGGCTGGTATCGCCGTGCCAGCCATTGAGGATGACGGTGACGTCGATATTTACGATGTCGCCGTCGAGCAGCTTCTTGTCGCCGGGGATGCCGTGGCAGACGACATGATTGATCGAGGTGCAGATCGATTTGGGGTAGCCGCGATAGTTCAGCGGCGCGGGGATGGCGTTCCGGGCGACGATGAAATCGTGGCAGAGCGTGTCCAGCGTGCCGGTGGTGACGCCGGGGCGCACATGCGGGGTGATCATGTCCAGAGTTTCCGCGGCCAGGGCGCCTGCAGCGCGCATGCCTTGGAAGTCTTCGGGCGCGTGAATGATAATCCGTCGCGCTTCAGTGCCGCCGTCCATCGTGTCCTCTTCTGCCGGCCGAATTGAGCAAGATGCGTTTGTCGCGCGGGCGGTGCAAGAGGGGAAGGTGTGGGGCTCTGCCCCGAGCCCGCCAAGGACAAGTCTTTAGAACCTTTTTCTTAACCCTTAGTAATGGATTTTAAAGGCCTGCCTTTAACGGGGTCCAGGGGCAGCGCCCTGGCCTTGCCCTACTCGAAACGACTGAGCTTGCCCGCATACAGCACCGGCCCCGTCGGCTGTCCCGTCGGCGACCCCCCCTTCGGTTCCAGGCTCACCAGCAGCATTGTGCCGGTCTGCACGCCTGGCGGGACCAGTTTACCATCTTGCGGAATGACGCCCAGCGAAGCCGGCTTGGTGGCACCTGCCTGCATCTGCCACAGCTCAAGGTCGCGATCGGCGGCGATCTTGATGGTGGCTGTCGGCCTGATGAGGATGCTGCCATGCGGACCGGCGACGGCGAGCAGCACCGGCGTTTGGGTCGCATACGGGGTGAGCACCGCCAGCGTCGGCTGGGCCGGCGGCGTGAGGGCGATGTAGGCGAGCAGTGCTGCCGCGACTGCAAAGCCGGCGAGGGCCGTGGCGCGCCACCATGTGAGGCGGTTATCGTTGGCCGGTGTGACGAGGTGTGATGTCTGGTTTGCACGGGCGCCGCCCGTGCTGTCCTCGATACGAGCCCACACCGCAACCGGCGGTGTCACGGCCGGTACCAGCGCAAAGAGCGGGGCGAGCTTTGCCTCCCAGAAACCGACTTCTGCGGCAAAGGCGGTATCGGCTTCGATGCGGCTGCGTGCGGTGTCGGCTGCGGTCTGGTCGAGCGTGCCAAGCACATATTCGGCCGCAAGGGTTGCCTCTGGGCCGGGATCCTCGGTGTCGGTGCCGCTCATGATGCGAGGCACTCCTTCAGACCAAGCAGGCTTCGCCGGATCCAGGATTTGACCGTGCCGATCGGCAGGTTTTTCCGTGCCGCGAGCTGGCTATGCGAGAATCCCTCCACGAAAGCCATGATCACGAGTTGCCGCCGTTCGGCGGAGAGCAAGTCCATGCAGCGATGCAGGGCTCCCCCGTCGGCCGCTGACATCAGCTGGTCGAGCGCACCGGGGGCGACATCGGCTTCGTCGGCGGGTTCGTGGCCGAGCACCTCGCGGCCACGGCGTCGCACCATGTCGAGCGCGCGATAGCGGGCGAGCGTCATGAGCCAGGCGCCGGCCTCGCCTTTGGCGGGGTCGAAGCGGCCGGCCTGCTGCCAAACCTGTACGAAAGCGTCGTGCGTGGCGTCGGCGGCGAGGGCGGGGTCACGCGTGATACGCATGGCAACCCCGTGTAGTCGCCCACTCCAGGCGGCGTAGAGGGTTCGGAAGGCGGCACGGTCCTGGGCGGCGCAGCGGGCGATCAGCTCCGCATCGGTGAGCCCGGTCGAAAGGCGATCTGCCTCTGCCGGCATAGGGGGCAAGCTCCTCGAGGATGGACGGCCGCGCGATGCGGGGCGTTTGCACCACAACGCGGCAATACGCGAAAATGTTAATAGCTTTTCGCGCGAATATACGAGTCGGGGGAATGTCCACCCTTGATGCTTCCATGCACAAGAAACGGGCAGCGACAGCACATGGATGCAGCCACAGGGTTTTCAGGACGCGGCAAGTTTGGCCATAGTGCCGTCCATGGACAACATCGCGCAAAATATCCATTCCGTGCTCGCACATATTGCCGCCACCCGGCCGCAGGCCTTGGACCGGCTGCGGCATTTCCTCTCCATCCCCAGCGTCAGTGCGCAGCCTGCGCATGCTGCGGATTGCAGGGCAGCCGCCTCCTGGGCGCAGGCTGAGCTCGCGCACACAGGTTTCTTAACCAGATTGGTCGAAACGCCTGGACATCCGGTGGTGGTCGCACAGTATCCAGGTCCGGGTGGGGATACGCCACATCTGCTGTATTACGGTCATTACGATGTGCAGCCGGCCGAGCCGCTCGAGCTTTGGCACAGCCCGCCTTTCACGCCGTCGATCGTGGACGGGGCGAACGGCCAGCGGATCGTGGCACGTGGGGCCGTGGACGACAAAGGCCAGGTGAGCATGTGGCTGGAAGCGTTCCGCGCGTGGCACGAGGTGGCCGGCGGGCTGCCGGTGCGTATTACCGTGGTGCTGGAAGGCGAGGAGGAGGTCGGCAGCCCGAACCTCGAGGCGTTCCTGCATGCGCATGAGAGCGAGTTGCGGGCGGACGTCGCGGTCGTGTCCGACACCAACATGTGGAACATTGATACGCCGGCGGTGACCACGCGCCTGCGTGGGCTGGTCTATGCAGAGTTGCGCGTTCGGGCTGCATCGCGGGACTTGCATTCCGGTTTGTATGGCGGCTCGGCGCTCAATCCGATCAATGCGCTCACGCGTTTGCTCGGCGGCCTGCATGATGCGCAAGGCCGCGTGCAATTGCCTGGCTTCTATGACGGCGTGGCCGACATCACCTCGGCACAGGCGGCGGAATGGCGCGATCTTGGGTTCGACGAAGCGGCCTTTCTCGGCGGTATTGACTTGAAAGCGCCGGTCGGCGAAGCGGGCCGTGATGGGCTGGACCGGCTTTGGGCGCGTCCTACCGCGGACATCAACGGCATCTGGGGCGGATACCAGGGTGACGGCGCCAAGACGGTGATCGCGTCGGAGGCTGGTGCAAAGGTCTCGTTCCGGCTGGTGGCGGGGCAGGATCCGGCACGCATCGTGGCGCTGTTCCGCGATTGGGTGCAGGCGAACACGCCGGACGATCTGCACACACAGATCGCGTTGTTCGGCGTCGCACCCGGCTTCGAGGTGGCACCAGACAACCCGTTCCTGGGTGTCGCGCGCGAGGTGCTGGGTGCGGAATATGGCAAACCGGCGGTGCTGATCGGCAGCGGCGGGTCGATCCCCGTGGTGGAAAGCCTGCGGCGCATCCTTGGGCTCGACACGCTGCTGATGGGGTTCGGCCTGGATGACGACCAGGTGCACAGCCCTAACGAGAAATTCGATCTGCGCTGCCTGGATCATGGCACGAACGCCCATGCGCGCCTGCTGGCGGCGGTGGCGAAAGGCTGAACCGGCTATGGGTCGCCAGCTCATTCTGCATATCGGCACGACCAAGACCGGCTCTACCTCGATTCAATATGCGTTGCATGCGGCGAGGGCGCATCTGCCGGAGCAGGGCGTCTACTATGCGGACACGGATACCGACGTCAGGCACACGCTGATGGCGGCGGCGTTCGCCTCGACGAGTGTGGCGATGAACCCGCGCAATCAGATCTGGCGCGGCCGCGATCCGCATCAGGTCATCGCCGAATATCTGCAAAAGTTTCGGGCGGAGATGGCTGGATTGCCTGCCGGCATCAGCCGCATCGTGCTGTCGGGCGAACAATTCAGCCATTGGATCCGGAATGCGGGCGACATACAGCTTCTGCACGCCGCCCTTTCGCCGCATTTCGATGAGATCCAGGTGGTCGTCTATCTGCGGAGGCAGGATGCGCATTTTGCGAGCAATCACGCGCAGATGATCCGTATGGGCCGAATGGACGCGCCGGACATGAAGCAGCTCAGCAGCTTCTGGCACGACTATGATTACACGGCATTGATCGGACGCTGGGAAGCGGCTTTCGGCGCGCAGGCCATGCGTCCGCGCATCTTCGAGCGTGTTCCAGGCAGCAAGTTCGATGTCGTCGCAGATTTTTTCGCGTATTGCGGCATCGTGCGGGACCCATCATGGGAAGATGTCGTTCCGGAACGAAATTCTTCGATGAACCTGTCGGGTCAGCATATCCTAAAGGAAGTCGAAGGGATTCTTCGAGATCAGCATAACATGGATGGCGAGTTGCGGGGCGGTCTACTCTGGCAGCGCATCGCACGGACTGTGAGCAAAGCGTTGCCAGGCACGGGTTGGCAGCCGACTCGGGTTGAGGCAGCCGCGTTCATGGAGCGCTTTGCGGAGTCCAACGAGCGTCTCAGGCAGCGCTGGTTTCCTGAGCGTGCAAGCTTGTTTTCCGAAGATTTCAGCCATTTGCCCGACGGCACGTCGGCAGTCGATCTCGATGCGGATTTCAAGGGTGCGTGTGGGGTGATCGTGGAGATCGTGCTGGACGCGATGCGGCAGCAGCAGCAAGTCGTGAAGGCACAATCCGCGCGGGCCGGCAAAGCGAAGGAAACGACACGTCAGCGTGTTGCACTGGCGCGGGCGGTCAAGCTCGACAGCACGGATATCGCTTCGAGATTGTCACTGGTGCGATTGCAAATCGACGAAGGCGCGTTGAACACAGCCCGGCATCATCTGAATGTGGCGCTAAAATCGAATCCCAATCATCCACTCGCTATCCGGTTGCAAAAACGACTGGAAAGAGTCGCCACAGCGACCGCCGAATAGAACCGCGACAGCGGCAAGAGATCTTCGCTTCTTCGAGAATTCCTTTGTGCCGTCGTGGTAAATATTTCTTGCCTCCTTACACACCAAGCCGATCGCGTGCCCGATAATACCAGGCTCCAACGACCGTAAGAGGCACACGCAACGCCCGCCCACCCGGAAACGGCAAATACGGTAGCGACGCGAAGATATTAAAGCGCTCGGTCTCACCTGCAACAGCTTCGCCAAGCAGGCGGCCGAGCAGATGCGTCGTGGTGACGCCATGCCCACTATCGCCATGTGAGAAAAGCACATTTTCGGAAATGCGGCCGACATGCGGTATCCGCGGCAGGGTCAGCGCGAAATTGCCACTCCATGCATAGTCGATCTTGACGTCCTTCAGCGATGGAAAGGTTTTCTGCATCGCGGGCCGTATCTTGCCTTCGATGCTGGCGGGATCCGCGCCGCCATAGACGGTGCCGCCGCCATAAAGCAGCCGATGATCCGGCGTTCGACGGAAATAATCGAGGCAATAATTGGCGTCTTCGACGCAATAATTCGCCGGCAACAAAGCTTCGAGCCGTTCGGGCGCGAGTGGTTCCGTCGCCACGATCTGCGAGCTTACCGCCATGATCTTGGAGCCGATCTGACGGTGCAGCAGCGGCGAGAGATAGGCATTGCCGCACAGCAGAACGTATTGCGCATGCACCTTGCCGTGCGCAGTGGCCACGCTCGGGGCGCTTTCGGTTTCAACGGCCGTCGCTTTGCTGTGCTCATGGATCACGCCGCCCAAGTCTTCGAACGCCGCAGCTTGCCCCAGCACAAGGTTCAACGGATGTATGTGTCCGCTGAGCGGATCGAGAAGGGCGCCGACATAGCGGTCGGTCGCGACGATGCGGGACAGGCCGGCACGATCGACCAGCTCGAAACCGGTATGTCCGTGTTGCGCCCAGATTTTTACCGAATGTTCGAGATGTTTCATCTGCCGTACGGTCAGCGCGGTGATGGCGCCGCCGGGTGTCAGCGCGCAGTCGATCCCGTATTTGGCGACGCGCTCGCGGATGATGTTGCCGCCTTCGAGCGCCATGCGGCCCAGGCCTTCGGCGGCTGCTTTGCCGTAGCGGCGCTCGATGACATCCAATTCGCGGCTATAGCCGTTGACGATCTGACCGCCATTGCGACCGGACGCGCCCCAGCCGACGCGTGCGCCTTCCAGAATAATTACCTTGAATCCACGTTCGGCAAGTTCTAGCCCCGCAGAAATCCCCGTGAACCCCGCGCCAACGATACAAACATCAGCGCTCGTGTCGCCCTCCAGCCGAGGCCGCTCAGGCGCAGCATTCGCCGTCGCCGCATAATAACTCGGCACGTGCTCAATCATTCAGGTCTAAACTCCGCGCTGCCGCCAGCGAGACATAAAAGTCTTCAGCTTCTTTCTTCAGAAAAGAAGTGCTTTCTTCTAAACCGAGGCCAGATAAGCGTCATATTCCACATCAGTCACGCGACGACGGAATTCGGCTTGCTCCTGGCGCTTACAAGCGGAAAACAGATCCTGGTATTGCAGGCCCAGATATTCCCCTAGCACTTCACTCGCATCAAAGGCGTCGATCGCGTCGTCCCAGTTGATGGGCAGGCTCGCATGGCCGTCGCTTTCCTCGCCTGAGATCGGCGGGCCTGGGTCGATCTTGCCGCGCAGGCCGTGCAGGCCGCCGGCGAGAATGCCGGCGATGGCGAGGTATGGATTGCAATCGGCGCCGGCGACGCGGTGTTCCACGCGCGTTGCGTTGCCGGCGGTGATCACGCGTATCGAGGCGGTGCGATTATCCATGCCCCAGGTGGTGTTGGTTGGTGCGTGGTTCGCCGGTGTGAGGCGGCGGAATGAGTTGGCGTGAGGCGCCATCAACAACATCGCGTCCGCCATGGTGCTGAGCATGCCGCCGACGACGTGGTGCAGTTGCTCAGTCGGGGCGCCATTTTCTGCTGCCATGATGTTGCGGCCGGTTTCGTCGAGCAGGGACATGTGCAAGTGCATACCGCTGCCGGCGAGGTCGCCGTACGGCTTGGCCATGAAGGTGGCATCCAGGCCATGCTGGCGTGCGACGCCCTTGACGATGCGCTTGAGCAGGAAGGCATGGTCGGCGGCGGCCAATGGGTCGCTGACGTGCTTCAGATTGACTTCGTATTGTCCCGGGCCGTTCTCGCGCACGACGGTATCGGCCGGCAGGTTCTGGCGTTCGCAGGCGTGGAAGATGTCGGCGAGCAGCGGTTCGAAACTATGCAGCTCGGCGATGGAGAGCACCTGTGTCTGCCAGCCTTGCCAGCGGCCTTCGTTGGAGCTTGGCGGAGAGACGGGGTCGCGCGTGGTACGGCGGCGGTCGATCAGATAGAATTCGAGCTCGGCGGCGACCACCGGGGTGAGTTTGGCTTCACGGTAGAAATCTACCACACGGGCCAACACTTGGCGCGGGTCGGCGAAGAAGGGTTTGCCGTCCTGTTCGCGCATGCTGAGCAGAACCTGGGTCGTCGGGCGCGTCAGCCAGGTGACGGGAAGCAGGGTGTTCTCCACCGGCATGCAGATCCCATCCGGATCGCCGGTGCCGACGGCAAGCCCGGCTTCGGGCACGTCGCAGCCCCACACATCGAGCGCATAGACCGAGCGAGGCAGGGCCACGCCCTTTGCCATGACTTCGGGGATGCGGTCGGCAGGGACCCATTTGCCGCGTGCGATGCCGTTCACGTCGACGACGAAGGCTTCCAGCACGGAAGGGGCGGCAGTCTGGCGAGGGATATTGGTATATTGCAACTTGGTTAAATCCAAAATGGCATGCTCCGTTGTTGTGGCAGGTCTTGTTCAGGCGTGAGCGAAACTGCGGATAGCCTGGCTGGTACGCGCGGTTTGGAAAGCGCGTGCGGCCATGCCGAAGGCGCGGAAGATAGCGGCGGAGAGGGGCTCGTCGCGAAAGCCCCATTCAGGGTGCCATTGCACTCCCAGGAGGAAGTTTTCGGTGCGGTCCAGGCGAAAGGCTTCGACGAGGCCATCCGGTGCCATGGCCTCTACGGCCAGGCCGGGGGCGAGACGGTCGACACCTTGCCCGTGCAGTGAATTGACCCTTGCCTTGTCCAGGCCGCTCAGCCCGTGCAGCAGGCCGCCAGGAGTGAGTGCCACGTCGTGGCTGGGGGCGTATTGTCGCTCCAGGCTCAGATCGGGGTTTTCGCGGTGGTCGGTTAGGCCGGGGGTGGCGTACACCTGCTGGTGCAGGCTGCCGCCCAGCGCCACGTTGATCTCCTGGAAGCCGCGGCACACGCCTAGCACCGGCAAGCCACGCGCGACTGCCTGGCGGATCAGCGACAAGCTGACATGGTCGCGCGCCGGATCGGCCGGGGAGGCAGGGTCTTTCAGCGTGGCGCCGTAACGCTCCGGGGCGACGTTGGAGACGGCGCCGGTCAGAAACACACCATCCAGTAGGCCGAGCGTGTCGGATAGATCGTCCGGGTCGGTCCAGGCAGCGCCCGGACGGGCAATGAGCGCGGGCAGGATGAGGCCGATCGCGTCCGCACCCGAGGTTACGGCATCGAGATATTTTTCCTGCACCGAATGGACCGGATGCTTGCTGCCTCTGTACAGGTCCGCAACAATGCCGATGACTGGCTTCAAGGTGTGGTCTCCATGCACCGCAGCATAGCTGGTGTGGTGCGCAGTTGCCACAGATGGCTTGCACAACAGCCAAGCTGCTGGCAAAAAATCCATCCACTATGCGAACGATCGAGCCGACCGGCAGCAAGATGCCAGCGACCCTGCGACTGCCACCCATGCGTCGCCTCACCGGGGAGACGGTGGGCGAGTACACATTCCGCCGGTTGCGACAGGCCATCATCGTCGGCCGCTTTGCCCCGGGCATGGCAGTGACGATACGCGGTCTGGCGGCTCTGCTGGGCACCAGCCCGATGCCGGTGCGCGAGGCGATGCGCCGGCTGGTGGCTGAAGGCGCACTGGAGCAGCTGGATAACGGCCGCGCCGGTGTGCCGATCATCTCGGACGCGCGGTTCCACACCCTGATCGAGGTGCGCATCCTGCTGGAGAGCGCGGCCGCCCGCCGCGCGCTGCCCTGCATCGATGCCGCGCGGCTGGAAGATCTGCGCCGGCTCGACCGCGTGATGTGGGACGTGTTCGACCGCGGCGATATCGACCGCACCATTGACGCCAACATGGCCTTCCATCGCCGCCTTTATAGTTACGCCCCCGATGACGTGCTGACGCCATTGATCGAAAGCGTGTGGCTGCAGATCGGCCCCTACATGCGCGCCGCCATGCAAGGATCGCGGCAGTATTACCGGGTGGATCGGCATACCGAGGCACTCACAGCGATCGCTGCCGGCGATGCGGAGGCACTCGCACGCGCGATCGCTGCCGATGCGCGCGACGGGATCGGCCACCTCATCGCGGGGCGTCCGCTCGCCGCGTCGGTCGGGGTAGCGCCTGTGACGGCACGCCGAACTGTGGCAAGAGACTGACCACCTTTCTCCGTGCTACCTTTCTCCGTGTGAGTCCCATCCATGAACGACCCTGCGACCGCCGCTTCGCTGCGCCAACGCGACGCGCGCCACCATTTGCATCCGTTCAGCGACATGGCAGCGGTGAACGCGGAAGGCACACGCATCATCACACGCGCCGAAGGCGTGTGGCTGCACGATGTGGACGGGCGCGACTACCTCGATGCATTTTCCGGCCTATGGAACGTGGCCGTCGGTTACGGACGGCGCGAGATCGCCGATGCCGTGCATACGCAGATGCTCGAACTGCCGTACTACAACAGCTTTTTCAAATCGACGAACATACCGGCCATCGAATTATCCGAGCTGCTGTCAGAGCTGGCACCCGGGTTCACGCGCACTTTCTTCACCAATTCGGGGTCCGAAGGCAACGACACGGTGATCCGCATGGTGCGCCATTATTGGCACCTGCGCGGCAAGCCGACGAAGACGCATTTCATCGGCCGGCGGAACGGCTACCACGGCAGCACTATCGGCGGTGCCAGCCTGGGCGGTATGGCGCACATGCATGCCCAAGGCGGACTGCCAATCCCCGGCATTGTCCATGTGGCGCAGCCCTGGTGGTGGGGCGAGGGAGCTGATCAAAGCCCGGCGGAGTTCGGCCTCTGGGCGGCGCGCGAAGTGGGACGCGCCATCGATGGGCTTGGCGCGGAAAACGTCGGCGCCTTCATCGGCGAGCCGGTGCAAGGCGCAGGCGGCGTGATCGTGCCGCCCGACACCTATTGGCCCGAGGTGCAGAAAATCTGCCGCGAGCGCGACGTGCTGATGGTGAGCGATGAGGTGATCTGCGGGTTCGGCCGCCTCGGTAGCTGGTTCGGCTGCCAGCATTTCGGCGTGACACCTGATTTGATGACGATCGCTAAAGGTCTCACCTCCGGCTACCTGCCGATGGGCGGCGTGATGGTGAGCGAAGCGTTTGCCGAGGTTCTGGCCGCCGGCGGTGACTTCAACCACGGCTATACCACCAGCGGCCACCCGGCCTGTGCCGCGGCCGCGATCGCCAACCTCGACGTCATGCGTCGCGAGAACTTGGTGGAACGCGTGCGCGACGTGATCGGGCCTTATTTAGGCACACGCTGGAAGGCGCTCGCCGAGCATCCGCTTGTGGGTGAGGCGCGGATGGTGGGGATGATCGGAGCGCTGGAGCTGACACCGGATAAAAGCCTGCGAGCGCGCTTTCCCGAAACGGGCGTGATCGGAACGTTCTGCCGGGATGCGGCCTATCGCGCGGGGCTGGTGCTGCGGGCGACGGATGATTGCATGCTGATTGCGCCGCCTTTTGTGCTGAGTGAGAGCGAGGCGGATCTGCTGGTGGAGCGGACGCGAGGGGCGCTGGATGAAGCGCTGGTGGAGGCGGGTAGGCGCGGGTGGATGAAGTAAGAAAGCAGTTCTTTTTTAAAAAAAAGAACCAAAAACTTTTGGTGTTACGGCACACGCTGCCGGATAGAACCGCAACAGCACTATAAAAGTCTTTTGCTTCTTTTCTTCAGAAAAAAGGCCTTTCTTAAAACCTTGCTTCTTCTGTCTTGCGAATTTTTTGGTGAAGCGCTGAGTCTGGTGCTGTCGCGCGGATATCTTGCATTGCGTTCGCCCACTTCATCCCGACGCGCCTGATGCTGTCGTAACCGATCATGTCCGGCTTTGACTGGATCTCCTGAAGCACCACGCGTGAGCCGAAAACGAGTGCGCTGAGCGCGCCGGCGACGAGCAAGGTTGTGAGACTCACGTGGTGCTGCGCCGGGCACAGCCGCGGGTCGGCATTTTTGGGTGGGGCGTCCGACATTGCTGCTTAAAACTGGAAGTAGATAAAGGGGGCGACGCCGTCCGGGCCGAGGGCGGTGACGCAGACGATGCCGAGGCCCATGGCGGCGCCCAGTGCCCAGTTTGGCCAGGTGACGACACGTCGTGCGAGGCGTTGGAGGAGATCCTGTGGCCAGAAATGCAGCGACATGCCGAGCAGGATCAGCCCGAGGGTGAATGGGGTGAGTTGTTGCAGGCCGGGTTGGAGATGCGCGAGGGCACCCAGATAGATGGTGGCTGCTTGGAAATTTTCGGCGCGAAAGAAGATCCAGCAAAGGCATACGTAATGGAACACGAACAGGGTACCGGCGATGCGGCGCCAGGTGCCGGCGGGAGTTGCATCGCGTAGCAGGAAGCGCTCGGCGATCAGGGCGGCGCCGTGCAGGGCCCCCCAAAGCACGAACTTCCAATCGGCACCGTGCCAGATGCCGCCGAGCAGCATGGTGAGGGCGAGATTGCGGGATGTCATCAGCGCGCCGAAGCGGCTGCCGCCAAGGGGTTTGTAGAGGTAGTCGCGGAGCCAGGAGGAGAGGGAGATGTGCCAGCGGCGCCAGAACTCCTGGAAGCTGGCGGCGCGATAGGGCTGGTTGAAATTGGGTGGGAAGTAGTAGCCGAGCAAAGCGGCGACGCCGATGGCGATGTCGCTATAGGCGCTGAAGTCGCAATAGATCTGCACCGCGTAGCCATAGACGGCAGCGAGCAGGTCGATCGTCGGAAAACTTTCCGGATCGAAGAAGATCGGGTCCACGAGGTCGGTCGCGATGTAGTTGGCAATGACGACTTTCTTGAACAGGCCACCGAGTATCATGAGCAAAGCAGGGGCGGCGGCGATGCGCGCAGGTGTGCCGCTGTAGAGCTGCGGCAGGAAGAAGGACGCGCGCACGATCGGGCCGGCGACGAGCTGCGGAAAGAACGAGATGTAGAGCAGCATGTCGGTGAGGCGGCGGCAGACGGCAACGTCGCCGCGATAGACATCGACTACGTAGGAGATGCCGTGGAAGGTGAAGAACGAGATCCCAACCGGCAGGATCACTTCGATGAAGGGCAGCTCGTGTGTGAGGCCGAGCGTGTGGGCGAGCTGATTTGCCGAACCCACGAAGAAATCGAAATATTTGAAGAAACCGAGAAGCAGAAGATGTCCTGCGACGGCGAAACCGACGATACGGCGCCTTGACGAAGGATTCGTGCTCCGCTCCAGGAGGCGCCCCGCGCCATAGGTCCAAAGCGAGCTGCCGGCCAGCAGGAAGCAGAAGCGCCAGTTCCAACAGGCATAGAAGACATAGCTCGCGAGCACGAGGAACATCTTGCGGCCTTGCGGAAAGCGTTCGAGGCGGACGCAGAGCAGGCCGACGACAGCGAAAAATACCAGGAACGGAAAGGTGGGAAACAGCATCAGGTGTGTGGGCGGATGGCCGCGAACTGATCATAGGCACGCATGAGTTCGGCAAAGAGGCTCTCGGCGGTGAGGCGATATCCTGCGTGAAGCAAATGCAGATGGTCGGCTGCGGCCAGTGGCGGCGAGCGTGAGGCCCAATCGGCCATGCTGCACGCGCCGCCCATCGGCACCGACCAGTCCCAGAATAACAGAGTCTTTTCGCGCGCGATGTCGCGTTGCAGCTGGCGGATTGCCGCCAGTTTCGGCGGAGATTGCCACAGGCCGCCGGTGCACAGCATGCCTGCGCCTTGCCTTGGGTGACGTACACCATCGGGGGGTCCGATCAGCAGCAGCGACGCACCGGGTGCGCCTTCCTGCAGCAGATCGATCGTAGCGCGGTATTGTCTTGCGTAGAGCGCCAGGTCGGTGGTGTCGTCGAAACCTTCGTTGGAGCCAAAGGCCAATACGATCAAGGCAGGGTTTTCATGCGCCAGTTCAGCGCGCACGAGCCCCGAATTCCAGCGCTGCGGCAACGCCACGGTGGCGCCGATGGTGCCGAGATTCGACCAGGTGATACCTGCATCTGCCCGCCGGATGCGCCAGGACATCATGTCCACGGCGCCGGCGCTCACCTCGACGCTCAGCCGCGTGGCTTCAGGTGCTGAGAGATGCACATAGACCGGTCCGCTTTCGGGCCCATAGCTCGAAAACGTCTGCGCTTGCCCGTCATCGGTGGTGACCCTGATCTGGTTTGCACCAGTGCGGCCCAGAAGTTCGATTTCCGCAGAGGCAAGATCGCCCGGCCGGTCCGCCGTCAGAACCATCGAGGCAGGTGACAAACCATGCTGGCGCAACCCGCTGATCCCGAATGGGCCATCGCCGGCATGGGGAAAACTGGGAACCAGCTCAAACCCGTTGGAGGTGACGCGCACGCCGTCGGGACGGTACAGGCGGAACGGGATGCCGGGCGGCAGCAGGCCGCGGCCGGCATTGCCGAAGCGCTGCTGCATCAATTCGCGCATGCGGCCGGAGAACCCGTCATTGGCCGTATGGCTGTCGCCGATCTGCAGGATGCTGACCGGCGCGGGGCGTGTGCCATCCTGCAGGCCGTGCAAGGCGGTAAAGAATGCATCGAGCTGCCAAGAGGTCGGTTTTTCCTGGACCGATTTGGGCGGCGGATCGGGCGTTGCCTGCGCGCAGCCTGCGGCCGCGAGTGCCACGCCTGTAAGGAAATTACGGCGCTGCATCAGTGCTTGTCGGCTATCAGATGCAGGTCGGTGATGCTCTGCATCACGTGGGCGCCCAAAACGTCATAGCCGGCCGGGGTGAAATGAATCCCATCATCCAGGCGGAGCCTTGCGGTCGCCCCCGACAGAGTTTTGCCGTAGCCGGTGTAATGGCCGTCGCCGTCGCTGACCGAGAGCCAGATATCGAGGTATTTGCCGCCTTCCGCCGCTACCGCTTCGGCAAAGATGGCGTTGATATACTGCATGTCGCGGCTGTAGGTGGCATCGCGCGCGATCGGGTTGCTCACCCAGACCACGGCGATCCCGGCTGCCTTCAGCGCGTGCAGCATGGCGGCCGCGCGCAGGCGATAGATATCCTTCCACTGGTCGGTCCTGAACGGCACGGTGGTGCCGCTTTCCGTCTGCAGCGGCAGGCGGTCATTCGCGCCGAACATCATTACCGCCATGTCGGGGTGTACGGCCTTTATGAGATCGGGCACGTGGGCCGGCCAGTTGAAGGTGGCGGGTGCGATCAATCCGCTGCCAGGCTTTGCGTCATTGAGCACACGCGCAGTTCCGGCCGCGCGCGCTGCATGGTGTAGCCCGGCGGCCAAGCCCTGCGCCTGGCTGTCGCCGATCACCATGATGGTTGTTTGCGGCATCGGGTCATCTGCGTGCGCGGGCGCGAACATGGCGAGCAATACGCAGACCAACGCGGCTGCGCGTTGCAGCCGGAAGTGAAGCGAAGTCGACATCAAAAGCGGCCAGCCTTTAGAAATGGGGGCACACGGCAATGTGAGCAGTGTAGTAGCGTGTGTTGTCGATAGCCAGCGCCCGGTGTCGGCAGCCCTAGTCGCACACCAGAGCGACCTCGTTGCGTCGCAGGAAAGGGATGGTGAATGGCGGATCGTAGGCCAGGTAGATCGGCGCACCTTCCGTCTGCTTGCCGCCCCGCGCCAATCCGTCACGCAGCAGCGCCGTCTCTTTTGTGCGCACGCTTGATGTGGCGATGCCGCTGAAACGAATCACGCCCCAGGTTGCCGCAGGTGTGGACACCAGATGCACTAGCGGATCGGTCGGCGCGGGGGCACCCGCGGACGCCACTGCTTTGGGCAGGAAAAACCGCATTGTCCTGGCACCGGTGAAAGAGAGAACGGGCATCGTCATCGACATCTTCAGCGGTTGTTCGACGACGGGCGCAGTCATGGAAATCATCCTTCCGCCCGCATTCGCCCCGGTGATGTAACGAAACAACCTGCCGAACGCCTCGCCTTCGTTGCTGGGGGTCATTTCCGTTTCCACAGCCATGCGTGCCTCGTAACGGCGCAGTTCGATGACCGGGCTGATCTGCTGCAGCACCTGATAGGATGGCTGCTCATACGGGTTGCGTATGCCGAACACCGACAAACCGGAATCGGCAAATGTGCTCAGGACATACCAGATTTTCGTCATTCGCTTGGCCTCTTCCCGCGGCGAACCTTTTTATTTCGGAATCGTGCAAATGAGGATCGAGCTGCAATGGACATTTTGCTCACAAGGCGGTGTTGTTGCTGTAATGCCACAGGGCGACAAAAGTTGCGGCAAGGGGGCAACATATGGCCTCTGAAGCTGCTAGGTATGTTGAGAAATCGAAGGGCGCAGTCACAAGGGACCGCTGCCTGACTGCCAGGAGAATATCGAGATGAAGTTTCGTGTAGGCCTGTTGGCCGCTGCTGCCACCGTAACGGCACCATTCGCGCTCCATGCCCAGCCGGTGACCGGCCCGTATGTCAGCCTGGGCGCCGGCATCGAGTATCTGCTGAAGCAGGACGTGAAGGGCGCATCTGAAGAGATCGTCGGCCCGCACGTGAAAACCAATATCGGCGGCATCGCCAGCGGCGCCATCGGCTACGGCCTCGGCAATGGCCTGCGCTTCGAAATCCAGGGCGATTGGTCGTCGCCGAAATTCTACGACACCGGCTCGAACTACCTGCAGGAATATCACGGTTTCGTGAACGTTCTGTATGACATCGATGGTGCAATGATCGGTGTGCCTTGGCTGGCACCCTATGTCGGCGTCGGCGCCGGTTACGGCGCTGCTCATCTGACCAGCTTCAACGTGCCTGGCACGGATTCCGCCGGCCAGCCGACCTTCTATCACAGCACCGGCACCTACAATAACTACGCGTTGCAGGGTATCGCCGGCCTCGCCTTCAACATCCCCGAGGTTCCCGGCCTGGCGCTGACGGCGGAATACCGCTTCACCACGTCCCCCAGCGACACCTATTACCGCGGGCAATACCTGACCGACAGCTCTTCCTCGCGCGTGAAACTCCATACGGAAGGGCTCTACAACAACGTCGCCCTGCTCGGCGTGCGCTACCAGATCTTCTCGCCGCCGGCGCCTGTGCCGCCGGCACCGGTGGCACCACCGGTCGCTCCCGCCCCGACGCCCGCGCGCACCTACCTGGTGTTCTTCGACTGGGATCGCGCTGACCTGACCGCACGCGCACGCCAGATCGTGGCCGAAGCGGCAACCGCCTCCACCCACGTGCAGACCACCCGCATCGAAGTGAACGGCTACACCGATCTTTCCGGCACCGCCGCCTATAACCAGCGCCTCTCGGTGCGCCGCGCGCAGAGCGTGGAAGCCGAACTGGTGCATGACGGCGTAGCGCAGGGCGAGATCAGCATCCATGGTTTCGGCGAGAGCAACCCGCTCGTGCCGACTGCCAAAGGTGTGCGTGAGCCGCAGAATCGTCGCGTCGAAATCATCCTGAAATAAGCCTTCGGGAGGTGGGTTTTCGGCCGCCGGAAGCGTAGAGCTTCCCGGCGGCCGAACCTGTGACTGTTCTCCTGATGCAAACCGTACTGCTTCATCGCCTTGCTCCGCTGCTGGATCGGCTCTCGCCCGAGCGGCGGCTCTTTCTCGCCCAGTTCCTGCGCTTCGGCGTCATTGGCACGCTGGGGTTCGTGTGGGACACCGCCATCGTCTATGCGCTCTCGCCATGGATCGGCGTCTATACCGCGGGCATCGTCTCCTACGTCATCGTGGCGACCATCAACTGGCTGCTGAACCGCATCTGGACCTACCGGAACGTCTCGCACGGCGTGCGGCATCGGCAATTGATGATGTTCCTGCTGGCGAATTCGGTGGGCTTGGTGCTGAACCGCGGCATGTATGCGCTGCTGATCGCGACATTCCCGATCTGCCGTATTTATCTCGTGTTGCCGGTGGCGGCCGGCGGACTGTGCGGCATGTTCGTCAATTTCTATCTGAGCCGCCGATTGGTGTTCAAATGACTCAGCCTCGCATTGCCGTGCTGATTCCCTGCCACAACGAGGCAGTGGCGATACCGCGCGTGGTCGCAGCCTTCCGTGCGGCCCTGCCGGATGCCACCGTCTATGCCTACGACAACAACTCCACCGACGACACCGTGGCCCTCGCGCGTGCGGCGGGCGCAAGCATCGGCATCGAGAACCTGCAGGGTAAAGGCCACGTGGTGCGCCGCATGTTCGCCGATGTGGATGCCGACATCTATGTGCTGGTGGATGGCGACGACACCTATGACGCGGGTGCGGCGCCGGCGATGATCGAGACGCTTCTGGCGCAGCGGCTCGACATGGTGACAGCCGTGCGTCTGAGTGAAGCCGTGGCCGCATATCGCCCGGGTCATCGCTTCGGCAACAGCCTGCTGACAGGTCTGGTCGCCTACCTGTTCGGCGCGCACGTGACCGACATGCTTTCCGGTTATCGCGCCTTCTCGCGCCGCTTCGTGAAAAGCTTCCCGGCCATGTCAGGCGGTTTCGAGACGGAGACGGAACTCACGGTGCATGCCTTGCAGCTTGGCCTGCCGACGGGCGAGGTCTCCGCCGCCTATCGCGAGCGCCCTGTAGGCTCAGCATCGAAGCTGCGTACCTTCTCTGATGGGCTGCGGATCTTGCGGCTGATCGTGATGCTGGTGAAGGACGAGCGGCCTTTGCCGTTCTTCTCGTTCTGCGGCGTAATCCTGTTCCTTGCCGGCGTGGCTTTCGGTATTCCCGTTGTGCTGGATTTTCTGCAAACCGGCCTGGTGCCGCGCCTGCCGACGGCGATCGTGGCCGCGGCCGGCGTTGCACTTTCGTTTTTGTCCTTCGCGTGCGGTCTGATATTGGACTCTGTAGGCAGGGGCAGGCGGGAAATCAAACGGTTGGCTTATCTCGCGATCCCGGGGCCTTAGGTCATAAGAAGGAAGGTCTTTTCTGCAGAAAAGAACCAAAAGACTTTTATGTCTCTAGGCTGACGTAACTCGTACTACAGCTGACATGGCATGCGGATGGCGGGGTGAAATTAGATATCATGTAGTGTGATAAAGTCTACTATTTCTGCGCGGTCCGTAGTGGAAAGGTCTGTTCCCAGCCGCCGCCAAGTGCCTTGTAGAGCTGCACCAGGTTCGAGGAGACGGTCGTGGAGCTGTCAGCCAGTTGTAGCTGCGCCGAGAGCAGGGCACGCTCCGCATCCAGCACATCGAGGAAGTCGGCGACACCTTGGGTGTAACGCTGGCGCGACAGATCGAGCGCGCGGCGGTTCTGCGCTACGGCGCCTTCCAGCGAGTCATGGCGGCGCTGCTCGGCCCCATAGGCGGTCAGCGCGTTGTCCACGTCGTGCCACGCCTGCAGAACTGTCTGCTGGTAGTTCAGCGCCGCTTCCTGCTGCTCCACCTTGCGCAGTTCCAACGTGGCGCGCAGCTTCCCGCCTTCGAAGATCGGCAGGCTGATCGAAGGGCCGAGGCCGTATTGGCGCGCGCCCCAGTTGCCCAGGTCCTTGGCCTTCAGCGCCTGCAAACCAATGCTGCCGTCCAGCGTCACCTTCGGATAGAAATCGGCGACCGCGACGCCGATATCGGCCGTCGCCGAGTGTAACTGCGCTTCGGCCTGCAGGATGTCAGGACGGCGGCGCGCTAGCTCCGACGGCACACCCACCGGCACGCGCGGCGGCACCGGGGGCACCGCACTAGGCGTAATGAGCTCGACCTGCAACGCGTTCGGTGCCTCGCCGAGCAGGAAGCTGAGCGCATTGATCGCCGAGGCCTGCTGTTGCTGCAATTGCGGCACCTGCGACTGCGTGGTCTGCAACTGTGCGGAGGCATTCGCCACGTCCAGTTCGGTGGTCAGGCCACCGCGGAAACGTGCCTGTGTCAGCTGCAGGCTTTGCTGCTCGGTGCCGATATTGTCGTTTGCGATCGCAAGCTGCGTCTGTATGCCGCGTAGCTGGACATAGTCGCGCGCCACCTCTGCCACCACGGAAAGCAGGGAATTGCGCCGTGCATCAGCCGAGGCTTCGACAGAGGCATCGGAACTCTCCACCTCGCGACGGACACGTCCCCAGAGATCGAGCTCCCAGGATGCATCGAACCCATACTGCCAAAGATTGAACGGTGGGACGCTCACACCGGCGCCGCCAATACTCGTGGGAATGCCACCGCTTGTGCCACTGGTCCCGTTTGCGCTGGACCCGGTGCTGGCGAAGGTGCCGCTGCCGGAACTGCCGCCGAACAGGCTCAGCACGCCTTTCTTGCTGACCTCCTGGCGTGTGTAGGAGCCGCTGCCGGTGAGCGAGGGAAACTGGTCCGCCCCGGTGATCTGCCGCTGCGAGCGGCTCTCTGCCAGCCGTATGGTCGCCAGCCGCACGTTGAGGTTGGCGGCCGCGACCCTGTTCTCCAGCGACGTTAGCTCGGGGTCCTTAAAGATGTTCCACCAATTCGGATCGATCGGCTCCGGCACCGGCGTGCTGATCGGCGTGGGTGTCGCGGCGATGTTGTGCTGCGACGAGAACCAGCTCGTAGGCGACCACATGGATTGCTTTTTCCAAGTGGGTCCTACGGTGCAGCCGGGCAAAGCGGTGGCGGCAAGCAACGCAAAAGTGAGCCAGCCCCGGTGAAGCTGGGCGCGGCTGCGCAAGTCGAGGCGGTTGCTGCGCAAAGTGCGGCTCCACATATGATTTTGGACGCGGGCAAGCGGCGCGCGCCATGTGCAGGCTTCATCGAACGTGCCTGACCGACCGGTTCGGTCAGCATTGACAAACTAGAGGCTTTGCTCTGATCGTCAATCCACGTCCAAGAAAGTGCTCACCATGGCCAGCAGCACGACATGCCCCGAAGCCTTGCAGCCTGCGATCGCTGTGGCGGACGAGGCAGCCTACAAGGAGCGCCAAATCCTCGATGGCGCGGCCTTCGTGTTCGCACGCGACGGCTATGAAGGTGCCAGCATGTCGCGCATCGCCGCCGAGGCCGGCGTCTCCAAAGGCACGCTCTATAATTATTTCACCAGCAAGGCCGAACTGTTCTCGGCCTATGTGCGGCGGGAATGCAATCGCTCGATCGCGACCATGTTCGAGGAGTTCGATAACTCGATGGCGCCGGCCGATGCATTGCCGCAGATCGGCGTGCGCATGTTCCGCATGCTGCTCTCCGAGACCGCCCTGACGATGTATCGCATGGTGGTGGCCGAGGCGGAGAAATTCCCCGAACTGGCAAGTGCCTTTTACGCGGAAGGTCCGGCGCGCTCGGTCGCACATCTGGCGAACTATCTGCGCGGTGCGGCGGCCGAAGGAATGCTGCGCCTCGATGATCCGGAATTCGCGGCCGAGCAGTTTTTCGCCTTGATACAAACACATCTTTGCATGAAGCGTCGCTTGCGTCTGATTGCGATGCCGTCACAGTCGGAATTGGAGCATGTGATCGGGCAGGCGGTGCGGATGTTTCTTTCTACGTATGGTGCGGCCAGGAACTAAGGAAGCACCTCTTTTCTGAAGAAAAGAAGCAAAAGACTTTTATGTGGCTGTCGCGGGTCTATCCGGCAGCGAACGCCATAGAAGCAAAAGTTTTTTGGTTCTTTTTTTCAAAAAAGAACTGCTTTCTTACTCCTTGATCTGCAGCAGCGCTCGGAGACTGCGCCCTGATAATATGCACAGGTCAGGTCTCGCGATGTCCTTATTAACAAAGCCTACTCGGAATTTTGTGTCGGCCAGACATAGGTGTAATCGCCATTTGGGTTAGCTGGCGGAAGGCGGATCAGACCATGACTAACCGGTATCGGACGGCCTGTGGCTGTCTCGAAACGCTGCGCGTCGTCGGTCTGTGCACTAGCTGTGGCAATAGGGGCCCCCGAATATTGGTTTTGATATCCATATGGCAACGCTGCGACGTTCGGTCCCCCACCAGCTTGGCCTTGCAGAGATAGCATCATGTTCGGTTGGTATTCGTAGGCCGCACCGCTTGCAAGGTCCACCACCGCGCCGACCAAGCCACCGATCAGGATGTTGCCAAACACCCAGCCGTTAACGCCAGAAGATTGCATATTTTGCGCAGCCTGATAGCCCGGTTTCGTGCAAGTGATTTGTACAGTGCCGCTGCCTTTTTGCACCTGCACGCTTCCCGGTGTGCTTGCGATCTGGCCCACCTGCATACCGTTTTGCGACACTCCACATTGAGCACCTTGCGGAACGGTATCTATCGCAACTCGTTGGGATGTCCCCGAGACGATCGTAGCGCAGGCGGAAAGACTGCTCAGAAGGATTAAGCGTAAAGTTGTCGATATAATACGCATGTCATCTTGATCCACAAACATATATTTGAAAGTTCGCGCAGATTTCCACAACTTCGAATGCTGTGCAGTCATAATTTATCTTAAAAGCAGACGCGCGAAGTTCTGTTTTAATACTCCATTTCGAATGGTTGGCATGCGCATACGATCCTCACCAGGGGTCCGGACAGACGAATAACGAAATGCCGAAGCGACCCTTGAGAGTTTCGCGCTTACGTCAACCCGATTACTCAACGCACAATTTATAGGAGGGGCGAGGCAGCACGCGCAAGCTGCATCGAAACGGCTTCTTGCAACTTCCTCAACATGTAACCGAATAGCAACGGTTACCGGGGCTAGCGTCTAGGCGGCTGCACCTTCGCGCAGCATTTCCAGCTCGAGCCAGCGCTCTTCGGCCTTTGCCAGATCGGTTTCGGCTTTGCCGAGGGCCATGGTCGTTGCATGAAACTTTTTTGGATCGCGGGCAAAAAGATTGGCATCCGTCAGCACACGTCCCAGGCGGGCGATGTCTGACTGGTATTGGGCAATCAGCGGCGGCAGAGTTTTTTCCAGCTCATGCCGTTCCTTGAAGGTGAGCTTTCGCTTGGCAGCCGGCAGCTTTTCCGCGCCGGCTGAATTGGCCGGCCGGCGATTATCCGCCTTTGCTTGCTGCCCTGGCCCACGGCGCTGCAGCAGCATGTCGGAATAGCCGCCGGCGTATTCCTGCCAGCTTCCATCGCCTTCCGAGGTGATGGTGGACGTCACCACGCGGTCGAGAAAATCGCGATCGTGGCTGACGAGCAGCACGGTGCCTTGATAGTCGGCAAGCATTTCCTGCAGCAGATCCAATGTCTCGAGATCGAGGTCGTTGGTGGGCTCATCGAGGATCATCAAATTCGAGGCGCGGGCGAGGGCCACCGCGAGCATCAGCCGGCCGCGTTCGCCGCCGGATAGAACACCGACAGCGGTGCGGGCCTGTTCGGGACGGAACAAAAAGTCCTTCATGTAGCCGATGACGTGGCGTTTCTGGTCGTTCACCAGCACCTGGTCGCCGGAGCCGCCGGTCAGCGTTTCCGACAAGGTGGCGGTGGGATCCAGACTGGCGCGTGTCTGGTCGAGGGTGACGGCATTGAGGTTGGTGCCAAGCTTTATCTTGCCGCGATCGGGGGCCAGTTCGCCGGTCAGCATCTTCAGCAGCGTGGATTTCCCCGCACCGTTGGGGCCGACGATGCCCACGCGGTCACCACGGATGATGCGCGCGGAAAAATCGCGCACGACCACCTGGTCACCAAAGCTCTTCCAAACATCCTCGGCGACCGAAACCAGCTTGCCGGAGCCTTCGGATTCGCTCGCCGCCATCCGCACGCCGCCGGTGGGCTTTACGAAGTCGCGTTTCGACGCGCGCAGCCCTGCAAGCTCGGCGACACGTCGCACGTTGCGCTTGCGCCGCGCGGTGACGCCGTAGCGCATCCAGTCTTCCTCGCGCGCGATCTGTCGGCCCAGCTTGTGCTGGTCGCGTTCCTCCTGCTCCAGCACCTCGTCGCGCCAGGCCTCGAAATGCGAAAAACCGCGATCGACGCTGCGGGTGCGGCCGCGATCGAGCCAGACGATGCTGCGCGAGACCGTCTCGAGCATGCGGCGGTCATGGCTGATCAGCACGATCCCGGCGCGCAGGCCGGCGAGCTCGGATTCGAGCCATTCGATGCCGGGAAGATCGAGATGGTTGGTCGGCTCGTCGAGCAGCAGCAGATCCGGCTCGGGTGCCAGTGCACGCACCAAGGCGGCACGGCGCGCCTCGCCGCCGGAAAGGCGGGACGGGTGCTCTTCGCCGGACAGGCCAGCTTGTTCGAGGAGGGCCTGCGCGCGATAGACGTCGTCGCTGGGGCCGAGGCCTGCTTCGACATAGGCGAGCACGCTCGTCGCATCGCCGAAATCCGGCTCCTGCGGAAGGTAGCGTATGGTCGCTCCCGGCTGCAGGAAGCGGCGGCCTTCGAAGGCGCCGAGCAGGCCGCCGGCAATTTTCAGCAGGGTGGATTTTCCCGAGCCGTTGCGCCCGACCAGACAGATGCGCTCGCCGGCGCCCACGGCGAGCGAGGCTCCATCCAGCAGCGGGCCGCTGCCGCCGAGGGTGAGATGGATATCCTGGAGAGAAAGAAGGGGGGGCACGGCCTGCTTGTCGTGGCTCGCCGGCCATTAGGCAAGCCTCATGCCAGGGCGGCTCCCATGCAGTGCAGCATCTCCCTCGGTTGGACAGCGTGCCGCCGCACCTGAATGGGCGCGCCGTCGAATACTGAAATTGGCAAAAGCGGCGGTGATGGCTGTCAGCGATGCCACCACGAGGCTCTGGTTACGATCCACGTGGCTGTAAACAGCGATGAAAAGCAGGTGTGCCACAGATGACCCAGATTGAAGGGCACAGATTTGCTCTGAATTTGTCCAATCTTACTCTGTGCAACATGTGGCTGCACTTTTTCAGTTTACTTTATCTGTAGTGCGGTCATCCCGAACTGGCCGCCCGCTGCCGCAGTGACGCTGATCACATGCAGGCCGGCGGGGAGTGTCACCTTTACTGGCGCAGTCGCTGTCCAGTTCTGCACATCACCGCCGGTGGCTGGTATCTGCGCAGTGCCCACCCGCGCCTGATCGAGCGCCAGAGCGCCCGTGGTGGCGCCATAATAATTGCCGACCGTCAGCGTCACATTATAGGTGCCTGCGGCGGGCACATCCACCAGATAGCCGAACATGCCGCCCGGCTGCAGATAGGCATAGCTGTCATCGCTGGTGATGAAGGTGCTGCCAAAATTGAGGTCTGGCGACATGGCAGGAAAACTGGCCGGCAGCAGAATGCCGCCTTGCAACGGCGTCGTGCCGTTCGCGATCAGGCCTTGCAACGCCGTCATCTTCGGCGTTGCGAGGTCGAATACATTCTCGGTCGCACCCCACATGCCGTATTGGCCGTAGATGCCGGCACTATCGAAATACATATAGAGCGACACACCTTCGGAAACGGCGCCGGTGATCGCCTGGGTGACCTGAGTGCCCATCGCAGCGTCCCGGTTCGCGGCCAGCTTGGCGTCCAGGCTCGGCGTGCCATTCATGCCCGGGCCGCCTTCATAGGTGACGCTCTGTAGACCGTAATAGCGTGCCCATGTCGCAAAGCCCTGCTCGGGCACATTCAATGTCGCCAGGTTCGCCGCTGCGTTTGCCAATTCCTGCGTCGCAGTCAGGTTGTCGACCGAATTATCGCCGGTCCAGTAGGGCGCCTCCGCAATGCCATACAGCAGCTTGGCGGGCGCGCCCCAGTAATGCTGGATCATCGGCAGCACGAGCGAGAGGTAATAGGTCTGGCCGAGCTGCGTTGCATAGATCGGCCGTAGCATGTTTGCACGTGTGCCGTAGACGGTCTGGAATATTTGGGCGATCTTCACGATCTGCTCGCCGACGCGGCGTGCGCCCCACACATATTGGCAATCCGCATAGGTTGCGCATTGCCAGGCAAGCGGCGATTTCGGGTTTGCCGCCACTTCCGCCTCGGCGGCGGTCTGGTTGTAGGCCTGCTGGGCAAAATCGTAGTTCCAGACTTCATTGCTGTATTCGATATAGAGGTGCAATGACGGGTTGAGATCGGCATACATCAGCTTGGCAAGGGCTTGCACATAGGCGGCGTTCGCTTCCGCCGGCACGTTGATCCAGACATCCTTCTGCAGCATGTTGGCCAACAGGATCACGTATTCCCAGGCAACGCCATTCGCCGTCTGCTGGCTTGCGTTCGTGGTCCATGTGCGTTCGGACCACAACGAAACGGTGTTGCCGTTGGTGCTCTCCCAACCCATGGTCCGTATCACCGGGAACTGTGCGAGAAGTTTCAGGAACGGATTGGTGAACACCTGGCCCAGTGCCGTGTACCACAGGGTGCCGTTCGGTGCGTATTTCGGGCGGACGAAATGCACGCCGGTGATGCCGGTACCCGGAGAATCGGTGGCCAGGCGCTTGGTGTTCGTGAAGCTGATCGCGACGAGCGAGCCGGTGGCGGCGACCTTCACATGCGAAACAGTGAGGTTTTTGGCCGCATCATAGGTCTGGTCGAGAATGGTGCCGGTGCCGCCGACGGTGAGCGCGAGTGTCGCTTGGCCGGTAAAGGAGAGGGTGTAGATGCCGGTGAGCAGAGATCCGCCGGATGCGTTGGTGATGCAGCACAGGATAACCACACCCGCGTCCTGGGTCGGCCAGCCGTTCTTGTCGACAGTCGCGGCGAGATCCCAGGGTGTTGCCGCTGTTCCCCAGTGGCGCGACTGCTTCATGGCATCGACGAACGCCGACTCCGCGGCGTAGTCGGTCACCGCATCCAGGTTGATGCCGACCTGGAAGGCCGAAGCAGGCCCGCTTGCTGCATGCACGGGCAGAGCAAAGATCAGGGCCAGGAGGAGCAGCAGGCGTGCCGACATATGGTAAACTTTCGGTGAGCTTAGTGCACCGTTAGTGTAACGCCAGTCCCTTGTGAAGCTTTTCGGTTGTGTGAGCTTCCAAAATACAACCCGAGGAACGGATCTTAGACTCCTCTCAGTGCAGCGCTTCCTCGGTGCGTCCGCCGAGTAGGACATGCGGTCGCGGCATCACCGCTAGCAGCGCGGGCACGAAGAGCAGGGTTGTCAGCACCGTGCTCCCGAGGCTGAGCAGCAGCAGTACACCCATGCTCGCCGTGCCCGGATGGTTCGACAATGCCAGCGATCCGAAGGCGGTACCCGTGGTCAAGGCGGAGAAGATGACGGCGCGCGCCGTGGCCGAGCCGAGGAAGCGCGTAATTCCGGCGCGGAAATTCATCACGAAATAGATGTTGAACGAGACGCCGACGCCGAGGAGCAACGGCAGCGCGATGATGTTCGCGAAATTCAGGCTGATCCCCAGCGCTTTCACCAGGTCAACGGTGAGCAGGGCAGAGACGACCAGCGGCGTCATTACCAGAAGCACATCCAGCGTGCGTCGCAATGCGATGACCAGGATGATTGCGATGGCACTTAGCGCGCAAATCGCCGCGATGCTGAAGGCGTGGATGATGGTCTGAGCAGAGCGGACGATCCAGAACGCCGATCCTGTCGCCTGCGGCACTATCTCCTGAACGCTGTCGACGAAATGCCGTAACCCTGGGCCGCCACTGGCTTCCGGCTTGGGCAGGATTTCGATGCGCGCACGGCCGTCGGGCAGCATCCAGTCGCGCTGCAGATCGGGCGGCACGTCGGCGAGCGTCACCGGCTTTGCCGCGAGTGCAACGCGCAATCGATCGAGCTGTACTGGCAGAAAGCGAATCAGCGCATCGTTCGCGGCGAACAGGGTTGGATTGGGTGCGCTGGAGAGGGCGTCGAGGTCGGCGGCGAGCGGTCGCAGCGGCGAATCAGCCGGCAACTTGGGCAGCAGGCCGTGCAATTTCTGATCGAGCTTCTGCGTGGCCTGTCGCAACGCTGCTGGATCAATGGCTGGCGGATTGGTTGGCGAAGTGAGGGTGGGGGCGAGAATACTGGACGCATCGGCAATGGCGGCAAGTTTCGCCGTCTGGTCCTGCGGAACAAATACGTTCAGCGACAGCACGCTCGCGACCAGCGGCAGTTTTTCGAGGATCGGTGCGATCCTGGCGGCGTCGGCGAGCGAGGGCATCAACGCATCGATGGTGTAGGGGTTGGTCAGCGGATCGCCCTTGAGATCGTTCAGTGTTTCGACCGACTCAGTGTGCTGGTTCTTGGTATGCAACGGATTGCCGTCGAAATGGATGGTCGGCGTCAGGGCAGCACCGGTAAGGGCCAGCACTGTGAATACGATGACGATAGGCCAATGCGCGGCACGCACCACCGGCTCCAGCCGTCGCAGCATCATTACACCGACTTCGCGTTTTTCGAGCCGCGTGCCGAAAGTCATCAGCAGCGCCGGCAACAGGGTAATGGTGCAGAGAAACGCGATCAGCATGCCGCCGCCGGCGATCACGCCAAGCTGTGCAACGCCGCGGAACTGCGTAGGCGTGAACGCCAAGAAGCCGCTCGCTGTCGCCAGTGACGCCACCAGGATCTGCGCGCCCGAGAGCCGCCCGGTATCGCGCAACGCGTCGAGCATGACAGGATGGATATGCTTGCTCTCGCGGAACCGCACGGTGAACTGGATGCCGAAATCCACGGCGATGCCGACGAACAGGATGGCAAAGGCGATCGAGATCAGGTTCAGCGTGCCGACGGTGATCGCGGCGAACCCGGTGGTGAGCAGCAGCCCGGTGACCAGCGTCAGCGCAATCGCCGACATCAGGCGCCAGCGCCGCACGGCGGCGAAAAGCCACACCAGCACCAGCAGGAAACTGGCGCCCAGCCCGACCGCGGCGCCCTGTGCAACGGTGGAGAACTCCTCGTCATCGAGGGCCACCGAGCCGGTGACCCTGACGCGGGCAAAACCGTCCTTCACGTAGGGCAGCGATGCGGCGGCTGTTCGCAGTGCGTCTGTGGCGGCGCCGCCAGGCTGCAGCGCGCCGTAATCCAGCTTCGGGTGGGCCAGCACGAAACGGTATTTGCCGGCCTGGGCCGCGAGCGGACCGGCCAGCAACTTCTCCCAGGACAGCGGCGCTGCGTGGCCCGCGGCGGCGGCTGACAATGCGGCATGGAACTGGGCGAGGGCAGGGCCCAGGCTTTGCGCATCCATGCCGCGCTGTGCACCTTCGGCCACCAGCGAAAGTGCGGAGAACAGGCCGCGCAAGCTCGGGTCGGCGACCAGCTGACCGAGAAAAGGCTGGGCATCGACGGTGCGGTCCAGAAGGTCTTGCAGCTGTTTGGTGTCGATCAGCAGGAAGGCGTTGCGCTGCAGGTAATCAGAGGTGTCGGGCTGGGTGACGATGCCGAAATGCGCCGTGTCCGCGCGCAGCTTTTTCGCAAGGGCGGCGGCGGTGGCTTCGGCTTCCTCGGGGATGTCGGCCTGCACGACGGCGACGAGTATCCCGTTATTCTGCGGGAAATCGCGGTTCAACGCGTCGCTTTGCTGTTTCCAGGGTAGTGAATCCGCAAACATCTTCGAGGTGTCGGTCGTGACTCCTAACCGCGCATGTGCCGCGACAAGGCTGAGGCAGACCAGAAATATGGCCATGCCGATCACCAAGGCGCGGTTGCGGCCGCAGAAACCGACAATGGCGGGGAGGGCGGAACGAACAGCGAGAGCGAGCTTCATGCGCCGCTGTCTGCCCTATTCGGCAGCCGGCGCGCCAGCCCACGAAGCCGTGCCCACATCCGATTTGCTATGATGTGTGCTTATAAAATCCGTCACCGCCGCGAGTACCGGAGCGCGGCCCTGAAAGATCGGTGCGATGGCGGTGATCAGCCCGATATGGCCGAGCCCGGGATAGATGTGCGACTGCACCGCGCCGCCTTTGCTGGTAATGCGTGCGGCCAGCGAAATGGTATTACGCGGGTACACGGTCGTGTCGTCGGCACCCGCCAGCAGCAGCATGGGGGGTGCGTGGCCATCCACATAGGTGATCGGCTGGCTGAGCGGCCCATCATTCACCGGTGCGAAGATCGGCTTGATGTCCTCACCGGTGATGGGCAGGAAGTCATAAGGACCGGCCAGGCCGATCACGCCGGCGATGCGGTCTCGGCTCGTGCCCGCCGCATTCAGCAGGCTGGGATCGAGCGCCAGCATCGCCGCGTTATAGGCGCCGGCCGAATGGCCCATGAGGAAAACACGGTCGGGATCGCCACCGAGTTCGGCAAGATGGGCCTGAGTCCAGGCAACGGATCTCGCATTGTCTTCAAGGAAGGTGGGGAAGCGCACTTCCGGATAGACACGGTAATCCGGCACCACCACGGCGTAACCGCGTCGGGCCAGTGTGGCGGCGACAAACGGATACATCGCCTTGCTGCCGCTGTTCCAAGACCCGCCATAGAAGAACACGATGACGGGCGTGTGGGACGATCCCTGCGGCCGGTAGATATCGAGCTTTTCGCGCGCAGCAGGTCCGTATGCCACATTATGCGTCACAGTGAGGCCGCTGCGGGAAATGGTGGCATTCAGAAGCTGGGCTGGTGTGCAGGCAGAAAGCGAAAGAAAAACGGCCAGATGCCGGCCGAGCTTGAATGTCTTCATGAAAACTCTGTTTTTAGGACACCAGGATCACGTCCAGAATCCTTGGCCCGTGAACGCCTTCCACACGATCGAGTTCGATATCCGCCGTGGCCGACGGCCCCGAGAAGAAGGTGATCGGCGATCCATGCACCACCCGCGGGTGCAAGGCGGCGATCGCTTCGGGCATGCTGCCGACCACGGCGCGCTCGCGCACCACGCAGATATGGTAGTCCGGCAGCAGCGTGAGCGCCCGCCGCCCCTGGCCCAGCCCGGCATCTAGCACCACGGTGCCGGTCTCGGCGATCCCGAGAAAGGAGCCGGTCATGGCACCTTGTGCGGCGTTCAGATCCTCGAAGCTGAGCCCGGTATCCTCGATGATGGTGATGCCGGCCGGGCGCCATGTCGCCGGCAGATCGGCGGGGATTGCCAGGGTGGCGATGCCGCGCGTGGTGAGCTGGCGCTGTGCAATGTCGTGGATCTCGTTCTCGGTATGCGCGAACAGCACCGTCACATGGTAGTCCGACAGGCGCTGCACGAAACGCGAAATAATCTCTTCGCGCGGCGCCTCCCAGCGCATGTTGTAGGATGGCGGGGCGCGCTCTACCGGGATTGTTGGACGCGTCGCCCGTATGCGCCCAAGTATTTCATCGCGCGCGGTCATGGCTTTTCTTTCTCGCGCGCTTTCCACCAGTCCCGAAAGCTCTCGGCCGGCAAGGCCGGAAAATCTCGCGAGGCTGTCCAGCCTTTCAGAGGTCCGGGCAGCTTCTCGATCATGCCGTCTTTGGCAAAGAGTTTTTGGCCCATGCGTGCCAGGGATTGTGCCGCCGCCATGCGCTTGGGCCCACCGAACATCCACAGCGCCGCACGCATGGCTACAGCCTCGCCATCGAGGCTGTGCGACGCTACGCGCGCATCCGTAGCCTTGCCGCGCAGATGGACGAGGATGCGCGGAATATCGATTTTGACCGGGCACACTTCGTAACAGCGGCCACAGAGTGTGGACGCAAACGGTAATGAACCTGCCTCGTCATATCCGACGAGCTGCGGCGTGAGAATGGCGCCGATGGGACCCGGATACATTGAATTATAGGCATGGCCGCCCGTGCGTTCGTAGACCGGGCAAACATTCATGCAGCGTGAGCAGCGTATGCAGTGCAGAGTCTCACGTGCAGCCTCGTCAGCGAGGATTCGCGTGCGTCCGTTATCCAGCAGAACGAGATGGAATTCTTCCGGGCCGTCGCCTTGCCGCAGCCCCGTCCAGAGGGAGGTGTAGGGGTTCATCCGTTCGCCGGTAGCCGAGCGCGGCAGAAGCTGCAGGAACACTTCGAGATCGGTGAATCGTGGCAGCACCTTTTCGATGCCCATCAGCGAGATAAGCACCTTTGGCAAGGTGAGGCACATGCGGCCATTGCCCTCGCTTTCCACGATGCCGATCGTGCCGGTTTCAGCCACCGCGAAATTGGCGCCGGAAATGGCGACCTTCGTGTGCAGGAATCTCTCGCGCAGGTATTTGCGCGCGGCGCCGGTGAGCACTGTTGGTTCGTCGCTAAGTTTGCCCTGGCCAAATTGGGCTTCGAAAAGACCTTGTATTTCGGCGCGATTACGATGAATGGCCGGCACCAGGATGTGGCTCGGCTTGTCATGCGCCAGTTGCACAATCATGTCGGCCAGATCGGTCTCGATCGGATCAATACCGGCTGCACTCATCGCCGGATTGAGGTCGATCTCGTCGGTCGTCATCGACTTGATCTTGATCACGCGCTCGGCATCGTGACGGCGTGAGATGTTGATAATGATCTCGCGTGCCTCTTCCGCATCACGCGCCCAATGCACGATGCCGCCGGCGGCCGTGACGTTAGCCTCCAGCTGCAAAAGATGCGTATCGAGGTCAGCCATCGTCGCCGCCTTGATGGAAGCGCCAGCATCGCGCAGGGCCTCCCAATCCGGCAACTCGGCTGTCACGCGGGCGGTGCGTGCGCGAATGGTGCTCGTCGCCTTGCGGATATTGCGGCGAAGCTGGGTGTTGCGCAGCGCCTTGTGGGCGAGGGCGGGGAAGGAGGTGTCGGTCATAGATCGGCTTCCGTTTCCGCCAGGATCTCGGCGAGGTGCATGGCGCGCACACCTGTTTTCATGCGCGAGAGACCACCGGCGATATGCATCAGGCAGGAATTGTCACCGGCGGTGACTACCTCGGCACCCGTCTCGAGCACCGCGCGCATCTTGTCGCTGAGCATCGCGGTCGAAACTTCGCTGTTCTTGATCGCAAACGTGCCACCAAAACCGCAGCACTCCTCGATTGCCGGAAGATCGACGAACTCAAGCCCGCGCACCGCCTTCAGCAAGGTTTTCGGGGCATCACCCAGCTTCAGGCCACGCAGGGAATTGCAGGAGGCATGATAGGTGACGCGATGCGGGTAGTAGGCGCCCACATCCTCTAATCCCAGAACCTCTGTCAAAAACTGCGAAAACTCGAAGACGCGCGGTATCAGCGCTTCCACTTCACGCAGGAGTGCCGGATCTTCGGCCGCCAAGCGCGGATATTGGGCGCGGATGGTCGTGGTGCAGGAGGTCGACGGCACCACGATCACCGGGGCATCGCGAAATACACTGACGAACTTGCGCACCAGCGCCAGCGCCTCGCGCGGATAGCCCGAATTGCTGTGCATCTGCCCGCAACAGCTTTGCCCCGGTAGGAAATCCACCTCATGCCCCAGCCGCTCGAGCACCTGAACGGCGGCCCAGCCTGTCTGTGGAAAAAGCGTATCGTTAAAACACGTGATGAAAAGCGAGATCTTCATAAGTTAGAACACCCAACCAAAGATATAAAAGTTTTTTGCTTCTTTTTTTCAAAAAAGAAGTGCTGTTCTTTTTTGAAAAAAAGAACAAAAAAACTTTTATTCATTGGCTGGCACTGGAAGCTTCGCTCTTAACCGACGTATGCGTCTGGCATCTGAATCGAGAATACGGAACTCGGCGCCCGATTCGTGGCGGATGACTTCGCCGCGGGCGGGGACGCGGCCGGCGGAGGTGAAGACCAGGCCGCCGACCGTGTCTATGTCGGCGTCGCGTTCTTCATCGGTGAGAAGCTTTCCGACACGCGCTTCAAAATCTTCGATCTTCATGCGGGCGTCGACATCCAGCGTGCCGTCCGGGCGCTCGACCACCATGGGCAGATCGGGCTCGTCATGCTCGTCGGCGATGTCGCCTACGATCGTTTCTACCAGATCCTCGATGGTCAGCAGGCCGTCGATGCCGCCATATTCGTCCACCACCAGGGCAAGATGCATGCGCGCTACGCGCATCTGCAGGAGCAGGTCGAGTGCCGGGATTTGCGGCGCCACCATCAGCGGCTTTCGGAGAACGCTTTCAAGCTTGAACTCGACGGGTTTTCCCGCAAACGCAAAAACGTCCTTGATGTGGATCATGCCGACAATCTCGTCGAGCTGCTCACGGTAGACCGGCATGCGCGAATGGCCCTCGCGCCGTATCAGATCCATCGCCTGGTCCCAGTTCAGATCCACGTCCATCGCCACGATGTCGGCGCGCGGCACCATCACGTCGTCAGCCGACGTTCCGCGCAGGCGCAATACGTTGGCGATCAGAGCGCGTTCCTGGCGGTCGAGTTCCGGGATAGCGCCGTCACCGTCTCCGGCGTCGGCGGCTTCCTGCACGAGTTCGGCAATCGATTCGCGCACGCCGTGGTCTTGGCCGCGCCGTTTGGCGCGGTTGCCGAGGATGCTGCCGAGGCGGTTCAGCAGGGTGGAGCTGGCAGCCTCGCTCATCGTCGTTTCCACGGGTTGGGCACGCCGATGGTGCTCAGGATACGCGCTTCCTCCATTTCCATGCGACGTGCGTCGCCGACATGGTGGTGATCATGGCCGCGCAGGTGTAGTGCGCCGTGCACGACGAGATGGGCAAGATGGTGTGCTGGCGATCGGCCGACGGCCTTCGCCTCGCGCCGCACGGTGCCCAAAGCGAGCACGATGTCTCCGCCGAGGAAGCCGGAGCCGAATTCGAAGGTGAGCACGTTGGTGGGCTTGTTCTTGTTGCGGTGCAGGCCGTTGAGCGCTTTCACCGCGCGATCGCTCGACAGCACGACGGTGCCGGCGCCGCCCGCGGCCGCTGCCGCACGGCTGGCCAGGCGTTCGGCATGCGGGACCAAAGCGCGCCATTTCGAGTCGAGCACCAGCACGGTCGGCTGCAATGCCGCCGCCGCGCGTCTCGCTTGGAACCCCGCCTTCGCGGGGTCAGTACTACCCGGTTCCATCGCTCTCCCGGCGAGCCTTGCCGCGCACCGTCTCCCGCGCCGCCGCCGCGCGCTGATCATAGGCGTCGACGATGCGCCCGACCAGGGGATGGCGCACCACGTCGCGCGTGTTGAACCGCGCGAAGCCGATGCCTTGGACGCCTTCCAGCGTTTCCACCGCGTCGCGCAGGCCGCTGCGTACGCCGGTGGGCAGGTCGATCTGGGTGAGATCGCCGGTGACGACCATGCGAGTGCCTTCGCCCATGCGGGTCAAAAACATCTTCATCTGCGCTTCGGTGGTGTTCTGCGCTTCATCGAGAATGACGAAGGCATGGGCCAGCGTCCTGCCGCGCATGAAAGCGAGGGGAGCGACCTCGATCTCGCCGGTGCCCATGCGCCGTATCACCTGGTCGCCGGGCATCATGTCGTGCAGCGCGTCGTAGAGCGGGCGCAGATAGGGGTCGATCTTCTCTTTCAAGTCGCCGGGCAGGAAGCCAAGGCGCTCGCCGGCTTCGACCGCTGGGCGGCAGAGAACGATGCGTTCGACACGATTCGCGAGCAGCATGGCGACTGCTTGGGCGACGGCCAGATAGGTTTTTCCGGTGCCTGCCGGGCCAAGCGCGAAAACCATTTCATGGCGGGCGAGGGTCTCGATGTAGGTGTGCTGACCAGGCGAGCGCGGGCCGACGGCGCCGCGGCGGGTGCGGATTGCCGGCAAGTCGGAAAGCGGCAGCCTTGGGTCTTCATCGGTTCGGTTCAGCATGCGAATTGCCGCGTCCACATCGCCTGAGGCCACGGCTTCTCCCCTCTGCAGCCGCTGCCATAGGCCGTTCAGCGCTTCCTGCGTGGCGAGCACCGCATCGGGCTCGCCGCTGATCGCGACACGATTGCCGCGGCAGGCGAGCCGCACCCCAAAACCCTGTTCCAGCCGCACCAGATGCCTGTCGTGGTCACCCAGCAGCAGCGGCAGCAAGGCGTTGTCGTTGAAGTTGAGGGTGGCCTTGCCGGTGGCGGCAGGGATGGGAAGAGGTCGGGCGGGTGCTGGGGTGAGGTGGGTCAAGCGCAGGCCTTCTCCTTTAGGGTTGCTCCAGACAATGAATTGGTGTGCGCGGCGTCGATGCACACCTGTATTTCCTGACCGATCAGATTTTTCGGACCAATCAGGTGAACGGGTTGAAGATAGGGCGAGCGGCCGACGATCTGGCCGGCATGCCGCCCGGTGCCGGTGAGCAGCACCGGCAAGGTGAGGCCCACGCAACGCTCGTTGAACTCTGCCGTCTGTGCGCGCAGCAGAGCCTGCAGCGCGTAGAGGCGGCGGTCCTTTTCCGCTTCCGGCACCTGGAACGGCGCGCCGGCTGCCGGCGTGCCGGGGCGCTGCGAATACTTGAAGGAGAATGCCTGCGAGAATTTGACGGCGCGGATCAGCGCCATCGTGGCTTCGAAATCGGCCTCGGTCTCGCCGGGATGGCCGACGATGAAATCCGACGACATCGCCAGATCCGGCCGCACCGCGCGCAGCCTGTCGACCAGACGCAGATAGTCCTCGGCCGTATGCTTGCGGTTCATTGCCGACAAGATGCGGTCCGACCCTGACTGCACCGGCAGATGCAGGAACGGCATCAGTTGCGGCAGATCGCCGTGCGCTGCGATCAGATCGTCATCCATGTCGCGCGGATGCGAGGTCATGTAGCGCATCCGTGCCAGGCCGGGGATTTCCGCAAGGCTGCGCAACAACCAGCCGAGCGTGCGCGGGGCGCCATCGAGGCCTTCGCCATGCCAGGCATTCACGTTCTGACCGAGCAGGGTGATCTCACGCGCGCCGCCATCGACCATGCGGCGCGCCTCTGCGATGACCGAGGCGGCCGGGCGGCTGGATTCGGCGCCGCGCGTATAAGGCACGACGCAAAAGCTGCAGAACTTGTCGCAGCCTTCCTGGATGGTGAGGAAAGCGGTCAATCCACCGGCGATCTGCGGGGCGGCCGCGTCGGGCAGAAAGTCGAATTTCGATTCCGGTGGAAAATCGGTGTCGATCACCGCACCGGCTGCGCGGCTGGCTTGTGCGACCAATTCCGGCAGGCGGTGATAGGTTTGCGGCCCAAGAACGATGTCCACATAGGGCGCACGGGCGAGGATTTCCTTGCCCTCCGCCTGGGCCACGCAACCGGCCACGGCTAGGATGGTCTTCTCACCTTGTTCGGCACGCGCCTGCTTGGCAACACGCAACCGTCCCAACTCGGAAAACACTTTTTCCGTGGCGCGGTCGCGGATATGGCAGGTGTTGAGGATCACCATGTCGGCGTCCTCAGGCCCGTCCGCCGTCGTGTAGCCAAGGGGGGCGAGCACGTCCGCCATGCGGGCACTGTCGTACACGTTCATCTGGCAGCCCCAGGTGATCACGTGCAGACGCTTCTTTTGGATAGTTGCAGACATCAGACGGGGCTCCGGCTCTTGCCGCCGAACAATATCCGTCCGGGGATAAGCGGAGAAATCAGGGGCGCGCGTCGCCGTCAACTCTGTCCCGTCGGCTTCATCCAGATCTCCTGGTTGGCGCGATCCTGCAATAAGCGCCCGAGTCGTCAACAAGTGAAAGAAAAAAGACGCGTTTTATGCGTGTAGCGCGAGATCGTTAACACTGGGCAAAAGCAGGCACCACCGCGGCGATGGAGCCTGCAATGGCGGAGGAGCGTGGTGCGCGATTCTGCCTGAGGGCCGACGCACCGTCGGCCACCGCCTCCCAGGTCGCCTGGCTCAGGGCCTTGCGCGACGTGTAATCGGCCGGATCGAGCGGCGGATGGAATAGCAGGCTCACCCGTTTGCCTTGCCATTGGGCCACCTGCCACACATGCGGTGCCAGGCTCATATCGCCGAACCAAGCGAATACGGTACGGCTGCTGCGCCCCACCGGCAGATGCTCCAACCGGTCATACACCACCGAGACCGGCTGGATCAGCGGCGTCGCCTCGCCATAGGCGGCAGCGAAAAACGACGAATGGAACGGTAGCACACGCGATCCGTCCGAACTCGTGCCCTCGGGAAACAGGATCAGGTCATCGCCGCCACGCAGCCGCGCTTGCATCTCGTCGCGCTCGCGCCCGATGCCTTGGCGCGAACGGCTGACAAAGATGCTGCGCCCGAGCCGGGCAACGGTGCCGATGATCGGCCAGCCCGCCACATCGTCCTTGGAGACGAAACAGGCGCGCAGGACGCCGCCAGTGGCTGGAATGTCAAGCCAGGAGGAATGATTGCACGCATAGATCACCGGGCGGCGATGCTCGCCTTCTGTCCGTGCCGGCGTGCCGATGACTCGCACCTCCAGCCCGAGCAACTGACTGATGGTCTTCCAGAAAAACACCGCGAACTTGATCTTGCCGATCGGCGCGCAGAGCAGAAGCACTGCCTGGAACATGCAGGCCGGCGGCGCGAACAGCAACACCAGGATGATCCGGCGCATAGCCCGGAGCTCGCGCATAGAGCGATGCTGCGGCGGCCAGGCGAGTGCGTCGTCGTTTAGCGCCAATCGAACCCGATCGGAGGAACTGCGACGGGTGGATGTGGGAACAGCTTGCATCATGTGGTGTGACTAAGCAGGTGAATGCGGCGAGACAATGACGAAGCCTTTTAGAAAGCAGTTCTTTTCTGAAGAAAAGAACCAAAAGACTTTTATGCTCTGACGTGCGCTGCCGGATAGAACCGCGACAGCGACGTAATGGCCTTTTGCTTCCTGTCTTCAGAAAAGAAGGCCTTCATGCCCTTCTCTTCACCTTGGCTTTCGCTGGCGACGGTAGCAACGGCGCCAGGAAACGGCCCGTGTGGCTGCCCTCTATCGCCGCGATCATTTCCGGCGTGCCTTCGGCAACCACGCGTCCACCGCCATCGCCGCCTTCCGGGCCCATATCGATGATCCAGTCGGCGGTCTTGATCACCTCCAGATTATGCTCAATCACGACTACCGAGTTACCCTGGTCCACTAGTGCATGCAGAACCTCCAGCAATTTGCGGATGTCTTCGAAATGCAGGCCGGTGGTGGGCTCATCAAGGATATAGATCGTGCGGCCGGTCGCGCGTCGTGCCAGCTCCTTTGCCAGCTTTATGCGCTGTGCCTCACCGCCGGAGAGTGTGGTCGCTTGCTGGCCGAGGCTGATGTAGCCCAAACCGACGCGCTGCAGGATCGAGAGGCGATCGTTAATGCGGTTCACCGCAGAAAATAGCGGCTGCGCCTCGTCCACCGTCATCGCCAGGATCTCGGCGATCGACTTCCCACGGAACTTGATTTCCAGAGTTTCCCGGTTATAGCGCGCACCTTTGCAAGTGTCGCAGGTCACGAACACATCCGGCAAGAAGTGCATCTCGATTTTTAGCAGCCCGTCACCCTGGCATGCTTCGCAGCGGCCACCTTTGACGTTAAAACTAAACCGGCCGGCCTTGTAGCCGCGCACACGGCTTTCCGGCAATTCGGCAAACCAGTCGCGGATTGGCGCGAATAGATCGGTATAGGTCGCGGGGTTGCTGCGTGGCGTGCGGCCGATCGGCGACTGGTCGATATCGATGATCTTGTCGAGCTGCTCCAGCCCGTCGATGCGCTGATGCGCGGAAGGGACTTCTCCCGATCCCATGAGGCGGCGTGACACCGCCTTGTAGAGCGTATCGATCACCAGCGTGGATTTGCCGCCGCCGGAGACGCCGGTGATGCAGGTGAAGGTACCGAGCGGAAAAGAGGCCGTGACATCCTTGAGATTATGCCCGGTCGCACCGACTACGGTGACCTTGCGGTTCTTGTCATAGGGCCGCCGGCGTGTCGGCACTTCGATGCGACGCCGGCCGCTGAGGTAATCACCGGTGAGTGAATCCTTGTTGGCCGCCACTTCCGCCGGCGTGCCCTTGGCCACCACATGGCCACCGTTCATGCCCGCGCGCGGACCCATGTCGATCAGGTAATCGGCTTGCCTGATCGCGTCCTCGTCGTGCTCGACCACCAGCACCGTGTTACCGAGGTTCTTCAAACGCTGCAGCGTCCCCAACAGCCTTTCGTTGTCGCGCTGGTGCAGGCCGATGGACGGCTCATCGAGCACATAGAGCACACCGGTCAGGCCGCTGCCGATTTGGCTGGCGAGGCGAATGCGCTGGCTCTCGCCGCCCGACAAAGTGGTCGATCCGCGCGACAAGGAGAGATAATCCAGCCCGACATCGACAAGGAACTGCAACCGATCGACGATTTCGCGCAAAATTCGACGAGCGATCTCTGCGCGTTGCTTGGTAAGCGTGGGGCCAACTTGGGAGAACCATGCCAGCGCATCGCGGATGGAAAAATCCGACGCCTCAGCAATGGTACGGCGATCGATTTTGACAGCCAACGCCTCCGGCTTCAGCCGCGCGCCCTTGCAAACGACGCAGGGCTTTTGCGCCTGGTAGCGGGAAAGCTCCTCACGCTGCCAGGCGGAATCCGTTTCGCGCCAGCGTCGCTCGAGGTTCTTGAGAACGCCTTCGAACGGCTTCTTGACCTGATAGGAGCGGGCGGAGTCCTTGTATGTCATTTCGACGACCGTATCGCCGGTGCCGTTGAGAATGCCGTCGCGCGCACGTTCCGGCAGTTCGCTCCAAGGCGTGCGCGTGGTCACCTTGAAATGGCGTGCCAGGCTTTGCAGGGTCTGGTCGAAATACTGGCTCATCCCGCCGGTCCAGGGCGCCACCGCGCCTTCGGCCAGGCTGCGGCGCTCGTCCGGCACCACCATGGCGCCGTCGAAAAACGTCTCCATGCCGAGGCCGTCACAGGCCGGGCAAGCGCCATGAGGGGAGTTGAAGCTGAACAGGCGCGGCTCGATCTCCTCGATCGTGAAGCCGCTCACCGGGCAGGCGAAGCGCGAGGAGAACACGGTGCGTTCGCCGCTATCGGCATGCTCGGCATAGACGATGCCGTCCGGCACCATGCCCAGCCCGGTCTCGAAGCTATCCGCCAAGCGCTGTTCGGCGCCTTCGCGCACCACGATGCGGTCGACCACCGCCTCGACCGTATGTTTGGTCTTGCGGTTCAGCGCCGGCACCTCGGCGATGTCGTACAGCGTGCCGTCCACCTTGGCGCGGGTGAAGCCGCGGCGCTGCAGTTCGGCGAGTTCCTTGCGGTATTCGCCTTTGCGGTCGCGCACCACCGGGGCCAGCAGCAGCAGCCTGGTGCCGGAGGGCATCGCCATCACACGGTCCACCATCTGGCTCACCGTCTGCGCCTCGATCGGCAGCCCGGTCGCCGGCGAATATGGCACGCCCACGCGTGCCCACAGCAGACGCATGTAGTCATGGATTTCCGTCACCGTGCCTACGGTGGAGCGCGGATTGCGGCTGGTCGTCTTCTGCTCGATGGAGATCGCCGGCGACAGGCCTTCGATGCTGTCCACGTCCGGCTTGCCCATCAGCTCGAGGAACTGCCGCGCATAGGAGGACAGGCTCTCGACATAGCGCCGCTGTCCCTCCGCATAGATCGTGTCGAAGGCAAGGGAACTCTTTCCGCTACCGGAAAGACCTGTTATGACCGTCAGCTGATCACGCGGGATGGAGATGTCGATGTTTTTGAGATTGTGCTCCCTGGCACCACGGACGACGATAGCTGACACCAAAAACCCCTCGGCAAGACATGTTGGAAGGGGCCCAGCCCTTGCCGCCTTACATAGCGCTTCGGGCAGGGGTTTCCATCCTGTTCCTGCCTGTTAAGCTACGTGCTCGAAACCAGAGGGGGCCCTTATGGCCGGCAGCGTGAACAAGGTGATCCTCGTAGGCAATCTGGGCCGCGACCCGGAGTCCCGCACCATGCAGAGCGGCGGCAAGGTGGTCTCGTTCTCCATTGCGACGTCCGAGTCGTGGAACGACAAAGCCAGCGGCGAGCGCAAGGAGAAGACGCAGTGGCATCGCATTGCGATCTTCAACGAGAAATTAGGCGAGATTGCCGAGCGCTATCTGAAGAAGGGCAGCAAGGTGTATCTCGAAGGTTCACTTGAGAGCCGGAAATACACCGACAAGGATGGCGCGGAACGCGAAACCACAGAAGTGGTGCTCGCGCGTTTCCGCGGAGAGCTGACGCTGCTCGACAGCCGCGGTGCCGATAGCGGGGAGGGTGGTGGCTATAGCCGCGCACCCGCCGCACCGCGCCAGAATGCGGCACCCGCGCGTAGCAGTGGCCCTAGCTGGGAAGCGCCGAGCAGCGATTTGGATGACGAAATTCCGTTCTAGAGACGGATCCATTTGTAGGGAGATGTCGGTGAGGCGCACCCATCTTCCGAGCGACGAGCGGTTCTTTCCAGCGCAAAAAGGGATTGAAGAGCGTCGGAATCGCCTTAAAGGAGTTCAGGCTTACCACGGAACGGTATGTCCCTCGCGGTCGAGATATTGCAGACTGCGTGTGGCCTGTTGCGAGAGAAGCACGTCCACTATCTTTGGAGTGCTCTCCTCGATGCTGAACGTCGCGTCGGGTCCACCAAGCGCGGTGCGGATCCAGCCCGGCGCCATCAATACCAGCGCGCGCGCTTCTCCGGCGTGGCGGGCTGCGTAGCTGCGCATGAACATGTTCAAAGCAGCCTTGCTGCTGCGGTAAATGTCAGCCCGGCCATTGGTGTTGTTGCTGATGCTACCTTGTCCGGACGACATGATGCCGATCATGCCGTTTGTGGCAACAAGGTCTTGGAGGGTCTCAATAACCCGTATGGGACTTAGCGCATTCGTTACCATCACGTGCACGAACTCTTCCGTCGAGATTGTGGCGGCGGTATCGGCCAGGTTCCCGTTGGCGGTGCCAGCGTTGTGAAAGAGGATATCGAAGCTGCGACCAGACATACGGTCGCGTAGTGCCACGATCTGATGAGGTTGTGTGACGTCAAGGGTCTCGATCTGGAGACGTTGCGGATGTGTGTCCGCCAGATCGTGCAACTCGGTTCTAACGCCTTCCTGTACGGTGCCAACAACGTTCCAATCCCGCGCCAGGAATTCGGCAGCCATAGCCAAGCCAAGACCGCGTGACGCTCCGATGAGCAGGATCGTACGGCTGTTGTCGGGTGAAGTCCGAAGCATGCGATGCCTTTCGCTGATGACGTCAGCAGCGAAGGTGAGAGGGCCCAGCAACGGGCGCCAGACGCACGCCATGCATAGTATGAGTGCGCCAGACGCTATGTCTTGCCGCCCGAGCCGGATAGGTTCGCGGCATGGATTCTGTGGACCTGAACCTGCTGACGGCCCTGGATGCGCTACTTTCCGAGGGCAGCGTCAGCAAGGCCGCTCTTCGCTTGGGCTTGAGCCCTTCCGCCATGAGCCGAACGCTTACGCGGCTGCGCACCGCCACCGGCGATCCATTGCTCGTGCGCGCCGGGCGCGGGCTCGTACCTACGCCACGAGCCACCGAACTACGCGACCGGATCCATCTGCTCGCGCGAGAAGTGCGGACGGCGCGCAGGCCGCAGGCGGGCGCCCTCGATATCGCCTCACTGGAGCGGAGTTTTACCATTCGCGCCAACGAGGGATTCATGGATCTGTTCTCTGCACCCTTGGTGCAGGCTGTGATCTCGGTCGCTCCGCATGTCCGCATGCGTTTCGCGCTCAAACCCGACAAGGATGCGCGTCCGCTCAGGGAGGGCCACATCGACTTGGACATCGGCGTCATCGGCGTATCGGCACCCGAGATGCGGGCTCGGCTCATCTTCCGCGACAATTTTATCGGCGCAGCACGGGCTGGCCATCCCCTGCTGATGGGCCCGGTGTCGCCCGAACGGTATGCGGCCTGCCGGCACGTGGTGGCGTCCCGTAGAGGGGCTTTTACCGGCCCGGTAGACGATGCGCTAAGGGAATTGGGTCTGAGGCGAGATGTCGTCGCGGTCGTGCCCGGCTTTCCCGATGCCATCCGCATCGCGCGCCGGTCTGACTTGATCGCGCTCGTGCCGCGTCCTTTCTTCGTAGTTCCAACATGTTGACAGAAGGGCTCGCCACCTTCGATCTCCCGGTCCGCACACCGGAAATCGTCATCTCGGCCATGTGGCATCCCCGCATGGATGCTGATCCAGCACATCGCTGGCTACGCGATATCGTGGTGGCTTTGTGTCGGGTGCCGGCCCTTTCACCATAAGTCAGCTGGCAAAAGAATGGCTGGTTTTCGGGCTGTCGATGATCGGCCCAGATGGCAAGCGGTAGAGGCTGCTATCGCCGGGCTGGACATGCAAGCTGATCGCTCCTGCTGGCCTCATCGGTGAGGCCCAAAGCCATAAATTATGGCCTCAAGCGTCGACAACACGGCCGGCGGCTATACCATTCAGGAGGCGCTTGGGCCCGGCTACGCCAGCCAGGCCCACGCAAATCAGACCCCCGATTTCTGCAGGCCCTGCGCCATCGTAAGATGATGCTCGACGGTGGGCACTGTCTGCTCGGCAAAGCTCTTAAGATCCGAATCTTTGCCGCTGCGTGCTTCCATGCGCATGTCTTTCAGCATCATGGTATGCGCCTTGATCTGAATCTTCACATAGGCTTTGTCGAATTTTGCGCCGCTCATACCCTGCAAATGCGCCAGCATCTTCTGCTGCATCGCGTTCGGGTCGGTCGGCGGCGTAAGGCCTTTTGCGGTCGCTAGCTTCACCAGTTGATCGTTGTTCGGCGTATGTTCGTCGATCATGGTCTGTGCGAATTTCTTGACGTCGTCGCTGCTCGCCTTCTGCTGTGCGAGTTGCGCCATCTGCACTTCGGCGAGGCCGCCCTGCGCCGCTTTCGTGACAAAAACCTTGTCCGATGCTGACAAATTCGCAGCTGTCATCGGAGCCGGCGAGGTAGGTTCCGTCTGACCAGTCGGCGCCACCGGCGGTGTCGCTGCAATGGACGGCGGTGCCGCTGGCGGCACAGCCGCATTTTGTGCCATAGCGGCACCGTTGACCAGCAGCGGAATCGCGATCGCTGTGTAAACCAGATAATTCTTCATGGGCAAACTCCGTTGCGCACCGCAGGTGCGGCGACATACGAGAGCCCAACGCCGTATATCGCGGTGCGTTCTGGCGAATACATGACAACATTATGCACGAAGTCGTGCATCTTGAAATTTGATCGGCGCGTCACATTAAAAAGCAAAAACGCAAATTTTGTATCATCTTTTAAGCAATCGCATTTAGGTCTTTTTCTAAGACGATTCATCTCGCAACTGGGTCGACAACGCCTTCGTGATATGGCCTAGTGCGCGCATAGACAACTGTTGCTCATCCCGCGCGCAGGTAATTCATATCGCTTTGCTAAACTGGCGTGTTGCGAACAAGCTTGGTAAATACAGCTACTCTGCCGATGCCAATGTTCGTGTGCCGGATATCCGCCGCTTCATGCGGTAAGCGGATTGGGAGATTGGCCTATTTTTGACTTCGTTGCTGCAGCAAGCCCGCAAAGGGTTTCGCATTGGACAATTGCGTTCGCCATGATGATGGTGCAGGCGCAAGCCAGCCAAGCCACGCTGCGTCATGCAAATGTCACAATGCGACCGAGATTGCGTTCGACTCTCGTGCATATGGCAAGAAGGCCAGATTCCGCCAGGGAACTCGGAAACGCCATCGTCGCCTACGCGATGACTGCGAAAGGTCGTGAAGTCGGTGACGGTGAGTGCTTCTCGCTGGCCGATCAGGCGCTGACTCGTGCGGGCGCTCGCTCGGCCGGCGAATATAGCGAGATTACACCGGACGGTGATTACATCTGGGGCAAACCGGTGAGCCTTGCTGCGGCGAAACCTGGTGACATATTGCAATTTCGCAATTTCCACATACTGCGCCGCGTAACCACGACGATACGCGGAGCTGACGGCTCGATCAGTCAGATGCAATCACAGGAAATGGAGGAACGCGACCATCACACTGCGATCGTGACGGCAAATCTCGGCACGTCGCTCGCGATTGCTGAACAGAATGTCGAACCGCTCGGCCGAATCGTGCAGCAGAATACCATCGACATCGCCTCAGGCACGCGACAGGACGCCAGTGCCGGCACACAAACCGCGACGGAGACCTATGTCGAAGGCGAAATACGCGCCTATCGCCCGCAACGCATGCAAGCGACCGCGATCGCCGACTCGGCACCGCCGGGAATCTGAACGCCTCAGAATGCGACGTGGCCAAACATCGCGGTCAGCGCCGCGAAAGCCAGGCCGCCGACGAGGAAACCGACCAGCGTGCCATTCATCCGCACATATTGCAGGTCGCGGCCCACGCGCAATTCGATGCGGTCGGTTAGCGTTTGGGTGTCCCAGGAGGCCACGACGCCGGCGACGAAATCGGCCAGCTGCGTCTGTGCGGCCGGTATCAGCTTCGCCACCGCCCGCTCGGCCAGGCGTTGCACGCGGGCGGCGGCAGCCGGATCGTCAGCCAGCATCTCGCCGAGATTATGCACCGCGCCCTCCAGCAACAGCTCGGTATGGCCCGCAGGCCTGGCTGCATCGGCCTCCAGTGTGGCCCGCAAGCGTGACCAGACATCCCACGTCCAGGCCTGCACCGTTTCATGGCCGATGACACGGCGGATCGCCCGGCCGAGTTCGGCGGCACGCGCGGGGTCCTGCTCCATCTGGTCGATCTCGCGGCGCACCCACTCGTCGAACGCCGCACGCAGCTCCGAATTATCCGGATCCATCTTGTCCATCTCGGCATTGACCGAGCTCAGCACCCGACCAGCAATCGAGGCGCCCAGCGCCCAGCCCACTAGCCGGCCGCCCTGGTCCCGCACACGCTCCTCGATGGCGCGCCGTAACGTCCCTTCCTTTTCCAGCATCGCCACACGCAGCTTCGCCAGAATGAATCCCAGCACCTCCTGATGCCGGCCGCCTTCCACCAAGCCGCGAAGCGCACGCGCCACGACACGCCCACCGGCAGCCCCGCCCACCAGACGCGGCAGCAGACGATCCAGCGTCCGCCGGGCCCGCCCATCCTCCACGCTCGCCAATATGCGCGGCAGATATCCCGCCAAGGTGCGGGCTAGTGGCTTGGCCACCTCCTCATTGGTCAGGATCGTACGCAGGAACGCGGCGACATCCAGCCGGCCGAGCAGGCGGTTCACTTCCGCCTCGGTCACCACGTGGCGGATGAGGAAGCGCCCAAGCGCCTGACCGAGCCGCAGTTTTTCGCGTGGGATGATGGCGGTGTGTGGTATCGGCAGGCCAAGCGGATGGCGGAACAATGCTGTCACCGCAAACCAGTCCGCAATGCCGCCGACAAAGCCGGCCTTGGCACTGGCCTGCAGCAACTCGGTCCAGTAGCTGTGCGGGAGATAAAAACTGCCGATCGTCAGCGCTGCCATTACGAGCAGCAGAAACGTGGCGAAGCGGCGATGCCGGGCTAAGCTCTGCCGCGCCGAAAAGTCTGGATCAGCTTCGGTCATGAGCGAATGCTAGGCCAAGGGGCTTTGCCCCCTGGACCCCCACCAAAGCGTGGCGCCCTGAACCGCCATTATGAAGAAGCAAGCTTACTTCGAGCAGGGATAGGCCTTCGAAAAGGCGCGCGAGGCCAAGGTGCTCGCTTTGAGATGCTGATCCTCAGGATGATCCTTCAGGAACTTGACAAGAACATCACGCAATTCCGTGCCGGTCGCGGCAACGGGGATGCACGCCAAAGCATGCTCCTTCCCGCTTGCGCTGATCGCGTCGCTGAACCCGTCCACATAAGCGTCGCACTGAGCCGAACTCGAGCCTATGCACGCCTTCATCAGCGTAGTTCCTTTCACGTTGGACACACGCTGCGCATGGGCAGTGCCTGCGGCGAGCAGGACCAGAAGGCTGGCGGCAAAAATCCGGGTCATTTTACCTCAACAGAAAAGCGTTCGATCACCATATTGGCGAGCAGCTTGCGCGCCATCGCCTCGGCTTCGCTACGCGCCGCGTCCGCATCGGTTGCCTCGAGCTCCAACTCGATCACCTTGCCCGCCCGCACCTCGCCGACGCCGGCAAACCCCAAATTCTTGAGCGCCTGGCCGATAGCCCGGCCTTGCGGATCCAGCACGCCGTCCTTCAGCATCACCGTCACGACAGCCTTCATTGCATCAGCTCCGGCCCCTTCATGTCGCGCATGCCGGCCTCGGGGAGGATGCCGAGGCGCTTGGCCACTTCCTGATAGGCTTCCTCGACCTTGCCGAGGTCGCGGCGGAAGCGGTCCTTGTCCATCTTTTCGTTGGTCCGCACGTCCCACAGGCGGCAATTATCCGGGCTGATCTCGTCGGCGAGCACGATGCGCATGTCCTCGCCTTCCCACAGCCGGCCAAACTCGAGCTTGAAATCCACCAGCGTGATGCCGACGCCGAGAAAGAGCCCGGTGAGGAAATCATTGGTGCGCAGGGTCATGGCGACGATGTCGTCCATGTCCATCGTGTTCGCCCAGCCGAAGGCAGTGATATGTTCTTCGGCCACGATCGGGTCGCCGAGTGCGTCGTTCTTGTAATAATATTCGATGATGCTGCGCGGCAGGCGGGTGCCTTCGGGGATGCCCAGGCGCGTGCAGATGCTGCCGGCGGCCACGTTGCGCACCACCACCTCGAGCGGGATGATCTCCACCTCGCGGATCAGTTGCTCGCGCATGTTGAGCCGTCGCACGAAATGGTTTGGGATGCCTACTTCCGCCAGACGCAGCATCAGGTATTCGCTGATGCGGTTGTTCAGCACGCCCTTGCCGGTGATGATGCCCTTCTTGGCGCCGTTGCCGGCTGTGGCGTCATCCTTGAAGTATTGCACGAGGGTGCCCGGCTCCGGCCCCTCGAACAGGATCTTCGCTTTGCCCTCATAGAGTTGCCGGCGACGGGCCATGTCTCATTCCTTGGGGGAAGCACCCCCGGTCAGGCAGCCTCGCCCAGGGTGGCGAACTGCCAGGTCATCCAAGCGCCGCCTATAGCAGCAAACCGGGCATGTGCCATGCCCCCGGCTAAGCGCGGTTGCCGCTTCTAGCAGCCCAGGCTTCTTCAAAGGCGTCCATCCAGGCCGCCTCGTCGTCCCTCGGCTGCTGCGTAACCTGACGCGCCAGGCGGTGGCTCGCCTGCGAATCCTGCGCCATGACGGCACGGATTCGCTCGGCGAGCGCTGGTTCGGCAGCGACATCGATATCCATCAACCTGCCGACTGCTTCGACCGGATCGGCCACCAAAATGTCATAGTCGAGCACCTGCAGATCGACTCCGGCGTTTCGCAGCGCTGCCAGTCCTTGCAGCCCGTGGCGCAACCGGTCGGCCACCTTCTCAGGCGGCATACGGAAGGCGCGGAAGGTGGAACGTGCCCAGGCGCGGCGCTCCCGCAGCATGAACACGTAGCGTGCCTTGGGGAAGGTAGCCGCTATCTCGCCGGCGATACCGCTTACCTGGCTGCGGAATTTGACCACGCAGCGCGAAGCCTCGGTGCCTGGGATGCTCAGCTTGAAAAACGGCGCGATCGCGTAGTGAACCAGTGCGCGGCGTTGCTCTGCCGGCACGGCGGCGAGGCGCTGGCGTTGTTCGCTCAGCTGCGTCGCCGTATCCGGCTCGGAGATCGAGCGCGTGGTGACGAGGCCGACCAGTTTTTCCAGCAAGGTCGAGCCGGTGCGGCCGAGCGAGAAGATCAGCACCGGGTCGGCTTTGCCGTCAGGCAGCCCATACAGTTTCGGCAGCGACGCCAGCGGAAGGCGTGCGATCACCCGCGCCCGCTCGCGTTGTGCTGCATAGAGGAAGGGGGCATGCAGAAGGTCGTATGGGCGCAGATGCAGCGTCAGCAGCAAACTCGTCCAATCGCGGTCGAACACGAAGGGCAACGCGTGACGATGCGGAAATTGGCCTAGCTCAAAGCCCGGACCGAATTCAAAATCGTCCACGATGGCCGTGGTGAGCTTATCCGCGCGGCGGCGTTTCCATAGACACGCGGCCAGATGCACCGTGCCGAGAGACGGGTGCGACGGCGAGGTGCCGAAATGCCGGTCCAGCAGGCGCTGGCATTGCAGGGCCTGGTGGGCGTCGGCCTCAGGCTGCTGCGGCTGCGATGTGGCCGACCAGGGCCGCGCGGCCCAAAGCGATTGTGCCACCAGGAGCGGGGCGAGTGCCGTGCCGGCATGTTCGGTGTGGCGGAGACAAGCCCTCGCGGTGCCGGTGAGGAAGCTCGCATCCGCCCGCCCGGCTTTGCTGTGCGCGAGGTCGACGGTGCCGATCTTCTCGCTGATCCGCTTATCCGCTTGGGCCAGCCAGAGGTCGAAATCGCGCACCGGGTGGTAGATCAGACCATCCGGCGGCGACTCCGCGATGCGGGCGTCATCCACCACTGCAGTCACCGTGAGGGTCTGGGGTGTGTAGCAGGTGATCCCGTCATGGTTCAGGTCAGCGCAATGAAATCCGCCCGCGCTCAGCAGGCTGGCGGTAAAAGCCTCGTCGTTCGGCCATGCATCCGGCTCGGCGATGCGCGGATCGGCCGACAATGTTCGGCGCGCGTCGAGAAGATGGTCGATGGCGCGGGCGGAGAGCCGGGTGATCGGGAACAGACAGCCATGCGGCGCGATGCCGATCGGCAGGATGGTGCGCGACCAGCCCCAAGCGGCATTACGCGGTCCGTATTGCGCGGCCAGGAAATCCGCATCCTTCGCCGCAAACTGCGCAAGGAAGCTGCCAGGGTCACTTGCGTTGATTCTTACATCCGGCTCGACGAGCCAGTAGAAATCATGATCCGGCCATGCCTGCCGCGCGATGTAATAAAAATAATCTCCGCAACGCCACCCTGTCTTGGGATGTGCATACAGGCCCATGGCTGCAAGCGTTGCGTTATCGAAAGATATTTTTGCGCGGTCGCCCATATCGACCGGACCGTTGCGTTCATCGACGCAGAAGACCGTCGTGAAACCCGGCAATTTGGCAAACATGTCGAATGCGGCAAGCGACGGTGCATCAGCCCGGTGGGTGCGAACAATGATGATCTGGCGTGTCATGCGGGTAGCGCCATGCTACACCCGGCTGGCAGGGAGTGCCACCGGACATGATCGACGACGCGAAACTCTATGCCGAGCTGACCGAAATTTTTAAGGATGTCTTCATGAAAGACGACATCCAGCTCACGCCCGAATTATGCGCCAAAGACGTTCCGGGCTGGGACAGTTTCAAGCAGATCGAGATCATGGTCGCGGTGGAAGAGCGCTTCAAAATCCGGCTGAACACGAAGGAGATCGATTCGCTGAAATGCGTGGGTGATCTTGCCGCGGTTATTCGGAAAAAAGCGTGATGCATCCACACGTTAAAGGAAGAAAGTCTTGCCGCAGATGACACGGATAAGAAGCTGATGATCGCCGATCTTATCTGCTGCATCCGACCCATCTCATCTGCGACATCTGCGCAAACCGTCTCTTACCTAGGCGGTGCAAGCGACTGCTCCTGAACCGGGCCGGTCGGCGCCGCGGCATACCCCATCGGCTGCTGCTGCGGAGGTGGCGCATAATAGGCGGCCGGCGGCAACGGCGCAGCGTTGGGCGAGCCGTAACGCATGAGCACTGCGCGCAGCGGATCGGCAGCCGGGTTGTTCACCCGCATGGCCATCACGATGTCCACGGGGCCCACTTCCTGGCCGTAATAGATCGCGTCGCCGCCGCTGTCGGACGACATCACGCTGCCCTGCAGGGAGACGCCGGCGAAGAGACCGCGTGTGCGGGCGAAGGCCACGATGTCCGCATTGAGGTTCGTGGTGGTCGCACCCTCGACCCCGCCGCCGACCGTCACCACGGCGACCGAGGCGTTGGCGCCGAGGCGGAACTGGCTGTCCATCACCGAGCGCAGGCCGTTGGTGGTGAGGATCATCATCACCACTTCCGCGTCCTGTATGCCGGCCTGGAGGCCGAAACTGCCGCCGCCGACGCTATAGAACGCGGGCGAGGACCAACTGCCCTGGCCGCCGCGCGCCAGCAGCACGCAGCCGCCGCCTTCGCCGCCGAACAGGAAGCCTGCCTTGAACACGCGCGGGCAGATCATCACCGCGCGTGCTTTCGGAAGCACCGACCGCGCATCATGGCCTTGTGCGTCGTCCAGCACTTCCTGGGCCGCGAGCGTCGCGCGATCGACCAGCGCCTGCTGGTCCTGCAGGGTTTCCGCCATAGCGGGCGCGAGAGGTGCTGCAAAAAGCCCTGCGAGGAGAATCAGACGCCCGTATTTGCGCATGAGGGACGTTCCCTTTCAAAAGACACACATTGCCGGCTGAGGCCAGGCAAGATGATTCTTATGACACAATATGGCGTTACCGAGGCAAGTTAACAAACGACTCGATGAACGGCATCGCTTTATGTCGCCGCGGCACAAGCCTCCTCGTTCACCGTCACCACGCGCCAACCGGTTGAAAACCGCTCCAAAATTGTCAAGCCGAGGTTTTGGACGGAAAATTGCAGCGACAGGTGGGCGTCGGCGCCCAAAGCATGGGCGATGGCTGCACGGATGGCGCCGCCATGGCTGATGCAGACGATATCGGCCGTGCCATGCGAGTCGGCGAGGCGGTCCAGCGTGGCGCCTACCCGTCGCACGACGTGTTCCATGCTTTCGCCACCCGGTGGCGTCTCGCTCGCGGCGAGCGGCCAGAACGGATGGCCGGGATCGGTCAGCAAGGCGGGGAGTTCGTGGTGGGCGAGGCCTTGCCAGTCGCCGAGATGCTGCTCGGTGAGGCCCGGCTCGATGTCGAACGCGCGCTCCGGTGCAATGGCGCGAGCGGTTTGCTGCGTGCGGCGCAGCGGACTGGTGACCCAATGCGCATCCCGGGGCAGGCGCGCCGCCAGGCTGCGATAGGCGTGGGCCTGTCGGTCGAGCGTGTGCGTGCAGATATCCACATCCATGCAGCCATAGAGGAAGGCGCGCGCGCTTTCCGTCACGAGGGCATGGCGGATCAGCCAGAAGCGTGTGCAGTCCATTCGGCTTTCCTTGTTACTCGCCGATATTCATCAGGGCGCCGTTGCGCCGTGCGGCCTGGAACTGGCGGTTGAACAGCATCATCGCGGCGCTGAGCCAAAGGATGTTCAGGCCGAACGCCCAGCCCAGATGATCCCATCGGATGACGTGTTGCGACACCGCCGCCCGCATCCCCTCGAACACATGGGCGGCGGGAAGTAGCAGCGCGATCTTCTGCAGCCAGATCGGCAGCACGGAGACGGGGTAATATACCGCGGCCAATGGCGAAATGCCGACAAGCATCGACCAGACCAGGCTTTCCGCCCCGCCGCCTTGGCTGAGGATCAGCGATACGCAGCCCAGCGCGATCCACCAGCCCATCACCACCAGATTGGCCACGAACAGGATCAGGATAGGCCCGATGGTGAGCACATTGTAATGGTAGAGCAGGGCGGCCACGATCGCGGCTGGGATGACGCCGAGCGCCATCCTGATGCTCGACATCACCACCAGGGCGAGCAGTAATTCCCACGGGCGCAGCGGGGAGACGAAGATATGGCCGAGATTGCGCGACCAGATCTCCTCCATGAAGGTGACTGCAAAGCCCAGATGGCTACGCAACGCGGTCTCCCAGAGCAGCACGCCGCCCAGCAACATGCCGATCGCAACCGTGCCGTGGCTGCCCAGCCGTGCCGCGAAGAACGAGCTCGTAAAACCCCAGATGAGCATCTGCAGCACGGGCCAATAGGCCAGATCGAGCAGGCGCGGCCACGAGCGGCGATAGAGCGAGGTGTGACGGTAGACGAGGCCGTAGACCCGCCTGAGCGAGGCTCTCATGCTTCACCCATGGCGTGCCGATCACGGTTTCTGGCAATGTCGAGGAACACGTCTTCTAAATCGTCGCGCTCGTAGCGTTGGAGGAGCTCTGCGGGTGTGCCGCGATCGACGATAGACCCTTGTTTCATCATCAAAACGGTGTCGCAGAGGCGGCCGACTTCGTCCATGTTATGGGAGGCGAGCAGAATGGTGCAGCCAGTATCGGCCCGGTAGCGTTCGAGCCAGCTGCGTACGAGGTCGCCGGTGTCGGGATCGAGGCTGGCGGTAGGTTCGTCCAGCAGCAGTAATTCGGGCTTGTTGATCAGCGATTTGGCCAGCGCCACGCGGGTTTTCTGACCCGCGGAGAGCTGGCCTGCGCGGCGTTCGAGCAGGCCGTTGAGGTCGAGCTCGTCGGCGAGGTCGCTGATACGGCGTTCGGCCTGCGGCACATTATAGAGATGGGCATAGACGCGCAGATTCTCGGCCACGGTGAGGCGGGCGGGCAGGGCGACATAGGGCGAGGAGAAGTTGATGCGGGCGAGGGCTGCGAAGCGGTCCGTCGCCATGTCGTGCCCAAGCATGTGGATCGTGCCGGTGGTCGGCACCAGCAGCCCGAGGAGCATGGCGATGGTGGTCGTTTTCCCCGCGCCGTTGCCGCCGAGAAGGCCCACGGTCTGTCCCTCTGCAACGGTGAACGAGATATCGTCCACGGCCAGCGCCGCGCGATAGCGTTTCGTAAGCGAATTGACATCGATCGCATGCATGCGCCGGGCTTTAGTGGTTTACCTCTCTCCCGCCAAGCGCCCAGGACATAAAAGTTTTTTGCTTCTTTTTTTCAAAAAAGAAGTTCTTCCTTTCTCCGTTGCCGCGGTAACGCGAAATATTTCCGGTTATCAGGAGAAGAAAAAACTACTTTTTCGAAAAAAAGAAGCAAGAAACTTTTATGTCCAGAACCTGAGTGGCAATTAAAATCCGTTTTAATGTGGCTTGGATGCACCGCGACATGTAGGCACCGGCCGTGACGCGGAAGTGTCACGCACAGCAGGCTCCGGCGATGCGATAGGCGGCGCGTTCAAACGCCCCTACGCATCACGGAGCCTTCATGCGCCTCAACAGACGCCGATACGCACTACTTCTCGCAACATCGGCACTCTCCATCTCCTTCGTCGGACGAGCCTGCGCAGACGATACCGAAGCGCGCATACAGGCACTCGCACGCCAGATGCACGCGCAACAGGTCGAGCTCGAGACCCTCAAACGCGACCTCAATGAGCGCAGCCGGCAGATGAAAGCCTTGCAGGCTCATCTGTCCGAGCGCCCGCCTGCACAGCAGCAGCTGCAAGCCACCATGCCCGTCATCCCGACCGGATATGCGCTGGTGCCCGCGGCTCCAGGTTCCGCACCCGGCTCCGTGGTGCTCGCCCGCGCAGAGGCGCCGAAGGCGCCTGCGTTGCCGAAAGGCTCGTTCAACGTCGGCAACGTCAACGTGCAGCTCGGTGGGTTCTTCGAAGCGGCCGGCTACAGCCGCTCGCGCAACGAAGTGACCGATCTCGGCTCCAGCTTCACCTCGGGCATCCCCGAGCGGAACAGCCAGCTCTACCATGAGGGGCAGACCGGCCTCAGTGCCCGCCAGAGCCGTATCAGCGCCTACATCACGGCCTCGCCCGACGACGTCACCAAGATCAGCGGATTCGCGGCGATGGACTTTCTCGGCGGCGCGCCGACCGCCAACTACAACCAAAGCAACAGCTGGACACCGCGTCTGCGCGAGGCCTGGATCGACTACGCGCGCAGCGATTACGGCTTCTACGCCCTCGGCGGCCAGACATGGTCCCTGGCGACGATGAACACCAAAGGTGTCGACCCGACCGCGGTGAACATCCCGCTGACCATCGATCCGTCTTACCAGGTGGGCTTCGACTGGGAGCGCCAGGCACAGTTCCGCTTCGCCAAGAACCTCGGTTCGGACCAATACTGGGCGGCCATTTCGATCGAGAACCCGGCCACGGTCTCCAGCGGCACCGCGCCCACGATCGCCGGCACCACGATCAACCTGTCCAACACCGGCACCGGCGTGGACGGCACCGGCAACACCTTCACCAACAACTTCGTGCCGGACGGCATCGTCAAGCTGACCGCCGACTATCCGATCGGCCATTTCGAGGCGATGGGCATCGGCCGTGTGTTCAACGACCGTGTGAGCACGCTGGGAACCGGCAAGAACTTCACCGAGTTCGGTGGCGGCATCGGCGGCGGCGCGCTCATTCACGTCGTGCCGAGCTATCTCGACTTCCAGGTCAGCGGCCTGTGGGGCGATGGTGTCGGCCGCTATGGCGCTTCGCAGCTGCCGGATGCCACCTATAACGCCCAGGGCAAGCCCTCTGTCCTGCCGGCCTATAGCGCCATGGCAGGCTTGGTCGGCCATCCCAACAAGACGAACGATGCCTATGCCTATTTCGGCGTAGAGCATGTCAGCGCCCGCTACGACCTCGCCACGGTGAAGGGCAAGGAAACCCTGTTGGCCGGTTATGGCAGTCCGCTGATCAACAACACGAGCTGCGGCACCGAACTGGCAACGTCGCCGGCCGCCTGCAGCCCGCTCACCTCGGGTAGTGCTGAAATCACCGTGGGCGATTGGTGGCGTTTCCTGCAGGGCCCGTATGGCAAGATGCAGGTCGGCTTCCAGTATTCCTACGTGCGCCGCTACGTGTTCCAGGGCATCGGACCGACGCCGAAGACCGACGAGAACATGCTGTTCCTCAGCTTCCGCTGGTATCCTTTCTCCTGAGCATGTCGGGGGCGGCAGCGTTTGCCGTCCCCGGATTTTTCGTCTCATGCGGCCAACATAATATGTCGATCGCGAATCCCGGTGCTGCAGGGCCCATGCGAATGCCGAAACCATGCAGCCTCAATATGGCAGAAACCAGATTCAGCCCGACGCCGTGGCCTTCGATATGCCGGTTCGGCTCGGCACGATAGAAACGCTCCAGCACTGCCGATACGTTCACCGGCGCGATCCCCGCGCCGCTATCGGCCACGCGCAGCACCGGGCCACCCGGCTCCTGCATCACCGACACGCACACCGACCCGCCGGGAGGCGCGAATTTCACCGCGTTGTCGAGCAAATTGGCCAGCACTTCCAGCAACAGCGCACGGTCGCCGATAACAACGGGCACGGCGAAATCCGATTGCTCGAAACGTAATCCGCGGTCGGCGGCGACAGGCGCATAAAGTTCGGCCGCTTCGGCCAAGAGACCGGACAAATCGAGCGGCGCGAAGGCCGCACGCCGGCGCCCGGTTTCCAGCTCGCCGATCCGCAGCAAGGCGGTGATCATCGCAAGGCCGCGATCCAGCTCCTCGATGGAGCGCTCCAGCACGTTGTCCAGTGCCGCCTTGTCCTGCCCGCGCACCCGGCCGATCTCCATGCGCGTGCGCAGCCGCGTCAGCGGTGCACGCAGGTCATGCGCGATGTTCTCGCCGACGCCCTTCACTTCCTCGAGCAGGCGTTCGATCTCGGCCAGCATGCGGTTGCAACTCACTGCCAGTTGCTCGAGCGCATCCGTGCTGTTGGCGGAAGCGGGCAAGCGCGCGTTTAGATTTCCTTGCATGATACTGTCGATTGCCTGGTTCATGCCGCGCACGCGCGCCAGCGTGCGCTGGCTGGCAAGCAGCCCGATGCACAGGGCGGCCAGGAGTGCCGGCATCAGGCCCAACCCCAAAGCACGGACAACCAGCAGGCGCAGATGCGCTGCATCCGCCTTGCTGCGGCCAACCACCAGCAGATTGCCGTTGCCCACTCTTTGCGCCATTACAAGTGCCGTATCCATCACCGGCCCGCTGGGCATCGGACGCAGCACCACGGTTTGGTGCGCCGTGCCGTCCTGCGGCAGGAACAAGGGCACCGCCAACAGATCGCCAGCGATCCGCGTGCCCCTTGCATCGAAAATCGCCGCGAACACCTGACGGTGCAGGTCTGTGCGGTAGCGCGTGTTCACATCGGCGATCATGGTTGCCGGATTTTCCTCGCCGAGCGCCGTTATTTCGTGCAGGAGAAACCCATTGATACGGTTGGTCTCGAGGCCGGCCGTCTGCCAGTAGATGAAACCGAACAGCAGCAACGTTATGGCGCCGAACGCGGCACTGGCCATGAGCGACGTGCGGAACGTGTGCGTCTGAAAGATTTCAGTCAGGCGCACGCAGCAAAAATCCGGATCCGACCACACTTTCGATCATCGTCTTCTCGCCGGCGATATCGATCTTGCGGCGCAATTTGCCGACATGCACGTCCACCAGATTGCTCTGCGGGGTAAAACTGTAGTTCCACACATCCTCGAACAGCATCGCACGCGTCACCACCTGGTTGGGGCGGCGCATGAGATATGCGAGCAGCTTGAATTCGCGCGGCAGCAGTTCGATCACCTGGCCGCGCCGGCGCACGCGTCGATCCACCAGATCGATCACGAGGTCGCCCGTCTGCAGCACGGTGTCACGTGTCTCGCGCGGCCGTCGCAGCAGCGCCTCGACACGCGCGATCAGTTCGTCGAAGGCGAAAGGCTTGACCAGGTAGTCGTCGCCACCGGCCTTCAGGCCACGCACGCGGTCATCCACCGCGCCGAGAGAGCTCAGCACGAGCACCGGCACCGGGTTGTTCGCCTCGCGCAGTCGCTGGATCAAGCCGAGCCCGTCGAGCCCCGGCATGACGCGATCGACGACCAGCAAATCGAAGGCATGGGCCTGCACGGCCTCCAGCGCCTGCAGCCCGTTCGTCGCCCGCATGGCGCTATAACCGAGCAGCTCCAGTTCGTCCGCAATGTTCTGCGATAGAACAGCGTCGTCATCGACAAGCAATATATGGTGACGGTGCACGATGTGGTTTTTATCCATCGTATGCCTTACAGAACGGAAGTCTTCTTTTTTAAAGAAAAGAAGCAAAAGACTTTCGGGTCGCCGTCGCGGTTCTCTTGGGCAGCGTACGCCATATATAAAGTTCTTTGGTTTTTTTCAAAAAGAACTGCTTACTTCCCCGACATTCCAAGTCTTTCGAGCAGCACGGCATCCCGCGCCGCCGCCGGATTAGGCGTCGTCAACAACCGTGGACCGTAAAAAATCGAGTTGGCTCCAGCAAGGAAGCACAATGCCTGTGCCTCGTCGCTCATCGTCTCGCGCCCCGCCGAAAGCCTCACATAGGAGGTCGGCATCGTGATCCGCGCGGCCGCGATCACCCGCACGAAATCGATCGCATCGATGGGGGCGGCCTCCGCAAGCGGCGTTCCTTCCACGCGCACAAGTGCGTTGATCGGCACGCTTTCAGGCGGTTTCGGCAGATTTGCCAAGGCGGCGATCAGCCCGGCGCGGTCATCGAGGTCCTCGCCCAACCCGACAATGCCGCCGCAGCACACATTGATGCCGGCATCGCGCACATGTGCCAGTGTATCCAACCGCTCCTGGTAGGTGCGCGTGGTGATGATCTCGCCATAGAACTCCGGCGAGGTATCGAGATTGTGGTTGTAGTAATCGAGCCCTGCGTTCGCGAGCCGGTCGGCCTGCGACGCGTTGAGCATGCCCAAAGTGACGCAGCTTTCCAGGCCCAGTGCACGCACACCTTCCACCATGGCGCACACTGCATCGAGGTCGCGATCCTTCGGCGAACGCCAGGCGGCGCCCATGCAGAACCGGCTGGCGCCGGCTTCCTTCGCGGCCTTCGCTTCTGCGAGCACGGCATCGACCTGCATCAGCTTGCTGGCCGGTACGCCTGCTTCGTAGGAGGCACTTTGTGGGCAGTAGGCGCAATCCTCCGGGCAGCCGCCGGTCTTGATCGAGAGCAGGGTGGAGATCTGCACCTGCGCCGGGTCGAAATGCATGCGGTGCACGCTGGCGGCGCGGAACACCAATTCGGGGAAGGGCAGGTCGAGCAGGGCGCGGATCGCATCCTTCGGCCAAGCGAGAGCGGGTGGGGAAAGCGGGGGGAGGGCATCCATGCCGGCAGGTTTAGCCTGCCCGGTGCCCAAAACCCAGCCCCTTAGCCAGGCAGCCGCTTGAGGATGGCGCTGGTGATTTCTGCGGTCGTAGCTGTACCGCCGAGATCGCGTGTGCGCACCGCGTCCGTCAGCACCGCGCCGCGTATCGCGTTGCGCAGATTGGTCCCCAGCGCCGGCAAACCAGCATGATCGAGCATCAGAGCGGTGGCGAGCAGCAGTGCCACCGGATTTGCTACACCGCGGCCGGCGATATCCGGCGCCGAACCATGTACAGCCTCGAAGATCGCAGCATTCGTACCGATATTCGCACCAGGGGCGAGGCCCAGCCCCCCGATCAATCCGGCAATCAGGTCAGACAAGATGTCGCCGAACAGGTTCGTTGTCACGATGACGTCGAACTGCCATGGATTGAGCACGAGCTGCATCGCACAGGCGTCGACGATGCGATCATCCATCGCCACACGCCCGGCATATTCCGGCGCGATCTCACGGCCGACATCGAGGAAGATGCCAGTCAGCGCCTTCAAAATATTCGCCTTGTGGACGATCGTCACCTTCTTGCGGCCGTTCGCCACCGCATATTCGAAAGCATGGCGGATGATACGCCGGCAGCCGGCGCGCGTGTTGAAACCGGCGGAAAACGCCACTGCCTTCGGGTCGTCGCCGACCGGCATATAATGCTCGAACGCAGCATAGAAACCGTCGAGGTTCTCGCGCACCAGGGTGATGTCAATGTTCTCGTAACGGCCGCCCGGGATGAGCGTCGTTGCTGGACGCATATTGGCGAATAGCTCGAATTCCTTGCGAAGCTCCACATTCACCGACTTGAACCCGCCGCCGACCGGCGTGGTGAGTGGCCCCTTCAGCGCCAGCTTGGTGCGACGGATGCTGTCCAGTGTTGACGCAGGCAGCGGATCACCATGGCTGCCGATCGCAGTCAGGCCGGCGGGGGCGGTCTCCCACGCGAAGGGGGCGCCCATGGCGTCGAGGATTGTCACGACACTTTCGACGATCTCGGGGCCGATACCGTCGCCTGGGATCAGGGTCGCTGGGATTTGTGCCATGTGCACTCCTTAATGCAGCGCACAATCTAGAAGTCAGAAAGGTAAGGCAAGCGGTTCTTTTTTGAAAAAAAGAACCAAAAAACCTTTTATTTTGAAGGGGTTGCTGCGGCGGGACGGAGTTGTTCCATGCCGGCTAGGGCGTTTTTGGCTTCTTCGGGGGAGAGGTCGGCGCTCATGGTGATTTGGGCGTCCTGGTCGTGGCCGGCGATCACCTGGGCCAAAGCGAAATCCAGGCGGACCTTGCTGGTGGCACCGGAATTCTGGGCGAGATCACGCAGCATCTGCTCGGCCTTGTCAGCCTGGCCGCTGAGAGCAAGCGACAAGGCGAGGTTTACGCGCGTCGAGAGGCGGCTCGGGTCGCTGGCCAAAGCCTCGAGATACATGTTCTGCGCATCGGCATGGCGCTCCTGCAGGTCGAGCACATAGCCGAGGTCATTCAGCACCACCGGATCATGCGGGGCATCCACCAGGATCGCACGGAACGCCTGCTCGGCACCCTTCAAATCGTCTCGCAGCAACAGCTTGCCCATGCCAAGCCTTGCCCGCACGTCGCGCGGCGAAAGGCGCAATGCCTGCTTGTAGCTGGTTTCTGCCGAGAGCCTGTCGCCCATCGCGGCCTGCGCATCGCCCGCTTCGGCCAGCGCCGCTACATTGTTCGGTTGCGAGGCGAGAATGCCATGCGCGATGGCGAGCGACGTGCCCGCCTGGCCTTCATTCAGCGCAGCCCGCGCCGCGGCCAGGCTAGACCGGTCGAGCGACGCCTCGTTGCCGCGCTGCGCCTGCTGAAGGCCGCTGCAACCTGCCAGGACCAACGCCAACACCAAACCGACGGAAATGCGCATCTGTAAAATCCTAGTGGCCGCCAAGGGTTTTTGCAATCGACAGGCCCGCGGGGCCGCCCACGATGATGAAAACGCAAGGCAGGATGAAGACGATCATCGGCAGGGTAAGGAACACCGGCAGACGCGCCGCTTTTTCCTCGAATTTGGTCAGGTTGTCGGACCTCATTTCGGAAGCGAGAACCCGCAAGGCCTGGCTGAGCGGTGTGCCGAACTGCATCGTCTGTATCAGCGTGCCGGCAAGCCGGCGCATCGATTCAAGCCCGGTGCGCTCGCCAAGGGCGAGCAGCGCGTTGCGGCGATCTGCACCGATCCGCATCTCGCTCGCACAGATCGCCAGCTCCAGTGCTACGGCCTGGTTCGCATAGGTGAATTCCTGCGCCACGCGCTCGATTGCAGCCTCCAGGCCCAGACCTGCCTGCGCGCAGATCACCATCATGTCCAAAGCGTCGGGCAGGCCGCGCTCCACCTTCTTCAAATGCCGCCCACGCATCCGCTTGATGAAAAAGTCCGGTGCCATCATGCCGATAGCCAGCGAGCCGCCGACGCTGCCGTAATAGGCAGTCGTCGAAAAACCGCGGCCATGCATGATCAGATAGGCAATGATCGGCAGGCTGACCATCATCAGCACCTTGCTGCCGATGAACAGACCGAATACCCGGCTGCCGCGCAGGCCGGCCTGGTTGATCGTCTGTTCGAGCTGGCGCCGTGTGTTGTCGGACAGGATGCCGCTCTTCGCCAGCATGGTGCCGAACCTGGCGACCAGATCCAGCGGCCGGATTTTCTCCTGCCTGGCCTCGATCGCCGGGCCGCTATCAAGCCCGGTCACCCGCGCGAGACGCGAACGCACCTTCTCCTGCTGGTCGATCGCGCGGATCAGCGCAAACGAGCCGACGACGAACATCAGGGCGATGAAACCCAGCAGCGGAAGCGGAACAGGACTGCTCAGCATGACGGCCTCCTCAGGACAGGCTGTGCTTGATGATCTGCTTCATCGTGAACAGACCAGTGCACAGCATGAAAACCGCGAGCGCGAGCAATTTCTCGCCGCCGGTGGTGGTGAATAGGATGTTGATGTAGTCAGGGTTGGTCAGCCAAAGCCCGACACCGCTGATGATCGGCAGCGTGATCAGGACGTAGATGCTGGTCTTGGCTTCGGAGGCAAGCGCATTGCCGCGCTTGCGGGCGGCCTCGCGCTTGCGGATGGTATCGGCCAGCGTGTCGAGCGTCTCTGTCAGGCCGCCGCCGGTCTGGCTCTGCAGAGCGAGTGCGGTCGCAAAGAAGCGGAATTCCGCGAGATCGTTGCGTTCCGCCATTTCCACCAGTGCCGCTTCGAGATCCATGCCGATGGCGACTGCATCCGCGGCGCGGCCGAATTCCGTGCGCGTCGGCTCCATCGCCTCTTTAGACACCACCTTGATCGACTCGCCCAATGGCACGCCGACGCGCACCGAACGCGACACCATGGAAAGCGCATCGGGGAATTGCGCGAGCAGGTCTCGTGAAATCCGATTTGCGCACCAGCCGAGGAAAGTGCGTGTCAGGATGATGTCCACCGCCGGCACCGCGAACCAGCCGCCGAAGCTGAGCAGCTTGGTGGCCAGCAGCCCGGCGATCATCGCCGGGCCGAGCATGATCAGTGCCACGCCCCACCAGGTCATCGGATACTGCGCACGGCGCTCCTCACGCCATTTGAAGATGCTGTGGACGCGGGCGACGATGTCCGCCGGCTTCTCCTTCTGTCGCGTCGAGAGGATCAGCACCGGCGTACCGGTGGTCTTGGGCTTGAGATAGCCGCCGATCGTCGCCTCTCGACGTGCCGCCCAGGCCGCCTCGCGCTTCTGCTCGGCCACCAGCCACATGCCGGTGATCGCCAGACCCACCAGGCAGAGCAGGCCGCCGGCGAGCAGGAAGGTAATGTTGTTGCTCACCAGTTGGTCTCCTCCATGGCGGCCACCCAGGCGCGGTCCATCTGGAAATACATCAGCCTGTCCCAGAAGCTCGGCCGGCCGCGGCCGATCTTGTAAGCGCCGATGAGTTTGCTGCCGTCAGGTGTCTCACCGGTAAATTCGAACTGGAAAATATCGTTCAGCACGACGACGTCGCCTTCGAGGCCGACGATGTCGGTCACCTGGGTGATGCGCCGTCCGCCATCGCGATGCCGTTCGACCTGTACGATCATGTCCACCGCACCAACGATCTGCGTTTTGATGGCTTTACCGGGCAGACCCATATTGCCCATCTGCACCATGTTCTCGATACGCGTGAGTGCGTCGCGCGTATTGTTGGCATGGACGGTCGACATCGAGCCGTCATGACCGGTGTTCATCGCCTGCAACATGTCGAACGCCTCGGAGGATCGCACCTCGCCGATGATCACACGATCGGGGCGCATACGCAGGGCGTTGCGGACGAGATCGCGCTGGGTGATTTCGCCGCGCCCTTCAAGGCTCGCCGGGCGTGTTTCCATGCGCACCACATGCGGCTGCTGCAGTTGCAGCTCGGCTGCGTCCTCGATGGTGATCACCCGCTCGGCCGGATCGATCATCCGCGACATCGCGTTCATCAGCGTGGTCTTGCCCGAACCTGTACCGCCGGAGATGATCACGTTCAGCCTGGAGCGACCCGCAATCTCGAGGATTCGCGCCACCTGCGGCGTGCAGGATCCGTGCGCGACCAGGCGCGCGAAATCCATTTTCCGTTTGGTAAATTTTCGAATCGAAACGTAAGGGCCGTCCAAAGCCAGAGGCGGGAACACGATGTTCACCCGCGACCCGTCCATCAGGCGGGCATCGACCATTGGCGAGGATTCGTCGATACGCCGGCCGATCGCGGCGGCAATGCGCTGGCAGATATTGGCGACGTGGCCGGCATCGCGGAACCGCACGTTCGACAGCGTAACGCGACCTTGCCGTTCGATAAACACACGGTCGGGGCCGTTGACCATGATGTCGGCGATGCTCTCATCGTCGAGCAGAGGCTGCAGCGGGCCCAAGCCCAGCATATCGTTGACCAGCTCGGCGGCGAGCTGGCGCTGTTCGCGCGCATTGAGCTGGATGCGGCGTTCGGAGGCGATGTCGCTGACCAGCTTCTCGATTTCCGGCAGCAACCGGTCCTGCGGGAGGGCGGCGGCGGCGGCGGGATCGAGCTGAGACAGCGCCAGGGTGCGCAGTTCCGACAGCTGATCGGAGGTCGACGGGCTCGGCGGCATCGGCGCCGCCGGCGAGGCTTTCTGCAGCGGCGGCGGCGAGGCGGCATCCGCTTCGTTACGGCGGCGTCCGAACATGGGAGTGGCGTTCATTCAGCGCGGCCGGAGAGCTTGTCGAACAATTTGCCCAATCCGAACGGGCCGCCGGAAGAGGACTTCGACGCCTGGCTCGCATCACCGACAAACGCCACTTCGCGCGCCAGCGACAGGATGCCACTACGGAAACCGCCGCTGGCGACGCAGGCGGGTGTGCCCATCGTTGCCGCCGTGCCGACCTGGCGGGGCTGATAGGGGATCACCACGTCAATCGCCATCTCCAGTGCTTCCTCGATCTGCGGCTTGGTCAGGCCGCCCGGCTGGCCGAGCCGGTTGAGCACGATCACCGCGCGGCGCACCTGGTCCGGGCCGGTCGGGAGTGCCAGCAGGCGCAGCGTGTTGCGCATCGCGGCAAGCGTCGGGTCCATCACCAGCACGCGCTGATGCGCCAGCATGAGCAACTCGCGATAGACCGGCACCGGTGCGCTTGGCACGTCGGCGACCACGAAATTATAGCGTCGGCGTAGGGCGGCAAGCAGCGCGCGGCCGGCACCTTCGGCGATCTCTGCGGCTTCGGTCACTTTCTCGTCGCCGGCGAGCACGGAGAGCCGCTCGGTCACCGGCTGTGCCGCACGCTCGACAAACAGTTCGTCGATTCGCGAAGGGGTTTCGAGTGCCAGGCGAAGGCCGGTGCCAGTGCGACCGCCCAGCATCATCGCGGCGTTGCCGGTATAAATGTCCGGATCGAACAGCAACGTGTGGCGCTTGAGCTCTTCGCCGAGATACCAGGCCAGGTTGGCCGCCACCGTGGTGGTGCCGACTCCGCCGCAGGCGCCGCTGACGGCGACGATCCGCCCGCCCTGCAGCGCGCCGCTGGCGACCGGCCGCTGCATGCAGGCCGGGCCGAACATGCGCGCCACCATCTCCTTGGCAAGCGGCTTGTACAGATACTCCGCAACACCGAGATCGCGGGTGAGCGAACGGTAAAAATTCATGTCGACGCGGTCGCCGACCACCAAGACACGCGTGCTGGGCTCGACGACTTCGGAAAGATCATGCAGGGCGGCGAGCGGCGCATCCTCGCCGGTGATGTCGACCACGAGCACTTCGGGGCTGGGCAGCTTGCGCAGCATCGCGGTCGCCTGACGGATCGAGGCGCGCTTGATCTGTATCGACGGCACCAACTCGGCCATGCCTTCGCGCACCGCCATTTCGCTCTCGGCATCGGTGACGAACCCCAGAACGGTCGAACGTTCGACGGTCTTTTGGCCGGATTCTGCAGCTGGCTGTGCCAGGGTATTCTGCGCCACGGTTTACTGCCCTCCGCCACTGGAGTTGTTGTCGCCGGAATTACCGGCAGAGACGGTCGAGATGTCGGAGGCGGGCAATTTTTTCACCTTGTCGTTTCGCAAGCGATCGACCGCCGCCGCGGCCAACTGGCCATCGCCGCCGGTGGTGCCGGACCCGCGTGTCAGATCACCCGGATTGGCGACCTGCAAAGTCAGGTTGGCGCGATTTATATGCGTCGGCGCCCATAGCCCTTCGCGGGTCAGTGGATCGAATGCCGGCCCGCAGGCGGCGGTGGCCAGCAGCAGAGCGATTGCGGTGCCGCGCAGCAGAGTGGCGCGGAACATGGTTTCGGGTCGGGTTCGACCGGGAATGAATGACATGCGCATCTCTGCCTCCTATTCGACCATGAAGCCGACATCTGCCGGCATGCGCCTTGCGTTGTAATATCCGGTCCCGCCCAGCTGTCGCAGCTGCAGGATGCGCTCGATGTCGTTGGGCGCACGGAAGCCGTCGACCGGCGTATGCAGTGCCGCGGGGTCACTGATGGGCCGCACGATGTAGGGCGTCACGATGATCACCAGCTCGGTCTCGGCACGGTTGAAGCTGTCCGAGCGGAACAGCGCGCCCAGCACAGGGATGTCGCCGAGACCTGGCGTCGACTGGGTGATCTGCGTCGTCTGGTCGGACAGCAATCCGGCGATGGCAAAGCTCTGCCCCGAGCCGAGCTCCACCGTGGTGTCGGCGCGGCGCACCGTCAGCGCGGGGATGCTGATGGTGGTGTTGCCGTTGATCACCGATGTCACGCCGTTGGCCTTGTCGAGTTGGCTGACCTCGGGGCGCACATGCAGGCTGATACGGTTATGCGACATCACCGTAGGCACAAAGGCGAGCGAGATGCCGTATTGCTTGAATTCGACCGAGAAGGTGCCGGCCGTCGTGCCGGTCGCGGCCGTTGTTGCAACCGGGATGGGGAATTCGCCGCCGACGAGGAAGCTCGCAGGCTGGCCGCTCATGGTAGTGAGGTTTGGTTCGGCCAGCACATGCACCAGCTGATCCTGAGAAAGCGCGTCGACCACCGCATCTAGGCTCCAGCCGCGGGTGCCACCGCCGAGCGATACAGAACCCTGGCTGGCGACCAGACCAGCGGCGGCGCTAATCAGGTTGCTGGTGCTGACGCCAACCAGCGCTTCCTTGCCCAACTGGCCTGCGGCCGACCAGTTCACCCCAAGTTCGCGCGTGAGGGTGCGTGTCATTTCGGCGACGCGCACATGCAGATTCACCTGTATCGGCTCGTCCACCTTCATCTCGTTATCGACCTTGCCGTCGGCCGGCATCGCACCCTTGGCGGCGAGCACCGCGCGTTCTGCGTCGTTGGCGGTGGCGGCATGGCCGGTCAGCGACACGCCGCTATCCTGAGCGCGGGCATGCACCGCGCCCTCGACATGGCCGATGGCGTGGCCGGCCTGCAAGGCGTCAAAATTGGAGGGCACGACGACGATCTGATACTGGCCGATCAGCTGGCCGGAGGTGTCGAGTGCCGCCACCGTGGTGGTGCCGGGTGCGACGCCAAAGACGAACATGCTGTTCGCACTGGCAGGGCGCACTTCGGCGATCTTCGGCTCGGCGGTGAACACATTTGTCGCCTGGGCATTCAGGTGCAGCACCTGGCCGTTGCCAGCGGACAGGGTGATGGTGGCATGCACCGGCGCCGGGCGTGCCTGCGCATCGAGCGACGCTGACGGCGAAGGCGCCTGTGCGCGAGCGGGGAAGGCGGGCACCAAGGTCAGAGCGGTGCCGGCCGCCAGCAGGGCAATCAATGTGGCGCGCATCAGAACGGGTATTCCTTGTCATTGGTGCCGGAATAGACATGCAGTGTGTGCGAGGCGGCCTGTTCCGTAGGCTTGTGCACGTTGCCAATCGCGGTTGAGACATCCTGGCTGTAGGTGACGGCGTGGTCCTTCATGTCGGATGGCGCACCGGCATCGACCGGCCGCACCGCCAGGGACAAGCGGCCGAGACGGGTGGCAACGGCCACCTTCTCGACATCCTCGGGCGAGACTTCGAGGGTGACGGTGCGCGATTGCTGAGAGGTATCGCCCGTCGTCGAGCCGCCGCCCTGAACCATCTGCTGATCGACCGCGATGACCCGCACATCCTTCAGCACCGTTTCCGCAGCCAGGCGCCGACCGAGCGGGATGGACGGGTCTTCGATCTGCTGGGTGAGGATGAGATCCACATGATCGCCAGGCCAGATCAGGCCGGCCGTTCCGGTGACCGCATCCACGCCCACCGAAGCGGCGCGCTTGCCGGGCGTGAGGACGGCGGCGAGGAAGCCATGGTCACCAGGACGCATCACGTCGGACGGCAGAATGATCTGATGTGGCAACAATGTTTGGCGCACCATGGAACCGAACAGTTCCGAGCGTGCCGCGGGTGTATCCTTGCGGGCACCACTCGGTATTTCGCCTTCGGTGACCTCGTGCAATTCCATGTCGTCGGGCTTGAGCAGGGTGCCGGCGCGCAAGGTGGTTGCGGCGGCAAGCACGTTGACCTTCTCGACGACGACCATAGGGGGTGGCGGCGGATGCAGGCTCACCCAGGCGACGGCGGAAAAGCCGAGCACGCCGGCCGCCATCAAGAGGAAAAGAAGTGTCTTAAGCATGTTCTGGCCTCAGGCAAAAGAAGTGGGACGCCGTCATGGCCTGGCAGGGGCAACACCTCAGGCATGGCGAGACCGAGGATGGCGCGGCCTTTGAGATGCTTTGCGAAAAACCGTGGTTCTTGTTGAAGCGGGCGGTCATGACGGCCTCAGTATGTCACGATAGCGAATACACCGCCCGCCGCAATGGCGGCGGCGTACGGAAGCGGGCCGCGGCGGCGCAGGCGGCGCAGCTCGCAGCGCCAGGCCCGCCGCACCAGGCCGGAGGGTCGCGCGGTGCGCGGACGCGGCGCCATGCGGCTGCCCAGGATATAAACCATTGCGATCAGGCCGCCGGCGAAAGAGGTCATGAACAGCAGGGTGGGTACCATGCCGGGAGGAACGAAAACAGCTGCTGCCGTCAGCAACTTCACGTCCGCACCGCCCATCCAGCCGAAACGCCAGCAGGCATATGTGACGATGAACACGGCGGCACCGCAGAGCAGTCCCCAGAATAATTCGTGAGATCCGCCATCGATCAGTCGGAGGACGATTCCGCACGCCAGCAAGGCCAGTGAGATACGGTTTGGCACCGTGCGGAAACCGATATCGTGCAGAGCGGCGAAAACCAGGAGCAGCACGCCGGCGAAGATCAGGATGTCGATGGGGGCAGAGTGGAGCACGGCAAATCCCTATTCGGAAAGTCTCGTGTCGCTGCCGAGCACAAAGTCACCCCATGCCAATCGCAGCTGTAAAGGTGAGGCGCGGCGCGCAGGCTGTAGGGGAAGGTTCGGTTCTAGCATCGGTCGGCTCCGGACCACCTCGGGCAGCGTGCTGCCGAATTGGCCGGAGCCGGTTCGATCTCAGATCGAGGAGCCGACAGACGAAAACAGGGTTTTGAGCACGCCGCCGAAGGTGTTGAAGATGCCGACCAGCGTCAGGCCGAGGATGCTGGCGATGATGCCGTATTCGAGAGCGGTGACGCCCTTGCGGTCGGCCTTGAAGCTGAGTGCCTTAACGATGAGCTTGTTCATAATCTTACTCTCCAGGTTGTGCGATGCGCACCGGCGCGTCGCGTTCGATTTTGCTACCTCGACTTCAGTTCCTCTTTCCGCCGAGACGCCTTCTTCGTGATGGCGTAGTTATGTCGTAACGTCCTATTAATTGAGTGTCAATCTAAAAATACTACCTCAAAGTTAATTTCTTAAATGAAAATTGAGATTTTACCCGTTCGCTATACCGCAGATACAACCGAGCGTTGTTTACCTACCGCAATCACTAGCATAGTGCTCATCACAGCCCCGTGAAAAGACCTATTTTATAGGTTTCCTCATGAAACGTGGTTGAAGTGGCGTTAAAACCACAGCGATGCGCCTTGAAACCTAGCACAACGAGAGGTTGCGCTTAGTTGCGGCAGGGCGGGGTGACCGGGATAGCCATTTGGTTCGTGCACTAGCCTCACCTGACCCTCACCTCGCAACGCTGCTAAAGGTCGTTCTACCGGAAATTGTATTGCAGAAACGCTAAACGCGCATAGCGGGCAGGTGCGCTGCAGATGCTGACAGGGTCAGACCCGGATTGTGCTTCGATGTGTCAACCGGGAACGCCGTATCGCGCACCATAGCAATACAGGGGCGACTGCGCAGCCGACAGCAAGATGCAGAACGGCGGCAAACGGGAACGCCAGCAGCACGGTGATCATCAGCACAATCAGCACCAGCCGCTCCCGCGGCAGCCAGCCGGTGCGGGTCGCCGCCCGCGCCAGCCACGCCGCGGCGACACTTGCCATCACCAGGTCGTAGAACAGCAGAAACGGCATGGCGATCATCGTGCCGGCAATGAGTGCTGCCAGCAGCACCTCGTCGGATGCGGCATCGTCTAACCGCTTCCACCACATCCAGCCGACGATGCACGCGGCCGACAGGCTTGCCAGCGCCTGCACCGCCCAGCCGACCGTGGCACCGAACCCGAGAAGCCTCAACGCACCACCCGCGTCGATATGGCCGGCGAAACTGATCCGGCCGCTTTCGATGGTGCCACGCGCATGCATCGCCATGTCGAGGAAGCCTTGCCAGGTAGCAACGCCAAACAACGCGGCAGAGAGCGCCACCAAGGTGAGCACACTCATGGCTGCACCGGCCACCACCCGCCAATGCCGGCCGCAGACGAGGGCTATGGGCAGCAGCACGCCGAAATGCGGTTTGACGCACAGCGCGCCAAAGGCGGCACCGGCCAAGAAGGGGCGGGTACGCAGGAACAAAGTGCCGACACCCATCAGCCCAGCGGTCAAAAAGGAATTCTGGCCCCACCCCAAGGCCCAATAGATCGCCGGCATCGCCAGCAATGCCAGCAATGCAACGCGGCCGCCACCGGCAATACGCAGTGTCACTGCAAGCCAGAAAGCAAAGGTAAAAAGCTCGAATACTACGAAGGCGACCAGATACGGCAACCGTGCCAACGGTGCGCAGATCAGCAGGAATACCGGCGGATTGAGGAAATACTTGTAATCGATGCCTTTCGCGGTGACCTGCTCTTCGACAGCACGATGCTGCGCCAGGTCATAGGCTGCGGCAGGTACACCCTGATCTGTCAGCACCCCCGCCGCGTAAAAACTGGCAAAATCTGTCGTGGTCGGCCGTTCCAAAGATACGAAAGCATTGTGCGATCCGGCAACGAAGAAGGCGAAGAGCAGCGTCTGGAAGAGGACCGCCGCACGCGCAAGGCGGCGGAGACGCTGCTCGGTAAACCATGCTGACTCAGGCCAGGTCACGACCGCGACATGCCATTGGCTCGTAATGAGACAATGCCGAGGAGTGCGGCGGTGAAGAGGGGCGTCAGTGAAATCCCAGTATTGACGCTGAGCACACGCGCGAAGAACGGCAATATGTAGCAGCCAAGCAGCACGATTTTCTCCCACGGTCGCCACGCTGTGCGGAGTGCCTCCCCCGCGAGCCAAGCCATCGGAACGGCCAGGCAGACAAGGTCGTAGTCCATTGCATAGGGCGTGCACAGGATGCAGGCGGCAACGATGACCGAGATCTCAGCGCCGGCACCAGGCCGGCGCGCTGTCACGCGCACGACCACCGCGATGGCAATCGCAGCGGCCGCAGCCTGGCTTGCAGCGGCGACTGTGACCCCACCGTGGAGCAGCCTGACCGCTTCATATACGGTGATGACCTTCGGACCGGTTACCGGGCTTTGCAGCACGGCGCGGCTGAGCCAGAGCGTGTCCAGAAAGGCCGACCATGTTGCCGTTCCAAGAACGATCCACGACAGCAGGCAGAGTGACGCCGACATGAGTGCGCAGAACCAGAACGCGCTCCAACGCCTGGCCGCGGCGAGTGCGAAAGGCACGCAGACCGCCAAATGCGGCTTGGCGGCGAACAAGCCCAGGCAAAGTCCTGCCAAGGCGGGACGTGTCTCGAGGGCTAGCAGGGCAGCACAGAAACAGGATGCCGTAACGAATCCGTTTTGTCCGATGATTGCGTTGATGACGATGCCGGGAAAAGCCAGCATTGTGGCCAGCGCCACATCCTGGGTCAGTAAACGCCGCAGGCCGTACACCAGAGCGAGCGTGCCAAGTCCGAGAAATAGCGGCAGCGCGAGCAGGTAGGGCAGCAGGCCGAGGGGAAGGCAAAGCAGCAGCCAAGTCGGCGGATATTGATACAGGAAAACATCGCCGTCCGGCACCGAGGCGCCGGTATTCTCCTCCGCCTGTATCGTCTTCAGATCGTAGACGGTGGCGGGATGGCCACGCACAGCAAGTCGTGCGCCCGACCAGAAGGGGACGAAATCCGAAGCGACGGGCCGATGCGCAGCATCCTCGAAGGCCGGCGAAAGTATTTTTACATAGGCGGTGGCGAAGACGAGCAGCATTGCGACGGCGAAGAGCCGGCCATAGACGGCAACACGATCGCCATTCAGCCAGTAGGCCTGTCGAAACAGGTTCACCACGGCCGCGACATTCATGCAGTCGGCCCGCTCCATGCGTGAGCACGTTTTCCCAGGACGACCATAAGCGCCACGATAAAAGCCGGTCCGAGCGTTATGCCAAGCATCAGGCCGCTGACGCGCGCCACAAGCGGCAGCAGAAATAAGGCCAGAAGCAAAGTCTTTTCATAAGGCTGCCATCCAGAGTCCTGTGCCAGGCGCACCAGGCAGGCCATCGGCACAGCCAGGATCGCTAGATCGTAGTCGAGCAGATAGGGCGTGACCATCAGCGAGGCCGTGGTCACGACCGCTACCTCGATCAGAGCGCCACGGCGGCTGAGGCTGAGGTGCATCACCCAGATCAACGCCGCCAGAGAAAAGGCCGCTTGCACAAAGGCGGCGGCCGCCACGGTGCCGCCCAGCAGCAGCACCGCCCCGAACAGGCTTTGCAGCTTCGGCCAGATCATCGCGATATGCCTTATATTGTAACCGGCGTCGGCCCCGTGAGCTAAGAAACCGTGCCATGCAGCAGACCCCACAAGAAGCCAGGAGACCGCGCACAGAACGACAGCCCCGCCGCCGCAGGCGACCAGGCAGCGGAAGCGCCGTGTCAGCAGCAGCCAGACAGGGAGGCAGATCGCGAGTTGCGGCTTGCAGACGAGGCCGCTCAGGCAAAATCCGGCCAGAATCGGGCGCTCCTCCAGCCAGATCGCGGCGCCTGCGAAACAGGCGGCACTCAGCGCGGCGTTCTGGCCGCAGATTGCGTTCACCAGGAAGCCAGGGAACGTGACCAAAGGCAGCCAACCCCAGTTACGAGGTAACACTTGGCGCAAGCAGGCCACTATCAGTGCCGTTTCACCGACAACAAATAGCAGAAGCGCGACAGTGAACCCGAATAGCCCCAATGGTGCGCAAAACAGCAGAAAAGGTGGCGGATAATAGAAGGGAAGGTAGCCTGCCGGCATGTCAGTGGCTGCCCGCTCTGCCTGGTCGACAGCTGCGATGTCGTAGGCCGACGCAGCATGGCCTTGCAGAACGAAGCGCCCGGCGACCCAGAAGGGGTCGAAATCCGAGGCTGGCGGTTTTTGCCCGACCGAGGCGACGAGGATCATTACCGCTGCAGAGGCTACACACCCGAACAAGGCGATGGCGAACGGCCTGATCCACTGTCTTGTCCGCGCGCCGGTCAACCAGGCGGCGTCGCGCAACGCTGTCGCACCCATCATGTTGTGGCGAATACGCCTCGCTGTGTGGCGCCGGACGCGGACACACATTCGACCACCAGGCAGCCCGCGTTGATCGGGAAAGTGCTCATAAAATGCTATTCTAACCAACCGGAAGACGGGAAGGCCAGTGGCGTTCTCCGGTGCCCGCTGCAAGCCATCGTGCCGGCTCCCCCTGGCGAAACTGTGCGCCCTGTGGTTAGAGCCGCTCGATCATGCGTCATTTCCTGGATTTTGAAAAACCGATCGCCGAGCTCGAAGGCAAGATCGACGAGCTCCGGCAGATGTCGGCCCCTGAGGGGATGAACATCGCCGAAGAAGTCGGCCGTCTCACCGAGAAGGCCGACAAGCAGCTGCGCGCGACCTACGCCAAGCTCACGCCGTGGCAGAAAACCCAGGTCGCCCGCCACGAGGACCGGCCGAAAGCGCTGGACTACATCGCCCAGCTGATCACCGATTACACGCCGCTCGCCGGCGACCGCGCTTTCGCGGAGGACGCCGCCATCGTCGGCGGCCTCGGCCGCTTCGAGGGGCGGCCGGTGATGGTGATCGGCACCGAGAAAGGCAGCGAGACGGAATCGCGGGTCAAACATAATTTCGGCTCCGCCAAACCCGAGGGCTACCGCAAGGCCAAACGGCTGATCGAGATGGCCGGCCGCTTCGGACTGCCGTTGCTGACCTTCGTCGATACTTCGGGCGCGTTCCCGGGCATCGATGCTGAAGCACGCGGCCAGGCGGAAGCGATCGCACGCTCGATCGAAGCGTGCCTGGCGGCACCCATACCGATCGTGGCCACCATTATCGGCGAAGGCGGCTCGGGGGGCGCGATCGCGTTGGCCACAGGAGATCGCGTGCTCATGCTCGAACACGCCGTCTACTCGGTGATCTCGCCGGAAGGCTGCGCCAGCATCCTGTGGCGCGATGCGGCACAAGCGTCGACCGCCGCCGAAGCGCTCAAGATCACCGCGGCTGACCTGAAGAACCTGCGGCTTATCGACGAGATCGTCATGGAACCGCTTGGCGGAGCGCATCGCGAGGCGACCGAAGCGATGGCGAGCGTCGGGCGTGCGATCCGTGCAGCGCTGGAGCCGCTGCTGGGATTGGATCCCGCTGCTCTCAGATTGCAGCGGCGGGAGAAATTCCTGGCGATGGGACGGGAAGGGTTGATTTAAGGAAAGTCTTCTTTTCTGGGGAAAAGAAGCAAAAGACTTTTATGTATTGAATGCGCTTCCGGATAGATCCGCGACAGCTATAGACATGTTTTTTGGCCAAACGTCGCAACATTTAACAACGTAGGCACTAAGGATTTCACAAAACAAGCAAAGGCTTCTGCTGAGCGCTTTTTGTCGTCGTCAGAGCCTTCGCGTTTTCACCGTTCAATCTCTTCCTGTGCGCGGCAACGAAAATGTATCTTGCTGTCATGGACCATTCCGGTAGCGCGTGCCCAGAAACAAAAGTTTTTTGGTTCTTTTTTTCAAAAAAAGAACTGCTTTCTTCCTACGTCGGTTCCCCCGACACCGGCTCGCCGCCAAGACTCCGGAATAGCTCGGCCACTTCGGCAATAGCACTCTCAGCATCCCTCGGATCCGTCCCTTTGGCGACGATCGCAACGCCGGACCCGGTGCCATCGCGAAAATACGGATAGCTTCCGATATCGAGCGCAGGATGGCGCGTCTGCACGTCGGTAAGGCCGGCGGCGATGTCGCCTTCGGGCAGACCAATCGCATGCACGCTGCGGCTGATGACAGGGGCGCCTGTCGGCAGGCGCGGGATGAGGGCTTCGAACATCGCGCGCATGATGGAGGGGACGCCGGCCATGACGTGCACGTTGCCGATGGAGTAGCCGGGGGCGATGTGGCCGTTATCGATGATCACCGCGCCGCGCGGCATGGTGGCCATACGCTGTCGTGCGGCATTGAAGCCGCCGGGCGGGTAGTAGGCCTCCATGCGGGCCCAGACGGCCGGTTCCTTTTCCCAGGGCACACCGAAGGCGGCGGCGATGCATTCGCTGGTGATGTCGTCATGCGTCGGGCCGATGCCGCCAGTGGTGAAGACGTGGTCGTAGCGGGCCCGCATCTCATTGACCGTGGTGACGATGGTGTCCGCGATGTCGGGGATCACGCGCACTTCGCGCAGCGGCAGTCCGATCTCGCCACAGCGTTTGGCGATATACACCGTGTTGGCGTCCTGCGTGCGGCCGGACAGCACCTCGTTTCCGATCACAATCAAACAGGCGGCGAGGGGCATGAGCGTTTCTTTTCGAGCGACGCGGCAGACTAGTCCTGGAACGGGTCGCGGACTAGGATGGTGTCATCACGTTCCGGGCTGGTGGAGAGCAGGGTGACTGGCGCTTCGACCAGTTCCTCTATGCGGCGGACGTATTTGATCGCTTGCGCGGGAAGATCGGCCCAGGAGCGGGCGCCGCGGGTGGAGTCGCGCCAGCCTTCGATGGTTTCATAGACGGGTTTGGCGGCCGCCTGCTTGCCTTGGGCGGCGGGGAGATGGCGGGTACGTTCGCCGGCGATGTCGTAGCCGGTGCAGATCTTGAGCTCCGCGAACCCGTCGAGCACGTCAAGTTTCGTAAGCGCGAGGCCTTGTATGCCGCCGACTTTGACGGCTTGGCGGACCATGGCGGCGTCGAACCAGCCGCAGCGGCGTGGGCGGCCGGTGACGGTACCGAATTCGTGGCCGCGTTCGCCGAGCAGGCGGCCGGTCTCGTCGAACAGCTCGGTCGGGAAGGGGCCGGAGCCGACGCGCGTGGTGTAGGCCTTGGCGATGCCGAGCACGAAGCCGACGGAGCTCGGGCCGGTGCCGGTGCCGCTCGCCGCAGTCGCCGCGACCGTGTTGCTGCTGGTGACGAACGGATAGGTGCCGTGATCGACATCCAGCATCACTGCCTGGGCGCCTTCGAACAGGATTTTCTTGCCTGCCTTCCTGGCAACATCGAGGCGTTCCCAGACCGGTTCGACGAAGGGAAGGATTTTCGGGGCGATTTCGAGAAGCTGGTCGAGCAGCGCCTGTTTTTCGAAGGTTGGTGCGCCCAAGCCTTTGAGCAGGGTGTTGTGGTGCAGCAGCAGCTCGTCGAGTTTTGCCGACAGGGTTTCGGGTTCGGCGAGGTCGCAAGCGCGGATGGCGCGGCGGGCGACCTTGTCTTCGTAGGCGGGGCCGATGCCGCGGCCGGTAGTGCCGATTTTTGCGTCGCCGCGGGCCGCTTCGCGGGCGCGATCGATGGCGCCGTGCAGAGGCAGGATGAGCGTGGCGTTCTCGGCGATGCGCAATGTTTCGGGGGTGACGTTCAGGCCCTGGGCTTGTACGCGTGCGATTTCGGCAAGCAGCGCTTCAGGGTCGACGACGACGCCGTTGCCGATGATGCCCATCTTGCCGCGCACCAGTCCCGAGGGCAGCAGCGAAAGCTTGTAGGTCTGGTCGCCGACAACGAGCGTATGGCCGGCATTATGCCCACCCTGAAAACGGACGACGATATCGGCCCGGCTCGCCAACCAATCGACGACCTTGCCCTTACCTTCGTCGCCCCACTGCGCGCCGATAACCGCCACATTCGCCATGAACTTGCCTTAAGAAATGCCGGGGGGTTTGGGGGAGCAGGCTTCTGCTCCCCCATCTTACTTTTATGAGTGAACAGCTCGCGGCACACCCTCAAGCAGCACATGCGAGCATCCCAACCGGAGCGCTTCGGCGTGCGTATCTTGTGTGGTTTCGAGCCCCGCAATGGTGATGTAGCCGCTTTGTCGGATCGCGCCGACGAGTTCCGCATCGCTATCGGCGGGAATGAAGAGTCTCGGCCGTTCGGCGGGCACGGGTGCCGCGCGCAGCACGGCATCGGCGAAGAGGGTGATGCCGTTGCCGGCTTCTCCGTTGGCCGAGACGTAACGGCCGCCGCGGCCGAGTTCCTCGTGGCGGCCTGGTGCGAACACGGTGACGGCGATGCCGGTGTGATAGCGGAAGCCGCGAAACTCGACGGGGTCCACGGTAACCTTCAGATGCGGTGCGCGGCTGTTCAGCAGGCTTACCACCTGAGCAAGGCGCTCGGCCAATGCGCGCGAAGCGGCAGGCAATGTGGCTTTCTCGAGGGCGGCGAGGGCGGCCGGGGCAGGGCCTGCGGAGAGCAGCAGGCTGTTGAGCATGGCGGCCAGCGATCCGCCATGTTCGGCGACTCCGGCGGCGTCCTTGCGGTCGAGTGCGTGGGAAAGCGTTTGCCGCGTGCGTGGCGAGAAGCCGCTCTCGTCCAGCAGCGACGGGACGAAGGTGGGCAAGGTCAGATCAAGGCTGAGGCGGGTAAGGCCGAGGGTAGCCAATGCCTCTGCGGCGACGAGCATGGTCTCCGCGTCTGCGGCCGCGCTGTCGGCGCCGAACAACTCGATGCCGGCTTGCGGCACCTGGCGATCGGTCTCCCGTTTTTCGCGCGTGCGGATGCATTCACCTGCATAGGCAAGGCGAAGCGGGCGAGGGGCGGCGGCAAGCCGGTTTGCCGCGATGCGGGCGACCTGCGGGGTCATGTCGGCTCGTAGCGCCATCATGCGGTGGCTGTCGGGGTCCATGAGCCTGAAACTTTGCTCGGCGGTGGCAGCACCTGCGCCGGCGAGCAGATTCTCCTCGAACTCCATCATCGGTGGTTTGACGCGCGCGAAACCGTGGCCGGCGAAGACCGACATCAGGGATTCTACCGCACTTGCTTCGGTCTGGGCGTCGGGGGGTAACAGGTCGCGCAGGCCGGCGGGGAGTAGGGCCGGGTGAGGGGGAAGATGGTCGTCCATGCAGGCGGGGCTATAGCAAAGGGGGCAAAACAGAAAGCGGTTCTTTTTTGAAAACAGAACCAAAAAACTTTTGCGTCTGGGGCCTCGCTGAGTAACGGCTTTTGAACATTTTGTTGCTGTTTGGCGCGGCAGTTGCACTTGGATACACATACAAGGAGTCTCTTGCGGGGGAGATGGACGTGTCGGGCTGGCGTTTTGATGTTCTCGACAAGGGAAAACGGGAAGGCCTGGCATTTGCCCGGATACTTGTCGGCGGCAGCGCGTATCGGCTGGCGCAACTCTCGTTACTGGTCGGCTTCGCCTACTGGATCGGGCCGCTCGATCTCATCCCTGCACGCACACCCTATATCGGTCATCTGGACGAAGCCTGCGCATTGATCGGCGCGTTCGTCATCGCACGCCGGCTGGCGCCAACTACATCGGATGATGCCGCGGATACAGGCGTCACGATCAGCGCACGGCGCGGCGTCTCCGGCAGCCTGCCGACTTTCTTCATCGTCGGCGCGGCACGTTGCGGCACCACGTCACTGTTCACGGCGCTCGGCCAGCATCCGGACGTGTTCTGCTGCCCGGTCAAGGAGCCCAACCATTTCTGCACCGATCGCAACGCCAAGGGCTGGGTGATCGAGAGTGCAAAAAAACGCATGGTGCTGCTGGCGCGCGACCAGCCGGCGCCTCCGAAGCTGCCGCGGGTCGCGACGACGCCCGACTTCCCGACCTATAGGAAGCTTTTCGCCGGCTGGGCCGGACAGACGGCCGTGGGCGAGGCCTCGACAGCCTATCTGCTTTCGACCGATGCGGCGCGAAACATTGCCGACGCTTTTCCCGCCGCACGGATCATCGTCGTGTTGCGGCAGCCGGTGCAGCGCGCGCAGTCCGAATACCTGATGCATGCGCAGCTCGGGCGCAGCCGGGCCGATCTCGATGCGGCGGTCGCGGATTGGCAGCATCCGCCGGCCGGGGAGCTGGAAACACTGGCCAATATCGTCGGTGGCAGCCTCTACGCACCGCAGATTCGGCGCTATCTTGCCGAGTTCCCACGCGAGCAGATCCTGTTTCTGCTGTTCGAAGACGTGCTGCGCGATCCCGCTGCCGCCTTGCGGGAGGTCTTTGCCCATATCGGTGTATCACCCGAGGCCGGGGCAGGGATCGGGCTGTCGCGGGAAAACGAGAGCAAGGCGGTGCGCTCGGCCGGGCTGAACAGGATGCTGGCCAGCACAGGTCTGCGCGACACGATCCTTCATCTGATGCCGCGCGCGCTGCGCCGCAGCCTCGCACGACGCTACTATCGCGCAGCGACGGTTGAGCGCCCGAACATACCGGCGAGCTTGTTTGCCGCGGATGTCCTGGAGACGGAGGCGCTCATCGGACGCGACCTTCCGGCGTGGCGAAGCTAAAAGGAACACGTTGGTCCCGGTGCCGCATAATAATAATTATGCCAACTCAAATAGTCTCTGCTCGTGGGGCATGATGGCTAATCGGGCGTCAGCACCATGCCGTCATGGGCCGGCTCAACGTCGCCAGGCAGGTTTTTGCGTAGCCACGCCCAATCCATGTCGATGCCCATATGGGTGAGAATCGTACGGCGCACGCCGAGACGCTTACGCCATTCCAGCACCAGAGCCAGATGCGCATGGGTCAGATGCTGCGCGCGTTGGAAACACCCGACCAGCCAGGTGTCGATGCCGTCAAGGATGGCGAAAGCCCTTTCGTCGAGGCGCACCACGTCGGTGGAATAGGCAAATGTGCCGACACGCAGACCAAGCGTACGCATGACGTGATGATCCTGGTCGAACGTTCTTACCTCGACGCCGCAAACCTGCAGGACATCGCCGGGTGAGATCGTCTGCATGTCGATGACCGGGCGGTAGAAGCTGGGCGGCGTCCAAGGCTTGAAGGCATAGTCGAAGCGGTTGAGGAGCTCGGCACGCGTGGCTTCCGTGGCGAAACCGAGGATCGGCTGGTCGATGATGCGGTTGAGGAGACGCACATCATCCAGGCCGGTGATGTGGTCGGCGTGGGCGTGGGTAAAGATAACGGCCGGAACGCGCGCAATGGCATTGGCCAGGAGCTGGGCTCGCAGATCGGGGCCGGTATCGACCAGTATGTTGCCGCCTGGCGCTTCGATGACGATGCTGGAGCGGGTGCGCAGGTTGCGCGGCTCGGCAGGGTCGCAGGCACCGAAATCCCCGCGCCCGTCAGCGCCGCCGATGCTGGGAACGCCGGTGGAAGCGCCGCAGCCGAGAATTCGTATCCTCAACGGCTTACGTGGCCTTCTTAAACAGCCGATGGAAGTTGCGGGTGGTCAGATCCGCGATCTCTTGCGCAGTCACGCCCCGAGCCTCGGCCAGCACTTTTGCCGTATGCGCCACATGGGCCGGTTCGTTGCGTTTCCCGCGAAACGGGACGGGCGCCAGATAAGGAGAATCGGTCTCCACGAGCAGCCGATCGGCCGGTAGATCAGCGGCAATGCCGCGCAATTCTGCCGATTTCGGGAAGGTCAGAATGCCGGAAAAACTGACATAGCCGCCTATGCGGACGGCTTCTTCGGCCAGGGCGCGGCCGGAGCTGAAGCAATGCAGCAGGAAATCGAAGAAACCGCCCTGTTCCTGCTCGTCTTTCAGAATGTTTAGGGTGTCCTCATCGGCATCGCGGGTGTGGATGCAGATCGGCAAGCCGGCGCGGCGCGCGATGCGGATCTGGCGGCGGAAAACCTCCGCCTGCACGTCGTGCGGCGCGCGATCGTAGAAATAGTCGAGACCCGCCTCCCCTATACCGATGAGTTTCGGGTGCGAGGCAAGTGCCACAACCTCATCAATTTGCGGCAACTCCTCGTCGGCTGCGTGGTGAGGGTGGGTGCCGATGGTGCACCAGAGTGCGGGCATCGCATCGGCGAGCGCCAATTGTTCTGCTGCACGGGACAGGCGGGTGCCGATCGTGACCATGCGCTCGACTCCGGCCCCTTTCGCACGTGCCAGGAGATCAGGGCGTTCGGCCTCGGTGAAATAGTCGAGATGGCAGTGTGAATCAATCAACATCAGTTCTTTACGCCCGTCTCTTCAACCCAGCGGGGAAACACGCCTTGCGGTGCCGGCAAGGATATGCCGCCAGGTAGCGGCGTTCCAAGGGCGGCCATGCTGCGCTGGTCGACCGGCACGCCTAGCTGGTCGAGCATCTTGGCCATGCTGTCGGGCATGAAGGGCTGGAGCACCGTGGCGATGGGGCGAAGCACGTCGATCAGGAGACGCAGCACCTCCGCCATACGCGGCGGATCTGTCTTCTTGAGCGCCCACGGGGCCTGCCGGTCGATGTAGCTGTTGGCGGCGCGGATGACCTTCCAGGTCTCCTCCAGCGCCTCGTGCAGCGCCTGGCGGTCGATCTTTTCCCGCAATTTCAGCGGCAGGGCCGTGGCGGCTTCGAGCAGAACAATATCGTCCTCAGTGTGTTGACCGCGCGTGGGCAAGCGGCCCTCCAGGTTCTTGGCGATCTGGGAGAGCGTGCGCTGGGCCAGATTGCCGAGATCATTGGCGAGTTCGACATTCATCCGGCTGATCAGAGCTTTGGTGCTGAAATCACCGTCATTGCCGAACGGGACTTCCCGCAGCAGGAAGAAACGCACCGGGTCAAGGCCGTAAGTTGCCACAAGATCAAGGGGATCGACGACGTTGCCGACCGACTTGCTCATCTTCTCGCTCTCCACGGTCCACCAGCCATGGGCGAAAATACGCTTCGGCACAGGCAGCCCGGCCGCCATGAGGAAAGCCGGCCAGTAGATGGCGTGGAAACGCTGGATGTCCTTGCCGACGAGGTGCAGATCGGCCGGCCAGAACGGCCAGAGCTCCGCCGTTTCATGGGGATAGCCAAGTGCGGTGATGTAGTTGGCGAGCGCGTCGAGCCAGACATACATCACGTGATTTTGGTCGCCGGGCACGGGAATGCCCCATTTGAAGCTGGACCGGCTGACCGAGAGGTCGTTCAGGCCGGAGCGGATGAAGCTCAACATTTCGTTGCGCTTGGAGGACGGCCCCACGAAGTCGGGGTTTGCCTCGTAATGGGCGAGCAGACGATCCTGGAATGCTGAAAGCCGAAACAGATAGTTAGGCTCCCTCACCCACTCAACGGGTGCGCCGGTCGGCGCGATCTTGCTGCCGTCGGGGAGCACGGTGAGGTCAGCCTCGGCGTAGAAATCCTCGTCGCGGACGGCGTAGAAACCTTCGTAGTGGCCGAGATAGATGTGGCCGGCGGCGGCGAGCTTTTCCCAGAGCGCGGTCGCACCTGCCTTATGACGAGGCTGGGTCGTGCGGATGAAGTCGTCGTTGCTGATGTTCAGCAATTTCAGCATGTTCTGAAACTTGGCTGAGACATCGTCGGTAAAGGATTGCGGATCGAGGCCAGCGTCGCGCGCGGCCTTTTCGACTTTCTGGCCGTGTTCGTCGGTGCCGGTGAGGAAATGGACCTTTTGACCGTCGAGCCGTTTGAAGCGCGCGATCACGTCGGCGGCGATCGTGGTATAGGCGTGCCCGATATGGGGGGCCCCGTTCACGTAGAAGATCGGCGTAGTGAGGTAGTAACTCATCGGTGCTGAGCGGCCTTGGTGGTGAAAGAGGGCAAGCAGTTCTTTTTTAAAAAAAAGAAGCAAACAACTTTGTTATGCTGTCGCACGCTGCGTCAGCAACACGCCCATAGGGCCAAAAGTTTTTTGGTTCTTTTTTCAAAAAAGAACTGCTTCCTACACTTGCTTCCTGGGTATCACGCGCCCCGGAAGAGTGCCAATCCGGCGATCAGCGCCTGGCGCCGGTCCATGTTGGCTTTCTCGGTCTCGAATGCGATCTGCGACAATGTCTGCGCCGTCTCCGCCCACGCATAAGGCCCCCTGGACTCGATCAGCCTCGTCTGCTGCGTGTCGGCGGTGCCGCGCAGATAGGCGCTGACCGCGCCGGCGACGCCACGGTGCAGGAGACCCATGAAGGTCTCGAACGGCGCCTGGTCGCGCAGCGAGTCTGAGATCTGGTAGGCGCGGATCAGGGAAATCCCAGCGCCTGCCCTGAGCACTTCGCTGGCGATGTCGGCGAGCTTCAAGCCGCCTTCTTCGGCGAGGGCTTCAGCACGGCCTGGTGAGCCGTCGGCGATGGCAGCGAGCCTGGTGCGATCGTCCCGGGTGAGCTCCGGGTGGGTTTGCTGGAGAAACAGCGACATGTCGGGCAGGTCGAGCGGGGCTAGAGCGAGGTGGCGGCAGCGGCTGCGTATGGTGGGCAGCAGGCGGCCCGGGGCGTTGCAGACGAGCATCAGCACGGCGCGTGGTGGTGGTTCCTCAAGCACCTTGAGGAGGGCGTTGGCAGATTGCGGGTTCAGGTCCTCGGCGCCGTCGACGATCACCACGCGCCAGCCGCCTTCGGCTGCGGTGAGGTGGAGGAAGGGCGGGATGGTGCGCGCGGTATCGGCCGCGATGGTTTTCTTCATCCGCTTCTTCTTCTCGTCCCATTCGCGCTCGATGGTGAGGAGATCGGCATGGGTGCCGGCGGCGACGCGGCGGAACACCGGATCGGTGCTCGGCATGTCGAGCGTGGCGTTGCCACCGGCGAGGAGGCAGCGGGCGAAGCGGAACGCCAGGGTGGCCTTGCCGACGCCTTCGGGGCCGGTGATCAGCCAGGCATGGTGCAGGCGAGTGCTGCGCATGGCGTCGAGGATGGCGGTCTCGGCGGCTGCGTGGCCGATGAGGAGGTTTGACTCTCTGGGGGTTGGCATGAGGTCAGGTAGCAGTTCTTTTTTGAAAAAAAGAACCAAAAACTTCTGCGTCGCTGTCGCGGTTCACGCCGGGGCCGCATGTCCAGGAAACAGACGTTTTTTAAGAAAGAACGGCTTCCTTTTCTTGTATGCCGGTTGCGAGCAGCAACGCGAACGCCTCTGCTGGCACTGGCGGGCTGAAATAGAAGCCTTGCGCCTCATCGCAATCATGCACGCGTAGGAAGGCAAGCTCCTCAGGGTTCTCCACACCTTCAGCCACGACACGCAAATTCAGGTTGCGCGCCATGCTCAGCACCGCGCTGACGATGTGCGACACCTCGCCGCTCGGTCCGATCTGCCGCACGAAGGACTGGTCGATCTTCAGCCCGTCCACGGGGAAGCGGTGCAGGTAGCTCAGGCTGGAATAGCCGGTGCCGAAATCATCGATGCTGACCCGTATGCCGTTATGACGCAGCCGCTTCAGCACGGGAGCGACGTCGTCCACATACTGCATGAGTACGCTCTCGGTCAGTTCGAGCTCAAGGGAATGAGGATCCAGGCCCGTCTCGGACAGGGTGGAGAAAACGCCGCGGAGGAAGCGGTCGGCGCGGAACTCCAGAGCGGAGACGTTGACCGCGATCCTGGTCTCCGGCAGTCCCGCCTGTTTCCAGGCCGCCACCTGCGTGCAGGCCTCGCGCATCACCCAAGCGCCGATCGGCAGGATGAGGCCGGAGGCTTCTGCGATCGGAATGAAATCCGCTGGCGATACCAGCCAGCTGGTGGGGTGCTGCCATCGTATCAAGGCTTCCGCACCGACGATGCCGCCGCTGCGCAGATCGATCTTCGGCTGATAATGAAGTGCAAATTCGTTGCGTTCCAGGCCACGGCGCCAAAAGTGCATTCCAGCTGAGCAGAGAGGCTTGGTCGGCTGATTGGGACTCAATGAACGGAGCTTTCGCGTCATCCCGAATTTTACTCGGGCGCACCGTCCAAAACTGATACTGGCGGGCGAAGTAAACGGCCATCCCTGAATGCAGTTGCGGCATTACGACTTGGCCTAGATCTGCTCAACAACCAACTGATCTAATTTACTACTGTAGATCGCGGACTCCATCAGCAATGTCAGCGCAATTTCCGGCGAAAGAGCGTTCTTCACGTCGTGAATAGGCCGAGTTGCAGCACGTGCGGCAATCGCGGACCACCAAGCAATGGGCACAGCACCAAACTCGCGACTTGCACCGGGGAGTTTTCCTGAAAAGCACATAGTAGCCAGCGGCCAGACGATCTTGAGAAGGTTTCGTGCCGGTATCTGGGCCTGATGTTCGGGAGCGACTGAAGACTTGCCCTCGTCTACCCCGCCAATTGTTGCCGACACATATTTGAACATTGCGTCAAGCTTTGGCAATTGTCGCTCCTGGATACCGGCAGCTACCGCGCTCCCCGCCGCCAAGGACCAGAGACATCGACCCGCTTCAGTTTCGGTTTTCGGCACCAACATGTTGTTCAGACTGTCGCCAAACCAGTAATGGTCGCCAGATTTCGTGCCAACGCGATTGATGTTGACACCCATCATTGGCGGGGTTTCTGCAAACAAGGTCCGTTGCGCGGCGTATCCCGCTATTGCGCCAACGGCAGAAATATACGTTTCGGCGTGGATTCGTCCGTCGACAGTCAAGCGGCGAGGCAGATTTTGCACAAGATGGCCGAACGCAAAATTACACTCCGCGAAAGCCGGCGTTCTGCTCCAGGGCAATTCATTTATAGTGGCATTCATCTAGGTTTCTCTTGCAAAGACTGAATCTAAACGAAGCCGACCGCGCTGACGGCTCCATAGGAGCGGGGCCTAGTTTTTACAGCACTATGCCTGAGAGCGTGCGTCAGGCTGGCTTACCGTCTGATTGCTCCCTGTCAAAGGTAATCAAAGTTCCATTGAGGTATACCCTAGGGATACGCAGGCATGGGGCATTTTCTCCGTGCCATTAGGGGTGCCGATCTGCTGCGTCAAAGCATCTTCCGCGGAACGCAGACCATCGGAATGCAGCCGCTCGGCAAACCCTTCGGAATGATGTTGGTCACGCGCTGGCCGAGCAGCTCATCGCGCGGATAGCCGAAACGTTTCTCCGCTTGCAGGTTGAGAATGACGATCTCGCCGCGCTGATTGACGACGACCATTGCGTCCGGCGCTGCTTCGAGCAACTCACTGTAGCGGCCCATCGTAGGGATCGGGCCGCAATCTACTCCCTTGGCGGACTCTCGCAGTTTGAGGCGGATGCGAGGTGGTCGTCGAGAAGATGAAGAAAACTCCGCGTGGCGGATGCGCTGGAGGTGCAGCGGCGCCGTCGATATCTTACATTGGCGCTTCCGTGCGGTTCCGCAACCTTTAGATGAAGGTTTGCTGGTTATGCACTTAGCGCGGCGAACTGCGCGTGTGCTGAAACCCAAAGGGGAAGGAAGAACTTCTTTTCTGAAGAAAAAAAGCAAAAGACTTTTATTTTTGGAGGGCGCGGTGAGTCAGCCAGGCTTCTACTATGGTTGCGGCGGCTTTGGTTACTTGACTTGGCGCTTTGCTCGAGTCGATGACGATGTGGCTGCTGGATGCGGCCTGCGAAAGAAACGAGGCTCTTACCCGCTCGTGGAAGGCGACATCGAGTCCCTCGAAGAGACCTTCATCGGTCGCCGATCCGGCAAGTCTCGAGCGGCTGCGCCGTAGGCCGAGTGCAGGATCGACGTCCAGGACAACCGTGAGATCAGGCTTGAAATCGCCGGTCGTCAGGCGATGCAGCGACATGATGGCATCGATCGGCAAGCCGCGGCCGGCGCCCTGATAAGCCAGGGTCGAGCCAACGAAACGATCGGAGACGACAATCCGGCCGGCTGCGACCGCTGGACGGATCAAACGTTCGACATGCTGCACACGGGCCGCGGCCATAAGCAGCAACTCGGCCCAGGGATCCCATGATGCATCAGCCGGCAGAAGAAGTTGCCGGAGCGCCTGGCCCTCCGGCGTCCCGCCCGGTTCGCGAGTCGACAGCACATCGAAACCGGCTTGCAGCAAATGCGGGATCAGCGCCGCGATCACGGTGCCCTTGCCTGAGCCGTCGCCGCCTTCTATCGCAATGAAGGCGCCGGCCGGCATGGCTCAGACACCGGTGAGGAAATGGGTCATCACCGCCATGGCGCGACCTGGGATGCCCAGGCGCCCCACATCCTCACCGGCGAGAAGTGCGACTTCAGTCTGTGGAACCCCCTGCCCCGTCACCGTCAATTTGCCCACGGCGTCGCCGCGGGAAATCGGCGCCGGGATCGGGCCGTCATAATCGATCGTGATTTTCGCGTGCTCGCGCCAGGCGCGCGGCATCGTCAGTATCAGGTCGCGGCCGCCGACCAGCGGCACGGTGTGCGAGGTGCCGAGATAGACGGGGGCGTTCTCCACCACATCGTTGGCCGAAAACAGCGTGACGTTCTCGAAATTCGCGAACGCCCACCCCATCAGGCGCACGCTCTCCTCGACGCGCGCCTTGGCCGTCGGCATGCCGTTCAACACCATGATCACGCGTCGGCCATTATGCTCGGCACTGCCGACTACACCGAAACCGCCAGCATCGGTGTGGCCCGTCTTCAAGCCATCGGCCATGCCGCGCTGGACGAGCGGGTTGCGGTTGTATTGGACAATCCCGTGATAGGTGAACGTCTTTTCCGCATCGTAGTGGTAGTAGTCGGGGAAATCATGGATCAGACGCTTCGCAAGCGTCGCGATGTCGCGCACCGACATGTGGTGCGCAGGGTCCGGCCAGCCGGTGCAGTTGCGGAATACGCTATGGGTCAGCCCGAGCACCTTGGCCTGTGCGTTCATCATGTCGACGAACTGCTCTTCGGATCCGGCAATGCCTTCCGCCAGAACAATGCACGCATCGTTGCCGGATTGGATGATCATGCCGCGGATCAGATCCTCCACCCGGATCTGGCCGCCCAGCTCTACGAACATTTTTGAGCCCTGCGTGCGCCAGGCGCGCTCGCTGACGGGCAGGGTCTGGTCCAGGCGCAGCGTGCCGGCCTTCAGCTTGGAGTAGACGATGTAGGCCGTCATCAGCTTGGTCATCGAAGAGGGCGGCATTTCGTCATCGGCCGCCTTGTTCATCAGCTCGGCGCCGGTGTTGAAATCGAGGATCACCGCCCATTGCGCCGAGGTATCCATCGGGCCAAGCGGAGTGTTCGCCGGCGGGCCGGAAGCGGCACTATACGGCGTCGCACCCTCGTCCTCATCGCCGGCGGCGGCGCCCTTCTTGGCAGGCTTCGGGCCTTCGACCACCGCATGGCGCGGATGGGCCATTGCAGGCGCCGAAGCGAGGAAGGCAGCGCCCGAAAGCAGCAGAAAACGGCGTGTCTGCATGAGCAAACCCTCCTTCATTCAACGGTGATACGGGCGTCGATGACGCCGTCGCGCAAGGCTTCCGCGAGCGCGTGGTCGGCTTGCGGTATGGTGTCGAAAGGGCCGGCGCGCACGGCATAAACAGTATCCCGTCCATCGCGCGAGCGCAGCACATGCGCGCCGAGTCCGGATAGCTGTGCGGCAATCTCGTTCGCATACGTGGCGCGGCCGAAGCTGCCGCAGCGAAGATAGAGCGTGCCGGGATCGGCGTAGGTGGAACGCAGCTGTTCCGGCAGGCGGTCCGGCACGCGCGCGCCGGCGGCCGCCTGCGTCACGCCGCCGATGGTCCGTGCCGGGCCGGCGGTGCCGCCACCCGGACCGGGCAGCGATTCTGCGGTGATCGTGGCAGTCGGCGCGGTGTCGATCTTCAGTTTCGGGCCACCGCCAAGCTGGTCCACCACGGCATGGCTCTCCGCTTCGACCACCTGAACGCGTACGCGGGCTCCGCCTTGCGGGACCTGGAGCAGGAACGCGGCGCGCGGCGAGAGTGCGATGATTCGGCTTGGCAAGCCCGGCCCACGATCGTTGACGCGCACCAGGATCTGACGGCCGTTCTCAAGATTGGTCACCTGCACGATGGCGGGAAGCTGAATTGTCTGCATCGTCGCCGTGAGTGCCGTCGGGTCGGGCACTTCGCCGTCAGCGGTCAGACCGTTCCGCGCTGTGTCAATGGCGGCGATGCCGGTGGCCTGCAGGGCGTAGGTTTCCTGCGGGTAGAACCAGTAGCCGTTGCGTTGGTATGGGCCGCCGAGCTCGTAATGAGGAGATCCCACCAGCCTTGGCTGCCGAGGGGCCGGCTTCCAAAAAAGGCAGCCCTGCAGCAGCAGGCAAACGCAGGCGAGTAGCGGAAAAAGCCGCTTCACGCGACGGCGTTGCCGACCAGTCCGACCGCGAGCGCGTAATAGTCGGACGGATTGTAGCGGCGGATCACCTTGAAATTGGCGTAGGTCATGTAGGCTTCACCGCCGACGCCATCGGGCATCACCACGGCGCCGGAGATTTCCGGCCGGGAGAATGGGCGGCCGTCTTCGCGTCGGACGCCGAGTGCCTGCCACTGCGCCAGCGTCTTGGTGGCGTCCCTGCCCGCCAGACCCGCGGTAAAATTGTCCGGCACCTGGATGCGCTGGCCCCAGGGCTGGCCGACGCGCCAGCCGCATTTGCCGAGATAGTTGGCAATGGAGCCGAAGACATCGGCGCGGTCGGTCCAGATATCGCGCTTGCCGTCGCCGTCGGCGTCCACCGCGTAATGCAGGTAGGCGCTGGGCATGAATTGGGGCTGGCCCATGGCGCCGGCCCAGCTGCCGGTCATGGCGTGTGCGCTGATGTCGCCGTTTTGCAGGATGCGGAGCGCGTTGAGCAGCTCGGTGCGGAAGAACGCGGCGCGGCGTCCGTCGAAGGCAAGTGTCGAAAGCGCTTCCACAATTCGGAAGGTGCCGGTTTTGGCGCCGAAAGCCGATTCGAGGCCCCAGATGCCGACGACGATGCTTGGGTCGCAGCCATAGGCACGTGGCACCTTGGTGAGGAGTGCGGCTTCGCGATGATAGGCTTCCCGCGCGGCGTCGAAGCGGGTTTGCGGGATGATCTTCGCTTTGAACTGCGCCCAGGTCAGGGTGAATTCGGGCTGATGCCTGTCGAGCTCCAGCACCTTTGCGCTTGGCTGCACGCCTTCAAAGGCTTCATCAAGGATGGAGTCGCTCACGCCAGAGCGTCGCGCCTCCGCTTTGACGCCAGCGACGAAAGAGTCAAACCGCCCATCCGCGCGAGCGACAAAAGGCAACAGCGCAGCAGGCGCGGCAAGGACGATTCGTCGTGTGAGCATGCCTCTATGTGCCATAGAGTGAGGCGCCGATACCAGCCAGGACACAAAAGTCTTTTGCTTCTTTTCTTCAGAAAAGAAGATTCTTCCTTAGAATTTAGCCGAGACCGCCAACGACCCGAAGTTGAAGAGTCCGCTTTTCTCATGGCGGAATTCCTGGGTCTGCCACGTCTGCGTATACGTCACCCGGAAGCCATAAAGCAGGATTGCCGCGCCCGCTTCGAACTCGCCCACATCCCATACGCGGGAGACGCTTGGGCTGTTGTTGCGGAAGGTGCTGCCGTCCAGAGTGACGTCGTAGCCGACGGCTTGGCCGTCTACTCCGGCGAACCCGTACCAGGCGATAGGCCGCACATTGCTATAGGCGTCCGAGCCGTTCAGGCCCGGCTCGATGCGGGCGGTGCCGAAATCGCTGTCCAGGCCTTGGCCGAAGCGGATAATGCCGCCGAGCTGCACGTAGTCGCGGATGTCGCCGACGCTGGCGGTGGCCGAGGGGAGCACGTCAGCGTCCATGATGCCGAGATCGGCGATCGGCAGGCGCCAGGTGCGCTGGCCAAGGAACTGGAAGGCGGGTTGATCGGGGAGCTGGTAGTGCCAGCCGCGGTTCGGCGTGTCGCCAATGATGTTGTGGAATCCGTTCTGCACTTCGCGGCCGAGGGCGGCCGGGCCGATGACGCCGAGGCTGACGGAGACCACATCGCGCGTCCAGCTGGAGTCGTGAATCGCGCCGGCGCTGACGATGAGCTCGCCGGCATAGGGACGATCCTGCGGGTCCGGTGGGTCGAGCTGGGTCTGTTTCGGGGTGAACAGGCTTTGGCTGAGATCGACGGAGAGGCGTGTGGTGCCGCCGCCCCAGATGGCGTGGCCCCAGGCGGCGATTGGGTCGATCGCATCCTGCCCGCTGGTCCAGCCGAGGCGCAGGCCGCTGGTGTAGTATTGGTCCGAAGTCCCTTGCTGGGTGGAGACGGCATCGTTTTCGACCTGGATCGTATAGATGCTTTGCTGGTCGACCGGATCGGCCGCCCGGGCCGCGACGGGTGCTGCGAGAGTGGCGGCGAGAGGCAGACACCAGGTCCAACGGGGCATGCAGGGGAATCCAACTGGGTAAGGTTGGCCTTATGTAAGGGGTTGTGGTGACGGGCGGAACCCCTTGCCGGCGCGCTGATGTCGGCTATCAGTTGCCGGAAAGAAAAGGGGTGGGAGAGCGATGCTGCGGCGGATCACGGGTTTCTTCGTCTACCTGTTCGAGCGGGTGCTGCCGGATCCGTTCGTGTTCGCCATCCTGCTCAGCCTGATCACCGCGGCGATGGCGCTGGCGCTGGCGCCGCATCATGCGCCAGGCGAGGTTCTGACCGCCTGGTATAACGGCATTTTCCTTATCTTCCCATTCGCCTTCCAGATGGTTCTGGTGCTGGTGACGGGGTATGCGCTCAGCACGTCGCGACCGGTGGCGCGCGTGCTGGCCGCTCTGGCCGCCCTGCCCCGCACGCCTGGCCAGGCGGTAGCACTCGCCATGGTGGTGTCGATGCTGGCGACGTTGCTGAGCTGGGGTTTCGGGCTGGTGGCTTCCGCCTTGTTCGCACGCGAGATCGCCCGCCGGCACAGGCTGGATTTTGCCTGGCTGGTGGCCGCTTCGTACGCAGGGTTTCTGATGTTCCCGCCCGGGCTTTCCAGCTCCATCGCGCTGGCGGAAGCGACACCTGGCTCGGCGCTGAACATCACCGAAAAGCTCACCCACCAGATCGTGCCTTTGAGTGCGACCTTGCTGACCGCCTACAACATCGTGCCGGTGCTGGTGCTGTTTATTATCCTGCCGCTGATCTTCACCCGCATCGCGCCGCCGGAGGCGGAGATGGTGCCGGCCGATCCGGCGCTGCTTGCCCCGGCCAACGACGTCGCACCTCAGCATGTGCCGGGGATCGCAGGCTGGCTGGACAATGCGTGGGTGCTCAATCTTTGTATTGTTGCCGCCACCGCCGCCTATTTTGGCCGGGCGCTGTGGCTGGGCCAGTTCCACCTCGACATCAACGCGCTGATCCTGATTTTCCTGGCCTTGGGCCTGCTGCTGCATTGGCGACCGATTGCCTATGTGGATGCGGTTTCGGGTGCGGCGCGGGTGACGGGGGCGCTGCTGCTGCAATATCCGCTCTATGGCGGGATCATGGGCATCATGACCGCGACCGGGCTTGCCGGGGTGATCGCGCAGGGTTTCATCGCCGTCTCGACGGCGCATACGCTGCCGTTCTGGGGCTTCATCTCCTCCATCGTGATCAGCATTTTCGTTCCCAGCGGTGGTGGTCACTGGGCGGTGCAGGGGCCGTTCATCGTACCGGCCGCGGTGGCGCTGCATGTGGACCAGGGTGTGGCCGCGATGTCGGTGGCCTATGGCGAAGGGGTCGCGAATATGATCCAGCCGTTTTGGGCGCTGCCGCTGCTGGCGGTAGCCGGGATCGGGATGCGCCGGGTGATGGGATTTTCGGTGATAAGTTTTTTGGTGTCGTTCGTGGTGTTCTCGCTGTCGTTGCTGTTGCTGACATAGGTGGTCGAGCACGAGCGCTGTCGCGACTGGCTGGCAAGCAGTTGCAGGCCTGCCTGACCGGAACACCGGCTCTTGCATCGCTCTAGCCGGTGTGAGAGGTCGGGGGCATGGAGGGGTGGCCGAGTGGTTTAAGGCAGCGGTCTTGAAAACCGCCGTGGGTTCACGCCCACCGTGGGTTCGAATCCCACCTCCTCCGCCAGGCTCCTGTTAGAAAAGACCCGCTTTCGGCTTTTGTTTCCGCAATCCGCATATCAATAAATACAACCCCGTGGTGATGAAAACCAGAACAGCCGGTGTCACACATGCGGTGTAGAGCGGAGTCCGTGCCGGTAGCGACGTTGCGTCCAGGTATGACAACAACAGTATTCTGACAGCTATTGCAACGATGGCGCCTGTCGCCAGAACGATGACCGAAGAGGCAGTCTGGCGCGTCGATGCCTTGGTCAAACCCACCGCGAAGCCGACGAAAGCGATCGCCGACGCGATCGGCACACAAACGGCGTAGGCAAGGCCGATGGCGTGTCCGATCTGCGCCTGCAAATGGCGACGGCGTGATGTTCCAATCTCGATGGCTTCGCTGCCGACATTGTCGATGTTCAGCCACACAGCCGGCGCATTGAGTCCGGGTCCATTGGCCAGGACCGGCCACGGCAATGTTGCTTTGACAATCCCACCAACCGAGAGATCGACTGAACAACTCGCGTCGCAGGCACTATCAATGACGAAGCGGAAACCATGCAGACCAGGGATCGTCTTGAGAGCAGGATCCGCTGTTTCGATAATGCTGGTCGGGATGAAATCGCTATTCTGCGGGGAGTGAACCTCCAACTCCGGCTCGCCGGAGGCCGGCGGCAATTTGGACCCCAACCAGCCACGTATAATTTTGCTCGAAACAAAAGGCTCGGTGACTGGCCCTGCCATGTCGGAGAGCTGCTCCAACCGGCTGGGTTCGCCGTGGCTCGGCGGCGCGCCGACACTGCCGCGCCCCATCGTGAAGACCAAAGACGTCAGGGCCGGCACGGTCCTGGCGGTATCGGCGATATATTCCCAGTGCCAGGGCGGTGCCATTGTAGCGCGTGGCGGCAGGCATTGAAGCCGTCCCGCAGTGCACGCCGCGTCGATCTGGGACGACAAACGGTTGTAGAACGACGACGCTTCGGATGCCGATGTGTAGTGGCCTGCTTTTGCCACTGCATCGCGCAAGACCCAGACGAACCAGCCGGACAGAATTTCCGTCTCGCGAGGATTGCCCGAAAGTGCTGCAGCCGTCTGCTGCCAATCCTTGCCCACTTGTCCCTCAAGCGCTGGCTGCAGCTCACGAGCTGCTGGGCTTACAGCAAAGACCGAGGCCCAAACCTGATGCGGAAAAACGACATATCGACGCCACTGCGCGGGCTTGACACGTGCCAGAGACCCGTATCCGCGCACGAAGGCCTGTTGATGAAATTCGCTACTGGTGAAAACCCCATATTTGAACAAGTTGATCGTAGAAACCGACACATCGACAAGTCCGAAAAATGCAACCGCGACAGCGACGCAAATGGATAGGGGCGCGATCACGCGCAACCGCGCTACCGGCGATCGCGCAATCGACGTATCGGTGGCCGCCAGCGCGATCGCCATCAAAACCATTGCCAGGATCACGGGGAGCAACCAGACCCCTTCCTCGCGGGTGAGCCAGACGGCGCCGTAGGTCACGCCCAGCAGGCAGGCCGCTCCGATGCGTGGCCGTCCGCGCCGGCAGACAAGGGCTGTCAGGACAATGACGGCCAGCGTTTCTGACAAATAGAAGGCATCGCGGATCACACGGGCGAGTTGCTCGTTCCACAGCACCGGGTTGGCGGCGAGAAGACACAAGGTTGCGGTGCCCCAAGCGCGTTTCCCGGTGAATGTAGAGACCGCTCTGCCGGTGCCCCAGGAGACCGCCAGATAGATGATCTGTTCCGCACATTTCAGGGGCAGCCCGAGCCAGGCCGAGCAGGCGATGAGCAGCGGGTACATCATCCCCTTCGCAAGAGTGGCGTTGTCGTAAGGCCCCAGCCACTCCCCGTTTACAAGATGCTGGGCCGAACGAATGAACAAGCCGTCGTCCAGCATCGAATCGGGAAATGCGTAGATCGGAAATCCGAAACGCATCCAGAGACTCGCCAGACAGATGATCAGCTCCAGCGCCAATACTGTGGAAGGCCGCCGCGTGGCCTCTTTCGCGAAGGTGAAGCCCGCAGACGCCATCGCAACAGGACGATGGAGCAAAACAGATCGTTGCGTCATATGCTATGAGGAAGTTCTACCTGCGTAAGCATATAGATTAGAACTGAAAGGCCCGATACGAATACCTGTATAGCCGATCTCGGCGTTCTTACCTGCAAAAAGCTTGGCGAGGCGATGCCGTGTCATGAGGATGAGATTTTCCCGCCTGGCCCATTCACGTTTCCCCGTGATGCGACAGGCCATATCAAAAGTTCGATCGACCCAGTGCAGCAAGGGAATACCCGTATGGTGCTCGAATGGGAAAAAACGATTTGGCACGGTCAAGAAAACCGCGCTGGAGACGCGCTGCAATTCGCTCAGGAACCATGCTTGAGCTTCCGCGCTGCCAACGTGCTCCAGCACGGCATTCGACGTTGTTATATCGAAATGCCGATCCGCAAACGGCAGGCTTTCCCCTGCAACAATCTGCACGTATTCGATGTTTGGGTAGGCAGCCCTGAAATCCGATGGCGATCCAAGCCCTGCCGCTACCAATCTCTCCGGATAGGGGTATTTCTGTTCGAGCATGTTGGCGGCATCGTTGATGACGTCAGATGCGCCCACGTCGAGGATCGTTGCCGTAGGTGAAGGCTGCACAAGCCGGATGAAATCGCGGTAGATGGCGTCTCGCGCGACGGTGACCATGCGTTCTACCAGCGAGTCGGGCTTCGATACCTGGTAGAAGCGGCTATCAACGTGCTCGTCAGACATGAAAACAACCCCGGCCCAGTCACCAGCGGCCTGTTTGTCCCAAGGCACGCGTAGAGGCAACCCCGAGGCCGAGGCCTGCTGAATGCGTAGCGGATGTGGTCCTGAGCTTCGATCCCCGCCTTTCTTCAGGACTCCACAGCCGAGGCAACCCGGTCATCGAGCCGATCATCGTCGATGCCCGCCGGCTCCAGATGAGCGGTCACCTCGACGGTTTCGGTAAAAAGCTGCCGGACCGCTGCCTCGGAGGCGTCGCAGATCGCGTGTCCCTTCTCGACACTGAGATTGCCGTTCACTTCGAGGTGGAATTCGATGAAGAGCCGGTCGCCGGCCTGGCGGGTCCGCATGTCGTGCACGCCCTGGACCTCGTCACAGGCAAGCACCGCCTCGTTGATCCGGCCGCGTTCCTTGTCCGGCAGTTCACGGTCCAACAATTGCTCGAGCGCATGGGCTGCGATCTTGAAGCCGTTCCACAGCATGTAGGAGGAGATGATGATCGCGAAAATGGGGTCGGCGCGGTGCCAGCCAGTCAGCCTGGTGACGCCTAATGCCGCAAGCACCGCCAGATTGACGGCGACGTCGGTGAGGTAATGCGCGCGGTCGGCGGCGATGGCCGTGGAACCGGTTTTCCGGACCACATAGGTCTGCAGGAGGACCAGGCCTGCTGCGGCGCATAGACTGCCCAGAATGGTCCATAGCCCGATATTGAGGTCGGTCAGCGCCTCCGGAAAAGCCAGACGCTCCACGGATTGGAAGGCGAGCACCACGGCCGCGCCCGACAGAAAGATCGCCTGGGTGAAGGCGGCGATCGCTTCGCCCTTGCCATGCCCAAATCGATGATCGTGGTCGGGCGGCCGCTCGGCGTAGCGGACGCCCACAAAGGTCGCGACCGACGAGGCGGTATCGACCATCGCGTCGATGGCCGAGGTCAGGAGGGCCACCGACCCCGTGGCCACCCAGGCCCCGAGCTTGACCACGACCAGAACGAGCGAAATGACGAGGCTCGTCCAGATCGCGAGCTTGCGCAGTCCGGCGTCTGGCGCCGGCGGCAGCAGGACTGTCTCGATCGGTTGGGTCATGCCCGCTTATACGACGGCCGGCGCCGGGCGTCATCGCCGGCGGCCGGAAGCATCGGTTAAAGCGGATAGGCAGGATCGTACTGCATCGCCCCTACTCGGTTTCCCTCGGTGTCGTGGAAGAACACCAGCCGGCCTACCCCCTCGATGACGAATGGTCGGGAGACGACTGTCCCGCCGAAGCGCGCTATGCGTGCGAGGATCGCATCGAGGTCATCGACACCGATGGTGCATTCGTAACCGCGCATGCCCGTGCCCTCGAGCGGCTGCTGCCGCTCCTGCAAGGCACCCTGCAGACCGCGGTCATCGCCGGAGCCGGTGCGGATGAGGTAGAAATTGGGCGGTCCCCAAGGCTCGAAGTGCCAGTCGAACACGCCTTCATAAAAGGACCGTGCGCGATCGACCTGCTCGGCATGAATGGCAAAGTGGCGGACGTGGTTTGACATGGAAGCCTCCCGGCTAAGCTCCCGCGTTCATAACACTGGCCGCGCGCGGCATTCTTGCGCAAGGATGACGTATTCTGTCGAGGAAGCGACAACATGGCGGTGTTTGTCCGAACCTTGAATGCCGGTTACGACCACGGGTACGAGATCGGTGACCATGCGCATGGCTGGGGCCAACTCGTCTATGCCGCAAGCGGCGCCATTCACGTCATGGCGGTGGGACAAGCCTGGCTGATCCCCTCGGCCCAAGCGGTGTGGCTACCGCCCGAGACGCCGCACAGCCTTCGCATGCGTGGAGCAACACGCCTGCGGACGCTCTACATACCGCCGGAGCATTGCACCTGCCTGTCCCCGAGCACGCTCGGCGTCGTGGTTACATCCCTGTTGCGCGAACTGATCCTGGAGCTTGGCCGGATCGGCTATGCCGACGATACGATCCAGCCTCACCGCATCATTGCTGAAGCCATGCTTGTGACACTGGCACAGGCGGAGCGCCTTACGTTGACCCTCACTCTTCCGGTCGATCGCCGGGCGCGACATGTCGCACACGCCATCCTTGCCGATCCTTCCCTCAAATGCCGGCTTGATGCGCTGGCGGTCGCAGGCGGCGGATCCCTGCGCACGATCCAGCGGCGGTTTGTCGATGAGACCGGCATGTCGCTTTCGGCGTGGCGGCAGGTAGCGCGGTTGATGACGGCGTCTGCCCTTCTGCTGGATGGAGAGAGCGTGACCGATGCTGCATTCGGCGCGGGATATGCGGGATTGAGCGCTTTCATTCATGCCTTCCGGCGAAAAATCGGCCGGACGCCTTCGGAGTTCAGGAAGAAAGCAGTTCTTTCTTGAGAAAAAGAACCAAAAAACTTTTATTGTTATTGGATGCATTGTCGGAAAGAACCGCGACAGACACATAGACGTCTTTGGCTTCTTTTGTTTAGAAGAGAAGAGCTTTCGCTTTCTGAACATCCTGTGATGCCAGCCGGCGAAACCATCGCAGCCGTCGGAAACTTTCAGGAGCTTGGCGCTGGATTATCTGATGCCATTGGAGGCGCGTTATGACCGAAGGACCGACAACGACGAATGGCCCGCTGCGTGAAGACATGCTTGGCGAACGGTCCATCACCGCAAGCTTCACTGACCTAGCCTCTGCACAGGCTGCCAAGACTGCGTTGATCGAGGCTGGCGTCGCCGCCGACCGTGTCGATCTTGCGGATCAGACACATGTCGACACTACAACGCCACCGGCCGATCAAGGACTGCTCGGGCGCATCCGGGAGGCCATTTTGCCGGAGGACGGCGAAACAGCGATCCGGTCCGCCAGACACAACAACGAGACAATCCTGACCCTGCGCCCCATGCCGGAGGAAGTGGACAGGGCCATTGCGATACTGACCGCCGCAAAGCCGGCGCATTTCGATGCCGATCTGGAACGGTGGCGCAACGCGTAGCGGACAATGTCTACCATGCGCTACGACAACACGCCGACCGTTGTGGGTGTAAGCGTGCCGATCAAAGGCGGTCTCTTAGCGATACGCAGGGCGTTACCCGGCCCTGGCGAAGGCATGATCGCATTGCCCGGTGGCTACCAGATGCGCGGCCAGACGTGGCAGGAGGCAGGGGCCCGCGAAGTGCTTGAAGAAACCGGCGTTATAATTGCGCCGGAGGCGCTGAAGCTGGTGTCTATCGTGACCACAGCCGACAGGCGCCAGAACCTTCTATTCTGCGAAAGCCCTGAAGTGTCGCATGATGGGCCGTTCATTCATGATGCCGAAGTATCGGACGTGATGATCCTGCGTGCCCCGGTCGACACGGCTTTTGCGCTGCATACCGAGATGGTCGCCCGATTCTTTCGTGAGCCTAACACCGCCGTTTGACGTGAGACGGTCACAGGGTTCGGGTTGCGAGCTATCCGTGGCCTTGCAGAGCTGCAGCGTTCCAACCACTGGCGTGGGAGGCTTCTAGGTCGGTCAACAGTTGCGTGATAGCTTCACGCTGAACGCGGCTTTGCTCGATGATCAGAGCGGTTGCTTCCCGCATGGCCTGAGCTTCCCGGCTTATGATGGCGCCAACGCTCAGCATCCCCAAGCTCCTCACTACAACTCCAGTGCTACACATGAACCCGTAGCTGCATACAATCACACTCACTTGAGTGTTGAGTATCGGCAGCGTCGCTCAACCAGCGCGTCGGCGCCGTGCTGCGGCCTTGCGCATTTGCCGCTATAGATGAGCGACCGCGTCAATCTCCTCGCCGGCCTCAACCAAGGTTAAACCCAGATGGGTTTTGCACTCTTTCGCCCACATGCCTCGATGGTCGCAGCGACCATTCTGATCATCGTCTCCACTTTGGTGCCGCTTCTGCCAAAACATTGGCCGCTGCGGTGGCAGGTTCCTTTCAGGCTTTTTGCCTTTATCGCTCTGACGCTGTTGCTCGAAACAATCGTCGGGTCTCCACTGGATCCGCATTTCGACGGCGTGCATCCTACCTATGAGCTTTGGCAGAAATGCATCGAGGCCGGCTGGTTCATCGTGGCTGGCCGCGCTGCGGTCTGCATCGCCAGGCTGGCAGTGGTGCTGGAGAATCGGCCGCGAGAGACACGCATTGCGTCTGATCTGCTCGCCGGCGCCATCTACGTGGCGGCAACCCTCGCCATTATCAACTTCGCGTTCGAAGTGCCCATACGCGGCGTGCTCGCAACCTCCGGCATCCTGGCCATCGTTCTCGGATTGGCGCTGCAAAGTACGTTGGCAGACGTGTTTTCAGGCATCGCCGTGGGGTTGGAGCGGCCCTACAAGCCGGGCGACCTCATCTGGGTGGAAGGCAATATCGAAGGCCACGTGGTGCAGTTGAACTGGCGGTCGACACAGATCGCCACCGGGCACGACAACATCGCCATCATCCCGAACAGCATCATGGCGAAAGCCAGGATCATCAACCGCAGTGCGCCGACGGCGAGCAGAGGCGAGTCGATCTCGTTGGAGCTCGACTCTGCTTGCCTACCGGAGGATTGCATCGCGGCGATCGAAGCAGCCATCCTCGGCTGTAGTCTGCTCCTGGACCAACCGCGCGCCACGGTACGCCTCAATGGGCTCAAAGGCGACGGCGCGGTCTACGACATCAGCTTCTCCGTGGAATCGAGCGAGGTGCTCGCCGCTGCCCGTGCCGAGCTCCTGGGCCTGATCCATCGCCATCTGCGTCACAGCGGCATCGCTCTGGCTGTAGGCAGCGTTGCGGCGCTGAACCGGCCGCATGTCCCGACTGCGCGGGAGTTGCTGGAACAGTCCGAACTGTTCGGATCGATGAACAGCCTGGACCGCGACCTTCTCGCCGAACATCTCCGGCCGGAATGGCTGCACAGCGGCGATACGCTTCAGCGTGAGGGCGAGCCAGCGCCGGCCTTGTTCGTTGTGGCGGAAGGGACGGCGGTGATCACCAAGGCAGGAGAAATGCTTCACCATGTCGGCCCAGGCGACAGTTTCGGCATGGTCGGCCTGGTGACGGGTGCTGCCAGCGAGGTGACGGTGACGGCACTCACCAGACTGAAAGTCTATCGGTTGGAGAAGGCGGATATCTCAGCCGCGTTGAACATCCGCCCGGAATTGTCGGCCGGACTCGAGACGCTGGCGGCGAATGGACGGGCGGCATTGAGCAGGTTTGTGACGGTTCCCGAGAAGGCGCAGTTGGCTGAGCCGGATGTGTTTCTGCATCGATTGAGGAGTTTTTTATATACGATGGTGCATTGAAGGAAGCTGTTCTTTTCTGAAGAAAAGAACCAAAAGACTTTTATGTATATGGCGTACGCTGCCGGAGAGATCCGCAACAGCGACCAAAAGTCTTTTGCTTCTTTTCTTCAGAAAAGAAGACCTTACCCTTGCTGAATAGCGCTAATCGTCGTCTCCGGAACCCCACCAAAATTGTTGGTAACCAGATATTTCGGTGCCGTCGCAACCCAATGTTTCAGCGCGATCTCCTCAAACATACCGGCATTCCAGGTCTGTATAATCTCCAGATCATCATTGCCGGTGTTCATGATCGCGTGCCCGTATCCTGCGGGAATATACGCGGAATCGCCGGCTTTTACCGGCGCTGACTTGCCGCGGCCGCCGGAGCCGAACAGGGCAAGCTGCCCATCGCCTTTGAGATAGAAATGAAACTCGTCGGCATTCGGATTCCAATGCAGCTCCTTCATCTTGCCGGGCTTGATGGTCATCAGGCCACCGGACATGGTTTTGGAAATCGGCCACTCATCGACAGTTGCAAGGTAGAAGCTACCGCCATCGAAATCACGGCGCGCGCGCGGGTCATTCAGCAAGGCGAATTTATGGGTCGACTCCTTCGGCCAGGGTGCGTCGCGGGCTTCCGAAACCGGGAGGATCGGACCTGACTGGATATAGGTTTCGCCCTTGGGAAAAGCGTCGAATGCAGCTTGGGTAATGCCGAAATTGCGCGCAAGGATGTCCTTGGGCGTAAGGTCGACCCAGTCGGTAATCGAGAAGGTGCCGTGTTCCGAAAAGGCGCCGTTATCGAAAGAGAGCAGGAAATGGCAGGGCTTTTCGCCGATCGTCTGGATCGAGTGGCCATGTCCCTTGGGGAAAAACCACAAATCACCGGGGCCGTAATTGTTGATCTCGGTCTGACCCGATGGGTCGAGCACCACCGTCTGGCAATGGCCTTCGATGACATAGGCCCATTCCGCGGCGATGGCGTGCCAGTGCAGCTCGCGCGATCCGCCGGGATTGAGGAACATGTGGACACCTGCCAGGCCCTTCATGATGGGCAACTGATGTTCGGTTGACTCCTTCGCCCAGCCGCCGGAGGTGATCTTGGGTTTCGAGCCGTCAAGCGAGCGAACAAAGGCGGGCATCTCGGCCACATCCTTCGGGTCATGGTAGGCCACCTGGGCGCCTGGGGCGAGTTGCTGCACGTCACGCCCGAAGCCACCCTGCCCCGGCTGGCCCTTGTCGTCGGCTGCAGCCGGCTCTGTGCTGGCCAATGTTACCAGCCCGCTTGCGCCGAGTGCCGCGGTTCCCAGAAAAATGCGCCTGCTCGGATCCATTTTGTCCTCCTCCTATGATTCCGGCGCAACGCGCTGGTTTGGAGAGGAGGCTAGCATGTACGGGTGCTACGCCAACAGCGGCGCTGCAACCCTGCTCATTCTACACGCCGATGGAGGCATCTAACGCTTCGGGGTTCCGGTCGGGCCAGGCACGCTTGATCATCGAGATGATCGCTTCCTCCGCCTCACCATGCGTTTTGAAAATAGGTTCAGAGCGGACGATGAGGCTCGCGCCCGGCTCCGAAAACGCTTCCGCACAGATCATGCCGGTGGCAGGGTCGGACACGGTCTCGATGCGGAAATGCGACATGGTTTTCTCCCTCTTTTGAGCTGCAAAGCATTGCGGCGTGGATGGTTTCGCCGAGATTGCCGCGAACCCGCGGAGTAGCGCACCTGCAATATTATTTGTGTTCTATCGCAATGACCACGCTCAGCGTGCGGTGCTGCGATGGTGTAGCCTGCCGGTAATGCCGGTGGGCACGGGCGCAGACTGCTCATTCCCCGCGGGCGACTTTGCGGCCTTTTCAGATCTATGGACCCGTGCTGCCACCATATGGCAACACCCACCCTGCTCCTCCCGACCAGCCAACACGCCCCTGCTGGCCGGCCGCCGGATAAAACAGGCCAGGGCGCCAACTCGGCACCAGCGCCATGATCCCCCCCAAGGGGGATTGCACCCGCACCTGTAGCAACGGACCCGCGGAGCGCACATCGATGATGTCCGCGTCGATCATGTTGTCGGCCGTCTCGCCGGCGCCAAGCAATCGCACGCGCTCCGGCCGCAGGCAGATCGTCACTGCGTCGCCGAGGGTGGGGCGCGGCATTTCTGGGTCGGCTTCTTGCAGGAAGCGGCCGCCTTCGGCCCAGATGAAGCCACCCTGGCGCAGTTCGCGGATGCGGCCTCGAAAGATGTTCGCCATGCCGGTGAGAAGCGCCGCGTCGGCCCGGCACGGCTCCGCATAGAGGCTGGCGGGCGTGCCAGCCTGTATCACCTGGCCGCCGGAGAGCAGCACCAGGTGGTCGGCCAGCAGCGCCATGGCGGGCGAACGCGTGGCGAACAGCACCGCACGGCCATCGGCGGCGAGCAGATGCAGATGTGCCGCGGCACGCTGCATCGCAGCGTCGTCCAGCCCAATACCTGCCTCGTCGACGAGAAGCACCTCGCCTGCCGGCAGATGCCTTGCAGCCGCAAGTGCGAGCAGCGATTGGCCATGTGAGAGCGAGGCGATTGCGGCATCGGCCAGCCCGGGCGCCAAGGCCGCGAGGGCGCCTGAACCGGCGCTGCGCCGTGACCGGCCGACACAGCGCTGCACGGCGGAGAGGACATTGCGTGCCTGCGGCAACACGGTGCCAGGCGCGAGAAACCCGATCCGCCGTCGTGCGGCCCGCGCCGTCAACTCGGTGCCCCCCAGGAATACCGCACCGCGCTCGCTGCTTATGAGGCCGGCCATCGCGGAAAGCAGCGAGGTCTTGCCCACGCCGGCCGGTCCCAGAATGGCGGTGACGGCACCCATGGCTGCGGAGAAGGAGACATCCTCCAGCACGAGGCGGCTGCCGCGCCGCACCGTCAGGCCACGCACTGACAGCCCGGTCATTCGGGCCTGGCCGATTCCGTCATCAAAAAGAGTGTCACTGTGGCTTGGTGGATTGGCGCGCCGCATAGTCGGTGAGGGCAGCGACGGCCTCCACGGTGGCCTCGACATTGCCGAAGCTGGCATGGCCGAGTTCACGGATGGATTGGGCAGCCCTGTTATCGAGGCTGCGCAACTGCATCACCACATCGGCGCGCGCCTCGTCGCTCTGGGCGTAGCTGGTGGCCATGCCGTGAGCGATCAGATAGGCGTCCAGAAGGGCTTCGGGCTGATGAGTCACCGCACCGCTCTGCCAGGGTGAGGCGGCGCAGCCAGCCACGAGGGCACATCCGAGCAGAAGATTGGCGAAGGCGGCCGATCGAAATACGCGCATCCAGACACTCCGAGACGGCCGCATGGTAACCCAGTGCCGCGCGGAGGTGCAGTGGCTTTCTTGCGACGGTAACACTTGCTGATAACGCCCATGCCGTGCTGCGTTCCGTGCTACAAAGGACCGTCGCTCCGGCGCCGGGAAGAAGGAGTTTTGCCATGCGTGGTGACACGCGACTTTTTCTGGCGGCTGCGGCGGGCGGGTTTCTGGCAGCAGCGCCGGGTGCGGCACAGGCGCAAAGCGTGGTCATAAGCTGGATACAGCTTGGCCCCGGCAGCTCGGCCGCAGCGTTGGCGGCGGGACGCTATGGGGACCAGCCGGCCAGCACGACACCGACCATTCTCGCGCGCAGCATCGTCAGCGACGGCGCCTGCCCAACGCTGAGCCTGGATGGCGGGACGGCGTTGCCGATGCGCGTGCGTTTCGCCGCGGGCACGCTTGGCGCACTGCCGACCGGCGCCGACCAGCCGGCCTATTTTGTCGATCCCGCACAAACCGAGGCCGCGCGTTTCGCCGACGGTACCGCGAAGGCGACCACGCAATGGGCGGAATGCGAGATCGTGGTGCCGGCGGGACATCGGAACGCTGCCATCGGCAGCGTGGCGCTGAAGCTGCCGGTGGCGCAGCCGAAGGTTTTCCTGGTGGTGGGTGATACCGGGTGCCGGAACACGCGGCAAAGCTGCACCGATCCGATGGCGTTCCCCAGCGCTTATCTCTCAGGGTACGAGGCCGCGTTTGCGCCCGACGTGATCGTGCATGTCGGTGATTTCCTCTATCGAACGAAGCCGGGCAAAGTCTCGGGAGAGCCTTGGGGCGACGACTTCGATGGCTGGAACGCCGACGTATTTTATCCCATGAAAACCCTGCTGCAGTCGGCGCCGATCATTCTGACACGCGGCAACCACGAGAGTTGTGGACGTGGTGCCCGCGGATGGTATGCGCTGCTCGATCCGCATCCTTTCGACGCAAAGCAGATGGCATGCACAGCGACCGGCCTACCCGTCAACGGGGATGGCGCGAACTACACCGCCGATTTCGAGCAGAGCTATGTGGTAAAGACGGGCAGTATCAATTTCCTGGTCCACGACAGCAGTTATCCCAAAGACAGCGTGATGGATGCCGCCATCGCGCAGAACTACGATCGGGATTTGACGCAACTGCTATCGACGCTCGATCCGCACAGCATGAACATCTTTGTCACCCATCGGCCGAGTTTCGGGCTGGCGGCGGGCGGCGAGAAGGCACCGGGCACGGTGCATAATTGGGGCAGCATGACCGAGCAGGCGGTGTTCTCGGGCGGCACCTCGGCTGCCAGCGCATTTACGCATGGCGTTCCAGCCAGTATTGGGTTGTTCCTCTCCGGGCACGTACATCAGGCGCAGTTCATCGATCTGCAGGACAGCGTCTATTACGCGCCGCAACTGATTGTAGGCATGAGCGGCACGGCGCTGGATCCGGATGTAGAAACGGGCAAGGTGCCTGCGGGGAACGTTGATCTTCCAGCCTTCACAGAGCAGGCGGCCGTCTTCACCATCGGACATTTCGATGGCACGAAAGGCAAGGTGGTGGCGCAGTCGGCCGCCACACATGACGAGTTCGGTTTTGCCGTTCTACACGCCAGCAGCAGCAACACCGGGCAGATCACGGGCTTTCAGGCCGATATCTACAAGCTTGGTACGACGAAAGCCGGGACGTGCCAGATCAAGCTGGCGCCTCGCAGTCTAGCTTGCAATTTCTAGGAAGGTCTTCTTTTCTGGAGAAAAGAAGCAAAAGACTTTTATGCGGCTGCCGCGGATCTATCCGGCAACGCATGCCATAAACATACACGTTTTTTGGTTCTTTTTTTCAAAAAAGAACTGCTTCCTTACCCTATTCCACGCACCACCGGTATATCCAGATCTTTGATCTTTTTACGCAACGTATTCCTGTTCAACCCCAGCATTGCCGCCGCTTTGATCTGATTTCCGCGCGTCGCCGCCAGCGTCAATTTAATCAATGGCCGTTCCACTTCGGCAAGCACCTGATCGTAGATATCGCGTGTCGGCATGCCGTCCGTGCTCCCAGCCAGCACCTGACGAATATGACGTTCAACTGCCTGCCCCAAATCTTCGCTACCCGTGTGATGATCGCTCTCGGAGGCATGTCCGGCCGGCTCAGTGAGTTCGGCGGCAATGACATCGCCGTTGATCACTTCCTGCGGTGTCAGCGCTGCAAGCCGGCGCATGAGATTTTCCAGCTCACGCACATTGCCCGGCCAGCGATACATGCGCAGCGCGTCGATCGCACCTTGATCCAGCGATTTGGCGGGCAATCCGGACTCACGCGCACGATCGAGAAAATGCCTGGCGAGAACGGCAATGTCCTCGGCGCGCTCGCGCAAAGGCGGTAGCCGTATGGGCACCACGTTAAGGCGATAGAACAGATCCTCGCGAAACTGGCCGGCGCGAATGGCCTGGCGCAGATCACGATGGGTTGCCGCAACGATGCGCACATTGGCGCGGATCGGCTGCCGGCCGCCGACGCTGGTGAATTCGCCTTCCTGCAGAACACGCAACAATCGTGTCTGGGCTTCCGGCGGCATGTCGCCGATCTCGTCGAGAAACAAGGTGCCGCCGGCGGCTTGTTCGAAACGCCCCTGGCTACGGTTATGCGCGCCGGTAAACGAGCCGCGCTCATGCCCGAACAGCTCGCTTTCGATAAGCTCGCGCGGGATAGCCGCCATGTTGATGGCGACGAAGGGCCCCGCCCTGCGCCGCCCGTAATCGTGCAGCGCGCGCGCCACCAGTTCCTTGCCGGTGCCGCTTTCGCCGTTGACCATCACGGTCAGGTCCGTGGTGGTGAGCCGCGCGATGGTGCGATAGATTTCCTGCATCGCCTGGCTGCGGCCGATGAGCGGCAGTTTTTCTTCCGCGTCCCGCGCTTCGACCACCACTTCGCCCGGCGCCTCAGGCACCGCCAAGGCGCGGCCGACGACGGCGAGCAGTTCGGCAAGGTCGAACGGTTTGGGCAGATATTCGAACGCGCCGCGCTGCGCTGCCTTCACCGCGGTGATCAGCGTGGATTGCGCACTCATCACGATCACCCGCAATTCAGGCCGTTGGCGTTTTATGCGCGGCAGCAGGTCCAGGCCGTTATCGTCCGGCATCACCACATCGGTGATCACCAGGTCGCCCTCGCCTTCCTCCACCCAGCGCCACAGCATGGCGGCCGAGCCGGTGGCGCGAACCTGGTAGCCGGAGCGCCCGAGCGCCTGCGTCAGAACAGTACGGATGGAACGGTCGTCATCGGCCACAAGCACGGTGGGCGGGGATGCCATTGGGTTAGTCGCCAGTTTTCAGTGGGTGGTAGCCGAAGCCTTTAGCCGATCAGTCGCGACTAATCTCGGCTGGCATTTCGAGGACGGGAGAATCGAAGCGGTCTTCGAGGAAGATAGGCAGGAAGACCCGGAAATCCGTTTTGCCCGGCCGGCTGTCCACTTCAATCAGTCCCCCATGCTCGCCGATGATCTTGGCGACGAGTGCAAGCCCCAGGCCAGAGCCGCTCGGCTTGGTGGTGACGAACGGGTCGAACAGGTTATCTCGGATGTCTTCCGGGATGCCGCCGCCGGTATCGCGCACGGTGACCACGAGCGGCAGATGCACACGCCGTTTGGTGCCGGGCACCGAGACGCGCACGCCGTGCTGGAACGCGGTGATCAGCGTGATCTCGCCGGAATCGCTGCGTTCGGTGAGTGCTTCGGCAGCGTTCTTCACCAAATTCAGCATTACCTGGACGAGTTGGTCGCGGTTGCCCCAGACCGGCGGCAACGAGGGGTCGTACGTCTCGTTTATGCGCAGATGGGCAGCGAAGCCGGTCTGTGCGAGGCGGCGCACATGCTCGAGCACGCGATGGATGTTCACGGCGTCGCGCTGGATGGGTTTCTCGCCGAACGCTTCCATGCGGTCGACGAGGGCGCGTATGCGGTCAGCCTCGTCGCGGATCAGGACTGCGAGTTCGCGGTCGTTTTCCTCGACCGAGTTTTCCAGCAATTGGGCGGCGCCGCGTATGCCGGAAAGCGGGTTTTTCACTTCATGCGCAAGGATCGCCGCCATGCCGGACACCGAGCGGGCGGCAGAGCGGAAATTCAACTGACGGTCGAGCGTGCGGGCGGCGGATTCATCCTGCAAGGTCAGGAGCACGCAGTCGGAGGCTTCAGAGATCGGCGTGCCCTGCACGGTGACGCCACGACGATGCAGGCGCGGGCTATCGAAAGTGAGATCGTGGTCGGATACCATGAGCTCGCCGGAGCGCACCTGTTCGATCAGCGCGAATAGCGGGCTGTCTTTCGGCACCAGATCCCACAGCGAGATCTGGCGGAGTTGCGTTATCGAAATGGCAAAGAAGGCTTCCGCGGCCGGGTTGGCGTAGACGAAGCGATTTTCCGCGTTGATCAGCACGCAGGCGACCGGCAGGGCGGAGAGCATGGCCGCCGCGTCCGGCATCGTAGCGACCACGTTGAGTTTGGCGCGCGAGCGGGCGAGCGGAAGCCTCATGCGGCTATCGCTTCGGGCATGTCCGGCGCAACAGCGGTCTCGCGCACGATCCCGGCTTCGATCAGCGGGGCGTAAAAACCTTCAATGAGGGCAATTACCGAAGGAGCATCGCTCAAGCGCATGATCTGTGCGCGGAAGCCTGCGGATCCCGGCAGGCCGCGCGAATACCAGGCGACGTGCTTGCGGGCCAAGCGCAGTCCGGCATCCGCGCCGAAATGGGTCAGCATCGCCTCGTAGTGGCCGAGCAGAATACCCTTCTGTGCAGAAAGGTCCGGCTCAGGCAGAGATTTGCCAGTGCTTAAAAAATGGGCAATCTGAGCGGGCAGCCAAGGGCGGCCATAGCAGGCGCGGCCTATCATCACACCGTCGGCGCCGGAGCGCGCGCGCGCATCGGCGGCATCCTCAGGACTATGGATGTCGCCATTGACGATGACCGGAATTGAGACGGCCTGTTTGACGCTCGCGACGAAATCCCAGTCGGCGGTGCCGGTGTAGAATTGCTGGCGAGTGCGGCCATGCACGGTCACCATGCGTATGCCGCTGGCTTCCGCGATTTGCGCCATGCGTGGTGCGTTGAGGCTTTGATGGTCCCATCCCATGCGCATTTTCAGCGTCACCGGCACGTTCACGGCTTTGGCCGTGGCTTCGAGGATGCGCGCGGCGGCAGCTTCGTCGCGCATCAGGGCCGAGCCGGCCTGCTGGCCGACGGCGACCTTGCGGACCGGGCAGCCGAAATTGATGTCGATCACGTCCGCGCCGAGATCGGCCGACATGCGGGCGGCTTCGGCCATGGCCGCCGGCTCGCAGCCGGCGAGTTGTATGGCACGCGGGCCGGTGCCTTCGTCGAGGGCGGCCATGCGCAACGTGTTGCGGTTTTCCCGCAGCATCGCCCAGGACGCGATCATTTCGGAGACTACCATGCCGGTGCCGAGGTGTTTGGCCAGTCGGCGAAACGGCAGGTCGGTCACGCCGGACATGGGCGCCAAAATCACCGGTACGTTGATAGACACGCCATTTCCGAGACTAATCGGCGCCAATTTTTGAGTGTGGTGTTCACTGCCCATCATTTGGGCAAACTACCTGCAAAGAAGGCGTGCTGCAATGCACAAAGTTGCCCTTCTTGCCCGACAAAAGAAATAAAAGTTTTTTGCGTCTTTTTTCAAAGATGAAGGTCTTCTTTTTTGAAAAAGGACGCAAAAAACTTTCATTAAGTGGGTGGGGTTCTATCCGGCAAAACTACCCGCTGAGTTCCACATGAGAGTGGCGCATCTATCATCGTGCGGAAATCGCGCTTCTTGACGCGGTAACAATCGTCCAGCAAAGCCAGCGCATGCGTATTGCCGCCATACTGGTCGCCGCTGGCTCTGGTAGCCGTTTCGGAGCAGCGACCCCGAAGCAGTTCTTAAGTCTGGCTGGCAAACCCATCATACGCTGGGCGGCCGAAAAGCTGCTGGAGAAAGTCGAGCTTCTGCAGCCGGTCGGCGCGTCCGAGCCAATTGCCGCAGCGCTGGAAGGCTTGACGTACCTGCGTGTCGTTCCAGGCGGCACAACGCGACAGGATAGCGTGCGTGCGGGTTTGGAGGCGCTGGTATCGCATGCGCCGGACATCGTGCTCGTCCACGATGCCGCCCGACCGCACATTCCCAGCGGCACCATCAGCGAACTGCTCGCCGCCTTGGCTGCCGGCGCACGCGGGGCTATCCCGGCCGTGCCGGTCGCCGACACGCTCAAGCGCGGCGAGAACGGCATCATCGAAACGACTATTTCGCGGCAAAACCTGTTCCGAGCGCAGACGCCGCAGGCTTTCGATTTCGCGACCTTGCTTGCCTTGCATCGCGCTGCCGCGGCACCTGAGGCGACCGACGATGCCTGGTTGCTAGAACAGGCCGGCCATGAAGTGAAACTGGTCCCCGGCCATGAGGAGAACATCAAGATGACCTTTGCGGCCGATGCCGAACGCCTCGAGCGTGTTCTCTCTCCGGCGATGCTGCCGCGCGTGGGCAACGGGTACGACGTGCATGTGCTCAAGGCCGGGCGCCCGATGATCCTCTGCGGCATCACTATTCCCTTTGAGTTCGGGCTGGACGGCCATTCCGATGCCGATGTGGGCATCCATGCGCTCTGCGATGCGATCTATGGGGCGCTGGCGGAAGGCGATATCGGCCGCCATTTTCCGCCCAGCGAAGGCGAGTGGAAGGATGCCGACAGCGCCCGCTTCCTGCGCCATGCCGCCGAGCGGATCGCGGCACGCGGCGGCTTTCTGGTGAATGCTGACGTGACCCTCATCTGCGAGCGGCCGAAGATCACCCCGCATGCGCCGGCGATGCGTCAGAGGCTTGCCACGTTGCTGGGCGTCGACCTCGGCTGCATCTCCGTAAAGGCCACCACGACAGAGCGCCTCGGCTTTACCGGTCGCGGCGAAGGTATCGCCGCACAAGCCTCGGTATGCGTAATGGTGCCTCCGCCTTCCCAGTGAACTGAAGGCCGGAGAGCATGAGCGAGGCCCAAACGGATCCCACGGTGCTCGAAGGCCACGTGACCGCCTTGCGGTTGTTCGACCTGGCCTATGCAATCGATCTCGGCCAGGCGGAAGCACTCTGGGCGCGACAGGCCAGGCAGGGTGCGCGTTCCAAGCTGACGGGCACGCCGCCCAAGGCAGTGGATTTCGGCGATCCGCCGCTCGGCCTGTTCATGCCGGCGCTGCCTTTGGTGCTGGAGGAGGACGGCAAGCGTGTCGAGGTCGAGGCAGCGGTGGTCGCGCGCCTCTATGCCTTTGGCGTGGTGACCCTGTCCTTGCAGATCCCGGCCGATGACCTGAGCTGGGCCGGTTTCACCACAAGGGTGAACGCGGTGGAGGCAGCCGTCGGTGCGATGACGCCGACCGATCTCTGGCACGCCTTGCTGGAAGACCTGCGCGGCCCGATCGACGCGTCTCTGACACGCCCGAACCGCTCTGAGCTGGTGGAGGATTACCTGGTAGCGACCGTCACCCGGTTTGCCGGCCAGGTGCCAGCCGCAGATCTCGGCCGCAGGATCGACCTCGTGCCGCTGCTGAGCGGAGAGGTACGCGAAATGGCCGAAGGCGCGCGCGCTGACATCCTGAGCCGCCGTTTCTCCTACTACACCGACGACCTCGTGGTGCTCACCTGGGACCGTGCCTTTGTCTACGAACCGCGCGGCGAGACCGATGTCGCCGACGTGATCGAAGTCGCCAATGCCCAGTTCTTGCAAATGCGGTATTATGACGAATTGCTCGATGCCGAGCTGCCGCGCATGTACGACCTGGTCGAGGAAACCACACGGCGATTCACCGTCGGCCCCCGCCGTTTCGCCGGCCTGGCGCGGAAACTCTACACGCTGGTGGCGGAAGTGACGGAGCTGACCGAGAAGGTGGATAACGCCCTGCAAGTCACCGAGGATGTCTATCTAGCGCGCGTCTATACCGCGGCGCTGGAGCTGTTCCGCGTGAAGGCGGTGAGCGACGCAGTGGACCGCAAGCTGGCGATCATACGCGACACCTATGCCGCCCTGTACGATGAGGCCGCGAGCAGCCGGGCCGGATTGATGGAAGCGGCTATCGTCATCCTGATCCTGGTGGAGATCGTTCTGGCGCTATTCGGAAAGCACTAGTATCTGACTGCATTTCGGGGGAAACTCATGCGATTGGCAAAGCAGATCATCCCGATTGCAGCCTTCGCCGCGGCCTCCTGCCAGGCGAATTGGGTGTCGCCCTACAGCGCGGATTTGCAGAAGCGCGCGATCGACATGCTGTCCGACGTGGCCGCTTTCGAGTTCACCCTCGCGCAGACGAGTGACACTTCAGCGGCCGATCCTGCAAAGCCGGCCGTGGTGGCAAAGCTTGCAGGCTGGGTCGGTCAGGTCGAGGCAATGGCGGCGATCGCAGACAGCATCGATCCCAATTCGGCAGCTTGCGACAGATCGCTCAACACCATCGCCGGCAGCGCGATACAGGCGGCCGAGACGCAGGCGGTCAAGACGGGCGCGATCGCCGCCGGCACAACGCCTTCCTCACTGAAATGCGAATCACTGCCCGATATACTCGCCAGCATGCGCAACGAGTTGACGCAGCACATCCCGCATGCTCTCGCCGCACAATGCAAGGCCGGGCAGTCCGCCGTGCTGTTCGCCGAAAGATGTCAGTTCATGTTCATCCCCGATCCGCGGAAAGGTCCAGGCGAACGACACGGCCTGCTGTTCTCGCATCTGGTGTACGACCTGGACATCATCATTTTCCGCGAAGGCAAGCAGGCACCCGCTAAATCATCATCCTGAGTTGAAACAAAGGAAGGAAGCGCATGTCGGGTCTCGCCTCGGACATCATTTCAGCCCTGCAGAGCGCCGCACGCGCGGGTGCGGCCGCCGCCAGCACAGCGGGGCGCGACCTCACCGGCGACATTGAAACCTTCGTCGTGCCGAAGCTGCAGGCCATCGCCATCGATGTCTCCGACATCCTCGAAAAGCAGCAGAGCGGCATCTTCAGCACCGACATGGCGCAAAGCGAACTCGCCTCCCAATGCGGCGCGGTCATGGATCTCGTCCGAACCGTCGCCACACTCGTCGTCGAAGAGATCCAGCAGATCTACAACGCCATCCTCGGCGCCCTCGGCGACGCAGTGAACAAGGCGATCGGTGTGACCTTGCTGCCAATCTGACCGCTGGCGCAAAGCGCTGCTTCAATGTACCATCGCAATCTCTCGCCGTTCGAAATTAGTCGGCTGGCGTGCCATGGAATGCAGGGGCGGACGCAACGCTGCATGAAGCTTCTGATCGTCGATGACCATGCCGTGGTGCGCGAAGGCCTCGCCGCTATGCTGCACCAGGCAGACTCCATCACCGAAGTGCTGCAAGCCGAGAGCGGCGAAGCCGGCATAGCCATTGCCAAATCACATCTCGATCTGGCCGTGGTGATGCTCGATCTCGCCATGCCCGGCATGGCAGGCATTGCAGCGATCCTGGCCTTCGGCGCCGCACGGCCGGACGTACCGATCATCGTGATCTCCGCTTCCGAGACCCCATCCGACGTGCAACAGGCGCTCGACGCCGGTGCGCTCGGCTACGTGCCCAAATCGGCGAGCCCGAAAGCCATCCTGCTGGCGCTGAACCTGGTGCTGGCCGGAGAGATGTATCTGCCGCCTCTCCTGCTGGGCGCCGGCGCGTTGTCGAAAGCGGATCGCCGGCCATCGACAAAGCTGCCATTGACCGAACGACAAGCCGACGTGCTTACAATGCTCGCCACAGGAGCCTCCAACAAGGCGATCGCGAATGCCTTGCACCTGTCTGATAAGACGGTGAAGGCGCATGTTACGGCGATCTTCAAGGCATTGAATGTAAGCAACCGGACCGAAGCGGCGCATCGCGCTCGCGAGTCAGGTTTGGTTAGGTAAATGATGCCGGGCCAGGGGCTCTGCCCCTGGACCCCGCTGGAGGGTGGCCCTCCAGACTTCCGCCTGTTTTAGGCAAGTCCGGGGCAAGGGCCCCTGCCTGCCGTGATATTACGTACCCTTTGGCGCGTAGGCGACACACCAGCCACTTGGGCTGATCGTGCCAGAAACGACCTTGCAGGCGTTCGGCGCTACGAAATTCGCGCATCCGCTACACATCGCGCCGTCCTTCGGGGAGCCCTGATACTGGACCACGCTTTGCTCGACCTTGCTGTCATCCGCAGCGCGGGCGGCAGTCGAAGCCAGCATGCCACCTGCCAGGATGGTGAGGCCGGTCCGTAGAACACCCCGGCGATTAAATCTGCTCTCGTCACCCATAGATGTCTCCTCCTGTTACCGTGCCGAACCAATATGCCGGCAGCGCAGCACTGCGGTCTAGAACAGATCTGGGCAGGTTGGGTTTTCGCAAGATGCAAAAACCCTTTCCATGTGATGCTCAGGCTGCGCGTTGCAGGCTCAGCTCTGCCCAGATGGTGGAGAGCGCGGTGACGAGATGCTCGATATCTGCCTCACTATGCATGGGCGACGGGGTGATGCGCAGCCGCTCCGTGCCCATCGGCACTGTCGGGTAGTTGATCGGCTGCACATAGACGCCGAAACGCTCCAGCAGCGCGTCGCTGATTTGCTTGCACAGAGCCGCCTCGCCCACCATGACCGGCACGATATGGCTGGGGTTTACCTGGTGCGGCACGCCGGTCTCATCCAGGCGGGCGCGCAGTTGCGCTACGCGGGTCTGCTGCATGGCGCGCTCGGTGCTGCTGGACTTCAGGTGGCGCACGCTGGCGAGCGCGCCGGCTGCGACGGCCGGCGGCAAAGCAGTGGTGAAGATGAAGCCGCTGGCGAAGCTGCGCACAAAATCGATCAGCGATTCGCTGCCGGTGATGTAGCCGCCGATCACGCCATAGCCCTTGGCGAGCGTGCCTTCTATCACGTCCACCTGGTCCATCAGGCCTTCGCGCTCGGCGATGCCGCCACCGCGCGGGCCGTACAGGCCGACAGCGTGCACCTCATCGAGGTAGGTCATCGCGTTGTGGCGCTTGGCGACGTCCACGATCTCGGCGATGGGCGCGATGTCGCCATCCATCGAGTAGATGGACTCGAACATCACCAGCTTCGGTGTTGCAGGATCCAGCGCGGCCAGTTTGCGGTTCAAATCCTCAGGATCGTTATGACCGAAGATCTCGATGCGGGCGCGGCTATGACGGGCGCCTTCGATCATCGAGGCATGGTTCTTGGCGTCCGACAGGATGACGCAGCCTTTTAGGCGCGACGCAAGCGTGCCTATCGCCGCCCAGTTGGACATGTAGCCGGAGTTGAACAGCAAGGCCGACGACTTGCCGTGCAAATCGGCCAGCTCTTCTTCCAGCATCACATGATAATGGTTGGTCCCGGCGATGTTGCGTGTGCCGCCGGCCCCTGCCCCGCAACGGTCCAGCGCCTCATGCATCGCGCCGAGCACGCTGGGGTGCTGGCCCATGCCAAGGTAATCGTTAGAGCACCAGACGGTGACTTCGTCGCGCCCATCTTCCGAGGCGCCCGCACGGCGATGCCGCGCTCGGCCCGGATTGCCAACCTGGCGCTGCAGATTGGCGAAAACGCGGTAATTGCCCTGTGTGCGCAAGGCATCGAGTTCATGGCGGAAAAACGCTTCGTAGTTCATCGCACGCCTCGCTAAAACGCCGTCTCTGCCGGCGAAAGATTGAAGTTCCCGTCACGTACCCAGCCGGGTTTCCGCCTGGTCTCACTCTGCACCGAAGCAGGCGCCTCGGCCACACCAACGATGGTGGACTGCGCCGACCGGCCTGCATGGCGCAGCCACAAGCTCCACAACGCCGTAAATGGCAGTGGCAATACCAGCAGGGCATGCTCCAGTACCGCCAAGGCCAGCATGGTGATCAGGCAGCCATAGCCGGCTTGCTGGAACGGCGTGACGCCCGGCGCACCTGCCTTCTGCACCAGGAAGGCCACCAGAAGCGTACCGCCCACGAGCGAGAACGGCATCAGCCAGTTCATCCGCCGTCGTGTCATGAAGCTGATCAGATAGCCCAGATGGGCCGGCACGAACGCCTCGCCAAGGTTCAGCACGCCCAGAAACACGTTGAGTTTTGCGCTCTGCCGCATGCCCCATAGGGCGAAGAAGGTCCAGCATCCCACCTGGTTAGGCGATCCCCATGTGGCCCAGAGCACGGCCACCCCTGTGGCGAGAATGGCAAGCTCATGATCGATGCAGGCCGAGATCCCCATCTGGAACCGCCGCCATTCGCTCACCCCGGCCGGACTGGCGGTTTTGCGCGGGCCGGTAAGGATGCCCATGAAGAACGCCATCTCATGCCAACCCCAGACGAGTACGCCATAGGTGAAGGCGGCGTAGGCGCCGGCGACACTCGTGTCGTGGCTGCCTTGTGCCAGGCGATACAGCGACACCAGGGCGACCGCGCTGAACACCCCAAAGCTCCATTTGAAGGTGGCTTGCGGCAAATTGTTCAGGAACACGATCAGGCCGGTGGAGAACCACCACACGAACAGGCAATACAGCGCCGGCGTTCCGAAAGAATGCATCTCGACCCGCCTACCAGGATGCCGCCATGCGAACCTGCGCCGGCAACGCTTCGTGTTTCGCCGGCAGCGTGAACATGCGCAGGAAAATGGCCCCGGCCGCGACGCTGCGCAACCCGATGCCGATCTTGCCGGCAAAGCCACCTTTTGCACGTGCAGCCGCATTCGCCACGGTGATACGGCGCATGCGCTCCAAGCCGCGCGCAAAGGCAGGATGATCCAGATCCAGCGTCACCGGAAACACCTGTTTGGAAATCTCGGTGGTGATGCGGAACACCTTGAAATCGTATTCGGTGGGATCGATGCCGAGCGCTGCGTGGAATTCCGGCCGCGCATGGTCGCGCACATACATGGTGGCGAAGACTGCAAGCTGGAAAAAACGGATCCAGAGTTTATTAATCCCGCTGAGCAGTTTCGGGTCCGAGCGCATCAGCAGGGCGAACGCCTCACCATGGCGGAACTCATCGTTGCACCACTGGTCGAACCAGCTGAAGATCGGGTGGATCTGGTTATCCGGATGGCGCTGCAGGTGACGGAAAATGGTGATGTAGCGCGCATAGCCAATCTTCTCCGACAGATAGGTGGCGTAGAAGATGAATTTCGGCTGGAAATAGGTATATTTCTTCGCCTTGGTGAGAAAGCTGAGATCGACGCCGATGCCGAAATCCTTCAGCGTGTCGTTGATGAAAGCCGCATGCCGCGCTTCGTCGCGTGCCATGAAGGCAAACAGATCGTGGATGTCGCCTTCGGGGATGCGCTTCTTGATTTCTGCGTAGAGCACGCAGCCGGAGAATTCCGCGGTGACGGAGCTGACCAGGAATTCGAGAAACTCCTTGCGCAAGGCGGGTGACATCTTGCCCAGATAATCCGCATCGAACACGTCGGTGCGGGTGAAATGGTTTTTGTTGGTGTCGGCGCGCAGTTCTGCGATCAGCTTGTCCCATTCGGCGCGTACGCCGTCCACGTTCACGCGGCTCATGGCTTCGAAATCGGTGGTGTAGAAACGTGGCGCGAGCACCGTGTCCTGCCGCGCCAGCGCGGTGGTCTCGTTGACATCCTCCAGCCGGGTGATCGCGTTCATGCCAGTTCTCTCGGTTGCAGGGCGAGTTCGTGAGCAGGTGCGAACCCCACTTCGAACAGCCCGGTCAATTCAAATACGGAGGCAAACCGCGTCCAGGCCCGCAGCAGCCGGCCGGCACGGAACACCGTAGCCTGTGCGCGGAAACGGCGCGTCTCGCCGAACGCCAGGTGACGTGGCAAGCCTTGCACCACCACCACATCGCCAGGTGCGATCTCGATGCCATCGGGGATGGCGTAAGCATGGAAACTGTCCAGCGAGCGCTCGAGATCGACCTCGCAGGTGATAGGAACAGCGCGCGCCATCAGCTGCCCCTTCCCGGCTCGGCCGCCTGCGCCGTCTGGTCGCGCGGCTTCATGGTGAGCAGGCGTGCGAACACCGCTTCATTGGCCGATCCGAACGCTTCCAGTTCAACGTAGCGGCCGGTGGACGGATCGGTGAGGATCAGCCTGCCATCGGCATAACCGGAAAGCCGCATCGGCGGTGCGGCGCCCACGCCGTCCGCGCGCCTGGTGCGCGCAAAACCGCGCAACGTGCCGCGCAAAAATCCGTTTTGCCCGGTCATGACATCCAGAACGCGGCCCTGATCGGCCCAGGTGACCACCACGGCGCCGTCTGCACGGTCGGCAAAGGCCAGGCTGCGTTCGGCCGTTGGATGACTGTCCAGTTGCGGCTTGGCGAGGCCTTCAAGCTTGCCATAGCCTGCGGCAAGAAGCGCATAGGTCACCAGAACCACGGCACCGATGAGCGGCGTTTTGTTGCGGCGAGGCGCGGCCGCCGTCATCGCTTGCGCGTTCATGCTGCCTGCGCCTGGGGAACCGGCGAAAGGGCGCCGGCGCGCTGTGAGGCAGCGACCGGGAACACCATCGATGCCGCCGCCTGCGCCGCGAGCGCACGCGCAAGGATCGAGGCTGCCGCTTCCACGTTCGGGATGCAGCGCAGCATCGGCTCGGCGCGCGCCATCTTCCACGGCCGTGCATGCGGCCAGACCATGAAATACGCCATCCGTTCGGTCGGCATCAGCTGCAGTGGCAGGTCGCCGGCGCCATTGCCATAGATCTTCAACCCTGCCGACTGGATGCGGGTGAACGGGAGATTGATGGTCATCGGCACGGCGATGCCGAAACTCATCACCACGCGGCGGCTGGTGATCGTGTAGATGGTGCTGCGCTGCAGTGCCCAGGAATATAGCGCCATCATCGCCAGTGGTATCATCGACAGGCTAACCATCTTGGCCGTCGAGACAGCCAACGCGGGCGCGGCCACGCCCTGATGCAGCGAACGCAGAACGCAGAAGACAACGATGGCGGCGAAGTAGATGCCGACGGCACGCGAATGGAACGCCTGGCGGAACAGCGTTTTCCAGTCCGGCGAACCCTGCCACAGCACGCGCTCACCAGCGGGGAGCTTTTCCGGCAGGCCGCGGCCACCGGAGTTCTCCATCAACCCTTCGGCGTTCACAGGATCGGCTCCAGGCGGCCAATTTTGCCGTAGAGCTGGCCGCCGGCGTAATAGCCGCAGATCCTGTCCTCTTCGAGCCTGGTGATGATATCGGGATTACGTATCGCCGGAACGGTGCCGAAATACGCAGCGTTGATGAAGTTGCAGATGATCACGCCTTGCTTCCCCTTGATCTTCGCGAAACCGGTTGGCAGCAACACAATGCGTCCGCCGAGCTCTTCGGACAAGCCCACTTCGAGGTAGCGCACCACATATTCCGAGCGGTCGATCCACACATCGGTGATGACGCCGACAGTCACGCCATCATTCGCGATAACCGGGAAGCCGCGCGGGTCGGTATCCTCATAGGCGAGGAAGAAATCGGCCGCACTGCGCAGGGGGACGATTTTCGGAAGGCCGTCGATATCCTCATGATCCGCGATGTCGGCACGGTTGGCATAGGCAGCCGGGCCTACGCCATCGATCATCGGATCTCCGACAGGCTCGAACGGGGCGCCGGGCCAGCCGAGCAGCTGCTGGGCAGCGAAATGCTCGGGCGCTTCAGGGCGTGGTGCCTGAACTTCTTCTCCATTGCTGAGAAGAAAGGTTTTCGGCGTCGGCAGCGGTGGGATGCTGAGCGCTTCGGTGCCGGGGAAATCGGCGACGAGCGGATACCCTTCGCGATGATCCTCGCGGCGTAGATACCAGATCAGCGAGAAGAAAAAGCCCCAGAACACGTAGACTGTGATCTGTGCGACGTCGAAATAGGCGGTTATGGCACCGTATTGCATGGTCGGCCCCTCAGTTTTTTGAAAGAGTCTGGGTGGTCATCCGGCGATGCCGGATAGTGTCTCGTCGTGCAGCACACGCGGGAACGCGGGGCGCCTGACGAGCGGGCCCGTCGCAACCAGTGTTGCGAAGAGCAGGAAGATCTCGATCGTGTAGACCACGCCGTAGCCGGTGGCGGGATTGATCAGCGTGGGCCCGAACACACCCTGGCTTGCGAGTGCGCCGACACCATCTCGCAGCAATCCGCCGGCAGCGACGGCGACACCGGCCGCCGAGGCTTGCACCGCACCCCAAACACCGAGCGCGAAACCGATCTGATTACGGCCGGCCATCGCCATCGCTGCCGTCAGCGTGCAGTGGCCGAACAGACCGGCGCCAAGACCGATGAGCGAAACCCCGGTCGCAAACAGCATTTTCGACTCAGCCGGCGCTGCGAAGATCAGGGCCGCGAATGCATACAGGCCGACGATGGCGCCTACACCGGCCAGTCGATAGGGGTCCATTCCGCGGCCCAGAAGCTTGGCGGCGGTGCCGAACCCGATCATGCCGCCGATCGCCAGCAGTGCCGTGAAGGCGGTGGTGACCCCAACCGGAAGATGCAGCACCTGGCCGCCATAAGGCTCCAGCAGAATATCCTGCATGCTGAAGGCGGCGGTGCCAAAACCCAAGGCAACTAGGCGGCGACGCGCCTGCCCGGCTTGGTCGAATTCCGCCCAGGCCTGGGCAAAACTCGGGCGCGGGTGATGTGAAGCGGTCGCGGCCGGATTGCGTGGCTCCTGCTTCCACAACGCGATACCGTTTAGAACGATCGTGACCACGGCAGAGCCTTGTATCACCTGGATCAGCCGGATCTCGGAGAAATGCCGGAGTACGGCGCCGAAAATCAACGCGCTCGCGACCATCCCGATCAGCAGCATCATGCAGAGCAGGGCGACCACTTTCGGATGCTTGTCGCTCGGCGAAAGATCCGTGGCCAAAGCCAGGCCCACGGTCTGTGTGGTATGCAGCCCGGCGCCGACCAGAAGGAAAGCGAGTGCTGCTGCGATTTTGCCGATCACCAGCGGACCGTTGCTGTCTCCGGAGAGGATGATGAGCGCGAACGGCATGATCGAAAGTCCGCCGAACTGCGTCATCGTACCGAGCCAGAGATAGGGCACCCGTTTCCAGCCCAGCACCGATTTATGCTGATCAGAGCGGAAGCCGATCACCGCACGAAAGGGAGCGGCCACCAACGGCAACGATACCATCACCGCAACCAGCCAAGCCGGCACACCCAGTTCAACGATCATCACACGGTTCAGCGTGCCGATCAGCAGCACCGTCGCCATGCCGACACTCACCTGGAACAGAGACAGGCGCAGCAGACGCGATAGCGGCATTTCTGCGGTTGCGGCATCCGCGAATGGCAGAAACTGCGCGCCAAGCTTGCTCCATTTGGAGGCAAGCGTCTCATTCAGGCGCCGCACCGGCGTGGGAATGGGTGCGGAAAAGCTCATTTACGCACCAGTTCCAGAGCGTGCGATTTGTAGAAAGCAGTTGTTATCCGCTGGTCATGCCCGACCTGCCAGCCTGACAAACCAGGCTCGGCCGTAAGGCGCTTGCGTATCGCACCAATACCGACAGGCTCGATGGCCGGTGCACGATCGCCACGTGGGAACAGCCGCCCCATGGCGTGCATCACGCTCAGCATGGGCGTGCGTGGTGCGAAGGTGAAAACCACGGCGGTGCTGGTGCGCGCCGCAAGGGACGCGACGACGCGCGCCATGTCGGGCGCGCGATAATGGATCAGCGAATCCATCGCAACCACATAGTCGAATGTTTCCGAAGGTGGCGCCATCATGTCGCCAACCGCAAAATCGATGCGTCCGTGGCCGAGATCGCGCGGCAGACGCTCACGCGCCAGCTGCACGAGCGAGGGCGAGAGATCGATAGCGGTCACCGCGGCACCACGGCGCGCGAGTGCGACCGCGAGTGCACCCGTGCCGCAGCCGGCATCAAGTATGCGGGCATTTTCGAGATCATCCGGCAGCGTGTTCAGCAGCACATCGCGCATGCGATCCCGGCCGGCGCGAACGGTGGCACGGATGGCGCTAACCGGAGCATCGGAGGTGAGTTTCGCCCAAGCATCAGCAGCCGTGCGGTCGAAATAGGTCTCCAGCTCGCCGCGCCTGGCGATGTAGCTCGCGGTGCTCATCACTCATATCCCAGCAGGTCGAAAATATCGCGATCGCGCAGCGGCGATCCGTCGAGCGGCTCTGTCCCTGCCCAAAGCTGCGCGGCAAGGCGGAGATATTCCAGTTTCACCGCTTCGAGCTCTGGCGTGCTCTCCATCTCGAACAAGGTCGATTTCTTCAGGCGCGAACGGCGTATCACATCCAGGTCCGGAAAATGCGCCAACGTCTTGAGGCCCGTGGCGTTGTTATACCGGTCGATCTGGTCGGTGGCGGCAGAGCGGTTGCAGACCACCCCGCCGAGACGGACATTGTAGTTCTTGGCTTTTGCCTTGATGGCGGCAACGATGCGGTTCATCGCGAAGATGCTGTCGAAATCATTTGCGGCCACGATCACGGCGCGATCGGCATGCTGCAGAGGTGCAGCAAATCCGCCGCACACCACATCACCAAGCACATCGAAGATCACTACATCTGTCTCTTCAAGCAGGTGATGCTCTTTCAACAGCTTCACTGTTTGACCAACAACGTAACCGCCGCAGCCGGTGCCGGCCGGGGGGCCGCCCGCCTCTACGCACATAACGCCATTATAGCCTTGAAAAACGAAATCTTCGACGCGCAACTCTTCGGAGTGGAAATTCACCGTCTCCAACACGTCGATGACGGTCGGCTGAAGCTGCTTGGTCAGCGTGAAGGTGGAATCGTGTTTTGGGTCGCAGCCGATCTGCAAAACCCTCTTGCCCAGCTTGCTGAACGCCACAGACAGGTTTGAAGAGGTCGTGCTCTTGCCGATGCCACCCTTGCCGTAGACGGCGAACACCTTAGCATTGCCGATCTTCTGATCGGGATCGAGTTGCACCTGTACGCTGCCCTCGCCATCGCCCTTCTTCGGCAACAGGTTGTTTTTCCGCGGGCGATCCAGAAGTTCTGTGCTCATGCTGCCATCTCCACGCCAACGCCTTCAAGCCTGTCCTCAAGATCCTCGCCTGCACGACGCAACGCGTCCAGTGTGGCGGGATCCGGCGACCAGTATTTGCGATCGCTCGCCTCGATCAACCGATTGGCGATTTTCAGCGACGCCTTTGGGTTGAGAGTCGCGAGCCGATCGCGCATCTCGTCGTCCAGCACATAAGTCTCCGCTAGTTTCTGATAGACCCAGGGGGAAACCTCGCCGGTGGTCGCCGACCAGCCGAGCGTGTTGGTCACATGCGTGTCGATCTCACGAACACCTTCATAGCCGTGCTTCAGCAGGGCTTCATACCATTTCGGGTTCAATGCACGTGTCCGTGTTTCGAGGGAAACCTGTTCAGAGAGCGTCCGCACCAATCCGTCGCCGCGCGTCTGATCGCCAATATATACTGCAGCCGCACTGCCGCCGCGCGCACGCCTGACCGCCCGGGTGATACCGCCCAGCGTGTCGAAATAATGATCAACCGTCGTCACGCCCAGCTCAATAGAGTCCAGGTTCTGATAGGTGATATCGACACTTGACAAGATATGGCCCAGCACGGCGTTCTGCCGCTGCGGCTGGCCGTTCATACCGTAAGCAAACCCCTTGCGGTTGACGTAGGCATCGGCCAGTTCGTCTTCGTCGTTCCAAACGCCGCTTCCAACCATCTGGTTCACGTTCGATCCATAGGCGCCATCCGCATTGCCGAATACACGCAGCGACGCCTGTGCCATGTCGCCGCCATGCGCTGCCATGAAGGCAAGAGCGTGCTTGCGTATATGGTTGTCGCTCAGCGGTTCGTCGGCGGACGCGGCAAGATAGGCAGCCTCGGCGAGAAGCTTGGTTTGCAACGGCAGAAGATCGCGGAAGATACCCGACAGGGTAAGGATCACATCGACACGTGGCCTGCCGAGTTCTGTGAGAGGCAGCAAGCGCGCACCCGAGAGCCTGCCATAAGAGTCGAAGCGCGGCGCCGCCCCCATCAGCCAAAGTGCCTGTGCGATCGGGCCGCCTTCGGTTTTCAGGTTGTCGGTTCCCCAGAGCACCATAGCGATCGTCTCAGGAAACGCGCAGCCATCTTGCGCGTGTCGCGCCAGCAACCTTGCCGCCTGACGTGCGCCATCCTGCAAGGCGAACAGGCTGGGAAGCCGGAATGGATCAAACCCATGGAGATTGCGGCCGGTCGGCAAAATATCCGTCGTCCGCAGCAGATCGCCACCTGGCGCAGGCCGCACGTAACCGCCATCAAGCGCGTGCAGCAAAGCGGGTATTTCCGCATCCTTGGCGAGCAGGGCATCGAGCTCCAGGCGGCGAGCTCCGTCAAAGATGTTTGCGGCATCCAGCATGCCGGCGCGTGCCTCTGCATCGGGTGGCGCGCCGATCACATGGAGCCCGTGCGGGATCAGCGTATATTCGAGTTCAAGCAGTGTGGCGCCCAGGGCTTCGATGGCCGCTTCTGCAGCTTCTGCCCAGCTAGGCTCGAGTTCTGCCAGATCGAGGGCTGCGGCCTGTGCCTGTATCAGTTCTGCCAGCAACCGGTTCTGCTCAGGGTCGGCATCCTGCCCCTGCCCGCGCCAACGATCGAGTGATGTCTTCAGCTCCAGCAAGCCGCGATATAAACCGGCACTCGCGACCGGCGGGGTCAGATAGCTGATCAGCGTCGCGCCCGCACGACGCTTCGCGATCATGCCTTCGGATGGATTGTTCGAAGCATAGAAATAGAAATTCGGCAGATCGGCGATCAGGCGGTCGGGCCAGCATTTTTCCGAAAGCCCTGCCTGCTTGCCGGGCATGAATTCCAGCGCACCGTGCGTGCCGAAATGCAGCACGGCATGGGCCGCGAAATCTTCCCTGATCCAGCGATAGAAGCCAGCGAACGCATGCGTAGGTGCGAAATTGCTCTCGAATAGCAGCCGCATCGGATCGCCTTCATAGCCGAAGGCGGGCTGCAACCCGACGAACACATTGCCGAATTGCTTGCCAAGCACAAAGATCGACCGGCCGTCGCTTTGCTGACGGCCTGGGGCCGCACCCCAATGCTGCTCGATCTCGCCGAGCCATTTCTGCTGGCCGACATGTGCATCGATGCCGATCCGCGCTGCCACATTGGCGTCCGCGCCATAGAGTGCCGCATTACCTTCGATGATCGATGTACGAAGATCTGCAACAGTCTTCGGCAAGTCTATTTCGTAACCGGCACCGGCAAGCGCATGCAGCGTGTTGAACAGAGATTCGAACACCGCAAGATAGGCGGCCGTGCCAATCGCGCCGGCGTTAGGCGGGAAATTGAAAAGAACGATCGCAAGGCGCCGTGCCGCTCGTGTGCTACGACGCAAAACAACCATGGCGCCGACGCGCGCTGCCAGCGTCGTGGCGCGTTCGCTATGAGACACCATGTTCTTTGCGCAGGAGACGCCGTCGCACCCCTTGCAAGGTGCTTCGTTGTCGGTGCGACCGCAGCGCCCACCAAACGTCATCGGCAATATGCCGCCGTCGAGCTCTGGAATTGCCACCATGATGGTGGCTTCTACCGGCTGCAATCCGCGTGGATCCGCCTGCCACTGCGACAAGGTCTGGAACTCGACCGGGTGCGCCGTGACATACGGCACGTCCAGCGCTGCCAGCTGAGTCTCGGCCGCATCTCGATCGTTATAAGCGGGGCCACCAACGAGGGAGAACCCGGTCAGCGACACCACGGCATCAACGCACGGCACGCCCTGGTGGAAGAAGAATTTCTGGATCGCCGGACGCTGATCGAGGCCGCTCGCGAAAGCCGGAATGACACGCAGGCCGCGCGCTTCGAGCGCAGTGATCACCCCATCATAATGGGCGGCATTGCCCGAGAGAATATAGGATCGCAGCAGGAGCACCCCTACGGTGCCGGCAGCACCGCTCGCGGGCAGGCTCTCAACCCGTTCGAAAATCCGGCCGGGCACATACGGGTGATACAGGCCGACATCCGGATACTCGACGGGTGCCTCGGCTTTCCTGAAACCGATGACCGGCACCATGCTACGTGACGCATACCGGTCCACCAGCATGCGGACGAGATTGGTGACGTTCTCGTCTGATCCTGCCAGCCAATATTGCAACGCCAGGAAATACGCCCGCACGTCCTGCGCAGTGCCCGGAATGAAGCGCATGAGTTTTGGCAGGCGCTTGAGCATACGCATCTGCGCCTGCCCGCTGCTGGCCTCGGCGCCGCCTTTGCCCGGCGGCTTACCACGCAGTTTCTTCAGCATCGCCAATGCGCCCGTCGCTTCGTGCGACATGTCGAATTTGCCAAGCCTCGTCAGCCGTGTGATATCGCCAGCCGACATGCAGCAGAGCATCGCATCACAACTATCGCGGCGCGCTGCGAGCGCAGGTTGCACGGCCCGCACATGCTCTTCGAGGAACAGCATCGTGGCAATGACAATGTGGCCGGAAGCGATATCAGCGTGGCAGGTGGCCAAGGCCTCCGGGTCGCTGCCCCATTCATCGGCGGCGTGAACAACAACATCCAGGTTCGGAATCTCACGGCGCAAATTCTGTTCTGCCCGTGCAGCAGCACCGGTCAGGTGACTATCCATCGTCACGATCACCACGCGCAACGGCGCAGCGACGGGGAGGTTCAGCGATGCGAAATCACCGTGCATAATGCGCCTTCGCGTCATAAAGCGTGTCGAGCGTGATCGTGGAAACGCCGCGTTCCTGAGCGAATTTTTCGGTGTTCCGCCGCACCTTGCCACGCACGAAGAACGGGATCTTTCCCAGCTCCTTTTCCGCCTCTCCCGCCCAGATGGTGCCGCCAGCATTCGCGGCTTCCAGCAATTCGGCGGGCAGAGGCCGCTGGTCGGTGCTGCCAAGATGCGAGGGAGCGGCATCCGTTCTAAACTCGAAATCTTCCCGGAACATGCCGATCAGATGTTCCTCCAGCCCCATCATCAGCGGATGGACAAAGCTGTCGAACAGCACATTCGCGCCCTCGAACCCCATATGCGGCGAGTAGCGTGCCGGGAAATCCTGCACGTGAACGGGTGCCGAAATCACCGCGCAGCCGATCCCGAGGCGTTTGGCGATGTGTCTCTCCATTTGCGTGCCGAGCACCAGCTCCGGACGCAATTCGGCGATACGCGACTCAACCTCGAGGTAATCGTCGGTAATGAGTGCATCAACGCCGTAAGATTTTGCCGCGTCGCGCAGCTCGCGTGCGAACTCGCGGCTATAGCTGCCGAGGCCGACAACTAAAAACCCCATCTCCTCGCTGGCGACCCGGGCCGCTGCAATAGCGTGGGTCGCATCGCCGAAAATAAAAACGCGCTTATTCGTAAGGTAGGTAGAGTCGACCGAGCGCGAATACCACGGCAGATTGCAGGTCGCCTTGCCCAAAACCGCTTCGGCATCGATCCCGGCCAGACCCGCTACCTCGGCGATGAAGTCGCGTGTCGCACCAAAACCGATCGGCACGATCTTAGTGCTTTTCTGGCTGAAATTGCGTTGTAGCCATGCAGCGGCGACGCCTGCGATCTCGGGATACAGCACAACGTTGAAATCCGCGTCGCCAAGCCGGGCGAGGTCATCCGGTGTCGCACCCAAAGGTGCGGTCACGTTGATGTCGATGCCCATCGAGGTGAGGAGTCCGCTGATCTCACGCAGATCGTCGCGATGGCGGAAGCCAAGTGCCGAAGGTCCGAGAATATTGCACCGGGGCCGGGCACCAGGGCTACGGAGTGTCCCCGGCGGCGGCACGTGCGGACCGGCGAAGGCGCGCACCAGTTGATAAAAGGTCTCGGCTGCGCCCCAGTTTTCCTTTTTCTGATAGGCCGGTAATTCCACTGCCACAACGGGTATCGGCAAATCCAATGCGCGGGCGAGGCCGCCAGGATCGTCCTGAATCAGCTCCGCGGTGCAGGAAGCGCCGACCAGCAATGCTTGCGGCTTAAACCTCTCATAGGCGTCGCGCGCGGCATTCTTGAAGAGTTCAGCAGTGTCGCCACCAAGGTCGCGCGCCTGGAACGTTGTGTAGGTCACCGGCGGCCGCTTCGCATTACGTTCGATCATCGTGAACAGCAGGTCGGCATAGGTGTCGCCCTGTGGCGCGTGCAGCACGTAATGCACGCCCTCCATCGCGGTGGCGATCCGCATGGCGCCCACATGCGGCGGTCCTTCATAGGTCCAGAGTGTCAGCTGCATCTCTCAGACCGCCAGTTTCATGCGACGCACCAGGGGGCGTGCAAACAGCTCTGCGAGATCGGCGGCTTGAAAAAACCCTTGTATGGGCGTGAACAGCAACTCGATCGACCATTTCGTCGAGATGCCTTCGGCTTCCAGCGGATTGGCTAACCCCAGGCCGCAGACAACGAGATCGGGCTTTTCCGCGCGGCAGCGATCGAGTTGCCGCTCCACATCCTGGCCTTCGCTCAGCCGCGTTCCGTGCGGCAGCAGCGCCAGCTCCTCGGCGAGATGCTGGCGATGCAGGTATGGCGTGCCGGCTTCGAGCACCACCATACCAAGTTCGCGCGCAACGAATCGCGCCAACGGTATCTCAAGCTGGCTATCCGGAAAGAAGAAAATGCGTTTACCCGAAAGCTCATAGCGAAACTTCGCCAATGTGCGTTCGGCCCGCGCGCGCGCCGGCGCGATCACCGCTTCGAACCGTGCAGCCGGCACGCCCCACGCTTTCGCCGCCGCCAGCAGCCAGGCTGCAGTGCCTTGCGCGCCCAGCGGGAACGGTGCCGCAAGACGAGTCGCACCCCGCGCTTCCAAGGCCCGCGCCGTATCAGCAAGAAACGGTTGTGCCAGAAGATACAGCGTATCCGGCCCCACTTCCGGCAGATCGATCGAGCGCCGCGGCGGCATGTAGGTCACGCGCTCGATGCCCATCTCGGCGAACATGCGGGAAAACTGGTCTTCCACCGCCTCGGCAAGCGCACCCACGATCAGCAGCGATTTCGTGCCCTTGGCAGGCGCACGCGGCATGATCGGCACCAATGCGGCAAGGCACGCGTCCTCGCCCTGCGTAAATGTCGTCTCGATTCCGCTGCCCGAATAGTTCAGAACCCGCACCTGCGGCATATGCCGTCCGGAAAGCCGCTCTGCTGCCCGCGAAAGATCCAGCTTGATCACTTCCGAGGGGCACGACCCCACCAGGAACAGCATCCGTATATCCGGCCGCCGCTGCAGCAGCTGTGCGACCACACGATCCAGCTCGTCATTCGCATCCGACAATCCGGCCAAATCGCGTTCGTCGATGATCGCGGTTGCAAAGCGCGGCTCCGCAAAGATCATGACGCCGGCAGCAGACTGTATAAGGTGCGCACAGGTGCGCGAGCCAACAACCAGAAAGAATGCATCCTGTATTTTCCGGTGTAGCCAGATGATCCCGGTCAGCCCGCAGAAAACCTCGCGCTGCCCGCGCTCGCGCAGCACCGGCGCATCACCGCAACCACTCACCGACGCGAGCGACGCCGACATCAAGCGCGCCCCAGACCGTGCAGATCGGCTTCGGGCCAGCCGGCCTCAGCCAGCCGGGCGGCGCGCAGTTTCAGCACGAACTGGGTCGCGTTCACCACATATGTCGAGTAGGCGGCCAGCGCGAGTAGCATCATGGCATGATTGTCAAGCGCGCCTGACAGTAATGCGGCTAAATAGGCGGTATGCAGGCCGATCACCACCATGCTTACCGCGTCTTCCCAGAAGAAGGCGGGCGCGAAGAGGTAGCAGCCAAACACCTCCCGCTCCCAAATCGCGCCGGTGACCATGATTGTGTAAAGCACGCCCGTTTTAACAACCACCGAGATCGTGGCGGCCTCTATCCCGTCGCCGGTGAGCAGGAACCGCACGACAAGGCTGAGGCTCACGGCGAAGACCAGGAATTGCAGCGGTGCCAGCACGCCCTGTACCATCGTCCACGGCGACGCATCCCGCCGCAGCTTCTGTTCCGGCGTATAAAGCGGCTGTCCGTGGCTGCCGTGCTGCGCGCCGACCCAGTTCATATCTTGATCGTTCGCGACGTGCCGGCCTGCGCTGGCACCCCAGGGCGCGCTATCCATCGAGTCCATCAAGCGGCAAAGAACCGAATCAGCGAACATGGCTTGATCACGCCTCCCTCTGCCATTTTACCGACAAGCCGATGTGCAGCTTGGCGGCCTGAGTTGGTGAGGGACCCGGGGACTCCTGGTCGTCTCGCCTGTCAGAAGGCTAAGGCGGCCTCACACCGACTGTCAAGCTAACCTTACGTAAATCTAGCTTGACAGTTGTTACCCGAAAATGGCTTCAATAGGCACATCAGCAGCCGATGGCGTTCATGCGACAGCAGCTCATCACCGATGGCAGTTTTTCAGAGGCAGAGGCGATGCGCCTCGTGCGCAGCCTCGGCGAACGGCGCAGCGAGCGGCTTCGTAGTGGCGCGCCTGCCCGCCATGCAGCCATTACCCGCACGGTCGAAAACGAAGTGATCCCGCGCCTGCTCGAGACCTGCCTGCACGATCGCCCGAATAATGAGACGGCGCCTCAGGCGCTGATAGCCGACAAGGTCGAGGCGCTGACAACACTTCTGCTCACCGGCACGCAGCCTCAGGCGGCCCGCTTCGTACAGACGGTGCAGCACACCGGTATCAGCCGCGAGCAGCTTTTCCTGAATCTTTTCACTCAGACCGCGCGCCGCCTCGGCGTGATGTGGCAAGAAGATGACTGCAATTTCGCCAATATCACCATTGGCATGGTGCGCCTGTCCAACGTGATGCAGCTCGTCTCCCACGCCTTCGAGGCGGAAGCGACGCCGGTGCGATCGGGTCCGTGCGCCTTGCTGGTGCAGGCGCCCGGCGAGCAGCATGGTTTTGGCATCGCCATGGTCGCGAGCTTTTTCCGACGCGCAGGCTGGAACGTGCAGAGCGATCCCATCCTCGATGCCAATGCTTTGGTCTCATGCGTCGAGCAGGACTGGTTTAGCCTCGTCGGCCTATCCGTTGCCTGCATCAACCGGCTGGATAAGCTCGCAGACCTCATCCGAGACATACGCGCAGCCTCCCGCAACCGCGCCATCGGCGTCATGGTTGGTGGTTCCGCCTTCATTGAACACCCGCACCGTGCAGAAATGGTCGGCGCCGATTGCACCGCCACCGATGCCCGTCTCGCTGTCGCCCAGGCGAATGCGCTCGTCTCACGTCTCGCGTGCCAAAGATGAACACGACACCCTCGAAAACATGTCACACCGCTCACGGGCTGGTGATGGCAGACAGACCAAGCCACAATAGGGAACCCCACACACCAGAACGACACGGCTAGGGGACTGCGGGAATGCAATGGAGGATCTCGTCCCTCGTGAAAGCTTTTGTCTCTCCTGACGCCTCGCTCGGCGAGCTGGATGCACAGTCGGTCGCAACCCTGATTGCGACCGCCTCCGATGTGGCGCTCATTGTCAACGCAGACGGCACGATCCTCGACATTGCTTTTCAGAGCGAAGAACTCTCCAACGACCTCGATGCCAGCAGTAATTGGGTCGGCACCAAGTTTGCCGACACCGTAGCCCTCGATAGCCGACCGAAAGTGGCCCACCTGCTCGCCGATGCAGCAGCCCCGAATGCCAAGCCGAAATGGCGCCATCTCAATCACCTCGCCAGCGACGATCGCTCCGTGCCGGTGCTGTATTGCGCCGTGCGAGTGGGTGAGAGCGGCCGCATGGTAGCCTTCGGGCGTGACCTGCGCGCCATGTCTGCCCTGCAGCAGCGGCTTGTCATGGCACAGGAATCATTGGAGCGCGACTACTCACGTATGCGCGACGTGGAAGCGCGCTATCGCCTACTGTTCCAGATGTCGTCCGAAGCGGTGCTGATCCTGGATACAATCCGCCATCGCGTTGTCGAAGCGAATCCGGCAGCACGTCAGCTTCTCGGCGCGAAATCGGCCCAGGCGAACGGCCAGGCGCTGGCTGATATCTTTGCCGCCGACACCATCGAATCGGTGCAGGCACACCTCGCCGCCATCCGCGCCGATGGCCGTCCGGAGGAATTTTCCGCACGCCTCGCCATCACCGATGATGAAGTGCTCGTTGCAGCCTCGATCTTCCGCCAGGAAAGCACCACGCTGTTCCTGGTGCGCATCTCGGCAGCACTCGCGGATGCGGCCGCTGTGCCCGACGCGAAGAAGAAACTGCTCAAGCTGGTGGAAAGCGCGCCGGACGGCTTCGTCGTCACCGACAGCAGCGGCAACATCCTCACCGCAAACGCGGCCTTTCTCGAAATGGCCGGTATCGCCAACGAAGATCTCGCTCGCGGCGAGTCGCTCGATCGCTGGGTCGGCGAGTCGGGCGTCGAACTCGATGTGTTGATCACCAATCTTCGCCAGCGCGGCTCCGTGCGGTTCTTCACCACCAGCGTTCGCAACGAGGAACAGGGCCAATCCCAGGTCGAGATCTCCGCCGTCGCCATCGGCAATGGCGGCCAGCCTTCGTTCGGTTTTGCCATCCGCGCCATCGGCCCTCGCCTGCAGGTGGATGCACGCCCGGTGCAGCCAGCCATGCCACGCTCCGTAGAGCAGCTCACCCAGCTGATCGGCCGCGTCTCGCTCAAGGAGCTTGTTCGCGAATCCACTGACGTGATCGAGAAACTCTGTATCGAGGCCGCCCTCGAACTCACCGGCGACAACCGCGCCTCTGCGGCCGAAATGCTCGGCCTCAGCCGACAGAGCCTGTACGTAAAACTGCGCCGTTACGGCCTCGGAGACTTGGCGACCAATGAGCAGGATTAGCACGCTCGACGGCGGAGCCGTCGCACCCAAGCAAAGTACCGCACGCGCACCGCGCCAAGGCTGGGCGGCCTACGCCGAACTGCTCAAACCCATCACCTGGTTCGCCCCGATGTGGGCGTTCGGCTGCGGCATCGTCTCCTCCGGCCGTCCGTTCGCGGGCCACGGATTGCTCATCCTCGCCGGGATCGGGCTCTGCGGCCCCATGGTCACCGGCACTAGCCAGGCGGTGAATGACTGGTACGACCGGCACGTCGACGCGATCAACGAACCCGGCCGCGCCATCCCCTCCGGCCGCGTTCCCGGCCATGGAGGCCTCATGCTCGCTGGTCTCTGGACAATCCTGTCACTCGCATTGGCCGCAAGCCTCGGCAGCTGGGCCTTCGGCGCCACCGTGTTCGGCCTCGCGCTCGCCTGGGCCTATAGCGCGCCGCCATGGCGCCTCAAACGCAATGGCTGGTGGGGCAATGCCGCCTGCGGCGCATGTTACGAGGGCCTGCCCTGGTTCACCGCCGCCGCCATCATGCAAGGCGCCTTGCCCAACCACGCGATTATCATCACAGCCCTGCTCTACAGCGCCGGTGCCCACGGCATCATGACGCTGAACGATTTCAAATCCATCGAAGGCGACCGCCAGATGGGCGTACGCTCTTTGCCCGCGACACTCGGCGCGCCGGCCGCCGCCAAGCTCGCCTGCCTGGTTATGGCAATACCACAAGCATTCGTGGTCTTCCTGCTGTCAAAATGGAACTTCCCCATCCATGCCGCCGCAGTCGCCATCCTTCTCGCCGCCCAGATCGCGCTGATGACAAAACTCCTGCGCGATCCTCGGGAAAACGCACCTTGGTATAACGCTACCGGTACAAGCCTTTACGTTATCGGCATGCTCGTCACAGCCTTTGCTCTTCGCGGGATCTCATGATGAAGAAAAGCAAGCAGTTCTTTTCTGAAGAAAAGAACCAAAAGACTTTTATGTTTGACGCTGTTGTTGTCGGCGGTGGTCCATCCGGCGCCACTGCGGCAGCCGAACTGGCGAAAGAGGGGCACAAGATACTGCTTCTTGATAAGGGCGGCCGTATCAAACCCTGCGGAGGGGCGATTCCGCCCCGGCTGATCAGGGACTTTCACATTCCAGAGTCTCAAATCCGCGCAAAGATCCGCGCCGCTCGCATGGTCTCGCCAAGCGAAAAACAAGTCGACATGCCCATCGATGGAGGCTTCGTCGGCATGGTCGACCGGGAAGATTTCGATGAATGGCTCCGCACTCGCGCCGAGGAGCAAGGCGCCGAACGCCGCACCGGCACCTTCAAAGCCGTCGAACACGACGCAGATGGCACAACCATCGTTGCCTATGAGGATAACGGCGAAACGCACCGCATCACGACCCGGATCGTCATCGGTGCCGACGGCGCCAAATCCGCCGTCGCCAAACAGAACATCCCAGGCGCCGACAAAATCCCCTACGTCTTCGCCTACCACGAAATCATCGAGGCGCCCGAACACACGCAAGACTCGCTCGGCCGCGCCTTCGAACCTAATCGCTGCGACATCTTCTATCGCGGCTCCCTCTCGCCCGATTTCTACGGCTGGGTCTTCCCGCATGGCGACACCGTCAGCGTCGGCTCCGGCTCCGCTCGCAAAGGTTTTTCGATACGCGGTTCCGTCACCGCCTTGCGCGAAGCATCAGGTCTAACCAACGCCAAAACCATTCGCCGCGAAGGCGCGCCAATCCCGATGAAGCCGCTCAAGCGCTGGGATAACGGCCGCGACGTCGTGCTCGCCGGTGACGCCGCCGGCGTCGTTGCCCCCGCTTCGGGGGAAGGCATCTACTACGCTATGGAAGGCGGCCGCCTCGCGGCGACCGCCGTGCACAAGATGCTCCTGACCGGCGACGTCCGCGCCCTGCGCGAACCGCGTAAGCAATTCATGAAGGCCCATGGCCGCGTGTTCCTGATCCTCGGCATCATGCAGTGGTTCTGGTACAGCACCGACAAGCGCCGTGAGAGTTTTGTCGCCATGTGCCGCGACAAGGATGTCCAGAAACTCACCTGGGACTCCTACATGAACAAGCAGCTCACCCGCACCAAACCTGCGGCGCATGCAAAGATCTTCTTCAAAGACCTAGCCCATCTCTTCGGCATGGCCACCCCATGACCCAAGCTGCAGACGCCCCTCGCGACAGCACCAAAAAGTTTTTTACCTCTTCTTCTCAAAAAAGAAGTTCTTTCCTTCCTCCCTTTCTCATTGCCTTCCTCTGCGCCGCCTGTGTCGCCGGGCTCGGCGCACTGATGACCGATCTCGGCCCCTGGTATCACAGCCTGCGCCGCCCCTCCTTCCAGCCGCCGGACTGGCTGTTCGGCCCGGCCTGGACGGCGATCTTCGCCATGGCCGCCATCGCCGGCGCCTTGGCATGGCAAAGCCACCCACCACTTCGGCTATGGGCCCGCATCACCAGCCTGTTCGCCGTCAACGGCGTGCTCAACATCGCCTGGAGCGCCCTCTATTTCCGCCTTCACCGCCCAGATTGGGCACTCGCCGAAACTGCTGCCCTCTGGCTCAGCGTGGCCGCGTTGATCGTGATCCTGAATCGCTGCACGCGCACCGGTGCCCTGCTGATGGTGCCCTACCTTCTTTGGGTCAGCTTCGCCGCTGTCCTCAACCTGGCCGTCGTAAGGCTGAACTATCCTTTTGGGAGCTGAAACCCGTGCTGCTGGACACCGCCCTCACCCTCAAAGACGCTGACCTCGCCGAGCTCGGCCCAAAGCGCCGCACCCGCCGCCATCTGCGCAGCCTGCCGCTCCGCGTCGGCACCCGCCGCTCGCCCTTGGCGCTGGTGCAGACACGCCATTTCCTCGACGTGCTGAAAACCTTCTGCCCGGTGCTGCGCGGCATGGATGTGTTCGAGGAACACGCCATGCAGACCACCGGCGACGCGGTGCTCGACCGCCGCTTGGCCGATATCGGCGGCAAGGGCCTGTTCGCGAAAGAAATCGACGAAGCCCAGCTCGACGGCCGTATCGATTTCGCTGTCCACAGCCTGAAGGATCTCGAGACCAAGCTCCCGGCCGGCATTGTCCTCGCTTGCACCATGAGGCGCGAAGACGAGCGCGACACCCTCATCTTCGGCCGCCCTGTCCCCGACAGCGAAGATCCGTACGCCGCGCTGCCCAAAGGCGCGCTGGTCGGCACCTCCTCGGTGCGCCGCCAGGCCCAGTTGCTGCACGCCCGCCCCGATCTGCGCATCACCACCATCCGCGGCAACGTCCAGTCTCGCCTGGCAAAAGTCCGCGGCGGTGCCTGCGACGCCAGCCTGCTCGCCCTGGCCGGCCTGAAGCGCCTCGGCATGGAAGACGAAGCCTCCGTCATCCTCGATCCAGACGTCATGGTCCCCTCAGCCGCACAAGGCATCGTCGGCGTCACAGTGCATGAAGACGACATTGAGCTGCGCGAACTACTCGCCGCCATCGAAGACCCCGAAGCTCGCGCGGTCGCCACAGCCGAACGCGCGATGCTCGCCGTGCTCGACGGCTCCTGCCACACCCCGATCGGAGGCCACGCTCGCATTCTGGCCAACGGCCGCCTCCGCCTCACCGGCTTGGTCGCCCGCGCCGATGGCACCTTCCTGCTCAAACGCACCCTTGAAGGCCTGCCGAACGCCGCCGAACAACTCGGCATCGAACTCGGCGCTTCCCTTAAGCGCGACACCCCCAGCGACGTCTTCCAGTAATTCGAGCACCAGTGCGCAGGGTGGGGTACTACCCACCCCACCGCCTTCCCGTATTCCTCATCAACCTATATCAAAGCGCAATCTCGAAATAATCGCTAACGTTAACGGCTCATACAACTCTGGGTGGCAAAAACCTCTTACGGCCAGCGACTGCACCAGCAGCGGGGCCGATCGAAAGAGGTGGCCTTATGAACTCCTACACGCAGAGCGCCTCCCAGGCGTTCAACCGCTTCGGCTTCGGCGGTAGGCCGGATGACACCGTCCCCGCCGACCCGATGGCCTGGCTGGCCACCCAGATCAGCTGCGCCGACACGGCGCCCATTGCCGGCGGCAGCCTGCCCACGCTCCCGCAGGCACTAACACTGATCGACAATTGGCTGACGGCACCGTTCCTATCCACGCAATCCCAGACCGCCGCCACATTCCTATGGGCTGCGATGAATGCCGAGACGCAGTCCTTTCTCGCCAACGCGATCACCACCAAAACGCCGTTTCGCGAGCGGCTTGCCTGGTTCTGGTCCAATCATTACGCCGTCATGGCCGGCGCCAACGGCGCCATGCTCGCCCTCTCCGGCACCTACGTCCGCGACGCCATCCGCGCCAACATGACCGGCACCATCGCGCAGATGCTGCAAGCAGCGGCTTTGCATCCGGCAATGGTCTATTCACTGAACGCCAACATCTCGGGTCGCTCGCCCGCTCAGCCCGATTGGCATCATCCATGCCAAGAATGGCAATCCGGTTACCATTAACGAAAATTTGGCCCGTGAAATTCTTGAGCTGTACTCTGTGGGCATTACCGCAGGCTACACGCAGGCCGATGTAGACGCCCTCGCCTATCTGCTCTCCGGCATCGACGTGAACCTCGTGCCCGGCAGCACGCAGGGCACCATCTACAATCCGCAAAAACAGCAGCCCGGCAATTTCACCCTGATGGGCATCACCTATCCGGGCACCCAGATCGGCCTGATGAGCGCCCTGCAGATGCTCGGCACCCATCCCTGCACCTACGCCCATCTCGCGACCAAGCTGGTGACACATTTCACCGCGGACACGCCCTCCGCCGCAGACATCGCCGTCGTCACCAACGCGCTCACCAGTTCCGGCGGCAGCCTGCCGGCCGCCCACCAGGCCATCATCGGCCTGCAAAATGCCTGGGTGCCGTTCCAGAAGCTGCGCACACCGGCTGATCTGGTCGTCGCCGCCGCCCGTGCCGGCAATCTCACCCTCGCCACCATGCCGAGCAACCTCAACACCTGGGTGACAATCCTGGGTCAGCCGACCTGGTGCCCGCCCTTCCCCAATGGCTGGTCAGACGGGGCCGGCCCCTGGACCGGCCCGGGTCCTGCTTTGTTGCGTGCCCGCTGGGGCAATTTCTTCGCCGGCCAGATCAAGGCCACCACCCCGTCGCAGGCGATCGCCGGCAGCATCGGTCCGCTGATGACCGCCGCCTCCACCAAGCTGATCAATGGCTCCACCATCACGCACGAACAGCTGACCATGCTGTTCGGCTGCCCAGAATTCCAAAGGCGCTGACATCATGACCCATCCTCACCCCCACGCGCATACCTGCCTCGAAGGCAAGCTGCTGCTGAAGCGCCGCTCTGCCCTGCTCGGCCTCGGTGCTGCGATGTCGCTCGCAAATGTGCGCTTCGCCAAAGCTGCGACCGGCACTGCCGGTGCTCCGCGCCTGATCGTGCTCAACATCCTGGGCGGGCTCGACGGACTTTCCATGGTAGCCCCGTATGGCGATGCCAACCTGGCCAAATTGCGCGGACAGATCATGGCGCCGAAAGTGGGCGTGTCGGGCGGCATGTTCGACCTGGGTGGCTTCTACGGCCTGCACCCGGCGATGCCGAACCTGCACGCGATGTATGCAGCCGGTCAGGCATCCGTGGTCCACGCCGTTGGCAACGCTGTTGCCACACGCAGCCATTTTGAAGGCCAGGACTATCTGCAGAGCGGCGCACCAACGCTGCTTTCCAGCGGCTGGCTGAACCGTGCGATGGGCCTCGTTGCCGGCAACGGCACCATGCAGAGCGGCCTCGCCATGGGCACCACACCCTCTTTGCTCACCCAGGGTCCAAACATCGCTGCCGGCTGGGCGCCGGATCCGTTCCCGGCGCTGCCGTCGCAGACGATCACCGACCTCACCAGGCTGCTCGCCTCCGATCCCTTGCTGGCGCCGGCCTACGCGGCGGCCTTCCAGGACGATGCCATGTTCAGTGCGGCCCTCGCCGCGTCGCCGATCCCGGCCGGGCTTTCGACGCTGCAGCAATCCGCCTGGGCCGCCGGCACGCTCATGGCATCCTCGAACGGGCCACGCATCGCGGCCATCACGGCGCCCGGCTACGACACGCATGACAACCAGGTAGCGCGCCTGAACACCGGCCTGTCCGACCTTGATGCAGCATTGCAGATCCTGAAAACCCAGCTTGGCGCTGCCTGGTCGAACACCGTGGTGATGACGATGACCGAGTTTGGTCGTACGGCCTATTGTAACGGTTTGGCCTCTACCGGCGGCACCGATCACGGCACGGCTTTCGCCGTGGTGCTCGCGGGCGGCGCCGTGAACGGTGGCCAGGTGATGGGCACCTGGCCTGGCCTCTCCGCAAGCCAGCTATATCAAGGCCGCGACCTGACCTCTACCACGGACATCCGCGCCATCGGCATGGGCGTTCTCAGCCAGCACATGGGCCTGTCGTCCTCAGCGTTGGCAACGGTGTTCCCAGGCGCGGCAGTGCAGCCGATGAACGGATTGGTAAGCTAAAAAAAGCAGAACCACGTTTTACGCAGATGACGCAAATGAAAGGGCTAACAATGTCCTCCCTTTCTCATTCACCTAAATCTGCGACATCTGCGAAAAAGCTTCCTTCCTTCGACTTACCTCACCCGCAACAAACCCGAGCCCCATGAAAACCGCCGCGCACCCAAATAACAGGTCGTAGCGGCCCAACACCGCATAAGCATACGAGAAACCGTAAGCCCCAATTGCCTGTCCCAACGCGTAGCCAGTGGTAGCTAGGCTCCACGCCCGCCGCCGCGCATCGGGATTGCCGCCCGCAAGGAACTGCGATCGTCCCAACACCAGAACCACGAAGGCCGGCACGCCCGCGCCCAGCAGGAAGTTCGCGCCCACAACCACGGGCAACATCGGCCAGAACACGAGGCCGGCAAACGCCACGATCTGGCTGATGAAAAGACCGCGCAGAGTCGTCACGAACCCGATACGGTCGGCCATCAAGCCCGCGCCCAGTGGACCTGCGAGCGCCCCAACTCCGAACACCGCCCAGACGTTGCTGCCCGCTGCCACCCCATCTCCGAGGCCGCGTGCCACGAAATCCGCCATGAACAGCAGCGCCGGTACCTGGCCGATCGCACCCAGCCCATAAGCGGCGTAGAGCGCCCAAAGGGCGGCAGATGTTGCCGATGCCGCAGGTATTGTACCTGCCTCACCCGGCTGATCGGCCGGCAAGTTGGTCCAGGCGAACACGGAAAGGCTGAAGGCCGTCACCCCCAGGCCCAGCCAAGCCCATTGCACGCCGAACGCCAGCAGCAACGGCAGCGCCGTGCCGGAGATGACAACCCCGATACCGACCCCGAGGAAGATCACTCCGCCTGCCAGACCGCGATGCTGCGCCGGCAGCAACGGCAGCACACTGGGCGCTGCCAGAACCACCAGCCCCGCGCCCGCAAAACCCGACATCAGCCGCCATGGCAGGAACCAGGCGAAGCCGCCTTCATGTGCGCAGGCCAGCAAGCTTGCCGTCGCCAGCACCATGAACACGCGCAAGGCCCGGCGCACGCCCAATCTGCGCGCCACGAAGCGTGCTGTGAGGGCACCGGCCAGATAGCCGATGATGTTGGCCGCACCGAGATACACCGCCTGTGCCGGTGCAAACCAATGAGCCGCGATCAGTGCCGGGATCAGCGGCGTGTAGGCAAAGCGCGCCAAACCCAATCCGATGGTGGTCGTACACAGGCAGGCGGCAACGCTCCGCCAGGCTGTCTGCGACGAGACCGTTCCTACGATGGAGCCGTTTCCTCGTGCTGCTGGTTTTGCAAAGCGTTGCGCCCCTTCCACAGGCTCATTGCAGCGGCGACCAGCGCCACATGCGAGAAGGCCTGAGGGAAATTACCGACCAGGCGGCCGGCGCGTGGTTCATATTCCTCGCTGAGTAATCCGAGATCGTTGGAAAGGCCTAGAAGCCGCTCGAACAGTTTTTCCGCCTCCTTCCGCCGTCCTTGCGCCACATAGGCATCCACCAGCCAGAAGGTGCAGGCAAGGAACGCGCCTTCGCCGGGCGGTAGGCCATCGACGTTGCTTTCGGTGCGGTAGCGCAGCACGAAGCCATCCTCGAACAGATCCTGCTCGATGGCGGCCACCGTGCCAATCATGCGCGGGTCAGCCGCCGGCATGAAACCGGTGCGTGGTATCAGCAGCAGACTTGCATCGAGTTCCTTGCTGCCGAAATACTGCGTGAAGGTGTTGCGTTCGGCGTCGAACCCTTCGCGCAGGATGCGTTCGCGCATCTTTTCGCGCAAGGCGCGCCAATCGCTCACCGGCCCGGACAGATGGTAATGCCCGGCGTCCTTGATCATGCGGTCCACTGCGACCCAGGCCATGATCTTGGAAAAGGTGTAATGCTGCGGGCCGCCGCGGCTTTCCCACATGCCCTGGTCTTTTTCTTCCCAGATTTCCTCGAGATGTTCGAGAATATTGGTTTGCAGCGACCAGCCGTCATGCGGCACCGAAAGGCCATGCCGCCGCGCCTGATGCAGGCATTCCAGCACTTCGCCGAACACATCAAGCTGCAGCTGCCCGGCGGCAGCGTTGCCGATCCGCACCGGCAAGCTGTTCTCGTAGCCAGACAGCCAGGGCAGTTCACGCTCATCCAGCGTGCGTTCGCCGTGCAGGCCATACATGATCTGTATCTGTGCGGCGCTGCCGGCGATGGCCCGCTGCAGCCAGTCGCGCCATTGCAGCGCCTCCTCGCCGAAGCCGGCGCCCATTAGCGCGAACAGCGTAAGGGTAGCATCGCGCAGCCAGCAATAGCGGTAATCCCAGTTTCGCCCGCCACCCAGCTCCTCCGGCAGCGAGGTGGTGGCGGCCGCGACGATGCCGCCGGTGGGTGCGTAGCTCAGCGCCTTCAGCGTCAGCAGCGAGCGCACCACGGCATCCTTGTGCGGTCCGGTGTAATGGCAGCGGCCGGCAAAATCGTTCCAGTAGGCCTCGGTGTCACGGCGGGCCTGGATCGGATCGATCACGGCCGGGACCGGCAGATGCGAGGCGCCATGGGAGAGCACGAACGAGACCGTCTGCCCCGCTCTCACACGAAAATCGGAGAGGCTGCGCATGTCCTTGCCGTGCAGCTTCGCCTTAGTACGCAGCACTACCATTTCCGGCCCGGCGATCGCGCAGAAGCCCTCATGGTTATCCAGGCGGTTCACCCAGGGAATGCTGACGCCGTAATCGAAGCGCATGGCGAGGTCCATATGCATGTCCACGTGCCCGGTGCGCCCTTCGACCAGTCGCACAAGGGTGACATTGGCCATGTCCGGCACCAGGAAATCGATCAGCGCGACCGTACCGGTTTCGGTTTCGAACAGGGTTTCGAGGATGAGCGTGTCGCCAACATAACGGCGGGTCGTACGCTTTACGTCTAGCGGCGCGATGAGCCAGTTGCCGTTGCTCTCGTCGCCGAGGAGGGCGGCGAAGCAGGCGCCGCTATCGAAGCGCGGCAGACACAGCCAGTCGATGGAGCCGTTCAGGCCGACCAGCGCGGACGTGACGCGGTCGCCGAGAAGGGCGTAGTTTTCGATCTGCATGTCGTAGCTCCAAAGGAAGGCTGGGGGGAGAGTGCCTCTCCCCCCAGACCCCCCGTCAATAATGAGTTTGGAACGTTGAGGATCCAGAACATGTCGGGGGATCTGGGAGGACAGGCTCTGTCCCCCCACTCTTCCTAAAAACTTGACTTTCCACCGAGAGTTCCCGATATCCGCCCTGTCACGCGCACCCCTCCGGTTGCGCGGCCCGGCGACGTGCAGGTCTCAAACCGCTATGATCGCCACACCACCCCGTATCTGACTGAGACATCTTGTTGAACGCAAACATCGCCTCCGAGGCGGACGAACCCTTGCACACCGACACGCAGGCCGAAGCCGCGCCCGAACTGCCGGAGTCTTCAGTGACGTTCGCCGCCACGGACGAAGCCGAAGCCCCAGAGAACACTCAGGCTGAGACCACACAGATTGAGCCGCCGGTCCCCGAGCTTCCGGTAGAGCCGGAAATCGTTTTCGAGGATCTCGGCCTGTCCGAGCCGATCCTGCGCGCCATCGCCGAGAAGGGCTATCGCCACCCCACCCCCATACAGGCGCAGGCGATCCCCGCCGTGCTGTCCGGTCGCGACGTGATGGGTGTGGCCCAGACCGGCACCGGCAAGACTGCCAGCTTCACCCTGCCAATGCTCGACATACTTGACGGTTCCCGCGCCCGCGCCCGCATGCCGCGCTCGTTGATCCTGGAGCCGACACGTGAGCTCGCGCTCCAGGTGGCCGAGAATTTCGTCGAATACGGCAAATACCTGAAGCTGACCCACGCCCTGCTGATCGGCGGCGAGAGCCTGAACGACCAGAAGGAGGCACTCATGAAGGGTGTCGACGTGCTGATCGCGACTCCGGGGCGACTGATCGATTTGTTCGAGCGCGGTGGCATGATGCTGACCGACGCCAAGCTGCTGGTGATCGACGAAGCCGACCGCATGCTCGACATGGGTTTCATCCCGGACGTCGAACGGATCGTCGCCATGTTGCCGAAATCACGCCAGACGCTGTTCTTTTCGGCGACCATGGCGCCAGAGATCCGCCGTTTGTCGGATGCCTTCCTGCAGAACCCGCGTTTGATCACGGTTTCCAAATCCGCTTCTGTCGCGACCACCATCGTCGCCGGCTACGTGCTGGTCGCCGAGCAGGACAAGCGCGAAGCGCTGCGCAGGCTGATCCGGTCCGAAGACGTGCAGAACGCGCTGATTTTCTGCAACCGCAAGCGCGACGTGGACATCCTCTACAAATCCCTCACGCGCCACGGTTTTTCCGTCGGCGCCCTGCATGGCGACATGTCGCAGCCTGCGCGTTTCGCGACGCTTGAGAAATTCAAGCAGAACGAACTGCGGCTGCTGGTCTGCAGTGACGTCGCTGCCCGCGGCATCGACATCGGCGGGTTGAGCCATGTGTTCAACTTCGACGTGCCGCAGCACGCCGAAGATTACGTGCACCGTATCGGCCGTACCGGCCGCGCCGGTCTCAAGGGCCACGCTTTCACCCTGTGCTCGCCGGATGACAAACTCGCCTTCGAGGCGATCGAAAAACTCACCGCCGGCCAGATCCAGCGAATCGTCGTCCCAGATCTGGACGTGGTGGAGTGGGCCGAAGGTGACGGCCGCAAGCGTCGCGGACGCGGCGGTAAGCCGATGGGCGAAAAACCGCGCGCCAAGAAGACCGAAACACCCACCGAAGAACCCGCACAGCCGCGTCGCAGCCGTGGCGGCAAACCAGAAGGCCGCGGACGGCAGCAGGATCGCGCGCCGAAGCCCGATGCCGAAATCGCCGCCGCCGAGCCGCAAGCGGTCGCTCGCGCGCCCCGCCCTGCTCCGCGAGCCGAGCCGAGCCGCCCGGAGCCGCGCTTCGAGCGGCCGCAAAATCGTGACCAGGGTCGCGATCAGAACCGGGATTACCGCCGCCGCGAGGAAGATCTGGGCCCGACCGTCCAGGGCTTTGGCGACGATATCCCTGCCTTCATGACCCTGCCACGCCGCGCCGACCGGCCGCAAATGGCAGTCGTCGAAGACCAGGACAGCTGAACCAGCGCGCGACAGCAGACGGACCATGAAAGGCGAAGCCGAGGTCGAGATCGATCATCTCGGCAATGCCGGTGATGGTGTCGCCCGCTTCGATTTCGGCGACTTGCTGCACGTGGCACACACGCTGTCGGGCGAACGCGTTCGCATCGGCATCGACAGCCAGGGCCCGCGTGGCGCCCGTGGACATATCCTCTCGCTGCTCCGCCCAAGCCCCGATCGCGTTATCCCGTCTTGCCCGCATTTCGAGGAATATTGCGGCGGCTGCGCGCTGCAGCACCAGCAGGATGCCGCGTATGCCGCCTGGAAACGCGACCTCGTCGTCACCGCCCTCACCCGCGCCGGCATCCCCACCCCCAATGTCGGCCCGCTCATCCGCACGCCATCTAAGGCCCGCTGCCGCATGGACCTGGCGGTGGGCCGTCGCGAAGGCGGCGTGCTCCTTGGCCTGCACCGCACGCAGACGACGGACATCATCGACATGTCCGTCTGCGAAATCTTGCACCCGACTCTGTTCGCACTCGTCGCACCGCTCCGCAAAACCCTCTCTTCGCTCGCAGCCTTGCGCAATCTCGGCTCCGTCATCGTCAACCTCTTGGCCAGCGGCCCCGACCTACTGATCCGCACCGACGGACCGCTCACCCCGCAAGACCGCACCAAGCTCGCCAATTTCGCCACGGCTCACGCCGTGCCACGCATCTCCTGGGCGCTCGGCAACGGCCCTTACGAAGTGGCCGCCCAAGCCCACGCGCCGCACGAAACCTTCGCCGGCCATCGCGTGGAAACGCCGCCCGGCGCCTTCCTGCAAGCCTCTGCCGAAGGCGAAGCCGCCATCGTGGCCGCGGTACTCGCCGGCCTGCCGAGAAAGCTCACCGGCAAATCACGCGCCATCGAACTCTTCGCAGGCTGCGGCACCATAAGCTTTCCCCTCGCCGCCCATCTCCGCGTCATCGCCTATGAGGGCGAGACCGCCGCCGCCACCGCAGTAAGACGCGCGCAAGCCGGCACCCGCGTCGAAATGATCCAGCGCGACCTCGCCCGCCAGCCACTCTCGGCAAAAGAACTATCGAGCGCTGCTCTGGTGCTTCTCGATCCACCCTATGGCGGCGCCGCAGCACAGATGCCGGCGATCGCAGCCTCGGGCGTGAAACAGGTGATCTATGTCAGTTGCAATCCCGGCGCCTTGACGAAGGATGCCGCGATCCTCGTCAATGCCGGCTACACCCTCGTAAACGCGACACCGATCGACCAATTCCTGTGGTCCGCACAGGTGGAATGCGTTGCGGTGTTCTCAAGGAAGTAAGCAGTTTTTTTTGAGAAAAAGAACCAGAGAACTTTTGCATCCTAAACGCGCGCTGCCGAAAAGTCTCGCGACAGCAATAAACAAACAAAAATCATACCGATCATGAGAAATCATTTTTACTCTGTGTCATCTGCGGCAAAACTTTCTTTCTTATCTCTCCGTCACAATACCAACATAGAGATTCTCCAAAGCGTCCGCCGCCAACTCCACCGTCATCTCCGGCTTCAGCGCAAAGCATTTGCACACAGTAGCTACCTGGTCGCACAAGAAGAATGGCTGGAACGCCGCCAATTGAAACCTGTTGTCATGCGTCAGCTGTTCGACAATGTAGTCGAACGCCTGTTGCGTGATCGTGATCTTTTTGATCGCCGCCGCCTTCAGAAAGATTTCCCGATACTCGTCCAGCGTCGGCCCCAGCATCTGCAGCTTATAGGGAATACGCCGCAGAAAGGCCGGGTCCATCAAATCACGCGGCTCGAGGTTCGTCGAGAAGATCACCAATTCATCAAACGGCAGCATGAAGGTGATGCCGGTATTCAGCTTTAGATAATCGATCCGGCTTTCCAGCGGCACGATCCAGCGATTGAGGAAATCCGTGGGGTTCACCTTCTGCCGGCCGAAATCGTCGATCAGGAACACGCCGTTCAGCGCCTTCATGTGCAAAGGCGCGTCATAGCATTTGGTAATCGGATCCCAGCGCAGATCCAGCATGTCCAGCGTCATCTCGCCGCCGGCCATCGCGATCGGCCGCCGACACGCGGTCCAGCGCGCATCGAAGGATTCGATCTGCACACCGGCATTGACGGTGGCTACCGCATCCGGCGCCTGCTCCAGGAACAATTTATGTAAGCTGGGATCGAAAACCTTTATGATCTGACCGCCGACTTCAACGGCATACGGAATGAACACCGGATCGTTGAACAGGCTGGCGATGCGCGTGCCGACCGATGTCTTGCCGTTGCCAGGTGGCCCATACAGCAGCACCGTGCGCCCGGCGCTGATCGCCGGTACCAGCTTTCGTATCGTGGCATCCGACAGCACCATTCCCGCGAAAGCCCTGCGCAGGGCAGCAACATCGAGCACCTCGTTGGTGATCTTCTGTCGGTTCACCTGCCGCTGATACGCCGCCAGGCTCACCGGCGCCGGGCCCAGATACTGCGTCTGTTCCATCGCCTCGCCGGCAGCATCGCGGCCATGGTCGCTCACCGCGTAGCGAATATAGCGGACGATGCCGGTGCTGACGGAGCCGAGGACATGTACCAGCTTCTGGGCGGTTGCGTCGTCGAGGATTTCCTGGATCACCGCATGCGACAGATGCAAGCGCTGCGAGAGCTCCGGCAGAGTTTCGCAAGACTGCAGGCGCATGAATTTCAGCACCAGCCCTAGCAGCATGCCGCGCGAAAGCCCGGTTTCGGCCACTGTCCGCGGCATCACCGGCGTGTCTTCGATGACGCCATAAAGCTGCTCGGTCGTCATGTAGCCGAGCGCGATCAGGTTCTCGCCCAGCCGGCCACCTTGTCGGCGCTGCCGCTCCACCCCGGCTTCCAGTTCGTCAGCGCGAATGAGGCCGCGCATGAGCAGAATGTCGCCTAGGCGCATGGGCTCACGCAGCATTCAGAGTAGGTTGCAAGGAAGCTGCGGCTACACGTCATATGGCTTGCATAGTGAAGGCATTCCGCCATCAGTCAATAGAAAGCTGGCTGTTTTCTGCAACCAGAGCGATTATTCCATTGTCCATGCGCGCTCGCGCAACACTGGCACCGGGGCATCTGGCGCCTTGGGCACCTCTATCCAATCACGCAGCCGCATCAACACGGCCTGGGTGACGAACACGGCGCCCGAGACGAGCGCCGTCTCGATGCCGTACCAGGCCGGCGCCTCCAATTCGCGCGATGCTGCGGGCGTGCCGCTGACGGCGTCGGCCGAGACCACGAAGAACCGTGCATCGAAGCGTATGGCGCTGCGCCCCGGCGTGATCGCGCGACACAGATAAGACATCTGGTCTAGCCGCGGTGGCGCGCCGAGCGACAAGCCTACCTCCTCCGTCAGCTCTCGGCACGCTGCCATGCCAAGCGCTCTCGCGAGTTGAGGCGTGGCCGAGCGCTGCAATCTTGCGCTCACCTCAGCCAACAAGGGAGAGGCGGCCGGCGCTGTGAAATCGGCGGCATCGACCGCACCGCCAGGGAACACCAGCGCACCCGGCATGAACCGATGCCCTGCCGCACGATGCGCCATGAGTATCTTTACGCCCGCCGCCTCTCGTCGCAGGACGATCAGGCTCGCAGCATGTCTCGGCTCGGCTTCGGTCATGGCCTTGTGATAGCCCGCAACGGCGGCCGCCGCGAGCCGCAGCGGCAGGCACATCCGGCGTTCAACCGGCTGCGATGATGGGGGAAAGCGCTGCTTGGCCCTTGACGTGCGTGCGCCCACGCCGCATTTGGCTGTAATCAGGACCGGTCTGGTCCGATTGTTCTTCGAGTGGTGCGTGGCCCATGTTCAGGCTGTCGAAATTGACCGATTATGCCGTTGTGGTGCTCGTCCGCCTCGCCCGTGACGAGGCGCGCGCCGCCACCCCCGGTGCCGTGCAAACCTCACCAGGCCTTTCCATTGCCACAGGTATCCCCGAGCCCACCGTCGCCAAGGTGCTCAAGGCGATGGCCGGTAAGGGCTTGGTGACCAGCCTGCGCGGCGCCCGCGGCGGCTACCGCCTGGCCAGGCGGTTGGATTCGATCCCTGTTGCCGAAGTGATCGAGGCCATCGACGGGCCGATCGCGCTGACCGCCTGCGTCGATGGCGGTGACTGCGAAAGCCAGTGCCTTTGCCCGATGCGCGGCCGTTGGGATCCGGTAAATGCCGCCATCCGCGCGGCCCTGACCGGGATTACGCTTGCCGACATGGAGAGTGCCGCGCTGCCCATGTTCCGAACCGTCGAGAAGCAGCCGGCTTTCGCCGAAATCGACGCCTGCTCCCCCCAGGCCGTTTGAGGATATAGTTTATGCCCGCCATTGCCGAGACTTTGAGCACCCTCAATGAAGTTGCCGAATCCGGCTACAAATGGGGTTTCGAGACTGACATCGAGATGGATTTCGCCCCCAAGGGGCTGAATACCGATATCGTCCGACTGATCTCCGAGCGGAAGGGTGAGCCCGAGTGGCTGCTCGAATGGCGCCTGCGCGCTTTTGCAGCATGGGAAACCATGGTGGAGCCGGATTGGGCGCTGCTGAACTATCCCAAGATCGACTACCAGGACGCATATTATTACGCGGCGCCGAAAAAGAAGCCTGGCCCGCAATCGTTGGACGAGGTCGATCCCGAACTGCTGAAGATGTATGAGAAGCTGGGCATTCCCGTCAGCGAGCGCGCGATCCTGGCCGGCGTCGAGGGTGCAGGCACGCGCAATATCGCCGTGGACGCGGTGTTCGACAGTGTGTCTGTGGCGACAACCTTTCGCAGCTCGCTTGCCAAGGTCGGCGTGATATTCTGTCCGATCAGCGAGGCCGTCAAAGACTATCCGGATCTGGTGCGCAAATATCTGGGGTCGGTGGTGCCGATCTCCGACAACTACTTTGCTGCTCTGAACTCGGCGGTGTTCACCGATGGGAGCTTTGTGTTCATCCCCAAGGGAGTCTCCTGCCCGATGGAGCTCTCCACCTATTTCCGCATCAACGCGAAGAACACCGGGCAATTCGAGCGCACGCTGATCATCGCCGAAGACGGTGCGAGCGTGAGCTATCTTGAAGGCTGCACCGCGCCCATGCGCGACGAGAACCAGTTGCATGCGGCTGTGGTTGAGCTGGTGGCGATGGACGATGCCAAGATCAAATACAGCACGGTGCAGAACTGGTATCCCGGCGATGCGAACGGCAAAGGCGGCATCTACAACTTCGTCACCAAGCGTGGCGCCTGCCGCGGTGCGCGTTCGAAGATCAGCTGGACACAGGTGGAGACCGGCTCCGCCATTACCTGGAAATATCCATCCTGCGTACTGCAGGGCGATGGCAGCATCGGCGAGTTCTACTCGGTGGCGCTGACCAACAACCACCAGCAGGCCGATACCGGCACCAAGATGATCCATATTGGCAAGAACACGACGAGCACGATCGTCTCGAAAGGTATTTCCGCCGGTAAGTCGAACAATACGTATCGCGGCCTGGTGCGCATTCTGCCGAAAGCCGCGGGTGCGCGGAACCACACGCAATGCGACAGCCTATTGATTGGTGATCAGTGCGGCGCGCACACCGTGCCCTACATCGAAAGCCGCAACGCCTCGGCGAAGGTGGAGCATGAGGCCACCACTTCGAAGATCGCCGAGGATCAGCTTTTTTATTGTCGTCAGCGCGGCCTTTCGGAAGAGGACGCTGTGGGCCTCATCGTGAACGGGTTCTGCCGCGAAGTGCTGGCCGAACTGCCAATGGAGTTTGCGGTGGAAGCCCAGAAATTGCTGGCAGTCAGTCTCGAAGGATCAGTGGGTTAGTCTTATGCTTGAAATTCGCAATCTTCACGCCTCCATCGGCGAAAAGCCTATTCTGCGCGGCATCGACCTGGTGGTGCCGGATGGCCAGATCCATGCCATCATGGGCCCTAACGGCTCCGGCAAATCCACGCTCTCTTATGTTCTCTCAGGCCGCGCCGATTTCACCGTGACGGCCGGCGAGGTTCTGTTCGACGGCGTCGACCTGCTGGCCATGGAGCCTGAGGAACGTGCACAGGCCGGGTTGTTCCTGGCGTTTCAGGCGCCGGTGGAACTGCCGGGTGTCGGCAATGCCAATTTCCTGCGCACGGCATTGAATGCTGTGCGCCGCGCGCGTGGTGAAACCGAGCTGGATGCAGCACAATTCCTCAAAGCGGCTCGTGCGGAAGCCAAGCGTCTCCAGATGCCGGACGACATGCTGAAGCGTAACGTCAATGTCGGTTTTTCCGGCGGTGAGAAGAAGCGCAACGAGGTGCTGCAGATGACGATGCTGGCGCCAAAACTCGCCATCCTTGACGAGACCGATAGCGGGCTCGACATCGATGCGCTGAAAATCGTAGGCCAGGGCGTGAACGCCCTTCGGTCGGACAAATTTTCCGCACTTGTTATCACCCACCACCAGCGTCTGCTCGACCACATCGTGCCAGATGCTGTGCATGTGCTCGCCCATGGCCGCATCGTTCGCAGCGGCGGCGCTGAGCTTGCGCTCGCACTCGAAGCGCAAGGTTACGCGCAGGTGATCGCGGAGGCGGCATGATCAAGATTGCAGCGCCCGCCGACAAGTTCCTGGCGCGTTTCGACGGCCTGACGCGTCGCTTCCCCGGTGGCGCCCAGCGTCGTCAGGACGCGGCCGACTTTCTGCGCAAGTTCGGCCTGCCGACCCGCCGCGACGAGGCCTGGAAATACACCAGCCTCGCCGCGCTGGCTGACGATGATTTCCATGAGGCCCTGACGGAAGCAAGTGGATTCGGTGCCGATTTGCTACCGGATCTTAGTGGCTTCGAGACATCGCCGCGCCTGGTCTTTGCACAGGGTCGTTTGAATGACGCGCAATCCATCATGCCGGAAAAGGCAAGCGTTCGCGGCTTTGCGAACACCGCCGATTTCGGTGTGCTCGCACGCTTCGATCGTGAGCCCATGGTCGCGCTTAACACCATGCTCGCCGAAGATGGCGCCATCATCGAGGTCGCGGAAAATGTCGATGCCGGCACGCTGCTTCTGATCAGCACCGGCCACGACATCTCCGGCACCGCCGTGGCCTTCCACCCACGCCACGCAATTCATCTGGCCAAGGGTGCCAAGCTGACGGTGATCGAGATCAACACCGGCACGGGCAAATACTTGCACAATCCGGTAAGCGAAATCCTGCTGCTAGAGAACGCCGCGCTTACCCATCTGCGCCTGCAGAACGAGGGCAACGAGGCCTATCATCTCGCCACCATCTACGCCGAGATCGCCGCCAATGCGGCCTATGATAGCTTTACGCTGTCCATCGGCGGCCGCATGGCGCGCACCGAAATCCATGCAACCCTGCACGGTGCTTCTGCCCACGCCTCATTGAATGCCGCCCAATTGCTGCGTGGCCAACAGCACAGCGACATCACCACCTTCGTCACCCACGATGCGCCGAACTGCACCTCGCGCCAGACAGTCAAACACGTGCTCGCTGGCCGGTCTCGTGGTGTATTCCAGGGCAAGATTGAAGTCGCCCGTGCGGCGCAAAAGACCGATGGCTACCAGATGAACCAGGCGCTTCTGCTCTCGCCGGACGCGGAGATCGATTGCAAGCCGCAGCTCGAAATCTATGCCGATGACGTAAAATGCAGCCACGGCGCGACCATCGGCGAGCTCGATGCCGAGCAGCTTTTCTACCTTGCGAGCCGCGGCATTCCGCAAGCAGAAGCACGCGCCATCCTCGTGCGCGCCTTCCTTGCTGACTCTCTCGACATGATTGTCGATGAGACCGCACGCAGGCTGTTCGAACGTGTGCTCGACCACTGGTGGCAGACCGAGTCATGAACTTCTCCGCTCGCCCGCCCGCACCCGTCCTCGACGTGGCACAAATTCGCGCCGATTTCCCTATCCTGTCGCAGAGTGTGCACGGCAAACCACTCGTGTTTCTCGACAGCGCGGCTTCCGCGCAGAAACCGCGTGCGGTCATCAGCGCCATGACCCAGGCGATGGAGTCGCAATATGCCAATGTGCATCGCGGCTTGCACTGGATGAGCGAGCGCACTTCGGACGCCTACGAATCGGTGCGCGACAAGGTGGCCGCTCTTATCAACGCTCCTTCGCGGGACGAAATCGTTTTCACCAGCAACAGCACTGCCGCGATCAATTTGGTCGCGCATAGTTTCGGCCGCGGCATGCTGCGCCCAGGTCAGTCTGTGTTGATCACAGAGATGGAGCACCACGCCAACATCGTGCCCTGGCAGATGCTGCGTGATGCCCACGGCATCAAACTGCGTGTCGCACCCATCACCGATTCCGGTGAGCTCGACATGGAGGGTTTCGCCGCCCAACTCGCTTTCGGCGACGTGGCGCTGGTCGCCGTTACCCACATGTCCAACGTGCTCGGCACCTACCTGCCGATCGAGCGCATTGCCTCCATGGCACATGACGCCGGCGCGCACCTGCTCGTCGATGGTAGCCAGGCTGTCGTGCACCGCGCCGTCGATGTGCAGGCCCTAGGCGCTGATTTCTATGTGTTCACCGGCCACAAACTTTACGGTCCCACCGGCGTAGGCGTGCTCTGGGCACGCCGCACGCTGCTCGAAGCGATGCCTCCTTTCATGGGGGGCGGCGACATGATCTCCTCGGTCAGTTTCGAGCAAAGCAACTGGGCCGAAGTGCCGCATAAATTCGAGGCCGGCACACCGGCAATCCTTGAAGTGATAGGCCTGGGTGCCGCCATCGACTACGTGAATGCCATCGGCTACCCGGCGATCATGGCGCATGAAGCGTCTCTCACCGATCACGCCCTCGCACGGCTCTCCGCCGTCGAAGGCCTGCACGTCATCGGCCAGGCGCAGGATCGTGGCGGGGTCATCTCCTTCACGCTCGACGGCGCACACGCCCACGACGTCGCCACCCTGCTCGACCGCAACGGCATCGCCGTGCGCGCCGGCCAACATTGCGCAGAACCGCTGATGCGACGCCTCGGCCTTACTAGCACTGCACGCGCCAGTTTCGGCATCTACACCACGCCGGAAGAGATCGACTTCCTCGCCGAAACCCTCGTACGCATTAGGGGCTTCTTCCAATGAGTTTCGTCGACAGCCGCGACCTGTATCAGGATGTGATACTGGATCGCGGACGTAACCCACGCCATATGCATCGGATGGATCCGTTCGACGCCAGCGCCCACGGCGATAATCCGATGTGCGGCGACAAGATTGAAGTGCGCGTCAAATTTGCGCCGACTGGCGAAGTGGAAGACGCAGCTTTCGAGGCTCGCGGCTGCGCGATCAGCCTCGCTTCCGCCGACCTGATGGCCGAAGCCGTACGTGGCCGCAGCGCCGAACAGATCCGCGCACTCGCCACATCTTTCACCAGCCTGGTAAAAACCGGAGCGACCAGCGAGAATGATGCCGCGATCGAAAAGCTGAAGCCGCTTTCGGGCGTCTCGGAGTATCCATCGCGCATCAAATGCGCGACGCTGCCATGGTCGGCCCTGATCTCGGCGCTCGATCACGGCCAGGAGGTGCACACACATGACTGAACCAACGGCAGCCGCGGAAATCATCGGCACCTGGACACCCGACGGCGAACAGATCGCACAGCCCACGGAAGCAGCGCTCCTGGACGCGATCGCCACCGTCTACGATCCCGAAATACCTGTAAACATCTATGAACTCGGCCTTGTCTACGCCGTCGACATCACCGAAGCCGGTGCCGTGAAGGTGGAAATGACGCTCACCGCGCCCGGCTGCCCGAGCGCTCAGGAATTGCCGGTTCAGGTGCGCGACGCGCTGCTCGCCGTCCCCGGCGTCACCTCCGCCGAGGTGGAGACGGTATGGGATCCGCCGTGGGACCCCAGTCGCATGACCGACGAAGCCCGCCTCGCCCTCAACATGTTCTGATCGGAATGCTGACCAAGATGGAACAGACACAGGCTCCCACCCGCACCCGCCGCGCACTCCCTCCGCTCATGACACTCTCGGAGACGGCAGCAACACGTCTGCGCGCCCTCTACGAAAATGGCGACGGCCGCCTGCTGCGTATCAGCGTGAACACTAAAGGCTGCTCTGGCCTCGCTTACGATATGTCCTGGGTGCCTGAACCAGGCCCCGGCGACGAGGTGGTCGTTAATGACGGACTAACAGTGCTCGTGGACCGCAAGGCAAGCCTGTTCCTGATCGGCACAACCATGGATTACGAACAGAAAGCGCTTAGCGCTGGATTTACCTTCACCAACCCAAACGAAAAGGGCCGCTGCGGGTGCGGTGAAAGCTTCCACGTTTAGGAAGGAAGCAGTTCTTTTCTGAAGAAAAGAACCAAAAGACTTTTACGTAGCGATGGCCCTCAGGCCTCCCATGAGCGGAACCAGAATCTCCGGCACGCGGATGCTGCCATCCGCCTGCTGGTAGTTTTCCATCACGGCAATCAACGCTCGGCCGACTGCGACGCCGGAGCCGTTCAACGTATGAACATGCGCAATCGTCTTGCCATCCTCGGCGCGAAACCTGGCATTCATCCGACGGGCTTGGAAAGCGCGCGTGTTGGAACAGGAACTGATCTCTCGCCACATCCCCTGTCCGGGCAGCCAGACTTCCAAATCGAACGTCTTGGCTGCTCCAAAACCCGTGTCGCCCGCGCATAACATCATCCGCCGATACGGCAGTTCGAGCCATTCCAGCACGCGCTCCGCACAACGCGTCATCCGCTCATGCTCTTCATCGCTCTTTTCCGGATGGGAAATGGCCACCATCTCCACCTTGCGGAACTGGTGCTGCCGCAACATCCCGCGTGTGTCGCGACCTGAAGCACCAGCCTCGCTGCGGAAACACTCGGTCAACGCCGTCAACCGCATAGGCAACGTCGTCTCCGCCAAGATCTCGCCGGCGGAAAGATTCGTCAGCGGCACCTCGGCGGTCGGAATCAGCCATCGCCCGTCGGTGGTGCGGAACAGATCTTCCTCGAATTTCGGCAATTGGTTAGTGCCAAACACCGCCGCATCGTTCACCAGCGAAGGTACGGCATATTCTTCATAGCCATGCTCGGTCGTATGCAGATCGATCATGAACTGCCCAAGCACCCGCTCCAACTTTGCAAGCGGCCCACGCAGCACCGTGAAGCGACTGCCGGCAATTTTTGCAGCGCGCTCGAAATCCATCATGCCGAGCGCCTCGCCCAACTCGAAATGCTGCTTTGGTGCGAAATCAAATTCGGTTGGTGTGCCCCAACGCTTCACTTCCACATTGGCAGCTTCGTCGGTGCCGTCGGGCACATCCGCATCCAGCGCATTCGGCAGTTTTGCAAGGAGCCGTCCAAGATCGCTATCGAGCGTCGCCGCCAGGCTGCTCAGCCGATCCATGTCGCCACGCAAAGCGGTCGCTTCCGCTTCGAGCGCGCTGCTATCGCCACCGCTGCGCTTGGCCGCACCGATCTCCTTTGCCAGCACGTTGCGGCGGGATTGCGCATCCTGCTGCGCCGTCATCGCGGCGCGGCGTTCCGAATCCAGTTCCAGGACAGCTGGAGATTGAGGCTCGAACCCGCGCCGCGCCATCGCGGCATCGAAGATATGCGGGTTCATCCGAATGGCTTTGATATCGTGCATCAGATTTCAACCGGCTTGGGCTCGACGAGGCGAGCCGAGATGATAGAAATCTCGTAGAGTGCAATCAACGGTACGGCCAAGCCGGTCTGGGTGATGATGTCCGGCGGCGTGAGAATAGCCGCCACCACAAAGCATCCGACGTAAGCATAGCGCCGATATTTTTTGAGCCCGCGCGACGACACCAGACCCACTTTTGCACATAGCGTCAGCAACACCGGCAGCTGGAATGCGATGCCGAACGCCAGGATCAGCTTCATCACCAAGGAGAGGTATTCGCTTACCTTCGCCTGTAACTCGATTTGCAGCACATCCTTGCCGCCCGAGGTCTCGAAGCTGAGGAAGAAACGCCAGGCAAAGGGGAAAATGAAATAGTAGGCTAGTGCCGCACCGGCGACGAACAGCACCGGTGTGGCAATCAGGAACGGGGCGAATGCCCGCCTCTCACTGCGATACAGGCCCGGCGCTACGAACAGCCAGATCTGGCTGGCGATCACCGGAAAGGCCAGGAAGGTAGCACCGAAAAACGCAACTTTCAGATAGGTGAAGAACGCCTCGTAGAGTGCCGTGTAGATCAAATGCGGCTGCTCGCCCTTGCTCTGCATGATGTGCTTGAGCGGCTGCGCCAGGAACAGGTAGATCGCGCCGGAGAAATGGTAGCAGACGAGGAAACACAGGAAGAACGCCACGCCGGACCACAGCAGTCGCTTGCGCAGCTCGACCAGATGCTCGAGCAGCGGCATCGGCTTGTCATTGATCGGGTCCGCATCGGGCGCCGCAGCATCGGTCTTGGCCATTTTGGAAAATCAGGTCCGTTCGGCTGACGCAGATGGCGGGATGAACGGCGGTGCGGTCACCACCGGCTGAATCGGTGCCGGCGGGGCTGCGCCCGGCGGGATGAAGGCCGGCGCTGCGATGGCTGGCGGCGGCGGCTCCTGCGGCAAGGCGATAGTTTCCTCTGGCATCACCGAAGGCATCGCCGTCATCACCGGCCGCACAGGATGGGCTGCGAACGGATCGGCAAGGGCGGAGACCATCTTGCCGTCCGGATCCAGCGCCCGTTTCATTGCCGATTTCACATTCATCCCGCGCAGTTCGTCGAACGCGGATTTTGCATCGCCGAGATCGGCCTCGCGGATCATCTCGTCTACGTGGCCCTGGAACTCGCTCGCCATGCGGCGCAATTTCTTGATGGTGTCGCTGATCGCCTTGATCGCCACGGGCATGTCTTTCGGGCCGATGGCGACAAGTGCCACCACCCCGATCAGGGCAATCTCGGACCAGGCGAAGTCGAACATGGCGGTGTCTTACCGCGAGGGCGTTAAGGAAGCCAGATGGCTACCGGAATTGCAGGTAGGGCAAAATGCCTTACCGTTTGTAGATGAGCACGTATCTCACCGTCTCTTCCAAGGGCCAGGTAACGTTGAAAAAGGCGGTGCTGGCGCATCTTGGGGTGAAGCCGGGCCAGAAGCTGGCGGTAGAACTGCAGCCAGGCGGTGGTGTGCATTTGCGGCCCGCGCCGACCGGCAAGATCTCGGACGCCTTCGGCCTTTTTAAACGGCCAGGGCAGAGAGCTGTGAGCATCGAAGAAATTAACGAAGCTATCGAGAAGTCCTGGGCCGGAGCGCCGTGAGGATCACGGCAGATTCCAACGTGCTTCTGCGTGCCACCATTGGCGATGATCCCCGGCAGGCGGCGGCGGCGCTAAAACTACTGGCGGAGGCGGAGCTTGTGGCAATCCCGCTTACCGTTTTTTGCGAACTCGCCCGGGGTTTTGGCACGCATTTACCGGTTTTCACGTCTGGAGATCGGCGCTGCGATCCTGTCCTATCTGACTGCCGATACGGTGGTCACCAACACCGCGGCGGTCGAAGCAGGGCTCGCCTTTCTGGCCAAAGGCGGTGACTTCGCCGATGGCGCCGTAGCGCATGAGGGCCGTGCGTCGGGCGGCACCTGTTTCGCCAGCTTCGATCGCAGAGCGCTTAAGCTTCTCGCCGCCCAAGACGAGAAAACCCTGATGTCGGCTTGAGCTAAAAGATCGACGGGGGATCCGGGGGGGAAAGTTCGTCTCTCCCAGCGCTTTCTTCGTTTGCTGGTATTGATCGCTCAAGAACCAGCTCCGTGCGCTTCGGCAGCTCCGAAAGATCCTTCAACCCGAACTGCGCCAGAAACCCCGGTGTCGTCGCCCACAGCGTAGGCCGACCAGGTACTTCGCGATGACCCGCTGTCTTGATAAGCGCTGATTCCAGCAGCGCATCCAGCGTCGCCTGGCTGAGTGCCGCCCCGCGTATTTCCTCGATCTGGGCGCGGGTGACAGGCTGGTGCCACGCGATGATCGCCAGTGTTTCCATCGCCACGCGTGGCAGGCGGCGCGGCCGGGAGATCACACGCGTCAGCCGCCCGGCGAGGTCGGGTGCGGTGCGGAACTGCCAGCCGAGGCCGACTTCGTGCAGTTCCACGCCATGTCCGGCATAGCGCGCCTGGACCGCGTGCAGCACGGTTTCAGCGTCGACATCTTCCGGCAGCAGCGCGGTGAGTGCGCGGGCGGAGATGGGATCGGTGCTCGCGAAGATGAGTGCTTCGGCCAGGCGGATATGGTCTTCGGCGGGCTCTGTCATCTCACTCATCGCGTGGTGTCGAAAGGAGGATAGGGGCAAAGGGCGCGTCTTGCCGGATTCGCAGCGTGCCGCCTTTTGCCAGTTCCAGCGAGGCGATCAGCGTGCTCGCGATGGCAGCCCGCTTCTCTTGACCAGAGAGGTTTTCCGGCAGGAAGCGTTCGAGGAAGGCCCAGCCGGGCATGTCGCCGAGGGTTGCCGACAGCCGCTTGATGGCATCCTGCACGGTCCAGAAATTGAGTTGGCGTGGCTGATAGGTAATTTTTGCGGCACCTCGCCGCAATGCCTCGACATATCCGCGCAGGAGAGAGGACATGTCGGCGACCAGCCGCGAGCGGTCTGTGGCGGTATGGTCTTCCGCGGCGCCGCGGGGAAACACGTCGATACCAAGGCGCGGGCGATCGGCGAGCCAGGCTGCAGCCGCACGCATGGCGGCGAGTTCCTCCAGCCTTGCTGCCAGCAACTCGGCCGATTGCTGGCCCTCTGCTGCGTCGCTGTTATCGGGCGGCAGGAGCAGGCGCGATTTCAGCCAAGCTAGCCAGGCTGCCATCACCAGCCAGTCGGCCGCCAATTCAAGGCGCAGTTTCGCGGCGCCGGCAACGATGGCGAGGTATTGGTCTACCAGCGCCAGTATCGAGATTTTGGCGAGATCGATCTTTTGGGCGCGCGCGAGGTCTAGCAGAAGGTCGAGCGGTCCTTCGAAGCCATCAAGCGAAACCAGGAATTTGTCAGGCGCGGAGTCAGCTGTCACCGATCGGCACACCGGCGAGCAGCAGCACATGGGCAAACGCCCAGGCGACGCTGGGTTCAAGAAAGGCGCTCAGCGGGTCGAAATGTATGCCGAGGCTGCGGAGCAGCGACGGGCCTGCGATGAGGATCAGCACGAACAGGATGCCGTAGCGTTCAAGCCCAGCCCAGGCACGTGCCGCGCGCAGCGGCAGGATACCCACGGCGATGCGCCCACCATCGAGCGGTGGAATCGGCACCAGGTTGAAGATGCCGAGCACCAGGTTGAACACGATGAAGGCGCCAAGCGCAGTCACCACGAGTGCGGGCATATGGGTCGCCCGCAAACATAGCGCGGCGGCGAAGGCGAGCACGAAATTCATCACCGGCCCGGCAATGGCGACGAGCGCCATCATCTGTCGCGGATAGCGGAAATGCCGTGGATCCACCGGCACCGGCTTGGCCCAGCCGAACATGAACAGCACCCGGCCAACGGTCAGCAATTGGGTCAGCAGCAGAAAGCCCGGCAGCAGGATGGTGCCCACGCGGTCGACATGGCGCCAGGGATAAAGCGAGAGCCGGCCCGAAAGCCGCGCGGTGGAATCTCCCAGCGCCCAGGCAGCATAACCATGCGCCAGCTCGTGCAGGATGATTGCAGTCGCTGCGAGTGCCACCGACAGCGCGAGATTACCCACCAGATCCCAGAAATGGTTCACTGAAGCAGCGCCGCATGCTCGGCTGCGAGGGCTGCCTTATCCAGCGTATCATCGCGGCAGGTATCGGCCATCCGGGACGCTGCCGTCAGCCGCGCGAGGCAGGCCGGGGTCGGATCGGCGATGGCGGAGAGCACATCCTGTGTATCGGCGAGCACGCCGGAGCAATGCAGCGCCACGTCGCAACCCGCCGCCAGCGAGCGCACAGCACGCTCGCCCGGCGAGCCGGAGAGCGCCTGCATCGCCAAATCGTCGGTGATCAGCACACCATCGAATCCGATACCGGCTGGCGCACGGATGATGCCCTCGATGATCGCAGCGGAGTGTGTGGCGGGATGGTGCATGTCACGCGCGTTGTAGCGGATATGGGCGGTCATCAGCCAGGGCAGCGCGCGATTGGCTGCAAACGGTTCTATATCGCCAGCGGCCACATCCTCGAGCACCGGCAACGCAAGATGGCTGTCGGCGCGGGCACGGCCATGGCCCGGGGCATGCTTGCCGATGGGCTGGACGCCGGCGGCCAGCAAGCCCGCTGCCATCGCACCCCCCATTTCGGCCACGTGCACCGGATCATCCGAGAAGGCGCGATCGCCGATCACGTCGTGGCCAAGCGGATCGCCGACATCGAGCACCGGCGCCGCGACCAGATCAAATTGCGCCGCACGGCACATCAGCCCGATCAGGGCGCCGGTCAGCCAGGCAGCGCGTGGCGTGCGCAGGCTGCGTGCGGGCGGAAACGCACGCCAGAACGGTGGCCGCAGACGCGCAACACGGCCGCCTTCCTGATCGACCATCAGCAGGCCGTCCGGCAGGATCTCCCTGATCGCCGAGATCAGCCGCGCGAGCTGTTCAGGATTTTCGATATTGCGCGCGAACAGGATCACCCCGAGCGGCGACCATCGGCGCAGAAGGCTTTCCTCTTCGCTGGTCAGTACCTTGCCTGAAAGCCCGATGATGGCGGGTTTCATCTTACCCGCCCGCCTTCGTCAGAAACCGGCGATGGAGCAGTCCCCGCCCTTCGCGCGCACTTCGCCGCAAAACGCATGTGCCTCGGCCTGGCTGGTGAACCCACTTGTGCGCAAACGATAGACGACGCGGCCAGCGATATGGCCTTGCACCACCTCCGGCCGGTGACCGTCGAACATCTTTGGCATCTTCTCGGCCATCTTGCCCCAGTCCTGCTCCGCCGCCTGCTGGCTCTCGAAGGCGGCAAGCTGCACTGCGAGGCCTTTTACGGCGCCCATAGGCACCGGTGCTGCAAGCGGAGTTGCCAACGGCAACATCGTCTTCGCAGCCGGCGAAGGTGCGGCCGGTGCCAAGGTCTCGCGCGGTGCCGGTTTGGCTTCGATATCAGCCTGCACCACCGTCGCCTTGGCGACTTTTTTGGCGCGCAATTCCCGGATCGCCGGTTTCTCTGCCGCCGGCGCCAATTTCTCGCCTTGCGTCGACGAAAAATCCTCGGCACCCGCGACCGTCATGCCGCCCGCGTTCAGCGGCTTGACCCGCACCGGTGTCGCTGGCGGCTCGATCACCGGCACGCCGTGATGATGATGGCCGGAAAAGCTGAAAATGCCGATCACCACTGCCAGCACGCCGCCGAACCCTGCCGCCATCATCGCCATGCGGCGCATTTCCGGATCCATCCCGGCCGCCTCGGCCGGACGATACGAGGGCCGTGCGAAATTCTGGGTGATATTCGGCAAGTCCGGCATGTCGAAACAATCCTCCTAACGCATCTCCTCGACCGGTCGAACGCCGAGCACCGCGAGACCCGACCGGATCACCACCGCGATCGCCGACACCAAAGCCAACTTGGCCAGGGTCTCGGCAGGCCGTGACTCCTGCAGGAACCGCAGCGCAGCATCGTCCTTCCCGCGGTTCCACAGCATATGAAAGTCGCCCGCCAAGTCATAGAGAAAAAACGCTATTCGGTGCGGTTCGTGCGCGATCGCCGCTCCCTCTACCATGCGCGGCCAGGCGACCAGCCGGCGTAGAACCACACCTTCCGGCTCCGAGGTCAGGCTCGACAGATCCACCGCCGCCAGCGCCTCGGCCGTCAGCGATGCCGCCGGGAGTTGCTCGGCTGCCAGGCGCAGCACCGAGCAGCAGCGCGCATGGGCATATTGCACGTAGAACACCGGGTTCTCCCGCGTCTGCGCCACCGCGAGATCGAGGTCGAACTCCATCTGCGCATCGGGCTTGCGGTTCAGCATGGTGAACCGCACCACGTCCGCACCAACCTCGTCGATCAAGTCGCGCAGCGTGATGAAGCTACCTGCCCGCTTGGACATGCGTACCGGCACACCGCCGCGCAGCACATGCACGATCTGACAGAGCAAAATATCCAGTATGTCGCCACGATCGGCGACGGCGCGCACCGCCGCCTTCATGCGGCTGACATAGCCGCCGTGATCGGCGCCCCACACATCGATCATCATCTGCGCACCGCGGAAAACCTTGTCGGCATGATACGCGATGTCGTTAGCAAAATACGTGTTAGAACCATCGGATTTCTTCAGCGGCCGATCCACGTCGTCGCCGAACTGCGTCGCACGGAAGAGGGTCTGGGCACGCGGCTCCCAATCATCCAGAACCTTACCCTTCGGCGGCTCCAGCACGCCCTCATAGATCAGGCCTTTGTCCTGCAGCAGCTGTATCGCGCGATCCACGGCGCCGCTCTGCAACAGGGAATTTTCCGAGACAAAAATGTCGTGGTGCACACCGAGGGCAGCCAGGTCTTCCTTGATGGATGCAAGCATCATAGCCATCGTCGTATCGCGCACGATGTCCAGCCACATCTCCGGTGGCGCCGGCGATGCACCCGGACCTGCCAGGCCCGCGCCATGGGTGTTTGCCAAAGCAGTGCCCACCGGCACCAGATAATCACCGCGATATTGCAGCCCACCCGGCACGATCTCGGCATACGCCTCTTCGGTCAGCGTGGTGCCGATCGCCTGCAGATACCGCCAGTATGCCGCCCAGGCGAGGGCAATGACCTGCGCCCCGGCATCGTTGATGTAGAATTCCTTGGTGACCAAAAACCCTGCTTTTTTCAGCAGATTTGCCAAAGCATCGCCCACGACCGCGCCACGGCAATGCCCGATATGCATCGGCCCGGTGGGATTCGCCGACACATACTCCACGTTCACGTCCACATCCTGCCCGATGCGGCTGTCGCCATACCGCTCGGCGGCGCGCAAGATCACCGGCAACTGCGCACGCAACAGTGCCGAATCCAGCCGCAGGTTGATGAAACCCGGGCCGGCCACGTCAGCCGAAATCAATTCCGGCACACCGGCAAGTGCTGCCACGATGCGGCCCGCAAGATCAGCCGGCTTGCTGCGCGCGAAACGCGACACAACCATCGCCGCGTTGGTCGCCATGTCGCCATGCGCCGGATCACGCGTGGGCGTTACTTCGACTTTCGCCGCAAGCTCGTCCGGCACGTCAGCCACGACACTGCGCAGCGCGGCCAGAACATGCAGTCTCACGTCGGCGTATAGATTGGCTGTCAAAACTCGACGTCCTTGGAAGCAAAAAAGAAAGATAAGGACGTTTTGCCACAGATTACGCAGATTACACAGGTGAGATTGCGCAGATCAGATGAGGGATCGTCTCTCCTTCATCTGTGTAATCTGCGTAATCTGTGGCTCGCGTTTCTTAGCCTGGCATCGATAAATCGGTGAGGCGCCGGTATTCCTCTTGGGCAAAACGGTCGGTCATACCGGCGACGTAGTCACACACGACCTGGGCTGCTTGCGCGGGCTGGCCTTCGCCGGCTTGGGCACGCCAGCCATCCGGCAAGGTAACAGGGTAGGTGTGCAGCAGGCCGAAAAGCTGTTCGGTCAGGCGGCGCGCCTTCAGCGTCATGCGATTGACCCGCCAGTGATGATACATGCGCGCGCGCAAGAATTCCTTGATGGCGTAGTTCGCCTCGGCCATCGATGGGCTGAACCCCACCACCGGCTTCTTCGCGCGCCGTATGTCATCGGGGCTCGCTGGATCCAGCTTGGCCAGGCGGGCGCGGGTTTCCGTCACCAGATCGCTGACCAGGGTGTTGATCACCCGCCGTATCACCTCATGCCGCAAGCGTTCCTCCGGCATGTCGAAGCTGAGCCGCCGCGACTCCGCCAAGGCTTCCCGGGTGATCGGCAGATGGGCGAGATCTTCCGGCCCGAAGAGCCCAAACCGCATGCCGTCATCGAGGTCGTGGCTGTGATAGGCGATGTCGTCCGACAGGGCCGCCGCCTGCGCCTCGGCGCTGGCGTGAGTGGAGAGCATCAGATCATGCTTGGTGCAGTAGGCCTGTATGTACTGCGCAGGTTTCGGCAGCGGCCCGTTATGCTTCACCAGGCCTTCGAGCGTTTCCCAGGTGAGGTTCAGCCCGTCGAACGCGGCGTAGCGCGATTCCAGTCGTGTCACCACGCGCAGGGTCTGTGCGTTATGGTCGAAGCCGCCATAGGGCTTCATGCGCACATTGAGCGCCTCTTCGCCGGCATGGCCGAAAGGCGGATGGCCGAGGTCATGTGCGAGTGCCAGCGCCTCTGCGAGGTCTTCATCGAGCTGCAGCGAGCGTGCGATGGAGCGGGCGATCTGGGCGACTTCGAGGCTGTGGGTCAGCCGTGTGCGGTAGAAATCGCCCACATGGTTGACGAAAACCTGGGTTTTATATTGCAGCTTGCGGAATGCCGAGCTGTGGATGATCCGGTCGCGATCTCGCTGCCATGGGCTACGCGAGGGGCTCTCCGGCTCATGGTGAAGTCGCCCCCGGCTATTCCCCGGCGACACGGCATAAGGTGCAAGATCCATCCCGAATAGATACCCGTCTCGGGGCAGCCCCGGCAACAAAGTCAAGCCGGGGGGTTTGGGGGGGATGGCACATCTCCCCCAACCTTCCTATCTTACTGTGATGACTTTCACCGTCTCCCCCCGCGCCCTGGACCGTGTCGCCGAGATCCTCGCGGCAGAGGATAGGCCTTCTGCTCTACGCGTGGCGGTGCTGGCCGGCGGCTGTAGCGGGTTTCAGTACAAGTTCGACCTGGACGAGGTGGTGCAGCCCGATGACCTGGTGGTCGAGCGTGGCCCGGCTCGTGTGGTGGTAGACCCGACCAGCCTGGATCTCCTGGCCGGTGCAGAGCTGCATTATGCCGACGAACTGATGGGCAGCTATTTTACGGTACGCAATCCGAACGCCACCAGCGCGTGTGGCTGTGGCACCAGCTTCTCGATCGACTAGCTGTCTGCGTCGCGCGTGAAAATCGCCACCTGGAACGTGAACGGCAGCCGGGCGCGAGAGCAGTCCATTTGCCGTTGGTTGGAGGCAAACAACCCTGATCTTCTGCTGCTGCAGGAGATCAAGTGCGAGGCCACGTCTTTCCCGCCGGTATTTGCCCAGATGGGATGGCAGTCCGCGGTTGTCGGCCAGAAAGGTTTTAACGGCGTCGCAATCCTGTCGCGCGCGACGCTGGATGTGCGTCAGACCCGCCTGCCCGGCTTGTCCGATGAAGACGCGCAGGCGCGTTATGTAGAAGTGGAATTCGGCGGCTTACGCGTCGGCAATCTCTATCTGCCAAACGGCAATTCCAACGGCGATGCCGGCTATGCCTATAAGCTGCGCTGGATGGAGTGCCTGGCCGCCCATGCCGCCGCCTTGCTGGAAGACGATATCCCGCTGATGCTCGCCGGCGATTATAATGTATGCCCGGAGGACATCGATTTCGCCGCCGGCGTGCTTGGCCCAGAGGATGCGTTGGTGCGGCCGGAAACCCGCGCAATCTATTACCGGATGATATGGACTGGTCTGACCGACGCCATACGCGCAGTAAAACCCTCGGGTCCTATTTACACCTTCTGGGATTACCAAGCGGGTTGCTGGGCCAAGAATCGCGGCCTGCGCATCGACCATGCACTACTCTCACCAACCGTCGCCGAGCGCCTGGTCTCGGCCGCGCCTGACAAGGCCGCTCGCGGGGAAGATCAGCCTTCCGACCATGTGCCGGTGGTGATCGAGATCGACTAAGAAAGTAGCCATAGATTATGCAGCTTACAAAGATCTCTAAGATCGCTGCTTTTTCTAATCTGCGTAATCTGGCTAACGCTTTCTTCTTTCTTCAGACGGCCCGAATACGCAAAATCCCGTCCGCATCGCGTGTTTCAGTCACGTGCCCCTGCGCCACCATGTAATTGACATGCGCGACGGTCTCGCCGAACGCGAAACCCGTTTGATGCTCGTCCATCTTTCGTTTGAACAACACGGACACCAGATCGCTCGCAGTCTGCGCCGCCGCGCGTGTCGCCTCGGAGATCATCTCGCACCGCCCAGCATGATGCTCCAGCAACTGGTCCACACGCGTGTGCAAACCGGTGAAGGGCAGGTGATGACCCGGCAAAACAAGGACGTCACTTGGGATCGCGCCACGTATTTGCCGCAGTGACGTCAGATACTCGCCGAGCGGATCGGCGGCCGGCTCCATCGAGGCCACGCTGACATTCGGCGAAATACGGGTCAGCACCTGGTCGAATGAGATGAAGATGCGATCGGATTCGCAATACAGCATCGCCTGCTCCGGCGAATGCCCGCCGCCCGTAAAGATCTCGAAATTTCGCCCACCTACCCTGATCGACGCGCCCGCCTTGAGGCGCTCGAACTGGTTGGGAATGCCGGTGGTGAGGTGCAGATACCTGTGGCCACTCTCGGCAATCGTGGCGCCGAAAGCCGGTGTCGTGCCACGCTCCGCGTAAAATCCCGGGCTCGCCGCGAAAACCGTGTTCTCCAGCACCTTGGTAGTGAGGAACTCGGTGCGCGTGACCGATAGTGGGCAGGAGAAACGCTGCGTCAGCCAGCCGACGAGGCCCATGTGATCGGGATGGAAATGGCTGCAGATCACCCGCGTGAGGCGTTTGCCATGCAGCGGACCGGCAAAAGCCGCATCCCAGGCCGCCTTGCAGACATCGTTGCCCAAGCCGGTATCCAGCGCCGCCCAGCCGCCTTCATCCTCGATCAGATAAACGTTCACATGGTCGAGCAGAAACGGCAGCGGCAGGCGTAGCCACAGGATGCCGGGCGCGATCTCGCGCAGCGTGCCTGGGTTGGGCGGCACCGGTTGCGGAAAGACAATCTCGGTGGCCTCGGGCGCGATCGACATGGCATTGAACCTAGGATTGCCGCCGCCGCAGCACAACGCCTCCGCCATTGACCCAGCCTCCCGGCAGGCGGTATGTTATAACGTAGCGTATCTTGAGGTTGTGTGGATGAAGCTGCTTTGGACGACTGCTTTGGTAGCGGTTTTCGTCTCCGCCGACCGGGTTGCCGCCCAGACTGCGCCGAAGGCAGCGCCGGCCAAGACCTCCGCCACGGAAGACATCGTGGTGACCGCGAAGCGCTTAAACGATGCGCGCAGCCGCATTCAGCCAAGCCTCGGCGCCACGATCACTAATTTCTCGCCGGCGGTTCTGGCCAAGATCCCGCAAGGCAGCAATGCGCCGCTAAGCGCCGTGCTGCTGCAGGCGCCCGGCGTGGCGCAGGACAGTTTCGGCCAGATCCACGTCCGCGGCGACCATAACGAAGTGCAGTATCGTCTGGATGGCGTGGAGTTGCCCGAAGGCCTGGCCGTATTCGGCCAGGCGCTGGAGGGCCGCTTCGCCCATTCACTCAACTTCATCACCGGCGCCCTTCCCGCCCAATACGGCCAACTGCAGGCGGCGGTCGTGGACATCACCACCAAATCGGGCGCCACCGACCCCGGCGGCGAGATCTCGGTCTATGGCGGCGCGCGAGATTACTTCCAGCCATCGGCTTCCTACGGGGCAGCCGCCGGAAAATGGGATTTTTTCGTCACCGGCGATTTCCTGCATGACCGCGTGGGCATCGAGAACCCGACCAGCAGTTTCTCGCCTGTGCACGACCTGAGCAACCAGTATCACGGCCTCGCCCATATCGATTACACGGTCGACGCTGATACGCGATTGAGCCTGATCACCGGCGTTTCCAATGCGAACTTCCAGATACCCAATAATCCCGGCCAGGTGCCGAGCCTTGGCTATTCGGTAGGCGGTGTCACCAACGCAGACAGCACCAGCCTGACCGAACATCAGCGCGAAATCACCGACTTCTCCATCCTGTCGCTGCAACAGCATTTCGGCGCCGTGGACCTGCAGACATCGCTTTTCTCGCGTTACAGCAGCCTGTATTTCAGCCCCGACCCCACCGGCGACCTGCTGTTCACCGGCATCGCGCAGACCGCGGCGCGTAGCGTGTGGTCCAGCGGCGCCCAGGGCGACGGCAGCTGGTATGTGAACGACAACCACACGCTTCGTTTCGGCTACCAGGTGACGGCCGAACGCACGGTATCGCACACCGTCTCCGACGTGCTCGCACTGGACGGATCGGGACAGCAGGTTTCACAAACCCCGGAGACCATCACCACCGGCAGCGGCAAGACGGGCGGCATCTATGGCGTGTATCTGCAGGACGAATGGAAACTTGCCGACGCACTGACGCTGAATTACGGCGGCCGCTTCGATCTGGTGGATGAATATACGCACGAAAACCAGTTCTCGCCGCGCGTGAACCTGGTGTGGCAACCGATCACCGGCATGGCGATCCATGCCGGCTACTCCCATTATTTTACGCCGCCTCCGTTCGAGCTGGTCGGCGGCAACACGGTGGCGCTTTTCAACAACACCTCTGCAGCCGTCTCCGTCGCCAAGGACAGCACCGTACGTGCCGAACACGACAACTACTTTGACCTCGGTGCGGAGCAGGTGCTTCCGCACGGCATACGCCTCAGCCTGGACGGCTACTACAAAGCGGCGCGACAGTTGATCGATGAAGGCCAGTTTGGCGCACCCATCATCCTCACCGCTTTCAACTACAAGAAAGGTCAGGTGGGCGGCGTGGAAAGTGCTGTCAGCTACGACGAAGGCCCGTGGTCCGCCTACGCGAACCTCGCGATCTCGCGTGCCATCGGCAAGGATATCGATACCGCGCAATTCAGTTTCTCGCCGGAGGAGCTCGCCTATATCAGCCAGCATTACATCCATCTCGATCACGACCAGCGATTTTCGGGATCAGGCGGCGCCGCCTATACCGTCTTCTACGGCACCGACCACACGATGCGGCTTTCTACCGACCTGCAAACCGGCAGCGGCCTGCGTGCCAGCACGGCTACCGTGCCGAACGGCGAAGCACTGCCAGGCTATTACGTGTTCAATTTCTCCGCCGTCCAGGCCATACCGATCCATCTCGGCAAAGGATTGCATATACGGCTGGATGTCCTGAATCTGCTCGATCGCAAATACGAGATCCGCGATGGCACCGGCGTGGGCGTCGGCGCCCCGCAATTCGGCCTGCGCCGCTCGATCCTCGCGGGCATTTCGGAAACATTCTGAGAGCCCTCGCGGCTTTTCCGGTCACACGCAACGTGCGAGACTGCCGCCGCCCGAGAAGGATTTCAGCCGATGCGCCGCATTCTTGCCTGCTCCGCCGCCATGGCGCTGTTCTGCACAGCGCATGCCCATGCCGGCGCACCAGGGCGCTACGCGTCACTGGTGAAGGATTATTTCGACGGCACTTGGCGCGCCTCCCCAAGTCAGGCCACCAGCACCGGCCTGCATGATTGGGATTCTCAGCTCGATGATGTCTCCGCTGGCGCACATGCAAAAGAGACAGCGCGCCTCAGCAGCCTGATGACGCGACTGCGCGGCCTCGACGTGATGAAATTGTCTCCGACCGATCGCGACGACCGCGATATCTTGGTCGCCGAGATCGACCGGCAGCTTCTCGAACAGCAGACCATACAGCAATGGCACCATAACCCGGCAAGTTATGTCGATTTGATGACAGGCGCCATCTATAGCCTGATCGAACGCGATTTTGCGCCCCTGCCCGACCGGATGCGCAGCGTGATCGCGCGCGAAAATCTCGTCCCCGGCATGCTGGCGGAAGCCCGCAAGAACCTTACCGACATGCCATCCGTGTTCATCGATATCGCGCTCGAAAACCTTGAAGGTGCCACCAGCTTCTTCAGCAAGGATGTGCCCGAAGCATTCACCTCGATCACTGACCCTACACTAAAGCAGCAATTCGCCGACTCCACAAAGGCTGTTTCCGCTGCACTGGTAGAATACAAATCCTTTCTGACTGCACAAAAGCCCAATGCGCATGGAAGCTTCGTGCTCGGCCGCGATGCGCTGCGGCGTCTCCTTGCAACTGACATGGTGAACGTTCCCGTCGACCACGTGATGGCAGTCGGCCGTGCACAACTCGCCAAGGACCATGACGCGTTCCTGGCCACCGAGAAACTGGTAGACCCGCAAAACCCTCAAGCCGCGCTGAGCGTGCTGGAAAAAGATCATCCGGACGGCGGCCATCTCGTCAGCACGGCGAAGGATCAACTGGAATCTCTCCAGCACTTTATAGGGCAGCACAAAATTCTCGACCTGCCCTCGCAGATGCTACCGACCGTCGCTGAAACCCCGGCCTTCGCCCGCGCCACCATCTTCGGCGAGCTCGATCCGCCCGGACCGTTGGAGACGCACGCCACCAAAGCCTATTATTTCATCACGCCACCGGATCTGAAGGAGTCAAAAGCCGAGCAGGATAAATATCTTGCTTATTTCAATCGGCCGCTGCTGCAGAACCTCTCGGTGCACGAAGCGCTCCCCGGGCATTTCACCCAATATCTTTTCGCCTACGCAAACCCGAACTGGTCGATGGTGCGCAAAACGGCAGCGTCCTACACCGCGACGGAAGGCTGGGCACATTACAGCGAGCAGATGATGCTCGATGAGGGCCTCGGCAACAACGATCCGAAACTGCGCCTCGCGCAATTGCAGGATGCCCTGCTGCGTGATTGCCGCCTGGTGGATTCGATTGGCATGCACACCGGCAAGATGACGCTGGCACAAGCCACCGACCTGATGCGCCATGAATGCTTCCAGCCTGAAAGCGTCGCCTACAAGGAAGCCCGCCGCGGCACAGCCGACCCCGGCTACTACTCCTATACGCTTGGCAAACTCGAAATCCTGAAACTCCGCGCAGACGCGCAGGCATCGCAAGGCAAGGACTTTACCTTGGCCAAGTTCCACGATGCATTTTTAGGCGCAGCCCTCGTTCCCATCGCCGTCATAAGACGAGAAATTCTAGGAAAAGACGGCCCAGTCCTATGAATTAAAAGTCTTTGATTTCTTCTCTTCAGAAAAGAAACCGCTTTCTTTTCTGAAGAGAAGAAACAAAAGACTTTTATGTCTCACTGACAGCTCAGGCATTCTTCGTAGTTGGTGGCTGCGGCGACCATCGGCAGAGAGACTTCGTCGTTGGCGGGAACGCCCATGTCGATCAACGAGGTCGTGGGCATATCGCTTACCGTATCGGCGCGCTGGATCGACAAGGAGCGGCAATAATACAGCGATTTCAAGCCACGCTTCCAGGCGAGCATATGGATCTGGTGCAGATCGCGCTTATGCACATTGGCGGGCAGGAACACGTTCACCGACTGGCTCTGGCAGATAAACGGTGTGCGATCGGCCGCGTGCTCGATGATCCAGCGCTGATCGAGCTCAAACGCCGTTTTATAAACCGCCTTTTCCTGCTCGGTGAGGAAATCCAGATGCTGCACGCTGCCCGAGCGCAGGGTGATCGAGGACCATACGTCCTCGTTGTCCAACCCTTTCGCCTCGAGCAGTTTCTGCAAATGCCGGTTGCGAACCGTGAAGCTTCCAGAGAGTGTTTTCTGTAGGAACACGTTCGCCGCGATCGGCTCGATGCCCGGGCTGGAATTGCCGGCGATCACCGAAATAGAGGCCGTTGGCGCGATCGCCATCTTGTTCGAGAAACGCTCCATGATGCCGTATTCTTCGGCGTCCGGGCACGCACCGCGCTCTTCCGCCAGAAGGCGCGAGGCAGCGTTGGCCTGCTCACGCAGATGCTTGAACATACGGATGTTCCACACCTTCGCGACCACGCTTTCGAACGGCACTTTCTGCGATTGCAGGAACGAATGAAAGCCCATGACGCCGAGCCCAACGGAGCGCTCGCGCATGGCGGCATATTTCGCACGCGCCATGTCTTCAGGTGCGCGCTCGATGAAGTCGCTCAGCACGTTGTCAAGGAACCGCATGGTGTCTTCGATGAAAAGCGGATGGTCTTTCCACTCGAACCAGGATTCCACGTTCACCGAGGAGAGGCAGCATACCGCGGTGCGCTGCTTGCCGTGCTGATCGATGCCCGTCGGCAGGGTAATCTCGCTGCAGAGGTTGGAGGTTTTCACTTCCAGCCCGGCAAGCTTATGATGTTCCGGCCGTGCATTGTTCACGTGGTCGGAGAACACCAGGTATGGCTCGCCGGTTTCCACGCGTGCGATCAGGATACGGATCCAAAGCGAGCGCGCGGAGATCTGCCGCACGACCGCGTTGTCTTTGGGCGAGCGCAGCGACCAGAGACCATCCTCCTCCACCGCGCGCATGAAATCATCCGAGACGAGGATGCCGTGATGCAGGTTCGGCGCCTTGCGATTCGGGTCGCCGCCGGTGGGCCGGCGTATCTCGATGAACTCCTCGATCTCGGGATGTGCCACCGGCAGATACACCGCGGCCGAACCGCGGCGCAGCGAGCCTTGGCTAATGGCGAGCGTCAGGCTGTCCATCACGCGGATGAAGGGGATGACGCCGCTGGTCTTGCCGTTCTGCCCCACTTTCTCGCCGATCGAGCGCAGATTGCCCCAATAGCTGCCGATGCCGCCGCCTTTGCTGGCGAGCCACACATTCTCGTTCCACAGCCCCACGATGCCGTCGAGGCTGTCGGACGCCTCGTTGAGGAAGCAGGAGATCGGCAGGCCGCGCTCGGTGCCCCCATTGGACAGCACCGGGGTCGCCGGCATCAGCCACAGCTTGCTGATATAGTCGTAAAGGCGCTGCGCATGGGCCGCATCGTCGCCGTAGAAGCTCGCCACGCGGGCGAAGAGGTCTTGGTAGCCTTCGCCAGGCAAGAGGTAGCGGTCATCGAGTGTGGCGCGGCCGAAATCAGTCAGCAGGGCATCACGCGAGCGATCGACGCGCACCTGGTGGCGCCCCTTCATCTGAACGGCGTCGTCCAGCAGGCTCGGCTCTCCAGCAAAAATGCCTCTCGTCATGCCGTCCATCCTGCTCTGCCCCTATGTTCCGTTCGAGTCGATAAGCCACCACATGTGGTGAATGCGCTGGGTGCCTATACTACATGCAGGAAGGTATGACCTGCCAAGAGGTCTTGTGACAGCTGGCTCCCGGAATCGGCTGGCGACATGCGCCAGCGCTGGCTGCTAGCTGGGCTTTGACCAAAATAACACGTTTCGGAGATTTTTCGCATGACGACTTTCCAGGGCCGAACCTCGGATCATCCGGTCGAGAATCTGATCCTCGAGCGCTGGTCCCCTAGAGCATTCACTGGCGACTCGATCCCCACCGAGACGCTGATGAGCATTTTCGAGGCGGCCCGCTGGGCGCCGAGCAGCTACAACTCGCAGCCCTGGCGCTTCATCTACGGTCTGCACGGCACCCCGGCCTTCGACACCATCCTCGGCCTGCTGGTCCCCTTCAACCAGAGCTGGGCGAACAACGCGGCCGTGCTGATCGTCGCCGTATCCAAGACCACGATGATGGCGCGGGACACGGAGATGCCCAGCCACAGCCACTCCTTCGACGCCGGCGCCGCCTGGCAGAGCCTGGCACTGCAGGCCACCGCCTTGGGGTGGCACACGCACGGCATGGTCGGCTTCGACATGGCGCGCGCGGCAACGGAACTCGGCGTGCCAGATGGCTACCGCGTGGAAGCGGCGATCGCGTTGGGAAAACAGGCCGACAAATCAATCCTGCCGGAAGAGGTGCAAGCCAGGGAGGTGCCCAGCCAGCGCAACAAGGTCGAGACCTTCGCCTTCGAAGGCCGCTTTCCACCGGCGTAAGCTTCAGGGTGGGCGTCCAAGCCCACCCCCTCACTTCGTCCAGCGCCCCAACCAGTCCAGCACCGTGTTCTGCCACTGCTCGGAATTATGCGGCTTGAGCACCCAATGGTTTTCATCCGGAAAGGTGAGAAACTCGCTCGGCACATTTTTTCTCTGTAGCGCCGTAAACGCCCCCAGCCCCTGCTCCAGGGGAATGCGGAAATCCTTGCCGCTATGGACCACCAGCATTGGCGTATTCCAATCCGCCACATGGTTCACCGGATTAAAACGCTCGTAATTTTGCGGGTTCTGCCACGGCGTCGTGTGGCCATTCTCCCACTCTGCGAACCAGAGTTCTTCGGTGGCATAACCCATGATGCGGTTGTCGAACACGCCATCATGATCCACCAGGCATTTCCACGGTTTTCCCCACACGCCTTCGATCCAGTAGATCATGAAGCCGCCATAGGAGGCGCCGAGCGCGCAGGCCTTGTCCCCGTTCAGATAAGGGAACTTGTCCAGCGCCGCTTTCCATCCTTTCTGCAGATCTTCCAGCGGACGATCGCCCCAATGACCGCTAATGGCGTCGGTAAAACCTTGGCCATAGCCGGTCGAGCCATGGAAATCGATGAACACGGTGGCATAGCCGGCCGCGGCATAGGTCTGCGGATTCCAGCGGTAGCTCCAGTCATCGCCAAAACTGCCTTGCGGGCCGCCATGGATCAGAAAGGCGACTGGATATTTTTGCCCAGGCCTGGCATCGGCCGGGGGCATCGCAAAGCCATGCACAGTCTCGTTGTTCCAGCCTTTGAAGGTGAATTGCTTGGGTTCCGCAAAATCGACGCCCGCGAGTTTGTCGGCATCGGCGTGGGTGATCTGCGTGCCGGAGAGCGCAAAGAGCTGAGTCGGGCTGGTGAGGCTGTCATGCGCATAGACCAGTGTCTCGCCTGCGATGTCGAACTCACCGACATGCCCTGCCTGGGTCAGCGCTTTCACGGCGCCGGAAGCAGCGTCGATCGCAAAAAGCTTCTTGTAACCGACCTCGTCCGCAGTGACGTAAAGCGTCTTGCCATCCGAGGACCAGCGCAAGCTATCGGCCGAGTGATCCCAACCGGCCGCGACTTCATGGGTGTCGCCTGTTTTCAGGTCACGCAGGAAAATACCAAAGCGGTCGGATTCAAAGCCCGGCTGCTTCGCTGCCTTGTAGGCCAGCGTCTTGCCGTCAGGTGAGAAAGTCGGCGCCGTATCCCAAGCCGGGTTCTGCGCCGTGAGATCCTTGGGCGCTGTAGTGCCGTCTGCCAGCACTTCAAAAAGATCGAAATTGGTGCTCCAAGGTTCGGAACGGCCAGCCTGTCGCGCCGAGAAGATCACGGTTTTGGAGTCTGGAGAGACGGCGTAATCCGCCTCATCGCCGAAGGGTTTGCTGGGCGTATCGCCATCAAAACCGCGCATCAAGGGCTTTGCATCATTGACGACGCCTGCATCGAGCGCCACGGCGAAAAGCTGGTTGCGTGTGCCGTCCGCCCACTCATCCCAGTGCCGCACGAAGAGTTTCTTGTAGAGCGTGCCGCTGGCCTTGTCCGCGCGGCGGGCATCCATCCGCGACTTCGTGCAGGCAAGCGTGTCGCAATCCGGAAAGACGGCGGCGGAAACGATCAGTGTCTTTCCGTCCGGTGCCACGCGGAACGTTCCGACATCGACTGGTAGGTTGCTCACCTGCACGGACTTGTCGGCCGCATCGAGCCCTGTGCGCCAGATCTGCACGCTGCCCGAGCGGGACGACAGAAAATACAGCGCGCGGCCATCCGGCGACCAGCGCGGATTGGTGGCATCGCTCTGAAAACGATGTTCCTTGGCGTCGGCACAGTTGGGGCACACCAGCCAGATCGCGTGCTTACCCTTGTTGGCATCATAATCCGTGCTGCGCAGATCATAGGCGACGACCTTGCCGTCGGGCGAGACATGTGGATCCGAGACGCGATCGAGCATGACCAGGTCGTGCGGCGTCAGTGTCCGCGCCTGCGCCGCGCTGCACAGCAGCAAACCAAGAAGGGCCAGATGTTTGTGCATGCGGTTGCTCCTGCGTCGCCAATACCATCGTGCTTAGGAGCCGATCGCAGCATGGTCAAATCTTCCCACGTTGCGCAGACATTGCAGTATTGAGATGACCTATAGATACGAAACGTCTATAGTTTTTGCTTTCTAGTAAAAAAGGGAAATGGACATGCGTTTTGCATCCGTAAGTTTATATCTTTTCGTTTCTTATTTCGCCCTTTTACATACCGCACTGGCGCAAAGCACGGTAAAATTGTCCGCGGCAACCTTGCACCCGAACCTGACCGAGACCGCAACCGGTGCCGGCTTCGGCGACAGCGAAGCCATCGATGTTTATCTTGATACAGCCGACACGGATCTTGTCGTATCGAGTGCGACAGGCACCTTTTCCGCGTCGGTGCCGGTGCCGGCGAGTGCTACACCCGGCAAGCATTTCATCACCGCGATCGGGCGAAAAAGCGGCGATGCAGCACAGGTCGCATTTACCGTCAGCACGCCCTGGCCGGAGCATGGGTTTGGTGCCGGCGGACGCGCATGGAACCCCTGGGAGAATACGATCTCGCCAAGCAACGTGGGCTCGCTGGGCTTCCTCTGGTCTTCCCCGACCGACCCGGTCTACAGCTCGCCGGTCATTGCCAACGGCCACCTCTATGTGGCCACGCCCGCCGGCCTCTCGGCCATCAATCCTGCAACCGGCGCAGTCCTGTGGAAAAATACGCTGGCCGGCTCGTTCTATTCCTCCCCGACGGTTGCCGGCAGTTCCGTCTATGTCGCTTCCAACGCCGGCGGGGTGTATGCGGTAAATACGGCTGGCACGAAACTTTGGGGTGTGCTGACCACCATCGACTTCGCCTACGCCTCGCCAGTGGTGGTCGGCGGGGTGGTGTATATCGGCAGCACCACGGGCACCATGTATGCGCTTAACGCGACAACGGGCGCTACTCTGTGGAGCAATGCGACCAGCGGCGAGGCCATCTACAGCACCGCCGCCGTGGTGGACGGGATTGTCTATGTCGGCTCCTATAGCGGCAACATATATGCATTGAGCGCCAGCAACGGTGCGCTGATATGGTCTTACGCAAGCACCTCCCAAATTCGTGGAACGCCTGTCGTCGTCAATGGCGTCGTCTATGTCGGGTCATTCGATAGCAATTTCTACGCTCTCGTAGCGGCGGGATCGAACGGCGGAACGCTGCTGTGGAAGGCTGCAACCCAATACGATGTGTGGAGCTCGGCAGCCATGGCCGATGGCGCCGTCTTTGCCGCAACGGCCGGAGGGACCGTGTATGCCTATCAGCCGCGGTCCGGCGCGGTAAAATGGTCGTATGCCACCGGTGACACGGTCTATTCGGACGTGAGTGTCGCGAACGGCGTCGTGTATGTCGGCTCCAACAGCGGCATCCTTTACGCGCTGAACGATGCCACGGGCGCTCTGCTCTGGACAGCGGCGCTGGGCGACCCGGCCTGGGGTCGGCCGATTGTTTCCGATGGCGTGGTCTATACCAACACCCAACAAGGCAGGACGCTGGCCTTTGCGATCCAGGCGGGCAACAATACGGTCAAGCCAGTGCGGCGGGCACCCGTTCTCAGCACGTTGCGGCCGAATTATAGCTTGCAAGCCGAGGCAAGAAAGTAAGTAAGGGTCTTCTTTCCTGAAGAAAAGAAGCAAAAGACTTTTGTGTGGCTATCGCGGTTCTCTCCGGCAGCGTATGCCATAATCATAAAAGTCTTTTGTTTCTTTTCTTCAGAAAAGAAAGCGCTTTCTTATCGCTGTGGCATCCCGGTCGGCACAACTGTCTTGGCAATCGTCTGATCCAACGCCTCATACCCTGCGTAATCGATCGTCGCGTAAAGGTCCGCGCGAGTCTGCATACGCTCGAGCATTTTCTGCGTTCCACCATCGCGCTTGATGGCAGCGTAGAGCTCTTCCTGCGCCTTGTTGGCAACGCGTAGCGAGCTCACCGGCCAGATCACCATCTTGTAGCCCATGTCTTCGAACTCGGCCGCGGTAAAGAACGGTGTCTTGCCGAACTCGGTCATATTGGCGAGTAACGGCACGCCCGGCATGCGTTTGGCAAATTCGCGGAACATCTCGGCCGTATGCAGCGCTTCCGGAAAGATCGCGTCAGCGCCAGCTTCCATATAGAGCTTTGCGCGCGCGACGCCGCCCTCGAAACCTTCGCTGGCGACGGCATCGGTGCGGGCCATGATGAACAGATGGCGGCGCGCTTTCCGGGCAGCCGCAATCTTTGCCGCCATGTCGTTCGGGTCGGCGAGTTTCTTGTCGTTGAGATGGCCACATTTCTTCGGCAGCAACTGGTCCTCCAGATGCACCGCGGCAGCGCCTGCATCCTCGAAGCTGCGCACCATGTGCATCACATTAAGTGCTTCGCCATACCCCGTGTCGCCATCAACAAGAAGTGGCAGGCCGGTAGAGCGCGTGATCTGGCGGATGAAGAAACACACATCCTCGATGGTGATCACCCCAAGATCGGGCAATCCCATCGAAGCGGACATGGCGGCGCCCGACAGATAATGGCCGGGAAATCCCGCCGCCTTCGCCTGCAGTGCGGCTTGGCCATTATGCGCACCGGGAAGCTGCAAGATCCCGGGTTTTTGCAGCAATGCACGAAAACGATCGCCGGCGGCCTCGCTCGGCAGATCGGCGCCGACGAGGTAGGTCATGTATTTGCTCCGCGCTGCGCGATCGGCACGAATTTGAGGTCTTCCGGGCCGATATAGTTGGCCGTCGGCCGGATGATCTTGCCATCGATGCGCTGCTCGATCACGTGCGCCGCCCAGCCGCTGGTGCGCGCGATAACAAAGAGCGGCGTGAACATCTCGATCGGTACGCCCATCATGCGATACGAAACGGCGCTAAACCAATCCAGGTTCGGGAACATCTTTTTCAGGTCCCACATCACACCCTCGAGCCGCTCTGCCACCGAAAACAGTTTTAGGTCGCCATTATGTTCGCTGAGGCGCTTGGCAACAGCCTTGATGACCACATTACGCGGGTCACTGACGGTATAGACCGGATGGCCGAACCCTATCACCACTTCCTTTTTCTCAACCCGCGTGCGGATATCGGCCTCAGCCTCGTCCGGCGACGCGTAGCGCTGCTGGATTTCCAAAGCGACCTCGTTAGCGCCGCCATGTTTCGGGCCACGCAGTGCGCCGATGCCGCCGGTGATGGCGGAGTACATGTCCGATCCGGTGCCGGCGATCACGCGGGCTGTAAAGGTCGAGGCATTGAACTCATGCTCGGCATACAGCACCAGCGAGGTGTGCATGGCGCGCACCATCAGCTTGTCTGCCGGGCGGCCGTGCAGAAGATGCAGGAAATGCGCGGCAATGCTGTCATCGTCCGTCTCGACGTCGATGCGCTTGCCGTTATGCGAGAAATGCCACCAATAGAGAAGGATCGACCCGAGGCTGGCCATCAGCCGGTCGGCAATCTCCCGTGCGCCCGAAAGATTGTGATCATCCTTCTCCGGCAGCAGGCACCCCAATGTGCTGACCGCCGTGCGCATTACATCCATCGGATGCGTTGCGGCCGGGATCTTCTCAAGCACCGTGCACAAGTCGGCCGGAATGCCGCGCAGCGATTTCAGATGCGCCTTATAGGCACGCAACTCCGCTTCATTGGGAAGGCGCTCGTGCACGAGAAGATAGGCGATCTCCTCGAACTCGCATACGTCCGCCACATCGAGAATGTCATAGCCACGATAATGCAGATCGTTGCCGGTGCGGCCCACCGTGCACAATGCAGTATTGCCCGCGACAACACCTGACAGAGCAACGCTTTTCTTCGGCTTGGGACCGGTCGCAATTGTTGTTTCACTCATAGGGACTGCTCCTCGACCGCTGTCAGAAAATACCTGGGAGGCCGCTTAGAAGTTTTCCACTCGGCATGGCGATGGTCAGCCCTGCAAGCTCGTCCGGCTTCAGGCTCGGCAGGCGCTGTGCGACTTCAAGGAAGCGTTCCGCCTCTGCCCGATCCAGCAAGCCTTCCGTCAACATGCGGAACTTGCCGAGGTAGTTTGCGCGCTGCCAGGGTGTCGCCCCAAGGGTATGCGCATTAGCCACCGCCATCTCATCGGCGATCACCGTACCGTCCTTCAGAGTGATGATCACGCGGCCGCCAAACGCCTTAACAGCCGGATCGCTGGAGTGATAACGCTCGGTCCATTTCTTGTCTTCGATGGTGCGGATCTTCTGCCATAGCGCCACCGTATCGGCGCGCTTGGCGCGTTCCGGCGCATAGCTGCGCACATGGTGCCATTCGCCATCCTGCAGCGCGACAGCGACGATGTACATGATTGAGTGATCCAACGTCTCACGGCTCGCGTTCGGGTCGAATTTCTGCGGGTCGTTGGCGCCAGTGCCGATCACGTAGTGCGTGTGATGCGATGTCTCGATCAGGATGTCGGCAACATCGTCCCAGTTCTTTACCTGCTTGCCCATCTTGAACGACAGATCGATCAGCGCCTGGCTCTGGTATTCCGCCGAATGTTCCTTGGTGTAGGTGTCCATGATCGCGCGCTTGGCCTCGCCGGGCTCCGGCAGCGGCACCTGGTAATGCGCGCTCTTGCCATCGAGCATCCAGGCAATCACGCTGTCCTCGCCTTCGTAGATCGGGCTCGGGGCACCTTCGCCACGCATCGCACGGTCCACCGCCTCGATCGCCAGCTTGCCGGCATGGCTTGGTGCAAAGGCCTTCCAGGACGAGATCTCGCCTTTGCGGCTCTGACGCGTTGCCGTCGTCACATGCAGCGCCTGCTGCACCGCCTGGTAGATCACCTCGGTCGGCAGCTTCAGCATGGTGCCGATTCCCGCGGCCACGGAAGGCCCGAGATGCGCCACGTGATCGATCTTGTGGGCATGCAGGCAAATGGATTTCACCAGATCGACCTGGATCTCATACCCCGTCGCAAGCGCACGCACGAGATCCGAACCGCCGTGGCCGGTCTGCTGTGCGGTCGCCAGGATCGGGGGAATATTGTCGCCGGGGTGGCTGTATTCGGCAGCAAGAAACGTATCGTGATAATCGAGCTCACGCACCGCGGTGCCATTCGCCCACGCTGCCCACTCGGCATGCACACGCACATCCGGCCCGCAGCCGAACACCGTCGCACCACCCGGTCGCGCGTGCGCCAACGCCTGTGCGCGGGCAGAGACCACCGGATGCCGGTTGATCGAGGCAATGGCAACCGAAGCGTTATCGATCACCCGATTGATGATCATGTCGGTCACTTCCGGCAGCACTTCCACCGGGTCCGCAGCGACTGCTGCGATCTTCCAAGCCAACTGGCCTTCTCGCGGCAGGCGATCGGCTTCCGGATGAACTTTGACGTCGTGCAGTTTCATCGCAAGGCTCCCAGGATTTATTCGTTGCCGGCTACCTGCGCCGCGCCGCTTTCCACGTCAAATCCGATTGACAGCCGCCATCGATAGGCAAATCGTATCGTCAAGATGGACATCAATCTCATCAAACGTTTCCAACATTTCCTCGCGGTGGTCGAGGAAGGCCATTTCGGCCGCGCCGCCCTGCGCCTCGGGATGTCCCAGCCACCGCTCACCGCCCAGATACAAGCACTGGAACGTGGATTAGGTGTGAAACTGCTAGACCGCTCTCGCCAAGGCACAAGGCCCACAGCAGAAGGTGCGATCCTGCTGCCGGCCGTGCGCCGCCTGGAGGAAGCCGCGCGCGCCGTAGAGGCACTCGCGCGCGAGGTACGCTCCGGCAAACGCGCCGTAATCACCGTCGGCTGCGTCACCAGCGGCCTGTTCGAGCCCCTGCCCCGCCTGATGCGCAGCTTCCAGGCCGCCAGGCCAGACGTGGTGATCACCATCCGCGAGATGGATACCTCAGTGGCGATGGAGGCCTTGCGCGCCGGCGAAGTGGATGTGGCGCTCGCGAGGCTGGAACGCGATCGTTTGCCGATCCGCGTGCTCGCGGGGCCGCCCGATCTACTCACCGTGGCGCTGGCGGAAGACGATCCACTCGCGGCGCACGCCCGCCTCGATCTCGCCGCGCTGGCAGGCCGTCCGATGGTCATGCTGCCGCGCGCGATCAGCCCCGGCTACTTCGACGGCCTTGTCGCCGCCTGCCGGCAATCCGGCTTCGAGCCGAACGCCGCGCGCGAAGTGACGAGCGCGCTGGCGCAATTGGCGCTGGTAGCAGCTGGGCTGGGCGTGGCGCTGGTCTCCTCCGGTATGGCCTGCCTTGCCCCGCCCGGGGTGGTGTTCCGTCCGCTGCGCAAGCCGGTTGCGGCGGTGGGGGTGGCACTTGCTTGGAATGTGGAGCGGGAGAGCGACATCAGCCGCGAGATGGAACGGGATTGGGCGAGGAGTTTAGAGTAAGGAAGGAATTCTTTTTTGAAAAAAAGAACCAAAAAACTTTTGTTTCCCGGTGCACGCTGCCGGAGAGGTCCGCGACAGCAAAATACATAGTGTCTAATGAGACATCATAAAAAGTTTAAATACGAAGGCACGAAGAAGAAGAAGAGGTTAGACCACTTTTCCTTCTTCTTCGTGCCTTCGTGGTTAAATCTTGCCACCCTCGCAACAACGAACATTCTTATTGCTGTCGCGGACCTATCCGGAAGCGTGTCTCAAAGCATAAAAGTCTTTTGCGTCTTTTCTTCAGAAAAGACGACCTTCCCTACCTATCCAACATCATCATCGAAAGCCGATTTCTCTTCTCGCCGACGCCACACATTCCGCCCAGCACCAAACCGTTCGACAACATCTCGAAACAGCCAGAACAACGGAACGCGGTGATCCGCCAAGCCGCCAAAACGCCACGGATCAGGCCCAATCCAGGGAAGAAACGGATTGCAACGGCCATATGCCCAGACTTCCACGCGCCGTGTCGCTCGTGCGCTGGGGCCGCGTGCGTGGAAGCCGCTCGTGTCCGCAACCACCAAGGTGTTTGCGGACACTGCGAGTGCAACGGGCGGCGGCAAGCCAAGGGTGGGGAGATCGTCCACAGCGATTCGGAAAGAGCCTCGGCCCGTGAATTTGTCCGGCGAGCGGGCGGCGCGCAGGCTTGTGGCCTTTTCCCAAGCGAGCCGGCCGGGCGTCAGACGGTGCGAGCCGGGGACGTAGGTGAACGGGCCTTCGTCGGGGGCGACGTCTGTCAGGAACAGCCAGGCTTTCACGGTCGGATGGAAGGTGTCGGCGTGCAGCGTGCATTGCGGGTCTTCGGCGCCGTGCGGGCCGGGGCTGATGATGGTCTGTATGTAGACCATGGGTGCCGCGTCAAAGCTCCAGACGTAGCTGAGCAGACCTTTCCAGGACGGCAGCGCCAAAAGCTGCCGCATCGCCGGAATGCGGGCCAGGTTCGCCGGATGCAGGGCGATCCGCCGGGTGACCGTTTCTCCCTGCATCATTTCACGGGCATGACCGCGATAATCGGTGACCTGCGCTCTCAGCGTTTCAAAGAGGTCTGCTGGAAGGAAGTCCGGCTTCACGACGAAACCGTCGCGCTCGAAGGCAGCGCGATCGACGGGATCGATGCCGGCGGCAAGTACCGCCCGCCGCCGGGCGGCCAGACGGTGGGCCAGCTTCATTCGACCGATATGCAGACCTTTTTCGTTCAGGCGCCGACTTCCGATAACTGGGTTGTCGGCAAAGGACTTGGCGCCGGTGAGGAGCTGCGCGGCTGCAAACGGCAAGGCGACAGCTTTGCGGAAACGTCGAGGCAGGCTCATGCGCGGCCGCGTTGTGCAAAGCGGGCACGCACACGGCCCTGGAGCGCCCGCAGGCGCATGAGCGGGGTTTGCCGCCAGGCCGACGCATCGGCGAGGCGATCGAGCAGGATCTCGGGACTGCATGGCAATTCGGTCACCGGGTCCATGTAGCGGGGATAAAGAAGCAGCACACCGGCACTCAGTTCCTCCAGGGTCAGTTGGCGGCCGCGCCGCGGCGGAGGCGCGAGATCCATGGTCAGGCCCCAGCCGGCGTAGAACGGCTGTCCATAGACGGTCACAGGCCGGCTGCGCAGCAGCGCCTCGAAGCCGGCAAGCGAAGTGAGCGTGTGGATCTCGTCCACCGCGGCGATGAGGGAGGCGATGGGCGCAGCGCGGATGACGCAATCAGCGTATCGCAGCACGGCCTCGTCCGGCAGGCTGCCGGCGCGGTGGCCGGCATCCACGTCCGGGTGCGGCTTGTAGATGATGAAGGCGTCTGGATTACGCGCTCGAACGCCCGCGAGCAGGCCCTCATTCCCGGTGATCCCGGCACCCCCGCACAAAACGGAGAGGTCGTCGGCCACTTGGCCAGGCACCAGCAGAAGCGGTCGCCCGTCATGGTCGGGCAATGTCAACTGGCCGCCACCGATGGCGTATTTGGTGACACTTTCGCGCACCATGCGTGCCGTCAGCCGCTTCGCCCTGTCGAGCAATGCCGGTGCGAATTCGGTGTTGCACAGCAGGGTCTCGAGGTCGCTCGGGGTGGCCGGATCGTAATAGATGCCAGCAGCATCGACGATGATCGAACAGGGGGGCAGGAAGCCGCTGCCAAGGCCGCGCGAGCGCAAAAAACCATCCTCAACGCGCATCAGCCTGGTGCCCGATCGCGAAGCTGCTTCGGTGAGGCCTTTTGGAATGCGAGACGACCAGCAAGCGATGGCGCGCCCTTTTGCCGCAGCGACGAGTGCGGCTGGTGCGGTGGCATGCAGTGGCGCGCGCGTGCCGTCATGCAGAAAAGCGCGCATGCGGCGGCGTTTCCAGAAGGACATGCCGGTGCACGCCCCGATGGCACGATTGACACGGGTGACACGGCGCCACTCGGCGACGATGTCGAGTGCCTCTGCGCACGTGATGGCGCCGCCACGAAACGGGTCGGTGTAGCGAGTGGCAAGGATGAGAGCAGCGGCTGCGAAGGGACCATCGGTGCATTCTGCGGCAGGTCCGGGCGCATGCGCATGCACCTGCAGGCCCGCGAGCCGTGCCAGAACGCCCAAAGGGTGGTTTTGGCCGGCATGCAATGCGGCAGCATTCGCCAGCAGGGCCCATGGGTCCGCTGGACCGGACAGTACGGCGCAGCCATGCTTCCTTGCCGCGGCATGCAGGCGAACCGCACGGCGCGGGATCCAGACCAGCACCTGCGCGGCCGACAAGGTTTCGGCGAGGGCGGCGTCCAGCATCGTCTGGTTCAGCGCGGCGTCGTCTCCTGCCGCCACGATTACACATTGGCTGTGGAGAAGCTCACACGGCGGAGCCGGCGCCCAAAACGAGCCGCCGAGTTCTTCGCGTACGAGGCGGCCGGCGAGGCCGAGCGCCTCCTGCTGCACCGCAAGCGGGATATTGTCGGCCAGAGCCGCCTCGATACCGCCTGCAAGGGTGACGCTGATCATCGGCACGCCACGATGAAACGGCGGCGTCAATAGCGGGCCGGGCGCCATATGCCGGCCGCTCGTGGCAGCACGCACACGCTGGCTGGATTTCGCAGGCAAGGCCCTCATGGCGCCTCGGTTCAGGGTGGTGAAGGGTTGCGCCGTAGGATCGGAGGTCTACAAGCTCTTGTGCATACTGCAACTCCCATTCTGTGGTGACACGATCTCCGACACACGGGCAGCAACACACGGCGGAGTGTCCGGCGCGTTGAAGCGTGCGGCGCATCTGCCCTTATGGTCCGCCGAGCTGTTGACGGGCGCGAAATCCTTCGAGCGCAACGCCATCCTCGGCAACCGCTGGCTCAACGAACACGGCTTGCATGAAAGCCGCGTGCGGTTGGCACATAGATTGGCAGCTTCGCGCCGAGCACGGCTGGCGGCCGCCATACCGGCCGACGACCGCGCAGCCTTCGCGCGCGACGGCTTCATCGTCCGGCGCAATTTCCTGCCGGGACGGCAGTTCCAGTCCCTGTTGACGGAAATGCAGGAAAAACGCTTTGCGCTGCGTGAAAAGCGAGAAGGCGACAGTATTTTGCGCAAGGTCACGGTTACCAAAGCGCTTCGCAGCATCCTGCCCTGCCTCGCGTCGATGCTCGACATGCCAGCCTGGGACGCGCTGATTCGCTACGTGGGCGGCAGGAACAGCGCACCCGGTGTGCATCTGCAAAGCGTGCTACAGCACGCCCAATCCGGGCCGCGCGACCCGCAGACCCATCTGCATGCGGACACGTTTCATCCGACCGTCAAAGCCTGGTTCTATCTGACCGACGTCGCCGAAGATGCCGGCCCACTCAGTTACGTTGCAGGATCGCACCGGCTGACGTCCGCGCGCCTCGCTTGGGAACGGCGCATGAGCCTGGCCGCGCGCGAGGCAGACGATGCGGATACGCGCGACGGTTCTTTCCGCGTCGATGAAGCCGTGCTGGAAAGCCTCGGCCTGCCGCGGCCGCGCCGCCTTGCGGTGCCCGCGAACACGTTGGTCGTGGCCGACACGTTCGGTTTCCATGCGCGCGGTCAAAGTGCTGCACCCTCCCTGCGTGTCGAAGTCTGGGGTATCGGCCCGCGCAATCCGTTTCTCCCTTGGACCAGCCTCGATCCCCTGGTGAACATGGCAGGGCGACAGAAAATGGATTGGAGCCTGCGGGAAGGCTCGCTGTTCGATGCCGCCAGCATCTGACATGCGGCCGCCGATCCTGCTCGACATCTCGCGCCTGGTCTCGCGCGCCAGCCGCCCGACGCCTACCGGCATCGACCGTATCGAGCTTGCCTACGCCCAACACCTGATCGCCAATGCCGGCGACCGACTCGGCTTCGTCGCGATGAATGCTGCCGGCGACATTTCCCCGCTGCGGCCGCGCTACGGCACGGTGCTCATACACACCCTCGCGAAATGCTGGCGCGACCCCGACGATACCGGGCGGACGGCGCGGCGGATCGGCCTGCTCGCGCAGGCCTCCGGCCTGATGCCCGGGCGCGCCTTGCTCTCGCCCTCGATGCGGCAGCATGGCGGCCGCCCCGTCTATTTGCTCGTGTCGCATCAGAACCTGCATCGTCGTGCCATGCTAACGCAATTCAAGGCACGGAGCGGCGCCGCCTTCATCTTCTTCGTGCACGACCTGATCCCCATCGACTATCCGGAATATGGCAGGCCGGGACAGGCAGAACGCCATTCCCAACGGATCGCCACCATCTGCGCGCTCGCCGACGGGATCATCTGTAATTCGGACGATACGGCGGCCTCGCTCGCCCCCCATATCGCGGCGAGCGGCCGGGACATACCGGTGCTCGTGGCTCACCCAGGCGCCGAGTTCCATGCGAGCAACAACTCCCAGCACAATGAAGCGGAGCCGCCTTATTTCGTTTGCATAGGCACCATCGAGCCGCGCAAGAATCACCTCCTCCTGCTCCATATCTGGCGGCATCTGGCGCGCAGCCCAGACGAGATCAAACCACGGCTGATCCTGATCGGGCAGCGCGGCTGGGAAAACGAGAACATTCTCGACCTCATCGATCGCTGTGCCGCGATCAAGAATCTCATCGAAGAGCGCACCAGCATGTCCGATCGCGACATGCAGCAACTGCTCGCCGGCGCCAGCGCCCTGCTCTGTCCCGCCTTCGCCGAAGGCTACGGCCTGCCGATCGCCGAAGCGCTGGCACTGCACGTGCCCGTCATTTGCAGCGACATCCCGGTGTTCCACGAAGTCGGCCGCACTGCCCCGGAATATCTCGATCCATTGGATGGATTGGGCTGGCTGCAGGCGATACGCGACTACGCCGCCCCTGCTTCGCCGCGCCGCGCCGCACAGATCGCCCGGCTGGATAGCTGGGCGGCGCCACGATGGGAACTGCATATGCAAAAAGTTCTGGAACTGATCGACAAGGTCTCGAGCACTGCGCAGACGGATACCGCTCAAATCCCTGCTCGTTTTTCAGGCGCAGCCTAAAAAGCAGGTTTTCCCTTCCTTGCTTGCTTGCTAATTCCGCTCGTGAAATGCAATAGCCTCCGGCACCGTATCGCAAATATGAAAATGGCTGTTCGAGATCACTGCGGCACTATCACACACATCACGAATGAAATTCATGTCGTGTGACACCAATATGATAGATCGATCCGCACGCTTCTCGAACAACTCCTCCTTACAGCGCCGCGTGAAACGGCTGTCGCCGACCATGATCACCTCGTCGATCAGGTAGCACTCGAACTCGATCGCGATGGTCAACGCAAACGCCAGCCGCGCGCGCATGCCGCTGGAATAGGTCTTTACGGGCTCGCCAAGCTGCCGCCCAAGTTCCGCAAAATCGTCGACGAACAAGCGTGTCTCGGCATAATCCAGGTCATAGATGCGGCAAATGAACCGCAGATTATCGATTCCGCTCAGGCTGCCCTGGAAGGCGCCGCCGAACGCCAGCGGCCAGGACACGCTCATTGTACGTTGCACCTCGCCGGCGGTGGGCATCTCCACGCCGCCGATGATGCGGATGAGGGTCGATTTGCCGGCACCGTTCCTGCCAAGCACCCCGAGTTTTTGGCCGCGCGCAAGATCGAACGATACCCGATCCAGCACGCGGCGACGGCCGCGATGGATGGCATACTCCTTGGTGATGTCGATGCAACGTATCACGGCCGATCAGTTGACCACGATGAAGCGGCGCGATCTGAGCGAGAGCGAAAGCCCGATCAGCAGCATCGCGCCGGTGACGGTGGCCGTATAGGTAAAATTGTAGATTGCGTGCGATTGCGGGCCGAACTGGCCGCCACGGATCATCTCGCAATCCTGGACGCTCGGTGACAGCAGCAGGATCCACCGGTAATGCGGTGGTATCCAGTTTACCATGGTGAACGCGCCGGAGATCGGCAGCGACAGATACATGATGATGTTGATGACCTTCTCGATCAGATCGGACCGTTCGCTGAGCGAGGCGATGAGCAGCGCACAGGCAAGACAGAAAGCCGCATGGTAGGCGAGGCCAAGATACATCAGGCCGAGATCCTTCGGCGGATCCATATAGCCAAGCAGCATGGCGCCGAAAACCACAAGCCCACCCGCAATCAGGCTGCCCACGATCTCGAGCACGACGCGTGCGGTAATGAGATCGAGCGGCGTCACCTGGCGGTGGAACAGCAATCCGCCATTCGCCTCGAAAGCCTTGACCGCGCGTTGCACGCAATGGCGCCACATGGTCAGCGGCACATAGCCGGTGATGACGAAGGCTGTCATCGGCAGGCCATGTTCGTAAGGTGCCCGCACCGATGTCCAGACGATAGCGACGCCGGCACAGAACATGATCGGCTCGCCGACCATCCAGAGATAGCCGATATTCTCCCGGCCGTAGCGTGTGTGCAACTCGCGCATCATCAGGGCCCAGATCACCCGGCCTTGCAGGGCGAAAAGCTGTGTCAGCGACTGCATGCCGCTATACGAGCTTGTGCTCTTTCGCTCCCGCAACAAGCAGCGCTCCGGTCACGTAGATGCCACACAGGCTGAAGAAGATGACCAGGAGCGAGGAGAAGCGGTGCGGATACTCGGCAAAATCCGGCTGGTCCGGCTGCACGATGGGCTCGAGATAAAGTTGCTGGCGATCGGCAGTGATCCGTGCCGCCTCCAGCGCGGCGGTCGCGGAAGCGAGCTGCTTCTCGGCAAACTCCCGATTCAGGCTCAGCATGTCGAACTCGCGGATCTTTGGCACCATCGATCGGTCGGTACCGGTGATCTGGGCGTTCGCCTGGTCGATCTGGGCCTGCAAGGCGGCCCCGCGCTGGCGGGTGCTGGCGAGGAGCGGGCTGTTGGCTTGCAGGCCGGCAAGCTCGATCTTCACACCCACGAGCTTTGCCTGGAGGGCTGCTATCGCTGTGAGCATCGTAGTCGATTGCTTGGTAGGATCGAGCAAACCCTGCTTGTTGCGGAAATCCGCAATGCGCTGCGAGAGATCCTGCACCCGCTGCTCCTGCAGTTGCACCTCATGGACGGCGTTATGCACCGCGTCCTCCCGCTGCCGCGCGTTCATCCGGTTGACGAGCTGCTCCGCGGCTTTCAGCAGGTCCGTGGCGATCAGCAGCGAATCGGCTGCTCGGAAGCTCTTGACGGTGAGTTTCGAAACGCCGGTGCCGGTGTCCATCTCCACGGCGACGTGGTGGTCATAAAATTTGTAAAGGTGCTCAAACGGCCCGTGCCTGGTGAAGGTGGAGAACCGCGACAGCAGGTCGGCTTCGGGCCTGGTGAAGATCGCCTTGACGTCGGTCTCTTGCATCAGCTCGCGAAGGGCGTCCCGCGAGGTAATGAAATCCTGTACGGCATAGGTATCGTCATCGGCGCGGCTGACGCCTGCCGTCTGCAGGATGCTGCTCAGGGCATTGGGTGTCTGCTGGTTTGGGCCCCGCACGACGAAACGCGCCTCGGAGACATACTGGTCGGAGGCGATTGCGAACAGGTAGATGGCGGCGAGGATCGCGGGAAGTATGACCACCAGGCCGAACGGGGCGAAGCGCGCCAGCCGCCGCTTGAGCGGAGCACGGAGGCCGGCGCCCAAACGCCGCGAGCTGGTCTTAACCGCAATATCTAGGCCGTCCATGCACTCTCCATAAGGCAGTGCAGCCTTTCAATCAAATACAACCGCTTCCGGTGCAGGCTGCGCAGGCGCCTGCCCGCCGGATGATCGCACGAAATTGTGGCCAAGCCGCTAGCGTTTGCGCCCATGCCCCCGCTGGCATGAAGAAGGCGATGAGACGGCGGACGTCGCCCACGCCCCAATACCCTGTCATCAACCGGTGCGTGGGCATCGAGAGGCTACTGCTTGCCAATTGGCGGCGGACGGTGGCAGGTTGCCCGGGCCGCAAAGGGCGCGCATGCGCCACCACGGGGATGGACATGGATGACAGCCAGACGCCTTGGATGATTTGCATTTGACTGATTTTACGCCGGTCGGTTTTCGTTACACCCTGATGGAGTGTGACACAATCGCGAGGAAGTTGAGGTGAGCGAGGCGCGCACATTAGAGATGCTGTCTTCTGGCAGCCTGGAACGCCTGCTCCGACTCAGCCCGTTCGGCAAAATTAGGCGCCGCGCGCGGGGTAAGACCAATCCGGTCGCGGCCGCACTGATCGGGCGAGCCGACGCCGCCAGGGACGCAAAATCCTATTTGGAAGCGGCAATCCTTTACAAGGAAGCGTTGCGCCTGGTTCCCGGCAACGCCGCGATCCACACCCAGTGCGGGCACATGTTCAAGGAGGCAGGCGATCTCGCCGGTGCCGAGCAGCATTACCTTGAGGCACGCGGGCTGACACCGCAGGATTCCGACCTGGCACTCCAACTCGGGCATTTCTTCAAGGTCGCCGGACGCTTGGACGAGGCGGCATCCGCCTATAAGCGTGCCGCGGAGCTCAGGCCCGGCTGGCCGGAACCTGCGGCCGAGCTCGACTCGCTGCGGCGCTCCGGCTGGCACGGCCGCAGTGCCGGCAACCGTGCGACACCGCCAGGCCGGCAGCCTGGCCCGCATCAGGATCCACTCGACTTCAGCAAGGAAGCGACAGCACTCGAAGCATCATTCGATATCGGCCAACTGGTGCCCGAGATCGTGCCGCGACGCCCGCAGGACATGAAGCTGGCGCATCATGATTCGATCAGCCTGCGCCGGCTTGGCAACCGCGAGCGATCGGCCTGGGGAAAGCTGCCCACACTGCGCGGCGTCGAGGCGTTGCGCGGCTTCTGCATCTCGGCGCTGCCGATTCTGGAAGTGCAGGTCTTTCTTGGTGGACTCCTCATCCATCGTGGCCCGCTGAAGGGCGGTTACAAGCTTGTGTACGAGCGCGATAATCCCGACATGCGCAAATACGTGTTCAATGTCTGGCACGATTTCTCGTCGTATGCGCAAGGACGAATCGAGATCGAGTTCCGTTTCATCGACCTCGAACAAGGGCGTCGCATCCACCGCGAGCATGTCGTGGTCGCAGCGCCTTTGTCGGAGGCAGAGTATCCAGACTCGGATGGCGTGATCACGCTCGGTGACGAGCCGGGATCGATTGACGACATCATAAATGCGCGTACAAGCGTGGTACGGCCAGCCAAGCGCTCGCTGCTTCCGGACCCGATCCGCAATGTGCTGATCGTGCGCACGGACCAGCTCGGCGACATGGTGACATCGATCCCGGCCATGCGCCGGCTGCGCGAGATTTTGCCGAACGCAAACTTCGTGGGATTGCTCACCTCGTCCAATGCCGAGTTTGCCGCTACGTTGAAGCAGCTCGATGAAATCATCGTCATCGATTTTCCGGACGACAAGCTCGATCGCAAACGGACGATGCCGTTCCAGGCACAGGAAGATCTGCGCCGCCGCCTCGCACCCTACAAATTCGACGTTGCGATCGATCTTGCCGAAAGCTCCATGTCGCGCCCGGTCCTGCTGCTGACCGGCGCAACCTTCACCTACGGCTTCTACGATCGGGAATGGTCCTGGCTCTCTGCCGGCTTCGAAGGCGCCTCGCATGATCCGAAGAACCATGGCGAGGTAGCGCCGCATTCGACCCGCGTTCATGCCTTCGTCGAACGGTTCGGCGCTCTGCTCGGCGGCAAGGTGGAGGTGATACGCAGGCCCGAACTCTCGCGTGATCGGCTTGCTGCTTACGGAATCGGTGCTGATGATCGTTTCGTGGTCATGCACGCAGGCGCCCGTATCGAGTTCAGCCGTTGGCCGCATTACGAAAAGCTTGCGCAGCTTTATCTCGAGCGCACCGGCATGAAGGTGTTCCTCATCACCGATGACCTGGAGACCCGCAAAAGCCTTGACAGCCAGCTTGCTGGCTCGCCGCGTTTCCGCCTGCTGGACCAGAGGCTGGCTTTCGATGATTTCGATGCGCTGATCTCGTTCTGCACGATCTTTGTCGGCAACGATTCGGGGCCGAAGCATCTCGCCTCGCTGCGCGGCGTGAATGTCGTAAGCCTGCACTCCGCCCGGGTGAACTGGAGCGAGTGGGGCCAAGAGATGGTCGGTTCGATCATCACCCGCAAAGTGCCCTGTGCAGGATGTGCGCTTTATCACGATGGCGACGAGTGCGGGAAGGATTACGTCTGCCTCTTCAAGATCTCGCCTCAGGAAGTCTTTGATGCTTCAATGAAGCTTCTTTGACACGGGATCATGTTTGACACCGCCGTTCGGACACTGAGGCGCTTCTCCCGCACGGTGTCGGGCGGCCAAGCCATTCACATCTTCCGCCGCCTCGTCGCGCGCGCGGATCGTGCACGCGACGACAGGCAGTATTTTGCCGCTGCCCTGCTCTACGACGAGGCGCTACAGATGCGGCCGCGCAATGCCGCGATACACATTCAATGCGGCCACATGTTCAAGGAAGCCGGCGACTTCGCGAACGCAGAGTTGCATTACCGCACCGCGAGCCGACTCACCCCCGATGATCCAGACCTGGCACTCCAGCAAGGGCATTTTTTCAAACTGGCCGGGCGGCTCGACGCGTGCGAAGCAGCCTATAGGCGGGCGATCGCTTTGAAGCCTGGCTGGACCGAGCCGCAACACGAACTCGCGGAGCTCAACCGCAAGGTGGCCGCACCCGATGCCGGGGAGGCCTGGAACGCCGAGAGCGCCGGACTTGATCCGGATCTGCTGGTGCCAGAGCTGTTCCCGCGCCAGGCTGATACACCACCTGCTACGCGCGTCGACGGCGTCCATGTGCGACGGCTGGGCGCACGCCGCGAGCGCAGCCGCTGGGGCACGATGAACACGCTGCGCGGCGTCGAGGCCATTCGCGGGTTCTGCGTGTCCAAGCTGCCGATCACGCACATCGCCATCCTGCTGCAGGACGAAGAGATCTATCGCGGCGCACTCGAAGCACATGGGCTCGACGGCGGTGCTTCCGGCCAACGCAAATATGTCTTCAATGTCTGGCTTGATTTTTCCAGTAATGCGCCAGGTCTGCGTCGTGTGACGTTGCGGTTCATCGGCACCGCTGGCGAGGTGCTGCGGCATGTCGAGCATCTCGTCGTCGCACCTGCCTTGACCGAAGCCGCGTTAAGTGGATGCGACGGGGTGGTCGAGCTTGCAGCCGGCGACGGCCGCACCCCCGAAGCGCAGATCGCCGCGCGGCCGAGCATCGTTCGCCGTGCAAAGCGACAGCTTCTTCCCCACGAGATACGCACTGTCCTCGTCATGCGTACCGACCAGCTCGGCGACCTCGTCACCTCGATCCCAGCCATTCGCCGCCTGCGTGAGATCCTTCCGCACGCGCGGATCGTTGGCCTGCTGACATCGGCCAATGTAGACCTCGCGCGTACCCTGCCGCTTTTCGACGAGATCATCGTGGCTGATTTCCCCGATGTGGAGTCCGAACGGCGCCGCGTCATGGATGCGCGCGGCCAGGAGGCGTTGCGTCTGCAACTCGCACCTTACGCATTCGACATCGCCTTGGATCTGGCTGAAAGTGCGGTATCTCGTCCGCTGCTGCTGCTCGCCGGTGCCCGCTTCCTCTACGGCTTTCATGACCGCGAATGGCCGTGGCTGGATGGCGGTTTCGACGGCAGCACGCATGATCCGCGCAACAACCTGGAAATGGCGGCACAATCGACGAAGATCATGGCCTTCATCGAGCGGCTCGGCGCATCGCTCAACAGCCGCGCTGAGATCATTCGCAGGCCGGAGCTATCGCGATCTGCGCTGGCCCGCTATGGCCTCCAGGCCCGGGATCGCTACGCGGTTCTGCACACCGGCGCGCGCATCAAGTTCAGCCAGTGGCCGCATTACGACAATCTGGCAGCGCTCATTCTTGCCAGGACGACCCTCCAGATTGTCTTGATGACCGATGATCCATCTCTGCGTGACCGCCTTCCGGCAAAGTTGCTAGCTTCAGAGAAATTTACACTCATCGACACGCGTCTCACCTTCGACGATTTCGATGCCCTGCTCTCGTTCTGCACCGTGTTCGTCGGCAATGATTCCGGGCCGAAGCATCTGGCGTCCCTGCGTGGCGTGCCGGTCGTGAGCGTCCACTCCTCGCGTATCAACTGGAACGAATGGGGACAGGAGATGACCGGCCTGATCGTCAGCAGAAAACTGCCCTGCGCAGGCTGTACGATTTTCCACGATACCGATGAATGCGGCAAAGGATTTGCCTGCATCAAACACATCAGTGTGGAAGACGTGTTCGGCGCCGTCGCCACCCTCCTCGACGAAGGCGCTCCGCACGAATAAGTATCTACGCCGCCTGCAACAATCCTTGCCGCAGGCGTTTGCGCTCCTCGTTCGTGCCATATCCCGCTGTGACGCGGAACCGCTCGAATTCCCCGGTCTCCAGCGCATCGAGGCGTTCTTTCGCGGCATGGTTGGCCGGTTCCACCGCCAAGACCCGGCGGAAAGCTGTCTGCGCCGCGCGCGTGTTGCCGGCCGTTGCTTCGATCTCTCCCAGCACGACCCACTCGACGCTCTCATGCGGCCGCCAGGCGATCACCACCTGCTGCGCCCTAGACGCCAGATCATAATCGGCATGATCCAGCCCTGCATCGCGGATGCTCCACATCAAGCCGAGATCCAGCCTGGCAGCGCTCTGCTCGCAAACGCGGGCGAAGACGGCGCGCACCGCGCGCAGCAAGCCGGCATCGGCAAGCGCATCGACAAGGCGATGCAGCGCACCGGTCGTGAAGCCTGTCGAAAGGAGAACCGCCCAGCGCTCCAGCATGTCCCGCGATGATTCCCCGTTTGCACTCTGTCGCGACGCGAGCTGAATGAAGCCAAATATATCGCGCGTGTCGGCGAACCGATCGGCGCATCGGCTGAAATACGGGCCCAGCCCACCCTCCTCCAGGCGGGCCGCCGCATGGAACAGTTCTGCGGAGCCGAAAGGGCCATACGCGATGTCACGTGTGGTGCAGGCAAATTCACGCAGGATGTTGAACGCAAGTGCCGAGGCCAGCGCCGGTATGTCGAGCCTGCAATAGCCCTCTGGCGCGATCGGCGGGCGGCACAGAACATGCCGATCCAGCCAGGTGAGCGCCTGGCGAAGATCGAAGCTGCTCTGGCTGGAAGGAGCCTGCCGCAGCGCCAGCTTCAGCTTGACGCAAAAGACATGAAGATCGTCTGCCGAAGCCTGACAGTTTTCATCTAGCGCAGGCCTAGCGTTTGCCACGAACGATCGCGGGAGCGGCTGCAAGGTTCTGCCGGTCTCGCCGACGAGCAAGGCAAGTTGCTCGGCGGCGAGCCTCGGCGAAGGCGGTGTGCGCGGCCGCGCCATGCCAACGGCCACCCTCCTATCCTGCTTGTCCCACAACGCAAGCCGTCGCTCCACCTCGATCTGCCGCGCGATCGCTGCCGCAGAGAACCCGGAAGCGATGAAGATGACATCGTAGAGCATACGCGCAGCCGCCGTGTCGCCGGCCTGGAACGCCATCTCGGCGCAATCGACCTGGTCCTGAACGATGGAAGGTGTGAGCGCCAGCCGCAGAAGGGCGCTGCGCACAAGCGCATCGGCAGCAGAAGGCGGCTTGTGCTGCGCCCTGAAAATGCCGACCCGGCCATCACGAAGTGCATCGAGCCGCTGCGTCACCGCCTGATTGCCATGATGTAATTTTTGGCTTTTCGCAAATGCGGCCTGTGCTTCCGCACCATTGCCCGCCAACGCTTCCAGGTCGCCGAGGATGATCCACTCGCCGGCGGAGTCCGGCCTGACGCGAAGGACAATCCGCTGCGCTTGCAAGGCAAGATCGAGATCCCCGCCGCTAAGCCCCGCGGAGCGGATATGCTCCATCAAGGCAATATGACGCTGCATGGCGCCCGCTTCCTGCACCCCCGCTTCCTGCGCCCCCTCTTCCTGCGCCCCCGCTTCCTGCGCACGCGTGAGAATGGCGCGCACGACCGGCATGGCGCCCATCTCCGCCAGCGCATCCACCAGATCAGCAAGCGCCGAACCATGCAGGCCAAACGACAAGATCAGCCCGCGCTGCACCAGCACGGAAGCAGATGCGCAATCCCCACTTTCGCCCTTGAGGAGCCGCCTGATCACTGCCGGACCGTCACTCTGCGCCGCCGCAAGGCTGATGCTGCCGTCCAGATAAGGCCCGAAGCCCGCCGGCTCCAACCGCGCCGCCTCGTGGAACACCCCCGGCGATCCGAATGCGCCCTCCAGAAGGCCGCGATGGTCCGCGATGAAGTCGCGCAGCGCGTTGAAAGCCAGCCCCTCGGCGAGCACCGGCACAGCCGCGCCGACATTCCCCTCGACGTCGAACGCAGCCTCGCTCGTCACGTGCCTGGATATCCACGCCAGCAGCGAAGCGATCGTCTCGCATGTTCCCACACCGGCCGGCGCCCGCAGCTTTTCGCAGAGCGTTGCGCAAACCTCTGCAAAGCCGGCGTGCAGGGCAGAAGCATCGGCACCAGCAGGCTGTGCATCGCCCTTGCGCTCCAGAAGCCGCAGCATCTGCTGTGCGGCGATCTCAACCCGCGGCGACGCGCCGGAGGGCGCAATCACATCCCATGTCACGTCGCCCCAAAGCTTCGTACGGGCTGCGACCTCGTTCTGCGCACGTATCCGATCGGCCGAAAAACCGGTTTGTATGAACATGACGTCGTAGAGCAGGCGCGCCGGCGCGGTGAAGCCAGCCACCCGTAGCAATTCGGCGCATTCGCCTTGGCGCGCGACGCCGTGCAGATCGCGAAAGCAATGGAGCAACATGGCCCTGATGGGCAAGATGAACGACATTCTCATCGACTTTCGAATGTGGGCTGGGATTGCGCCAACTGGACAGGGCGGGGGCAACTGGCTAGGGGTTGCAACACGGTCGCGGCTGGGGTGCCTCCTTCAACAGCGAGACTCTGCTCATGGAACACTGATGATTCGATCTGCCAGAACATCACACGTCGTTGCAATCGTCTTGGCAATGCTTCAATTGTCGGCCTGCCAGAGCCTGCCCACCGCCGGCCCCACCTACAACCAGGTCCGCAACATCAAGCCGGACCAGAACCCGCTCGGTGTTCACCTCGTGCAACTCACGCCCGTGGTGGTGCAGGCGTTGCGCCAACACCCGGTTGTCTCCGCCAGTATCATCGATCGGCTCGGCTCGAACAATCCGGTAGACCTTCTTGGCCCGGGCGACGTGCTGAACATCTCCATCTACGAGGCCGGCAACGCGCTGTTCAGCCCGCGCCGCACGACGGATGCCGATACGCCGGCCGGCTCCACGGCGGAGACCTTGCCGAAGGTGCAGGTGGACCGCAACGGCATGATCATGGTGCCCTATGGCGGCGAGATCCACGTCGCCGGGCTGACGACGACGGCCGTGCAACGCATCATCGAATCACGGCTCGGCAGCAAGACGGCGCAGCCGCAGGTGCTGGTGAGCACGTCCAGCAATGGCAGCAACATCGCCTATGTGTCCGGCGACGTGCGCGCGCCTGGCCGCTATCCGCTGTCGCTCGCCCATGAGCGGTTGCTCGATATGGTCGCACTCGCAGGCGGCCCTACGCACAGCCCGCAGGATACCCTGGTGAAGGTCGACCGCGGCGGCCGCGAGGCCACCACATCGCTGCAACGCATACAGACGATCCACGCTGAAAACATCGCCGTGGAACCGCTGGACCGCATACAGGTCGATTACCTGCCGCGCAGCTATCTCTCCTTCGGCGCCACCGGCCATGTCGCACAGATACATTTCGATGCCGCTACGGTCTCGCTGGCCGAAGCGATCGCGCGTGTCGGCGGCCTAGACGATAACCGCGCCAATCCGGAAGCCGTTTTCCTGTTCCGTTTCGAGACCGCGCAGGACACACGAACGATCGGCCTGGTGCCGTCCACGCCGGACGAGCCGGCCGTCATTCCCGGCGCCATGCCGGTGGGCACCCCCGTGATCTACCAGGTGAACATGCGTGATCCGCAAAGCTTCTTTGCCATTCAGCAATTCGCCATGAAGGACAAGGACCTGCTCTACATCGCCAATGCGCCGACCGTTCAGCTCTATAAATTCCTCCAGCTGATCTACACTTTTGCGTCGCCCGCCATCACGGCAAGAGAGGTTACCAATTAGCGGAGCGCCGGCGGCGCTGCCGAGCGTATGCCTGGACGGACGTAACCAGGCTCTTCCGAACGGGACGGGCGTGCAGACCTACGCCCGAAACCTAGCCATAGATCTGTGCCAATCCGGCCGCCGCACGGAGATACTGATGGATGGCAGGGCGGCCATGCCGGCCGCAAGCCGCCTTTCGCGGTATGCGCGGGCAGCCTCGCCGTTCGCCGCGCGCGCGTCGAGACTGACGGCATCGCAGGCGGGCTTCGACGGCGGCTGGATGGCGCGCGATGTCTTCCGGGCCGCCCAGATACATTTCGACATCTACGGGCACCTGCATCGCGTGCGTAGCGCCTCCCGCCCAGGCCTCATGCACTGGACCTATCCGCTCCCTTTGGTGTTCGAGGGCGTGCCCAACATCTACACGATCCATGACCTGATCCCCCTCACCCATCCGTCGCTTACCGGCATCGAAAGCGGTCGTTTCAGGCGTATCGTCGCAAAGATCATCGAACGCGCCGACCATATCGTGACCGTCTCGGAAGCCTCGCGCCGGGAAATCATGTCGCTGCTCGGCGTCCCGGCAGGCAGGATCACCAACACTTATCAGTCGGTCACCCTGCCGCAGCCTGGCGACGAGCCGGGGCCGCCGCCGCACTGCCCCTATTTCCTGTTTTGCGGAACCATCGAGGCACGCAAGAACATCAAGCGGCTCATCGCCGCCTACACGGCCAGCGGATCGAACACACCCTTGATCCTGGCCGGACCGGACGGATACGAGGCCGCCCAGCTCCTGCGATCGGCAGGTGTCGCAATTCGGCCGCTCGACGCGATGGAGGCCACCGGGCAACGGGGCGTATGGCGTGCGCCGTGGCTGGAGCGCCCTGCCCTGCTCGCGCTTTTTCGAAAAGCGCGCGCGCTATTGTTCCCGTCGCTCGCAGAAGGATTTGGCTTGCCGATTGTCGAAGCCATGCTGCTCGGCGTGCCAGTGCTCACAAGCCGGCCTGGCGCTACCGGTGAAATCGCAGGAAATGCCGCCTTGCTCGTCGATCCCACCGACCTCCCTGCCATCGCCGCCGCCATCACCGCGCTTGACCGTGACGCAGAGCTGCGCGCCGGCCTCATCGCACGCGGCTTCCGCAGGGCCACCGACTTCGCGGCCGATCAATGCCTCGCCAGACTCGACCAAGTCTATCGCAACGTCGGAGGCCTGCACACATGAAACCCAAAGACACGCTTGCGAAGCTTCGGGTCGGCATCGACGGCTTCAACATCGCCATGAGCCGCGGCACCGGGGTTGCCACCTATGCGCGGGTGTTGAGCCGCTGCCTGAAAGACATGGGGCACCCTGTCGATGTGTTGTTCGGACTGCCTCTGTCCGCCAAGGCCTCGGCCACCATGTCCGAGGTCGCGTTCTTCGACCGCCTCGAACAAGGCGGACGGCGCGCACCCAAACCAATCATCTCCAAACGCTGGTGGAGCGAACAGCACAGCTTCTGGCGCGGCTGCGATGCCAATGTGATCCCGATGACCGGCCTCGTCGATCGCCGCGGCTTCCGCATGCCGGCTTTCGACCGTATCCTCAACATCTCCGATCTCTATCAGATCGCCGGCCGGCATTTCCAGCGCACCAAACGCTTCCTGCGCGTGCGCATGCCGTCGCCGCCCGACATCATGCACTGGACCTACCCGTTACCGATCCTGCTGGAAGGATCACGCAACATCTACACCATCCATGATCTTGTGCCCTTGCGCCTTCCGCATACCACGCTCGATGACAAGGGCTTCCATCTTGCCCTCATGCGCGGCTGCGCCGCAGAAGGTGCCGGCATCTGCACGGTGTCGGAGGCCTCGCGCGCCGACATCATAAAGTTGCTGCCCCAAATAGCCGACAAGGTGTTCAACACCTATCAGGCTATAGACTCCGATGCGCCTGGCGTGCCGGACAACGAAGAACTCGGCGATTTCTTGCGCGGCGTGTTCGGGCTGGAGCCGCAAGGCTACTTCCTTTTCTTCGGCTCGCTCGAACCGAAAAAGAATATCGGCCGCATGCTCGAAGGCTATCTCTCCGCCGGCAGCCCGCACCCGCTCGTCATCGTCGGCGCACAGGCCTGGAAATCCGAAGGCGAACTGAACCTGCTGAAATATCGCGAGCATGCGCCGGCGGATGGCCCACAGGTAAGGCAGATCGATTATTTGCCGTTTGGAACCTTGCGCCGACTGATCGGGGGCGCGCGTGCCGTGCTGCTGCCCTCGCTACATGAGGGCTTCGGGCTGCCAATCATCGAAGCCATGTCGCTCGGCGTGCCGACACTCGCCTCGACGGAAGGATCGCTGCCTGAAATCACCGGCGGGTGCTCGCTTCTTGTCGATCCTTACGATCCGCAGGCGATCTGCCGCGGCATCCGTCAACTGGATGCCGATGATGCGCTGCGCACGCGTCTGGCGGAAGAAGGGCCCAGGCAGGCCAGAAAATTCAGTGCGCAGGAATACGCGATACGTGTGGCTCGTATGTACGAAAACATCATGAAGTAAGAGAGTAAGTCTTCTTTTCTGAAGAAAAGAAGCAAAAGACTCTTAGGTCGCTGTCGCGGTTCTATCCGGCAACGTGTGCCAAGACGCAAACGTTTTTTGGTTCTTTTTTTCAAGAAAGAACGGCTTCCTTGCTGCGACATCCAAAACCAAACCCGCCAATTCGTGCGCCTCGATATCGCGCCGCACGGCAAGCCCAGGCCGTGAACGCATCACCAGATAATCCGTCGCACGTTCCTTCAGCCGGTTCGAAAGGCTTGGCTGATGATCGCCGAACGCCGCCAGCAGACTGTCAGGCCAATGCGCCTGCAGCCGATCGGCCAAATCGCCGAGTGCGGCATCGGTCATGCGCAGCCCTGCAAGATAGCCTGCCAGCGCACGGTCTTCCCCGTCCTGAGAGTCCGGCGCCAGGCGTTGCCACGGGCTATGATTGCCCATGGTGATGGCAAACACGAAGGTCTTCGGCCCGTACTCGCGCAGCACCGTCTCGATCTTATCGACCACCAGCGCGTCGGGCGTGTAACAGGTGGCTTGTGCGACCGAGGAGAACGCGGCGATGTCGAGGAATACGTCGAAACCAAGATTGGGCATCACCTGGTCGCGGCCGTAGAATTTGCCGCTGAACGGATGCAGGCAGACGGTTCGGTAGCCTGCCGCCTTGAGCCGCCACGCGATGCTGTCCACCGGCGAACGCGCAAAGGACAGATACGGATTGAAGCTATCCAAACCAAGCATCGCGGGCGGCATGCCGGTCAGTGCCGCGAACTCCGTGCGCACGGTGTTCGCACCCCAGGCAGGTGTCTCGAAGGCCCCGTAAAAATCCGATTGCGCCACGCAACGGTCGAACGAAGGCAGCAGATCCGGCGATGCTATATTCCAGGCGCGTCTCGCATCGAAAAACGATTCGAGCTGGATCATTACGATCGGGCCGGCGGAGGAACCGACGGCAGGCAGCATCGAGGAATGGCCAGGCCGATAATCGATCCGTCTCGCCGGGCGCTCGGCGGCGGCGATGATTGCATGCAGGATGGTGACGCAGAGCGGGCCAACCTCTCGTGCATCTCCGACCGGGTCGAAGCTGCAGCGCGCGGTGTTTGTCTCACCGATCCAGGCAAGAAAGCGTTCTGCCGTGGGGCGGCGCCACCAGGCCGCTACCAGCAAGAGGGTTGCGAAGAATAGCGGCCACGCCGAGCTGAAAATGGCGGGCTCCATGAGGCCCAAGGCAGCAAACCCGGCGAGCACGCCAAGGATGCAGGCCAGAAGCTGCCATCCCTTGAAAGCGTCGGCGTAGAGGCTTGGATAGAAAAAGATGCTGCCTTGGGATCGGTCGGCGAACACCAGCGGTTCGTCCGAGGCACGCCATTTGGCGGCGTTTCCCAGCATGAGCCCGACCGACATGGCCGCAACGATCACCGCAGCGACCAGCGGGCGCGACAGCAGGCTGGCGAGCCACGCCCACATCACCACGACAGGTGCCGCATCGAGCAGCACGAGGCGGAGCGGCTGCGCAAGGAGCGTGGCCCCGACAGCCCGCCGCAGGCCGAGCCAGCTCGATACCAGGATGGCCAGCGCCACCATCAGGCGCAGAGTTTCCGCATGTGCCGATAGAAAGCTGCCCAGCATCGCCATCACGCCAGGCACCGGTCAGAAGAAATCAAATCCGCCGCGCCCTTAGATCCGTCACAGGCGAACAGCCGCCTCTCCGAACGCGTTATCGGCATGCAAGAAGCGCTCCCCGCTTGCGACGGTGACCGCGGCATGGACCAAAGCGTCTGATTCGAGCCTGCTGACGGCGCCCTCGACGAGAAGCCGTATGCCGGCCTCGCTGAAGAAATTGCCCACAAGGAGGCATCGCGACGAGAGCACGCGCCGGAACGCGGCAAAGAGTGCAAGATCGGGCGCCACAGGTGTGGTCCAGAACTGCTCCAGCGAGTCCTGATGCGTCAGACCGACGATATCGTAGATGGCGGTGCCAAGGGTGATGACCGGAATGCCAAGGCCCAGCGCCAGCGTTCCGGTCGTGCTGTTCACCGTAACCACCCCCTGCGCGTGGGAGACGAGCCAATCGAGATTGCCGAATTCCAGATAGACGATGCGATCCGCCACGCCCGCTTCGGCGGCGAGCCGCGTCACCAAACGGCGCCAGTTGATCAGCCCATCATCCAATGGATGTTCCTTGACCACCAGCATGGTGCCCGGCGCCGCATGCCTGGCGAACGACGTGATGATCGCTGTGATGACCGGGGTCATGCCACCAAATTTCGAATGCAGCTGGATCTGGGTATCGCCGTTGAGCTGCAAGGGCAGCAGGAAGAAGCGAGTCGTGTCGTCGATCCGCGCATGGCATTTCGCCGCACGCCTGGTGCGGATCGGGCGCATCGCAACCTTTCTGGACCAGCTCGCATATTCCACCAGGCGATGCCGCGGGCGGTGGGATCGATAATACGGGTATAACGGCTGCAGCGCGACGGTTGTTACATTGTAGGCAAGGTCTTCCCAGGCACGGCGTCTGAAGCTGGAAGGGATCGCCGGCATCGTTTCGAGCGGCGGCAAGGTGGCGCCCATTTCGCGATACCAGTCAGCATTGCGCGGCAGCGACGAATGCCCATTCACGCCGTCGCGCTCGAATGTCACCCAGTGCGGCCGCAGATAGCCTTCCTCACAAACGTGCACATTAACCTGGTGTATACGTGCAATCTGTATGGCCCGGCGATGCATCGGCCGACAATCGCCGAACAAAATAATGTCGGTAATGCCTCGACTTTCGAGAATATTTGCGAAGAAGGCCGGCCACTCTGCCTCAACCCCGCGGAAATCCACGGCACCGGTAAGACGCCAGAACAATCTGTCCCCGGCGTTGAAGTTGATACGGCTTACCCGATGGCCGCGCGCCGCCAGCGCCACACCCAGACGCGAGAAGAAGCTGCTCGCCATTCCCTGAAGAAATAAGAAACTGCGTCGGCGTAGCTGTGTATCACCAATGAATGACACGCGAATTCGCCCCCACCTGCGTCAAGCCTCCCCTCGTTTCAGCGAAAGGAAAATTGCAACTTAACCGAACTGTTGCCGTCCAGCATCAGCAGTACGATCAGCCCCGGAAAGCCGTCATTCGCGAACGACATTCCCGCGCTAGAGCCTTCATCCCACTGCAGGTATCAGGACGCTAGCGAAAGTTTAGCGAAGCCGACATTTTAAACGTCGTCTTAGTAGTAACAGGTCTGTGAATGCACTCAACAGGATAGAATGCCGCGGTCATGGACCTCGCGTGCACTTAGCCCAGGTTGCGGGTCCAGAGGGCCCAGCCAGCTGAGTTCCACGCCTGAAAACAGCACATCAACCTGATTGCCGTCGCGCACTGACGAGAATCGAACCTCTAGGGGATCGAGATGATCGATATGCTCGAATTCGAGCGCGATCCGGTTCACGTTACAGGCCGGCAGGGTGAAGGTACGTAGCTGCACCAGGCCGCGCCGGCCCGTGAAAATATCGGCAAGAATTTGGAGAGGCAGGTTTGCATACTCCACCCGTATGAGCGGTACGATCCGCCAGTAGCCCGCAGGCAAATAGAGATAAGGACCATACACCAGCAGCCGATCCTCCCCGGGCATCTCCAGCCGCTCCGGATCGCGCGGCTCGCGGCTGTCGAAGAACTTGAAGAGGGTGCTCGACCATTTGATCGTGCGGCCACGCCATTGATCGTCGAGCCCAAAGCCCGATAGACAGTCGGAGATAACCTGGAGCCGTTCGGGTGAAAGCCGTTCCCGGCCCTTCCCGCTTTTACCGTCGCCGATATGGGTGGGGTGCAATTGCGTAGCGTGATCATGTCGCTCGGCAAACGGAACCGGCGGTGCGCCCGCGACGGCCAGTTGCTCGGTCCAGGATTGCAGCCTGGAGCCAACCATCTTGACATCGAGCGACGCGAAGATTTCGGCAAAAGCGCTATCTGGGATGTCGATGCCGATCCACTCGGCCATGCGCGGCAGCGTGCGCTGGTCCTTGAAGAACCCATCCTCATAGCGAAGGCGCATGGGCGCAATTGTCGTCAGGACCATGGCCATTGATGCGTAGGCCTGGGTGAGCTGATGAAGTATGTCAGCCGGCGGCATATCGAAGCGGTCAGTTTGCGACACCGTGCTGTCATGCGGATCCCGATCGGTCATGAAGATACGCGCCTCACCGGTTTCCAGCAGCTTGAGCAGATCGGCATCCACCGAATGCGCCTTGATCACGACATCCTTGCAGCCAAGAGGAATGTTCCTGAGAAGCTCGTTTCCGGTTTCCGCATAGAGGCTGAGCGCACCGGGCCGGGCCACAGCGAGCATGGCCCGTACGGCATTGAACGCCCATGTCGATGCGCTGGCAGGAGACCCGATGACGGCGATCAGCACTTATGGCAGTCCTCCCAAACCCTCATCCACAGTTTCGCCTGGAACCAGGAATGCATACGAAACTATGCAGGGTATGTGCCAATCACACTTCTCAAGCGTGATGGCAGATCAAGCACCGCGAAGCGCTTATGGATGAAGTGAGTCGCCGCGTGCAGCAAAAATGCCGCACATGACATCGCTTCAGGAACAACGCAGAGCTAGCACGGGTGATCGATACGCAAGACTCCGAAACATTTTGTCTCCGGCTGACACGTGAGGAGGCAGCCGCTCAGCCGACCACGTTCATCCGCTTGATGATTCCCGTGGTGCTATGTCCCGCCTCGAGTTCGATCAGCGAGACCTTTCCGCCATAGCCTTTGACCACGTCGCCACCCACCACCTGGTCCTCGCGATAATCCGCGCCCTTGAACAGCAAATCCGGCCGCAGCGCGGTGATCAGCTCCAGCGGCGTATCCTCATCGAACAGCACCACCAGATCCACGGCGCCGATGGAGGCCATCACCGTTGCCCGTGCCACCTCGTTCTGTACCGGGCGCGACGGGCCTTTCAGCCGCTGCACCGAGGCATCGGTGTTCAATCCTACGACAAGGCGGTCGCATCGCGCGCGCGCCTTGTTGAGAAGACGCACATGGCCTGGATGTATCAAGTCGAAACAGCCATTGGTGAAGCCGATCACCGCCCCACCGCGGCGCCACTCCGCCAGTTTCTCGGCAGCCGTCTGGGCCGGAAGAATCTTCTCATCCAGCGCCAGCAACTCCTGGCGGTGCAAAGCTGCGATCAGCTCGGTCTGCGTCACCGTCGCCGTGCCCGGCTTGGCCACGACCAGACCAGCCGCGACATTGGCGACATGAGCTGCCTCGCCCATGGCGGCGCCGCGTGCCAGCATCACCGAGAACACCGCAACGAGGGTGTCGCCGGCGCCGGACACATCGGCCACCGCGCGTGCCTCCGTCGGCAGGTGCAAGGCGGCACGCCCTTGCTCGACCAGCGTCAACCCCTTTTCCGACCGGGTTAGCAGGATCGCCCCGGCTCCACTGGACGCCAGCGCATGCGCGCCGGCCCGCTCGGCAGCCTCGTCATCAGTCACGGAAATGCCTGTCGCCTGGCGGATCTCGAGCGCATTCGGCGTGATCACGGAGGCGTCGCGATAGGCAGAAAAATCGTCGCGCTTTGGATCGGCGACCACCATCTTGCCGGCGGCGCGCGCCGATGCGATCGCCCGCGGTAGAACCCGGTCGCACAGGACGCCTTTGGCGTAATCCGACAGCACCACGATATCGGCTTCCGGCAGGGCTGCTTCGAACGCCGCCAGCAGACGCTCGGCATCCTCGGCACTCGTCGGCCCGGAGACCTCTTCGTCCAGACGCATAAGGTGGTGGCCGCCTGACATGAACCTCGTCTTGACGGTGGTCGGCCTGCCACGCAGACTCACCGTGCGCAGATCAATGCCCGGTGGCAGACTGACGCCGGACCGCGGGAGGTCACTGCCGTAGAAATCGTCGCCCACGGCCCCTACCAGGATGGCGCGGGCGCCCAGGGCGGCCACGTTGTTTGCCACATTGCCGGCCCCGCCTAGCACCATCCTGTACTGGGCGGCGCGCAGCACAAGATAGGGACCCTCGGGGGAGACGCGGCTCACATCGCCGGTCACATAGCGATCCAACATTACATCGCCGAGCACCAGCACAGTGCACCCAGCAAAGTCCAGGGTTACGTGCGTGGCTGCGCGGTCAGTCTCTGGCGTCATCGTCATGGCGTGTCATATCTGTATCGGGCATGGCCATCAACACAACCATGTTCGGGTAAATGCCCTGGTGCCAGGGGCTGTTGCGGATATGCCATCCCCTAGGCGTGGAGTGGCTGAAGGAGGAAAGCAGTTCTTTTTTAAAAAAGAACCAAGAAACTTTTACGTTTATGGATGCGCTGCCGGATAAAACCGCGACAGCGACATAAAGTCTTTTGCTTCTTTTCTTCAGAAGAGAAGATCTTACTCCTTAATTGGCTGATGCAGATACGCAATCAAACCTGCAAAGATCTGCTTCACGCGTGTTCGCGTAAGCGCGTATCGGCATCGGCCCCTTCAAAACCGAGCCATCAGGCCGCGTACCCTTCGTTGAGATCGTTACGATCTGAGCATCGCTATACGCACCTCGTTCAAACTCTCACTCTCCTCGGAAATAGCGATAGTTTCGACCAGATCGTAACGAAACTCGACAGAAGCTACAAAGCCGTAACAAACGCCTGATCTTCCATGCACGGCAAACTTCAGGTGCGCACCCTGGCCGAGCTGCTTCGCCACGCCATCCATAACGACCCGCGCGCGACTGGCGTGAGACATGTCGGTCGGCGCCAGTGGCACAACCCTGACGCCCGACTACGACCGCTTCAAAGCAGCGGTCATGAAGCTCGGAGTCAGTTTGAACGACTTCTCGGACGGTCGCCGCAAGATCGCCTACCTGAACTATGCCGCGCTCTTCGACAAATCGGCACCACCCTACCCGGCCTCGTCGAACCCCCGTCCTTAAAGCTGAACCGTTTTCTGCCGTGGGTCTCGGAAGGTGTGGTGTCCCCGGCGGGATTCGAACCCACGGCCCCAGGATTAGGAATCCTGTGCTCTATCCTGCTGAGCTACGGAGACACGTCGCACACCTCCTAGCGCAGTTTGAGACCGGCGTCAGCACTCGCGATGCAGGGCTTACCGAATGCATGACCGCACCCAGATCGGCAGGTCCGCGGCACTTTGCCGAACCGCCGCCGCAGGTGCATGCTGCCTGACGTCCAATCCCTCGACCGTAAGCCAAAAGGCGAAGAATGATCGATACCGCGGCACTGCATCGCGACATGCTCACGCTCGATAGCCATATCGACATACCGTGGCCAACCAGCCCAGACCCCTTTGGTCCTACGGACCGGCATGTGGATTTGCCGAAGATGCAAGCTGGCGGGCTCGATGCCGGCTGCTTCGTGGCCTTTGTCCCGCAAGGTGCGCGCACGCCGCAGAATGGCACCGAAGCCGCCGAGCGCGCCTTCGCCATGCTGGAGACCATCCGCGGCATGGAAGCCACCCGCAACGGCATCACCGCCAAACTGTGCAGCACGGCAGACCAGGTAGAGCAGGCCAAGCACGAGGGTGCACTTGCCATCATGCCCGTTGTAGAGAACGGCCACGCCATCGGTGACGATCTCAGCCGCCTCGCCAAGCTGCACGCGCTCGGGGTGGTCTACATCACGCTGACGCATAACGGTCACAACATGCTGGCCGACAGCGCCAATCCGCGGCGCGACCTCGGCGATCCGGAGACCATCCATGGCGGCCTCTCCGCTCTGGGCCGCGAAGCTGTCGCGGAGATGAACCGGCTCGGCATCCTTGTTGATGTCTCGCATGTGTCGCGGCAATCCATGCTGCAGGCGACCGAACTCTCCACGGCGCCGGTCGTCGCCAGCCATTCCTGCGTCGCGGCTCTCTGCAACCATCCACGCAACCTCGACGATCTTCAGCTCGATGCCCTGCGTTCAACCTCAGGTTTAGTGCAGATCACCGCCATGCCACCCTTTTTACGTGCAAAAGGTCGGCTCGATAGCGTAAAAGTAGGTGATTTCTGTGACCATATAGATTATGTGGTGCAGCGTGTCGGTCTTGCGCATTGCGGTATCAGTTCGGATTTCGACGGTGGAGGCGCCATCACGGGCTGGAAAGATGCCAGCGAGAGCGCGAACGTGACCGCCGAACTGGTCAAGCGAGGTTACGGTCCTGCCGAGATTGCAGCGCTTTGGGGCGGGAACTTCTTGCGCGTAATGCGCGAAGTGGAACGGCATGCCTTTCACCCTGCGGTGTCTGCGACAGGCTAACCCCACGCATATTACAAATTTAAGCACGCACCATTAGTTGGACGTGAACTGTGATCGGTATCTACATTAGGGATAGATATGCCCGGCATGGTTGTGGTATCTGGTGGCTTACACCCTCATTATGGATACCTCACGTGTTTGAGCAATTAAGCTTCAAGTCCTCGCCTTTTTTCAACTTTGGATTGAAGACTGTCGTTTTGGCCCTAGGCGCTGCTTGCGCGTTGCAGGTCACGCCGGCCAAGGCGGATCCGCTCAACCTGGTGCAGAACGGCTCATTCAACACCGCCGCTGGCTTCAACCCGGCACAGACGGGCAGCGAAGTGACCAACAGCAATTTGCCCGGCTGGCAAATCAGCAACTGCATCAGCGCCTGCACGTCCAATCCCAACGACGTGTTCTCATTCATTGCGCAGTCGAACTACACCACTGCCGGTATCTACGACGCACAATACAACCAGGAACCCACCTTCTATAATGGCGGTCCGGGCGTCAGTGCCGATGGCGGCAATGCCTATACTGCCGATGGCGGGTACGAGGTCGGCATTCTCGGCCAAAGGGTGAGCGGCCTGACGGTCGGCCAGACCTATCAGCTCAGCTTCTACCAGGCCTCGATGGAACAGTCCGGCTATCCTGGTGGCTTCACCGGCAACTGGGAGGTAGGCTTCGGCAAGCAGATGCAAACCTCACAGCAGATGGTCAATCCATCGACGAGCTACACGAACTGGACCGAGCAGACGATGGATTTCACCGCGACTTCGGCGAGCCAGGCGCTCCTGTTCATGGCGAGTGCGACCAACAGCTATCCGCCTTTCCTGCTGCTCGACGGCGTATCGCTTACCGAAGTACCGGAACCAGCCAGCTATGCGCTGATCGGCGTCGGCTTGGTCGGTCTGCTGGTGTTGCGCCGCCGTCGCCAGAATGCTGCTGCGGGAGCCGGCAAGGCGACCTGAACCAACATAGGCCTCGACCCTGTTCACAGAGTTCCTGGCCCTGGCGGCGCGATTGGTGGTGGTTCTCGCCCTCTTCGTGCCGCTGGAGCGACTCTTCGCCCGGCGCGTGCAGAAAATCCTGCGCGCCGGTTTCGTCACTGATCTCGCCTATTACTTCTTCGCCAACCTGCTCCCCAAAATGCTTCTCGTCCTGCCGGTCTCGGCACTGGCCTGGGCGCTGCATCGTGCCATGCCGAGCCCGTTCTACGCGACCATCGCAGCATTACCGGGCTGGCTCAGGCTCGGTTTGGCGGTGCTTGCGGGTGAAATCGGGTTCTACTGGGGGCATCGCCTGATGCATGCCGTGCCGATGCTATGGCGTTTCCACGCCATCCATCACGCAGCCGAGGAGATGGACTTTTTGGTCGACACCCGTGCCCACCCGGTGGACCTGTTCATCAGCCGCGCGGCCGGGCTGCTCCCACTCTATCTGCTGGGCCTTGGGCAACCGACCGGCCAGAGCGTGGATCTGGTGCCGGTGCTGGTGGCTTTGGTCGGCAGTTTCTGGGGCTTCTTCGTGCACGCCAACCTCGCCTGGCGCTTCGGCTGGCTGGAATGGGCGATCGCCACCCCGGCTTTCCATCATTGGCACCACACCAATGACGGCCCAGCCACCATCGACAAGAATTTTGCCTCGATGTTGCCCTGGCTCGACTGGGTGTTCGGCACTTTCCACTTGCCCAAAGCCGCGTTTCCATCCGCTTATGGCATCGACTCACCTATGCCCGCGGGATTCTGGAACCAGATGCTTTTTCCATGGACTAAACGAGACGTCACCCGGTCACCGCACATACCCGCGCCATCTTGCCCGCAAGCCTGAGCGCCGCGCCGGCAAGTGTGCCGGGTGACGTGCTGCATCCCTCCGCGATCCGCGATGCCGGACTGCTGAGGCGGATCGGGCCCCTGTCTTTTTCTGCCGCGATCATCAATGGTGTGGTGGGCGCCGGTATTTTTTCGCTCCCGGCCGCCATGTCGCAGGCGGCCGGGAGTGCCGCAGCGCTCGCCTATCTTCTCTGTGCGATCGCCATGGGCATGGTGGTCACCTGCCTGGCCGAGGCCGGCAGCCGGCTGCCCACCAGCGGCGGCGTTTATGGCTATGTGACCGACGCGTTCGGGCCGTTCACCGGTTTCCTGTGCGGCATGATGACATGGATGGCGAGCGTTTTGGCCTGTGGCGGCATCGCTTCGGCCTTTGCCGGCACCATCGGCAGCGTGGTTCCGTTCGCCGCCGGCGGCCTCGGCCGCGCCGCGGTGATCCTGGCGGCGATCGGCGGCATCACCGCGGTGAACCTGACCGGCGTGCGTGGTGGTGCGGGGCTGGTGTCCATCTCCACCGCGATCAAGTTGATACCGCTGCTGCTGTTTGTCTCGCTCGCCTTGTTCGCCGGGCCACTAGCCGACGCCAGTCCAGCCGCACTGCCCTCGCATGATTTCCCGCGTGCGGTGATCCTCGGCATGTTCGCGTTCAGCGGCATGGAGACCGTGCTGGGCGCGAGCGGCGAAGTGGCGAACGCCAATCGCACGGTGCCGCGCGCGATGTTCGGCGCTATGGGTTTTGTCTTGTTGCTCTACGTGGCGATCCAACTGGTGGCGCAGCGCCTTCTCGGCCCGGCGCTCGCGCATCAGGTGGCGCCGCTTGCGGCCGCGGCAGCGAAGGTCAGCAGCGCTGCGGGAGGCATTCTGGTGGCGGGCGCTGCGGTATCGATGCTCGGCTGGATCGGCAGCGACATCTTGGGGGCGCCGCGCGTGCTGTTCGCCTTTGCGCGTGACGGGTTGTTGCCGGCGGTGCTCGGGCGCGTGCATTCGGGCTCACGGGTGCCGCATGTGGCTATCCTGTTCCATGCGTTTTTGGCGGCGTCACTCGCGATTTCCGGTAGCTTTGTTGGCTTGGCGGTAGCAGCGACGCTCAACACCGCAGGGCTGTATTTTCTGGGATGCGGGGCAGCTTGGGTGCTGCACCGCCGCGGCACGCAGATGTCAGGCACGCCACTCACGCTCCGCTTCCTGCCGGTAGCGTCTGTGCTAGGCATGGTCAGCATGGTGTTGCTGATCGGTGTCGCGTCGGCGCAGGAGATCCTGGGCCTGCTAGCAGTGATCGCCGTAAGCGGCCTGTTTTATGTTACAATGCGATGGGGCAAGCAAAGGGTGTAAAAGTCTTGCGGTTCTTTTCTTCAGAAAAGAACTGCTTCCTTAGCCTTCCTTCCTTTTATCGCCCGCGCTACGATTTCGCCATGAATTTCAGCACCAAGGCCGTTCTCGCCCCCTGCCTCTTGCTCAGCGGCCTGGCCGCTCACGCAGCCCCCACCAACCCGCTCCTCGCGCCCAGCGGCCTGCCCTACGACGCGCCCCCATTCAACCGCATCAAGGACGCCGATTACGGGCCGGCGATCGAGGCGGCCATCCGCGAGCACGAGGCACAGATCGACCGCATTGCTGCGGACACTTCGCCGCCGAGCTTCGACAACACCGTCGTCGCGATGGAGGCATCCGGCGCCACGCTGGCACGCGTGGTGCAGATTTTCGAGAATATCACCCAGTCCAACACCGATGCCACGCTCGATGCGGTAAAGAGCGACATCGATCCCAAGCTGCAGGCGCATCAGGATTCGATTACCCTTAACCCGCGCATCTTCGCGCGGCTGAAATCGGTTTATGATGCACGCGGGACGCTGCATCTGGACGCCAAATCCCGTTATTTGCTGGAGCAGACCTACAAAGACTTTCTGCATGCCGGAGCCGGCTTAGCCGCCGCCGACCAGTCGCGGCTGCGCACGCTGAACCAGCAGATCACCAAGCTGCAAACGCTGTTCGAGCAGAAACTGCTCGCCGCCACTTCTTCCGGCGCCGTTGTCATCGATAACAAGGCCGATCTCGATGGGCTGGATGCCGAAGCCATGGCGGCTGCCGCCGATGCGGGTAAAGAACGAGGCCATGCCGGCAAGTTCGTGATCCCGCTGCGCAACACTACGCAGCAGCCCGCCTCGGCGAAACTCACCAATCGCGACCTGCGCGCGCGCATCCTCGCTGCCTCCGAAGCCCGCGGCGACAGACCTGGCGCCAACGACATGCGCGACCTTGTCGCCCAATTGGCGAAACTGCGCGCCGACAAGGCGAGCCTGCTGGGCTACAAGAACTTCGCTGCCTACACGCTGGACGACCAGATGGCGAAGACGCCCGAGGCAGCCCTGAAACTTCTCGACAGCCTGGTCCCCGGCGCCACCAACAAGGCGCGCGGCGAGGGTGCGGACATACAGGCCATCATCGACGCCCAGAAAGGCGGCTTCAAGCTTGCCGCCTCAGACTGGGATTTTTACGCCGAAAAAGTCCGCGCACAGAAATACGATCTCGATGACGCGCAGACGCGCCCCTATTTCGAGCTGGACCGCGTGCTGCAGCAAGGCGTTTTCTTCGCCGCCAACAAGCTCTACGGCGTCACCTTCAAGGAACGCCACGATATACCGCTCTACCACGACGACGTTCGAACCTTCGAGGTGTTCGACGCAGACGGCACGCCCATCGCGCTCTTCTATGCCGACTACTTCGCACGCCCGAACAAGCAGGGTGGCGCCTGGTGCGATGATTTCGTGCTGCCCAGCGGCCTGCTCGGCCGCAAGCCTGTCGTCGTCAACGTGGCCAGCTTCACCAAGCCGGCGCCCGGCCAGCCGGCACTGATCAGCTTCGATGACGTGACCACCATGTTCCACGAATTCGGCCACGCGTTGCACACGATCTTCTCGAACCAGCATTTCCCCAGCCAGAACGGCTTCTCAATGCCGACCGACGTGATCGAGTTCCCCTCCCAGTTCAATGAACATTGGGCGCTCGATCCGGAGGTGTTCGCCCATTACGCACATCATTACAAAACCGGCGAGGCGATGCCCGAGGCGCTCGTGGCCAAGATCAAGCGCGCGAAAACCTTCAACCAGGGCTACATGCTCACCGAATATCTGGCGGCAGCGCTGCTCGATCTCGAATGGCACACCCTGCCGGCCGGCGCGCCCCTGCAGACACCGGATGTGTTCGAAGCCGCCGCGTTGAAGAAACACGCGATCGACCTGCCGACCGTGCCGCCGCGCTACAAGACCACCTATTTCGCCCATATCTGGTCGAACGGCTACGCCGCCAATTACTACGCCTATCTCTGGGGTGAAGTGCTGGACGACGATGCCTATGCCTGGTTCACCGAACATGGCGGCCTGACACGTGCCAATGGACAGCGGTTCCGCGACATGATGCTGGCACCCGGGCACACAGCCGACCCGATGGAGCTCTATCGCGCCTTCCGCGGGCATGAGCCAGATACGCAAGCCCTGCTCAAGCAACGAGGCCTCATGTAGAATTGGGCTCTAATGGCGGAAATGCCGCATCCCGGTCATGACCATGGCGATGCCGGCGCGGTCGGCGGCGGCAATGACTTCGTTGTCGCGCATGCTGCCGCCGGGTTGGATCACCGCAGTAGCGCCGGCGGCAATGACCACGTCCAGGCCGTCGGCGAAGGGGAAAAACGCGTCGCTGGCAACGACACTGCCTTGCGCACCCATTCCTGCAGCCTCGCTCTTCCAGGCGGCCATACGCGCTGAATCCACACGGCTCATCTGGCCGGCACCAATGCCGATCGTCGCACGGCCCTTGGCATAGACGATCGCATTGCTTTTCACATGCTTGCAGATAGTGAAAGCAAACAACAGATCGGCTAGCTCCTCTTCCGTCGGCGCACGCTGGGTGGCGACGGTGAGATCGGCCGCGGTGATGCGCCCGGCATCGCGCGACTGCACGAGCAGGCCACCCGACAGAGTCCGCGCCATCAGGCCGGGTGCGGCAGGATCGGGCAGAGCGCCCGTCAGCAACAAACGCAGATTTTTCTTGCGCGCGAGAATTTTTTGCGCGGCTTCGGTGGCGTCCGGTGCGATGATCACTTCCGTGAAGATCGTTGCGATCTGTTCCGCCGCCGCCTCATCCAGCGTGCGGTTGCAGGCGACGATACCGCCGAAGGCCGAGACGGGATCGCAGCGCAACGCAAGCGCCCAGGATTCTGCGAGGTTTTGCGACGTCGCAACACCGCAGGGATTGGCGTGTTTTACAATCACGATTGCCGGCTCTGCAAACTCGGCAACGCATTCGAACGCAGCATCGGTATCGGCGATGTTGTTGTACGAAAGCTCCTTGCCCTGCACCTGCCGTGCTGTGGCCGCACCCGGCCGCGAATCCGTGGCGTAAAGGGCAGCGCGCTGATGAGGATTTTCGCCATAACGCAAACCCTGCCGCAGGCGACCCGACAAGGTGAAACGCTCGGGAAAGTTTTCGCTGCCATCCTCTTTGGCAAACCATGCCGCGATTGCCGCATCATAGGCGGCCGTACGCGCATACGCCTCGCCGGCAAGGCGCTTGCGCAACGACAGCTCGGTGCCGGCCGAAACCGCATATGTGGACAAGAACATTTCGTATTGGCCCGGATCGGTCAGGATCACCACATGGTCGTGGTTCTTCGCCGCGGCCCGTATCAGCGCCGGGCCGCCGATATCGATGTTCTCGATGCACTCGTCCCACTCGGCTCCGCCGGCAACCGTCGCCTCGAACGGGTAGAGATTGACGGCCACGAGGTCGATCGGCGCTATGCCGTGCGCGGCCATCTGTGCGACATGCTCCGGCAGATCGCGCCGCCCTAAAATGCCGCCATGGATCTGCGGCACCAGGGTTTTTACCCGGCCATCGAGGATCTCGGGGAAGCCGGTATGGGTGGACACCTCCGTCACCGCGATGCCGGCCTCGCGCAGAGCACGGGCGGAGCCGCCGGTGGAAAGGATGTCGACTCCCTGGGCCACCAACGCCCGTGCAAGGTCGAGAAGGCCCGTCTTGTCAGAGACGGAGAGGAGGGCGCGTCGGATGGGGAGCATGGCCGCGCCATTACAGGCCGCATTGCCTGATGGGAAGGTTCTCCTCGGGAAATCGGCCATGCACGCCCAGCCGGCACTCAGAAGCCGAACATGTGGTCCAGTGAGAACCCGCCTGCGCCATCCATCAGGCCGTGATAGCCGAACAACCGGCAGGTGGTGTCGCGCACCAGCACATAGCCGCCCATGCCCGCTTCTGCGATCAGCGCCGGGCCAAACACCTCATGGGGCGAGACCATCGCCGAGCCGCGGCAGGCAATCCTGAGCGGCCGCGTGTCGATCACCCGGCCGCCGCTATCGACCAAGTGCAACTCGGTGGTGGAGAAGGCATGCCAGTCGGCCGATGCGGGGTAGATCAGCACCGCGAAACTGCGCCGCGTCCCATCCCCGAGCTTGAGGAACAGCCGCGTGCTCAGCCCTGGCGGCGGTCCCGCATAGGATTGCGGCTCGTCGCGATAGGTCATTGCCGTGTTGAAAATATGCGCACCGAAACTGGTATCGGCCACGTGCCCGCTCACCAGATGCTCGTAGCGGAACAGCCCGTGCAGCCAGCCATCCGCCCGCCCGCCGTCGCGGAAATCATACACCAGTTCGGCATGCCCCTCGGGTGCGCCGAAATCCGCCAAATCGAGCACCACATCATGATCGCGCGCAAGATTGCCCACAAATTGCTCGGCAATTTTCAGGCCGGCGGGATCGAAGACATCCAGCCTTACGGGCATCGAATCCTGCCACTCGGCCATCGGATTTGGCTGCACCAGCGTGCGGAACACCGACGGGCTCAGCACCGGGAACGGCAGCAGATACCCACGCCCAAGCAGGTTGGACAGCGAACCGATCCCAGGGTCCGGCCGCAGATCGGCCCGCTCCACGTTCACATGCGCCACATGCGAATGTCCGCGCCCACGCACCTCGTAGCGTGGCCGCACCACATGCCGCCCGGTGCGTATTTCCAGCTGCGCCGGCCACTGCACCCCCGGCAGCAAGGCCGACACATCCACCGCCAGACTCGCAAACGGACCGATCGCCTCGCCGATCGGCACCAGCGATTCCTCTCCCATGCGGTTCAGCGTCATCGCGCCGGCAGGGATCGGCGCCGCGTGGCTGTTCTGCACCCAGAGAAGCACCTGCTCGCCTGGCCGCGGCGCCGGCAGCCCCGCATAGCGGTCCGACGGCCAGGCATTGGCATCATGCGTCACCGCCAGCGCCCGGTCCGCCCCGTCGGTCTCCGTAGAGAACATGTCGAGCGCGTATTTCACCACGTCGTGCCCAGCCACACCCACCGCATGCAGGAACAGCTGGCCAGCAAACGGGTCCAGCCCAAACCGCGCCCGAACATCGCGGCTATCGATGCAAAATCCGCCCTCGCCCTCCGGCAGGGCCTGCTCCCAGCGCGCCAGAATTTCGCCCTGTCCACCGAACAGGCACAGCCATAACCTGACCGCCTTGGCACCATACCGCGCCCAGTAATTGGCGCTCACCAGCCTGGTCGAAAGCCCCTCGCCATCACGGAACAGGGCATAGTTCGTGGCAAAATTCAGCCGGTCGAGATAGGTGTGCGTCGTCAGCAATTCTGCCGGCAGCCGTGCCCGGTCGAGCGAGACCACGCGCAGCCCGGCCGGGCAGAACTGCGCGATACGCTGCTCGATCCGCGCGGAGTCGAAGCTGGCGATCAGCAACACCCGGCAGGCCGTGTGCGGCAAGTCGATCAGCGGCCGCGCGCGTATACCAGTGAGGCTGTGGGCCAGCGCCTCGACATCCTCCACATAGAACTCGGCTGGCGCCGGCATCTCCGGATGCAGCGCGAACAACGCCACCGCAACCCCGTCCGGATCGAACACGGCGAGCGGCCCCTGCGCGCGGATCTCTGCCGCAAGCACCGCGATGGCTTCGGCTGCAAGCGGATGCACCAGCGCCTTGTACAACACGTTGCCGCCGCGCCTGGCATCGAAGGTTTGTATGTCGAGCATGATGCCCAGTTTGGTAGCCGACCCTCATAGGCAAGGCCAGGGCTGGCCACGGCCTCCAGGTCCTCGAAGCAACCTATCAATCCCGCAATGGGATCTCGATCCGGCACGAAACCTGGTCGTCGCCGAAAATCAGCTCGGTCTTTGCCTGCATGCTATGCGTCAGCGCCCGCTCGATGAGCTGCCGGCCGAAACCGTGCCGGGTTGTGTCCGGCTTCGCGGCAAGGCCGGTTTCCAGCCAGTTCAGCACCAGAACCTGCTCGCCTTCCCCATCGGCCGCTGCATGCCAATTGATCGCCAAATGTCCGTTCGCGCTTCTCAGCGCGCCATATTTCAGCGCATTGGTGGTGAGTTCGTGCAAAGCCAGTGCCAGTGTCTGTATGTGCTCGTGCGACAGGCTGATCGGGCCGCCATCCAGGCTCACACGCCCCTCGGTCACGTTACCGAGGCTCTCCATCTCCATCTCGACGATCTCGCGCAGATCCACTTGGTCGCTATTCTGCTTGCCGATCAACCCTTGCACACGCCCAAGCGCTGCAAGACGTGTCGAATAGGTCTCCAGAGCTTCGCCCTTCTCGAAGCTCTGCATCGCCAGCGATTGCACGAAGGTGAGCATGTTGCGCGTGCGATGCTGCAATTCCGCGATCAGAACAAGCTGCTTCTGCTCGGCATGTATCAGGCCGGTCACATCGATGAACGTCACGACGACACCGCGCACATGCAGATCCAAATCGCGATATGGCGCCAGCCGCAAAAGGTAATGTTCGGACCCATCGGTCTTCTCGGCGCGCCGTTCCAGCAACTCCTGCCCTGCAAAAACCCGAGCAATATCCTCGGAGAAACCGGGCAGCACGAACTTGCTGGAGAGGTCGGTGATCGGCCGCCCTCGATCGGCGGGCAGGATGTTGAAAACCTTGGCGACCGCCGGCGTAAAGCTGCGTATGACCAGATTACTGTCGAGAAACACTGTTGCCACCTGCGTGCTTTCGAACAAATTTTGCAGATCGCTATTGGCGTGATCGAGCGCGTCCACCTTGCCGGTGAGCTCGGCATTGACGGTATGCAGTTCCTCGTTGACCGATTGCAGCTCCTCCTTGGAGGCTTCCAGCTCCTCATTCGTCGATTGCATCTCCTCGTTGACCGAGACGAGTTCCTCGTTTGAGGATTTCAGCTCCTCCAGCGCGGTCTCGTATTCCTCCAGCATCGCCTGCAACCGATCGCGCGTCTCCCGCAGCTCGCGCTCGATCTGAACGGCCGCGCTATCCTGGGCAATCGACTGGCTAAGCGATTCCTCTCGCGTGAGCATCGAACCTTCGTCGAGGAACAGGATCAGATAATGGGGAATGCTGTTGGCGGGCGTGGAAATCGGCTCGATCTTCAGCCCCACAAGCTGCACATGGCCGTCATCTGTCTCCACCGAGATCCCGGTGCGCGCCACCGGCCGCCCGGTCTCCGTCACCTCGCGCAGCATGGTGCGCAGATCCAGCCGCAGGCCCCGCCGCGCGATGGTCACTGCCTGGCGTGTCGGCATGCCCGCCGGCGCCTCAAGATATTTCCCGGTGCGCGACGAATAATAGACGATGTCGCCATCCTGGTTCACGACAACATGCGGCGGCGTGTAGTGTTCCAGCACATGGCTTTCGACCATCTGCCGCTGGGCTGAAACTCCCAGTGGCGGGTGGCGGCGCCCGGAGTCCGTCCCGCCGATAGCGCGCATCGCCGTGACGATCAGCGGCAGACGTGTACCGATCGGCGCATCCGAACGGCTCCGGAACAGCCGATGGCGTTTCTCCACCGCCACAAAGAGATCGCTGAAATTCGAAACATTTTCCGCAGAGCCGAGGAACAGGTATCCCTCCGGCTGCAACGCATAATGGAACAGCGGCAACACCTGGCTTTGAAATTGCGCGCCGAAATAGATCAGCAGGTTACGGCACGAAATCAGGTCAATACGCGAAAACGGCGGATCGCGCACCACGCTGTGCGGCGAGAAGATGCACAACTCGCGCACCTCCTTCGCCACCACGAAACTCGCCCCATCCGGTACAAAAAACCTCATACGGCGCTCTGCCGACACATTTTCGAGCAATGGCCCCGGGTAACGGGCCGCGCGGGCGACGTTGAGCGCGCGTTCATCGATATCCGTCGCAAAAATCTGCACGCGCGGTATATCGTCGAGGGTATCCATATGCTCGCGCAACAACATGGCGATGGAATATACCTCCTCGCCCGTCGAACAGCCCGGCACCCAGACGCGCACGGTGTCGGTGGCACTACGGCCCTCGAACAGATTCGGCACGATCAGTCGGGCAACGCTTTCAAACGCATCCTCGTCGCGGAAAAAGCTGGTGACGTTGATCAGCAGGTCGCGAAACAATGCGCCGACCTCCTGCGCATCCCGTCGCAGATGCTCGATATAGGCTTGCGCCGTGGTAAATTGCGTCACCTGCATGCGACGCTGCACGCGCCGCAGGAATGTCTTGGATTTGTAACCGCTAAAATCATGGCCGACGCGATTACGCAGAATGGAATAGATTTCCATCTTGGCGCGATCGGCGGCCTCCTTCTCTTCGACTCCGTCATCGATCAGCGGCCCGGGCAAACGCAGGCTGCGTGCAAAATTGGCGAGGAGTTGGCCCATCTCGCCGGCCGGTACCGCAAAATCCACCATGCCGGTAGCAATGGCACTCTCCGGCATGTCCGGATGGCCGGGCCCGTAGCCGTTCGACACCTGTGCCAAGGTGAGGCCGCCACGCTCCTTGATCGCCTTCACGCCGAGCGTGCCATCGCCGTCACCGCCCGAGAGCACGACACCACATGCGAGTTCGCCCTGATCGAGGGCCAGGGCCGTAAAGAAGATGTCGATCGGCTTGCGCTCTCGCCGGCCGGTACTCAACCGGCGGAGCGACAGGCGCCCCTTCTCCATGCCAAGTATCGCATCGGGCGGCAGCACATAAACGGTGTTCGGTAGAACCTCCGTGCCGTCTTCCGCGATGTGCAGTGAAAGGCTTGTATAGCGGCGGATGATTTCCGGCAGTTGGCTCTCGCGCGTTGGGCTGAGATGGGTGAGGATCACCAGAGCTACACCCGGATCCTCGGGCAGGCCGCGAAAAAAACCTTCCAGGGCCTCTATCCCGCCGGCCGACGCACCGATCCCGACGATGGGGAAACCGTCGATCAACGCGTGCGCGCCGGCATGACGCTAACAACGAGCGTTCGACGCAGAAACGACATGGCGGGGATACTCGGCACTGGCATGGTTCTCCTGGTATCAATCAGCCTGATCAACATGGCAGGTGCGCCGCAATTTCCTAGCCCAGGATCGGCAATCCGAGTCGGTGGGCGATTTCGGCCCCTGCCATACCGGTATCGTCAATCGGCTGCACGGGCCATGTCTTCAGTCGGCCGGCAAATACGCGCACGCGATCTTCCTTGAAAAGGCCGCGAAGGAACAAACTAATACGTTTCGAGCGCCCCGGCAGTTCCGCAACGAGCACAGGCGCGGACGTGGCGACAGCTTCCGACACCATCGATATACTGTCCAGAGTAGCAACGATCACATCGGCGAGCGCCAGCAGGCCGAAATAGGGATTGTCGCCTTCCATGTCCCAGATCCATGCGCCGCGCGGCGCAAGTTCGCGCTGCAATGCCTGGCGCACGGCGGGTGCGGTGCGGCGCGACGGCGTGAGTGCCACGCCCGGCCGGTCGCGCGCCATCATGCCGGCGAGATCGGCCGCGAGTCGCTCGCCCTCCGCCGCCTCCAGCCGGAAGCGGCCATTGCTGCCGCCGACCAACACGGCCACCAGAGGGCGCGGCAGGTGGGCAAGGCGCGGCGCCCAGATGGCCGCTGCCGCGGCAAGCCGCACCGCGTTCGCGCGATGCAGCGCGGTGCGGGTGACGATGACATTGGGGCCCTCCAGCCCGTCATGCCGGTTGGCCACGACCAGATCGAATTTTTCGAGCGCCATGCGCGGATTCTGCACCTGCACCACGCGCGCGCCCTGCCGCCTGAACGCCGCCCCCACCGCGCCGGCCACACCGCCCGGCGTAAACAGCAGCTCGGCCGGTGCGGCGCGCAGCCCAACCGCATGCAGCGGCGCCGGCCAGCTTGCCGCGGGCAGCATACGCCAAGGCCATCGCGGGTGCAGCGCCAGCATCCCCGGCGAAAGTCCCGCCGCCTCCGCCAGGCCCAGCGCCTGGGATTGCAACCCGGCATAAGGCTCGCTCAAGATACAGGCGCTCGTCATGCCGCACCTTATGCGACGGGCCGGCCCTGCATGTGAAGCGCAGGTGGGTCGCGTGGCTGTCGCATATATTCAATTCCTTTGCCGCCCTGCTCCGCGCTATTTCGCGAACGCACTTGTAAGATGGCGACATGCAGAGATTTTCCGCCTTTGCCCTGGCCAGGCGTGCGCTCACCGGCCAGGCAGGCTGGCAGCGGCAATGGCGCACGCCGGAGCCGCAAGCGGAATACGACGTGCTGATCATCGGCGGCGGCGGCCATGGGCTGGCCACCGCATATTACCTCGCTAAGGAACACGGACTCCGCCGCATCGCCGTGCTGGAAAAAGGCTGGATCGGTGGCGGCAATACCGGCCGCAACACCACCATCATCCGCTCCAACTATCTGTTCGATGAAAGTGCCGCCCTCTACGACCATGCGCTGAAGCTATGGGAAGGCCTATCGCAGGAGTTGAACTACAACGTCATGTTCTCGCAGCGCGGGGTGATGATGCTGGCGCACACCGTGCATGACGAGCAGGTATTCAAACGCCACGTGCACGCGAATCGCTTGAACGGAGTCGACAATGAATGGCTCGATGCCGAGCAGGCAAAAGCCTTCTGCCCGCCACTGAACCTGGACAGCACCATGCGCTACCCGGTGATCGGCGCCGCCCTGCAACGCCGCGCCGGCACCGCACGCCACGACGCGGTTGCATGGGGCTATGCCCGCGCCGCCGATTCGCTGGGCGTGGACATTATCCAGAACTGCGCGGTCACCGCCATCAACCGCGATGCGTCAGGCGTTGTCGAGTCGGTAGATACGTCGCGCGGAAGAATCCGCGCGAAGAAGATCGGCGTTTCCGCCGCCGGCAGCACCAGCCTGGTCATGTCCATGGCCGGCCTGCGGATGCCGCTCGAATCCTATCCGCTGCAGGCGCTGGTGAGCGAGCCGATCAAGCCGATCTTCCCCTGCGTCGTGATGTCCAACACCATCCACGCCTACATCTCGCAATCGGACAAAGGCGAGCTGGTGATCGGTGCCGGCACCGACGCCTATATCTCCTACAGCCAGCGCGGCGGATTGCACGTGACCACCCATACTTTGGATGCAATTTGCGAGCTGTTCCCGATGTTCCGCCGCATGCGCATGCTCCGCAACTGGGGCGGCATCGTCGATGTCACGCCCGATCGCTCGCCCATCCTCGCGAAAACCTCCGTGCCGGGCCTGTTCGTGAATTGCGGCTGGGGCACAGGCGGCTTCAAGGCAACGCCAGGCAGCGGCAATCTGTTCGCGTGGACCATCGCTAAAAACGAACCCCACAAGATCAACGCGCCGTTCACAATAGAACGCTTCCGAGACGGCTATATGATAGACGAAGCGGCGGCTGCCGCAGTGGCGCACTAATGAATAACAAAAGTTTTTTGCTTCTTTTTTTTAAGAAAGAGGCGCTGTTCTTTTCTGAAGAAAAGAACCAAAAGACTTTTATGTGCTCGAGGGTGCAGACATGCTTCTGATCCCTTGCCCCTATTGCGGGCCTCGGCCCGAACTCGAGTTTCGCTATGCTGGCGAGGCGCATGTTACGCGCGACACAACGGCAAACGATGCCGAGTGGTCGGCTTTCCTCTATATGCGCAATAATCCGCGCGGCGAACATGCCGAGCGCTGGCGCCACACCCATGGATGCGCGCGTTTCTTTAATGCCGTGCGCAACACGCTCACGGACCAATTCGTCAAAAGCACCAAGATCGGCGAATCCCAGTGACCCAGTTTCGCCTCCCGCAAGGCGGCCGCATCGATCGTGATGCGCCCCTTTCCTTCACCTTCGACGGCCAACGCTACACCGGCTACAAAGGCGACACTCTCGCCTCCGCCTTGCTTGCCAACGGCCAGCATTTGTTCGGACGTTCCTTCAAATACCATCGCCCCCGCGGCCTGCTCGCCGCCGGCGCCGAAGAACCAAACGCGCTCGTAGGTGTCGGCGCCGACGAAGCGCATTACACGCCAAACCTGCGTGCCACCCAGGTTGAGCTTTACGACGGCCTCGTCGCCACAAGCCAGAACCGCTATCCAACGCTTCGCTTTGATGTGGGCGCCATCAATGATTTTGCGTCGCCGCTTCTGCCGGCCGGTTTCTACTATAAAACCTTCATGTGGCCGGCCAAAGCCTGGCGTTCCTTCTACGAACCCAAGATCCGTGCCGCCGCCGGCCTCGGCCGCGCCCCCCGTGCGCCGGACGCAGATCATTACGCCAACACCTACGCCCATTGCGACGTGCTCGTCATCGGCAGTGGCCCCGCCGGGCTGTCCGCGGCCCTTACCGCTGCCGAAACCGGCGCCCGCGTCATCTTCTGCGACGAACAAGCCGAGTTCGGCGGCTCCTTGCTCGCCGACACCACCGCTGCGATCGACGGCCTTACACCCTCGGCCTGGGTCAGCCTCGCGATCGCGACGCTCAAAGCGCACGGCGTAACGTTGCTGACGCGCGCAACAGCTTTCGGATATTTCCTGCACAATCTCATCGGCATCGCCGAACGCCTTACCCACCATCTCCCAACCGCGCAGGGCCCGCGCGAACGCCTTTGGCAGGTGCGCGCAAAACAGGTGGTGCTCGCCACCGGCGCTCATGAACGCCCGCTCGTCTTCCCCGGCAACGACCGCCCCGGCGTAATGCTCGCCGACTCTGCCAAGGTATTTGCCAATCGTTACGCCGCGCGCCCCGGCAGCGCCGCGATCATCTTCACCACCCACGACGCAGCCTACGGCACAGCCCTCGACCTCGCCCGTGCCGGCGTCAGCATCGCCGCCATCGTCGATCTTCGCGCCAAAGCAGAAGGAACCTTGCCAAATCTCGCCCGCGCGGCCGGCCTGCGCGTGCTCACAAATACCACAGTCACGCAAACCAGCGGCCGCCGGCGCGTCTCGTCGGCGACACTCCAACCACTCGACGGAAGTGCCGCTGAAACGCTGCGCTGCGATCTTCTGCTGATGTCTGGTGGCTTCACGCCAAGCGTGCATCTCTTCTCGCAAAGCCTCGGCAAATTGCGTTTCAACGACGCGCTTCAATCCTACATCCCAGACATCGCTGCCGAAGCAACGCTCTGCGCCGGCGCTTGCCACGGCGCCTTCGGTCTCGCCACCGCCCTTCAGGATGGTGCCGAAAAAGGCGCAGACGCCGCCGCTAAATGCGGTTTCACACCGCTCCCAACCCCAGGCCACAACGTCACCGCCGCCACCTACGATCACCGCGCCTTCGCCGGCGCCACCCCGCGCCCCGGCCGCGGCAAAGCCTTCGTCGATTTCCAGAACGACGTCACCTCGAAGGATATCGGGCTCGCCATCCAGGAAGGTTTCTCCTCGATCGAACACATCAAGCGCTACACCACCACCGGCATGGCGACCGACCAGGGCAAGACCTCCAACATGAACGCCTTGGCTATCGCCGCGGCAAAACTGCAAAAGCCCATCACGGAAGTCGGCCTCACCACCTTCCGCATGCCCTACACGCCCGTCAGTTTCGGCGTTCTCGCCGGCACTTCCCGCGGCGTCTTGTTCGACCCGGTGCGCACCACGCCTTTCCACGATTGGGCGACTATGCACGGCGCCATCTTCGAAGATGTCGGCCTCTGGAAACGCGCCCGCTATTTCCCGCAATCGGGCGAGACCATGCACGAGGCGGTTGCCCGCGAATGCCTCGCCGTCCGCAATACGGCCGGTATCTTCGACGCCAGCACATTAGGCAAGATCGAGATTGTCGGGCCGGACGCTGCGGAGTTCATGAACCGCATGTACACCAATGCCTGGGCCAAGCTCGAACCCGGCCGTCTGCGCTACGGCGTCATGCTCCGCGAAGATGGTTTTGTTCTCGATGACGGCGTCATCGGTCGTCTCGCCACGGATCGTTTCCACGTCACCACCACCACCGGGGGCGCCCCCCGCGTGCTCGCCATGATGGAAGATTATCTGCAAACCGAGTGGCCCGACCTGAAAGTCTGGCTGACGTCCACCACGGACCAATGGGCTGTCATCGCCCTTCAAGGCCCAAATTCGCGCCAAATCCTGGCCCCCCTTCTCGACGACATCGACATTTCTCCAGAAGCGATGCCGCATATGAGCCTGCGCACCGGCCATATTCGCGGCGTGAAAACACGCCTGTTCCGCGTCAGCTTCACCGGCGAACGCGGCTACGAAATCAACGTCCCCGCCGGCGATGCGGCCTCCATCTGGGACGCAATCATGCAAGCCGGCCAGGCCCACGGTCTTGTCCCCTACGGCACCGAAACGATGCATGTGTTGCGTGCTGAAAAAGGCTACATCATCGTCGGCCAGGAAACCGACGGCACCGCCACGCCGGACGATGCCGGCCTCTCTTGGGCCATCGGCAAAAACAAAAAGGATTTCGTTGGCAAACGCTCTTTGTCGCGGCCCGCCCTCGCCGCCTCAGGCCGCAAGCAGCTCGTCGGCCTCCTCACCGAGAATCCGCAGACAGTGCTGGAAGAAGGCGCGCAGATCGTCGCGGATCCCGCCCAGAAAATCCCGATGACGATGCTTGGCCACGTCACCTCCTCCTATCACAGCGCCTGCCTCGGCCACTCCATCGCGCTGGCCATGGTCGCCGACGGCCGCGCACGCATGGGCGAGGTGTTGCACGTGCCGATGCCCGATCGCACGATTCCCGTTCGTGTGGTATCCTCCGTCTTCTACGACCCAGAAGGTGAGCGCCTGAATGCTTGACCTCACCGACATGCCGTTCGCCGGCCAATTTGTCTTCCGTGGCGCCCAAGCCGCGGCGCAATTGGCAGGATCCGTCTTCGGCGTGACTCTCCCCACCGCCGCCTGCCGCGCTGAAACATCAGCGAACCGCGCCGCCCTCTGGCTCGGCCCTGATGAATGGCTGCTGCTCTCCGACAACGCCGACGCCGCGGGATTGGAATCCGCGTTGCAGGACCAACCTGCCGCCCTCGTCGACGTCAGCCACCGCACGTTGTTCTTCAAGCTCTCCGGCCCTTTCGCCGCACGTACATTGAACAGCGCCTGCCCGCTTGATCTGAACATGGCGGCGTTTCCGGTCGGCATGTGCACCAGGACGGTGCTGGAAAAAGCCGAAATCATCCTATGGCGCACCGGCCCGGAAGAATTCCAGGTCGGCGTGTGGCGTTCCTTCGCCGCCTATGTGCGCGGCCTTCTCGAGGAGGGTGGCCGCAGCCTCGCATGATCGGATTTTCCGAGCTCTTCAAGATCGGCATCGGCCCCTCCTCCTCCCACACAGGCGGCCCGATGACGGCCGCCGCCACCTTTGCCGAATCCCTCGTCAAGCAGGATCTTCTTGGTAAGATCAGCAAAGTCGACGTTACCCTGTTCGGCTCACTCGCCTGGACCGGTCGCGGCCACGGCACCGACAAAGCCGTCATTCTCGGCCTTTCCGGCCTGCATCCCGCCGCCGCCGATCCGGATAACGCCGAAGCTCTGATGCACGCCGTAGCAACGGATCACCGTCTCCGCCTCGCTGGAAAACAACTGATCCCGTTCGATCCTGCAGAGAACATCATCTTTGACGGCGTTACCGCAACCCCCGCCCATCCGAACACCCTGAGCTTCGAAGCGCGCGACATCTCCGGCACCATTCTCGCCTCAACGCGCCTATGTTCCATCGGCGGCGGCTTCGTCGTTCCCGAAGACCAGGTCGGCATAACCCAGCCAGACACCGCGAAGGTGCCTTACCCCTTCGACACTGCCCGCGCCCTGCTCGTTCTTGGCGAGATGCACGGCAAGACCATCGCCGAAATGATCTTCGCCAATGAATGTGCCATGCGTGCTCAGTCAGACGTCGAACACGACATAGCCGAGATCGACACCATTATGATGGCGTGCATCGACCGCGGCCTGCGCAGCACCGGCATCCTCCCCGGCGGCCTCAACGTCAAACGCCGTGCGATGGCCTTGCACGAACGCCTCACCGCCAGGCAGGCCAGCAACACCCGCCTCCCGCACGAAATTCTCGACTGGGTCAGCCTCTACGCCATCGCCGTCAACGAGGAAAACGCCGCCGGCGGCCGCGTCGTCACCGCCCCGACCAATGGCGCGGCCGGCGTCATTCCCGCAGTTCTCCGCTATTATCATCAACATTGCCCAGACGCCTGCGCCGATGGCGTGAAAACGTTCCTGCTCACCGCCACCGCCATCGGCGCTCTGATCAAGATGAACGCCTCCATCTCCGGCGCCGAAGTCGGCTGCCAGGGCGAAGTCGGCGCCGCCTGTTCCATGGCCGCCGCTGGCTTGGCTGCGGTTCTCGGTGGCACCAATGAAATGATCGAAAATGCCGCAGAGATCGCCATGGAACATCATCTCGGCATGACCTGCGACCCCATTGGTGGCCTAGTACAAATCCCCTGCATCGAGCGCAACGCGTTCGGCGCCGTCAAAGCCATCAACGCCGCCTCCCTCGCGCTGAACGGCACCGGCGAACACCACGTGCCGCTGGACCGTGTGATTGCCACCATGCGCGCCACCGGCGCCGACATGCAGGCAAAATACAAGGAAACGTCGAAAGGCGGCCTCGCCGTCAACTGGATCGAGTGCTGACACGATGAAGAAATATGCACGCGCGGTCGTAATCGGTGGCGGCGTCGTCGGCGTCAGCACGCTCTACCATCTCGTCAAAAAAGGCTGGAGCGACTCGGTTCTTCTGGAGCGTAAGGAGCTTACCTCCGGCTCCACATGGCACGCCGCCGGTCTCCTCCCACTGTTCAACCTCAGCTACTCCGTCGGTCAGCTGCACCGCTACAGCGTGAAGCTCTACAAGACGCTGCAGCAGGAAACCGAGCAGGATGTCGGTTTCCGCGGCGTCTCCAACATCCGGATCGCCTGCACGCCCGACCGCATGGACGAATACCGCTATTACGCCGGCATAGCTGAAACACTCGGCATCAACGTTCGCCTTCTCACCCCCGCCCAGTTCGAAGAGATCTGGCCGCTCGCCAAGATGGACGGCATCATCGGTGCCCTCCAGCACCCCGATGACGGCTACATCCAGCCCGCCGACCTCACCCAGGCCCTCGCCCGCGGCGCCCGCACCGGCGGCGGCGAAATTTTCCGAAACACCTGCGTGCTAAGCATCGAACAAAAACCCAACGGCGAATGGCTGGTCAAAACCAATCAGGGCGACATCGCCTGCGAACATATCGTTTCCTGCACAGGCAATTTCGCGCGCAAGACTGGCGAGATGGTCGGCCTGGACATCCCGGTCATTCCCGTCGAGCATCAATACCTCGTCACCGAACCACACCCCGCCATCCTCAAACGCCGCGCACAAGGCCTTCCCGAAATGGGCGTGCTGCGCGAATCCGACGCCTCCTACTACATGCGCGAAGAAAACGGCGGTCTTCTCCTCGGCCCGTACGAAACCGGCGCTCCATGCTGCTATGTCGATGGCCCGTCTGCCGACAGCGAATACGAGCTGTTCCAGGAAGATCTCGATCGCCTGATGCCGCATATCGATGCCGCCATCAAACGCGTCCCCGCCTTCGGCGAAGTCGGCATCAAAAAAGTCTATAACGGCGCCATCGCCTACACCCCCGATGGCAGCCCCATCGTCGGCCCCGCCTGGGACCTCAAAAACTTCTGGCTCAATGAGGGTCACAGCTTCGGCATCACCGCCGCCGGGGGCGCCGGCTGGCAACTCGCCGAATGGATCACCACCGGCGAACCCAGCGTCGACATGATGGGCGTCGACCCCCGCCGCTTCGGCCCCTATGCCAGCCGCGGCTACCTGCGCCGCAAAACCGAAGAAGCCTACGCCAAGGTCTTCAGCATCCACTACCCGGACGAAGAACGCGGCGCCGCGCGCGCCCTTAAACGCGCGCCCTGCTACGACCGCATGGCCGCCAAGGGTGCGGTGTTCGGCACAGTCTATGGCTGGGAACGCCCGGGCTGGTTTGCGCCTGAAAATTACGGCCTGACCCATGCGGATCTCGAGCCGCAAGACGTGATTCTCAACGGAAACCACGCCGCCGCCGACCCCGGCGAACTCCCCCGCGAACGCTGGAGCTTTAGGCGCTCCAACTATTTCGAACATGTCGGCCGCGAATGCCGCCACGTGCACGAAAAAGTCGGTCTGCTCGACATGAGTGCCTTCGCCAAATTCGAAGTTTCGGGTCCCGCCGCCGAAGCCTGGCTCGAATCCCTCTTCGCCAACCGTATGCCGAAAAAACTAGGCGGCATCAGCCTCTGTCACATGCTCACCGCCAACGGCGGCACCCGCCTCGAAGCCACCATTCAGCGCGAAGCCAGCCAAAAATTCTATCTCGTCTGCGCTGGCGCGCTCGAACGCCACGACTACGACACGCTCGAAAAATCCCTGCCCTTCACCGGCGTGCGCCTCCAAAAGATCACCACCCAGCACGGCGTTTTCGCCATCGCCGGCCCACGCGCTCGCGACCTCCTCCAACCCCTCACCGACACGGATCTCTCCACAAAAGCCTTCCCCTGGCTCACCGGCAAATTTCTCAGCATCGGCGCCGCCCCCGTTCGCGCGCTCCGCGTCAACTTTGTCGGTGAACTCGGCTGGGAACTTCACCACCCAATCGAAATGCAGAACTATCTCTTCGACCTGCTCTTCGAAGCCGGCAAGGCACTCGATCTGAAACCCTTCGGCATAAAAGCCATGGATTCATTGCGTCTCGAAAAATCGTACCGCCTCGTCGGCCGCGAAATGTCCACCGAATACGCCGCGCTGGAATCCGGCCTCGACCGTTTCGTCCGCCCCGACAAAGGCAATTTCGTCGGCCGCGACGCCCTCCTCGCCTGGCAACGCCGCGGCTTCGCCAACCGCTTCGTCACCCTCGAAATCCACGACGTCACCGACGCCGACGCTCGCGGCTCCGAACCCATCACGTACGACGGCAAGCTTGTCGGCCGCACCACCTCCGGCGGCTATGGCTGGCGCCTCGGCAAATCCCTCGCCCTCGGCCTCGTTCGCCCCGATCTCAGCGACCTCGGCACACAACTCTCCATCAAGATCCTCGGAAAGATCCACGAGGCAACCGTGATCGAAGAATCACCCTTCGACCCCGCAAACGCACGACTCAAATCTTGAAATTTAGCGGTGCATGACGTCGCATCTTTGCAGTATCATCGCGATCCGCGAGGTGCAGCCATGACGATAAAAACCAAACCCATCGGCAAACCGCTGACTGTCGGCTTTGTCCTCGCGCACAACTTCACACTCTCCGCCTTCAGCCTTTTCGTCGACCAGCTTCGCCTCGCCTCAGACGAAGGCGACGGCAGCCGCCAGATCCTCTGCCATTGGTCCGTCATGTCTCGCGGTAAACACCCCGTACGCGCCAGCTGCGGCCTTACCATCAATCCCACCAGCGACCTCACCGATCCGGAAACATTCGACTACCTCGTCATCGTCGGCGGCCTTCTGAACCAGGGCCCGCAAATCGACGACACCACTACCATTTATCTCAAATCCGCCGCCAAACGCGGCATCCCCCTCGTGGGGCTCTGCACCGGCAGTTTCATTCTTGCCCGCCTGGGCCTCATGGAAAACCGTTCCTGCTGTGTCAGCTGGTATCACCACCAGGATTTTCTCGCCGAATTCCCGGATCACGAGCTCATTGCCGATCGCCTCTTCGTCGCCGACGGCAACCGCATCACCTGCGCCGGCGGCGGCGGCACCGCCGACCTCGCCACCTTCCTCATCGAGCGCCATCTCGGCCGCGCCACCGCACAGAAAAGCCGCCACGTGCTGATGCTGGATCGCGCCCGCGCCGGCACCGACGCGCAGCCCCACCCCCCGGTCGGCACCGGTGTCACCGATGAACGCATCCGCCGCGCCATGCTGCTCATGGAACAGAACCTCACTGACCCGATCGCCATCACCGACATCGCCAAGCGCCTAAAACTCTCCACACGGCAGCTGGAGCGCCTTTTCCTCGCCGCCTGCAGCAAACGCCCCGCCGAGTTCTACCGTGCCCTGCGGCTGCGCTACGCCCACTGGCTGCTGAAAAACACCGACCGCGGCGTCACCGACATTGCGCTTGACGCAGGCTTCGCCGACTGCGCCCATTTCTCCCGCCAGTTCAAGGCTGCCCACGGCTTCGCCCCTTCAGAGCAAAGAACGCGCTCACGCCGCGAGCACGAACAGCCTGTGCCATTGCCCCCCGGCGACGAAAGGCTCGCCGCCTTCCGCGTCTTTGGCTGAGAAGGTTCAACCGATGAATATCGAAACACTCGTAGAAACACGCAAACCCGGCCACGCGTTGGAGCGCGCATTCTACACCAGCGAAGAGATCTTCAAGCTCGATATCGACGCCATCTTCGGCCATCACTGGATCTATGTCGGCGTCGAACCCGACATTGCCGAACCGGGCGACGTCATGACCGTCGATATCGGCAACCACGCCATCCTGATCGTGCGCCACGACGACATGTTAGTCCGCGCCTACCACAATGCCTGCCGCCATCGTGGCGCCCGCCTGGTTGACGGCCCGAAAGGCAGCGTGGGCAATATCGTCTGCCGCTACCATCAATGGACCTACAACCTCGACGGCAACCTGATCTTCGCCGAACACATGAGCCCCGATTTCGATCGCTCCTGCCACGGCCTGGCACCCATCCATCTGCGCTCGATCTCCGGCCTGCTTTTCATCTGCCTTGCAGAAACACCGCCGGCCGATATCGATGATATGGAGCGTGCGCTGACGCCCTATCTCCAGCGCCATGACGTGAGAAACACGAAAGTCGCCGTTGAGATCGATTTGATCGAGGAAGGCAACTGGAAGATCACCATGGAGAACAACCGCGAGTGCTATCACTGCGCGGTCAGCCACCCCGAGCTCACCGCCTCCCTTTTCGAGCATGGTTTCGGCTTCGCACCAGACGCCAACGATCCACAGAAGATGGATGCCGCCTGCCGTTACGATGCCCTCTCCGCAACCATGAAACAGCAATGGGAGCAGGCCGGCTTTCCCTCAGCCGAGATCGAGCATCTCGCAGACCGCGTCACCGGCTTCCGTACCGAGCGTCTCCCGCTGGATGGCACAGGAGAGTCACAAACACTCGACACACGCGCCGCCAGCAAGAAACTTCTCGGTGACATCCAGAACCGCGTCCTCGGCGGCCTCTCGATGTGGACCCAGCCAAACTCCTGGCACCATTTCATGGCCGATCACATTGTCACCTTCGCCGCCTTCCCGCTCTCACCGGAGCGCACATTGCTGCGCACGAAATGGCTGGTGCACAAAGATGCTGTCGAAGACAGAGACTATACCGTCGACAAACTCACCTCCGTCTGGCGCGCCACCAACTCGCAGGACGGCGCACTGGTCGCCCTCCAGCAAGCCGGCGCACGCACCAGCGGGTATCACCCAGGCCCCTACTCGCCCTTCACCGAAGGCCTCGTGGACAAATTCACCACCTGGTATATCGGCCGTCTCAGCGCCCATCTGAACGGCTAAGCAAACCATGTCCATCAGTGCCGTAAACGCCGCCCTACAATCCAATCTGCCCGTCTGGAACTCCGAAGAAAACGACATCCTCATCTGTCGTCATGTGGTGCAGGAAACCCATGATGTGCGCACCTTTATCTTCTCTCCGCCTACGCCACATATATTCCGCTTTGAACCCGGCCAGTTCCTCACTTTGCAGCTCAAGATCGGCGGCCACACGCTCCATCGCTGCTACACCATCTCCTCCCCGCCCACACGCCCGCACACGATCTCCATCACGAGCAAGCGCGTCGCCGGCGGCCCCGTCTCCAACTGGCTGCACGATCACCTTCGCCCCGGCATGAGCGTGCAAGCCACCGGCCCCATGGGCGACTTCACCAGCGTGCAACACCGTTCAGAAAAATACCTATTCCTGTCCGGCGGCAGCGGCATCACCCCACTGATGGCCATGGCCCGCACCCATGCCGACCTTGCCCAGGATACCGACACCATCTTCGTCCACGCCGCGCGCTCGCCGGACGACATCATTTTCCACGAGGAACTCGAACGCCTCGCCACATCCTTCCCGCATTTCCGCCTCGCGTTCATCTGCGAGTCCGACGCACCCATGCGCAACTGGTCCGGCTATCGCGGCCGCCTCTCCCTCCCGATGCTGCGCGAAATCGCTCCCGATTTCACCCAGCGTGAAATTCTCACCTGCGGCCCCTCCCTCTTTATGGCCTCAATCCGCACGATCCTGCAGGAAGCTGGCAGCAATCCCGCCCGCTACCATCAGGAAAGTTTCAATTTCGCCGAAGTGGCAGAATCCCTGTCGGAAGAAGCCATAACCGCTCCTCTCGAAGGCTTCGAAATCACCTTCGCCAAAAGCCAGCGCGTCCTCGTCTGCGGCCCTGACAAGACAATCCTGCAAGCCGCCAAGGAAGCCGGCCTCCGCCTCCCCTCAGCCTGCGCGCGGGGCATGTGCGGGACCTGCAAGAGCCGTATGATCTCAGGCCAGGTCGATATGAAACATGAGGGCGGTATTCGGCAGCGCGAAATCGATCAGGGCATGGTACTGATCTGCTGCTCCAAGCCGCTCAAAGATACGGTCATAGACAGATAAGGAAAACTCTTCTTTTCTGAAGAAAGGAAGCAAAGGACTTTTATGTCCTGAGCGCCAAACTTCCGCTTGCGTAGAGTACGGCCTTGCCCCGCAAGAGAACACGGTTGCCGGACAGAACACACACCATACGGCCGCTCCGCGAACTTGCCTGCGCGCATACCAGCTTTTCCCTGCCTAAGCGGGCAGCCCAGTACGGCACCACCTGCGTGTGCAGGCTACCGGTGACCGGATCCTCGTTGATACCATAAGCAGGCGCAAAATAACGGCTGGTGATGTCCGCATTCTCGCCACCCTCGGCCGTGACAATCAAAGCCCCGCCAGGCAGTTTTGCGATCGCCGCATGATCCGGCCGCAATGCCGCAACCGTCGCCGCATCGGGCAACACCGCAATCAGATCTGCCGACTTCAAAACCACCGACGCCTCTAATCCGAGCACCTCCGCCAGGCCTTCCGGTGCCGCGACCTGCGCATGGGAATATGCCGGTAAATCCAGCTCGATCTCGTCGCGTGCCACCCGCGCAACCAACACGCCCGATCGCGTATGAAAGCGAAAAGGCCCGGCATGGCCGAGCATCTTTAAAATAAAACTCGTCGCCAACGTGGCATGCCCACACAGATCGACCTCGACCGTCGGCGTAAACCAGCGCAGCCGAAATCCATCTCCTTCAGGCACAGCAAACGCCGTTTCGGAAAGATTGTTCTCCGCCGCAATCTGCTGCATGAGCCGATCCGGCAACGCCGTCTCCGGCAGAACCACAGCTGCCGGGTTGCCGGCAAACATCTGGTCGGTGAAGGCATCCACCATCCAATAGGCGAGCCCGCTCATGCCGACCACGCAGCGCCATGATCGAGCGGACCATGGCCGTTCCCCAGCCCCGGTGCGGCCGCCATCGCCGCCTGCACATAGGCATGCGCCCTACGCACCGACTCCATAAGCGTCCTCTCTTGTGCAAGCCCCGTGGCAATCGCACTGGCAAGCGTGCACCCGGTGCCATGCGTATTCCGCGTCACCCGTCGCGGTGCGGTAAAAACCTGCACGCCATCCTGCGTGGCCAGCACGTCGGTAATCTCCGGCGTCTCGAGATGCCCGCCCTTCAGCAACACCGCTCGCACGCCCAAGCGAAGCAGCACATCCGCAGCACGAAACTGATCGTCTAGCGATCCGATGCTGATCCCAGCAAGCGTCTCCGCCTCCGGCGCATTTGGCGTGATCAGCGCCGCCAGCGGCAGCAGATCGGATTTCAGCGTCGCAATGGCATCGTCATCGATCAATTTATGGCCGCCTTTCGCCATCATCACCGGGTCCAGCACCAACGGTATCCCCGGGTAATCGGCAAATACCGCAGCCACAGCCTGCACGGTTTGCACGTCCGCCAGCATCCCGGTCTTGAACGCATCCACACCGATATCGGACAGCACGCGCCGCATCTGCAGTGCCACGAAATCCGGCGGCACCGCAAAAACACCGTGCACGCCAAGTGTGTCCTGCGCGGTAACCGCCGTCACCGCCGTGGTGGCAAACCCGCCAAGCGCCATCACGGTCTTTATGTCTGCCTGTATCCCCGCACCGCCGCCTGAATCCGAGCCGGCAACGACCAGAACACGGCCGCGAATACGCGTGCTCAATCCGCCGCCGCAGCCAGGCCGGAGACGGATTCGATAACGTTGCAGAGCTCGCCGACCAATTCCACCACCAGCGCCTCATCCTCCGCTTCCGCCATCACTCGTATTAGCCGCTCCGTGCCGCTTGGCCGCAGCAGCAGTCGCCCGGTGCTGCCAAGCCGCACCTCCGCATCGCGCACGGCGTCCAACACCCGTGGGTCAGACAAAGGCTGTCCGCTGGAAAACCGCACATTGCGCAGTAATTGCGGCAGCGGCGTGAAGCAACGGCACACCTCGCTCGCCGGCTTGCCTTCGCTCATGATGGTTGCCAGCACCTGCAACGCCGCCACCAGCCCGTCACCGGTCGTCGCGAAATCCGATAGCACCATGTGGCCGGATTGCTCTCCGCCGATATTCATCCCGGTCTCGCGCATGCGTTCCACCACGTAGCGGTCGCCCACCTGCGTGCGCTCCAGGCTTAGCCCCTGGTCGGCGAGAAACCGCTCCAGCCCAAGGTTCGACATCACCGTCGCCACCACACCGTCGCCGCGCAGCCGCCCGTCGGCAGCCCAGCTTTTCGCGATCAGCGCCAGCACCTGGTCGCCGTCGATCAGATGCCCGCTCTCATCGGCCAGCAGCACGCGATCCGCATCGCCATCAAGTGCTATGCCGAAATCCGCATTATGCTCCAGCATGGTCGCGCAAAGCTGCGCCGGATGCGTGCTCCCGCAAGCCTTGTTGATGTTGAAACCATCCGGCGAAACACCGACGGCGATCACCTCGGCACCAAGCTCCGTCAGCACGGTGGGTGCGACGCGATAGGCCGCGCCGTGCGCGCAATCGATCACGATCTTCAGTCCATCCAACGTCAGCCCGCGCGGAAAGCTCGCCTTTGCACTCTCGATATACCGCCCTGCCGCATCATCGAGCCGGCGCGCACGGCCAAGCTTGGCCGGCGAAGCGAGGCGCGCGGACAAATCCGTCGACATCAATCGCTCGATCTCCATCTCCGTCTCGTCGGAAAGCTTGAACCCATCCGGCCCGAACAGCTTGATGCCGTTATCTTCATAGGCGTTGTGGCTGGCGGAGATCATCACGCCGAGATCGGCACGCATCGAGCGTGTCAGCATGGCGATCGCCGGTGTCGGCAGCGGGCCAACCAGAAGCACGTCCATACCGGCGCTGGTGAAGCCCGCAACCAGTGCCGGCTCCAGCATGTAGCCCGACAACCGCGTATCCTTGCCGATGATCACTTGGTGTCGATGGTCGCCGCGCACGAATTGCAGCCCGGCCGCAAGCCCCACGCGCAGCGCGGTTTCCGGGCTCATCTTTTCCGAATTGGCTCGGCCGCGTATGCCGTCCGTGCCAAAATATTTGCGGGTCATCAGCCAATCCTGCTGTGTTGCGAACCATGTCTAATCATCGCGGCGGGCGAGCGCCAGCCACACATTAAGCGCCTGGCGTGTCTCTGCCACATCGTGCACACGCAAGATGGCAGCGCCTTGCGAAGCGGCGAACAGAGCGGCCGCGATCGAGCCCGCACCCCGCCGGGCAGGCTCGGTTTCGCCGCCATAGCGCCCGATAAAATTCTTCCGCGAGGCGCCGATCAGAATGGGCAGGCCGAGCGCCGTCGCCAAAGACGGGAGGCCGCGCAACACCGCTAGGTTCTGTTCGGCCGTTTTGGCAAATCCCAGCCCGGGATCGATGGTGATCCGTTCCCTGTCGATGCCTGCAGCCTGCGCGCGCGCAACGCTCTGCGCGAGTTCATCGCCTAGTTCTGCGAGAAGATCCGTGTAGATGGCGTAGTGCATCATGGTCTGAGGTGTGCCGCGCATATGCATGAGCACCACGCCGCATTCATATTTTGCGAGCAAGGATGCTGCCGCCGGATCGTGGCCGAGAGCCGACACATCGTTGATAATGGCGGCTCCAGCCTCCAGGGCCGCCTGCATGGTGGCAGCGTTGCGCGTATCTACCGAGATTTTCGCACCGCTTAGCGCGAGTTCCGTGACCACGGGCAAAATGCGGTCCTGTTCCTCCGCAGGCGTGACGAACGCAGCGCCGGGGCGCGTGCTCTCGCCGCCAATATCAATGATATCAGCCCCCGCAGCCAGCATGGCGAAGCCTGCTGCGACCGGATCCGTATGGATGCCGCCGTCGGAAAAACTATCAGGCGTGACGTTGAGGATGCCCATGAGAAGCGGGTTCATAGGGGCAAGATGCGAAGGCCGAGATGTTCCGCCATGGGCTCGAAGTCACGGTCGTCATGCAGCAGCACATGGTCATGTGCGACGCAGAATGCGCCGATGATCAGGTCCACCGTCTTGCGGATCGTGATCCCTTCGCTGCGCAGAAGGCGGTAATGGGCTGCGGCGCGGATTGCGAGTGACTCGCCCAGCATGGTGGCGCTGCGGTATAGGCGCAGGTTCTGCTCTATGCGGTTGGCGTGCGATGTGTCGCGGGCACCTTGCAGCACCTCAAGCAGAACGAGATCACCGACCAGCACCTGATCGTCCTGCGTCTGCACCAGGTGTTTCAGCATGCTGACTGGGCCGGTTTTCTCGTTGCGAAGAAGGCCGATCCAGACGGAGCTATCGACACAAATCACGGCAACATGTCGACGAGGCGTCCTTCACGCGACGCGTCCAGGTCACCTTCCCATCCAAGTCCGGCCAGGTCGGCCAGTGCGTTCTGCCTGCGATAGCTCTGCACCAGGCGGCGCAATCCTTCTTCGACAGCGGATTTTTTGGTCTCCAGACCGGTGACGGCCATGGCTTCGGCCAAAAGCATATCGTCGATTTCAATGTTCGTGCGCATGATGAGCTCAATGTGTATGGAAATGGTAATTTATACACATTACTCTTGCCAATGTCCAAAAGAAAAGCGCCTCCCTGGCCAGGGGAGGCGCCTAAGACGCACACGTCTTTTGGTTCCTTGGTTCAGAAAAGAACTGCTTCCTTCACCCCGGCTGGGGTGCCGGATCCATGCCCGGCGGCATTGCGCTCGGCTTCGAACTCGTCGTCGGCACGCTGGCACGCCTCTGTTCCGGCGCTGGCTCGTCCACCACGCGCCGGATCACCGGCTCACCGCGCAGCACCTGCTTGATCTCGTCACCAGAGAGTGTCTCATACTCCAGCAGCCCACGCGCGAGACGATTAAGCTCATCCAGATGTTCGGTAAGAACAGTCTTGGCTTTGTTGTAAGCCGTATCGATGATCGTCTTGATCTCGCGATCGATCGACTGTGCCGTATGCTCGGACACGCTCTTGTTCTGCTGGACCGAGTGGCCGAGGAACAGTTCCTGGCTGTTGTCGCCATAGGCGATCATACCGAGGCTTTCGCTCATGCCCCATTCGGTCACCATGCGGCGTGCCTGGTCGGTCGCCATCTTGATGTCGCCAGAAGCACCATTGCTGACTTTCTCGGCCCCAAAAATGATCTCCTCCGCGGCCCGACCGCCCATTGCCATGGCGAGCTGTGCCACGAGCTTGGCCTTGCTTGTCGAGTAGCGATCGCCTTCCGGCAGGCTCATCACCATGCCCAGCGCACGGCCGCGCGGGATGATGGTAGCTTTGTGGATCGGGTCGCATTCCGGCTCGTAGATCGAGCATATGGCATGGCCGGACTCGTGGAACGCCGTCATCTCCTTTTCGGCGTCGCTCATCACCAGGCTGCGCCGCTCGGCACCCATCATCACCTTGTCCTTCGCAAACTCGAACTCGGCCATGGCGACCACACGCTTGCTTAGCCGTGCCGCCAGCAGCGCGGCCTCGTTCACCAGGTTCGCCAGATCCGCACCTGAGAAGCCAGGCGTGCCACGGGCAATGGTCTTCGGATCGACGTCGCTCGCCAGCGGCACCTTGCGCATATGCACGCGCAGGATCTTTTCGCGGCCAAGCACGTCCGGGTTCGGCACCACCACCTGGCGGTCGAAACGGCCGGGGCGCAGGAGCGCCGGGTCGAGCACATCTGGCCGGTTGGTTGCGGCAATCAGGATCACGCCCTCATTGCTCTCGAACCCATCCATCTCCACCAGCATCTGGTTCAGGGTCTGCTCGCGTTCGTCGTTGCCGCCACCTAGGCCGGCGCCACGATGACGGCCGACTGCGTCGATCTCATCGATAAAGATGATGCAGGGGGCATTCTTCTTTCCCTGCTCGAACATGTCACGCACCCGAGAGGCGCCGACGCCCACGAACATCTCGACGAAATCCGAGCCAGAGATCGTAAAGAATGGCACGTTGGCCTCGCCGGCAATGGCCCGCGCCAGTAGCGTCTTGCCGGTGCCCGGGGGGCCTACAAGCAGCACGCCCTTCGGGATCTTGCCGCCGAGCCGCTGGAATTTTTGCGGATCCTTCAGGAACTCCACTATTTCCTGAAGTTCGGACTTGGCTTCATCGATGCCGGCCACGTCCTCGAACGTGATGCGGCCCTGCTTCTCGGTCAGCATGCGCGCACGGCTCTTGCCGAAGCCCATGGCACGGCCGCCGCCGGACTGCATCTGGCGCATGAAGAACACCCATACGCCGATCAGCAGCAGCATCGGGAACCAGCCGAGCAGCTGACGCAGCAGCGGGCTCATGCCGTCATCGTCAGGCTTGGCGATAACCCGCACGCCCCTATCCGTCAGGCGCTGGAACAGGTTAGGGTCTTCCGGCGCATAGGTTTGGAAGTTGTGGCCATCCGAAAGCTGGCCGGTGACGGTGTGACCCTGGATCACGGTGTCACGCACGTGGCCGCTATTCACTTCGCTGATGAAGTCCGAGTAGGCCATGGGGCTAACACCATGTTGGCCCGATCCCGGCTGGAACAGGTTGAAGAGGACCACAAGCAACAAGGCTATGATCACCCAGAGTGCCAAATTACGGCCGAAATTGCTCATTCGTTTCCAGTCCAAGGCGAACCTGACCCAGGCCCGCGATCCAAACCAAGCACAAACCCTTTGGATTTGTGTTAATATTTCCCTACTGACCCGCCCGTTTGCAAGGGTATGTGATCAGCGTTGGAAAGCACATGGTGCGCCTGTGACGTTTGCGCATCCCCCACGCCGCATACCGCGAACGGCGCGCCCGCAACCGGGACCGGAGGGAAGAAACTCAGCCGAAGCGCGCGGTTTGTCCACCCATTAAAATGCCCAAGATGCGGCACACAAACCAGATCGCCCGCCACCCGCAAGGCCGGCAAGCTGCGCAGAATGGCCGAACCGAGCCTGGAATGCCGCCGAAACAAGGCCGCATCGTCACCCAGCGCGCCGATCCGCGCCGCTTCCGGTAGCGCAATATCGCTTTCCAGCCTGAAACGACCATCCCAAAGCGCGCCGTGAATGGCTCTAATCGGCCCCTGAATCGCAGCCTCCTCACGCACCATCAGCGTGCCCGGGCCGTGCCGCCCTGCCGGCATGAAGCGCACGCCGCCCAACGTGCCGCGCAGAGGCGCGCCCGCCAGCCGCGCCAAGGCCGCACTCCGCTCCGGATACGCAGCGCCGGTCAGGCCACGTATCAGGGCCGCCAAAAGCACCGGGTCGACCGGCCCAGGCGACAAAACGGCATAACCTTGTGGGAAAATGCTGGCACGCTCCGCCAGACGCACCGCCAGTGCCTGTTCCACATTGTGCCGCGCGATCGCCGCGGCATGAACACGCGACAGGAGAGTGGCCTGCGTCTCACCTGTGCCCGCCGCCAGACGCGCGCGCATACCGGTCCGCATTGCCGCCGGATTGCGATTGCTTGGGTCCTCGACCCAGCCGATCCCCTGCGCTCGTAGCACATCACGAAGCTGCTCAGGCAACACCTGCAATAGTGGACGCACCAGCCGCAGCTCGCGTGTCTCGACGATCGGCGCCATGCACGCCAACCCGGCCGGCCCACTATGTGCCGCCTCTCGTATCAGGAAGGTTTCCGCCTGGTCCCCAGCATGATGGCCAAGCAGAAGGTCGGAAAGACCAGCCTCACGCGCTGCCTCCGCCAAGGCAGCATAGCGCGCCGAACGGGCACGCGCTGCCAAGCCGGGGCCAGGCAAAACGCCGCGCAACGTCAAAATCCGGGACTCAATTCCAAGGGTCGCCAACCGGGACGCCGTCTGGACCGCCTCAACGCGCGATTCCGGACGCAACCGATGATCGACGATCAACGCCAGCGGCTTACCCCAAAGCGACACTATCAAGGCGAGCGCCATGCTGTCCGCGCCGCCACTCACGGCAACCGCCACGCGGCGAGAAATTGGCCAGGGCGACATAAAGGCCAAGGAGCCTTGCTCCCTGGCCCCCGGGCTCGACATTATTTACCTGCCGCAGCTGGCACGCTTGCGGGCAGCGGCGGCGTTCTGCTTCACCATGCCGGACGCCTGCGGAAATTCGGCGCCGAGCTTGGCGAGCGCCTGGCACGCATCATTCTTGTCGTTGAGAGCCATTAACGAATTGGCCACACCGAGCAAAGCCGCCGGCGCCGTGGGCGACCGCGGTGCACGGCTATACGCCTTATAGTAATCCGCGGCCGAATCCTTGAACTGACCCTCACCGCCCTCGGCACGCGCAAGCAGGAATTGCGCATCCATCGTCCGCGGACCAGCACGGCCGCTATCCAATACCTCATGTGCGGCCGCCGAGGCTGCCGCGAAATCTCGCCGCGCCAGTGCATTATTGCCCTCGCGCAAAGCCATCTCCGGCGTGCGATGCGCCGGCACCGACGGCTGCGGTTGCGGCACGGCCGGCGGGGGCGGCCCACCGAGCGACGACCCGCCCGAATCACCGCTAGGCGAGCCGCCGCCGCCGCCGCCCTGGCCAAGCTTGAACTCCAGGTCGCCGATCTGCTTGCCGAGCTCGTCGTGCTGGCGCTGCAGCTGGTTGGTCAGGTCATCCACCTTGCCCTGGAGTGTGCGCACCTGCTCCTCGAGACCCGAGACACGCACAACCATTTCGGCTGCTGTATCGCTGCCACCTGCTCCACCCGGCTGCGCGTAGCCGCCTTGTGGGGGTGCATATGCCTGCGGGGGCGCCTGCCCGCCGGATTGCTGTGCGGACTGCATCATCTGCAATTCCTGCCGCAACTCGGCGACCTGGTTCTGCAGATCAATCGCCTCCCGGCTGTCCATCTGCGCGTGGGCAGCGCGGCCCGGCAGGCAAAAGGCGGAACTGGCCAGCAGGCAAACGGCGATTGCGCGCAGCGTCTTCATCTCGGCTCCGGTCATTTAACGCACTGCCCTCAACGGACGGCACACAGGGGGGTCATTAACAGAACATGCCCGAAGGCAAGCCTTCAGGCATTCCACCGGCACATTGTCCGAACCCCAGATACAGATCCGCCCGGGATGTCGCCATCCCGGGCGGTCAAACCTGTAGCTTATTTAACCGAAGTGATGTCGTTGCGGTTCTGTGCCCATGCCTCATCGTTGTCACCGAGGGCAGTCGGACGATCCTTGCCGTAGCTGATCAGGCTGATACGGCTGGACGACACGCCCTTGGCAACGAGATAATCTTCAGCTGCCTTCGCGCGGCGGTTGCCCAGGGCGATGTTGAATTCTTCCGTGCCGCGATCGTCGCAGTTGCCGGCAACCTGCACGGTGACGTTCGGATATTTTGCAAGCCACGCAGCCTGCTTTTCCAAAGTCGCCTGTGCTGAATCATTCAGCGTGGAAGAGTTAAGCTCGAAGAACACGCGATCGCCGACATTGCGGACAAGGTCTTCTTCGCTGCCCGGAGCCGGGCCGCCGGGGTTCATGGCTTCACCGCCCGTGTTGGACGTCCCCGTCTGTGCCGGCGGCGTGTGCGAACATGCGGCGAGAAGAGCAATAGCAGCGATTGCCCCGTAAACTTTCAGCTTCATTATGGTGTCGTCCTGTCAGTCGATAGCGGTGCGGAAGATGTCACGCCAGTAACGACCAAATACCCAAATCGTTCCCGCGGTGCGGCGGAGATACGCTTACGGTCCCGTCACGGTCAAGCGACGCAGTGCAACATGAGAGAATTTTCACCATCATCCATCGGCAGCCGAAACGACTACATGCAGTTCGTTTGCCGATGGATGATGATCGCTCTAGGCGTTCAGTGGGGACCAAGCCGGATCGGACGCATCCGTTGGCGTCGGCACCTGCCGCTCGTTGAAGCCGGTGATGTCGATACTGACGAGTCGCGACGAAAACCCGTTGCCGTAATTGTCGCGCGAGCGCGTCTCGCGCCAGAACATGATCACCCGGCCATTGGGCGCGAAGGTCGGTCCTTCTACGGAATAGCTCTCCGAAAGGATGCGCTCGCCGGACCCATCCGGGTGCATCACGCCGACCGCGAAATTGCCGCCGCCGCCGGAAAAGCGCGTGAATGCGATCAGGTCGCCGCGCGGCGACCACACCGGTGTCGCATATTGTCCATGGCCATAACTGATACGGCGCGCACCCCCGCCGCCGGCGCCCATGATGTAAAGCTGCTGGTCGCCGCCACGATCCGAATTGAATACAATCTGTGATCCGTCGGGGCTGTAGCATGGGCTGGTATCGATAGAGCCCGAGCTCGTCAACCGTCTTGACGAATGGCTCGCGGCATCTACCACGATGATATCCGAGCCGCCGCCGCGGGTGACCGAGATGATGCAGGAAGACCCATCCGGCGAAAACCGTGGCGCGAAGCTCATGCCCTGGAATTCGCCCAATGTCGTCTGACGGCCGCTGCCCAGATCGTACAGATACACACGCGGATGATCATTGGCGTAGCTCATGAACGCGATCTGGTCGCGCACCGGGTTGAAGCGCGGGGTGAGCACCAGCCAGGAACCATCGGTAAGGATACGGTTATTCGCGCTGTCCTGGTCCATGATCGACAAACGCTTGACCTGCCGCCCGCGCGGCCCGGTGGCCGACACATAGACGATACGCGTGTCGAAATAGCCTTTCTCGCCGATGAGCCTCTCGTAGATGACGTCCGCGATAATGTGCGAGATGCGGCGCCAGTTGGCGGCCGAGGTCGTGTAGGCGGTGCCCTGGATCTGCGCGCCCTGCAGCACGTCCCACAGGCGGAATTCGACCCGCAGCGGATCGGTGCCGGTGATCTGCCCGGTGACCAGAGCATGCGCGCCGGTCGCCTTCCAGGTCGCAAAATTCGGCGCCGCAGGATTGTCGCCAGACGCGAAGATCGCGGAGTCGAGCGGGTGGAACAGCCCGCAACGTGCGAGATCGGCATTGACAACGCCGGCGATGTTGACGGCACCCGGGCCTGCCGCAAGCCCGGTGATGGCGATCGGGATCGGGTTGGTCATCGCACGGTCGACATCGATAGTCGGCTGGTTCTCGGCGGGTGCCCCCGGCGGAGGTGCCAATGGCGCCTGTGCCAAGGCCGGTGTCGCCGCGAGCAGCCCCGCTGAGGCCGCCATGAAACTGCGCCGGGCCAGGCCGGCCTGGGCAAAATCCCCATTTTTTGGGCTCATCGCCAAAACTCCCTAAGGTCTAAAACGGAAAGTAAATTTGGCCGATGGCTGACCGAGAAGATTCGGCGGCACCGGCAGGTTGGCGCATTGCGGATCGAGCACCGCCCGCTCCGCCCGCTCCGCAAACGCACGAAACGCGAAATCGGACGAGGCATGTGCACGATCGGCGGGGGAAAGCTCCACCGCACGCACCGTGCCCGCCTGATCGACCGTGACCGTCATGGTGGCAACGTAGGTGGCGTAATCTTTCGCCGCGGTGTCCTCCGCATAACAACGGCGTACTTCATCACCAATGGTCCTGCGCTGACCTTCGGTGAGAGATCCGGTCAGATTGCCATGCGCCTGTCCCCCGGCGTTCAGCTTGCCGCCGCGATCAGGGTTGTATTTGTGCGTCGGCGGCTTGTCCTGCTTCTGGTCGGCCAACAGCTTTTCCAGCGTGTTCTCCAGGCTGTGGGTGTCGACCGCCGGGTTTTTGGTGTGGTTCGGCTGGTACGTCACCGTATCCAGCGGCTTCTCCTGGGTCGGCTCCGGCTGCTTGGTCGGCGGGATTTTCACCGGTGGCGGCGGCTTGATGTGCTCGGCCACGTCGCTCGGCGGCGGTGGCGGCACCTTGGACGCCTCGATCGGCGTCTGCGTCACCTGCGGTGCCGGTGGTTTCGGCGGTGGCGGCGGTGGCGGCGGTGGCTTTTCGAGCGGCACCGGTTTCGGCTTCTCGAGCGCCGGCGTCTCCTTCGCCTCGTGATCGGCTTCGCTGGGTGCCGCCACCTTGCCGTGGGCCGTGGATTTTTGCGCAGACGCAGCTTTGCCCTCGAACTCGACTTCCATCGTGTCCTCGGGCGGTGGTGGCGGCGGGGTCGGCGTGGGGATGACGAGGATCAGCATCAGCAGGACGGCAAGATGCAGCCCGGCCGAGATCGTCGCCCCACGCTTCATGCTAGGCGACATCGATTCCCCGGTTCGGCAATGGAACGAACGCCACGATCATCAATGCGCCGGCGCGTCCGCCTGCTGTGCCAGCAGGGCGACCTTGGTAAATCCCCCTTGAGAGATCGTCGCCATCACCTGCATCACCGTGCCGTAAGGGATCGACTTGTCGCCGCGGACGAAGATCCGGCGCGTCATGTCGTTATCCGCCGCCGTGGTGAGCCGGCCCACCAGATCACCGACCTCGACGGATTCATCGCCCAGATACGCCTTGCCATCCGCATTGATGCTCACGGTGATCGGCTTGGCATCGGTATTGAGCGGCTTGGCATCGGTTTTCGGCAGATCGACGTTCACGCCCGAGGTCAGCATGGGCGCCGTCACCATGAACACGATCAGCAGCACGAGCATTACGTCGACCAACGGTGTCACGTTGATGTCGCCCATGGGCCGGTAGCGCGAGCGTCCGTTCCCCTTGCCGATAAGACCGCCGGCCATCAGGCTTTCTCCTCGCTCTGCCGCGACAATATGGCGCCGAACTCGACCCCGAAGCCTTCGAGCCGGGTTGCGAACCGCGCGAGGGACGTGGAGATCTGGTTGTAGGCGAGCACCGCCGGGATGGCTGCGACGAGGCCTATGGCGGTGGCGAACAGCGCCTCCGCAATGCCCGGGGCGACTACCGAAAGATTGGTGTTATGCATTGCGGCAATGGCAGAAAAACTGTGCATGATGCCCCAGACGGTGCCGAACAGGCCTACGAAGGGCGCGATCGAACCCACGCTGGCCAAAAACACCATCCAGCGCTCCAACCGCTCCATCTCGCGCGTCACCGTCACGTTCATCGCGCGGTCGATCCGGTCGCGCACGCTGCCGCGTGCCATGTCGGCACCCGCCACACGCGAGGAGCGGCGCCATTCGCCCATGGCGGCGCCGAACACGGCGGCCATCGGGTGCACCGGGCGCACACCTTCCTGGTCGTAGAGATCTTCCAGGCTGCCGCCGGACCAGAACCGGTCCTCGAACGCAGCAGCCAGCCGGTTCACTCGGCGCAGTGACGTGATCTTCTCGAACACGACCGCCCATACCCAGATGCTAGCCAGCAGCAGCAGCAGCATGACCAGTTTGACGACGATATCAGCCTGCAGGAACAGGGTGATGAGGGACAGGTCGCCGGTAGGCGTTCCCAGATTTGCGGCATCGACCGTGCGGTCCAACGAAAAACTCCTTCAGCTCAGATCGAACCGCCAACGGGGCGGAATACGGGCGGGTTTGCCGGTGGACGCGCGCACGCACACGAGTTCGACCTCAAGGCGGGCACAATCCGGCGGGCTGGCCAGCAGAAAACTCTGGCGCAGCGAAAGGGTGGCGGCGGTCTGGGCCAGAAATTCGGTGGTGATGGTGAGCATGTCGTCCAGCCGGGCTGGCCGCAGATACTCCAGATTGACGCGTCGCACCATGAAGACACAGTCATGTTCGGCGACCATCACCGCATGGGGAATGCCAAGATCGCGCAGGCACTCGGTGCGCGCGTGCTCAGCGAGCGTCAGGTAATTGGCGTGGTAGACAACGCCGCCCGCATCGGTGTCCGCGTAATAGATGCGTCTCAGGTGGCGATGCGGCGTCACAGGAACGAGTCCTGAGCGGGCGGCGGTGGCGTCATGCCAAGATGACGCCATCCTGGTTCGCCCAGCATGCGGCCACGGCTAGTGCGCAGCATCAGGCCTTCCTGGATGAGATAGGGCTCGATCACGTCTTCGAGCGTGTCGCGTGCTTCGGCGAGTGCCGCGGCCAGGGTCTCCACGCCGACAGGCCCACCGCCGTGATGCTCGGCCATACGCCGGAGATAGCGGCGGTCCATGGCATCGAGTCCCAACGCATCCACTTCCAGGCGCAGCAATGCAGCATCGGCAATGTCGCGATCGATCACGTCCTGACCCTGCACGCTCGCAAAGTCGCGCACGCGGCGCAGCAGGCGGCCTGCGATTCGCGGCGTACCGCGTGAGCGTCGCGCGATTTCGGTCGCCCCTTCGCGGGTCAGCGAAAAATTCAGTTTTTCGGCGCCGCGCGCAACGATCAGGGTGAGTTCTTCCGGCGTATAAAAAACCAGTCGCAACGGAATGCCGAAACGATCACGCAGCGGGGTGGCGAGCAGGCCGGCCCGTGTTGTCGCCCCCACCAGGGTAAAGGGCTGCAGGTCGATGCGGACGGAGCGCGCCGCCGGGCCTTCGCCGATGATCAGGTCGAGCTGGAAATCCTCCATCGCAGGATAGAGGATCTCCTCGATGGCGGGTTGCAGGCGGTGGATCTCGTCGATGAACAATACGTCACGTGGCTGCAGGTTGGTCAGGATGGCGGCCAGGTCGCCTGCTCGCTGTATCACTGGACCGGACGTCGCCCGGAACCCCACGCCAAGCTCGCGCGCCACGATCTGCGCCAGCGTGGTCTTGCCCAGGCCGGGCGGGCCGTGCAGCAGCACGTGGTCCAGCGCTTCGGCGCGGGCACGCGCCGCCTCGATGAACACGGCCAGGTTCTCCCGGCTCGCCTTCTGCCCCACGAACTCGCGCAAAGTCTGCGGGCGCAGGCTGGCTTCGGCTGCGTCTTCGGGGGCGCGCTCCGGACTGATGGCGCGTGGATCGTCGGTGGTCACGCGGCGCTCAGTAGCAGGAGGCGCGAGTCGCCGGGGTTATATTGCCTTAACGAAGGCGTCGCCGCTGCGGCCTTTACGGGGCAGGCGCCGCGAACATGCAACGGACCAGGAAAGCCGTCAGCGCCACGACTGAGATCACAGGAAAAATCCACGCCAGCCTCGTCTCGCCGAGCATCTGGAAGAAGCCGAGCACCAACACCATTCCCACCACGGCGAAGCCACCGACAAACATGATCGACATCAGACGCCCCTTGATTGCAGACCCTGCGGCCTGCCCTCCTACCAGGGCAGCTTCTGGCCCTTGTAGTCCAGATAGGCGAGCCCGGGCCGGGTGTCGCGGGTGATTTCATCGGCCATGCCACGCACGCTCGCAGGAATTTCGACGGGCGCGTCGGCGCCGCCCATATCGGTGCGCACCCAGCCCGGATGCATCAGGCGCACTGGGCGGTCCTTGTGGCGAAGCGAGAAGTTCATCGCCATCATGTTCAGCGCCGCCTTGCTGGCGCGGTAGATGTCCATCCCGCCGCCGGCATTGCTCGCCAGACTGCCCAGGATCGAGGTCATGAACACGATGGAGCCGCCGGCGGAGATCTGCCCGAGCAGCGTCTCCGCCAGCACGATCGGTGCCGTGGCATTGGTGACGAATTCCTGGCCGATCTGTGCCGCCGTCACCTCGTGCAGCGGCGTGTCACCCTGCAGGTTGATCCCGGCCACCACGAACAGCGTGTCGAGCGTTCGGCCGCCGAGCGCCTTCGCCAAGGCCCTGATGGAGTCCGGATCGGCGATGTCGAGCGTCTCGATCCCCAGGTGCTCTGGATGGGATCGCGCAAGCTGCTGCAGGGTCTCCGCCTTGTCGAGATTGCGTGCGGTGGCGATGACATTCCAGCCGCGCTCCAGAAACGCGCCGGCGAGGCCGAGCCCAAGGCCGCGGCTGGCGCCTGCAAGAAGGATAGTTTGTGGCGAGTTCTGCGATGGCATTCGACGCGCGTCCTTACTCTGGGAGGAGGCTTTCGGAGCGTGCTACCTGATCGCCTTTGCAGCCTCGGGCAAGGGTCGCGGCGACATTGTGAAATCAAGCGCGGCACATCATCGAAGAAAGATTTTGGTAATCTGCCTCCCTTTATGAACATGGCTGAGCCACGCTACAGACACTGCGCGATTCAAGCGCAGACGCTGCGCCGCATCGATCGGGAGAGTTTGCCGTGCGTAAACGAATCCTGGTGGTAGAAGACGATGCCATGCAGCGCGACGTGCTCGCGCAATTCCTCAACAGCCAGCAATTCTATGTCGAAACTGCCGTGGACGGACTCGATGCCATACAGCGCGCAAGGCTGGGCTGGTTCGATGTGATCCTGATGGATTGCCGCCTGCCGGAAGTCGACGGCGTCGCTGCGTCGCGCCTCATCACCGACCTCACACGCGACCATGGCAGCCCGAAGATCATCGCGGTTACCGGCTGGCCCGAACTCGCCCAGCGACAGCCGGCCGACGCCGCGACCAGCGTGTTCTTCGCCATCGAGCCGAAGCCTTGGGATCCCGCCACCCTGCTTCGCCACATCCACGCCCCCGCTGGCGGAGCAGCGCGAGATGAAGACACGCTCTGGCCACCAGTCCGCGACGCCGGGCCCCACGCCACCGTCGGCCATGAGCGCGCACAAATCCTGCTGGTGGAAGATGACGACATGCCCCGCGCACTGGTCTCTGCAGCCCTCGCCGCGCGCGGCTACCGCGTCGATGAGGCAGAGGATGGTCTACAGGCGGTGCTGATGATGGGACAAATCGCCTACGATGCCGCTATCATCGACTACGCGCTACCCAAACTGAATGGCGCCGCGGCCGCCCGCCTGGTCCAAGACCTGCTGGCACGCCCCGACCGCCCAACATTGATCGCGCTGACCGCCAGCCCCGCCGCACTGCGCGACAAGCTCAGCGGCCTGGCGAGCGCGTTCTGCGAGATCATCGCCAAATCCGACGGGATCGAGGCGGTGCTTGGCGCCGTGGATCGCTGTGTGGTGGCAAGGCGGCCCGCGAGAGCCCGTGTTAGCGAAGACTAAGGCAAGAACTTCTTTTTTGAAAAAGAAGCAAAAAACTTTTGCGTCTTGGACGGACACTGGCTGACTTGACCCTGAGGCGGGGGTTAGCTACGCAGCCCCCTTCCAGCGCTGTCCCGTTCGTCTAGAGGCCTAGGACACCAGCCTTTCACGTTGGTTACACGGGTTCGAATCCCGTACGGGGCACCATTTTTCACTTCCGCCACAGAAGCCAAAGTGCCAGCAGCGGGCCGGCACCTGCCTGCATGCCGTGATTGATCCCAGGCGGATTATGCACCAGATCGCCGGCATCGCGTGCCATCCACGCGCCACGGTTCTGCCGCCATTTGCCAGGCGACAGAACAACATAAAGCTCCTCTGGCGGATGCGCATGGTCCGGGTAAGTGACACCAGGGGCGAGCAGGCTCACCCCCAACGTCACCGGCTCAGGCCGCTCATAGTCCCCGTGGCCGATGATCAGCGCATTTGCATGTCCATGCAGGAAAGAGTCTCCCTGCGCTGCTGCGCCGGCACGAAGCTGCCATACGAGGCTCGGCGCCAAATCCGCGAAGGCATCAGCCAGCATCGCCGTCCGCGGCTCATGCCCGCGCGACTCCCGCAATGCAGAGCCAAGATGGTCGCACACCGGCAAAATTCTCGGCTCCTTAACATGAAAACACGGCGCCTGCATGGCCTGATGCCGTGCCATCGAATCGACCATGCGCCTCGCGTCACGCGCGCCCTCCATGCCGGCCTCGATCACCGCCAAAATGCGCTCTAGAAACGGCTTCAGCATGATGCCAGCTTTGTCCATCCTCATGCCTCCAACTCAGCCACCACCAGCAGACCATACATTCCGATATCTTCTCCCAAAAGCGCGTCCATGCCGCCGGCCCGGTTGTGTGCCTCGAACAATCATAGCCATATGGCGGCCGAGGACCTGCCTTGCCGCTGAAATGTATTACGGAGTCGAGATGCCAACTTTGAACGTCGTCCTGCGCTCGGGCGGCACCCGCGCCATTACGGCGAATGCCGGGCTCACCGTCATGGAAATCCTGCGCAATGACGGTGTGGAGGAATTGCTCGCACTCTGTGGCGGCTGCTGTTCCTGTGCCACGTGCCACGTCTATGTGGACCCGTCTTATGAGGCCAAGCTACCGCCGGTCAGCGTAGATGAAGACAGCCTTCTCGACGGCTCCGAACACCGTACGCCGCACTCACGCCTGTCCTGCCAGGTACCGTTCACGGCAGCGCTCGACGGCTTGACGGTCACGATCGCGCCCGAGGATTGAAGGCAAGGGCCAGGGCTCTGTCCCTGGCCCTCCTCTCCGCACGTTGCACCGCGGGCCGCGCATCCTTAGCTTCCGGCCATGCCCAAGCTCCGCATAGCCCTCGCACAGCTCAATCCGCATGAGGGTCAGGTCGAGGTCAATCTCGCCGCTATCCGGGCTGCCCGTGCCGAAGCCGCCCGCCTCGGCGCCGATCTGCTCGTCACCCCTGAATTTTCCATCGCCGGCTATCCGCCCGAGGATCTCGTGCGCAAGATCGCGTTCGTGCAGACCTGTGAAGCAGCGCTGGCCGAGCTCGCCCGCGACACTGCCGATGGCGGCCCCGGCATCGTTGTCGGCGGCCCTTGGGTCGATCGCGACAAGCTGTTCAATGCCGCCTACCTGATGGATGGCGGCGAGATCGTCGCTCGCCGTGCCAAGCATGAGTTGCCGAATTACGGCGTGTTCGACGACAAGCGAGTGTTCGATGCTGGCCCGGTACCAGGACCGGTGGTGTTCCGCGGTTTCAGGCTCGGCCTGATGGTCTGCGAGGATTGGTGGTATCCCACCGTCTGCGAGACGCTGCAGGAGACCGGCGCGGAGATGCTGCTCTCTATCAACGGCTCGCCATTCGAGTCCAAAAAGCCCGATTTTCGTGTACAACTCGCCGTCGCCCGTGTGGTGGAAACAGGGCTAGCCTTCGTGTTCCTCAACCAGGTCTGTGGCCAGGACGAGCTGGTGTTCGAGGGTGCGAGCTTCGTGCTGAACCCGGACCGCAGCCTGGCCGTGCAGATGCCGCGTTTCGAAGAAGCGATCACGCTCACCGAATGGGAGCGGGAGGACGGCCGCCTTGTCTGCGCCAAGCAGGGCTTACCGGTGGAGAGCGAACCCCTCGAGGACATCTATCGTGCCCTCTGCCTCGGGCTCGCCGATTACGTGCGCAAGAATCGTTTCCCCGGCATCATACTGGGCCTTTCCGGTGGCATCGACAGCGCGATCTCCGCCGCCATCGCAGTGGACGCGCTCGGCCCGGAACGGGTACGCGCGGTGATGCTGCCCAGCCCCTATACCAGCCAGCACTCGCTGGACGATGCGGCCGAGTGCGCCCGTCTGCTCGGCATACGCCTCGATAGCGTGCCGATCACCCCGGCCATGACCGCGATCGACAGCGCGCTGGCACCGCTGTTCGGCGGCTACCCGGCGGACACCACGGAGGAAAACATCCAGTCCCGCTCACGTGGTCTGCTGCTGATGGCATTGAGCAACAAATTCGGCCACATGCTGCTGACCACCGGCAACAAGAGCGAGATGTCCACCGGCTACGCGACGCTCTACGGCGACATGTGCGGCGGCTATTCGGTGCTGAAGGACGTCTACAAGACCACCGTGTTCGCACTCTCAAGATGGCGCAACGAAAACATCCCGCGCGGCACCAGATACCCACATATGCCGGTCATGCCGGACCGCGTCATCACCAAACCTCCTAGTGCAGAGCTGAAGGATAACCAGACCGACCAGGACAGCCTGCCACCTTACGAGGTGCTGGACGCCATCTTGCGTGGCTTGATCGAGGGCGAGAAATCCGTCGATGACTTGTCAGCCGAAGGTTTCGATCGTGCCACCGTACTGCGCGTGTGGAAGATGCTCGACCGTGCCGAATATAAACGCCGCCAGGCGCCGCCGGGCGTCAAGATCACGCCGCGTGCCTTCGGGCGCGACCGCCGCTACCCCATCACCAACGGATTTACGGACCTGCTGAAATGAGCGACCTCTTCGCGCCCGAGGGCGGCTACCGCGTGCGCATTCTCGATCTCTCCGGTGGCGCCGAGAATAACATTGTTGAAGATATAAAAGGTTTTCCGACTATCATGCAGGCCAATGCGTTCGCACGCGCTTATGTCCGCGATAGCATCGAGCTTTGCCGCACGCCGGGGATGGCGGCGCAGGATGTCTTAAAAACCTGGTTTGCATTCGGCGAGGATGCCGAGGTGCTGGACGCGGCTGAGCAGGCATGGCGTAGCGCTAACGAACTATCCGATTTCGCAGCGCGTAAGGCGAATGCCGAGGAGCGGGATTGGCGTGTGTTGGATCCGCGGCGAGATGAGGATTAAGAAAGTGACGCAGCTAAGAAAGATCTTCTTTTCTGAAGAAAGCAAGCAGAAGACTTTTGAATGCTGTCGCGAGTGTCTCCGGCAGCGTACGCCATAGGATCAAAAGTTTTTTGGTTCTTTTTTTCAAAAAAGAACTTCTTCCCTTAGACTGAAAAGACCAATTACCTCATGCGCGTTCGCTTCGCTCCAAGCCCCACGGGCTATCTTCATGTCGGTAACGCACGCATTGCGTTGGCAAACTATCTGTTTGCCAGGAAGCACAATGCCACGTTCCTGCTGCGTATCGACGACACCGATGTCGAGCGGTCCAAACCCGAATATGAGCAGGGTATCCTCACCGATCTCGCCTGGCTCGGTATCACCCATGACGAGAGCTTCAAGCAGTCCGATCGCAACAGCCTCTACGAAGCGGCCGCCGAGAAGCTGCGTGCCTCCGGCAGGCTTTATCCGTGCTTCGAATCCGATGAGGAACTGCGCGCCAAGCGAGAGACTCGGCTCAAACGCGGGCTGGCACCGGTCTATGACCGCGCCATGCTCAAACTCACCCCAGAGCAGCGCGCTCAGGCGGAAGCGAACGGCAAAACACCCTATTGGCGCTTCAAGCTTTCCGACGCCACCGTCGAATGGAACGATCTTGTCCTGCGCCGCAAGGGCGTCAAGCTGACGGCTGTTTCCGATCCGGTGTTGATCCGCACCGATGGCACGCCGCTCTATACTTTCACCAGCGTGGTCGACGACATCGAATCCGGTGTCACTCACATCATCCGCGGTGAAGACCACGTCACCAACACCGGCGTGCAGCTCGACATCTTTTCGGCGCTGAACGCCAATCCCTCCCGCCTCACCTTCGCGCATCTGCCTTTGCTGGTGGACAGCGACGGCGGCAAGCTCTCCAAACGCCTGGACGGTCTGTCGCTGCGTTCGCTGCGTCAGGACGGCATGGAGCCTGTCGCCATCACCTCCTATCTCGCCCGCCTCGGCACGCCCGATTCGCCGGAGCCGCTGACGCTGGAAGCCCTCGCCACTACCACCGACATCACCAAGACCTCGCGGTCCCCCACCCGTTTCGACATCCGCCAGCTTCTCGCCCTGAATCGTCGCGTGCTCCACACCGCGGATTTTGAAGCAGTCCGAGAACGTCTTCCCGCCCACGCCACTGAAGCCTTCTGGAACGCCGTGCGCGGCAATCTCGATCTGCTCACCGAGGCCCGTCACTGGTGGGACGTCGTCGCGGCCGAGATCGTGCCGCCGGTGCAGGAAGGCCAAGCCGAATTTCTGGGCGAGGCCCTGGCCCATCTGCCGCCGGAGCCTTGGGATGGCACCACCTGGTCAGCCTGGGTGGAAACGGTCAGGACCGCTACCGGCCGCAAGGGCCGCACCCTGTTCGCACCTTTGCGCCTGGCGCTGACCGGCGAGGAGCACGGCCCGGAGTTGGCGACGCTCCTGCCCCTCATCGGCCATGACCGCGTCGCCACGCGCCTGCGCCTCAGCCAGCTCTCATGACACCTCGAGTTCGAGTCCGTCAGTGAACCTGCTACGTTGCTAGAGCTGTTTGGAAGCGGCGAAACTCTATCGATGACGCTCGTGGAGATCTGTGAATTCGCGACGATGACGGATCTCGACAAGACGGAAGCATCGATCGAAATTTAGCCCACGCGACCAGATTTCTCGTTCCACTCGTTCCACCTGGCGGCAACGATTTTTGCCATGGCCTAACTAGCCAACACATGATCCAGCATGCCAGGTGTTCTGCGCGAAACCCTAGATTTTGCGGGGAAGACGCGCTGGCACAGCAGATGCTAACCATCCACCAAAGCGCGTGGATGACCAACACGCCAGCTCATTTGGGATTTCGATATGGACTGGGATGCTGTCGCCTTTTTTGTCTTCATACTCCTCATCATCGTCATCCGATCGCACTACAAGCGCCTGGACAACCAAGGTTCCGGCTTTGCTCCGGGCGACCAAACCGCGCTGGACCGCGCCATGGACACAGCCCGCCGGCTCGAGCAGCGGGTCGATACCCTCGAACGCCTTCTCGACGAGGACGCGCCAGGCTGGCGCGCACGCGCACGCACATGATCATGCTGGTTCGCAGCCTGGCCGCGGCGCTTGTCGCGGCCTCTTTCCTGGTGGCGCCCGCCTTGGCCGGCACAAGCACCGTCAACGGCGGAAACCTGGTGCTCTCCGATTCGCGTTCCAGCGACACCGTCATCCACGTCGATCCGAACCTTCATGGCCAGATACGCTTCGCCATGGAGGGCGATCCCGGCTGCCTGTCGATCGTCGGCGCCGGGGCTGTTGCAGTCGGCACGTCGGGTTGTGGTGAGCAGGCCGGGCGACTTGATATCGATGTCCCGGTCGGGGCGCCGCTCACCATCTCCAAAGGGGGCAGTGGCGATCTACGCCTCGCCGACGATATCTCTGCACCGCTGGTGTTGGACCTTAATGGATCAGGCGATGTGGTTGGCGGCAAGGTGAACGGTCCTCTCGTCCTCAGCGTGCACGGCAACTCGGACGTTTCGCTAGGAGCGATCTCCGGCACGGCCACGCTCGAGATGACCGGCAGCGGCGATGTGCGCATGGGCTCGCTGGACGGCACGCTGACCTTGAAACACCAGGGCAATGGTGACCTGGCCATCGGCCACGTTGCAGCCGGCACGATAACCATCGACAGCACCGGCTCAGGCGACATGCTGTTCGGACGTGGTTCGATCGGCACACTCATCGCGCATCTGCAGGGTAATGGCGACCTTGGGGTCGCCGCCGATGTGCATGACGGCGACGTCCGCGCTTTCGGCGGTGGAGACGTCAAGCTAGGGAAGGTCACCGGCACGGTGAACCGTGCGAATGGCGACGGCAGCGACATCTATGTCGGCGGCTCGGAAATCATCGACACGGTCGTGGCAGAAGTCGCCAAGGCGGTCGCCAACGCGAAGGAGGATGGCGCCACGCCGAAGCATCATGTCGGCAGTGGCACGCATCTGCTTGTGATCCTTCTGCTCGGCATCGTGGCCTTCATCGCCTGGCGCATCCTGCGACGCCCCGGCGGTCTGTCGAGCCTACGCCGCACCGCGCCGCCGGCAGCGCCTAGCCATCCGGGTGTCGTCGCACTTTGCGAGAAGATGGCCGGGATGGAGGCACGGCTGGGCCGCGTGGAAAACTACGTGACGTCGCGTGAATTCGACCTGCACCAGAAATTCCGCAATCTCTGAAGTGACCATCAGCGATGTCAGGTTTTCACGATGCTGCAACCGCCATCCGCCAGGGTTCTGAACGCCTGGTCGGCGTTCGTGGTCGAGACAAGGCGGTAATAATCCCACGGCCCCCTGCTTTCGGAGGGCGTCTTCACCTGGAACAGCAGGGCCGGCACCATCGCACGGCCGTCGCGCCGTATGGTGATCTTGCCGAAGGCGTCGTCGTCCGTGGGATTGGCTTTCATATGCGCGATCACCGAGCCCAGATCGGATTTTGCGTTGGTGGCTCCCATGGCAGCGACCGCCTTGAGGAAATGCAACGTGCCGGCGTAGCAGCCGGCATGGATCATGTCCGGATAAAAAGGCGGCTTCTGTTGCGCCATCAGCCGCTGCGTGAACGCCCGGGTCCGATCATTGGAGTCCCAGTAAAAGCTCTCGGTCAGCAGCAGCCCGCCCGCCAGTTCCAGGCCCAGCAGATGCACGTCAGGCAGCAGCATCAGCAGACAGGCGATGCGCATCTGGTCGGCCAGGCCCAGTGCACGAGCCGCGCGTATGCTGGCGGTCACGTCCGCGCCGGCATTGGCGAGGCCGAGCACGGTTGCCCCGCTCTGCTGAGCCTGCCGCAGGAACGGCGTAAAATCGCTGGTGCCCGGAAACGGGTAGGCGGCCGACCCTTCGATACGTCCGCCTGCGGCGATCACGAAAGTGGTCGTCTCCTGCTCCATCTGGCGGCCGAACATGTAGTCGGCAGTGATGAAGAACCAGGTCGCACCGCCAGCCTGGGTGAAGGCGCCCCCGGTCGAGCGCGACAGCATGTTGGTGTCGAAGGACCAGTGTATCGTATAGGGCGAACAGGCCGAGCCGGTCAGCTGCGTCGCCCCGGCCCCGCAATTGATGTAGGCCTTGGCCTTCTCCTGGGCCACGCCGGCCACGGCGAGTGCCACCGCGGAATTCGGCACGTCCAGGATCAGGTCCACGCCTTCATGGTCGTAGAAATGATTGGCCAGCGAAATGGCGCGCGCGTTGTCGTTGCGGTGGTCGGCGCTGACCACCTGTATGTCGAACGGCAGGCTCGATGCGGCGGCGAACTCGGCCGCCGCCTGCCGCGCGCAGGCAATGGAGCCCTGCCCCGCAATATCGCGATATGGGCCGGAGAGGTCGGTCAGAACCGCGATTTTGACCGTCGGCCGCGTCTCCGCCAGGACGCGACCGGAGAACGCCATACCCCCAGCCATGGCGCCGGCGGCACCGGCCATCATGTTACGTCGGCGCAGGCGCATCGCGGCCCCTCTCAAAGAGTGTTCGGCGCGAGCATAGTGTCGCCCGCAGGCATCGCCAGATGTCGCACGACACACAAGGTGCTTCGTCTCCATCCACGAGCAGTCTAGTTTTGCCTAATAACGGAAGCCAAGCCACCTGATGTTGCCGACATGAACCGCATTCTGCGCTCAGTAGCACTTTGTATCGCGTCCAGCCTTTGCGGCTGCGGCGTCGGCCCGGTTTATCATCGCCCGCTCGTTGTCGTGCCGCCCGGCTTCTCCAGCCAGGTGGACGCAGCGACCGAGTCGACGGCGCCCACGCTTGCGTGGTGGCACGGTTTCGGCGTCCCCGAGCTGGACCGGCTGATGGCGAAGGCGGCCGCCGCCAGCCCCGATGTGATGGCGGCAGCCGCTCGCATAGTGCAGGCGGACCAGGCGGCCCGGGTCGCCGGCAGCCCGCTTCTGCCGACGGTCAGCGGCTCGCTCGGGCAGAGCTGGGAACGGGTGGGGAGTGGCAGCAGCGGCGGCGTCACCACCGGCTCGACCACCAGCCTCGGCGCCGGCAGTTCCGCACTGGGCAGCGCCAGCACCTTGACCAGCAGCGCGCTCACCAGTGGCCTGACGGGCAGCAAGCAGAAATACTTCGAGGAACGCAGCTACTCGGCCGAGCTCTCCGCCTCCTATGAAGTAGATTTCTGGGGCAAGAACCGCGATGCGCTGCGCGCGGCACAAGCAACGGCCCTGGGCACCCGCTTCGATGCGCAGACGGTTTGGCTGACCACGGCAAGTTCAATCGCGACCACCTATTTTCAGGCCCTCGGCTATCGCGATCGGCTCGCGATCGCCGAGCATAATCTCTCCACCGCATCCGATGTGCTCGGCTATTATCGCGGGCGTCTGTCGGCCGGTCTCGCTTCCCTGCTGGATGTCAGCCAGCAAGAGGCGCTGGTGGCGGGGTATCGCGCGCAGATCCCGGTACTGCAGAGCGAGTACGAGCAGCAGGTGCTCGCATTGGGCATACTGGTCGGGGAGCCGCCGGAGGCAATCAGCCTCAGCCCGGTGCCGCTGATCTCCCTCAAGCTGCCTGCAGTGGCCACCGGTCTGCCGTCCGATCTGCTGCGCCGGCGGCCGGACGTGGCTTATGCCGAAGAGCAGCTGGTGGCACAGAACCAGACGGTGCGGCAGGATTTCGCCAATTTCTTCCCCTCGCTGCAGCTCACTGCGCAGGGGGGCCTGTCCAGCGCGGCGCTCTCCATGATCACCGGGCCAGGCACGCTGCTGCTCGCGATGTCCAACACGATCACCCAGACGATCTTCGATAATGGCCTGAAATCCGGCACGCTCGGCGAAGCCAAAGGCCGCTACAGGGAATTGGTGGCGGATTACGTCAAGGCCTACCTGCAGGCGCTGACCGACACCGAAACGGCGTTGACCCAGCTGCATTACGATAGCAGCCAGGAATCGCTGGAAGGCGACGCGGTGCGCGTCGCACAGCGTGCGGCCGACATCGCACACGCCCAGCTTGAGATCGGCACCGTCGACATCGTGACCGTGCTGAACACCCAGACCACGTTGTTCGGTGACGAGGACACGCTGGCACAGGCACGCGTTTCGCGTTTCCTCGCGTTGGTATCGCTCTACAAGGCCCTGGGCGGCGGCTGGTCGGCGCCCCCGGGGAGCGCCTGACCCGGCGCGCGTCGACAGACCCCGAAGTTGAGGCAAGGCATTTTATGGGAAACATGGAAAATACCGGCGAGATCGACGCCCTGCGTCAGCCGCGCACCCTCACCTCCCTGCCGCCGGGTGCGATCAAGCAGCGCCGCCGCCGCGGCACGCTGCGCTTCTGGCTGATCCTCGCCGCCGGCCTGCTGCTCGTCGTCGGCCTCGTCTTGCTGCGCACGCATCAGAAGGCAGCCAACAAGAAGCCTGATGTCGCCAGCCTGCCCATACCCGTGAGCATCGCGGCCGCCACCCATGACGACGTGCCGCTCACGGTGGATGGCATCGGCACCGTGCAGGCGCTCAATACGGTCAACATCAAACCGATGGTCGACGGGCCGCTGGTCGACATCCATTTCCGCGAGGGCCAGGAAGTGGCCGCCGGTGAGATCCTCGCCAAGATCGACCCGCGCACCTACCAGGCGGCCTTCGACCAGGCGGTCGCCAAGAAGGCGCAGGACCAGGCCAATCTTACCAATGCCAAGCTCGACCTCGGGCGTTATGAAAAGCTCGCCAAGTCGCAATACACCACCGCCCAGCAAGCCGACACGCAGCGCTCCACTGTCTTGCAGGACGAAGCCCTCGTTCAACAGGATGAGGCACAGATCGACACCGCGCGCACCAATCTCAGCTACACCATCATCCGCGCGCCGGTGCGCGGCCGCACCGGTATCCGGCAGATCGACCTCGGCAACATCGTGCACAGCACCGACACCACGCCGCTGACGGTGGTCACCACGTTGCAGCCGATTTCGGTCGTCTTCACCCTGCCCCAGCAAACGCTGCCAGACGTCACGATGGCAATGCGCGACGACCAGGCCCGTGGCGGACCAGATGTCGATGCCTTGCCGCAAACCGGTGGCTCTGGCCCTGACGCCACTTTGGGAACTGGCAAGTTGCTGGTGCTGGACAACCAGGTCGACCAGAACACCGGCACCATCAAGCTGAAGGCAAACTTCGCCAACCCGAATCTGCGTCTCTGGCCAGGCGCTTTCGTAAGCATCCGCCTCTACCTGCGCGTTGACCAGAATGTGATCGTGCTGCCGGTAGCCGCCATTCAGCGTGGTCCTCAAGGGGCTTTCGTGTTCGAGGTCAAACCCGGACATGTGGTCGCGCGGCTGCCAGTCACCGTCGCTCGTCAAACCGAAAATCTTGCGGTTGTATCAGCGGGTTTGAAACTCGGTCAGGTAGTGGTGACGGATGGCGCGTCTCGACTAACGGATGGTTCTCACATCCAGGAGTTGAACACGATTGCAAAGAGCTCGCCTATTGCGAGTGAGTCGGAATAATAGATTTATTGACGGTTTATGAGTATTCGCACTACTCTCACCTCCTGGCGCAAAGAATCGACAAACGTTACCCTGGAAATCAGCCGGCAGGAGTGTTAATTGCCTTCTCATGGACGCTTTTTGAGAAAGGCTGGTCGTATGACCAACAATTTTAGAATTGGCTTACCTGAGGCTGCCGGTCTCGCGATCGTGGGCAGCACCGTCGGCGCCTTGCTGGGTGGCGCAGCAGAAGGGCAAATCGACATTTTCGGTCTGCTCGGCGCAATCATCGGCGCTGCCGTGCCATTCGCCGTGGTGCTGCTACCCCGTATGCGTCGCTCCGGCGACTGATCCGCCGACCCACTGCTAGGCTCCAGAGGTTTCCCCTGGCCCAGGGCGTGGCGCCCGCGAGCGCCATCATTTTACGGCAAGGAGAAGGGGCAGTCGTCGCTAAAACTTGCCACGGGTAAGCGCCTCTCCTCGTGCCTTCAATCCCGGGAATTTGGGAAGTCACCTCCGGCGAGGTCCGAGGCTTAGAGGCCAGGGGCAGAGCCCCTGGCCTAGCGGCTGGTCAGAATATCTGGCGCAGGGTGAAGTATAACGAGCCGGATAGCAGCGCTGCCACAGGCAGCGTCAGCACCCACGCCAGTGCGATGCTCCGCACCGTGCTCCACTGCAGCCCCGAGCCGTTCGCCATCATGGTTCCGGCAATGCCGCTCGATAGCACATGAGTGGTCGAGACCGGCAGGCCGAACTGGTCCGCGGCGATGATGGTAGCGGCCGCGATCAGCTCCGCCGAGGCACCCTGGCCGTAGGTCAGGTGAGCCTTGCCGATCTTTTCGCCCACCGTCACCACGATACGTTTCCAGCCGACCATCGTGCCCAGGCCGAGCGCGATCGCCACTGTCACCTTCACCCAGGGTGGGATGAAGCGCGTGGAGGCATCGAGCTCGCTTTTGAACGATTTCAGCGTGGCGTTCTCCGAGGCGGAAAGACCGTCGCCTTCTTTCTGCATCTGACGGATTGCCTCGCTGGCGAGGAACATGCTGTTACGCACGTTGGTGGTCACCGCGGCCGGCACGCTGGCAACGCCGCCGCTGGACTGTACGCGGGCTGCGATATCGGTGCTCAGGCTTTCCAGGGCACCGTAAAGTTCGGGCGTGCCGAATTTCTTGTCGCGGATGGCGGCGGTGGCGATGCCGCGCGCATCGCCGGCAGTGGGAACGGTCGCACCGGCATGGGCGTGGAACACCGCTTCGGCTTTTTCGGCCATGGCGACGAAGGCAGGCGTGTGACTGGCCGGCATGGCGTGATTGAGCGCATAGGCCGTCGGCAGCGAGCCGATCAGGATCAGCATGATCAGGCCCATGCCCTTCTGCCCATCATTCGAGCCATGGCCATAGGAGACGCCAGTGCAGGTGAGGATCAGCAGGCCGCGGATCCAAGGCGGCGGCGGCTTGCTGGTGTCGGGCGCCTCGTAGAGGGCGCGGGATTTCACGAACAGCTTCATCGTCAGCAGCAGCCCGGCCGAGCCGATGAAGCCGACGAGCGGGCTGAACAGCAGCGCCTCGAAAACCTTGCCGACCTGGCTCCAATCCACGCCGGACGAATGCGTGCCGGGCGCTGCCATGAACTGGTTGGCAAGACCCACGCCGATGATCGAGCCGATCAGCGTGTGTGACGAACTCGCGGGCAGGCCCAGCACCCAGGTGCCCAGGTTCCAGATGATGGCTGCGATCAGCAAGGAAAAGATCATCGCATAGCCGGCACCGCTGCCCACCTGCAGGATCAGCTCGACCGGCAGCAGCGTGACCACAGTGAAGGCCACCGTGCCGCTGGAGACGAGCACGCCCACCAGATTCCAGCAGCCCGAATAGATCACCGCGACATTGGCCGGCAGGCTGTGCGTGTAGATCACGGTCGCCACCGCGTTGGCGGTGTCGTGGAAGCCGTTCACGAACTCGAAGCCAAGCGCGATCAAGAGTGCCAGGCCGAGCAGCAGGAAGGTGCCGATCGCAAGCGGCGGCGTCCCGGCAGCGCTCATATCGGCAGAGATACCGCGCACGGCGAAACCGATGCCGAGGACGAGCAGACCTATGAACACTACCGCACCGATCCAGTGCGGTCTGGTGTCGAGTTGTGGTCCGGCGTGGGAACTTGAGAGAACAGCCTCAGACATGAAAACCTCACTAATTCTGGCGGGAAATTAGCTGAGGCAACGGGGAGTAGTGTTGCGGTTTCGTGACGTTTCGGTGACAAGAAAGGCCTTCTTTTTTGAAAAAAAAGAGGCAAAAAACTATTGTTTCTTCGGGGTTTAGCTGCATCAGCCTGGGCGTGCGCAGCCCGCAGTCTACGGCTCTGCCCACCAACTTACGCCGGGCACCAGCAAAGTTGATGGGCTGAGAGCACGCTAACTATGGTAACGAAAACCCTTAGCTTCCGCCGACCGCCAGCCCCGATCCGCGATCATCCGTCGCCCAGTGGCAACTCGACGTATTGCCCGGCACATAGCCAGTGCAGCCTATCGCATTCGCGCGGCCAGGTTCCGGCACCGGCGTGCGCGGCGGCAGATCACCCGTCATTGCCTGTCCCAAAGCCGCCGCACCCGCGAGGGAGGCGGCGTTCTGGCCTGAGGCACCCACTGCCGCACGGAAGGCATCGCGGCCGGAGCTCCAGGCGATGGCGGCGGTTAGCAGCGGCATCGGTTTGATCGCGGGCGAGGCGCCGAGCATGATCCCGGTGCCGGGCGCGATGCGGCCGGTGCCGAACAGATTATCCATGGTCAGCGCGCAAGCCACCGCCTCACCTTTACGGTCGACGACGACAAAGCTGGTAGAGGCCGGCAGCGCCGGCAACGTGCCGCTATAGGATCCGCTCATTAGCATCTGCAGCGGATCGCCGCCATGTGCACGCCACTGTGCGGGTGCCGCGACGGAAAGATTGGCCAGCGACTGCGAGACGACGCCATTGCGCTCGAGGTTCAGGAACGCCGCCGCAGCCCCAAGGCCGCCATCGGCCGGCGGCGGCAGGAACGCCGCCTGGTCCTCGCCGGCCTTGACCACGATCGGGTTGGCGATCGACGGCACGGCTGCGCGTAGATCGGCATCGGTGACAGGACCGCCCGCCAGTGCGGATGTGCGCACCAGGGCCTGGGCGAGCAACCCCTGATACATGTCGCCGACTCCGGCACTGCTGAGCACGGAAAGACTTGCGCCAAGGTCGTGCTGCACCAGGTGGTCGCCAATACCGAGCGGCTTGCCGCCCGGCGCAAACACCGCGGCTGAACCGGCATCGGCCAGCAACGGCCCTTGCACCTGTGTCAAATCCGTCGCCAGCGCACGTGAGATGGTGATGCCTTGGGCGGCCGCCTGGCGCGCCGGCAGCATGAGGTCGGCCAGCGGCTTGGTGCCGTAGCGGGCGCTGAGCAGATATAGGCCGCGGGCCAGCATCGGCACGGAAGCCGGACGATCACCGGCGGTCGCAGCAGGCGCACGCGGCACGAACAGGATCGCTTCCGGCACGCCGTGGTTCACCGAATAGGCGCCCGGCTTATAGGCGATGCAGGCGCCGCCCGCACCCAAGGAAGCGCGTGACGGCAAGGTGACGGAGAGCATGAATCCCAGCGTCACCGCAGCGTCTGCGGCGCTGCCGTCGGTCGCCAATATCTCGCGCGCGGCAAGGGCTGCCAACGGCTCGTCCGCAGCGACGCCGCCGATAAAACCCTTCAGGTGCTCGCCCGGCGCCAGCGGGCCGCCAACCACCATCTTCTTATAATTGGCGAACGTGCTGCACCCGCCATCGGCCAGGGTCGCCCCGAGCGTCAGCACCAGGCCCAGCCGCGCACGGCCGCATTTGCGTCTGCCCACCGGTTCGAACACTCCAAAAAGACTCGCGCGGTGGATAACCGGCTTCCGAAAGGACGGCAAGGAAGCTGAACCCCGGGCTTGCCGAGGCGATCTCCTGCAGCCATGCTTATAGACCGGCAGGAGTGACTGGCGATGGATCAGGTAGTCGGACGATCCGGTGGCGTCGAGATGGATCTGCAGGCGGCACTCGACCGCCAGCGACGCGCCTTCGACAGCGCCCCGCTTCCGCCCGCGGAGCAGCGGCGGCAATCACTTCGCCGCCTCGAAATGCTCCTGCGCGACAACCGCACAGCACTTGTCGATGCCATCAACGCCGATTTCGGCGGCCGGTCACAGGTGGAAACACTGGTATCTGAAGTGCTGCCGACACTCGCCGCATGCGCATATGCACGCCGGCATGTGGCAAGCTGGATGCGCAGCCGCCGCCGCCGCGTGAGCATGAACTTCCAGCCGGCAATGAACCGCGTCGATTACAAGCCGCTCGGCGTGGTCGGCATCGTTGCACCGTGGAATTACCCGCTATTTCTCACGCTAGGCCCGCTCGTCGGTGTTCTGGCGGCCGGCAACCGGGCGATGATCAAGCCTTCGGAGCTCACGCCGGCGACCAGCGATCTGCTCGCCAGGCTACTCGCCGGCTCGTTCTCGCCGGAGGAGGTGTTGGTGGTGCAGGGCGATGCGAACGTGGCCCGTGCCTTTTGTGCCCTGCCCTTCGACCATCTGCTCTACACGGGATCGACAAATATCGGCCGCGAGGTGATGCGAGCTGCCGCCGATAACCTGGTGCCAGTGACACTTGAGCTAGGCGGCAAATCCCCGGTGATTGTCGATGAGACGTATGACTCAGCGGATGCTGCGCGCTCCGTCGCATTGGGCAAGTTCTTCAATGCCGGCCAGACCTGTGTGGCGCCGGATTACGCGCTGGTGCCGTCGCAAAAAGCCGAGGCCTTCGCGCAGGGCGTCATCGCGGCGGCCGAAGCGATGTACCCGTCGCTCGACGCCAATCCCGATTACACGGCGATCATTTCGGATCGTCACTATCAGCGCCTGGCCGATCTAGTGGCCGAGGCCGAGGCCGGCGGTGCGATCGTGTTCCGGCACCATTCCCTGGGCGGCGGTAACGCGCGCCTGTTCCCGCCCACGGTGGTGCTCGACCCGCCTGTAGATGGGCGATTGATGCGAGACGAGATCTTCGGGCCCATCCTGCCGGTCATCCGCACGGAGTCGACTGACTCGGCCATCATCTTTGTCAATCGTCGCCCGCGTCCGCTCGCCCTATACGCCTACACGAAAGACAGCAACACCGAGCGCAAGATACTCGACCGCACGATGTCCGGTGGTGTCACCATCAATTCCACGATCATCCACACTGCCCAGGAGGATCTGCCATTTGGCGGAATAGGCCCCAGCGGCATGGGCGCCTATCACGCCAGGGAGGGTTTTCTCCGGTTTTCCCATGCACGTGCCATACACAAGCCCGGCTTTTTCTCCGGCTTCGAGTATCTGCGCCCTCCACACGGCCGCGTCACCAAGATCGCACTGCGCTTCTTGGGCGTATCCATCCCGAAATAAAAGTTTTTTGCTTCTTTTTTTCAAAAAAAGAAGCGCTGTTTTTTGTCATCCATCTTTCACGCCATCTCTCCTCGAAATCAGGTTTTTTCCGTTGCCCAGTAACGAACTGGCACAAGAGGAGACAAGAATGTTTCACATCACGTCGCATCACGCGGCGATCGGCGCCATGGCGCTGTTCAGCGGCACCATGCTGTCGCAGCACGCTTTCGCCTGGGGCCATACCGGCCACGTCGAGATCAGCACTGCTGCCGTATTCGCTTTGACCAACGACGTACCCGCCTTTGTGCGCACCGTCGAGGCCGCGAAACAGATCGGCGAGGAAGGCCCAGAGCCGGACATCTCGAAAACAACCGTCACTATCGAGCAGTATGCAATCCCGTATCCCTATTTCAACAACGTGCACGATGCCGAGCGCGATCCGGGCCATTTTATCGATATCGATGATAGCGGCGTGGTCGTCGGCGGCGCGGTCCCGCTGAATGCCCTGCCGGCAACGCGCGAAGCGTTCGACACGGCACAGCGCACGGCGACGGCACCTGCAGGTCAGGATCAGTATACCGGCGGTTATCTCCCCTACGAGATGCTCGACGGTTTCGAGCAGTTGCGTAAGGATTTCGGCATCTACCGTGCGCTGCTGAAGGGCCAGCAGACGGCGACCACCACCGAAGACAAGACCTATTTCGCCTACCAGCTTGACCTGCGCAAGAAACTCACCTTGCGCGATATCGGCTACTGGAGCCATTTCGTCGGCGACGGCAGCCAGCCTTTGCACGTGTCGATCCACTATAACGGCTGGGGTAATTACCCAAACCCGAACGGCTACACCACCAAGCCGATCCATGCGCAGTTCGAAGGTGCGTTCGTGAAGAACTTCGTCAGCCCTACCGAACTCCAGGCGGAAGTGCCAAAATATCACGATTGCAAATGCGCGATCGAGCAGCGCGTGCCGCAATATTTGGCACAGACATTGGCGCAGGTGGTGCCGCTTTATCAGGTGGCGGGCACTGATCTGTTCCAGACGGCGCAGCCGGCGGAAGTCGCTTTCACGACGGCGCGGCTTGCAGCGGGAGCCGCGGAACTGCGTGATGAAATCGTCGATGCCTGGCGGCAGAGCACGGATATCTACATCGGGTATCCGTTGGTGAAGGTGACTGATGTCCTTTCGGGGAAAGTGACGATGACGCGGACTACGCTTGCGAGCGATTAGAACGGAAGAAAGTAGTTCTTTTTTGAAAGAAAGAACCAAAGAACTTTTATTTTCGAAGCGTAAGCAAGTTTTCTACCAAAGGGGTAAGGCGTTTTACGATGATCGCGACGCCCCTTGCATTGGGATGGATGCCGTCGGCCTGGTTGAGCGCCGGGTTGGCGGCAACGTCCTTCAGAAAAAATGGATCGTAGATGAGGCCGGGGCGGTGCGAGAGTTGCCCGTAGACAGCGCGGAATTGGGCACCGTAGGCGGCTCCGAGATTGGGAGGTGCTTCCATGCCGGTAAGCAGCACCGGCACGTGATGAGCGGACAGCGTGTCCAATATCGCGGCCAGATTGGCTTCCATCTGTGCGGGGTCCAGACCACGCAGGCCGTCATTGGCGCCTAATTCCAGGATTGCCACGTCCGGATTATCGCCCAAGGCCCAGTCGATCCGTGCACGGCCGCCGGCACTGGTGTCGCCGGAGACGCCGCCATCGAGAACCACCACGTCGTGGCCCAGCGCCTTCAGCGCCGCCGCAAGCTGCGATTGGAAACCATCCTCATGCGGCAGCCCGTAACCGGCAGCCAGCGAATCGCCGAACACCAGCAATCGCACCGGCGCTGCCCGTACGCCTGTGGCAAAGAGTAGCAAAAACACCGCCAGCCACTTCGCCGGGCGGAACGTGCGCCCATATGCCGCAACCATGGACGTATCGAACCTGCCTTCCCTCGTGTCCCTGCGCGGACTCAGCCTGACCCTTCCGGCAGCCGCCGGGCCGGTCCACATCCTCCAAAACATCGATCTGGACATAGGTTCGGGTGACTCCGTGGGGTTGGTCGGGCCGTCGGGTTCGGGAAAGACCAGCCTGCTGATGGTGCTCGCGGGGCTTGAACGCGCAACTGCCGGCAAGGTGCATGTGGATGGAAGCGACCTCACGGCGCTGACCGAAGATGGGCTCGCGCGCTTCCGCCGCGACAGCCTGGGCATCGTGTTTCAGAATTTCCATCTGATTCCCACCATGACGGCACTGGAGAACGTGGCGCTGCCGCTGGAATTTGCCGGCGTGCGCGACGCCGCGGACCGGGCAGAGGCGAGCCTGCGCGCGGTCGGTCTCGGCCATCGCCTCACGCATCTGCCCGGCATGATGTCCGGCGGCGAACAGCAGCGCGTGGCCGTCGCCCGCGCTTTCGTCGCTGAGCCCAGGCTGCTGCTGGCGGACGAGCCTACCGGCAATCTGGACGTATCGACCGGCGCTGCGGTGATGGACCTGCTGTTCGACATGCAGGCGCGGCTGGGCACGACGCTGCTGCTGATCACCCATGATCTTGGCCTCGCCGGCCGCTGTAGCCGCGTGCTGCGGATGAAGGACGGCTGGATCGAAACGGCGGACGAGCCCGTCCGGCAGCCGGCATGATGCTGGCCTGGCGGCTGGCGCTGCGCGATCTGCGTGGCGGGTTGCGCGGCATGCGCGTGGTGCTGGCATGCCTGGCGCTCGGCGTAGCGGCGATAGCGGCGGTAGGCAGCCTGCGGGAATCGGTGGATCGCGGCCTGGCCGATAACGGGCGTCGGCTGCTCGGCGGCGACATCTCGATCGAAACCGGCGGGCAGGTTCCGCCCGATGCGCTGCGGCGCTGGATCGAGTCTCGCCACGGCCGCATTTCGCAGATCGCGCTGCTGCGCTCGCTCCTGGTCGCACCCGGCGGCGACCGCATCCTGGTCGAGTTGAAGGCCGTCGACGATGCTTATCCGTTGGTCGGCAGCGTGAGCATCGATCCGCCCGGCCGGAACCTGGCGAGCGCACTTGCGGATGGCGTCGTGGCCGACTCACTGGTGCTGGAGCGGCTGGGGCTGCATGCCGGCGATATGGTCAGGCTCGGCGAGGCGAAGCTCAAACTCGCAGGCGCGCTGACACTCGAGCCGGACCATGCCGGCGGTGCCGCGATACTTGGCCCGCGCGTACTGATCGGAGCGGCCTCGCTGGCGGCGACCAAGCTTGTGCAGCCGGGTTCGCTGGTGACCCATGAATGGCGTGCGATCTTCCCGCCAGGCGTAAACGTCCAGGCGACCATTGCCGCCTTGCGACATGATTTTCCCGATACCGGCTGGCGCATCCGCGACCCGAGGCAGGCCGCCAGCGGCCTGGAGCAGGCGGTAGGGCAGACGAGCCTGTTCCTGACCCTAGTCGGACTGAGCGCGTTGCTGGTGGGCGGTATCGGCGTCGCCACCGGTGTGCGTGCCTGGCTGGAAGGGCGTGCGCGCACCATCGCCACCTTGCGCTGCCTCGGCGCGCCCTCGCGGCTGGTGTTCTCCATCTTCTTCTTCCAGGTTTTCCTGCTCTGCGCGGCGGGCATCCTGGCCGGGCTGGTGCTCGGTGCCGGGCTGGTGGAAGCCGGGCTGTATTTCTTCGGCGACGATCTGCCGCTGCCCGCGGTGCGTGGCCTCTACCCTGCGCCGTTGCTGGCGGCTGCGTTCTACGGCCTGATCACCGCCGGAAGCTTCGCGCTGTGGCCGCTTGGCCGTGCCGCGCAGATCCCCGGCGCGGCACTGTTCCGGGACGCCTTCCTGCCGCAGGGCGGCGCGCGGCGCAGCCTGGTGTTCGGCAACGCCCTCCTGGTTCTTCTGCTAGCCGCCAGCATCATCGGCTTCTCGGATAGCCGCCGCTTCGCACTAGGGTTTTGTGCCAGCGCCTTGCTGACCATCGGCATTTTCCGCGTCGGTGCCTGGGCGCTGATGCGACTGGCCAGCCGCGTGACCGTGCTGCGTCCGCCATGGCTCAAGCTCGGGCTCGGCAATCTGCACCGCCCGGCCAATGCCGTGCCGCTCCTGGTGGTGGCCCTCGGCCTCGGCCTCTCCACACTGGCCGCCGTCACTCTGGTGGAAGGCAACATGGACGCGCAGTTCACCGGCGCGATGCCGAAGGACGCGCCGAGCTTCTTTTTCCTCGACATACAGAACGACCAGATGACGCGCTTCGCGGACATCGCTACCCGCATCCAAGGCGTAACCGCTTTGCGCAGCGTGCCGAGCCTGCGTGCGCGCATCGTCTCGTTGAACGGCCTGCCGGCGGAGCAGGCGCATGTCTCGCCCGACAGCCAATGGGCGCTGCGCGGCGATCGCGGGCTGACCTATTCCGGCAAGCTCCCAGCCGGGTCCGAAGTGGTCGATGGCACATGGTGGGCGGAGACCTATACGGGGCCACCTTTGGTCTCGCTCGATGCGGACATCGCCAAAGGCTGGCACCTCAAGGTCGGCGACATGCTGCGGGTGAACGTGCTCGGCCGCGACATCGATTTTCGCATCGCCAATCTGCGCCACATCGACTGGCGGGCGCTCAACATCAATTTCACCCTCGTCGCTGCACCCGGGCTGCTGGAACATGCGCCGCAGATGCATATCGCAACCTTGCGCAGCCCGCCTTCTGCGGATGCTGCCTTGCTGCGTACGGTGACAGACGCGCTGCCGAACGTCACCGGCATACGCGTCGCCGACGTGTTGCAGAGCCTCGCCGAATTGGTGGGCAAGCTGGCAACCGCGCTGGCCGCCGCGGGATCGGTGACCCTCGCTAGCGGTGCGCTGGTGCTGGCCGGCGCCGTGGCCGCCGGGCAGAGGCGACGTATGGCCGAGGCGGTGGTGCTGAAAACGCTTGGCGCGACGCGCGGGCAGATTCGGGCCGCATGGCTGGTCGAGTTCTCCGCCATCGGCGCCTGCGCCGGTATTCTTGCCGCCGTGATCGGCTCGCTGGCGAGTTTTGCCGTCATGCGGTTTGTCATGCACGCACCATGGTCTTTTCTGCCGCTGCGGCTTGCTCTGACGATCTGTGGCTGCGTCCTGATGATGATGGTATTCGGCTATGCCGGTACCGAATCGGCATTGCGCACGCGCGCGGCGGGATTGCTGCGGAACCAATAAGCACAATACGTATTAAACGACACTTAAGGGTTGTATGATCCTCTTGCAGTTCAACCCCTAGCTCGATAAAGCTCGTTCCACTCTCGGTCTGAGGAGCGGTGGGCATGGCGGGGGATTGGTCGTTGCTTGAGGAAATCAGCGCGTGGCGGGCCTGTGACAGCAAGCCGGCATTCTCAGCTTCACTCGAAACCCTCTATGAGGCACGTCTGGGCAACACGCGCCGGCGGCATCTTGCTTTGGCACTGGCGCTGACGGCACTCGCCGTGCTGACGGCCGCAACCCTTGATCACGCGAACGCACCAGCCCAGTTCGCGCATGCGCTGCTGCTCCGCGCACTCTCCGTTACCCTGTGCCTCGGCGGCGCTTTCATCATGCTGAGTGTCCGGTCGAACGCCGCGGAGGGAACAATCTACTGCGTGCCGTTGCTGGCTCAGATGGCCCTGGCGGTGTGGGTCGGTACACGCGGCTCGCCGCTGATGATCGACCGCAATATCCTGGGCTCGCTCATGCTTTTCGCCGTGCTGTGCGCCGTACCCCCGTTGCCGGGCAAGACGGCGCAGGTGACATGCGGCCTTCTGTTCGGATTTTTCGTGGTCTCGTTCATCGCAACGTCCGGTGCGGCCGCTTTCTGGACGCATCGTATCGCAGCCTTGTCGGGCGCCATGTCGCTTTCAGTGGCGGCGGTCCTTTCGCATCGTCGTGAGCGCGCGCGCAGGCGAGACTTTATCCAGACCCTGCGCGCGGAATTGACAGCCGAGGAACTCACCCGTTTGCATGCCGAAACCGAACGCCTGATGCATATCGACGTGTTGACGGGTGTCGCCAACCGCCGCCGCTTCGAAGCCGACATGCAGGCCGCCTGGCCCTTACACACTGCGCAAAAGGGCCTTGGTCTGCTGCTTGTAGATGTCGATCACTTCAAGAGCTTCAACGATTGCGTCGGCCATTCGGAAGGTGACACGTGCCTGCGCCAAATTGCCGGTGCCATCGCCGGCGTGGTGCGCGGCGGCAGCTTCAGCATGGCCCGATGGGGCGGGGAGGAGTTCGTGGTGCTCGCGCCCGGCATTCCATGCGCCGACATGGAAAGCCTGGGCGAACGCGTGCGCGGCGCTGTAGAAGATCTGGCGATGCCCCACCCCGCCTGGCCGGACCGCTTCGTCACGGTGAGCATAGGTGCAGCCTGGTGCGGGGAAAATGCCGAATGTGGCACCCCGGAGGATCTTCTGCGCAACGCCGACCGCATGCTCTACCAAGCCAAGACACGCGGGCGCAATTGCGTAGCGCGAGACTTGGCGGCGGCTTAGGAGACGGAGAAGAGAAAGTCTTCTTTTCTGAAGAAAAGAAACAAAAGACTTTTATGTCCTTGGTGAGCGCTGCCGGAGAGAGCCGCGACAGCAATAAAAATCTTTCTCTAGGCCACGCTCTAGAAGAATTTAGCCATAAGGACACGAAAGGCTTTTTTTCTCCGTGAATCCTTCGTGTCTTCACGATGAAATTTTCCTGGGCGCTGCGAACAGATGAATGTATTTTGCTGTCGCGGCTTTCTCCGGCAACGCACACCCAAGACACAAAAGTTTTTGGTTCTTTTTTCAAAAAAGAACTGCTTCCTTGCTTATGCGTCCATCTTCAACGCAGCAAGGAACGCCGATTGCGGGATCTCGACCTTTCCGAACTGCCGCATCCGTTTTTTGCCTTCTTTCTGCTTATCCAGCAGCTTCCGCTTACGGCTGATATCACCGCCATAGCACTTGGCCGTCACGTCCTTGGACAGCGCACCCAAAGTCTCGCGTGCGATGATTCGGCTGCCGATCGAGGCCTGGATGGCGATCTTGAACAATTGGCGCGGGATCAAGTCTTTCAGCTTTGCGCAGATCGAGCGGCCGCGGGTTTCTGCCACTGTGCGATGGGCGATGAAGCTGAGTGCGTCCACCGGGTCGTTGTTTACCAGGATGGAGATGCGGACGAGTTCGCTCTCTTCATAGGTGTCCATCGCATAATCAAAACTTGCATAACCGCGCGAGATGCTTTTCAAGCGATCGTAGAAGTCGAACACCACTTCGTTGAGCGGCAGCTGGTACACTGCCATCGCGCGTGTGCCTACATAGGTGAGATCGACCTGGCGCCCGCGGCGTTCGTTGCAGAGGGTGAGCACGTTACCGAGGTAATCGTCCGGCACCATGATCGTCGCCTTGATCCACGGCTCCTCGATATGGGCGATGAGGCTGCCATCCGGCATGTCGGACGGATTGTGCAGTTCCATGCGCTCGCCATTGGTTTTCTGAAGCTTGTAGACCACGGAAGGTGCGGTTGCGATCAGGTCGAGGTCGAACTCGCGTGAGAGCCGCTCCTGGATGATCTCAAGGTGCAGCAAGCCGAGGAAACCGCAGCGATAGCCGAAACCGAGGGCGGCCGAGGTTTCCGCCTCGTAGTGGAAACTCGCATCGTTGAGCCGCAGTTTGCCAAGCGATTCGCGAAGCTTCTCGAAATCGTCGGCATCGACGGGATATAGGCCGCACCAGACGACCGGCACGGAAGGCTTGAAACCGGCCAGGGCTTCGGCCGCAGGCACGCGATCATCGGTGACCGTGTCGCCGACGTTACAATCAGCCACCGTCTTCATCGCAGCGGTGAAATAGCCCATCTCGCCGGGGCCGAGATCGTCGGTGGCGATCATCTTCGGCGTGAACACGCCGCATTGCTCCACCACATAGGCGTGCCCGTTCGCCATCATGCGTATCTTCTGGCCGCGCTTCATGCGGCCATCCTTGATGCGCACCAGGATGACCACGCCGAGATACTGGTCGTACCAGCTATCGACCAGCAGCGCCTTCAGGGGTGCGGATGCATCGCCGGTAGGTGGCGGCAGGCGTGTCACCAGCGCCTCCAGCACGCCTTCGATGTTGATCCCGGTTTTGGCGGAGATCATCACCGCGTCGTCCGCCGGCAGGCCGATCACGTCTTCGATCTGCTGTTTCACCTTCTCCGGCTCGGCAGCCGGCAGGTCGATCTTGTTGAGCACCGGCACGATCTCGTGGTGTGCGTCGAGCGCCTGATAGACGTTGGCGAGCGTTTGCGCTTCCACGCCCTGGCTGGCGTCGACCACCAGCAGACTGCCCTCGCAGGCGGCCAGGCTGCGGCTCACCTCGTAGGCAAAGTCCACATGGCCGGGGGTGTCCATCAGGTTGAGCTGATAGGTCAGGCCGTCTTTGGCCTTGTAGGCCAGGCGCACCGTCTGCGCCTTGATGGTGATGCCGCGCTCCTTCTCGAGCTCCATGTTGTCCAGCACCTGGCTGGTCATCTCACGGTCAGTCAGCCCGCCGCAGGCCTGGATCAGGCGGTCGGCAAGGGTGGATTTCCCGTGGTCGATATGGGCGATGATGGAGAAGTTGCGGATCAGGGAGAGCGGCGTGTCGGTCATTGTCAGCAGATAGGCGCAAACTCAAGCGAAGAGAAGAATGCAGTTCCTTTTTGGAAAAAAGGCGGCGCCTATCCTGCGGAACCCAAAAAGCTTTTACGCTTCGGACTGGATCATTTGCCCCACACGGCGCGTGAGTTCCTGAACGCTGTAGGGTTTTGCGAGCACCGGAAAACGTAGGGCGCCAGGTGCCAAGGCGGCATTGCTGAAGCCGGTGGCGAGCAGCACGGGGAGATTGGGAAATTTCTTGAGGATCGTTTCGGCGAGGTCGATGCCGTTCAGCGGGCCGGGCATCATGATGTCCGAGAACACCAGATCGTAGCTGGCATTCTCGTCCAGAAGGGTCAATGCCGCGCTGGCATTGGGGCACATACGTACCTCATGGCCCATGCTTTCCAGCACTGCCACCGCCACCTCCGCGACGTCTGGATCATCTTCGACCACCAGGATCTTCGCCGGCTTCTCCACCGCGGCCTCGATCTTAGCCTGCGGCTCCGCAGGGGGTGCGATCGCGACACGCATCAACTCGCCGGTCAAATCTGAAGCGCGCTCGGAGGCCAGGCGTATATTGTTAAGCAGGCGGATCAGCTTTGGATTTCCGGCAGCATGCCGCTCGGCCAATGCCAGATTACCCGCAATAACCGTCAACACATTATTGAAGTCGTGCGCTACAGCCGCCGCGATTTCAGATGCCGACTCGCCGCGCGGTGGCCGTGGACTCACGTGACCGCGCTCTCGGCTATCGCCAGAAGCGCACGCGGCACCGGCTTCATCGCAAACGTGCTCCTGTTGCTTTAACAACTGCGTCCACTACTTTAGCGCAAGCAGCCTCTATCTCACGCTCCGTCATGGTATGCTCTCTGGGTTGAAATACAACCTCGATCCCGAGCGACTTTTCGCCCGTACGTGGAATATCGGCTTCGTAGAGGTCAAACAGGGTTGCACGGTCGATGACACTCCGGTCGGCCAAACGCACAGCCTTCAGAATAGTTTCAGCGGGCGTTGCATGTGGCACGAGGAATGCGAAGTCGCGCCGAACCGGTTGAAATTGCGACAGTTCTGGTGCTGCACGACGCCGGCGCTTGGGGTCGGGTACGGCATCGAGGAACAGCTCGAACCCAGCCGCATGGCGCGGTAGACCGAGCTTTGCGAGCAGGGCCGGATGCAGCTCGCCAAACTGCGCGAGCACAACCTTGGGGCCTTGCCGCACGACGCCTGATCGCCCTGGATGATACCAGGCAGGCGCACCCTGCCCTGTCGTCACAGACTCGGGCGGCACGCCCAGCGCGTTCAGCAGCGCCAGAACATCACCCTTGGCCGCGAGAGAATCGGCGCTGTCCGGCATGTTCTGCCAGTGCCGCGGCGCTTCGCCCACACGCAACCCCGCCGCTATCAGGCTCTGGCCGGCGGCGGCGAACCCGGGCCCGACCTCGAACAGCAAAATGCCCTGGTGACCGCGAGCGTCGTTGCGGCGCGCGGCTTCTGCCAAGGTGGCAAGCGGCGTGGACCGCATCTGGTTCAGGTCCGCGGCGATGGGATTTTTCAACGCCAGCGCGTCCGGCACGTCGCCGAAGGTCGCGGCATCTGCGCGATCCATGAAGCTGTAGGTGACGCATTCGGCGAGGCCACGCGCTGCAAGCACACGACGTGCCAACATGCTGCGCGACTGCCGCCTGGAAATGCTGGCGGCAGGCGCCGCATTCTCCTGCGGCAGGGAAACTGGTGCGATCAGGTCCAGCCCACGTATGCGCAATACTTCTTCGAGCAAGTCGCATTCGGGCTCGATCGCCGCCGCACCTTCGCATGCGGTCGCAGCCCGCGACGGGTCTAGGGTTGGCGACTGGTCCAGCGCCGCGGCACCGGCGATGTCATTTCGCCATGGCGGCACGGCGACCACGATGGAAGAGTCATCCTGCGCCTTCGGGGTAAAGCCGAGGCGCTGCAGGATGTTGATCGCTTCCTCCGGCAGCATCTCGGCGCCGCCGAGGCCGGCGAGGCGCTCGAATCGCAGCTTCGCGTCACGCCGCCAGGCGGGTTCGGCACCGGCAGAGACGATCGTACCTGCCTCGCCGCCACAGAGATCCATGATCATCCGCGTTGCTGCCTCCACCGCCGGCGGCGGCAGCGCCTGGTCCAGCCCGCGCTCAAAGCGCGCCCTAGCGTCGGAGACGATGCCATGCCGGCGCCCGCTCAGCGCGACCTGCACCGGATCGAACAAGGCGCATTCGAGGAACACATGAGTGGTGGACTCTGTGGCACCGGTGGCGCTGCCGCCCATGATGCCGGCGAGCGAGACCACATGACTGCCATCGGCGATCACCAGATCCTCCTGGCTGGCCGTCAGCTCGCGCCCGTTCAGCGCCGCAAAGCTCTCGCCAGCGCCCGGACGCAGCGACAGCGTGCTTCCCTGCAGCTTGCCGGCATCGAACACATGCAACGGGCGGCCGAGATCGAAGGTGAAGAAGTTGGTGATGTCCACCAGCGCGTTGATCGGCCGTAAACCGATGGAAAGCAGCCGCTGCTGCAACCAGTCCGGGCTCGGTCCATTGCGGATGCCGCGGATGGAGCGGCCAAGAATCCAGGGGCAGGCTTGCGGCCAGGCGATCTCCCAGCCGATCGGCGTGTCGAAAGAAGGCGGCACAGCGACGGGATGCCACGCGATCAGACGCCCCAGTCCGGCCGCTGCGATGTCACGCGCGATGCCGCGTATCGCCAGCGCATCGCCGCGATTGGGTGTCACGCCGATCTCGATCACCGGATCGTCCAGCCCGGCCCAACTGGCATAGGGCACGCCCACCGGCGACCCCTCCGGCAGCTCGACAATGCCGTCATGATCCTCGCCTAGACCCATCTCGCGGGCGCTCAGAAGCATGCCGGCAGATTGCACGCCGCGGATCTCGCCCACTTTCAGCGTCACGCCGGTGGCCGGGATGACCGCACCAGGCGGTGCGAACACCACGTGCAGGCCGGTTCGCGCGTTCGGCGCGCCGCAGACGACACCCACTTCGGATTCGCCGATATCCACCCGGCAGACGCGCAGCCTGTCCGCGTTCGGATGCTGAACGGCTTCGATGATCCGCGCGGTGCGGAACGGCGCCAGCGGGGCGGCGCGATCTTCCACGCCTTCGACCTCGAGCCCGATCGCGCTCAGTGTGGTGGTGAGCTGATCGAGTGTCGCCTCCGTCTCCAGATGGGTGCGCAGCCAGGACAACGAGAACTTCATGCCACGATGCCTTCATGCAGCATCGCCGGCGACAAGGCAGAAAACCCGTAATGCCGCAGCCAGCGCAGATCGCTTTCGAAGAAGGGGCGAAGGTCGGACATGCCGTGCTTCAGCATGGTGATGCGCTCGATGCCCATGCCAAACGCAAAGCCCTGCCACGCGCGGGGATCGATCCCGCAATTGGCCAGCACCTTCGGGTGCACCATGCCGCTCCCTAGGATCTCCAGCCAGTCGGTGCCGCCGCCGATCTCGCCAGTCTTGCGGTTCCAGCCGATATCGACCTCCATGCTGGGCTCGGTGAACGGGAAATAGCTGGCGCGGAACCGCACCGGCAGGTTCGCCACGCCGAAGAAGCTCTTCAGGAAATCGATCAAACAGCCTTTGAGGTGGCCGACAGTGATGTCGCGTCCGATCACCAGGCCTTCGCATTGATGGAACATCGGAGAGTGGGTCGCGTCATGGTCGGCACGATAGGTGCGACCGGGCACGATGACGCGGATCGGTGGTTCCTGAGAGAGCATGGTGCGTATCTGCACCGGGCTCGTATGGGTGCGCAGCACACGCGGCGGCGCGTCCGGCGTCTCGCCCGGCACATAGAAGGTGTCGTGGTCGTCGCGCGCCGGGTGGTGCGCGGGGATGTTGAGCGCCGAAAAGTTATGCCAGTCGGACTCGATGTCCGGGCCTTCGGCCACCGAGAACCCCATCGCACCGAAGATCGCATAGATCTCCTCGAGCGTGCGGCTGATCGGGTGGATGCTGCCCTGCGGCTCCGGCCGCGGCGGCAAGGTGATGTCCAGACGTTCGGTAGCCAAGCGCTGCGCCAGCACTTCCGCTTCCAGCGAGCCCTTCCGCTGCTCGATCGCCTCAGCAAGGTCGGTTTTTAACTGGTTCAGCGCCGCTCCGCGGACGCGACGCTCCTCAGCGGGAGTCTTGCCGAGTTCCTTGAGCAGCGTCGTCAGCGCGCCGGATTTCCCCAACGTGCCCACGCGTATTGCATCCCAAGTTTTCAGGTCAGTCGCGGCACCTAGAGCGTGCAGCGTTTCGGCGCGAAGCGCCTCGAGATCATCCGACATAGTGAGAAATCCGTAGGGTGGGCACCGCCCACCATTGCACCGTACGTCGCGCGGTGCTGGTGGGCCGTGCCCACCCTACGATGGCACCGTGGTAAAAACAGCCGCTTACGCGGCTGCTGCTTCGGGTCCGGGCTGTGCGTCGATCGTGGCCTGCACGGCCTTCACGATCTCCGCAAAGGATGCAGGATCGTCGAACGCAATTGCAGCCAACACCTTGCGGTCGATCTCGATCCCGGTCTGGTTCAGGCCATGGATGAAACGGCTATAGGTGATGCCGTGCTCGCGCACCGCCGCGTTGATCCGCTGGATCCAGAGCGCGCGGAATTCGCGCTTCTTCACCCGGCGATCGCGATACGCATATTGCAGCGACTTCTCGAGCCGCTCGATCGCTATGCGGTAATTGGTCGATGAGCGCCCAAAGAACCCCTTGGACTGCTTGATGACCTTCTTGTGGCGAGCATGGGTCGTCGTGCCCCGTTTTACGCGTGCCATTCTCTATGCCCTCCCGCTCAACCGAGACCGTAGGGAGCCCATTGCTTCACGGTAATCCCGTCAGCATGGGTCAAGGTCTGGCTGCCGCGATTGGACCGAATGGCCTTCTGCGAACGAGCGGACAGATTATGGCGCTTCTTGCCGGGACCGGCGAGAACCTTGCCGGTGGCGGTGATCTTGAACCGCTTCTTCACCGACGATTTCGTCTTCATCTTGGGCATTTCAAACTCCTATGGCGGGCCCCGTGCAAACGTGCCGACATCGGCAACAACACGAGCGTCACGGCCAGGCATGCCCATACAGGCCCGGTCGCGTGATCAGGGGATGGCGTGTAGCGGCCGCGACGGTGATAATCAAGGGGCGGCGGGTGTTTGGCCCGACGCTAGGCGGGGGCTTTGCCCCCTCGACCCCCACCAGGGGGAAGGCCGCCCGACCGCCATTATTTTAAGGCAAGTGAGAGAGGGGCATGCCCCTCTCTCACTTGCCTTAAAATAGCGGAGGTCTGGAGGGCCTCCCTCCAGCGGGGTCCAGGGGCAGAGCCCCTGGCCTAGCCTCGGGCCAACAACACAGCCCCAAGATATCAGCCGTTGAGGGTGTCTTTCACGGCCTTCGCTGGCGCGAAGGTCAGTTTGCGGGAGGCGGCGATTTCGATCGTGGCGCCGGTCGCGGGATTGCGACCCTGGCGCGCGGGCGAGTCTTTCACCTTGAACTGGCCGAAGCCGGTCAGTGCGACGCTTTCGCCGGCCTTTGCGGCAGCGGTGACGGCCGACACCACGGCGTCGACGGCCTTGCGGGCCTGGGCTTTTTCAAGCCCGGCTTCACTTGCCACCTTCTCGATCAACTCGGACGTATTCATCCTATGCGCATCCTCAATATACGATTCCACAGCTCACAGAGCACGTGATGCGAGTCCTGTCACCCCGGCACGTGTGCGAGAGGGCGCGTCTAGGCGATAAAATGGTTGGATTGTCTAGGCTGAATGTGCGGCGGCACACGTCTTGGGCAACAGCCTCGTCTCTCGCTCGTTATCTTTGTTCCACAAACACAGGCGTTTTCTTGCCTGATTGTTTGCCTCGTATGCATTCTACGCAACGCATTAAAGATTTCTTGCGTAGTCGCAACTTTTTTGTCACCGTCGGTGCGTCTGACGTGGCGGAGTGCCGCGCATTCGGCGATGACGGCCACGCCTCTCATGGAGGAAGCCGATATCATGCGCGTTTATGCTGTTGCCGCTGCCTGCCTGATTGCTGGATCCGCGCAGGCGCAAATCCGAGTCGAGCCTGACACTACGGCATTCGTCGATCCATCCGGCTCCGCGCTGGCGCGCGCGCTGTTTGGGCGGGATGGATATTTCATGATCGCCGGCGGCGTGGTGCTGGCGGGTTCTGCGGCCTTTTATCTGGAGCATGACGGTGCCGATCAGCCAGTCGATGCGCACTCGGTGGTGCCGCAGATAACGCCGGACGGTGCCGTCTCCTTGTCGTATGGGGGTGTCGAGTACCGGGTCGGGATGCCGCGGGCGCTTGCGTGTCCGCTTGGGCGGTTCGTCGCGCGTGACGGGCTGATCGCATACACGGTGCCGAAATTCATGGATCCCGAGTCGCGGCAGGCGATGTTGCAGGCCGGGTTGAAGCGGCATCGTATCGCGCGTGAGTTCGACGGCACGGTGTTCGAACCGCTTCTGCATGCGGCCGATTTCGCGGCCACTGTGCCGCTGCCTTCGAATGTGGGCGAGGCGCTCACGGCCAGTCTGAACAGCGCGAATGGCTTGTCGGGCTTCGTAATCGAAGCGGCGGACGAGACCGACAGGCCAATCGGTTCCCTGGTCAACACGGATGCGCAGGTGCGCTACCGAGTCTATCTTCAGGCGGTGTCGCATCGGGTAGAGATCGGCGGCGTTCCGCTGCGCTATTTCTGGCAGCTGGACCGCAGCGGCGCGGCCGGCGTGTTCGCGGTAGCTGAACTCGCGCAGAGCTGGCCGGCCGGCACCGTGCTGACGGACTGGTCGGCACTGCATGCGATGCCGAGCCAATACGACGTGGTTAATTTCTTCCAGATCTCCGGGCTGTTCAGACAGATCCATTTGGCGCAGCCGGCGCGATTTGATGCGTTCGTGGAGGCCGCCTGTAGAAGTTGACCGCTCCCGCGTAGACCCCGGTCTTTCTTCCTTCGCCTCCTGCGCGCTACACACGCTGGCAGGAGGCACCACCGGCATGCGCGAGGCGTTCCCGTTTTCCGCCATTGTAGGGCAGGAAGAGATGAAACAGGCACTCCTGGTCGCGGCCGTCGATCCGGCGGTAGGCGGGGTGCTGGTGTTCGGCGACCGTGGCACTGGCAAGTCCACGGCGGTGCGTGCCTTGGCGGCTTTGTTGCCGCCGATGCAGGTGGTGCGCGGCTGCCGTTACCATTGCGATCCTGCGGCGGGCGCGGGCTTGTGCAGCGAGTGCCAGGCGCGTGGCGGTGCGCTGGAGGTGGCGTCGGCGCCGGTGCCGGTGGTCGATATGCCGCTGGGGGCCACGGAGGATCGCGTGGTTGGCGCGCTCGATCTGGAGCGGGCGCTGGGGCATGGCGAGAAGGTTTTCGAGCCGGGCCTGCTCGCGCGGGCCAATCGCGGGTTCCTCTATATAGACGAGGTGAACCTGCTGGAGGATCACCTCGTCGATCTGCTGATCGACGTGGCGGCCTCCGGCGAGAACCTGGTGGAGCGGGAGGGCTTGAGCGTGCGCCATCCCGCGCGGTTCGTGCTGGTGGGCAGCGGCAATCCGGAAGAGGGGGAGCTGCGCCCGCAATTGCTGGACCGGTTCGGGCTTTCGGTAGAAGTCGGCACGCCGCAGGAGATTACAGCGCGCATCGATATCGTGCGGCGGCGCGATGCCTATGAGCGCGATCCTGCTGGATTTGCGGCACTTTGGGCGGCGGAGAACATGCGGCTGCAGCAGCGGATCGCGGCGGCGCGGGCCTTGCTGCCGGCGGTCGAGATGTCCGATGCGGTGCTGGAGCGGGCGACGCGGCTGTGCATGGCGCTGGGCACGGATGGGTTGCGCGCCGAACTGACGTTGCTGCGCGCGGCGCGGGCGCTGGCGAGCCTGGAGGGCGAGACGCAGGTTGGCGACGGGCAGTTGCGACGGGTGGCCCCTTCAGCTTTGCGGCATCGCCTGCGGCGCGATCCGCTGGACGAATCGGGCTCGACGTCACGGGTGATGCGGGCCATCGGCGAGGTGTTTGCGGCTTGAGCGACGCTGGCTGGCCGGATGCCGTTCTGGCGATGAGCCTGTTCGCGATTGATCCGGCCGGCACGGGGGTATGCTTGCGCGGCCCTCCGGGTGCGGTGCGCACGGCATGGCTCGCGCAGTTGCGCGCCGTTCTGCCGGCGGATGTGCCGATGCGTAAAATGCCGGCCGTGATCGGCGATGACGCTTTGCTGGGTGGCCTGGATGTGGCGGCGTCACTCTCGGAAGGCCGGCGCGTGATGCTGCCCGGGCTTTTGACGCAGACGGAAGGCGGCATTCTGGTGGCAGCGATGGCCGAGCGCCTCCCATCCGGCACTGCCGCCATCCTCGCAGCCGCGCTCGACGATAGTGGTACACCTCACCCTGGATTGCTGGCGCTCGACGAAGGTCTGGAAGATGAGGGCTTGCCTGCAGCGCTGCTCGACAGGCTGGCCTTCCCGATCGACCTCACGGGGATCTCCCATCGCGATCTGGCAGAGACTGAGCTGCCCGATCCGGCGCAGGTGGCGGCGGCTCGTGACGCCATAGGCTTAGTCCGGCTGGATGATGAGGTTGTGCAGGCCCTGTGCGGCACGGCGGCGGCTTTGGGAGCCGGCTTCGTCAGAGCACCGCTGCTTGCCCTGCGGGTGGCGCGTTGTGCCGCGGCACTCTCCGGACGCAATGATGCGACGATGGAAGATGCCGCCTTGGCCGCCCGGCTCGTTCTGGCGCCACGTGCGACCAGGCTGCCTGCAGAACCTGCGGAGTCGCAGGAGCCGCCGGGCGAAAGCGAGGCGGAAACTTCGCCGGACGAAGCAACAGATGGATTGCCGGTGGGCGGCGAGATGGTGCTGGAGGCCGCGAAGGCTGCGATACCGGCAGGCTTGTTGGCGCGTTTGGTGCGGGAGGATTTTTCCAGGCCCGGCAGCGGCGGTGCCGGCAAGGCAGGCGCGCGGCAGAAAGCGGGGCAGCGCGGCCGACCGATTGGCATACGTGCCGCCTCCCCTGCCAAGGGTTTGCGGCTGAACCTGATCGAGACATTGCGTGCCGCAGCGCCCTGGCAGCGTCTGCGCGCGGCCGAACCACGTGTCGGTGCCCCAAAAATCCGCCTTAAGCGCAGCGATTTGCGGGTGAGCCGGACCGAGCAGCGCGCCCGCAGCACGACGATCTTCGTGGTCGATGCTTCCGGCTCCTCGGCGCTGAACCGGCTGGCGGAAGCTAAGGGTGCAGTCGAGTTGCTCCTGGCCGATTGCTACAAAAGGCGTGACCAGGTGGCGGTGCTGGCGTTCCGCGGCACTACGGCAGAGTTGCTTCTGCCGCCGACGCGCTCGCTTGTGCGCGCCAAACGTAGCCTCTCCGGCCTGCCCGGCGGCGGCGGCACGCCGCTGGCCGCCGGAATCGAGGCCGGCTTCCTGCTGGCCCAGGCAGTGCAGCGCACCGGCGACACGCCGAGCCTGGTGCTGCTCACCGATGGGCGCGCCAACGTGACCCTCGCCGGCACGGGTGGCCGCGCCGTGGCGGAACAGGAAGCGCTGACTGCGGGGCGGCGAGTACGCGCTGCCGGCCAAAGGGCCTTGTTCCTCGACATCTCGCCACGCCCATCCGAACAGAGCCGAAACCTCGCTCAGGCGATGGGCGCGCTCTATCTGCCGCTGCCTTATGCCGATTCGCGCCGCCTCTCCGAGGCCGTGCGTGGCGCGTTGCAGGACGGATGACCGCAATCCCGCCTCGACGCTGGGCCCGCGACGGCACGGACTGGCCCAATCGCGAGCGCAGCCGCTTCATCGCGGCGGGCGATTTGGTGTGGCATGTGCAGATGATGGGCGCCGGTCCCGCAATCTTCCTGGCCCACGGCACCGGCGCCGCCACACATTCCTGGCGCGACCTGATGCCGGCCTTGGCGCGCCACTTCAGCGTAGTCAGCGTGGATCTGCCCGGCCATGGTTTCACCGAGGTGCCGCCATGGCACCAGCTTTCCCTGCCAACGATGGCGCGCGATCTTGGCATTCTCCTGAAGGCCTTGGAGGTGCAGCCGGCGCTGGTGGTCGGGCACTCGGCCGGGGCGGCCATACTGGCGCGCATGTGCCTCGATGGATTGATCGCGCCGTCGGGGCTGGTGAGCCTGAATGGCGCCTTCATTCCCTTCGCAGGCCCAGGCGGCGCATTCTTCGCGCCGCTTGCGCGTTTTCTGGTGGGTCTGCCGCTGCTGCCGCAGCTTTTTTCCTGGCGTGCCAAGGACCCGCGCGTGGCGGAGCGTCTGCTCGCGGGCACCGGCTCCAGGCTGGACCCCGCCGGCGCCGATCTTTACGCGCGCCTCATCCGCAATCCCGATCATGCCGCCGCCGCCTTGCGCATGATGGCGCACTGGGACCTTGCACCGCTGTTGCACGATCTCCCGGCGCTGGCCCCTGCCCTGCTGCTCGTGGTGGGTGTCGCGGATCGGCTGATCCCGCCCGCCGATGCGCAGAAGCTGGGCGCCCTTGTGCCGGGCGCGGAGATTGCCGCGATGCCGGGCCTCGGTCATTTGGCCCACGAGGAAAAACCAGCCGACACCGCTGCCCTCATCGTCAATTTCGCAACTCGCCTGGGGGTGCTGGCCGCATGAACGCGCTGTTTGCGGATGGCAGGATCATCGGCTGGATCCTGGCCGGCATGATTTGCGAGGGTGTTGGGTTGTCGGCCCTGCATGCCTGGCGCGGCCGCGGCGTGGCACCTAGGACCTTCCTGGCGAACCTTGCCTCGGGCATGTGCCTGCTGCTCGCCATGCGGCTGGCGTTGGGTGGCGCCTGGTGGGGATTTACCGCGACAGCGCTGCTTGGCGCTCTCGTGTTTCACATCGTCGATTTGGGTCGCAACTGGAGTTGACAGTTTCGGCGCTTTCCCTCTTCCAGAAAGTGTCAACTTAGTATTACAGTTGGCTACGATGACCCACATGCCCACCATACCGGCGCACGACCCACGCCCGCACGCGGTTGTGATTGGAAGTGGTTTCGGGGGATTGGCGGCGGCCATACGGCTCGGCGCGCGTGGCTATCGGGTTACCGTTCTGGAACGGCTGGATGGACCGGGTGGCCGCGCCTATGTTTTTCGGCAAGACGGTTATGTGTTCGATGCCGGCCCCACCATCGTCACCGCGCCTTTTCTGTTCGAGGAACTCTGGGCGCTGTGCGGAAAACACCTCGCAGATGACGTGACGTTGCGGGCAATCAGCCCGTTCTACCAGATTCGTTTTTCCAATGGCGAAATCTTCAACTATACCGGCGACGCCGACGAGATGCGCCGCGAGATCGCCCGTTTCAGCCCAGGCGACGTGGCCGGCTACGAAGCGTTCATGCGCGCCAGCGAAGAGATCTATCGCGTCGGTTTCGAAGAGCTTGGCGATGTGCCGTTCAGCCATCTGTTCGACATGGTCAAGCTCGCGCCGCAGTTGCTCCGGCTCGGCAGCCTGCGCAGTGTCCATGGCATGGTCGCCAAATATATACGCGACGAACGCCTGCGCACGGTGCTCAGCTTCCATCCTTTGCTGGTCGGCGGAAATCCGTTTGCGGCGAGCTCGATCTACAGCCTGATCTGTTTTCTCGAACGCCGCTGGGGCGTGCATTTCGCCATGGGCGGCACGGGCGAACTCGTAAAAGGTTTGGTGGGGCTGATTCGTGGACAAGGCAATGTCGTCCGCTGTAACAGCGAAGTTGCCGAAATACTTGTGCGGGATGGCACGGCCACGGGTGTTCGCCTGGCCGATGGGTCCACGATGCAGGCCGATATCGTCGTCTCCAACGCCTGTTCTGCCCACACCTACAAGAACATGCTTCCGGCCGCACACAGGAAACATTGGACCGATAAGCGCATCGACCGTGGCCGCTACTCGATGAGCCTGTTCGTCTGGTATTTTGGGACGCGCCGCCGCTATGACGATGTCGCGCACCACACCATTTTGCTCGGCCCACGATACAAGGAATTGCTGCGCGACATCTTCGACCGCCATCATTTGGCCGAGGATTTCAGCCTCTATCTGCATCGTCCGACAGCGACCGACCCGTCGCTCGCACCTGATGGCCATGATGCATTCTATGTGCTCTCGCCGGTGCCGCATCTGGCTAGCGGCACGGATTGGCTCGCGCAGGCGGAGCCTTACCGTAAATCCATCGAACGCTTTCTTGAAAAAACATCGTTGCCTGGATTGTCGGAGAACATTGTGACGTCCCGCGTCATGACTCCCCTGGATTTTTCGGAACGTCTACTGTCGCATCAAGGCGCTGCTTTCGGGCTCGAACCATTGCTGACGCAAAGCGCATGGTTCCGGCCTCATAACGAGAGCGAAGATGTAAAGCATCTTTATCTTGTCGGCGCCGGCACCCATCCGGGTGCGGGTCTGCCGGGCGTCATTTCTTCTGCGCGTGTTCTCGATCGGGTGGTGCCGGATGCAACAATCTTCGCCTGACAAAGCCGACCTCGCCGCCTGCCGCACGCTGATGCGCGGCGGCTCGCGCAGCTTCTTCGCCGCCGGGCTGCTGCTGCCGAAGCGTGTCTACGAACCGGCCACGGCACTCTACGCCTTTTGCCGCCTGGCCGATGACGCGATTGACGACGCCGCCGGAAAGCAGGCCGCCCTCGCACAATTGCGCGCACGTCTTGACCGGGCCTATGCAGGCGCCCCGCATGACATCCCCGCCGATCGCGCCTTTGCGGCCGTCGCTTCAGCCCACGCCATGCCGCGCGCCTTGCCCGAGGCATTGCTCGAGGGTTTTGCCTGGGATTCCGAAAACCGCCGCTACGAAGATCTGCCCGCCTTGCAGGATTACGCAGCGCGCGTCGCCGGCAGCGTGGGTGCGATGATGGCCGTGCTGATGGGCGTGCGCACGCCAGCCGCCCTCGCCCGCGCCTGCGATCTCGGCATCGCCATGCAGCTCACCAACATCGCACGCGACATTGGCGAAGACGCACGCGCCGGCCGCCTCTATCTGCCGCTTGCCTGGCTCCGCTCGGAAAACATCGATCCTGACGCGTTCCTGGCACACCCGGCGTTCTCACCGGCACTCGGCCGACTGACCAAACGCCTCATCGAAGCGGCCGATTTCCTCTACGCACGTGCCATCCCCGGCATCGACCACCTGCCTGCCGCCTGCCGCCCAGGCATCCGCGCCGCCGGCCTGATCTACGCAGAAATCGGCAAGACCCTCGCCGCAACCGGCTACGATTCGATCACCAGCCGCGCCCACGTGCTCACCCGCCGCAAAGCCGCCCTGCTCGCACGCAGCCTTACCGCCCTGCTGCCCCGCGCCGACACCGCCGCAGCACCAGCCCTTGCGGCCGCCCGCTATTTGGTGGACGCCGCCAGCGCGCCGGCAATGCTGCCGCAACGTATCCGCCGGCTCGGGCCGATCGAGTCGCGCGCGCATTGGGTGCTCGACCTGTTCGAGCGCCTGCAACAGCAGGAACTGGGTACCCCCTGACCATGCTCGGTCGGTGGGAATGGATCATCATCGAGGCCGTGGTGCTCGGTTTTCTGATCGCCGAACTCATTTCCGTCAGGCGTTCCATGGCGAAAGACAAGAGGAAGGACAGGCCGGAGTAAGAAAGAGCGGGGGAGCCGCGCCGGCCCCCAAAACCCCCCGTCAGTTCCTATATGTGCGTCATGCCCAATACGCGCGCTGCACCGGCTTCACTTCGACTTCTGCTTCCTTATTTGCGGCCCTACGCATGGCATGCCGTAGGTGCCAGCGCTTCGCTGTTCGTCGCAAGCGGGCTGGTGCTTGGCATTGGCCAGGGGCTTAAGCATCTTATTAATCAGGGTTTCGGCTCCCATAGCGGGGCTGCCCTCAACGAGGCGGCACTCGCGATGTTTGCGGTGGTGGCGGCACTCGGGGCGGCGACGGCCCTGCGGTTCTCGCTCATCTCCTGGCTCGGCGAACGCTGCGGTGCCGATCTGCGGCGCGACATGTTCAACCACGTCATCACCCTCTCACCCGGCTATTTCGAAACCGCACGCACCGGCGACATCCTCTCGCGGATGACCGCCGATATCAGCGTGCTGCAAACTCTGGTCGGCTCCTCCATCTCGATGTGGCTGCGCAACCTTCTTACCGCTGTCGGCGCACTTACTTTGCTGGTCGCTACCAGCGCCAAACTCGCCGGCATCGTGGTGCTGGTGGTGCCAATCGTCTTGCTGCCGCTGATCTTCTTCGGCCGTCGTGAACAAAAGCTTTCGCGGATTACCCAGGATCGTGTCGGCGACCTCGGTGCTTATGCGGAAGAAACACTCGGCGCGCTGCAGACCGTGCAGGGCTTCACCCATGAAGCCGTAGACCGGTCCCGCTTTTCCGACGCGATCGAGATCTCAGTGACCGCCTCGCTGCGCCGCATCCGCACGCGCTCGCTGCTGATCATGGTGGTGATCCTGCTGGGTTTCGGCGCGATCACTTTCAGCCTCTGGGTCGGCGGGCGCGATGTGATCGCGGGGCGCATGAGCGCCGGCGATTTGGCAGCCTTCGTATTCTACGCAGTGGTATTGGGCAGTGCGATTGCCACGCTCAGCGAACTCTGGGGTGAAATCCAGCGCGCTGCTGGCGCCGCAGACCGGCTCGCCGAGATTTTTGCCGAAAAGCCAGAGATCGCGGCACCCGCAACACCGGCGGCCTTTCCACCGACGCGGCAGGCGACGGTGACATTCGAGAATGTTGTGTTCCGCTACCCGTCACGCCCTGAGGCGCCTGCGTTGCGTGGCCTGTCCTTCGAAGTGCGGCCAGGCGAGACGGTGGCGCTAGTGGGACCCTCTGGCGCCGGCAAGACCACGGTGTTTCAGTTGCTGCTGCGGTTTTATGACATCGATAGCGGCAACATCCGCATTGATGGCATTGATCTACGCGATGCGGATCCGGCCGCGTTGCGGCGGCGCATCGCAGTGGTGCCGCAGGATCCGGTGATTTTCGCGGCCAGTGCCGCGGAGAACATCCGCTATGGCCGTCCGGAGGCAAGCAACGCGGAGGTGCGGGCGGCAGCCGAGGCGGCAGCCGCAGATTTCCTGTTCGATTTGCCGGCCGGGCTGGATACGTATCTTGGCGAGAAAGGTGTGCGCCTGTCAGGCGGGCAGCGGCAGCGCGTGGCAATTGCGCGCGCGATGTTGCGCCGGGCGCCGATCCTGCTGCTCGATGAAGCGACAAGCGCGCTCGATGCGGAGTCAGAACAGGCGGTGCAGCATGCGCTGACGGTTCTGGCACGTGATTGCACGACGCTTGTGGTGGCGCATCGTCTGGCGACCATCAGGCGGGCGGATCGTATTTTGGTGCTGGAACAAGGTGCTTTGGCCGCGTCCGGCACGCATGAAGAGCTGGTTGCTTCAACCGGGCTTTATAGCAGGCTTGCGGCTTTGCAGTTCGCAATCTCGTAGGATAGGCACTGCCCACCCTACGCTATTTCGCGTTTGCGACTTCGGTGGGTTTTCGCCAGCCGCCGCCTAGGGCTTTGAAGAGGTCTACCTGATCGAAGGCGATACGGGCATCCGAGGCGGCCAGATCGCCTTGCGAGTCCGCAAGGGTGCGCTCGGCGTCCAGCAACGTAAGGAAGTCAATCGTGCCTTCCTTTTGGCGATTTATGCTTGCCGTGGCGGCGCGCTGGGCTTCGTCGCGGGCGGCGAGTAGCGCCTGGTGGCGGTCGATCTCGTGGCCGTAGGCGGAGAGTGCGGTTTCGGTCTCGCGCAAGGCGGTGAGCACGGTGCCGTCGAAGCTGGCGAGATCGGCTTTGGTGTCGGCCTTGGCTTCGCGGATACGGGCGCGGGTGGCCAAGATGTTGGGGAAATCCCAGCTGACGGACGGGCCGACGGCCCAGCGGAAGGCGCCGCCGCCGAACGCGTCGGAGAGGCTGGCGCTGGTGGCACCCACCTGGCCGAGCAGCGAAATGCGCGGGTAGAGGTCGGCCGTAGCGACGCCGATGCGGGCCGTGTCGGCAGCTAAACGCTGTTCGGCCTCGTGCACGTCCGGCCGCCGGGCGATCAGCGCGCGGCCATCGCCCACCGGGATAGGCTGTTCGAGCTGCAACGGCGTGGTGCGTATGGAGGCCTCGCTCGGCAGGTCGCGTGGGGCGCGACCGGTGAGTGTCGCCAGACGGAAAAGGGCAGCATCGCGTTCGGCTTCGAGGGGGGACACGACCGCCTGTCGTTGGTCGCGCAGGGCGGTGATGCGGATCAGGTCCAGGCGCTCGGAGCGGCCGGCATCCACACGGTCGCCAGTGACGCGGATGGAGCGATCGAGCAGGCCGACGGTCTGCTTGGCAACTTCGATCTGTCGGGCGGAGGCGGTGGCGTCGGCATAGGCGCTCACCGTATCGGCGATAACCTGGACGCGGACCGCATCCAGATCGAAAGCGGCGGCCCGCAGATCGCCATGGGCAGCCTGGAGGCTGCGGCGCACGCGGCCGAACAGATCGACCTCGTAATTGACGTTGAGCCCGCCATCGACACTCCAGAAACGACGTCCCTCGCTGGGAAATACTTCATACGCCGGGATCTGCTGGTCGATGGTCGAGCCGGCGAGCGTGGTCTGCGGGAAAAGTGCGGAGCGTGCACCGCCGAGTTGCGCGCGCGCGCGTTCCAAGCGGGCAACGGAGACATGGATGTCCGTGTTTGCCGCGAGCGCATCGCGAACCAGGCCATCGAGCACAGGATCGTCGTAGAGGCGCCAGTAATCGTCCTGCAGCGGAGCGGCAGTGCTGACCTGGCGATAGGAGGCCGCGATGAACGGCGCGGCGCCGGCGGCTTTCGGTGGCACGTAGTCGGGGCCGACGGCGCACGCGGCCAGGCTGGCGGCAGTGGTGAGGAGTAGGAGAAACTTAGTCACTTTTGGCTACCCTTTAGAGAAGGAAGCGGTTCTTTTTTGAAAAGAACCAAAAAACGTTTGTTTTTATGGCGTGCGCTGCCGGAACGAGCCGCGGTAGCGAATTAAAAGTCTCTTGCTTCTTTTCTTCAGAAAAGAAGGTCTTCCTTCATCACGAGTACGCTGCCTTAGGCGCCCGACGTGCCATCCGTTTCGCCACACTGCGGCAAACAACATAGAACGTCGGCGTAAAGAACAGGCCAAACCCAGTCACGCCCGCCATGCCAAAAAACACCGCCGTGCCCAGCGCTTGTCTAAGCTCAGCGCCCGCCCCATGAGCGAACATCAGCGGCAGTGCGTCGAGAATGAACGCGAAGCTGGTCATCAATATGGGCCGCAGGCGCGTGCGTGCCGCGTGCACGGCCGCATCCACGGTAGAAAGTCCGTCGCGGTCCTCGGCTTGTTTCGCAAATTCCACCACGAGGATGGCGTTTTTCGCGGCAAGTGCGATCAGCACCACGAGGCCGATCTGGGTAAGGATGTTGTTGTCCATGCCGCGCAGGTTCACGCCGGACATTGCGGCCAGAAGGCACATCGGCACGATCAGGATGATTGCGAGCGGCAGCGTGAGGCTTTCATATTGTGCTGCCAGCACCAGGAAGACGAACAAGGTCGCCATCCCGAACACCAGACCGGCGGTGTTGCCGGCGGTGGTCTGCTGATAGGCGATGCCGGTCCATTCGTGGCTATAACCGGCGGGCAGGGTTGCATCTGCGAGCTTGTCCATAGTGGCGAGCGACTGGCCGGTGGAGAAGCCGGGTGCCGTGTCGCCATCCACCTCGACGGCGGGCATCAGGTTGTAGCGTGCGACGCGATACGGGCCGGTGCGGTCGTGGAAGGTGGTGACGGCGCCGATCGGCACCATAGCGCCGGAGTCGGAGCGTGTGCGCAGATTGGCGATGTCGGCGACGCTGTTGCGATACGGTGCGTCGGCCTGTGCGGTCACGTGGAAGGTGCGGCCGAGAAAATTAAAATCGTTGATGAAGGCGGAGCCAAGGTAATCCTGCAGTGTCTCGAACACGCGCTCCGGCGGCACGCCCAGCATGGCGGCCTTGCGACGGTCGATATCGGCGAAGATACGCGGTGTTCCGGTGTCGAAGAAGGTAAAGACGCGAACAAGGCCCGGGGTCTTGCGTGCCTTGTTGATCAGCGTGTTGGAGACGGCGGCGAGGCTTTGATAGCCACGGCCTTCGCGGTCTTCGACGATCATGCGGAAGCCACCGGGCGGGACGATGCCCTGCACGGTCGGCGGCGGCAGCAGCACGATGCGGGCTTTGTCATAACCGGCAACGTTCTTCGCGGCCTGCGCCATGATGCCTTTATAGGTGACACCCAAATCCTCGCGCTCGGCGAAACTCTTGAAGGGGAAATAGATGGCGCCGGCATTCGGCGCCGCGGTCTGGGATGGCCCATCGAAACCCGCGAACATCACCGCGCCACGCAAGCCCTTGACCGGCAGGATCTTGGCCGCAACCTCGCGCACGACGGCGTCGGTCCGCTCGAGCGAAGAGCCCGGCGGAAGTTGCACGACGCATAGGAAATATCCCTGATCCTGCGCGGGGATGAAGCCGCCGGGGGTGATGTCGAACATCACGCCGGTCAATCCGATCAGCACCGCATAGATGGTCATCATGCTGCCGGGATGCAGGATCAGAACACGCGTGATCTTTGCATAGGCGTTGCTCATGCGCTCGAAACCGCGATTGAAACGATTGGCGGCAGCGACCCCCAGCCCGCGCAATCCGCGCGGCCGTGCGACATGACCATGCGGCTTCGGCTTGAGAAGCAGGCCGGCCAAAGCAGGTGAAAGCGTAAGTGATAGCACGAGGGAGACGATGGTGGCCGAGGAAATGGTCACCGCGAACTGCTTGTAGAAGGCGCCGGAGATGCCGCCCATGAACAAGGTGGGCACGAAGACGGCGCAGAGCACCAGCACGATGGCGATCAGGGCGGCCGACACCTCGTCCATCGACACGCGCGCCGCTTCGAGAGGTGCGAGGCCTTCTTCCATGTTGCGCTCGACGTTTTCGACGACGACGATCGCGTCATCCACCACGATGCCGATGGCGAGCACCAGGCCGAAGAGCGAGAGTGTGTTCAGCGAATAACCTGACGCTTCGAGCACGACGAAACTGCCGAACAGCGATACCGGAATGGCCACGATCGGTATCAGTGCGGCGCGCCAGCTTTGCAGGAACACGATGATCACGAGTACCACCAGCACCATCGCTTCGGCGAGGGTGTGGAACACGGCATCGATGGATTGGCTGATGAATTCGGTCGGGTTGTAGATGACCTTGTATTCCAGCCCTTTCGGGAAACGCGCGGAAAGCTGGTTCATTGTGTCGGTCACCGCCTGTGCGGCCTTCAGCGCGTTGGTGCCCGGCCGTTGCAGGACCGCCACGATCACCGAGGGTTTGCCGGAGAGATAGGCATTGGTGTTGTAATCGCCGGCGCCGAGTTCGACACGGCCGACATCGCTCACGCGCACCTGGCGACCATCGCTATCGGTACGGATCACCACATCGGCGAATTCACTCGGGTCCTTGAAACGCCCTTGTGCCTCCACACCGATCTGGAAGGCGTCACCGGTGGGATGCGGTGGGGCGCCGATCGCACCCGCCGCCACCTGCACATTCTGCGCACGCAGGGCGGAGACGATCTCGTCCGCAGTCAGGTTCAGCGCGGCGGCCTTGCCCGGATCGATCCAGATGCGCATCGCATAGTCACGTGAGCCGAAAAGCTGCACGTCGCCCACGCCGTTCAGGCGGGCGAGCTGATCGCGCACCTGGGTGAGTGCATAGTTGGAGATGTAGTTGCGATCGAATGTGTTATCCGGCGACTGAAGGTTCACCACCATCAGGAAGTCCGGCGACGTCTTCTGAGTCACAACACCGAGGCGTTGCACTTCCTCCGGCAGGCGCGGCACCGCGACGGCCACGCGGTTCTGCACCAGCACCTGGGCGCTATCGAGATTGGTGCCGATCTTGAAGGTGACGGTGATGATCAGCTTGCCGTCGCCGGTAGATTGCGACGTCATGTAGATCATGTCGTCGACGCCGTTGATTTCCTGCTCGAGCGGCGCTGCAATCGTCTCGGCCACAGTCTCGGCGGAAGCGCCCGGGAAGTCAGCGGTGACGGTGACGGTCGGCGGCACGATTTCAGGATATTGCGAGACTGCAAGCCCAAAATAGGCAAGGCCACCGACGACGGCAATGATCACCGCGATGACGGAGGCAAAGATAGGGCGATCGATGAAGAATCGCGAAAAGCGCATGATCTGATGTCCGGGTGAAGCGGTGTTTTAGCGCGCGAACGTGGCTTGGGCGGAGATCGGCGCGGGCGAGATACCGGTATCGGCGTTGGCATCCGGCACGATCTTGCCGTCATGCGGCAGCACCTTGCCGCCGGGCATCGCACCCTGCATTCCCTGGATGATCACATGGTCGGCGGTGGTGACACCGGTGCGGATGACACGCAGCCCGTCTACGAGGGCGCCAAGTGTCACGGGATGGACGGAAACCTTGTTGTCGTTATCTACCACCAGCAGCGATTTGCGGTCCTGGTCCGTCTGTATCGCAGCATCGGGTACCAGCAGGGCATCCACGGCTGCACCGGCGGCCATGCGCATGTCGCCGAACAGGCCGGGCATCAGGAAGGAACCCGGATTTGCGAGCGTGGCACGGCCACGAATGGTACCGGAACGCGGATCGAGGCCGTTATCGGTAAAGTCGATGTTGCCTTTCCAGCGATAGGCCGGCTCGTCCTGCAGGCGGATCTCGACGCTTGCCGCAGGCTGGCCCGCCTGGCGGGCTCGCTCGGTTTTCAGATACAGCGCTTCTGAGGCGTCAAAGGTGAAGTAGATCGGATCGAGCGCATTGATCGTGGTCAGGCGTGTGGCCGAGCCGCCGCCGCCGGCAATGACCTGGTTGCCGACATCGACACGACGGTCGGAAATGCGGCCGGCGATCGGCGCGCGCACTTCGCTGAATTCGACATCGAGCATGCGCGTTTGCAATCTTGCTTGTGCTGCTTCCAAAGCAGCCTGGCCGGATTGCAGGCGCGCGCGGATGGCATCGATCTCGCCCTGGGAGACGGCATCGTCGCCTTTCAGGCGAGTGGCGCGGCGCAGATCGGCCTGTGCCAGAGCGAGCGTGCTGTTGGCGTTGGCAACATCGGCACGGGCTTCGGCGGCGGCGGCGAAGAAGGGACGCTGGTCAATGGTGAACAGTATCTGACCCTTCTGTACCATGTCGCCGTCCTTGAAGTGCAGCTCCATGATCTGGCCGGAGACGCGCGGGCGCACATCCACCGTCTGGCTGGCGGCGAACCGGCCGATATAGTCATCCCACTCGATCACACGGCGGCTGAGCGGCTGGGCGATGGTCACGTCCGACAGCGGCATCGCAATCTTGGCCGCTGGGTCCTGCGACACATACCGCACGCCTAGCGTGGCGATGCCGCCGACCACAACGAGGGCAAGAACGCCCCGCCCCCAGCCAAATCCACCACCAGTCGCACGACGAGCGTCGTTTTCCGCATCGACTTGAGTCTGCATGTCCATAGGGACGCTCTCCGGAAAGGCTGTTGAGGCATCTGGCCGGCACGCGGCTAGGCTGCCCACGAGGCTATCCCTCAGTGCAACAGGTATTTTATACCGATCGGTATATAGTGCACTGCACCACGTTCAGTCAAGCGTCACGTATCGGGCAGTATGTATTAGTGGCTTGGCCAAAGCATCAGGGTCGTATCGACGAGGCTGCCAAGATCGTTGCATGTGGCGCCGGCGCCCGCCTGCACGGCGAGGCCTTGCATGACGGCGTAGAGGTAACAGGCCAATGCTTCCGGATCGAGGTGCGCCGGCAGATCACCTTCATTCTTCGCACGGGCGAAGCGTGCGACGAGAACCGCGTGAGCGGATGCGCGGCGCGCCAGAACTTCGCCTCGGACCGATTCGGCTTCGGCACCGCACGCCACTGCGGCAATGACGCCGAGGCAGCCTTTTGGGCCACAACTATTCGCTTGCATAGCGACTGCGCCGCGCAGCAGACGCTCGGCCACGCCGCGTGCCGTAGGGGCCTCGAGCGCTGCCGAAATGTAGGACAGCTTGTCGCGCTCATAGAGATCGAATGCCTTGCGGAACAAGGATTCCTTGTTGCCGAAACACGCATACAGGCTGGGTCTCGTGATGCCCATGGCTTTCGTAAGCTCGGTCAGCGAGGCGGCTTCGTAGCCACGGCGCCAGAACACCTGCAGCGCCGCTGCGAGCGCCTGTTCCGGATCGAACTCACGCGGCCTTCCCCGATGGGCCGAAGCTGGGACGGGCATATCCATACCATTCGATATAGTAGTTGAAAGGATTGCTTGCAAACCGGGGCTGCCCGATTGCTCGTGGCAGCCCCGGTTGCGCCCAAGCCCCTCCCCGTTCGCCCAAGCATGACTTAACGCCCAGAGCTTTGGACCGCATCATCCAAATGAACGAAACGAACAAAAACTGCCGTTAATTCCAATTGGTTTAATTTTCAGCATGATTTTCCCGCTTGACGCGAAACCAAAATAACGACGGGGGGTTTGGGGGGACCGGCACGGTTCCCCCAAACTTAACTTTCTATAGTGAGGAACGTTTTTTGATGCGCATTTGCCTCCTAGGTGCCACCGGCACGATCGGCCGTGCGACACATCGCGCCCTCACCTCTCGCGGCCACGAGGTTACCTGTTTCGTCCGCCTGGGTGCCGAGGGCGCCGGGTTTCGCAGCGTCGATATGCGCGATCCTGCCGCCATTGCGCGTGATGGTTTTCGCGGAGAGCGGTTCGACGCCGTAGTCTCATGCATGGCTTCGCGCAGCGGCGCGCCGATCGATGCGTGGGCGATCGACTACCAGGCGCATGTCGATGTGCTTGCGGCCGCCCGGCAAGCCGGTGTCGGGCAGTTCGTGCTGCTCTCGGCGATCTGTGTGCAGAAGCCGAAATTGGCGTTCCAACATGCCAAGCTGGCCTTCGAGGCAGCGCTGCAGGAGTCAGGCCTGACCACCACCATCGTGCGGCCGACGGCCTTCTTCAAATCATTGTCCGGCCAGATCGGGCGTGTTGCGCGCGGAAATCCGTTCCTGCTGTTCGGGGATGGGAAGCTCACCGCCTGCAAGCCGATCAGTGACGCCGACCTCGCAGCCTATCTCGCCGACTGCCTGGTGGACGAGCGACGCTGGAATTGCATGCTGCCGATCGGTGGCCCAGGCGAGGCGATCACCCCGCTGCAGCAGGGCGAGGCCCTGTTCGCGCTGCTCGGCCGCAAACCGAAATTCCGTCACGTGCCCGTCGCCATGCTCGATGGCATCATTCTGGCGCTGGGCGCCGCGTCGCGCGTCGCACCATCCTTGGCGGCAAAGGCGGAATACGCGCGGATCGGCCGGTATTACGCGACAGAATCGATGCTGGTGCTCGATCCCGCAACTGGGCGCTACGATGCCGCCGCCACCCCCTCGACAGGCACCGAAACGCTCTTCGATCACTACGCCACGCTGCTGAAAGCTCAGACGCGGATGTAGCTGTACCGCTGCTCCTGCAACTCGGCGAGCCGCACAATGCCCGCCGCGACATCCGTCGCCTCCGGCACCTGCGGAATGTCCCGTGGCGATTTATGTTCCGCGGCCGCCATCCCCACACGGCTGTGCTGGCACGCGGAAAACACCACGAACGGATATTTCTTCTTCGTTGCAGCAATACCTGCGGCTACCGGCGAGGTGTCGGCGCGCAACATGGTGTAGCCAGGGCCGTTGGCGACGAGCTCGATCGCGACGGACTGCTTGTGCTCGGCATAGTAATCCGCAGCGTTGGCGATGTTGTGCAGGGCGACGCTCATCATCGATGGATCAGCGCTGCCGACGTGGAACGTCATCTTGTGGGCTACGGGCTCTTCGGCACGGGCAGTGGAGAGGCCGAAAGCTGCTAGAAGCAGACCGCCGGTGGAGGGCCAGAGCGAGCGGCGATTCATGAATATACCTCATCGGAAAAAGGAAGATCTTCTTTTCTGAAGAAAAGAAGCAAAAGACTTTTAGGTGGCTGTCGCGGTTTTATCTGGCAGCGTCGCGGTTCCTGCAAGCTCCTCGCGGAGCAATGGTGTCGCGAAGTCGATGAACGTACGCAATTTGGCTGAGACCTGGCGGGATAGCTGCCGCACAAAATGCACCGGGATCGGTGGTGCTTCGTAGTCGGTCAACAGCAGCACCAACCGTCCGGCCGCTACATCGGATGCGACCTGGTAGGACATGACGCGGATGATGCCGCGTCCCTCCAGCGCAGAGTCGATGGCAGCCGCAGCCGCGTTGACGATCAGCCGCGGCCGTATGGCGACACTCTGCAACCCGCGACGACGTCCTTCAGGCCCCGCAGCGAAGCTCCAAGGCTCCGCCGCGGGATCGTTCGACATGATGCACGCGTACTTGCCCAAGTCACCTGGCACCGCCGGAATGCCGTGTTTCTCAAGATAAGCGGGTGCTGCGCACAAAACACGTCGAACTTCGCCGAGCTGCGTGGCGACGAGGCCGGAATCCGGCAGATGTGCCAACCGTATCGCGACATCGATCCCTCGTCGATGAGGCTGACCACCCGGTCGAGCAGCACCAAGCGCGCCTGCACCGCCGGATTTGCGTCCAGAAAACGGTCCAGCACGGGGCGCACATGCAGCCGGCCGAACAGCACGGGTGCCGTCACCGTCAGCACGCCGCGCGGCATGTCCTGTTCAGCCGCAGCCCCCTGCTCCGCCTGCGTGATCTCGGCAAGCACCTGCCGGCACATGGCGAGGTAAGCCTCGCCAAGCCGCGTCAGATGCAAGGCACGCGTGGTGCGGTGCAGAAGCTGCGCACCGACACGATCCTCCAGCAAGGTAATGGCGCGAGTCACCGCGGCCGGCGCGTAACCCAGGCGGCGGGCGGCGGCAGCCAGCGAACCTTCGTCGATCGTAGCGACGAAGGCGGCCATGGCGTCGAGGCGATCCATCGTTGCGCGCTCCGCAATCAGCCCTTGCAAATATGTGGCATTCTGCCCGCCTGCGCAACGGCCCATCTTGCGCTCAAGGGCAATCACGCCCCTCCAGCGAGGCCACACAGATGCAGGTCGAATTCCACACGCAGACAGTCGGCGACGTCGAGATATTCTATCGCGTCGCCGGCCCGGCCGACGCCCCCGTGCTGCTTCTGCTGCACGGCTTCCCTACCGCCGGCCACATGTTCCGCGACCTTATCCCGATCCTGGCCGAGACATACCGCGTGATCGCACCGGACATGCCTGGTTTCGGCAACACCAAGGCGCCACCACGCGGCGAACACACCTATAGTTTCGACAAGCTTGCCGTCGCCATCGGCGGTTTCGTCGACGCACTGCATCTGGACCGTTATGCGCTCTACATCTTCGATTACGGTTCGCCGGTCGGGCTGCGCCTGGCGATGGCGCATCCGGAGCGTGTCACCGCCATCATCAGCCAGAACGGCAACGCCTATATCGAGGGCCTGAGCGACGCATGGGAGCCGTGGCGCGCCTATTGGGCCGCACCGACACCGGAAAATCGCGAGGCGTGCCGCATCTCGCTCGACCCGGAGATCACCCGCACCGGCCAGTATCTGCACGGTGCAGATCCCACGCTCGTCTCGCCGGACGGTTACACGCTGGACAACGCCTATATGGCACGGCCCGGTGCAGACGAGATCCAGCTTGACCTCATCCTCGATTATGCCAGCAATCTTGCCCTGTATCCCGCCTTCCACGCCTATTTCAGGGCGCATACACCGCCGCTGCTGGCGATCTGGGGCCGCAACGATCCGCACTTTCTGCCCGCCGGCGCACTGGCCTACCAGAAGGATCTGCCCAAGGCGGAGATCATTCTGCTCGACACCGGTCATTTCGTACTGGAAACTCATTCTGCCGAGATCGGTGCGGCCATGCACCGTTTCCTCGCAGCCCTGCCGGGAGCCACACACGGATGAGTGCCATGGATGAGGAAGCCATCGAGTGCCTCAGTGCCTTCGGGTTCGAGGAGACGCTGGCGCGTATCAGCGGCGCCATCGAGGCGGCCGGGCTTAGGATCTTCGCCCGCATCGATCATGCGGAGAACGCACGCAAGGCCGGGTTGGAGATGCCGCCCGCCACCGTGCTCATCTACGGCAATGCCAAGGGCGGCACACCGGTCATGCTCGCCGCACCGCCCGCGGCGCTCGATCTGCCGTTGCGCGTGCTGGTGCGGCAGGCCGGCGCCGGCGTGGTGGTCGCGTTCCACCCGATCACACCGATCCTGCAGAGAGCGGGCGCCACGGAGCAATTGGCTCGGACACTCGAAGGCGCACAACGCATCCTGGTAAAGGCAATCCAGCCATGAATGATAGCACCACGATGAGCACGGCCACGGCCGCAAAGTGGCGGCTCGACTATTTTCCCGTCAGCCTGTTCGGCGCCGTGATGGGCCTCACGGGCCTGTCCGTCGCCTGGCGGCTGGCGCATGCACGTTACGGCGCCCCGACCGTGATCGCAGACGCGGTCGGAGTGGTTGCCGTGGCGAGCTTTCTCATGATCCTGCTGGGCTACCTGCTGAAGGCGATCACCGCGCCGGATGCGGTGTTGACGGAATTCCGCCACCCCATCGCTGGCAATCTCTTCGGCACGTTTCTGATCAGCCTGCTTCTGCTGCCGATCATCGTCGCCCCGTATGCGCTGTTGCTGGCGCAGATCATGTGGATTGCGGCCACTGCCGCCATGGTTCTGTTCGCGTGGCTGATCGTAAGCCGCTGGATGAGCGACCGGCAATTGATCGCCCACGCCACGCCAGCCTGGATCGTACCCGTGGTGGGCCTGCTGGACGTGCCTCTCGCCCTCCCAAGCCTCGGTCTGCCGCCGATGCACGGACTCATGGTGCTGGGCTTGGCCGTAGGCCTGTTCTTCGCCGTGCCCCTGTTCACCTTGATCTTCTCGCGGCTGCTGTTCGAGCCGCCAATACCGAACGCACTGCAACCGACATTGCTGATCCTGATCGCGCCCTTCTCCGTGGGTTTCTCGACCTACGTTGTGACCACACATCAGGTCGATCTGTTCGCAGAGTCGCTCTACATGCTGACCTTGTTCATGCTGGCCGTGTTCGTGTGGCGGCTGCGCTACCTGGTCGCGTGCTGCCCGTTCCACGTGTCGTGGTGGGCCGTGAGCTTTCCGTTGGCCTCCAGCGCCGTCGCCGCGCTGCGTTTCGCGGCGGCGGAACCGAACGTGAGCACCGATGCGATCGCATTGCTGTTGCTGGGCGTGGCGACACTCGTCATTGCCGGGCTGCTGGTGCGCACACTGGTGGGCGTTGCGCGGGGAGAGTTGCGCACTCTTACGACGTAAGCAAGGAAAGATCTTCTTTTCTGAAGAAAAGAAGCAAAAGACTTTCATGTCGCTGTCGCGGTTCTATCCTGCGACGGGTGCCATAACAGTAAAAGTTTTTTGGTTCTTTTTTTCAAACAAGAACTACTTCCTTCGCGGATCAACAACACTCCGTATCGCAGCATCCGCACCCGACATGCGATCCACCGCGGCCGCCACCTCGCCCAAGCCGATACGCTCGCCGATCCACGCGCTCACATCCACACGGCCATCCGCGATCGAGCGCAAGGCAAGCTCCATGTCCTGCGCTTCCTCGCCGCCGGCGAAATGCACCGTCAGCCGCTTGTTCTGCGCAGCGAACACGTAGAACGCCTCGTGCTCCATGCAGTAGCCGCCGATCACGATCCGCGCCTCGAACCCCACGCCGGCGATGATCTGCGCCAGCAGGCCAGGCCGGCCGACGCACTCATACACCACGCTGGCGCGACGGTTGCCGATATCCGACAACGGGCCGTATGGCGAACGCTCACGCGGATCGACCGCGACGTCGGCACCCATGGCGATCGCCGCATCGCGACGCGCCTGGTGAAAATCAGCGGCGATAATAGGCGCGATCCCCATCAGCTTGAGACCTGCGATCACGCCGAGCCCGATCGCACCGCAACCGACCACAACGGCGACGTCACCCTGCACCGGATGCCCGCGCCTGGCGTGCTCCAGGCCCACCGCCAACGGCTCGGTCATCGCCGCAAGATCATCGGGCAGGCCGGACGGGATCTCGATCAGTGCATTCTCATCGAGCAGCATGAGCTCGCCCCAGCCGCCTGGGCATGCGTGACTAAAGCCGATCACCGCGTGGCCGCCGGCCGCTCGCATCACCGGCACCGAAGTGACGCGCCGCCCGGTTGGCACGGTGCGCGCACTGCCTGGTCCGTAATCGAGCATCTCGCCCACATATTCGTGTCCGGGCACGAAGGGGCGGGCAAAATCCAGCGCCGCATACGGGCCGCCGAATTTGCGCGAGAGATCAATGACGTTCTGCCCGGCATGCAGGAAATGCTGCTCGGAGGCGCACAGGCCGCAGCTATGGGTGCGCACCAGCGCCTGGCCCTTCGACGGCACCGGCTCCGGCATATCGCCGACCGCAACGGCTCCGTTCTGGATATACGCTGCCTTCACGCGTGACTCTCCAGGCCGTAGAGTTGCGCGATCACCTTGCTGACGCCCACCACTCTCGCCCTGCGGCCGGCTGCGGAGACGGCGGACATGCCGGCCTCGTCGTCCGTCTCGCCGATATTATGGATTGGGCCGTGTGGCAGGCGATCGAGGCCGGTGCGGGCAACCTCCTCTGCGGTCGCTACGTCGGTGGGGAACGGCATGTTCTTCTCCGCCAGGAAACGCCGGAACTCGGGCGTATCCGTGCGATTGAGCACCAGCGTCAGCACATGGACACCATGCGGCGCGAGTTCGGCCCAGAGCCCTTCGGCAAAGCACAGCATGAAGGCCTTGCTGCCGCTATACGGCCCCATCGTGATTGCACCGCCATAGCAGGCACCGGAATTGACGAGCAGGATGCCACCGCTGCCCCGCGCGCGCATGGGGGCAGCAAAATGATGCGCGCAGGCCATCATCGTCATCACGTTGCGCTGCACGAGGCTCGACCACGTTGCAAGATCCCGGTCTAGGAACGGCACACCATTCGGGTCGCCGCCTGCATTGAAAATCAGCATGCCGACCTCCCGATCGCCAACGATTTCGGCCACACGCTCCAGCGCATCCTGCGCCGCGAGATCGACGGTGCCGGCAATGCAGTCCACGCCGGTGTCGTTGCGTAGGTCGGTGGCGAGGGCTGCAAGCGGCGCCTCTCGGCGCGCGATGAGGATGCAGGGCTGGCCTTGCGCCGTGAGTTGGCGGGCGAAGGCACGGCCTGTGCCTTCGGATGCGCCGAGGATGAGCGCCCAGTGTCCGGCGTTTGCCACGCGTTTTCTCCCTAGACGGCTGTGTGAATGCGTCAGGGAAATCGGATGGTCAAACCGGTGGAGGCAGGCATCACTGGTGCGATGGGGACAGGAAGGAAGCAGTTCTTTTTTGAAAAAAAGAACCAAAAAACTTTTATGGTTTATGTGCACGCTGCCGGAGAGAGCTGCGACAGCGATGTAAAAGTCTTTTGCTTCTTTTCTTCAGAAAAGAAGACCTTACTTCCTTTGCTCCAACTCCCGCACCTTCGCCTCAAGGTGTCGTATGTGGTTCTCCTTGTGGGCTAATATGTAATCATCGGCCGGAACCGAGAAGCAAGCAGCCAGCTTCGCGTGCTCGTGGGCAACGTAGTAGCGATTCAGGACATCAGTGTAGGCGAAGAGATATCCTGATTTCTGAACGAGTTTGTCCCACTCGGCATATGTTGGCACATCCAGGCGATTTGGCTCGGTCGCCTCGATGACCAAAATCCAGGGCCGGAATTTTCTGAAATCCATTCCTTCGATGACGGCACCTTCATGGCCTTCGACGTCGATCTTCAGAAAATGAATTGGCCGATCACCGACATGTTCCTCGCATATCTGCGCCAACGTCACGCCCTGAACAGTGTAGCTACGCTTGGGTATGCCTTGCTGCTCGTGCCTCGTCGCGAACTCTTCCACGAGGGTTCCGAGTTGGCCGCCTGGATTATCGTGGAACGTAAACTCTCCGGCATGGCTCGACACAGCGGCCTGTATGTTTATGTCACGCGGCCGACGATCACGAAGTCTCGCCATCCACTCTACGGACGGCTCAAGATTGATGCCATGCCAGCCATGTTCGTAGAAAAGCCGAGTGACTGAGTCGACATCCGGGTCGTTCGCGCCAACGTCGATATAAAAACCTTCCTGATGAGGGACCGTCTTGAGGGCTCTAAAGAGAAGCACGTCCTCTTTGGCTTGTGCGTAACTCGTAATTGTCATCTACCCCCACAATCCCAAAAGGGAACATCAGAACCCGCTTTGAAGAGCGAGCGATGGTACACACCCGCCTCTTTGTCTCCGTCACTTGAGGGTGGGCTGCTACATAAAATCAAGCGCTTTTCCGAGAAAGGGGAGTGTGAAGAAGCTTTTCCGGAATGGCCTCAAAGGTGACGCAAACCCACAATAAACGGCACACAATCCGTTCGAACCGTCTATAGTTAATTGCAGCACATGCATCAAGTCACGTAAAGCACACCGACGCAGCTAGGTTACATTATCTCGCAGAAGCTCGTCTTTTTAATAAGACAGCGCATGGATAGAATGTTGCCATCCATGGTGTGTCGCGAGCAACGTAAATTCTCCACGTAACCGCGTTTAGGTGCATTGCGGATGGCATACAAAGATCAAACGCTCGTGCTTGCAATTGCGGGGTGTTTCACCTGCCTGATCGGTGGGCAGCAGGCACTCGGCCAAGCAGCTTCGTCTTCCGAGAAACATGGCAGCGCAGACAATCGCCACGAGACCGCGTCAAACGCTCCTGGGGTCTCGGTCACGATCGCCAGATCATATGATCGCATGTTCGAAGATTTGCTGAACGACTATTGGGACATGGGAACAGCCAGCTTGCCGCACATTTTGCCGACAGATGGCAGCGGCGGGGTCAAGACCGGCCTAGTCATCGGCAATGCAAACGTTTTCTCTTTCTGGCAAATGTCTGAATATGCCGATGTGCTCTACTGGGATTGGAAGATAAACCACTCCAAGGAAACAGCCCGGAAAATATCCGAGCAATGGGATTACGTGCGCAAAACCTTTACTGATCGCCAGCTCTCGACAGGATGGCTCGGCCAGACAATCAACGCCTCGGATGACGCCGCTTGGGAGGCGAACTATCTTGTTCAGGTCGTTGATGTCACCGGCGACCGCAGAGCCCTAGCTGACGCCGCAGTGCTCATTCCTTCGGTTCTCGCCTATTTTGCGGACCGAACGCCAGGAACCTCCGTTACGTATGGACCAGGTGTCGTCGGCTCGAGATATGGCATTCTATATGTTACACCCGCACAGACGTCTGCCTATCATTCGTTTGGCGCGATATCGACGGCTTATGAAACTCCCCTCGCGCTTGCCGCCCTCTCCGTTTACAGCATCACCGGCAACAAGGCTTTCTTGGGTTACGCTGAAGGGACTTGGTCCTGGCAGCACAAGTATATCTTCACGACCGCTGCCAACGAACATGGTTTGACAAAGCCTGCACCAGGTCTTGTTTATTGCGAACTTGACATTCGATTAAAGGAGTCAGACGGAAAGCCGAATCCACACTATCTTCAACCAATGAACGATAATTTCGGCGTTCCGCAACAAGGATTATCCGCAGAATCCGTCGGCGGAACCATGGCGATGGCAGTTCTTTCGCAACGCCTCTACGCGGCAACCCACAATCCGATCTACGCCACACAGGCCGACAGCATCGTCGCGGCCATGGTGGCGCCAAATGGTTTCGTGACCGCACAAGGCCTGTTGCTCAACGATCGCGATCCCTGGACCGACGGCTACTGGGCGCCCGCCTTTGCGGTCGAAGTCCTCCCGCGATCCGAGCCTTCGGCAGCAAGTCGTTTAGCCACCGTGTTCCGCGCGACAGCGCTCAACATCATGGCTCAGCGCACACCTGCCGGGCATTACGGCGGGAATTGGTCGGGGCTGCCAGGCGGCATTCCCGCGCGCAATGCCCTGGGTTTCTCCACTTACGAAGCTCAAGCAGCGAGCGCCAATGGCGGCAAAGGCGGCGGCCAGGCGAGCCCCGAACAGATCATGACGAGTGCGAGCAGCGCCTCGCTCGTGCAGGCAGCCTTGGCGATCGAAGCACGCCCAAAAGAGCGATGACACCAGGCCGTCCACGCCGGATCGTCAGGCGACTTCGTCGTCCCGCCCAACTTCGTTTACCAGTTGCTTTGCCTGGTCGAGCACCAAAGCCTCTCCTTGCGGGCCGCTCGCATGCGGCACGAACGGATGGGCCGAGCGCGTTCCGGGCAGATATACCTTCGCCTGCCACGCAGCGCCCGCCTGCATGACCTCGATGCGGGCACCGCAATAATGGTGTGTGGTGATCATGCCCGATCCTGCGCCGGACGGGCTGTTGCGGCAATCCTGGTACAAAGGCCAAACCCGGACCCTCAGGCGCCCAAACCTTCGTCAAAACGTCACACTCGCTCGCGGTGCCACCTGCTTAAACCCGCCCTGTTTTAAAGCCAGGGGGGCGTCATGAGCCAGCGTAGGTCTATTGCCTGTTTTGTTATCGGTGCAGCCGGCGCGGTGTTGCCGTTCCAGGCCGCCTTCGCACAAAACGTGGTGGCCAGCTGGATACAGCTTGCACCGGGCAGCTCGGCCGCAGCCCTTGCGTCCGGCAGCTATGGTGACGTGCCTTCCAGCCTGACTCCCACCATCCTCGCACGCGCCGTGGTCAGTGACGGCACCTGCCCGTCCATAGCGCTCGATGGCGGATCGGCGGTGACGATGAACCAGCGCTTTAGCGCCGCGTCACTCACCAACGTGCCTGGCACGCCGGGTGCGACCAACACCAAATCGGGCTATCCGCAGTATTTCGTCAGCCCATCGGCCACCACGCCCGCGAGCTTTCCCAATGGCACCGCGATGGCGACCACGAGCTGGGCGGAATGCGAATCCGTGGTGCCCGCGGGCCATGTCACCGCGCAGATCGGCAGCACCACGCTGAAACTTCCCGTAGCCCACCCCAAGAAGATCCTGCTGCTCGCCGATACCGGCTGCCGGGTGAACGGCGCGCTCGCCAGCAACGGTGCCAACCAGCAGAACTGCTCGAGCCCCACCGCCTTTCCGCTGGCCTATCTTGCGCGGCTGGAAGCCACCTACGCACCGGACCTGATCGTGCATGTGGGCGACTATTTTTACCGCGATACCAATTGCCTCACCAGCGGCGCGGAAACCTTCCCCGGCTGCAACACGCCGACCAGCATCAATTACGAAACCTGGGGCGACACCTTCGACTCCTGGAATGCCGACGTATTTTTCCCGATGCAGCCTCTGCTCGCGGCCGCCCCCTGGGTGATGGTGCGCGGCAACCACGAAAGCTGCGGCCGCGGCGCCCGCGGCTGGTATGCACTGCTCGATGCGCATCCCTACAACGCCAGCAACGTCGCCTGCGCCAAGACCGCAACCTACCCAGCCCTTTCCGGCAGCACGCCGGTCTATAACGGTGATTTCGAACAATCCTATGTCGCACCGATCGGCGACGTGAACCTCATCGTGCATGATTCGAGCTTTGCGAACGATACCGCCGTCGATGTGAACATGGCGCAGAACTACGATGCTGATCTGAGCGGCCTGCTCGCCAAACTCGGCTCCGGCTCGATGAACATCTTTACCACCCACAAACCGACCTTTGGCCTGGTCTACGGCACCGTCACCAACAGCAATCCGCCCACCGATAACGGCGGCGATTTTACGGAACAGTCGATGTTCGCCGGCGGCACCTTCGGCGGCAGCGCCTTCGCCCATGGCGTGCCGGACTCGATCGGCCTGTTCCTCTCGGGGCATATCCACCAGTTTCAGATCGTGAACCTGAAGGCCGGCACACATATGCCGCCGCAATTGATCGTCGGCATGGGCGGCTCGCTGCTCGACCCTGACATGAACACCGGCCTGGTGCCGGCAGGGAACAGCGATGTGCCCGTGTTTGCGCAGAAGCCCACCGACGATCTCGTCAACAAGTTCAACGGCAAAACGCAGCTCGACCAGGGCCTGCGCGCGCTGTCGCATGACGAATTCGGCTTTGCAGTGCTGCATGTCGAAGAAGACGCGAACGGCAACACCACTGGCTACGTCGCCGACGTCTACGAGACGAGTTCCTCCAGCCCGGGTCGCTGCGTGATCCGGCTCAAACCGCGGGCACTGAACTGTAACTTTTAAGAAAAAGAAGGCTAGGGGCTCTGCCCCTAGGACCCCACTGGAGCCTGGGGCTCCAGACCTCCGTTTCTTTTGGGTGATCCCACGTTGCGTGGCGCAGGCCTCCGGCGCCATCATGCCCACACACTGAGAGTCCCCATACCATGAATGAGGCAAGCCGCCTCGTTGATCGGCTGACGGCCACCGCGGTGACCGTCGCCGCTCTTTTCGCCGCACCGCTGCTGGCCACCTGGCTGCGGCCGGCATGGGCGATGGCTCATCCCTCGCTCATGGAAATCAGGCGTTCGGGCATCGCAGCCCTCCCCGTCTCCGCCTTGCTTCTGGTGCTGGCGGGTCTTGCCGGAACCAAGATCGTCCTCGTGGCCCGCGAGGCTGCACCGGCACGGCGCCGTCGATTCTGGCGAAGCCCGTCTATCGGTGCCGCCGCGCGCTGGCCGCAAGCGCTCGTCGTGATCCCGATGGCGCTCCTGGCAGGGCTGCTGGCCTGGCGGCTGCGGCCAATAACCGTGTTTGCGATGGCTGCACCCGACACCGCTTACGCGCTTAGCGCAGGCGCCATGGTGCTGGCGTTTCCGCTGCTGGTCGCCGAACGCAGCCTGGCTGGCACAAAGGCAGCATTGTTGCCGGAAGCGGCAGGCCTGCGTGGGCTGTTCTTCCTCGCTGCGGCTACAATTTTTCTGTCGGGCCTGATCGAGATCGCAGCGGCTTCCGGCCTGCCCGGGCAAATCGGAGCCAGCATTGCCATTGTCCTTGTGCTGGCGTCTGCGGCCGTGGAACTGTTCCTGCGCGCCGGCGCCAGGCTGTTCCTGCCGCCACCACGTGCCGAGAATGCCACCGCTTCCTGCAGCGCGCTGATTGCAACGATGCTCAGTTCGGGCGCTGCCCAAGGCAGCTTCGCGGCGCCGATCCGTGCCCATCTCGGCATCGATTTCTCCCGGTCCTGGGCACTCGGCTATGTTCGCAGTGCTTTCCTGCCGCTGACCGGCGGACTGCTGGTGCTGGCCTGGATGCTTTCGGGCGTGGTGATCGTGCCGCTCGATTCTCGCGACGTGTACGAGCGGTTCGGTGCACCGGTGCGCGTGCTGCATCCCGGCCTGCATCTCGTCCTGCCCTGGCCGATGAGTGCGACCAGGCGCGTCGAGTTCGGCGCCGTGCACGCCTTGCGCCTGGCCGGTGACGAGAGCCCGACCAGCCCCGCGATCACCGCCGAAGATCCCGCCCCCATCTCCGCCGACCGCCTGTGGGAGCAGGCGCATCCGGGCGAGCTCACCCTTCTCGTGGCCAGCACCAGCGGCACGACATCGGCGCGTCAAAGTTTCCAGAGCGTCAGCGCCGATCTGCGGCTGCTCTACCGCATCGGCACCACCGACCGCGCCGCCATCGCCGCCACCTACGCCGCCTCGGACCCGCCGACTCTCGTGCGTGCACTTTCGGGCCGCGCAATCGCCGCCTATTTCGCGAGCCGCACCTTGGCCGATGCGCTCGGCGCCGACCGTGAGGCGATGGCCAGCGCCTTGAGCTCCGGCATACAGGCAGCGCTGGACGAGGCGGGTGCCGGCATCGACCTGGTTGCCGTCTCCATCGAAGCCATCCACCCGCCAGCGGGCGCCGCGGCGGCCTACCACGCCGTGCGTGCGGCCGAGATCGCCTCGCGCGCCAGCGTCGCCAGCGAGCGTGGCCGTGCGATCGTGGTGCGCTCGCAATCCCAGCAATACGCAGCCGAGCAGCGCGCCAACGCGACGGCGGGGGCAGCCGAGATCAATGGTGCGGCGCTGGCCGCGTTTACCCGGTTCACCGCGGACCGCGACGCATCGCACACCGGCCAGGCCTTCCTGCTCGAACGCTATCTCGCCGATCTTTCGGCGGCTTTGGCCAAATCGCCGATGACGATCATCGATCACCGGCTTGCCGCCCCGGATGCGCCGGTACTCGATCTACGACCGCTCGCGGGCGCGACCACCCAAACCGACGCCAAGGGCGAATGATGGATACCCTGCCGCAATCCTCCCACCCCGATCTGCACGACCACGCGCATGATCATGATCACCACGACCACGGCCTGTTCGGCCATCATCACCACGATCACGACGAACTTCCGGCGACGCCACGCGAAAAAGCCCGGCTCTGGATACGCTTCGGCGTGGCAGGGATCGTGCTCGCAGGCGCCATTCTTGCCGCTTCCGCCATAATGGTCGGCGCCGGCCAGGCGGTGGTGGTGACGCAGTTCGGCCGACCGGTGCGGGTGCTGACCCAGCCCGGTCTTGCCTGGAAGATCCCGGCACCGGTGCAGAACGCGATCACCGTCGATCTGCGCCTGCGCACCACCAGCTCCGGCCTGCAGGACGTGGGCACGCGCGACGGGCTGCGCATCCTGGTGCAGGCCTTCGCCGCCTGGCGCGTACCGGCGCAGCGCGCCGACATCGAAACTTTCCTCCGCGCCGTGCGCGGCGATCCGGACGAGGCGGCGCGCCAGCTCCGCAGCTTCCTTGGCTCCGCCCTGCAGGTGACCGCCAGCAGCTTCGACCTGGCAGACCTGGTCAACACCGATCCGAAACGCGTGCAGCTTGCCGTGTTCGAGACACGGCTGCAGGCGCAGATCGCCAAGCAGATGCGCGACATCTACGGCATCACCATCGATCGCGTCGGCCTCGAACGCCTCAGCCTGCCGGAGACGACCATGTCCGCCACAGTCGCGCGCATGCGCTCCGAACGCGAGACCGTGGCCGCCGAGCGCGTGGCTGAAGGCCTGCGCGAGGCCGCCGAAATCCGCTCGGAAGCCTCGCGCGACAGCCGCATCATCGTGGCCCATGTCCAGACCGAAGCCGCCGACATCGAAGCAAAGTCGCGTCGCGAGGCCGCCGAGATACAGGCCCGCGCCTACAGCGCCGACCCGTCGCTCTACATGATGTTGCGCTCGCTCGACACGCTCTCCAACATGGTCGGCCCCAGCACGAGGCTGGTGCTGCGCACCGACGCCGCCCCCTTCAACGTGCTGGTGCAAGGGCCGCCCACAGCCACGCCGCCACCGGCAGCGCCGAAATGAGCACCCTACAGGCGGAGGCAGTATCGGGGCCCGTCAGCCAGTCCATTGATATCGGCTTCTGGGTGCTGCGGCTGGCGACGTTGCTGCTGGCGGCGATCTGGCTTGCCGGGAACATCCATCCGGTGCCGCCGGGCATGCAGTCGGTGGTGCTGCGCTTCGGTCGGGTGGTACGCGTGCAGCCGGCCGGGCTGGTGATGGCGCTGCCGCGGCCGCTGGAAAACGTGGTGCTCCTGCCCAGTGGCGAACGCCAGATGGAGCAGAAGATCACGGCCGCCACCGCCCGGCAGGCCGGCGTGGTGGATAATTTGAGCGGCGCGGACTCCATTCCCGCCGATGCCGGCGTGTACATGACCGGCGATGGTGGCGTGGTGCTGCTCGACGCTACCCTCACCTGGCGCATTTCCGATGCCGCCGCCTATTACGTGATGCAGGCTCATGTGGCCCCTGCCCTGCGTCGGCTGTTCATGCAGGCTAGCGTGACCATCGCGGCGCGACATGATCTGGATGATTTCCTGGCAGCCCGCCCGGAGCGCGCGAACGATCCATTGGCGCAAGCGGCGCGTCAGGCGATACGCGGAGAATTCGTCCAGCAGATCAATGCCGGCCTGCAGGCGCTCGCGGCCGCCGGAGAGGATCTGGGTGTCCAAGCCATGCGCGCCGATATCAGCGCTGTCTTGCCGCCCGGCGCCCGGATGGCCTTCGACGCAGTGCTGGAAGCCTCGCAGCAGGCCGAACAGGAACTGGCCGCCGCCCGGACCCAGGCGGCTACCATCCAGCTTTCGGCCAATCGCGAGCACGACCGTGTGCTGACCGGCGCCCATGCTGCAGCGACCGAACGCATCGAGGCGGCACGCACGGCGACCGCCGCGATCACCGCCCTCGAAGCGGGCATGAACCCTGCAGGCCGCCCGGCCATACTCGACCAGCTCTATCGAGACCGCATCGCCGCCGTGCTGCAGCAGGCCGGCGGCGTCAGCATGGTGGATGCGAAAAGCGTCAGCCACCTCATCCTCTCGGGAGCCCAGAAATGAGCGCCACCATGACGATGGAGGGGGATGCCTCTGTCATACCCGAGGGTCTTCTCGCCCGCAGCGAAAGGCTGATCCTGGCCGTTCGCCTGACCCTGGCCATGCTCGCCGCCGGCCTGTTGCTGCTGGCCGTGGTCTGGCAATGGGCGTTCCCCGGCGAAGCTACGCTTGCGCAATTGATCGCGGGCGTTGCCGCCGCCCTGGTCACCGCCCCGGTGCTGATGGCGGCCTGGCACAGCCTGCGCCATCCCAGCCTGCACGGCGTCACCGACCGGCTGATCGCGCTCGCTCTGGTCGGTGCCTGGGCCAGCGGCGACCTGATGACCGCCGCGATCCTGCCGATCATCATGATTTTGGGGCACGTGCTGGAGGAGCGCAGCCTGCTGGGCTCGCGCGAGGCCATACGCGCCCTGTCGCGCTTGGCCGAGACCAACGCCCGACGGCTTCGGGCAGATGGCGGCATCGAGATCGTCCGCACCCGTGATCTGCGTCCCGGCGACCTGATCGAGCTGCGCGCGGGCGACCGTCTGCCGGTCGACGGCACCATCCGCGACGGCGAAGCGAGCCTCGACACTGCCTCCCTCACGGGCGAGTCGGTCCCCGTCGACGTCCGCCCAGGGCTCGCGGTGATGGCCGGCTCCATTGATCTCGATGGCCGCCTGGTGATCGAAGTGGAACGCACCGGCGACGCCACCACGCTGGGCCGTATCATCGCGCTGATGCGCACCGCCGAACGCGCCAAACCGCCGGTGACGCGTCTGCTGGAACGCCATGCCGGCCGCTACATGGTGCTGGTGATGACGATCGCCGCCGGCACCTGGTTCGCCAGCGGCGACACCAATGCGACGCTCGCCGTGCTCGTCGCCGCCTGCCCGTGCTGCCTTGTGCTCGCCGCCCCCGCCACTGCGATCGCCGCCATCGCAGTCGCCGGCCGCCACGGCATCCTGATCAAGGGCACCGCCTTTCTCGAACATCTGGCCGACGTCACCTCGATCATCTTCGACAAAACCGGTACGCTGACCACCGGCGAACTCGCCCTGACCGGCGCACCCGCAAACGAGGAAGCATTGCAGATCGCCGCCAGCCTTGGCGCCGCGAGCAGCCATCCGGTCAGCCGCGCCGCGTGCCGCGCCCTGAACACCAAGCCCTTGCCGCTCGAAGCCGTACGCGAGGCCGGCGGCTTCGGCGTCACCGGCACGCTGCACGGCGAGACGGTGGCGTTCGGCCGCCCCGATTTCTTCGCCCGCCTGGGCGTGGCCCGCCCCCCACCGCCCGACCACGAAGGACCGATTGCCGGCGTAAGCAAGGGCACCGATTTCCTGGGCTGGCTACTCTTTGCCGACCAGCCGCGGCGCGAAGCCGAAGCCGCCCTCGCCGACCTGCGCAGCCTTGGCCTGAACCGACAGATGCTGCTCACCGGCGACCGCCTCCCCGTCGCGCGCCGCATCGCCGCCGCCACCGGAATCCACGACATCCACGCCGACGCCTTGCCGCAGGACAAGCTCAATCGCGTCATGACCGAAACCTCCGCCGGGTATCGTCCGCTCGTAGTGGGCGACGGCATCAACGACGTTCTCGCGCTGAAAGCAGGCGCAGTCGGCATCGCCATGGGCGCACAGGGCACGGACGTAGCACTCGCCTCGGCCGACCTGGTTCTGATGTCGAGCGATCTACGCCGGCTGGCAACAGCCATCCGCCTCAGCCGCAAATGCCGTTCGACGATACAATGCAATGTCGCGATTGGCCTGGTGTGGACCATTCTCCTGATGGCCGCCGCCGCGACCGGTAATCTGGGCGCGCAGGGGGCCGTGGTTGCGGCATTGCTGCATAATCTGTCGACATTTGCGGGCGTGGCAAATGCGGGACGGCTACTGCTGTTCGATGAGATTTTGGATGCTTAGAAGGAAGAAGAAAGGCCTTCTTTTCTGAAGAAAAGAAGCAAAAGACTTTTATGATTCAGGACACGCTCCGGATTGGAACATCCTTCGTGTCTTCGTGGTTAGACTTCTCCAGGCGCACCCTAAAAAACAAGTGTTTTGCTGTCGCGGACCGAGCCGGCAGCGCACGCAATACGACAAAAGTTTTTTGGTTCTTTTTTTTCAAAAAAGAACATCTTCCTTCACGCATTCTTGAGTCCGCACGACGTGACAGACACACGGCTTGGTGTTCTTATTCCCGCGGGTTTATTCTGAACCCAGAACAAGAAAACAATCAGGGAGACGTCTCTTGCAAACGCCCAAACTCGGCTACAAGAAGCTTGCCTTCTGCTGTAGCAGTTTCGTAGCAGCCGGCCTCATTGCGCTGAGCGCCAGCCAGCCGGCCGCTGCCGCGGTGACGAAGATCGTTATCGACTCGACGGTGCCAGCTTTCGGTGGCGCTGCGATTGGCACTGCCGGCACCTATAATCTGATCACCGGCCGTGCGTTCGGGGAACTCGATCCGACCGATCCGCACAACGAGATCATCACTGACATCAGCAACGCGCCGAAGACGGCGGCGGGCAAGGTCAGTTACATCGCAACGTTTCAGATCGCCGTGCCCACAAATCTAAGTGCGGCGACGGGGCTGATGTTCTACGAGGTGCCGAACCGCGGCGGCAACGCCATTCCGGGAGCGACCTCCATCGTGCCCGGTGCGATCTATCTGCAAAGCGGCTGGCAGGGAGATATTCTCGCTCAGTGCACTACCGCCTATCCCTGCACATCGTTGGAAAACGCCTACACGGCAGGCAACCAGGTGATCCAGGTGCCGGTGGCGACGAACAAGGATGGATCTTCGATCACCGGGCAAGTTTACGGGCATATCGCCGGTGCGACCGGCAACACGGCGCAGCTGATCATCTTCACCACACCGGTGCCGTACAAGCCCGTCAGTCTCGACACATCACCGACCATCACCCAATTCTACAGCCTCGCACGCCAGACCATTACCGGCGTCGACGGGCCAAAGACCCAAATTGGCGCAAAGGATTGGGCCTGGGCCGATTGCAGCACGACACCATTTCCGGGAACACCAGATCCCACCAAGATCTGTTTGAAAAACGGATTCAATTCGAACTTGTTGTATGAAATGGTCTTCACGGCGAAGGATCCGCTCGTGCTCGGCGTCGGCTATGCCGCCACCCGTGACATCATCACCTTCTTCCACCACGCCAAGGCAGATGGCGCAGGCACCGCAAACCCGATCACTGGTGCCGTCTCCAAGGTGATCAGCGTGGGTGCATCGCAATCCGGTTCATTCATTCGTTCGGGCATCCATCTCGGCTTCAACGAGTCTGAATCGGGTGGCCGCGTGGTCGATGGCGCATGGCCGCAAATCGATGGCCGGCAGCTTTATATGAATACGCGTTTCGCGCTGCCTGATGTCATCACGAACCTCTACATGATGGCCGACGAAGCACCTGTGTGGTGGTCGGACTATCCGAACCTGGCGCGCAACCAGCCGCCATCGGGCATGCTCGACCGGTGCACGGCTACCGACACATGCCCGCAGATCCTAGAGACATTCGGCTCGACCGAATTCTATGAAGAGAAAATGTCGCCCGACCTAGTCGGCATGACGGCCGTGGGTGACATTCCCCTGCCGACCAATGTGCATCGCTATTACCAGCCTTCCACCACCCACGGCGGCGGCGGCGGCGGTTTCACCTACGCAGCGACGTTGCCTCCAACCGGTATCTGCAGCTTTCCCGCCAATCCCAACCCAGAGACGCAGACCAACACCGCACTTCAGGACGATTTCGTTGATTTCGTGATGAATGGCACGCCGATGCCGAAGAGCACCTACCCGACCCTGACCAACGGCCAGTTGATCAAGCCGGAGACTGCAGCAAAGCTTTTCCCCACCGTGCCGGGCTATCCGTATGGAGGCACCGCGCTGAACCATCCGGAAAAATTCAACTTCGGTCCGCACATCGACTACTTCGACGAGTCGGGCATCATCACCAACCAGCCGCCGATCGTGCAGGAGGTTCTGCCGGAGCTCGTGCCCACCCTCAACACAGATGGCAATGAGATATCGGGCATTCCCTCGGTTCTTCTGCAGGCGCCGCTCGCAACCTATAGCGGCTGGAACACCTATGCCTCCACCATCTACAAGGGCCAGCAATGCAGTCTTTCCGGCTCTTCCTTCCCGTTCCAGGAAACCCGTGCGGAGCGTATCGCCGCAAAGGACCGCCGCCTCTCGTTGGAGGAACGTTACGGCACCCATGACGGCTATGTCTGCGTCGTCACCGCGGCCGCAAATGCAAACGTCAAACGCCGTTTCCTGCTATCGTCTGACGCCGTCACGCTGATCTCGGAAGCTCAAGCGAGCAACGTGTTGACCGACCTCACGCCGACAAAAGCTGATACGAACCTGGCTGCAAGCCTCTGCAGCACGGGCCAGAACTAAGGTCTGTCGAAGCTGGTCTTGATAGGGTTATCAAGACCAGCTTCGCTTTACCAAATACTAGGTCATGCGGCACAAGCTGAAGACGCAGCATCGTTACGTTCCGGACCATTTCATCGATATACTGCGTTGGCCTTGATCAGCTAAAAAGAGCAGCTGGACTCGAAACCATCTACGAGCCGCAACTAGTTTGTTATCATAACGATTGCTTGGTAAGGTGTAGACGCATAGCTACAACATCATTCTCACCACGTCGGGCCGTGCGATTGCAACAAAATGTTGCGCACAGTCAAGCGGTGGCCCAGCCACATTGTCGAAAGCACTCCGGGATAACACCAGATTACATAGGCCAAGAAAGAAAATGGCTGGTTGCCGAATGTGGACAATGCACCCGTCGAATGGCCGCTTTGAGGACAACGTATCAAAAATTAGTTAGTAGCCTCTAAACTAAAGCAGCGCTAAGTCCGCGCTATACGCCACCGGATTGGGTTCGCCCGCCCGATCGGCGCATGCATGGCTCGTCGGTCACACGAACTAGGCGTGACTCTAGAAACGCGAAAGTGCCCGAATGAATGCCATAGTCGTCACCGCCCTCAAGCGGCCCTTGACGTTCGTCGTCCTGGCCATTCTCATTCTTCTGTTTGGCATTCGCGCCGCCGACAAGACGCCGACGGATATTTTCCCCTCGATCAATATTCCCGTCGTCGCCGCCATTTGGACTTATACCGGCTTACTGCCCGACGACATGTCGGGGCGCATCGTATATTATTACGAGCGCGGTTTGACGGCAACAGTCAACAACGTCGAGCATATCGAAAGCCAGTCGCTCTACGGCGTCGGGATCGTCAAGATCTTCTTCCAGCCCGGAACTGACATCTCGATCGCCCAGTCGCAGGTGACCGCTATCTCGCAGACCGTGCTGAAACAGATGCCGGCAGGGATAACACCGCCGCAGGTTCTCGAATACGACGCCTCTTCGGTGCCGGTGCTGGAACTGCAGATCGGCGCCTCGAACATGACGGCAGCGCAAGTCTACGACATGACGTCCAACCTGATCCGACCCGCTTTGGTGTCGGTGCCCGGCGTCGCCATTCCATCGCCCTACGGCGGTGCCACCCAAACCATCGAGGTCGATGTCAATCTCCAGCAGATGCTGTCGCATAATCTGACATCGGCGGATATCCAGGCGGCGCTTGCGACACAAAACATTGTGCTGCCCGCCGGCGACCAGAAAATCGGCACCACCGACTACATGGTCAAGACCAACGCCTCGCCAGAAGAGGCGGACGCGTTCAACAACCTGCCGGTCAAGAAGATCGGCAACAGCGTCGTCTACCTCAAGGACGTGGCCTGGGTGCATCTCGGTTCGTCACCGCAAACCAACACGGTGCTGGTCAAGGGCCAGCAATCGATCCTTCTGGAGGTCCTCAAGACCGGCAGCGCTTCGACGCTCGCCGTGGTGGACGGCATCAAGGCCAAACTTCCAGCCCTGCTCAAGACCTTGCCGCCGGGCACGACGATCCAGCCGATCAGCGACGCGTCGGGGTTCGTGAAAAGTTCGATCGAAGACGTTCTGCAGGAAATGCTGACGGCCGCCTGCCTGACCGGCCTCATCGTGCTGCTGTTCCTGGGCTCATGGCGCTCGACCATGATCGTCGCGGTATCCATTCCCCTGAGCATTCTCGCTTCGATCATCACATTGTCAGTGCTCGGACAGACGATCAACATCATGACGCTGGGCGGCCTCGCACTGGCCGTGGGTATATTGGTCGACGATGCGACGGTGATGATCGAGAACATCGACGCCCATCTCGACGACCACAACGACGCCGGTGAACTCAAGAGCCTGCAAGAGGCAATCATCGATGCGGCAAACCAGATCGTGGTGCCCACCTTCGTGTCGACACTCTGCATTTGCATCGTTTGGCTGCCGCTGTTCGAGCTTGGCGGCGTTGCGGGCTATCTGTTCCTGCCGCTTGCCGAGGCGATCATTTTCGCGATGATCGCCTCGTTCATCCTGTCGCGCACGCTGGTGCCGACAATGGCCAACTGGCTGCTTCCGGCGCAAGTGGCGGCGCACCGCGCGGAGGGCCATGGCGACAGGAAGCGAGGCTGGTTCGGACGGTTCCAGCACGGGTTCGATCAGCGTTTCGCGCATTTCCGCGACGGGTATCATACAGTTCTGCAAACGCTGGTCGATAGCCGGGTGCTCTTCGCGTCGTGCTTCCTTGCAGTCACCCTGGTGTCGATGGGGCTTCTCGCCTTTGTCGGCGAGGATTTCTTCCCAGAGGTGACGTCCAACGAGATCGACATGCATCTGCGGGCGCCGCTCGGATCGCGGATCGAGGAGACCGGCAAGATCGCGGACCTTGTGGAGAACCAGATACGTCAGACTCTCAAAGGCAAAGTTACGAGCGTCGTCAATAATTGCGGCCTTCCCACCAGCGGCATCAACCTGACCTATAACGCGACCGGCACCATCGGTGCACAGGATTGCGACGTCACCATTCAGGTCGACAGCCTGTCCGCACCTATCGCCAAATATCGCGGCATGTTGCGGGCAAGCCTCGCCGAGCATTTTCCCGGCACGCAATTCTCGTTCCTGCCCGCCGATATCACCGCCAAAATCCTGAACTTCGGGTCGCCATCGCCGCTCGATGTGCAGATCAGCGGCCGTAACCAGGCGGCCAATATCGCCTATGCGGCGCAGGTGATGGCGCAGCTCAAACATGTGCCCGGCATCGAGGATGTCCGCATCCAGCAGAATGCGAACGAGCCCACCGTGCTCGTCGATTCAGGGCGGTCTTTTGCACTGGGCACCGGCATCACCGAGGCGGAGATCGCCAACAACGTGCTCGCCGCACTTTCGGGTAGCGGCCAGACGGCACCGACTTACTGGCTGAACACCAAGACGGGCGTGTCTTACGCGGTCAATCTGCAGATGCCGCAGAACCAGCTCACATCGGTCAATGACCTCGAGATCCTCCCCGTCGACAAGGGTGACGGCAATCCGAACGACACGCCTGTACAGCTCGTGGGCGGGCTTTCCCGCCTGAGCCAGACAGGCACGTCCGCGGTAGTGTCGCATTATGCGATCCTGCCGGAAATCGACATCTACGCTACCACCGAGGGGCGCGACCTCGGCGGCGTCAGCGACAAAGTGCAGGCCATCATCGACAAGATGAAGGCGAAGGCGCCGAAAGGCGCCGGCATCCAGCTGCTGGGCCAGACGCAGACGATGAACTCTGCCTACGCGCAACTCGTCGAAGGCATACTGATGTCGATTTTGCTGATCTATCTTGTCATCGTCGTCAATTTCCAATCCTGGCTCGATCCCTTCATTATCATCACCGCATTGCCGGGCGCCTTGGCCGGCATTTCCTGGAGTCTGTTCGTGACCGGCACATCACTCTCAGTACCGGCCTTGACGGGAGCGATCATGTGCATGGGAACAGCGACGGCGAATTCCATCCTGGTCGTCTCCTTCGCGCGTGACCGGCTGGCGGAACACGGGGACGCGGTTCTCGCAGCGGTGGAGGCGGGCCACGGCCGTATCCGGCCGGTGATCATGACAGCCGCGGCGATGATCATCGGCATGCTGCCGATGGCGATGAGCAGCTCACAGAACGCGCCCCTGGGGCGCGCTGTGATCGGCGGACTGTTGCTGGCCACCTTTGCGACCTTGTTGTTCGTGCCATGTGTGTTTGCAATCTTCCACAAGACAACGCTCACCAAGACTGCGCCCGTCCGTAAAGGAGAACCGGCATGAGCGCCGACCCCATGCCCAAAGATCACCTCGCGGTGCGTGGCGCCAGCAAGTCGCTGCTGCGGCGTCTCGCCCTCTGTCTTGCCGTGCTCGGCATTGTTGCCGTGCTGGTCGCAGGTTACGGCATCTGGTCCCGGCAATCGGCGATCGCCGCTCTCAGCGAGCGTGCCGACGACGAATCGATCCCACGTGCCGAGGTGATATTTCCATCACCTGGCCCGACCACACGAGACTTCACGCTGCCGGGCACGATGCATGCCTGGTACGAAGCGCCGCTCTACGCGCAGGTGTCGGGCTATGTGCATATGTGGTACAAGGATTATGGCGCCGACGTGAAACGCGGTGAACGCCTCGCCACGATCGATGCGCCCACGCTCGACGCGCAGGCCAAGGCGGCGTCGGCCAGCCTGGACGTTGCCGTCTCCCGCTACCAGCTTGCGACATTGACCGCATCGCGCTGGCGCTCCCTCAAAGGGACGAAAGCCGTGTCGCAGCAGGAGGTCGACGAGAAAACGGCCGATGCGAAGGTCCAACAGTCTCTGGTCGAGGCCGCGCGCTTTAATGTGGAGAGCTTTGCGGCCAGGGAAGCGTTCAAGAACATCCTCGCACCGTTCGATGGCGTGGTAACGGCGCGCTCGACCGATGTGGGGGATTACGTGAGCGGCTCGGGCGGCGACACCGGGACGCGTGGCGGTTCACAGCTCTTTATCGTGTCCGATGTGCATGAGATGCGTGTGTTCGTCTCCATCCCGCAGGCCTATTCGGATATCCTGCAGCCCGGGTTGACCGCCACGCTGACGCTGCCGCAGCACCCCGACAGCGTGTATCAGGCGACCTATCTGACGAGCGCCAAAGCGGTCGGCCCGCAATCGCTCACGGTGACCACCGAGCTGACGGTGGAAAATCCCAAGCATGAACTGTTCACCGGCAACTATGTCAGCGTGCATTTCTCGGTGCCCAGCGACCAGACGATCCTGACTCTCCCAGAGCAAGCGTTGCTGTTTCGCGCGCAAGGCGAGCAGGTGGCGATCGTGGCGCAGGATGGACATGTTCACCTGCAGAACGTGAAGCTGGGCCTCGATCTTGGCAATACGGTGCAGGTGATATCCGGTCTCAAGAAGACCGACCGCGTGATGAACAGCCCGAATGCCGGGTTGCTCGAAGGGCAGTTGGTAAAACCTGTCACGCCGGCCGCAGGGTACGGAACCGCTGATCCGGGTGACGGCAAGGCGGGGGCGCCGCCATCGACAGAGCCGGCAAAAAGCACTGCAGAATTCAATGGCGCTACCGGATCGCACCGGTGAGCCGTTCCGGAGCGCCCGCAGGAAGGCGGCGACGTGTATGTGTGCTGGCGGCTGGCCTGCTCGCCGGATGCGATCTCGCCCCGCAGTATCACGAGCCGCATTATATTCTGCCGGCAAGCTATGCAGGCAACGGCCCGTTCAAGGTGGCAATTCCCGCCAACGGCCTGCCACGCGGGCCGTGGTGGGAGATGTTCGGCGACGCAACGCTGAATACACTGGAAGCCCAGGCCAATGCGGCCAACCCGACGCTGCAAAGCCTGGTCGAAGCCTATAGCCAGACCCGTGACGCGGCGGCAGAGGCACGTGCGGGCCTGTTTCCGCAAGTCTCTGCCGCGGCCGAGACAACCTATAATCGTCGCTCCGATAACGAGCTCTTCAGGTCGAGCGGTGGCACCACTAGTTCGGGCGGCGTGTCGGAAGAGGCATCGAATGAATGGGCGGCGACAGCCTCATGGGAGCCGGATTTTTGGAGCCGCATCCGTAATCAGACGCGCCAGCGCAAGCAACTTGCACAGGCGAGTGCGGCAATGCTGGCAGATGCCCGGCTCGCCCTGCAGGCGGAACTTGCGAATGACTACATGGCTCTGCGCGGGCTTGATGCGCAGGACAATGTGTATCGACAGGCGGTGGGCTTCTACGCGCAGGCGGTTGACATCACCACCATGCGGCTGAACGCAAAAATCTCGGCCGCACTCGATGTCGAGCGTTCGAAGGATCAGCTTGCCGCCACGCAGGCGCTCGCTTTTGCCGCCGAAGCCAGCCGTGGCGTGCTCGAGCACAGCATTGCCGCACTCACGGGTGCTAACCCATCGACCTTTACCTTGCCGCAAACCGAGAAGCTTGTTGTGGCACTGCCAGAGATCCCGACGAGCGTCCCGTCGCAGCTGTTGCAGCGGCGCCCGGATATCGCCTCGGCGGAGCGCCAGATGGCCGCGGCGAATTCCGCCATCGGCGTGTCGCGGGCGGCGTTCTATCCGGATATCAATATCAGTCTCACCGGCGGTTTCCAGGATTCCGGTTTCAATCTGGCGAGCCTGCCCAACAGCCTTTGGACAGTGGGCGCCTCTGCCATGTTGCCGCTGTTCGAAGGCGGCCTCAGGCGCGCCGAACTCGATCGCGCCTGGGGTGCGTTCGCGCAGACACGCGACAGCTACCGTGCAACGGTGCTGAACGCCTTCAGGGATGTGGAAAACGGTCTGACACTTGAAGACAAGCTTGCGCATGAACGTGACCGGGAACTCGAGGCGGTCGCCGCCGCCTTGCAGACTCAGACGATGACGCTACAGCTCTACACCGGTGGATTGACCAATTACCTGGATGCCGTCGTCGCGCAGGAAGCCGCATTGACGGCGCAAATCACGGAAGTCCAGGTTCATACAAGCGAGCTTCAGGCAGCGGTCAACCTGGTTGCTGCGGTTGGCGGCGGCTGGAGCCGCAAGGATCTGCCGGGCGAAAATGGCATCCTGCCGTTCGACCCGCTTTCGCTCACCGGAGAAGACCAAACGTCCCGGATTAACGATCTGGCCAATACTGCTCCCGCGCCGTTAACCTCGGCTCCCTGAGTCATTGCCTCTCGGCAGAAGCTCGAAGATCTTCGTCGGCCAAACGCCACCGAGCTTGTGAGCTGGCTATACATCGACCGGCAAATGACGGTGCTGCGCCCGTAGCCCAGCCAACGGTTGGAGAGCTCCCGCTTATACGTTGTAAGTTCCGATTTACGCCCTGACAAAGAACCTCCGTATTCCGACTTGCCCCTATATGCATCTCTTAAATCAGGTGTAGACTCGCACGCCTATTATTCGTTACGTAAGGATTTTCCGAAAGTGCGAGCGGAGATCCATACCCTTGTATATCATCCTGCAAGATCTCAATTCAGATCTGCGCTACTTGATGATAGCGCTCTTCAGCGTCGTCGTCCCCGTTGGCATTTTCATGGGGCGCCTTAACGTAAGGGCGAGCCGTAAGGAAATCGTCAGAGACCTCGAACGGCTGTTCCAATTCGCGAAATTCGACGGTCGCCCTTTGATCCTGCCATCCTTCGAGCTGGTCAAATACAAATACGACCCCGATTCGAATCCCGATCGCCCGGCCACTGAAATCGATGCGAACGCCTTCCGCTACTACATCTTTCCAGTTGTCGTCTATGTCATCATGACCTTCATATGCTTCAACTATGCCTTCGAACCACGCACGATACCCGGCGCCACTTCACTCACCAACGGGTTCCACGACCCGGGCAACGACATGTGGGGCTCGCTCGACTACGCCTTCCTGGGTGCCTACGTTTGGACGATTCAGTATCTGATCAGGCGCATCTCGAATTTCGATCTATCGCCGATATCCTTCTTTCAATCGTTCGCACATGTCCTGATGGCGATCTTTGTCACCGCGGCAATCTGGCAATCGCGCATTCTGCCGCATCTCGGCGTGCATGCCGAACCGGCGGTGGCCTTCCTGATCGGCTTTTTCCCCGATCTCTTCGTGAGCGTTCTCGTTGCAAAATTTCCATGGATCAGGCTACGCCGCGTAAGCGCCGCCAGCAAGGCACTCCAGGAAGAGCTTCCGCTCGACATGATCCTAGGCATTGATCCATTCATGAAACTGCGCCTGGGTGAATTCGAAATCGAAGACGTACAGAATCTTGCGACGATAAATCCTATCCAGATATTCGTTGAAACACCCTATGGCCTTTACGAAGTTATCGACTGGGTAGCCCAGGCCCAGCTCATCCTGGCTGTCGGTCCGACCAGGACTCTATGCCTGAGACATATAAACGTTCGCACCATATTCGATCTGGAGCGCTGCATCGACAGCGCCCCACTCCGCAAACGCCTCCTGAAGGCACTGCTCGACGGCGACACATCAGCCGAAACGCCCAAACCAGCCTCCCACGCCAATCGCCATGCCGATTGCAAAGGCAGCGAGATCCTACTCGACTCCACCGACGAGCTCGAAGCGATAATCTCCTATATCCGCGACGATTTGCACGTACGGCGCCTCCGCCAGATCTGGGATGTCATCAATGGCGGTCTCGACGAACGCTATGTCCGTCTGCCAGTCGATGTGCCCGATCGAAAGGAGTCCGTATCGAAGGTCGTTTCTATAGGCGCGACCTCATGATGGCCTCGGCCACCTCAACCGTCTACGAACGTGCTGTATACTAAGCACGCCCCTGAGTTCTCACTAAAATGTATATTTCAGACTGCAACAATCGGTCTGTAGCTCGATATAATTTGCATTCTAGAGGTCAGCGATGCGCATCCCCGTGCTCCCGTTTTTTCTTCTCTGTTGCTTGTGGGCTGCACAGCCCGAGTCATACAAAGCAAAGTCGGCGACGTGTCGGCGACGTTCGCCACCGCCGATGTTCGCATGATCACAAATCGGCCAAGCCCCTTGCTACCAGCACACCAGATTATCTGCAGCGAGCCGCCTGCCGACGTGATACGCCTCGTCGCAGATTCGGGATCGCTTTCCGGATCGGCTCCGAATGGTCTAAAGCTATCAGGAGATTATAAAGTAGCAGAGAGCGACTCAGAACTCGCCGGACGAACCACAGCCCTTCTCGGACTTCGCGACGCGGTCTTCCGCACCTGCGAGGCCGCGTCAAACGGTTATATCGGCCATCTCGGCTATGTGCTGGTTCTGAATCGCTACGGCCAAGCCCTGGTAACGCTTTTTCTGGCGCAGGACGCTCAAGCCGCGGCATTTGCCGCCCACGCGGCGGCTGAGGAAAAGCAGCCAGACACACCCCCCACGGCTGACAAGAACACGCCGGGCGCTCCGCAAAAAGCACCGGCACCAGCACCGCAAGCAGCCCCAGCCGCAAACACTGTCTTTACCCCCGATATCGCACCCGAATTGCACGGATTGTTCCGAAACGTCGTGGACGTCATACCTGCAGTGGCTGCGGCGCATCCGGTCGCCAAAAAACCTGTTGTTGCGCCCAAGAAAACACCGCCAATCAAAAGCGTCCCGCCTGCCGAAACGCCGACCGGCGACCTCGGTGCCGCCGCCGAACTCGAGCAGATGCAACAAAATTACCTCCGTTTGACGTCGGATCCGAGAGAAATGGTTCATCTGGCGTTCATTGCCTGCCTTGAGGAATACGACCCAACCCGCGTCGTACCATCCGACGCCGAAGGCAAGCCCGCATATAACGCCTTGCTTACAACCAATTGCCCTGATTTTGTGCGGACAGTCTTCCAGAACCTGGGCAAGGCGTCCAGCAGCCCCGTATCTCCGCCGCAGGCCGGCTATGGCAAGTGACGGTGCGATAAGCCACTCGCCCTTGCAGGGCCGTCCTTACAAGATACTCGCCCTCGACGGAGGTGGTGCGTGGTCCATCCTGCAAGTCATGGCTTTGCAGAAGATTTACGGAGAAGCCGCCGAGGGCCATCAGGTCTTGGCCGATTTTGCGATCGCGGCCGCAAATTCAGGCGGTAGCATCGTTCTGGCCGGCCTTATCGAGAACAAGACACTCTCCGAGATTTACAGCTATTTTAAGTCCTCCGATATCCGAGAAACGATTTTTGAAAAGAAAGGATTTCTGTCCACGCTGCCAAACCGGCTATTTGGTACCGAGCCAGCGCCAAGCTCGCTGCATTGGCGCGTCTATTCGTTACCTGCGGCAACGTGCCGCTCAGCGCCTTGAGGACGCACGACCCCGCCTTGCCGGACATTCTGATTTGTGCCTTTGACTATGACAGACCACGCGGCATCATCTTCAGGTCTAACCACGACAGTCGCGCCACCAGTTTCACCAATGAATTAGATCCAACCCTGGCCGAGGCCGTTCACGCGTCATCCGGCGCACCGATCAATTATTTCGATGCGCCAGCGCAGTTGCCGACGGCACAGCCACGCCGACAATTCTGGGATGGCGGTGTCGCAGGCTCCCGGATCACCAAGCATAGCGATCCGGCATCGCCCCAGCAGACGATCGGTAAGGGTATTCTCGCTGCCTACGCTGAGCATTGCCGACGCCAGCTCGGCATAAACCGTCGCCATCGCGATGCGGAGCACCACAGCGGCCAGGAAGCAATCTGCAGCTGTGCTCATGCCACCGCGGGCCAGCAAATCTCATGCCCTCTTCACGTGAGCACGTGCCATGGTCCATGCCTGCGCTACCGCTTCACGCCGCCTCGGAGACACACACATGATGATGCAACATCGCTGGATCGCTCTGGTCACGCTGCTGGCGCTGCTGGTCTATTTCTGGATGAGCCTGCAAGTCGGCCGCGCGCGCGGCAAAAGTGGCATTCATGCACCGGCAATGACCGGTGACCCAATACTGGAGCGTGCGGTCCGTGTGCATTACAACACTCTCGAGTGGCTGCCGATCTTCCTGGTGAGCCTATGGCTGTTCGCGGTTTATTTGAACGAACTCGCGGCCGCTGGTCTCGGCGTCGTCTGGATCATCGGGCGACTGATCTACGCCGTCGGCTACATGGCCGCCCCGGGCAAGCGCAGCACCGGTTTCCTGATCCAGTTTCTCGCCTGCGTGATCCTGCTGTTGGGAGCGCTCGGCAAGATCGCCTACAGCCTGGCGACGGGTGGCACCTAGAGCAACTTCCGACATTCCCATTTGCAGCACAGGTCATGCTGGGTTACGCCGGCTGTTGATTTTCGTGCGGAATTGACACGCTCTTTTCACTAAGATCTGTCCCGGGTGAACGTGTGGTGTGAGAGCCAAACCACGGTCAAGGTTTGTTTCTCTCCTTTCGCCCCTTCGTCGCAGCAGTGCCGGCCATGGAAACGGAAGCTGCCAGTGCCGGTTTCGACGATGTGGCAGTGATGCATAAGGCAATTCAGCATGGCTGTCGTCGTCAACTTGGCGTCGCCAAAGACGCCCGCTTACTCGCTGAAGCTCAGATCGGTCGGAGCGCCACACTGCAGCGCCCGTAAAGCTTGCTGAGTAAATTGAACAGCAAGGCGCCGTCGAAGTAGCTGAACGGCAGATAACCAAATTCGTCGAGGATCACGAGGTCACAGCGCATCAGCCGACCTGCAAGCTGGCCTGATCTACCCTGTATCTGCTCCCGCTCTAAGGTATTCACCAGGTCGACGGTGTCGAGGAATCGAACCTTCTTGCGATGATGCTCTATCGCCTGGATGCCGAGTGCCGTCGCAATGTGCGTTTGCCTGTAACTGGACCACCCACCAGAGCGATGTTGTGCGCACCTGCAAGGAATTCACATCGATGCAGCTGACGAACCAGGGCCTCATTTATCTTGCTGGAAGCAAAATCAAAGCCGCTTAGAGCCTTGTAGGCCGGAAAGCCTGGCGCCTTGATCGGATAAGCAACGATCACAACTCGCGATCAGCAGTTTCTGCCTTGAGCACTGAGAGAGGATGGGGATCGCCGCCTCGAACGCCGGCCACCCGCCGGACCGGACGCATGGCGGGTCCGCTGCACCGCATCGCGCAGACTGTTGTAGCGATCCACGTCGGCACGCGGTTCGCGCTCCAGTTGTGAGGGCTTGCGGCGCCTCGACGGGCGATGCGCCGGGGGATTTGCCGTCGATCAGCCGATATGCGTCTTTGTCGGCAGGCCATGGCTTAGGGCCGCATCGACAGCGCACAGAACGACCTACTCGTCGTGCCGCAGAACCAAAGCGAGGATCTCCAGCATCTCCCGATCGCCGCCTTGTTCGCCTGAGCAGATGTTGCTGCAGCCGCTTAAAAGCCTCGGGCTATTCGACAAACGGTGCCCCGTTTCGTCAGGACACCTTCACCTGTGCTGCACGCGATAATGAATTGGGGCCAGACTTACACGGCACAGCAATGACAACGAAGCGCATATATGGACTACGCGACGTAATCCGCGCCAGCATCCGCTGACAATAGCAAACAAATAAGAAGCCCCATACAGCATTGGCACCCGCAGCCACAGTGATGTCATATTGCCGTAGCATCTGGTGTGGCTCGGTGTGAACCCGGTGTGACTAAGGCCTATCCATCCGTCGCAGATGACTGATTCAGTTATGACGGGTCTGATCCCGGTCGAATAGGCCGATTTTTTTGAGGAGCTGGCTGATTTCGTTCGAAAGCCGCTGTTTGGATGATTGAAGGTGAGAAGAGACTCTGACTGCACTAGTCTCGATGAAGACTTCCCGACGACGTCGGCCGGTAGCCAATAGAGATCTGCCTGATGACCATGCTTGTTCTAACCTTTGAGCGGCATCATCCACGCTCGCATCCGTTCAACAACGTCATAAGCAGAGAGCCTCAGGTTGACTTACGCCCTCTGCAAGACAAGTGGCGAATCTCATCGTTAAGCGCTGCAAGCAGACCGGACATAACGATGCCATCTTTCAACAAGTTTACCCGGGAATGGTCGGAGCGCCAAGGCGCCATCGCCGTTCATTGGGCGCACTCGATAAGCTAGGCAACGAGATTGTCTTTTTCGCGAGCCCCCGACAGAAAGTTGTAGCGCCAAAACCATCCGACCAACATACGGCTGCCAGACGAAGTTCCCAATCCAATTACCCAGCAGTCCTGTCTAAGAAGGCAAATTTCAGAACCTCGCCGGTGCGGGATGGAAGCATTTCAGCCAACAGCCGGCAACCCGAATCCAGCCTCCCGCCGAATCGATGATGTTTGCTCATCAATTAGCATACGTAGGAAAACTTTGCTCTCTTCGACCTGATCAACAGTATTGCTGATCGCACAAGAGTAGATTGTGGATAGTCGATGTCCCTCGGGTAGTGGACCAACTAGACGGAGCCCGACCGTGTAGAGAATCTCCGTGACCTGAGTGAACCCGATGGCAAGGTCGCCTGTGTCTGCTGCTAGCGCCTGCATCGCTGTTTCTCCGTTTGGAAAGTTACGAAGCTGCGATGCGACCTCGCCGTAGATCCCCAGCCTAGCCAGAACAGTGTGCATGTGCCGGCCCGCCGTCGACTGTGCTGAGTCTGGGACGTAGATCGCGGAGGCTATTCGGAGAGTCGAAATCAGTTCGTGAGACGACGTCACACGTGGCCACGAATACCCGGACCGGACGGCTATACCTGTTTCGACAGTTCCAATATCTCCAACAGGGTCAGGGCACAGCAAGTGAAGACGAACCATCTCCTCTATCTGCGTTTTTGTCGAAATTACAAGGTCACTGGCTTCGCCAGCTTCAACCATCTTTCGTATGGCTCCGACAGCGTTGAAGGTGCCGTCGATCTCGACCCCGTGTTCGATCGCGAGACGGCTGGCAAGAGTCGACACGAGGCCCTTAGCGGCACCGGCGCTTAGGAGTTTCAACATTTGCTTCTTACCATGCTTAGATACACGTCAAGTGTTTGCTACGGCGCAGCAGCACCGGTTTGCATCTGCAAACCGGTGCTTGCAATACCTGCTATGGCGCAGGCTTCGTCGTTGTCTGAGGTATCACCCGAGATGCCTACTGCACCGATAACTTCGCCCCCGGAGAGGACAAGCACGCCGCTTGGCACCGGCACGACACGGCCTCCGCTTGCAACAACGATCGCATTGACAAAGGCGGGCGCCGCAGCCGCACGATTTGCAAGCTCGCGAGAGCCGAAGCCCATTCCGAGTGCACCCCATGCTTTGCCGAACGCAATATCGTACCTGAGGATGCCCGATCCGTCCTCACGTTTGCAGGCTTTCAAGTGACCACCGGCATCAAGCACGCACACGGTCAAGGGAGCCATCTTCAAACCGCGCCCATGCGCCAGAGCTGCATCGACAATCCGGCTCGCGTCGTCAAGTGTGAGACCCATATAAAAATGCCTTCCCTATCTGGTCGAAGCGCCGAAATTGCTGAATAAGGCTTTTCGCTCTTGCAAGCGATGCAAGTCATCTCGTCATTGAGGCCCAACTCCACAGCGCAAGTGCCTGACGTCCCAAAGGCAGATTATATTGCGTGTTCTTCGTATCGTCCATGTGTTGATCGCATATTTTACCAAGCCGCTGCAAGACTCGTATGACACCTAAGCCTTCTATGATACGATAAACAACTCACCCGCGTGCCGCGCCTGTTCATGCTGCAACATACGCGTGGAAATGCTCATCATGGCTGGAAAGCCCAAGAAGAAGGATGTCCGATTTGGGCGATGATATCGATGGCTTTATAACGATAATCGAGGGCGCACCCTTAAAAGGCCGTTATTGGTCGAGCTTCGTAATCCTTGCGCTTGGAAGCATCCTCGACTTCTTCGACTTCTTTGTCGTCGCTTTTCTAGTGGCAGTGCTAGGGCCAAGATGGCATCTTACATATGGTCAGTCTGCCGTCATGCTGCTGAGCGCTGGCGTGGGGTCTATCGTCGGCGCGCTCGTGGCCGGAGCTATGGCGGATGTGATCGGAAGGCGGCCGGTGATTGCCGGATGCCTGTTCTTCTGTGGTTTCAGTGGCGCTTGTATTGCGTTTCTTCCAGAGGGCGCTTGGTGGGCTTTCGCCGTGATGCGAAGCGGCGTGGGTTTTGGTTTGGCCGGCGCCTCCGCCGTGTCTCTTGCCCTCATTGTCGAATATACGCCGACGCGGCTCAGAACGGTTCTAGCCAGCATCAGCGTGACGTTTTCGACGGCGGGCACGTTTCTCGCATCGGGCGCTTCTGCTAGCCTGATGAATGTGCTCGGGTGGCGCGGATTGGCGGCACTTTCCGCAAGCCCGGCCATCGTCGGTATGTTGGTGCTTGCCGTCGTGCCGGAATCCGTTCGGTGGCTGGTGTCGGTCGGCAGGATCGGGCAGGCGCGGGCCGTCGCGGCTAAACTTCTTCATTGTTCCGTGGACAGTCTTCCCGATCCGAAAGCGAGACCATCGGCTAACCGCAAGCCGATCGCCTTTGGTGAGATGCTTAACGATCCACGCAAATTATTTCTGACCATCACAATGGGTTTGTGTTTCGGCACAACGGTCATCGGCGTCTATCTCTGGGGTCCGACCATAACCTCGCTCGTACTTCATGTGCCCGTGGCGCGCGCAGCCATGTATTTCGCCTTCGTATCCGGCTTTGGATTTTCCGGAAAGATATTGTTCTCACTTCTGGCGCAGCGGATCGGACGCAGACGGTGTATCGAAATCTGCGGGTATGGCCAGGCACTCCTCCTGGCCGGCGCCGCGTTCTACGCCGATCGCATTGTGCTCGGAATACCGGTCTTCATCGTTCTTCTCAGTTTTGGAGCGTTGTTTTTCGATGGTGCCTTCGCAAATATCGGTCCCTATACGTCCGAGATGTTCCCTGTCCGGCTCGCCGCGCGCGGGGTCGGGCTCTTCCAGTCAGCCAACGGCATGGGCAAAATACTTGGACCGTTGAGTCTCGCACTCATCGCCGGCGCCCATAATTATGTAACGCCTCAAGCAACTTCGGCTGCAGTGCGGCCAGCGTTCCTGTTCCTGTCGGCCTGCGCCGTGCTCGCGGCGATCGCCGTCAGTGTCGTGCGAGTCGAAACCCATGGGCAGCCGCTGTCGCTCGGCACCGAAGAGTCCGGCCAAGCCCATTCATAGCAAAGGCACCTTGCAGACAATCGATGTTTCGATACTACAAGCGGGCGTCGTGCATCGAAAAGGCAATGACGCATTGGCGATCGGTGCGGTTGCTCCAAGCATGGTTTGTGCCTCGCTGAATGACGCTGTCACCGGCACGCAGCTGGACTTCCGCGGTATCGAGAACGAGGACGATCTCACCTTCCAGAACGACACACATGTCCAGGGTTTGCATCTTCTGCATATAAGGATGAGGCGAATCGGGCTTGTAGGTAGAAGCCGATGGTGACCCCATAGCAGCAAAGAAGGCGGCGACGTCGGTCTGTGAGACAGATTTGATATAGGCGTCATCTGGTGGAAAAGTGACGATACGACATACGGAGCCGTTCGGCGGCGGCTCCAGGGCGTGCGGGGTCTGTGTCGTCTCGTGCGATCCGGCAATGCGCGCCGGCGTGCTGTCCGTCACCCAAATCCTGGTTGCCGCATAACCGGGGCGTGCCGGATCTCGCCTGACATCCGGCGCCGGGCCGTCATGCAGGCGCATGGATTCGCCGCGATCGTTATCTATTGTGACAATCCTGCGGACCGCCCCATGGTCGAACCGTTTCATTGCTTGTTCCTGCTAGCAGAAAGGCTAGATGATGCCGCCCATCATGATGAAAGCCATGATGCTGCCGCGATTGGGATTCGACCAGCCGTGCCAATTGCCCAGTTGCACCACGACATCGCCCGGATACATGACCGTCTCGCCGTCGTCGAGAATCAGTGTCCGCTCTCCTTCGACAACGATGCCGTAATCGACGGTCTTGGATTTGTGAATGGGGGAGCTATAGGCATTCTGCCCGCCACGATCCCAGGTGCCGCCTTCGCGTTGGCGCGCAGGGTGAAGGGGCACGGCACGCGGATCGGACGCGGGATCGTAATTCTCCGGCCGCCCGGCAGATTGAACAAACCTGAGATGGCCGCCTTGCGCAGGAGGCTCGAAGTTGAAAGGCAAGTTGCCATCGTCGCGGTTACCGGAAATGATCGCGGGGCTGGACTCATAAACCCACACATCCGTCATCCCGGTGCCTGCACTATAGACGCCGCGTTGAACGTTTGGCGCCTCGCTATCGAACAAGATACAGGAACGGCCCTCTGCGTCGTTACCGGTCACGACGCGACGGATGGGCTTCGGGCTTTTAGCCATACGGGGTAATCCTCGTCTTGGATCATTGACAAACGGCAGCAGCGTAACAAGGCATGTCGGGGCGCACTATTAAAATCTGAGATCCGTCTGTAGGTTCAGGTAACGCGTATCTTTGGCGCCGGCAAGCGTGAGCGCGCGCCCCGGAATGAAGTCCGCAACGATCGCGCTGAAAACGACATGTGGTATCGGCGCATAGTTGATAATGAGGGCCGGCTGCGTGCCGATGAAACTTTCATGATTAAATGCCGTCGCAGCGTAGACATTTGCACCACGGCCGCCGTTCCACGTGCCCGAGTATACGGCGTCATCGACGTTCCATCGCCAGAAGGTCGTGTCGTAGACCTCGAGCGATATCTGGTCGGTCGGCTGCAGGCGGAACCGGAACGAGATATCCTTGAAGTTAGTCGGGTTTAAAACCGCATTTTCCTCGTAATAGGTATTGATCGACTGCATCGGGTTGTATGTGTGGATAGTCCCGTTATCGGTGCCTCCCGTTGCGCCATCAGCCCGGATCGCAAATCGCGGCATCCATTTGCCCGGAAAGGTGTAGCCCGTCGTCGTATTATAGGCGAAAGCAGAAACCGAGTAGCTACCATAGGAACCGAACTGGGCTGCCCCCTGCCAGTCGATGTCGAATTTGCCGACAGTGCCGAAATAGCGAAGGCCCAGCGTATGCCGCAGGTCTTCGCCGGGTGGACGAATGCCGCTGAAAGGTGCCGCCGTGATGGCGCTTCCAGTATAGAAAACATCATCGTAATATGCGCCGCGACCCAAGTTCGCCACCGGCAATTCACGGTATCCGATGTAGAAAGCATCCAACGACGTGGCCGCCTGTGCTCCGAGAAAATCGAATTTAGGGAAATCGAAGCTGGAGTAGACACCCCAATACCTGTTCAGTTGATCGTCCTTATCATCAAAAGCCTCGTTGGAGAAGTTGACCGTGTCGAAGCCGAACGCATCAACGCGACCAAAGCCCCAATCGACATAACCTCTTATGCCATCATAGGTTGTCGGCACGTTGGCGACAAAGAGCGATGATAATTGCAGCGAGTTGCCGAACTGCATTTCCTGGCGCCCGATCCGCACACCGACCGCTACGCCGTCCGGCCTGGTGATGAACTCGCCGAACAGGTTTGTGAGCACAAAGTCGTTGCGCTGCATGGCCGATACAGACTTGCCGTTGTTCTGGCTCGTCTGCTGCGCATTGATGCCATCCACGTAGAAGCGGAACCACTTTTGGACATGCAAATCCATGCCGATTTCTGTTCGCGACTTCAACAGGTCAGTCTCATGTTTGTTGGTTCCGATGCCCAACACACCCTTTGCCGTGCGCGTCGCAGCCACGCTGAGGTTCTTGGTCGAAGATGAATCGAGCCGAAGCCGCTCCTCGCCATTGAACGTCAGATACACGTCGCCGCTGCTGTCGAACGGAATATACTTGAGAAAGTTGAAGATGTCGGGCGCGTCCTGAGCGGCACTCGGCGAGGCGAGATACGAAAAGTCTTCGGAGTAGCGAAGCAGATACGCGTTGTTGCTGCCGGGGCCGACGCCCTTGTAGTGCTCCAGCGTACCTTGCGGCGTGGTCACTTTCCTTGAAGCCTTCGAGACGACCTTCTTCGTCTGCTGCGTCTGCTTCGTTGATGTCGTCTGAGGCCCAGCAGGAGAGGTTGCCCTTTGTGGCGCCTGCACGGTAGGCGGCCGGGCGGCGCCGGCGGGCTGTTGCAGCGCTTGCGCATTGGCATCGGCACATCGCAGCATCACCATGCAGGCGCATATCGATCCAGCCACTCTCACTGCCGTGCCCGGCCAAATCCTGGCAGAGCACCTTCCCCCTACCGCCCACACGCCACGATTTTGCATTGTTTCCTCGATTTTGTTTTTACGGCCTTTTGGCCGCTTCTTTTGCAAACGCGCTCTTATTTAGGCGCTTGCCCACACTAATGTCCGCTCTTACCGGAATCCGGCAATGCAAATGAACGAATACCCGGTATTAAAGCTGTACTATATGAAAATGCCCCCCCGCAAAGCGGGTGCCCCGGCGGCCTCAAACAGGCGCGGTTTCGGCGACCAGCTTTTTTGGGCGCGAGAAAATCACTATGAAAACGATCGTCAGGACAAGCATCGGCAGGCTGATCGGGCTTTTAACGAATACCGCGGGATTTCCATGCGAAACCAGAAGAGCGCGGCGAATGTTCTCCTCCAGCGTCGGGCCGAGCACCAAGCCAAGCACCAGAGGGCCGGCCGGACAATCCAACCGCTTGAGCAGGAAGCCGAGCACGCCGAACCCGGCTGCGAGATAGATGTCGAAAACCGCATTGTTGACGCTGTAGACGCCGATGCAGCAGAAAATGAGAATTGCCGGATAAAGCAGCCGATACGGTATTTTGAGCAAGCGTATCCAGATACCAACCAGCGGCAGGTTGAGAATCAGCAACATGACGTTGCCGACCAGCATGCTGACAATGAGCCCCCAGAAAAGCTTGGGCTGGCCGGTCATCACTTCCGGTCCCGGCGTGATACCTTGAATGATCATGGCGCCAAGCATCAACGCCATGGCGGCGCCTGCCGGTATGCCCAGTGCGAGCATGGGAATGAAATGGGTGATGGCCGATGCGTTATTGGAGGCCTCAGGTGCCGCGACGCCTTCGATCGCCCCTTTGCCGAATCGCGATGGATCGGCAGCGAGTTTTTTCTCGATCGCGTAGGCGACGAACGAGCAGACAAGTGGCCCTGTGCCTGGCAGAATGCCGAACACGGCGCCCAGCCCGGTGCCGCGCAAGATCGGTTTCCACACCGCCTTCATGTCGTCTTTTGACGGTATCAGCGACGTCATCTTGGTGCTGATATCCGTACGTGCCGTGGGGTAAGCGACATGCTCGATGACTTCGGCGAAGGCGAACAAACCGGTGGCGACGGCCACGAAACTCACCCCGTCCGCCAGGTAATGACTGCCGAAGGTAAAACGCCACGAGCCGGTGCTGACATTGGTGCCGATCGTGCCCAGCAACACGCCGAAGGCCGACATGGCCACCGTGCTGAACGGCGATTTCGAGACGACGACGGAGGAGCTCACCAGCGCCATCACAATCATCGACGCATATTCCGGCGGACCGATCAGCAGCGAAGCCTCGGCGAGGAACGGCGAGAGTGTTGCGATGACGGCAACCCCCACGAGACCCGCGAAGAAAGAGCCGATGGCGGAGACGAAGAGCGCTACGCCGGCACGGCCCTGCCGCGCCATGGGATGCCCATCGAAGCAAATGACCACGGATGAAGGTTCGCCTGGCATGTTCAGCATGATCGCGGTCGTGGAACCCGCATGATGCGCCCCGTAATAGATGCCGGCCAGCATGATCAACGCACCGATCGCCGGCATCTTGAACGTGAACGGAAGCAGCATGGCAATGGTGGTGATCGGGCCGATGCCGGGCAGCACACCCACGAGTGTTCCGAGCAGCGCACCGACCAGGCAATAGAGAAAGTTCGGCCCGGTCAGCGCAACCGAAAAGCCCAGCTGAAGATGGTGGAATATTTCGGTCACGCAGACATGCCTTGTTTAAACGCTAGAAAACCGAGACCGGCAGGTTCAGGCCGTAGACGAACACACCGATCACCAGCGCCAGAAGGCCAGCGGTGAGCACCAGTGTTTCCACCGGGCGCGTGCGCCAACGAGACCAGCAGCTGACGGAGAGGAGAACGGCGCCCGCCGCGAGCAGGCCGAGATTCTCGAGCAGCAATCCAAAGCCGACGACTCCGGCGATGATGAAAAGCAGCGTGCGCGCGGGCAATGCGCCCACGGGATCGGCCTCCGCCACGCGCTGCGACCGCACGATGGAGGCCGCGCCGAGGGCGGCTAGGAACAGCGACACAGCAAGCGGGAAATAGCCGGGGCCCATCGCGGTCGCTTTGCCGATACGGTATTCGAACGACGCACCAGCCCAGGCTGTGCCGATGAGCAGGAAAAGCAGGCCTGCCGCGAAATCCTTTTGCCAACGCAAGGCAAAGCCGAACCCGGCCGCACGCGGCGGCCGCTGGAGGGAGAAAAAACTCATTCCGCCTTCACCCCGGTATCGGCAACGATCTTCTTCCAGCGGACAAGATCCTCGTCGACAAACTTGCTGAATTCCGCAGGGCTGTCGGGCTGCGCCTCGAAGCCTGCCGCCAATAGCTGCTGCTTCACCTGCGGATCCGCCAGCATCGTCCGCAGCGCGGCACTCAGCCGGTCGATGATCGGCTTCGGCGTGCCTTTCGGCGCATCAAGGCCATACCAGGTGACATATTGCAGCGAAGGCAGCCCCGCTTCCGCCGTCGTCGGAATATCCGGTGCCAGTGCCAGGCGGGTGCCGCTTGTAACCGCGACCGCGGTGAGCTTGCCCGATCTCACATAAGGCAGGAACGAAGAGAACCCGAATAATATCTGCGCCCGCCCGGAAATGGTATCGATCAGCGCGGCACTCATGCCGTTATACGGCACATGGATGATATCCGCCTTGCCATAGACGCGCAGCATCTCGCAGCCAAGATGGGCTTGCGTGCCTGGGCCGGAGGAGGCGCAATCCAGCTCGCCGGGTTTGGCCTTCGCGGCCGCCACCAGGTCCTTCAGCGACGTCACGCCGAGCGACGGATTGACGAGCAGCAGCGCGGGCCCGACGCCGATCAGGCCGATATGTTCGAAATCGGTGGAAAGATTGTAACTGACATCGGGGCGATAGGCTTGTTGTGCCGCGTAGGATGCCGTGGTTGCTAGAAGCGTATAGCCGTTCGGCCTCGCTCTCGCCACGGTTTGTGCCGCCACGATGCCGCCGGCGCCGGGAAGCTGTTCGACCACCGCCTGCTGGCCGAAGATTTGTGTCAGATGCTGTGCGACGATGCGGCCGACGAAATCCGGACCCGCTCCGACAATGACCTTTATGGTCTGTGTCGGGTAATCCTGCGCCGCGGCCTGCGTGCAGGCGCAAAAGGCGGCCATCGCAAGCACGCTAAGGCCGACGACTGTCGAGATCTGTCTTGGCATCGGAAAACTCCCATAAACCGGTCTTCTGCTCCAGTGCCGGCGAGCGGCCGACAGTATCGCAGGCAAGCGCGTATACAGCGATCCTCAGTCGAGATGCAGCAGAGAGGCCGCCGTGCCGCCCAGAATGGCCAAGCGCTCATGGTCGGTAAGTTCCGGTGTGGACAGAATAAGACCGGCCGGGTCCGCGACCCAAGGCACCGCGTAATCCGTTCCCATCATGATCTGGCTGGCGCCACATTGGGCGGCCACGTGGCGCAACCCCTCCGGCGTAAACACGATCGAATCGTAATAAAGCTGTCGCGGATATTCGGTCGGTTTTTTATCCAGCTTCAGGCCCTTGCAGCTGGCCGGAAAGACGAAACAGCCATGGTCCATGCGTGGCGCGTAGGAGGGAAGGAAGCCGCCGCCATGTGCGCCGCAAATGCGCAGCTTGGGAAAGCGGTCGAGCGTGCCATCGAAAATGAGATGGGCTAGGGCAAAGGTGGTCTCGAGCGGCGCGCCGATGACGTTGAAGAAGCCGCCTGGTCCTTGAACCCGCTTGGTCACGCCGGTCAGGTCGGCGCTGTTCAGCTGCGGATGAAGGAAGATGAGGGCCTGCAGCTCTTCCGCCTTGGCCCAGAACGGATCGAACCGACGGCCGGAGATCTCCTCGCCCTCCACGCTGCCGCCGATGCAGGCGCCGCGTAGGCCGGCCCGCATGGACACCTCCAATTGTTGGGCCGCCAGTTCCGGAAACTGCAGCGCGACGGTGCCGAAGGCGGCGATCCGGTCCGGCCGGGCCGCACACATCTGGGACAATTTCTCGTTCTGCAGATCGACCACGCGGCGTGCGAGATCGCGTTCCGCTCCGAACCAGAAGGGATTGATGCTCATCACCTGCATGTCCACGCCCTGGTCGTCCATGTCCGCCAGGCGGTCGGCCAGCGGGGGCCCCACAAGCTGCCCGTTCAGCTGGAAACGCAGCGGCTTCTCGAGCTTCGTGCCTTCCACCAGCGGCAGCACCTCTCGCACGGCACAATGGCAATGCATGTCGATGGTGCGCACGCGCTCGCCGCCGACCTTGACGATACGCCTGTCTTGCGGCTTGCCGGTGCGCGCCGCGGCCCGCTGCAACCCGCAGGAGACGCACACCATTCCCGCTAGTGCCCCTGCGGAACCTGTGAGGATCAATCGCCGGCTTATCATGTTTGCTGTTTCCTTCCCGCTATCCGGCGCCCGTTTTCCGGCGCTCGGTTTTCTCTTGGGGTGGTGAACCCGCACGCTTGTCGCCGCTGCAAAAATAAGCGGGTTCTATGTCATCGCACAGTGCCGGCCCGCCCGGTGCCTTTCGCGCGCCACAGGCTGCCATTCAGGCTCGTCACATACAGCTCAGAGAGATCCGGGCCGCCAAAGGCGCAGCGCACCGGCGTATCCTCGTCGAAGGCAAATGTCTCCAGCACGCGGCCAGTGGGCGAGAAGACATAGATGAGCGCGCCGGGACCGGCTTCGTGCGACCCGGCGCATGCCACGATATTGCCGTCGCGATCGAGGCACATGCCTTCTACGCCCCTATAAGCGGCGCCGAGGTTGCCGAAACTATGGAGCAGCCGTGGTGCGCCGACACTGCCGTCATCGCCGATGGCGTAGGCACGCAATTCGCACGGGCTCGATGTATTCGGCTCACCATCCGCCACGTATAAAATCGTATCGTCGGCGGAGAGCAGCACGGCGCGCGGCATCACCGTGTCGTTGGTCACGCGCGCCATCGTCCAGTCATGCGTCACCTTGTGGCGCGACAGCAGCAACACGGACGCATGTGCCAGGTTGGGGAAAAGCTGCGGCCCGTGCGAGGGCAATGGATTATACGGATCCGCGAGCCAGATCTTTCCCGTGGCATCCACGGCAAGATCGGTCGGGTAATTCTGCCGCTGTCCATCGAGGAGGGCGACCAGCGGAGACGCCGATCCGTCCTTGTTGAATTCGATGATGCGGCGGCTACCTTCCTGGGAGGCGAACAACCGCCCGGTCGGCCCCAGAGCGAGACCATTGACCCGGTTGGTGAAACGACGGGCTTCACGCACCGACGAATCGGCAGGGTCATAGCGAAGAACCACACTGTTGCGCACCACGCTGAACAGGATGGCGCTGCCGTCCCACACCAGCCCGCCAGTGGGCACCCCGAAAGGCCCTGCCACACGCTCGAACATTCCGGTCATGCCCATTTGACACCACTCACCGGCATGCCCGGTATTTTCAGGCGCATGCGGAACACGGCGTGACGCGTGGTGACGAAGAGCGATCGCCCATCGCTGTCTCCCCATGCCATGTTGGTCGCCACACCCGGCACGTGGAGCCTGCCGAGCAGTGTACCGTCGGGTGCGACCACATGCACGCCGGCGGGCCCGGTGCAGTAGACATTGCCGATGGAATCGACCTTCATGCCGTCGGCATGACCGGGCTCTTCGCCCTGCAACTGGTAGAAGATGCGACCGGGTCCGAAAGTCCCATGACCGTCGACCGGGAAAACCCGGATATGGCAGCTCGGCGTATCGTTCACGTAGATCAGGCTTTCATCGGGTGAGAAGGCGAGACCGTTCGGGCCGGGAAAATCCTGCACCATCGGCGTCATCACGCCGTCCGCCGTCATCCGGAAGACTCCCTGCCAATCGAGGTAGCGCTGAACGTCGTCGCCTTCCATGCCGGGAATGAGCAGGCCGTTCTGCATGTCGGTCCAGTAGATGGTGCCGTCGGATCGCATGACGATGTCGTTTGGCGAACTAATGCGAACACCCTCGTAATGCGTGGCCAGTGCGATCATGGAGCCGTCTTTCTCCCGCCGCCAGATCGCGCGCGACGACCAGCCGGCGATCAGCAACCGGCCCTCATGGTCCAAGGTCATGCCGTTCAGATGGCCCGAGGGTGACAGCACCGTCTGCACGCCGATCCCCGGGCTCCAGCGAAGCACCTTGTCACCGACGATATCAACAAAATACAGACAGCGATCTTCTCTGTCCCACACAGGGCCTTCGCCGAACTTCAGGCCCTGCACGATCTGCACGCGCGATGCCGCAGTGTCGACGACGTCGTGCATCGCCTGCTGATAGAAATCTACATGCATGCTGCTAGCGTACCCCGCTTTGCGGCTTCCAGGCGTGGCGGGCCATGGCATCGATGTCGCTCGTCGCGTCGATGACGACGGGCCTGCCGAGCGTCAAGGCGTGCCGTATGGCGTCATCGAGTTCGTCGGGATGCTCGACCCGGATGCCGACGCAATCGAAAGCCTCCGCGACCTTGGCGAAGTTCAGCGGTCTGAACTTCCACATCTCGGTGCCCAGGCCTTGCCGGCCGCCATAGGCGTCGTCGAACAGATGTATCTCCTGGTTCAACGCGGCATTGTTGTTCACGACGACGACGACGTTGATGCCCATGCGGGCGGCGGTCTCCAGTTCGCCGATGTGATAGTAGAAGGCGCCATCACCGCAAAAGCAGATGACGGCCTGATCGGGAGCCGCGCATTTCGCCCCTATGGCCGCAGGCAGGCTCCATCCGAGAGAGCCGGCGCATCGCAGGAAACGCTGGTTCAGCCGGTTCAGATCGATCATCGTGCCGGACCACATGCCGGAATGTCCGGTGTCGACTACGACGATACCGTTTTCCGGCAGAGCATCCGAAATCGCCTGGCAGATACGTTCCGGCCGTGTCGGCACGGAGGAAGATCGCAGGCGCGGCGTCTCCGTGTCGCGCCACTCGTGTACCAGTTCCTTGATGCGCGCGTGCCATTCGGTCCGGTCCGGCGATGTTCGGCCATCGAGTGCCGCCAGCAGCGCCTGCACGCCGACCGCCGCATCGGCGAGCAGCGAGGCGCTGTTCGAATAGTTGCGTCCGAGCTCTTCGGCATTGATGTCGAGCTGGATGATCGTGGTGCCGGGCGCAGGCACCTGCCAGTTCGTCGTCACCTGGCTGCCGGTACGGCTGCCAATGAAAAACACCAGATCGGCTTCCGACACCGCCTTGTTGGCGCAGAAGCGCGAATAGGTGCCGCAGACGCCGACCGACAAAGGGTGGTCATCCGCGATCGTACCTTTGGCGTTCAAGGATGTCGCGACAGGGATAGCGAGCGTTTCAGCCAGTTTCCGAACATCCGGGCCGGCGCCGGAGGCATACACGCCGCCGCCGGAGACAATGATTGGCCGCTTGGCAGCGAAGATTAGAGTGAGGGCCTTCTGGACATCCGCTGCGGCCGGCGCGGGACGCCATGGCGGAATCTGGCGATACGCTTCGTCGACACGCAAGGTATAATTGCCTACTTCCTGCAGGCTGTCGCCGAGTGCGCCGCGTATCTGCAGATGCACCGGCCCTGGTGCACCGGAGGTGGCCGCGCGAAACGCCTGCGGCAGAAGGTCTTGCAGCCGTGTCGGATCTTCGACACGTACGTTGAATTTCGTGACGGGGTCAAATTGCGAAAGGTCTTCGACTTCCTGGTAGAAATTCTTGTAGCGGTTGCGCGGTGTGGGGCCGCCCGTTAGGGCAATGACAGGCGAGCGCGCCATGAACGCGTCGCGCAATCCGGCGGCGAGATTCGAGGCGCCGATATTCTGCGCCAGGCATACGCCGGGCTTGCGGGACGCACGGGCATAGCCATCAGCCATGTAGGCGGCTGCCTTCTCGCCATGCGCCATCACCCGCACGGTACCGAACTCTTCGAGCTCCGCCATCGCCTGAAGGGCGACGGCCGGCACGAAGAAGACGTGGCTGATGCCGTAAGCATTGATGGTTTCAGCGAGAAAACGCGATCCGGTGGACTTTGGCACAGCTTCCCTCTTTTTATTGCGTTGCAGCACAAGCATTGCGGCACTTCATTGCCAGGCAAACTACTGCCGCCGCCCTATGCAAAAAAGGCGAAATGAGGCATAGGCCTATTCCAGCCTGGAATAGGAGTTTGCCGTGAAAGTGGAGCAGCTTCGTTGTCTGGTGGAAGTTATCGATCAGGGCTTTTCGATGTCTCGGGCAGCAACTTCCCTGAACATTGCGCAGCCGAGCATTAGCAAGAACATCCGGCTGCTGGAGAGTGCGCTGTCGGTCGATTTGCTGCTCAGGCGCGGCGGCCGCATCGTCGGCCTCACCGAACCCGGCCAATCCGTCGCCATCGTCGCGCGCCGCATGGTACGCGACGCCGGTAATCTTCAAAGCATTGGTAGGGAATTTAACTCAGGAGATAGGGGACGTTTGATTGTTGCGACGCAGCATTTCATTGCCCGCTACATGCTGACGGATTGCGTCGAAAAATTTTGCCACCGCTTTCCAAACGTGCAAGTCATCATACGCCAAGGCACGCAGCAGCAGGCGCTCAACATGCTTCAATCTAGCGAGGCCGATATCGGAGTCCTCAGCAAGCCGCATAAAGGCGCTGTCGGAGTCGTGCAACTTCAGAGCAACGTCAAGATCAGCATGAGCGTAGTAGCCAGGCGCGGGCACCCGATCATGCGGCAGCGGAACATAGGCCTCTCGCATGTTGCGCAGCATGCGATGATCATGCTTGATCCGACGATGGCGGGAGGATCTCATATCATGCGCGCCTTCGAGAAGGCTTCGCTCAGCCCCAAGGTCGTGATCACGGCGGGCGACATGGATGTCATCAAGGCCTACGTCGCCAAAGGCCTCGGCATCGCCATCCTGCCATCGATCTGCGTCGACCCGCGTTCCGATCCGGATCTTAGCGCGTTGGATGCAAGCCATACGCTGGATCCGCTGCCGCAATTCGTCGGCCTGCACCCCGAGGCATTTCTACGTAGTTACACTTACGCCTTCATCGAATCTGTCCTGCCGGATTGGACGCGCGCACGAGTTACCCGCCGCATGCAGCAATGGAGCGAGGCGGGAAGTGCCTGATGAGGAGAGCGCGATCGTGCATGTTCTAATCGAACGGCCTGGCGCCGGCACCGTGGCAAGGCAAGCCTGAATGTGCCCGAGCCACAGCATGGATCTAGAATTCGACCTACGTTCGGTTGATCTGCGGCTTCTTCGCTCGTTGCTCATTCTTATGGAAGAACGCAGCGTCTCACGCGCGGCGGCGCAGCTCAACGTTAGCCAGCCGACCATGAGCCACGCTCTGGGACGGCTACGCAGGCTGTTCAACGATCCTTTGCTGCTCAACAGCTATGGCGCCATGACACCGACGACGCGCGGTTCCGAGATCTGCACCGAAGTCTCTGATCTGCTCAACAGGTTCGATCGCATCCTTTCGCCACCCGAAGAGTTCGACCCCACCAGAAGCCGCCTGCGCCTGGCGATCATCGCGCCCGAATTCGTGGGTGACGTGGTCATTCCCGCCATTATGAAGCGGTTGCAGGACGAGAAATGCCATATGGAAGTCGAGTTCCTCGCCACCGATCCGGCCGAGGCGTTCGATCTTCTTGAGAAAGGCACAGCAAGCTTCAGATTGGGCTGGTGGCCAGACCCGGCACCGTCACTGCGCCACAAACTACTATGGACCGACCGTCTCGTCTGCGTGGCAAGGCCCAACCATCCGCGTCTGTCGTCGCCGATCACGACCGCAGAGTTCCTCGATGCGCGCCACGTCCGCGTCCGCGCGCCTGGCCGCAGTTTCTCCATGGCGACCATCGATGCGGCGGCTGCCAGAGCGGGCCGCACCATTCATGTGGGCGCGCTCGTGCAGAACGCATTGACGATGGCGAACACCGTCGCCGCTACCGACATGGTCGGCACGATGAGCGAACGCCTGACGGGCCTGCTGTCCCATATCCCCTTGAGCACGTCGCCGGTGCCGCTCGATGTGCCCGGAATCAATGTCGCTCTGTATTGGCATGAGCGGACACATCGTGATGCAGCGCATAAGTGGTTTCGGACGATTATTTGCGATACAGTGCAGCGAAGATAGGAAGGCTTTCTTTTTTGAAGAACGGAAGCAAAAGACTTTTACATCGCTGTCGAGTTCCCATGCGATGACAAGTACCATTATAATATAAGTTCTGTTTTCAAAAAAGAACTGCTTCCTTACTACTCCATGGTCGGTATCACAAAATCAGCTTTCATCGGCGCGCCGACGGGCCAGCGCGTCGTAACGGTCTTGAGCTTGGTGTAGAACCGCACACCCTCGGCGCCATGCATGTGATGATCGCCGAACAAGGATGCTTTCCAGCCGCCGAAAGAATGAAACGCCATCGGTATCGGAATGGGCACGTTCACGCCCACCATGCCGACTTGCACCTTGCTTGCAAAATGATGCGCAGTATGGCCATTTTGGGTAAAGATCGAAACCCCGTTGCCATATTGGTGCTCATCGACAATTTTCAGTGCCGACATGTAGTCCGCAGCCCGCACAACCGAGAGCACAGGCCCGAAAATCTCTTCCTGGTAGATCTTCATACCAGTCGTCACGTGATCGAAGAGGCAGCCACCCATATAGAAGCCGTCTTCGTAACCTTGCAATCGCAACGCCCGTCCATCGACCACCAATTTCGCGCCCGCGGCGAGGCCGTCGTCAACATACGACAGAACCTTGTCTAGATGCTGACGGGTCACCAGTGGACCCATCTCAGCCTCGCGATCGGTGGAGGGCCCGACCTTGAGCGCACGCACGCGCGGCGCCAATGCCGCCACCAACCGATCGGCCGTCTTTTCGCCCACCGGAACAGCGACCGAGATCGCCATGCAGCGTTCGCCGGCCGAGCCATAAGCCGCACCCATCAAGGCGCCGGCAACGAGGTCCATGTCGGCGTCCGGCATGACGACGAGATGGTTCTTCGCACCGCCTAGCGCCTGCGCGCGTTTGCCGTTTGCCGTGGCCCGTCCATAGATGTAGCGCGCAATCGGTGTGGATCCCATGAAGCTGAGTGCGGCCACGTCGGGGTGATCGAGAAGAGCATCCACCGCCGCCTTGTCGCCCTGCAGGACCTGAAAAACGGCGTCCGGCAAACCGGATTCCTTGAGGAGTTCGGCAATCACCAAAGCGGCGGAGGGATCACGCTCAGACGGTTTCAGGATGAAGCAATTTCCGCACGCGATCGCCACAGGGAACATCCACATCGGCACCATCGCCGGGAAGTTGAACGGTGTGATGCCGGCCACGATGCCGAGCGGCTGACGCAACGAATGCGAGTCGATGGATGTGCCGACATTCTCCGTCACCTCTCCCTTCAGAAGATGCGGTATGCCGGTTGCGAATTCGACGACTTCGAGTCCGCGGGCGATTTCACCCAGCGCGTCGTCATGCACCTTGCCGTGCTCGGAACCGATGAGCTCGGCAAGGTTGTCCATGTTCGCCGAAAGCAGTTCGCGGAAGCGGTAGAACACGCGGGCGCGGCGTAACGGTGTCGTTGCGGCCCAGGCGGGAAACGCCGCTTTGGCGCCTTCTACCGCCCTGTCCACCTCCGCTGTCGATGCCAAGGAAACGCTCGCACTTTGTGCGCCGGTCGAAGGATTGAACACCGGCGCCGCACGACCGCTCGTCCCTTCGACACGGCGGCCGTTCAACCAATGGGGAATGGCGTCGATGGTGGCCGGTGTAGTGTCGTTCATGGAGCACCCGTTCAAACGGCTAAGAGATTTCGCTCACTAGACGCTGCGCTGCGGGCCGGCCATTGATCGAGGTAAATAAGTCTTATAGCCGGCCTGCAATCGGATCGTATCCATGTAGGTGCTAGGGAGAAGACAAGAAAAAAAGCAGTTCCTTTTTGGAAAAAGAACCAAAAAACATATACGTCTTGAGGCGCGCGCTGGGCGCAGCTCCGCGACAGCGACGTAAAGTCTTTTGCTTCTTTTCTTCAGAAAAAAAGGTCTTGCCTCGAACCAGGCAAAAGTAGGGAGATTCGAAAGCGTGAAGACCACCCTCGCCGTCATAGCGTTCCTATTGTACAGCTTCGATCTGCACGCGGCCTCACCGGAAAACCACTACGACCCGATGACGCCCTTCGCGTCCGCCAACATGAAGATGATTGGCTACAACGACCTCGGCGGCGCCGGCGGTGGCGGCGAAGGCATGGCGCTCAAGCAATATGCCGATGGAAAGCGCATTTTGTTCCTCGCGCATGAGGAGGGCCCGGCCTGCTTCAGCGTGATTGACGTGACCGATCCCACACGGCCGGTGCTGTTGCAGCAGACCAAGATTGAAGCAAAGTTCGTGCGCTGCAACTCGCTCGGGCTGACCGGGAACATCATGGCGGTGGCCCATCAGACATCCAAGCAGGGCCAGCCTTATGCCGGCGTCGATGTCTGGGATGTATCGGATCTCGCCAAACTGGAGAAGATCTCGCATTTCGACTTGTCGGGCAAAGCCTCGCGCGGTGTGCATTATCTGACATATACAGATCCTCATTGGCTCTACATGTCGACCGGCGCGCCTGATTTCGTGCCGCGCGTCAACAACGTGCCGATGCCCGACGACCAGTTCTTCATGATAGTCGACATGTCCGATCCGCGTCATCCGCATGAGGCAGGCCGCTGGTGGTTACCGGGCACCGCGGCGTCGGATGCGGATCCGGCGCCGCGCCGAATCAGTTATCCAAGCAACGGGCTGCGCATGCATTCCGTGGTGGTCGAGCCGGAGATGCCCAACGTCGCCTGGATCGGCTGGATCGATGGCGGGTGGGTGATACTCGACATTTCTGACAAGTCCCACCCGAAACCCATCACCCAATATAGCTGGGCCTCCATGGATCACGGATTTGCCCACACCTTGCTGCCGATCTTCGACAAGCACATCATGATACAAAGCGAAGAGGCGGTGGCAGATAACTGCAAGGACTGGCCGAAGCGCAACTGGGTATGGGACATCACGAACATCAAGCGGCCATACCCGCTGGCGGTGTTCCCGACCGCGCCGAACAAGGAGGCACTGTGCAAGATGGGCGGCCGCTTCGGCGCCCACAACATCAACATGAACCGCCCCAACACCCAGTGGGAGCGCAGCCTGCACAACACGGTCGTAGGTGCATATTTCAATGCAGGTATTCGGATCAATTCTGTGAAAGATCCGTCCAATCCCGTAGAGATAGGGTATCTGATACCCGCACCACCGCCGACTAATAAAACCCATGCGATCGAGATCAACGACATCTATGTCGACGAACATGGCGTCATCTACGCCAATGACCGCCTGGAGGGTGGCTTGTATATTATGAAATACACTGGTGCAGAGAAGCTGGATTGAACGCAGCCAAATCGCAGCAGCAAATTGCACGCTCCATTTCTCGCGTCATGAAGGCACCGGGTCTTGCGGCAGGTTTGTGCGCGGCCACGGCCGCGATCGGTCTTACAGCCTTCGTGGCAGCAACGTGGCAGCCTGCGATCCCCGCACTTACCGAGCGTCCGGGTTTCGATCATGCCATGATCGTCAAAGGCGCCGAACTGGCTGCGATCGGCGACTGCGCCGTCTGCCATATCGGCCGGAACGGCCAGGCCTATGCCGGCGGCGTGCCGCTCCACACGCCGTTCGGCCAGATCTACGCCAGCAACATCACGCCGGACCCGCAAACCGGTATCGGCGGCTGGTCGGAATCAGCCTTCGCGCGCGCCATGCGCAACGGCGTAGACCGCGCAGGCACACGGCTCTATCCAGCCTTTCCCTACAACCATTTCACCAAAGTCACGGACCAGGATATCGCGGCACTCTACGCGTTCTTGATGACGCGCGCGCCGGCGAATGCGCCCGCGCCGAAGACGCATCTGCCGTTTCCGCTCAACATCCGCACGGTGATGGTGTTCTGGAACACACTGTTCCTGGACCACACAAAGCTACAGGATGTAGCGGCGCAAAGTGCCGCGTGGAATCGTGGCCGCTATCTGGTTGAGGGCCTCGGCCATTGCCAGGCATGCCACACGCCGCACAATATCCTGGGTGCCGAGCGGGCAAGCAAGGCGTTTAGCGGCGGTTTTGCCGATGGCTGGGAAGGCCCCGGGCTTACCGCCGCATCATCGCCTGCCGCCATCGGTTGGGACGCGGACATGATCACGCATTTCCTGAAGAATGGCTTCGACGAGAAGCATGCCGCTGCGGCGGGGCCGATGGGGCCGGTATCGCATGACCTTAGCAGCGTGCCTTTGCCCGAAGTGCAGGCGATGTCGGCCTACATTGCCAGCATGATCGGCGCGCCCGATCCCGCACGCAGGCAGAAGGCGGAAGCGCTCGTGGCAAACGCCCAAGGGGCAACTGCGGCGCTCGCCGGCGCACAAGGCGCTGGCGTTTTCAACGGCGCCTGCGCCGGTTGCCACGGTGCCGGCGCGCCGATGATGCTCATGGGGCGGCCCTCTTTGGCGCTCGGCAGCGCGGTGACGGCGGCAAGCCCTATCGATGCCGCGCAAATCATCCTGTTCGGCCTGCAGCCGGCCGCCGGCGAACACGGCCCGTGGATGCCGGGCTTCTCCGCAAGCCTCGACGATCGGCAGGTCGCCGCCGTCATGGCCTATGTGCGCGCGCGGTTTTCCGACCAACCAGCGTGGCGCGGACTGCCGGCGACCATCGGCCAGATCAGGCAGGATCACGCATCATGATACATCTCGACGTGAACGGTGTGCCCCATGCGGTCGATGTGGCATCCGATACACCGCTGCTCTACGTGCTGCGCGACACGCTCGGCTTTAACGGCGCCAAATATGGCTGCGGCCTGGGGCAATGCGGCGCCTGCACAGTTCTGATCGATGAGGTTGCTGCCTTCTCCTGCCTGACGCCCATCTCGGTTCTCGCCGGCCGGCGGATCGGCACAGTGGAAGGGCTCGGCACCCCAGAGAAACCCGGCCCGCTGCAGCAGGCCTTCATCGACGAGCAGGCGGCGCAATGCGGCTATTGCATTGCGGGGATGATCATGCGCGCCCAAGCTTTGCTCGCGCGCAACGCGTCGCCGACCGACGAACAGATTCGCCGTCATATGCAACCCAATCTCTGCCGCTGCGGCACGCATATGCGCATTTTCGCAGCCATCAAGCGCGCCGCAGCAATGATGCGATCGCGCGAACATGCAGCCGGCGTGAAGGCAGCGACACGATGACGGGGCATGTTGCCGTGCTCTCGCGACGCGCGCTCCTCGCCGGTTCGGGCGCCCTGGTCGTGAGCTTCGGCGCCGAGGCCGACCAGGCGCCACCTGCCGCACCGCTCCAGGCGGCGCCGAAACCGCTCAGGCTGCCTGGCAGCCTGAAGGACACACCGCGCCTCGCCAGCTGGGTACAAATTGCGCCGGACGGCGCCGTCACCATCTTCACTGGCAAGGCCGAGCTCGGCCAGGGCGTTCGTACCGCCTTGATACAGATCGCCGCAGAACAGCTCTGCATCAAACCAGCCGACATCCATCTGGTAACGGCCGACACGGCCCGTACGGCGAACGAAGGCTACACCGCCGGAAGCCACTCGATGCAGGACAGCGGCACCGCAATCATGAACGCGGCCGCGGAAGTGCGCGGTATTCTGGTAGCAGAAGCCGCTTTACGGCTCGGCGTGCCGGCTGAGACCCTTTTCACCGCGGACGGACGGATCGCGGCACAGGACGGCAGAAGCCTGGCTTTCGGCGACCTGGTGGGCAGCCTCACGCCGGACCAACTGGCACATTTCGGAGCGCCACTGAAAAACCCCGCGAGCTTCACCGTGATCGGCAAGCCGTTTGCGCGCGTGGACATTCCCGCCAAGGTGACCGGCGGTGCCGCCTATGTGCAAGATATGCGCCTGCCCGGCATGCTGCATGCGCGCGTGGTGCGCCCGCCAAGCTACGGCGCCACGCTCGAGTCGCTGGATGCCGCGCCCATCGAAAAAATGCCAGGCGTGGTCAAGTTCGTGCGGGACGGCAGCTATCTCGGCGTTCTCGCAGAGGGCGAGTGGCACGCAATCCTGGCCATGCGCGCGATACAGGCCTCCGCGACCTGGCGAGGGGGCGCCGCACTGCCCGCACAGGCCGACATTTTCACGACGATCCAGGCCCTTCCCTCGAAGGATGCCGTGATACTCGACCGCACCAATCCCAACGGCCGGCCGTCGACCACGCTCAAGGCGACATATCACCGCCCCTACGGCATGCACGGATCAATCGGGCCCTCCTGCGCCGTCGCCCTCCTGCAGGATGGTGAAATGACGGTGTGGACACACACACAGGGCGTGTTCCCCCTGCGCGGCGCCATCGCCGAGCTGCTGCAGATGCCGATTCCGAAAGTCCGTTGCATACACACCGAAGGTTCCGGCTGCTATGGCCATAACGGCGCCGACGATGTGGCGGCAGACGCAGCCCTGCTCGCGCGCACCGTGCCTGGACGGCCGGTGCGCGTGCAATGGATGCGTGAGCAGGAGAACGTCTGGGAGCCATTTTCGCCTGCCATCGTGGTGGAGGCGCAGGCATCGCTCGATTCCAGCGGCCGGATCGTCGACTGGCGCTACGGCGTCTGGAGCAATTCGCATAACCAGCGGCCGGGCAATGGCGGCCGGCTGATGCCGAGCTGGAGCCTGGCGCATCCGCTGACACCGTCACCGCCAGTGCCCATCCCCCAGCCCGAGGGCGGCGGCGACAGAAATGCAGTCCCGCTCTATGATTTTCCGCAGGCACATGTGGTCTCGCATTTCGTTCCCGACATGCCGCTTCGCGTTTCCGCAATGCGCAGCCTGGGCGCCTACACAAACGTGTTCAGCATCGAAAGTTTTATGGATGAGCTGGCGCTTGCGGCGCGGCAGGACCCGGTTGCGTTCCGGCTGGCACATCTGAAGGATCAGCGTGCACGCGCCGTGGTCGAACTCGCAGCGCGCGCATTTGGTTGGAGCGCTGCGAAAACACTTCCGCCGGGACATGGACGAGGATTTGCTTTTGCGCGCTACAAGAATCTCGGCGCCTATTGTGCTATCGCCGTCGAGGTGAGCGTAGACCATGAGACCGGCCATGTTCAGGTGGTGCGCGCGCAGTGCGCGGTGGATGGTGGCCAGGCGGTGAGCCCGGACGGCATACGCAACCAGATCGGCGGCGGGTTTATGCAGTCCAGCAGCTGGACGATCTACGAGGAAGTGACTTTTGACCACGAGCGCATCACTAGCCAAGATTGGAGCGGGTATCCCATCCTTCGCTTTCCCGCACTCCCCGATCAGGTGGAGGTTCACATCATCGACCGGCCAGATTTGCCTTTTCTCGGGTGCGGCGAAGCGGCGCAGGGCCCAACGGCTGCCGCGATCGCCAACGCGGTGGCGGACGCCACGCAGATGCGCATACGCGACCTTCCCTTGTCGGCACGCCGCGTGAAAGCCGCGATAGGCGTCTAGATGAACGAGATCATGCCCATGAATGTAAAGATCTGGGGCCGCATAAATTCGGTAAATGTGCAAAAGGTGTTGTGGTGCTGTGTGGAAACCGGCATCGCGTTCACGCGCATCGATGCCGGCATGCAGTTTGGGCAGGTAGATACGCCAGCCTATCGTGACATGAACCCCAATGGCCGCGTGCCAACTTTGCAGGACGGCGCTTTCGTGCTTTGGGAATCGCACGCGATCATGCGTTATCTCGCAATGCGCAGCGCGCAGCACCGCAGCGACGACGAGAGCACGCTCTACCCGGCCGATCCTACACCAAGAGCCAGCATGGAACGCTGGCTGGACTGGACGCTTTCCACCTTGCAGCCGGCAGAGCGGCCTTTCTTCTGGGGCATGATACGCACCAAGCCCAAAGACCGCGATGAGGCGGCGATCAGGAAGGCGGCGGAAGCCACTGGGCAGGCATGGCACATCGTGGAAACGGCACTCGCAGCGGGATCGCCCTTCATCGAAGGAGAGCATTTTACGCTCGCAGACATCGTTCTAGGCGTCTACGCGCGCCGATGGTTCGGCATCGAGCACGAAGCACGCGTCGAGACGCCGAAGCTGCGCGCCTGGTATAGCCGCATCTGCGATCGGCCCGGCTTCATGGGCCATGTCGCGCCGCCGCTGAGCTGAGCCGGCAATATGCAAAACGACAAAGGAACATGCCTGATGACGGATCATACCGAACAGCGCGGGCCGACGCGGGTGCATCTTGAGACCAGCCAAGGCGCCGCGCCATGAGGTTCGCTACCTTCACCCATCATGGCCGCACGCAGATTGGCGAGGTCGATGTTGACGGGAGCATTATCCGCCCGCTTGCAGCCGGCGACATGATGGACGTCATCAAAGGCGATGGCCCGCCGCCCCTTTCGGGCGATACCCTGCCGCTCGATTCGGTGCGCCTGCTTGCACCAATCCCGAGACCCGCCAGAAACATTTTCTGCGTCGGCAAGAATTACCGTGAACACGCAGAGGAATTTGCCAAGAGCGGCTATGAGGCAGACGCCGCGCGAAACGCCGCGCTAGATGCCTATCCGGCCGTTTTCACAAAGCCCTCAAGCTGCGTAGTCGCCACCAACGACAGCGTCAGCCTGCATGCCTCCGTGACCTCCGAAGTCGACTACGAAGGTGAACTCGCGGTCATCATCGGCCGATTAGGCGCCAACATACGGCGTGAGAACGCCATGTCGCATGTCTGGGGCTATACGATCATCAACGACGTGACCGCGCGCGATCGACAGAAGAATCATAAACAATGGTTTCTCGGCAAAGCCCTGGACACGTTCTGCCCGATGGGGCCCTGGATCACCACCGCGGATGCCGTCGACGGCGCCGATCTACGCCTTCGTACTTGGGTTAATGGCGAGTTACGGCAGGACGCGAGCACAGCCGATCTTATCTTCGACATTCCAAGCTTAATCGAAATCATGTCCGCAGGCCTTACGCTCCATCCTGGAGACATCATTTCCACTGGCACACCCGCCGGCGTCGGCATCGGTTTCACACAACCAAAGTTTCTTCAATCAGGAGACACTGTTTCTATCACCATCGACAATCTCGGCACCCTAACGAACTGTTTTGTTTAGTTCGGAGACATTTTTTTCGCGAGTTTCGTCGTAAGGTCCAGCGGTAGCGTGTTCTCACAGACCATCAAAGCCGGCGGCAAACCTGAGGGCTGGACTGTTCCAAAAACCTGCCAGAAAGATCGGTAGGCACCCTCGACGAAGAAGAACGAACAGAGCTTTTTTGGCTAGGCGGATGCAACTAGCAGTGTATAATCCGGCACGACGCTTGGCAGCCTTGCGGAAGACCTCCAATGGTGAGCGATAGCCGAGTGTTTTGCGTGGTCGATTATTCAGCAAACGCTCGACTGCGGCAACCTGCGCAGGGCTGACGCTCGTAAAGTCAGTGCCTTTTGGAAAGAAGTCGCGGATCAACCCATTTGTGTTTTCGTTCAGGCCGCGCTCCCAGGCGTGATAGGCCGCGCGAAGTAGATGCGCGACTTCAGTGCCTTGGCGATCGTCTTGTGCTGCGCGAATTCCTTGCCGTTGTCGAAGGTGATGGTGCGCACGTGATGGGGGATCGGTCGTAGCCGCCGCACGATAGCCAGTTGCGTGGCCTCCGCGGTAGGGCCAGGCAGAAGGCTGAGTTTGAGCAGCTGCGTCTTGCGCTTGACGATGCTGAGCAAGGCGCCGCGGCGTTTGGGCCCGAGCACCGTGTCGCCCTCCCAATCGCCGATGCGCCGCTTCTGGTCAACGATCTTTGGTCGGCAAGAGATGTCGATCCTGTCAGGAATAATGCCGCGTCTGCGGTTTTGCCGGCGCGCTTGTTGTAGCGTTTGGCGCGCCCGCGCAAGCAGCACCATAGATCGCCGCCGCACCGCTTGTCGTGCCAGACCATGCGATAGATGCTCTCGTGGCTGATCGAGATGCCGGCGCGGCCGAGATGCTCGCTGATCTGGTCCGGCGACGATCGCCTGTGCCGCAATAAGTGGGTGCTCTCGCGCCGGATCCGGCTGGTAAGCTTGCGCGGCCTGGCGCGCACGCGCTGCCGCGGGAGCGCTTTGGCGTGCGCATCTTCGCTGCTGTAGCCTCGCCGGCCGGCATTGCGCGACACTTCTCGGCTAATGGTGCCCTGGCTGACACCGAGCTGTGCTGCGATCCGTTGTTGGCTAATGCCTTGCTGTAAAAGAGCATAAATCTGGCATCGGTCTTCGTGCCGCAACCGCCGATACTGCGCCATCAAAGCCTCCAGGAACCCACCTGGAGGCTACCGCCAGACAACCTTTACGCGCCCGCCGGATTATGCGCTGGCTAGTTGAATCCGCCACTTGATATGCGGCGCGGTGATGGTGTGTGTCTGCAAGCATCTCCGCCGCGGTGGTGAACACCTGGGCCGGGCCCGCTGCGTCAAGAAGGTTAAAACCCGGGAAAACGACGATGACTATGTTTCGTATTCTGACCTCATGCCGCCTTATTATGCAGCTCACGCGTTACGGCGGAGACGTCAATCATCGCGCAAAGTCTGCCACCTGGTGGCGGAAAGGACTTCGGGCTCTGCTATCTGATGTTGACTGGGGTTATCCGGTTGAGTGTCCGCTCTTTACCCGGCAGTTGTATAAGAGCTGCCGGGGCGTTCCGACCATTTTATGCCGAGAATTATCTCCAGCCTTGCACCTAAGAGTGACGATCCGTTTCTGTTTGGGTCTTCAAAGCAAATGAAGGCGAAGTTTAGTAGCAAGCTCACGTTCACGCGGAGACTTTTCGTCCTGCGTTCGGGCAAACCTGGGCAGTACGCCCACGGTTACCAAGGATCGGTAGCTGCCAATTACCCCTATAACGGTATCGTCCGCTTTCAGACTGATCACCAGAATCGGCGGGCCGATATCGGACAATCCCGGTCAAGTCGTGCCGAACTAAGCGCCGTTATAAAGCATTGATTTGCACTGCCGCGGCTGCTCACCTATGCAGGACAACTAGAAGTTTACGCAGTGCGTATCTTGCAGACATAAGATGGGAGCGAACATGTTTCTAAATTGTTTGAACCTTATCTCTCGGCGCTCCTCAATCCGCTCGGCGGCGAGGTTGCCAGGCCTCACGTTTGGAATCACCGTTCTGTTGGTCCCGCTGGCATCGCTCGCGGATCAGTTGCCGCGTGCGGCGCCAGTGAGCGCGGGCCCACCCGCGTCAGGACCAAGCATGGCGCTCGAGGCACGGCTGGCATCACAGAATGCCCTTTTTCGCAACCAGTTCGAAGATGACCTGAAATCGTCTCCAGAGACCGCAACGTCTTATGGCGATTATCGTTACAATGCCCTGCTCGATCATTATTCGATGGCTGCTATCACCGAGCAAGATGGCCTCGACCAAAGGTATCGGACTGAGCTCGCGGCGATCCCGACCGTTGGATTCCCCGAGCAGGATAGCATTTCACATGATTTGCTGCTCCACGTCCTGACCCAGCGCATCGCCGACTACGCGCTGAAAGAGTACGAGATGCCCGTCTCGCAGATGGAAGGCATTCACACCGATCTCGCTGATCTTCCGCTTTCGGTACCGCTCGACACCCTTCAGCACTATGAAGATTACTTGGCTCGCTTACGCCAAGTGCCTCGTGCGTTCGATGAGGTTACCAGTGTCTTGCGCCAAGGGATGAAGGACGGGCTCATGCCTGCCCGCTTCCTGCTCGAACAGGTTCCTGCTCAGTGCGAAGGCATCATAGAAGAAAATCCGTTCCTGGGACCAACGCGAAAATACCCGACTAATATTCCACCCAAGGACCAGGCGCGGCTGACCCAAGCGATCATGCGCGTGGTCAGCGATGAGGTACTGCCCGCTTATCGTCGTTTTGCGATCTTCATCAAAAAGGAGTACGCCCCCCTTGGGCGCATGGAAATCGGCGTCAGCAGTCTTCCCGACGGGCTGCATCGTTACCGCAATGCCATCCAGGAACAAACGTCAACCAGCATGTCTCCCGCCGAGATCCATGCATTGGGCCTTCGTGAGGTTGCCCGGATCACCGGTCTGCTCGATGCGCTCGCCAAGCAGCAGGGATATCGAAACCTTGCAGAATTCGGCACCGCTCTGCTGAGCAACCCCAAATACATCCCAACATCCGCAGACCAGATCGTCCAGGACTTCCGTCGCTACATGCTGCAGATGGAGACCCGCCTTCCCCAGCTTTTTGTGACCTCGCCGCAAATCTCCGCAACCGTAGAAGCCATTCCGGCTTCCCAGCCCAACAACGCAAGCCACTTCATTGCCGGCACGCCTGATGGAAAGCACCCAAGCCGCGTCGTCGTGGCAACGTCAGACTATGGGCAGCGCCGGCTTTTGACGGATGAGACGATCGCCTACCACGAGGGGATTCCCGGTCATTTGATGCAAATATCCGTCCAGCAGCAATTGAAAGATCTGCCCGATTTCCGGCGGCACCTGATTAATAATGCATTTGCAGAAGGTTGGGCGGTATATGCCGAGGCGCTCGGAAAGCAAATTGGCTTTTTCCAGGATCCCGGCTCAGATTATGGCCGGCTCACAACTGAGCTTCTTCGCGCGGTTCGCCTGGTCATCGACACCGGCATACATGTGGATGGATGGAGTCGCGATCAGGCCGTCGACTATTTTCGGCGGAGTGGCGCTGCACCGGAACCGCTTATTCAGTCAGAGGTAGATCGCTATATCGCCTGGCCGGCGCAAAGCTTGGGCTACAAGATCGGACAATTGAAGATCCTGGAGTTGAGGGACCGCGCTAAGGCCAGCCTGGGCGATCATTTTGACCTTCGCCGCTTTCATGACGAAGTGCTAAGTGGCGGAAACATGCCGCTCGACATGCTGGATGCAAGACTAGGTTCCTGGGTTAAGCAGCAGCCCCAAGGACCGGCGGCTAAATGACAAGATCGTCGGTCATAAACGTACGACGAAGGATTGACTGTCCCCTTGTTACTTTTTCGTTGCAGAGTCGATCGGCTGCTGTCGGCCAGCCTCGGCCGATGCAGCTTGGCACAAGCCGAGCATCACGCCAGCGAGGCAGCGCTTTGCAACCTCTCAAAACCACCGTCACGACCTACTAGACGCGAGCCAATGAGGACCGCGACACGTCATGCTTTATAAGCCGTCTTCGATCAGGTGGACACCCACCCGGCCCATCCAAGGTTCGGGCCGGATGTGGCGCACCCACTCCGCGACGGATGGTATGCGACCGGCAAGGGCGGAGCCGGCGAAGCCGGGCGCGCCTTGGCGCGACCCTTGCGGCGCCGAGCGCGCATGCGGCACCAACCGGGTAGCTGGGGAAAGGTTGGCGCGATGGGCGCTTGCGGGAGAAGGCGACCACATTGGTGATGTGCGCGGCGGCCTGCTCGGCTTGCAGCCGACATACAAGACGCGACAGGCGGTAGCGTTGACTTGGCTTACGTCGATCAGAGCTACACCGGCGGCGCGGCTGCAAAGGCCACTGCTACAGAAGGCATTAAGCTCGAAGTGGTCAAGCTGCCCGAAGCCAAGCGCGGCTTTGCCTCGCTGCCGCGCCGTTGGGTGGTGGAAAGATCTTTTGCCTGGTCCACACGTTGCCGACGGCTCGTCAAAGACTATGAGCGATATGCCGAAACGCTTGCCGGTCTGCATGTCGTCGCCTTGGTCGGGTACATGCTTAAGCAAGCTGCAGAACTGGTGAGAAGTGCATAACGCCCTCTAGCCACCTCACAACCCAAACATGACATAGGCTACGTACAAAACTCGCACCCGTTGAGCTATTTCGTTGATCGAAAGGAAATCCGGATGGTCCCTCATTATGGCTTATCGAGACGTGAGATGGCTCCGCTGCTTCGATCAAAGCCTGAACAGGGGGTATGCCACCATGGGCTTCCCGCTCACAATCAGCCCCCGCAGCGCCGTCGCCACCACGTTCGCTCGTGGAGAATATATTCGAAGCGGCGCCACACGATGGCAGAAGTGCCAGCGTTTGCAGACACAATAGATTGCGATGTCACGTTTTTTTAACGCGCAAAGACGAAGGATACGGTCCATAGATCAACGTATCGCAGCACCTTCCTTGCCCGTTCGCGACTGAGAGTAGCCAGCACTCCCGCCCCTTCAGCGTGGAGTGCAGCCGTGCGGATCGCGACATCAACAAATCGAAATCAGATATTGTCCACATTATCCGGTGGGGCTCTCGCTTCGATTCTGCCAAGCCTCGTGCTCGTGCCCCTGGTCCATAGACAGACGATCATCCAGCAAGATGCTGCCGTCGATTTTGTCTATTTTCCCGTGGCCGGCATGCTGTCGCTGGTGGCCAATCTCGAGGACGGCGCGCAAGTCGAGGTGGGTGTCATCGGGCGGAAAGGCATGTTCGGCGCTTGTCTGCTCGCGGATGTCGAAACCAGCTTTACCGAAGTGAATGTACAGTTGCCGGGGCAGGCACTGCGTATGTCCGCACGAGATTTCCGCGCGGCCACGGCCGATGGTGGACAGCTGAGAGCCATCTCGCTGCGCTTCAACGAGGCCCTTCATTCACAGGTGGGACAAACAGCCGCCTGTAACGGACACCATCAACTCGAGCAGCGGCTTGCACGCTGGATTTTGATTGCGCGTGATCGTGGTGACGATGATGAATTGCCGCTAACACAGGAATTCCTGGCCGTGATGCTCGGCGTGCACCGGCCTAGCGTTACAGTAAGCGCACGTATCCTGCAACGAGCCGGGCTAATCAGCTACTCGCGGGATGGGCATGTGACGATCCTCGACCGCGCCGGCCTCGAAGCAACGGCATGCGAATGCTATGCGACGGTGTTGAGACGGTTCGATGTGCTGCTTGGTAGAGCAGCGGTGAAATCCTGACCACCCGCGGCAGAACCGCGCCCCAGCTCGGCCGGGAGGATACTGTTGCGACTTTCCAGCATCAGAACGTTGCAGTGAACTCAGGTAACTTCACGTAGAGATTGTGGAGGTCAGATGCACGCCATCCGTGTCGGCGTAGAGTAAGAACGATCTGGTGGGCGGCCTGCAATCGTTGCTTAGGCAGTTTTCAGCAGGCGCTCACAATAAATGCTGATCTCGACACTGAATTCCGATGCATTTGGCCTGATGGCACACTGCACTGGGTGCGGGTGCTCTCCTTCTTTTGTGTATATCGCGCACCTGGATGCAGGCATGTTCGCCGGGCCGGCTGCCTGAGCAACGGTTGGCGCATGAGAGAGGGCCGCCTTGCTGGAACAGGGCGGCCCTTTGCTTGTGTGCAGCAGTCAATCGCCGGAGCTTTGCCCGCTTCGCTCCCGCAGCGCATCACCGTTCTTCTTGCGCCATCGCACTTGGGCCATGAGCGCCATGCTTGCGCCCACAGCTACGTCGGCGATGACGACTTGCTCCTCTATCGCTGCATAGAGCGCGATTGCCCGAAGGTGGAAGTCACCAACCGTTCGCTTGTGGAGGCCTCGCTTAGCTCGCGCTGCCCTCACCAAAGCCAGCATTCCCTATCCGCTTATGCGTCAGTATTTCACGAGCGGCTAGCTTTTCCTTATCAATTTCTCACAAGATAGTGGCAAAACAGACATGCTGGTTCATTTCGGAAGCAAAAGCGTGTCAACGGGTTGTGGCTGGTTATACGAAGTGAAACATTGCCAGAGACTTGGTATTAGTCCAACGGCATTGTTTTTGCCCGCAAGACATGTAGCATAAGCCATCACCAGAAGGAGCATTGCTGCGAATTGTCTTATTCGACGGCGCGCACGATGTGCCCGTGGTCCGTGTCGTCTTGCGAGTGAGCCGGCGCTGAAGTCGAAGCCTTTCAACGGCGCCTACTGGGCGAACGCAGAAGAGGAAAGTAGGTGGACATCGGATCCGGGTTCAACACCCTCCAGCTTTTGGCTGCATTGCAAAGGTAGGCAATGTGCTGAGTTGGCCATCAAACACGACATTACGATAAAAAACGATGCTCACCGGGCTCTCTGACGACAAGCGCCTGCAGCTGTCCCGCTTACTCGGAGAGCTCACAAAAAGCTCATGCTCGCGTGACTTCAGGGTGCAACGTTGAAGCGTGTTCCTTGAGTGTCAAGGCCGTTGGAGGCCCTCGAAGCTGCTAGCCCGCTATGGCCAGTAGCAGCTCACACACGCTTCGCCAGAACGCGTGATGATTGTAGCCGTAAGCTTTAGGTCGGTGCGTTCCCGGAACGTCCATCTAATTGCGGCAGTCGGCGGCATCACTGAGTATTCAGCAAACCATGCCCGTGCCGCGAGCGATGGACTGGACCGCCGCAAGCGTTGGTCATGAAGGCATGACAACGAAGAACCCTGGAGATCAAGCGCAACGCGCCGATCTGTACGAGCCACGGGAGGATTTGTCGGCCAATAGTTCTCTTTGACCTGTTACGCGCAGGACGAGTTGGCGTTTTAAGCGTAGCTCAATCCAGGTCGCATATTAGCGACGATCGCCGGTGTGGCGCCTTTCCTATGGCGGCTCGGCCGAAGCGTGTATGGCGTTTCTAGACCGGGCTGCTAAAAGGCTTTGCCAATCAGCGCAGGCACATCATCGATCGTCACCGGCAAGCTGAACAAGAAGCCTTGCGCCTGCACACAGCAATTATCTTCCAGCAGGATGAGTTGCTCGGCACTCTCGACACCTTCAGCGGTAACATCGATGCCAAGACTGCGGCCAAGGCCGAAGATGGCACGCACGATCGCATCACCACCATCCAGGTCCGGCAATCCAATCACCAGCGATCTGTCGATCTTGATCTTGTCAAAGCGGAAGCGGCGGAGATATGCCAGCGAGGAATAGCCGGTCCCGAAATCATCCATCACGAGCTTCACCCCCAGGCGGCGAAGCCCTTCCAGGATGAGCATGTTCGTTCTCGAGTCCTGAAGAAGAAGCGACTCGGTTACTTCGAGTTCGAGGCGGGATGGGGCAAGGCCGGTTTCGGCAAGCACCCGAGCGACATCGTCCTGCAGCTTGCCGCTGGTAAATTGCATGACGGACAGGTTGACGGCGACATTGATGCCCTCCGGCCAGCGCGCGGCCTGCGTGCAGGCTTCGCGCAACGCCCACAGGCCGAACCTGTAGATCCACCCCGACTCTTCGGCCACCGGGATGAACTCTTCCGGTGAGATCGAGCCGCGCACGGGATGCTCCCAGCGCATCAGGGCTTCGAAGGCGGTGACACGTCTGGTCGGCAGATCCACCAATGGCTGGTAAAGCAGCCGTAGTTGCTCGCCGTAGAATGCATCGTGTAAGCCGGCCCGCAGAGCCTTCTTGGCTTGCAAGCGAAGATGCAGGTCTTTCTCGAAGAACCGGTACGTGCCACGCCCGCTCGTCTTTGCCAGAAGCAGTGCCGTATAGGCGTTGCTTCGCAATTCGCCGGCATCCGTTGCATCGTCGGGCGCCACCGAAACGCCGAGGCTGACGGTGCCTCCCTCCAGTGCAAACGGTGCGGCAATGACGGAGAGCAGCCGTTGCACGAAGAACACCAATTCCGAGACCGCATAAGTGTCAGCGACAAGGATCGCGAACTCGTCGCCGCCCGTGCGCGCAACCGTATCGCTGTCGCGCGAGCAGCCTCGAAGGCGTTCAGCCAACTGACACAGCAGATCGTCACCGGCCTCGTTCCCAACGCTCTGGTTGATGATCTTGAACTCATCAACGTCGATGCAGATCAACGCCACCTTGCTTCCTGGTGAAGCCGCCGCCAGAGCTTCAATCAATTTGGCGTCTAGATATTGCCGGTTGGGCAGATTGGTGAGCGCGTCGTGACGCAGGAGATGCAGCATCGTTGCCTGGGAACGCTCCCGCTCCTCCTGCGCCAGCCGCTTTTCGGTGATATCGACAGCCAATCCCACGGCTTTGCGGCGTTTACCGTTCGAATCGAGGGTCGTGCGTCCGGTCAGCCGCACCCAATGCAGGGATCCATCGGCCCAGATCGTGCGGAGCTCGATGTCCATCGCCGCTGCCCCGGCGACGAGCTTGTCGCGTTCCTGGTTGAGCAGATTGCGATCTTCCGGATGCAGTGCCGCCTGAACGGCGGCATAATCGAAACGGTCTGTGCTGTGGTCGAGGCCAAACGCTTTCGCACAAAGCTCGGATGCCGTCACATGCCCATGGGCAGCGTCATACTCCCAAGCGCCGAGGCCACCGACTGCCAGAGCGGCGCGCAACACCCGCTTGCTCTCCTGTAGCGCGGTGATAGCCAGCTTGCGATCGTGGATATCTTCCAATGTGCCGAACCAACGAACGATATTGCCGGTCCAGTGCCGCTGTGCTTTGGCCCGTGCCCTGAACCAGCGATAAGGCCCCGCCGCCGTCTTCAGGCGATACTCGAGATCCACAGGATGACCGGTGCGCAAACAGGCATGCCAGTGGTCCGTCGTTGCTTGTACATCGTCAGGGTGGAGTGCGGCAGTCCAGCCAGAGCCACGTGCCGAACCGGTCGGCGTGCCGGTGAGTTCCTGCCACATAGGGCCGGCCTCCTCCACGGCACCATCTGGCTGCGCCGTCCACGGTATATGCGGGCTCAAATTGACGGCATTGCGGTAATGCTCGTCACATCCTGTAAGAGGTGCCACCGGTCGCGCGGACTGGATGAGCGAGGAGGCGAAGCGTGCGAGGGAGCACAATCTTGCCTCCTGCAGGACATCGAGATTGCCGGGCCGCGTGTCCATGACCGACAGCGCCCCCAGCACGTGGCCTTGTGCATCGATCAGCGGTGCACCCGCATAAAACCGAATGCCGAGATGACCATTGACGAGCGGGTTTGCTACAAATCGTTGGTCGCGTGATGCATCCTTGATGATGGTGACTTCATCCGGTGCGAAAATGACATGGGAACAAAAGGCCTGCTCGCGTGGTATGCTGACGCCGCACGGATATCCGAAGGCCGATTTTGTCCATTCGCGGTCGGCATTGATGAGGTTGAGCCTGGCGATCGGCATGCGCAGGTCGTGGGCGGCGGTGCGAACGAGTTCGTCCAGTTGCGGATCGGCTTCGGTATCGAGAATGCCGAGGCTACGAAGCGATACGACTCGTTCGTATTCTCGCGATAGAATCGGCATTGGCAAAGAAACGACATCGCATTCTGCGTGTAAATCATCCTGTGGATGCAGACAGTTCGGAGACAAGTTTTATTCCAGTGATGCTTCGCCGAACCCCTTCCTAGGAGTCGAATCAATGAAAGCACAACCTGCACTTGCAGTAAATATGTCAGAAATGCATCATTTGCCGCCTGGGAAACAATGTTGAGTTGCCGAATGACCTTCCACAGTACCGCACTGTACATTGCCCGGCTCCGGGCGGTGTGAAATGGATTCCGTCAATGCTTTGACACGTGCGTAGCACGAACAGGCGACCGTTTCGAGGCCTGGCCGGTCTATCACCTGAATACGGGAACGGCCGTATCGAACGAGGCCTCGTTGCGCGAATGCCTGCATGGCGGTGGTAACGACCGGACGAGTCGCCGCAAGCATTGTTGCCAGGAAGGTCTGGCTTAGGGATATTTCGAAACCATCAGCGCGATCGAATGCACAGAGAAGCCATCGGGCAAGCCGTTCGGATGTGCGATGTAAGCTGTTGCAGGCGCAGGTTTGCGAAATCTGCGCCATGAACGTTTCGAGCAGCCGCACTAGGCGCTGATGGAAAATCGGTGTTGAGGCAAGGCAGTTGAGAAGGGCTGCGGCCGGCATGCGAATGCCAGCCCCCGCCATCTGTATGACGATTCTGTTGAACATGACGGCATCGGAACCAAGCAGGATAGGAAGACCGGTCATGCCTTCAGGGCCAGTGAGACTCACTTCGACATAGTCTGTGTTTTTTGCCGTTATCGCCATCACCGAAGCAAATCCGCGTTCGATGAAATACACGTCTGAAATGCATTCACCGGGCTCGTGCAACACCTGCCCGCTCACGAGGGTCACTCTGCTCAGATGCGGTTTCAGCACGCCCCATTCGTGTGGAGGAAGACCTCGTAACAGATCGTTGCGCACTGTGAGGGCTTGTGCATTTGCACCAGGCTCCGCGGCCCAACTATCTTCCAGAAGAATGAAGCCGCCTGTCGACCAAGACCGAGTAGACACGTATTTTGCCCTCTCTACTCAATATGTGAACATCCAGAGAGACAAAGATTGGGCAACGCTGGAGGCGTCGCAGTACTGTACCTTACAACCCAGAGTCACGTTCTTGCGATAGCGTGTGCATAATGGCTGCTTTGAACGAACCCGACCTTTTGGAAGATCGCGGGCAGATGGTGCCCAGACAAACCAATCGATTCATTGGCAAGCCTAACACACTTTCGTCATCAAATTGGACTTGCCTCTAGGTGATTGTCACTCGCTAACTTCAAGTTCGTAGCCCATAAGCCATCGTATCGCGACATCGTCCTTGCCCGTTTTCGACTGAGAGTAGCCAGCACTCCCGCCCCCACGCCGCGTGGAGAGCCGCAATGACAACTAAGCTAGATGATGGCCGTAACAGTATCCTGGCGTTGTTGCCCAATGATGTTTTGGCATCGATTCTCCCGAACCTTGCGCTCGTTCCTCTGGAGCATCGCCAGACACTGATCCAGCAAGATGCTACTATCGACTTTGTCTATTTCCCCTGGCAGGCATGCTGTCGCTCGTCTCCAACTTCGAAGACGGTGCGCAGGTCGAGTTTGGTGTTATCGGGCGGGAAGGCATGTTCGGCACGTGCCCGCTTGCAGATGTTGATACCAATTTCCCGAGTGAACGTGCAACGACCTGGGCAGGCGCTGCGCATGTCCGCAGGGGATATTCGCACTGCCACGGAGAGTAATGGAACGCTGGAGGCGCTTTTGCTTCGCTTCAATGAGACCCTCCATGCACAAGTGGGACAGACGGCCGCTTGCAACGGGATCCATCTGCCCGAGCAACGGCTTGCACGGTGGTTGCTGATGGCAGCGACTGCGGTGACGATGATAAGTTACCGCTTACGCAAGAGTTTTTGGCTGTTATGCTCGGCGTCCATCGTCCCAGCGTCACGGTGAGCGCACGTATTCTGCAACATGCCGGGTTGATCAACTATTCTCGTGATGGAAGAGTAACGATCCTGGATGGCGCCGGACTGGAAGCGGCGGCTTGCGAGTGCTACGGAGCCGTAGCCCGCAGGTAGGCACTTCTGTTCCGCTGGCCCCCAACCAAAAGCTGAGCATTGTCGTGGCACGTGTCGAATCCGGCTTGGCTCGTTGCTTGAGTAGACCGCGTACCGATCGATGGTGCGGCTTCCTAAAGCCTGAGGCTTAATCTTCGCTCCAATCCGACCTACCTCCTCAAGACTTCGTGAGTTGTCATGAACATTACAGCGGCAGAAGGCACCTTCACGTAGATTATTTCTAAGCTGGATGCACGTGCTGCGTGCTGGCGCCGAGAAAGAGCGGTCCGGCTTGGTGACGCGGTGCGATTGAGTTTAGTGGAGAACTTGATGACGGGCTTGCCTGCACATGTGAGAAGGCCTTCTGCGATCTATCGTCGTAAGGAGCCTTCCTAGATGTTGGTGCATATCGGTCACCAGGGTCACGCCGCTTCACCAGCACAGAGATCACCATCAAGCGCTCGGAACGACGAAGCGCCCGTCACTGGCAGCAGTGCCGAGAGTGAAATCCCGATCGTAGAAGACGGCAGATGGATGTGCGATCGCAGGCTGCAGGCGGCACTACAATCAGCCGGGGTTGGCGCCTGGGAAAAAAGAGCCGGATTTGCCAAGATCGAGACAAGCGATCTGTGCGGTTCCCATCTCGGCGTCGCGACACGAACGATCAGCATTGCCAAACTGTTTACGGCCATCCATCGCGCCGACCGCCGCCGCTGCGTGTCGGCGTTCCGGCAGGCCCTCACGCATGGCCAGGATGTGGATGTCACGTTCCGATGCGTTTGGCACGATGACACGCTGCGCTGGACGCAAGTGACGGGCCGTGCCGTTTCCGACTATTCTATAGTTGGCTTCTCGTTCGACGTCACCACTGCGATGCAGGCACAGCAGGAACGTGAACGTTCTGAGGCGGCTTTGCTGCACCTCGCCAACCATGATCCATTGACGGGCCTGGCCAATCGCCGGCTGGTGATGGACACATTGCAATCGGCTCTCGCATCCACGTCACCACGTTCCCGCGTGGCTCTGTTCTCGCTCGATCTCGATCGCTTCAAGTCGGTCAATGACAAGATGGGCCATGCCGCGGGTGACGAGCTTCTTGTTCATGTCGCTAGCCGGCTGCGCAACTGCGTGCGTCAGCAGGATATCGTGGCGCGGCATGGCGGTGACGAATTCATCGTGTTGCAAACGGATATCAGCGAGACCGCGGACATCGAGAGGCTTGTGCACCGTTTGCTGAATGCCTTTTCCGAACCATTCGAGCTGCGGGGACAAGCAGTGGAACTGGGATGCAGTATCGGCATATCGCTGGCCGACGACACCACGGCGACGCCTGCCGACTTGCTGCAAAGCGCCGATGCTGCGCTCTACCGGGTGAAGGCGACGCTTGCGGGAGGCTATTGCTTCTACGAATCTCTGATGCGCGCTGCACCGTATCGTTTAGATGAGGCGGACAGATGAGTTTAGGCCACACTCACCTTTTTTCACCAGTTTACGCTCGGAACCAGACTTAACGACGTACGATGCACCGGTAGTTTTTGTACGGTGCCGCTGAAAGCGTAGCCAGGCACAAGCCTCGGCCGCCATAGTGAACTCGGCTCCCGCGCTCTCACCGCAACGACTTAAAAGGCCGGAGCTAGCGCAATATTCGATGAAAGGCGAGTGCTACTCTCGCCTGTATTGATCCACTCATCTGGTGCTGCTGCATCCTGAGTTCAGAGGCTAATGCGCTTCGGCAGAGCAGGTGAAAGTGCTGGACGATTTGGTCACCCCCTCACATGGTTCGTGCTGCATCGCAACATCTTCTTTTGGAGACGTGTCGATCTATCAATTATTTGGTAGCGCTGCATTTTCCATCTTACGCCGGCTCAGAACCGCGACCACCTTGCCACTTGAGATTGCAAGGCGCGCGATAGGTGGCTCAATTTCACTGTATAAAGTGACGTGAATGGACGACATAGTTTGGCGGCCGAGTTTTACCGAAAATAATATCCTTGCCGCTTTGCCCAGCGAGGAAATGCGCCGTATCAGATCGGCTTTGACCGCCGTACGTCTCGTGCCAGGGCAAGTGCTTTGCGAGTCGGGCGAACAGATATCGTCAGTGTTCTTTCTCGCGCAGGGCATCGCCTCGATCATCCCGCCTGCCGACAACATCTTTGCGAGTGCCGATGTCGCTTTATGTGGGCGGGAGGGCATCGTAGGTTGCACCTCGATGCTGGGCTCTCATGTGGTCTCGTTCAACCGCATCGTTATGCAGACGAGCGGATTGGGTTATCGGATGTCTGCCGACATGCTGCGTGTATATGTAACACAGCTGCCGCGCTTCAGGACGTTCGTTGCATTAAACATCGAGCTGGTGTTCGCCCAGGTGTCGCAGTCGGCGGCTTGCAACGCGCAGCATTCGCTCTCCCAACGCCTGGCGCGCTGGCTGCTGCTGGCGCGCGACCGTTCCGACGGAGACGAACTGGCGTTTACCCACGAGTTTCTCGCATCGATCATTTCAGTGCGGCGCGCGGGGGTTACTGTCGCACTGCGTTCCCTGGCCGATGACGGCTTGATCGGACATGGCCGTGGCAAAATCGTCATCAAAAACCGGCACGGCCTGGAGCATGCCGCCTGCTCCTGCTATGCCCGTGTGCGTGACTTCGTTGCCTCAAGATCCGCTATTAGGTCCGCCGCCTGATTGCGCCACCGTACACTACTCCGCCCCAAAACAAGACATAGCCGCGATCTATTTGTCGGAAGTAAGACAACTTTAGATTGCCGAGCTTGCAAGCCCGACTATTTTAGCTTCGCGGAATGAGCCAATTGCCGAAGATATGGTTCACAGCTTTGTGTACCCAGCGATCTTCATTCGGGAAGCAGTGCTGTCACATGACAGACTTTTGCTTCTTTTCTCCACATAGACGGCTTTTTCTAACGAGCTGATCTTCGTCACGCTTGTGGATCTTGCCGCGATGGCCGCAGCACAGAACATTCCCAATGCATCATCCATAGCGTTGGGGGTTCTGTCGGCAAACGGATTCTCGTCGAGCAACATCGTTGCTGTGACGAGCGGCAGCTCTACGCAAAATGCCAGCGTCGCTGTCTCGCAACGCTATGTTGCGGGCGCTGCCAAACAACGCCGCGCAGCTTCGCACAAGCCTGGACGTGCCGTTGCGCTTTATGCGCGCCGTGGTGCCGAATGCGCATCTTACCGTGCCAGCGCTCAGTATCGGGCAGAATATCGGCGAGGCAAGCTTCACCGCCGGCAGCGGACTGGCCTCGATTAATGGTGGCCTGCTGAATGCCATTCTCGGTGGCGAGCTCGCCGGGCACCGACACCACGGCGACGCCGGCGGCCACAAGCGGGCTGCTGAGCATCTGTGTCGGCACGGTATCCCCCGCTTCGGCCATGACCGCCAAATACGATTTCAAGACCTTCGATTTCCTCGAGATGAGCACGCTTGTTGCGGCGCCCATTGGTTCGCCCTCCATGACCACGACCGTCGCGACCGTGGGCTACTACTGAAGTTGCCGGTTCTGCCGGGCACGCCCACGCCGGTTTCGCCGCTCGATAAGCCTGGTTCAATGCGCACCATGTGTGTGCGCTGCAGCCTGGGGCGTGACTCTACGCCCGGCTGTCGCCGATTGATCTCGACATCGCAACGCGTGCACCGAGATGAATTCAGCAAGTGTATCAAGCCGTACAGAGAAATGGCGCCAATCATCTGTATTCCAGGTAATTTTCCGGTAGCGGACTACCTCTTGGGGTTGTAGGCAGAGGTTGGTTTCTCTTTACTGGCGAGGCGTGCAGACACCTGAACCTAAGAAGGGATGAGAATGACCCGCAGAGAACTCAGACGGATAGTATGTTCATGCTACGGAATGCAGTCGGCGGCAGCCATGCTGCGCCCTTCGCCGGCCGATGTTTTCTTTCAAGGCAGGCTGCCCAGCGTCGCCGTTCGAGTGCGCGCCTCCGACGTTTTCTGACGTGCCGGCCACTGTGTTGTCGTGCCGATAGTATAGTCGTCCGCAGGTTCGTTTTTAGCCCTTAACGCAAGTATTGTAGGTTCGATATGCCAATTTCAGGTTCAGTCTCGATCCCCAGTGCCGTTGGAAGCTCCACCGTGTTGACTGTCAGCGGACAGCAGGCGCTGGCTTTCGCACAGCTTCTCGAGCACTACCTCAATGATGCCGTCACAGCTGGTTCACTGAACCTTTCGCTTGGCGTGCAAACAGGCACGATGACCACATTTTCTCCGCCTGTCTCAGGGCTGATCAACGAAGCGGTGGTCAGCCCTGATGAAGACAGCGGCGCCGGCATCGGCACCACGGCTTTTGTGAACGCGGGCTATCAGGCTGTGTTCGACAACGTAAACGGCCCGACAACGGTGGTTACCTCCGCAACCGGCACCGGCACGGATGCCATCATCGGCGGCTCCGGCTCGTCTGCCACCTTCTTCGACAATGGCGGCAACAACGGTATTCTGTTTGTCAACGGCAACAACCTGTATGTGGGCGAGACCGTTGCCTCCGTCTCATCGGATACGATCTATGGCGGCACCGGGCTCGATACAATCTATACCGGTTACGACCACGCCGACATTTATGCCGGCGTCGGCCGCACGCTGATCAACACCAACGATGAAGCACCGGTGTCATTCAGCAACCTGAACGCCGATTTCAACGATTATGTCTATCTCGCTGATGGCCAGAGCACCGTGAATGCCGACGGGCTCAAGGATGCGGTCATCGCCAGCGCACCCGATCAGCTCATCAACGCCGCCATGTCGTCGTCGGATTATACCGATGTGGTGCTGCTGCCCGTCTCGGCGCCATCTGATGGCGACACGATCAACGCCCATGCGGGCTTGACGGCCGTCTTTGACTTTGCGAGCGGCAACGAAATACACGGCGGCGCCGGCTTGCTCCTCTTCATGGGAGGCACCGATGTATCGTCGTCCGTATTCGGCGGTTCAGGCTCGGCCGATCTGTTTGGTGCCGCCGGTGACACGATCAACTGGGCGGCAGGGTCGGAGAGCCAATCGAACATCTTCGTCGCAGGCGAAGGCAACGAAACGCTGAATGCTGCCGGCTCGCAGGGGAACTTGGCGATATTTGGCTACAACGGATCGGATGCCGCGGCGGCATCGCAGATCAGCGAGTCGCTGGTGGGCGGCGCCGGTAACGACACGCTGGTGTCGGGTGCAGGTTACGAAACCCTCATCGGTGGCGCCGGCAACAACGTATTCCTCATCAATGCTCAGGATATTGGCGCTGGTGCACACATCACCTTGAATGATTTCAACGCATCATCGAACAACATCATCACCTTCTCGGGCTACAGCCAAGACCAGATCAATGCAGCTCTGAACGGGGCCAACACAGTGACTGGTATCGGTGGCGAGACGAATATTGTGTTCACCCTGTCTGACAACACGACCGTCACCGTTGTCGGCATGCACAGCCTGGTTGGCCATACGTTCAACGGCTAAAGGCGCTTTTGCCACCAGCGTATCGGCTCACCACATTGTATTCTGCAGGACATTATCTTATGCCATCCCGCCAGCCACTTACCCTCGTTTCGAGACCTCTGCCCGAATTCGGCTCCCACAGCGATCCTCGCCAGAACGAGGCTCATGCGACGATTGATGTGCAGAACGGTCGATTGATGCGAATGCACTTCGACTACGTGGCCGACGAAAGCAGCGTTCATCTGCGAACGGATGTTGTCCTGGATGGATCGCACTTCGCTACCTTGCTGGCGACGCGACGGCCCGATGGGCCACATGCCTGGGAGCTTCTTTGCAGCCTTCCCGCGCGTTCTGCTCGGGAGAATATCGAAGTCGAGTGTTACGACGCCGATGAACAGCGCTTGATATTCGCGCATGACCTCCTCGATCCGCCACTTCTTGTCAACGGCCAAGGCCTTCTCGCAAGCGACGTTTATTCCCCCGGCATGCACGCGCTGTTTTCCGCGCCATGGCTGGAATTCGACGGCGCTTATCTGACGGTGAGCGGCGCGCATCTTCCGCCTAACGGCGACCCGGATTTGTTGACAGTCGAATTCGCAGATGGCGTGTCTGGATCGTTCGAATACCCACTGCCCTCGCCCGAATTCGGTGAACATTACTGGTATTGGCCGAACGGCCACATGTCCGGTTTCCGCGTTCGTATCAATCTTCCCGAATCCACTCCGGGGTCGGATGCTTTCACGTTTCGCTTCGCTATCAAGGTACCGTCCAAATCACACCCGGTGAAAGCGGCCGCGGCAGGTGCTGCCGACGTTTGGCCGGATCGCAGCAGGTTATGGATCCCCCACGACTTGCGGGCTTTTATGGGGTTTCCCTCGAACGAGAACCAGATGACACGCGTGCAGACCTGGTCGAACCAGCGTACTGTCACGTTCACCGGTTACAACGCCTTCAAAGGTTTTGAGAGCCTTGCAAAAAAGCACGGGATATCCCGTTGCGAGGGGCTACAGGTCCTCGATTGGGGTTGCGGACATGGCCGGGTCACGCGGCATTTCATTGAGAACTGGCCTGAGGCGCACATATCGGGAACCGACATTGATCCCGAAAACATTGAATGGTGCCAAAAGCATTTGCCAGGCGGTACGTTCGACCTCGCCCCTCTTTTGCCGCCGTTGGGCGCGCCGGACGGTTCTTACGATCTGATTGTCGGCTTGTCGGTCATGACGCATCTTACCGCAAAAGTGCAGGAAGCCTGGATCAATGAGATAAATCGTCTCCTTAAACCGGGCGGCTTGGCGTTGATCACCTTCGGCGGATACGCTGCGGCCGCGTTTGCTTCTGCACATCAAAGTCCGTCGTGGTGGCGGGATTGGCAGGAAAACGGCTTTGACGACACTTTGCTAGATCCCGCCCTCGGCGGCAGGATCGACGACCCGACATATTATCGCGTCACACACCAATCACCGCCGCATACCCGCGCAGCCTGGTCACGTGTCATGACTGTCGAGGATATAAAGTCACAAGCATTTGGATACCAGGACGTGGCTGTTTTACGTGCGCGTTAGCCGCCCTGTAAGCGCTGCTTAACTCGAAGGTATTTCATCGTGGGCTCAGATATTGTAAATACTATTGCTCGCATTGCACTCTACAAGTCCTTTTCCGAAACCGAGATTTCTGCGCTCCTGCAATCATTTTGCATTCCACGTTTGCGTTCGCAGATGGCGGGGCTTGGACTCTGTGAGGAAAATGCCGATGACCGGGAGGTGGCACGGCTTTATTTCAGCGGTCGCTGCCGAATGATCAGCCCCAATGCGTATTTCGACGAGGCATGGTACACGGCTCACTATGCTGACGTGGACCGGGCGATCAGAACCGACGGCCTGATCTCCGGCTTCGTGCACTTTGTTCAGACGGGCATAAAGAAAGGATATTGGCCCAATCAAGTGCTCTTCAACAATGCCTCATCGTGTTCAGTGCCAGACGTGCCCAAGGCAACCATTGATGAGGCCCTCTATCTCACCCGTTACCCGAACGCCCAAGGCTTTATTGCCGCCTTTCCCATGATAAGCCCCACCGACCACTATAATCGTTACGGTCGTTTCCTGAACTACTCCCTTGACACGTATTCCGTCGTACGCAGCGAGGCATTATCGCTGCGCGTCGCCGAATCCGAGTTCGACGCTGATTTTTATGCATCCACCTACCTCGCCGGCGCCAATGACGCGCATCATCGCCGCAACCCCTTCCAGCATTACGTCACCTACGGCATGAAGGCCGCCTACTCGCCGAACGTCTGGTTCGATGAGGCCTGGTATCGCGCCTTCTACAAGGAAGTTCGCGAAGGCATCGAGAAAGGCTGGCTACCATCCGGCTTTTATCACTATCTCTTGTCCGGCCGCATCGAAGGCCGCATGCCGAAGCACGACCTTGCCTTGGCACTCGAAGCCAAGATGCCGGGGGTCACAAACCCCTCGCTTCTCTCCAGAACGGAGATGCTCGCGCAGCGCATGCGGGGATTAAGCACGCTGCCTAAACACGCCGCCTCGAAGCGGACTACGAGAACCATCTGGATATTCCTACCGACGCTCAACCCGGACATCATGTACGGCGGCTATCGTGCTGCCATCGCCTTCATCTGTGCCTTGTATAGAGATGGTGAGGATGTAGCGATTGTCTGTGTCGATGAGGAGCCGAACGTAGATTACTTCCTATGGAGCGAAAAGTCCCGCTCAGTTCGTGATGTCTTTGCAAGACTGCGCGTCTTGAACACCGAGCAGTTCGCCAGCGACGCCGTCGGCCGATCTGACATTTTCATCGCTTATACCGTATGGGATCTGATTCTCTGCGATCAGCTCGTCCGTCTGACCGACAATTTGAAGCCGATACTCTTGTCACAGGAGTATGAACCGATCTTCTATGATAACGGCGCTCAGCGCGCGCTGTGCGAGGATTGCTATAATATTCCCCATTATCCGGTCATCAACAGCGCTTTTCTAAAAAACTATTTTTCTCAGAAAAAGCTCGGTGTTTTTAGAACGCCACAGCATTGCAGACCTGGTCAGAACTACACGGTGTTCGAGCACAAGATCAACGTGCTACCCGCGCAGACAGCCAAGTCGATGCGTTTGCGGAGCCATCGCGTCATGGCAGTGTACGCGCGGCCCGAAGCGCATGCTGCTCGCAATCTGTTTGAGATTGCTGTCATTGCTTTGCAAACACTGTGCAAACGCGGCGCGTTTGGCCCGGAATGGCGATTCATAGGTCTCGGCGCCCTTACCAAGCTGCCTCCCCTCCAGTTGGGAGGCGGACATGAACTCAAACTTACCCAAAAGATGTCGGAGGCCGAATACATATCGGTGATGTCGGAGCTCGATATCGGTATCAGCTTGATGTATGCGCCTCACCCAAGTGTCGTGCCGTTTGAATTTGCGACGACCGGCGCTCTGGTGGTGACAAACACCTTCGATAATCGTTCCGAGGCCGAACTCGAGACTATCTGCGGCAATATCGTTCCCTGCGATATTTCCATACAGTCTGTCGTCGACGCTATCGAGCGTGCAATGGCCGTCGTCAATAGCTTCGACAGGCGCGAGCGTCAGAGATTGCGGCCCGCCAACGTGGAGTGGGATGCGATTTTTTCACCCGACGTCGTCGACGGCATCTTGTCGGCTGTGGATGGAAAGAAGCTCGTCGAAGAATGTGATGTAATCGACATCATGTCGAAGGCCGCTTATCCGCCTCCCACCACCGACACACCACGCAGAAGGCGTATAGCCGCCCCCGCTATATCTTGAAACCAGCAGCGATTTATCCGAGTCGCCGGAGGCCTCAATGCGCACCTTGCTAAGTTCTCTCTACCATTACGCGGCAGCTACGCCCACCAAGCCTGCGATCGTTCTGGCAAAACAGGGTCTGTGGACGCAGCTCAGCTACGCGGACCTTCGAGACGAGGTGGAGCGTTGGGCGAGCCTCTGGCTGGATCATTGCAGCACGCCCGGATCGGTCGTGTTCCTGATCGTGCCGCATGGAATCGACCTTTATCCGGCCTTTCTGGGCGCCATGCGCGCAGGCCTCGTGCCATCGTTCCTACCCTACCCTACCTCGAAGCAAGACCCTGAGCTATATTGGCGAAGCCACCGGGATCTGTTCGAGCGCGTCAACCCCGCATGTATTCTAGCCTATGAAGAAATCGTGCCCTGGTTGCACAACATCAGGCCTTCTGAAGCGTGCGCCATTCTGGACATCGAAAGTGTTGCCGGGAGAGCGTCGCTGCAAGCCCTGCCGTGCTTGCCCGATGAACGTGATCCGCAACAGCTCGCTTTGCTGCAGCATAGTTCCGGGACCACAGGATTGAAGAAGGGCGTTTTGCTCACCTACGAGCAGATAAGGCGCCAGGTTCTGTCCTGTTCTCAAGCATTGGCAATAACCCAGACAGACAAGATCATATCCTGGCTGCCTGTCTACCACGATATGGGGCTTATCACCGCGTTCATGATGCCGATAACGCTCGGTATCCCAGTCGTTTCTATGGATGCATTCGACTGGCTGCTTGAACCCGACTCGTTGTTCAAGGAAATCGCGAGATTCGGCTGCACTCTGTGCTGGATGCCGAATTTTGCATTCAACCACCTCTTGCGAACACGCGATCTCGACCGGACGTATGACCTCTCGACGATGCGCGCATTCATCGATTGCTCAGAGCCATGCAAGCCAGAAACGATAGCATTGTTCACGTCGACATTCTCGTCTCATGGTCTGCAGGACACCGCCGTCATCACCTGCTACGGGATGGCCGAAGTGGTTTTTGCAGCCACCCAAACGCCTGTCGGCACAAGACCGAAGTCGCTGAACATCGACAGGATGAGCTTCAATGCGCGATCCGAGATCGTGGCCGTCGATGGTGATCGCTCCGACAAACTGTGTTTCACGTCGTGCGGTGTTCCCATCGACGGCGTAAAGATCAGAATTGTTCCACGTGCTCAAGAGTACAAGTCCGTATTCCTGAATAACGCCTTGGCGACTCTTGCTCTGGGGACATCAACGTCCGCGTATCCGCACGTTGGAGAAATTCAGGTGATGGCCGAGTTTCTCTTTAGTGGCTACTACAACAACCCTGCAGCAAACCAGGATGCGTTTGATGAGACCTGGCTACGCACCGGGGATATGGGGTTCGTTTGGGAAGGTGAGTTGTATGTCTGCGGTCGCATCAAGGAGATGTTGATCGTTCATGGGCGCAACTTCTACGCTCACGATATCGAGGAGGTGGTCAACAGGGTTCACGGCGTCAAGCCCGGGCGTGTTGCGGCCCTTGGTCTTTATGATCCAAGAACTGCGAGCGAAGAAGCGATGATTCTCGCAGAAACCACTCTACCGGATAACGGCAGCTGGCAGAGGCTCGGCGAAGCAATCCGCAGGCAGGTGTTCAGCACGCTCAGCCTCTCGCTGCAACGTGTTGAAATCATTCCGCCAGGAACGCTGGTGAAGACAACGAGCGGCAAGATCAGCCGCGAAGAAAATGTAAAACGATTGGGCCAGGGAGTTTTAGCATGACGGCACAGCTCACGAGCACAGATCCAGAAAAGCTTGTCTGCTCGCTGGTTGCAAGCACCTTCAATGTCGCTCTTGAAGACATCACCGTCACGACACGGCCGGAGGAAGTCGACGGCTGGGACTCCCTGGGTCAATCGGTACTCCTGACGCGGCTTGTGCGAAGACTGGGAGTTCCGTTGGACGAGCATTTGGCCGCCCCCATAGACACGGTCGGAGAAATGGTTGAGCGGGTACAATCTATCCTCGGAGGCTCCACCTATGATTGAAGCGAGGGGCCTTGTAGGCCAGGTTCATGAGGGCCGGAACGGTCGGCTATTTCTAGGATCACAGGATGGCTTTGACCTCGCGCGGTTTGCAAAGGGCGAGCTATTTAACAGGGAAATGCTCGAGACGTGGCGCAGAACCATCTCGAGGCGCGCACAGGAACTCGCCGCCCGTGGCGTTCCCTACATATTCCTCATTGTGCCAGATAGCCCCTCGATCTATCCGGAAGACCTTCCTGCCACAATGGGCGAGGAATTCACGCCACCGGGTCAGGTTTTCTTGGATGCCATTGGTGACATCGAGGGCGTGACGTTCGTCTATCCGCTCAAGGAACTGCAAGAAGCAAAAGGCGGTCTTGACGTTTACAAAAAGAAGGACTCTCACTGGACGACCTTCGGCAGCTACGTAGGATATCAGGCGCTCATGCAGGCCGTGGGCAGGAGTGCATCCGGGCGCAAACTTGCTGCGAGTGACGTTCAGTTCAGCTTCCGGCAAAGCTATGGAGATCTCGGCTCCTCTGTAAACCCGGAACAATGCGAGGATGTGCCGATTCCCAAAATTGGCGGGCCCAACGCCAAAGTAACGGTTCAGATGGATGGCGTGGCACGGCAGACCGCCACGGAGTCGTGCCTTGAGGGGTGCGGCGCACAATGCCGGGCCCTGTTCTTCCGCGACTCCTTCATGACGGATCTGGCTCCCTACGTGGCCCGCAGTTTCAGCCATGTTCTAACCGTCGGTTCGACAACTCGCCTGATGATTGACGCTGTAGATACCTGGGGTGCAGACATTGTCATATCCGAGGTGGCCGAACGTAAATTGTCCTTCATCGAGTCTGATCATCAGCTCGAAGGATATAACACCATGTTTGGTGCGAACTATCGCACGTCGGACGGCCGCGTGCTTCTTCAGGCGCGACTCATGCTCCCGCAAGACCCGGCAGGCGCCTTGGAACTCGTCGAAGGGCGAAAAGAGACTTACAAGCGGAATCACGGACAGTCGTTCTCGACCGCAATCATATATGAGTCGAACGGCCGGCAAGAGGAAGCGAACGAACTAGCGCTGGCCGCACTCGAGCAAGAGCCGGAGCAGGCGTCCTATGTCGCGCTGGCAGCACGAACGGCTTTGGCGTGCGGCAGATTTCAAGAAGCGACGAGCCTTTCTCAAAAGGCGGCGAGCTTGGCCCCCTATAACGGGTATTTTCATGAGCTTCACGCTTACTGCCTGATTTGCCAGAACGAGGCTGCCAAGGCTTTGCGCGTGATCGAAGATGCATTGGCCTCGATCGATGATCATCCAAATCTCTTCTATTGGGCGAGCCTTCTCCACCTCGGATCAGGTGATGTCCCTATGGCGCACGCACGCAACGGCGAGGCGATACGCCTTGCGCCTGACAACGCCGCTTATGAACAACAACGACACCAGATCGCTGAGTCGCATTAAGCGCTGACTGGTGAAATATTCACCACACGGCGCTGTTGGTGAGTCGACATAGCGAGACACTCACCACACCCCAACAGCCTCTCTTGTTGAACGTACAAAGAACGGGTGTGCAATATGAAAATGAAAATTGAACGGGCTCGGCCCACACGAGGCGTTCGCGCGCTACATCAGGCTGGTATTCTAGCATCACTCGCTGCGGGCATTGTAGCGTTACCTAACGCCGCCTTTGCTGCGGCGCCTCTCATTGCCGGTCAGTTCATCGGGCAAGCCGCAGCTGTGGTGACGCAAGCCAACGGGAAGGCGCAGTGCATTCTGCAAGGTGATCACGACGTGCAAGCCGTTCACCTGTATATGCCCGCTTTCTGCTCTCGGCTGTTCGTTGAGAACGATGTACCCGATCGGACGGAGCTGTTCCCGTCGCACGCTGAAGCATCGGCGGCTAGCTTCTAGGTCTATCGGGCTGATTGAGGACTCTTCAGCTACGACGGTTGAATGGATCGTAAAGCGTACTTCCCAATCGGCGTGTACCTTGTCAATGCACCCAAACGCATCGCGTCCGTGAACTGGCTTGCATCGGGTCTAGGTGTACTAATTAGTACGTAGAAATGTTGATTGATGTTTGGTGAGTGCGACTAATCTACTTGGCGGAATGAAATTGCGATAATAGTCGAAAATGAACTCTAACCGATCTGATGCTCCAATGGTCGCAACCACAATTGAGATTAGTGAAGGACTTTTTTAGCAGCATGGTCGACCAGGGTTTTTATCAGGCAATCGCTTCCCGTCCGACGTGGATGACACTTTTGTCCTACATCGTTGATGGCCGAAGCGCAGAGCGTAGAGCAGAATCGTCTTGCGCTACGGCAGCGCTGGAATTTGCTTTGACGAGCCCGGTCCTACTGCTGCTCTTTGTCGGTATTTACAGCTACGGTCTTTGCTCTTTCGTTCTCATCGCGTTAACGAATGCTGCCGCGGGACCGCGCAAGATGCTGGTTACTATTAGACCGAGGCCGGCCGTGTGTATCGGGCGGTTCGAAATCGCCCACACCGTACTTTGAAAGTTCACCGGAGATTTAACGACATGAGCGTATACGTTGACCTCTCGAACTTCATGTTGACTATTGATGTTTGCGGATCAGCGCCGAGGTCCTGGCCGTTCCACTTCGATTTCATCTACGCTAGAGCCGGCAGCATGCCCAGTTCTGAATCTGTCCCTCTGCGGCAGCGCGTATGGATACCGACGGACCTCAAGTGCTTTATCGGCTATCCCGTCGATACAACACAACTGACCCGTGTACAAACCTGGTCCTGCGTGCAGAGCGTTACGTTCACAGGCTATAACGTCTTCAAGTTTCTTGAAGCCGTTTTGTTTGAGCTCTGGCTGAGCGAACTCGCGCGGCTGTCGAAGCCAGGTGGCTATGCTTTGCTGAGTTTTGGCGGTCCCAGTGCGGCTGCGTTGGGATCTTTGTGGCATCAGCGGGAGTGGTGGACGCTTTGGCGCAGGAGCGGATTTGACGACACCACGCCCGACCCAGCTTTGTCGGGCAAGATCGATCATGAAGAATATTACCGCGTGACGGTCCAATCCCGATCATGGACGCGATCCACATGGTCGCAAGACTTTGACTTTGTAACCATCGTCAATGACGGCGTTGGCAATCAGGATGTTGCGGTGTTGGAGCGCAAGCAGACTGAGTTAAGCAGTCGCCGGACGCAGAAAGAATCCTCTCGAGTATAGAAGACCTAAGCCGCTACATATTGAAAGCTCCAAGTCAAGTGCAAGAAGTCATTCCTTTAAGGCAGTAATTTCATGGAACCAATTTATCTCAACCGGATACTCAAGGCGTTACCGTCGGAAGAGATTCGGATCATGCGGCCATTGATGACTCGCGTCAGGCTTGTACGCGACCAGGCAATTTATGAGGGCGGAGAGAGAATAGAGTTTCTCTACTTTATCGAAGATGGGCTCGTATCGACCGCCGCACCATTCAGCGATCCACATGAGCAGGTCCCGGTCGATGTGCTTGGGCGGCGCGACGTTGTAGGCTTGGCGGCCATCCTCAGCCGGCGGGCTACATCGTTTCTTCGTACAACCGTGCAGATGCCAGGTATCGCGTATCGGGTGGCTGCATCGGGATTGCGAAGTAACTTTACACGACTGCCGGTGCTTGAACAGTGCCTTTTTGAAGCTATTGAAATCTCTCATGCCCGCATAGCTCAGAACTTCGCGTGCAGAACGACACATACATTGTCTAAACGCCTGGCGCGCTGGTTGCTGATGGCTAGAGATCTTTGCAATAGTGACAGCTTGGAGGTTACCCAAGATTTCCTCGCCAAGATGCTAGCTGTTCGGCGGCCCGCGGTAGCGGTGGCCTTGGGGCAGTTTGAGGCAGCCGACTCGATACAAAGCCGGCGCGGCCGTATCCTCATTTGCAATCACAGCGCATTGAGAAGTGTGTCGTGTGATTGTGACATGCACCTCCTGAGATACGTTGCCACCACGTTCGAACTCGATGGGACAGTCAGGAACTCAGATAAACCTGGCGGTTTCTACCTGAGCAATGGCAGCATAGCCTCCGGGAGCATGAAGCCTGCTTTGAGCTCATAAACATAGACTGGGTTGCCGGCTTAAAGTTGTTCTTCCAGAATGGCTTGTTTGGCGTAGATCGCTCCTGCTGGCGTTTGATGGTCAGGAAGCTCGACTGTTGTCCTACGCAAAAACGTTCGAGTTTAGATCAGTAATTCTTCGTATATTCATCTGTGAGAGGCAAAGGAGGTACTTTTTAGCTCTAGAAGCCCGTAGCAGCCCCGGCTTGGCTTGCTACCATGTGACGTGCGCTACGCCGTCCGATGACCTGGGATGGCAGTGGTTGCCGCGATGAACATATGCGATGAAGGGGTGAGGTGCGCTTGATCCCGGGATGCATGGCGAGGGATTTTTCTAAGACAGGTGTGGAAGCCGCTTTCGATGTCGCGGATTATGCACGATCCTTTCGGGCGACGACAGCGCAGTGCTAGAGGTTTCTGCTCGTGTCACGCAACGACATGATGAGCGTTTGATGGTGTTGGCCTGTGTTATAGCGTTGCTTGGGTCTTAAACCGACCTTGCATTGCTGCGCCACTGTTGCGCTGCAGTTAATCGCTAGAAAGTGCGCCGCACCTTTGCAATAGGTTATGGGAAGGAAATCCGAGAAACATCGCATGACTTTTGTGAATATTGCTTTCGAAGTTGCACGAAATCGGGCCTTCCTCGAAATGTCTGAAAAATTGGTTGAACGACGGCCGCGATACAGGGAACCAGACCACCAAGCGCCAGCCCCATCGCGAAGCTTAGGCCGACAAGTTGCCAGGCAGACGTGACGAAGGCTTGCGGCAATAGCAAGACGCCAGCAACGAGAAGCGCCAGGATGATGACAGTCGTGCGGCCAGTACGGTCAGCCGGCTTGCCCAGCTTTGAAGCGGAAATGATGCTCCCGAGCGCGGTGGCGGACGTGACCAAGCCGGCCATGAAAATCAGGCGTTTCGGGTCATCGATCAGCGTCGCTACATAGACCGTGATGATCGGCTCGATCGACATATTAGCGATCATCAGGAGAAGGCCTGTCGCCACCATAGCCAGAACCACTTTGTTCCCGAAAGTATCGGGCCAGGACGCCCTGGGCCTGGCAGCCTCGGCGCGCACCAGACGCGGCGGCTCACACAATAGCAATAGAGACGCCAGACGAGCACTATCCGCTCTACGCGTACCACCCTTCGCGTCACCTGCCTCCAGCCAAGGTGCGCGCCTTCGTCAACTTCGTGCAGGAGATCATTTGAGAAGGTCAACCGGCACTGGATGTCTGGTGGGTAAGTTAAGGAGCAGATTTTCCGGCTTTATGCCCGCTTTCAAGATGCGCGCCCCTTAAGCGCATCCTGAAATTGGACTGATTGCGCTTCCGAGATCTAAGCGGCACCAAGGACGACTTCCTCCTAGCAGCTACAGCCCATAACCTCCGCAAGCCTGCCAGGCTGTTCCCGATCCCCTCAACCAACGATGGTGGGCTAAAGCGCAATGGGACACTCATTGTAAACCTAGGTTAGTCTCGACTGCCTTTATAGGCGACCTTTTTCAACACCATCTGCGTGCAGCCGCCGGGCAGACTTCGGCTAGAAGCTGGCCGAAAGCGAAACGACAGCGTCAAGCGTCAGTTGTAAGATACGGACATCTCGATGGTAGATGCTCGACAAATTGCCTCAGCTATTAACGGGAGAGTGCGTCTAACATTCATGCCTGCAAACACAGGGGACGGCCCGGTTGGCAAACGGCGCTGACCGGTTACGGCTCGATCTGCGCATCATGCCTCAGTCGAAACCTCTCTCATGAGCGCAGGCGAGACTTCAAACTTGCTCGTTCTCAACTTAAGGTTTTTATGAAGATCGGCACCGAATACGTGTCTCCACCAGTCGACACGGACAACACAACAAACTCATAAATCGTGTTGGGTTGCAAACCAATATACGTTGTCGTCGGCTTGTGCACAATGTTGTTGGCTAGACGCAGGCCCGTCTGCGTGTCCGCGCACTCGATGGCGTACCCACTGGCATTTCTGGCCGCCTGCCAATCGACCGTGATACTGCTCGATGTCGCAACACCCCTCAACCCGCTGACAGCGGCCGGCGGGTTCGTTCCTCCGAATGAGGCGGCGACGGCAATGTCTGCCGTAATCGTCTGCCCAAACATCGTTCCCCAGCCAGTCACATTATCGAAGCCTGGCCCGGCGCTAAAGCCTGCAATGCCGCCGTAAAGTGGCGCAAAACCATTTGTGCCGACCTCGATGTCGATGAAGTCGGGCTGAAACAGCCCGGCGCCATTGCCCAGCGCGTAGAGCGTGGGGTTCGCGAAGCCTGGCGGCCCGAAGCCCAAAGCTTCGGAGGAGGCGGCCGCAAGGCTGTAGGTGCCTGCCCAAATAGGCGCTGCGACGCTCGTGCCGCCGACAACCGTCCAGCCGCCGTAGAACGACGCGTAGATTGCAACCCCGGTCAGCGGATTACCGACGGCCGCCACATCCGGCACGTTGCGCATGGTGGCCGACCCGCCGTTTGTCGTCATCACAGCTGGGCCGTGGAGCGTCTGATAGCTCGGCGCCGACCACACATCGCTGATGCCGCCGCCGGTGGCGCCGAATGATTCCGCAATGTTGTTCCAGGTCTCCTCGGCAAGACGCTGCTGCTTGTTGTTCGTAAACAGCGTGGTGCCACCGACAGCCGTGACGAATGGCTGGGAGGATGGGTCCATCACATGCAGGCCGTTCGCCTCATCGCCATACGCGCCGTAATCGCCGGCGCTGGCAAATACCGCCTGCCCCTGCGCGGCAAGTTGCGTCAGCACCGTATTCTCGGCCGCCAAACCAGTGGGGCTTTGCAGTGCCTCGTCCACACCGTAGGACACGCTTATCGTTTTCGCTACGCCTTCGGTTGCCATGGCGGAAAGCCCGTCGAGTAGCGCCACCTGAAAAGCGTCGGCGCCATCTTCGTAGACGATAATCTTTTTGGCTGCCGGATTCATCGCCATCACCATGTCGATGTCGAGCACCGCTTCCAGTTCCACGGTGGGGTCATCGACGGCGGTGCCGTAGCCGTTCACGCTGCGCGCGATGACCTGGATGGCCGGTAGCTTGTTGGCAGTCACGTAGGCAGCCACATCCGTTTTGTAGAACCCTCCCTGTTCGAACAACCCCACAACCTGTGTGCTCGTCGCCGGCGCCTGTGGCTGGATCGCGTAGGCGGTGCGCAGATCGAGTGCGGAAAACCCGCCATCGGCCCCCGTGCCGGTAGACTGCGAAACGGCGTTGGCAGGCTTGAGGTGCACTTGCGGCACAAAATGATTGGCGCTGGAAAGTCCGAGCACCCCGTTCACCATGCCGGCGATGGCCACCGGCACCCGCGCCGGCTGGTTGGCCGCGTAGTAGGTGGCGCCCTTGGCATCCAGATAGTTGTTAAACGTGATGCCGAAAGCTTTTGCCAGAACCGAAGCCTTTCCGCTGAGCGGCATGATGGTGTGTGCGCTGAACGCTTCGCCTTGTGTCAGCCCCATCGATGTCGCCCAGGCGGCCACCGCCGCATACTGCGCCGGTAGTGCGCCAAACCGCGTGGCAAACTGCGCCGGCGTCAAAGGATGCCGGAACAGCGGATCACCTGGCTGGGACACGTGGTTGGCGAAGGCGGCAGCTCCGGCCGCATCGCGCGACGGCAGGATCAGCGCGATCGTCATCACCGCGTTGGCTCTGGTGGGTCCGCTCAGCGTGGAGTTCGGCCGCAGATAGGCCTGATCGCCTGGGATGATGGCCGTCGCCGCGGCAAAAGCTGTTGTCGGCAGCAGGCCCGAAACGACACAAAGCGCTGACAAGGCTCGTCTGGCGTCATGAGGACGCGATGCTATTTTCATGATTAAACCCTCGATATGGTGGAGCGGCGTTGGCTGCGCCTATTTGAGCGTCTTGATGTAGATCGGCGAGCTCTGCGTCGTGCCATTCGGCCCCACCGCAATCACCGTGAAAATGTAGTAGCTATTGGGACGCAGACCGCTCTCCACGAAAGGCGACGTGTGGCTCACGACATTCGGCAGGTTTGCGCCGTTCGCCAACTCCACGCCTTGCACGATGTAGCCGCCGGCGCCCTTGGCAGCGGCCCATGACAAGCTAACGGTCGTCGTCGTCGGCACGGCTGCAATGTCGCGCGGGATTGCGGGCGGCGTGCCGCCATGGAACAGCGCCGGCACGACGCCGATATTGACCGCCAAGCTGTCGCCGGCCTCGAGCGAACCCAGGCCGGATGCATCGTCGTATCCGAAGCCGGCGCTGTAGCCGGGCGCGCCATACACGGTCGCATCGCCGTTGCTGCCATCAAAGATGTCGCGCAGGCCAACAGCATACAGCCCCTCGCCTTCAGCAATCTTGTAGATCGTGGGGTTGGCAAAACCGGGTGTTGGAAAACCAAGGCCGATCGACGCAGCACTGCCCAGACTATACATGCCTGCCCAGATCGGCGCACTCACGCTTGTGCCGCCGACAACGGTCCATCCGCCCTGCAAGGCGCTATAGACGGCAACACCGGTCAGCAAACTCGCCTCGGCCGAAACGTCAGGCGTGTTGCGCATGCTGGCCGACCCGCCATTACCAGCAGGACCGACATCGCTCTGATACGACTGGATGGGCCAATACGTGCTGATGCCGCCGCCGGTAGCTCCGCTCACCGGCAGGTCGTTCCAGACTTCCTCGGCCAAATATTGGCTTTTCGAATTGACGAACAATGTGGTGCCACCTACGGCGGTGACGAATGGCTGCGTGGAAGGATCCGTCGTGTGCAGGCCGGGAGGCGCATCCCCATAGGCGCCGAGATCCCCGGTGCTGACGAACACCGCCTGACCCTGTGCGGCCAGCTGCGTCAGCGCAGCGTTTTCCGCCTTGACCGCGGCCGGCAAGGTATAATCTTCATCCATGCCATAGGAGATGCTGATTGTGGTGGCCATATCGTCTTTCGCCATCGCCGAGAGGCTGGACAGCAAGGCCACCGGAAAACTGTCGCTACCGTCTTCATAGACGATGATTTTTGCCGCCGCCGGATTCATTGCCATCTGCATGTCGATGTCCAGAACCGCTTCAAGTTCCACCTGCGGATCGTCGACGCCAGTGCCGTAATTGTTCACGCTGCGCGCCTTCACCGGCACCGTGGGCAACTTATTGGCAGCCACATAGCGGGCCACATCGGCCGGGAAAAAGCCGCCTTGCTCGAACACCGCCAATGTCTGCGTCTGGTTGGGCAATGTTTGCGGCGGAATATTGTAAGCCGTTCGCAGATCCTTTGCCGAAAGCCCGCCATGGGACGCCGCGGCCGCGGCAGCAGTCGATTTGCTGCCCGGCTTTACAATGACGAACGGCACGAAATGTACCGCACTCGAAAGGCCGGCGACGCCGCTCACTTTCGGAGCAAGATCCTCCGGCAAACTGGCCGCTCGGTCGGCCGCGAAATAGGAAGTGCCTTTACCGGTGATGTAGACATTGAAGCGCACGCTCAGCGCCGCCTCGATGGCGGCGGCACTCCCGGTGATCGGCAACACTGTCCGCGCGGAATAGACTTCGCCCGGGGTCAATCCGTTTGCCCGCGCCCAAGTCACAAGTGCCGCGTAATCGGCCTCCGGCGCACCAAACCGCCGTGCAAACTCGGCCGGCGTCAGATACTGGCGAAAAAGCGCGTCACCGGGCGTGGAGACGCGGGTTGCAAAACTTTCGGCACCCTCTGCATCTGCCAGCGGCAGGAGGAGTGCGATCGTGACGGGACGATCGGCAGCCAGACGCCCACTATACGTGGCGTGCGCCACCGACACGCCGGCATCCCCGGCAATCACGACGGAGCCACTCGCCAAAGCAGCCGTCGGCAATAGAGCGGCAGCCAGAACAGCCATTTTCAAGCCATTCGTTCGGTGTGCAAAATGCGTCCGCAGACTACGCTTCATGACCTGATCTTCTCTCTTGTGACGGAAGGGTATCGATGCGCAAGCGCTCATCGGCAAGCGGCAGCAGATGTCGCGCGAGGGCGGAATGAGGCGCAACAGCAAACACAGATAGGAAGATGATGAAGCCGAGTGTCAACAAATATTAATTGGCCAAAACCACGCACGCATCCAGCCGAGAGCGGGCAAATCACGTGTTTTCAATAGCATGTAGAACAATCTACTCAGTCAACCAACGGTAAGGGCGCATTTATTATTCTCGCTGCGCCACCGCTGGGTATAATTTACTCGTAAAACTGTAGCCTATATTGGTTTATGCTGATTCCGGACATGGGCTAGAGAAAAAATTTCCAGTGTGTCTGGTGGAGCGGGAAGAAAGAAAGCCTTCTTTTCTGAAGAAAAGAAGCAAAAGACTTTTGCGTCGCTGTCGCGGGTCTTTCCAGCAGCGTACGCTAAAGACGAAAAGTTTTTGGTTCTTCTTTCAAAAAGGAACCGCTTCCTTGCTTACGTATTCGCCAGCTCCCGCATCAGCCATGCCCGCGCCTTGATCCAGTCGCGCCTCACCGTGCGTTCGTTCGTCCCCAGCGCTTCCGCCGTTTCCTGGTCGCTATAGCCGGCAAAAAAACGGCATTCCACAACACGCGCCAGGCGCAGGTTGAGCTTGGCCAGCTTGCCGAGCGCGTCGTTGATATCCATCAGCGCCGCATCGTCGGTCGATTCCGCGGCCATGCTCTCGTCCTCGAGCGACAAGGCAACCACGCCGCTGCCGCGCTTGGTAGTCATCTGTCCGCGCGCATGATTGACGAGAATATTCCGCATCGCCAGCGCGGAAGCACGCAGGAAATGCGCGCGGTCCTTAAAGCCCGGAGTGTTCTGCAGTTTCAGGTAAGCTTCGTGTATCAACATGGTTGTTTGCAAAGTATCGCCACGTGCGTTCTTGCGCTCGCGGCGCGCCAGGCGATGCAAATCGTCGTACAGAAAAGGCAACAAAGCATGCGCCGTGTGCACGATCTCGGGATGTTCGCTTGGCTCGATCAGATCGCGGATCGTGTCACTCAACTGTTTCGGCTCAGCGCGCAATGGACGATAGGTCATCAATGTGTGCTACATTAGGCCTCGCGCGCGCAAACGATCAATAGGTTTCCATAGCGTGACGGGTGACAGGGTCAGGTATCCGTATGAGCTCATCGCCGAAATGGCTGCGCGTGGAGACCTCTCTCGATCACCTGCTCGATTTGCCGCCGAGCGATCGACGCGCGGCCATTCCGCGCATTGCCAATGGCGACACCGCCTTGATGCAGGAACTGCATGGGCTGCTCGATCAGGTGGTTGCCCCGCCTGGACGCCTCGATCGTGCGGCGATTGAAGGCCCCGTATCGCCGGCCGAACATGAAGCAGCGTGGCTTTCGATTGGCCAGCTCGTCGGTGCCTATCGGGTTATTGCCCTGATCGGCCGCGGCGGCATGGGCGAGGTATATCACGCCGAAAGAGCGGACGGACAGTTTGAGCAGCAGGTCGCGCTCAAGATCATCCGCCGTGAGGCCATCGACCACGTGAGCCGCTTCCAATTCGAACGCCGTATTCTCGCCCGATTTGACCATCCTTTCATCACGCATATCTATGACGCCGGCATGCTTGCCGATGGCCAGCCTTACATGGTGATGGAACTCGTCGCGGGCCGGCCGATAACCACGTGGTGCGCGGAACGATCAACGGATTTGAATGGCCGGCTGGAGCTCTTTCTCGACGTCTGCAGTGCCGTGGCCTACGCGCACAGGAATGTCGTCGTTCACAGCGACATCAAGCCGGCCAATGTGCTGGTGACGCAAGACGGCCAGGTTAAACTTCTCGATTTCGGCATTTCAAATCTGCTCGGCGATCCCGGGAGCGGTTCGGCAGGTCTCGCACCAATGACGCCCGAATATGCGGCTCCGGAGCAGTTGATGGGGGCACCCGTCAGCACGGCTACGGATGTCTACGCGCTCGGCGCCATGTTGTTCGAACTGCTCGCCGGCGGACGATTATGGGCCTTCGACGACCTGCCTTTGGCCGCGTCCATTCACCAAGTGCTGCACCGGCCGCCGCCCGCGTTGAGCCGATTTGCACAAGCAATTGCTGGGCGGCCGGTGTCGCCACATCAGCTTGCCGGCGACCTCGACGCCATCGTCGCCAAGGCTTTGCGTAAGGAACCCGCGGAGCGCTATCAGACAGTTGACGCACTCATCCAGGATATCGAGCGCAGCCGCCGACACCAACCCGTGCTGGCGCGATCCGGCACAGCGTTTTACGTCGCAGCACGATTTTTCAGGCGCCATCGTCTGCCGATCCTGGGTATCGCCGCCTTGTCATGCGCGATCCTGCTGGGGCTCTCGAGCGCCGGCTGGGAATATGTGCGCGCGGAGCACCAAGCTGCGCGTGGCAACGCCATCCGCACCTTTCTGATCAGCCTTTTCGCCGGTGCAGACACGAAATTTCCACCCGGCACACCCCGCCAATCCGTCACAGCGACTGAATTGCTGAGCCTCGGCCTGCCGAGAATCGAGCATGAATTCGCCAGCGACCCGGAACTCAGAATCGAGCTGCTTGGCGCCATGGGAGAGATCTATGCCGGATTATCCGATCTCGGAAGTGCGGAACAGGTGGAGAAGAAACAGATAGCATTGGCCCGCCAATTCTACGGAGACCGAGATCCCATCGTCGTTCGAGACATAATCGGCGCCTCGTGGAACGCGATGAACATGCAGGACTGGTCCGGACTGGCCGACCTGCTGGCCGCAAGCGACACGCTTCTCCGCGTAGATGGGCAGGACGAGAGCGCATTTCGCGCCGAGTGGTGGGTTTTAAAGGCGAACTGGCTTTCCGTGCAGCCGGACCAGACCGGCGCGGAACAGCGCGCCCTTCTGCGCGCGAGCTACTTGTTCGCGCGCTACGATCCGGTGGCAGGCGGCTATCAGGAAGCCTTGAGCGCGCTAGGAGAAATGCATTTCCTAGCGGGCGACTATGATGGCGCGGGCAATTTTTTCAGGCAAGCCATCGCGGTATCCTATGCTCAGCCGAAGCGCCGGACTTTAGACCTTGCGGCAGACATTGCGAACCTTGCCCAGGTGCAGGAAAATCAAGGAGACCCAGACGGCGCTGCGAAAGGCTTTGCACACGCGGCTAAGCTTGCTTTGGACGCGGGCGGCAATCAGAATGGCGTATACTGGTACGCGTCCGCGCAACAGGCAAAACTCATGGATATGCGCGGCGAGTGGAGGCCGGCGCTTGCCGTTCTGGACGCACTTTGGCAACAGCGCTCCGCCAATTCGCCCAGCGAGAATATACAATATGAGGTGCGTCTTCTCTTCGCGTCCTGCCTAGTTCGCGAAGGCAAGGGTGCCTCCGCGATCCCCGCCCTTAAAACGACCCTGTCGGTTCTGAAAGCCAGGCCCGCGCAGGCCGATGACGAGACGCACGTGCTGCTTACGCTTGCCGACGCCTACGATCAGGCGGGTCAAAGCACCGACGCGCTTGCTGCGTGTGAAATCGCACGCAATACTGACCCCCTGAGGGCGGTTTTCGCTTCCAATCCCGACCCCTCGGCTCTGTGTGTCAGCATCCCTCCCTTCGGCCGTATCTGGCCTGGGAGGGGTTTGGGGGATGATGTCCGTGGACGTGATCGGCGATATCCGGCGCGCCTATTTCGAGCAGCGCCTGCCGATTAAGGAGATCGTGCGGACGCTCTGCGTTTCGCGGGCGACGGTGCGCAAGGTGGTCCGGAGCCAGAAGACCGCATTCAAGTATGAGCGGGGCGTGCAGCCGGTGCCCAAGCTCGGTGCGTGGGTGGATGTTCTCACCGAGATCCTCGAGAAGGAGGCCAAGCTTGCTCGCCGAGAACGCCGCTCTACGCAGCGTTTGTTCGAGGAACTGCGTGGCCGTGGATATGACGGCGCGCATGACAGCGTGCATCGTTTCACCAAATCCTGGCGCGACGAACAGGCCCGGACACCGACACATGCCTTTGTGCCGCTGAGTTTTGCCCCCGGCGAAGCCTACCAGTTCGACTGGAGCCACGAGACCATCACGCTGCAGGGTTTGCCGCTGGTGATCAAGGCAGCGCACATGAAGCTGTCGCATAGCCGCATGCCGTTCGTGCGCGCCTATTTTCGCGAGACGCAGGAGCTTGTGTTCGACGCGCACGACAAAGCCTTCGAGTTTTACGGCGGCATCTGTCGGCGCGGGATTTATGATAACATGAAGACCGCCGTGGAAGCGATCTTCGTGGGTAAAGCGCGCCAATATAATCGGCGCTTTCTTCAGATGTGCTCACATCATTTGGTCGATCCTGTCGCGTGTACTCCTGCTTCAGGTTGGGAGAAGGGACAGGTTGAGAACCAGGTCGGCAATCTTCGCGATCAGATGTTCCGACCCAAGCCGCGAGTCTCGAGCCTGGCCGAGCTGAACGGCTGGTTGGCAGATCAGTGCATCTCCTATGCGAAGCGCCACCAGCATCCGGAGTTCAAGGACCGGACGATCTGGGAGGTTTTCCAGGAAGAGCAGCCGCGCCTGATGGAGTTGCGCGGACCCTTCGACGGTTTTGTCGAGAAAGCGGTCAGGGCCACCACGACATGCCTGATCATGGCCGACCATAATCGCTACAGCGTTGACGCCAGGGCGGCTGGCCGGATGGTGCTTGTGCGATCGCACGCAGCACGCATCGTGGTGCTTCTCGGCGGCGAAGTGGTAGCCGACCATCCGCGCGACTTCCGCCGGTATCAGATCATTTACGATCCCTGGCACTATCTGCCGGTGCTGGTGCGTAAGCCGGGCGCCTTGCGCAATGGCGCACCGTTCAAGGATTGGGCCCTCCCGCCGGCGCTGGCCCAGGTGCGCGCGAAGCTGAAGCAGCATGCCGACGGCGATCAGCAATTCGTCAAAGTGCTCGCTGCTGTCTTGGCGCATGGCTTGTCGGCCGTAGAGGAAGCTTGCGCCGAAGCACTGGCGGCGGGGCTCGCCAGCGGTGACGTGATCCTGACCGTGCTGGCGCGCCGGCACCAGCCTCCGACGCCGCCTTCGATCATCACGCCGGATGGTCTGCGCCTGAAGATCGAGCCCGTGGCCGATTGCGGCCGCTACGACAGCATACGAAAGGTCGCCTGATGGAACGCCATGAAATCCTCGACGCTATGAGCGAATTGAAGCTTTACGGCATGCGCGCGAGTTTCGACGAGATCGCCGGCAAGGGGTTGGTCCGGCGCGACGAAATCTACCCGCTGATCGCCAGCCTCATCCGGGCCGAACGCACGCATCGACAAGCCCGCTCTATCAGCTACCGCATCAGCGGCGCCAAGTTCCCGGTGCTGAAGGATCTGGACAAGTTTGTTTTTGCCGACACGATGATTGACCAAGGCCAGGTGCTAGAACTTGCGACCGGCGCGTTCCTCGATGCCAAGCGCAACGCAATTTTCATCGGCGGCACGGGCACCGGCAAAACGCATCTCTGCATCGGAGTAGCCTCTGCGATCATCCGCAGCCGTGCACGCGGACGGTTCTTCAACCTGGTCGATTTGGTCAATCAACTTGAGCAGGAGAAGGCCGCCGGTCGCAGCGGCAGGCTTGCCGAGACGCTGCTGCGCTACGATGTCATCGTCATCGACGAACTAGGCTATTTGCCGTTCAGCCAATCCGGCGGCCAGTTGTTGTTCCACCTAATCAGCAAACTCTATGAAAACACGTCGCTGCTCATCACCACCAATCTCGCCTTTGCAGACTGGCCGCAGGTTTTTGGCGATGCCAAAATGACGACTGCTATGCTCGACCGCCTGACCCATCACTGCGACATCGTCGAGACAGGCAACACCAGCTGGCGGTTCAAGAACCGAAACTGACCTGGCAACCTACGCCCGGGCTGTCCGCTGTGGATAAGTGGCCTGCCTGCGCCTGACTCTGAAAGGTCGCTCCGGCAGGCCACTTATCCACAGCCTCCCAACACCCGCGGACCCCATCTCGAGGAGCTCGATCAGGCCGTTAGAGGGTCGCAATTGGGCGCGAAAAGGGGGTCGCGGTTGCAAGCGATTTGACAGTCCGGGACGTTCTGCTCCACCTGATCCGGCGTGGGGTCCGGCGGCACGCGCGGGGACGTCAGGACGCCGCTCTCGCCCGCTTGGGCAGCAGACGCGGCAACGAGGCCGGACGCCATCGTGGCGGCCAGCAGCCCGGCGCGGAACCTACGCATGGTGGATCACCTGGATCTGGTGGTGGAGGGGATCGACCTCGACGGTCGCTAGCGTGCCGGCCTGGTCGCCGAGAGCCTTGAAGACTTCGAAGGCCGGCGCCGCCGAGATTTGAACCGCGACATTGAGCTGCGGGGTGTTCGGCTGGGCCGTGGTGTAGAAGGTGTAGCCGATCGACTGCGCGAGCTTGGCCACGCCTTTGTCCAGCGAACCCGACCAGGTGAAGCTCACAACACGCTGCAGGTCCTCCGGCATGACCGGCGCCGTAATGATAGCGGTTTGCACCGGCTCGGCCCTGAAGGTGCCGAGCTGGGCCATCTCAGCAACGACGTGCTGCATGCTCTGCCGCAGCGCCTCCTCCGGGTTTGGCATCCCGGCGGTCACGACCGTCGTTGGGACGGGCGTGATGCTGGCGCAGCCAGAGAGGATCGTTGCCGCGAACAGCGCGGCGATGATGGGGACGCGCATGTCAGGCCTCATTACGATCGAGAGTGTCGCCGTCGAGAGCGATCAGATACGGGCGGGCGCCCAGCGCATTGCGCCGCTGCACTCGCAGGCCGGCGTCGATTGCGGACGCCTCAAGCAGCGAGGGGATTTTCCAGTTCGGGACGTCGCGTCGCCGGCGGCTCCCGAAATGAATGCTGAACGGCACAACGATCGGACCGCCGAGCTGCAATGTGAGATGGGCCATGGCCGCCTCCTTCGCCGCGGAGGCTACGGGGGCAAACTGCGAATGGACCTAGCCTCTTGGACTGGTGCGACCCGCCGCGACGTCCCGATCACGACTCCGCCCAGGAACTGTGCTAGAAGCTCCTCCATGACAGCCGTGGTCCGTCTTCCCGTCCGAATGACCGCTGGGGAATTCCTCGCTTGGCACCCGCCCGGCAGCGAGCGTTTTGAGCTGGTCGATGGCCAGCCACGCTCGATGGCCCCGACCACCACGGTTCATGGCTTTCTCCAAAGTGAACTCGGCCGACTGATCGGCAATCATCTTCGAGGGCAGGACAGCCCCTGCCGTGTCATCGCCAATCCCGGCGTGGTCCCGAGGCTGATGCCAGACCACAATTTTCGGATACCGGATCTAGGCATAACCTGTTCGCCTCTCGTTGCCACTGAACGAACGCTCACGGATCCTATCCTGCTGGTCGAAATCCTATCGCCCAGCAATCAACCTGAAACTTGGTCGAACGTGTGGGCCTACACGACAATCCCAACCGTCCGCGAATTATTGGTTCTGCATACGAGCAGAGCTGCAGCAGAAGTTTTACGTAGGAGCGAAGACGGAAGCTGGCCGCAACGCTTTGAACCCGCGAAAGATGGCATGCTGGCGCTGGCAAGCCTTGGTTTCGAAGTTCCTCTTGCCGAACTTTATGCGGGAACCGGCTTGTCGGCCTAACGTCACGCGCCCGAGGGTTCTGATCGGATGCCGAGACCTCAGCGGAGTGAAAGGTCACCCATGAAATCGGCAAAAATTGATCGGAGGCGAGGGCCTTCTCGCCTGCCTTCAACACCTAGTTTTGACAGTACTTCGGGTCGGGAAATGCCGTTACAAATTGCGGTCTGGCATCGTCGCGCCGAATGACCCAACCGCTAATCACCGTATAGTTTTTGCTGTTCGGGGCCGCGATGGGACCGGTGACTTCCCAGCGTTCGCCATACTCATCCACGCGGGTCATTCTCGCGTCACCTAGCAAAACCTGCGCATTAAGCGCATCTCGCAGAACCTCCCATTTTGCTCGGGAGAAGCCGGCGACGTTTATGAAGAAGTTCGCTTTGGAGCCGCCCTCGGGGTGCTCCAAGACCAGCAAATAGTCCCTAATCTTGGCGTCCGGTATCCAGCGCAACGCGTAGCTAGGAAGCAGCGCCACTTAAACGGGCTCCAAGTCTCCGGCTTTTACCGTGACCATCGCTTCGACAGGGCGTGCAAACTCGATCTCGTAAGCCTCGCCTTCGGCAAAGACCATGAGGATCGTCCCTGTCGAGCCTTTGGGCAGGGTCCCCAGCTGTGAGGAGACATCACGCGTGAGACGGACACGTTCAAGGTCCTTGAACACGCGCGGCTGGGCCGGCACCGCTGGAAGATTGGCCGCTCTATGTAACATGGTGATCCACCCTGTCTTACCTGTGGCACGATAGCACAGGTCGGGGGCCCTGTGCATCGCTTACCCTGCCATCGGCGCTGGCGCCCAAGCTATGCGATTTCCTTTTAGCTTTCGCGGCCGCTCGACAGGCTGCCAGAGCCAGAACGCCCATTTTTCGGAGCAATGCTGGCCTAAACGGTGGACCGCAAATCTATCCCGCGCGTATGTGCTCGAGTACTTCATAAAGTTAGGACGGGTTGATGCTCGCCAGACGTATTCAACGTCACTCCGCCGCGATACGAAGCGCTGGCGCTGCTGCCGCTGGGGGCGGCGGCACGTCATCGTGTGGCCGTAACACCAGGCCCAGCCCACGCCCTTCAATCAACTCGGACGCTAACTCATCGACGACGCCCGTTTCGACACGATCTGCGGCATCACCTTTCTTGAGACGCGCCTTCGTGCGCCGCTCGATTTCATCCGATGCCGATCCGCTACCGAAGACCTTGGATAACCGGCGGAGGCCCTCGGAGAAGCCGACGCGGTCGTAGAGCCTGTTGCGGAGGCTCGTATCGGACGGCGTTGTGGACAGTGCCCACAGCTCGACGGGACCGAGCGAGTTGATCAGGAACTGCTCATAATGCGCTTGCTCAGCACGCATGATCGCCAGGAACGGCGCGCCGTCGCGCTTCGGACCGGTCAGGCGATTGCGGACGATCTTGGCACTGGCATCGGTGAGGCCAAAGCGCTTGATTATTTCGTCGCGCTCACGCTGATCGTCGGCACCAAGGACAAACCGGCCCGTCGATTGCGCGATCACGCCGTCTCCCATGTCGGAGAGGCGCTGAGACGCAAAGCCGAGCTGGACGTTGTGCTTGCGGCCTTCACGCACATCCAGTTCGGCCTGGGCACGGACAAGTGCGCTGCCTTGGGTTCGGTGCCATTCGTCATAGTCGACGCGCTTGACCGTCTCGTATGTCTCAAGAAACCGCTTTTTGTGGAATTCCTTGACGGGCTCAGGCACGTAGACAAGGTATTCCGGGTGCAGAAAGAAATTCCGCGCGAGGATGTGCCGGGCCAGCAGATACATCATCTCGGTCTGGCGGTTGGCCGCGGCCGACCCGGTCGGTGCGACATACTGCAGATCGAGGACGATGATGCGCGCCGGCCCGAAGTCCAACTGCGTCGGTGCGTTGAGCGTGGGATAGCGGCGGATCGTATCGGAGATATAGCGCTCGAAAATCTGTGACGCCTTTTCGCTGGTTTCGACCAGTTTGAGGCGGTCGAACATGTCGCGCACCTGGTCGGTACGAACGGCGCCGATCAGGTCTTCGAGGATCGGCACGGCGTGGCGTTGCGCGCGCTCGGCAACCCGGTATTCCCCCCGGTCGCAGAGCTCGTTGACGACATCGCGCCAATACGGCTGTTCCTCGTCCAGCTTGATGTGATGAAGCACGATCATCGCGTCGACTTGCGGATCAACGCCGGGCGTGTAGCGTTTTGCGCCGCCGCCACCCTCTGTGCAAAGCCGGTAGGCTTCATCGATGACGATCGAAATCAGCTGCGTCATGCCCTCGAACGGCGTGGACTGATCCGGCGGCAGGGTGGCAAGTGCGAGGAAGTTCTGCAGGAACGCTTTCTCCAATGGGAGTGGACGTTCACATCCGACCTGCAGATCGAATGGGTTGAATTCAAAGCCAGGCGCAATCTGCATCGAAACGAAGATTGCTTCGTGCTTGCGGTTGGGGCCGAGCGCCTCCTGGATCAGGCGGACAAAGCCTTCCGCCGACCGCCCGATATCGGCCTTGCCGATCAGCGGCAGCTTGGCGCCGTTCGTGCCCATGACCGCCGATGACAGGCAGAGCCCGATATTGATGGTGTTGGCCAGCACAGACTTGCCTGACCCAGGGGGTGCCACAAAAATATCGACCACGAGCGGGCGCTTCCGGCCGCCGGCTGGGTCGTACGGCCAGATCCCGCCATCGGGCCTGCGGAATAGCACCGAGCCCTGCTCCCAAGGGGATGCCGTGCGGTTCCAGGGCAGCATCGCCAGTGCATCGCCGAGGAGGGCGAGTGACGGGTTGGCCGTCGAGCTGAGGGATAGGCCCGGAGCGCTGCTCAAAGGTGCCTTCAAGCGGATCGCCGATCACCATGGTGCTCTTGGCGTTGCCCCAGCCTTCGATGCGCTGAGACAGCGTCGAGACGCGACGTCTCAGCCGCGGACCATCCTCGACCGGGGCCCATGTTGCGAAGCTGGCGCGCAAGCGGATGGCGATGTGGTTATGCTCTTCGCGTTCCTGCTTGAGAAAGGCAAAGGCACGCCGCAGGTCGCTATTGCCGGGGAACATGGAGAGGAACGACGCGCCCACCTCCTTGATCTGCATGGCGGACTGACCGCAGCCCTCGATCACGATCGATGCGCGCCAGGGAATGCGGTCGATTCCAAGGGTGGCCGCCAGTTCGACGAACGGCCGCGGGTCCTCGGGGCCGATGTCCATGTCGACCGGACTATAGGCGTTATCGCCAAAGTCCACGCGCTGACCGCCGCAGGTGACGGCATCGGTGTAGAACAACTGATCGCGGATCGGCGGCCACAGCAGATAACCGGCATTCGGCTTTGCGTCGTCTTCCGGGCAGCGGGCCATCACCTTGTCTCCAGGCAAGCTCGGTGACCAATCGGAACCAGACATTTCGCGATACATCGCCTCGCGCGCGACGCGTAGCGCATCATGCGGCTCCAGAACGGAGATTGCGACGTCGTGCGCGCGCAATGCCGACTGCACACGTGAGACGAATGCCGTGTGGCGCGCCGCCATGACCTCGCTGCGCATGTAGAACCGCTGCGTGCCGACAACGCCGCCGCCATGTTTTGCATTTGCGGCGTATTCGGCCTTGAGCTGCTTGCGCTCCTCCTTGGTCAGGACGGAAATGCGTGTCCAAACCTGGAAATATGCCGCTTCCCAACGCATCAACTTCAGCCAGAGAATAGCACGCTCGTTGAGAATGTCGTGGAGATTAAGACCGACCTCGCGCGCGATCGACCGGCAAGATGCGAGATTGACACGCTCGATCTCGACCAGTGCCGCGTCGGGGTCGGAGATATACCATCCGACAATGGCGTGGCCCTTGTTCTCCAGCGCACCGGAAAGATCGAGCCGCATGGCCTCGGTGATGGCATCGTAGTCCTTGCGTTCGGCCATGCGCTGCATGCCATTGACGTGCAGCCAGGTGCAGTAATGGCCGCCCCTGGTGATCAGCGCGTCGTCATGCGTCGTCTCCAGGTCGCAATAGGCCGTCAGCGGCTGCTTCAGCATCAGCGACAGGCTGGCGAGCATCGAGGCAATTCCGGAAAACATCAGGCAACGCTCCGTGAAAGCGTCGACGAAGATTTTGGCTTCGCCGAGCTTCGCCAACTATCGACAATGGCCGGGTAGACATCGTCCGAGCCGACGAAGAACCGCCCAACCGGAAGCACCCGCACCCCACCGAGCAGCTTATGACGCTGGTCGTAAGACGGGGCGGACATGCGGCTGAGGGCCTGCGCCAGCTCGCTCGGCCGCGATGTCCCGAGCAGTTCGGCGGCGATCGCTGCACGGCCCGAGACAGCGCGCTGCACGTGCTGAAGCGCCACGCGCTCTGGGCTGGGAATGACGGGGGCGATCTCGGCATCGAACGCCTCACCGGCGGCGCGGAGACGCGTGTGCATCTCGCGCACCAGGCAGATAAGCGTTGCCTGGCTCAATTCGGGCAGCCAGGTGAGGCAGGCCTCATCATCGATGCGGGGACGTTCGAGGTGCCGTATGAGGAGGCAAGCCGCACAGCTGCGGTCGTCGCTGTGGAGCCCGGCTTGCAATCCGCAATAGGCGCAAGTGCAAGGCGCGGGAAGCTTTTGCAAAGCAGCAGAGCCACCACGGTGAACAGAGACGGCCAGGTGCAACATCAATTGAAGAACCGAACCAGCAAAACGGCCGGGAAGAACAGGACTGCGCTCATCGCAGCTCCGACGAGCTGCGAACGTCGTTCCTGTGGAGACAACCCATGGCGGGACGTCCAAACCACGAGAGCTGTACCAAACATTGGAGCAAGCCCAACGGCAAAAAGGAAAAAAGGCTGGAGCGCTGAACTATGCACTGCTGCACTCTGGGAAATCGCAGGAATACAGAAGGCGCTGCTCGTCGCATAAAATGTCGCAACCGTGAGCAAGGTCAGTGGACCCCATTTTACCATCACGACGCGTTCTGCTGGCGTAGTTGAGGGCTTGGCTTGAGAGGTTAGGGAAGTGAACATGAAGTAGTCTCTTCTCTGGCAAAATGGCCTGCCGGATTGCGACGTGCGCGACGCCGGCAGGCTCTATGCAGTTCAGCCGCCGGTGCCGAACTGCACCATGGCGGGAGCGTCGTTGATTGATGCCGCGCTGCCGGACGCGGTGATCGAAGCCTTGTTGATCCACACGCCGGCGGTTGCGAAGAGGCCGCAGAGAACGAGGCCGGCGACGCCCTTACCGATGTGGCCGGTCTCTCGGTTCTGTGGCTGACGGCTCTGCCATAGCGCCCACACGCCCAGACCGAAGCAGACCGTTGCCGCGAGATAGCACGCCATGCCGAAAGCCGTGGACCCGGAATTTATGGCCTCGGAGGAGATGAGGTTCATCTGCGCCCCGAGACCGCCGGTCGGAGACGTGGCAGTTGCCGCATCGGCGAAGGCATGTCCGACTACGGCCAGAGACAGGCTGGCGCCGAGGGTCAGGACCGGAACGACCTTCCCTCGGAGGATTGCGAAGCCGATGCTCCGCGAAGAGGCTTTCTGGACTTTCACGTCTACTCTCCTTTGACCGAGGGAACTGTCCCTCGTTATCCAAACTGCGGTCCACGACTGCGAATGGGATCGAGTATTTTCAAATGTTGCCGATTGAACCGGGAACTTTGTCGAGGCAGTTGATTCACGAACCAAAGGTCCGGTCCTTGCGTCAGAAGGGCCAGGACGGCTCGGGCGATATCAGCTGTGCGTGAATGGCAGCCAAGGCTTATCCCACCCGCAAGCAGCGGGATTATCAACCGCCTGTTTGGAAGAACTGCTGCACGCCGTTGGCAATGGTCACGATGTTGATGCAGCAAATCCCGAAGACAAACTGCACAAAGCAGGAAGTTGGCGAACCTTGCGTGTGCGCATTGACGATGCTGCGGAAGCGGACGATCGCCCATGCGACGCACGCCGCACCAAACGCCTCAAAAAAGTATTGGAACAGCGTCACGACGTTGATGACAGACGCGTCTGGCGTGGTGCCAAGGACGTTGCCGGCATTCGGCGGCAGGGTGGCTGTATACTGCGTGAGATTGACGGTGAGATCCGTCCCCGCACTCACGTTCGCCATGTTCAGGAAATCCGGGAATGTCGCGAAGACACCGCACAGGATCAGCGATACGAATGGCACCCAGGGCCGATGCCGGTGCGGGTGGTTATACCGCGAATGCGTGTCAGACCACACCCGGAGCGTCCAGGCGAAATAGAAGAAGCAGCTGCACGCCATAAGATAGCAGAATGTCGGCAGAAGGACGGCGATCGAGTCCGCGATTGCCGTTGAGAAGTTTACAAGGCCCTGCATGGCAACTCTCCGGCTGCGCCTACTCGATGATGCCGTGCTCGGTTCTCACCACCCAGGATGTTCCGCGCTGTGCAACGGACTGGACTGTGAAATCGCACGCAATACTGACCCCCTGAGGGCGGTTTTCGCTTCCAATCCCGACCCCTCGGCTCTGTGTGTCAGCATCCCTCCCTTCGGCCGTATCTGGCCTGGGAGGGGTTTGGGGGATGATGTCCGTGGACGTGATCGGCGATATCCGGCGCGCCTATTTCGAGCAGCGCCTGCCGATTAAGGAGATCGTGCGGACGCTCTGCGTTTCGCGGGCGACGGTGCGCAAGGTGGTCCGGAGCCAGAAGACCGCATTCAAGTATGAGCGGGGCGTGCAGCCGGTGCCCAAGCTCGGTGCGTGGGTGGATGTTCTCACCGAGATCCTCGAGAAGGAGGCCAAGCTTGCTCGCCGAGAACGCCGCTCTACGCAGCGTTTGTTCGAGGAACTGCGTGGCCGTGGATATGACGGCGCGCATGACAGCGTGCATCGTTTCACCAAATCCTGGCGCGACGAACAGGCCCGGACACCGACACATGCCTTTGTGCCGCTGAGTTTTGCCCCCGGCGAAGCCTACCAGTTCGACTGGAGCCACGAGACCATCACGCTGCAGGGTTTGCCGCTGGTGATCAAGGCAGCGCACATGAAGCTGTCGCATAGCCGCATGCCGTTCGTGCGCGCCTATTTTCGCGAGACGCAGGAGCTTGTGTTCGACGCGCACGACAAAGCCTTCGAGTTTTACGGCGGCATCTGTCGGCGCGGGATTTATGATAACATGAAGACCGCCGTGGAAGCGATCTTCGTGGGTAAAGCGCGCCAATATAATCGGCGCTTTCTTCAGATGTGCTCACATCATTTGGTCGATCCTGTCGCGTGTACTCCTGCTTCAGGTTGGGAGAAGGGACAGGTTGAGAACCAGGTCGGCAATCTTCGCGATCAGATGTTCCGACCCAAGCCGCGAGTCTCGAGCCTGGCCGAGCTGAACGGCTGGTTGGCAGATCAGTGCATCTCCTATGCGAAGCGCCACCAGCATCCGGAGTTCAAGGACCGGACGATCTGGGAGGTTTTCCAGGAAGAGCAGCCGCGCCTGATGGAGTTGCGCGGACCCTTCGACGGTTTTGTCGAGAAAGCGGTCAGGGCCACCACGACATGCCTGATCATGGCCGACCATAATCGCTACAGCGTTGACGCCAGGGCGGCTGGCCGGATGGTGCTTGTGCGATCGCACGCAGCACGCATCGTGGTGCTTCTCGGCGGCGAAGTGGTAGCCGACCATCCGCGCGACTTCCGCCGGTATCAGATCATTTACGATCCCTGGCACTATCTGCCGGTGCTGGTGCGTAAGCCGGGCGCCTTGCGCAATGGCGCACCGTTCAAGGATTGGGCCCTCCCGCCGGCGCTGGCCCAGGTGCGCGCGAAGCTGAAGCAGCATGCCGACGGCGATCAGCAATTCGTCAAAGTGCTCGCTGCTGTCTTGGCGCATGGCTTGTCGGCCGTAGAGGAAGCTTGCGCCGAAGCACTGGCGGCGGGGCTCGCCAGCGGTGACGTGATCCTGACCGTGCTGGCGCGCCGGCACCAGCCTCCGACGCCGCCTTCGATCATCACGCCGGATGGTCTGCGCCTGAAGATCGAGCCCGTGGCCGATTGCGGCCGCTACGACAGCATACGAAAGGTCGCCTGATGGAACGCCATGAAATCCTCGACGCTATGAGCGAATTGAAGCTTTACGGCATGCGCGCGAGTTTCGACGAGATCGCCGGCAAGGGGTTGGTCCGGCGCGACGAAATCTACCCGCTGATCGCCAGCCTCATCCGGGCCGAACGCACGCATCGACAAGCCCGCTCTATCAGCTACCGCATCAGCGGCGCCAAGTTCCCGGTGCTGAAGGATCTGGACAAGTTTGTTTTTGCCGACACGATGATTGACCAAGGCCAGGTGCTAGAACTTGCGACCGGCGCGTTCCTCGATGCCAAGCGCAACGCAATTTTCATCGGCGGCACGGGCACCGGCAAAACGCATCTCTGCATCGGAGTAGCCTCTGCGATCATCCGCAGCCGTGCACGCGGACGGTTCTTCAACCTGGTCGATTTGGTCAATCAACTTGAGCAGGAGAAGGCCGCCGGTCGCAGCGGCAGGCTTGCCGAGACGCTGCTGCGCTACGATGTCATCGTCATCGACGAACTAGGCTATTTGCCGTTCAGCCAATCCGGCGGCCAGTTGTTGTTCCACCTAATCAGCAAACTCTATGAAAACACGTCGCTGCTCATCACCACCAATCTCGCCTTTGCAGACTGGCCGCAGGTTTTTGGCGATGCCAAAATGACGACTGCTATGCTCGACCGCCTGACCCATCACTGCGACATCGTCGAGACAGGCAACACCAGCTGGCGGTTCAAGAACCGAAACTGACCTGGCAACCTACGCCCGGGCTGTCCGCTGTGGATAAGTGGCCTGCCTGCGCCTGACTCTGAAAGGTCGCTCCGGCAGGCCACTTATCCACAGCCTCCCAACACCCGCGGACCCCATCTCGAGGAGCTCGATCAGGCCGTTAGAGGGTCGCAATTGGGCGCGAAAAGGGGGTCGCGGTTGCAAGCGATTTGACAGGCTCAAGCATTTGTTTGCTGATGGCGCCTACGACCGCACCAAGTTGCTCGATAAAGCTGCTTTTCGGGACTTCGTGTTAGAGATTGTGCGTCGAAGCGACAAGCACCCGGGCTTTAAGGTGTTGCCGCGACGCTGGGTCGTGGAACGCACTTTCGGATGGATGACACGCTGGCGCAGTCTCGTACGAGACTACGAGAGCCGACTAGACGTATCCGAGGCCATGATCCATGTCGCAATGGGACGCCTGCTTTTGCGGAGGATCGCACATGGCTAATCATTCTCAAACGGACTCTAAGGTGGTTTTGTAAGACCTTGCTGGCCGAGGGATCAAGCTCCCTCGGCCTTGACATACCCCAAAGCGACGGAACGCAACCTTCGCTTATCTTCGCCGGCCTCCAACGACCTCTTGCAAGTCCATTGCGTGCTCCATGAGCATGTCAGCCCATAGCTGTGCTAATTCCCGACGGCGGCCCATATGCTGTGCCCGATTATAAGCGGCTTCAGTTTTGTTAGCTGGCACGTGCGCCAACATTAGGTCGATGACGTGGCGGTCAACGCGGTAGGCTTCGTTCATGACGGAGCTAAAAGTTGCCCGCCAGCCATGCGGCACGTGGCGACTGTGATACGGCACTATTGAACAAATACCCAATGGCATTTTCCGACATCGGCAGGTGAGCGTGCGGAGAGCTGGGGAACACTAGGGCACCTCGCCCGGTTAGCGGGCGAATGGCGGTTAGGATCTCGACAGCCTGGCGCGATAACGGCACCAGGTGTTCTCTCTTCATCTTCATGCGGTCGGCGGGCAGCAGCCAGAGTGGTTCAGGGCTGTTGTGTCCCTCGAACTCTCCCCACTTCGCGTCACGCAGTTCGCCCGGTCGAACGACAGTCAAGGCAAGCAGTCGATTTGCAAGCTTGGTGGTCGGATGAGCCGGTATGGCCTCCACAGCCGCCAAAACAGCTCTCGCTTCCGTCAAATCGGTTATCGCCGGCTGCCGTCCTCTAATTACGGGAGCCATAGCACCCCTTACGATGGCGGCAGGATCATTCTCCACGATGCCTAATGCGATGGCGTAGACGAACACGGCCGAGATTCTTTGGCGCACCCGCCTTGCTGTCTCGAGTGCCGGCCGTGCTTCGATCACGCGCAGCGCTCGGAGCACCATCGGCACCTTAATGTCGTTGATAGAAAAGCTGCCCAGGGTAGGAAAAACATGAGCCTCAAGGCTGTCCAGGACGTCCTTGGCATGCCGCTCCGTCCAGGCGCTAACATTGCGCTGGTGCCAGTCTCGTGCGATCGCCTCAAATGTCCACAGCAGATCGCTACTCGCTGCTCGACGTAGCTTTTTCTCGAGCCCTGGCTCCCTTGCCTCCCTCAGCTGAGCCTTTGCGGCGTCGCGCATCTCGCAGGCCTGACCAAGGCCGACCTTTGGAAAGGGGCCAAACGAAAGCAACTTCTCCTTTCCTTGGAAGGTGTAGCGCATACGCCAATGCTTGCTACCGTTTGGTGCGACATACAGCACGAGACCAGCTCCATCATTGAGCTTGTAGGCCTTGTCTTTGGCCTTGGCCGCTTTAGCGGCCGCATCAGTCAGCAATTTGACACCACGAAAAATACCCGGATTTTTGAAAATGATACCCAGGATTATACCCGGCGATCGGCGGGATATCGGGGTCTCGAGCGGGTCGATCCTAGCACCTAAAGCCATGAAATGCCAGGCTTATTGGGACATGCCGGGTCGTGCCGGGAAGGTGCTCTGGCGGAAGGAGTGGGATTCGAACCCACGGTACGCTTTCACGCACACACGCTTTCCAAGCGTGCGCCTTAAGCCGCTCGGCCATCCTTCCCGCGCGGCGGCAAACTAGGCGGCGGGAGGCAGGCTTGCAACCCGGCTTGGATGGGCAAACCTGTCCTAAAACTCGAATTCTATGGGCGGCGCGAAGTCGGGAATGCTGCGCAGAATGCTTGCCACGTTCTCCGCGTGGGTTGGGAGGCGGGCGGCGGCCTCGCGCAGCTTGGCGCTCTGAATGCCCCGCGACAGGCCGTGGCGGGTGACTGCCTCAACACTGGCGCGCAAGGTGAGGAAACCAAGCTGGGCTTCGTCGAGCATGCGGACGATCTCTGCAATTTCAACGCCCTGCTGCAGCACCGCGTGCGAGAGGCCAAGGCCGAGATCGTGCTGTAGATGAATACGCTCACCAATGTCGTGCGCGGTCTTTGTCGCCGTAGTGGCTTGGGTGACCATTTCGGCGAGGGTCGCCTCGATGCCGGCAAGGTTGCTCCGAGCCATGGCGGCAAGCTCGCGCAATTCCAAGGCCAGGGCCACCACCGGGGTACCCTGGTCACCGAGGCGGGAGCCTGTGATGTAGGCTGCCTCGGTCAGGCCGCCGACACGGCCGAGCAAGCGCCCGATGCCTTCGATCTCCGTCAATAACGACGTCGCACGCGCGTCCAGCGTGGCCACCTTGTTCTGGCTCGTGAAGGCGAGCTCCGACAGCGCCACGCACGCCGTGCTCACCCGATCCGCTTGCGCAGTGGTCGTGGTAACGGCGCCGGTCAAAGCCACCACATGGTCGGTCATGCGCGACAGGGCGCTCTGTGTCTGGTCGCAAGCTCCTTCGGCCGGACCGAGATCGCTGATCAGGCGCCGGCGGGACTCCTCGATATCGTTCGATGTGTCGCTCAGAGTGTCCGCTTCCCGATACAGCGTTGCCATCAGAAGCTGCGCCTCGCGGCGACGATCCGGCGCCATGGCGTCCATCCCTGCCGGGTCGGCCGGCTCGCTTGCCTGGTTGAACCAGCCCGAAAAGCCTTCCAAAAGACCAGCCATCCCGCGCGTCGGCGTCTCTTTTGGCGACAAGGCTACGGCACGCCGTGCAGCACGCCTGTCCATGCGGCGACGCACTGCCTCGACGAAAAGCGTCACCCATAGCCGCGGCATCTCGGCAGAACGTTCAATCATCCACATGCCGGTGAGTGCCGTCACCAGCAGAACGGCGCAGCTCACCTTTGCGACGGCCACGACGTCCGGCTGCGGCCCGGAAAGATGCGCGCCTGCCCACACACCGCCAGCCGCGAGCACCGCCAGCGCAGAGAAACTCGCATCGAGCACACGCGCATGACGAGCGCCGGCAAGGTCAGGGCTAGGCATGGAACCATGGAACGGGCCCGGGATCGGGCTGTGCATGAAAGCCTCCTGTAGCGGCTGCTGCGGTCGAGTTAAAGCCGGGACAGGTTGCCGAAGTGTGAATTCGAAACCCTTAACTCTGCGCATACGCTGGTCCTCCCGTCAGCGTGATAGGGCCGCAAGGCGGTCGCGCGTTGCTCCGTCCGCTTGGATTGGACATGATTGGAGCATGAAGAGACTCTTGCTCGGTGCTGCCTTGTGCCTTCCCCTGCCCGCGGCGGCCGCCGCAACCGGCACGTTGACTGCCGAATATACCGGGCTGTCGCACGGGCTGACGGTGCTGAAACTTGCCGGCAGCGTGACGCTGACACCGACCGGCTACGCGGCCCATGTCACGTTCCATACCGCCGGACTGATCGGCTTTGTGGTGCATAGCGACAATGACAGCCAGGCTATCGGCACGTTCAAGGACGGCACCGCGCTACCGCAATATTTTGCGGGCACCGGCCACCTGCGCGGGACCGCCAGGCAGACACGGATCGACTACGTCGATGGCAACCCCGTCATCCACGCTTTGTCGCCGCCGGTCGAGCAAGAGCGCACCGCGATCTCTCCCGATCAGACGAAGCATACCATCGACACGCTGAGCGCACTTGCTTTGCTCATGCGGCAGGTCGGGCAGACGGGCAGCTGCGCCGGCACCGTCACTACCTTCGACGGGCGGCGCCTCGCGACGCAGACTGCGCATGCGATCGGCGAGGAGGATTTGCCGAAAACCAGTGCCTCGATCTTTGCCGGCAAGGCGCTGCATTGTGACCTGGTAGGTCAGCAGCTCGGTGGCTTCGTCCATAACGAGGACGAGGATTCCCGTCGCAAGCCACGGCACGGCAGCGCCTGGCTGGCCGAGATGATACCGGGCGCGCCGCCAGTGCCGGTGAAGGTGACGTTCGATAACAAGATCCTCGGCCAGGTGACCCTCTATCTCAACTCGGTCACCGGCGGCCCGGGAACGGCGGTGGCGCAATGCTGTGCCGTGGGGCAGACGGTGCGCTAGGCGCCGACCGGCCCCTTCCCTTCGTCCTATCCTCGCCTCACATTCCACCGGACACGTGAATGGATGCTCACCATGCTGAACCCGACTGCGCTGCTGAAGCTCGCCGACCCGGATTTGTTGCGGCAGGCGAACCTGATCGATGGCAAATGGGTGCAGGCCGATAGCGGCCGCATGGTCACGGTGCGCAATCCTGCCAATGGCGAGATCGTCGGCGAGGTGCCGAGCATGGGCCGTGCCGAGACGAAGCGTGCCATCGAGGCCGCTTATGTGGCGCAGAAAGCCTGGCGGAAGATGACCGCGAAGGAACGCCAGAAGCCGCTCCGCAAGCTGTTCGACCTGATGATGGCGAACCAGGAAGATCTCGCGGTGATCATGACCGCCGAACAGGGCAAACCGCTGGCGGAGAGTCGCGGCGAGATCGCGTATGCGGCAAGCTTCATCGAGTTCTTCGCCGAAGAAGCCAAGCGGGTTTACGGCGACACCATTCCGCAGCATCTGCCGGGCCGGCGCATCATCGTGCAGAAGGAGCCTATTGGCGTATTCGCGGCGATCACGCCATGGAATTTCCCCGCGGCGATGATCACCCGCAAGGCCGGCCCAGGCTGGGCTGCCGGCTGCGCCGGCGTGATCCGCCCTGCGACACAGACGCCGTTCTCGGCGCTCGCTCTCGGTGTGCTGGCGCAACGTGCCGGGCTGCCGGCCGGTATCTGCAACATACTGACTGGCCCGGCAACCGAGATCGGCGCCGAAATGACTGAAAACCCGATGGTGCGCAAGCTCACCTTCACCGGGAGTACGGCAGTGGGCGCCAAGCTGCTCGCGCAATGTGCGCCGACGGTGAAGAAGACCAGCATGGAGCTGGGCGGCAACGCGCCGTTCATCGTGTTTAACGACGCCGATCTGGATGAAGCGGTAAAAGGTGCGCTCGCGAGCAAGTATCGCAATACCGGGCAGACTTGCGTGTGCGCGAACCGTTTGCTGGTGCAGGATGGCGTGTTCGATGCGTTTACCGAGAAGCTGAAGATCGCTGTCGAAGGTCTGCGTGTCGGCAACGGCATGGAGGAGGGGATCACGCAAGGTCCGCTGATCAATGGCGATGCGGTGGCCAAGGTGGAAGCGCATGTGGCGGATGCGCTGGCGCGGGGGGCGCGCGTAGTGACGGGCGGCAAGGCGCATGCGTTGGGCGGCAATTTCTACGAGCCGACGATTTTGGCCGATGTGCCGCGCGAGGCGGATATTTTCCGCGACGAAACGTTCGGTCCGGTCGCACCGCTGTTTCGCTTTTTCACGGAAGACGAGGCGGTGGAGATGGCGAACGACACCGAGTTCGGTTTGGCGGCGTATTTCTACACGCGTGACGTTGGTCGCGTGTTCCGCGTCGCTGAAGCGATCGAAGCCGGCATCATCGGTATAAACGAGGGCATCATCTCCACCGAGGTCGCACCTTTCGGCGGCGTGAAATCGTCAGGTCTAGGCCGCGAAGGCTCCAAGTATGGCATTGAAGATTATCTCGAAATAAAATACCTCGCGCTGGGTGGAATATAGAAGTTTTTTGCTTCTTTTTTTCAAAAAAGAAGGCCTTCTTTTCTGAAGAAAAGAAGCAAAAGACTTTTATGTTCTGAGGTGAGCCCAGCATGGATTTTGATCTTTTTGTCATTGGTGGTGGGTCCGGTGGGGTGCGGTGTGCGCGGATTGCGGCGTCGCATGGTGCGCGAGTTGGGATTGCGGAGGAGAAACACTGGGGTGGCACCTGCGTAAATGTGGGGTGCGTGCCGAAGAAGCTGATGGTGCAGGCTGCGGAATATGCGGCGCATGCGGCCGACAGCCACGGATTTGGCTGGGATACGGTGCCCGGCACGCATGATTGGGCCGCGTTAATGTCCTCCAAGGACCATGAGATTTCGCGGCTAAACGGCATCTATGTGAAACTGCTGGAAAACTCGGGAGTCAGATCTTTTTTCGAGCGTGCGGTGTTTATCGACGCGCATACATTGCAGTTGGGCGAGCAGAGGGTCACTGCGGAACGGATCGTGATCGCGGTGGGCGGCGCACCGATCTGGCCAGATATCGAGGGTGCCTCGCTCGGCATCGTCTCCGATCAGGCTTTCTATCTTCCGGAACGCCCGAAGCGGGTGACGCTGGTGGGTAGTGGCTATATCGGGGTGGAGTTCGCCGGCATCTTCCGCGGTTTGGGTGCGGAGGTCGATGTGTTGTATCGGCAGAAACTGCCGCTGCGTGGCTTCGATCATGAACTTCGCCAGGCTTTGTGCGAGGCGATGGAGGCGCAGGGGATAAAGCTACATCCCAGCGTGCTACTGCACCGTCTGGAAGAGCTCGATGATGGTTGCAAGCGGCTGCATCTGACGGATGGCCGCAGTTTCGACAGCGACCTGGTGTTTTTCGCATTGGGGCGCGCGCCGAAAACCGAGGGGCTTGGTCTGGCGGAAGCTGGCGTCGAGGTGGCAGCCAATGGTGGCGTCGTGGTGGATGAGCAGAACGCCACGAGCCAGCCACATATCTTTGCGATTGGCGATGTGTCCAACAAGATGAATCTTACGCCGGTGGCGATCGCCGAGGGGCATAACCTGGCGGATCGCCTGTTCGGCAAGCATGTGCGCAGCTGGTCGTTCGAGGCGATCCCGACGGCGGTGTTCTCGGTGCCGCCGATCGGCACGTGCGGGTTGTCGGAGGAGGACGCGGCGACGAAATATGGTCGGGTGGACGTGTATGTGGCGAAGTTCAAGCCAATGCGTCACATGATGAGCGGCCGCGATCGACGGTCGTTGATGAAGCTGGTGGTAGATCAGGCAAGCCAGCGTGTAGTGGGTGCACTTATGATTGGTGACGATGCGGCGGAGATGATGCAGGGCATCGGCATTGCGATGACGGCTGGCGCGACAAAGGCCGATTTCGACCGCACGATCGGCATACATCCGACCTCGGCCGAGGAATGGGTGACGCTGCGGACGAGGACGCGGGTAAGCGGCTCCTGAACTGACCCCAATACTAGGAATTGCTGGGAAGACTGGGGGGAATGGCTTCATTCCCCCCAGTCTTCTATGAAAGCCCCTCAGACTGAGGACCAGCCAAATGCCACCCGCCTCCTGGACGCCCGAAACCTGGCGCAACCGCCCGATCCGCCAGGCGCCCGCCTATCCGGACGCGGCAGCACTCGTGGCGGCAGAGGCACGGCTGAAAACCTATCCGCCGCTGGTGTTCGCGGGTGAAGCCAGGCGGCTGAAGAGCGCACTTGCGATGGCAGCCGAGGGGCGCGCCTTTGTGCTGCAGGGCGGCGATTGCGCCGAGAGTTTTGCGGATTTCAACGCCAACTCCGTGCGCGACACCTTCCGCGTGCTGCTGCAGATGGCTGTAGTGCTCACTTTCGGCGCTACCGTGCCGGTGGTGAAAATCGGCCGCATGGCCGGCCAGTTTGCCAAGCCGCGCTCTTCGGACATGGAGACGATCGACGGCGTGTCGCTGCCCAGCTATCGCGGTGACATCATCAACGGGCCGGATTTTGAGGCCAGCGCGCGCGTGCCGGATCCGCGGCGGATGGAGACTGCCTATTTCCAGTCGGCCGGGCGCATGAACCTGCTGCGCGCCTTTGCCAATGGCGGCTATGCCGACCTGCACGAGGTGCATCGCTGGAATCTCGATTTCGTCGCGCGCTCGCCCCTGGCGGCGCGCTATCAGGACTTGGCCACGCGCATCGACGAGACGCTGGGCTTCATGGCCGCTTGCGGTATCGGCAGTGCCAACACCGCGCAGATCCGCGAAACCGAGTTCTACACCAGCCATGAATGCCTGCTGCTGCCCTACGAGCAGGCCCTGACACGCGTGGATAGCACCACCGGCGACTGGTATGGTTGCTCGGCCAATTTCCTGTGGATCGGCGACCGCACCCGCCAGGTGGACGGCGCGCATGTCGAGTTTTTGCGCGGCGTGAAGAACCCCATCGGCATCAAGGTGGGGCCCTCCACGCCGGTAGACGACCTGCTGCGCCTGATCGAGATCCTGCACCCAGACGACGAACCGGGACGGCTTACCCTGATCAGCCGCATGGGCGTGGAAAAAGTGAGCACGCATCTGGCTCCGTTGCTGCGTGCGGTGCAACGCGAGGGCAAGAAAGTGGTGTGGCTCTGCGACCCGATGCACGGCAACACGGTAAGCACGGCACTGAAGATCAAGACACGCAATTTCGATTCTATTCTTGCGGAAGTGCGTGGCTTCTTCGATGTGTTCGTGGCTGAAGGCGGGCGGCCCGGCGGCGTGCATGTGGAGATGACCGGCCAGCCGGTCACCGAATGCGTCGGCGGCGCACACCGGCTGACGGAAGCAGATCTTGGTGACCGCTACGAGACTTTTTGCGATCCACGGCTGAATGCCGAGCAATCGCTGGAGCTCGCCTTCCTGGTGGCCGCCGAGCTGAAGGCGCGGCGGCTTGCCGCTGCCGCTCCCGCCTTGGCAGCGCAGTGAGCATCACCGACCAGGAGATCACTGCGCGGACCGACGCGTATTTTAATCGAACGAAAGCGATACTTGCCCGATTCGGCGACGTGGATGTCACCTACGCGGTGTTCCTGCGTCGGCCGGTGATCTCGGCGCCGGGAAAGATGCTCGCCTGGCTCGATGACGTGGCGAAGCTCCGCAGCGTGGCATTCAAGACGGAGATCCTGCACCCGGAAGGTGAATGGGTAGGCGCCGGTGAGCCGTTGCTGTACATTTCCGGCAGTTTCGCAGCACTCGTCGATCTCGAAACCCTGCTGCTGCAGAAGATCGGGGCAGCCTGCGTTGCCGCCCATAATGCCTACCAGATGTGCCTGGCGCTGCCCAAGGTGTCGTTTCTCGCCATGGATGCACGGCATGATGCCGGCGAGGAGATGCAGCATCTGATGGGCTATGCCTGCGCCGTCGGCAGCCGGGCTGCACAACGCGAAGGTGCAAAAGGCTTCGCCGGGAGCGCCAACGATGCGACCGCCGCGTATTTCGGTGCAGCTTACGGTCTCGGCACCATGCCGCATGCCTTGATCGGCTACGCAGGCTCCACGTTGCGCGCCGCGGAGATGTTCTATGAAACATTTCCCGGCGAACCCATGACGATATTACCCGATTATTTCGGCCGCGAAGTGACAGATACGCTCGAAGTCTGCGCGCGCTTTCCAGACATGGCGAAAGCCGGAAAACTCTCCACCCGGCTTGATACCCATGGCGGCCGGTTTCTCGAAGGCCTCGATCCACAAACGAGCTATGCCGTTCTGGAACGCCATGCACCAGGCGCATTGCGGCGCTTTCGCAGCGATGCGGAGCTGCGTTACCTGGTTGGCACCGGCGTTTCCGCAGCCGCCATCTGGGCAATGCGCGACATGCTGGACAAGGCCGGTTTCCCCAAGGTGCACATCGTCGCCTCGTCAGGGTTCGGCGTGGAGAAATGCCGGGTGATGGCCGACGCGCAGGCGCCTATCGACATTGTCGGCACCGGCAGCTTCCTGCCCGAGCATTGGTCGGAAACCTATGCCACCGCAGATATCATCGCCTATGGCAGCACGAAGCGGGTAAAAATCGGGCGTGAATTCCTGCTGCGCCAACCATGATACTTGCCATCCTGTCCCTGCTCACCTGCCAGCTTCTGGGCGAAGTCGTCTCTCGCACGCTGGCACTCCCGGTGCCCGGCCCGGTGGTGGGCATGGTGCTCCTCGCAGGGCTGCTGATCTGGCGCGGCAGATTGCCGGACGATCTCGGACGCGCCGCGGATTTCCTGCTCTCTCATCTCAGCCTATTCTTCGTGCCGGCTGCGGTCGGCGTCATCGCCAATGGCGACCGGATCGCACGTGAGTTCGTGCCGCTGGCAGCCTCGGTGGTGATCTCCACCACACTCGCCATCGCTGTCGCCGCGCTGGTGTTCCAGGCAGTCGATCGCCGCATGCGCAAGCCATGATCAATGCCGGCCACGCGACGATCACCCATCTCTGGGTGTACCTGCACACCCAACCTTTGCTGTGGCTGGCCGCAACCTTGGCCGCCTATGCCTGCGGCACAGCGTTGCATCAACGCGCACGACGCCACCCGGCGGTCAACCCGGTTGCCATCGCAGTGGCGTTGCTGGTGGCAATCCTGCTCGGCACCGGCACCAGCTACGCCACCTATTTCGAAGGTGCGCAATTCGTGCACTTCCTGCTGGGACCGGCAACCGTGGCACTCGCCGTGCCGATGTTCCGTAACCGCCATGTGGTCGGCCGCGCCGCCCTGCCGATCTTCGCCGCACTTATTACCGGCTCGCTCACCGCAGCGTTGTCTGCGATGGCAGTGGCCTGGGCACTGGGCGGCTCGCGCGAAATCATCCTGTCTGTCGCACCAAAGTCGGTGACGACGCCGATCGCGATGGGGATCGCCGAACATATCGGCGGCTCGCCGTCACTCACCGCCGTGCTGGTGATCGCCACCGGCATCTTCGGCGCCGTCGTCACGCGTCCGCTGCTGAACGCGCTGGGTGTTCTGGATTGGCGTGCCCGCGGCTTCGCCATCGGCCTGGCCGCGCACGGTCTCGGCACGGCACGCGCCTTTCAGGTGGACGAACTCGCCGGCACATTCGCAGGCATCGCCGTAGGACTAAACGGGATCGCTACCGCCCTGATTGTGCCGCTGCTCGTGAGGGTCTGGTAAAAAGAAAGCCCAGGGGCTCTGCCCCCGCGCCACCGGCACTCGAACCGATGGCGTTCTGGCGGTGCGCCCGCTGGAAGGAGACCCTCCAGACCTCCAGATCTGAGGCAAGGGCAATTCCCCTCGCCTTTCTACCAAACCTGCTCGGGAGCGCCGATCCGCCGGCGGGCGCTGCGGGATTTGGTTTGCTGCTTGGCTTCGCGCTGCATATCGTCGGCGATTTTAAGTGCTGCCTGCAGGTTAGACGCCTGGTCCGGCACCAGGCAGGTGCCGATCGAGGCGCCCACGACGAGGTTCACGCCCTCGAACGGCACTGGTTCGGCCACGGTGGCACGGATACGTTCGGCGATCGCTTCGACGAACTCGCTGGAGGGGACATCGTACAAGATCGCCGTGAATTCATCGCCGCCCATGCGCGCCACAAGGTCGCCGGCGCGGCAGACGGCGCGCAGCCTCTCGCCCACCGCGCGCAACACCTCGTCCCCGGCAGGGTGCCCGTAGGTGTCGTTCACCTGCTTGAAGCAATCGAGATCGAACGAGATCACGCCGGTAGAGGAAGCCGGCCGCGCATGAGCCGGGCGCGGACGCTCAGGGATCCAGTTGCCGCTGCCGGACAAAGCGGTGTCGAGCGCACGACGATTGGCCAATCGGGTTAGCCCATCGGTAGAAGCCAGGCGCTCCAGCTCCTGTGAGGTCTCGAGCAGAACGCGAGATTGACGTTGCATTTCCGTGGTCTGCCGGGCTAGGCGGCGGGCCAGTGGTGCGAAGACGAAAACCGCCTCAAGAAGAAGCACTGCGAGCACCGCAAGCAGGTCCACCACATGGTAGAATCGCAAATCGAGCAGTGTCTGCTTCGCCAGACCTTTTTGTGCGGCGACCGCACGATCGAGCAGGTGGATGGCCGGACCACGCATCCACACGATCAAGGCCTCGGCATCGGGTTTGCTCATCTGACCAGCTTCGAGCGCGCCTACATCGTGGTCGATCTTCGCCGACGCAGCCAAGATGGAACTTGGTCCATCAAAGTAGGCAGCACGCAACTCACGATCGGCTGCTGTTCTGCGTGGTGTATTAGCGGCGTTCGCGCCCAGGATGTGAAATGAGGCGATGTAGCGTTTTTCAGCCGATGCCAGCTCGGCGATGGTCTGCGCATGGCGTTCGACGCTTTGCGGACCCAGGCTCTCGGCCACCAGACCTGCCATCTGATGGGAGAGCATCCGTTGGGCGCCAGCCAAGGAGACTGACTCATCCTGCCGTTTATGGCCTGCGAGTTGGGCGGTCATCAGCTGCCAGCCCAGCAGGGAGAGTAATGCGACAGCGGTAAGGGATAGAATATACCGTAGTGTCACGGCCCGGTGTACGCTGACAGGCGAGTCCAGAAGCGTTGCCGTCATAACTCTCTCTCTACAATTGTGTCTTCTCGGAACGCGCCTGCGGGAGCCTTTTTCACAACCTACGCGCTTATAGCATCAGCGCTTCCACCCATAATAGCGATAAAGGGCATCTAATGCACGCGTCCAGATTTTAATTCGCGGACGGCCTGTACGATCCCTGATCTCGCGCAAAATTGAGTGATTAGCTTACCAGGATGTTCATTCCGTCAAGGTAGATTGGCAGCTGCAACTGGTAGATCGATGAAACTCGCGTTCGGACCGGCATCGAACACCTTGATTGTCGCGCGTCGAAAATCACCCGGCTTTGCAAAGAAAATATTCTTTACAAAACTCTGTGGGTTGCGATCGTATAGCGGGAACCAGCTTGATTGCACTTCTACCATGATGCGATGCCCTGGCAGGAAAACATGATTGGTCGTCGGCAAGTTCAGTGAAAAAGATTGCTTCTGATCGGACGGCATCGCTTCGGGCACACTCGGGTCATTCCGGTAGCGCGCACGCAGGATATCAGCGCTGACCATCAGCTGATAACCGCCGAGCTTCGGAGTGCGCCCCACCTCGTCCGGGTAGACGTCGATCAGCTTTACTACGAAATCCGCATCGGTGCCTGTCGTAGACGCGGTCAGATTGGCGACAGGCTCACCGGCGATCTTCAGCCGTGCCGTGAGCGGCGACGTCACATAGCTCAGCACGTCGGGCCGGCTGGCGGCGTCACGCTGATCGCTGGTGAGCCAGGTCTGCCAGCTGGCGCCACCTTCATCCTCGATATGGATGGGCCGCGGCAGATAGGGCACCGGCTTTGCGGGATCGGAAACATAGCTGTCGAAACCTGGAGAGGCTGAGGCCGGTGCTGCGCCGGCGAGCTTTCCGCCCGTCTGTAGATAGAGTTTCTGATGGTTGATGTTGCAGCCCTGCGCACATCCGGATGGCCAGGTTTGCAGTCCCAGCCAATTATTGGTGCCAGTCTCGAAGGCCTCGACTGGGGAGATGGTAAGCGGCGGTGCGTCGTCCTGCAGGAAATGATCGAAGAAATTGCGCAGGATATGCACCCGGAAATACGCCGCCGTGTCGCTGCCGAAAGCAATCGGGCCGACCGCACCGCCGTCCAGCCGCTCCTGGTGATGAAACCATGGACCCAGAACAAGAAAGACCTTGCCGTCGTCATCCTTCGGCTTGATCGCCTTGTAGACGGCGATGTTGCCGTAGATGTCTTCCTGGTCCCACAGGGAATGCACCAGCATCACCGGCACGCTGACCGGTTCTTTCGCGAGCAGTTTGTCGATCGCCTGGTTCTGCCAGAAGGAATCGTAAGCCGGATGCGCCATCAGCTTCTGCGCGAAACCGATGTTGTCCATGCCGTGTAGTTTCGCCATGTCGCCGGCAGAGCCTGCGGCAAGCCAGGTGTCGTAATCGTCGTAGTGGTCCGACCACCATTTGATATGGCTGTCGCGTGAGCTTTCCTGTTCATAGGCATATTCCAGGCTGGATTGCCGGAAGGCGCCGTGATGGAACCAATCGTCGCCCATCCAGCCATCGACCATGGCATTGATCGGCATCGCAGCGCGCAAGGCCGGATGCGGATGGAACAGCGCCATCAGGGAGGTAAAGCCGTCATAGGAGATACCAAGAATACCAACCTTCCCGTTGGATTCTGGCGTGTTCTTCACCAGCCAGTCGATGGTGTCGTAGGTGTCGGTGGAATGATCGACATCGGTGGGGTTGAGCGGCCCGCGCAACGGCCGCGTCATCACGTAATCGCCTTCGGATCCGTATTTGCCGCGCACATCCTGGATAACGCGGATGTAGTTGCCGGTGAGCATCGCCTCGTCGGTCACATCCGAGCTGTCCATCATCTCGGAGAGATGCGCGCTGGTGATCTTGCCGAAGCGCGCATCCGCGCCGTAGGGCGTACGTGTCAGCAGCATCGGCGCATGATGTGCGATTTTCGGGATGATGATGACGGTGTGCAGCTTCACCCCGTCGCGCATCGGGATCATCACCACGCGCTTGATATAATCGAAGTTATCCGTGTGCGGCACAAACCCAGCCGGCATTTCGCTGTTCAGCGTCACCGGTGGCGGAGGCGGTGCGGGCGGCGTACGCGCAGCCGGCATCTGGGCCGCCAGCGCCGTATGCATGGCGCCCATCACCGCGAAGAGAATCATGAAAGTTTTTCGCTTCTTTTTTTCAAAAAAGAAGTGCTGTTCTTTTCGTTTCATTAGTCGATTTCAAACATGGCTTCAATTTCGACTGGCGCGTCGAGGGGCAAGGAAGAGACACCTACGCTGGCGCGGGCATGGCGGCCGGCATCGCCGAAGATCTCCCAGGCCAGGTCAGACGCGCCGTTGATCACCTGCGGATGTTTCGTGAAGTCGGACGAGCAAGCGACGAAGCCGCCCAGGCGCACCACGCGGGCGACACGATCCAGGTCGCCGTCGCATGCGGTCGAAAGATGGGCCAGCACGTTCAGCAGGCATTGCCGCGCCGCCATCTGGCCTTCTTCCAGGCTCACACCCAGACCCAGTTTGCCGCTCCAGCCGAGCTTGCCGGCGACCATCGGCAACTGGCCAGACACGACCACCAGGTTGCCGGTGACAACATAGGGCACATAGGTGGCAACCGGCGGCTGGGCTGCAGGCAACTCGATGCCGAGGGCATGAAGCCTCTGTGCGATCCGTCCGTTCATGGGGTTCCTCGTCTCGCTAGGTGGCCTGACCGCATGCACTGCGCGGGCCACGGAAGCAAGACGGCAAACGCCTAAAATACGAGTTCTATTTCTCGACGAAAGCCTTCTCGATCACGTATTCGCCTTGCGTGTTGGCAGTGCCTTCGATCCAGTCATTTGCCTTGAAGAACGCGGTGAAATCCGCCAGCAGCGCGGGGCTGCCGCACAGCATAACCCGGTCTTTGGCGCGATCGAGCGGGGCCAGGCCAAGATCCGCCGGCAGCTTGCCGCCGAACAGCAGATCGGTCACGCGACCCTGGTTGCGGTAGGCCTCGCGGGTGACCGTAGGATAATAGAGAAGCTGCTCGCGTATGGTCTCGCCGAGCAGTTCGTGATCACGCAGTGTGACCGCGATCTCCTCCTCATAGGCGAGTTCCGGCACGGTGCGCACGCCGTGCACCAGCACCACATGCTCGAACGGCAGATACGTATCGGGATCCTTGATCAGGCTCATGAACGGGGCAAGGCCGGTGCCGGTGCCGAGCAGATAGAGATTGCGGCCCGGCAGCAGGCTTTCGGCCAGCAGCGTGCCGACCGGCTTGCGGCCGATCAGCACCGTGTCGTTGGGCAGGATATGCTGCAGACGCGAGGTGAGTGGTCCGTCCTGCACCTTGATGCTGAGGAACTCCAGATTCTCCTGCCAATGCGCACTGACCATGCTGTAGGCGCGCAACAGCGGGCGCCCTTCGGCCATCAGGCCGATCATGGTGAACTGGCCGCTCTTGAAGCGGAAGGTAGGGTCGCGTGTGCAGGTGAAGCTGAACAGGGTGTCGGTCCAGTGATGGACGGTCAGCACGCGTTCTTCGAAAAAGGCGCTCATGGGACTCTTTTGAAATGATGGCGCGCGTATCTGGGCGCCCGCCGGGGAAAAAAGCAGGTTTGCGGCAGCGCAGCAGCTATGACAAGCGGCGTCGGCCTGCCTTTTCCGTCACAATCGCGGCGAGACGCGCCAGTATCCTGTCGGTGGCCGCGGCCCAGGTGAAATTGGCCGCATGCGCCTTGCAGGCGGCGGCGAATGCCGGGCCTTCCGCCCGGCGACGCGCAAGCAATTCGAGCAGCGCGCGGTGCATATCGGCGGCGGAAAACGGATCGAAATAGCTGCACAGCGCGCCACCGACCTCGGGGATGCTGGAACTCCAGGAGGCGACACAGGGTGTGCCGGCGGAGAGGCTCTCCAGCACAGGCAGGCCGAAACCCTCGAACAAGGAGGGATAGAGTGTCGCCTCTGCACCTGCCAGCAGGCGGTATTTCGCGGCATCGCTGACGAAGCCGGTGAACAGGATGCGCCCGTCTCTCACCGCCGGCTCGAGGTTGGCCGGCAAGGCGTGCTGCTCCTCCAGCCAGCCCATCTTGCCGACAAACACGAAGCGGTGGGTCGCCAGTAGCTCGGGCGCGCGTGAGAGCATGTCGAACACCAACAGGATGTTCTTGCGCGGCTCCCGGGTGCCAAGGATCAGCACATAGGGCTCGGCGCCAGCCGGTGCCAAGGCGTTGGCAGCCTCCACCTCGAAACCCTCAGGCCAGGCGACGCCGTTTGGCACCACCATCAGCCGGTTTGGGTTGGTGCCGAGATAGGCTTGCAGATCCCCCTGCGAAGCCTCGGATACCGAAACGGTCACGTCGTTGCTCGCGATGTCGGCCAGCAAGGTCGCCATGTGGTGGTCGACGTTTCCCTTGATGTGGAAATACGGCAGCACGAGTGTCGAAAGATCGTGCAGCACGCTGCACTCCACATCGAACACCCGCCGCAGCGGCTTGACCGAGGGAAACAGCCCGACACTCGCCGCCCCTTTCGCCACGCGCGCGAGCACTGGCAGGCGCCCTATCAACCCGCTGCCCGCATCGATCTCGCGCGCCAGGAACAGCCCGGTGTTGCGGCCCAACGCGTCTGCCACGAGCGCGGTATCCACCAGCGAAGCCCCCAGGAAGAACTGAACCCGGTCGGGCAGGCCAGCCAGGATCGCGCCGGCAAGGCCAGCGGCGACAATGGGAATGCCGGTCCATTGCCGCTCGAGCAGAGTGGAGACATCCACGAAGAGCCGCGCGTTCGTGCGCTCGAAAATTTTGGTACCGCTCATCTAGGCGTGATAGCCAGGAGATTTGGCAAAGTGCGTAAAGACGGCAGACGGGCCTCGAATGTCAGCAAGCCATAGCGTGTGTCGGCCTCCACCCAGATCGCTTCTTCAGCGTCCGCAGGGTCGATCAGTATGGGTTCGAAATCGCAGCTACGCAGCCGCGCCATCGTCCACCAGGATTCCGGATCATTTCCGTCCACCCAGGCGCGCCGGGCCATTTTCCGCAACGGTGCGAGACCGCTCAGCCGCGTGACCCGCGCGAAGAACATGTGGTTCAGCAAGGCCGGCGCCTCCTTGCTCACCGCGCGGAGCCGCGCGATCAGCCCGCGTAAAAGTCCCGTCTGCCCAAGATAGTTGAACGGTAACAGCACGAGCTCAGGCAGCCTTGTGCCAGGCTGCCAGAGCGTTGCGAGCCGGATCAGCAGGTCCGGCACGATGCTGCCGAAATGCGCGAGATTCCATGGCAGCAGAACCGCGTCGCGCACAGCTGGCCGACACGCGGCGAGCGCACCGGCTGCCCATGCATCGCTGTCGAAATCCGCCAGGCTCGCGAGGTCCAGCGCGGCGGCACCGGCACGTTCAGAGGCCAGATCGGCATCGACATGATCCCGCGCGAGCACGGCACTGGGCAGCACCCCGCCGCCGACACGGCAGGGGCGCACACCCTGCGGCCCATATAGAAACACGCCCTGCATGGCCGCCGGCAGAGAAGCGCCGTCGGCGAACGGATGGTGGCTGGCGGTGAGCGGCGGGCTCGTCTGACACTCGGCCAGCACCGCCGCATTGGCGACGCCCTTCAGGACGCGCGCATCGCGCACACTGCCGAACCGCAGATGCACCACGCCCGACGGGTCGGGCGGCGCGCGGCCGAGCGCGCGAAAGGCGGCGTTCAGCCCCTCATTGCCGGAGAACATCTCGGGCAAAGGCGCGAACAGCATCTTCCGGCGGGTTTTGGCAGGTGCCGCGGCGGCGAAGGCGGCGAGTTGCGACTCGCCGCCCAGGAAGACCTGGGGCAAGGCTAGCTCGGTCAGCGGCATGAGTGATTTGGGGTGGCGCCGCAGGGGGCTCGGACAGCTCAGGATAATGGCGTTAGCCTGTTGCCAGGCGTTCAGGACGTCCAAGGCTGAGCAGTCCCTTCAGTAAAAGATGTAAGGAAGCTGTTCTTTTTCGAAAAAAAGAACCAAAAAACTTTTATCTCAATGAGTGCGCGGTGTCGCAACTATGGTGTACATGCTGGGACTGCTTTGAAAACAAAAGTTTTTTGCTCCTTTTTTTCAAAAAAGAAGCGCTTGCCTTGATAGAAGGCCACATCGAGAACTTGACCCAGGAAGGCGTGGTACTTGGCTGGGTGCGCGACACCGAAAGCCTGATACCCTGCCATATCCAGGTTCTGCACGACGGTGGCATCATCGCCGAAGCCATGGCGGCACAGTTCAGGCCCGATCTCCTGCGCAGCGGCCATGGCCACGGCCATTACGGCTTTGCCGCAAGACTGCGACGTCACTTGCCGCAAGGGAGATGCAGCGTTGCCATGCATCTACCGCGTCATGGCCGCACCGCACCGATGGGCTTGATGGTGCCGAAGCTTGCACGGTCTGCGCCGGTTGCGGTGGAGACGCTGCTGACCACGCTGCAAAGCTGGACCGTGGAGGATCTGCTCGAGGCGCCCGCCTGCCTCGATGCCGCCGGCAATTGCCGCCGCCTGGGCACAAGGCGCTTCGTCGATGCCGGCTACCGGTTCGTGCTTGATCGCTGGCCCTCCAAGGCTGAGACGCGGCTGTATACCGACAACCTCGATCGCGAACGGATCGGCCCGCAGGATTTCCTGCTAGACCTCATCGGCTCGCGCGAACGCGCCGATCTTGGGCCATGCCTGCCCTCGCCGTTCGACGACACGTTCCCGTTCACCTTCGCCTGACAGACAGAGATAGGCCCCTGGAATGATTGCTGACCGCCTTGTCAACGAGTTGATGCTTGTCTCGGTGCTCGTCGCCGGTGAGGGCGCCGCCGGCTTTGCCGAACAGCTGGAAGCGGCAGGGGCAGCGGCCGAAACGCTGGGCGAGGATGCGCCGCCGCCGGGTTTCGACCTGGCCATATTGCTCGCCGATCCCAACACCGCCGGCGATGCCGCGATGGCCACGCGCATCGCCACTGTGGCGGCGGCGAGTGACCGTCTGCTTTTTGCACCGCTGCCGCTGCGCGATGGTATGGAGGCTGGAGCAGCGGCGGCATTGCCATCGCTCAATGACTGGTTCGAACTGTTCGCCGAACATGGCTACCAACCGGTGGTAGATTTCGATGCCGATTTCGTGGCTGCCGGCGCCTTCCTGGTCGACCGCCAGGCGACCGCCGCGGAAAGCGAACTCGCGGCCTTCGCCGACCGCCTGCAAAACCCGCCTGCCGCGGCCTCGCCACCACCGGCGCCTCCGGAGGACAAGGCCGGGGACGTAGAGCGCGAGGCGTTGCGCGCGGAGATCGCCACCCTGCAGGCGCAGATCACCGAGTTGAACGAAGTGGCGGCACAGCAAGCAGCCGAGCCCGTCGAAGCCGTGGCACAACAGTCGAGCTGGGACGCGTTGCTGCCCTGGGTAAACGCGATCGTCAGTGACCCGCGGCGCGACAGCGAAGCGGCCCTACGAGACGCGCTGCCGCGGCTTGTGGAATTACGCGGGCATGCCGAGACGCCAGCGGCGTTGAATGCATTGCTGGCGGAGGCACCGACCGCCAAGCGCAGACCTTGGCTGGCACGCCTGCTCCGCCGCGAGAAGCGCTCGCCTACCTTGCCGGCGCATGCCATCCTCGAGGATATCGCCCTGGTCCGCGCCTCGAAATTTTTCGATGCCGCCTGGTATATCGCCAGCACGCCCGAACTGCTCGCAGGCGAGCCGATCGATCCGGCGTTCCACTATGTGCTGGTAGGGGCTGCACGCGGCGCCGACCCGGGCCCCTGGTTCAACAGTGCGGCCTATCTCGCGGCACATCCGGAGGCCGCAGCATTAGGCGCCTGCCCGCTGGTGCACGCGATACGCTCGGGGGAGTCCGAGCTCGCTTCTGAGGCATAACCACCGGCCTGCTTGCCAGTTTCGAGTCGATGTGGCAACGAGTGTATCATGTCGCCGTTGGTCGCCCTGGTCATGCTGCCCCTATTGCTCTGCCGCTGTGCAGGCGACGCGCCCGATACGCCGGCGCCACGTGCGCAGATGCCCGCAGAACGCTACCGTGTGCAGATAGGCGACATGCTGGATGTGCGGCTCTATCTTGCGCCCGACCTCGATGAAGACGTCACCGTGCGGCCGGATGGGCGGATCACCACCATACTGGCGCAATCGGTGCCCGCGGCCGGCCGAACGCCGGACGAGATCGCCGGCGACCTGCGCACGGTCTATGCCCATGAACTGAAAGACCCGCAGCTGACGGTGGGCGTGAAAACCCCCTCTCCCGCCCGGGTGTTCGTGACCGGCGAAGTGATCTACCCCGGTGAGCAAGACACAGCGGGCGCTCCGCTCACCTTGCTGCAAGCGGTCGCAAAAGCCGGCGGCCTTCGCCCCACCGGGGACCAGTCGCATGTGTTCATCCTGCGTCACGGCACAGGCGACAAAGCGATAGTGCTGTCGACAAACTATCACGGTGCTGCAACCGGCCGCGACCCTGCGGCCGATGTCAGCCTGGCGCCCTTCGACGTGGTTTATGTTCCGAAAAGCGGCATTTCGCGCGTTTATTTGTGGTTCAATCAACATTTCCAGCAATTCGTGCCGGTGAACTGGGGTTTTTCGTACAATGTGAATCCGGTGGTGAACAATAACAGGTAAGGTGTGCCTGCTCAGGGCCAGTGCAGCGTTATCGAGACCGGGCAGTGATCGGAGAGTTTTTCCTTCCAGTCCGCACCGAGCTCGTGAAAGAGCTGCACGCGCAGGCTGCCGGGCACCAGCCAGTCGCGCGCCTGGCCGCCGAGAAAAATATGGTCGATAAAGGGTGCGCCATCCCAGCAGGGATTCTCAAACCCCTGCGTTGCGCGCAGCATCAGGGCGGATTTTGTCAGTGCGTCGCCGAACTCTTCCGGCTGGTCGAACACCCGGTTGAAGTCGCCCAGCACCATGAACGGAATGCCTTCGTTTTTACGGGCGGCGATCCAGCCTGACAAAGCCGGTATCTGACGTGCGAGCAGCGCGCATTGTGCCCGATGCGAGACGGCGAGGCTGTCGGTCTGGCAACCGGTCTTGAGGTGGATCACGAGTATGCGCAGCGATGCACCGTGTGGCGCGGTGAGCGTCACGTCCAGTCCGTAGCGTAGCCGGAACGGTGCGCCGGGCTCGACATCGAGCCCTATGAGATCCGAGTTAGAACGTATACGGAACGTCTTTCGCACGGCGATGCCGACGCGTTGAACCACCGGCTCGTCGATCGTGGCAATTGTATACAACGCAGGATCAAACACCAACCTTGCGGCCGCGTCTCCGTCGACCTCCTGAAAGGCCACTACGTCAGCATCAAGTTTTGTAACGTAACCCGCCAACCGCGCGAAATCTTCCGGTGTCCGCAGATGAACGTCTGTCGGCAGCGCCGTCTCCTGCCTGCTACGCGCTGTCAGCCAGTTCAAATTCCACGTCGTCACCTTGATATCCGCAGCACAGACTGGAGTCGTAACAGCAAGCACCAAGAGACATAAAAGTTTCTTGCTTCTTTTTTTTAAAAAAGAGGGCTGTTTCTTTTGAAACGGAGAAAACCAAAAACTTTTATTTCGACGCAACATGTGACTGACATCCTACGACATTTCCGCGTTTCTCGGCATGCCAAGACGCTTCCGCTCGAATCTCCCCTTGATTCCGATAGCAGCTACATATTTGATAGTGCAACGAATAGGTTTCTGCCCAGCAAACGACTTGAGTGCCAAATGGCAAACCCGGGAGCAGGCCATGAGACGAAAGCATCAATATTCACCATTGCAATGGGAAGCTTACGCCAGAGGTGAAAACCTGGCGGAAGCAACGCGGCCGATGCGGGTGCCGATCGGTCTGACGACATTCGAGCAGAATGCGTTCCGCGAAGGATATCAGACACGCTGCGAGGACATCAAAAATCGTCCGGTGGTGGATGAGATCAAGCGGATGGTCAGCCCCGTGCCGATCAAACGACTTTTCCTCAGCCTGGCTCACCGCAGCTAAAACGCGCGAAGCGGTGACCGAAAAGGGCGGGTAACAAATCCGACCTGAGGCTGTTGTATTCTTGACGCCATACGCAGGATGCCCGAAAGCGCGTTATGGCCCGTTTCGACACTGCGTTTTCCGCCGCCCTTTCGGCACTCGCCGATGCCAATCTGCTGCGCGGCACACGCTGTGTGCCCGCGGGCATGCTCAACGTCTCCAGCAACGACTATCTTGGTCTGTCGCGCCATCCTTTGCTGGCGCAGCGTGCCGCCGCCTGGGGCCGTGAGTATGGCACTGGGGCAGGCGCGTCGCGGCTGGTCACCGGCACGCTGGAGGCGCATGCGCGTGTGGAGGCGAAAATCGCGGCCGCCAAGAAGACCGAGGCGGCGCTTTTGTTCGCCTCGGGCTGGCAGGCCAATGCATCTGTGCTGGCATCGCTGCTGCGCTTCGGCAAGCCCGCGCTGGTGTTTTGCGATTGGCTGAACCATGCGAGCCTGCATCATGCCTGCCGTGCCGCCGGCGTGGCCCAGATACGGTTCCGCCATAACGACATGGCGCATCTGGCCGAGTTGCTGGCGGCGCATGAGGGCGCACCGGGCAAGCGCTTCATCGTCACCGAAAGCGTGTTCTCGATGGATGGCGACCGGGCAGATTTGCCGGCATTGCGCGATCTCGCGGATCGTCACGATGCCTTCCTGTATCTGGACGAGGCGCATGCCACCGGCGTGCTGGGGCCGGACGGCATGGGGCTTTCTGGCACGCTGCCGGGTGGCGTGGATCTGGCGATGGGCACGTTCAGCAAGGCGATGGGCGGGTTCGGCGCCTATGTCGCCGGCAGCAAGCCGCTCTGCGACTGGCTGGTGAACCGCGCTTCCGGCTTCATACACACCACTGCCCTGCCGCCAACGGTGCTGGGTGCCATCGATGCGGCGCTGGACCTGGTGCCGGGCATGGATGCCGAGCGGGTTCTGGTGCACGGCCATGCGGATCGTGTGCGCAAAGCGCTTCGTGATCTCGGGGTCGATTGCGGGCCGAGCAGCACGCAGATCGTGCCGGCGATCGTGGGCGACGAGGCATCGGCGCTGGCGTTGGCGGCGCGTCTGCGGGCAGAGGGCATTCTGGCCGTCGCGATCCGGCCGCCGACCGTTCCGGCCGGCACCAGCCGGCTGCGACTGGCGTTCTCTGCCGCACATACCGAGGCGGATATCTCACGCTTGATTGCGGCGCTGTCGTCGGCTTGGCCAAGATTGGCACGGGCTGCGTAATGCGCGGTCGTCGTGTGTTCGTTACCGGCACCGATACCGGCGTGGGCAAGACGTTGGTTGCCGCCTGCCTGGTGCGGCATTTCGGTGCGCGCTACTGGAAACCTGTGCAGACGGGTGCTGCAGAGGAGGAAGGTGATACGGCAACGGTGATGCGGCTGGCGGCCTTGTCGGCGGCGGATATATGGGCACCGCGCTACACCCTAGTTGCGCCGCTTTCGCCGGAAGCAGCCGCATTGCGCGAAAATGTCACTATTCGCCTCGATGATTTTGTTCTGCCTGACTGGGACGGGCCGCTCGTCGTGGAGGGCGCAGGCGGTGTGTTGGTGCCGCTTGGCGGCGCTGCGGTGATGGCGGATCTGATGCAGCGCTTTGAGTTGCCGGTGGTGCTGGTTGCGCGCAGCACGCTCGGCACGATCAACCACTCGCTGCTCTCGATTGAGGCTCTGCGTCGGCGGGATATTGCGATCGCCGGCGTAGTTTTGGTTGGACCACCATTACCCGAGAATGCCGACGCGATAGCTCGGCACGGAGATGTAAGCATTTTAGCGCAACTTCCCTTGCAGGAGGTAATCGATCCTGTTGTGGTGGCAGCTTTAGCTTGTGCGTTTAGGTAACTCCATGTCCCAGCCTAAGAAGCAAAAGTTTTTTGGTTCTTTTTTTCAAAAAAGAACTGCTTCCTTCCGATGATCACCGACCACGACATCATGGAGCTATACCGGTGTCTCCTGGGCCGCCACCTGGAAGACACTGGTGTAATCAACGATTTCCGCGATTTCTACCCTAATCTTGAGGTTGGCCGAAAAGCCATCTTTGAATCCGACGCGTTTGGAAAATTCTACGAGCGCGTCACCGGCCGCCAGCTGTTGGACAGTGTGCCCGTGGCGAGTGAGCTCGCTTTCGACCTGCTGGCACGTGTTGGCGTAAACGCGCCGCCGCCCCCGCAGCAGCGCATGTTCGATGACGCGATCGGCAGGGGATTGCGGACCATCTTCCGCAGGCTTGGCAAGAGCCTTTTTGCTCTAGTGATCGGACCTGCCGACAGCGTGGCATTAGAAGGTCTACTGCCTTTGGGCCGTCCTGACTCTGCTGTACTTCATATTGCACCTGGCTTTCCGCCGGCTGTGCCGCTGGTGAGCAGGCTTTCGGATGGTACGGCCTTGTTCCGGCTCAACAGCGACGCAGAGGCGTTGGCTGTGTTTCTCAAGGGAACAGGTCGCGAGATAAATGTTCTCGTTCTGCTTGGTCCGCCGGCAAATGCCGCCTGGATGGAAGCACTCTACGCTCGTCTTTCCAAGAATGCCTTGCTGATCATCGGCCCTGCGCACGAGGGCTTCGACAGCGCTGCGCTCAGCCTGACAATATCAGCCGGACACGATGCTGAGCAGGTGCATGAATTCGGGGGCTTGGGGGGCTTGAGACTCCATCATTTTGGAAACTGGCATGTGCCGGTGAAGTATGATGAGCCGACAGCTTCGCCCGTTCTCCCTGACCGTGCGGCCTATCCCGGCCTCGCGATCGCAGCGATTGTCCGCAACGAAACTCGCAGTATCGAGAACATGCTGCGCAGTGCAGTTCCGGTGGCGGGCTTTGTGGCCATTCTGGATACCGGCTCGACGGATGATACAGTCTCGCGCGCCACGGAGTGCCTCACCGCATCTGGCGTGCCGTTCGCCCTTGTACAGACGCCGCGCGAGGATTTCGATTGTGATTTTGGTGCGATGCGCAATGCGGCGCTCGACATGATACCGCCATCGATCGAGTGGGTGTTGATGCTTGATGCTGATGAAGAGCTTGTGCCCGAAGATTACACGCCTCTTCTCGCGTTGATTGCTGCTGCCGAAGCTGAGGCCTTTTGGCTGCCACGCTACAACTATGTCGGACCTGATAAACGCGGCGGCGTTGAATCATACCCCGATTGGCAAGTGCGCCTGTTTAGGAACAAAGCAAAACAGCCGGTACGTTACGAGGGCCGGGTGCATGAGAGAGTCTTGAACACATTGGCAGAGAAAGTGCCCCTGGATGCGGCCGCTATTGGCGGCACGCGTGGCGGCCCGCACATCCATCATTTGGTGCGGCGTTTCAGAAGTAAGGAAGAAGAACTTGAGAAGCAGGCTTTCTACGCTAAGATCGCTGCAGAAAGAAAGTAAGGAGTTCTTTTCTGAAGAACAGAACCAAAAGACTTTTATTCATGACAGTTCGAAGACATCGAGCAATAAGATGCGCTTAGGCTTGGCTTGCCGGCTCTCCAAACAAGGCGAGCGCGCCGGGGAAAATACAGTTCGGCGAAGGCCGGTAGACCTCCAGCATTCTCCCAACTTTCAGACCTTCAGCAATTGCGTAAGGAAGAGATTGGTTTCCAACGAAAATGGAAGCGCCCTGTATAATGTGTGCCAGATCAAGGGCGTCACGTGCCACATAATGCTCACCATGGCCGAATTCCTTGAATTCATCGCTGTTCCCGACAAAAATGGCGTCGCGACTAGAGTTTTTGAGCTCGAGCCAGAGCGCATCCCAGGCAGGATTTCGATAACGCGGTGATCGTGCAAAAACAGGCCGGCCATGCTTCTCCCTTGGAGGAAGCGTGAGCCACGGTGTGCCGATATCCGGCTCCACATTCTCCAGCACGCTTTGCCATTGCTGCACGGCCAAGTTTTTTTCCGGCGCAAAATGATGTCTGAAAACAAGGAAATCCCTTGTGATCGGCTCGCCTTGCCAAGCGGCGACGTGGTCAACGTAGCTTTGGGCATTCAGCAAGGGCGCGAGGAACGCAATCTTTTCCTCCGTCATAGGCTCACGCGTCCCGCCAATGCTTGTGAAAAACAGGCGACCACCTCCGCCTCCCCTCACAGCAGCCAATGCATAGATAATGTCACCAGAATCACCAGCATGGAGCCACGCTTCTTTCCGCCGAACATCGATCTTTGCTGGTTCCGGCTGCCCCTCGTACAAGTCCGGCGAAAGCTGTCCAAGCCTTTTCAACAGACTAAGCGCTGCCGGCAACCGAGGGTGCGATGCCAGAAGTTTTCCGGCAATCTCTGCAGCTTTCGTTAATCTCCCAGCACGGATTAGAATGTCAGCAAGTTGAAACTGCAAGGAAATCCCCTCCGGATCTTGCTGCAACGCCTTGGTGAGCCAGTCAGCCGCGGTATCCACTTTGCCGAGCTTGTCATTTGCCTTCGCCAGAATGCTCATAAACCACGGATGTTCTCCATGGCTGCTGACGGCTTTCTCGGCGATGGTGATTGCTTCCATATAAGCTTTAATAGTCACAAACGCAGACAATCTCAGATTTACGGAAAAGAATGTCTCCGGTTCGATGCAGTTACGAAGAACGGCCTGCCATTTTGGGCGCGCATGAAGATCGATCTGCAGAGTATCAAAAGCCCTGTCATCCTGCGGCGTTCGATCTATCTTTGAATAGTTATTGTTGAGTTCATTCGCATGCGCAATCGCAGAGTTCAGCTGCTGGGTGTCGATGAGAGCGCCGAGATAGGTGATATTTTCGTGGAAACGGTCCGGGTATAGTTGGAATAGCTCCGAGGCGTAGAAGAGTTTTCTCTCAAATAATGCAAGCACTGTTGTAGCGAACACCCCCAACCGTAACAACCTTACGCGGTTCTTGATGCTAGGTAATAGGGTATCTGCCAGCCAGACGACATCGTGACCGTGCCCTTCCTTCACCAAATTCTGCAGATGAAAACATAAGGAATCGACAGCCTCCTCGCTGTTCTCGCCAGCACTTTCTTCAATGGACATGGCAGCGCGCAACGCCTCGGCCCGGTCGCCCACCGCCAACGCAGATACACTCAAGAACAGGAAAAAAGTTGCGTTTGGCTCAATCTTGGTGTGAACCGAGGTTAGAACATCGCGAGCGGCTCGATAATTGCGAAGCTTGATGAAGCTGCGGGCGAAACTGTTCACCCTGCCTGTCGACACGCCATGCCGTGCGATCACCTCGGCCCAGGCAACCTGCGCTTCGGCCCACCGAGTAAGCTGCATCTTGCATTGAGCATATCGATCGGCCCAATGCGCATTCTGCGGCCTTAGCTCCTGAAGCGTATAAAACGCCTTCAGAGCAGCCTCGAAGTTCTTTTGTTTAAAATGCTCCTGGGCCGCAGCTGCAAGCGCTCTTACGTCGTCGTCCGACATGATCAACGACATGGTTGAGGTCCTAGCTCTGAAGACGCTGCTGTAGGTTCTAATTCACTCTCATTCGCAGCTCAGCGCGAATGCATCCACAGGGTCGATCACGTTTTCCAAGCGGCACGCTGCTAACGTTGCAAAACGATGCAACAGCGCACGGCGACGCGCCGGCGCAAGCCTGTGGACGGGCGCCTCGCGCAACACCGCCGCCTCGCCGTCGGCCGCGACGATCACGCCTACTTCCGCAGGCAGCAACGCCAATGGGAAATCGGCATCAACCGCGAAAAACAGGTAGTCCGAGAAATCTCGGTACTCAGGCCATTTGCTGTCGCTCAGAAAATCGCTCGCGCCGGATTTCACCTCGACACACACGAAATCCCCGTCGCGCCGCAACGCCAGAATATCCGCGCGACGGCCATTTGCCAGCGCCACCTCATGCAACGGCGACCAGCCCAGTGCGCGACACAAACGCGACGCCGCCTTGCGCACCGAGGCGGTACGCTCCGGCAAACTCAGCCCAAAAAGCTCAGTCGTCGTCATTCGTACGCCGCACCAGAACCTCCCGCTTGCCCACATGGTTCGCGGCACTCACGATGCCTTCCTTCTCCATCTGCTCGATCAACTTCGCAGCGCGGTTATAGCCGATCTGCAAATGCCGCTGGATGAAGCTGGTGCTCGCCTTGCCCTCGCGCGCCACCAGCGACACCGCCTGGTCGAATAGCCCCTGCTCGCCCTCACCAGCCGCCGCAATGCCGCTCAAAGCAGAGTTGCCGCTGCTATCGTCATCGACCGGCTCAGTCACCTCATCGAGGTAATCCGGCGTGCCCTGCTGGCGCAGGAACGCCACCGTGTCCTCCACCTCGCGATCCGTCACCAGCGGCCCATGCACACGCGTGATCCGCCCGCCGCCCACCATGTACAACATGTCGCCATGCCCCAGCAGTTGTTCGGATCCCTGCTCGCCGAGAATGGTGCGGCTGTCGAACTTGCTGATCACCTGGAAACTGATACGGGTCGGAAAATTCGCCTTGATGGTGCCGGTGATCACATCGACCGACGGCCTTTGCGTCGCCATGATCACATGGATCCCCGCCGCACGTGCCATCTGCGCCAGGCGCTGCACCGCCGCCTCGATTTCCTTGCCGGCCACCATCATCAGATCCGCCATTTCGTCGATGACAACGACAATAAACGGCAGCGCCTCCAACGTCAGCGGCTGCTCCTCGAAGGTCGGCTTACCCGTCTGCGAGTCAAAACCCGTCTGCACACGCCGGCTGATCACCTCGCCCGTCGCGAGCGCTTGCTCAACACGCTCGTTGTAGCCGCCCACGTTGCGCACGCCGAGCTGGCTCATCGCCCGATAGCGGCGCTCCATCTCGCGCACGGTCCATTTCAACGCCTGCACCGCCTTCGCAGGCTCGGTCACGACCGGCGCCATCAGATGCGGGATGCCCTCATACACCGAAAGCTCGAGCATCTTCGGGTCGATCAGGATCATCCTGCATTGCTCGGGCGACAACTTGAACAGCAGCGACAGGATCATCGCGTTGATGCCGACGGATTTGCCCGATCCAGTGGTGCCCGCAATCAGCAGATGCGGCATCCGCGCCAGGTCGCTCACCACCGGCACGCCCGAAATATCCTTGCCCAAGGCGATCGGCAGCTTGCCCTGATGCCGCGTCCAGGCCTCGCCCTCCAGCAGTTCGGATAAGAACACCGTCTCGCGCTTGGCATTCGGCACTTCGATGCCGATCACGTTGCGCCCCGGCACTGTCGCAATGCGCACCGCGGTCACGCACAGGCTGCGCGCCACGTCATCGGCCAACCCGATCACCCGCGCACTGCGAATGCCCGGCGCCGGCTCCAGCTCATACAGCGTCACCACCGGCCCCGGACGAATATCGCGTATCGCGCCCTGCACACCGTAATCCGACAACACGGATTCCAGCAGCCGCGCATTGTTCTGCAGCGCATCCTCGTCCGGCCCGCTTGCACTGCGCGGCGGCGGCGCATTCAGCAGACTATGCGGCGGCAACTGCCAGCCCGTCCCGCCCAAAGGCAAACTGTCCTGCCAATTGGTCGCCGGCTTGCGCTCCATTGTCGCCACACGCGCCTTCACCACTGTCTTTGGCGGCAACGGCAGTGGTGCGGCCGGCTCGCCCGTACGGCGCACCACCGGCGTCACCGGCGAGGGCGGCACATAAGGGCTGGAGACGAAAGCCTGCGGCAAATGGATCGGCGGCGCCTCCACCTCGGGCGCCGGCTCGGGCCGCGTCCGCCGCGCAATCGCACCACCGGCCCGCCCCAACAGACCCGCCACCGATTGGCTGCTTGTGGCACTCACCTTGGCCGCGACCACGGCGCCGCGCCCGGCCACCCGCCACTCGCGCCGAGTGAACCCGAAACTCGCCGTCGACAACACGATCGCGAGCACTAGAGCCAACACGAAAACTAGCATGGTGCCCATCGGCCCCAGATGCCCGCGCGCCATATCCAGGCACGTCATCGACAGCAAATGCCCGCCTGCCCCACCGAACCCGGCCTCTGTCGGCCAGGTCAGCCTGGGTGCCACCATCGACAAGGCGATCGCCAGCGACGGCACCGCCATGACAATTGCCACCAACCGCCAGATCGGATGCCGCATGCCCCGGCGGCTCGCGATGCGCCACGACCACGCCAGCATCGCGACCCCAGGCAGAATCGCCGCCCCGCCAAACCCCTGCAACAGGAAATCCGCCACGATCGAGCCCACCGGCCCTGCCAGATTGGTCGCGTGCTGCGAGGTCGCCGTGTTGAAGGAAGGATCGCGCGGATTATAGGTCGCCAGCGCCACCAGCAGCGCAATCCCACCCATCGCCATGCCGACACCGGAAAGCTCCGCCATGCGACGGCCGACGAGTTCGCGAATCGCCGGCGAGGCCAGAGTGCGGGAGGGCGGACGCCCTTGGGCGACAGAGGCCATGCGAAAGGCTCCAGAAAACTCGGGGCTAAGATCGAGCCTCAATGATAGCCTACAAGGCTTTGGCGGCGCTATGGGTATCAATGCGGAGAGGCTAGGCCAGGGGCTCTGCCCCTGGCCCCCGCTGGAGGGAGGCCCTTCAGACCTCCAATAGTAAGCAAGATGAGGAGGGGGCATGCAGCGATGTCTCGCGAAACGACGGCTATGCTCCCTCCTCATCTTGCTCAAGAATTGCCGGTCCGCCGGGGGCACCACCAAGCTTGGGTCCCCATCTTGAAGAATGGGGGGCGGAGCTCCTTGGCCTAGCCTCTCCGCATTGACGCCCGCCCCCCAACGCACCTATAAGCCGCCCCTCTCACGGGTCGCTTTGCGCCCCGCGCTGGTAGTTGGAGTCTTTACCGTGAAGCGTACCTATCAACCGTCAAAGATCGTCCGCAAGCGTCGGCACGGATTTCGCGCCCGCATGGAGACGGTGGGTGGCCGCAAGGTGATCGCCAACCGTCGTTCCAAGGGCCGGAAGCGGCTTTCGGCCTAAGCTGCAATGGCGGCCAGTCCGGCACGCCTCAAGCACCGGGCTGAGTTTCTGCGTGCCGCGTCGCGCGGCAAGAAAGCGGCGATGTCCAGCCTGGTCGTGCAGGTTTTTAACCGCGGCGACGAGGCTCCGGCCAGGGTCGGTTTCACCGTCACCAAGAAGGTCGGCAATTCCGTCATCCGCAATCGCACGCGGCGTCGTATGCGCGAGGCAGCACGTTTGCTGCTGCGTGACGAGGCACCGGCCGGTGTCGATCTCGTGCTGATCGGGCGTAGCTCCACGCGCGATCGTCCGTTTCCGTTGCTGATCGAGGATCTGCAGCGGGCGCTGACCAAGCTGGGTGTGGCCGCGTGAACCTCCTGTCGCGACTGTTGCAGTTCTGCGTGCATCTCTATCGCTGGGTGTTGCGACCGCTTCTGCCGCCGGCCTGCAAATATGTACCGAGTTGCAGCGAATACGCGCTCGAAGCTCTGCGCACCCACGGCGCGCTACGCGGTGGGTATCTTGCTGTATGGCGCGTCGCACGCTGCAATCCCTTTACGCCGGGCGGATACGACCCGGTGCCAGAGCCGCATCGCCACACCTCGCAATGCTGCTCCCACTCGACACGTTTTAGGGCGCCTTAATGGACCAGAAACGCCTGCCCATTTTCATCGCGATCTCGTTCGCGATCCTGTTGGGCTTTCAATATTTCATGCCGCATCGCACGGCGCCGTTGCACACGCATCCGGCGGCGCAAACGAGCTCCGCCGCAGGCCCTGCCGCACCCGGCCAGGCGCCGGCCGCGGCCAATGGCACGGCAGTTCCGCCCCCGGCCAACGTGCCTCGCGTGACGATCGACGCGCCGCGCGTCTCCGGCAGCCTCAGCCTGCTCGGCGCCAGGCTCGATGACCTCCGCTTGCACGACTATCACGAGACGGTCGCCAAGAATTCGCCGCTCGTACGCGTGCTGGAGCCGCTTACCGAAACGCAGCCCAATTTCGTCCAGTTCGGCTGGAGCGCCGCGGACGGCGTGAAGGTGCCAGATGACACCACGCTATGGACCAGCAGCGGCGGCAACGTCACCCCGGGTCACCCGGTCACTCTCACCTGGGATAACGGCGCCGGCCTCGCCTACAGCATCATCCTCTCGGTCGACGAAAACTACATGTTCGCTGCACGCCAGAGCGTGCATGCCACCGGCACAGCCAGCGTCCAGGTATGGCCATGGGAACGCGTGCGGCGCGACTACCAGCCGCCCACCGCCGGCTACAGCGTGCTGTTCGAAGGCCTGCTCGGCGTGGTCGACAGCCAGCTCCATACGATGACCTACGCGGCTACCAAATCGGCCGCCGACAAAGGCAACGGCGAAGGCTACAACCATGCCGGCCCCGGTGGCTGGGCAGGCTTTACCGACAAATACTGGCTCACTGCCCTGATCCCCGACCAGGCGGTGCCAATGACCACCTCGTGGATCCACACCAACGATAACGGCATCGACCACTACCAGGTCAGCTACGCCACCACCGACGCCGAAAAGATCGCCCCAGGTGCGACTCAAACCTTCGACAGCCGCATCTTCGTCGGCGCCAAGGAAGTGCATCTTCTCGATCGCTACGAAACTCAGGGCCACGTCCCCCTGCTGAGCTACGCAGTGGACTGGGGCCATCTGTTCTTCCTGACGAAACCGTTCTTCTACGCGCTGGACTGGCTGTTTTCCGTCTTTGGCAATTTCGGCGTCGCCATCATGGTGTTCACCCTGGGGGTGAAACTGCTGTTCTATCCCATCGCCGCACGCTCGTACCGCTCGATGGGCAAGATGCGTTTGCTCGGCCCGAAAATCACCCAGGTACGCGAGCGCTACAAGGACGATCCGGCCAAGCTGCAATCCGAAATGATGGCGGTCTATAAAGCGGAAAACGTCAGCCCCGTCAGCGGCTGCGCGCCGATGCTGCTGCAGATCCCGGTATTTTTCGCCCTCTACAAGGTGATCCTGGTCACCATCGAAATGCGCCAGGCACCGTTCTTCGGCTGGGTGCATGACCTTTCGGCCACCGACCCCACCAACATCTTCACCCTGTTCGGCCTGATCCCCTACGACCCTACGGCATTCTCGCCCTTCCTGCATCTCGGCATCTGGCCGCTGGTCATGGGTGCGACGATGTTCCTGCAGCAGAAACTCAACCCGCCGCCGCCCGACCCGGCACAGGCACGCATGCTGCAGTTCATGCCGCTCATATTCATGTTCTCGATGGGCCGTTTCCCTGCCGGCCTGGTGATCTACTGGTCCTGGAACAATACGCTGACGATGGCCCAGCAATGGTATATCCAACGCCAGCAAAAACTCTCCCCCGCGTCGGCGCCCAAACCGCGCGTGGCAAAGTCTTGAAGGAAGGGCCCACCCTGTCCGCCATAACGCCGCCAGACGCGGCGGAGCTTGAAGCCGGACGGCTGCTGTTCGCCGGGCAGTGCAAGTTCTTCTTTGCGGCACAGCGCATCGATCAGTTGCCGGAGGCTACACTGCCGGAGGTGGCATTTGCCGGACGTTCCAACGTTGGCAAATCATCGCTGGTGAATGCGCTGACGGGGCAGAAGGCACTCGCACGTGCCTCCAGCGAGCCCGGCCGAACCAAACAGCTTAACTTCTTCGACCTGGCTGGCCGCCTGATCCTCGTCGACATGCCCGGCTATGGCTACGCGCAGGCAGCCAAGGCCGTGAAGGAAGACTGGCAGGGCTTGATGTTCGATTTTTTGCGCGGCCGCGTGGTGCTGCGCAGGGTTGTTCTGCTGCTGGACGCACGGATCGAGCTGAAGGCTTCGGACCTTGCGGTGATGGATTTGTTCGACCGGGCGGCTGTCGGGTTCCAATGCGTCTTGACAAAAATCGATGGGGTGAAGCCCGAGCGGCTGGCCAAGAAGCTGGTCGAGGTGGAGGTGGCGGTAAAGGCACATCCGGCGGCCTACCCCGAGGTGATCGCCACCAGCAGCCACGACGCGCGCGGCATCGACCTGCTGCGCGCGAGCCTTACCGGCCTCGCGATCTCCGCGCCGAATGATGTGGAGGATCACCAGCCGGATCTGTGATACGTGTTCGGCACAGCATTATGCCGCCGACATTTTGAGCAGTCTGGAGCCGGATTTGAGCCACACACGACTGATTGCCGCGGCCCTCGTATGTGCCGCCCCCATGTGTGCCGCCACGCCCAGCCAGGCGCAACTGGTCGGCGCCACCAGCTACACCACCCTGCCCTTCGTCACCGAAATCTACAGGCCATGCTGGCAGTGCACCGTGGGGCTGGATCCACGGCAATTATTCTTCAGCGCCAACAAGAACTCGCCTTTCCTAGACACCTCGCTGATGGCGCAGGTGCGGGCCCTGGCAGCCAAGCAGAGTGCGGCCGGCATCGTTCCGACCGCGGGGATGCAGCGCTGGGAGGATACCTATGAGGCCTCGTTTCCGGCCGGCACCTTTCCCAACGAGCCCTCGTGGATTACGGCCGACCGCACCGCAGGCAATTTCCCGAAACTCCCCGAATTTGTCGCCTGGCGCAATTACATCACCAACCATCCGCAATATGTCGATGTCGCCTTCGATGGCGGCAGCATGCCGCCGCAGGCCGATTATTTCCGCAGCTGGGGCGGCAGCTGGGGCCACATCTCGCCCCTCACCCCGCTCGATGCCGCCGACTGTCCGCCGTCGCAGCCGGGCGTGTGCAACTGGGGCGATGCCTTCGCCTATCGCTGGGCGCAGACCACGAAGGTGACGGGCGGCTACGGCTTGCAGCTGAGCGACTTCACCGACGGCCAGCCATACCAGAACACGCTGCACGACATGAACCCGCGCATCGTGTCGGCGTTCAGCGCCACCTTCGCCGAAGGGTTCGGCGTGCCAGCCGGCACGGTCGCGGTACAATCGGCCTGGATCAACAAGCACGCGTATAGCCGCTGGACCGATTTCCTCGGCCACGGCTATGCGGCGTTTTACGCAGCGCTTGCCAAACAAGCAGGAATGGCCGCGCAGCATCCGGCTCTGTTGGTGGGGCAATGTTCGATCAGCCCCGCCTTCAAGCGCACAGAGGGCGTGGATGAGCGGCTCATCCTGTCTCAGGTAAGCAACGAAAATTTCATGTGCATCTGGGACGACCAGATCACGCAGATCGGCCGCAGCGGCCCGGTGGCGACACCGCCGATCGCGGAGCTCGCCGGCTATGTTCTGGCGGCGGCGCGCGAGCCCGCCATGCGCAACGGCGCCAATCTGGAAGCCGATGATGCGGCCTATTGGGCTGCCATCGCGAGCTTTTACCCCAGCCTGTCGGCCACGTCGCAGACCGATGTCGGCCTCGCACTGCTCAAGCGGGTATGGATATGGTCGGCATGGGCGCACATCGCCGACCGTGCCGGCGATGTGCGTCGCGCCATCGCCTTTGTCAGCCGCGACTACTGGGATGTAGGGACATTGCATCGCCTCGCGCCGATGCCGTCGCTGATCACCAGCCTGGTGCCAACGCAGCCTTTCGGGGCGGCGCTGTATTATCCGGTGTCCGTGGAGCGTGCGACTGAGGCGGCCAATGCTGCAACCCTGCCACCGGGTGCGGTACCGAACACGTATCTGGCGCCTGCGGACCTGCAAATGCTGCTCGATAGCGGCGCGCCGATCGGCTATTACATTTCCGACGCGGCGTTGCCAAAGATTTCGGTGGCGGCCGGCAATGCGCCGTCGGCCTGGGTGGTGATCGATCCCGCGAACCTGCTGCCCGCAGCGGAGATGGCGCAGTTGAAGGCGGTGGCACCAGTGGTGACATCGCTGTCGCAGCTTGCGGCCTTGCCCGATCAGCCGCTGTTGTTTTCACCAGGTCTCGCAGGTTTCGGCTTTCGCGCGCAGACCGGGCAGGTGGTCGTGGTGGCAAGCAATCCCAGCACGGCCGCGACTGCGCCAAGTGTCACCGGCAGCATTGCGGCGCGCGTGGGTAACGGCAGTTTTGTCGTCACTGAAAAGCTCAGCAATACGAGAACGACACTCACCGCTGTAGCCGGCGTCGTGACCGTCCCGGTGAATCTTTCGCCTTGGGACACGAAAGTTTTCATGTTCGCGCCAAAATAGAATTTCTCTTTCTTCACCAGCTCTTGTGTCTCAGAAGTGCCGCTCGAGCACCGTAATGATGTCCCCCGCCTGCACTTGCGCATCTGGGTCCGCCTGTCCCTTCACGCTTCCATGGTCCGTTATCCGCGCCACTTCGACGCGTTGTTTCACCGCGCGATAGGTAAATCCCCCCGCGATCGCCACCACGCTCTGCACCGTCATTCCGGGTTCATAGGCGAACCGCCCAGGTCGTTGCACTTCGCCCAGCACGAAGACCGGCCGGCGTGTCGCCACCTCGATCACCACGCTGGGTGACTTGAACAATTTGCGGGTTTGCAGATCGCCCATCACAACGGCTTGCAGCGCATCGGTCGAGAGACCCGCCGCTTTCACCGGGCCCAGCAGCGGCACGTAGATGTTTCCACTTTCATCGACGCCGAACGTTCCGGTGAGCGTGGTATCGCCAAATGTGATGAGCCGCACGCTGTCGCCCGGGCCGAGCAGGTATGGCCCGCTCGTGGCAGGCGGCAGCGCGGGCAGGTCGGACCCGGGTGCGCAACCTGCCAGTACCAGTGCGCAGGCGAGCAGCGCTGCACATGTGCCACGTGCGGCAAGGGAGTTGGCAGCGGGATATGCAGCGGGCATTTTCGTTTGACCCTTTGTGGCGAACGTTGCCATGGCATCGATCATCCATAGCTGATACAGAAAATTCGTGCCTTACCATCACCGATCCCCATTTGCGCGGCAAGAGCGCCGGTCCGGGCATCCGGCACAGGTCGCATCGGGACCGGTTTGCAAGGCAGTGTTGTTCACCGCCCTATGTGCCGCCGCATCGTTGCCGTCACGCGCGCATGCTCAGCTCCTAGAACGTTACGAACCCACAGGCATTCCCGGCTATCCCGACTGGTTCACCGACGGCGTGCAGCCCACCCACGACACCGGCTACGAGCCGGTAGCGATCAAGGTGGGCACCGTGCAGGTCGATCCCGTGCTCACCGAAGGTGTAGGCTATGACAACAACGTCTTGAACAGCCCGCACCAGCTGAGCAGCGTCTTGATCGAGACGGCGGCCTCCGTCCATGCCGGCACCACCTGGGCGCGCGATGCCATCGACCTGTCGATCACCGCGGATGACACGCGGTATCTGGAGGCAGCGCCGCAATCCTATACCGATTGGACCGCGTCGGCCGGCGGCCGCCTGGATTTCGACGAAGACACGGCCACCCTCGCATTCAGCCACGCGAACATCGTGTCGCTGCCAACGGAAATCGGCACCTTCGGCTTCTTTGCGCCGCTGACGACGGTGATCGACGACGGCCGCGGCAGCTATCAGTTCAATCTTGGAAAATTCAGTGCCACGCCCAGTTTCGACATCGCCAACTACACGAATACCGGCGGTGGCGGCAACGAAGACGAGATACGTCGCGATAATCGCATCGCCTATACTGCGACAGTTTCGCTGGCCTACGCCATCTCCTCGGCTGCCAGCGCCGTGTTGATCGGCAGCGATACGCAGGCACGTTTCAGCTACACACTGCCAGGAACACCGGCACTCGATTACGGCGACGCCTCCGTTCTAGCCGGCATCGACATCCATCCGGAAGGTGTGCTGCGCTACCGTGCCCTGGTGGGATACGAGCAGCTCGACTATGCGAAATCCGGCCTGCCCGGTGTCTCGGCCCCCGCCGCCGAACTCGACGCGGTATGGCAACCCACCGAGTTGACCACGCTTACCGGCCGTGTGACGCAAAGCCTGCAAAACAGCCCGGGCGCCACGACCGGCACCTACACCTACACGGCCGTTCACGCCCGCATCGACCACGCCTATCTGCGCAACCTCATCCTGGACGCAAGCCTCGACTACCAGTCGGGTGATTTCACCGATTCCAACGAACGCCAATCGGTTTTTTCCGCCAGCATCGGCGCCCGCTGGCAGCTCAATCGTGGGCTTGCTTTGTCAGTGAATGAAAGTTTTCAGGCGCTGAAAGCAACCGGTGAAACACCGCTGTCAACCACGCGAAATGTAGTGTCTGTGCAGGTAACGTTACGGCCTGGGGCTTTCGACTAAAAACGGGAGCAAGTCTTCCGCAGATGACACAGATAAAGCGGAGATGGTCTTCTAATTATCTATCTAAATTCATCTGCGACATCTGCGGAAAGACTTTGTCTTGTTTTCAAACATTCGCCAACCGCACCGCCGCAATCGCGCGTTCAACGTCCGAAGCATCTGTGCGCCAGTCGCAAACGGAGATCCGCATCGCCCGCATGCTGTGCCAGGTTGTACTCCCAAACCAGGCGACACCGCCGGCCTGGACCGCCGCCACAACCGCCTCCGTGCGTTGGTCGTGCCGCCCATCCGGATCCAGAAACCGCACCAGCGCCTGGTTTATCTGCGGCCACGCCAACACCTCCACACCGGGCAACGCCGACAAGCCTTGCGTCAATGCCAGCGCGTGGTCGCAACACCCCTCGATCATCGACGCGATCCCCGACCGGCCGAGGCTGCGTATCACCGCATAACTCGGCAAGGCCCGCGTCCGGCGCGACCAGTCCGGCCCCCATTCCAGCTGCCGGCGCGTATCCTGCACCGCATGCGCAAAACTCGTAGTCTGTGCGAATGCACCACGATGCGCCTCGCGATCGGCGATGAAAACATAACCGCAATCCTGCGGCACGTTCAGCCATTTATGCCCATCCGTCGCCCAGGAATGCGCTGCCTCAGCCCCCGCCAGCAAATGCCTTAACCGCGGGCTCGCCGCCGCCCACAGCCCGAAGGCGCCATCCACATGCACCCACGCGCCATGCGCCCGCGCCAGCACGCAGGCCTCGGCAAACGGATCGAAAGCGCCGGTATTCATGTCGCCGGCCTGCAGGCAGACCACGGTCGGCTGGTCGCCGGTGGCAAGCGCCTCGGCCAGCGCATCCAGCCGCAGCCGCGACTGCGCATCCACCGGCAGACTCTCGATCGCATTGGTGCCGATCCCCACAAGCCGTGCTGCACGCAGCAGCGACTCGTGGCGTGTCTGCCCCGTCAGGATGCGCAATCGTGGCGCGCCTGCCAGCCCGTCAACCTCCACATCAATGCCGCGATCCGCCAGCAGCCGGTGGCGCGCCGCCGCGAGCGCGGTGGCATGCGCCATCTGGCATCCGGTGACGAAGGCAAACGACGCTTCAGCCGGAATGCCGAGCAGCTCTTTCAGCCACTCGCCGCAGACTTCCTCCACCACCGAGGAGGCCGGGCTGGTCGCGTACGCCGCCGCATTTTGATCCCAGCTGGAGGCCAGCCAATCGGCCGCGATCCCGACCGGCAGCGCGCCACCGATCACCCAGCCGAAGAACCGCCCGGTGCCGGTGCCAAGCAATCCAGGCTCCATGCCGTCTGCCAGCGAATCGATTACAGAAGCAGGATCGACCGGCCCATCTGGCAGATCCCCACCCAGCTTTTGCCGCAACGCCGGCGCCGCAGCGCGCGCAGCAACAGCGCGCTCGCCAAGCCCCGAAACAAAAGCGGCCGCATGGCTGAACGCCGCCGTCAGCGCCGCGTAGGCTGGCGGCATCGCGTTATCGTCGCCCGGCATCAGCTGTAATGGCGATGGCACCGTCACCCGTCCCTCCACGTCATGTCCTTCCGCAGCGCAGCCACGCAAAGTTGATCGGCCTAAGCAGCATCAGCGCGTCACACGAGCCAGCGAGTTTCTCACCCGACGGTTGAACAGGATAGATGCTTAGAAACTCCGAAATGAGTTCGCATCGCTATCTCAGGGCGAAAGCGTATCGTTAACGCAAACCAACAGCGCGTACACAGCAACAAATGCTATGAGGATATAGTGTAAGTTAATTTTTGACAACCTGCGCATAATAGTCTAGCGATGATCTGCTATTTAAGCGCGTGCTATGGCCTGAACGACACGCTTTGTGTCTAATTCGCATCTCATACTTACTCAAATTATTTACGTATGGACAGTGTCAGACACTTTCCTATATCTATTCTAAGATAGTCGATCTAAATATTAACGTGATTCTCAGAAAAGGTATTGTCGTGATGACGCCCTCGCGGCGCTACCTCGCTCTTTCGGCGTCGTCTCCGGCCGGCCGCATGGTAGAGTACGCAAGCAATCTCGACCTCGCTTGTGCCCACGGTGCCGACACGGCATCGATACCGGCCAGGCGCAGTTTGATCATGTCGGGCGCCGACACGCAGGTCCCGGCTGTCTGCAGATCCGTTGCCAAACATGTCCTGGATCGGATTGCCGCGGCGATCGGCCTGATCCTGCTCTACCCGGTTTTCCTGACCATCGCACTCATCATACGGATTGAGACACCCGGCCCGGCGCTGTTCACCCAGCCGCGCATCGGTTTTCGCCAGCAAGTTTTCAACTGCTACAAGTTCCGCAGCATGTATCACCACATGGCGGAACCCTGCGGCGCCACCCAAGCCACTCGTGGCGATGTGCGCGTCACCCCGTTCGGCCGCTTCTTGCGCCGCAGCAGCCTGGATGAATTGCCGCAATTGTTGAACGTCCTGAAAGGCGAGATGTCGCTGGTCGGCCCGCGCCCGCATGCGCCTAGCACACGCGCGGCGGGCTGCCTCTTCGCCGAGCTCGTCCCGAATTACGATGAACGCCATTGCGCGCTGCCGGGCATCACCGGCTGGGCGCAGGTGAATGGCTGGCGCGGCGAAACCCGCACGCCCGAAGATATCCAGATGCGTGTACGCTACGACATGGACTATATTCGCGACTGGTCGTTGACGTTTGACATGCGTATCCTTCTGCTGACGCTGATGCGGATGTTCAACGATGACACGGCGGTCTGACCGATGTTCCTTAGAACCGCAGATCTGGATGGGCCGCGCTGCGTGAATCGCGAGCAAGCCCTCTCGGCCGACGCGGTCTCATGGCCGCGCACAGCCGCCGCCCATTCCCTACCCGGCCGGCCCGTGGTGCTGATCGCCTCAACCGCGTGGTGGGCCTTCCCCGCCCGCATCGCCATGCAATGCGCGGCGCGCGGCCTGTCTGTTGCCGCAATCTGCGGCCGCGGCCATCCGCTCGCAAAAACTGCTGCCGTGCAAAGGCATTTTCGCTACGGCGCCGCGCGGCCGCTGCGCGCTTTGGCAGCCGCGATTCAAGCCAGCCACGCAAGCATGGTGATCCCATGCGACGATCGCGCCCTGCTTCACCTGCACCGCCTGCACGCCACCACGCAAGACGCGGCCCTGCGCTTGGTCATCGAGCGCTCGCTCGGCGACCCGTCCGCCTTCGCCGTGCTGGACGATCGCGCAGCCCTGGGCGCGCGCGCACGCGACCTGCAGATCGATGCGCCGGAAACGGTGCCGGTGGAGAACGCCGAAAAGCTAGACGCCGCGATCGACAAACTCGGCCTGCCGGCAGTGTTGAAGGTTGACGGCACCTGGGGCGGTTTCGGCGTCGCCATCATCCGCACGCGCGCGCAGGCGAGGGAGCATTTCCTCCGCCTTTCGCGGCCGATCTCCTTCGGCCGTGCGCTAAAACGTCTTCTCGTCGATCGTGACGCGTTCCATGTGTTACCGTGGTTGGAGAGGAAGTCGCCGCGCGTGAGCCTGCAGGCCTATGTGCCCGGCACGCCCGCGAACAGCGTTTCCGTCTGCCAGGATGGCGCGATACTGAGCACTGTCTGCGCCGAGGCTGTAAGTGTGCAGCGTCCGCTCGGCGCCTCGTCCGTGGTGCGGATCATCGCGCATCCGGCAATGGCAAAGGCTGCCGAGAAACTCGCCCGCGACCTCAAGCTCTCGGGCGTGTTTGGGCTGGATTTCCTGCTCGACGAGGCTACCGGCACGGCACATCTGCTCGAGATGAACGGCCGTGCCACGCCCTTGACGCATCTCTCCTTCGGCATCGGCCGCGACCCTGTTGGTGCCATTGCCCAGATCGCCGGCTCTCTCTGCATCGACGCACCGCCTAGCGTCACCGATCGCGATGTCATCGCCTATTTCCCGCAGGCCTGGCACACCGCACCGGACGATCGCTGGCTGAGCGACGGTTTCCACGATGTGCCTTGGGAAGACCCAGCTCTGCTCAAAGAACTTCTTCGCCTGCCATGGCCAGACCGCGGCTGGCTCGCCAGCTTGCGGCGCCTCTTCCCGCAGCCTCGCCTCGCGCATGGCGATGTGCTGATCACCAAACGCCCGGTGGAAAAGACATGACGACCGACATCGCCATCATCGGCGCAGGCCCCTACGGATTGTCGCTGTCCGCCTCGTTGCGCACGCGGGGAATCGAGCATCGCATCTTCGGCACCCCGATGCAGACCTGGCGCACCCACATGCCGGCGGGGATGAAACTGAAATCCGAAGGTTTTGCATCGAGCCTTTACGACGGTGCCGGCGATCTCACGCTCGGCACCTACTGCCATGAGCAACGCATCAATTACCGTGATGCCGGCCTGCCGGTGACGTTGGATCTGTTCTGCACGTACGGGCTCGCTTTCCAGAAACGCAAGGTGCCGCATCTTGAAATGAAGGACGTGGTCAGGCTCGAGCGCAGCGCGACCGGATACCGCATCGAACTTGCGAACGGCGAGACCGCGCAGGCACGCCGCGTGGTGATCGCCACCGGCATCAGCCATTACGAGCATATGCCGGAAGTGCTGGCCGGCCTGCCGGAAGATCTCGCAGGCCATGCCAGCGAACATCGCGACCTGGAGGTGTTTGCCGGCCGCCGCGTCGCCGTGATCGGCGCCGGCGCGTCCGCGATCGATACCGCGGCGCTGCTTGCCCAAGCCGGTGCCGAGACGAAACTTCTAGTGCGCGGCAAGCGCGTGGCCTTTCTCGGGCCGCCGACATTGCGCCCGCGCAGCTTCATGGAATCGCTGCGCGCGCCGCAATCAGGCCTCGGCCCGGGCTGGAAATCGCGCATCTGTACCGATGCGCCGATGCTGTTCCGCTACCTGCCGGAAGAGTTCCGCCACAAGGTGATCGCCAGGCATCTCGGCCCATCCGCTGGCTGGTGGACACGTGCGCCGGTCGAAAACCATGTAGACGTGCAGCTGAACACCGGCGTCACCGGCGCCATCGCACGCGGCAACACGGTGGAACTGTCGGTGTTGTCGACGTCCGGCGAGCGCCGTATCGAAATCGTCGATCATGTCATCGCCGCCACCGGCTACCGCCCCGATCTGCGTCGCCTGCCCTTTCTCGATGCGAAACTCTGCAACGAGATCGCCGAGACCAGCAACATCCCGCATCTCTCGGGAAAATTCGAGACGAGCGTGCCTGGCCTCTACGTCACCGGCCTCGCTGCCGCCTACAGCTTCGGCCCGGTGCTGCGCTTCGCCTTTGGTGCGGATTTCACCGCACGTACCCTCACCCGCCATCTCGCCCGCAGCGGCAGATCGACACGCCGCGATCCTGCGCCGCAGAACGACGCCGAAAGCCTTATGACAGAGGCAGCATGAAACCCGAGACAATCGCGCTGCACGCAGGCTATGACGGCGACCCGAGCAGCCATGCCTGCGCGGTGCCGATCTACCAGACGGCTGCCTTCGAGTTCGACAGCGCCGACCACGGCGCCGCCCTGTTCAACCTTGAAGTGCCGGGCAACATATATACCCGCATCGGCAATCCTACCAACACGGTGCTGGAAAAACGAGTTACCGCGCTGGAGGGCGGCGTCGAAGGGCTGAGCGTCAGCGCGGGCTCCGCCGCGATCCATTATGCATTCATGAACATCGTCGAGTCCGGCGACAACATCGTCTCGCTGCCGCAGCTCTACGGCGCCACCTACACGCTGCTCGCCCAGATTTTCAAACGCCAGGGCGTCGCCGTCCGGTTCGCCGAAAACGATTCGCCGGAAGCCGTCGCCAGACTCATCGACGGACGCACGAAGGCCGTCTACTGCGAAAGCGTCGGCAACCCTGCCGGCAACATTGCCGACATCGCCGGCCTCGCCGATGCAGCCCATGCTGGCGGCGTGCCGCTGATCGTCGACAACACCGTCGCCACCCCTATTCTGCTGCGCCCGATCGAGCACGGCGCCGACGTGGTTCTGCACTCGCTGACCAAATTCATCGGCGGTCACGGCAACAGCCTCGGCGGCATGATCGTCGACGCCGGCAATTTCGACTGGAACGCCCACGGCGAACGCTTCCCCATGTTTGTCGAGCCCGAGCCGTCGTATCACGACGTCGTCTACACCGAGCAATTTGGTCGGGCCGCCTTCGTCGCCCGCTGCCGCACCGTATGCCAGCGCAACACCGGCTCGACCCTCTCGCCCTTTAACGGCTTCCTGATCCTGCAAGGCCTCGAAACCCTGCCTTTGCGCATCGAACGCCACGTCGCCAACACGCGCGCTGTCGCACATTTCCTGCGCGACCATAGCGCCGTCAACTGGGTGAACTATGCGGGCTTTCCGGAAAGCCCTTACCATGCCTTGCTCAATCGTTATCTCAACGGGAACGCCCCCGCCCTTCTCACCTTCGGTGTCCGCGGCGGATACGAAGCCGGCAAGCGCTTCCTTGATGCGCTGAACATGTTCAAGCGGCTGGTCAACATGGGCGACGCCAAATCCCTCGCCACCCACCCCGCCTCGACCACCCATCGCCAGCTCAACACCGAGGAACTGCTCTCGGCGGGCATCACCCCCGACACCGTGCGCCTTGCCATCGGCATCGAACATATCGACGATATCTTGGCCGATCTCGACCAGGCCCTGCACGCCGCAACCGCACAAAAACCTGTCGTCGTCGGAGGCATCCATGCCTGAAATCCAGTCCTTGCCGCGGAACACGACAGCTGCCGGCACCGACACACTGCGCGTTGTCCTCGTCAACAACATGGCCGACGCCGCGCTGGCCATCACCGAACGGCGTTTCCACCGCCTCATGCAGGCCGCCTGCCCGCAATCGCAGATCGATTTTCGCTGCGTCACCCTGCCTGCCATCCCACGCGGTGAAATGGCCGAAGCCCGCATCGCCCGCCACTACATGACGCTGGACGAACTCCGCGCCTCCCCACCCGACGCCCTGCTGTTCAGCGGCGCCGAACCCATACGCGCCAGGCTTAACGACGAGATCTTCTGGCCGGGCCTCACGGAACTCTTCGACTGGTCGGCTGCAGGAAACGTCCCCGCCCTCTTCTCGTGTCTGGCCGCCCACGCCGCCGTCCTGCATTTTGCAGGCATCGAACGCCACCGCCTACCGGAAAAGAAATTCGGCGTCTTCATGCAATCCGCCGTCACCAGCCACAAGCTTCTCCAAGGCATGCCAGTAAACTACGCCGTCGCGCATTCCCGCTGGAACGACCTGCGCGCCGAAGATCTCCAGGCCAAAGGCTACGAAGTGCTCACGCAGGGCCCGAATGCGGGCGTGGACATCTTCGTCCCCACAAACGGCGCCCCGCAAATCTTCCTTCAAGGACACCCGGAATACGAAGAAAGCGCGTTGCTGGGGGAATATAATCGCGACGCAAAAAGGTACGAGAGCAAGACAAGCGACTACAAGCCAACCCTCCCAAGCAAGAAAGATTGGGGCAGCAATGCCTTGGAGGGCTCGGCGTATACGCCGCAAGAAGCCCTCCAAGCCCCCACCCCCCCCGGCATGTCTTGCAGCGGTTTTGAGTCTCTTATCCGAAACTGGATAAATCAGAAGAGGGAGATGGTCGCGTGAGCACATCCTTGGCTCCTGCACCTGAAGCGGCGCGTCTCACCATCCTGCAAGCCGTCAAGAACGCCTTCGAAACCGTGCTCGGCGCCGAAAACCCAAGTGACGACGATGATTTCTTCGAGCTCGGCGGCGATTCGCTGATGGCGCTCTCGCTGTTTCTCAACATCGAGGACGCAACCGGCCATACCCTGCCGATGACCGCCATCTACGACGCCTCCACAGTGGGCAAACTCACCGACCGTCTGCTCTCCCGCCAATCCGCCAGCCGCAGCACCTGCCTGGTGGAACTGCGCCCGGCGAAATCCCGCCAGGCTGGCCCGCCGCTCTTCCTGCTGCACGGCATGGGCGGCTCGGTCATGATCCTGCGCGACCTCGCGCGGCGCATTGGCGGCACACGCGCCGTATGGGGCATCGAGGCCCAGGGCATGGACGGCATCGCACCCGCACTCGACCGCGTGGAAGACATGGCCGCAGCCCACATTGCGGACCTGCGCACCGTTGCCCCGAACGGTCCGTATCTGCTCGCCGGCTACTCCTTCGGCGGTCTTGTCGCCTTCGAGATGGCCCGCCAATTGTTGCAGACCGGCGAAGAGGTCGCCCTGCTCGCCCTGCTCGACACCTTCCCCCATCCAGGCACCTGGCGTCTCGCCAGCCGCGTGAGCGCTTTCGCGCGGCAAGCCGTTATCTATACCTCGCCAAAACTGTGGGCCGGCCTCGCAAAGCGCCATTTCGGCAAGCTGCAGAGCCGCTCGCCGCTCGCCGCAGCCGAGCATCTCCTCCGCGGCGTCGCGCGCGCCGTGACCCTTCCGCTCGACATCATGCGCACCGCCTGGGTGCATGATTTCGCCGGCCGCGCCAGCGTGCATCGCGACATGCTGACCGCGCTCGACGCCCCCGCCATCGGCGCCACCGCCTACGAGACCATCGACCGCGTCACGGCCGGCGCCCGCGAGGCTTTCGCGGCCTACATTCCGCGCTTCTATCCCGGTCGCCTTGTGGTGTTCCGCGCCACCGGGCAGCAGGCCATCCCTTTCAAACCGCAGGCGATCTGGGGCCATCTGGTGCAGGAGCTCGTGGTGCGCGAAGCGCCCACCGATCACCAGACCCTGGTGCGCGGCGACGCCGCGGCCACCGCCGCCCAGCTCACCGCGGCCATCGACGATGCGCTTGCAAAGCGCTCCGCATGAAAGCGCACACCCTCGCGCTGCAAGGCGTGCCGGAAACCATGTTGTGGACTCTTCATGCCCGCGCGGCCGAATTCCACAAGCAGCCGGCGCTGCTGCGCGACCCACGAGCCGCCGGCCTCGTCGAACGTATCGATTGCGATTTTACGGCGCGGTTCGGCCCACCGAACCGTCTCTTCGCCTTGCGTGCCGCCCTGCTCGACAAAGCCGTAAAAGCTTGGGTGAAAAAACATCCTAACGGCCTGGTGGTTTCTCTCGGCGAAGGCCTGGAGACGCAGGCTTTTCGCGTCGATAACGGCTCGATACGCTGGCTGAGCATTGACCTGCCGGAGGGCATTGCCGCGCGCGAGACCTTCCTGCAGCCCGGCGGCCGATTCACCCATTTGGCGGCCGACGTCACCGGCGATGACTGGCTCGACGCGATCGATGCAGCGCAGGGTGTGTTCTTCATCGCCCAGGGCCTGTTCATGTATCTTCCGCCGGCTTTGGTACAGTCGGTTTTCTGCCGTCTGGCGCAGCGTTTTCCGGGTGCGGAAATTGCGTTCGACGTGGTGCCGCATTGGTTGTCGCGTGCCACATTGCAGGGCCATCGCCAGAGTGCGGAGTTTGCTTTGCCACCGATGCACTGGTCGCTCGATCGCCACGAGATTGCGCCCACGTTGCACCGCTGGCATCCCGGCCTGCGCGCACTGCGTTTTCTCCCGTATCGCCTTCCAGGCCGCACACCCTCGTTTGTGGCCGCTCTGTTTGATCGCGTTTTTCCATCCCGCCGCGCCGCTCCAAGCCTGATCCACGCGACCCTATGATGAGCGTTCTCACAAATAATGCCGGCGGGTTTGGGGGGACAGGCACTGCTCCCTCAACCTTCCTTATTGTTTTTTGCCATGGTTTCGGCGGCGACTCTTCTCAGCTCGCGCCTCTTGCCGAATCATTGCCCTTCTCTTCCGCGTTGCATTTTTTGCCGGACGCGCCGACGCCGTGCCGGTTCAGCTTTCGTGACATGTTGAGCACCTCACGTGGTCGGCAGTGGTTTTCTCTGGAGCGCCCGCTGCAGGAACGTTCTGCGGAAGCGGAAGACGCGGCAGCTGGTCTGAACCGTCAGGTCGATGCAGAGCTGACCCGGCTGGGACTGCCTAAAGACGCTGTTTGGTTCGTGGGTTTCAGCCAGGGCGCCATGGTGTCGTTGCTGGCGGGTTTGGCGCGGCCCATGGCACCACAAGGCATTATCAGCATTGCCGGTGCGTTGCTGGCGCCGGAGGGCGCTTTTGTGCCCGTGTGCAGGCCCCCGGTTCTGCTCGTGCATGGCATGGCGGATAGCGTCGTGCCGGCAGCGCGTTCGCAGGATGCGGCGCAGCGCTTGCAGGATGCGGGTGTTGATGCGCAACTGATGCTTCTGCCTGGACTGGACCACATCATCGTGGACGAGGCCGCACCTTACGTGTCCGCCTTCATTGCGGAGCACGTCCGGTGAGCAGCCATGATTTAAAGTCGGCAGCCGTGCTCGCCTCTCTACCACGACGGATGCATGAACTCGTCTTTGCGCAGGCCGAGCGCGACGCTGCGGCGCTTGCGCTCTGCGATGAAGGTGGCGACTGGTCTTTCGGTGCATTGGCCGATGCGATCCGCAGCGGCGCCGCATGGTTGCGCGCATCGGGCGTGGGTGGCGGCGACCGTGTGTTGCTGATCACCGAGAACAGCCGGGAGGCTGCCGCTTTGCTGCTGGCGTGTTCGGCGATCGATGCCTGGGCGGTGCTGGTCAATGCACGTTTATCCGCGCCCGAGATCGAGATTCTACAAAAGCGCTGCACGCCGCGGCTGGTATGCGCAGTGCTGGGATCGGTGCAGGCGCGCAGGCATGCGGCGCATTTCGGGCTGGCCACGATCGAATTGCCCGGGCTTGGCCGCATTGCCGCCTCCGCCGCCGACCCACAAGCCGAGGCAGAAACGGTGCAGGACGCGGCCGCCGATCAGGTCGCGGTGCTGATTTATACCTCAGGGTCCTCCGGCGAACCGAAAGGCGTAATGCTCACGCACCGCAATCTGCTCTACATGGCAGCCATATCGGGCGCGATCCGTAGCCTGGGCCCATCTGACAGTCTGCTCGGCATATTGCCGATCTCGCACATCGTGGGGCTTTCGGTGGTGTTGCTCGGCGCGCTGATGCACGGCGCATCGGTGCATTTCCTCGCGCGCTTCACCCCGCCGGCTTTCCTCAACGCGCTATCGCAAAACGCCATCACAATCGTGCTCGGCGCACCTTCGATGCTAAGTCTGCTGTTGGAATATGCGGGGCAGCGGAACCAGGCGACACCGGATGCGCCCAGCCTGCGCATTCTCTCCGTCTCCGGCGCGCCGCTGGAGCTTGGAGTAAAGCAGGAAGCGGAGAGGTTTTTCGGCATTCCCCTGCACCACGGCTACGGCATCACCGAATGCGGCCCGACCATCGCGCAGATACGTCCAGGCGAGGAACGTGCGGATTGCTCCGTCGGCCCGCTACTACCGGGCGTAGAGGCCCGCCTGGTCGGCGAAGACGGCGCCCCTGCGAAGCCTGGCGAGGCCGGCGAGCTCTTCGTCCGCAGCCCCAGCGTGATGCGCGGCTATTATCGCGATCCCGCGCGCACGCAATCGGTGCTTGATGGCGAGGGCTGGTTCCGCACCGGAGACCTTGCACGGCTCGATGCAAGCGACCTGATCATCACCGGCCGTGCGAATGACCTGATCATCCGTTTCGGCTTCAACGTCTATCCCGGCGAAGTCGAAGCCGTACTGGCCGGCCACGAAGCCGTGCTGCAGGCGGCCGTCGCCGGCCGCCCAAGTGCACAAGGCGAGGAGATACTGGCCTTCGTGGTACCGCGCACTGGCCACCTGCCGGACAGCACCGAACTCTCCCAATATGCGGCCCGTCATCTCGCAAGCTACAAATGCCCAAGCCGGTTTTTCGTGTTGCCGTCTCTGCCGCTGACACCCACCGGCAAGATCGACAAGCGCAGCCTGCTCGCCGCTGCGGAAACCTCCGGCGATCTCGTGAAGGCGGCATAGATCATGCGTGTCGCAATCGTCCATGACTGGCTCTACGTTGTCGGCGGCGCAGAACGCGTGCTCCAGGGGATGCTGCGCTGTTTTCCCGGTGCCGATCTGTTCTGCCTGTTCGATTTCCTACCCGAAACCGATCGTGCGCGCATCGGCTACACCACCAGCCGCACCACCTTCCTGCAGCGCATGCCGTTCCTGCGCCGCCATCACCGCATGTTCCTACCGCTGATGCCACTGGCCATCGAACAGCTCGATCTGCGCGGCTACGACGTGGTGATTTCCAGCAGCTACGCGGTCGCCAAGGGCGTGCTCACCGGCCCCGACCAGCTTCATGTCAGCTACGTGCATTCCCCCATGCGCTATGCCTGGGATCTGCAGGAGGACTATCTCGAGGAATCCCGCATGGCGCGCGGCGTGTTCGGCTGGATTTCGCGCGTGCTGCTGCACGGCATCCGCGTGTGGGACGTGCGCACCGCCCACGGCGTGGACGCCTATGTTGCCAATTCGCGTTATGTAGCAAGGCGTATTCGCAAGCTTTACGGCGCACAGGCAACCGTCATCAATCCGCCGGTGCGCGTGCCGCAGAAGCTGCCCGATGCGCCCAAGGATGATTTCTTCCTCAGCGCCTCCCGCCTCGTCTCCTATAAGAACGTGCGTGCCGTGATCGAGGCCTTTGCCCACCTGCCGGAGCAGCAGCTTATCGTCGTCGGCGACGGCCCGGAATTCGCCTCGCTCAGCGCCCTTGCCGGCCCCAATGTGCGCATGCTGGGCCATGTCGACGATGCCGAACTGGCGGACCTGATGCAGCGCGCCCGCGCGCTGGTGTTCGCAGCCCGCGAGGATTTCGGCATCGCACCGCTGGAAGCGCAAGCCCTCGGCACACCGGTGATTGCCCTCGGACGCGGAGGCGCCCGCGAAACCGTGGTCAGCGACGGCCCAGCCCCCACCGGCCTGTTTTTCGACACCCCGACGCCGGAAGCCATTGCCTGGGCGGTACGCCGCTTCCTCGATACGCCGCACCGCATCACCTCGGGGCATTGCCACGCCCATGCCAAGCGCTTCAACGAGGCACGCTTCGACCGCGAATTCAGCGAGTTCGTTGCCAGCAGTTTTGCTACGTTCCAGGCAGAGCGCGACTGGCGGGTGCAGTCCCCCGCCAGGCTCGCGCCGGCCGAATAGCGAGCGGACATCCAAAGATGCAGATACTGCCTTCACCTTCCAGCGACTACAACGTGGCACTCGCCACCGGCGATGCCACGGATAACCGTGCTGCACCTGGCGGTGAATGGCGCCGTGCCATCGATGCCTCGCCGCTCGAAGTGGCTTTGCGTCGCAAATGGCTGATCCTGGGTGCCGCGTCCATCATCGCCGTCATCGTCTATGTGCTGCTCGGCCTCGTCACGCCACGCTACACGGCGGAAGCCGATGTGCGCATTGACCTGCCGCAGCTGAAGTATTCCGGCGATAGCAGCTCGGTCATTCCCGTCGAGCAGATCACCGCCGAGGGCGTGCGCACGGAAATGGCAGCTCTCGCTTCGCCTCGTCTCGCGGAAAAAGCTGCTGTAGCCATGGGATTGCAGAAGCGCCGCGACTTCCAGATCTGCCCGAAAGAATCCTTCTTCGGCGGCCTGCTGCACAACACCGCTCAGAAACCCTGCACCGAATCTATCCCACAAGCCGGCCGCGTGCTGCTCGACCGCATCGCCATCAACAATGACAAGATGTCGTATATCATCCAGGTGCGCGCTTCGGATGCCAATGCCGACGAAGCGGCCCTCATCGCCAATGGCTTTGCCGCCGCCTATGTAAACTACCAGCGCGACTCCAAGATCGCGCTCGCACAGGAAGCCGATTCCTGGCTTGGCGGCCAACTGGCGACCGTGCAGGAATCGATGGAGAAAGCCGATCGGGCCGTCGAGGACTACCGCCAGCACTACAATCTGGTCGATCTGCACAGCACCACGACGGGCCTCGCCGATACCGCCGCCAGCCGCCATTTCGCTGAACTGAACCAACAACTCGAGACCGTGCAGGCCTCGATCACCGACAAGCAGAGCACGCTTGCACAAAGCGGCGCCGCCGGCACCGGGCTCGACAGCGTTGTCGTGCAATCCCTGCTCGAGCGGCATGGCGAGCTTGCCTCTAATCTGGCAAACATGCGCGCTACATTGGGGGAAAACCATCCTTCCGTGCTGGCCGCCGCCTCTGCCTTGCGCCGGAACGAGGCACAGACGAATGCCGAGATCGGCCGCACCGTCGCCGCACAGAACGGCCAGCTTTCCGCCCTGATCGCACGCCGCAACGCGCTGACAGCGCAGATTTCCGCTGCCTCCAACCAGCTCAGCAGCGAAAGCCAGTCGCGGGTAAAACTCGAGGAACTGCAGCGCGAAGCCGCCACCGAACGCACGCTTTACGAAAGCCTGTTCGTGCGCCTCAAACAGGTCGATGCGGAACGCCGGCTCGAAGTCGCCAATGCCGCCATTGTGGTGGAGGCGACGGCACCCGACCATCCGGTCTTCCCGCGAAAGATGATGATGACGGCAGGCGCCTTCCTCGCGGCCATAGGCGCAGGCATCGGCGGCAGTTTCATGTATGAGCTCGCCTCCGGCCGCTTCCAGGGTGCCGACCAGGTGGAAGGCGAAATCGGCCTGCCGGTGCTGGGCCTGTTCCTGCGCCGCAACCGCGCGCCGCACGACATGGTGGTAGACGAACCACTCTCGCTTGAAACCGAGGCCGTGCATGCGGCCCTCACGCAGATCCTGCGCACACCGCCGGATGAACCGCCACGCCGCGGCCGCACCATCCTTGTCACATCCTCCCTGCCGCATGAAGGCAAGTCCAGTTTCTCGGTCTCGCTTGGCCGCGCCGCAGCGCTCGCCGGCCACTCGGTCATCCTGCTCGATTGCGATTTGCGTCGCCCTGCTGTCGCCCGCCTTCTCTGGTCGGCCGGCACACCGGTACGGCGCGACCGCATGGCGGTGCCGATCGGGCCAGACGGCGCCGGCCTGCTCGACACCGTACTGACTGATTCGAAAACACCATTGCGCTACCTGACGCTTTCAAGCTTCTTCAGCAAGCCGCGCGGCCTCTCCACCTGGGCGCCCTTTGTCGATCTCTGGCGCCAGGCACGCACGGAATACGACATCGTGCTGATCGACACGCCACCTGTGCTCGCGACCTCGGAAGCCACTGAACTCGGCAGCTTCGCCGATGACGTGGTGATGATGGTGGCTCTGCAGGAAACCCCGCGAGAAGCCGCCAACGAGTCGATCCGCGTGCTGCGCCGCGCAGGGATTGCCGTGCGCGGCACGATCCTTTCCAAGGTCGATTTGCGCCGTCAGACCGAGCGCGGCAGCCTGTATTTCAAGGCGCACGCGGCCTACGCACAGCGCCTGAACCACGACGAAGGCGCGTGATGCGCGTTTCGAAACCCGCACACGGTGGTGCCGCCGCCATATTGGTGATCGGGCTGCGCTCGCTGGCACTCGCCGTCACCATTCTCACCGGCCTGGTCTCGGCAGCCCTTCTCGGCGCGTCCGGGCGCGGCGTGCTCGCAGCGTTGCTCACCGGCCCCGCCTTTCTCTCGGGCGTCTGCTCCATGGGTCTGCATGCCGCGGTGATCTACCGCATGAAGGAGAAACCCGAGGACGCACGACGTTATTTCGGCACCGCGCTGATCCTCGCACTCGCCTTCGGCGCCGTCGCCATCGGAATCGGCTGGGTGCTGACGCCGCTCTGGCTGCACAAATACGATGCGAACACGATCTGGTATGGCCGAATTCTCCTGCTCTCCTTGCCGCTGACGATGGCCACCTGGACCATGACGGGTGCTGCCGAGTCACAAGGCTGGTTCACGTTTGCGAACGGCACGCTCTATCTGCAGAACTGCGCGGTGCTTGTGCTCCTCGGCCTTCTCGCCTGGACCCATGCGATCACGCCGGTCACCGCCGCCTTCGCCTACGCCGCACCCACAGTGCCGGTCTTCATTTACTTCCTCATTCGCATGATCAGCCGCGTAAAGCCGGATTTCCGGGCGAGTCCGTGGCACATCCACAAACTTCTCAATTACGGTATACGCCTTTACGGCGTGGATCTGCTCAACACCTTCCTGCAATATTCTGATCAGCTGATCGCCGTTGCCATTCTCCCGCCAAACCTGGTCGGCGCCTACTCGGTGGCGCAAAGCATCGCGAGATTGCCGAACGTCATCTCCACCGGCGTGAGTTCGGTTCTGTTTCCCGCCGTGGCGGCAAGGCACCAAAGCCATGTAATGGAAAAGGTCGCGCTGTCGTTCCGGCTTGTCACCCTGGTCTCTGCCGCCGCGTCCCTCGGCCTCGCCATCGTCGGCCCGAGCCTGCTGCTGCTGATCTACGGCCCCAGCTTCGCGCCGGCGATTACGCCCATGCGAATCCTGCTGGTGGCGACAACCATCTCCAACGGCACCGCCATCCTCTACCAGGCGTACGCCGCAAGTGGACGCCCGGGCTACGTCACCATCTGCGAAGCGCTCGGCTTGGTCACCAGCCTGCCGCTGATGGCACTGCTCGCCGAACGCTTCGGCGCCGACGGCGTAGCAGCCGCCGTACTGATCGCCGCCACCCTGCGCGCGGCAAGTGCGACCGCCGGCCTCAGCTTTGTGCTGCACGCACGTTTTCCCCGCCTGATGCCCGGCACAAGCGACGTGCGCCACCTGGGCACGGCATGCGCGCAAATGCTTGCGAGGGCGGTGCCTTGAGGAGAGAAAAAGGCCAAGGCCTTCCTCTCCACACATTGCTCGCCTCCGCATGACTACCATCGCCGTCCTCATCTGCACGTATAGACGGCCTGACGCCCTGCTGCCGTGCCTTGCCGGCTTAGCGGCTCAGACGCGGCTGCCTGACGACGTCATCCTGGTGGTCCGCCCTTCCGACAGCGCCACGCACGAGGCCATGGCCGCGCGTGCCTCGGATGGCCTCCCATGGCGCATCGTCTCCGTGCATGAGCCTGGCCTGGTGGCCGCACGCAATGCCGGGCTCGCCGCGCTGCAAAGCGACGTGGTGACGTTCTGCGACGACGATACCGTGGCCTCAACCGAGTGGCTCGCGCGCATCCTCACGCATTTCACTGACTCCGCCGTCGGTGGCGTCGGCGGTCGCGATCGCTGCCACGACGGCGTCGCCTTCGACGATCGCAAGCGGGCCGTTGTCGGGCATCTGCAATGGTGGGGCCGTGCGATCGGCAACCATCATCTAGGGTTCGGCCCGGCACGCCGGGTAGATTTCCTAAAAGGTGCCAACATGAGTTTCCGCGCCGAAGCGGTGCGCGGCCGCTGGTTCGACACGCGGCTCCGCGGCAAGGGCGCGCAGGCCGACGACGATCTGTCCTTCTCCCTCTCCGTCGCGCGCGGCGGCTGGAGGCTGATTTACGACCCTGCCGCACTGGTCGATCATTACGCCGCCAGTGACCAACTGCGTTCTTACGTGGTGCAGCCTGGCTTGCCTGATCCGGTCTCCTACCAGGAGACCTGCTTCAACCACGCGCTCACCTTGTGGGAGCAGATGGGCCCCGCACACCGCGCCATCTTCGTGGCATGGTCCACGCTCATCGGTGTCGGCAATTATCCCGGGCTTCTGCAAGCCGTGCGTTTCTGGCTGCGTCGCGATCCCGCCGCCTGGCGCAAATTCCGCATCAACCAGGCTGCCCATCGCGAGGTATTCCGCGCCGGCGGCGCACGCCGACCCGCCTTGAACGGCCCGCTGCTCAAACGACCGAAGGCGGGCTGATGCGGATCGGCATCGTCACCAGGCGCGTCGGCCCGAATGACGGCCAGGGCCGCGTGAACATGGAGGTTGCCCGCGAGGCCCTGCAGCAGGGTCACGCGGTCACCCTGTTCTGTGAATCCGCCGATCCCGCTTTGATAGAATCGGGTGCCGATCTCGTAGCCCTGCCGCCGCCCGCGTTCCTGCCCGGCCGCCTGCTCCGCGACCAGGTCTTTGCCGCCCGCAGCGCCGCCGCCCTGCGTGGTTGCGACGCAGTGCTCGCCAACGGCTTCGCCACCTGGGCCCGCAGCGACGTGAACGCCGTTCACTTCGTTCATCGCGCCTGGGCCGCCAGCCCGCATCACCCCTGGCGCCAGCATCGCGACGCACGCAGCTTATATGCACGGCTCTACGCCGGGGTGAACGCAAAGCTCGAACGCGGCGCTTTCCGCCGTGCGCCGAAAGTGGTTGCTGTCTCGCAGAAACTCAAAGCCGAGCTGGTATGGGGCGGCGTTCCGTCCGAGCGCATCGAGACCATTCTGAACGGCGTCGACACCGACGAATTCACACCCGGCCGTGCCGATCGCGCAGCCCTCGGTTTGCCACCCCATGTCCGCCTCGCCTTGTTCGCCGGCGATCTGCGCAATTCGCGCAAAAATCTCGATTCCGTGTTGCAGGCGCTGGCAACATCTTCTCCAGGCCTGAATCTCGCCGTCGCGGGCCGGCACGAGAATACGCCATGGCCGGCGATGGCCGCCGCACTCGGCGTAGCGGATCGTGTCCACTTCCTCGGTTTTCGCACGGACATGCCGAACCTCATGCGCGCCGTCGATTTTTTCGTTTTCCCATCACGCTACGAAGCATGTTCGCTTGTGCTGCTCGAAGCGCTGTCAAGTGGCCTGCCGGTGATCACCGCCACCAGCGCAGGCGGCGCAGAGATCGTCACGAAGGATGTCGGGTTCGTCCTGACGGATAGCGAGAATGTAGAGGCGCTATCCAGCCTGATGACCCGTCTCACCGAGGACGGGACTCTGCTGCAAGACATGCAGCTTGCAGCTCGACAAATCGCTTTGGCGCACGGATGGCAGGCGATGGCGCGTCGTTACGTCGCCCTTCTGGAGGCGGCCCACCATGCCTGACGGCGTGAGCGGCAGCGGTGCGCCCATTCGTGTATTGTCTCTCGGGGTGAACTGGTTCGATGCCGGCTCGGGCGGTCTCGATCGCGTTTTCCACGATCTCGCCATCAACTTTGCGCAAGCCGGCGTGCACGCGCACGGCCTGGTGCTCGGCCCGCCGGACGCGGCTCAGCGCAGCGATGGCCTTGCGCAGCCTTTCGGCCAAGGCGGCGGCTTGCCGCACCGTCTCTGGCGTGCACGCCGCGCGATCGCAGCACATCTGGCATCGAACGACACCGACCTCGTTGCCGTCCATTTCGCATTGTTCGGCCTGCCCGCACTGGACATCTTGCGGCACCGCCCGATGGTGATGCATTTCCACGGCCCCTGGGCCGACGAAGCCGCAGCCGAAGGCACCGGCCCGCTCGGCCGTAAAATCCGTCATCGCATCGAGCAAACCGTCTATCGCCGCGCCAACCGCGTGATCACCCTGTCACGCGCATTCGCCGACTCCGTCAGCAACATTTACGGCGTAGACCCTGATCGTGTGCGCGTCGTGCCCGGCAGCGTCGACATCGCGCGCTTGGCACCGACCATGTCGCGAGAAGCTGCGCGTGCAAAACTCGGCTGGCCGGCACATCCACGCATATTGCTTGCGGTGCGCCGTCTGGTGCGCCGCATGGGCCTCGACCGGCTGATCGAGGCGATGCCCGCCATCTGCGCCGCGATGCCCGACACAATGCTGATGATCGCAGGCCGCGGCGCCGAGCAGGCAAGGCTACAGAACCTTGCCGAGGCCTGCGGCGTCTCGGCAAACATACGCTTTCTGGACTTCCTCCCCGATGCGGATCTGCCGCTCGCGTATCGTGCGGCCGACATCAATGTCGTGCCCAGCCTGGCGCTCGAAGGTTTCGGCCTCACCGCAGCAGAATCGCTCGCCGCCGGCACCGCCAGCATGGTCACGCCCATCGGCGGCCTGCCGGAAGTGGTGGCCTCGCTCTCGCCTGGCCTCGTGTTCCGATCCACACAGACAGACGATATCGCACAGGGCCTGATCGCGGCCTTGCAGCAAGGTGTGCCGAATGAGGCAGCCTGCCTGCTTCACGCGCGCACGTATTTCTCACCGGCGCGCGCGGCCGGTGATGTCGCACGGATCTACCGGGAAGCCGCATTTTGCCCGGTGATATAGGCCGTCCCACTCGCATCCTCATGCTCTCCCACGCAGCCGAACTCGGCGGTGCCGAACACGGGCTTCTGGATATCGCCCGCCATTTCGGCCCCGCGCGCTGCGACGCTTTGCTGTTCAGCGATGGCCCGCTGCGCTCTCTGCTGGAGGCGCGCGGGGTCACGGTAAAGGTGCTCGGTGCCGATCCGAGCATACTGGGCGTGCGCCGCCAGGGAGGCGTGCTGCGCGTGCTACGCGCTTTGCCGGCCGCCATCATGCTGGCATCCAGGCTGGCACGGATCGCAAAACCCTACGGACTGATCTACGCCAATTCCCAGAAGGCCGCGTTCGCCGCGATGCTCGCCGGCGCCTTCGGCGGCACACGCGTGTTCTGGCATCTGCACGACATCATGAGCGCAGAGCATTTCGGCTGGCTGCAGCGGCGTATCATCTCCATGCTGTCCAACCATCTCACGCGCCAGGTGATCGTGGTATCCGAAGCCGGCCGCACGGCGCTTATCGAAAGCGGCGGTAATCCCGCGCGGATCAGCATCGTCCATAATGGCATCGACCCTGCCCCCTATGAGGGCGTGGCAGACCTGCCACGTGCCGCCCTGCGCGAGAAGCACGGTCTGCCCACCAGCCGTCTGGTGGCCCTGTTCGGGCGCATCACGCCGTGGAAAGGCCAGCGTGTGTTGATACAGGCGCTGCCCATGCTGCCGGATACACGCGTCCTCATCGTCGGTTCGCCGATGTTCGGCCAGGATGCGGAACTGGCTTTCCTGAAGACACTTGCCGCCAGCCTCGGCGTTGCCGACCGGGTCAGCTTTCTCGGCTACCGGTCCGACACCGCCGAGTTGATGCGCGCCGTCGACCTCGTCGTGCATTGTTCGACCGCGCCGGAGCCCTTCGGCCGCGTGATCGTGGAAGCACTTTTCGCAGGCACGCCGATCCTGGCGGCCGAGGGTGGCGCGTCCGCCGAAATTCTCGGCGACGCACCAGGCTGGCAAGTCCGACCCAACGATCCACGGGCCCTCGCCGACGCGATCGACGCTTTCTTCAGCATCGACGAAACCACGCGAACAGCCCGCACGAACACCATGCGGGCGCATCTCATGCAGAAATTCTCATTGACCCGCATGATGGCGTCGATCGACGACCTCGTGGCCGGTGCGGCATGATGAACACGCCGAAGCGCGTGCAACTCGTCATCGCCGGCGCCTATTTCGCGCTGCTCGGCATGGTCGGTCTGCTCGTCAACGCACCCAGTATTGCAAAAACGCTTTATCTGGCAGCAGCTTTGGCCGCCACGGTGATCACCCGCCGGCTGTCTCCCTGGGCCTATTTCACCACCATGCTGTGGTTCTGGCTCGGCTCCAGCTTCGCCCGCCGCCTGATGGAATGGCATGCCGGCTTCAACACACAAAGCCTGGTACTCACCGCCCCACTGCTCATGGCGCTGCCCATCCTGTGGGACGTGCTTACCGCAAAAGGCCTGCTGCAACGCCGCGGCATCGGCACGCCGATGGTGCTCGCAGGCTGCATCTTCTATGCCCTGTTCGTCAGTTTCTGCCAGGGCGACATCGTTGCCGGCCTGCTCGCCTCCACCGACTGGTTGTTCCCGATCCTGTTCATGTTCCTGTTCCTGGTGCACGCCGACCGCATCGGCGAAGCCGAAGCCCACATCGCCGCCTTCCTCCCGCTCGCCGTTTTTCTCGTCGCCGCCTACGGTATTCTCCAATGGGCTCACATGCCGGATTGGGACGGGCAATGGTTCATCGAAAGTGGGCTCGGCACCGTCGCCTATCCGCTTGCACCAGGCAATCGTGCCTTCTCCACGCTGAATAATGCCGGTTTCCTCGCCGCCTGGTGCGGCGTGGGGATCATCCTGCTCTCCTATTTCCGCTCCGCCTTCGGCATGGTCGCCGCCATCTGCGCGCTGCTGGCACTCGCCCTCGCACAGGTGCGCTCGATCTACGCTTCCACGCTGATCGGCGTCATCGCCACCGCCTTCCTCGGCCGCGGCGGCCTCGGCCGCCTCGCCGTGCTGGGCCTAGTCGCCGCCATCGCCCTCTACGCCGGCGCGGAGGCGGCCGACCCCGTCGCCACCGAGCAGATCACCAAGCGCTTCACCACCCTGCAAAATCTCGGCAACGATGAAAGCGCGCAGATACGCCTGCAAATGCTCGACCTCGTGCCCGGGCTGATCGCCGACAATCCGATCGGCATGGGTATCGGCTCGCAAGGCCGCGGCAAGGCCGCCACTGCCGGCACCATGGATACTGCAAACATCGATAACGGCTTCCTCGCCATCCTCCTAGCCATGGGATGGCTCGTCGGCCCGCTCTACATCTTCTGCATCTTCTGGCTCACTCTGCGCGTGTTGCGCATCGCCAAGACCAGCGGCTCGGCGTTAGCCGGCACGCTCGCTGCCGCCTCCCTCTGTCCGCTCGGCATGCTGCCGTTCATCTACTTCAACGGATTGGCCGGCGTGCTGCTCTGGTCCTGTTTCGGCTACGCCCTCGCTCTGGACCAGCCATCCCCCTGGCGCCTCCACGCAGTCACATGAGCGAGCAGAACGCCCCCAAAATCTCGATATGCATCTGCACCCGCAACAGGCCGGCCGACCTTTCCCGGGCCCTCGCCTCGATCGCCGCCGGCACCACGCCGCCCCACGAAGTCATCGTCTCTGACGACAGCACGGACGATGCCACGCAGCATCTGCTCGCCTCGACATTTCCGCACATCATCCTCGTACACGGCCCAAGGCGCGGCCTCGGCGCCAACCGCAACACCGCGCTACGCGCCACCACCGGCACGCATATCTTGTTCATCGATGATGACGTCCTGCTGGGCCACAACTTCCTTAAACAGGCACAGGCCGAGCTCCTGCCGTGCCCGCCAGCAACCATCCTATCCGGCATAGAGTTGAACCACGGAACACCGGTGCATCCGCACAAGCCAACATTCCTTGGCTATCAGGCGATCGACTACCAGGAAGGCGACACCTACGAGACCGTCGTCATCAACGCCACGATCTTCCCGAAAGCGCTCTTCTCAGAAACCCTATTCGACGAAAACCTCGTCTATGGCTACGAGGAAATGGATTTCGCCAGCCGCGCCGTGCTCCTGCACGGCCACCACATCGCCTTCCGACCCGCGCTCGTCAACGCGCATTTCCCCTCGCCCACCAATCGCGATTTCTACGCGCCCTTTATCGAGGCCTCGCGCATCTACGTCACCTTCAAGCGCTATTTCTGGGTCGAACGGCATCGGGCGAAAGCGCTAGGCTTCCTGGTCCTGGCTTACGCGCATATCCTCGCCCATGACGTGCGCCGCAAGGGTCCGTTGGGCGTGCGCGCTTTTCTTGCCACGTGCAGCCGGTCGCGTAGCTACATACGGATTTGCCGGCAGAACCCGGCGCAGTACCTATAGCAAAGCAAGAAGTTCTTTTTTGAAAAAAAGGACCAAAGACCTTTTATGGCTTGATGAGTGCTGACGGATAGGTCCGCGACAGCGATAAAATGTTTGTTCTGCCCCGTTGGAGCAAGAATTTACCAAAAAGACACAAAGACTTTCACGAAGAAAAAGTGAAGGCTAGAGCAAATCCCTTTTTCTTCGTGAAAACCTTCGTGCCTTTTTGATTTAATTCTTTTTTGTCCCATCAAGGATGGTTTTATTTTGCTGTCGCGGAACTATCCGGAAGCGTGGTTCAAGTCATAAAAGTCTTTTGCTTCTTTTCTTCAGAAAAGAAGACCTTTCTTCAATGCGCCGGAATATTCTCCACCTGCGCCGGCGTCAGGTCACTCGGAAAGCAATGCGGCTGCTCGAAACCCGTCGGCGCTTTACCCGCCGCCGCATAGATAATATTGTCCGTATTGTCGGGTGCCACGCCTGAGGGCACGACATTATAGCCGGAAAGCGCACGCATCCGGAAAGCGATCGCGTGATCGGCGCAGGAACTGTCGCCGCTCACGCCCAGCGCCCCGATCACCTGACCCTTGCCGTTGTACAGCGCAACACCGCCGCCGAAAGTGATGATCCCGCCTGGCACATCGCCGACCGGCTTCTTGGCACTATCGACGTCCCCAGGCTTGAACGGATTGGAATTGTTCAGCCCGAACAACGAGCCGCCGGGCTGTGTAGGCCCGTAGAGATTGGCTGTCGAAAGTGCCAGTCCGTTATTGGAGAAATCATTCGCCGTCCCAGCCTTGGCGATGGCGATCGCCCGGCTGCCGGGCCACACATCAAGCGTCGGCGCAAACTCGGCCGAGCTCTTGATCGAGCACAGCACGCCCTCACGGTCCACGATCGCCGACCACATGCGGTTCGGCTTGAAAATGCCGCCGTTCGCATCGGAAAGGTTCACCACCGTCCTCAACTGGCCCTGTATGGCTTGCACAATACCGCCCGAGATCCCGCACCCTGAATCCGCGTGCGCCGTAACCGTTCCGGCGACGAGAATGATTGCTGCGAGGCGACTACATTGAAGCATCGTCGTATTCCTGCTCTTGGTTGATCCTGCTAGCACAAAACGTTTCTTAGCAGTTCGATGCGTATTGTCGATAGTTTCTTTTACATTTCGTATTCATCTGCCAACAACATCGCCTTTGGTCGCAACGCATACCTTATGCATTGCACAAGCTGCGGTTGTCACGAGGCTTCATTGCCATCCGGGAGGCCACCGCGACCCATCGAAACGAAGGCCGCCAGCCCGGCGCTCTTCGCTCGGTACGCCTTCCCCGAGCCGCCGCCATGCTTGCCCTACCGATGGGTTCACCTTATTGAGGGCGCGTTTTCCACCCACCCGACAGGTGCAGCTCGACACCTCTCCAAACCTGCGAGCCGGCTTGAGTGGATTTTTTGACGAGCAGGTCAGGCTCAAGGTGCTGGCGGAGCACGATGCCGAGGCCGGCATCAACGACAGCGCGCTCGATGCGCTGACGTCCCTTGCCGCCGAAATCTGCGGCGCGCCGATATCCCTCGTCTCTCTCGTCGACTCCGATCACCAGCGTTTCCTTGCACGCACCGGGCTTGCAGCGGCACAGACCCCGCGTGACGTCTCCTTCTGCCAGCATGCCATGCTGCGGCCGGAGATCATGATAGTGCCCGACGCCCTGGCGGACCCGCGTTTTGCCGACAACCCGCTCGTTCGCGGCGACCCGCATATCCGCTTTTACGCCGGCGCTCCGCTGCGCTCCTCGGAAGGTGCACCCTTGGGCGCGTTGTGCGTGATCGACAGCGTGCCGCGCGAAGGGCTGACTGCGCTTCAAACCCATACCCTGACCGTTCTGGCCGAGCAGGTGATGCTGGCGCTGACGGCACGCCGCCGCGCCAGGCAGCGTGCGGAGAGCGACCGCGCTTTCCAGGAGGCCCTGGTCGAGCGCGAGACTCGCTTTCGCGTTCTGGCCGATACGATGCCGCAAATGGTATGGTCCGCCCAATCGGACGGCTTTTGCGACTACTTCAACGCGCGATGGTATGCCTTCACCGGCCTGCAGCCCGGTAGCGCCGACGGCACCGCTTGGAGCGCGTTGCTCCACCCCGAGGATTCCGCACGCACACTCGCACGCTGGGAAGAATCGCTCGCCACCCATGAGCCCTACGAAATTGAATACCGCCTGCGCAACGCCGACGGCTCGTATCGTTGGACGCTCGGTCGCGCTGTACCGATGTATGGCCCCGATGGCGACGTAGCGCGCTGGTTCGGCACCTGCACCGACATCGATGAGCAGAAGCGCGTGGCCGAACAGCGCCAGCTCATCAGCCAGGAGCTCAGCCACCGCATCAAGAACATCTTCTCCATCATCTCCGGCATGATCTCCCTGTCCGCCCGCCGTTATCCCGAAGCCCGGGACATGGCCGAGGATCTGCGCGAACGCATCATCGCCCTCGGCCGCGCCCATGATTTCGTGCGGCCGCACACGGCCGCCTCCCAGCCCGGGCCCTCCGCCAACAGCCTGCAGGGCGCCTTACGACAGCTTTTTCTGCCCTATGACACCGATGCGGGGCCGCGAATTGTCATGAGCGGCGACGATGCCGTCATCGACGACCAGGCCGCCACACCGTTCGCGCTGCTGTTTCATGAGTTGGCTACCAATGCCGCCAAATACGGTGCTTTGTCGCGCGACGGGGGCAAGGTGCATCTCTCGATTGCCCAGTCTGGCGACACGATGGCGTTCGACTGGCGCGAGACCGGTGGCCCGGAGATTGCCACATTGCCCGAGCATGCCGGCTTCGGTAGCCAGCTGATCGAGATTGGTGGCGTGAGACAGCTTGGCGGCCACCTCCGGCGGGTCTGGCTGCCGGAAGGTCTCCACTTCACCCTGACAGTTCCCGTGTCCTCGCTCTGCCGTCTAGCCAGATAAGTGAGGGCCAGACGACAACATCGTCTAGCCTAGTTGAACAGGATCAATCCCGGATCGGCTTCGGCTTCGGCATAGGCCGTTTGGCAAGGCCCGGCGAGCGACGCCGCGTGCAGGATCGAGTCCTCCCTGAATGGCTTGGCGACAACGCCCACAGCACCGCGCGCCTGCGTGCCGATCTGCGACGGGTTTGCCGTTACATACACCACGGTGATCCCGTGGCGTTCGGCAAGATCGCGCGCGATGCCGGGCCCTGTCGGCCCATCCCGCAGATTGACGTCGACGAAAGCGATCTTGGCGCCATCCGCGGCAGCCATCGCCTCTTCCCGGTCTGCAGCGATTCCGGCGACGGTGTAACCGCCGGTCTGCAAGATATTCTCGATATCCAAAGCGAGGAACATCTCGTCCTCGACGATCAAAATGGGATCGGCATGCATTACAAATATCCTATCGAACAGACATGACGTGCCGGCGAGCGCTTAAGTTGCATGGAATTTAGTTATCAAATCGGAACCGTTCCCACTCCGCCTGAATGGCTGCAAGGCAAACGCCGTCTCCCTGTCGCATCCGTTTGTCAGTAATATTCGGCGCATGTCCCTCATCCTTACCAATGCCACCCTGATGCTCCCGGAGGCGGCATTCACCGGGACGGTCGTGCTCGACGGCCCTATCATTCGCGACGTGCAGTCCGGCCACAGCCACGCGCCTAGCGCCGTGGATCTCGAGGGCGACACCCTGCTGCCCGGCGCCGTAGACCTGCATACCGATAATCTTGAACGCCAGGTCGAACCCCGCGCCGGCGCGCGATGGCCGAGCCGCGCCGCCTTCCTTGCGCATGACGCGCAATGCGCTGCCGCGGGGATCACCACGGTCCTGGATTCGTTCTGCCTTGGCGATCTGGGCTTCGACGAGGACCGTCAGCGCACCAGCCTCGACGGCGTGGCCGACATCAACGCGTTGCGCGCAGCCGGGCTGCTCAAATGCGACCATCGCCTGCATCTACGCTGCGAACTGCCTGCCCCCGGCACACCCGCACTGCTCGCCGGGCTCGTTGCCCACCCCTGGTTGGCGATGGTCAGCCTGATGGACCACACGCCCGGCACCGGCCAATACGGTGACATCACGCGCTACCGCCAGATGCGCCTGCGGGACGGCGAAGCGCCCGACAGTATCGAACAGCGCATCCTCGCCCTCACTGCCCGCCGAACCCGCTATTATGCCGCCAACCGCGCCGCCCTGCTGGACATGCTGCGCGGAGCGGCCATCACCATTGCCAGCCACGACGACCGCACCGAGGCAGACATCGCCGCAAACCTCGCCGGCGGCATCAAGATCAGCGAATTCCCTGTCAGTATGGCCGCCGCCAGGGCCGCCCGCGCCGGTGGCATGCGCATCATCGGCGGCGCTCCCAACATCGTCCGCGGCGGCTCGCACTCCGGCAATGTCGCGGCGATGGCGCTGCTCGAAGCCGGCTTGCTGGACGCGCTGGCCTCCGACTACGTGCCCGCCAGCCTGGTCCACGCCGCCTTCGTCATCGCCGAAGCCGGAGGGTGCGACCTGCCGCACGCCGCGTCCCTCATAGCCGATGCGCCGGCCCGCATGATTGGCCTTACCGACCGCGGGAGCATCACGCCTGGCCTGCGGGCCGACCTGGTCCGCATCCGCCTGCATGAGGGCATCCCCGCCATCCGCGCCGTGTGGTGCGCCGGCGAACGTGTCGCCTGATGCGCGCCGCGCTCTTCTGGAGCCCCAACCCCGACAACCCGCTCTCTCATGCCGCCAACACCTGGCTTGGCCGCGACCCCGAACGCAACATCGCGTGCCCGCAGCCCACTATCCCCGGCCTCGCCGAGGCCACCGAAGCGCCACGCCTCTACGGTTTTCACGCCACGTTGCGTCCCCCGATGCGCCTAGCCACCGACTGGCACGACTTTCACGCCACCGCCGAACACCTCGCACAAAGCCAAACGCCCTTCGACCTGCCATCCCTTGAAGTAGCCGAAATCGGCGGCTTTCTCGCCCTCCGCGAAACCAGCCCATGCTCCGCTTTGCACGCCCTTGCCGATGCCTGCGTCCGTGACACCGACCCGCACCGCCTGCCGCTCACCGACGTCGAGCTGGCAAAACGCCGAACCACCAAACTGACTCCGAGCCAGGAAACCATGCTTGCGCGCTGGGGCTATCCTTACGTCATGCAGGAATGGCGCTTCCACATGACCCTCACCGGCCGCCTCGATCCGGCCGAAATGGCAATCCTGCTGCCAGCAGCACGAATGTATTTTGCGGAGGCGCTTACGAAAGTTCAGCGCGTCGAAGACATCGCAATCTTCACGCAGGCAGGCCAGGCGCCGTTCCTCATCGCCGAACGGCTTCCATGCCAAGGGGAAAAGCTTGCCTGTGATGACGCGGATTAGAAAAGACGACTAAGCATCTTATCCGTGTCATCCAATTTCATCTTCGTCATCTGCGGAAAAGCTTGCTTCCTCTTATAGCCCGCGGCGCCAGGCGTAATTCTTGTCCACCACCGTCATCCCAATCGGCATCAGACTGATGCTCGCCAGTTTTATGTGCTGTACGGCAAAGGGTATGCCGATGATCGTCACCGCGCAGGCAATCGCCGCAAGCACGTGCCCGATCGCCAGCCAGGCGCCGAAGAACACCAGCCAGATGATGTTGCCGACAAAGCCCAGCGGCCCCGTGCCGAGATCCTCGCGTCCGGTCAGCATAGACCGGTTCACTGCTTCCCGACCGAACGGCCACAGCGAAAACGAGGCAATGTTGAAGCAGGCCCGTGCCCAAGGCAGGCCGATGATGGATATCGCCGCTACCAGCCCCACTACGAACCAGGCTGCCGCCATCACGAAACCGCCGAGCACAACCCAGACCACATTCAGGATAAAAGCCATCTCCGCCCCCAAGGCACATCGCCAAGCCTAATCCGGAACGAAGCGGCACTCAACGTGCAGCTTCCTTGCGAGTCCGGTGCATCACGTAGATCGCGCCCACCATCACCACGATCAGCAAAGCGAGCACGATCAACTCCTCCATCGACGCCCGGAACAGCCTCTCCGCCCCGTCGGACATGTCGTTCTGCTTCGTCGTCTGTGAAGAGCGCAACGCAATCACCAGCACGCGCCGTATGCTGGCGATCAGCCCCACCACCAGGAACGGCTCGCAGGTCAGCCCGCCAGTGCGCATTGAGGCCCGCACCGTATGCAGTATCTCCACCACCATCAGCACGAACAGCAGCCGGTCGATTATCTGCAGCACTGCCTCGTCGCTGGTCCAGTTTCCGAGGGAGGACCACATTAGGGCCACCGTCGCCGCCAGCGCCATGACTGCCGTCAGCGACAGCAGAACACCTAGGGCGACATAGGTGGCGTGCTCCATCCACAGAAAGCCGCCGGCCGCTCCCTGCACCCATCGCTCGATGTGCTGTTCATGCTCCTGTCCGGGATCGTCCTCGCTCACCGCCACCCTCCCACCACGCAAATTTGCACGCACTCTCAGGCAACCTAGTAACGCCTTGGAAGGTTGCACAATCCAAGATAACGCCAAGCCGGGAGCGGACGCGCATGAACAAGCCGACCCTGTATACCGCCACCATACTGGCCGGCCTTGCCGCAGCCTCGCTGATGCCGGCGTCGATCGCCCGCGCGGCCGACCCCGGCCTGATCGCCCACGGCAAATACCTCGCCACCGCGGGCGACTGCGAGGCCTGCCACACCGCCACCAACGGCAAGCCCTTCGCCGGCGGCCTCTACATGAACACCCCGTTCGGCAAGATTGCCACACCGAACATCACGCCCGACAATGACACAGGCATCGGCAAGATCACCGACGACCAGTTCGTCCGCGTGTTCCACGAAGGCATCGGCATGAACGGGGAGCATCTCTATCCGGTGATGCCTTTCCCCTGGTATACTAAGGTTACCCGCGACGACGCGCTGGCGATCAAAGCCTACCTGTTCTCGCTCGCGCCCGAGCACGCGCCGACCAAACCCAATCTGATGCCATTCCCGTTCAACGTACGCGCCGCCCTGATCGGCTGGGATCTGGTGTTCCTCAAAGACGGCGAGTTCAAGCCTGATCCAAAGCAGTCTGCACAGGTCAACCGCGGCGCTTATCTCGTCCAGGGCCTCGAGCATTGCGGCGAATGCCATAACGGCAACCTGCTATTCGGTAACTCATCCGTATCGCACAGGCTACAGGGTGGGCCGATCGACAAATGGTATGCGCCGAACATCTCCTCGGACAAAGGCGAAGGTATCGGCAAGTATAGTAACGAGCAGCTTTTCCGATACCTAAAGACCGGCTCGGCGCCCGGCATGGGTGTTGTTGTGGGACCTATGGCGCAGACCATGCACGAATCGCTTGGAAAGCTGACCGATGATGATCTGCACGACATCGTCTTTTATCTGAAGTCGACTCCACCCAAGGAAGGCTACAAGAAAACCGAGCCTGTCGCTGGCAACACGACGCTCGCCGCCAATGGCGAATCCTATCTGAATTACTGCGCTTCCTGTCACGGCCAGGACGGCAAAGGTTTAGGCCAGGCAGTACCAAATCTTGCCGGCAACGGCTCGGTTGCTTCAGGCGGCCCGCAGACGGTCATGCGCGTCATCCTCGGCGGCGCTACCGCACAAGGAAGCTGGTCGCCGATGCCAGCCATCGGCACCCGCATGACCGACCAGGAAGTCGCCGACGCGACCAATTACGTCCGCGCCGCCTGGGGCAATGGTGCCCCTGCTACGGCAGGCGCAGGCCTTTCCGCCGAAATTCGCAAGAACACGCAAACGATTATGGCAATGAATCTGCCTGATGGCTGTGCCAAGATCGCTGATGCCTCGATGTCAAAGGTGATTTCGTCTGCTGATATTCAGGCTCTTCTGCAGACCACCAATGACCAGAATATCGTGGAAAACAGCGACAAACTCATTGCCAAGGTGAAAGCCGGTGTGCCGGGCGCCAAGCAGGCCGACATCATCAACTCCCTCACGCTCGGTTATTGCCCAGTCGTCGCCTCAAATACAGCATTGGCAACGCAGGGACAGAAATCCGAGATGCTGGATGAGTTTGCAGAACGCGTTTACACGCAGGCTGCTAATAAGGGGCAGTATTAGCCTCGTCAGGCAAGTAGTCGCAGACAACAGTGGTCACTAAAATAGTGAAAATCTCGTGCTGCAGGTCCTGGAGATGTGACAACCCACTCTCAGGGCTTGTAGTGCGAGGCTTCGCCAGCGACCCGGCGCCGCTCTTTTATGATGTTGGATAGTGAACAAGCTTTAGCACTAAGCTGATAAATGCTTAGCTTGGCTGGTAAATGCGTAGCTTGCTCGTATTTTTGAATCCACGTTATCTGTGGTTACTTTCCTGCTTCGACCCTGTTCACAGAAAACCTTCCTTCGAAAGACTGGTCCACCGCCCATTCCCGACAATGATATGGTCGTGCAACACAATCCCCAACGATTGCAGCATGCGTTGCATCTGCATTGTCATATCCAAATCCGCCACAGAAGGTGTGGGGTCGCCACTAGGATGATTATGCGCCAGAATCAGCGCCGCCGCGTGCAACTCCAGCGCACGTCGCGCCACCTCACGTGGATAAACTGGTGTGTGGTTGATCGTTCCGATCCCCTGTAGTTCGTCCGCAATAAGCCGGTTCTTCGTGTCCAGGAACAGAATACGAAAATGCTCTACCGGCTCGCGCGCCATCACCGCATTCAAATACGTCATCAGCTGGTCCCAATTCCCCAGCACAGGCTGATCCCTCAGCTCGGCGCGCGCCAGCCGCACCGCCGCACCATGTACCAGCTTGAGTGCAGCAGCTGTCGTGCGCCCGATCCCCCGCACCTTCTCCAGATCGTCCGGCCTGGCAGATAGCGCGTTCGCATAGCTACCAAAATGATTGATCAGCCGCTTGGCCGCTGGCTTGGTGTCGCCCTTCGGCTGCGCGAAAAACAAAAGCATTTCCAACAGTTCGTAATCGGCCAGCGAATCCGGCCCGCGCTCCAGCAGCCGGTCACGCATGCGCTCGCGATGCCCATGTGGCCCCTCGCTGGCGAACGGCCTTGCATCCACCAGCATGGTATTTCCACCCCCGCCGGTATTGCGCCGCGCCGCGCCATCGTCGATGAATTGGGCAGCGCGCGCGACAGACTCGCTGAAGCCGGGCACCTGGGTCAGGGCCATTGGTTCGACCGGAGCCCAGCCCGGATCAGCCTTTCGCGTCTCGCGCTTGTGAAACCACACGGCGACCATCCCGACTTCATACGGTATGTCCAAGTTGTAGTTTCGATATGAATTCGAATCAAGTTCGATTTGATACGATAACATGTTTGTCAGGGAGAGGAAGTGCTGATGCCGGACATCACCGCCGCACACATCGCCGATTGGAGTGACCCGAAGCGGACGGTCGCGCTGGATTTCGGCGAGGCCGTGCGTGCCCTTCATGCACTCGGCCCACGCAACCGCTTCCTGAAAACGCTGCCGCTCAACGCCCGAATGCTCGACGCCGGTGCCGGCGACGGCGGCACCATGAACCTGCGCGACTGGCCGGAGCCGGCTCGGCCCGACATCCGCATGTATGCCTGGGCCGGCGATCACCGCCCCGGCTTCGCACGCTATGCCGGGTTCGAGGTGGGTTTCTGGCCGCAGGATCCCCCACGCTTCGACGGCCTGGTGTTCGACGCCATCTTTTCCGGCAATTTCATCGAACATATCGACGATCCGCTGGCATTCGTCGCCTGGGCCTGCAGTAGGCTCCGCTCAGGCGGCCGCATCTTCCTCGAATGGCCACACCCCCGATCGGCGGACCTGCCAACCACAGCGCAGCTTGCCGCATGCGGTGTAAGCGTCGCCACGGGCGCCTATCATGACGATGCCACACATCGGCAAACGCCGCCGGACATGTCGGGGATAATTGATGTTCTGAAAAAAGAGGGTTTGCGGCTCACCGAATCCGGCGATAGCCGCATTCCCTTTATCGACCAACAAGTCGCCATCCACGCCCGCCGCGTAAACGACTTGGTGGCTATGACTCTCGCTTACTGGTCCTATAGCGGCTGGCTACACTTCCTTATGGCGGAAAAAGCCTAAAGACATAAAAGTCTTTTGTTTCTTTCTTCAGAAAAGACAGCGTTTTCTTTTCTGAAGAAAGAAACAAAAGACTTCTAGATGCTTACGCGCTCTTTGCCATGATCTCGTCTGCCACGTTGCGCGGCACCGGATCGTAGTGGTGGAACTGCATGGTGAACGAAGCACGGCCCTTCGTCATCGAACGCAGATGCGAGATGTAGCCGAACATTTCCTTCAACGGCACATGTGCACGCACGATCACCGTCGAGCCTGAGCTCTCCTGGTTCTGGATCATGCCGCGACGACGATTGAGATCGCCCACAACGTCGCCTACGTGATCCTGCGGCGTCGTGCATTCCACGTCCATGATCGGCTCGAGGATCACCGGACCAGCCTTTTTCATGCCTTCACGGAAGCAGGCTTTCGATGCAATTTCGAAGGCCAGCGCCGACGAGTCGACGTCGTGGTACTTGCCGTCGATGAGCTGATATTTAAAATCCACCGTCTGGAACCCGGCGAGCACACCGGTATCGGCCTGCACACGGATGCCTTTCTCGACGGCCGGGATGTATTCCTTCGGCACCGTGCCGCCGACGACCTTGTTCTCGAACTCGATGCCCGCGTTGCGCTCGAGCGGCGAGAACACGATCTTCACCTCGGCGTACTGGCCCGACCCACCCGACTGCTTCTTGTGGGTATAGGTCTCCGTATGCGTCTTCGTGATCGTCTCACGATAGGCCACCTGCGGCGCACCCACATTCGCGTCCACGCCGTATTCGCGGCGCAGGCGGTCGATGATGATTTCCAGATGCAGCTCGCCCATGCCCGAAAGGATGGTCTGGCCGGTTTCCTGGTCGGTCTTCAGGCGGAGGCTCGGGTCTTCACCAGCCAATTTCTGCAGGCCGAGAGTCATCTTCTCGACGCCGTCCTTGGTCTTCGGCTCGACCGAGATGTCGATCACCGGAACCGGGAAGGCCATGCGCTCGAGAATGACCGGATCGTCGCTGGAGGCCAGCGTGTCACCCGTTCCGGTATCCTTCAGGCCCACGAAGGCCGCGATGTCGCCGGCAAACACTTCCTTGATTTCCTGGCGCTTGTCGGCATGCATCTGGAACATGCGGCCGATACGCTCGCGATGATCCTTCGTGGTGTTCTGCACCATGTCGCCTTGCTTCAGCGTGCCGGCATAGACGCGCACGAAGGTCAGCGTGCCGTATTTGTCGTTGATGATCTTGAACGCCAGGCCGGCGAAGGGTGCGGTCGGGTTGGCCGGGATCACGCGGCGATCGTCGTCGATGCGTTCCTCAACACCTTCTTCGGCGGCAACCTTGATGCCGGGCACGTCGATCGGGGACGGCAGGTAGTCGAGCACGGCGTCGAGCAGCGGCTGCACGCCCTTGTTCTTGAACGCGGTGCCACACAGAACCGGGCGGAATTCGCCGGAGATCGCACCTTTCTTGATGCACTTTTTGAGGGTAGCGACATCGACGTCGCCCTTCTCGAAATACTCTTCCATCGCGACCGTATCGACCGAGACGGCGGTGTCGAGCAGAAGCTGCCGGTATTCGGCGGCCTTCGCCTTCATGTCTTCGGGGATTTCCTCATCATGGAACTTCGCGCCGAGCTCGCCGCCTTCCCAGATGATGGCCTTCATCTCAACTAGGTCGACCACACCGACAAAATTGTCCTCGATGCCGATCGGCAGCTGCAGGGGCAGTGCGACGATGTCGAGCTTTTCCTTCAGCGTATCGAAGGCGCGATAGAAATCAGCGCCTGTACGGTCGAGCTTGTTGATGAAGATCACGCGCGGCACGTTGTAGCGGTCTGCCAGGCGCCAGTTGGTCTCGCTCTGCGGCTGCACGCCGGCGACACCCTCGATGATGAAGATCGCGCCGTCGAGCACGCGCAAGGACCGGTTCACCTCGATGTTGAAATCGATATGGCCGGGCGTATCGATGATGTTGATGCGGTGTTCTTTCCACTCGCACGTCACGGCAGCCGAGGTGATCGTGATGCCACGCTCACGCTCCTGCTCCATGTAGTCGGTCGTGGTGTTGCCATCATGCACTTCGCCGATGCGGTGCGAGACGCCTGTGTAGTACAAGATACGCTCGGTGGTCGTCGTCTTGCCCGCGTCGATATGCGCGGTAATGCCGATGTTGCGGATCTTGCCTAGGTCTGTCGCGGACACGTCGAGCCTCCATGCCATAGTAGGCGCTTCCGGGGCCCCTGCCCCTGCGCCCGCCCATGTGCCGGGTGAGAATGGGCAGCACATGAAGCCTTGCTGCGGATTTTGCAAGCCATTCGGGGTGCAAAGGCACACGCTTCGTCACTGCGCGTCACATCTGCAGGTGGTATTCTGCCGGCCATGGACATTAATGCAGCTGTCGCGCTGAACCATTTTGGCCTCGGCCATCGGCTCGGCGAGTCCGTCCCAGCCGACCCGAAAGCCTGGCTTCGTGCCCAATTGACCGGCCCCGACACCGCGCCGGTAGAGGGTTTGCCGAACGTGCAAGCCTGCCTGGCCACCGTCCTGGCGCATCGCGAAGCGAGGAAGGCCGAAAAGGATGCGCCGGCAGACGCGACTGTACAGAAGGCGCCGAATCCTATACGCGAGATTCTGAGAACCGAGATACACGCCCTGCTCGGCAATGCCTTGGTCACGCCGACCCCGTTTCGCGAGCGCCTGGTCTGGTTCTGGGCCAACCATTTCACCGTTGCACAGCGGGGCGAGGTCTCATCTGCCTGCGCCGGCGCCTTTGTGCGCGAGGCGATACGGCCTTACGTCACCGGCCGCTTCGCCGACATGCTTCAGGCCGTCATGCACCATCCCGCGATGCTGAACTACCTGGATCAGGAAGCCTCAGCCGGTCCGGACAGCCAGGCCGGAAGAGCGCAGCATCGTGGCCTAAACGAGAATCTCGCCCGCGAATGCCTGGAACTGCACACCATAAGTCCGTCCGCCGGTTACACCCAGCAGGATGTCACCAACTTCGCCAAGATCCTGACCGGCTGGTCGATCGAAGTGAAGGAGGAGCCGCGCGGCTTCAAGTTTCGCCCGCGCCTGCACGAGCCTGGCCAGATCCAGGTGCTCGGTCGTTTCTGGCCGGAAGGTGAGGCAGGTGGCCGCGATATCCTGGCATATCTCGGCACGCATCCTGCCACTTACCGCCATATCGCGACCAAGCTGGTCCAGCATTTCACCGGTGACATGCCGTCGCCGGCCGACGTACAGCGCATTGTCGCCATCCTGCAGGGGACGCAAGGTGATCTCGCTACGGCGTCGGTGGCACTGCTCGACCTGCCGAGCGCCTGGCAACCTGGCACCAAGCTGCGGCCACCACAGGACTATGTGGTGGCCTGCCTACGCGCCGTCGGCGCCTCGCCCGACCACGTGCCAAACCTGCAGGGCATGGTCGCAGGCCTGGGCCAAGGCGTGTTCCAGGCGCCGTTCCCGATCGGCTGGCCGGATCGTGCTGCCGATTGGTCGAGCCCCGAAGCCATGCTGCAGAGGGTTGATTTCGCCTACGGCCTAGCCGGCCGCAAGGCCGAGCTGGACCCCGCCCAGTTGGGCAATGAAATACTTGGTCCCCTGCTGACCGCCGAGACCCTTGCCACCATCAAGGGCGCCGGCTCCCGCCGCGACGGCATGACCATGCTGCTGGCCTCCCCCGCTTTCCTAAGGCGCTGACCCGATGCAAATTTTGCCAAGAAGCCCGGCCATATCAAGGCGCGCCGCCCTGCTCGGTCTAAGCGCCGCCTTCACCCTGGGCAGCACGTCGCTCGCCTTGGCCGCCCCGGACACCAACAGCCGCTTCGTTGTGGTGATCCTACGCGGCGCCATGGACGGGCTTTCCGCTGTCCAACCCTATGGTGACCCCGCCTTCGCCGGTGTGCGCGAAGGCCTCGCGCTGCCTGGTCCCGGACAACCGAGCGGCGTGCTCGATCTGGGCGGCTTTTACGGCATGCATCCGTCGCTGGCACAGCTGCACACCATGTATGCCGCCGGCGACGCGCTCATCCTGCATGCCACCGCCGGGCACTACCGCAGCCGCAGCCATTTCGAGGCGCAAGATTTTCTGGAAAGCGGCGCCGACCAGCGCCTGAACAGCGGCTGGCTGAACCGTGCCGTCTCCCTGCTGCCGCAACGCCCCGGCGCTGACATGGCCTTGTCGGTCGGCCTCTCGGCGCCGTTGATGCTACGTGGCCCGGCAAAGGTGCAGGCCTGGGCGCCGGACCATTTCGCCCAACCCGACGCCGATCTCTACGCTCGCCTCGTGCAGCTCAATGCAACGGACCCGGTGACCGGCCCCGCTTTGGCTGAAGCCGTCGCCCGCCGGACCGGCAACGACACCCTGCTCGGCGGCACGCTCGGCGACCCGAAACACGACCACAGCTTTACTGTCCTCGCCGGTGCCGCCGGCCGCCTGCTGGCGCAACCCGGCGGCCCCCGCATCGCCGTGCTCGAGATCGGCGGCTGGGACACCCACGCCGCCCAGGCCCGCCGGCTCGATACGCAATTCGCCCAACTCGATGCAGGCCTCGCAGCGTTACGCGACGGCCTCGGGCCCGCCTGGCGCAGCACCGCGATCCTGGCAGTGACCGAGTTCGGCCGCACCGCTCGCATCAACGGCACCAAAGGCACCGATCACGGCACCGCCAGCGCCGCTTTCCTGCTGGGCGGTGCGATTGCCGGCGGCAGGGTCAACGCCACCTGGCCGGGCCTCGGCGCCAGTCGCCTATTCGAAAACCGCGACTTGGCGCCTACCACGGATATGCGCAGCGTCATCAAGGGCGTTCTCGTCGACCATCTCGGTCTGCCATCATCGCATTTGATGGGCATCCTGCCCGGCAGTGCCGAAGCCGCACCGGCATCCGGTTTGATCCGCGCCTGAGCCTTCGGATAGGCGTTTCCAGAAAGCCGCGACATCTGCAACACCTGCAAGCACCCGTGCGGAGTCGACAGCATTGCGTAATCTCATCATCGGCCACGGCCGGCTTTTCAGCTCGATCGTCATCGGCATTCTCGGTTTTCTAGCACTGCCGCATGGTTGGCCGCCCCGCGACTCGGCGATCGCCGCCTGGGATATCGGCGCCGCCGCCTATCTGATCCTGATCCTGTTCCTCTTCGCGACCTGCCAACACAGCCGCATGGAGGAGAATGCGCGCGCCCAGGAGACCGGCGAGTGGTCGCTGTTCTTCGTCGTGCTCGCCGGCGCCGTCGCCAGCTTCGCGGCAATCCTCGGCGAGTTCGGCAGCATGAAGGATGCGGTGGGCGCGGTGAAAGGCGAGAAGGTGGGCGTCGTCGTCGCCACGCTGGCGATCTCCTGGCTGCTCACCCAGGCCATCTTCGCCCTGCGCTACGCCCACGAATATTACAGCCGCATCACCCCCACCTCCGACCTGGATGGCGGCCTCGAGTTTCCCAACGAGAACAAGCCCGACTATTGGGACTTTACGTACTTCGCCGTCGTCCTCGGCATGACCTTCCAGGTCTCAGACGTGCAGATCACCTCGCGAAAGCTCCGTCGCCTCGCCACCCTGCACGGCCTGTTGGGCTTCCTGTTCAACACGGTCATCATCGCCCTGACCGTGAACCTGGCCTCCAGCGTCCTGTAGGAACGGCAACTGGAGGGTAGGCTCTGCTCGCCCTATGAAGAAGTGTCAGCCGGCCCCGCGCTGCTGAAGCCTTGCCAGCAGGAAATCGCGGAAGACTGCCACGCGCTTCGAATGTCGCAGTTCTTCCGGATAGACGAAGAAACAATCCACTTTCGGCCGCGTCGCCTCCGGCAGCAGCTTCGTCAGCCCTTCCATGTCGGCCGCCATCCAGCCCGGCAGCGCGCCGATGCCGAGACCGGCACGTATCACCTGCGCCATGGAGGCTAGATTATTCACCTCCAGCACCGGCCGACGCGGCGCACCGGGACGTCGCCCCGCCTGCGCCAGCCAGTTGATGTCCGGCACCGGCGGATGGAAATCGCCGAACGTGATCAGCTTGTGCTTGTCCAGATCCTCGATGGTCGTCGGCGTCCCCGCCTTGGCCAGGTACTCCGGCGACGCGCAGACATGCCATTCTATCTCGAACAGATGGCGCTGGATGAGATCGGGCTGCTTCGGCGGATGCATGCGTATGGCGACATCCGCCTCCCGCATGGCCAAGTCCAGGTCGCCATCATCGAGCAATAGGCTGACCGTCACGTCCTGATACAGATCGAGGAACTGCAGCAGCCGCGGCGCCAACCAATGGCTGCCGAAGCCCACTGTCGTCGTGATCTTCAGCCGACCGGCCGGCTTGTCGCGGCTTTCGGTGAGCAGCGCTTCGGTCATGGCGAGCTTGGCGAACACCTCGCGCACCGTGGCGTTCAGGCTCTCGCCTTGTTCAGTCAGGATCAACCCACGCGCATGGCGATGGAACAGCGGCACCTGCAGCGCTTCTTCCAAGGCCGAAATCTGCCGGCTCACCGCTGACTGGCTGAGGTTCAGCGTGTCGCCCGCGTGGGTGAAACTGCCGGCTTCCGCGACGGCGTGGAAGACACGCAGCTTATCCCAATCCATATCGGCCCCCGAACAGGCCCCCCAAGAGTGTCAGACGTTTTCCGGCACGGGACTCGGGGCAGCCTCAGTGAGCCACTTTTCCGCGTCCAGCGCCGCCATGCAACCAGAACCTGCAGCAGTGACTGCCTGGCGGTAAATCTTGTCCTGCACATCCCCCGCCGCAAACACCCCAGGAACGTTCGTCCGCGTCGTTCCCGGCTGGGTAATTATGTACCCCTCCGGATCGCATTCGATCTGACCCTGGAATACCGACGTATTCGGCGTATGCCCGATCGCCACGAACACGCCGTCCACACCAAGCGTGCGATCCGGCCCGCCGCGCAGATCATTCAGCTTCACCCCGGTCACCACCGCTGGCGTGCCGTCGCCCACGATCTCGGCCACGGCCGCGTTCCAGATCACCTCGATCTTCGGATGCTCGAACAGCCGGCGCTGCAAAATCTTCTCTGCCCGCAGCGAGTCGCGACGATGGATCAGCGTGACCTTGTCGGCATGGTGCGTGAGGTAGAGCGCCTCCTCGACAGCAGTATTACCGCCGCCGATCACCGCAACCTGCTTGCCGCGATAGAAGAATCCGTCACAGGTGGCACAGGCAGAGACGCCCGCACCCTGATAGGTCTTCTCCGACGGGAGCCCCAGCCAGCGCGCCTGCGCGCCGGTGGCGATCACCACCGTATCGGCGAGATACACATCACCCGAGTCGCCCACGCAGCGGAACGGCCGCTGGGAGAAATCCACGTCCATGATGATGTCATGCATGATCCGCGTGCCGACATGGGCTGCCTGTGCCTGCATCTGGTCCATCAGCCAGGGCCCACCGATCGCCTCGGCAAACCCCGGATAATTCTCCACGTCCGAGGTGATCATCAGCTGACCGCCCGGCTGCAAGCCGGCTACGAGTATGGGCGACTGACTGGCGCGTGCGGCATAGATCGCCGCCGTATACCCGGCCGGGCCGGCGCCGATCACAAGAACGCGAGTCTCATATTGATTGGGCATGGGCCACCGAAAAAAGAGGAGCCGAAGGCTCGGTCAGACACGATCGCCCCATATCGCCATGACAAGGCACGGGCGCAACCCTCGCCCGATCCAGCCATCGGCCGGGCGGTTTGCCCCTCTGCGGGTTGTGCAATCATCGCGGTAATAAACAAACCGCGCGACTCCACGCACACCCTTAGTCTACAGACCCGTCCCAATCTGCGACCACAAAAGCGATTTTAATGACGAATAGTGAATCCGACCCCCCGGACATCGACGCGATCGACCGCCGCATCCTGTCAGAACTCCAGGAAGATGGCCGGATGACCAATGTGGAGCTCGCCAAACGCGCCGGCATCTCCGCCCCGCCCTGTCTGCGCCGCGTGCGTCGGCTCGAGGAAGCCGGAATCATCCGCGGCTACCACGCCGACACAGATCCCCAGCGCCTCGGCTGGAGCGTCACCTTCTTCGTCATCGTCGGCCTCGAGAGCCAGAAAGAGGCAGCTTTAGCCGCTTTCGAACGCATGGTGGCCGCGTGGCCCGAAGTGCGCGAATGCCACATGATCCGCGGCGGCGGCGACTTCCTGCTGCGTCTCGTCGCCCGCAACACCGCCCAGGAAAACGATCTTACGCGACGCCTGACGGAAGCTGCCAACGTTGCCCGCATCCAGACCCTTCAAACGATCCGCACCAGCCGCAGCGTTGCCGGGGTCCCGATATAAGAGGGCGGGCTGCAAGCAGCCCACCCTACGCGATGATCGCCGACCTCTCGATCGAGGCACGCACCCAAGCTTCGGCCGCGTCTTCATCGAACAACTCCGACAATTTCTTCATCATCGTGCCACCCAATTCCTCGGCGTCCACGATCGTGACGGCACGGCGGTAATAGCGGGTCACGTCATGGCCGATCCCGATGGCGATCAGCTCCACCAGATCACGGCCTTCTATATCCTTGATCACCTCCCGCAGGTGGCGCTCCAGGAAATTACCCGGATTGATCGATAGCGTGCTGTCATCCACCGGCGCGCCATCGCTGATCACCATCAGAATGCGCCGGTGTTCTGGCCGGTTGAGCAGGCGACGATACGCCCAAACCAGCGCCTCGCCGTCGATATTCTCCTTCAGCAGACCCTCGCGCAGCATGAGCCCAAGGTTTTTTCGCGCACGCCGCCAAGGCGCATCGGCGGATTTGTAGATAATGTGGCGCAGATCATTCAGCCGTCCCGGATTGCGCGGCTTGCCGTCTTGAACCCAGCGATCGCGGCTTTGGCCGCCCTTCCAGGCACGGGTGGTGAACCCAAGCACCTCCACCTTTACCGCGCAGCGTTCCAGCGTGCGGGCAAGAATGTCGCCGCACATTGCCGCCACCGTGATCGGCCGCCCACGCATGCTGCCGGAATTGTCGATCAGCAACGTCACCACCGTGTCGCGAAATTCGGTATCGCGCTCATGCTTGTACGAAAGCGACTGCATCGGGTTCACGATCACCCGCGCCAGCCGCCCGGCATCGAGCATGCCCTCCTCAAGGTCGAACTCCCAGGCGCGCGTCTGCTGCGCCATCAGCCGCCGCTGCAGCCGGTTCGCCAGGCGGGAGACCACGCCCTGCAAATTCTGCAATTGCTGGTCGAGCTGCTGGCGCAGCCGTGCGAGTTCGTCGGCATCGCACAAATCCTCTGCCGCAATCTCCTCGTCGAAGCTGCGGGTATAGGCGCGGTAATGGCTCTCGGTATCGTCGTCCGGCCGTTCGCGGCGCGGCTGCGGTCCCGCCGGCTGGTCGTCACCCTCGGCACCGGCCGCCTCATCGTCATCGGAGTCACCGGACTGATCCTGCGACTCCTCGCCTTCCATCTCCTCAGGCGACGCGGCCAGCATGCTTTCCGTCTCGGATTGCTGCGAGCCCTCGTTCTGGGTGGAATTATCCTGCTGGTCGGATTGCTCGGATTGCTGCTCGGAGGAGTCATCACCCTCCTCCGGCTCGGCCTCGCTCTCCGCCTCGGCCAGATCCAAAGCCGCCAGCAATTTGCGCGACGCGCGGGCGAATCCATTCTGGTCGTCCTGCAGCGCAGCCAACTCGGCCAGTGCCGCATCGGCCTGCGCACCAAGACCGTCACGCCACAGGTCAAGCACTCCCGCGGCCGCGGCAGGCGACGCCTCGCCCGACATCTTCTCCCGCGCCAGCAAAGCCAGCGCCGACGCCACCGGTAACTGATCGCGGCGCGTCATTCGCTCCAGACCATCCGCGTCCACGGTCTCGATCAGCCGCGCGCGCAGATTGGCCGCGACACCCTCCATGTGGCGGCTACCCACGATCTCGACCCGCGCCTGCTCCAGCGCGTCATAAACCAATTTCGCGTCACGCTCCGCCGGCATACGGGCGGCATGCACGCCATCATCGTGAAGCCGCACGCGCAACGCCGCACTATCGGCCGCACCACGCAGACGCGTCATCTCGGCAGGTGGGAGGGCGCGAGTAGGGACGGGCAGACGGGCGCGTTTCCCGGCAAGGCCACTTGGGCCGGGCTGGAACGCGACCTGCACCTCGGACGAGCAGGCCATGGCGCGCAAGGCGGCAGCCGTGGCGCGTTTGAAATCCTCGCTGCGGGTGTTGTCTTTGGCGGTCATCTGAGCCCTGAAGGAAGAACTTCTTTTTTGAAAAAAAGACGCAAAAAACTTTTATGTTCTAGATCGCCCGGCGGACGAGACTTCCTTGTGGCAGCTCGGTGTTGAAACAGCGCTGGAAATACTCTGCGACCGTGCTGCGTTCGGCCTCATCGCATTTGTTGAGGAAGGTCAGACGGAACGCGAATGCCAGGTCACCGAAAATCCGGTTGTTTTCCGCCCAGGTGATCACCGTCCTTGGCGACATCACGGTGGAAATATCCCCGTTGATAAAGCCGGCGCGCGTCAGATCGGCCAGCGCCACCATGCTCTCGATCTGCTTGCGCGCCGGGCCATCTTTCGGGTCGATCCCCATCTTCGCCATCACGATCGCCGTCTCCTGCGCATGCGGCAGATAGTTCAGCGTCGCCACGATGTTCCAGCGGTCCATCTGCCCCTGATTGATCTGCTGCGTGCCGTGATACAGGCCGGTCGTATCACCCAAGCCCACCGTGTTCGCCGTCGCAAACAGCCGGAACGCGGGGTGCGGCCGTATCACCCGGTTCTGGTCGAGCAGGGTCAACCGCCCCTCTACCTCCAGCACCCGCTGGATCACGAACATCACGTCCGGCCGCCCGGCATCGTACTCGTCGAAAACCAGGGCGCAGGGATGCTGCAGCGACCATGGCAGGATACCCTCGCGGAATTCGGTGATCTGCTTGCCGTCTTTCAGGACGATCGCATCCTTGCCGATCAGGTCGATTCGGCTGATATGGCTGTCCAGGTTCACGCGGATGCACGGCCAGTTCAGCCGTGCCGCCACCTGCTCGATATGTGTGCTCTTGCCGGTGCCGTGGTAACCCTGGATCATCACCCGGCGGTTGAAGGCGAACCCGGCAAGGATCGCGATCGTCGTCTCACGGTCGAATCTGTACGTCGGATCGATATCTGGCACCTGCTCGACGCGCTGGGAGAATGCCGGCACCACCATGTCCGTCTCGATGCCGAACACCTCGCGCGCCGAAATAGTGACGTCGGGCATCGAAGAGGACACCAGGCCGTCACTCGGGTTCTGCAGGGCGGCAATCTTGTTCATCGGACGGAGAATCCTCTAGCGCGAAACACAGGTACATGACGGGCGCGACCCCGCCGGGTTCATCAGAAGGTCAACGCAAAATTGGTGCGCGATGCCTGACCCATTGTAGCGTGCCGCCTTGCGGCAGCAAAATCGGCGCCACACTCAGCCCGCGGTGCTGTGTTCCGGCGTCAGATGCGAGCGCACCTGGGCGTAAGCCATGTTGATGCTTTTGAACCGCTCCTCTGACGCACGATCGCCACCATTCGCATCGGGGTGGTGGCGCTTGGCAAGCTCATGATAACGGCTCTTCACCTCATCGAGAGACACCGGCCAGGTAAGCCCGAGCGCATCAAGTGGTTGCCTGAGATCTGCAGGAGGTCGGGTCGGATCTGAAGAATTGCTCCCCCGTCCCTGTCGCATGCCGGCTGCCCCCAGGATGTCCATGCGGTCATGAATGAAATCCTCTTCCGGCATGCCGCCGCCGAGCCGGCCCAGCGGCCAGGTGGGGCGCTGCCAGCCGGTATCGTCGCGCATATGCGCCTCGATCTGGCCCGGCGACATGCCCTTGTAGAAATCCCACGACGCATTGTAGGCGCGCACATGATCCAGGCAGAACCAGAACCACTCGCGCAAGGCGTCGCGCGATTTCGGCGCACGGTATTCGCCGAGGTTCGGGCAGCCCGGTATGTCGCAGCAGCGGCCAGGCGCCGCCGGGTCGGGATCGTAGGCCCTGGCGCGGCCTGGGCCGCGGTTTGTGCGCTGGGTCATTGCCCGTTATGTGCGCCTGCAACCGCACCCGGCAAGCCCGGATATCGACCGGCAATCCGGCCATGCCGCACATTCCTTCACCCTTGACGGAGAACCTTGCGTGACCAACCAACCGCTCAGACGCGCCGACCGGATGCGTGCCACCCTCGCCCGGGCCTTCGCCCCCACAAGCCTCGACATACAAGACGACAGCGCCAAGCATGCCGGCCACGCGGGCGCCCAAGCAGGCGGCGAGACACATTACTCAGTTACAATTGTCTCGGAGTCGTTTCAGAAAATTAGCAGGGTTGAACGCTCTCGTATGGTACATGCCGTATTAGCCGGCGAATTTACCGACGGATTGCATGCCTTGTCGCTCACTCTTCGCGCGCCGGTTGAAATGGAAACGTAAAAATCACGCTTGCGAGAAAAAACGTTTCCGAACCCGCAACTCCTTGCGCTAGGTTGCGCAGTAGTAATGGATTGCTGGAGCCAAGAACTTGGGTGGAAGTCGTCTGGTCAATCGCAACATCACGGCAGGCGCCGGCAGGACAAGCATGCGCCTCGAACCGGAAGTATGGGATGCATTGAGAGAAATATGCCTGCGCGAGGGCCTTGAGTTGCGTGAACTGATCAAGCAGGTCGAGCGCAGCGCGGCGCCGGGCGGGCGCACCAGCGCCGTGCGCGTGCATGTGCTGCAATATTTCCGTGCTGCCTCCACCCATGAAGGCCATGTGCAGGCAGGCCACGGCACCAAGACCGCCACCGGCCACATACGGCTGACCGACGATGTGGAAAACGGCCTGGAGGCGTCCTAGTCGCCTTTGGCTGCCGATCGCGCTTGTAGGACCGCCGCAAGCCCGTTCGCATCATAGACTTCGCCGGTCAGCACATCGGTGATGACGATGTCGCCATATCCCCGTTTGCGATAGTCACGCGCCTGTTTGACCGCCCGCTGAGGCTGCACACGTCGAGTGAGGATCGGCCCGATCTCGCAACGGGCTGAGATATTATACGGCATGGCTTGATATCTAGCGCATCCCGGCCGCCAGGCAAACGCCGATACGGCAACGTTTTGCTCATATCCTGCGCTCATGATGCCCCTCGAAAGGGGCCAGCGATGAGTCAGAACGTGTTGCTCGAGAGGCGGCAGGCGCCGGTTGTCCGCTATGAAGCCGCGGCCGACCAAAGCCGGGCGGCGCTGACGGAGCAGCTCGAGGATGTGGAAGCGAGCCTGTCCGCCGCGCCCAGCCTGGACCTGCATTGCCGGCGGGCTGTCCTGCTGGATCGGCTGGGCCGCACGCCCGAGGCGCAAGCAGCGTTCCTCGCCATACTGAACGAAGCGCCCGACCATGCAGATGCCTTAAATGCCCTTGGTGCGTTGCTGCACCGCACCGGCTACCGCAGTGCGGCGCGCAGCCTGTTCACCCAGGCAGTCGCCACCCATCCGGAGCTGCCGGCCGGGCGGGTCAATCTGGGAAACGTGTTGCGCCTGGCTGGAGAATTAGCGGCGTCCCGTCATGAATTCACCGAAGCGATGCGTTTCGCGCCGGATCTCGCACAGGCGCATCAGGGCTTTGGTGATCTTCTTGCCGAAATGGGTGAACACGAGGCGGCCACGGTACATTGGCGCCGCGGCTATCGGGATCACGCGGTGAATAGCTGGATTTTTCGAGGCGTGCAGCAGCCGATCCGTGTTCTGATGCCGATCTCGGTGGCGAACGGCAACATTGCCGCGCGAACACTGCTCGATGATCGCATATTTGCCGTCACCACACTGGCGATGGAATTTTTTGCGACTGCGGAAGATCTACCGCCGCACGATGTGTTGCTCAATGCCATCGGCGACGCCGATCTCTGCGGGCCCGCCTTGCGAGCCACGGAGGAGCTGCTTGCCCGCCGCCCGACAGCGCCTGTGATCAACCATCCCTCACGCGTGCTCGCGACCGGCCGTGCAGCACTGGCGCAGGTGTTGCGCGGCGTGGCCGGGATCGCTGTTCCGCGCATCTCGTCGTTTGCGCGTGCGGCACTTCGTATGCAAGGCGGTGCCGCCATCCTCCATGAGCACGATTATAGTTTTCCGCTTCTGCTGCGTGCGCCCGGCTTTCACACCGGTCGGCATTTCGTGCGCGTGGAGACAGCCGCGGATCTTGCCGTCGCTGCATCAAGCCTGCCCGGTGATGAGGTGTTTGCCATCGAGTACCTGCAGGGGACCTGGCCGGATGGCGATGCCCGCAAGGGCCGCGTGATGTTCATCGGCGGCAAGCTCTACCCGTTGCACTGGGCCGTGTCGCGCGACTGGAAGGTGCATTACTTTACGGCGGATATGGCGGAGCATGCCGCTCATCGCGAGGAGGAACGGCTTTTCCTGACAGACATGGTAAATTTTCTCGGCACCAAGGCCATCAAGGCCCTAACCACGATTTCTGCCCGGCTGGGATTGGACTACGGCGGCATCGATTTCGGGTTATCCGCCGAAGGTGACGTCTTGGTTTTCGAGGCCAACGCGACCATGGCCATCGTCTCCCCACCGCCAGCACCGCTATGGGATTACCGCCGACCAGCAACAGACTTGGCTTTATTGGCTGCAAAAGACCTGCTGCTCACTAAAAGCGCGCTTGCACAGCAATCATAAAGGTTTTTTGTTGTTTTCTTCAGAAGAAAATATTTGTCTTGTTCAGAGCACTGAAAAATTCTGAGACGCATGCATCATATGCTTGCGCCGCGCCGAAATCGCCGCCGCGGCAGCCTCTGCCTCATGCAAGGTTGCCGGCAGTTCGCCATGTGCTTCCTGCCAGGTCCGGTATTCAGGGTCCGAGGGATCGGGAAACAGGATCCACATCGCATCGACCCATGCTTCGCGTATAGCCTCCACCGTCGTGGCCTGGCGCGTGGCTACGATGGAAGCAGCGAATGTCGCAATGACATGCTCGGCAGCGAATGACATGGCACCCTAATGATCAGACCATCCCTTCAACGGGATGCGCAGCCGCAAGTTGCATCGCCGCCACGACGCAACATGGGCTCCGGCGCAGTCAGTGCAGGATGATTTCGACCCGCCGGTTCTGCGGCTCGCGCACCCCGTCTCCGGTCGGCACCAGCGGGTGCGTTTCGCCAAACCCGCGCAGGCTGATCTCGCCCCGGTCGACGCCGTCGCGCACCAGTTCCACTGCCACGCTTTCGGCACGCCTTACGGAGAGTTTCTGATTATAGGCGGCGGTGCCTGAAAGATCGGTGTAGCCATCGATGTCGATGCGGGTCGTGTGGATACGGGTGGAAGCCGCGGCAGCTTCGGCGACGATCTGTCGTGCGCGCAATGAGAGATCGGCACGATCCCAGTCGAAGAACACCAGGTAGGTCGAAGGTGCTTGGCTGTCCACGATCGGGACTGTAGGCGGCGCAGGCACCGGCAGCGGCGCCGGTCTGCCGCCGAGGGTGAACAGCATACGCGCGATAAACTGGTTGCTTTCCTGCTTGTAATAGCGGTCATCCTGATAGGGGTAGAGATGCGTCTCATCATTGACGAAGTCATGCTGGTAGAGAAACTCGGTCGCGATACGCTGCGGCAGGATCTGCGCCACGATCCCCGCATAAGGGCTGAGCACGCCGCTCGGCTTGATCGTCACCGGCGTGGTGCCGAACGCGTCCAGTTGCGGCCGATCGTAGCGCATTGCCTGCTGCGCCTCCGCGCCGGCATTGACCGCCAGCCACGGCAGCAGCCGAAGCTCGCTTTGCACGCCCGCCCCATAAGAGGGGTGAGCCCCGCTGCGCAGATCGAGGGGTCCGTCATCGGCCGCCTCATTGCGCCGGCCCTCGTAGCTGAAGCTGCCATAGGCACGCAGCGTCAGAGCGCGCATCTCGCGCATGACGGACAGTTCGATGCTGCCCGACTGGCCACCGGTGGCAAAGCTACCGTTCTCGTTCTGCTCAGGGCTGCGGCTTTTGAAGATGTCCGGCGCATAGCTCGCAGTGATATCGACATCCACCGGCGCGAAACGCTGGTCAATCGCACGCCATGTGACGCCGAATGAAGGATCATCGGCGCCCAGCGCATGAAACGAGGCTGTCGCCTTTCTCTGCACTGCCACGAACGTTCCAGGTGTCACGACGTGGAAAAGACCAGGCGTGGAAACGTATTTGCCTGGCTTATAGATCTCTTCCGTAAAGCTGTAGTCTTCCCGATTACGCGAATTTCCCCAGCCAAGATTTGCCGAGATGGCGATATCGTCGGTGATTCCATAGCTGAGCGAAGGCAAGAAGGTATTTTCCGACCGGTCATAGGACTGCGGAAAACTGGATGGGTTGTTCGTCCGGACGTCGTAGAGATCGGCTGCATAGGTGTAGGTGAAACTACCCTCGACCTCACCCGCATAAGGCAGGTATCCCGGGGCGCCCAGATTACGATCGAGGCTGACCTCCCAATCCATCGCCAACGCGGGTGATAATGTTACCGAACCAATAAAAACGGCAAAAGCAACCGACACCCTGGAAAACATGCGGACCCTCCATTCCGGTCTCCTGGCATGGCGTCATGGGCCTGTCGATTTCGTTTCAGTCACGATTACAGATTGTTGCATTCAACTGTACACGCCGTGTCCGTTCCGCAACGGGCGGCGTTACGGACTAAGGTCACTTTGACATGCCTGCCGGACCGCTTCGCTTGCATAGGCTCAGCGGCCACACGTCCAGCGCCAGCGACCGTATGCGCGTCTCGGCCGCCAGGCGATGCCCGTGGAACAACGCGATCGCCACGCACACGGCAAGCACCAGGCGCGGCGACGACAAGCGCTCCGGCCGCTCGCCAGCGAAATGACGCAGCAGCACAGCCCCGAGCACGCCGACAGCCGCACCCACCAGCACATCCGGCACGGTGTGCACATGCAAGGCCAGTCGGGTAGAGCCGACCAGCAAAGCGAGCCCGCCGCCCGTGAGCGCCGCAAGAAAAGGACCACCCCGCCGGCGCGGCGCCAGCAGCGCCAGCAACCCACCATAGACAACCGCCGCCACCGCCGTGTGACCGCTAGGGCTCGACAGGTTGAGCTTCGGCAGCTTCCAGATGCAGGCAAATACGATCAGCTTGAGCACCAGCATGGTGCCCAGGACGCCGCCGACCCCCATCATCCAGGCCAGCGCACCACGGCGCCAGCCGAGCATCAGCAGGACCACGAGCACCACCGCCGCCACAGGCAGCACGACGGCCTCGTCAGCAAAATCCGTCAGGAACAGCATCAGCGGAAACAGGGGACCAGCAGTTGTCGGGTGGCGCCGAACGGCCCAGTTTGCCGCCCGCGCCACGCAATGGCTCTTGGAGACCAAAAGTGCCGTTCTATGACTATCCGCTTATCATCAAGCAATTGCTGATCAATCCACTGCGGTTGTTTCCGCGCCAGGAGATCGTCTACCGCGATTTGCGGCGGTTGACCTACCAGCAATTCGGCGGCCGCGTACATCGCCTCGGTAGTGCGTTGCAGCGCCTGGGCGTGGCGTTCGGCGAGACGGTGGCGGTGATGGACTGGGACAGTCATCGCTACCTGGAATGTTTTTTTGCGATACCGATGTCCGGCGCCACGCTGATGACGGTGAATGTGCGGCTGCCGGCGGAGCAGATCCTCTACACGCTCAATCATGCCGGTGCGACGACAATCCTGTGCAACAGCGATTTCCTGCCTTTGTTGCAGGCTTTGCGACCACGCCTGACCAAGGCCAAACGATTTGTCCTTTTGCAAGACAGAGAACTAGCGATCGACGAAGCGTTCGCCTGGGACGGCGAATACGAGCACCTGCTTGAGACGGCCGATCCTGCCTTCGTCTTTCCCGATTTTGACGAACGCACCCGTGCGACGGTCTTCTACACGACCGGCACCACGGGCAACCCCAAGGGTGTGTTTTATTCGCACCGGCAGATCGTGCTGCATACGCTCGGCGTGCTGGCGACCTTCCGGCATGGCAGCGACGACGTGTACATGCCGATGACGCCGATGTTCCATGTTCATGCCTGGGGAAATCCCTACAGCGCCACCTTGTGCGGCATGAAGCAGGTCTATCCGGGGCGCTACCAGCCGGAGGTGCTGGTCGCTCTTTTCGTTCGGGAAAAGGTGAACACATCGCATTGCGTGCCGACGATCCTGCAGATGTTCCTGACCGCCGCGGACGGCGTGGACCTTTCCGGTTGGAAACTGGTGATCGGCGGATCGGCCCTGCCAAAAACCCTGGCCGCCGCCATGCGCGCCCGCGGCGTGGACATCTTCGGCGGCTACGGCCTGTCGGAAACCGGCCCCATGGCGACCGTCTCCCACGTACCGGCCGCGTTGTGCGATGGCGACGAAGGCGAACTCACGCTACGCTGCCTGGCTGGCAGGCCGGCCGTGCTGTGCGACATACGCATCGTCGACGCGGAGATGAACGAATTACCGAACGACGGTGTGTCTGTCGGCGAAGTCGTCATGCGTGCGCCCTGGCTGACCGAAGCCTATCTCAACGATGCTGAAGCGAGCGACGCCTTATGGCGCGGCGGCTGGCTGCATACCGGCGATATCGGCACGTTCGACGAGCACGGTTTTCTACATCTCACCGACAGACTCAAGGATGTCATCAAATCTGGCGGCGAATGGATATCGAGCCTGCAGATCGAGGACATCCTGATGCAGCATCCTTCAGTGGCCGAAGTTGCCGTGATTGGCGTGCCTGATCCATTTTGGGGCGAGCGCCCGCTACCGCTTGTCGTTCTTGAAACGGACTGTTTGCGAGATGCGGCGGCTTTGATCGCGCATGTGGCCGAGCAGGTCGCCGCAGGTAAAATTTCAAATTATGCCGTGCCGGAAAGAGTGGAATTTGTCGATGCGATTCCGCGAACCAGCGTCGGCAAATTCGATAAAAAGCTCCTGCGTCTTCGCTTTTAGCGAAGCAAGAAAGTTTCGCCCTTTGTGCTGGAGAGCGATTGTTATGGTTCCGGCACAGGGCTGCATGCGACCGTCGCCGCTCGTGCCAGCACCATCATGCGGCGTGCGGCGACACCGGCGCCGGCCATCTCGCCCGCTACATGCTGCAACAAACCGCTGGAGAGCACCGCATGGGCTGCGGTGTTCGTGGCGATCTCCACGCCGGCGACAGCACTTGCCGATAACGCGGTGCGGCGCAGCAGGCCAAGCGTTGCAAACAGGCCCGGCCGCAATCCGTGCAAAGCTGCGACCTGACGGATCAAACGGACTCCGCGCCAGGCGACGAATACCGCAGCCAGCCCAGGGGACGGCATGGCTGCAATCCCGGCGACCGATTGCACCGCGGCAGCCCGTCCCAGCGCATCCGCCTGCGCGCGCAGTGAAGCGGCGGGTCCCGCACGCAACAGCGCCAGGATCGCGTCTGGGTCGTTGATCGCATCCATCGCCGGCAACAAGGCTGGGCCTTCCGGCAGCTCGCGCAGCCATTCGCGCGCCGCTTGCGCACGCCGCACCGCATCGGTGCCGCCGAGCGCCGCCCGGAGCCGATCCACCCCACGCAAGGCCGCTAGCGCCGAGAGTTCGCGATAGAACCCGAGCCCGATCATCGAAAAACCAACGCCGGCCACGCCGGCTGCAGCCCCGCCCAGAAAGGGCGAGCGGACGAACGCGTCGGTCACGATGTCCACGCTCTCGACGCCGGCGAGCCCGAGCAGCAGAACGCTCACCCCGCCCGTCACCAACGCCGCAAAACCCCAGCGGCGCCCTTCGTTCGGCAACGCAGGCTCCGCCAATGCGAGTTCTGGCTCCAGCCGCGGCGCCGGCAGGTCCTCGGTTTCCACCCGCGGCGCCGGATATCTTTGCGTCGTCTGGCTCACAGCACATCCTCCAGCAGGAAGCCCAGCAAGGCGTCGAGGCCGATATTCGGCACGCCCAAGCGGCCGCCATCGGGCAATTGCATTGGCTCGAAATGCGGCAAAGCGAGGAAAGGATGCGCCCAGAAATCCCCCTCGGGCGGCCGGTCCGGCACTTCGCCTGGATACGAGCGCGTCATCACCTGCTGCCCAAGCACGCGGCCTCGCACGGCAGAGACCGGCCTGCCCTCCAGCGTCCAGACGAAATCCTCCGTGCAGCGCACGGACGCGATCGCGAAATGCCCCGTCGTCACGCTGCTGCCAGGCACCTCGGTCAACGACCGCATGAGCGCTGCCAGGTTGCCGCGCTGTCGATCCGCCACATGATCCGCCTTGGTCGCGGCGAAGGCCACGCGCGAGATCACCCGCGGCGGCAGGCGCAACGTGGCCAGGGAGGCGATGGCTTCCAACCAGGAATAATCCCAACGCAGGGCCCCGCTCGCGGCCGACAGCGCCCTGCGCATATCCGCGAACGCCGCCTCTCCCGCATGCAGGGCGGTCAGCACGTCGGCCAGGATCACCAGCCGGTCCACCTCGGCAAACAGCGGCGAAGCCAGGTCGCGCCGCACCGCGTCCTGGTACGCCGTGTATCTGCTCTCCAGCAGTCCAATCAAACCACCCGACCCGATGATCGGGAAGAACGCCATCCACGGCGGCTCCGGTCCCGGCGCCGGCATCAGATGCCGGCCCGGCTGCAGGAAGGACAATCCCTGCTCGCGCAACTGCCCCAGCATGTCGCGATACAAGCGCGCGCCGGCATAGGCGAGCGACTCGTCGGCCGCACAGCGTGCCGGCAATCCGCCGATGAAGCTGCGGAACGCTGCCGTCTTCTCCGCGACTTCCGGCGCCTCAAGTCGGCGCAAGGTCGCTGCCGACCAAGCCTGAAAACTCTGCGTGAGCATCGGCAAGTCGATCAGCCACTCGCCGGGATAGTCCAGGAACTCCAGCCGCACATGCCGCGTCGGCAGCACGCCGCGGGGGATGCTCGTCGTGAGTGCCAGCAGCGACGCTGCATTCGTCCGCTCCGGCCAGGCCGGCGGGTCGCCCGCCAGGCTCGCCAAATGCCGTGCCTGGTCGAAGCGCGGCACGGCGCTGGCGCCGACGGGCGCCAGAGCGAAGCGCCGCGCCATCAATGACGCGGCAACGGAGGTCAGGAAGGCGGTTTTGCCGGCCCGGGACAGGCCGGTGACGCCGATCCGCACGACCGAGGGCGAGAGAAACGGTATTTTACCCGCGGCAAGTTCCTGGATGCCGCGGCCGAAACCGTCGAGAAGGCTCACTTGCGTTCGATGAGTTCGATCTTGTAGCCGCTGGGATCTTCGACGAACGCGATGATCGTGGTGCCGTGCTTCACCGGCCCCGCCTCACGCACCACCTTGCCGCCGCCGCCACGCACGGTCTCGCAGGCGGCCGCCACGTCAGGCACGCCAACGGCCAAATGCCCGAAGCCGGTGCCAAGGTCGTAGGGTGTTTTCTGATCGTAATTGTAAGTCAGCTCGATTTCCGCCTGGCCCTCGGCATTCGTCGCATACCCCATGAACACCAGGGTATATTTGCCGGCCGGCACATCGTTGCGCCGCAGCTCCTTCATCCCAAGCAGATCGCGATAAAACGCGATGCTCTTATCCAGATCCTGCACCCGCAACATCGTATGCAAAAAACTACCAGCCATAGAGGACTCCCAAAGAAATAAAGGGCGGTCTAGGGGGCCGGCACGGCTCCCCCAGTCTTATTTTGCTAAGTGTGCATCCACCCCAACAAGAAACAGCCCGTTTTGATCCGCCTGGGCTATGCATGCCTGCCGATCCGTCATCAGCGTCCCCCCTGCCTCGAACGCGACTCCCCTCAACCCAGCCGCATGCGCTGTTTGTAGCGTGAGGGGACCAATCGTCGGCAGGTCCGCTCGACGATCCTGGCCTGGCTTGACCATTTTGATCAGCACGCCGCCCAGCCCAGGCCGCAGCAGCCCACCGGCGCGCCGGAGCATGGCATCGGTGCCTTCGATGGCTTCCACCGCCAGCACGGAGCCTTGCTGCACCACGCAGCCTTGGCCGACATCGACAGTGCCTAGCGCGCGTACTACCTCGATCCCGCGTTCGATGTCGGCCAAAGCCTGTGCGTCCGGCTTGAACCGGCCAAGCTGACCTTTCGGGCCGAGGGCGTCGGCGATGAAGTCGTGGGTGCCGAGCACTGTAAAGCCCTGCTCACCGAACACGCGCACGATGGCGGCGAGCAGCCCGTCATCGCCGGTGAAGGCGGCGCGGCCGATCCGCGCTAGCAGCTTGGCGCCTTCCGCGTCCGGCCGCAGGTCAAGCCAGGACGGGCGCCGGACCGTGCCCACCAGAACAAGGTCTTTGCATTCGTGCTCGCGCAGCAGCGACAGGATCTTGCCGGCGGCGCCGACACGGGCATAGGCGTGGGGATAAGCGCCGATAACCTCGGCTTCAGCGTAATCTTCGAATCCTACGATGAACACGTCGCGCCCAACGGCGCGAGCGGCCGCCGCCACGCGACCTGGAAAAGGTCCACCACCGGCGAGAATCCCAAGGGGCCCAATGTTCACGTGCATACCAGCGTGATGTGATCTCGTTGCGACAGCTTGTGCAACCAACGATAGAAACCGTTGCATATTGATCGCACCAACCGTGCAATTTGGCCCGGAATACGATATTCGGCTTGCACTGCGTCAGCCCTGGGATTTAGGTGGACCATGCGATCACGCTTTTGTGACCAGAGTGGGCGATGCGACAATGGATGACAAAGACTTTGCCATGCAGGCGAGTGCGTTCGGCATTCTGCGTTGTTTACGGTCGCTGGCGAGCGAAGCGTCATCCCTGCACATGTTCCGCACGCTCACCGCGATCGAAGATGCGCTCGAGGCCGCAGCCCGTGAAAGCGGCATGGAATCGGTCGAGGATGTGAATTTTTTGGCCGGTGCACGCCTGCACTGACGTAAGGGCTAGCCTTCCTCATCCATCTTCATCGCCGAAGATCGTACTAGCCCTCGCTTGCTAGGCGCCTCGACGAAGGCCAGCATCTCCGCCACCAGCGCGTCATCGGCCAGCTTGCGCGCCTCGACCAGGCGATCCTTGAACACCGCGTCCCCCTCGCCCGGCGCAAACAGCAGCCGCAGCGCCGCACGGAGACGATGCAGACCGGCGCGATCGACACCACGGCGCTTCAGTCCCACCACATTCAGCCCGGTGAGCCGCGCGCGGTTGCCGAGCACGGTGCCAAACGGGATCACGTCAGCCTCCACGCCAGAGGCGCCACCAACCATAGCAGCACGGCCGATACGCACGAACTGATGCAATGCGGTCGCACCGCCGATCACCGCACCGTCGCCGATATGCACATGACCGCCCATCACCACGTTGTTGGCCACAATCACCCCGTCGCCGAGCTCGCAATCATGGGCTACGTGAACGACCGCCATCAGCAGGCAATCCGCCCCTACGCGCGTGATCCCGCTGCCGGTGATGGTGCCACGATGGATGGTGCAATGCTCGCGTATCTGCGTGCGCGCGCCGATGATCGTCTGTGTCGGCTCGCCTTTATATTTCAGGTCCTGCGGCGGAAGCCCGACAGTGCAGAAGGGATAGAGCACCGCGTGGGCCCCGATCCGGGTGCGGCCATCGACCACCACGTGGCTGACCAGCCGCACACCCTCCTCGATCACCACATCCGCGCCGATCGTGCACCAGGGGCCCACTTCGACCGAGGCCGCCAGCACCGCGCCGGGCGATATGATCGCCGTCGGGTGCACGCGCGCGGCGAGGTGGTCGATCTGGTCCATCAGCGAATCCGTCTGCAGAGTGTTGTACGGCGCGCAAGTTAATGAAGCGACGCTCCTGCGCCAACACACTCTGTCTTACGCACGGTAACGCCAGGTTACGCCGGTGTGGCGTCCATGATCATGGCGCTGTAGGTCGCTTCCGCCACCGACACGCCGTCCACACGGGCGATGCCGGAGAACTTCCACACATTGCCACGGCGCCGCTCCCGCGTCACGTGCACACGCAACTGGTCACCCGGCACCACTGGGCGGCGGAATTTCGCGCTCTCGATGGTCATGAAATACACCACGCGGCCAGCTGCCGCTTCCACACCGAGCGATTCGACAACGAGAGCCGCCGAGGTCTGCGCCATGGCTTCGATGATCAGCACACCCGGCATCACCGGGTGGCCGGGAAAATGGCCCTGAAAAAAATTCTCGTTGCCGGACACGTTCTTGATGCCCACCGCCGAGACGTGGAGAACGACATCCACCATCCGGTCGATCATCAAGATAGGGTACCGATGCGGTATCGCGCGCATGATCCGGGCAATGTCGAACACTTCCACCAGGGTGCCCTCCGGCATCTCCTGCCGGCGCGACACACCTGCCGGCGCGCCGGGGTTCTCCACCCGCTCGGTCTCTTGGTTCGTCCCGTCCATCGCTTCAGTCCGCTGATTTGTCGCCCGCATTCCTGCGGGCAAGACGGCGGAGCACCGCCACGTTTCGGAAGAATTCCTTGAGCGGCATCGCCGGACTGCCGAGGATCGCGGTATCCGCCGGCACATCGGACATGACGCCCGCCTGTGCGCCGATGCGCGCCTTGTCGCCTACCGCGAGATGCCCGGTCAATCCCGCCTGCGCACCAATCTGCACGAAATCCCCTAGCACCGATGAGCCGGACACGCCGGATTGCGCCGCCATCAGGCAGCTCCGACCAAGCTGAACATTGTGCCCAAGCTGAACCAGATTGTCGATGCGTGTCCCGGCCCCTATCACCGTGTCGTGCGAGGCGCCGCGATCAACTGTCGAGTTGGCGCCGATCTCCACGTCATCATGCAGGATCACCCGGCCGAGCTGCGGCACGGTCAGGAAGCCCGCCTTGGTAATGGCAAAGCCGAATCCCTCCTGCCCGATGCGCGCGCCCGGATAGACATAAACCCGCGCGCCAAGAAGCGCGTGGCTGATGCTGGCGAGCGCGCCCACACGGCAGCCGGGGCCCATGACCACCCCTGCTCCGATTACCGCTCCAGGCCCGATCTGGCACCCGGCACCAATTTCCGCCCGTGCGCCGATCACCGCATTCGCGCCGATTTCAGCGGTAGCGTCCACCTTCGCCATCGGATCGACCACTGCACGCGGATGGACGCCCGGCACCGGCTTGGGCGATGGATGAAACAGCAGCGCCACCCGCGCCCACGCCTCGTGCGGATCGGCCACCAGCAACGCCGTGCTCGACGGCGGTACACGCGGGCCGAACGTATGCTTCACTATCACTACGCCGGCCTTCGTCTGCTCCAGCGCGTCCGCGTATTTCGGATTGTGCAGCACACTGACCTGGTCGGGCGCTGCGGTCTGCAGGGGGGCTACACCGATCAGGCGCCTGCCTTCGCAAAGCTCCGGACGCAGCAACTCGGCCTGTATCGGGGCTGCAAGGTCGGACAGGGAATAGGGACCCGCACGCTCGAAGAAGCGGGGGTCGCCTAGGAGGGAGTCAGACATGAGATGCCATTGGACAAGGCAGAAGGAAGCGGTTCTTTCTTGAAAAAAAGAACCAAAAAACTTTTATGTCCTGGTGAAGGATCAATGGGCCGCTACGGGGGTGGCGGCCGCAGGTGGCGTGCCCCAGGTGGCCGGCAGGGTGGCAGGGTCAACGCCGTCGGGCGGGATCTGGACGGTGGGAAGCAGCTTGTTCAGCTGGGCCACGACCTCTTCCGTGATGTCGAATTGTGGGGTGTTCAGAACAACGTTGGAATGATGCAGAACCATGTTAATTCCATGCGCCTCTGCGACACGCTGCACAATGATGCTCAATGTGCGCTCGATCTGACCCAGCGCCACCTGGCCGGCTTCCTGGATCACCTTGTTGCGCTCCTGCAAGGTGCGGCGATCATTGGCCACACGGTCGCGCAACGCACGCTCGCGCGCACGGCCCTGGTCGGGCGTCAGCTTCGGCGCGTCAGTCTGCAGGCTCTGCTCCAGCTCGCGCCACGTCGCCTGCGCCTTCTCGACATCCGCACGCAGCTTCTCACGGCGCGCACCGATCACCCGCTGGATGATCTGCGCGGCATTGGATTGCTGCATCACATCAGGCACGCCGAGCACAGCCATCACCAGCGCCGGCGGCGGGGACGCTTTCGGCAACGGCCCAAGCGTTGGCACCGGCGGTTTCGGCAGATTGGGCGCCGGCCCCTGCTGAGCCTGCTGATCGTCGGCCTGCGGATCCGGCTCGGGCAATGGCGCCGCCTGGACTGGCACCGGACGTGCCGTGCGTGGACGTGCCGCTGGGGTGGAATGGGTCGGCGCCGGGGTTGCCGCCGGCGGGACGAACCAGCCGGGATTGGATTGCGCCAAAGCAAGCTGCGGCGACATCGCAGCGCAGGCTGCGCCGACGAAAAGTCTCAGGCGGAAACGCATATTACTGGAACCTTGTACCGAAACCGAATTTGAAGATCTGTGTCTGGTCGTAGGATTTTTTCAGGACCGGTATGCCGAGATCGATATTGATCAGACCGAACGGCGACTTCCACGAAAAGCCGAATCCCACCGACATGCGCGGCGAACTATCGTCGTAGTAGCACTTGGTGATGGGCGTGCCGTGATCGTCGATCGTCTGCCCGGCCTTGTTTTTTGCTGACGTGGCCAGGCACGCCGTGATCGCATTCGGCGGCGCGTTGAGGCCGGAAAGACCGCCGGTATCCATGAAAGCGCGCCCGCTCAGCCCGAAATCCGCAGGCACCGGCAATGGGAAATGCAATTCCGTGGACTGCGTCCAAATGAAGTTGCCGCCGAGCGGATCAGCGCCGTGATAGAGGATATAAGGGCTGGTAGCGGAGCCCGTATAGCCGGTAGCGCCGGGACAGCCACCAGCCGGCGACGGAACAACCTTGAGCGTGTTGACATTGGCGCATTCCGAATACGCAACCGAGTGCGGGCCTGCGCCCTGGTCGAGGAAGCCGCGCAGATTGTCGCCGCCCAGGAAGAAGCGATCGATGATCAGCTCCTTGCTCTGCAGGCTCTTGAGATAACCGGCACCCTGCGAGAACGAGAAGCCCCAATCCGAATTGCCGGTGAAATAATCCAGCGGCAGGAAATAGGTCGAGTCGATCTTGGTGCGGATATAGTTCTCGTTGCCGCCAAGCCCCGCGAAATCGGTGCCGAATCGCACGATGAAGCCGTCATGCGGATTGACGCGGCTGTCGCGCCAGTCGAACGCGATCGTCTGGCCGAGCTGCGACAGCAATGTCGCGCCCTGCTCGTCCTGCACAAACACCGAGGCGAAGGAGGACAGGTTGTTCACATCGCGATCGCTGAGCGTGTAGTTCAGCGCCTGGCTGACATGGTCGTTATAGGCAAAACCCAGCCGTGCGGTAAAGCCGACGCGCGTCTCGCTATAGTCCGACACATAGTAGTTGTTGTTGTTCAGGTAGAAGATGTCGCCGCCGGCGACCAGGTTGCGATCGAGGAAATAGGGGTCGGTAGCGGAGATATCCACCTGGCTTTCATAGGTGCCGATGGTGCCGTTGATGCCCGCATCGATGCCGGTGCCGATCAAATTGTGCTGGCGCAGGCCGGCCTGGCCGAGAATGCCGGCCGTGGTCGAATAGCCGCCGCCCAGCGACAGCTCGCCGGTCGCCTTCTCGGTAAGATCGGTGTTGATGAGCACCTTGTCGGACGCGGAGCCCGGCACCGGCGTCAGCTTCACGTCGGTGAAGTAGCCCAGATCAGTCAGCCGCTGCTTGGTCTGGCGCACCAGCGCCGGATCGTTCGGGTCACCTTCCGCAAAGCGGAACTCGCGGCGGATCACCTTGTCACGGGTCACCGTATTGCCGGAGATATCGATACGCTCGACCCAGCTGCGCTTGCCGTTGACGATATCGAACTCGAGATCGACGGTCTTCTTCTTCGGGTCGCGGGCAATCCGCGGATTGACCACCAGAAAGGGATCGCCGGTGAGGCGCACCTTGTCCTGAATGGAATCAGACGCCTTCTCGACCAGTTCGCCGTTATAGAATGCGCCCTGCTGCTGCCGCACCAGCCCGGCATACGGCTCGGCCGCCACCTTCGGCACCAGGCTTTTGACGCTGACCTTCCCGACTCGGTAGCGCGCGCCCTCCTCGATCTGGAAGGTCAGGAAGAACGCCTTGCGGTCCGGTGACAGTTCGGCGACCGTATTGGTCACCTGCACATCGGCATAGCCGTGCTCGAGGTAGAAGCGCCGCACCAACTCGCGGTCGAAATTCACCCGCTCCGGGTTGAACTGGTCGCTGCTGGAGAGGAAACGCCACCAACGCTCCTCGCGACTATCTACCACGGCCTTGAGGTCGTTTTCAGAAAACGCGTGGTTGCCGACGAAGATGATCCGGCTGATCTGCGTCTCGCCACCCTCGACGATCTTGAAGATCACGTTGACACGGTTCTGCGGCAGCTTGGTGATCAGCGGCTCGACGCTGGCCGCGAAGCGCCCCTTGCCGGCATAGACGCCGAGCAGCTTCTGACGATCTTGCTGTGCCATGCGGGTGGTAAACACCGCACGAGAGCGCAGTCCGAGCGCCTTGCGCAGATCCTCTTCCTTGACGTTGTGGTTGCCCTCGAAGCTGATCTCGTTAACCAGCGGGTTCTCCAGCACGGTCACCACCAGAGTGTCGCCATCGCGCTTGAGGCTCACATCGGAGAACAGGCCGGTGGCGTACAGCGTACGGAGGGAGCGGTCCACGCGCTCGCTGCTGAACGGGTCGCCGGGCTGCACCAGCATGTAGGAGAGGATGGTGCCATCCTCGATTCGCGCATTGCCGGTGATCTTGATCGCCTGGATGGTATCGCCCGCCTGCGCCTTGGTCAGCGGTGCGGCCGGGCGCGCGCGACGGCTCACCCGCGGCTTTGCGTGGTGCACCGGCACGGGCGCAGGTGCCGTGGTGTCAGGCGCGGGCGGCGTTGTCTGCGCGCCGGCAGGACCCTCGGTGCCCAGGGTGAAAAGGCAAAAGGTGGCAAGAAGGGCTGCGCGAGAACGGTGCAAGAAAAGACCCCCAGGGAGCGCCAGCCCTGGGGGCCGGTTGACCTGCGGGCTACCCGAGTTTGCGAGCCGTGTCCATAAAGCGGTGGGAAGGGAGGAAGCAGTTCTTTTTTGAAAAAAAGAACCAAAAGACTTTTGCGCGCTGTCGCGGCTCTCGCTGGATAAACATAAAGCCTTGATAAATAGAGGCTTTTTGCTCCTTCTTTTCAAAAAAGAAGTGCTTTCTAATTTGTAACCTGCGTCGTGCTCCCCACCGCCTGGTTAATCAACGTCACCATACCCGCCTGTATATCGCTCGAAGACGTGGCCTGAATGACATCACTCGAGGCGCTGGCGCAGCTTTGCAGTGCGGAGAGAATGCTCGGCGACGTGGCGCCGGTGATATAGGGCTGCAAAGCCATATTGTTCGGCAGATAGACTGCCGCCGGGTTCAACGGCGTATAGAGGACATAGACGTTGTAACCGGCCTGTTTCATCTCGGTGCAGATCGAGGGATTGATCGGCCCTTCCGTGCTGGGAATGGATTGCGGTTCGCTATCGTCTTCCAGCCCGTCGCTTACCAGGATCAGCGATTTCTTGGGCGACGCCGAGGTTGATCCATTTCCCGCCTGGCCGGTGATGCTGAGCGTATTGGTCAGCGCCACTCCGATATTGGTGTTGGCGACATCGAGGGTGACTGGCGGCGTGAGTGTCTGCATTGCCGTGATCGCCGCGTTGGCACCTGCATTCTTGGTGGTGACGCCATTGGTCGTGGTATCGATCGGCGCTTCGGCAAACACCGTGTTGAGATAGCCTGTGGTGATGGATACGCCGCCAAAGGCAAAGATGCCGAGGCTGAGCTGTCCGCTCACCTGCTCAAGACTTTCCATCTGCTGTATCGCGGTTTGCGTGGCGCTCTGCACCAGGTCGAAGCGCATCGTCTCGCCGGCACCACGCCCGACGCCGTAATAGTCGATCTTGTTGCTCGCACTCGAGCCGCTGGCCCAGTGGCAGGCGAAGGCGCAGTAATTGCCCACCGCCGGCAGTGGAAGGCTTGCCGTCGAATAGGCGCCGGTGCCTCCATTCCAGCCCGCAAGGCTCGAGCCGCCGGTATTCACCCGCGTGACGTTCGCGGCAGTCTTCAGCCAGCTCTGTTCGGCCGTCTGCAGCTTCGTCAGGTCCGCTGCCGTCGCTGGCAGCAGCATCGAGGATGTGTTGTCCAGCAGGAAATCGATCGTGGCGTAGGCATGCACGGTGATGGCAGCACTCACGGTATTGGCGATGTTCGCGGTGCTGCCGTCGGCGGCACCGAAGATGCGCGGCATCACCTGGTTGACCGAGGCGATGTAGGCGACGTTTGCGGTGAGCGTCTGGCCGGTCTGTATGATCGTCGGCGTGGCCGCGTAGCTCTTGGCCTGCCCCACGGTACCGGCCTGCGAGGCCCACCATTGATTGGCGGCAACGATCCCCTCCGCCATGTAGATCGCGGAAGTCTGGCCGGCGGCATAGCCGGATGCCGCCGTGCGTGCGGCCGCCAGCGCAGCCGCGTCGGCCGCAAGGTCGAGCTGGGACTTCGTCTGCAGCGCCCAGCCATAATCAATGACCAGCCCCGCAAGCATGGTTATCGGCACCGCCATGGTGGCGAACACCACCGCGACAGCGGCCGAACGTGCACCCCGCAAGCGGTCACGACGCAGCAGCGCCATCACGTGTAGCCCGTGCAGACGGCCCCGCCCGAGGGCGCCGATGCAATGTTGTAAGTGATGTAGCTCGCAGCGATGGAGCGCTGGTTGAAATAGGCCGTCTGCCGAAGGGTGAGTGTACCCAGAAACCGGCCGAAGAACGGGGTGAAATTATACACCACGTCGACCACCAGCATGGAGGTCAGTGCGCTGGTGATCCCCTTGGTCGAGACGGTGGATGGCAGGTTGTTGACGATCGACGGCGACGCAGTGGCTGTGGTTTGTGTGATCGTGCCGCAGGCGCGCTGTATCTGCTGGCCGTATTGCAGCGGCACGCTCCAGGCCAAATTCGCCGTGTAGGCGGTGCAGGTAAGTCCCGCCGTGCAGGTCGACGACGTGGGCGTGAACACCACGTCCGACGCGACCACGGCATACACCGGCACCGGATTGGTGCTGGCGTTGTAGACCGCTTGCCGGGTCAAGGCGGGAAATACCGCGTAGATCACGCTGCTCGCCTGGTTCATCTGGGAGACGGTCAGCGTGGTGGTCTGGTCCGGCTGCACCGAGAGTTGGGTCGCCATCAGCCCGATCTGCTGTACCACCGCATTCAGCCGCCGCAAGGTGACGATCGCCGTCGCCAGATCGACCATGCCCATCAGGAAGATCACCAGCACCGGGGCGAGGATGCCGAACTCCAGCGTTGCCACTGCTCGCCTGCTGCGCGCTTTACTCATGAAGCAGCACCGCAGATCGTCGTCGGGGGGGTGAAGGCTTCGTTGATGAAACCGATGGAGGAGGTGGTGACACGCACCTGCCCAGCGCTGCTGCTCGTCGACATGCCCGGCACCAGCGAGCCCACGACCGAAGCCGAGGTGTAGATTGCCTGCAGAAACATCAGCGTCGACGCACCGCCGGAATTGAACGCCCAGCTCGCCGTGCTCAGCTTGCCGTTGGACAACGGCACGTTGCCCGCGCCGGCTTGGCCGTTGACATAATAATCCGCGGCCGACAGCGGATAGACGGTAATGCTGATCTGGCTGCAATTGAGAAAGCCCGCTACCGCCGGGCACATGCAATCGGTCTTGAAGGCGTTGGCCGTCGTGGCGGCGTTGCCCGCACCGGTCTGGAGTTTGCGCGCGCCCTGCTGCACTGCGTAGTCGAGGGCCAATTGCAGATAGAAATCTACGCCAAGCTCGAAGAGGAACAGCGTAAACATCATGAACGGCACGGAGATGATGGCGAATTCGAGCGCCGTCGCGCCGCGCGCGCCGCGCAGGAAGGCACGCGCTGATGTGCCGCGTTGTCTCGACCTTGCCAACCTGGAACACCCTTTGCTGCTGGTTGCAGGAAGGGTGTTTTAGGCCAGAAGCTTTGCTGGAACTTTAACGAAGGAAGGAAGGATGTTCTTTTCTGAAGAAAAGAACTAAAAGACTTTTATGTCCTGCACCTGCATCTAACGCAAGAAAATAAGGGGAAGTTGGGGATTGCTCTTCTCCTAGTTTGATAACCGCGTCGTGTTGCCCACCGCCTCGTCGATCAACTCGATCATACCAGCCTGGATATCGGCCGACGAGTTCGCCTGGATCACGTTCGACGACGAGCCAGCACAGGATTGCAGGGCAGAGAGAATGCTCGGGCTGTTAGCACCTGTAATGTAGGGCTGCAGCGGCATGTTGTTGGGCAGATAGGCCGGCTCAGAGTTATACGGTGTGTAGAGAATATAGACGGTGTATCCGGCATTCTTGATAGCTGTGCATATCGCGGGATTGATCGGGCCCTCGGTGCTGGGAATGGATTGTGGATTGGTATCATCCTCTACACCGTCGGTAACGAGCAGCAGCGACCGGCGTGCAGTCGCTGCCGTGTTACCGTTGCCGCCGACGCCGGTTTTCGCCAACATATATGTGATGGCATTACCAATATTCGTGTTCGCGGTATCGCCCGTAACCGGTGGCGCAATGGTCCCAAGTGCGGTAACGGCTGCCATACCGCCTGCACTTTTCACAATGACATTCTGGCTGGAGGCGGTCGTGGTATCGAGCGGAGTCTCCGCGTAAATGGTCGTGAGATATGACGAGCTCGACATGGACGGTCCACCAAAGGAGAACACGCCCACCGCAAGCTGGCCGAGAGTCTTTTCCAAGCTCTCCATCTCGCCAATTGCCGTCTGCGTGGCACTCTGCACCTCGTCAAAGCGCAGGACCTCTTTGGGCGACGTGGCTCTTGCAACGCCATAGTAGTCGAGCTTATTGGTAGCGCTGGAACCAGCAGCCCAGTGGCAGGCGAAGGCACAGTAATCGCTCGGTGTCATCGCCTTCAACGTCGCGTTGTTGGAACTAGCTGAAGAGATCGTAATCCCTCCATAAGTGGCCGGGTTCCAGCCGACTAGCGAGCTGCCGCCATTAATAACATATTGCTGATTGGTAGCACTGGTCAGCCAACTCTGCTCTGCATTCTGCAGGATAGCGAGGTCGGCATCCGTCGCCGGAAGCATCATTGATGATGTGTTGTCGAGCAAGAAGTCGATGGTGCCGAATGCGTTCACAATGATTACCGCGGTTGAGCTGCCACTAATGTTCGCGTTCTCGCCACCATTGGTATTTGGATTCGTCCAATTGAAGATTTTGGGCATCGTTTCGTAAACGATTGCGGTATAGCTGACCGTCGCTGTAAAAGTTTGGCCATTCTGGCTTACGGCGATCGTGGGTGTAAAACTCGTCGCGTGCGGCACCGTGCCAGCCTGTGCTGTAAACCACGTCGTCGCTGCAGCATTGCCCTCAGCCAAATAGGTAGCCTTTGCTTGCCCCGCTGCATAACCGGCGCCCGCGGTGCGCGCAGCCGCCAGCGCCGCGGCATCTGCCGCAAGGTCCAGCTGCGATTTCGTCTGCATCACGAAACCAAAATCGACCACGAGAGCGGTTAGCATGCAGATGGGCACGACCATGGTGGCAAAGATGATGGCCACTGCCGCAGATCTGGCGGCAGCAAACCGCCTTGCGCCAAGCTGAGGTATCATTTTCATCACGAATATCCCGGGCAAATCGCGCCGCCAGACGCAGTAGCGTTCGTGTTGTAGGTAATGTAGGTCGCGACGATCGAGCGCTGGTTGAAATAGGCGGATTGCCGCATGGTGAGAGGCCCGATGAAACGGGCGAAAATTGGGGTGAAATTATACACCACGTCGACCACCAGCGTGGAGACTAGGGCTTGGCTGATGCCAGCGGTCGGAACACTCGTTGGTAGGTTGGCGAGATAGGCAGGTGTCTGCGTCGCGCTGATCTGGCTGACGAGCCCGCACGGACGCACGATCTGCTGGCCGTATTTCAGCGGCACGCTCCATGCGACGTTCGCCGTGTAACCAGTACAATTCAGCCCGGCCGTGCACCCGACATTGCCCGAGGAGACCACAGGCGTGAACACGACATCCGATACCACTACGGCATAGGCCGGCACGGGATTCGTCAGCAGATTATATGTCGAAAAGTTAGCGGTGCGCGGCATTACTGCGTAGATCACGCTGCTCGCCTCGTTGAGCTGTGCCACCGTCAGCGTTGTCGATTGATCGGGCTGAACGGAGAGCTGTGTCGCCATCAGGCCAGTCTGCTGAACCACCGTGTTCAGCCGGTGCAGTGTGATCACCGCCTGGGCGAGGTCGACGATCGCCATCAGAAAGATCGCAAGCAACGGCGCTATAAGACCGAATTCGATGCTGGCCACGGCGTCCCTGCCAAGGCGACGGGTAGAGCAACGGTCCACGAAGGAAGCCACACCGTTCATGTCGTCTTTCCGCAGTAAGCTGTCTGTGAGGGATATTGCTCGTTCAGAAAACCGACGCTGGAAGTTGTGACGTGTACGCGCGTGTTGCCGCTTGCCATCGACATGGAGGGTAGCAATTGGCCGATGACTGACACCGAAGTGTAGACCGCCTGCAGGAACATCGGCGTGTTGGTGGCGCCGGGGGAGAAACTCCAAGAGGCGGTGTTCAACGCACCTGAACTCTGCGGTATGAATCCCGCCCCGGCTTGGGCATTGGTATAATAATCGGCCGTGGTCACTGGATAAGCAGTGAGCGTGATCTGACTACAATTGAGAAAGCCCGCGACGGCCGGGCAGAAGCAATCGTTCTTGAACTGGGTCACCGTCGCGTTGGCAGCGACAGCACCCGTCTGTAATTCACGCGCGCCCTCCTGCACCGCATAATCGAGAGCGAGCTGCACGTAGAAGTCGCACCCCAACTCAAACAGGAAAAGCATGAAAAGCCAAAACGGTATGGCAAGGATTGCGAACTCCAGCGCCGTGTCGCCGCGCCGCGCTGAAAGCAAGGTGCGCGTTCGCCCCAGCTTCATCGGAATAGAGTCGAGCCTTTTGGAGCAGTTGAAAACCAACACGCGTATTAACTTCTCAGTTAAATATATTAGCTAAGAAATTACTACTTTAACGCGAGTTAAAGGCAATATGCTGCGCGCTACAATCATCATCACGAATGCGTGAAGCAGGATTGCTGTTGTACCAGCGCTACGCCTCCGCGCCTCGAGGAGCTAGCAAGGCGATCATAACACATTCTAATTACAACATAATCTGACTGCATACCTCTGACCCCACATGCCTTGATCAAAGGAGCAACCAACAATTTCAACTTTGAGTTGCAAATGGCCTCAGGCGAGGCCTGATGATCCTATGCGCAAAAGTGCTACTCGTGAATGCGAACAGCAAAAGGCGGTGCGGCCTAAAGCCAGCGCCGGGGCCGATCGAGTGACAGCGCAAACCAGGCTTATCATCTTCGCCCTACTCGTCGCCGCGACCACCATGGAAGTCACCGGCGATGCCCTCATCCGCAACGGCCTGGCAGAGCGCGCGCTGGCGCAAAAGGCCGCGTATTTCGCCGTCGGTGCCATCCTGGTGTTCGCGTACGGCCTGACGCTCAATCTCGCGCCGATCGCGTTCGAGAAAGTGGTCGGCATCTATATCGCCACGCTGTTCGTCGTCTGGCAGGCTGTCAGCTACGTCGCCTACCGTTCCATACCGGGCCTACCGATCCTCGTCGGCGGCGCCTTCATCGTGTGCGGCGGCCTCATTGTCGCCTTCTGGCAAATCGGCGAACAGCCGTAAGGCAAGCTTCTCTCGCTCACCTCTCCAAGTGCTGTACTAGCCGATGAGGTGGGTGACCCAGTGGACGGCTCCCGTATGAACGAGGTCATTCCAGGAGATGAAGATAAACAGCGATCCTATGAGCGCGAAACCGACGCGGTAGCCATAGTCCAGCGCACGCGCTGGCAGCGGGCGCCCGCGCACCGCTTCGGCCGCATAGAACATCAGATGGCCGCCATCCAGAATCGGGATCGGCAGCAGGTTTACCAGGCCGAGATTGATCGACAGCATCGCGATGAACCCGACCAGGCTGGTCAGCCCCAACGTGGCGACCTTGCCGGAGAGCGAGGCGATGGCGATCGGGCCACCCAGATCGTGCACGCCTTTGCCGGTCGTCAGGATATGCACGATTCCCAGCAATATCTGCCACAGCACCTCCCAGGTCTGAGACAACCCCGCCAGCAGCGCTCCGCCGAGGCCGAGCCGGATGGTCGCGATTTCGCCGCTGCTCACACCGAGGAGGCCGACCGACATGTCGCCCGGCGTCGCCGGCTGGATCAGCACCGGCAGCTTGATGTCCTCATTGCCACGATGGACCTCGAAATTGAGCGTGTGGCCGGCATTGACGGCGACGATCTTCCGCAGATCGTCGAACGCCATCATCCGCTTGCCATCAACCTCGCGTATCACATCGCCATGCTTCAGCCCGGCGGCTTCCGCCGAGCTGCCCGGCGTGATCTCGCCGATCACCGGCAGCGGCACCTGGCGGCCGATCGCGACATAGAGCGCGGTGAACAGCACCGCGGCGAGCACGAAATTGGCCGCGGGCCCAGCGGCGGCAACGATGGCGCGCGAGGCGACAGATTTCTCGAAGAAGGCCTGGCCGGGGCGGGTGACGGTGGTGTCCATGGCGTTCTCGTCAGCCACGTTCAGCGCCATGCCATGCATCTTCACGAAGCCGCCCAGCGGCAGCACGCAGACTTTCCACACCGTTTCGTGCCGATCGGTCCAGGAGGCGATCGCCGGGCCAAAGCCGATGGAGAACGCCTCGACATGGATGCCGCGCCAGCGTGCGGCCAGATAATGGCCAAGCTCGTGGATGAACACCAACACGCCGAGCACCAGGGCAAAGCTGCCGAGGGTATGCAGCAGATGAATCACGCCTGACATGACCACTCCAAATCAGGCCGCACGGGAAGCTGCCCGGTCGGCTACAAAAATTTCCCCAGCCCGGCGCGCGGTCGCATCCAGCGCCACCACGGCCTCCAGCGTATCGGCCGGGCATGCGCCCAGTCGGTCGAGCGTCGCCTCGACCACGGCGGCAATGTCCAGAAACCCGATCCTGCGGGCGAGGAACGCGGCGACTGCGATCTCATTCGCTGCATTCAAAATGGTTGGTGCGCCACCGCCTGCCTGCAAGCACTCGCGCGCGATCCGCAGCGCGGGAAAACGTATTTCGTCAGGTGCCGAGAACTCGAGCCGGCCGACGGCGGCCAAATCCAGCCGCGGTGAAGCGGTCTGCAGCCGCTCCGGCCAGGCCAGGCAATGTGCGATCGGGATGCGCATATCCGCACAGCCGAGCTGCGCCAGTACGCTGCCATCCCTGAAACACACCATGCCGTGCACCACCGATTGCGGATGCACGAGCACCTCGATCTGCTCCGGCACCAGCGCGAAAATCCGCGCCGCCTCGATCACCTCGAGGCCCTTGTTGAACAGGGTGGCGGAATCGATGCTGATCTTGGCGCCCATCGACCAGACCGGATGCTTTAACGCCGTCTCGGGCGTCGCACGCGCCATTTCCTCGGTCGAGGCAAGACGGAACGGACCGCCGGATGCGGTGAGCACGATCTTTTCCAGTGACTCGCGCGGGCTACCTGAAAGCGCCTGGAAAATGGCGTTGTGCTCGGAATCCACCGGCAACAGCATGGCACCCGCATCGCGCACGGCGCGCAACATCACGTCGCCGGCGGAAACCACGGCCTCCTTATTGGCCAGCGCGATCGCGCCACCACGCTTGGCAGCCGCCAGTGTAGGGGCAAGGCCGGCAATGCCGGTAATGGCCGCCATGGTCCAATCAGCACCCATGCCGGCCGCCTCGAGCACCGCCTGCTCGCCACAGGCTACATGGATGCCGGTCCCGGAAAGCGCTGCGGCAAGGGTCCGGTGCATGGCCGGATCGCTGCATACAGCACGTTCGGCACGTAATGCGATCGCCTGCTGGGCCAAGCCCTCGGCATTACGGTTGGCGACAAGTGCGAGCACACGATAGCGGTCGGGATTGGCTGCAAGCAGATCCGCCGTGCTCTTGCCGATGCTGCCGGTGCTACCGAGAACGGTGACGGTCTTCATGCCCGAAGCCGAGGAAAGCACAGCGCTTCTTTTTTGGAAAAAAGAAGCAAAAAACTTTTGTTTCTCAGGCGGTTCATGATGCCACACTCCATAGCATGGCGTGGGGGGTGGCCGAAATGGCCCATAGGAGGGCGACGGGAGCGGCGGTGAGCACGCCGTCTAGGCGGTCGAGAAGGCCGCCGTGACCGGGGATGATCCAGCCCGAATCCTTGGCTCCGAAATATCGTTTCAGCGCACTCTCCAGCAGGTCACCGGCCTGCGCGACGACGCTCAGCATCAGCGCAAGTGCGGCCGCTCGCAGCGGATCCTCGTAGCCGGCCGCAGCCCCGGCCAGCATCGCGGCAAGCGTGCCGCCGACAGCACCCGACCAGGTTTTTCCAGGCGAAATACGCGGAGCGAGCCGTGGTCCGCCAACGAGCCGGCCCACCAAGTAAGCGCCGATATCACCTGCCCACACCACAACCGCCAGAAAAAGCAGGTTGCGAAGCCCCGCCGGTCCATTACGCAGCGCAATGAGGCAGAAAAAGGCTGGCACGATATAGACAAGCCCCGCCAGAAGCAGCCCCACGCGCGCGCTGGCGCTCCCCAGGGTGCGAATGCGGCCGCGGCAAAGCCCGACCCATTCAGCGCCCATGACGATGAACATCACGGTAAGCCACATTGCCCAGACCAAACCGCCACGCCAAATGACGAACAGGCTTACGGGCGTGAGGATGGCCGCGGACGCAAGGCGGACACCCAGGTCGCGCCACGCGGGATTAGGACCGGACGTCATGAACCGGTATCGAACCCAGCTGGTGGGCACAGCCCACCATCCCCGCTGGACAGGCCAAAAACATGGTTCAGGCTCACGTCTCTGGACGTGCCCCGTAGCGGCGGTCACGCGTGGCGTAGTCCGCAAGGGCGCTGTCGAAATGGGTGGCGGAGAAATCCGGCCAGAGCACCTCGGGAAACAGGTATTCGGCATAGGCCGCCTGCCATAGCAGGAAGTTCGACACACGGCGTTCGCCGCTGGTGCGTATGACCAGATCCGGGTCCGGCATGCCGGCGGTGAACAGGAAGGACGAAAACATCCGCTCCGTCAGCTCGGCCGGATCGATGCTGCCGGCACGCACCGCCTCGGCCACCGCCTTCGCGGCGGCCACGATTTCCGAACGGCCGCCATAGGAGAGCGCTACCGTCAAATTCAACCGCGTATTGCCCGCGGTCAGCGCCTCAGCCTCGGCCAGTTCGCGGGCGATCTCCGTGCCGAAGCGGGCACGGTCCCCGATGGCGCGCAGGCGGACTTGCTCGCGATGCAGCTCGGCTACTTCGTGGCGCAGATAATGTCGCAGCAATCCGGTGAGATCGGTGACCTCGTCATCCGGGCGCTGCCAATTCTCGCTGCTGAACGCATACAGGGTCAGCCAGCCGATGTTTTTTCGTATCGCCGCCTCGATCGTGCGCCGCACCGCCTGCGCACCTGCGCGATGACCGGCAACACGTGGCAGATGGCGTGCGGACGCCCAGCGGCCGTTGCCGTCCATGATGATCGCGACATGGCGAGGCACCGGCGGTGCCGCATCCTCCGGCACCACTGCCTCGGCCAAAGCGCCGGTTTTGACCAGCTTCATGTCACCCGGCCAATCGTCACGTGGCTATCAGACCTGTTTGATTTCGCGCTCTTTATCGGCGAGCGACTCGTCGATGCGCTTGATATAGGAATCGGTGAGTTTCTGCACTTCGTCGGACCAGCGGCCGGTATCGTCCTCGCTGATCAAGTGCTTCTTCTCTGCCGCCTTGATCTGGTCCATGCCATCGCGACGCACGCCGCGCACCGCAATCCGGCACGCCTCACCATAACGGCCTGCCGCCTTGGCAAGCTCGGTGCGCCGCTCGGCCGTCAGCTGCGGGATCGGCACTCGCACAATCTGCCCGTCGGCGCCCGGGTTCAGGCCAAGGCCTGAATCGCGTATCGCGCGTTCCACCGCACCCACCAGGCTGCGGTCCCATACCTGCACGGTCAGCATGCGCGGCTCCGGCACGCCGATGGTGCCGACCTGGGTGATCGGCACTTCGCTGCCATAGGCTTCCACCTTCACCGGCTCAAGCAGGCCGGGGCTGGCACGGCCGGTGCGCAGGCCGCCGAAATCGCGACGCAACGTTTCCAGCGCGCCATCCATGCGACGTGTGAGGTCTTCCTTCAGCGCGTTCAGATCAGCCAAAATGCGGTCTCCAGCTATCAGCACTAAGTCGGTTCGGTGATTTTCGTGAAACGCCCTTCGCCGCGCATCACGGCCGCGAAGGCGCCAGGCGCGTGGATGTTGAAGACGATGATCGGCAAGGCGTTCTCACGCGCGAGCGAAATAGCGGCAGCATCCATCACGCCGAGGTCGCGCGAGAGCACTTCGAGATAGGTGAGTTCGTCATAACGCTTGGCTTCCGGGTCGCGGCGCGGATCGGCGGAATAGACGCCGTCTACCTGAGTGCCCTTCAGCAGCGTGTCGCATTTCATTTCGGCCGCGCGCAAGGCGGCCGCGGTATCGGTGGTGAAGAACGGGTTGCCGGTGCCCCCGGCGAAGATCACTACCCTGCCCTTCTCCATGTGCCGCTGCGCCCTGCGGCGAATATAGGGCTCGCAGACGCTCGACATCGGGATGGCGGACTGCACCCGAGTCGGCACGTCGCATTTTTCCAGCGCCGTCTGCATGGCCAAAGCGTTCATCACCGTGGCCAGCATGCCCATGTGGTCGGCCTGTGCGCGGTCCATGCCGCTGGCAGCGCCCGAGACGCCCCGGAAAATGTTACCGCCGCCGATTACCAGGCAGACTTGTACGCCCATGCGCACCACATCGCCGACATCATTGGCGATGCGGCCGACCATTTCGGTGTCGAGCCCATATTCACGTTTGCCCATCAGGGCCTCTCCGGAGATTTTTAGGAGAACGCGCTTATGGGCGACAGGCTCTGTCAATGGAGTCTCCAGGCGATGGGGCGGTCGCAACCTAGAGAGTTGGTTGTGATGTGGGAAGTGTTTGGACGTTGCAGATGATGGGTCGCCGGCGCAAGGCCAGCAACCCGCTTCTGTCTCAGAGGCCCGCGACGGCCGCCACTTCGGAGGCGAAATCGCCAGCCGGTGCCTTCTCGATACCTTCGCCGAGCGCGAAGCGGTCAAAGCCAATCATCTGCCCGCCGGCCTTCTTCACCACAGCGCGCACGCGACTCTCGCCGTCATGCACCCATACCTGCTCCAGGAGCACGACCTCCTCGTAGTATTTGCGGATACGGCCCTCGACCATCTTCTCGATGATGGCTTCCGGCTTGCCACTCGCACGCGCCTGCTCGGAAAGCACCGCACGCTCGCGCTCCAACGCCGCCGGATCGACCGCATCGATATCCAACGCGTCCGGACGGGTGGCGGCGACATGCATGCCGATCTGGCGGCCAAGCTGCTCCAGCCCTTCCAGCTCGGATGGTGCTTCGAGTGCGACGAGCACGCCGATCTTGCCCAGACCGGGCTTCAGCGCGTTGTGCATGTAGGTGGCGACCACACCGCTGCTCACGCTCAGCAGGCGGGCGCGACGAATGGTCATGTTTTCGCCGATGGTGGCGACCATGTGGACGAGTTCTTCGCTCACCGTCCGGTCGGTGCCGGGAAATGGGGCAGATTTCAGCGCTTCGATATCTTCGCCCACGGTCAGCACCAGGCCGGCCAAGGTGGCGACGAAGTTCTGAAATGTCTCGTTGCGGGCAACGAAATCGGTCTCGGAATTGACTTCCACCATGGCGCCCTTGAGGGCTGCGGAGGCGACGCCGACCAGGCCCTCGGAGGCCACGCGGCCGGATTTCTTAGCGGCCTGCGAGAGGCCCTTCTTGCGCAGCCAGTCGACAGCGCCTTCCAGGTCGCCACCGGATTCGGTCAGCGCCTTCTTGCAGTCCATCATGCCGGCGCCGGTCTGCTCGCGCAGCGTCTTTACCAGGGCAGCGGTGATCTCAGCCATGTCTCGTCTCCAGTCATCAGTCTTCAATCGTCAGAAAAGAAAAAGGCGGCTCACGCCGCCTTTTTCGTCAGCCCTCGGCGGGAGCGGACATGGCAGCTTCGAGTTCGGGGATGGCGACATCCGGCTCCGGATCCGCCTCCGGAGCGTCAGGCTGGGCTGCCTGATGCGTTGGCAGCATCGCTTCGGGCAGCTCTTCAACGCCGCCCATATCCTGGCCGGAAGCCTGCATCTCCTGGCTGATGCCATCCAGCACGGCGCCGGCGATCAGGTCGCAATACAGCGTAATGGCGCGGATGGCGTCATCATTGCCCGGGATCGGGTAGGTGATGCCCTGGGGGTCGGAGTTGCTGTCGAGCACGGCGATCACCGGGATGCCAAGCTTGTTGGCTTCCTCGACAGCAAGCTTCTCCTTGTTGGTGTCGATGATGAACAGGATGTCCGGCAGGCCGCCCATCTCCTTGATGCCGCCGAGAGAACGCTCGAGCTTGTCGCGGTCGCGCGTCATCTCGAGAACCTCTTTCTTGGTGAGGCCCTGGATGTCGCTGCCGAGCATCTCGTCGATCTGGCGCAGGCGCTTGATGCTGCCGGTAATGGTCTTCCAGTTGGTAAGCATGCCGCCGAGCCAGCGATGATTCACGTAATATTGACCACAACGCTTGGCGCTATCGGCCACGTATTCGGCCGCAGCACGCTTGGTGCCGACGAACAGCACGCGGCCGCCGCCAGCCGTCGTGTCACGCACGGCGCGCAGCGCACGGTCGAGCATCGGCACGGTCTGCTGCAGGTCGATGATGTGGACCTGGTTACGGACACCGAAGAGGAACGGCGCCATGCGCGGGTTCCAGCGGCGTGTATGGTGACCAAAGTGGACACCGGCCTCGAGCAACTGACGCAGAGAAAAATCGGGCATCGCCATTGTTGGCGGTCCTTTCCAATAAAATCCGGTTGAGCCTCCACGGGGCGAGCCAATTGGCACCGGATCTGAGGGATTGACCCCAGGAAAGTGCCCCGCGTGTGAATTTGCCCCTCTGGGCGGGCGGGATATGGAGCAACCGGCCAGATTTGGCAAGGTGCAGATAAAAGAATGGGGGGACCAAGCGGTCCCCCCAAATCCCAGCCATGTCTTTTGAACCCGACGGTCCAAGCGCTCCCCATCAATAATGCTGGGGGATCAAGAGAGCCGTCCCGGCTCCCCAATCTTACTTACTTCTTAACGGCGTCCCGCACGCTATCAGCGGCACCACCGACGGCATTCTGCCCTTTGCCGGCCAGCTTTTCCGCGGTGCCTTCGGCCTGCAGCTTCGTATCGCCCGTTACCTTACCAGCGACTTCCTTCACGGCGCCCTTGATCTGGTGGCCAATGCCTTCAACCCGATTTTCGTCGACCATGTGATACTCTCCTCTGGTTGTATGCCCTCATAAACGGGACAAGCAGAGGGTGGTTCCCGCCTGTGGTCACGCGCGCAGGATCGACCGCCCCGCATAGATGGCTGTCGAAGCGAGCTCGGATTCGATACGGATGAGCTGGTTGTATTTGGCCGTGCGGTCGCTGCGCGACAGCGAGCCGGTCTTGATCTGTCCGCAATTGGTGGCCACTGCGAGGTCGGCGATGGTCGAATCCTCCGTCTCGCCGGAGCGGTGGCTCATCACCGCGGTGTAGCCAGCCCGGTGCGCCATCTCGACCGCTTCCAGCGTCTCGCTCAGCGTGCCGATCTGGTTTACCTTCACGAGAATGGCGTTCGCCGTGCCCTCGGCGATGCCACGCGCCAGGCGCTCGGGGTTGGTCACGAACAGATCGTCGCCGACGAGCTGTATGCGGGCGCCGAGCGTTTCGGTCAGCAGGCGCCAGCCCTCCCAATCGTCCTCGGCAAGACCATCTTCGATCGAGGCGATGGGGTAGCGGTCGCAGAGATCGGCGAGGTAGGCGACCATGCCGCCGGCATCGAGCTTCTTGCCCTCGCCGGCCATGTCGTAGAGGCCGCCTTTGTAGAATTCGGTGCTGGCGCAATCGAGTGCGAAGGTCACGTCTTCGCCCGGACGGTAGCCCGCAGCCTCGCACGCACGGGTGATGTAGGTAAGCGCCTCGTCGGCGGAGCTGAGATTGGGGGCGAAACCGCCTTCGTCACCGACATTGGTGTTCAGTCCGGCGGCCTTCAGGCCCTTCTTGAGCTGAGCGAAGATCTCGGAGCCCATGCGCACGGCATCGGCGATACTGGCGGCCGAGACCGGCTGGATCATGAATTCCTGTATGTCGATCGGGTTGTCGGCATGCTGGCCGCCATTGACGATATTCATCATCGGCACCGGCAAGGTGCGCGCGAACACGCCGCCGACATAGCGATACAGCGGCTGGCCGAGCTCGATCGCGGCTGCCTTGGCGATGCCGAGCGAGACGGCGAGGATGGCGTTCGCACCGAGACGAGATTTGTTAGCCGTACCGTCGAGCTCGATCATGATACGATCGATCCGCAGCTGGTCGGCGGGGTCCATGCCGCCGATGGCATCGAAGATCTCGCCCTCGACGTTTTCCACCGCGGCCAGCACGCCCTTGCCGCCGTAGCGCGCGGCATCGTTGTCGCGCAGTTCGGCGGCCTCATGCGCACCGGTGCTGGCACCGGAGGGCACCGCCGCTCGGCCCATGGCGCCGCTTTCCAGATGCACATCCACTTCGACGGTCGGGTTGCCGCGGCTGTCGAGGATCTCGCGGGCGACGATGTCGGATATGGCGCTCATGGCGGGCTAGGCTCCTTCGTTGGGTCTTGCGTAACACTGCACGGTGGAAAAAGGCCAGTGGGACAGGTAGATGACGGCCCTGCCGCACATGTCAGCCAAAGCCCTAACGCCGACGATTTTTCTCTGCCGCCACCCGCGCCCCGGCGGGCACACGAACAGGACCCGCTCATGTTTCTTCTCAGCTGGCACGGCACCTTCGTCAGCCAACCGGACCAAGCCGGTGCAATTCGGCACGAGGCCCTCGCAGGTGGCAGTCTGGCACACGCGCTGTTCCTCGATATGCCGGTCTTCTCAGACCAGGCGAGCCTGCACCATGCGGAACTCGGCATGCTGCGGATCAGGAGCGCACCGGAGCATGGCGCCATCTGTCTGCTACGCGACGGGTTCTATTTATGTGCAGACGGCGATACCGGGCTAGCAGTGTTCGACCGGCTGCAGCCGGCGGCATGGGAGAGCTTCCTGCCTTTAAGCGAGCAGGATGCGGCAGGGCTGGATTTCATCCTGCGCCATCGCTGGATCTTGGTGGAAACGCGCCAGGTGATCCGCCGCAGCGACATCAGCTTGAACGAAGGTTTTAGGCTAAAACTCGGGCCCTACGAGGTCGATCTGGCCACCTCGCTTACCACGCTGGCGACACGCCGGCGCGACGGCATGCCGGTGGAGATGACGGTGACGCATGGGGGAGCCGAAATGGCGCTCGTGGTCGCCGAGCCGCGGAGCAGTGCGCTGGTGACCACCGAGCTTTGGCCGCCGCGCGCGCGGCGCGTCACCGAGCTGCTGACCTTTGCCGTGCATCGCATTGTGGCAGGCCGTGAGCCGACGCAGGAAGATTTTGAGCGTGACGTGACATTCCTCGAGGAGAGGCAGGGCGCGGCCGGCCTGGAAGACCTTCTCGAACAACTGATTCACGCGCCTCAGGCGGAGATGGTCGCCGTCGAGGAACAGCCCAACGAAGCTGTGCTCGAGGCCGGGCTCGCTACAGTGAAGGCGCATCTGGAGGCAGCGGAGACGGACCTGGCCAAAGCTGCCCTCGAGCGGCTTGCCGCCGCATTTCCCGATGTCGCGGAGCTGTGGTTCCGTCTCGGGGACTTGCATCATCAGGCTGCCGCCTATGGCCTGGCGCAGCAGGCCTGGGAGCGATGCGTGGCATTGGAGCCGCGCCACGAGGCGGCCTCACTGCAACTGGCGAAGATAACCGCCTATTTCGGGCGGCAGATGGACTCCATCAATCTGCTCAGCGCGCTGGTCGCGGCCGAACCCCGCGCACAGGATCTACGTGTGTGGCTGGCTCAACGCTATGCGGAGCTCGACTGGATGGATTTGGTGCTCGACACCTTCGCGCCGGTCGCAAACGAGCTGCTCGACTGGAAGGAAGCGAATCGCCGCAGGATGGTCGCGCGCGTCGAAGAGCTGGGCCGACGATACGACGCATTCTCCGCGCGGGAAGGTTCACTGCCGCCGCAGGACGTCGTCCAACACGCGCGCCTGGCTTTCTCTCTCGGCCGACTAGACGAATGTGCGAAGCTGCTGGACGGGTTCCCGCAGAACGTGGCCGCTCGTGCAGACGCGCACATCCTGCAGGCGGATCTGCGTCTGCGACGCGACGGGCTGCGCGAAGCGATTGCCACTCTGGAGGCGGTGGACGGTCCCGCGCGAGAAAATCCGGGCTTAATCATCGCACTGGCACGTCTGCACATGGCCGCCGCTTGCCCCGAGGAAGCCGCAGCCTCCCTGCACAACTTGGCACGCCACACGCCACGTGCGGACGCGCTGCGCCTGCTTTGCATGCTGGCGCACTCGGCAAACGACATGGAGGTTCTGCGTTTCGCCACACAAACCTGGTCCGCCCTGCACGAGCGGGATACGATGGCGGCACAATGGGCGCTCATCGAGGCGTGGTCGGATGGCCGCATTGGTCGGATCGACGATGTCTCGATCGGTCTTGGGGCATCGCCGTTTCCGTTCCTGATACAGTTCTGGGACGCCAAGGAACCGCCGGCGGAAATCGTTCAGGCCATGCAGACCTGGCAGAACCGCAATCCGGGCATCGTCCACACCGTATTCGACGACGCGTCGGCGCGCGCTTTTCTCGCGGAACACTGTGCCGCCGACGTGATGGAATGCTACGAGGCCGCACATCATCCAGCCATGCAGAGCGATATCTTCAGGCTCGCGTTCCTGCATGTTCGTGGCGGCATCTACACAGACGCCGACGATGTCTGCGTCCGCGACATGCGCGGTATTTTTGCGGCCCTGTCATCGGTGGAGCTGGTCGCCGTCCGGTCCGAGGAGGCGCCGCCTTATCTGCACAATAATTTCATTGCCGCACGGCCAGGCTGTATCGTCATCGCGGACGCCTTGCGGGAAGCGGTGGAGACCGTTCTGAACCAGACGCGCAGCGGTCAGCGGCTCGACACCTGGCAGACCACCGGACCGGGGCTTCTGACGCGTGCGACCGCGCGGTTCACGGCGGATGCGGCGAATGCCGGTAAGGTCATGCTGCTGAACGAAGCCGAGTATCACTGTTTTTCGATCACCCTGGATATGGCTTACAAACACACGGAAAAAGGCGATTGGCGCCTGGCGGACCTGGCAGTGTCGGCCGCTCCACGGGTCGCTCCCTCCCAGCCGCGTGCCGCAGCGCCGGAACGGGCACAGATCGACGCAATGATGATGGGTTGGGCGATGGGAGAGGTCGCACCGTGGCGTTTCCGCCCGCTGCGCCATGTCGATGCAAACACCGCCTTCGACGAGCTCAATGAGACACTGAGCTGGATTTCGGTGTTCCGGATCGCCAACGGCATGGTCACGGTAGCGCCGAAACCGCCGCATGTGGCGCCCCCGGGCATCCTGCCCGACCGCACAGCAAGGTATGAACGGTTCCTGCAATCAGTGATGCCGTTCCTGCCGCCGGGTTTCAGCACGACATTCTGCATGTGCATGGGCGATGCGGTAGCGGCGCCGTTCGATGTGCCGGTGTTTTGTTTTCAAAAGAAAGCTGGCTGGAACATCGTTCTATTGCCGGACATCGATTTCCTAAACAATGAATTCTATACCGCAAAGCGGCAGCAGGATCGGGTAGCGTATCGCGACAAGCAGCCGATGGCTGTGTTCGCCGGCAGCACGACGGGTGGTTTTATCACGCCGGAGATCGCCCGCGCATTGTCGATACCGCGCCTGCGTTCAGCGCAATATTTTGATGGAAACACAAAGGTGGATTTCCGTCTCCCAACCATCAACCAGTGCAGCTCGCCGGAGGCCGAAGCGATATTGCGCGCTTACTCGTTCTGCCAGAAGCCATCGCTGAAATGGGAAGAGCAATTCCGTGCCCGTATGATCATCTCGATGGACGGCAATGGTGCCACGTGTTCACGGGTGGCGATGGCTTTGCTCAGCAATTCCGTATTGCTGAAATATGAGTCCGACCATGTGCTTTCCTATTTCGCCGGTCTGCAACCCTGGGTGCATTATGTCCCCATTGCGCATGACAGCGACGTAGAGAAAGTGATCGAGATGGAAGCGCGTGATCCGGAGTGGTTCGCGCAAATCGCGGCAGACGGCCGCCTTTTTGCGCAGACCTATCTCAGCGCGGTGTCGCTGCGCCGCTATACGGCGATGCTGTTACGCCGATATGAGGAGTGCTTCAGCGACACGGCAGCGCCACGCGTGCCGGCGCGCAAATCGCGTGAGTCGGCGCCGCTGCCGCCTGGCGATGACAGTATCCTGTTAGCACATATACAGGCCCGTGGTGATCGCCGCGAGCCATTGGGCAGCTGGATCGGCGAGCGTGGCAGCACGCTGGCGATCGAAGGGTTCGTCATCTCGCTTGCCGCCACCTATCCTTCCGGCCTTTTCTATAAGGCTGTGATGGCAAATCACGTATTGTCGGACGCAGCCAGCAGCGGCGAGTATCGTGGCACGCGCGGCGAGAATATGCCTGTGTACGGGCTGCTGATCGAACTGGATGCGGACTTCGCCAGCAAATACGATGTAGAATATGAGGCCAGCTTCATAGACGGCTCCCGCGTCGGCCCTGTCGACCCCGGCACGTTATGCACCGCACCTTCTCATGCAAGTATGGAGGCCTTCCGGGTAATAGTACTCTCAAAGACATAAAGTCTTTTGCTTCTTTTCTTCAGAAAAGAAGGCCTTTCCTCCTCTGGAGCCACATCATGCCCCACGACCACATCTTCCTAGCCGCAGGCCACGAAGCCGCCGAGCGACGCACCTGGGCGGTGATCTGGCTCTGCGGCATCATGATGTTTCTGGAGATCGCCGGCGGCCTGGTGTTCGGTTCCATCGCGTTGGTGGCGGATGGATTGCACATGTCCACCCATGCCGGCGCCTTGTTGCTGGCAGCAATGGCGTATCGTTATGCGCGCCGCTATTGCGGCGACGCGCGGTTCACCTTTGGAACGGGCAAGTTCGGCGATCTCGCCGGCTTCACCAGTGCCGTCGTGCTAGCAATGATTTCATTGCTGATCGGCTACGAAGCGCTGCTGCGGCTGTTCACGCCGACGGCCATTCGCTTTACCGAGGCCATACCCATCGCCTGTCTCGGACTGGCGGTGAACATCGGTTCGGTGTGGCTGCTGAGCGGCGGTGGCCATGAACATGCGCATGGCCATACGCATGGGCACGCGCACGATCATCATCATGGGCATGCGCATGGCAAGACCAAGGCCGGGCGCGACAACAGCATGCGTGCGGCCATCGTGCACGTGATTGCCGACGCATTGGTATCGGTGCTGGTGATCATTGGCCTTCTGCTGGCGCGGTTTTTCGGCCTGCTCTGGATGGATCCGCTGGTCGGGCTGATCGGTGCTGCGGTGATTGCGAGCTGGGCTTACAGCCTGGTGCGCGATACCGGCGCGATCCTGCTGGACATGAACCCGGATCGCGACATGGCACGGTCGCTACGGGAGACAATCGAGATTGATGGCGACACCTTGGCCGATTTCCATTTGTGGCGGCTTGGGCCAGGGCATCTTGGTGCGATTGTCTCTGTTGTGACACCGCACGGTAGGGACGTGCATTATTACAAGACGCGGTTGCGACATTTTTCGGGTCTATCGCATGTCACTGTCGAAGTGCGGGACGCTGCTCCGTAGAAGGGCAGCACTTCTTTTCTGAAGAAAAGCAGCAAAAGACTTTTATTATATGTAGCGCTTGAAAAATGCTGAAATCTTGTGGCGGCGCAGCTCGGTACGAGCCTTTGCGTCGTTCGTCATATAGTTGAGCTGAACAGAATAGCGCTGGCCGACATGGGTGCGGTGGCCGTGCCAACTTGTAGGGCTGTTTGGGAAAACGAGAAGCGTGCCGTCGGTCGGTGGCACCTCGACGGCATAATCTTCCAGATCATGCGCGGAACGCATCAGCCTTAGGCAACCATCCTGTTTCTCGAACGCAGCGGATGGCGGGTTGAGATACAGCAACGCCGTCACGCGCTTTGCCCGCGAATCCGTGTGTATCTGCCCATCTTTCTCGCGCGTGGCGAGACGCACTGTGAGCATGGAAGGCGCGTCTTCGAGCGCTAACCCGAACTTTTCACCGACCGCATGGCGAAGCACCGGGCCTTCGAGTTCGCGCATCAGCGCTTTGGCTGTGGGCCCCAGAGACAGTGCCTGCGGGGGAAATGATCCACCGCGATCGCGTCGCGGTATTTCGGCGTAAATTCGTGCCAATGCTTCAGGAGGCAGGAATTCCCGAACGACGATATGGGTAAAAGGATCGGTGGCCAGCGGTGCATCATCAAAGGCACCGTAATCGAGCATAAGGCCGTCGGATAAAAGCTGTGTCGCAAGCATCATAGAGACTTAAATGCCCATTTGAGGCTAACCCTGCAAGGCGGGAAGCCAGGACTCAGGTCTGATCCCAGTGCCGGGCAGAAACAAGCGTATCCGTCGACAACAACCGGCCACAGCGCGGCGGCATCACATCTGACGCCGCGGTGTAGGCGGTGTGCTGGGCTGTCAGCCTCGACTGGTCCAGGCAGCCGGCGCGCGCTGCAGGCCCCGGTTGCGCCATGGCACGATGGGGGTGCGGTTTTTCCGCTGCAATGGCGCCGCTCGCTAGAGTAAAGCTCAGGCAGGCAAGTGTAATAAGCTCGCGCATCTGTGACCTCAGAAACACAGTAAAGAAGTTTCCAATTTCGTAACGCTATAACGCTGAAGAAGTACTTAAAGCTCGCGCTGGTGTGATGTCATAGGCTCGGGATTGCCCGCGCGCCTGCCGCACGGTAATGCCGCACAGCATTATGGATCGATCCCTGCCCCAATCGGCCTTGAACCCCGCCTCCATTGCTGTGGGCGGTGGACCCTTGGCTGCTTACCGGGCGCTGGTCGCCGAGGGAGCACTGACACCAGACGATGCGCAGCGCCTGGCGGCCGAGCGGCTACAGGATCTTTGGGTGAAGCTGCGCGGCTACGATCCGCCTTTGCGGCCGCAAAACTCGTTCCTGAGCCGTCTGCTGCGGCGCCGGCCCACTGAAGGTGCGCCGGAGGATCATCCGAACGGGCTGTATCTGGTCGGCGAGGTCGGTCGCGGCAAATCCATGCTGATGGACATGTTCTTCGGCGAAATGGAGATTGCCCGGAAGCGGCGCATCCATTTTCACCGCTTCATGCAGGAAGTGCATGCGCGCATCCACGCATGGCGGGCGGGAAATCCCGGCGGCGACGACCCCATACCGCCTCTTGCTGACCAGATCGCCGGCGAGGCCGCGCTGCTGTGCTTCGACGAATTCCAAGTGAACGACATCACCGACGCGATGATCCTGGGCCGCCTGTTCCAGGCTCTGTTCGACCGCGGCGTGGTGGTGGTCGCGACTTCGAACACCGCGCCGAATGATCTGTTTCGCGGCAAGCCCGGGCGCGATGCGTTCCTGCCCTTCATCGAGCTGCTCAATCAGCGGCTGGATGTACTGGTGCTGCAAGGAGAGCGTGACTGGCGTCGGCAGCGTCTGCGCGGGATGCCCACCTGGCACGTGCCGGCCGGTGCGCGGGCCGAGCACGCGCTGGACGAAGCCTTTCGCCAACTGACGGCGGGAGCCCCTGCGCGGCGCGACAAGTTGATGGTGATGGGGCGGGTGCTGGAGGTGCCGCTGGCGGCGGCCGGTGTGGCGCGGTTCGATTTCTCGGCTTTATGCGGGACGGCCTTGGGCGCCGGTGATTACCTGTCATTGGCCACGCATTTCCACGCGCTGGTGCTGGATGGCGTGCCGCGTCTGTCGCCGGACAATTACGATGAGGCGCGTCGGTTTATCGTGCTGGTGGATGCGTTGTACGATCACCGTGTGAAGCTGGTGGCCTCGGCGGATGCGGTGCCGGATCAGTTGTTTACACGCGGAGAGGGTGCGAAGGCATTCGAACGCACGGCGTCGCGGCTGGAGGAGATGCAGAGCCAGGATTATCTGGCAATGGCACATTTGACGTAGGAAGGAAGCGTTCTTTTCTGAAGAAAAGAACCAAAAGACTTTATCATTGATGCCTGCTCAAAGATCTGGGTTTGTCAGGACAGATCCTACCTTCACTAAGACATAAAAGTCTTGGCGATTATGCACTACTTGACGAGTCTTTGGGATTGGGCTAGTTTCCCTATCAGACACGGGGAACACTCCTATGGCTCGCAAGACCCAGGCTCAGTTCACGAAGCAGATGACCATCGGCCAGTTCGAGGCGATGTTCCCCACGGATGACGCTTGCAAGACTTACCTCCAGGCTCGCCGTTGGCCGAACGGCGTCACTTGCCCCCGTTGCGGCAACGACAAGGTGGTCGAGTTGAAGACCATGCCGTTCAAGTGGGAGTGCATGAAGTGCGGTGTGAGCACGTCCTACCGCTTCTCCGTGCTGGTCGGCACCACGTTCGAGAACACGAATGTCGGTATGCGCAACTGGTTTCGCGTCATCCACATGATGCTGACCGGCAAGAAAGGCGTCTCCGCTCTGGAAGTGCAACGCGTGATGGGCTTCGGCTCCTACCGCACCGCTCACTACCTTTGCATGCGTGTCCGCGCTGGTCTGGTCGATCCCGATTTCCGCAAGCTGGTCGGCATTGTGGAAGTCGATGAAACCTACGTGGGCGGCAAGAACAAAAACCGGCACAACAGCAAAAAGCTGGAAGGCTCGGGTGTCGCCAATAAGTTCCCCGTCATGGGTGCCGTCTCCCGCAAGGGGACGCTGGTTGCTCGCGCCGTGACCCACGTGAACAAGGGCGTTGCCGAAGCCTTTATCCGTAGCACCGTGGCCGAAGGTGTTGAGCTGATCGCTACCGATGAAAGCGGCGTCTATGCCGGTCTGCGCCGCAACGGCATCCCACATGACACGGTTCACCACGGCGCTGACGAGTATGTCCGGGGCGTCGTTCACACGCAGACCATCGACGGGTTCTGGAGCCTCTTGAAGCGCGGCATTCTCGGAACCTTCCACAACGTCTCCAAAAAATATCTCCCGCTCTACGTCGCTGAGTTTGAGTTCCGTTACAATAACCGGAACAACTCTAACATTTTCGGCAGTGCCGTAGCGCGGTGCTGACCCGCAAAAAGAAGCCGAACGGGAGGCGGAAGCGGTGTCAGCAGAAATAATAGTCGCAAGCGTTGCATGGCTTGCTGTTGCGGCCATGGTCATCTGGGATGCGCTACACAAGCCACACTGCAAAAACAAAACCGCCAAAAGCGCCAATGATAGCGAAAGCCGCGACACGCCAAGGGTCTCCATCATCTCCAGATTTCCAGGCATAAAACATCCACCCGATTGCCCAGAGCAGGCCAAGCATTGGTACCAAGCTAGGCGGCAAGCCAATTTCTCCGGCGCGGCCCTCATCGTTTCTTTCTTCGCGTTGGTCGGGGGCTGGCTCGCTTTCCACGAATCTCGTATCCAAGCGGATGCTGCCGTTGCTGATCTTCGTCCGTGGTTGAAGGTCACCATCAAAAAGACGGACCTGACTTGGTGGCCAGTTTTGCCAGACCAAGACAGGATCGGCGGCATGAGTCCCGAACTGACAGTCAAAAACATCGGAAAATCTCCAGCCTTTGGCGCTAGAGGAGCGGTGTTGTTCTACTACCCGGAAAAGCAAACCATCCGCGAAACTCAGATGAAAATCTGTAGAGAAATCCGTGATGCGACATCTCAACCAAGCAACGGAGAAACACTTTTCCCAAGCGATTCCTTTGACCCCAACAATCCCGGCATTGGACGACTTGGGCTTGGAATCGAGAGCAAGCGACTGGCGGCTAAAGACGGCAAATTTACCCTCATGCTGGTTGGTTGTGTAGATTATTTGTTCGGCGCTCCGCTGGTCCATCATCAAACATTTCTGGCGTATGGAGCTTATCACATAGTGACCGCTGGAAATCCGCCGCACAAAGTAATTGATGCCTTTGTGGTTGGCGAAGACGTCAAAGCGGATGACATCCTGCTTTACAAGCTTAACGGGTTGAACGATGCGAACTAGCAGAGCGGCACAATGACCACCCAAGTCATCCAAACCAAACGCAGCCCCGCCATCTGGTCGGTCAAGCACCGTGAGCGACACAGGCAGGTGTTCAGTGGAGAAGGCGCGCGCGCCAGAGCAGAGGCACACGCAGCCGAGCACTATGGCAACTACGAAGTGAGGGCGATGGAGCCCACCGGCAAGGAAGTGAAGCGCGCCGCCTTCCTGGCGGAAACGGCTGAATAGGCGCCGCTTCCTAGGTTCCGGCAATTCGTCAAGTAGTGCATAATCGCCAAAGTCTTTTGGTTCTTTTCTTCAGAAAAGAACGTGCTCGCTCGGTTCCTCCGCCCCACATATCAAGCGTTCCTATTCCGTTTAGCGAGCGGCGGAAAACCTTGACCGTGCCCAACAATGAGAACAAAATAAGAACATGAGCTCCTCCCAAACCCTCGATGCGCTGCGCCGGCGCATCCGCCTGCTGGAGCGGCCCACCGGCCGCCACGCCAGCACGCTGGGGTTCGGCATGCCCGAGATCGACACCCATCTCCCCGAAGCTGGCCTGCCCACCGCCGCCCTGCACGAACTCGCAGGCGGCGGCACCGATGCTGGCCCCGCCGCCTGCGCTACCCTTTTCGCCGCCGGGATCATGGCCCGCCTGCCCAACACAATACTCTGGTGCAGCCAAAAATCCGACCTGTTCGGCCCCGGCCTCGCCTGCGCCGGCCTGCACCCGGACCGTATTTTGCACGCACAGGCACATGACGATAAAAGCGTATTCCTCGTCATGGAAGAAGCCTTGCGCAACCCCGGCCTTTCCGCCGTGCTGGGCGAGGTTTTCAACCTGAAAATGACGCAATCGCGCCGCCTCGTGCTCGCCGCCGAGAAATCAGGCGTAATGGCGCTGGCACTGCGCCGCGACAGCCGCGCGGCAGAATCGCACAACGCCGCCTGCACACGCTGGTGCATCACGCCCCTCCCCTCGACCAAAATCGCCGTGCCCGGCCTAGGCCGGGCACGCTGGCAGGTCGACCTCACACGCTGCCGCGGTGGCACCCCTAAAACCTGGATCATGGAGGCATGCGATGCGCAGGGTTTTATCGCTGTTCCTGCCGAATTTCTCGACCGACAGAAGGCACCTTCACAGCGCATCGCCTGAACCCGATACACGCCCTTTGCTGACGACCGCACGCCAAGGCTCACGCCGCCTAGTGATGGCCGCCGACCCACGCGCTCAGGCCCTCGGTGTCACCCCCGGAATGGCGGTCGCCCACGCACAATCCATGCTCCCCGATTTGCGCGTCGAAGACGCCGACCCTGCCGGCGACGAAGCGGCCCTGCACCGCCTGGCAGGCTGGTGCCTGCGCCATATCAGCCCGCTTGCCGCCCCCTGCGACGATGGCGTGTTCATCGACGTCACCGGCTGCACCCATTTTTACGCAAACGGCGCCGATGACGGCGAAACCGCCTTGCTCGACCATCTCACCGGCCGCCTCACCCAGGCTAGCTTTGCCGCACGCGCCGCCATCGCCGACACGCCAGGTGCCGCACACGCCTTGGCGCGCTACGGCAACATCGCCATCGCCCCACATGGCAGCCCACCAAAGATCTTCGCACATCTCCCTGCCGCCGCCCTTCGCCTGACCGACGAGACGCTGCAAACGCTGCGCAAACTCGGCTTCGAGACCATCGGCCAGATCATGGCAGCACCACGTGCCCCATTGGCCAAACGCTTCGGCACGACGGTGCTGGGCCGGCTCGACCAGCTACTCGGCCATGCCGCCGAACCCATCGAACCCATTCTCATCCCGGAAATCCCTCGCGCTCGCCTAGGTTTTCCGGAACCTATCGCCACCCCGGAGAATCTCGCGCGCGCGATAAAACTGCTCTGCGAAAGCCTCTGCGACAAATGCCTGCAGCGCGGCCTCGGCGTGCGCCAGCTCGACCTGGTTTTCGCGCGCGTAGACGGCGCCAACCCCAGCCTGCGCATCGGCACCGCTTCCGCCAATCGCGACCCCAAGCATTTGGCACGGCTGCTGATCGAACACCTAGAAACCATCGATCCAGGCTTCGGCATTGAGCATATGCTGCTCACCGCCTCGCTGACGGACAAACTCGGTGCACGGCAAAACCTGTCCGATCTCTGCACCGAAACCAGCGCGGGCGAACTCGCGGGCCTCGTCGACGCTCTCGCCAATCGCCTCGGCCAGCAAAAGATCTTTCGCCTGGCACCGGTGGAAAGCGACGTGCCGGAACGCTCGACAAAACGAATTTCGCCCTTGTCGCGCAGCCGGAACTGCACCTGGCCGGAAAATCTGCCGCGTCCGCCACGCCTCTTCACACCGCCACAAAACATCATCGTGGTGGCGCTTTTGCCAGACCACGCGCCTAAACATTTCATCTGGCGACGCCGCCCCTACCGCGTGCAACGTGCCGACGGGCCGGAACGCATTTTTGGCGAATGGTGGAAGAACGAAGCAGAGCGCTGGGCCGTGCGCGATTATTTCAGCGTGGAAGATACAATAGGACAACGCTTCTGGTTGTTCCGCCGTGGAGACGGGGAGCACAAACATACGGGGGATCTGACCTGGTTTCTTCATGGGATATTCGGGTAAGAAAGGAAGCACTTCTTTTTTGAAAAAAGAAGCAAAGAAATTTTATGTCTTATACAGAGCTACAGGTTACATCTAATTACAGCTTCCTCCGCGGCGGCTCGCATATAGAAGAACTTTTCGCACAGGCGAAGCTGTATGATTACGATGCGATCGCGATCACCGATCGCAACAGCCTTGCCGGCATAGCGCGTGCGGACCAAAGAGCAAAAGATCCCAAGATTGACATAAAACTGATCATCGGCTGCAGGCTCGATCTGACCGATAACACATCGATCCTGGTCTACCCAACAGATCGCCCAGCCTATGCACGCCTGTGCCGACTTCTCAGCATCGGCAAAGAGCGCGGCGGCAAAGGCGCCTGCCACCTGGACTGGAACGATCTCGTTGCCTACAGTGAAGGCCTCATCGCCATCCTCCTCCAAGACCATGCAGACGAAATCTGCCATGAAAACCTCTTTCGCCTAAAACAGGATTTCAGCAAAAACGCCTATCTTGCCCTTACCCTCCACCGCCGTCCCTCCGATGCCCAGCGCCTGAACGCCTTGTCGCAAATGGCACAAGCAGCCGGCGTGCCCACCGTCGTTACCAACGACGTGCTTTACCATTCCCCCCAACGGCGCATCCTGCACGATATCGTCACCTGCATCCGTGAAGGCTGCACCATCGACGATGCCGGCTTCCGCCGCGCCCGTACCGCCGATCGCCACTTGAAAACTGCCACCGAGATGGCTCGGCTCTTTGAGGCTTATCCCGAAGCCATTGAACGCACTGGCGAGATTGCCGATCGCTGCCGGTTCAGCCTCGCCGAACTGCAGTATCAATATCCGCATGAAATCAAGATCCCAGGCATGTCCGCACAGCAGACATTGGAAAAACTCACCTGGGAAGGTGCAGTACGGCGCTATAAGGACGCCATACCAGAAAAAGTTGTCATCCAGCTCAAGCATGAACTCACTCTGATCGATCAGTTCAAATATGCGCCCTATTTTCTGACTGTCGAAAGCATTGTGAGTTTTGCAGTCTCGCAAAATATTTTATGCCAAGGCCGCGGGAGTGCGGCGAACAGTGCCGTATGCTACGTGCTCGGGATTACGGCGATCGATCCGGTCGCCGAGAATCTGCTTTTTGAGCGGTTCATCAGCACCGCACGCGACGAGCCGCCCGACATCGATGTCGATTTCGAACACGAACAGCGCGAGATCGTCATACAATGGATTTTTGAAACCTATGGGCGCGATCGTGCGGCCCTCTGTGCCACCGTCAGCCGCTACCGTTCGCGTGGCGCGGTGCGTGAAGTGGGGAAAGTGCTTGGTTTGAGCGAGGATGTCACGGCCGCCCTCGCCGGCCAAGTCTGGGGATGGAGCAGTGACGGCGTGGATGACGACCATGCAAAAGCACTCAACCTCAATCTCTCCGATCGCCGGCTGGATCTCACACTGAAGCTAGCGCGGGAACTGATTAATTTTCCCCGCCATCTCTCGCAGCATCCCGGCGGCTTCGTGCTGACACAGGATCGGCTGGATACGCTGGTGCCGATTGAGCCCGCGGCGATGAAGGACCGGCAAGTAATCGAATGGGACAAGGACGATATAGATCACCTCCATTTCATGAAAGTGGATGTGCTGGGGCTCGGGATGCTCGGCTGCATGCGCCGCGCCTTCGATCTTCTCGGCGAGCACAAGAAAGATTTCAGCCACATCAAGAAGATTGTCGACATCCCCCTTGATGATACCGCCACATACGACATGATCTGCAAGGCAGATACCATCGGCGTATTCCAGATCGAAAGCCGCGCGCAGATGTCCATGCTACCGCGGCTGAAACCTCGCAACCTTTATGATCTCACCATCGAAGTTGCCATCGTACGTCCGGGCCCGATCCAGGGTGACATGGTTCATCCTTTTCTGCGGCGTCGGGACAATCTGGAAAAACGGGAAAAGCTCCCCCCGAAACTGGAGGCGGTTCTGGGGAAAACACTCGGTGTGCCGCTGTTTCAGGAACAGGCGATGAAAGTGGCGATCGTCTGTGCGGATTTCTCGCCCAGCGAAGCGGACCAACTGCGTCGTTCCATGGCGACCTTCAAGGTGACCGGCGGGGTCAGCGCATTTCATCAGAAGCTGATAGATGGCATGGCTGCAAATGGATACTCGACGGAATTCGCAGAGCGCATCTTCAAGCAGATCGAAGGTTTTGGCAGCTATGGTTTTCCGGAAAGCCATGCCGCCAGTTTCGCGCTGATCGCCTATGCAAGTTCCTGGATGAAATGCCATCATCCGGATGTTTTTGCGTGTGCCCTGCTCAACGCACAGCCAATGGGCTTCTACGCACCCGCACAGATCGTACGGGATGCTCGGGAGCATGGAATTAAAATCCTGCCCGTCTCGATCAACCATAGCCGATGGGATTGCACGCTGGAGAATCTTGGCGAGAAGTATCTCTCGCTTCGCCTCGGGCTCCGCATGGCAAAGGGACTTTCAAACAAGGACGGTGCCAGGCTGATCGAACTGCGTGGCGAGGCACCTTATGGCAGCATTCCCGAACTGCAGCAGCGCAGCGGATTGCATCCTGGCGCGCTGGAGCGGCTGGCCGAAGCGGATGCCTTCGGCTGCCTGGAAAACACCGATCGCAGACGCGCCTTATGGGAAGTGCGTGCGCTGGCACCGGCCGACCTGCCCTTGTTCGCCGGACAGGAAGCGTTCGATGAACCCGCCATACAGATCACCCCCATGAAACCGGGGCGCGAGGTGGTGGAAGATTACCGCAGTGTCGGTCTTACCTTACGCTGCCATCCCGTGACGTTCTTGCGTGACGAGCTCTCCGACATGAACGCCGTAACCTGTGGGTCACTGGGCAGCACACGCGATGGAACAAGACTGATGGTGGCGGGGCTCGTTCTGGTGCGTCAGAAGCCGGGGAGTGCCAAGGGCGTGATGTTCATGACCATTGAGGATGAGACGGGCATTGCGAACATCATTGTCTGGCCAAATGTTTTCGAGACACACCGAAGGTTAATTTTATCTTCGAGCATGGTTGGATGTTACGGCAAGCTTCAGCGTGAGGGCGAAGTGACCCATGTGGTTGCCGATGGGCTGGTGGACATGTCAGGGCTTTTACGCAGTGTCGGATCACGAGACGAGGCTTTTGTGCCGGTCACCGGCAGAGGTGATGAGGCTAAGCATGGCGGCAGCCCCGACTCACGCGAGATAAAAGTCAAAACCAGAGATTTCAGATAGCAAGTTTAAGCAAAAGAGCTTTTCCGCAGATGACACAGATTTAGGTAGATAAGAGGAATATCGTAATTCATCCCTGCTTATCTGCGTCATCTGCGGAAAAGCTTTCTTGCCTCCGGCAGCAAACCAACTTCAGTATTCAAACTGATACTGCAACCCAATCGTCGACCCCGGATCATTCTCCGGCGTAGCCCCCTGCACGCTCCCACCACCCGTCGCCAACTGCGCCGTTGCCTTCAATCGCTTCGTCAAATCCACCTGCACCTCGGCCGCCGTCCCGCCGCCGGACGTCGCCTGTTTGGCGCCCACGTAAACCCCGCGCGCCACATAGCGTCCGGCTTCAACGCTCGCACCGGTCGTGCCACTGCCGCCGCCTACCGAAAGGCGATCCAACCCCAGGCCTTTCCGCACAGCGCCTAGCGGATCGCCACCACCACCAGTCAGGCCGGAAAGCTCCGCCAAGGCGGAACCGATTTCGGCGATCTGGACCGCGGAGAGATCCTTGACACTTTCACCGAACAACAGATGGGCGAGCACTTCGTCCTGCGGCAGATCGGGCACGCTGGAGAGAGTGATTTTCGGCGCGTCGGCATAGCCTCCCACGGTGAGCGTGGCGGTGACGCTGCCGGAGGTGCTGTCGGCGACGAAATTCAACGTCGGATCGATCTTGCCGGTGACTGAAGTGCCGTCGAACCCTACTTCACCTTTCGAGAAATTCAGTGTGGTGCCGGCAACGCTGATCGAGCCGTGGCGCATCTGGAAGCCGCCGGAGATCTGTGGCGCAGCGGTGGTACCGGTGACTTGCAAGGCACCGCCAAGCTCGGAATTAACACCGTGGCCGCGGATGAAAATGCTGTTTGGCGCGTCGATCTTAAGGCTGAGCTCGATAGTGGCCGGCGGTGCAGTCGAAGGCGGCGGCGGCGGCTTGTCGCCGGGGCGGCGCACGTTCAACGTCGCGACGCTCGGGGGCAGGCCGTTTGGGATATTGATGTCGGCTTTGCGGAGGAAGATTTTGCCGCCCACTTGCATGTTGCTGGCAGCGTCGCCTTTCACCGAGACGTCAGCATCGAGGTAAGCAGTCAGCAGATCGCTCGAAAGCGGGCGTGCGTTGCTCGCGGTAAAATGGATGTTGACGGGGATGCCAGGCGCCAGCACGCCGACGGAACCGGCGAGTGACATGGTGCCGGGGCCCGCTTTGGCCGAAAAGTTTTCGATGTTCAGGGTGTCACCCGCTTCGGTAAGGCGGGCGTTGATGCCGATGATACGAAGGCCCTGGGTAAAATCCTGTATCTCGCCTGAAGCGAGGGTGACGGCGCCGTTGGCGCGTGGCGCCGCGGTCGTGCCGCTGATGTCGGCGTTCAGCGCCATCATGCCTTGCGCGCGCTGACCGCTGGCATTGAGGATCGGATTGAGCAGGGTAAGATCGAATTTTCCGGCGGCGTGCACGGCCATAGTGGCACCTTGCTGGATCGGCACGGTGCCGTCGGCGGTAAGGTGCAGTTTCGGTCCGGCATCGGCGCGCATGTCGATCTGTGCAGCGCCGCCCTGCAGGTTTGCGGTGGCCAGCAGGCTTGCAGCCGGCAGCGAGGCGGCGGGGCCGGTGCGCATGCGCACACCGGCGGCCTGTATGCGCACGGTGCCGCGCGGGGCGGCGGTGGTGCCGGACAGGCGGGCATCGGCAGTGAGCACGCCGGCGGCCTGCAGCGTGGGCATGAAAGGCTTGGCGAGATCAGGCGTCACGTTGCGTATCGCCGCCGTAAGATCGAGCGTCGGCGAGATTTTGCCGGCTACCTCCACACTTGCAGCACCGAGCAGAAGGCGCAGCCTGTCCACAGCGACGGCACTGCCGAAATCGATATGCGCGGGCGCGGAAAGCGCCAGGTTCTCGCTTCTATAGTTGGCTGTCAGCGCCTGCAGAGTGACTTTTTTCTGCGGCAGATCGAGCAGTGCCTGGGTTGCGAAAGTTGCGGGTTCGCCGGAGACCTGCAATGCGCTGGTCACGCGCAAAGCCAGCGCATCCAGCTTGCCGTTGGCTGTAAGTTTCGCCGCACCTGTCGCAGCCTTTGCATCGATTCCGTCAACCGTAAGGGTCAACGCCATATCCGGCTTGCCGGCGGGGTCGCGCACCGTGCCGGCTAGCAATGCGCTGCTGATGGCGGCACCACTCGCGGAAACATTGGTCGCGCGCACATCGAGTTTTGCCACGGGCTGGCCGCCGGATGGCGAACTGGTTGTAATTTTCGCCGTAAACGCGCCGGCGATGGCCTGGCCGACCAGGGGCGCGAGATCGGCAAGGCGTGTCATGCGGGCCGAGAGACTTCCCGTGGGCAGTGTTGCACCCTTGGCAAGCATCATGTCGGCGTCGGCGGAAAGGCTTTTCCAACCGGCGCGTTTAAGCACCGCGTGGAAGCCGCCATCATCCTGCTGGTCGAGCTGGGCAGTGAGCGACAAAGGCGCGCCGGCGAAACGCCCGGTTGCCTCGATGGTGCCGGAGGGTTTGGACGGCACGTTCGAGGCCGAGAGGGTCACCGCAATCGGGTCTTTGGGAATCGTGCTGGTGCCGACATCGCCTTTGATGTCGGTCTGCACGGTCAGCCCGGTTTGTGGGCCGCTGAGATGGCTCGCGATCTGCAGCGCGCCCCTGAGTGTCGGAGAGATCGCGGCAAGATCGGTCAGCCCAAGTTTCAGGGCCAGATCGATGCCGGCATGGGTGTCGGTGCCGGTTACGGAAAGATGGGCGGCCTTGCCGTCCACCAATGCCCGGGAAACCACGATATCCTGGCCAGCCAATTTTGCGGTAACGCCATAGGTGGTGTGGCCAAGCAAAGTGGGTACAGGCATTTGGCCGCCGGTGAAATCTGCTGCGCCATCGACGGTGAAATCAGTGTCGTTGCCATTCACCGCCATCGATGCCGTGGCCTCGGTATGACCACGAATGTCGACTTTCCCGATGGCGGCGAGCGGCGCGAGGTCGGGAATGATCGCGTGGATATGTGCAGAAATGTTGCCACCGGCCTGTGCAGTGCCGTCCGCGGTCAGCAAGGTATGCGACAGCTTGAAACGGACTGGTATAGTGGGCTGGTCGAGATCGGCATGGACGGTGAGATCGAGCGGGGCGCTTGCGAAAAGATCGGGTTTTCCGCTGGGGATGATCAATCCGTCGATGACGAGGTGCGCGTCGACCGGGCCTCTGCTGCCAGTGGCATCCAGCGTGAGGGTTTTCAGCGAAGCGCCGCCGCCTTTCACGTCCTGCAGCACGGCGTGGGCGGAAACGTCCGGCGTCTTGAACGGGCCGTGCACATGCGCCTGCAAGGTGATGCCGCTCCAGGAAACATCCGGGCGGGGCGACATCGCGGGCGCGTCGGCGGATACGTCCAGGGCCGCCGAATACCCCACTATATCCACGGTGCCGTTGGCAGCGAGGTTCAAATTGCCGGCCGCGAACTTCACGTCGGTGCGCAACGCGTTTCGTGGCCCGTCGACGGTGGCCGTCAGGCCGAGCGCGCCGAGGGCGGGAAGTTTGGCGAGGCCGCCGATAAGGCCACCTTGTGGTTCGGCTGCGACCAGGCGCGCGTTAACCGCACTGTGGGTCAGCGTGGCGTTCAGACGATAGGTGCCAGGGCCGTCCAGACGCAAAATCGCTATGTTGGCGCGTGCTTCTTCGAGAGAGTCCACGAATGCATCGCCGTCGATCTTTGCCGTGGCGGCAGCACCCGCCACAGGCGCGCCGATGTCGAGATGGGCTACGTGCAGCGCGCGAAGATCTACATGAACTGGCAGGCTGAAACCGCCTTTCGAGGCGGGTTGTGCTAGCGTCGTGGGTGCCGAAGACGCAGGCAAGCGCGGCACGGAAATGCGCTCGGCGGTCACGAGATCAAGCAATGCAGTCTTGTGAAGTAGTGCTGTGGGCGACCAGTCCAGAACGACATTATCAAGCGTGAGCCAGGCACCTCGCGTATCGTGGATCTCGAGATGCGCCAGGCGCAGCGCATCGGGGAAGCGGCCGGAGAGGCCGTTCATCACCACCATGCCGCCGGTAAAACTTTTAGCCTCGCTTTCGATCAGGCGCCGGCCCGGGTCGATGTTGGCAAGCAGGAGCACCACAAACATCAGTGCGACGGGTAGCAGAACGATCACGCCCGCCACCCAGGCCAAAATCCTCAGGCCACGCCGCATGGGCGTGCGGGCGGATTTTTCTGCTGGTTCGCTCAAAATGCCTGGCCCAGTCCGAGATAGAGTTCAAAACTGTCGCCGCCCGATTCCTTGCTGATGGGCACGGCGATATCCACCCGCAGCGGGCCGATCGGCGTGTAGTAGCGCACGCCGAAACCGGCGCCCTCTTCCAGCGTGCCACCGAAGGGCGAACTGCTGGTGGAGACCTGGCCGGCATCGATGAACACGGCTGCACCGATATTGCCCCAGATACGCTGGCGCAATTCGATGGTGCCGGCATCGATGGAAGTGCCGCCAACGGGATTATTGTCGGCGAATTGCGGGCCGACCGACTGGTATTTGAAGCCGCGTATGGTGCCAGAACCGCCGGCATAGAAACGCTGATCGGGCGGCAGATCGAAGTCGCTGGCACCCTGCGCGGTGCCGACAACGCCGTGGAAGGCCAGCACGGTCTTGCCCGGCTTGGCTATGCCGAAATGCGCGAGGTCGAAATAGGTCGAGGCCTGACCTTGCAGGATGACGAACGTGGCGCCCTTGCCGGCGAACGACTCGGTCGGTGTGGTGATCAATATCGCGCGGATGCCGCCCAGAGGATCGTCCAGCGGGGTGGCGACGTTGGTATTGTCGAAATGGCCGGTGATCGGCACCGCCGCCAAGGTGTAGTCGCGGCTCACACCCTCCTGCAGGATGCGCTCCTCGGTGCCGGTGAGGCCCACGCTCACCGTCCATTGTTTTGAGAGTTTGCGGGTCAGGGTCGGGCCCACGATGATCGCGGTCTGGTCGTAGCTGTCGAGATCCTGCTTGAGTCCTTCGATGTCGAATTCGAATGTCTGATCGCGATGGTAGAAATCGGGTTTCAGGAACTGCGCCTTGGCGAGGTAGCCCACGCCGCTATCGGCACTGCCGCCAAGCCCGGTGATGTCGGCCGTAAGGTTCAGCTGCTCTGCATTGCCGAGCAAATTGCGGTCCGACCAGGTGACGCCGCCGCTGGCGCCGAGATCGGTCGAGTAGGCGATGTTGAAGGTTACCGCATGGCGCTTTCGTTCGGTCACATCGACGCGGAGCGGTATCTCGCCCGCCGGGTCGAGCTTTTTCGCAGCGCTGATCTTGATCCCGGAAAACACGCCGACGGAGGCCAGATCCTGTCGCGCGGCCTCGATCTTGCTCGGCTGGAAAAGCTGGCCTTCGTGAAGCAGCAGGCGCCGGCGCACGTAGCTCTCGTTCACGCGCTTCAGCCCGGTGACGGAGATCGGGCCGAGATCCACACGCGCCCCCGTATCGACATGGAAGCGCACGTCCAGCGCGTGTTCGGAGGGGATCTCGGTCGCGACCGGCGGATCGACCTTTGCTAAGGCGTAGCCTTCCTCCTGCAAGGCACTCAGCAAGGTGCTGCCGGCTTGCAGAACAGGTGCCGCGGCAGCGGGGTCGCCGGAAGCCAGCTTGAACTGGGCGGCCGCTGCCGCGGGCACATGGCCGTCGATGACGACTTGGCGCAGATGGTAGAGCGGCCCCTTGTCGATGCCGACCTCAACCTTGGCTTGGCTACCCGATGGCAGCGCGCTCAACGCGTCAGGCAGGCCCGGGTCGTCGAGCCCGCGGCCATCGATGGTGACGGTGATCTTCGCCTGATAGTAGCCAAAACTGTCGGTGGCGGTCTGCAGGCGGCCGATGTCGCTGCGCGCGCGGGCCACCAGGGCGAACGGGCCGGCAGGGGCATTTTTCCGCAAGGCAGCCAGTTGCGAGCTGCCGCCGAGAGCGCCGTCCAGGGCGGCGTCACCCGTGGGCTTCAAGGTCAGCGTGTAGACAACCGGATCGGCTGCATGCAGGGCCACGGGAACCAGGCACATGCTTGTCAGACCAAAACCGAAAGCAGGGCGCAGCAAGCGTGGAAAGGGCATGAAACCCGGTTACGACAGTCCAGCCGTTTTTGTAACCCGAACTTCGAGACGGAGTGCCGCACCGGGGTGACGATCGCGGCATTGAAGGCATTCTTGCCGCAATGCAGCATGGCGCATAAACCGGGTTGCACAGCCGTGCACGGGAGGTGACATCAGGGTTATGTCTGCTTCACTCACCCAGTCCGCCGCGGTAAAGAAGCCGGATTTCCGGGTGGTGTCACTGATCGTCGCGTCGGCGATGTTCATGGAGCAACTGGACGGCACGGTGCTCGCCACGGCGCTCCCGGCGATGGCGCAAACATTCCATGTCGGCCCTCTGCGGATGAATGTCGCGCTGACGTCCTATCTGCTGAGCCTGGCGGTGTTCATCCCGGCGAGCGGCCATGCAGCGGACCGATTCGGCACGCGAAACGTGTTCCGCGCCGCCATCGGCCTGTTCACGCTCGGCTCCGTGCTGTGTGCGTTGTCGGTGTCGTTGCCGATGCTGGTGGCAAGCCGCGTGGTGCAGGGCATGGGCGGGGCGATGATGGTGCCGGTCGGCCGGCTGGTGATCCTGCGCTCCACGCCGCGGCAGGATCTGGTGCGGGCGATGACCTGGGTGCTGGTGCCCGGCCAGATCGGGCCGGTACTGGGGCCGCCGCTTGGCGGCTTTTTTGTCACTTATCTTTCATGGCACTGGATCTTCTACATCAACGTGCCCGTAGGTTTTCTCGGGATGGCGATGGTCAGCCTGTTCATCGAGGATGCGCGAGGCGAGGGTACGGCACGGTTCGACTGGTGGGGCTTCGTACTGTCCGGCATCAGCCTGGCCTGCCTGATGTTCGGTTTCGAGTTCCTGAGCCGTGGCGTGGCCTCCGGGTTGCAGGCAGGATTGTTGCTCGGCATCGGCTTGGCGGCAGGTGTGCTTTATGTGCATCACGCAGTCAGGGAACAAAATCCTATATTGGACCTTCGCTTGATGAAGGTGCCGAGCTTCCGGATTTCCGTCATCGCAGGCTCGCTGACGCGGATCACCGGAGGTGCGATGCCGTTCCTGCTGCCGATGATGATGCAGCTGGGGATCGGGCTATCGGCGGCTCATAGCGGGTTGATCACCTGTGCTGCGGCAGGTGGGGCAATGTTGATGAAGGCACTTGGCGGCGCGATCATACGGCGTCTCGGGTTTCGCAAGACGTTGGTATGGAATGGGTTGCTGGCGACGTTGCTGCTGATGTGTCTAGCGGCGTTTCGGCCGGGCTGGCCGATATGGGCGCTTTACGCGCTGATTTTCACCGGCGGTTTTTTCCAGTCGCTGCAGTTCACCGCCTACAACACGGTGGCTTACGCCGATATTCCGCGAGTGATGACGAGTCGGGCTGCCAGTTTCTACTCCACCTTCCAACAGTTGATGCTGAGTGCGGGCATTTGCGTGGCCGCAGCAGCGCTCTCCGCCTCGGTAGCGGTAAATCACCGCTCAGTCCCTCGACTTCCGGATTTCTCAGTCGCCTGGATCACGGTCGGCCTGATCACGTTGTTGGCCTGCCCCATTTGCGCCCGCCTCGCCCGAGATGCCGGCCAGGATATGACGGGCCGTCGTAGGGGCACTGAATGACGGGGGTTTCGGGGGGCTTGGCACGGCTCCCCCGATCTTTCTTTATGCTGCTGCCTGCACAAATTCGAGCCCAAGGCACTTCGCTCCAATGCTGTAGGCATCGGAAAATTTGCCGAGCCCGTATGTCCCGCCGTTGACCAGGCTGCGCGCCGTTGCCAGCCGGCCGACTAGCAGAGCGCGTTTCATCGGCAGTTCGTCTTCCAAGATGAAGGCGGCGAGCAGGCGTGCGGCGATGTCGGGTTCATTGGCGAGCTCGGGTGTTGTTGTCAGCGGCACGCCGAGTTTGAGGCCGAATTTCTCGTAGTTGGCGCGGCCGGTGAGTTGCACGAAGCCGCGGCCTTTGAAGGCGCTTCCATCCGGTGCGCCGGTGTTGCCCAGATCATGACGGTTGTCATAGAGGTCGAACGGTTTGCCGCCCGGGCTGGTGTTGTAGCGGCTGATGAACTCGTCGATCGGCTCGAAGCCCTCGGCTTCGGCGCGGATGGTGGCGACGGCCGCGAGCACGATCGGCGGCCAGGTGAGGCCAGCGGCTTCGAGGGCGGCGAGCACCAGAGGCAGGTTGCGCATGATCGGCGGCAGCGGAGTCGCCGGGAACATCCTTGAGACGACATCCACGGTCAAAGCCGGCATCGGCGCCTGGGCCGAGGATGCATCGGGCAGGCTCAGAGCGGTGGCAGTGCGAGCGCCGACCACCCCATCCGGGAGCATACCCCGGCTCTGCTGGAACGCGAGGAGAGCTGCTTCAGTGGCTGGGCCGAAGCTGCCGTCAGCCGCGCCGGGCGGAAATCCGGCGGCAAGCAGGCTAGCCTGGAGCGACAATATGGCAGGGCCAGACATACCGACGCAGAGATCGGCATGCGACAATGTTAAGGTGGCAGACATCTCACCTCGCAGGAATGGAGCAGTAGGACTTTACACCTAACATATCCACATTAGGCAAGTATTTTTTCCTAGTAACTTTGCGCGTGGTCGTCCTGAAGCACCGGTTAAGGAAACTCGCTGCAACGTGTAGTTCCTTGTTTCAGCAAGTAACGCAGAATATGATTGCGTCTGCTGGGAGCCTATTTTGGACATTTTGTTAGTCGAGGATGACGAGCTGGTGCGCGACTGTCTTGAGGTTGCGCTCCTGGAAGCCGGCCTCGACGCGACCGGCAGCGAGTCTGGTGAAGCTGCCCTGGGCTTGGTCGACGCGAACCATCTTCCTAACGTGCTGGTGACGGACATCAATCTTGGGGCCGGAATGGATGGCCTGGCCTTCGTACGCGCGATGCGCGAGCGTTGTCCTAATCTGCCGGTGGTGTTCATCAGCGGGCGCTATGGCGAGCTACGCGGCATGACGGCACGCGAACGGTTCCTGCCGAAGCCGTTTTCAACGCCGGCGTTGCTACGCGCGATCGAAGATGTCCGGGCCTCCGCAGCGGTATAAAACTTATTCCGTTAAAATAACGAGCGTGATCCAGCGGCCGCGCGAGTAATTGAAGCCGCGTATCTCGCCGATATCGTGCAGTGCCAGGCCCAGTTGCGTGGCTTTCTGGTCGAAAGCGTCCTTGTCGCGATCGCCGATGACGGCGACGCCATCCTTGAGGCCGGCCAACAAGGTTGCTGCTTGGGCGCCATTGTACGCTAGCTGAGTATGGGTGCCGACGGCAAACATAAAGCTGGGTTCCGCATACCCAGCGACGACGACACCGTTGCCCGAAGCATTCCAGCCGGGCCAACGCGATTGCAGAACAGCCTCGACACGCGGCGCGATCCACAAAGCAGGCATATGCGGCAATTCAACGTAGAGGATGGCGGCATAGAGCAGGGGTGACACGGCGAGGGCGAGCATCGGCCGTCGGCGCCAGGACAGGAAAGCAATCAGCACGCAAAAAGCGCCGGCGGGCAGCCCCAGCCACCAGGCGGCGTGCAGGAACAGCGGCAGAGCGAGCGCGCCGATCCCGAGGAGTGCAGCGGCCGCTAGAAGCGCGATGCGCCCGATCCAACGTGCCGTCGCGGCTTGCGTGACGGGCCAAAAACGGGCGGCGAGCAGGAAGAGGGCGGGGTAGAGCGGCAAGGTGTAGTGCGGCAGCTTGGTCGGCACGGCCTCGAACACCAGCCAGCTTGGAACGATCCAGGCGAGCAGGAATCGGGTGGCGCGATCGCGCCGGTCGGCCCAGGCGGCGGGAAACGCTGCCAACACCGGGATGGTCGAGGGGAATGCCAGGAGCGGCAGAAGCAGCAAATGCAGGCCGGGGAAGCCGCCATGTGCTTCGGCACCGCCGGCGAGCTTGCGGCCGAGGTCGCTGCCCACGGCTTCGGCGAAGAAGGCGCCATGCGTCGCGAAGCCGATGGCGATGAACCAGGGCAATATGGCAGCGAGCATCAATGGGACGCCCCAGATGGGCTGCAGCGGCAGCAGCCATCGGGCGCGGCGTTCCCACAGGCAAAGGGCGAGGATGGTGAGGCAGACGACCATCGGCGTGATCGGGCCCTTGAGCAGGATGCCGGCGGCAGCGGCCAGCCAGAACAGGGCCGCTTGCCAGCGTGCGATAGGTGCGTCGAGCCAGGCGCGTGCCAGGATGGCCATGGCGATGGTGGTGGCGCCGAGCAGGGCGGCGTCGGTTTTCGCGATATGGGTTTCGACGGCGAGGATCAGCGCGCCTGCCATCATCGCACCCGCAAAGGCGGCGGCGTTGGGAGACCCTGTCAGCAGCAACCCGGCCTCGAAGACGGCGAGCACGGCTGCGAGGCCGCCGAGCACGGAGGGGATGCGGTAGGGCCAGATGGGATTTTGCAGATGCGTGCCGGCGGCGAGCACTTCGGGCGCCTGCAGCCAGTAGATGCCGATGGGTTTCTTGTTGCGCGGCTCGGTGCCGTTCATGATCCGCAGATAATCGCCGGTCTCGGTCATCTGCTTGGTCGCCTGCGCAAAACGGCTCTCATCGCGGTCCGCCGCCGGCAAGCTGAAAAGCCCCGGCAGACCAACGGCCAAACTCAAAACTATCAGGACGATGCGCAACCAAAGAAATGACGGGGGGTCTGGGGGGGCCGGCACGGCTCCCCCAGTCTTGCTTATCTCCATGAGCGGCCCCTATCACGCACGCCCCGCCTGCGCCATTAACCCGCCATGGAGTCCACCCGCCCGTTCGCATTGCAGCTACTGCGCGCCGTTCTCGAGCAGCGCCGCCCTCTTGAGGAAGCGCTTGATCGCCTGCCCCCCTCTGCCGATCCGCGTGACAAAGCCGCCGCGCACCGTCTCGCGGCGACGGTGCTGCGTCGCGCTGGCACGCTCGATGCCGTGCTGGAGCCGCACCTCAAGCGCGCCCCGCCCGACCCGGTGCGCTGGATCCTGTGGCTGGGTGCTGCCGGATTGCTGTTCCTGGAGACCCCTCCGCATGCCGCTGTCGGCACTGCGGTGGATCTCGCGCGGTCGCAGAAACTGGCGCCGTTCGCCGGCTTGGTGAATGCGGTGCTGCGTCGGGTGGCCGAAGGCGGTATCGCAGCTTTGGCGGATCTCGACTCGCCACGGCTCGATACGCCCGGATGGCTCTGGGCCTCCTGGGGAGACAAGGCGCGAGCGATCGCCACCGCCCACCAGGCCGAAGCGCCGCTCGATCTCTCGCTGAAGCCCGGCGCCACACTGCCGCCAGGCGGCGTGTTGCTGCCGACTAGGACCGTGCGCCTGCCGGCGGGCACACGCATCGCCGACCTACCCGGTTTCGCCGAAGGCAATTTCTGGGTGCAGGACGCCGCAGCCGCCCTGCCCGCCCTGCTTCTCGCGCCACAACCGGGTGAGCTCATCGCCGATCTCTGCGCCGCCCCCGGCGGCAAGACGGCCCAACTCGCCGCCGCCGGCGCACAGGTGACCGCCGTCGAAAGCAGCGAGAAACGCCTGCCCCGCTTGCGAGAGAACCTGACGAGGCTGAAACTCACCGCCAAGATTGTACAAGCCGACGCCACCATCTGGCGGCCGGACGCCCTGTTCGACGCCGTCCTGCTCGATGCGCCCTGCTCGGCCACCGGCACCATCCGCCGCCATCCGGACCTGCCCTTCATCAAACGCCAGCAGGACATCCAAGCACTGACTGCCGGCCAGGACCGCCTGCTGGAGGCCGCCACAGCCATGCTGCGCCCGGGCGGGCGGCTGGTCTATGCCGTTTGCTCGCTGCAAAACGAGGAAGGCGCACAGCGCGCGAATCCGCAGCTCGAACCGTTTCCATTCACGCCCGAGGAAATCCGCCCAATTCCACAACAACAGACAAACGGGTTCGTGAGGACGGATCCTTCGATGTGGGCGGCGCAGGGCGGACTGGATGGATTTCAGATAGTCAGGTACAGGAAAAAGTAAGATTGGGGGAGCAGAAGCCTGCCCCCCCAAACCCCCCGGCGATTGTTAAGAAAGCTTGCCGGCAGAAGATACCCACGCCTAGAAACGGTAATATGTCTCAGCAAGAAATCATTGTGGCGCCGAGCCTGCTGGCTGCGGATTTTACCCGCCTTGGCGACGAGGTGGCCGCCATTGAAAAGGCCGGCGCGGACTGGCTGCACCTGGACATCATGGATGGCCATTTCGTGCCGAATATCAGCTTCGGCCCAGGCGTACTGAAAACGCTTCGCCCCCACACCAAACTCCCGTTCGACGTGCATCTGATGATCGAACCGGTTGACCCGTATCTCGCCGCCTTTGCCGAAGCTGGTGCCGACCACATCCTCATCCACCCGGAAGCAGGGCCTCACCCCCATCGCTCGCTGCAAGCCATCCAAGGCCTCGGCAAGAAAGCCGGCCTGGTGCTGAATCCGGGCACACCGCTTGCCCACGTCACCCCCGTGCTTGATCTGCTGGATATCATCCTGGTCATGTCGGTGAATCCGGGCTTTGGTGGCCAGAAATTCCTCCACAGCCAACTCGCCCGCATCGCCGAACTACGCCGTATGGTCGATGCACAAGACCGTCCGATCCGCCTGGAAGTGGATGGCGGCGTGGACACGCACACTGCGCCACTCTGCATCGCCGCAGGCGCAGACACCTTCGTCGCTGGTACCGCGGTGTTCGCCGCACCCGATTATGCTGCCGCAATCGCTGCCATTCGGGGCGGCCCGAACGCGTGAGCTTGCTCCGCGCCTTGCGCCTTCGCGTGGCCAAGCTGCCGACCTTGCGCATCAGCGTGCCCGACGCACCCGTGGTGCCGGTGCGCGACCCGTGGCTGGGCGACCCGGCCCGCGGTGCCCGGCTGCTGAAGGGTGAGCTCGCCTATTTCGGCGCCGTGCGCGTGCTGAAACCAGGCGCCTGGTCCGATCCGGCCGGCAATTTGATCATGCGCGCCCATGCGCATGGGTTCACCTGGCTGCGCGACCTGCGGATGATCGGCACCGATGCCGCCCGCATGCGGGCCCGTGCACTGGTGGGTGACTGGATCGAGACCGGCAGCGCCGACACCATTGCCCATCGCCCCGATGTGGCCGGCGCGCGAATCGCGGCCTGGCTCGGCCATTACGATTTCTTTGCCGCCTCTGCCGATGATGGGTTCCGCCAGCGAATGATGTGGCGTGTAGTGAGCGATGCGCGGCTGCTCTCCGCCGCGCTGCCGCCGGAAGAACAGGACGGCCGCGCGCTGACGGCGCTGAAGGGCCTGATGGCGGCCTCGATCGCACTGCCGGACCACGCGCCCTACCAGAACCGCACGCTGAAATTCCTGCTGCAGGAGATCGGGCGCCAGGTGCTGCCGGATGGCGGGCACATCGAACGTAGCCCGGCGGCCCAGCTGGAAGCATTGAAGAACCTGATCGAGATACGGGCACTCCTGCATGTGTCGGCGGCGGCAGATACGCCAGCGGCGGTGGGTGCGGCGATCGACCGGTTGTCGCTTGCGTTGCGCACCTTACGACATGGCGATGGCGGCTTGGCTTTATTTAACGGCACGCGCGACGAGCATGCGACGGTGGTGGAGCAGGTGCTGACGCAGGCCGGCCGTGCGAGCCGTGCGCCGGCCGCTTTGACCGATACCGGGTTTCACCGGCTGAACACCGGCCGCACCGTGCTGATCGTGGATGCCGGTGCACCGGCGGCGCCGGGGATGGACCGGCTGGCGCATGCCGGCACGCTGGGCTTCGAGCTTTCGGTAGGGCGCGAGCGACTGATCGTCAATTGCGGCGCGGCGCCGATTGGGGCGGCTGCGTGGGTGGATGCGGCCAGGGCGACGGCGGCACACTCCACGCTGGTGATCGCCGATACGAGTTCTTCGGAATTGAAGCCGAGCGGGCTTGGGCGGCGACCCGAACTGGTGACCGTGGAGCGCAACGAGGCCAATGGCGCGCATTGGCTGGAGGCGAGCCATGACGGCTGGAAGAAGCCGTTCGGCGCCATTCACCGGCGGCGGCTTTACCTGGCGGAGAGTGGCGGCGACATACGCGGCGAGGACGTAATCGAGTCGGCGTCGCCGCAGCCATTCACGATACGGTTCCACCTGCATCCTGCGGTGATTGCCAGCATGGTTCAGGATGGCGAGGGTGCATTGTTGCGTTTGCCGTCCGGCGGTTGGCGCCTGCGTGCCGAGGGCGCGAAGATGAGCCTGGAAGAGAGTATCTATCTGGGTGGCGCAGAACCTCGTCGCAGCGAGCAAGTGGTTTTGACCGGCTTGGCCGATGGGCCTCAGCACGTAAAATGGGCAATAACAAAAGTAGGTTGAGTATTGCCGGGGGGTTTGGGGGGGCAGGCTTCTGCTCCCCCAATATTGCTTTTTGCTGATCGTTGAAGTCTGCAACGTCGATTTTTCGCTGCGACACTTCCTTTTGCCATTGATGCGAGGCTTGCGCGCACGCGGCCACGAGGTTGTGGGCGTATGCGCAGATGGTGCGTTACTGGCTGAGGTGCGTGCCGAGGGTTTTCGCGTCGAGGCATTGCCGTTGGCGCGGAGTTTGTCGCCGGTGGCGCAGATGCGAGCGTTTTTTGCTTTGTATCGGTTGTTTCGCAGCGTGCGGCCTGACCTGATGCATGGGCACATGCCGATCAGCGGGTTTCTTTCACGGTTGGCGGCGCGGGCGGCGGGGGTGCCGCGTGTGGCGTATACGTGCCACGGGTTTCTGTTCAATCAGCCTGGACCGTTGTGGCGCCGTGCCGCGAGTTTTGTGATGGAGTTTGTGGCTGGTCGGGTCACGGACGTTTTTATGACGGTGTCGCGCGAGGAGGCAGAGGATGCGCGGCGGCTGCGCATTTTTGCGCGGCCGGTTGCGGTTCTGAACGGGCGTGATCCGGCGATTTTCCATCCTGATGTTGCGGCGCGTACGGCAATACGGGCGGCGCTTGGAGTGCCGGAAGATCGTGTCGTAGTGACGGCTGTCTCGCGTCTGGTGCGTCACAAGGGCTATCCGGAACTGCTGGCGGCGATGCGTGATGTGCCGGCGGAATTATGGGTGGTGGGTGAGCGGTTGGACTCGGACCATGGCGAGGACATGGAGCCGTATTTCGTGGCAAGCGGGTTGGGGGATCGGCTGCGGCGGCTTGGGTATAGGCGGGATGTGGCGGCGATCTTAGCGGCGTCCGACATTTTTGTGTTGCCGAGTTATTTCGAAGGTTTGCCGATGTCGGTGATCGAGGCGATGCTGTGTGGATTGCCGGTGGTGACGACGGACATACGGGGGCCGCGCGAGCAGGTTGTTGAGGGTGAGACAGGGTTTCTGGTGCCTAGCGGGAGTGTTGCTCCGTTGGCTGATAGGTTGCGGCGATTGGCGGAAGATCGATCTTTACGAGAGAAATTCGGCAAAGCCTCGTTCAGCCGCGCGATCGAGCTGTTCCGCGAGGATGCCGTTACCGAACACACATTGGATTTACTCGAAGCTTCGTAGCTTGGGCTTTTTCCACCCTACGCGAGTACATCCATGAGGCTGCCATCGACAGGCAGATTTTCGATGTGGGCGCGGTGCCAGAGCGCATAAAACAACAAGAGCCACGCCGCCATACCATCGCGCTTGCCTGATGCAGCCTTGAACAATGCTTCCACGCGTCCGGGCTTTGCAATCTCAGCGACACCTGGCTGCGCCGCGACCAACTTGCCAAGACGAGCGCCATCGGCCGCGACCCAGGCGCCGATCGGCACCGTAAACCCCTGCTTCGGTGCAAACGGCTGGGATGCCGGCAGGGCTGTGGCAAGCCAACTACGCAGCAAAAACTTGCCGCGTCCGTCACGTGCTTTCAGATTATCCGGTAGACGGAACCCGGCTGCTGCGACCGCTGGATCGAGGAACGGGGTTCTCCCTTCCACGCCATGCGCCATCAGGCAACGATCCAGCTTGATCAGCAAATCATGCGGCAGCCAATCTGCGATGTCGGTCGCCTGTGCGACCTGCATCCGCGTGCGGCCCGTGCTCGCAGCGAGCAGCTCGGCCGCGGCTAGACCGTCGCGCCAGGCGGGTGGTCGAGCACGCAGCACATCCAGCCTGTCGAAAGAACCATGCGCGCGCAGGGCCTTGCCGCCGAGATACCATGGCCGCATCGCGCTGCGATAGCGGCCGTAACCACCGAAAATCTCATCGCCGCCTTCGCCACAGAGCACCACTTTGACATCCTGGCGCGCGCGCTTGGCAAGAAACCAGCTGGGAATGATCGCGTAGTCGGCGGCGGGATCGTCCATCGCGGCCACGATTGCCGGCAGATGTCGCCACACCATGTCGCGCGTGATCTCGATCTTCTCGTGATGCGCGCCCACGGATCTGGCGATGTGTTCGGCCTGCGAGCGTTCATCGGCAGCACCGGGAACATCGAAGCCGGCGGTGTAGGCCAGCACCGGCCGATCGTTCAACCGTGCCATGGTCGCGAGGATCGCTGCCGAATCAATGCCACCGGAAAGGAACATGCCATACGGCACATCGCTGCGCTGGTGCAGATCCACGCTCTCCATCAAGGCACGATCCAGACGCGCCAACGCATCTTCAAGCGTGATGTCCTCGGGTGGCCCATCCGGCAGGGCCGCAATACGGCGATGATCGACCAGCCTGCCATCGGCGATCTCGATCGTCTCGCCCGGAAGCAGCCTGAAGATGCCGGGAAAGATCGTCTCCGCACCGGACGAGAACTGGGTCTGCAGCAATTCGTCGCGCGCCGCTTCACGAACAACGCGTTGCGCCAGGCCGGCGGCAAGCAGCGCCTGCGGCTCGGAGGCGAACGCAAAACCATCGGCAATCGCCGTGTAATAGAGAGGCTTTATGCCGAACGGATCGCGCGACAAAGTCAGCGTGTGTGCAGCGCGGTCATGTATGGAGATCGCATACATGCCGCGCAGCTTCTCAGCAAAACCGGCACCCTGCCCGCGGAACAAATGCAAAGGCGGCTCGCAGTCGCTGTTGCTGGAAAACGCGATCCCCGGCATCGCCGCACGCAACTCACGAAAATTGTAGATCTCGCCATTGGCGATCAAAGCTGCCGGCCCAGCAAAGAAAGGCTGGTCGCCGCCGGGCAGATCAATGATCGCAAGCCGCGTATGGGCCAGAGCTGCCTGACCGATCACCACGCTGCCAGTCCCATCCGGCCCGCGATGGCGCAGAGCCTTTGTCATCGCGGCAAGCACCGATGGATCAGGCGGCGCTGCCGATTGCGTAAGGGCCAGGCCGGCAATGCCACACATCAGGGCTTTTCCACGTGCTGCAGGAATGCGCGCCATCGTTTGATGACCGCTGCCTCGGAAAACATCTCCTCGTAACGCGATCTTGCCGCCTGCACCATCGCGGCACTCTGCGCCGGATTGCGCAACACACCCTCGATCCCGGCCGCAAGGGCGATCGCACTTTCCTGCGCCACCAGCACGCCGGTGCGCCCCGCCTCGATCAATTCGCGTGGCCCCTCCGCCATGCTCGCCACCACCGGCCGCCGCGCGGAAAACGCCTCCAGCACCACGTTACCTAAAGGTTCGCTTCGGCTCGGGCAAACCAGCACATCACACGCCGACAGCAACGCCGGGGTGTCGTTCCGCCAGCCCAGAAAATGAACACGCTCGGCAACACCTGCATGTTTCGCCAGCCGCTCCAGCGCCACACGCTCCGGACCGTCACCGGCGATCACCGCATGCACGCCCGGCAGACGGCTGATCGCGCCCAGCAGCAGATCGAATCCCTTGTTACGGTGCAGCCGCCCCATCGCCAGCACTGTCCATGCATCTTCGGGAACCATCGGCAACGCGGCAGGCACTTCGCCGAACAGGTCAGGCGTGAAATTCGGCAAGTAATGCACGCGATCCGCGGGAAAGCGGCCCTGCGCCCGTATCCATTCGACGAGACCATGCGAATTGCCAACCAGATGGTCACAATGGGAAAAGCGCCGTAAATCGTAGTAGCCGCCAAGCCGTCCCACCAGAACCCAGGGTCCGCTCGGCGTATGCCGTGCTGCGCGGCCCATCCATGCCACCACGACACGCGGGGCAAAACGCTTGAGCGCGCGACGGATACGTGGGCGCGACAGCACATCCAGGCTGCCACCAAAACCGAATTCCAGCGGCTCCAGGCCCGCTTTCTGCAAGCGTGCTGATCGCAGAGCATCGGCGCGGATCACCGGCAACACCTCATCACCCGCCATAGCCAAGCTTTCGCAGAGGCGCTCATAGAATAGCTCTGCGCCCCCTTTCGAGGCGCCGGCCATCACTTGCGCTACACGCATGGTGACGAAAACCTAAAGACAAGAACTTCTTTTTTGAAAAAAAGAAGCAAAAAACGTTTATGCATATTTTTTAGCGCTGCCGCGCTCCAGCAGGTCTAATGCGGCTAACAAGGCCACGCGCACAGGCAAGTTTACCATTGGCGCTTCGCCAGGCGGGCCGTCGGCCAAGGCTACGGCGGTGCAGCGGCCCGAAGGCGCATACTCGCTGGCAGGCGTCGGGCCGAACAGGCCGAGCGTCGGCGTGGCAGCCGCCGCAGAAAGATGCATCAAACCCGAATCGTTCCCGACAAAGATCGTGCAGCGCGCAAGGCAAGCCGCGGCCTCCGGCACGCTCAGCCGGCCGACCAGATCGATCGCACCCGGCAACGCCGACAAGACGCCCATCGCCGCATCGCGCTCTCCAGCCCCGGGCCCACCGAAAACCGCCGCCCGCGCCCCGGGGAAACGCCCGGCCAAAGCCTCGAACAAAGCCACAAACCGCTCGCCCGGCCAGATCTTGCCGTCCCAATTCGCCGTCGGCCCGAGACCGATGATCGGCCCACCTGCCGGCAGCAAGGCTGCCGCGCGTGCCTGATCGGCGGCATCGGTCCAAATCACCGGCAACGGCGCCGGTTCCAGCCCTAGCGTGCCGGCAATATGGGTCAGCCGATGCCCCGGCCGCCGACCGCCACGCATGATCGCACGCCGCCGCGCCAGAAGCACAAGGCTCAGCGCAGAGCCGCGCAGATCCACCACCAGGTCCCACATCGTGCCCGCCACCTGCGACCACAGCGATATCCAATGCAGATCGAAGCGCCGCTTCTCCACTACGATAATGCGGTCCAGCCGAGGCACCCGCAGGAACACCCCCTCGGCCACCTGGCCGCACGCCACCGTCACGCGCGCATCGGGATGAACCTGCAGCAGATGATCGAGCAGCCCGGTCGCGAGAACCGCATCGCCGAGGCGCGTGGCTGTGATGAAAAGAATGCGCATGCGGGCATCCGCTTACCATGTTTGCCGTCGGCGGAAAGCCGGTGCCTTGTGGTGATGCACCCGGCAAGCCACATCCGCGGCATGACATACATAGCCGCCCTCCCAACGCGCGCCGTGCTGGCCGTCGACGGCGCCGACCGCGTGAGCTTTCTCAACGGCCTGGTCTCCAACGACGTGGGCCTTGCCGCATTTGGCCACGCGATCTGGTCGGCGTTGCTGACCGCACAGGGCAAATACGTCGCCGATTTCTTCATCTTCGCCGAGCCGGATCGCCTGCTCATCGACTGCGAAGCCAGCCATGCCGCGATGCTCATGCAACGCCTGATGCGCTACAAACTGCGCGCCGACATCGCGATGGCCCAGACCAGGTTCGCGGTCTACGCAGCGTGGAATGGCCTGCCTGCCGAAAACAGCGCCGTCGCGGCACCCGATCCGCGCCTGCCTGAAGCCGGCTGGCGCCTGCTCGCCGAAACGCCGCTGTCCACCAATGCCACCGCCGAAGACTGGGATCTTCATCGCCTCGAACTCGGTCTGCCCGACGGATCGCGCGACATGGAGGCCGAAAAAAGCATTCTGCTCGAAGCCGGCTTCGACGAACTGCACGGCGTCTCCTGGACGAAAGGCTGCTACATGGGCCAGGAACTCACCGCCCGCACACGCTACCGCGGCCTCATCAAGCGCCGCCTGCTCCCGGTTCGGGCCGACCAGGATCTGCCGCCACCCGGCACGCCGCTTTTGGCCGGCGGCCGCGAGGTCGGGCAGATGCGGTCATCCCGCGGCATGCTGGGCTTGGCGACGATCCGGCTCGACGCCGTCTCTGCCCGTGATCTCACCGCGAACGGCCAATCGCTCCGCATTGCCGTTCCCGCTTGGGCCAAATTGCCGGAACCTGCCTGAAAACGAAGTCAGGCAGGCGCAGCATCGCAGCCCTGTCGTTGTCGATCTGTGCAGTGTCGCAAAACGAACCATTTGCGCATATAATGATCATCGGGCCTACTCCCGGAATCGATGACGAGCCGATACAGACATCAGGACAATTCCATGCGCCGCCTCAGCGTTTTCCTCCTCGTTCTCGCTTTAGGTTTGCCGATCGCCCTTAGCGCTTCGCCGGCTGAGGCGCGCGCGGTGAGCGGCTTGTCGCTCGGCAGCCGCGGCACCCACACCTACACGGCGGCGCCCGGCACCGCCTCGTCGCCCTACGGCGCGGCACCGATCCAGCGCAGCATGAGCGCGCCGGATAGCTATGGCAGCGGCTTCTCCAGTTATGGCCGCAGCTACGGCATGCGTCCCGGCTCGGCCTTTACAAGCGGGCTGCTCGGCGGCCTGCTCGGCGCAGGCATCGGCGGCATGCTGTTCGGCGGCGGGTTCTTCCATGGCATGCATAACGGCTCAGGACTGCTTGGCCTGCTGATACAGCTTTTCCTGCTCTACATGCTGGCGAGCTGGGCCTATCGCCGGTTCGCCGGCAGCCTTTCGACAGCCGGCGGTGGCCTCTACGGCCGCATGCTCTATCCCAACGCACAACCGCAGGCCGCCCGGCCGGGCAATTTCGGCGGCGGCCGTGCTGGCCGTCCGATAACCCTCGATCAAAGCGACTTCCGCAGCTTCACCGAGGTTCTGCGCCATATACAGGCCGCCTGGTCGGCGCAAGACCTTACCGCCTTGCGCACTCTGGCGACGCCGGAAATGGTGGGCTATTTCGCCGAGCAACTCGCCGAGCAGAGAAGCCGCGGCGTGCGAAACCAGGTGTCGAACGTCACACTGCAGAAAGGCGACCTTTCCGAAGCTTGGACGGAAGGCGCGCGCGACTATGCCACCGTGTCGATGACCTTCTCGATGGTCGATGCCACGCTCGACAGCGTCGGCCGCGTGGTGGATGGCAGCTTGACGGAACGTGTTACCGCAACCGAGTTCTGGACCTTCCTCCGCGCCCCTCGCGCGAACTGGATTCTGTCGGCGATCCAACAGGTTGCGTAGGCTTGGCAAAGGCCAAGGGATTGCTCGGTCGGCACGTATGATCAGAAGATTTGGCCGCCGGATGGCTGCACTCGCATGCACGATGCTGCCGGTCCTGGCTGTCATTGGAATTGCGGCCTGTGTGCCCCCAGAGGCTTGCGCACAGACAAGCGAACAACCTCCCCAAGCCACACAGGATGTCTACACGATCAAAAGCTTTGCGACGGAAAGTGCTGCCATTCTGCCGGAGGCTCATATCGTGTACGGAACGTATGGGAAGCTTGACGCAGCAGGCGACAATGCAGTGCTGCTGCCGTCGCATTTTATGGCCAACCTACATGGTTATGAATGGTTGATCGGCCCCGGAAAGGCACTCGATCCAGGCAAACTCTTCCTGGTCACCAGCGAGCTTTTCGGCAACGGACGCTCATCATCCCCGAGCAATACACCCGTGCCGTTCCATGGCCCGAATTTTCCGGTCATGACGATACGTGACAACGTTAATGCAGTGCACACGCTGCTGGTGTCCGGGCTGCACATCAAGCATTTGCGTGCGGTGATCGGGTTTTCGATGGGCGCGCAACAGGCACTGCAATGGGCAGTGAGTTACCCGGATTTCATGGATCGGATCGTGGCGACGTCGGGCACTGCAAAGACCTATGGACATGGGATCGTCCGCCTGGAAGGTCAGATCGCCGCGCTGACCACCGACCCGGCGTTCGAGGGTGGCAATTACACCGTAGAGCCCGCGCATGGCATTGAGACGACCGGGATGGTTTGGCTAGGCTGGCTGTTTTCACAGGAATGGTGGCGCAAGGAGCTTTGGCGGAGCGAAAACCCGCCGGGAACCACATTTCAGCAAGCAGTGGATAAATACCGCAGGGATTTCTTTGCAGGAGACGACGCGAACGATCTGATCTTGCAGATGCGGACATGGGAGTCGAACGACGTGGGAAAGACACCGCCGTTCAAAGGGGATGAGGCGGCAGCGCTGCGTTCGATAAAAGTGCCTGTTCTCTATATGCCATCGGCGACGGACATGTATTTCCCGGTGGAGGATGCGCGGTACGAGGCACAGTTCATTGCGCATTGTACATTGCTGCCAATTCCATCCTTGTGGGGGCATCCGGCCGGTGCCGGCGAAGACGCGGCGGATGCGGCATTTTTAAATGCGCAGATTGCCACATTCATGACTCAAGCCCAATAGAAGCGCCTTGCCGGATAAAACCGCCACCGCGACATAAGAGTCTTTTGCTTCTTTTCTTCAGAAAAGAAGACCTTTCTCATCGTGAGGCTTGTTCAGCAGCACCGACGGCCTTTGGGCTTAGGCGTCCAATACCGAACGTACTTTGGCGGCGAGTTCTTCAATCGTGAACGGCTTGCCGATTAGATCCACTCCGGCGTCCAGCACGCCGTTATGCACCACCGCGTTGCGTGTATAGCCGGTGGTGAACAGCACTCTCAGGCCTTTACGACGGCGGCAGGCTTCTTCCGCCAATTTGCGTCCGTTGATTTCCGGCATGACGACATCGGTGAAGAGCAATGCAATGTCCGGGTGTGCGTCGATCAGCCGCAGGGCGGCGGCAGCGCCATCGGCTTCAAGCACACGATAGCCGAGTTCGCTCAGCAATTCGACGCTCAGCTCGCGCACCGCCGGTTCGTCCTCTACCACCAGCACCACTTCGCGCTGTTCGCCGCGCGGTAGTGGGGACGCGGGACCGTCGGTGTCGGACTCCTGCTGCCCGGCGGCCTGGCGCGGCAGGTATATTTTTACCGTCGTCCCCTCGCCCGGCTCGGAATAGATTTTCACGTGGCCGCCGGATTGCTTGACGAAGCCATAGACCTGGCTGAGCCCCAGCCCGGTGCCTTTACCGACTGCCTTGGTGGTGAAGAACGGGTCAAAGGCCTTGGCAATCACCCCTTCGGGCATGCCCATGCCGGTGTCGGTAACGGCGACCAACACATATTGGCCGGCAGCGATGCCAAGATGGGCGGCGGCGTAGCGTGCGTCCAGATGGGCGTTCTGTGTCTCGATGGTCAGCCGCCCGCCTTCGGGCATGGCGTCGCGCGCATTCACCGCGAGGTTCAGGATGACGTTCTCGAGCTGGTTGGGGTCGGCATGGGTGCGCCACAGCCCGCCGGCGAGCACGGCCTCGAGCTGGATCTCGACGCCGAGCGAGTGGCGCAGCAGATCTGACATGCCGCTGACCAGCCGATTGGCGTCGATCGATTCCGGCTTTAGCGGTTGCTGGCGGGAGAAGGCAAGCAGGCGCTGGGTCAGCAGGGCAGCACGTTTCGCACCCTCGGTCGCCGTCTCCACGTAGCGGTGCGCACGGCTATCGGCGCTATCGAGACGTCGGCCGAGCAGTTCGAGCGAACCGATGACCACAGAGAGCATATTGTTGAAGTCATGCGCGATGCCGCCGGTCAATTGGCCCACCGCCTCCATCTTCTGGGATTGCCGCAAAGCAGCTTCGGCCTGCTGCAGCGCTTCCGCCTGGTTCTTTTCCTCGGTGACGTCCCGGCCATAGGCAAACACCAGCCCGCCTTCCATCGAGGTATGCCAAGACATCCAACGGAAAGAGCCGTCCTTGTGGCGGCAGCGATTCTCGAAGGCGGAAACATCGTGGACTTCGAGCGCCGTCTGCAGGGCACCGCCGGTTTTCGAAACATCGTCTGGAAGGACAAAATCCGCGTAAGTCTTGCCGTCGACTTCCTCGGGGTCATAGCCGAGCACTGCTTTCCAGGCCGGGTTTGCCAAATGCAGCGTGCCTTCGCCGTTCAGCACCACCAGCAGGTCGCGTGAGTTGCGCCAAACCCGGTCGCGTTCGGCGGTGCGTTCGGCAACCTGTTGTTCCAGCGAGGCGGCGAGCGCCTGCAACTCCAATTCAGCCTGTCTGCGTGCGACGGCGGCGCGTGTGCGCATGGCAACGTCACGCACGAACTCCAGCTCGGTGGGCGGCCAGTCCCGGCGGTCGGCATGATTAAGGTAGAGGATGGCGACGAACTTGCCTTGTTCGGTGACCGGCATGTTGATGGCGGCCTGCGCGCTGATGTTCTTCAGAGCCTGTGCGGTGTCGCGCGTGCGCGGATCCGTTTCGGCATCGGCGAACACCACCGTTTCGCCGCGCTTGAGATCGTCGACATAGCTGCCGTAATCACGGAAGTGCAGAATGCCGGCCAGGCTCTTGATGCCCGGCATGTTCCAGTCGCGATCGATGCTGATGGTTTCGGCTACCGGATCGATGGTGCCGTAGCCGGCGCGGCTGACCTGGAGGGTGCGGCCGAGGATCTCGGCCGCGGCGTAAGCGATGTCTGCCGGATCATCCAAGTCGCGGAAGCGGTCGGCGAGTTCGACCAGCGCCAGGCGCCGCGCTTCGAGGCGGCTGCGTTCGGTGACGTCGATGGACGTGCCGATCAGGCCGATGACGCGACCGGCTTCGTCACGCATCGGTGCCTTGGTAGAGAACCACATGGCGGGTGTGCCGTTCGGCAGGCGCACCGCCTCTTGCACCTGCTCGGCGACCCCGCTTTGCATGATGCGGCGATCATTGGCCATGATTGCCGAGGCTTCAGCCTCGTTTCCGAGGTTTTCGGCGTCGGTTTTGCCCAGGAACTCGGCTTGTGGCTTGCCGATGAGTTCTGCAGTGCCCCGATTGGCCACCAGCATGCGTCCGAGCCGGTCCTTGGCGTACACAACGCCCGGCAGAGCCTCGACGAAACTATGCAGCAGCCCGGCGGCTTCGGTGGCGGCGTCACGCCCGGCGTCGGCCGAGAGCGTGCCGACAAAGCCGCTGGGTCTGCCGGCTTCGTCCCGCAACGTCGTGATGGTGAATGGCCTGCCGGCAAGTGTATCGCCGCCTTGCGGCGCCAGACTTGTCCCAAGAGCGTTCGGGTGTCCGGAATGCGGTAGCAAGGCGTAGGCCGCGTTATACAGCAGCGTTCGTTGCTCGCCCCAAGCGATGAACATCGGCTGATGAGATGCCTGCATCACATCGGTCAAGGCTTTGAGCAGATGCGGCCAAGTATTGCGGTGACCGAGCGGCGAAAATATCCAGTCAAACAGGTCTATAGGCGAATCTTGTCTGCCGAAGGCGGTCGCGTCGGTATCGTTCAAACTCCGCCTCCGACCCCAGCCTGCACGTTCCAAGTTAATACGAAGTTTTGAAAGGCAAGTTTCGCCCCAGTAAGAAAGTGGAAACGAAGCAATGTGTTACAAAGATTGACGGGGGTTTGGGGACGGGCACCGTTCCCTAAAGCTTTGTCCCTACGCGACGAGCCTGAGCCCTCTGCGGCGCGGCAGATCAAGCGGCAGCATCGGCGCGATTTCTCGCTCCTGCAGTCGCATCTCCTCATCGGGTTCCGGTTCGGGCAGGACGCGCCCCAGGTAATTGGCCGAAAGCGCGCGCATTGCGTAATCGACCACGGATGTCGCCCGCTCAGCCGTGCTGTCGCCTTCGACCAGGCCGGCGGGTCCGAAGCGCGTTAGGGAGAGTGCCTCGACGAATTCCTCGAGCTTCACGCCATGCTGCAGGCCGAGGCTGAGAGCCTGGGCAAAGCACTCCGCAAGGCCGCGCACGAAGGCGGATTCCCGCGGCAAGTGAAGGGCAAGTTCGCCGAGCCTACCATCGGCATATTCGCCGGTTTGCAGGAACACGCGATGGCCGCAGACGCTGGCCTTCTGAGTAAGGCCGGACCGGCGTGCAGGCAGTTTCTCATGCCGCGGGCCGATGCTGCGCGGGGTCTCTCCCGCCGGGGCGGGCAGGTTGGCAGGCAGCGGCGGCAGGAAATCCAGAAAGCGCCCGACACTCTCGCGCATGGCGGCATGGGCGGCGATGTCGGCCACTGGCAGTAGAACGCCGCCGGTAAGCACGGTGGCCAAGGCCGCTTCGGGCGAGATGGCCGCCGCCGCCAGGCGATGATGCGCGGCACGGGTGAGGAAGCGCTCGCGCACCGGCGAGAACGCAGGCGCGATACCACCCGTCTCAACCCCGAGCAGGGCTTCGGTCGGGCCCGGCGGGAACACGCCGGTGGCGGGAATGGCGCCCGGCACGCGGCGCAGGCCGGCGCGTGCAGCAGTGGCTGCGTCCGCCAGAGCAGGAACGGCGCAACTTGTCGGCGGGATAGGCCAATCTGCCGCAACAGCCAGCAGATCGGGCTGGTTGCCCTCCAGCGCCTGTTCTACCTGAGCACGCAGCAGGGCCGCCAGACAGGCGCCCACGGCGCGTGCGGCCCGGCTATCATAGTCCAGGCCAAGGCAGGCGAGCAGATCGTCAAGCCCGGCGAGGCCGATCTCCATCCGTGCCGCGTCCGGTGAAAGCAGCAGGCAAGCGCGTGCGGCCAGCGACGCGGCATCTGCAAAGCCTGCGACATCGAAGCCGTCCGTCGCGTCGTGGAAGCCGGCGGCATAGAGCGTGTAACCCGGCGCCTCTGCCTCGCCCGCCCAGATCGCCGGGTTGGGCGCGGCCTGTCGCCGTTGCAGCAGGCCATGCAGTGCCGCCACGATGCTCGTATCCTGCCCTGCCTGACGCGCTCTTTGGCCGATCAAGGAAAGCCAGGCATTGGCAGCGCCAGCGAGCGTCACCGGACCGTCGCCATGGCTGAGCGACACCAACGCTTCCGCGGCACGATCGTCCCAGGTGGCAGGCAAGGTGACAAGGCGTGCTGGGTGATCCGGGTCGGCCGAGGCCGCCACCTGACGCATCCGAATACCCTGCCACAGCCGGTGTGTTTTCATGGCCGATGCTAAGCATGGATGGCGCGACTCGGAAACACAGATTTTGCGGCTTGGAGGCTTTGTCCACACATTATGTTGTGGATAAACTCAAATCCACCCGCGGCGTGGGGGTGGGCCGGCGCCGTCTTGCGCGCTCATGACGAGGGCGGCAAAACCGCTCACGCCATACCCCCATAATAGCCAGGCGGCGGCCAGACGGCAGGTCCGCTCGTCTGCGGCATAGAGACCCGGCAGATAACGCAGCGCACCGCCATCGATGCAGGTGGCGACCGCCACGACTAGGAGACAGGCCGCAGCAATTTGCGATGCGTCAAGCCGCGCCGCGCGTCGCGTCAGCCTCACGCATAACCAACCGACCGGAATGCTGATGACGAAAGCGGCCGGGCCGCTGATCGGCCCGGTGATCGATCCAGGCGAGACATGCACCGCCAGGGTCGCCACCACCCAGAACAGGACCGCCAATGCACTGCACACCCATATCTGCCTCGCACTCAGCATGAGAACCTCCGCAATTATGTAACATACGTTACATGGCACATCCATGTAACAGGTGCTACATCAATCTGCATGGCCGCACCGAAATCATCCTCGGGAGCTCCGGTGGAACGTCGTAGCGCCTATACCGACGAGATCGCAGACATCGTCTTGCGAGAAGGCCTGGAGGTGCTGGCCCTGCGCGGCCTGGCCGAACGCCTGGGCACGAGCGCGCGCATGCTGATCTACTATTTCGGCAGCAAGGAGCATCTCGTCGTCGATGTGGTAGCGCGGCTTGCACAACGGCTTCAGACCCTGTTGGCGCGCTTTGCAGATGCGGAAAGGCGCTCACCCGCCCAATTCCTGAAAACTGTGCTGCAACTGACCAGCAACCCGGAGATCGCGCCCTTCATGACCGTGCTGACCGAACTCGTGGCGCGCGGCGCACGCGGCGAAAAACCCTATGACAAGCTCGCCGAAGACTTGGTCGCTTCCTGGGTGACATGGATCGATAGCCGACTCGTCGAACCCGCAAAACCGGGACAAGCCATGGCGCTGCTCGCCATGGTCGAAGGCGTCACGATCTTGGAAGGTGCGACACGCGGCCGCACCCTGCCAGCCACCACCTTCCTGCTCGACATGCTGGAGGCTGCTCAGAGACCGCTGAAGGATTGACGCGTCAGCAGGTGCGTTTTGGCGTTCTTGAACATGACCTCGCGTGCATCCGAAAACCCGAAGGCCGTCGCGAGGCGGAGCGAGGCAAGATTCTCCGGATCGATAAGGCAGTGACACGGCCCCGCCACGGGGCTTGCATCGTACCAGGCGAGCGCTGCCGTCAACGCCTCCCGCGCATACCCCCTGCCATGCGCCCAGCTTGCAAACACCCAGCCCGCCTCAGGGGCACAGTGCTGCGGCGGCTCGAGCTCACGCTGGAAATCGGCAAAACCAAGGTTGCCGACAAACCTTTCGCTGCTCTTCTCCCGCACGATCCAGTAGCCGTAGCCAAGCACGGGCCATAAGCCGCCAAGGCGCAGCAGACGCAGCCAGCTATCGTTTCGGCTGTTCGGGCCGCCGACGTAGCGCGTCACCTGCGGATCGGCCCACATCGCCGCCATCGGCTCGAAATCGGCAAGCCCCGGCCGGTTCAGCACCAGCCTCTCCGTCTCGATCCGCACCGGCCTCGCCTCCCTTCCTTGCCGCCAACGCAGCGGCTGCCTATAACTCCGCCCATGAGCATCGGCACCCGACTCTTCACCTTTCTGCACGGCGCCCTTGTCGGCACCGACGTCGATGGCAACCGCTATTTCTCCGAGCGTAAGCCCCGCGGCCACGGCCTGCGCCAGCGCCGCTGGGTGATGTTCAAAGGCCCCGAAGAAGCGACCGCCATCCCGCCGGAGTGGCATGCCTGGCTGCATTACACCACCGATTCGCCGCTCCCCGATACCGGCCGCAAGACCTGGCAGAAGCCACATCTGCCCAACCGCACCGGCACCGTACTCAGCTATCGCCCACCCGGCCACGATTACGAGGGCGGCAACCGGGCAGCCGCCACCGGCGACTACGAAGCCTGGTCGCCGGAGGCATGAACCAAATTGGCACGACATAGCCTGATTGAAGTCGTCACTGGTGCGGTGGTCCTGCTGGCGGCTGGCGGCTTCGGCTTCTACGCGCTCGCCAATACGGGCCAAAAATTCGCCGGCAACGGCTACAGCCTCAACGCCACCTTCGACCATGTGGACGGGCTTTCGGTGGGCGCCGATGTGCGCGTCGCCGGCGTCAAAGTCGGCAGCGTGCAGTCGATCAACCTGGATACGAAAACCTACCAGGCCATTGTCGGCCTCACCGTGCAGAACAGCGTATCGCTGACCGATGACAGCAGCGCCACCGTCTCGACCGACGGCCTGCTCGGCGGCAAATACGTGGCGCTTGCCACCGGCGGCGACGACAAGACCCTCAAGCCGGGCGGCACCATCACCATCACACAGGGCTCGGTGAACATCGAAGCTCTCATTGGCAAATACATTTTTGGCAGCACCGGCAGCAAAACCAGCACGACGCCAGACGCGCCCAAACCGGCCGACGCCGCCCCCAAATGAGCGGCCCGCGCTGGACGCAGCCGGATGGCGAGCTCGTTTCCTGCCGCGAAAAGCTCGAGATCCTGCACGAAAACCACGAGGAACTGCGCCACGTCATGCAAGACGCGTTCGAGGACGCACTTCTCATGGGCGTAGACGAAGCCATGATGCGGCAGACGATCGCCGACCTGGTCGCCGGCCTTAAATCGCCCAAGACATGAAGCTGACCCTGATGGCGCTCGGCCTCGTAAGCTTCGCCGCACACGCTGAAACCGTAACGGCGCCTACTCTGCCTTCGCCCGATAGCTGGACGCCGCGCCAGTCCGGCACGCTTCGCGTGCTGAACAAGCTCGATTCCACTGTGCAGACGCTGGACCTGCATGTCGGCGCCACCGCAAAACTGCAAACTTTGTCGATCACCCTGCGCGCCTGCCAGGTGCGGCCGGATGGGTTGCCGGAAGATGCCACGGCACAACTGAGCGTCATCGATAGCCGCGAAGGCGAGCCGGGTTTCGAGGGATGGATCCTGGAGAAAGAGCCGTCGCTGAACATGCTCGAGCACCCGGTCTACGACATCCAGCTCAAAGGCTGCACATAAAGCCAGGCAGCGACGAGCAATTTTTTTCGCGGACGAATTTTACTCCAAAACGGGACACGTGACGTTCTGCATCATTGCGCTGTACGTCATTGCCGGTGCGGCAACCCCAACGGCGCCCAACCCCATTTCCAACGCCAGTCGCCGGCGGCATTCGGCGCTCCATTGCACATCGATCACGTGCTGCGCTACCGACGAGAGCGACCAGCTCAGTGGCGCGGACTCGCCTGTTGGCGAAAAGCCCAGGCGTAATGGCGCATAAACACCGCCCAGCGCCGCGATACGCCGCGCCAGCGCATGCGTGGCCGCAATCCCTCTCGCCTCCCGCGTGTGCAGCAACGTATCCAGCGGTCCCCATACACCGCGTGGTAGGATCGCATCCTCCGGCTTCTCCACCGCGGCCGCCGGGGCGCCGATGATCTGAATGACGATGAACCGCACGGCAATCTTGTCTCGCCGTGCCACCTCCGCCAGAACATCGAGCGCCTCGAGCAAGGTGGTCGCGCCAAAATCCTCGAAATATCCGCCATCGACCACCAGATCAGCCGCCTTGCCGCTCACCCGATCGCGCAACACCCCTACGGGACCAAACAAGGGAAACCGTGCGCTTGTATCGGCCGCAGCACTCGCCGGCAGATCCGCATTCACCCGTTCGAGCAGATCTCCCGCATCGATGGAAACATCCATGTCTTCACTGGCGAATTGCAGATTGCTCACCAGCAGCCGATCTCCCCGCAACACCGAGGTGCTGTTCATGAACAAGGCCGGCCAAGGTTTTTTCGGATCGGTCCATAATTGCAGGAATGGCTGTGACAGCCTGTCATTGCCCGTCACCTCGTGCCACTGCGCCTGCCAGGCTTTCTCAAGGGCCACCGCACGATCGGGGAACACCGGCACCGGCAGGAAGCGCTGAAAGAAATCCGCATACAGCAACGACCCTAGCGTAGGTGCCAGAAAATCGGCGCCCAGCGCGTGTTGTGCACACACCCGAACGCCGTAACACCCTTGCGGCAGATGCGGCTCCGACAGCATTGCCAATGTCTCCATTGACCCCAGGGATCCGCCGCTCACACTGCTGACGGCAAAAAGCTGTTTGGAGAAACCCGGCACGGCATCGGCAAGATCGCCAAGTACGGTGGCTGTCCAATACGCCGCAGCCAGCCCGCCGCTGCTCGCTGCCACCAGGATCACCGGCACCGGCTCGGGCGCCGTGTAGCGCACGGCACTGTCTGCCAGGAACCCACGAAATGCGCTTGTGATAGCCACGCGCGCAGGTAATGGCGCCGTGATCGCCCTTACCTCATGATTGTCGGCGATCAACCCTGCATCGCGCAACTCCGCAAGTGCGAAGGCAAACGCGATCACGATTGGCATCGCCGGCAACCGGCTTCGCGCACCGAACCAGGTGATCAGCGTGCCCCCGGCCATCAGCCCTGCCGCAGCAAACAGAATGGTTGGCACAGGTTGAAACAATTTTCCGGCTTCCACCGGAGCGAACCCGTACATCACCATGCCGATCCCGCCGGTCAAAACGGTGGCAAGAACGAAGGCGGCCCTGGGAACCCACCTACGCGACACGCGGCGCTGCAACAGCCCCAGCAAGCCGAACACCGCAGCGCCCAGCAAGACCGCGACTGCAGCGCCATGCTCAAGCGTCACCGCACCATTCGCGTCCGGCCCCATCATCCTGCGCATGCCAGTTGGAATGTCGTGCGACGCAGTCATCATCGCGATTGCGACTGCAAAAAACGGCACGAAGCCCAGCACAAGCGGCAGCCAGGTTTTCACCAGCATCCGTCCGCGCGGCCGGGCACGTGGCGCCGCACGATCCTCCGGCGGATCACGTGTCAGCAGCGCAAACCGCGACCAGAACCAGCTATTCACCCCAAGCCACACCAGCGACCCGAAAAGCAGCACCCACGAGAGGCGCGACGCGCCTTGCCCAAGCACGACCAGCACATCCTGCGCCTGCGGGGCCTTCTCCAGCCCAACCACAACAACAAGCAGCACCGCCAATACCGCCCGTACGCGGCCAATCTGCCAGGCGAAATCAACTACAATGCGGGTCATGACGATGCCCACACGATCTTTGTCAATCGGACAATCCCATAACACATACGCCGCTGGCGCTGGCTGCTTTCGCAAGATCCCGATCTGGAATTACAAGCGCCAGGCTACGTCGTTGTGCGAGTTCCAGGTAGGCCGCGTCATAAAGCGTCGGGCGAAATAGGTCCGCCCGCGTCATCGTCTCAAACCAGGCGCGTTGATCCGTTTCGTAATCGACCGAAATGTCGTATTCAGTACGTTCGCTAAGAGCGGTATTGCGGAAAGCAATATCTATGCGCTTGCGGCGGATCGCCGTGATAAGGCTGTTGGTGATTTCGAGCCGCCGTAGAGTGGTCACCGCGCGCCTTCTGTCTCAATCAGGCTGAATATGTCGCGAACGGCTTCCGTTGTTTCCTCTGGCTGTAGCCAGGCAAAAGTTGCATGAGGCTTTTCCTGACTGGCTTAAGCTAACCTGAGTATGGTGCGTGTTATCCAGAAGCAAAAGTCTTTTGCTTCTTTTTTCAAAAAAGAAGTGCTTTCTTCCTCGCTAAGCCAACACAGGCGTTGGGATGATCGAGACCTCCAGCCCCTGCCGGATCGGCACCAGATTGGTCACGAACCTCTCCGCGCATGCCCGCCACGAGAACGTCTCCGCAAAAGCCCGGCAGGCGATCCGGTCGCCATGCGCCAGTGCCCGCAAGGCCGCCGCCTTCAGATCGGTATCGACGGCTCCGATCGCATCGCCCCCGCCCACCAGCACATCCTTCGGCCCGGTCACCGGAAAAGCGGCCACCGGCGTCCCGCAAGCCAGGCTCTCCAGCAGCACCAGCCCGAATGTATCGGTCAGCGACGGAAACACTTTCACGTCCGCTCCCGCATAGAAGCGCGACAATTCCGCGCCATGCTTCACGCCGGCGAACACCACCTCCGGATAGTCGCGCTGCAGTGCAGCCAGTTGCGGCCCCTCGCCCACCACGACTTTCGATCCGGGCAGATCCAGCCCCAGGAAGGCGCCGATATTCTTCTCCACCGCCACGCGGCCGACATAGAGGAAGATCGGCCGTGCCAATTCCTCATAGGCCTCACGCGGCTCCATCTGGAACTGCGCGAGGTCCACCCCGCGCGACCATTCGCGCAGATCGCGGAAGCCGCGCGCCTGCAATTCCTGCCGCAGGCTTTCAGTGGCCACCATCAGCCCACGCCCGGCCGCATGGAAACGCCGCAGCCAGGCATAGGAAAGCCGGGTCGGCACGCGCGTACGCGCCCGTAGATACTCCGGAAAACGCGTATGGAAAGCCGTGGTGAACGTCCAGCCGCGCTTCTTGGCGATCTTGCGCGCCGCGATCCCCAGCGGGCCTTCGGTCGCGATGTGCAGCGCGTCCGGCCGGAACGCCTCCATGATCCGGGTCAGCTTGCGCCGTGGCAGCACTGAGAGGCGGATATCCGGGTAGGTCGGGCATGGCAGCGTGTAGAACCGGTCCGGCCCCACCACCTCCGCAATGATCCCCAACGACTCCAGTTCCGCCACCAGCGTCGCAAGCGTCCGAACCACGCCGTTGACCTGCGGGCGCCACGCATCCGAGACGATCAGCACGCGCGAGTTCGGGGGTAGGTATGCCACGTCTGCGAGACCGGCTGCAGTCAGCGTCGGCGTGCTGGGCGGTTCAAGCAGCTTCAGTAACTGACACGCGCTTTGGCGCAAAGAATGAGAGTTTATTTACGGCCACCCAGTCGATCAACTCGAGACGTCCGTCGTGATGTTCCACCAGAGCGGTGCAACTTTCAACCCAGTCGCCGGTGTTCAGGTAGAGAACACCCTCGACCTGGCGCATTTCCGCATGATGGATGTGGCCGCAGACCACACCATCGAAATGCCGCCGCTTTGCCTCGCCCGCCAGCGCTTCTTCGAAACGGTCGATCGCCTTCACCGCCCCCTTCACCTGGCGCTTCGCCCATTGCGATAACGACCAGTAGGGATAGCCAAGCTGCCGCCGCACCACATTGAACCAGCGGTTGGCTCTGAGGGCGAGATTGTATGCTCCATCGCCGAGGTGGGACAGGAATTTGGCATAACGCACCACGCTGTCGAACTGGTCCCCATGGATGATCAGCAGGCGCTTGCCGTCGGCAGTCGTGTGTTCCGCCTCGCCCACCAGCTTCACGCCGCCGATCTCGAGCCCCAGATGCAGCCAGTCGCGAAAGATCTCGTCATGGTTGCCGGGGATGTAGAGCACCTTCGCGCCGCCGGCCGCATGCCGCAGCACGAGCTTGACGACCTCGTCATGCATCTCGTCCCAATACCAGGATTTGCGCAGACGCCAGCCATCGACGATGTCGCCAACCAGAAACAGGTTTTCGGTGCTGAAAGAACCTAGGAAATGCGCGAGAAAATCGCTGCGGCATGCACGCATGCCGAGATGCACGTCGGAGATGAAAACCGAGCGATAGCTTGGCCGGCCAAACCGCTGCAGGCCATGGGCGTCTTGCGTGGGAGAAAAGGCGTTCATGTGCCTCACCGTCACCTGATATGGTCCCCATCTGTTCGGGGGTCCGGGCAGGGGACAGCAGATAGGCTACGCATCGCGTCGCGTCAGTGAAGATTGCATGACGACAGGCAGTTTAGGCATCCTTCTCAAATATCACAGTACTGACTTCATGCTGCAACCGAATCGCAATAGTGGCAGCCGATAGTCTTCGTTCACCAGCGTGTGGACGTTACCCTTCCCTTGTCCATTCCGGCCCTCCTTGCTCGTCATCTATAACCCTGCCGCAGGACAGCGCAGGGCAGGCCGGCTCTGGCGCGTGCTCGACATCCTGCAAACCAGCGGCGTGCGCGTACAGCTCGCCGAAACCAGCCATGCCGGCCACGCCACCGAAATCGCCTATGCCGCGGCCGTGGAGAACCGACGGCTCGTCGTCGCCGCCGGTGGGGACGGCACCATCGCCGAGGTGGCCAACGGTCTCGCCGGCAGCGACACCACGCTCGGAATCATCCCGCTCGGCACCGCCAACGTGCTGGCGCGCGAGCTGAAACTGCCCCGCGCGCCGCACGCCGTCGCCGCCGCACTGGCCTTCGGCCGCACCCGCGCACTCTGGCCGGGCGTCGCCAGTGGTGCAGGGCCGGACCGGGTGTTCGTGCAGATGCTGGGCGTCGGACTCGATGCACAGGTGGTGCATTGCCTGCCGCTGCGGCTCAAGCGGGCGCTCGGCCGCAATGCCTACGTGCTGCAGACCCTACGCGAGATGCTACGCTACGATTACAGGCCCATCCGCCTGCTCGTGGACGGCAAGCCCACCGAAGCCGGCAGCGTGATCGTGACCAAAGGCACGCTCTATGCCGGGCAATATCTGCTCGCACCCGGCGCGCGACCAGGAGAGCCGGGTTTTTCAGTGGCATTATTTGATAGCACCGGTCCGTGGTCGGCGCTGATGTATGGCGCGGCGCTGCCGTTGAACCTGCTGCCGAATGCACCTGGCTTACGGCTGCTGCGCGCGTCGCATGTGGAGATACTTGGGAAAGGCGAGGTGATGGCACAGGCGGATGGCGATCCGGCGGGTGTGGTGCCGGTGAACATACGTGATGCCCTCGGGCCGATTCAGATAGTTATAGCCTGAAGCCTCTTCTTTTCTGAAGAAAAGAAGCAAAAGACTTTTGCGCCGCTGTCGCGGTTCACTCCGGGAGTGTGCGCCTAGATCGGCCGCATCACAGCACGCAATGCACCATACAGCGCTAACCCGACTAAACATGGGGTCAGCAGGGTCTGCACCAGAAAAATTTCTATTGCACGAACGATCCGGTCGGGTACCTGCGCGAGAAAAGCGTTGATCGCCACCGGATCAGGAACCCAATTCATCAGCGACTCGCCGTGACCCACGGCTGCGGCCGTCTTATCCTTGGCAGATTGCAGCGCGTCTCTCACGCTGCTCGCCATGCGGTCCAGCACACTTGGAGGCGGGTTCTGTGCAGGTGCTGCGCTGGAACCCTGAGGTGCCTGGCTGGGTGGCGCCGTCGCCGCAGTGATCTGGGTGAGATGTGTGCCCGACTCGCGCAGCAAACTCATCGTGTCGTGCAGATCGCCTGCGAGAAATTCCTGCGTCAGCCCGTTGCCGACCAGCCCGGCCAGCAGAACGATGCAGCGCGCGAATACGGCCGCCACAATCACCATGCGGCCAAGCCGCGCCAGCCTGATCGGCCAGTGAAACCGCTGCGGCAGCACCAACGCCGCTGCAAGCAGCACAGAGCCAAGCGGCAGCAGAAACGCCAAAGCCCAGGCACGTGACACCAGCAGCAACAATCGCTGCATCTGAATTGCTACAATACTGGCGACCATCACATCGGAAAACTGCTTTGCCAGGTCATCCACCGGCTCCAGCACCTGCAGCGGTGCGATCTGCGCCACCACCGCGCTGAGATCAGCCGATTTCAGCAGCGACACCGCGGCATTTATAGCGCGCGCCACCGCAAAGGCCTCTACCGCGGTGGTTTCCGAGCGATCCAGATAGGCGCTGACATTTGCATCGACCGCGCCGAAAGGGCCTCGCGAGGCGCTCCATTCCAGGGCGCCCGAAAGGCCGAGTATCGCAAGCAGAAGCAGGCATGATGCCGGCAGATATCCGCGCCTCGTGCGCAAGTCAGCGTCGGCGGACTGTGGACGCTACCGGCTGGCGGAACAGCGTATCCGCGATCTGCTGCTGCGGCGGCGATAATTTAGCGTAGAGCGTTTCGAAAGCGTCAGCCAGATGCTGGGTGTTCTCGGCATAAGCACGCGCTATCGCGGCATAGGATTTCATGTTGTCGACCGCCGACATGGTCGCGGCACTCTGCGCACGCTGCTGGAACAGCGTGTCTGTATTCTGCGCATTGTCGCGCATTACCTGCGCAAAAACCGACCACGCCGGCTGCTGATCGGTCGTGATCGCCATCTTGGCCTGCAGCGCAGCGATGCGCTGTTCCACGGCGAGCTGTGTCGGGCTGGGCTTGGCGGGTGGCTGCGGCGCAGCGGCTACTGCCTGTTGTGGTGATGGTGGCGGTGCTGCTGCCGGCGCTTGCGCCTGCACTACCGTCGTCGACACAGCACAGAGCGAGATCGCCAAAAGCGAGATTTTCATAGCACGCATCGTCATAATCCTGAATTCACCTTGCCTTGAAACACTAACCACGTTCGTGCCCGCCACGTCCGCCGCCACCATGGAAGCCGCCCCGGCCACCCCCGCCGCCGCCGTGAAAACCACCACCACCACCGCGGAAGCCGCCACGGCCATGAAATCCGCCGCCGGGGGCGCCATAGAAATGATCCCGATGGGCATAGCCGCGGCCGAACACACCCCCCAGGCCGATCCCGATGCCAACGCGCCCGAAGAACCCGGGGCGGTCATAATGGATGCTGGTGCGCAGATACGGCCTGTCCCACACCGCGCCGTAATAGCCGCGCGTGATGTAGCCGCCGGTAAAATACCCGCCGCTGTAATAGGCCGGGCCGATCACCGAGAACGCCAGCACCGGCGGTGCGATCGCGAACGCGAAGTTTTGCGGCGCGAAGATCACCGGCGGCGGCGGCGCTTCGGCCACCACGTAAGGCGGCGGCGACACCACGATCGGCGGCGGCACGGCAGCCGCCACCAGTTCCGACGTGGTTGGTGCGGCCGCGACATACGGTGCGGGCGGGAGTGGCGGCGGTGGCGGCGCTTCCAGGATCGGCGGCGGTTCTATCGCCGGCAGCCCCAGCACCACCGGTGGCGGCAGCGCATAGATCGGCGGCGGCAGGATATATACCGGCGGCGCCACGATGAACCCGACGCCCAGGCCAAGCGCGATCCCGCCCCAGGCCCAGCCGCCGAGCCCGATATCGAACTCAGGCCCCCAATACCCGCCGCCCCAGCCACCCCAGGCGCCGCGCCAATCCCACGCATCGCGCCCGCCCGCATAAGCCAAGAACGGGCCGCCACCATGCCAGCCGCCGCCTACCCAGTCGGCCCGTCCAAACCCGCCGCGCCCGAAATCGGATCCGCCAAAACGCCCACGGCCGAAACCGCCCCGCTCCAGACCGCCCCTCGCAAATCCACCGCCCGCAAAACCACGCTCATTGCCGTGGAAACGGCCAGCTTCACGGCCGCCTCCACCATGCTCGAACCCGCCGCCAGGGCGCCCGGCGAAACCGCCACGGAACCCGTCCTCCCGGCCACCACCATGGACCCCGCCGCCGCCAAAGCCGGCGCGCGGCCCCGCTTCGTGTCCGCCACCAAAACCGTGCCCCCCGCCGCCCTCATGCCCGCCGCCTTCATGCCCGCCGCCACCGCGGCCGCCCCCGTGCTCGCCATGCGGCTGCGCCTGCGCGGCCGAAGCAAACACCAGTCCTGCCAGCACCAGGGCGAGACGCTTGCCTGCAACCGGGCAACCCGGGATGCCCCGTCCAACGCGTCGCTTCATGAGCGTAGTATCTCCAGACATTACCACAGGGGTCGACGGAAAAAACGGCAGCATCAAGGCAGCCCTTGTGCATCCGGCGTCATAGCGCCTCACGGACGCGTCAGGTTGCCAAGCCCTCGCCTGGCGGGGATAAAAAAGCCAAGCCATAAAAAACGGGATACCGACATCATGCGGCGCGTCGTCATCATCGGCACCGGCTTCGGCCGCCGCTCCGTCGCACCGGTTTTTCAGGCCAAAGGCTGGGAAACCGACATCGTCTCCCCGCATGACGCGGAGGCGATCCGCGCGGCCGTGCAGAGCCCGTGCGACCTCGTCTCCATCCACTCTCCGCCGTTCCTGCATCTCGACCATGTACGCGTTGCCGCAGCCCATGGCCGCAACATCCTCTGCGACAAACCTTTTGGGCGCGACACCGCACAGGCCGAGGAGATGTGCGAGCTTGCCGCCAAAGCCGGCGTATTGCACTTCCTGAATTTCGAATTTCGCCAGGATCCGCTGCGCCGCAAGATCAAGGAACTTCTCGACACCGGCGCGCTCGGCACCCCGGCCCATCTCACGATGACCGCTTTCATGTCCTATGGCCGGACGCAATCGCATCGCTGGCTGTTCGAGAAACACCAGGGCGGCTGGCTCGGCGCCTATGGCAGCCACACCATCGACATGCTGCATTGGCTATTCGGCGACATCGCCTCCGCCGGCGGCATCGCCAGGACAGAAATCCGCATCCGCCCGGACGGCCACGACCCGAGCCTTACCCACCCAAGCACCGCGGAAGACGCCTTCACTGGCTGGTTCCGTATGCAGAACGGCGTCACCGCCACGCTCGATACCGCCTTCGCCGCGGCGGTCACCCTCCCCGCCCAAATGACCCTGTTCTGCAGCGAAGGCGCCTGCCACGTCACCGGCATGTCGGACCTGCAGATACTCCGCCCCGGCCAATCGCCGGAACATTTCAGCTTCCCGGAAAACACGCCGGACCCAATGCAGCACGCGCTCGACCTTTGGCTCGGCGAGGTGACCGAAGCCGTGGCCACGCGCCGCCAGATCGCGCCGGATTTTTACACCGGTCTCGCCTGCGTGCGCGTTCTCGACACCTTGCGCGAGACATGCAACGCCTGAAGCTAGCGCGCAGGCGGAATCGCGCCGCCGCTGGTGGGACCGCATACGCAGGTGTAGAAAAACACCGCTTCTTCTTTCCCGAGGTCGATCATGAGCACCAACATCCAAGCCATCCCCCTCTCCCGCATCGATGGCACCGATACCACTCTGGGCGCCTTCGACGGCCGCGCCGTTCTGGTCGTCAATGTCGCTTCCAAATGCGGCCTCACGCCGCAATACACCGCGCTGGAGAAACTCTATAAAACCTACGCGCCCCGCGGCCTGGAGATCGCGGCGTTCCCCGCCAATAATTTCGGCGGCCAGGAGCCGGGCACGAACGAGGAGATCCAGGATTTCTGCTCCACCAAATACGACGTGACTTTCCCTATGTTCTCAAAGATCTCGGTGAAAGGGGCCGACCAGCATCCGCTCTACAAGGCCCTCATCGAAGCGCAGCCTGAGGCAGCCACACCAGAGGGCAGCGGCTTCAAGGCGAAACTTGCTGGCTACGGCATCAAGTTCGACAACCCCACGGATGTCGCATGGAATTTTGAGAAATTCCTTGTCGATCGCCACGGCACAGTCATCGGCCGCTTCAGCCCCGACACCACGCCCGACGATCCGTTGCTGCTCGCCGCAATCGAAAAAGCGCTGGCGTAGCATCATAGGCGCGCGTTGATCCAAAGCAGGCCGAGGCATTCCCTGATCAGCGCAGCCCGCGGTATCGCCCCAGCGTTGCATTGGTTCTCGGCCTCATCAGGCCGGGCGGCTACACGACGTCGGAAAAGCGGAACGCGGGAGCCGCCAACGTCAATCACCTCACCAGCATCCAGGACCTCGACGCGATGGGCGAACAGGTATGGTATAGTGAATACTGATTGAGGTCATGCCTCTCATGTAGAGTACGTGGCCAGATAGAACCGCGATAGGGACATAGACGTCGTTTGCTTCTTTTTTTCAGAAAAGCAGGCTTTCTTTGGTCGGCCAGCAAGAGGCAGGACTCCCTTGCTGGCCACCACATTAAATGCGCGCCTCGGCGCACGCATAGCTGTTGATCTCAGCGCCAAGGGCGATTTCTGTGATCTTCGGTGTTTTCCAGGTCATGTCTTGAACTCCAATATTGGCATTATTTGCCGTTGAGGCCAAAGGCGTAGAATTTCGTGTTTCCGATGAAGCCGGCGCGGGCGATGTGGCTGTAGCCGGAACCCCAATATACGCTGCCGTCTACGATCGTGGCGCCGGCATTTACCGATCCGCCGGAGGGGAAGCTCCAGAGAATATCGCCGGTCGCGGCGTTCAGCGCGAACATGTTGGCCATGCTCGGTGCACCGCCCATCGAGGGGGCGTAGACCACCCCGTTGGCGACCGCGAGCGGACCCAGATCATCGGCACCGTTCGGATCAGGCACGCGCCACAGGACGGCACCGGTCAGCGGATCAAGCGCATTCCAGGAGCCGGCAACGCCGCCCTTGTAGTGTTCTCCATTCGCGTTGGAGATGGCGACGTAGATGCGTTTGCCATCGGTGGCCGAGCCCCACTCGATACCGCCCAGTGAAGCGCCAGGACCCACCTTGGTGGCCCACATCATGGCACCCGTATCCGCATCGAACGCGGAATACACGCCGCTTTTCTGGCCTGCGCCGATGACGGTTCTGGTGCGGCCGCCGGATAGAGGCAAGGTTATCTCTTGCGGGCCTGAACCGAAATCATAATCGGGACCGAAGCCTGTGGGACAATTGACCGAGTCGGGCGCCGTGATGCAGGCAACCGTCCAATCATCCGAATTGGAAAGGCGGTGCGACCATTTGACATTGCCGTTCTTCATGTTGAGCGCAAGCAGGGAGTCGAAATGGTCATCCTTCGCGTAGCAGGCTTGTGGCTTGCCGCCGGTGGCGATGCAGGCGGCATAGGCTGGGTCATTTGGTGTGATATAATTATTGCCGGTGCCGAGGAAGATCTCGCCGCGCGCAGCGTCGACGACGAGGTTGCTGCCCCAGACGGCGCCGCCGGCATAGTTAGTTGGCACGATAAAGGTTTTCCAGATGATCTGCCCGGTCGCCGCATCTACGGCGACCGCACTGCCGCGGAATGAGCAGCAGTGATATCCGGGATTTGAGGCAGCGCCTTCCTCGTTGGAAGCGACGCCGAAATAGAGGATTCCGTTAGCTACGGCGGGCGAGCTGGTGATGATTGCTTCAGGATGGGAATCGATCTGGCTGTGCCATTTCAGATCGCCTGTCTTGGCATCGACTGCCACCATATAGGCACCGAGCTGAGTACCGAAATAAACCGTGCCGTTTTCAACCGCGGGCGAGGTGCGTGATACTGTTCCCTTGGTGAAACCGTATTGTGTAAGATTGCGATGCCAGCGTGGCTTTCCGGTATTGGTATCCAGCGCCCAGAAATTGCCGGCCCAGTCGGGGAAATACGCCACACCGTCGACTACGGCTGCGCGGGCCGAGACGTCGCCACCGGTAGTGGCCACCCATTTCTGGGCAAGCTTGGGGGCGTTTTTCGTGCTGATCCTGGTTTCCGCAGGATTGTCTGCATGATTGCTGACCGACGCGCCGAACATCGGCCAGTCGGCGGCGCCTGCGGCGTGTGGCAGAAGGATTGCGGCTGCGAAAGCGCAACCGATCCAGGAAAGACGGGATCGTGACATTGAAGATGATCCTTTTTGACATGACTCGGCCGACAGACCGCGCGATGCATCGCGGGCGAGGGACGAGTGAAACGGAATTATTGCGTCAGATGAGCCTGCTGATCGTGCTACATCGCTCATGCTCCTTGTCTGCACGAGAATTTCCCATGCTCGACTAGAGACGAGGGGCGTTGCCGATTATTCCCGAGTTAGCCGAGAAATTTGCACGTCGGCAGGAACTGCAAAATAAAGCGGCAGGCGGAGGAATAATCGGTGCGGCACGGCCGTCCTAAAGAGGCTGGGATAGACCGGCAAATGGGACGGCATTCTGCGCGGCCCTTTTGGGGAACACACCATGACGACACATGACACGGACGATTTGGCCGAGCCGCGCCCCGCCGTCACTACGCCATTGCCGACCGGGCGACGGAACGTTCTTCGCAATGCGGGCCTTGCCGGCGCAGCGCTTTCGACAGGATTGTTATCGAGCGCGAGCGCTGCACCCGCCGCCACACGACCGAAAAAGCCAACTGCCGGCGATATCGCGCTGCTTCGTTTCGTGGCCTATGCCGAATTGGTCGAGTCTGATCTATGGCAGCAATATGCGGAGCTCGGCGGCCTCAACACCGGTACTCCCAACCCCTATCAAAATGCACTCAATCAGCTCGATGGCGATAGCGGACAATACATCACCAGCAACACTACCGACGAGCTTAGCCACGCGGCTTTCCTGAACGCCTATCTCGCTTCTGTCGGCGCCGATCCTGTCGATCTCGATCACTTCCGCACTCTGCCAAGCAGCACCGCCACCGGCGCGCAACAGAACGGGCGGCTGACCAATCTGATGCAGTTGAGCGTGGATACGTCCTGGTATACGCGTTATCGCAGTCCAAGCAGCCCGGATTTCGGTGCGACCTATCCGCAGGCCCTGCCGCAGCTCGCAGCCGGCCAGTTCACCGCCATTCCGCGCAGCGATGCCGATCTTACGCCGCCGGACCACATACAGGCGATCGCCAATACGGCGGCATTTCATTTCGCTTCCATAGAACAGGGCGGCACCAGCCTCTATGCGTCTTTTGCGCAGCATGCAACGAGCGCGGAGGTTCTGGAGATCCTGATCGGCATTGGCGGCGACGAGGTGGCGCATTTCGTCGAGTGGGTCGATTTCGCCGGCAACGCCGTTCAGAAGCCGGTAGCGCCATTGACCGATCCTACGAATGGATTGCACTTTCCCAACTTCGTCAACAAAGGCCAGCTTCTTGAGCCTAATTTGATCTTCCCGATCCCGTCGAGCTTCATCAGCGAGAACCTGCCGCTTTGCGCCGTCATTCGGCCTATCAGCCCTGCAGAGTTCACGGCGGTCGGGGTCGTAGAGTATCTCACGAGCACAGGGTTGTTCATCGGGCAGAGCGACCAGTTCATGACGGTCAGCCTGAACCTGGCAAAGGCTGCGGATCGCGCACGCTTCGCATCCTAAGGAAGGCGGGCAGGCCCGCGCGCGTGAAATGTCGAGCGATCAGGTCGATGGCGAGACGAAATCTATCGCAATAGACCTGCTTTCTTGAAAGAACATGACCTTGCTCGCACGCTTCTCCGCTAGCGATTACGGCGCCAGACTTCCTCTTGAAGAACCGCTGCAAAGATGACCCAGCCAAGTAAAGGAAGGCAGGCATTGCCCGCGCGGCGGTCCACAGCGGCCGCGGTGACACATGTGGCTGTGGCCGTAACGACCATGGCCGCCGTGACTTCGAGCGCTTCGTCCAGCCTTTTGCGTCCGAACAATATCCACGAGAAACCAGCGATCCCGAACAGGTTCAGCGCCCAAGCGCCGAGCGCGACACGACGGCGATGTGAGGGCGGAGCAGACAGCAACCGATAGCCCGCGTAACCGAGCAATACGTCGAGCCCGGTCCATGCCACGCCAAATACCGGCGCTGGTGGCGTGAACGATGGCTTGCGTAAGGCCTCATACCAGGCAGCCGTCCGTGGGTGGCTCGGAGAAGGATTATGCCGCGCGCCGGTCAGTTGAGCGGCGATCACAGCCGAGCCGGCGAGTGCGGCCGCATTGGTTTGGCGCATCGGAATGTCCTCTTACGTGTCCGCCTTACGCGCGAGGCTCTGGCGTTTCGAGCTGCATGGAAGCAGGCGATCCAGGTTCGATACCTGAATCGCCTGCCGGATGGCGGCTAGCTTAGTGCGGTCGCGCCACCCGTGCGGGCGTTGCAGCGCTCGGAATACCCGGTTGCATGGTGCCCGCAGGTGCCGGGGCAGCGACGCCGCTATTTGGCGTCATCGTGTTGCCGGCGGCGGCGCCTGTTCCCGGGCTCATAGTCGACGAACCCGTGTTGAAGTGACCGCTTCGCGCCAATCCCGGGTTGCTGCTGTTGCCCGGTGCGTGAGCACCGCCGCTGCCCGGGCTACCCGCAGCTTGGGCGAAGGCAGTGCCGCCGGCTGCTAGAGCCAGGCACGACGCGAGTGCCAGGGTCCGTAAATGATGGCTCATGATGGTGTCCTTTGTCGTTGGCGTAGCGTTGCACGTGCGTGCATTGCTTCACCTTCTGAACGCCTGCCGGGCAGCGGGTTCCCCTTTGCACCCTGCATGCGGGATGAAGAGAAAGTGACGCCTTAGTGGTGAGGCTCGAAAGATAAGATCGGAGGTGCCGGCCTGACTGCGTCGTGATGCCAATGCTTTCCGTCGCCGATACCGTATCAAGAAGAACCGAGGAGCCTGCTCCATGTCGCTAGAAAGCCAGGCTGAATGCCTTCGCCTGACGAGGTTCATCGTTGTTTTTATGATGATTCTCGTCAGGCTGACGCCTTTTTAATTTTCGCTGTCGACCGCCGGAAGAGCTGATGGTTTTAAAAAAGGCTTGATCGTATCGACAAGATCCCGGATCGTGAGCGGCCGCTTATAGCCGGGATAAAGGTAAAGACCAATGCCGGAGCGTTGCCAAGCCTCCGCTACGCCATCCGTGTCGTTTTTAAAGGAAGGCCTTGTTTTCTGAAGAAAAGAAGCAAAAGACTTTACGTCGCTGTCGCGGTTCTCTCCGGCAAATCACCCTGGCGCTCTTGCACCGGTGCCGCGGTAGCCGAACGCGGTAGCAGAAGGAACATCAGGCTGCCGATCAAGGTCGTTATCCCGCAGATCAACAGGAAGACACGGTAGTTTCCATAATGTTGTAGTATCAGGCTTAGCAAAAAGGCACCGCTCGCCGTCGCCAGGCTGATCGCGCCAGTCACCAGGCCCATGACGCTGCCATAGATCGCAACACCAAAAGCGCGTGCGACAAGAACGCCGATCAGGTCGCCTTCCGCGCCGACGGCGACGCCAATCAAAACCATCGCAGCCATCACCGCACCATGGGTATCGAGGCTGGACGCGAGCAGGAATAACCCCATGCAGGGCAGGCCCATGCCGACGGCGGCCACAAGCTGACCGGGCAGGCGATCGATGGCGGCGCCGCAAAGAAAGCGCCCGATCACCATTGCGGCCATGAAGGCGGAAATGATTCCGCCGACATCGACTTTGCTTACGCCTTTTGAGAGAATAAGCAGATTTATCTGTGCCTGAATCAGCGTCTGATACAGATTGCACAATACCATCGCCGTCAGCAGGATCCAGAAGGCCCGCGTGCGAAAGATCGCCGGATAATCCGCCCATCCCCGCCTGCGTGGTGCTGCCAGGATCGGTGAGCCCGTCACGATGGACATCTCCCGCCGGCGCGGCGGCAGCAGCCACACGGCAAGACCGCCGCAGACAAGTGTGAACGCGGCCGTCACAAGATATCCAGTGCGCCAGCCATCGGCTTCGACGAAGGGGTTCAAGTAAAAGCCGGCCAGGATGCCGGTGACACCCGGCGCAGAGGCTGCAATCGCAAGTGCCAACCCGCGTGCCTGCTGGAACTGCGTGACGACAGCGCGGCTGAACACCGTAGACGTCGTGGTCACGCACAACATCGCCTCGATGATAAAGATGATGTAGTATTGCGAGATGTCGCCGGTCATTCTGCTGAGGGCGATCATGCAGAGCGGCAGCGCCAGAACGCCGATAGACGCCGTTCTGCGGACACCCCACACATCGGCCAGACGGCCCGCTATAGGGATGAACAGCGACATCAGGATCGAGACGGCACCCACCTTTGCGAAGGCGGCCGGCGTCCAATGCAGATCCTTCAGGAAATGTGGCGCCATGATGCTGGTCACCACGCCGGTGGTGGAAAAGCCGCTTCCCATGCCAAGCGCTGCAGCCGCCAGTGGACGCCAGCCAGTGCGAAACTCACTCCAGTACGTTGTCATTCCTGCCCTCTCGCCGCGATGTGCAGGCCTCTAAGGGCCTCGCCATGCGTTCATTGTAGGTGCTCGCTGTATACGCTCGTTCCGGGTTCCGTCCACCGCGTGACGGCGTGCGAACCTGGCTAATCCTCGCCGCCATCGGCCGGTTCCCGCAAGGCCTTGACGTGGCGCAATACCATGCGGCGGTTGCCGCGATCGGCCTCGAAACGGGCCAGTTCGGCGTCGTTGGCGAGGATGGCGGCGATGATCCGTTGCCGCCCTTCGTGCCACCAGGCTCGGTCGGCGCTGTCCTTACGGAAGATCGGCACCCGCCTCGCTCCGGAAAAGCTGAGTGTCACACGCGTCAGCACTTCGAAAAGCGGCCGCTCGACCATGCGGAATAGCAGATCCTGCAATTCGGTTTCGAACGCCATCGTTTCCGTTTCGGAGGTGCAGGTTACGATACGGCGCTGGAGGGTGCGCAATGCTGTATGCAGATCCTCGTCGCGGCAGGTGCAGGCCGCCGCCACTAACTCGGTAAAGAGCAGCGAGGTGATGTCGAGCACCTCACCGAAGGAGGCTGGATGCATGCGCATGAATGCACCCATTGATCGCTCCAGCGCTGATGCATCGGGGCGGCGGCCGTAATAGCCGCCGCCGGGCCCACGCCGGACCTCCAGCAGCCCTTCATGCTCCAGTATTCGGGCTGCCTGCTGAACGGTGACGATCCCTACGCCCAGGGTGCGGGCGAGCTCCGGCAAAGCACCAATCCGCGTATCCGGCGGGCACTCGAACACCAAATCCCGCAGCTTCGCGGCGGTGTCCTGAACCGGCCGGCGGCGATCATTCGGCGGAGGTGTTGTGGGCGAGGTCATGTCAACAAGCTCAATAACAACCCTATAATACGCCTCGCCAGCGAGTGCAGCCGCCTCATCGCCGCTTGACCGCTTATTAACAAGCCTATTATTCGTGTCCTAACGATGAAAATAGCTGCGCCTCGCTGCTCGGCAAAATCTTGGGGAGTGAGCGCCATGGGTTTTCAGAAACCGGTCGCGGACGGCCTGCCACGTTATCCAGTCATCATCGGCGAGGCCCGTGAACAGGCGGGCAGCGGCGAAATGCTCGCCCATATCTATCCGGGCACCGGCACGGTGACATCCGAGTTCCGCATGGCAGGGCCCGCCGATGTCGATCGCGCAGTGACTGCCGCCAAGGCCGCCTTCCCTTCCTGGCGCGCACTGAACGGCGACAAACGGCGCGACCTGATGTTCCGCCTGGCCGCATTGCTCGAAGCAGAGTCGCAAAACCTCGCGGCGATCCTGACCGCCGAAAACGGCTCAGGCATCGCGATGAGCGGCTATATGGGCTACGACGCCGCTCAGAAATTCCGTTACTTTGGTGGCTGGGCGGACAAGCTTGACGGACGGACCATCTCCACCTGGGGAGGCCCGGCGCATGATTACGTGGCCTACGAACCCTATGGCGTGGTCGGTGTCATCGTGCCGTGGAACGGGCCGCTTTTTGCGGCGACCATGGTGCTGGCGCCGGCGCTGGCGGCGGGTAATTGCATCGTCATCAAGGCACCCGATCTGGCGCCTTACTCGGTCATGCAGCTGGTGGAACTGATCCAGCAAGCAGGGCTGCCGCCGGGCGTAGTCAACCTCGTCACCGGCGGCGCGGATGTAGGGGCTGCGATGGTCTCACACCCGGGGATCGGCAAAATCGAATTCATCGGCAGCGGTGCGACCGCCAAGAAGATCCTGGCCAGCGCGGCTGCGTCACTCAAGCCGGTGGGGCTGGAGCTGGGCGGCAAATCTGCTGTGCTGGTCTTTGCCGATGCCGATCTGCAGAGTGCGGCGAAACGCGGCCTCGCGGGTGCAGTCTCGGCCAACGGCCAAGGCTGCGTCAACGGCACACGCCTGCTGGTGGAACATTCGGTCTACGAGCCATATCTCAAGATGCTTGCGTCCATGGTGGGCCACGTGAAAGTGGGCGACCCGTTTGCGAAGGAGACGGTGCTCGGGCCAGTCATTTCGGAGTCGGCACTGGATCGCATACAGGGTATGGTGGATCGCGGCATCGCCGATGGCAACCGTGTGGTCGTCGGCGGCAGCCGGTTGGGCGGCGACATGGCCGACGGCTATTTTTTGCCGGTGACAATCCTTGCCGACGTTGCTCCTAGCAGCGACGTTTCCCGCCAGGAGATTTTTGGTCCGGTGCTGGTGGTCACCCCGTTCGACAGCGAGGAAGACGCTGTCGCTTTGGCTAATGACAGCGATTACGGCCTGGGGGCTTACATCCACACCACCAACCTTTCCCGTGCGCATCGCGTCGCCAACCAGATGATAGCCGGCCAGGTTCAGGTGAACGGTGCGGGCGAGGCGATGACGCCGTGCGTTCCCTTTGGCGGCATGAAACATTCCGGACACGGACGCCTTGGCGGTATCGAGGGGCTGCGGGAATTTCAGCAAGTTCGTAATGTGTGGATGAATTTATTGCCCTGAAGCAGAAGAACAAGACCAAGCTGGCAATGGGAGAATAACAAAAATGACCCTGCTTGACCCTGCCTCGCGAAGCGCGTGCGGCACTGCGATTGCGGCAGACATCATCGGCGCGACACCGCTCGCGCCGACCACACCTCATGAAGAAAGCTGGCGCGATTTCATCTTCGCCGAAGTATGGAGCCGCCCTGGCCTCGACAAGCGCGCCCGCTTTCTCATAGCCATCGCAGGCTCCTCGCTCGCCAGTGGCGATACGTGCCACATCGAAAATTATGTTCGTGGCGCGCTGAAAAGCGGTGCGCTCAGCCTGAGCGAACTGCGCGAGGGTGCCTTGCATCTATCGGTGTATGGTGGATGGACCAAGGGCGCGGTGCTCGATCAGACAATCACGCGCGTGGCCGACAACATGGGCTTGCCGCCGGCGTCATGCCCGCCGATCCGCGCCGAGCCCTGGAGCCCGCAGCAGCGCAGCGAGCAAGGCGCCGCAGAATTCGCCAATGTCATGACGTTCCCCGGTGGTGCGCCCGCCACTCCCTATCTCGAAGCGATCCGCAATTTCGTGTTCGGAGAGATGTGGTGCCGCCCGGGCCTGGATCAGCGCGCACGCCGCTGGATGACATTGGTGGGCGTTTGCGAATCTTCCTCGGATGTCCCAATCAGAAGCCACATCCACGCGGCCATGTTGAGCGGTAATTGCCAACCGGAGGAGATGCAGGAATTCGTGCTCGCCTACGGCATCCATGCCGGCTGGCCGAAAGCATCGGTGATCCAGAGCGTTGTCTTCGAGATGATCGGCAAAGTCAGCAAGGGCCTGCCGTGGAACGGTTGATTGCAGATACTCAGCCAACAAACAACCTGACTTGAGGAACCGCACCATGTCCTTCACTACCGACCAGTTCAGGCTTGATGGCAAGATCGCCATCGTCACCGGTGCCGGCGGCCGCGGCAATTCGATCGGCCGCGCCTATGCGCTGGGCCTCGCCAACGCGGGCGCCAGCATCGTTGTCGCCGACCTGAACGAGGACGGCGCCAAAACCGTGGCCGACGAGATCACGCAAACCGGCGGCAATGCGATCGGCGTGCGCGTCGATGTCGCCGACAAGGACTCCACACTCGACATGGCGGCAGCCGCTACCGACGCTTTCGGCGGCGTCGACATATTGGTCAATAATGCAGCACTCATGGCTGAACTCACCCATCAGTCCTGCGAAACGATATCATTGGAGTCCTGGAATAAGGTTTTTTCCGTAAATCTGAATGGCGCGTTGCTCTGTTCGCAAGCCGTCATCCCCTCGATGCGCGCACGCGGGGGCGGGCGTATCGTCAACCAGACCTCGGGCGGTGCGTTTCCGGCGATTGGACTTTATGGTATCAGCAAGCTGGCACTTGTCGGGCTCACGACCACACTCGCCAAGCAGCTCGGGCGAGAGAACATCACCGTTAATGCCATAGCACCAGGCAACGTCACGTCCGATGCCGGAAAGGCGTTGGTGCCAGACGACTCGCCTTTCTTGCAGTTTCTAGCTGCGACCTGCGCAACGCGGCCGCGCGGTGCACCGGATGAACTAGTCGGCACGCTGCTGCTGCTGTGCTCGCAGGCGGGGGCTTGGATCAGTGGGCAGACGATACATGTGGATGGTGGATGGGTGATGAGGCCTTGAGGAAAGAAGGTCTTCTTTTCTGCAGAAAAGAAGCAAAAGACTTTTACGTCGCTGTCGCGGACCTGTCCGGCAGCGCAGATTAAAATCAAAAAAGTTTTTTAATTCTTTTTTTCAAAAAAGAGCGGCTTTCTTTCTTCCGGGAGACACAAATGCCAGGCCCTTCAAACATGACCGGCAAGATCGCCCTTGTCACCGGCGCCGCTTCCGGCCTGGGTCGAGGCACCGCCCTGGCGTTGGCACGCGCCGGCGCTGACATCTTCGCCGTCGACGTAAACCAGACCGGCCTCGATGAGACCGCATCACAAATCCAAACGATGGGCCGCAAGATCGTGGCCCGTTCGACGGACTTGGCGATCTCCGAGAACTGCACAGCCATGGTATCTGCCGCGGTTGATGCCTTCGGCCACCTTGATGCGTTGTGCAACGTGGCTGGGCTGATCTTCTTTGCGCATTCCACCGAAATGTCCGAAGTGCAATGGAACAAAACGCTGGCTGTCAATCTCAGCGCACCTTTTCATCTCAGCAAGGCGGCGATCCCACATCTGCTCGAGCGTGATGGTGCCATTGTCAATGTCACTTCGACAGCCTCCTTCATCGGCGAGGCTTATGCAGCGGCCTATTGCGCAAGCAAAGGCGGCTTGCTGCAGCTGACGAAAGCGATGGCGATGGAATATCAACGCAAGCCCATCCGCATCAACGCAGTGGCTCCCGGCGGCATGATGACGAACATAGCAACCAATCTGCGTATGCCTGAAGGCGCCGAGATGGACCTGATCAAGCGGTTTTCGGGATTGCGTGGCCTTGTAGAAGTCGATGACGTGGCGGAGATGATCGCCCATCTTGCATCGGACGCAGGGCGTGCTTTCCATGGCGCCTGTGTGACCATGGACCGCGGCATCACCGCCGGCTGAAGGAAAATACACGTTGAACGACAAAGCAATCACGGTCGGCTTCATCGGCCTCGGCAGCCAGGGTGGACCGATGGCACGCCGCATCGTCGAGGCCGGCTTCCCCCTCGTTCTCTGGGCACGCCGACCTGAAGCGCTTGCGTCCTTCGCAGACACAAAAGCGCAGAGTGTCGCCAGTCCTGCGGATCTTGCTGAGCGATGCAATCATATTGGCATCTGCGTGTTCGACGATGCAGGCGTGCGCGAGGTTTGCGACGCGCTGCTGCCTACGATGCGCCCCGGCAGCATCATCGCCATCCACGCCACCATCCACCCCGACACCTGCCTTGACCTTTCCCGGCAGGCCGAAGCGCGTGGCGTGGTTCTGATCGATGCGCCGGTCAGCGGCGGCGGACACGGTGCGGCTGCAGGCACGCTCACCGTCATGGTAGGGGGCACCGCTGAGGCCGTCGCACAAGCGCGGCCGGTGTTCGAAACGTTCGCCGGGTTGATCAGCCATCTAGGCGATGTCGGCGCAGGACAGCTCGCGAAACTCATCAACAACACGCTGATGGCGGCCAATATGGGCCTCGCCGACGCCGCACTGACAGCAGGCGCCGGACTCGGCATCGAAAAGACCGCGCTGGTCCAATTGATCAACGCCAGCAGCGGCCGCAGCTACGGTTTTGAAGTACGCGCTCGCTTGCCGGATCCCGCCATGTTCGTCCAGGGTGCAAAATTGTTGAACAAGGATGTTGCCCTGCTTGGCAGCGTGCTCGGCAGCGACTTATCCTACAATTGTTTGCGCGAGGCCGCCGCCGCATTCCTCGCCCGAGCTCAACAGCCGCAAACGCCACAAACCGACGTTTAAGTTTAGGATCTCTTCTATCCTGTTCACTGAAATAGGCAGCAGTCCTTTTTTGAAAAAAGAGCAAAAAACTTTTTCAATTTACTGGGACGGCATTGGGGAGCCAATCCGTTCCCGATCTTTACCTTCCTCGGCTGCAGCCTATCTATCGGATCAGAGTAAGCGGAGCGTCCAATTTCCATGAATGATTACGTAGATGGGCGCGCGTCACGCGCCCGCTCCGATGAAGCCGACATCGCCTATATGAAGCGTGCATTGGATTGGGCGAAGAAAGGGGATGCTGCGGAGGGATGCAGCCCGATCGGCTGTGTCATCGTGCTCGACGGCAAAATCGTCGGAGAGGGACATAACGAAACAGCGCTGCAGCACGACCCAACAGCGCACGCCGAAATTATTGCTATGCGACGCGCTTGCAAGACTCTCGACGCCGACGAATTACGCGGTGCCACGCTTTATTCCACGCTGCAGCCATGCGGCATGTGCTCGATGGCATCGATTTGGGCGAAGGTCGGCCGCATCGTCTACGGAGCTGGGCGGGAGGATGTTCATGAGATGTAGTTCGAGGAACGCGACAGAGGGACGGTCGACTACGTTCTCGATGCATACAAGGATGATATCGTTCTACTAGGTGGCGTACTCTCGCGGGAATGCGCTGCTTTCTACGTGGGGCCCAATGAAAATGTCCCTCTCCAAGAGCAGGTAAACCGCTAAAGCCTTTCGTCGGCCGCTGTTCGTTCCTTATCTAGCCATCGCATTCCACCCCACCGCCAAGCGCTCTATACAGTCGCATGAGATCTGTTTCCAAGCGGTGGTGGTGGTGGCCAACGAATTTCGGCTCTGCAGAACAGCATTCTCTGCCTCCAGGGCATGCTCAGCAAAGAGTTGCTGATGCAGGCGGCGAATATCAGACCGATGCCGATGAAGCTGACCCCACGTGAGTCGACGCTCTTGATGTTGAGCAGCAGAAACGTCACCAGCGCGATCAGCCCATACGCAAGATTGCGCCGTTTCAGCAGGGATTGAGGGCTATTCAGCGACTATCGCCATGTCGAAGCCAGCGCAGGCTGTGCTCGGGAATGGACATCTACAGCCGGGAATGCGGGTGCTGACGAAGCCGTGTGCGGTTGATACGCTGGCGGCGCGGGTGCAGGAATTGAGAGTACAGCGGGAGGAAGATCTTCTTTTCTGAAGAATAGAAGCAAAAGATTCCTAGGTCGCTGTCGCGTTTTTATCCGGCAGCGCATGCCAAGAACATAAAAGTCTTTTGGTTCTTTTCTTCAGAAAAGAACTGCTTCCTTCACGGACTTGCCGGCTCCGGATCAACCCAGCTATCCGGCGGCTGCTGCCCTGTTGCGTGCGGCTGGTGACGCACAAAGCTTCTCCTGCGTGCTTCCTCGACAATCTGGGTCCGCGTGAGTGTCTCCGTCAGCAGGCTGAGCCCGTTGCATCCCTGCGGGGTCGATCCGCATTTGGCGCTGTTGTCGGCACCGGTCGCCAACCCCCGCGCCGTGCCATAATAGGCCAAGGCAGACGAGCGCGCGCCTAAGCCCTCCGCGGCGCGACCAAGGTAGAAATATGCCAGGTCCTGCGAGTAATTGGTGTGGATCACAAGCAGGGCCAGGTCGCGCCACTCTTCGGCGTTATAATGCGTCTGCAACTCAGCCAGGCTGCCGGACCATTTAGGCGCGCAGGATGGGCCGCAATCCAGCACCACCTTGCCGGTGCGCAGTTGGTTCAACGCCTCATCATCCGAGAGGACAGCTTGCGTCGACACCGGCGCGGGCGCGGATACCGGCTGCGCACAGGCCGCCAGGCAGGCGAGCAGGCACGCTGCAGGAAGAGCCTTGATGGCGCTGCGATCGAAAAACCTGGTCAAACCCGACATCCGCAAACCATTACTTCCACACTCCTCGTTTCGCATTATGCGCCTTCGCCTCCGCGACACGGTAGAGCGTGGGCGCGTCGGCACTCGTCCGAGCGGCGCCGTTCAACAGGATTGCCTCCGCAAGATCAAGATTCCGTTTGGTGACGCAGCGATACAGGCTCGGTTGCGCGGCGTTGCACTCGAGATAATTGCCATGTGCAACGATCCACTGGGCCACCGACTTCGCAGTGTTCGGCGCAAGTGGTCCAATCCCGTCGAGGTGCAGGGTGATGCCGTCGATGACCGGTAAGCCATCCGCGGAGTAATTGGACACGGTACCCGTCAGCTTCTGCGATGCAGCAACACTATCCGGCGGCTGCTCACCGGGTGCCGGCGGGAGCAAGGGTGATTCCAACACCTGCCGAGGATTGGATCCGGCCGCGGGCGCCGGCAAAGGGCTAATTGCCATCGCGCTCACCGCGTCGTCGGGGACCGGAAACGATGCCTGGGGAGGGCTTTGCAGTGCCTCTGCAGAGGTCACGACAGCGGGTTGCGGTAATGCACGCTCTGCCAGCGCGAGCATGGCCGGCGGCGAGTCCGGTGCGGCTACGGCGGCGGCGGGTTGGTTTGATTGGTCAGGCTGAGATGAAGGGGCGGCTGTTCCAGCCTCTCGATTTGCGCGGACAGCCAGAACCGTTCCACCGGCGAGCAGAGCTACGACAGCGCACGCGGCCAAGGCCAACCTACGGCTCGGCCGCGTGGCGCCGCGTGGCGCCGCTGCTAAAGGCGCGTGCTGTGTGTCGGCTGCAGCGCGATACAGCAGCTCGGCCGGAAGCGAATGGGGCGTGCCCCCGCTTTCGTCGTGCAGCAGCCGTTCGCCGAGAATGGTGGGGTTCGGCGGCTGCACGAGCACATGTTCGCGGATGGTGGCGCGGGCGGCCTCTTGCGACGACATGGCGCCGAGTGCCTCGCCGAATTCGTCCAGCGTTGCATATCTGTCCTCGGGCCTCTTCGCCAAGGCACGCATGACGGCGTCGTTCACCTGCGCGCCCAGCTCCGGCAATGCTGCCGTAAGGGGTTCAGGCTGCGTCTCGAGCTGCGCCTGTATCAGCTCATATTCCGTAAGCCCCGCAAAGGGCGACCGGCCGGAAAGGAGTTTGTAAAGCACGCAGGCCAGGCTGTAGAGATCGCTGCGATTATCGCTCTCCTGGCCGCGTATCTGTTCCGGCGCGATGTAGTTCAGCGTGCCGACGACCGCGCCATGTCGCGTCAGGCGTTCCGAACCCTGCGCCCGTGCGATGCCGAAATCGGTGATCTTCAGGAGGCCATCCTGGTTCAGCATCAGGTTAGATGGTTTGATATCGCGATGGATGATTCCCACGCTGTGGGCATAGGAAAGGGCGGCGATCGCCTGGCTCATGATGGCCAGGCATGTCGGCACATCCAGGCGCCCGAATCGCGCGAGGATGGCTTCGATGGTCTCGCCGTTGACCATTTCCATGACCAGAAAGATGCTTTGCCGGCGCGCGATCGTCTCCCGGTAAAGCGAATAAAGCATGGTGATGTTGGGATGATTCAGGCGCGCCAGGTTAGCCGCTTCATTGCGAAAACGTCCGACCAGATCGGGATCGTCGCTCAGTTCGGGCCGGAGCGCCTTGAGCGCTACCTCGCGGCCGAGATCCTCGTCGATCGCGTAGTACACGTGGCCGGTGCCACCGGAGCCGAGAAGACCCTTTATGGTATATGGCCCGATGACGCGCTCACTCATCGCGCAGCACTGCCGCGTCATTGATCATGATCATGCGTGTCGGCAGTTCCGGGATGACCGGCAAAGCACTTCGTTCATGCACCACGAATACGCCGACGGTGATGTTGTCCTTGCCGCCTTTCCCAAGCGCGGCGCCGATCAGCTTCTGGCAGGCCGCGATAGGGGGAAGCGTTTTTACCGCATCTGCAATCGTCTCATCCTCGAGCAGATCGCTGAGCCCATCGGAGCAGAGAATGATGGCATCGTGCGCACGCAACGGAAGCCCTTCACTCCACACAAGCGGTTCGATTGTCCGGGCAGAGCCCAAGGCGCGCGCCACGAGATTACGATACGGGCTTCGCATGGCTTCGGCTTCCGTGATCGTTCCTTTTCTGACAAGTTCGGCCACTACGGAATGATCCTGACTGATCTGCGTCAAATGTCCGTCGCGTAAAACATAAGCACGGCTATCGCCGATATGGGCAAGATAGGCCTTGTCGTCACGTACCGCAATCGCGGTGCAGGTCGTTCCCATTCCCGCATATTTTGGGTCCGATGCGCCTCGCTGGTGGATCACCCGATTTGCCATGTCGAAGCAGCGTGCGAGGCTCTGCGGCACCGTGCCGGCAATGTCGTAGAAATTGCGCCTGATGATCTCGACAGCAAGGCTGCTTGCGATCTCTCCTGCCTGATGCCCGCCCATGCCGTCAGCCACCAGAACCAGCGCGCCATATTGAGCAAACTTCTCGTCAGGTTGCGGCAACACATACGCGGCCGCATCCTCGTTGGGCGTGCCATGCGGGCCCGGATGAGTCTGCATGGCACCCAGCAGACACAAGCGCGCGCCGTGCAGCGTCTGTTGCGGCATGTGTTCGGGCAAGGTCAGATGCGGATCAGGGCCCATCGGTATCTCTTTGATCTCACTGTGCCGCAACAGAAGGTACTTGCGTCTTCACGACGGCGACGTTACGGGCATCATCCTGATGCGTCGTTGTTGCTTGCACCTCAGATGCCACCGCGGGTTGCCGATATCCTCGTGTCCATGTTTTCGCAGCAATGCCTGCACCAAGCACAATTGTGACTAATGACACCCATAATGCGATCCGCTTGAGACGATACTGGGGTTTTAGCGGGTCCATCGTCGCAGGCTGGTGCGTGCGTGTTTGTTTGCTGGTCACAGCGATCGGATCCGGGTCAACAACAACTTTGAAAGCGGGACCGGTCGGGCTTAGTTCTATGAGATCGCCGGGCAGGAAAACCTGCTCGTCCTGGATGTATTTGCCATTCACCCGGATACCGTTTCGGCTACCGAGGTCCATGATTGACAGTGACAGCCGCTCGTAGCGTGTAATTCTTATAAGCGCGTGACGCCGGCTGACAGTGTCGTCTACTTGTCCATCATATGAAACATTGGCGGCAGGACCGCGTCCGATCAGCAGTTCATGCGTGTCATCAAGCTCAAATTGCTCAACCTGATGTACTTTCGATCCGGCAAGATGCTTGATGAGTATCCGAGAGACCATATTCTCCGCCGGGTAGGCTATCGCCACATTCTAACAGCCCGATTACGCGCGCAGCACTTGGCCGACAAAGCGTGTTTTCATTCGCCGACGGCCATGTTCTCCACATTCGAGGCGGCTGTAATTCAGCTACTAGGCCCAAATAACCACATTCGCAACCTGGAAGACACAACTCGAGGGTGCAGCCCCACAAACACGCGCCAAACTCGCGCTCACAATCTTTTGATAGCTCGCCAGAGGTAGTGTCGTCCATGCCGTGTACCCAAGCGGTCGACTCGTTTCGGATCCATGCGTGTCCCGCCGCCTCCGAGTGAAAATGACCGGCCTGTCTTGTCTCGGTTTCACTGGTTGCATGAACATACCGATCTTTGCCGTTTTCGGCCGGCGCCGTGGACTGTTTTTCCTCCATCTTCTTCGAAAAAACCGCGACAGCGAAGAACAGTCTGTTGCTTCTTTTCTTCAGAGAATAAGTGCTTCTTTCTCTCACCCAGCCTTACGCTTCCGAGGCCTAGTCTTCGCCTCACCCTGTACTTTCCCCGCCAAACTGGCGCGAAGTGCTGCCATGAGATCGACCACATTGGTCTCTTCCGGTTCGGCCACTTTCGCCGGCTTATGTCCCTTCGTCTTCTCGTCGATCAACGCGCGCAGCGCTTCCTCATACCGATCTACGAATGTGCTCGGATCGAACGGTCCTTCGCGTTGCTCGATGATCTTTTCGGCTATGGAAATCATCGCCGGGTCGGCCTTGGCGTCGCTGATGCCTGCAAAGATCTCGTCAGGTTTGCGCACTTCGGCTTCGGATCTGATGGTGTAGGCCAATATCCCCTTACCGCGCGGCTCCAGAGCTAGGATTCGCTCACGTGTCGCCATCACGATACGGCCGAGGGCGATCTGGCCAGATTTCTCCATGGCCGTCCGGATCACGCCGAACGTTTCCTGCGCCATCTTGCCGTCTGGTGCGAGGAAGTATGGGTTGTCCCAGTAAAGACGATCGATCTCCTTCTCTGCGACAAAGCGCTCGATGTCGATCGTTTTGGTGCTTTCGAGCTTGACGGATTTGATCTCCTCATCCGTCAGCAAAATATACTCTCCCTTGGAGACCTCATAGCCTTTGACAAGCTGCGAGCGTTCGATCGGGCCGGTATCCGGGTCCGTGGTGATCATTTTGATACGATTATTGGTCTTGGGATTGATCAGGTTGAAATGCACATCGCCGCCGGCGCTCGTAGCGGTGTAGAGCGCCACCGGGCAGGTCACGAGCGACAGCTTAAGATGGCCTTGCCAGCTGGGACGGTATGCCATGTGGGACGCCCTTTCGGCGGCCGAAATGCCGCTGCACCTGCGCTCAACGACTCGGGTGGCGATTCGTTCTGTCAGCCGCAGGCGGCGGCCTCTCCGGTCTGCAGGTCGATCCTGAAGCAATGTTCCCTGCCATCGTCGAGATTATGGACAATCACGCTGATCTCCTGGTCCGCCCCGCCTGCAGGTGCCAGGTCCTCGACATAGGCGACCGCCGCCGCCTCGAAGGAGGCTTCCACGACCACGCGGGCGTGGTGCGAGTCGAAATGTCGGGCATGGACGCGGAATCGATGGCTCTGTGCGGCGTTGGGCATCTTGAGGGCCTCCTGGCGGGATGAACGCGCGGCGCCATGAAAGGATTCATGGGAAACTCCGGCCGCGTCGCACGGCAGGTGGCGGACACGGCATATCAGCGCCCGAGGGAACCATGGCAGCCACCAAACTCGCCCGATACAAGGAGATGCGGGATTTTTCCAGGACCGCGGAGCCTTCCGGTGACAATGAGGTGGTGCCTTCCAAGGCACTCCGCTTCGTCATCCAGAAACATGCCGCCAGCCATCTGCATTTCGATCTGCGCCTCGAGCATGAGGGGACCTTTCGTTCCTGGGCGGTGCCAAAGGGCCCCTCGCTAGACCCGAAGGATCGGCGCCTGGCGATGGAGGTGGAAGACCATCCGCTCGACTACGGCGATTTCGAAGGGACCATCCCGAAAGGCGAGTATGGCGGCGGCACGGTGATGCTGTGGGACCGCGGCCATTGGGCGCCGGAAAAGGGGTTTGAAGACGTCAGCAAGGCCCTGGCCCAGGGAGAGCTCAAATTCGTCATGGAAGGCGAGCGGATGCACGGCTCCTGGGTGCTGGTCCGCACAAGGCGTGACGAACGCGGCAAAGCGAGCTGGATCCTGATCAAGCATCGCGATGAGGCGGCCATGCCCGAGAACGCCGGCGGGCCCTCGGACGAAGACCGGTCGGTGGCCTCCAAGCGCCGAATGGCGGACATCGCAGAGGGAAAGGGCGAGGCTGCGACGCCGTTCATGAAAGCGGCTCCGACGTCGGCTGCTGCCGTCTGGCAAAGCAATCGCGATCAGGGCGCGAACACGCCAGCCAAGCCTCCCAAGGCCGCGGCAAAAGCCAAGAAGGCGGCCGCCATGCCGGACTTCATCGAACCGCAATTGACCAAACCGGTGGACAAGCCGCCTGCAGGATCGGGATGGGCGCATGAAATCAAGTTCGATGGGTACCGCATGCAGCTCCGGATTGAAGGCGGCGGGGCGACCCTCAAGACACGGAAGGGCCTCGACTGGTCCGGGAAATTTCCCGAGATCGTCGCTGCGGGCGCGAAGCTTGGCGATGGGATCTACGATGGGGAGGTGGTGGCCCTCGACCACACGGGCGCGCCGGATTTTGCGGCGCTGCAGGCTGCCATTTCCGACGGCAAAACAAAGAACCTGGTGTTCTTCATCTTCGACCTGTTGTTTGCCGGGCAAGAAGATCTCCGATCGGTGCCGCTATCGGACCGCAAGGATCGCCTGCAGGCCAAGCTGCAGCGGGCTCCGGCCGATCTGCGCTATGTCGACCATTTCGTCATTGCCGGCGATGCCGTGCTGCAATCGGCCTGCCGTATGCATTTGGAAGGTATTGTCTCGAAGCGGCTTGATGCGCCCTACACATCCGGCCGCGGCGAGGCATGGACGAAATCCAAATGCCGCGCCGGCCATGAGGTGGTGATCGGCGCCTACACCACCACGAAAGGCGTGTTCCGCTCGCTGATTGCGGGCGTTAATCTGGAGGGCAGGCTGATCCATGTCGGCCGCATCGGCACCGGCTTTGGGCGCGACAAAGTAGCCCGCATCATGCCGAAGCTGACGCCGCTGGAGACGACCAAGAACCCTTTCGACGGCGCGGTACCCACCCGAGGGGCGGAGATCCACTGGCTCCGGCCGGAGCTGGTGGCCGAGATCGAATACGAGGGTTTTACCGGCGACGGCCAGTTGCGGCAGGCCGCTTTCAAGGCGTTGCGGGAGGACAAGCAGGCGTTGGACGTAGTGGCGGAACCCCCCGCCCCGGCGACAGCAGAGCTGTCTCAACCGATGGCGGTCGTGCAGTCTCGCACGGTGGCGCCGCGTGGATCGTCCGTGGTGATGGGCATCACCATTACCCACGCCGACAAACCGCTCTGGCCCGATGCCGGCGACGGCAAACCGGTCACCAAGCTCGATCTTGCGCACTATTACGAGGCGGTCGGCACCTGGCTGATCGAGCACGTCAAGGGGCGGCCCTGCTCCATGATCCGCATGCCGGACGGGATCAACGGCGAACAGAAATTCTTCCAGCGCCACACCGGCAAAGGACAATCTTCCCTGATCAGCGAAGTCACCGTCTTCGGCGACCGCCAACCCTATTTGCAATTCGACCGTGTGGAAGCGCTGGTCGCGGCGGCCCAGGTCGGCGCGCTGGAACTCCACCCCTGGAACTGCGAACCCTTCTCCCCCGAGCAACCCGGCCGATTGGTGTTCGACCTGGACCCAGCACCGGATGTGCCGTTCGAACAGGTCATCGCCGGCGCACGCGAAGTGCGCGACCGCTTGGAAGAGCTTGGCCTCGTTGCGTTCTGCAAGACCACTGGCGGCAAAGGATTGCACGTTGTGACTCCGCTCAAGGCAGAAGGTGTCGATTGGCACGCAGCCAAATCCTTCGCCCGCGATGTGTGCAAAGCGATGGCGGCCGATGCGCCGGATCGCTATCTGATCAACATGGCGAAGAAAGACCGCACCGGACGAATCTTCCTCGATTATCTGCGCAACGATCGCATGTCGACTGCGGTCGCACCACTCTCGCCACGCGGCCGGCCGGGCGCACCGGTGTCGATGCCGGTGACATGGACACAAGTAAAGGCTGGGCTTGATCCTGCCAAATACACGATCAGAACGGTTCCGGCATTGCTCAAGAAGCTTTCCGCGTGGAAAGATTATTGCGTCAGTGAACGCTCGCTGCCAGAGGCAATCAAGCGGCTTGGAAAGGTGTAGGAAGAAAGTTAGCCTAGATTCTGCAGATTAGAAAACGAATTTGTCATTCCATTGACAAGATGATCGTTTGTGTAATCTGTGGCCACGCCTGCTTTCTGGAATTGAAGGTCGGACATGAGCGATCTTGATCTATCTCGCTTTACGGACGCACAGGCCAATGTCGGCGAGCAAGTTCGTAGCGAACTCTTAGCCGGCCGCAAACAAACACATTGGATGTGGTTCATCTTCCCACAGCTACGTGGTCTGGGCCATAGCGCCACCGCACAGCATTTCGGGTTGGCAGGAAAAGAGGAAGCGCGCGCTTACCTCGCGCACCCTGTCCTTGGCCCGCGCCTGATTGAATATACCACCCTCGTGAACGGCGTCGAAGGCAAAACCGCAACGCACGTTTTCGGCAGGCCGGATGATCTTAAGTTTCGATCCTGCATGACGCTCTTTGCAACATTCCAGCCGGAGCCGTTCGAGGCGGCATTACGCAAATACTACGATGGAGAGCCGGATCTCAAGACAATCGCATTGCTTCGCGGCTAGCATCCCGAGAACTTCGCCGCCACGTAGTAGCACAAATCTACCACGAACGCTGATGCGGGCCAGGTGATGCCCCGGGCAGCAAGATGCTCCCGGCGATGGCCCCACGCATCGCGGAGACACGTCGTGCCGCATCAACGTCGACGATCGAGCCGGTGATCGTGTCGGTGACACCATTGCTGATCGTGGACGCGACGCGCGGGCCGAACCGGGCAAGGGCGAATGCAGGCCATTGAAGACATTGAGGACATTGAGCACCAGGGCCACGGCGATCAGCCCGACCAGCACCGGCGTGTCGACAAGAAAATGCTCACGATGCGCGATCAGACCTGCTCGACGACAATGCCGTCGAGCACGTCCACTACATACCCGGCCGCAGCGTATTGGCACAATGGGAGTTGCGGACGCGCGCGCGGGGCCTGCCGGCATGCGCTTTAGACCTATCTCCTAGCCGCCCGGCGCTGGACTCGGCCCGGCTGCCACCGATAGGATTGAACCCGATCAGGACTTCGCCGCCCCGGGCTGCGCCACGACCGATCGTGCTACAGCAACTCCGCCCGTCGGCGAGCGATCAAACACATCCGTCTCGCGCGAACACGCTAACAAGGAGCCCGCCCCCATGGCTGATGCAACACCTCCCGCGGTCTTCAAGACGGTTCCCAAACCACGCGATCAGCATCTGCGCGACCTCGCGGACTGTATCCGCTTCCTCTCCATGGATGCCGTGCAGCAGGCCAAGAGCGGACACCCAGGTGCGCCAATGGGCATGGCCGACATTGCGACGGTTTTGTACAAGGATTTCATGCAGTTCGATGCGGCGGACCCGCATTGGTTCGATCGTGACCGGTTCCTGCTCAGCAACGGCCACGGCTCGATGCTGCTCTACAGCCTGCTCTATCTCACGGGCGTGGCTGACATGACGATCGACGAGATCAAGCGCTTCCGCCAGATCAACAGCAAGACGGCCGGCCACCCGGAATACAAGCACGCCGACGGTATCGAAACGACTACCGGCCCGCTCGGCCAGGGCATCGCCAATTCGGTGGGTTTCGCGCTATCCGAGCGTATCCTGAACGCCAAGTTCGGCGACGATCTGTGCAAGCACTGGACCTACGTGTTCCTCGGCGATGGCTGCCTGATGGAAGGCCTCAGTGAGGAAGCCATCTCCATGGCGGGCCATTACAAGCTGGGCCACCTCATCGCCTTCTGGGACAACAACTCGATCTCGATCGACGGTGCCACCAGCCTCGCAGTCTCCGACAACGAGGTGATGCGTTTCCGCGCCTCGGGCTGGCATGTGCAGGAGATTGACGGCCACGACACCGACGCGATTCGCGACGCCATCACCGCCGCCCGCGCCGTAACCGACCAGCCCTCCATGATCGCCTGCAAAACGGTGATCGGCTTTGGTTTCCCCACCAAGGCGGGCACACAGAAGGCCCATAGCGACGCACCGGGTGAAGAAGAGATCGCTGGCGCACGCAAGATCCTGGGCTGGGACTCGCCCCCGTTCGTCATCCCGGAAAACCTGCTGCGCGAATGGCGCGAGATCGGCTCCAAAGGGCGTGCCGCACGCATGGCCTGGGCCGACCGCGTCAAGGCCGCGCCGGAGAACCTCCGCGCAGAATTCGAGCGGCGGAACAGCGGTGAACTGCCGGCAAACTGGAGGGAAGCGATCGCCACCGCCCGCGCCGAATTCATCGCCAGCGGCAAGGAAATGGCGACACGCTCCGCCAGCGGCGCAGTGCTGGATCATTTGGCCGCAGTCATTCCGGAATTGCTTGGAGGCTCAGCGGACCTCACGCCGTCGAACAATACCAAGGCGAAGGGCATGGTCGAAATCAAGCCCGGCGACTACAACGGTACCTACATGCATTACGGCGTGCGTGAGCACGGCATGGCCGCGGCGATGAACGGCATCGCCCTGCATGGCGGGCTGATCCCCTATGGTGGCACCTTCATGTGCTTCTCGGATTACTGCCGCCCCTCCATCCGCCTCGCAGCCCTCATGCAGATCCGCACGATCTTCGTAATGACCCATGACTCGATCGGCCTTGGCGAGGACGGCCCGACCCATCAGCCGGTCGAGCACCTCGCCGCCTTGCGCGCCATCCCGCATCTCGCCGTGTTCCGCCCGGGCGATCCGGTCGAGACCGCAGAATGCTGGGAGCTGGTGCTCGAGGCGCCACGCCGTGCAGCCCTGCTTGCTCTTTCGCGCCAGCCGATGCCGCTGCTGCGCAAGGAAGCGGGCAATGAGAACAAATCGGCGAAAGGCGCGTATGTCCTGCTCGAGGCTGAAGGCGGCGAACGCAAGCTGACGCTGATGGGCACCGGCTCCGAGCTGCATCTGGCAGTCGAGGCACGCGAGATATTGCAGAAGGAAGGCATTCCGACCGCAGTCGTTTCGATGCCGTGCCGCCTGATTTTCGAAGAACAGGACGCAGCCTACAAGAAGGCTGTGATGGGCGCGACACATGCGCGCGTTGCTGTGGAAGCGGCCGTAGAGATGGGCTGGGATCGTTATCTCGGGTTTGACGGCCGTTTCGTCGGCATGCACGGGTTCGGTGCATCGGGCAAGATCGGTGACGTATACGCGAAGTTCGACATCACCACCGATGCGGTGGTGCGGGCAGCGCGGGAGAGCTTGGCTGCCGTTGGGTAAGGAGGGTCTTCTTTTCTGAAGAAAAGAAGCACAAGACTTTGGCGCGCTGTCGGGGTTCTATCCGGCAGCGCGCCGTTTTTTCAGGAATGAACCGCTTGCCTGCTTTCCTGCCGATATACTGCCACCGGTATCGACTTGGCCGCCGGTGTCTTGCTGCCTACCGCATAGTGCCATAACGGCAAAAGCACGTTGGCCTCGGGATAATACGCGCCGACACAACCGGGCGGAATATTGTAAGGCACAATCATCAACCCATCGAGCTCACGTGGAATATTATCTGGTGAGATCGTCTCGACCCTTACCTTGCAGCCTGCATCGAGGCCCAGCCTTGCAATATCCTCGGTATTCATCAGCAGTACATCACGCGTGCCTTTGATGCCGCGAAAACGGTCATCATAGCCGTATACGGTCGTGTTGAACTGATCGTTGCTGCGGAGAGTCATCATGCGTAGCGTGTCCTTGCCGCAGCTCGGCATGTCCGGATCTTCATCGAGATATTCTGGTGTAATAAAATTCGCTTTCTTGTTCTTCGTTTTCCACTCGCGATGCCTGGCCGGCAACGGACGCTGGAACCCTCCCGGCTCCCACATACGCTTTTCATAATCGTAAAAGATTTCGGGATAGGTTTCACCGATACTCGCGCGGATCAGCGCATAATCGTTCGTCCAGGCGTCCCAGGGGGTTTTCTCGTTCGGCGGCAGGCTCGCCTTCGCTATTTCGGCGACCAAGCGGATTTCGCTGATCAGATGCGGTGAAGCGGGCCTGCGCACGCCGCGAGAGCCGTGGATGCAGCCGGTGCTGTCTTCCATCGAGACACTTTGTGCGCCGCTGCCCTGCTCATCGATCTCGATCCGGCCGATAACCGGCAAGATATAGCTGATTTCGCCCGGGATGAGATGGCTGCGGTTCAACTTGGTCGCGATATTGACAGTCAATCGCATCTTGCGCCAGGCCGGTTCCATGCGTCCGCGATCGGGGATGGCACGCACGAAATTGCCGCCCAACATGACGAACGCCTTGATGTGGCCCTTGAGTATGGCTTCGCAAGCCTCCACTGTGTTCAGCCCGGTGTCCCGCGGCGGTTCGAAGTTATATTGCGTCGCAAGTTTATCCATCGGTATCAGCTCGGGTTTTTCCGTAATGCCGACGGTGCGTTGGCCCTGCACGTTGGAATGGCCGCGCACCGGACAGATGCCTGCACCTGGCTTTCCGATGTTGCCACGCATCAGCAAAAGGTTCGCGACCATCTGCACGGTGACCACGCCGGCATAATGTTGCGTCAGCCCCATGCCGTAGATGCCGATCGCCGCGTTCGCCTGCGCATAGGTGGCCGCCGCCTGCTCAAGCGCTTCGCGCGTGAGGCCGGAACGCCGCTCCAACTCGTCCCAGTCCTGGGTTCGAAGCCAAACGATGAATTCTGAAAACCCTTTTGTTTCTGCCTCGATAAAGGGCCAGTCGATCACGGACGGAAGCTCGTTGGCGCGGGCGTGATCATCAAGCGCCAACACGGATTTGCAAAGTGCCGTCAGCGCGGCGAGGTCGCCACCGGCCTTTACCTGCAGATACTGCGATGCGATGCGCGTTTCCCTGCGCAGCACCATTTCCCGTGGCGATTGCGGATTGGTGAAACGCTCCAGGCCCCGCTCACGTAGCGGGTTGAAGGCGATGATAGGCACACCGCGCTCGCTGGCTTCCTGCAGCGGATGCAGCATGCGTGGCGAATTGCTGCCGGGGTTTTGCCCGAAGAACATGATGCATTCGGTTTTCGCGAAATCATCCAGCGTCACCGTGCCGACCGGCACGCCAATGCTCTCCGGCAATGCGACCGATGTCGTTTCGTGGCACATATTGGAGGAGTCAGGAAGGTTATTGTTGCCGTAAAGCCTGGCGAACAGGCCATAAAGGTAGCTGGCCTCGTTGGAGCAGCGGCCGGAGCTATAGAAAACGGTCTCCTTCTTGTTCTCGACTGCTTTCAGTTCACGGCCGATCTCCTCGATGGCCGCACCCCATGACACAGGTTTGTAGGTGTCGCTGGCTGGATCATACCGCAATGGGTGGGTCAGCCGCCCGGTCTCCTCCAAATGGAAATCATCCCAGCCAAGCAATTCGGTCACGGTATGACCGGCAAAGAAATCGGGGGTGCAGCGGTGGGTGGTGATCTCCCATGCCGTCGCCTTCGCACCATTTTCGCAGAATTCAAAAGGCAGCGGGCTGGCGGGTTTGACCCACGCGCAGCTTGCGCATTGGAAGCCATCTACCTTGTTCTGGCGGGAGAGCACCGCCAGCCCACTGGCAAGCACGCCTTGCTGCGACAATACCCGTCTCAGCGACTTCGCAGAGCCCCAGCCGCCTGCCGGCGCGTCGTATGGTTTGATCGTGACTTTGCGGTCCATCGTGCCTCTCCCGGCCATGTGGTCACAACGCATTTGAAGGAACTTCGGCTGCCTCACGATGTTGCTGGCTGAGTCACCAGCCGGGGCGCGCACATGGTCAGCCGCAGCTATATGCTGGAAACGCCGCCGGGACCCTCCCGACGAGCGCGATACATCCACTGGCATGCCACCCCCTACGCCATCAATGGTCTGTCAGCTGCAGAAGACCGGCTGGAGGATCTGCGGGTGATCGTCCGCCGTTCACCCGCATCGGCACTCGCCTGTGCCCTTGCTGCGGGTGTGCTCCTCGCTCATCGCATGCGCCGCCGCTGATAGCGGTCTGCCTCCTGCTCATGCGAATGTGCATGCTCCGGTAGGCAAACCGCGCTTATTCGCTGCGTTACCTCCTGAAGACGTGAGTGCGAGGCGATTGTGGGCAGAGGCAGACTTTGGGTGCTCGGTGAGTTCATCGGGCTAGGTGGCTTGGCGACTTACGTGTGGTTTGTGGATGGTCGGTGTTTGCCAGAACTGCTCTCTTTTCACCCCTGGCGAAGTGCTGCCACCCTGTTCGCGTATCTGAGCTTTGCAACAATCGTCATTGAATTTACGGCGGCCTTCCTGGTCAGGGTTGTCGAGCTCGGCGAGCATCTGAGTGATCTTTCGCAGCGCCGGCGGCAACCGGCTACCCGATACGCCTCTCGCCAGATGGGAGAGGCGAGACAAGCCATTGGTGCGCCGCGCATGTGGAGCGGCAGCTTCTAAAGCATGGGTAGGTGACGCGGCGCTCGACCACGCGGAAAAGCGTGCTCAAGGGTAATGAAATCCGCAGGCGTCAATTGGATATTGGCGGCAGCGGCGTTCTCGGTCGTATGCGCCGCGCTGGATGCTTTTGGTATTGCAAGCACGGCTGGATCGCGCACCAGAAAGCACAGAGCGACCTGACGGGCGGTCGCATCGTGACGATTTGCTACCTCTCGTAATGCAATGCCTCCAGAGCTCGCCGGCAGCGGAAAGTCGCCGCTACCGAAAGGACTGTAAGCAACGACGCTGACACCTTTTTCCTTGCACCAGGGTAGAACGGCATGTTCGATGGCCCGCTCCTGCAGGTGGTAGAGCACCTGGTTGCAAGCCAGGCGCCCCTCGCCGCCTGCTTGCCAGACGGCCTCGAGATTGTCGGTATCAAAATTGCTGACGCCCCAGGAGCGTATTTTTCCCTGCTGCACCAGCCATTCAAAACCGGCGACGGTTTCTACCAGTGGCTGGGAGCCCGGCCAGTGCAACAGATAGCAATCGAGCCGGTCGGTGCTCAGCCGCTTCAGGGATTGCTCGCACGCTTTTATCACGCCGGCGCGGGATGCGTGGTTTGGTAGAACTTTCGACACCAGAAAAACCTCGTCACGTCGCCCGACGACAGCTTCGCCAACGATCTCCTCGGCGCCGCTGTACATTTCGGCGGTGTCGATATGTGTCATGCCGTCATCCAGACCTTGCCTCAAGGCAGCGACCGCCTCCGCGCGACGAGAGTGCGACAATTGCCAGGTTCCTTGGCCGATGATGCCAACTTCATCTACCCCACCAAAGCGCCGCATTCGCATGGTATTTCTCTCCACCTGGCCTGGAAGTTGGTATATACTGCCGAATAGAACCGCGACAGCGACATAAAAGTCTTTTGCTTCTTTTCTCCAGAAAACAAGATCTTCCTGAGAGGAGTCAAACATGAGCAATTTTGAGCCGATCACCCTTTTCCACGCGCCGCAAACACGTTCCGCTGGCGCATTGGTTCTTCTGGAAGAGCTAGGTGCGCCTTACAACCTCCATGTTCTCAACATGAAGGCTGGCGAGCAACGGCAGCCGGCCTATCTGGCCATCAACCCGTTGGGAAAGGTGCCGGCCATCAGCCATCGTGGCGCCTTGGTTACCGAGCAGGTTGCCATTTTCATCTACCTTGCAGATCTGTTTCCACAGGCCGGTCTGGCACCTTCCCTCGACGATCCGCGCCGCGGTCCGTATCTGCGTTGGCTTGTCTTTTACGCCGCTTGTTATGAGCCGGGCCTGATCGACAATGCCCTCAAGCGCGAGGCGGGCCCGGCGGCCATGTCGCCCTATGGCAGTTTCGATGCTGTGCTTGGTGCCTTGAAGACTCAATTGAGCAGCACCCCTTATCTTCTGGGAGACCAACTCTCGGCTGCCGATATCCTATGGGGACACGCATTGCGTTGGGGATTGATGTTCAAGCTGTTGCCCGATGACGAGGTGCTGACGCGTTATGTGGCGTCGGTTGCACAGCGGCCTGCCACGTTGAAGGTCGACGCCGCTGATGCCGCATTGGCAGCCGAGCATGCTGCGTTAATGGAAGGGACAGGCCCATAATGCTCATTACTGGGTTCAGCTTCGTTTGCGCACGGCATGCACACCCGAAAAATACCAGGCAAAAGCGGTCATGAATGACAGTACCAAAGCTTGAAGTGCAAACTGGCCTTCGCTGAAGATGGCGATGCTAAGCGTGCGTTTCTGATAAAAACTATACACCAATGTTGGCACGATCGAACAGGCCAAGCTCATCACCAGCAGCACGAACTGAGCAATGCGTAACGGAAGCCGGGCCGAAAGTCGGTTACAGGTCAGGGCTGCGACTGCGTAGCTGGCAATCACCGGCTCTGCATATGTGAGGTAAGACGGGACGTCGACCTGCCAGCCATAGGGTGGATTATAGATGTTGCCCGTATCGAGATACTCGATCGATGCGATAAGCCTGGTGAACAAGGCATTCAACGAGGGATCGATAACAACTGCCAGGACGGCAGCGATCGCCAAGCTCCCGACAAGTCGGCCGATGTTCGATCCTACTAGGCGGCATAGGGTAACAATCAGGATCGCGCCGGCGAAATAGCCGAGAGGATCGGGCAGGTTTTCGACAAAGCAATAAATCCAGTCATGAGAGACGACGCCGTCCATGATGAAATTTCGAAGAAGCTGCTGGTTGAGCATTGCCCACAGCGCGCCGAGAAGCAGGCATTGCACGAGCATGGAATGCCGGTCGAAGAATGATCGTGCCAGCCTATAGAATGTCAACGCCGCAATGACGGAAAGCGCACGGTTGATCAATAGCGGCACAAAGCCAACAAGAGTGTTGTCGGGATCGGGCACGCGCATAACGTCGTAGAGTATGACATGCGGGCTATGCGCTAGGATGATGGTGGCCAGCATCCATAGACTTAGACGAACGAGATCACCGCGCCGGTCCGATGATGTTTCACAAGCGCCTGTTTTGGACTGCGCGATCTCAGCCGACGCCCTTTGAACATCCAACGTTGTAGACGTTCATGACGACCTTGCCATTGAAGACGTTGAAGGTGGGCTTTTCAAAGCCGCGAAAGGCAACGACGGCTGCGGCTGCTATGATCGCAATCATCAACGTGTTCTTCATGTGATCTCTCCTGGAAAGCGCCGACTGTTCAGAACAGGATGCATTAGCCAACAGCTTTTGCTAGGCTTGTCACCGACCTCTCAGATTAAGCGACGGAGAGGACGTAAAGTCTTTTGGTTCTTTTCTTCAGAAGAGAACGTCTCCCTTCTAACCGGCCTCACGCCGCGCGCAAGCCTCACATATAGCTATAAGCAGCATGGATGTCAGCATAACCCCTCAAGAGCGGACCCGCACATGAGCGCGCATGAAGCGCCGCCGCCGATCTTCGATGCAGCGTTTCAGGACCGGCTGCTCGATCTGTTCCGATGGCGCCGCGACGTGCGCTGGTTCTTATCGAAACCTGTCGCGGCCGACACGCTGGATGGTTTGCTCGAAGTGGCGTGTCTCGCACCTTCGGTCGGTTTCAGCCAGCCTTGGCGATTCGTCACCGTAGAGGATGAAGCGCGGCGTGCTGCAATTCGGGCAAATTTCAAAGCTTGCAACGCATTGGCTTTGGCCTGTCAGGACAACGCACAAGCGGCGGCCTATGCGCGGCTGAAGCTGGCGGGGCTGGACCAGGCGCCGTGTCATTTGGCGGTATTTGCGGAACCGGAGCCGAAAGAGGGCCACGGACTTGGGCGCAAGACGATGCCGGAGACGGCCGCGTATTCGGCGGTGATGGCTTTGCACACCTTGTGGCTCGCCGCACGGGCAGTCGGGCTCGGGGTTGGCTGGGTTTCCATCCTTGATCCGGCAGCGATGACGGCCATCCTGGAGGTGCCGTCGCACTGGACGTTCATCGGCTATTGCTGCCTCGGTTATCCGGCGACCGAAAACGACACGCCGGAGCTCGAACGGGCCGGCTGGGAGCAGCGGCGCAGTGCCGCGGAGCTGCGCATCAGGCGCTGATCACAGGGGCAAACCCGACGCGAGCAGGGCCATGCATTCGCAGGTGACCGCGGTGCAGCCCAGTACATCGCCTGTGTAGCCGCCGATCTGGCGTTTTGCGATGTGCGCGACAAACAGCGCCGCAGCCGCAACCGCGCCGGAGCAGAGCAAGGCGTGTGGCAATGGCAGCCACAGACTTCCCGTGGCCGCCAGTGCCAGTCCGCACAGGCCGGTGCTGCGCCGCAGCTTGTGCAGGCCGGCTACCGCGCCGTCAGAGCGTGCCGGATGCAGGACGAGCAGCGGCAGGATCATCGCGCCCCGGCTCAAGGCACCCGCTGCCAGTAGCGCCCCGCCACCTTGCCCCCTCGGCATCGCCGCCAGGGCGGTGATGCGCAGGGCGGTGGAAAGCGCCAGCGCGAGCGCCCCATAGCTGCCTATCCGGCTGTCGCGCATGATATCCAGCTTGCGTCCGCCTGTCGCACCGCCGCCGAAACCATCGGCCGTATCGGCAAGACCGTCCTCGTGGAGGCCGCCACTGACCAGAACCATGGCGGCGACAGCCAGCGTCGATGCTACCAAGGGTGTTAATCCGGCGCGTTGTGCCAGCCACAGCACCGCGGCCCCTGCCCCGCCGACGATCAGGCCGGCGACAGGATACGCCCAAACACAGTCTTTCATGTCGGGCCACGGGCCGGGCGCCCAACTGGAGACGGGCAGGCGTGTGAGGAAGGTGACCGCCGCCACACACTGCGCCCAAACCCGCATGGTTACGCGGCCGGACCGGACACGCTGGCTTCGGCAAAGGTGGCCATGCCGGTGTGGCAGGCGAGGGCAGCCCGCAGGATCGGCACCGCCAACGCTGCGCCGGAGGCTTCTCCGAGCCGCATGTCGAGCGAGAGAAGTGGCGCGAGCCCGAGTGCTGCGACAAGCGCATGATGCCCGCCTTCGGCGGAAAGATGGGAGATGACGGCATGTGCAAGCCCGCCGGGCGCGGCCGCTGCGAGCGGAGCTGCGGCTGCCGTGCAGACGAAACCATCCAGCACCACCGGGACACGGTTCAGACGGGCGGCGATGACGGCGCCGAGAATGGCCGCAAGCTCCCTGCCACCCAGCACGCGAGCGATCTCCCACGGGTTTTTCAACCCGTCCGCATTGGCAGCCAGCGCGCGATCCACGATCGCCGCCTTATGCGCGACGCCTGCCGCATCCAGGCCGGTGCCACGTCCCGCCCAGGCCGATCCGCCGCCACCGAACAGGGCCGCGCACAGGCAGGCGGCCGTCGTCGTATTACCGATCCCCATCTCGCCCAGGCAGAGCAGGTCGATACCCGGTTCGACCACGCTCCCACCTCGTTCCAGAGCGGCAAGGAAGTCGCCTTCGTCCATCGCAGGCTCCCGCGAGACATCGCCAGTGGGCCGGTCCAGCGCGATCGGCACCACGCGCAAAGTGCCACCGGCAGTTTTGGCGAGCTGGTTGATGGCAGCGCCGCCATGCGCGAAATTGGCCACCATCTGCGCGGTGACCGAGGCAGGATATGGCGAGACGCCTTGCGCCACCACGCCGTGATTGCCGGCGAACACCACGATCTCGACGCGGTCCAGACGCGGAACGGGCCGCTCTTGCCAGCGCGCGAGCCAGGCGACCAGGCTTTCGAGCCGGCCAAGGCTGCCGGGCGGTTTTGTCAATTGATCCTGGTGCGCACGCACGGCATTGGCGGCCTCGTCGCTGCCGGTGGGCAGGGAGGTGCCAAGCTGCGCAAGCATTGCCATGCTGGAGAATAGGGTCATCGGGTCCCGTGCTGTGCAATGGCGTGAAAAAAGCTGGCGGTAACGGCGCCCCTGCGGCTGCCGGCGGGGCCGAGATCCTGGCCGGCGCCATCGCGCAACCGGACCCAGGGTTGATCCGGTCCGGGCTCGGCCAGCCGCGCATAATGGAATTCATGGCCGCGCAGGATCGCGCCTGCCGGACCGAGCGGATCATCTGCCAAAAGGGTCGCCTCACGGTAGCCGAGGGTCATTTTCCGCGTTGCAAAGCTGGTGGCATGGCCGAGCAAGCCGAGCATCTCGTGCCAGACGCCGTGGGCGTCCTGCAGCCCGGTGCCGAGCACCATGTAGCCGCCGCATTCGCCATGCACCGGCCTGGTATCGGCGAAGTTTCGCATGCCCGCACGGAAGTGGACGCAAGCGGCAAGAGGGCCGGCGTGCAATTCCGGATAGCCACCGGGCAGCCAGCAGGAATCGCATGAATCCGGTGGCGACTCGTCGGCAAGTGGCGAAAAGAATACCATCTCCGCCCCGGCCTCGCGCCAATCCTGCAGCAGATGCGGGTAGATGAAGCTGAAGGCGGCGTCACGCGCGATGGCGATCCGTTGCCCAGGCGGCGGCAGGCTAGAGGGTGCGTCCGCGTTCTTGCCGCCAAGCGAAGCTGCCTTGGCCAGAATGCCGTCCAGGTCGAAATGCGTCTCCGCCGCTGCGGCCAGCCGGTCGAGAAAGGCGGCCAGATCGGCGTGTTCGGCTGCCTGCACGAGGCCCAAATGACGTTCCGGCAAGCCGAATTTTGGATCGCGCGGCAGCGCGCCCAGCACCGGCAAGCCCAGCGCCTCGATCGCCGAAGCAGCACCCTTGCGATGGCGTTCACTGCCGACACGATTGAGAATGACACCGCCCAGACGTACGCCCGGCCGATACCGATCCATGCCCAAGGCGATGGCCGCGGCACTCTGCGACTGACCGCTGACATCGAGCACAAGCAGCACGGGCAACTGCAGCAGCGCCGCTACATCCGCGGCAGCACCTGTGCGGCCGGCAAGACCACCGACTCCGTCGAAGAGCCCCATCGCAGACTCGGCCAACAGCATGTCGGCGCCGGCGGCCGCCCGTGCGGCGAGCGCCGCGATCGTAGCGGGCGGCATGGCCCAACTATCCAGGTTCACACTAGGTGCGCCCGCGGCGGCGGCATGGAACATCGGATCGATATAATCCGGGCCGGACTTCGCCATGCGGACCACCAAGCCACGGCGGCGCAGGGCGGCTGCGATCGCCAAGGTGACCGTGGTCTTGCCCCCGCCCGATCGTGGTGCACCGACCAACCAGCCGCGTGCCGCGTTTGGCCGGGTCAAGACACCCGCCTATATGTCGAAGGGTGCAAGATCAGCCACCTTTGCGCCGCGGCTGGACGACCGGCGCCTGCGCGACGGCTGCGGCAAAAGCCGCGTTTGCAGCCTTGCACACCGGACTCTTCCCCGACCCAGTCGAAATCGGCCTGCCGGGCGGGCGGCGCGCCAGCTTCGCCTTGGCACAAACCACATTGGCGGACGACTATGCCGAGGCTGCCGTGGTGAAGGATGCGGGCGACGACCCGGATGTCACCCATGGCGCGCTGATCGTGGTGCGCGCCTGGCGTGAGGCACCCGGGAGTGGCGTGGTGTTTCAGGCCGGTCCGGGCGTCGGCATGATAACGCGTCCCGGCCTGCCGCTGCCGCCGGGCGAACCTGCGATCAACCCGGTGCCGCGTGCGATGATCCGTGCAGCTCTGGCCGAGATCGTGCCCGTGCCGGATGCGCGCATCGAAATTTCCGTGCCCGGCGGAGAGAGCCTGGCGCAGCGCACGCTGAACGGCCGGCTGGGCATTGTCGGCGGCCTGTCTATCCTCGGCACGACGGGGATCGTGATCCCGTATTCCTGTGCAGCCTGGATCGACACCATCCATCGTGGCATCGACGTTGCGCGTGCCATGTCGCTCGGGCATGTGGCCGGCAGCACGGGCAAAGTCTCCGAAACGGCGGTGCGGGCCCTGCACGGGCTGCCGGAGGTGGCCCTGCTGGAGATGGGGGATTTCGTCGGCGGAATGCTGAAATATCTGCGCACCCATCCGGTGCCGCGGATCACCATTGCCGGCGGCGTCGCCAAGATGACGAAGCTGGCGCAGGGGCGGCTCGACCTGCATTCGAAGCGAGGTGCCGCGGATCTGCAGGCCTTGTCGGTGCTGGCTGGTCTGCCCAGGATTGCCGTAGCCAACACGGTTGCAGAAGCCTTTGCAATGGCCGACACGGCGGGGATCGCCTTGGGAGATGCGGTGGCGCTGGACGCATGGAACGTGGCGGCGGAAGCGCTCGCCGGGTGTGCCAGCGTGCTCGAGATCGCCGTGTTCAACCGCGAGGGTGTGCTGGTCGGCCGGGCTCCGTTTGCGCCCGTTCACGACGCCACCCCGCCGCGGAACCGTCGCGCATAGTCGGGATCATACAAGGCGCTGTCCCGAAACCCCGCGGCGTCGATCGCCCGGCCTACCAGCACCAGCGCGGTGCGCTGCACCTGATCGCCGGCCAGGCGCTCCGCGATGTCCGACAGCGTGCCGCGGAAGATGCGCTCATCCGGCCAGCTTGCCCGTGCGACGACCGCGACCGGGCAATCCGCGCCATAGAAGGGTGTCAGCGTAGCCACGATCTCGGCGAGGCGGTGGATGGCAAGGTGGATCGCCAGCGTGGCCCCGCTAGCCGCAAATTGCGCCAGGTTTTCCGCCGGCGGCATCGCTGAGGCACGGCCAGACAGGCGGGTCAGCACCACGCTCTGCGCCACTTCAGGGAGGGTCAGTTCGCAACCGAGTGCCGCAGCCGCCGCCGCGAAAGCCGGCACGCCGGGTGTCATCGTCCAGGCAAGGCCATGTGTCTCCAGCCGGCGTATTTGCTCGGCGACGGCGCTGTAGATCGAGAGGTCGCCGGAATGCAGCCTGGCCACATCCTGGCCATCGGCTTCTGCGCGCAAGAACTCGGCTTCGATCTGGTCGAGCGAGAGGGGCGCCGTATCGACCAGACGCGCACCCGGCGGACAATGCTGCAGCATCTCCGGCGGCACGATGGAGCCGGCATAGAGACAGACGGGGCAGCGCGCGAGCAGGTCGCGGCCGCGCAGGGTAATCAGGTCGGCAGCGCCCGGACCGGCCCCGATGAAATGCACCGTCATCCGCAAGCCAGCGCGCAGGTAGCCCGCGCATGAGCAATGCGGGGGAGCAGCAGCGTGCCGCCGCTCGACGCCAAAGCTGCCGCTTCAGCCACCGAGGCAAAGCCGGTCTCGGCAAGGGCGAGCGGCGAGGCCGTCAGGCATTGCGCCTGAACGGCCTGCAGTGCGGCGCTGTCGACCCAGCCCATGTCCAGCTGCAGCAACACGCTTGCCTCGATCAACCCGGCCTCGTGCTGCTTGAACGCGGGCGCGGCCAGCCTGTCGACGCGGCAACCGGATTTTGCCTGCGCCGCCTGGATCACCGCGACGATCTCCTCGGCCGGGCACCCTTGCCGGCAGCCAATACCTGCGACGATCATGGTTTTGTCGCCACAAGCTGAGTGAGCGTCATAGCCGGCCGGTAGCCGTGATACACGCCGAGAGTTGCCAGCCGCTCGATCGAGATCCGCGTCAGCGTGCCGCCGAAGCGCAATCGGGCGGCCAGCAAGGCAGCCTCTGATTCTATGGTGACGGCGTTGGCCACCAGCCTGCCATCCATCGGCAATGCCTCCCAGGCGCGGTCCAGCAGCCCTGCTTCATGGGCACCACCGCCGATGAACACCGCATCAGGCTGCGGCAACCCGGCTAGCATGGCCGGCGCTTGGCCGTGGACGATGCGCAGGCCAGGCACGCCGAGCGCCGCCGCATTGCGGGCGATGCGGGCTGCGCGCGCAGCATCCTGTTCGATGGCGATGGCGCGGCACGCGGGGTGGCGCAGCATCCACTCGATGCCGATGGAGCCGGCACCGGCACCGATATCCCACAGCATCTCGCCACGTCGCGGCGCCAGCGACGCCAGCGTGATGGCGCGTATCTCCGGCTTGGTGATCTGCCCGTCATGCTCGAAATGGCGTTCGGGCAGGCCGGGCGCGAGCGGGATCGTGCGCGCCTCCGGTCCAGCCACCATCTCGATCGCCAGCATGTTCAGCGCGTTCGGCTCCGGCAGATCGAAATTTTCCGCCGTAACACAACGATGACGCTCCTGCGCCCCACCCATGGCCTCGAGCAGGTGCATACGCGATGCACCGAAACCGTGTGCCACGAGAAAACCGGCGACCTCCTGGGGTGTGCCGGCATCGGCGGACAGCGCCAGCACGCGCGATCCATGCTGCAGCAAGGGCGCTATCAGGCAGACCGGGCGGCCACAAAACGAGATCGTGCCGCACTCTTGCAGGGCCCAACCCAGCCGCGCGCAGGCCAGGGAGAACGCGGATGGCTGCGGCAGAACGAGCATCTCCGCGGCATCGACATGACGGGCCAGCAGCGCGCCTACGCCGAACCAACCCGGGTCGCCGGACGCCAAAACGGTGACCGCCTGCGGGCGTGCAGCCAGAAGTCTAGGCACACCGGCCTCGATGGGACTCGGCCAGGCAAACGCCTCGCCGGTGATCAACGACGCCGCGTGGGCCAGATGGCGCCGCCCGCCAGCAACCAGGATCGCGCCCGAGATGGCGTTTCGGGCGGCCATCGAAAGCCCCGCCACGCCATCCTCGCCAATGCCGACAATGGTCAGCCAGGGCCGGTTCATGCTTTCTCGTCCGCATGAAGGTGCTGATCCTGGGCGGAACGACGGAAGCCTCCGCCATCGCTGGCGCTCTCGCCGGCGATAGCCGTTTCGAGGCGATCCTGTCGCTCGCCGGCCGTACGCGCGCGCCAGTGCTTCCGGCCATGGCGGCACGCCGCGGCGGGTTCGGCGGCATTGCGGGGCTGGCTGCCTTTCTGGGTGCCCATGCCGTCGACGTGCTGGTCGACGCGACGCACCCGTTTGCGATCCAAATGTCCCGCCACGCGCAGGCAGCAGCAAAGCGCGCCAATGTGCCATGCCTGGCCGTGCTCAGGCCCGCCTGGCAATCCGTTCCCGCAGACAACTGGCTTGCTGTGGCGGACATGCCGGCGGCGGTCGTCGCCCTGGGAATTGCGCCGAAACGCGTATTCCTGACAGTAGGCCAGCAGGAGCTTGCACCCTTCACCACGGCGCCATGGCACGATTACCTGATCCGCAGCGTCGAGCCGCCGGATCCAGCCCTCCTGCCGCCAATCGCGCGCTGTATTGCCGCCCGTGGACCATTTACCGAGGCCGACGAAATGCGGCTGCTCGCCGCGGAAGCGATCGAGATGCTGGTCACCAAGAATTCCGGCGGCACCGCCACGATGGCCAAGCTGGCGGCGGCGCGTGCGCTGGGTATCCCGGTGGTCATGGTGCAGCGGCCGCCCTCGCCCGCACACATGTCGGTGCCCGACGCTGAAGCTGCGTTGGCTTGGCTGCGGCATCAGCTTGCAGCCAGGGCCGAGCGCGGGGTGTAGACGTAAGGCCGCGCATTCGGCCGCGCGATCAGGCGCGTGGCGGCCGAGCCGATCAGGACCAGCGTGCGCATGTCCGCCCGCGTGGGATCGGCGCTGGCCAGCGTCACGATGTCGATCGCTTCGTCCGGCCGGCTGATGGCGGTGGCGAACATGACCGGCGTACTGCCGGGCAGGATCGGACGCAGCGCATCGAACGCCGCACCGAGTTGCCACGGACGCGCCCGTGAGGCGGCATTATAGAGGGCGGTGACAAAGCCGGTGGAGGCCGCCGCCACCAACCGGCTGAGCACCACCGGCCAGGGCTTTAGGTTATCCGACAGCGAGATCGCACAGAAATCATGGCCGAGCGGCGCGCCCAGCCTGGCGGAGGCGGCGAACATCGCCGAGATGCCCGGCATCGTCTCGATCTCCAGCGCGCGCCACGCCGGGGGACCAGCCTCCAAAGCCTCGAACACCGCGCTCGCCATTGCAAAAACGCCGGGATCACCAGAGGAGACCACCGCCACCTGGCGCCCCTCTGCCGCAAGTCTCAAGGCGAGCCGCGCCCGGAAAAGCTCTTCACGGTTGTCGGAGCCGTGCCTGGTCTGGCCCTCCAGTTCGGCGACACGGGCGAGATAGGTGTCGTAGCCGACCAGGTCGGTGGCCTGCGCCAAAGCCTGCAGGACTTGAGGTGTCTGCAAATCGGCGCTGCCCGGCCCCAGCCCGACGATCACGACGCGGCCGGTCATCGTGGCCGCTGCCTACCGGCGACCAGCACCATGGAGAAATAAGGCGCCGGCGCGTCGGCGAGGTCGGCAAGTGGCATGGTGCGCGTGCCCGCCATGGTGCCGCGTTCGACATAGACGGCGCGGTCGGTCAGCCCCGCCTGCGCCAGGGCCGCGCGTATTTTCGGCATGTTGCTGCCGACCTTCATGATGACGGCAGCATCGCTCGCGGCCAGTCTTTCAGCCAAATTTGCCTGGTCCAGCGTGCCGGGCAGCACGGTCAGCACGTCGTCGCCATGGGTGATCGGCAGGCGCGCCTGCGCCCAGCAGCCGCTCATGCCAGTGACACCAGGGGTGATCTCGCTGGCGAAGCCAGACAGGCGGTCGAATAGATACATCGCCGAGCCGTAGAAGAACGGGTCACCTTCGCAGAGCAGAGCAACATCGGCGCCGCCACGCAGACGGTCCGCCAGTGTGGCGGCGCATTGATCGTAAAACGCGTGCAAAGCGGCGACGTAACACGGGTCGGTGGCGTGGATCTCGGTGGTCCAGGGGTATTCGAAGCGCAGCAGCTCGGCGGCCGGATTGAGGTGGCCGGCTGCGATCTCGCGCGCATGGCCCAGCCTGCCCCGCTTGGCGAAGGAAGCAATCACCGGGCAGGCGCCGAGCAGCTTGACTGCCTTGAGGGTCATCAGCTCCGGATCGCCAGGGCCGACGCCGACGCAGTGAAGCGTGCCTTGCTTCATTCGTGCTCACTGGCGAGCGCATTGATGGCTGCCACCGCCATCGCACTACCGCCGCGGCGGCCACGCACGATCGCGTATGGCACGCGGCCATCCTCTGCCAGCGCCGCCTTGGATTCGGCAGCTCCTACGAAGCCGACGGGCATGCCGATGATGGCGGCCGGTGGTGGCGCCCCCTCATCGAGCAGTTCGAGCAGATGGAACAACGCCGTCGGCGCATTGCCGATGGCGACGACCGCGCCACCCAGACGCTCACCCCAAAATTCCAGGGCGGCCGCCGACCGCGTATTGCCGATGCGTGCGGCAAAAGCGGGCGTGCGCGGATCATCCAGCGTGCACAGCACCGCGTTCTGTGACGGCAGCCGGGCGCGGGTGATCCCCTCGGCCACCATCCGCGAGTCACACAGGATCGGTGCGCCGCCCAGCAAGGCAGCGCGTGCCGAAGCCACGAAACCAGTGCCGAATTGCAGATCGACGACGATGTCGGTCATGCCGCAGGCGTGGATGATCCGCACGGCGACCCGCGACTCCTCAGGCGTGAATCGCACCAGATCGGCTTCGGCGCGGATTGTGGCAAAGGAGCGCTCATAGATGGCGGCACCGTCGCGTTCGTAGTCGCGTCTCATAACATACCCGATGCCTGCGCCAGGGTGAGACCCATGGTTTGTGGCCGGTCCGCAGCATTGCCGCCGCGCACCAGATTATAGTGTCCCGCCTCGCCGACCAGGGTCGTATGTGCGTAGCCGGGATACGCGCACCCCTTGGCACAGCCTGAGACGTGCAGGAAAACCTCGCTTCCTTCCGGCCAGCCCAGAACGGCGAGTGCGGCGGCATCGTCGCGCGCCCGCACCGTGCCACTTGCGCAGCCGGCAGCGCCGATGCAGGCAGCCATGCGCAGCCGGCGATCGCCTGGCTCTGTGATCAGACCCAGTTCTGCTGCAGCCGTCACCAATGCTGGTACGTCTGTTGCGTATACCGTCCCGAGCAGGAAAGCGCGCCACGGGCTGAGTCGCAGAACGCCGTCGGAGAAGATGTCCGCAAGATCGGCGAGCTGGCCCAACTGTGCCGACTCCGTCTGCCCAAACGGCAGGCCAAGGGCAAAGGCGCCACGGGATGTCCCGGCATAACCGACATAGCCGGCGATGGCGCCAGAGGCTGCACGCCGGCTGCCGGACGCGGGTACGCAGTCGCGCGCACACGCCATGACGGCATCCAGCCCGCCTGCGATTTCGGCTGCGTTCACCCAGGCGCGCGCCCCGTCGCTGCGCAGCATCACGTCTGCGGGCAGATCGAGCGGCAGAGCGCCGCCGCCATCGATCGCAAAGGCGAACTTGGCCGGCAGCCTTTCGAGCGACGGGTCCTGCGCCAGCATCGCCTCGAGTGCAGTGGCCAGCTCCAAAGTATCCGAAGCGGCCGTGGGATCGGCGCCCGCGAGTGGGGAGACGGTCACATTACGCCGCCGTTCGAGAGCGTTCTCGGCGCTCGCAATACCGGCGGTCACCATGGCGTCCGCGAAGACCCTGGCACTGGCCGGATCCAGCCCGCGTATCTGCAGATTGCCGCGGCTGGTGAGCTCAATGATGCCATTGCCGCAGGAAGCTGCCTGTCGAGCGACAAGGCGCGCTTCGCCGGAGGTCAGCCTGCCTAGACGGGGTTTCACACGCACCAGCAGGCCGTCGCCGGTCTGCATCGGTTCGTGCACGGTTGGGCACCAGCCGCGCTTCATGCATTGCCCAGCGTGTTACGGCGCGGGTGCCAGAGGCCGCGGTTGCGGGCATCGTCGAAGCGCGCCTGCAGGGCGGCACGTGCGTCGGGATTGGCGTCCTGCAGGAAGGCGGTGGTCTGTTCGTCGCCTAAGGTAGCGGCAAAAAGCAGTTCGAACTGGGCGTCGAAACGCTCCGGCAGGGTGGCGGCGAACAGGGTCAGCGGCTCGATGCTGCGGGCGATTTCGGCGGCGCCGCGATAACCGTGCCGCATCATGCCGGCAATCCAAGCCGGGTTCGCTGCACGCCCGCGCACCACCCGCGCCACTTCCTCGGCAAGCAAGCGGGCGCGTGGCGCGCCGGGGCGAGAGGTGTCCAGATGCACCATCAACGGCGCGGCCCCCAGGCTGGCGGCGGCGGCGGCGAACCCGCCCTCATGGGTCGCATGCTCAAGGCTGTCGAGCAGGTCGGCCTCAGCATGGTCCTGCTGGTGCACGAACAGATCGGCGGCCGCGACGCGGGCGGACAGGCCTTCGAGGTCGAGTGCGCCGTCCAGATCACGACCGAACGCGCCGGAGGAGTGGCCGAGCCAGGAAGATGCGTCACCGGCGCCATACTCACCATTGGGCGGCCCATAGATGCGTGTGGTCGCCTGACGAAGGGCAGCGCCCGAGAGGCCGTGGGCGGCGGCGGCCAGAGGGTTCCAATCGGGGGCTTCTTCGCGGGCGGCGATCGTGCGCACAACGCCGTCGAACAGGGTGATCTGGGCTTCGAAGGCGTCGCGGAACAGGCCGGAGATGCGCAACGTCACATCCACACGCGGCCGGTCCAGCAAAGCGATCGGCAGCACTTCAAAGCCGCCGACGCGCGAGGAGCCTTCATCCCATACCGGGCGAGCACCCATCAGCAGCAGAGCCAACGCCAGATCTTCGCCGCCGGTGCGCATGCTCGCGCTGCCCCAGACGTCGATGATCAGAGCCTTTGGCCAGTCGCCGTGCTCCTGCAAATGACGACGCAACAGCTCTTCAGCCGATTTTTCCGCAAGCGCCATCGCCGAGCGGGTGGGGATGGCGCGCGGGTCGATGGTGGTAAGGTTCCGCCCTGTCGGCAGCACGTCCGCCCGCCCGCGCGTCGGCGCACCGGCCGGCCCAGGGGACACGAATTTTCCGTCCAGCGCCGCTAACAGCGCGAGGCGCTCGCATTCCGCAGAGGCATCGAGGGACTGCGCGAGTCTCTCCGCATCCAGCCCCGGCGCCGCGCGCTGGATGGCGGCGAGCATCAGGCCGGGGGAGGCGGGGGCGCGGCCGAACACATGCAGCCCGTCGCGGAGCTGCACATCCTTCACGTCGCATAAATAGGCGTCGAGCTGCGCGAGGGCCGCATCTTCGGGCGCATCCAAAGCAACGCCGGTCTCCGCGAGCAAGCCTGCAGACAGGGCCTGTTGGAGAATTCTTGCGCGCAGCATCGTGGTGCGACGGCGATCCAGGCCGTCTGCGGCGGCAAATTCCTCGATCAGCTTTTCAACTTCCGCCGCCTCGCCGTGCAGAGCGGCGCGCCCCAAGGGCGGTGTCAGATGGCCGATGGTCACGGCACCCACGCGGCGTTTGGCCGCCGCCGCCTCGCCCGGGTTATTGACGATGAAAGGATAGATCACCGGCATCCCGCCGGTCAGCACGCGCGGCAGGCACGCGGGCCCAAGAGCAGCCGCCTTGCCGGGCAGCCATTCCAGCGAGCCATGGGTGCCGAGATGGACGATCGCATGGGACCGCCGCAGCCATAGATAAAAGGCGACATAACCATGGCAGGGCGGCTGCAGAGGGTCGTGATAGGTCGCCTTGCGGTCTGCCTTGCGGCCACGATCCGGCTGGATGGCCGTCGTTATCCGACCGCACCGAAGCTGCACTGAGGTAAAAAAGCCCGCCTTCAGCGAAGGATCTTCCGATGGTTCGCCCCAACAGCCGGTAACGGCGTCCCGTATCGTTACCGGCAGCGTCGCAAATGCCTGCTGGTAAGCCTCCAACGACATAAACGCAGACGGCGTCGCTCGGGACAAAGACTGTGCCGCCTCAAGCCAGCGGCCGGTATCATAACCTGCAGTCGCCAAATCGCGGAGGATCGCGTCGAGGCTGGCAAAACTGTCCAGGCCCACCGCATGGCCACGCTGGCCACCGACCCCCGGATAGTCCGACAACACGATGGCGATGTCGCGCGCCGCCGGCGGCGTGTTTGCAAGACGCACCCAACCGGCAGCACGGTCAGCAGCCAGCGCCACGCCTTGCGGGTCTGGCCGGTGGACGACCCGCGCATATTGCAGCGACGGTAAAAGCGTATCCTCCGCCTTGAAGGAGATGGCGCTGGTGAGCAGCCGGCCGTCTAGCTCAGGCAGCACTACCTGCATTGCCATGTCGGTCTGCGACAATCCGCGCGCAGAGGCGGCCCAAGCCTCTTGGGCCGCACCCGACAGCACCAGCTGCAGGACCGGCACGCCTGCGGTGTCGAGCGGCGATCCTCTCTCGTCGTGCCGGGCGGAAAAAGCGGTGGCGTTGAGCACCACGCGGGGGGACCAGGCGCGCAGGATGTCGCCGACATAGGCGGCGCTCTCCGACGCCTTCAGGCTGCCGACATAAAGGGCGCCGACGGCCAGACCGCGTGCCCGCAAAGCCGTCATCAAAGCCTCGATCGGGGCGATATCCGCCGAAAGAAGATGCGAGCGATAGAAAACGATGGCCGCGAGCGGCAGATCGTCACCCTGGTCGAGCACGTAGACGCCATGCTGCGGCATCGGCTCGGCAGGACCGGGGTCGGGCACGGAAAACCCGCCGGCAAGGGCCGCCAGCGACAAGGCGCGGGCCAGATTTTTTTGCCCGCCGGCGCGGAAACATGCATCGAGCCTGGCGAGGTATCCGGGCGGCATCGTGGAGAGCGCCGAAAGCCGCGGGTCGTCGATGCCGTCACCCGGCAACAGCGCGAGCGGGATACCGGCCGCATGGCAGGCAGCGGACACCTCCTCCGCGCCATAGCGCCAGTAATCGAGGCCGCCGAGCAGCCGTATGATCACGCAGCGTGCCCGGCCGATCACCTGGCTGACGTAAAGATCGACCGACATCGGGTGGCGCAACCGCGACAGGCTGGCAAGGCGCAGCCCCGGGGCTTTCGCATCAGCCTGCCAGGCGGCAGCCAATGCACCGAGATCCGCGTCCGAGAACGATAGCATGACGATGTCGGCAGGACTCTGCCCCAGATCCTCGGCCTGCTCGTTACCGTCCAGGCTCTCCGTGTCGCGGACCAGCAGATGCATCAGGCGGCGCCGCGTAGTCCGGCTTCGATCGCTGCACGATCGAGCCCGGTCTGGCCGATCACCACCAGATGTCCGCTGCGTCCCTCCTCGGGGCGCCAGGCACGGTCGTAATGCTGCCGAAACCGCCCACCCACGCCTTGTATCGCGAGCCGCATCGGCTTGCCGGACACGGCCACGAACCCTTTCATCCGCAACACGGCATAAGCTGCAGCCACCTCCTGGATACGTGCCGCAAAGGCGTCCGGCGCGTCGGTCTCGGGAATGGCGACCACAAAACTCTCGAAATCGTCGTGCTCGTGTTCGCCGTCCTCTGCATCGTGGTGGGACGGTCGGGCCGCGAGATCGTCTTCCGCTGCGGCCTGCAGACCGAGCACGATGGCCGGGTCGACCCGGCCTTCGCGCGCCACGATCACCTGCACGGCGCGCGGCAGACTGGCGGCGATGCCGGCGCGCACGCGCGCTAAAGCTTCGTCGTCGAGCAGATCGGCCTTGTTGAGGATCACCAGGTCGGCCGCTTGCAGCTGGTCTTCGTAGACCTCTGCCAGCGGGTTGTCGTGATCGAGCTGCGGGTCGGCAGCACGCTGGGCGGCGACTGCGACCGGGTCGTCGGCGAAGCGGCCGGCATCGACGGCGGGGCCGTCCACTACCGCGATCACGCCATCCACCGTTACGCGCGACCGCACGCTTGGCCAGCCGAAGGCTTTCAGCAATGGTTTTGGCAGAGCAAGGCCAGAGGTCTCTATGATGATGTGCTCGGGCGGATTTGCCCGGTTCAGCATGGCCTCCATTGCCGGCAGGAACTCGTCGGCGACTGTGCAGCACAGGCAGCCATTGGCCAGTTCCAGGATGTCGGCCTCCTCGCAAGCCGGGATGCCGCAACCGCGCAGCAGCTCGGTGTCCACACCCACCGAGCCGAATTCATTGACCATGATCGCGAGCCGGCGGCCGCCGGCTTGCTCGATCAGATGGCGCAGCAGCGTGGTCTTGCCGGCTCCAAGGAAGCCGGTGATGACGGTCGCCGGTATCTTGCTGCTCATGCTGCGAGCTCCCTATCCGCCAGATCCGGCATGCGGCCGAGGATCATCCGTGCCAGCGAAGGTGGCCGCTTGGAGGGAAGCACGGTGCCGGTGCGATGCGTTGCATAAGATGCGGCATAGGTCAGCAAATCTGGCACCATCCACGGTTCGAGGCGGCCAAGCAGATAGGTCCATTTGCCCGGCTGGGAGATCGCCGCGGCACAGCCTTGATCGCAGCTCGACAGGCACACCACTTCGCGCAGCTCGACGGCCGGATCACCACCGAGTGCAGCTGCCACCGCGTCAAATAAATGCCGGCCAGGCGAGGTCTGTCCTTCCTCGAGCGGTTTGCCGGCGCGGCAGGTGACACAGACATGCAGGGTCGGTTTTTCGGGCAACAGCAAACCTCCGTCGGGCAACGATCATACGGAGTGCTGACGCCGTCGGAGATCTCGCTCCAAAGGTCGATGCGGTCGCATCGCCGCCGCCGAGGCACCCCGCCCAGCGTCGCGTTCAGGCCCTGCAGGGCGAACCCATACGGATGCGCGCCTTCAGCGATGGCAGGTCTCCTGGCTCGCGGATATGGCCATCTCGGGCCTCGCCCTCCGTCTGCCTTCCCGGGATTTCGGCCCAGTGGCGCGCGACGAATGGCTCTCCGCTTACAGTTGCGGGGGCAGCCGCGGCATTGGGGCCAGGCCCCGCACCGCATTCCCTTTTCACCAACCGCCGGCAAGCCGGTGGTCGGACCATCAACCTTGCACTATGACCACGACCATGTGCTGTCAAACGAAAGGTTTAGGCGAGCCATGAAGGCCGCCGGGCTGACCCTGGTGCTGGGCGGCGCGCGTTCCGGCAAAAGCCGTTATGCGGAAGAACTCCTCTCCCGCACGCCGCCGCCCTGGTGTTACTTGGCCACCGCGCAGGCATTCGATGACGAAATGGCCGCCCGGATCACTGAACACCGTGCGCGTAGGGACCGCGGTTGGGAAACCATCGAGGCGCCACTGGAGGTGCCGGCCGCGCTGCGCAGCGCCGGCGATCGTCCGGTGCTGCTTGATTGCCTGACTCTGTGGCTGACCAACCTGATGCTGGCCGAACAAGACGTAACCACAGCCACCGCAGATCTCGATCAGGCTCTGGCGCGCCGGAATGCGCCCACCATCCTTGTCTCCAATGAGGTAGGGCTCGGCATCGTGCCGGAGCACAGGCTCGGGCGGGCTTTTCGTGACCAGGCGGGGTTGCTGCACCAGCGTCTGGCAGCGCGGGCCGACCGTGTGGTCCTGATCGTCGCTGGGCTGCCGATGTTTTTGAAAGAGGGCACATGACCGACGACGACGAGGCGGCACGGCATGCGGCCAAGATGGCCAAACGCAAGGCGGTGCAGGACGCGGAGGTCGCCGGCAAGACCATCGAGAAGGGCCTGCTGATGGTCCACACAGGGTCGGGCAAAGGCAAGACGACGGCGGCCTTTGGGCTGCTGCTGCGCATGGTCGGGCGCGGCCGGCCTTGCGGCGTGGTGCAGTTCATCAAGGGCGCGTGGTCCACCGGCGAACGCGACGCGCTCGCGCGCTTCGATAATCTGGTCGAATGGCATACCATGGGCGAGGGTTTTACGTGGGAAACGCAGGACCGCGCCCGTGATGTCGCCGCTGCACGGCGTGCCTGGGATTGTGCCGTGGAGCTGATGCATCGCCCCGGCCTAGGCCTGCTGGTGCTCGACGAGCTGAACATCGCTTTGCGCTACGACTACCTGCCGGAGGCCGAGGTGATCGCTGCCCTGATCGCGCGACCGCACGGCCTGCACGTGGTGGTCACCGGCCGCAATGCACGACCTGCGCTGATCGAAGCGGCGGATCTCGTCACCGAGATGACGCTCGTCAAACACCATTTCGCCGCCGGAGTGAAAGCCCAGGAAGGTATCGAGTTCTAGCGATGGCCCGTGCGGTGATGCTGCTGGGCACCGGCTCCAGCGTCGGCAAGTCGCTGCTGGTGGCGGGACTGGCGCGTGCCTGCCTTCATCGTGGTCTGCGCGTGCGGCCGTTCAAGCCGCAGAACATGTCGAACAACGCTGCCGTCACCGCGGAAGGCGGGGAGATCGGCAGGGCGCAGGCCCTGCAGGCGCGTGCCGCAGGGGTGCCTGCCTCCATCCACATGAACCCGGTGCTGCTCAAGCCGCAGAGCGAAACCGGCTCGCAGGTAATCGTGCAGGGCCGCATCTACGCCACGGCGCGTGCGCGGGAGTATCAAGCGATGAAGGCCTCCCTGATGCCGGCTGTGCTCGACAGTTTTGCGAGTCTCAGCGAGGACGCAGACATCGTTTTGGTGGAGGGCGCCGGCAGTGCGTCCGAGGTCAATCTGCGCGCCAACGACATCGCCAACATGGGCTTCGCCCGCGCCACCAACACGCCTTGCGTAATGGTGGGCGACATCGACCGCGGCGGCGTCATCGCCAGCCTGATCGGCACCAAAGCCGTGATCGATCCGGCCGACGCAAAGCTCATCGAGGGCTTCGTGGTGAACCGCATGCGTGGCGACCTTTCCCTGTTCGACGCAGGCATGGACCGGATCGCCGCACAGACCGGCTGGATGAAATTGGGCCTGATCCCGTTCTTCGACGATGCGCGGCTGCTGCCGGCCGAGGACGCCGCCGATCTCGCAGCCGGCAGCCGCCGCCCCGGCGCGAAACTGCGGATCGTTGTCCCCATGCTGCCGCGCATCGCCAATTTCGACGATCTCGATCCCCTCGCCGCCGAACCCGAAATCGACCTGGTCATGGTGCCGCCCGGCACCACGCTGCCACGCTGCGATCTCGTGATTCTTCCCGGATCGAAAGCCACCATCGCCGACCTGGCCGATCTGCGGCGGGCGGGCTGGGATATCGATCTCGCCTATCATCGCCGCAGCGGCGGCCGAATCCTCGGCATCTGCGGTGGCTACCAGATGCTCGGCCAAACCATCTCCGACCCGGACGGTATCGAGGGGCCGCCCGGCGCTGTGGCCGGGCTCGGTATGCTGGACATCGAGACGGTGCTCACGGGAAATAAGCGTCTCGCTGAGATTGCAGGCCACAGCCTGCCCGATGAGATATTCTTCAGCGGCTACGAAATGCATGTCGGCCGCACGGACGGCCCATCCACGTCACACCCATTGCTGCGCTTCGATGATGGGCGGCGAGACGGCGCCATATCCGCGGACGGTAAAATAGCCGGATGCTATGTGCACGGACTGTTTGCCTGCGATGCCCAGCGTGCATCCTGGTTGACGCGGCTTGGCGGTGTTGCCGCCGCGCATAGTTACGAGAACGGAATCGATGATGTCCTTGATCGTCTAGCAACGCACCTTGAGAGTCATATGGACGTCGAGCGGCTGCTGCGGATGGCGAGATAGAAAGAAAAGAAGCAAAAGACTTTTGCGTCGCTGCCGCGGATCTCTCCGGCAGCATACGCCATGATTATAAAAGTTTTTTGGTTCTTTTTTTCAAAAAAGAACCGCTTCCTGAACCAAGAAAAGCAACACGATCTGCAGACCACAGGCAATGACATAAAGTATCAAAGCACGTTCAAGATCAACGATCGTAGACTCGCTGCGTCCGTCCCCCATCCACGCATCGTCCACTCTTGTATCGCCATACATGCGCGGCCCCGCCAGGCGCAGCGAGAGTGCGCCCGCCATGGCGGCTTCCGGCCAGCCGGCGTTCGGCGAGCGGTGATGCCGTGCGTCACGCAGCGTTGCATGCAGGGCCTTGCTGCCAGAGGCTGCCGGATGCACGCAAGCGGCCAGCACGAGCCAGAGGGCTGCGAGCCGGGACGCAGGGAGGTTGACGAGGTCGTCGAAGCGGGCGGCGGCCCAGCCGAAGGCGGCGTGGCGCTTTGTGAGGTGGCCGATCATGCTGTCGGCGGTGTTGACGGCTTTGTAGGCGGCGATCCCAGGCAGTCCGCCGATCGCTAGCCAGATGGCCGGTGCGACCACCCCATCGGAAAAATTCTCTGCCAAGCTCTCGATCGCTGCGCGCACAACCCCGGCTTCGTTGAGGCTTTCCGGATTGCGGCCAACGATGTGGGCCACAGCGCTGCGACCGCCCGACAGCCCTTCACCGCGCAACCCCGCGGCCACGGCTGCGACATGCGTGTAGAGGCTGCGCTGCGCCAGGAGAGGCGTGGAAATGCATGCAAGCAGCACCAAAGCGAGTGGCCTTGGCACGACGTGCAGGATCCAGCTCTGCAGCAGCGCGGTAGGTAGGATCGCACCGGTGAGCAGGAGCACAAGCGCCGCACAGCCGGCCAGGCGTCGGGAGGCGGCGGCCCAGCCTGGTTGGTTCAGCGCCTGCTCCAGGCGGTCGATGACCGCGCCGATCCAGACCACCGGATGGCGGATGGCGCGGAACAGCGCATCCGGGTAACCGGTGGCGGCTTCGAGCAGCAGCGCGCCGGCGGCGACGATGAGGCTTGCCGGCGGGTGAAGGGCCAGGAGTGACATGGGGCGGCAGCGATAGCATGGCGGGTTCAACAGAGGCAGCGATCATCGCCCATGGCGGCAGCCTGGCCGAGGCTGCTCTGTGCTTTCCGGATGCGCCGCGTCCGTTCATCGATCTTTCGACCGGCATCAATCCGCACGCCTATCCGATGCCGCCCTTGCCTCGGGAGGTTTTCACACGCTTGCCGGAGCCGGGGGCCGTGCGCGCGCTCGAGGCGATTGCCGCTATCGCCTATGGCGTGGCTGACGACTCCATGGTGGTGGCGGCACCCGGCACGCAGATATTGATCAGCCTGCTGCCGCGTCTATTCCCCCAGACCGACATTGCCGTGGTCGGCCCGACCTATGCCGAACATGCGGCAAGCTGGGCAGGGTGCGGTACGATGGTGCACCATTTGCCCGACTTGCAGCGACGCGGCACGCTTTCGGCGGCCGTGTTGTGCAACCCCAATAATCCAGATGGGCGGCGCACCGACCCGGACGCGGTCGCGGAGCTGGCGCAGAGATTAAAGCTGCTTGTGGTTGATGAGGCGTTTGCCGATCTGGAACCCGCGCCGATCAGTGCCGCGCGGTTCCTCGGCTCACCTGCACTGGTCATTCTACGCTCCTTCGGAAAATCTTACGGGCTGGCGGGCATCCGTCTTGGTTTTGCATTGGCCGCGCCACAGAGGGCGGCCGCCATACGCGCGGCTCTCGGCCCGTGGGCGATCAGCAGTGCCGCGATCGCTGTGGCCAGCCGCGCCTTGGCGGACGCGGAATGGCGCAAAGAGGCGACACGCCGGCTCGACACGGATGTTCTTCGTCTGGACAGAGCTTTGCAGCGCTCCGGTCTTTCTGCAGTGACGGGAACACGGCTGTTCCGCCTTGCGAAGTCCGAGGATGCGCCACACCGGTTCGCTCTGTTGGGACGTGCCGGCGTGTTCGTGCGGCGCTTTGCGGACCAGCCAAGCTTGCTGCGGTTCGGCATACCGGCAGAGGAGCAATGGACACGCGTGGAGCAGGCATTGAAGGGCGTCGCGCATTGCTGATCCTCGTGCGGCATCCAGCAGTCGATCTGCCGCCCGGCATCTGCTACGGCAGGAAGGAGGTCGATATCGCTTGTGTCGCCGACATCGACGAGATCCTCGGTAAGATCCCGATGCAGGGCCGCCTGCAAATATGGTCAAGCCCGTCCATCAGATGCGCACGTGTTGCCGCAACACTTGCCGAGCATCGCGACAGTGAAAGCCGTTATGACGATCGATTACGCGAGCTGGATTTTGGCGCGTGGGAAGGCGTGGCCTGGTCGGACATACCGCGCGCAGCGCTGGATGCATGGGCATCCGATCCGCTTGGGTTCACACCACCTTTGGGGGAAAGCGGCGGGCAGCTCATTGCCCGTGTGCAATCCTTCTACACGGAAATCATTGCGCATTCATCTGCGCAGATCGTCATTTCCCATGGCGGCCCGTTGCGCATTCTTTCGGCACTGGCTTTGGGTGTTCCCATAAACCTGCTTGCACCCTCCCCGCCTCTTGGTTCGGTGCAGTTGCTTGAGCGAGCTACGGTGCCGCTTTCGATGTTCCGATGATCAGGCGCGCGCCACGTGCGTTGAACAGCCAGGCGGACATCCATTGCACATAAACCAGGATGCGGTTTCTGAGTCCCGCAAGCAGCACCAGATGCACGCAGCTCCACATGATCCAGGCGAGAAATCCGGTGAGTTTCACATGCGGCAAGCTGGCCACGGCCGCGGAGCGGCCAACGATCGCCAGGCTTCCCTGGTCGCGATAGGTAAAAGCCTTTGGTGCGGCGCCGCCGCGTACCCGCGCAGCGATCACCCGTGCGACATAGGCGCCTTGCTGCTTCGCGACGGGCGCTACTCCCGGCAGGGCATTACCCGCCGCATTTGTGAAAGCGGCGACGTCGCCGATTGCAAAGATGTTGTCATAGCCGGGGACGGCGCAATTCTGGTCGACCAGCACGGTGCCGTGCCGGCCGGTTTTGGCACCGATCCAGTCCGCCGCAGGATTGGCCGCAACCCCGGCGCACCAGAAGATGTTCTTGCCGGGAAAATGCGTACCGCCGGCGACAACGCCTTCGGTGTTGATGTCTTCGACTTGAACGCCGGTATGTACCTCGACACCAAGTGCTGTCAGGCGCTTCTGGGCATAGTCCACGAGCCGATCCGGAAATCCCGCAAGCAGCTTGGGGCCACCTTCGAACAGAAGCACACGCGCTTTGTCCGGATCGATGTTCCGGAAATCATGTTTGAGCGTTAATCTGGCAAGATCACGTATGGAGCCGGCGAGTTCCACACCGCTGGATCCTCCACCGACAACGATGAAGGTCAGCAAAGCAGAGACAGCATCAGGGTCGCTACAGGCTTCTGCGGCTTCGAAGGCGCCGAGCAGTCTTTGCCGTAGCACACTGGCATCGGCGAGGCTCTTGAGCCCAAGTGAATGCTCCGCCCACTCTGTGTGGCCAAACCAGCTCGCACGTGCTCCAGTCGCTAGCACAAGGATGTCGTAGGCAAGTGCGCCAATATTGTGCAGCCGGATCACGCGTGACGTTGTGTCGACGCCCTGCACCTCATCGAGCAGCACGGTGACGTTGCGCTGTTTTGCAAACATGGACCTGATGGGCGAAGCGATGTCTGTCGGCGCCAAAGCGGCCGTTGCAACCTGGTATAGCAATGGCTGGAACAGGAAGTGGTTGTTCCTGTCAACGATAGTGACATCTACAGCGGCATGGCGGAGGCCATGCACTACCTGGATGCCACCGAACCCGGCTCCTACCACTACGACGCGCGGCCGTTTACCTGCAGCATCGACCAAGCTGAAAAATGTCCTTACGTCACATTATAAAAAATACGAAACAAGTTTGCTATAGACTTCACAGATTACGCAGATCAGGGAAAAGCGATCCCTGAACCAATCTGTGTAATCTGTGAAGTCTGTGGCGAACTTTAAGTCGTCTCGTGCAGGGTACGATCGTAAAGAGCCAGCAACTCGCTCCAGCCACGCTCAGCCGCAGCCTCGTCGTAGATCGGGAAGTCAGGCTTCATCCAGCCATGAGCAGCGTCTTTATAGATCTCGCTGCGATACGTGACACCTGCTGCGGTCAGTGCCTTCTCGAGGCGTTCCTTCATCTCTACAGGGTAGTGATCGTCGTGATCTGCGCCGGCAACGTAGAGCTCGGCCTTGATTTTCGGTGCGAGCAGATGCGGGCTGTCCGGCGCATCGCTGGCGAGATTGCCGCCGTGGAAACTCACCGCCGCCGCAACGCGATCCGGGAATGTGCCGGCGGCCGTGATGGCCATGCCGCCGCCCATGCAGAAACCGACAGTGCCGATCTTCCGGCCTGCCACATCGGAGCGTGTGTCGAGATAAGTAAGGAAAGCATCGGTATCCTCAGCCGCTTTCTTGTTGCTGGTCGTCGCCATCAGCGGGCCAATCACCTTGCGTATGTCGCCGGCAAAAGCCTCCTTTGGCTTGATCGTGTCATAGTGGCCAAACCGGTAGAAGAGGTCAGGCACCAGAACGACGTAGCCGGCATTTGCCAGGCGCTGGCCCATTTCAATGAGGGTGGGACGCATTGCCAATGCGTCCATGTAGAAAATGACGGCGGGCCAAGGGCCTGCGCCTCCAGGCGTCAGAACATGCGACGGACAGACGCCGTCCTTCGTGCTGATGCTCACCTGCTCATGTGCCATCTCGATCTCCTTGGTGAGTTAGTGACAAAGGACGCCTCAGCGCCCCTTCCAATCCGGGCGTCGCTTTTCTGCGAACGCCCTCGGACCTTCCCGTGCATCTTCGCTGCGATACATCACCTCCGAGGCGCAGCGTGCGGCCTGCAACGCCGCAGATCGCCCCATCTCGGTGGCTAACATCACGGTCTCGCGCCCTGACTGCACTGAAAGCGGCGCACCGTCTAGGATATCGCGTGCCAGCTCAAAAGCGGTGTCCATCAGGGATGCGGGTTCGGCGAGCCGGTTGACCAGGCCGATCTCATAAGCGCGCTGGGCGGTGATCGGTTTTCCGGTGAGGATGATCTCCATCATGATCCGCTGCGGGATCATGTGGATCAGCGGCGCCGCCCAGGGCGAGCCGCGGCCGACCTTCACCTCGGTGATCGCGAAACGTGCGGTGTTACTGGCGACGCAGAGATCGCAGGCTTGGGCGATCATCCAGCCGCCGGCGAAGGCCACGCCGTTGACCGCGGCGATGGTGGGTTTGGTGACCTCGATGTTGTCGCCGGGCACCGGGAACATGTCGCGCGGCGGCACGGCCAAGCCGCGTTCGACCATCTCCTTGAGGTCGCCGCCGGCACAGAATGCCTTCTCCCCGGCGCCAGTGAGGATGGCGACGCGCAAAGCAGCATCGCGCTCGAAGCGACTCCAGGCGGCAAACAGGCCCTCACGGATGTCGCGGCTAAGAGCGTTGCGAGTATCGGGACGGTTCAGCGTGATGACGGCGATGCCGTCTTCCCGGGCGTCGAACAGAACGGCGTCGTGCATCAGAAACCTCTCTGTGCCAAAGCGTGGGCGGCACGGTCCAGATCCTCGCGGAAATCGGGATGCGCAATGGCGACCAGGCGCTTCGCACGCTCACCGATCCTGCGCCCCTTCAACTCCGCGGCGCCGAACTCGGTCACGATCACGTCCACCTCGCTGCGCGCCGTGGTCACCGGGCCGGAAAGCTGGGTGGTGATGCGACTCAGCTTGCCGCCCTTGGCAGTGGCAGGCAAGGCAATGAAGGCGTGGCCGCCCGGCGAACGCGCGCCGGCGCGCACGAAATCTACCTGGCCGCCGGTGCCACCCATATAGGTGCTACCGGTCTGCTCAGCGTTCACCTGGCCGGTGAGGTCCACCTCGAGGGCGGAGTTTATGGTAATCAACTTTGACAATTGGGAGAGGATGGCCTGGTTGTGGGTGTATGCGGAATTGCGCATGCCTATCGCCGGATTGCGATCCACGAAGTCGTAAAGTCTCCGCGTGCCGATCAACGCGCCTGTGATGGAGACGCCGGTGTCGATCGGCTTGGAGACGTTGGTGAGCACGCCGGCTTCCACAAGATCGACCAAGCCATCGCCAATCATGCCTGAGTGCACGCCGAGATCGCGTCGGTCGAACAACAGCCGCAGGATCGCGTCGGGCATCGCCCCAACGCCCACCTGCAAGACGGCTCCGTCCTCGATATAACCGGCGACGATCTTCGCAATGGCCAAGTCGGTTTCGCTGATGGCTGCGGCTCTTACCTCTACAGGGGCACGCGCAACGCGGACCGCGCAATGAATGCGCGAGGCGTGCAGCATGGGGCCATGGGTGAACGGCACGCGCTCGTTGATCTCCGCGATCACCACGCGTGCCTTGTCCACTGCCGCTTCGACGAAATCGGTGATCAGCCCAAAACTGTGATTGCCTTCGGCATCGGGCGGGCTCACCTGCACGAAGGCCACGTCGCAGCCGATGAGGCCCTGCTCGATCATCGAAGCGACCTGGCTGACATGGCAGGGGATGACGCTCAGGCGGTTCGCCGCACTGAGACTGCGCAGGGCGCCGATGGCACCCATGCTCGACACGGCGATTTTTTCGCCGGCTGCGGCATCGAGGAGCCCGGAGAAACTGGTGGCGGCGAAGGCGGAGACGCGCCCGATCTCTCCGGCCTGGGCAATAAGCGCCTCGACCAGCGTCGTCGGTTCGCCGCACGCCTGACCCCATACGATCCGGTCACCATCACGCACATGACGTGACAGGTCGATGCTCATCCGCGATTGGCCAGAGCAAGCAGCGCCTGGGCGCGGGCGAGATAAGGGCGATCGACCATGGCGCCCTTGTGGCCGATAGCACCCACGCCAGGATGGGCGGCAAACAGATCCACGATCTCCTGGGCAGCCGCCAACTCGGCTTCGTTCGGCGTGAAAGCAGCGTTAATGATGGGGATCTGCGCCGGATGGATGGCGAGCATGCCGCGATAACCCGCGCGACGCACACGCTCGGCACGGCGGCGCAGGCCAGCCTCGTTGCGGAAGTCAGCCTCGATGGTCTCGATCGGCAGAACACCGGCCGCTGCCGCTCCCAGCAGGCATAGGCTGCGCGCCAGCTCGTAGGTGAAGCCGTAGCTGCCATCCTCGTTGCGGTTCTCGCTGGCGCCTATCGAGTCAGCGAGATCCTCCGCGCCCCAGGTCATCGCCACCACACGCGGCGCACCTTTGTAGTCGCCGGTGGTGAACATGCCTTCCGCGGTCTCGGTCACGAGCGGGATCACCTTCGTCGAGCCGAGTTCGATGCCGGAAGCGGCTTCGAGCACCGTCAGATAATGGTCGAGTTTGTCCACGCAGGGACGGCCGAGCGGCTTCGGCAGCATGATGCCGCCCGGCGCAGCGCCAATAACAGCCACCAGATCGGTCAGAGCATGCGGACCCTGCAACGGGTTGATGCGCACCCAGAGGCGTTTCCGCTGCTCGGGATGCGCTTTGACGAACGCAGCAACCATCTCGCGAGCCTTGGGCTTTTCGCCGTCCGAAACGGCATCTTCCAGGTCGAACAATACAATGTCAGCGTCGCCAGCAGTAGCTTTTTCCATTTTTCGCTCGCTGTCGCCCGGGGCGAACAGCCAGGAACGTGCTTGGAATGACATGTGCGATCCTTAAAAAGAAAGCAGTTCTTTTCTGAAAAAAAGAACCAAAAGACTTTTATTTTCCGCGCCTGCACGCAGGCCGAGATACATCAAACAGCGCCGGGGCAGGCAGGACGTAAAAGTCTTTTGGTTCTTTTCTTCAGAAAAGAACTGCTTAATACGATTTAGGCAGCTCCAGCACCTTCTCAGCCAGGTAGTTCAATATCATATGCGGACTCACCGGCGCCGTGCGGGGAATCAACACCTCGCGCAGCAGGCGCTCGACATGATATTCCTGCGCATATCCCATCCCGCCGAGCGTCAACATCGCCGTGTGACACGCCTCGAACGCGAACTCGCCTGCGAGATACTTGCCGGCATTCGCCTCCACGCCGCACTCGAGCCCGCGGTCGAACAAGGTGGCGGCCTTCATCACCATCAGATTGGCCGCCTCCAGCTGCGCCCAGCACTTTGCCAATGGATGCTGGATGCCCTGGTTCATGCCGATCGGACGATTGAACACGATGCGCTCGCGCGCATAGCGGGCGGCGCGCGCGATCGCAGCGCGGCCGATGCCGATCGCTTCGGCGGCAACCAGGACACGCTCCGGGTTCAGCCCGTGCAGCAGCATCTTGAAGCCGGCCCCTTCGGGACCGATGCGGTCATGCTCTGGCACGAACAGATCCTCGATGAAAAGCATGTTCGAATCCACAGCATGGCGTCCCATCTTGTGGATCAGCCGCACCTCGATCTTCGAACGGTCCAGATCGGTGTAGAACAACGACAAGCCATCGGTCTTTTTCTTCACCTGATCGAGCGGTGTCGTGCGTGCCAGCAACAGCATCTTGTTCGAGACCTGGGCGGTGGAAATCCAGATCTTGTCACCGTTCACCTTGTATCCGCCTTCGCAACGGTCGGCGCGTGTTTTCAGCTCAGTGGTGTTGAGGCCGGCATTGGCCTCGGTGACGGCGAAACAGACGCGGTCGCGGCCGGCCACCACGTTGGGCAGGATGCGCTGCTTCTGCTCGGCGGTGCCGAACAGGTTGATCGGCATCACGCTGAACACCGGAATATGCACGCTGGAGGCGCCCGTCATACCGGCGCCGGACTCGGCAATCGCCTGCATCATCAGCGTCGCTTCGGTGATGCCCAGGCCGGAGCCGCCATATTCGGTGGGCATGGCGATGCCCAGCCAGCCATCCTCGACCAAAGACTGGAAGAAATCCTCGGGGAAGATGCCGCTGCGGTCGCGCTCGAGCCAGTAATCATCGGGGAAACGCGTGCAGTGCTTGAGGATGCTCTCGCGGATCACCTCCTGCTCCGGCGTCAGAGAAAAATCCAAAACCACCCATCCTTGCGCGGAAACAGGCAAGCCGAATAGCAGCCGCCCGCCGGAGCCACAACACGCGCCCTGCCGATATCGAGCCAGCGAACCGAAATACGAATGGCTTTTCGCAGCAGGGGCGATTAGCGACGCAGCCCGAGCGAGAGGACATCATGGCGCAAGCGCGGACACGAAAAGGCCCATTGGCGGGAATACGCGTGGTGGACCTCACCAGCATGGTGATGGGCCCGTACTGCACGCAGATCATGGCCGACATGGGCGCTGACGTGATCAAGATCGAACCGCCCGAAGGTGATAATACGCGCCATATCTCGGTAGCCCCTGCCCCGGGCCTCGCCGGCGTGTTCGTGAACGTAAACCGTGGCAAACGCAGCGTGATGCTCGATCTCCGCACCGAAGACGGCAAAGCCAAGCTGCACGCATTGCTCGAGACGGCCGACGTGTTCATCCATTCCATGCGCGGCAAAGCCATCGCAAAACTCGGCTTCGACTACGACGCCGTCGCGGCCATCAAGCCGGACATCGTCTATACTAATTGCTACGGCTATGGGCGCCGCGGCCCGGATCGTGACCGTCCCGCTTATGACGATACCATCCAGGCCGAATGCGGCATCCCCGCGCTGCAAAAGCTGCTCACCGGCGAGGCGAACTTCGTCGGCACCATCATGGCCGACAAGGTCGCTGGCCTGACCGCGCTCTACGCCACCACCATGGCGCTGTTCCACCGCCAGCGCAGCGGCGAAGGCCAGGAGGTTGAGGTCGCGATGTTCGAAACCATGGCCTCGTTCATGCTCGTTGAACACGCCAATGGCGCCATGTTCGACCCGCCCCTCGGCGCCGCCAACTACCCGCGCGCCGTGGCCCCCAACCGACGCCCCTACCAGACGAAAGACGGCTACGTCGCAGCCCTGATCTATAACGACAAGCATTGGGCAGCCTTCATCGAGGCCGTAAAACCCCATTGGGCCAGCGACGATCTCGCCACCCTCGCGCAACGCGCCAAGCGCATCGACTCAGTCTACGGCCTGCTCGCAGAAACCTTCCTAGAACGCACCACCCAGGAATGGCTGGACCTGCTGCGCGAACTCCACGTCCCCGCCGCACCACTCAACACCACCGACTCCCTGTTCGACAATCCACACCTGAACGAAGCCGGCTTCTTCGAAACGGTCGACTCTTCGCAAGGCAAAATCCGCTTCCCGGGCATCCCAAGCTGGTTCAGCCGCACCCCCGGCGAAGTCTCCGGGCCCGCGCCGGCCCTCGGTGAGCACACGGGGGATGTGCTGGCGGAGTTGGGACTGGACCGCGGCTAGAGCATCATCGGATCAAATGGGATAACCCATCCGATGAAGATGCTCGCCAAAACAGAGAGCTAGAGCGACACGCTTATCCGATTCAATGAGGTTGGATAACGCTCCAGCCGGGGGGCTTTGCCCCCTCGCCCCCCCACCAGGGGGAAGCCCCTGGCCTAGCCGCCAGTCAACTCCAACATCGCCACCGCAGTCTCCACGCATGGTGCCAGGCGCGCGTGGGGCCCGATGCCCGACTCGGCTTTCGCCAGCATGGGTATTTCTAGGCCGATGGTGGTCGTTTTTGGCAGCGCAGCCAGGAGGTCGCGGAGGGGGAGTTCGCCTTCTCCGGGTGGCAGGCGTTCATAGGCGGCTTCGTAACCGTAGTTCGTGTACGTGCAGGCGAGCGGCACGTCGCAGAGTTGGGCGTAGGCGATGAGGTTTGGGTTAAGTGCGGCGAGGTCCGCTGCGGTCGAGCCTGAGCGAATGAGGTGCATCATGTCGATGACCAGGCCGAGTTCTGGATTGCCGATGGTGGTGAGCAGGTCTTGAGCGGTTTTCAGGTCGCCGATGAGCATGCCGTGGACGAATTCGATCACAGGTTTCAGGCCGCGTTCTGTTGCCATGTCGGCGAAGCGGGCGAACTGGTCGGTGCTGCGGCTGAGGTCTGGGTCGAAGCTGAGGGCATTGACGCGCTGGGCGCCGAGCGCGTGCAGGATTTCCATGTCGGGCGCGTAGTCGCTGATGTCGGCGCCGGGTCGGATGAAGAAGCCTTCGCCGACAGCGATGGAAATTCCGTGATGTTGCAAGGCGGATTTAACGTCTCGTTGCAGGGTTTGGTCCTTCAGGGACCAGGTTGTGTAGGCCTTTTTGTGGAGCACCATCGGCGTGACGGCGAAGCCGATCTGGCGTAGGCCGAGGTCGGCGGCGAGGTGGATGAAGTCCGTAGGCGGCATGCCAAGGCCGCTGATGAAATCGAGGGCGAGCCTGTCTTTTGATGCGGGCATGTGTGGCGCCTTGTCGTTGGGGTTAGAGCAATGTGCCGCCATCGATGGTGAGGATTTGGCCAGTGGTGAAATCAGCGCGGTTGGAAGCGAGAGTGAGCACGGCGGCGGATATTTCCTCTGGGCAGGCCATCTGCCGTTGGAGCGGGCCGGTGCGGCGACGTTTGGCGGCATCGGCTGGTGATGTATCGCGGAATTTGTGGCGCATGAAACCGTGTTCAGGGTGGAATCTGCTGCCGCTGCTGAACGCGGCGGGATCGCCCGAGAGAGTGCCGTAAGGGGCGACGCAGTTCACGGTGATGTTGTGCTGGCCAACCTCTTTCGCGAGCACACGGGTAAAGCCGTGGATCGCGGCTTTGGCGGCGGAATAGACGGGGAGCATATAGTCGCCGACGAGGCCCGCGGTGGAACCGAGATTGATGATGCGGCCGTAATGGCGCGCGATCATGCCGGGGAGTGCTGCATGGGTCATGCGCAATGTGGTCATGAGGGTGATGTCGATATCGGCCTGCCAGGTTTCCGGCTCGGACTCGGCGAAGAACCCTGCACCTACATTGCCGCCGACATTATTGACGAGGATATCGAGCGTCCCGAGTTGGCTTGCGGCGTCGAGGATAACGCCGGGTGCGGCTTTGTCGAGCATGTCGGCGCACACAAAAATCGCCGCGTGGGCGCCGCGGGAAAGGGCTTGCTCTACGACCCGTTTGCCAGCTTCGATGTCGCGGCCGACGGCAACGATCTTCGCACCTTCGGTAGCGAAATCCAGGGCAATGGCACGGCCGATATTGGCGGTGGCGCCGGTCACCACCACCAGCTTGCCGGCGAGCCCCAGATCCATTTGACACGCTCCCTTTATGCGCTCGCGCGCCCGGTTTGATTGCTGCCCCTATACCGTGATGAAGGCGGAGCCGATACTGGTGCGGGCGAGTGGGGAGAGATGGAGATGAAGGCAGCTTTTGCCAAAGGCGGCGCAGGACTCGACGCGATGCGGATTGCCGATGTCGCTATTCCCGAGCCCGGCGCGGGTGAGGTTCTGTTACGGCTGCACGCGGCCACGCTGAATTTTCGTGACCTGCTGTTTGCAAAGGGCATTTTGCCGAACATGACCAAAGAACCGGAATACGTGCCGCTCTCCTGCGCAGCTGGCGTGGTGCTTTCGGCTGGTGCCGGTGTTACGCGCGTGCAGCCGGGCGAGCGGGTGCAGCCATTGTTTTTCCAGGGTGTGGAAAACGGCTCCGCGATGAGTGGCGCCATGTTGGGCGGCACCGCGGATGGTGTGGCACGCAGCCATGGCGTGTTCCCCGAGGGCAGTCTTTGCAAGCTGCCCGATGAACTCGGCGATCTTGATGCGGCAACCCTGCCCTGCGCCGGCCTGACCGCGTGGTCTGCGCTGTTCGGCGTGCGGCCGATACAGGCGGATGAGTGGGTGCTACTGCAGGGCACCGGAGGCGTGTCGCTAGCGGCGCTGCAATGGGCGAAAGCGGCAGGGGCGCGGGTGGTGATCACATCCTCTTCCGATTCGAAACTGGACCGTGCGCGGGCGTTGGGTGCGGATATCTGCATCAATTATCGCAGCAATCCGGATTGGGCGGGCGCCGTGAAGGATGCCTTAGGTACTCGGAAGATCGACATCCTGGTTGATGTCGCTGGAACGAACCAGATTGAAGCTGCTTTGGGGCTGTTGCGCGACGACGGGGTGATCGCCGGCATTGGCATGCTAGACGGTGATTTCACCTGGACTCAGAATATCGGTCGGGTGGTTACGCCAATTTCCGTCGGCACGCGCGACCAGCATGAGGCTATGCTCGCCTTTGCGGTCAAACACCGCATAAGGCCCGTGGTCGATGCGGTGTATGATCTCGAGCGATTAGTGGAGGCATTGCATCATTTGGAAAGCGGCAAATTCTTTGGAAAGATCGGAATCAATCTGCTTTAAACGAGCGCGGCAATTCTATTGCGAGTGCGGCTTGATCTCCTCGATTACCCATTGCGCATAATCTAGATAGGCCTCGATGCTGGTGACAGCCGGGATCGGCACGGAGCTCATAGTGACGCCCTGCTGCTTGAATAGGCCGAGCCGGTCGATGATCTGTTGCGCGGGTAAGCCAGGCCGCGCTTTGGGTCGAGGGTGACGACGTGACCCTCGCCAAGGCGCGACGTGCCCAGGCCATACGCCACCTCGAAAGGCCGCCCGTCGAAACTCGGCTGCGATTTGATGAAATCTATCCGTGCGGCGATATCTTCCGGTTTGGTGAGGAAGGGGTTCCAGCCGCAGGCAAAGCGGGCGGCCCGTTTGAGCGCCGCATCGGCGTCGCCGCCCATCCAGATCGGCACATGTGGTTTCTGGACAGGTTTCGGCGCGAAGGCGACATCCTTGAACGAAACGTATTTTCCTTCGAACTCTGGGGAGTCCTCGGTCCAGAGGGCGATCATGGCGGCAATATATTCGTCGGCGATGCGACCGCGTTCGTGGAAGTTGGCGCCCAGCAGGGTGAACTCCTCCTCCAGCCAGCCGACGCCGAAGGTGACGGTCATGCGGCCGCTGCTCAGCCAGTCCGCGGTAGAGAGCGCCTTGGCGAGCACGACGGGGTTGTGCAGCGGCAGGATCGTCACGCAGGAATTGATCCGCACGCTGCTGGTGGCGCCGGCGATGTAGGCCTGGGCTACGGTAGCATGAAAATAATGGCCGCCTGAGAGTTCCAGATGCGTGTTGGGGATAATGAAATGCTCCGGCACGCTGATCATGTCATAGCCGAGCGCCTCTGCACGTTTGACCATGCGCGTCTGATCGGCGCCATTCACCTGCCTTTCCCAGGGCTGGGTCATGGCCTTGATTTCGACCATATGCGGCAGGGGAAACGTGAACTTCACATCCGTTGCAGCGACAGCACGCTGCCTTCCGTATCGGCCGAGAGATACAGCGTGCCGTCGGCGCCGGCGGCGATGCCGGCGAAGGGACCCATCGGGCCGGATAGCGGCGGGATAGCGCGCAACAGTTTCGCCGTCACACCCGGAGGTGCGCCGACCGGCAGGCGTTCTGCAATGGTGCTTCGTATTCTGCAAGACAGATCATACGAGATCAGCGCCTTTGCCCCGACATCGACCACATAGAGCATGCCATCGCGGACCAGAATACCCTGCGGCTGCGACAGGCCGTCCAGCACCGTCTCGGCACGACCGCCTTCGAGACGGACGACGCGCGCTCCGCCGGATTCCGAGACATAACAGCTGCCGTCTCGGTCGATGGCGACGCCCATCGGCTGCATCAGACCGCTCGCCAATTCCGTGACCTGACCGGATTGCACGGAGAGAACACGGCCCTTGCCAAGCTCCGCAAACATCACGGCGCCACCAGGCGCCACCGCGACGCCGTAAAGTTGATCAAAGCCATCAGCAACAATCTCGCTTTCCTGTAGAGCCGGACGCCAGCGCGCGACCGCACCATTCGCAGTCGTCACGATCACTTCGCCGGGTGCCGAGGCCGCAACACCACGCGTATAGCCGGGGCAGCCAGGGGTGAAGAGCATGCCGGCGACCTGCAGTGCGCCGCCCGGCCTTAGCGTGTAGGCATAAGGGCCGTCTGCCACGAACAGCGCCCCGTCGGCGCTCATCGCCAGACCGAGCGGCCAGTTCAGCCCATCCGGCACCAGCGAGCGCAGTTGTCCGCCCGCCAGCACCTCGTTGATCTGTCCGGATATGCTCGAAACGAACAAACGCTTGCCGACGAAAGTGAGGTTGTCGAGCCCGGGTGCGATCTCCGCCACAACACTACGTGCCCCGCCGCGTGGATCGATGCGCAGCACCTGCCCGCTCGCCACCTGCGTCGAGACGATAAAACCTGCGGAATCGAATTTCACCGCGTCAGGCACACCTAGGTCGCCGGCTACCGTTTCCGGTGTGCCACCCTGCAGATCGACGCGCCAGATCTCGTTCGTGCCCATCACGGGGAAATACAACTTGCCGTCAGGGCCCACTTCCATCGCGTTGGGCATCGGCACGTTGGCGAGCAACACACGCGGTGCACCACCCGCCAGGTCCAGTTCCATGATCCGTCCACCAGGGCGGCATTCGCCGGCGAACAGGCGGCCCTCATGGAAGGTGATCGGGTTGGCGCAAGGCATGTCGCCACAGACGACGCGCGTGGTGCCGTTCGGCGCACGCATGCTGACACGGCCTTCGGTGATCTCGGTGGCGTAGAGATTGCCGTGTAGATCGAAGGCGATGTCGTCGGGCGCGATGATGTCGCCGCCCATCGGGCTGATCGCCTCCACCAGGCCGGTCTCGACATCCACCGCGCTGATCTGGCTGCCGGAGACCTGCGCCACGTAGATGCGGCCGTCCAGGCCGGTGCGCAGACCGTTGGCGCCGAACAAGCGGCTGGGCTGGGTAAGCCGCTGCAGACGCCATCCCTCAGTGACACTGGCCGGGCTCGTGGCTGCGAAACGGCCTGTCTGCTCCGCCATACTGGCACTCTCCCTGTTTCATGCCCCGTGGCGCGCATATGGAAACGGCCGCCATCTGGGTTCAGAGTGCAAGCACGGCTGCCGGCCGACGGCAATGTCAATGGGTGCGGCATGCCGGGCAGACCAACCCGGCCCGCCGGCTGTGATCGACAGCACTGGGCACAGGCGGTATCTTGTGAGCGGATCGAGGGAGAACGTCATGAACGATATGGCAAATATCGACGTCGAGGATCTGGCCGAGCCACTGATCTTCGGACCGGAAGCCTACACCTCAGAAGCCTACGCGAAAGCTGAGGCCGACAAGCTCTGGGCGAAAGTGTGGCAGCATGCCGGGCGTGTCGAGGAGATCCCGAATGTTGGTGACTATATCACTTACGATATCGGCAATGACTCGATCCTGATCGTTCGCGCTGCACCCGACAGCATCAAGGCGTTCTACAACGTATGCTCGCATCGCGGCCGCCAGCTGGTCGATCGCGAACCGGGTGCGCCGATCGCCTGCGGGCACAAGACCCAGTTTGTGTGCGGCTTCCATGGCTGGCGCTACGACCTTAACGGCAAATGCACCTTCAAGCTTGACGAGTTCAACTGGAAGGGCACGCTGACGGAGGAACGCACCAAGCTCGGCGAAGTAAAGGCCGATATCTGGGGCGGCTGGATTTTCATCAACATGGATCCGGACTGCGTGCCACTCCGCGCGTTTCTTGAACCCATGGCCTCCCATCTCGATCCTTTCGAGCTCGGGAAGATGCGCTATAAATGGCGGCAATGGGTGATCTTCGACAGCAACTGGAAAACTGCGATCGAAGCCTTCATGGAACCCTACCACGTGGCAGGCACCCATACGCAATTGCTCAAATACGGCCAGTATTACGCCTACAGCGCCGCACACAAACTGCACGGCGTCAGCGGCTTCGACGAGCGCGACCCCGAACTGAAGATGAAACAGAGCAGCACCATCACACGCGCCGGCAAGGGCGCCGATGCACGGATCTCCACTTACCAGCTGCAGAACGAGATCTACGAGAGTGTCAATAACGCCAGCACGACTGTGACACTGGTGAAGGCTGCAAAACGCCTGGTCGATGAATTACCTGAAGGCACGCCGCCCGGCGAGGTTATCAAGCACTGGCTCGCATCGGCGAAAGCCGATGATGCGGCGCGTGGCGTCGAGTGGCCGACCATTACGCCGGAGCAGATGTCGCAGGCCGGCTTGGCCTGGAGCGTGTTTCCGAACATGTCGATCCTGCATGGGATCACCTTTGCGCTGTGCTATCGCACACGGCCCTACGGCGATGACCCGAACAAATGCATCTTCGAATCCTACGCGATCGAACGCTATCCGGAAGGCGAGGAGCCGAAACCCGAGTGGGTGTATGCCGAGCCGACCGAGGAGAAATGGGGCCTGGTGCTGGCACAGGATTACTCGAACATGGCCGCTGTGCAGAAGGGAATGCGCTCGCGCGGCTTCCGCGGCTCGCTACCTAACCCGCATCAGGAACGCAAGGTGACGAACTTCCATCGTAATCTGGCGGACTACATGGGCACCGGCGCGCCGCGCGTGATCAAGTAAAGCTGGGGCTCTGCCCCTGCCGCTTATCGGCCCGGGGATGAACGCGTCCCGCTTATTGCAAAATCGTGGAAAGCCCTTGATAGACACCAGGACGAGATGCGGGAAACAATTTCATGACTGTCGCTGTCTACGAACGCATTCTGCATCTGCTTGAAGCAGAGGGCATCAACACGCTTTTCGGCATACCCGATCCGAACTTCGTCCACATGTTCCTTGAAGCCGAGAAGCGCGGCTGGACAGTTGTGGCCCCCCACCACGAGGCCGCTGCAGGCTTCATGGCCGAAGCCGCCTCACGCATGACCGGCAAGCCCGGCCTTTGCATCGGCACGCTTGGCCCAGGCATCGCCAACGCCGCGCCTGCAATGCAATGCTGCCTGGTCGAAAACTCACCCGTCATCTTCCTCAGCGGCCAGCGCGCGCGCGTCACCGAACAGCGTGTGCGCCGCGGCCGCATCCAGTTCGTCAAACAGATGCCGCTGTTCGAAAACTCGGTGAAATACGCTGCGTCGATCGAGTATGCCGACCAGACCGACGAAATCATCCGCGAAGGCATCCGCAAGGCAATGGGCGGCACCCCCGGCCCCGTCTATATCGAATACCCCTCGCACATCATCCTCGAGCAACTCGACCTCCCTGAGCCATTGCCGCCGCCGCGCTACCGCCTGGTCAACCAGGGCGCAGATATCGATCGCGTGGCCGAGGCCGCGAAGCTGATTCGCGAGGCCAAAAACCCGATCCTGCTTGTCGGCCACGGCGTGCACACCTCACGCTGCGGCGTTTCGGTGAGAGAACTTGCCAAGCTGATGAACTGTCCGGTGATTCAAACTTCCGGCGGCACCTCCTATATCGAGGGTCTCGAAGACCGTACCTTCCAATACGTATTCTCCAAAGCCTCTATCGAGGCAGTTACGGAATCGGATCTTTGCCTGGCACTCGGCACAGAACTCGGCGAGCCGGTGCATTATGGCCGCTGGCGCTATTGGGTGAAGAATGAGGCGATCCGCAAATGGATCTATGTCGAGCAGGATCCTGAAGCCATTGGCGTGAACCGGCCAATCGACGTGCCGCTGGTGGGTGATCTGCGCGGCGTGTTGCCGCAGCTTATCGCGGCACTAAAGGACACGCCACGGACCCCTTCCGACAGCCTTGCGGCCTTCATGCGCGATGGGCAGGCAGAGCTAGACTCGCTGGCCGAAGAGTCACTGACCAAGAGTGACGGCACCGGCGATCTGCCGATTCATACTTCGCGCTTTGTCGTTGAGGCCACAAAGGCTTTCCCCAAGGACGGCATAATGATCCGCGACGGCGGTGCGACGGTGATCTTCCAGTGGACTTACTCGATGTGCAAACCGCACGACGTGATCTGGAACCAAAATTTCGGTCATATCGGCACCGGCCTGCCTTACGCCACGGGCGCTATGCTGGCGGACAGGGCCGCGACCGGCAAATATCGCCCCGGCATGCTGCTAACCAGTGATTCCTCCTTCCTGTTCCACATTGGCGAACTGGAGACCGCAGTTCGATGCAAGCTGCCACTGGTCTGTGTGGTCGGCGTGGACAACCAATGGGGGCTCGAAGTGGGTGTATACAAGCGCACCTTTGGCCAAGGCACCGACGAGACTGGCACGCATTGGAGCAAAGGCGTGCGCTTCGACGAGATCGGCCAGGGGTTTGGCTGCCACGGCGAATACGTCACGAAGGCGGAAGACATCGGTCCGGCTATCGAACGCGCCTATGCCAGCGGTAAGGTAGGCGTGGTCCATGTCGTAATCGACCCGAAAGCGAATTCGGAAGAGATGCCGAAATACGCAGAATTTCGCACGTGGTATGCGGAGGGGACGCAGTAAGGAAAGCCTTCTTTTCTGAAGAAAAGAAGCAAAAGACCTTTACGGCGCTGTCGCGGTTCTCTCCGGCGACATGCGCCATCATCATAAATTTCTTCGTTCTTTTTTTCAAAGAAGGACTGCTTACGCCTCTAGCTGATCCGTCAGACTTCTCGATGCACGCAGCAACGCCTGCTGCAGCTCCGGCAATCCACTGCGCTTGACCGCCCCGCCGATACCGATCGCCACCAGCGCATGACCAAGCTTTGCGGGTGATCTCCACACCGGTGCTGCCACAACGGTGACGCCAGCAATGTAATTGCCGGCATCAACGGCGATGCCGTCCTTACGTGTCTGCTCTACCTGCGCTTTCCAATCTTCAAGACTAGGCGGCTGGTCCCAGCGGAGGGTTTTAAAGCGTGCTTCGATGTCGGCCTCGGCATGATCCCCAAAGGCAGCAATGCAGCGGCCGGTGGCACTGATGAGGGCGGGAAAGCGGCTACCGATCTGCGTGCTGAGCTGAAAATTCTGGCCGGACTGCGAAATCGCCACAACGATGATGTGGTCCAGGCCGACGATATGGACGCCAAGCATGGTGACGTCGAAGGCTTGGCTGATTCTGTCGAGTGCAGGTTGTGCGAGGTCGTTGAAGCGGTTCCGGCGCAGCCAGTGGCGCGCGAGGGTGAGAATGCCGGCTTCGAGTGAGTAGCGTTTCGTATCGGCGTCGAAGGCCACGAGTTCTTCGGCGACCAAAGCGCGCAACACGTAGAGGCAGGTGCTCGGAACCAGGCCAAGCTCGCGGGCAATAGTGTGGACGCCGAGCGCTGCGTCGTTCTTGCCCAGCAGACGTAGCACCGCCGCGGCGCGGGAGATCGCAGGCGCCTTGCTCGTCCGCACGGCGCTCGCGAGGAGGCGATCGGGAGACAAGCGGGTTTGCTGCTGGCTGACCATTAGCGTTCAATATACAGAACATCATTCTATATTTACAACGGTTCCTTTCTCGTGGGACAAATTGTCGACGCCACACGCAAGACGGCTGATCCAGGGACCCACCGGGCGATCAATGGCAAAATTGACGGAGTATAGGGATTATGCCGATGCGCAGGCGCACGCGGAGTCTGCGGCTCTGTGGGAGCTGTTTGACGGTGACCGCGCACACATCAACATCGCGCATGAATGTATTGGCCGGCATGCTGATGGCTCGGGACGTATCGCCGTCCGCATTGCGCATGCCGATGGCACCGACGAAGCGTTGAGTTTTGATGAGATTGCCGAGGGGTCCTCGCGCTTTGCGCATTGGCTGGTGGAGAATGGCATAGAGCCCGGCGATCGCATCGCGTTCATGCTGGAACCGTCGCTGCCCTTCTATCTCAGCCTTTTCGGCGCGATGATGATGGGCGCGATTAGCGTCCCGCTTTTTACCCTGTTCGGGCTGGAGGGGTTGCGGTTACGTGTCGATGATTGCAAGCCGAAATTACTGTTCACCAACGCAGAGAAGGCCGAAGTCGCGCGGCAGGTCGAGGGCCTTCAAGTCATTGTCGTCGATGCGTCGTTTCTCGCTGATATGGCACGCTTACCAGCCATCTATGAGACCGCAACGCGCGGCGACGATATGGCTGTGTTCCAGTACACCTCGGGCACGACTCGGGAATTGCCAGCGGCGGTAAAGCATTCGCATCGCACGCTGGTGACGCTAATGTTTGCAGCGCTTTACGGTACAGGCATACGGCCCGGCGACGAATATTTCTGCCCATCCTCCCCCGCATGGGGGCACGGACTGTGGCACGGCACGCTTTCGCCGCTGGCGCTTGGCGTAACTACTGGCACGTATGCCGGGCGCTTTGATGCAGTGCGGCTGATGAAGGCACTCTCGGATTATGGAATCACGAATCTTTCTGCTGCGGCCACGCATTATCGGATGATGAAGAATTCCGGGAAAGCTGCGGATTTCGCCTTTTCGATCAAGAAACTGACGTTTACCGGCGAGCCGATTGACCCGGCGACACTGGATTTTATCGATGAGACGTTCCATGTGCCAGCGTGCAGCATGTATGGCACGACGGAGATCGGCGTCGTGCTTGTTAATTATCCAGGTGCCCAAGACTATGTCGTGAAACCCGGTTCATTGGGTAAAGCCGTGCCAGGTGTGAAATTACAAGTGCAGAAGCCGGATGGCACGCCGTCGGATGCAGGCGTTGTCGGTGAACTCATGCTGTGGCGGCGTAACCGTTGGGAGACGACGAAGGATCTCGCGAAGATCGATGAGGATGGATATTTCTATCATGCCGGCCGCGCCGATGACGTGATTATATCCGCTGGCTGGACGATGAGCGCCGTCGAGATTGAGAACACGCTCCTCAAGCACAAGGATGTTCGCGAAGCAGCGGCGATCGGCATACCGGATGCCACGCGTGGCCAAGTGGTGAAAGCCTTCATCGTCAGCGATCGCATGCCAGGTGAGGCCTTCATCGATGAGCTGAAGACCTTCACGCGAGAGCGGCTGAGCCAACACGAATTTCCCCGCCATATCGCATTCGTGGCTGAGCTTCCGAAGACGCCTGCGGGTAAGGTCCATCGCAAGATCTTACGCGATCGCGAGATTGCTGCTGCAGCTGTGATTCAGACCGAGATACGAGGAGAAGATTCATGTCGAAAATAGATGCCGAAACAGGCAGCCGCTTTCCAAAGATCACAGAAGTGGGGCTGGACGATCTGCGCAGGCGGATTGGCGTGCCGATCACCAACACGGTGGAACCATGGAACTATGAAGCCACCCGCGACGGCATACGCCACTACGCGCATGGCATCGGCGACGACAACCCCTTGTGGACCGAACCGGCCTATGCCGAGAAAACCCGCTATGGCAACATCGTGGCTTTGCCGAGCTTTCTTTTCTCCACCAGCCGAATAGTCTCAGGTTATTGTGGCGGCCTTTCCGGCGTTCATGCCATGTGGGCAGGTGCCGACTGGACCTGGTACAAACCGGTTCTGCGCGGCGATGTGATTTCCACCGCGTCGCAGCTAAAGGATCTGATAGAGCATCAGACAAAATTCGCAGGTCGCAGCTTCCAGCAGATCTACCACGTCGATTTCTTCAACCAGCACGGCGACAAGGTGGCCGACTGCGATTCCTGGGTGTTTCGCACAGATCGCGATGAAGCCCGTGAGCGTGGCACGAAATACACCGAAGCACGCGGCCGAGTGGAGAAATTCACCGACGAGCAGTTGCAGGAGTTCTGGAGGCTCTACGAGAACGAGGAAGTTCGCGGTGCGAAGCCGCGCTATTGGGAGGACGTGCAGGAGGGCGAAGCACTGCCGCGCATGATGAAAGGCCCGATGACGGTCACCGGTTTCATTGGCTACGCGCAGGGCTGGGGGGGATTGTATATTCGCGCCAACAAGCTTGCCTGGCAGTTGCACTCGAAACATGCAGGCCTGGGCATCCGCAACCGCTTCAACGTGCCCGATTGCCCCGAGCGCGTCCATTGGGACGAGGCTTTCGCGCTCGAAGTGGGTGCGCCGGGTGCCTATGATTATGGCCCGGAGCGCTGCTCGTGGCTGACGCATCATGTCACCAACTGGATTGGCGATGACGGATTCTTACGCCACAGCAAGTGCCAAGTGCGGCGCCATAATCCGGATGGCGACGCGCTGTTCATCGACGGCCATGTCAGCCGCAAGTTTGTAGAGAACGGGAAGCATCTTGTCGAAATCGAGCAAAAAGCAGAAACACACCGAGGCGAGCTGTCGGCCACCGGTGCTGCGATCGCCGAGTTACCGAGCCGCACCACCGCAGCCTGAATCACACGAAGCTTGCCAGACATCGTGGCCGCGCTATTTTCTCCCACGCGCGGCCGGGGGCTCCTCTTTTCGAATGCCGAGGGCGCGCGACACATAGCAGGTTAGCGCACATGTCCGAAAACTCTGCCGCCCCTTGGCCCGGCCCTCTTGGCGGCGTACGTGTTCTTGATTTCACCCGCGTGTTGGCGGGGCCCGCGGCCTCGCTGGCTCTGGCCGATCTAGGCGCAGAGGTGCTGAAGGTGGAGCCGCCTGGCACCGGCGATGAAACGCGCCTGTTTCCACCCTTCCGCGATAATGTCAGTCATTATTTTCTCAGCGTGAACCGCGGGAAAAAAAGCATTGTCATAGATCTGAAGACTGCGGCCGGCGTGGCTTTGGTGAAAGAACTCGTAGCCAAGTGCGACATCCTGATCGAGAATTACCGCCCCGGCGTGATGGAGGGGCTCGGCATAGGCTATGATATTCTATCGGCGATCAATCCCGGGCTGATTTATTGTGCGATTTCAGGCTTCGGCATGACCGGGCCGATGCGCGATCTGCCGTCGTTCGACATTGTGCTGCAGGCGCTTTCGGGTGCCCTGAGCGTGAACGGCGAAGCAGGCGGCATGCCGATCAAGCTTGGAATCCCGCTTGGTGATCTGGTGGGCGGAATCAACGGGCCGATGGGGATTCTTGCGGCGCTTTATGAGCGCAGTGTCACCGGCAAAGGCCGCTTGATCGATGTCAGCCTTCTGGATGGGCTGATCGGCATGTTGGGTTATCTGGCGCAATTGGCTTTTTTCACCGGGGAAGATCCAAAGCCACAAGGGTCTCAGCATGCGAACCTTGTGCCCTACGGCATATTTCCCGCGCAGGACGGTGGGATCGTCGTTGCTTGCCTGACGAATAGTTTCTGGCAGCGCATCTGCGCAGCTCTCGGCACCGAAGCCTTGGTGCACGATCCGCGGTTTGCGACGATACAAGCGCGGCGTGATCATCGAAGCGAGGTGAACATCTTGATCACCGATTTCACGTGCGAAAAGACTGTTTCGGAACTCGTCGCACTCTTCACGCGGCACCAGGTTCCGCATGCGCCAATTTTAGGCATAATTGAAGCATTAGCCCAGCCGCAAGCTGTAGCGCGGGAGATGGTCGTGGAGACGGAGCATGCTTTTCTCGGAAAAATTCCTATCGTGAACAGGTCCATCAAATTTCCTGGTTCTCCGCAACCGGCACCGATCGCGCCGCCGATACTAGGCCAGCATACCCGACATATCTTGAGCAATATACTTGGAAAGACCGAAGAGGAAATCACCGCCCTTCAAGCCTCCGAAGTTGTCGCTTAGGACATTAAAGTTTTTTGGTTCTTTTTTCAAAAAAGAACCGCTTTCTTGATGTCTACTTGCGCTTTATCACAACGCCGCAAGCTCAATGCAGCCACACGATGAAAGCTGGCGGAACCAAAGATGGTCGCGCTATCCATCTCGGCCAGGCACACTCAGTTTGTTGAACTCAGCAATGTCTACTTGAAACAAGTGTGATCCAGCGGCATAGGAACCCGGAGTGCAAAACCTTGTTGCGACATGGCGCCATATGGCGCCGAACCACAAGGATCCCGAGATGCCGCAATTCGACGCAACCATCAAGCATATCAAAGACGGCGTGAAGAGCTTCACCATCGCTGCAGCCGTGAAGAATATAGAAGGCTGGGAAGCGACCTTGGAGAAGACTGAAGCAACGGGCACCAAAACCATCATCAAGGATTTGGAAAGCCTGAAAAAACATCTTCATGCCAAGGAGATTGACGGCGAAGCGATCAAAAAGCTTGTGATCAAGCTTGGCAAGGAAACTGTGACGATAGCCGGCAAGAGCGAAGGCAAGAATGCCGAGAAGATCAAAGCCCTTGGCGAGGCACTTACCGAAGCGGCCGAACAGGCCGCCTAACACTCTCACAATTTGTAAACGGCAAGGTGGTTGTTTCTTAAAAAAGAACCACCTTTGCCGCTGTGACTGCCCGGCCAGCTTCGTCAGGTTAAGCTGGCTGTGAGAGCATTTTATGGACTGCCAATGTAGTGGATGATGTCCACCAGAGCAGCCAACGAGATAGGCATAATAGCATCGTCGTCGCGAATATGACAATGGCGATCGTCAATGCCGTCTCATTGACTGGAGGTCGACGAGGCGGTTGGTAGGGACGGTCAACTCCATCAAACATGAAATATCTCTCAGGCCAATGATGGCCGCACGTAAATTTATCAGATGGTCGGTGGCGGCTCAAATTTTCGGCTTATGCGTCTTGGCAGCAGCACCACCTCGAAGGTGCCCTGCAGCACGAAGGTCGGTGGCAGAAGCGCCCACCCCGAAGACAAGTTTCATGAATATTCCGATGTTTGGCTTGAACGCCGAAATGCTGAAACAGTCACCGGCTCACCTGCCTAATCGTCGCCTTCGAGGTATGTCACGGCAGCTAGAACGTGACGTGGGGGAGCGACACAAACCCGATCGGTCCGTCGATCGGCCGCGGTTCGGCGGAGCCCGATGCCACGTGGCTGATCAGTGAGCCGCCGTGCCCGTCGGTCGCGAGCTTGAAATTGGCTGTCGTGTATTTGCCTATGATATTGAGCTTACCGACCAAGGTGGTGCCGTTGGAAATGGTAAGTACGTTGGAGGCATAAGCGAGCTTTGTTGCCGCTTTGCTCAGCAGGTCGATCGTGTCACCGGTGGCGAAATCGAGAATATGCCCAGTCATCGTTGATGGGTTTTCGAGTACTAGCCCGTTGGAATTATTGCCGAACGTGATGCTCTGCGTGCTTACCACCGCATTATCAAGCTGCAGGGTAGCCCCGCTCGAGATTGCCATGCTTCCTGTGCCGGTGACCGAGCCGCTGACCACGAGCGTGCCCAAGCTCGCAAATATCAGGCCCGCATTGCCAATCGTTGTAGCCGTGATCGTGCCGTGACCGCCCGCCTGGCTTCCACCATACATGTAGAAGCCTGCCCGTGCATCCACACTGGCAGCGGTCAAAGCCATGTTGCCGGCGAGTTCGACATCGGTGACGTGGATAGAACCGCCATTGGAAATCTGGACAGATGCCCCGTTATCCACAGACAGGATACGGCCGGTGAGCAGGGAGTTGGCGCCCCCGACCAGGATGGTGCCATTGTTCAGATAAAGGTCGGTGGCGTTATCGAACTGACCTCCAGCCTGAACGAGGATTTCACCGGCGATGTTTGACTGATATTCGCCGATTTCGGTATAGGGGCCAGCCTCCACTGCGGAGTTCGCACCTGACACGATTATCTTTGCCATGCCGGCGCTGGTCCCAATATCCGTCTCGCCGTAGGAACTCAACGAGGCATAGCCACCTGCGGTCACGCTGACTGTGCCCTGAGCGCTACCGCCGCGTTCGCCGAAGTCGCCGATCGTCGTGTAGCCATAATTGTCCATGAGGAATTGGCTGCCGGCGCCGGTCACAGTGAGATACCCGGTCGATCCGGAGGCGGCGCCGACGTTGAAGCTGCTGAGGGCGGCGCTGAAATAGCCGTCGCCACTGATCGTCAGAGTCGCCACGCTGTTGAGCGTGCCACCCAGACTCAGCGTGCCGCTGGCCTCATCCGAGCTGTAGGCGAAGGTGCCCCCCTTGGTGACCAGCACGGAGGCATTGCCGGAGCCTTCGCCGATGGTCAGCACGCCGTTCTCGGCCGTTGCATCATCGTAGAGATAGGCGTTGTTCTGGACAACGACCGAGGTGCCGTCGCCGTCGATGCCCAGTTCGCCGGCCTGCAGATAGGCGCCGGTATCGAGCGTGAAGCCTAAGCCGATGCCCACGGAGGCTGCAGTGACCTGCGTGCTCGACCCGGTGATCGAGATGGTCGGCGCGCCGCTGGCCTGCACGATGTCGAGGGCTGCCACGTCTATCACGCCGTAGAGGCCCTGGCCGACCTGGATGATGGCAACGTCGTTGGTGCCAGGCGTCCCCACCGTGCCTGGATTGCTCGTGTTGACCCAATTGCCCGCATTGGCCAAATCGGCGTTGCTCGAACCGATCCATTGATAAAGGCTCAAAGCTAGCTCCTATAGATAGTTTTACCGCGTGCGACCGCATCCGTATGCGAAGCTGCTGTTTCAAATCGGCGAAGCCGGTTCAATTCAGCAAATTAATGATTATGAAAATTTATGAGGTACGTCACGTGAAACGACGTCTTGTCCGCGTTCCGCCGATATCCCGAGCCCTTTAGCGAGGAGCAGGTGCCGCCAAGTCGGTCTGGATCCTTTGGAATTCTACTTCGCCGCGGATCGGATCCAGCATCGGATCGATTCCAATCTCCGCCATGCCGGGGTCGCGGAGCCGTGCCGCGGTCTCGAGCCATGTCAGCGCGTCGGCCTTTTGCCCCCATTGCGCATAGATCTCGGCGTAGCTGAACGCACCGGCATCGCCCTGGTCGGCCCGCAGCTTCGCCAGATTTGCCTCTGCCTCTGTCTTACGGCCAACGCGCTGCTCGGCGATCGCCAGAACTTCCTTCTCTTCCAGGTTTGCCGCCGGCGCACACAGGGTTCTGGCCGCGTCCGGTTGGCCCTGCATCAGCAACACGCCGCCGAGCAAGCCGACATAGATCGGGCGCAAGCCATCTCCCAGCACAGCGGCATGGTGCAGCGCCTCGGCGGCTTCGTCATAGCGGTGCGCCATGAACAGAATCCGGCCGAACTGGCCCCAGGCGTTGACCGAAAGTGGATCGATTTGCGTGCCACGCCGGCCGGCCGCCACCGCTTGATCGAGATGCCCGACAGCAAGCTCGATATTGGCGTCATTCCCCTCAATGGCGGCACTGCCCGGAGTCAGAAGAAGGGCCTGCTCCATCTCGCGTTCCGCGGCTGCATGGTCGAGTAGACCAAAATTCAGCACCCAGGCGCGCAGGGAGTGCGACTGGCCCCATCCAGGCGCCAGCGCCACCGCGCGGTCGGCCGCAGACAGTGCATCCTGCAGAAGCTTGTGTTGCGCGGCAGAGCTTCCCACTGCACCTAACATGGCGATGTTTGCGAGCGCCTTGGACCGGCCGCCATGCGCGCGTGCAAACAGCGGGTCGAGCGCTACAGCATGGTCAAAATCGGTGAGTGCTTCGCGGTGATCGGCCTCGCCCTTGGCCGTATGCTCGAGCTGCGTGCCGCGCAGATAGAAATCGTAAGCGGCGGTGTTGGCGGTGCCACCCAGCGTCAGTTTTGCCGAATCTCCGCCGGCCAGGCTGCCTTGCAGCGACTGCACCACCGCTTCTGCAATGTCCGTCTCCACGGTCACCACGTCGCCCTGGTCACGGTTGAAGGTTGCCGACCACATGTTGAAGCCGTTGCGTGCATTGGTCAGCTGAGCGGTCACCACCACACGGTTGCCGGCGCGCCTGACACTGCCGGCAAGCACCGCGCTCACGTTCAACGCGCGGGCAATGTCGCCGATCGTGGCGTGGCTGCCGCGAAACGAGAACGACGAGACGCGGCCAGCAACCTCGATGGCTTCGATACGAGTGAGCGAGTCGATCAACTGTTCGGACAGCCCGTCGGAAAAATAGACCTGGTTCGGATCTCCACTCATATTATCGAAGGCGAGCACGGCAATCGAATGCGCCGGCGGGTCGAACATTTTCTCTGCCACCTGCCCGCTTGCGGGCGCCGGCGCCCGGCTGGCCCAGAACGCGAGGCTGAGCAGGGCCATGACCATTGAAAGCAGCATTGCGCCAAGCAATGCGTGGCCACGCCACCAGGGCGTTTCGAGCGATGGCGGCATATCAGCTGCCACTTCAGCCACGGCTTCAGCCGGGGGCGCCAGCTCGAAGGTCACCGCTTCGGCGAAACGGAAACCCCTGCCCGGCACCGTGACGATGCTGCGATCGCCGCCCTCGCCTGCCTTCAATACCTTGCGCAGCTCGAAGATCGCTTGGCTGACATTGTTGTCTTCCACGATCCGGCCCGTCCAGACCTCGCGCAGCAATTCGTCGCGCTCCACGACGCGGCCGTGGTTCGCCACCAAATAAAGCAGAACATCGAACAGGCGCTCGGCCAATTTAACCCGCGCTCCGTCGCAGCACAGGGACCGGCGCACAGGATCCAGCGTGAAGCGTCCCCACTGGAAGCTGCCTTGTTCCCGTAGGAAGACATCCATGACGAGAAATCACTCCGTTTCGGCAAGGTTCTGCCCGATCCTCTCCTACCACGACCCGGGCTTAGCCTGCCACGCAGGAGTACGCGCTCACCATGGATGATCGGCCCGGCTCACGTAACTAACTGAAAGAAAACGACTTCATAACATTTTGAAACCGTTTAGTTGCCCTCTGTTCAGACCGCGTCCCACTTGCCTCGGGCAACGGCAGGAGCAAATAGCGGTGTATATCGATCGGGAATTAGCGAAAACGCGTCCGCCGCGGGTCGTAGCGATCCTGCCGCTCCTGCTGGTCATCGGCTTGGCCATCATTGCAATCGGACTTAGTCCGGCCACTTCGCAGGTTTGTATGAAGCTTGTGGACTTCCCGTGCGGCCCTTGAGAAGGCGGTTCTTTCTAAAAAAAGAACCAAAAACCTTTGTGATCAGCGCCGCTGCCGGAGAGATCCGCGACAGCGACGTAAAAGTCTTTTGCTTCTTTTCTTCATAAAAGAGGGCTTCCTTCACTCTGTTTTTGACCAGCACCACGCCTTGATTTCCGGCAGATCGTCGAAATGCGCACGAACGTAACTTTCGTGCTCGGCTAGGAGATCGGTGCAACGCTTGATCAACGCCACGCCTTGCTCGAGCTTGCCGGGCGCATAGCGCAGCACGTCCAGGCAAAGATGCAGCCGGCTCATCTTGTTCAGCACCACCATGTCGAAAGGTGTGGTGGTCGTGCCTTCCTCGATATAGCCGCGCACATGGAACCGCTCATGCGCATCGCGACCATGCAGCACGTCGTGGATCACCCCGGGATAGCCGTGAAACGCGAACACCACGGGCGTGCCGGCGGTGAAAACGTCCACGAAATCGGCTTCGCTCATGCCGTGCGGGTGCCGGTCGGCCGGGCATAGCCGCATCAGATCGACCACGTTAACGACGCGCACTTTCAGATCGGGCATGGCTTGGCGCAGCATCCACGCGGCGGCAATCGTCTCCTGCGTCGGGATGTCGCCGGCGCAGGCCAGCACGATGTCGGGGTTTGCCGGCTGCGCGCTGTACATGTCCCATACGCCGACGCCTTTGGCGCAATGCGCGATCGCTTCATCCATCGTAAGCCATTGCAATTGCGGCTGCTTGTCGATCACGATCAGGTTCAGGTAGTTGCGGCTCTTGAAACAATGGTCGGCCACCGAGAGGAGGCAGTTCGCGTCAGGCGGCAGATACACACGTGCCACGCTGGGCTTGCGGTGGATGATGGTGTCGATGAAGCCAGGGCCCTGGTGGCTGAAGCCGTTATGATCGTTGCGCCAGCAGGTGGAGGTCAGCAGATAATTCAACGACGGCACATCCGCGCGCCACGGCACCCGTTTGGCGTGCTCCAGCCATTTGGCATGTTGCATCGCCATCGAATCGACGATCATCGCGAACGCCTCATACGTCGCGAACATGCCGTGCCGTCCGGTGAGGGTATAGCCTTCCAGCCAGCCGTGACAGCAATGCTCGCTTAGCACCTCCATCACCCGGCCTTCATGCGAAACATGGTCGTCGATGGAGATGATCTCGCTCATCAGGCAGCGGTCCGAGACATCAAACACGGCGCCGAGCCGATTGGAATTCGTCTCGTCTGGGCAGAAGAGGCGGAAGTTGTCGGGATTGGCGCGATAGATCTCGGCCATGTAGTGGCCGAGAATAGCGGTGGACCCTGTGCGCTCTCGCGCGCGGTGTTCGAACCGCACCTGGTAGGCAGTGAAATCCGGCAGGTGCAGAGGCACGGTCAGTTCGCCGCCATTGGCGTGCGGGTTTGATCCCATGCGACGCTTGCCCTCTGGCGCCAGGCTCGCGTACTCGGCGCGAAAGCGGCCTTGCGCGTCGAATAAATCGTCCGGCCGGTAGCTGCGCATCCAGTCTTCCAGGATGCGCAGATGTTCGGGGTTGGTCTTCACTTCCGACACCGGCACCTGATGGGCGCGGAAGGTGCCTTCCACCGGCAATCCATCGACGAATTTCGGACCTGTCCAGCCTTTCGGCGTGCGTAGAACGATCAGCGGCCAGGCGGGACGATCCGTCGCGGCGCCTGTTCGGGCAGCTTTCTGGATCGCACCGATCTTCCGTACTGCGGTTTCCATCACATTGGCGAACGCCTGGTGCACCAAAGCAGGCTCATCGCCTTCGACGAAGAACACCTCGTACCCCTGGCCTTCGAAAAACTTGGCAAGGTCGGCGTCGCTGTGGCGGCCCCAGACGGAGGGGCCGGAAATCTTGTAGCCGTTCAGGTGCAGAATCGGCAGCACGGCGCCGTCGCGCGCTGGATTGATGAAGTCAATGCTTTTCCAGCTTCCCGCCAGCGGCCCGGTCTCGGATTCGCCGTCGCCCACCACCGCAGTCACCAGCAGTCCGGGGTTATCCATCACCGCACCGAACGCATGCACCAGCACGTAGCCAAGTTCGCCGCCCTCATGGATGGAGCCGGGCGTGGGAACACTCACATGGCTTGGCACGCCGCCGGGCGTAGAGAATTGCCGGAACAGCCGCAGCATGCCGGCTTCATCCTGCGTCACCTGCGGGTAGAACTCGGTGTAGCTGCCTTCGAGATACACATTGGCGAGCAACGCAGGCCCGCCATGGCCTGGGCCGGCCATGTAGATGGCATCCAGATCGTATTTTTTGATCAGCCGGTTCATGTGAACATAGATCAGGTTCAGGCCCGGCGAGGTGCCCCAATGCCCCAGCAGACGCGGCTTGATGTGATCCACCGTCAGTTTCTCGCGCAGCAGCGGGTTTGCGGAGAGATAGATCTGGCCAACATTAAGGTAGTTCGCAGCCCGCCACCACGCATCCATTCTGTGCAGTTCATCTCGGGCAAGCATGTCGGGCACCAGGGTCTGGTTCATTCTCTATCCTGAAGAGGCGGCGCGAGTTGCGTGACCAAATCTTTGTGCAGGCTGGGATCGAAGCTGTCATTGATCAACATCACACGCCGGCTGCACACCATCGGCGACGAAGAAGCGACTTGCAGCATCTGCAACGTCGGCCGAGAATAGAAGATCATTCATTGGTGTAGGTCCGTGCGCATTTCCGTCGCCGCATAACCCGCGCCCGATCCGGCGAAGTGTCCCAGCCTATGCAAAGCCGCAGGACGATCATGCTCGGCGAAGCGGCGCTGACGCTACGCGACGTGGAAGCGCTCGCCTGTGGTCGGGCGACACTCGAGCTGTCCGCGGCCGGACGCTCGGCGATCACCAAATCACGTGCCATTGTCGATCGGCTGGTCGAGGGCGCCATTCCCGCCTACGGGATCACCACCGGCGTCGGTAGCCAGAAGGATTTTGATGTCAGCCGCTCGGCCATCGAGCGCTACAACAATCTCATGATCACGGCGCACGCCACGCTGATGCCGGGCGAGAATGCGCCGGCGGCCGTCGTTCGCGGGGCAATGGCGATCCAGCTCGCGCTTTTCGCGAAAGGGCGGTCGGGCATCAGGCTGGAGCTTGTGGAAAGTCTGCTGGTCCGCTTCCGCGCGGACGATCTGCCGGATGTTAGACTAGGCGCGTCGGTCGGCGCATCGGATATCGTCGCGATGAGCCAGATGGCGGTGCCACTGATTGGCAAGCCGGGTGTGGGACCAGGCGGCGCTGGCCCGATGCCAATCGGCAGCCTTGCCGCGAAGGAGGCGATCTCCCTGCTGAGTTCCAACAGCCTTATGCTGGCACAGGGTGTTTTGGCGCTCGCCGATGCCAGGGCGCTGCTCGATGCCGCCACGATCGCCGGCGCGCTCTCGATGGAAGGTTTCAGGGGCAATCTGCAATCCTGGAGCGCGCGCGTGGATCAGTCGCGCGGGCAGCCCGGGCAAATTCGTACGGGTGCGGCGCTAAGAGCTGCTCTCGTCGGCAGCCGGCTCTGGCAGCCTGGCGAGGCACGCCTCCTGCAGGACCCATTGAGCTTTCGTTGCATTCCGCAAATCCACGGCGCTGCCGAGGCGGCCTATGATTTTGCCGCCGGCATTTTTGAAACCGAATTATCTGCCGCCTGCGACAACCCGCTGATCGACACCAACAAAAACATCTTCATTTCACACGGGAACATGGAAACGACGGCGTGTGCGATGGCCATGGACACGCTGCGGCAAGCGCTCGCCAAGGTGATCGAGGCATCCGGACAGCGCATCCACAAGATACAGTGGCCGAGCTTCACCGGCCTGCCGACAAGCCTCGCCGCCGAGCCGGGTGCGATCGGCGGTGTCCAATTCCTTAATTTTGGTCATCTAGCAGGTGCGAACGTTGCCGCGGTGCGCCAAGCTGCACATCCCGCCATGCTCAACTATTCAGGCCAGCTCGACGATGGCGTGGAGGATGTCGCCGGCAACGCGCCGCAATCAGTCGCTGAAACGGTGCGGGCGCTGGCTCCGTGCTGGAACGTGGTGGCGATCGAGGCGGCTTGTGCCGTCTGGGCGGTCCATCGCCGATCTATTCCGATTGATTCGCTTGGCGAAGGCCTACGCGAGATGGTCGCTTATATCCTACCGATCCTTCCTATTGGCAGCGAAGGCGAGTTTGTTTTTGACCTCTCGCCTGTGGTCGATTTCCTGCAATCGAATTTCAAAGACAAAAGCGAAGGTCTTCTTTTCCGAAGAAAATAAGTAAAAGACTTTTACGTCGCTGTCGCGGTTCTCTCCGGCAGCGGTACGCCATAATAACAAAAGTTTTTGGTTCTTTTTTCAAAAAAGAACTGCTTGCTTTCCTTGCATGTGAAAACGGCGTGAGAAGGCAAAAGCCGCCACGATGGCGGCCGTGAAGCCCGAGGCAGCGCCTACACCAAGCGCCCAACGTGGCCCGCAATGGTCGGCTACCCAGCCCACGATCGGGGCGCCGATCGGCGTGCCCCCAAGTGCTACGCCTACACGCAGCGCCATCACCCGGCCGCGCATGGCGGGCTCGGTCGAAAGCTGCATCAGGCTGTTTGTCGCGTTGGTAAAGGTGAGTGTCGCGACACCGATGACGACGAGTGCGCCCGCAAACGACCAATAGCTAGGTGCGATGGCGGCCAGCGTACAGCCAAATCCGAAGATTGCAGCACCGATCGGCAGCAATCTGAGGCCTGGCTTTTCTCGTCGCGCGCCGAGAAGCGCTCCTGCCACCGTGCCGATCGCCATGATCGACGACAACAGGCCATATCCCGTGGCACCGGTGTGGAAGACCCTGACGGCCATGGTGGAGATGAAGATCGGAAAGTTCAGGCCGAAGGTGCCGATCAGGAAAAGCATGACCAACATCGCCTTCAAATCCGGGCGTTTCCAAACGTAGCTGAGCCCCTCAGCAAAACCGCCTCCGGATCGGTGTGCCCTGGCATTCGGATGAAGCTGGGAGGTGCGCATCGACGCCAGCGAGATCAACACGGCAACGAACGAGGCACCGTTGATCAGGAAGGCCCAGCCGGTGCCGATCGCACCAATGAGAAGGCCGGAGACGGCAGGTCCGATCATGCGTGCGCCATTGAACGAGGTGGAGTTGAGCGCGACCGCGTTGTGCAGGTCTTCATCCCCGACCAGCTCCGCCACAAAGGTCTGACGCACCGGCGCATCGAAGGCAGCGGCGCTCCCGAACAGGAAGGCAAACACATAGACATGCCAGAGCCGTATGACGCCGGCGATGGTGAGTGCTCCCAAAGCCAGTGCGAGCGCGCCCATGACGGCCTGTGTCGCAATCAGCAGCTTGCGCTGATTGTAACGATCGGCGGCTGAGCCGGTCCAGGGGAGCAGAAGGAATTGCGGCCCGAACTGCAATGCCATCACCAAGCCGACGGACGATGCGTCGTGGTGGGTCAGCTGGGTGAACACCAGCCAATCCTGCGCAGTCCGCTGCACCCAGGTGCCGACATTGGACACGAAAGCACCGCCGACCCATACCCGATAGTTGTAATTGCGCAGAGACCGGAACGCGCTTCGGGCTGGCGCTTTCACGAATGCTCCGGCTGATTGCCGCCGTTGAAGCGGCCGAAATGACGCGCCGAAAAGAGCGCGATCAGAAAAGCGCCGGCGCCAAGAGCCAGGATGTCCGGTGTATCCTTCAGCATAAAATCGCCGACTCGGCAGATCAGCACGTAGGCAACTGCGAGATTGAGAAAGCCCCACAGCACGTTGATGGTTGAGGATGAGAGCCCTTCTCCCGGCGGTTTGGCGAATGGGCTTTGGAAGGGCTTGCCCATCATACCGCTGACGGCGTGGGGAATGGCATTTGCGAAGAACACGCCACCAAAGAAATAGGAGAAATAAGCCCCGGTCATTTCAGGCGTTCCGTGTCAGCAGCAGATCGATGACGTCCTGGCTCGTGCCGGTCTCGCCGAGGCGCGGGAAGACATGCTTGATGCTGTAGGCATGGGCCTCGGGACGCGCGTCGGTCATCGCATCGATGGCCAAGGTGACATTCAGTCCCTCTTCATAGGCTTGTCGCGCAGTAGACTCGACGCCGGTTCCGGTGGCCACCCCGGTGACCACCACCTGGGTCACGCCTTTTGCCTGCAGGATCGCGCTCAAATCAGTCGTGGCGAAGGCGCCCCAGCTCCGCTTCGTCACGACAATGTCGCTCAGCTGCTGGCCAAGTTCTGGAACGAAGGTCGCGAATTCCTCGGAGAACAGACCGTTATAGCGCGATGGCTGTTCCGTGCGGCCCGGAGCGCTCCCCGCAACGTTGACCAGCACGACAGGCAGCCCGCACGCGCGGAAGCACTTGATCAGCGCACATGCCCGCTCCACCACCCCGCCAATGGGGTGGCTGAATGGGGCACCGATGATGCCTTTCTGCAGGTCGACAACGATGAGTGCGGTGTTCGCGTCGAGTTTGGTCAATGCCATGGGAACTCCTGTGGGATGAAATTGGATCAGGCGGGAACACCGCCCGCTCGCTGTCAATCGTCGACAAGCCGCCTGAGCAGCTCTACGGCTTTCGCAACCTCGCCTTGTTCCTTTGGCGAGAGTCGTGCCTGCAGCGTGCGGGTCAGCCAATCCTGCCGTGCGGCACGCCCCTCTACGATCCATGTCCGGCATGCCTCCGTGAGCGACAGCAGCGTCTGCCGCCCGTCTGTCGGGTCGGGCACGCTACGCACGAGGCCCGATGCTTCCAGGGCCGCGATGAGCGGGGCTATGGATTGAGGACGCATCCCCTCCTCCCGGGCCAGACTCGATGCGGTGGCTGCACCGCCTTTCTCCAGGCGAAGCAGTATCGACACCTGCGAGGGTGTCAGATCTTTCGTATCCGCCTTGTCGCGCATACGCCGCTTCAGCTTGCCTACAAGAGCCCGGAGGTCCTGCGCCAAGGCTGAGGCGCGCATGCCTTGCCGATCGTGCTTTGCCGTGGCCATACCGAATGGGGTAGCATGTCTACAGGTAAACTGTAAAGTTACCCTGTCTACTATGCTTGCTGCTCGCATGATGCAGACTGCAAGGGAGGTCTTCTTTTCTGAAGAAAAGAAGCAAAAGACTTTTGCGTCGCTGTCGCGGATCTATCCGGCAGCGTGAACTGTAATCATAAAAGTTTTTTGGTTCTTTTTTTCAAAAAAGAACTGCTTCCTTTTACGCTAACCAAGAAACGCGTCGTTCGTACGCAGGGAAAGCGCCATCATGGTCAAGGCCGGTTTTGCCGCCATTGCACTCGGTAGTCGCTTCATCAAAGAATTCGACGCGTTCCTTCGATCGCTTTTCCATCATGGCGTCGGTCATGGGCGTTGCGATAAACGCCGGACTGACGGCGTTCACCAAGACACCGTGTTTGGCATAGGTCTTCGAGAGTCCTTTTGCGGGATTCAGGATAGCGGCCTTGGCGGCGCAATCAGGCAGCTCGACGGGCGGATCGGGCCGCTTTGAGCCGTTCTCGACATACGGGAGTTGATAGCGAAGAGTCGCGATATGCCGGGAAGCCAGGCCAGCGGCGACAGCTGCCATGAAGGGGTGGTTCATGCCGGCGCCAGCGCCATGCGCCAGCACGTAGCAGGCTTGAGCCTCCGCAGGGACTTTGAGTGTCGCCGAGATGGCCTGTTTGTCACTGACCTTGATCGTCAGAGGCGTCACGCTTCTTCAAGGACCACTTTTCCCGTGCATTGCTATGGTTGCTGGTCAAAATGCACCTTGGATGAGGTTGTCAAAACCTCTGCTTTGGCACATCAATACGTCGCGCAACCGCCCGATGACGGCCATTAGCCGAGTGTGACTCAAGTTACATACGTGGTTGCAAGCCGGTGCAATACTACAAGCACAAAAATAATGTGGTTTACGGAGGGTGCGACGTGACGACCAGAAATCTGGCTCTTACCTTTGGCCTGGCCTTTACGGCCGTCATGTCGTGTGCGGCAGCGAGCCAGGCACGCGAGAGCGATCAGGACCGGCAGGCGCACTGGATTGACATTCAGAAGGCCATCTTCAACGGCAAGACGGCCAAGATCGACGATACGGCGGTCAAGCTCGATGCCCCCCAGCGTGCGATTGATGCGTCGCTGGTGCCGATGACGATTACGCTGGCCAGTCCGAAGGATGTGACAGGCCTCTACCTCGTGATCGACGACAACCCCTCGCCTGTCGCGGCTCACTTCACCTTCGGTCCCGCTGCTGACCCGAAAGAGATCAAGCTGCGCGTGCGCGTCAACACCTATACCGATGTCCATGCCGTCGCTGTGATGAAGGACGGCACGCTTCTCGAAGCAACCAAGTTCGTCAAGGCAACGGGTGGTTGCTCTGCGCCCATGGGCATGAGCGACGAGGAGGCGATGAAGGGCATGGGGGAGATGCGGCTGAAAGTGGCGTCCGACGTTCAGGCACAAACGCCGGCTGACGCGACCCTGATGATACGCCATCCCAATTTCAACGGCATGCAGATGAACCAGGTGACGCGTGACTACACCCCCGCGCGCTACATCCAGACGATCGACGTGACGTTCAACAACCAGAAGGTGTTTGATCTCGACTCAGACATCTCCCTGGCCTCGAACCCGGTGATCAACTTCGCCTTTGTTCCTTCCGCCGCCAAAGGCGACTTCAAGGTGGATGTGAAGGATAGTGACAAAGGCGTGTGGTCGAAAAATTTCAGCGTCCCGAGCATGAGCAATTGAAGGCGGCCCACGCTCTTTCGATCGTGGCAGCAATAGCCTTGTTCACCTCTGCGGCGTCTGCCGAGGTTTTGCCGGCTGCAACACCAGGCCATGTCCAGGAGCCTGATGGCCTCTACCAGGGTGCCCTGCATGGCTACACGCCGAATACGGTAAAGGGCGGTACTGTGATCGACACCGTAGCGCTCGCCAAGCTGATCGACGAGAAACATCCGGTGCTACTCGACGTCGCCGAGGGGGACCGGAAGCCACCGGGTATGGGCGAGGACATGCTCTGGCTGCCGACCCATCGCTCGATCGCTGGCTCGGTGTTTCTCCAAGGCGGCGGCAACGGCACGAGCGCCCCTGGCTATGGAGACGCCTTCAAGACCCGCGTTTCGGTGCTCACCGGCAACGACAAGGCCAAGCCGATCGTCACCTTCTGCCATCCGGATTGCTGGGGCAGCTACAATGCGGCGCGACGCCTCGCCGGCCTCGGCTACACGCAGGTCTACTGGTATCGAGACGGCGTCGAAGGCTGGCAGTCCGACCACGACACCGTAGTCGCCCGGCCCGATGCGGCCTGGCTGGCCTCGATTCACAAGGAAGCGACTCCATAGGGTCGGTTTGCTTCACTATTCGCCGAGAGGTCTTTCCATGCAACTCGACCGTCGCGCTTTCCTCACAGCTTTTGGCGCCCTGGCTCTGCCAAGCGTCGCTGCGGCAACATCAGCCGATGCCGGCGCCCCCCTCGCCTACACCCAGCCGGCGTTCGAGGCTGCGCAGAAGGCAGGACGGCTCGTCCTCATCGATATCTTTGCCACGTGGTGCGATGTCTGCGCCCGCCAGGCACCCGTCCTCGAGAAGCTGCTTGGCGATTCGAGCTACAAGGATCTCGTGATCTTCAAGGTGAACTACGACACCCAGAAGGATGTGATGCGCAAGTTCAATGCACCTCTGCAGAGCACGCTGATCGCTTATCGTGGTTCGAAGGAACTCGGCCGCTTGGTCGGCGAGACGCAACCGGAGTGGATCGAGGACCTTTTATCCAAGGGAAATAATGGGAATTCTTAGGAAACAAGCAGTTCTTTTCTTCAGAAAAGAACTGCCGGCTTCCTATGACCTACGAGACGCCAGCGCCGCCCGATCCAGTATCCGAACCTGACCGCGGCCATTCTGCACCCAGCCGTTCCGCTCCCACTCGCCAAGATGGCGAGTGACGATCTCGCGGACGCTACCGACATCTGATGCCAGTTGCTGATGCGTCTTGCCCACCAGAAGAGTCTCTCCGGCCTCGGCCAGAAGCCGCCGCGCGAGGCGCTGCTCGATCGTGGCAAAGGCGAGGTCACGACAAACGAGAGCATGACGCCGAGCAGTTTGGTGTAATCGGCAATGACGAAATCGCGGAAAGCCGGCATCTCGGCCATGAAGGTGTAGAACCAGGGCGCCGGCACCGCCGCGAGCTCCGTTCGTGTCTCGGCGACGCTTTCCGCTGGAAAATTGGTGTGCGACAGAAGGCACTGGGTGGTCAGCACGCAGGTGCCTCCGTCTTGCACCTTATAGAGCAGCATCTCGCGGCCGCCCGCGCTGACCTTGGTGATGCGCGTGCGCCCCTCGATGCACATCAGGTAGTTCTCGCAGGCGCCCTCCTGCTCGTAGGCGATCTGGCCGGCTTCGAGCACCGGGAAATGCAGCACGTTCGTCAGCCGCGCGCGCTCCTGGCCGGGCAGCGTGGCGAGGAATGGAAAACGAGCGACCAGCCGGTCGATGTTCTGGCTTTGGATCATGGTCCCTGCCCTGGTTTTTGTTCGCACCGCCCGAGCCATGGGTGACCTGGGTTACAGACCGGCGTGCGCCTTCCTGTTAGGCTTTCCACAGTCCGAGGAAAACCGGGCGAAACGGACAAGCGCCGGCAGGTGACGCGGCGCATCAAAAAAGGGCGCCGAAGCGCTCGGGAGAGAGGACGATTGTGACTTTCTTGCTTGCCTTCTTCGCAGGCGTTCTTTCGGTTCTCTCGCCTTGCGTGATGCCGTTGCTGCCGCTCGTGCTCGGTGCGGCCGCATCGGAACATAGATGGGGGTCGGCCGCACTCGCCGCGGGGCTTGCACTCTCCTTCGTGGCGATTGGCCTGTTCGTCGCGACCATCGGGTTTGCGATCGGGCTTGATGGCGACATGTTCCGGGCCGTCGCGGCGGTTCTGCTGCTGCTGATCGGTATCGTTCTGATGGTGCCGGTGGCACAGACGCGTCTCGCGACCGCGGCGGGGCCGGTTGGTAACTGGGCAGAGCAACGATTGGGTGGCTTTTCGACTGCGGGACTTACCGGCCAATTCGGCGTCGGTCTGCTGCTTGGCGCGGTCTGGAGCCCTTGCGTCGGGCCTACCCTTGGCGCCGCATCGATGCTGGCGGCACAGGGCAAGGACCTGCTCGCTGTTGGCGTGACCATGGTGTTGTTCGGCCTTGGCGCGGCGCTTCCGATGCTCCTCCTCGGGATGCTATCCCGCGAAGTGCTGCTGCGCTGGCGCGGCACGATCGCAGGCGCAGGCAAAGGTGCGAAAGCGGCACTCGGCTTCGTTCTCGCCGTCGTGGCGATTGCCATCCTCAGCGGTCTCGACAAGACCGTGGAGGCAGCGCTCGTCGCCGCCACGCCGGGCTGGCTGGGTGACATCACAACCAGGTTTTGACAGTCGTTGCCGCATTCGGCACTCGAAAACCCTGCTATTCCGTGATCAACCAGATGATTGGTTCGTCGTGCGGCTTACGGGCGCCGCTTCGCCCAGCCTTCGATCCACGCGATGCTTTCCAATGTGCCTAAATCGTAGGGATTGGCCTCGAACGGTTTGCCGGCATTGCCCGCCGCCTCACCTTCACGGTTGAGCCCGGTCCAAAGCTCGCCCGGGGTAGCACCGCCTGTATCGTGGCCATTAGGTTTCATACCCGATAGTACTCTACCTTTGAGGTGCTAGACACCAGGCTGAAGAAGAGCGATGCGCGCGCTGCATATGCAACGCAACGCAATTCGGCTGCGTGGGCTAAATCCGTTTGAACGCGCAATCCTGTGCTTCGCCTTTGCAGCGCAACCGGCCTGAAGATCGTGGATGCATGCGAGGCCCGCCAGACGTCGCTAGCTACGACACTGCAGATACATTTGTCTGAGACCGTACAGCCAGCCTGCTATCGTCGCACCTATCTTCTATATTTACGTTCATCTCGATGCTGCTTTGGGTTGTATAAATGATTAACTTTCTCTCTACTGCATCATGTGCAGAGACGAGGATCTGCATCAACTAAAGAGCTGACGACGAGTTCTTTATGCACGCCAGGCGATTTCGAACGACAGCTTACGGATGCGCGTAATCTGTCAATATGCAGTGTCAACCTCATAATATAGCGTCCTCAGCACGGCGCTATTGGTAAAAGCCCAGCTTCGAGCCGGAGATATCCTCTCCTGTTATTCGGAGACCATTTACATCCTCTCTCTGTTCTCAAACATGAATCACAGGTGCTGAATGCAAGTCTCCGGTTCAATTTCAATTCCCAGTGCCATTGGAACGTCCACCGTCATTACGGTGACCGGAGAACAAGCACTCGCCTATGCAAAACTTCTGGAATCCTACCTCGATACTTCGCTCTCGGCCGGATCGCTGAATCTTTCGCTCGGCATGCAATCTGGCGACAGCACAACATTTTCCGCACCCATCCAAGGCATGACCAACGAAGCCGTCGTAAGTGCCGACGAGAATGCCGGATTGGGAATTGGAACGACGGCAGATATACCCGCCGGGTACCAAGCGATATTCGATAATGTTAATGGCGCGTCAACGGTCATTGGGTCGGGCACGGCGACGGATGCAATTTTTGCCGGTGTCGGCGCCGCCGCAACTTTCCTCGACAATGGCGGCGACAACACGATCATTTTTGTAGACGGCAACAACCTCTACCAAGGTGATTCAGTCGCCTCGGCGTTCTCGAACACGATCATCGGTGGTGATGGATTTGATACCATCAACACAGGATATGGCGATGCAGTTGTCTACGCAGGGGTTGGAGGAAGCCTGATCTCGACGAACGATGCAATAACCCCAGCTTCGACCAGTCTCACCGACGCATTCAACGATTATGTCTATCTCACCGGCGGCCAAAGTACCGTCAACGCCGACGGAGTGAAGGATGCGGTCCTTGCCGTCACCCCTGGCCAATTGATCAATACCGGCCTCTCTGCTGCCGATTATACCAGCGTGGTCCTTCTACCTGTCGCAACCAGCTCGGATGCAGACACAATCGACGCGCATGCAGGTCTGACCACGGTGTTTGACTTTGCGAGCGGAAACGTCATCGCCGCCGGGACAGGCCTGATGATTTTCGTCGGCGGTTCCGACATCTCTGCATCGGTCTCTGGCGGCAGCGGTCCCTCGGAGCTCTTCGGTGGAGCCGGTGACACGATCAGCTGGGCCGTGGGCCAGGGCGACCAAGCCAATATCTTCGTGGCTGGTGCAGGCAACGAAACCCTCAACGCCGCCGGCTCGCAGTCGAACCTGGCGATGTTCGGCTATAGCGGCGCCGACCCCGGCGCCAACACCCAGATCAGCGAATCCATCGTCGGCGGTGCCGGCAATGACACGCTGGTATCCGGCACGGGCAATGAAACGCTCGACGGCGGGTCCGGCAGCAATGTGTTTATGATCTATGCACAAACAGATGGCGTCGGCGCCCATATCACACTTGGTGATTTCGGCAACTCTGCCGACAACCTCATTATCTTCTCAGGCTATAGCCAAGCGCAGATAGACGCCGGCCTTGACGGCGCACACACGGTCGCGGGCATTGGCGGACAGACCAATACCGTCTTCACCCTTTCCGACAACACCACAGTGACGGTTGTCGGTATCGCGAGCTTGGCTAGCCACACCTTCAATGGATAACAAGGGCTGACGAGCGCGACAATTTGGCAGGCTTTTCCTTCCTCCATCCGGGAACAAATCTCATGTCGCTTCGTCAAGCCCGCGCGATTGTTGTCGATGACTCGAAAGCCATAGAGTTGTGGCCGGCACCAGCGGCGAGTGCAACATTCGTGTTACAGGAAAACGGAAGGCTCCTGATAGAATACGATCATACTGCCGCTGACCCGATCTCCCACATGGCTGTCGATATCCATTTCGATGGCGTGCATCACGCGACATTGCCGGCGGAGAGGCAACCGGATCATCCGCATGCCTGGCAACTCGTCTGCAGCCTTCCAGCGCGGGAAGCCACGAGCAAATTTCTGGTCGAAGGCTATGATGCCGGTCGACACAGACTTTTTTCCGTCCAGGTCGCCGATATTCCACCGCTGACCAATGGCGCCGGAATTCTCGCAAGCGACGTTTTCGAGCCCGCGCATCACCCACTGTTCTCGGCGCCCTGGTTCGCATTCGACGGCGCCTTCCTGACAGTGAGCGGCGCGCATCTACCCCCCTTTGGCGACCCAGGCCGCCTCTGCGTCGAGTTTGCGCTCGGCGTGTCCGGGACCCTTGAATATCCCCTGCCCTCCCCCGATTTCGGCGATCATTATTGGTATTGGCCGAACGCCCATATGTCCGGCTTCCGCGTACGTATCAATCTTGCGGAGTCCACACCTGGACCTGGCGCCTTCAGCTTTCGTTTTTCAACCACGCCATCGCCTGGATCGGCATTCCAGAAAAACAGTTATTCCGAGTACGCGGGACTGTGGGAAGATCGCAGCAGAATATGGATCCCGTATGACCTTCGTGGGTTCACGGGCTACCCATCTAACGAAGATCAAATGACGCGTGTTCAGACCTGGTCTAATCATGCGACGGTGGCATTCACCGGTTATAATGCGTTCAAGGCATTTGAGAGTCTGGCGGCGAAATATGGCATTACCAATCATGAAGGATTGAAGGTGCTCGATTGGGGCTGTGGTCATGGCCGTCTGACGAGACACTTCATCGATAATTGGCCGCTTTCGGATATATCGGGTACTGACATTGACGGCCAGAATATTAGCTGGTGTCAGGAACATCTGCAGCTCGGCACCTTCACGCGGGCGGACCTATGGCCACCGCTGGATGTGCCGGCCTACTCATATGATCTCATCATCGGTCTGTCGGTCATGACGCATCTCACCGCCAAGGCCCAGGATGCCTGGATCAGAGAAATAAATCGCCTGCTGAAACCAGGCGGCCTTGCACTCATTACCTTCGGCGGCAATGCGGCGGCAGCGTATTCCTCCAGGCACCAAACAGCAGAGTGGTGGGAACATTGGCGGGCTACCGGATACGATGACAAACTGCTCGACCCTGCACTCGACGGTAAGACCGCCGATGACACCTATTATCGCGTGACGCATCAATCGCCACAACAGGCACGCGCGGCCTGGTCGCGCGTGATGACCATAGAGGACATCAAGCCGCAGGCATTTGGATACCAGGACGTTGCAGTGCTTCGTGCAAGGTAGCGTGGCCGCCTAACACATCGCCACTGTCAAAGGTGCCCACCCCCATGGCCTCCGAAGGTGTTCGCACCATCGCCAGCATCGCGCTCTATCACAGTTTCAACGAGCAGGAAATTTCCGGCTTGTTGCGGGCGTTCAGTGTCGCTCGCTTGCGCACGCAGATGGCGGGTCTGGGCCTGTGCGAGAACAATGCGGATGACCGCGAAGTGGCGAGGCTCTATTTCAGCGGTCGCTGCCGCATGATCAGCCCCAACCCCTATTTCGATGAAGCCTGGTATGTGGCGCAGTATGCGGACGTCGCAAAAGCGCTGAAGACGGATGGCCTCATTTCTGGATTCATCCACTTTGTGCAGATTGGCCTTCGCAAAGGCTACTGGCCGAATCAGATGCTGTTCACGAATGCGCTTGCCTGCGCGGTGCCGGGTGTGCCGAAAGCGATCATCGACGAAGCTGACTATCTTCGCCGCTATCCGGCGGCCGCCGGATTCCTTAGCGCCTTTCCCGTTCTCACGCCGACAGAGCACTATAATATTTGCGGGCGCTTTCTCGGCTACACGCTCGACACCCCGCAGACTGCAGCCGGCAATGCGTTATCCTTGAAGGTCGCTGAGTCCGAGTTCGATCCGGTTTTCTATGCATCGCGATACCTGAGCACCGCCGCAGATGAGCGTTACCGGGCGAACCCGTTTCAGCATTATGTTACCTTTGGCATGAAGGCTGCCTATTCCCCCAATTCCTGGTTCCACGAAGACTGGTACAGGGCCTTCTACAAAGAAGTGCGGAACGCCATCGAAAGTGGCTGGCTGCCCTCTGGCTTCTACCATTATATCTTGACCGGCCGTATAGAAGGCCGCCTGCCGAGATACGATATGGCCTCGGCGCTCGAAGTCAGAATGCCCGGTGTGACGAACCCTGCATTGATCGGCAGGGCGGAAATGCTGTCCCAGCGACTCGCCGGATTGAAGATCTTGCCGAGACGCTCGACGGCGAAGCATTCAGCACGAACAATCTGGGTTTTTATACCGACCCTTAACCCGGATATCATGTATGGCGGCTATCGTGCAGCCATTGCCCTGATATGTGCGCTGCACCGGGACGGAAAGGAGGTCGCACTCGTTTGCGTGGACGAAGACCCGAATCTGCACTACTTCCTCTGGAGCGAAAAGTCTTCCTACGTGCGCGCGACATTCCAGGCCATCAGGATCCTTAGCCTGGAGCAAATCTCCGCGGCAACGATTGGCCGATCGGATGTCTTTATCGCGTATAGCGTCTGGGACCTGGTGATGTGCCAGCAACTGACAGAGCTTACCGACACGCCACAACCGATATTGCTAGCTCAGGAATACGAACCGATCTTCTACGACAATGGCGCGCAACGGGCTCTATGCGAGTCCTGTTACAAGATCCCCCATTATCCAATCATAAACAGCCGGTTCCTCATGACATATTTCATGAACAACCGCATCGGTGTCTTTCGGTCGCCGGCGCACGCGACGGTAGAACGGGACTACCTCGTGTTCGAGCACAAGATCAACACGCTTCCCGTACAAAGCGCTGCTTCCATGCGTGCGCGGAATCATCGGATCATGGCGGTCTACGCACGCCCGGAATCGCATGCTTCGCGCAACCTGTTCGAAGTTGTCGTCATCGCTTTGCAGACGCTGTGCAGAAATGGCGCTTTCGGCCCTGAATGGCGCTTTATCGGCCTTGGCTGCCTAAGCAAATTGCCGCCGATTGCACTGGGCGGAGGGCACGAACTGAAGTTGACCCAAAAGATGTCTGAAGATGATTACACCTCCATCATGTCGGAACTCGATATCGGGATCAGTCTCATGTACGCGCCTCACCCGAGTGTTGTTCCATTTGAGTTTGCGACGACGGGCGCTCTGGTTGTCACAAACACTTACGAGAATCGCTCCGCAGAGGCCCTGGGGAACATCTGCGCCAACATCGTGCCCTGCGACGTATCGGTCGTCGGTGTGGTCGAAGCGATCGAACGTGCCATGTCACTCGTCAATGGGTACGAACGGAGAGTGCGCCAGATTTTGCACCCAGAATCGGTTTCCTGGGACGCGATATTTTCTCCGCATGTTGTGGACACCATCCTGCTCGCCGTGGACGGCAAGTATCGCGCTGAAGAAGGTGGTGAGGCCGGCATGGTAGCAAAGGTCGTGCATCATGCGGCCATGATCGATGTCCCGAAGCGAAGGCAACGCGCCCCAACGTCTGTTGCAGTCTAAGTGCGACAGGGTTGCACAGAAATATGGAGGCCGACATGCGCACCATCTTGAGTTCTCTTTATCACCACGCGGCACTCACGCCCACCAAGCCAGCCATCATTCTGGCCAAGCAAAGCTTTTGGACGCAATTGGGTTTTGCCGATTTGCGCGATGAGACCGAGCGCTGGGCAGGCCTTTGGTTGAACCATTGCAGCACGCCGGGTGCTGTCGTCATACTGATCGTGCAACACGGCATCGCCCAGTATCCCGCGTTTCTGGGTGCCATGCGCGCAGGCCTCGTGCCATCTTTTCTGCCATACCCAACTGCAAAGCAGGATCCGGAATTATATTGGAAAAGCCACAAAGCACTCTTCGAACGCATCAATCCCGCTTGCATCCTGGCCTATGAGGATATTGTGCCCTGGTTGCACGATATTCGGCCCTCTGATCAGTGCACGATACTGGACATCGAAAGTTTTTCGGGCAGGTCGTCCATCCAAGCCTTGCCGCGCATGCCGGATGAGCTCGACCCGAAACACATCGCATTTCTGCAGCACAGTTCGGGAACCACGGGGCTCAAGAAGGGGGTGGCGCTGACCTATGAGGCCGTCCGCCAACAACTCGCCTCCTGCGCTACGGCGCTGGCAATCACGCCGAGCGACAAGATCATATCCTGGCTGCCGATCTATCACGATATGGGCCTGATCTCGGCGTTCATGCTGCCGCTTTCGCTGGGCATTCCAGTCGTATCCCTGGACGCATTCGACTGGCTGCTCCAGCCGGACTCGCTTTTCGATGAAATCGCACGTTTCGAGTGCACGCTCTGCTGGATGCCGAATTTTGCGTTCAACCATCTCGTCCGAACGCGCGATCCGGACAAGACCTATGATCTCTCAAGCATCCGCGCCTTCATCGACTGCTCCGAGCCGTGCAAGATGGAAACCATCACGCTGTTCGAAAACACTTTTGCCGATCACGGTCTGGCGGAAAACGCCATACAAACCTGTTACGGCATGGCCGAGATCGTGTTTGCCGCAACGCATAGCACACTTGGCAAAAGGCCAAGATCGCTGAGCATCGACCGCCCGAGATTTAATGCCAAGTCGGAGATCGTCGCTGTCCCAGAAAGCCATCTAGACAAGCTGACCTTTACGTCCTGCGGGCCGCCCATCGAGGGTGTCTCCGTACGGATCGTGCCGCCGCCGCACGCCACGCATTCGGCGCGTTGGACCCACCTGCTTGCCTCTCTCGGCATGACCGCCTGGGGAACTGCCTATCCCGCTGTCGGCGAGATACAGGTGAGCGGCGCATTTCTCTTCGACGGCTATTTCCAGAACCTCTCTGCGGACAAAGCTGCCTTCGATGAGAAATGGTTCCGCTCCGGCGACATGGGTTTCATGCACGATGGGGAACTATATGTGTGCGGCCGCATCAAGGAGATGCTGATTGTCCATGGCCGGAATTTCTATGCCAATGACATTGAGGAAATTGTCAATAAAGTGCTCGGCGTCAAGCCGGGCCGCGTTGTGGCACTCGGGCTTTACGACCCAACGACAGCCAGCGAGGAAGCAATGATCCTGGCTGAAACAATTTTGCCGGATGATGGGAGTTGGTCCAAGCTCGGAGAAGCCATTCGCAAGCAGGTCTTCGACAGCCTTAGCCTCTCGGTGCGGCGAGTCGAGATCATGGCGGCGGGAACTTTAGTGAAGACGACAAGCGGAAAAATCAGCCGCGAAGAGAATGTCAAACGTCTCGGACAAGGGGTGGCGGCATGACAATGCGCCTTGACGATATAGATGCTGAAAAACTTGTGCTTTGGCTCATTGCCAATACCTTTAATGTTCCGTCGCGCGAGGTGACATTGCTGACCCGCCCGGGGGAGGTTGATGGATGGGACTCTCTCGGTCATTCGGTGCTGTTGACCCGTCTCACGCGGCGGCTCGGCGTGCCATTGGACGAGCATCTGGCAGCGCCGATCGAGACGGCAGGCGAACTGGTCGAGCGTGCCACTGCTGTTGTCGAGAGCCGCGTAAATGGGTGAAGCCAAAGGCGTCATCGGGAAGGTTCATGAAGGCCGGAATGGCCGGCTCTTTCTGGGAAAGCAGGATGGGTTCGATCTCGCTCGCTTCGCCAGCGGGGAGATCTTCGATGCGGCTAAGCTAGAAATCTGGAGGCGGACAATCTCGCGGCGAGCACGCGAGTTGGCCGCACGCGGTGTTCCCTATTTCGTCATGATCGTTCCCGACGCGCCGTCCGTTTACCCTGAAGATCTTCCCGCCGATCTCGGCACCAGAATGATCCCGCCGGGCCAGGTGCTGATGGATGCCTTGCAGGGCATAGACGGCGTGACGCTGGTATATCCGCTCAAGGCACTACGTGATGCTAAAGGTGGTCTTGAGATCTATAAAAAGAAAGACTCTCACTGGACCACGTTCGGCAGTTATATCGGCTACAGAGACCTGATGCGGCATATCGGCCGATATGCTCGCCACAAGACTTTGGATTCCGCCAGCGTGCAGTTCAGCTTCCGCCGAAGCTACGGAGATCTCGGTTCGATGACGTCTCCCGAACAATCCGAAGATGTGCCTATACCTAAGATTGCAGGACCCGGTGCGGCAATCTTGCGCCAGATGGATGGGGTGGCACGGCAGACCGCGACCGAGTCGGTGTTTGAAGGCCACGGCGCACCGTGCCGGGCTCTCTTCTTTCGCGACTCGTTCATGACCGATCTTGCGCCTTATGTCGCGCGCAGTTTCAGCCATGTTATGACCATTGGCTCAACCACCCGGATGCTTCTCGATGCGGTGGATAGCTGGGGGGCAGACATTGTCATCACCGAAGTTGCGGAGCGGAAGCTGGAATTTATTGAAACTGACCATCAACTCGAAGGCTATGACACGATGTTCGGTGCGGAAACGCATTCTGCCGAGGCGAAATGTCTTCTTCAGGCGCGCCTCATGCTTGCTGACGATCCGGCAGGCGCGTTGCGCCAGATTGAGGAACATGTCGAGGTTTACAAACACGATCACCGCCAGGCTTTCTCCGCTGCCATCGTCTACGAGGCGAATGGCCGATCAGACGAGGCGAGTGACCTGGCGAACTCTGCTTTGGCTTTGTCACCGAGCCAGGGGGCCTATGCCGCATTGGCGGGTAGAACAGCCTTGGCCCGCGGTGAACTGGCGGATGCCGTAAGCCTAACTGGACGTGCCAAAGATCTTGCAGCTTACAACGGCTATTTCCATGAGCTTCATGCCTACTGCCTGCTCCAAAACAGTGAGCCGTTGCAGGCCTTGCGCGTTATCGAGGAGGCCCTGGCCACGATCGACGATCATCCGAACCTTCATTACTGGGCGAGCGTCTTGCATCTTGGCGCCCGCGATACGCAAGCAGCGTCTACCCGCATCCAGCAGGCCATCAGCCTTGCGCCGCGAAATTCCGCATATGATGAGCAGCAAGCCATGGTCGATGCACATTAAGCGAGAACTCCGCACTGGTTTGCAGACGAACACGCTGCCTTTACGAACACACTCGACGTACATGCATGCATCTAGTATCGAACATAGCGCAACATTTTAGACCTCGTCGTATCTATCCTGCAATCTGGAGTTGTAATATGTTCTGACCTTCCCCGATTGGGGGCGGAGTCATGGACATCATGGGGAACGATCACAGCGACCTGTTCAAAGCGGCCAAGTTCGTAAGACGTAATACGGCCGGCACGGCAGCCTTGGAATTTGCAATCGTCACGCCTGCACTCCTCGCAATGTTTCTTGCCATGATCTGTTTCGGCATCTTGTTCATGAACTTGCACGAAGTTCAGGAACTCGCATCGTCTGCGGCACGTGCCTCTGTTTCCGGCTTGAGTGCGACCGAGCGAAGCAGCCTGGTACAGGCTTATCTGACGCAGGCACTTGCCAGCTCGGTCATGCTTAATCCTGCTGACGTAACAGTCACCACAGTCACCACGGGAACGCCTGCCACGATGTACTCAGTCACGGTGAACTATAATCTAAAGGACACCGTCATCCCCCAACTTGCCGGGCTGATCTCGCAAAAGTTTAACACCGTGTCCCGCACCTCCACCATCATGTTCGGCGGCTACTGATATGCGCGCTAGCGCCTTCAGCAGCGCCGATCGTGGCGCAGTCGCCCTAATTTTCGCGGGCGGCGCGCTCATGGTCTTCTGTTGCATTGGTATAGCTGTCGACTATGGAAATGTTTTCGCCGCGCGACGGGCTTTGCAGGGAACGACGGATCTTGCCGCGATATCCGCGGCGACCGACCTGCCGCACGCGCTTCCTGCCGCCAACGCAAATGCCGTCGTCAACGGCTACACGGCAGCCGATATCAGCCAGGTGACACTCGGGACTTACACAGCAAATCCCGCGATCGTGCCTGCAGCACGGTTCGTGGCGTCATCGCTGCCGAGCGCAAATGCGGTGCAGGTCACAATGGTGCATCAACAGCCGCTCTATTTCGCCAAGCTCGTTCTTGGCAGCAACAAATCCGTCAGCATCACCACCCAGGCACTCGCCTCGCGGGTTGAGACAGCATCTTTCGCGATCGGCTCGGGCGTGGCAAGCCTGAACAATGGAATTGCCAATGCCATTCTCGGCGCGACACTCGGCACACAAATCTCTCTCACCGCGATCGACTACACGGCGTTGCTGAACGCGAAGGTGGATCTGTTCGGTTTGGCAAACGCGATCGCCTTTCAGGCCGGCAAGCCTGGCGAAACTCTTAGCCAGGCGTTCAGCGGCACCATCGCCACATCGGCCCTCATTGCAGCACTCCAGAGCGTGGCGCCAGGCGTGACGCAATTGCCGCAACTGCTTGCCGCTGCCTTGAAGGGTGCCACGACGGTCGATCTTACGGAATTGCTGGAATTCGGCCCCTATGCCAATCTCCCGGTCAACGGCCCAGAGCCACCCCTGGTAGCTACGGTTTCTGTGCTTTCCCTGCTTCAGGCTGCGGGCCAAGTTGGCGGCATCCCCCATCTGATCGTCCTGAACATTGCCGCCAATATTCCCGGCATCACTGCCATCACCGGATCAATGACCGTGGGCGAGCCGCCGGTGGGGAGCACGATACTCGCCGTGGATCAGCTCGGCACGAGCTTGCACACGTCGCAGATACGCCTGTTTCTGAATCTTACCTTGGCTGGCGCAGTGGATGGCGGAATCCTGTCGCTGCCGCTCTACGTGGAAATTGGTTACGGCACGGCGACGCTCTCTGCCATGAGTTGCTCGCCGCTCGATAGCAGCAGCGAACAGGTTACCTTGAGCGTGACGCCAGGCCTCGCCAATGCCTGGATTGGCAACGTGACGTCAGCCGACATGACGAATTATGCTGCCGAACCGGTGCCGACAACAGCGACATTGCTCAATCTGCTTGGCATCGCCACGGTCACCGGGCGTGCAAACGCAGCAATAACCAGTCCCGCAGTGCCGGTTGTTTTCCTTGCCGCCGACATTCAAAACGTGGTGGTGAAAACGACGAGCACGACCGATTTCGTCGCGCCCTTGATCACCTCCGTCATCGGCAATCTGAACTTGACGGTCAACCTGCTCGGCCTGCCAATCCTTGTTCCACCCGGATTGACGGCGGCCGTATCCGCGCAATTGGCATTGGCGGTTTCGCCCATCGATCAGCTCCTATCCTCGATCCTGCAGGCCGCCGGCTTGAGCCTGGGGAATGCCGACACCTGGGTGACCGGCACCACGTGCACGGCGGCAACCCTGGCTGGATGAAGACGTAGCAAGCACATTGGTAAGGAGTTGCGCGATCTATCACACAGGCCTGTGAGCGCCGGCTTGCGCGGCAGGTGGCGCAGGACCTTGCTTGGCGGGACCAGATCCACGTAACGAATGCCGAAAACACGTCGCCCTCAGCAAAGATAGCAACTTTGCTCGGAGTTGTATGGCGCGATTATCCATTTTGACGCTAAGTTGACTCGCTTCAAAAAGCGATTTAAAGCCCAATTAGTAGGCATACGGAACTATTGCCGTCTCATTATCTATCGTTGTGCGGATACCGGTCTTCATGGCACGTCAAGTTGTTACGTATGAATTTCGGAACCGTATTCTTCAAGCACTTCCGGTCGCCGAGATCAAAGCCGTTCTGCCTCACCTGAAAGCCGTCCGCCTGGTAAGCGGCCAGATTTTGCATGAGGCCGGCGCCCCCGTGTCGGAGGTCTTTTTCCTTGAGCAAGGATTTGCCGCGGTGCTCGCCCAAGACCCCCGACAGCAAAGTCGCGTCGAGGTCGCCTTTCAGGGCTGGGAGGCGATGACGGGGATTCCGGCCCTGCTTGGGCCAGATGCCGTGTCATTCAACGAAGTAATCGTGCAGATGTCGGGCACCGGTTACCGTATGTCCACTGTTGCGTTGCGGGAATGCCTGGAAACCGCGCCTCATCTGAGAAGGCGCCTGTTTCAATCCCTCGAGGTTTTTCTGGCCCAGGTGGAGCAGACTGCGGCCTGCAATGGCCAACATGCGCTATCGGAGCGGCTGGCGCGATGGCTGCTGATGGCGCATGATCGTGTTGATGGTGATGATCTTCCATTCACTCAAGACAACTTGGCAACGATGCTCGCGGCACGCCGGCCCAGTGTAACACTCGCATTAAGTGCATTTGGCACAGCCGGCCTCATTGTGCGAAGCCGCGGTAACATCTCTATCTTTCAGCGAGAAAGCCTCGAAAGCCTCGCTTGTCCTTGTTACGCTCGCGTCCAAGGCTTCTCGGTTGCCGTAACGACGCGCGCTAACCGATCGAAACAGTAAGCTAGCTTACATTCGAAAGTTCGTTCTCGAACGCAACCTATAAAGTTTTGCACCCGCCATCGCAATCGAAGGTTGAGCGCGGCCGCTTTTGCGCTAAGATATAGAAGCATAGTTCGAAAGCTGATCTACCTCGTATGAGGACGGCGCCTAGCGCAGCGATCCGAGGCCTGACAACGGCACTTGGAAGCGTCGAAGCAGTGAAGGCAGTCCTTCATTAAACGAGAAAAAGCTTCTCCGGCGCTCCGCATCGGCACGAACCAGACAGAAGACGAGCAGATGCAGGAGACGCGCAGGCAGACAGGCTGCTTGACGCAACGGGCATGGCAATCATGCCGACTCCGGTCTTTTCTGAGGAGCAAAGCACTTGGCGATCCAGCCGACACCACCCTTATTCAGAAACGACATATTAGCCGCCCTTCCTCACGAGGAAATCAGGCTGCTGCGCCCGCTGCTGACACGTGTTCAGCTTGTGCGGGGGCAATCGATCTACGAAAGCGGCGCACCGATCGAACAAGTCTACTTTGTCGAGACCGGATTGCTGTCGATGAGCGCACCGACCTTTTCCGGACAAGCGACAGTGGTGGTGGATGTCTTTGGGAGGCAATGGGCTGCCGGACTTACCGTTCTTCTCACGCCCGATGCGTTCTCATTCCACGAAACCATTGTGCAACTGCCCGGCGTGGCGCGCCGGATATCTGCGCCGGTATTGCGGGACATCATCGCACGCCTACCAGTGCTGCGGGAAATCCTGCTACGCGCAATCGATGTCTCGCTTGTAAGGGTATCACAAAACGCCGTGTGCCAGGCGGGGCATACGCTGCAGCAGAAGCTGGCGCGCTGGCTGATCACCTTGCAAGACCTCGAATCGAATGAAGTGCTCGACGTGACCCAGGATATGCTCGCTGACACATTAGCGGTGAAGCGGCCGAGATTGGCGGTCGCACTCTCGGCGCTCGAAGATGCAGGATTGATCCGCCATAGCCGCGGCCGCGTACAAGTATGCGATCTCGACCGTTTGCAAGCCGCTGCCTGCGAATGTCATGCACGGCTTAATGCGTATGGGGCGACCGTTCTGCATCGTCGAGACACAGGAATAAGCAGTAGCTTTTCATCCTTCGAAAGTCGGTCAAGCTCCACTTACGCTTGAAAGCTCAGGATGTGGCTAGTTGCCACCTCGCAAGATGTTTTCTTAAAAATAACCAAAAAAGCTTTCAATCCCGACGGCGCTCATCGCTAAGGTTGCCGGTGAATGGTACATGCAGTCTGTCACGACAAGCATTACATCGCTCTTTTAGAGTGGCTAGCTAAAGAAGCAAAACTATGTCGGCTGATTCCGCTATCATATTACATTTGGAGGAGCTACAACCTGGAGCTGTGCAGTCCGCGCCTATACACCTAAACCGGCGCAACAACAATCTCGCTGCACGGGAGCTTTAACATGATCGAACATTTCAAACCGGAGTTTCGACGCGGCACAACAGTCGCCGTAGCGTCGTTTCGTACCTTATGTGCAATCACCGCCATCATGGCGAGCCAGCTCACGTCCGGCGCAATGGCGGCCACAACGCTCATACCGGGCCAATTCCTCGGCGAGGCTAACGCGATCGTCACGCAAGCCTTGGCCGGTCCACTGCTGGTGGGGTTATCCGCCGGATCATCGGAAGCATGTCCTTGTAGTGGAACGAACGGGAGCACGCTTACGAATGTCGTCTCCACTCTTGCAATCGGTGTCGGCGGAAACATTCTGACCTCCGGCGTGAACCGGACAAGCGCCTATGGCCTGAAGACGGCGTCGACTGCCACGACATCCCAATCCGCGCAAATAAGCAAAGTCAATTTACTGGGTGGCTTGATAACCGCTGATGTCATCAAGGCCGAAGCAAGCGTCGGTGTCACGAGCACAGCGCTCACGCCGACCTCCACGGGCTCGATACTCACGAACCTAGTTGTCGGCGGTAAAAAGATCGCGGCGACAGTCGCGCAAAACACCGTCATCAACCTTGCGGGCCTTGGTACGGTGACGGTGAATTTTGTGAACCTCGGCGCTTACGGCAATCAGGCAGTCGGCATTGAGGTCGAGATGTTGCGCGTCGACATCAATACCACGAACAGCCTTGGACTGCCGGCCGGTGCGGTTATCATTGTTGGCGAAGCTTACGCCGGCTATAACAGGGTTCAGCCTGCAGCCACGGTCGGCGGATTTGCCGAAACTCTGGGTGTCACTGCCAATGCCGGCAGTCTTTTGCAGGAAGCGGCCGCAGGAGGCGCAATCTCCGGTATAACAGGCTGTGCAGGCACTGGCCCGACGCCGTTGACTGACCAGGTTGCAGGGATTTCGGCGCCCGGTCTGCTCACGGTAGGTGCTGCAACCACAACAGCTTTTGCCGGCCCCGTGGGCACTGCTACGGTAGCGAAAACGACCGCCGAAGTCGCTGACGTCTCGCTACTCGGTGGACTTATTTCTGCCACCAATGTGCTCGCGCAAGCGTCTGAAAGCCGCACCGGCACGATTTCCACGCCATCCACGCTGGGTTCAAGCTTCGGCACCCTTATGGTGGCGGGCATCCCCATTGCAAACTCCGTTCCACCAAACACGAGTATTTCGCTGCCTGGCGTGGGATCTGTTGTTCTCAATGAACAACCGGCTGCAGTTCTTGGACATGTTCAAGTCAACGGGCTCCACATTTCTGTTACCCTTGCCAACACGCTTGGTCTGGCCATCGGCACCCAAATCATCGTGTCCCACGCCGACGCGGCCGTAACCGCGTTCTAGCTTCCCACAACAAGGCTGCGGGTTTCGAAACGCTGCGCCGGCCGAAAAGGCCGGGCAGACTTTCCCCACCCTATCAGGACAACGAAGAATGAAGGACTGAACGTGCTAATCTCGTCGTTGTTTTCGACCAAGCTCACACCGCATGGCTTCTGCCTGCTTTGGCAGCCGGGCTTGTTGTGGTTGCACGCGATGTCCGACCTTCTGACTGCCGCTGCGTATTTTTCCATACCGCTTGCACTCATTTCCATGGCTCGTCAGCGCGGGGATATCGCCTACAGGGGGATCATCTTCCTGTTTGCGTCTTTTATTGTCGCGTGCGGACTGTCTCATGTCTTCGAGGCGATTACACTATGGTATTCATATTACTGGATAGAAGGTATTTTAAAGGCGATCACGGCCATTCTTTCCATCGCCACGGCAGCGATACTTTGGCCGCTGATCCCGAGGCTGGTGGCAATACCATCGGCCGCGACGCTACAAGCCGTGATCGAAAGGCTGCAAGCAACACGCAATCGTTTGTTCGACGCTAATCGCGACTTGGCCTTAGGCGAACAGATCGGCAAGTTCGGCCACTGGCGCTTGAGTATTCCTGCAAAAAAAATGACTTTTTCCGATGAAGCGCTTACGATCCTCGGCTGGAAGCAAGATAGGAACGGATCGGCATTAGATGACGCTTTCAGTTCTTTGGGCCCGAACGAGCAACTGGCCATGATTGCGAATATCGAACGAGCTATATCGAAAAATGAGAAGTTCGAGCAGGATGTCTCGCTCCGACTTCCAGGAGACCAAATCAAGCGAATACAATTTCGCGGCCAAGCTCAACCTCATACCGATGCCCGATCGCCCTCTCTGTTTGGCGTTGCGATCGACAAGACGGAAGATTGGTGTCGGGAGTCTGCAAGGCTCGAACGGGAAGAAGCCCTCGAGGCCGCGTTGCATTCCGCTGAACAAAGCGAATCCCTTTACAGGCTGTTGGCAGAGAACGTGAGTGATATCGTCGCGTGTCTGACCGATGATCTCACATGGAAATACGTATCGGATTCAATCATTCACATTACAGGCTATCCGTCCGACCATTTTGTGGGCGAGGATCTGCGCTTCTTCGTCCATCCGGATAGCTGGCAGCCGACATGGGATGCGCTCTCCGCCCTTATGGCCGGAGACCGACCAGAAATCGCGGTATCTTTTCAGGTCCTTCGCTCGGACAACGTCCTGATCTGGCTTGAAGCCCGCGGTAGAAGGATGCCTGATCAGAAAAGCTGCGTCCTGTCGATGCGAGATGTCACTGACAGGTTACTTGCCGAACAGCAGCTTAGTTTAGCCAATGTAAAGCTGCTTGAACTCGCAAGTGTCGATGCCCTCACCGGCCTTTTCAATCGACGTAGCTTCGACGAGTTTCTCGAGCTTGAGCTCAAACGGTGCTCACGGACCCAACAACCTATTTCCATGGTGCTTCTGGATATAGACCACTTCAAGCTGTTCAATGATACCTACGGTCATCAGGAAGGGGATGCCTGTCTTCGTGCAGTCGCCGGCGCCATCGAAAAATATGTTCGCAGGCCGGGAGACCTAGCGGCGCGTTACGGCGGCGAGGAATTCGCAATCGTGCTTCCCGGCGCCTGTACAGCGCATGCAGCGCAGGTGGCAGAGAACCTTCGTATTGCTATCGAAGACCTTCAGATCGATCTTCTCGGTGCGACAAACGGTATCGTCACTGCGAGTTTCGGCATTGCAACCATCGAACTACCCGGCCGTGCAGACACGGGTGTCGCGTTGACGAAGGCCGCAGATGCTTACCTCTATGATGCAAAGCGCACTGGCCGAAATGTAGTGGTGTTTGATCGCGTATTATCGCGCCTGCCATCACTCTCCCGTCAGAACCAGGCCTTTCGTACAGGCAACACCAAAGACTTCTCTCACGTTGCCGCTACGGCCGCATTCGGTGTGCTGTTCAGTGATTTCACAAAACCGGATAACCCAATCACTTTTGCGAACCCGGCATTCACCGCGTTGACTGGATATGGCTTTGAGGAGGTCGTCGGATTGAATTGCAGGTTCCTGCAGGGGGAGGACACTGATCGTAATACCGTGGCTGAGTTGGCGTCTGCCGTCAGGTCTGGCACAGCAATCACGCGGGATATCCTGAATTATCACAAAGATGGCCGGCCCTTTTGTATCACTCTCTCCCTGCATCCAAGAAAAGATGAGTCAGGTGCTGTCGTCGGCTTTGTCGCTACGCAAATTGATGTCTCGGACAGATACAAGACCTACGAAGAGGTAGCTAGACTGGATGCAAGCCTAGCTAGCATAACCGACAACCTTCCCGGGTATATTTTCCAGCGTGTGCAGGAGGCCGACGCATCTCTCTCCTACTCCTATTTTAGTCCGTCTTATTGGCGAATTCTTGGCTTCGTCTCTCCCCTAAAGCCGACAGCATCCGATATATTCGAACATGTCGACCCACGCGATATCGTTCAATTGCGCGGATCGATCGCACGTTCCTTGAAAAGCTGCTCGACATCCTCCCTCGAATTCCGGGCGATCGCTGCCGACGACGAGGTTCACTGGTTTCGTACTTACTCCACGCCTCGCGAGTCGACAGGCGGAAGATTGACATGGGACGGCATCGGCATTGATGTCACACCCGAGAAGACCTCGCAAGACAGACTTACCTACTTGGCCTACCACGATGCATTGACGAACCTGAACAACAGGCAGAAATTTACTGAGGCAATGCAAGAGGCTATCGCGCCGGGAAGTCAGTGTTTCGGCACAATTTTAATGTTCACCATAAATCTGGACAGATTTCGGCAAGTAAACGATGCGCTCGGATCATCGGTAAGCGACGAAGTTCTTAAATGCGTCGCGGCACGAATCTTGGCGTCATCCGGGCCTGATGCGGTGGTTGCACGATTATACGGCGATGAATTCGGCGTATTCTGGTGCGGGACAATACAGCATGAAGCTGCGTCGGAGCGTGCCGAGGCACTCTGTTCCAGCCTGAGTGCGCCGATGCTGGTGAATGGGTATGAACTTGCGATCAAGGTTTCTGTTGGCGCAACGATGCACGAGTTGACGCCCGACGACAGAGTGATGGGTGCGCAGGTCACGTGCGCTATTCAGAAGCGCTCGGGTCTAGCTATAGCGGAGGCAAAACGGACCGGCGGTGGTCGTTACAGGTGGTACGATGCCGAACTGGAGGAGCGGCAGCAGACAAACTTCATCCTGCAGGTGTCATTACGCCGGGCCGTTCTGGAGGAGCAGTTCACGGTCTTGTATCAGCCCCTCGTCGATCTTCGATCCGGCCGGATCTTGGGCGCCGAGGCTCTTGTGCGTTGGTGTCATCCGGAACTTGGCCTCCAATCGCCTGCCATGTTCATTCCGATGTCGGAGCTCACTGGCCTCATCATTCCCCTCGGCCACTGGGTGCTGAAAACAGCTTTGACAGAGATGATGCGTTGGGATTCCTACAGTTCAGAGCCACCGCGCATATCAGTGAACCTGTCAGGCACCCAGATCCTTGATCCTGGATTCATGAACATGATTGATCAGGTGCTTGCCGAGACAGGAGCGGATCCCAGGCGTATAGATCTGGAACTTACGGAGAGTGTCCTCTTCGAAACGATAGGGTCTTCAGTTCGTCTTCTGGAACAGCTAAGGGAGAAGGGTTTTAACTTGGCGATCGACGATTTCGGCACCGGGTACTCCTCGTTTAAGTATCTGCAGCAATTGCCGGTGAGTAAGGTCAAGATCGATCAAACGTTCATTCGCAACATTGTAGACAGTTCAAGAGACAAGGCCATTGTTCGTGCCATCATGGCCGTTGCCGAGAGTTTGGATCTCCAGGTTATTGTCGAGGGTATTGAAGGTAGGGATCAGATCGAGTGTTTGTGTGAAGAGGGATGCCGTGTAGGCCAGGGCTTTCACTTCAGCCGCCCGTTGCCCGCGGCAGTTTTTCGGCAAATTCTGCTTACGAACGAAAGTCTTCCAGTGGGAGAACTGATGCGTCCAGCTCCTGTTGTGCAGTATATTGAGCGCGCCAAAGGTATCTTTCGGTGAACACCATCGCTGTATGAAAGTAGAATGGTTTAATCCGCCACCATTCATAATGTACGCCTCTGCAGACTGAGTGCCTGCAGACTTTCATAACTGGAACGTGATCCGTAACAACTATGATTATGGTTGGATTGTCTTGCATATTTGTCCAGGTAGGCCCAATATTTCTGTTATCGTTCGCTGTTACACAGGGTGCGCACGACCAAGGGTGGCTCTGCTCTTCCTAGGTTTGAAAGCAGCAACCCATGGCTGACGGAATAAAAATTAGTTTTCGCAACAAGATCCTGGCAGATCTGCCGGCTCGTGAATTCGGCAAGATCGAAACGCATCTTCGTGCAGCAAGGCTCGTCAGCAAACAGACACTACATGAGCCAAATGAACATATCTCCGAGGTGTTCTTTCTAGAAGACGGCCTTGCATCCGTTATGGCCACGACCGCAGCAAGCCAGAAAAAGGTTGAGGTGGGATTGATAGGCTTTGAAGGTATGACCGGCATCACCACGATGCTCGGGCAACAAGCGATGACGTTCAATGCCGTTATCGTTCAGACAGCGGGAACGGCCTTCCGTATGTCGACAGATGCCCTTCATGGCTGTCTGCCAGAAACTCCGGTTTTACGAAATCGCTTGAGTTGTGCCTTTGAGATATTCATTGCGCAAATATCGCAGACTGCCGCATGTAACATTCAGCATACCTTACCACAGAGGCTCGCCCGGTGGCTCTTGGCCGCAGATGATAGAACGTGGGGAAACGAATTGCCTTTGACCCATGAATTGCTCTCGGTCATGCTGGGTGTTCGTCGGGCCAGCGTCACGCTGGGCGTTGAATTCTTTGAAACAGCCGGCTTCATACAGACAGCGCGTGGTCAAATAACGATCAAGGTTCGGGCCGGGCTTGAGGAGTTCACTTGCGTGTGCCACGAGCGTTTGCAGGAGTTCAGTAAAGTCGTGTCCAATCAGCCGGTCAGTCGGTTGGCAAGACATGTTGCCTGACGCCAGCAAGAGAAGCCGTTCTTTTGTGTATATAGGTCACGCTTTCGAATAGAACCGCGATAGCGACGTAAAAGTCTTTTGGTTCTTTTCTTCAGAAAAGAAAACTTTCTTTCTGCTGACCCAGACCTGCCGTCTCGCAGCGCGTCATACCGGTCATATGACCAGGACGGACGCCCCGCAGTGGCAAGGCCTTACTATCCCAAGCCTTGTGGCAGCACGCACGGCCGGCAAAGTGCCTTGCATGCTCGAGCGGCAGAGCCCGGCAAGGCCCTCCCCTGGCCCCGAAGGCCGCCGACACCCCAAAACCGACCTTTGATCGGAGAACGAATACAAAGCTCAAATAAGTTTTGCTCGGCGAAAGACCCGATAGGGTCGTTCGGTGGCTTCCACGTCTCGCCTGCCGATCCCCGGCCGTGGGCTCAATTGCCTTGGAGAACCGACGAGCTATGACGTATAGATACGCCAAGTCGCTTGCAATCGCTGCCGTCTGCGGGGTTTTCGCGTCGGTCCCGCACCTCGCGTCGGCGGCCGACGGTGATAGTACCATACAGCCCGTCAAGAGTGTGCCGCAGGTCGATGCGGTGACGGTCACCGCGCAGCGCCGCAGCCAGAATTTGCAGAAAGTCCCCGTCAGCGACACGGCGTTTTCTGCAACACAATTGCGCAACAGGCAGGTGGTCACAGCGTCGGATGTGTTGGCCTATGTGCCAAACGTCGTGGCACTCAGCGGTTCGGGTTATAGCCAGGCCAATTACTACTTCCGTGGCATCGGCGAGTCCGACGGCTTCCAGACATTCGACTCCCCTGTTGCCACTTATGTAGACGACGTGGCACTTGGCCGTCTTGGCGGCGCCAACTCCGAACTCCTCGATCTGGAGCGTGTAGAGGTGCTGCAAGGACCGCAAGGCACGGTGTTCGGCCGCAACACCACCGGCGGCGCGGTGCTGCTTTATTCGAAGAAACCCGAGGACGATTTCCACGCTCGCGCTGAAACCGCCTACGGCACGCATAACCAGAGCGACAGCAGGTTCATGCTGAACACGCCCGTGGCACCCGGGCTGGACATGCGGCTTTCCGCCTTCGAGTTCCGTAACGACGGGTTTCAAAACGACGTCACCACCCACCAGGACGGCTATGGCGGACAGACCAATTGGGGCGTGCGCGGGGCCCTGCGCTTCCGCCCGAACGAAGACATAGACTGGAACGTGGCATTCGATTTCAGCCGCGAGGACGGCCAGCGTTACGATGCCGCGACCATTCCCACCAACCCTTCACTCTGGTCGACGCCTGCGGGCATCCAAGGCGGCGGGATCGACAACCTGACCACCACGTTGAACGACTGTACGAAAGGTGCTTCGGCGCTGGATTGGGAGCGTAACAACTGTTCCGGCAGCATCACCACGAATATGGGCCTCTCCTCGAGCCTCAAATGGCATTTGCAACCCGACCTGGACCTCGAGTTCATCACCGGCATCCGTCGCGACGCGCAGGACTACTCACTGGATGTGGGTTTCGACAACGCTTATTCCATCGTGAAAGACCTTGTGATCCCGACCGACTCGGTGTTTGAACAGGGTTCTCAGGAAGTGAAGGTTACCGGCAAGGTCTTGAACGGCCTCATCACCTATGTTGGTGGCGTCTATCTCTTCCGGGAATGGGACGTGACGCGGTTCAATGCGTTTCTGCGCACCGGCACATCCCTGGTGGGCACGCCTGAAACCCGGACGAACATCACAAACGAGTTCCTCCGCAACGGCACCACTAGCGAAGCAGGCTACCTGCAGACTGACCTGCATATCCTGCCCGACCTGACGCTGACGACCGGCCTGCGTTACACCCATGACAGCAAGGAAGTCGAGGTCACCGAGACCGATCCTGCCGCCGGCAACGCACTGATCTACAACACCTCCATGATCGCCGGTCAGCCGACGATCGGAACCTACCGGTTCACGCCGAAAGTGGCACTAAGCTATCAGGTCACACCGATGATCATGGTATACGGCTCCTATATCGACGGGTTCAAATCCGGCGGCTGGAACGGCCGCGCCTCCACCGCAGCCGAGTTCACCGCTTTCGGCAACGAGAAGGCACAATCCTGGGAACTTGGCTGGCGGTCTGAGCTGTTCAACAAGCGCCTGCGCCTGAATGGCACCTTCTTCTGGGTCAACTACGCCGGCCTCCAATTGGCGAGCGGCTACGTCGCGGCCAACGGCCAAAACACCGAGATATTCACGAACGCAGGCAACTCGCAAGTGCGCGGATTGCAGCTTGAATCCACCGCCGCCGTCACCGACAACCTGACCGCCAATCTTAGTCTCGGCATGGAAGAGGCGAAATTCACCGAACTCGCTCCCGGCGTGCTCATCACGGGAACAACGCTGAATTCGAAAGTGCCGTTCTCGCCACCGGTGACGTTCACCGCGGGCCTGACATACCACACCGACGATCTCGACTGGGCCCGCGGCCGTTTTACCATGACCGGAAATTTCCAGTACGTGCCGCGCTATAATAGTGGCTCCACTGCGACTGCCACCGATAGCCCGACGGAAGAGAACCTGAATGCGTCCATCACCTACCTGCCGACGGGCAGCAGGTGGTCCGTCGGATTGGAGTGCACGAACTGCCTGTTCCGCAACTATGTGCAGATCCAGGATGGCAACTTCGACTACATAAGCCAGCCGGGGTATTTCGGCGCGCGGGTGCGTTACGAGATGTAGACGTTCTTTTCGGAAGAAAAGAACCAAAAGACTTTTATGTCCTGCCGGCACTGGCGCTTCCGATTATCCTGAACCTCGGTGCCGGCGGCGACATAAAAGTCTTTCCTGCTTTATTTTGGAGCCCACATGGACATTTCGATCACCCGGCGTGCGGCCACCATCGGGGTTGGATTGTGTACTCTTGCCGGTTTGGCGAAAGCCGCGGACGACACGCCGCCATCAGGCCCTTGGACAAAAAGCGGCCTGCTGCAGCGCGCCGGCGGACAGCTGCATTATGTGACTCTCGGCACCGACCAGACCAAGCCGCCGCTCGTGCTGCTGCACAAGCTCGGTGGCTGGGTTGCGGATTGGCGTTTCGTCGCCCCTGCCTTGGCGCAGGGACGTCGTGTGATCGCCTTCGATCTGCCGGGACATGGCGACTCGCTTTGGCAAGGCCCGCCTCCCTACATCCAGTCACTCGGTGAGACCGCGGCGCTACTGGTTGGCGCCTTCGACGAGATGGGGATCGCTCAGGTGGATCTGATCGGCAATTCGCTCGGCGGGTGTGCGGCCGTGCCACTCGCGGCGTTCTGGCCGGAGCGTGTGCGGCGCCTGGTTCTGGTGTCGTGCGCACTGGGGGGTGCGCATACGCTTGCCGACATCGCCGAGAAAATCGACGCGTCGAAAAGAAAAATCGGGTATTCGCCCGCCGGCGATCCGCTGCCGCTCGATGTGGCGCATATGGTTTCGATCTTCGGGACGGTTCATCCCGAGCAGATCACTGCGGACATGAATGCAAGCCGTAAACGAGCCGGCCGTTGGGCACAGCCTTCCGAGCGCGGGGTTGCGATCACCGACTTGCGCGGCACGCTCACGCGCGTCGTTGCACCCACGCTGCTGCTTTACGGCAGCAACAACAAGGATTACTTGCCCTTCCGCGCGGGCGCGGAAGCTGCGTTGAAGCATTCATCCACCGAGTTCGTTCCGGACGCTGGCGCTTTTGTCATGCAGGATAATCCGCCGGCGACGGCCGCGATCCTTAAACGATTTGTGGAGCAGGATTGATCATAGAAAAAGCAGTTCTATTAAAATAAACCAAAAACCTCTGTCATAAAGTATACGTCGTCGCCCAGAACCGCGCAGCGACAAGAAGCCTTTTCCTTCTCCGCCTGGCGATCAACCTGCGCGCCCGCATGGACGCCATCCCTTCTACGCTTGAGCCTGGGACCGTATGGACAGAACCGCCCCCATCCTGCCGTCATCGGCGCTGCCCGTGCCAGCCGGCGAGACAACGGCCGCTTACCCACGCGCCCTGATCGCCTGGGGCGCCGTGACCGTGTTTTCATTGGCCCAGGTCGTTTCCACGATCGACCGCGGCATGCTTGCCTTGCTGATCGATCCCATTCGTCACGACCTTCACGTCTCCGACGTGCAGATCGCCCTGCTGCAGGGCATAGCCTTCGCGCTCTTCTACGTCGCCGCCGGCCTGCCGCTCGGCTTCCTGGCTGACCGGTTGAACCGCCGCCGCCTGCTGATCGCCGGCGTGCTGGTGTGGAGTGCGGCAACCGTCGCCTGTGGCTATGCGCGCGATTTCGGCGAGATGTTCGCAGCCAGGCTTCTCATGGGCCTCGGCGAGGCGGCGCTGGCCCCCTGTGCCGTGACCATGATTGGCGACCTTTTCCCGCCAAGCCGCCGCGGGCCGCCGATGGCGCTTTATATCCTCGGCAGCATGGTCGCCGTGGGCCTGGGTTCTGCGGTGACCGGAAGCATCCTGAAGCTCGCGCCGGCCGGCGCGTTCGACGCCATTCCGTTGCTGCACGGCCTGGCACCCTGGCGCACGGCGCTGATCGTGCTGGGCACCTGCGGTGCGTTGATTGCCGTGCTTGTCGCCTTGCTGGAGGAACCGGCGCGCAAGGGTGTCGCCATCCAGACACGCGAAGGCCTGGGGCTGCGACAGACTATCGCTTATTACGGCGAGAACTGGACGGTGCTTCTGCCCTTCTACGGCGCGGTGGCCACCTACGGCATCGGAGGTGGCATTGCCGTGGCCTGGGGACCGGCTTTGCTCATCCGCACCTTTGGACTGACGCCCGGCGCTCTCGGCCAGGTGCTGGGCGGCTTCCAGTTCGCTGCCGCCCTGCTGGGCGCACTCTGCGGTTCGACCCTGATCGACCCCGTGGTGCGTCGCGCGGGCGTCGCCGGCAAACTATATCTCGGCGCCTTCATCGCGCTGCTGGCGATCCCTTCCACCATTGCCTGCTTCGTGGGCACGCTCTGGCTGGCCACAGCCATGACGGCCTCGGTGATGTGCGTTAGTGCCTTTTACGGCTCGACGATGCTCTCGACCATGACCGAATTCGTGCCCACGAACATGAAAGGCATCTCGGTATCGCTATATGCGTTCGTGCTGATCATGATCGGCAGCACCTTGGGCCCGCTGGCAGTAGCGCAAGTCAATCAGACGCTGTTCAACGATCCGGTCATGATCGGCCATTCCATGGCAGTTGTCGGTATCGTGGCCCTGACGGCGTCTGCGGCGCTCACCCTCGCGACGCGCTGGCGTTTGACGAAAGCCATCGCTGCCAACGGCACTTTTGCCCATGTTCTCAATGCGAACCTGCGATAGGAAACGATGATGGCGTCATTCGATTTGGTGGTTCGCGGCGGCCTGGTCGTCGATGGCACCGGTGCTCCCGCATACGAGGCGGATGTTGCCATAAAGAACGGGCGCATCGCCGAGATCGGCCAGAACCTGCCGTCCGGCACCGAGGAGATCGATGCGCGCGGCAAGCTGGTCACCCCCGGCTACGTCGATATCCACACGCATTATGACGGCCAGGCGACCTGGGACGAGCATTTCTCGCCGTCGACCAATCATGGTGTCACCACCGTGCTGATGGGCAATTGCGGCGTCGGGTTCGCGCCTTGCAAGCCGGAGCAGCGCCAGAAGATGATCGAAGTGATGGAGGGAGTGGAAGACATTCCCGGTATCGTCATGGCCGAGGGGCTGCCGTGGAACTGGGAAACGTTTCCGGACTTCATGGACGCGATCGAGAACCGGCCCATGGATGCCGATTTCGCCATCGCGGTCCCGCATATTCCCGTGCGCGTGTACGTGATGGGCCAGCGCGCCATCAATCGCGAACCGGCGACGAGTGCGGACATGCGCAAGATGGCCGACATTGTGAAGGAAGGCATGGAGGCCGGCGCGCTCGGCTTCTCGACCACTCGCGTGATCGGCCATCGTACCGCAACCGGCGACCAATTGCCGGTGACGACCGCCAGCGAAGACGAGTTGATGACGATTGCATTGGCGATGAAGGGGTTTGGCAAAGGCCTGTTCATGTCGGCATCGGAATTCGATACCGGCAACGGCTTTTCCTCCGAGTTTGAAATGCTGCAGCGTATTGCGCGTCACTCCGGGCAGACCGTCACCTTCCCGCTGCTGCAATATAACGAGGCGCCTGACCGCTGGCGCGAGATCGCCGATGCCTGCGCCGTCGCGCGCACCCAAGGCACCGACATGTACGGCCAGGTCGTAGGCCGCCCCGTTGGCGTGATTTTCGGTCTGGAGCTCAGCCAGCATCCATTCCTTGGGTGCCCGACCTTCGACGCGATTGCACATCTTCCGCATGCCGAGCGTGTGCTTAAAATGATGGAACCCGAAACGCGCGCTACGATCATCGCGGAAGCGCAAGTGACGCCGGAAGGTGGACCGTTCATCCCGACCCGCCAGTTCCATCTGTACTACGCCATGGGCGACAAGCCGAATTACGCACCGCCGGAAAGCGAGCGTTTCGATCATCTCGCAACGCGTCGCGGCGTAAGCCAGGCGGAAGTGGCTTATGACGTGCTGATGAGCGAAAACGGTTGGGGCCTGATCTACTGGCCGGCGCGAAATTACACCGCCTATAACCTAGATGTCGTGCATGACATGCTGACCAGGACCGACACCGTGCTCGGCCTGGGCGACGGCGGCGCACATGTCGGCGCGATTTGCGACGGCAGCATGCAAACCTTCCTGCTCACCTACTGGACGCGCGACCGCGTGGGCCAGAAGCTCACGATACCCGAGACGGTCAAAATGATGACGAGCGAGACGGCAAAGATCGCCGGTCTGAATGATCGTGGCCAGATCAGCGTCGGATACAAGGGCGATCTAAACGTCATCGATTATGACAAGCTCGCCTTGCATCCGCCGCGGGTGACGTTCGATCTGCCGGCAGGCGGGCGCCGCCTGTCGCAGCGCTCGGAAGGTTATGACGCGACCGTGGTTTCCGGCGTGGTCACCTTCCGAGGCGGCGAGCCGACGGGCAATCTGCCGGGCCGCCTGATCAGAGGCGCGCAGCCTACCCCCGTTTCATATGCGCACTCATGAATAAACGCGGACGAGCAAAGGATCGGGCAAACGTATGAAACGCCTCACGAAAGGCACCATTCTGCTGCTTGCCGCCACCGCTTGGTGTGGACTTTCAGAACAAAGCGTTGCTGCTCCAACACCCGCGGCAGCGCCTCTATCCTTTACCGCGCCCGCTACGCCCGCAAACGCAAACCCGCCGCATTTTACCGCACAAACGCCACCGCCAGCGCCGAATTACGCGGAGCCGCAATCCTGGGCCGCGCGACCCGGCCAAGAGGGCGCCGCCGCTGCCGTGGCCCCCAATGCCACGCCGGCCGCACATCATCCTAAGGTGGATGTTTTCTACGTCAATCCGACCACCTATCGCGATTTCGAGCACTGGAACCAGAATTTCTCCGACAGGGCTGCAAATGACTGGACGGATCAAAGTGTGATCGCCAGGCAGGCCGGCATCTTCAATGGCTGCTGCCGCATTTTCGCGCCACGATACCGTCAGGCCTCCGTTCTCAGCGCACGCAAGCTGGAGGGTGAAGGCGCACAAGCCTTCGACCTGGCCTATGGCGACGTCAAGCGCGCGTTCGAATACTATATCGCTCACGACAATGGTGGCAGACCATTCATCATTGTCAGCCATAGCCAAGGCAGTTTTCACGTCGCGCGCCTTCTCGCCGACGAGATCGACGGCAAGCCTTTGGCCAAACGGATGGTAGCTGCCTACGATATCGGCTACGTGCTGACTGACGGCGATTTCGGCAAAACCTACAAGAGCCTCAAGACCTGCGACACACCGGCGCAGACAGGCTGCGTGATCAGCTGGAACTCCGTTCTTCCCGCTGGCGCGACACCTGCCTTTCGCACAAGCCTCGAGAAGCACTATGTGCAGCATTACGGTGACAATGCCGGAAAGACATTGGTTTGCGTCAATCCGCTGACGTTTGACCGGGCACGTCCGGATGCAACGATCCAGGATAGCCTTGGTGTGGCGCCGGGAGATCCGGGCACTGGCCCGGTCAGACCCCTCATTCCGCATGCCGTCAGTGCACGCTGCGTGGACGGGCTGCTGATCGTGCAGCCGATGGCCGGCACAGATCTGAAGCCTTTGCCGAACGGCTTTATGCATTATCATGATTTCGGCCTGTTCTATGCCGATATCCGCGCTAATGCCTTGGTGCGGAGCGAGGCTTTTTTGAAGGCACATCCTGACTTGCCGTAAGGAAGGTCTTCTTTTCTGGAGAAAAGAAGCAAAAGACTTTTATGTTGCTGTAGGAGTTCTATCCGGCAGCGTAATGCATAGAAACAGGAGTTTTTGGTTCTTTTTATCAAAAAGAACTGCTTGTTTCCTCAAGTAGGAGTTCCGATGCAAACCTTGCTCAACCGCCGCTCAGCGACCCTCGGGCTCGCTCTAAGCGCCGCCGCTGTTATCACGAAGGCCAGCGCGCAGATTGCTTTCTCTGAACCCGGTCCCGGTCCCTGGACGGGTGGTGGTCTTGTCCAACGCGCCGGTGGCCAGCTGCATTACGCGACACTCGGTGACGACCATACGGCAAAGCCGCCGATCGTGCTGCTGCACAAGCTGGGTGGCTGGCTGGCAGACTGGCGTTTCGTTGCACCGGCCCTCGCGCAAAACCGTAAGGTGATCGCGTTCGATCTCCCCGGCCACGGTGAGTCCCGCTGGCAGGGGCCGGCGCCGTACATCCAGACACTCGGCGAGACCGCGGCCCTTCTTGTCGGCGCGTTTGATGAAATGGGCATTCAGCAAGTCGATCTCGTCGGAACTTCGCTCGGTGGCTGCGTCTCTGTGCCACTTGCGGCTTTCTGGCCGGATCGTGTCCGCCGCTTGGCTTTGGTATCGTGCGCACTCGGTGGCAGACGCTCGCTGGCCGACATTGCAACAGCTGTCGACGTGCCGCAGAAAAAGATCTTCTCGCCCGCCGGCGACCCGCTGCCGGTCGACGCAACGATACTTGTATCGCATTTCGGCATGATTCACCCCGAGCCTATCAGTGCAGAGGGCAATGCCAGCCGCAAGCGCGCCGACCACTGGATACAGCCTTCCGAACGCGGTGTCGGCGTTACCGATCTTCGCGGTACCTTGAAGCAAGTGGAAGCACCGACGCTTTTGCTCTATGGCGACAGGGATCATGCCTATCTGAAATTCCGCGTCGGAGCGGAAGCGGCGCTGAGACACTCCGTCACCCGATTCGTTCCCAATTCGGGTGCGTTCGTCATGCAGGATAACCCAGTACCGACAGCCGAGATACTGAACCAGTTCTTGAATGAGAGTTAGACGCGCTTTCTGCTCTACGCTCCCGAACGGACAAAGCCTTTTATGACGTCAGCAATCAAGGCATATCTCCCAAGCGCGTACGGCCAATTACATTATCGCATTGTGCTGCCGTCAGCCCCACAGACTCGGCCGCCGCTCCTGTGCCTCCACCAAACTCCGGCCTCCGGCGCCGAATGGGACATTGTGATGCCCGATCTCGCGGTTGGCCGGGCCGTCATCGCTCCCGACACACCGGGCTACGGCATGAGCGACCCACCGCCTTCGCCGCTCGGCATACCGCAATTTGCAAACATCATGTTCCGGTTCATGGCGGATCTGACGAAAGCCGGCCTGATAACGGAAGGTTCTTTCGACGTGATGGGCTACCATACAGGATCGATCACGGCGACGGAGATGGCGCGATCCTCACCGCAGGTGCGCCGTCTCGTTCTCTTCGGCCTCGCTGCCTACGAAGCTGATATACGCCGCGTCAAACTTGAAACCTTGTATGAGCGATTCCCGCCACCGGGCGCCGATCTGTCCCATGTCGAAAAACTTTGGGCCATCATCGGTGTGCTCAGCGATCCGCTGATGAGCATGGAGCAACGCCACATCAACATGGCGGACGCCCTGCGGCTCGGTTCGCGGATGCCATGGGGATATGACGCTGTCTACCGGTATGATTTTCTGCAGGCGATGACGGAAGTGGATCAGGAAGTAATGATCATGAACCCCGAGGACGATCTTTGCATGGTGACGCAAGCCACCTCAGGCCGCTATCGCCGGGGTAGACGCCTCGATTTCCCGGGATTGAAACACGGGGTCTTGTCGATTGCAAAAGCACAGATCGTCGCTGAAATAGAAGCTTTTCTGGACCAAGTGCCATGATGAAATTGTTGACATTTCTGATGCAGACAGGTGGCCATATCGCCGGCTGGCGCCATAAGAAGGCGGCCGAAAAAGCCTTATGCGACGCTTCGTTCTTCAAATCGCTTGCAGTGACGGCCGAGCGTGGCCTGTTCGATGGCGTATTTCTGGCAGACTTCGTGGGCTACCATCCGGTCAAAGGCGAAGAGCTCTTTGCAAATCTTGAGACGCCGAAGCTCGATCCGTTACTCATCCTGGCGATGATGGCGGCCAATACGAAGCATATTGGACTTATCGGCACCGCCTCGACCACGTACAACGAACCTTACGACATTGCACGGCGGTTCTCCTCGCTGGATCATCTGAGCGAAGGGCGCGCCGGATGGAATATCGTCACCTCAACGATGGAAAATGAAGCCCATAATTACGGGCGCAACTCCCATCTGGAGCATGGCGCCCGCTACGCTCGCGCTGAAGAACTCGTCGAAGTGGCAAAGAAACTCTGGGACAGCTGGGAAGACGGGGCAATACTTGGCGACAAAAAGTCGGGGCGTTACACCGATCCGTCGCGCATACATGGCGTCTATCACAAGGGCAAACATTTCAGTGTCGCCGGGCCGCTCACCACTTCGCGGCCGCCACAAGGCTATCCCGTGCTGGTGCAGGCCGGTGCGTCTGATACCGGAAAGCGCTTTGCGGCACGCGTTGCGGAGGTGATTTTCACCTCCCATCCCTCGATGGAGACAGCCGCAAGCTTTCGACACGAAATGCACGAGTTGCTGGCCGAACAGGGAAGATCTCCCGACACACTCAAGATCATGACCGCGATTACTCCCATCATCGGCCCCACGCGTGCAGACGCCGCGGCCCTGCAGGCAGAGCTGGACGATGCTATCCCCGACATAGTGGCGATCGGAAAACTCGAAGGCCTGCTACTCAATTTCGATCTGTCGTCCTATCCAATCGACGGGCCTCTACCGCCGATTCCGGCTGACACGCCAAGCTCGATCCGCGACCGGGTTGTCGATCTTGCCAGGCGCGAGAACCTGCCAATTCGCGAATTGGCGAAGCGGGTCGCCGCCGGCCGCACGAGCCGCACCATTGTCGGCACGGCGCAGGATGTGGCGGATGAACTCGAGGCTTGGTACGACGCCGATGCTGCCGACGGCTTCGTGATTTCTCCGCCTTTCCTGCCGACTGCGTTGGAAGATTTCGTTGACAGCGTCGTTCCTCTTTTGCAGGAGCGAGGACTGTTCCGGCGCGCTTATGAGGGCCGAACTCTCCGTGAAAATCTAGGCCTCGCCCGGCCTCCCAACCTTTTCGCCGACAACTCTACCTTGGGTGGCACACCGGAGATATGGTGAGGCCACGTGCGTTGGCCATCCCCAACAACGATCTTTTCAGGCAGAGGCTGGCACCGCGCGTGCGACCGGGCTGTAGCGGGACAGTAGCAGCAAGCTGAACAGCAAGGTTGCCACCTGCATGCCGATGAAGGCAACAAGCACCGCGTCGTGCACAGCGGCTGGTTGCGCCGAGGGGGCGGTCCGTGCACTGAAATGCGCCAGCGACAGAATGACAGCCACGCAGAACCCGCCGCAGGCAATCATCACTTTTTCCATTGCCGTATAGATGGCCGCGAACAGGCCTTTGCGCGTGCTGTCCGGCCCGTCCAATGCAATCACTTCGACCAGCATAGCAAACGACATCAGGGTTGACCCCATCGTCGTCGTGCCGGATATCAAGCCGATCAGATAGAAGGCGTGCGACGAGCCGGCAGGCATCATCAGGAACAGCAATGCCGAAATCGCATGCCCGAACAAGGCAAGCCGATAGGTGGAGAGCGTGCCAATGCGGGCTGCAAGTGCCACCCAAAGCGGTTGCGCGATAGCGGCGCCAACGACCGCCGCAATGACATATCCACTAAATGCGCTGAGCGGCAGATGCGCGACATAGATGACAAAATAAAACGATGCAGCACCTGCCGTGCCGAATCCGAAGAGCTGTGACGCAGAGGCCGCAAACACGACGCGGAAAGGACGGTGCTGGAAGGCCAAGCCAAAACGCGCAAGCAGCTTTTCGCCACCAACGGCTTCGGACCCCGCAGCATCGTGCACCGGAACGAGGAAGGCCGTGGCGAGCATCGTCACCAGCACAGTGATCCCGAGGGTTACGGCAATAACCCGATAGCCCCTGGTGCCGTTGCCGAAATACGTAAGCAGCCATGGTGCCAGTGCGAGACCGCACATCACGCCGACCAGGGCGAAGGATTGTTTCGCGCCGAGAGCGCGGGTGCGTTCCGCGGGATCGCGCGACAAATCCACCGCGAGTGCCAAGTATGGCACGGAGTAGAGCGAGAACCCGGTGCTCAGCAGCAGATACAATATGCCGATGACGAGAGTGGCAAGTGCCGGCGAACTTGGCGTGGGACAGCTGAAAAGCAGCAAAAAACTAAAGCCCGAGATTAGCGCGCCGGCAAACAGGAACGGCTTACGCGCGCCCCATCTCCCCTGCGTCCGATCCGAGAGCATGCCGACGAGCGGATCGGCAATGATCACCCAGATCTTCGGCAGCAATATCGCAAAACCGGCATAGGCCGGCGGGATCAGCCTCGCATTCGTCATGTAGAAGAGAAGGAGGGCGGACGGCACATCGCGCAAGACTTGGTTGCCGGTCTGGCCCACGCCATAGAAGAGCAATTCGTTGAAGCTGAGTCGCGATTTGTCGTGCGTCATGGCGCAGTAAAACCTTGTATTTGCATATGCGTTCCCGTTGTCGACAGGGCTGCGCCAGTATAGAATAAGAGCGTAAATGCCGGTACAGGCGGTTACCGAGAACTCTGCGCCGTGTATCCGCTCCACGAATAGATATACGCCACAAAGCTGATGCGGAACACGCGAGGTTAAATCGAGCCGCGAGATCAAGCGAGCTCACCGCATGCTTTGCAACCTAAGAGCTACTTCAAACACATCAGACAATGTTCCCCAAATGAGAGCAAACTTTGATCGTCAAACTTGTATACAAAACTGTTTCTTTATTTACTATGACGTATCCAGGGTAGTGGATGTCGCTGGATTGCCACCCCGCCTCCACTAACCGCTCTACGAATAGACAATGGCAGAAGGTTGACCCTTGGTTACGCTCGCGGGAACGTTACTTGGGCACCTTAGGGACTTCTACCGTGAGACAGAACGCTTTTCGCGCCTCGCTACTGATGAGTGCTGCCATCTTATCAATCAGCGTTTTCACGGCGAAAGCTCATGCAGATGACAGCACTACTCGCAACGTGCCCGCGAGCAAGGTCGAGGAGGTTGTTGTTACGTCTCAGCACCGGCGTGAGAAGATCCAGAAAGTTCCTGTAGCTGTCACTGCACTGACCGCTACCGCCATGGCGCAGCGTGGCATTCAGAAAACCGAGGATCTGGCGGCCAGCGTTCCCAGTCTATCAGTTACTCAGCTGACAGCCGGACCAGAAACGGTCCAGATCAGCCTGCGTGGCGCCGTCGAACAGACCGGCGGACTCATCACCTCGGAATCGCCCGTCGCTCTGTATGTAGACGATGTCTATCAAGCGCGTCTCTCCTCCGCAAATATCGACATGGGCGATATCGAACGCGTCGAGGTTCTGCGTGGTCCGCAAGGCACGCTGTATGGGCGCAATTCGATGACCGGTGCTGTGCAATTCGTCACCAAGCAGCCGGATGGTTCCACCTGGCTCGATACCGCGCTCGGCTACGGCAGCTACAATGAAGTGCGCGGCCAGTTCAGCGGCGGCACCTCGCTTGCCGAGCATCTGGCAGGCTCCCTCTCCGCCGTTTTCGACACAAAAGATGGTTGGCAGCGTGATGAGGTGCTCAGCAAGAATGTCGGCGGTACATCCGACATGGGCATTCGCGGCGCTCTGAGCACCGTCAATACCGGTGATTTCAGCGCCACGTTGCGCGCCGGCTACGTGTATGAATTTGGCCAGGGCGAGTATTTTAGCCCGGTGAGCGCCATCACGAACGCGTCGCAGGTTGCAAGATTCGGCGACACCAATGCGCCGGAGGAAGATCACGCCTCATCACGCACCTACTCGACATCGCTGAACATGAATTACGATCTTGGCGACGTGCAGTTAAAATCAATCACCGCCTATCAATACCTGACGGATAGCTGGGGCCTGGATTTCAGCGGCGGCTTCGAGCTCGCACCTGGTGCGACACCAGAAACCGGCTTCTTCCGACAGAGCAATGCCGATGAGCATCAGCTTACCCAGGAGTTTCGGGCGACCGGCGAGACACTCGGCGGCAGGTTGAAATATATCGGCGGCCTGTTCTACTTCACCGAGCGCGCCGCGCAGACGTTGAACGACACGATCGGCGCCGGTCTGTTCGGCCAGCCGGATGTCTACCATATCCTGCCGACGAACTACACGACAACGTCAAGCAGCTACGCAGCCTATGGCCAAGCCGATTACCTGATCACGAAGAAACTGACATTCACCGCCGGCGTACGGTTCTCCGAAGACCAGAAACGCTTTGAAGGCACTCTACAAGACGGGCTGACAAATTTATTCGGTGGTGCACCGGCAGCAATCGTCACCGTACCGCATACCAAGATCGACAACACGGTGGTGACCCCCAAATTCACGCTCTCCTACCAGATAACCGATGATCTGCTCGCCTACGCGACGATCGCGCGCGGCTATCGTGCTGGCGGCTTCAACGGCCTCGCCGTCGCCGATCCGAGCATTCTCGGCAAACCTTATGCGCCGGAGAAGGACTGGTCCTACGAAGTCGGCAGCAAGATAGGGCTGTTTCATCACCAGCTGACCTTCAACGCTGCCGCATACTATGAAACTATCACGAACCTGCAGGAGACGGTGGCAACATCGGATGGTTCGTTTGCAACCGAAAATGCGGCACAGGCACATATCGATGGGCTTGAGCTGGAATTCCAGGCCGCACCATTCGATGATGTTCATATCTACGGAAATTTGTCGCTGACCGACGACAAATACGACCAGTTGCAAGCCAATACCGAAGCCGCCGAATTCGGTGCCAGCCAACTGCCGCTGCTCTCTCACGTGCAGGCGCAGATTGGCGGGACCTGGAAGCTGCATCCTGCCCTCCTCCGCGGCTATCCTCTGGTGCTGGCTGCCGATTACGCCTACAAAAGCCCCTATTATGGCGATGCGGAAAACTCGTCGGTCAGCCTCACCTCTTCGAGCAACCGGCTAAACGCGTCGCTCACCGTGCTCACGCCTGATGAAAAATGGTCACTCACCGCGTCTGGCCGTAATGTCACCGATGCACATTATTATTTTAGTGGCATCTCGTTTATTACCGGGCTCGTTTCGTCGAAGTTTCCATCGGAGACGGGCCAGTGGCTTTTGACGCTGAAATATCATTATTGAGGGCCTTCTTTTCTGAAGAAAAGAAGCAAAAGACTTTGACGTCGCTGTCGCGGCCTATCCGGCAACATATAAATCACAATAGTTTTTGGATCTTTTTTTCAGAAAAGAGCTGCTGCCCTTCCTTCATTCTACAACAAGGCCTACTAGCATAATGCATGACCTCCAATGAACCCGGCCGCCGGCACGTGCTCCAAACTGCGATAGGAGCCGCAGCGGCATTGGCGGCGACCCCCGCAGCGGCCGAAATCACGCAACGCAGCTGGGATATGATCATCGTCGGTGGCGGCTCTGCGGGCTGCGTGATGGCGCACCGCCTGAGCGAGGATCCTAGCCTAGCAGTGTTGCTGATCGAGGCCGGGCCCGTGGTGCATGATTCCCAGGTGGCATCGCCGCCCGCGTGGCCAAGCCTGATGGGCGGCAAATACGATTGGAACTATCATTCCACTGCACAGGCAGGGCTTGAAGCGCGTGTGCTCCCGCAGCCTCGCGGCAAGGGCCTGGGCGGTTCCTCGCTGATCAACGCATTGGGGTTCCAGCGCGGCCCACAAGGCGCCTATGACCATTGGGCGGAGGAAACCGGCGATAGCGGCTGGTCGTTCCAAAGCCTTCTGCCGTATTTCAGGAAACTCGAAACCGTTTCAACTGGGGCCGATGCCTGGCGCGGTGGCGAGGGTCCGCTGCATGTGCTCGCCATGCAGGGTGTTGCCGATCGAAACCCGCTGGCGACCGCCTCGCATGAAGCGGCGATCGCGACCGGATTTGCGGCAAACCCAGATTGGAACGGTGCCTATGCCGAAGGGGCGATTTGGGCACAATACAACATCCGCGATGGCAAGCGCGACGATTCCGCAACTGCGTATCTCGCGCCGCTCGCCGAACGGCGCAACCTCACCATCATGACCGGTGCCACGGTGTTGCGCCTCATCTGTGCGCGCGCGCGCTGCACCGGCGTCGAGGTCCGGCTCAACGGCAGCATTCGGACATTGGAGGCACGCGCGGAGACCGTGCTGAGCGCCGGCGCCATCGACACGCCGCGTTTGATGCTGCTCTCCGGCCTCGGGCCGGCTGCCGATCTACGCAAGCTCGGTGTCGGTGTGGTCGCCGACTTGCCGGGCGTGGGGCAGAATTTGCATGACCACCCGCTGGTGCCCGGCCTGTTGTTCCAAGCGCGGCGTGAGCTGCCGATGTCGCGCTACAATCATTGCGAGACGATGGCAGTAGGCCGCAGTTCGCACGCACCTGGACGGGCCGACCTGCAGTTGATGACACTAAGCGTGCCGTTCCTCAGCCCGGCACTTGGTGCGCCGCCTCCGGACAGTTTCTCGATCGTGCCGGCGCTGATGTATCCGCGCAGCCGCGGCACGCTGCGCCTGGGCGACGCCGATCCGCATAGCCCTGCGCTGATCGATCCCGGCTATCTCACCCACCAGACCGATGTGGATGCATTGGTCGAGGGCATGGACATGGCCCGCGCGCTTGCCGCAGCACCCACCATGCGCGACTGGATCGCAAAGGAACTCTTCCCCGGGCCGGACATGACAAATAGGCAGCAAATGGCCGCCTATCTGCGCCGAGTGGTATCCCCCTTCTTCCATCCGGTTTCCACCTGCAGGATGGGCCGCGGCAACGATCCGCTCGCTGTCGTCACGCCCGATTGCCGAGTGCGCGGGATTGCGGGCCTGCGCATCGTCGACGCATCGATCTTTCCATCCATACCACAGGCAATGACAAATGCCGCGGTGATCGCCGTGGCAGAACGCGCGGCCGACCTCATCAAAGCGGGATGGACAGGCTGAGACATGCACTTCGCCACGTTGGATGCTGACTCCTGGCGCATCGGAGTTCCGTCGCGCTTGGCCCATGCTGCTCGCCTGCCTGGTCGGCGTGGGCTCGGCACCACGGATTGTCCTTCTACACTGTCGGCCAGTCGGCTTCGGCAATCGAGTCGCGGAACTCTACGGATTGATCGCGGCGATTGTTTTGGCGGCGGCCCTGATCGGCTTCTTGAGGAGACCAGGACTACAATAAGGAAGATTGGCGTAGCCACGCCGACCCGGACTCAGGCACCAACAGCGGCGGCGATCCCTTCATACAAGATGTCGCTAAGTGCAGCCTCATCCGGCCCAAGATATTGCGACATCGCAACTGCAGCAAGCCGGCGGCGCGGATCGATGAGAAAGGCCGTGCTCATTAGCCCTGTCCAGCCGGCCACCTGCATGTGGAACGGCAGCGCCACATCGGTCGAAGCCGCGGCCATGCCGAAAGACCACGGCCGGCCACGATAGGTGGCCGGCGCTTGCGGGGCGTACCAGAACGTGGCGTGCTGCGGCCCGAAAACCTGCGGCGTGAGCATCATGCGTGCCGAATCCGGATGCAACACGCGCTGCTTTTCAAAGCTGCCATCATTGAGCAGCATGCGGCAGAAGCGCAGGTAATCTTCCGCTGTCGCACAAAGGCCGCCGCCAGCTGACAGGAAGGCCGGTAGACGGTCATAGGCGCCGTAAAGCGGCTCCCATACAGCGGAGACATCAGCGAGAGCATCATCCTCCACCGGGCCGTAGGCGCGTGCAAGACGGCTGCGTTTTTCCGGTGGATACCAGAAACCGGTATCCACCATGCCGAGGGGGCCGAGCACGCGGTTCTGCAGAAGATGATCCAGGCGCTGTCCCGCCACGGTCTCAGCAATCACGCCGAGCACGTCGCCGGCAAAGCCATACTGCCAGCTAGCGCCGGGCTGATGCAGCAGCGGCTGTTCGGCGAGCCTGGCGATACCGTCACCTGTCGGCTGGTCCGGGCTAATGATGTCGTCCATGCCGAGTTCAAAGGGCGGCGCCCAGTCGAAAGCATAACCCAACCCTGCTGTATAGGTCAGCAAGTGGCGTATGATCATGGGCGGGTTTTGCGGAACCGGCGTCCCGCCTCTGGGGTCGATCACCCGCATGGCGCCGATGTCTGGCAGGTAACGCGCGACCGGATCGTCAAGACCGACCAAACCATCATCTACAAGCGAGAGGAATGCGGCCGAGGAGATGGCGCGCGTCATGGAGAAAATGCGGAACAGCGAATCAGCTGCCATGGGGGTTAAAGGGGCAAGATCGCTGTGGCCATAGGCTTCTAGTAGAATCGTTTCGTCATGATGCATGATGCCGAGCACAATCCCGGCGCGGCGCTTGGCGTCGACAAGCATTTGGAAGTTGCTGCGCAAAAGGGTGAAGTCTTGCATGATGGAACCTTGGAAGAAAGCAGTTCCCTTTTAAAAAAAGAACCAAAAAACATTTATTTTTGTAGGGGTGTCGAGGGCGGCAGTGTATTTGCCCCGCGCAGGTCAACATAAGCCTTGCGGACTATTGGCGTAGGCGCAATGTAGTCGCGCGCGGTATCCCACCAACGGCTTTCGGCGCATTTGCTCGCCTAGCGAAAAGGACGCCGCAGCGACGCCCGGAAATCTGCGGGACAGGCGAGAACCGCGCCGCGTCCCTTCCAGAACATTCACCGCTCTACGAACAAAGCAAGATTTTTGCCTCCTTGGTACCAATCTTACGTGCATGCTGCAGATGGATCTTTAGCGCATCTGCTCTCCGCCACCTCGTGGACAGCATCTCGGTGATCTGCGCAGCGAGCCGATAAAACAGCATCGATCCGGCTGGCCAGAAGGATTTACGATGACATATCGTCTGGGTGTTGATGTCGGCGGCACGTTTACCGATCTCCTGCTGCTGCAGCCTGCGACCGGCGCATTATGGCGCCACAAGACTCCTTCTACTCCGCATGACAGTTCTGAAGGCATTTTAATCGGGGTTGAAGCCGTGTGTGCCAAAGCTGGTATCACGCCGGCCAATGTCGAGATCTTCCTCCACGGCACCACGGTTGCCACGAACGCAGTGCTAGAGAGCAAGGGCGCGCGCGTCGGTCTAGTGGTCACTGAAGGCTATCGTCAGGTGATGCAGATCGCCCGCAGCTTCGTGCCTGGTGGCCTCGCCGGCTGGATCGTCTGGCCGAAGCCGGAGCCGCTTGCAAAGTTGGAGGACACCGTCGAGATCAAGGGCCGCGTGGACGCACGCGGCGCCGAAGTGCGGCCGGTCGATGAGGAGAACATCCGCACGCAACTCGGACAGCTGAAAGGTCGCGGCATCGAAGCGCTGACCATCAGCCTGATGAATGCCTACCTCAACGGCGCGCACGAAACGCGCGTCGGCGAACTGGCGGCCGAGATCCTACCAGGCATTCCCGTTTCACTGAGTCACGTCGTTCTGCCGGAGATGCAGGAATATGAACGCACCTTGACCACAGTGGCCAACGCCGCCGTGCGCCCCGTGGTCGGTCGCTACATCCGCAATCTGCGCGGCAAACTGCGCAGCGCAGGCATGGCAGGCCAGATCTCACTGCTGCGGTCGGATGGCGGATTGATGTCTTCGGAAAAGTCCGAGGAGCATCCTGTCTCCTTGCTGATGTCGGGCCCGGCGGGCGGGGTGACCGGCGCATTATGGGTAGCAAAAAATGCCGGGCTGAAGAACATACTTACCCTTGATGTCGGTGGCACCTCCACCGACGTGGCACTGATCGAGAACCTCGACGCCAGGCGCGTGCGCAACACCGAGGTGGGTCATCTTTCCGTGCGTGCCTCGTCACTGGATGTCAAAACCGTCGGCGCCGGCGGCGGCTCCATCGCCTATGTGCCCGAGCTTACCAAGGCCTTGCGTGTGGGGCCGCAATCGGCCGGCGCCCTACCTGGGCCGGTGGCCTATGGCAAGGGCGGCACACTGCCCACGGTGACGGACGCCAATGTGGTGCTCGGCTATTTGCCCGAAGCTTTGCTAGGGGGCACCTTCAAGCTCGACCGCGAAGGCGCCACTCGTGCGGTGCAGACCATCGCCGACGCGCTCGGGATTGGGCTGATGCAGGCGGCACGCGGCATTATCGATATCATTAACGAAAACATCTTTGGCGCCTTGCGTATGATTTCCGTTCAGCAGGGCTACGATCCGCGCGATTTCGCGCTGATGGGGTTCGGCGGCGCCGGCCCCATCCATGTCAATGCGGTCGCACGCCTCATGGGCAGTTGGCCGGCGGTCTCGCCGGTCTCACCTGGCGTGCTCTGCGCACTTGGCGACGCAACCACGCGCATGCGCACCGAAACGGCACGCAGCTTTTCCACCCTCGCCCGCGACACCAAAGCCACCGACCTTTCCTTCATACTCGGCGAGATGGGAAAGCAGGCACGCGCGTCGCTGATCGCCGATGGCGTCGACGAGGCCGAGATAAAAGTGCTGTTCGAGGTGGATGTGCGTTATGCGGGCCAAGCCTTCGAGGTACCGCTCACGTTGGATCCGATAGCTCTCGAGCGTGATGGCATTGGCGGCATCACCGAGCGATTCGACGAAGAGCACGAACGCCTCTTCACCTTCACGATGGAAAGCCCGCACGAGATCGTCAATCTGCGAGCGGTCGCCATCGGCAGCGCGCTAGCATTACCAGCGATCAAACTTCCCGAAGGCGATGGCGATCCACGTGCAGCAAAGCTGCGCGACCATGAGATCTGGATGGATGACAGGCAGCAGCCGGCTGTGATCTATGATCGGGCAAAGCTCAGACAGGGCGACCGGATCATCGGACCGGCAATCGTGATCGAGATGGATTCGACAACACTGATCGAAAGCGGTTGCGCGGCCATCGTCGATGCCTACGGCAACATTTTGATCAACCCGGCGAAGTAAGGATCACACCGGTCATGCCCACTCGGATCATTCAAAGCAACACAAATCCTTTTATCCCCAAGACGATCGACCCTATCAACCTCGACATCATCGAGAACGCGTTGCGCAATGCCCGTATCGAAATGGACGCCACCTTGGTCCGCACGGCGATGTCGCCGGGCATACGCGAACAAGGCGATGCCTTCCCGCTGATTGCCGACCATAAGGGCCGCATGATCGTTGGCCAGTTTGGCAGTTATATCGGCCCCTTCCTGGAAGGCTTTGACGGCACGGTCGAAGAGGGCGACATGATCATGCTCTCAGACCCATATTCCGTCGCCGGCGCCATCAGCCACAACAACGATTGGCTGGTGCTTCTGCCGGTGTTCAAGGATGGCAGGCTGATCGCCTACACCTCGATGTTCGGGCATCAATCAGACATCGGTGGCAAGGTCCCCGGCTCTATGCCCATCGATGCCACCTCGATTTTCCAGGAGGGCGTGCGGATCCCACCAGTGAAAATCTACAAGTGCGGCGTCTATAACGAGGACCTTGTACGGCTTATCATGCACCAGGTGCGCACGCCTGACTGGTGCAAGGCCGATCTTAAGGCGCTCATAGCCTCCTGTCGCGTCGCCTCGCGCCGTGTTATCGAGATGGCGGAGCGGTTCGGCGACGACATTTTCGTTTCTGCCTGCGAAGAATTGCTCGCCCGCAATCATCGCGCCATGAAAATTCTGATCGAGACGACCATCGGCGAAGAGAAGGTCAGTTTTGAGGATTATATCTGCGATGACGGCATGGGGTTTGGCCCATACCGCATCCGTTGCACCATGTGGCGCGAGCATGGTCGCGTTGTGCTCGACTTCGACGGCACCGATCCGCAAAGCAGAGCCTCGATCAACTTCCTTCTCAACGAGAACATGATGCGCATGTTCTTCGGCATCTACATGATCATGGTCTTCGACCCGCAGATCCTGTTCAATGACGGATATTACGATCTTATCGATGTGCGCATTCCGGAAGGTTCTCTGCTGCGGCCCAAATTCCCCGCCGCCTTGTCCGGCCGCACCCATGCGCTCGGCCGCATGTTCGACATCCTGGGCGGCCTTCTCGGGCAAAAAACCCCAAAATTCCTGACGGCGGCTGGGTTCTCCTCCTCTCCGCATCTGTTTTATTCCGGCACGGACTGCACCGGCACCTATTTCCAGCTCTTCCAGATCGGCTTTGGCGGCATCCCTGGCCGGCCGATGGGCGACGGACCGGATGGCCACTCCCTCTTTCCAAACTTCACCAATGTGCCAAACGAGTTCCTGGAACGCTATTTTCCGTTGCGCATCGAGCGTTATGAGACGGTAGCCGATTCTGGCGGCGCCGGCCTGCATCGCGGCGGCAACGGCATCCTGGTGTCCTATCGTTTTCTTGAGCCCGGCGACATCGCCATCCATGACGACCGCTGGTTCGTGCCACCCTGGGGCGTCAATGGCGGCAAGCCTGGCGCACGAGCGACCAAGATCCTGGAAAAGCCGGACGGCACGAAGATCGTTGTCGGCAACAAGGTCGAGGACATGGCTGTCGAAGCCGACGATGTTCTGCATTTTATTACCTGGGGCGGCGGTGGCTGGGGCGACCCTCTAGAACGTGATCCGCTTCTGGTCGCCAAGGAGGTGCTTCAGGGCTTGGTGACAGCAAACGGCGCGCGCACCTATGGCGTCATACTCGCCCATAACGGCGTGGTAGATGCAGCAGCCACCGCATCGCTGCGCGGCGAAATGCGTTTGGCAGGTCCGGCCGTTCTGCCGACCTTTGACTTCGGACCAGATATTGCGGCCCTCCGCGCAAGCTGCTTGGTGGAAACCGGGCTTCTTGCGCCTAAGCAGCCCGTTTGGAACAGCGCCCGGATCGCTGCCGGATAAAATAAAGCTGATCTCCCCGAGAGCGAAGCAAGCACGTCTCCTCTATAACAAGAACGTTCTAAAACTCGGAGCAAACCCAGATGGCCAGTCCCATTCTTCGCCAGAAACTCGCCGCCGGAGACTTCGTGGCGGCCCCCGGCCTTCACGACATGATTGCCGCCGTCATGGCAAACGAAATCGGGTTCGATATCGTCTACGGCTCCGGCTATTGGCTTACCGCTTCCGCCTACGGCCTCCCCGATGCCGGCATTGCAACCTACACGCAAATGGTCGATCGCATGGCGACATTGGTGCGCACCTCCAACGCCGCAGTGATCGCGGACGCAGATACCGGCTATGGCGGCTTGCTGAACGTACACCATACCGTGCGCGGCTACGAAGCAGCGGGCGTCACAGCAATCCAGATCGAAGACCAGGAATTCCCGAAGAAATGCGGCCACACGCCATTCAAGCGCCTGGTGCCGATCGAGGACATGGTGGAGAAAATCAAAGTGGCTATTGATGCCCGCACGAGCGAAGACTTTCTGGTCATCGCCCGCACGGATGCCCGCCAGACCGAGGGCATGGATGGCTCCATGCGCCGCCTGGAGGCCTATGCGAAGGCAGGGGCCGATATCCTGTTTCCCGAAGCGCTGACGTCCGAAGCGGAAATGCGCAAAGCCTGTGCATCCTTCGACAAGCCGATGTTCGCCAACATGGCCAATGGTGGCCTCACGCCAATCCTGCCGGTCTCGACACTCCGCGAGATCGGGTATGCGATTGCCATTTTTCCATCAATGACGGCGCTGACGGCCGCGTCCGCCATCCGCGCCTCGCTGCTCCGGTTAAAGCAGGACGGTGAAGGTGAGCCAGCCGATATCCCGATGACGAACTTTAAGCATTTCTGCTCGCTGATCGGATTCGAGGATGTGTGGGCCTTCGAAAAGAAATGGGCGCGCTGATCAGGAAGGAAGGTCTTCTTTTCTGAAGAAAAGAAGCAAAAGACTTTTGGGTCGCTGTCGCGGTCCTATCCGGCAGCGTGTGCCGAGACATAAAAGTTTTTTGGTTCTTTTTTCAAAAAAGAACTGCCTTCTTCTATTCTACCTTTGGCAACCCCAAGTTCTCCCGCAGCGTCGCACCCTCATACGATGTCCGGAATACGCCCCGTCTCTGCAATTCAGGCACTACGCCATCGACAAAGCTGCCGTAACCCTCGGGTCCGGCCATCGTAAACAGATTGAACCCATCCGCCGCATCGGCACGCAGCCAAGTTTCGATCAAGTCCGCCACCTGTTCGGCGGTGCCCACCACCTCGAGATGGTGCCAATGATTGCCGTGCGAACTGCCTAATTCGCGTATGGTCAGCCGCCGCCCCTTCTCTTCGAGCTTCAACTGCGCGCGTGCTGCTGCAGCCGCAATAGCAGGCGTATCCGGCAGCGGAGCGTCATATTCGAGCGGCTCCAGATCGATCCCCGGCAGGAAAACCGACAGGAACCGTTTGGCCGTCGGCTCATCGATCGCATCGCGTGCATCGCGCACCATACGCTGCGCCTCTGCTTCGGTGTCGCCAATGATGAAGAACAAGCCGGGTAACACTGCAAGGTCGCCCGGTGCGCGGCCGAAGCCGGCCGCGCGGGCCTTCATGCTCTTGTAGAGTCCGCGACCTTCGTCGAGGGTGCGGCCATTGACGAAAACCAGGTCCGCGGTTCGCGCCGCTAAGTCCAGCCCGGCGTCTGATGTGCCGGCCTGGCAGATTACCGGCTTACCTTGCGGCGGCCTCGGTATGTTCAGCGGTCCGGCAATGGAGAAGTGCGCGTCGTGACGATTGAGCGCACGAATTCTCCCGGGATCGAAGAACATGCCGCGATTGACGTCGTTGATGATCGCATCCTTGTCCCAGCCGCTCCAAAGGCCAGTCACGCAATCGACGAAGGCGTTCGCACGGGCATAGCGCTCCTCCGAGCTCATTTGCGTGGTGAGGCCGAAATTTGCAGCCTCCGTTAGGGTCATGCTCGTCACCACGTTCCAGCCGGCGCGGCCGCCGCTTAGATGGTCCAGAGACGCGAATTTGCGCGCGACGTGGAAGGGATGGTTGTACGTGGTCGAAGCGGTGGCCATCAGCCCAATGTGTTCGGTGCGAGCGGACAGGGCGCTCAGCAAGGTCAGCGGTTCGAATACTGCGGCGTTGCCGATGAGGTGGGCAGCTTCATTGCCGGCACCCCAAGGGTTGAGTGACAGATTATCGGCGAAGAAGACGGCATCGAACAACCCGCGCTCGAGAGTCTGCACCAGATCCATATAGACTTTAAGATTCAGCAATCCCTCTGCGCGACTGCCGGGCAGCCGCCACGCCAGCGGCGAGCCGTGCGGGAACGCGCAGAGTCTGATTTTGCCGTCGGAAAGTGCCATAAGAAGAAATCCTGGTGGGTGTTGCGACGTCGCGGCAGCCGGTCAGCTCCCATCTGCCACTCTCAAAAACGGATTTGCGGTGTCGTTCAGCGGCTCGTTGCCATCGGGCGTGACAAGCCATAGATCCTCAAGATGCGCGGTGCCGCCGATATCCGTGTCGATGACTGGGCAATCGATACTAAGCACCATGCCGGCTTCGATCAGGTGATCGGCTTTGGCGAAACGGAGCCCGTCATCCACAAACGGCTCGTCCGTGTGCAACAGGCCGACGCTATGTGCAGCCACGATCAAGCGCACGTCGTATCCGGCATTGGCAACGGCTTGCTGACCGATGCGTGTGACATCGGAATACATCAAACCCGGACGAAGTTCAGCGGACACGGCGGAGGTGGCCAGTAGTGCAGCCTCGATGCAGCGTAGGAGTGCCGGATCTGGATCGCCGACGAAAACGGTGCGGCCGTAATCACCATGGTAATGGTCATAGGAGGAGACAGCGTCGATCATGAAGGCGCGGCCCAGGCGGATAAAGCCGTCATAATGTTCCTGCGCAGTGCTGTCGATTTGCAGGAAAGCGGGCCGGCCGCCTTGCGCGCCGGTTTCCATGAAATAGGCATTTCGGAGATCCGCATAGCTGTCGCCAACACGCACCGAGGCAACCGCAGCGCGGGCGGCGGCACAGTTTGCGGATGCCGCTTTGCGCATCAGCGTGATTTCAGCCGGCGACTTGACATGCCGGATACGCCGCAATGCGGGTGAGGCTGGCTTTGTGACCAACGCATGCCGGGTGGTGGCCAGGACTTCACCCGCGGCAAATGCATCGATGCCGACCGCGCCGGAGAGACCGAGTTTTTCGAAAGCGGCGGACAGGGCGGCGGAAGCATCCGGAAAAGTGCCGTTGCGGCTCATGGCCTCTTCGGTCGCAGCGCGGCTTTGTCGCTCGGCGGCGTCACGCTGCGAGGTCACGCCGTCGCGGTAGAAGGCCGGCGGACCGGCCAGGCCTGTTTCCTTGTCGGCAAAAGTATAGAGGAAGAGATCGATCCCATTTTCGGTTCCGCTACCGATATCCTGAAAGTAATGCAGGAATTGTGGAGCGATCAGTGCCGGCCTCACGCGAGGATCAGCGCTGACAACTGCGATGCTCGATCCGTCATGGCCCATTTCGGCAGTGACGGGCCAGAAGCCCGTCGCGTGATAAATGTTGACCGGCTCGGTCAGCACCAAGCCGTTCAAACCGAGCGCTGCCAAAATGGTCTCGGCCCGTTGCAGATTCATGAGTGGAGTCATGGCTTCAACCTGATCATTGTGCATAATACAGTTCTGGATGTTCGCGCCATTGTTGGGCCGGATCGGTCTCGACAAGGTTCATCAGAACGCCGTCAGTGTCGCGCAAGCACACTTCACGCTGTTCACGATGCGGCAAGCGGAACATCTCCGGCTCGGGCGACCATACGGCCCCTGCTTCACGCAAGGCGGCTAGGGTTTTTGTAAGGTCGGTGACGTAGAAGACGATGGCGACTTCGCCGAAACGCACTGGCCCTGCCGGGATCGGTGGATCTTCGGCGCCGGATCTCCGGTCAAGCTGGAACAAGCCGACCATACCGAAGTTGGGGCCTGGCTGCTTGAGGATACGGATGGCGAAAGGGTGTCTGTGAGTAAGCCCCAGCAGAGAACAGGCAGAGGCGTCTTCCAGCGTCCCTTCGAAATAGATCTCGCTAAATCCGAGCGCCGCATAAGATTTGGTTGCGCGATCAAGGTTGCGCACGAAGATAGTGGCGCGGATCAGGGCTGAGGTGGGAAGTGATGTGTTTGGCACAGAGACATCTCCTGGCATGAGAATCACGTTGGCAGCAGGAGTGGTGGCCAGTCGCGCTGGTGGTGGGGCAGATCGGCAAAGATGGCAACTGGGCAGACAAGTTCTGCCAACCGGCTGGTGATCTCGGCAGCGTTCCAGGATGCAGCAAGTTGTCGGGCCGGCTCGCCCGATTTGAGCCAATCTGAAAAACGGCGCTGGAGGGTGACGGGGCTTTCCGGCTGGCCGGTGCCGGCTGAAAGGTCACGCCACGGCCAGGCAATGCTGGCATCCTTCAAATACGACCAAAGGGAGCTCAGATAGGCACCGGCCATGTCCGGACGGAGTGAAATCGCCGGTGGCGGTGTGGAGTCTACGAGTGGTAGATTGCATAAGACGAGTTGATTAATCCTGTCGGGATCTTTCTTGGCAAGTGCGACGGCTACGGCGGCAGCGCGGCCGATTGCAATCACAACGCAGGCGCGGATTTGGCACGCTGTCAGATACGCAAAAAGACAATCAGCAATGCTGCTAGCGTTCAGGCTGTCTGACAGCGGATCGCTTTCGCCATGACCGGGAAGGTCCGGAGAAAAGACGGGACGATTGCCATCGATGGCGCCGACAAGGCCCTGCACACTTGCTGACGAACCGCCGATGTCGTGCAGCACGAGCACGGGCAATGACGAACCTGCCTGCCTGGCTCTCACATGCAGCGTCACGGCGCCGACTGTCACGAAACTGCTGAGGATGGACGTAGGAGAAATGTCTGCCGATATCGGGTCGATATGGGCGGGGGCCGGATGGGCGGAGAGGAAATCGCGCGCAGATCCAGGCACATCGGCGAAATCAGAAACCGATCTCACTTCTGCTTTCGTCGGCAGCTCTGGACAGCGTTCGGCGTAGATCGAGAGGGCATCGGCGGCGACCATGATGATGCGGGTTGGCACGTCCAGACGAACGAGGTCGCGCTCGATCTGGTAATCCAGCACGGCGCGATAGCCGGCGCGGTAATTATCGCCGGCCGCCAGCATGTCCTGCACACCATTGTGCAGTTCGTCCAGTGTCATCGGCCAGTCGATACGTGCTTCCGTGCAGCGGTGATACCAGGGATAGAAACGGATCTGATCGCGCAGGCGGGACCAGAGCCAGGCCAGATGGCTGCCATCCCAGCGCGGCACGAATGGCACGAAATACTGGGTGAGTTGTTCCGCGCGTTCGGTCTCCGTCATCAGCAGGATCCCGTTGGCGACGAGAGCGGATACGCGCTGAGGGTAGCGGACGGCAAAGCGTATGGCGAGGATGGCACCCGTATGGGTTCCGTAGATCGCAGGCTGTGCAAGCCCTACGGCATTGAAGAAGCGTTCGAGTGCATCGACGAAGATGTCGATATCCGGCTCGGAATCGGCTGCAGCAAACGGGTCGGAGAGCCCAAAGCCGGGCGTATCGGGCGCAAAGACCGTATAGTCGCTGGCGAATTCGTGGATGAGCGGAATGAACTCGGCAGAAGATCGCGGAGATTGATGCAGCAGCACCAAAGCCGGCCCCTGCCCTGCCCGACGATAGAAAACCCGCCTCTCGCCCACATAAACGAAATGCCGTGTGATCATGACGCAAAAGTTTTTTGGTTCTTTTTTTCAAGAAAGAACATGCTTGCTTCCTTAAACCTCAACGCTGCTTGCATCGTAAGAGAACAGCCCCAGCGTCTCCTCATTGCGCAGATTCTTCATGCCGAACACGTCGCTTTCCTCACCTTGCAGCCTGTCGGCATTCGCATTTGATTCCGTCTGGATGAAGCTGCATCTTTCACGCCGCGCGGCATCGTAGCGCGCGAGTGCTGCGGCATTCTCCGGCTCTGCATGCAGGCAGCGCGCAAGAATGAGGGCGTCTTCCACTGCTGTGCTGGCACCCTGGCCGAGGAACGGCGTCATGGCATGTGCGGCATCACCCAGCAGGGCGATGCGGCCATCACGGACGAAGGAGGCGAGCGGGCGCCGGGCGAAGATGGCCCATTTGTTCAGCGTTGTTTCGTCGATAGCATCGATGATGTGGCCGATTTGTGGTGCCCACTCGCCGAACAGCGCGCGCAGTTCTGCGACTTTACCGGGAATGGCCCAGCCTTCCTCGGCCCAGCCGGTTTCGCGGGCGAAGAACACCATGTTCAGCATCTGGCCGGCGCGCACCGGATAGCGCACCACCATCTTGCCCGGGCCGAGATGCATGCCCGGATAGGATGCGAGATCTTCCAAGATCGCGCCTTGGACCGGTATCACGGCGCGCCAGGCGATGTGGCCGGTGAAATGAGGGGTCGTTTCGTCGAAGGCGGATCGTATGGCCGATTTCAAGCCATCGGCTCCGATGACGATGTCGCCGGCCATGGTTGTGCCATCCGCAAGGATGATGGCCGCGCCGGAAGGCGTGAGCGTGCTACCGCACGCGATGGCACCGAGATGCAGTTTTACGCGGCCGGTTGCCTGAATCGCCTCAATGAGCACGCGGTGCAGATCCACGCGATGAATATAGATGTAGGGTGCGCCATAGAGATCGCGCATCGTGTTGCCACGTTCGAGTGCCAGCAGAACACGGCCGTCGGACCAATGCTGCGCGCGTTGGCGTTTAGGTTCAACGCCTGTTGCACAAATTGCTTCTTGCAGCCCGAGATGACTGAACACGCGCATCGCGTTGGGTGCGAGGGTAACGCCGGCGCCGATGGCGCCGAGCGCCGGTGCCTGCTCCAGCAGGTCCACGCTATGCCCGTCTACCGCCAGCGCTATGGCGGCGGTGAGACCACCAATGCCGGCCCCAGCAATGACGACATGGCGCGATTTACAGGCCAAGGGCACCCGGGTTCATGATGCCTTGCGGATCCAACGCGGCTTTCAGCGCGCGGAGAAGTGCCAGCGGCGCAGACTGGAGCACCGACGCATAGGGATAGGTTTTGCCCAGCTGGAAGTGCACGGCACCAAAGGTGCTGAATAGCGACGTCACATCCTGTTTCAGCTGCTCGACGCAAGCGGCCGCATCATCGCTTTGCGGATAGTGCGGCAAGCCTGCGAGATAATCGGCCGGCAGAACCGCGTGATGATACGCGGTGGGTGGCCCGGGCCAGTAGAACGCGACCTCGTAGAGAAACCCCGAGCTACCGATGGTCGCGAACATCCCGCCGGTCCAGACGCCGAGATGCTTCATCTCATCGCTACGCGCTGTGTAGAGGGCTTCCAGGGCGGCATGGAATGCGCCCACGCTGGAATGAGGCAATATGCCGTGCAACGGCACCCAGCGCTCGCCCTTCGGACCCAGCGTGTTGAACAGCGGCGCGAACGGCAGGCCGCGCACGATCGCAGGAACACTGTTAGGAATTTCATTGCCTAAACGCATCACTTTGCGCAGGCGCCGCAGCTTGGCCTTGGCCTCGGACGCATCCACACCGTCGAGAATAAAGTGCAGCATATATTGCGCTTTTTTCAGTGCACGCGTGCCGCTGGCGGCCATGCGGGCAAGCTGCGCCAGGCCGGTAACCGGGTTGGACGAAGAGGCCAAGACGGAGCGCGCCATGCCGAGGATCGCCGCACGATCCTGCCGCCCGATCTGCCCCTGCGCGAGTGCCGCATCGATGGCGAAATGCTCGTCCTCCAGCTGCTCCAGCGCCGCATCGCGCATGGCTTCGGCAAGATCGGCAAAGTCGCCGAACGCGAAGGAAGCCAATTGGAAGGCCGGCTTGCGGCGCAGCAGTGGCAAGGTAATCCGCGCCTTGATGCCGAGCGCCCCGCAATCGCCGGTGAACAGCCCAGTGAGATCTGGCCCGAAATGGCGCGCAAACGGCGCCGCACCTCGCATGCCGGAGCCGGTACGCAGCACCTCGCCGGACGCGATCACCACGTCGATCGATAGCACCGATTGCGCGCTGATCCCGTGGGTCGCCGAGCCATGGCTCGTGGCATTCTGCGAAACAGAGCCGCCAATGGTGGCCGCCAAGCCCGAGAACGGACCAAAGAACGGCGTGCGCAGCCCAAGCGGATCTAGCTTATCCTTGAGCGCCGCCCAGGTGACGCCGGCCTCCACCGTGACATAACCATCTGCCGCGCTCACCTCTACGATACGGTCGAGGCGCGCGGTATCGATAATCAGGCTGTCCGGACGAGTAGGCAAAAAAGCGTCGGTATAGGAAGCGCCGCCACCACGCGGATAGATCGCCAGCCCGGCGGAGGCCGCCTCTCGCACCACCGCCTGCAGCGCCTCGACAGTAGCCGGGCGCAGCACGGCAAGCGGCACTTCGCGCCGGCGATAGACGTCGGTGAACAACGCCTCGGCCTTGTCGGCGAGAATGATCGTGTCGGGGTCAGTAAGTGCCGCAATGCGGCTCAACACATCCCCGGCGCACAAGCCGGCGGCCTGGTCAGGCATCAATCAGCCGACCGCAATCTCGGCAATTGTCTTGCCATACGTGTCCGCGGTCTCCTCGGCCGCAGCCTCGCGCGCCTCCTTGCGCAGCAGATAATGCAGGCGCTCAAGGAAATCCTGTCGCCAGGTTTCGCGAGACGCCAAAGCCTCTTCATCCAAACTCAGCTTTTCGATTTCGGCCGCAAGATCAAGCCCATGCGCCTTGTGCACGCGCTCGGCGGAATCGAGCCTGTCATGCAGCACGGCAAGCTCGTTCGCGAGCACCATGATCATCGACATGGCCTGGTCGAGCCCAGGCACCTCATAGAATTGCGGCCGCTTCCCTCGAGCATCACGCTGCACACGCGGACGGTCAGACATGGGGACCTCCTGATTGCCTGAGAGGCGTTATGGGGTTGCACAAAAAAGGCCAGGGGCTCTGCTGCTCACACTTCAAGGTTGGGACCCGCTGGGGGGAGGCCCTCCAGACCTCCGCGATCTGAAGGCCCACCAGGGGGCCTCCCCCTGGCGGGGGTCGAGGGGGCAAAGCCCCCCGCCTTCCTTCGTTCAGCCTCACAACGCCTTCCGGGCGATCAGCACTTCCCAACCGCCGCCTGGCGCGTATTCGCCAGCCACGAACTCGCGGTCGGCTACGGCTGCGGCGGCTTCGGCGTTGTAGCCGGCGGTTTGCGAGGCGAATTCCATCATCGCCATCGGTGCGGTGTCGAAGCGGATGGTGTCGGCGGGGAAGCCCGCGTCTTTCGCCAACTTCACCTGGTCGAGGTCGCGCATGGCGCCCCAGAAAGGTTCGTTGTTGTACCAGGTTTCGTTGTCGAGGATGAACTGGGTGAACGGGTCCATGAGGTCGAACGGCGGCAGATCGGCGTGGATCATGTAGCCGCCCGGCTTGAGCAGGCGGTGGCATTCGTTGAACACGCGCGGCATGGCCTTGCCGCTGGTTTCATGCAGCAGGATATGGCTGACGATGAGGTCGAACGACGCATCTTCGAAACGCGTACATTCGGCATTCATCTGCGCAAAATTCACTTCGCTGCCGAGGCCAGCGGCGCGTGCATGGGCATAGCGCACTTGTGGGGCTGCGACATCGATGCCCCACACTTCGGCGTCAGGGAATATCTCCTTGAAGGGCAGCGTCGAGTGGCCGACGGTGCAGCCCATGTCGAGGATGCGCATGGGTTTGAAACTATCCAGACGACGCTTGATATAATTGCAGACCGAGCGGCCCATGTCGTCGTTCAGCGGGCCCATGTAACCCATGGCGTAGAGATACACGCCGCGGTCATACAGGGCGCCAACCGAGACGTCGTTGGGGGCGACTTGCCCGGCATAGCCGCCGGGCATGCAGTGGATATCGAGTGCCGAGATGTAGCGCGGGACGTCGAAGGTTTCGGGGATGTCGAGCTTCGCGCGGGTGCCGGCCGAAAGGCTGGCGGCGCGTTCGATCAGTTCCGGAAGCTGGCGATCGACGGAGATGTTGGTAGATTCCCAAAGCAATTCCTGCGCGATGCGGTTGGCGCTGGCGTAATGCTGAAAATACAAGTCGCGTACCATGCCGCGTCGGATCTCGTGGCGGTCGGCGGGGGCGTGGCCGTGCTCGCGCGCAAAGGCGGGGGCTACGCGCTGGCCATAGACCGGGCCGAGGCCGGGCACCAGCGAGCCCTGGATGTACTGCTTGAAGCTTTTGGTGAATTCCTGACGTGAGGCTTCGTCATGGGTCGGTTTGGGCAGGATGGGATGGTCCACCTGCTGGAAGGTGTTCAGCATCGACATCAGGGGTCTCCTTCGCGGCCTAGGTAAAGAGCGGGGTTAGACAGCGTGTGGGAAGCAAATGCTGGGCTGCTATCCACCTAGCGGTCAGGGCCGCCCGTCAGTATACGCAGGTGTATGTTGCGCCCGTTCCACGATGACGGATAAGAAGCTGCGACCCTTGCGGGGCTGGTTTCGCCACAAACTCCCGCTATGATGGGCACCCGCAGGACCGGCGATGCCGGAATGTGCAAGACGTCGAGGTGCGCGGCAGACACCATGTGTCCCGACCCCTCGCAAACAGATGCAGGATCTCGATGATCGATCTCAAAATCAATGGCCAGACGCATTCCGTGGATGTGCCGGCCGACATGCCCATGCTGTGGGTGCTGCGCGACGTGCTCGGCATGACGGGCACCAAATTCGGCTGCGGTATCGCGCAATGCGGCGCTTGCACGGTGCATCTCGATGGGCAGGCGGTACGCAGTTGCATGCTGCCGGCAGGTGCCGTCGGAGAGGGTGCCATCACCACGATAGAGAAGGTGGGTGAGACCCCGGTGGGCGCTGCGGTGCAGAAGGCGTGGCTGGATACCGAGGTGGTGCAATGCGGCTACTGCCAGTCCGGCCAGATCATGGCGGCGACGGCTCTGCTGGAGCAGACGCCCAAGCCCAATGATGAGGAGATCAATGCTGCGATGGCCGGCAATATCTGCCGCTGTGGCACATATGTGCGCATACGTGCGGCCATTCACCAGGCGGCGGGGGCCTAAATCGCATGACCTATCATCGCCGTGACATCCTGCGCACCGGCCTGCTGGCAGGCGGCGGCCTTCTCCTCGGGTTCACCGTGCCGGTGTTGGGCGGTCGCATGGCCCGTGCCGACCAGCTTTCCTCACCGCCCAAGATTCCGCCGACCGCCTTCATCCAGATTGGCACCGACAATTCCATTACCCTGATCATGCCGGAAACCGAATGCGGCCAGGGCATCTGGACCTCGGCAGCCACCCTGCTGGCTGAAGAGCTGGAGGTGGGGCTGGACCAGGTGAAGCTGATGCCGGCGCCGCCGAACCTCGCCTATTACACCAATGCTGAACTCGGCGAGCAGGCGACCGGCGGCTCGACCTCGATCGTCAGCGAGTGGCAGAGGCTACGTGAGGCGGCCGCACGTGCCCGCATCATGCTGATCCAGGCGGCGGCGCAGAAATGGGGCGTGGATGCCGCCACCTGCCACGCCGCAGCGGGCGTGGTGCATCATGATGCGAGCGGACGCAGCGCGCCTTATGGCGACCTGGCAGAGGCGGCCAATGCGCTGCCGGTGCCGGACAAGGTGGCGCTGAAGGAGCCGGCCGACTGGACGCTGATCGGCAAGAGCCAGAAGCGGCTGGATACGCCCGGCAAGGTGAACGGCACCACGATCTACGGCATCGACGTGCAGATACCGGGCATGAAGATCGGCACTGTGGCAGCGAGCCCGGTGCTCGGTGGCACGCTGCTGCGGATCGACGAAGACGCGGCGCGGCGCGTGCCGGGTGTGCGCGACGTGGTGAAGCTGAAGAACGCGGTGGCGGTCATCGGCGATCATTTCTGGGCGGCAAAGCAGGGTCTGGCGGCCGCCAATCCGCAATGGGATGACGGGCCGAACGCCGAGATAGATTCGGCAGGCATCTGGCACCGTCTGGCCGATGCGGCACAAAAGCCGGGGATCGTCGCACAGGATGAAAACGGCGCGGCGGCCAAGATCGATGCGGCGAAAACGCGCGTCGAGGGCATCTATCAGCTTCCTTACCTCTCTCATGCGCCGATGGAGCCGATCAACACCACGCTGCATATCCGGCCCGATGGCGCCGATCTTTGGGTCGGCACCCAGGTGCCGGTGCGCGCACAGGCGGCGGTCGCCAAGGCAGCCGGCCTGAAGCCGGAGCAGGTGACGGTGCATAATTACGTCATGGGCGGCGCGTTCGGGCGCCGGCTGGATGTCGACAGCATCGAGCAGGCGGCCGAAATCGCCAAGTCGCTCGCCTACCCCGTCAAGCTGATCTGGACGCGCGAGGAGGATATCTCGCACGATCTGTTCCGGCCGCGGTATTACGACATGATGTCGGCGGGCCTGGATGCGGATGGAAAGATCGCAGCCTGGTCGCACAAGATCGGCAGCTCGTCGGTGATGGCGCGCTGGGCACCGCCCGGCATGAAAGGCGATCTCGACCCGGATGTGGTGGAGGGTGCGATGGAGCTCCCCTACGAGCTGAATGCGCAGAAGGTGGAGTGGGTGCGTCATGAGACGCCAGGTGTCACCACAGCATGGTGGCGCGGCGTGGGGCCGACCCACAACGTGTTCGTGGTCGAGAGTTTCATGGATGAATGTGCGATCGCGGCGGGCAAGGACCCGATCGAGTATCGCCGTGCGTTGCTGCAGAAATCTCCGCGTGCTTTGGCAGTTCTGAACCTTGCCGCGGAAAAATCCGGCTGGGGCGAGAAATTGCCGCCAGGCGTGGGGCGCGGAATCTCCCTGCAATATGCCTTCAAATCGTATCTCGCGCATGTGCTCGAGATCGAAGTGACCGATCGCGGCGAGATCAAGCTGCGCCGTGCGACGGTGGCCATCGATTGCGGGCAGCGGGTGAACCCGGACACGATCAATGCCCAAGTGGAAGGGGGCTTGATCTTCGGGCTGAGCATGGCGCTCTACAGCGACATCACTCACGAAAACGGGCGTGTGCAGCAGAGCAACTTCAATAATTATCGTGTGCTGAGGATCGACGAGGCACCAAAAATCGAGGTGCATCAGATCGACAGCAAGGAAAGCCCCGGCGGTATCGGTGAAACCGGCACCGCTGCCGCATCGGCCGCCCTGTGCAATGCGATCTACTCGGCCACCGGCAAGAGATTGCGAAAACTTCCGTTTGGCAATGGAGCTTTGCAGTCGGCATGAACAAGTATCTCCTGCCGGCTCTGGCTTTCCTCGCTGCTGCCGGGATTGCGCCGGCGGCTCTGGCAGCTCCCGATGGCGATGTCGTCTCGCGCGGAAAATATCTCGCCCAGGCTGCCGATTGCGCTGCCTGCCACACGGCGCCAGGTGGCACGCTCGCGGGTGGTCGCGCCTTCACCACGCCGTTCGGCACCATCCATGCCAGCAACATCACGCCGGACAAAAATGCCGGTGTCGGTGATTATACCGACGACGAATGGGTGAGCGCTCTTCAGCAAGGCGTCGGCCGCGGCGGTAAACATCTTTATCCCGCCATGCCCTATACGAACTACACGCAGATGACGCGTGACGATGCGCTGGCGATCAAAGCATATATCATGACCCTGCCGACGTCCTCGGCTGTGGTGGAACCGAACAATCTGCGGTTTCCGTTCAACATCCGTTTCCTGATGGTGTTCTGGAACTACCTGTATAATCCGGATCATCGCTTCGCGCCCGACACGGCGCATGATGCCGCCTGGAATCGCGGCGCCTATCTCGCCGAGGCGCTGGGCCATTGCCAGCAATGCCACACGCCGCGCAATTTCATGCAGGGCCTGAAAAGCAGCCAGGCTTATGCGGGCGCTTTGCAGCAGGGTTGGATGGCGTATAATATCACCAGCGATGGGCAGACCGGCGTCGGCAACTGGTCGGAAGATGCGCTTGCAGCGTATCTCTCGAGCGGTCATGCGGATAATCACGGCATGGCCTCGGGGCCGATGGCGGAAGCAGTGAGCTACTCTCTACGCTATCTGACACAGGACGACGCCAAGGCATTGGCGCATTACGTAAAGGCAATTCCTGCGATCAAGACAGCCGTTCTACCCGCCCCCACGCACGTGGCCGAAGACGTGCTCGGCGCGCATATCTTCGAGGGCGCTTGCGCGAGTTGCCACCGATTGAACGGCACCGGCACGGAATCGGTCTATGCGGCCCTTACCGGCGACCAGTCGGTACAAGATCCCAGTGCAGCCAATATCGTGCAGATGCTGCTCAGCGGCGGCAAGATCGAAACATCCCAGGGCGATATGGCGATGCCATCGTTCGGTGCGGGGTATACGAACACCGAGTTGGCGGCGGTGGCCAACTACACTATCGCACATTTCGGCCAGCAGGCGGGACAGGCCACCGCCAAGCTGGTGGGCAAGGCGCGCGATGACGCTCCGAAGCCGGTGACGGTGAAGGAGAAGCCTTCGACGTAAGGAAAAGTCTTCTTTTCTGAAGAAAGAAAGCAAAAGACTTTTACGTCGCTGTCGCGGTTCTCTCCGGCATCGTACGCCAGGACGTAAAAGTTTTTTGGTTCTTTTTTTCAAAAAACAACTTTTTCCTTTCACACGATACAAGGCAACTTTCCCAGATTGACCCGCGTAATGTCATCTAACCAAGGGAAGTCGCATGCCCATCACCATAAACAACCGGCAGGTCGAAGCTCTACTCGATCCGCGTGTCTCCCTCCTCGACCTGTTAAGGGAGCACCTGCACCTTTCCGGCACCAAAAAAGGGTGCAACCAGGGGGCTTGTGGCGCCTGTACGGTTCTTGCCGATGGCCAGCGCATCCTCTCCTGCCTGACGCTGGCTGTGCAATACGAAGGCCGCTCGATCACCACGATAGAGGGCCTCGCGCAGGACGGCACTCTGCATCCCCTCCAGCAGGCCTTCATCGAGCATGACGGCTTCCAATGCGGCTACTGTACGCCGGGCCAGATCTGTTCGGCCATCGGCATGGCGGCCGAGATCGAGCGCGGCCTCCCCAGTGCGGTCACGGCGGATCTTGCCGCAGACCATATCGAATTCACCCATGACGAGATGCGTGAACGCATGAGCGGCAATCTCTGCCGATGCGGCGCCCATAACGGAATCGTCGATGCCATCACCGCAACCTTCGCACCCCGGCCTGCGCTCGCAGAGGCCGCAGAATGACTCCCTTCACCTTCGCGCGCGCAACCGACACTGAAGCAGCCATTCGGCTCGGTGCCGTGGCCGGCGCAAAATACCTCGGCGGCGGCACCAACCTGATCGATCTCATGCGGGAGACCATCGAGCAGCCAGCCTCCTTGGTCGACGTGAACGCCCTCGGCGCGAGCATCGAGGAACGTGATGGCGGCGTGCTGATCGGCGCTGCCGCACGTAACACCGCAATCGCCGAACACCGAGCCATCCGCGCCCGCTATCCGGCCCTGTCCCGCGCAATCCTTGTTGGCGCAAGCGGCCAGATACGCAACATGGCGACGTTGGGCGGCAATCTCTTGCAACGCACCCGGTGCACCTATTTCTATGACGACGCCGCTGCCTGCAACAAACGCGCGCCCGGCACCGGCTGCGACGCCCTCGGCGGCTTCAACCGCATCCACGCCATCCTCGGTGCCTCGTCGAGCTGCGTCGCCACCCACCCTTCCGACATGTGCGTAGCACTTGCCGCCCTTGATGCCGTGATCCACCTGGAAGGCCCGGATGGCGCGCGCACCGTCAAGCTGAACGATTTCTATTGCCTGCCAGGCGCGACACCGGACATCGAAACGGCTCTCAAGCCGGGTGAGCTCATTACCGCAGCGGAGCTTCCCTCGTCGCCCCTCGCCGCCCGATCGACTTACCGTAAGGTTCGCGACCGTTCGAGCTACGCCTTCGCTCTGGTGTCGGTGGCTGCCGCCTTGGAGGTGGCATCCAACGGCACCGTGCGGGACGTTCGCTTGGCGCTTGGCGGGGTCGCGCCCAAACCCTGGCGCGCCCTCCTGGCGGAGGCGGCTTTGCGCGGGCAGCCTGCAACGGTCGAAAATTTCCGCGCTGCGGCCAAGGCCGAATTGGCGAGCGCTCAGCCGCTACGGGACAACGCCTTTAAAATCCCCCTTGCCGAGCGGACGATCACTGCGGTCCTCGGAAGCTTGCTGGAGACGCAGCCATGAACGTCGTCGCGGATGCCGCCCAGGCGGTCATGAAGAAAGCCCTGGCTCTTGCACCCGATAGCTGGATACCGGGCGGCGTCCCCGATCCGCTGATCCGCCATAAGCACGGCCTGGTCGGTTCCCCTGTCTCGCGGCTGGACGGAACGTTCAAGGTCAGTGGCACCGCACATTTCGCCGCGGAATTCCCGCTGGACGGTATGGCCTACGCCGCGTTGGCCTTCAGCACCATCGCCCGCGGCCGCATCGCCACGCTCGATACCACCGCGGCCGAGGCGTCGCCCGGGGTAATCCTCGTCATGACGCATCGGAATGCGCCGCGCATAAAACCCCTGCCGCCGTTCCTGGCGGCAGGAAAATCCGCGGCTCCGGACGATCTGCCGATCATGCAGGACGACCAGATACACTGGAACGGCCAGCCGATCGCCCTGGTGCTCGCAGACACCCAGGAGCAGGCCGACCACGCGGTCACGCTGGTTCGCGCGACCTATGCCGCCGGCGACGCCACCACTCATTTCGAGCAGGCCAAGTCCAAGGGCCTCCACCCTGGCAAATTCGCCGGCGAGCCATTGCAGGTGACGATCGGCGACGCCGAGGCGGCCTTATCCGCGTCAGCGGTCAGCATCGACGCGACCTACCGCACCCCGTTCCAGAACCACAATGCGATCGAGCCGCATGCCGTCACCCTGGCCTGGACCAGGAGCGAGCGCGGCGACGAACTGATGGTGCACGACGCCTCGCAATGCGTGAGCCATGTCGCGTGGTCGATCGCCGAGGCCTTCGGCCTCGAGGAAAGCCAGGTGCACGTCACTTCGCCTTATGTCGGCGGCGGTTTCGGCAGCAAGACACTCTGGCAGCATCACCTTCTGGCCGCCGCCGCTGCGCGTATCGCCGGTCGCCCGGTGCGCATCGCCTTGTCCCGTGAAGGGGTCTACCGCGTTGTCGGCGGCCGTACTGAAACAGAGCAGCGCGTGGCGATCGGCGCCAGCGAGGATGGACGTTTCGAGGCGCTGATCCATACCGGCGCGCTAGCGATGACCGCCCATAACAACGTGCCGGAGCCCTTCATCACGCCGTCCATGATCCTGTACTCGGCTGGCAGCCTGAAGCTGTTGGTCGAGACGGCGCACATGGACATGCTCGCCAACACGTTCATGCGCGCACCCGGCGAGGCTGTTGGCAGCTTTGCGCTCGAATCGGCCGTCGATGAGTTGGCGGAGAGTCTCGGTATGGACCCGATCGAGCTGAGAATCCGCAACGAGCCAGACAAGGATCCTGTCTCGGGCCTGCCTTTCTCCTCCCGCAACCTCGTCGAGGTTTACCGTTCCGGCGCCGAGCGCTTTGGCTGGAAGCACCGCAGTGCAACGCCAGGCGCGAAGCAGGAGGGCGAGTGGATGGTCGGCATGGGCATGGCCACCGCGACCTATCCCTATCAGCGCATGCCGGGCGGTGCAGCGCGCATCACGCTGACGGCAGATGGCCACGCCAATATTGAGATTGCGGCGCACGAGATGGGCATGGGCACCACCACGACGACAGCGATCGTCGCTGCTGACCGGTTGGCTCTGCCGCTTTCCAGTGTCTCGGTAGGGTACGCTGATTCCGAACTGCCGGGCCTGGTCCTCGCCGGCGGCTCACAGCAGACCGCTTCCATCGGCGCCGCCGTGATCGCCGCGCACCGCGCTTTGGTCACCGAGTTGCTGAAGCTTGCCGGCAACGCCTCCCCATTGGCAGGCCTCAGTCCCGATCAGGTCGCCAACGAGGATGCCGGCCTCTGCAGCATGGACGATCCGTCAAAGCGCGAAAGCTATGTGTCCATCCTCGCGCGCGCTGGACGCGCGCAGGTTTCGGTGGAGGCAAATGCCTCGAAACCCATGGAGACGCAGCATTGGTCCATGCACTCCTACGGCGCGATGTTCGCCGAAGCGCGCGTCAACACAGTCACCGGCGAGGTGCGCATCAGTCGCTTTCTCGGCGCTTTCGATTGCGGGACCATTCTCAATCCGAAGACAGCGGCCAGCCAGTTCCGCGGCGGAATCATCATGGGCCTTGGGCTCGCCTTGATGGAGGAAACCCAATTCGACGAGCGCACCGGGCGCATTATGAACCCCTCGCTTGCCGAGTATCATGTGCCCGTCCACCTGGACGTGCCAGCGATCGATGTGATCTGGAGCGATGTTGCCGACCCGCACAGCCCGATGGGCGCGCATGGGGTCGGCGAGATCGGTATCACCGGAGTCGGGGCCGCGGTGGCCAATGCCATCTACAATGCCACCGGCAAGCGCATACGCGACCTGCCGATTACGTTGGACAAGCTCCTCTAGCACGATCCTCGAACGCCTCGTGCCGGCGCTGCCATCTTGCGTGCACCCCCATCTAACCCGATCTGGAAGCCATGAGCGAAGCAGACGACATACTGACCACTCTGGATCAATGGCAGGCGGATGGTGAGGCGATAGCAATCGCCACTGTCGTGCGGACCTGGGGCAGCTCGCCACGCCCGACAGGTAGCCAGATGGCGGTAACTCGTAGCGGCCGCATAGCAGGATCGGTAAGCGGCGGTTGCATCGAGACTGCGGTTGCGGAGGCGGCGCTGGACACGCTGGAGACAAGGCAGCCGAAAATGCTCTCCTTCGGCGTGACCAACGAGCGTGCTTGGGAGGTGGGGCTTGCCTGCGGCGGGCAGGTGAGTGTGTTCGTTGAGCCGCTTCTGCCGTGACGCCGGCTATCCTTGAAGCGCTTCTGGCGGCGCGCCGCGACGAGCGCGCTGTCGTGCTGGCAACGCGGCTCTCTGACGGCTTGCAAAGCTTGATGTCGATGGAGGATACGGCGCATCCCCTCGGTTCGGAAGCGCTGCAGGCTGTTGAGCGCGATGAGAGCCGCAGCGTCGACCTGGATGGTGAGTCATGGTTCCTGCACGTTTTCGCGCCGCCGTTCCGGCTCATCATTATCGGCGCCGTGCATATTGCTCAGGCTCTGGCGCCACTCGCAGGCGCTGTTGGCTTTGCGGTAACAGTGGTTGATCCGCGCAGAAGCTTTGCCACTGCAGAGCGCTTTCCCGGTGTGGCCCTGGTGCATGATTGGCCCGATAGCGCATTAGAACGTCTCAGGCTGGATGCGCGTACCGGGGTTGTTGCCCTCACGCATGATCCAAAACTGGACGACCCGGCGCTGGGGCAAGCCCTGCACAGCAAAGCCAGCTTCATTGGCGCGCTGGGCTCGCGTAAGAGCCAGGCTTCGCGGCTGGAGAGGCTTCGCGCAATGGGTCATGCCGAAGATAACCTCAAGCGCATTCGCGGCCCTGTCGGGCTTGCGTTGGGTGCCGTCAGCGCACCTGAGATTGCGCTGAGCATTGTGGCCGAGCTTGTGGCAGTCCGTCGCGGATCATCGCTGGCGCAACGATGAGCGTTGTGGCGCTGGTGCTCGCGGCGGGATTGTCCCGTCGCATGTCGCCGCGCAACAAGCTGCTTGTGACGGATGAGACCGGCATGACGATGGTAGCCCGCGTCACTCGATCGGCGCTGGCGAGCCGGGCCGCTGAAGTTATCGTCGTCACCGGACATCAGGCCGAGCTCGTCGCCACCAGCCTCCAGGATATTGCAGGCCGCAAAGCCCGCCTTGTGCATGCGCACGACTATGGGCTGGGGATGTCGGCCAGTCTGAAAGCCGGCATTGCGGCGCTACCGGACACTGCGGAAGGCGTGCTCGTCTGCCTTGGCGACATGCCGCTCGTCACACCAACCCTCCTTGATCGCCTGATCGACGCCTTCGCGGCCACTCCCCGGCCGGCCATCATAGTGCCGCTCTGCAATGGCGCACGCGGTAACCCGATCCTTTGGGATCGCAGTTTTTTTTCAGCCTTCGCCACGCTGTTTCGAGATCAGGGCGCACGCGGCCTTCTGGACGTATTTTCCCGTGACGTCGTCAGCATCGAAACCGGCGACGATGCAGTGCTGCGCGACTTCGACACCCCGGAAGCCTTCGACTGAGACACGGCTGCACGAGGTTGTGACGCGTGCATCCGGCTGATTCGAACCAAACTCTTGGGCGACGCGACTAAGGGACGACTGCATGATTCCGCCAATTACCCGCCGTGACCTTATCGGCACCTCTGCCGCTCTGGCTGTCCTGCCAATACCTTCTCTCGCCGATGGTTTAGCGCCTGCGACGCAGGATACCGTCTCGCTCTCTATCAACGGCACGATGCTCTCTTTGGGCGTGGATCAGCGTACATCCCTTCTGGATGCCCTTCGAGAACATGCGGGCCTGACCGGAACCAAGAAAGGCTGCGACCAGGGAAGTTGCGGCGCCTGCACTGTTCATGTGGATGGCAAGCGTGTTCTGTCCTGCCTTACCCTCGCTCATCGCGTTGAAGGCAAGAAGATCACCACGATCGAAGGGCTCGTGCAGGGCGGCAAAATGCACCCGATGCAGGTCGCTTTCCTGGAGCATGACGGCTACCAGTGCGGTTATTGTACGCCCGGTCAGATCATGTCGGCGATCAGCGTTGTCGAAGAAGGGCACACGCAGTCGGAGGCGGAGATTGCCGAGTGGATGAGCGGCAATCTATGCCGCTGCGGCGCCTACACCAACATCCGCGCCGCCATCCAAGACGCTGCACAAGCGAAGAAGGCCTGAACCATGCAGGATTTTACGCGCGTCGTGCCAACGAGCCTGGATGCAGCGGTGCACGCCGGCTCGCAGACCAACACCAGTTTCATCGCTGGCGGCACCGATCTGATGCAGCTGTGGAAAAACAACGTCGCACCAGCCAGCATGGTCGTGGATCTCGATCGACTGGATATGCGCAGCATCTCCACCGACTCGCATGGCCTACGCATCGGGGCCTTGGCGACGATGGCAGAAGTGGCCGAACACCCGGAGGTGAAGCGTCGCGTGCCGGCTGCCTCCGAGGCGCTGCTGGCGGCCGCCTCGCCGCAGATACGAAATATGGGCACCGCCGGCGGCAATCTCCTGCAGCGAACCCGATGCGGCTATTTCCGCGATACGGGCTTTGCCTGCAACAAGCGCGCGCCAGGGTCAGGATGCCCCGCCATACCCGGTGAACATCGGGAATTGGCAATCTTCGGCGGCTCCGAGCATTGCATTGCCACACACCCATCCGATTTTCCGGTGCCGCTCGTGGCAGCGCGTGCCTCGGTCGAGATCCACGGCGCCGATGGGCAAACCCGTTCTGTAGAGCTGGCAGAGTTTTATCGGCTGCCCGGTGACACGCCGCAGATCGAGACTGTGCTGCATCCGGGCGATGTGATTACCGCCATCTTGGTGCCCGATGCAGCATCCAATAGGCGCGCTACCTACATCAAGGTTCGCGATAGGCAAAGCTACGCTTATGCGCTGGCATCCGTCGCTGCCGGGATCGATCTGCAAGGCGGTGTTGTTCGGGACATAAGATTGGCCGCAGGCGGCGTGGGTACACGGCCGTGGCGCCTAGATGCATCGGAAAAAGTGTTACGTGGCCAAACCTTGAGTGCCGCGCTTATCGAACAGGCGGCTGCACATTCGACGGATGGCGCGCAGCCGCACGAGAAGAACACGTTCAAGGTTGCTTTGCTACGTAACACGGTGCGGCGGGCGTTGCAGGCAATCAGCACTTAAGAGAGGCCTTCTTTTCTGAAGAAAAGAAGCAAAAGACTTTACGTCGCTGTCGCGGTTCTCTCCGGGAACGTACATCATAACAGCAAAAGTTTTTTGGTTCTTTTTTTCAAAAAAGAACTGCTTTCTTCACTGGGGACAAGTTCATGTATCTAGGCCAAGGCATCATCCGGCAGGACGGATTACTGAAGGTGACCGGTACTGCACGCTATGCCGCCGAATTCAACGTGCCGAACTGTCTGCACGCCGTGCTGGTGCAAAGCACGATCGCAGCCGGCACCATCGTCGATTTCGATACCGTGCAAGCCGAACGCATGCCGGGCGTGGTCGCCATCCTGACGCACAACAACGCCGGCAAGCTGAACCAGCGCAAGGCGGCGCAGCAGACTGTCACGCACCCGTTCCTGCAAGATGAACGCATCTTTTATAACGGCCAGCATGTGGCATTGGCGATCGCCGACACGTTCGAGCGCGCGGACGCAGCGGCGGCTGCGGTGCGCATGCACTATGCGCCGACGCCCGCCGTGACCGTGATGGACGAAAGCACCCTCTCCCGCGCCTACAAGCCGAAGAAATTCCAGAACGGCGAGAAATCGCCCGACGTGAGTCGCGGGGATGCCGAAAGCGCATTCGCCGGCGCACCTGTCAAAATTGAAGCAACCTATGAGACGCCCGTCGAGCATCACAACCCGATGGAGCCGCATGCGACGATCGCTTACTGGCGCGGCGACAAGCTGACTATCTGGACGGCCACGCAGGGGATTTCCGGCGCACAGGAAACCTTGGCGTCGGCGTTTGGGCTGCCGCAGGATAGCGTCACCGTCATCTGCCCGTTTGTCGGCGGCGGCTTCGGCTGCAAGGGCAACACATGGCCGCCGGCAGTGATCGCAGCACTCGCCGCGCGCCATGTACAGCGCCCGGTCAAGCTGGTTGTCACCCGGCCGCAGATGTTCACCTCAAACGGTTTCCGCCCGAAGACCATACAGAAGATCAAGCTTGGCGCAGGGCAGGATGGAAAGCTCGTCTCAATCGAGCATCATGGGTTCTCGCAGATGTCGGACCCCGCATTGGGTGAATTTTCCGAGCCAGTCGCAGTGGCTACCCAGATGGCGTATTCCTGCAAGAACCTCGCTGTCTCGCATCGGGTCGTGCCGGTGAATCAGGGACTGCCCACCTATATGCGCGCGCCTGGCGAATCCTCGGGCATGTTCGCGCTGGAATCGGCAATGGACGAGATGGCGCATGCCTTGCGCATGGACCCCCTCGCCTTCCGCTTGGCCAATTACGCCGAGCGCGACGAGCAGCAGGACAAGCCTTTCGCCAGCAAGGGTCTTCGCGAGTGCTACAGCAAGGCCGCTGAGAAATTCGGCTGGTCACGGCGCAACCACACGCCCGGCAGCATGCGCGACGGCCGCATTCTTGTGGGTTGGGGCATGGCGACCTCGACCTATCCCACCAATCGCCGCCCCTGCCAGGCGCGTATCCAGATGAACCCGGATGGCACTGTGCTGGTGCAGAGCGGCGTGCAGGATCTGGGCACCGGCACCTACACCATCATGGCGCAATGCGCGGCAGACCAGCTGGGTGTCGGGATCACCAAGGTCACCGCAGAACTGGGCGATAGCCGCTTTCCACCCGGCCCGGTGTCCGGCGGTTCGGCCACGGCCGCCAGCGTCATCCCGGCTGTCGTGGCGGCAGTAGAGGCGCTGCGCGTCAGGGTCGCCACACTTGCGAATTTCGATCCGCGCTTTGCCAGCATCGCACCCGCCGACATCAGGCTCGAGGGCTTCGACGTGGTGGCTCCTCATCTGCGTGTGCCATTGCAGCAGATCATGAAACGTGCCGGTGTCGGCTATGTCGAGGCCATCGGCAGTTCGGCACCTGGCGAGGCTTACAAGGCGCATTCATGCCACGCCTTCGGAGCACAATTCGCCGAGGTCCGGATCGACCCGGATTTCGGCACCATACGTGTCAGCCGCATGGTCAGCTGCTTCGAGGTGGGGCGCCTGCTGAACGCCCGCACCGGCCGCAGCCAGTTGCTCGGTGGCATCACGTTCGGAATTGGCATGGCGCTGCAGGAGGAAACGCTGATCGACCGCGCGACCGGACGGATCGTCAACGCCAATATCGCCGATTACCACGTTCCGGTGAACGCCGATGTGCCTGATCTCGACGTGATGACGGTGGATGCGCCCGATCTGGCCACCGGCGCATTGGGCGCGAAAGGCACGGGTGAGTTGCCAATGGTAGGGGTGGCACCTGCAATTGGCAATGCCGTGTTCCACGCGACGGGCAAGCGTGTGAGAAAACTGCCGATCCGTGTTGAGGATGTGCTGGCCTGAGGAGTTCAGGCGAGAGCGGTCGTGCGGCCTCGCTTCGTCATTGCTGTCACCCTTGGGCTCGTCTGCTGCGTCGGCCTTGTATCGCTCGGTAATTGGCAAGTCGCCCGCCGGGCCTGGAAGCTGGAGTTGATAGAGCACGTAAACACGCGTGTGCATGCAGCGCCGGTACCAGCCCCTGGGCCGCCCGACTGGGCGGACATCACTGCGGCAAACAGCGTGTATCGCCATGTCCGAGTGCAAGGCGTATTTCTCAACGAGCGACAGACGCGCGTTCAGGCTTTGACCGAAGCCGGTGCCGGCGACTGGCTACTGACGCCATTGCAGACGCCGCAAGGCTTCGTAGTGCTGGTCAACCGTGGCTTCGTTCCCACCGATTGGCATGACACCGTCGCGGATTCTGCGGTGACGGTAGTCGGGCTGATACGGATGACAGAACCAAACGGTGGGTTTCTGCAAACCAATGATCCTGCCACCGATCATTGGTATTCGAGAGATATCGCCGCAATTGTCAAAAGACGTGGCCTGACAAACGTGGCGCCGTATTTCATCGACGCCGATGACACGCCCAATCCGGGCGGTTACCCTTTGGGTGGTCTTACGGTGATCGACTTCCCGAACAACCATCTCGTTTACGCCATCACATGGTATACCCTGGCGATCATGGTCGCGGGCGCGGTTGTTTTCCTGGGATATGTGGAAGTGCAGGATCGGGCATCGTAAAGTCGGTTATTGGTGCAGTGAATACCGGAGGCTGATCGTGACGGAGACGCTGTCGGGGAAGTTCGACGGCAACGGCGGCACTTGCGCATGATCGAGCAAGGCCAGAGCAGCCGTATCGAGCAATTCCGAGCCGCTGGTTCGGATCAGTGCGACGGCAGTGACCGACCCATCCCTGGCAATGGTGAAGCGGATGGTGGGTGATCCCTCCTCGCCGGCGCGGCGGGCTGCGTCCGGATAGACGCGATGCGCCTGCAGCCACGCACTGAGGCGGTCCTGCCATGTGTGGCTTTCCTCACCGGCTTGCTGTGCAGGCGGGTGTGACGCGACGGGCCGCACCGTCTGCGGCGTTGTGCTGGTGGCGCTGGCTTGCATGTGCGCGACTCGCGGCGGCGCGGAGATCGCCTGAAGCGTCGGAAAAAGACGAGCCGGCTCGGCGTGGAGTTCGGGCGGTGGAATGACGGGCGCCGGCACATGCTCCGCGGTAATCCGCGTGGCCAGCATGACGTCCGGCGACGCGGGAACAGGTTTTGGAGATGGTTCTGCGATCAGGTGCAGCATCACCGCTCTTGGTATCACCAGGGGCGGTGCCGCGTGACGGTAGAGCAACACCGCGAGCACAATCCCATGCGCGATCCCGACAGCGAGGCACGTGCACACACGCATGCGCGGCGACAGCCCGGAGGATTGCGGCCCCGACCGCGACCGCAGCCCTTGAGTCGTGCCCACGTCACCGGTATGTCCGGTCGGATATAGCGGTGTGTTCAGGGTGGGGATTCCTATCCGGCTTCCGTTCGTGAGCGCATGTGGAGATGGGTGAGCCGCAGAAGACGGCTCCGCTTCCTTGCCGGTGCTCCCACCGTTCTAACTGCAAGGACAAATCATGTCTGCTCCGAACCACCACGCGATGCCGTCCAAGCGAACCGGCTTGATGATCAGCGCATCCGGAGCCATTCCGGCGTCGCGAGGAAGACGCGCGGTCTCTTCGCTTTTCCGCGCCATTCCAATTTTTGTCTCATCGGTCAGCGCCGTTGTCGCGCAGCAGGTACCCTCCCAAATACAACTGGCACCGCTCGATATCAACGCAGCGCCACCCGATCATGGCTATGCGTCCGAGCCCAGCTACACGCCAGCCAAGGCCGATCTCGGCCCGCTCGGCAGCCAATCCATTCTGACGACACCTGCCTCGGTCAATGTCGTGCCGGAAGACCTGATCGTCGACCAGCAGGCGCAAACGGTAAACGACGTGCTGCGCTATCTGCCTTCGGTGGAAGTGCGTGACCAGCAGGGTTTCGAGGTATCACGTCCGCAGTCGCGTGGCTTCATGGGCAGCATCGTGCAGAACACCCGGCTCGATGGGCTGAACACCATCGGCACCACGGCGATCCCCGCCGAAAATCTCTCTGGCATACAGGTGCTCAACGGATTGGGCGGCGCCTTGTTCGGGCCGGAAACACCGGCCGGCGTTTTCGATTACATTCTGAAACGGCCGACGAACACGCCGCTGTGGCGCTATATCGAAAGCTATAATTCCGACGGCATCTTCACCGAGCAGGCCGATATCGGCGGCCGCGTCGGCCCGGACGACCGTATCGGCTACCGGATCGATGTGGTGCATGGCAACGGCGAGGACTATGTCTCCGGCAGCCATGTCGACCGCACGCTGGCCAGTGCAGATCTCGATTTCCACCTCGACGACCAGACGGTGATCGAGACGGATTACAGCCACTACTCCACCAACTCCACCGGCCTGCCCGGAAGCATCGTGTATTTTTCGGGCAAAAGCACGATCCTGCCGCCTGCCCCCGACCCCACGCAGCGCGGCATCGGCCAACCAGGTGCGGGTGCGGACCTGATCACCGATACCGGGCTGGTGAAGATAAAACACGAATTCAACGACAAGTGGAATGTCGAACTCGGCGGATTATACCAGAACGCGGTCCGCAACCTCTTCGGAATTACCAACACCTTCACCGACAATGTCGGCGACTTCACGGTGACCAAGAATTTTACCGCCGTGCCGCATTTCGAGATCGGCAGCAACATGGCCTATTTGAACGGCGCGTTCGACGTGTTCGGCATGGCGAACAACGTGTCGTTCGGCACCAACGGCTTCATCAACGGCCAGTATTCCTACAAGGACTCGATCGCAACGGTGATGGGCAAATCCAGCCTGGCGAACCCGCTTATCCTGCCCAGCAAGCCGGTGCCGGCGAATGGCGGGCAATATGAGTCGGGCCAACTCTTCGAACAATCGCTGATCATCAGCGACACACTTCATTTCACCCCGCAACTTGCCGCACGGGGCGTGCTGAACACCTCATGGCTCACCTCGGAGAGCCATTCGGCGGCCGGCCTGGTTACCAGCAATTCTTCCGTCAATGCCGTGCTCAGCCCGACCGTGAGCCTGATCTACACACCGACGCCGAAATTCACCACCTACTTCAACTTTACCGACAGCGTCGAACAAGGTGACCAGGCGCCGGCGGGCACCAAGAACGCCAACGCTTTCCTGTCAGCCTATCAGGACCACCAATATGAAGTCGGCGCAAAATACGCCGTCTCCGACAAGCTGCTAGTGACCCTGGATGGTTTCCGTATGACGCGGCCGCTGGGCGGCACCAGCGCGGTCACCGACGTGTTCTCGGTGGTCGGGCTGCAGCGGAACTGGGGCTCGGAGCTGTTCGTGCAGGGTGAAGTGACACCGGGTCTCAGCGTTTTTGGCGGTGTGACGTATATTGATGCGATCCTGCTCAATACCGGCATCGCAGCGACGGATGACGAGCGCGTCGTCGGCGTGCCGAAATTCAAGGGCGATTTGGAGGCGGATTACCACCCGGCCTTCGCCTACGGCATCGCTTTGACAGGCGCGGTGCATTTCGAAAGCAATCGTGCGGCGAACAATACCAACCGCTCTTTTGCTCCCGCCTATTCGACCTTTGACGTGGGCGCCCGCTACGCGATGAATATCGTCACTCATCACGCGATCGCACGCTTCCAGGTGATTAATGTGGGTGACAAGCATTATTACTCGTCAGTTGCCGATGGAAACATCGTCGGCAGCGCCGGCGCGAACACGGCCTATCTGGGCGATCCGCGCACCTTCCTGGTGAGCCTGGAGTTCGACTATTGAGGGCGATATACCTGCGCCGCCTGGCGCTTGCGGCCGCGATGCTGCTGGGTGTGCAAACGTCATGCGGTGCGCAGACCAAGCCGCCGCCGCTTCGAATCTACGCCGCCGGCAGCCTGCGTGGCGCTTTCGACGCGATGGTGAAGGCGTTCGACGCCGGTGATACGCAGATGGTCTATGGCGGCTCCGGACTGCTCCGTGAACGCCTCGAGAAAGGCGAAGCGGCCGATGTGTTCGCATCCGCCGATCTTGCCCAGCCGCGCCGCCTGGCAAGCGGGCACCCGGGCGGCCCAGTGGTTCTCTTCGCCCGCAACCGGCTCTGCGTGATCGCGCGCTCGACGCTGGGCATGACCCCGGCAAACCTGCTGGACCGGCTGCTCGATCCCGCCGTCAAAATCGTGATCAGCACGCCCGGCGCCGACCCCAGCGGCGATTATGCCTGGGCAATGTTTGCCCATGCAGGCCAGCTTCATCCCGGCGCCGAAGCGACGCTGAAGGCCAAGGCACAGAAGCTGGGCGCAGCGCGGCACAAGCCTGCATCGGCAGCGCCGCAGCCCGGCCTACGCGAAAGCCTGTTCCTGTCAGACAAAGCCGACGCGACCATCGGCTATTGCAGCGGCGCCGCCATGTTGATGAAGGCTGTCCCGGGCCTCGCGGCGATCCCGGTGCCTGTAACACTCAGCCCCGCACCCGAGTACGGATTGACCGTTGTCTCCGATACGCCGGCAGCCTGGCACTTCGCCGTCTTCGTCATGTCGGAGGCAGGCCAGGCCATCTTGGCGCAGGCTGGCCTGGTGCCGGTCGCACTACCGGCCGATCGCGCAGTCACACCTTAAGGATGGCCGACGAGGCTTCGTGCGTGCGGAAAACACCCATGATAAGGGTCGCTGCGTGGCTCGCCTCACCCTGCGCATCGATTTCGACGAAAACCGCCAACTCGGGCATGGCAAGATCCGTCTGCTCGAGCTGGTTCATGAACACGGCTCGATCTCGGCCGCGAGTAGATCGATGCAGATGTCCTACAAACGGGCCTGGACGCTGGTCGAGGTGCTGAATGGCATGTTTGCCCAGCCTTTGATCGTCACGCGTATCGGCGGCCCAGGCGGCGGCAAGGCCGAACTCACACCGCTCGGCCAGTTGGTGGTGCACACCTATCGTGCGATCGAACACCAATCGGCTGCGGTTTCAATTGAGGCGTTACGGGCAATCGAAAGTCATTTAGGCTAGAAGGAAGCGGTTTTTTAAAAAAAGAACCAAAAAGATTTTATGATTTTGGTGCACGCTGCCGGAGAGAACCGCGACAGCGACATAAAAGTCTTTTGCTTCTTTTCTTCAGAAAACAAGGCTTCTACACGACGACGCCATTAACCCGCAGCACCTGGCAATTATCCAGCCGCTATTGGGTCCCACAACCTTTATGGCTTCGAGAAGCCGGGAATGACAGAACCTGCACCAAGAGCTATGGAGATTTCCGTTTCAAGTGACCATTCCTCGACGTATGGACTGCGTAAGCCATGCGCCGGCGGCAAGCCCCAACCCCAGCCCGGCATAGCCGAACGCCATGCCCTTCTTTGAAAGCACGAATTCCCATCCCGGCGTGAAACGCTTCGGCGTAGCCCCATAATCTACCGCCGCTGCAATTGCCGACATCACCAACGCCTCCCGCAGCATCGGCAGAGGCTCTACAGGATTTCGACGTATGCGCCACCCTTCGAAGAACAGGGCCCAGAAGATGCTTGCAGCATGGTTGGTCAGATAACCGATAGCCGTATGGGTGGCGTCATAGCCTTCGAACGATCCGGCTGCGTTGCCGACAAGCCAGTGGCTGGTCGCGTTGATGGGTCGAACCGCCGCTTTGCCCTCCGCCCGCGCAGCGATCGCCAAGGCGGCGGCAGAACCGAGACTGGCAAAGCTGCCCGACACCAGTGCGGAGCGGAGTATGCTGATCCGGTTCATTATCGTTCCTTGCCTGCAGTCATAGCGTATTTCGGCTAGGCCATGAATTTACGGAATGCCCGTACGATGATGATGGCAGATGTTATGACCATGGCATCCTCGATCATGCCTGTTTTCGTCTGTCCATAACGTGGCATGGTGGCCGTCCGCGCACGCCAGCCAGGGTAAGAGGCAACTAGCGCCGTCGAGCCCCCGACAACTGCCCCAAGCCACCGATGTTGTAAAGGTGAGAGCGCTGCGCCGGCAACAGCCGAGGTGATGAACCGTGCAGCGAGCCCAATGGGGACAACCCGGTCAGGGGCGGTTTTCATCTTGTCACCGGCCAACTCAGCGACAGCGAGGGCCGAAGACGCAGCGACAAAAAGGGGATGCCCAATGATCTGCAACGCCCCGTTATCGGGGGAAAGCGCATGACGCGAAGCCGCGATGGAGACCGCTGCCAGCGGCGTCATGGCACGTTGACCGCCGACCAGGCCGATCAGGAAAGAGGCGAGCATGGTTTCTCCAGAAGATCATGGAGAAGCAACTCGGAGGTAGCTCCCACAGTTTCAAACAATTCGGCGATACCATGATGGCAAACAGCCCCAGAGAAAGCAGTTCTTTTCTGAAGAAAAGAACCAAAAGACTCTTATGTCTTGGCACACGCCACTGGAGAGAACCGCGACAGCGACGCTATAGTCTTTGCCTCTTTCCTCGGAAAATAAGATTTTACTTTCCTAATTGAGCGATATTTCCAGCTCCGCCCGACTTACAAATTTCGTAAGCGGAAGGTCAGGATCATGATACAATGCACGGTCCACCACGTAATGCCGGTCCGCGGTCACCTTCTCGCAGCGCTCATTGACGAATGTCTGTCCCAATGGCTGTTCCTGAGGCGTCGGCTCCTTTCGGACACAGTGCCAGCCATCTTCGCCGTAGCGGGCCATGGCCTGCAGACCAAAAACATGCGCTCTGCGCTTGATGAACATGCGAACATCAGGGTCGGTCCGCATGCGCAAACGACGGAGAATACCGGCCTCATCGATGAACAGCGTCAGCAGAACAGGCTGGCCGGCAGCCTTGGTGCCTTGGCCATCCTCGGAAATCGGCCCTAAAAGCGGATCATCGCCGTATTGAAAACGCAGTGCATGCAAGCCGTCCTGGTTCTTGCTACATTTCGCGAATTCGGACCATGATTGCAGCTTAGCGCCATCCTCTTCGTCACAGGCGATATCGATATAGCCATTTGTGCTGAACGTCTTCATCTGCATACCAAGCTGGAAGTTCCGCAAATCCCCTTTCGGCTGTGCAGATGCGGATCCATACAAGGCAGCCGAAGCCAGCAACGCAAGCCAGAACTGCCCGCTCATTTCGGTACTGCCGCATTGGCATCAGGTGCTGCGTCGATGTGTAGATGATGGGTTTCCAGCGGCGGGGCACCCGACCCGGTCCCGCCGTCTGGCAAACCGTCGCAGGCATGGGTGGAATGGCCGAAGAAGCCGATGCATTCCTGGGCAGTGGGGTCGCCCTTGCCCTTGAAGTGCGACACCACATAGCCGGCAACGACATGGATTTCGGCATCATTGAGGAAGTGCGCTGCGGGCTTTGGCATGGTCGCGGTATCCAGATCGCTTTTCCTGATACCGTTGCAGGCACCCTGATCGTAGGCGCCAGCCTTGAAATAGGGCATGCCGCCGCCGGGATCGCCGCAATGCAGAAGCGATTCGATGTCGGCCTGATCCAACGATGTCTTTCGGAGATTGGCAGCGGCACCGCCATAGCCGCCGCCACCAATGCCTGACCATTTGTGACACGCCACGCAATTTGCCGCCCTGAACAGTTCGACGCCTGACGCGACCGGCGCTTGCGCCCGCGCCGATAGAAAAACTCCACCGAGGGCAGAAACTGCAAGAATGGCAAATGCATGGCGAATCACGAACGATATCCTTAGTTGAGCGAGAACACGTAGAGCGAGGAACCTGTTTGGATCTTCTTCAATTCAGGCGTGCCGTCGATATACCATTTATCCCACGCGCCACCGAGACCCGCGAGCACGGCGACAAACTGCTTGCCGTCGACCTGGAACGTGATAGGCGGTGCGTTGAGACCCGCACCGGTATCGAAGCTCCAGAGCGGCTTCAGGGTCTTCGCGTCCAGTGCCACCAGCTTACCATCAGGCTCGCTGCTGAACACCAGCTCGGGCGTCGCCAGCACGCCGCCCAAAGAGGGGAACGGCATACGTTCCTTGGCGACGATCTTGCCAGTGCTGACATCGATCGCGGCCACACTGCCGGTGATGCGCACCGGATCGCTCGGCCCACCGCCGGTGAAGCCCTCGCCGGATTTGAGCGTCGGATGCTCCGTCGCCGCCTTGGTAGTGATCTTGTTGCAGCTCTCGATCACCGGAATGTACCAAAGCTTCTGCACCGGGTTATACGCGGTCGGCGGCCAGTTCTTGCCGCCCATCGAGCCTGGGCAGACGATCATGTTGCCGGCCTCACGGCTCGGCGTGCCACCGGCCAAATAAGGCTGAATGGCTTTCGTCGGGTCGTATTCCAGCGGCTTGCCCGTCGTCGGGTTCAGGCCCTTGGTCCATTTCTGCTGGTCGACGAACTGGGTGCCCCAAATGAACTTGCCGGTGTCCTGGTCAAGCGCGTAGGCAAAGCCGTTGCGTTCTGCCGCGAACAATGTGTGTTGCGTCTTGCCATCTTTAGTCAGGTCGGCAAGCACACCTTCCGAAACCCCGTCATAGTCGAACGGATCGTTCGGCGTATACTGGAAATGCCACTTGATCTTGCCGGTAGCGGGATCGAGCGCAAGCATGCTGTCGGAATAGAGGTTGTCACCCGGGCGGAACTGGCGATCCCAATCCGGCCCAGGATTGCCGACGCCCCAGAACAGCGTGTCGTTCGCGGGGTTGTAGGTGCCGGTCACCCAGGTGGCGCCGCCGCCATTGGCCGCCGCGTTGTAGCTGTCCTTCCAGGTCTCGGAACCGGGCTCGCCTTTCCCCGGGATAGTATAGGTGCGCCAGATTTCTTTGTGCGTGTTCAGGTCGGTGGCGGCCAGCCAACCGCGAATGCCGAACTCGCCACCGGCAACACCGGTGATCGCGATATCCTTGATCACCAGTGGCGCGCCGGTGACAGACTCGCTTTTGTCGGGATTGGCGATCTGACGCTGCCAGACGACCTTGCCGGTGTCGGCGTCGGTGGCAACCAGGCGGCCGTCGAGCACGTGCGATATTACCAGGTTGTGCCACAAGGCCACCCCGCGGTTATCAACGCCGCAGCATGCGACGGTGCCGGCCCAGTCATGATCGGTCTTAGGGTCCATCTTCCACACGAGCGAGGCATGGCCACCATGCACATCGAGCTTGTACACCGAACCCCAGCCATCGGTGACGTACATGAAGCCATCTTTGACGATCGGTGTCGCCTCCAGGCCGCCATGTGTCCACACGCCGCCCCCTTCCACGCCGCCGAGTTGCAGCGTGTAGGCAACGTGCAAGTTCTTGACCGTGTTCTTGTTGATCTGGTTAAGCGGCGAGAAGCGGTGCGCGCTGAGATCACGGCCATAGGTGATCCAATTGGCAGTGTCCTTGTCGGCACTCTCCAGCGTGCTTTGCGTGATGTTCTCGGCGGCGTTGACCGAGCGCGTGGCGCCGGCACACAGTGCCGCCACGCAGGCGCCGGCCAATACGACACGCTTGAGTGTTCTGGTGGCGAGAAACATGTTTGGTGCCCTCATCTGTATTTTTCCCTGATTGATCGGCTTACGTAAAAACTTCATTGATCGGCCACTTAAAAGACAAGGCCCAGCCGCAGATACACTGCATTCGTGAGTGTCGTATTGTCGCCGGTGATGCCGCGTTGGTAGCGGATATCGACAGCGAAGTTCTTGGTGGCGTTGAAATGCAAGCCGCCACCGAGGGTGAATTCATTGGCACCGCTATCAGCAACCCTCTGCCCGGTCTGTGCATATTTCAAGCTGTCATTGGTCTGCCAATCGATAGCAAGAAACGGCTCGACAAGCGCGGTGGCTTTCCAGGTGACGTTGGTATTGGAGTGCCACACGGTGGAGCGCTCAAGCACCGGACTATCCGACACGTGTGAATTGCCGCGGAACACCCCGCCGATATCGCCGGTGACCGATATTTTCTCCCACTGATAGTCGTAGAAGAAACTCGTCAAATTCTCGAAACCATGCCCGGAGAGGTGGGGCATGCCATCAGGCAGGGCAAAAAAGCTTTGTATGCCCAGCACGCTGCTCGAGGTGGGCTTGAACCACATTGCCGGCCCGGTGAGCGTGTCGCCGAAGCCGGCTTCGCCAGGATGCCCGTCGCTATAAGCGACCTCAGGCTGGATAACCTCGTAGGCGAAACCGACATCAGAGATGCCGGGAATCTTAAAGAAGAACACATATTTGGTGAGCCCCTCATAGAGCGCACCACCGCCTGCGTTCACGGTTTTGCCGTTGGCATTCCAGGCCTGTGAATTGTCGTTGAACTCGCCGTATTGGACGATCGCGTTGAAGGGCTTGGTGTAGTCGACCGGCAGTTCGTATTCGTGTGCGCCGATTACCGAGAAGGTGATGTCGTCGGCTTTGGCTGCTACGGGGAGCACCAAGGCAATCAGCGTTAGCATTTTTATTGTATTTTGCATGGACGTTTGTTCCGTACGGTAAGCAAAGCAAGTCTTCTTTACAAAAAACCAAAAACCTCTGATGTCCTTGATCCGCTGCCGGAGAGAACCGCGACAGCGACATAAAAGTCTTTTGTTTCTTTTCTTCAGAAAAGAAGACTTGCTACGATTGAATATAAACGATGTGCGTTTGTGTGAACTCAAGCACGCCATGCTTTCCATCCGCCCCGCCAAGCCCGGACTTTCGAACGCCCGCGTGGTATCCCTGCATCGCCTCGAAGTTCTCCCGATTGATATACGTTTCTCCGAACTTGATCTCGCGGCAGGCGCGCATCGCCAGATTAAGATCACGCGTGTAAAGCGAAGAGGTCAGGCCGAATTCACTATCATTCGCCTTCGCGACAGCCTCGTCGAAATCATGAAAAGTATTGACCGGGATAACCGGGCCGAACACTTCCTGCTGCATGATCGCAGAATTCTGCGCACAGTTCAGCAGCACCGTCGGCTCGAAATACGTACCGCCGCCAGCATCGCTGGCCTTACCGCCTGTGGCCAGGACAGCGCCCTCGTCCACAGCGCGCTTAACCATCGCGCTTACGCGCTCGGTGGCCGCGCGATTGATAAGCGGGCCCATGCCGACCTCCGCATTGCCGAGCGGATCGCCAAAGGTGATCTCGCGCATCTGTTTGATGATCTTGTCGGCGAACTCGTCGGCGATCTTGTCCTGAACGTAGAGCCGTTCGGCGCAATTGCAGACCTGGCCGTTATTGGTGGTGCGCGACTGCACCACGGCGCGCGCGGCGATGTCCAGGTCGGCGTCTGCCATCACGATGGCGGGCGCCTTGCCGCCGAGTTCCAGGCTCAGTTTGGTCACGTTCGGCGCAGCATCGGCCATGATCTGCGTGCCTGCGCGGACGCTGCCGGTAAAGCTGATCATGCCGATACCGGGATTGCGGCTCATGGCGGCACCGACGGTGTGACCGCGTCCGTAGACTAGGTTGAACACGCCTGGCGGCAGATCGGAATTGGCGATAATCTCGGCGAAAAGTGCGGCGTTATTTGGTGTTTCTTCGCTGGGTTTGATGACGATCGTGTTGCCGGTGATCAGCGCGGGCGCGAATTTCCGCGCAATCAGGAAGAAGGGGAAGTTCCACGGCAGAATCCCGCCGACTACACCGATCGGTTCACGAAACAGCATGATCATTTCGCCAACACGATCGCTGGGGATGATCTCGCCCTCAATGCGGCGCGCCCATTCGGCCATGTAAACCATATAATCGGCGGCGAAATCGACTTCGATCAAAGCCAGGCTCAGCAGCTTTCCCTGTTCTTCTACGATCGTGCGCGCAATTGCTTCGCGTGATTGACGAATTGCCTCGGCCACACGGCGCAAATGGCCGCCACGTGTATTGGCCGGCAGTTTTGCCCAGGCAATCTGCGCCTTCTTTGCTGCCCCGACCGCTTCATCGACCATTGATGACGGCGAGTCGGGGATTTCCGACAAGGTCCGGCCCGTGGCCGGATTGAGCACCGGTATGGCGTCGTTGCCAGTGGACCTGACGAAAAGGCCATTGATGAAATTCTCGTGCATCTTGGATGTCCTTTTGGATTTTGTGTTGGTCAGCTTGCAGGCTGCGTTTTTGCCGCCACGACATGCACATCGCGTGGTCCCGCCTGGCGGAACGTCAGGGTGCAATCGAATTTCGTGCCGGCCGGCAAGGCTTGCGTTATCTGCAGGAGGGCTACGTAGGCTGTCTGATCCGTCAGCGTCACGCTCGATTTGGCGCCGATTGGTATCGCCTTCACCACGCGCGGTGCAGGCACGCCTTCGCCGGTATCGACCACACGCAATTCGGTGAAGGTGGCTGCCGCGCAACGTGTGCGTATCAAGGAATCCGCGGTGTCGCCGGTGTTGGTCAGCACCATCATCAGCGCCGTATCGACGCCCGCAGCCGACTGGACGTTCACCCAGGCCTTGGAGATCTGCAAAGGTTTAGGCGTGTTGGCTCTTACGGATACAATATTCAGACACAACACGCATGCCAAAGGCAGCATCATGGGCAACATCTTCATCGCACGGCCTCACCGATTAGAACGACATGCAGAAATCTCGGCCCATGGGCGCCGAGCACGAACTCGCCCTCGATGTCGGTGGTGCCGCTTGGCCCCGTCACAAGGTTCAGGTTGCGGGGCATGTTTTCAGCCAGTCCGCAAATATCCTCAAGGTATCCAACGATGTCTGATTTGCGGACACCCACGACGTGGTGGATGGGCAGAAAATGCCCCAGCACGGCAGTGTCTGCACCAGAGGCGAAGACAAGGCTGCCGGTCTCTGCCACTGCTGCGCGCGCCAGCCCGACACCGACCTGCTCATCGCGGGCGAGAACGCTGTTCAATCTCAGGCCAGACCAATCCAGCGATTTAAGCGACGGATCCGGCTGAAGATAGATCGCCGCGGGCAAATCGTTCTGACCAAGATAGCGGCAGACCGCTGCGGGAAAATCGTCAAGGCAGTCGGCATTCCCGATGCTGTTGCCGACGAAGGGGAGCTTCGCCGTGAAGGCCTCGACGATATCCGGTCTATCAAGTTTTGGCCGAACTTGTTCGGGGTCTGCCGACAGTGCCGAGGCGGCTGCGCCGATGTCGCGAACCTGGCTTGCCGGCAACGGATGACGACGAATCGCGTCCAGTATGGCAGCGCGTGCATCGCTCATGCGGGGCGCTTCCCTTTGGCCAGCATGTCGAGAAAGGTGCTCGGCGCAGGCTGCGGGAAATCGCGATATGCGGTCCAGGCGGACGCCAGCGGCAGGAACCTGATCCATCCGCCACGCGAAAACAGGCGCAGAAGCCGAGCGGCCAGCGCCATCGAAAATCGGAACAACCGCGGGCGCAACGTAACATAACGCCATGCGAAAATGCCAAACCTGGCCGATGGCGGCACCAAGCCTTCACGCCAGCTGCGATCGCGCCAGCCACGCAGCAGCGACGGCAGCGGGATCGCCACCGGACAAACTTCCTGGCATTTGCCATTGAGCGTGCACGCCTGCGGCAGATCACGATGTGCCGCCAGACCGGAAAAAGCGGGTGTCAGCACTGCACCCATCGGTCCCGGATACGTGGCACCATAGGCATGGCCACCAATTTGCCTGAACACCACGCAATGATTCATGCAAGCGCCACAGCGTATGCAGCGCAGCATGTCCGCAAGCCCTTCGCTACGCATCTTCGTCCGACCATTATCGACCAAGACGATATGGAAGGCCTGCGGCCCATCGGCATCGCCGACGCGTTTCGGACCACAATGGAAGGTGGTATATTGAGCAAATTCGCTGCCGGTTGCCGAGCGCGACAATAGGCGCAGCAGCATAAAAGCATGCGAGAGATCAGGTACGAGTTTCTCGATGCCGGCGGTAACGATATGTACACGCGGTGGCGTGGTGGTCAGCTCGGCATTGCCCTCGTTGGTCACCGTGCAGACGGCGCCGCTATCGGCAAGGAGGAAATTTGCACCACTGATGCCGATATCAGCCGCCATGAATTTGGCGCGTAGCGCACCGCGTGCACTGCGCACCAAGTCCGACACGCCTGAACTCGCGGGCGGTATGGCATGGTTGGCGGCAAATAGATCTAATACTTGCTCGCGTGTGCGATGCAAGGCCGGCCAGATAATATGCGATGGACGGTCGCCGGCGAGTTGTATGATGTGCTCGGCAAGATCGGTTTCCACACGCTCTATGCCGGCATCGGCCAATGCATGCGGCAGACCGATTTCCTCGCCGAGCATCGATTTGGAACGGGTGACGCTGCGCGCGCCAGCCTCGCGGCAGATCTCCACCACGATCTTGCAGGCTTCATCGGCATCGCGCGCCCAATGCACCTGCGCGCCGCTGGCGATCGCATTGCGCTCGAACATTTCCAAATAGTGGTCGAGATGCGCGATCACATGATCTTTGATCGCCCGTCCGCGCTCGCGCGCTGCTGCAAATTCGTCGAATTTTGCAACAACATTGCGGCGCTTGGTTTCCGCATTGATGGTCGTGCGGTCAATCGCGCGCTTCAAAGTGCTGTTGGCCAGCGCATTGGCCGCAGCACGGGTAAAATCCTGAGCAGGCGCCTGCATCATCGCTCCTCGCCCAAAGCTGGGCCGGCGCCAAGACCTGCGAGTATTTCTGCCGTATGGAACACACGCACGGCGCTGCCGCGGCGATGCAGCGTGCCAGAAATCAGCATCAGGCAACCGAGATCGCCGCCGAGCAGAAGATCCGCGCCGGTATCTTCCACAGCCTGCGCTTTCTCGCCACAAATAGCGTTCGAAATGGCAGGGTACTTTACGCAGAACGTACCACCGAATCCGCAACACGTATCGCTGTTCCGCAGCGGCACCATGCTAAGCCCACCGACGTCTGCGAGTAACCGGCTCGGCTGGCCCGATACGCCCATCTCCCGCAGGCCGGAGCAGGAAACATGATACGTGGCAGTTGCCGCCAGCTGCGTCTCACTCGGATGCCAATGGCAAATATCAACTAGGAAGCTCAGCAATTCGTGAGTCTTTGCCGCCAACGCCGCGGCCCTTGCCTGCCATTGCGCATCGTCGCTGAGAAGATTAGGGAAATGCACGTGGATCATCCCGGCACAGGAACCGGATGGCACAACGACGTAATTGAATTCTTCAAACGCAGCGATCAGATGTCGCGCCATCGCCGCAGCACCTACACGATCACCACTGTTGAAGGCCGGCTGACCGCAACATGTCTGCGTCGTGGGCACAACAAAGTCGCAACCGGCGCGCTCGATCAGATCAAGTGCTGCAAAACCAATGCGCGGACGCATGAGATTGACAAGGCAGGTCACGAACAGCCCAACGCGCGGCCGCACAGGCGCGATATTCTCGCCAGAAAATTCAACCTCGCCGTGCATAGATGTTGTCATTTGCGGCATTGCCGCTCCTGGTTAGTGACGTTTCCTAGTCTTGCGATTGTGGTAACTTCAGTTTACCAAGCTTGTCAACTGGCGGACCGCGCCCCTTTCGGTGTGTAATGGCGCCGAAAACGGTTCATAAAGAATGAGTAAGGGTGCAGAAACGCGTATGACGTCAGGGAGCAGACCGGCAAAAGGCACGGCACGGAGCGTGGCGCGGCACATAGAAAACTTGATCCTGGAAGGATCCCTCAGGCCGGACGACCAGCTCCTGCCCGAACGCGAACTGGCAGAACGCCTCTCCGTCTCACGGCCGACCGTGCGGGACGGTGTGCGCATGCTGGAGCAGAAAGGGCTGCTCGTCAGCCAGCCAGGCGCCGAGACAATAGTGGCCAAAATCGGCATATCGATCTCCGACCCGCTGACCACGCTGCTGTCATCCAAGCTGGAGACCGCGTTCGATTACCTGAAATTCCGTGAGATCAATGAAGGTGCTGCGGCTGCCTGGGCGGCGGAAAAAGGAACCGCTGTCGATCTGCAGAATATTGGCGCCAAAATGCAGCGTATCGAAAAGGAACATGCACAACAGGATCCGGCCGACGAAGCCGATGCTGATGTGGATTTTCACCTGGCAATCTATGAGGCAACGCATAATTTGGTGCTGCTGCACGTGATGCGCGCCTTGACGGGCATGCTCCATAGCGGCGTCTTTTACAGCCGTACGAAGCTCTACGAGCGGGCGGAAGTGCGCGGCCTGTTACGCGATCAGCACCAGGCGATCCACGATGCCATTCTGCGCCGGGATCCTGTGGCTGCAAGCAAAGCTGCAGCCGGACATATCGATTTCGTGGACACATCCTTGCGCGAGATCGTGGAGTCGGAGAAGCGCCTCAGCGTGTCGTTGCGGCGCCTGGGCGACGACAGCAAGAGACTTAGCGATGACCGTGTGCGCAAGAAGCACATGGGGTGACGGCAAAACACGTTTTTGAGTGGGAAGGAAGCAGTTCTTTTTTGAAGAAAAGAACTAAAAAACTTTTGCTTATATGAGGCGGATTACCGAACATAACTGATACGACAGGCTTATGAAATCAGTGCGTGCCGTAAGCGCGAATGGCGGCGAATACCTCGCTAACCGCAGCTTCACCATCGACCGCAGTGCCGACGAGAACGCGGCCCTGCGACACCGGGCGGCCCTGCGGCAGAAGCCCGCGCATGTCGCACACCGTCATGCCGCGCAGCAGGACGCTGCCCAGCTCTACGTCGACATTCAATGGGCGAAAGGTGATCAGCTCAGGACGCACCAATGCCAGCACCGCCGTCGGATCATGCATCGGCGCTTCAAAAATCCCGTATCTTTTCTCATATTGTCCAAGATAGAAACGCAGCATGTCAGCCACTGCGTCGGCCACGGCACCACCACCCTCCAGCGCCTTGATCGTGTGGCATCCGATCCGCGCCTGGCGTGTCACGTTCAGCCCCACCATGGTGATATGCGCGCCGCAGCGCAAAACGATATCGGCAGCTTCCGGATCGCGAAAAATATTGGCCTCGGCAAACGGTGTTTCGTTGCCGATGTCCGTGCTGCCGCCCATGATGGAGATCGCGCGTAGCCATCCGGCCAAACGCGGCTCCCGGCGCAAGGCGAGTGCCACATTTGTCAGCGGCCCTGTCGCGATCAATGACACCTCGCCGGGTGCAGCCGCTGCTGTCTCAATGATCATGTCCACGGCATGCCGGGATGACGGCGCGCGCTGCGACGCCGGCAGGTAGTCCGCGCCATCTAGGCCGCTTTGCCCATGCACTGGCGAAGCGACAAAGTCGCCGCGCAGCGCCTGCGCACATCCGGACGCCACCGGCACATCCAGCCCGCCAAGGTCGCAGATGCGCAGCGCGTTGCGTGTCGTGTCTTCTACGCTGGCATTGCCGAACACCGTGGTGATCGCACGCACATCCAGATGCCGTGCCGCGTAGAGGATTGCGATCGCATCGTCGTGCCCAGGGTCGCAATCCATGATGACGGGCGTCAGGCTCATTGCGCGGCCAGCCCGTCGATCTCGATCAACCAGCGCGGGTGCATCAGGGCGTGCACCACCACCATCGTCGAAGCCGGCCGATGCTCGCCAAGAAAGCCGACGCGCAGCAAATTGAATTGTGCAACCAGTTCGTCGGTCATCTCGACAAATGGCGTCAGGAAAATGCCGGTGCGGATCAGGTGGCGTGGCGCCATCCCGGCGGAGGCAAGCACCCGGCCGACATTGCGCCAGGTGAGCGCCGCCTGTTCGAGGAAATCAGCTCCGATTCGCCCGTCGGCATCGGCCCCGACCTGGCCGGAAATAACGAGCAGGCGCTGTGGCGTGCTTGCTTCCAGCCCCCAGCTCAACGGGCCTACGGGCGGCAATACGTCCGGCGGATTGTGCGTCGTGAACATGCAGGCGATCTCCAGGCTCGCTTGGCCATAGCATCCTCAAGCAGCAGGGGAGAAATGTTATCGGCGTGTCTGGTGTCCCGATTTTCCGTTCCTGGTGCTGCCAAGGCGCTGCACCCGGCAGACGCCGCTAGTGCTGCAAAAAGACGCGCGCGGCAGTCGCATTTCCGCACTAGCGGGCAGCATGGCTGATGCGCGTAAAGTTTATGTGAGCGATCGGGGGATCGAGTGGACCATCTACATATCAAAACCTCCCGCTTGGCGATCAGCAACGTTCTCCAGCCGAGGAAACAGCCGTGATTCCGAATCAGAATGCCACATCATGGCCCCGCCCGCGCCTCACCGTCATTCTCGGCACAATGCTTCTGCAGCTCGTAACGATTTCCGCCGCGGCGCAAACCCCTGCTGCGCAGAACGCCAGGAACGAGACCGGTCATGTCGAGGAGGTCGTGGTGACGGCGGCAAAGCGCGTGCAGGCCGCCAACAAGGTGCCCGAAAGCATCTCGGTGCTATCGGGCAAGATGCTGCAGCAGAAGCACATTCTCGATTATGCCGACATAACCCGCCAACTGCCCGGCATATCGTTCGCGGCGGGCGCCACCGTCTCGGGCAGCATCGTTGGTCCAAACACCTCGAACCTCGTCATCCGCGGCATCAGTTCCACCTCCGGTTCCGCGACCGTGGCGCTCTATCTTGATGACCAATCCATCACCCAGAGCAACCTCTATGTCGGTGCCGAGCAGCCGAAATTTCTCGATATGGCGCGCGTTGAGCTGCTGCGCGGCCCGCAAGGCACGCTGTTCGGCGCCAGCTCAATGGGCGGCACGCTGCGGCTGATCACCAACCAGCCGGAATTCAATACCACCAGCGGCAGCCTGACCGCTGATGTGTCCGGCACCGAACATGGCGGCGTCAACACACAGGACGACGCGGTGGTGAACATCCCGCTGGTCCAGGACAAGCTGGCACTGCGCCTGGCCGCCCAGATCGGCGAAGAGAGCGGCTATATCGATCGCTACGCAGCCAACGGCACGACGCTGCTGAAATCCGATGTAAACACCGAGCACTGGTACAGCCTGCGCGGCACACTCAAATTCCATCCCTCCGAGGACTGGGACATCACCTTTTCCGTCACCGACCAATATGATCACACCGGCGACACGCCCGTCTTCTACCCGCAACTCGGCATCTATAAGGAAAACAAGCAGGTCACCGAGCCAAGTGCCGATTACCTGTTCATCCCGAGCCTGACGATCAAGAAGAGTTTCGACGATTTCAGCCTCACATCAGTGACAGGATATTTCCAACGCAAATTCTCGTTTCAGAGCGACGGCACGTTTTTCAACAGCGACGTCATTGCAACCGCTTTTCTCGACCCGCTCTTTCCTGCAAAGGCATCCGAGACAGACGCGATCATTGGCAGCTTGCCCTCACAGGTGCATCGCGCCGACCGCACCTATCAGGGCTCGCAGGAAATCCGTGCGACATCGACGAACGCACAACTTTTCGGACGGCCGCTGAACTGGATCGGCGGCCTGTATTTTGAATATCAGCGGCAGGTGCGCAACGACACCGAACCGGCGCCCGGGCTGAGTGCCGATTTCCAGAACATCTTCGGCGAGAACATCAATAACTCGCCGATCGGCGGCAGCACGCTGCCCGGCGTCTCCTACCCAAACGATCTTGTCTATGCGGACAACCAATCACTGGATCAATTGCAGTATGCTGTCTTCGGCCAGGTGGATTACAAGGTGCTGCCGCGCCTCACGCTCACCGCGGGCCTACGCTACTCCTACGCGACGCAGAATTATTATCGCAATAGCGGCGGCCTGCTCGCCTTCGGCAACGTCAATCCGTTCACCTCGCAGGATTCAACCTATGCTGCTACTCCAAAGGCATCCATCACCTATGATCTGAGCGACACCGCCATCATCTACGCCACGTTCGCCAAAGGCTTTCGCCTTGGCGGCCCGACCGGTCCGGTCGCTGGCCCTACCTGCAAAGGCGATTTGCAAAATATCGGTATTACCGACCCGCCGACCAAGTTCGGGCCCGACAAGCTCTACAGCTACGATGCCGGCTGGAAAGACCAGTTCTTCGACCGCAGGCTCAGCGTGAACATAGGCGCATTCTACATCGATTGGGAAAACATCCAGCAATCCATCAACCTGCCTACCTGCGGCGCGTCGATCACGCAGAACCTCGGTGCTGCGGAAAGCTACGGCACGGAGATCGAGACGCAGGCCAATATTTATCCCGGCCTGACCCTGCGCGCGAATGTCGGCATCACCCACTCGGTCATCACCAGCAGCCCGAACGCGCTGGCGGCCGCACCGGGCGAAGACGTGCTGAACGTGCCGAAATGGACCGGATCCTTCGGTGCCGATTACACCTGGCATCTGACCGATGCTGTCAGCGCCTTCGTCGATACGGACTTCAACGTCATCGGCTCCTCGCACGGCGCGTTCAGCGACGTCGATCCTGCCTACCAACAACCAAGCTACACCATGCTGAATGCAAATGCCGGCATCGTCTTCGGAGCATGGCGCGCGATGCTCTATGGCAAGAACCTTGCGGACGATAAGGAAATCATCCAGCGGCCGTCGATCAACTTTGTGGAGGAAGGTTACACTCTGCGTCCGCTCACGGTTGGTTTGACATTGTCACGGCAGTTTTAGGAAGCGCGGCTAAAGGAAGAGAAGCAGTTCTTTGTTGAAAAAAAAAGAACCAAAAAACTTTTATTATTGTGGTTCACGCTGCCGGATAGAACCGCGACAGCGACATAAAAGTCCTGGTAATAATATACTTGACACAGTAAGCCCTCGGGGGTAGAAATGCCCTCATGAACACCGAACCCAAAACCCTGGTCGAAGCCATCCGCCACTTCGCTGACCCCGAGGTCACCCATGCTACCATGGTTGAGCTTCGCTGGCCTACTGGCGTGCATTGCCCCACTTGCGGCCGGGCGGACGTGCGTTTTGTGGCTACCCGACGCATCTGGGAGTGCAAGGAAAAGCACGAAAAGAAACAGTTCTCCGCCAAAGTCGGGACGATCTTTGAGGATAGCCCGCTTAGCCTCGATAAGTGGTTCGTGGCCATTTGGATGATCGCTAATTGCAAGAACGGCGTCTCGTCTTATGAAATCCATCGCGCCCTTGGTGTCACGCAAAAGACCGCATGGTTCATGCTGCATCGCATCCGCCTCGCCATGCAGACGGGTTCGTTCATCCGTAGCGGCAATGACGGCGTGTTTGAGGCTGACGAAACCTTCATCGGTGGCCGCGCCAAGAACATGAACCGCGCGCGCAAGGAAAAGACCCTTGAAGGCAAAAGCGGCAAATTTGGCAAAGAGGTCGTCATGGGCGTGCTGCGGCGTGGTGCCGATGGTGCGCCCAGCCAAGCTGTTGCCGGACACATCCCGAACACCAAGAAAGGCACCGTGCAAGCCGTGGTTCGTGCGAACGTGGATGAGGGTGCAACCCTCTACACCGACGCGCTCATGTCCTACGCTGGCCTGGGCGTGGACTATAACCATCAGTTCGTTGACCACGCTGTCGAATTTGTCCGCGATAACGTGCACACGAACGGCCTGGAAAACTTCTGGAGCCTTTTCAAGCGCGCTCTGAAAGGCACCTATGTTTCGGTCGAGCCTGCGCATTTGAACAACTATGTGGTTGAGCAGACCTTCCGGTTCAACGAACGCAAAGAGTTTGACGGCCAGCGCTTCCGCAAGGTGTTGGGTGCCGTTTCCGGCAAGCGCGTCACTTACAAGGAGTTGACCGCTCATGTCTCCCCCTCCGCATAGAGAGAAGGACGCCAAGGTCGAGGGACGCGACCCGCTGGAGACAGCGCCGAAGGAGACAATGGCACCATTCAGGGGGCTCATGGCGAGGCTCCTGAAGGTGAAACCTGAAGAAGTGGCAGAGCAGCAACGACTTTACGACGAGGCGCGCGATTCAAAGCCAAGGCCACTGAAGGGAATAGCAAAAAAAGCGGCATTAGCTACGCTTGCCCCATCTCTGCGGGCAAAAAGTCATCCACCCGACAAGCAAAAGATTCCCAAGTCCACTGAGAACTAATCCTATGTTGATTAGCAACGCCCAATTGACATTCATTCGCTATGCCTCAGAGCTTATCATAATTGTTTCAAACTTTGCCGTTTGGCGCGGCGTATATCTTGAACAAAAAAAGTTCTCTGAAGAGACCCAACATCGAGGGTGGCGAATGTTGGTTAGAGGATTGGCATTAGAGACAGCTTTCGGAGCTTTCCTGTTCGCAGCAGATACGACCCTTAGTGACCGCCAACAGGCGGCCCTTGAGCCAAGAGAAATCAGGCCTCCGATGGGCCAAGTCTTAGCTGGTCTTACGAAGCTAAAGGGCCCACTTGTCCGTGTTACTTCATACGTATTTGACGCCGAAAGCGAGCGACTAGCGCAAGAAATTATCGCGGACTTACAACACCTAAATATTGGGGTAAAAGACGATACACTTTCGGAGAACCCAGGAAAGCCGCTTGGATATGGCGTCTTCGTGACTGGCTCAAATTTTCCCCTGGCGACGGCATTGCTAGATTGGGCAAAGCAGAACGACTTGAAACCTTCTCCGACCGCCATGCCGGTCGGCATTCCGTTTGGGTTAAATTCAGCGGGATATTCAGGAAGGGGGCCGGACCCAGATGCGACGATATCAATCGGCGCGAAGCCTGAACCAAATCCGTAGCTTACTGCGTCAAGTATGTTATTACCAAAGTCCTTTGCTTCTTTTCTTCAGAAAAGAAGGCCTTCCTTCTTAGGACCGCATCACTGCAGGTTATCGCCCGCCGCCAAGCGCGTGAGCATGCCATCATAATTCACCTGCCGCTCAGCAGCGCTCATCATGGCAGCGGCTTCCTCCAGGCGCAGGCCGTCTGCGTGCGGCGTTATCACGCCGGAATCGCGCATCGCCGCAAAGCGTGACGTCAGCGCTTGTTTCTTCTTGCTCTGCGAGCCTTGCGCCAGCAGAAGCCCGTCATAGGTAAGATTTTCCGTCAGCACCACGGCGCCGGCGGCCACGGCATCCTGCAGCAAGGCCAGGCCGCGTTCGGTGCGCGCGATGAAGCCGTTGAAGCCGACCTCATCGGTGATCGGTTTGCCGCCCGGCCATACATCGGCCACCGAGATATCGGCAAGGTCGCCGAGTGCGTCGGGGCAGATCTTGCAGCGGAACTGCAAGCGCCAGCGCTGCTCGTCGGACCACATCTCGTTATAGCTGAAGCCGAAACGTGCGCCGTCATGGGTGCGCATCACCATCTCGCCGGGGCAACCATCGCCGCGATAGCGCAAGCCTGCAATGTCGGCTTCGGTGCGGCCAATACGGCGCACGTAATCCATCGTCTTGCCGAATTCCGAAACACCGCCGCAATAGAAGTTCATCGTATAGCGCAGCAATTCATCTACGCGTGGGTCGAATTTGGCGTAGTTGCGTATGGCCGAGATGTCGCAGGCCTTGCCCACAAAAGCAAAAGGCCGGCCGCGCGCGAGCACATCGCGAAAATCCACCAGAGGGGCGGCCGGGCCGTAGCGCGAGCCGGAGGCTTCCATGACCTGCACCTGGTCAAAGCTCAGCCGCCGTTCGCTGCGCAGCGGCTGGGTGCGTGATTCGGCGACGTGCAGAATGAAGTCTACTGTGCCGCTTGCCAGCAGATGCAGGCTCAGTGCCGACAACGCACCGCCGGAAGAGGCATGGAACCGCACATCCGGATCGCCGGCATGGCCGATCGCCATCAGCCGTGTGGGTCCCCAGATCGGATCGATCTCCAGGCCCGCTTCGGGCGTGGCGCCCTCCACCTTGATGCCGGGACAGACGGCGTTGATCAGTTCCAGCACGGGGTCCGCGATCGGCTGCAGCACCACAGGGCGTTCACCGCCTTCGCCGCGCATTTCGATGCGGATATGCTCGGGTCCTGCCAGGCTGGCGCAAAGGCCGCAGCCCATGCATAGGCCCTGGGCCACGATCGCTTCTACGGTGTGGATCGTTGTCTCTTCGGTCATGACACGCTTCCTTCCATCATCGTCTCGGCGTCCGCGTGGCCGCGGCGTCGCCAGCGAAGCCGTGCCAGCAGCAGGGCGGCCAGTGTCGCCACATAGGGCGAGGCTTCCGTCAACTGGCTCGGCAGACCCAGCCCTTGCAGCCGCAATCCTGCCGCATCAGCCAGGCCGAACAGCACGCAGGCACCGGCGACCGGCACCGGCGCGGCGCGGCCGAGCATGACGGCTGCGACCGCAATCCAGCCGCGGCCGGCGGTCATATCCTGGGCGAACAGGGTCACGCTGCCCAGTGCCAGCTGGATCCCGGCCAGCCCGCACAACCCGCCCGCCACAAGCGTCGCCAGCACCCGATAGCGTGCGGCATCGACGCCGAGAGTGACCGCCGCTTCAGGCTGCTCGCCCACGCCACGCAGCCGCAAACCCCAGGGCGTGTGCGCCAGGAAGACGGCAAGGGCGGCGACCATTGCCCAGGCCAGATAGACCAAAGGCGTCTGCTGCCCGAGCGCGCGGCCGAGCAGCGGCAGATCCGACAACAGGGGTAATGAGAGGCGCGGCAGACCGCTCATGGCAGGATCGAAAAACGTGCCGCTGGCGCCCAGCACGCTGCGCAGCAGGAAGGCGGTCAGCCCGGAAGCCAGCAGGTTCAGGCTGATGCCTATGACGATCGCGTCGCCGCGCAATACCTGGCAGCCAACCGCCAGAATTGCGGCGAACAGCATGCCCGCCGCCACGCCGGCCACGATGCCGCCTGCCAGGCTGCCCGTCAGATGGTCGCCAGCGACGGCTGCAAAGGCGCCGACAAGCATCTGGCCTTCCAGCGCGATGTTGAACAACCCGACCCGTTCGGAGATCGTGCCAGCCATCGCCGCCAGCAGGATCGGCGCAATGCCTAGCATCGCCTGGTCGAAAAATGCTGCGTTGACGAAGATGCCGTTCATCGCGCCACCCGCCGTGCCGCCTGCCCTATCGAAAGGAACAGGATGATCACCGCTTCGAGCACTATGGTCAGCACGCGCGGAATGCCGGTGGCGCGCTCCATCGCGAAGCCGCCGGTCTGCAGGGCTGCGAACAGAAAGCCAGCAACCACGGCGCCCACCGGTTCGCCGCCCGCGAGCAGCGCCGCCAGCGTGCCTGACCAGCTATATTGAGGGGCAGTCAGCGCGCCGTCGGTGAAACGGAACTGGTCGCCAAGCACGAGAATGGCGCCCACCATGCCGGCCAGCGCGCCGCTGGCGAACATCACCAGCACGGCCTGCCGGCCGACCGCAACGCCGCCGTAACGTGCGAAGCGTTCATTGGCACCGCGCATACGCAATTCGTAGCCGGCGGGCGTGCAACGATCCACGAATACAACCAGCAAGATCGCGGCGCCAACCAGCAAAATCCCCTGGTTGACCGGCGTGCCGGCGATCAGGTGGGCCAGCCTTGCGCCGTGCGCGATGCGATGTGTGGAGGGCAGCGCGTCGGCCGGGTCACGCAGCCCGCCATGCACGAGAAAACTGCAGATGTCGCGTGCCGGATAGGTGAGCAGCCAGGTGGAGACCAGCATCGGCACGCTGGCGAACACCTCGCCCAGCGCCGCGAGTGCCGCATAGAGCCCGCCGGCCACGAGCCCGCTGAGCAAGGCGGCCATCATGCGCAGCGTGTCGGGAAATGGCGCATAGAGTGCAACCAACGCCGCGGTAAAGCCGCCGAGCACCATCTGCCCGTCGCCGCCCAGATTGACCATGCCGCCGCGAAACGGCAGGGCCGCGCACAACGTCATCCCGATCAGCGGCGTGCTGCGCGCCAGGGTCTCGAAGATCTGCGAGCCGGCGAAGGCGCCGTGCAGCAATTGCGCCGCGGCTAGGCCCGGCCGCACGCCCGCCGCCGCGGCAATCAGGCCGCTAACCACGAATCCCAATCCGATCGCGAGCAAGGCAGGTGTCAGCGCCTGGCTTCGCCGCCTTGCCCAGATCCAGTTCACGCGGGCGGCACTCCGCCGGCCATCATAAGCCCCAGCACCGCTTCATTTGCCTGGGCCAGCGGCAGCTCCGCCGAAATGCGGCCGCCGTAGAGCACCAGGATACGGTCGGACAAGGCCAGCACCTCTGACAGCTCGCTGGAGACGAGCAGGATTGCTTGTCCGCGGTCGCGCGCGGCGCGCAGTTCGGCATGGATCTGTGCAATGGCGCCCACATCCACGCCGCGCGTGGGCTGCTCGACGATCAGCACGGCAGACTCGTGAGCCAGCTCGCGTGCCATGACCAGTTTCTGCAGGTTGCCGCCGGAGAGCGTGCCTGCGGCCACGCCGTCATCGACGATCCTGATGGCGAAGCGCGCGATCAGCGCGCGCGCCCAGTCGCGCATGGCGCGCCGTCGCAACAGGCCATGACGCGCCAATCCAGATCCACGATGGAAACCCATGGCGAGATTGTCGCGCGCGCTTTTGCTGGGCGCCGTGGCTGTCCGGTGCCGATCTTCGGCCACATAGCTGAGGCCGGCACGCCGACGTGCCGCGACGCCCAGCGCTTGGATCGGTTTGCCGTCCAGCATCATGGCGCCGCTATTGCCGGAGCGCAGGCCCGCCAGGGACTCTACCAGTTCGGACTGCCCATTCCCGGCGACACCCGCGACACCCAGAATCTCGCCGCCACGCAGCGTGAAGCTGGCATTGCTGAGCACGCGGCGCCCTTGTTGGCGCACGCTCAGCCGGTCCACCGACAGGCGCACCGCCCCAAAGGCCGGCTCCGGGCGCGCGGGTGCCGTCGGCAAATCGCGCCCGGTCATGGCGCGCACGATCTCAGCCGGACCGGTTTGCGCGGTGACAAGGCGCGCGGTCACCCGGCCATCGCGTAGCACCGTCACCCGATCGCTGCCGGCCATCACCTCGGCCAGCTTGTGGGTGACCAGAAGCACCGCGCAGCCGTCGCCGGCCAAACGGCGAAGGATAGCCAGCAGGCCGTGGGTCTCGACGGGTGTCAGCACCGCGGTCGGTTCGTCGAGAATCAGGATTCGCGCGCGCCGATACAGCGCCTTGAGGATTTCCAGCCGTTGGCGGATGCCGAGCGGCAAATCCGAGACCCGCGCACGCGGATCAATCGGCAGCCTGTGGCGCTCGGCAAGACTCGCCACTTGGCGGCACGCTTCACGCCTATCGATGAAAAGGCCGCGCCGCGGTTCGGCCCCATACACAACGTTTTCCCAAACGCTTAAATTCTCGAACAGGCGGAAGCCCTGATGCACCATGCCGATGCCGCGCGAGATCGCCTCGATCGGCGAGGCCAACCGCACATGCTGCCCCTCCAGCAGGATCGTCCCCTCATCGGGCTGCAAGAGTCCAAACAGGATGGACATCAGCGTGGATTTGCCGGCGCCGTTCTCTCCCATCACCGCATGTATCTCGCCGGCCGCTACATCGAGATCCACGCGGTCATTGGCGAGCACGCCAGGAAAGCGCTTGGTGATGCCCTTCAGGCGCAGCAGCACTCCGGTCAAGGCGGCGACTGCATTGGGTCGGCCACCGCGATGCGGCCGGCGATGATGCCGTCGCGCAACGCCGCGATCTTCGCCTTTATGTCCGGCATACCGGCGACCAGGCACGCGCTCGAAGCACTTTCGAGCCCGATCAGCCCGACGCCATTTTCCTTCAGCCCGTAAGAGGCTTTTGCCGGCTGCGTCTTGTGCGCCACCGCTTCGATCGCGGCCTCCGTCACGCTGTCCACATGCTTGACCGCGCTATCCAGTACCCTGCCCGGTGCGGCGCTGCATTGATCGGTATCGGTGCCGAACGTCAGCGCCCCCTGCGTGCCCGACACCTCCTTGAAAATACCGCCATTGCCGGCCGAACTCGCCGCGAACAGGCGATCGACCCCGCTGCTGAGCAGGGAAGCCGCCTGGCTCTGTGCCCGCACCGGATCGGAGAAAGGCGTGTCGCCACCGACATAAAACGTTGGCGAGACCACGATGTCCGGCCGCGCGAACCGGGCGCCGGCGGCAAACGCGTCGCCGTAACGATGCTCGAACGGGATGTCTGTGGCGGCCACCGTGCCGATCTTGCCCGTCTTGCTGGTCAGGCCGGCTTCGGCGCCGGCCAGAAAATTGGCTTCCTGCTCGCGGAACAGCACACAGAACAGGTTCGGCGCCGTTTCCTGCGGGCATTCATCGATCAGCAGGAAGGCAATACCGGGGTTTTCTACGGCCGCATCAGGCACGATATCGGCAAACTCAAAGCCGGTTATGACAATGATGGAGGCGCCGCCTGCAATCGCCGCGCGCACATTCTCGCTGCGCGTCTCCGGGTCGGCGCTTTCGAAAAGCTGCGTCTTCAAACCTAAGGTTTTACCCGCCGCAAGCGCGCCTTCGCGTACCATCTTCAGATACACGTCCACGCCGAACGGTAACGGCGAGACGAACACCAGCCCGGCAGCGCAGGCAGGCACAGCCTGAGCAAGCACGCAGGCCAGGAGTGCCGGCAGGATAAATCTTACCCGCAGGTCGGGTGCGCCCAGAGTAGCAGCGCTGCACATACACCTAGGGACCGGGACGGGTTTTTGGGAGCAGACACGCATCAATTAAGGCGCGGGCACTCCGCGGTGGGCAAGCCTGAGTTTGCGTCAACAGCGAGCGTTTTTTACGGACGTCTTCGACGCTGCTACGCCGCGTCGGCCAGCAGCAGCTCGCTCTTGAGCTTTTCCAGGAAAACCGCAGCTGCACTTGGCAGTTGGCGGCCCTTTTTCACGCCGATCACCAGCCGCCCACGTAACCCGGTATCGGTCAGCGGGATAGCGACCAGCCGCGCCTCGTCTTCAGGCGACGCCAACATCTGAAAACACAGGCTGTGCCCTTCCCGTGCCACCGCCTTGAGCATGTCGATGGAGTTGCCGGTCACCACCGGCAGCAGCCTGATCGAGACTTCCTCAGCCGCCGCATCCAGCAAATGCCGACCGCCAAGGCTCTCATTGCCCACCATCATCGGATATCCCAGGCATTCGCTCAGACGTAGCTGGGTGTGGCCGCTGAGCGGATGGTCGGGCGCCATCAGCACATGCAGCGGCCTTGTGGCTTCACCAACGCCTGCGAAGCTACGATCGGGCGGTGGGTTGAACGCGTAGCCAATATCCACCTCTTCACGCACCACGGCCGCCACCACCTCGCGGCTGCCCATCACCGCGCAATCGAACGTCATGCGCGGGCTGCCTGCCTGTGTCTGCGCAATCAGCTTTCCCACCGTCTGCATCATCGCCTCGACCACAGCCAGGCGTACATGACCACGCCTTAAGCCGCGCAGATCCTCGATTTGCGTGCGAGTGGCTTCGAGATCCCGCGCGGTGCGCCGCACATGGCCCAGCAGCAACTCACCCGAACTCGTCAGCCGCACACCGCGCGGCAGACGCTCGAATAATTGCACGCCGAGATCGGTCTCCAGGTCCAGTATCTTACGGTTCAGCGCGGAGGATGCGACATTGAGCGTCAGCGCCGCCTTGCGCATCGAGCCATGCCGCGCCACTGCCTCGAAATAGGCGAAGGATCGCGAGCGGGATTGGAACGTCTCCCTCGATGAGGCCGTGCGGGTCACTGGCAAGCTCCTTTATCGGGCCGTACGGCAGGGCGGCCATTTCACGCTTTTAGCGATGCAAAAAAGAGGCCAGTGCATGCGGAATTGAACGCTATCATACCTGGCGACGGTGAGGTTGCCTTGCACGAACCGGAGAGGTTCGAGGGGGGTTTGCTTGCTTACTCGTCAGTGCCGGGTGGATCGCCTGGCGATGGACCACCCGGCGGATGTCAGCGCCCTGCGCAGCCTGTTCCACCAGGGCATCGTTTCGCCCCAAACCGTGGTCGCCATTTTCGGCAAAACCGAAGGCAATGGGTGCGTCAATGATTTCAGTCGCCCGCTTGCCGTGCTTGCTTTGCAACAGCTACTCGCCGAAAACGGTGCGACCGCAGAGATACCGCTGATCATCTCCGGCGGCACGGAAGGCGGGCTCTCACCGCATCTTCTCGTATTTTCCGTGGCAAACGCGCAGGCTTCAGCGAACCGGCACGCCTCCCTGGCAATCGGCACGGCGCTGACACGCGCCTTTGCGCCTGAAGAAATCGGACGCCAGCCGCAGATCGAAGCCACCGCCGCCGCCGTGCACGCCGCCATGCACCAGGCTGGAATCGCAGACCAGGCAGATGTGCACTACGTCCAGGTCAAATGCCCCCTGCTTACGAGCGCTCGTATCGCCGACGCGCGCAGACGCGGACACGACGTGGTCAGCGAAGATACCTATAGCTCCATGGGCTATTCGCGCGGCGCCTCGGCCCTGGGCGTGGCGCTGGCGCTCGGCGAGATAGCTGACGCCGCCCAAGCCGCTGACGCAGTGTGCGCGGATTTCACCCTGTGGTCCGCCCGCGCCTCAACCTCGGCCGGAATCGAGCTGTTACGCAACGAAGTCGTGGTGCTCGGCAACAGCCCGGCTTGGACCTCGGATGCCGCCATTGCGCACGCCGTAATGCGCGACGCCATCGACGTGCACGCGGTGAACGACGTGCTCGCCACGCTCGGCATCGGCGGCGGCCGGCAGCTTTCAATCCTGGACGCCGAACGCATTTGCGCCGTGCTGGCAAAAGCCGAACCGTCGCGCAGCGGCCTGATCCGCGGCAATCGCCATATCATGTGGGACGACAGCGACATCAACGCCACCCGTCACGCCCGTGCGCTGGTCGGCGGCGTCATCGCCGGCGTCGTGGGTCGGACCGACCTTTTTGTTTCCGGCGGCGCTGAACACCAGGGGCCGGATGGCGGCGGCCCGGTGGCGATCATCGCGCGGCGCTAGGAAGAAAGCAGTTTTTTTGAAAAAAGAACTAAAAACTTTTGCGTCTTAGGCGTACGTTACCGGATAGAACCGCGACAGCGACACAAAAGTCTTTTGGTTCTTTGCTTCAGAAAAGAACGCCTTTCCACATTCTCGACAATAATGAAGCCAGCTTAGCTCTGATCCTTTAGAAGTGTCTCCACGCCGAGCGACGTGTGCTGCAAACCATGCTGCATGCGCACCACCAAATATGCAGCCGATGTTGCAGCCAGGCTTACCAGCCATCCAATATCGCAGCCGCCGATCCGCGCAGCCAAAGGCCCGGTGAAGACATCGGGCACCACGAAAAACGGTACGCTGGCAAAAAATCCGACGGCGTAGGCGAACAAGCCTTTGGCGTTCCATACGCCATACATGCCGTTTGAGTTGAAAAGCTCGGCAATGGAGTAGCGGCCTTTGCGTAGAATGAAGTAGTCGATCAGGTTCACGGCCGTCCATGGACATAAAAAATATAGAATGATCACCAGCATGGCGTTGACGTAGGTGATCGCATTGCCTCCCAGACTCATGGCGACGGTAATCCACACCACGGTCAGGCAAACAATGACCGAGACCCGGAGACCCCGGGTCGGCTGTATCGAGCGCAGACAATCGGCCATGGTGACGGCCGTCATCATCGCGCTATAGGTCGTCATGCCGATGGTGGCTGTCAGGGCGCAGATCGATGTCGCCACCAGGATCGATCCAAGGCTGGTAGCCACGGCGTCACCGGCGGTGCGCAATGCCATCAGGCAATCGGTCATCCCCATGTGCGTGGCAAGCCACGCGCCGACAGCGACCAGCCAGATCGCCGAGACAGCCGAGCCGACGAATACATTTGCGATGATCGTAAAACGCGAGGTGTTGCGCGGCAGATAGCGCGAGTAGTCGGAGACATACGGCGCAGAGCTGATGTTGAGGCTGGTGGCGGCCGCCAGTTGGGTCATGAAGGCAGCCCAGCCAAAATGCGTGGTCCCCTGCGCCATACCCCCAGCGTGGTGAAACATGATAGCTAAGCTCAGGGCAATGAAAAGCGGCAGGCTTATCCAGAACAGGAGCCGGAACGTCCGATGCAGCCAGTCATGGCCGAAGATCGCCAGCAGCGATGTCGCAAGGGCGATGACGGCGCCAGTCAACGTGCGGTCGATGTGCCAGAGCGCCTTGGCGCCCTCCGCGATCAGTATGGTCGCCACCACATTGTAGCCCAGGAAATTGATCAAGGCCCCGGCAAGGGGAACGATCACGCCGCGAAAGCCGAATTGCGCGCGAGACTGTATCATCTGCGGAAGGCCCAGCTCGGGACCTTGCGAGGCGTGGAATGCCTGGAAGGTCGTTCCGATCAGCATCCCAAGCGTTCCCGCCAGGATCGTGGCGCCCATCGACAGGCCGAGGCTAGGGCCGACAAAGCCGATGGCGATGGAGAAGAAATGAAAGTTACCGAGGAACCAGAACAAACCCTGGTCGGCGACGCGGCCATGGCGCTCGTTCTCAGGCACGAAGTCGATAGAGCGGAGTTCGATCTGGTTTAGCGTTGCGCCTGCTGCGATACGGCTTGTCTTCTGCATGGATGCGACCAGTCTTGCCGTATGTTTATGTGAACACTGCCGATCGGAAATTGCCCGGCGTCGCAATAGCGCGCGGCGGCATCGAGCCAATGGACTACGCCCGCGCCTCGTTCTGCGACTAGGTGTAATTTCCGCTATGCTCGATCACAAAAAGCGCGCGCTCCCATCTATGCACCCTTCTTGATGCTCGGCACTGCCCCTGTAGGAAAACACGATGATCGTTGTCTTTGGTTCCATCAATCTGGACCTCGTTTTCGCTCTGCCCCGCTTGCCGGATGCTGGCGAAACACTGATGGCGCAGAGTATGCAGACAATGCCAGGCGGCAAAGGCGCCAACCAGGCTGTTGCTGCTGCGCGCGATGGTGCACAGGTGATCATGGCAGGTGCCGTCGGCCGTGATCCAATGGCGGAGAGCGCCTTGTCAGGGCTGATCGGCGCGGGGGTGGACATCACCCGGATCGTCCGTGTTGACGCGCCGACCGGTTGCGCCAGCATCGCCACCGCAGGCGGCGCCAATCAGATCGTCGTTGCAGCCGGCGCCAACGCCTGGGCCTGCGCCGCACAGATCGAAGATACGCTCCTGCTGGCATCGACGATCGTCCTGGTTCAGATGGAGACCAAAACCGCAGAAGTGACAGCGCTCGTCCGGCGCGCTTCCGCACGGAATGTGCGCGTGATCCTTAACCTGGCGCCTGCCGTGGCTTTGCCGAGAGAAGTATTGTCCCTGGTCCATTTGTTGGTCGTCAACGAGGCCGAAGCTGCAATTTTGGCTATGTCGTTGGGGTGTACGCCAGATGCCAACGGATTACGCGATAGTCTTGGCGTCGGCGTTATCCGTACCTTGGGGAGCAAAGGTGCCGAAGCCGCCACTGCACAGACCGCGTTAAGGGTTCCCGCCGAAATCATAGAAGCGGTTGACAGCACAGCCGCGGGCGATTGTTTTGTAGGCGTTCTTGCGGCAGCGATGGATGCAGGGTTAACGCTAGAAGCCGCCATGCAGCGAGCTAGCGTTTCAGCAGCCTTATGTTGCCTGGTCCCTGGAAGCCAGATGAGCTTGCCAACCGCTCAGCAGATCAACGATCGGATATCCCGGGCAGCCACTCAGTGAAACTCGAGCATGCACGCTTACCTTGGTCATGCTGAGGACATTTAGTAGGAAGGTCTTCTTTTCTGAAGAAAAGAAGCAAAAAAGTTTTTGTCGCTGTCGCGGTTCTATACGACTACATGTATATAAGTGAGAAAAGTTTTTTGAGTCTTTTTCTAAAGAAGAACTGCTTTCTTATCTTCCCATGCCTGACGATAACGTTTCACCAGCCATAAATTAAACTGCCGCTGCGCACCTTCCTGCCAGGAATAACGGCCACGCGGCGCAAATTTCGATTTCAGGCCCTGGTGCACCATCTCATCGACATGCAGGTCTTGAGAGACAATTTCCGACACCGAATCATAGTTGAACTTCATCAGCTGCTCAAACATTGGGTTTTCCATGGCATGCGGCATTACGAGGTTGCCCATCACCACTGAATGATGATCTGCATCCTCGGCCTGCAAGAACATGTAGATAATCATGTCGCTGTTCATCACCAGGGAGAAGCTGGGAGGAACATTCACGAAGGCGACCCGGTTCTGTTCCTCTTCCGTCAATTTCGGGAAGATCGGCAACAGCGCCTTCTGCGTTGGGTTGAAGCTGGCATGCGGATGGGTCGATCCGTTGGTGCGGTAATAACCGCCGGTGTCGTCCGGCAGATCGGGGAACCTCGCCAGGTGGCTGGGAACTGGATCGTGCAGCGGGCCGTGATGCAGGCGGTTGGCGTGATACCCGTCATTATTGTTCTCGAGCATCACCTTCCAATTCCAGTTCAGGCGCATCGCCGGACCGGGCAGTGGCCCGTCGAGAGCGGCGATATCGTAATTGGCCATCACCCCCTCCAGCGCCGTCAGCTGTGGCGTAAGGGCCAGCGCATCCTGGTCGAAATTGACGAAGATGAAGCCGTGCCAGATTTCGACGCGCAGACGAGGAAGGCCGTATTTCGATTTATCGAAATTGCAGGTGCGGCTCATCTCCGGGGCGCCGAGCAGCTCGCCGGTGAGCGAGTAGCCCCAGTGATGGTAGGGGCAGAGCAGGTTGCGCACATTGCCGTGACCTTCGGCCACCACCATGCCACGATGCTGGCACACAGCCGACATGGCTGCCACTTCGCGGTCGCGCGTGCGTGTGATGACGATCGGCTCGCCCACATGCTTCGAAGTGAAGTAGTCGCCCGGTTCGCGGACCCAGGATTCCCGGCCGACGCAGAGCCATTCCTTGTAGAACAACGCCTGCTTCTCGAATTCGAAGAATTCAGTATCGACGTAGCAGGATGGCGGCAGTGATTCCGCCTCGGCAGAACTCAGCACCGACGTGGAGAAACTGTCGAAGAAAGCGTCGTTCAGGACAGATCGAGGCATGTGGCAGTCCCATTGTTGGCCGCGCTCGGCGAAGGATGACTAGGCCCACGGAGGCATGGCGTCTTGGCTGTGGGCGAACTAGGTGTTGCTCGCGGCGAGCTCATCCCAGAGAGCGGCGGCAATCTGGGCATCGAGCGCGGCGGCGCTACGCTGCATGGTTTCGGGTCTCGACGTGCCGATGGCGACGCTGCAAATAGCAGGGTGTCGCGCCACGAACTGCAATGCCACCGCAGCGAGCGATGTTGCATGGCGGGCGCAAATCGCCTCCAGCATGCGCACCCTCTGCGTCGTTGCCGCTGAGGGTGCGGCGTAATCGTAGGTAGCGCCTCCGGCCAAAATGCCGGAGTGGAAGACGCTGGCAGCGATGACAGGTATGCCAGCCTCGCGAGCAGCGGGCAGAAAGGCGGCATCTGCAGTCTGGTCCAGCAACGTGTAACAACCCGCCATCAGCGCGCAGTCGAAATCCCATCGCTGCAGCAACGTGGTCCCCGTGTCGGGTTCATTAACCGCGATGCCTGCAGCTCCGATGTCGCCGCTGCGGCGCAGTTCCTCCAATGCGCGGCAAGCACCACCGAGGGCGATGGCGATTTGCTCCGGCAGGCGCTCCCCGTGGTTACGACGATCGAGATCGTGGATGAAGACGATGTCCGGTTTCAGCAGGCCCAGCCGTAATCTCGATTGCTCCAGAGCGCGCATGGTGCCGTCGTAGCTGTAATCAAAAATTGCCTTGAACGGCAAAGGTCTCGCGAACGCGCTGACCGGGGACGTCTCGCCTGCGGCGGGTGCGACCATATAGTTGCCTACTTTGGTGGAGAGCACATAGCTGCCTAACGGCTGGCTGCGCAGAAAATGGCCAAGACGTAATTCGCTCAGGCCGTTGCCGTAGGATGGCGCTGTGTCGAACAGGGTTACACCCAAAGCGGCGGCTGCTTGCAACGTGTCCTGCGCCTGCTGCTCGGACACGGCGCGGTGCAGGTTGCCGATCTCGGCCCCACCAAAGGCAAGCCGGCTGACTCTGAGGCCGCAGGGGAATGACGGCGGTCTCATTGAGAGAAAGGAAGAAAGCAGTTCTTTTCTGAAGAAAGGAACCAAAAAACTTTTATGTCCTTGGCGCACGCCGCCGGATAGAACCGCGACAGCCACATAAAAGTCTTTTGCTTCTTTTCTTCAGAAAAGAAGGCTTGCTCCGTACCTCTTCCTTTCACCGAACTTCGTTTCAAAACTTATAGCTGACCGACCCGATCACCTGGAAAGGCGGGATATATTCCACGCTCGTCTGCCCCGTCCCATAAGGATCAGTGTATTTACTGTCGATACCGGCAACATCACCGATATTGGTCGCCGTCAGCTGAGCCGTCCAGTTTCCGTGATTGGGAACGTAGAGGAAGTTGAGATCGACGACGCCGTAGGAGTTGATCCGGTCCAGGGTAGGATCGTTGAAGACGCGCTCCCACTCGGTGCCGCGGAAGATGAATTCCGCCCGCGGGGTGAAGGTGCCGTAAGGCACATCGAACATATAGGAGATGCTGACGGAGCCGGATTCCTTCGGCATAGCAGGCGGTGTCTTGCCCCGTATGTTAAGCGAGCCGGCGATGACGGCAGCGCCGCAGGCTGGGTTGTAGTAGATGCCGCCAAAGGCACACGGGCTTGGATAGGGTGCGTTCTCGATTGCGTTCTGCACCGTGGAGTCAATGGTCTTGTAGTTGCCCACCACATGCGCGTTCTCGAGGGCCAGATTGGCGTTCAGGCGAAGGCGGTCGTCGAGCGCCACATAGGTCGTCTCTGCCTCGAGCCCATAGGCGTGTACCGTGGGAATGTTGGAGATGCCGCCATCGAACGGTATCGGGTCGTTCTCGATATACTGCATGTTCTTGTAGATGCTGTAATAGGCTGCGAGATTGACCCTGAGCGCATGGTTCAGGAACAGGTTCTTGGAGCCGATTTCGAACGAGGTGTTGGTTTCCGGCACGAATGTGGCCGGGATAACGAGCTGCCCATAGATGCCGTTGGCGCCGCCTGGCTTGTAGCCGCGTGCCACTGATGCATAGAGCAAATTATCCGTGGCCGGGGTGTAGTCAAGCTCCCCGCGATAGGTTGGCACGTGATCGATAAAGCTGTTGCGCACGGTATCGACGTCGAATGCCGAGAAATTATGGCTGCGCTCGCCGTAGTAATCGTAGTTATAGCGGCCGCCGATCGTCGCCGATAGGTTGGGCAGGAAATGGTAGGTAGCCTGCGCAAAGGCGGCGTAGGACCGGCGCGTTACCGAGGTATCATTGCCGTAGTCCAAGTTGCCGGGCGGATTGGTCTCAATATCAGGCGCGATCGAGAGATCCGAAGCGGTTGGCGCCGCGCAGGGTTTGCTGGTGCATTCGAACTCGGACACGAATTGATGGCTGGATTGGTTCAGCACGAACACGCCCGCCACCCAATCCACCACCGACCCAGGCTTGGAAACGAGATCGAACTCCTCGTTCAGGTTCTTCATCTTCGTATTCCAGGCGGCCACATCGTCGTAGATACCAAGCCATTGGACGGCACCGCGTGAGCTATCTTCCTGCTGCTGATGGTTCAGGCCCTGATAGGCGCTAACGGATTTTATGTTGAACCAGTCGGTGTCGTATTCCAGGTTCAGATGGTAGAGCTGGGTGTGCAGGTTGAATTCTGACGGATAATCCTGTTCGAATTTCCGCGGGTCGGTTTGCGGATCGTTCACGTTCTTCTGCTCGGCGCCGTTCTGATCGGCGCCATACCACATGCCGGTGAGGGTGGCGGTGAACTCCGGCACCGGCTTCCACAGCACGGCGCCTTTCACGCTCTGGTCGTGCGCATCATCCAGATCGTTGCCCTTCAGGATGGTGTCGGTGCCAAAGCCGTCATGGTCGTATTTCTGGCCCGAGATGCGGATGGCGAGCGTGTCGCCCACGGGTATGTTTATTTCAGCGCGCTCGCGGAACAGGTTGTAATTGCCCGCCGAAACATCGGCGCTGCCGCCGAACACGCCCAGTTCGGGCTGCTTGGTCACGATGCTGATCGCACCGCCATCCGAGCTGGTGCCGTAGAGCGCGCCCTGCGGGCCACGCAGCACCTCGACACGGTCTACATCGAACAAGGTCTGATCGAGCGAGATGGTGTTGGCGATGTAGACGCCGTCGATGAATTCGGAGACACCCGGCGATGTGGTGAGCGAATTTTCCGGGGTTTCAGACCCGACCCCACGAATGGTCACGAGGTTTTCGAAGCCCGAGGCTTTGGTGACTTCCAGGCTAGGCACGGTCGCGTTGAGGTCGGAGATCTGGTTCGAAAAATTCTTGTCGAGCGTAGCGCCGGACACCGAGGTGATCGCCAGCGGCGTCGTCTGTATATTGGCCGAGCGGCGTTCGGCCGTCACCACCACGTTCTCGATCGACGAGGTGCCAGAACCGTTGGCAGCAAGCTGGGTGGAGGCCTGTGCTGCCGCCTGGTGCGGCGTGAGCACGGCAAGACAGGTCGGCAGAATAGCCGCCGCACGAATGGCCCATATGGCGGCTTCTTGGGCGGCGGAGGAAGATCCCTCAGCCCCGCACTTCGACTTTGAAGCCATTAGCGATAACCCCCGGTTTGCATAGCACAGCAGAAGCGACGTGACACGAAAATGTCATCCAGAGTATGTGAAGCTTGACGCGCCGGGTTCTTGTGCCGCAGCGCACGAAATATTGTGCAGCGCAGGGTATGTCGTCGCGTTGCCCGACGGTCACAAACGACGGGCTAAATTTGGGTTTGCAATGAGCGTGCCGTGCAAGAACCGAGGCGCGCGGGCGCAAGTCGCTTGGCGCAATCGGCTGTAGTTTTAGCAAAATAGCCATGCCGTCGCTTTGGGAGAGCGTAAACATGAAACATCCGGCCGATCAGGCCGCGTCACCGCAGGGCGGCTTCGGCTTGCCTTCGGACCATGGCGGCAAGGATCTCGGCATCTTCCTGCCGATGGCCAATGGCGGCTGGATACTCTCGACCACCGCGCCGAAGCTCGATGGATCCTACGAGTATAACCGGAAGGTCGCGCTGCTGGCCGAAGACAGCGGTTTCGACTTCATCATGTCGATGGCCAAATGGCGAGGCTATGGCGGCATCACCCAGCATTGGCGCAGCGCGCTCGATTCGCAGATCCTGATGGCGGCGCTGGCGGCCATCACCACCCGCGTGCGGGTGATCCCGACCGTGCACACCCTTCTGCAGAATCCCGCAGTGACCGCGAAGATGGTGGCGACGCTGGACCAGGTGAGCCGCGGCCGGGCCGGGCTGAACGTGGTCACCGGCAGCTACAAGGGCGAATTCGAGCAGATGCACATGTGGCGCAACGATGTGGGCCATGACGAACGCTATGACCTGGCCGATGAATGGATACAGGTCATCCAGCGCCTCTGGAAGGAGGAATCCGTCGACTTCGATGGCCGCTACTTCACCATGCAAGACTGCCAATCCGACCCCAAGCCTGCACAACGGCCTTTCCTGGTATGCGCTGGCACTTCTGAGAAGGGTATACGCTTCACCGCGGAACGCATGGACGCGATGTTCGCAGGCGGCCGCAACGATAAGGAGCTCGCAGACATCTGCACCCGCGTGAAGGCAATCGCCCGCGCCGCCGGTCGCGTGATACGCACCTACTCGATGCTGACCCTGGTGATCGGCGACAGCGATGCGGCAGCGGAAGCGGAAGCGGCTCATTACCGGTCTGGTTTCGACGAAGAAGCCTGTTTCGGCATGATGCGCGCCTATGGCTTTCTCGATGCCGAAATCGGCCGCGAGAATGCTTTCGTGCAAAGCGCGCGCTCGGGCTTCATGTCCGCTCGGGTCATCGGCTCGGCAGCAACGGTTGCCACCCGGATGATCGATCTGATGGAAACATGCTCGCTCGACGGCATGATGCTGATTTTCCCCGACTACCTCAAATCAATGCCGGTATTCACAGCCGAGATCATGCCGCGCATACGCGAACGTTTTCCGGAGATGGCACATGCCGCTTGAAGTGATCCTCGACCCGCCGGTGTCGCCCGCCCTGCTGCCGGACATGATCGTGCCGGCACGCACCGCGCTTTTGATCATCGACGTGCAGGAGGATTTCGTTTCTCCCACGGGTGCTGCCAGCCACTGGGGCTTGGATCTGAGCATATTCCATACGCCAATTCGGCGCATGGAAGCGCTGATCGCCACCGCGCGGGGGGCCGGGGTCACACCCGTGTTCGTGCGCGTGATAACGCGGGACGAGACAGACTCGGACGCGCTCAAAAACCTGCATGCCCGCAAGGGGCGCCCGCCCGCTTCGATCGCACTTTGCCGTGCCGGAACGCCCGGTGCAGATTACTACCAGCTTCGCCCAGAGGCGGGAGACTGGGAGGTCGAAAAACCACTTTACTCCAGCTTCGTCGGAACCGATCTCGACGACCGACTCCGCAAGGCGGGGATACACACGCTCGTGGTAGCCGGGTTCACGAGCGATTGCTGTGTCGATTGCACGGTGCGCGACGCGTTCCATCGAAATTACAACGTGTTCATCGTGGCCGATGCCTGCGCCGCGTATGAAGAGACGCTGCATATCGGGGCGCTGGATTCACTGTCGAAGAACTGCGCGCTTTTGACGGATACGGAAGCGGTAATCAACGCTTGGAAAGGCAAGTAAGAACTTCTTTTCTGAAGAAAAGAAGAAAAAGACTTTTATGTCGCTGTCGCGGCTCTATCCGGCAGCGTACGCATATACATAAAAGTTTTTTAGTTCTTTTTTCAAAAAAGAACTTCTTCCTTACTCCTTATGTGGAAATATCCCGCGCGGCATCCTAACATGTATGCCCTGCCGCCCATCCACCACCTGTGTCACCGCAAAATCCGCAGCCACGCTCATCAACGAATACGCATCGTTCTTCGAAAGCCCGCGATGCTCATGCAGAAGTTCTAGCATACCCAACGAAGCCTCGCGCATCGCCACGTTCAGGTCTTCGTTGAAGCCGTGCACGATCCAGCAATCTGGCGTTTCCAACAGCGGCGAGGCAAAGGTGAAGTCGCGCCGGAGGATGATCTGGAATAGCACATCGAGCGATGATTCGATCGCAGTGCCGGAAAGCTCACCATCACCTTGGCTGATATGCGGATCGCCGATCGAGAACAGCCCGCCATCCACCTGCACCGGGTAATACATCGTCGAGCCAGCGCCGATGCGCCAATTGTCGATGTTCCCGCCATGCAGCCCTGGCGGAATGGTGCTGACGCGGCCGGACGCGTTCGGCGCGACACCAGCAGTGCCGAGATGCGGGCGCACCGGAATCCGCACACCTTCCAGTGCTTTCTGGCGATCGCATTCCGGGCAGCGCGTGATGGTGCCGGGCACTAGGTATTTGCCTGGGAAGTCGTAGGCATAGAGCGCATGCGCGGTGTTGCCGCCGGGGTCGAGCTCATAGATCGTCACGCGTTCTTTCTCACCGAACTCCTTGTAGAGATAGCCCCAGTTGGCGGCGAGGTTGCTGCCATACTGGCAGCGTGGGGTCATGCTGAGATAGCGCACTTCGAGGATGTCACCCGGCCGCGCGCCTTCAACGAAAATCGGTCCGGTCATGATGTGCACGCCGGGATTGCGATCCTCCGGCGGAATGTCGTCGAATATCTTGTGCACACCGACATCCATCATCAGCTCGGGCGCGTCGCCCGCGTGATGGGTGATGGCTTCTGCCTGTATCAAATCGCCGCTTTTTATCGTCAGCGCCGGCGCGAGGGCCGCGTCGAAATAGCCCCAGTGCACATTTTTAGGCGTCGCAGGCAGACGGTGCAAAGCGCCAGGCGACAGCTGCTCCCGTGACGCCTCATGGTGGAACAGCGACATGCACGACCCCTACAATGTGGAAGACTGATTTCGTCACAAACGCTAGGGCGGGGCAAGGCCATGTTCTTGCCCCGCGGCGCACTGCCTGTTGTGGCGCTGGCAACGACGCAGGCGCGCCGCGGCAATACCGCACGCGGCAACCTGGCTAAACTGCCTTCGGGCCTGCCAGGAGAACACCGTGGATTTGCCGTTTCGTGAAATCATCGACCTCAGCCATGACATGTTCGAAGGCATGCGCAATGGCGGCGGCTGGACCGTGGCTTTCCCCATCATGGACAATTTCGCCCGCACACGGATGATGACCGGCGGCCGCGCCGCCTATGAAACCCACATGATGCTGTTCCCCGAGCATTGCGGCACGCATCTGGATGCGCCGCGGCATTTCCATGAACCCGGTCGTTCGATCGATCAGATCCCGCTCGAACGGCTATGCTTGCCGGGCCACCTGCTGAACCTGACCCATCGCGGCCCTGGCGAGCCGATCACCATTGCCGATTTCGAGGCAGCCGAGGCAAAATCCGGCAAGCGGATCGGCCCCGAGACGGCGACCATCTGTTGGACCGGCTCCGATGTCGCCTGGGGCCAGCCGGACATGGGACGCCAACGCCCGCATGTGCCGACCGAAAGCGCGCAATTCCTTGTCGACCGCGGCATGAAGCTGTTTGTCACCGACATGATCGGCATGGATAATCCCGATGAGTGGTGGGATCCCACGCACCAGGTTTGGCTTTCCAACGATGTTTGTATGCTGCAGCAGCTTTGCGGGCTGGAGCGGCTCGTGGGCAAGGATTTCCTGATCGCGGCCTTTCCGATCAAGGTGCTGGGCGCCACTGGTTGTCCGGTCCGCGCCGTGGCCCTGGTCAAGTAGAGGACGTACAATCTGCTTGGACTTTGGCATGTAACTTGCTTGTGATATGATGGTCGGGCGCTGGTGTGCGCCTGACGATCTAAACAAGGCTCGTTGCGGGATGAAGTCGTGGAAATGCTCCACAGATACTGTCACCGGCCCTGAACGCGAGCGTGTTTGGGGAGACGCTCTGCGTCAAATTTCCCTGCCCAGCACATGCTTGCTCGATCACGACGGCTTCCACGGCAATGTCACCAGCATCGTCTCGCCGCTGGGCATTGAACTCTCACGCGTTTCCTCGTCGGCACAAACGATGTCCGGCCGGTGTGACAGCCGGGCGCCATGTCTCTGGCTGGCCCTGCCGGTGAAAGGCAGGTTCATGGTCGGAAATGATGACGCCGACGACGATCTGCGCCGCGGCGATATACTGTATGGCCCCGCCGGATGTGATTCTACGCTGACACTGCCCGATCAGTTTGTTATGCTTTATATACGCATACCGCAGACGATGCTGCACCCGCGGCTACTGAACCTGAAGGTGATGCCGACCGGAACGCTCGCCGGCAGCGCAGCGATCAACAGGATTTTTTCCGGCCTGCTCCACGCGGTGGTTGATGACCTCGATGAGCTCACCGACGACGATATCCATCCCATCGAAGTGGCGCTGTCGGAATTCGTGACCTCAAGCCTCGGCGCGATGGCGGCAACGAGCTGCTTCGATATCGCCGGCGCCAGCAATTTCCACCGTATTTGCCAGACAATCGACACTCAGCTCGGCGACGGAGATCTTTCCCTGCAGCGCATTGCCGATAATCTTCATGTGTCTGCGCGGTATATACAGAAGCTTTTCCAACAAGCGGGAATGAGCTTCAGCCTTTACGTGCACAAGCAACGTCTGGCCCATTGCCGCGCGGATCTTGCGAATCCGGCGTTGCGCAATCTTTCAATCAGCAATATCTGCTTCCGCTGGGGCTTCAACGACGCAGCGCATTTTAGCCGCTCCTTCCGAGCTGACTTTGGGCTGACGCCGCGCAGCTTTCGCCAAGGGAAGATTTAAGCAGTTCTATGGCGTGCGCTGCCCGATAGAACCGCGACATCGACGTAAAAGTCTTTTGCTTCTTTTCTTCAGAAAAGAAGATCTTTCTTGCTACCCAAAGTGAAAAGCCGAGACCGCTTTCCCCCAAATCTCCCCGCTATATGCCTGGCGGCCCTTCTCGCCCTCCCCTGCCCCAGCTGCCACCATCAACGGTAGCAAATGCTCCTCTCGCGGATGGCAAATACGCGCCCCAGGCGCCTGGCTCCAGGCGGCAAGTTGGCGCTCCCTCGCTTCGATCGGGCCGTCGCAGAGCACGTCGACCAGCCAGGAATCGAACGCTCGTGACGGTTCGCCGGCGCCCGGATCACCCAGGCTTCCAAGGTTGTGGAAGCTGAGGCCGCTGCCGACCACGAGCACGTTGTCTTCTCGCAAGTTACTCAGGGCACGCCCTACGGCAAAATGCTGTGTCGGGTCCAGGCTGGCTTGCAGCGAGAGCTGAAGGATCGGGATATCCGCGTTGGGGAAGCTGACTTTCAGGGGGATGAAGATGCCATGATCAAAGTTCCGCTCGGCATCTTCGCCGCTATCAATGCTGGCGTGGCTCAGCAGTTCGCGCACTCGGGCGCCGAGAGCCGGTGCGCCCGGGGCAGGATATGTGATTGTATATGTGTGCGGAGGAAAGTTGAAATAATCATAGAGCAGGCCAGGATATGCTGCTGAAAGCACTGTAGGCCTGGGCATTTCCCAATGCGCGGAAATCACCACCATCGCGTCAGGCTTAGCAGGCAAAAGCGAGGGGATGCTGCGAAGGTAGTTTTCCATGCCAACCCAGCGCTGCGGGTCGTCGCGCGGTGGGTCCATGAAGAAGCATGGCCCGCCGCCATGGGGGATGAAGATCGCTGGCTGTTTCATAATCTGCGCTCAATAGGGTTTTTCGCCGGCAACCTGTATGCGGTAGCCTGAGCGCGTGTTCGGAAAGTAATCCCAGATCGCCGAATGCTGCAAGGCGCGGTTATCCCAAAAAGCGATCGAGTGCGGTTGCCACTGGAACCGACACTGGTATTCTGGTTTTTGTATGTGTAGATAAAGAAAGGAAAGGATTGCGGCGCTCTCGTGTGGCGGCAGCCCTTCGATCTTCACGGTGAATCCACGGTTCACGTATATCGTCTTACGGCCCGTCATCGGGTGCGTGCGGATCACCGGATGGGAGGATTTCGGCAGCGTCATGCCGGGCGGCGTGATGCCGCCGAAGCCCACGACGGCATCATGTACGGCAGTCAGGCCCTCGAGATAGGCCTTCATACGATCCGACAAACCCTCATAGGCCGCATACATGCTGGAGAACACGGTATCTCCGCCAAGATCAGGCACCGTGTGCAAATAAAGAATGGATCCTAGTGGCGGCTCCGGGTCGCAGCTCATGTCCGAATGCCAATCCTCGCCGGCGACGAAGGTGGAGTTCTCGTCGGCGTGGATCGCGGTGATTTCCGGGTGGCCGGGCACCGTCCATTGCTTGGTGCTGGGGGCGATATGGATATCGCCGAAATAGCGCGCGAAGGTCTTATGATTTTCGAAGTCGATAGGCTGGTTACGGAAGAATATCACCAGGTGGTCTGCCAGCGCCTGCTGCAACGCCTCGCGTTCTTCTGCAGAGAGCGGACGAGTGAGGTCGATGCCGGATATTTCGGCACCCACGATCGGCGTGAGTTTTTTGATCTCCATGCGAAAGTCCTCAGCGAAGATATAAATGATAATGAGTCATGGCTCAAGTCACGGGCCAGGCGGTGATGCTGGGAAGGCCCGATTTGCCAACATAGGCTTCGGCAGCCACCTGCATTTCGGCAAACAGCTTTTCCTCATCAATCGTTGTGCAGCGGTAATTCTCCACCACCCGCTTGCCATCCACCCATACGCTGTGCACGCCGGCGCCGCTTGCAGACCATACAAGTTGCGAGACCGCGTTCAGCAGCGGCCGCCATTCCGGACGATCGATGTCGTGCAGCACAAGATCGGCCTTCATGCCGACAGCAAGCGCGCCGATCTGCCCGCTCATGCCCATCGCCTTGGCCGCATTCACGGTCGCCATCTCCAGCGCCTCGTGCGCGGGGAAAACAGTGCCGTCGCGGCGTGCGTCCTTGAACAGGCCTGCCATCAGCGTCATCGGTCGCATCAGATCCGACGTATCGGCACCATCGGTGCCCAGCCAGATATTGATGCCTGCAGCTGCCATTTCGGGAAACTGCCCAACCTGCGAGGTGCCATAGGCGCCCTTGATCGAGGCGACGGGACAATGAATGACGTTCGTTCCTGTCTCGGCGAGCGCCTGCACTTCGTCGGCATCCACATGCACCATGTGAGTGAGACTGACATTGGGCCCGAGCACGCCGAGCCGCGCCAGATGCACGGTGGGCCTTTCGCCCGTCGCCGCGAGATACCATTCGGCATCGCCTGGGGCCGGGCTCATATGTGCCGAAATGCCCGCCTTGTGCGCGTCGGCCAGGGCTTTCGCGCCGATCCAAAGGGCATCCGTATTGGTGTTATGCCCGATCAGCAACGGCCACGCCGCCACGCGCTGGCCATCTTCCCCTGGATAGGTCGCGAGCTCCGCCTCGAGCGTGCGTAGCGCCCTATCTGTGAGCGCCGCCTGGTCCTGATTCGGCGCAAACGCCCGATCCAGAACCCACTCCCCGATCCGTGCGCGTATGCCCGTCTCCTCCACCGCTTGGAACACAGCCTCCATCGCGATCACCGTACCGGCTTCCAGAAAACACGTTGTTCCTGTGCGCAACATGCTGACGGCGGAGAGTTTTGCCGCCAACCCCTGTTCGGCGGCATTCTGACCCTCATGCAACGGCACCGACCATTTCCAGACACCATCATCGAAGCCGAGGTTCTCCGGCATGAATCCCTTGAACAGCGTCTCCGTCACATGCACGTGGCCGTTGATGAAGCCTGGCGTCACCACGAAGCGGCGCCCGTCGATCACCTCGCGCGCCTCTACCAGCCGCGCCAGTTCCGCGGCTTTGCCGACCGCCACGATCCTGTCGCCGGCGATGGCCAGGGCGCCATCGGTCAGCACGCGCCGGCCGGCATCCATGGTGATGATCGTAGCCCCGGTTATCAGCGTGTCAGCCTGCAAGCGGGAACATCCTTATCGACCGAGAAAAAGCCAGCATAGTTGAAACCCAATACAAAGCGCTGTCTTGCCTTCATCCGCCCGCCCCCTTGCCACCGCGCGGCGCGCTGTTCAGGCAGGCTTTCAGGCGCGTCCGATCAAGACAAGTCGCAACAGCGCGCGCATAAGACTCCCACCTGAAAGCCGGGAGAACTACCGTGGACGCTGAAACCGGGATCGCGCTCGATGTGCGCCCCTTGACCGACACCTTTGGCGTGGAAATTCGTGGCGTCGATCTGGCCAATTGCGGGCCCGACACGCATCGTGCCGTCGCCGATGTGTTCCACCGCCATGGCATCCTGGTCGTGCGCGACCAGCATCTGACGCCCGAACAGCAAATGGCGTTTTCGCGGGCATTCGGCACGCTGGAGACCAATGTTCGCACACGCTACACCTATCCCGGCATCCCCGAGATCTACGTCATTTCCAACAAGCTGAAGGACGGCGAGAAGATCGGCGACGTGGATGCCGGCCAAGGCTGGCACACCGACAGCTCCTACCTGCCGGAGCCGGTGTCCTGCACCATGCTCTACGCCATGGAAGTGCCGCCCGAAGGCTCCGACACGCTGATGGCCGATCTCGTCGCTGCCTGGAACGAGCTGTCGCCGGAACGCCAGGCGGAACTCGAGGGCTTGCAGGTTCAGCACAGCTGGAAAGCGCTGATGGAGTTGCGTGGGCTTTATGTCGACCCGAAAGACGATACCATCCCGGACGTCGTTCATCCCTTGGTGCGGTCGCATCCCGCGGATGGCCGTAAAGCCTTGTGGGTGAGCACCGGCACCACGCGCGGCATCGTCGGCATGCCGAACCCGCAGGGGCTGGACCTGCTGGAAGAACTGGTCGCCTTTGTGACGCAGGAGCGCTTCGTGTTCCGCCACAAATGGCAGGTGGGCGATGTGCTGATTTGGGATAATCGCTGCACACTACATACGGGAACGAAATTCGACACGACGAAATATACCCGCCATGTGCATCGTACATGGATGAAGGGTGATCGGCCAGTTTAAAGAAAGAATCTTCTTTTCTGAAGAAAAGAAGCAAGAGACTTTTATCTGTCCGCTTGCACCCAGAGCCAGTTCAGAATTGGAACTGCGGGAGCCGGCCCAGGACATAAAAGTCTTTTGGTTCTTTTCTTCAGAAAAGAATACGCTTCCTTACATCTGAAAATCCGTGCTTACCGACAACCATTTCCAAGCTTCCACATCCGCAGCCTGGGCTGCGAGCTTATAATCAAGGTATTCTAGCGCATCCGGCCCAAGCAGCAGGCGCAGCGGTGGCTCGGCTGCGTCGACCACCGCCAGGATCGCAGCTGCCGCACGTGCCGGATCGCCGCGTTCATGCCCCGCATGGGCTGCCAGAGTGCGCCGGTTTTCGCCGACCGAGGCATCATAATCGTCGATCCGTTTGGCTGCCCCCGCGCGCGAGCTGGTCGCGAAGGCGGTGCGGAAGCCGCCCGGCTCGACCATCGTCACCTTCAGGCCAAGCGGTGCCACCTCCTGCGCGAGGGTTTCCGAGATGCCTTCCAGCGCGAATTTGGCGCCTGTGTAGATGCCCAGGCTGGCCCAGCCGACGAGGCCCGAAACGGAAGTGACGTTGATGATGTGCCCGGAGCGCCTGGCGCGCATGGCAGGCAGCGCTGCCTGCATCACCGCCACCGCGCCGAACACGCAGGCCTCGAACTGCGCCCGCATCTCGTCAAGGCTGACTTCCTCGACAGCGCCGACCAGTCCGTAGCCGGCATTGTTCACCAGCACGTCGATCCCGCCCAGCGCAGCCTCTGCCGCGGCGATTCCGGCCTGCACCGAAGCCGCATCCGTGACATCCATCAGCATGCCGATCGCACGTCTGGGCGCCAAGGCATTGAAGCCGTCAAGCGCTGCCTGCGAGCGGACAGTGCCGGCGACCATATCTCCGCGCGCCAAGGCTGCGACCGCCAAGGCACGACCCAGCCCTGAACTTACGCCGGTGATCGCCCATCTCCTTGGGGATGTGTTCGACTGCGAAGGTGATAACATGTTTGCTTCAGGCACGTATCTTGCTCCGAATGTGGGAGAGCCAAGCCACGGAGTAGCACGCCATGCGAGCTTGTCGCCGTAAGAAGACCGTTCCTCCGGGCAACGACAAAAGCCGGTGCACCAACGAACAAGACCCACCGGCAGCCTACCCTTCACCATTCACACTCAAGCAGGCGCAGGATGCATGACCGGCCTCATGACACATAATCTGCCAGCCAAAAAATGGTACACCTTCGGTGGCGCCTCCCTGGTGTTCTTCTTTCTGAATGCAGCAACGTTCACGTCGCTCGGCGTGGTGTTGCTGACCATGTGCAACGATCTGCACTGGTCCATGACCGATGCCGGGCTGAGTTTCACCGCGTTGGGATTGTCCTGTGGGCTTTCCAGCCCGCTGGCGGCGATTGCGATGACCAGGCTCGGCGGCCGCGGATCACTGGCACTCGGTGCGACGCTGCTAACGATCGGTTTCAGCATCGCGTCGGTGTCGCGGACACTTGCCGCATTTTTCGTCGCCATGCTGTTCCTGGGCATCGGCTTCACGCTGTCGGGCAATGTGCCTGGCGTTTATCTTCTGGCACGCTGGTTCAGACAAAAATCGGCTTCCATCATCGGCTATTACCTGATGCTGGGAGCTCTAGGCGCCGCGTTCGGGCCACCGGTGGTGGAAGCCATCGTGCGCAATTACGGCTGGCGGATCCATTGGATGGTCATGGCGACAGCGGCTGCGGCCATTGCCGCAATTTGCCTGCTGGTCGTACGTGATGCAGATACCCTGCCGGGTCAGACTGTCGATACCGCGCACGGCGATGAGCAGACCGGCTGGACGTATCGACAGGCCCTGTTGACGCCGCAATTTCTGCTGGTGTGTGCAGCAAACATCATGACGATGTGCGTTGTTACCACAAACTCCGCCGTGCTGGTCGCCCATCTGGTGAGACTGGGCACGACGCCCCGTGAGGGTGCCCTGGTGCTGAGTGCTGGCGCCATCACGGCGACGCTCGTGAAAGGCGGATCAGGCCGCCTGTGCGAGATGGTCTCCCCGAGCGTCCTGCTCGGGCTAGGGCTGCTGTTCCAGGCGGTGGGCTGCGTTCTGCTCGCCATGGCGGATACACGGGCGCTGCAATTTGGTAGCGCACTGACGTTCGGCACCGGCTGGGGATTGAGCTTCGTCTCCTCGCACATCGTGCCGTTGCAGTATTTCGGCCCGGTCACCGGCTCCAAAATCCTGGCGGTCTCGGCGTTGCTGACCACTTTCGCGGCCGCCGGACCGCTGGCGGCCGGCATTATCGCCGACCACACCGGCAGCTTCGGCCCAACCTACGATATCTACGCGGTGCTGCTGGTGATCGTTGGGGTGCCGGTAATTGCCATGCGCGCACCGCGCGGCGAAGTGGGCCTGCCGATGGCGGCGGAATGAGCGTTCCCCAGCAGGTCGATCTGCTGATCACGGACACGATGATCGTCACCATGAATGCGCAACGCCACATCATCAGGGACGCCGCTATCGCCGTCACCGGCAATATGATCACTGCCGTCGGCAAGTCCGCCGTTCTGACCAGGGAATATACGGCACGCACCACGATCGACGGCAGGCGCTTCGTCATCACGCCAGGCCTGGTCAACACCCACGTGCACACCACCGGCGAACCGCTGACACGCGGCTTGACGCTCGACGGGCTGGATTTCCAGACGCTGATCTATAATTGGCTGGTGCCGGCCCATATGGCGCACACCGAAGCCGACGAACGCCTGGCCACACAATGCGCCGCGCTGGAGATGCTGCGCTCCGGCACCACCACCTTCCTCGAGGCCGGCACTATCCGCTTCCTGGACAATGTTGCAGACGGCCTAAACGAGATCGGCATTCGCGCGCGCATTGGCGAATGGGCGTGGGATTTCGATCCCCAAACCCAAAGCCATCCGTCGTCGGCAACCGATGCCGCCATCGCGCTGCTGGAAAGCGAAGTGTCGCGTTATCCTGCCGATGATGGGCAGCGCATCGCTGCCTGGCCCATCCTCGTCGGGCACATGACCTGCAGCGATCGCCTATGGCAGGCGGCGAAATCCATCGCCAACACACACGGGCTCGGCGTCGCCGGCCATATGAGCCCGGTAGCACTGGACCCTGAGTGGTTCCTGGCACGGTATGGCCATCGACCGATCGAGCATTTCGCCGAAGTGGGGCTGCTTGGCCCGAACATCATGTTCACGCACGCCGTGCACATGGATGATTCCGAAGTCGCATTGCTGGCGCAAGCACGCGCCAATGTGTCCCATTGCGCGACCACCGCACTGCGCGGTGGCTACGGCGCCAGCACGATCGGACGCTTTCCAGAGATGCTTAAGCAGGGCGTGAACATCACCATCGGTACGGACGGCAACAACGACAGCAATTTTCATGACATGATGCGCGCCACCCATCTGGTGGCCGGCCTGCACAAGGATGCACGGCAGGATACCAGCCTGTTCACCGCCGAGCAGGCTTTTACCTGCGCCACGCTGAACGGCGCCCTCGCGCTGCAGATGGAGAGCCAAATCGGCTCGCTCGAACCCGGCAAGAAAGCCGATTTCGTGGCACACGACACCAACCGATCCGAGTGGCGGCCGCTGTTCAACGTGATGAACCAGCTCGTCTGGTCGGCCGATGGCCGCGGCGTCCACAGCGTCTGGGTCGATGGAAAGCGCGTGGTGGATAATTACCGCTGCACCACCATCGACGAAAACCGTCTGCTCGCAGAAGCGCAGACCGCCGGCGAAAACCTGGTCGCGCGCTCTGGCCTGCGTATCCAATCCGTATGGCCGGTGGTGTGATGATGGCGGCGGCCGACGAGCGGGCCATGCTGCGCATGCTGGCCGCGATGGGGCTCGTCTATCTGCTCATCATGGGCTCCACCTTCTCGTCGCTCGGCGTCGTGCTGCCCCATATGATCGTGGCCCTGCGCATGAATTATACACAGGCAGGCTCCGGCTTCACCGTGCTCGCGTTGGCCGCGGGACTGCTGAGCATGCTGCCCGCCGTGCTCATCCGACGCCTGGGCGGGCGCGGCGCCATGGCGGTCGGTATCGCCTCGCTGATCCTGGCCTATGTCGTGCTGGCACTCTGCCGGAGCGTGGCCGGCTATTTCGCCGGGGCCTTGCTGCTCGGCGCGGGCTTTGCGCTGGCCGGCGCAGTGCCCGCGCTGCACATATTGGGCGTGTGGACCGCCCGCCGCCGCGCTTTGATCTTCGGCGCCTATCTCGCCTGCGGCGGCCTTGGCGGCGCTGTCTGGCCAAGCATCGTCGAAGGTGCGATCAAATTTTTCGGCGACTGGCGCGGCTATTGGTGGTTCATGGCCGCCTTGATGAGCGTGGTGGGCGCCGCAGCCCTCGCCACGATCCGGGCACAGCCGGCCGAAGAACGCGCGGCCGATGCCTCTGAAGGTTGGACGCTGAGCGAGGCCTTGCGCACGCCGCAATTCTACGTCGTCGGCTGCGGAATCGCTGCCACCTATTTCGTCTCGTCCACCATCAACGCCTTCACCATGTCGTATCTAAATCTGCATGGCGTCGGGATCGGGATCGCCGTCGTCACCTTCAGCATACAATCAGCCGGACATGCCGCCTTTCCCCTGATGATGGGCGGCATTGCTGCCAGGATCGGCGTACGCGCGCTGCTGGTGTTCGGCTTGGTCATACAAGCGATCGGCATGGCGGTGCTGGCCTCCGGCTGGTCGGTGCCGGCACTGGTGGTGTTCGCGATCGGCGTTGGCGGTGGATACGGCACAATGATGATCGGCACCACGCTCGCCATCGAGACCTATTACGGGCGCGCGCATTTCGCACGCATCTTCGGCAGCAACCAGCTTTTCTCCGTCATCTCCGTCGTTGGCCCAGCACTCGCCGGCTGGATCGCAGACCTGACGGGCCGCTTCGACACCTCGTTCCTCGGCTGCGCTGCATTGCTGTTGGCCACGGCCGGCGCCTCGCTGACGTTGCGGGCACCCACGCGGCACCTGGCCGCGACGCACGCCGAACCTGCAGGCTTTCCGGAGCAGGCACCCCCCATTTGAAAGTGCTGGCGGCGGTCTCGGCCATATTCCTGTTCGGCGGCGCCGCCACGTTCGCAACCCTCGGCGTGGCGCTGTTTGCAATGCAGGCCCAGTTCCACTGGTCCGACGCGCAGGCCGGCGGCGGTTTCCTTGCACTCGGATTATCCTGTTGCGCACTCAGCATGCTTCCCGTCGCACTGCTCCCTCGCATCGGCGGCCGCTGGACCTGCGTTGCCGGATGCCTGGCGTTCAGCGTGGGATTCCTGGTAGCGGCCGCAACCCAAAATCTTGCCACCATCTATGCTGCGACAGTGATCTTCGGTTTGGGATACTCGCTGGTCGCGAACACCGCCGGCATCTTCCTGCTGGCCGGCTGGTTCGGAAACCGCGCGCCACGGGTGATCGGCGCGTATCTGACGATCGGCTCCCTCGGCGGTGCGATAGGACCACCCATGGTGCAGTGGTTCATCGCGGCCGGCGGATGGCGTTTCTATTGGTTGATAATGGCGGCAGCTTCACTCACGCTCGCGGTGTTTTGTGCCGCAGCCATCCGCGAGCCACCGCTTGCCGCCGCCGAAACGACCGTTGGTGCAGAAACATTCCCGACTGCGCGTGCCGCCTTGTCGAGCATGCATTTCCTGGTGATCGCAGTAGCAATGGTGATCACCCAGCTTTGTATCCTTACCATCTCAGGCATCGCGCCGGCCCATCTTGCAGCACTGAAATGGTCACCCGACGCAGCAGCCCGCTTTCTCGGCGCACAGGGGTTGATTGGCACGCTCGGCACCGCGGGCGCGGGTTGGTTTGCCGATCGCCTGCATCCGAGAACAATGCAAGCGGCGAGCCTGGTGGCCCTGGCCATCGGCGTGGCCTTTCTTGCTTATGCAGACAGCCTCGCCATGCTGGCCGCAGCCGCGATTGCCTTCGGACTGGGCTGGAGCATCGCCTGCGTCGCGATAACGCTTTACCTGATTAGGCTTTTCGGCCCACGCAGCGGCTCGACCGCTTTGTCGGCGATATGGATGCTTTCCGGGCTCGCGACAGCCGGCCCCTGGGCGGCCGGGCTGTGGGCCGATCATGGCGGCGGTTTCGTCCAACCGCTTCTGGCGCTGGCGGTGCTGCCCCTTGTGCTCGTCCCTGCGACTCTTGGTTTAAGTGAAAGCAGAAAGGAAGCCGTTCTTTTTTGAAAAAAAGAACCAAAAAAACTTTTATGTCCTGGCAATGTCGCCAGATAGATCCGCGCTAGCCACGTAAAAGTCTTTTGCTTCTTTTCTTCAGAAAAGAAGATCTTCCTTTTATTCCCGCGTAAAATCCGGAGGAACCACCGGCGCAGCCCCCGCCTTGCCCCAGAGAATGATCTCATTACCCCAAGGGTCCCTAAACGCATCATTAAAACCGTTGAATTCCGACCAGTAATGCTTCCGCCACAAGATCTCCGCGCCGCGCTCGGCGGCACGCGCAAGGATATCGTCAGAGGACTGGCCGTCACCAACAAGAATCCATATCCGCGCATGGCGGCCACTCGTGCTGAGCTCGCGCGGGCCGACGCCTTCGGCCTCCGGATGCGGGCGGGCATTTTCAGCCTTGAAAATGCCAAGATGAAGATTGCCGATCTCGCTGTCCGTGCCATCGCTTTTGGGAAACATTCCGCCCGGTACCATGCGGTGATAGAGGCCAGCGGGGCGATGGTCGTCCTGCCAGCCAAACACCTCTGCGTAAAAGCGGCCGGCTGCGAGCGGATCATCCGATGCCAGGTCGACGAAAATGAGAGTGTTCGGCTGTGCCATTTTTCGCCGGTGCCCTTTGTTCAAAACATTGATTATCTAGCGTAGCGGCATTTGCGGTGCGGGAGAAGCTCGGAAGATATACAGATTTGAAAGGAGGGCTTACGATCAGTGGTATGTTTTCAATGAAGTGCAGGCCGCAGCTCCGGCCACGCCTTTTTTTATGCAAGGATATGTCGATGGCTCAGCGAGACAGGCACTTCGAACTGCTCGCGATCGCGGCGCAATGAGGACCACCGTCCTGGGCGCCAGCCTCCTCGTCCTGCTGCCGGCAAGCGCGCTCGCTCAGAAATCGACCCTCTCGATCGGGCTGGTCCTCGAGCCTGCGGTGCTGGACCCCACCATCAGCCCGGCCGATCCCATACGATCGATCACTAACGGAAACGTTTTCGAAGGGCTGACCTGGATCGCCGAGAATGGCCAGGTGCAGCCACGCCTGTCCACCGGCTGGAGCGTGTCGCCGGATGGCCTGACCTACCATTTCCAGCTGCGCGACCATGTCCGCTTCCAGGACGGCACGCCGTTCGACTGCGGCATCGTTCGGTTCGCCTATACCCGTGCCGCCGCCGCCGACAGCACCAACCCGCAAAAGCCCTTCTTCACGCCGATCAAGCAGGTCGATTGCCCGTCCAAGCTCGAAGCCGTCATTACCCTGGCACAGCCGGTCGGCAACCTGCCCTACGAACTGGCATGGCCTGATGCAGCGATGGTGGCACCGAACACCGCCTCCACCAACGCGACCCATCCCGTCGGGACTGGCCCTTATGCCTTCTCGTCCTGGCGCCGCGGCGACAGCGTGACGCTGGTGCGCAACGACACCTATTGGGGCGCCGCGCCGAAAATCGCCACCGTCACCTACCGCTTCATTGCCGATCCGCTGGCAGCGGCCAATGCACTGATGAGCGGTGAGCTGGACGCATTTCCGTCTTTCCCGTCATCGGATCTTCTGCCCCGCTTGAAGTCGCAGGGCACCCTTGTGGTGCGCAGCGGCACCTTCCCGTTCAAGCTCCTGCTGGCGCTCAACGAGGCCCGCCCACCCTTCAACGATGTGCGCGTGCGGCGCGCTTTGGCCTACGCGATCGACCGCGCGGCCATCTCCCAGGCCGCCGGTTATCAAGGTGCGACAATCATCGGCTCGCATATGAGTCCGTCGGATCCCGACTATGTCGATCTCTCCAAGCGCTACCCATACGACGCGGAAAAGGCGAAGCAGCTTCTGGCCGCCGCCGGCGTCAAACCGGGTTTCGCGATCACCATCACCACTCCTCCAATCGAATACGCCAATAAAGGCGGCGAGCTCATTTCAGCCTATCTCGAGGAGATCGGGCTGAAGGTGACGCTTGCACCGGTCGCCTGGCCGCAATGGCTGTCGCAGGTTTTCGCCCAGGGCGCCTACCAGGCGACGGTCATCGCCCATGTCGAGCCCAACGATCTCGATATCTACGCCAGGCCGCACTATTATTTCGGCTATCACGATGCGGCCTATGCAAGCCTGTTCCACCAGTATCAGTCGGTCAGTAATCCGGCGGAACGCCATCGCCTCAGCGTGGCCCTGCAGGAGAAGCTGGCCGACGACGAGCCCAACGTGTTTCTGTTCTCCGCACCGCGCTACAGCGTCTTCAATGCGAAGCTGCAGGGCATGTGGGTGAATGATCCGATCTCGGCCATTCCTGCGGCGGACGCTTACTGGTCGAAATGAACGGCATTCTTGCCCGCCGGCTGGCAGGCCTTGTTTTTACGCTGGCCGCTGCCTCGGTGATCGTGTTCGTGGTGCTGAACGTGCTGCCCGGCGACCCCGCCGCCGTCATGCTCGGCACCGATGCGCAGCCCGATACCGTGGCCGCTCTGCATCACAAGCTCGGCCTCGATGTGCCGCTGCTGCAACGCTACATGCAATGGGTGGCCGGATTGCTGCGGCTGCGCCTCGGCAACAGCTACACCTACGGCATTCCGGTGGCACAGCTTCTATCTGACCGGCTGCAGGTGACGCTGCCGCTGGCAGCCCTGACCTTGCTGCTCTCCATTGCGATCGGCATCCCTCTGGGCGTGGCTGCCGCTGCACGGCAGGGCCGCCTGCCCGACGCCGCCATTATGACGAGCGTGCAATCGCTCAAGTCAGTGCCGGATTTCTGGCTCGGCGTGATCTTCATCCTGCTATTCGCGCTGCGCCTGCACTGGTTTCCAGCCGGCGGGTTCCCCGGTTGGCAAGGCGGTGCCTGGCTGGCGCTACGCGCACTGATCCTGCCTGCATTGGCTTTGGCATTACCGAATGCCGCCGTGCTGGCGCGGTTCACCCGTTCGGCCACGATCACCGCTCTTGGCCAGGATTTCGTTCGCACCGCGCGGGCAAAAGGTCTCAGCCGCAGCGCCGCCCTGTGGCGCCATGCGGTGCCCAACGCGATGCTGCCGGTGGTGACCATCATCGGCATCCAGTTCCCCATCCTACTCACCGGCACCATCGTGGTCGAAAACGTGTTCAACTTGCCCGGACTTGGCCGGCTGGTGCTCGAAGCGATCGATCAGCGTGACTTGATGGTGGTGCAGGACCTCGTGGTGATGCTGGTGGCCGTGGTGGTGCTGGTCAATTTCGCTACCGACCTTGCCGCGGCATGGTTCGATCCGCGCCTGGCCGCATGAAGCTGCGCCATCCGAGCTTGGTTCTCGGCATCGCCCTGCTGGCGCTGGTGGTGTTGCCGGCCGCGCTGTCGCTCATCTGGACGCCCTGGGCGCCCTCACGGATCGACATCATCCATCGCCTCGCACCGCCCTCCGCCGCCCATCCGCTCGGCACCGATCCCTTTGGCCGCGACCTGCTCTCGATCCTCATGGCCGGCGCCCGCAACAGTATCATTGTCTGCACCGCGGCGATCGCGCTGGGCGCTGCCATCGGCATACCGCTGGGTCTGGCAGCGGCCGGTGGCGGCTGGAAAGCCTCCGTTGTGATGCGCATCGCCGATCTCGGTCTGGCCTTCCCACCGCTCCTCACCGCCGCGATGATCGTTGCCGTCTACGGTGCCGGGATGGGCGGCACCATCCTGGCGATCGCGCTGTTCAGCGTGCCGGCCTTCATACGACTCACTCGGGCCGAGGCCGGATCGATCCTGAACCGCGATTTCGTTGCCGCTGCGCGCATTGCCGGCAGCAGCCCTGCCGCCGTGCTGCGCGTGCACGTGCTGCCCAATATCGCCGCTACCTTGCTGGTGCAGGCCACCGTGGCGCTTGCTTTGGCGGTGCTGGCGGAATCAGGCCTCTCCTATTTAGGGTTGGGCACCCCACCGCCCTCGCCGAGCCTTGGGCGGGCGCTCTCGGATTATCAGACGCGTATCTTCGACAATCCGCTGCTGGTGGTCGCACCCGGCCTTGCCATCTCGCTGCTCGTGCTCGGCCTCAACCAGCTCGGCGACGGGTTGCGCGACGTGCTCGACCCGCGACTGGCACGCGCACGATGACATCACTGCTGGAAGTGGCCGCGTTGCAGGTGCGCCTGCGCGACATCGCCTTGCTGGACGGCGTGGATCTCACGCTCGATGCCGGCGAGACACTGGGCGTCGTCGGCGAATCCGGCTGCGGCAAGTCACTGCTGGCGCTCGCGGTGATGGGCCTGCTGCCGAACGGACTCTCCGCCGCGGGCAGCATCCGCCTGAACGGCGAAAACCTTCTGGCATTGTCCGAGCAGCAGATGTGCGGCGTGCGTGGGCGAAAAATCGCCATGGTGTTCCAGGAACCGCTCCTCGCGCTCAACCCCGTACAGCCTATTGGCCGGCAGGTCGCCGAGGGCATGCGCTTGCATTTCCGCCTCGGCCGTGCCGAGGCCGAAGCCCGCGCGTCCGCCTTGCTCGACCGTGTCGGCCTGCCGGCCGCGCGTGTCTCGCCCGGCGCCTATCCGCACGCGCTCTCCGGCGGCCAGCGCCAGCGCGTGATGATCGCGATCGCCCTGGCCTGTGAGCCAGCGCTGCTGATCGCCGACGAATTCTCCACCGCGTTGGACATGACAACCCAGGCCCAGATCGTAACCCTGCTCGCCGAGTTGACCGCGGAGAAGCGCATGGCGCTGATGTTGATCAGCCATGATCTCGCCCTGGTGGCACAGGCCGCGCGCAACCTGCTGGTGCTCTACGCCGGCCGCGTGGTCGAGACAGGTTCGACAAGAGCTGTGTTTGCCGAGCGTCGGCATCCCTATACGCAGGGGTTATTGGCCGCCACGCTGCACGGCACGCGAACGTCCCCGGGACAGCAGCTGCCGAGCATTCCAGGTCAGGTGCCCGAAGCTGCGGAACGTCCCGCCGGCTGCGATTTCGCCCCGCGCTGCGTCCATGTCCACGCGGATTGCCGCCTGTCGCCGCCACCGCTCGAGGGAGATGGGGCCCATCGTGCAGCCTGCCTGCACCCGTTGGTGGCGGCATGAGCGCGCTATTGCTCGAAGCTAGAGGCCTGGTGCGCGACTACCGGCGGACGGGCACCGCATCGCACCGCGTATTGCACGGTATCGATCTGCAGGTGGCGCCAGGTGAAACCCTCGGCATCATCGGTGAATCCGGCAGCGGCAAGTCGACCCTCGCACGCATGCTGATGGGCCTCCAAAAGCCGGACCAGGGCAGCGTGACCTTCCGCGGCACCAACCTGTTTGCCGCCAGCCGAACAGCGTTGCGCGAGATACGTCCGCAGATCCAGGCCGTGTTCCAGGACCCCTATGGCTCCCTCGATCCACGCTGGAAGATCGGCCGCATTGTCGCCGAACCCCTGCGCGCCCTGGAGGTGGAAAAGGCCGCCAGGGACGCCCGTGTCGCGGAGGCGTTAGACGCGGTGGCCCTGCCCGTTTCGGCCACCACACGCTACCCGCATGAGTTCTCCGGTGGCCAGCGCCAGCGCATCGCCATCGCCCGCGCATTGGTCACCCGTCCGGCCCTGGTGATTGCCGACGAGCCTGTCTCGGCGCTCGACGTCTCGGTGCAGGCGCAAGTGCTGAACCTGATGCTGGACCTCCGCGACCGGCTTGGCCTCGCCTACGTGTTCATCAGCCACGATCTCGCAGTCATCCGCCATGTCTCGCACCGCGTGCTCGTGCTCGAAGCCGGCCGCATCGTCGAACAGGGTGAGACAGCCGCCCTGCTCGATGCTCCCACCCACCCCTTCACCCGCCGCTTGGTCGCAGCCCAGCCTGAGGTATTGGTGCCCACATGCTGAACCTGCTCACCGACATCGCCGGCATCCGCGTCGGCCACGCCGATGACGACGCCCTCCGCTCCGGCGTGACCGCCATCCTGTTCGATCAGCCGGCGATCGCCTCGATCAGCATACTCGGCGGCTCGCCCGCAGGCCGCGACACCGCGCTCCTCGATCCGGAAATGACGGTTGACCGCGTGCATGCCGTAGTCTTGTCGGGCGGCTCCGCCTTCGGACTGGACGCTACCTCCGGCGTGCAGGCGGCCTTGCGCGAGGATTTCGCTACCCTCCCGCCATCGGCGCATGTGCGCGTGCCGATCGTGGTGCAGGCCAGCCTGTTCGACCTGTCCAATGGCGGCGACAAGGCGTGGGCGCGCTATTCGCCCTACGCGTCGCTGGGCTACGACGCAGCCCGGGCCGCCGCCGCCGGAGCCTTTGCCCTCGGCAGCGCCGGCGCTGGAACCGGCGCGACGACGGCAACCGTCAAGGGGGGCGTCGGCTCGGCCAGCATGGTGACCTCGCAAGGCCATATCGTCGCCGCCCTGGTGGTCGTAAACGCGGTCGGCTCCGCCACCATCGGCGACACCCCTTACTTCTGGGCAGCCCCCTTCGAGCGCGATGCCGAGTTCGGCGGTCTCGGCATGCCCGCCTGCACCGAGGCGGATCTGCGCCTGCGCATGAAGATGCCCGCCTGGGGCACCACGATCGGCATCGTCGCCACCGACGCGCTCTTGACCCCCATCCAGGCTAGGCGTCTGGCAATCCTCGGCCAGGACGGACTCGCGCGGGCCGTGCTGCCGGCGCATCTGGCGGGCGATGGCGATACGATATTTGCTGTCTCTACAGGTGCTCGCGCGATGCGAAGCGAAGCTGAGGTCTTCGCTGAACTCTGCCTAGCCGCCACGCTGGTGACGGCGCGGGCGACCGCACGTGGGGTGTTCGAAGCGCGCCCCTCCGGACGTGCCGGCGAGCAGGCGGATTGGAAGACGCGCTTTGGCGGAGATGTTTGAAGGAAGCAGTTCTTTTCTGAAGAAAAGATCCAAAATACTTTTGTATCTATGCAACCCCAGCTTTTCCGATCCTGGCCCAACCTATGTGCAAGCGAAGAGATAAACGTTTTTTGGTTCTTTTTTTCAAAAAAGAACCGCTTCCTTCCTGGAGAATCTCATGGACAACGCCCTGCAGGAAATTCGCCCCGGCCAAACCCTGAACATCGCCACACGACAAGCCGACAGCGACACCACGCTGTTCTTTGTTCATGGTGGCGGCGGCAACCTGGAGCAATGGCGCTTCCAATGGACTCATTTTGTTTCAGATTCCGTCAACCTCGTCGCCTGGGACGCGATCGGTCATGGTCGCAGCCCGAAGCCGAAAAACGAAGCCGCCTATGCGGGCGCCGAACTTGTTGCAGATGCGCAGGCGATTTTTGCCGCGCATTGCAGCACGCATAATGTCGTTGTGGCGCATTCCTATGGTGCCAGGTTGGTGCTCGCCTGGCTGCTGGCCGAGGCGCCGCAGGTCGGCACGGTCGTGCTGCTGGGCGCCGCCCCCGTCGATGCGATGAGCGGGCGGCGGCTGATCCCGGGCTGGCTCGGACGCCTGCCCTTACCATTGCTGGAACTGGCGAGGCCATTGCTTGCGCGCGGCTTCCGCCGCCTTGCCTGGCATGCGGATGCCGATCCCGCTCTGGTGGCGGCGGAGCAGCGCGCCACGCGCGGCAACACGCTGTTCATGATGCAGGCGCTGTTCGCCGGCGCGTCCACCATCGACGTCGAAAAGCTGCGCCATCTGCCGCAGGAGGTGTATATGCTGGCAGGAGCGGATGACGATCTTGTTCCTGTCGCCGCACTGAAAAAACTGGCCGCCCTTCTGCCGCACGCCACGCTGCAGATCGTGCCGCGTTGCGGCCATCAAATCATGATGGAGGCACCCCAGGTGACCAACGAAACCATTGCCGCCGCCATTGCCGCAGCCAAGGCGGCGCGGTTGTGAGCCACGACACACTCGGCAACCCTATCAGCCAATGCCGCCCCGAAACCGCGGCTGCAATCGACGATTTCGTGCTGGGTTTCCTCGGCTACGATTTGCGCATCGTGAACGTGCTCGCAGCTGCGGAGGACAATGCGGAAAGCACTCTCCTCAATGCGTATGCCGGGCTGTTGTGGATGCTGTCGGAAACCGGCGGAACTCCAAATCAGGCCAAGCAATATCTGGCACGTGCCGAAAAGGCAGAAGCAGAAGCACTTCCGCGGGAGCGCGACATCGTCCACGTTCTGCGCCTCTGGATCGCGGACGATCTGCCCGGGTCGTTACATCAAATCGAACAAATCCTGCAGGTGCATCCATGCGATCTTGCGATGTTGAAACTGCATCAATATCACAGCTTCAATACCGGCGATTTCCCCGCCATGCTGCGTGTGGCGATTGCCAGCCAGAAGGTCGCTGGCGACGTGGCGTATCTGCACGGCATGCTCGCCTTCGCCTACGAGCAACTGCACCTGCTGGACAAGGCCGAAGGAGCAGGCCGCCATGCCCTGGCCCTGCAGCCGCGCGAGCCTTGGGCGCAGCACGCCTTGGCGCATGTGATGCTGACACAGGGTAGGATCGGCGAAGGCGTCGCCTTCCTTGAATCAAAGCGCGATAGCTGGGGCGGCCTTACCTCGTTCATGTATACCCATCTGTGGTGGCACCTGGCATTGTTCTACCTAAGCCAGGGTCGCTTCAAGGAAGCGCTGGCCGCCTATGACGATCATTGCTGGTCGCAGCAGAAGGATTTCTCGCAGGACCAGATCGGCGCAGTCTCGCTGCTCGCGCGCTTCGCCTTTGCCGGCATCGATGTCGGCGCGCGCTGGTCGGATCTCGGGCCATACCTCGCCGCTCGCCAGGATGACGTCTCTCAACCTTTTCTCACGCTGCAGTATTTCTACGGCCTGGCTCGCGCAGGCCGCCCGGAAGCATCGCACCTGCTCGCGGCCATCCGCCGCGCGCCTTCGGATGGGCCGCAGGCCAGCCGTGAGGTCTGGCGAAGTGTGGGCGTCCCGCTGGCCGAAGGCCTCGCCGCGCATGCCGCCGGCGACCACGAGGCCGCCCTGCAACTGATTGAACCAAAGCTGGGCCAGTTGATGGATATTGGCGGCAGCCATGCGCAGCGCGATCTGTTCGACCAAATCGTTCTCGATACCCTGCTGCAAACCCGGCGGTTCAAACGCGCGCAGCAGATACTGGAAACCCGTCGTCTCTCCGACCGCGATGGCGTGCCGGTCAATCGTGAACTTGCACGTGTTTATCGAGAACTTGGGCTGCCGTTATCGGCGGCGGAGGCGCAGGAGCGCGTTGAGGCAGCGGGATAAGCGAGGCCTTCTTTTCCTCAGTGTCCGTCTGTAAAATCGGGTTGACTGCCATCTGGCATGGTCTCCCTGCGCTCCGGTCCTTACGGCCCCAAACGGCCGCGCCGCTCTAGTGCTCGCGATACCGCACCATCTGACTCGCCAGCCCAAGTTTCCGGACAGACACTGAGGAAACGAAGCAAGAGACCTTTCGTCGCTGTCGCTGTTCTGTCCGGCAGCTGGCCGCCGCGCTTACCGGAACGCAGTGTCTCGCGCGCTACCCGTGATCACTCTGTTCGAGCAGCGAGACCCTTTGCCACCAGAGCGGCAATCGCCATGGAACCGGCATCGCCGCGATCACGTAGCCCTGCAATCGCTCCCTGGTGCTCCGTCACACCCTTGTGCTGGATCAGCTTTTCCTGCGCCTTGATCCCGTCAGGAGCTACGAACATCTCGAATGTAACGATCGCGCGCATCATGGCCATGCGTCGTTGCTGGTCCATTTTGTCCGAAGTCCATGGTTGCTTCGGCAGCAGACGGTTCTCGAACTCTGCTGAAAGCCGATCCACATGCGATGCACCGCTTTCCTCCGGCAGCGCATGAAGGGTGCCGCTGAGATGAACAGCCGTATAGGTCCATGTCGGCACTTGGTTAGGAACACCATACCAGTCGGGCGAGATGTACGCGTCCGGCCCCTGGCACGCGAGCAGGGCGGGAATTCCGCCCGGGGTCACGACTTCATGCAAATTATTGGCTTTGGCAATGTGCATCTCGAGCCGCAAGCCGCCGTCTTCGCGCTGATACGCAAGGAACGGAAGATGTGTCGCAACCGGCAATGCAGCGGGGCCGGTGATGACCAGCATACCGAAGGCACGCTCCTGCAACAGAGCGAACGCCGCGGTTGGGTCGATGCGAAATGCAGGATGGACGTACATGGCCGTTCCTCTGAGGGAGGCCCGCCTGTTAGGCGTATCTGGCGCGATGTTATAGGTCCGGCTACGGTTGTCCGATCAGTCCAGATCGCAACGCTCCACAGACCCGCCCAAGTCTATGGAACAGTTTTAGGCTGAACGCGTCGGCCACCTACCCCGGCAGATGCAGATCGCAGCCTTTCTGCGCAAGGCGATCCTGAGTGGCCAGGCAGTAGCGCGCATGCGCCTCCCCTCAAGCCGCGTGTACCTAATGATCTCGGCGTATCCCGCCAGACCATGGTTCTGGCCTACGCCGCATCGGCAGCTGAGGGTCTCGCCACGAGCCAACCCGGCTACGCGGACAGACCTTTTTCCCCATCCAGCATGTGGAAAGCTTTCGCCGAGGCTCTGGCGCAGCCGCCTAGCGCCATCGGCAAGGAAAACGCGCTGAAGCTCCAAATGCACCTTGTGGTTGTAGTTTATAAGTTATATACACGCCTCAGAAGCGATGACGATAGCGTGCTTTGGGTTTCAGATTTTCCGATCAGCCATCTTTTGAACGAGCCCGCCAGGTATTAACCGCATGACCAACCCGACCGTAAGCGTCGTCATGGCCACCTATAACGGGGCCGCCAAGCTGAAGGAGACGCTTGACAGCCTTTTCAGTCAGACACTCACGGATTTCGAACTCATCGCCGTGGATGACTGCTCGACCGACGGCACCCGTGACATACTTCGCAGCTTCACCGATCAACGCATTAAAATACGCTCCACCCCTGTAAACAGTGGTCCGGTGCGTGCGCGTAATCTCGCGGTCACCTCGGCGACCGGCCGTTATATCGCGGCATTGGACCAGGACGATATCTCGCTGCCGCACCGCCTTGCCCGCCAGGTGGCCTGTCTTGATGCCCAACCAAAGGTTGTGGCCCTGGGTACAGCCGCCCGACGTCTGGTTGACGGACGCCTGATACAGGATCGCCTCGGCACCAACACCACGCCCGGATTTATCCGCTGGATGCTGCACGTGATGAACCCACTCGTTTGGTCATCGGTCATGCTGCGTAAGTCGGCGGTCGAGAAGCTTGATGTATTTTCCCGCCAGGAACGGCTGTTTGCCGAAGATTTCGATCTTTATCACCGGCTCTCCGCGCACGGTGAAATCGCCAGGTTGGACGAGGTTCTCACCACCTATCGCTGGCACCAGGGAGGTGCTTCGAGCACATCGGCGACGCAGATGATCGCCAGCGCCGGCGCCGTGCTGGAGGACGCTTACAGGCCTTGGTTCGGCAGCGGCGCCACCCGCGCCGCCAGACTGGTCAACCACCACATCGCAGCGCGGCAACCCGCTCCTGACCGGGCTACATTTCTCGAATTGCGTCGGATCCTTTCAGTTCTGTCGGAAGCCTTCTCGAGAGAATATCTTCCGGATCAAGCCACGCGCGAACTCATCTCGGCGCAAACCAACCGCATTCTTCGTGATGCGATCGGTGACAGCCTCAAAAGTAAGTTCCGTGGCGCCAAGGTACAGCAGCGCTGGGCAGCGTGCATCTGATGGTCGCGGAAGGAAGGCCTTCTTTTTTGAAGAAAAGAAGCAAAAGACTTTTGTGTCGCTGTCGCGGCTCTCTCCGGAGAGGCATACCATGATTGCGCTGCCATCGTTCCGCCTGGTGATCATCGGCGCTGGTCCTGCCGGACTGGCACCTCTTCTCGCAGCCCACCGGAAAGGCCGCCTGGGTAATCTTCTCGATTGCGGAGTCGCCCTGGTGGAACGTTCCGCCGTGCCGGGCTGCGGCGACATCGGCACCTATGCCATCAACTCCGATAGTACCGGCACTACGTTCGTGGACTGCCTGCGCGGCCCGGTCGATACGGATGTGACCGCGCTGCAATCCCACGCCCTGTCGCAGGAAATTGCCGCAGCAGGTGACGGTTCCGTCCCCCTTGCCCTCGTGGGACGCTTCATGGCGCTGGTGGGCGAAGCGCTCGCCACGATGATTGCACGCCATCCGCGCTGCGTCGTGCTGACCGGTCACTGCGCGCGCGAAATACGCCGGACTGCCAACGGCTGGAACACCACGATCGAGGACGGTGCCGGCAAGATCAGTCACCTGTTATCGCGCTTCGTCGTCACCGCCACCGGCGCTGAACAGCCACGTGCACGCCTGGCTAGCGAAACTGTTGCCGGCCGCCGGCTTGTCGAACATTACGGCGCCAAATTGCTTCAATCCGGTGACGTCTTCGCAATAGGCGGCCTGCCCGCCATGGCCGAGCGCCTCGGTAAAATCGCAGATCCGCGCGTCGCCATTGTCGGCGGTTCGACGAGCGCTGCCGCGGTCGCGCACGCCTTGCTGCATCGGCTGCCAGCCATCACCTTCGCCTACGGCGCCGTGACGCTGCTGCACCGTCGTGCGCTCAACATCTATTATCCTTCCGCGTCCGACGCTCTTGCCGAGGATTATACGGAGTTTGGCGACGACGACATCTGCCCGGTCAGCAAGCGCGTCTTTCGTTTCGCTGGCTTTCGGCTCGATTCTCGCGAACTGATCATGCAGGCACGCGGCATCGGCGGCCGCCCACCGGAACACCGTCTTTCATTGCACCGCCTGCAGCACACCGATCCCGCCGCCATCGGCATCCTGGAGCGGGCGGATATCATTATTGCCGCGTTGGGCTACCGGCCGCGCGCCATCCGCGTGCTGGACCTCGCCGGCGAGCCTATCGAGTTGCATGCTGGACGCCATCCGCAGGCGCCGCTGGTCGATGGCCAGTGCCGCGTCATGGATGTCGAAGCAGCACCCATACCCGGCCTGTTCGGGATTGGGCTGGCTGCCGGTTTCAGGCCGTCTGGCCAGCTTGGCGGCGAGCCGAGCTTCTCGGGCCAGGTGAACGGTTTATGGCTTTGGCAGAATGATGTCGGCCTGCTGATCGCCGACGCCGTGCTGAACGACCGGCAATGCCCTGCCCCGGCGCCGCCCTGGCCGCATCCTGCCACGAACGTCACTGCCCCGATGGCTGCAGCAGCGCTGACATGATCCCGCTGATCAAACCAAGGCCGCCGCGCCTGAGCGAAGCTGCCGCGTTGCTGCAGCAGATCGAAAATAGCGGCCAGTTCAGTAATTTTGGGCCGGTAAACACGCTGTTTGAAGATTTGCTCGTCGCCAGCATGTTCGGTGGCAAAGGCGCCTGCCTGACGGTCTGCAATGCCACTATAGGCCTCATGCTCGCCGTGCAGCAGGTCATCGAGAACCGCACGTCGCGCCAGAAATACGCGCTCATGCCCTCCTTCACCTTCGCGGCGGCTGCGCAGGCGGCCCTGTGGTGCGGGCTGACGCCGCTGTTCTGCGACATCGACCCACTCACCTGGGCTGCCTCCGCCGACGCGGAGGAGGAGCTTCTCCGCCGTTATCGCGACCAGATCGCCGTCGTGATGCCTTACGCCACCTTTGGATATGACATCGACCTTCACCGCTACGCGCGCATCCAGGCAGAGACCGGCATCCCGGTAGTCGTTGACGCTGCGGCCTCGCTGGGCACCCTTTCTGCGCGTGGGCAGGGTTTCGGTGCCGGCTATCCGGGTGCCGTTGTCTTTTCCATGCACGCCACAAAATCCTTTGCCGCCGGCGAAGGCGGCGTCATCTACAGCGCCGACAGCGCGCTGATCGCGCGCCTGCGCGCCATGTCGAACTTTGGTTTCGGCCAGCCCCGCACGGCAACCATGCTCGGCTTGAACGCCAAGCTCAGTGAAGTCGGTGCCTTGCTCGCATTGCTCAAGCTGGACGGTTACGAGAGCGTCGTCGCCTCGCGCGGCGCCGTTGTCAAACGTTACCGTGAAACCCTGCCCGGGCTGCAGTTCCAGGCTGCGTCGCCGAGGCGCCAGGTCCACCAGTTCGCACCTGTCCTCCTGCCACGCGCACTCGCGGCGATGCGCGGGGAAGTGCAGGCACAATTGACGTCACACGGCATCGGCATGGCGACGTATTTCAGCCCGCACGTGGCCGAGCAGCCTTACTTCATTGGCAAGGGCCGCAGGGGATCCCTCGAAGTCACTTGTGACATTGCAGCCAGGATCATCAGCCTTCCCGTGTATGACGAAATGACGATTGAGGAAGCCGATCAGGTCGCCGATTGCCTCGGCACCACGATCAAAGCAATGGAGCAGACAGCAATCCACGCTGCCGCCTCGCTCCATCGCGGCACCTATCCGCAATCTCCTGCCGCGCCGGCGATCTATACGACGATCGCTGCTGAGTAGGTTTGCAGGCCGGCTTTATGGGAGTCCCAGACGCAGCCGCCATGCCGTTGATGAACGCCGTCTCGGCACCCCAACCGCCACTGTCGTTTGAATGAGCGCCCATTTATAATGGTCGTAAAGGTTGTTTAATGACATAACTGCCATAGAAATCCTTGCAAACCTCGATACAAACGCTCACGCATTGTCATGCTGGGCCGCAAGGCCCAGCGGCAAACCTTCGTATGACGACACTTGAAACGGCCGGGCCAGGCTTGTCTCTGGTATATCAAACTTTCTTCTTGGCAGCTTCCTTAAGGTGCCACAGCCTACCATGCGCGCCTACCAAACTCTCGATCGCTTTACGCCTGTCCTGCCTCGGGTCAACGACGTTCCTTGAGATCAGACACTCCAATGTCTCCAGAAGCTGACTTCCAATCACTGTATCATGTTCATCGCACGCATGGTGGAACGCGACCAGGATTTTGTCCGATAGACGCCGCCGATAATGCAACGCATCAACTGTCGACTGATCAGGTGGGAATGCGCCTTTATCATTTGCTTCTGCCGTAGCCATGTCGTCACCACCAAATATGGCGCACTGTCGACGATACGACAACGGCCGTTGCAAACAATCTTGGTGCCGCCATGGTCCAAAACAAGGCCTGTTGTTCCTACGGCGTAAACCCGATTACCGAGTGCATTCATGATGCCGTTAGGTATCAGCAATGCTTGCAAGTTTTGTTTTATTAAGGGGCGCAACGCCATCATCTACGCGTAGACAAACCTGAAAAGAATTTCGCTAAAGCAAAGAAAAAAGGAGCTTAGCATCTTTGTTATACGCCCTTAGGAGCACTTTATGAACGATCAATCGCGTATCGACCGCGTGGTTCTGTCTCTTTGCGCAGACGGCGTCCTGAGGGGATCAGCAATCGCAGGTCTATTGCCCGACGCGGTTACCATCCAGTGCGACGGTCTAGCGTGGGCGACTGTTCCATCTCGTCAAATCGAAGGTTCAACCGACAGGTCGTTTCGGTGTGACCTTCCTCCGGCGCCCCCTGGCTGGACAGGAAGACGCAAGGTTGCCATCTCGGACGCTCACGGGGACGAGCTCGCATCCATCTGGTTCTGGGACATTCCTGATCGTGGCAATAGTAAAGGCCTAAAGGCGTCTCGTGTAAGATCCTTGCATGATCGGCCGTTTTATGCGGTCTCGTATATTACCTTCGATGGCGCATGTATTACGGTCGTCGGTGCCCATTTGCCGCCGGCCGGCGACCCCGGGGCACTTCGTGTAGAATTTGGCCCCGGCGTAGCCTTCGACTTCAAATACCCCATCGACTCCAATTGGGAGTCACATTTTTGGTATTTGCCAAATGCGGTTTTCTCGGACTTCCATCTGGTGATCAACCTGGCTGCCAGCGCACCGGGTTCAGATCCGTTCACGTTCCGGTTTGTCTACGACAAGGGTCCCCAAAAAGACTTTCCCGAGCCGTATGGCCGAGTGTGGATTCCACGAGATCTTGCAGCCTGCGTCGGCTTCCCACAGGACAACACGCAATTGACCAGGGTGCAAACTTGGTCGGATCCGCGTAGCGTCACGCTCACGGGCTACAACAACTTTCGCACCATCGAGGCACTGCTTGCTCGCTACAACATCGGACCAGACGGAACGACGTTGATGGATTGGGGCTGTGGCCACGGACGTGTCACGCGACACTTCGTTCGAGAGTGGGGTAATGCAACGATCATCGGAATGGACGTGGATGCGGAGAACGCCGAGTGGGCAGCTACCAATCTCGCGCCCGGCATGTTCGTGACATCTCCGCTGTTTCCGCCTTGCGACCTGCCTGATAGCTGTCTAGACGCGTTATTCTCGATCTCGGTCATGACCCATTTGCCGGTCGACGTGCAGCGCAGCTGGCTGGAGGAACTCGCCAGATTGATGAAGCCGGGGGCGATCGCGCTGATGAGTTTCGGCGGCCCAAGCGCTGTCGCATGGTCGTCCGTATGGCATGATTCAGCATATCTGGACCAATGGGCACGCGACGGCATCCATTCGGATCGTGTCGACGGCGCGCTGGATGGCAAGATTGCCGATGCCACCTACTACCGCAATACGGCTCAAACCCATCAACATGTCAGAGACCATTGGTCTGATCACTTTGATGTTCTGGATATACTTCCAGAGGCGATCGGAAACCTCGATTTTGCCGTCTTGCGCCGCCGATAGGCCCTGAGCGGGGTTACGACCTTTCCTCATTCTGACGATGCGATTGACTGCCAAGCATTTGGCAGCCAGCCTCCGCGCCCTTGAAGCAGGAGAGCCACCGGTGACCGCCCTAAAACAGATCCGTATTGCTGATGACGTGATGATGCCGCAACTCGGCTTTGGGGTGTTCAAGGTGTCGGATGAACAAGCCGCCGATGCCGTGGCGACAGCAATCGCCTCCGGCTATCGCAGCATCGACACCGCGTCGATATATAAGAACGAACAGGGCACCGGAGAGGGCCTGAGGCGGAGCGGTATGCCGCGCGACGAAATTTTCGTCACCAGCAAGCTATGGAACGACCGTCAGGGTGACGCGCCAGCCGCGCTCGCTGAGAGCCTGGAAAAACTCGGCCTGGAATACCTGGATCTATATCTAATCCATTGGCCGGCGCCCAAGCAGAACCTGTTCATGGTGGCTTGGGGCGCCTTGTCGAAGTTGCGCGATGCCGGGCTGACGCGTGCGATCGGCGTGTCGAACTTCACCGAGGATCACCTTGGCCTGGTGATGCGGGATGGCCCGGCGCCTGCGATCAATCAGGTCGAGCTCCATCCTTATCTGCAGCAGCCCGGCCTCAGGGCTTTCCATGCCGCGCACGGCATCACCACGGAGGCATGGAGCCCGCTTGGCCAGGGCAAGGCCGTGCTCGAGGACAAGGTGCTGGCTGCGCTCGCGGAAAAACACCACAAGACGGTGGCGCAGGTGGTGCTGCGATGGCACCTGCAACTCGGCAACGTCGTCATTCCCAAATCGGTGACGCCATCCCGCATCCAGGAGAACATCGACGTGTCGGACTTCGACTTGGACAGTGCGGATATGAGCGCGATCGCCGCCCTTGATCGCAGCGAGCGCCTGGGGCCTGATCCAGCGCAGTTCGGCTGACGCCTGGTGCCAGTCTGTCAATCCGTCAGCTGCGATCGCGAAGGGTGCGGAGTCTGCCACCTGCCCCATTCGTGCTACTTCACCGGGCATGGAAACCAAAGCCGCCACACCGCTCGCCGTCCTCGTCGGCATTCAGACTCCACAGATCGATGACGTCGCGCACGAGGCCAGCCTTGAGGAGCTAGGGCGCCTGGTGAAGACGCTGGGCTACGAGGTGGTGGCCACAGTGTCGCAGAAGCGCGAGGGTACCGGAGCGGCTTTGGTGCTGGGCAGCGGCAAGCTCGCAGAGTTGGCGGCGCTGACCGGAGGCACGGGTGTGGCTGCCTCCATGGCGCCGGCCTCACGATCCAAGGCGCGCCGTCGCTTTGAAGGTGCAAGCGAGGCTGCGGATCCAGACGAACCCGAGGCGGACGCGCCCCGCGGACCCGAGTTCGTCATCGTCGACCATGAGCTCTCGCCCAGCCAGATACGCAACCTCGAGCGCGCGACGGGCGCCCAGGTACTAGACCGCACGGGCGTGATCGTCGAGATCTTTCACCGCCATGCCAACACCCGCGAAGCAAAGCTGCAGGTGGAGATGGCACGCCTGAAATATGTGGCACCGCGCTTGCGCGAATCCTCGGCCGGCGGTGGCCGCCAGCAGGGCCGCGGCGCCGGCGAAACCGAACTCGACCTTGACCGCCGCAAGATACGCGACCGGCTGTCCGAGTTGAAGGATCAGCTGGAAGCCGTCCAGCGCGACAGCGATCAGCGCCGCTCCGCCCGCCGCGACCAGTTGCGGGTAGCTTTGGTCGGCTACACCAATGCCGGCAAATCCTCCCTGATGCGGGCGCTCACCGGCAGCCAGGTGCTGGTGGAGGACAAGCTTTTTGCTACCCTCGACACAACCGTTCGCACCTTGCAGCCGGAAACCCGGCCTCGCGTGCTCGTCTCGGATACGGTCGGGTTCATCAAGCAATTGCCACATGATTTGGTGGCGTCGTTCCGCTCCACCTTGGCGGAGGCATTGGAAGCATCGCTGCTCCTCTTTGTGGTCGATGCGTCGGACCCGACCTACGAGGCGCAATTGGAGGTGAGCCGCAGCGTGCTGCGTGAGATCGGGGCCGATGCGGTGCCTTCGCGACTGGTGCTGAACAAGCTGGACCGCGTGGATGCGGCCGGGCGCGCTGCCTTGATCGAGAAGCATCCGGACGCGATCCTGCTCTCCGCACATGCGCCGGAGGACGTTAGCGCTTTGCGCGAGACCATCATCGCGTTCTTCGAAGCGGCGATGGTGGAAGATGTGCTGGTGCTGCCTTACGCGAAGCAAGGATTGATCGGCGAGGTTTATGAAAGTGCCAGGGTTTTGTCGGAGGACTATGACGAGGCCGGACGTGTGCTGAAGGTGCGTGGCCTGCCTGGTGCGATTACGCGGTTGCGCCGTGCTCTTGGGGGGAATTGAGCAAAAAAGGAAGTAGTTCTTTTTTGAAAAAAAGAACCAAAAAACTTTTGGTCCTGACGCTGCTGGAAAGAAGCGTCGGAGTCAAACAAAGCACACATGCCCGAACAGCGTGAGGAATAAAAGTTTTTTGGTCCTTTTTTCATAAAAGGACTGCTTGCCTTAATCTTCTAGGAAAACCCTTTGCCAAACCCAAGCGTTCACCAGGCTACCCAGCTCGCGAGGAATGTAGCGCCCGATCTCGATATGGTGTTGATCACGCATTTTCCCGATGTTGAGACGCTCGATACACTTCGCCCAGGAGAGACCGATCTTGCAACGACACGCGCCGTCAATCGCGCAGTCGCCGAAGAAATGCGGGATGCCGGGGTGGAGGTTCTGGTTCAGCGCGCCGACAGGGCGGCGTTTCGGCGCTGGATGGCGGCGCGCGAGGATAGCGCGGTAAATCGTTTTGGCTGGATTGATCGTGGGCGCCTGCTTACCGGAGCGGCGGCTTTGGAGGCGCTTGGGATAGAGGCGGACGGCACGCCGGATCGTAAGGTTTTCGGGAAAGCGCCGGGGCCGATCGCGGATCGGTTGCTGGAAGCGTTTGCGGATGACGGGAGTGGCGCGTTTGATCGGCTGGTGCAGGATCTCATGTCGGCCGGCCGTATCGACGTGCTTGATCTTGCGGTGCGCAAGCTGGGTGAGCGTGACGGCGACGAGGCGGGCGACGATCTGAATTGGGTGTTGCTGGTGGCGGCGGAAGGTGCGTCTGTTGGCCCGTCGGGCTGGGCGGAACTGGTCGCTTTGCCGGTGGCGCTGCCGGCCGGCGATTTGCCTGATGGCGAAGAGCTTTTGGCGGGTTTGAGTGCCTCCGGGGCGCTGGCCGAGACCGAGGAAGTGCGGCTGCTGCCGGGATGGCGGTCGCCGGAGGCACTGACGGCGCTATCGTTTGCCGCCGTACGGCGTGTGCTGCTGGATCTGGTTGAGGGCAAGCCGCCGCAGGACTTGCCGCCCGGCGATACGGACGATTTGGCGCGGAGCGGTTTCGGCGTGCTGCTGGGGCTGCGGATCGATTGGGCTATTCCCGTGTGGGAGGAGATTGCGGAGTCGGGCGGCCTGCCAGAACCGGTCGATGACGATGCGCCGCCGACGCCTGAAGAGGCGCGTCGGGAGGCCATGTTCGACCAATGGCGCGGGCGCGTTTTTCAGGAGGGGCAAGGCTGTGTGCCGCTCGACCTGGTGGCGTTCTCGCAGGCGGCGAACGAGGTTGCGGATTTCCTCGCGGAAGCGGGTGCGCAGACAGGAGGCCTTGAAGAGATCAGGGATTTTATTGGCAAATGCCGGAACGAGGCTGGTGGCGACGAGGTGCTGTGCCATCTTCATATCGCGAGCGAGGAGCTGGGTTTGTCCGTCTACACACAGGCTGGGCGGTTCATCGATAGCCTGGTGGTTCCGGCCGAGCGTCTGCCGGCACGGGTGGAGGACATGCCGCCGTTAATCGGTGCGTTCGCCACTCTGGTGCTGGAGAAGCCCGAGTGAGAAACCATTCTTTTCGAAGGTCATTGGTATAAAAGGATAGTTTGGCAGACGAGTGCGCGGCGCTGCGAGCCGCGCACTCCGAACGCTGCCTAGTTGTCGACGACCGATGCCCAGGAAACGCCTTTGATGCCGACGAGTGTTGTGAGGTCCACGGTCATTTGCACGCCGAAGACCAATGCACTGGGCACGTTCTCGCGGGGATAGGGCGTGAACCCTAGTCCGTCCGGATGGATAACATATTGGATGTTGGGCATGAACTGCAGCCAGTCGGCAACCTGTATGTTGTAATTGAGTTCGACGGTGGCCTGGTTCGAGTACGGGAATTCGGTGCCGTGGGCCTTCAAACGCATCTTGTAGAGAGAGTCGAGATAATTCTCGTTCAAATGATAATCGTTGAACATCACGCCGATGCGATCCTCGGGCCGGATATCGAATGGGCCCTGCCAGACGGCGCCGAAGGATGGCTGAAAATTGGCGACCTGCTTGCTGCCGGAGGACCCGAACAGGCCGAGCGCGAACAGATACAGGCCACGCCGTGAATTTGGCTCCGCCTGGTAGACCATCTGTTGCGCCTGCGCATAAACCACCGAGCGGCTCTGCTGCGTTGGCGTTTTCGGATTATCGTAAGGTGCTGAAAACGGGCTGTGATTGAAGATGATGCCGACATTGTATTGATTCGCAGCGTCAGCGCCCGGCGTGAACGCCTTGTAGCCGACTTCGATCGGCAATTCGTAGCCACCATCGGGGCCATCGGTATGGATCGCCCAATCGGTGCCGTGGCTGATGCGCGGCAGAATGTTCGGGGCAGGCTGATAAATTCCGAGCTTGGCGTAAATCGTGTTGGTGATCTGGCCGACGACGCGGCCACCCCACACGGCTGTCGGGTAAATGGGTGCGACGATGGCGCGGAACAGCATGGATGGGCGGCCGCAATCCGCATGCGACTGGAATGCGCAATAGAGCGATGATCCGACAAATGCCAGATCGGTGCGGCCGAAATTGATATCGACGCGGTTGTTGAACAGTTTCTGCTCGTAGGTGAAGATCGCTATCTGATAGGTCTGCGAGCCGACATAAGTGTTCTGCACCGAGAGATCGGAATTGATGAAAGTATTCGAAAGACTTTTGCCGTGATCGTCCGTCATCAGGAAATGGAAAGATCCGCCATCGATGCCGGCGATCTTCTCCATATCCAGCGTGCCGCCGATATCGACCTTGCCGGCATAGGCATTGCCTTGCCGTTCGCCGCCGATCGGGTTTGCGGCGAACTGGCCGGTATAGCCGGCGGTGAGATAGACGCCGCGATCATAAAGCCATTTACCGATCTCTGCGGCCGGCGAAACGGTTGCCGGGTAGAGATTGACCGGTGTGCTGGTATCGGCGTGGGGCTTGTCGAAGCCGTTCTGCTGCGTCTGGCCGACGGGCGAGTTGCTCTGCACAGGTTGGTTCGGCACCTGGTTGGCCGCGTTCTGCGCGTACGCAGCCGGTCCGCACAGTGCCAAGCCGACGAGACCGAAGATGGGAGCGGACAAAAGCCGGGCCTGACCGCCCAGCATGGAGGAACAAAGGCGCATGATTAGCCTATCTGAAGAGGGACCAGAGATGGAGTATCCGCCCGATGGCGGCATTTCGCCGTGCGCGGCGCTAGGGCGCCCTGTGCGTGGCCACGGCGCCAGGCTCCCGCCAACCACTCAAATCCGCATAATCTCGCATTACCAACGTCCCTCATCATCATTCTTTACGCGCAGCGATTCTTCGCTGCGCTGTGACCGCCTCCGCCCGAAGGCGAAGACGGCAGCCACAAGCAGATGTTGCGTTACCTCTATCTGAGTCGTCAAGTATATTTGTGAGAGGTAAACTCTTTTAGGGATGATGCTCGTCTTGGCTCCGGACGATCCCGGCCGGGCTCTAGCCCCGGAACGCGGAGACAGCGGCGCGGGCGCCTTGCGTGATGAACACGTTATCGGCGCCGATCGTCACCAGGCGAAACCCCATCTCGACCATGCGTCTCGCATATGGCGCGGTGAGGCAATGCATCGCCACGGGAATGCCGCGGCTTCCGGCGCTCTTGAGAATTTTTGTGTATATGTCAAGCATTTCCGGCTCCTCGCCATCCATGATCGGCGGCCGGCCCAGCGAGAAACGCAAATCCGTGGGGCCGACATAAAGTGCGTCGATGCCCGGCACTGCGAGAATATCCTCCAGCGCGTCGACAGCCTGCGCGGTTTCGATCATAGGGATGCACAGCACGTTCTCATTGGCAGTCTGCTGATAGGTGCCGGCGACGCCGTAAAGCCCGACACGAACCGGACCGTTGCTGCGATGACCGGCCGGCGGATAGCGGCAGGCGGCGATGAAATTGGCTGCCTGCTGTGGCGTATTCACCATCGGGCAGATCACGCCATATGCCCCGGCATCCAGAACCTTCCCGATGATGCCGGGCTCGTTCGACGGCACACGAACGAGAGGGATTACGGGATGGGCCTGCATCGCCTGCAAGCAGGCGACCATGGACATATAGTCCTGTACGCCGTGCTGCAGGTCGATCGTAATACTGTCCCAGCCGGCCTTCGCCATGAGTTCTGCGGTGTAACCATTCGGAATGGCAAGCCAGCCATTCACGGCGGCGCGGTCCTGGCTCCAGATCTCCTTCAAGCTATTCATCGACGCCCCTTCCTTTCTTGTCATCGCCGCTTAGCTGTTATTACAACCTTTGCAAGTTAGAAAATTGAGTTTACCTCTTTGGCGCCCATTTCCGGAACCCCGCACCATGTCGCATGCCAAGGCTGACGAGGCCGCCCGCCTGCTCGCCGCTTCACGCCAGTCCGGCCGCTGTCTCGCAAGCCTGCCGCCGGCGCTCGACCCCGGCAGCGAAGACGAGGCTTATGATATCCAGGCCGCGGCGGCGCGGCTTTGGGGCGAGCTAGGAGGATGGAAAATCGTTCTGCCACAAACCGCCACAGCCGGATTTAAGGCGGCGCCGGTGCCGGCGAGTGCCTGCTTCCCCTCTGGATACGCGTACGGCGTGGCCAAGCAGGCGCGCATCGAGTTGGAAGTGGCCTTGCGCCTGTCGCACGACCTGCCGCCACGCTCGACACCTTATGACGAGGCCGAGGTGTCAGGGGCAATCGGCGGTGCCGTCCTGTCGTTCGAAATCCTGGGCCACCGCTTTGCTGACCGGAATGCGGTCAGCAAACTGGCCTATCTTGCAGACGCACAAGGGAATGCAGGGATCGTCATCGGCGGGAGCATCGCGGACTGGCAAAATCGCCATCTCGACTTCACCCTTGAAGTGGATGGTGCGTGCACGCCTGAGCCAGCCAACCCGTTCGACATGCGCAATGCACTCGATGGAATGGTCTGGTTAGCCAATCTCGCCGCCATACGGTTCGGCGGCCTGAAGGCGGGCCAAGTCGTCTTGACGGGAGCCCGGATAGGCCCGGTCACAGTCGCCGTGGGACAATCACTGACGGGGCATGAAGCGAGCGGCGCCGTCGTGGCGCTGACGCTCGAACAAGAGGAAACACGCGTATGAGCCACGTCAACGCGAGGACCATCGCCGAAGCACTGGAAACGCTCAGATCGATCACCGGGCCGGCCGGGATCATCGACGACGAGGCTGGCCGCGAACCTTATCTCACGGATAGCCGGGACCTCTACCATGGGGACGCCGCGCTGGTGCTGCGCCCGGGAAGCACGCAGGAAGTCGCACGCATCGTGCAATGCTGTGCCGCCTCCGGCATCGCCATCCACCCGATCGGCGGCCGCACCGGCATGGTGGGCGGCGGCGTGCCGGGCACCGGCGGCAAATCGATCGTCCTCAGCCTGGCGCGGCTGGCGGCGGTGCGCGATGTCGATGCGGCGAACTACACATTGACCGCAGAGGCCGGCTGCATTCTCGCGAACGCGCAAGCGGCGGCGGCGGCACAGGACCGGCTGCTGCCGCTCAGCCTCAACGCCGAAGGCAGCTGCACGATCGGCGGCAACATCGCGACCAATGCCGGCGGTATCGGCGTGCTGCGCTATGGCAACATGCGCGATCTCGTGCTCGGACTGGAAGTGGTGATGCCGGACGGCGAGATCTGGAACGGGCTGCGGGGCTTGCGCAAAGACAATACCGGCTACGATCTGAAACAGCTTTTCATCGGCGCGGAGGGCACGCTCGGCATCATTACCGCTGCCGTGATCAAGCTGTTTCCCCGCCCGCGCGAGATGCAGACAGCGTTCGTCGCTCTGGAGTCTGTGCAAGCGGCGGTGGATCTGCTGGCGCGGCTGCGCGATGTGCTGGGCGAAAGGCTGAGCGCGTTCGAGATCATGTCGCGCTTTGCAGTGGAATGTGGCGTGCGGCATGCGGGCGCGGTGGATCCACTGGCCGAACCGCACCAATGGTATGTGCTGGTGGAGGTCTCCGGCGGCGAGATGCAGGGGCTGCGCGCCGCCTTGCTGGCAGCACTCGAGCAGGGGATGGAAGACGGGCAGGTGCTGGATGCCGTGGTGGCTGAAAGCCTCTCGCAATCGGCGGCTTTGTGGCGCCTGCGCGAAAGCACCTGGGAGGGGCAGTCACGGGAGGGCTTCACGATCAAGCACGATGTCTCCGTGCCGATCTCGGCGATCCCTGCCTTCATCGCGCGCGGCTCGGAAGCCTGCGCGAACGTGGTGGCCGGCTCACGGGTGTTTGCGTTCGGGCATATCGGCGACGGCAATATCCACTTCAATCTGATGTCCGCTGCAGGCGCTGATCAGGATGCTTTCAGGGCGCGCGCGCCGGAGGTGAACCATGCGGTGCATGACATCGTGGCGGAGCTGAAAGGGAGCATCAGCGCGGAACACGGAATCGGGCGGCTGAAACGGGAAGAGCTGGCGCGCTATAAGAGCCCGCTGGAGTTGAAGCTAATGCGCAGCGTCAAGGCGGCGCTGGATCCAGACGGATTGATGAATCCCGGTCATATATTTCAGTAAGAAAGATTGGGGGAGCAGAAGCCTGCCCCCCAAACCCCCCGGCATTATTTAAGAAAGATGCCGTTGGCAGCCTCAAGAAATGACGGGGGGTTGGGGGGGACCGGCACGGTCCCCCCAACCTTTCTTAGCACGCCGTCGTCACAAATTTCGTGTTCAGATAAGCCTCGATCGCTTCCGAACCGCCCTCGGACCCATAGCCGGATTCCTTGACACCACCAAACGGCGTCTCGATAAGCGCAAGACCCGCATGGTTGATCGACACCATGCCGCTCGCGATCTCGCTGCCCAGACGATGCACATTATGCACCGAGCTGGAATATGCATACGCGGCAAGCCCGAATGGCAAGCGGTTGGCTTCCTCGATCGCATCGTCGAGTGTCTTGAACGGGGAAACGAGGGCGACTGGGCCGAACGGCTCCTCGCTCATGGCGCGTGCGGAGAGGGGAACATCCGCCAGCACCGTGGGCTGGTAGAAATAGCCGGCATTGCCAAGGCGGGAGCCGCCTGTTGTAAGCCGGGCGCCTTGCTGAAGTGCGTCCTGAACCAGATCTTCCATCGCCTGCACGCGGCGCGGATTGGCGAGAGGGCCCATGGTGGTGTTGGGGTCGAGCCCATCGCCGACCTTCAGCGCCTCGGCTGCCTCGGTGAACTTGCCGACGAAACGTTCATACACATTTTCCTGCACCAGGAAGCGTGTCGGCGATACGCAGACCTGCCCGGCATTGCGGAATTTGCCTGCTGCCAGCAAGCGGCTTGCCATATCGACGTCGGCGTCGTCACAGACGATTGCGGGTGCATGGCCGCCGAGTTCCATGGTGACGCGTTTCATATGCGCGCCGGCCAAGGCAGCGAGGCTTTTGCCGACGCTGGTGGAACCGGTGAAGGTGATTTTCTGGATCACCGGGTGTGGGATCAGAAAGCCGGAGATTTCGGCCGGATTGCCATATACCAGGCCGATCACGTTGGCGGGCACGCCAGCATCAAGGAACACCTGTATCAGCGCCGCAGGCGCGGCCGGTGTCTCCTCCGGCGCCTTGACGATGATGGAGCACCCGGCGGCCAGCGCGGCCGCGAGCTTGCGCACCACCTGGTTGATCGGGAAGTTCCACGGCGCGAAGGCAGCCACCGGGCCGACCGGCTGCTTGACCACATTCTGCATCACGTTGGGCGCGCGTGCCGGGATGGTGCGGCCATAGATGCGCTGCGCCTCACCGGCAAACCACTCGATCACATCAGCCGTATTAGTCACTTCGACGCGCGCTTCTGCCAGCGGCTTGCCCTGCTCCATCGTCAGGATGTGCGACACGGCCTCGATACGCTGGCGCCAGAGGGCGGCTGCCTGGCGCAGGATCTTTGCGCGTTCATAGGCGGAGGTCCTCGACCAGATGCGGAAGCCCTTTGCGGCGGCGGCCACGGCTTCTTCCAGATCGGCAAGGCCAGCGTGGCTGACGGTGCCAATCACCTCGCCGGTGGCCGGATTGCGCACATCGATCCGGCGCTTATCGGCGGCCTCGCGCCATTCGCCGCCGATCAGAAGTCTGGTGCTGGGATAATCGGTCATGTTGAGCCTTTCTGGATTACCGTGTCGCCGTGCCGCGCAACTCGCTGAGGGTGCGGCCCGGTGTCAGGGCTTCAGGGTCCACCTTGCAGTGGAGGATGGCGGGCCGCCCCGAGGCGACAGCGCGGGCAAATGCCGGGAGAAAATCTTCCGTCGTTTCCACGGTTTCGCCATAACCGCCGAATGCCTGCGCATAGGCTGCAAAATCGGGATTGCGCAAGGCGGTCGCAACCACCCTGCCCGGGTAATGCATCTCCTGATGCATGCGTATCGTGCCATACATGCCGTTATCGACGATCACCACCACCACGCGCGCATCATACTGCACGGCAGTGGCAAACTCCTGTCCGTTCATCAGGAAGCAGCCATCTCCTGCAAACGCGACCGCCTGGCGATGCGGGGCAATCCGTGCGGCGGCGATGGCAGCGGGTATGCCGTACCCCATCGATCCGCAGGTGGGGCCGAGAAGGCCGCCGGAGGACCGCACGGGGTAGAAGCGGTTCACCCAGGAGGCGTAATTCCCGGCTCCGGTGGTGACGATGGCGTCGGCAGGCAATGTGGCAGCGAGGTCTTTCACCACCCGGCCGAAATTGAACCGGCCCGGCACGTGAGTGGGCTGGTCCGACCAGTCGAGATAGGTTTGCCGCAGAAGCTGCAGCCAGGCTGCACGGTCGGGCAGCGCCGGCGGCGGAAGTTGCGAGGCGGCGGCGAGAAAGCCGCGCGGAGACGCCTGTATGGCAAGGTCCGGCTGGTAGACGCGGCCGAGCTCGCTTTCGCCGGCATGGACATGGATCAGCGTTCGGCTGGAATGCGGGATCTCCAGCAGGGTGTAACCCTGGCTAGCCGCCTCCGAAAGCCGTGTGCCGAACAGCATGACTAGGTCGCTCTCGGCAACAGCACGCAGCAGAGCCGGGTTGGCGCCAATGCCAAGATCGCCGGCAAAATGCGGGTGATCGGCGGGAAACACTGATTGGCGGCGGAACGATACACAGACCGGCAACGCGTGCTGTTCGGCAAATCGGCGGAAAGCGGCGCTCGTCGCCTCATCCCAGCCATGACCACCGGCAATGACAAGCGGGCGTTGCGCGCCTGCCAGAAGCGTGGTCGCACGCTCCACCAGCTCGGCGTGAGGCATCAGCATCGGGGCTGCGCCGCGCGGCGCATCTGTGCAAGATGCAGTCTCGGTCAGCATATCTTCCGGCAAGGCGATCACGACCGGGCCGGGACGGCCGCTGCGTGCGACCGAGAAGGCGCGGGCGACCAGTTCCGGCAGCCTGGCGGCGTCGTCGATCTCAGTCACCCATTTGGCCAAGCCGCCGAACACCGCGCGATAGTCGATTTCCTGGAACGCCTCACGGCCACGCATCGGCCTGGCCACCTGCCCCACGAACAGGATCATCGGCGTGGAATCCTGCGCGGCGATATGCACGCCCGGGCTTGCATTGGTGGCACCCGGCCCGCGGGTGACGAAGCAGATGCCGGGTTCGCCGGTGAGCTTGCCATGCGCCTCTGCCATCATCGCCGCACCGCCTTCCTGGCGGCAGACAGTGACCTCGATCGGCGAGTCATACATGGCATCCAGGGCGGCAAGATAGCTTTCGCCTGGTACGCAGAACACATGGCGCACACCCTGCGCCACCAACTGGTCGATCAGGATGCGGCCGCCAGTCCGGGGCGACGGGGCGGCAGTTGCGATCTGCTGAGTCATTGGTTCGCCGAAGCGACAATGTGGTTGCGCAGCGTGCCGATAGCGTCGATCTCGATTTCCACCGTGTCGCCGTCACGCATGTCCAGCGTCGGCGCCTCCGTGCCCATCCAGATCATGTCGCCCGGCTGCAACGTGATGGCACGCGAGATCTCGGCAAGATAGGCCTGCACGCCGAAGATCATGCGGTTGGTCGGAAATTCTGAAACCTGCTGCCCATTCAGACGGACCCGCGTGGTGAGCCGATCGAGATCCAGCTCCGTCTCGATGCATGGTCCCATTGGCTTGAACGTGTCTGCGTTCTTCGCGCGCCATGTCGTGCGATCGTTCGACTGCCAGCTGCGCTCGCTGACATCGTTGCCGATCGTATAGCCCAAGAGGCAATCGAGCACTTCGTCCTCGCGCAGATTGCGTGCGGTCTTGCCCACGATGGCCACGAGTTCGCCTTCGAACTGCACGGCGCCCGACGAGCCTGGTGGAATGACTATTGCCTCATCGGTCGCGATCAGGGCACCGACGCTCCGATAGCCGACATCGGGCTTCTTCGGGGTCTTGATCGGTTTGGCCATGAACCCGTCGGCCTCGGAGACGTGACCGGCATAATTATAGCCTACGGCATAGAAAACCCGCGGCACGAACGGCGTGAGCAGCCGGACACCGGATAGGGCTACCGATCGGCCGCTCGGCGCGTATGTCTCGAACGGCGAGCCCTCGACAGGCTGAACCATGTCGCCAGACAGGATACCGAACGATATGCGGCCTTCCTGCTCAAATCGAACCCACTTCACATCCATTCTCCGTGATGGCATGATGTCCGATCGATCATGCCGGCCGCCCCGCCAGCGCGTGGACATCCACGCCGTAAATCCAGGGACGCGCCGCGCGGTCCCGCGCCTCGAACGCATCGTTATCGTTTTGCATGCCGAGAATGACGGAGATCTCATCGAGACCTTCCAGCAATGCCGCGCGACGTTCCTCGGAAATGACAAAGACGAGATCCGAAAGCGTGGGTCCGTCTACGCGCAGACGCTGCAGATCGACAGTAACCGAAGGATCCGCCGCCGCTTCGATATCGGCTGCCAACCGGACGCAATCCTCTTCCGGCAGAACGACCGGCAGCAGGCCATTCTGAAACGCATTGTCGTTGAAGATATCGGCAAAGCTTGGCGCAATCACGCAGCGTATGCCGAACGACAACAACGCCCAGACAGCGCGTTCGCGCGAACTGCCGCAGCCGAAATTGCGGCCGGCGACAAGAATCTTGCTCTGTCGATAGCGCGGCTGGTTGAGGACGAAATCCGGTATTTCGCTGCCATCCAGATGGTAGCGGGCATTGTTGAACAGCATCTTGCCGAGATCGGTGGAGGTCGATTTTCCGGCGGCTGACGGCGTGATCGCGTCGGTATCGATGTTTTCCTGCAGCATGGGCGCACATGCGCCGCGCAGCACGGTGAAAGCCTGCATGGTCAGTCTGTCCCGAACGAACGGATATCGGTGATGTGCCCGGCCAAAGCGGCGGCTGCGACCATCGCCGGGCTTGCGATATGGGTGCGGCTGCCTGGCCCCTGGCGATGTTCGAAATTGCGGTTCGTTGTGGAGATGGCGCGTCCCCCTGGCGGCACGATATCACCGTTGCTCGCCACGCACATCGAGCAGCCGGCATTGCGCCACTGGAAACCCGCATCGGTAAAGATACGGTCCAGGCCTTCAGCTTCCGCAGCCGCCTTGACGGACATGGAGCCTGGCACCACCAATGCAGTGACGTGTGGCGCCACATGCCGCCCGCGGATCATGGCCGCGGCATCGCGCAGATCCGAGAGGCGGCTATTCGTGCAGGAGCCGATGAATGCGAAATCGACCGGCAGTCCCTCGAGCCGGTCACCAGGCGAAAGATCCATGTAGGACAAAGAACGTTCCATCGCAGCACGACGCGAGGCATCGGGCGCTTCCAGCGGCGCAGGCACCGCCTCGTCGATGGCGACCACGTCCTCGGGCGAGGTGCCCCAACTCACCTGCGGCCTGATCTGCGAGGCATCTAGGCGATATTCGCGATCGAACGACGCGCCCGCATCGGAATGCAGATCGCGCCAAGTCTCGACTGCGCGCTCCCACATCGCACCCGTAGGCGCCAGCGCCTTGTCATGTACATACGCAAAGGTCGTTTCATCGGCAGCAATCATACCCATGCGCGCGCCGAATTCGATCGACATGTTGCACACCGTCATGCGCGCTTCCATCGGCAGCGCATCGATAGTCGCGCCGGCATATTCGACCGCGTAGCCCTTGCCAGCGGTCACACCATGCTGCCTGATGAAGTAGAGGATGAGATCCTTCGCATAGACGCCGGGCGCCAGCCTGCCGTCACAGATCACACGCATTGTTTTCGGTTTGCGCAGAAGCAGCGCCTGTGCCGCCATGACATGCATCACTTCCGTCGTGCCGATGCCCCAGGCGAGTGCCGCCAGCGCGCCGTTTGTCGCGGTGTGGCTGTCGCCGCAGACCACCACACTGCCGGGCAGCACGAAACCGGTCTCGGGCCCTACGATATGCACGATGCCTTGATGGGAATCATTCACGTCGAGGAAGGGCACATCGAATTCCGCCGCGTTCGCGCGCAACGCATGGATGCGCTCGCGCCCCGGCGGGTGCGACTCGCCAGTACGGCCGGGCAAGGTGGAGACGATGTGATCGGCGATGGCCAGACTTTGATCAAGGTTGCGGAAGCCGCGCTCCATACGGCGCAGTCCATCGAAGGCTTGCCGGCTGCTGCCGTCATGGATCAGATGACGATCGATACGTAGCAGGGTGCGGCCATCCGATAATTCGCGAATGACATGCGACTGCCAGAGCTTTTCAAAAAGCGACCGCGGTGTCATTGCGTCAATTTCACGAATTCCGCGCGAACGTTCTCCGGCACGCCGGAGAGGTTCTGCTGCAGATACTGCGCGATCTCGGCACCATCATTGGGTGAACCCACGGCAAAACCACGCTTTGTGGCGTCCGCAATATAATGCGGGTCGCTTACCGTCGCGCGATAGGCGTCACGCAGCACCTTGACCTGGGCGGGATCGAGATCGGGCGGCGCCACCATCGCGAGACCGACATGAAGCGACACGGCAAACAGCCCGAGTAGGGATTTCTCCACCGGGTCGGACGCAACCTCCTGCGTCGTCGGCAATCCCTTGCGCAGCGGAAAAGTCTGCAAGATCGGCACGGCAATACCGGCTGCTTCCGGGTCGCTGCCGAAACTCGCCTGCTCGGTGAACATGCCGTCGATCTCGCCGCGCTGCAGGGCGAGCACCTCGTCGGCCGTGCCGGGATAGCCGCGCACCACCTTGATCGGAAGCTTCTCGTATTTCGCGAGAATTTCGGGAATGACCGTATCCGAGTTACCGTTACCGCTGCCCCCGATCGTCAGCGTCGTCTTCGACGCACGCAGCTCCGCAAGCGTCGTGATGCCACTGCCCTTTCGCATCCACAGGATGAAATTGCTGCTCGCCGGGCTGCCGATCCAGGTGAATTTTGCCAGATCGTAGCGCACGTTCGGGTTGCCCTCGACGGGCGACAGCAGGAAGGATGTGCGGCCAGGCACGCCGATGGTCAGCCCGTCCTTTGGCGCCACATTATAGAGATAGTTTCCCAGCACCACACCGCCGGCACCGGGCATGTTGCGCGGCACGATGCGTGGATGCGACGGGATGTGATCGGCAAGATACTGCGCCACCAGGCGCATTTCAGAATCCACGCCCCCGCCAGGCGGACGACCGGCAAAGATGTTGATGATCTTGCCATCGTAGGGGTCTACCGCGCCATAAGCCGGTGCCGCCGCGCAGAAAAGACCTGCCAGGGCGAGCGCTTGAAAAACTTGTTTCCGCACACCGTCTCTCCCGCGATTGCTTGGATAGTTGTTGAACAACTCCTAACCGGATGGCCAGAATTGGTCAAGTCTGTAGCAGAGAGGTGATACCAGAGGTGTTCTGCTGCGGTGGTATGGGGTGAGGCCTTCTTAAAAAAAGGGGGCGGCATGGCATCGTCCCATGCGCCCCTCAAGTCTGCTGCTGCAGTCTCAGCCCCACCACTTTCACGTGGATCGAGCTGCTACCGCATCATTCATTTGCATGAGTGCGGGTCATTTTGTCGTGCAGACCTCGCGTGCCCTCAAGGTCTGACCGCGAACACCTGCCTGTCCCGGTTCACCTGCATCAGCATCCTGATCCCGGGGACCGTCTCGAACCCCAGCCCTGCGGGAATGCCAGTCTCTTCGTCGGCGACCACTTTCTCATAGGTTTGGCCACTGATCTTCTCCCACTTTCCCGCGGGCTTCTTCGCTTCGAGATGGACCACCGTCGCTTTCATGACCAGCCTTACAATCGCTTCCTTTGGAGAAGAGGGTTTTGTCAGGCTCGGATGCCCGCCGATGACCTGCCAGCCATTCCGCATCGCCCATGCTGCGATCTCTTCTCGTGTCATGCTCCGCACTCCCTATGGCAACGCGTCATGAGGCCACCGCCGGAGAGGCGCCATGCAGGCGGCGATATGTCCCGCCACTGGCCATCAGCTCCGCATGCCGCCCCTGTTCGACGATGCCGCTTTCATCGACGACGACGATGCGGTCGGCGTCCCGTATGGTCGAGAGCCTGTGGGCGATGACGAGGGTCGTCCGCCCGCGCGAGAGTTCGGCGAGTGCCGACTGGATGGCACGTTCGGTTTCGCCATCGAGCGCGCTGGTCGCTTCGTCCAGAATAAGGATCGGCGGATCCTTGAGGAAGATCCTCGCAATGGCCAAACGCTGTTTTTGGCCGCCGGAGAGCTTCACCCCGCGCTCGCCGATGATCGTGTCCAGTCCGTCCGGCATCGCCGCGATCGTTGCTTCCATCTGCGCACGGCGTGCGGCGCGATGGATCTCCTCGTCGGTCGCATCCAGGCGGCCATAGGCAATGTTCTCGCGCACCGTGCCGCCGAACAGGAACACATCCTGCTGCACGATGCCGATTTGGCCGCGCAAGGAGGACAAGGTCATGCTGCGTATGTCGCGGCCGTCTATGGTGATGCACCCGGCATCGGGCTCGTAGAAACGAGGCAGCAAGGCGCACAAGGTCGTCTTGCCTGCGCCGGAGGGACCGACGAAGGCCATCATTTCGCCCGCCTTTATATCGAGCTCGATATTGCGCAGCACCGGCCGGCCTGCCGCGTAGCCGAAGGTGACATCCGCAAAGCGAATATCGCCGCGCAGGCGGACTGCCTGGATGGCACCCGGCGCATCGACGACATCAGGCGCGGTGTCCAGCAACTCGGTGTAGCGTCGGAAGCCGGCGACGCCTTTCGGATAGACCTCCAGCACGGCGTTGATCTTCTCGATCGGGCGCAGGAACACGCCGACCAGCAGCAGGAAGCTGACGAAACCGCCATCCGAGAGCTGGCCTTGCAGCACGAACCAGGTGCCCGCCACCATGACGACGACCTGGGTCAGGCGCATGCCGAGATAGGTGATGGCAGTGCTGGCCGCCATCAGCTTGTAGGCCTGCAGCTTGGTGCTGCGATAGCGGCCGTTATCGACCGCGAACAGGCCGCGCTCATGTTCCTCGTTGGCGAACGCCTGAACGACGCGCATGCCGCCGACATTCTCCTCGATACGCGCGTTGAAGCGGCCCACCTGCTGGAACAGCTCGCGGAAATTGCGCGCCATCCGCGCGCCGTAGCGGCTGGAGAACACCGTCACCGGCGGCACGACGACAGCAGCGATCAACGCCAGTTGCTTGTTGATGGCGAACATCAGGATGAAGGCGCCGACGAACGTCATCACCGCCATGAACAGGTCTTCAGGGCCGTGATGGGCGACCTCGCCGACATCCTCCAGATCCTTGGTCACGTGGGCGACAAGATGGCCGGTCTTGGCGTTGTCGTAGAAGCGGAAGGACAATTTCTGCAGATGGTCGAAGGCGCGGCGGCGCATCTCCGTCTCGATGTTGATGCCGAGCACGTGGCCCCAATAGGTGACCACCGCCATGAGGCCGGTGTTCAGCAGATAGACCGCCATCAGCCCCGCCGAAGCGAGCATGATCAGGCCCCAGTCACGCCCGGGAAGCAGATGGTCCACGAAGGCACGCACCGCCAGCGGGAAACCAAGCTCGAGCAGGCCAGAGGCGACGGCGCATCCGAAGTCGAGCATAAACAGGCGGCGGTGCGGGCGATAATAGGAGAAGAAGCGTCCGAGCATCGGGTCGGCTTTCGATGTATCGGGCAGTATATGGCGCGTCGGCCTCACGCTGCCAGCCTGGGCCCAGCGTGATACCTTTCGGGGAAAAGGGTGTTTTCGAACACTTCGGGTGATCATCGCCGCCTGCAGGCACGTGGCTTCGGGCTAGGTGCCAGCGTTCCTTCGCAGAGGTTGGATGATGCGGCATCACCTTATGTTGGCCTGGTTGTTGTTGATGCCTGCGGCGGCACACGCACAGACATATTCGGTGCTGTATGAATGGCAGACAGCCGATTACGACTGGAACCCGAATGCCGACATGCTGGTGGAAAACGGAACGATATTCGGCACTATTAAGAATAGCGCCGCGTATTTCGAAAACTTAAAGGATACCGGATGCGGCGGCTATGGCTGCGGTTCGGTCTATCGTCTCGCTGGCGCCGCTGTCACCACTCTACACGCGTTTGCAGGCAGTGATGGCGGAATGCCGATTGGTGGCGTGATCAGACATGGCAGCATGTTGTTTGGCACCACATCGTTTGGCGGTTCACATTGTAAGGTCATCGCCGAGCATTGCGGGACGATCTTTGCCTTGAACCCGCAGACAGGCGCACTGGTAACGCTGCATGCATTCTCCGGGCTTACCGATGGTGGCGGCTCCTTCGCGAAACTTCTCGATTATGGAGGCATGCTTTATGGAACGACCGCGGTCGGCGGCATTGCCGCGGGCTGCGGTGGCCAGGGATGCGGGACGGTCTTCAGGTTAAATCCAGAAACCGGGTTATTTACGGTGTTGCATCGTTTCACGTCTGCTGACGCGACCGGGTTGCCTGAAGCAGCTCTGACGCAGATGGGCGGCGCAGTCTATGGAACCACGCTCGGCTATGAAGACGCCGGCGCGCTTTTTAAGCTTGATCCGACAACGGGTGCCGTCACGTTCCTGCATCGCTTTGGCGCCGGCGCCGATGGCCTCACGCCAAGCAGCAACCTCGTTGGCAACAGAGACTTTCTGTATGGAACCACCAAGTATGGTGGCGCAAACGGGTCTGGGACGCTTTACAAGCTCAATGTAAAAACCCATGTCGAGACAATCTTGTTTTCGTTTGAGGGCGGGTTGGATGGATATTATCCGAGCGGACCGATTACCAAAGGCGGCGGAATCTTGTATGGCGCAGTTGCCTACTCGTATGGAGCGTTCCCTTACGTCGGCAATGCCGCCGGTAATATCTACCAGCTTGATGTCTCGACCGGCAAGGTAGCGGGTTTGATGGGCTTTGCCTCGAATAATGGCGTAAACGGCCTCTCGCCGCTTGGGGTGACCTATCAAAACGGGGCTTTGTATGGGATCATGATGAATAGTGGAGGCGATTACATGATTGCCAGCAATGTCGGTGTGCCGCTGGGGCTTGCGTTTCAGCTTGTGCCTTAGACATATCGCGGCTTCGTAGGGCGCGTTACTGTCGTTTGCCAACACCTGTGATACAGGCGGCACCTATAAGCGATGCACCGCCTGCCAGCAGGAACAGCGCGCGAAAATTCGGCATCGCACCAGCCAGCGCCTGCAATGCCAGCAACGGTGCAGCGATTTGCGCCACTGTGTTGGAAAGGTTCATGATACCGAGAAACTGACCGGCACGCCGCGTCGAAGGCAGGATCTGGATCATCAGCGCAAGATCGATCGTGGAATATAAGCCTGTACCGGTGCCGTAAAGGATGGCCGCCACGCGCAAGCCTATCCATCCCGGCGCAAGGGCGAGGCAGGCCATTCCGGCCGCCAGCAGCACGCCGCCTGCAGCCACGAACAGCTTGCGGTGCCCCAGCCGGTCCGACAGGCCACCGCAGAGCAGGCCGCAACCGACATTGCAGGCAGTCGCGATCGCGGTCATCTGGGCGATCGCAGCCTCCGGCCGAAGCGAGGCTGGGAGATGCGACACACTGCGCGCGTGCAGAAATGTCAGCAGATAACCTTGGATGATGCAGATCGCCGTCATTACCGAAAGGCGACTGATCCAGACCAGGACAAAATCTTTTGCCGGCATCCCTGCGTCGGATTGTGGGATTGCGGCGACCGGCATGCGCGATGGCTGCGCATCGTTGCCGCCGCGCAGCCGCCACGCGAAAGGCAATACGCAGAGCAGCACCAGTGCTGCCACCACTGCGTAACGGGCGGTATCTTCCATCCGCCAGGCGCCGATGGCCGCGAGACCGACCACGCTGCCGAGCGGGTAGCCGAGCCCGAGCAGCGCAGACATCAGGCCATGCTGCCGTTCGGGCACACTATCCGCCAGAACCGCCCCAAGCGGCGCGAACATGGCATTGAAGACGATCTGGAACACGATGATAGCCACGAGCAGCCGGCCGGGCGTGGCTGCACTCCAGACCAGGATGTAGCTTGCCAGCGTGGCGGCCAAGCCGCCCAGCAACCATGGCCGCCGGCGCCCCCGGGCCGAACGCGTGCGGTCGCTGAGCACGCCGAACACAATGTTGGACAGGCTAGCGACGATGGCGCCCACCAAGGCCACACGGCTTAGCAATACAGTGCCATGCAGCGGATCGATCGACGCCGCTCGTAGCGGTAGAAGCACCTGCAGCAGCGGCACGAAAGCTACGAACGCACCAACCTGTGCAATCATGTACAAAATGATGAAGCTTCGGCTGACCGGCTTCTGACCACAGCCTTCCATCATCGTGACGCAAACGCCTGCATGGCCGCCCCTTGCGCCAGTCGCCCTGTGCCAGATGGGCGAGAACGCTAAAACGATGCTATGGCCACGTATCCGCGGCTTTTGGCAAGGGTCGCGTCCATCGGAGAAAACCCGGTCATGCCGACCATCTATGACGTGGCTGCGCGCGCCGGCGTATCGATCAAGACCGTGTCGCGGGTGATGAATGCGCAGGCAAACGTGACCGCAGAAACGCGCGAGCAGGTGATGGCTGCGGTGGTAGCACTCAATTACCACCCGAGCCGTTCCGCGCGCAGCCTGGCCGGTGCACGCTCCTTCCTGCTCGCGGTGGTCACGGATGAGAAACTCACCCTGGACCATTGGCATACCGGGCGCGGTGCCGATTACCTGGCGCGGATCCAGCTTGGCACCACGGTCACCTGCCGCGACGCCGGGTATCACGTGATGATCGCGCCGGTGGATCAGAGCGGAGCGTCGGGCGCGCAGCATCTGGCGGCGATGCTCGCCACGCTCAAACCCGATGGGGTCATCCTGACGCCGCCAAGCACAGACAGCGACGTCGTGCTGGGCGTGCTGCGCGCCACCGGCACGCCCTATGTGCGCCTGGGCGCCGAACGCAGCGACGGCGGCGGCCTGCGGCTCACCCTGGACGACAAGGGGGCGGCGCGCTGCATGACCGAGTTCCTATTGTCGCTTGGGCATACGCGCATCGGCTTCATCGGCGGCGATGAACGTTATGCATCGAGCACCTCGCGCCGTGAAGGTTTTGTCGAGGCCATGTCCGCCCGCGGCTTGAAGACGCCGTGGCTGCTGTCGGGCGACTACACTTTCGAATCCGGCCTGGAGGCGGGCCAGGCGATATTGTCGCGCACACGCCGGCCGACAGCGATCTTTGCAAGCAATGACGAAATGGCGCTCGGCTGCATGGCGGCTGCAGCCGAGCGCGGGCTGCAGGTGCCGCACGACATCTCGATTGCCGGATTTGACGATAGCGGCGGATCACGCTTGAGTTTTCCACTGCTGACGACGTTGCGGCAGCCGATCGACGCGATGGCGGCGCTTGCTGCGAGCGCTTTGATCGACGGGAGCGTCAAGCGGGACTGCGATCGTGAAGGCGGCGGAGCGCTGCCAGGGTTTGTGGTGATTCCGCGGCAGTCGACAGCAAAGGTATAGGAAGGCCTTTTTTTGAAAAAAGAAGCAAAAAACTTTTATGTCCTTGACGCACATCGCCGGATAGAACCGCGACAGCGACATAAAAGTCTTTTGCTTCTTTTCTTCAGAAAAGAAGATTTTTATTAGTAGGCCGCTATCAGGTTCGCCACATTCACCGACCCAAGCCCAGTCGCCAGGCTATAGCCATCAATGGCCGGATAAGCATCCTGGTTCGGATAATCCTTGCCCCGCAACACGCCGATCCCCAGCGACGCCTTGGACGTCGTGTGGCAGTCACCACTGGTCGCGTAGCAAGGCTCGGCGATGTTGCCGAGCGTGACCGGATAGAAGACACACGCATTCGAAGCACTGCGCGCGTGGCCGGAAACGCAGGTGGTTGCCAAGGCTGCATCAGAAAACTGAGCTTTTGCCAAAGCGTAAAGGCGCGGTGCCGTGTTGCCAACGGCGCCGTTCTTCTCGACGATCAGCGCCGCGATGCCTGCAAAAGCCGGGGCCGCGAAGGACGTGCCACCGGCCGCATTGCCGAGCGTGTCAGTCAGGTTGGTGTAGTCGCAGGCAGTGCCCAGCTCGTTGGTGTCTGACATGCAGAGCACCAGGAAGTGCCCCCAGAACCCATTGGCTGCGAACAGCGATACGTCGGGTTGGTCGCGCATGCCGTCGGCGGGCATGCCGGGCACGCCAATGCTCTGGAAATCGGGCTTGGCGTAAAGGGTGCTTTCGCCGCCCGTGCCGCCGACGCCGCTTTGGAACTGATAGGGGCTGGCAGGATCGTTGCAGCTCGCAATCGAGTCGGCATACTGGCCGTATTTGGTGATCAGCTCTCCGGCACATGAATTGTTCCAGGGCGTTTCCGGAATATAGGCGCGTGCCGAACTGAAATTGCTGCCGTTTGCCGGTTTCCAATAGAGCGAATTGGTGCCCCTGTAGCTGTCGAGGAAATCGGTGCCGCCGACCGTGGTGTTGTAGGCGTTGGTCGAAAGCCCGTTTACGGCTACGCCGTCGGTCGCGATGAGGCTGCGGTCATACGAGGTGCCGCTGTCGCCGCTCGAGATGAAAACCGATTTACCTTCGCTGGCCGCTTCCTCCAGCAGGTTCGACCAGCCGGCTAGGAAGGATGCACTATCCTCCTGCTCGGGGCCGCCATAGCTGATCGAGAACACTGTCGGGATCGATGTATATTCGACCAAGCCGCGCAATGCAGTCTCCACACCGAATGTCAGCGCTGTGCTGGCGCAGGACGCCTCGACGATGTGGGCGGCGGGGGCCGCGACACCGATCCATTCCGCATCCAGTGCCGCCTCTCCTTCATCTGCGGTCATGCCGGGATCCGTGCAATGCGGATTATGCGCAATCAGCGTGCCGACATATTTGCTTAGCCCGAACGCTCTGCGGAATGTCTGCCAATCCGCAGCCAGAATGTCGGTCTGCTCGATCACCGCGACGGTGACGCCGGCGCCGGTCAGCTTGCCGGCGGCCGCCTTGCCGGTGAGCAGCGGATTCACATTGTAGATCGTATTGAAATCCTGCGGCCCGACGGCCTGGTAGCCTTCCACATTGAAGTCCGGTGAGGCGCCGTTCTTGGTCGCCGGCGCGGCATTGCCCGGCCTCATCGCTTTGATCATCGTCGGCTTCGGGAAGAAATTGGAAAGCGTGGCGCCGCGCACGACCGGCGCCAGCGCTGCAGGGATCGCAAGATCGGTAATATTGGCGACATGTGCTTCGCCATTCGCGAGCGTCACCTGGTGCAGCGAGGTATGGAACGCACCGGCCACCGCCGACGCGGACCCGCTGAAATCGACCGACATGCCGCTGGGCGAAACACCGTTCACGCTCAGGCCGCTTGCCTGCAGCCAGGCGACAACCTTGGCAACATCCGCCTGGTCCGGGCCATAGCCACGCAGCCCGTCGGCGGTCAGCCATTTATGATATGACGGCGAAGTGCTGTCCTGCTGATCGCGCACCAACGCATCGAAAGCCGCCTGCTGTGCCGTTGAACGTTTGAGCTCGAGCTGCACATGCGGCAACATTGTCGCTGCGGCAAGCGGGCCCTTATCCGTGGCTTTGGCAAGCAAAGATGATTTCTCGCCGGTGACAGCAATTGTCACCGTATCGTCCACGGTGGCCGTAATCAGCGGCGACGCCGAGGCCGTGGTGGCGAAACCGATGAGCGCCGTTGCGCACAGCAGAACGGACTTCAATGTGTTGGACAATGTATGCGCTCCTTTGGGAAGGACGAGTGGAAAGCAAGCGGTTCTTTTTTGAAAAAAAGAACCAAAAAACTTTGATTGCTTGAGATGTTCCAATGCTTCGGCTTTTACAGGAACCGAAAACGCGTTCCAGTAGCGTGAAGAAGCAAAAGTTTTTAGTTCTTTTCTTCAAAAAAGAACCGCTTTCTTCCTTAGGGCGTCACCTCGAACACCACGCCGCTATTGCCATAACCACCCCCCTCGGCCGTGCCATAAAGATGGCTTTTCGCATCCTTTACGAGGGCTCCAGTGGGGCTCTCTCCATCCTGGCCATAGAGCGGATCGAAGCTATGCACCACGGTGGTCGTCCAGGCCGTGCCCGTGCTCGGTGGCACCAACTTGTATATCGTCCCATAATATTGGTAGGCACCGCCTTGCGGGGTCACACCGTAAAGCGCGCCGCTGCTGCCGAAGAGCAGACCGTCATAGGGGCCGCTACCGTCGGCACCGGTGAAGCTGTGAAGCAAGGTTTCCGTCCATGTCGTCGCAGTGCCCATGGGCGGCGAAAGTTCAAAGACTGCGCCGTCAAAATTGACGCCGCCCTGGCTTGCCGTGCCGTAGAGATTGCCATTGGCATCCATGACCAGTTGCTCTGTTCCCGGAATGGCGCCATCATTGCCGACTGCGACGTTGAAGCTGTGCACGAGGGATTCCGTCCAGATACTGCTTCCGGCCGCCGGCGGCGTGAGTTTGAACACCGTGCCTTCGCCTGCGGATCCGCCGGTATAGGTGGTGCCATAGAGCGCGCCGGCGCTGTCGAACAACAGGGAGCCTTGCGGAGTAGAGCCATCCGGGCCGGTGAAGCTGTAGAGGATCGTCTCTTTCCAGGCGGTCTGGCCCGCTGCCGGCGGGGTGAGCTTGTAGACGATGCCGTTGCCGAATGTATCGTCGCTCGAAGCGATGCCGCCGCTGCCCGCGGTGCCGTAAAGCGCGCCGCTCGCATCGGCGATCAGGCCCGATGCCGGAAAGGAGCCGTCGCCGCTTGTGACACCTTTGAATGCGTGGAGCACCTGCTCGGTCCATGCGGTCTTGCCGGCGGCAGGCGGGATCAGGGCATAGACAACGCCGTAGGAGGCAGCGCTGTTGGGGCCGCCGCTAGTGGTCACCCCGTAGAGAACGCCGTTTGCGCCTGCCAGCAGCTTTCCGGTCGGCATGCTGCCGTTGGTGCCGTTGAAGCTATGGAGCAGAGTGCGTTGCCAAGCCGTCTGCCCAGTGCCGGGCGGGGTGAGTGCGTAGACAGCACCGTCATTGAAAGCGCCGCCCGAATTGGCGCTGCCGTACATCACGCCGCTCTTGCCCATCAGCAAGGTACCGACCGGGTATACCGCATCGGTGCTGGGCATGCGGAAATCAACCACCGCTGTCTGGGTCCAGACGGAGCTGCCGGTTGAAGGCGGTGTCAGTTCGAAGACGGTTCCGCCATTGCCGAGGGTGCCACCATAGACCGTGGTGCCGATGAGCGCGCCGCTGGCTTCACGGGTCAGGCCGCTCGGATTCACGCCGTTAGTACCGTCGAAACTGGCCAGGGCCGCCTCCGTCCAGATTTTGCCTTTTGCTGGTGGCGTCAACGAGAATGCCGTGCCTTCTCCCATGGTGCCGCCGGCGTTGCTCACGCCATACAGCGTGCCGTCTGGTGCCATGGACAGCGTCGCGTTCGGGGCGCCCCCATCGAGACGGCCGGTGAAATGGTAGAGCACGGTCTCCAGCCAGTCCTTCCTGCTGCCTTCCGGCGGCGCGAGCGAGAAGATCGTCCCCCAGCCCGACAATCCGCCGGAGGTCGTTACGCCATAAAAAATGCCGCTCTGATCGCGCACCAAGCCGCCGAGCGGATAATTCCCGTCGGTAATGGCGCGGAATGTATATATTGTCGTCTTGGTCCAGGCCGTTCCGGCGCCTGTCGACGGACTCAGTTGATAGACTTGCCCGGCATTGTTCAGGCCGCCGGCCGAGGTCATGCCGTAGATATCGCCGGTCGCCTCGTCGTGGAACACACCGCCAGTGGGGCTGATGCCATCGGTGCCGAAGACGAAACTATATAGCACATTTTCGGTCCATACGCCGCCTGCCGCGGCCGGTGGGGTCAGGCTGAACACCGTGCCCCCCTGCCCGGTGCCGCCGTTGACGGTGGAGCCGTAGAGAACGCCATTTGCATCGGCGGCCAATGTGCCGAAAGGCGCCGCCCCGTCACTGGTGCCCATGAAATTGTGAAGCGTAGTTTCGGTCCAAGCCGTCTGACCGGCGGCTGGCGGCGAGAGCTTGAACGCCACGCCGCTGCCACCGACACCGCCACTCGCGGTGAGGCCATAAAGTGCCCCGTCCTTGCCGACCAGCAATCCGGACGAGGGAACAGACCCGTCAGCAGCACCCGAGAAGGAATAAATGACTTTCTGTTTGAAGCCGGATGCCGCTCCGGCCTCCGGGATCAGCTCGTAAACGGTGCCGTTCCCGGTCGCACCACCACCATCTGTCGTTCCGTAATAAACGCCATTGGGGCCGGCGGTCGGCGCCGCCTGCGGCGTGTTGCCGCCGGAGACAACACCGAAATCATAAAGGATGGTCTCGACGGAGGCGGCGCCGGCATTTTGGGCCGTGGCAAGGGTGAGAAAAAAGCTCGCATAGCCGATACGGACCGCCAGGCTCTGCTCAAAACGGAAAGTCATTCTGGTCTCCATGATGCCGTGGCGGTCTCGTTCGGCATGCGCAAGCATCGCCTCGCGGCAGCCCTGCTACGAGCGCATGACAGCGCTGTCAACAGCCGTTACATTTTTGTTTGAGAATTTTAGAACGGCGGGAGGTGCCGGTTGATCTGTTCGCGAGAGCGATGGTCGTCACGGCGCCGATGACGCGGCTGGACGGGGAACGTTGCGGCTGTTAGCCAATCCAAAAACGGTTTCAGGGAGAACGGACCATGGCGGGCTTCGAAGATTGGCGAGCTATCGTCGAGACCAAGGCGCGTTATTGCCGCTGCCTCGATACGAAGGACTGGGCCGGTTATGCCGACTGCTTCACTGAGGATTATCGTCTTGAGGTGCCGCCCTACGACAAGCCTGTGACAGGGCGCGACGCAGCGGTGACAGCCGTGCGCAGCATGGTCGAGACGTCGATGACGACGCACCACGTCCATAATCCCGAGATCGCGTTCGACGGCGAGGACGCCGCCGACGTCATCTGGGCGATGCAGGATCGCAATGTCTGGAGCGAGGATCGCCGTAAGCAGCTTGGGCGCAGCGGGCATATCGGCTTCGGCCATTATCACGAGCGCTATATCCGCTGTTTGGATAGCAAATGGCGAATCCAGCGTTGCCGCCTCAGCTATCTCCACATCGACCATTTCGAGGAAAAATTCGACTTGGCGCGTTAGGGCCGAGGATCAAAGCCCCACATCACTCACTCTTCACCAGATGCGCGAGCTCGGCGAAATACGCGATATGCGCATCAATGTCGCCGCCAAGTCCCTTTGCGGTGGAAGGCGCTGCACCATGCGAGCCGCCGGCTGCACGCCACCGCTTCAGCAGGTCGCCAGCCTCCTTCGGCGTTGCTGCGAACTGCGCCAGAAGCTCGCAGCCAAACTCATCTTGCTTGCGGCCAAATCCGGCCAGATGCTCGCGAACACGCGCCAGCGCTGTCAGCGCCCGATCGTCGCCGGCGAAGATGAAGCCGTCGCCTAGCCGGGCACCGCGCTCGTAAGCCGCCTCGGAATATCCGCCAAGCCAAAGCGGTATCTGCCGGCGCGGCCGCGGATTGATGCCTGCGCGATCGATGCGGTCGAATCGACCTTCGAAGCTGACCACGGGCTCGATCCAGAGCCGGCGCAGCAGTGCAATCTGCTCCTCGATCCGCCTGCCACGGGTGTGGAAATCCTGGCCGAGTGCTGCGTATTCGACGTGGTTCCAGCCGATCCCGATGCCCAGCCGCAGTCGCTCGCGCGATAGCAGATCGACATCGGCTGCCTGCTGCGCGACCAGCGCGGTCTGCCTTTGCGGAAGCACCAGCACACCGGTGGTGAATTCCAGCGTTTCGGACAATGCGGCGAAGAAGGCCATCAGCACGAAGGGATCTTGAAAACTATCCTTCTCGGTGTAAGGACCGGCAAGCGGCGGGTCGCGACCTTCGTGCGGCGCTTTGAGCACGTGGTCGGGCACCATGATGTGGGTGTAGCCAAGTGTCTCGACTGCCGTAACAAACTTGCGGATGGCATCGGGATCGCCCGCAACCTCCGTGCTTGGATAGGCTGCGCCAAGTTTCATTGCGGACCGGCCGCGAACGCCGAGTCGCGCTCGACCACAGTGGCGATGCGAAATGAGGCGCGATCGAAGAGCTGTGCTTCGTCCGCGGTTATCTCGTCCGGCATGATCGTGGTGGTGATGTATGCGAGCGTGGCACGGAACACCTTCTCATCGTCGAACCAGAGTTCGGTGATGACGTCGAACGGAAGTTCTCCCGCCGGCCCCGTCTCGGGATGCGGCTGCGGATCGAGATAGCGACGCATATAGCGTCTGACGCCCTGAGAATAGCGCTCGCAGAGCGGCACATGCCGCGTTTCGTAATAGTCGCGAAACGCCTCGACCGATATGTCGGGGCGGCGCTTCATGAACAATAATATCTTGAAGGTGGTGCCTGTCATGGTGCTCACATCAGAACATGAAGTGAGCAGAAGGCAAGACAAGCAGTTCTTTTTTGAAAAAAAGAACCAAAAAACTTTTATGTTCTAGCGTACAGCGACTGAAAGAACCGCGACAGCGATATAAAGCTCGGTGCGTCTTGCCTTAGGAAAGCAGCATCGAGGAGGATCTTTTCAGGCCGGCAACACCAAAAGCCGAGACGGCAAGGCTTGCCGCCAGCACACCTTGGTCGGCGGCATGCCGCAGATCGTTCCGGTCCACCGATAATCCGGCCATGAAGCCAGCGCAAAAGGCATCACCGGCACCTGTTGTATCTACAACCTTCGCAACGCGCGCCGGACACGCAAAATGCGTTTTCTGCAGCGCGTCGTATACGAAACATCCAGCTGCACCCCGCTTGATGACGACCACACGCGGACCGAGTGCTGCAAAGCTCTCGCAGGCTGAAAGAGGATCATCATGGCCGAGCAGAAGCCGGATCTCCGCCTCGCTCGGCATGAAGACATCCACATGGCCGACAAGATCGAGAATCACGCTTTCGTTGCCGGCAATATACTCCTCCTGGAGATCGAGCCCAATGAGCGGCGCGCCGGAGGCGCGCAACGCCGCCACCAGATCGCATTGTGCCGACAGCGTCATCGCAAGCACGAGCCATGCAGGTGCGCCCAGGAAAGAGGGCGGTATGTCCGGTCCTCTTGGCGAGAGTTTTTCAAAATCTGCTTCATCGGACAGCAACGTTACGATGCGATGATCGGACGTCCGATAAGCGACACGCGTATGGATGGTTGGGCAGTCTCGCGGAGAAAGGCCCGCACGCGAAAGCCCTGCATCATCGATCAGCGCCCAGATATGCTCCGGCAGATCGTAGCCGGTTGGCGCCACCATTTGCGCATCCGGTAGGAACAGGCGCGCCGCCAGCACCCCGTAGAGCGCATCACCACCCACGCTGGCCGTTTGTTGCCTGCCGTCGGGAAGGATCACGTCGTCCAGCGTCAGATTACCGCAGCAAACCAGCGGCGGCGGCGTCTCAGTCGTCAACGGCAGCGCCCGCCGTTCGAAATTTCTCAAGCGCCGTATGATACGCGAACAACTGCAAGGGTAGGGTGAACAGGAAAGCCGCAAAACGCTCCGGCAGTGCGGGAAGGCGGATCACGAGGTCGCTGCAATCATCGAGCGCCGTCTCGTCGCCGGTGACGATCGCATAGATACGGCCTTTCCAGCGTTTTCCTTCTTCCGCCGTGTCCCGCGCGCGCGCCACGCTCGGGCCCGCGGGAGCGAGGACGAAAAGCGGATCGCCGGCTTTCTGCGAGTTGTAGTGGTGGAACTCTTCAAGCGGTATCGCCATCGCGTGGTCGGGCGAGCACTCCTTCATCTTCGTCGCACCGAACATCGCGGCCGCGTAAGCCGGGCCGCCGCCTGCGTAGAGATAGATCGGACGCGACGATTGCGCACGCGCGACTTCTCGCATGATCGGATCGCTCAAGGAAAGAACGGTTTGCATCACCTCCGGCACCGTCTCTAGCGCCTGTGACTGTTCCTGTGCGCCGGCTGCACCGCGCAGTATGCCCAGACGCACGCCGAGCGCGCAGAGCAGCGCCATGGCAGCTGTGCTCGATTGGGTCGGCCAGCCTTTGCGCTGCGCATGGATCAGCAACCCATATGTCGCCTCCTGCATCAGCACGGAGCCGGGCGTATTGCTCAGGGCCAGAGTCACAGCGCCGCGTGCGCGTGCCATCAGCAGCGCCTCCACCGTGCGCGTGGTCGTGCCGCTAGAACTGAGACAAACGACCAGCGTGCCCGGTCCCAGCAAAGCATTCTGATAATAGGCGAGGTCGAGCGCCTGCACGGGTTCACACGGAACCTGCAACATCGTCTCGAGCAGCAGGCGCACGCCGTGCATCACCGCCAGGCTGTCGCCGCATCCGGTCAGAACGACGCGATCGAAACGATGCACGGCGAGCGAGACGGCGACACGGTCGATCGCGTCGCGCTCTTGGTGCAAGGTGGTGCGGATCGCCTCGGGTTGGCCGAACATCTCGGCATGGGTGAGCTTGACGCGATGCAGGCGCTTCGGGTCGCGCGGGTCGTCGGTCGGCAGTGCTGCCATCAGCGCCTGCTCGGCCCGGAACAGATGCGTTACGATCTCGCGGCCGCGTGCATCGAGCGGCGAGTTTTCCGCTAGCAGAGGTGTCAGGAATTCCGCCATCACGCATCCACCAATTCACAGCGCCGGCTAAGCATTTGTGCCGCCAGGAAGCGGCCCGGATCGGCCACGTCCTGCCGTATGTCCGGGCTGCCGCCGGTTGCCTTTGCAAGATGATAAGCCAGCATCTGCAAAGGGGCCGCAAGAGCGAGCGGCGCCAAATACACCGGCGATACAGGCAGGGAAAGGCGCCATTTGGCCGACGGGATCGCGGCACCTGCGCTCTCGATCGCAAGGCACGGCATGCCGGCCTCCTTCAGCGCAGAAGCGGCATTCTCCGCGAGTGCGGCGGCGGCGTGGCTTCCCGCGAGCAAAACGATCAACTCGTTCTGCCGCACGCCCCAGAACTGGCTATGGGCAAATTCCTCGATCTCGCCGCTCCACACCGGCAGATTAACCAGCTTCAGCAATTTGGCCGCGCCGTAATCGGCGGTTGCCCAATCAGCTCCCGCGCCCAGCAGCCGTATGCCGCCGAGACCGCCTTGCACCAGATTGGGGCAAAGCCTTTCACAAAAATCCGACGACACCGTCAGGATCTTCTCGAGGGTTTCCGCCACGAAGGCCGACAGGTTCGCTCCCTGTTCCGCGAAGGCCGCCACGCCGGCTCCTTCGAGCAGGAACATCAGCGCCAGCACCGTGGCGCTATACCGCGTGGTTCCGGTGAGGAATTTTTCGACGTCGGGCACATACAGGCTCGCGACCTCGGCGGCGATCCCGCCGAGCATGCCGCCATCCTCGTTGCTCAGCGCGACGCACAGCCCGCCGGCGCCGGCGAGGCAGGCTGCGGCCTCGTTGGTTCTGTCGACACTGCCGGACATCGATATCGCAACCGCACGGTCGCCTTCGCCCAGATGCGCGCGTGACAGCACCATCTCCAGGCTCGTTGCGGCCACATAGGCTCGGCCCGCCATGCCGGACACGGCGCGTGCGGCAAACCATCCGTCGCCGCAGCCGAACGCGAACAACCGTCCGCCGGAGTGCGGCATCAGCGTCGCCCGGCCGCGGGCAATGAACTCGTCCCGCCGTGCCAGGAGGCCGCGTAGAACCGCCGGCTGGCGCAAGATATCGGACAGCATCGGTGCGGGCGGCATGGGCAATTCCGGAAGAGACGGCAGCAACCTGCTTCGGACCAGCCGCCACCCACAAGAAATATCTTCGAAAGTCGGCTAAAAAAAAGCAAGAGAAGATGTTTCGGGTGTAGCGCAATCGCCATAAAACCAGGCAATATGAGTTTCGACCCGAGATGAGATGAATTTCCGTCTGGCGCGCAACGCCGTTTGCGATAGAAAACGTAAGTCCGTCCCCTTGCTGCGAGAAAGTTCGTCATGACAGCGTTCGGTGCGGTCAGCCGCCACAAGGAGATCACCGACCTACTCCGGACCGAAGGCCGGGTCAGCGTCGCCGCCTTGTCGGAGTCGCTGGGCGTCTCGGTGGTGACGATACGCAACGACCTCGATGTGCTCGAGCGTCAGCAGGTGTTGCGCCGCCTGCGTGGCGGGGCCATTGCCGTGCGCCCTGCCCGCTTCCAGCGCTCCCTGCATCCGCTCAACACCGCCTTCGAGGCGGAGAAGCAACGCATCGGCGAGCTTGCGGCGAGCCTGGTGCGCGATGGGGAGACCATCATCATCGATGCAGGTAGCACCACGTTGGCACTCGCCCGTGCGCTGCCGCCGCAGCTGCAAGACGTCGCCGTGATTACCCCGGCGCTCGATGTGGCGCTGGTGCTGGAATCGCATATGGGCGTGAAGGTGGTGATCACCGGCGGCACTGTCGCCAAGCCGCAGCGCTGCCTGATCCCGCCTTTCGCCACCACGCTGCTGCGGCAGCTCAACGCCGATGTCGCTTTCATCGCCTGTTCAGGCGTGGATGCCCGCAAGGGATTCACGACGCAGAGCTGGGAGGAGGCGGAGGTGAAACATGCCATCGCCGCGGCTGCGTCGCGCATCGTGTTCCTCGCCGATCACGGCAAGATCGGCCATGTCGCCACCGCAAAGATCATGGACATTGCCGATGCCGAACTGCTCATCACCGATAGCGGCGCCAGCCCTGCCAGCCTGCGGCCGCTGGAGGCAGCCGGCCTCAATGTGATCACCGCGTGAGCGTGCCCTGAAGGAAGATGCGAAACCCTTGAGCGAGCGGGCCATCCTGCTCTCGCGGCGCCAATTCGGGTTTGGCGCAGCAGCACTGCCTTTTCTGCCGGCGCAGGGAGGGCGGCCGGTGGTGGTGGCTTCGGACGAGGACGTGACAACGCTCGATCCGCATTTGATCCGCAACAATCATCCGATCGGCAGCATCATCTGGTCCATCTTCGACAGCCTGGTGCGACGGCGCCCGGACGGCACGCATGAACCGCGGCTGGCACTTGGCTGGGAACAGCCGACGGCGAATACGTGGCGGTTTGATCTGCGGCCGGGGGTGCATTTCCAGAACGGCGAGGCATGCGATGCGCAGGCAGTGGTGGCCAGCATCGAACGCATGAACATCTCGCCCTTCAACGGCGAAAGCCAGCTGTGGCAACAAACCAATCTGCGCCAGGTGGCGGCGCGCGATACGCTCACCGTCGACTTCACCACGGACGGGCCTACCGTCACGATGCTTTACTGGCTCGAGGAAGCGTTCATCGCACCGCCGCGCTATCTTGCCGAGACGCCGGCCGCCGTGATCGGCGCACATCCGATCGGTTCCGGCCCTTACAGCTTCGTGGAATGGCAGCAGGGCGACCACGTGACGCTGACTGCCAACGACGCCCATTGGGCGGGGCCGCCGCCGATACGCGACGTGATCTTTCGCGCCGTGCCTGAACAGTCTTCGCGGCTGAACGAACTGCGCGCCGGCAGCGTCGATCTCGTGCCGGGGCTCGATCCCGACAATGCAGGCAGCGCTGCCTCCGGCCTCTCGCACGCCGTGCAAGTGCCGGGACTACGCAAGATGCATATGGGGTTTTCCCAAGCCGGCATCGCGCCGCTGAAAGTCCAGCGGGTGCGGCAGGCGATCAACCATGCCGTCGATGTCGCGACGATGATCGATACGCTAGAGCGCGGCATGGCGTCGCCGATGGCCTCGGTCGTGAACCCGCCGAACAACGATCCGTCGCTGCATCCTTTTGCCTACGATCCCGCACGGGCCGCCGCCCTGCTGCGCGACGCCGGGCATGAGGGTTTTGCCGTGGAGATCGCGTTCGATTCGAAATATTCCGATGCGCTGGAAAGCTGCGAGGTGGTGGCCGCCTACCTTGGCGCCATCGGGCTGCTGGCGAATGTCGTCGCCTATGAAAGCGGCCATTTCGCCGAAACGCTGCGCGCCCGTGCGTTTCCCGGGCTGTATTTCTACGGTTTCGGCGCGCTGATAGAGCCGCTGGTCGAACTCGTCATTTTTACGAGCGACGCGGTGGACAATGCGAGCGGCTACAACAATCCGGCTTTCGATCATTTGGTCAAGAGCGCCGCCGTTACGCAAGACGAGACACTCCGCAACTCACTGCTCCGCGAAGCTGAAGGAATTGTCTGGGAAGATTGCCCCTGGCTTTATCTGTGGCACCTGCCGGAGATCAACGGCCTTTCCAATCGCCTGCTCTACACGCCGCGCGCGGACGAATATGTGGAGCTCTATCAAGCAAAGCTGGCCGCCTCGTGAGGCGCAGCGCCTTTCCCGCGCTACAGCGTTGCCTGCGCGCCTTGGCCGTTCTGCTCGGTGTCAGCATGGCGACCTTTGCAGTCGGGCACGCCACCGGCGACCCGGTGGCTTTGCTGCTCTCGCCCAGCGCCAGCCAGGCGGCACGCGACCAGATGCGCGCCCATCTTGGCCTCGACCAGCCACTCACCCGCCAATACGCCACCTTCCTCGGCCATGCGTTGGAGGGCGATTTCGGAGACTCCTTCATCTACCGACAGAGTGTCGCCTCGCTGGTGCTCGCACGCCTGCCGGCGACGTTGCTGCTGGCAGGCACTGCGTTTGCGATCGCCTTGTTCACTGGTATCCCGCTTGGCGTGGTCGCTGCCGCCCGCGGCGGGGCCGCGGCGGCGGCCCTGCAGGTGTTTTCAGTGATAGGATTGGCCGTGCCGTCGTTCTGGCTTGGGCTGATGCTGGTGCTGGCGTTCGCGGTCCATCTGCGTCTGCTGCCGGTGGATGGTTTTGGCGGGTTGGCCTTGGTTCTGCCCGCCATTACGTTGTCGCTGCAAAGCATCGCGCGGCTTGGCAGGCTGGTGATGTCTGGCATGGGGCAGGCGCTGCGATCGGATTATATCCGCACTGCGCGCGCCAAGGGTTTGCGGGAAGCGCGCATCGTATGGGTGCATGCGCTGCGGAACGTTCTTGTTCCCGTGGTCACTATGGCCGGGCTAGAACTTGGTGACCTCATGTCCTCGGCTGTTGTTGTCGAGGTGGTTTTCGCCTGGCCCGGCATCGGCCGCCTGGCGGTGACGGCGCTGGGCGAACGCGATTTTCCATTGTTGCAAGGAACGGTCTTCATCGCCGGCCTAGGCTTCGTGTTGATAAATCTGTGTGTCGACACGCTTTGCGCACGGATCGACCCGCGGATGCAGCGCTCATGACGCAAACGTTTTTTGGTTCTGTTTTTCAAAAAAGAACTGCTTGCCTTGTCTTACTTACGCTCGTCCTGCTCTCCGCCGTCGCCGCACCTGTGATCGCACCCTACAAACCCACCGCGATAGCGCTGCGGGAACGGCTTCTGCCACCGGCTTGGGAGGCCACCGGTTCCACCCGTCATCTACTCGGCACGGACAATGTCGGCCGTGATGTGTTTTCGCGCATCGTCTGGGGCGCGCGCATTTCGCTGAGCGTGGGACTTGCTGCGGCCCTATTAGGCGCGGTGATCGGCGGCACGCTCGGCTTGTGCGCGGGGTATTTCGGTGGCGCGGTAGACACGGTCATTTCCTGGTTGATCGAGGTGCAGCTCGCGTTCCCTTTCACCCTCTTTGCCATTTTTCTGCTGGCGGTTTTTGGTGGCGGATTTCTGCCGGTGGTGGGCGTGCTCGCGCTGGCGACATGGGTGAATTATGCGCGGGTGGTGCGTAGCCAGGCGATGAGCTTGCGGTCGCAGGATTTCATTCTGGCGGCGCAGTCGGTAGGCGTGGGGCCCGGCAGGCTGTTGCGGCGCTATTTATTGCCTGCTGTGCTGCCAAGCATCGTCGTGGTGGGCAGCTTTTCGGCAGCGCAGGCGATCCTGACCGAGGCGGCGCTGAGCTTTCTCGGTGTGGGTGTGGATCCTACAATCCCGTCATGGGGGGCGATGCTCAATCTGGGCCGCAATTACCTGCAGACGGCGTGGTGGATGGCGACCTTCCCGGGCATTGCCATTGCCATTACCGTTTTGGGCGTCAATCTGCTGGGCGATTGGCTTGGCACCCGGCTGGATCCGCGTGCCGGATGACCGCGCCGTTGCTGGAAGTGTCAGGCCTAACCATCTGCTTTGGCAAAACGCTGGCTGTGGACGATATATCCTTTGCGTTGGGCGAGGGTGAAGCGATCGGGATTGTCGGCGAGAGCGGCTCTGGCAAATCCGCGACCATACTGGCCGCTTTGCGGCTGCACCCGGCCGGAACCACGATCAGCGCGCGGGCGCTGGCATTTCGCGGCCAAGACATCATGCGGCTTTCCGACGGCGCGTTGCGCGACCTGCGTGGCGGCGGGATCGCGATGATCTTCCAAGATCCACTGACAGCGCTTAATCCGCTGATGCGTATCGGCAAGCAGATCGCCGAAGTTCTCACGCGGCATCGCGGCCTCTCTCGTCATGCAGCCGATCTCGAAGCTCTGCGGCTTTTGACACAGGTCGGCATTACCGAACCGGCGCGGCGTGCGCGACAATATCCGCATGAGTTCTCAGGCGGCATGCGTCAGCGCGTGATGATTGCGCAGGCGCTCGCCGGCGACCCTGCGTTGCTCATTGCCGACGAACCCACCACCGCGCTGGATCCCACCGTTCAGGCGGAGATCGTGCGCCTGATCGCCCAGTTGCGACGCGAGCGTGGGACGGGGCTGATCTGGGTGACGCACGACCTCGCCTTGATGGCCGGCATCGTGGATCGCGTGCTGGTGATGAAGTCCGGCAGGATTGTCGAGGACGCGGCTGTGGACGATCTTTATCGCGCACCGCGGCATCCTTATACGCGGGCGTTGTTGGCGGCACGGCCTGGCCTGGACATGCGTGCGCCATGAGCCTCGCCGCCTTGCACGATGTTCATGTCCGCTACGGTGAGCGCATGGCACTCTCGGGGATCGCGTTTGCCGTGGACGCAGGCGAGACCGTAGCGGTGATCGGTGAATCCGGCTGCGGCAAGAGCACGCTCGGGCGGGCGATCCTGGGCCTGCAGCCTATCGCCGCAGGCAGCGTCAGCTTTAAAGGCGAGGATCTGTCGAACCTTTCGCCAGCCACGCTGCGTCGCCGCAGGCGCTTGATGCAGATGATGTTTCAGGATCCGCAATCTTCGCTCAATCCCCGGATGCGCATCGGCGAGACCTTGGCCGAACCGCTGGTCGTGCATCGTCTCGCAACCTGGCGCACAGCCAAGCCCGTGGTGGGAGAGATGCTCGACCGAGTTGGCCTGTCGCCTTCACATGCAGCGCGCTACCCGCATGAATTTTCCGGCGGACAGCGTCAGCGCATCGCCATTGCGCGCGCTATGATCGCAGGCCCGGAATTGGTGGTGGCCGACGAGCCGCTTTCAGCGCTCGATGTCACGCTGCAAGGCCAAATTCTCGATCTGCTCGCGCGCCTGCAGCAAGAACGTGCGCTGACCTACGTGTTCATCAGCCACGATTTGCCGGTGGTGCGCCATCTGGCCGGCCGTGTTTATGTCATGTTACGCGGGCATATCGTGGAACATGGGCCACCTGCTGCGGTTTTTGCGGAGCCCGCACACCCCTATACGGCAGCCCTGTGTGACGCAGTGCCGATCGCCGATCCGCAAATGGCCCGCGCCAGACTTGCGGAGAAAAAAACGGTGCCGCCTGAAGGACAGCCCGCGGCAAATGCCTGTCCGTTCAGCCTGCGATGTCCGCACGCGCTGTCTATCTGCGCCGAGGAAATGCCGAAACTGCGCACCATCGCCGCCGGGCGCCAAGCTGCCTGCTGGCTGCACGAGGAACCCGCATGAACCGCATCGCCATCCTCAATCCCAACACCACTTCCGACTTCACTACACGGCTTGGCGTTGCCGCGCGCCAGATCGTGTCGCCGGGTACCGAAATCATCGCACGCTCGCCGCGCCAGGGCCCGGCTTCCATCGAATGCCATGCGGATGAAGCAGCTGCCATGCCTAATCTTCTCGCGTTGATCAAAGAGGAAGAAGCGCTAGGCACCGGCGCCTACGTCATCGCGTGTTTCGGCGATACCGGGATCGACGCCGCGCGCGAGATCGCCGCCGGACCCGTCATCGGCATGACGGAAGCTGCCCTCTTCGCTGCTGCCATGCTGGCTGCGCGTTTTTCGATCATTACTCTGCCGCCGCGCACCATCGCGCAGTCCGAGCGGGTGCTGCGCCATGTCGGCCTCGCTCATCGCTGCCACATCCGCGCGATTGATGCGGATGTGCAGGACTGCGTAGGCCTGGACGAGACCCTTCTCGCCGCCATGCTAGCTGAATCCAGAACCGCGATGCGCGAAGATCGCGCAGAAGCCATCATTCTCGGCTGCGCTGGCCTTTCCGATCTCGTGATCCCCATGCAGGCTGCGCTCGGCATCCCGGTGCTGGACGGTGTCTGCATGGCCGTCACCATGGCCGAAGGCTTTCTGCGCCAAGGGCTGCGTACCTCAAAAATACTCACCTATGCCACACCGCCCACGGAGCACACTTGATGAAAACCTTGTTTCGGAATGCGCTGTTGCGATCCTTCGCGCCCGGCCGTCCGCACACCGAGCAGGTGGACATTCTCATCGTCGGCGACAAAATCGAAACCATCGCACCCGCAAACGCCCTGCCGCGCGACCCCGAAACGCAGGTGATCGACGCCGCCGGTCACCTTGTTCTGCCCGGCCTGATCAACGCGCATTTCCACTCGCCGGTGAACCATTTGAAGGGTTCGCTGCCCAGCCTGCCGCTCGAGATCTTCATGCTGTACGAAAGCCCCAATTTGCCGGGGCTGAAACCCTCGCCGCGCTTCGCCTATGTGCGCACAATGCTGGCCGCCGCCGAAATGCTCAAGCTCGGCACAACAAGCGTGCAAGACGACGCGTTTTTTGTCCCAAAACCCACGCCGGAAATCATCGACGCGGTGATGCAGGCCTACGCCGATTGCGGGATCCGCGCGCGCGTGGCACTTGACCAATCCAATCTGCCGGAGCTCGGCAAACTTCCCTATCTCGCCGAAACCCTGCCTCCCGATCTGCAGAAGACGCTCTCAGCCCCGCCCGCAGCCGGCACATCCGAGCTGCTCGCATGCTATAATCACCTCATCGACACCTGGCACGGCAAATACGGCGGCCGGCTGCTGGGCGCCACATCCTGCTCAGCACCGCAACGCGTATCCGACGACTACCTCGGCGCACTCGACGATCTCTCGAAAACCTACGACCTTCCATTCTACGTGCACATACTGGAGACTCGCACACAGCGCGTGCTCGGCGATCTTCGGGGGCGCTCCCTCGTGCAGGATTTTTCCGCCCGCGGAGCATTGTCGGAACGCTGCAACGTCATTCACGCCATCTGGATGGACGATGCCGATTACGATCTCATCGCCAGCGCCGGCGCCAGCGTTGCGCACAACCCAATCAGCAATCTTCGTCTCGGCAGCGGGGTCATGCCATTCCGCCGCCTGCAAGAACGCGGCATCAACATCGCACTCGGCACCGACGAAGCCATTGCCGATGACAGCGTAAACATGTGGGGCGTCGCCAAGATGACCGGACTGATCCACAACATTGCCGACCCCGACTATGCACGCTGGCCCACCGCGGCTGAGGTGCTATCCTGCCTGTTCACCGGCGGCGCCCGCGCCATGCGACAGGAGGCACGCATAGGCGCGATCGCGCCCGGTATGCAGGCCGACCTGATCATGCTTGATCTCGATACACTCGCCTTCACGCCCCTCAATGATCTTGACCGCCAACTGGTCTATTGCGAAAACGGCTCCTCCGTCCGCCTCACCATGGTGGCCGGCGTAATCGTCGCCCGTGACGGCAAATTGCTCACGATCGACGAGGCCGCCTTGCGCGCAGAAGCCCGCAGACTGGCCGCCGAACTCGCCGGCGCCGGCCAGACCGAGGAAGCCGCCGCTCCCTATTTGCCTTACTACCGCGACATGTATCTGCGCGCTGCCGCAGCCGATCTCGGCATGCTGCGCGCGGTACCGCACAAGGATCGGATCGCCTCATGCTGAAATCCCACGGACGCTACGGCGAAGATCCCATCACGCAACGCCCCGATTACAGCTGGCCCGACGGAAAGCGCCTCGCCGTCTACATCGCCCTCGGTGTCGAGGCCTACCATTTCGGTGAAGGCATGACCGAGAACCTCGTGCCTGGCGATGGGCTTTCTCACGACGTGCTCAATGCCTCCTGGCGCGACTACGGCAATCGCGTCGGCGCCTGGCGCCTGCTTGCGCTGATGCGCGAGCTGGATCTCCCACTCACGATCCTCCTCAACACGGCGCTCTACGAGGAATGCCCTGCCCTATGCGCCGCCTTCCGCGCCCAGGGCTGCGAGATCGTCGCCCACGGCCACACGAATTCCGACACGATGGCCGGCATGACGGAAACCGAAGAGTCCGCCTACATCGCCCGTGTCACCGCCGACATCACGCAGCACGAAACACGCGCCCCGAAGGGCTGGGCCAGTCCCTGGATCGCCGAGACGCCCACCACCCCGGAGGCGTTGCAGGCCGCTGGCTACACCTACCTTCTCGACTGGTGCATGGACGACCAGCCCGCCTGGCTCGCCACCCGCACTGGCCGCGTGCTCAGCGTGCCCTACAGCCAGGAAATCAACGACAGCTCCACCATCGTCGGCCGCCTCGCCAGCGCAGCCGAGTTTGCCGACATGATCGTGGACCAATTCGATCAGCTTCTCGCCGACAGTGCCCACCAGCCGGTGGTAATGAACGTGATCCTGCATAGCTTCATATCCGGCCAGCCTTTCCGCCGCCGTCAGATCGCCAAGGCGCTTGCGCATATCTCGCGCCACCGCGATGTGGTTTTTGCGACGACGCCCGGCGGCATCGCGGATTTCATCCATGGCTTGCCGACACAGTAAGAAGCAAGCAGTGCTTTGTTGAAAAAAGAACCAAAAAACTTTGTCATCACGGCGTGCGCCGCCGGATAGAACCTCGACCGCCGCATGAAAGTCTTTTGCTTCTTTTCTTCAGAAAAGAAGACCTTCCTTCTTCTAAAGCTTGTCTTACCATCTCAGCCGAATCGAAGATCCCAAAAAAATTATTTGGCTGATTTATAGGCGTCTTTAGCGGTAAAGCTTCTGTCTACACGACGATTTGCTTAACCTTTAAGCATGCTGCTTACGCAAAGAGCGGCCGCTCGAATGACTTTCGAACATTTTGCGTTGATCCCGAACCGGAAGCTTGTTCTATTTGATCCTGGAACGGCGTCCGCGCCGGAAGGGGGGAACTATGCGGCATCTCAGAGCCGGCCTACGCCTTGCTTTGCTCGCGGCTGTCTTGCCGCCTGCATCATTCGCCTGGGCGCAACCCACCGGTGCAGCGCCGCCGACGGTCGACCCGACCGTTTCCGGCCAGTCGCCGAACGCAAGCGGTCCGGTCGATCCGCGCACTTCCAGCAAGCAGCTGGAGGAAATCGTTGTCACCGCGCAGAAGCGGCGGGAGAATGCGCGCAAGATCCCGGGCAGCATCGGTGTCATCGGCGGCTCGGAGCTGATCGATCACCATATCACAAGTTATGAGGATATCATACGCACTTTGCCGGGCGTATCGTTCGCAGCGAATAACGGCCCCGGGCAGGACAACATCTCCATCCGCGGCGTCAGTTCCACCGTGGGCAATCCCACTGTCGGCGTCTATCTCGACGAAGTGCCGATCATTACCGTACAGGGATTTGTGGGCCAGGCGCAGCCGCGGCTGTTCGACCTTGATCGCGTCGAGGTGCTGCGCGGCCCGCAGGGCACGCTCTACGGCGCGAGCTCGGAGGGCGGCACCATACGCTTCATCACCACGCAGCCAGATCTGGATCATTACAACGGTTACATCCGCACCGATGCGAGCGGCACCGTGCATGGAGGCCCGAACACCGAAGAACAGATGGCGGTCAACGTTCCACTGATACCCGGCAAGGTCGCTCTGCGCATGGTGGGCGACTTCAACTACACCAGCGGTTATATCGATACCTTTGCACCGGTGACGCTGGAGAAGGAAAAAGACGGCACGAATTACGAGCATGGCGGCGTGTTCCGCGCCACCTTGAAGATCCAGCCAGACCCCGATCTCGTCATCACGCCCGCCTTCTTCTTCCAGAATGAGCACGATGGCGATGCGCCGACCTATATCGAGTCGCTCGGTACCTACAAGCAGGACAAATACGTGCGCGAGTGGATAGACGACACGATGTTCATCCCGAGCCTGACGATGAAGAAAAGCTTCGACTTCGGCGACATCACTACAGTCACCGCCTACTACACGCGCAATACCGACCGGCAGGCCGACGGCACCGCCTTCAACAGTGCCGCAATCGCGCAGTTCTACCTCGATACCGACACAGCGCCTGCCTATGCCAGCCATTACGGCCAGGCGAATTCCATCCTCGCGAACGTGGCATCCCCCGTTCTGTTCAACGATCGCTTCCACACGCTGACGCAGGAAATACGGCTTTCCTCAAAGCCCGGTCAGTTGCGCTGGGTAGTCGGGGCCTATTACTCCAATCAGCAATGGACGCATAACGACTATGAGACTGCGCCCGGCTTTGGCGCGGATTTCCAAAACATCTATGGCTTCAACATCAACGACTCGATCCTCGGTCAGGCGGGAAATCCGGGCCTTTGGAACAACGATGTCGTCTGGCACATCTACGATCACAACTCCGTCCAGCAGATCGCGGGCTTTGGCCAGATCGACTACGACATTCTGCCATCGCTACACGTAAGCGCAGGCGAGCGCTACGTTTGGGCACATGAGACTTTTAGCGAAGTTGGTGCAGGTTTCTTCGATATTGGCGGCGGTGGAACTGACGGTACGCCTTATAAGCAGGCCGCGCATTTTCAGGCCTCGACACCAAAATTCACCGCCACCTACGATGTATCCGAGGACGCGAACCTCTACGCCGTAGTCGCGCGCGGTTTCCGCCTCGGCGGCGCTACGACGCCGAATACCAATATCTCTTGCGTGCAAGGGTTAGCCGAACTTGGCGACAACAATGCGCCGACCACCTACGGCCCCGATCATCTCTGGAGCTACGAGGCCGGCACGAAAGCCCTTTTGTTCGACAAGACACTTTCCTTCAACGCCGCCGGCTACTACATAGACTGGTCGCGCATCCAGCAGACCATCACAATTCCCATCTGCGGCGGCGCCTTCAACGCCAATGTGGGCGACGCAGAAGCCTATGGCGGCGAGGTCGAAATGCGCTACAAGCCGCCCTCGATTAGCGGCCTAGCGATCGGTGTCAACGCCGGCGCCGAGCATGCGACCATCACCAGCACAACCAACGCATCCACCGCAGCGGTGGGCGAAAACGTGCTGTTTACGCCACGGTGGAGTGCCAGTGCGCTCGCGGATTACTACTTTCCAATCTCGGAAGGCAAAGAAGGGTTCGTGAAGGTCGATTACGATTGGGTCGGCCCCTCGAACGGCAGTTTTCAGACTTATGTCTCGAATTACCGAGATCCCGCCTACGGCGTTCTTAACCTCAATGTCGGCTTCGAAACCGGCCCCTGGAAGGCGGAGGCGTATGCAACCAACCTCACGGATAGCAAGATCATCCTGCAGCAGCCAATCATCAACTCGGTGACCGAGGCCTACACCCTGCGGCCGCTTACTGCCGGTATACGGATTACGCGGAACTTCTTCTGACGACGAGCGCGGGGAAGAAAGCAGTTCTCTTTTGAAAAAAACCAAAAACTTTTATGTCCTGGCGTACATTGCCGGAGAGAGCCGCGACAGCGACGTAAAAGTCTTTTGGTTCTTTTCTCCAGAAAAGAACGTCTTTCTAATATCCAGCTTCAGCAGTATCGGTCTTCTGGATGATCGCCAAGCTGGCGGAAGCGCCGATGCGCGTCGCCCCGGCCGTAATCATCGCCTCCGCAACCTCGCGCGTGCGTATCCCGCCAGAGGCCTTCACGCCCATGCTTGGCCCCACCGCCGCACGCAGCAAGGCCACGTCACGCACCGTCGCACCGCCGCTTGAAAACCCGGTCGATGTCTTCACAAAATCGGCACCTGCTTGCTGCACCGCCACACTCGCAATCTGCTTTTCATTCTGGTCCAGCAGGCATGTTTCGATGATCACCTTAAGCACAGCATCCGCGCAGGCAGCGCGGACAAGCGCGATGTCACGCCGCACTGTCTCCATATCTCCGCCCTTCAGCGCGCCGATCGCCATCACCATGTCGATCTCCGTAGCACCCGCAGCGCAGGCCCAAGCCGCCTCGGCAGCCTTCGCCGCGCTGGCGGCAGCACCCAGCGGAAAGCCGACCACGGCGCAGCAGCGAACGCCGCTCCCCTGCAAGAGGCCCGCGACGAGCCGCACGAAACTTGAGTTCACGCACACCGAACAGAAGGAATACCGTAGCGCCTCTTCGCAAAATCGGGTGACCTGCAATGATGTTGCGTCCGCCGCCAATATCGTATGATCGATCAAACCCGCCAGAACACTACTCATGCCGCCATGATCCACTTGCCCAGTCTGCGGAAAAGACCAGGAAATATGCCACCATGCAATCTGTCGGCTGCCCTCGGATGATCGGGGAATGACGACGAAGCTGCCGACACCGGGCGATAGCGCGCTTCTCGCCGCCATCGAGATCCACGCGATCGATTTTGTGCCGCCCAATGAGCGCCACGGGACGCTGGCGGGCCAAGCACGCTTCTGGTTCCTCGGGAATTTTAATTTTGCCACGATCCCCATCGGGTTCATTGGCCCCAGCATGGGCCTTTCATTCTGGTGGACCGTCCTGGCGGAAACGCTCGGCATTCTCGTGGGCACCGTATTCCAGGCCTTTCACGCGAGCCAGGGCGCCGAGATGGGCTTGCCACAAATGATCCAGAGTCGCGCGCAATTTGGCACTCGCGGCGTCATCGTCCCGTTATTTGCCAGCTTCTTCACCTTCGTCGGCTTTAACATCGTCAATACCATTCTAATTGCGCAAGGCCTGTTTACCATTACCGGCTGGAACCAGACTTGCACGGCACTTGCTGCCTCCGCTCTCGGAGGCGCGCTGGCGATCTGGGGCCACGATTGGCTGCATAAGGTTTTTACGCTGATGTTCTGGGCTAGCGTTCCGCTATTTGCGATCCTGACAATCGGCGTCGCAGCGGGCGCTGTCATATCGCCGCCTCATGCAGCCGGCGGCTATAACGCAGTCGGCTTTTTCACACAGCTCGCGGCCGGCGCCAGTTACAACATTACCTATGCCGTATTTGTATCCGACTATACGCGTTATCTTCCTGTCCGAACCGGCCGGGCGCGCATTATCGCCATCGTTTTCGCAAGTTCCGCTTTCTCGGCGATTTGGCTGATCGGGCTCGGCGCATGGCTCGCCGTCCATTTTGGCGTGACCGATGCGCTCTCGGATCTCGTCGTCGCCGGCCACGGCCTTTTCGCGCCGTTCGGCACGGTGCTCGCCGTCGTCAGCATTGCCGCTCTCATCGCCGTGATCGGAATGAACAGCTACAGCGCGATGCTGACCGTTCTCACCGCGATCGATGCCCTGCATCCGGTAAGGCCGTCCCGCGCGTCGCGCATAGTCACCATCGCGGCGATCATCTGCCTGTCAGCAGCGGCGGCGATCGGATTCGGCGGCGACGTGATCGCGACGTTGAACAACTACTTCGTCATCATGTTGTATCTGCTGGTGCCATGGACTGCCGTGAACCTCACGGATTACTTTTTCGTCCGCAAAGGCCAATACGTCATCGCCGATCTTTTCAGGGCCGACGGATGTTATGGCGCATGGAGCCACACCGGGCTTATTGCTTATTTTGCGGGATTTGCCGCCAGCATCCCATTCTGCGTCATGCCTGGTTTGTTCACAGGCCCTGCTGCTACAGCGCTTGGAGGGGTCGATGTTGGTTGGCTGGTCGGTTTGGTCGTGACGGTGGCATTGTATGTCTGGCTGACCTGGGGCCACGGTGCGGCTGCCGGATCACGCTTGCGCGCAGAACACCCATGATATAGGCGTTGAAAAATCTGAAAACAGGATGGCTGGGCCTTTCCCCATTCTCTCGAAGGAGACAGGCCATGACGGGCATCCTGCACCATGTGGGCGAAGCCCTGCTGATGGCATTCGGCATGTTCTGGCAGGTGGGCTGGAGCCTCGTGCTGGGTTTTGTCATTTCGGCTGTGCTGCAGGCCATCGTCTCCAAGGAGAGCATGAGCCGTGTGCTCGGCCGTGCGGGCATCCGCGAGATCGCGATCGCGACGGCCATGGGCGCGGCGAGTTCGAGCTGCTCCTATGCGTCCGCCTCGGTCAGCCGCACCTTGTTCAAAAAGGGCGCGGCTCTCGCCCCCAGCCTGGCTTTCATCTTCGCGTCCACGAACCTAGTGGCCGAGCTCGGCATCGTCCTCTATCTGCTCATGGGATGGCAGTTCATGGCCGGCGAGTGGATCGGCGGCGTGGTGCTCGTCGTCATCCTCTCTCTGTTGGTCCGGCTAACCTATCCTGCGCGCCTCGTCGAGCACGCCCGCCATCATCCGGAGCCGGGCGGCGGTCATGCGCATGGCGACACCGCCGAAGCAGGCGGTACGTTGTGGGAGAAACTATCACGCCGAAACACCTGGGTGCAGGTGGCACAGAGTTTTGTCATGGATTGGTCCATGCTGTGGAAGGATCTGCTGCTCGGCTTCCTGATTGCCGGCGCCCTGTCCGCCTTCGTGCCGGATGGCGTGTGGCAGGCCCTGTTCGTCAAAGGGGCCAACCCCTGGATACAGGTTCCAGCAAACGCGTTGCTTGGGCCACTCGTGGCCGTGCTCTCCTTCGTCTGTTCGATCGGCAACGTGCCGATGGCCGCCATTCTCTGGGGCGCCGGCGTCAGCTTTGGCGGCGTGCTGGCCTTCCTGTATGCCGACCTGATCGTATTGCCGCTGCTCGATGTGTATCGCCGCTATTACGGGTGGAAGATGGCCGCCTATATCGCTGCCACCTTCTACGTAACGATGGTGGTCTCAGCGCTGATCATGGATGCGGCCTTCAGCGCGCTGGGCTGGATCCCGCAGCATCGGCCGAACATGCAAGCCGAAATGGTGCGCTTCTCGCTGAACTACACGTTTTGGCTCAACCTCGTTTTCGCGCTGCTGGCCCTCGGCCTGTTCGTGCTGGCGCGCCGGCAACCAATGTCGCCGGCGCACTGCGAACATCATGCCCATCACGCAAATGGGCATGACCATTGAATGATCCAGACGCGCCTATAGCCCCTTCCTGCCGCGTGGAACGCCAATGCCTGTGCAAGGGTCCCATCCCTTGTAACCCTGCAATTTCGATCCGTCATTGCCGCACTCGCCAAGTTTGATGTCGGTAAAAGCCAGTGGATTACCATAATAGGCGTAGAGCTTTGTCAGCTCGATGGTGGAATTTGCACTGAAGTTTTTTGCGCTGTTCACCATGGCGGCGAATGCAGGGCTCGCGACGCTGGTGCCACCGACAACCGTCCAGCCGACCACCACGCCGGCATATGGCGTCGTATCGAACACCCATACGCCCGAAGCCAAGCTGGCATTCAAGGCAACGTCCGGCACGCCACGAACATTGTTGACCGTCGCAGCGATCGCGGACTGAAAGGGCGGTGTCGGCAAATACTGGCTAAAGCCACCACCCGACGCATACCACACAGTCTGGTCCACGAAATTTCCAGAAGCGTCACGATTTATCTGGGTTCCGCCTACCCCGACGACGTTGGGAAGCACGGATGGGAATTCCACGCCGGGCGTGTCGCCGGCAGACGCGAAAAAGACCACGTTCGTGCCTGCGAAGTTTTGTCCAAAAGCAGCCTCGTTCGCGAATTCCGAACCGCCCCAGCTATTGGAGACTTCCCCGCCGCCATATTGCTCTGCGATACCGCTGGCAACGACTTCCGCGGCATCGAGATCATTGTAGCTGTTCGAAGCGGCTTCAACGAGAATGACCTTGGCGCCCGGCGCCAGGCTATGAGCCATCTCGATATCCAGCGATTCCTCAAGCTCCCACCCACCAGAGGGATCCACTGGGGGCCTTTTGCCGAAGGCATACACCACCTGGAAATTACTCGCAGTGATATCCGGCAGTCCGTATTGCTTCGAGAAACGCCTGAGATCGGCCGTCGCCGTCGGTAGGTCGAAAGCGTCAACAATCACAACAACTCGGCTGCCGCCTTTTGCCACCGCCGTCAGCGTCTCGGGGTTACACCCCGGCACCTGCGGCACCTGCTTGTAGATACACGCAAGCGAAGCCGGCGTTTCGAAGGCACCGGAAGGATGGTTCACAAGCTCCATTTTTTTGCCGGGTGGCAACAATATATGGACGTTCGTGTGCGCGAACAGGCCGGTCGTCGGCTGGCTTGAAGCGGGTGTCACGACCCGGCCAAACGGAAAATCGGCGCTCGTCTCGACCGGCTGTGCCAGAGCTGTCGAGGCGTACAAGGATACACAAGTAGCAAATGCAGCACGTCTGGCGAATTCTGTCATGGGATGATGTGCCTTCATTTATGTCGCCGGAAAGAACCGCGACAGCGCGTAAAAGTCTTTTGGTTCTTTTCTTCAGAAAAGAACTGCTTCCTTTTTACTTACCGGTTCTGCCGAACGGCACACCAACGCCGGTGCAAGGGTCCCACCCCTTCCAACCCCTGAGGTGATCGCCGTTCTCACACACGCCGCCCGAAATGTCGGTGAAGTCCTTAGCATCGCCGATCTCGCTATAGATCGTCGTCAGCTCGGCCACCGAGGTCGCAGCAAAACTCTTGGAACTATTGACGATGGCAGCGGCGGCAGGGCTCGCCACACTCGTGCCACCGACGACCGTCCAGCCCAGCGTCTGGCCCATATACGGTGTCGTATCATAGATCCAGACGCCGGAGGTCGGGCTGGCGTCGAGTGCGATATCCGGAACACCGCGCACATTATGCGTCAGGCCGGCGACGGCTGATTGATATGGCGGCAACGGCACTTCAAGGCTGTAGCCACCGCCTGACGACGACCAGATGGTCTGGTTCAAGAAATTGCCGTTAGCGTCACGATTGATCTGTGTACCACCAACGCCCACCACATTGCTGAACGAGGACGGCAGTTCGACGCCTGGCTCGTCTCCGGCGGAGGCGAAGAACACCACACCATAGCCTGTGAAGATTGCCTCCATGGCGGGCGTATCCGGAACTTCCGGGCCAGCCCAGCTATTGGAAACTTCTCCGCCGCCGGCTCTCTCTGCGATACTGGCAGCGATGGTTACCGCCTTGAACAAATCGGCCGGCTGTGCAGAGCTTGCTTCGACCAGAACGATCCTGGCGTTCGGCGCAAGAGCATGCACCATCTGCACGTCCAGCGCTTCCTCGAGCTCCCAGCCGCCGGTCGGGTCCTGCGCCGGTTTCGCGCCGTCGGCATAGACGATGCGGAAATTCGTCGGGCTGATGAGCGGCAGGCCGAACTGGGTCGAGAATGCCGCGAGATCGGCGGCAGCCGTCGGGTAGTCATAGGCATCGACGAGCACAACAACCTTGCTGCCGCCGCGTGCCACCGTCGTCAGCGTCTCGGGATTGCAGCCTTTTACTTTTGTCACTTGCTTGTAGACGCATGCGAGCGAAGCGGGCGTCTCGAATATGCCCGAAGGTGTGACCGTCGGGGCGAGCGTTTTGCCCCCCGGAACCAAGATATGGATGTTCGTATGGGCCAAAGACCCAGTGGTCCGCTGGCTGGAGCCTGGTGTGATAATCCTGCCCGCCGGGCTGTCGACGAAGGTTTCAGCCGGTGCCGCAAGCGCTGTCGAGGCAAGGCAGCAGGCGGCAAGGGCCGTGGCGGCGCCTCGAAATAAAGCTGTCATTGTTTGGTCTGCTTTCATCGTTCGGAGAAGCAACGTGACTCTGGCCGCCTTTTACTTGGCGAGTTTCAGGCTGAAGATCGTGCCGCAGCCGATCGTGGCGCAGGCAGCGCTCGAACCACCTCCGAACGTGTCGCCGTAAAGCTTGCCGTTCGGCGCTTGTATCAGTCCCGCATAGACATAGGCGCCATCCGTATTGTCGAAGCTATGCAGCGTCGTGATCTTGCCGGCAGATGTCATCCGGAAGATCGTTCCGTAATACGGCGTGTCGCCGCCATAGGCCGTGGTGCCGTAGAAATCTCCATCCGTGCCCTGGATCATCGTCCCCCACGGAACGTCGCCGTCGGTGACGTTGAAATTATGCAGGGTCGTCAATTTGCCGGCGGTGGTCAGTTTGTAGATGGTGCCATATGCGACGTATTTGCCGCCGTTTTCCGTCCCACCATAGAGATCCCCATCGGAGCCGAGGAGCAGACCCGCGGTCGGCACGCCGCCATCCGCGTCTCCGGTGAATGTATGCACCACCGAAAACTTGCCTTTGGCGCTGAACTTGTAAACAACACCCGCGCCATAGACTCCGCCGTCAGCCGTGCCGTAAAAATCTCCGTCCGCGGTCTGAACGAGCGTGCTGACCGGTAATGCGCCGTAATTGCCGTAGTCGAAGTTCCATAGCTTCGTCAGCACCCCGTCCGGCGTCATCTTGAAAATAGTGCCAAGGTCTCCATCGCCACCCTGTTCGGTGGTCCCATAGAAATTCCCGTCTTTAGCAAGCATCAGGCCGCCGAAGGGAGTAGCACCGTCCGGCCCGGCGAATTTATGCAGAACCGTCAGCTTGCCACTCGTGGTGATTTCGAACACCGTTCCCATGCCGGCTGGCAGGCTAGGGCTCGTGATGGCGCCGGACGAGGTGACGCCATACAGGTTCCCGTTCGGCCCCTGAACGAGGCCGGCTATGGGTGCATTCCCGCTCTCCGCGCTGAAGCTGTGTATGGCTGTCAGCTTGCCACTCGGCGTGATTCTGAAGACTGTTCCACAACTGGCGCAAACAGCGTTCTTGCCGCCATTCTGGGTGGTGCCGTAAAAATTGCCGTCGCTTGCCAGTAACAATGTCGCCCAAGGAAAAGAGCCGTTTGTGTTGGCAAAGCTGGCCAGGGTGCTAAACTGTGCAGACTGGGCGACAGCAGCACTGGTCCACAGCGCAGCGAACGCACATGCGCCCAAGTAGCCTTGCAATTTGCTCACCTAAATCTCCTCATGGATGGTCGTGTTGTTGATGAACCGGGTGAACATCCGACTGGGCGGGAGCAAGGCAGCTCAAGCTTCAATGGGTGCGCCCTTATGCCCTTGATGCGGGCGGCAATCGCAACCGAACTTTCCAGAAAATTCCAGAAATGACGTTGTTGCAACGTGTTAGCGGTGGTGGGCTTGCCGACCGTCACGAACCGGCGGCGGCAGCATTACAGCGTTCGCCGCCATCTGCCGCCGAGCGCGTGGTTCTGTCTTTCGGCCCGTTCAAGCTGGATCCGCTTCAGCGGACGCTCCTCCGCGACGGTATCCAGGTGCGGCTGACAGCCCGGTTGTTCGAAACGCTGCTTTATCTGGTGCGGCATCCTGGAAGGCTTGTGGCGAGGGACGAGTTGGAGCGCGCAGTGTGGGGTGGCCGCGCTGTCGAGGAAGGAAACCTACAAAAGGCCATTTCATCCCTGCGCAAGGCTTTGCAAACCGAAACACCTGGCGAGTCCTATATCCTCACGATCGCCGGGCGCGGCTTCCAGTTCACCGCCCCCGTGGCCCACGAGCCGACCAGCATCCAAAACGCAGCCGTCCTATCGACAATCGCTGCCAGAGCCGACGCTCCGCCACCGCCGCTTCCGCCATGGCGGCGCCGGATCAACACAAAGGCCGGCGCAACTGTGCTTCTGATCGTTGCGGTCTCTACAATTCTAAGTTCTTATTTCCTGTTTTCCAGCAACCCCAGGTTCTCACCGCCATTGCACTCGGTTGCGGTGTTGCCGTTCGTCAATATGGGCGGCGACACGAAGGACGATTATTTCTCAGACGGCCTGGCGGACGAGCTGATCAACACGCTCAGCCGCGTCGGCGGCCTCCGCGTCGCTGCCCGCACATCCGCCTTCACCTTCAAGGGCAGCAATGCGACGATCCTCGATATCGGCCGGCGGCTGGACGTCGCCGCCATCCTGGAAGGCGCGGTGCGGCGTGATGGGCAGCGCGTTCATATCGCGGTGCAACTGATAGATACGCGCACCGGCTTCCAGTTCTGGTCTCGCAGCTATGACCGCGATCGTGCTTCGGACGATGTCCTGAAAATTCAGACCGACATCGCAGAGACCGTCTCCGAATCGCTGAAGATCAAGTTGATGCAGGCCGACGCCGCAAAACTCACCGTCGGCAGCACACCCAACGGGCGGGCTTTCGATGCCTATCTTCGCGGGATGACCAACAGCCGGGAGTTCGGAGAACCGAACGTCCGGCAATCAATATTGGATTTCAGCGAAGCCATTAAGCTCGACCCTAATTATGCCCAGGCCTTCGCGGGTCGGGCCGCAGCTCACGCCTACCTGGTTGCACATGGCTTCGAGACCAATGCCATGGATGACAGGCGGGAAAAGGCGGCCGCGGCAGCCGATGCGGATCGCGCGATCGAACTGGCGCCCACGCTGGCCGAGGCCCACCGCGTCAAGAGCCTCATCCTATTCAACGCCCTCGCCTTCAAAGGCGCCAACACGGAGTTGGCGATTGCCTGGGATCTTGCCCCCAATGATGCCATGGTCGAGGCCACCCGTGGCATCATCGAAGCCCGTCTCGGCCATGACGTCATCGCCGTGACGGCAGCGCGGCACGCGATCGCGATGGATCCGCTCAACCCGAGCGCCTATCAGCGCCTGGGGGAAGCGCTGTATTGGACGCATCATTTCGACGAAGCTTTGGAGGCGTTCGGGGCAGCCACCGCGGTGGACCAGCATCCGTCACGCATCAATCTCTCATGGACCGCGTCCGCCTACCTGGCAAAAGGCGACCCTGCTGCGGCCGAGCATATTTGCGCTGCCGGTGCCGGCTGGACCGACGACACGTGTCTTGCCATAGCCTACCATGCCTTGGGGCGCCAAGCCGAAGCCCAGACGAAATTCGCAGCCCTGCACAAGGTTCTTGGCGACGATGGAGCCTATGTCTATGCCGAGATATTCGCGCAGTGGGGCAAGCAAGCCGAAGCCATAAGCTGGCTGGAGACGGCATACGCCCTGAATAACAACGCCCTCAATGAAATGAAGGTATCGCCCTTTCTCGATCCACTACGAAAAACCAGCGAATATAACGATATCGAGCAGCGATTGCATTTTCCGCCGTGAGAGGGAAAAAGCATGTTCTTTTCTGAAGAAAAGAACCAAAAGACTTTTATGTCCTCCGCCTGCCCTAGTCTATCCGTTCATAGCCAGATCTCCGTGCAGGCGCGAAGATAAAAGTCTTTTTGCTTCTTTTTCTTCAGAAAAAGACGGCGCTTCCTACCTTTCAAGCCGCACCCCGATCATCATCGCGATCTCACGGCGCGCCACCTTGTTGCTGTGCAGCAGCGGCACCTCCTCGCGACGCATCGCGACATATGCGCGCGGCACCTTGTACGACGAGAGACGCTGCCTCAGCTTCATTTCGACATCGCCAAAGTCAATCGCCTTTTCACCCGTGACTACCGCAGCGACAACGATCTGCCCCCGCTCATGATCGGGCAGTCCGACCACATAGGCAGACTCTATGCCGTCAAGCTGCTGCATCTCGAATTCTACTTCCGCTGGCGAAACGTTAGCGCCTGCAGTCTTGATCATGTCTCCATTTCGCCCGGTGAAAAGCAGGCGGCTGCCTTTGAACAAACCCATGTCGCCGGTGTGATAAAAACCGTCGGCGGTAAAGAACAGGTTGCGAGGTGTCTTGTGCAGCCAGGGGCTCACTGCCTCGCCACGGACCTGTATCTCGCCGATTTGTCCCTCGCAAACCGCCCTGTCCTCCGCATCGGCGACGCGTACCTCGTAGCCATCCGCAATATGGTCCATTGGCGCGCAGAGCGGATAGCCAGGCGCCCTGAGCTCGTCTCCATAGGCGTAGGGGCCGAGGGTCTCGCTCATGCCCAGGCCCCAGATGACCCTGGCGCCGGCGATAACTTTCAGGTCCTCCTCGGTCATCACGCTCCCCATTGCCATACGGCTGTTGCGCAACGTCTTCTCGGTGCACATCGTCGTGACGCCGGCGGCGAGGTTGGGCAGAAGCGACATCATCAGCCCGCCTACCCAAAACATCGGCAGCATCGCGGCAAGTCTTTCGCCACGCTGCACGCCGAGCTTCTCCCGCAAATAATGCGTGCGAAAAAGAACCGGTCCATGGTTGTGCCTGACGCCCTTCGGCAAAGCCATCGAGCCGGATGTATAGATCTCGACCATCTGGTCCGACGGGCTCACCTCGGCCTCGATTTCGGCCAGCAGTGACTCCTCGACCGAGGCTGCTTTGGTGGAGAGCGCACTCAGATCGAGGATGGTGGGTGGAAGTCCCTCCCCTGTCGATGCAATCCAGCGCAAATAGGGGGCGGCGGCAATGCGAAGATGTGCATCTTTGCCGGCACCGAGCTCGGGCAGCGCTTCTGCCAACCGCTGCACATAATCGGTGGCCAGGAATATGCGCTGCACGATCAATCCGCCCACATCGGATTGTCGCAGCACACGCACCAGCTCGTTGGCACGGATCATCGTGCTGATCGGCACCGCAACCCCGCCCATCCGCGCGATCGCGGCGAATGCTGTGGCGAAGAACGGCCCGTTGCCTGCAATGATGCCGATACGCGCGCCCTTGCCGGCGCCCTGCGCGAGCAGACCTCGGGCGAGCTCGGCCGAAGCACGTTCCAACCCGGCGAAGCTCAGCTGCTTGGTCTCGATGTTGTCGCCGGCGAGGCTGATGGCGGCATCCTCGCCGTAGCGTGAAGCCGCAGCCCGGATCAGCTGCGGGAAGGTCTCGGCGGCGCGGATCGCGTCCATCGTGTCAGCCACTGCGATCATCCCTTAGACTAAAGCAAAGGAAGCAGTTCTTTTTTGAAAAAAAGAACCAAAAAACTTTTGCTATTATGGTTTGCGCTGCCGGATAAGTCCGCGACAGCGACATAAAAGTCTTTTGCTTCTTTTCTTCAGAAAAGAAGACCTTCCTTCAACCAAGCATCAGCCGTCAAAACCCAACACGATCTTCCCCAACTGCCTCCCGCTTTTCAGATGCTGCAACGCCTTAATCAACTCATCGAACCCGTAGCGCGCGGCGATCACCGGGCGTGACTTATGGAACGCAACCGCACGATTCATCGCTTCATAATCCTGCCGGCTGCCCACCTTGGTCGAGAACACCTCGACGCCCGAGGACGCCAGCGACTGCACCGCGTTGGAGCGCCCTGTCAGCAGCCCAACCAAAGCGACTTTACCCGCCATTCGCGTGGACAGGAGCGAGCGCTCCACCGTTTCAGCCCCGCCGATCTCCACCGTCACATCGACACCTTGCCCGCCGGTCAGCGCGCGCACCGCTTTGTTCCAGTCAGGCACCGCGTTGTAGTCGATCGTCTCATCTGCACCGAGCGCTTTAAGCTGGGCGCATCGTTCTGCACTCGACGAGATCATGATCACTCTCGCGCCAAACATCTTGGCGAACTGGAGTGCGAACACCGACACGCCGCCGCCGCCCTGGAGCAGCACGCTCATGCCCGGCTGCAACGGGCCGCCGGCGGTGAGCGCATACCACGCGGTCACACCGGCGCAGGGATACGCAGCCGCTTCCTCAAAGCTGAGATGTGCCGGGACCTGCACTGCCTCGGAATGGTGCACTACCACTTCGTGCTGCATCGTGCCCGGAACGGCGTTGCTGCCACGTCCCATAGCGCCGCCGGACGGCGTGAACGCCCCACCGATCCAGTCGGGATTGAATATGAGGCCCACCCGATCGCCGATGCGGAAGCGGCTCACGTCGGGTGCCGTTTCTATCACTTCGCCGGCGCCGTCAGAACACGGGATCATCCCATCGGGCGCACCGAAAATGCCGGACAGCATGAGGGTGTCACGGTAATTGACCGATGCCGCGCGCATCGCGATGCGTAGCTGGCCGCTGGCCAAAGGGCCTGGAGCGGAGATCTCCTCAATCGCAGCAGCATCGATGCCGGCGGCACGTGCGACATAGGCTTTCACATTCGTATCCTCATTGAAGATCTAGCCAGCACGCGAGATCGCGGCGCAGGTGCAGGCGCTATGCTCAATCGACCTCGAAATGCTCCATGGCGCCGCCTATGGCGTAGGGTGCGAAGAGTGCCAGGAATTCCGGATGGATCGGGCTCTTGTTAAAAGCGGTGTGAGATTCGATGCTTTGCCACGCGACAAGAAACATGAATCTATTGGGATTCTCGACGCCTCGCCCGAACTTGACCCATTTCACGCCGGGCACCGATGCGAGCAGCGGCACACCATGATCCAGGATCGACCGATGGAATACCTCCTCGGTTCCCGGCTTCACCTGAATTTCCGCTTTTTCGACTAGCATATTCAATCCTTATCAGCCGCGGCTAGATGTAGCGGCCGCCGTTGACGCCCAGGATCTGGCCGGTGACGTAGCCTGCTTCATCGGAAACGAGGTAAGCGGCTGCACCTGCAATATCCTCCGGCTCGCCATGACGCCGGATCGGCCCGGCCTGCACCATCGGCTCAAAACGGTCTTTCATTTCGGCCAGTTCGAAGGCTGCGTTCGACATGACCGTGTTGTGAACAAATCGCGGCGGAATGGTGTTGCAGGTGATGCCATGCGGCCCGAATTCCTGAGCCAGTGACTTGGTAAACGCGATCATGCCGCCCTTGGATGACGAATAATGCGCCATCAGCGCCGCGCCGGACTGGGCGCTCGAAGATGAGATGTTGACGATCCTGCCCCAGCTGGCTGCCAGCATGTCGGGCAGCACCACCTGGGTCACGATGAAGGTGCCCTTCAGGTTGATCTCCAGCATCTTGTCCCATTGCTGGTCCGTCATTTCCATGAAAGGAACAAAGCCGGTGATGCCGGCATTGTTGACGAGAATAGTGACCGGCCCGAACGTCTCGCGCAACGTGGCAACCGCCGCGTTCACCTGGCTGCGGTCGGCGATGCTCGCCTGCAAGGCGATCGCTTCACCGCCGGCGGCAACGATGTCGTTCGCGACCTTGCGTGCATCGTCGATCAGGATGTCGAGCACGCCGATGGCGATGCCGTCTTTTGCGAGCCGGCGGCAGATCGCAGCGCCGATGCCCGCCGCCGATCCCGTGACCAGAGCCACCTTCTTCACCATGCCAATCTTCCCGATCATCTGCTTGCCGGCGTGATAGCATCGGCACATGACCATTCACCTAGCGCGTTTCAGCTCGCGCAGTGCATCGCATGAGCGATAATCCTCCGTCTGTTATCAACGGCTTGGTAGGTTCCCGAGCGGCGTCACCCACGCGGCCAAAGCCAGAAAGCTAAGAAATTGTTGGCAGGGGTGTCCGCCTGGCCAGACGTTTCATCGTTGCCACCTGGCGAAAGAAATCCTGTCGCGGCTGGGCTGGGCTGCCCAGCACGATTGCGCCGGGTGCGATGTCGGAAATCACCCCGGCCTGTGCGCCCACCTGCGCGCCGCGCCCGATCGTGACGTGGCCGGCGAACGCCGCCTGGCCACCTACCTGCACGAAGTCTTCAAGCACCGTCGACCCGGATATACCGACCTGCGCCACGATGACGCAGCATTTGCCCAGGCGGACATTGTGGCCGATCTGTACCAGATTATCGAGGCGCGAACCCGCACCAATGACGGTATCTCTCACCGAGCCCCGGTCTATCGTGGAGTTCGCACCTACTTCCACATCGTCCTCGATCAACACCCGGCCCAATTGCGGCACGGTGAGAAATCCCTGGGAGGTCCGTGCGAAGCTGAACCCCTCTTGTCCCACGCGCACGCCGGGATGCAGGCAAACGCGGTCGCCGAGCAAAGCATGGCTGAGACTGACATGCGCGCCGATGCGGCAATCCTTGCCAATCTGCACCCCTGCCCCGATGCTGACATAGGGGCCGATCCGGCATCCCGCACCCACGCTGGCGCCGGCCTCGATCGTGCAGAACGGCCCAATTTGCGCAGAGGGGTCGATCATTGCGGCAGAGGACACCAGAGCAAGCGGGTGCGTGCCGGGCAACGTGACGGCCAAGGGATGGAATAATGCGGCGACCTTGGCCCACCCCTCGTAGGTGGCCTCTACGAGGATGGCCACCGCAGGATTCGGTACGCGCCATGCAAGATCCGGTGGAACCAATACCGCTCCGGCGCGTGTCGTATCCAGCACCCCTGCATAGCGTCGGTCGTGCAGGAAGCTAACCTGGCGAGCGCAGGCAGATTGCAGAGGTGCTATGCCATCGAAGGAAAGATCGGATTCGCTGGCGCTCCCCCCTGCCGCGTGTGCGACATCCGCGAGGCTGTATGGCCCGCTTCTCGCGAAGAAGCGGGGATCGCCGACGATGTCATTTTCCATTAACCAACTCACGTAAGCGCAATATGGTCAGCGATCAACGCCAAGACTGATCGCGCGGAGATAGAGTGCTGGCGTATGCTAGCGTGACCGCCGTCTGGCTGTTTCTACAGCTTTGCCCAGCTTATCGATGACGCCCAAAGCAAACGATGCTGTCGCGTGACGCTCCGTTACTTTTCGACTTCGATATGACCGCGTTTATTGGAGAGTTTAGTGAAATCAAGCGCCAGCCTGGATGGCTGCTGGGTGACTTCCACTACCCCGTAGGGCCTCTGCAGCACCTATCGCGGCATCGGCCACCCTAATACCAGGTTTGTCGCGTTAATGGTGCCTATGCCACTCGGGAAGTCATATCCCTTGGTCACCAGAAAGCTGGGTTGATAAGCGGTCGTGCTTGTCGACAGCACACCAAGATGACCGGAGGGCGCAAAACAATCGGCGGATCCCGTGATGCAATCCTGATCGTCGTCGCCCAGGCGAACATCGTTGAACATGCAGGCCGGGTCGATAAGCTTGCCCTTGGTCGAACTGCAGAAATTATCGCCTGCCGAGCCATACTCCTTTGCCGCCAGGCGGTAGAGCTCCACGTTGGCGTTGCCCCAGGCACTCCCCGTCCGCTCGTTGATCAGCGCCTGCAGCCCCGCCATGATGGGCGCTGCATAGGACGTACCGCCGCCTCCGGGCGCCCACTGATCAATCTCGGCCGGCGTCGTGCCGACGCAGGGCACGCCGTAATTGTTCGGGTCGGAAAAGCAGAGTGCATATTGCCGGTCCCATACTTCGCCGTCGGAGGCGAACAGGGACACATCGGGAATGTCCCGCACACCATCGGCAGGAATGCCGAGTACTCCCGATTGCCAATGTGGTTTTGGCCAGCCCTTGCAGGTGCCGCCAACCGCGCCGCTCGCCGGCGCTTTACCGGTAGCGCAGGAACTCGGGCCGCCTTCGCCGCCGCCGAGCTCGCGATAGGGCTTTCCGGCGGCCACATTGCAGAACCCCTTGGCGCCATAGCTGGCAGCATATCCCTCGGCGGCCGTAAACAGCGTGCCGGCACAGGTATCGTTCCAGCCCTGTTCAGGAATGTAGGACTTTGCATTAGCTTTCGCGGGACCGTTCGTGCCCCAGTAGGTGGCGCTCTTGCCTAGGTATTTATCGGCAAAATCAGTGCCGCCCACGGCAATATCGTAGGGCGTGCTCGCCCAGCCGCTGACGCCGATGCCATATTTCGTCCCGTTGGTGAAATAGGAGCAGTCGCTCGGCCCCGCATCGCCGGTGGCAACGAACACTGAAATGCCCTGCATCACCGCCTGCTGGAACAGCGTGCGGTAATAACGGTTGCCCGCCGCCGTGTTCAGCGTCTCACACTCGCCATAACTGACGCTGATGATCTTGGGCGGCGAGGTTTCACTGATCAGGTTCGTCATCGCCAGCGTCACACCGTCCGTCGTTTTTGTCTGATGACAGGACGCGAGAACGATCGTCGCATCCGGTGCGGCCGCACTCGACCACTCCACATCCAAAGCAGCCTCGACATCATCGCCGTTCTTGTTCACGCCGGGATCGTTGCAATCAGGGTGCTGGATGGAGAGCGAGCCTGCGCTGAAACGTGCCAGGTTGAACACTGAGCGAAAAGTCGTCCAATCGTCGTTGCTGTAAAGATTGGTATCTTCAACGACCGTTACGGTCTGGCCTTTGCCGGTGATGCCGTTCGCAAAAAGCGGTTTGAAATCGTAGATAGTGGCGATGTCACCGGGCGTCACCAGTTCGCCGCCCGCGCCGTTTGTCAGCCTGGGGGCAGCGCCTAGATGACGATTATGCGGCCTGAAATCATGCAGCGAGAGCGGACCGGCCAGCATCGGCGCAAGCGTCGAGGGAACAGAAATATCGTTGACGTTGGCAATATGCGTCACGCCATCCACGACGACACTGTGGATGCTGGTGCCGAAGGCCTTCCCTATGTCCCCTGCCGAGCCGGTGATGTCGATCACCATGCGGCCAGGCAGCACACGATTGACCTGCAAGCCTTCTTCCTGAAGCCACGCCGATACGGCATCGATATCGGACTGCGCGGCGCCGAACATCTCCCCGATCTCAGCCGAATTCAGCCAGTGATGGAAATCCGGAGAAGACGGATCATGCAGCGCATCGGCATACGCGTCGGCGGCAGCCTCGGCAGCCGCCGAACGTTGCATAAGCAGGAGCACATGCTCCAGCTTCGTATCGTCCGGCACCGGCCCCAGATCCTGCGCTCCGGCGAGCTCCGCCCGCGTTGTGCCAGCCATGGTCGTTCGTGCAGCGTTCTGTGCCAGGCTTGTTTGAGCGCAGGCCAGCAGCAGGGCGACGACGAGCGAGAGGGTGGAAGCATGTTTCTTCATGGCCGAAAGGCTATCGCAGGCGGGCCGGTGGAAGCAATGGCGATTGCTTATGTGGGGTGTAACAAGGACAGGTCTTCTTTTCTGAAGAAAAGAAGCAAAAGACCTTTATGTGGCTGTCGCGGTTCTATCTAGCGACGTGTACTATAATCATAAAAGTTTTTTGGTTCTTTTTTTCAAAAAAGAACTGCTTCTCTTACTCGCGCAAGCCACACCGTCCGGTCACAACTGGCGTCTTTCACGACGTGCTGCATGACGTCGAAGCCATTATCATCCAGCAGAGATCTATATTCGTCTGGACCAAGACTGCCGTGATAAAGTGCTTCCCCTTCCAGGTCGCCGACTGCGCTTCCTTCACTAACCCCGCTCGTAAACATCAATACCGCGTCTGCAGCGGCATGGGTCCGCAAGCGTGTGAACATGCCGCGCTGATCGGCGGGACACAAGTGAAAGAAGCTGTCCCAGGCGAGAAGGCCAGCAAATCTTCGCCCGAGTGAAAGAGCCCGCATGTCTGCAATGACGGCCGTCTGGTCCGGTATGTTGCGCTGAAAGAGAGCCACCATCTCCGGAGCGCCGTCGAGACCCGTCACTCTGAAGCCCCGCTGAACAAGCGCGCGGGCGATCGGCACCCCCGAGCCGCAGCCAATGTCCAGCACCTCTGAGCCAACGGGAAGCACGCTGCAGAAGCGATCGATCCACGAACCCTCCGCTGGCCGATCGCCACGCAGCGCAGCCCAAGCGTGGCCATGACTTCGATAAACGTTAATGACTTTATGCTCGAGACCATTGCTCATGCTGCATCGCCTACCCTGCAGAGAACTGAACCTACAGTTAACGGAGTCTCAGATGAAAGTCCTAGTATTGGGCGCCACAGGCGCCACTGGCAGGCTCATTGTCAGCCAGGCCCTGTCGATCGGACACAGCGTCGTCGCCCTCGTCCGGTCAAGGGCGAAAGCCGAGGCTGCGGGCCTTGCCGGGGCGGAGCTTTTCGAGGGTGATGCGCTGGATGAGGACGCCCTCAGCCGAGCAATCGCGGGCTGTGATGCCGTCGTCAGCTCGCTGGGAACCGCCATGAGTCCCTTTCGCGCGGTCACCACGCTCTCGACAGCGACGCGCTTGCTCGTCCAGGTCATGGCAGGGCAGAACATCCGCCGTCTCGTTTGCATTACGGGCGTGGGCGCAGGCGACAGCCTGGGCCATGGCGGGTTCTTCTATGACCGCGTGTTCCAGCCTCTGATGCTACGTAAGGTTTATCAAGACAAAGACCGTCAGGAAGACGCCGTGCGGACAAGCACGCTTGATTGGATCATCGTCCGACCGACAATACTGAATGACAAGCCGGCGCATGGCCACATCCGCGCTGTCACCGATTTGTCGGATGTTCATGGCGGAACAATCGCGCGCGCCGATGTGGCGGAATTTGTTGTACAGCAACTTGCAACGGACATTTGGCTGCACAAAACGCCGCTCATCACCTGGTAGAAGATGTTCGGTTTGGCTCGCTTATAATCTGTGCCGCTTTATAGACGACTGGCTGAAGAAGACGATCGCAAGATTGAGGGCAAGACCCACGAGACCAGGGTTGCAGCCGCCCAGGGGCAGGCTGGTGAAATGCAAGGCAATTGCGACAGCTTCACCGGCAAGAAGGCCTGTTATGATCGCGCCGACACTCACTCTCCGCATGAGGATGATCGCCAACAGACCAGGAAAGGTCTGCGTAACGCCAAAATAGAAGAGATTGTTGAGTGCCACCATCATGGCGTTCGAGTGCGCGGCGCCGGCGACGGAGAGCAGCAGATAGAGGGCGATCACCACCTTGGACCAGAATTGCTGCTGACGGCCGTCCAGGCCCGGCATGAGGTTGCGCGTCACCAGCGGGCCCAGAGCCAGGCAGACGCCGGTGAGGACGACCAGTGCCGAGAGCGCAGCACCGGCCATGACGAGGCCCAATGCCCAGCCAGGTAGAAGCGCCCTTGCGACCGCCAGGAAGACATCGTCGGGCGCTAGGGGGTGCACGTCGTGCCGCAGGGCGTAGAGCGAGACGACCATCAGGAAGGGGAACATCGCCATGTAGAGCGGCATGGCGATCTGCGCGCGGCGCACCGCGCTGACCGAGTGCGCGGTGAAGATGGCAGCGCATGTTTGCGGAACGACGCAGAAGCCGACGCATTGGAGCAGGATGGTGCTCATGGCAAAGAGACTGCCGACGACCGCAGGATGTGCAGGCATGGATGGCGGCAATGCACCTGCCGAGGACGGGCCGCCGAGACAAGCGATGCCGGTGACCAGGATGGCGGCCAGCATCACGCCATCCTTCAGCACCGCCACGTAAGCCGGTGCGCGGATGCCGGAAATCGCGATATAGGTGAAGGCCAGCGCACCGCCGAGACCGCTCAGCAGCAAACGCGGCACCGGCCAGCCCAGATCGGAAAGCACGGTGTTCAGCCCGAGGAACTGCATGACGCCAAGCGGCAGCAGGAACACGATCGAGGCCGCGCTGATGACGATCTCCAGCGTACGGCTATCGAAATGGCGTGCAAACACATCTGGCAGCGTCACGGCGCCGTAGCGCCTGCCGGCCCGCCAGATGCCAGGATACAGGAAATACCCGACCGGAAAGGAAAGCAGGATGTAGCCGATAAACCAGCTGACGAAACCGGTGCCATGCGCATAGACACCGCCTGGAAACCCCAGGATGGTCGCGATGCTGTAGGTTTCGCCGACTGCGAGGAAGAAGAACAGCACCAGGCCGAATTGTCCGGAGGCGACGAAAAAGTCTTCTGCCTTCTGGTCCGCATGCCGCCGCCGCGAGGCGACAGCGAGCAGGAGAGACAGAACGACAAGGCCGACAAAAACGGGAGTCATTCTGAGCCTGACGGATCTTCGGTCTGATGCCGGTCATGCGCGAACCAGCAGATGGCGAGGCAAATCGAGGTGAGCGGCATGCAGGCAAAAAGCCAGATGACGGAAATCGGCATGCCGAATATTTCGGTAGGAAGACGCGAGAGGACAGGAATTGTGGGTATCACCGCAAGAAACGGAATACCGAGGCCGATTGCAAAGCGTGCGCGGCTGTTCATGTGTCACATGCCCGTGCAAGCGGCACCGATCTGTCACGGCAGCAAAGCCATAAAAGTTTTTTGGTTCTTTTTTTCAAAAAAGAACTGCTTTCTTGTGGATCAAAGCGATTTCCAAGTCTTTCCGCTCATGCCCGGCGGCAGCACCGCCTCATAAACACCGCGCGCCACCGCGCGTGCCAGCACATCCGCCGCCGCGGCACCAATGCGTGCAACGGTGAAGTTGCGTGCCGGGCCGTCGGGTATTTTGATCCGCCCGGTGGAGAGGCCGAACACCACATCGCCGTCAAAGGGGCTGTGGATCGGCCTGATCGCGCGCGCAAGACCGTCTTGCGCCATCATCACCACGCGTTTCATCTCGTCGGGGTCGAGCGCGACATCGGTGGCGATGCAGGCGATGGTGGTGTTGGCGCGCGCGGCGGGATTGACCTTCGCCATGCCCCAATCCTCGCCGGGCACCACGTTGGTGGCCGGGCCCATTCCGCCGAACTCGCGGCCGAACTCGAACGGCGCGGCCCAGAAATGCTTGCCCCCGGGCACCACAGGCGAACCGAGGCTGTTGACGGCGACCAGTGCGCCGATGGTCATGCCGTCCGCAGTAACAAGGGAGGCGGAACCGACGCCGCCCTTCAGCGCGCCGGCGCCTGCGCCGTAGCCGGCGCCGGCGGTGCCGAGTGTCATCTGCTGCGCGGCGTTGCCGATGGCGTCGATGCCGAGTTGCCGGTAGGGCGGCTGCATGCCCCAGTTCTTATCGCCGCCATTTGCAAGATCGAACAGGATGGCGGCCGGCACGATGGGCGATCGCGGCACGGCTGGGTTCGGCGAGGCCGCGTAGCCGCGACCATGTGCCCCCAGCCACGTGGCGACGCCGTCGGCCGCCGCGAGGCCATAGACCGATCCGCCGGAGAGCACCACGGCATCGACTGAATGCACCAGGTTCCAAGCGTTCAGCGCATCCGTCTCGCGCGTGCCGGGGCCGCCGCCGCGCACGTCCACCGCGCAGATGGCGCGTTCATCGGGCAGGATGACGGTGACGCCGGTGCGCGCCTTCGCATCTTCCGCCTGGCCGACGCGCAAGCCGGCGACATCGGTGATGAGATTGCGTGGTCCCGGTGCGCCCGGCCCCGCTGCTGCTTGCGCGCCGCGTGGCAGCGTCAACAGCGCAAGACCGCCGGCGAAACCGGTCATCAAAGCTCTACGATCCATCAGCTTCTGTTTTCCTGAAGAGTATTCCTGCTGACTTACCCATCGTAGCCACGCAAACCAGAAGCATTCGGGCAGACCCGCAGGACCGAACCCACGATGTTCGCGCGCAATTCGGCCATGGCAGGGATCGTCAACGTATGCGCGCGCGCGGCGGCCATTTCCGCGGCGGTGAAAGGGATGGCCGAGGCAGGCGCAGTGCCGGCGCCCAGCGTGAAGGTGACGTAGTTCATCACCTCGGCAAGCAGTGCGTTGCTGAGATGGGCGTAGTCCACATTCGGCAAGCGAGAGATGTAAGAACGGCCGTCCTGCGTACAGAGGAAATACCCGGCCTGGCCTGCAAGATCGGGGACCTTCGGCGCATAGGAGCGGCCATCGATGCCGTGGCAGCCGCCGCATCCCAGCAGGTAGGCACTGCGCACCGCGTCCGGGGCAGGCTGCGGCGCCGGGTCGGCGTGTGCCGGCCCGCTAGCAGCGGCGCAGAGTAGCAAGGCCAGCGCCAGGCGCGTTTCACGCAAGGCCCATCAGCACCGCTGTCGAGCAATGATACGAGGCCGATGCCTTGCCGAAGCACCAGAGGATGTCGTTGCTGTTGAACGGACTGTAGATCGGCAGGTCTCGATCATTGGTGTTGCAGTCGCACTCGGGATCTTTCGTCGTGCACGGCTTGCGCCCGCAGCAATCGCGATAGGCGATGATGTAGGAGCGGCCGTCATCGGGGTTGCGGCAGGTGCCGATCCAGCAGATGGGCGAAGGTTCGGCCCCTGGCGGACAGGTGTGCACGCCGCCGCCGCAGCAGCCGCAGAGAATGCCGTCGATCGCGCAATGGCGCCAATATGTGCATTTGGCTGGGTCTTTGGTCTGTGCGTTGCGCTCGAAATCGGTCAGGCCGTTCACGCCGGGCTCGGCGGCGCTGGCGCGTGCGACCGGCAGCATGGGGAAAGCGGGTGCGGCCACAATGGCGGCGCCGAGGCGGGCGAGCAGGCTGCGACGGGAGGAAGCGCGTGCGAGATGGCGGAAAAGCCGCTCGCCGGTCTTGTCGAAAACGGGCATGGCGTTCTCTTTACAGGAATGGGTGCAGAAAAGGCATCACGCGGCGGCCTGCGCGCGGAGAAAAGCCTGGACGGAGCCGAAGCCAGTTTCGCGCGCGACCACCAAGCTTTCCAGGTGCTCTCTGCTATTGACAAGGCCTTTGGCGATCAGCGTGCCCGATGCATCAAGCAGAACAGCGTGGGGCAATTTGTCGACCTGGTAGGCCATGCCGATCTCTGGGCCGTTGATGAAGTGTTCCGGCGGAATCGCGAAATGGGTGATCAGTTGACGCTGTTCGTCGAGTTCGCCGTCGCCCACGAACAGCACGTCGAGCGCCTCGGCGCGTCCGACATCGAGGGCGACCGGGATCAATACTTTGCAAATCGGGCAGGTGCGGGAGACGAACAGAAGCAGCATCGCGCGGCCATTGGCGCGTTTCGTGCCGAGTTCCAACCTTGTGCCATCGAGGGCTACGGCGCGCAGCAGCGGCGACGGCTCGCCGACCGCCGGGCCGGCCGCATTGGTGAGCGCGCCAACCGGGGTGAGCCGTTCATGCAGAACGCCCACCTGGCGGGCAAGTGCCAGCACCATCAGCGAAAGGAACGCGACAACGAGCCACAGGAAAGCCTGAGAAAAAAACATGGGAGTCATCAAAGCCTCGTTCCTGCAAATGGCGGGGCGACCGGCCCCAATGCGATCAGAGCGTTGCCGGCCTGGATCAGCAGAAAGACAGCCACGCCCGCCAGCACGGCGGTGACCGCCTGCGGCAGCGTCAAAGTCGTATCAGCCGGCGCGCACAACAATGCACAAGCGAGCGCGATATTGACGCCGATCGCCGGCCAGCGTAGCCCGGATTTCCGGGCCGCGAAGTTACAGCCGCAATCAATGTCTTTTCGGCCGCGTAGAAGATTGACGGCCATAGCGGCGGCGAACAGCAACAGCAGCGCGACGGCTGCGAGAATGGGCATAAACATGCCGAAAGGCAGAGACACGGCGACTGCAAGCTCGACCACCGGCAGCGCGCGCGCCGCCGAGCGAATCGTCCGTTCCGGGAGAAGGCGGTAGCCATCCAGTATCTGCCGGAAGGCAGAAGGGTTGCGGAACTTGCCAATGGCAGCGGTGGCGAACACCAGCGAGGCAGCCAAGCGCAGCGCCTCGCCTGAGACCGGGTCGAGAACCGAAACTATCATATCGAGCTGCCTCGAGGCTCGTGAGTAAGCGAGGAAGCAGTTCTTTTTTGAAAAAAAGAACCAAAAAACTTTTGTTCTCCAAGCTGATGCAACGAAGCGTCTGCTTCAAACAAAACCCGGATGGCCGAACAGCCCAGGAACAAAAGTTTTTTGGTCCTTTTTTTCAAAAAAGGACTGCTTTCTTGATCGTCAAACAACATCATTGACCTGCCACGATGAGAAGCGGCCCGCCGCCATCGAATTTCGCAGTCTTCTTTTCCTCGCCGGTATCCGGATTGATCACCGCGATCTCGCCTTCTCCATTGGTCGTATAGAGAAAAGGCGATGCATCCTGGCTGACGGCCACGCCCTTTGCGGGAATCTTCAACGGAATACGACGAAGCAATCTCTTCGCGGCCATATCGAACACCCACACTTCGGTGCCGGGCTGTTTCTGCGTCCAATACGTGCCGGGATGCATCAGTGCGAAAAGCCGGCCGCTCGCCTTGTGCCAGGCGAACACCTGGTAGCCGCCCGGGCGCCAGGCGAGTTCCTGATTGCCGGTGCCTGCCGCAGGCTGGCCGGCGGCCTCCTGCAGCGACCAGGGTGCCGCGATATCGGGGGTTGGCCCGAGTGTCACCGGGAACACTTTTCCAGTGAAGGTGATGAAGGCGGCGTGCCCGGTGCCCGCATCGACAAGGCTCGATTCGAACACAGGGTCGTTCGCCGCATCGAAGAATTTCTTGTGCGTGAGCGTAGGCGCACCTGAATCGTTCAACGCTACGGTAAGCAGTGAGCCGTCGCCGCAGAGCGAGGCGAAACCGGCGTCCTGGAATGGGAAGATGAGTCCGCAGCCGGGCGTATCGATCTTCTTCGGCGACGCAGTGCCAGCGATATCCACCACGGTTACCGAAGTGGCGGGCGACAGGTTGAAGACATAGGCGCGTTTGCCGCTGGCGCTCAGCGCGAGGTCCTGCGCCTTGAATACCGTCAGCGCGCGTGGTGGCAGCGGGGCCTCGTGCAGCACGTCGAGCGTTTCGGCATCGTAGGTGGTCAGCATGTCCTGCCGGTCGCCGCGTGTGCCGCGGGTCCACATCGTCTCGGCGACGTAGAAATGTTTCAGGTCGGGTGCGATGGCGGTGTTGTCGGCGAAATCCGTCGGCAGCCCTGCAAGGATCTTGCCGTTATCGGCATCGTAGATCGTCATGCCGGATGGCAGGGTCTGCACCATCAGCCAATGCGCCGGCATGTGGGTGAGCTTGGCGACATCACTGACTTCCGCGGCCGGCTGCGGCGCTGGCGGAGCTGCGGCAGCCAGGCCGAGCAGGGCAGCACCGGCGAAAGCGCGGCGAAACGGCAGGTTCATGGTTTGCCTCATTGCGTGGATCCCTGCGGCAGCGGCCAGGTGGTGATCGGTCCCCTGCGGGTTTCGTACCAGCGGGCCAGGGCCAGCGCCTGTCCATCGGCGAAACGCGGCGTGACGATCTGCAGCCCGAGGGGAAGTCCGTCACTCGAAAAACCACAATTGAGCGAAATTGCCGGTTGTTCGGACATGTTCCAGGGCAGCGTGAACGCGATGTGTTCGAAGGGGCGCGCAGGGTCGTTTAGCGGCGACGCCCATTCGGCCGGGAAGGATATGTTCGGCGTGGTGGGCGAGAGCACCACGTCGACATCGGCGAACAACGCGGCACAGCGACGGCGCATCTCGAAGGTGGCGTTGAAACCGGCAATCGCGGCGGTGCCGGTGATGTTGGCGCCACTACGTGACCAGTCCAGGATGTAGGGCAGGATCTTGGCGCGGCGGTCTTCCGGCAGGCGGGAGATCTCGTCCCAGCTTCTGGCGCGCCAGAAATCATCCAGGCCGTCGAGGAGGCCGCGCGTGAGGATGCCGGGCACGTCGTATAAGCGGGCGCCCGCCTGCTCGAAGATTGCGGCCGCTGCCTCTATCGCGGCGATGATCTGCGCATCTGCCGGCATGCCGCAGCCGCCATCGCGCATGATGCCGATGCGCAGGCCTTCCAGCGAGGAAAGTGACGCGCGCCAATCGATGGCCGCAGGCGGCAGGCTGGTGGCGTCGCGGCTATCGGGCGATGCCAGCACCTCCATCAGCCAGGCCGCATCCTCGACCGTGCGTGTCATCGGGCCTGCGCATCTGCCGACATAATACGGATCGATGGGGATACGGCCCAGACTGGGCTTGAACCCGACCAGGCCGCACCAGGCGGCCGGCAGGCGGACGGAGCCGCCGATATCGGTGCCGACATGCAGGGGACCGTAGCCCGCGGCCGCAGCCGCGGCCGCCCCGGCGCTCGAGCCACCAGGATTGAGGTGGGTGTCCCACGGATTGCGTGCGAGCGCGTGGAAACTGGACAGTCCGGAGGACAGCATGCCGTAATCCGGCGCCGTCGTTTTGGCGAAGATGATGGCGCCGGCCTCGCGCAGTCGGGCTGCCGGTGGCGCATCCTCTTCGGCGGGAATGAGTTCGGTGGCGGCGGTGCCCACCGGTGTGGGCGTCCCGCGCGTGGCGATGAGTTCCTTGAGGGTGACGGGAAGTCCGTCGAGTTTGCCGATCGTGGCCTGCCTCGCCCAGCGCAGGGTTGAAGCGGCAGCCTCCTGCCGCGCACCCTCCGGATCGTAGGCATAGAGCGCATGCACGCTGGGCTCCCAGGCGGCGACCCGGTCGATGACGGAGTCCATCAGGTCGGTGGGAGTGAAACGGCCCGCGGCAAAGCCCGCAAGGAGTGCCGTAGCGCCGAGATCGCAAAGCGGCATGGTCAAAACTTCACGCTTGCCCGAACGCCCCAGGTCGCCGGCAGGCCTGCAGTGGCGATGTCATCCCCGGCGTCGAAAAAGTTGCGGTCGACATCGTATTGCTTGTTGAGGATGTTCTGGCCGAATGCGGACAAGGTCCAGCGGCCGTTAACGGGGGTGAGCGTGAGGCTCGCATTGACCAAGGTGTAGCCTGCGACGTTGTAAAGCGTGCCGAACAGCGAGTTGTAGGTGGTGCGCAGGCTGTAATCGCTTTCCTCGGTGACGACATACTGGCCGACATCGAGCGCGTAGGCGATCGAGCCGTTGGCGGTGAATTTCGGCGACGGCAGCGCCTCGCCGGCACGGTTCTCGTAGATGCCCGAGAACACGCCGTTATGGGGCACTGCCGAGACCAGCGAGGAGAACCGGTCGAACTGCCCTGCCGCTTCGCCAAAGGATTGGGTGAGGGTCAGATGCGGGATCGGCGTCCAGAACGTCTCGATTTCGCCACCGTAGAGATGCGAGCGCGGGGCATTGAGGATGGATCCGACGAGACCGGTGGTCGGGTTGAGCACGGCGCCCTGGATCTGTTCGTTCTGATATTGATAGTAGAAAGCGGCAAGGTTGAAACGCAGATGGGCTGCCGGCAGCTCGAATTTGTTGCCGATCTCGTAGGCCCAGATGGTCTCGGGCTTGAAGGGTGCGGTGCCGACGGATGGCGTGCCGGAATTATAGGTGGTGAAACCGCCGGACTTCACACCGCGGCTGACCTCCGCATAGACCATGTCGTTGGTGAACGGCACGTATTGCAGCTCCACCTTGCCGGATGGCTTGGTGTAGCTGGTGCTCTGGCCGGCGGTGTTGTTCGGGTTGGTAACGACGCCGTTGGCAAGGACATACGACGCGAAATTCTCCAGCTTGCGGTTCTCATGCTCGAGGCGCAGGCCGCCCGTGGCGGTGAGTTTGTCGGTGATCTTGTAGCTGGCCTGGCCGAAACCGCTGATCGTGTTCACCTTCTGCGAATAGCGGACAGACGTGTCGATACCGTAGATCTGATCGAAACCGCCATCGTAATTATCGGCCAGGAATTGATTCGCGTAGTAGATGCCGAACACATAGGTGAGACGATCGCCGCTGTTAGAGGTGAGGCGGAGTTCGTTGGCAAACACGTCCGACCGTGTGTTGAAATACACGTCGGCGAGGGCCTGCTGCGAGGCATCGAAATCGCCGAGCTCCTTGCGCGCGGCGTAATCGTAGCTGACCAGGTCGGTCAGTGTGGCGAAACCGAGATCCTGGTCGGCACGCAGGCTGATGCCGTCGGTGTTGACATGGTTGAACGGCTTGGTGTTCGGGGTGAGGCCGATTTCCTTGGCGAATACCGGCGACGTTCCCCATACGGTGTCGTCGCGGTTGGTATCAATCGGCGTAACCGGGCCCTCGCCGAGCAGCGACAGCGCAGTGTTGGGCGCATACAGATGGGTGCCGAGCCCGTCCGAGCGGTCGATGCCGCCATGCAGGTTCAACTCGAATTTCAGCGTATCGTTGGCTTCGTAGTCGATCAGGGCGCGTAGGCTGGTGCGATCGGTGTCGCCGAGCAACTGGTCCTCCGGGCCGTGCTGCCAGGCGCCGCCCTGCTGGGTTTCGCCGGCGACCCGCACCTGCACATTGTCGGTGATCGAGCCCGAGAGGTAGCCATCCACCTTGGTGGCACCGAAACGGCCGGTCTGCACATCGAGGCCGCCGTGGAAATCTTTGGTCGGCTTGTTGAGCACGAAATTGACCGCGCCACCGGTCGTGTTGCGGCCATACAGCGTGCCTTGTGGACCGCGCAGCACTTCGACACGCTGTACATCGTAGATCGCGCCATTGGTCGCGAACGGCACCGGGAAGGCCACCTCGTCGACATAGACGCCGACGGTAGGGGCGTTGTTGCTGGCGTAATCCTCGAACCCGACGCCGCGTATGGAAAACTCCAGCTGGCTGCTGCCGAATTGCGGTGTCACCTGAAGTGATGGAGTCTGGTATTGCAGATCGAAAACATCATTGGTGTTACGTGCCTTGAGCTCGGTACCAGAGAGCACGCTGACCGAACTGCCGAGGCTCTGCACGCTCTGCGTGCGGCGTTCGGCGGTGACCGTGATCTCCTCCAGCGCCTGCTGTTTTGTCGTGGCCGCCGCGTCTGCCTGAGGCGGCGTGGCACCAGGCGCGCTCTGCGCCTGTGCAGCGCCGCCCAAGAGCATGGCAGCGAGGCTCGCGGTACCGAGCCATTTTGCGCGCGGGCTGTTTGGGCTGGCAGACGCGGTCATCATCGCAGGCCCCTTCGTCATCGTCGTGTCACGTAACGCTAGCGAAGGATTCAACACAAATGTGAGGATAAATTTGTGTGCAAAGTGCCGCAGCTTTCGAGACACTGCATCGTAAATCAGCAACTGCATCATAATGAACCTGCATCACGCCAAAATTTAGGCAGACGATAGATGCGCCGCCGTGCTTCAAGCAAGCCAAGTTGCTTCAAGCGCTTTAAACCTGGATTTGTATGCCTGCACCCGGTAGCGTTCATTCAGTCGTGCTTGGAGGTGAAGGCAGGCCATGCAGATGCGGGCCTTGGAAGTTTTTGTGGAGGTTGCGCGTTCGAATTCCATTCGTCAGGCAGCCAACAGGCTAGGTGTCACACCGACGAGCATCACCCGGCATATCGACCACCTCGAATATTATTTTCGCACCAAGCTCATCGATCGTTCCTCGAACGGCGTGGGCCTGACCGAGGCCGGGCAACTCCTGGGCGAGCGGGCGCGCTCGATCGTCGTGGATGCGGAGACGACACGCGCGCTGATCGACGATTTGCGCGGGCTTCAGCGCGGCACTGCCACGATCCGGGCGAGCGGCGCGGTGGTGGCAAGCCTGCTGTCTCCGGTATTATGCGATCTTCACGCACGCTATCCTGGTCTACGGTTTCACGTGGACGTCGCCAGCGCAGGCGATGTGGTCTCAGCCGTGGCGGACGGCACGGCAGATCTCGGCCTGACCATGTTCGCGCCGGAAAATACCAAGGCGGTCATTTGCCAAAGCTTTCGGATAAGCCATGCAGCGATCATGAGCCCGCGCCATCGCTTGGCGCACCTGCCAAACCTGTCGATGCAACAATTAGCACGTGAAAAGCTGGCGATACCCGACTTCTCCTTCGGCGTCCGCACACGGCTCGATCAGGTCGCGCGGAATGCCGGCGCGCGTTTGGACCCGGTATTCGTCACCGGCTCATTGGCGCTGCAGATCGAGCTCGCCATCAGGGGCGCAGCCGTGCTGGTTCTGCCGCCCCTCGCCTGCCAGCGAGAAATCGACTCGGGGTTATTGGTGGCGGTTGACTTGGCCGATGGCAGCGCCGTCGAAACCTCGCTCGATCTTTGCAAGTCACCCAACCGGACGTTGACGTTCACCGCACAAACGCTTCTGCAAGCGCTCGCCGAACATATTTCTGCAGCGGTAGAATAGCTGACCTGCATACTGATCAAGAAGCAAACGCTCGTCTGAAGCCTAGAAACTCCGTGATGCTTTTTAGACCTCGTCTTGTCCTTGCTCACCTATCGCCGCGATTCGGTTTTTACCCTGTCAGCATGCTCGGTGTCCCAGTGCAATGATGAGGCTTCACCCGAAAAGCCGGCTGCCGAAAGCGACCACGGGTGCGCGAGCCGGCCGGATTGCGGCAATCGTTTTTGAAATCCTGACCATCTCCGCCTTCAGTGTGCACGCACAAGCGAACGACACCCAGCGTTGGTCAACCTATACGGACACGCTGTTCGGCTCACTCGATGCCGCAGACGGGCTGCCAAATCTGACAACAAACGCGGTGACCCAGGATAGAGAGGGTTTCATCTGGGCAGGCACCTCGGACGGCGTCGGAAGGTGGGACGGGCAACATTTCCGCACCTATCGTCCAGACCCGGAAATGCCTGGCAGCATGATCGGCACACAGGTTTTGGTGCTGCATACCGACCAGGAGGGCCAGATCTGGGCGGGTAGCTCCGCGGGTGAACTGGCGCATTTCGATCGCGCAGAAAACCGCTTTGTGGTGGTTTCCGACGGCAAGTCTGCGACCAACGATGATGTTCGCGCAATTGTCGATGATGGCGTTGGCGGATTATGGGTCGGACGGGATCGAGGTCTCTACCATCTGTCGAAAGGCATTTCGCATACCGAACAGTTGCCGGCCGGTGGTCACGACCCGCTCGCGCTGACATCCGGTGCCGTGCAGGCCCTTCTGCTGCATCGGGATGGCGCGCTTTGGGCGGCCACCTCATCCGGATTGTTCCGCGAAGCCAAAGGCGACCACGCATTCGTTGCAGTGACGCTGCCGGGCGGCGGTGCGGCAGCAATAAGGGCGCTGCTGGAAGATAGGACGGGTCGCGTGTGGGTGGGCACGCAGGGCAGCGGCACTTACACGGTGTCGGCTGACGGCAGCGCAGCGCGCATAATCAAGGGCACCATGCCCTTCCAGACAGCCGATGTCGAAAGCCTCGCCGAAGCGCCGGATGGCCATATCTGGCTCGGCACAAATGGCCTCGGCATTTTCTCCGTGGACGCGAATACGTTGCAGATCACAGCGATCCGGCATCGATCGAGCCATCAGGAGAGCCTTGCCGACGACACGGTGCAACAGGTTTTTCGCGGTCGATCCGGGCTGATGTGGGCCGCCACGGATAACGGCCTCAGCCACACATACGGCCAGGAGGACAGCATATTGACTGTCTTCAGCGACGCATTGTGGCGCCGCGAAGCTGATTCCGCGCCGGATGTCACAACCGTTCTGCCGATGCCGGATGACCGTATCCTGTTGGGCACGCGGCAAAATTGGCTGGCCGTGGTCGATCCGCAGGCTGTGTCATCGCCGGTGAAGCCACCCGAGAACCGTGTGCCCCCGCGGATTGTACGCAGCGTTTCTCCGACCCCCGACGGCCAGATACTCATCGCCTCACCTGATGGGCTTTTCAGGGCTGATCGGGAAGGCCGAGACGTGATCGAGATTCCTCGGGGCGCCGGAGGCAAAGCCTGGTCGCTCTTGTCGGTGACGCGGATCGGTGATGTCTATTGGCTTGCCTGCATCGATGGGCTTTGGCGGCTGGATGCGGCATCGGCCGACCTGCCGCCGCCCGCGCTTGCGGCAGCGATCCAGCGGGATCCTTCCAGTTTGAAACTACAGGATATGCGCGGGCGCGTCGTAGCGCCGGCGCCAAACGGCCGAATTTGGGTCGGAACCTATACAGGCCTGAACCTGGTCGATCCGGTGACCCATTCGGTGCAAACCATGCAGGAAGACCCTTCTGATCCGACCGGCTTGCCCGAGGGCATGATCTCCAGCCTGCTGACGGACCGGCAGGGTCGTCTGTGGGTTGGCACGGAAGGCGGCGGCATTGCCGTGATGACCGGCTTGGAAAGCGGGCGAATGCGCTTTCATCGGCTGGGCCGCAAAGACGGTTTGCCGAACCAGGTCATCGACGATCTGTTGCAAGACAAGACCGGCGCGATCTGGGTCAGCACTGACGGCGGCATCGCGCGCATAGATCCCGCAACGTTCGATGTGCGCCCTTTTGGCCAGGCGGACGGCGTCGCCATACAGGTCTACTGGGCCAACGCGGGTGCCGTGACCGGCCAAGGAGACCTTATCTTCGGCGGCAGCGACGGCTTGACCGTCATTCGGCCTGATTATACGTCGCAGCCGCCGATTGAACCGCCTTTGGTGGTGACCGGCATCATTGCCGGCGGCGTGTCCGAACCTGGATTTTCGGCGCACCAGCCCGGCGCCAGGGCGCCGATCGTGATCGGGCCTGATCAAAACGATCTGGAAGTTGGCTTTACGGCGCTGGATTATGCGGATCCCCGTCGCTACACCTACGCGCATTTCCTGCAAGGCGTCGATCACAACTGGGTAGCGACAGGGGCTGACGGGCGCCTGGCCGCCTACACCAACATACCGCCGGGCACGTTCACCCTCAAGCTGCGCGCCGTGCGGCAGGTGGATGGCCGTGGTTCCGCGCATTCGGTCGAAGCGGTTCTCGACCTGCCTGTCATAGTCGAAAGAGCTTGGTACGAGACCCGGATCTTCGAAGCCGTCACGGTAATCCTGGTCGCCACGCTCTTGGCCGCGGTTTTGCGCATTCAGGCCGTGCTGGCACGGCGCCGGCAATCGGAACTTGAGCGCCTGATCGTCCAGCGAACGTCCGAGCTTGCCGTCGCGGCAGACACGCTGCGCGACCTGAGCACGATCGGTCAGGAGATCACTGCAAGTCTCAACAGCCAAACGCTGTTCGCGGTGCTGCACCGGCACGTCATTGACTTGTGCGATGCGCCGCTGATGGCTGTGCACAGCATCGACGGACAAGATACCGTCTTGTCGCTACGATTTGGCATGCGGGACGGTCAGACACTCTCACCGCAGACGGATCTGAGCGCCGAGCTGACAGCCCTGATCGTTCGGGCGGCAAAAGAGCGGCTGGACAATGTTCCCGATGATGTCAGCCTCGCATCGAAACAGGGCCACGAGTTCGCCACCATCCTGACAGCCCCGCTGATTGTGAAGGGGCAGATTACCGGCACAATGACCATCGGTTCCCACAGGGACGATGCCTATGGCGATCGGGAACGCCAGATCATCCGAACGCTTGCGGCATATGCCGCAATTGCACTCGCAAATACCGACACGCTTGCGGAGCTTGAACAGGCGCAAACGCAGCTGCATCTGCTTGCCTATTCAGACGGGCTTACCGGTTTGCCGAACAGGCGCGTGTTTGAAGAGCAGTGCAAGCAGCTCGTCGCAGGTGGGCGGAATGCACATCATGCCTTCGCGCTTGTCCTGGTGGATCTGGATCATTTCAAGCAGATAAATGATTCCTACGGACACGATGCCGGCGACGCGCTGCTGCTGGAAACCGCGCAGCGGCTGCGACTGGCCGTGCGCGACGGCGATCTGGTGACAAGACTGGGAGGCGACGAATTCGCGATATTGCTGCCTGGCATAGACGGGCCGGCTCGTCTGCAAAATTCCTGTGAAAGGCTCCTTGCGGCCTTGTCGTTCACGATGATGTTTGGCGATGCCATCACCGACGTGACGGCGAGCATCGGAGCGGCGGGCCACCCGCAGGACGGTGTTGATCTGACCACGCTCTACAAGGCGGCTGATACGGCATTATACAGCGCCAAAAAAGCTGGGCGAAGTGCCTGGCGTATATATCAGCACCCTCACGTGACCATCCTTGAGTGAGCTTAAAATATGCTACCGCCGCCCGACACGGCCGCCGTGCATCATTGCTGGCGGCCGCGTCATGCGGAGAATGGGTGCATGAACCTGTGGCATCGTGCGACCATGCGCACCTGTGAACGCCTGCGGCCGATCTGCAGCCGGGTCAGTGTTATAGTGGGCGCCAAACGCCGCTTGCCGGTAACCAGCGACCAGATTGGGCGACGGGTGCCGCCAAACGCCGCGAAATGCTTCAGACTCCTGCGTGCCAAACCCGGCTGATCCGGTATGGCCGAGGTGGATCTCGCGATCCGCCCAATCCAGCGAGCCCCATTGAGCGTAGCCATAGGGCAGGGACACGGCATCGTCCCAGCCGACATAATCCTGGCCGGAGGTGCAATCGGGCGAAGGACCGTAGACGCAATCGGGATCATAGGCCGGAAGATAGACCACCTGCTGCGACGGCGGCCCGATGGCAATGTCGCTACCGTCGTTCACCACCGTGTCCTGCGGGCCGTTGCTCAGCGTGCCCGCTTCCTGCGCCTCGCGGCGCAAGGTTTGTATGGCCCCCATAATGTCGGCCTGCCGGGCGACGAAGGCATGGCCGAGTTGCTCGGTCCATTCCAGCCGCGAATCCATCATCTCCACTATTCCCGGGAAGGCGAGCAACGCAATGACGCTCTGGTCCCAGTCATGTCCATTGGCGGCCGCGGTCAGGGCGTCGCCTTGCAAGCCCGCATTGGCCGGGTCTGCGAGGAAGCGCTGCGCCTCGACCACCTGCGCGGGATAGGTCGCGGCAGCCAGGATGTCGGTCAGGACCGGGTCGGGATACAGCGCCACTGGTGCTACGAGCCGTACGAGCTGTTGCTGTGGGCCCTCGGGTTGCGATTGTCCCGGGGTATTGACCACCGGCAGCGGTCCGGCAGCGGGTAACGCCAGCGTGATAAAGGTAGCAACGGCAACAGGTGCAAGACGGAACATGCTCAATCCTCGGCGCCATCGAAATCGTCGAACCTACTTGGTGCCGGCGCCCACAGGTGGCAATCGCGTTGGATCGCCGCTCTGGTCGCAAGATCAACACGTTGCGGTTGATGTTTTTTGCGGCAACGCAGCAGGATGAAAGCCAAGACAAAGGCAGCAATCTTTCGGGCGACATCTGCGTTCACGTCGCTGACAACCCCCTTTTTCCTTTGGAAACAAAATGACCAAAGCTCCCAAGACCCAGTCCGAGACGCCGAAATCTGCTCCGAAGGGAGCCAAGATCGATAAGCCGAAGGCAGGTCATAAGCCCAATGCGCTGCAGCAGCCCCTCAAGCCATCCGAGGCGCTCGCGGCCATCATCGGCAAGGGCATGATGGCGCGTGGCGAAGTTGTCAGCAAAGTGTGGGAGTATATCAAGGCCAACAAGCTGCAGAACCCGGATGATGGTCGCGAAATCCTTGCCGACGAAAAGCTGGAAAAGATCTTCGGCAAGAAGAAAGCCACGATGTTCGAAATGAACAAATTCCTGGCGCAACACCTCGAGTAGCATGGTGTAAATGGCGAGCCCCTACTCAGCTGGCTCGAATCGAAGTGTGCCCGCTTGCCTTACAGGACCGCCTGTGTCGTTTGGATGCTGCACACCATCCACAACGACTACTTCAAGGAAGTCGAAAGGACTTACACCTTCAAGGCACGCTACATTTACGCCATAAAGGGTTTGATCAGATCGGCGTTGATGATGCGTATATATGCCACATCGCGAGCAGAAGAAATGTTGCGCGGTCCCGGTGTTGAAGCGGTAGCTTGTCAGGGCATCTTCGCCTGCGATGATTTTGATGCCGCCCATTGCCGCCGAGACCACGACTGCCCCTCGCATACGGCAATACGAACAGGTGCAGCGGCGAACGGTGTTGAAGCCATCGCTGAGCGCGGCTTCGAACTGCACCGTGCCGCAATGGCATCTACCAAATCGTGCGTTCTCGACCTGCTGCATAATAACCTCCACATTGCTGATGCCGCGCGTCACCCCCGGCAAGTTGTCTGCAGAGAGCGTCACCGGTGAGCTCGTTATCTCCGGTGCGCGATATCGTCTACATTCAACGGCGTGTGGCAAGAAGAACGATTTAAGGACTTGCAAGTCCATTGCTCCGCGCACACAGACGTGGCCGGCGGTCCCACTCGAGTCCAGTTAATGAATAAATCTCTCGTCGTCATCTATGCGGCCATTGCACTGGATGCCGTCGGTCTCGGCCTTATCTTTCCTATTCTGCCGCGGCTTCTTGAGGAAGTGACGCATAGCAGGAACATCGCGGCCTATATCGGGATCATGACCGCCCTCTATGCGGCCATGCAGTTCATCTTCGCGCCGGTGCTCGGCGCACTGAGCGACAACATCGGCAGGCGTCCCGTGCTCCTCATTTCGCTTGCCGGTGCCGCGATCGATTACGTCGTCATGGCGGTAGCACCTCAACTCTGGATGCTGCTGCTCGGCCGCGCCATTGCCGGCCTGAGCAGCGCCAATGTCGCCGTCGCATCGGCCTACATCACCGACATCTCGCCTGAAGAAATGCGCGCCCGCCGATTTGGCCTGTTCAACGCCATGTTCGGCATCGGCTTCATCATCGGGCCGGTGCTCGGCGGCTTGCTTGGCGATACCTGGCTGAGGCTTCCTTTCATCGCCGCCGCCGTGCTGAATGGTTGCAACCTCCTCCTGGCTTTTTTCAACCTGCCGGAGTCTCACACACCGGCACACCAAAAAATTGATCTGGCCGCGCTGAACCCGCTTCGGCCTTTTCGCTGGTTGTTTACAATGAAAGGATTGCTGCCCATCGTCGTCGTCTATTTTCTCCTGAGCGCCGCCGGACAGGCCTACGGCACCTGCTGGGCGCTGTGGGGCTCCGACACGTTCCGGTGGAACGGTCTCTGGATTGGTCTTTCACTCGGCACTTTCGGTGTCTGCCAGACGCTGGTGCAGACCTGCCTGCCCGGCCCGGCGGCTAAACTTCTTGGAGAACGATGGGCAGTCGTGGCCGGAATTGCCTGCACATGCATGGCTCTCGCCGGCATCGCCTTCGCCAATCAAGGCTGGATCGTGTTCGCCATCATGCCGATCTTCGCTTTGGGTGGCATCGGCACGCCGGCGTTCCAGGCCCTGGCCACAAGGCAGGTCGATCCGGACCGCCAAGGCCAGCTTCAGGGTGTGTTGGCATCGGCCGTCAGCCTGGCCTCCATCATTGCCCCACTGGCATTCTCGGCAGTCTACTTTGCCGTACAGCGGCAATGGCCCGGAGCGATTTGGCTTTGGGTCATTATCGTAAACGCCATTGCTATACCGCTGGTCTTTCTCGGCACCCGCACTGCGCCATCGCCGCAATCCGCGAGCTTGTAGTGTCTTGCGCAAGGAAGTGGACGAAGATCTGTTCAGGACGGTAAAACGACGCTCTTGCCGCCATCGGCCATCGCGATCGCGCCGACCATGAAGCTGGCCTCATCGGAGGCGAGGAACGCGATCACCTTGGCGATCTCCTCCGGCTGAGCCGCCCGCCCGATCGGCGAATGCTTGCCGTAATCTGCAAGGGCCGAGGCGCCGTCTGCATGGATATGATCCAGGATGTTCGTGACGGTATCCCCAGAACCGACCGCATTCACGCGGATGCCATGGCTGATCGCTTCGACCGCAAGCGTCCGTGTGAACTGTGCCAGCGCACCCTTCGATGCGGCATAGGCGGCGATCGTGGGAAATGTCTGGAAGCACGCGTAAGAACCGACATTGACGATCGCGCCGCGGCCTTTCGGGATCATCGCCCGCATCGCTTCGCGCGAGTGAAGGAACACGCCCCTGATATTGACCGCAAATATGCGGTCCCAATCTTCGGTCGTCATGTCTACAACAAGCTTGTTGATGATGATGCCGGCGTTGTTCACGAGAATATCCAGTTGGCCGAACTGCTCGATGGCGGCCGCCACGGCCTCTTTGGCGGCACTCTCTTGTGTCACATCGGCGACGAGCGGAAAAATGCCGGAGCGGGCCAGCGCATTGACGTCGGGATTACGATCCTCAGCGACGACCAATGTGCCGCGCGCGTGAAGCAGTTCGACGGTTGCGCGGCCGATGCCGCTTGCAGCACCGGTTACGATTGCGACTTTGCCGGCAAAGAGTCCGGCCGTATTGCTCTGCATGTCCATGGTAAAGCTCCTATGATCTCGCTCCATCCATGTAGGGCCGCATCACAACCACTTAATGCCGAACATTCCGCATGGGTTGTTCGGAATGACGGGTATAATGCGTGAGCGCGGGCAGGAATCTAGCGCTTTTCGGCTTTACGAATTGCGTCGATCAATGTCGTCACCGCTGCCGAACGATGGCGATGCTGGGGATAATACAGCGCAAAACCAGGAAATGTGGCAGAATATTCGGTCAAAACGGGGCAGAGACGGCCCGCCTCAATGTGGGGCTGCATTTCGCTCTCTACCCAGAACGCGATACCCGCGCCGGCGATTGCGGCGTCGAGCGCCGCTCGCTGGTCATTGAAGGTCAAGGGGCCTGAGACAGGCACCGAAAACCACAAACCATTTTCGCAGAACTCCCAGTTGTACAGGGCGGCATGGCCTGGCCAGCGGAACACGATACAAAGATGGTCGCGCAGATCACGCGGATGCTCTGGCAGGCCGTGCCGATCGAGATAGCTCGGCGCCGCAACGGCGATCTGGCGCAACGATGGCTGAAGGCTAAAGGCGATGACATCCTGATCCAGCAACTCCCCAAGCCGTATTCCAAGGTCGAAACGTTCCGACACTATATCTACATTGGCATCGTCGATCTGAACCTCCACGCTGATACGCGGAAAGCGACGGACAAAGCCGGGCAGCACGGATCGCAGAAACAGCTCGTAACCCAGGCGTTGCGCATGAACGCGCACCAAACCAGCGACCTCGCCGCTCGTCGCACTGGCTTCGCTCAACGCTGCCTCGATCTCCTCGAACGCCGATCCGAACCGCGTGGCCAGGCGCTCGCCTGCGGGCGTCGGGCTGACGCTGCGCGTCGTCCGGTTCAGGAGCTGGGTGCCGACATGATGTTCAAGCCTGCGGATCGTCTCACTGAGTGCTGACCGCGACACCCGAAGCTCTCTGGCCGCGGCGACGAAACTGCCTTGATCGATAATGCAGCGCAATGCGCGAAGGTCGTAATAATGACTGTCGGCCATGGACGTTGCTAGCACATGCGGGCCGACCGCATCATCGCGTGGCGGGATCGCACCGGAATGTCGCGTCGAACGCGGTGGGATAATAGGGCGTATAAGGATCGCCGTCCGGCCGCAGGGTGATTGCCAAAAATACCTTGTTCTGGCGCCGGCAGAACGCATCCGTTTCCGCCAGCAAAGCACGCTTGGCTTCCTCGCCGCCGCCTCGCGCGGGAGAACGCATTTCCGACACGGCATAGGTATCCGGACCAATCGGCACGATGCCGGAGGTCACGGCACAACCGGCCATGAGGGGCAGTAGCAGCAACGATTTCGCGGCAATGCGCATTGCCGCCCCTTCGTGATGGACCTGCTTCGTTGAAACCCGTGACACGACGGTCATCTCCGAGACCTCGGCCTGCTGCCCATCTGGTCGAGCGCATCTGCATTCTCGCGTCCCCAGGCGTAAAGCAGCTCGACCGGCTCGACGAAGCGAGAACCCAACGGTGTGAGGCTGTACTCCACCGCCGGAGGCACCGCGCTGTGCACAAGCCGGCTGACAAGGCCGCTCGTCTCCATCTCTCGCAGCGTCTGGACCAGCATCTTCTTGGAAACGCCGGGAAGGCTGCGATGCAACACGCCGGCGCGTGCGTTTCCGGCATGCTGCGTATTCAGCGTGTGCAGGATCATGCTCGTCCATTTGGTGGCGAACAGCTCCAGCACGCGCCGCGGTGCGCAATCCTCGCGCCATTCCGTCTCCGCTGTTCCTGAATCCATGGTTACCTCGTGGTGCCTACGGCACTAAATGGTGCCGTCTGGGAACGCCTGTAAGGCTGCCCAGTTAGCATTCGACTTTATGGAGCGCTGAGTATGGCTAGAACGGCATTGGTTGTGGGCGTCAGCGGCATCGTCGGCAGCGCGACGGCAGCGCTTTTGCATGAACAAGGATGGAAGGTGCACGGGCTGGCACGACGGCCGACCGCGCAAGCAGGTATCGAGCCGGTTGCCGCCGATCTGCAGGACGCAGGCGCTACCGCCTCGTCTCTGGCCGGCATTAGGCCGGATGCGGTGTTCATCACTACCTGGCTGCGCCAGAACAGTGAGGCAGAGAACATCCGCGTCAACGCGGCGATGGTGCGCAACCTCCTCGACGGCTTGCGGCCTGGTGGCAGCACCCGGCACGTCGCCCTCGTCACCGGCCTCAAGCATTATCTCGGGCCGTTTGAAGCCTACGGCAAAGGCAGCCTGCCGCAAACGCCGTTCCGCGAGGAGCAGGGCCGGCTCGAAATCGACAATTTTTACTATGCGCAGGAGGACGAGGTTTTTGCCGCTGCAAAGCGCGACAGCTTCACCTGGAGCGTCCACCGCCCCCACACCGTGATCGGCCGGGCGGTCGGCAACGCGATGAACATGGGCACCACACTGGCGGTGTACGCCTCCCTATGCCGGGAGACCGGGCGGCCCTTCACCTTCCCTGGCTCGGCCGCGCAATGGAGTGGCCTGACCGACATGACCGATGCGCGGCTGCTGGCGCAGCACCTGCTGTGGGCCGCGGCGACGCCTACAGCGGCCAACGAGGCTTTTAACGTCGTCAATGGCGATATCTTTCGTTGGCAGTGGATGTGGGGCCGCATTGCCGCGTGGTTTGGGCTCGAAGCGGCACAGTTCGACGGCATTATCCGCCCGCTGGAGCAGCAGATGGCAGCAGACGCCCCGCTTTGGCGCCAGATCGCCCAGCGCGAGCAGCTCGCCGAGCCCGATCTCAGCCGTCTCGCCTCGCCCTGGCACACCGATGCCGACCTTGGCCGGCCGATCGAAGTGGTGACCGACATGTCCAAGAGCCGGCGGCTCGGCTTCCGCGAATACCAGCCGACCGACGATGCGTTCTTCAACCTGTTTGCGCAGTTGCGCGCCGATCACCTGATCCCTTGAGGAGGCCGCCAGTGCCGACCGATTTCGACCGCGCCGATAACCTGCACCGCGCCCCGGAACGCCGCAGCTTCACCGCAACCACCAAGCCGCTGATCGTCACCGGCACCTTCGTCAGCCGTGTCGACGACACACCACGCAGCGAACGGCCGCAGGACCAGGGCTCATCCAAGGACAGGCACGGCCGTGAGGTGCGCCACCCCGACCGGCGCCCGGACGCGCTCGCGCTGGAGCCCGACCCCGATCTGGCCTTCGAGCATTGGGACGAGTACTGGCGCAAGGTGCACGGCCCGAAATTCGCCTGGGACGAACCAGGCAGTTCCTCCGAGCTTGTGCTGCGCTACGACCAGCTTCACCGGATCGCCTCCGGCCCGTCGTCGTTCTTTCCGCCGCCCTATCGTGCGATGGTCGATGAGAGCGGGAAGCTGCCGTCCGATCCAGAGCGGCGCGTGCCTGCGTTCGGCCGTCCGCGCTGGGATGGCCTCGCCTACATCACCTATGCCGAGGAAGCCGACATCGAGCGGACGCTCGGCCAGGAGAAATTCGCGAAACGTATTATCGAAGATGAGGGAGTCGCTTTTCGCATGGTGACACGCGAGATCACGCGCGAGTTCATCCTCATCCCAAGCGCCCGGCATCGTGATGCGATCAGCCTCCTGAAAATCCACAGGCGACGGCCGGAGCTGAGCCGCGCAGAATTTCAGCACCGCCTGCTGAGCGAACATGCGCGCATTGTACTGGCACAGTCATCGACGCACGAGTTTGTCCGCCGCTACGTGCAACTGCACAATATCGGCGCGACGCAGGACGATCCGGAAGGCAGCAAGATCGACGCTGTCTCGATCCTGGCGTTCGCAAGCCTCAATGACGTCGAGGACTACCTCGTCAGCAAGGATCATGCTGCGATAGAGGATTCCGAGAAAGCCTTGGCCGGCGCAGGGTCCGAATGGTGGACCGCTGTCAATTACAGCGTCATCAACCGTCTACTACCTGAGTTGGCTACCGCGCAGTCTTGAGGCCATGGACAAGCGTTTGAAGAAAGGTCTTCTTTTCTGGAGAAAAGAAGCAAAAGACTTTTATCGCACTGTCGCGGTTCTCTCTGGCAGCGTACCCCAAGATAATAAAAGTCTTTTTGTTCTTTTTTCAAAAAAGAACGTCTTCATTTCTCACCGCGCAAGTGCCGCCTCTGGAGAAGGCAGCAGAGTCTCTGCTGCGTCATTCAAATGAAACTGCAGACCCCAGCCATAATGGGCGTGGCCGGGCTTGAGGGTGTTGTTCAGCGCCACGACGATGCGATTATCGCCTTTTTGCAGAGGTGGGTCGAACGACGCATTATCAAGTGATATCCGGCCGATCGGAGTACCTTCGACATATTGGTTTTGGCCGTTGAACACTATCTTTCCGTTTGCGAAGACAGTCGCCTCATGCAGATATCCCATGGAGACGCGAATTATGCGCGCGCTCTGCGTTTGAATATTCGTTTTAAGCCAGGCAAGAGCACCGATGGATTTATCCGTTGGTGACCCATATCGCCGGCTGAGATTGATCAGTCCGAGAGGCTCGGCCGATATCGGTTGCCACCCGGCCGTCTCTGCCGGCATCTGCGACAACGTCGGAACATTTTGCATATCTTGGCTTGATGGTTGGGAGACAAGCCAGTGCCTGATGAAGCCCGGATCGCTTGCTGAGGGATCCGGCGGCGGCGTTTGCGGCAAACTCCCAGTGGCGGCCGCATTGATCGTCAGATTGGCGAATGCCGCGGGCCCGACGAGTGTAAGGCCGCCCCCCTTTGCATCACCTTCAAGTTGTCCCACCGTCATGGTCGGGTGATCCGCATGGTTGACAAACACGTTCATGCGGCGGCCGGAAATGACGAGCTTGAAATGGCTCCAGCCGCGCTCCGTCACTGGCGCAGCCGTCTGGAATTCCGGATACATCTCCCATGGCATGACGCCGTGCACGCGTGGCACATACTGGATGCAATCCACCGCCACCGGACATTCGGGACTTGGCCGCAAATACAGGATTTCCATATCATCCCCGCTCTGACGACGGAATTCGATACCCGGCATGCCATCCGCCAGCGGCTTGATGTCGAACTCGATCGTGCCATCGCGGAATGTCTCGTTTTTCAGCGCGGCCTTTCCATCACCCTCAATCTGCAGGAGACCCAAAGCGAGCCCTTCGCGTTGAGCGAAACTTACTTTGCCGCCCGGCTGCCATGATGTTTCGGTCATGGGAATATGAGCGGTTTCCTCACTACGCGCATGCGCCGGCAGACTTAGAACCATGCAGAGGGCGACGCTGGTAGAAATGGGTGTTTGCAGGCAAAAGAACTTTTTCATGACGTTTGTTCAAGCACCCCAAGAGATAAAAAATTTTTGGCCTCTTTTTAAAGACGGACCGCTTCCTTCATCCAACCCATTTCACAATCGCCGAACCCACCTCTCGCAACACCGCCTCCTGATCAGCAGTGCTCATCCCCGACGCCTCATAATAAGCGGCCATGACCAGCGGAGGCCTGCCCGGCGCACGTGCAATAGCATAGTCATTGCAATGGCCATCGCTCGTTCCCGTCCGGTCAGCAACGATCCATGGCGCCGGAAAGCTGGCGCGAAGCCGCTTCTGTCCAACCTGGTTTTCAATCATCCATCGCTCAAGCCGGCTCCGCGACGTTGGTGTGAGAACCTCGCCGAACAGCATCGCATGTGCCGACTGCACCATCGCACGCGGTGTCGTTGTATCCGTAATGCCCGAGCGAAGCGCCGTGACCGGCTCATAGTGATCGATGTGCGTCGTGGCGTTGCCGATGCGCCGAAGAAAGGCCGTCAGGGCCTGCGGGCCACCCTCACGCCGCATCACGAGATTGGCGGCGGCATTGTCGCTCACGTGAAGCATCGCCGCACAGAGCGCCTCGATCGTCATCCGCCCTTCTTCAACGTGGGCTGTTGTAATAGGTGAGGCAGGCAAGAGGTCGGCCCTGCTGAAGTGGATTGCAGCAGTAAGAGACTCATTGCCGGAGTCCACCCGCGAAAGAGCGAATGCGGCCAACGGCCCCTTGAACGTGCTGTCGAGCGTGAAGCGCTCATCCGCACGATGCGACAATACGCGGCCGGTCCCGACCTCTGCGACATGCACGCCAAGACGGCCGCCGTGTCGCTGCTCGATATCTGCAATGGGGCTGCTTGCGAATGCCGGTCTGCTCCAGGCGAGTGACGTTGCACCAACGAGAAGCGCGCGGCGAGCCAGGCTCATGGTCATCCTCAATGCTCCTTGGCATGGAAGGCTGATTGATGGGTTCAGAAAGAAGGCGGTTCTTTTTCGAAAAAAAGAACCAAAAAACTTTTGCGTCTGGAATTACATCGCCGGATAGAACCGCGACATCGATGTAAAAGTCTTTTGCTTCTTTTCTTCAGAAAAGAAGACCCTTCTTACAAGTAGTCACTTTATCAAACGTCCAGATTCGCAACCTTCAGCGCGTTGCCCACGATGAAATCGCGCCGCGGTTCCACCACGTCGCCCATCAGCGTGGAGAACACCTGACCCGCCTCCTCGACATCGCCGACGCGTACCTGCAGCAGCGTGCGCGCGGTCGGGTCCAGCGTGGTTTTCCAGAGCTGGTCGGCATTCATCTCGCCCAGGCCTTTGAAACGCTGCAGCGCCAAGCCACGGCGGCCCTGCTGCAAAATGCGTTCGAATGCCGTCGCCGGCCCGAAAACCTCGATTTCCTGGCTATCGAGCTTGATCTTCGCAGGCGTCGCGAAGGCCGCCGCAAGACGCGTGGCACGGTCGGCCAGCCAGCGCGCTTCCGCACTGCGCAGGTCGGCCGCATCGAAACTGTAGCGCTCGGCAACACCGCGCACGATGCGCGCCATCTGCAGGCCTTGGCCATCCGCCACCACTTTCCAGCCGCGCTCGTTCGGCAGGGCAATCGAATCGAGACGTGCCGCCAGGGTTTGCGCCCCGGCCTGGGCGCGTTCACCTTCGGAGGTCAGCACGCCGGCGATCGCCGCCTGCTCCAACAGAGCGAGCGGGATGTGGCTGTCGGCGAGGCGCTTCAGCTGGGCATGTGCCTCACGCAGGAAACGCACTTCCGCCGCGAGTTCGGCACCCGTCAGCACAGCCCCGTCGGCGAGCACCATGTTGGCGTTGCCGAGGGCCTTCTCCTGAAGGTAGTCGTCCAGCGCTGCATCGTTTTTCAGATAGCGCATGTCGTTGCCGCGGCGTGCACCATAGAGCGGCGGCTGCGCGATGTAGAGATGGCCGCGCTCGATGAGTTGCGGCATCTGACGATAGAAGAAGGTCAGCAGCAGCGTGCGGATATGCGATCCGTCCACGTCCGCGTCCGTCATGATGACGATTCTATGATAGCGCAGCTTGGTGATATCAAAACCACCCTGCTCCGGCTCACCACGGCCGATGCCAGTACCTAGGGCAGTGATCAGCGTGCCGATTTCGGCACTCCCGAGCATGCGGTCGAACCGTGCGCGCTCGACGTTCAGGATCTTGCCTTTCAGCGGCAGGATCGCCTGCGTCTTGCGATCGCGGCCGCCCTTGGCAGAGCCGCCGGCGCTGTCACCCTCGACCAGGAAGATCTCGGACTTGGCCGGGTCGCGTTCCTGACAATCGGCAAGCTTGCCGGGCAGCGTTGAGATGTCGAGCACACCCTTGCGACGCGTCAGCTCACGCGCCTTGCGCGCAGCCTCGCGAGCAGAAGCTGCATCCATCACCTTCTGCACGATGGATTTGGCTTCCTTCGGGTGCGTCTCGAACCAGTGTGCCACCGCATCGGCCACGGCTGCCTGCACCACCGGCTGCACTTCGCTGCTGACCAATTTATCCTTGGTCTGGCTGGAGAATTTCGGATCCGGCACCTTGACGGAAAGCACCGCCGTCATGCCTTCGCGCATATCCTCGCCCACGAGTGCGAGCGCCTCTTTCTTGCCCATCCCGTCGGCATATTTGCCGACGATGCGTGTCAGCGCCTGGCGAAACCCTGCCATATGCGAGCCACCGTCGCGCTGCGGGATGTTGTTGGTGAAGCACAGCATGGTCTCATGAAAACTATCGTTCCATGATAACGCGAATTCTACCCGTATGCCGGAAGCCGCATCATCCGTGCCCGAGCTGATGCACGGGTTGAACACCGGAATTTTGGCACGATCGAGGTATTCCACGAATGCCCGCAGGCCGCCTTCATAGAACAGATCCACCTGCACCGCCGGCGCATGCCGCTCGTCACGCACTACGATACACAAGCCTGAATTCAGGAACGCCAGCTCGCGCAAGCGGCGCTCCAGCACGGCAAAGTCAAACTCTACTTTCGTGAACGTGCCAGTGCTGGGCTTGAACGTCACCTCGGTGCCCTGTGGCTGCGCGGATGCACCGACAACCGCAAGCGGACCGACCGCATCACCGTGCTCGAAACGTATAAAGTGTTCGATGCCTTGGCGGAAAATCCGCACTTCCATCCATTCGGACAGCGCGTTGACCACCGCGGCGCCCACGCCGTGCAGGCCGCCGGAAACCTTGTACGAATTCTGGTTGAATTTGCCGCCCGCATGCAGCCGCGTCAGCACCACTTCGGCCGCCGATACGCCCTCTTCGGCATGCATGTCGGTGGGAATGCCGCGCCCGTCGTCGCGCACCGTCACCGAGCCATCGCCGTTCAGAACCAGCGACACGTTGTGGGCGTAACCGGCCTGCGCCTCGTCGACTGCGTTGTCGATGATCTCGAACGCCATGTGGTGCAAGCCGGAGCCGTCATCCGTGTCGCCGATATACATGCCGGGCCGTTTGCGCACGGCGTCGAGGCCGCGCAGCACGGATATGGAGGCCGCATCATAATCCTGCCCGGTCGGGTCGGCATTGGGCACAGGCGCGGCGTTTTCGGACATGCCGAGGAATCACTCCAAGGGTGGATGGAAGAACGTGTTATATAGGGTTTTGTGACAGGATTAGCCAGTCATGCTTCGCTGGGAGGCTGCGCGCGCAGCTGGCCGCCACCGGTGGCGAGGAAGCTCGCAGCACCGCGCAGCGGGCGGAAAATGTCGGCATCGGTGCCGGTGAGGAAAGCCTGCGCCGGCAGATGCAGCAGCGACTCGAACAATGCAGCCCGTCTCTGCGCATCGAGATGCACCGCGGGCTCGTCCAGCAGCAGCAATGGCGCAAAACCGCGCTGCTCAGCGATCAGGGCGGCATGCGCGAGGATCACCCCGGTCAGCATCGCCTTCTGCTGCCCCGTGCTGCCCTGCGCCGCCGGCAACCCGCTCGCCTCGTCACGCAACTGCATGTCAGCACGATGAGCGCCCAGCGTGCTGGTGCCGGCCGCCGCATCCGCCACCCGACGTGCCGCGAACTCGCGACGCAGAAAATCCTCGACCGCCAGGGCCGGCGCCTCCATCAGCCGGTCGGCCACCGGGTCGGCCAGCATGATTTTCGCCCGTGGAAACGCAGAGGAAGGCAGCGGCGCCGCGTTCAGCCGCGCCACGAAGGCGCGCCGGGCTGCCGAAAGGGCGACCGAGTGCCGCGCCATCTGCTCCTCCAGCCCCGACAGCCAGGCCGGATCAGCCCGGCCGCCGGCCAGTAATCTTCGCCGCCCTGCCATCGCCGTCTCACACGCAGACGCCTCCCGCGCATGGCCCGGTTCCAGCGCCCATACCAGCCGATCAAGAAAGCGCCGCCGCCCGGAGGCGCTCTCCTGAAAGAGCGTATCCATCTGCGGCGTCAGCCAGATCGACGCGGCCCTTGACGCCAGCTCCGCCTGGCTGCGCGGCTCCGCGCCATCCAGCCGGAACACACGCCGTTCGCCCGGCCCCTCCGTGCCGGTGCCGATCACGCTCGCCTGCTCGCCCTGCGACAAATGCCCCGCCACCGCCCAGCGCCCGCTGCCGCCATGGCGCGCCATCTCGCCGATCTTCGAGCGGGAAAACCCGCGCCCCGGCCCCAGCAGCGAAATCGCCTCCAGCAGATTCGTCTTGCCCGATCCGTTCGGCCCGGTGATCACGGCAAGCCGCTGCTCCGGCCGCCAGGTGAGGGCTGCGTAGTTGCGGAAATCCGTCAGCACGAGTCGGGAGAGGAACAGCACGGCCCGCCAAGGTGAGGTTTCGCGGCCGGAAACGCCAGAGGCCACCGTGGCGGAAACACCATGCTTTCCGACAGCTTGCGACCTGCCCTACCCTGCAGCCAAACCCAGCATCGGCCACGGAGAAGAATCCATGCAGGACGTGCCGAACCTCCCACACACTACCCAGCGCCCTATCCCGCCCCGCGCTCGCGGCATCACCGGCGAAAAACTGCACGAAATCATCATCGTCGGCGGTGGCGCCGCCGGCCTCGAGCTCGCGACGAAACTCGGCGACACGTTGGGCAAACGCGGCCAGGCGCATATCACCCTGATCGAGACCTCGCGCACCCATATCTGGAAGCCGTTGCTCCACTCCATCGCCGCCGGCGGCATGCGCCGCTCCCAGCACGAGCTGAACTACCTCGCCCAGGCCCACTGGCACCATTTCACCTGCCGCCTCGGCGCCCTCGCCGGCATCGACCGCGAGGCCCGTGAAATCCTCACCTCGGCCACCACCGATGACGAAGGCCGAGAGGTCACCCCGCCACGCCGCTTCCCCTATGATACTCTGGTGCTCGCCGTCGGCAGCGTGACCAACGATTTCGGCACCCCCGGCGCCGCCGAATTCGCAGTCCCGTTGGAGACGCCAGAACAAGCCACCCGCTTCAACAAGCGCCTCGTCAATGCCTGCCTGCGCGCTAACGCCCAACCCGAACCGGTGCGTCCCGGCCAGCTCCACGTCGCCATCATCGGCGCGGGCGCGACCGGCACAGAACTCGCCGCCGAACTTCACCGCACGGTGCGCGAAGTCGTCGCCTACGGCATGACCCGCCTCGTCCCGGAGCGCGACATCAAGATCATCCTCATCGAAGCCGCGCCGCGCATCCTCCCTGCCCTTCCCGAACGCATGTCGAAATCGACCGAAGAGCTGCTCACCAGCCTCGACATACAGGTGCGCACCAACGCGAAGGTTGCCGAAGTCAAAGCCGACGGCGTGGTGCTCTCGGATGGCGACTTCATCCCATCCGAACTCGTTGTCTGGTCCGCCGGCGTCAAAGGCCCGGATTTTCTTAAGAATCTCGATCTCGAAACCAACCGCATCAACCAGATCAAGGTCGAATCCACCCTGCAGACCACATCAGACCCCAATATCTTCGCCATCGGCGACTGCGCCGACTGCCCACGCGAAGGCTTCCCTCAAAACGTTCCCCCTCGCGCTCAGGCTGCCCACCAGGAAGCCAGCCACATGGTGGACCAGATCAACCGTAGGCTCGACGGCCAACCCCTCAAGCCCTTCAAATACCGCGATTTCGGCTCCCTGGTTTCCCTCGGTCGCTACAGCACCGTCGGCAACCTGATGGGCTTCGCGATCGGCCGCAGCCTGTTCATCGAAGGCTACTTCGCCCGCTTCATGTATCGTTCTCTCTACGCGATGCACCTGGCCGCCCTGCACGGCCATCGGAGCACCGCGTGGCAAATGATCGCGAACCTGGTGACACGTCGGCCTGAACCTAGTGTGAAGCTGCATTGAGGCTAGGCCAGAGGGCTCTGCCCCCTGGACCCGCGCTGGACGGAGCCCCTCCAGACCTGCAAATTTATTGGGGGGTCACCCCCCCAGCAGGGTCCCAACCTTGGAAGATCGGGGCAGAGCCCTAACCTCGCCTCAACGCAGCCTCACGGCAGGATTCCGTTCCGAGGCGCGATCGGGTCGGGGACATCGTTGGCGCCGAGAGATTGCAGCAGGTCGATTTCCACAATGCGCGTGATCGCTTCCATGGGGATGTCGTGCACATCACTGCCGAACGGGTCCTCCAGGTCGGCGCCGATACGATCAAGTGCCAGAAACAGGAAGCCGATGACGGTCGAGCCGATCGGGGTGCTTATGCCGAGATCACCGACCAGGCCGATGGGCAGCAATATGCAGTAGATGCGGGTGAAGACTTGCGGCAGGTGGCTGAATTGCCTCGGGAGCGGCGTGTTCTTGATGCGCTCTAGCCCGCCTTGCGCATTCGCCAGATCACCGAGCGTGGCGTTGAGAGCGGTCGCTCCCATCGCATCCACAGATCCGGCCTTGCGGCTTTCGGCCAGATCTCGCGCCATGGCGAACTGGATGGCAGCCGGCACATTTTTGGCTGTGGTGACGGAGGTGGTCGTCTCGGCCGGGAGATATTGGCCGATAGCCTCGGCCGGTTTCAGCCCAAGAAGATGGCAGCGTAGCGCCAGCACGTAGGCGATCTGCTGCCGTGTCATGTCATCCCGCAGCTTTGCATCGGTGCAGAGCGCGATCAGCCCGCGCCGCAGGCTGCGGGAGTTGTTCACCACCGCGCCCCAAAGCGTGCGCGCCTCCCACCAGCGTGCATAGGCGGCGTTGTTCCGCAGGGTGAGTATCACCGCAATGGCACTTCCGAGCAGCGGCAGCGGCAATTCCGGCACTGAGATCCAACGTAACCCGCCATACACATAAGCTGCGGTCACCAGCACATCATAGGCCAGCAGACCGGCCAGCCCGGGCCCGATCGCGCGCAGCAACCGGCCTGCGTCGATGCCCCTTTGCACGATCAACGGCGTATTTCCTTCGCCGCGTCCCCGAGCGGTGCAAAGGTTCCGGTCGTCGGATCGAGGGACGCGACGCTTCCGCTCTCGATCCCATACACCCAGCCATGCAGCGCCACCTTGCCGGCCGCCTGCCGTGCCGCCACGGCCGGGTGCGTCGCCAAATGCGAGAGCTGTAACCGCACATTCTGCTCGATCAGAGCCCTTACCTTCGCCTCGCCTTCCAGATCGGGCCAGGCCGCGCCCACCACGCTGCGTGCCGCCTCGGCATTGCGCAGCCAGGAAGCCACCGTCGGCATACGCTTCAGATTGGGGTCGTCCGGGTTCAGCAACGCTTTCATCGCCCCGCAATCCGAATGCCCGCACACCACGATGTCGGTCACTTCGAGCGCCGTGCAGGCATATTCCACCACGGCCGACACGCCGCCCATCATCTCGCCATAGGCGGGCACCACGTTACCGATATTGCGGCACACGAACAGCTCGCCCGGCTGTGTCTGCGTGATCAGCTCCGGCACCACTCGGCTATCCGCACAGGTGATGAACAGCGTCTGCGGGCTTTGCCCGGAGGCAAGCTCCTCGAACAGCTTGCGGCGCTTGGGAAATGCCTCTTCGCGAAACGCCTTCACCCCCGCCTTGAGGCGCGACAGGCTGCCAACTCTCTTTGTTTTCGATACATCGGTCTGCTGCATGATCATCCTCGCTCTAAAGCGCGCCGGGACGATCGCATGGATCCACTCACCAACAGGCCCATCACGACCGACCCAGCGCAATTGTGCCAGTTCAGGTGATCCGACATCGCCAGGTTGGCCGCACAAAAGCGGCGTCCTGACCAGAGGGGCCCGGATTCGATTGTTCCCAAGCTACGGTCGGCGCGTGCCTTGATCAAGGGTGAGCGTGGTGGAAAGGAAGGCCAGCGAGGCCTTGATGACGGTATATATTGCCCCTCTCTTCACCCAGCCTTCGGAATGGATTTTAAAGGCTTGCCTTTACGGGGGTCCAGGGGGCAGAGCCCCCTGGCCTTCCTTCCAACGAGCGCACACCGTTGACGTGCTCCCCGCCGCCCGCTACTAGCGCGCCTCCGTTGGTTGCCGTGCCCCGGTGGCGGAATTGGTAGACGCGCAGGTTTCAGGTATCTGTGACCGCAAGGTTGTGGAAGTTCGAGTCTTCTCCGGGGCACCACCAACGGCTTAACGGACCAGTGGCGCATTTGGCCGATTCTCCGGTCCGGCTGAAGGCGCACGCACATGGCTGTTCAATTCACCCCTGCGGGGCCGATCCATCTTCACCGCGACGATTTGCCTGATGGTCTGTCGTTAGGCCCGGTCGTGGCCGTCGATACCGAGACGATGGGCCTCAATCCGCATCGTGACCGTCTCTGCCTGGTGCAGCTTTCCGCTGGCGACGGCTCTGCGCATCTGGTGCAGATCCGTCCGGTGTCGTTGGGTGGCCGCGGTTATGACTGCCCAAATCTGAAGGCGATGATGGCCGATACGGCGGTCACCAAGCTGATGCATTTCGCGCGTTTCGACGTAGGGGTGCTGCAGCATTATCTGGGCATTACTGTCGCTCCGGTAAAATGCACCAAGATTGCCGCCAAGCTGGTGCGCACCTTCACCGATCGTCATGGCTTGCGTGATCTTTGCCGCGAGATCGTTGGCGTCGAGATCTCCAAGCAGCAGCAGACCTCCGACTGGGGCGCGCCTGATCTCACGCCGGAGCAGGTGAATTATGCCGCGTCGGACGTGCTCTATCTTCATGCGTTATGGGCGAAGCTGCAGGCCCTGCTCATCCGTGAGGGGCGGCTCGAGCTTGCCGAGGCATGTTTTGCCTTCCTGCCGGCACGCACCCGCCTCGACCTGCTCGGCTACGAAGACCCTGACATCTTTGCGCATTGATGCAGTTTAGGCACAGTGTTGTCATACTTGGTGACACAGGTTTTGTTGACCGGCCACGCGGACACCCGCATAGATTACCTCATGCTGAGGAATGCCGCCCCGTCACGCGAGCCAGACCGCCGGTCGACCGCCGCGCCGGCCTGCGGCTCGGCATCTAGATCCTAGACGTGCCCGGCATCGACATCCCCGACCGTCCCGGCGCCGACGCTTTCCTGCAGACGCCGCAGCTGAACTGGACGTTGCCGCGTGCCCCCACGCAGCGGCGGCGTGCGCTGATACGCGTTGCCAAATATGTGCTTCCAGTCGTCGCCCTCGCGCTGCTCTCCAGCATCGCGATGTGGCCGGAGATCGAGCGCAATATCGAGAATAGCCGTGTCGCCTGGCATGCCCTATCGGCGCTTAGCAACGGACAGATGGTCAATCTGCGCTATCACGGCATGGATGGCCGCGACCGCCCCTACACCGTCTCCGCCGAAACCGCCCTGCGCGCAGACCCGGAGCGGCTGAACCTGGTCAATCCGATCGGCGACGTCAGCATGCCGAACGGATCCTGGCTGGAGCTGCGTGCCAAGAAGGGCGTGTTCATCCAGCATATCAACGAGCTCGACCTCGAGGACAACGTCACCCTCTATCGCGCGGACGGCACCACGATGACATCGGCCACCGCAACGATGAACCTCAAGCAGGGTGCGGCGACCAGCAACGACTACACCCACGCGGAGGGGCCGTTCGGCACCTTGGACGCCGAGGGGTTCACGCTGGTCGACAAGGGCGCGGTGATACAGTTCAGGGGCCCGGCGAAACTGGTGTTGAATGGGTCGCGCTGACCGTTTTTTGGGTCGGCGTCTGGTTTGGAGTGCGATGTTCGGGATTTCGGTCCCGGTCAGCCTCCTCGCCGGCGCGGCGCTCGCACAGCCGATCGACCTGTCGCATGGCGGCCCGGTGACGGTGACCGCCCTGGGCGGCATCGACTGGGACCAGAAGAACCAGACCGTCACTGCGCACGAGCAGGCGCGCGCCGTGCGCGGCACCGTCACCGTCGATGGCGATGTGCTGATCGCGCATTACCGCAAGAAGGCGCCGGCTCCCGGTGCGGCGCCGAAACCGGAGCCACCGCCCAAATCCGCCGGCGCCAGCCCGGGCGGGCTCGACGATTCCGGCAATAACGAGATCTACCGCCTCAACGCGGAAGGCCACGTGCATATCTTCACGGCCACCGACCAAGCCTGGGGCGACCACGCGATCTACGACATCGATCAATCCGTGCTGGTGCTGACTGGCGGCAAACTGCGCCTGACCACGCCGCAAGACCTGCTGACCGCACGTTACAGCATGGAATATTTCTCCGCCAAGCACATGGCCGTCGCTCGTGGCGACGCGTCGGCCACCAGCAGCGACGGCCGCCGCATCCTGGCCGATACGTTGGTCGGCTACACGGTCGATCCGAACGCACCGGCGCCGCCGCCGGGCAAGGCTCCGCCGCCCAAAGCTGCGCCCAAGCCGGCCGGCAAACCGGGCGCAGACCCAGCCCAGCCCGGCAAGCTTCAGCGTGTCGAGGCTTACGGACATGTGGTGATCACCACCGCGACCGAAATTGTCACTGCCGATCGCGGCGTCTATCTGCCCGACACGGAACTGGCGCGGGTGGTGGGTCATGTCCATGTCACCCGTGGCGAAAACCAGTTGAACGGGGCGGCGGCTATCGTGAATATGAAGACCGGCCTGGCCACCATGACCCAGACGCCCGGCAGGCAGGTGGAGGGTCTGGTCGTGCCGAACGGTTCCAGCGGCGGCGGCACGCCTGGCGCCGATGCCAAGCCCAAGACTGGTGCCAGCAAGACTGCTAAGAAAGCCGCGACCGGAAAGGCCCAGCCATGACCGTCGACACCCGCGCTGCACCGAGCACGCCGGAATCCCGGGAAAATCTGCGCGTCGTCGCCGGCAGCACCGGGCTGGTCGCGAGCGGCGTCGGAAAAACCTACAAGGGACGCCCCGTGGTGCGGAACGTCTCCGTCCAACTTAGGCGTGGTGAGGCAGTCGGCCTGCTCGGCCCCAACGGCGCCGGCAAGACCACCACCTTCTACATGATCGTCGGCCTGGTGCGGCCGGACACCGGCTCTATCACCCTTGAAGGCGTCGATATCACCCTTCACCCCATGTATCGTCGCGCCCGCATGGGCATCGGCTATCTGCCGCAGGAGGCCAGCGTGTTCCGCGGCCTGAACGTCGAGCAGAACATCATGGCCGCCCTCGAGGTGATCGAACCCGACGCCAATGCCCGCGAGCAAGCCTGTGACGCGCTGCTGGCCGAATTCGGCATCGGCCATTTGCGCCGCACCCCTGCCCTCGCGCTGTCCGGTGGCGAACGCCGCCGTGTCGAGATCGCCCGCGCGCTGGCGACCCAGCCGAGCTACATCCTGCTCGACGAACCGCTCGCCGGCATCGACCCGATCGCCGTGGGTGAGATCCGCGACCTCGTGCGCCATCTCAAGCATCGTGGTCTGGGCGTGCTGATCACCGACCATAACGTGCGTGAGACACTGGAAATCATCGACCGCGCCTACATCATGCATGACGGACAGTTGCTGATGGAGGGCGCCCCCCAGGAAGTCGTCGCCCATGCCGACGTCCGCCGTGTTTACCTAGGCGAGAAATTCAGCCTGTAAAACCCTAGCGTAACAAATGCGGACCACCGGGATGCAATTTTCGGGCCTTGTGACAAACGGGCACTGACAATCGATAACGGCGTGAGCTAGACTCGGTACCGCAATGGCACTCGGTCCTCGTCTCGAATTCAGGCAATCGCAATCGCTCGTCATGACGCCCCAGCTGCGTCAGGCGATCAAGCTGCTGCAATTCTCCAACATGGAAGTTGCCGCCTTCGTCGATGAGGAAATCGAACGCAACCCGCTGCTCGATCGTGACGAGCGTTCCGAGATCATCGGCGAGCGCCCCTTGCCGGACATGGTGGAGCGCCCGGCCGACACGGCCGACAGTGCCGAGCTGGTGGCCGCCGCCACCATGCCCGAAGCGTCCGACTCACCGCTGGATCATGAGTTCGACGGCTACGAGGCGGCAGGCGCTGCCGACGGCATCACCATGCCGAGCATGCTCTCCGGCAGCGGAGGCACCCAGAATTTCGAATCCGACGATCGCGGCCTGGAGGACATTCTCGAAACCAAGGCCTCCTTGCGCGAACAACTCGGCGAACAGCTGCGCCTGACATTTTCCGAGCGTGCCGAGCGCCTGATCGGCGCGCATCTGATAGCCCTGCTCGAACCCTCTGGCCGCCTCTCCGCCGATCCGCTCGAGATCGCCCACGCGCTCGGCGCTGAGATCGAGCTGGTCGAAGCGGTGCGGCAGCGCATGATGGGGTTCGAGCCCGTCGGCATGTTCGCGCGCAGCCTGGCCGAATGCCTCGCCGCCCAGCTGCGCGAACGCAATCGCCTCGACCCCTGCATGATGGCGCTGCTGAACAATCTCGACCACCTCGCCCGCCGCGACTTCAAGCGCCTGCTCACCCTCTGCGCCGTCGACGCCGAAGACCTCAACGAGATGATCGCCGAGATCCGCGCACTGGACCCAAAGCCGGGCGCAAACTGGGAGACTTCACAGCTCCAGCCGGTGATACCGGACGTGCTGATGCGCGCAGCACCCGGTGGCGACTGGATCCTCGAGCTCAACCCCGACACCATGCCGCGCGTGCTCGTCAACGAGGCGTTCTATGCCCGCATCAGCAAGTCCGCGGAACGCGAAACCAAGACGTTCCTCGCCGAACGCCTCGCTACCGCAAATTGGCTGGTCAAATCGCTCCACCAGCGCGCCACCACGATCCTCAAGGTCGCCAGCGAGATCGTCCGCCGCCAGGACGGATTTTTCCGGCACGGCGTTTCGCATCTGCGGCCGCTGATCCTGCGCGACATTGCCGACGAGGTGCAACTCCACGAGAGCACCGTCAGCCGCGTGACCGCGAATAAATACATCGCCACGCCCCGCGGCATCTTCGAGCTAAAGTATTTTTTCACCACGGCCATCGCAGGATCGGGGGGCGAAAGCCATAGCGCAGAGGCAGTGCGTCACCGCATTCGCGCCATGGTTGGCGCCGAGACGGCGGACGGGATCCTGTCCGACGATGCGATCGTGGCAACCCTGCGAAAAGAGGGCGTGGACATTGCCCGCAGGACCGTGGCCAAATACCGCGAGGCGCTGCGCATTCCCAGCTCCGTGCAGCGCAAGCGGGAGAAAGCCGCAATGGCCTGACTCTCGCGCCAATAAAGCTGGTGAAAGGTTGGTCGTATGCAGATCAATGTCTCGGGGAAGCAAGTCGATCTCTCTGACTCGCTTCGTACCCGCGTGCAGTCGAATCTCGACATGATCGCCGCGAAATATTTCGATCACGCATTGGAGGCGCATGTCACCTTCGGCCGAGCCCGAAGCTTCTTCACCTGCGATATCAACGTGCATGCCGGCCGCGGCCTGACATTGCGCGGCGAGGGCGAGGCAGGCGACGCCAACTCCGCCTTCGACGACGCAGCAGAGCACATAGCCACCCGCCTGCGCCGCTATCGCCGCCGCGTGAACGACCACCATCGAGATCTCGCCGGCCGCGAACGCCCGCAGGCCGCGCGCGCCTACATTCTGCGCGCCGAACCCGAGGAGGACACGCCGGCACAAGCCGACGGGCAGAACGGCGCCAGCACCACTGCCGCAACCTTTGCGACGGTGATTGCGGAGACGCAGACCGAGATCTCGCATCTCTCCGTCAGCGACGCGGTGATGCGCATGGACCTCGCCGACCAGACGGTGCTGATGTTCCGCAACAGCACCACCGGCGCCTTCAACGTCGTCTACCGCCGCAGCGACGGCAACATAGGCTGGATCGACCCCGGAACGTAACCCACGTCGTGGCAAAATCACCGTTGGGTGGGTTGCTCTTGGGCACCCCACCCTACGGTGGCGGCACCCGCCATTTCGCAAATCCGTCAGCGCGCAACACGCAAGCCGGGCACGCCCCGCACCCATATCCCCAGTCATGCCTGTACGAACGATCGCCTAGATAACACGTGTGAGTGTCCTCGATCACCAGATCGAGAACCCCCAGCGTCTCCGCCATCGCCCATGTCTGCGCCTTGTCGATCCACATCAATGGCGTTTCTAGAACGAAACGTTTCTGCATGCCGAGATTGAGGGCGAGTTGCATCGCCTTGATCGTATCGTCGCGGCAATCCGGATATCCCGAGTAATCCGTCTCGCATACGCCGGCCACAATGCGTCGCAACCCCCGCCGATATGCCAGCGCGCCGGCATAAGTGAGGAAAAGCAAATTGCGCCCGGGCACGAACGTGTTGGGCAAACCCTCCGCCGTCATCGCGATCTCGATCTCGCCGGTCATCGCGGTGGCACCCAAAGCCGATAACCCGGCGCTGATATCGAGCACATGATCCGGCCCAAGCCTGTCGCTCGCCAGCTTCTCCCTGATCTTGAACCGGCACGTCAGTTCCACCTCATGGCGCTGCCCATAGAAGAAGCCGAGCGTCTCCACATATGGATATCGTTCGAGCGCCCAGGCGAGACAGGTTGTCGAATCCTGGCCGCCGGAGAGCAGCACGAGCGCAGTTTCGGTCACGGATCACCTCGGAGTAGAAAGCCAGAAATTTAACCACGAAGGCACCAAGACACGAAGGAATTCACGAAGGAGATTTAGCAAAGGCAAGGCTCTTCTTTTTTGAAGAAAGAAGCAAAAAACTTATATTTTTTAAGGTTCGTAGGATGGAACTGGATTTTTCCGAAGATGAGATTTCGCGCTATGCCAGGCATATCCTGCTTGATGAAGTCGGCGGCGTGGGACAGGCCAAGCTGCGCCAGGCGCGCGTGCTCATCGTGGGCGCCGGCGGCCTGGGGTCACCACTTGCGCTATACCTGGCGGCCGCGGGTGTGGGGCATATCGGCATCGCCGATGACGACCATGTGGATCTCTCCAACCTGCAACGACAAATCGCCCATACTGCCGATCGCATCGGCCAGGCGAAGGTCGGCTCCGTCGCACAGGCGATGCATGCGATCAATCCGCTGGTGCACATACGTACTCATCAGCTACGCGCCAACGCGGCCAATGTCGGCGATTTGATTAAAGATTACGACATCGTGTGTGACGGCACTGATAATTTCGACGCAAGGTTCATTTTGGCGGATGCCTGCTATCACGCGAGCAAGATTCTCGTGTCGGCTGCAGTGCTCCGTTTCGAAGGGCAGCTTTCCACCTTTCGTCCGGGCAGGGCGGCCACGGGCGAAAAACTGCCGTGCTACAGGTGCCTCTATCCTGCGCCCCCGCCGCCTGGACTGGTGCCAAGCTGTGCGGAAGCGGGCGTGCTCGGGCCGGTCACCGGCGTGCTGGGCACGCTGCAGGCGACGGAGGTGCTGAAGGAGATTTTAGGGATCGGCGAAAGTCTCGCGGGACGATTGCTGATCTGGGATGCGCTGGCGATGCGCTTCCGGGTGGTGCGGCTGGTCCGCGATCCCGGCTGCGCCCTTTGCGGCGACGGGGTGTTGAACGGGTAGAAGGGTTTTTCATTGGCGGAGCGAGACACACACAACGCATTGGGAATATTGCTGATTTCAGGCACCCACGAGCGCGCGCATTATGCGTTTTCCCTGGCAGCCGGAGCCGCTGCCCTTGGGCGTCCGGTCTTGATGTTCGCCACCAACGCCGGCGTGCGCGCCTTCTGCACCGACTGGTCCAACGTCGAGGATGTCGGCCGTGACGCTGTGATCCGCTTTCGCGGTGTGGCAGGGTTGGGCGAGATGCGCGAATCTGCGCGCGAGGTCGGGGTGCGCATGATCGTCTGTGAAGCCGGGTTGAAGGCCGAAGCTATTGAGCGGTCCACACTGTGGGATGCAGTGGAGACCGGCGGCATGGCAACGTTCCTCGAGGCCACCGCGGCAGGGCAACTGATTTCGCTGTGACGTCGCTTTCTCGGCCGAGCCGACGCGGCGCCTGGCTGGGCGCCGCAGTGCTTCTCTGCGTTGCGCAAGGTGGCGCCACGGCGCAGCAGCAGGATCTCGCCCCCTATCTGCACCAGAAGCCGGCACATCCGCTGAGCACCGCAAAACCCAAACCGAAGCCGGCACCAAAGGCCATCAAGCCAAAAACAGTGCCCGTGTTGGCCCCGCGTCATCCGGGGCCGCCGCGCCGTCCGCTTCGTCCTACCGCACAGCACCTCACCAGCCACAAGCCCGTCGTGGTGGAAGAAGCACCCAAACCGGTGCCCAAGAAGCCCGCGCCACCGCCGGTGCCCGCCAATATTGGCACCAATACCAGTTTGCCTCTGCCGCGCTACGCCGCGCTGAAATCCGACGACGTGAACATGCGGTCAGGCCCGGGCGAGCGCTACCCGGTGCTCTGGACCTATCAGCGCCGCGACCTTCCCGTAAAAATCGAGCGGGAATTCGACATCTGGCGCCTCGTCGAGGACATGGACGGCATCAAGGGCTGGATGCAAGCCGGCTTCCTCACCGGCCATCGCAGCTTCGTCACCACCGGCACCGAGGACCGCACCCTGCGTGCCGAACCCAACGAGACCGCCGACGCCGTCGCCGCGCTCAAGCCGGGTGTGGTCGGTCGCATCAAGGCCTGCGACGCCGGCAAGGATTGGTGTCAGATGCAGGTTCAAGACTATCGCGGCTGGCTGAAACGCAGCGATGTCTGGGGCGTGGACACGGACGAAGTCATCGCCCCTTAAGCAAGGGCAATGAAAAAAGTGTAAACGTTCACAACAAGTTATAATTTTACCGTTGCCTGTGTGTTATGTGTGCCACGCTTGGTATGATTCCGCTTTCCTCGACATAGACGGCCCTGGCGCCCGCGTTTGAATCCGGTCACACACTGGCGTTCCGTAATCCGGATTGACGCCCCGTCATGTCGTACCGTTTCGTGCCATTTGTGGCCGCCGCCCTGTTTCTGCCCGTCCTTGCGGCGGCGCAGGTGCCGGCCGGCCCTTATGTCAGCCTCGGCGCGGGGGTGAACATCCTGCAGAACGAGATCGGCAAGCCCTATGGCTCCGATGGTGCCGAGAAGCGCACCTACCGTTTCGACACCGGCGGCGGCGGCAACCTCGCGGCCGGTTACGGCTTCGCCAACGGCCTTCGCCTCGAGATCGATGGAAATTTCGCCTATAGCGCAGTCAAGGGCGTGAGATACGCCGACGGCGTTCCCGGCCATGCCAGCGGCGACGAGCCCGAATATGGCGGCTTCGTCAATCTCGCCTATGATTTCAATATCGGCCTGCCGGTCATCCCTTATCTCGGCGCCGGTGCGGGCTACGAGGCCATCGACCTCAACAACGTGTCCAACGCCCCGCTTGGCACTGCTCTGCGCCAAGGCGGCAGCGCCACCGAAGGCACATTCGCCTATCAAGGCATCGCCGGCGTCAGTTACCCGGTCTTCGCCATTCCCGGCTTGTCGCTCACCGCCGAATACCGCCTCATCGGCGTCATCACCCCGCCGCCCTATACACGCAGCATCCGGGAGCCTGATGGCGTGGTACACCCCGGCCAGTTGACTCTGAACAACATCTTCAACCACGAGGCGCTGATCGGCCTGCGCTATTCCTTCGGCACGCCGCCGCCACCTCCGCCGCCACCGCCTTCCACCGAGGCTGCACCGGGAGCGCCGCCGACGCGCACCTATCTGGTGTTCTTCGACTGGGACCGTGCTGACCTCACCGATCGCGCACGCCAGATCGTCGCCGAAGCTGCCGCTGCATCGACCCGTGTGCCGACCACACAGATCGATGTGAACGGCTACACGGATTCATCTGGCAGTGCGGCCTACAACCAGCGCCTCTCGGTGCGCCGGGCCGACAGCGTCGAAGCCGAGTTGGTGCGCGATGGCGTGCCCAAAACGGAAATCTTCATCCGCGGCTTCGGCGAGACGAACCCGCTCGTTCCGACGCCGAAAGGGGTGCGAGAGCCGCAGAACAGGCGCGTGGAAATTTTGTTACATTAAAAGGAAGAACTTCTTTTCTGAAGAAAAAGAGGCAAAAGACTTTCATGTCGCTGTCGCGGCCCTGTCCGGCAACGGGTATATAAATCATAAAAGCTTTTTGGCTCTTTTTTTCAAAAAAGAACGGCTTTGCTTTCCCGCGCAAACGGCTTGTTCAAGCTGACGATTGCGTAATTCAACCACGACGCGAAACTCACCCATAACAGATAAGGAACGACCAGCCAGCTTGCCGTCGTCGAGTACGGCGCCAGCCCGATCACCAGACCCAGCACCGAGCACCAGAGGAACACCACCTCGACCAGGGCCCAGTCCGGCCGCTTGATCTTGAAGAAAAGCGGGCTCCAGAGCAGGTGGAACAGGGCGTTTACCGCAAACAGCACCACCACGCGGACATGCGCTGCACCATCGGGCGCTCCTCGCCAGGCCAGTACGCCGGAGGCTGCTGCCATGCCAAGGATCAGTGTCCAGGCTGGCCCGAACAGCCAATCCGGCGGCTGCAGCTTCGGTTTGCGCAATGCCCTATACCAGGGCCCGACCTCCGTCAGAAGGCCGCCGGCGCCGGCCAAGGCGAGGGCGGCCAGGGCGGCCACGATCACGGTGATGGTCATGCTGTTTTCCTCATCTGCGACATTCAAACGCCGCGCATGCAAGATAGTGCGGCCAGAACGAGCGTGTGGTGGACTTCACGGGGGCTATCGCCCAACCCAGGAGGGGTCTATAGGCATCGGTCTTCTAAAGGAGTGCGTTACTATGGCGATCGGGACGGTAAAGTGGTTCAACCCAGACAAGGGGTTTGGATTCATCTCCCCGCAAGACGGCGGCAAGGATGTTTTCCTGCACATCACAGCGGTGCAGGCGGCTGGCCTCACCACGGTGAAGGACGGGCAGAAAGTGAGCTTTGAGGTAGTGACCGAGCGCGGCAAGCAGGCTGCCTCCGCTCTCAAACTCGCCTAAAGGTTTTGTGGTGCGGCGCTTCGATCGTTTTTGAAGCGTTCGCTTCCAGCCTGCTTTGCGTTCGCGGGCTGCAGTGTTCAATGTTCTCCATACCCGTCCGGATGTGACTCACGCCACATCAAGGCATGTTTCACGATGTCCGCCAAGTTCTCATGCTTTGGCGACCATCCGGTTTCGCGGCGAAGTTTGTCTGACGCTGCCACCAGCACAGCTGGATCCCCTGCGCGACGGCCGGCGATGCGCACCGGCACTTTCCGGCCGCTGACCTGTTCGACCGTGCGAATCACGTCCATTACCGAGTGGCCGGCGCCGTTACCTAAATTATACGTGACTGATACGTCGTCCAACCGGGCGAGCGCGCGGACATGGGCATCCGCCAAATCGGCGACGTGGATATAGTCGCGCAGACAGGTGCCGTCCGCTGTCCGATAGTCGTTGCCAAACACCACGATTTCAGGGCGGCGGCCGAGTGCGGCATCGATCACCAGCGGGATCAAATGGGTTTCGGGTGTGTGATCTTCGCCGAGGCGCCCGTGCGGATCGGCGCCGGCGGCGTTGAAGTAGCGCAGGCAGGCGCTACGCAAGCCGCAAAGCTGGTCGGCCCAGCGCAGCGTGCGTTCGAGCATCAGCTTGCTTTCGCCGTAGGGTGAGCCCGGATCGATCGTCTCGTCGTCATTGATCGGAATTTTGTGTGGGTTGCCAAACAGATTGGCCGTAGACGACAGCACGAATTTCTTGATGCCGTGATGCACGCAGGCTTCGATGAGGCGAATACCGAGCCCCGCGTTCTCCACCAGATACAGAAACGGTTTCTGCATGCTCTCACCCACGAGCGAGAGCGAAGCAAAATGGAACACCGCATCCCACGGCCCATCGGCAAGCACCATGTCGAGCCGCCGTGCATTGGCCAAATCCGCCTCGATCAGGTTCGCCTGCTCCGGCACCGCGCCACGGTGTCCCTGCCTGAGATTGTCATAGACATGCACCTCATGCCGCGCATCGAGCAGTGCCAGCACAAGGTGGCTCCCCACATATCCAGCGCCGCCAGTCACCAGATATCGTGCCATCGTTTACCTTTTCGTTAGAAAGCGTGAGCCAGCAAGTCTTCCGCAGATTTCGTAGATTGAACGCAGCAGATAAGGAAAAGATGATCGTTCATCCGATCTGCGCAATCTCGTCCGTCTCATCTGCGCATTCTGCGGAAACTTTTCTTTCGGGTGTGTTACGGCCCGACGTTGATACGGTCCCGGTATTTCTTATCGGGATCATCCGACCCGCCACGCCGCATCCCCTGCAACTCCACCGGCACATACGCAGCCCGTGGCAATTGCTCGCGCAGATCTTCGGTCAACGCCCGCGCATCGCGCTGATCGTGCAGCACATGCGGTGTCAGAAGCACCAGCAACTCGGTGCGCTCGCGTGTATTTGTTTGTGTCCCCGCAAGCAGGCTCAGGATCGGGATATCCTTCAATATCGGTATTCCCGTATTCCCGCGCGACACGTTGTCCTGGATCAGTCCCGCCAGGCCCACGGTCTGTCCATCCTGCACCACCACGCGGGTCTGCACGGCGCGTTGCTGGAAGGTGGGCGAGTTGATCGAGGAACCGGAGGTGGAGTTGGTGCCGCTGTTGGGCGCCACGCTGCTCACCTGCTGGGTGATATCCAGCGTCACCAGGCCACCGCTGTTCACCCTCGGCGTTACTTCGGTGATCACGCCGGTGTTGAAATAGTTCACCGAGTTGGAGGTCTCGAGCCCGCTCGTCAAAAGCCCGGTCGTAGGCACGCTGGTCTGCGCGCTGAGATACGGCACCAGGTTCCCGACCTGCAGGTTTGCGGTCTCGTTGTCCAGCACCAGCAGTTCGGGCGAGGACAACACCTTCACGCTGGTGATACCCTGCAATGCGGTGAGCACGAAGTCGCCGCCGGCGCCCACCGCATTGAACACGAAACCACCGGTCGCAGCAGAGCCCGAGGCCCCGCTCGAACTCAGCGCGGTGGCTGCCTGGCCGAGTGCGCCGTGCAAGGCGTGATGGCTGAAAAAGAACTGCGTGCCATAGGAAAGCATGTCGTTCAGATCGACTTCGGCCACGATGACGTCGATGCGCACCTGCAACGGCAGGATGTCGATCTTGTGCAGCATGGCCTCGATCGTGTCTTCCTCGTCGCCGGTGGCATAGACCAGGATCGCGTTGTTTTCGGGGTTGGGCACGATGCGCATGGCGTTGGCCGATGGCTCGCCGCCGCCGCCCGCACCGCCGGAAAGGCCGCCGAGCAACGGATTGGCACCCGTGCTCGCCGAACTGCTGGCAGGGCGGCCCTGCCCGCCACTGCCCGTGGTGCCGGAGCTGCCGAGGCCGCCGCTACTGCTACCCAGGCCGCCGCTGCTGCCCAGCCCACCGCTGCTACCGCCCAAACCGCTGGTGCCGCTGCTGCCACCTAGCCCACCGCTGGAACCGCCGCCGCCCGGCGAGGAGTTGTTGCCGAACGCGCTGATCCCGCCACCCTGGCTTTGCGTCTGCTGTCCTTGCGCGTGCGCCGAAGGTTGCGCGGTGACGTTATCGGGCGTGAACGCCTGTTGCAGGATGTAGGCAGTATCGTTCGCCGTACTGTTCTGCACGTAATAGACGTGCCAGGTGCGCATGGTCTGCCGCATGCCGCGCTCGACCACGGCATAGGCGCGCCTGGCATCGGTGATGTAGCGCGGCGAATTGGCGATGACGAGCACCGCGCCGACACGCGCCATCGGCACCACCCGCACCTGATTGACCAGCTGCCCGCCCTGCTGCGACCGGAAGGCCTGCTGCAAGGCGGTGGTGAAATCCTCCGTATTGCCGTTCGGCACCGGGAACAGCGCGTAGGATTGCCCGGCCAGCACATCGACGTCGAAGGAGCGCACCAGCGTCTCCAGCGCGTCGCGCTGCGCCGGCTCGCCCGAGATCACCACGGCGTTCGCACTCGGCACCGCCACCATCCGCGCGCCGCCTTGCACATAGGGCAGCAGCACCTTCACCAGATCGTCGGCCGCCGCATAGCGCAGCGGCACCATCATGCCGCCGGCCGTGCCCGCACCGCCGGCGACCCCGGCCGCCGCCGTCACCGGCACCACCCGATACACGCCGCCGGATGTCACCAGCGTGGCACCGTTCTGCGCGAGCAGCGATTGCAGCACCGGCACCAGCTGGTTCTCCGGCAAGGGTGCGACCGTGCGCAGCGTGGCGGTGCCGTGCACGCTCGGGTCGATGGCATAGTTCACGTGCAGCATGTTGCCGAGGATCTGTGCGGCGACCTCGCGGATATCGGTATCGGCGAAATCCAGCGTCACCGGGCCGCCGCCGGCATTGCCCGCAGCACCCACCGAGCTCGACACCATCACGCCCGCGCCGTTGCTCAGCGCCACCTTCGGCAGAGGCAGGCTGCCAGCGACGTCGCCGCTCACCCGCGGCGTCGCCACGCCGGCAGTGGGGCTCACCGGCGGCAGCGGCAAAGGCGGCGGCTCGATCACCGCTTGGCGCGCACAGCCGGCCAGCATCGCCACTGCCGTGGAGGCGGCGAGAAGGGCGCGCAGTCGGCGCCTGCCAGTCGGCGCGGCATCCATAGTGGATCGACTCATCACTCTCTCCGTTGCGGAATCATCGGCCCGCGGAAAACTGGCACTGGTTGGGTGAAGCCCGGCACGCCCGGCGGTGGGCCGTCGCCGCCATCAGACGGCGGCTGCGGCATCACCGGGCGCTGCAATGGGAAGCCGGGCTGCGGCATCATGCCGTTCGCGAAACCAGGCTGGAACCCCGGCGCCGGCGGCTGGAAGCCGGGGATGAAGGGCGTGGAAGGCGCACGGTTCTTGTCGAAGCTGGGGGTGAGCACGGCGCCGCTCGCCAGCACCACCTCGCTCGGCTCGATGCTGCGGATCACGCTCTCGTTGATCGAGGCGCCCTCGCCCAGCACCAGCGGCTTGCCGCCGCCCATCGGCGCGAAGATCGCATGCTTGCCGAAACGGCCAATCAGGATGCCGGCGAGCCGTGCCTGGTCGGGTGCGGCCGCCGTGCCGGCGCTCGCCTCTACCCGTGGCGGTCGTCGGCTGATGCTGAAGAGCGGCCGTGCCAGCACGCTCGTCGCCCATTCATCGGCCGCGCGCGCCTGCAAGCCGGGCTTCGCCGCCTGCGGCACAGGATGCCATCCTGTTCGGCCCGGACCCGCCGGACTTCCTTCGGGCCAAACCCATTCGAGCAACAGCACCAGGACCACGGCGCCTAGCGCGACGGCGAGAACCCGCATACGGTCGACGATCATTGCTGGTCGTCCTTCGCAGTGCCGACGCGGAACGCATACACGGTGAAGGCCACATCCATCGGCAATTGCACGTTCTGCGGTCCTACGGGCGTCGCCGTCAGCCGGATATCGTCCACCAACATGCTCGGCTGCGCCTGTTCGATGGCCGCCAGCAGATGAGTCACGACGGCGAGCTGCGCCGAAAGCTCCACCCGCACGCCGATGCGGCGATAGGCACCCACCTGCTCGCCGGGCAAGGTCTCGATGCTGGTAAGCTGCGCATTGGTGCTCGACGCCATGCTTTGCACCTGCTCCTGCAGGGTCGCACCGGCGATGGCATCCGAACCACCCTGCAACACCGCCTGCGTCGGCGCCTTGGCGGATTTCGCGGCTTCCCTCGTCAAAGCCGGCAAGGCCTCGATCAGCGCGGCGCCGCGGGCGGCACGCGCGCGCAAGGAGGCGAGCTCGTCAGCACGATCGCCGTAGAAACCGAGCGTGGGAACGATCACACCTAGCCACACGACGAATAGAACGAACACCACCAGGCCGATGGCGAGGAAGCGGCCCTGGCGACCGACCGGCAAGACGACTGCCATCAGGAAGCAAGCCTGGGGCAGGAAAGACCGGGGGAGCAGTGCCTGCCCCCCCAGACCCCCCGGCGTTTGTTGAAGACAAACATCTAGTTCGCGAGCTCGGCGCGGATGGAAAAGACGTCGTTGTGGTTGCTTTCGCTGCGGGTGACCGGGGCGGTGAAGGCGGGGTTGCGGATCCTGGGGTCTGTCGACAAGGCGTTGATCAGCTTCGGGGCGGAGGCTGACAGGCCGGAGAGCGTCATCTTGCGCTCGCGCATGGTGAACTCCGTCAGGTAGCTGTCATCAGGCAATATCTCGGTCACCGCGGCCAAGGCCTCCAGCGTGTCGCCCAGCCGGCGCGTCTCTGCCGCTACCGCATCGCCACCGGTGCCGGCACCGCTGATCTGGCGACGCAACTGCTCGGCCTGCGCCACACGCGGCCGCATATCGTCCAGCCGCTCCCGCAGATCCGACAGCTGCAGCGATTGCCGCAGGAATGGCGAGACCAGAACAAGCACCGCGAGCACCCCGACAGCCGCGACCAGGCCACGCTCCGACAACCAGCTCCGCGGTCCCCCGCCGCCCTCATGGGTGAGCTTGATGCTGCGCATCCCGCCGGGCACCGCCGCCTCCAGCAGATCGGGCCGGCCGCCATGGCGGGTCAATATATCCATGAACCCCACGATCGCCGCACGCGGCACCACCGTCAGCCGCACCGTCAGGCGGCCGCGCGCCTTGTCGCGTGCCTCGATGCCATAGCCCCAGAAAACCTCGTCCGCACTGAACGGCGTCAGCCGCTCCATTTCGTAGCCCAGCACCCGCTCCGGATCGCGCTCGGCGGCCAGAGGCAACGCCACGGTCCGCTCCAGCACAGCTTCCGGTGGCAGCCGCAGGAAAACCTTCTCGCCACGCGGACGGCCGTTCAAGGCAGCCCGCAACGACGCAGCAGCCGGATCATCAAGCCGCATCTGCCCAAGCCGTGCCTCCACACCACGCCTGCGGCGCAGCAAGGTCAGCAGGCCGGGCTGCCCGGCATCGGCAATCAGCGCATCGGATCCTTGCCCGCCGCCGCGCCAATCAGGCGGCACCAGATCAAGAAGCTGCCTGCCCCACCAATCGAAAAATTCGCCGAGCAACGGGCCCCCAATCGGACATCGCGCTGCCGTTACCGCGCCCACCGTCGCGAAGCAAGGAAGCGGCGACGATTCCCGGTTTTCTGCGGCTTCTGCGCACCAGCTTCGCACCATCTCCGCACGCGCCACCGGACAGCGTAGGAATCACAAAACCGTGACACTACTGCATTGCACAAAATGCTCTGGAAAAACGAAAACAATAAGCCACCTTATTACCTGCTCAATCTCCGATCGGACGTTCGTACTCGCATGGGTATCGTTAAATTCGCGCTCAAATTCCCGCACACCTTCTATGTGATGGCGATCCTCATGCTTTTCCTTGGGGTGAGCGCGATCGTCGTCACCCCGAAGGACATTTTCCCCGGCATCAACATCCCGGTCGTCACCATCATCTGGCAGTATACCGGCCTCACGCCTGAGGAAATGGAGCAGCGGGTCACCACCTACAGCGAATATTCGATCAGCTCGTCGGTCAGCGACATCAAGAACATCGAGAGCCAGACCCTCTCCGGCCTGTCCATCGAGCGGGTCTATTTCCAGCCGAACGTGAACGTCGACCTCGCGATCGCCCAGATCGTCTCCGCGTCTAACTCCATCCGCGCACTGATGCCGACCGGCATCCAGCCGCCGACCATCGTGCAGTATAACGCCTCCTCCGTGCCGGTGATCCAGCTCAGCCTCAGCTCCGAGACGCTGAACGAGCAGCAACTCTACGATTACGGCATTTACCAGATCCGCCAGCAGCTCGCGCCGATCCAGGGCATTACCCTGCCGACACCCTATGGCGGCAAATACCGACAGATCATGATCGATCTCGACCCGGACGCCATGCGCGCCCAGGGCCTGAATGCCAACGACATCGTCACCGCCGTCAATGCACAGAGCCTGACCCTGCCCTCCGGCGACGCCAAGATGGGTGACAAGCAGTTCATCGTGCGGGTGAACGCCTCGACGGAGACCCTCAAGGCGCTCAACGACGTGCCGATCAAGCAGGTCGGCGGCACCACGGTCTATCTGCATGACGTGGCCCATGTCCGCGACGGCTGGGCGGTGCAGCAAAACATCGTCCGCTCCGAGGGCAAGCGCTCGGTGCTCATCACCATCATCAAAAATGGCGATGCCTCTACGCTGGACGTGGTGAACCGCGTCAAAGCGGCCCTGCCCTCCATCCAGAAAGCCGCACCGCCGGGCATGCACATCGCCCTACTGTTCGACCAGTCGGTGTTCGTGCAGAGCGCGATCGACTCGGTGCTGCGCGAAGGTGCGATCGCCGCCGGCCTCACCGCGCTGATGATCCTGGTATTCCTGGGGTCGTGGCGCTCGACTATCGTGGTGATGATCTCGATCCCGCTCTCGATCCTGACCTCAATCACCATCCTCTCGGCACTTGGCGAGACCATCAACACCATGACCCTCGGCGGGCTGGCGCTCGCCGTTGGTATCCTGGTGGACGATTCCACCGTCACCATCGAAAACACTCATCGATTGCTCGAGGAGGGTGGCGATTTCGACGAAGCAGTGCTCGAAGGTGCTGCCGGCATCGCGGTGCCGACGCTGATCTCCACGCTCGCCATCTGCTGCGTGTTCGTCAGCGTGTTCTTCCTGCAGGGCGCCGCGAAATACCTGTTCTCGCCGTTGGCCGAGGCGGTGGTGTTCGCGATGATCACCTCCTACTGCCTGTCGCGGACGCTCACGCCGATCATCATCCGCCTCCTGCTCCGTTCCGAATATGCGGGCGGGCACCACGAGGATTCGAAGAACTGGTTCGGCCGCTTCCATACCGGCTTCAATCGCCGGTTTGACGCCTTTCGCGACTTCTACGGTTGGTTGCTAGCCGGCATCCTGGCGCGCCGCATCCTCACCCCCGTGGTGGCCGTGTGCGTGGTCTGCCTCGCCGGCACGTTGAGCCTCTTCATCGGCAGCGACTTCTTTCCCTCGGTAGATGCGGGCCTGATCCAGCTGCATGTGCGCGCACCCGCACGCACACGCATCGAGGACACGGAAAAACTGTTCCAGGCGGTCGAAGACAACATCCGCGCGCATATGCCCGACGGCGCGGTCAGCCTGATGCTCGACAATATCGGCCTGCCGCAGCGCACGTACAACCTGGCCTATATGGACGGTACCGCCATCGGCGTGAATGACGGTACCATCCAGATCCAGCTCGCCAAAGGCGAGGCATCCACCGCGTCCTATATCCGCATGCTGCGCAACGAACTGCCGACTGCCTTTCCGGGTAGCACCTTCTATTTCCAGCCGGCCGACCTGGTAACGCAGATCCTGAATTTCGGCGTACCCTCGCAGGTCGACATACAGGTCCAGGGCCGCGACCGTCCGGGCAACAAGGCGATCGCAAAGCGCATCGCCGAACGTATCGCAAACGTCCCGGGCATCGTCGACGCGCATGTGCAGCAGGAGCTGGATGCACCGGAGATGTTCTACACCATCGACCGCACGCGGGTGCAGGAGCTGGGCCTGAACATCAACCAGGTTGCGAGCACGCTGAACATCAATTTGAGCTCGTCCGAACAGGTCTCGCCCAATTTCTGGACCGACCAGAAAACCGGAATTCCCTATTACATGGCGGTACAGACACCCGAATACCGGCTCGACGGGCTGAATGCACTGAACAACATCCCGATTTCCGGCACCCAGACGACCAACGGCCTCGGTGGGGTCACGCGCTTTGCCAACCTATTCGGCAACGTCGCCAGCTCCAAGCGGATGCAGGTGCAGTCGGTCTATAACCAGACCAACATCCAGTCCGTGTATGATATTTATGCCAGCGTGCAGAGTTCGGATCTCGGCACCGCCGAAGCTGCGATCAACAAGATCGTGGGGGAAGAGCGCGTCAACATGAAGGCGCCGAACCTCATCAACGTGCGCGGCCAGATCGCCAGCATGGACACTGCATTCGCAAATCTCACTGTCGGCCTGCTATTTGCCGCAGTGTTCGTCTACATGCTGATGGTGGTGAACTATCAGAGTTTCATCGATCCATTGGCCGTCATCCTGGCTCTGCCCGGTGCTGGATCGGGCATCCTTCTGCTGTTGTTTGCGACCGGCACCACGCTGTCGGTGCCATCGCTGATGGGGGCGATCATGTCGGTCGGTGTGGCATCGGCAAACTCCATCCTGCTGGTGACCTTCGCACGTGAGCAGCATCAGGCCGGCATGAACCCGTTCGAAGCGGCGCTTTCCGCCGGCACCACGCGACTGCGTCCGGTGCTGATGACGGCGGCGGCGATGATCGTCGGCATGGTGCCGATGGCCATCGGCGGCCCCGGCGAGGAACAGAACGCGGTGCTCGCCCGCGCGGTGATCGGCGGCGTGCTTGTGGGCACCATCACGACGCTGCTGTTCGTGCCGTATCTCTACTCGTTCTTCGGCGCTTTCGAGCGCGAGGAGAAGCCGGAGGAATCGCATGGTTCCGCCACCGGCCTCAGCCATCAAGGGGCATAAGACGATGAACCAGATTTCTCCCGAACATGATTTGAAACCGGCGAATGCACCCGAGGCCGACAAGGTCTCCAAGCCCGTCCCAGACGAAGCGCTTGAGCGTCATCGCCGCCGCACCGCCCGCTGGACCGGGTTCGGCACGGCACTCGGCTTGCTGCTCCTCGTGGGTATCGGCACCTGGACCCATATCGCCCGCAGCAACGGCGCCGAAGATGCGTTGGAGACACGCAAGAATGCGGTGCCCCTGGTGCGGACGACGAAAGTCACCGCCATCGACACCCCGAACCAGGTCGATCTCGCTGGCAGCATGCAGGCTTTCGATACCGCTACTCTGTATGCCCGGGCCACCGGTTATGTGAGCACGCGCAACGTCGATATCGGCAGCAAGGTGAAGAAGGGCGATGTGCTGGCCATCATTGCCGCCCCGGACTTGGACCAGCAGCTCGCACAGGCGCGGGCGCAGCTGCTGCAGATGCAGGCAGCCCTGGCACAGGCATCCGCACAGAAATCACTGGCGCATGTCACCAACCAGCGCACCTCGCGCCTGGTGCAGGAAGGCTGGGACAGCCGCCAGCAGGGTGACAACGATTCCACCACGCTGAGTTCGCAGACCGCCGCCGTGCGCGTGGCACAGGCGAACATCGCCGCCCAGGCCGCCCAGGTGAATCGCCTGGTCGAGCTCACCGGCTACGAGAAGGTGCTCGCACCCTTCGATGGCGTGATCACCGCACGCAACATCGATGTCGGCAATCTCGTGACCTCCGACGCTACCAGCGGCACACCAATGTTCGCGATCGCCCATAACGACGTGCTGCGTGTGCAGGTCTATGTGCCGCAGGAATATTTCTTCGGCCTCAATGACGGCCAGAATGCGACCATCACCGTGCCGCAGCTGCCCGGCAAGACCTTCCACGGTCGCGTTGCCCGCAACGCCGCCGCCCTGTCGTCGGACACCCGCACGTTGCTCGCCGAAGTCGATGTGGACAACAAGGACGGCACGCTTTCGCCGGGTCTCTACGGCATCGTCCATCTGCAGGAGCCGCGCCAGCATCCCGTGGTCACCATCCCCACACAGGCGGTGATCTTCGATCAGAAAGGTCTCAGCGTTGCCGTGTACAACGACGGCAAGATCGAGCTGCGCCATCTGGATGTTGCTAACGACAACGGTGCCACGCTGGAAATCCGCAACGGTTTGAAGGACGGCGACGAAGTCATCCTGAGCCCGCCAGTCGATGCGAAAGACGGCATGAAAGTGCGCACGAGCTGAGAAAGAAAGCCGTTCTTTTCTCAAGAAAAGAACCAAAAGACTTTTATGTCCAAAGTATCTGTCGCCGGATCGACCCGCGACTGCGACATAACAGTCTTTTGCTTCTTTTCTTCAGAAAAGAAGGCCTTCCCTACGAATCCATTTACGTTAGAAGCGTTTCCGATTTTGGCTGCCGTTCGGCTGAGTGCAGGCCCACGCGATCGAAGAGGTCGTCTCCAGCTGGGATGGCGCGTCGATCTACAAAACCACGAAATACTGGGCTCTGGAGTTGGGGTTTGTGATCGGGCGGCACACGCAGGTCAAGAAAAACGCAAAATGCTTTCACGTTGCTGTCGCGGCTTTATCCGGCAGTATCGTAAAATCGCAAAAGTTTTTTGGTTCTTTTTTCAAAAAAGAACTGCTTTCTTTACTTTCCTTCTTCCTGCGCGATCCACTCATCCACCCGCTGCTCGAGTATCTCCAGCGGCATCGCCCCCTCATCGAGAGCCACATCGTGAAAGGCGCGCACATCGAAACGCGCCCCTAGCGCAGCCTCCGCGCGATGCCGTAATTCCATGATCTTCAGTTCGCCGATCTTGTAGCCGAGCGCCTGTCCGGGCCACGCGATATAACGATCGACCTCGTTCTGCATATTCTTCTCGGCCAGCGCCGTATTCTCGCGCAGGCACGCCAGCGCCTGGTCGCGGGTGTATCCCTTGGCGTGCAAGCCGACATCCATCACCAGCCGGCAAGCGCGCCACATCTCCATCGACAGCATGCCGAAACGTTCATACGGCGTCTGATACAATCCCATTTCCGACACCAGCTGTTCCGCATAGACCGCCCAGCCTTCGACAAACGCGGTGATGTCCGAATCCTGCCGAAATGCCGGCAGGTCGAACAGCTCCTGCCCCAGGGCGATCTGTATATGATGTCCGGGCGCGCCTTCATGCGCCACCAGCGCCGGCAATTCGTAAAGCGGCCGCTGGTCCAGATGCGAGGTGTTGATCAGCAGCCCGCCGGCTTGTCCCAATTGCGGACTGCCGGGATCGTAACGTGCCGAGGTGTATCCGTCCTCGATCGAAGCGGCGACTGGGCGCACGCCATAACTCAGCCGCGGCAATTTGCCGAAGAAATGCGGCAATTGGTCGTCCACCCGCTTGGCCAGGCGGCTCACCTTTTCCAGAAGCGCCTCGCGCGATGCTACGTAAAAGCGTGGATCATGCCGCAGCATCGCTTGGAACGCTGCGAAACCGCCGGTGAACCCGGAGGCTGCGATCTGCACCTGCATTGCTGCACGGATACGACGTATCTCGGATTGGCCGATCGCGAAAACCTGGTCCGGCGACAGCGATGTCGTTGTCTCCCGCCGCACCAGATAGGCATAGTATGCGGTGCCGTTCGGCAATGACGCGGCGCCGAGCGTGGTGCTGGCGTGCGGGAGATATGTCCTCTCGAAGAAATCCGCCAAAGCGCGTTCGGCCGGCTTCACCCGGCTGCGTATCATTTCCAGCCCCTTCGCGCGCCATGCCTCCCGCTGATCCGGCGGCAAGGTGGCGAAGGGCGCGAGGAATGGATCGGCCGCCTCGCTGGTATCGGCCATACCGCGCACCGTATGCGCCGCTGCCGATGCGGTGATACGCGGACGCACGAAACCGGTCTGCAAACCGCGCCGCATGTTCTGCGTCTCGATGTCGAAATATCTCGGCAGCGTTGAGAGCCGCCTCAGCCATCTCTGGGCATCGTCTGCATTGTGTAGCACCGTGTCCTGCGCAGCATACAAAGCTGTAACGAAAAAACCTTCGTCGCTGCTGAAAGGAATGCGTTCCTCGTCGAACGCCGCGCCCTGCAATGCAATGTCGATGCGCCACTGCAGCAATTTGGCGTCGAGCGCATCCTCGCCCGCGAGGCTGGCCGCAGGGATCGCCGACAACGCCGCTTTCAGGCGACGCAATTCGGCCATCCGCCCGGCCACTGCCTCGGGCCGGTCATCCGGCCAGAGAGCGGATGCCGCTGCATTGCCGCGCGAAGCGGCCGCGAGCGGATCGGCCGCATTCAGCCAGGCATCATAGTCATGCAATATGCCCGAGAATCCAGGCGACGCCGCAGCAGGCGGCCCGAAAATCAAAGCGGCCATTACGATCGCGACGCGTCGCATGTTCCACATATAAACCGCACCTCGTTGTTATGATGGGACCTCAAGGCACCCTGAGACAAAGGGCCTAGTGGGCAGCCCTGCCGCTACATCCTAGTTTCCGCCACTTCGAGGCTCCAGGAGACCGAACATGTCCGTTAATATACACCCGTCTGTCGACAGCGGCGTGAAAGCCGGCTCTGCCGACTTCGCCGGTGGCGTGCTGACCTGCCACTGCACCGACAAGCCGGTGAAGGTGAAGATCGATAATGCGATCCTCCACAACCATGTCTGCGGCTGTACCAAGTGCTGGAAGCCGGAAGGTGCCAATTTCTCCATGGTCGCCGTCGCTCCGAGCGACAAGGTGAGCGTGCTCGAGAATGGCGACAAGCTTAAGGTCGTCGATGCCTCAGCCGCGATCCAGCGCATGGCCTGCACGGTCTGCGGCGTGCACATGCACGGCCCGGTCCTGAAGGAACACCCGTTCAAGGGACTGAGCTTCGTCCATCCGGAACTGTTCGACCACGCTGGCGCCGCCGCCCCCGGCTTCGCGGCTTTCGTCTCCTCCATTATCGAAGCCGGCGTGCCGCCGACTGAAATGGACGCCACCCGCGCCCGTCTGAAGGAACTTGGCCTTGAGCCATATGACTGCCTCAACCCGCCGCTGATGGATGCCATCTCGACCTACGTGGCCAAATCCACGGGAAAGTTAGCAGCCTGAAGGAGGAGATCCCTGCCGAGCCTGCTCCAAAGAGCATTCTCCAGAGGATCTTGCTTGCTTTGGGCCTGACCCGCTAGACACAAATCCCCGCGTCGCTGCCAAGCGATGCGGGGATTTTGTTATCATGCATGAAGCCGGCAGCGTGCCCCAAGGACATAAAAGTCTTCTGGTTCTTTTCTTCAGAAAAGAACGTCTTACTTCTGTGCTTCCACGGAAAACCGCACCCAAGGCGTCGCGACATACACCGCCTTCGCAGACGCAAACGAAAACACGCGCCACGCATACTCTCCAGGCGCGTGACCCAATGGCGCGCGCATGGCGGAAACATCCACCACCTGCGTCAGCACATCATGTGGCGCCCCGTCGTAGAGCCGCACGACCTGCACGTAGTATGAACCGGGTGCATTTCCCGCGGGCGCCAGCCACACAAAAGGCACGAACGCCGCGTCTGCTGTGAGCCGTACCCCTTCGCCCGGAAATGCAGGGACCGCATTCTCGTTCACGCTCTCAATGATCGGCGCTCCGTGCAGCTTCTCTCCCGCCGCCGCCAACCCGGCTTCCGAGGCTTTGCGGTACCAGGCCCGTGCCAACCCGGGATTGCGCGCAACCCCATCCCCGGTCTCGTAGAGCATGCCCAGGTTATAGGCCGCCCGCGCATTCCCGCCGACCGCGGCGAACGCATAGAACAACGCTGCCTGTAATGCGTCATGCCGCGCGCCACGCCCGCTATCGTACATGACCGCTACGTTGAACTGTGCTTCCGCCACGCCAGCCCGCGCGGCGCTCAAATAAAGGGCGAATGCATGGGACTGGTCACCCGCAAGATCGTATGCCACCGCCCGTGAGAAATCATCCTGCGGGGCCGCCAGCGCTGGCTGCCGGAGTGCCAGCACCAATGCCAGCCCCCCCAGCATACGCATGCGCCGGCGTGATGTTATTTCCAGGTGATCTCGGCCCGGCGGTTCTTCGGTTCCTGCCCATCGGCTTGCACCGCAGGATCGGTCTGACCTTTCGCCACGATCTGGAACCGGTCCGCGGGAATCCCACGCGCCACCAGTCCCTGGAACACCGCATCCGCCCGCTCCTGCGACAGATGCAGGTTCTTCACCGGCGACCCCGTTGCATCGGCCCCCGCCGAGACCGTCATCAGGATCGGATGCCCATCGCGATACAACCGCGCCGCCTTGTCCAGCAGCGCCAGATCGTCACCATGCATTTTCGAACTCCCGTTATCGAAGAATACCACGATCGAATCGGGTGCTGGCGCATCGGGCGCGGCCCAGGCCGCGGTGTTCAACAGACCAACTGCAAAGAGTGTCGCCAAGCCTGTCAGAGTTGTACGCGATGTCATTGAAATACCTCCTATGGCGCGAAAACGTCGATACTGCCGGGCGGATGTGAGGTCGATCCGGCCGCTTCAGGCACCAGAATAGGCGCCCAAGCGTTGGCAATGTGATATGACTCTTCGGCAGAATCCAGAGCGCCTGCAACGTTTTTTGCAAACGGCGCATCCTGCTTGAAGAAATAAACCACATGGTGGCGAAAGGGTCGTGTCTCCTTCCTAGCGGAGTTGATGCTCTGTAGTTGCACATCGCCGAACCCATATTGGCGCAACTTCACGGCAAGAGCGGTGAAGCGGCTCGCCGTCTCCCGGTCTCCGGCAGGCACCACCAGGCTGAGACGCAACGGAGGCCCTTGCGGAAGTGCTACCGGCGGCGGCGCGGGCCTGGGCACAGTCTTCGGCTGGAGTGCCACCACCACGGCTGGCGCCGGTGACACCATCGCGGGCGGCGTCGGTGCGGGACGAGATGCCGCCACTACCCGCGGCCGCTGTATCAGCAACACGGCGAGCGCCGCACCCATGGCCGCACCAGCCATGCCGGCCAGGATCATCGGCCAGACACGGCGCGGCCGCGCCGCCGGAGGCATCTCCTGCGCCGGGACAGCGCGTTCCACGTGAGCGCTCTCGATGCGCGGCGCGTGCTCCGTGGCGGCGAGGAACAGCACGGCGCCGAGTGCCGCGCCGAAGGCGCCAGCCTCGTGTCCGGCGCGGGCATGCAACGCGTCGATGGCGTCTACGGTGATGAAATCCTGAGCGTGACCGAGCGATTCCAGCCTTGCATTCACCAGCGACACGGCATTCCGGCGGGACAGGACACCCATCATCGAACCGCCAGTAGCGCGGAGGCGGTCATCAGCATCACATCCGCTCCCGTGCCACATCGCCACGCCGTCGAGGCGGGGGCCGAAACCCGAAACTACCGGAAGAACTGCCACGAAAACAGGCCGATCGCCAGCCACAGCACCGCCCCAAGCGCCAGGCCGAGCGCGAGCGGACCCACGCGCCGCGATGGATCGGGTGGCGGGCAACCTGGCATGCGTCCGTCCGGAGCGGCCTTCATCGGGGCTGGATGCACGCCCGGCGCCTCGACCGGGGCGGCGAGAGGATCGGCCTGGCCCATCATGGCGACCTCGCTTCTACGCCCTGTCGGGCGGCGGCTGGAACGCGTGCCAACATGTTACGCGCACGGACCGCACAGCACCAGCCAGGCCGCGAAAAAATATGAGTTATCGAAACGAACGAGATGGACCGCAGTGTTTCTATCGTGAACTGTGCAAACGGGCCGCTTTGGCCGCCAATGGGCGCCAGTCTTGCTGCGTCACGTCCCAGTCTTGCTGCGTTCACGCCTTCGTGCGAAGGCAATCTGGTTGAACGCAAGCATCGTTGATCTGCGCATGATGTGGCACGCAAACAGGCGGAATGAGATGCAAGACCGAACGCCAGCCAGGTCGGACGCTTGGAGATGAAGCAAGCTCCGACGCGCAATGTAGGCCTGCTCTCCTGGCTGCGCCGCAGACTCGGCCTTGCCGATCGCAGCAGGTCGCTGCTCGCCCGCGGGGAGCGCCCGCCTGCTGCCGGCGCTCCCATGCAGCGTTCCGCCGGCGATGTATTCACCCCGACGCGCCCAGGGGCGAGCCGCCATGCGCTGGTCGGCCGGCGCGCCGAGTTATCGCACATCATCGAGGCGATCCTCGATGAATACTCCCATGTCGTGCTGTATTCCGAACGTGGGCGCGGCAAGACCTCGCTGTCCAACCTTGCGATGGAAGCCTTGCGCGACCGCGGCGCCATCGTGGCGCGTTTCGCGTGCGAGGCCGATACCGGCTTCGACGACATGATACGCGGCCTGATGCGCGATGTGCCGCCTTTGCTGCTCGCCGAACCCAACGAGATCGATACAGAAGGCTGCGAGCAGGCGCTGCCCAACCGCGAGATCCGCGCGGCCGACGTAGCCAATATCCTCGACCGTCTCACCTGCCGGCTGCTGGTATTCGTGATCGACGAGTTCGACCGCGTCATCGACCAGCAAACGCGCACACGCCTTGCCGACACGATCAAGCTGCTATCGGATCGCGGTATACGCATTCATTTCATGATCGTTGGTGTCTCTGCCACGCTCGAACAGATTATGGGCGAGCATCCGTCGATACAGCGCAATATCATGTCGATCCATTTGCCGCTGCTGACCGATGACGAAATCGAGTTGATGCTCGTGCGCGGTGGCCAGCAGGCGGATCTGCAATTCACCGACGAGGCAAAGGGCCTCGTGTGTTTCGTGGCGCGCGGCATGCCCTACATGGCGCAATTGCTGGGCCTGCGGATCGCGCAATCGGCGTTGCGCCACGGCGGCGGCGCGATTTCGCGCGGGGATCTGAAGGCTGCGGTGGACCGCCTGCTCGACGAGACGAGTTCGGGTGTTCTCTCGATCTACGCAGCCTTGTGCGATTCTGCTGCCGGTGAGGACATGGCGAGCGTCCTGCGCAACGTGGCAAACGCGGAGCAAGACGCGCAGGGCCGCATGCAGATCAGCCTGTACGGCAAGGACGTTCTGGTTGGCGGCTGCCGCATTCCGCCTGGAGCGTGGTCGTTGCTGTTGGCCAGCGGCGTGTTTAGCCAGCCATTGGGTAATGCCGAGATTGCATTGATCAACGACCGGCCGTTGATTTATCATGTGCAATTGCTGGCTGCGCGGGACCATTTGGATGCGACGTCGGAGAAACGGGCTTTGGCGCATCAATAGAAAGGAAGCAGTTCTTTTTGAAAAAAAGAACCAAAAAACTTTTGTGCTTTCTGTTTACGTCGCCGGATAGATCCGCGACAGCGACATAAAAGTCTTTTGCGTCTCTTCTTCAGAAAAGAAGGCTTTTCTTGTGCTGATCACCAGGATCGCGAAGCAGCACGCATCGCACCGCCTCCGACATACTCACGAACGATCCCGCATTACCGCCCGTCAACGCGCTCCAGGAAACAATCAAATCTTCGATGCGGGCAAACACCCAACTCACCCAGGTCTCACCGATCTTGCAGGTGCACGCCACCTCCGCTGCCGCAGACCCGTCGCGCGGATTGACCGCGTGGATCGTCAATCCTTGATACCCCAGTGCGAGCGCATACGCTTCGCAGTCGCGTAGATCGCGTCGATCAAACGTGCTCAGGGCCGAGCCATCGTGATCACCACAGAAAACAGGCCAACCATGAATCCCAGAAACTTCCATACGTTAATCCACCCGATGCAGACAGATTGATACCGGAATGATCCGCATTATTTAGTCGGGTGTAAGTAAGTCAACCCTTCTTGCTCAAGGCAGTTCGCACCGGCCGCAGTGACAATCGCCCGCATCATCGCCACTGGTCTCGCGACACGTCTCCCGGGCCGACTGGGCCGCGAGCACACGCTCCAGATTGAGTAAGAGCGAAGCCAGTTTCAGGCGCTCGATCCGGGTGAGGCTGGCGTCCCGCGCCCGCAATGCCTCGATGGCCGCATGCATTTCGGCGACGATTCGTTCCAGGTTTGCCATATGGAACTCCAAGCTGCTCGGTCAATCGACGGTCGGCAGCGGATTATCGTTGCATATAGTGGGTGAATACGCCTGTAGCAAGCCCGATCTTCGTTACCGGAGCGTATACAAGGGCAAGCATGCCTACGCCGCCTCACGCCGCCAGGCGGCAACAACGAGGCCAAGCAGGATCGGCAGCGCGAGCCATGGCGGCATCAGCGGCACCGTGGACACGCCGGTCACGAGATGCGCGCCGCGCCGCTGCAGCCCGACCCATCCCGGGCCCTGGGCCGTCGCGCCTTCATTGACGCGACGCAGGGTCGGGGTGCCGTTCGCCAGCCACGCGATGCCGCCGCCCGACGCGGAGACCAGCTTGCGCATATGGTCGGCAGTCGCCCGCAAATCGGCATATTCCAGAGGATTATCTAGCCCGACGGCCGCGAAGGCTTGATGCGTTCCGTCGCTCACCTGCCACACGCCGGGCAGCGTTGCCGGCACATGAGCGCTCGCACGGCCGGGACCCGCGCCGGCGAGGTGCATGGTCTGCACAGCACCCGACGGCGGCGTGATGCTGACATCGGCCTCTGCATTGCCAGCGACTGACCGGCGGTCGATCACCAGCGCACCGGAATCGATCCTCGCGGAGAGCCGTTCCTCATCCAGTTCCGGCTCCTTCATCAGCCAATGCGCCACCCGCCGCAGCAGTTCGGCCTGCGGGCCACCGCCCTTATGGCCGCGCGACCATAGCCAGATCTGGTCCGACATCAGCATCGCCGCCCGGCCACGCTCCACATGGTTGAGGATCAGCAGCGGTTGCTTTTGCGGCCCGGTCATCAGCACTTGGCCGGACACATCTTCGCCGGCGATGGCGCGATACCACGGCCCCCAACTCGGAGCGCCCGGATCGGCCGACAATCCTTCGGTCACCGGATGCCGGGCGCCGAGATCGGTGATCTGCGGCACGAACGCATCTTCGAGCACGCCATCGCTACCGGCGGGCGCGTGGGCGGGCAGCACCGTGCCGAGCGGCGTCTGATCCAGGCTGCGCGGGCCGGTGAATTCAGGGCCGACTGTCAGCAGCAGCGCGCCGCCATTGCGCACGTAATCAGCGATATTGCGCAGATAGATGTGCGGCAGGATACCGCGATCGGTGAACCGGTCGAGGATGATCAGGTCGAACCCCGAGAGCTTGTCCTGGAACAGCTCGCGCGTCGGGAAGGCAATCAAGGCGAGCTCGTTCAGCGGTGTCGTATCATCCTTTTCCGGCGGCCGCAGGATGGTGAAATGCACGAGGTCCACGGCCGGATCGGATTTCAGCAGCCGCCGCCAGGTGCGTTCGCCCTGGTTCGGCTCGCCCGAGACCAGCAGCACGCGCAGCCTGTCGCGCACGCCGTTGATCTGTATCACCGTCTGGTTGTTCAGCGGCGAGGCCTCGCCGGACACCGCATCGGTCGAGATCTTGATCAGCGACAGCCCGGCGCGGGTGATATCGACAGGCACGGTCTGCACCTCGCCCACCGGCACCTCGGTGGTGATCGGCGCTGCGCCGTCGCGTTGTATGGTGAGGTTGGCCGGCCCAGGTGGTGCGGAACCCGGCGGACCCAGATCCTCCACCACGATCTTCAGGTCGAGCGAGTGGCCGACGATGCCGTAGCTCGGCGCCTCGATCACGCGCACGCGCCTGTCCCATTCTTCGGCTTTGGCGGTGATCAGCGCGTGCAGTGGTGCGGCAGGCGGTGTGGCGGGCAGATCATGCACCTGCCCGTCGGTCACCGCCAATATGCCGGCGAGCCGGTTTTCCGGGATATCGGCCAGCGCCCGTGCTGCCGCCGACCAGAGCTGCGTGCCATTCTGCCCGCCTTCCGGCACGGTCACGCTGCGCAGTTCCAGCCCTGGCATTCTTGCGGCCTTGGCGCGCAGATCCTTGGCAGCCGCATCGGCCAGCTGCGTGCGATCGCCCACCTGCATGGAGGCGGAATGGTCGATCACGAGCAATGCGATATCTGAGAGCCCCTGCCGGGTTTCCTGCACCAATGTCGGCCCCGCCAGCCAGGCCAGCAGCACGGCATAGGCGCAGAGCCGCAACGCGCTTCCGCGTGCCCTGCGCCAGAAACCCAGTGTAGCCGCGGCAAGGCACACGATGCCGAGGGCGATGAGCAGCCACACCGGCAGGGCAGGCACGAAACGCAGGGCCGCAATAGCGTGCTGCATCACTGGCCCAGCCGCTCCAGGATGGCCGGCACATGCACCTGGTCGCCCTTATAGTTACCGGTGAGTGCATACATCACCAGATTCACGCCGAAGCGGAACGCCAGCGTACGTTGCCTTTGCCCGCCCGGGATCACCGCGAACATCGGCCGGCCATCCTCGTTTTGCGCCCAGGCCGCCGCCCAATCATTCGAGCCGACGATCAACGGACTCACGCTGTCATTGGAGCGGTCCTGCTCCTGCTGCACCCACACCGTGTCGCCATCGAAGCGGCCGGGAAAATCCGACAGCAGATAGAAGGCATGTGCCAGCACATGGTTGGGCGTGAGCGGGGTCAGGCGCGGCACATCCAGCCCCTGACCGATACGACGCAAGGCCGCGCCGGTATCCGGCGCAAACCCGGCTCCCGATCCGCTGCCTTCCATGCCGGAACCACGCAGATCGATCACGATGATGCCGCCATGGTGCATGTAGTCGTTCAACGCGGCGATCGCCGCCGCGCTCAGGCTCGCATCCTGCGTCACCGGGAAATACAGCAGCGGGTAGAAGCTCAGATCGTCGCGCCCCGGCACCACCGGCAACGGATCGGCCAGCACTGCCGCGGTGCGTCCGTTCACGTAGTCCGACAGCCCCGAAAGCCCCGCGCGAGACGTTGAATCCACCTCCGCATCGCCGGTCACGATATAGGCCAGATGCGTGGCCAAGGCCGGGCTCTCCGCCGCATGCGCTGGCTGCGCGAGCGCTGCCAGCAAAACCAGTGCCGCCGCGCGTCGTGTCAGCACATGGTCCAGCAGCCCGCGCAGCCGCAGCGTCACCACCATGTCCACGCACAGCAAAGCCAATGCCATTGCGATCAGCCATGGCCCGAAACGCTGCTCCCGCGGTGCTGACTCCAGGGAAAGCGCCTGCGCGCCGGCGACCGGCGCCTCTGCCGCCAACCTCATCGGCGCGGAAGCTAGGTTGAACGCATTTCGATCTCGTTCCGGCCCGTAGAAACCAGGCGGATGCGCCGGGGATGCCACCGTGGTCGTCAAATCCCGTGCGGCAATCGCACGCGCAGCCGGTGGTGGCGCGCCAAGCACCCCTGCCCCATCCAGTGCCAGTGCCGGCGACAGTAGCCGCCCATCATCCGCCGCGGCCACGCCGACCGAGCGCTGCACCAGCCGCCCCATCATGTCCACGAACAGCACCGAAAGCGGCAAATTCGACCAGTCGGCATTCGCGGTCACATGGAACAGCACCACCTCGCCGCCCCCCAGACGCGCCGCCGTCACCAGCGGTGTGCCATCGGTCAGCCGCGCCCATACATGCATGCCGCCAGCGCCGGACGGATCGGCCAGCACTTCGCGCGTTACCGTCACCTCGTCCGGAATGCGCAGCCCGGCAAACGGCGAATCGTCGGGGAACGGTGCCGGATGCGCCGGCTGGCTCCAGGACATCGCACCGCCAAGCTGGCGATCGCCTTCGATCAGCCGCTCCGGCAGCAGCGGATCGGTTGATCCATCTTCGCTCTGCGCAAGCCCCGGCCCGGCAAAACGCACCAATAATCCGCCATGCCGGACAAACCCCTCGGCCGCCTGGGTCTCGTCCGGCGACATCGTGCCGCCGGCAAGCACCAGCATCGAGATCTGCCGCGCCAACAGGCTCTTGATGCTGCCGCGGCGCAGCTCCGTCGTTGGCGCCAAGGCACGATCGAGGTAGAACACATCGCCCAGCAATGGCGTGTCCGCGCCGGTGCCGGTGCCGGCAAGCCCAACCGGCCGTCGTTTCGCCGCCTCGTCCAGCAGCGCCACCGTCCCGGCCCCCGGCACGCCTCCCAGCCGCAACGCGCCCAACTGATTCCGCAATTCCGGCGGTAGCGGCAGCACCGCCTCCGCCCGATCGGCACCGGGTGCGACCGGCAGCGGAATGCGCGCGAGCACCCGACCGTCATTCGTCTCCGCCAGCACATTCTCCAGCCGCGCAACAGGCGATGGTATCAGGCGCAGCTGTGCTGTCAGCCGGTCCGGCGTCGTCAGCACGCTCAGCAGCCGCGCCGGTTGGTCGCCCGAATACATCGTCACCGCGCCGCGCCCGGTCAGCGCATGGGCAAACGCCGCATCGCCTGGCGTGGCCAAACCGTCCGCGATGTAGAACACCGGGCCCTTCCCCCCCACCGCCAGCGCAGCCTTGGCGCGATCGGTCGGCCAGGGTTTTGCCGTCAGCGCCTGTACAACTGGCCGCAGCAACGCCGCCGGCTGCACCGCACTCGCGCTCGGCGCCTGCCCATCCACACTCGGCGCCGTCGTCAGCAAGCTGACTTTCCTATGCGCCCGCTCCAATCGATCGAGCACCGCGCCCGCAGCATCCAGGCGCCGCGCGAAATCGGGTCCGGCCGAAAACCCGTCATCGATCACGAGCAGCGCCGGCCCGCCGCCGGCCAGCCGCACATGCCCCGCATTCAACACCGGTCGCGCCAGCCCTAGAATGATCAGCGCACAGGCTGCCATCCGCAGCACCAGCAGCCACCAGGGCGTCCGCGCGGGCGTCTCTTCCTCGGGTCGCAAGGCCGCCAGCAGCCTGATTGCTGGAAAACGCTGCGCCCGCGGCGCCGGCGGCGTCGCGCGCAGCAGCCACCAGAGCAACGGGAGCAACAGCAAAGCCAGCAGCAAGGCAGGCGCTTCGAAAATCATCGCCGCGTATGGCCCGCGCGAGCGTCCAACGCCATCCACAATGCCAGCAGCGCCGCCTCCGGCGGGTGGTCCGTACGATGCACCGCAAACCCGAACCCGGCCGCAGCGCAGATCGTCGCCAACCCGTCCTGCTGGGCCGCCAACGCCGCACCATACGCCTCACGCACGCTGCCCACGCGCGGTATCAGCATGTCTGCCTCACCCTCAAGGCCGTGAAATCTCACCCGGCCATCATAAGGCAGGCTCAGCTCCGCAGGATCGAGCACCATCACCACCTGCCCCGTCAGCGGCGTCGCCGCAACCCGCGACAGGAACGACCTGAGTTCCGTCAAAGGCGATAAAAAATCCCCGAAAAACACTGCCGTTGCATACCGGGGCAGCGCCTCCATCCCCGGCAGCCCCTCCGTGCGCACCGGCAACGCCTCGCATACGCCGTCCAGCGCCGTCCGCCCGGCAAACACCCGGCCGGGAACCCCCGGCAATCTGATCTGCTCTCCCGCCCGCACCAGCAGCGACGCCAAAGCAAGCAACAACAGTTCCGCCCGCTCTCGCTTCTCCGGCAGCCCGGCGGCCGATCGCCACGCCATGCTCGGCGAAGCATCCCGCCACAGACACACCGTCTGTGCCGCTTCCCACTCCATGTCCCGCACATAGGACCGGTCGGACTTGGCCGATTGCCGCCAGTCGATTCTCGTCATCGCATCGCCGGTCACATACGGCCGGAACTGCCAGAAACTGTCGCCGGTGCCGATCCTCCGACGCCCGTGCACACCTTGGGCGACCGTGGAGGCGACGCGTTCTGCGGCGACCATCAGCGGAGGTAAACGAGAGCCTAAGCTCTCGGCGGCACCGCGCATCAAACAGAAAGGTTGGGGGAGCAGTACCTGCCCCCCCAAACCCTCCGGCAATTCCTAAGAAGGCTCAATGCAGGCGCTCGACCAGGCGGTCGATCACATCACCCAAAACAATGCCTTCTGAGCGCGCGGAAAAGCCAAGCGCCATGCGGTGACGCATTACCGGATGCGCCAACGCTGCGACGTCATCCAGGCTCGGCGACAAACGTCCGTCCAACAAAGCCCGCGCGCGCGCCGCCAGCATCAGCGCCTGCGCTGCACGGGGCCCGGGCCCCCATGCCACATGCTTGCGCACCGCATCGTCGCTCGCACTCTCCGGCCGCGCACCACGCACCAGCGCCAGAATGGCATCCACCACCTGCTCACCCACCGGCACCTGGCGGACCAGCGCCTGCGCCCGCATCAACTCTTCGGCACTCACAACCGGTCGCGCCACGGCCGTCTCGGCCCCCGTGGTGGCAATCAGCATCGCCCGCTCGGCCGCCGCATCGGGGTAGCGGATCTCGACCTGCAACAGGAACCGGTCCAGCTGCGCCTCAGGCAACGGATACGTTCCTTCCTGCTCGATCGGGTTCTGCGTCGCGAGCACATGAAACGGCTTCGGCAGCACATGGTCCGTGCCGCTCACCGCCACATGACGCTCCTGCATCGCCTGCAGAAGCGCGCTCTGCGTCCGCGGACTTGCCCGGTTGATCTCGTCAGCCATCAGCAACTGGCAGAAAATAGGGCCCTGCACGAAGCGGAACGAGCGGCGCCCGTTTTCCGCCTCCTCAAGCACCTCGCTGCCGGTGATGTCCGCCGGCATCAGGTCCGGCGTGAACTGCACCCGGCGACGATCCAGCCCGAGCACGGTGCCGAGCGTCTCCACCAGCAATGTCTTGCCCAGTCCCGGCACGCCGACCAGCAGCGCATGGCCGCCTGAGAGCAATGCCACCAGCGTGTGCTCCACCACCTCGTCCTGCCCGAATATTACCCGCCCGATCTCGGCGCGCGCAGCGGCTACATTGGCGACCAGCTTCTCTACATCGGCAGCGAGCGTATCCTGCAAGCGAGACTTCCCTTCGATCTTGTCGAGGCCCGATCTTGTCGAAGCCTTTGCATTCGGTCGCGCAACCATCGCGTGCGCCGGCCATCGCGTATCCTGCAACCCGTGAGGCGATCCCGTCTACCCCCGCAAAAAGGCGCAAACTTTCCGCAGCCTGGGATTACATACCAAGGCCTTGCCACCCTATATGCGGATCATGCGAAGGATTTACCAACGCGCCGCGGATCGGGAGACAAGGGCGTGAGCCGCGACATGTTCCTCCAGGGTGTGCTCACAAAGCCGGGTGAGCACGTAAGCCAGCCTCACCTGCCCAGCGCCTCTTCACGCCCGCCGCGCGCGCGCACCGAATGCGGCGACATGCCGTTCCTCATCAAGCGCGACGGCACCTGGCTGTTCCGCGGCAGCCCCATCGGGCGCAAGGAACTCGTCTGCCTGTTCTCCAGCGTTCTGACCCGCGACGAGAGCGGCGACTACTATCTGGAAACTCCCGTCGAGCGCGGCCGCATCCAGGTCGAGGACACCCCCTGGATCGCCGTCGAGATGGACTGGAAACAATGTGGCAGCGGCCGCAATCAGTGCCTCTCGTTCCGCACCAATGTCGACCAGGTGGTAACACTCGGCGCCGAGCATCCGCTGCGCATCGCCCACAACGCGCTCACCTGCGAACCCACCCCCTATATCGTGATCCGCGATGGCCAATCCGGCCACAAGCTGGAGGCCCGGATCAGCCGCCCTGTCTATTACGAGCTGGTAGCGATCGCCGAGCCAGGCTGCGTCAACGGCCATAAAAAGCTGGGCGTCTGGAGCTGCGGCGTGTTTTTCCCGCTTGGCGACTCCGGCGAGTGTTCCGCAGCTTGACCCGATCGGGTCTATACATCCCGCGTGACCATCTATGATGCCGAAACGCTCCGCACGCGCCTGAGCGCCCCAGACCCGCTGCCTTCTGATGAAGGCTTGCCGTTCACTGAAAACCTCAAACCGGCGGCCGTGCTCGTCGGCATCGTCACCGGTCCGGCACCGGGCGTGCTGCTGACGAAACGTGCGGCCACCCTCCGCCAACACTCCGGCCAGGTGAGTTTTCCAGGGGGCCGCATCGACCCGGATGATACCAGCGCCGAAGCGGCCGCCTTGCGTGAGGCTTACGAGGAGATCGGCCTGGATCCCTCCCATGCGGAAATCCTCGGCCGCATGCACGATCTCGTCACCGTATCCGGTTTCCGTGTGACCCCGGTGCTTGCCCTGCTGACACCTGGCTTCATCGTCGCCCCCTCGCCGCACGAGGTCGACGCGGTGTTCCAGCTTCCACTTTCTGTACTCGTCGACCCGCTCGCACCCCGGCTGCACACCGCAATGCATGACGGTATAGCCCGGAAATACTGGGTCTGGCCGCATCCGGAGCACGAGATCTGGGGGGCGACCGCGGCCATATTGATGCGTCTCGCGACCAGATTGCGCGGCGGCTAGTCTTCCACCTCGTTGCCACTCCGGCTAGTGAAGGAGCTACGGGAGACGCCATGCCGACATTTCTGGACCGAGGCGACGGCATCAAGCTTGCCTACGAGCTGACACCGGGACGGCAGCCCACGCTGGTGTTCCTGCCCGGCTTCGGCAGCGACATGACCGGCGACAAGGCCGTCATGCTCGCCAAATTCGCCGCCATGCACGCCCATGCCTGCCTGCGCCTGGATTACGCCGGCCACGGCGCCAGCGGCGGCACATTCGCCGAGGGCACTGTCGGCAGCTGGACGCAGGATGCTTTGTTTCTGATCGATCGCCTGACCACCGGCCCGCTTCTGCTCGTAGGCTCCTCCATGGGTGGCTGGATAGCGTTGCTGGCGGCACTCGCCAGGCCCGACCGCGTCAGCGCACTGGTGGGCATCGCGGCCGCACCCGATTTCACCGAAGACCTTATCTGGGCCAACCTGCCCGCCGGCGCGCGTGCAAGATTGCTGGCCGACGGCATCCTGCGCATACCCAGTGCCTATGGCGCCGATCAGGTGCTGTCGAAAGTGCTGATTGAGGATGGCCGCACTCACCTTCTTCTGCGCGCCAAGCTGCCACTTGTCTGTCCATTGCGGCTGCTACACGGCCAGTCCGACACCGACGTGCCCTGGCAGACCTCGATGCGGCTGGCCGAAGCCTGGCAGGGAGAGGATGTGCAGGTGACGCTCGTCAAGGATGGCGGCCATCGTCTGTCGCGTCCGCAGGACATGGCAATCCTACGGCGCCTGGTCAGCCCGCTCCTGCTCCAGGATGGCTTTTAGGCCGATACGGTAGTTCGGATATTTCCAGCGATAGCCGATCACCTGCTGGGTGATTTCACTCGCCACACGGCGATTCTCCGACCAGAAACCGCGCGCCATCTCGCCCATGCTTGGCCATGCCTCCGCCAATGTCATTGCCGGCGGCAGTGCCGTGCCGAGCAACCGCGCCGCCTCTTCCGCCACCAAGGCACTCTCGGCCGGCTCGTCATCGGCGAAATTCAGCACGCGTGTGCCGGTGGATGGCTTCGCGATAGCGGCCAGCACGCCTCCAGCGATGTCCTCCACATGGATACGGCCAAAGGCATGGCCCGGCTGCTGGATACGCCTTGCCCGTCCCGCCCGTGCGTCGTTCAGGGCCGAGCGGCCAGGGCCATAAATGCCCGCGAGCCTGAAAATATCCAGCCTCCGAGAGCCCGCCGCCTCCCGCCACGCGTCTTCGGCTGCCACCCGCCGCAGTGCGCGTTCCGCGACAGGGGCCGGCGCGGTGTTTTCATCCACCCAGCCGCCTTGACGGTCACCGTAAACCCCGGTGGTGGAAAGATAACCAATCCAGCTCAGATTGTGGCTCTCCCTGATCTGCCCGGTATAGCGCGCAAGCACCGGATCCCCTGCCTCGCCGGGCGGTGCCGTAACAAGCACATTCGTGGCTTCGCCGATGGCATCGCCTGCTTGGTCGAAACCCAGCATCTGCAAGCCGGCAGGGGATGTGACGGCCTCGGGATTACGGCTGGTTGCCGCCACCTGCATGCCGGCTTCAAGCGCCTTGCGCGCCACAGCTTGACCGGAAAAACCGAGCCCAAAAATCAACAGACGTGTCATCACGTGTTCCCGAACTTTTCGCGGCTTGCCGCGCGCCCTACATAGGCCGCCATGAGCTTACGTGCGGTCCTCACCAGCGTCGCGATCGCCGCGACTGTTGCCCTTCTGCTGCACGCGGCGCCCACGCCTGCTCAAACGCCGCAGGCACCTCAGGCGCCTGCAGACTTACCTTCGGAGAACGCTCCGGATGGCAGTGTGTTGCCGATCCCGCCAGTGCCCCCCCGTATTGCCGAGGGCGCTGACTACGATCACTGCCTCGACATGCTCGATAGCGACCCAAGTGGTGCCGACGCGCTGGCCACCAGCATGGCGTCCAACGGCAGCGGCGACGCCGCCGAGCACTGCCACGCCCTTGCCCAGGTGGCGCTCGGCAACAGCGACGACGGTGCCACCCTGCTCGACAAGCTCGCCAGCACCAGCCTTGCCCCCTCGTCTTTCCGCGCCGTCCTCTATGGCCAGGCCGACCAGGCCTGGACCATGGCCGGCCGCCCCGACCAGGCATTCGCGTCGGCCACCAACGCCATCAAACTCTCTCCGGACGACCCGGACCTGCTGATCGGCCACGCCATCGCAGCCTTGGCTTTGCAGCGCTACGCCGACGCCACCGAAGACCTCACCCACGCGCTCGACCTCGACCCCAAGCGTGCCGACGCCCTGGTCCTCCGCGCCACCACTTGGCGCAACCTTCAAAAACTGGACCAGGCAAAAGCCGACATCGACCAAGCCTTCGCCCTCGACCCGGACGATCCCGACGCTCTCCTCGAGCGTGGCATCATCCGCCAGCGGCAAGGCGACCTCGCCGGCGCGCGCAGGGATTGGGAGCAGGCCAGCGAGCTGGCACCCGACACGTCGACAGGCGATCTGGCGCAGCAGAACCTGGCGCTGTTGGCAGCCGGGCCCAGGCAATGATCACGGGTATTCCTCGCTATGTGTGACACAACTCGATAATGCGCGCACACCGTCTTGAGGAACATGTGGCAATGGACGCTTTCGTCTCCGCCAAACTCGCGCCGCGCATTTGCGTGCCTCGCTGATCGAGGAGGCCAGGCAGGCTGGCCCGCTGAAAGCCACTCATCAGGCTCTACGAGATCTTCGTCCCGAACTGTTCGACCAGATCAGCCAGATGACCGATCTCCTCCAGCCGCATTCCGTCCCCCACCGCAGCCTTCCCGCCGCGCGCAACACGCCGCGGTAATACCGCGCGCTCGAACCCCAGCTTCGCCGCCTCCTTCAAACGCGCGTCGGCCTGTGTCACCTGACGCACCTCGCCCGATAACCCAACCTCACCGAAATACACCGACCCCGCATCGGTCGGCGTGTTCGTCGCCGCGCTCACCAAAGCCGCCGCCACCGCCAAATCCGCCGCCGGCTCGGTAATCCGCAAACCACCAGCCACGTTCAGGAACACGTCTGATCCCGACAATCGCAATCCACACCGGGTTTCCAGCACCGCCAGCAGCATCGACAAGCGTCCGCCATCCCAGCCCACCACCGATCGACGCGGCGACCCACCCGCATTCGGCGCCAGCAAAGCCTGCACCTCAAGCAGCACCGGACGCGTCCCCTCCAACCCCGCAAAAACGGCGCTCCCCGCAATATGCCCGCGCCGCTCAGCAAGAAATAACGCCGACGGATTCAACACTTCCGCCAAACCACGATCGGTCATCTCGAACACACCGATCTCGTCCGTCGCGCCAAACCTGTTCTTCACACCACGTAAAATGCGAAATTGATGCCCGCGATCGCCTTCGAAATGCAGCACTGCATCGACCATGTGCTCCAGCACACGCGGCCCCGCCAACGTACCCTCCTTCGTGACATGCCCCACCAGGATCAGCGAAAACCCACGCTGCTTGGCCAGCCTGATCAGTTCAAACCCGCACGCGCGCACCTGCGTCACCGTACCCGGCGCACTCTCCACACTGTCCAGCCACATCGTCTGGATCGAATCGATCACCACCATCGCCAGATCGCGCTCGGCCTCCAGCGACCCCGCGATATCCCGCACGTTGATCGCTGCCGCCAACTCCAGTGGCGAACTCTCCAGCCCCAGTCGACGCGCCCGCAGACGTATCTGCTCGATGCTCTCCTCGCCCGAAATATACAGCACCCGACGACCCGCCCTGCTCAACGCGGCCGCCGCCTGCAACATCAGCGTCGATTTGCCGATCCCTGGATCGCCGCCCACCAACACCGCAGAAGCAGAAACCAGCCCGCCCCCCAACACACGATCCAGCTCGCCGATACCCGACAACAACCTGGCTGGCGGCTCCGTGCTCCCCGCCAGCCCGACGAACGACACCCGCCCTCCCGCCTTGCGCATTGCCCCAGGCCGCGCCTCGGCAACCTCCTCGATGATGCTGTTCCACTCGCCACACACCTCGCAACGCCCCGCCCATTTCGAGGTCACCGCCCCGCAAGCCTGGCAGACATAGCGGGCGGTGGGCTTAGCCAAGGAAGGAAGGCCAGGGGGCTCTGCCCCCGGGATCCCCGCCAAGGGGTGCCCCCCTGGCCCGGCAATTTTTAAGGCAAGACAAGGAGCGGGGGTCTGGGGGATCACCCCCCAGTGGGGTCCAGGAGAAGACCGCCTGGCCTTCCTGCCTAGGGCTCAATGCCCCACCGGCGGCAATGACTGGCAGAACCGCAGGATGTAGCCGTCCGGGTCGACGACTTCGAAACTGAGGTTACCGACTTTCTCGCCGTCTTCCTCGCGCCAGGTCTCACTCATGGGCCTATGCAGGCGGGCGCCGTAGGCTTCCACGCCGGAGGAGACGGCGTCCGCGTCCTGGGTCCAGATGACCAGGGTGACGCCGCGACCAAAGGGGTAGTCCAACGGGGCCAGGCCTTCGCCTTCGTATTCGGCGATCTCGATCGAGACGCCGTCGCGCTCCAGTTCGGCGCGCCTGAGTTCAGGCTCGTAACGCATCGTCGCGAAGCCGAGCACGTCCGTATAGAAGCGCAGGGAGCGAGCGAAGGCGCTGCAGGCCAGGCGCGCCGTGATGCTCATTTTGGCACCAGCGTCAGCACCGCCTGCGGGGGTGCTGCGGCAGTGGAGACCAGCACATGCATGGTGTGGCCGCCAAAGGTGAGGCCGTAAGCCGTCTGTTGCACGCCTGGCCGGTTCTTCGGCGTCGCCTGTGTGCCGAGCGGGGCGAGTGCAACGTTATTCTCGCGAGCGGATTGGGTGAGCACGGAAATCACTTCGCGCGGATCGGCCTGGTCGACGACGGCCTCGCAGCCCCCATCGTCGAGCGAGATCAGGGCTAGTTTTATCGTCTTGAAGCTCACATCGTACACCTTGCCTGGGCGGCCGGCGAGGAAGGCAGTGCCCGCGGTCGCCGGCATTTCAGGTGCCTTCTGCTCCTGCAGGAAGGCACGTGTGGCGGTCGGGTCGCCGGAGAAATGCAGGCAGGTGGCGCCGAAGAGGCCGACGACCTGGTCGGCGCCATCGCCGTCCCCCTGGCCGGCCGGCGGCGCGCCTTGTGCCCATGCCGGTGAGGCCACCATGCCGGCCACACAGCCGAGGCAAGCCAGAAGAGCTGTACGCATGCGGTATATCCTTGTGACTCGGAACGTTTCTATGTGCTGCGACATTCAGCCCGAAATGCAACTACTTGCGCAATTCCATGTGGATCGGTCCGTCGCGCCGTCCATGGGTGAATTGGTCGACCATCTCATTACCGCTGTCGAGCAATTGAGTTGCAGCACCTTGCCAGATGAGCCGCCCGTGAAAGAGCATGGCTGCCTGGTCGCCGATGCGGGCAGCGCTCGCCATGTCGTGGGTGATCGCGATTGCCGTGCTGCCGAGGCGCTTGACGCAATCCACGATCAGGCCGTCGATCACCGCGCCCATGATCGGATCCAGGCCCGTTGTAGGCTCGTCGAAGAACAGGATGTCAGGGCGGGCGGCGATGGCGCGGGCGAGGCCCACACGTTTCTGCATGCCGCCGGAAAGCTCGGCCGGGGAGAGTTCGCCGACGCTGGCATCCAGGCCCACGAGCTGTAGCACTTCGCCGGCGCGGGCACGGCCTTCTGCACGGCCGACGCGGCCATCGGCCATCAGACCGAACGCGACGTTCTCCCAGATGGTGAGGCTATCGAACAAGGCGCCGTTCTGGAACAGCATGCCGATCTTGCCGCGCGCGGCCTCGCGTTCGGTGCTCGTCATCGCGGTGAGGTCGCGCCCGTCGATCTCGATGGTACCGGCATCGGGCTCGTTCAGGCCGAGGATGCATTTGAGCAGCACGGATTTGCCCGAACCAGAGCCGCCGATCACCACCATCGAGGTGCCGGCAGGCACGTCCATGTCGATGCCATCGAGCACGTGCTTGTCGCCGAAGGATTTCTTCAGGCCACGCAGGCGGATTTTCGGAACGCCTGTCATCGCGCGAAGAACAACTCCGTCAGCCCATAGTCGAAGGCGAGGATCAGGATGGAGGCGGAGACCACGGCCGATGTCGTAGCGGCTCCCACACCTTGCGCGCCGCCGCTCGACCGGAACCCGTGATAGCAGCCCATCAGGGAGACGATCAGGCCAAACACGGCCGCCTTAACCAGGCTGAGCGACACATCGCCCCATTGCAGGAAGTTGATCGAATTCGTCAGGTAGCTATGCGGCGAGAAGCCGAGTTTTGCGGTGGCGACGATGAAGCCGCCCATGACACCCAGCACGTCAGCAACGATGACGAGCAGCGGGAGGGCCAGCACGCCCGCCAACAGGCGCGGCGCAATGAGGTATTTCATCGGGTCGGTGGAAAGGGTGCGCAGCGCATCGATCTGGTCGGTCACCCGCATGGTGCCGAGTTCGGCAGCCATGGCGGCGCCTACGCGGCCGGCGACCATGAGGCCGGCGAGCACCGGTGCCAGTTCGCGTACGACAGAGACCAGAACGATGTTGGCGATCGCACTAGTGGCACCGTAGCGAGCGAAGCCGGTGTAGGATTGCAGGGCGATGACCATGCCGGAGAAGATGGCCGTCATGGCGACCACCGGTAGGCTGAAATACGCGAAGTCGATGAAGCTGCGCCAGAACAGCCGGCCATAGAAGGGCGGCCTTACGATGTGCGACAGGCCGCTTGCGCCGAACAGCACCACCCCGCCGACAGCACCCAGCATGGTCAAAATCACCCGGCCGAGGGCGCCGGGCAGATCGAGCACAGCGCTCACAGGGGCGCGTAGAGGCGTGGCGCGCGGATGGCGAGCGAGGTGAGTATCTCGTAGCCGTTGGTGCCGGCCCAGCCTGCCACTTCGTCTGGCGGGACATTCGGCCCGATCAGTTCGATCTCGCTGCCGACGGTCAAGCCTGGATGGTCGGTGGCATCGAAGGTGGCGAGGTCCATGGAGACACGCCCTATCAGGGGAAGACGGGCGCCGTCAAAAGCGGCATGGGCCTTGTTGGAGAGCGCGCGGTGGTAGCCGTCGGCGTATCCGGCCGAAGCGGTAGCGACGCGGGTAGGGCGTTGGGCGGTCCAGATGGCATTGTAGCCCACCGGTTCGCCGGCTGAGATGTCGCGCAGGGTGAGCACGCGCGCGGTCAGGCGCATGGCGGGGCGCATGGGGTTCTCGAGCCCCGGGGTGGGGTTGATCCCGTAGAGTGCTGCGCCCGGGCGTGCGAGATCGGAGCGGAAGGCGTCTCCTAGGAAGATTCCCGAGGAGTTGGCGATGCTGCGCGGGATGTACGGGAGCCAGCTGCAAGCTTGCGCGAAGCGGTGCGCCTGATCGAGGTTCCTGGCGTCGTCGGCCACTTCGGCGTTCGACAGATGCGTCATGACATAGCGCAAATCGAGGTTTTCCAGATCCTCGGGGTGACCTGCCAGGCGGCTGAGTTCGGCAGGGGAGAGGCCGAGACGGTTCATGCCGGTATCGACATGCAGCAGCGCCGGCAAGGCCTTGCCGAGATTTTTGGCATGACTCTGCCAGGCGGCGATCTCCCCGGCATTGCCGAGCACCGGGGCGAGATCGTGGGCGATGTAAGTCTCGGCCTGATCGGGGAAGAAGCCGTTGAGGATGCCGACCAGGGCGCCTGGTACGTGCGGCCGCAGGGCAGCGCCTTCGTCAGGGTAGGCCACGAAGAAGTGACGCACGCCAGCAGCGAGCAGGTGTGCGCCAATTCGTGGGGCACCGAGGCCATAGGCATCGGCCTTGACGACGGCTGCGGTGGGTGCGCCGTGGCGGGCCGCAAGCCGGCGCCAGTTGTCGGCGATAGCGTCGAGATCGATAGTGAGGGTGGTCATGCGGCGCTGGTCTCAGCTTTTGAGGAGCGCCTCGATCTTGGGGGCGATGGAGTCGGGCGAGGTGGTGGGGGAAAAGCGATCAGCAACGTGGCCGGCGCGATCGATGAGGAATTTGGTGAAATTCCACTTGATCCCGCCGCCGAACAGGCCGGATTTTTCCGATTTGAGCCAAGCCCATAAGGGGTGTGCTTTGGCGCCGTTGACGTCGATCTTGGCGAAGAGCGGGAATGTCACGTCGTATTTGGTGGTGCAGAAAGTGGCGATTTCGGTGGCGTCGCCGGGTTCCTGGTGGCCGAACTGGTCGCACGGAAAGCCGAGCACCTCGAAGCCCTGGGCTGCGTAGGTTTTGTGGAGTTTTTCCAGCCCGGTATATTGGGGTGTGAAGCCGCATTTGCTCGCGGTATTGACAACGAGGAGCACTTTGCCGCGAAAGCTTTCGAGCTCGACTGTCGGACCTTCGAGCGTAGTGGCTGAAAAATCGTAGATGCCTGTCATCGCATAGCTTCCGGGTGATTTAGCCCGATCATAGAGCAGGACGGCCGCCTAAGACATAAAGTTTTTTGCTTCTTTTTTTCAAAAAAGAAGTTCTTCCTTTTTGTTTGGAGATCGCATGAAGTTCCTTTTGCTGGCTTTTCTACTGTGCGGCACTGCCCTCGCCGCTCCGCCTGTCAGCGAAACACCGGCCCATTTCAAGGAAAAGACCGACAGCTTCGATTACGAACGGCGCGATGTGATGATCGCGATGCGTGACGGTGTGAAGTTGCACACGGTGGTCCTGATCCCCCGCAACGCGCATGGCGCGCCCATTTTGCTCACCCGCACGCCGTATGATGCAACGGAGCTGACAAGCTACAATCATAGCGGCCATCTCATTGCAAGCCTGGACGGGTATGACAATGCCGACGATCTGATCGTCGATGCCGGCTATATCCGCGTGGTTCAGGATATCCGCGGAAAATATAAATCCGAGGGTGATTTCTTCATGAATCGCGCGCCGATCGGACCGTTGAACCCGACGAATACGGACGAGTCGACCGACACGTACGACACGATCGACTGGCTGGTGAAGAACCTGCCGCAGAGCAATGGCCGTGTCGGCACCATCGGGATTTCGTATGATGGCTGGACCACGCTGATCAGCCTGATGCATCCGCATCCGGCGCTGAAAGTGGCCGTGCCAATGAACCCGATGGTGGATGGCTGGATCGGCGATGACTGGTTCCATAACGGCGCCTTCCGCCAGCTGAACCTGAATTACATCTACGAACAGGAAGCCACGCGCGCCAATGATTTGAAATGGTGGAACGATCATTTCGATGATTACGACGCATTTCTGGAAGCAGGTTCGGCCGATGCGCTGGCGAAGAGCAGGGGGCTGGAGCAGGTTGGGTTCTACAACAAACTCGTCGCGCACCCGAACTACGATAATTTCTGGAAGGAGCAGGCGATGGACAAGCTGCTCTCCGCACAGAAACTGACGGTGCCGACAATGTTGGTGCACAGCCTTTGGGATCAGGAGGATAGCTATGGTGCCATCGCCGTTTGGAAAGCCCTGAAACCCGCAGATGCAGACGGCAAATTATTCCTGACCTTCGGCCCCTGGCATCATGGGCAATCGATCGATTCGGATATCACACTCGGCGATGTGGGCTTCGGCGCGGATACCGGCTTGTATTTTCGCCAGCACATCCTGCGGCCGTTCCTGGACAAATACCTGAAAGATGCGCCGGGCGCCGATATCGCGACGGTCAACGCGTTCGAAAGCGGCACCAATCGCTGGCTGAAGCTCGCCACCTGGCCATCAGGTTGCGACTCTGGCTGTTCCGTCTCCGAAAAGCCGATCTTCCTGCAGGCGCAAGGCAAACTCGGTTTCGACGCGCCATTCGCCGGCAGCATTGTCGGGTCCTATGTGTCCGATCCCGAAAAGCCGGTGCCTTTCATCCAGCGCCCGATCCATCTGTTGGCCGATGGTGAAGCCGATGCCTGGCGCAACTGGCTCGGCTCCGACCAGCGCGAGGCCTCTACACGCCCCGATGTTCTGACTTATCGGACGGATCGCCTGACAGCGCCGCTGAAGATCAGCGGTCAACCGATCGCATCCCTCTCGGCGAACACGACAGGTTCCGACGGCGATTTCGTGGTCAAGGTGATCGATGTCTACCCCGACGAAGTTGCACAGACCCCCCGCATGGGCGGCTACCAGTTGATGGTCTCAGCCGACATATTGCGCGGCCGCTTTCGCGACTCCCTTGATCACCCCAGCGCCATCCCCACCGGCAAACCAGTCAATTTCCGCTTCACCTTGCCGACAGTGAACCACGTCTTCCTGCCCGGCCATCGCGTCATGATCCAGGTGCAATCAACCTGGTTCCCGCTTTATGATCGCAATCCGCAGAAATTCATCCCGAACATCTTCGAGGCCAAACCCGGCGACTACCAACCTGCCACAATCAAGATGCTCGCCGGCAGCCAAGTCATCCTCCCAGTCGTAGACACCAAATAATGGTGGGTGGGCACTGCCCACCTTCTTTCCGGCGCACGAAAGGAAGCAAGGGTTTCCGCAGATGACGGAGATAGAGAAGGCGATTATGCAGATACCGCTTTACGCGGCCGCCCACCTTTTGCGCCATTCTCCCGCGCAGCAGCAGCCTTCGCCTTCGATGTCGCTTGCCCCGCCTGCCGTGCCATGAACGCCCGTGTGCCAAAAATACCCGACAAAAGACCAGGTATTGATAAATCGACGTCCAGAGCCTCCCAATGCAGCCCGTAACCCGTTCCAAGTATCTCAACTTGCATAAGCTGCTCCTCGGAGGCCACTTCTAGTCCCTGCGCAAGAGCAGGTGGAAACGCAAAGGTGGCACCGTTGGTCAGTTCGACGACGATACGGCCACGCCTGCGATCATACCGCGCGTTTATTGCACGCGGTTGAGAGGCGCGAGCCACCGCGCCGCGCGCGAGCGCGGCATCGATCTCAGCATCAGTCCACTCAGCCATGAAGATCCTTCCAACGCTTCAAGAGCAAAGCACGCTGCACGGTCACTAGCCTTAGCGCCCGCCGCACTTCGCTCCGGTTCATCCCGTCGGTCCAGATCAGCACCGGAAAACCGTCGGCGCCGGCAAGGTCTATCTTCGCCTGTCCGCCTCCAAACACATGGACATGCGCCGGCGAGTGATCGTTAGCGAAAATGACCGCACGTAAACCATCGGCACTCGGCACCGTGACCACGAGGACATAAAACCCATCTAGATAGGTTTTTCAAGTTCTACACCGGCAGCGGCAATCTCACCCGTGCCCGCAGCCCACCCAGCGGGCTCTCCTCCAGCGTGATGTCCCCGCCATGCGCACGCACAATGTCGCGCGCAATCGTCAGACCCAGTCCCGTCCCGCCAGATGCCCCACTCTCGAATGGCCGAAATACACTCTCGCGACGATCCGCCTCGATACCCGGCCCATCATCGTCCACCATCACCAGCACCGACCGCCCCACCGCGAGCGCCGACAAAGCGATATGCCCAGCGTGACGCCGCGCATTATCGACTAGGTTCGTCACCGCCCGCCTGATCGCGTCCGGTCGCAAATGCAATGTCAGCGGCTCGGATCTCTCCACATCCACCTGCGCACCGGCCCGCCGCGCACCTGACGCCACATCCTCGAGCACCGAAAAAATCTCGATCTCCTGCGCCTGCTCTGCAATCTCCCCGCGTGCGAAGGCGAGATAGCCGCTGATCATGCGCTCCATCTCCTCCACATCCGCCGTCATCTCAGCCGCCTCAAGGGCCAACGCGCCGTCCCCCGGCAACATTGCCAAAGCAAGCCGTAGACGAGTGAGCGGCGTTCGCAGGTCGTGGCTGACACCCGCAAGCATCTCCGTGCGCTGCGACAAAAACCGCCTGATACGCTCCTGCATCCGATTGAACGCAGTCGCCGCCTTGCGCACCTCGATCGCACCCTCTGGCCGTATCGCACCGGTATCGCGACCGAGCCCGAAATTCTCGGCAGCCTCCGCAAGCCGCCGTATCGCACGCACCTGGTTGCGCATGAACAACGCCGCAATGCTGAACAGCAAGATCGACGATCCGCCCAGCCACAACACATACACATAGATCATGCTGGTATAGAGTCGCTTGCGCGGCGCCTCCACGTGCAGCACCGCATCGGGCAATTGCACGTCAATCAGCACGGACGTGGCGTCGCTCTCCCAATCCATCCTGAACGGCAAACCCACAAGCTCGTGCATGGCGATGGCAAGATCATCATCCATCGGACCCAGAATGTTGATGTCACGATCGGCTCGCAGCCGCGCCCCAGGCTGAACACGCATCCGCAATTCGAAATCGCGCTGAGCGGTCGTCAATATCCAGGCACGATCCACAGAATCATTCGTGGATTGGAGAAGACTGATCGATTGCGCAATCTCTCCGGCAACTGCCCCGGAAAGCCGCCTGCTGATCAAGTTCAAATGGCTGCCATAGAAAATCAGCAACGCCACCGCCTGCACCACCACCAGCGGCACCAGGATGATCAGCAGCGAACGCCCCAGCAATGAGCGCGGCAATATCTTGCGCGCCGGTTTCTCCAACGCCGTCGCAAACCGCGCCACGACCTACACGCCCGGCTTCAGCACATAACCACGCCCACGCACCGTATGCAGAAAACGCGGCTCGCGCGGATCCAGCTCGATCTTTCGCCGCAATCGCGTCACCTGCACATCGATCGCCCGCTCGCCCGTCTCGTCCATGCCCAATGCCGCCACGATATCCTCGCGCGTCAAAACCTCGTTTGGCCGCGCCGCCAACGCCGCCAGCAACGCGCTCTCCCCGCCCGTCAGATGCATCGGTCCATCCGGCCCGATCAGCTCCGACCGCGCCGTATCGAACTCCAGCACCCCCAGCCGCAACGGTCCAGACGGCGCCTCGGCCGCCAATGCCACGGTCCGCCGCAACATCGCCCGCAACCGCAACACCAGTTCCCGCGGCTCGAACGGCTTTCCCAAATAATCGTCAGCCCCGCTCTCGAACCCCGCAATCCGATCCTCCGGCGCACCGCGCGCCGTCAGCAGTAGGATCGGCACGGTCGCGTTCTCGGCACGCAGCGATGCGGTCAACGCCAGCCCTGTTTCACCAGGCATCATCACATCCAGCACGAGCGCGTCCGGGGCCAGGAAACGCATCTTGTCGCGCGCCTCCGCGGCATGGCTTGCGCTGCTGACACGAAAACCATTTTCGGCGAGATAGCGGCTCAACAAGGCCCGAAGCCGAGCATCATCGTCGACGACCAGAACATGGGCTTCTTCGGTCATGCGGCCTCCCACAGAAAGAAAGGCCTTCTTTTTTGAAAAAAAGAAGCAAAAAACGTTTGTGATGCTGTCGCGGACCTATCCGGCAGCGCACGCCCAGGAAACAGAAGTTTTTTGGTTCCTTTTTTCAAAAAAGAACGCGCTTCCCTCATCGCCCCAACTCATCCAGATACGCCTGCCCAGCCCGACCAATCACCGCCCGCATCACCCGCCGGAACCCCTCGACAGCCGGCCCGCCCGCCTCCCGATACGCCGCTACCAGCTTCTCCCGCTGCCGCTCGAACAAGGCACGCTCCAGCGCCGCCCCGCTCTCCGTCAGCCGCAGCAACCGCTGCCGGCGATCCGCACGCCCTGTGCTGATAATGACAAAGTCCCGTTCGGTCAGCGCATTCAGCACCCGCGCCAGGCTCTGCTTGGTGATGCACAACGCCGCCAGCAGATCCGTCACCGTCATTCCCGGAGTCCGCGCGATGAAATGCAACGCACGGTGATGCGCACGGCCAAGCCCGGCCTCTTCCAGCACTGGGTCCACGACGCCGGAGAAATCACGCCAGGCGAGAAAAAACATGTCCTGTGCCAGCCTGATCTGTTCTTCTCGCAGGAAGAGAAGGCTCGCTCCCGGCTTGCCCGGCGGTTCTGCGTTCGGCATGTCTCCCCCGCGCCATCTGGCAGGTGTTCTGTCGTATCCTTTAGCCCTATAGAGTGTGTTGCTCCAACTCCCTCGACCCTTTGAACCCGGTGACGTATGGCCCTGATCCCCTTCGACGACCGCGACGGCATGATATGGTGGGACGGCGCGCTGGTCCCCTGGCGTGACGCGAAACTCCACGTCCTCACCCACGGCCTGCACTACGCCAGCGCCGTGTTCGAAGGCGAGCGCGCCTATGCCGGCAACATTTTCCGCCTGGGCGAGCACACCGACCGCCTGATCGCTTCCGGCCGCATTCTCGGCTTCGAGATCCCCTGGACGGCCGAGCAGATCAGCCAGGCCTGCATCGACACGCTGGCCGCCAACGGCCTCACCGAAGGCTATCTGCGCCCGCTCGCCTGGCGCGGCTCCGAAATGCTCGCCGTCTCCGCCCAGCACACCAAAATCCATCTCGCCATCGCCTGCTGGACCTGGCCCGCCTATTTCACCGGTGACCGCATGACCGGCATCAAACTCTCCTGGGCCGACTGGCGTCGCCCCGATCCGCGCACCGCCCCCACCGCCTCGAAGGCAGCCGGCAACTACATGACAGGCACGCTGGCCAAGCATAAAGCCGAGGCCGAAGGCTGTGCCGACGCGATGATGCTCGACTATCGCGGCCAGCTCGCCGAAGCTACCGGTGCGAATGCCTTCTTCGTCATCGACGGCAAGCTCCACACGCCAACGCCCGATTGCTTCCTCGACGGCATCACCCGCCGTGCTGTCGTCGGCCTCGCGCGCCGCCGGCAGATCCCGGTGATCGAGCGCGCCATGCAGCCGGAGGAACTCGCCAATGTCACCGAGGTGTTCCTCGCCGGCACCGCCGCCGAAGTCACCGCGGTGCGCCAGATCGGAAACCAGGTCTTCAACCCCGGCCAGATCACGCGCACGCTGATGACCGATTACGATGCCCTGGTCCGCATGCCACCGGAAGAAGTAGCGGCCCGTCTCGCGGCCTGATCGAGCGCCCTCAGCCGACCCGGACAGCGACGCCCATGCGCGCACCCGGCATCCCGATCGACTATGGTCGAGCGGCTGAGGATTACGGCACCTACCGGCAGGGTTTTCCCCCTGAGTTCTACGAGCGGCTGCAGAAGCTGCAGGTCGGGATGCCCGGGCAACGCCTGCTCGACCTCGGCACCGGCACTGGCCTGATGGCGCGCGAATTCGCCCGCCGTGGCTGTTTGGTGACCGGCATCGACTTCTCCGCCCGCCTGCTCGCCGTCGGCGAGCGCGCCAATAGCGGCGAGGTCGTCCGCCCGCGCTATCTCCGCCACCGTGCGGAAGCCACCAAACTCCCCGCTGCCAGCTTCGACGTGGTGAGCGCCGGCACCGCCTGGCATCTGTTCCACCGCAGCGCGGCCGCCCGCGAGGCGCACCGCTTGCTCCGACCGGGCGGCCATCTGGTGATCGCCCATCTGGACTGGCACCCCACCCCCGGCAGTGTCACCGCGGAGACGCTGCGCATGATGGGCCGCCATGGCCCCGAGCTCGCCGCGCCGCGCACCTTCCAGTATCCGGAATGGATGGAAGAATTGCTGGCCGCCGGCTTCACCGAATGGGACGTGTTCGGCTTCACCTGCACCCTCACCTACACGCCGGAGGCCTGGCGCGGGCGCGTGCGCGCCAGCAAACGCGGTGCGCCCGCCATGGATAAATCCGAGCTGGGCAAATTCGATGCGGCTTTGGGGCGGATGCTGGCCCGCCGTTTTCCCGGGCCCATACTCGCTGTCGAACATAGAGTGTTCGTTGTCGTGGCAGCGTAGAAGAAAGAAAGCGTTTCCGCAGATGACGCAGATGCAAAAGATAAGAAAAGGATCATCTCTTTCTCATCCCTCTTGGTCTGCGTCATCTGCGGAAACTCTCTTTTACCCAGGCCGCATCATGTCGAATCTCGACGTCGGTGGAATGCTCGCATAAGCGCTAGGCCCACCGGCGCGCAAAATGATTTCCGCATTGAAGGTATCGAATACTCCGTCCTTCAAGAGCGTATCCGCAATATGGACGGCGACAACTTCGCCGATTACAAGCCAGGTTTTTACAAGATCGCCCATGTAGCCTTTGAGCTGCACGATATCGGCGACCTTGCACTCGAAATGCACCGGGCTTTCGGCCACACGCGGCGCTGCGACGAGGCGCGAAGATGCCGGTGTCAGGCCGGCCAGTGAAAACTCATCGTTGCCATATGGCACTGTGGCGCTACTGGCGTTCATCTGCCCGGCCAGAGGACGTGTCGCGAGGTTCCAAACGAACTCTCCGGTTTCCCGTGCATTGCGCAGCGTGTCCTTGGCGCCGTTGCTGGAAAAACCGATGATCGGCGGTTTGTAGTTGAAAGCATTGAAGAAGCTGTAGGGCGCCAGGTTGAGCGTGCCGTCGGTGCCTTTCGTCGAGATCCAGCCGATAGGGCGTGGCCCGACGATGGCGTTGAACGGATCGTGTTTCAGACCGTGACCTTCGGCGGGTTCGTAGAAATACATGATGGCTCCAGGCGAAAAGCAAGATCTTCTTTTCTAAGGAAAAGAAGCAAAAGACTTTTGTTCGCTGTCGCGGTTCTGTCAGGCAGGGGTGAGCGGCATGCGGAAGGTAAAGCGGGTCTCACTCTCGTTCGAGGCGACCTCCAAAATCCCTTGATGAGCGCGGGCGATCTCGGCGGCAATGAACAGGCCCAGCCCGAGGCCTTGCGCCGTGGAACGTGCCTCACCGCGGAAAAAAGGCTGGAACAGATTTTCGCGTACCTCGTCTTTGATCGGGCTGCCGGCATTGGCGACCCAGAGAACAAAACACCTGTCGATGGCGTCGGCATATACCCGGATCGGCGCCTCGGTTGCACCATGCGTCAGCGCATTGCCGAGCAGGTTGGAAAGCAGCTGCGCAATACGCGATGCATCGCACTGCACCGCATCAAGATCGCCGCAGGTGAACGCGATCTCCCGGTCCGGCGCCTTGGCGAGTAATTCGGCGATCACATGTTCAAGTTCCGGCCGCAGCGGCCGCTGCGGATCGGCCGACAGCACGAAACCACCACCCAGCCGGCCCCGCGCAAAATCGAGCACATCGTCGATCAGCCGCGACATACGCTGCGTGCTATGCTGCATCATACCCAGTATTCGCGTCGATTTCTCATCCATGTCGCGCCCCAGCAGCAATCGCGTGCCGGCATCGATCGAAGCGAGCGGATTGCGCAAATCATGCCCGAGGACAGCGATGAACTGCTCGCGCAGCGTGGCGATTTCCATCTGGGTCGACAGCGCAGCATCGCTTTCGGCCACACGGAGATGGGCTGCGACATGAAAGGCGATCAGCTCGGCAAATGCCCGGAACATGCCGATGATGGCAGGCGTATCAAGCACATGCGGGTTTGGGTCGATGGCGCAAAGGGTGCCGAAAAACGTACCGTCCGGGAGCACGATCGGCATCGAGATATAACTCTGGAACCCGTAGGTCGCCGGCGTGTGGTGGCTGCAGAAACGTGGATCATTGGCCACGTCGTTGATCACGATGATTTCGGGTTTCTGCCGTATCTCATGACAGATCGTGGTTTCGACCGGTAATTCGCCGCCAGATTTCAGGCCGAAATCGATGTTGTCGAGCACGCCGCAAGCAACCCAACGTGCGGCAGTGACCTTAGCCACAGCAGCAAATCCCGTGCCGGTGGTGCGCGTCACCACCTCAAGGATCGTCGGCACCACTGCGATGTTGCCCAGCATCTCGATGTCGGACCCCAGCGCGCCGGTCATCTGTCTTCCTGGTCAATGTTGCGGTCTGATCTACGTCGTATCTGGGTGCGCCTCAGCGCCTTGTCACCGGCGCGACCACCACCGGGCGCACCGCACGTTGCTTCACACGGTTGCGGCCGAGCAAGGCCGGGACGAACACCAGGCTGCTGAACAGGGTGCAGGCTAGGCTGATCAGCAGCAACGTGCCCATGCTCGCCGTGCCGGGATGCGCCGAGAGCGCAAGCGAGCCGAAGGCCGATCCGGTTGTCAGCGCCGAGAACACCACCGCACGGGTGGTGGCCGAGACGAGAAGCGGCCGCTCGCCTGCGCGTGCGTTCATGACGAAATAGATATTGAAGGAAACGCCAACGCCGAGCAACAGCGGCAAGGCGATGATATTGGCGTAGTTCAGCGTAATACCGGAAGAAACCACGATCAGCACGGTGAGCGCCGCGGACATCAGCAACGGAGCGAGCACCAGCGCCGCATCGGCGGGATGACGCAACAGCAGCAACAGGATCACGGCAATGGCAATAATGGCGCCTACGGCAGCGGTGCGAAATGCGCCGATGATGGTGTCGGCTGTGGCCACGATCGAGACCGCAGCCCCGCCGGCATCGGGAGCAATCGTCTGCACTTCTGCGACGAAACGGCGGAGCACGTCGCTGTCGCCGACCGCTTCTGTGGGCACGACCTGAAGGCGCGCGGCGCCGTCGGGCTCGACATAGTCGCGCGCGATCTCGGCCGGCACGTCTGCCAGCGTGGCGGGTTTGGCGGTGAGTACCACGCGCAGACGGTCGAGCATGGTGGGCAGAAAACGCACGAGCGAGTCGTTGGCGGCCAGCAGCGTGGCGTCGGGTGCCGAGCGTAGGGTGGCGAGATCGGCGGTGATATTGCGCAAGGGTGATTCGGTTGGGAGTTTCGGAAGCGCTCTCTGCAGTTTTACCAAGGTTTTGCCGATGGAGGCGCGCAAGGCTGCGGCGTCTGGCGCAGGACGTGCTGCCGAGGCTCCAAGAACAGGGGCCAATATGCTCGCCGCATCCTGGATCACTGCGAGCTTTGCGAACTGGTCGGTCGGCACATAGCTCTGCAGCCCGACGACGTGATCGACCAGGCTCAGCTTGCTCAAGGGCGCTGCAAGGGCGGCGGCGGCGGCCACGTTCGGGCGCACGATGTCGATGGTGAACGGATTGGTGACCGGGTTTTTCAGCAGATCCATCAAGGTCACCACGGCTTCGCTGTTCTGCGGCTTGGTGTGCAGCGTGTTGCTGTCGAATCTGAGTTTCTGGACGAGGCCGGCGCCGCACAGGAAGAGCAGGGCAAAGACGGCCAGGATCGGAAAACGCAGCTTTGCCAGCAGCCGGTCGGCGCCGCCCAGCCTGACAAAGCCGATCTCTTCAGTCTCGCCGTTGGGATGCAGCAAGGCGAGGGTCGCCGGCAGGAAGGTGAGCGTGCAGGCCAGCGCGAACAGCATGCCGATGCCGGCAATCAGCCCAAGCTCGGCGACACCGCTGAAACTGGTCGGTACGAACGCCAGGAACCCGGCCGCGATAGCGGTGCCCGCCACCACAAGCTGGCGTCCAACCTTCAGTCCGGTGCGTGCGAGGGCGGCTTCTGTGTGCGGTTCCGCGAGGCGCATCTCGCGGAAGCGTACGCAGAACTGGATGGAGAAATCCACCGCAATGCCGACGAAGAGGATGGCAAAGGCCACCGAGATCAGGTTCAGCGTGCCGACGGCCAGTGCCGCGAACCCGCTGGTCAGCGCCAGGCCGAGCAGCAAGGTGAGGAACACCGGCACGATCAGACGCCAGCTCTTCAGCGCCAGGAACAGCCACAGCAGCACAAGCATGAAGCTCAACGCGAGACCGGTCACCGCACCCTTTGCAGCCGAGGAGAACTCGTCGTCTTCCAAGGGTACCAGGCCGGTGAGATGCACGGTGGCATCGCCGTTGGCCACGAACTCCAGCCCGGCTGCGGCGCGGCGCAGTGCCGCAGTCGCGGCCCCGCCTGGCTGAACCGCGCCGAAATCCATGCGCGGCTGCGCAAGCACGATGCGCGTCGGCCCGGCAAGTGAGGCGAGTTTGGACACCATCAGCGTTTGCCAGGAGAGCGGTGCCGGATGGCCGGCGATGGTCGCGCTGAGGGTCGCATCGAACCCTGTCAGGGCGGCGGCGAAGGGGCCTAGATCGGCCTGCCCGCGTGCGACCCCTTCGCCGATCAGGCCGAGTGCGCCGAACAGCCCGCGCGCCGACGGATCGGAAGCGAGCTGGCCCAGGAAAGGCGAGGCATCGACCGTCTTATCCAGCACATCGGAAAGGGTGGCCGGATCGAGGAACATGAGCCCTTCCTGCGCCAAATAGGGCGAGGCGTCGGGCCGACGGACGGAGACGAAATGATCATGGTCGGCGGACAGGGCGGCTGCGAGCGCCTGCGCGGTGGCGTCGGCTTCCTCGGGAATGCGGGCGCCGATGACGGCGACGATCAGGTCGTTGAACTGCGGGAAGGCTTTTTTCAGCGCGGCTTCCTGCTGTTTCCATGGCAATTTACGGTCGAACAGGCCGTCGATGCTGGTGGTCATCGACAAGCGGTGGGAGGCCAGCACGCCCGCGAGCGCGGCCAGGCAGGCGGCCAGGGCAATGACCAGCAGACGCCTGCGCGCGCAGAAACCAACAAGACTGGAAAGGCCGGAATCAAGAAACATGGGTTCTCAGCAGGACAAGGCCGGGGTGGAAGCCGAATGATCGTGCGACGCCAGGTGTTTTACCCGGCCGATCAGGGTTTTGCGCGCCCGCGCGGCATCGCTGGCCAACACCAGCAGCGCCGGGATCTGGCCTGGATGGCGTAGCACCGAGGCACCTACTTTCAACAAGCCGATACGGCCGGACTTGTCCAGCGCGGCAAGGGCGGCGGGCGGCAGGCTGCGTCCGGCGGGGTCGCAGATGACACGCAGAATGGCGAAAGGCAGGCCATGGCGGGCGGCGGTTTCGCCGACGGCGCCGCTTTCCATATCGACGGCAGCGGACCCGGTTTCGGCCCAGAAAACCCGCTTTTCCGCGGTCGTCGTCGCAATCAGGTCGGTGGCCAGCAAAGTATCGCAGGTCGGGCCGCCGAGTGTCGCGACGAGCTCCGGATCGGTGTGGAGGGTCCGGCCATGCCAGAGCAATCGTGCGGGGACGATGAGCGCGCCGCTTGGCAGGGATGGATCCAGACCGCCTGCTAGGCCGAAACTGATGAGGGCGGTGGCACCCGCGGCAATCGCCGCTTCGGCACAGCGCGCCGCACCTTCCGGCGTGCCGCCGCCGGTAAAAACCTGATGGCCGAGGCTGCGGAGCAGGTGCGCTTCAGCTACCAATCCGGTGATGAACGCTGGCGTGAAGCCGAGTTGCCCACGATTCCAGGGGATGTCGCCCCCGGTGGCGCTCATATGCCGAACTCGACCTTCTGGTGGTTCGACCGCTTGAGGTTGCGGTAGCGCGCCATCGCGAGCAGCGGGAAGAACAGCCGGTAGCCGTGATATTTCAGATAGAACACGCGCGGGAAACCGACCGCCGTATAGGGCGCCTCATCCCACTCGCCATCGGCTTTCTGCGTCGCCGCGAGCCAGGCGATGCCGCGCTGCACGGCGGCGTGCTCGGTACGTCCAGCCGCCATCAAGGCCAACACCGCCCAGGCGGTCTGCGAGGGCGTGCTCTCGGTGAAGCGGCCATGCGGCGCGTGAGCGTAGCTCTCCTCGTCTTCGCCCCAGCCGCCATCCGCGCGCTGCACGTCGATCAGCCAGTCGCTGGCCCGTTTGACCGCGGGATCGTTGGGCGGAAGGCCGACAGCGTTCAGCGCGTTCAACACCGACCAGGTGCCATAGATGTAGTTGGTACCCCAACGGCCGAACCAGCTACCATCCTTCTCCTGCTCACGCCTGAGATAAGCGATGGCCTTGGCCATGACCGGATCGTCATTGCCCATGCCGATCTGCGCCAGGAAGCCCACGCACCGGCCGGTGACATCGGCGGTCGGCGGATCGAGCAGGGCGCCGTGATCCGCGAAGGGGATGTGGTTCAGGTAGGAATGGGTGTTTTCCGGCTCGAACGCGCCCCAGCCGCCATCGCTGCTCTGCATGCCAACGATCCATTCGCGGGCGCGGGCGATGGCTTCGTCATGGGCGGGGTCGCCATTGCGGGCAAGCAGCATGCCGACGAGAGCTGTGTCGTCGACGTCGGGATAGTGGTCGTTCGCATATTGGAACGCCCAGCCGCCGGGGCGGACATCTGGACGGCGAACGGCCCAGTCGCCTTTCACATCGAGGATCTGCCGCTGGGCGAGCCACTCGCTCGCCGCTTCCACGGGGGCACGGCCGAGATCGCAGCCATAACCTGCTTCTGCCATGGCAACGCCGGCGAGCCCAGTATCCCATATTGGCGAGACGCAAGGCTGCACATAGGCGCGCTCGCCGTCATCGACGATGAGTTTGCGCACTGAGAGCCAAGCGATCGCGGCTTCGGGGCGATCAGGCTCGTAGCCGAGGCTCGCGAACATCATCACCGTGTTGGCCATGGCGGGATAGATCGCACCTAGCCCGTCCTCGCCATTGAGGCGTTCGGTGACGAAATCCACGGCGAGCTTCGTCGCGCGAGCCCGTGAGCTGCTCGGGAAATGCGGGCTGATGCGTTTTAGCCCGAGGTCGAGCGCCTTAAAAGCGTAGCCCCAATAGCTGCGATACGGGCCGCGAATGTAGTCGCGGATGGTCTCCGCCGGCTGGGTGAAGAGCTCCGGGATGTGCACGTTGTGCGGGTTGATGGCGCATGGGCGGCGGGACATCAGTACCAGTAGCGGCACGATGACGGTGCGCGACCAGTAGGAGATCTTTGACAGGTGGAAGAAGAACCACTCCGGCAGCAGCATGATCTCCACCGGCATGGTGGGAACCGCGCGCCAAGGGACTTCGCCGAACAACGCAAGCTGAATGCGGGTGAATACGTTCGTGCGTTCGGCACCACCGGCATCGAGGATGGCGGCGCGGGCGCGTGCCATGTGCGGCGCTTCGGGGGAGTCGCCGAGGGCCTTGAGGGCGAAGTAGGCCTTTACGCTGGCGGAAAGGTCGAACGTGCCGCCGTGGAACAGCGGCCAGCCGCCATGCTCGCCTTGTATGCTGCGCAGATATACGCCGATCCGCGCCTCTAGCGCCGGGTCGATCCGATCCAAATAATGCTCAAGCAGGATGTATTCGGCTGGGATGGTGGCATCGGCTTCGAGCTCGAAGCGCCAATGCCCATCCGCGTTCTGCCGCTTGCACAAAGCTTCGGCCGCGCGCTCGATGCTGGTCTGCAAAGAGGGCGTATCGAGGCTGTGGTGACGGTCTACTAAAATTTCGCTCTGCATACTCATTCTGGTTTTGTTACGTAACCCGAAGGTGGTGCGCCGCAGCAAAGCCGGATCTGATCGCACCCTCGATCGTCGCGGGCAATCCAGTATCCGTCCAATCGCCGGCCAACACCAGATTCGACAAGGTAGTTGTGGCACAACTGCGACGCATCTGTTGCACGGGGGTTGCAGCAAATGTGGCCCGCTTCTCTCGTATGAGCCTGTATTGTGGCATCTCCGCCACGGCACCGGTGATAATCTGGATCTCCCGCCAGATGCGGGTGGCGAGGCCTTCGGCCGGTTGGTCGAGCAGCCGGTTGGCAGCCGAGATGGTGACGGAGACGATCCCCGGCTTGAAGAACACCCACTCCGCCACGCCGCCGATCAGCCCGACGAAACCGGCCTCGCCGCCAGGAAAATCGGCCTTAAAGTGAAGATTAATGATCGCTTCATAGGCGTCAGGTGCAGAGGTGCCTGGAACCAATGCTGCGGCAACCGGTGCCGGTACAGCGAGCACCACGGACTCACCTTCCGGCACTGCAATTGCCCCTTCCGGACCTGCCAAAGCCGTGATCCGGCCATGCTCCACGGTGAGGGCGGATATGCGATGACTTGTGCGTATTTCGACACCCTCGCAGGTGAGAAACCGCAAAGCAGGCTCGACAAAGCTTTCGGAAAGTCCCTCCTTGGGGAAACACGGGATGCAGTTGCGGCCACCTTTGGCAAGCGACTCCGATATGATTGCCCAGAGCAATCGCGCGCTGCCCTGCTCGGGCGAGGTGTTGAGCGCGGCAACCGCCAGGGGCTCGATCAGGCGCGTGTAGAGCGCGTTGTGCGGCAGCAGGGCGGCCACCGTGTCGTCCGGGCCAGCGGTTCTGAGTTTCAGCAGGGCGGCATAATCCGCCAGCCGCGCACCCGGGACGCCGCGGCCCTTCGCCAGAACCCACCATGGAAACCGGCCCATGTTCGGCCGCACCGTCCAGCGCGCCTGGCTGCGCAGATCCATGAACGGGAAAACGGGGGTCGCCGGACCGCCGAGCGTATCGCGCGCGCCGATACGCTCCAAATAGCGCATGACCGACGAATTGCCGGACAGCAGCAGATGGTTGCCGTTATCGATCCGGCAGCCGAGTTCACGGTCGAAATAGGAGCGGCAGCGGCCGCCGCAGGCCGGCCCCGATTCATAGAGGGTGACGGCGCGGCCCGAATCGGTCAGCTCCAAGGCAGCGGCGAGGCCAGCAACCCCACCGCCGATCACATGCACACGGGCCCCACGCATCAGGGAAATGCCGGCATCACGCGCAGCCGACCGCGAAGCGCAGCGCGATCCAGAGCTTTTCCCATTTCGGCACCGACACCCGTTGTTCCGGGCGTGACCAGCCGCGCCGTTCCAGCCGGCGCAGGATCGCAGCATAGCTGGCGCCCATCAGCCGGGCCGGCTTCATCGCGCGCCTGTCGCAGCGCGACATGGCCTCTGACGCCTGCGCAAAATGGCTTTTTGCGCTGTCGGCCACGCTTTCGCAGACGTTAACAAGGCCTGGATGTTTCAGCGCTGCCTGAGGGTCCGCCGGAATGCCATCATCAGCCAGGAGTTCTGCGGGCAGATAGAGACGCCCTCGTTCAGCATCCTCGCCGAGGTCGCGCAGGATGTTGGTCAGCTGCAAGGCGCGGCCGAGATGATGGGCCACTTCGTCCGCCGCCGGTGAGGCATCGCCGAAGGCGCGCACGGAGAGGCGGCCGACGGCGGAGGCGACACGGTCGCAATACAGATCCAGCGTGGCGAGGTCCGGGGCCACGATGACCGTCTCCGCATCCATCTGCATGCCGTCGATGATAGCCATGAAATCGTCACGGCGGAGCGCGAAGGCGCCTCGTGCTCGCAGCAGCACGCGGGTGACTTCATCCTCCGTTCCGCCTGTCTCCAGCGCCTCGATGCGCGCGCGCCAGCGATCCAAGCCGCGGCGCTTTTCGGCCAACGGCGCTTCCTCGTCGGCGATGTCGTCAACGAGGCGGCAGAAGGCATAGATCGCATACATCGCTGCACGACGGTCCGCCGGCAGGATGCGCATGCCGCGGTAGAACGAGGTGCCTGAAGCGCGAACCAGCCGCTCCACCTCATCCAGATCGGCCTGCGCCGCGCCCAGCGGCGTGCTCATGGCAGATAGCGTGCCGCGCCCAGCAGGCTCAGGGCGACATCAGGGCGGGTGAGTTTGACACGTGTGGCGAGCGGATCGCCGGCGCGCAGGCGGCGTGCGAGGCGATGGGAAAGATTAACAATGACCGAGGTCTCCAGTCGCAGGCGGCGATCGCGCACGCGGCGGGGCAGGTCCGCACCCTCGGCGTTGAGCGCATCGCAGTGATCCAGCAATCGCGAAAACACTTTTCGCAGGCCGGGGGTCTCACGCGGGCCGTGCACATCCTCTAAGGCGACACCGGCCTCCGCCAGCATGTCGGCCGGGAGGTAACAGCGGTCCAGCGCGGAAAGATCCTTGGCGACGTCCTGCAGGTGGTTCAGCACCTGAAGCACTGCGCAGAGCGCGTCCGACGGGGCGACCGTCTCCGGGCCCTCACCATGCAAGGCGAGCACGTGGCGGCCCACGGGCATGGCGGAATAGCGGCAGTAATCGAGCAGCTCGTCCCAGTCGGCGTAGCGGTTCTTGTTCGCATCCTGCCGGAAAGCGCGCAGCAATCCCTGGCTGTGCACCGCGCTCAACCCGCTCTCGACCAGGCTATGGCGCAAGCCGAGCGCGCTGGGAGAACCGCTATCGCGTGCGCCGAGCAGCACATCCTCCATCACGTCGAGCCGGAAGATCTTGTCCACAGGGGTGAGCAGCGGGCTGTCAGCAATGTCGTCGGCATTGCGGGCGAAATCGTAGAAGGCGTGCACGTGCCGGCGCAGGTCGGGCCGTATCAGGGCGGACCCGACGGGAAAATTCTCTGCCGTGCGGTCCTTGCCCGACCAGTTTTCGACCGAGGGCAGTTGCTCCAACGTGTGGTTCATCCGTGATAGGCCCTTTGTTTCCACACCACGCCGCGCCCGCGGTAATGGTCGAGCGCCGATCCCAACGTCGCCGCCACGTAGAACATCGCCACCAGCGGGAGGGTAATCGCCCAAAGCGGGTTTAGGCGGAAGCGGCGAAGCGTGGGGACATAGCTGCCTGCCATCGCCGCCCAGCCGGCGAGGCCGAGCAAGCGCGGCAGGCCGTGGCCGAACACTGCGAGAAGCGGTGGCAGCAGCCAGACCAGCACCATGCCGGCGACCATCCCGACCAGGTTCAGCGGCGAATAGCCAAGCTGCACATAGGCGCAGCGGGCGACCATTCGCCATACATCGCCGGCTGTCTTGTAGGGCCTGATGCTGCTGGCGAGCCGGCTATGGCCGAGCCAGATTCTCCCGGCCGACTTCACCCGCTTGGCCAACGTCACGTCATCGATGAGGGCGCTTCGCATGGCCTCGAGCCCGCCCGCATGGCGCAGAGCGGCGGCACGTATCAGCACGGTGCCGCCGGCCGCGGCCGCCATGGGGTTGGCATGGTCGTTCACCCAGGCAAACGGGTAGAGCAACTGGAAGAAGAAGACGAAGGCCGGCACCAGCGCGTGTTCGGGCACGCTTTCGCAGTTCAAGGCGACCATTTCGGACACCATGTCGAGCTTGTCGGCCTGCAGCTTGGCGACCAGGGTCGCCAGATGCGCCGGGCGGTGTTCGATATCGGCATCGGTCAGCAGCAGCAGTTCATCGTCGCTATCGGCAATGCCTTGCGACAATGCCCAGAGCTTGCCGCTCCAGCCCACCGGATGCGGCGCGCCGCGCAAGATGGTGAGGCGTTCATCTTCGATGTTCCCGGCGAGCGCGCCGGTGCCGTCGCTGCTGATGTCGTCCACCAAAATCACCCGGAATGGTCCGTCATACTCCTGTGCCAGCAACGAGGTCAGGGCGCGCAGGATGGTGTCGGCCTCGTTGCGGGCGGGGACCACGATGGTGACCGCCGGCAGGTTTTGCGCCCGCGGCGAGAGGAAGGCGGCCGGCTGCAGGACCGGTCCCGACTGCCAGAATTTTCCGTGGCCGGCGAGCAGATAGAACCAGACGGCGAGTGGCAATGCTGCGAGGAAAATCACGAAGCGGACTGCGCCCGGAACCAGGCCACCGCATCCTCAATGGCCTGCACGGCCGGCCGTGGCGCGTAGCCCAGCTGCGCACGAGCCTTGGTGCTGGAGAAAAACATCTTTTTCCGCGCCATCGCCAGCGTCTCGCGGGTCACCACCGGCTCGATCCCGAAGCCTCTTGCCAGTGCCTCGCAGACCAAAGCGATCGGATACAAAGGTGCGATCGGCAATTTGACGCGCGGCGGCCGCCTGCCGGCGATCTGTGCGACCATGGCGAACAGGGCGCCGAGGGAGAAATCCTCACCGCCCAGGATGTAGCGCTCGCCGATCTCGCCGCGCTCGAGTGCGAGCGCATGACCCTCGGCTACGTCATCGACATGGACGATGTTCAGGCCGGTATCCACGAAGGCGGGCATGCGGCCGGTGGCGGCATCCCAGATCATCTTGCCGGTCGGCGTCGGCTTGATGTCGCGGGGCCCGACCGGCGTGGACGGGTTTACGATCACCACCGGCATGGCATGGTCGCGCACCAGCGCCAGCACCGCCTGTTCGGCCAGATATTTCGAGCGCTTATAGACGCCGACGATTTTGTCCGGATGCACCTCGGTGGTCTCGTCGGCCACCGTGCCGTCGCCGATCAGGCCAAGCGCCGCGACGCTGCTGCAATAGACCATGCGCTCCACTCCGCGCGACTGCGCCGCCAGCAGCAGGGCACGCGTGCCCTCGACATTGGCACGCAGCATCGCCTCCGGGTCGGGCACCCAAAGCCGGTAATCGGCGGCGACGTGGAACAGATAGCGGCAGCCTTCTGCGGCGCGCGCCAGCGATGCGGGATCGAGCAGGTCGCCCTCGACGATCTCGGCCGACAGCTCGGCGATGTTGCGCCGGTCGCTGCCGGGTCGGGCGAGCAGACGAAGCGTGTGGCCGCGGGCTAGGAGGGTGCGGGCAACGGCGGAGCCGACGAAGCCTGTGGCACCGGTGATGAGGGTGGGAGCGTCAGACATCGTGGGGTGTCTAGCTGATCAAAGGCGTGGCGCCAAAGAGGTCAAAAAACCGCTATGCTCCGCCCAATGGTTGGATATACAATCTCTCTTACGTATATCTACAAGGGGTCGGCTAAATGCAAGTCGCCAAATGGGGCAATAGCCTGGCCGTTCGCATCCCCGCTATTGTGGTCGAGGCGCTCGACCTCAAAGAAGGCGAGGAGATCGAAATCCATGTTGCCGGCGAACGGTCGTTCGGCGTCGCCCGTCGTGCAAGCCGTGACGCGCTGCTGAAGCGGCTGCGTACGTTTCGGGGCCGGTTGCCGCCCGACTTCAAGTTCGATCGGGACGAGGCGAATGCCCGCTAGCTTCATCGACACGAACGTCCTCCTCTACATTGCGTCAGACGATACCGCCAAAGCGGATCGTGCCGAACAGATCTTGAGCGATGGAGGCGTGATCAGCGTTCAGGTGTTGAACGAGATCACGAATGTCGCACGCCGCAAAATGCGAATGACGTGGTCGGACACGCATTCCTTCTTGTCCATGCTTCGCTCCCTGCTTAGGGTCCAGGCGGTTACGCTCCAGACGCATGAAAGCGGACTTGCGCTGGCTGAGCGTTACACCCTGTCTACCTATGACGCTATGATAGCGGCTGCGGCGATCGAGGCCGGATGTGACGTTCTGTGGTCGGAAGATATGCAGCATGGGATGGCCTTTACCGAAGGCGTGCGCATCGTCAATCCGTTTCGTGGCACAAGTTGAAGCAGTTTGGCGCACACCGCCGGATAGAGCCGCGACAGCAACATAAAAGTCTTTTGGTTCTTTTCTTCGGAAAAGAACTGCTTTCTTCCTACGCAACCCGAATCAGCAGAAGCACCGAAACCACCAACAACACCGCGAAGGTGATCAACGCCGGCATCCCGCGAAAAGCGAATTGCTGAGGCGAATTCATCCGCGCCACCATACCAAACGGGTGCAGCACGCGTGCCACAAGCAGTGCGATCAGCATGATACGCAAAGCCGTGTGACTGCCGCCGGAAGATTCCAGAAACGCGAGCAACAGCAAGATCAGCGGGACATACTCGGCAAAGTTCGCATGTGCACGAATGCGCTTGCTCAAGCCGTCATTGCCGCCATCGCCGTGGAGCGCCTTGTATTGGCCGCGTCCGGCGACCACCCATCCGCTCAGGCCGAAATGCACCAGGCCAAGAAGTGCTGCGTAGAAGGCGGTGATCGCAGGAAAGACCATTCTATTCTCCTGAGATCTGACCAGCATCGCGTGCCGATTGCACCACTGCAAGCGCCGTCATGTTAACGATGCCGCGTGCGGTCACGCTCGGCACCAGGATGTGCGCAGGCTTGGACATGCCGAGCAGCAGCGGGCCGACCGGCAAGCCGTCCGCCGCCGCTTTCACGAGGTTGAAGGCGATGTTCGAGGCATCCAGATTCGGCATCACCAGAAGATTGGCGACACCCGAGAGGGTGCTGTCCGGCATCACCCGTTCGCGAATCGCTTCGGACAAGGCGGCATCGGCATGCATCTCGCCGTCCACTTCAAGATCGGGGTGTTGCGCGCGTATCAGCGCCAAGGCGTGGCGCATCTTGCGTGCGGAGGGCGAGTTGCTGGCGCCGAAATCCGAATGCGACAGCAGGGCCACCTTCGGTACCACACCGAAGCCCGATACTGCTTTGGCGGCCAGGCCGGTCATTTCGGCGATCTGCTCGGCGGTGGGATCGACATTCATGTGGGTGTCGCAAATGAAGATCGCCCCGGCTTGCAGGATCACTGCGGAAAGGGCGAAAACCCTGCTGACGTCAGAAGATTTTGGGATAATCGGCAGCAGGTAGTCGATCTGGCGCCACCACGCGCCGGTGCCGCCGCACAATGCGGCATCCACCTCGCCCGCATGCAGCATCATGCAGGCGGCCACCGTACCGCGACGCATCATCCGGCGCGCTGCCGCATCGGGCGGCACGCCACGACGCGCGACCAGGCGCTGATAGGTAGGGATCAGCGGCGCAAAATGCGCGTGGTCGCGTGCGGGGTCCAGCACCTGCACGTTGCCGTCGAGCTTCATGCGCAGCCCCATCTCGCGAATGCGGCGCGCGATCTCGTCGCGCCGACCGAGCAGGATGGGAAAGGCGATGCCGTCATCAACGACGGTCTGCACGGCGCGCAACACGCGCTCATCCTCGCCTTCGCTATACACCACGCGCGCTTTTACCTTGCGTGCGGCCTCGAACACCGGGCGCATCAGCTGCCCCGAGCGGAACACGAAGCGTTCGAGTTCCGAGCGGTAGGCTTCGAAATCTGCGATCGGGTTCAGCGCGACACCGGTCTCCATCGCGGCGCGGGCCACCGCGGGTGCCACCTGCAGAATCAAGCGTGGATCGAAAGGTTTTGGAATGATATATTCGGGGCCGAATACCGGTGCGTCGCCGCCATACGCCCGTGCCACCACTTCGCTGGCCTCCATGCGCGCGAGCTCGGCGATCGCTTCCACGGCTGCGAGTTTCATTTCCTCGTTGATTGTGGTCGCACCGACATCGAGCGCGCCGCGGAAGATGAACGGGAAGCAGAGAACGTTATTGACCTGGTTGGGATAGTCGCTGCGCCCGCTTGCAACGATCGCATCCGGCCTAGCCGCGCGCACCAGTTCCGGCAGGATTTCCGGGTCGGGATTGGCTAATGCCAGTATCACCGGGCGTGCTGCCAGTTTCGGCAGCCATTCCTCCTTGAACACGCGCGGTGCGGAAAGGCCCATGAAGATGTCTGCACCTTCGATGACGTCCGCTAACGTCCGTGCATCCGTCCGCCGCGCATAGCGTGCCATGTTGTCGGGCATGTTCGGTTCACGGCCGGCATATACGACACCTTTGATATCGGTGAGCGTCACGTTGTCCACGCGCATGCCCATAGCTACCAGCAGGTCCACACAGGCGATCGCCGCAGCGCCGGCGCCGGAGGTGACCAGGCGCACCTCGGCCAGTTCCTTGTCCTGCAGCAGCAGAGCATTACGCACGGCTGCAGCAACCGTGATCGCCGTGCCGTGCTGGTCGTCGTGGAACACCGGTATCTTCATGCGCTCGCGCAGCGTGCGTTCGATCACAAAACATTCCGGCGCCTTGATGTCTTCCAGGTTGATCGCACCGAAGGTTGGCTCCAAGGCTGCGACTACGCTGATGAACAGGTCGGGGTCGGCCGCATCCACCTCGATGTCGAACACATCGATGCCGGCAAACTTCTTGAAGAGGGCAGCCTTGCCTTCCATCACCGGCTTGCCGGCAAGTGGCCCGATATTGCCCAGCCCTAGCACCGCCGTGCCGTTAGAGATCACCGCAACAAGATTGGCACGCGCCGTGTAATCGCGCGCTGTGCGCGGATCGGCGACGATCGCCTCGCAGGCAGCGGCCACGCCCGGCGAATAGGCCAAAGCCAGATCCCGCTGTGTCGCCATGCGCTTTGTCGGCTCGATGGCGATTTTGCCCGGCCGCGGAAAGCGGTGATAATCCAGCGCAGCCTGGCGAAAATCTTCGTCCATTCGGACTCCGTATCAGTGTATCAGGTGGCAGTGATGGCCCGCGATCACTGCGAAACAGAAGGGCCTTTGACGATTTCGGCAAGATCGTCAGGACGCAGCCAGGCCTTGAAGGCCGCCTGCACCGACGCCGCCGTGGCGTCGTAATAGTGTTTCGCAGAGATACTCGGCGAGTCCAATGGCAGATCGAGATCGATCAGGCGGAGATCGAGGGCGGCGATCGCATCCACGCTGGCGCGCTGCATCGGCAGGCGGCGCAGCATCTGCGCTTTCGCACGTGTCAGTTCAGCATCGCTCACCGGCTGGTTCTGCAGCGCCTTCACATCGGCAATCACCGCCATGCGGGCTTTGCCCACCTTGTCGGGGTCCGCCCCGAACGACACGCTATAATCGGCGCGCGTGCGCCCCCAATCGACCTGGCTGCTCACATTATAAACATACCCGGTCTTTACACGAAGATCCTGGAACAGGCGCGACGAGAAGCCACCGCCGAGGATGGTGTTGCCGAGCATCAAGTCGAAACGGTCCGGGTTGGTCACCGGCAATTGCACCGATTCCACCAGCGCCACGGTGTCCTGCAGATTGCTGCTATCCGGCACGTGGGCTGCCGCCGGCTTGCTGGCGGCAATCGGCGGCAGATCGATGGAAGGCGTAGGGCCTTGCGCCGCCCACCCGCCGAAATTGGCCTCCACCACGCGCCTGGCGTCTTCCGGCGATACATCGCCGACCACCACGATGGTGGTCAGATCCGGACGATACGTGCTGGCGTAAAAGCTTTTCACATCCTCGAGCTTGAGCGCCATCACGCCTTCCGGCGTCGCTTCGCGCAATTGCGGATCGCCATCCGGCACGACGCCCTTGATCATCGCGCGCTTGAACAGATAGTCGGGGGATTGCAGAAGCCCTGCCAAACCCTGTGCCTCCTGCTTTCGCACGACTGCGAAATCGTCAGCGGGGAACGCCGGATGCAGTTCGTTTTCCGCCAGCAGCGCCATGCCATGTTCGAATTCCGGCTTCAGCACTTTCAGCGTGAAGCGCGGACCGGCATTTTCCTGTGCGGCGATGTCGTCGAGCGCCTTCTGGAAGCCGAGGCGGTCATGATGTTCGGTGCCGTAGCTGAACAGATCGCTCACCAGCGCGCCAAGGCCGTCCTTGCCCTTTGCTTCCTGCATTTCCGTCACCTGCCGCACCATGCCGTAAACCGACACGGTGCGGCTGACATGTTCGGGCCGCACGATCAGCCGTAGTCCGTTGCCTAACGTGCTCACCACCGGTGGCGCGCCCATATCCGGCATATGCAGGCTCGCCAGCGCGTCCGAGGCCCATTGCGGCAGGCTCACCGGCTTGCTCGGCGCGCTGTCGAACGACTCCGCACCGCCAAAACCTTTGCCGGCGACCGGCTTTCCGTCGTCCTGCGGCGTGAGGATGGCGGTTACCGCATGGGCGGGATCGAGCAGTGTATGCGCCAAGCGATTGACGCCCTCGACGGTGACGGCCTGGTAGGCCTTGGCGATGTCGTCCGGTGAATCGGCACCTTCGAAGGCAAGCGCGCGCGACCAGCTTTCGGCAAGCCCGGTGATGCTGTCATTCTTGAAGGCAAGCTGTGCCAGTTCCTGCCGTCGTGCGGCCGCCACCAGTTCCGGCGGCACGCCGTGTGCTGCGATGTTGGCGAGTATGCCGCGCATCTCGTCGAGCACCGGCTTCGGGTCGCCGCCTTTCGGCAGCGCGGCTGCAGCCACCGCGAATCCGACATCGGCCTTCGGCTGAAACGAATACTCGGTCACCAGCGCATGCCCTGCCGGCACCATCGCGTAGAGCGCCCCGCGCTGGCTGCCGAGCACGTCACCGAGAATGTCGGCGGTGGCGAAATCCGGCGATTTCAGCCCGGGGGCACGATAGGCCAGCGTCACCAGGGAGATCGGGAAATCCGTCGGCAAGGTTAGGGTCTTCTGCACCACGGGGCTGACGTTGAACGTCGCATGGGCGGGGATGTCGTGGCGCGGGATCGCACCGAATGCGGTCTTCACCTGGGTGAGGGTTGCCTGTGGATCCACGTCGCCTGCGATCACCAGGATGGCGTTGTTCGGGTGATACCAGCGCTCATAGAAGCTGCGCAGCAGTTTCGCATCGGTCTTGTCGAAGGAAGGGCGGGTGCCGAGCGCGTCGTTCTCATAGGGCGTGCCGGCGAACATGATCGACTGCAACTGCGAGATATAGGTGTAGATCGGGCTCGAAAGATCGCGCGAAACCTCCTGCTCGATCGCGCCGCGTTCCTTCTCCCAATCCGCCTGGTCGAGATTGAGGCCGTTCATGCGCAGCGATTCAAGGTGCAGCGCCACCGGCAGGTTGGCGGCCGGCACGGTGTAGAAATACTGGGTGACGCTCTCCGTCGTATCGGCATTGTAGTCGCCGCCGAGCAGCGCGCCGAGCTCGGAAAGCTGGTCGCGGTCCAGACCCGCAGAACCGCGGAACATCATGTGCTCCAGCGCATGCGCGGTTCCGGGAAAGCCGGCAGGTGCGTCGTTGGATCCTGCCAGATAATTGATCTCGGTCGTCACCACCGGAGCCAGCCGATCGGGTACGATCACCACGCGCAAGCCATTATCCAGCGTCGCGCGCAGCACGTCGTCGGGCACGCTGCCCGAGATGCCGGCTGGGGGTACCGCGCGGGCGGGAAAGGTCGCAGCGAAAGATGCAGCAGCGATCATGGCGCTGCAGAGAAGACTGGCTTTGACCCCCAAAACTGTTTTTTTCACGTTTGGCTCCCGCGCATTGGCTGGGCACCCTAGGCTAGGGCGGGAGTGTCTGGCCAGGGGTCCACATGTGTCCCGGGCCGCGGGCAGCACTGCCCGCTTTGAAGGGACTGAGGGCAACGATGGACAATCTCGCGCACCAAGACCCGACAGCCAATGCCGTGTTGACCGTAGAACAAATGTACGAGGTCGACCGTCTCGCCGCCTCCTCCGGCGTGGAGCTCATGGCACGGGCAGGCCAGGCAGTCGCGGACTTAATCCAGCGGCGCTGGCAGCCTTGCCCGGTCTGCGTGCTGTGCGGCCCCGGCAATAATGGCGGCGATGGATTTGTGGTGGCGAAACGCCTCACAGAGGCCGGTTGGCAGGTCAGGCTCGGCCTGCTCGGCAACGCCTCCTCACTCCACGGCGACGCGGCGTACCATGCCGCCTTGTGGCAAGGCCAAATAGAGGCGATCTCGCCTTCCTTGCTGGAAGGGGCCGCCCTGGTGGTCGATGCCCTGTTCGGCGCCGGCCTGTCGCGCGAACTGGAAGGCGCTGCACGCCAGACCCTGGCAGCGGCGGACGCAGCGGCTCTCCCCATCGTAGCGGTGGACGTGCCGAGCGGTGTCGCAGGTGATAGCGGTGCGGATCTGGGCGGCGCCGTTCGCGCCGCCTTGACCGTGACGTTCTTCCGCAAGAAGCCGGGCCACCTGCTGCTCCCAGGCCGCACGCTGTGCGGCGAGCTGGTGGTCGCCGACATCGGCATCGCGGCTTTTGTGCTCGGCGACATCGCGCCAACCATTTTCGAGAATGGCCCCGCGCTCTGGCGGCACGCCTTGCCGCGCATCGCGACCGGCGGCAACAAATACGGCCGCGGTCACGCCCTGATCTGCGGCGGCGGCGTCATGACGGGTGCCGCACGCCTCTCCGCACGGGCGGCTGCACGGGCCGGCGCGGGGCTCACCACCATCGCAGTCCCCGAACCGGCATGGGCCGTCTATGCCGCCGCTCTCACGAGCATCATGGTCAAGCCGATCGGCGGCGCACACGCCTTTGCCGAACTGCTCGAAGACAAACGCCTGAGCGCATCGCTGATCGGTCCCGGCGCCGGTGTGACGCCGCAAACCCGTAGCCATGCCGAAGCACTGCTCGCCACAGGGCGCGCCGTGGTGCTCGATGCCGACGCGATCACGGTCTTCAAGGATGATCCGCTTGCGCTGTTTGCGCGCATCACTGGCCCCTGCGTCATGACCCCGCATGACGGCGAATTCGCACGGCTCTTCCCCACCGATGGCGACAAGATCACCCGCACCCGCCGCGCTGCCGCGCTGAGCGGCGCCGTAATCGTGCTGAAAGGCTCAGATACCGTGATCGCCGCCCCCGACGGACGCGTCGCAATCAACACGAACGCACCCGATACGCTGGCGACCGCAGGCTCGGGCGACGCGCTGGCCGGGTTCATCCTTGGCCTGCTGGCGCAGCATATGGATGCATTCCACGCGGCCTGCGCCGGCGTCTGGCTGCACGGCGAAGCAGCCAATGTGTTTGGGCCTGGGCTGATTGCGGAGGATTTGCCGGATCAGTTGCCGGCTGTGTGGCGTGCGCTGAAAGCTTAAGGAAGAATCTTCTTTTCCGAAGAAAACAAGCAAAAGACTTTTATGTCGCTGTCGCGGACCTACCCGGCAGCGCAAACCATAATCATAAAAGTTTTTTGGTTCTTTTTTTCCAAAAAAGAACGGCTTTCTTTCTTCCGATCAGCCCAGCCACCGATCGAAGGTGGTGCAGAACCCGCTTCGCTTCGGCACCGCTACAACAGCCAGCCCATTGCGGGCCATTGCGAAGGCCTGCGCCACATCGTCGGACGTGATGCCGTCGCTTTGCATGACGAGCAGTGTCAGCGGGTCGGTCAGCAGCGCATCCAGGGTCAACCGATCCTGATTAGGAGCCATCTTCACCTCCTGTGATGGCGCAGCTTTGCTCAAAAGCGAACAAACCGGCGCGTCGAAGCGTGACGAAACGCTACCATAAGCTGAATCAAAACGATCATGAAAACGAAGAAAGGCCAGAAGCATGGCTTCCGGCCTTTCAGAACAATCTGTGGATGTAACGGCTTAGAGCGGCGCCATGGCCATCAGGCTGAGCACGGCCGCCACACTGACAATCCAGAACTTCATCGGCTCGACCTTTCCAGCAGCAACCATCTGTTGATGTGCACTGCACCATATACGCGACCTGTGTAACCCGGTTCTTGCCGTCAGGTGTCGATCTGCGCCGCTACCCGTTCTGTGATGCGGCAGACTCCGCCTTCAAAACCTCGCCCGCGAGATAGAGGCTGCCGCAGATCAGCACCCGTCCTGGGGCCATCTCGCTGATCTGTCTCAATGCACTTGCAACATCCGGCCCCGGCCGCGCCACATCGCCGGATGCCTCGATTACCGCCTCGATCGGCAAGGCCAGATGCTGCCCCGGCTCCTGCACCGCCCACACACTGCGCGCATAGGGCAGCAACGGACGCAGAAAGCCTGCCGCATCCTTGCTCTGTTTCATGCCGACCACGAGATCAAGCGGCTTGTCCGACCACGTCTTCAACTGCGCAGCCAACACCTCGCCAGCCCCCGCATTGTGCCCGCCATCCAGAAACAGCTCGAACGCCGACGGCAACAACGCGGCAAGACGCCCCTGCAGGCGCTGCAAACGTGCGGGCCACACAGCCTCCGCAATCCCGCGATACGCCGCCTCCCCCAGCCCAAGCCCGGACGCCCGCAACGCGGCGATCGCAATACCCGCATTATCCAGCTGATGCGCACCCACCAGCCCAGGCGAAGGCAGCGCCAACAAGCCCAGGGAATCGCTGTAACGCACGCCCTCCGAATCCAACGCGATGTCCCAGTCGCGCCCACGCTCAAGCAGAATAGCGCCGCTTTCCTGCGCGCACTCCCGCAACACCACAGCGACCTCAGGCACCTGCAAGCCCGTCGCCACCGGCCGCCCGGCCTTCATGATGCCGGCCTTCTCCCAGGCGATCCGCCCCAACTCACTCCCGAGAAAATCCTGGTGGTCGAGCGATATCGAGGTGATCGCACAGCACGCAGGTGCCGGCACCACATTGGTGGCGTCAAATCGGCCGCCCAACCCAACCTCAACCACGCAAAGCCGTGCCGGCGTTCGCGCAAACAGCAGATACCCCGCCGCCACCAAAGCCTCGAACACGGTGATCGCCCCCCCCGCATTCACCCGCTCGATCTCCGCCAGTACGTCGGACAAAGCCTCGTCCGACACCAACTCGCCCGCCACCCGAAACCGCTCCCGCAAATGCACCAGATGCGGCGAAATCGTCACATGAACCGGCCACCCCGCTGCCTCGCCGATCGCCCGCACAAACGCACACGTACTCCCTTTGCCGTTCGTTCCCGCCACGTGGACCACCGGCGGCAAAGCGAGCTGCGGGTCCCCCAACTGCTTCAACAGCCGCACCACCCGATCCAGACTCAGATCGATCAGCTTCGGATAGAGCCCATGCAACCTGGCAATCACCGCCTCAGCCCGCCCTGCGCCGAGGTCCGGCGCCGGGCGCGGCAGCGTCGACGTCATGATGGGCAAAGGGTTTGGCGCGGAGAGGTTAGGCCAGAGGCTCTGCCCCTGGACCCCGCTGGAGGGTGGCCCTCCAGACCTCCATCATGGGAAGGCAAGGCAAGGAGGGGGCATAACCGTCGGGTGGATAGGACTCGCGAGTCACGCCCCCTCCTTGGCTTGCCTTTGAACATTGCCGGCCCAGGGAGGCTCCCTCCGGCGGGGGTCCAGGGGGCAGAGCCCCCTGGTCTAGCCTCTCCGCGCGACACATCTCTCCCCATTAATAACCGTCGACGCTAGCGCCCCGGCCGCTGACCATGGCCAGAAGTTCCCGGCGGGTGGTGGGGTCGGTCCGGAAGGCGCCGAGCATGTGGCTGGTGACCATGGAGACGCCTGGTTTGTGGACGCCGCGGGTGGTCATGCATTCATGGGCGGCTTCGATGATGACGGCGACGCCTTTGGGGGCCAGCACTTCGTTGATGGTGTTGGCGATTTGGGCGGTGAGTTTTTCCTGGATCTGCAGCCGGTGGGCGTAGGCGTCGACCACGCGGGCGAGTTTGGAGATGCCGACGACGCGTCGGTCGGGCAGGTAGGCCACGTGGGCGTGGCCGATGATGGGCACCATGTGGTGTTCGCAATGGCTCTCCAAGCGGATGTGCTTGAGCAGCACGATCTCGTCATAGCCTTCCACTTCCGAGAAGGTCCGGGTGAGGAGGGCGACCGGGTCTTCGTCGTAGCCTTTGAAGAATTCGAGGTAGGAGCGGGAGACACGGCTTGGCGTGTCGATCAGGCCTTCGCGGTTGGGGTCATCGCCGGCCCAGCGGATCAGGGTGCGGATGGCGGATTCCGCTTCTTCCTGTGTTGGCCTCTCCTCGGGGGTCCCGACTTTTCCGAGTTCCGGCTGGGCGATCTTGATCAAGGCTGGCGTTCCTCTGTGACTGTTCTTGGCGTTGGGAGAATGGTGCCGTCGGGCAGTCAGGCAAGGATCATTGCATCAGTGCACGCGCCCGGACTGATGGGGCGAGTCCAGGCTGAAGGCAGGTATCGCCACGTCGAAGGTTTCGCCGTCGTCCTTGAGGGTGTCTTTCCCGCGTAGGGCCATGTGGTAGGCGCCGGTCATGAAGCCGCTGGGCGTTTCGAGCGGTGTGCCCGAGGTGTATTCGAACGCTTCGCCCGGACCGAGCACGGGTTGTTCGCCCACCACGCCTTCGCCTTCCACAAGAAAAGTGCGGCCGCGGCCATCGGTAATACGCCAGGTGCGGCTGAGAAGCTGCACCGTCTGCCGGCCGTTATTCTGTATGGTGACCCGATAGGCCCAGACATAGCGGCCGATATCGGGTTCGGACTGGTCTTCGAGGTAGAAGGAGGCCACCCGCACTTCGATGTCGCCGGTGGCCTGCACGTAGTCTCTGGTCAAAAATCTACTCCGCGGCGTGCTGTAGGGCGGCCGCCTGTAGGCCGCTTGCGAGATCGTATTCCAGATCAGCTACATCTTCGATACCGACGGAGAGGCGGACCACGCCGTCGGTGATGGCGAGGCGGGCGCGTTCTTCCGCGCCGATGCGCATATGGGTGGTGGTGGCTGGGTGGGTGACCATGGAGCGGCTGTCGCCCAGATTGTTGCTGATGGCAATCAGGCGCAGCGCGTTCATGAAGCGGAACGCGGCCGATTTGCCGCCGGCGAGTTCGAACGTCACCAGCGTGCCGCCGGCTTTCATCTGGCGCATGGCCAGTTCGTGCTGCGGATGGTCGCGGCGGGCCGGATACCAGACGCGGGAGATCTGTGGGTGGCCGGCGAGGAAGTCGGCGATCTTCGTGGCGCGCGTACAGGCGGCTTCCACCCGCAGGGCCAGGGTTTCGAGGCCTTTGAGCAGCGTCCAGGCATTGAAGGGCGAAAGGGCGGGCCCGGTATTGCGGATGAAGGGCTGCAGCGTGTCTTCGATCCAGGCTTTGCGGCCGAGCACGGCACCGCCCAGCACGCGGCCCTGGCCGTCGATATGTTTGGTGGCTGAATAGACCACGACGTCCGCGCCGAACGCCAGCGGGCGCTGCAGGAGCGGTGTGGCGAACACGTTATCGACCACCACGATCGCGCCGGCTGCGTGGGCGAGGTCGCATACCGCCGCCATGTCTACGATCTCGAGCATGGGGTTCGAGGGAGTTTCGAGCAGCACGAGCTTGGTCGGTTGGCTCAGCGCGCGGCGCCAGCCTGCATTGTCCCACGCATCGACGAACTCATAGGTGATGCCGAGACGCGGCAGCAGCGTGGAGACGATCCAGTGGCAGGAGCCGAACAGTGCGCGGCTGGCGACCACGCGGTCGCCGGCGCAGAGATGACTGAGCATGGCGGCATTGACCGCGGCCATGCCGGTGGCTGTCGCACGGCAGGCTTCCGCACCTTCCAGCAAGGCCATGCGGCGTTCGAAGGCGGCGACGGTTGGGTTGCCGAAGCGCGAATACTGATAATGGGTAACAGTGCCGGCGAAGGTGGCTTCAGCCTGTTCCGCGTCGTCATAGACGAAGCCCGAGGTCAGGAACATCGCCTCGCTGGTTTCGCCATGCGGGGTGCGGTCCATGCCGCCATGGAGAAGGGTCGTGGCGGGGCGGTATTCGGGGGTGCTCGTCATGATGCGTCCAGGGCTCCTTTTCGGCAGCCGGACCTAAGGAATACCGGCACGAACGCGCTTGCGCACGTACCGGGCCTCTTTAGCGCGTTTGTTTAAAAGCACCTCGCCGCAAGCCGGCCGGACAAATCACGAGGGGCGATACGCTTAGACCCAAAAACCAGGTATAAGCAAGACACCAAGGCAAGGCTTGGGGAATAGTGCCTCTCCCCCCCGGGGCCGTTGATCCATTTGGCACAAGCCGATGCTCTGCCGTTGCTGCATCAGATGGGTGGGCGCGTGGTGATCGCTGATATGGTCGCGTTCGAGGTGACGCAGACATGGCAAAACCGGATGCCGCGGAAATCAGCGATCGATGCCGAAACCACCACGATGCAACGGCGGCACTCTTCTGGCTGAAGCCGGCCATCGGCTTTGCAAACGCGGCCGCGCCCGGTAGAGTGATCGCCGCCGCGGGTGTAGTTCAATGGTAGAACGGAAGCTTCCCAAGCTTCATACGTGAGTTCGATTCTCATCACCCGCTCCAATCCTCGATATTCTCAGCTTCGCCTTGACGTCACACACACGTGTCGCGCACGCATCTTGCCCATTGCAGACTTGCAAATGAGAAGCGTTCGCAATACGGTTGGGCTTCATTGGCGTTCGAGGAGAAGTCATGGCCGGCACTCTCACTGCGCATCTGCTGCGACCGGATCTTTGTCACGCGGAACGGCTCGCGTTGTGGAGCTTGCGGCACATTCTGCGCCAAGATCTGCCACGCTGCACCACGCTGTCGCCGCGGTTCTCCTGCAACCTCGCCACAGATCTCGCCCGTGTGGATGTCCGATTTCGAGAAGCGGTTGGAAAATTAGGCGGAACGACGTCGCCGCTGATGCACGTGGGCATGGAGAGCAGCCTCTCGCTCAGCGAGGATGAAAACGTGCTGTTGCGATGCCTGGCGCGGCTTCAGCTCGGCAGAAAGGCCGATGATGGTGCGCTCGCGGCCATCCTGCCTGATCGACAATTGCTGGCGGCGCTCACCGAAGCATTGGATGAATTGGCGGCAGCACTCGCCTTTGGCGGCTACTGGCTCGCCGATCCAGAATGTCTTCCCGCGGTCACCTGGGCCAACCAGCCAGACATCTCTTACGCACCGGAACGGGAAAGACATCATGCAGGATAGCACGACCGATTCCGTAAGTGACCTTCCACCGCTCGAAGCCCTGCTGCTCTGGACGATACGAGCCTGGGTCGTCGGGCAGTGCCACGCCCGCGACGCAGCAAGCGGCATCAACAAGGTATTCGCGCAGCTTGGCGCGCCGGAGGCAGCGCAGTCGCTCGAGGCGTTCATGCACGCGCTCGCCAGGGGCGGCCGGCGCAGCGTCGAGATCCATTGCACCTGCACCCCGAACGTGAGCGACGACGAACGCGCCTTGCTGCGTGTGCTGGCGCTGGAACAGGAGGAAGCGCCGGATGAGTCCTGTGCGCTGCTGGCCGGCCTGATCACCGAGCGTGATGCCGCCGCGGCGTCGGCCAGCGCGTATCGCCTAGTGAATGCGCTTGAGTTGGCCGGACAGTTCTTCTGCGCGACGACGCTGCATGGGCCGGACGGATCACGGCGGTCCGGGTCCGTGCTTGCTCTCAGGCATAAGGGATATCTGCATTAGCCGAAGGAAGAAAACGTGCGGCTATCTGCAAAAAGGCAGCAGCACCGTCTCGCGTGGCGGATGGCGCCGCCGGCATATCGGGTGCTGCTGCTTCAAATTGCCGATGGAGTTGGAGGGCTCCATCGGCGACATTATGAGGCCGTCGATGCGGGCGCCATCGGCAGATATCCTGCCTTTGTCGGGATTATTTCCCGATGACGCGGCACATCCTGAATACCTAAGCTATGCCCAGCATTCTTCTGAACTCGAGAAACGCCGCCTGGGACGCACTATAAAATAACTGACGCCGTAACGAAGCCACGGCGCCCGCCCGGAGTAAACCGGTTAACCCACAAATAAACATAGACATTTTTTGACCAGGCCCGCTAAGGTAGTCCTTGAACGGAGCCCGGGTCGCCTCATAGGCAGCATTTCAGTGGCTCGGTTTTCCACCCGCGCCACCCGAAACCGCTCCGCCGAAGGTTCTCTCCCCCCATGCAGCAACGCGTTCTTCTCGGTGCAGGGGTTGCCGTGGTGGCGATTGCCGCCTTCCTGTTCTTCCGGGCCGGCGTGAACCACGTGACCAGCCAGGCGGTGGACAAGAACATCGACCGGATCGTCGCCACCTTGCCGCCGGGCTACGCCGCCAGCCATGGTGCGACGGACACGAACGCGCTCACCGGCACCGTCACCCTGCATGATTTCAAGCTGGGCTACGCCGGCAAGCTCCTCTGGTCCGCCGATTCGTTGAGCGTCTCCGGCGGCGACGAGCACGCGCTGAGCGACATCTTCGATCCCGGCGCCTACCCGAACGGCCGCCCTGCCTGGACCCAGCGCCGATTGCTGATCGGCGACGCCACCGCTTCCGGCGTGCATATCGCGCCGCAGGACGGTAGCGGCGAGACCGCGGTGATCAAATCGATCACCCTGCACCAGCTCAGCGGCCGCCCCTTCATGCTGCCGCCGACGCACGACCATCTGCGCGAGCCCGCCATGCAGGCCGATATAGCGCTGGCTTTCGCCTTTGAGAGCCTGGACCAGCATGATTTTGTGGCTGCGGACACACCGCCAAAAATGAGCAAGGCGAAAATCGCCGATATAAGCGTGCGCAATTATGATGGCGGCAAAATCGGAAGTGCCGCGCTGCACCGCCTAAGCATCGATATCGATAATAGCCAGCCCGGCCAGCAGGTCATCCACGCAACTTTGGACGATGCCGACATCAAGAAAGTCGATTTCACCACGCCACTCCAACGCCAGCGCGACATGGCTTCGAGCGACAGATACGCGCTCGGCAGCACGAGTTACGATACCGCTTCCCTTGCTGGGCTGAACATCGATGTCTCGCCCGGGCCGCGCCTGTCCATTCACGACATGAATGCTGCGTTTCCGCAATCCGATACAAGCGGCGCACGTGTGGGCGACGGCGAAATCCATGGCCTCACGTTGGGGCTGAAGGACAGCAAAATATCCGCGGCCACCAAGGCGGCTATCGACGCCTTTGGCATGGACGCACTGACGATGGACATTGCCATCAAGGCGCACAGCAACGATGCCGACAAGCAAACGGATTTCACCGAAGATCTCGATCTGAAAAGCCTCGGCAAGCTGCAACTCGCAGCCGACATCACCGGCTATGATGCGATCGCCGCAAAGAGCGATTCCAAAGCGGCGTTGCTGGCGACCACGCTGAACCACGCCACAATCGTGTTTCAGGATGCGGGCCTGGTCGATCGCAGCTTTAATGCGGCCGCGAACATCATGCACAGCACGCCCGACGCCGTGCGTGCGCAACTGGCCATCGGCCTGATCACGCTCGGGCTGATGATCCCCGACCAGCCGGATGCCACCGACCAGGTCAGCACTTTCCTCAACCACCCCGGCACGCTGACGGTCTCGATGAACCCGCCGCAAAAGATCACGCTCAGTGACATCGGCCAGGCCCCTGCGCAAGAAAAGGCGCATCTGCTGGGCGTACACATACAGGCAAAATGAAAATTCGGCCGCGCATTGCGGCCTCATGCACCATGCAGAACACTTCCTTCGACTACATCATCATCGGTGCCGGCACCGCCGGCTGCCTGCTTGCCAATCGGTTGAGCAAGGACCCCAATAAACGCGTGCTACTTCTCGAAGCCGGCAAGCGCGACAACTATCTCTGGATCCACATCCCCGTCGGCTATCTCTACTGCATCGGCAATCCACGCACCGATTGGCTGTATCAGACCGCCAACGAAGCCGGGCTGAACGGACGCGCGCTGCGCTATCCGCGCGGCAAAGGCCTCGGTGGCTGCTCCTCGATCAACGGCATGATCTACATGCGTGGCCAGTCACGCGACTACGATGGCTGGGCCAGCCTCACCGGCGATCCCGCCTGGCGCTGGGAAAACGTGGTGCCGGATTTCATGGCGCATGAAGACCATTACCGCCTCGACAACGGTGCCGATCCCGCCACTGGTGCAAACAGCCGCTTCTCCGACTTCCACGGTCATGGCGGCGAATGGCGCGTCGAAAAACAGCGCCTGCGCTGGGACATTCTCGAGGCCTTCCGATCCGCCGCAAACGAAGCCGGCATCGAAAGCGTCGATGACTATAATACCGGTGATAATGCCGGCATCGGCTATTTCGAAGTGAGCCAGAAATCAGGCTGGCGCTGGAACACCTCGCGCGCTTTCCTGCGCCCGGCACGACACCGCAAGAACCTCACGATCTGGACCGAAGCGCATGTCGAACGCCTGCTCTTCGAGACGTCGCCCTCAGGCCAGCCACGCTGCATCGGAATCGCCTTGCGCTCACAGGGACACGCCCTACAAGCGTACGCGAAAGGCGAAGTGATCCTCTCCGCCGGTGCCATCGGCTCACCGCATATCCTGCAACTTTCCGGAATTGGGCCGGCTGCCCATCTCGCCGCCCACGGCATCGAGGTGCTGCACGACTCTCCCGGTGTCGGCGCGAACCTGCAAGACCATTTGCAGATACGCACGATCTTCAAACTGCAAAACGCGCGCACGCTGAACACCCTCGCGAGCAGCTTCTTCGGAAAAGCCAAGATCGGCCTCGAATACCTCGCACGGCGCACCGGCCCGATGAGCATGGCCCCCAGCCAGCTCGGCGCCTTCACCCGCTCGAACCCCGGCCGCCCGCACGCCAACCTCGAATATCACGTCCAACCCCTCAGCCTGGATGCGTTCGGCGAGCCCCTGCACAGCTTTCCAGCCTTCACCGTCAGCGTCTGCAACCTCAATCCCGAGAGCCGCGGCACCGTGCGCCTGACATCCGGCCGCTTCGACGACCCGCCGGCAATAGCCCCCAACTACCTCACCGCAGCAGAAGACCGCCACGTCGCCGCCGAAAGCCTGCGCCAGGTGCGCGAGATCATGAAAAAACCTGCGCTCACCGCCTACGAACCGACGGAATGGAAACCGGGCACGCAGTTCGAGACCGACGAAGAACTCGCGCAACAAGCCGGCGAGATTGCCAGCACGATCTTCCATCCTGTCGGCACGGCAAGGATGGGTGCCGCCGACGATCCAAGTGCAGTCGTGGACCCGCACCTCAAGGTGCACGGCATCGGTGGCCTCCGCGTGGTTGACTCAAGCATCATGCCCACCATCACCAGCGGCAACACCAGCGCTCCCACCCTGATGATCGCAGAGAAAGCCGCCGGTTGGATCAATGCCAGTAGATGAAAGAAAGCGCTTTCTTTTCTGAAGAAAAGAAACAAAAGACTTTCATTTTTTAAGGGCGTTCACAGTCTTGATAAGTTTGCACAGGTTCGAATCATTCGCACTGTCGATATCGTGGCTGTGGCGTTGATGTTCCCGCGGGACCCTGCGAGGCTGAAATATTGGATCGCCTGGGAGGTTAATAATGGCTGACGACGCAACAGCAGATATTGCGAGCTCTGCACGCAAATACTGGTCCGATGAGGGCTGGACGCCTGGCGGCGTCATCCGCGAGGTCGATCACGCAACCGACTCGCAGGGTCTTCATCCCGAGCTCAAGGGCATCAAGATCGTCGATTGCGACACCCATGTCACCGAGTCACCCGACCTCTTCACCTCGCGCGCGCCGGCGAAATACAAGGACAAGGTGCCCTATGTGCGCCGCGTGAACGGCGTCGATCGCTGGTTCGTCGGCGACCGCGATTTCGGCTCGATGGGCGGCAACGTGATCCGCGGCTCGGATCACAACAAACTGCTCGGCCGCCTCGCCTTCCCGACCTTTGATGAAGGCCACAAGGGCGCGCACGATACCAAGCATCGCCTGCAGGCGATGGACGAGCAGGGCATCTACGCCCAGATTTGTTATCAGAACTCGGGTGTGACGCAGGCCGGCTCGCTGATGGCGCTGGGCGACAACGAGCGCGCGATCACCATCCTGCGGATCTACAACGACGCCGCGATGGAGCGACAGAAGGAATCCGGCAACCGTCTCTTCACGCTGGGCCACCTACCGCTGTGGGACAAGGCGGCGATGGAAGCCGAGGCGAAGCGCTGCCTCGACAACGACATCAAGGGCTTCGTGCTGCCGGACACCCCCGAGCGGCTCGGCATCCCATCCTTCGTGGATGATTACTGGACACCTCTGCTGGAGATGTGTGCCGATCGCGGCGCGCCGATCAACTTCCACCTCAACTCGGCGATCAACCCGAATGACCTGGCCTGGAAGGGCTTCTCATTCGAGCAGACTCTCTCGGTGGTGGCCACCATGTTCTCGATCTGCAACGCCTCCACCCTGGGAAACTGGATGGTCAGCGGGCGTCTGGACCAGTTCCCCAAGCTGAAGATCGGCCTGATCGAAAGCGGCATGGGCTGGGTGCCGTTCGCGCTCGAAGCTTACGAGCACCAATTCGACGAAATGCTGCCGATAAAATCCAAGATCCTACAGCGCCGCCCATGGCAGTATTTCAAGGACCAGTTCTGGGTGACCTACTGGTTCGAAACCGTCGGGCCGAAGCTGCTGCTTGAGACAATCGGCGTCGACAAGGTGCTGTTCGAGACCGATTTCCCGCATCCCACCTCCCTCTATCCGGGCGTGCAGGACCACATCATGAAGACGCTCGGCGGCTATGACGACCACGTGCGCAAACGCGTGCTCGAGCGCAATGCGGTCGAGCTCTATAACCTGCCTTTCTGAACGAAAGACGCCAGGAAGCCCGCCGGAAAGGCGGGTTTCGAGGAGCAACGATGGATAGTGAGCAGACCGACAAGGTTCAATCAGCGGCCGACCAAGTCATGGAGCTGGAAGCGGAACTCGAGGTTTCCAGCAACGCGGCCGTGGGTGGCGACATTCTGGAGCGGGCGCGCGTCGATCTGCATGCGTGGATCGACACGGTGAAGGGTGTCGTGGTCTCGCCGGGTCTCGGCCGGGTGACCTTGATCCACCAGAACGGCCGTCTCTCTACGATCAGTTCGCCGGATCTTCCATTTGCGATGAGCAAGCCCGTGGATGCCAAACCGGTCTTCGAGGACGAGTAAACGCGAGCGAGGTTCCAATTTGAGCCTCGCAAACTCGTTAGTTGTATGCACCAGTTTCTTTATCGATATGATTAGATATTCGATAATGCGCTCACTATAGCGTGACCTGGCGTGCTCGATTTTACGGACAAACCGTGACCTTTGTGTCTCGTTTTCTGGTAGCCTCGGCCACGGATCGACTCCAGGAAGGACGCGCTATGATGTTAGCCCGTGCATTAAGCCTTGCCCTGCCAATCCTCTGCCTCAGTATGCCTGCCTTCGCCGATCCGGCAGGCGGTGAGGCGTGTTCCAGGACGCTGGCTCCACCTGCGTTGCTCATCTATCGCGCCGCCGCGCCGGACATGCGGCCGGACACCGATATGAGGCGGCTGTTGCATAGCAAGGTCATGCCGATGGTGATCATGGGCGACATGAACCAATCCACTGCGCGCCCCGCTGCGATCGCCGCCAGCACGTGCCTCCGCGAACTGGCAGAAGCACCGCACGACGCCAAAATCCTGACCGTATCGGCTGCCAAATAAAACCGCGACAGCCAGGCAAAAGTCGTTTGCTTCTTTTCTTCAGAAAGAAGGCCTCCCTAACTACTCCTTTGCCAAACTAAGACCCTTCATTCCGCCTTCTTCGCGCCAATCCTGCAGCAGATTTTCAAACGCGTAGAAGCCCGGCCCGTAAGGTTCGCCAAAGATAAAGCGTAACTTCTTTTTCCGATCCGGTCCGCTGCCGCCGCCCTCGCCGTTCCAATAACCTGGCGTGCATTCCAGCAGGAACTCGGTGGTGTCAATCGCCGTGTCGTGGATGGTTTTGATCCACGCGGCTTGTGCCTCGGCCGTCGGTTCCACGCGGGTAGCACCGCGGGCCAGAACTTCCTTGATGATCCAGGCGATGTGGCTGACCTGCTGATCGTACATCGCGGTGATGTTGCCGCCGGCGCCGGCCTGGGTGAACCCGGTGTAGAAATGATTGGGGAAACCGTGCGCCGTCATGCCATGGAAGGTCTTCAGGCCGTCTGCCCAATACGCATAGATCGAAAGATCGTCGCGCCCGACATAAGGTTCTATGCCCAGTCGCCGATCCATGCGGGTGGTGACTTCGAAGCCGCTCGCATAGATGATGCAGTCGACCTTGTATTCCACACCGCCTGAGACGATGCCATCTTCGGTGATGCGTTCGACACCCTGCTGATTGGAGACGTCAACCAGCTTGACGTTGGGCAGGTTGAAGGTTTCGAGAAAGTTGTCGTTGGAACAAGGCCTTTTGCAGCCCATGCGATAATAGGGCTTGAGGGCCTCTGCCGTTTTCGTGTCCTGCACGATAGTATCGACGCGCCGGCGCAGGCGCTCCATCACTTTGTAATCCTCCTCTTCGCGCATGGCGAAGAACTTTTCCAACGGCATGTCCGGCGAGCCGAAAGTGGGCGAGCCCATCGCCTCGAGCCGTGCGGCCATATTGCGGTTTATCTCGGTCCAGAAATCGCAGATATGGTCGAGTGCGACGCTGCCGGGCGGGACGGCCTCGAAACTCCAGAGATGGAAATTGCGCTGCCGTTCCTTCTGCCAACCCGGTTTGAGGCTTTTTGCCCAGTCAGGGTCGGTCGGCACATTGCCGCGGCGATCCACCGAGGATGGCGTGCGCTGGAACACGGTAAGTTCCTTCGCGTAGCGGCCGATAAACGGAACAATCTGGATGGCGCTCGCACCTGTCCCGATCACCGCCACGCGCTTGTCGGCGAGTTTGTCGAGCACCGGCTGATCCGGCGTGCCGCCGGTATAGTCGTATTCCCAGCGGGCGCTGTGGAAACTATGGCCTTTGAAATCCTTGATGCCCGGTATGCCCGGCAGTTTCGGTGTGCTGGTGCTGCCGACGCACATGATCACGAAGCGTGCGCGTATGTCGTCGTTCTTGCTGGTGCCGACATGCCAGCGCCTGAGGCCCTCGTCCCAGCGCATGGAGCTCACACCGGTGCCGAACAAGGCGGTTTCGTAGAGACCGAAATGTTCGCCTAGCCGGTGGCAGTAGCGTTTTATTTCGGCACCATCGGAGAAGCGATGCTGCGGCACGTAATCCAGTTCTTCGAGAAGCGGAAAATAGCAGTAAGATTCGTTATCACATTGAATCCCCGGATACCGGTTCCAATACCAGACGCCGCCGAAATCGCCCGCACGATCGATGATGCGGAAATTGGTGATTCCATTTTGCTTGAGGCGCGCTGCGGCCATCAGCCCGGAGAATCCGCCGCCGATGATCGCTACATCGATATCCTCCGAGAGGGGATCACGCTGCGTGGGCAACGCATATGGGTCGGTATCGGCATAATGCGCGAAGGCGTCGGCGGCCTGCACATACTGATCGCCGCCTTCTGGCCGAAGGCGCTTGTCGCGTTCCTTGCGGTATTTTTCACGTAAAGCTGGAATATCAATGTCGTCAGGCGTCCGGCTCGGCTGGCATTTCACGATGCTATCCACGGTTTCTAATGTCCTTACGGTCGGGCAGTCTGCCTGGCAAAACTACAACGTCCCAGCGCTGCCATCAAAGCCTGCAAAACATGCGCAATCATCGCACTTCGTCAATCCGCAGCAAAGCATTCAGCAGGCTTCCGCCGGGTAGGCCGTCCTCGGCGAACATTCGCTGCTGCACCTCGATGGCGCGTGGCAAGGCTTCGCGCAGCACCGACAGACCAGCGGCCGTTATCTCCACGGTCTTTGCCAGCGCGTTGCCCGCACTGCGTGCGCGCGCCACCATCGACTTCGCCTCCAGCGTTTTGAGCATGTGCGACACCTGCATCGGATGGATGTCGCCGAAGCGTGCAAGTTCTGCCTGCGTCGGCGGCGCACCGTCTCGCGCCAGCCAGGCCACCAGCGTGAGCATGGTGAACTGCAGATGCGTGAGGTCCACTGGCGCGAGCGCGCGGTCGATCTCGCGCTGGTAACGGTGCACCACCCGCCACAACACGAAGCCCACCGCATTCTCCGGCGCGCCGAGCGAGACCTCGGCAAACAGATCGACGATCGCGCGCTTGCTGCTCATGCCCGGTTCCTAAACGTCTTGTGAGCCGTCGGGGAGTGTCATGGGGTTGATCCCGCCATCTTCTTATATAAATGTATTTACTTAGAGGGCCAGATTCGTGAGGCCACTGACACTGAAGGAGCCAATGATGACCGATGAGAAGCTCGATATCGCCTTCTGGAACTACGACCGCACAAGGGCGCTCGCCGATGGCAGCGTGAAGATAGAGGGTGCCGCTGCCCGCTTCCATACCGCTCGGATTATCCCGGAGATCTTCGGCAACATGATCCGCGACCGTGCCTATGATGTGTCGGAACTCGGCCTCACCTATCTTCTGCGCACCATGGATTTCGAAGACCCTCCATTTCTGGCGATCCCGGTGTTTCCCAATCGGGCCTTCCGGCATTCTGCGATCTACATCAACAAGGCAAGCGGCATCACGCACCCGCGGGACCTGGTGGGCAAGACCATCGGCGAGTTGGCATTGTACGGCCACGATGCGGGCACAATGCCAAAAGGCATGCTCTCCGACGAATACGGCGTGACCCCCGACCAGTGCCGCTGGATCATTGGCGGCATCGATTTCCCCATGGACCCAATCGACTTCGTTCCCCAGCCACACCCGCAAAAGGTCGATGTGAGCTGGGCGGATAAGAATGCCAATCTGGGCAAGATGCTCGAAGATGGCGAGATCGATGCACTGATCTCCGCCGATGTGCCGAAATGCATATTGGACAAATCACCCAAGGTCGGCCGGCTGTTCGAGGATTACGAGGCGGTCGAGCGCGACTATTACCGCCGCACCGGCATCTTCCCGATCATGCACACCGTGGTGGTGAAAAAAGAGCTGGCCACCCGGCGTCCGGAGCTTGTCCAGGCGATCTACAAAGGCTTTTGCGAGGCGAAGGACGCCATGGCTGAGCAGCTCGTCCGCGGCATGACGTTCAACACCATGGCGACGATGATCCCATGGCTCGGCAAACTGCTGGAGTCCGATCGCAGCCTGCTGGGCGATGATTGGTGGCCGTACGGCCTGCAAGCCAATACCAAGGCGCTGGATACCTGCTTGCGCTACCATTTCGAACAGGGGCTGACGAAGAAGCGCTATACCTGCGAAGACATCTTCGTCAGCGGGATCGCCTAGCGCTTAAAACCGTATCCGGTCCGGAAAATCCAGCCGATCACCAGCAGGCAGACAGCCATGAACAGAAACGTCATGCCAAGGCTCGCAAGCGGCCCGATATCGGACTTGCCGTAGAAACTCCAGCGGAATCCGCTGACGAGATACACCACCGGGTTCACCAGCGTCACCGCGCGCCAGAACGGCGGCAGCATGTCGATCGAGTAGAAGCTGCCGCCGAGAAAGGTGAGAGGTGTCACGATCAGCATCGGCACCAGGTTCAGTTTCTCGAAGCTGTCGGCCCAGATGCCGATGATAAAGCCGAGCAGGCTGAAGGTGACAGATGTCAGCACCAGGAAACCCAGCATCCAGAACGGATGGGTGATCCCGAAGCTTACGAACAGCCGCGCCGTCGCCAATATCAGCAGGCCGAGTGCAATCGACTTGCTTGCCGCCGCGCCTACATAACCGAGCACGACTTCGACGGCCGAAATCGGTGCCGACAGAATCTCGTAGATCGTGCCGGTGAACCTGGGGAAATAAATGCCAAACGACGCGTTCGAAATACTCTGCGTCAGCAGCGACAGCATGATGAGCCCCGGCACGATATACGCGCCGTAATCGACGCCGCCGATCTTGGCCATGCGCGAACCGATCGCCGCCCCGAACACCACGAAATACAAGGAAGTCGAGATGATCGGCGACACAATGCTCTGCAGGAGAGTCCTGAATGTCCGGTTCATCTCGAAACGATAGATGGCGTTGATCGAATGGAAGTTCATGCGGCGGAGACCAACGACACGAAGATATCCTCAAGCGAGCTTTGTTTTGTCTGCATATGTTTCACCGTCACCCCCATCTCATCGAGTTGCCGTAGCAGCCCGGGCACGCCGCTCGCATCCGATCGCACATCGTAGCCATAGGCCAGTTCCGTCCCGTTTTGCCGAAGCTCCAGGTGCCAGGCGGCAAGTGTCTCAGGCAGGGTTTGCAGCGCCTGGTCTAATTGCAGAAGAAGCTGCGACTTTCCGAGCCTTCCCATCAGCTCGGCCTTGTCCTCGACCAGGATGATGCGCCCCTGGTTGATCACGCCCACACGGTCGGCCATCTCCTCGGCTTCCTCGATGTAATGCGTGGTCAGCACGATGGTCACACCGCCAGCGCGCAGCTTGCGCACCATCGCCCACATGTCGCGCCGCAACTCGACATCGACGCCCGCCGTCGGCTCGTCGAGAAACAATATCCGGGGTTCATGCGACAAGGCCTTCGCGATCATCACGCGGCGCTTCATGCCGCCGGAGAGCGTGATGATCTTGCTGCCCCTGCGGTCCCACAAAGACAGATCGCGCAGAACACGCTCGATCAGCGCATCATCCTTCGGTTTGCCGAACAGCCCGCGGCTGAAATTCACCGTCGCCAGCACGGTCTCGAAAGCATCCGTGTTCAGCTCCTGCGGCACCAACCCGACCAGGTCGCGCGCGGCCCGATATCGTTGCACGTGATCAAACGCGCCGACCTGCACCGTGCCGGAAGAGGCATTTACGATGCCGCAGATGATGCTGATCAAAGTCGTCTTGCCGGCGCCGTTGGGGCCGAGCAGCGCAAAGATCTCACCCTGCTGGATCTCGAGATCGATGCTGTCGAGCGCCTTGGCGCCGCTCCCATAGGCCTTGCTTAGGCCTTTGATCGCGATTGCGGTTGCCATTTGAAAATTCCCACAAAAGAAAGAATCTTCTTTTCTGAAGAAAAGAAGCAAAAGACTTTTATGTCGCTGTCGCGGGTCTATCCGGCAGCGCGCGCCATGATAACAAAAGCTTTTTGGTTATTTTTTCAAAAAGAACTGCTTACTTTTCTGCAAGTGCTGCATGTATCTGAGCCACTGCCGCAGCGCCATCCCCCACCGCCGCCGCCACCCGCTTCGTCGATCCTGCGCGCACATCTCCTACCGCAAATACGCGGCGCCGGCTCGTCTGCAGACCGCCGGCGCCCTCCTGCCCGGTCAGCACGAACCCCTTGTCATCGAGCGCTACACATTCCTTCAGCCACCCGGTATTCGGATCGGCGCCGATGAACAGGAACATGTGGCGCAGCTCGCACCGATGCAACGCGTCGCGCGCCCGGTTACGGAACGTCGCCGCCTTCAATCCATCGTCAGCATCGCCTTCGAGGGCGACCACCTCGGTTTGCAGATGCAGCTCCACATTCGAAAGTCCTTCTATCCTGTCGATAAGATAGCGCGACATCGAGGCGGCCAGGCTCGCCCCCCGCACCACCAGGTGCAGCTTCTTCACGAAAGATGCGAGGAACACCACGGCCTGGCCCGCGGAATTGCCGGCGCCCACCAGAGCGATCTCCTCGTCCTTGCACAGCCTGGCCTCGATCGGCGAGGCCCAGTAGGAAACGCCGTTGCCCTCGAACATCTCGATATTGCCGATCGCCGGCCGCCGATAGCGCGCGCCGGAGGCCACCACCACGCAACGCGCCTGCACGGTGGCGCCGTTGGAAAGCGACAGCACCAGCGGCGCGTGCTCGTCGTGCTGGCAGGCAAGGCGCTCCACGCTCAGTGGCAAGGCGATCTCCGCGCCGAACTTTGCCGCCTGGTTGAATGCCCGTCCGGCCAGTGCCTGTCCGGAGATTCCAGTGGGAAAACCAAGATAATTCTCGATCCGCGCAGAGGCGCCGGCCTGGCCGCCGACAGAACGGCTGTCCAACACCAGCACCGATAACCCCTCGGACGCCGCATACACTGCCGTTGCCAGACCAGCCGGCCCTGCGCCCACCACCGCCACGTCGTAGAGAACGGAAGAATCGAGCACCGGCGTGAGGCCGAGGCACACCCCGGCCTCAGCATCGCTCGGCCGCTTCAGCACCTCGCCGCCGGGGCACACCAGCAGCGGCAGATCCGCGGGCACGATCCCCATATGGCTGAGGATTTCGCGGCCTTCCTCGCCTTGTGAATCGACCACGTGATGCGGATAGCCGTTGCGCGTCAGCAGCCCCTGCAGCCTGACCAAGTCCGGCGCCCCCGGGCGGCCGACCAGCAACGGCCCTGCATCGGCCGCGATCAGCCCCACCCGTCGCAGGATGAAGGCGCGCATCACGATCTCGCCGATTTCCGCATGGCCGATGACCAACGCACGCAGATGCGGCGGATCGAAACAGATCGCCGTGCAGCCTTCCGAGCCTGCCCGGCCGAGCGCCAGCGCCGCCCGCCCTGCCAGTTGTGCCACTTCGCCCGAAAGCTGACCGCGCTGCAGCCTTGCGATCGGCACCTCCTCGCCCAACGGCGAACGCCGCACCAGTTCCATAGCACCGCCGGTAACGAGCCAGGCCGCGTTGTCGCGTGCACCGATTTCGAACAGCATTTCACCGGGTGCGAAATGCTGCATTTCGCCCGACGCAAAACGTTGCGCGGACGCGATCTGCATTTCTGTAAGATGGGGAAACATCTGGTCGCGCCTGGCGTTTTCTGTGCTCATGGCGCTCTCCACTCGGCGGATTGCTCCAGCCTGCCCTCGAACCCGAAAACGACGGCCGAGAGACGGATTATAGAGGTGCACCGCACTATCGGCGCAAGAGGCAACCAGCCGCTCTGACAAACCGCGATCCTGTATACGATTCGCCCAAAAGCGAAAAGGATTCAATCGCCGCGCGTGTAACAATGCAACACACCATCATATGCAGCGCCAAGAATGTTGCTTGAATATTTTTCAGGGAATTTCTGTACGGTATGCTACCGGAAGTAGCGTCAAAAACCGACACATGTTGAAAATTTTTGTGTGTGGGGCTGGAAAGATCACGCACGTTCGATGCGGAACGACTATATATTGTATGCAATGGGCACCGGGCCCAGGGCCATCAGGAGAGGTTTTCCCAATGACGACGACGTTTAAAGCACGCCTGAACATATTTGCCGCGACCGCAGTGTTTTTGGGTGCGGCCACCGCACTTTCGACCTCGGGTCGTGGCGCATCGGAGATCTTCCACCAACTGAATGGCACGTCCGGTATAAGCACCGGTCAACTGAGCACTGCGACCAAGCAGGTCGGTCCGGAGATTTTCCATCACTACCCGAACGACATTACCGACCAACTGAGCGCTGCGACCAAACAGCCCGGCCACGAGATTTTCCACCACTATCCGAACGATATCACCGACCAGCTGAGCGCCGCGACCAAACAGCCCGGCCATGAGATTTTCCATCACTACCCGAACGACATTACCGACCAACTGAGCGCCGCGACCAAACAGCCCGGCCACGAGATTTTCCACCACTATCCGAACGATATCACCGACCAGCTGAGCGCCGCGACCAAACAGCCCGGCCATGAGATTTTCCATCACTACCCGAACGACATTACCGACCAGCTGAGCGCCGCGACCAAACAGCCCGGCCACGAGATTTTCCACCACTATCCGAACGATATCACCGACCAGCTGAGCGCCGCGACCAAACAGCCCGGCCACGAGATTTTCCATCACTACCCGAACGACATTACCGACCAGCTGAGCGCCGCGACCAAACAGCCCGGCCATGAGATTTTCCACCACTATCCGAACGACATTACCGACCAGCTGAGCGCCGCGACCAAACAGCCCGGCCACGAGATTTTCCACCACTACCCGAACGACATTACCGACCAGCTGAGCGCCGCGACCAAACAGCCCGGCCACGAGATTTTCCACCACTACCCGAACGATCTCACCGTAACAGGCTGATCTACGATAACAGGCAGATCGCCACTCGCGCTTGCCGTTTACAGAGGCCCTCCCGCTCAACCCTTGCGGGAGGGCTCCCGCTCGTGGGAACTATCGTGTTACGCGATTATCGTTATCATTGCGTTCCCGCTGGAGCATGCTACAAGATCGCCTGCCGCCTAGGGTTGTGGATGGGAGACGAAGTTTAGCCGTGAGGGTCGTCCATTTTCCAAAAACCCGCCGGATTTGTCGAACATTCCTGACAGGCGCAATCTGCCTCATCCTGCCGGCGCTCGCCGCATTCGACGCCGGCGCGCAAGAAGTGTCGTTCCGCACGTATAGCGCGACGGAAGGCCTTTCCAACGCCTGGTTCAACTGCCTCAAGCAGGATCAGACCGGCTTCATCTTCGCCTGCACGGAACACGGCCTCTACGTCTATGATGGCCGCCGCTTCGCAAATCTTGGTCCGCGGCAAGGGCTGCCCGATGGCGGCATCGTGGAAGCCATGGTGACGGATGCCGCGCGCCATATCATCCTGCGCTACTCGCACACGGTCTATGTTTCCACGACGCCGATCAGCAATGCCATCCCGCCGGAGCGCCTCACCTTCGTGCCGGCCGCCTCGACGGTCGGCAGCATCAGCGATGAAGAAGCTGGGCAGATGACCAGCTGGGGCGATGGCGCTATCATCGCTGCGCAAGGCAATCTGTATTACGTCAACACCCATGCGCCCGATGGCCGTCCGCATATCGAGCCGACGAGCGGCATGTTCCTCGACCAGGGCATTCCGCTACAGAACCGGACACCGTTGGCTGAATCCGGCGCCATGCTTTGGCTGGCGCGCGCGGGCGGCGGCCTCTGCGAGATTGGTGCGCATTTCCGGCGTTGCTTCGGCACCACCGACGGGCTTCCTGCGGAGGAGTGGGAGGCTTTGCTCGTCCGGCCCAACGGCCACGTCGTCGCCCGTTCGGTCGGGCACCTGGCGGAGATCGATCCGGAGAGCGGCAAGGTGGAAATCTCGCCGATGCCGAAACAGAATGGGCTCTACGCCAATTACCCGCATGGCCTTCTGCTGGCACAGACCCCCAGCGGGCAGTTGGTGACGCAATCCGGAAACGGGCTGATCGTGCGCGAGGGCCAGGGCTGGCGCACTTTCAATACCGATAACGGGTTGCCGTCGACGGCAATCCTCTCCGTCCTGTTCGACCATGAGGGCAATTTGTGGATTGGCGCCCTTGGCAAGGGCGTCATGCGCGCGCTGGGCTATGGCATCTGGGATAATATCGATCATCACGACGGTTTGTCGAACGACGTCGTCTGGCAGATGGCACGCGCGCCCGGCGGTCCACTCTGGGTCGCCACCGATGGCGGCTCGGATGCGGTGGGCGATGCAGGAGGCCAAGCAGGGCTGAAGCGGCATTACGACAGGGCAGGTTTCGCGCTGACCACGGATGCCTGGGGACATGTCTGGCGCTCGGAGGGCTCGAGCGGCATTGCCTGCATCACCACGGCGACCGGCGAGATTCAGATCTTCAAGACCCCCGCTATCACCCAGATCCTGCATGGCCCGGGCTCGCTTCTGTGGCTCTTCACCGAGAAGGGCGTGTATTCGATCGCCGATTCCCAATCGCCCCAGGCGCCGGAGGTCCACCCTGACCTGCCGGGCGTATTCGATGCGGCCGCCGTGGATCACGATGGCAGCCTCTGGATGATCAAGGAAGGCCACCTGGTCCATCGCCACGACGACGGCAGCCTCATCGTCATCAAGCCGCATTGGCAGGAAGCGGAGTTCCAGCCGATGACACTGGGGCTCGCCAAGGACGGCACGCTCTGGGTCGGCGGCGCGGGCGGCGGTCTGTACAAACTCTCGGTCGCCGGCGACCGCCTCGACGCCATGATCCGGTACGGTGTGCCGGACATCGTCTCCAACACGGTGGTTTCCATCCTGGTGGACAGTCGCGGCTGGGTATGGACCGGCACCGATAACGGCGTCTCCGTGTTCAACGGCAAACGTTGGGTGTCGGCCAACACCGATAGCGGCCTCATCTGGAACGATCTGGACCAGAACAGCCTGTTCGAGGATACCGACGGCTCGATGTGGATCGGCACCAGCCAGGGGCTGTCGCATCTGCATGACCCGACGATCATGTTCAAGGAACAGGTGCTCAAGCCGGTCATCACCTCCGTAATCCTCGGCAATACCGATTATCGCGGCAATGCCGTCGCCTACACGCGTGACCAGTTGGAGGTGCATTTTGGTGCATTGAATTTCGAGGCCGATGGCACCGTTCGTTTCCGCTACCGCCTGCGCGGCGTGGATGAAGCGTGGGCCGACACATCGAGCGGCTACGCACGTTACGCGTTCCTTCCCCCTGGGGCGCATGCATTCGAAGTGATCGCCTATGATCCGCTGACCCATCAGGAATCGGCGCCGGTTTCGATCACGCTGCGCATGGACTCGCCGTGGTGGACCACCTGGCCGATGATGCTGCTTTACGCGGTCGGTGTCTGCGCGCTCGGTTACGCTTTGCTGCGACTACGGCTGCGCCTGCTCCTGCAACAGCAGCGAACCCTGCAGCGCGAGGTCGAGCACCGCACGAAGGAGATGCGCGAGGCGCAAGCGGCGCTGCAGATACTCGCAACCCAGGACAGCCTGACCAAATTGCTCACGCGCGGCGAGATACAGGCCCGTCTGGTCGGTTCGCTGATCGCCGAGAACAGCCACTCGCACCTGACCGTTGGCCTCATCGACATCGATCATTTCAAGAAGATCAACGACAGGCACGGCCATCTCGCCGGCGACGAGATCCTCGAGGAGATGGGCCGGCGCATGCGCCAGGCACTGAAGCCAGACGAATATGCAGGGCGCTATGGCGGCGAGGAGATTCTTGTTGTTCTCATGTCGCACGATGATCGCGGCACCGACCGCATACGCGAGCTGAATGAGCGCCTCTGCGGTGACGCCTTCATCGTCGACGGCGAGACCATCCATGTGACCGTTAGCATCGGTGTCGCCTCTGCGCGCGCGCGCGACAGCTGGAAGTCGCTGATCGGCCGTGCCGACAAGGCACTGTACGAGGCCAAGGAAAACGGGCGCAACTGCGTGATCGTCTCGTTCGGCACCCGCGACGGCGAACTGCTCTCGCGTCATCCATGAGCGGATTGCTCGCGATCAGCGTCGTGCTGTTTCTCGGCGTGCTCAGCCCAGGCCCCAACTTCGCCCTCGTGACCTCGACGTCGATGATGGTTTCCCGCCGCGCCGGCCTTCTTGCCGGCCTGGGGCTTGCCGCAGCCTCCTGCACCTGGTCGCTGCTGGCAGTCGCCGGCCTTGGCGTCGTGATCACCAGATTTCCCTGGATCTACACGGCGGTGCGGCTCGTGGGCGCGACGTATTTGATCTGGATCGGCGCGAAGATGGTGCTAGGCGCTCGCGGGCCGATGCCTGCCACAGCACGTGGTGGATCCAGCGGAGCCGCTGCCGCCGGCCGGGCGTTCCTGGCGAGCATGACGAACCCGAAGGCACTGGCGTTCTACGGCAGCATCTTTTCCGTCATGGTGCCGGCGGGTGCACCCGCACGGTTCTACGTCGCCGTGGTCGGGATCTCGGCGCTGATCTCGTTGCTGTGGTATGGCAGCATGGCGTTGCTGTTCTCGCATCCTGCCGCTCGTGGCATCTATGCCCGCGCCAAGACTGTGATCGAGGCAACCATGGGCGCAGTTCTCATCGGGCTGGGCGGCAAGCTGCTCTTCACCCGTTAACGTGCTCCAATCTTCGCACCAGGGCACGCAAAGCCTACTTGGCGAAGGCCGCCCGCTGCACCATAAGGCCGCATGAATCTGGTGGATCTATTGGTGCTCGCCATTGTGGGCATCTCGGCGCTCCTTGGTTTGTCCCGCGGACTGGTGCGCGAACTCCTCGGACTCGGCTCTTGGGTGGTCGCCGGCCTCGGCGCCTACAGGTTCGGTCCGGCAGCGCGGCCCATGCTGGAACAGGCCATCGGCAACCCCGACATCGCCGATCCGGCCGCCTACGCAATCGTCTTTGTACTGCTGCTCGTCGTGCTATCCCTGATCTCCAACCTGATCGGCCGCGCGGTGGAGCTGTCCGCCTTGGGCGGGCTGGACCGCAGCCTCGGCCTGGTGTTTGGCGTTCTGCGCGCGGCGGTCGTGCTGATCCTGGCCTATATCCCTCTTGCCACCATCTTTCCGCCGGAGCGTTGGCCGCCGCAGTTGCAGCAGGCGCGCACCGTGCCCTGGATCGCCTCGGGCGCCAAATGGACGGTGGCGCGTTTCCCCGGCATCAAGATGAACCTGCCCGAACTGCCGAACGACCAACCGACCACGGCCGCCTCGTTGCTGCATGCCACCCCAGAGGGCCGCGCGCTTGGCCCACCGGTGATCCACACCAATTAGCCTTTCATCGGCCCGCATAAGGGTAGATAGGCTACACTGCCATGACACCCGGCACGCCATCGCCGGTCTGGAGATTTCGGATGACCCGCATGGTGACTCTGCCCGAACCCACAAGCTGGGAAGACGATAAGCTGCACGAAGAGTGCGGCGTTTTCGGCGTCTGGAACGTGGTCGATGCGGCGGCCCTGACCGCACTCGGACTGCATGCTTTGCAGCATCGCGGCCAGGAAGCCACCGGCATCGTCACCTATGACGGCCAGCGCTTCCATCAGCAGCGCGGGCTTGGTCTGGTCGGCGATAATTTTGGCGATGCGCGGGTGATCGCTTCCCTGCCTGGTGCGAGTGCGATCGGCCATAACCGGTATGCCACCACCGGCGAGACGATCATGCGCAACGTGCAGCCGCTCTACGCCGATTTCGAGTTCGGCGGCTTCGCGGTCGGCCATAACGGCAACCTCACCAATGCCGCCGCCCTGCGTAAGGCGCTGGTGCGCCGCGGCTGCCTGTTCCAGTCCACCACCGATAGCGAAGTGTTCGTCCACCTGATCGCCATCAGCCTGTATTCCACCGTGCTGGACCGGCTGATCGATGCCCTCAAACAGGTGGTCGGCGCCTACTCGCTGGTCGCGCTGAGCAACGAGGCCCTCATCGGCGTGCGCGACCCGCTGGGCGTGCGCCCGCTCATCCTCGGCCGCATCGGCGCGCCTGACGGAAGCAAAATGGACGCTGGCGGCGGCTGGGTGCTGGCCAGCGAAACCTGCGCGCTGGATATCGTCGGCGCCGAGTTCGTGCGCGACGTGGAGCCCGGCGAGATCGTGGTGATCAACGAATTCGGCGTGCGCAGCATTCGCCCCTTCAACCAGGTGAAAGCGCGGTTCTGTGTCTTCGAATACATCTACTTCGCCCGCCCCGATTCCGTGATGGAAGGCACGCCGGTCTATTCCGCACGCAAAAGCATCGGCGCCGAACTCGCCCGCGAAAGCCATGTGGACGCAGATATCGTGGTCCCCGTCCCGGACTCAGGTGTTCCCGCAGCAATGGGCTATTCCAAGGAAAGCGGCCTGCCCTTCGAACTCGGCATCATCCGCAACCACTATGTCGGCCGCACCTTCATCGAACCCACCGACCACATCCGCAATCTTGGCGTCAAACTCAAACACTCCGCGAACAAGGCGATGCTGGAAGGCAAACGCGTCATCCTGGTCGACGACAGCATCGTTCGCGGCACCACCAGCAAGAAGATCGTCGAGATGGTGCGCGCGGCCGGCGCCAGCGAAGTGCATATGCGCATCTCATCGCCGCCCACCACACATTCCTGCTTCTACGGCATCGACACCCCCGAACGCGGCAAACTGCTCGCTGCCCGGCATGACATTGCAGAGATGGCCGCGCTCATCGGCGCCGACAGCCTGGCCTTCATCTCGCTCGACGGCCTCTACCGCGCCCTTGGCCGCAAGGGCCGAGACGCCAATTCCCCACATTATTGCGACGCCTGCTTCACCGGCGACTATCCGATCGATTTGCCCGATGTCGATGCTCGCGACATCAATGCCAAAGCCGGGCGTCAGCTTAGCCTGCTTGCTGAGATGAGCTGACATTTACGAAAGCAAGACCCTTCTTTTCTGAAGAAAAGAAGCAAAAGACTTTTATTCCTTGGAGGCCCCGGCTTGGGTGTTTTAGACGGACAAGTGGCGCTGGTGACAGGAGCCAGTCGCGGTATTGGGCGTGCCGTGGCTTTGGAACTTGCGAAATTAGGCGCGCATCTGGTGCTGACGGCACGCGTGCAAGGCGCGCTCGAGGAAGTAGACGACGAAATACGCAAACTCGGCGCCACCGCAACCCTGCTGCCACTCGACCTTAAGAACGCCGAAAGCCTCGATCCGCTTGGCCCCACCTTGCAGCAGCGCTTCGGGCGTTTGGATATTCTGGTGCACAATGCAGGTGTGTTGGGAAAATTGACGCCGGCTGCACACATCTTCCCGAAAGATTTCACCGATTGCGTCGCTGTAAATCTTACAGCCACGTATCGACTGATCCGTACCTGCGCTCCACTATTGGTATCAGCCCCGGCAGGCCGCGCGGTGTTCGTCAGCAGCACCGTTGCACGTGAACCCCGCGCCTTCTGGGGCGCCTACGGTGCGACCAAAGCCGGCATGGAAAACCTGGTGCTGAGCTGGGCGGAGGAAGTAGAAAAATCCTCCCTGCGCATCAATCTTTTCAATCCTGGCGGCACGGCCACGCGCATGCGCGCGCAAGCCTTTCCAGGCGAAGACCCGAACACCTTGCCGCAGCCTTCCGACGTGGCACCCGCGCTGATAGCGCTTTGCCTTCCCGATGTGCAAGCGCATGGAACTCTGGTGCGGTATCGCCCCAGCAAATAGACGGGAAATTGCAGCAATGAGTTCCGATAATGTGGTTTTGGAAGTATCGCGTCGGACGTGTTTCGATGGCCTTTGCGATATCGATATGTCGGCATGCGACCAGTGCCGCAAATCCTGATTGGCATCGGGCACGTCCTATATAGCACCCAGAGCGAGCCTAGACCGCTGGCCCCCGAGAACTTAGTGGCTGTTTCAGCGTGGCTTGATAAGCATCAATCGGGCTGGCGGCCTAACTTAGCCTCTCCGCCATTTCCGCTGCTGCGGAGTACCCTTCACACGTCTGAAAAGAAGGGAGCTATTTGCCTTCTTCTATGGCCTGGGCCGACGCGACCAGGATGGCGCCAGGCGGTAATCATGGAGCAACCGGCGGGTCACCCCGTTGGGATTCAGACATTAAATGACGATGAACAAACGGCTCTTCTGCAGGCGTTAAAGGTGGAATTACCTCCGGTCTAATGTGCGAACTGCCACGCAGCCCGCTTTACTCAAGCGCGATGCAGGCTACGCGCTACTACCACCAAGTTCGCTGTGCGAGCCAAGCCGCACGAGTTCCAGATCAAATGCGTTTGGTTTGCGATAGATGAGCCTTGGGCTACACTGTAGCCCAAGGAAAGGCTCTTCTCGAACAGCGGTTTTTAGTAGCGGTAATAGCCGCCATGATGATGGCCGAACAGCAGCCAGAGCACGACGAACAGCACGATCAGCCCCAGGCACCCGCCGCCGAAGCCTGCCGTACGCGGTGCTTTGTAATAGGGATCGCGGCCGTACCAGCCGCGCTGGTAGCCGCCGTGGCCGAAGCCACCCAAAGCCATGACGACAAGCACGATCAGAATAATGGTCAGCACGCGCAGGATCTCCCTTTGGAGGTGTAAGCGTGTAACGCGTTCGCGAGCGCGTGGTTCTTATTTCGTATGCTGTCGTGAAGGCGCAGGAAACAAAGTCTTTTGCTTCTTTTCTTCAGAAAAGAAGTGCTTCCCTTTTCTAATCCTTGTCGATGTATGGGTTGGTCGTCCCCCGCCCCAGCAACCGAATAGGCGTCCCGGGCAACTCGAAATGCTCGCGAAGACTGTTCACCAGATACCGGTGATAATCCTCCGGCATGTTCTCCGCCCGCGTGCCGAACACCAGGAAGGTCGGCGGCCGTGCCTTGGCCTGGGTGATGTAGCGCATCTTCAGCCGGCGCCCTTCCACCATTGGCGGCGGATGGCGCTCGAGTGCCTTCTCGAACCATCGGTTGAGTTCGCCGGTGGCAACCCGTGTGTTCCAGACGGTCGAGGCTGCGCGCACCGCGGGCAGGAATTTCTCCAGCCCGGCGCCGGTGGCAGCCGAGAGTGTCACCACCGGGATGCCGCGCATCTGGGTCATGCTGAACTCCAGCCGGTCGCTGATGGCTTTGCGTGTCTTGTTGCGGTCTTCGACCGCGTCCCATTTGTTGAGCACCACGATACAGGCGCGGCCTTCGCGCTCGACCAGGCGCGCGATCTGCAGATCCTGCTCGTGCAGGCCGAGCGAGGCATCGATCGTCAGCGCCACGATCTCGGCCATCTTCAGCGCTTCGATGCTCGCGGAAACCGACATCTTTTCGAGCGGCTCCTCGATGCGGGCGCGTTTGCGCAGGCCTGCGGTATCGACCAGTTCGATGTCGCCCGCCGGGTCGTGCAGGATCACGCTGACCGCGTCGCGTGTCAGGCCCGGCTCGGGCCCCGTGATCATGCGGTCTTCGCCCACGAGCCTGTTCAGTAGGGTGGATTTGCCGGCATTGGGGCGCCCGACGATCGCCAGTTTCAATGGCCGGGTGCCTTCGCCCAGGTCGCCTTCTTCAGGTTCTGGCGGCAGCTTTTCGGCGATCTCGCGCATCAGGTCGGCGATGCCTTCGTTATGTTCGGCCGAGATCGCCAGCGGGTCGCCGAGGCCGAGGCTGTAGGCTTCCAGTGCGTTGGCCATGCCCATGCGGCCTTCCGCCTTGTTGGCCACCAGCAGCACCGGGCGGTTCTGGCGGCGCAGCCAGTTGGCGAAATGCTCGTCGGCCGGCGTGATCCCGATCCGCGCATCGATCACGAACACGATCAGGTCGGCTTGTTGCACCGCCGTCTCCGAGGAGGCGCGCATGCGGCCGTAGATCGCCTCCGGGTCGCTCTCCTCCAGCCCCGCCGTATCGACCAGCCGCACGTTGCGTCCGCGCAGCATCGCTTCGGCATCCTTGCGGTCGCGCGTCACCCCCGGCGTATCGGAAACGATGGCCGAGCGCCGTCCGGCGAGACGGTTGAACAGAGTGGATTTGCCGACATTCGGCCGCCCTGCGATGACAACAACAGGCAGCATTTCAGTTTCCAGTCGCGAGAGTGGCGTCGCCGATCCGAAAACCGAAAGCCGACACCTATTTATATGCGGTCAGCGTAGCATCGTCCGTCAGAATGAGCACGTAACCTTGTGCCGCGACCGGCGCGAGCGAGGCGGTGTCCTCCAGATCCGAAGACGTCACCAATGCGCCGCTGATCGGGTCGAGCACGGCCATGCGGCCTTTGTCGCTGACCAGGACCAGCTTGCCGCCCACCAGGCTGGGGCCATACCAGGTGATCAGGCCCCTCGTGCGCTTTGGATTATTGAAGCGCGGCAGATCCTCGACCCAGTGCACGGTGCCGTCGTTCTTGTCGATTGCGCCGACCTTCTGCTCGGAATCGACCATGAACATGAAATCGCCGGCGATCCACGGTGTGTTGGCGCCGGCGATGTCGCGCTGCCAGACCCGGCGGCCGGAGCGCAAATCCAGCGCCGCCAGAAGACCGCCCAGCCCAACCGCATAGACCAGTCCGGCATCGATCACCGGCGCCGCCCGCACCGAGGCAAATTCCGACAGCGACGCAGAGCCCTTCACGCCGCCCATATTGTCGGTCCAGACCAGCGTGCCGCTATCGGCGCGCACCGCTGCAAGATCGCCCGATTCGAAGCCGGCTACCAGAACGCCGTCTGCATAGGCCGGCGCCGCTTGGCCCAACGTGCCGGTATTCGCCACGTTCGCCTGGTAGGACCAGAGCAACTTGCCGTCCTGGCGGGACAGCCCGATGAACTGCTGGTCCATCGTGGAGAGGAAGATGCCTTCCTGCGTCACCGTCGGCGAACTGCGCGCGGGCGAGGGTATGCCGGTGCGCCATTTGATCGCACCCGTTCCCAGATCCAGCGCCAGCGCCTGGGCAAGCCCGGTGGTCACATAGATCACGCCATCGAAGATCGCGATGCCACCGCCGACATTGCTGGTAGAGTTCTTCTTCGGCCGCGTGCGCGTGCGCCAGATCTGCCGGCCCGTTGCAAGTTCGAAGGCGGTGACGTTGCAATCCGTGTCCATCGTATAGACTTGGCCGCCGGAAATCAGCGGCTGCGCGGTCAGCCGCGTGCGGTAATCGCCGCCTTGCCCGATCCCGGTGCTCCACGCACGGGTGAGGCCGCCGGACAGGCTGCCGCCGACATGGCTCACTACGCCGCCATATTGCAGCCAGCTCGCATTGGTCACCGGAGGCGGCAGCGTCACCGGCTCGATCGAGTCGATCCGCATGCCACGGGCTGCCGCAAGCACGGGCAGCCGATTGCCGGGGATGGGTTTCTTCTCCTCGTCAGTCAGCCAGTCGAACCAGCTGCAACCGCCCAAGGCGAGCGGCATCAGCAGGGCGGCGCGTCGGGAAAGCTTCGGGGTGGTGAATGTCACGCGTCGGTTATCCATGCGATGCCGGCTTTGAAGGAGCCGCCGGAGGCGGAGCGGGAGCGGACGCTGCCGGCAGCGACTCGGCCGGAAGCGATCCGGCGAGACTGCTCGCCATCTGGCGTATGCCGTCCGGAGCCGTGGGGTCGATGCTAAGCCGGCGCAATATGTCGCCCGCCTCATGGGTCTTGCCCTGCCGCAGGTCGATCAATGCGATGATCTGCTGGGCGATCGGGCGCCAGGGATTATCGGCCGAGGTAAGCGCCTCCATGTTCTGCTTCAGCAGCACGGGGTCGGCGCTATCCACCTGATATTGCGCGCTCGTCACCGTTGCCAGATCGCGTAGCAGCCGTGGTGCGCTGCCGTCATCGGCGACCGCCTGCCAACTCGCAAATGCCTGGGATTTCTGGCCAAGCTGCCACTGCAGCGCTGCCAAACGGAGGCGGGCGAGCACGGCATAGCCGGCAGGCCCATGCGTCGCGATGTCGGCGAAGGCCGCTGACGCCTTGCCGGCAGCGTCGCGATCGAGCCCGGATAGCGGTTTGAAATCCTTCTCCGCCAGCGTCGCGGCCGCGATGAAGCGATCGGCCACCATGTCGGTCTCGGCAGATTTTTGCTGGCTCCACCACACATAGGCGCCAGTGCCGGCCAGCACCACAACAATGGCAAGCACGCCCAGTCCGGCGAAGCGCCGCGCGAATGACCGGGCGCGCTCGGCGCGGAGATCCTCCTCCACCTCGTCGAAAATATCAGGCAACGCGTATCCAGTCCGTCTCCAATGCGGCCGGACCATAGCGGCGCGCGTGTAGGAGCGAAACCCCGCCTTCATTGTTTGCTGCCAAAGCTCGGCCATGCGCGCGCTTCTGATCCTTCTCACCCTCGCCGGCTGCCAGGCCAGTTCCGCCCGAACAGATACGGCCGCGCTCTACCCGCCGCCGCCCTTCTGCACACGCACCCTGGGAATGGCGTCATGCTTCGCCGATCCGGCCTCGCTGCCCGATCATCCCACATCGTGGGGCGACACCCCGTATCGCCCCATCCAGCCGCCGGTCCCCTGGTGGCAGAAGATCACCAATCACTGGGACAACTAGCAAACGCCGAGTGCTGCGCCCGGCGACGACGTGCTGAGCTTCCCGCGTGCATCCAAATGCGGCGCACTGGGCCGACACATCCCGAAATCGCCACGGCTCGCCGCCCCCGCCGATGGCTGCACCGGCGCCGTGCTCCTCATCGGCAGGAGATCGAGCATCGTCGCTGGAGGACCACTCGCAGCCGGCCACGCATTGCCAGCCATCGGTGAGAGGGGCTGCGACACTAATACATGGAGGCCAAGCACCCGCGCGGTGTTTTCGGGCGGCGGATTGAGCGGGACATCGAAGGGGATGCAGCCTGCAGAAAGGATCGCCAGCGTAAGGGAGAGAAGGCGCCAGAAAGGAAGGCCTTCTTTTCTGAAGAAAAGAGGCAAAAGACTTTTATTCCTTTGGCTGTCGGAGCGCTTCGATCTCCGTGGCGACAGCCGACGGATCTGCGCTGGTCAGCCACGTGGCGTCGAGCCGGGCAGCCTGTTCCAGCATCACCTTGTAGGCTTCACGTGGCACCTCGCAAGCGCCGAACTGACTCAGATGCGCGGTGACGAATTGGGTGTCCAGCAGCGTGAAACCGCCCAGGCGCAGGCGTGCCACCAGATGCACCAGCGCCACCTTGGAGGCATCGCGCACCACGCTGAACATGCTTTCGCCGAAAAACGCACCGCCGAGCACCACGCCGTAAAGCCCGCCCACCAGCATGCCTTCCTGGCGCACCTCGATGCTGTGCGCATGGCCGAGCGTGTGCAGCGCGGTGAACAGGCGCTCGATGTCGCGGTTGATCCAGGTATCCTCACGACCCTCCGCAGGGGCCGCGCAGTTCGCGATCACACGGGCGAAATCCTGGTCCGAACCCACCGTGAAGGTGCTGGACAAAGCCGTGCGGCGCAGCCGGCGCGGCAAATGGAATCCGTCCAGCGGCAATACGCCGCGCTGCTCCGGATCGAGCCAGTAGAGCCGGTCGCCGGTGCGGGTTTCCGCCATCGGGAACAAGCCGGCCCGATAGGCGCGCAGCATCAGATCCGGGGTTACGTCGAAATGCCGCCTGGACATGCGGCGCAGTTTGGCGAAACCATCCGCCAAGCGCCAGCTTTACCGCCCCATCTTGTCGCCAACCGGAAAGGATCCATTCAAATGGACGTCCACGCCCACAAGCCCCTCATCTTCGACAAGCCCCTGCGCGGCCGCATCTACGACAGCATCGCGGAGACCATCGGCAACACGCCCCTGGTGCGTATCCCCCGCATCACCGCCGAGGACAACGTCAAGGCCGACATTTGCCTCAAACTCGAATTCTTCAACCCGACCAGCTCAGTGAAGGACCGGATCGGCGTCAACATGGTGCTTGCCATGGAAGCCGCCGGCACCCTCACCCCTGAAAGCGTGATCATCGAACCTACTTCGGGCAATACCGGCATCGGCCTGGCCTTCATGTGCGCCAGCCGCGGCTACAAGCTGATCCTGACGATGCCGGAAAGTGTGTCTATCGAGCGGCGCAAGATGCTCGCCTTCCTGGGCGCGCAGATCGAGCTGACGCCGAAGGCTTCCGGCATGAAGGGTGCCATCGCACGCGCCAACGAACTGCTGAAGATGCATCCGGGCGCAGTCAGCCCCAACCAATTCGCAAATGCCGCCAATCCGGAAATCCACCGCAACACCACCGCCGAGGAAATCTGGCACGACACCGCCGGCCGGGTGGATGCCGTGGTCAGTGGCATCGGCACTGGCGGCACGCTCACCGGAGTCGGTCAGGTGCTCAAGAAGCGCAATCCGGCCATCCGCATGATCGCCGTCGAGCCCGAAGCCAGCCATGTGCTTTCAGGCGGTGAGCCGGGTCCTCATCCGCTGCAGGGTATCGGCGCTGGCTTTGTACCACCGGTGCTCGAGACCGGCCTGATCGACGAGGTGATTCAGGTCGGGAACGAGGAAAGCTTCGCTGCCGCCCGCAGGCTGGCGCGCACAGAGGGTATTCCCGGCGGCATCTCCTCCGGCTCCGCGCTGGTCGCGACACTGAAATTGGCAAGCCGGCCAGAAATGGCCGGCAAGCGCATCGTGACGATCATCCCCTCTTTCGCAGAACGCTACATCTCGACGGCCCTGTTCGAGGGGCTGTAAGCGCTCGTACGTGAACGAGCGCGCAAAAAAGTTCGGCCTGCGCATGATCCCCTATGGGGTTCATGTGCTGAGCGCGGTGGATGCCGACGGCCACCCGGTGCTTTGGACGGCGCACTGGGTCATGCAGACCTCCTTTGCACCGCCGCTGATCACCGCCGCAGTGCCCATGGGCAGCGCGATCTACAAGGCGATACGCGCGACGAACCGGTTCGCCGTTCACATGCTCGGCAAGGAGGATGCCGCCGAGGCCTTTGCTTTTCAGACCCGTCCGGCAGTGGTGGAGGGCAACACCCTCTCTGGTTGGGGCTTTGCCTGGTCCGATAGCGGTTTGCCGCTGCTGCATGATGCGCCCGGTGTGCTGGAATGCTCGCTGCTTGGCGTGATGGATTACGGCGACCATCACCCGATGATGGCGGAAGTCACCGAGGTCTTTCTCCGCCTGCCCGAGTTGTCGCGGCCCGACAAGATGATCCTGCATCTGTCTGAAATGGGCGAGACCATCTTCTACGGCGGGTAGCCCGCTTGATCTGCACGCCGGTTGGCGGCAGGGTCCGCGCAGTTTCACCGATGCCGAAGGACTGTTCGAACATGCTCGCCCGCACGGGGCTCGATCCCCAGGAAGCCCTTGTCTGCACGATGGTGCTGGTCGCTGCCGCCGAAACCGGTGGGATTACCGACCGCGAGATCGGCGTCATGGCCACGTTGGTGCAGACCCTGCCGGTCTTCGAGGGTTTCTCAGCTGGGCAGTTGCAGCATGCCGCCGATGCCAGCATCCAGCTGCTGCGCGAGGAGGAGGGCCTGTCCCATGCCGGCCGGCTGATCCGCGAAGCGCTGGAGCCACGCCTGCGCGAGACCGCCTATACGCTCGCTTGTGAAGTGGTGGCTGCTGATCGTGTGCATGGCCAGCCGATCCTACAGATGCTCGAATTCATTGGGAGCGAGCTGAAGCTCGATACCCTGCTCATCACCGCCATTGAGCGCGGCGCACGCGCCCGTTACCAGCGAATCGACCGCAACGGCGGCTGACCGCCGGAACATCCGGGCGCGCGGCTGCGTTCTCCTGCAAACCGAGCAGGAGGCTTCCGCCATGCCCAGCGATATGAAAAGCGGCCCGAGCATCAACGACACCATTCAGGAAGTGCAGGGCATTTTTCCCAATGATGCGGCGTTGCAGGATGCGATCGGCCGGCTGACGCGGGCCGGTTTCGACCGCGCCTCGCTCAGCCTGCCATCGGCAAATCCGAGCTATGCGGATGCGACCCCGTCGATGGGGGCAGAAAACCCAAATACTGAAGACGATATGCGACAGACGCGCACACTCCAGAGCAGCATGGCCGCAACAGTAGGTGCCATGGTTGGTGCAGGTGCTACGATTGCAACCGGCGGTGCCGCTGCCCTCGCGGGCGCCGCCGCGCTGGGTTTGGCCGCGGTCGCTGGAGGCGGTGTCGCCGCGGCCCACATGGCGGTTGACTCGTCGCAATCCCAGGATCGCGACGCAGCCGCAGCCAGAGGAGCATTGGTTCTCTCAGCCACTGCTCATGAGGAGGTAAGCGTTCAAAAAGCCCGCCAAGCCATGCAAGAAGCCGGTGCGCTACGGGTAGAAACCGTGCAACGCACCGCCGGGGCCATCGTCAATCAATAGATGGTCTCTGGTTCTTTCTTTCAAGAAAGAACCGCTTCCTTAAACCAGCTTCAGATTGGTCGCGGCAGCCTTGCCGCGTTCCATCGCCACTTCATATGTAACAGCCTGTCCGTCGTTCAGCCCGCGCAGCCCGGCCGCCTGGACCGCTGTAATGTGGACGAACACATCCTTTCCGCCATCACTCGGCATGATGAAGCCGAAGCCTTTTGTGGTGTTGAACCATTTGACAGTACCGGTCGCCATCTAGTCGCTCTCCGCAGCGCCGCACCGGGGTGGCGCGGTCAATCAGCAAACCGTGTCACTAGGCGACTTGAAGCGACCGGAAGCGGAAGCGCAGCAAGGCAAGTCAACGTCGATTGCCCATTCATGGGGGCAGAAAGCACTCAGCCTGTCAATTGAAACACGCATCTTTGCAGCTGCTGTTGCAATCCAACGGCTTCCGTCTTTACGCGTATAAGTTTAAGTTCAACATCTCTTGATTGCTACGATAGGGCTCTTGCGGAGAATTTCAGTTCATGCGTTTGCCTGAGGCCCGTTCTACAACGCGGCGCGGTCTTGAAACAGGTGCTTCCTGTCTAAAAGCCGCATTGGTGATGCTGCTGGTTGCGCTCTCATGCCACGCCGCACGCGCGCAGGAACGCTGGTCCGCCCTCTCCGACCCGGTATTCCGCCGCTATACCCAGGATGATGGATTGCCGAACCCGGTCTGTACCGCCATGGCGGAAGATTCTGACGGTTTCCTTTGGGTCGGCACCGAAGGCGGGCTGACGCGCTGGGACGGGTATCGGTTCCACACCTACCAGCCGGATGCGCGCGTACCGGGCACGTTGCACGATAACTGGATTACCGTACTGCATACCGATCCGAGCGGCCGACTTTGGGTGGGAACATCCGCCGCCGGGCTCGCACGTTACGACCGTACGCATGATAACTTCGTCACCTACCCGACAGGACCCGGCGGTTTGAGCAGTGTCAGCATCACGTCGATCGCCGACGATGGCAGCGGCAAGCTCTGGATCGCTACCGACGATGCGCTGGACCACTTCGACCCGGACACCGGCAAGGTGACGGTGCTGCGCCACCAGTCGCACGATCCCGGCAGCCTACCGGACGGCCAGATCAACCGGGTAAAGCGAGACGGCGCCGGCAATCTTTGGGTCGGCACCTCGAAAGGCCTCACCCGCCGTCCCGCCGGAAGCGAGACCTTCCTTCGCGTGCCGTTGGCCGGAGCGCCGGACGCAACCTCGATCACCGCGCTGTTCGAGGATCAGGACGGCCGCATGTGGATCGGCACCAATGGCCATGGCGCCTATGTCGTCAATTCGCCGATGGAAGCACCGCAGCCTGTCCATGAGACCGGTGCTGGCGGCGATCAGTTGGGCACTCAGTGGGTCTATGTCATTGCCGCAGCCGATGCGGGAAAGATCTGGCTCGGTACTTATGGGCAGGGCATCGTTTCTATCGATGCGGCTACCAAGCAGACCCTGAGAATACGCAACGATCCATTCCTGCCCCGCACGCTGGCGAGCGATGTCATCTGGATGCTGCATCGCGACCGGTCTGGCGGCATGTGGGTCGGCACCACCAACGGCCTGAGCCGGCAGGAGACGGTTTCCGGCGCACTGCTTTCGGTATTTGGCGCCGGCAACCGGCCGAACGGTATTTCCGAGACAGACATACTGAGTGTGCTGCCGGTATCGGACGGCACCATCTGGCTGGGTCTTCGCACCAAGGGCATCGACATCATCGACCCCTTGCATGGCCATTTAAGGTCCATAGCGCCCTCTGCCGCCGACCCGGAGAACGCGCTGCCGAATGCCTTCCTGTGGAGCATGACCGAGCTTGCGGACGGCACCATCTATCTGGGCACCTACAGGGGCCTCTATCGCACCGACACATCAGGCGCCGCCGTGCATCGGCAGGAGATTCCCGGCCGCGAAGCCGATCTAGGCGTCTCTACGGTGCTACAGGCGGATGACAGGCTGTGGCTCGGCGGCGGCAATGACGGGCTGTGGTCGATCGGCCTCCGAGAATCCAACTTACGTCCCGCCGAGCATTTCGCCGGCGCGGACCTTACCGATCAACGCGTGAACACGCTGGCGCTGGGAAGCGACGGCGATTTGTGGATCGGCACCCGTAATGGCCTGAACCGCCTGGTATTGGCCTCCCGCAAGCTGGAGCAGATCCCCGCAGCCCCGGCTGTCGCCGGCGGCCTCTCGGCCGGCTTCATCTCGTCGCTGCTGGTCGATCAGGCGGGGCGGCTTTGGGTCGCCACCATGGGCGGCGGTATCGACGTGATCGTCGGGCAGGGGCAGGGTAAGCCGGTGTTCCATACCATCAGCACCGGTGATGGGCTGCCAGACTCCAATGTCGATACGCTCCTGGCCGACCGGCGCGGGCGCATCTGGGCGGCGACCGATAGCGGCGTCGCGGTGATCGATCCAGATAATTTCACCGTGCACAGTCTGCACCAGGCAGATGGCGTGGCTGTATCGGCCTACTGGACCGGATCGGGTGCCGTGACCCCGCAGGGCGAGTTGCTGTTCGGTGGCGTCGGCGCTTTGACCGTGGTGCGGCCAGATCGTTACCAGCCTTGGGATTATCACCCACCCGTGGTGGTGACCGAGGTGCGTGTGGGCGACATGCCGGTCGAGGCCACCAGCTTCAACGATCCCGATGCCAAGGCGGTTCTGAAGATCAGGCCGGACGCAAACAGCCTCTCAGTCGAATTCGCGAGCCTGGATTTCACCGCGCCGGAGCAGAACAAATACGCCTACTGGCTGGAAGGCTATGATCGCGACTGGATCGCCGTGGAGGCCACCCGGCGTGTGGCCGCCTACACCAACTTGCCGCCCGGCAGCTACACGCTGCATCTGCGCGGCAGCAACCGCGACGGCGCGTGGTCGCAGACCCTGCATCTGCCCGTGATCGTGGAGCCGGCCTGGTATCAGACGATCTGGTGCCGGATCGCCGAAGCGCTGGGCATCATCGGCGTGGGGCTGCTGTTCATGCAGCGGCGCACCGCCTATCTGCGCACGCGCCAGCGCGAGCTGGAACGGCAGGTTGCCGAACGCACGGCCGAGCTCGAGATGAGCAAGCGGCAGATCGAGCTGATCGCCTATCAGGACGCGCTGACCGGTTTGCCGAACCGCCGCATGTTCATCGCCGATTTCCAGAAGCACCTCGTGCTGGAAAGCCGGCGTGCCGGGCGTTTCGCACTGCTCCTGATCGACCTTGACCACTTCAAGCAGATCAACGACACGCTCGGCCACGATGCCGGCGACGCCATGCTGGTGGAGGCAGCCACCCGCCTGCAGAACGCGGTGCGCCACTCGGATTGCCTCGCACGCCTAGGGGGCGACGAGTTCGCAATCCTGCTCACCGATACGGTGGACATGACGGCGGCCGAAGCCATTTGCCTGCGCATCGTCGAGAGTTTTACCGCGCCGATCCCGTTCAACGGCATCGATATGCGCACCAGCCCCAGCATCGGCATGGCGCTCTACCCCGCACACGGTACCAACCAGGACACGCTCTACAAAGCCGCCGATTTGGCCCTCTATGATGCCAAGGCCGCAGGCCGCAACACCTGGCGCTGGCACGACCCGGCGCTGGAAGGCATCAGCGACGACAGGGCGCTTCAGCCGATACGGTAATCCCCGATGTCACGCAGATGGCCAAGCATGTCCGCCGGCGGCTCCGCCACTGCTGCAAGCTGCGGCTCGAGATGCAAGACGATGCTTCGCGCCAGTAATTGCAGCCGCCCCTGCCCGCGCCCGTAGATCGGATCGCCTAGCAGCGGATGACCGAGATGCGCGCAATGAACACGTATCTGGTGCGTCCGCCCGGTGCGCGGCCGTAACTCCAGCCAGCTTTTCCCCGCGCCACGTCCAAGCAGCCGCCACGCCGTCACCGCAGACTGCCCGGTCGGATCGACCACCATCCGCCAGCCCGCTTCGCGCGTGCTGTGTTTGCATAAACCAGCCTCGATCACACCGGCATCCGCCGACGGCACCCCCTCCACGATCGCCCAGTAGACCTTCTCCACCCGTCCAGCCGCAAACGCCGCCTGTGCCGCATGCAGCGCCGCACGACGCAGGGCGATTACCAGACAGCCGGAGGTGTCGGTGTCCAGGCGATGGGCGAGCCACGGGCCGTCGCGGCGACGGCTCAGCTGAGGGAAGAAATCCTCGACGGAGGCGCCACCGGAAGGGCCGGGATGCACGGGAAGGCCGGCCGGCTTGTCGATGACCACAAAGTTTTCGCAGCGAAACAGACAAGCGAAAGGTTGGGGGGATCGTGCCGCGTGGGGCGAGGCGCATACGCTTCGAAGGTCCCCCCGAGCCCCCACCCCACCCGTCATGTCTGGTCGCTTGCTCATCATGTTCAATTCATCCGGTGGCGCATATACTTGCACGACGATGATACCGAGTACGACGCCCCTTACCGATGATGACGTGGAACTCGTGGAAGCCGCGCGGGCGGTCATCGCCAAACACTACAAGCCTTTCTGGCACATGGTCGCAGCCGCCGTGCGGAGCAGGGATGGACGTATCTGGACCGGGCTGCATCTCGGCGCCACCGTCGGCCGCATGCAGATCTGCGCCGAAGCTATCGCTGTCGGGCGCGTGCTGCTGGAAGGCGACGGCACCATCGCCTGCGTCGTCGCCGTGCGCCATCCGAAGGAGCACGAAACCTTGCAGGAAATCGCCGTGGTGCCGCCCTGCGGCGCATGCCGGGAATTGCTGACCGACTTCGATCCCGACGCCGACGTGATCGTGCCCGGCGCCGGCGGATTGATGCGCGTGCCGGTCAGCCTGCTGCTGCCGTTGCCCTACCAGCGCTGAGGAAGGCGCTCAGCAACCCGGCACTCGCCGTCGGATCGACGGTCGCGAGATGCCGCAAGCCTCGCTCGATCTGAACCGAATTCAGATGCAGCGCCGGCGTGGGCGATCGGTTGACCACCGCAGCCGCCGCAGTGAATAGACGCGGCGTGATTTCGCCATCGACCTCGCCGTGGCGGCGCGCATCGGCGATCACCCAAGCCATGAGAGGTATCAGAACCGGCTTGCCACCGAATTGCACGGCCGGCGACGTCAGCGCGGCGCCGGGCATGTGCCAGCCGAATACGGCGTTCAACAGGGCGCGGTCGCCCGGCGTCAGGCAGTCCTGCGGCGGGTCTTTAGCTCTGGCGGTATGTCTGTCTGTCATTGGGCCTCCATTGCTTGAGCGCGCGCTTACCCGGACTCAACGCAAGGCCTATGCCACGGTTGCAACATAAACTTTGCTGCAATTACAGGTTGTTATTTGATGAGACCGCGAGGAATACCCGCGCCGGAGCACGGCCGGGCAATATCTGCACGGCGTTTCATGCCTATGGGGGTGCTGCATCCCGCCACGCCCGCTTGCTCACCCTTGCTCACCGGGGCAAACACGGCGGTTCTATACCGCAGGTGCTAAAGGATACACGGATGGCCAAGATCAAGGTGAAGACGCCGGTTGTCGAACTCGACGGCGATGAGATGACCAGGATCATCTGGGGCTTCATCAAGGATAAGCTGATACTGCCTTACCTGGATATCGACCTGAAGTACTACGACCTCGGTATAGAGCATCGCGACGCCACCGACGACCAGGTTACGGTCGATTCCGCCCTCGCCATCAAGCAATACGGTGTGGGCGTAAAATGCGCCACCATCACGCCCGACGAAGCGCGCGTGCACGAGTTCAGTCTCAAACGCATGTATCGCAGTCCGAACGGCACCATCCGCAACATCCTCGACGGCACCATCTTCCGCGAGCCGATCATCTGCAACAACGTGCCGCGCCTGGTGCCGCATTGGAGCAAACCGATCGTCATCGGCCGCCACGCTTACGGCGACATCTACCGCGCCGCTGAAACCAAGATCCCGGGCCCGGGCAAGGTGACCCTGCTCTATGAACCCGCCGATGGCGGCGAGGAGCTGCGCTTCGAGGTGCATGATTTCAAAGGCCCGGGTGTCGCTTTGGCCATACACAACACCAAGGCCAGCATCGAAGGCTTCGCCCGCGCCAGCTTCAATTATGGCCTCCTGCGCGATTATCCCGTGTATCTCTCGACGAAGAACACCATCCTCAAGGCCTATGACGGCATGTTCAAGGACGTGTTCCAGGACGTGTTCGACACCGAGTTCAAGGCCAAGTTCGAGCAGCGCGGGCTGACCTACGAGCACCGCCTGATCGACGACATGGTCGCCAGCGCGCTCAAATGGTCCGGCGGTTATGTCTGGGCCTGCAAGAACTATGACGGCGACGTGCAGAGCGACATCGTGGCACAGGGCTTCGGCTCGCTGGGGCTGATGACGAGCGTGCTGCTGAGCCCGGACGGCAAGACGGTGGAAAGCGAGGCGGCGCACGGTACGGTGACGCGGCATTTTCGCGAGCACCAGCGTGGCCGCGAGACGAGCACGAACCCAATCGCCTCGGTCTTCGCCTGGACGCGCGGCCTGGTGTATCGCGGCCGTTTCGACGAAACGCCGGAGGTGACCCGGTTTGCCGAGACGCTGGAGCGGGTGTGCGTGGAGACGGTGCAGTCCGGCGCGATGACGAAGGACCTCGCGATCCTGATCGGCCCGGATCAGCCCTGGATGAACACCCAGAACTTCCTGGCCAAAATCGACGAAAACCTGCGAGCGGCGATGAGCTGAACGGGTGGGGTGGGTTGCCCAGCGGCAACCCGCCCACCGGCTTGCCGCTTAACCCGGTATCGCGATGTCCTGGAGCCAACCATGTCCGTCAGCCGCCGAACCTTCGTCATGACCACTCTGATCACCGGCATTACCCGAGCCGTCGCCCGCGCTGCCACTGCGCCGATCAATACCGACACCAATGGCCTTGCCGCCGGCGAAGCGCAGATCCCCGTCTCCGACGGCCATCTGCCTGCCTATTTTGCCAAGCCGCAGGGCGCCGGCCCATTTCCTGTGGTGCTGGTGATCGAGGAGATCTTCGGGGTCCACGACTACATCAAGGACGTTTGCCGCCGCCTCGCCAAGCTCGGCTACATGGCGGTCGCACCAGAGCTCTACGCGCGCATCGGCGACCCGTCGCAATACACTGACCACAACAAGATCATGACCGACATCATCCTCAAGGCGCCGGACGGCATCATGCTGACCGATCTGGACAGCACACTTCTCTGGGCGGTGGAGAATGGCGGAGATGGCAGGCGAACCGGCGTCACCGGTTTCTGCCGTGGCGGCCGCGATGCCTGGCTGTATGCCGAGCACAGTCCGAAGCTGAAGGCCGCGGTCGCCTGGTATGGCCCGGTGAAGGGGCCGGTCTCCGAGATCCAGCCGCATACGCCCACCGAGCTTGCCGCCTCCCTGCATTGCCCCTTGTTGGGGCTTTATGGCGGCAAGGACACATCCATTTCGCAGGCCGACGTGCAGGTGGCGGCGCATAATGCCACCGATGCCGGCCACCAGGTGAACATCGTGGTGTTTCCCGATGCGGGCCACGGCTTCCACGCCGATTATCGCGAAAGCTATAATCAGGCAGATGCCGAAAAGGGTTGGGCGCTCATGCTGGACTGGTTCAGGAAAAACGGCGTCGCATGACGCTGGAAGAGACCGGTCCTGGTGGCGCAGCCCAACTCGACGACATGGCCGCTTCCACCCTGATACCCTCGAGCACGTTGCCGCCGCCGGCTACGCCGGCGGAAGTGCGGCGGGTATTTTTCGGCATCATGATCGCGCTCACTTTGTCCTCGCTGGATGGCAACATCGTGGGGCCTGCGCTGCCGCGCATTGTGAGCGACCTCGGCGGGCTGTCGCATCTCTCCTGGGTGGTCACCGCGTTTGCACTGGCCTCGACCGCGGTGACGCCTCTCTACGGAAAACTCTCCGATCAGTATGGCAGGCGGCCGGCGTTCTTCGTCTCCATCGGTCTGTTCCTGCTCGGGTCCATGCTCTGCGGGTCAGCCCACAGCATGGGCTGGCTGATCGGGGCCCGCGCCCTGCAAGGCCTCGGCGCGGGCGGGCTGGTGACGTTGTCGCAGACCACCGTCGCCGATGTGGTGCCGCCGCGCGAACGCGGTCGCTACCAGGGCACCATCGCATCGGTGTTTGCCGTGTGCAGCATCGCCGGGCCTCTGCTGGGTGGGGTGATCACCGACTGGTTCACCTGGCCGTGGATTTTCTACATCAACCTGCCGATCGGCGCGGTCGCGGTGGTGATCCTGGCGCTCTTCCTGCGGCCGCATCAGCAGAAACGCTCGCTGCGAATCGATCTCGCCGGATTCGGCCTGCTGATCGGCGGCACCTGCACTGCCCTCCTCGCGCTGAGCTGGGGCGGCACCGTCTATCCCTGGATCTCGCTGCCGGTACTGAGCCTTGCTGCGGCAACCGCGGTACAATGGGTGCTGCTGGTGCCGGTGGAACTGCAGGCTCCGGAACCTGCTCTGCCCCCGCGGCTGTTCCGCAACCGCGTGTTCCTGCGTGGTGTTGCGGGCGTCAGCCTGGCGATGATGGCGATGTTCGGGGCGCTGGTGTTCGTCCCGCTGTTCTTCCAGGTGGTGCATGGCGCGTCGGCCACCGAGGCCGGGCTGCGCATGGCGCCCAACATGGGCGGGCTAATCGTGACCTCGATGGTGAGCGGCCGGCTCGTCTCGCGCACTGGCCGGTACAAGATCTACCCGCTTATCGGCATGAGCCTGTCGACCTTCTGCCTCGCCGGCATGAGCGTGGCCGCCGCTCATGGTTCGAGCGCCAACATCGTCGATGCCTGGCTGGTGGGGCTTGGCGCGGGTATGGGTATGACCCTGCCCAACGTCACCACCGCCATACAGAACGCGGTGGTGATCGCCGATCTCGGGGTGGCCACCGGAACTTCGACGTTCTTCCGCTCGCTGGGTGTGGCTTTCGGGGTCGCCATGTCCGGCACCATCCTGGCCGGCACGCTGCGGGCCTGGCTGCCGGCTGGGGAGAAGGTCGGCCTGAGCAATCTCGGTCTTTCGCAGATACGCGCTTTGCCCGCCGCCATGCAGGCCGATTTGTCGATCGCCTATGGCCATGCTCTCTCGCTGACGTTCGGGGCCGCTGCACTGTGCACGCTTGCGGCATTGACGATCCTGGCCACGATGCCGGAGATCCCCTTGCGCGGCCGTGACACCGGCCGGCATTGACGCCGAATGGTTCCCTAAGGCCCAGGGGTTATCGACAAACGGCGTCCGGATCGGCTACGCCCCACCCTGCGGGCACAGGGAGAGTCGATGGAATCGCGCATCGAGCGCATCTGCGTCGAGCACGGGCTGAAGATGACCGGTCAGCGCCGTGTCATTGCCCGCGTTCTGTCCGAGGCCGAGGATCATCCTGATGTGGAGGAGCTGTATCGTCGTGCCTCAGCACTGGATGGCCGTATCTCGATTGCCACCGTCTACCGTACGGTGCGCCTACTGGAGGAGCGCGGCATCCTCGAGCGGCGTGATTTCGGCGGCGGTCGCGCTCGCTACGAGCCGACCGAGCATGGCCGCCACTATCATTTGATCGACATCGACAGCGGCCGGGTCATCGAATTCGAGGGTGCCGAGCACGAGACTCTGATGAACGAGATCGCGGCACGGCTCGGTTTTGAGCTGGTATCGACCCGATTGGAGATTTATGGCCGGCGGGTGCAGCCGGCCGCAAAGGGAAGCGCCAAGCCGGCCGACCCTGCCGATATCTTAGCCGCCGAGCAGAGCGCGAACGGAGCATCAGGATGACTGCCGAACGAGCCATCGCCGCCAGCCATTTCGGCGGACTTGTCCGCGAAGGCGCGGTGCTTGGTCCGGATGACGGGCCGGGTTTCGGCGAGTTGCGCGCCGGGCATCTGGGCGTGCGCATCGCCGAGACCGAGGCCGAGATCGACGCCGTGCAGGCGCTGCGCTGGCGCGTGTTCTATGAGGAAATGAGCGCCGAGCCTTCGGCCACCGTGCGTTCCCAGGCGCGCGACGTGGATGCCTTCGATGCCGTGGCCGATCATCTCCTCGTGGTCGATCATGCGCTCGGGCCGGGACCTGAGGGCGTGGTCGGCACCTACCGGCTGATCCAGCAATCCGCCGCCGAGCAGGTGGGCCGTTTCTACTCGGACGACGAGTACGACATCTCCACGTTGATCACCTTCCAGGGCAAGCTGCTGGAGCTGGGCCGCTCCTGCGTCCACACCGCCTATCGCAACCGCATGGTGATGCAGCTGCTGTGGCGCGGGATTGCCGCCTATGTCTATCGCCACCGCATCGACCTGATGTTCGGCTGCGCCAGCCTGCCCGGCACTGACCCCGACCAGTGGGCGGCCGAGCTTACCTATCTCTATAACAACCATCTCGCCCCGCCTGCCCTGCGCCCGCGTGCGCTGCCCGACCGCTATGTAGAGATGCGCCGCATGGACCCCGACGACGTGGATAATCGTCGCGCGCTCGGCGGCCTGCCGCCGCTGATCAAGGGATATCTCCGTCTCGGCTGTTTCATCGGCGACGGTGCCGTGATCGACCCTCAGTTCAACACCACCGATGTCGCCATCGTGGTGAAGACGGATCTGATCACCGACAAATATTACCGACATTACGAGCGCCAGCTGCGCGACGCCCTGGAATGATCCGGGCCGCCTGGGCCCCCTCGCATACCAGCCTGATGACGCATCTGGATCGTTGGTCTACCGGCGGGCGGGCCTACGTGTCGGCGGGAGTGCTTGGCGTGGTGGCTGCGGGCGCCCTGCCGCCGCTGACGCTGGTACCGCTGCTGTTTGTCACGTTTCCCGGCCTGCTGATGCTGATCGGACGGGCCCCGGGCTGGAAGAGCGCTGTCGGGCGGGGGCTGGCGTTCGGCCTGTTCCACCACATGGCCGGGCTCTACTGGGTGACCAACGCCATCCTGGTGATGGCAGCGGATTTCTGGTGGGCGGTGCCGATCGCGGTGCCGCTTCTGGCCCTCGTGCTTGCGGTGTTCATCGCCATACCGTGCGGCCTGGCACGTCTTGCCTTAGCGGGTTGGCCACGCATGCTGGTGCTGGCTGGAAGCTGGGTTCTCGGCGACCTGGCGCGGCAATTCGTGCTCAGCGGGTTTCCCTGGAACCTGCTCGCGAGCTGCTGGGAAATGCCTGGCACATTAGGTGCCATGCTCATGCAGCCGGCAGCTTGGGTGGGCGCACATGGGCTTACGCTGATGACGATTCTGGTCAGCACCAGTTTCGGCCTCGGGCGGCGCGGGCGGCTCGCCGGTATCGCAGCCCTGCTGCTGTGGGCGGGGGCAGGCCTGGCGAGGCTGCAGGGAGCGACGCCCACCACCGGCCTTACGGCGGTGATCGTGCAGAACGACATCTCCGAGGCAGACCACCGTGACCATGGCCGCGACCCGGCTTGGGTTGCCCATGTCTTCGACCAGGCGCTGGCGCTTACCCGCAAGGGTGTCGCCGAAGCAGGCCACGGTCGGACCATTGTGATCTGGCCGGAGACCGGAAGCCCCTACGCCCTGGCGCAAGACCAGGGCGCGCGCCTGGCATTGGCCGATGCCGCAGCGCCGTCGGTGATGAGCCTGTCCGGCACCGAGCGTTTTGAGAGTGCCACGGTCGCGCATAATAGCTTGGTGGCGGTGACACCGCAGGGCGCGGTCGCTGCCATCTACGACAAGGCGCATCTGGTGCCTTACGGCGAGTATTTCCCGTCCTACGCGCATTTCATGCTGGGCGAGCAGGGTTTTACGCCCGGGCCTGGCATACGGACACTGCACCTGCCCGGGCTGCCTGCGATCGGACCGCTGATCTGCTATGAGGCGATTTTTCCTGCCCAGGTGGTCGACGAGGCCGATCGCCCGTCGCTGCTGGTGAACATCACCAACGATGCCTGGTTTGGCGATTCGGCCGGCCCTCGTCAGCATTTCGCCGCCGCAAGATTACGCACGGTGGAAGAGGGGCTGCCGATGCTGCGCGCCGCCAACACGGGCATTTCCGCGGTCATCGACGCCCATGGGATCGTGACGGCACAACTCGGCCTTGACCAGCGCGGGGTTCTCGTGGCGAAAGTGCCGGGAAATCTGCCGCGCACCATTTTCGCCAGATGCGGTCTTGCCGAACCTTTAATCCTTTCTCTGCTTTGTTGCGGCTTGGGCCTGTGGCGCCCTCTTCTAAGGCGCTCACCCGTTACAAACGTATGAAAGAAGTGTTCAAAAAATTGGAATATCTTTCCCAAAAGCGAAAACTTTATTGACAATCCGCAGTTGCATGGGTAGATGCCTTCGCAGCCAGATAGTCTGGTCAGGGTAGTGAGAGAGCTGTCTGGATGTCTCGTAACGCAGCCGCATTTGAAGGTTCTCCGAGCGAAGCCGGGGAAAATCGGCCCAGTCCGATCGACGTGCATGTCGGTTCGCGCATACGTTTGCGTCGGACGTTGATGGGCATGTCGCAGGAGCGCCTGGGCGAAGCGCTTGGATTAACCTTCCAGCAAGTCCAAAAATATGAGCGTGGTGTTAACCGAGTTGGTGCATCGCGACTGTATGATCTGTCGCGCGTCCTCGATGTCCCGATCAGCTTCTTCTTCGACGACATGCCTGATTCCACTGGAAACGGGCTCAGCAACAGCAACATCGCCGGGTTTGCCGAGCGTGCCGAGTTTGGCGGCATGGCGGATGATCCTCTCTCCAAGCGCGAGACGCTGGAACTGGTGCGCGCCTACTACCGCATTACCGATCCGGCCGTCCGCAAACGCGTCTTCGATCTCATCAAGTCGATGGGTCCGGGCGAGGTCGCCGCTTAGGGCCGGCATCCGCTTATGGCGATTATCCTTTAGGCGGATCTCAACTGTGGATTGTCGAACACCGGGTTCTTGAGCCTGTGCAAGGCGCCGGCAAGCGCTTCCGCAAGGTCGCGCTTCTCTGTCTCGCCGAGGCTGCGCGCCACCTCGATTTGCCTGCCGCGCGCCGCGAGATAGAGCCCGGGCACCCGACCCGGCCGCTCCGTCAACACCACGTTCAGCCATCCGGCCGGCAAAATCTGCTCGCTCTCCTGGCCACGCTCATCGACACGCAGGATGCGAAAACCCCCGCCTGACAACATCAAAACCTCTTTCGCGCGCGCCGATCTATGGTGTGCGCGCAGCAGCACCAGGGCGAGCAGGATTTCGCCGCCATTGAAGCCCGCGATCGGCCACGCCCCTAGGCTCCAGAACAGCGTTGTCGTGCCTAGGCTGACGGTGCAGACGAACGCGATGATCAGCCGCAAGCCTCGCGCGGAGAGGCTACGGTGCGGGGTTACTTCCGCCTGAAACAGGATGGGGTGATCAGACTGGTTCATGAACTTCCTACATGTGTATACACATGGATTGACATTTGCTTGTCTCTCAAATACAATAGAGTCCGAATCCGGGTGCAGACACATGCCAACAACGCGCGCATTCAAATCCGGTAACAGCCAGGCTGTACGCATCCCAGCTGACATAGCGTACGCTGACATTTCGGTAGAGTTGACGATAACGCGCACTGGCGACGTGATCATGATCCAGCCGAAACGTCGTGACCTCCGGGAAGTGGTGGCGATCCTGCGTAAGATGCCCAAGCTGGAGCCGATGGAACCGATCGAACGCATCCAGTTGCCGGAACGCATCTGGGACTGAGCCGTGCCGTTCATGATCGACACAAACATCGCAATCTGTGCCTGCGATAGCAACGACACCGTGCTCGATCACTTTGCCCTGCACGCAGGTGAAGTCGTGATGTCCGTGCTGAGCCTTGTCGAATTGCAGCGCGGCTTGATGCTCGATCGACCGATTTCAGCCTCACGTTCCGCGCGCCTCGACCTGCTCCTTCAAAGTGTGTTGGTGCTGCCATTCACCGAGAGTGCTGTACGCGCCTATAAAGCGGTCATCGGCCAATGTGGGTGGACAAGAAGCCGAGACTTCGACCGGATGATCGCCGCTCATGCCATTTGCACGGCCTGTGTGCTCGTCACCAATAATCCGACGGATTTTCGGGACGTTCCTGGTCTTAGCCTGGCCAATTGGACGGTATAATCAAGCACGTGCCAGAAGTTCGTCTCGCTACACGCATGCCGAAGGCGGATGTGCGGCATTTCCTGGAAGCCGTTGCGCGCGAACGGCCGAATGCGGAGTCCGAGCTTGCCTTCATCGACAGCTACACGCTGCTTGTCGCCGTGGTGCTCTCGGCACAGGCCACCGACCTTTCGGTCAACAAGGCCACAAAAACCCTGTTTGCCGACGCGCCAGACCCGAAATCCATGATCGCTCTCGGCGTCGACGGCGTCGGCCGCCACATACGCTCGATCGGGCTGTGGCAGGGCAAAGCGAAAAACGTCGTCGCCCTCTCCCAGATCCTGCTCGATGTCCATGGCGGCATCGTGCCGAACAAACGCGAGGCGCTTGAAGCACTGCCCGGCGTTGGGCGGAAAACCGCGAACGTGGTGCTCAACGTGGCCTTCGGTGAAGCCACCATGGCGGTCGATACCCATATCTTCCGCCTCGGCAATCGCACCGGCCTTGCCCCTGGCGAGACGCCGCGCGAGGTAGAGGAGGGACTTCTCAAGCGCATCCCCAAGGAATTGCTGCGGCCTGCCCATCACTGGCTCATCCTGCACGGTCGTTATATCTGCCGCGCCCGCAAGCCGGACTGCTTTCGCTGTGTCGCCTATGAATGGTGCCGCTTCAAGCAGAAAGCCGAATTCCGGGTAGCACCCGCCGAAGCGTGACGGGCCTCACGCAGCACGCACCGCCCGCGTGGCCGGTAAGCTGAGGGAATGCGCCACGGCTGCGACCGCGTGATTGACCGGGATCGCCCAGGAGGTGCGATGGAACCGCGGATCGAGTTCGCGCCACGGCGTATCCGCGCGGCCCAGCACGCAATCGTAACGTAGATCCGCCAGTGCTGCGAGATTGCGATAGCTCCAATCCACGTAGGCATCCATCAGGCATTCCACGACCAGGCAACCAGGGCGGCAGAACCCCAGATTGGTCAGGTCCGAGGCGTGCGGGGAGACCACCGCCTCAGCCTGGCGGAACAACCTGACCTGGTCGGCAAGTGACAACCCCTCCAGCCGCACCGGCTCGAATCCTAGCTCGGAAAGCCCGGTGATCAGCGCCGCCTCGTTGATGAGCGGACGAATGCCGGTGCCGCGCTGGTCGATATAGATTCGCCGCGGCAGGCGCCCGGGCTTGTTCGGCACATTGGCCGAAATACGCGCAAAAAAATCGAGCAAGCATGGATGATAGACAGACTCGCCGCACACGGAGAGCGGATATACCAGCGTCTCCACCCGCAAGGTCTCGTCGGCCGTGACGGGCCGCACGGAAAGCGTCGGCAGCAGGTCGAACAGATCCAGCGCTTCTGCCTGTGCGACGCCACCCGCCGGCACCAGCAGGCTTTCAGAGGCGCGCATATAGTTTTCCGGCACAGCGGTCAGCCGCGCCAAGCCATGCAGCAAGGCATGGCGGTATTCGCGTTCGCCGGCGGCAAGCACCGACACATGCGTGCCGGGCAGATCGGTGATCTTGCCCGTCGCCACCGCTATGCCTCTGACGAGCGGCCGGAAGCGATGCTCCGCAGCATTGGCATAGGACAGGCTCTCTTCGATCACGATGTCGCCCACCGCCAGGATGCCGGCAGAGGAATGCAGCAGCACATCGTTCAAAACGAAAACCGGTGGCGCGAAACTGTCGTAGAAAGGCTCCTGCCACATGCCCTGTTGCGGCAATTCACGCACCGGCCAGTTCTCGAAAAAATGCCGGCCCGTCGGCAAAGCCGGCACCTCGATCCGCGCCGGGCCCAGCGAATGCACATGGGTGACCGCGGCCCTAGTACCGATCAGTGTGGCGATGGAACGTTGATGCAGAATGGTCTCGCCGTTCATGATCCCGCGCCCTCACGCCAGATGGTGACGTGCGCCGCGCCGTGTGCGCGCTCCCCCAAAACCTCGCCCGGCGGAACGAACGCCTCGCTCCGCGCCGTCTCCGCCACCACCAACGTTGCCGGCGCAATCCACCCTGCCTTACGCAACGCCGCCAGAGCACGCGGCACCATCCCATCCGCGTAAGGCGGATCGAGAAAAACGATCGTCTGCGCCGGCCCCGCCGGCGGCCGCAACACATCGCCCGCCACCACCCGCGACTGCGCCTCCGACCCGCACGCCACAACATTCGCCCGCAATGCCGCAAGTGCGGCCCGGTCGCTCTCCATGAAAACGACGCTGGCCGCCCCGCGCGACAAAGCCTCCAGCCCAAACGCCCCGGTGCCGGCAAACGCATCGAGCACCGCTGCGCCCTCCATCAGGTTCCGCCCGCCCCAGGGCGCATGGAGCAACATGTCGAACAAAGCTTGCCGCAGTCTTTGCGCCGTCGGACGCGTGGCGTGGCCCGCGGGGGCGCTGAGCGTGCGGCCTCGAAGGCTGCCGGCTATGATGCGCAAGGAAGGCCAGGGGCTCTGCCCCCGCGCCACCGGCATGTGAACCGGTGGCGTTCCGGTGTCGCGCCCGCCAGGGGGAGCCCCCCTGGACCGGCGATTATCGAAGGCAAGCAGGAGGGGGCATGACCGTCGGGTCGAGGGGCCTCGCGAGTCATGCCAGATCGCGGGGGCCTGGGGGGTAGTAGCCCCCCAGCTGGGTCCAGGGGCAGAGCCCCTGGCCTTCCTGGCCTCACGGCACACTCCCAAGCTGCTCGCGCAGTACCTTCGGCGGGACTTCGGCAAGTTCGCCACGTTCGAGGTTTCCTAACTGGAATGGTCCGTAAGCAATACGGATCAATCGAGTTACGGAAAGATTAAGGTGGGCCATCACTTTCCTGATTTCGCGATTACGGCCTTCCTTGAGGCTTACCGTCAGCCAGGCATTGCTGCCTTTGCGGCTATCCAGCCCGGCTTCGATGCCGGCGTAGCGTGTGCCTTCGATGGTGACGCCGTTGGCCAGGGCGGAGAGGGCGGCGGGTTCGATGTCGCCGTGCACGCGCACGCGGTAGCGGCGTATCCAGCCATTCGAGGGCAGTTCCAGTTGGCGAGCCAGGGCGCCGTCATTGGTGAGCAGCAGCAGGCCTTCGCTGTTGAGGTCGAGCCTTCCGACGCTGACGACGCGTGGCATTTCCCGCGGCAATTTCTCGAACACCGTGGGGCGCCCTTCCGGGTCCTTATGGGTGGTCATGAGGCCGTCGCGCTTGTGGAAGCGCCAGAGGCGCGGGCGGTCGGGTGTATCGACCACTTTGCCGTTCACCTGGATGATGTCGCTGGCGGTCACGAAGGTGGCGGGATGGATGACTTTGACGTTGTTGACCACCACGCGGCCTTCGGCGATGAGCTTCTCGGCGTCGCGCCTGCTGGCGATCCCGGCGCGCGCCAGGAATTTGGCGATGCGGTCGCCTTCACGGCCGGTCTTTTCGGGCTCGGCCTCCTGCCCGGCTTCCTCTTGTTCGGTTGCGTCCTGCTCGGTCTCGTCTTGCTCGGTCTCGTCTTGCTCGGTCATTGTGCGGCCTCGATGAGGGCTCGGAAGATCTTGGCATCGCCGGGGTCGATGAGGAATTCCGGGTGCCATTGCACGCCGAGGCAGAATCGATGGCTCAGTGATTCGATACCCTCGATCACACCGTCCGGCGCCAGCGCGTTGATGTGCGTTGCGGGGCCGATGGCCCGGACGGCTTGATGGTGGGAGGTGTTCACCTGCATCGAGCCGGTGCCGACGATACGGTGGAGCAGCGTGCCTTCGGTGACCCGGATTCCGTGCCCCGGCTCGTGGCGCGGGTTCTTCTGCTCGTGCTCGAGCGCATGCGGCAGCGCGTCCGGAATATGCTGTATCAGTGTGCCGCCAAGCGCGACTGCCAGAAGCTGTGCGCCGCCGCAGATGCCCAGGATCGGCATGTCGCGTGCGAGCGCACCGGCGAGCAGCGTGCGTTCGGCGTGGGTGCGGCCGGACTTGAGGATCACCGTCTCATGCGTATCCGCGTCGCCGTACAGCGACGGATCTATGTCGAAGGCGCCGCCGGTCACTACCAGCGCATCGATCATGTTAAGATAATTCTCGGCCAAGCCGGCATGATGTGGCAGCGCCATCGGCAGCCCGCCAGCCTCAGCGATGGCGCCGGCATAGTTGGTGCGCAGCGCGTACCAGGGATACACCGAGTAGCCGCCCGGATTTTCGCTGTCGAGGGTGATGCCCACGACCGGTCTCTTGGGTTTTGCCATGAAGGAAGTGCTACGTGTCCGAGCCGTGTGTGGACAACGTGAAAAGCGTCTCCCCAATGGAACTGGCGCTTGCCGAGGCCCATGCGGCGGCGCTGCGTGGCGAGGTTCCGGTGGGCGCGGTGGTCACCGGGCCGGATGGCGCGGTGCTGGCCTGCGCCGGCAACAGGGTAGAGGCCGGGCACGATGCGGCCGCCCATGCCGAACTGCTGGCGATGCGTGCTGCGGCGGTGGCACTCGGCCAGACCCGGCTGTCGGCATGCGATCTCTGGGTCACTCTCGAACCCTGCCCGATGTGCGCCGCCGCAGCGAGCCTGTTCCGTGTGCGGAAAATCCTGTTTGGTGCGTATGACCCGAAAGGCGGCGGCATCGAGCATGGACCGCGTATCTTCCAGTCGCCGGGCTGCCTGCATGTGCCCGAATGGGTGGGCGGCCTGCGCGAGGCGGAGTGTGCGGCGCCGCTAAAAGCGTTCTTTGCTGCCAGGCGGTAGGATCATCCGCGGCGCGGCGAGCCGTCGTGTCATGCTGGCGGCACCCGCGGCCGCGAGTACGAAGGCGAGCAGCCAATGGCCAACCGCCTCCGGCCCTTCGTTCCAGACCAGCACGATGAACAGCAAGGTCACAACGACGAGAAGCCAACGCGCCGGCAGACCGCGCCCGGCTGCGACCACCGAAAGGCCGAAGAACACCGCGAAGCAGGCGATCGACGCCGCCCGTACCAGGTCGTAGACGCGCGCGCCCAGGCTTTGCAGCGCGTCCTGCACCGCTTCCGCCGCTCGGTCGGCATCGATGAAAAGGGTTTGTAGAAACTGGTCGGGCCCGATTGCATACACCAGCACCGCTACGACGAGGCCGACGCCCCAGACCAAACCTATCGTCTTGTCACGCACGACCTTGCCCTCACCCTGGCACCTCTGGGCTAGCTGGCCATCGACTCCGGAGCTTGCAAGCACCAGATCTCGACCCGCTTCAACCATTTGTGAACTGCTGAAGTGCATCATTTCGGCCATAGCACGCGCAAAGGTTGCAATAGGTAAAAGATTGAGCTTTCTACAGAAGCCACCACGCGACTAGATTGTAACATAAGCTCTTACGGGGCCATGTCCGTGGAGAGACATTACACGCAGTGGCCGGATTTGGCCGGACCAACTGGATTCAGGCTTTGTTTGCCAATGCGCGCCAGTATGCGCGGCGGCTCTATTTCAATGATGGGCGATCGATTGCAGATGCCAGTGCAGAACGGTATTTTAGGTTTTTTGGCCCGGTTTCAGGCCGCGCATTCGGGCTTGCCGCTCGCGGCTGCACTCTGCGTGCTGGCGCTCCTCGGCGTGGCTCTTGTTCCTGTCGTCGCCTTCCTCTTGCGCGATCGCCGGCAAAGCACCGCGCCGCGCCAACGCGCCGATCTCGAGGTGTTTCGCAGTGCCCGTCGCGATCCGCTGACCGGGCTTCCCAACCGCACCGGCTTTTCCGAATCGCTCTCGCGCCGCCTGCAGGCCGGCACGCGGTCGGCGCTGATATTGATCGATCTCGACAATTTCAAAGACATCAACTCGCGACATGGCCATCGTTTGGGTGACGAGGTTCTGGTGGCAGTCGCCGGCCGGCTGCGGCAGCTGATGCCGGAAGCCGACCAGATCGCCCGGCTTGGAGGCGACGAATTCGGCCTCCTCCTCGATGCCGCTCGTGGCCGAGACGATGTGGAAGGCGCAGCCCTCAACATCCTGCGCGCCATGCTGACGCCGCTCACCACAGGTACCGGCGACGTACAGTGCAGTGCGAGCATTGGCGTGTCCTTGATGCCGGATCATGGTGTGGATGCCGACAGTGTGCTGCGCGCGGCCCATGGGGCCATGCATGAAGTGAAGGAGGCCGGCGGCGGCGCTTTCCGTTTCTTCAATCCTGCGCGCAACGCCGCCGAAAAGCTGCGGGCCGAGATGAAGGAGGATCTGCGCAGCGCCATCAGTGCCGGCCAGATCATTCCGTTCTATCAGCCCATTGTCGATCTGCGCAGCGGGCAGATGATCGGGCTGGAGGTGCTCGCTCGCTGGGACCACCCGACACGTGGTTTGCTGTCGCCCGACCTGTTCATCCCGATGGCGGAGGAGCTGCAGCTCGCCGGCCAGATCAGCCAGTCTCTCATGCGTCGGGTGGTGCGCGATGCGCGGGATTGGCCGGACTGGATCTATTTCGCGATCAACGTTTCACCGGGCCAGCTCCGCGAGTTGATCACCATGCTGCGCAATCCACCCGCCTGGTCGGAAGGCGAGATCGATCCCAAGCGACTCGAAATCGAAGTGACGGAGAACGCGATCATCGAAGACCTCGATATCGCACGCGAGATGATGGGGCTGCTGCAGGCACGCGGCACACGCGTCGTGCTGGACGATTTCGGCATGGGGTATTCCAACATCTTCCATCTGCGCGAACTCCCTTTCGACCGCATCAAGATCGACAAGAGCTTCGTCATGGACAGCGCCAGCGACAGCCGCGCCGAAGCCTGTGTGCGCGCCATGCTCGCGCTGGGTGCCAGTCTCGGGATCGACATGGTGGCGGAAGGGATCGAGACCAGTGAGATCGCGCGTCACCTGGAAAACCTCGGCTGCCGCTTTGGGCAAGGATTTCTATATTCCGAGCCGGTGCCGGCTAATGGCGTGTACGCGATGATGCGGCGGCTGCGCTCGGCGACTGGGGCGATGGTGGCTTAGGGTCAACAAAGGAAGGCCGGGGGCTCTGCCCCCTGGGCTCCGTTAAAGGCGGAGCCTTTAAAATCCTTATTTAAAGGCAGCTTCATGAGAGGAGCTAACCGCACTCTGATGAAGGCCTCGTTGGCCCCTCTCATGAAGCTGCCTTCAGACAAAGGTTCTAAGGACTTGTCCTTAGCGGGGTCCAGGGGAAGAGCCCCTGGCCTTCCTTCGTTTGACACCCCAAACTCCCGCCCCTTATCTACCGCACGAAGCGCCACACTCATTATTTAGCGGCAGGCAAGATGAAAGTTTTGGTCCCCGTCAAACGGGTCGTCGATTACAATGTCAAAATCCGTGTGAAGTCGGACCAATCCGGCGTCGAACTCGCCGGCGTCAAAATGGCGATGAATCCCTTCGACGAGATCGCGATCGAGGAAGCCGTTCGCCTGAAGGAAAAGGGCGTCGCGACCGAGATCGTCGCCATTTCCATCGGCGTCCCGCAATGCCAGGAAACTATCCGCACGGCGCTCGCCATGGGTGCGGATCGCGGCATCCTGGTCGAGACCGATGTGAGCCCGGAGCCGCTGGCGGTCGCCAAGATGCTGAAGGCGATTGCCGAGAAGGAATCGCCGCAGCTGATTATCCTCGGCAAGCAGGCCATCGATGACGACATGAATGCCACCGGTCAGATGCTCGCCGCCCTTCTCGGTTGGGCGCAGGGCACCTTTGCCAGCAAGATCACCGTCGACGGCGAGAACATCTCGGTCACCCGCGAAGTCGATGGCGGGCTCGAAACCGTGGCCCTGACGCTGCCGGCGATCGTGACCGCCGATCTGCGCCTGAACGAGCCGCGCTATGCGAGCCTGCCGAACATCATGAAGGCGCGGAAAAAGCCGATCGAGACCATCAAGCCGGCCGATTTGGGCGTGGATCCCGCACCGCGCCTGACCACGCTGAAGGTCGTCGAGCCGCCGAAGCGCCAAGCCGGCAAGAAGGTGGGCTCTGTCGCGGAGCTGGTCGAGAAATTGCGCAACGAAGCGAAGGTGATCTGAGCCATGGCTGTCCTTGTCCTCATCGACCATGAGAATGGCCTGCTGAAGCAGCCCTCGCGCAGCGCCGTCGCCGCCGCCGGCAAACTCGGCGAAGTGCATGCGCTGGTCGCAGGGCACGCCGATGTTGAAGCTTCCGCCGAAGCGGCGGCACAGCTGCCCGGTGTGACGAAGGTGCTGAAGGTCGATGCCGAAGCGTATGCGCACGCCCTGGCTGAACCGCTTGCCGCCCTGCTGGTCAAACTCGCACCCGATTATTCGCACCTGCTCGCGGCCGCTACCGCGGTCGGCAAGAACGTGATGCCGCGTGTGGCAGCATTGCTGGATGTGCAGCCGGTGAGCGACATTTCCGACGTGATCGACGCCGATACGTTCGTGCGCCCAATCTATGCCGGCAACGCGCTGGCCACGGTGAAATCATCGGACTCGAAAAAGGTGATCACGGTGCGTGCCGCGAGCTTCGATCCGGTGGCGAACACCGGCGGTTCAGCCTCTATCGAGGATGTGGCAGAGGCCGGCGATACCGGCATTTCACGTTTCGTCTCGGCCGAGCTGTCGAAGAGCGAGCGGCCGGAGCTGACCGCGGCCCGTGTGGTGATTTCCGGCGGCCGCGGCATGCAGAACGGGGAGAATTTCCATCTCATCGACCCGATTGCCGAGAAGCTCGGTGCGGCCGTGGGCGCCTCGCGCGCAGCGGTGGATGCGGGTTTTGTGCCGAACGACTACCAGGTCGGCCAGACCGGCAAGATCGTCGCTCCCGACCTTTATGTGGCCATCGGCATTTCCGGCGCCATCCAGCATCTTGCCGGCATGAAGGACAGCAAGGTCATTGTTGCCATCAACAAGGATGAGGAAGCGCCGATTTTTCAGGTCGCCGATTACGGGCTGGTGCAGGATCTGTTCACCGCCCTGCCTGAACTTAAGGCGGAGCTGGAACGCGCATAATGGCCGAGCCGGCCGTGGTGCAGGTTCTGGGTGTGGTCGGTGCCGGCCAGATGGGCAACGGCATCGCCCATGTCGCGGCACTTGCCGGGCTCGAGGTCAGGCTGCTCGATGCGAAGACCGAGGCGGTGGGCAAGGCCATCGCCACGATCGGCAAGAACATGGAGCGTCAGGTCGGCAAGGGCCTCATCACCGCCGAGGCACGCGACGCAGCCCTCGCGCTCGTCCGGCCGGCTAACGATTATTCCGGCATGGCCGGCTGTGACCTGGTGGTGGAAGCGGCGACCGAGAAAGAAGACGTCAAGAAGGCGATCCTGAAAAACCTGGTTGCCCATGTGCCGTCGCATTGCATCCTGGCGACCAACACCTCCTCGATCTCCGTTACGCGTCTGGGGGCAACCACCGACCGGCCGGCTAAATTCATCGGCATGCATTTCTTCAATCCGGTGCCGGTGATGAAGCTCGTCGAGATCGTCCGCGGCATCGTCACCGATGACGCGACCTACGAGACAGTGGCGGCGCTGGCGCGGCGGATGGGGAAAACCACAGCATTGGCGGAGGATTTCCCCGGCTTCATGGCCAATCGCATCCTGATGCCGATGATCAACGAGGCGGTATACACGCTCTACGAAGGCGTCGGCACCATCGCCTCGATCGATTGCTGCATGAAACTCGGCTGCAATCACCCGATGGGCCCGCTGGAGCTGGCAGATTTCATCGGCCTGGATACCTGCCTCTCGATCATGCAGGTTCTGCTGGATGGATTATCCGATACCAAATACCGGCCCTGCCCGCTGCTGGTAAAATATGTCGAGGCCGGCTGGCTGGGCCGCAAGACCGGCCGCGGGTTCTATGACTACAGCGTGACTCCGCCTAAGCCGACGCGCTGACCGTCAGGTTGGGCCTCTTTTTGTAAACAGCCGCCTTAGACGGCCGGTGATCCGATTCGGCGGGACTTGATGCCGATCTTCCAGCGCAGGCGCCGCCGGACTCTCCGGCGGCATTACACTGCGCACGAAATCCAACGCAGCTTGTATCTGACGCGGGGTGGGCTGCGGCGATGAGCTCCATGTTGTCCTGTGCGGAGCACCTTGGCGGGAATGCCGCCGCAGGTGGAGCAGGCGGGTAGATCGCCGGTCACCAAAGCAGCCGCTGCGATGATGGATCCTGCACCGACCGAACAGCCCTTGAGCAAGGTGGCATTCTCGCCGATCCAGACATGCGGCTCGATGACGATGCTTTCAGGCTCGTTGATCACCGTGCCGGACGCGATGTCGATGATGCTGTGACTGTCCGTCGCGCGCAGCGTCACCTGCCTGGACAACAAGGATTGCGCGCCAATCAACACACTTGTCGGCGCGTCCGATCTGCCCAGCACGATGTGGGCCGAAATGATCCTGGTGCCGGGCCCGACATAGATAAGGGCGCCGTTCCCATGGATGTCGATGCGCAGCCGAAGCCGGCTTGTCTCTCCCAAAGCCAGAACGACATTGTGGCTGCCGAGTACGTTGCCCTTGAGGTCTGCGTTGTCGCATTTGCCGAGAACGATGACGTTCCCGGTGCCGACTATCTTGAGCTCGGGCTTTTGGCCTGCCCAGAAGATGTGGTTGTCATCGATCTTTTCATGCTGCAGCAGGGCGAAATCCGGCAGCGGCCAATGCTCGGTGCCGATGCGCTGCCGTGTGCCGTCGCCTGTGGCGGTCGCCTGCGCTACCAGCTCGCCGGCTAAGGCACGTGCCTCATCCATGCGGATGATCCGAATGGAATGGGATCATTGTGCTCGCGCCACCTCGCCTCGTCGGAACTGTTCTAGCCTCTTACGGCGATTGCTGCCTCTCGCCCCAGTGTCATCGACAACGCGGTGAGGCACAACGCCGCGGCACCCAGTGCGGCGCCGAGCCATGGCAACGTGCTGTAGGTTACGCCGGAGCCGATGGCGAGGCCACCGAGCCAGGCACCGGAGGCGTTGCCAAGGTTGAAGGCGCCCTGGTTGAGGGTTGCCACCAGGTTGGGCGCTTCCGGCGCGGAGTCGACGACTCTCATCTGCAGCGGGGTGGCCACTGTGAAAGTAAGTACGCCCCAGACCAGCATGGTGACTGCGACCGGAAATGCAGCCTGCAACGTGAAGGTCAGCACTGCGAGAGTGGCGATCAGAGCGACAAGCGTGCCGGCGACGCTCGGCATCAGACGCCAATCTGCAAGGCGACCGCCCAGAAAATTGCCGGCGGTGATGCCGACGCCGAACAGCAGCAGCAGCCAGCTGACCGAATGCGGCGAGAGGTGGGTGACGGTTTCCAGCATGGGCGCGATGTAGGTGAACACGCTGAACAGGCTCGCCGAGCACAGCACGCTGATCAGCATGGCGAGGATCACCTGCGGCTTGGCGAGGACCGCGAATTCGCGGACCAGATCGGTATTTGCGGGTCGCGGCAGCCTCGGGAGTGCCCAGGCAATGGCGGCGGTCGCCGCGGCCGCGATGCCGACCACCACCCAGAAAGTGGCACGCCAACCGGCCGCCTGGCCCAGCGCCGTGCCGGCCGGCACGCCGAGCACGTTGGCCAGAGTGAGGCCCGAGAACATCACTGCAATGGCCTGGCCGCGTTTGTTCGGAGATACGAGTTCGGCGGCGACGATCGAGCCGATGCCGAAGAACGCGCCATGGCAGAGGGCTGTGAGCACCCGCGCGCTCATCAACAGGCCATAGCTGGGCGAGATCGCGCAGAGCAGGTTACCGAGCCCATAGGTGCCGATCAGTGCCAACAGCGCTGTCTTACGCGGCAGCCTGGCGGTGGCTACAGCCAGGATCGGCGCGCCGATCACGACGCCCATCGCATAGCCGCTCACCAGCAGGCCAGCGCTGGGAATGGAAACGGAGAGATCGCGCGAAAGGTCCGGCAGCAATCCCATGATGACGAATTCACTGGTGCCGATGGCGAAGGCGGCAAGCGCGAGAGCGAAAAGGGGCAGACGCATAGGGTAGCTGTGCTCGCAGATCGTGATCACCATAGGTTGGGCGGAAGCCTGCCAGATCAAGAAGATTTTGCTGCAGTGCACAACCCTGCCGCTGCGGTGGGACAATAGCCTGGTCATACCTGTTTGACGTCATTGCATTTAATGAATTTTCATAACGTTTAAGCGGCGTTTCCAACGACACATGCAGACGCAACCGGTAGGCCTTTGTTGTCTGAGGCGAGGCCTTGACCATATCACTTGTAACAAAAGATTGCTCAAAGGTGTCGGCATGTGTCAGATGCCCAAGGGCATTTTTGCGTATCGAAATGGGGAGATCATTATGTCGTCGAGTCTAAATGCGGCAGTTGCCGCTGCTCTTGCGTTCGCTTTCGCCGCTCAGGCTGAAGCGGCGAGCATCGTCACCGTCGCTCCAGCTGTCCCGTATCCGACCCAGACCGTCACCATCACCGGCAGTGGCTTCGGCGCTTCGGAAGCGATCGATCTTTATCTCGATACGACCGACACGATGCTCCTTGTTTCGACTGCGGCCGGCGCGTTCACCACCACGCTCAGCGTGCCGGCCAGCAGCGCGCCGGGCAAGCATTACGTCACCGCCATCGGCCGCCATAGCGGCGACGCGGCGCAGATCGCCTACACCGTCAGCACGCCTTGGCCGGAGCTTGGCTTCGGGCGCGCCCATTACAGCATGAACCCTTACGAGAACACGCTGAATACGAACAATGTAAGTTCGCTGGGCCTGCTCTGGTCGGCCAGCACCTCGCCTGTGCTCGCAGCGCCTGCGGTGGTTGGCGGCCGTGTCTACACGGCCGGCGTCGGTATCAGGTCACTTTCAGCCTTGACGGGTGCAGCGATCTGGACCGCCGATCAGACCGAAACGTTCTACAGTTCGCCGGCGTTCGCAACCGGCGTCGTCTATGCCGGCTCGGCGACCACGGCCAACCTCTACGCCGTCTTGGCTTCGACGGGCGCCAAGAAATGGACCTACGCGCTAGGCGGCGCCACCAGGTCGTCGCCGTTGGTAGTCAACAACATTGTCTATATCGGCTGCAATGACGACAAGATGTATGCCGTCAATGCCACGACCGGTGCGCTGATCTGGACCTACACGACAGGCGGCTCGGTCGCCTCCTCGCCCGTCATGGTCGATGGCGTGCTCTATTTCGGGTCGCTGGACGAAAAGCTCTACGCGCTGAACGCCACGACGGGCGCCCTGCTCTGGAGTTTTGCGACGGGCGGCGTGATCTACGCCTCGCCCGTGATTGCCAACGGCGTGGTGTTCATCGGTTCGTATGACGACAAGTTCTACGCGATCCAGGGGGGAGCGACCGGCGGCAACCAGATCTGGTCGGCGACAACAAACGGCCCGATCTATGGTGCCGCTGCTGTGGTCGGGAACAGGGTGATCGTGGGCTCGGAAGACGACAATGTCTACGAGTTCAATGCGCGCACCGGCAGCGAGAACTGGGTGCTCAACACCGGCGGCGAGGTGGATGGGACGCCGAGCATTGCCAATGGCATCGTCTACATTGGCAACGATAGCGGCACGCTGCTGATGGTCGATACGCTTTATGGATATGTCTACAATTCGATCGTCTCTGCGCCTTATGTGATCGCAACGCCGGTGATCAGCGACGGCGTGCTGTATTTCAATGGCGAGTACAACAAGACCTTTGCCTACGCGCTGAACGCAGGGACCGGCCAGGTGGTCAAGGCGCCGAAAATCGCATCGTTGCATCCTGATATGCGGCTGGTTGTGACGAAATAAGGAAGGAAGCAGTTCTTTTCTGGAGAAAAAAACCAAGAGACTTTTATGTCTTTGGCATGCGATGCCGGAGAGAACCGCGACAGCGACGTAAAAGTCTTTTGCTTCTTTTCTTCAGAAAAGAAGGCTTGCTTCCTTTTACACGTTAAATCGGAACAGCAGCACGTCGCCATCCTTCACGACGTAATCACGGCCTTCAACGCGCATCTTGCCGGCTTCCTTGGCACCGGCTTCGCCACGTAGCGCCACGTAATCTTCGTAGGCGATGGTCTCGCAGGCGATGAAACCACGCTCGAAATCGTTGTGGATCACCGCGGCCGCTTGCGGTGCCTTGGTGCCACGGATGATCGTCCAGGCACGGGACTCTTTTGGACCGCAGGTGAAATAGGTCACCAAACCGAGGAGGCCATAACCGGCGCTGATCACGCGGTCCAAGCCGCTATCGTGCAGTCCCAGGCCTTCGAGAAACTCCACGCGGTCTGCTTCGGGCAGCGTGCTCACCTCCGCCTCGATGGCGGCAGAGACGATGACGCAGGCAGCGCCTTCGGATTTGGCGAGCGCCATCACCCGCTCGGATTGCGCGTTGCCGGTGGCGGCCGCAGCTTCTTCCACGTTGCACACATACAGCACCGGCTTGCTGGTCATCAGTTGCAGGCGGCTGGCCGCGAGTTCCTCGCCTTTGGGGATGGCCGTGCGCGCGGGCTTGCCGGCCTGCAGGGCGGCAATGATGGGCTCCATGAGGGCGACCTGTGCGGCAGCCTCGCGATCATTGCCGCGGGCCTTTTTCTGCAGTGGGATGATCCGCTTTTCCAAGGAGTCCAGATCGGCCAGCATGAGCTCGGTCTCGATCGTTTCCGCATCGCGAATGGGATCGATGCTGCCTTCGACATGCGTCACATCGGGATCTTCGAAACAGCGTAGCACGTGGATGATGGCGTCGACCTCGCGGATGTTGCCGAGAAATTTGTTGCCCAGGCCCTCGCCGCGGCTCGCACCCTTTACCAGGCCGGCGATGTCGACAAATTCGAGGCTGGTCGGCACGATCTTTATCGATTTGCCGATCTCGGCCAGCATGTTCAGCCGTGGATCGGGCACCGCGACACGGCCGACATTCGGCTCGATGGTGCAGAACGGGTAGTTCGCCGCCTGCGCTGCGGCGGTTGCCGTTAGTGCGTTAAACAGGGTGGACTTGCCGACATTCGGCAGGCCGACGATGCCGCAATTGAAACCCATTATCTTGTACCTTCGGTCAGCAGCGCCACGCGCGTCATGAAATCTTCAGGCTTGCCCGCCACCAGCAGCGGGGCCGCGTCGGCCACCGCATCCAGGGTCGGGCTCAGCCAGTTGGCGTCGTCCTTGGCGAAATCGCCCAGCACCCAGCCCAGCACGCGTGCCTTGTCGCCCGGGTGGCCGATGCCGAGGCGCACCCGCCAGTAATCGGGCGAGCCGAGCATGCGGTCCATGCTGCGCAGGCCGTTATGGCCGGCGGCACCACCACCCTGTTTTACCCGGATCTTGCCAGGAATAAGATCGAGCTCGTCATGGAACGCGGTGATGTCGCCAGGTGAAAGCTTGTAGAAGGCGGCGGCGGCCTGAACGCTGTCGCCGGACGCATTCATGTAGGTGAGCGGCTTCAGCGCGCCGATCTTCTCGCCGGCGATACTGCCTTCGCAGAATAAGCCTTTGAAGCGCTGCCGCCACGGGCCGAACCCGTGGCGGTGTGCAATGCGGTCGATCCCCAAAAAACCGATATTGTGGCGCTGCCTGGCCATGCCCGGCTCGGGATTGCCGAGCCCGACCCAGAGCTTCACGTCACGATACCAGCGACTTGGTGGCCTACTTCTTCTTGGCGGCCGGTGCCTTCGGTGCTGCCTTGGTCGGTGCTGCGGCCTTGGCCGGCGCGGCCTTGCCCTTGGCAGGGGCTGCGGCGGGTGCAGCAGCGGCGGCGGTGGCCGGTGCTTCTTCCTCGGCAGAACGGGTCGGCGGCGCGACGGTGGCGATCACGAAATCACGCTCGGCGATCGTCGGCCGGATATCGTCGGCACCCTTCAGATCGTGCCAGCGAATGTTGTCGTTGATGTCCAGCGCGCCGAGATCGGCCTCGAAGAAGGCCGGCACCTTGTCGGGGTCGGCCCAGACTTCCACGGTGTGGCGCACCACGTTCAGCACGCCGCCCTTCTTCAGGCCCGGGCTGGTTGCCTCGTTCAGGTAGTGGACGGCCACCGAGACGCGGATTTCTTCGCCAGCCGCGAGGCGCTGGAAATCGACATGTTCGGCAATGTCCGTCACCGGGTGGAACTGTATGTCGCGCATCAGAGCGCGTGTGCTCTGGCCGTCGAGCTTCAGCTCGAACAGGCGGGAGCGCCAGCCGCCGCGCTTGATCTCGGTGAGGATCGCACGCGGTTCCAGAGAAATAAGGGTCGGTTCCTGCTTGGCACCGTAGATAACCGCAGGCACTTTGCCTGCACGCCGGGTCGCACGCGCCGCCCCCTTACCGGCTTGCGCACGCGCCTCGGCCTCGATCGTGACGAAATTGGCCATGGTAGCTGCTCCAACACAAAAAAGCCGGCCTCCAGGGGTGCCAGCACGGCGGGCGGTGTAGCGCAGCAGGGGCACGCTGCCAAGGGTCTGCGCGGAACGCGTTTCTTGCGCAATTCGTCCGGGTTGCTAACTCACCCTTAAAGGGCAGGGATAACCTGATGGACGATCTGGCGGCGTGGCGAGAGCGCGTCGAACGCTTCGAGACAGAACTGGCGCGGGTTGTGATTGGCCAAGGGCGGGTGATCCGCATGCTCGCCATCGCCCTGCTCGCGCGCGGCCACGTGCTGCTGGAAGGCGATGTAGGCGTGGGCAAGACCACCCTGCTGCGTTGCGTGGCGCGTGCACTGGGCGGCCCGTATGAGCGCGTGGAAGGCACCATCGACCTGATGCCGGGCGATCTCGTGTATCATGCCTCGATCGGGCCGGATGGCCGTCCGCGGCTCGATCCCGGCCCGGTTTTGCGGCATGGCGAGAACCTGGCCGTGTTCTTCTTCAACGAGATCAACCGCGCCCGCCCGCAAGTGCATGCGTTGCTGCTGCGCCTGATGGCCGAACGCTCCGTGACCGCCTTCAACCGAGATGTGGATTTGCCGCATCTGCTGGTGTTTGCCGACCGCAACCGCATGGAGCGCGAGGAGACCTTCGAGCTGCCGGCCGCCGCGCGCGATCGCTTCTTCATGGAATTGCGCGTGCAGACACCGCTCGATCCCGACGTGCGCCGGCGATTGATTTTTGCGACCCGCTTCCACGACGTCGATGCGCTGGTGGCGACCGTGCCGGAAGGCATCCTGGATTTTCGCGCCTTGGGCGATGTTGGCCGTGCCATCCAGACATCCATTTTCGTCAGCGAGACGCTGGAGTTTTATGTCGTCGCGATCTGGGATGCGTTGCGCGATCCGGTGCGGGCCGGGCTGCACATCGAAGGCGTGGATATGGCGCGCCTGGTGCAAGGTGGCGCCAGCCCGCGTGGCCTGAGCTTCCTGGCGCGCGCCGCCCGCGTGCACGCCTGGCTGGCCGGGCGCGAGATGGTGCTGCCGGAGGATGTGCGCGCGATTTTCTATGAGGTGATGGCGCACCGGATTTTTATCGATCCGATCTACGAGAACCGGGCCGAGGCATTGCTGCGTGAACTTTGCGACCAGATTTTCAAACGCGTGGCGCCGCCGTGACGGTGCAGTATCTGGACTACGCGGTGCGCTGGCCCTCCACCCAGACCCTGCCCGGACGGCATGCCTCGCGCGGCGCCGGTACCGGCGGCAATTTCCGCGCCTTTCGCGCCTTTCGCGACGTGCCGGATTCGCGACGCATCGATGTGCGCCGCTCCATGCTCGATCCGTTTGAGGATCTGGTCGTGCGGCAGACCGAGCAGCGCAGCGGCATATCGCTGGTTGTTGCCGCCGATTTGTCCCGCTCGATGCAGGCCTCGAATGCGAGCGCTGTATCGCGGCTGGCAGAGGCGGCCTCGCGCAGCGCCCACAAGGCAGGCGACGCCTTTGGGTTCATCGGTTTCGATGCAGCACCACGCGCGGATTTTTATCTCCCCTGCCGCCGCGGCCGCGGCGCCGCCGCAGAGTTGCTCGGCCGGCTACAGGCATACCGCCCGCATGGCACGGATGCCGCCGGCATTGCCGAACTGGCGCCGTTGTTGCCCAGGCAGAGAAGCCTCGTCATCCTCGTCTCGGATTTCCTGCTGCCGCCAGCCTTGCTCGAACAGGCGCTCAAATCCTTGTTCCGGCACGACGTCGCCCCCGTGGTGCTGCACGAAGCGCGCGAGCACGACATGCCCAGCACTGGACTCATGCGCCTGCAGGATGCTGAATCCGGCCGCACGCGGTTGCTGCTGATGCGGCCTGCCTTGCGCCGCCGCTGGCACGCCGCACGCGCTGCCCGGCGCGCTACACTCGACAGCATTTTCGCCCAGCATTGCCGCCCCGCCTTTCACGCCGAAGCGCCGCTCGACCTCGCGTGCCTCAGCGAGCATTTGCGGATGATCTGAGATGCTGGAGAAGGACATAAAAGTCTTTTGTTTCTTTTCTTCCGAAAAGAAAGCGCTTTCTTTTCGGAAGAAAAGAAACAAAAGACTTTTGCTTCTGGCGTGCATGACCGCTTCGTTGCCCGCGGCTGCGCAGAGTGTGGCACTTAAGGGGCCCCAGCGGGATTTTGGGTACGTTGTGGGGGATGTGATTGTCACTGAGGCGACGATCACGACGGGGCAGGCAAACGAACTCGATACGCGGTCTTTACCGGTGCCGGGGCCGCTCAATGCATTCATCGAGTTGCGGCATGTCGATCTGTCCAGTAACGGCCGCGGCAAAACCGTCTTGCGCATGGAATACCAGAATTTTGCTGCACCAGAGCAGGTGATGCAGTCAGAATTGCCGGGCTACGACATTCGCTTCACCACCGGCGTGGCGCACGTGCCGGCCTGGCCGTTCCACGTCTCGCCGTTGCGTGTCGCACAACGCACGGCCGAAGACGCGGCCGCGTTGCACGGCAACCTTCCGGTGGCGCCGCTCTCGACTCGGCCGGTGTTGATGAGACTGCTGATCTCGGCAGGCATTGCGGCAAGTGCGGCGATTGCGTTCGCCGGCATGCAGGGCTGGCTGCCGGGCGTCGGCACGAAAATGCGGCCCTTCGCCGCCGCAGCGCGCCGCATCTCCAAACTGAAATCGTCCGAAACGGAGACAGCCTTGCGCGAATTGCTGCACGCATTCGACACCACCGAGGGCCGGCATGTTTTCAGCGACGATGTCGATGATGTTCTATCGCGCCGAAGCCACTTCGCCGGCTTGCACGCGGAGATCACGCATCTCTTCGATCTGGTGCAGAAAAGCTTCTTTGCGCCATCGCCTGAGTCACGACACGAAGATTTCGCCGGGATTGTCAAGCTCGCGAAGGCACTCAGGCGTGCGGAGCGCCGCTGGTGATTTTTTCGGTCGATCATGTGTGGGTGCTGTGCCTGCTTGTCCTGTGCCTGCCGGCGCTGTTTGGCCGTGATGCACGATGGCGCGCCGTGTCGTCCCTCATGGTGGTGCCGGAAGATCGTGCTTCGATCTGGCTCGATCGTGGATTGCGGCTGATCGCGGCCGGCGTGGTGGCAGCCATCGTGTTGGGGTTGGCGGGGCTGCATCGTGGTGCGAACGAAGTGGAGCGTGTCGGGCATGGCGCCCATGTGGTGCTCGTGCTCGATCGCAGCCTCAGCATGGATGAGGGGTTTGCGCGCACCGGCGAGAAAGCCAAGATGACGAAGACGGTGGCTGCCACCCGATTGATCGAGGCGTTCTTTGCAAGGCGCATGCAGGATAGTTTTGGTCTGGTCGCATTTTCCACCAACCCCATCCTGGTGATGCCGCTGACCGAACATCGCGATGCCATGGCCGGCGCGATGGCGGCGATGGCGCAGAAGGGGCTGGCCAACACCGATATCGGCAGCGGGCTGGAAATGGCGCTCGGCATGTTCGCAAAGGATGATCCGCGATCGGCGCGGGTGATCCTCTTCGTCTCCGATGGTGCCGGCCGTATTCCCGATTACGTGCAGGCACGCATACGGATCGAGGCGCTGACCGAGCGCGTCCATCTCTATTATCTTTACCTGCGGTCCGACGATGCCCCTGCGCTTGCGGCCGACATGGAAGGCTCGAACGACCAGACCACGCCGGCCTCACTCGATGCATTCTTTCGCAGCATGGACGTGCAGTATCATGGATATGAGGCCAACAGCCCGGGAGCTGTCGAGGCCGCCACGCATGCGATCGGCCAATTGGAAACGCGGCCGGTCACCTATCACGAGATCACGCCGAGACTCGACGAACAGGGCTTGTGTTTTGGTCTCGCCGCCCTCGGCCTTCTGGCTCTGCTGCTCGCCCGCATGGCCGAACGCGGGTTCGTCGCGGTGGCGGAGTGATGATCCGCTTGCGTGCCACGCTGCCGGCGTTCCTCTGCGTGGCGGCCGCATGTGCGACGATCTTCTACGGGATCAGCTTCATTAACCTTCGCGCCGAGAACAGCATGATCGCGCTTTATGCACGCGGCACCGACCACGCGCTGCCGCGCGATGCCGCACCTGCGCTGCGCGCGGCGCGCGGCCTTTTTCTGCTCGCACATGACCGCGTGGACGATGCACAGGCAGAGCTTGATGCCATGCGGCTGGAAAACAGCGCGGCGCCGCACAGCCTGCTGCTGTATGGCCTTGCCAATGCGCATCTGCACCGCGCACTCGACATATTTTCCAGTGCGCCCATGCGCAAGGTCGCACCCCTGATCGGCCTGGCGCAATCCGAATATCGCGCTGTTCTGCGCGCGGATCCGTCGAATTGGGATGCGCGCTATAATTTCGATATTGCCAGCGCCTTGTCGCACGATCCGGAAGTGGCTTTCTTTCTCAAAGGCGACGACATGGCACGCGAGCGCGCGCTGGTGCCTGACGCGCCCGGTGCGCCGAATGGCCTGCCGTGAAGGTCGACGCTGGTTCACGCCTGTCCTGCCTGGCATTGCTGCTGCTTCTGTCGACTTTCCTGCTGCCGGGCATTGCGGTCAGACGCGCCACCTACAGCGTGGTGGCCGTGCTGGACATCACCGGCAGCATGAACACACGCGATGTGAGCCTCGATGGTGTGGCCGTCAGCCGCATCGAGCTGGAAAAACGCGCGCTGCAGGATCTGCTCGCGGCACTCCCCTGCGGCTCGAAACTGGGTATCGCCATTTTCGTCGAGGAACGCCCCTTCCTGCTCGTGACACCTGTCGAGGCCTGCGAGAATTTCGCACCGCTCTCGCAGATGATCGCGGGCATCGACTGGCGCATGGGATGGGATTCGGAAAGCCATATCGCTGCCGGCTTGCTGGCCGCGATGGTGCTGGCGCACGGCCAGGATGCCGATCTGCTGTTCATGACCGACGGTCAGGAAACGCCACCTCTCTCCTGGTCTGCGCTTCCGAATTTCGCGGCCATGCGCGGCGGTGTGGGAGGTGCGATCATTGGGATCGGCGGCAACGCCTTAGTGCAGATCCCGAAATTCGATAAAGCCGGCAAACTGATCGGCGTCTGGAAGCCCGGCGAGGTGCCAAGCGAGACGGGCGGCATGTTCAAGGGTCACGAATACCTTACGGCCGTGGATGAGCCGCATCTGCGGTCGCTCGCAGCGCAATCTCATCTCGCCTATCTACATCTTAGGCATCCGGGCGATCTGCGCGCGGGTGCAATGCGAAATTTCTCCATACACCAGGTGATCGGCACGCGTGATATGCGTTTTGTTCCGGCGTCCTTGGCTTTGCTTCTGCTGGTTCTTGCCAGTCTGCAATGGAAAGGATGGGGAAGTTGGCCGCTTCCCCATCGTGTTTTCAGGCGGTCAGGTCAGCAGGTTTACGCCGGTGACGGCAAGTAGCAGGAACACCAGGAACACCACGATGGCGATGAAGAAACAGATCTTCGCAATGCCCGCGGTAGCCGCCGAGATGCCGCTGAAACCCAGGAAGCCGGCGATGATCGAAATGATCGCGAATAGAAGTGCGTAACGCAGCATAGTCGTCTCTCCAGCCACGGCGCCCTTCGCCGCGATGCGGTGAGAACGCCGCAACCCGCTTGCCGTTCAAACTTTCAATAGGCAACGTTGCCGAATTTCGGGAAGCATCTAAAACATTTTCGTGATCAAGAGGTGTGGTGCTGCGCCAGATACTGCAAGCAGGTGCGGCTTATCGGTGCACAATATGCATCCGGCGCGCCGGTGGCATTCTTCTCACCGGAATACAAAATGCGTGTGACCTTGCCGTCATCCACCCGGAAGGTGGCATGGCAATAGGCACCATTGCCGAAGCCGACGCCGCCGACGACGGGCAGCGTGAAGCTGGTATTGCTGGTGGAGGTCGCATAGTAGGTCAGCACGTCCGTGCTGCCGAAACTCTGGTGTTGATCCGGCACGCCGAGGCAGGCTTCGAGATCGACTTCCTTCAGGCCTATCAAGCGATTTTGCGCTTCATGCGCGATACGCGAGTCCTGCACTGCGCATGCGGCAAGGCCCCAAAGCGTGCAAAGCAAGACACCTAGTCTGATCGCATGCTGATCCATGAGGCGGTGTTCTCCCTCTCGTATATTGCAGTGCAGCATAGGCGGTTTATGCGCAGGTTGCACTACGAAACATTTTGAGCATGCGGGCGAAACATCTCGTGCCCATCTTCAACGTTATCGGTTCATCGCCTGAGCTGAAGGAGGCAAAGATGAAAGCATTGAAGAAAATCCTGGTCGGAGGCGCCCTGGCTTTGACGCTTGCGACACCTTTACTGACTCCCAACCCGGCCGAAGCCTGGGTCGGGCGCGGCGGCTGGCATGCAGGCTGGGGCTGGCATGGCGGCTGGGGCTGGCGCGGCGGCGTCTATGTTGGCGGCCCCGCCTTGGTCGTGGGCCCGGGCTATTATGGGCCAGCCTATTACGGCGGGTATTATCGCCCGGGCTATCACTGGGTGAGGCCGTATTATACCCCGTATCGGGTCTATGTCCCCGGCCACTGGGGCTACTAAGCAAGCCTTATAGTGGGCGTGCTTCGCCCATCCAACCGCGTTGCGTCAGCCCGCGTCGGAAGGTTTCGGCTTCACCTTCGACGCGGGTGCAATCTGTCCCGATTTCAGGGCCTCCGGGTCAAGCGGCACATTCTTGCGCACGAGGCCACTGGCACCAAGAGAGGCAACGGCAGCGCCGTCCACGTCCACCTCTGTACCTCCCGCATTTCCGGTCGTCATGACGAGATCGGTGCGATCGGGCGGGACCGGCCAGCTATCGCCCTGATGCATGAGCTTGCTCATCAGAGGTGGTCCGACCTTCTGCTTGACCGTCACCCACGCATCCGCCGTCGCTTTCAATACGATGCGAGTGCCGGGCGGCAAGGGCGGCGCACCCGGCGTTACGGCAGCCGGCGCGGCAGCCTGCGGTAACGGCGCCGGCGTCACCGTAGGCGGTGCTACCGCCGGTGACTGGACAGCAGGTGCACTCGCCGGCAGCGAGGCGTTCGCCGCTGGTGGTGTTTGCGGTGGGACCGCCGCCGGGGCAGGCCCAGGCGCGGGGGGTGCAGCAGACGGCAGTATGGAAGCGACTTGCGGCGATGGCGCCGGTTTTTCCTGCGCCGGCGGCAACAGATGATCGGGGATCGGAGGCACCGTCTCGGCCGGCGTGTGCTGGTGTTCCGACACGTAGTACCAGCCGGAATAGGCGCCCGCTAACACGACCAGACCGAGCAGCATCAGCGCTCCGGCCGGCACGCCACGTTGTGGCACCGGGGCGGGAAAACTCAGCGCCGGTCGCATGTTCGCCTCACCCGCCTCGGCACGGAATTGGCTCGCCACTTGCTCGCCCTTCAAGCCGAGCGCCGTCGCGTAGGCGCGCACGAAGCCAAGCGCGTAGGTGGTGCCCGGCAGGTCCGACATGCGGCCAGCCTCGATGGCCTCGAGATAGGCCTGCCTGATCCGCAAGCTGCCGGCGAGATCGGCGAGTTCCCACCCCAGGCTCTGGCGTGCTGCGCGTAATTCAGCGCCGAGGCGTGCGGCACCGTTGGGCCGTGCGTCGCGTAAAATGGCTTCAGACATGATGTGATGTGGTCCGGCTCAAGGCCAATCCTCTACAAGCACGCGTCCGAACATGCCAGTGGCGCGCGTGGTCGCTCATACATCCAGGCCATGATCGCGCGCCCAACTTCCGATCGGTTCACGCAGGCTTGTGTAGGTCGAGGCCGTGCGACGAAGCGTATCGAGATAAGAACGGAATTGCGCGAGATCAATCGAGCTCAGTGTCTCCTTCACCCGCAGCAGGCTGGAGGACGCCATCGACAGCCGGTCCAGTCCGAGGGCGAGGAGAACCGCGGCATCAAGCGGCCGCGACGCTGCCTCGCCGCAGAGCGACAGCGCCACGCCTGCTTCCTGCGCGTGCTTGATGACCGCAATCAGCGGTCGCAGCATCGGCACCGAAAGAAAATCGTAGCGCTCTGCCAGTGACGGCGTGCCCCGGTCGGCGGCGAACACGAATTGCATGAGATCGTTCGAGCCGATCGAGACGAAATCGGCCTCCGCCATCAGCTCCGGCAACTGCCAGAGCAGGGCCGGGATCTCCAGCATGGTGCCGATCTGCAGTTTTTGCGGTGCCGGACGGATGCGTGCGGCTTCGGCGTAGAGCAGCCCGCGTGCCTGACGGAATTCGGTCAGTGTCGCCACCATCGGGAACATCACGCTCAGAGGGCGGCCATTGGCCGCGAGCAGCAGCGCGCGCAACTGGCGCCGCAGCACTGCCGGACGGTCCAGCCCGATACGCAGGCTGCGCCAGCCCATGGCCGGGTTCTCTTCCTCGGATGGCGGGCTGTCCGGCAGCAGCTTGTCGCTGCCGAGATCCAGCGTGCGGAAATAGACCGGGCAGTCGCCTGCCACATCCAGCACACGGCTGTATATGGCGGCCTGCTCGGCAGTGTCGGGGATGGAGCCCCGCGCCATCATCGCGATCTCGGTGCGGAACAGGCCGATCCCGGCGGCGCCGGTGGCCGCCACCTGGTCCAGCTCCAGCGCAAGGCCGGCATTCATCATCAGCGTAAAACGCTGGCCATCGCTGGTGACAGAGGGTTTGTCGCGCAGCGCCAGCCAGGCGGCACTACGGACCGCGCGGGCGGCCAGCACCCGCTCATAGGCTTCGCGCACGTTAGGGTCCGGCCGCAGGATCAGCGTGCCTTCGTCGGCATCGAGCACCGCCTCGTCGCCATCATTGGAGGCGTCGATCGCGCCGCGCGCACCGCCCACGCAGGGTAGGCCAAGCGCGCGGGCTACGATCGCCGCATGGCCGCTGGCGCTCCCCTCCTCGATCACCAGCCCGGCGATGCCGCGGGCGTGCCACTCGAGAAGCTGGGCTGGCCCAAGCCGGCGCACCAGCAGCAGGCAGCCCGCCGCCTCGACAGGGGAGTCGCGTGACCCGTCCAGCGCCTCGACCAGCCGATTTGCCAGATCTTCGAGGTCCGCCAGCCGCTCGCGAAGATAGGGGTCGACGATCTGGCGCATGCGGGTGCGGAAATCCTGCGCTACGCGATGCACAGCCGCCTCGGCGCTCAGCCCGCTGCGGATCGCTTCGGCGACACGGCGCAGCCAGCCATCATCGGCCGCAACCAGCCTGGTGGCATCGAGGATGTCACGCGGGGCGTCGCCGGCGGGTAGCTGCGCCTCGATCAGGGTTTCCAGGCCAGCCCGCATCTCGCGCAGCGCATGGTTGAGCCGGACGAGCTCGGCGTCGCTATCTTCAGCCAGCAGGCGTTTCGGCGCGGAGCCGGAGCTGGGCAGGAGGACACGACCAAACACGATGCCAGGTGCTAGGAGAGATGCGTCGAACTGCCGCGGGAGGCTGTCGGAGATACCTTCGCGCGCCTCGACGGCACTCGCCGCAAGGTTGGATGCCAGGAGCATGGCCACTGTTTCGAGCACCTCCGTCTCGTCGTCGGAGTAATGGCGCGGCGCGCGATTCTGCACGGTGAAAACGCCGAGGGTACGGCCACCCTTCAGAATGGGGACCGCGAGCATGGATGCAAACGCCTCCTCGCCGAGTTCGGGACGGTAGGCAAAGGCCGGATGGTTCTGTACATCGGCCAAGTTCAATGGCTTGCCCGTCGCCGCAACGAGTCCGACGATGCCTTCGCCTACACGCAAGCGTGTGCGACCGATGCCGGCCGGGTTGAGGCCGTGGGTGGCGCGCAGCTCCAGTATCTCACCAGTACGAAGGGCGTAGACAGAGCACACCTCGGCCACGAGTTCGCCGGCGACGAGGGTTACGATGTCCGAAAGCTGGGTGGTGCCACTGGCCATGAGAGTGCGAAGACGCGTGAGCAGCCGGCGGGCGGGCGAGGTTGGTGCCATTAGAAAGAAGGCCACGCGGGCACGTCATCCGCCGGGTCCATCGATCCGTCGGCTATGTCCCCTCCTTGCCTTCCAATATCGCCGGCCCAGGGGGGCTCCCCCTGGTGGGGATCCAGGGGGCAGAGCCCCTTGGCCTTACCCTCTGACGGCAATAGCCCCGATTGCCTGTTGCACAAGTTCCTCGATCACCTCGGAAATACTCTGCTCAGCCGTTACCATACCCACCGACTGCCCCGCCATCACTGAGCCGTTTTCCACGTCGCCGTCGATCACCGCGCGGCGCAGTGCGCCCGCCCAAAAATGTTCGATTTCAAGCTGTGCGGCCTCTTTCGTGAGCTGCCCGGACTGGAAGTGACCAAGTGTTTCGGCCTGTTTTTCGAGGAATCGGCGCGTGCCTTCGTTCACCAGGCCGCGCACTGGGATGACAGGGAAGCGAGGGTCGAGCTGCACCGAGGGAAGTGCGTCGCGGGCATTGGCGCGGAGGAAGGCACGTTTGAAGTTCGGGTGGGCGATGCTGTCGCTTGTGGCGGCGAAGCGTGTGCCGAGCTGCGCGCCGGAGGCACCCATTTCGAGATAGGCCAGGATCGCCTCGCCGCGGCCGAGGCCGCCGGCGACGAAGACGGGGATGTCGTGCAGATGCGGCAGGATTTCCTGGGCGAGCACGGTGAGCGAGACGGGGCCGATATGGCCGCCCGCTTCCGAACCTTCGATGACCAGCGCGTCGGCGCCCGATTTGACGAAGCGTTTGGCGAGCACGAGGGCGGGGGCGAAGCAGATGAGCTTGGCGCCACTGTCTTTCACTGCGCGCACAGCCGGGCCGGAGGGGATGCCGCCGGCGAGCACGATGTGGGTGACGCCGGCGCGGATGCAGACCTGTATCAGCTCGTCAAGCTGCGGGTGCATGGTGATCAGGTTCACGCCAAAGGGTTGCTGGGTGAGTGCCTGGGTGGCGGCGATCTCTGCGGCGAGCAGCTCGGGGCCCATGGCGCCACAGGCGATGACGCCGAAGCCGCCGGCATTGCTGATGGCGGACACCAGGTTTCGTTCGCTGACCCAGCTCATGGCGCCGCCCATGATGGCGACACGGCTGCCCAGGAACGCGGTGCCCCGCGACCAAAGCTGGTCGAGTTTTCCGCGTGCGCTGCTCAGCGCATCTGGCGCGTCGAGGGTTGCGATATCAGGCGCCATCGAGGCCGTAGGCGGTGTGAAGGGCGCGCACTGCGAGCTCAGTGTATTCCAGACCGATCAGCACGCTGACCTTGATCTCGCTGGTCGAGATCACCTGTATGTTGATCGATTTCTCCGCCAGCGTGCGGAACATGGTGTTGGCGATGCCGGCATGGCTACGCATGCCCACGCCAACCACCGAGATCTTCGCGACCTCCTTGTCGGTAAGCAGCTCGGTAAAACCGATTTTTCCGCGTTCTCGTTCCAGACAATCGATCACCCTTGGCAGGTCGGAGCGGCCGATGGTGAAGGTCATGTCCGTGGTGCCTTCGGCGGAGATGTTCTGCACGATCATGTCCACGTTCACGTTTGCGGCCGTGAGCGGGCCGAACACCGCGGTGGCGACGCCGGGGCGGTCGGGCACGTGCCGCAAGGTGACCTTGGCTTCGTCGCGCGAGTAGGCGATGCCGGTGACAATTTCCTTTTCCACGATCTCGTCCTCGTCGACCAATAGGGTGCCGTTGCTGGTATCTTCGGGGTCGGCGAAGCTGGACAGCACGCACACGCGCACCCGTTCCTTCATCGCCAGCTCGACGCTGCGTGTCTGCAGCACTTTCGCGCCCACCGATGCGAGCTCGAGCATTTCCTCATAGGCTATTTTCGCGAGTTTCCGCGCTTTCGGCACGATACGCGGGTCGGTGGTGTAGACGCCGTCGACATCGGTAAAGATGTCGCAGCGATCGGCATTCAGGGCGGCGGCAAGGGCGACGGCAGAGGTGTCCGAGCCGCCGCGGCCCAGGGTGGAGATGCGGTTATCTGGGGCGATGCCCTGGAAGCCGGCCACCACGGCGACCTGCCCGCGTTCCATACGCTTGATGATGTCGCCGGCATCGATGCTGTTGATACGGGCGGCGCCGTGCGCGTCGTCGGTGCGCAGCGGGATCTGCCAGCCGGCCCAGCTGCGGGCTTCCACACCGATGGCTTGCAGGGCGATCGCAAGCAGCCCGGTGGTCACCTGTTCGCCGGTGGCGACCACGGCATCGTATTCGCGCGCGTCGTGCAGGGGGGAGAGCGCCTGGCACCAGGCGACGAGCTGGTTGGTGGTGCCGGCCATGGCGGAGACCACGACGGCCACCTGGTCGCCCATGTCCACCTGCCGTTTGACGCGAGCGGCGACGTTACGGATACGGTCGAGATCGGCAACGGAGGTGCCACCGAATTTCATCACGATGCGGGCCATAGGCGGCAGGAACCTCGGAACAGGCGTGGCGGGCCATGCTTGGTGGGAGTGGCCGGTGGTCTAGTCGGGCGGGGGGTTCAAGACAAGAACAGTGGCGTGTGCCCTGGGCTGCGTGCGCCTCGGTGTTTTGTGGTGACAGTGTGGTGCGAGCGCATCAAAACTGGTAATTTCCGGGAAATCCGTAATATACGGATTCTGAGGAGGTGATCATGAGTGTAGAAACGGTTGCCTGTTTCACCGCGAGCGATTTGAAGAAATCGGGGCCGATACTCGATGCTGCGGCCAGAGGCGTGGTGCGCGTCACCCGGCGCAATGATGTGTTCCTGCTTCTGCGGGAGTCGCAGCTCGCGCAGATGCTGCAGGAGGCTGCCGATCCCCGCCCGAAGAACCTTGCCGAGCTTCTTGTGGGCTATGACAAGGATGATTTGAAAGCCCGGCTTGGCGCGTGGAACGCCGATGCGCCGTCTGGGATTGAAGCCCTCTGACGTGCCCAAGCGCGGCGACAATTTTGCCGGCAACGGCTACATACCGCGGTTTGCTGATGTGGTGCATCTCGATTGGTCGCCTGTCGTAGGCCGTGAGATGGATGGGCCACATTATGGCCTCGTCGTGTCGGCGGACCTCTTCAACCAGGCGACAGGATTGGTCATCATCGTCACGATCACCTCCAAAGCAGGCAAGCTCAGCGGCTTCGAACTTCCTATTCGCGCCGGCAAGGTCAATGGCGTCGCGATCCTTTCAAACCCCAGATCAGTCGATTATCAGGCCCGGGATATTCAGTTCGAAGCTGTATGCGACCCCGCAGAGGTAAGTGAGGCCAACCGCCGGATTCGCATGATCTTCGCTTAATCACCCGTTGCAGCTGTGATACGATAGGCGAGACCCCGGTAGCAGCGGAGATTTCATGATGGCAAAACTCCAACCCGATCTGCGCTCCTCCACGCGTGCGGACAACAGCTTCTACCTGGTCATGTCGCTGATCCTGGCGGCGATCGTCGTGTTCGGCTTCTCCCATACGGTGCCGCACGATTTGGAGGCGCCAGGCTTGCCGGGGATGTTGCAGTTCCATGCGGCGATCTTCGTTGCCTGGGTGCTCCTGTTCATCGCCCAGCCCGCGCTCATCATGAAACGCTCGGTGGCGCTGCATCGGAAGCTGGGCTGGGTTGGACTTGGGCTCGCCTGCGCGATGGTGGCACTCGGCGGCTACGCGATCATGTTCGCATTGTGGAACAATACGCTGCCTTTCTTCTATGCGCCGGGACTGTTCCTGGTGCGTGGCATCGTCGGGCTGGCCTTGTTCGCGGGCCTGGTCACGGCGGCCATCCTGCAGCGGCAACACGCCAATTGGCATAAGCGGCTCATGCTGTGCGCCGCCGTCGTCGTCATGGCGCCGGGCCTGGAGCGGGCGCTGCCCTTGCCGCTGTTCGGCACCGCATGGCCGTTCGTGGCAGATGGCGTGCTTGATACGATCGCCCTGATTGGTCCGGCGATGGACCTGATCCGGCGCAAGCGGGTGCATCCTGCCTATCTCTACGGTGTCGGCGCCATCGTCGCCGGTCAGGCCGTGGTCGACCTCGTCGCACCTTCTCCCATCGCCGGCATGCTGCTGCGGGCCGTCGGCGTGCATTGATCGTCACGAAAGAGGTTGCGCCGGCCTACCAGGATCACGTAAGTTGGTTATCGCGAACATTTCAGCGAGGGAGGTCTGCATGTCGAATACATATACGGACCACCCGACCGGCCGGCCGTCGCGATAGCGCGCACCCGGTCCAATCGCTGCTGAGGCTTTTCTGAAAGCCCCGGCCTGTTTCGCTTCCCCCGTCCAGAAGGTCCGGCCACACACGCCGGAACGCATCGTGCCAACATATAACATCCGCCGCGGCGTGCTGCCGTTCCGGCAGGTTCTCGCCTTCACCCTGACCCAGTGGCAGCGTCAGGGCTGGAACGTCGCCATTGTCATCGTCTCGGCAATCGGCTGGACGGCCACCGACGTGCTCATGCCCGTCTATGCCGGTCACCTGATCGACGCCGTGGCCACGACCAGCATCAGCCACCAGGCTGCAGGACGCGCGGCGCTGATTGCGCTGGCCATCATGGTAGCGCTCGGGCTTGGACTGGTCGCCTGCCGCTACGTCACTTTCTGGGGCATCGTGCGACTCACCCTCGCCAATATGGGCGAGGTTGCGCGGAACACCTTTGCCCGCGTGCAGCGGTTCTCCACCGAGTGGCAGGCCAACAACTTTGCCGGTTCTACCGTGCGGAAAATCAGCCGCGGCATGTGGGCGTTCGATACGCTCAACGACACATTGCTGCTCGCCCTGCTGCCCTCCGCCATGGTGCTTGCCGGCTCATCCCTCCTGCTCGGATGGCGCTGGCCGGTCATGGGCGTGCTTGTCGGCCTGGGGTCGGTCGGCTTCATCGCGCTCTGCGTGGCGCTGTCTCTCGGCTACGTCTCGACGGCCGCACAACTTTCCAACCGGCTCGACACCCAGGTCGGCGGCGCACTGGCCGATGCGATCAGCTGCAACGCCGTGGTGAAAGCCTTCGGCGGCGAAACCCGCGAAGAGTCGCGCCTTTCCGGCATTCTTTCCAAATGGCAGCTCCGCACGAACCGCTACTGGATGCGCGGCACCAATAGCGGCACCTGGCAAGCGACAGCCCTGCTTGCCCTGCGCGCAGCCGTCGTCGGGTTGGTGCTGAAACTCTGGTGGGACGGCCATGCGTCGCCCGGCGACGTCACCTGGGTGCTCACCACCTATTTCGTCGTGCACGGCTACCTTCGCGATATCGGCCAGCATATCGCCGTGCTGCAGCGCTCTGTGAACGACATGCACGAGATGGTGCTGATGCACGCTGAAGTTCCCACAGTGCGCGACGCGCCCGGTGCGAAACCTATGCATATCGAACATGGTTCAATCAGTTTTGATAAGATTGATTTCGCCTATGCGGGTGCTCGAAAGAATCTCTACGAGGCATTCTCGCTGACCATCAGGGCCGGCGAACGCGTGGGCCTCGTCGGCCATTCCGGCTCCGGTAAGACCAGCTTCGTGAAGCTTATCGCACGGCTCTACGATGTCGATCGCGGCCGCATCCTGATCGACGGCCAGGATATCGCCCGCGTCACGCAATCCTCGCTGCGTGCACAGATTGCCACCGTGCAGCAGGACCCGGTGCTGTTCCACCGGTCGCTGGCGGAAAACATCGGCTACGGCCGGCCAGGCGCCTCACAGGACGCGATCGAACACGCAGCCCAGCTTGCCAACGCGCATGACTTCATCGCGCGACTGCCGAAAGGCTACGCAACGCTCGTCGGCGAGCGCGGCATCAAACTCTCGGGCGGCGAACGCCAGCGCGTGGCCCTCGCACGCGCCTTCCTCGCGGATACCCGTATCCTGATACTGGACGAAGCAACTTCCAGCCTGGATTCGGAATCCGAAGCGCTCATACAGGATGCGATGCTGCGGCTGATGGCGGGCAGGACCGCGATCGTCATCGCACATAGGCTGAGCACGGTGCGCGCGTTGGATCGTATCCTCGTGTTCGACAAAGGACGGATCATCGAGGAGGGGACACATGAGGTGCTTCTCGATCGCAATGGCGTCTACCGGAGATTGTTGCAGGTTCAGGCCGCAGGGCTAATTGAAGCGTGAGAAGAAAGCATTTAACCATAAAGGCAAAAAGGATTTCACGAAGAAGATGAGACCCGTCATCACACGGCCGGCTTCTTCGTGAATAACATCGTGCCTTCGTGTCTTTGTGGCTACATCTTGCTTTTGGTTGCGCCGCTGAAGCGGTTCTTTTTTGAAAACACGAACCAAAAAACTTTTATCTATCAAGGCAAATTCATTGCAGAATAGTTCTCAAACCGAGATTGCCAGGTTTTCCGCGCTCGCACCACAATGGTGGGATGCCAAAGGACCCATGCGACCACTGCATCAGATGAACCCGCTGCGCGTCGACTGGATCGCCAGCCGCATGCCTAAAGCCGCCAGTACAACCATGCTCGATCTCGGCTGCGGCGGCGGCATCGCCACCGAAGCACTGGCACGCAAAAACTTCATCATGACCGGCGCCGACGCTTCCGCCGACGCAATCGGCGTCGCTCGCACACACGCGGCCCTGTCCGGGCTCGACATCGCGTATCGCATCGCCCTTGCCGAAGACCTTGTCGCGGAAGGCCTTAGCTATGCGGGCGTCAGCGCACTTGAAATCATTGAACACGTGCCCGATCCGCAAGACTTCATGAACACCCTGGCCAAACTGCTCAAGCCGGGCGGACAGCTTTTCGTCTCCACCCTCAACCGCAGCCTGCGCTCTCTCGCCGTCGCCAAGATCGGCGCCGAATACATCGCCCGCCTGCTCCCGGCCGGCACCCATGACTGGAAGAAATTCATCAAGCCTGAGGAACTCGCCACCCTCGCCCGCGCCGCCGGGCTGCGGCTGACCGACCTTTCCGGCATGACCTATGCCGGCACCTGGACCACAAGCCGCGACGTCTCCATCAACTACATCGCCGCCTTTACACGCAGCTAAAGCATCTCACCCACGTGTGCGCGCATGGTGTAGAAGGGGTTCAAGCCCTCTCGGATCGCCGTGCATGCAGCCTGATCGTCGACTTTTTCTGAAACTTCTCGCCGGCGGTGCCTCTGCCGCAGCCCTCTCCGAGAGTATCGCCAAGGCCCTGGCGATCCCGGCAAGCAACACCACCGGCACCATACGGGACGTCGAGCACGTGGTGATCCTCATGCAGGAGAACCGGTCATTCGATCATTACCTTGGCATGCTGGCCGGCGTGCGCGGTTTCAGCGATCCGCGCGCGGCGACGCTGCCCACCGGCCTCCCGGTGTTTCATCAGCCCGCCGGCAGCACCGGCACCATCCTGCCCTTCCGCCCCGACAAAGCGGATCTCGGCCTCGCCTTCATCGAAGACCTGCCGCATGACTGGGATACCACCCATGTGGCCTGGAACAACGGCCAATGGGATGGCTGGATCGCCGCCAAATCCACCACCTCGATGGCCTACCTGACGCGCGAGGACATCCCCTTCCATTACGCGCTCGCCGACGCCTTTACCGTGTGCGACGCCTATCACGCCTCCCTGCTGGGCCCGACCAGCCCGAACCGCTATTACATGTGGACAGGCTGGGCCGGTAATGATGGCCACGGCGGCGGCCCGGTGATCGACAACGCTACCGACGGCTATAGCTGGACCACCTTCCCCGAGCGGCTGCAGGCCGCAGGCGTGAGTTGGAAAGTCTATCAGGATCTCGGCGACGGCCTCAGCCCTGCCCATGCCTACGGCGAAGCGAAGAACCCGCTCATCGGCACTTACGGCGATAACGCGCTGCTCTACTTCAAGCAGTATATCAACGCGGCGCCCGGCTCGCCACTCCATGAGGGTGCCTGCACCGGCACTCATGCGGCCGCCGGCGGCAGCCTGTTCGCGCATTTTGCGGCCGATGCGAAGAACCGCGCCCTGCCGCGCGTCTCATGGGTGGTGGCACCAGAGGCCTATAGCGAGCATCCGAGCTGGCCGCCCAATTACGGGGCCTATTACATCTCGCAGATCCTCGACGCGCTCACCGCCAATCCGGAAATGTGGAGCAAGACCGTTCTGATCGTTACGTATGACGAGAATGACGGGTTCTTCGATCACATAATCCCGCCTACGCCGCCGATCGATCCGCAACACGGCCAATCTACCGTCAGCACAGTCAACGAGATTTTTCCTGGCACAGCAGACAATGTTGCGGGGGTGTATGGGCTTGGCGTGCGTGTGCCGTGCTTCATCGTGTCGCCCTGGAGCAAGGGCGGGTACGTCGATTCACAGGTTTTCGACCACACCTCGCTGATCCGCTTCATCGGTGCCGTGTTCGATCCGGACGGCACGCGCGGCCTGGCCGAACCGAACATCACACCGTGGCGCGCGGCGGTGTGCGGCGACCTGACCACCGCGTTTAATTTCGAAACGCCGAATGCTGCCGTCGTGGCAATGCCATCCACTGCGGCTTATGTGCCACCCGATGGTCACCGGCAGACACCTGGCTACAGCCCCGTGCCGCCAACCGTGCAATCCGTCCCGAGACAGGAGCCGGGTCTCCGCCCTGCCCGCGCATTACCTTACGCGCTTCGTGCGTCCGGCACGGTGGATCGCAAAACCGGCGATGTGAGCATCTTTTTTTCCAACGCGGGAAAACAGGCGGCCGTCTTCCTGGTGCGCTCGGCCAATTCTCTCGATGGCCAGCGCAGCTACACGGTCGAGCATGGGAAAACGCTGACCGGATTTTGGGCAACCAACAACCAGCCCTACGATCTGTCCGTGCTGGGGCCGAACGGCTTTGCGCGCCGCTTCACCGGCGCTCCACTGCTCGGTGGAACCGGCCTTGCGGTTCAGGAGAGCTATCTGACGCCGACGCGGACCATCGGCCTGACGCTGATAAATGGCAACGCAACCGACATCTCCGTAAAGCTGGCAAACGCCTATGACGGTGATGACGTTGTGATTGCCCTGCCGGCCGGCGCGATGCTCACCCATCATGTCGCCCTGGCCGAGACCCATGGATGGTACGATGTGCGTGTGACAATATCGGCGATCCCGAGCTTTGGCGTGCACCTTGCCGGGCACATCGAGAACGGCGCGGATAGCTTCACGGATCCGATGATGAGCCGTTTCGTTTGAGCAGCAACAGGTAAGGAGCGGGATTCGTGACCGAGCAGGCCTCTGAGTGCGGCAGGATCGTCGACCGGCTCGCGGATATTTTCGAGCGGCGTGGTGCGGAGGCCTATCTCGGCGAAGACGTCACCATGGCCGAACATATGCTGCAATGTGCCGCATTGGCAGAGGCCGAAGGTGCGCCCGACACATTGGTCGCGGCAGCCCTTCTGCACGACATCGGCTATTTCACGGGCGAATTCGAATTCTCGATCGAGGACACCAAGGACAGCCACCATGACGCGGTCGGCGCCAGGTTTCTGGAGGCCTATTTCCCGCCGGTGATCACCGACACCGTCAGGCTGCACGTCGCTGCCAAGCGGTATCTGTGTGCCGTCGACGAAGATTACTATGCCAAGCTGTCGGCAACCTCGAAACATACGCTGTCGCTGCAAGGCGGCCCGATGAACGAGGCGGAGGTCGCGGATTTCCGACTGCTCCCATTTCATCGCGAGGCGGTCCAGGTGCGCCTTTGGGACGATGCCGGCAAAGCTGTCGGGCTGAAGGTACGCCCGTTTGCGGCGTATTTGGCTTTGCTGCGATCGGTGCTGACGAGCGATGCTCATCGAGAGATTTTCCGCAGATGTCGCGAATCGAATGGATGATGACGGTATCGTTCTTCAACTAATCCGTTTCATCTGCAACAGGTGCAGGGGTGGGATGCGGGCGAATGACCGACGGATTTGATGTAGCAATCATCGGTGCGGGGATCATAGGCCTCGCCCATGCCCTCGCCGCAGCCAAGGCCGGCAAGCGGGTGATTGTGATCGAGCGTGATCCGCGGGCCAACGGTGCCTCCATCCGCAATTTCGGCTTTGTGACCGTGACCGGCCAGGCGCGTGGCGACATGTGGTCGCTGGCCATGCGGACGCGCGACATCTGGGCCGAAACGGCGCCTGCGGCAGGGATCGCTGTGGAGCAGAAAGGCCTGATCCTGACGGTGCGCCGTGCGGAGTCGGTCGGCGTCGTTGATGCTTTCCTGAGCACCGAAATGGGTGCGGGGTGCGCGTGGCTCGATCGAGGTGCGTTCAGGCGTCGCCATCCGGAGATTGCGGCGGATGATGCCATTGGCGCATTGTTCAGCCCGCATGAGCTGCGTGTGGAATCGCGTACGGCGTTGCCGAAGCTCGTGGCCTGGCTGGAGGCGGCGCATGGCGTCACTTTCCTGACTGGGACGGCGGTGCATTCCGTAGCGCCGCCTTGGATCGAGACGTCGCGTGGGCGCGTTGAGGCGTCGGCGGCGATCGTGTGCCCCGGCGATGATTTCTGCACGCTTTTTCCCGAGCGCATTGCGGCCCGCCATGTGCGGAAATGCCGGCTGTCGATGCTGCGGCTTGCCTCACCCGGTTTCAGGCTGCCGGCGCCGGTGATGTCGGATCTGTCGCTGATACGGTATGAGGGTTATGCAGCACTTCCGCAGGCAGAAGCGTTACGACAGGTGGTCGCGGCCGCAGAAGTGACGGCTGTGGCTAACGGGGTTCACCTGATCATCGTGCAGAGTGCCGACGGTTCGCTGGTGGTTGGTGACAGCCATCATTACGGTGATCTGCCATCGCCTTTTGCGCCGGTTGAAGCAGAGGCCTGTATCCTTGATGAGTTCCACCGCGCCGTCGGGTTTGCGCCGCCGCCGGTGATCGAACGCTGGGTCGGCACCTATGCGGTTGCTGACGCCAGCAATTTCTTCATCGATGCCCCCACCGAGGCTGTGCGGATTGTCATGGTCACCACAGGCGCAGGTGCGTCGACCGGTTTCGGCATTGCCGAGCGCACGATCGCCGACCTGTTCGGCAATGGAGTGGGCCCATGAGTTATCCGATCAAGGCGGTAATTTTCGACTGGGCGGGCACTGTAATGGATTTTGGGTGCATCGCACCTGTCGAGGCGATGCATCAGGCTTTTGCAGGGTATGGCATCGCCGTGTCGGATGCGGAAATTCGTCATCACATGGGGCGGGCGAAGCGAGACCATGTCGGCGCGATGATGGCGGACCCGGCGGTGGCTGCGCGCTGGTCGGCTGCGCAGGGTGCGCCGCCGACGAATGCGGATGGCGATGCGATCCATGACGCTTTGGAGCCGTTGATCGCGGCGGCTGCGGTTCGCTACGCCACGCTGATCCCGGGTGCGGCGGAGATGGCCACACATCTGGCAAGACTTGGCGTGCGGATCGGCTCCGGCACGGGCTATTCCCGTGCCACCATGGCGGGCGTGATTCCGCTTGCGGCGGCCCAGGGTTATTCGCCTGAGATCGTTGTGTGTGCTGGAGAGACGCCAACGGGACGCCCAGCGCCGTTCATGACCTGGAAGGCGTTTACCGAAATGAATGTTTTTCCGGCGCGCGCCTGCGTCAAGGTCGATGACGCGACGGTCGGTATCGAGGAAGGCCGCAATGCGGGTTGCTGGACGGTTGGCCTAGCCGCCTCCGGCAACGGCGTAGGTTTGAGCTTCGGAGCCTATAGTGCCTTGCCCGAAGCCGAGCGGATTACCCGGGTTGCAGCCTCCGCGGACCTGCTGAAGGCAGCAGGTGCCGATTACGTTATAGATACAATCGCCGATCTCGGCCCGATCCTGGACCAAATCGCTATCCGCATTAACCTTTAATAGTAAAAGTTTTTTGGCCCTTTTTTTCAAGAAAACGACTGCTTTCTTCCTTCTCCTCATCTGGCCCGCAAAACAGCATTTGCTCGGAATTTGCGCACCATATGCCGAAATGATCGGCAGATCGTTTCAGCGTCGATGTCGAGTGACGTTTTCATTACACGCGATCATCTGTGGCATATTTACTATCCAATGACAGCATGTGTCGAAACTGATGATGGACGGCACATTATCGGTTTGATTTTCAAAAACCGCTTCGGCATAACGTTTTCGTGAGTTCGAAAGTTACGCGCTTCAGTCGAGATCTGATCCAAGGCTGATCCCTTGGCATCTCGGATGTGGCGGTGTTCCGCGGTGGCGTGCGCAGATTATGGGCGCTGGCTTCGTATGTTTTGGCACCAATTCCTCTTTAGCCATTCTTTGAGCGAGACTTCATGAAAACGACGTATATGGCATCCTGCGCGGTTGTCGCTTTGACATTCGGTTGCGGCCCGGCTGTCTTTGCCCAGAGCGCGCCAGCGCCGAAGCAGAAACAGCTTGAGGAAGTCGTGGTCACTGCGCAGCGCCGCAGTGAGTCCATTCAGAAAGTTCCTGCCACGATCCAAGCTTTTACCGGACGCACCCTCAGCCAGCTCAACGTCACCAGCTTCAACGACCTCGTTAAATACACGCCGAACGTCAGCTTCGGCGCCAACGGCCCCGGCTCGGGCAGCATCTTCATCCGCGGCCTGAGTTCCGGCGTGGCCGGCAACCAGTCATCGGCGACCATCGACCCGTTCCCCAACGTGGCGCTGTATCTTGACGACCAGTCAATGACGTTCCCCGCGCGCAACGTCGACGTTTATGTCGTCGATATGAATCGCATTGAAGTGCTGGAAGGTCCGCAAGGCACCCTGTTTGGCGGCGGCGCCGAGGCCGGCGTCGTGCGCTACATCACCAACAAGCCGGACCTGGACAAGGCAAGCGGCTACGCCGAGACCTCGGGCGGCGGCACCTCCGGCGGCGCCGGCAATTATGCCGGCAACATCGAATACAACCAGCCTCTCATCAAGGACGTTTTGGCGGTCCGCGGCGTGATCTACGACGATCATCGCGGCGGCTACATCGACAACGTCCCCAGCACCTTTACCCGCAAAGCCACCGATCCCGGGCCGGCTTCCTATGGCCTGACCTACCCGGCCAACCCGCCGGCCGCAAACAACTACACGGTTGCTGCGAAAAACCAGAACCCCACCACCTATTCCGGCGGGCGTCTCGAAGCCCTGTGGAATATCAATGAGGACTGGAATGCGCTGATCTCGCAGAGCTACCAGAACCTGGATGCCGACGGCATCTATGCCTCCGAGCCGATCGGCGCCGACGGCCAGAAGCTGGGCGCCCTGCAGGAGACATCGTTCACGCCGAGCAAGGATGAGGATCACTTCGAGAATACGGCCGTGACGGTGAACGGCATGGTCGGCCCGCTGAAGCTCATCTATGACGGTGCCTATCTGAGCCGCCATATCGAGCAGACGATGGACTACACCAACTATTCCCGCACGAGCGGCGGCTTCTACTATCAGTGCACCAGCGTCATCACGTCTGGAGCGCAGAACAAGTGCTACTCCCCGCTCGGCTCCTGGCACGACGTCGTCAATTCTACGCATCACAGCGAAGAGTTGCGTTTGCAGACCCCGGCGGAATATCGCCTGCGTGCGACCGCCGGGTTCTTCTACGAAGACCTGGATATCGAAGACAACATGAACTTCAACTACAAGACGATCCCGTCTTGTACGGCCGCCAATCTCGCTGCCTACAACGCGGGCGGCCCCCTCTGCCTCGGCAACATCGCTCCAGCCAAGGGTTCTTTCGCTAACGATCCGACTGCCCGTGGCAGCGCCGACGCCTTCGGCGAAGACGTCGACCGCGGCTACACACAGAAGGCCGCTTTCGGGTCGGCCGAATTCGATATCATTCCGAAGGTTCTCACGATCAGCGGCGGCACACGCTACTACGATTACGATGAATATGAGTTCGGGTCGCAATACGCGACCAGTTCAAGCTGCGTTGGCGTCCCCAATGGAACCTGCTACGGCACACCGCTCACCGAAGCGACTCATGCCGCCACATACAGAGGCTTTAGAAGCCGCGGCAACATCACCTACCACGTGACACCCGATGCGATGGTCTATTTCACCTATTCGCAGGGCTTCCGGCCAGGTGCGGGCAACCGCCTGGATAGTGCCGAGGTCAAGATCAGCGTCGATCCGGTCACCGGCAAACCGACGACAGGCGTGCAGACCGGGCCGGTGACGCTCGAGAAGCAGTACAACAAACCATATACCTACGCGCCGGACACGCTGGACAATTTCGAGGTGGGCTTCAAGACGGACCTGCTCGATCATCGGTTGCTGCTGAACGGCTCTGCCTATTACATGATCTGGAACAACGTCCAAACTTTGATCTACAACCCGCCTGTCTTCGGCAACACGACCTTCGGCACCAATGGCCCCACCTACCACATCAAGGGCTTCGAATTGCAAACGAGGGCTTTGGTGACCGAGCAGTTCACCATCGATGGCTCGCTCTCCTATAATCATTCGCGCGAAGCCAACGACCCGTGCATCAAGTCGAGCAATCCCGGCAATCCGACGCCGATCGGATCCTGCATCACCCAAGTTTACAACAGCACGCTTCAAGAGAACGTCGCGCTGGTTAATGCGCTCGGAGCCGCCGGGGCGACGCCGGCCTTCTCGCCCGATCTGCAGTTCAACATACGCGGCCGATACGAGTGGGACATGGGCAACTACCACGCCTTTGCGGCGGGCGGCGTGCAATACGTCGCTTCCAGCACGAGCCAGCCCAGCAGCTTCCCTGCGGGCACTATCGGCCCAGTGCCCACCACGACGTTCCTGCGCTACACCATGCCCGCCTACGTGACCTGCGACGCGTCTTTGGGCGTTTCGAAGGATCGCTGGAACTTCTCGCTCTTTGCCATCAACCTCAACAACTCCCATGCGAGCACGTTCACCTCGTCCGACCAGTTCATCGTGCAGGAAATACCGCTGCGGCCGCGTGTGTTCGGGGCGAAGCTGGGGGTGAAGTTCTAAGAAGCGCCTTATTCTTCGGCGATGGAATCAGGCGCTTCGATCGGCTAAAAGGGGCGGCATGAGCCAGTCCGCTGCCCAGCCATCCGTCGAGGACGACGTCACGCGAATACGTGCGCTGCTCAGGGAGCGGCGTTTCGATGAGGGTGTCGCGGCGGGCGTAGCGCTTGCGCAGCGTGTGCCGGAAAATCGCGACGTTCTTTATCTGCTTGCGCAGGGCCAGCGGCAACTGCACCGGCTGACCGACGCACTGGTAACCCTTGCTGAGCTCGAACGCACACATCCCAGGTTTGCGCGCCTTTATCAGGAACGTGGCCTCTGCTATGTCGCGAGGAAAGATGCCCCACACGCGATCGAAGCTTTCGCGCAGGCAATCACCATCAACCCGGCATTGCCGGCCTCGTTCGACATGCTCGCCGGTTTGCATCGGCTGACCGGTGATGCGCAAAGCGCGCTTCGGGAAACAGCCGAGGCGGCGAGGCTCCGCGCGCTGCCGGCCGCCGTACTGGAAGCGACCGGGTTGTTTGCCGAAGGCGATGTTTTCCGGGCAGAGAAAATGATCCGCGCCTATCTTCTGCAGCACGGCGACCATGTGGAGGCGATGCGGCTGCTTGCCCGCATCGGCACGTCGCTCGGCGTTCTCGATGATGCCGAGATCCTGCTGGCAGCCGCATTGGAAATTGCGCCGGACCATGAAGCGGTGCGCGCCGAATATGCTTGCGCACTTCTCGATCGCCACAAGCACGTCGAGGCGCGTGGGCAGCTGCAAACGCTTATCTCGCAGGCACCGGGTAATCGCCGCTACCGCACGCTCTACGCGTCCGCCATCGTGGGCCTTGGCCTTCACGAGGAAGCGGTCACCCTGTTCCGTAACCTGATTGCAGAATGCCCTGCCGGCACCATGGAGATGGCGGAACTCCAGCTTTCGGCTGCACACGCGCTGAAAACGCTGGGGCGCCGTGACGAAGCGATCGCAGCCTACAGGAACGCCATCACAGCGCAGCCGGGTTTCGGCGACGCGTATTGGAGCCTCGCAAACCTGAAGACGTTTCGTTTCACTGAAGCGGAAATCGCCCAGGCCTGCCGCTTTGAACAGCGTGCGGAAACGATCCCGGCCGATCGCCTGCATCTGTGCTTCGCCCTCGGCAAAGCCTTCGAAGACCGCGCCGCGTTCGAGACATCCTGGCAGTATTACGAACGCGGCAACGCGCTGAAACGTCAGGAAAGCCGCTACCGTCCCGAGATAATCGAGCGCAACACGGCAGGCCAACGCAGCATCTGCACCGCCCCATTTTTCGCGCGGCGCGCCGGTTACGGCCTGCCCAGCGACGAACCCATCTTCATCGTCGGCCTGCCACGCTCCGGCTCGACATTGATCGAGCAGATCCTTGCCTCACATTCGCAGGTCGAAGGCACGCAGGAGCTTGCCGACATCCCACGCATCGTGCTCGACCTGCAAGGGCGCGACCCTGATCTCGACAATCCCCGCTATCCCAACATTCTCGCCGATATGCCGCCGGCCGCCTTCACGGCGCTCGCAGAAAAATATCTGCGTGAAACGGCCGTCTACCGCTCCGGCAGACCACATTTCATCGACAAGATGCCCAATAACTTTCGCCATATCGGGCTCATCCACCTGATGTTCCCGAATGCCCGGATTATCGACGCACGTCGGGAACCTATGGCCTGCTGTGTCGGCAACCTCAAGCAGCTCTTCGCGCAAGGCCAGGAATTCGCCTACAGTATCGAGGACATCGCCCGCTATTACCGAACCTATCTCGACCTGATGGAACATTGGGATGCCGCACTGCCAGGCCGCGTCCTGCGCGTGCTGCACGAGGACGTGGTGGACGATCTCGACGCAAGCGTCCGCCGTATCCTGGATTTCTGTGGACTGCCCTTCGAGCCGGGCTGCGTCGCGTTTCACAAGACCGAACGCAGCGTGCGCACCGCAAGCTCGGAACAGGTGCGACAACCGATCTACCGCGAGGGCCTTGATCAATGGCGGCACTTCGAGCCATGGCTTGACACGCTCCATGATAAGCTTGGTGATGCGGTATTGCGATATCGCGTGTAAAAAGATGCAATCGTAGGGACGAGCGCCCTCATGACCGGCTATCAGCAGACCATAGGCCATACCACCTACCGGTTCGAAAATCTGGCAGCCCTGCTCGCGACCGCCTCGCCCTTACGCTCGGGCGACGAACTGGCGGGTCTCGCAGCTGCTTCCGCCACAGAGCGTGTCGCTGCCCGCATGGCACTCGCCGATGTGCCGCTCCAGCGCTTTCTCACTGAAACCATAGTGCCATACGAAACGGATGAAGTGACGCGCCTGATCATCGACACGCATGATCCGGCTGCCATGGCTCCGTTCGCGAGCCAAACCGTTGGCGAATTCCGCGAATGGCTTCTGTCCACCGAAACAGATTCCAAAACGCTCGCGAACGCCGCACCAGGTATCACGCCGGAGATGGCGGCTGCCGTCAGCAAGCTGATGCGGAACCAAGATCTTATTACGGTTTCCGCAAAATGCCATATCGTCACCGCCTTTCGGAACACGATCGGCCTGCCCGGGCGCCTCGCAAGCCGGCTGCAGCCCAATCACCCGACGGATGATCCCACCGGCATTGCCGGTTCCACTCTGGATGGCCTGCTATTCGGCATGGGTGACGCGGTGATCGGCATCAATCCCGCGACCGACAATCTGCGCGCCTGCACCACCCTGCTGCACATGCTGGATGATCTGCGCCGGCGCTTCGACATTCCTACGCAATCCTGTGTGCTCGCCCATGTCAGCACGACATTGCGTGCGATCGAACAGGGTGCGCCGGTGGATATGGTGTTCCAATCCATTGCCGGAACCGAGGCTGCGAACAGCAGTTTTGGTATCTCCCTCGCCTTGCTGGCCGAAGCGCAAGCGGCGGCGCTGTCGCTCAAGCGCGGCACGGTTGGCGACAATGTCATGTATTTTGAGTCCGGACAGGGGAGTGCGTTGTCGGCCAACGCGCATCATGGGGTGGATCAGCAGACGCTCGAGGCACGTGCCTATGGCGTGGCGCGCGCCTTCCGGCCGCTGTTGCATAATACGGTGGTGGGCTTCATCGGCCCGGAATATTTGTATGACGGCAAGCAGATCATCCGGGCCGGGCTGGAGGATGTGTTCTGCGGCAAGCTGCTCGGCGTGCCGATGGGATGCGACGCGTGCTACACCAACCACGCCGAAGCAGACCAGGATGACATGGACAATCTGATGATCCTGCTTGGCACAGCCGGGGTGAATTTCGTTATCGGCGTGCCGGGTGCGGACGACATCATGCTGAACTACCAGTCGTTGTCGTTCCACGACATACTGGGGCTGCGCCATCTGCTGGGCCTGAAACCTGCACCGGAATTCCAGGCCTGGCTGGAGCGGATGGATATGCTGGACGCCAACGGCCGTGTGCGGCCGGCATTGTCGAGCGATCGGCCGTTCCAGAAGCTGCTATTGGGCACGCAAAATCTATGACAGGGGCGGATCCCTGGTTGCATTTCCGCGCTGCCACACGCGCACGTATCGGCCTTGGCCGTGCCGGTGATGCATTGCCAACGGCGCCGCTGCTCGCGTTTGCTTTGGCGCATGCGCGCGCGCGCGATGCCGTGCACAGTGCGCCGAATTTCGATGTCATCGCAACACGCCTGCGCCCCGCGGTGACAGTGCTGGTGCACTCGCAGGCGCCTGACCGGCTGACCTATCTGCGGCGGCCGGATCTCGGCCGGCGTCTGTGCGAGGCAGATCGCGATTTGCTTTCGCATGGTGCATGGGACGCTGTTTTTGTGGTGGCCGACGGGCTTTCTGCCACCGCGATCGACACCCATGCAGTGCCGATGATCGAAGCGGCGCGTGCGCGTCTGCAAGGCTGGCGGCTGGCGCCGGTGGTGCTTGCGCGCCAGGCGCGTGTGGCGCTCGGCGACGAGATTGGCGCGGCGCTGGGTGCCAGCCTGACTGTGGTGCTTGTTGGCGAGCGACCGGGCCTGACCGTGCAGGATAGTTTGGGCATTTATCTCACCTTTGCACCTCGCATCGGACGGACGGATGCGGAGCGCAATTGCCTCTCCAACATCCATCCGGACGGCTTGACGTATGAGAGTGCCGCCGACAAACTCGCCTGGCTCATGCAGCAGGCTTTGCGTCTGTCGCTTACGGGCATAGGCCTGAAGGAAGACGCACCACTCGCCTTACCAAATGCCAACAAGGTTTCTGTTTTGCCGGATGAAACCGCGATAGCCACATAAAAGTCTTTTGCTTCTTTTCTTCAGAAAAGAAGTCCTTCCTCCCCTAACGCTTCCTGCACATGTTCGCCAGCAACCAGCGCCCCCTGCGGCAATCCCTCGAAAATCATGCGCCCGACCTGGTTGTAATGATCCGGCCGCCGCATTTTCAGCCAGGTAGCGCCAGCCAGCCCCAGCACGATCACCAGCGTCGCCAGCGGCGCCAGCCAATTAGCAATTGCAAGACCGCCGCCGACCACGTCGATATTCGCGATGCAAAGAAAGATAATGTAGGCCTGCGCCAGAAACGCGAGTGCAGGTGCCGCGCAGGTTGTCCACCAGTGGAAATCGGCAGGGTGAGAGCGCCAGAAATATACCACGATTGCGAGTGACACGATTGCCTGTGCCGCCAGGATCAGCATCGTTCCCAGCACCGACAGAAGGCCGTACACCTGGGCGTAGGCTTGTGCGTTCGGGTCGTTGCTGCCGCCAAAGAGGGCGAAGAAGGCCAGCACGATAACTGCGGCGCCGCATTGAACGAACGAGGCGATATAAGGGCTTTTATAGGAGGGGTGGGTTTTCCCAAGGGCTGCCGGAAGCACCCGCTCGCGGCCGAGCGCGTAGAAATAGCGTGCGGCCGTGTTGTGGAACGCCATGCCGCCGGCGAAGGTGGATGTCAGAATCAGGTAGCTCATCGCGACGCTCACCCAATTCCCGACCAGCGCTGTCGCCGGAATCAGGAAAAAGTTCAAACCGTCGGCCTGCGCGCGCTGCACCATCGTGTGAAAATCGCCGTAGGCGGACACCGATGCCCAGGCGGTCATCGTGTAAAGGATGCCGAGAACGCTGACCGAGATATACAACGAGAGTGGTACGATGCGTTTTGGGTCGTGGCTTTCCTCGCCGTAATTCGGCGCCATCTCGAAGCCGATCCAGGACCAGAACGCGAAGAACAGCCCAATGCCAGCCGCACCCGCGGCGAGAGAATCATGTGCGGGGAAACCGTGGAATGCGGCCACCGGATTGAGCACCGCCAGCGACACATGCGTGCCGCCTGTTCTGCCGAAAATGCCGATGTCGAAGGCCAGCATCACGATCACTTCGGCCACCAGGGCGACGCCGAGGATGAGGGTGGAGAGTTTCACGTCGAAATAGGTCAGTGCGCCGATCACCAGCACCATGCCCATGGCGAGCACCGGCCATGGCACATTGAGGCCGGTTAGCGCCAAAATCTTGGCGTTGGCGAAATACGCGAAGCCTCCAGCCATTGCCGGCTCGAACACGGAATACGCGACGGCCGATCCGAACCCCATCGCCATGCCCAGCTGGCGCCCCAGGCCGTGGCTGATGAAGGCGTAGAAGCCGCCGACGGCCGTCACTTTGCGCGACATTGCGGCGTAGCCCACGCAGAACACCAGCAACACGAGGGTGGCCACCAGGAAGCCAGCCGGGGCGCCGAATCCGGTGCCGTTGCCGACGGCGACAGGCACGTTCAGAAGCATTGCCGTCATTGGCGCTGCACCTGTAAGTGTCAGGAACAGCACCCCGACCAGCCCGACGGCCTTGGGCTGCAGGCGGTTGCTGTCAGCCTGCCCATCCATGTCTTTGATCGCGCGAGCCCTCCGGATACGTCCCACACTGCCATTGGCAGCCGGCATCTTGTAAGCAACATTTGCGCCGCAGTTCTATAGCTGAGGGTGCGCAGGAACCGAGGCTTACGCATGAACACTCCATCCCTCTCTATAGCCGAGCCCGGTCTGCGCCACGTTCTTCGCCGCCGGCACATGACGATGATCGCATTGGGCGGATGCATCGGTGCCGGCTTGTTCGTTGGCAGCCGTGTGGTGATCCAATCGGCCGGTCCGGCCGCGTGTATCTCCTTTCTGATCACTGGCGGCCTGGTGGTGTTGGTGATGCGGATGCTGGGCGAAATGGCGACCGCCCTGCCCTCCGCTGGGTCTTTTTACGAATATGCACGATCGGCATTAGGCGACGTGGCCGGTTTCACCACCGGCTGGATGTACTGGTATGTCTGGGTAATCGTGGTCGCCATGGAAGCGATCGCCGGGGCGGACCTCATACGCATCTGGTTGCCAGGCCTATCGCAATGGTCGCTGGCCCTGATCATCCTGGTGGTGATGACCGCGAGCAATCTTGTTTCCGTGCGTGCCTATGGCGAATTTGAATTCTGCCTCGCATCGGTGAAGGTCGCCGCCATCGCCGTGTTCCTGTTTCTGGGCACGCTTTTCGTCCTTGGTCTTTGGCCGACAGCGACACCGCATTTTACAAATCTCACCCGCTATGGCGGCTTCGCCCCGCATGGCCTGCTTCCCATCCTGTCCGGGGCAGTGGTCGCCACCGGGTTCTATTTCGGCGCCGAGATCGTGGCCATCGCCGGCGGTGAAGCCGATGAACCGACGCGCGCCATAGCGAGCGCGAGCAACTCCGTCGTCAGCCGGGTGCTGGTCTTCTATGTCGGCTCGATCTTCCTTGTCGTCGCCATCATCCCCTGGAACGCGCCGGAAATAACCACCCCCTATGCCAGTGCGATCGCCGCCATGGGCGTGCCGGCGGCGGGCCAGTTGATGAATGCCGTCATTCTTACGGCCGTCTTGTCCGCACTGAACTCCGGCCTTTACGCATCCTCGCGCATGCTGCTCGCCCTCACCCGCCGCGGCGACGCACCAGCCTTCTTCAGTCGGGTCAATAAACGCGGCGTGCCTGTGCAGGCCACCCTCGCAGGCACCGTCGTGGCGCTACTTGCCATCATCATGTCGTATGTCTCACCGGGAACGGTGTTCGCCTTCCTGGTGAACTCCTATGGAACGGTCGCACTCTTCGTCTATTTTCTCATTGCATTGTCACAGCTGCAATTAAGGCGCCGACTGGAACGGGACTCACCAGAGAAACTGGTGGTGCGGATGTGGGCTTTTCCTGGACTTACCTACTTTGCGATTGCGGTCATGGCCCTGAACATTGTGGCGATGGCGTTTATCCCCAGCCAGCGCGTTCCCTTGATGGTCGGGGTCGTCAGTGGAGTGGCGATCATAGCGGCCGCGGGAGTGAGGGAAATGTATAAGGGCAAGGAGAAGCAAGCAGTCCTTTTTTGAAAAAAAGGACCAAAAAACTTTTACTTCATGACGGTTTTTCTGGCTTGGAAGGCTAGGGATGAGTAGTCGCTGAAGACGCCGTCTATCCCGGTTTCATATAAGGCGCGTAGGAGGTAACCAATATCACCAGTCTCCCGGGCGAAATTGGGCGAAGCCGGGTCGCCGATCTGCAGCGATTTCGGTAAAAAGAAATTTTCCTTGCGGGCGGTCCAACTATGCACGGCAACGCCAGCCTTGTGTGCGTTATCGACAAGATGCGTCGCCACAGGCTTCGGCTGTGCCTTGAAATCAAGCACCATGTTCTGATTGGGGCCAATGGCATCGGCGTAACTGCGCAACGTTTTCAGCCCGGCCGGCGTTGACATCTCCGCATAACTCAGCTGCGGTAGGTCCACAGGGCCACCCTCGCTATCCATCAGCTGCACCCGCGGCGCCGCCGACAATTGCGAAAAAACCTTCAGTGCACCTACCTCGAAGCATTGCACGAAAACAGGCGCCGTCCGTGAGTTCAGCCCATTTATCTTGAGCATATCCGCCAAGCGGTGTTCGAGCGGCAACCCGATGCCGGCAAAATACGTCGGATGCTTCATTTCAGGATAGGTGCCGATCGTCCGCCCCGTCCTCCGGCTCCCATCCCGGGCAATGTCGATGACTTCCTGATAGGTCAGGATCGGGGATATCCCATCATACTTGGCGCTACCGGGACGAAGTTGCGGCAACCGCTCCCGGCATCGCAGCGTCTTCAACTCCGCCAGCGTAAAATCCTCGGTGAACCACCCTGTCACCGACTCTCCGTCAATAACCTTGGTCGCCTTTCGCTGCGCAAATTCCGCGTGCGACGCAACGTTCGTCGTTCCGCCGATCTCATTCTCGTGCCGCGCCACCAAATGCCCGTCGCTGGTCGGCACGAGATCGGGTTCAATGAAGTCCGCACCCTCATCGATAGCGAGCTCGTAGGCCAGCCGCGTCTCTTCCGGGCGCTCGCCACTGCAACCGCGATGCGCAATCACCAGAGGATGGCGGGCAGCACCAAGCCCCTGCGCAGAGGCACGCGCTCCCGTGCCGCCAAGGCACAATATCGCCGCAGAGAAAGTCGAACGTCGTGTTAGCATAAGGCGCACTCGCACATTTTCTATCCCCGGCGCAACACCGCCTGCATCGTGGCCGCAGGCATGTCGCCCTGGGCTGAAATCGACACTTCCGGCTTGTCATACCCGGTGGCGCCATACGGGCTGCAGAACGCCACCTCGGCCGCATCACGGCCAATGCCGATCCTGACCAGCCCGGCAGGATCTGCAAGCCGCGTCGGATCGAAAAGATACCAGCCTCCGCCGGAAGGTCCATCGAGCCACGCCTCGAAAACAGCGTGGAAATCAGGCGGATCGAGCCGGAACGCATAAGCGCTGACATAGCGCGCGGGAATGCCGAGCGTCCGGCAGAGTGCAATCGCCAAATGCGCGAAATCGCGGCAAACCCCCGCACGCTGCGTCACCGTGTCGAACGCGGACGTCATCGCGTCGGAAACGCCACCCTCATAGGAAACGTAATCGCGTATCCAGTTGCAGATGCCGTTCACCCGGGCATAGCCGGGCTCGAGATCGCCAAACGTGCTCCTGGCGAACCTCTCAAGCCTGTCCGCCTGACAATATCGGCTTGGATATAGATGCGGGAACACCGAAAGCGGCAGATCAGCGGCCGACGTTTCACGAACAGCGCCGGGATCGTGGAGCATCGGCTCCAGATCGATCAATGCCTCGTATTCCACAACGAACTGGCCGGCCGGTGCCAGAACCCGGAAATAGCGGTTTCCGCTTTCCGGCATGGTCCATCGTTCGGGCGTCACCAACGGATCGAAGGTCAGGCTTTCCTGCAGGATCGTCTGGTCGCCGCCCTGCCTCGCCTCGACGTTGAAGACGAAAACTGTTTCTGCTTTGGGCTGATAGCCTAGTTTGCAACGAACTTTATAGTGCATCGTTCTAAAACCTTAGAAGAAAGCAAGATCTTCTTTTCTGAAGAAAAGAAGCAAAAGACTTTTAGGCGCTGTCGCGCGGCTATCGGGCAGCAATGTGTGCAACCGACCGGCATGTCGACGCGGTCCCTACGTTCCGGCGGCCGTTGCGTTGCAATCTCGTGCAAGAGGATCACAGGATCAATGCCACAGCTGTGTCGGCTGGGCCACATCTGCGTGTCCGGCACGATCTGGGGGACGGCGTTCTCTTCTGAACAAAAAGGGTAAGAGACTTTGCTGTCCCGGTTCTATCCGGCTATGTCCGCGACCATCACGGTGCCGGGAAACGACATGCGGTTCCAGGCGTCCAGGGCGGCGATCTTGTAGGCCTCTGCGAGCGTTGGATAGTTGAAGGTATTTTCAATGAAATACTCCAGCGTGCCTTTCAGGTTCAGCACGGCCTGGCCGATATGCACGAGCTCCGTTGCACCTTCGCCTACGATGTGCACGCCGAGAAGATGCCTCGTGTCGATCGAGAAGATCATTTTGAGCAGCCCGGCATTCAGCCCCATGATGTGGCCGCGCGATGTCTCGCGGAATCTTGCAATGCCGCATTCATAAGCGATGCCGCGCTTGCAGGCCTCTTCCTCGGTCATTCCGATCGTGGATATTTCTGGAACCGAGTAGATCCCGTATGGGAAGAACTCCGGCGCCGGTGGCATCGGTACACCGAACGCATGGCAGGCCGCGATGCGGCCCTGTTCCATCGCAGTGGAGGCGAGGCTGGGAAAACCGATCGCGTCGCCCGCCGCATAGATATGCGCTATGGATGTCTGGAAGGTGCGTGGGTCCACTGCCAGGCGGCCGCGATGATCCACCACCAGGTCGAGGCAGCCGAGATTGAGCGAATCGGTCGAACCGACACGGCCTGCCGCATAGAGCAGGATTTCGGACCGGACCTGCCGCCCGCTTTCCAAGGTCGTCACCGGTGACCCGCGTTCGAGCGCGATGCGCGCAATCTTCGAGCCGAGGCGCAGGGTAATGCCGCGGTCGCGGAGCTGGTGGATGAAATCGTCGATCAGTTCGCGGTCGATGAAGTCGAGAAAGCTGCCGCGTGGTTCCACCAGGGAAACGGCGACGTCCAGCGCACTGAAGATGGTTGCGTATTCGACGCCTATCACGCCCGCGCCCACCACGGTGAGGCTGCGCGGCAGTTTCGGCAGGTCCACCATTTCGTCGCTGTCGAGCACGTTGGTGCCGTTGAACGGCACGTCGTCCGGCCGGTGCGGGCGCGTGCCCACTGCTATGAGGAATTTCTCGCTCTCGAGGATCTGGATGTTGCCGCCAGCGCCCATCACCTCGATGCGGTGGGGTGCGACGAAGCGGCCGGTGCCCGTGACATGGCTGACTCCGTTGCGGGCAAACTGGTGTTCCAGCACATCCACTTCGTGGTCGAGCGTCTTGTGCAGTCTCGCAAGAAGGTCCTTCGCCTGGATGTCCTTCTTCACGCGATAGGCGCGGCCGTAGAAACCGCGTTCCCGCCAGCCGCTGAGATTGAGCACGGTTTCGCGTAGTGTCTTGGAGGGGATAGTTCCGGTATGTACCGAGACGCCACCCACGCGGCGTCCCTTCTCGACCACCAGCACCGACTTGCCGACCTTGGCCGCCTGGATAGCGGCGCGCCGCCCTGCAGGTCCGCTGCCAATAACGATCAGATCATGCCTATCTGGGGTAAGCATATGGCCTTACACTCATGTAACGCGCTCAACTTAGCCCGACCGGGTTAACACTTGCCGGCAAAACCGCGACAGCCGTTTAAAAGTCTTTTGCTCTTTTTTCTCCAGAAAGAAGACTTCGCGTCCCGTTAGTGTTGCAACGCGTGCGGCGTCTCGCCGATCTCGATTGGCAGCGCCACCAGCGCATGGATGCCGCGGTTCAGCAGCATCGCCACATACCCCATGACGGGCACCAGGTAAGCGAGGGCCATCACGAGAGGCGAAAACCCTGCGTCACCGATTACGAAGAGCGCCAGCATGACGTAATACAGGAACACTGCCACGAAACTGTTCCAAGGTATGCTGACAACGGCTAGCACGGCACGGGCGCTGGCCGCTACGGTGATGGATGATGATTGTGCCATGATACTCTCCATGTCGGCTATCGCATTGCAACATATGCCTAACAAGGATAATGATAAGCCTGCTTATTGATGCCTGTGCCATGCAGACTTTGCATGGATATTGGCTTCAGCCTGCGTCATCTTCATCCCTATCGACGCACTCAGAATGCGGGACAAAGGTGACTAAAGCGTAAAGAAACCCCAGCTTTTATGCGTTGTTCACGCGCCCTCAGTGGAAATGACAATCCACGTGTAGATGGCCGTCGAAGGGTGGCCAGACCTGGGTAGAGCCCAGAAGCGGCAGGCCGATAAAGCCGCGCAGGCGCATGTTTCCATCTTCGGCGATCCAGATTTCGGCGCCGTAGGTGCGGCCGTCTTCAGGGTTTGTCAGCGTTCCGTGCCAGCGGCCGTCATCCTCGGGGCGCATGTTCCAGAAGAGGGTTCGGCGGCATTGCGGGTTGCCTTGCCAATCGAGCGGGAGCTTGCCGGCAGGGTTGGGGGTGAGGCCGACGATGGTGCCGCAGAGGGCGTCTCCGCCGCAGGGATGCACCTGCACGACGCCGCCACGGCCTTCGGTGAACCAGATGCCGATTGGGACTTTTGCGGCTTCGGCACGTGCGATGGATAGGCAGAAAGCGAGCGTGAGCAGGATTAGCCTAACCATCGGCGCGCGGCACCCACGGGATGCGGGCAACATCGATGCCTTCTTCGGCGAGGGCTTCGGCTTGATCGGGGGTGGTTTCGCCGTAGATGGACCGGCGTTGCGATTCACCGCTGTGCATGGCGCGCGCCTCTTCGGCAAAGCGATTGCCGACATAGTCGCATTTCTGTTCGACCTCGGCGCGTATCCGTTGCAGCACGGCGCGCACCTGGTCCGGCAGGGCCGGTACGCCGCCGACTGCCATCGCTTCCGGCGCTACCACTGCCTTGGCCGGCTCGGCCTTGGCTTCTACGGGTGCTGGCGGCTCGGCCGGTGCTGCGGCACCTTTGCTGAGCCGCGGCGTCATCAGCGCGCGCTTCACCGACGTGCCCGCGCAGACGGGACACTCGATCAGCCCGGCTTGGGCCTGTGTGTCAAAGGCTGCGCTGCTTTTGAACCATCCGTCGAACGCGTGGCCATCGCCGCAGCGAAGGTCGTAATGGATCATCTGGACTCACTAAGGATGAAAAGTTTGTTGGGTCCCGCAGGGCGGGCACCGCCTTTTTCAAAAAAGAAGTGGTCTCTTAATCTCTCAAGCGGTCAGCAAAGCGTCGAGTTTACCCGCACGTTCTAGGGCAGCCAGATCGTCGCTACCACCGATGTATTTACCATCGATGAAGATTTGCGGCACCGAGGTCTTGCCGCCCGACCGTGTGCGGGCCTCCTGGCGGGCTGCGGAGCCGCCGGGAGCGTCGATTTCCTCGAAGGCAGCGCCTTTTTCGGTCAGCAGGTTCATCGCCCGTGCGCAATAGGGGCAGAAAGCTTGTGTAAACACTTCAATCTTCGGCATCGTTCTCTTCCGGCTCCGTTCGCATGCGGGGGTTCTGCACCCTGCTGGCCACCAACACGTCGACATTCGCCGCGCCTGCGTCAAGAAGGGCGCGTGCACATGTACCGGCGGTGGCACCGGTAGTCAGCACGTCGTCGATGAGCAGGATGGTGCGGCCGGCGATGCGTGGCTGTCGGCTTGGCCGCACGTCGATGGCGTTTTGCAGTGCGAGTTTGCGCTCGGCGGCGTTGAGACCACCGAGCGGGGTGGTGGCATGGAGGCGACGCAAGGCGTCGGGTAGCACTGGGATCCTTGCGCGATGGCCAAGAGCGTGAGCGAGGAAGGCGGCCTGGTTGTAGCGCCGGCGCAGGAGGCGCCAGCGGTGGAGCGGGACAGGCACGAGGAAATCCGCGGTGGCAAGCAGGCGGGCGCCGGCGCGGTGCATGTGCAAAACGAGCACCGCGGCGTTCTCGCCGCGGTCGGAATGTTTGAGGGGCAGGATAAGGCTTTTGGCGGTGTCGTCGTAGACCAGCGCGGCGCAAGCGTGCCGCCAAGGCGGCGGTGCATCCGCGCAGGTGATGCAGGTTCGGGTCGGGCCGGCATGTTCCGTGCTGCCGAAGGGGATGCCGCAGCGTTGACAGGCTGGTTCGGAGATGAAGGCGAGTGTCTGGAAGCAGGTGGCGCAGAGCTGGCCGGGGCTGGCCACGGTGGCATCGCAGCAGGCGCAGAGCGGCGGCAGAACGAGATCGAGGGCTGCGCGTGACAAGGCGGCGAGCAAAGGCGGATTTCCCCCAACGAGCGAGCGTTTCGATATGATAACGGATAGATCATGAGCGAGATATATGTCTTCGATCGTGGCGCGGTGCGGCGCCATCGGGACCGGGCAGCGCTGCAGGTGGCGGCGGTGGCGGATGTTCTGGGCGATGTGGCGGACCGGCTGCTCGACCGCCTGGACGATACGACGCATCGTTTTTCCGCGGCACTCGATGTCGGCGGCCGTGGCGTGGTCGCACCTCGCTTGCGGGACAGGGGCATTGCCTGCGTGAGCCTGGATCTGTCGCCGGCCATGGCGGCGGTGAGTGGCGGCCCGTGCGTGGCTGGAGACGAGGAATTCCTGCCCTTCGGTGTGGGGTGTTTCGACCTGATCGTGGCCAATCTTTCGCTGCATTGGGTGAACGATCTGCCAGGGGCGCTGATACAGCTGCGGCGCGCCTTGCGGCCGGACGGGTTTTTCCTGGCCAGCCTGCCGGCTTTGGGCACGCTGGGAGCGTTTCGAGCAAGTCTGACCGAGGCGGAGGCGGCGCTGACCGGCGGCGCTTCGCCGCGCATCTCGCCTTTCCCCGATTTAAGGGATTGCGCGTCGCTGCTGCAGCGCGCGGGGTTTGCGCTGCCGGTGGCCGATGGCGAGGAGATTACCCTGCTCTACGCCGATCCGCTGGCCTTGCTGCGCGATCTACGTGCAGCCGGCGAGACGAACGCGGTGGCGCTGCGCGATCGCCGGATACCGCCACGAGCGCTGTTTCCGGCAGCATTGACCGCCTTGCCGCAATCTCAGGGTCGGATGGAAGTAAGGCTGAACCTGGCGTTCATGACCGGGTGGGGGCCGGCGGATACGCAGCCGAAGCCGCTCAAGCCAGGAAGTGCGACGATCAGTTTGGTGGACGCGCTACGGAGTGACAGGGCGGAACCTTAGGGTGGGCCTTGCCCACCCTAAGGTTGTCTGGGTTATGGCGTGACTTTGAGCATTTGCCCGCGAAGTTCACCCTTCGGGTTGGCGGCGGTGTGCACGTTCGCATACCACTTGCCGTCTGCCAGATCCTTCGCCTGCGCCGCGGTGAGTTTGGTCTTGCCGGTGATCGGCGACACCGGGTCCTTGCCCAATGGCACTACGACGGCGGCATTCGCGCCGATCGCCGCTGGACCGTGGAAATGCGCCATTGTCGCAGGGCCGCTGAGGCCGCTGAAGGTGATGGTGTAGGTCAGCACATGGGTGGCGGTGTCATACTGCGCATCGGCGGTGCCCACGCCGGAGGTGGGGGCGGGCGGCACTTCGGAAGATGGGCTCATCGCCGCCTTGTATTCGACCGTGGCGGCGAAAGCGGGCGCGCTCAGCAGGCCCATGAGGCCGATCGTCATAAGCAGGTTTTTGGAAAACATGGTGGCTCCTCGGTTAGCGGACGGCAGCGGGTTCATTCCGCATAGACCATCTTGTGGGTCATGCCGCCATCGATGACAAATTCGGCGCCGGTGACGAAACCCTGGTCAGGCGCCAGAAGCCAGGCGACCATTGAGCTCACATCCTTCGGGCGGCCGACGCGGCCGGCGGGATGCTGGGCATGGTCCTCAGGCCGCAACGCCTCACCGGCGACATCGATCCAGCCGGGGCTGACGGCATTCACCCGCACATCGGGTCCGAGGCTGATCGCCAATGCATGGGTCAGCGCCACCAGGCCGCCCTTCGAGGCCGCATAGGATTCGGTATTCGGCTCGGACATGCGGGCGCGCGTGGAGGCGATGGTGACCACCGCACCTTTTGCCGCGCGCAACAGCCGCTCGCCGGCCTGGACGAGCAGGAAGCACGCTGTGAGGTTGGTGGCGATCACCGAGGCAAATTCGGCATGTGTCAGTTCGGCGAGCGGCTTGCGGATCATGAAGCCTACATTGCTCACCAGAGCATCCAGCCTGGCTTCGCGGCCAGCGATGCCTTCCAGGAGGGCGGATACGGACTGTGGATCGGCAACGTCGCATGTCGCCGCGCGCAAGGCCGGGTGACTGCCCAGGGAGGCCAGCCCAGAGAGGTCGCGGTCGGCGGCAACCACGTGCCAGCCATCCTGCAGGAGGCGATGGGTGACGGCGGCGCCGATGCCGTGGGCAGCACCGGTGACAAGGGCAACACGCATGAGCCAGCATTTCTCCGTCCATTGCGCGGTGAGAAGCAAGGCGGCACGCATACGGTTCCGCAACTTGCATGGTGCTTGCGAGTCATCATCACATGAAACGGCACGCTCTCGTCCTCGCCCTCCTCGTCTCCTGCGGCTTTGCACGCGCACAAACGCCCTCTGCCGCAGCTTCGCCGCCACCACAACAAGCGCTGCCAGCGGCACCGCCAGCTGCGTCGCCGGCGCCCGCGCCCACGGCGGCGCCTCCGGGTCCAGCCGCGGACAAGGCACCGCCGACACAAACGGCCGTAAAACCCCCGGTCCCGCCCGTTCCACCACCGGCACCGCCCCCTGCGCCTACCGCGACGGTGGCCGCCTCCGGCATTCTTGGGCGCAAGGTGCTGGGGCCGGACGGTACGGAACTCGGCCGCGTGGTGGATGTGCTGGTCGATGCCGGCAGCAATCCGCGCGCAGTGGTGATCGACGTGGGCGGCTTCCTTGGGGTCGGCGCACGGCGGATCGCGGTGAACTGGTCCGACCTCACCTTCCCGCCCACCGGCAGCGAAGCTGACATCAAGCTCGATCTCACTTCGGCGCAGATCTCCAGCGCACCGGCCTATACCGACCAGACGCAACCGGCCAAAGTGGTGGAGCCACCGCCGATGACGCCCGCCCCGGCTGCAGCCCCAACTGCGCCCGCCACTGCGGCACCGGCCGGGCACTGAAAGGGTGGATAGCCTGCCACAGGACATACCGTCATTGGTGCAGGCGGACCGACGGAGCGGGCGCGGGCTCGACTGGCTGAATTTTTTCACCGCCAATCTGCAAACCGCGTTTGGTCCGTTCGTCAGCGTCTACCTCACCCAGCGCGCCTGGACACAAAGCGACATCGGCTTCGCGCTGAGCGTCGGATACGCTGCGGCGATGATCAGCCAGGTGCCTGCCGGCGCCCTGGTGGATGCGATGTCACGCAAGACGCGGGCGGCGGCGGCGGCGATCGTGGCCATCATTGCCGGCGCGCTGCTGCTGGCGCTGTTCCCCACCATGCTGCCAGTGCTGCTGGCCGAAATCAGCCACGCTTTCGCCAGCTGCATGCTGACGCCGGCGATCGCCGCCCTCAGCCTGGCACTGGCAGGCTCGGCGAGCGGGGCGGCCGGCGAAAGGCTCGGCCGAAACGCACGCTTCGCCAGCATCGGCAACGGTGTGGCGGCCGGGCTGATGGCGGTGGTGGGCAGCACCGTGGGGCCACGCGCGGTGTTCCTGCTGGGCGCGGCGCTCGCCGTGCCAGGGCTCTATGCGCTGCGGTTGATACGGCCGGCCGGCATCGTGCAGACCAGGAAACGGCCGGCGGCACAGGAGAAGATCACCGTCCTGCTAAAGGATAAGCGGCTTGTGTGGTTCGCCGCCTGCTGCGCCGCCTTCCACCTCTCCAATGCCGCCATGCTGCCTTTGGCGGCTGGCGCCGCCACGGCGAAACTTGGCAATGACGCCAGCCTGGTGATCGGCGCCTGCATCGTCGGGCCACAGATGGTGGTGGCCCTGCTCTCGCCGGCAGTGGGCCGTGCCGCAGAACGCTTCGGCCGGCGGCCGGTGCTGGTGGCCGGGATGCTGGCCTTGCCGTTGCGCGGCCTGGCTTTGGCCTTCTCGCCAACCCCTGCACTGCTGGTGCCGATCCAGCTGCTCGACGGGCTTAGCGGTGCAGCCTTCGGCGTATTGCTGCCGTTGATCGCGTCCGACATCACCCGTGGCACCGGCCGGTTCAACCTGTGCATGGGGTTCCTGGGCCTTGCGATCGGGGCCGCGGCAGCCTGCAGCACCTGGGCCGGCGGGCTGCTGGCCGATAGTTCAACCCGCCTGGCCTTCCTCGCTTTGGCCGCCGCAGGCGCGGTCGGCGCCGCCCTGGCCGCCCTTATGCCGGAACCGTCAGACGCTGCGAGCCGGGCCTGACTTCAAAGCGTCGCGGATTTCCTCGAGCAGGATCTCGCTGCGCGACGGGCCGGACGGCGCTTCCTCCTGCTTGCGCATGAAGCGTTGCAGCGTGCGTACCAGCCAGAACACCACGAAAGCGACGATGAGGAACTGGATCACCGCATTGAGGAACAGTCCGTAATTGATGGTGACCGCGCCGGCCTTCTTGGCGGCATCTAGCGTGGTTGCCACCGGGCCCTTGATGGTGAGGAAACGATCGGAAAAATCCACGCCGCCGGTGAGCAGGCCGATGACCGGATTGAACACATCCTTGACCAGGCTCTGGACAATGCCGGTGAAGGCGGCGCCGATGATGATACCGACGGCGAGGTCCACCACGTTGCCGCGCATGATGAAGGATTGGAAATCGCCGATCCAGCCAGGCTTGCGAAGGTGGATTTCTACCATAGGCTTTGGTCCTTAAATGTCTGGAACGTTAGGATGACGTACTGGTGGCGTAGGCAGCAAGAAAGCAGTTCTTTTTTGAAAAAAAGAACCAAAAAACTTTTATTATGAAGGCGTGCCCTGCCGGAGAGGACCGCGGCAGCGAGGTAAAAGTCGTTTGCTTCTTTTCTTCAGAAAAGAAGGCTTAAAGGCTTGCCTTCACGGCGGTCGCCAGGGGTGAGGCCGCCGGCTTCTTTTCCGTATCTTCCGTCGGCTCCGGCGGCGGCGCTGCGTTCGGGTCTGGCCAGTTCGCGGGGCGGCTTGCAACCGTCGGAAGGCTATCCTTGGGAAGCTGCGTGTCGATGACGACGAGCAGGCGGCCTGCGAGGATGCTGGGCGTGCGGTCCGCGCGCAGAAGCGCATTGTAGCGCACGTCGCTGAAGGCGGCCTGCTCGTAATCGGCATCGAGAACGCCGTGCTTGTCGAGGAAGCGGTTCAGCGAGGCGGACAGGCGCACGCAGCCTTCGGAGGCGGGGTGGCCGAGGCGGCGCTCCAGCACGTCCGGGTCGGTAGCGTGCATCTGGAGGCGTATGTCGCCGCCTTCGCCGTCGGTGTGCCAGCCCTTCAGCGCCCATTGCCAGCCGAAATCCCACACGCGCATGCCGCGCACGCCGAGGCCTCGGATGTGGTTCTCGTTGTAGGTGCCCAGCGCACGGGAATCTAGAATCGCATCGGTATGGGCGAACACGCCGACGGGCGTGATGTAGTGATCTTTCCGGCCTGCCTGGCCGGTGGAGATATGGGCCGCGCCGACCAGGCTGAAATTGCGCGCGCCGCCCGGCCGGGCGATGAAAAGAGCCAGCATCTGGCGGGCGGGATTGCGATCCACCACGATGAGCAGCTGCGGCGCCTCGATGTCGTCCCCGGCATTGTCGAGCAGGAAGGTGGCACGCTGTGCCGCGTCGGCGATGTCGTGCGGAGCGGGTTGCAGCAGGTTTGGCACTTCCTCGCGCATGGCGAGACGCAGAGTCGACAGCTCCGCGCTGACGATTCCCGGCAGCGACACCCAATGCGCGCCGCCCGGCAAGGTGCGCGGCGGTAGCGCTGCGTCATGCAGCCTCGGCAGGATCCCGGCGGAGACCGGGTCGATTTCCGGTGGCGTCGCCTGCGCGGCCGAGATCAGAAGGGCTACCAGCGCCATCCCCCTTCCACATACGCGCGCCACGTTCATGTCAGACTCCACCACCGCCCAGCCAGGACATAAAAGTCTTTTGGTTCTTTTCGTCAGAAAAGAACATTCTTCCTCTCTTGAGTTTCCGTCTTTTTGATGGCTAACCTCCCCCGCACGCAGGAGTCTACGGACCATTCCCCCGATACAACCAACCCGCCGCCAGGTCGTGGTAGGGATCGCCGCAACGCTCGCCGCCTGTGATCCGCTCCCACCCGACTCCGATGCCGCCCCGCGCAAGCACAGCGTTGCCGCCCAGCCGATCGATCGCCGTGCGGAGCTGCTGCTGGTTGGGCCCGGCCAGGAGTACCCGTCACTGACCTTGGCCGGTTGCCGATTGCAGAAGAAATGGTCCGACCCCGGCTCGGGGGCGCCGGTGCCGAACCCTGAGCCTGCGCATGTGATCATCAGCCCCGGCCCGCCCGGCTATTACGTCAATGACAGCGGATCGCATTCGCGGCGCTGGCCTTCGATGGTGGGGTGGCCGCCTTACGAGGGCAATCTGCGCGGCGCGGTGGTGATCGAGGGGGAGCCGGGCAAGCCTGCGCCCGACCTGGTGACCGATGGGTATGGCGACGGCGTGCTGTACTACCAGGCAGGGCTGTTCACGACGAACGGTTACGATGCCACGTTCCGCCATCTGCATTTCGCCGGGTTCCGACGTCAGGATGGCGGCGGCAATTATGCGGGTGTGCGGATCGATCCGCAGGATGGCCGCACGGCGACGGTGACTTTCGAAGACGTGGAAATGGACCATTGCGACAACGCGATCATGGGCGGCGACTGGAATTGCAACCTGATACTGCGTCGCTGTTTTCTGCATGACAACGGCAACAATACCGGCAGTTGCCACAATCTCTATCTCAGCAGCGGCAACAGCCTGCTGGCGGAGGATGTGCTGTCGATCCGTTGCGCCATCGGCCACCTGCTGAAAAGCCGCGCCAAGACGACCACCATTCGCAATACGCGGCTGCTTGGGCAGGGCGGCACGGAATCGGCATGCCTGGATGTGCCGGATGCCGGCGTGCTGGATATCGATGGGCTTGTCTGCGAGAAATCGGCCGATACCGACGCCAACTGGATTATCCATTACTCGGGCGAGAACAAGGACGAGATCGGCACGCCGTTCCATCAGCCTTCGAGCGTGAAGATACGCAATTTGACGATGATCGCGCCGCGGCGCATGGAGCGGCACACCACCTGGGGCGATGTGCTGGGCTTTGCCAATGAGAGCGGCAAGGGCGAGGAGCGCAGCGGCAAGGGCTCGTATCTGGTGCAGCCTGACGCGGAAAATGTTCAGGTTTTCAACCTGACGCGGACAACGGCGGGGCTGCCGGGAGTGACTATTCTGCCTGCGGCGCCGACGCTGGACCTGACATCGCCTTTGAAGGGCTGAGGCTTACGGCGCTTTAAGCTGCCCGGCGCATGGGCTAAACATGCGAATGGACATCAACACCGATTCTCTAGCCGAGTCTGCAGGCGCGCGGATTGCACCCATTTCGCGCCAGATCTGGGATGCCAAATACCGGCTGAAGGCGGCGGACGGCACCCCGGTCGACCTTACCATCGAGGATAGCTGGTGGCGGGTGGCGCGTGCGCTGGCGGCGGTGGAACAGGCGCCCGCGCAGTGGGAAGCGCCGTTCTACGCGGCACTCGAAAATTTCCGCTTTCTCCCCGCCGGTCGCATCTTTTCCGGGGCCGGCACTGCGCGGAAGGTGACGTTGTTCAACTGCTTCGTCATGGGCAATATCGGCGACGATCTCGGCAGCATCTTCGATAACCTGCGTGAGGCTGCCTTGACCATGCAGCAGGGCGGCGGGATCGGCTACGATTTCTCCTCGCTGCGGCCGAAGGGTGCGCCCGTGCGCGGCGTGGGTGCGGACGCATCGGGCCCGCTGTCCTTCATGGATGTGTGGGATGCGATGTGCCGCACCATCATGTCGGCCGGTGCGCGGCGCGGCGCGATGATGGCAACGATGCGCTGCGACCATCCGGATATCGAGGATTTCATCGGCGCCAAGCACGCGGCCGGCCGGTTGCGCAATTTCAATCTCTCGGTGCTGGCGACCGATCCTTTCATGGCGGCCGTCGCCGAGGATGCCGAATGGAAGCTGGTTTTCGGCGGACAGGTGTTCCGCACCTTGCGAGCACGCGCGCTGTTCGACAGCATCACACGTGCAACCTACGACTACGCAGAGCCTGGCGTGATCTTCATCGATCGCATCAACGCCCGTAACAATTTGGCATATTGTGAAACCATTCACGCGACCAATCCATGTGGCGAACAACCGCTGCCGCCCTATGGTGCCTGCCTCCTCGGCTCCATCAATCTTGCAAGGCTGGTGCGCGAACCTTTCACACCTGCCGCTTATATCGACGAAGCCGAACTCGCTGCTTTGGTGACGGTCGCGATCCGCATGATGGACAATACCATCGACGCCTCGGGCTTTCCGCTGGAGCCGCAACGGCAGGAGGCTTTGGCCAAGCGACGTGTGGGGCTCGGCATGACCGGGCTTGCCGATGCGCTGATGATGACCGGGCAGCGCTATGGCTCGGTTTCGGCGGCCGCCTGTGCGGAGGACTGGGCGCGGCAGATCAGCAGGGCCGCCTATCTCGCTTCTGCCAGCCTGGCGCAGGAGAAAGGCGCTTTTCCGCTGTATGACCGGGCAGCCTATCTAGCCGGCGAGACCATCATGGCGATGGACGAGGATGTGCGTGAGGCCATCGCAGCGCAGGGCATACGCAACGCGCTGCTCACGTCGGTCGCACCGACCGGTACCATCTCGCTGGTGGCAGACAACGTCTCCAGCGGCATCGAACCGGTGTTTGCCCTGGCCTACACACGCAAAGTGCTGCAGCCTGACGGATCACGGACGGAAGAAGAGGTCTCGGACTACGCGCTGCGCCTGTTCCAGGCGCGGTTCGGGGTGGAGGCAAAGCTGCCGGCGCATTTCGTGACCGCACAGGAACTCAATCCCGCCGAGCATGTGCGCATGCAGGCGGCCGTGCAGCGCCACGTCGACAGTGCGATCTCGAAGACAGTGAACGTGCCGGAAGACATCGATTTCGCCGCGTTCCAGGAAGTGTATCTCGACGCCTATCGCAGTGGCTGCAAAGGTTGCACCACCTACCGGCCGAACCTGGTCACCGGTTCCGTGCTCGAGGTCAAACCCGCAATCAGGGCGAACGCCGCCGAGGAAGCGTCGGCGCAGCCGCTCGGCGACCTGATGCTGCGCTCGGACAAGTTGATCGGCGCCACCTACAAGCTGCGCTGGCCGGATAGCGAGCACGCCATGTATGTCACCATCAACGACATCGAACAGGACGGCAAAAATCGGCCGTTTGAGATCTTCGTCAATTCGAAGAACCTTGAGCATTACGCATGGGTGGTGGCACTGACACGCATGATCAGTGCGGTATTCCGCCGCGGCGGCGAGGTGGCGTTCGTGGCCGAGGAACTGAAACAGGTGTTTGATCCGCGTGGCGGACAATGGAGCAACGGCCGTTACGTCGGTTCACTGGTGGCGGCGATCGGCGACATCATCGAGCGCCACATGCTCGAAACCGGTTTCTTGCAGCGTGAGGAAGGGTTTTCGGCCTTACCGGCGGCACGCCCGGAGGGTGCAGCTTCGCCCATCGCCCTGGGTCCGCTCTGCCCGAAATGCAGCCAGCCGGGGCTGGTGCGCGAGGCCGGTTGCCTGAGTTGCCTGCATTGCGGCTGGTCAAAATGCGGATAAGGCTGCATGTTACCGTCAGGATCGCGTCCACATTGTAAGTCTTGCTGTCTTGCTGTAGGGATTACGCGACTCGGAACCAGTGGGGACAAACTATGAGCAAGGCTTTCATCGCAAGCACCCTTCAGGAAACGCTTGGCTGCACCGGCGTCGCCGCTGCCGCCGCTGCGGATGACCTGATCGACGCCATTGTCGGGCAAATGAAAAAGGATGGCGGCTTCACCCTGCCAAGCTTCGGCACCTTCCGTGTGGCGAAGACCAAGGCGCGCAAGGCGATGAATCCGCGCACCGGCGAGCCGGTGAAGGTAAAGGCGGGCAAGACGGTGCGTTTCAAGGCCAGCCCGAACTTGAAGAAAGCTGTCTAATACTGTAAACTTGGGATGACAGACTGGAGTTAGTCTCCTGCCTGTCGTCCCTGTTTCAGGTCACCGCCGCACGCGAGGCATATTTCTCGTCGCGGTAGACACCATCGTATAGAACATCGCGCAGGCAGGCCACGGCGTTCCAGACATCTTCGTAACGTAGATAGAGCGGTGTCAGGCCGAAGCGCAGGATATCCGGATCGCGGAAATCGCCGATCACGCCGCGCTCAATCAGCGCCTGCATCACTGCATAACCGTGCTCGTGGCGAAAAGACACATGGCTGCCGCGTTGTTCTGGATCAACCGGGGTCGCCAATTCCAAACCAAGGCCGGCACATCGGGTTGCCACCAGGTCGATCATCAAGCTGCACAATGCCCGGGATTTTGCGGTAATGGCTGCCATGTCGGCCTGCAGGAACACATCCACGCCTGATTCAAGCGCTGCCGAGGCAAGGATTGACGGGGTGCCGCAGAGAAAGCGGCCGATGCCCTCAGCAGGCTGGTAGGCGTCACCAAAGGCGAAGGGTGCCGCATGGCCCATCCAGCCGCTCAGCGGGGAGTGCAGCCTCGCCTGGTGCCGCTCCGCCACGAACAGGAAGGCCGGCGCACCTGGGCCGCCATTGAGATATTTGTAGCCGCAGCCGACGGCCAGATCGGCGCCGGCGCCGTTCAGATGCAGCGGCACTGCGCCCACGCTATGGCTGAGATCCCATAGGACCAGCGCGCCTTTTGTGTGCGCCGCCTGCGTGAGCGCTGCCATGTCGAAGCGCGCGCCGCTTTTGTAATGCACATGGGTGAGCATGAGGATTGCTACATCCTCGTCGATCGCATCGGCTATCGCCTCGCGCGACACCGTGCGTATTTCGACATCCCGCACGATACGGCCGACGCCCTGCGCCACGTAAAGATCGGTGGGAAAGTTGCCCGGCTCCGACAGGATCACACGCCGCCCCGGCCGATCTGCCAGTCCCGCCATCAGCAGCTTGAACAAATTGACCGAGGTCGAGTCGGCCACGATCACCTCATGCGGCAGGGCGCCGACGATGCATGCGATCTTCGCACCGATCCGTGCAGGCGCGTTGATCCAGTCCGCGGTGTTCCAGCTGCGTATCAGGCCGCTGCCCCACTCGGACTTTACGATTTCAGCTACGCGCGATGCTGTCTGCCGCGGCAAGGCGCCAAGCGAATTGCCGTCGAGATAGATCACGCCAGGCGGGAGATCGAAGCGATCGCGGAAAGCGGCAAGCACATCGGCCTGATCCAGGGCACGGATCGTAGCGAGGTCCAAAATCATCGCGCCTTTCTCATAAAAGGAAGAAGTTAGCCACGGATTACACAGATGAAAGCCGCATACCCGATAAAACGATTATTGCGTTCTAACCTGTGTAATCTGTGGCTAACTTCTTCTTGCTTACGCTTTTGGGAACAGAAGGAGTTTATAATTTGGTGCGCAGCGACCAGAGTTCGGGGAAAAATTGCAGCGAGAGTGCCCGGGCGAGATAGGGGGCGCCGGAGCTGCCGCCGGTGCCGGATTTCATGCCGATCACGCGCTCGACCGTTTTCAGATGGCGGAAACGCCATTGCTGGAACTGGTCTTCCAGATCGACCAGCTTCTCGGCCAGCTCGTAAAGATCCCAATGCGCCTCGGGCGCGCGGTAGATGCTCAGCCAGATGTCTTCTATCGCCGCGTCCGGCACGTAGGGCTGGGCCCAGTCACGCGCAAGGTAGGCCGCGGGTATCGAAAAGCCGCGTCGCGACAACAGAGCCAGCACCTCGTCATAGAGCCCGGGCGTCTGCGAGGCTTCTTCCAATATGGCGACGTGGCGCGGCGTGTGGCGATGCACATCCATCAGCCTGGCATCCTTGTTGCCGAGCATGAATTCCAGTTGCCGATACTGGTAGGATTGGAAGCCCGAGCTGATGGCGAGGGCGCCGCGGAAGGTGTGGTATTCCGCCGGTGTCAGCGTGGAGAGCACGTCCCAGGACTGTATCATCTGCCGCTGCACGCGTGCGATGCGCGCGAGCCCCTTGGAGGCGCGTGTCAGATCGTCAGCCCGCAGGGAGTCGATGACCAGCCGCAACTCGTGCAGGCACAATTTCATCCACAGTTCGGAGGCCTGGTGGATGATGACGAACAGCATTTCGTCATGCGCGCCGGAGCGTGGCGATTGCAGCGCCAGCATTTCGTCCAGCCGCAGATAGCCACCATAACTATCCTGTGGCGCCATCTCCCAATGCGTCGACTCGTCGGCCCGCGTCGTCGTCACAGGAACAAGGCCCAGAACACCAAAGTTTTTTGGTTCTTTTTTTCAAAAAAGAACATCTTGCTTCCTGCCTTTCCCAAAGGAGCCCGACCATGACCTTCCCCATCGAAGCCCTCTATCCCACCCAGCACCCCGACCACATCCAGCTCTACGCCGCCCCGACCCCGAACGGCGTAAAGGCTTCGATCATGCTGGAGGAGACCGGCCTGCCTTACGAGCCGCATTATGTGGATATCATGAATAACGCCACCCAGGCGCCGGACTACCTGGCCATGAACCCGAACGGCAAAATCCCGGGGATCATCGACCCTGCGGGGCCCGGCGGCAAGCCGATGGCGTTGTTCGAGTCGGGCGCCATCCTGCTTTACCTGGCGGAGAAGACGGGAAAACTCATCCCGCAGGATCCCGTGCTGCGCTGGGAAAGCATCCAATGGGTGTTTTTCCAGATGGCTTCGGTCGGCCCGATGTTCGGGCAAGTCGGGTTTTTCCACAAATTCGCCGGTCGCGAGATCGAGGACAAGCGCCCGCTGAACCGCTACGTCACCGAAAGCAAGCGGCTGCTCGGCGTGCTGGAGACGCGGCTGGATGGGCGGACCTGGCTGGTGGGCGAGGAATACTCCATTGCCGAAATCGCGATGATTGGATGGGTACGCAACCTCATCACCTTCTATGAGGCGCGCGACCTGGTATCGTTCGACAACTACACGCGCGTGGCGGCGTGGCTGGAGCGCTGCCTGGCACGGCCGGCCGTGCAGCGCGGGCTGGCGATTCCCGCACGTCCATAGATCTGGAAAAACAAGAATTGCTGCACGGCAACAAACACAAAGCTTGAATCGAGCTGCGCTAATACGTTGCAAATAGGGCACATCGCTGCGTCAAACTATAGCTGCAGGTGGGTGCATCCATGGTCCCGTCAGGGCCGCCGGGCATGTCTGCACCCGCCAAATCTTTCATTGCTGCAACGCAAAAAATGCGTGATTTGAATACGATAGCGGCAAATGCGAGGAGGCAGCCCATCCATTCACGGCGCCGGCTGCATGCCCGCTCACCGAATAGTCTCAGTTGATGATGCCAAAAACCTCTGTGCATCTATGCCTCGCCGACAACAACGCCTCGGCGGCGCTGCGACGCAGATAAAAATCTGTGCGCCGTGATTCCGTTCAACCGGGCATGGGAGATGACATGAAACGTTCGACAGGCTGCGGACTCGCAGCGGGCTTTGCCGCATTGGCATTTGCCGCCACCCCCGCTTTTGCAAACACGGTGGAAGAGACTGGCGAAACCGCCGGTATCGCCGCTTACGCGCCGTTGCCGGAAGGCGGATATTTCCTCAATCTCGGTAACTGGGGCGAACGCGACACCATGGGCCATGGCGGCCCGAACACCGCCGTCGGCGTCGACATCCCTGCCCTCGTCTGGTCGACACCCTGGACCGTGCTTGGTGCACGCGTGGAACTGCTGGTCGCGCAGCCCTTCGTCGAGGTGGATGTCGACAGGACGGCATCGTATTTCGGCATCTACTACCCGTTCATCCAGCCGATCCTGACCTGGGATCTCGGTAGCGGCTTCAGTGTCGGCGTCGGCGTCGGCAGCTATCTGCCGATGAAGAACGAAATGACCCACCTGATCGTCGGCAATGTCGGTACGATCCGTTCGAACCTCGGCCTCAACTATGTCGGCAATAACTGGACGCTGGCCGCCACCTTCGCCGAGGGCCATCCCTACGGCCAGGACAGCACCACCGCCTCCAGCAAGCATGACTGGTCGTTGCTGGATCTGACAGCCTATTACTCGCTCGGCAAATGGCAGCTCGGCGCCGTCGGCTACGGATCGGACGATCTGAACAGCAAGAGCGGCATCCATGGCGTTCCCTACAACAAGACTGCGCAGTTCTCCGTGGGTCCGCTGGTGGGCTACAACTTTGGCCCGGTCATCCTGCAGGCGAAATTTACCCGTGACGTTGCAGAAAAGAATCTCGGCGGCTTCGATACACGCTTCTGGACGAACATCATCATCCCGCTGTGGGGCGGTTCGGCGCCGCCGCCGCCGCCGGCTGGCGCACCGCCGCCGATGGCAGCACCGGCACCAACACCCGCGCGCACCTATCTCGTGTTCTTCGATTGGGATCGCAGCGATCTTTCCGGCCGTGCGACACAGATCATCGCCGAAGCCGCGACCGCTTCGACGCACGTGCAGGTCACACGGATCAATGTCAACGGCTACACGGATTCGTCGGGCACGCCGAAATATAACCAGGCACTCTCGATCCGCCGCGCCGAAAGTGTCGAGAACGAGTTGGTGAAAGATGGCGTTTCACGCAGCGAAATCGACATCAAAGGCTTCGGCGAAAGCCATCCGCTGGTGCAGACCGGACCGGGTGTGCGCGAGCCGCAGAACCGCCGGGTGGAGATCATCCTGAGCTGAGGAAAGAAAGGCCAGGGGCGCTCTGCTCCTGGACCCCGCCAGGGGGAAGCCCCCCTGGACCGGCGATTATTGAAGATATGAAAGGGCATTGCCGCCGGGTCTCTGGACTCGGGGGGGGATGCCCTTTCTTTATTCCCGGTGTCGCGGGGCTCTAGGGACCACCGCTATGGGTCTTGGGGCAGGGTCCCACGCTTTGCCTGGCTGCGGGTTTTACATGACCCCGGGATTGCCGCTGACGCCGCCGAGGATCGCAAGCTCGATCTGTAGCAGCACCGGGCCTACGACATATTGCAGTAGCAGCAAGGCGACCCACGGGCTGAGATCGATGCCGGAGAAGCTCGGCAACACGGCGCGTATCGGGCGCAAGGCGGGCTCGGTGATCTTGTAGAGAAAGTCCGAGATGGTCCAAACAATCCGGTTGCGCGAGTCCAGAACGCCGAACGACATCAGCGTGCTGACGATGGCCGAAAGGATGAGCGCCCATTTGAACAGATCGAGCAGAACGAAGAGCAGGGCAAACAGGTTATGGATGATGATCAAGCCGGCCTCCGGGCATTCGCGGCGAAGCTAGTCGGGCGGCGGCGGGCAGGCAAGGCAGGCTGGCGGAGCATTGCTGCCGGCCTGCTCTTCGGGAGCGGCTGTGGTGCGGGGCTTGACGATTCCAGGCTCTCCTGAGCATTGTCCGCCGCCTGGACGGCGGGGCTGTAGCTCAGTTGGGAGAGCGCCTCGTTCGCAATGAGGAGGTCAGGGGTTCGATTCCCCTCAGCTCCACCACCGCCGGTCCATACCACGTTGAATTGCTGGCGTTTACGAGTCGTCTCGTAGCCAGCCCGCACGTTAGCCCACGAATTCGCGTCGCATGGTGGCGAACGTTTAGCAGCCTTTTCAGGCGTCCTCATTTCGCGTCGGTTGGGTGTGGTCGCGCCACGAGGCTTCCTCCGGAGGTCTCTCGATGGCGAAGGCGGAGGCAAGCCTGTGATGAGCTTGACCTCCTGACCGCATCGGTTACCGGCGCGCGGTCTGGTCCGCCTGCGTGAGTTCCAGGAACCGGTTTGTGGTCGGAACGAGCTGGCCTTTGATCCACTTCGCCATCGCTTCCTCTTCCTTTAGTGACAACTGAAGGGACGGGATCGCCAGGGTATCTCCGACCCGCTCGGCCATGGTGATCAGGCTGGTATAGGCGGCAATCTCCTGATGTTCGAAAGCGTAGTTGGCAAAAGTATTTTTGAGAACTTCATCCGCTGCGGGCGCATGCAAGGCAGCAGCGACGTTTCCGATGACCGCAGAAACTGAGCTCTTCAGGGTCGAGGCGCTCGTCTCATGGCGGGCGAGGATTTCCTCGAGCCGACGCGCCTGTGCCTGCGACTCGCCATGATGCTGGCGCAGTTTCGCTGCCATCTCGGGGTAGCTTTCCAAGCGTTCAACTTGGCGCTCGGTCAACTCAATCGCCGTCATCTCCAGGGCGTGCATATTCCTCAGGCCGGTGTGGTATACCTCGTGGATCTTGCTTCCGTGTGCGTCGCCGTCCATTTTTCTTCTCCTTCTAGGATTTGTGCCCTACGCCGTCTGCGCTGACTTGTTCCATCAATTAGATGTAGGCGAGCAGTATGGTCGGAAGGTTCGGCGCCGACAGCGATGAGGCGACCTTCGAGGCGCATGTGAGGGCGGCCGCTCGGCATAGGCCGAAGGAAAAGGTCCGTCAGGAACGATGCGCGACCAGCCAACGGCCGAGTAGGCGCCCTCTCTTGGGCCGGTATATGCGCCGCACCAGTGCCTTCTGTGTCTGGGCCAAGGAGACCCTGGCACCGCGCATACCGCGCGGCTCGCCGTCGACGCCGCCGGCGCGCTCACCGGCGGCTTTCTTCTCGAGACACTTGGCGGGTTTAAGACGGCACCGCGATCGGCGATCCTGCTGGCCATTGGGTGCTGCTGTGCGCTTGCCTGTTTTGCCCTGACCAGAACCTATGCGTGGGCACTCATCCGCCTGTTCCGCGCAGGGTTCTTTGAACTTTCCTTCAGCAGCATGGCGCAGACCATGGTGCAGATCGAGACGCCCGCAGACACCTGCCTGCTGCTTGTAGCGACCAGCTTCCTGCTTTTTGGAGCTCGTCGGGCCGCTGTCTAGGTTTAATGCAGGTATTTGTTGAACCAGCTTTGCGCTTTTGCGGTGAGATAAGCCACGTGTTTTGGGTCACGCATGCGGTGTCCCTCGCCCGGAAAAATGACGGACTGCGTAGGCACGCCTAGGTCTTGCAGCGCGTGCCAAAACTCCTGCGTTTGCGCCGGCGGACATTCGATGTCGTTCTCGCCCACGACTTCGAGGGTCGGTGTGCGCACCTGGCGGATGAAAGTGATGGGCGAACTCTTCGCATATACGGCAGGATCCTCATACACGGATTTGCCGAAATACGGGATCATCCAACCGTCGATGCCATTTTCACCGTAATAGCTCTGCCAATTAGCAATGCCTGCGCCAGCCACGGCGGCACGGAAGCGCTGCGTTTGGGTGACGGCGAACATCGTCATGTAGCCGCCATAGCTCCACCCCATCAGACCAAGCCGATGGTCATCGACCGGGGCCGCACGCTCAGCCGCATCTACGCCCGAAAGTATGTCGGCCAGGTCGCCGTAGCCAAAATCCTTTACATTTGCGCGTGTAAACGCCTCGCCTTGGCCAAAGCTGCCGCGCGGGTTTGGCAGGAACAGCGCAGTGCCGGCGCCCAACAAGGCGCGCTCCAGCCCGGCACCGATGAATTCCGGCCGGTTCACCCAGGCCGGCCCACCATGGACGACCGTTACCATCGGTAGCTTGCCTGCTGGCGCGCCTTCCGGCAGTAGCAGCCAACCTTGCGGCGTTAATGCGCCGCTATGCCACCTGATAGACTGCACGCGGGCCGGCACGCTCTGCCCGGTATTGGTGTGGGTCAGGTCGTGCCAGGCGCCAAGCAGCCCCACCTCAATCTCCGGCGCCTTGGTGAAGGATTGATGCACAGTCACCGTCGTCTCAGTGCGGCAGTCGGTCGCGACAGCACTGCGATCCCCCTCCATCACCTCAGCCAGCGACACGGATGGTGCCGGCATATGGCGCTCTGGCGTAAGTCCCAGCGTCACCAGCTGTGTCTGGTCGACCGCCAGCACCGAGGCAAGCAGGTGGTTCCCATCGCATCCCCATTGCAGACCTGTGATGGTGGCTGGCCAACTCGGCGTTACGTTTATCGCTGGGCCCGCGCCATCGAGCGGTAGCACGAATGCCTCGCCGCCGGTTGCCAGGAAATCGCTCATGATGCCGCCGATGAACGCCACATGCTTACCGTCCGGGGATACCACCGGCGAGGCTAGTTGCTGCTGCGAAGTCTCAGGCGCATGGATCACTCGCGCGCTGCCATCAGGCGGGAACGTGTACAATTTGGCCACCCACCAGTTATTGTCGCCGTCGCCAGGCGCGGCGGTGCCGACGAAGCCTTGCCCACCCGGTCGCACATCGTATTCGTAAACGAACAGGTTCGGCGGCGAGGCCCAGTGCAGGGACGCGTCGTCACCCAGCACTGCAATGCGCTGCTCGTGCACATCGCTTCCCAGCACGCCGGTCGCTGCCGCTCCGGCTTCCACCGCGCCCACCTCCTTGTCCGCCCCAGCAGTCGCCAGCACCGACAACCGCCCGTCTAACCCGGCACGGAGCGACACCAGCGTGCCGTCGAACGAAAGGCGGCGCACCAGCGCGCCGGTCTGCGCATCCGCGGTATAGATCGCATGCTCGTGGCTGCCGGGTGAGCGCAGCACGAACGAGACATGGCGCCCATCGGGCGCCCAGGCAGGGCTGGACGGCGTGCATTCGTGGACCGCTCCGCAGGGCAGCGCCAATGTCTGCGCTTTGCCGTCCGACACCCGCCGAATGACGAGCGACTGGATATCGGCGACGCCGGACGCATCCTCGTCGCCCTCTACCGAGGCAATATTCCTGCCGTCAGGCGAAACGGCGACCGAGAGGAAGTCGTGGACTGGGGCGGCCGCACACAGCAGGACCGAAGCGGCACACAGGCCGAGGCGAACGGAAAATGTCATGCCGCGAGCTAGCAAGGCCGCGCGTGACGCGCCAGCCCCGCGCTTGCGATTAGACATTGTGCAGATCCGACGCTTGCGCCGACATAGCGCAGTTGTGGCCTCCATTGCCTGGAACTGTGCGCCTGTAGCTCGTCCGCGAGGCGGTGAACACCGCTAGGAACAACGGCGCTGAACTGCTTGACCGCACCGCAGCGGATTTATCAAAAGTAGCCAGACCAAGGTTTGAGATCGGATGTTCGAACGTTCGGAACCAAAGTCAGGGAGCGCTCGGCAAGGTTTGGCCCCCCGTCTGTGCACCTTTTTTAAGGTGCGGGCACCTTAAATTGCCGGGGATCTACGGTGCCTCCACCGTGCGCGGACGGTGCAGGCGATTTCCCGATTGGTGATCCTCAATTTGTAGCTCGCGTTACGAAAACCGCGCGTAACGGGCGCAGGTATTTTCATAGCCAGGCCAAGTCACCTAATAGGCTGAAAAATGGCCCAGTGGCGGAACGGAGCGGCCGTTGGTGCGCGGGTGACTGTTGCCATTGCTGACCTGATTATCTGGCTAATCGCCCGGATGGCGATGTCGATGGTAGGCGCTTTGGGCGCGTAGGGGATGAACCCTTCCGCAACCTCGGCTCAGTGGCTGATCGGCTCGAAGCCGCCAGTTGCCGACCTAATTAGTTCGCCCAAGCGAATCCAGCGGCGCCGTAGCCAGGTGATCAAGAACACGTTTCAGTGCTGCGATATTGTTCTCGTCTTCGGCGCTTTCGAGCGCGTCCTGGAGCACTTCGCGGATGTCGTCGGCACCGACCCGCTCCATCTGCCAATTCGGATACAGACGCTCGCGCTTTTCCTCGCTCTGGTCCAGAGAAACGATATCGTAATGGCGCGGATCGCCATGCAGGCTCGCTATCAGCTTCCGCACCTCGGTTGTCGGCCCTTCGATCCATTGGAAGAAGACGCCGCTGCCGAAAACGAGCACCCCGGTGATGCCGCAGGTGAGATTATGGCGTTGCGCCGACGCAATGAGGCGGTTGACCTCGGCGTCGTCCACGCCATCGGCGGCACGACTGCAATATACGAAAGTGTAGAGCGTGGGCGCGCTGGCGTCATAGTCAGGGTCGCTTGGAAAACCGAATTCGTCGAACATGGGTTGGCTCGCTTTGTATAGGCCATGCTGGCCGTGCCACACGGTTGGTGAGGGTCAGGTTAGCGCATTGATCTTATTTGTGTAAGAAGGGCCCAGTCAGGAAGTTTTCAGCCGGCGATACCCCTCTCTGGCTCAAACCGACAGCAGGCTCATCTGCCGTACCTGTGTCCGCTTTGCACCGGCCTCTCGCTCCAGGTGCTCCACGGGCACGCAGTGGCCCCAGCTGTCATTAGCCTGTGCGTATGGGCCTTGCCGCTTTTCCGGCCAAGCGTATGCACCACCTTGAAGCGCCGACCCAAATGCCCGCCGTTTTAGCCGCAGCAGGGGCACGGTCACCAAATCATCTGTATCCAGGAAATAGGTGAGGAGCAGATCTGCCCGGCTGGTCACAAGCCATCCAGGCGTGCTGCCGCGTTCGTAGTGGCTATCGCGGTCCTCCAGATTGAGGTTTGACCATGTCTTCAGGAACCGATCGCCGGTCCAGTGCCGCTCCACCTTTATTTCAAGAGACCGCATTGTCTCGGCATCGGTGTTCATAAAAAAGTCGCCGAGGGTTTGCTGCAAGGTTCGCGACAGAGGGCTTTTGGCAGTGCTCACCAGGCGGCTGCGATAAGCGCGCTGCTCCAGATATGGCAGGAGCACCGCCAACCGCGGTGCTCCACAAATAAGAGCGGCGGTTGGCAACTTCGGTTTTCAAGGTCGCCTTGATAGATTACGCAGCCAAAAAGGATTGGTGATTGAGGAGCCGATCACTCCGACCGAAGCAGATGAGGCTCGGTGGGCGCCGCAATCTCGTACAGCCCTCGAAGCGGCCGGCGTCGCGTTCATCGCCGAAAAATGGTGGCGGAACCGGAGTCAGGAAGCGGAAACCTCGACCTGCAACGTTGCGGTGTCCGCAACGATTCGCGCCCAACCCTCAAGCCAATAAGCACTTTCTGCAGTTCCTGCCTTAAAGGGACCCTCCGTAAGAGCACGCCCTGAAAGTGCCGCCTGTTCTCCGAGTAGATTGATCAGGTGACGCAATGCGCCTTGCCGTCCCAATTTCGGTGCGGCTCCAACAAGGTTTTCCCCGCCTGCTCGACTTGGCGCCGAGCACTTTGCAGCTTGCATGATTGCCTCTTTTTGATAGCCAGACCGTTCCTTGCGCAACTTAGGATTGCCGCCTCCATTGCGGCAAATGTTTTTGGAAGACCTTAAGTACGATTCCAGCAAAGCCATTCCGGTTCATTCGTGGCAGGCATGGAGGCGGGGCAGAGGCTAAAGGAGAAAACGTTCGACCCATCAAGAGGCCAAACATGCAATCTGCGCACAGCGGCCTCCGCCGGATGCACTGCGTGTGTCGGTTGATAAGCGCGGAATCGCCCAGGTTCCGACACATCACCGCCGCTGCGATAAAGGCACCCAAATGCGCGGCGTGGTTGGGCTAGCACTGGCTTCTAAACCATCGGCAATTTTTCACTTCGCCTATCCAACCACAACTTGTTGCTATGTTTAGTGCTTTTAAAAAAAATGCAGCATGTCTATTTCACTCACGCCGCTTTTAGCACCCGAGGTGAAGCTCAGACGGCTCTGGCTTACATTCTTGCGCGGAAAGCGATGCGGGAGGCATGACGCATCATGACCAAGCCAACCAGCTAAGAGCCTTCCTCAAGAGGGTCGCGGATCAGCTTGCTATTGCTTATGCCGTTCTAAGCCAAAGCGCGCTGTCTATGGCGCGATCCCATAAGAGTAAGCAGAACGAGTTCCGGCAGCGGTTAGGTGCGCACGGTAAGGCGCCTTGAGGCAAAAGGGCCGCCCTGTTTCCAGCGAGGCGGCCCTCCTTCATGCGGCAGAGTGCTGCTCAGGTAGCTGACGTAACCGAACCAGGCTTCGATGAGACTGGGGCGGCAATCCGTAAGTTTACCTCTTGTCACTTTCAGAGTCGCTCGTCCTCCAAAGCAATTGCAACTCCTTCCCCTTCTCACACCGGGCCGTCTTTTTCCTTGGCCTTCCAAGCGCCGTAACAGCCCGCCGCGCCATCGTAGGCACGAAAGCCTGATCGCCGGCTGGCAGGCTGCTGGGCGATCAGCCGCAAGGCGATCTCCGTGTGGCCAGTGGGCCGTTTGCCGTCTAGAGCATGTCGTGGACGGGCTGCAGCATCTCCCCCGATTTCGCGACGTGCGGGCCATTCACCGGGCGCACCTTCACATCAGAGAGGCTCGTGTCGAACGGAACAGGTGGATCGATTTAATCCATGCCAAGCCGACTCGCATGACGCGAACAGCCTTATGCGCCGCCTCCAGATCGTCGGTAATCTCAGCGCGCTTACGGAGGAGGCCAGAGACAAGATTGTCAATGAATAATGCCGCTCCATCCCTCATTTGAATGATGCGGCATTGTTGCGCATCATTTACTATCATTTCTTCAATGCCACCGCTGGATGGGGTGGCGGCCAAATATAACGAGGTATGCGATGCTTGATTTTGGGGACGAATTTCAGGAGCTATTGGTGCGTGTTCCAGAAGTTCACACTGCCGACCAACCCCATGATGAAGTTAGACTCGGTGGGGCGAACTGCAGTCTTTGTTCTTGCACGTTATTCCGCTCGGGTCCGCAAGGCTGGTGCGTATGCAACCATCCCGAAAACGCACATTGGTGAGTAGCGCCTAATCGCCCCGGGGCATGCGGCCATGAAGGCTTCGTTCAAAAAGTACTCGACAGCGGCAATACTCCTCACCTCGTCCTTAACCGTGGTGAGCTCGCTAGGCGCCTGTGTGTGGTTTGGCTGGCTTACTGCGTTGGGGATTTTGTGCGGTGGCTTAATAGTCGAACTATCCTTGTTCTCGCTTACAGGTCATCTAATGTCCCAGGGGACACATGAATTGCATGCTTGGACAACTCCATCTAAAGAGGTCGGTCTGACAGCCTTGCGCGATGATCGTCCAATCTCGCGGATCACCGCTATACCGCGCTTGCAATTCTCCAAGCTGCGCATCCCACCCGGCTAGCCTTTCGATATATTCTTTTGCCACCAGGGCCGAGGGATCGTTCTCGAGAATGCCGTTGGCGACGTTGGGCAATCCCTTTATCAAGGCGGCGGTGGCTTTACACGCAGCAACCCCCGCTCCTACTCCGGTCTGAGACCATCGGTGGTCACGCTTGCGCAGAACTTAGCGAAATTGCGGTCGACCACTCCCAGGTCTCGCCCTCAGGGCTTAATCGTGGATAAAGGTCGCCTGTATTTCCGCGAAATCGACGCCGAATTTTGACCCCCACGCTCGGTTCATCATAATCTTCGGCGCAACCATCCACTGCCAGTCGTCGAAATCTAGTGTGTGATCCGAGCCACTTTTCGTCAGATCGAACGTATATTTCATGTGAAAGGCGTTGCCTGAGGTTGCGCCGGTTGTCACGCCGACGACCTCTGGGGTTCGACCGATCCAGGTGCCATCCGGATTTCGGCTGTAGGTCCAGTCGCGATCTTGGGTCTTGCCATCCGAATAGACGTAATGCTCGTGCAGCTTCAGCAAGCTGCCATCCCAGGTTCCATTTTCGTCGGCCGTGAATTGCTTCAGGACATTACCGCTCCGCGAGAAGAGAAACCCATAGCCGCGCGAGTGGCCATTGTAGAACGCCGCCACATCAAAGGCTGGCTCTCTGCCAGCAAAGGCAGTGGTGGGCTGTCGGGCACAGGCGCCAAGCAGCGCGAGCCCAGCAAGTTGGACGGTGCGTAACGGGCGAAGGCTCAAGGTGGACACTCCTTGTATCAAACTCCTACGCCAGAGGACCTAAGTCAGATGCAATTGGATGGGCGCCGCCGTTTCTCGTCTTGAAGATAGTGCTGCGTGATCATGCCCGGTGCAGAGCGATCAAGGTAGGGCGGATCTGGCGCTTCGGTGACGTCGATCAACTTGATCGCCCTATCCCGATTTGCTCCGCGCCGGGTCAACCCATTTTACCTACTGCCGCTTCTCTTCCAGCCTTCCGACTTCTGAACGTCTTCCTCGTGCGTGGTCGGCGAGAGTCCATGTTGCCGCTGCCATGCTTTGTGTGTCGGATGCGAGGCGTTTCCATAAAGAATGTGCTCGGCATCGCTCAGCGCGGTGATTGCGCCGGACACATCACCTGTTCCACGTGCAATAATAAGGGCGTTCGCAAGAGATAGGATGCGGTCATTACGGTCTTCCGCCACGGCATTCCTCCCTAAATTCTGGCCGTCGAACTGACTATCAAGTCTGACAGCATCATCGCGATGGTCGCAGCGCCCTGGCCGGGAGTTGAGTCCGCCCAAGTGCACCTGCGCAATCGAACGTGTTTTAAACATCCAGGCGAGTAGTCCTAACCCATCACTTCTACTCTAAACCATTGAACGCGCGTGTGCTTGTCCCAACCATCCTTCCATCTTCGGTGAAGTCCGATCGAAGTCGACACGACCCGTGGCGCCTTGCAGCCTGCCCCTTGCCGTGATCATTGACACCCGGCATTCCGGGGCGGCCATGCGGGGCGTTGCGGCGCTGGCCTGACTGCAGATGAGGACGGAGCAATGAGTGTTGCGGACATCTTCGCGCGCGTAGTGGCAACGGTTGGCGGTGCGGCGCTGACGGTCCGGCACAGGCACGGTACGCCCACGCCCGCCTGGGGCGGCAAGCCGGACATTCCGCCGGCGCGACCGCAGGGCATCCCGACGCTCAAGATGCCGACTGCGAAAGGCTGGGCAACCGGACAGATGCCGATCGCGGCACCCGGGCTCAAGGTCAATGCCTTTGCACTCGAGCTCGATCATCCACGCTGGATCCATGTGCTGCCGGATGGCAAGGTGCTGATCGCTGAATCCTCGTTCCAGACGCGCGCGCCAGATTCGCTGTTCGATTACGCCATGATCAGCACGATGAAACGGGCAGGCGCAATGAGTGACAGCCCTAACCGCATCATCCTGCTTCGCGACGCGAATGGCGACGGAGAAGCTGAGAGTCGCGAAACTTTCATGAAGGGACTGAACCAGCCTTTCGGCATGGCGCTGCTCGGTGACACCTTCTATGTCGGCAATACCGATGGTGTCGTTGCCTATCCATACACTCAAGGTGCCACTAGCATCTCCGGCCCGGGCACGCCGCTCACGCGCTTCAAGCCAGGCGGCCATTGGACGCGCAGCCTGCTGCCGAGCCCGGACGGGACGAAGCTCTATATCGGAGTCGGCTCTCTCAGCAACATCGCCGAAGAAGGCCTGGAGGCGGAGGAAGACCGCGCCACCATCCATGTGCTCGACCTTGCCAGCGGCGAGGACCGCATCTTCGCCGCTGGATTGCGTAACCCGGTGGGACTTGCCTGGGAACCCACCACCGGCATGCTCTGGACGGTGGTCAACGAACGCGACGGGATCGGCGACGAAACGCCGCCAGACTATCTGACCTCTGTGCAGGAAAACGGTTTCTATGGCTGGCCTTATTGTTATTGGGGGCGGACCGTCGACGGGCGCGTGCCGCAGGACCCCGCCAAAGTCGCGACCGCGATCACCCCGGACTACGCACTCGGTGGCCACACAGCTTCGCTTGGCCTGTGCTGGTTGCCGGCGGGAACACTGCCGGGCTTTCCAGACGGTATGGCCATTGGCCAGCACGGCTCCTGGAACCGCAGCAAGCTCAGCGGCTACAAGGTGGTATTTGTGCCGTTCGAAAACGGCAAGCCGGCCGGGCCCCCGAGAGACATTCTTTCAGGCTTTCTCGCACCGGACGAGCGCGCGTCATATGGTAGACCCGTTGGTGTCGCGATCGGCCCAGACGGCGCGCTTCTGGTTGCGGATGACGTTGGCAATGCGATTTGGCGGGTGACGGGGTCGTAAGAAGAAAATGTGAGCACCACCGACGAATCCAGTCGAGGCGGGCAAAAAACAGACTGCGGAACGGGCCGCGGGCCTCCTTTGGCGGTTGCAGCTTACCGCCCTCTGCAGGGGCTTCCGGAGACACACGCCTGGCTTCGCAAATAGATGCGGGCTGCAAGGCCGGGCGGCTGTACCGCCTGCGTCCGCGCGCGACGTTGGCGCCAACCTGGCATTGGGCGCTACATCGCCGATACCGGCGCGACCGTGCCGGTGCTGGCGAGCGGATTGGCCATGTTGTCGGACTGGCCTACGCCATAATCGTTCCGCGCGCCTCGGTGGTCGCTTTGTTCGGGTTCGCCGCCGGCCTGTTCCACGCCGCGACGGGCGGCGCTATCGGTCATTATTCTGGTGACCGGCGCACTCGGTAGCATCGCCGTCAGGATCCTGCTGCTGTCGTTCTTGGACGCGACGTCGCTGCCAGCTAGGTCGCTCCTCTGCGCAGCATGCGTGCCCCCGCAGTGCTGGTTTTCATCACGATAGGGTTTATCTGCCGACCTGCAGGTCCCGAAGACTTCGCGTCCTGTAAACCTGGCGCGACGCAGGTCTGGTCATGTCGATCAAGCCTTGGTTTAGACGAAGATAAAGGCCCCTATGTTCAAAGCGTGTGTGTTTGGGTAGTAATCGCCACGGAATTGCATAGCACCGGCAATGGCGGAAACTTACGTAGGCGATTGCAGAAGATGGACACGAACCAGCACAGCCAGGGCTTTGACGAAGCTTTCTACCTGGAAAAATATCCGGACGTGGCGCAGGCTGTGGCAGCCGGCGCGTATTCGTCCGGTCTGGCCCATTTCATCTCCAACGGCCGAGCCGAGGGCAGATCGGGCATCCCGGCGCAAGGCGAAATTCCTGCCGACGATGTCAGCAGCTTTGATGAGGCGTGGTATCTCGAGAATAATCCCGATGTCGCGAAAGCCGTAGCCGATGGCAGATTTGCATCCGCCTATCAGCATTGGACCATGGACGGCCGTGCAGAAGGCCGTATTCCGCCGCCAGGGTATGACGAAGGCACGATGTTCGACGCCGATTGGTATCACGACAGCTACCACATGGTTCGTGCCGATCTCGCTGCCAACAAAGCCCGCGACCTGCACCACCATTACCAAAGCATCGGCCGCCACAGAGGATATCTGCCGAATCGCTATGCGCCCCGGCCCGATAATCCGGCAGCGATCCCCTCGCGATTTGGCGGATTATGGCCCGACCACGGAAATGCTCTCGATCTCATCGAAGGCCGTCTCGAGATCGGCAGGATCAATGAAGCCGAGGCGCTGCTGATGCGCGACTGGGTCCGGGACGGGTATGTCATCCTGCGGCAGGCCTTGCCGCGTGACATCGTGGATAGAGCGGCCGAAGAGCTGGATCGCGCCTATAACGGCGAGATCGACGGTCTGCGTTTCGAGTGCGTGACCGTCGGCGGCTATAATCCGGTACCATGGGATCCGGCCGTCAAGACCAGCCCGGCCAAGGCGCTTGATCTGCACTGGCTTTCGCAGCCGATCCGCGAACTGATCTTCTCGAAACCGATACGTGACACGATCGAACTTCTGTTCGAGCGCCGTGCCCTGGCGAGCCAGTCTCTGACCTTCCTGCGCGGCTCCTCGCAGGGCTATCACCAGGACACGCTGTACGTGCCGTTCAGCTTGCCGCGCCAGTTCGTGGCCTCCTGGATCGCACTTGAAGACGTGACGCCTGGTGGTGGCGAGCTCACCTATTTCCCCGGCAGCCATCGTATGCCGGAACATCTCTATGCCGACAAATTCAAGACCCTGTGGGACGCGCAGCGGATGCTTCGGCAAAATTCGCTGCGTGACGAGATCAAGGATTATTCGCAGCGTCTCGAGGAGAGAAGCGTGCGGGCCGGATGCAGCGCGCAGAACTTCCTGGCGAAAAAAGGCGACGTCCTGATCTGGCATGCTGATCTTGCGCATGGCGGGCTGCCGATATCGACCGGCAAAACACGCGCAAGTGTCGTGACGCATTACTGCCCCAAGGAGGTCGCATCCTTGACGTTCGAACGTGGCAGAACCACCGTTCGCTCGCATGAGGACAAGGCGTGGTATGCAACGGGCTATTATGCGGATTGATGAAGCACCGCGGCACTGGACTTATCGTTAAAGGATAGCGCGTGCGTCATCTTGTCTTGCCCGAAGGATCTGAATTTTCCGGTATCAATGCGGCGCTTGCCGATGATGACACCATGTTCGACGGCAGCACCGATCATTATCTGCGCGCCGGCCAGTCCGCATTGCGGCTGATACAACGCGCCTTACGTGGCCTGCCGGCGCCGCAAACGATCCTCGATCTGCCTTGCGGCCATGGCCGTGTCACCAGGGTGCTTCGCGCCAAGTTCCCTGCGGCAGCGATAACCGTCTGCGACATCGATCGTTCCGGCGTGGATTTTGCCGCCGCGCACTTCAACGCTTGCGGCGTTTATGCGCAGGAGGATTTCCGTGCACTTGATCTAGCAGGAAGCTATGATCTGATCTGGGTCGGCTCGCTGATCACGCATCTGTCGGAACAGCACACACGCCGATTTCTCGATTTTGCCGCCCGCCATCTGGCACCGGAAGGTACGTTGGTGATCACGTCGCATGGCATTTCCACGGCAAGCCTTATGCGCGACGACACTCACGGCCTGACCGACGACGCCGCGAGAGGCGTACTGGCCGATAGCTGGCTGCATGGCTACGGCCACCGGTCCTATCCCGGCCAGGAGGGCTACGGCATCTCGCTCGTGCGCCGCAGCTGGTACGAGGATCTTCTCGCCGAGGGTCCGCTTCGCCTCGACACGTATGACGAAAAGGCCTGGAACAACCAGCAGGATGTGGCGGTCATTCGCCGCCGGCTGGAACCGAGCAGTCTGGCCGCCAGGCTATTGGCGCGTTGGCATGGTCGGCGACGCGCACCGCAACAAGGTGCTTACGACGCCGGTGGATCGGCACCGTTGACAGCACCCAGGCAGGCCGAGATCGATCGAGATCAGGTCAGCGGTTTCGATGAAGCCTGGTATCTTGCCGCCGACCCACTCGTCGCCCGTGACGTCGCCGCCGGCCTCCATCAATCCGGCCTCGACCATTATCGGAAATATGGTTGGCGGGAGGGACGCGCCATCTGCGATCCCGGCCAGGGTTACGACGCCCGCTTGCGCGCGCATGGCAAAGGCATGAGTGAGGCCGAGCGGAAATCGCGTGTCGATCGCGTGTGGTCCACGCAACTCGACGAGCAGGCAGTGTCCGGCGGCTGGTATTGGATGGCCCATCCGATGGTAAAGGACCGCCTCAACACGCTCGCCTCCGGCGACCCACGCCTGGATGCCTATGGGCGGCTGGCGATCCTGTTGCAGCAAAGAGGCGTCACCTTGCCGATTGCGCGCAGCATCTCGCTAGGCTGCGGTTTCGGCGGCCTGGAACGGGACCTGACAGCGCGTGGCCTCGTCGGCCATGTCGACGGGTATGACCTGGCGACACAGGCCATCGCTGACGCAGGCAGGCAGGCCGGCGATAGCGGCATGACCAATCTGCATTACCATGTCGCAGACCTTGAGACGGCCGATCTGCCGGCCGGCAAGACCGACATTGTTTTCGCCCATCAATCGGTGCATCACATCGAGCGCCTGGAGCAGATATTTGCCCGCGTCCGCCGCGCCCTTCGCCCCGGCGGCGTGTTCCACCTGCATGAATTCGTCGGACCCATCCGCTTCCAATGGACGGACGCGCAGATCGCTCTCGTCAATGAATTCCTCGAATCCCTGCCTGAAGAGTTGCGTCGCCTGCCATCCGGCAAACCCAAGCCCTTGCAAACCCGCCCAACCGTGGCGGCAATGATCGAAGCCGACCCAAGCGAAGCGATACGCTCGTCGGACATTCAAGCAGTACTAGGCCAGAACTTTGAAATTCTCGAAACGCGCCCGCTTGGTGGAACCTTGGCGCATCTGGCACTTGGTGATATCGCGCAGAATTTTGCACCTGAAAACGATGAACATCGGGCGGCGCTGCTGCGGCTGTTTGCGCTCGAAGACGATGCAATGCGGGATGGCGTAATCGGGAGTGATTTTGTGGTGATCACTGCTGTGAAGGTGTAAGAAAGATCTTCTTTTCTGCCGCGGATTCAACTCTGAAACGCATAAAGGTAAGCTTGGCAAGCAGAGGCTAAGTGTTGAAAGACTTCGTTTGGTGACTTGTAGGCGAGGGTTTTTCGCGGCCGCACGTTCACCCCGTAGGTTATAAACAAGGCCGTATGCCCGAAGGCTTTGCCCTGCCTCCCGCCGCAGTGCCTCTGGCTTGCCAGCAAAGTCCGCCAGCATTGATGGACGATGCTTTTGAAGATCACGGGCCCTTGGGCCCATTCTATTCGGGGCGACCGTCGCAGTATCCCTGTTTCCGATCTGCTCGAGCCTCGTTTTTGTGACCAAGCTGGATCCATCCCGCGGCCAAGGCCAAATGGAGGTCACTTCCGCGGTGAAGAAATGGACGTTCGTTCTTGTGACACCTCGGGCCAGAACGATTATCGACCATTGCCAATCGTGGATCGCGGCCGTCCGGGGCATACTCGCCAAGTATGTCGGGGAACTATCTCCTGTTTTATCAGGAAAAATACCTGGAGCCTTGCTCAACCGCCTTCTAGGCTTTGTGCGACTCCGACATTCCGGGGTCGCGGGGGATACAGAGGTTGCTTGGCAAGCCGGCGGAAACCAGCCGAAAACCGCCGACCAGGCGGTGGCTTTCGGGCCGGGGCGCCCTTCTCGCAGGAGCACTCGCCGCCTGCCCCCATGGTCACGCGGCGGCCGACCCGCCGATGGACGCCCGGGAGGAGTCCACTCCCGATCCTCAACAGATCGAGGAAGGCGAGCCGGTCACGGTGCAAGACGATCTGACGAACGACCCTGGCGAGTTGTCGCTGCAGTATTCCGGCACTTACGTCCGCCTGCGCGAGGCCGACTCTAGGGAGGTGCTGGAGCAGGGACTCACCGCCAAGTTGGGTGTGCTGAAGGACGTGCAATTATCGCTGAACCCGAATTACGACACCGGCCGGACGGAGGATCGTAACTCCGGTGGTGTGCAAGGTGATATCCTGGTGCATGTTCGCGACCAAACGCGGCTATTTCCCGCCTTGGGTTTCGACCTGTTCTACACGACGCCGTTCGGAGCGGGCCAGAAATCCCCCGAATATGTCTTCCGCGCCATAGCCTCCCATTCGCTCGGCGACGGCGACGCGGCGCCCAGGCTGCACCTCAACCTCACGGATTTCCATCTGACCCAGCCCGAGGGCGGCGACCGCAAAGATCGGCTGCAGCTCGCGTTCGGCGGGTCTTTCCTGCCCACGCCGGCGGGCGCCCTCGTGGCCGATATCGTCTACGGCGCCTCCGATGTTGGCCGCGGAACGCAAGGTTTTCTAGAAATTGGCTACACACGCGTGCTGCCCCAAGCCTGGACCTGCGAGCTGGGCGTCGGCAGGCAGGTGGCGGGCGCGGGAGGCGCGGTCCACGTCTTCTTTTCCATCGAGAAGGAAATCCACGTCTTCTGAAGGTTGGACCATGCGGCGACGGCGCATCATGCCCGCAGCAGCCGCAGATGCAGGATGTGTGGCGCCATCTCCGCCGTCATGCTCAATATGGCCGGCTTGTCACACCCGCCGACGCTGCGCGGCATGTCTGGATCTGCGGGCGTCGCACGTCTGCAAACAGGAGAACGATTTGGCTTACGTCATCGGCGGTTTTCTTATTCTCTGCGTCGTCGTGCTGTTCGCGGCGTTAAAGATCGTGCCACAGACCGATAACCTGCTGATCGAGCGCCTCGGAAAATACCACCGCTCGCTTGCCGCCGGCGTGCACGTCATCATTCCCTTCATCGACCGCGTGGCGCACAAGGAAAGCATACTCGAGCGCCAGCTACCGGCAAAGAAAGTGCCCGCCTTCACCAAGGACAATGTCCAGATCGAGATGACGCTCGCGACCCTGTATCGGGTGACCGATGCCTCGAGGGCTTGGTATCGGATCAAGAACATAGACCAGGCGATCGAAACCATCATTACCGGCATCGTTCGCAGCACCATAGGCGCCTCCGATCTCGACCAGGTGCAATCCAACCGTTCCCAGCTTTCGTCGGCCATTGCGAGCGACATCCAGCAGATCACCGACGAATGGGGCATCCATGTCACGCGGGTCGAGATCATAGATGTCGAGGTGGACGCAGCAACCCGCACTGCAATGCAACGACAATTGAATGCCGAACGCACCCGGCGTGCGATCGTCACTGAAGCTGAAGGCAAGCGACAAGCGGCGAATTTGGAGGCGGATGCGAGCCTCTACACGGCGCAACAAAAGGCAATGGCCCAACGTGTGCTGGCTGAAGCCCAGGCCTATGCTGTGCAGACGGTTGCTCAGGCCATCAACAATAATGGCGAGTCGGCCATCAATTTCGACATCAAGAAAATCCAGGCGGAGGCGATCGCGACACTCGCCAGCCAACCCGGCTCCAAGATCGTGCTGCTGCCGGCTGATATTCTCGAGACGCTGAGTTCTGTCACCACCAGGCTTATCTCCCGATGATCCCGATGCATCCGTTTGAACTGGCGCTAGCGGTGGCTGTTGCTCTGGCGGCACTTGAAGTGGTGACCGGCACTTTTGTCTTTCTCGGCTATTGCCTGGGGAGCCTCGCGGCCGCTATCGCCGAGTTTGTCACTGGTGCATTCAGCTTCGGCCGCGACGCGCTATTATTTGCCGCAATTGGCGCTCTGGCGGTGGTCGCATTACGGCTCGCCTTCGGCCATCACGGTGACACCACACACGCCAAGGGTGATGTGAACGATTATTGAGCATCTAGGTCCCTACGATGCGGGTGGCACTACTGCCAGATGACGTCCTTGCTGTCGTCCGGGTTGAAGATCACGCGACGGTCGCTCGCACGGGGTTGTACGTTGCCGGCCACTGGCCCGGCTATTGGATGGATGCCGCCGACTTTGTGCCCGCCCAGCCCTGACTGGTTGCCAAACATCGTCTCACCAAAATACCCGAAGACGATAATTTGCCCGAACCCCTTTTCCCTCAGAATACTTTTCAGTTGTCCCGCGAAGGACCCATTGATGTTAGTGTCAGACGGCTGCGCCCCCGCGGCCGTTGGCATTCCGCCGCTGAAGCAGGCGAAGATCTTCAGCTTCATGCCGACATTCTTCAGCCCGTTGTCGCGAAGCGCTTCGAACAATTGCTCAGGCGTCTCAAAGCCCGCTTCATTTTGCAATTCATTGGTGGCTACGGCGACACCTTTCTTCGTGTCCCATACGCCGTGTGAAGATATGTAGAGCGTATCGCCTGCCACCACGTCCTTCACGCGCTTGAGGGAGATGGAGACGAACTTCTTGCCGTCAAAATCTGCCTTGTTGTCGGTGAACAGCTTATTGCCCTGCCTTAGATCTTTGGAGAGGGTCAGTACATATCGCTTCATTGCTCGCTCTCTTTCTACGCGCGCGGGTGCCTTCGCCTCATCTCGGCGATCGTCGGATCAGGAATAAGGGCGTCCGTTCACTGAAACGCAGCTCCACCACCGCTGGTCCTGCGGCTCCTCGACCCCGGTGACATTCGCAGCCACACGATCTCCTGATCCGTCGCGCTGCCTTCCTCTACCAAAGATGACGAACGATGGGGAGGGTGCCGCGCTGTATGCCGACGAAAAGAAGGGAATGGCAGATGGATGACGATCGGATTTGGGGCTCGGAGAAAGGGCTCTGGACAGGTGATCCGGAGAATTACCACGCCACGATCGACGAGGAATGTCTGATGGTGCTGCCCGCCGAGCCTTTCATCGTGACCGGGCGGCAAGCAGCCGATGAGGTCTCGGCGACGCCACGCTGGACCAAGGTGACCTTCACGGGCCAACAGGTCGCGCGGCCGCAGGAAGGGCTGATCGTCATCGCTTATACGGCACGTGCGGAACGGAACGGCGTACAGCCCTATGAAGCACATTGCACAACGGTCTATCGGCGCCTTGAGCACGACAAATGGCGCGTCATCCAGCATCAGCAGACGCCGCCACTTGCAGGCCCGGCTCGGGACTAGCCGGGTAAAGTAACAAAAGCGTGGGTAGGTTGCGTAAAGCCGGGATGTTTCTGCATCCCGGCGCATGAAAGCGCATGCCGTCGTGAATTCGCCGCTGACACCGGCACCGAATTGCCGTTACGCTTTCCTTCGAGTTGATTGACCGAAGGGAGACTCCCCCGCATGCCCCCCAGCGGCGCAGCTGCCGAACTAGCCGACGCCCGCGCCGAGCGCACCAACGATTTCCGCTCCGAAGGCGAGGCATCGAATTGGGACTCTGCATTTTTCGCCGCCGATGTCATCACCGCCATTGCCAGCGGTGCTCTGGCCGGCGGCGGGGTCAACTTGAAGGTAAGCCCCTATCAGGCCGACCAGGGCGCGCAGGGCGCCAAGAGCATTTACGATGCCAAATTCCGCCGATCGAAGATCACGGTGCGCCCAAACCCGCTGTTCCAGGCCAATGGGTTCTTTGAAGACGAGATCGATGACGACGGCGAAAAGATCAAGGTCGATCCTAGAACGCACAGCCCGGTCACCACCGCCTATCTGCAGAGCCGCTCGTTCAAGGCCGTCGCCGGCGCAGCCCTCAGCCTGGGCGGCTCCTTCGCCTCGACTCATACGGCGGGGGTGAATGTCGCCAGCGGCGTCAAGCATACCAGCGCCCTTATCACCACGGGTATCCACTGGTATGGCATCGAGGCCATCGCGAAAGCCAATCGCCAGACAAAGACGGTTTCGGATTGGTGCAACCTGATCATCCGCGCCAAACGCAGCAAGGCGATATCGCGCGGGATTAATCTGGCAGGGTCCGTCATTCCGGTGCCTGCCGTCGGCACGCTCGCCAGCGTGCTGGCCGCCTCCATGAAGCTTGGGGTCAAGATCCGTTATCCGGAGATGTGCTACCTCATGGCCATCGAGATTCATTGGCGCGCCTACCAGGAACAGAAAATCTCCGCCGTCCTCGGTCCGCGCGTGCCGGTTTTCCCGAATTTTTCCAAGCCGACCGGGATGCGTAGCGGGCCGGGCAGCAAACCCGCGCCGGGGGCGACGCGCTCCGCGAACATCAAGGTCGGGCCCGCTTCGCGCATCTTCGCCGAGCTGTTCAAGCGGCGCGGTGCCACTGTGCTGCTCGGCACCTACAACGTCTCGGCGCTGATCAACGAACCGGGCGGCTGGATGGCGCTCGGCGACAAGATCGTCGCGACATGAAGCCTCAGCGGCGCCCGTTCACTGACCCGCTCCTCGAGGGCTGACATCTCTGCGTCCATTGTCTCAACTTGGATGATCGTGCGCGATCGGCCCGCCATCGACCGCCCAAGGCTTCCAGCCATGACCAGAAAGAAAGCGGTTCTTTTTTGAAAAAAAGAACCAAAAAACTTTTCTGAGTTGAGTGCACGTTGCCGGAGAGAACCACGACAGCGACGTAAAAGTCTTTTGTTTCTTTTCTTCAGAAAGAAAGTCTTTCTTTCTCAAAGCGGCCGAGGCTGGATCTCCGCAAGCTGCCGCATTGCCGGTCCGTACACCGTCTCGAGCAAAGCCGCAGGATCGGTGCTCATGTTCGTCGTCATCACCGTATCGACTCCAACGGCCGCATAGGCCTCAGCGCTGCGCAACACATCATCGGTGGTCCAATCCGCACGCGCGGGCAGAAGTCCGGTGACCTCGATGGTGCGGATGTCGCGCCCCAGCGTGTCGCAATGGCCGCGCAGTACTTCGACCTTGTGGGCGACCTGTTCCGGCGGTCCGAACAGATTGCAGGCATCTGCATATTGGGCCACCAGGCGCAACGTCTTCTTCTCGCCGCCGCCGCCGATGAGGATGCGTGGACGCGGCGAGGATATGGGCGCCGGAACGCACAGCGTTTCGGCAAGCTGATAGTGCTTGCCTTCGTAAGGTCCGTTGTTACCGCTCCACATTTGCAGGCAGATCTGCAGGGCTTCCTCCAGCTGTTCGAAACGGTCGCGCAGCGGCGGAAACGGTACGCCCAAGGCTTTGTGCTCGCGCTCGAACCAGGCCGCACCGATACCCAGTTCCGCGCGGCCGCCGGACAGCACGTCGAGCGTCGTCACGGTTTTTGCCAATAAGCCGGGGTGCCGGTAGGTCACGCCGGTGACCAGCAGCCGCAGCCGCAGCTTCTCCGTCAAGGCCGCCACGAAGCCGAGCGCCGTGTAGCCTTCGAGCATCGGATCGTCGGCCGGACCCGCCATCTCGATCTGGAAAAAATGATCCATGAAGGAAAGCGCGCGAATCCCGATGCCTTCTGCCGCGCGGGCCAGACGGGCCACGCCGGGGCCAATGTTCGAGGCACCGCCTGCCCAATCAAAGCGCATCACATGCAGATCTAGGTTCATGATGGGAGTTCCCGAAGATTGACCGCGGCCAGACGCGACGGACGAAATGCTCAGGAAAGAAGCCATTCCTTGCCGATGAGCGCAAGCCCTTCAGCGACAGAGACGAACTCCCCGCCCGCCGTCACCCGTTCCGCCCCGAAACGCTGCTCGAACAAGCGCCGCACCGCCGGCACGAAGGACGTGCCGCCGGTCAGGAACACGTGTTCTACCGCAAGCGCATCCAGCCCGGCATCGGCCAGCGCCTCATCCACCGCAGCCCCCATGCGCGCAAGATCCGCCGCGATCCAACCCTCGAATGCTGTCCGTGTCACCTGCTGGGAGACGACCAGCCCGGCATGCTCGAATCGCAACGTTGCTGCTTCCGACAACGACAAAGCCGCCTTCACCGCGGAGACAGCCTGATAGAGCCTGAAGCCCTGCTCGTCTTGTATCATCGCGATCAGTGCCATGAGCCGCTCGGGATGGGCTGCGCTGCGTGCGACCTCTGCGATATCGCGCAAGGTTCGCGGGTTGCGCATGAGCGACAAGCTGTGCCAACGCGCAAAGGAGGAGAAATACGCGGCTGGTATGGGCATGTCCTTGCCCATGATCCGGTAGGTGTCGTCTTTGCCGAGCAGCGGGCTGATGATGTTGTCGATGATGCGGTAATCGAACACGTCGCCGGCGATGCCCACGCCTGCGCGGCCGAGTGCCTGCGCGGGCGCCCCCGGCACGAAACGCAGCACGGAAAAATCGCTTGTGCCGCCACCAAAATCGCCCACCAGCACATTGGCCGGCCGGGTGAGCGATTGCGCGAAACGCCATCCTGCACCCTCCGGCTCCAGCGCTACGGCAATGTCGCCGAAGCCTGCCGCCGCAAAACAGGCGCGCAGGCGGGCTTCGCCGAAAGCGTCATCGGCGAGCTCACCGGCGAAACGGACCGGACGGCCAGCGACCACGCGCAGCTCGGCGGGATCGAGCCCGGCCGCCCGCACCAGCGCCTTCAGGAACGCGGCCACCAGATCGGGTAGAGAGAACCGATGGCCGAATATGCGAGTTTCGACGAAGCTGCGCTGCGCCAGATAGCTTTTCATCGACATGATCAGCCGGGAATCGAGCGGATCGTCGAGATAGGCACGAATCGCCGCTGGGCCTGCTTCGTAGCGGAGCCCGTCTTCCGACCAGAAGCATAGCACGGTGCGGAACACGTCGTTGGTGTCCAAAGTCAGGCTATTCGGATTGCCATCCGGATCCAGCATGGCGATGACGCTGTTGGTAGTGCCGAAGTCGATGCCGATGTGACGCATTGAAGAAAGGCCTTCTTTTCTGAAGAAAAGAAGCAGAAGACTTTTATGTCGCTGCCGCGGACCGCTCCGGCAGCACGCACCAAAGACACAAAAGTTTTCTGGTTCTTTTTTTCAAAAAAGAACTGCTTCCTTTCTCTAAGCTGCGTGTATCGCCTTCTCCACATCATTCAAAGAGTGCCCGGTCAGATCCTTGGCGATCTCTCCAACCAGCACCCCGGAAAGCTGCTTGCTGAAATGCTTCCTCAGCTCTCCCAGCGCCTTTGGCGACGCGATCACCAGCAGATGCTCGATACTGCCGTCCAGCACCTGGGCGTTCAGCAGGCTCGCCACGCCGGCCGAGTGGCTGTCTTCCTCGGACTGGCCGTGATCAGGGTTGGCGGAGCCGGTATGGTGCCGCCCACCGGATCCATGGTTATCGCTTTTCACCGCCCCAGCCTCGAGTGCTGTCAGCTTCATCTCTGTCTCCGGGCCGGTATTGCGAAAAAGATTCAGCTTTTCGCCGTCGGCAACAGCGACCGTAGTGCCACTGGGAATGATCATGATGTTCCTCCAAGAATATGGCCAGAGACCGCCTGGCCCCACCGCTGAACGTCTTTCCGGGCCGTTGGATGCTTCGGTGTTGCGATAGCTCAAACCGTCGTCTCAACTTCGAGGTTTGCACACCATTGCGTGATACAACTCGCTGGTTTATGCCGGGATCGTGAGAACGTCGGGCGGATCCTGACGACCTGATGGAGGCCACACATGACGACGGCTCGGCACCTGCACCCAGGCAAATTCTCACAGAGCAACAAACGCGGTAAATTCGCCGAAATCTCAACTCGTTGCTTTGTCGTTTCTATAGCGGCTTTTGGATTGTCTTCACTGCCACGCGCCCGGGCGGCAACGTTGCCGCCGCCATTTCCTGTTGGCCTGTACGTCAACAATCCCGACGGCAGCAACGAGTCGACTTTCGACGGCGGCTATCTAAGCTTTGGCTCGGCGGTTTCGGCGCGCCCGCATTTCATTCTGAACTACATCGATTATACCCAGCAGGTCGCAGCCTGGCCGAGTAACGCAAGCTGGCAGGCGTGGTCGAACGCCACGTCCCGCTATGCCAAGAACCTTGTGCCTGTCGTCGCTTTGCCGATGGCATCCATCGCGTCGGGGAGTGGATCGGCGGATCAGCAGTTCCAGGCTTTTGCGTCCGGGCAGTACGACTCTGCCATCGAGGGAGTTGTGCTGGCTTATGCACAGCAAGGCTTTGCGAGACTGGTGTTCAGGCCGGGTTGGGAGATGAACATACAGGGCCCGACCTATGTCGGCGATGATGCACAGAGCCAGCAGGACTGGGTTCTGGCGTTCCGCCACATCACGCAAATTCTTCGGCAGGCCGCAGGCTGGTACAATGTGAGCGTCCAGGTGATCTGGAACCCGAGTGCTACGAACTACAGCAATGCGAGCGCGACCGGCAGCCTTTATCCAGGCGACGATGTCGTCGATATGGTCGGGATCGACATGTATAGCGACATCTATCCGTATTCCGATGGCGGCACGCCGGCGACATACCACGACTGGGATACCGGCCAGGAAGATACCAGCGTCGCGCAATTCATTGCTGATCCTGTGAATCGTATGCATTACTGGAGCTACCCGGCTGCAACCAAATGGTCGCTGGACGGCAGCAGCGAGCACAGCCAAAGTCTCGACAGCCTGATCCAGTTCGCTCTCGCTCACAACAAGCCGATCGCGATCCCCGAGACGGGCGCAGGCAATTCCAATGCCGGAACCGACGTGAACGACGATGCGATCTTTCCACAGTGGCTTTCGCAAGACTTGCAGAATGCCGTTGTCGCCGGCGGCAGCGTCAAGCTGGTCGGCATATGGGACAGCAATGGCGGCGGTAATTACGAGTTCTCGTTTTCGTCCGACAACAAGCCACAGGAAACAGCGGCCTGGGCGCAGTATTTCGGCCGGCAAAACTAGCGGGACCTCAACATAAGGCGGATACGGAACGTGGGCCGAGCGTCGTCGCCGTTCTGACCGCCCAGCGGCTAGTCTGCGGGTTGGTCTGGCCGGCCATCCCAATCGTGTCGCTACACTGCGCGCCGGAATGGCGGGGGGCGGGTGATGCGCGGTGTAGGCTGGCGACGGATACTGGGCTTGGGCTGCGCGGCCATGCTGCTGGGCGCGCAAGCAGCGGGTGCGGAGGTGCTCGCCATCGATGGCGGGCAGATCGCCGTGCCGACTCCCGAATCAGGCGGCGTTAGAAGTTTCAAAGGGCTGCCTTATGCGGCGCCGCCGGTCGGGGCATTGCGGTGGCGGCCGCCGGCACCTGTGGTGGCGTGGCACGGCGTGCGCGCGGCAGACCGGTTTGCCGCGGATTGCATGCAAAAACCCTCCGAACGGGCGAGCCCGGCGGCGCGTCCACGGTCGGAGGACTGCCTGTATCTCAACGTCTGGAGTGCTGCGCCACCACGCGCCCGGCTGCCGGTATATGTGTGGATCCATGGCGGTGGCTCTCGCGTCGGATCAGGCGCGCAGCCGCAGTTCGACGGCACGGCATTGGCGCGGCAGGGCATCGTGGTGGTGACCATCAATTACCGGCTCGGGGTGCTCGGCTTCCTGTCGACCCGCGCGCTGAGTGTTGAGAGCGGCTATGGCGCGTCGGGCAATTACGGATTCATGGACGACATGGCGGCTCTGCGCTGGGTCCAGCGCAATATCGGCGCGTTCGGCGGCGATCCGGCACGGGTGACGATCGGCGGCGAATCCTCCGGCTCGGTCAGCACCGGTGTGCTCATGGCGTCTCCGCTGGCGGCCGGGCTGTTCCACCAGGCGATCGGGGAGAGCGGCTCGGTGTTCCGCATCGCCGGCTTCGGCAGCATGGGCGCCCAGGGGCTCGCCTTCGAGGAGGCCAAGGGCGGGCGGTTGGCAGCGCGCGTGGGGGCGCACGACCTCGCAGCCTTGCGTGCCGTGCCGGCCACGACGTTGCTGTCGGCAGCCGACGGCATGGGCGTGTTCTTCAACCTGCCGGTCGTGGACGGACATCTGCTGCCCGCCTCGCCCTGGCACGTGTTCGAGGCGAAGCGACAGAACGACGTGACCATGCTGATCGGCTGGAACGCCGATGAGGGCTCGTTGGAGCGGATGGCCGATCATTGGACGCTACAGGGCTTACTGTCCCGCTTCTACGGAGCTGCGGCACCGCAAGTGGCAGCGCTCTATCCGGAGGCGACACCGGGCGACATCGGTGTCGCGACCGAGGCGGTGGGTGACAACGCCATCGCCTATTCGACGTGGAAATGGGGCGTGGCCCAGCAGCGTTTCGGCAAAAAGCCGGTTTATGTTTATGAATTCGATCGTGCACCACCAGTGCCGGACGGCGCGTTCGGTCCGGCCATCGATGCACGTCTGGCCGGTGCCTTCCATGGTGCAGAGATGGTGTATGCGTTCGATACGCTCGGCGCGGAGCCGCGTTGGGCAATTACCGACGGTGACCGGCGGGTGGCTGCGCAGATGTCCGGCTACTGGGCCAATTTCATCAAGACCGGCACGCCGAATGGCCCCGGCTTGCCGGCTTGGCCGCCTTACAGCCAAGCCACTGGGCCGCAGCGGATGCGGATCGGGCTGGTGACGAAGGCAGAGCGCGATCCGGACTATGCACGGTTCGTCGCCCTGATGGCGGCCCATGCACACGCTGATCCGGCAGATCCGGCGCCACCCGGCCCTTAGAAAACCTACTCCCCGTGAATTTTCATCGATGGCGCATCGCATCCGGTCGGGTGCAGCACGTAGCACTCCACCATCGTGTGGCCCGTGGTGGCCTTCCAATAGGCGTTGGCGGCAATGTCGGCGAGGAAGACGCTCGCGCCGAGAGCGAGCCAGATGGCGTAACGCCGCGTGTCTTTTTCATTCGACCGGTGGAGACGCTCGGTCAGCTGGAAGATGTTCTGATCTCGGCGGTATGGCATGCACTTGAGGTCCACGCGCCAGCTTGGCGCGTTCGATGCTAATACGGTTCTTTACCAAATGCATTCGGATTCTATGAGTATTTATCGAAGATCTTTGCGTTCAAGGCAGGCTCTTTCTGCAAGTCGAACTAGATTCCCACTGTAACAATCAACCTCAGGTCGCAACGATACATTCGCCGCCATCACTCGAAGAGTCTTGCCCCCTATAATAGGCGGTCGAGGATCGGCACGCATGCCGATCCCCGGTCGTTTCAGAACATCATTTTGCTGTTGCACAGGAAGAGGCTGGCGTCACCTTCGCGTAGGTAGCGGCGGCCAAAGCGGTGAGCGATTTGCCGGCAGGGAACTGGCCCAACACCAGGCACACGCTGTACTGGATGTTGTTGCTCTTCGGAAAACCGTTGAAAGCGAAACTCTTCTTGCCGTTATAGACGCTGGTCAGGCTGGTGCCGAAATAGGCCACGCTGCCCCAGGCGATCTTCTTGCCGCTGGTCGGTGTGTTGAACTGCCCCGCATTGCACGGCAGGCTGTACTGCACCGGTTGATAGGGCCAAAGGCGCTCGTGGGAAACGAAATAGCCGAAGCCGCCGTCGCCGCCCGATTCGGCGTTGACGGTGATCGTCTTGCCGCCGGCGACATAGGTAAACTGGATAACGTATCCACCATGCCCGGCATTGCCGTGACCTTCCTCCTTCAGGGCGGCGGTGCGTGCGAGGCCGGCGGCATCGGTCCAGGTCCAGACATCGCAGAGAAGACCGTTGACGGTAGTGGTGGTCATGCTGACGGCGACGGCCGGCCGCGGTGCCAGGGCGGCCAGCAAAGCGAGGGCAAGCAATGGGTATGGGAAATGTTGCTTGATTTGCATGGAGGGCTCCTGTCGTGGAAGGCGCGACACACAGGCAGCGGACCGGCTGCAGGCGGTCGCGTCCGCTGAGGGGTGTTGCGCCCGACCTCCGCAGCCGCCGCTTTAAACGTTCTTAAATGTTCTAAACGGTAATGATGTCAAAGCGCTGAGCAGGGCGCGACAGACCTGGCCCCACCCACTTTCCGCGCCTCGCGCTGCGCGCGCTGAGGACTCCAGGCGGTCTTCTTTCAATGGGCAGGCGACACTGGCCTGCGTCCCTGCCCCATGTGACGCAGGCACGCTTGGCTTGGTCGGCTCGTCCACCCAGTAGATCGCGTCTTTGAGCCAGGTGAGAACGAGGCTGTGAGCGATGCCCGTGCGCAGCCAGGCTTCCCCGTTGGTCCAGCGTAGACCTTGCTCGGCTGCATGCCACCCCTTGCCCAAACGGTCGCCGGCGAGTTCCACCACGCGGCCGTCCAGCCTGATGGAGGTGACGCCGATGCCAAGGCGGCGACAATCCGGATCGGCCGGACGGATCTGTTGCGGGACAAAGCACCGGGACAGGATACGCACACTGCGCGCGCCCTTCGGCACTCGATACTGCACACCGTCTGCCACCGGGTTGGGGCGCAGCATGCGTCCGCCGGCCATTACACACAGATCGGGATCGGGCGTTGTTGCGTGGCCAAGCACGGTCGCGCGGTCGAGCAGTTTTTGTCGCGAGGCGGCGAGCGGCGCGCCTTTTGGCAGCTCAGGCGCACAGGCTTCCGCTTGGCCGGAATCGAGGCAGCTTCCAGCTGTCATGCCGTTGGCGAGCAAGATCTCATGCGGGTCTAGCACCACGTGGTGATAGGCGATGCTGTCACAGCTCTCTTGCCGGATCGTGGCGCCATTGAGCAGATGGCGCACGGTGATCAGGTGACCCTCGACATACAGCGCATGGTCCGGCGAGAGCACCAGGTCGCGGTTCGGCTGGCCCGGCCCGAACGCGCCTGCCAAGACGCGCACCGGGTTGATTGCATCGGGGTTTGGGAGGCTGCGCAGATCCACCTCGTAGCGTCCGATCCTTCGTACGGGCGCCAGCTTGCCACGCCTCATGCCGATAACGAGGTCGTCAGCCAAAAGGTGTTCCACCGGAATTTCACCACGATTTGTGAGGATCAGCGTGCCCGCCGCGAAGCAGGGCAAGGGCGCATCCGCATTGAACCTGGTCATCTCCCGCGCTCGCTCTTGATAAACATTCGAAATCAAATGAGGAGCGGGTCTTACGCGAAGAGCGTTGATGAAATCTAAATCCGATGGGCCTGATCAGACAAAATCGATGCGTTCACGGATGGTCGTGCCGGCGCCTGATATCCGCGCACACCGTCAGCTCGCCCGATTCAAATTTCCGGAAATCATGGCCAGACGCTCGCAGCTGCGCCATTGCGTCGCCGAACATGCGTACACAGGCGGCACCATGCAGTTCCACTGCGATCGTGCGTGCCGTGTGCATCCAGAATTCCGCACCAGGCCCGAACACCTCGCGCTCCGCGCCCTCGATATCGACCTTGAGAATGTCGATCGACAGCAGCCCGAGCGATGGGATGTCCACACCATCGACATCGCCCGCCTCGCCGGCGCGAGCCGGGCGCACCTGCACGGCCCATTCATTGCCCGCGTGATGCTCCATGACGAGACGGCACGGCTTGCTCCAGACCGCAGCCTCGATCACCGTCGCGCGCGAGCCGTAGGGTGCGAGGTTACGCCGGCACAAAGCGGCGTTCTCGGCAAACGGCTCGATCGCGATCACCCGTGCGTCCGGAAAGCGGCTCAGCAGATAGGCGCTCGTGAAACCCACATTGGCGCCGCAATCCACGATCACGCGGGTGCCGGGGGTCGCGTCCGCCACCGGGCGGTATTCCTGGTGGCGTATCACCTGGCCGAACACATCCGCATCGCTGGTGGGGATACGCAGATGCACCGGATGGCGCAGCACCGGGGAGCCGACCTGTATTTCATCCTTGACGTCGAGTCCGAGCAAGCCGCCGGCCGACATCCTCGCCCGGAAATGCAGGCCCGCCTTCCATCCGAGCAGCCCGGACAGCTTTCTCTGATACTGCCATTGCGCGGCCGCTGCCGAAACAACCGACATCGTTTTCGTTTCCCTTTGTCTCCTTTCGCCAGACCTACCGCACGGAAGGCCGGGGAGACAAAAAGAATCTACGGCCGGATGCCGCGCTTCGCGTCAAGCACGCCTGCCGGTAGGATAGGGACGGCCACGGAGACAGCGTTTGCGCACCCTGATCGTCATTCCGCATGCCTATCTCGGCAAGGGCGCCGGCGGACAATACGGCTCGGAATCCACCGACCGGGCGGCGCGGGCGGAGAAGCTGGTGCGCTGCGTGAGCGCATTGCATTATGGCTTCGCGCCCGGGCAGCGGGTGATCGGCTCGGTGGATCAACATGCCAACCCCGACCGCGACTGGCTGCAGGTGATCGTCTGCACCTCGGGCGACCTGCACCTGATGGATCTGCTGCCGCCGGACCTCGCCACTCATCACAACACCGACCTGCCGCCGCGTATGCTCGGCTTCGAATGCCATCGGCTGCTGCGCGGCAATCTCGGCCGGTTCGACTGGTATGGCTACCTGGAAGACGATATTGAGCTCGCCGACACCTTGTTCTTCGACAAGCTCGCCTGGTTCAATGGTCGCTTCGGCCCGAAGGCGATGCTGCAACCGAACCGGTTCGAGGTGTCGCAAGGCCGCATGTCCAAACTCTATGTGGATGGCGAGATGACCGACGAGGCCATCACCACTGCCTTCCAGGACATCAGCATCCGCCCGGAGCTGCGGGCCGAAGCGTTGGGACGAAACTGGGTTTTCCAGCGCGTGAACAACCCGCATTCGGGTTGCTTCTTCGCCGACCGGGCCCAAATGGCGGTGCTCGCGGCGCATCCGGATTTCGCCACCTATCAGGACGCGTTCTATGGGCCGTTGGAGTCGGCGGCGAGCCTGGTGCCGATGCAATGCTTCGAGGTTTACAAGCCAGCACCGGAAAACGCCGCCTTCCTGGAAGTGTGCCATCTTGACCGCCGCATCCTGGACCGCCGCGTGTTCTACCGGCCGGATGGCGATCGCTGGATCAAGGACGTACGCAAGCCTTAGGTGGTGCCGTTCGTCTGTTAGGAGTTTGACACGCATGGTAGTTCGTATCGACAACGTGATAACCCGTGGCGGCGACAAGGGCGAGACCTCGCTCGGCGACGGCACGCGGGTGCGCAAGGACGATGCGCGTGTGGAAGCCTATGGCACGGTGGACGAAGCCAATGCGGTGATCGGGATCTTGCGCTTGCACACCAGCGGCGATGCCGATGCCATGCTGGCGCGGGTGCAGAACGATCTGTTCGATATCGGCGCCGATCTGTGCGTGCCGGGGGAGGCCGGCGATCGTCTGCGCGTGACGGCCGCGCTATGCGACAGGCTGGAGACCGACACGAAAGCGTTAAATGCTTCGTTGTCGCCGCTGACGAGTTTCATTCTGCCCGGTGGCACGCCGGAAGCGGCGCATGCGCATCTCGCCCGCACCGTGGTGCGCCGCGCCGAGCGCCGCGTGGTGCATCTCAGCCTTATGGAAACCGTGAACCCGGAGGTCATTCGCGCCCTGAACCGGCTCTCCGATTTTCTGTTTGTTTTAGGCCGTCACCTCAATCTCGCCAAAGGGGACGTGCTCTGGGTGCCGGGTGGGCCGAAAGAGTCATAAAAGTCTTTTGTTTCTTTTCTTCAGAAAAGAAAGCGCTTTCTTCCTTAAGGGCCGTCCAGGAACAACGGTTTCGCGTCCATGTGCACGGCGATGCTGGCGGCAAGGAGGGAGTCCCGCAGCGATGCCGCGTCCAGGCGTAGGTAGCGGGCGAGAAGCTGTACGTAGAGGCCGACGAAGATTGCGCCGTGACCATCGGAATGGCCATCCTGCGTGCTGCTCATCGCATGGGCGAGCTCGTGCAGCAGGCACCAGGATGGCGTTTCCTCCGGCAGGAACAGGGACAGACGATTGGCGCTGGCCATGGTGACGCGGGCGTGGCGCGGCAGGCGTTCGACCGACGGAGGGTAGCGCAGCCCCATCTCGGCCCAGATCGCGGCGACCATTGCGGGTGCTGCGGCGAAATTCACAGTGCCGGGGTTCTGCCGCGCCACCTGCCGATCTTCCCAGGCGTAGAAACGGCTGCGCTGCCGGTCCTTCAGGCGAGCAGGCCGCGCTGTGCGCCGCCGACGGGGCGGTTGAGGTTGACGCGCCCGCCGGCAGCCCAGCCTTCGCGATAGGCGCCGGCGATGCGGCGACGGCCGATGGCGCTTGAGGCGACAAGGCGCACATCGGTTTCGGCAAAGGCATCGTCCACCACGCGATGTTTGGCCAGGATCAGCGCGGTGCCGGTAGCGCGCTGCGCGCCGACATTGGCCTCGCGCTCTGCATGCATGGTTTCCAGCCGGGCGGCCACACGGGCAGCCACACCGTGAAGGAAACTGTCCGAGGCGCGGCGCAGCTGGACGCCGCGCAGACTTGGTTTGGCCACCCTGAAGGCCGCAACTTCGGTGGCCATGGCACGCTCGATGACGGCATAGAGGTAGGCGGCGAGCGACGTGTCGGTCTCGAAACCGAAGAAGACGTATCGGGCGATGGCGGGCGCATCGAGCGGCGCGCCCGGGGCGGGGCCGCGGGCGAGCCACACCTTGCAGTCGCAGAAGCGCGCGATGGCGGGCACGCAGCCATCGATCGGGCGGCGGCGCATGCCCCCGATGGGGATCTCGACCTGCACGCAGCGTGACTCCCGCACTTCGATCTCGTCCATGCTGAGCGCATAGCGTTCGAGGAGACGGCCGACCATTTCGGCGGCGGACATCGCTTCGGCTTCGGTGCAGCCATTGGCCACGGTCTTGTCGGTCAGTGCCTTGATGCGGGTTTTCACACGCGCAAGCTCGTTGGTCTGGCTCACCGCATCCCTCGTCATGCTGGAGCCGCATCCTATCACAGCCCGCGCCCGAGTCGCTGCTGGGTCGACCCGACGATTTCGCGCCTGCAAGTAATACGCTGTCGGAAACTCACGTAAGTGAGACGCGTTTATGGCGCGGGCAAGCAAAATTCTGCCGCATTCATGCTGTTGTTATGCTTGCACGACAACAGCGTAAGTATGGAACAGCATTTGCCTGGGAATTTGGCATCTACCGGCGATGCGTTACTCTGTTTCGGCGCGTTTACAACGTCAACATGATCAGGCGTTTATTGCCCCTGATCACATTCAACTTAGTGGATGGATACCTACCATGAATATACGCATTTTTGCCGCGGCCGCCCTTCTTCTTGGCAGCGCTGGCGTTGCTTCTGCGCAGTCCTATCAGGATCCTGCAGCGCCGCCACCGCCTGCCCCCGTGGCACCGCCGCCAGAAGGCACGCTGAGCACCACGCATGAGGTTCATGCCACTGACGGCTACGGCAACCAGTATATCAAGAAGGAAAGCACTTACCGCAACAGCAACGGCGTGGCGCAGGACAGCTCCACCAGCACCAGCACCGTTCCCGCGCCACCGCCGCCGCCGGTGACCAGCTCGACCAGCACCAGCACCACCACCACGACAGCGCCGCAATAATTGTCGTCTGGAGATAGAAGCCATGAACATAAGATTTCTTGCGCCCAAGCGGATGCTCGGCGCAGTGGCCCTTGGCGGCACGCTGATGCTGGGCGCCTGCGGAGGCGACCCGCCAGTGACGACCACGACCACGACCGAACACTCGGAGACCACGGCACCACCACCGCCTTCGATGGCAATGCCGCCGGCTGCCACAACGAGCACGACAACGACTCATACCGAGACACCGGCACAGTAAAAGCCGGCTGACACACAGGGCCTGGAGCAGCCGGTATGTGAAAGCCGGCCCTTCAGGCCTGTTCTATAGAGCCGGATGCGCGTGGCACCGCATGCGCGGAGGTGCCTGGTCCAGTATCGGGACTTCGGCAAAGCGCCGGCCGAAGCGCAGCATAAAGAGGCCATCCTCTTGGCTGAGGCCGATGCCGCGACGTCTCAGCACCCGTGTGTCGAACCCCGTTTCCTGTAGCAGCGCGCCGAGCCTGTTCGGCCAGGCAAGATTGCCGACCGGAAGCACCTCCAGGGGCGCCCTAGCAACCATCTCGGCGTGGGATACCGTGCAGAGATCCACGGAGAGCCAATGCGCATCCGGTTGGAGAAGGCATGAGAGATCGAGGTCCAACGATTCCAGGAGAGAATATTCCGTTGGAGCCGCCTCGCCGCACACGGCGATCGCCAAGCGCAGCTCCAGCACCCAGGCATGCAGTGTCCAGAGGCGAAGCCAGATACTGGAGGCTGTGGCATCGTCGTGACGATGCAGTGGTGCCGAGGCGGGCATCATGCGGGCGACAAAAAGCTGGCGCTGCATCGGGTCCAGTGGGTGGCGGGCAAGGTCGAATGCGCAGGCAAATACGGTTCGTTCCTTGGCCAGGCGGATGCAGGCGAAGGCCGCCTGGTCCATGGCCGCAACGGCGAATTCCGTAACCAGACTGCCCAGCTTCGCGACGCAACGGGCATACACCGAAGCGGGCCTTTCCAAAGCGCCGCCACCCTCCGCCACGCACACATTGCCTGCAGCATCCGGAAACAGGCAGCCGCCGCGAGCCGGAAAATGGCGCGCGAGCAGTGCTTCCACGCGTGGCGCAGTTTCCGCGAGCTGTTGGAATACTGTGTCCAGCCTTGCATTGTCGCCGTTTTCTTGCAGCATCTGCGCGCTCCCGTGAACCGGCACGTAATTTGTTCATGTAATGTTCTCTTTTTAGCTTTGCTGCAACAGAATTCTCAACCTGAGGCGGCTCCACACGAAATCTTTTGGTAGTCGCGCCATTCTTCAGTTGCGAATAACTCGCATTCACGTCTATAAGGGCGAGCCAAGTTAGAAATCGGGGTAACGCAATCGTGTATGTGTGCCTATGCAATGCTCTCACCGAGGCCGATGTTCAGGGTGCCACCCGTGATGGTGCGGCACGTCCGGCTGAAGTTTTCGCCGCCTGCCGTTGCAGGGCGCAATGCGGGACTTGCGTACGGAGCATTTGCAACTTACTTGGAATCGGTTCCGTAATGAACGATCCTGGCGTGACAGCAGCGGCCATGGGCGCTACTGCCTAATGGCGGGCCACTGAAGGCCCCGCAAAATCGAGGCCATCATGCTGCGCGACCCCAAAGTTGTCGAACACCTGAACACGCAGCTCACCAATGAGCTGACGGCGATCAACCAGTATTTCCTGCATGCACGCCTGCTGCAGCACTGGGGCGTCACCAAGCTCGGCAAGTTCGAATACGGCGAAAGCATCGACGAGATGCGCCATGCCGACTGGCTGATCGAGCGCATCCTGTTCCTCGACGGCCTGCCGAACGTGCAGCGCCTCGACAAGGTGATGGTCGGCCAGACGGTGGAAGAGATTCTCGGCTGCGACCTGAAAATGGAAGAAAAGGCGCTGCTGGATCTGCGCGAGGGCATCGCCTATTGCGAAAGCGTGCGCGACTATGTCTCGCGTGACCTGCTGCGGCGCATCCTTTCCAGCGAGGAAGAGCATGTGGATTTCCTCGACCGCCAGTTCGACCTGATCAAGCTGATCGGCATCCAAAACTACATCCAGCTGAACAGCGCCCCCGCCCCAGAGCAGGAGAGCGGCGCCGCCGCCGATTGAGTCGTGCCTTCGTAGGGTGGGACGTGCCCGCCTTACGGATTTGGCCGGGTCAGCTCGCCAACCTCAACTCCATATCTCGCAATGTCGTTTCGATAGCGGCAACCAAGCCCTGGGTGGCGGGCTCGCGTTCCGGGAGATCGCGCACGACGGCCAGCTCGTAGCGGCGGGCGGATTGCGAGAGGCGCTGGAAGCCGAACATGCCGGCGCTGCCGGCAACGCTATGAGCGGCCGCCAGCAGGTCGTCCTGGCCCAAATTGCTGTTCGCTGGACCTCGGAGCTGGCCGAGGATCTCCTCGCTGCGAGCGGCCAGGGTTTTCACATGCTTGCGCACATCCTCTCGGCTGAGGAAGGACGCCGTCCGGTCGAACATCTCGGTATCGCAGACCGGCGTATCCGCGTCGGAGTGCGGCATCACCGGATTTGCTGCGGGGCCTTCAAACAGGTCGGCTTGCCGATCGAATTGCATATGGCGCAAGGCAAGCGCGCTGGAGACGGCGTCGAGCAGTTGCGGGCAGGTGAAGGGTTTCGGCAAATGCGTGTCCATGCCGGCGGCGCGATAGCGTTCGATATGCGCCGGGGAGGGCAGCTGCATCATCGCGATCACCGGCACCCGGCTGTTCGCGCCCTGCAGCGTGCGCAGGCGCCTCGTCGTCTCCGGCCCGTCCATACCCGACATGTGCATGTCCATCAGCACCACCTGGAAGGTCTCCGCAGCCGCAAGCGACAGCGCTTCGGCGCCGCTGCTTGCCGAACTGACATGGTGGCCGGCCGAGTGCAGGAAGGCGCCGATGATGTCGCGGTTCATCGCCGCCTCTCCCACCACGAGCACATGGGCGGGCAGAGCGATGACATGTGTGAGCGGATTGGCTTCCCCGAGCATGTCCATCGCTTGGGCCTGGGTTTGCGTCACGGGCTCATAGGGCAGGTTGAGCCAGAACACGCTGCCGCCACCGGTCGCGTCCTCATAGCCGATCGTCCCATCCATGGCCTCAGCCAGGCGGCCGCAGATAGGCAGTCCTAGCCCCGCCCCGGGTTGAGCGCCGCCCTGTTCCTCGGTGGCGGGCGCGGCATCATGGAACAGGTGGGCGCGCTGCCCGGCCGCAATCCCCGGCCCGGTATCCTCCACCTCGAAACGAAGCCTGCCTTGGGGCACGGATGAGACACGCAGCGAGACCGAGCCTTGCCGTGTGTAGATCACTGCATTCTCCAGCAGGCTCAGCAGGATCTGCCGCAACCGGGTCACATCGATGCGGACCTCGTGCGGCGCCTCTGGCGAGAACACTGCGGAGAGGCTCAATCCCTTGCGGTCCGCCTCCGGGCGCAGCAGGTCGACGGTGTGGTCGAGCAGGTGTTCCAGCTTGACGTCTTCCGGATGCAGCGCCTGGGCCTGTGCTTCCGTTTCGGAGAGATCCTGCACATTGGCGATGGTGGCGAGCAGATGATCACCGGCATCCAACATGGTCTGCAGCCAGGCCTGCTCCCGAATGTCCAGGACGGCCTTCTGCTTGAGCAATTGTGCGTAGCCGAGGATGCCGTTGAGCGGCGTGCGCAGCTCGTGTCGCATGCTGGCGAGCAGGCGGGATTTGGCACGGGTGGCACTTTCGGCGATGTCCCTCGCCTTGGCCAAATGGCTCGACACGCGCTCCATCTCGGCATGCGCCCGTAGCAGGTATTCCTGGCCAGAGCGCAGCTTCTCGTTTGCCTCCTCACGTTCCGAGATGTCGCGCAGGAGGGTAACGTAGCCGTCCGAGGCCCCGGTTTCCGGCGCGCGCAGGGCATGTGCCGAGAATTCGATGCAACGCGGTTCGGTATCCGGCCGCAGCCAGCGATAGGTGACGCTGCCCTGCGCCGCCACGCCGCCGAGAAGCTGCAATTGCAGCCGGGCGACATCGGCCCGGTCGTCCGGATGAATGCCATCCAGCAGATCGATGCGCAGCATCTCCTCCGGCGACAGGCCGAACATCTGCGCGCTGGCCGGCGAGACATAGAGCCGCCTGCCATCGCTGCCGACATGGCACAGCACGTCACGCGAATGCTCGGCGAAGAGCCGTAGCCGGATCTCGCTTTCCGCTTGCCCCAAGGCCGCCTCCCGCTGAGCCGTGACATCCTGCATCACCCCGATCAGAGCAACGACGTGCCCGGCCTTGTCGCGACGACAGGCGGCCATGCAGGCAAGATGGCGGAGCGATCCGTCCGCCCATAGACGGCGGAGATTCAGAGAGAAGGACACGCCGCCGGTGCGAGCGAGTTCGAGATGCAGGCCCAGGATGTGCCGGTCTTCCGGGACATAGAGGTGCTGCATCCTCTCCATCGAAACAGCCTTGCCTGCAGCCGGGGTGAGGCCATGCATGGCAGCGAGCTGGTCGGACCAGACCAGCCGGTCGGGTCCGATCTCGTAGCGCCAGTGACCGAGGCCGGACACCGCGCCGGCGAGGTCGAGCACCGCTTCGTGCTCGTCGCTCAGCTCATTGCGACGTCCGCTTTCCAGCGCATCGGAGGCCATTGCAGCCAGGGCGGTAAGCAATTCCATGTCACGTGGATTGGGTTTTCCACGCGGCGTCGTGTCGACGACGCAAAGCGCGCCCAACGCGTGTCCGGAGGGCGCGACCAGGGGTACGCCGGCATAGAACCTTATTTTGGGGGCCTCGATGACCAGCGGGTTGGTGGAAAAACGGGAATCGGTGGTGGCATCCTGCACCACGAGGGAGGAGTCACCGGAGGTGATGAGCTGGTCGCAGAACGACCATTCGCGCGGGGTTTCAGCCACATCGAGGCCGAGGCGGGATTTGAACCATTGCCGGTGTTCGTCGATGAGGGACACCAGCGCGATCGGCGTGCCGAAAATCTCGGCGGCCATGCGCGTCAGCCTGTCGAGCCGTTCCTCCGGAGGCGTATCGAGGATCCTGTAGCCACGCAGAACGTCGAGCCGCTCTTGTTCTTTTGTCATGTGCCCGCCCAAAGCTCACCGGCTTCGAAGCTAGGCGGCAAAACCCTAAAGCCAGGTTACGCCAGCCGCGGATGGAAGCGGCAGGACGAGGCGGAAAAGCAATTCGCTCTCCGATGGATGAACGGCCGTGGGCAGGCTTTCTAACGGTGGATCAGCGTACCGGGGCCGGCTTCGGTGAACAGCTCCAGCAGAACCGCGTGCGGCACACGGCCATCGAGGATGACGCAGCCCTTGGCGCCGAAGCCCAGCGCCTCGAAGCAATTCTCCACCTTGGGGATCATGCCGCCGGTGATCGTGCCGTCGGCGATCAGGGCCTTGGCTTCGGCCACCGACATGTCGGCGATCAGATTGCCCTCCTTGTCGAGCACGCCGGGCACATCTGTGAGCATCAGCAGCCTCGTCGCATGCAGCGCGCCGGCAATGGCACCGGCCGCGTCGTCGGCATTGATGTTGTAGGTCAGGCCGTCATTGCCGAGGCCGACCGGGGCGATCACCGGGATAAGGCCGGAACCGGTGAGCGCGTGGATCACGCGCACATCGACGTGTTCGGGCTCGCCGACGAAACCGAGATCGAGCGCGTGCTCGATATGGCTGTCCGGATCGACGATCACGCGGGTGAGTTTTTTCGCGCGGATCAGGCCGCCATCCTTGCCGGAGATGCCCACGGCGAGCGCGCCGGCGCGGTTGATCAGCTCGGTGACGTGTTTGTTCACCGAGCCGGCGAGCACCATTTCCACCACTTCGACCATGGCGGCGTCGGTGACCCGCAGGCCGTCGACGAACTCGGATTTGATCGCCAGGCGCTTGAGCATCGCGTTGATCTGCGGGCCGCCGCCATGCACCACGACCGGGTTCACACCGACCTGCTTGAGGAGCGCGATGTCGCGGCCGAACTCGACGGAGAGTTCCGGGTCGCCCATCGCGTGGCCGCCATATTTCACCACGATGGTGGTGCCGGCGTAGCGGCGGAGAAACGGCAGCGCCTGCGCCAGTATGGCAGCCTGCTCGGTGGCGCGCCTGAGCGCTTCGGGTGTTGTGCTCATGACTTGCCCGGTTACGGGGGGCTGCCCCTACGGTCAAGGGGTGCGCAGGGCCGTGGAGGCGAGGGCGAAGCTCGAGAGGATCAGCAGGATTCCGGGCATCGAGCGCCCATCCACCAGCAGCAGCGTGCCGGCGAGCCCGGCAAGGAACAGCCAGCCTGCTACTGCTGGCGCCGAGCGGCTCCAGCGTGCAAGCGGCCGGCGCGTGCGCCATGCAATAATGGCAGCCTCCATAGGCGGAATGTATCGGCGCAGCGACAAGGCGCGTCGCTCGAGCGCGTGCCACGAGCCGACGGCGACCAGCAGCGAGGCCGGCAAGGCGATCCCGACATTGATCCAGTAATGACGCGCCGGCGCGCCGAACGCAGCGACCGCCTGCTGCAACGGATAGCCGTAGAGATAGAGGCCGTACGAGTAGTCGCCGCTGCGCACCAGCGGCGCCAGCGGCGGGTTCAGCAAGCCGAGATAGACGACCATGTAGGCGGCAGGCAGCGGCAGGTAGTAGGCGCCGTGCGGCAGTGTCGAGAGCCAGATCGCGAGCGCGGTAATGGCGGCGAAAAGGCCGGCATGCAGGATGATGCGGTCGCGGTAGAGATGGATCAGCAGGCCGCCAAGGAAGGCCACCACGAGAACCTCGCCGGAGGCGCCATTGGAGGAACCGGTGTCCCCCAGGGCCACGGCATGCCAGGCCCAGAGCGATTGCGTGAGCAGGGTGAACAGCAGGAACGCAAACCGGTGACGGAGCAGGCCGGAAAGCGCGAGTCCGCCAATCGCGAGATAGCACATCAGCTCGAACGGCATCGTCCAAAGCTGTGCGTTGACGGTGTGGCCGACCGGATTGCCTTCGAACACGCCGGGCAAGACGTAATGGATATCGCCGAGCATGTTCAGGAAATAGGCGTGCAGACGCGGATCGGCGAAATAGGCGGAGACCGGCAGGATGCTGAGAGCCGGGCCGAGCAGCAGCGCCGAGAGCAGGACTTCCATGGCAAGCGCGGGCAGGATGCGCAGGACGCGCAACGCGAAGAAGGAAATGAGCGTCGGGCAACGATCGAGGCTGCCGCAGACGAGAAAGCCGCTGAGGGCGAAAAACATCGGGAGAACGAAGTGGTAGGCGACACCGATCGGCGATCGCCAATAACCGAGCTCGACCGCCTGGCCATAACTTGTGGAAATGCCGTGCCAGAGAATGATCGACGTTGCGAGACTCAACCGGATATAATCGAAGCCAGTGGTTCGGCCCCTCGTAGCGTCCAGGCGTTCGGCAATCGTCGTCACAATGCGCACCTAAAGACGTAAAAGTTCTTTGCCTCTTTTTTCAAAAAAGAAGGTCTTCTTTTCTGAAGAAAATAAGCAAAAGACTTTTGTGTCTTAAGAGTTAAGCCGCTGCTATTGCAAGCCTTTTGTGCCCGTTAGAACAGGTCGATACTGCCGCCGAGCGCCTGATCTTCCTGCGGGGCGGCGTCGGGGACCAGGTGGGCGAGGAGGCGGCCACGCATTTCGCTCAGGCGCTGCGCGTCGAGCAGGCGGGCGAGCAGGGTGGGGTCGGGGCTGCCGTCCCAGGAGAGGTTGGGCATCACGCCACTGGTCTCGGCCTGTGCGTTGGCGCCGGCTTCGGCGAGGAACAGCAGCGTGTCGCCGATCTGCAGCAGATGTTGCCGGGTGTGATCCTGGAACTGGATCTCGACGACCAGCGATTCGATATGGCGTGCCACGTGGGCGGAGGCTTCGGCGATCTTGCCGAGCAAGGCGGGAAGCTCGGTGATGGTGTCGCCGGCGGGAAGGCCCTTCGCGGCGAGCCGCTCGAGATCGGCGACGAGGGCGGTCTGTCGTCCTGCGAGGCGGGCGAGGTCGAGGAATTCCTGGCTGAGTTCGCCCGCTGCACGCTCGACGAAATCGGACGTGGTGGTGAGCTCGCAGGCCAGCGCGTGGAGGCTGCGTCGCTTTAGCTCCGAGAGGCTTAGCCAGCGGCGAAGCAGATCGGCCTGTGTGTCCGGTGTGGCGGCGTGGTGTTCGCTCTGCATCCGTTCCGTTCTGCCGCGTGAGCCTGGTGACTGTCCGGGAGGTTAGGAGCCGCGGTGAAAAGAAGCGTTAAGACCCACCTGCTTGCGCCTTAGCCATTCGTTAGAGGCGGACGATGCAGATTGCGTCCTGTCACGGCAAAGACAGGACATCGAGGACGATGGCAAAGCGCGCCATGCCGGTAGCGGCCCAAGCGGCCGCACCGGACGAGTTAGCAAGAGTGACGCTTCCGCCGGTCAGCGATTCGGGAGCGGCGCATGGATTGAAGGAGAGCCTGTCGCCGCTGGTGCAGAAGGGTGCGCCGATTTGGCTTATGGGAGGCGGTGAGGTGGAGCGTATCACCACGCCCTGCATGCAGGTGCTGATCGCGGCGGACCGAGCGCTGGCGCCGCAGCGTGCGCGGCTGGTGCTGGAAAGCGCGTCAGAACCGATGCGGCTGGCGTTCGGCGAGATGGGGCTGGCTGCCGAGCTAAATCGCTGGATGGCCGCGCATGGCTAAGAAAATCCTGGTCGTCGATGATTCGAAGACGATGCGCGACATGGTGACATTTACGCTCAAGGGCGCTGCCTACGACGTGCTCGAGGCGGAGGACGGCAAGCGCGCCATCGAAAAGCTGGGTGCGGCCAAGGTGGATTGCATCATCACCGATCTGAACATGCCGGTGATGGATGGGCTGCAACTGATACGCGCGCTGCGTGCCGAAGGTGCGAACCGGATGACGCCGATCCTGATGCTCACCACAGAAGGCGATCCCGCCAAGAAAGATGCTGGGCGGCAAGCGGGGGCGACGGGGTGGCTGGTGAAACCCTTTAATGGGCCGAAGCTGTTGCAGACGGTCGCCAAGGTCTGCGCGTGAGCGACCAGATCGAAGTTTTTAGGCGGACTTTCTTCGAAGAATGCGCGGATCTCCTTGCGCAGGCAGAGCAGCAACTGGCCAGCCTGCGCGAGGCGCCGAAGGATGCGGAGGCGATGGCGGCGATCTTCCGCGCTGTGCATTCCATCAAGGGCGGCGCAGGCGCTTTCGGGTTCGACCGGCTGGTGGCCTTCGCGCATGTGTTCGAATCCACGCTGGATACGCTGCGTTCGGACCCGGAGCTAGCCGCAGCCAGGCTCGATCGCGCAGGGCACGGGCTGCTGATGCGCTCCTTCGACATGCTGGCCGATCTGGTGAGCGAGGCGCGTGGTGATTCGCCTCTGCCGCATGGGCATGAGGCGACCATTTTGCTGAGCCTGACAGCGTGGGTCGGTGCGGCCGCTGGTGCGCATGAGGCGCCCCCTCTCCCCAGTGCGCTGTCGCCGGCGGTGCAGAGCGGCAAACAGCGCTTTCGCCTGCATTTCGCGCCGAGTGCCGAGATGATGCGACAGGGCAATGAGCCGCTGCTTCTGCTGCGCGAGTTGCATTCGCTGGGGCGAATGGAGGTGACGGCAGATTTAAGCCGGCTGCCGGATTTCGAGGTGATGGAACCGGACCTCGCCTATCTCGCATGGGACGCGGAGATCGAGACCGAGGAGGATGAAGCACGCCTGGCCGAAGTGTTCGAATTTGTCGCTGATGACAGCATCATTCGCATCGAGGCGATCGTTCCCGTCAGCGTCGCGATGATCCGCGATGCTGTCGTGCATGAGGTGGTGCAGGTGGCCGCCGCCGAGGCGGCACCGCAGGCGACAGCCGGGCTCAACGGATCCATTCGGGTTAATTTGGAAAAAGTCGACCGGCTGGTGAACATGGTGGGCGAGATCGTCATCACTCACGCCATGATCACGCAGCAGATCAGCGGGCAGCATCTGATTCGCCATCCGGAACTGGTGCGTGAGTTGGACCAAATGGCGCATCACGTGCGGGAGTTGCAGGAGAACGTGATGTCCATCCGCGCGCAGCCGGTGCGCTCGGTGTTCGCACGGCTGCCGCGGCTGGTGCGCGAACTGGCCCTTGAGCTCGGACGCGATGTGCGCGTGGTGACGATCGGTGAATCCACTGAGTTAGACAAGACTGTTATCGAGCAGCTGAGCGATCCGCTGACGCATCTGGTGCGCAACGCGGTCGATCACGGCATCGAGCCGCCGGAGCAGCGGGCTGCGGCCGGCAAGGCGCGTGAAGGCACCATCACACTATCGGCAAGCCATCGCAGCGGGCGTGTGGTGCTTGAAATTGCCGATGACGGGCGCGGGATCGATCGCATGCGCGTGCGGGCGCGCTGCGTGGAACGCGGGCTGGTGGCGGCCGATGCGATCCTCACCGACGAAGAGATCGACAATTTCATTTTCCTGCCGGGGTTTTCCACGGCGGAAAAGATCTCCAACATCTCCGGCCGCGGCGTCGGCATGGATGTGGTCAAACGCAATATACAGGGGCTGGGAGGACGCATCCATCTCTCCTCCACGCCCGGGCGCGGGTCGCGGATAACGCTGTCGCTGCCGCTGACCTTGGCTGTGCTCGATGGGATGATCGTAACCGCTGGCGGGGAGCGCTACATCGTGCCGCTGACCAACATCTTGGAATCAGTAAGGCCGCGGCCCGGCGATATCTCCCGGCTCAGCGCGGATAACGAGGTGCTCGCAATACGCGGCGAATATGTGAGGCTCGTGCATCTGGCGAGCGTATTGCAGACGGGGCCGCCGGCGCAGGATGACGGCAACAGCCTGGTGGTGCTGGTCGAACTCGAAGGCGGCGACAAGCTCGGTCTACGCGTCGATGAATTGCTCGGACAGCAGCAAGTGGTGATAAAAAGCCTGGAAGCCAATTACGCGCGGATCGAAGGCATCTCGGCGGCGACCATTCTGGGGGATGGCCGGGTGGCGCTGATCCTGGATGTCGCGGCGCTGCGGCAGATACGCATCCCGCTGGCGGCATGAGAGAGGTTCGCGAGACATGCAGGATCTGACGATAACGCTCACCGGCGGCGCAGTCGCTCTTGTCCCGGCCGCCGAAGAGGGCGAAGGCGCTGCGCAATACATTACCTTTACCGTCGGCACTGAGGAATATGGCGTCGACATCATGGAGGTGCGAGAGATCAAGGGCTGGTCGACGGCCACGCGCCTGCCGAACGCGCCGATCTATGTGCGCGGGGTGATCAACCTCCGCGGCACCATGGTGCCGATCTTCGACCTGCGTGCGCGTTTCGGCGGCCCACCGACGGAGGCGACGGCCACACATGTGGTGGTGATACTGACGGTAGGGCGACGGATCGTTGGCATTCTTGTTGATACCGTCAGCGACATCCTGACCATTGATCGTGCGGAGATACGTCCGGTGCCGATGATGGAGGGCGCGAACACGGCTGATTTCATCTGCGGGCTGGCCACCATCAGCGGGCGCATGGTGGCCCTTCTCCGTCCGGCCCGCCTGTTCGGGTTCGATCCGGACGGGAACGACTTCGTCAACTGAGCGCGCGCAAACAGACACCGAGGATTCTGGCACCATGTTCCAACCAAAAAAAACCGCCTGGTTCAATCCCTGGAGTCAGTCGGTCGATCCGGAAGCCTATTACGATCTCCGCGCACAGATGGATGCGGTGCGGCGCCACCAGGCCGTCATCGAATTTACGCCGGACGGCCTAGTACTAGATGCAAATCACATATTTCTCGATCTGATGGGCTACACGCTCGGCGAGGTGGTAGGCAAACATCACGGCATGTTCGTGGACCCTGACTACAGAATGGGTGGCGAGTACAGGCAGTTTTGGGATCGTCTGCGATCCGGCCAATTCCAGACCGGGCAGTTTCGCCGTGTAGGCCGCGGTGGAACGGATATCTGGATACAGGGCACCTACACGCCGGTCGTGGATGGCACGGGCAAGACCGTGAAGATCGTCAAATATGCGATCGACACGACGGAACGAAAGACGCTGGAAATCAAGGCCGAGGCCGAGGCCGTCGATTATCGCGCACAGATCGAAGCCGTCTGGAAAAATCAGGCGGTGATCGAGTTTTTACCGGACGGCACTGTGATCAATGCCAATACGATGTTCCTGAATCTGATGGGGTATTCTCTCGCCGATGTGCGCGGCGGTCATCACAGCCAGTTTGTTGATCCGGACCACCGGCAGAGCAGCGAATACCGTCAGTTCTGGGACAGGCTGCGCGCCGGGGAATTCCAAACCGGGCAGTTCCGCCGTATGGCGCGCAATGGCCGGGAGGTATGGATACAAGGCACCTATTCGCCCATCGTCGATGCCGGCGGGAAGACGGTCAGGGTCGTCAAATACGCGATCGACATCACCGAACGGAAGGCGATGGAGAACAAGGCCGAAGCCGAAGCGGTGGATTACCGCGCGCAGATCGACGCGGTGTGGAAACACCAGGCGGCCATCGAATTCACACCGGATGGCGTCATCCTGAACGCCAACGGCATATTCCTCGATCTCATGGGGTATACGCTTGCCGATGTGCGCGGTGCTAATCACAGCATGTTCGTCGACGCTGTCTATCGCGGCAGCCTCGAATATCGCCTGTTCTGGGACAGGTTGCGTGCGGGCGAGTTCCAGACCGGGCAGTTCAGGCGCATGGCACGCGGCAGTAAGGAGGTGTGGATACAGGGCACCTACACACCGATCGTCGATACCAGCGGCAAGACCATCCGTGTGGTCAAATACGCAATGGATATCACAGAACGCAAGGCTCAGGAGATGCAGGCCGAGATGGCCGCCACCGAAGCAACCCGGGTGAAGGCGGCGCTGGATGCCTGCAGCACCAATGTGATGGTGGCCGATACAAATCTGCACATCGTCTACATGAATCCAGTCATGATACAGATGATGCGCCATGCACAGAGCGACATCCGGAAAGACCTACCGAATTTAGATGTTGATCGGCTGATCGGCGCAGATATCGACGTATTCCATAAGAACCCATCGCATCAGCGTCGCATGCTGGGCGATCTACGGTCGCCGATGCAGACCGATCTCAAGATCGGCGGGCGCAGTTTCAGACTGATCGTGAGCCCGGTTTTCAATGGCGACGGCACGCGCGCCGGCACGGTTGTCGAGTGGCGGGACATGACATTGGAGTTCCGGATCGAGGCGGAGATCGCAGCTGTGGTCTCGGCCGCCGGCGCCGGCGATTTCAGCCGACGGCTGGAGGTGGCCGACAAGGAGAGTTTTGCCGGCAAACTGGCGGGCGGGATTAATATGCTGACCGGGACCTCCGAGCGGGCGCTCGCCGATATCGTGAGTTTTCTGCGCGCATTGTCGAAAGGCGATCTGACCAACCGGATCGACGGCGAATATGAAGGCATGTTCGGAGAGATCAAGAGCGATGCCAACGCGTCTGCCGACCAGTTGAGCGACATTGTCGGGCGTATCGTCGAGGCGGCGTCGACGATCGCTACCGGTTCTTCGGAGATCTCCTCTGGGTCGGTGGATCTTGCCTCACGCACCGAGGAGCAATCTTCCAACCTTGAGCAGACGGCATCATCAATGGAGCAGCTGGCGGCGACGGTTCGGCAGAACTCGGAGAATGCGCAGCAGGCCAACCAGTTGGCTGCGGGCACGCGCGATGCGGCGCAGCGCGGGGGCACCGTGGCCGGCGAGGCGGTGCAGGCGATGGAGAAGATCGAGGCTTCATCGCAGAAGGTGGCCGACATCATAGGCGTGATCGACGAGATCGCGTTCCAGACCAATCTGCTTGCGCTGAATGCCGCGGTGGAGGCGGCGCGGGCCGGCGACGCGGGCAAGGGATTTGCGGTGGTGGCCACCGAAGTGCGCGCGCTGGCGCAGCGTTCTGCGCAAGCTTCGAAGGAGATCAAGGCACTGATTGCCGATAGCGGCAATCAGGTGCGCGAGGGGGTGAAGCTCGTGCGTCATGCGGGCGATGCGCTGTCGGATATCGTCACGTCGGTCAAGCGCGTGGCCGACATCGTGGCCGATATCGCGTCTGCCAGCAGCGAACAATCCACGGGGCTCGAGCAGATCAATATCGCTGTCTCGAAGATGGATGAAATGACTCAGCAGAATGCCGCCCTGGTCGAGGAGAGCTCAGCGGCAGCGCGATCGATGGACGAGCAGGCCTCGCAGCTTACCGAAATGATGTTGTTTTTCACCACCGACAACCGGCAACCCGCCCCTGTTGCGCTGAAATCGTCCCCCCCTGCCGCAAAAGCCACCCGCAAGCCCGCCCCCCGCGCCGCCAGCAAGGCTGCCGACGATTGGGCTCAATTCTAATGCCAGCAGGACATAAAAGTCTTTTGCTTCTTTTCTTCAGAAAAGAAGATTCTTGAGAATGCTCAGCGATGGCGTGATGACCGATACGGAGTTCAAGTTCATCTCCGACCTCATCTACGAACGCGCGAAGATCGTCATCCGGTCCAACAAGCGCTCTATGTTACAGGGTCGTTTGGCAAAACGGCTGCGGTCGCTGCATTTGCCGGATGTTAGAACCTACATCAAGCTCATCTCGGCACCGGAAGGCGAGGACGAGCTAGGCGAGATGTTGAACGCGGTGACCACGAACGTCACGGCGTTCTTCAGGGAGCCGCATCATTTCAAGCATCTTGCGGAGACGATGATACCGGAAGCGCTTGCACGTAATGCGTCTACACGGCGCTTGCGGATTTGGTCGGCCGGGTGTTCCACCGGGCAGGAGCCGTATTCCATTGCGATGACCATGGCCAATGCGCTCGAAAGACATGGTACGGTGGACGCGCGGATATTGGCGACCGACCTGGATAGCACGGTGATCGCGCATGCCGAAGCCGGGTGCTATGGGGCCGACGACACCGCTCCTGTGCCGCCGGCACTTGCCGGCAAATATCTAAAGAAGACGGCAGAGGGTCAGAACGCGGTGATCCCTCGCCTGCGTGATCTGATCACGTTCAAGCAGCTCAACCTGGTGGGCAAGTGGCCGATGCGGGGACCGTTCGACGCCGTGTTCTGCCGCAATGTGGTGATCTATTTCGACAAGCCGACGCAGGCAAAATTGTTCAAGCGCATTGCTGAGATGATGGTGCCTGGCGGCTGGCTGTATATCGGCCATTCAGAGACGTTGTTCAAAGTCAGCGACGATTTCGAGCTGACCGGAAAGACGATCTATCGGAAGATTTCATGAGGGCTCCCCTCACGCAGACGACCGCCCCGGCACAACCCGCGCGACGTGTGCATATTCATATGGGTGAGCATTATATCTCAGCCGAGCCGGGATTAGAGATCGTGACTATCCTGGGTTCCTGCATCGGTGTGTGCATTCGCGATCCGCAACTCGGGTTGGGTGGGATGAACCATTTCATGATGCCGGGAGGCGCGACGCGTGGTTACGAAGAGATGCAATATGGCCTGGCGGCGATGGAGCGGCTGATCAACGGATTGCTCAGCCGCGGCGCGCGGCGTGAGCGGCTGGAGGTGAAAGTGTTTGGAGGGGCTGCCGTGCTGCAGACGGGCACGAATATCGGGCAGAGCAATATCGCCTTTGTGCGGCATTACCTCGCGGAGGAACGCATGCCGATCGCGGCGCAGGATGTCGGTGGGGAGTTGGGGCGACGCATCCATTACGTGCCGGAAACCGGCAAGGTGATGCGGCTGCGGCTCGATCCGGCACGGCAGAAACGCGTATTTACTACCGAGGTGAGTTTTCGTGCATCACTGAAACCGACCGAGCAGGAAGGCTCGGTGGAGTTGTTTTCCTGATGCTGCGGCGTGCGGGAGCCCCAATCAAGATCCTGATTGTCGATGATTCACCTTTGATGCGGCAAATCCTGACGGAGATGCTGTCCAAGGAAGATGACATGCAGGTAGTTGGCAGCGCGGCGGATCCGCTGATGGCGCGCGAGATGATCAAGCAGTTGAACCCGGATGTGATGACGCTGGATATCGAGATGCCGCGTATGGATGGGCTGGCGTTTCTCGAGAAGGTCATGACGTTGCGGCCAATGCCGGTGGTGATGGTCTCCACGCTGACTGAGGCCGGTGCCGAATCGACGTTGCACGCGCTGGAGTTGGGCGCGGTGGATTTTTTTGCCAAACCCAAAAGCGTGCTGCGTGACGGGATGGAGCGCAATCGCGAGGAGCTGGTGGCCAAAATACGGGCGGCGGCCAGCGCGCGATTACGGCCGCAATCGGCGCGGGCGGCCAGCGTTGCGCATGCCGGCGGCGGCTATGGGCCTGGCACGAAGATTGTCGCGATCGGTTCGTCTACCGGCGGGGTAGAGGCCTTGCGTGATCTCATCGTCAGCCTGCCCGAAGATTTCCCGCCGATCCTGATTGCGCAGCACATGCCTCCCAAATTCACCACCAGTTTCGCGGCCAGGCTCAACACGCTGGCCAAGGTGACCGTGCATGAAGCGAGCGATGACGCGCCGGTGTTGCAGGGGCATGTCTATATCGCGCCGGGTGAGGCGCATCTGCTGCTGGCGAAATCATCGCGCGGCTATGTGTGTCGCCTTGGGCATGATGGACTGGTGTCTGGCCATCGGCCTTCCGCGGATGTTCTGTTCCAATCGATCGCCGAGAGCGGCTGCAAGAATGTGATCGGCGTGATACTGACCGGCATGGGCAAGGATGGCGCGCAAGGGCTGCTGAAATTGCGCGAGTCGGGGGCGTTCACCCTCGGCCAGGACGAGCGCTCGTGCCTGGTCTATGGCATGCCGAAAGCAGCCATGGCGATCGGGGCGGTGTGTAGCGAGGTGGGGCTTTCGCGAATCGTGCCCGAGATACTCGGCCATTTCAGGAGAAAGTAAGTCTTCGCTGTCGCGGTTCTCTGCGGCAGCGCACACCATAATCATAAAAGTTTTTTGATTCTTTTTTTCGAAAAAGAACTGCTTTCTTCCTCATGCCGCCCAAAGACTAAGATCATCCAAAATCGATTGCACCGCCGCAATTGAAATCTCGTCGAGCGCCTTGAATTTAGCATGGAGTTTGCTGCCGGTTGATTCAACGGCGGTCGCCAATACGGCGCGCGGGCCGATGCCTTCGATGTAAAGGTCGCTGCCGGCCAGAAGCACCTGGTCGCAAGCTATGGCGGCGCCGCCGATCGAGATGTCGATCAGCTTGCAAGCGACCGGTAGCCGGCCTTCGATCAGAAGAGTCACCGGCAGGTCGCTGTCGTAGCGCACATCCGCACGCTGGTCGCCGCCCAGCACGAGCAGGAACTGCATCGTCTCGACACGCAACTCCTCGGACACCGAGGCGAAATTCCTGGCACTATCGAGCACTTCCTCCACCGCCGCACCGCTTTCTGCGGCATCGGTGCGCACCTGGGTGATTGCCGCTGCGACATTGCGCGTGAGGGACGCCGCCTCGCCGACCGTGCTGCTGATGTCGGCGATAGCACGGCCTTGCGAAAGCACCGCCTCGGCAATGGCGCTGGCACTCGCGTTCATCTTGCCGGCCAGATCGGCCACCACCTCGATGATGCCCACCACCTCGTTGGCGGATTGGCGCACCGCGTTGATCCGGCTGGCAATGTCGGTGGTGGCGCGTGCGGTCTGGGCGGCCAGGCTTTTCACCTCCTGAGCTACCACCGCGAAGCCGCGCCCGGCCTCGCCGGCGCGTGCCGCCTCGATGGTGGCGTTCAGCGCCAGCAGGTTGGTCTGTGCCGCGAGGCTGTGGATGAACGACACCACGTCGCCGGTGCCGGCCACCACGTGGTCCAGGCTCTGTACCTGGGCGCGTGCCTGCTCCGCGCGTTCGGCGGTGGCACGCGTCGCCTGGCCGGAGCGGGCCATCTGCTCCGCGATGACGTGGCCGCTGGCAGCCACCTGTGAGGCGGTCTCGGCGAGCGTGTCGGCGGTACGGGTGGCGCGTTCGGCCTGATCCTGGGCTGCGGTGGCGGCATCGGCTGCGGCCTTGCTGCCGATGGCCAGCCGGTTGGCGGTGACATGCAGCGCATCGGCTTTCACCGCCACCTCCTCGATGCGGTTGCCCACGGTGGAGCTGAAGCTGCGCGTCATCCCCACGATCGAATCGTGCTGCGCGATCCGCTGCTCCTCCGCCGCCCGCCGATCGGCCAGCATGGACTGGTTGCTCGACAATGCGATCTTGAACATCTGTAAGGTGCGCAAAGCGCGACTGACCTCATCGCGCGCCTCCGCCTCTGGCAGCGCGGTATCCAGCTTTCCCTGCGAAAGCTCGGTCATCGCCAGCTCCAGCGCGGCGAGCGGGATGATGAGGCGGCGCCTGAACATGATCACTGCCACGAGTGCCGCGGCCGCACCCAGCAGCACGCTGATGCCAAGGCTGAACAACCAGCCCTGCGTGGCGCTGTAGCTCTGCCAGAGAAGATAGACTGTCGGCGCAAGGAACAGGCTCGTGGCCAGAGCCAGGATGTGTCCGACCTTCAGTCGCCCCATAATGCCCTCAGCGTGATCGGATGAGAGGTAGTGCAACGTCATTGTCAGAACGCTAACGCGACGGAAGCGGGCTTGCTTCCCTTGGACGGCTTTTCTCTCTATAGAAGCCTCACGCGCGACCCATACGCGGTTTGACGCCGCTGCGCGTATCCGGCGGCCGTCTCCTCCTTTGCCGGATCTTTAGAACTCCCATGCCCCATGCCGTAGAAAATACCGCCCTCGCGCGCGCGCTCGATGAACGCGGATATACCGATCTCACGCCCGTGCAGTCGGCGGTGCTGGAGCCTGGCGCCGAGGCGCGCGACCTGCTCGTTTCCGCACAAACCGGCTCGGGCAAGACAGTGGCCTATGGGTTGGCCTTCGCCAACACGCTGCTGGGCGGCGAGACGCAGTTTGCCTGGCAGCGCAACCCACTTGCCCTGGTGATCGCACCGACGCGCGAGCTCGCCATGCAGGTGCATCGCGAGCTCTCCTGGCTCTATGCCTACACCGGCGCACGAATCCTTTCCTGCATCGGCGGCATGGACGGCCAGCGCGAGGGCCGCGCGCTAGAGCAGGGCTGCCACATCGTGGTCGGCACGCCGGGCCGGCTATGTGACCATCTTGCCCGCGGGAGACTCAAGCTTTCCGAACTGACAGTGGTCGTGCTCGACGAGGCCGACGAGATGCTCGATCTCGGTTTCCGCGACGAACTCGATACGCTTCTGAATGCGACACCCGAATTCCGCCGCACGCTGCTGTTCTCCGCCACCATCGCCAAGGACATCCTGGGGCTCGCGAAAAAATACCAGAACGATGCGCTACGGATCGACACGCTGGTGCGCAACCAGCCGCACGCCGACATCGAATACCGCGCCGTTCGCACGCCGCCGCGCGAGAGCGAGCATGCGGTGGTGAACATTCTGCGTTTCTACGAGATGCCGACGGCGCTGGTGTTCTGCGCCACACGCGACGCCGTGCGCCATCTGCACGCAAGCCTGCAGGAACGTGGCTTCACCAGCGTCGCCCTCTCCGGCGAGCTCACACAAAACGAACGCACACGTGCGCTGCAGGCGATGCGCGACGGCCAGGCGCGCGTGTGTGTCGCGACCGACGTCGCCGCCCGCGGGCTGGATCTGCCCGATCTGGGCCTGGTGATCCATGCTGATCTGCCCACCAACAAACAGATGCTCCTGCATCGCAGCGGCCGCACCGGGCGTGCCGGGCGCAAGGGCATCTGCGTGATGATCGTGCCCGCCAATCGCGCCCGCGCCGCGGAAACGCTGATCTCGTCGGCCGGTGTGAGTGCCGTGTGGGAAACGCCGCCGATGGCGGAAGCCATTTTCGCGCGTGACGGCGAAAGGCTGCTGGCCGATCCTATCCTGACCGAAGAGATCACGCCCGAGGACATGGAACTCGGCCGGCAATTGCTGGCGGGCCGTTCGGCCGACGATGTGGCCGCCGCCCTGGTGCGCCTCTACCGTTCTCGCCTGCCGGCGCCGGAAGAAATCACCATGCTGGCACCGCCCGCCGGCACCCGCGCGCGCCCGCCCGCGGAACAAGGCCATGGTGTTGAGCGCCCGTCGCATGGTGCGACCGTGTGGTTCAGCCTTAATGTCGGCCGCGCGCAAAAGGCGGATCCGAAATGGCTGCTGCCGCTGATCTGCCGTATGGGCGGCGTCGAGAAACGCGACGTGGGCGCCATCAAGATCCAGGATACGCAGACTCGCTTTGAAATAACCGAGAGCGCTGCTGCACAGTTCGCGGATAATCTGCCGGAGGATGGCAGCGACGAAGTGCGCATCACTCGTTCAGATGCTCCTGCGCCGGCGCCGCGCCGTGACGCGGGGGCGCCTAAACGCTTTTTCAAGACGGCGGGGCCGAAGAAGGCTGGGGGGGCTTCGAACGCGCGCAGCAGGAAGAATTAAGGAAGGTCTTCTTTCTTGAAAGAAAGAAGCAAAGAACGTTTATGTCCTTAGCGTGCGCTGCCGGATCGGACCGCGACGGCGACGTGAAAGTCTTTTGCTTCTTTTCTTCAGAAAAGAAGGCTTCTTATCCTGGCTGCTGTCCAACCAACGTCCGCACCTCACCCGCTACCTCACCCAAGCTCTTCTCACCTTTCGAGAACACACGATCCGCACTCTCCAAGCTCCGACGCTCCTCCGCAGAGAGATCGCGCGACGTCAACACCACGACGGGCACGTCTGCGCAGCCGGGCTTCTCGCGCAGCGCGCGCAGGAAGGTAAAGCCATCCATGACCGGCATGGTGAGATCCAGCAGAATCAGCCGCGGGACCGAGCGGCTTACAGCGTCCAGCGCTTCCTGTCCGTTCGCCACTTCGGCCACCGACCAGCCATTGCGTTCCAGCACCACGCGCAGCCGCCGGCGCGCCTCGCTATCGTCATCGACGATCAGCACGTCGCCATCACCGCGGAAGCGCTCCATCGCACGCGACAGCCGGTCCCATTCTACCGGTTTGGGAATGAGATCGGCAGCACCCAGCGAATCGCTGAGTGCCGGGTCGTTCACGAACGTCACCAGCACCACCGGGATCGGCGCCAGCTCCGGGTCGGCTTTGAGCGTGCTCAGCACAGACCAGCCATCCATCTGAGGCATCAGCACGTCCAGCAGGATGGCGTGAGGTTTCAGCTTTTGCGCCAACAGCAATCCAGTCTTGCCGTCCGAAGCCGTCTGCACGGCGAAGCCTTGCCGTTCGAGGAAACGGGACAGCAAATCGCGCTGGCTCGGATCGTCATCCACCACCAGTACCAGCCGGCGGCCGGGCGCTTCGGACTCGGCGGCCTGCATCTCGCTAATCAGTTGTTCCTCTTCCTGCGTCGGCAGGTTTGCCAGTATCTGCATGGAGAAAGTGGAACCCCTGCCTTCCTCGCTCTGCACATCCACGTCGCCGCCGAGCAGGCGGCAGAAGGCGCGGGTGATCGCCAGTCCCAGCCCGGTGCCGCCGAAGCGGCGTGTGGTCGAGGCATCGGCCTGTGCGAAACGTTCGAAAAGCTTGTCGCGCTGCTCGGGCGACATGCCGATGCCGCTATCGATGACATCAAATTGCAGCATCTCACCCAGCCGACGCGCCCGCAGCGTGATGGTGCCGTTCTCGGTGAATTTCGCTGCATTGCTGATCAGGTTGAACAGGCATTGCCGCAGCTTCACCTGGTCTGTGTGCATTGCGCCCAGGGCCGCCTCATCACCGAGATTGAGCACCAGGGTATTGCCCTTCTTGGTGACCAGCGCCTGTACCGTGGATGCCACATCGCGCAGCAAAGGCGCCGTGTCGAAATCTTCCGCGTAGGTCGTCATCCGATCGGCTTCGATCTTTGACAGATCGAGCACATCGTTGATCAGGCTCAGCAGATGCCGTGCATTGCTGCGTATCTTGCGCACATCTTCGAGCAGGCCGGCCTGGCCGAGATCTTCCATCTCCTCTTCGAGCATCTCGCTGTAGCCGATCACTGCCGATAATGGCGTACGCAGCTCATGGCTCATATTGGCCAGAAACTGGCTTTTCGCGCGGTTGGCGTTCTCCGCTGCGTCCTTTGCCGCCAGCAGCTCCGCTTCGGCGATGCGGCGCTCGGTGATGTCGGTATGCGCGCCGACCCATTCGCGCAGTGCGCCACCCTCGTCGAACACCGGCACGCAGCGCACGAACATGTGCCGCCAGGCGCCGTCTTCCCGGCAAAGACGGTGTTCCAGGCTGAAGATTTCACGCGCGGCAATCGCTGCCGGCCACATCTCGCTCGTGCCTGGGCGATCATCGGGATGCACACATTGCATCCAGCCATCGCCCTTGAGGGCCGCGAAATCCTGGCCAGTGAACGCCATCCAGCTACGCTGCGGCTGGGTGAATCCGCCTTCCGGCGGCATCAGCCATACGATCGATGAACTAGCCTCGATCTGTGCCAGGGAGCGCGCCTCGCCACGCGCCAATTGCAGGAGGCTCGCAAGCTCGGCCGATCTCCGGCGACGGGCAAACAGCACCATGGCGGCAAAACCGGTGAGCGTGGCAAGGATCGAAAAGACGAGCAGAGCGATGCCGCTGCGCGATGCACGCCGCTCGACCCGCGTTATGGAATGCTGCGTTTGCGACTGCAACGTCGCTACGACGCCACGCACCTTGTCCATCGTCGCCTTGTCGTCGCCTTCCGTCACCAGCGCGCGGGCAGAAGCGTTGCCATCAGCCCGGCGCGTCGAGACGATCTTTGCGGTGACGGCAAGCTTTTCGTCGATCGCGCCGCGCAGATCGCGATCCACCTCGCCACCGTCCATCTCCCGCAGGGCGGCTGCGACGTTCTTCAGCCCGGCCGTATAGGGCTCCAAATATGTCTCGGCACCGGTGATGACGAAGCCGCGCTCGCCGGTCTCGATGTCCTTGAGCGCCGACAATAATCTTTCGGATACGACCACCTGCTCGTTGGCATGCAGTATCTGCCCGCGTAGATGCTGTTCGAGCTGCACATATAATGCGCCGGCGCCGATCCCTGCGGCGAACAGCGCACCGCCGACGATCGCCAAGCCCCAGCCAGTCGCATGCGGTGTCGCTGTGTCAGACAAGAGCGCTCTCCTTCTGGGCGGCAATAGCCCGCGCGAACGCCAGCAATTCTCCTATCGACAGCACCAGATGTTCGTCGCCGCCAGCGGCCCGCAATTCGGCGAGCAGAGGCGACGCGCCATCGGCGTGCCACAAGCCTACCACCAGCAGCGCGTCCGGCATGGATTTGCGCATGCGCTTAAGGAAGTAGCGGATCGCCGAGACCGTGCTGCCTTCTTCGAGCACCGACAGGCAGCACATGCGCACCGCTTCCGACGGCGGCGCGTCTACGGTCCCTAGTGACAGATTGGGCAGAATCCCGGCGCCGAAGCCGGCAAATCCAAGCACCTGCACGGCCATCTCGGCTGCCAGCCCGTCGAGCTGACCGCGGCCCGGCACGCAGAGGATGCAACCTGGGACTTGCCAGGCCGGCGAAGGCGGGGACGCCTGATCGGCACGCGCAACGGCTTCGGTTTTCAGCGCGCCCAGCAATGTCTCGATCTGCGCATGCACGCCCTCCAGCCTGTCGAATGCCAGGCTGTCCCGCGCCCGGTCACCTTGTGCCAAGGCGAGGCCGCTGAGAGCGACGCGATCATAATATTCGGTGATGGAGCCGGCAGCGATCTGCCGCTTTGCGCTCGTCAGCAGCACGTCGGATTTGCCCTCGAGTGCGCGCTGGTAGAAGGTTTCATCCGGCGACAATGGCGGCGTATCGCCGAACAGCACGTCGAAGAACGAGAGTTGCTCCACGTGGCGGCCGACCACCACCAGGCAGACGGTCAGCGGCGTCGCGAGCAGCAGCCCCACCGGCCCCCAGAGCAACGCCCAGAAAGCGGTCGCCACAATCACCGCGATGGGAGAAAGCCCTGTGCTGTGGCCGTAGATCAGCGGTTCGACCACCTGGCCCATGATCAGTTCGCTGACCACGAACAGCAGCGCCACTACCACCGCCAACGTCCACCCAGGGGAGACAGCGATGGCAAGCGCCAACGGTGGCGCAAGGGCCACGAAAGTGCCGATGAACGGCACAAAACGCATCATGGCCGCCAGAATGCCCCACAAAACCGCGCCGGGTAGCCCGGCCACCGTGAGGCTGGCCCCTATCAGCAGGCCAAAGCTGCCGTTCAACACAAGCTGGAACAGGAAGTAGCGCGAAAGTCGTCCAGCGGCATCGTTCATTGCGAAGATGGTACGGTGCAGATCACGACGTCCCACCAGGCGCACCATGCGGTCGCGCAGATCCTCGTCGTAGAGAAGAATGAAAATAGTGAAAACGAGCACTACACCTGCAGTTGCCAGCGAGCCCAGCACCGGTTGTGCCAGGCTGCGCGCTACCGACAAGGCGGACGCGCCGACCGGCCCGATCACGTCGGTGGCCGGGTGGCCGGGCCCGGCCGGCTTGGCGCCTGGCAGCACGCCGCCGATGAGATGCGGCACAATCCCCGGGCCCTGCGTAAGCCCGTGCCATTTCTGCATCATCACCGCTTCGTATTCGGGGATCTGGGTGCCGAGAGAGGCCGCCTGGTGGGCCACCACGGTGCCCAGCGTACCAATGGCGGCGAAGGCGAGGCCCACAGCCAGCAGAACTGCGGCGACGCGCGGCAATCGGGCGCGCTCCAGCAGCGTGCAAGCCGGCGCCAGCACGAAGGCGAGCAGGGTGGCCAGCGCTAGAGGGATCAGCAATTCCTGGCCGTAATATAGCGCGGCGACGACGACTGCGCCGCTGATCAATGCGCCTACGACGCGGGCACCGGAGGGTCCGCCCACGGGCACCCTGGTCTCTTCCACCGAGACGGCGGCCGTGTTCAGCATCGTCAATGGTCCCCTGAGCGCCCTATCGGGGTGCCAAGGATAGAACCTTCCGACAGTGGCAAGGTTGCAGGCAACCTTGGCGCGCATTGCGCGTCCTGTTCTGCGATCATGACAAAAATACTGCTCGTCGAAGACCATGAGGAATTGTGGGATTTTCTCTCCCGCCGCCTGCGCCGGCGCGGCTTTGCCGTGGTGCTCGCGCATGACGGACAACAGGCCCTTGACCAGGTGGCCGCAGAAAACCCCGACATCGTTCTGCTGGACATGAACCTGCCGGTTATCGACGGCTGGGAGGTCGCACGCACGCTACGTGCACGCGGAGACACAGTTCCGGTCATCGCGCTGACCGCCCATGCCATGGCCCCCGACCGTGCGCGCGCGATCGACGCAGGGTGTGACGACTATCATGCAAAGCCGGTAGATTTCGACAAGCTGCTCGGGCAGATCGACGAGGCGCTGCTCAAGCACGAAGAAGGATAAGGCGAGAACGGGGAGCAGTGATTGCTCCCCGTCCCATCCGCTACTCCTGACGAAGTTCCAGTAGCAGCAATGAGCGGCTTGTGACTTCGTAATTATGGTCGAGCTCGAACAAGACTGACTCTTCCAGATCCGGTTGGTTGGTATCTACCAATAGATGCCAGCCCGAGCCGCCCGTCACCTTCGGTAGCGTGAACATCACGACGGTAGGCGCTGCATTGAACACGAGCAGCAAGGTGCGGTCGATGCCGCGTTTGCGCAGGCCTGTCGGCTGCGCTCGACCATCCAGGATAAGGCCCACGCATTTAGCCTGGCTCTCGCCCCAATTGGCATCCTCCATCTCGACGCCAGCGGGGGTGATCCAGGTCAGCTCCTTGATCTGCAATTCCTCGTTGTATGTGCCCCTGAGGAAACGTTCGCGCCGCAATATGGGGAAATCCCGGCGGATCGCTGTCAGCTTGGAGACAAACCGGATTAGCGATTTGCCGCCATCGTCATGGTCCCAGTTCACCCAGGAAATATCATTGTCCTGGCAGTAGGCGTTGTTATTGCCCTCCTGCGTGCGGCCAAATTCGTCGCCGGCGACCAGCATCGGCAGGCCCTGGCTGAACAAAAGTGTGGCCAGCATGTTGCGCTTCTGGCGCTCACGAAGTTCGTTGATCGCAGCGTCGTCGGTCGGCCCTTCTGCACCACAGTTCCAGCTATGGTTATTGTCGGTGCCGTCGCGATTATTCTCGCCGTTCGCGTCGTTATGCTTTTCGTTATAGGCGACCGTGTCATGCAGGGTGAAACCGTCATGCGCGGTGAGGAAGTTCACGCTTGCCCAGGGGCGGCGTCCGCCCCAATCGAACTTGTCGGCCGAACCGGTGATGCGGGTTGCGAGCTCAGGCAGCATCGCATCCTCGCCCTTCCAGAACCCACGCACCACATCGCGGAAGCGGTCATTCCATTCGCCCCAGCCCGGTGCGAAACCACCGACCTGGTAACCGCCTGGGCCGCAATCCCAAGGCTCTGCAATCAGCTTCACCTCGGAGAGGATGGGATCCTGCCCAACCGCGCGCAGGAAGCCGCTTTGCTGGTCGAAGCCATAAGGCTCACGTGCCAGGATGGTGCCGAGATCGAAACGGAAACCATCGACATGCATCTCGGTCACCCAGTAGCGCAGGCTGTCCGTGACCATCTGGATTACGCGCGGATGGCTAAGATTGACGGTGTTGCCGGTGCCGGTGTCGTTGATGTAATACCGTTTTTCTTCGGGCATCAGTCGATAATAGCTGGCATTGTCGATGCCCTTGAAGCTTAGCGTGGCGCCGCGCTCATTGCCTTCGGCGGTGTGGTTGTACACAACGTCCAGAATCACTTCGAGGCCTGCCTCATGCAGCCGTGCCACCATCTCCTTGAATTCGGAGAACGCGAAATCCTGCACGCTGGCGTAACGGCGATCCGGTGAGAAGAAGCCGATCGTGTTGTAGCCCCAGTAATTCGAAAGGCCTTTGTCGATCAGGTAGTCGTCGTTGATGAAGCTATGGATCGGCAACAACTCCACAGCGGTGACGCCGGTGGATTTCAGGTGCTTCAGCACCGCCGGGTCGGTAAGGCCACGGAAGGTGCCGCGGAGGTTTTCCGGCACGGCCGGATGCTTCTTGGTGTAGCCGCGCACATGAAGTTCGGAAATGACCGTCTGGTCCCAGCCGTGGCGCGGCGGCCGGTCGTCGCCCCACGTGAAGGCACCGTCGATCACGCGCGCTTTCGGCATGAAGGCTGCGCTGTCTCGGTCGTCGAATGTCAGGTCATCGCCGGTTTCCATCTTGTAGCCGAACAGTGCCGGGTTCCACTTCAGCCGGCCGACATTGGCCTTGGCGTAGGGATCGAGCAGAAGCTTGTTCGGGTTGAAACGGTGGCCAGAGAGCGGCTCGTAGGGGCCGTGCACGCGGTAGCCATAAATCTGGCCCGGCCGCGCATCGGGCAGGAAGCCGTGAAAGATCTCATTGGTATATTCGGGAAGCTCGATACGCTCGATTTCTTTTTCGCCGGCATCGTCGAACAGGCAGAGCTCCACCTTGGTGGCATTGGCGGAGAAGATCGAGAAATTTACCCCCCTGCCCGTCCACACCGCCCCTCTGTGGCTAGGACGACCTTCGGAAATGCGTGAGCGTGGGGTGGATGTCATGGCAGCTTCCAGTGGGGGTCGGCGGCTTCAACATTCGACGCGCCCCCCGGTTGCCTGCAGCGAAGAAAGGAAGGATCTTCTTTTTGAAAAAAGAAGCAAAAAACTTTTATGTTTTAGGTGCACGCTGCCGGATAGGACCGCGACAGCGACGCAAAAGGTTTTGGTCCTTTTTTCAAATTTCGGTCCTTTTTTCAAAAAGGACTGCTTGCCTCTTCGACCAGGCTCACCAACGCCGCCCTCACGCCGGGTGCATCGGAGACCGGTGCGGCAAACGCAAATCTGAGCACATGATCGCCGCAGACCAGATCGAAACCGTCGCAATCGACGCTGACCATGCGCCACATCCCTATGTGCCCACGACGCTCTGCCAGAAGGTTCAGGGCGTCGGCATGGTCGTCATTGCAATGCGCCATGATCCGATCGGCGGCTGCGGCAAGGGCCTGCACGGCGCCCTCCGGCGGAAGCAGCTCGGCTGCGGACAATGTCGCTGCGCGGGCAAAGCCGCCGACCATGTGGGCAGCGCCGGGCAACAGGCGCCAAAGCCGAAAATCGGTGAAATCCGCGTAGCCCGCAGCGTAGGGGTGATGGGTCAGCCAGAAAGCCCGCAGCGACGGATCCGGCGCCGGTAAGGCCCGACCTGTGAGGGTCACGCGCGGTGCTGTCTGCGGGTTCGGCCCGTTAGCATCGCCCATCACCATCAAGGCGCAATGCGGGTTGGCCTGCAGATGCCGTGTATGCGCGGCCAGGCTGGAGAGCAGCATGAGCGCGGTGCCATCCGGCCCCAAAGCAGGCGTGACCAGCGAAGCGAACGGCGTACCCTCGGCGCCGATTGTTGCCAGCGTGCCCGAACGGGCGGCGCGCAACAGGCAGCGCGCCGTAAATCCAGAGGCACTAAATCCAGGGTCCGGGGATACGATCGCCGTCAAGCCGCGTTCCTTCATCGTTGCGCCACAATCGGCGACCAGCCTAGACCCTGCGTCAAGCCGCTTTGAAGGTTCCCGCCATGAAGCATACAATCGCCCTCGTCGATGACGATCGTAATATCCTGACGTCGGTGTCGATGACGCTCGAGCAGGAGGGCTACACGGTGCGCACCTACACGGATGGCGAAAGCGCACTGCAAGCGCTTAACGCCAAACCGGTGGACCTCGCGGTGCTGGACGTGAAGATGCCCCGCATGGACGGCATGGAGCTGCTGCAGCGCCTGCGCCAACGCACCCAGATGCCGGTGATCTTCCTCACCAGCAAAGACGAGGAGGTCGACGAACTGATGGGCCTGCGCCTCGGGGCGGACGACTACATCACCAAGCCGTTCAGCCAGCGCCTGCTGATCGAACGCATCCGCGCCTTGCTCCGCCGCAACGAGAGTAGCCGGGCCGAGGGGTCCGGCGCGCCGTCGGGCGGCATACTGGCACGCGGCGAACTGGTGCTGGACGAGACGAAACATCAATGTATCTGGAAAGGCACCGATATCCAGCTCACCGTTACCGAGTTTCTGCTGGTGAAGGCACTTGCTGCAAGGCCGGGTATGGTGAAATCACGCGATCAGCTGATCGATGCGGCATATGGCGAGAACATCTACGTCGATGACCGGACGATCGATAGCCATATCAAGCGCGTGCGGAAGAAGTTTCGGCAGAGCGATCCGGAGTTTAACCAGTTCGAGACGCTTTATGGGATTGGATATCGGTATAAGGAAACATAAGGAAGAATCTTCTTTTCTGAAGAAAAGAAGCAACAGACTTTTAGGTGGCTGTCGCGTGGTGTGATGACGTGACGTTTCGAATACGGCGGTTTAGCGGATCGGAATAATATCTGCTTATGAAGGCCGCCAGGCATAGGGAAGACCCTAGGTAAGCGACTAAAATGAGCATCTTGGCGAGGGCCGAAGCCGTGTCGGGGAGCCAAAGGGTTCGAAGGCCGGCGAGAATTACCAGATGAAAAAGGTAGAGCTCGTAGCTCAAACGCCCGTTTAGCCGCAGCAATGCCAAGACGGGGTTTGATCTCGGAAGACCCGCGCTCTTCTGGAGTATCAATAAAACAGCCGTGCCCAGCGCGATGAGCGTCACGCCGTAAACGGCCGTGTTCCCAATCGAGTCCCACAGGTAGAAGCACGACATGACGAAGGCCACCACGAAGATGGCCGGCGCCGCAAACCAGGGGTGCAGATTGACGCGCTTGCTCAGCACAGCTGCGCAGCAGCCGAATGCGATCCCATCGAAGCAGGAAAGATAGGAGTTAAGCTCCGCGTATTCGGAGAGCTGGTGCGTTGCGCGCCAGATGGGACCAATGATGATAAAGATGCTCCACACCAGAAGCAGAAAAGCTTCGCGTCGCAGCAGCAGGCAGAGGATCGGAAAGGAAAAATAGAACACTTCTTCGATCGACAACGACCATTGCACACAGAGAACGTAATTCAGCCATCCTGCATAACTCATCAGGACATTCATCCAGAACGTCAGAGAAGCAGCGTCCACGATCCAGAATGGGATCGGACCGCCGAACTCAGGCCGGTTCTTGAATATGGCGATGTCCGCAGCAGCCAATGTGTTTACGACCAAAAGAAGCAGCAGAACGCAAGGCAATATCCGCGCTGCGCGATACCGATAGAAGGTCGTCATCTTGATGTTCGAGAGGCTACCCCAGCGTCGATCTGCGTTTTCCGTGATCAGAAATCCGGAAATCGCAAAAAACATCGTGACGGCATAGTTTCCGTTTCTGACGACCGCATGGAGTGCATCCCATCCAACCAGCCGAGCAAGCACGGTGTCACGCAGAGTGTAGGCGATATTGAAATGATGCAGAAGCACAAGCAAGATGGACACGCCCCTCATGGTGTCGATCCGAGCGCTTCTTAAACCAGCGATCACTGTTATCGCGACAGCAAATTTAACAGTTTCTGCTTCTTTCTTTTAAAAAAGACGTTCTTCCTTACTCAGATGCCACCACCATCGCCGACCGCCCCGGCGCGTGTGACTCCGTTTTATGCGGCCGAGCCAGCACCATGTAGAAAGCGGGCACGACAAACAATGTAAATAACGTGCCGATCGAGAGCCCCGAGGCGATCACCAGTCCCATCGCAAACCGCGCAGCCGCGCCTGAGCCGGAGGCGAACACCAAAGGTGCGACGCCAAGCACCATGGCGGCCGTGGTCATCAGAATTGGCCGCAGACGTATCAGCGCGGCATGCTCGATCGCGTCGCGTTTGCTGTGGCCGAGATCGCGTTGTTCGTTGGCGACTTCGACCATGAGGATGCCGTGTTTGCTGATCAGGCCCATCAGCGTCACCAGGCCCACCTCCGAATAGAGGTTGAGCGTGGCACCATGCACGCCGAAATAGATGAACAGCAGCGCGCCGCCGAGTGACATCGGCACCGAGATCAAAATGATCAGCGGATCGCGGAAACTGCCGAACAAGGCGGCCAGAGAGAGATAGATGACGATGACCGCAAAGCCGAATGTGCCGGCAAAACCTGACGATTCTTGAACGAACTGACGCAGCGGGCCTGAGGTGTCGGTGGCATAGTCGGGTGGCAGCACGCGAGCGGCGATCGCGTTCAGCGCGGCCAACGCCTCGCCCTGGGTGACACCCGGCAGCGGCACGCCGGCGATCGTCGCGGCATTCATCTGCTGAAAATGGTTGATCTGTTCGGGCACCGTGGTGGTCTGGATATGCGCCACCGATGACAGCGGCACGGGCACGCCGCCCACGTTGGCGATGGTGTAATTCATCACCTGGTCCGGGTTGAGGCGTGCGGAGCGTATCACTTCCGGCATCACCTTGTAGGAACGTCCGTCCAGATCGAAGTAGCCGACATAGGCGCCGCTCAGCAGGGTGTTCAGGTTGCTGCCGATGCTCGTCATGTCCAGCCCCAGCGATGCGACCTTGTCCCTGTCGATGACGATCGTGGATTTCGGCTGATCGATCTTCAGGTCGCTATCGATATAACCGAACATGCCGGTCTTTTTGGCCTCAGCCAGGAAGCGCTGCGTCACCAGGTCGAGCTCGTCGAACGAGCGTGTCGTCTTGATGATGTAACCGATCGGCATGTCGCCGAAACTGCCTGGCAGCGATGCCGACTGGAACACCGAAATGCTTTCACCGGCGACACCATTCAGCCGCTGTTGCACGTCGGCGACGACGGCACTGGTCGAACGCGTGCGCTGATCGAAATCCTTCAGCACGGCGCCGCCGCCGATCTGGCCGGTCGTTTCGAAGGAATACATGGAATATGTCTCCGGCGTCGATTTCTCGATGCCGGTGACCTGCTTGTCGTAAAGCCTCAGCATATCGACGCTCGCGGTGGGTGAGACGGCGCCGCCGATATTGTAGTTGCCGGTATCTTCCTGCGGCGCCAACTCGCTAGTGGCGCCGCGATACAGATAGTAGCTGCCCACCAGGACGGTGACGCCGAGCACGACGAGCGGCAGGCGCATTACCAGGGCGCCCCGCAGCAAGGGCCGATAGGCGCGCTGCATGACGGACAGGCTGCCCTTCCTGCGCACGGCCTCGGCCGTCGGCCGCCGCAGGAGGAAGCGGCACATCATCGGCGACAGTGTCAGCGCCAGGATTGCCGAAACGGTGACGCTGCCGACCAGAGTGAGCGCGAATTCGGTGAACAACGCGCCGGTCAGCCCGGTGCGAAGGGCGATCGGAATATAGACCGCGATCAGAACGACGGTCATGGCCACGATCGGGCCGGCCAGGCTGCGTGCGGAGCGCAAGGCGGCGTCAAGCGACGAAGCACCTTCGGACATCTCGCGGCTGACATTCTCGACCACGATGATCGCGTCATCCACGACCAGTCCGGTCGCCAGAACCAGTGCCAGCAAGGTGAGCAGGTTGATCGAAAAGCCCAGCATCCACATCACCGCGAACGTGCCGATCAAGGAGAGCGGGATCGTCACGACCGGGATCAGCGATGCGCGCGCAGAACGCAGGAACGCGAACACCACGAGCGTCACGATGAGCAGGCTCTCGGCCAGCGTTTTCGCAACCTCCCTGATCGAAGAACGGACATCGGTGGTGACATCGAACACGATGTCACTCGACAACCCTTGCGGCAGCGCGGCCTGCAGTGCTGCGAACCGCTCTTTCACCTGCGTCACGACATCGAGGATATTCGCGTTCGGCACGACTTCGATATCGATGAACTTGCCGGGCGCGCCGTCATCGGAAAGCTGAAACGTGTAATCATCCGCGCCAAGCTCCACCTTGGCCACATCGCCCAGGCGCACGATGGCGCCGTTGGCTTGTTTGACGACCAGGTCGCGAAAGGCGCGCGCGCTGTGCACGCCGGTGGTGATGCCGAGCGGGATCTGCACCATCTGACCTGAGGTCTGGCCGGCGCCGCTGGTGAAATTGTTATTGATCAACGCGCTGGAGACATCCGCCGCGGTAAGGCCGAAAGCTGCCAGCTTGTTCGGGTCGATCCAGGCGCGCATGGCAAAGTTCTGCGCGCCCCACACCTCCGCGGTCTGCACCCCCTGGATGCCTTGCAGTTGTGGCTGCACCACACGGGTCAGATAATCCGTGATCTGGGATGCGGACATCAGCGTGCTGTGAAAACCCATGATGAGGGTCTGTCCCTGGCCGCCGGTGCGCAGGCGAACCGAGGGCGTTTGCGACGCCGTCGGCAACTGGTCGTGGATGGAGCTGATCTGTGTCTGTATTTCGATCAGCGCCTTGTCCGGATCCATGTTGAGCCGGAGATGGGCTACCACCAGGCTGGTGCCGGTCGAGCTGGAACCGAGCAGGTAATCGATGCCATCCACCCGTGCCATGGCGTTTTCCATCGGCGTGGTGATGAAGCCGGCGACCACCGACGCGTCGGCGCCGTAATAGGTCGTGGTGACCATGATCTCGGCATTCACGGTTTTTGGGTATTCGCGCACCGGCAGGGTCTGCTCCGCCTTGAGGCCGAGCAGCAGGATGAACACGCTGACGACGATCGCCAGCACGGGTTTAATAATGAAGAGATCAGTGCGCGCCATGGGTCATCATTCCTCCGGCGGGTGCGGCTGCGGGTCGTCGGTCGGCTTGATGGTGTTGTCCACCGTAACGGTCGATCCGGCATGCAGCTTGATTTGGCCGGCGCTGACCACGATGTCGCCTTCCTTCAAACCCTCCAAAACGGCAATCTGGTCACCGCGGGTGGCGCCCGTCTTGACCAGCACCTGGTGCACCGGTGCCGGTTTGCCCGCGCCCACCACGTAAACCAAGCTGCCATAGGGATTATACACGATCGCTGCATTCGGCAGAGTGATGTAGCGATGCGGCGCGCCCACATCGAGGGTGACGGTGGCGAACATGCCCGGCAGCAGCGCGTGATCGGTGTTCGGCAGGGTGGCACGGATGCTCAGCATGCGGCTCGCCACTTCCAGCTTGGGGGAAATGGCGCTGATCTTCGCCTTGAAGACACGCCCTGGATAGCTGTCTACCCTCAGCTCTGCATCCTCGCCGACATGCAGTTGGGCGAAAGATTGTTGCGGCACATAGAAATCTACGTAGAGCGGATCGAGCGCCTGCAAGGTAACGATGGTGGTGCCCGCAGGCAGGAACTGGCCTTGATCGACCAGGCGCAGGCCCAGCCTGCCGGCGAAGGGCGCGCGTATGGTCTTTTCGGCAATCAGCGCCTGCTGCTGTGCGACTTGCGCACGCGCGGAGAGAACGCGGCTGTGGTCCATGTCGATGGTAGCCTGGCTCACGGCTTGGGCGCTGAACTGCTTGCTGTCGCGCGTCATGTTCTGTGCGGCGAGGTCTGCCGATGCCTGCAGATCGGCCAGGCGTGCGGCGTCGTCATTGGGACGAAGGCGCAGCAGCACGGTGCCGGCGTCAACATCCGCGCCGGAGTCGAACGATACGCTGTCGACCACGCCTGCCAATTCGGCGGCCAGATCCGCGCCACGCACCGCGCGTATGGTGCCCACGGCCTGCAACGACTCCCGCCACTCCGAGGTAGCCGCCGTTGTCGTCGAAACCGTCGCCGGCGGCTCCTGAGCGTAAGCCGACGTCGCGATGAGTACGGCTAGAATAATGACGGGGGGTTTGGGGGGGCAGGCACTGCTCCCCCAATACTTTCTTCTCATGGGAGTAACGACCTCATCAAAGACTCTGGCTTTTTCGGCGGATCGTTCCTGTTCCACCACCCGCCGCCAAGAGCCACGAACAATGCGACGGTATCGGTGTAGCGGGCGGCTTCCGCCTTGATCAGGTTGATCACGGCGTTCTGGTATTGTGTCTGCGACGTCAGCACGGTGAGGTAGGCCACGCCGCCGGCGCCGTATTGCAGCCGCGCCAAGGCCAGGCTGCGCGCCGCCGCACGTTCGGCGAAGACGTTGGCCTGCAATGAGCGTGCGTCCCCGTTTAGCGCGGTGAGCACGTCGGCCACGTTCTGGAACGCGGTGACGACGGTGTTGCGATAGGTGGCGGCCGCCTGCTTTGCCGCGGCCACAGCCTGGCGCTGTTTGTGGAGCAGGGTGCCGCCTTCGAAAATCGGCGTCAGTGCCTGGGTGAGGATGCTCATCTCGCCATTGCCTGGGGTGAACAGGTCGCCGATCTTTGCCGGTGCGGTGCCGAGGCTGCCAGTCAGGGTAAATTGCGGCAGGCGGTTGGCGATAGCGACACCTATATTCTCCGTCGCCTGCTGTAACTGTGCTTCGGCGTTGCGGATGTCCGGCCGCTGGTCGACCAGGCGGGAGGGCAGCGACACCGGGAGGCTGTCGGGCAGGGTCAGTTCGCCCAACGTGAAATCCGGTATGGAGGCTTCGGCCGGCACCCGGCCGAGATAGGCGGCGAGTTGGTCGCGCAGCTGCGCGAGTTGGGTCTGCAACGGCACCACGAGCGCCTCGGTGTTGCCGAGTTGGGCTTCCTGGGTGGCGACGTCGGTTCCGGTGGCGCCGCCGAGCTCGAACTGGCTGCGCACGGTTTTCAGCAATTGTCGTTCGGCGTCGACCAGCGCCTCTTCCGCGGCGATCTGTGCGCCGAGCGACGCCGCGGTGATCGCTGCCGTTACCGTGTTGGCGGCGAGCATGTTCACCGCACCTTCGAAGGTGAAGAGCTGTGCTGCGGCCGCCGCCCGATCGGCCTGGACGCTGCGGTAATTCTGCCCCCAGACGTCGAAGGTGTAGGAGACGTTGAGCTGGGCATCGTAGATCGAGAAGGTTGCGGGCAGGCCGACAACGTTCGTCGAGACGCCTTCCGAGCCCAAACCGAGCTCTTCGCGCGTTCGATTGAACTGGCCGCTGACGGAGGGAAGCCAGTTGCCCTCCTGTGCCAGGGTGTTTTCCTGCGCCGCTCGCAGCGACGCGGCGGCCGATTCCAGCGAAGGGTTGCGGCGCAGCGCTTCGGCCACCAGGGCATCAAGTTTTGGGGAGTTGAAGCTCTTCCACCAGGCACCTTGAACGTCGGCGCCCGGCGCGAAATGCTGGTCGTCTCCGGCCTGCGACGCTGCGCCGCCGGTGTCTTGCGGCAACGGCGCCTCGGTATAACGGTCCACTTTCGGCGCGGGCGGCCGCACGTAATCCGGCCCGACCGCGCAGCCTGCCAGGGCGACGCTTAGAGCAATAGACAAGCCCGTCCGTATGACCCGAAGGCCAGGCATGATGGCAACAAATTGAATGATCGCTACCCCCTCGGCCCGATCGCGCGGTCACGCCTAATACCAGCGCAGATTGCGCACGTCCAAGCTGTCGCGACGCTACATGGATCAAGGCCACCGGGCTGTAAGCTGCAGATTATGGCGTTCATGCCCGTCACTCTGCAGCCGCCGTGCCATCGATACGCCGAGAATAATCTCGAGGCTTATTCAGCAGAACTTGGAATTTGTATTCGAAGCCGTGGCTTCCGCGAGATCCAACGCTCGTTTTATCAGGCTCGCCAAGCCAGAAAGTGACGCCACACACCACACGGAGACAGGCTGACACCTGGCATACACTGATATGTAACGGTGTGTCTCATAGTATTTCAGCTCCTGAGTGTGGCGGAACTGCCCAGGGGTTGAGTTGAACTTCAGCTACTCGCCAGGCTGCGCCGATGACCGCGGCAGCAATCTGTAGACACGGTCGAGACGCCCCGGCGTGTTACGGTACTCGAGCGCCAGCCGGTCCTGCTCAAAGATCGTGAAGAACTCATCCCACGCAATTTCCTGCAGGCCGGGCACGGGGTTGCCGAAATCAAAGCAGAGCTGCGGTGACCCGTTGCCGGACAGGCGACCCTCCAAACGACCCGGACGCCCCTCGCGTGCCTCTGCCCAGGCGCGAATGAAGCCATGGTCGGTGGTAGCGGTCTCGTCGCTCATATCGCGTTCCATTTCCAGCAAGTTAAGCCCAAACGACGCCGGCGGCGTGTCGTTCCGTGAAGGAAGGTCAAGGGTTTCTGCCCCCTGGACCCCGCCAGGGGGCAGAACCTTTTGGCCTGGCCTCACCGGCTACGCGCCAACAGGCTTTCCAAAAACCGCATGATCTCGTTCGGCTGCACGTTCGCCCCACGCACGATCTGGTCGAAATGGCGTATGAGCGCACGGATATGATCCGTCGAGTGAAACACGAAATACGTCTGCCCCAGATAGATCGCCGCCCGCATCGGCCCGAACACCGTCAGCGGCACCGAGAACAATTTCTTGCGGTCGTAGAGAAACAGCCGGAAGCGCGGATAGAGCTCGTCGCATAAGGCGATGATCTGCTCGATCTGGGCGCGGCGGACTGCCACCGGCAACGTGCGCCAGATATCTTCGCCCCGCGCCAGCGCCTCCAGGGTCTGCACTGGGGTGCAGCATTCGATCTCGGTTTCAGGCTGGCGCAGGTAGTTCAGCCGGGTCTGGGTGATCTCGATTCGGCGCCTCGGGCCCAGCGCTGCGTTTGGCCCGTATTCGTCCTCGATCACCGCTTCGGTCTTCAGCAGATCCGGGAAGGTGGTGGGGATGTGGCGGATGCGGTAGCCTGCCGCCTCGGTGTGCCAGCGCAACAGGCGCTCATCCAGCGGGCTTGGCGCATCACGCTCGATCTGCAGGCTCTCCTCCACCACGCCGGCGACGGTGCGATCCACCTGGCTGAGGCCGAGCAGCCAATCGAGCGACACGTTGCCGATCTGCGCGATGCCCACGATCGACTCCACCCGCGGCAGCCGGTCGGCGCCGGCGGTGAGAAGCTGCGACAAGGTGCTGCGATCGATGCTTGCCGCCTTTGCGAAATCGGTCTGGCTCAGTTCTGAGCGGGCGAGCACCTCCCGTAGGCGCTGCTGAAAGCGCGGCAGGATATCACGACGGTCGATGGCGTCCGAAACTGACGGCAATGCCACTCCTCCATATGCTTTGTTGATACATCATATGTGGTTCAAATGCAACATTTGCTTTAGATTGTTTGCAAATGCAGCAGATTCAGCACGCATACAGCAAGCAACGATTCACATCACGGTTGCATGATGATGCTGCACCGCAAGGTGGCCGAATCGGAGGCTCTGCATGGGGAATCGGGTGCGTCGCACGACGCGATGGCTCTACGAGATCGAGGCGCCGACCTGGACGCTGATCTGCATCATCTATGGTGGCTGGCTAGCCCTTACCTATAATTGGACGAAGCTGCCGATCTGGGTGGTGATCCCGCTCGGCGCCTGGCTCTGCGCCTGGCACATGTCGCTGCAGCACGAGCTCATCCACGGCCACCCGACACGCAGCGTCTGGCTCAACACCGCCTTGGCCACGCCGCCGCTCAATCTCTGGCTACCTTTCACGATCTATCGCGAACAGCATTTGCGGCATCACCGTGCAGCGCATCTGACGGACCCGTTCAAGGACCCGGAAAGCACCTATCTCTCGCCGCGCGCCTGGTTGCAGGCCGGGTTCTTGCGGCGCCTCTCGCATGGCGCCTGCAATACGCTGGCCGGGCGCTTGCTGCTGGGGCCGCTGGTCTCCGCGTCGCTGTTCTGGGCCGACCAGTTGCGGCAGATCTCGGCGCCCACGCAACCCTGGCGCATCTGGCTGGAGCATGCGGCCTGGATCGTGCTGATCACCTCCTGGGTGTGCCTCGTCTGCAAGATACCGTTTGCCTCTTACCTCGTCTGCTTCGTCTACCCTGGCACGGCGCTCAGCCTCATACGTTCTCTCGTGGAGCACCGTGCCGCGGAGCGCCCGGAGGACCGTACCGCCGTCGTGGAAAGTGCCGGCCCACTTGGCCTGTTGTTCCTGAACAACAATCTGCACATCCTACATCATGAAAAACCGTTGCTGCCATGGTACAGTCTGCCAGCGGAATGGCGTATACACCGCGCCGAACTATTATCTATACGCAACGGTCCGGTGTATCGCGGTTATCGCGAGGTGGCCGCGCGGTTTGCCGTGCGGCGCCACCATGCGGGGCCGCACCCGCTTAGCAACGATATTCACGATGCGCCGGCCGCAAATGCCGTTCTTGCCTGCCACCTGCCTGCAGCAGATGGGATACGACTGGGCTAAAAAGCGATGGGCTTATGCAAATTAATGATTGCATGCCTTGGTGATAGATATGCAACCCTCCTATGATCAGAATGACCTAGCGTTCTACGAGCACACCGAGGGGGTTTTCTCGAGCCAATCTTTCCGCTGGTGAAGCGGGGTCTTTCCGGCGCGCATGTCACGCTGGAAAGACCCTTGTTCCTTCGCCGCATCCAACGTTCCCGGGGGGGGACGCGAGACATCTTCGATAGCTCGGAGCTCAGCGCGTGGTCGGTCGATACGGCAAGACAGGGGGAATTTTCACGATGGCAACAGGCATCGCCGGAAGGCGACCGAACCGGGCCGCCTGGCACGGGATGAGGAAGCAGCTCCTTTCAGGTGTCGCCCTCAGCGTAGCGCTTGGCGGCGCCGCTCACGCACAGTCGACAGATACGACGAGCGGCGCGAACACGGTTCCTGCAAACACAAAATCCAAGGGTGTCGAAAGCGTCATCGTCACCGCCCAGCGGCGCACCCAGAACCTGCAGGATGTGCCTGTCTCCATCCAGGTGCTCAGCGGCAACACCCTCAAGCGACTCAATGTCGAGAATTTCGACGACCTGATGGCACAATTGCCGAACGTGACGGCGGCCGGCATCGGACCGGGCCAGGAAAACATCTATGTGCGCGGCCTGAGTCTCGGGACCGGCGGCAGCCAGGAAAGCGGCGTCATCGGCTCATTCCCGAACGTCGCCGTCTATCTCGATGACCAGTCGGCCCAAGTTCCGGGCAGAAACCTCGATGTCTACGCAGTCGATCTGCAGCAGGTCGAAGTACTGGAGGGTCCGCAGGGAACCCTGTTCGGCTCCGGCGCACAGGCCGGCGTGCTGCGTTACATCACCAACAAGCCGAATCTGAGCACCTATGGCGGCAATGTCGATCTCGGCGGCGCGGAGACCGCGCATGGCGACCCGAGCGGCAACATCGATGTCACCGTCAACATTCCGATCGTGAAAGATAAGTTTGCCGTCCGTATCACCGGCTATGACGATGTTCGCGGCGGCTACATCAACAACATCCCCGGCACGTTCGAACGCCAGAAGACCGATCTTGGCATCGGCTACGCCGGATACACGAACAACGTGCCCGGACCTGCGAACTCCAGAAACTCGGTCAGCAACGCCGGTTTCGCCAAGGACAACATCAACCCTGTCCGCTACGAAGGCTTCCGCGGCGAAGCGCTGATGAAGTTCAGCGACGAATGGAGCGCGCTGCTGACGGAGTCATTCCAGCAGATGCATTCTGAAGGTGTGTTCTACGAAGAGCCCTACGCCTCCGGCAGCAATCCGCAGAAGCTGCCGGCGCTCTCGGTGCAAACCTTTGAACCCTCGTTCGACCAGGACAGCTTCGAGAACACGGCGCTCACGATCAATGGCCGGGTCGGTCCGCTGAACGTCGTATATGATGGCGCGTACCTTATACGCCATGTGAGCCAGCAGCAGGATTACACGAATTACGCCCGCGGCGTTTACGGCGACTATTATCAATGCCAGGGCGCCAACAAGGCAAAAGGAACGCCTGCGAAATGCTACTCACCGGCAGCCACTTGGAACGATAACGAGCAGGACACCCACCTTAGCCAGGAAGCTCGGGTCAGCACCCCCGATGATTGGCGCTTGCGGGCGATCGGCGGCTTCTATTGGGAAGATTTCTCTGTTCATGAACAGACAAACTTCAACTATTTGACGGATACCGCGAATTTCACCCCGATCGGTCCGATTGACGTCGACGGGGTCAATAATCCGAACGTCCGTTCGCCGAATACCGGGTTCTTCACCGATGCAAGCCGCGGCTACACACAATATGCGATCTTCGGCTCGGCAGACTTCGACATCATCCCGCGGGTTCTCACCGTGACGTTCGGCACACGCTGGTACGACTTTTATGACTATGAAAAAGGCTTCGTTGCGGGCAGCTTTGGCTGTTCGTCGGGCGCCTACTCCGGCCCAGCGCCCTGCAACACCGCCAATGGCGCCTCCGCTAACGATCACAATTTGACGGCCGGGCATTTGCAGACGCGCACCTACGGCTTCAAGAACCGTGCGAATATCACCTACAAGATCACCCCCGACATCATGACCTATTTCACCTGGTCGGAGGGCTATCGGCCACCCGGCTTCAACCGTCAGCCGCCTGAGGAAAGCGGCGGCGGCGGCGTCGGCAATGCCGGCTACAATTCCGATACGTTGACGAACTACGAAATCGGCTACAAGGCCTCGCTGTTCGAGCACCGCCTGATCCTGGACGGCGCTTTCTATATGGAAGACTGGAACAACGTTCAGGCGGAAGTGTTCGCCCCTGGCGTGTTCGGCAACCTGGCATTCACGACGAACGGTCCGAATTATCGTGTGCTCGGCACCGAGCTTCAGGCCACCGGCAGGCCGACGGACGACCTTACCCTCAATGCGAGCGTCGCGCTCAACGACAGCAAGCAGCTGAATTCGCCCGGGATAGCTGCCGCCGGCGGCGGCGTGCTGCCTGGGTCGCAGAGCGTGTTTGCTCCGGCCGGTGGTGTGCTGGCAGAGTCGCCGGCATTCAAGCTTAATTTCCGCGCACGTTACGACTGGTCTGAGCTGCCATGGGATCCGTTTGTGCAAACCGTGCTTACCCACACCTCGCATGTGCGTTCCAACGTCGGCGGCACCCTCTATCCCACCAACGAAAATCTACAGAGTATCCTTTTGTCAGATTTGCTGAACAAGACGGTTCCCGCCTTCGATCAGGCACCCATTACCAGGCTCGACGTCTCGGCGGGCTTCACGGTCGGCCAGTGGTCGGCGAGCGTGTATGTCGATAACATCACGAACGAACGCGGGCAGAATTTTATTACTGCCACGCAGTTCGTGAAGTCGGTTGTCATTGATCGTCCGCTCACCGGAGGGATCAAGCTGGCGTATAAGTGGTAGCACGCAAGAAAGCGGTTCTTTTTTCAAAAAAGAACTGCTTACTTCACCTGCCTTTCTTCCATCACCATCCCAGCCGCATGCTTCGGCTGGAATCCTTTCCACAATGTCGCCGCAGGTAATCCTGGGCTCACCGCGTCATCATTCGCGGGCGCATTCGCCCATGCGCCATCGTCCGAGTTAGACGTAAGCCCGTTCAGATAAGCAGCTTTTGCCACGTCGCCCTTCACGTAGCGATCGAGGAAAGCCGTGATGAAATGCGCCTCGATGCCCATGAGGCGATCCTTGCGCCACACCGGGTCTTCGAACCAATCCTGATCCCAAAGTGCTGCGCGCATTTCAGCCGGTGCCGGGCTGAGCCCGATGCCATGGCCTGCCTCGCGGAACGTCAGCAGATAGCGCGGGGCGCTCGTCTCGTCCTCGAACAGCGTGCGCACCCCGGGATCATAGCCTACCGTACGATCCTGGCTGCCCACGATGAAGAAAGTCGGCACGGTGATCGTGGCGAGCCCGTGCGGGGCAAACATGGAGAGCTTGCCCAGGAAGCTCGCCGGCGAGATGGCGACGATCGCCTTCAGATGTGTTGCCTTCAGCGTATCCGCTTTGGCTCCTCCGGCGACATAAGGCGCCATCACTCCGCCGGTTGCGGGCGCAAGGCCGGGATCGAGTGCGGCACCGGCCGCCACAACCACGCCGTAGCCGCCCATGGAATAGCCGATCAGCGCAGTGCGATCCGGATCGGCACCGGCAAAGGGAGGTTGGCCTGCTGCGGCGCGGCTCTGCGCTTCGGCGACGATCGCCGCCAGGTCGATTGGCCGATGCGCAAAAGCGAACATTGCGCTGGGAGCATCGAATTTCGGCGGGTCGCGGAAGGCGGGTGCGGCCACGACATAGCCTTTGGTCGCCAGGTTCTCTGCGAGCCACGCCAGCACCTGCGGCGTGTTGTTGAAGCCATGGGCGAGGATCACCAGCGGGAAGCGGCCGGGTGCAGCCGGCGCTCCCGCCACAGCGAGGCCGGGTATGGAGAAGGCGGCCATGCGCCCGTCCGCCCCGACCAGCGCTGAATGGTAGGTGACGGCAGGTCCGTCCCCGGCACGGGCTGGATACCAGACGCTGACGACGAGCTTACGGCCGGCCTGGTCCATCTCCTGGGTAGCGAGGCCCACGCCATACGGGCCGAGTGCGGCCAAGGCCGGCGCATCGACGCCTGGGCGCGCGGGCGGTTGCGCCCCCGCAACGGGGTGCAGGCCGGCAAGCAGGATTGCGCCCGCAGCCGAACACAGGAGTGGCAGGCGGAACATCCCGTTGGCACCTTCACAAGATTATGCACCTCTGATGCCGAATGCCTGCCCGCGTGGCAAGGCGCCGGGCGCTCGACGCCGCGGGGCCGGGCAGCTAATGTCAAATCCGTGAAAACCCGTGTTGAAATCGAGCGACATGCAGGCGGCTGAGGCAACGAAGTCGAAAATAGAGGCCGAGGTTCTGCGCATACGGTCGCTTATGCAGGCCGCACGGCACGCGGATGCTTTGCACGCAGCCCAGGCGCTGCTGCTGCAAGTGCCGGAAAACCGAGACGTGCTGTATATGGTTGCCGTGAACCAGCGAGCCTTGCAGCAACCTGTCGAGGCACTGGCGACCCTGGCAAGGCTGGAGGCGGTGCATCCACGATATAGCCGGCTGTTCCAGGAGCGTGGGTATTGCCACGCCGCAGCAGGTGATCCGGCTGCGGCTATGGCGGCGTATCTGCAGGCTGTAAACTTGAATGCGGCCTTGCCGGCGAGCTGGCGGGCACTGAGCATATTGTTCCGCGCCGCCGGCCGCATGGAAGAAGCCGAAATGGCCGCCGGCCATGTGGCGAAGCTGCAAAAGCTGGCGCCCGCGGTGGTGACCGCCTCCAGCATGTTCGCCGATGGCGAAACCCATGCGGCCGAGCAGGTGATCCGCGAATTCCTGAAAACCAGCCCCCGCGATGTGGAGGCGATGCGGCTGCTGGCGCGGATCGGGATCGAACTCGAGGTGCTGGACGATGCGGAGTTTCTGCTGGAGAGCGTGCTCGCATTTTCGCCCGCGTATCATCTGGCACGGCATGATTATGTGCGAGTGTTGCTGAAACGGCACCGCAACGTGAAGGCACTGGAGGAATCGCGCATCCTGCTGCATGCGGACCCAGGCAACCGCGATTACCGCGCGGTTTATGCGTCATCCTGCCTGGCACTTGCGGATTACGACGAAGCGATAAAGACCTATCGCGCACTTGCCGAGGAAGCGCCCGAAGCCGCCGATCTGCATCTCTCGATCGGCCATGCGCTGAAAACCCTGGGTCGCCAGCAAGAGGCTGTGACATCCTACAGGACCGCTTCACAGGTGAACCCCAGTTTCGGCGATGCCTATTGGAGCCTCGCCAATCTCAAGACCTACCGCTTTCCGGATGATGAGCTAGCGCAGATGCAGGCCCAGGAGGCCGATGACAGCATCGACCTTGTCGATCGCTATCACCTGTGCTTCGCATTGGGCAAAGCCTTCGAAGATCACGAGGATTATGACCAATCCTATGCTTACTACGAACGCGGCAATGCGCTGAAGGCGAGCGAGGTCCGCTACCGCCCCGAAACCACGGAACGCAACGCGCAATTGCAAATGTCGGTCGTGACCCGCAGCATGTTGTCGGCACGAAAGGGTATGGGGTGCATGCGGCCGGACCCGATTTTCATCGTGGGTTTGCCGCGCGCCGGATCGACATTGCTGGAGCAGATTCTTGCCTCGCATTCCCAGGTGGAAGGCACGATGGAACTCGCCGATATCCCCCGCCTGGCGCTACGCCTGCAAGGCCGCAACTACGATGAAAACGCGCCCGCGTATCCTGCTGTGCTGACAAGCCTATCCGCAGAACAACTGCACGCCTTCGGCGAAAAATACCTCGCTGACACACAGGTATATCGAGGCGGAAAAGCGTTTTTCATCGACAAGAACCCGAACAATTTTCGTCATCTCGGACTGATCCATCTCATTCTGCCAAACGCCAAGATCATCGACGCGCGTCGCGAGGCCATGGCCTGTTGCTTCAGCAACTTCAAGCAGCTTTTCGCATCCGGTCAGGAATTCACTTACGACCTGCAGGACATCGCACGCTACTATAAAAGCTATGTGCAACTGATGGCGCATTGGGACAGCGTGCTGCCTGGCAAAATCCTCCGCGTTCAACACGAAGATGTCGTTGCTGACCTCGAATTCAGCGTCCGGCGCCTGCTCGATTTCTGCGGCCTTCCCTTCGAGCCGCAATGCCTGGAGTTTCATAAAACCGAGCGGAGTGTGCGCACCGCAAGCTCAGAGCAGGTCCGCCGCCCTATCTATACGGAAGGGCTGGATCAATGGAAAAAGTTCAGTGCAAACCTTGAACCCTTAAGGCAAGCACTTCTTTTCTGAAGAAAAGAAGCAAAAGACTTTTATGTCCTAGATCCCCTGCTTGGCAATCTTGCGTCCGACTCCAGGGTTTCCAAGGGTTTGTGGCTGCGGATATAGGAACTGCCGGCTTGGCTGGGAGGGGCGTAATCCCAGGAGGTACGCTGGCCCTTCCGGAATGCTTCGGCGACCAGCCTGCGACGCGTCTGACTGGCGATAACATCCTTCTGCAGCGCCTCGAAATCCCAGCGTTCACGCGCTTCCGCAAGAAATGCCTTGTATTCCAAAGGTGGGTTCGTCGCTGCCGCTAGGTTGCACAACTCGTCCGGATCATCCTCCAGATCAAAAAGCTGATCCGGATCGGCCGGCGAGTGGATGAACTTCCAGCGCCCACGTCGTATCATCACGATCGGTGCAACTACCCCTTCCGCACAATACTCCCCAAAAACATCGTCATGCCCCGCTTGTCCAAGAAGATGCGGATGCAGGCTGCATCCATCTATCTCCTCAGGCGGCGGCGCCGCAGCCAGCGAACACAGCGTCGGCAGAATATCCACCTGCGATACCAGCTGCGTCGCCACACCAGGTTCAAAAACCCCCGGCGCGCACACGATCAGCGGTATCCGGCAAGCGCCCTCGAAATACGACATCTTGTACCACAGCCCGCGCTCACCCAGCATCTCACCATGGTCGCTCAGGAACATGATGGTCGTATCGTCCTGCAGGCCAGCCGTGGAAAGTGTATCACGCAACATGCCGACCTGATCATCGATGAACGAAATCGCTCCATAATACGCGTGCCGCGCATCGCGTATCTGCGCATCGGTCACCGGCTCCAAATCCATCCCGCACACATGACGCAGCCGTTGCGTATGCGGGTCGGTCACTGCCGGCGCCGCGATGCGTGGCATGTCGATCTCGGCGTGATCGTAGCGATCCCAGTAATGCTGTTCGACGTTGAATGGATCATGCGGATGGGTGAACGACACCACCATGCAGAACGGCCGACCATCGCCGAACCGCGCAAGATCGAACAGTTTCCGCCGCGCGGCAAACATCACCTCTTCATCGTAATCGATCTGGTTGCTGCGCACGCACGGCCCGCTGGACAACACGGAGTCCATCGAGTGATACCATTCCGGCCGCTCGCCGAAATTCGTCCAATCCGGCGTCCATCCGAAATCGGCGGGATAGATATCGGTGGTGATACGCTCCTCAAAGCCATGCATCTGGTCGGGCCCAACGAAATGCATTTTCCCAGCCAAAATCGTGCGATATCCCGCGCGCCGCAGATGATGCCCAAACGTCGGAATGTCGGAGGCAAGCAGGCTGGCATTGTCGTAACCGCCAGTAGAAGACGGCAGCCGCCCCGTCATCAGCACATTGCGCGCCGGCCCGCAGAGCGGTGAATTGGTGTAGGCGTTCTGGAAACGCACGCCTTCCGCCGCCAACCGATCCAGATGCGGCGTGCGCGCCACCTTGTTGCCGTAACAAGGCAAAGCTGTCGCCGTAAGCTGGTCGGCTATGATGATCAGCAGGTTCCGCATCGCGCATTTTCCGCACACACTGGCTGCATCCAGTTTACACAAAAAACGGCAGGCGCGATGTCCGCAAGCGACCTCAGAAGGCGCTTTTGACGACACCGCCATCGACACGCAGCGCTGCACCGGTGGTCGCCGACGCCAATGGGCTCGCGATATAAGCCACAAGCGACGCCACTTCATCAGTGGTTGCAAATCGCTTGATCAACGACGTCGGCCGCACGTTCTTGAAGAAATCCGCCTCCACATCGGCAGCGCTCCTGCCGCCGGCCTTCGCCATCTGCTCGACAAAGTCACCCACGCCGCGCGAACGCGTCGGCCCCGGCAGCACGCTGTTCACCGTAATGCCCGTGCCGGCCACCGCCTCCGCAAGACCACGTGCGACCGCAATCTGCGCTGTCTTGGTCACCCCGTAATGGATCATCTCCGCCGGGATCTGCAGCGCGCTCTCGCTGGAAATGAAAACGATGCGGCCAAAATCCGCAGCACGCATCGCCGGCAGATACAGCCGCGCAAGCCGCACGCCGCTGATAACGTTCACATCGAAAAACCGCGCCCAATCCGCATCCGGGATGTCTTCAAAAGGTTTTGGTTCGAAAATTCCTAGATTATTGATGAGAATTTCTACACCAGGATGCGCGCGCGCCAGGGTCTCGGCGACATCCGCGTGGCTCAAATCGCCAGCAAACCCAAGTAGCTTGCCACCGGTAGCCGCTTGCAACTCCGCCACCGCCTTATCCACCGCAGCCTCGGTGCGGCCATTGACCACCACGCGTGCACCCTCTCGTGCCAATGCCTCGGCAATGGCAAGGCCGATGCCCGCCGTGCTGCCGCTAACCAGCGCAAGCCTGCCTTCAAGTTTAAGATCCATGCATAGGCTCCGTTACGACTGCAGAGTGCGACGGAAGAAATCCTGCAAAAGAGTCATCATCTGCAGGAACAGCGCCGGATCGTAGCGTGGCCCCTCGTCACGCAAGAACGCATGCGCAGCATTCACCTCGTGCCACTCATACACCGCGCCTACCGCCTCCAGCCGCTCGCGAATAAGCTGTCGGCCGGCGAACGGCACATGCGGATCCTGCCGGCCAAAGACGAAAAGAGCCTCCGCCTTCAACTCGGCCATACGCGAAAGGCTGTCATCGCTTTTGCCTGCCCCAAGCGTAGAGGAATGAATATCCGTCGCATAGAAACACGCCGCAGCGGAAACGCGCGGATCAAGCGCCGCACGATATGCAAGATGGCCGCCGAGACACACGCCCATGCTACCAAGCTTGCCCGAGCAGGATTCATGCGCCTGTAAAAAACCGAATGCGGCTTTAGAATCTGCATCGAAGGCAGCGAAGGGTTTGGTAATTTTCAGTTCGTTGCCGCGATCCGTGCCGGCCTGATCATAGGCCAGCACCGTCCCGGCCGCCTCGAACTCATGATAAACTTCAGGCACTGCCACGAGATAGCCCAGGCCCGCCACGAAGCTCGCAAGCCTGCGGATCGGCGAAGTAACCTGGTAGATTTCGGAAAACAGCAAGACGCCTGGAAAACGGCCGGGCTTTGCGGGACGGAATAGATGCAGACGCATGCTGTTTGCGCCGGCTACGGGAATATCTACGGTTTCGTCGCTGCGAATGATCATCGCAAAGAAAGGCCTTCTTTTCTGAAGAAAAGAAGCAAAAGACTTTGATGTCCTTGAGTCGCGCGCTGGGACAACACGCGACTCAAGGACGCAAAAGTTTTTTGGTTCTTTTTTTCAAAAAAGAACTTCTTCCTTACTCTGCAGCGCGCGTAATCTGCGGCGGTGCGTCCTTCAGAATGCTCCGCTGATGATCACGCCCAGCCGCCACGGCCTTCAGGCGGTTCATCACCGCGCCCGTGCCTGCCGGGATCAAGCGCCCGACAATCACGTTCTCCTTCAGGCCCGTCAGCTGATCCACCTTGCCGGCCGTAGCCGCTTCGGTAAGCACCCGTGTCGTCTCCTGGAAGGAGGCGGCGCTGATGAAGCTGTGGGTCTGCAGGCTGGCCTTGGTAATGCCCTGCAGCACCGGCATGGCGGTTGCCGGACGCTCATTCGCCTTCAGGCGTTTGACGTTTTCGGCGTCGACCTCCATGCGGTCCACCTGCTCACCTGTGAGATAGGTGGTGTCGCCCGGCTCGATGATTTCGACCTTCTGCAGCATCTGACGAACGATAACCTCGATGTGCTTATCGTTGATCTTCACGCCCTGCAGTCGATACACGTCCTGGATCTCGTTCACCAGGTAATCGGACAGTGCCTCCACGCCGAGCACCTTTAGAATGTCGTGCGGCACGCGTGGGCCGTCGACCAATGGATCGCCACGCAGCACGAAGTCGCCTTCCTGAACGGAAACGTGCTTGCCCTTCGGCACGAGATATTCGGTTTCTTCCGAGGTCTCGTCGTTCTTCACGATGATGCGTCGTTTTGCCTTGTAGTCCTTGCCGAATTCCACACGGCCATCGTTTTCCGCGATGATCGCATGATCTTTCGGACGACGCGCTTCGAACAGCTCGGCCACACGCGGCAGACCGCCGGTGATGTCACGCGTCTTGCTGCCTTCGCGCGGGATACGCGCCAGCACGTCACCCGCATGCAAGGTCGCACCGTTCTCGACCGACAGAATGGAGTCGGGCGAGAGGAAGTAGCGTGCATCGGTGCCGTTCGGCAGCTTGATCACCTCGTTGTTCGCACCCTTGAGCTGCAGGCGCGGACGCAGATCCACGCCCTTTGCCGTCTGCTTATAATCGACGACAACCTTCGAGGTCAGGCCTGTCACTTCGTCCATACGCTCGACGAGCGTGATGCCTTCGATCAGGTCGAGATATTCAACCTGTCCGGCGAGCTCGGTAAGGATCGGCAATGTGTATGGATCCCACTCGGCAAGCTTCTGCGCACGTGCAACGGCGACGCCTTCTTCGACCAGCAGGCGCGCACCGTATGGCACGCGGAAACGGGCGCGTTCACGCATCTTGTCGTCCGACAGCACGATTTCGCAGTTACGCGACATCACCACGGGCACGCCCTGGCTGTTCGTCACCACGTTGCGGTTGCGGATGATCACCGTGCCCTCATGCGAGGCTTCCACGCTCGATTGCTCGGCACCACGCTGTGCCGCGCCACCAATGTGGAACGTGCGCATCGTCAGCTGCGTGCCAGGCTCACCAATGGACTGCGCGGCAATGACGCCTACAGCTTCACCAATGTTGACCGGCGTGCCGCGTGCAAGGTCGCGGCCGTAGCAGCGAGCGCAGACGCCGATCTGGCTCTCGCAGGTCAGCACGGAGCGGATTTTCATCACCTCCACGCCGGCGCTTTCAAGCTGTTCGGCTTCGGTTTCCTCGACCAGCGTGTTGCGCGGCACGAGCAACTTGTTGGTGGCGGGATCAAGAACATCCTCGGCCACGGTGCGGCCCAGGATACGCTCGGAGAGGGAGGAGACGATGTCGCCGCCATCCATCACCGGGCGCACGGTGAGGCCACGCTCGGAGCCGCAATCAACTTCGACGATGATGCAATCCTGCGCCACGTCGACGAGACGGCGGGTGAGGTAACCCGAGTTCGCAGTCTTCAACGCCGTATCCGCGAGGCCCTTACGAGCGCCATGGGTGGAGTTGAAATACTCGAGGACCGACAAGCCTTCTTTGAAGTTGGCGATGATCGGCTGCTCGATGATCTCACCTGACGGCTTGGCCATCAGGCCGCGCATGCCGGCAAGCTGACGCATCTGCGCCGGCGACCCACGCGCGCCCGAATGGCTCATCATCCACACGCTGTTGGTTTGGCGGCCGACTTCCTGCCTGGAAATCTCCTTCATCATCGCGGCGGCAACGGCATCGGTGCAGCGCGACCAGGCATCCACCACCTTGTTGTAGCGTTCGCCGGCGGTGATCAGGCCGTCCTGATACTGCTGCTCGAATTCCTTGACCTCGCCTTGCGTCTTGGCGATCAGCTCCGGCTTTTCGGTCGGGATGATCAGATCGTCCTTGCCGAAAGAGATGCCGGCTTTCGCGGCCTGCTGAAAGCCGAGGCCCATCAGACGGTCGGCGAAAATCACGCATTCCTTCTGGCCGCAATGGCGGTAGACCGCATCGATCACGTCCGAAACGTTCTTCTTCGTGAGCTGCTTGTTGATCAGCGCGAAGGGCACGTGCGGATGTTTCGGCAGGATCTGCGCGATCAGCATGCGGCCAGGGGTAGTGACCACGATCTGGCGTTTGGTGCTGCCATCAAGCTCGATCAGTTCCATACGGGCGCGGATCTTGTCGTGCAGCTTGACGGCTTTCGCCTGCAGCGCAAATTCGATTTCGCCGATGGTGCCGAACGCGGTTGCCTTGTTGTCCTCCGCCACACGGAAATCCGCTGTCTCCAGCGAAAGATAATACAAGCCGAGCACGATGTCCTGGCTCGGCACGATAATCGGCTTGCCGTTGGCAGGGCTGAGGATGTTGTTGGTGGACATCATCAGCACGCGTGCTTCGAGCTGCGCCTCGAGGCTCAGCGGAACGTGCACGGCCATCTGGTCACCGTCGAAATCCGCGTTGAAGGCGGTGCAGACCAGCGGGTGAAGCTGGATGGCCTTGCCCTCGATCAGCACGGGCTCGAAGGCCTGGATGCCGAGGCGATGCAGGGTGGGCGCCCGGTTGAGCATGACGGGATGCTCGCGGATCACCTCTTCAAGGATGTCCCACACTTCAGGACGTTCCTTTTCCACCATGCGCTTTGCCGCCTTGATGGTGGTGGCGTGGCCATATTTTTCGAGCTTGCTGTAGATGAACGGCTTGAACAGCTCGAGCGCCATCTTCTTCGGAAGGCCGCACTGATGCAGTTTCAGCTCGGGGCCAACGACGATGACGGAACGGCCGGAATAATCGACGCGCTTGCCGAGCAGGTTCTGACGGAAACGGCCCTGCTTGCCTTTCAGCATGTCGGACAGTGATTTCAGCGGGCGCTTGTTCGCACCGGTGATCGCACGGCCACGACGGCCATTGTCGAAGAGCGCATCGACAGATTCTTGAAGCATACGCTTTTCGTTTCGGACGATGATGTCCGGCGCACGCAGCTCAATGAGGCGCTTCAACCGGTTGTTGCGGTTGATGACACGGCGATAAAGGTCGTTTAGGTCGGAGGTGGCGAAGCGGCCACCATCGAGGGGGACGAGCGGGCGCAGTTCGGGCGGAATGACCGGGACGACGTCCAGAATCATCCATTCGGGCTTGGAACCGGATTCGCCGAACGCTTCGATGAGCTTGAGGCGCTTGACCAGCTTTTTGCGCTTGGCTTCGCTGGTGGTGTCGCGCAAATCGGCGCGCAGCTTCACCTTCTCGGAGTCGATATCGATCTGCTGCAGGATGTGCTTGATGGCTTCAGCGCCGATAGCGGCGCGGAAGCCGTCCTCGCCGAACTCATCCTGCTTGGTGACAAGCTGATCTTCGGTGAGAAGCTGGTGCAGCTTGAGATCGGTTAGGCCCGGCTCGAGAACCACATAGCTCTCGAAATACAGGATCTTTTCGAGTTCTTTCAACGTGAGATCGACCATGAGGCCGATGCGGCTCGGGAGCGATTTCAGGAACCAGATATGGGCGACCGGCGAGGCGAGCTCGATGTGGCCCATGCGCTCGCGGCGCACTTTGGCGAGTGTCACTTCAACGCCGCATTTCTCGCAGATGATGCCGCGGAACTTCATGCGCTTATATTTGCCGCAGAGGCACTCGTAGTCCTTGATCGGCCCAAAGATGCGGGCGCAGAACAGGCCGTCGCGCTCCGGCTTGAAGGTGCGGTAGTTGATCGTTTCCGGCTTCTTGATTTCGCCATACGACCAGGAGCGGATCTGCTCTGGGCTCGCCATCTGGATGCGGATCTGATCGAAGGTCACAGCCTGACCGGCTTGACCCAGAATTTTCATCAGCTCGTTCATACTAGAGCCCCTTCAAATAATGCCGGTCCAGGGCGGCTCGCCCTGGCGGGGTCCAGGGGCAGAGCCCCTGGAGTCTTCGTTGGTTCAGACAGCGCTGCTTTGATCAAGATCAACGTTCAGCCCAAGGGATTTCAGTTCCTTGACGAGCACGTTGAAGCTCTCCGGAATGCCCGCTTCGAAATTGTCCTGCTCACGCACGATGGCTTCGTAAACCTTCGTACGACCTGACACGTCGTCGGACTTCACCGTCAGCATTTCCTGCAGCGTATACGCAGCGCCGTAAGCCTCGAGCGCCCACACTTCCATTTCGCCGAAACGCTGCCCGCCGAACTGCGCCTTGCCGCCCAACGGCTGCTGGGTGACCAAGCTGTAAGGCCCGATCGAACGCGCGTGGATCTTGTCGTCCACCAAGTGATGCAGCTTCAGCATGTAGATGTAGCCGACAGTCACCTTGCGTTCGAACGGCTCGCCGGTGCGGCCATCGACGAGCACCACCTGGCCGGAGGTATCGAGACCGGCCTTGGTGAGCATACGTTCAATGTCGGACATGCGGGCGCCGTCGAACACCGGCGTTGCGATCGGCACGCCTTTCTTGAGGTTTTCAGCGAGCTCGATCAGCTGGTCGTTGTTGAGCACGGCAATTTCGTCGTCGTAGACTTTGTCACCATAAACATCACGTAGCTTCTCCAGCAGCTCCTGCTTGGCAGCACCGCTGCGGCGGTATTCCTCCACCAGCTCGCCGATTTCGCGGCCGAGATTGGCGCAGGCCCAACCGAGATGGGTCTCGAGGATCTGGCCCACGTTCATGCGGCTTGGCACGCCGAGCGGGTTCAGCACGAGATCGACGGGCGTGCCGTCTTCGAGGAACGGCATGTCCTCCACCGGCACGACGCGGGAGACCACGCCTTTGTTGCCGTGCCGGCCCGCCATCTTGTCGCCGGGCTGCAATTTGCGTTTCACGGCCACGAAGACCTTGACCATCTTCATCACGCCAGGCGGCAATTCGTCACCGCGTTGCAGTTTCTCGACCTTGCTCTCGAAACGCTCCTGCAGGCGATGCACGGCCGCGTCGAACTCCCGCTTCATGACCTCGATTTCGGCCATGACACCGTCATCCTGCACGCCGATATGACGCCAGCTGCCACGCGGGTGCTCGGCGAGCACGTCGGCCGTAATCGGCGTGCCAGCCTTGATGCCCTTGAAGCCACCAGCCGCCTTATGGTCGAGCAGCTTCTCGCGCAGGCGGTTGAGGAATGCACGTTCCTGAATGCCGCGCTCGTCGTCGCGATCTTTCGCGAGACGCTCGATTTCCGAGCGCTCGATCGCCATGGCGCGCTCGTCCTTGTCGACGCCGCGACGGCTGAACACGCGCACATCGACGATGGTGCCGGCCACGCCAGGCGGCAGCTTCAGCGAGGTGTCGCGAACATCCGAGGCTTTTTCACCAAAGATCGCGCGCAGCAGTTTCTCTTCCGGCGTCATCGGGCTTTCGCCTTTCGGCGTCACCTTGCCCACCAGAATGTCGCCCGGCTGCACTTCAGCACCGATATAGACGATGCCGGCTTCGTCGAGGTTCTTCAGCGACTCTTCACCCACGTTCGGAATGTCGCGGGTGATTTCCTCCTGGCCAAGCTTTGTGTCGCGCGCCATCACTTCGAACTCTTCGATATGGATGGAAGTGAACACGTCGTCGCGCGCGATGCGCTCCGAGATCAGGATGGAGTCTTCGAAATTGTAACCGTTCCAAGGCACGAACGCGCAGAGCACGTTGCGGCCAAGGGCGAGTTCACCGAGCTCAGTCGAAGGACCGTCGGCAATGATCTCGCCTGAGGAGACCAGATCACCCACGCGCACAAGCGGGCGCTGGTTGATGCAGGTGCTCTGGTTGGACCGCATGTATTTGCGCAGACGATAAATATCCACACCAGCCGTCATGCCGTCATCGCCGGAGGCGCGCACAACAATACGCGCGCCGTCGATCTGATCGACCACGCCGGCGCGACGCGCAACAATCGTCGCCCCTGAGTCACGTGCAACGGCCGCTTCCATGCCTGTGCCAACAAGCGGCGCATCAGCCTGAATGAGCGGCACGGCCTGACGCTGCATGTTCGAGCCCATGAGGGCACGGTTCGCATCGTCGTTCTCCAGGAACGGAATGAGTGCCGCAGCAACCGACACAAGCTGTTTCGGCGAGACGTCGACAGCGGTCACGTCTTCCGGCTTCACCAGGCGGAAATCACCTTGGCGACGCACGGAAACGAGTTCTCCCGTGAACCTGCCTTCAGCATCTTGTGGCGCGTCAGCTTGCGCCACAACGAGGCGCTCCTCCTCCATTGCGGAAAGATATTTCCAGCCATCCTGCACCTGGCCATTCTTCACCAGGCGATACGGGGTCTCGATGAAACCATATTTGTTCACCTTGGCGAAGGTCGACAGCGAGTTGATCAGGCCGATGTTCGGGCCTTCCGGCGTCTCGATCGGGCAGATACGGCCGTAATGTGTCGGGTGCACGTCGCGCACTTCGAAGCCAGCGCGCTCACGTGTCAGACCGCCAGGGCCCAACGCAGACAGGCGGCGTTTATGGGTGACCTCCGAAAGCGGATTGGTCTGGTCCATGAACTGCGACAGCTGCGAGGAGCCGAAGAACTCGCGCACGGCGGCCGCGGCCGGTTTCGCGTTGATCAAATCATGCGGCATGACGGTGTCGATATCGACCGAGCCCATACGCTCGCGAATGGCGCGCTCCATGCGGAGCAGGCCGACGCGATACTGGTTCTCCATCAGCTCGCCCACCGAACGCACGCGGCGATTGCCGAGATTGTCGATGTCATCGATGGTGCCGCGGCCGTCCTTCAGCTCCACCAGAATTTTGACGGTGCGCAGAATGTCTTCCTTGCGCAGCGTGCGATACTGGTCGTCGCACTCAAGGCTAAGGCGCATGTTCATCTTCACGCGGCCCACCGCGGAAAGATCGTAGCGGTCCGGATCGAAGAACAGGCCACGGAACAAGGCTTCGGCCGTCTCCGGCGTCGGCGGCTCGCCCGGGCGCATGACGCGATAGATGTCGATCAGCGCGTCTTCGCGGCTGGTGTTCTTGTCCACAGCAAGCGTGTTGCGGATCCACGGGCCGTTCGCCTGGTCGATGGCGAGCGTCGGCAGCGCCATGATGCCGGCTTCTTCAAGTGCCGCAAGACGTGCCTCGGCGAGTTCTTCGCCGGCTTCTGCATAAATCTCGCCAGTCTCTTCGTTCACCATATCCATGGCGACGTAGCGGCCGAGCAGATCCGCACGGCCAACCAGAACTTCCTTGGTCTTCTCGGCAATCTTGCGCGCGGAACGCGCCGTCAGCTTCGCATCCGCATCAGCCACCACTTCGCCGGTATCGGCGTCGATCAGCGGCTCAAGCAGTTTCAGCCCACGGAACGCATCGGGGTCGAACGGACGCGCCCAACCTTTGGCGGTGCGGGTGAACGTCACCTGGCCATAGAAGAAATTCAGGATGGTCTCGGCATCGAGCCCGCGTGCCTCAAGCGTATCCGGATCAACGCCAGCCGCGATCTGCTCCGCACGATGCGCCTCGCTGGCGTCGCTCTCGAGCGCGTAAAGCAACGTGGTGACCGGCAGCTTGCGCTTCCGATCAATACGCACATAGACCATGTCCTTGCTGTCGAACTCGAAATCGAGCCACGACCCACGATACGGAATGACACGCGCAGCAAACAGGAACTTGCCGCTGCTGTGGGTTTTTCCCTTGTCGTGGTCAAAGAACACACCAGGCGAACGATGCATCTGGCTGACGATCACGCGCTCGGTGCCGTTGATGATGAACGTGCCGTTATCCGTCATAAGCGGCATGTCGCCCATGTAAACCGGCTGTTCTTTGATGTCGCGGATGGAGCGGGCGCCCGTATCCTCATCCACGTCCCACACGATCAGACGCAGAATCACCTTCAGCGGCGCCGCATAGTTCATGCCGCGCTGGATGCACTCTTCCACATCGTATTTTGGCTCTTCGAGTTCGTAATACACGAACTCCAGGCGGCCACGGCCGGCAAAATCATCGATCGGGAATACCGAGCGGAACACTTCCTGCAGTCCGGTGTTGGTACGGCTATCAGGCGAAATATGCATCTGCAGGAACCCCTCATAGGAGGACCTCTGCACGTCGATCAGGTTGGGCATTGGCGCCACTTCGGGGATACGCCCAAAGCTTTTGCGGATCCGCTTGCGCGGCGTGAATGTCTGAGTGATTGCGTTCATCAGATCTTCTGCCTCATCCTGATAGTTAGTCGGCAAAGCCAGTCGTGGCTTAGTCAAGTCCCGGGCCGCCCAGGCAGTCTTTTAGGCACGCGCAACGGCTGACAGGCCGGGGATCATACCGATCCCCGACCCGATTTCAGCGCAATTCCTGCAACAAGCTCTGCAGGAAAAGAGGCTTATTTGACTTCGACAGTCGCGCCCTGCTCTTCCAGCACTTTCTTGATCTTCGCCGCATCGTCCTTGCTGACGGCTTCCTTCACCGTCTTCGGGGCGCCTTCAACCAGGTCCTTGGCTTCCTTCAGCCCAAGACCGGTGATGGTGCGGATTTCCTTAATCACGTTGATCTTCTTGTCGCCGGCGGCGGTCAAGGTGACCGTGAACTCGGTCTGCTCTTCGACAGGAGCTGCAGCAGCGCCGGCAGCAGCGGCAGGTGCCGCGGCAGCAACCGGAGCGGCGGCGGAAACGCCCCACTTCTCTTCGAGCAGCTTCGAAAGCTCAGCAGCTTCCAGCACCGTCAGGGCGGACAGCTCGTCCACCAATTTCGTCAGATCAGCCATTTCGATAGATCCTTAAGTAGCGTTCGGTTGGTTCCATGCAAGCCCGGCTCATCCGGACCCGCCACATTTCAGGCTGCCTCAGCCTCGTCCTTCTTGGCATAGGCCGCGAAGACCCGCGCGAGCTGGGCGGCCGGCGCCTGAACAACACCCGCGATGCGGGTGGCGGGGGTGGAAAGCATCCCCAGCAGCCCGGCACGCAACGTATCCAGCGACGGCAATTCGGAGAGGGCTTTGACACCAGATGCGTCCAGCATCTGGGTGCCCAGCGATCCTCCAATAAGCACCAGTTTCTCGTTGGTCTTGGCGAACTCGACACACACTTTGCTCACGGCGACCGGATCGCGCGCCCAGGCGAGGGCGGTCGGTCCTTTCAACATGGGCGCAATGCCGTCGAATTTGGTCCCATCAAGGGCGAGGATGGCCAGCCGGTTCTTCGCGACTTTGAATTTTGCGCCAGCCGCACGCATCTTTGTGCGCAGATCAGTCACTTCGGCGACCGTCAGTCCGTTGTTACGGGTGACAACCACCATCGACGTCTCTGCGAACACGGACGCGAGCGAGGCCACAAAATCCCGCTTCTCCGTACGGTCCAAATCCCGTCTCCTGCGTGGCGTGCAGCCTAAAAGGATACACGCCGGGTTTCCAAAAGGCCTCGCAGCTTTCACCGCAAAACCGGTTCGCCTGTCCTCAAATAAGTCGGAACCGCCAAACGCTTCTTAGCAAAACGTCGGGCTTCCCCGTCTCCCACGCGCGAGCTCCGAAAAGCTCATTAATCGCCCCCGCTTTTGGCGAAGGTTGCGAACGTGCGGTCTTGGACAGGTTCGGGGTTTTCGAAAAAACCCCTGCCCGCCCGGCGCCTTTGACAGCGCCGGCCGTATCTCGTGATCAGGCGCCGATCGATCCCACATCCACGCGCACGCCGGGGCCCATCGAGGAACTCAGCGACACTTTCTGCAGATAGGTCCCCTTGGCGCCCGTCGGCTTTGCCTTCTGGATCGCATCCACAAACGCCCGGATGTTCTCGAGCAGCTTGTCCGACTCAAAACTGGCCTTGCCGATGCCGGCATGGATGATACCGGCCTTCTCCGCGCGGAACTCCACCTGGCCGGCGCGGGCGGCCGAAACGGCACCCTTCACGTCCATGGTGACAGTGCCGAGCTTCGGGTTCGGCATCAGGCCGCGCGGCCCGAGGATTTTACCAAGGCGGCCCACGAGGCCCATCATGTCCGGTGTCGCGATGCAACGATCGAACGCGATCTCTCCGGCCTGGACCTTCTCGGCCAGATCATCCGCGCCCACCACGTCGGCGCCGGCGGCCAAAGCCTCCTCCGCCTTCGCACCACGTGCGAACACACAGATTCGCACCGTCTTGCCAGTGCCGTTCGGCAAGCTGATCAGGCCGCGCACCATCTGGTCCGCATGACGCGGATCAATGCCGAGGCGCATGGAGATTTCGACGGTCTCGTCGAACTTCGCCTTCGCGTTGGTCTTCACCAGGTTCAGCGCTTCGTCCAGCGCATAGTTCTTGGCCGTATCGACGGCCTTGTAGGCGGTCGTCAGGCGCTTGTTATGTGCCATCTTCTTAGCCCTCAACCACCGAAAGACCCATCGAACGGGCCGACCCAGCCAACATCTTCACCGCGGCCTCGACGCTGGCGGCATTCATGTCCACCATCTTGATCGCCGCGATCTCACGCAGCTGGGTCATGGTCACACGGCCAACCGTCGAGCCCTTGCCGGGCGTCGTGCTGCCGGCGGTCACGCCAGCCGCCTTCTTGATGAAGTAGGTGTTCGGCGGGGTCTTGGTGATGAAGTTGAAAGTACGGTCACCGAACGCGGTGATCACCACAGGCACCGGCATGCCGGGCTCCATTGCCTGCGTCCGGGCGTTGAATTCCTTGCAGAACTGCATGATGTTCAGGCCGCGCTGACCCAATGCAGGGCCGACCGGTGGCGAAGGGTTCGCCTTGCCAGCAGGGATCTGCAGCTTGATGTAGCCGACAATCTTTTTTGCCATCTAATCCTGGCTCCTTGATGCCTAGGACCGCGGTACGAACGACATAGAAGGCGATGGCCCATAAGAGGCCAGCGCCGGATGTCTCCCGCGTTCCAGAATGAAAGGGCTCCCTAACGCCCTAACGAACACGTGTCAAGAAGAAAGCAAGCGCTTCTTTTTTGAAGGAGGGAAGCAAAAAACCTTTATTTCAATAGGCTAACAAGGAGACGAGGGTGCGGCCTTGTTCGCTGGAGAGTTCTTTCGGCTCCAAAGTGCCGTCCTTGTCGGTGTCGGCCTTGGCCAGCATGCCATTGCCCAGAATGCCGGTCAGCTCTGAGGCATCGAGCGTACCCTCCTTATCGGTGTCCAACGCATCGAACTTCTTGGCTGCAGCGGCCTTGGCTTCGTCGAGGCTGATCGTGCCGTCATTATCGGTATCGATCTTGCTCATCACCGCGCTCTTATCTGTCAGCGTCGTGTCGGGTGCGCCGGCCATGGCTGCAAACGGTAGGGCAGAAACAAGCAAGGCAAGATGGATCTTACGCACGTCGTACTCCGGTCGTGTCGTTCCAAGGTCAAACTCATAACGGGAAGGAGGTTCAATGTCAGGGTCACACTTGGGCTGGACGGGCGACGAGGCATTGCCGACACTGCTCTGGTGAGAATTCTCGTCTTTTTCATTTCAGCTTGCCTCTTCGCCTCCTTGGCTGCGGCGGAGGAGCGCTGGCAAACCCTGCCACCCACGCCGCGGCCAGTCCCCGGTGAGATAACCGGCATTGCGGCGGTCAACGGGATAAAGCTGTTTTACGCTACCATCGGCCAGGGGCCGCCGGTTGTCCTGCTGCATGGCGGGCTGGCCAATTCTAACTACTGGGGCAACCAGGTGCCTGCCTTGGCAGCGCACCACGAGGTCATCCTTGTCGATAGCCGTGGGCATGGCCGCAGCAGCCGCAACGCGGCGCCATTTGGGTACGATCTCATGGCCGATGATGTCGTGGGGCTGCTCGATCGTCTCAGACTGAAGCGCGCCGACATCGTGGGCTGGAGCGACGGAGCGATCATCGGCATCGATCTGGCACTGCGCCACCGTGAACGCATTGGCCGTGTGTTCGCATTCGCTGCCAATACAAATCTTGGCGGCCTGAAAGCGAATGTAGAGAAAAACCCGAATTTCGCGGCTTTCATTCGGCGTGCCGCAGAGGAGTATCGCAGCCTCTCTCCGACTCCGCGCGAATACGGCGCGTTCCAGGCCCAGATCAGCCATATGTGGGAGAGCCAGCCGAACTGGTCCGATGCCCAGCTCCGCAGCATCACCACACCCGTGCTTATTGCCGATGGCGATCATGACGAGGCCATCAGGCTGGAGCACGACATCTACATGTCGCGGCTCATTCCCGGCGCAGGTCTATTGATACTGCCGCTGACAAGCCACTTCGCTTTTCTCCAGGACTCGCCCGGCTTTAATTCAGCAATGTTAGCTTTTCTGAAGTAAAAGTTTGTTGCTTCTTTTTTTCAAAAAAGAAGTCCTGCCTTACTTCTCGGTTACCGCCGCCGGAAAGCCATCATGCGTATTCAGCCAGATCCCATGCGGTGAACGCCCCACGGGAATACGCTCGATCTTCCCCGTCGCCGGATCATAGACCGCGACCGCCTGTGCAAAGCGCAGTGCCGCCCAGATCTTTCCATCCTGTGCGAAATCCAGATCATCCGGGCCGCCTGGCATCGGGATGGTGCGCAGCACTTTCAGGCTGACCGGATCGATCACCGTCAGCACGCCGTCGATACGGCTGGTGCCGTAGAGCAGCTTTCCGTCATGGGTAAGGAACATGGTATGGGCGCCGCGGCCGGCGGGAATGGTGCTTTCCACCCGGCCATTTTCTGGGTTCACCACGGCGAAATGCGCCTCGCCCATGATGCCGACCAACAGCTTGCCGCGATTCCACAGCACGCCGGCCGGGGTGCGGCCCACTTTGGCGTTCCACAACACGCGGCCGCTGGCGGTGTCGATGGCGACGAGTGCGTTGGTGCCTTGCAGGCTGACGAAGACGCGGCTGCTGTCAGGGGAATAATTAAGGTGGCTGGGCATGCTGCGCGCGGGAATGCGGTGGAGCAGTGCCAGCGAGGTGGCGTCATAGATGTCGATCTGGTTGCGAGCGAGGCCGGCGACGGTGAGATAGCGACCGTTGGGGCTATATTGCAGCTGGTAGGGGTCGCTGATGACAGCCTGGCGTTGAACCGCGCCGGTGCGGGGATCGAGAAAGAACAGGGCATTCCCGGTAGTGTCGCCGATGACCATCGAACGGTGATCGGGCGTGAGCGCCATATGATGCGGTTCGCGCAGCATGGGGATGCGGCGGATTTCCTGGTGGGTGGCAAGGTCAAGCAGACTGACGCTGGCGTCGTTGGAATTGATTACGAAGGCCAGGTCGGCGGCGCGCGAAAGATGCGGTGCTGCGACCAATGCGAGAACAGCCAAGCCACGAAGGAACATCGACAAACAGCCTTCCCAGGGGAGATGCGCTGTGGCGTAGCGTATTATGGCGTGTTGCGACCAGGGGGAACCAGCGGCGCGATGATCGGCGCCGCCGGCAAGATCAAAGAAGGTTAAAGCACGTGGAAGAGGTACAGCAGAATGATGATCGGTATGGGGATGCCGAGAAACCATAGGAGAACGCCACGCATAACAAGAACCCTCCCTTTGTTGTGGGAGGGAAACGCCTGTATACAGAGCAGGTTTTTAGGAAAACGGACGAGGCCACAGATTACAGATTACACAGATTAAGGTCACGACCTCTTCATCTGTGTAATCTGTGGCCTCTTCCCTACGCTGCTTTCTGTGTCAGCCTGCGGCGCAGTTTTCCGAGCTTCGCGACACCGGCCAAACGACGATCGAGAAAGGCCAGCGCCTGCTCGTGATCGGTGGAGGTGTTCAGCCAGTAGAGAAGCGTGGTGCTGTAGACGGAGGCCAGTATCGCCCGCTTGGTGTACCAGCTGAAATCGGCGGAGGTGTCACCAGCCGCGTGCCAGATCGTATCGACCGTTTGTGCCAGGCTACGTGCCGCTACGGCCGCATTGCCGGGCATCGCCAGCACCGAGGCGGCACGGCGCACCGCCGCTTTCTCAGGCTCTGCTTGCGAAAGACGAGTCGCGATTAAAGTACGCACGCGCTGCGAAAGCTTCTGGTCACCGATCGCTGGTCTGGCGGCATCGACCATGCGGGAATCGGCATACAGGATGTAGGTCTCCACCATCTCTGCGCCACCGCCGGGAAACAGCAAATCTGCGGTCTCTCCCGGGCCGGCGCGCAAGGCCGCCGGCGACCAGCCGAGCGCCGCCACATAGGGTATAGTCTTCGCGATCGCGTCGAATTGGGCGACCTGCCGTTCATAGTCCGGGTTCATGCCGCCTCCAGCCTTGCCAGTTCTTCGGAGAACCCGAATTTCGAGAAATCGGTCACGCGCATCGGATAAAGTATGCCGTCCAAATGGTCGTATTCATGCTGCACGACATTGGCATGAAGCCCATCGACCTCGCCGCCGACCGGCTCACCGTTCACGTCCACACCCGCATAGCGGATGCGCAATTTCCGCGGCACGGCGGCGCGGAGCCCTGGAATGGAAAGGCATCCTTCCCACCGCAACACCTCCTCCGGATCGTAAAAGTCGAGGGTGGGATTAATCACCGCAAACGGTGCCACCGCCTCGCCGCCGCTGCGGGCAGACGGCACATGCATCACGAAAAGCCTCAAAGGAACATGCACTTGCGGTGCGGCAAGACCCACGCCCGGCGCGTCAATCATGGTTTCGATCATATTCGTCACCAGCCGGCGTATCTCCGGCGAGGTGGGGTCGGCCACCGCCTCCGCCTGCTGGGTGAGCACCGGGTGGCCCATACGGGCGATTTTCAGCAACGACATGCGGCCTCGTGATCAAAACGGAGTATTTTGCGAAAACCCGCTTGGGGGTTCGCGCGCACCTATGATATAGGCCCGCCTCCGCCGGTAACACCATCGGCCGATAACGCATGCGCACCCGTTACCTCGGGGCGCCTCAGGACCAAGGAGCAGGCGACCAAGTGCAGGTTCTCGTTCGTGACAACAATGTCGATCAGGCGCTCAAAGCGCTCAAGAAGAAGATGCAGCGCGAAGGTATTTTTCGTGAGATGAAGCTGCGCCGCCACTTCGAAAAACCCTCGGAACGCCGCGCCCGCGAAGCCGCAGAGGCCGTACGCCGTGCCCGCAAGCTCGAGCGCAAGCGCCTGGAGCGCGAGGGGTTCTAAAACCTCTCCCCGCCACTTCTTTCAACGAATAATCTTGAGATGTCTCCTGCCTGGGCTTGTTCCGGGCGGGAATAGCTGCGTTTATGGTGCACTGCATCACAGTTTCGACAGGTGCGCCAGCCGGCGTAAACCCACGCATCCGTAACGTGTTACCTGCTTATCCGCCTTTTCGAGCAGGAGCTTTACCATATGCGCATAGCCCAAATCGCCCCCCTTCATGAGGCGGTACCGCCCAAGCTCTATGGTGGAACAGAGCGTGTCGTCTCGTTCCTCACTGAGGAGCTGGTCGCTGAAGGCCATGACGTAACCCTGTTCGCCAGCGGCGACTCCGAAACCTCCGCGCGTCTTCATCCTGTCTGGCCGAAGGCGTTGCGCCTGGATCCCTCCATTCGCGACCCGATCGCGCCGCATATGATGCTGATGGAAGAAGTCTACCGGCAGGCGAACGACTTCGACGTGCTGCATTTTCACATGGATTACTGGTCGTTCAGCCTGTTCGGCCGTCAGCGCACCCCGTTCGTCACCACCCTGCACGGTCGGCTTGACCTGCCGGAGTTGCAGCCGGTGTTCAACATGTTCCCCGACGCACCGGTAATCTCCATCTCCGACTCGCAGCGCCGCCCGTTACCGCAGGCGAATTACGTCAAGACCATCCTGCACGGGCTACCCGAGAACCTGCTCACGCCACAGGCGAAAAAACCTGAATACCTTGCCTTCCTCGGCCGTATCGCGCCTGAAAAGCGCCCTGACCGCGCTATCCGGATAGCACGCGCCGCGGGCATACCGCTAAAAATCGCGGCGAAGGTCGATCGCGCCGACACCGAGTATTTCGAGACCATCATCAAGCCATTGCTGGCTGGTGGCGGCGTCGAGATGATCGGCGAAATCGGCGACCGCGAGAAACCCGATTTTCTCTCTGGCGCCGTCGGCCTGCTGATGCCGATCGATTGGCCGGAACCGTTTGGGCTGGTGATGATCGAAGCTATGGCGTGCGGGACGCCGGTGATCGCGTTCAATCGCGGTTCGGTCCCGGAAATCATCGAAGACGGACTGACCGGCTTTATCGTCGAAGACGAGACCAGCGCCGTCGCACACGTGCGCAAGCTCGAAGCCCTGTCGCGCACCAAGGTTCGCAAACGCTTCGAGGAGCGTTTCACCGCGCGCCGCATGGCCCAAGATTATCTGGAATGCTACCGTGCCCTCGGCGCCAGCGAACGTCCGATGCTCCGCGTCATCAAGTAGCACTGACAAGCCTCCTCGAAACCACAGCACACCCCATCTATGCCTCTGCAGGGCTTGCGCACCCTGCAGAGGCTACGCATGCTTGTTCAAAGCATAAAAAATCCGGGGAATTGTCATGGATGTCTTACTCAGCGAAAAGCCGGGTTTACTGACGCGCGAGCGGACAGTGGCCGAACCTTCTTTCGACCGCTGGCTGGTTCCGCCTTGTGCGCTCGCCATCCATCTCTGCATCGGCATGATCTACGGCATGAGCGTGTTCTGGCTGCCGCTCACCCGGCTGGTCGGGCTGGACCATAGCGTCGCTTGCCCCGCCGATATCTCGCTCGCCGGACGCCTGACCGCTACCGGGTGCGATTGGAAGATCGGCGATGTCAGCCTGGTGTTCACGCTCGGCATCGTTTTCCTGGGCGCCTCGGCCGCCATCTGGGGCGGCTGGCTGGAACGCGCGGGCCCGCGTAAGGCGGCGCTCGTGGCCGCACTCTGCTGGCCAGGCGGTCTCGCTGTCGCCGCGTTGGGCGTCTATCTGCATCAGCTTTGGCTGCTCTGGCTTGGCGGCGGGGTGATCGGCGGCGTCGGGCTGGGCTTGGGGTATATCTCGCCCGTCTCCACCCTGATCAAATGGTTCCCCGATCGTCGCGGCATGGCCACCGGCATGGCCATCATGGGCTTCGGCGGCGGCGCCATGATCGGCAGCCCGCTTGCCACATTGCTAATGGGCCATTTCCACAGCCCATCCGCACCAGGCGTCTGGCAGAGCTTCTTAGTTCTGGCAGTGCTTTACTTCATCTTCATGGCTGGCGGCGCATTCGGTTACCGCGTGCCGCCGCAAGGCTATCTGCCAGGCGGCATGACGAGGCCCGCAACAGGTGCCGCGTCCGACAGCTCGGTCTCCCTGCAGGATGCCTGGAGGCGCCCGCAATTCTGGCTGCTGTGGGGCGTGCTCTGCCTCAACGTGTCCGCGGGCATCGGCGTGCTGGATATGGCGAGCCCGATGCTGCAGGAAATTTTCGGCGGCCGGCTGATCGGCCATCCGGAGCTAGGCTTCTCCGCATTGTCGCCTGCGCAGCTCAAGGCGGTCGCCGGCATTGCAGCCGGATTCGCAGGCTTCCTCTCTTTGTTCAACATTCTTGGGCGTTTCTTCTGGGCCTCGCTATCCGACCGCCTGGGGCGCCGAACGACATTCGCCACCTTCTTCCTGCTCGGAATCGTGCTTTATGCCGCGGTGCCGAGCCTCGCCGCCATGGGCAGCAAGCCGCTGTTTGCGCTGACCTTCGGGGTGATCCTCTCGATGTACGGCGGCGGCTTCGCGACCGTGCCGGCCTACCTGGCCGATCTCTTCGGCACCGGCTTCGTCGGCGCCATACATGGCCGCCTGCTGACCGCCTGGTCGGCGGCCGGCGTGGTCGGCCCGATCCTGGTGACGCAAATACGCCAGGCGCAGCTCGATGCCGGTGTGCCGCGTGCAAACGTCTATGACCACACCATGTACATATTAGCGTCGCTTCTGGCCGGCGGCCTGGTGTGCAATCTGCTGATACGCCCGGTACCGGCGCGCTGGTTCACTCGTAACGAGACCGCATACGCATCGGCACCGGTGGTCATCGCCACCGGTTCCCGCAGCCATGGCGCGACGCTGCCACTCGCCTGGCTGGCGGTTGGCCTGCCGCTCGCCTGGGGCTTCTACATGACCATCCTCAAGGCCTCGGTGCTTTTCCACTAGGCGGCAAGGGCAACGCTTCGTCACCAGAGTGGGCGTTGCGACACGGCTGGCCTGGGTGTGTAGAGTGAGGCTCCCGCCACCTGTTCCGGATGACACGAAACATGCGCCTGTCACTCGCTTTGCTTCTGCCGCTCCTGCTCGCGGGCTGCCTAAGCTTCGACTCCAGCAGCCCTAACCCACCGCCGCGTGAAACAGTGATCGTGCCGGCACCTCAATAGCCTTCTGCGGCCAGGCGGCGCGCATCGCGCATCGTCTGGCTGGAGAACAAGGTGAAAGCTACGGGCACATCGAGGCCGCCACTACGCAAGGCGGCAGACGTCCAGGTGTTGCAAGTATCCAGAAGATCGTAGGTGCGCGTCGAAGCGTAGAACAAGCTCCCTACGTAAGGGCCGTCTGCGATCCACACGGGCGCGTGCTGCGTCACTGCAAAGCTGGCGTTCACGTAAGCCTGGACACCGTCGAATTGCGCTTCATCCAATTTCAGCCGAATGACGTTCGACGCGCCGACGGCAATCTCGGGCCGCGTGCGTAACCCCGTCACCAGCATGGCACCACGCCCGGGCAGCAACGCAAGCACCCAATCGCCGAGCCAGCGCCGCGGCGTGGTGACGAAGGTGCGGTCGCCGAAGCCCACGAGGATGGTCTGCGCTGATGGAAACCGCGCAGCGACAACCGCAAGCGGACCGCTGAGATCACCGGCCTTCAGTCCGATATCGGTGTGATAGCCGCGACGGACGACATAGACCGTGTGATGGATCGGCGCGGTGGTGCTGGCTGCCGACGAAGGGGGAGACCACAAGGCGCATCCGGTGAGACACGCGACCACGCCAGACATCAGAAGAAAAGCAAGGCCTTCTTTTCTGAAGAAAAGAGGCAAAAGACTTTTACGTCGCTGTCGCGGTTCTAGCCGGCAGCATGGGCCCACCCTAGGGGCCGGGTCGTGGGTCTTGCCGATGCGCGTAGCCGGTCGGTGGAAGGAACAGTGCCGCATCCTGCGCGGCATACACCACGCTCACAGCTTCCATCACCACCTTGCCACCTGATTGCGCGCGCAGAAGGACGCCGTCGGGCGTATAGCAGGCGAGCGTCTCGGCGCCTCGGGTATCGACAGTGCGCCATACGGTGCAAGCGAGCTTGGCCACAACGTCGTCGCCGGCACGCGAGAAGCTCATGCTTGCCTGATCGGCCTCAAGCGGCGCCGGCGCATCGACCACTTCGTGCGAGGCATCATGAACCAGCGACATGTGGTGCGACCGAAAATCCAGCACCATCCAATTGTCCGAGCCCTCCATGTCCACACGCTGCGTCTGCGCCGCGGCTGACCACCGGTAGCGCTGCATCAGCGTAGTATCCGTCTGGTCCGGCACTGGCACCTTGTAGGTGACATCCACATCACGCAGCGGCCGTGCCGGGGGCGCTTCCGCGAAGGCGAGGCACGGCGAGAGACAAAGTGCGATCGCCAAAAGCCTCACTCGGCGAGGCCTGTCAGCTTGCCGATGGGCAGCTTGCCCGCATTGGAAAACCCAGCCGGCCGGTCGAACAAGGCTGGCGGCAGCCGGCCGTATTCCACCGTGCTCGCAAGCACGGAGCCGATTTCGCCGTGATGGTTCTGGGCATCGGCGCGCAGGATCACGCCGTCTTCGGTGATACAGGCGCTCGCATGGCCCCGGTCGGAGTCGGCCGTCCAATCGGTGCAGCTGCGGCCGGCCAGCATCTCGCGCCCGTGCCGCTCGTATTGAGCGTTCTGCAGCATTTCCTCGGGATCGTCGTGGCCAAGCGGGACGGTGGTGAACATCTTGAACATCGGCAGCAGGATGGTGGCCATGTGCGAGTTGCGGTCGATCAGGAAGGCGGTCGGCAGGTTTTCCGCGGTGATGCGCAGCCGCGCTCCGCCTGCTTCGATGCTGACGCGTACGTCGATCGGCGCATGGTCCCGTGGCCGCACATTATAGGTGACGGTCACATCCCGCGTCGGCACGATCCGCGGCACGGCGGCCGCGGCGGGAGTGATGACAAGGCACGCCAATAGAAAGCTTTTCATATCGACGACCCTATCAACCCGCTCTGGAGTAACAAGGGATCGATGATATAAAAGTTTTTTGCTTCTTTTTTGTAAAAAGGAAGGCCTTACTTTTCTCCACCGATCGCCACGAAATGCGGGTTCTTGTAACCTGGTTTCCCGTAAGCGAATTCACCGCCATCGATCGTCTCAACGCGTCCTCCGGCAGCCCTCAGCACGGCGTGACCCGCAGCGATATCCCATTCCATGGTGGTACCCAGGCGCGGGTAGAGATCGGCTTCGCCGCGCGCGATGAGGCACAGTTTTAGCGAGCTGCCGGCCGCGCGGAACGAGGCGACCTTGCGGCCGCCGAGGAATTTTTCCATCGCGTCGGCGTCGCCGTGGCTGCGTGAGCCGACGACGGTCAGCCCGTCATCCGGCACGGCGCGCACGTTGATCTCGCGTTCGCCGGCCTTGTCTTCCAGCACGGCGGCGCCGGCCGCACCTGCATAGGTGTCGCCTAGGGCTGGGACCACGACGACGCCGAGCACCGGGATGCCGTGATCGATGAGTGCGATGTTGACGGTGAACTCGCCATTGCCGTTGAGGAACTCTCTGGTGCCGTCGAGCGGATCGACGAGCCAGAAACGATTGCCCGTCACCTCCGGTGAGAGGCCTTTGCTCGCTTCTTCCTCAGAGACGACGGGGATGTCGGGCGTCAGTGCACGCAGTGCGGGGAGGATGATGTCCTCCGCCGCCTGGTCGGCGGCCGTCACCGGGCTGCCATCGGCTTTGGTGGCAGCATCGGTGATGCCGTAGAAACGCAAGGTTGCCTTGCCGGCTTCCTCGGCGATCGGTCGCACAGCGGCCAGCAAAGCCTGCAGATCGAGGGGGGCGTCGCTCATGATGATGGTCCCGTCAGCAGACCGCGTGCTTCAAGCTTCGCCACGATCAGCTCAGCGGCGGCTTCGGGGGTGAGCTTGGTGGTGTCGATATGCAGCTCGGGATTTTCCGGCGCCTCGTAGGGGCTTGAGATGCCGGTGAAATGCTTGATCTCGCCACGGCGTGCCTTTTTGTAGAGCCCTTTCACGTCGCGCGTTTCTGCCACGTCCAGCGGCGTATCGATGAACACTTCGAGGAATTCGCCGTCGGGCAGCAATTCGCGCGCCATCTGCCGCTCGGACCGGAACGGCGAGATGAAGGAGACCAGCACGATCAGGCCCGCATCCGTCATCAGGCGTGCCACCTCGCCGACGCGGCGGATGTTTTCCACACGGTCGGTATCCGTGAACCCGAGATCGCGGTTCAGGCCGTGACGCACATTGTCGCCGTCGAGCAGGGTGGTGTGGCGGCCCAGCACGAGCAAGCGTTTTTCCACCAGGTTCGCAATGGTGGATTTGCCGGCGCCGGAGAGGCCGGTGAACCAGAGCACGCAAGCGCGCTGGCCTTTCTGTGCGGCGCGCGAGATGCGGCTGACGTCGACGGCCTGCCAATGGATGTTCTGGGCGCGGCGCAGGGCGAAATGGATCATGCCGGCCGCCATCGTCTCGTTGGTGAGGCGATCGATCAGGATGAAGCCACCAGTGTCGCGATTTTCCGTGTAGGGATCGAATGCGATCGGCCGGTCGAGGCTGATATTGCACAGGCCGATCTCGTTCAGGTCGAGCTGGCGGGCGGCCACCTGTTCGAGCGTGTTGACATTCACCTTGTGCTTGAGGGTGGTGATGGAGCCCGTCACCGTCTTGGTGCCGAGTTTCAGCAGGTAGCTGCGTCCCGGCAGCATCGGCGTATCGTTCATCCACACGAGCGTGGTCTCGAACTGATCGGAGACTTCGGCCGGGGTGTCGGCACCGCACAATACGTCGCCCCGGCTGCAATCGATCTCGTCGTCGAGCGTGATCGTCACCGACTGGCCGGCGGTGGCGTAGGGCAGATCCTTGTCGATCAGCACGCGGGCCACGCGGCTTTGGCGGGCGGACGGCATCACCTTCACCAGGTCGCCCGGGTGCACGGTGCCGGCGGAGATCATGCCGGAGAAACCACGGAAATCCAGGTTCGGGCGGTTCACCCATTGCACGGGCAGACGGAACGGTGCGGTGCGCGAGGCGGCGGCAATGTCCACCGTCTCGAGGTAATGCATCAGTGTTGGGCCGCGATACCAGGGCGTGTTGCCGCTGGGCTCGGTGATGTTATCACCGGCCAGCGCCGAGATCGGGATCGGCACGATCTTGTCGATGTTCAGCGCGGCGGCGAAGGCGGTGTAGTCGCCAAGGATCCGATCGAAAACCTCTTGGCTGTAATTGACGAGATCCATCTTGTTGATCGCCAGGATCACGTTCTTGATGCCGATCAGCGACACCAGATAGGAATGCCGCCGCGTCTGCGTCAGCACGCCGCGCCGCGCATCGATCAGGATGATGGCGAGATCGGCGGTGGACGCACCGGTGATCATGTTGCGCGTGTATTGTTCGTGGCCGGGCGTGTCGGCGACGATGAATTTGCGGCGATCCGTCGAAAAGAAACGATAGGCGACATCGATGGTGATGCCCTGCTCGCGCTCGGCGGCGAGGCCATCGACCAGCAGCGCGAAATCGATGTTTTGGCCTTGCGTGCCCATCTTTTTCGAATCGGCTTCGAGTGCCGCCAGCTGATCCTCGAAAATCATCTTGCTGTCGTAGAGCAGACGGCCGATCAAAGTAGATTTACCGTCATCCACCGATCCGCAGGTGATAAAGCGCAGCAGGCTCTTTGTTTCATGCTGCTTGAGATACGCCCCGATATCGGTGGCGATCAGATCGCTGATATGCGCCATCTCAGAAATATCCTTCCTGCTTTTTCTTTTCCATGCTGGCAGCGCTATCGTGGTCGATCGCGCGGCCCTGGCGTTCGCTTGTGGTCGTCAGCAGCATTTCCTGGATGATCGCGGGCAGCGTCGCCGCCTCGCTCTCCACCGCGCCAGTCAACGGATAACATCCCAGCGTGCGGAAACGGATATTCTTCATCACCGGGGTCTGGCCCTCGGGGATGCGCATGCGCTCGTCGTCGACCATGATCGTCATGCCGTTGTAATTCACCACCGGGCGCTTCGCGGAGAAATAGAGCGGGACGATTGGCACGTTCTCTAGATGGATGTATTGCCAGATATCTAGCTCGGTCCAGTTCGACAGCGGAAAGGCGCGAATGCTTTCGCCCTTGTTCTTGCGCGCATTGTAGAGATGCCAGAGCTCGGGGCGCTGACGTTTCGGATCCCAGCGATGCTTTTCCGACCGAAAGGAGAAGATGCGTTCCTTGGAACGGCTTTTCTCCTCGTCGCGGCGTGCGCCGCCGAACGCCACGTCGAAACCATGATGGTCCAATGCGGCCTTCAGAGCGTCTGTCTTCATGATGTCGGTATAGGCGCTGCCATTGTCGAACGGGTTGATGCCGCGAGCGACGCCGTCCTTGTTGATCCACTCGATCAGCTCGAGGCCGTGATCGGCGATCATCTTGTCGCGAAAATCGATCATCCCGGAGAATTTCCAGGTAGTGTTCACATGCAGCAACGGGAACGGCAGTTTTCCCGGCGCGAACGCCTTCATCGCAAGGTGCAGCATGACTGCGCTATCCTTGCCGATGGAATAGAGCATTACCGGCTTGTCGGCCTCGGCCACCACTTCGCGCATGATATGGATGCTTTCGGCTTCCAGGCGCTGAAGATGTGTGAGATCTGGTGCACTGCTTGACGCGGCGTCGTTCATTCTTGTCTCCCAAAGATCCGGCCTTAGACGGTGGCGAGGGATGCCGGTGATCTCCTCCACCTTCACCACGAGTTCCGCAGGAATATCGCGCTCGCCGCTCACCCATTGGCTAACGGCGCCCTCGCTACGGCCGACTGCAGCAGCAATGTCGCGCTGGCGGGTACGACTGGCGCGAAAGAGGGCTCTGAGATCGGGCATGCAACCAAGTTTAGCCAGACTAAAGTTTACTCGCAAGTAGAAACTTTAGGGGCGCTAAAGTTTGGTATGAGAGCACGGAATGGTTAGACGGCAGCGTGCAAAAAAATCGACTCACCGGCTTTCACTTACAAATCGGTGGCGCTATGCTCATATCCACGTTCGCGAAAGCGAATCCCGTCCTCCGCCATCGCGGCATCTGACCAGTTTGAGCGTCCCCGCCCCGATCACGGACAGACATTTTCCACAGCAAAAAGGGTCCCATAATGACCGATGAGCAGCCAGATGTGCACGCTTCAGAGTTGCCGGCTTCAGACGCGCCAGAAGCTGACGTGCAGGCTGTAGCGCCGATAGCCGACGACTCCGCTGCAAACACCGCGCGTTTCGCCGCCCAGCTGAAGCAGGATGTTCGCTCCTGGTCGGCCCGTGAAAACGATGCCACCGATCGCGCAGCCGATGCCACGCTGGCGATGGCCGCCAAGCAGGCGAAGGCCGCCACCACGGTGCGCAAGCGCACGAAGCCGGCTGCAAAACCGGTCGTTGCCGCCGAGCCCCAGAAGGGTCGTCCGTTCTCGATGTCTTATGAAGGCGTGAGCAACGCGCAGTATCTGGCCGGCCGTATCGCCCGCGGCGCGCGCTAAGAGCGTGACACTTCTCTTATCTGGCGTGATTGCCCGGCCGGCCAGCCGGGCATGACTTACGAAGCAATTGCGATACGGCTGCCGGGTATCGGCAGCAAGCGCGTGTGCGTCTCCTGTGCCACGCGCTTCTACGATTTGGCACGCCTCCCACCTGTCTGCCCGAAATGCGGCACCGAACAGCCGCCGGAAGTGCCGCGTCCGCCGCCGATGCGACGCAGCCCGGCGACACGGCATCGCATGATGAAAGGCCCGTCGCCTGCCGCCCGCGAAGCGGATGACGATGCCGCACCCGTGCTTTTGACGGATGACGACGAGGTCGAAGCCGATGAGGACGCCGATGTGGCAGAGGTGGATGCCGATGCGGATGACGACGTTGAAGTCGAAGCCGTCCTGGACGAGCCGCCGGAAAACTGACGCTGAGAGTGGCGTGGGCCGGTCGGTGACCGGCCCGCTTTTCCGATGAACGCGGCAGCCGATACCCAGCTTACCGCATCGGATCCGCGCGTTTCCGCCTTCGTCTCCGCCCACGCAGGCACCGGCAAGACAAAATTGCTGGTCGATCGGCTGCTGCGGCTGATGCTGGAAGGTGCCGACCCAGCACGCATCCTCTGCCTCACCTATACCAAGGCCGCCGCCGCCGAGATGGCGATACGGCTGCAAAAGCGGCTCGGCGGCTGGGTGACGCTGGATGATGCGTCGCTGGCGCGCGAACTCGACGAGATGAAAGTTGGTCCCGCCAAGCTCGGACGGGCGCGGGCGCTGTTCGCGCATGTGCTTGATCTGCCGGGCGGCATGCGTATCGCTACCATCCACGCCTTTTGCCAGTCGCTGCTCAAGCGCTTCCCGCTCGAGGCGCAGATCTCCCCGCATTTCCAGCTCGTGGAACCCTCCGAGGCACGCAGCGCGCTCGAAGAGGCCCGTGAAACCGTGCTGCCGGAAGCGGACACCGAAGCACTGGCAACACTCGCCGGGCTGGTGAATGCCGAAGCGTTCGGTGCATTGACGGCCGCACTCGAGGAGAAGAGCGACCGGCTGGCGACGGCCTTGCAGCTGCCGCCGGCCGAGTTGCAGGCGGCTTTCGCGCGGGCCGCCGGCGTGACGTTCGACGAGGAGGTCGCCCTGCTGGCCGCCGCCGCGGAGTGGCCGGAAGCGGACGGGCTTAGGGACATCCTGCGCCTGGTGGCCGAAGGCGGCAGCGACACGGTGCGCGCGCGCGCGGCACGCATGCTGGACTGGCTCGCTTTGCCCGCCGAGACGCGCTGCGAGTTCCTCGATCAATGGCTGGAGGAGTTCTTCCGCGCCGATGGAGAGCCGCGTGGCCTGAGCATCTTCGCCAACAAGAAGCTCTCCGATAAACACCCGCACATCATTCCCGCCTGTGCCACCGAACAGACTCGCCTTGCCAGTCTGCTCGACGCGCGCCGCGCTCGCGCGCTTGCTGCCGCGTCCGCCGCCCTGCTGAAACTCGCCGGGCCGATCCTGCGACTGCATGGCCAAGGACAGGAACACCGCGCCCAACTGGATTACGACGACCTGATCGGCCGCAGTTTCAAGCTTCTGGATGACCAAGCCATCGGCACTGCCTGGGTGCTCTTCAAGCTCGATGGCGGGCTGGACCACCTACTGCTCGACGAGGTGCAGGACACCGCCCCTGCACAATGGAACATCGCCGATCGGCTCACGGCGGATTTCTTCACCGGCGAAGGCGCACACGAAGAGGCCGGGCTTGCTCGCACGATGTTCGCCGTGGGCGACCGTAAGCAATCGATCTACTCGTTCCAGGGTGCGGCACCCGAAGAATTCGATTTCTGGCGCGGCGTCTTCGCGAAACGCGTGCAGCATTCCGGCCTTGGCTGGCGCGAAGTGGCGCTGAAAACCTCGTTCCGTTCGACCGAACCGGTGCTCGCCTTGGTCGATGCCGTGTTCAACGGCGCCGCGGCGGAAGCCGGCGTGATCGAAGCCGGCGAGCCGCCCTTGCACCATATCGCCCACCGGCTCGGCCAAGCCGGGCGTGTAGAATTATGGCCGCTGGCGCCGCGGCCCGTCGCGCCGGAGCACACGCCCTGGTCCATCCCGCTGCGCAACCAGGCGCAGATCTCGGCACCGCAGACGCTTGTGAATGAACTCGCGCGCTGGATTGCCGAGCAGACGACCGGCCCCAACCGGCAGCTTCGCCCCGGCGACATACTCGTGCTGGTGCGCCGTCGCGGCGCCTTTGCCAGCGCACTCGTGCGGGCGCTGAAAGCGCGCAACGTGCCGGTCGCCGGGTTGGATCGCATGGTGCTCACCGAACAGCCCGCGGTGCAGGATCTTCTCTCCCTCTGCGATGCGCTTCTGCTGCCGCAAGACGATCTATCGCTGGCGGAGATGCTCGTCTCGCCTCTCGGTGGCCTGAGTGATGACAGCCTGATGCACCTCGCGGCACAGCGCACCGGCTCGCTGTGGGATGTGCTGCGCAGCCGCACCGGCGAGCGCCCGGAATGGCAGTCGGCACTGGATTTCTTCTCCTCCCTGCTCAGCCGGGTGGATTACGCACAGCCATACGCGCTGCTCAGCGAGGCGCTGGGTCCGCTTGGCGGCCGCGCACGCCTCTTCGCACGGCTCGGCCCGGAAGCGGCCGAACCCGTCGACGAGCTTTTGGGCGCCGCCCTGCAGCACGCGGCAACGCACCCGCCTTCTCTGCAAGGCTTCCTGCACTGGCTGCGCTTGTCGGCCGCCGAGGTGAAGCGCGAGGCGGAAGCCGCCGGCGACAGCGTGCGCATCATGACCGTGCACGGCAGCAAAGGCCTCGAAGCGCCGTTGGTGATCCTGCCCGACACCACCGGTCTGCCGCCAGCCGAACGCGGCCTTGTCTGGGCGACGGATGAACAGTCCGGTGCCGACCTGCCGCTCTGGGAACCCAATGCGCAGTTCCGGTGTGCGGCAGTATCGCGGCTCCGCGAGGCACAGGCGGTAAAGGCGCTCGAAGAATACCACCGCCTGCTTTACGTGGCGCTGACCCGCGCGCGCGATCGCCTGCTGATCTGCGGCTGGGAAATGGCCAAGCCTGCCGAAGGTAGCTGGTACCAGCTGGTCGAGCACGGCATGCAGGCGCTGGAAGCACAGGGCGCCGATTTCACCGCTTGGCCCGGACAAGCCCTGACCGTCCAGACCAGGCAGATCTCTCCGGCCGCAGCAACAATACAAACGGCAACCCAGACAACGATCGCCCTGCCAGGCTGGGCGGGACAGGCGCCCGACTGGCGACCATCTCCCTTGCCGCCGGAACCGGCTTTGCCACGCCCCTTGGCCCCAAGCCGGCCGGACGGCATCGAATTCGGCCCTGTCCCTGCCGCGCGTTCACCGCTGGCGCAAACCGGTCAGCTCGATCGTTTTGCCCGCGGGCTGGCCATGCACGCCTTGCTGCAGCATCTGCCGAACCTGCCGCCAAACGCCCGCAGACACGCGGCAGAAACCTATGCCGGCCGCCCGTCCCTGGGCCTGGCCGAGCCGGCGAAACTCGCCGCGGAAGCACTCGCCGTGCTGGAAGACCCGTCGCTTACGCCGCTCTTCGGCCCCGGCAGCCGCGCCGAACAGCCGCTTACCGGGCTGGTCGGGACTAACGTGATCTCCGGCCAGGTGGACCGGCTCGCCATCCTGCCGGACCGCGTGCTGATCGCCGACTACAAGACCGGTCGCGTGCCAAAAACCCCCGAGGACGTGCCTATCATGTACCTCCGCCAGATGTCGGCCTACCGCGCGATGCTCCGCCTGATCGCCCCCGATAGGCCCACCCAATGCGTGCTGATCTGGACAGATGGCCCACGCATCATGCACCTCCCCGATGCGTTGCTGGACAGACATGCACCCGGCGCGGCACGGTCACCCCTCGCCGCTTGATCGCCGCTGCGACCTGACCATTTTGATTTCGAAGCCTCTCAGGAGACCAATTTTCATGAGTGCCAATACCGTCGCTACCACCGACGACACGTTCGAGGCCGATGTGCTGAAAGCCACCGGGCCCGTGCTGGTGGATTTTTGGGCCGAATGGTGCGGCCCCTGCAAAATGATCGCGCCGGCACTCGAAGAGATCGGCGCCGAATACGCCGGCCGCGTGCGCGTGGTTAAGGTGAATATCGACGAGAATCCGCAGACACCCAACAATTATGGCGTGCGCGGCATCCCGACGCTGATCATGTTCAAGGACGGCAAGCCGGCCGCGACGAAGGTCGGCGCTGCGCCGAAGAGCGCGCTCAAGGAATGGGTGGCTTCGTCGATCTGAGAGGCTAGGCCGGGGGCTCTGCCCCCGCGCCACCGGCACTTGAACCGGTGGCGTTTTGGTGTCGCGCCCGCTGGAGGGTGGCCTTCCAGACCTCCATTGTTGGAAGGCAAGAGTGCCGGTCCACGGGGGGTTCCCCCTCGCGGGGGTCCAGGGGGCACAGCACCTTGGCCTAGCCCCTCAACCGGCGAGGCGCCAATCATCGATCAGCCTCCGCGCGATCGACATTTTCGGCGGTATCTGAAACCCCTCTGGATTTTCCAGTTGATCTCGCGTGAACCACCTCACGTCGAGCAATTCGTGGCCGTCGAAGGTGATCTCTTCGGTGACGGCTTCCGCGCTGAACCCCAGCATGATGCTGGCGGGGAACGGCCAGGGCTGGCTGGACTGGTAGCGCACGTTTGCAACGCGAATGCCGGATTCCTCGAACACCTCGCGCGCCACGGCTTCTTCCAGTGTTTCACCGGTTTCCACGAAGCCGGCGAGGATGGTGAACATGGGATAGTCGCGGAAGCGGGCGTGATGGCCCAGCAGAATGCGATCGCCGCTGGTGACGACCATGATCACGGCGGCATCGGTGCGCGGGAAGTGGTGGGTGCCGCAGCCGGTGCAGGCCATGACGTGGCCGCCTTGTTCCGGCTGGCAGGCGGCGCCGCAGACCGGGCAGAATTTGTGGTGTGCGCGCCAATGCATGAGGCCGCGCGCATGGGCGAGGATGGCCGCGTCATCGGGCGGGAGTGCGGTGCCGATACGCCGAAGATCCTCGAACCTGGCTGCGGTTTCTGACGGAAACGGCGTGTCGAGGCTGCTGAGGTCGATGGCGAAATGTGGTGTATCGCCAAGCATGCCAAGCAGCGCCCAGGGCATTGTGGGCAGGCAATGGGCGATCCGATCCGGCGAGACGGTAGCGAGGCGCGGTGCGCCATTGGCATCCTCGACGACAAGGTTGCGGCTACGCCAGACGGGGACGAATTTCGTAGCAGGGTGAGTGCATTTCTCGGCGATCCAGGCGGCGTCGCGGCGCAGGGGATCGGCCCTGTCGAGCGGGCTGCCGGCAAAGACGTTGATCGGATGCGGGTGGATGCTGTGCATGGCCCATGCTCCTGCCATGTGGCAGCGCAAAAGTCATGTGCCGGACGGTGACGTCTTGGTGGGTCTGAGCGTGTCGAGAGCGAGGGTGGTGGCTCTCGGTTTACTGGAGATGAGGCAGCCGCGGTCTTCGCGCGGCACATGGTCTTGCGTGCGCAGGCTGAGATTGGGGTGGTAGAAGCGGTCGCCAGCGCGCAGCTTTTCGCCCCAGCGCTCGATCATGTGCAGCGTGTCTTCCGGATGGAACACCTGCTTGGTCTCGCTGCGTGTGGCGGATTCGTAATGATACAATACTGTGCTGCCATCATAGAGAATGTGATAGCCGGCATCGCCGATGCGCAGGCACAGATCGGTATCGTTGAAGCCGATCCCGAAGCTCTCGTCAAAACCGCCGACCTCCTCCCACACCGATTTCCGCAGCATCAGACAAGCCGCGGTGACGGCTGAATAATCCCGTGTGGAAGAAAGAGCGCAATTATAGCCGAGATTGCGGCGTCCTTGCTCGTTGAGGAACACCGGCTGGAACTTCAACGCATGTTCGGCTGAGTCGTTGAAACCCAAGATCACGCCGGCATGCTGCACCGTCTTGTCGGCGTACATCAGTAAGGCGCCGACGGCACCGACATCGGGGCGTGCCGCCAGACGGCGCAGGCGATCGAGAAAGCCATCCTGCGTGGCCTCGACATCGTTGTTGAGGAACAGGATGAATGCCACGTCGTCGCCATGCGCTGCGACCGCCGCGTTGTTCATGCGAGAGAAATTAAATTCTCCCGCATAGGGCATCACGATGTGGCGGTCTGAAATGCTGTCGAGATATAGGCGCGAATCCGCATCGTCGGAGGCATGGTCGATCACCACGATGCGGTAATCGACGCCTTCCGAAAAACGCTCGACGGAGTCGATCGCCACGCGCAGCAGGTCGGCCTTGTTCTTGGTGGGGATGACGATCAGGATTTTTCCCGCAGCCGGCGGCCAGTCGATGCGAAACTGGTTGAACCACACACCCTCCTGCACGATGGCCCCGGTCTGCAGCCGGTCGAGATGGCGCTGGATCGCGCCCATGGTCGCCGCCATCACGGTTTGCTGTTTTGCGTGGCCTGTGCTGGTGGAATGGGTGCGCCACCGATAGAGCACGGCGGGCACGTGCACCACGTTCCTGCTCGCCTCGATGGCGCGCAGCACGAAATCCACATCCGCGGAAATCGAAAGGCTTTCGTCCCAGCCGCCGACCTGCCGCGCCAGATCGGTGCGTACACAGACGATATGCACGAAATACGGATGGCTCAGGTAATAATCATGGCTGAAGGCGGGGCGCAGCCGCAATTCGGTGATCGCCTCGATATTCTCCGTGGTCTGCGCTTCGTCACTATAGAGCAAATCGGCATCGCTCTCCTGGGCGGCGCGCAGAAGCTGCCAGGCGGCGTCGGGCTCCAGCTTGTCGTCGTGATCGATGAAGGCGACGTAATCGTGTTTCGCCACGCGCAGGCCGAAATTGACGGCGCGTGCGATACCGACATTCTGCGGCGATTTTAGCACTCGAATGCGCTTGTCGCGCGCGGCATAGCCGGCGAGGATGTCGGCCACGTGCGGTGCGCGCGATCCGTCATCGACGCAGATCAGCTCCCACGGATCGCAGAACTGCGTGCGCACGCTCTCCAGCGCCTCGATCAGCCAGATGCGCGGCGTGTCGAACACCGGCATGATGAAGCTGATGCCGTGGCCATGGGCGCGAAAGTTCATCATCCGCCTGAGGCGCTGTGCCGCCTCGGGTTTGAGCTCGCGGCGGCGATGCAGGAAACGCAGGACATTGCGATTAGTGGTCACCCGCTTCGGCGACCCGGCCAGTTGGGCGCCGCCCACCACGCGCACGATCACCTCCTGGTCCAGCAGCGCTTCAAAATGCGTCGAGATGTCGATCTTGAAGGCGCACAGCCCTTCATTCACCTCGGCGTCCATCAGGTCGCCGCGAAACAGGTCGGCGGCGCCGGCACCCAGCACCACGCCACCGGGGCCGACCACCTCCACCATTACCGGCACATCAGGTGCGGCCGGATTGAATGCCCAGCCATGCGCGGCCATGCCGTGCAGCGAGTCGAACCAGCCGCCAATGCCCGGCACCGGATCAATGAAAAGCGGGCTGCCGGCGAGTTCCGTGCGGCTGCCGGCAAGGCGCACGCCGATGCGCCGCCTGGCCAGCGGATCCGGGTGGTCCGGCAGCACGAGCATGAAGCCGCAGGCGGCGCCGCCGACGCCCAAGGCCTCGACATCGGGCCGGTCGCCATCGGCAATCACGCTACCCACGCGCGTGGCGTCGACGAACACATCGAGTTTGACCGGCCGGCCCGGATGGGCGGGATCGATGGCCCAGCCCTCCACATGGCCGGGGCTGGCGGCGTCAAGGCAGCCGAGGAAACCCTGCCCGGCCGCTTCAAAGGTGAGGATCGGCGCCTCCAAGATGCGGCCGCCGACGCGCGGCCGCAATGCGGCCACCTGCCCAGGCCGGAGCAATGCCTGCAGCGGGAGACGGAAACGGAAGATGCCCGAGGCGTCGCGCAAAGCCAGACCCTGTGCAGCCAGGGCGTTACCGGCATCGAGGCATTCCATGCCGAGTTCGTCGGCCAGGAACGAAGCCGCCGAGAACGACCCGGCGATGAACAGCCCCTCGGCGACCAACGGCTCCCATCGCAGCGCATAGATCTCAGCCAAGGGCCGCCTAAGTCCGAGCAGGCTTTCCCCGCCCGGCACGGTGAGGATATCCAGTTCGTTGAAGATCAGCCGTCGGGGCAGCCGGCCGACGAAGCGCCGCAAGCCACGCGCGGCCGGTTCAAGAGCGGCCGTCTCATGCACCGTACCATCGAGCAATATGGCGATCTGCTCGGCGACATTGCGCCGCTGGCTGCCGGCCAGAACCCCCTCGATCGTGCCGTCGGACTGAACGGAAAGCTGGAATGCAGGCGCGGCCGTTCGTTTCATAGTAGATATGGTTAACCTTTGGCTGGTAGGGTGCAAGACGCGAGCCGGAGAAATCCGGGCACGCGCTGGCAGGTCGTACGGCGGCTACCGCCTTGCCGCGGCTTTGGAGTTGAAATCGCAGGCTCTCGCAGTGCATAGACACCAGATAACGAAAAGATGAGCGTATTGGGCATGCGGATTGTTCTGACCGGCGGCTGTGGCTTCATAGGATCGGCGGTCGTGCGCCATCTCCTGCGCACCACACCCCACCAGATCGTCAATGTCGACAAGATGACCTACGCCGCCTCGCTCGACGCGCTGGAGGAGGGGCAGAACCACGACCAGCACACGCTGATACGGGCTGACATCGCCGATCCGGAGGCGATGAAGCGGGTATTCGCCGAATACCGGCCGGACGCGGTGATGCATTTGGCTGCCGAGAGCCACGTGGACCGCTCGATCGACGGGCCGGGCGATTTCATCCGCACCAACATCACCGGCACCTTCGTGTTGCTGGAAGCCACCCGCGCCTACTGGAACATGCTGGGGGGCGAGGCGAAGGCTAAATTTCGCTTCCACCACGTCTCGACGGACGAGGTTTTTGGCGCACTTGGCCCAACTGACCCGCCGTTCACCGAAACAACGCCCTACGATCCGCGCAGCCCGTATTCCGCCAGCAAGGCCGCCTCTGACCACCTCGCGCGCGCCTGGATGCACACCTATGGGCTGCCGGTGATCGTCAGCAACACGACGAACAACTACGGTCCCTGGCAATTCCCGGAAAAGCTGATCCCGCTGATCGTGCTCAATGCGCTGGCCGGCGAAAAACTGCCCATCTACGGCGACGGCAGCAACACGCGCGACTGGCTGTTCGTGGAAGACCACGCGGTGGCCCTCCTCGACGTGCTTCAGCGCGGCGTGCCCGGCGAGACCTACGCGATCGGCGCGCAGCAACCCCGGAAGAACATCGATGTGGTGCGGGCCATCTGCGCCATACTGGATGAAAAAATTCCCGATCCGCTCGGCAAGCGCGAGCGGCTGATCCATTTCGTCACCGACCGGCCGGGCCACGATGCGCGCTACGAGATCGATCCTGCCCACGTGAAAGCCACGCTCGGCTGGGAGGCGGCGCATGATTTCGAACGCGGCCTGCGGCGCACCATCGATTGGTATCTGGCCAATCGCACCTGGTGGGAAGGCATTCGCGCCGCGAAATATTCCGGCCAGCGCCTGGGCACCGCTGCATAATCTCGAGGGGTAGGGCGATATGAACATGAAGGGCATCGTGCTGGCTGGCGGCTCCGGCACCAGGCTGCACCCGATCACGCTGGCGTCGAGCAAGCAGCTGCTGCCGGTCTACGACAAGCCGATGATCTACTACCCGCTTACCGTGCTGATGCTCGCCGGCATCCGCGACATCATGATCATCTCGACACCGGTCGATCTGCCGCAGTTTCGCCGGCTGATGGGCGACGGCAGCACACTCGGCCTCAACATCTCCTATGCCGAGCAGCCGACGCCCGACGGTATCGCCCAGGCCTTTCTGATCGCCGATGAATGGCTGGCCGGTCAGCCCTGCGCCCTCGTGCTCGGCGACAATTTGATTTTCGGCGAGCACCTCTCCACCTCGTTCCGCGCCGCCGCCATCCGCCCCGAAGGTGCCACCGTTTTCGCCTACCAGGTGAGCGATCCGGAACGCTACGGCGTCGTGCAGTTCGACGAAGCCGGCCACGCGCTCGATATCCTGGAAAAGCCGCCGAACCCGCCTTCGAGCTGGGCCGTCACCGGGCTCTATTTCTACGACGCGCGGGTCACGGAATTCGCCCGCGCGGTCAAACCCTCGGCTCGCGGCGAGCTGGAAATCACCGACCTCAACCGGATGTACCTGGAGGAAGGCTCGCTGCATGTGGAGAAACTAGGACGCGGCTGCGCCTGGCTCGATGCCGGCACACCGGACAGCCTGCTGCAGGCCGCCAGCTTCGTACAAACCATCCAGTCACGCCAAGGCATGCTGGTGGGCTGCCCGGAGGAAGTGGCCTTCCGCATGGGCTTCATCGACGCCGCCGCGCTCCACGGTCACTCGCGCCGCCTGGGCAAGACCGAATTAGGCCGGCTCTTGCGCGATGTAGCCAACGGGGTGCACGCCTGAGCTCAGCAAAGGCAGGGGGCTTTGGCCCCCTGGACCCCCACCAGGGGGTGGCCCCCTGGACCGGCGATACTTGAAGGCAAGGTGAGGAGGGGGCGTCCAGCGATCCCGTTCGAGCCGACGGTTCTGCCCCCTCCTCGCCTGGCCTTCAAATAATGGAGGTCTGGAGGGCCTGCCTCCAGCGGGCGCGACACCAAAACGCCACCGGTTCAAGTGCCGGTGGCGCGGGGGCAGAGCGCCTGGCCTTTCTTGTGGCCCACGCGCCGCCGCTGTGCTTCACTGCGGCAACGCAACATACTAAAACGATTCGAGGAGATGCTGCGGTGAAGGTCGAAAAACTCAATATACCGGACGTGTTGCTGATCACGCCGCCAAGGTTTGGCGATGATCGTGGGTATTTTTCGGAAATCTTCAACGCACCACGCCTCGCCGAGCACGGCCTCACCGATGTGTTCATGCAGGACAACCAAAGTTTCTCGAAAGCCAAGGGCGTCCTGCGCGGCCTTCATTGCCAGGTTGCACCCTTCGTGCAGGGCAAACTCGTGCGCGTGATACGTGGATCGATCTGGGACGTTGCCGTCGATGCGCGCACCGGCTCGCCCACCTTCGGTCAGCACGCGGCTGCGGTGCTCTCGGCCGAGAACGGCAGCCAGCTTTGGGTGCCGCCCGGTTTCCTGCACGGCTTCTGCACGCTCGAGCCTGACACCGAGGTGGTCTACAAGGTGACCTCCGGCTACGACCGCGCTTCCGAGCGTGGCGTCATGTGGAACGACCCTACGCTGGCACTGCCCTGGCCGGTCGAAGACGCCGAGGTGGTTCTGTCCGACAAGGACAAAATTCTGCCGGGCTGGGCCGAAGCTCGTGGCTGGTTCAGCGCATGACGGCCAAGATCCTGGTGACCGGCGGTGCTGGGCAGCTGGCCTCCGCCCTCGGCCGGCTGCGGCCTGAGCAGGTGGTGGTGGTGGGCCGCCCGGACTTCGATTTCGATCGTCCGGAAAGCATTGCCGCCATCGTCGCGGCCCATAAGCCGGCGCTGGTGATCAATGGTGCGGCCTGGACTGCGGTGGACGGCGCCGAGAGCGATGCCGAAGGTGCCGCGCGTGCCAATCACACAGGTCCGGCACTGCTGGCGCTGGCATGCCGCGAGCATGGCGCAAGGCTCATCCACGTCTCGACCGACTATGTGTTCGACGGCAACAAGGGCGCGCCCTATGTCGAGACCGATACGCCAAGCCCCACCGGCATCTATGGCGAGACCAAGCTCGCCGGCGAAAACGCCGTGTTGGCAGCCTTGCCACAGGCGGTGATCCTGCGCACCGCCTGGGTCTATGCCCGCGAGGGCAAGAATTTCGTGCTGACCATGCTCAATGCCGCCCGCCGTGTGCCGCGCCTGCGCGTCGTCGGCGACCAGATCGGCAGCCCGACCAATGCGGACGACCTTGCTACCGCCTGCCTGTCGGTCGCCGATCGCCTTCTGGCGACGAGCCCGGGCAGTGCCGAAGCCTCCTCCCTCGGCGGGATCTATCACGCGACTGGCCAGGGCGAGACGAGCTGGCACGGTTTTGCCGAGGCCATCTTCGCCTCGGCCGCGCGCCATGGCTGGCCGAGCCCCCCGGTGGATGCGATCGCCACCGCCGATTGGCCGACACCCGCCCGCCGGCCGGCCGATTCCAGGCTCGATGGCAGCAAGCTGGCGCGTGTCTTCGGCGTGCGGCTACCGCCCTGGCAGCCGAGCCTGGACGATGCCGTCACCGCCATCTGCCAGAAATTGCTGGCCACGGCGCCGGGCTAGGTCGGTATTCCCATGGGCCGCGACCAGAACGTCGCCATTCTCCTCTCCACGCGCAACGGTGCCTCGTTCGTCAACGAACAGCTGGACAGCCTGCTCGCGCAATCCCACGCCGAGTGGGAGATTTTCTGGCGCGATGATGGCTCCGAGGACAACACGAGCGCGCTGATGCGGGCCTTTGCTGCCGGCACCGGCGCCGGGCGGCTGGTGGATCTGAATGACAATCTCGGCCATGTCGGGATCACGGCGAGCTTCCTCGGCCTGCTACGCAAGGCGCCGTCCGGCCGTATCATCGCCTTCGCGGACCAGGACGATGTGTGGCTGCCAGAGAAACTGGCACGCGGCGTGGAAGCTTTGTCGCGCATGCCAGACGCCACGCCTGGCCTCTATTGCGCACGGCAGCATCTGGTCGACAAGGCGTTGCGCCCGGTGACGGAGTCCCCGCGCATTTCCGGCCCGTTGGGGTTTCCCCAGGCCATGACACAGAACATTGCCACCGGCTGCACGGTGATGATGAATTCGTCGGCCGCCCGCCTGTTGTCCGACGCGCAGGAGCCGCAGGGTACGCTGCATGATTGGTGGTCGTATCTGCTGGTCAGCGCCGCCGGTGGCCAGGTGGTGATGGACGATGTGCCGACCGTGCTCTACCGCCAGCATGCCCATAATGCGGTGGGTGTGCCGCGCTCGAACGGGCGGCGCGCCTGGGCGGCCTTGCGGCGTGGCCCCAGCGTGTTCATGCGCACCTTCCGCGCGCACATGCAGGCGCTGGAAGACCAGCAGGATTTGTTGTCGCCTGAAGCAAGAGACTCGCTCGGCCTGATCTCGGCCGGCTTGCATGACGGCTGGGGCCGCCGCCTCAAGGCCTTGGCTCATCCGGCCCTGAAACGCCAAAGCTGGGCCGAGACCCAGCTTTTTCGTCTGTGGTTTCTGCTGGGCTAGGCAAGGTATTTACAAATTTACTGCCCGACTTGTAAATCTGAATACCCGAAACTGCGTCGGACGGCGCCGGTTCTCTATCCTCTGAGCGGCAGAGAGCCGATATCCTGTACAACCGATGCAGCTTGAGGAATTAGTGTTTTGAACATCCCCCGTGCGCCCCGCGAACCCGAAGGCATGTCCGGGAGCGTTTCAGCCATCCATGAGCAGCGTTCCACCTACCAGGATCACACCGCGCACATCGCCGAGCTGATCGAGAGCAAGGCCGGCACCTGGGACGGTATCAGCGCCGAGGCCGTCGCCCGCATGCGGGCGCAGAACCGCTTCACCACCGGCCTGGATATCGCGCGCTACACCGCGGCCATCATGCGCGCCGACATGGCCGACTACGATGCCGATTCCTCGCTCTATACGCAGAGCCTAGGCGCCTGGCACGGCTTCATCGCGCAGCAGCATCTGATCGCGATCAAGAAGCATTTCGGCACCACCAAGCGCCGCTACATTTATCTGTCCGGCTGGATGGTCGCAGCCCTGCGCTCGGAATTCGGACCCCTGCCCGACCAGTCCATGCACGAGAAAACCTCCGTGCCCAAACTGATCGAGGAGATCTACACCTTCCTGCGCCAGGCCGATGCGCGCGAGCTCGGCGGCCTGTTCCGCGAAATCGATGCCGCCCGCAAGGGTGGCCACGCCGCGCGCGAAGCCGAGCTGATGGAGAAGGTGAGCAATTTCGAAACCCATGTGGTGCCGATCATCGCCGACATCGATGCCGGCTTCGGCAATGCCGAGGCAACGTATCTGCTGGCCAAGAAAATGATCCAGGCCGGCGCCTGCGCGCTGCAGATCGAAAACCAGGTTTCCGACGAAAAGCAGTGCGGCCACCAGGACGGCAAAGTGACGGTGCCGCATGAGGATTTTATCGCCAAAGTCCGCGCCTGCCGTTACGCTTTCCTCGAACTCGGCGTGGAAGACGGCATCATCGTCACCCGCACCGACTCGCTCGGCGCGGGCCTGACCAAGCAGATCGCCGTCAGCCACACCCCCGGCGACCTCGGCGACCAGTACAACTCCTTCCTCGACGTGGAAGAAGTGACCGCCGACGCCGCGCATAATGGCGACGTCATCATCAATCGCGGCGGCAAGCTGTTCCGCCCGAAACGCCTGCCGAGCAACCTGTTCCAGTTCCGCCCCGGCACTGGCGAAGACCGCTGTGTTCTCGACAGCATCACCAGCCTGCAGAACGGCGCCGACTTGCTTTGGATTGAAACCGAGAAGCCGCATGTCGCCCAGATCGCCGGCATGATCGACCGCGTCCGTGAGGTGATCCCGAATGCGAAACTCGTCTACAACAACTCGCCCAGCTTCAACTGGACGCTGAACTTCCGCCAGCAGGTCTACGACGCCTGGAAAGCCGAAGGTAAGGATGTGTCCGCCTATGACCGCGCAAAACTGATGAGCGTGGACTATGACGGCACCGCCCTCGACACCGAAGCGGATTCCCGCATCCGCACCTTCCAGGCCGATGCGTCCAAACGCGCCGGCATTTTCCACCATCTGATCACGCTGCCAACCTATCACACGGATGCTTTGGCAGCCGACAACCTGGCCAAATCCTATTTCGGCGATGAGGGCATGCTGGGCTACGTGCTCGGCGTGCAGCGCCAGGAGATTAGACAGGGTATTGCTTGTGTGCGTCACCAGAACATGTCCGGCTCGGATGTGGGCGACGACCACAAGGAGTATTTCGCGGGTGAAGCAGCGCTGAAGGCTGGTGGTGCGCATAACACCATGAACCAGTTCTAAGCTGACGGAAGGCCAGGGGCTTTGCCCCTGGACCCCGTTAAAGGCGGAGCCTTTAAAAGCCTTAGTTGAGGTAGCAATTCTACCTCCTTAAACTCACTCTGTTCGAGAATTTTGTTTAATTAACTGTTGCGCGAAGTTGCGGGGCTACAGGAATATTGCCGAAAATAATCCGATCCGAACTTATCGGCTTTGCAACCGTCGGAAACTCTAGTGTCAACCATACACCTTCGCCCGAGGCAAAGTTCATTTCCTGCTGATGGCTTCCAAGGCCGTCTATGAAGTAGGCGCTTCGCAAAGCGTGTTTAATGTGAAAGTTGTCGACAAGCTCGATCAGGTTAGTATGCCAAGCAGGTATGTTGATATCCGCCGGCCCCGGCGTGATCTTCGACACGATGATATAACAGGTGATCTTGTTTGGATCGTTGCTGCAGCTGTAAAGCCCCAGTTCGATGTTCTTGCCAGGTCCGGTAACACTATCGCTTACGGGCGCATTTGCGGGTGCCTGTAACAGATCCGCTGATGGCGCCCCAGGCGCCGGCGCGGGAGTTGAAGGGCTGCCAGGAAGAATCGTAGTTCGCAGTAGATCGAAGACATGCAGTTTGCACGCTCTCACCCCGTCGAGGGTCGTTGGAAGATCCTTCTGTAGCAGGCCTTGATATCGGGATGCTGAGAAATCCGCAGAGCCCGCTCCGCCTATGTTGGCGAGCCTCTTTGCCAAACCATTTAACTCGGCATTAATCTGGCCTTGCACTTCATGGGATTTGGTATCGCCCTCCGTCGAAACGATCCCGCAAATCCTATCTGCCGTATCGGCAATGGCGGTCAACGTTGCAGGCGCATCCGCCCGCGCGGCATAAGGCTGGGCTATGATGGCGAAGGTGACAAACGCCGCCAGACACATGCAGAAACGTTGCGAAAGCGCAGTTACAATCATTTCGTAACTTTCTCATAAGAGGATCCGTGTGTCCATGGCAAGCACGCTCCGAAAATCTGAGCGACCATATCGAGGTTTTGGGGGGTGGCGCAGCTGCGCCATGCGGCCTTCAATGGGCCTTGCGCAAACCGCCTAGTCTCCATAACCACCTCCAATGGCAAGACCACTCATCGGGCGGACGGTCCGGCGGCTTCGGACTGAGCAAGGGCTCTCACAACAGGCGCTCGCAGCGCGCTTGGGCATCTCGCCGAGCTATCTGAACCTCATCGAGCACGACCAGCGCAACGTCACCGCAAGCCTCCTGATCAAGCTCGCGGAAATGCTTCGCGTCGACCTCGCTGCCCTCTCCGGCGCCCAGGAACGCGAGTTGGAGACCGGGCTCCGCGAAGTGTTCTCCGACCCGCAGCTTGGCACCGAGCAGATACCGGACACGGAGCTCGAAGCTGTCGCGGCCAATCCAAATGCCGCGCGTGGCGTGTTGGCACTCTACCGCGCCTGGCGGGTGGCGCGGGAGGATGCGAGCGGGCTCGCTTTGCCGTCCGGCCGACGCATCCTGCTGCCCAATGAAGAGGCGCGCGACGTGTTCCATGAGCGCGGCAACTACTTCGCCGAGCTGGAGGAAGCCGCCGACGCACTCGGCGCGGAGCTCAATGCTGCGCCCGCGGAAATGAACCACGCGATCGCCGAGCGCCTGCGCCGCAAGCACCAGGTTTCGGTGCGTGTGGTGCCGATGGAGGATGCGTTGCGGCGCTACGAGCCGGAAACGCGCAGCCTTTCGCTCTCCGAGCAGTTGCCACGCGAATCACGCGGCTTCCAGATGGCGTTCCAGCTTATCCTGCTGGAGGCGCGGGAATCAGTGGAAGGCCTGCTCACCCGCATCGCGCCCTCCACGCCGGAAGCCGCCAGCCTGATACGCATCGGCCTGCTGAACTACGCGGCCGCCTCGCTGCTGATGCCGTATGGCGCCTTCCTGGAAGCGGCCCGCGTGCTGCGCCACGACCTCGATGCCCTCACCGCCCGGTTCAGCGTGTCGTTCGAGCAGGCCGGCCACCGCCTCTCCACCCTGCAGAAGGCCGGTGCCCGCGGCATCCCATTCTTCTTCCTGCGCCTCGACCCTGCCGGCAATGTCAGCAAGCGCTTCTCCGCCGGCGGCTTCCCCTTCGCCCGCTATGGCGGCTCCTGCCCACGCTGGGTGGTGCACGCCGCCTTCGCGACCCCGGGCACACTGCGCGTGCAGGTGGCGCAATTGCCCGATGGCGCGACCTTCCTCTGCTTCGCCCGCTGCATCGAGGGGCCGGCCGCCGCCTGGGGCGAACCGCCGCCTACCCACGTGATCGCTATGGGCTGCGACGTCGCCCATGCCGGCGAGGTGGTCTATGCCGACGGCCTCAACCTCGAGCAGGCCGCTGTGGGCATCGGCCTGTCCTGCCGGCTATGCGACCGGCAGCATTGCCGTTCCCGCGCCTTCCCGCCCCTGGAGCATCGTTTGGCGCTGGACCCGAACCTCGAAAGCGACAGCCCCTACCGCTTCGAGCCGCTGGCGCGCAAGTAGGGCGCATCTGTGACGCCGATGCTAGCATGGCGTTTGAAAAGCAAAGGAATACAACTCTAACGCGTAATTTAGCTTTGAGCGCTCGTTAATTCCTGTTACCTCTGCCCTTATTGACGCCATAGGCGTGTGAGCGAGGATGGTATGGGAAAGATCCTGATGATGGGCGGCGCGCCATAGCATGTGCCGTCGATCCGAAGGCATTGTTGCCGTCTTTCTGCTGGCCTCGCTCGCCGCCTGGCATCCTGCTCGAGCACAGGAGAGTGGGCGGTTACTCGCGACCTCGGGTGTCAGCCAGATAGAGGGTTCGGCCGGCGGCGGATTGGCACCATGGGCGGTGATCACCGGCTACGGCACCCGCGACGCAGTCGGCGGGAACGTGCACGCCACCTATGTGGGCCTTGGCGATTTCGGCCTTACCAGCGCTGGCGCCAGCATCGGCCTCTATGACCGGCTGGAACTCTCCTACGCGCATGAATGGTTCGACACCCGCACCGCCGGCAGCCGCCTTGGCCTGGGCGACGGCTACACCTTCAACATGGACGTGGTCGGCGCAAAACTGCGGCTGTTCGGCGATGTGGTGTACGACCAGGACAGCCTGCTGCCGGAAATATCCATCGGCACCCAGTTCAAGGCCACCGACAGCCACGCGATCCTACACGCGATCGGCGCGAGAAGTGCCGACGGCATGGATTTCTACGTGGCCGCCACGAAACTTTTCCTGGCGGAAAGCCTGCTGGTGAATGCCACGATCCGCGCCACGAAGGCCAATCAGCTCGGATTGCTGGGCTTCGGCGGCGACCGCGATGACGGCTATTCCGCAGAGTTCGAGGGCTCGACCGCCTTGCTGCTGACCAAACGCCTCGCCATCGGCGCCGAACTGCGCACCAAGCCGGACAATCTTGGTTTCGCCCACGAATCCACTGCCTACGACGCCTTCGCAGCATATTTCTTGACGAAGAACGTTTCGTTGACCCTCGCCTTCGTCGATCTCGGGCCGATCGCCCGGCAAGGCGAGCAGAACGGCTTCTATCTTTCCCTCCAGACAGGTTTTTAGGCGATGTTGATGCGCGCTCTCACCCGGGTCTTGCTGCTTCTCGCACTTTTCCCGGGCAATGCCGTGGCCGACGATGCGCTGTTCAACGAGCTCGGCGGCCAGCCCGGCATCGCGCGCATCTCCAGCAACGCGCTCGATCTTTATTTCACCGATCCACGTCTCGCGCATGATTTCGACAACATTAACCGGGACTTCATGCAGCCACGCTTTACTGCCTATCTCTGCCGCGTCGCTGGCGGACCTTGCGTCTACAAGGGACATTCGATGTACGCCGCGCATAAGGGTCTTGCCATCAACGAGGCGCGCTTCAACGCCGTTGTCGAAGACCTGCAATCGGCCATGGACAAGGCCGGCGTGCCGTTCCGCGTGCAGAACCGCCTGCTCGCCAGGCTTGCGCCGATGGAGCACGCTATTGTCACGCGTTAAGCTCTTGGCGCGTGTTTTACGTGGCGTGGCACTAGGGCTTGCCGTACTGCCACTTGCGGGCATGGCGGCAGACAGCAACACGGTTGTCCAGCAGCATCGTGCCTTCTCGGTCGATAAACTCGCCGTGGGCCTCGGCACGACCTTGCATTTCAGCAACGAGGATGATTTCACCCACGAGATATTCGTCGAGTCTCCTAGCTTCACCTTCGAATCCGACGAGCAGGAGCCAGGGCAGGTACTGGCAATGACGCTCACCGCGCGCGGCCATTTCACCGTTCATTGCCATATTCATCCGAAAATGCATCTCGATGTCGATGTGCAATAGGCCGGCGCGATGACGATCCGGATAAAAATCCTGCTGGGCTGCCTATCGCTCACCCTGCTCACCTTCCTGCTCGGCATCCGTGCACAGGATGCCGAGCGGAAACTGGGCCGCGTGGCGCTGGACATCTACGACAATGCCTTCATGGCGGTCAGCTATCTGCGCTCCGCCGAGGTGGAGTTCGGCCGCCTCGCCGACAGCGCACACCATTCTGGCTGGAAGGCAGACGACGCTGCGGAGGCCGGGCAGGAGGTGCTGACGGATCTGGATGTGGCACGCGAACGCGCGATGTCACCCAATGGCCGCCAGGAGGTCGCGGCCCTGCAGCAGCGTATCACCACCCTGCTGCCGCATCTGCACGACGATACGGCCGGCGCAGATGCCACCCGCGCCGCCTTCGACCGATTGGTAGAAATCTTTGCAGGCGACGCCTATCACTATCGCAAGGGCGTCGGCAACATGGTCGCGCGGCAGACCCGCGACAGTTCGGCGGCGATCTGGGTCAGCCTGGTCTCAGCCCTGGTGATCACCTGGCTGGTCGGCCGGCTGATAGCACCACCCGTCCGCGACGCCGTGCGCGTGGCGCAATCCATCGCCGCCGGCAATCTCGACAACCCCATCGTGACGCGCGGCCGCGGCGAGACTGCCGATCTGCTGCGCGCGCTGTCGATGATGCAGCAAAGCATCGCTGCCGGTGCTGCGCGGATCAAATCGCTGATGGACCAGATGGCCACCACCCATGCCGGCGAAATGGCCGCGCAGCACGCGCAGATGGACGCTGCCTTCTCGAACATGACACAGGGCCTCTGCCTGTTCGATGCCGATGGGCGCCTGCTGGTCGCCAACCGCCGTTTTTCGGAAATGTTCGCAGACCCTGTGCCGGGCCAGACGAGCGACGAGGTGCTGGGCAGCGTCGGACTCGAGATGCTCATCGATTCCTGCCGCAACGGTAAGGTGGAATCGATTTCCTGCGTCTTACCCGATGGACGCGGCATCGCAGTCTCGCATTCTGCCGTGGAAGGCGGCGGCTGGGTCGCCACCTACGAGGATGTCAGCGAACGCCGCCTCGCCGAGCAGCGCCTGTCGGACATGGCGCGCCATGACCAGGTGACCGGGCTGCCGAACCGCCTGCTCTTTGCCGAGCACATGCGTGCAGTGCTCACCGACTTCCAGCCGGATGAATGCATCGCCCTGCTTTGCATCGATCTCGACCGGTTTAAGATCGTCAACGACACACTAGGGCACCCGGTCGGCGATGCGCTGCTGCGCGTGGTGGGCCAGCGCTTGCGCGGCTGCACACGTGCCTCGGACATGGTGGTGCGCCTCGGCGGCGACGAATTTGCCATCATACAGCACGGCCAGCCTGAGGCGGCCACCTCATTGGCGCAACGGGTGATCGGCACCCTTTCCGAGCCTTTCGACATCGACGGGCACCGTATTTCCATCGGCGGCAGCGTCGGCATTGCAGTGACCGGGGACGTGATGGCGACGGCCGATGCGCTGCTGAAATCGGCCGACCTGGCGCTGTATCGCGCCAAGGCGGAAGGCCGCGGTGTGTGGCGCTTCTTCGAGCCGGACATGGATCTGCGCATGCAGGCGCGCCGGCAGATGGAACACGATTTGCGCGAAGCCGTGGCATTGAACCAGTTCGAAGTGTTCTACCAGCCGCTAATGCTAGGCGATTCAGGCATTTCAGGTTTCGAAGCCCTCGTGCGCTGGCGCCATCCGGAGCGCGGACTGGTCGGACCGTCGGACTTTATTCCACTCGCCGAAGAGGTCGGCCTGATCCCGATAATCGGGCGCTGGGTGCTGCAACGCGCCTGCGCGGACGCCGCGGGCTGGCCGGCAAAACTGAAGGTTGCGGTGAACCTTTCTCCCAGCCAGTTCCGCGGACCATTGGTGCAGGAAGTGACCGATGCGCTGCAGGCCAGCGGCCTGCCGGCCTGCCTGCTGGAACTGGAAATCACCGAATCGATCATGCTGGCCGATGAGGAGCAGGTGCTGAGAACGCTGCACGAGTTGCGCGCCCTCGGCGCACGCATCTCGATGGACGATTTCGGCACCGGCTATTCCTCGCTTGGCTATCTGCGGCGTTTTCCGTTCGACAAGATCAAGATCGACCAGTCTTTCGTGCGCAACATGACCGACCGCCAGGATTGCCTGGCCATCGTACGCGCCGTGATCGGGCTGGGGCGCTCGCTCGGCATGTCGGTCAATGCGGAAGGCGTCGAGACCGCCGATCAGCGCGAAGCGCTGATCGGCGAAGGCTGCCTGGAGCTGCAAGGTTACTTGTTCAGCAAACCGAGACCTGCCAACGAAGTGGCCGAGCTGCTGCGACGGCTCGGCTGTGCTGCGGCCCCGCATGAAATCATGCAGATCATCGAGACGATCGCTAGCTAGAGAACAATAGCTGCAGCTTGGGTAATTTGCCTAAATCTCTCAACCTAGATGAGCGACAGCTTGTCACCGAGGGCGAGCCAGCCGGCCGGTTCCCTGACCAATCCGTCGATGTCGTATTTGCCAAACACCCTGGTGGCACCGCGTTTGGTGAAAATCTCCCATAAGATCGCAGAGGCCGGTCCTGCGCTGGGACCGGTCGGGCCTGCCCTCAGTGTTTTTGTAGGCGGCAGTTCAGGCAATTTCTTTCCTGTCGGCAAGGGCGACGCCCTCGTGATCCCCATCATCGGCGGCAACGGCTTGGACGTTGGCGAGGCCGGCAGCGGCTTCAATCCCTCGACAGGCGGCAGCTTGTAATGTGCGAAGTCGGGGACGACCTCGTGTTCGAAATAGCCCTGCTCCTTGTAGGCCGTCCAATGGATCGCCGCCGCGGCCGCGTAGCATGCAGCCGGGGCGGTCAGCTTGATCCCCGCCTTGATGGCGGCGGTCGCGATCGATGGCATCGAGGCTCCCGGTATGACCGAGCCGAGCATTGAGACGGCGCGAATGCCGTATTTGATCATCTTCGCCGACTCGACCAGGTCGCAAAAATCGCGGATCAGTTCCTCGTCCTCGTATTTTTCCCGGATGTATTTGATCTGGGCCGCATGCACTCGGCTGAGGCAGGTCGCATGGAGATGGTAGGTGGCGCCAGGAATATTCGTATGCGCTACTGCGGGGATCAGCGACGTCAATGAACCGAATGTCTGCATCGCGCCGCCGCCGATCTTCTTCCACAGGCGGGTAGTAAGATAACGTTGCGTGATCGGGCTGCCCGTGCCGGGCGCTGCCTTGTAATCATCGAAGAACGGATTTCGCTTGTCTGTTTTCAACCTGTCGGCCTGAGCCTTGCTGCGCGCTTCCGAGCCTTTGGCGCCATCGATTGCAGCCTGCACACCATAACCGATGGTGGAAATCGGGTGCTCGTAAACCTCTCCCGAAACCGCTGCCAGAACGATGCTCACGGCCGACATGGCGATATCGTAATTGTCGATCTTGTCTTGGCCGGCCGCCTTCAGCGTTTCCTGGCGCGCATCCCTGCCCTCTTTTTTCAGCCTTTCAGCACGGCCCAGCCAGTCGGGGCCGGCGCTGATTTTCGGTATTAATGCCTGCGGGCCTTTTGGGAGCGTAATCGTTGGCATCTTCATGCGCTGGTCCTTCCACGGGGTAAGGAAGAAAGTTCTTTTTCAGAAAGAGCCAAAAGACTTTACGTCCCAGTCGCTGCACGTAGGTGCCGAAATCAGCCAGAGAGGCTGGGGCCGGCGCAGAACATAAAAGTCTTCTTGCTTCGTTTCTTCAGAAAAAGAAGGCTTTTTTTAATCCTGTAAAACCCGATCGGGCCGCATCGGCCGAGGTCGCGGCAACGGCACCACCGGCCCATGCAATGCCGATCCGCGCCCCGATAAAGACGGGTTAGTCATGAAGTATTCATGCGCAGACACAGGTTTCGCCCCGGGCGTCACGCGCTCCCATACGCCATCCGCCTTCAGCTCCCAGGATTGTAACGTATCTTTCAGGTTTACAACCATGATCTGGTCAAGCACCTGTGCATGCACGGTTTCATTCCGGATCGGCACCAGCGTCTCCACCCGCCAATCCATGTTGCGTTCCATCCAATCCGCAGAACTGATATAGACGAGTGCATGGCGGCTCGGCAGACGATGGCCGTTGCCGAAAACGCAGATACGGCCATGCTCGAGAAAGCGGCCGACGATCGATTTAACTCTGATATTTTCTGAAAGACCCGGAACACCGGGGCGCAGGCAGCAGATGCCGCGTATCACCGCCATCACCTGCACGCCGGCAATGGATGCCTGATAGAGTTTGTCGATCAGCTTCGAATCCACGAGGCTGTTGAGCTTCAGCCAGATGCTCGCCGGTTTCCCCGCTTTTGCGGAAGCGATCTCCCCTTCGATCAAATCCATCAGCGTGCTGCGTATGGTCAGCGGCGAGAACGCAAGCGCGTCCATCTTCTCCGGCTGTGCATAGCCCGTCATGTAGTTGAACAGCCGCATCGCATCACGGGTGAGATCCGGATCGGCGGTGAAGAAACTCAGATCGGTATAGATGCGTGCGGTGATCGGATGATAGTTGCCAGTGCCGAAATGCGCATAGCTGCGCATCGAGTTTCCCTCGCGGCGGACAACCAGGCTGATCTTAGCGTGGGTTTTCAGCTCCGCGAACCCATACACCACTTGCACGCCCGCCGCCTCCAGCGAACGTGCCAAGCGAATATTGGCTTCCTCATCGAAACGCGCGCGCAGCTCCACCATGGCGGTCACCGATTTGCCGGCTTCCGCTGCTTCGATCAGCGCTTTCACGATCGGGCTGTCGCGGCTCGTGCGGTAAAGCGTCTGCTTGATCGCCACGACATTTGCATCGTCGGCAGCTTGGCGCAGGAACTGCACCACCACATCGAAACTTTCAAATGGATGGTGAACGATAATGTCCTTCGCGCGGATGGCGGCGAAACAATCGCCGCCGAAATCACGTATGCGCTCTGGAAACCGCGGCGTGTACGGTGTGAACAGCAGGTCGGGCCGGTCATCCACGATCAACTGTTTCAGATCCACGATGCCAAGCAAATCGTGCTGCACGCTGATCTCGTCGCGCGCAGCATCCACGCTGCTCGCCACCAGATCCACCAGCGCATCGGGCATCGCCGCATCCACCGAGAGGTGGATCACCGAGCCGCGCCGCCGCCGCTTGAGCGCCGTCTCGTACATGCGTACGAGATCCTCGGCCTCTTCCTCGAACTCGATATCCGTGTCGCGTATCAGCCGGAACAGGCCCTGGCCGGTCACGTGGAAGCCGGGGAACACGCGCTGCAGGAACAGCCCGACCACGTCTTCCAGGGTGACGAAGCGGATCTTGTTCTCGCCTTCCGCCTGCAAGGCGGGCAGCCTGATGAATCGGTCCACCTGGGCGGGCAGTGGGATCAGCCCGCGCATATGGTGGCCGGCAAGCGGGCTGGAAGAGGAGGAGGTATCCTCGTCCCGCGCAAGCTGCAGCGCCATCACCAGCCCCATGTTCGGGATGAATGGGAACGGATGTGCAGGATCGATCGCGAGCGGCGTCAGCACCGGAAACACCCGTTCCATGAACCAGCCATCGAGCCAGCGGCGCTCCTCATCGCTGATACCGGCAATCGCGCAAACCTCGATCCCGGCCTCGAACAGCGACGTGCGGAGTTCCAGCCAGACGCGCTGCTGGCGCTCAAGCAAGATCTTTGCGCGTTCGTTCAGCGCCACCAGTTGCTGTGCCGGCGTGCGGCCATCGGGCGATTGCTTGGTGATCCCCGCGCGCGCCTGGCCGATCAGGCCAGCGACCCGCACGGAGAAGAATTCATCGAGGTTCGCGGCGCTGATGGAGACGAACCGCAGCCGTTCGAGCAGCGGGTGCCGCGGGTTCTCCGCCTCTTCGACGACACGATTATTGAAATCGAGCCAGGAGAGCTCGCGGTTGATGAACCGGTCAGGGCTGCGGGCATCGATCGGCGGCGGCGTTTGTGGTTCAGGCGCCGCGGGAACTGCGCGAAGCTGGCGGCGCGCGGCCGCTGAGGGGCTAGATGGGGCCATGCGCCCGATCCTAGAGCAGCCGCGGCGCCGTGCGCGAGGGCTGTTGACCAGTTACGCAAAATCTTCATCAGCGCCGCCGTCTTCGATCAGGCTGGCGATCACGTCGGCGGCAATCCGCCGGCTCACCCGCTTGCCTGCTGCGAGCGACGCGCGGTCGAGCCTCGCAGCGGCCTCGCGCATGGCGGCCCCTGTGCGCGGCAACCTGGCAAGCAGATAGTCCTGCACGACTTCCTCGATGCGTAACTGTCGCTCGGCGATCAGGCGTGCCAGCAGCGCGCGCAGCAATCCCTCGTCCGGCTGACCGAGCTCGACCGCGCTCGTCGCGCGCAGGCGGCTATCGAGATCGGGCAAGCCGGTCGCCCATCGCGCCGGGGGCGTGCGTGCCGCCAGCAAGACCGGCAGGCCGTTTTCGGCGGCCGCATTGAGCAGATGGAGCAGGGCTTCCGGGTCCGGGACGGAGTCGGCGTCGTCGATAGCGACGGCAGTCTGCGAGAAATCCAGGAAGGACTGCAGCGCCGCACCTGGCAGCAATGCGGCCTTACAGCGCGCGGCGAACACGTGCAGTAGATGCGTCTTGCCGGTTCCGCCGTCGCCATACAGCGCAAGACGGCCACCTGGCCATTTATGGGGTACATCCACCCAGGCGCAGGCCTCCGCGTTTGCTAGGCCCAGCAGGAAATCCTCCGAATCGAAGGTTTCCGTTTCGGGAAAAGGGAACACCAGCTGTCTCGCCATGGAGTCGGCTTACGTGCCGCCGATGCCTAGAGACGCGACATCAGTGCGCCATCATTTTGACAATTGTCACGACAGCTCCAAGAATCACAATCGTCTGGACTTCCATGGAGCCGACCATCCATTTCAGGATCTCAGCTTTTGCCTCGGCCAGATCTACTTTGGCCGCAGCCAAACCTATTTGCAGATCGGCCTTTATCGCAGCGAGGTCGACCTTCGTGGCCAAGCTCGACAGATCGAGGTCTTGCGACCGGCGAACCACGCGTGTCATGGCCTCAGCCTGATCGTCGCTGAAGCCTGCGGCCAGTACTTCCTTGACGACCTGGTGTGTGTCTAGCGTGGTGACGCCCATTTATCCGAAAGCTCCAGGAGCGGCTCACCCGCAACCGCATCCAATCGCCCTGAGCTTACGCCAAAACTTGCTCGGTGTCTTTCAGCTTGGCATCTCCAAATAGAGCGGGCTCTTGAGGTAGCGCCGCAGCCAGAACCGCGCCAGCACACCGACCGTCGCTGCCACCGGCACAGCCAGCATCACCCCTAGAAACCCGAAGGCTGCACCACCCGCGAACAGCGCGAAGATCACCCACACCGCCGGCAATTCCACACGGTCGCCGAGGAAGCGCGGATAGATCACGTAGCCTTCGAGGATCTGCCCCACGCCGAACACCACCACCACCCGTACGATGCCCTCCCAGGTAGGGAATTGTGCGAACGCCAGACCAATGGCGACCACCGCACCGGTAATGGAGCCGACATAAGGGATGAAGCTCAGGAATCCAGCCGCCAGCCCCACCACCAGCCCGAGCTCCAGCCCCACGAGCGACAGGCCCAGGGCGTAGAACACCGCAAGGATCATGCAGCACATCGCCTGGCCGCGCACCCATGCGGAGAGGATGCGGTCCACCTCGCGTGCCTGCGCCCGCACCACGTCCTGGTAGCGGCGCGGTAGCCAGCTATCGACCATGTCCACCACACGTGGCCAGTCGCGCAGCAGGTAGAAGGCCACCACAGGCGTCACCACCACGAGCGAGAGCACGTTGAACAATGCATAGCCACCGCCGACGACATGCGTGGCGGCACTGGCAACGAACCCGAGCATGGCGCCGAATTGGCCGCTCACCAGGTCGGAAAGCTTCGCGTCGACATATTCGGGGCCGAGATGCTGCTGCAGGCGCGCGATCATCCTGCCGGCGAACAGGCTCAGGCCACGCACATATTCCGGCACATGGCCGACCAGCAGCGAGATCTGGTTGATGATCAGCGGATACAGCAGCAACGCGAACAGCAGCATCACCAGGATCAGGCCGAGGATCAGGATCAGCGCCGCAATCCCCCGCGGCAGCCTCGCACGGGCCAGGCGCGTGCAGGGCGGATGCAGCACATAGCCGATTCCCGAGGCAGCGACGAACGGCAGCAGGATCGAGGCGAACAGGTTGAGCACCAGCCATGCGACCACGATCACGCCCGCCAGCAGTGCCAGCCGTTGCAGCCGTATCGGCGTAGCACTGGGCGGCGGTGGGCTGGAGGAAGGCAGGCTCGGGGCCGGCCGCAGCGGCAACGGTTCTGCGTTCATGGCAGCCGCGCCACCCGCGTCACATAGGCACCGCCGGACAGCAGCGTGCTGCCGGTCACCAGGATCACCATCACCAGCCGCAGCACACTCCCCTCGAGGCCCGCAGCATCCAGGCCCAGCACGACGGCCACGAGCGCGATCTGCAGCGCGGTATTCGCCTTGGAGATTTCCATCGGCCGTATCTGCATCGGGTGGCTGGTCATCCACAGCAGCAGGACGCCGCCGACGATCACCATATCGCGGAACACCACGAGGATCGCCAGCCAGTCGGGCAACTGCCCGATGACAGCCAGGGTGACATACATGCCTACCATCAGGGCCTTGTCTGCCAGCGGATCGAGGATCGAGCCCAGCATCGTGCCGCCTTGGCGGCGTGCCAGCCAGCCATCGACCGCATCCGAAATTCCGGCCAGCGCGAACAGCAGGAAAGCCAACGGAAAACGCTGATGCAAAACCAACCAAATGGCCAGCGGCACCGCGCAAAGCCGTGCAAAGCTGATGATGTTGGGCAGGGTGACCAGCGCGTTGCCGGGCTCGATCCCGCTATCGGGCATGGGTGTCCATTGCCGCTACCCTAAACGAACCAGCCACCGAGTTGCCAGCTACCAGTTCCGAGTTGCCAGTGCGGCGATGCGCACGCGTCTTTGGCACTGGAACACCACGCCGGACAACTGGTAACTGCAGCCCGACAACCAGATGGAGGCCGCCTTGGTCAACTACCGCGAGGCCGGAGTGGACATCGAGGCCGGTGAGGCCCTCGTCGATGCGATCAAACCCGCTGCCGCCGCCACCATGCGTCCCGGGGTGCTCGGCGGGCTTGGCGGCTTTGGCGCCTTGTTCGACCTGAAGGCGGCCGGCTACATCGACCCCATCCTGGTCTCGTCCACCGACGGTGTCGGCACCAAGCTGATGGTCGCAATTGAGAGCGGCATGCACGATGCCGTCGGCATCGACCTGGTGGCGATGTGCGTGAACGACCTGGTGGTGCAGGGCGCCGAGCCGCTGTTCTTCCTCGACTATTTCGCCACCGGAGCACTCTCGGTCGGCGATGCGTCCCGCGTGGTGCACGGCATTGCCGAAGGCTGCCGGCTCAGCGGCTGCGCGCTGGTGGGCGGCGAGACGGCGGAAATGCCCGGCATGTATGCCGCGGGCCATTTCGACCTGGCAGGGTTTGCCGTGGGTGCTGCCGAGCGCGGTCGCTTGCTGCCAGGTGAGGTAGCCGTCGGCGACACTCTGATCGGCCTGCTCAGCAATGGCGTGCACTCGAACGGCTTCTCGCTGGTCCGGCGCATCTGCAGCGAGGCAGGGCTGCGCTGGACCGAAGGTGCCCCATGGGCGTCAGAGGTGACAGTCGCCGAGGCGCTGATGATACCTACCCGCCTCTATGTACATCAGGTCCTCGCGTTGCATCGTGCCGGCTTGCTGCAGGCGGCCGCCCACATCACCGGCGGCGGCCTTCCGGGCAATCTGCCGCGTGTGATGCTCGACGGCACCGTGGCCGTAATCGACCGACCGTGGCCGGTGCCACCAGTGTTCTCCTGGCTGGCCGAGACCGGCGGAGTCGCCGATGCCGAGATGTTCCGCGTGTTCAATTGCGGCATCGGCATGGTGCTGGTGGTGCGCGATCCGGACGCGGCCCTGGCGTGCCTCGAATCGCTCGGCGACACGGCGTGCGTGCTGGGTCATGTCGAAGCGAGCGAGGGCGCGGCTGGATTGCGCTTCGAGCTGCCGAGCGGCTTTTTCCACGCGTGAGCGCCAAAACACCGGTTGGGATTCTGATCAGCGGCCGCGGCAGCAACATGACGGCGCTGATTGAGGCCGCCGCGTCCGAAGCCTATCCCGCCCGTATCGCCGTAGTGCTCTCCAACAACCCCGATGCCCCGGGTCTGGCCCTGGCACAGGATCGGGATGTTCCGGCGGCGGCGATCGATCACCGCCCCTTCGGTCGCGACCGCGTCGCCCATGAGCACGCCATCGACGAAGCCCTACGGCAGCATGACGTGGAGATCGTCTGTCTCGCCGGCTATATGCGCCTGCTGACCCCTTGGCTGGTGGATCGTTGGCAAGGCCGCATGCTGAACATCCATCCTAGTCTTCTACCGGCATTTCCCGGGCTACACACCCATGCCCGTGCTTTGGCCGCTGGTGTGGATCACCATGGTTGCACCGTGCATCTAGTGACCGTCGGTATGGATGAAGGTCCGATCGTCGCACAGGCACGGGTGCCGGTCTTGTCAGGAGACGACGAGGAAAGATTGTCGGCCCGTGTTCTGGCAGAGGAACACCGCCTCTACCCGCGAGCGCTGAAAAATTACCTGGCCAGCTTGCCGACAGGGCCTATCACGCCCTAAGAGATCGCATACTCCCGAAGCTGCCGGAGCGCATTTTCATGGCCCAAACGATGCCGACTGCCCCCACTGGGCCTGTCACAGAGGAAGCGTTCCTCGCCGACCGGATACGCTTCTGGGATACGGTCATCAAATTCATGACCCGGGTTGGTATCGGCCTGGTGGTACTTTTGGCGCTGCTGTGGTATTTTCTGGTCTAGCGTCCGCAAGTCCAGGGGCTGGAGTTCGTAACTCCAAACCCTGGGACTCTAAAGCCGGCTTATTTGGCGCTTTCTGCGCCGCCAGTGACAGCGTGACCGGCGCTGCTCACGTCCTGCCCGGCACCGGCGACAGTGTTGCAAGCGCTCAGCAGTGTGGCGCTGCTCAGCAGCAGAGCGGCGGTGAAAGCGGCAGTGATGATACGCGACATCGTAGTCTCTCCTTAAAGCGGGCCGAACCCCCGTCCGGCAACGTGGCAATAACGTAACGGGCCGCCTCCGGTTCAGCGGTCGTTACGGTATTGTTCAAAATTACGCGTGCAGCCCTTGCAGCCCTACCAGCAGCAATCCCGCCAGCAGCAACCCGAAGGCAATACCAGTCGCGAAAAACAGCACCGCCATACGCACGAGCGTGCCGAACACGCTTGTGCCGTAGGTGCCGCGCATGTGGACGAACAAGTGGACCGGGGCTGCTAGCAGCAGCCAGCCGAAATGCACCGAGACCATCTTCATTAGGATCACCGTGCTGATCAGGACTCCCTGGAAGGCCAGCGAATGCATCGAGAACACGAAGTGATCGAACAGGACGAAGCGTCGTTGGAAGACGAAAATCAGCGCCAGTATGGCGGCCGAAAGCGGTAGCATGAGGAAGGCGAAATCATGCGCCTTGGCACTCATCGCCTCGCCCAGCCGGTCCGGATGGGCGAGCGCTGCGCCGATCCGCGGCTTCAGCCACGACGCCGCCGGCGTACCGAGGCTCGAGAGCCAGCCGAGATCGACATGGGCATCGGCCAATCCCGTCTCACCGGCCGGCGGCAACGGCGGGATGTCGAACACCCCCTCGCCGCCCCGCAACCAACTGCCGGCAAGGAACAGTACGAACAAGGCCACCAGGAACATGCGCAGCGGGGGCACCTGCGACGCCCGCCTGCCGGCCAGGTAGTCGCGCGTCAGCCCGTCCGGATCGGCGATCAGCCGCGGCGCGGTGCGCCAAAGCCTGCCATCGGCATGGAAAAAGCTCTCGAAGGTCTCGCCGATCAGGTGATGCACGTGGCGATGCGAGTCGGTCGCCGCCTGGCCGCACGCATGACACCAGGGGCCTTGCAGCCTTGTGGCGCAATTCGCACACGGCGTGCCAGGTGCGACGGCATGTGCGCGGCGCCATGCCAGAAACGCGCCTGCCTTGCTGTGTTCCGGCTGATGATCCACACCCCGACTATCGGCAATCGGGCTCGAAGCGGTCAAGCAATCCAGCGTTTTAAGAAATTTTTAGAAGCTTTAATTTCTGCTCTCCATGAACGGACCCGTAAGCAGGTCGGGCCGGAACACGCCGCCGCCCGGGGCGGCTTCCGGCTTCGCCCGGAGCAGGGTAGGTGCTTAGGGCGTATCTCTGAACCGCCGGCCATTCGGGGCATGAGCCGAGTGGCCGGCGGACTTTTCTGCGCGGATACCGGCGATGGCGACAGCGCTTGAACGCAACCGGTCAAGCTGCCACCTGTTCTTTCCTGAACAACGGCCAAGAGGCTTTCCCATGACACCCGAAGAACGCGACATCATCGGCCGCTTCATCGCGCGCGTCGGCGGCGCCCAGCAAGGCGGCAGCGGCGGCAGCGTGCCCGCGACACAGACGGCCCTGCCCACCATCGACCCCGAAGCCGATCGTTTCATCGGTGACCAGTTCAATGCCAACCCGTCCGCCCGCTACCGCATCACACAGATGGCCTTCGTGCAGGAAGCCGCCCTTGCCGAGGCGCAGAACCGCATCAAGCAGCTGGAATATGGCCTGCAGCAAGCGCAGCAACAGCAGCAGCAGGCGTCGCAGCAATCGCGCGGCCTCTTCGGTGGGCTCTTCGGCGGCGGCAATCAGCAGCAGGCCCCCAATTATCAGCAGCAGCCGCAATATGCGCCGCCGCCGCCGCAACCTTCCTATCCGCCCGGCTACCAGCCCGGCATGTTCCGCAGCGGCGGCTCCGGCTTCCTCGGCTCTGCGCTGACAACGGCGGCTGGCGTTGCCGGCGGCGTGCTGGCGGCAGACGCGCTCACCAGCATGTTCTCCGGCCATGGCGGCGGTTTTGGAGGCGGCGGTTTCGGCGGCGGTGGCTTTGGTGGGGGCTTCGGCGGCGGTGAAGTCGTCAACAACGAGACCGTGGTGAATAACTATGGACCGCAGGATGGCGCTGCCGGCGCCGATCCGTGGTCTGGCGCAGGTGCGGCACCCGATCCGGGCACTGGCGGCGATGGTTGGTCCGGCAGCGGGGCCGCCGATACGAGCAGCAGCGGCGACTGGTCGAGCAGCGGCGGCGATAGCGGCGGTGGCTGGGATGACAGTTCTGGCGGCGGTGGCGGCGGCGACGATGGCAGCTTCTGACGCAAGCTGAGCAGCAGAGCGCCCCGCTTATCCTTGCGAGCGCCTCGTCCGCAAGACAGGCGCTGTTGAGGCAGGCGGGGCTGGTCTTCGAGTCGGCGCCGACCGGCATCGACGAAAGCATTATAAGGCGTGATGCGACGGCAAGCGGACTGAGTGCCGGTGAAACGGCACTCAGGCTCGCGCAAGCCAAAGCCGCAGCGGTCAACCGTCCGGCCGCCATGATCATCGGGTGCGACCAGATCCTGGTGTGCGACGACAAGTGGTTCGACAAACCTCCCGACATCGATACTGCGAGGCGGCACCTTCAGCGCCTGCGTGGCCGTTCGCATGTGCTGCAGACGGCAACCGTTGCGTTGCGCGACGGCCTCGTGCTCTGGCATCACCTGGAGACGCCCCGCCTGGTCATGCGATCGTTTTCCGACGCCTTCCTCGAGTGGTATCTGGCTGCCGAAGGCGACGGCCTGCTGAGCGCCGTCGGTGCCTACCGGCTGGAAGGGCCTGGCATACAGCTTTTTGCGCAGATCGAGGGCGACTACAGCGCCATTCTCGGCTTGCCCCTGCTGCCGCTTCTGGGCTTTCTGCGCAGGATCGATATGATCGGCACCTGAAGGCGGGTAGGGGAGAGATACAAAATGGCGGTGCAAAAAGTGTTTCCGGACGCTGCCGCGGCGCTGGCCGGCGTGCTGAAGGACGGCATGACCATCATGTCCGGCGGGTTCGGCCTGTGCGGCATTCCCAACACGCTCATTCTGGCGATCCGCGAGAGCGGCGTCACCAGCCTCACCGTCATCTCCAACAATGCCGGCATCGATGGCTGCGGGCTCGGGCTGCTGCTGGAGACGCGGCAGATCAAGCGCATGGTCAGCTCGTATGTCGGCGAGAACAAGACGTTCATGAACCAGTATCTCGCCGGCGAACTCGAGATCGAGTTCAACCCGCAGGGCACGCTGGCCGAACGCATCCGCGCCGGCGGCGCCGGCATCCCTGCCTTCTATACCGCGACCGGTGCCGGCACGAAAATCGCCGAGGGCAAGGAGGAGCGTGAGTTCAACGGCAAGCGCCACGTAATGGAAACTGGCCTGGTGGCGGACCTCGCCGTCATCCATGCCTGGACAGGCGATACCGAGGGCAACCTCGTCTACCGGATGACGGCGCGCAATTTCAATCCGATGATGGCCAGCGCCGCTCGCATGACGGTGGCCGAAGTGGAGCATCTGGTGGAGGTCGGCACGCTCGACCCCGACCACATCATCACCCCCGGCATCTTCGTCAAACGTCTGATCAAGCTCGACCAGGTGGATAACCGCATCGAGCAGCGCACCACCCGCAAACGCGCGGCCTAAGGAGAGCCACCATGGCATGGACACGCGACGAGATGGCCGCCCGCGCCGCGCGCGAATTGCGCGACGGTTTCTACGTCAATTTGGGCATCGGCATCCCGACCCTGGTTGCCAACCACATCCCGCCCGGCATGGACATCGTGCTGCAGAGCGAGAACGGCATGCTCGGCATCGGCCCTTTCCCCTATGAGGGCGAGGAAGATGCCGACCTGATCAACGCCGGCAAGCAGACCGTCTCCGCCTTGCCGATGACCAGCTATTTCGACAGCGCCCAGAGTTTTGCGATGATCCGAGGGGGCCACATACAGCTCTCCATCCTGGGCGCCCTGCAGGTGGCGGAGAACGGCGACCTGGCGAATTGGATGGTGCCCGGCAAGATGGTGAAGGGCATGGGTGGTGCGATGGACCTGGTGGCCGGCGTCCGCCGTGTGGTCGTGCTGATGGAGCACACCGCCAAGGGCGAGCCGAAGATCCTGGAGGCCTGCACGTTGCCGCTCACCGGGGCCGGCGTAGTCGACCTGATCGTGACCGATCTCTGCGTGTTCGACGTGGCCCGCCCCGGCCTCACCCTGGTCGATCTGGCGCCGGGCGTCTCTGTCGAGGACGTCCGCACGGCCACGCAGGCCGATTTCGCCGTCCACCCGGATATGCACGCCCGGGCAGCCTGACGCCGCCCACTTGCGCGCCCGCAGCCCGGCGGTTATATGCGCGCTCCCGCGACATGGGGCCGTAGCTCAGTTGGGAGAGCGCCTGAATGGCATTCAGGAGGTCAGGGGTTCGATTCCCCTCGGCTCCACCATGGGCGGCGTCTAGTGCTTTGATTTGATACAGCATTCAAATCTTGAAGTTGCGGTGCCCACATCAGCCCACACCCGTTCTGCTGAACGGTCGCGACGACCCTGCCGGCTCGGCCATCAGGACGAGGTGCAGGTTCCGTGCCCGCCCAGCTTCGCCACCAGACTGGCCGGGATGTGAGATGGGGTGAAGAAAGAAGGCCTTTCGACCCGATGATGAACGACACGGCTCGCGGACCTGGCGGGCGCCCTGCCCTGGTCCTCTTCGCCCTTGCCATGGGCGGCTTTGCCATCGGCACCACCGAATTTGCAACGATGAGCCTGCTGCCTTACATGGCCGCCGGACTGCGCATCGATGTCCCCAGCGCCGGCCACGTCATCAGCGCCTATGCGCTTGGTGTAGTGGTGGGCGCCCCGTTGCTGGCGGTGATCTCGGCAAAACTTCCGCGCAAGACGACGCTGATTCTATTTATGGCGATGTTCGCGCTTGGCAATGGGCTGAGCGCGTTGGCGCCGAGCTACGGCTGGATGCTGGTGTTCCGCTTTTTCAGCGGCCTGCCGCATGGCGCCTATTTCGGCATCGCGTCGTTGATGGCTGCCTCCATGGTGCCGGATAACCGTCGGGTTCAGGCCGTCTCGCGGGTGATGCTGGGGTTGACGGTGGCGACCATCATCGGGGTGCCGGCATCGAACTGGCTTGGGCAGGCGGCTGGTTGGCGCTGGGGTTTTGGCGTGGTGACGCTGTTAGGGATGGTAACGATGGCGCTGGTGGCGCTGTTCGCACCAATGGACCGGCCGCATCAGGATACGAGCCCGCTGCGGGAACTCCGCGCGCTGCGCCTGCCGCAGGTGTGGCTGACCTTAGCCATAGGTGCGGTCGGCTTCGGCGGCATGTTCGCCGTCTACACCTATCTTGCCTCCACCTTGATGGCCGTCACCCATGTCTCGCCGGCCGTGGTGCCGGTGGTGCTGTGCGTGTTCGGCGTCGGCATGACGCTTGGCAACCTCGTCGCGCCCGCTGCGGCCGATCGTGCGCTGATGCCAACCGCCGGCTTCCTGCTGCTTTGGGCGGCGTTCACCCTGGCACTGTTTTCGTTGGTAGCTTGGAACATCTGGCTGGTGAGCGCCGATATCCTGTTGATCGGCCTGAGCGTGGCCATGGCCACGGTGCTGCAGATACGCCTGATGGATGTGGCCGAAGACGCCCAGTCGCTGGCCGCGGCGTTGAACCACTCGGCGTTCAACACCGCCAATGCACTCGGGCCCTGGCTTGGCGGCATGGCGATTGCTGCTGGGTATGGGTGGACCTCGACAGGCTGGGTGGGAAGCCTGCTTGCTTTTGGCGGCTTTCTGATTTGGTGCGTGTCGATGTGGGTCGAGCGGCGCGGGCGGATGGTGCCTGCGTAAGGCAGGCCTTCGCGCAAGAGAAAGCGGGGCGATTGCCCGCCTCGCACCCGATTTTTAATGGCTGATTACTGATCCGGCGGCTTGATGCGCCGTGGGGCGCGGCGCCGCAAAGGTCGGTCCAGCGAACGTCACGGCGGTAATGGCCGTGGCGGCAACGAAAGCAACGAGACGGGAAGAAACGGTCATGACAAACTCCTAATGATGGTGCGGCGTCGCTCGCTTAAGAGACTTTGCTGAGCTAGCCACCTGCAAGACCTGTTTGCATCAGGCGTGCCAAACAAAATGGGCCTATTTAATAGTAGCTTACCGGATGTGCGCTGAAGTTAAGATATTAGAAATAGCATTTTTGGCCAGGACATGTTCATTTTTGCCATCTATGTTTATCGGATCGAGTCCAGCTGCCACGCTTTGTCCAGGGATGGCCGTCGCAAGGCCATAGGCGATTGCGGCTTACGAGGGTGCAGCGGGCAACCGCTGGCGCCCAGCCAGTTGCTGGCAAGCAATTTGTTACAGAGGAGCACGCCATGCGTCTTTTGATTGTTGGTGCAGGGGCGACCGGCGGCTATTTCGGAGCTCGGCTCGCGGCTGCGGGTCGGGACGTGACGTTCCTGGTGCGCCCGAAACGCGCCGAGACGCTGCAAAGGACGGGTCTGCAGATCCTGAGCCCACATGGGAACCTCACCGTGCAGCCGCTTCTGCTGACGGCCAGTGCCTTACAAGCGCCCTATGATGTCGTCTTTCTGTCGGTGAAAGGTTTCCAGCTCGAAGCGGTACTGGACGATCTTGCGGCCGCGATCGGCCCGGAGACGATGATCATGCCGGTGCTGAATGGGATGCGGCACATGCAGATACTGAGCAAGCGGTTCACGCCCCATAACGTCATCGGCTGCGCGCTCAAGATCGCCGCGACCATCGACGAGGAAGGCCGAATTGTGCAGCTGACACAACTTCAGGATCTCGCCTACGGTGAGCTCGAAGGCGAGACGACGGATCGTATCCTGGCGCTGCACGATTTTATGCAAGGCGCAGGATTCGTGCCGAGACTCTCGCGCGACATCAGGCGCGAGATGTGGGAGAAGTGGGTTCTGCTCTCGCTGATCGGCGCGATCACCTGCACCATGCGCGGCACGATCGGCGAAATAGAAGCGGCGCCTGGAGGACCGGCGTTTGCTCTTGGCCTGCTCGACGAAATCACCCGTGTGGTCACTGCCGTCGGAACGCCACCATCCGCGAAATTCTTGACGGAGACGCGTGAGCAAGTAACCGCGAAAGGTTCTGGACTGGCCTCATCGATGTATCGTGACGTGCAGAAGCATCAGCCGGTAGAAGTCGAGAGCATTCTCGGCGACCTGGTTCGCCACGCGCAAGCGGCCGCCCTGGATGTTCCCCTGCTCGCCGCCGCCTACACGCATTTATCAGTCTATCAGGCCCAGCAACGAAACGCCTGAACGGCGCCGAAAAAAGCCGATACGGCCACATAGACGTTTTGTCTTATTCTCCAATCAAATGCAGCACGATCTCGCGGCTATTCGCGCCCCGCCGATGTTCGAAAAGATACAGTCCCTGCCAGGTTCCGAATACGGGGCGCCCCTCTGCTACTGGAATGCTCAGCTGCGTGTCCGTCAGCATCGTGCGCAGATGTGCCGGCATATCGTCCGGCCCTTCATCGTCATGCGCGTAGCGGGCCGCGTCTTCCGGCACCAACGCTTCGAAGAAGCGTGCGATATCCGCGCGCACAGCCGGCGACGCATTCTCCTGCACCGTCAGCGAGGCGGAGGTATGGCGGCACCAAACTGTCAGCAATCCGGTTTGCAGCCCCTGCGCCGCCACCCAGCGCAACACCTGCGCCGTGATATCGGTCAGCCCCTTACCGCGTGTCTCGATCGTCAGCCTATCCAACCGCTGCCGCATCGTTCTGTCCCGCCCTTGATGGCTGCCCTGGTGACATGGAACCTCGTCATTCCTGTGCCGATGAGCAGTAATGATTCAAAACTCTGGTGATCGCGTCACGTGCGCTTTTCACGCGTTCACTGAGCGGCCTCCTTCACGCTCGGTGCAACCAGGCTCATATGCCACCCATCGGGATCGTGGCGATAGATCGCGACGATCGTTCCGTGTTCCTGGTGCATCGTCCCATCCGGCTTCGGTACAACGACTGAAAATGCGTTGATGCCGTAGCCGCCGTCACCCAAGACGTGCACCTCCAGAACCTTGATGCTGTGGTCATGCGCGCCGGAGGCAAAGCGCTTCGCATAATAGGCGGCAAGAGCGTCACGGCCACGCACGATCGGCCCCGCCGGCGATATCAGAACGCCATCCTCCGCGTAGATTTCTGCCATCGCGGCAGGGTTTTTCGTGCCGTAGGTCGTGTCGTAGCGGTGCCCAAGGTCGATCGCCGCCTGCATCAGGTTTTGCTGCGGCGAATCGGCCGCAAAAACCGGCTCGGCGGCAGTTCCAGCCAGCACCAGGAAGATCCAAAAAGTCGACAGGTATTTCACGGATGCATCCTTTGTCGATTTCAACGAACATATAAAAGCAATCAGCCTGCCGAACTACCGGTAAACGGCACCGTTGCCTCGCTCTCCCAAGGGCCGCCGCAATAGCGCCAGATCGCCAGCCCCGTCGCCGTCACGCTGAACGGAACGAACGCGCGCGAGAGCCGCGCCAATAGATCGCTGGCGTCCATCGGCGACACCTTGTTCTGCACCGTCACATGTGGCCGCCAGCCTTGCCGATCCTGCGCCGTCAGGTCATCCCGCCATTGCCGTGCAAGAACCGACCGCAACTGCTCGATCTCCGCCGACTGCAGACGATACGCGACGCCACGCCCGAGCGACCGCACCCCACTGACAGACACATCGACGGGTCTTTGCCTCGCGCAAACCGTCGCCAGATAATCGCTGATGGCGGCCAGCCGCTCGCCCGGTAGATGATGGAACAGTGTGACATGAGCACGAATGTAATTGATCTTTGCCGGAAACCATTGCGCCCGGGCGCGGTCGAAGAATGCCTGTGACGCATCATCCAGAATCAGCGTCAGGATCAGCGGATCGCTCACGCGCGGGCCTGCTCGCGCGCTGGCAGCACCTCACCCGTATCACTCTGCCAGCCATGGCCCAAGCAAACCACTGGCCCGTCCGCAACGACCATTGCTTCATGCGCATCTGCCTGGACGATGCCATACAGGCGCGCTGGGATACGGTCGTGCGGCGGCCTGCAATCGATCATCTGACGGACACCCAATTGGAAGCTGCCGTTGATTCGGCCGAACGGATCGTCAACGATCCTGCACTGCTTCCGGTTTTGAACAAGGCGAGCTTGGGGTATCGGCGGCGCGGCACTGGATAAAGCAAGGTCTTCTTTTCTGAAGCAAAGAAGCAAAAGACTTTTATGTCGCTGTTGCGGTTCTATCGAGCGACCTACACCAAGAGGCAAAAGTTTTTTGGCTCTTTTTTCAAAGTGGAACGGCTTCCTTCCCGGGCATACAAATTGCTTGCATCCTGCTCATCTCACCCCGACCAAAAAGGCATCTACCTTGAAACTCACACGCATCCACGCATTTCTGGCCGCCACCGCGCTGTCCCTCCCGGCCGGCGCCTTTGCCGCCGCCCCTGTCATCGGGTCTGGCAATACGGCGGTGATCGAACCACCGCTGACACATCCGGCGGAAACGCCCTGCGTGGTTACCCTGTTTGCAAACACCGTAGGCGGCGGCAACAACGTCCCCTTCACCTACGCACCGCCGGCCGCCTGCCCGGGGCCTTGGGCGAAAGTGATCTTCTCCGCGCAGATCGGGCTGAACAAAGGCATCCAATATGACCGCACCGGCACGGTATTCCTCGGCGGCGTGAACCTCTGGTTCGGCACGACGTCGGAGCCCACACCCAACGTAGCCCCGCACTGGCAGTTCGAGCGCGATGTGACCGACGACACCGCCATGCTGCTGAGCCCGCAAACCGGTTCCGTGCTCATCGCCAACTACACGAACAGCGCCGATACCAGCGTGATCACCGCGAACGCACAATTGCTGTTCTATCCGGCAACCACGAAAGATCCGGCGCCGACCGTGCCCGACATGGTGATCGGCCTCAATCCCGCCGGCGGAACCGTTTCACTCGGCGACACCGCAGCGCAACTGAGCCTGCCGCTGAACCTGCCGAAAAATGTGGCTTCTGCCAGGCTGGATCTGTTCACCCAGAGCCAGTCCAACGACGAGTTCTGGTACACCTGCGTCCCGGATTCCCTGAGCAGTTCGCTGGATGATTGCGGCGGCGGCGCCTTCCGCGAAGGCGAGATCGCCATCGACGGCAAGCCCGCGGGTGTCGCACCCGTTTATCCTTGGATCTACACCGGCGGCATCGATCCCTATCTCTGGTCGCCCATGCCCGGCGTGCAGACGCTCGACTTCAAGCCTTTCCCTGTCGTGCTCACGCCGTTCGCAGGCGTGCTCAGCGATGGCGCGGCCCACACGCTCTCCGTCTCGGTCTATGGTGCGGACAGCTATTTCTCCGTCGCCGGCAACCTCTACGTCTATCTCGATCACGGCTCGACCGGCGTCACCGGCGGATTGCTCAGCGACACGCTGGCCGATGCGCCGAAGCCGGTCACCACAACGACAAGCGGAACCAGCGGGGCCAATGCCCGCACCGCGATCAAGACGTCCAGCAAACGGGATTTCACCATTTCCGGCTATGCGGAGACCTCCGCAGGGCGCGTGGTGACGACGGTGCATGAGACCACCGCGTTCACCAACGACCAGGTGTTTCTGCTCGGTGACACACTCTACAACCAGCAGATCAAGCAGGACACGGAAACGCTGGTGGATGTGAAGCAGGCAGTCGGCAAGACATCGAGCGAGACAACAACGCAGTATTCCTACCCGCTGAGCGTCTCGTATGTCGAAGTGGTGGCGGCGAGCGGCGCCTTCCGGGTCACCACCGGGATCGATCAGGTGTATCAAGCCAACAGCACCGTCTATGCGGACGGGCTGCCGATCGGCGAATATGATTTCGTCAACGCCATCACGCCGGCCGACACGCTGCTGATCAGCGCTGCCGGTGCCCTGACCGGCAACAAGAACCAGAGCAGCACTGAGGTTTATACCACGCAGGGCACCGGGCTGGGGTGCTATTCACGCACACTGACGGCGGCGGCAAATGTGCTCACAGGCGATACGACGACGACAAGCTGCAAGTAGCCGTTCCTGTCGCGCGTCTATCTGGCAGCGCACGCATAATACATAAAAGTTTTTTGGTTCTTTTTTTCAAAAAAGAACCGCTTCTTTCGCACTTATTACGTTGCAGAACCTTTCTCTCTGGCCCACGCTGGCCTTCTGTCATCCAGAGGTCAGCAATGGCGCAGGAAACGCGTAGCGACGATCTGAGGCACCACGTGGATACCGCCTACGGCTTGCTCTACCACGCCGTCGAGAACAGCGCGCCTCTGCCAAATGACGTGCTCGTCGCCGTCACCGCCGCCCGCAACTCCCTTGCCGCTGGCAACGACTTCAAGGATGCCGAGGAGGAAACACGGTTCTGGAACGCTTACAGCCTGTTGTTCAGCAACAGGCTGGCTGACCAGGCCAGGCTGAAATACAGGCTGGCACTCTATGTTCTGCTCGCCTTCCTGCTGATCGGGCAGATCTACTACGTGGCCGGCAGCCTGATCGTCGATCGCCTCACCCAGGTGGAGGATGAGTGGCAAGGCACGGCCGCCATGAGCATCGACACCCCGGCCACGGTGGCCGGGGCGCCAAACCCGCAGGCCACCCCAACGGCCACACAGGCCACAGCGCCAACGCCGCAGGCTGTCTGGCAGGGTTTGCGTCGTTTCGGCACGGCACAGGCCAACTACTATCTCGGCGTGAAGCTGCTGCCGCTGTTCAACACGGTAAAGGTCCCGGACGAGCTCATCCCTCATTCGACAGATCCGGTGAAGGCGAATTTCATGGCCAACTACATGAAATTGCGCGCCGAGCTCGAGCTGATCCTGCTCTCATTGTCCGGCTACATCCTGCCTTTGCTTTACGGCACACTAGGCGCCTTCGCTTATATCCTGCGTAAGCTTTCCGATCCGCTCACAAAACTGAACTTCGCACAGGATACATGGTCCGCCTACACGTTCCGTATCCATATCGGTGCACTGGGCGGCCTGGCGATCGGCTGGTTCGTCAACGGCAGCGCACCGATCTCCGGTGTTGGCGCGCTGTCGCCATTGGCCCTCGCCTTTGCTGCGGGCTACGGCAGCGAATTGCTGTTCACCTTGCTGGACAAGGTCGTAGGCGCCTTCGTCACCCCGCCAGGCACGCAATCCAGCGTAAAAAGCGAGACGACCCAACGCGGCGGATTGACGATCAGCACCGAAACCCAAAGGCAGGCGAAAGTCTCTGGCGTCAGCGATACTGTGCACGAAGCTGCAGGACAGGAACGGAATGCGGGGAATTTGAGGGCGGTAGAATAAGCAAGTCTTGTTTTCTGAAGAAAAGAAGCAAAAGACTTTTGCATCGCTGTCGGGGTTTTATCCGCCTTTAGTAGGCGCTGCCGGCTACGTTCCAGTATTCTGCGCTCGCGCCCTGCGGGAAGGCGTTGGCGAGCGGGTTGCCGTTTGAATCCACCATGTCAAGCACGTAGGGGGTTCGCCCTGAGCCGCCGGTGCCGGCGATGTCGTAAGTGTTGGTGTTCAGATCATTATCCAGGAACGCCACTTCCGAGGTCATCCACACCAGGCCGTAATTGGCGAGACTGCCGACCGTATTGTTGATGCTGGGGCGCTCGACGATCCATTCGGCACTGTTGCCGATCAGCTTGGTGCCCGCCGGGGCTGAAAATCCGACGACGGTGTACTGGTTCGACTGCACATCGACAAACGTCGCGTTCGCGGTTGTGGCACTGGTGGCCTGCACGACGACGAGCAGCGATTCGCCAGGTGCGACAGGAAAATTTGTGATCTCGTATTCGTAGTCGGGATACCATTCGAACCAGGCGTAGTAGCTTGGCTGATAGTATCCGTTGCTGCAGGAGACATCCGCCTCGGTGCCGGCCTGCAGCACATCGTTGCTGTTACTCGCACCGTCGATACCGACCCACATCGAGGAGACATCGGTGCCACTGCAACTGCCGATGGCTTGCTGCACGGCGGGCACCTGCCACTCGCCGAGGATCTCGGCATAGGAGCCGCCACCGAACGAGCTCGCACTGCTGAGAATTGTCTGGCCCGCCCAATTCGTCGAATACAGCGTGCCGGCGCGATGGGTTGTGTTCACGGTGTTGGCCATCAAAGCGCGCATATGCTGGCGCCCGGTGCGCATCACCTGCGGTGTCACCGCCATTTTCGCCGACGCCATGGCGCGCGACCAGGCCGCATAGGAGATTTCATTCTTGCTGCCGGCACTCGGGCGCGGCGGCAGCCCGTATTTAGCCAATTCCTCGTTAGAGGCGGCCAGTGGCTGAAAACCGGAAGGCGGCTTGGGAAAACTGTAAATGAAAATCTTGGCGGAAGCAGGCGACTCTGCCCAGGCCGCCCCGGCCGACAGGCCCAGAACCGTTACCGCAACTATGCCACGCATGGTCGTCTCCCCCGAGGCTCGACCCTAAAGCCAAGCCCCGGGGAATAAAAGTCTTTTGGTTCTTTTCTTCAAAAAAGAACTGCTTTCCTTACTCTTTGTATCAGTAGCGATAAGCTTCGTGTTTGAACGGTCCATTGACGCTGGCCAGATCCAGATACTCAGCCTGCTTGGTGGAAAGCTTCGTAAGCTTCGCTCCCACTTTCGCCAGGTGCAGCGCCGCCACTTTCTCGTCGAGATGCTTGGGCAAGGTATAGACCTTGCGCTCATACTGACCTGGCTTGGCATGCCACAATTCGATCTGTGCCAGCACCTGGTTGGTGAAGCTGGCGGACATCACGAAGCTCGGGTGGCCGGTGGCGTTGCCGAGATTGACCAGGCGGCCTTCGGACAGAACGATCAGGCGCTTGCCGTCGGGGAACACCACTTCGTCCACCTGCGGTTTCACGTTTTCCCATTTGTAGTTGCGCAGCGACTCGATCTGGATCTCGCTGTCGAAATGGCCGATGTTGCAGACGATGGCGCGGTGTTTCATCGCACGCATGTGGTCGGCGGTGATCACGTCCACGTTGCCGGTGGCGGTCACGAAGATGTCGCCGCGGGGTGCTGCGTCGTCCATCGTGTCGACTTCGTAGCCTTCCATCGCTGCCTGCAGCGCGCAGATCGGATCGACTTCGGTCACCACCACGCGGCAGCCGGCATTGCGCAGCGAGGCGGCCGAGCCCTTCCCCACGTCGCCGAAGCCGGCAACGACGGCGATCTTGCCGGCCATCATCACGTCGGTGCCACGGCGGATGCCATCGACCAGGCTTTCGCGGCAGCCATAGAGGTTGTCGAATTTGGACTTGGTCACGCTGTCGTTCACGTTGATCGCCGGCGTCAGCAGCTTGCCGGCCTTGGCCATTTCCCACAGGCGATGCACGCCGGTGGTGGTCTCCTCGGAGATGCCGCGCACGTCGGCCAGCATTTCCGGATAGGAGTTGTGCATCAATAGCGTCAGGTCGCCGCCGTCATCGAGGATCATGTTGGGCGTCCAGCCATTCGGGCCGCGCACCGTCTGCTCGATGCACCAATTGAATTCCTCCTCGTTCATGCCTTTCCAGGCGAAGACGGGCGTGCCGGCTGCGGCCACCGCTGCGGCTGCGTGGTCTTGGGTCGAGAAGATGTTGCAGGAGGACCAGCGAACGGTCGCACCGAGTGCCGTGAGGGTTTCGATCAGCACGGCCGTCTGGATGGTCATGTGCAGGCAGCCGGCGATGCGGGCGCCGGCGAGCACCTTGGAGGCGCCGTATTCGCTGCGGAGCGCCATCAGGCCGGGCATTTCGTCCTCGGCCATCGAGATTTCCTTGCGGCCCCACTCGGCGAGGGAGAAGTCACGGACCTTGAAATCCTGGCTGACATTGGTATCGGGCATGGCGCGGCTCCTAGAGTTGCCTCCTATGAGCAAACGGCAGGGACCATTGCAACCCTAGAATTGCCGGGGGGTCTAGGGCGGACGGCTTCGTCTCCCCCAGTCTTCCTTAATATTGCCTAAGGACACATTCCTCGACGAGGCTTGCAACCTGCACGGCCCTTGTTAAGGGGGCGTTCACGGTGACAAAGTCCGCGAAATTGGCGGCTCGCCGGAGAAAAAGCGTCTTGATGATCCCAAAGAAGATGTATCGGCGCACGTGGAGCCAGCGTGCGATGGTAGCTATGGTCGTCTCGGTGGTGCTGAGCGTGTTGCTCTCCCTCGGCGAGGGGCTGGTCTACTGGATGTCGCTGCAGGCGCCGAAAAACGGCACGCTGCTCGTGGTCCATCTGCTGGTCAACGATTTTCGCTTCCTTGCCGAACAGGTGATGTATGCGGCCGCTATCCTGTTCGTAGGCTCGCGCTTTTTCGAACAGCGCACCCTGATCACGATCGCCTTCGACCGGCCTGACTCCTCCAAGATGGCGGTGTCGGGGCCCGATGAGAACGGCTTCATCTGGATTGGACGGAAATACCCCTCGCGCATTGAAGGCGAGACGGCGGTGGCGGCGCTGAAGACGCGCATCATGCAGTCGAGCGAGAAGAATTTTGGGGAGTTTGGTTGGTAGGGAAGGAAGAATCTTCTTTTCTGAAGAAAAGAAGCAAAAGACTTTCAAAAGACTTTTATGTCCTGCTTGTCGTGGCGCCGGGTTTTTCAGACCCGGCGCCTTTGCAGTACTTAGCGGGCGGTGCCTTCGTCGTTGAACAAGACCGACGCCGGGCCGAGGAGAGCCGGGTAGGATAAGCCGTTGCCGGAGCTGTCCACCATGGTCAGCGGCACCGACGACACGCCGCTGTACGGCGCACTCGGCGATGACTGGTGATAGCTGAAATCATAGGCATACGCGTCCTCGAAGAAATCCTGGACGTAGTTGGTCAGCGTGGCGAGCGAGCCGCCGACGCTCGGACGCTCCACAACCCACTCTGCGCTATTGCCCTTCAGCGTGGTGCCCGAGGGCGCGCTGAAAGCGAGATTCACGCTCTGATTGGTGTTGTAGTTCACGATATAGGCGTGGCCCGCCGTCGCACTCGTGCTCCATACTTCGACGAACATGTCGTCGCCGGGCGAAACCGGGAAGCTGCCGATACGCACTTCGCCGAGCGGATACCACTCGTACCAGGCCGCATAGTAGGTGGCCTTGGTGGTGCCGCTGCAATACGCGTCGGCTTCGGTGCCGGCCTGTAGCACGTCGCTGGAGTTGTAGCCGTCGATGCCGATCCAGCTGGAGGAATAATCGTAGCTGCCGGTGCAGGCGCCGAAGGCCTGCTCGGCTACCGGCACCACATAATCGGCGATGAGGTAGTAGAAGCTGGCGGAGGTGAGGCTGGTTTGGCTGTTCAACAGAACATAACCGCTCCAGTTGGTGCTGGTGCCATTGCTGCCGGCGGCCGCCTTGTGCGGACCGTGCTTGATCTCGGTCTGCACCAAGCTCGGCATGATGCGGCGCGTCTGCGTAGTGACGGCACGCTGCCAGCTGGCGAAAGCCTTGCGGTTGAGCTGCGCATCCGGACGCGGCGGCAGGCCGGCGGCCTCGAGCTGCTGCGGTGATGCCTTCAATGCGTCGAATCCGGCAGGCACATCCATCACGGTGGTGACACCCGGCAGGTTGGTTGGCAGCGGCGCGGCATGCGCGGCGGTGCTGGCGAGAAGGGCAAGGGCGGCGAACGAACGATAAGTAGCACGCATTGGAAACACTCCTGACTGACAGCGCCAAAGGACTTGGTCGCCTGGCCAGGATCGATAGTGGCGGATCGCCGCCGGCAAAACTTTTGCTTCCTGAATGCGATTTAAAAATTATGAATCAATGGGTTATGTCAGGCACATTCCTAGATTAACTACGGTGGCATGCACAAATTGTTCCGCAATCAGAAGCTTAAAACAGCTTTCAGACTCTGAATGATCCGTGGCGCGGCGCTAGATCGCATCCAGCCGGAATTGCGCCTTCGCATAGACGCCAAGCACGCGGATTTCGCGCGAGAAAAACGAGAGTTCTTCCAGCGCCAGCCGCAAATTGGGCTGCTCCGGATGGCCGTCGACATCGCAAAGGAACTGCGTGGCGGTGAACTGGCCGCCGACCATGTAGCTTTCCAGCTTGGTCATGTTCACGCCATTCGTCGCGAACCCGCCGAGTGCCTTGTAGAGGGCCGCCGGCACGTTGCGGACGCGGAAGACAAAAGTGGTCATCAGCCCGGGCTGGTCGATCGGCGGCAGCTTGGCCTGCGCTGCCGTAATATAGAAGCGCGTGGTGTTATGTGCCGCGTCCTCCACATTGGCGCGCAGGATCTCCAGCCCGTAGATCTCGGCTGCGAGCGAGGAGGCAATAGCCGCATCCTCCAGCCGCCCCCACTTTGCCACGAGCTGCGCCGCACCCGCGGTATCCCCCTCCACCACTGCCGTCACGCCAAGCTCGCGAATTACGTCGCGCACCTGGCCGAGCGCCACCGAATGGGAATGTACCCGCTTCAACCCGCCCAGCGTGGCCCCCTTCGGTGCCATCAGGCAGTGCTCGATTCGCTGGAAATGCTCGCCGATGATCGAGAGGCCGCTGCCCGGCAGAAGCGAATGGATGTCCGGCACCCGTCCGGCCAGCGAATTTTCACACGGCAGCATGCCAAGCGCCGCCTCGCCACTGCGCACTGCCTCGATAGCCTGCTCGAACGTGTCGCAAGGCAAAGTCGGCCGGCCGGGAAAGGCGGTATGACACGCCAAATCGGAATACGCGCCCGGCCGCCCCTGAAAGGCAATCATCCCCGTGTCCGTCCTTAAAGTCGTGCTGGCGGTCATCTGGCACGGCATTCGTGTGCGCCGGTACTCACGGCCCAAAACGGCCGCTCCGCTCCGGTGCTCGGAAAGCCGCACCATCTGATTCGCCAGCCCAACTTTCCGAATAGACACTCAGACATAAAGACTTCTTTTCCCGGCGTGGATTAACCTGGCAGCGGCCGTGTCGGACGGGTTGTCGAGTCCGGGACGCTTCTCTAGGGTGCCGCGCAACATAAGCGGGGGTGGAAGGTTGCGCAAACCGCCTCGCCCCCGTAGTTGCAACCGTCATTCGTCGTCTCGACCGGGGATTTTGGTGCCGCATGGAAAGCTTGGAATTCAACAAGGTCGCCGCAGCCGTGCTGACGGCTGGCATCGCCTTCGTCGGTCTTGGCATCATCTCCGATAAGATATCCCACCCCGAACACCTCAAACACAGCGTGCTGGTGATTAAGGGCGCCGAGACGACCACGGGTGCACCCGCCGCAGCGCCAGCCGCCCTGCCGCCGATCTCCGTGCTGATGGCCAAAGCCGATACCGGCGCCGGCGAGGCGTTCACCCACAAGATCTGCATCGCCTGCCATAATTTCGATGCGGGCGCCGCCAACAAGGTCGGCCCCCTGCTCTACGGCGTGGTCGGCCGCGACAAGGCCAGCGCTGCCGGCTTCACCTACTCCGCAGCGCTCAAAGGCAAGGGCGGCAAATGGACGTTTGCCGATCTCAATCAGTGGCTGCTTAAGCCGAGCGCCTACGCCCCCGGCACCAAGATGGCTTATGCCGGCATCGAGAACGACCAGATGCGCGCCAACGTCATCGACTACCTGCGCACGCTCGCACCCAGCCCGGAACCGCGGCCGCCGGTAACCGCAGCGGATACCGCGCCGCCGCCAGCCCCCACTGCTGCCGCTACCGCGCCGACCGGCCCCGCGCCCATTGGCCCGTTGCTCGCCAAGGCCGACGCAGCGCATGGCGAGGCGTTCACCCACAAGATCTGCATCGCCTGCCATAATTTCCAGGAAGGCCAGGCTAACAAGGTTGGCCCGTTGCTCTACGGCGTCGTCGGCCGCGACAAGGCAAGTGCTGCCGGCTACACCTACTCGGCCGCGCTAAAAGCCAAGGGCGGCAAATGGACGTTCGACGATCTCAATACCTGGCTGACCAAGCCGAGCGCCTACGCGCCCGGCACCAAGATGGCCTATGCCGGCATCGAGAACGACAAGACACGCGCTGACGTCATCGCCTATCTGCGCAGCCTCTCGGCGACACCGGTGGCCCTGCCGTCGGATAACGCCACCGCTCCAGCGTCGCCGCAGGCGACACAGGCACCCACCCCGAACTCGCAGCCGCCGAAACCGAACTGAGACGGCGCATCGCATGAGCCTCGATCCGCGGTTCCTCGCTACCGCGATCGAGCTCGCCGATCGCGCCGGCGCAGTAATACGCCCGCATTTCAGGGCCAAGCTGGAGACCGAGCGCAAAGGCGACCAAAGCCCGGTCACCATCGCCGATCGCGGCGCCGAACAAGCCATGCGCGCTTTGCTCCAGGAGCGCTTCCCGGAGCACGGCATCCTCGGCGAGGAATTCGGTCTTCATAACGCGGCCGCCCCCTATCGCTGGGTGCTCGACCCAATCGACGGCACACGCGCCTTCATCACCGGGCGCCCGATCTTCGGCACGCTGATCTCGCTGATGCATGAAGGGCAGTCTGTCCTCGGCCTCATCGACCAGCCCGTCACCGGCGAACGCTGGGTCCGCGGTGACGGCGAGGCGACCATGTTCTCAGGCCCATTCGGCGGCACGCCGCAAACACGCGCGTGCCCGACTCTCGCCGAGGCCGAACTCTCCTGCACCTCACCGGACATGCTCGGGCCCCACGAACCTGCATGGCGCAACCTCGCCAAAGCGGCAGCCCGGGTAACCTGGGGCGGCGATTGCTACGCCTACGGCTTGCTCGCCCTCGGCCAGATCGACATCATTGCCGAGAGCGACCTCAAGATATGGGACTGGGCCGCATTACTGCCGGTCGTCGAAGGCGCCGGCGGCCGCATGACCGACTGGCATGGGCGGCCGTTGAACGCTGACAAATTCGATGGCCGGGTGCTCGCCGTCGGCGACCCCGGTCTTCTACCCCAAGCAGTCGACAGATTGACCCGAACGACGCCTTCGTAGGATGGGTTGCGCTTGGGCAATCCATCACCCAGCCACGAAAGTGGGTGGGTTGCCCAAACGAAACACATTTTACGGTCCGTAGGTAAAGCTCGGCATCTTGTTAAGCGCGTCCTTCGACGCGTCCGGCAACATGACTTTGCCGTCACCGCCCATCTTCAGCGCGCTATAGGGCTCAGCCACCAGCTTGCCGCCCACGCCCAGAAAGCCGCCGACCGAGATCACCGCCAAGCTCGCCTTCTGGTCGTCGCCTAGATACACATCGTCGATCGTGCCGATCTGCTGGCTGTTGCCGTTATAGACGGCCGCGCCGATGATCTTGCTGACCCGTGTGCCGCTCTCGACCTTCACGCTCGCCACCGCCAGGTTCGGCGTGCCGGGAATGGGCGACTTGTCGTCCTGCGCAAAGGCCAGACCAGGCAGCAGCAGAGCCGCCATGGTGACACCCCGTATCAATCCGCTCATGAAAACGCTCCTGCCATGTGGCCGAAGAACGCTGCCTGATGCGACGGGTTGCGGCCTCTATTCGTGTCGCACGACCGGCAGCGGCACCCAGCGAAGCCCATCGCCGCCCTGGACCAGAAGCAGGACCGACTTCTTGCCCTCCTGACGTGCCTGCTCGAGCTTTTTGGTCAAATCGGCCGGGCTGGAGACCGCACCCTGCTGAACCTCAACCACCACGTCACCGGGCTTGAGCCCATGATCCGCGGCGGTGCCATTCGGCGAGATATCGGTGATCACAATGCCTTTCTGCTGTGCATCGATCTTGTATTTCGTGCGCGTGGCATCCGTCAGCGGAGCCAGCTTCATGCCGAAGGCCGAGAAATCCACCTGGGGATTGATCGTAACGGTGTGCGGCTTAACCGTCTCCGCCGCCTTGGTGTCATCCGGCATCTCCGTGACCACAACCTGCACGGTCATCTTCTTGCCGCCACGCCAGACTTCAACAGGCACCGATCTATCGATGGCGGTCTCGGACACAACACGCGGCAGTGTACGCATTTCCAGCAGCTTCTGGCCGTTGAAGGTGAGGATGATATCGCCGTTCTGGATATGCGCCTTGTCGGCTGGGCCATCATGCGTAACGCCGGCCACCAGCGCGCCATCGGACTGATGCAGCCCGAGGCTCTCGGCAATGTCCGGCGTCACCTGCTGGATGCGCACGCCCAGCCAGCCGCGGCGCGGCCGGCCGAACTGGCGCAGCTGGTCCACCACCGTCCGCGCGTCATCCGACGGGATCGAAAAACCGATTCCGATCGATCCGCCGGACGGCGAATAAATGGCCGTGTTGATGCCGACCACATCGCCGGCCATGTTGAACAGTGGCCCACCGGAATTGCCGCGGTTGATCGCGGCGTCGGTCTGGATGAAATCGTCGTACGGCCCCTGCTGAATGTCGCGGCCACGGGCCGAGACGATGCCGGCCGTCACCGTGCCGCCGAGGCCGAACGGATTGCCGATCGCCAGCACCCAATCGCCCACACGGCTACCGTCGCTGTCGCCGAAATGCACGGCCGGCAGCGGCTTGTCGGCATGCACCTGCAGCACGGCTATATCCTCGTGGTCGTCCTTACCGAGCAATGTCGCCTTCAGCGTGGTGTTGTCCTGCAAAGTCACGGTGATCTCGTCCGCGCCGTCGATGACATGATTGTTTGTCACGATAATGCCCGAGGGATCGACGATGAAGCCGGAGCCCAGCGACTGCATACGGTGCGGCTTGCCTGGCGGGGTGGGCTGACCACCCTGGTCATCGCCGCCGCCCTGATCGCCATCCTCGCCCTGGTCGCCGTTATCCTCGTTGCCGCCGCCGTTATTGCCGCCATTCGGATGACCGTGGCGGTTCATGAAATCCTTGAAAAACTGCTCGAACGGCGAGCCGGGCGGAAACACCGGCATCTCCGGCCCACGGTCGCTATCGGCCGTCTTCACGTTTTGCGTAGAGCTGATGTTGACCACCGCCGGCAGCAATTTTTCCGCCAGATCGGCAAAACTGTCAGGCGCACCGCGGGCGAAAACAGCAGCCGGCATGACCAGCGCAGTGCCGAGAGCCAAGGCGGGCAGGAGAGATTGGCGCATCACGTATGTCCTTATCAGCGGACAAGTGTGCTCATGCCATGCCCCGCAGAGCAAGAGATGCACCCGCACTGCGATACGCCAAGGGAAAGCGTTCTTTTCTGAAGAAAAGAACCAAAAGACTTTTATGTCTGGTCGCCTTTCCCGCGGCCTTGCTCGGCGGTCGGGCGTGGCGAAAACCCGCGGCTGACCGCACCAGCCGCGGATTTCGCCTTCGGCCATTCCGGCGCTTCCGTGTCCTGCTTCAGCCGCAACCTACGAAAATCCAGCGCCATGAACAGGTCGTCTAGGTCGAAACGGTCGCCCTGAACCTGTAGCGGCAAGGACAGCATCGCTTCCTCCGTAAAACGCGACCGCACCGCCTCTGGGGCGTCGACATAGGTCTGCTCCCACCAGGCGAGAATGCGCGGTTTTGCTTCGCTCAGCGCGATGCTGGTCACGAGCCGGTTCGACTTGTTGGCATTTACCGATCGCTTGGCGGGCATCAGGTTCCATAAATCGTTGCATTGCCATGCGGACCAGGGCAGGCAGTGGTCGATACAAAGCTCACCCATCGGCAGCGCGGCCCCCGTCCAGACGCACGCAAGATGTCGGCCGGCATCCAGCCGAGGGCGAACGAGGTCGCGAACGAAACCTGTATCGCGCTCGTCCTCCTGCCAATGCAGCGCCGCCATCGCATCGCCTTCGCGCAGCCGCATCTGGTTTGCCGCGTAGCCCTGCATGAGCCTGGCCCATTCGGCGACGAGCATAGGTTCGATCCAGGCCGCCATGCGCCGCAATGCGTTCCACACCGGAAGCGGTACGCGCGTCGTTCCGAAGCTCCACAGGTACTCCCGGTCGATCCGCAAGCCGCCTCGCCGCGGCCGCTGAGCTTGGTAGATCGTTTCAAATACCGGCCGATCATCGGCATAAGTCAGATGCTTGGCCGGCATGTGCGCGATCAGCTGTGCCGCTTTCACGAGCGCCTTGTGCACGTCCGTAGCGGCATCCGCCGCGAACTGTGCGCCCGCGCGCAGCAACGACGTTCCGATATCTGCGAGCCTGTAGGTTTGATCGTCCGGGAAGACGGCAGTATCGCCGGGCCGCTGCGACCATCCTTGCACCAGAAGAGCCTTGTACATCCGCACCCAGGTGAGTGCGATCAGCCCCAACGGCAATTCGATGGCATCGTCCCGCTCGCGCGCGACATTCGCCGCGCCATCGGCGATCCGTGCCACGGCGCGCAGCAGAGCAAGCTTGTACGTCGCCGATTTTTCCTGACGCAGAATGACTCCGCGCAGCAGCGGCAGCGCACCCGATCCGTCATCGGGAAGATCAAGAATGACAGTCTGCCAACTGACACCCTTTCGCCCGGCCAGGTCGTCGCCGCGCTCCATCGCGACGCGCAGGGTGAGCCCGAAATCGAGTCCGAGCCGCTCGACCTCATGTGCATCGACCGGCCACATCGGCCTGTCTTCCGCCGCCGGGCCATGCCGCAAGGTGAGCACCAGCCGACCGCCCGGCCGCAACAACACGGCCAGCTTGCGCATTGCTCGCATCCGGTCATCGGGATGCACATGCATCCACACACCGCTCAGCCAGACAAGATCGAAGGACAGGCCCAGCTGCACGACATGGGAAAGCGCGGGTAGCGAATCGCCCACCCATCGTATGGTGGGCTCGGCGTGCAGCCGCGCTGCCTCCGCCCGCATTGCCTCGGCCGGCTCGACGGCAACCACGTCCCAGCCACGCCGCGCGAACCAGGCCGCATCACGCCCGCTGCCAGCCCCGACATTGAGCATCTGCCCAGGCTTCGCAGGCAGGAAGGGCAGTGATCCGGCATGGATCTGCTCGAACCCATAGGCTTCGAACGCCTGCGAGAACTCGCGGAAGCCGCCATGATACGGCGTGATCGTGTCCCAGGCCAAAGCCTGCCTCGCCTACCTACTGACCTCAACAGCGCTGTTCGTTATTTCGTTGCAATAGTCAACTTATTATGTTCCGCGACCGCACCTAGAAAGGCAGCGCGGGTGAAATCCGAGTTTTTGGCGACCCGCTCGTTGTCCCGGATTTCACGCGGGCAACGACAAGCGGGCCGATCCAAGACGTAAAAGTCTTTTTGGTTCTTTTTCTTCAGAAAAAGAACCTTTTCCTTCCTATCAGGGCTTCGGCACGCCCTGCATCAGCTTCAGGAAATCGTCCTGCGGTGACAACACAAGGCGAGATTTACCAGTGGCAAAAGCCGCCTTGTAGGCCTGCAGGGTCCGCCAGGTGTTGAAGAAACTCGGATCGCGCTGGAACGCGTCGGCGTAGATGCCGATTGCCTGCGCTTCGCCTTGACCGCGCAGCTTGTCAGCGTCCGATTTCGCCTGGGCGAGAAGCACCGTTTTCTGGCGATCCGCATCGGCCCGAATACGCGCCGATGCCTCGGCACCTTCCGCGCGCGCCTGCGCAGCGACGCGTTTACGCTCGCTCTGCATCCGCTGCAGGATCGCCTCGGTGTTCTCCTCCGGCAGGTCGGCGCGGCGTATGCGCACGTCGACGATCTGCACGCCGAAGCCCTTCATCTCGTCGTTCACCTGGCTGCGGATCGAGCCCATGATCCGCGCACGCTCGGCCGAGAGCACGTTCAGCAAGGTCTCGCTGCCGAGCACACGGCGCAGGCTCGAGGTGACCACCGAGTTCAGCCGCGCCTCAATGCCGTCTTCAGTCGGGCCGACGGTCTGGTAATATTGCAGCGGGTTGGTGATGAGGTAGCGCGTAAAACTATCGACGATCAGGCGGCGCTGGTCGCCCAGGATCACCTCTTCCTGCGGCGCTTCGTAATCGAGCAGACGGCGATCGAACGGTATGGCCGTCTGCACGAACGGGATCTTGGCGTGCAGGCCCGGATCCTGGATCACGCGGATCGGCTGTCCAAATTGGGTGATCAGCACGATCTCGGTTTGCGAAACGGTGAAGAAGCTCAGATCGGTGATGAAGACCGCGATGACCAGCAGGATCACCGCAGCCGTGATGGCGCGCGTCATTTCGGCTCTCCCGCGTCAGCGCCGCGATCGAGCTGCAAGGTCGGCAGCAGGCCACGCAATTTGTCGTCCACGACCACGGACGGCGTGTTCTTCAGCACATCCTCCATCGTTTCTATGTAGAGGCGTTTCAGCGTCACGTCCTTGGCCTGGGTGTAGGCGGCATAGACGCTGAGGAAGCGCTGCGACTCGCCGGTCGCGGCAGAGACCGCCGCCTGCTTCGAACCGTTGGCTTCGGCCATGATGGCGGCCGCATCGCCGCGGGCGCGCGGCACGATGTCGTTGGCGTAGCTCTGCGCCTCGTTGCGGGCGGTGTCGGCATCGGTGTTGGCGCGCTGCACGTCACGGAACGCCTCGATGACGTCGGCCGGCGGGTCGACCTTTTGGAGCTGCACCTGGGTGATTTCAACGCCGTTGCCGTATTGGTCGAGGATGGCCTGGGTGCCGGTGGTGACAGCCTGCTCAATGGCGGCGCGGCCGCCGGTGAGTGCGGACTGGATGTCGGTATGGCCGATCACCTGGCGCAGCACGCTTTCGGCAGCTGACTTCACCGTATAGCCGGGGTTGCGCGTCTTGAAGGCGAAGGCGCTGGCATCCGAGATGCGCCAGAACACGCTGGCATTGATGTCGACGATGTTCTCGTCGCCGGTGAGCATCAGGCTCTCTTCGGCGAGATCGCGTGCCGGCATGCCGCGTGCGGGTTCGCTGCGGCCTTCGGGGGTGCGCGGCGAGATGTCGGGCTCGTCGGAGACGGTGCTGCGGAAACCGATCTCGACGCGGTTGATGCGGGTGACCGGCAGCAGCAGCACTGAGCTGATGGGCCATGGCGCGTGGTAGTTCAGCCCGGGTGGCGTGCTGCCGACATAGGCGCCGAATCGCAGCACGAGGCCCTGCTCGTCGGGCTCGACGCGATAGATGCCGGTGGACAGCCAGATCAACCCCACCACGATCGCGCCGAGGGCAAACCCGAGCCGGGCAACGCCGCCGCCGCGCAGGCCAAGACGGCGCAGGCCGGCGCGTATCTCTTCGAGCACCCTTTCTAGGTCGGGTGGCAGGGGTCCATTCGGGCCCCCGCCATTGCCGGAGGGACGGCGCGGCGTATTGCCGCCTATGTTCCAGGGGTTCTGATCGGATGGCATGTTCTAAAGACTGCTCCAGGATTCGCCGTTGGCAGGGCACATTGGACGGCGCCCATCAACGCGCCATATGGCGGCGATGCGATGATCATGGACCGGCACCCTTACTTTGGAAAGTGATGGGCCGCAGGGGGACGACAAGGATGGCGGACGACACGGCGTTGGAGGCACGGCTGATCCAGGTCCTGCGCGGCATAAAGGCACCGGGCAAGACAGAGGATATTTTCGAGGCCAAGCTGGTGGACGGGATCCGCGTGATCGATGGCGTGGTGCATATGGCCCTGCGAGCCGAGCGTGCGCTGGTGCGGCAGATGGAGGCGGTGGCGGCAGAGGCGGCAGCCCTCCTGGAGCGGCAGCCGGGCGTGAAGAAGGCGTCTGTGGTGCTGACGTCGCATCGCACCGAGCCTGCGCCGACGAAGCCGCCGCCGGGCCGGCATGGCGAAGACCCGAACGGCGAGAAATTTCTTCAAACGGTCAAACACGTGATCGCCGTGGCTTCGGGCAAGGGCGGCGTCGGCAAGTCCACGCTCTCGGTGAACCTGGCGGTGGGCCTGTCGCAGCTCGGGTTGCGAGTGGGGCTGATCGACGCCGATATCCACGGGCCCAGCCTGGGCCGCATGCTGGGGGTGACCGGCAAGCCTGAGGTCGAGAATGGCATGATGCAGCCGGTCGACGTGTTCGGCCTGCGCACCATGTCGATCGGTTTTTTGGTGCCTGAGGACCAGGCGATGATCTGGCGCGGCCCGATGGTGATGGGCGCGCTGCAGCAGATCATGGGCCAGACGAACTGGGGCCCGCTCGATGTGATGGTGGTGGATCTGCCGCCCGGCACCGGCGACGCGCAGCTGACTCTGAGTCAGCGGGTCAAGGTGGATGGCGCGGTGATCGTCTCTACCCCCCAGGACATCGCCCTGATCGACGCTCGGCGCGGCGTCGCGATGTTCGAGAAAGTGGGCGTGAAAATCCTGGGCCTGGTGGAGAATATGAGCTTCTTCGCCTGCCCCAATTGCGGCCACGAGGCGCATATCTTCGGCCATGGCGGTGCCCGCGCCGAGGCCGAAAAACTCGGCGTGCCATTCCTGGGCGAAGTGCCGCTGCTGCTCGATGTACGGGAGGCGGGCGATGCCGGGCGGCCGATCATGATGTCCGCCCCGCAGAGCGCCGGCGCCCTTGCCTTCGCGGCGATTGCCGAAGCGGTGTGGGCGCGCGTCAGAGTGTAATTGCGGCGCGGGCGGGCTATAAACGCATCCGCGGGGCGCCATCTGTCGTTTACCGATCACGGACCACGGAGCTTCTTGCCATGCGCGTTATGACTGCCTGCCTGCTTGCCGGTCTCTGCAGCGCAGGGTCCGCTTTGGCTTCGCTGCCCACGGGCGCGGCCGCGCCCGATTTTTCCACGCCGGCGACTTTGGGCGGCAAGGAATTCTCGTTTCACCTGGCCGACGCGCTGAAGAAGGGCCCGGTGGTGCTGTATTTCTATCCTGCCGCCTTCACCAAGGGCTGCACCATCGAGGCGCATGAATTCGCCGATGCGGTGCCGCAATTCGAGGCGCTGCATGCCACCGTCATTGGCGTCTCGATGGACGGGATCGCCAAGCTGGACAAATTCTCCGTCTCCGAATGCCGCAACAAATTCCCGGTGGCGTCGGACAAGAGCGGCGAGATCAGCCATCATTACGATGCGGTTCTGATTGGCGCGTTGGGGTATGCGAGCCGCACCAGCTACGTGATCGCGCCAGACGGGCATGTGATCTATGCTTATAACGCAATGAATCCGGAAGGCCATGTCGGCAATACGCTGAAGGCCGTAGGCGATTACGAAAAGGCGCATCCGGCGCCGTAGGAAAGCTTCTCCGCAGACGACACAGATAAGATAGAGATATTTGCTAAGATAGAGATATTTGCGTCTTATCTGCTTCATCCGCGGAAGACTTATTCTTGCTTTCGATCCTCCCGCCACGTGAACACAAATTTTGTGCCGCGTATCGGCGGATCGCCTACGACATGCACGGTGCCGCCATGCGCGCCGACCTGCTTTTTTACGATGGCAAGCCCGATCCCGCTTGCCGCTTGCGCGTCACGATGAGCCAGTGTTTGGAAGATCTGGAAAATGCGCCCGTGGTAACGCGGCGCGATACCAGGCCCGTCATCGGCGACGGTGAATTGCACCAAGTCGCCCGCTCGCTGCGCGCCCACCCTGATTTCGCCTTCGGTCCGGTCGTGGTGCTTCAATGCATTGCTGATCAGGTTTTCGAGCACCGCGCGAAACGGCGTGCGATGGGTATGCAGTGTCTGCAACGGACCATCGAAAACGACTTTGAAATGCGGTGACGCGCCGTGTAGGGCGGCGATGTCGGCGACCATCTCGGCGGCATCCAATTCCTCCGGCGGCATCATCTTGCCGAGGCCTACGCGCGCATAGGTGAGCAACCCGTCGAGCAGCATTTGCAGCCGTGATACCCTGGTCTTGAGCAACCTGAGATTTTCCAGCGTTTCGGCACGCGCGGTGGCCTGCACATCCTCGGTGATCCAGTCGGCAAGGTGGCCCAATGCGCGCAACGGCGCCTTTAGATCGTGCGAGGCGACATAGGCGAACTCTTCGAGATCGGCGTTCGAGCGCTCAAGCTCCCGCTGCCGCAGCGCGCTTTCCTGCTCGGCCGCGCGACGTGCCGTGATATCGACCACGCCGGCCAGCACCATCGGCATGTCATCGAGCGTAAGCGGGTTGAGCCCGATTTCCAGCGGGAACTCCGAGCCATCCTGGCGTCGCCCGAACAGGTCGCGGCCGACGCCCATCTGTCGCATGGAACTCTCGGCATGGAAATCGTTGCGTAAAATAATATGCCCATCGCGCAGATGCTGCGGCAGTAGTGTCTCCAGCTGACGGTTGAGCATTTCGTCACGCCCATAGCCGAAAAGACGCTCCGCACGCTCATTGACGAGCTCTATGCGTCCGGATTGATCGACCAGGATCAAAGCCGTCGGCGAGGCCTCGACAACACGCCGTACACGATCTTCCTGATCCATTCATCCCTCGGACATATGCTTTTGGCACTGCCGCTTTTTCGCAGGCGGACGTGAACAAGTCGTTTCGAAAACGTGGTGGAAGCGTCGGAAAAGCGTCGATCGCTTGGAAAGATTTCTTAAGCACTGCCTCTCATAATGAGAATAGGCGGGGAGCCGCATTTGAATGACGACTAAGGCGCTACGCCATCGCTTGCTGATCATTGAGGACGACGAGGTCGATCGCCGCCGCTACATCAAGCTGCTGCACAAGCAGGATCTGTTCGATTGCGAGCTGCTGCTGGCGTCGGAGGGTGCCGCAGGGCTGGCTTTGCTGCGGGCCGACATGCCCGATTGCGTGCTGCTCGATTACAGCCTTCCGGATATGACCGGGCTCGAATTCCTCGCCGAAGCCGCGCAGGACGGCGAGTTACCCTGTGCCGTGGTGCTGGTGACCGGGCACGGCAACGAGATGATCGCGGTCGAGGCGATGAAGCGCGGCGTGCGCGACTACCTGGTGAAGGACCAGGTGAGCGAGACCAAGCTGCTGCAGGCGGTCACCGCTGCGGTGGCACAGCGTGCGCTGCATCTGCGGCTCAGCCATTCGCTAACGGCGCTGAAAAACAGCCATGAAAAGCTGGAAGCCGAAGTGGCGACGCGCAAACTTGCCGAGCAGGCGTTGCGCCTGGCCAAGGATTTGGCCGAGCAGGGGAGTCGGGCGAAGAGCCGGTTCGTCGCCATGGTCAGCCACGAGTTGCGCACGCCACTGCACTGCATGCTGGGTTCGGCCGAATTGCTGACCTTGGAGGGCACGCTGAGCCAGCCACAGACACACCGGGTCGACGCGCTGAAGCAGGCGGGCACCCATCTACTGGGCTTGATCGAGCAGGTGCTGGATTTCGCCAGCATCGAAGCCGGCAAGCTGCAGGTGCGGCCGGAGACATTCGCGGTCGGGCCGCTAATCGACGGGTGCGCCGCGGTAATGACACCGATCGCGATGGAACGGGAGCTGGATTTGCATGTGCTGCGGGCAGACACCGCGCCGACGCATCTCTTCGCCGACCCGTCGCGGGTGCGGCAGATCCTACTCAACCTGCTCGGCAATGCGGTGAAATATACTGATTCCGGCCGCGTGGAACTGCGCGTCAAACCGGGCGCTACGCCTGGCGGCCTTCGGCTGGAGGTGGCCGATACGGGGCGCGGCATCGATCCCGAAAGCCGCGAGCGGCTGTTCCAAAGTTTCGAACGGCTGGACGATTCGAGCTCGATCGAGGGCACCGGCCTCGGCCTTTCCATCGCGGCGCGCATTGCGGAGCTGATGAGCGGCACGATCGGCCATGAGGCCAACCCCAGTGGCGGCAGCATCTTCTGGCTGGAATTACCCCCTGGCGCGCCGCCCGAGACAGCACAGGCCAGCGCCGCGCCAGCGACCATGCCGGCGGGGCGCGGCCAGCGCATATTGGTCGTGGACGATATCGCGATGAACCGCGAGGTGATCGGTGCTTTTCTGCATGCCGCCAAGCACGAGGCACTGTTCGCCGAGAGCGGCGTGCCTGCCGTGCGCCTGGCCAGCGAGCAGAATTTCGATCTGATCCTGATGGATGTGCGCATGCCGGTGATGGATGGTCTGGAGGCCACACGCCGTATCCGCGCGCTTGGCTCACCCTGGAACCAGGTACCTATCCTTGGTGTAACCGCCAATGCCTTTGCCGAGCAAGTCGCCGAATGCATGGAGGCCGGTATGGACGCCCATCTTCCGAAGCCGGTATCCTACGGTAGCCTCATCAACGCCATCGGCCACTTTGCAAAGTTGCCAAAAGCGCTGGTGCCAGTTTAGGGAAACAAAAGTCTTGTGTTTCTTTTCTTCAGAAAAGAAAGCGCTATCTTTTCTGAAGAAAACAAACAAAAGACTTTTTATTCCTAATGTACCGATGACCAGACGCGACGTTTCACGCCATAGGTGACGCCGCAGAGGATGGCGAAGAAACCTACCATGCGGATGCCCATGTGCTTGCGCTGCTCCATGTGCTCGTTGGACGCATAATACAGGAACTGGGCGACGTCCTTGGCTTCCTGGTCAACGCTGGCTTTGGTGCCGTCGGCGTAGGTCACCGAGCCGTCGTTGAGCGGCGGCGGCATGTGGATGGCGTGGCCAGGGAAGTATTTGTTGTAGTAGGAACCCTCGGCCACTTTCACGCCGGCCGGCGGATCGCTGTAGCCGGTCATGAGGGCGGCCACGTAGTCGGCACCCTCGGCGCCCGGGTAGCGGGCGGACTCGATCAGGGAATGATCCGGCGGCAACGCACCGTTATTGGCAGCGCGTGCGGCCTTGTCGTTCGCATAAGGTGCCGCGAAATGATCCGAAGCAAGGCCCGGACGGGTGGTGGGATCGCCCTGGTCGTTCGGTTCGCCAGGCACTGTCTTGCTGGCGGCGATGGCTTTTATCTGTGCCGTGTTGAGCCCGATGCCGGCTAGGTCGCGATACGACATCAGCTTCATCGAGTGGCAGGCGGCGCAGACTTCGTTCCACACCTGGAAGCCGCGTTGGGCGGAGGCGCGATCGAACGTTCCCAGTGGACCTTTGAACTGCCACGGGACCTCCGGAAAGGTAAGCTTTTCTTCCTGCGCCTGGGCCGCCGAGAACACGCCCGCGAGGAGCAGGCCGGCAGCCGCGATGGCAATCCGGGTACGCATCAAGGTTTCTCCATCGGCTTGGCTGTAGCGGCACCCGAAGGCAGCGGACCGCCGCCGCCCGGGGGCAGGTTTCTGGGAAGCACTGGCTTGCTGATGCTCTCAGGCAATGGCAGCGGCGTCTCGATGAAGCCGAAGGCTGGTACCAGCACCAGGAAGTGCAGGAAATACCAGGCGGTGGCGACACGGCCTAGGATCACCACGAGGCCCTGCGGATGCTGCGAGCCGCAATACATCAGCACGAAGAAGGCGACGACGGTGGTGAGCAGCGAGATGCGGTACATCGGCCGGAAGCGCGCGCTGCGCACCGGCGAGGTGTCGAGCCAGGGCAGCACGAACCACACGCCGATGGAGCCGAACATGCACAGCACGCCCGCGAGCTTGTTCGGGATCGAGCGAAGGATCGCGTAGAAGGGCAGGAAATACCATTCCGGCACGATGGCGTTCGGCGTCTGCAGCGGGTTGGCCACCACATAGTTGTCCGGCTCGCCGAAGAAGTTCGGCGCGTAGAACACCAGCACGGCGAACACGAGGAAATAGAACGCCATGCCGACGCTATCCTTGGCCGTGTAGTACGGATGGAAGGGCAGCGTGTCGGCTTCGGTTTTTACATCGATCCCGAGCGGGTTGTTCGAGCCGGTGATGTGCAGGGCGACCACGTGCAGGAACACCACGCCGGTGATCACGAAGGGCAACAGATAATGCAGGCTGAAGAAGCGATTCAGCGTGGGGTTGTCGACCGAGAAGCCGCCCCAGAGCAGGGTGACGATCCAGTTGCCCACCACAGGGATGGCGGAGAACAGGTTGGTGATCACCGTGGCGCCCCAATAGGACATCTGGCCCCAGGGCAGCACATAACCCATGAAGGCGGTCGCCATCAGCAGCAGGAACAGCGTGACGCCGGTGATCCACAGCAGCTCGCGCGGGTTCTTGTAGCTGCCGTAGTACATGCCACGGAAAATATGCACGTAGATGATCATGAAGAACATCGACGCGCCATTCATGTGGATGTAGCGCAGCAGCCAGCCATAGTTCACGTCGCGCATGATGCGCTCGACGCTTTCAAAGGCGCCGGTGGTGCTGGGATTATAGTTCATCGCCAGGAAGATGCCGGTCGCGATCATCACCAGGAGGTTGATCGTGGCGAGCGCGCCGAAATTCCAGAAGTAGTTGAAATTTTTCGGCGTGGGGAAGCTGCCATATTCCTTCGTCATCAGAGTAAGGATCGGCAGGCGCGTGTCGATCCAGTTCAGGACGGGATTCTCTAAGGTGCTCTTGTGCAAGCCGGCCATTGGCGTCAGGTCCTCAAAGCCATCGTATGGGCATGCGCCTGGGTGGCGCATGCGCGTGCCCAAGCGGGTCGCCAGTGGCACGTCGGTGCCCTCTCATAAGGGGGCAATTGCCTGGCTGCAATCAGGCCTACACGCCTGTGTGTCGCCAACCGCCTAAAATTCGCCGCAATGCCGCAATTTTTTTGACAAGCGTGGCTCTCGGAAACCCCGGCGGGAGCGGCTAGGGTGGCGGGATGGATAGCATTGCGACGCCCGATTCCGCCCCACCCCATGCGGCCCTGAAAGGTGCCGCACGGGCCTGGTTCGAAAGCCTGCGCGACCGCATCTGTGCGGCGTTCGAGGCGATCGAGAACGAGCAAACCGATGGCCCCCTCTCGGACCGCCCAGCCGGGCGGTTCGAGCGCAAGAGCTGGGAGCGACCGACCGAGGACGGGTCGCATGGCGGTGGCGGGGTGATCAGCGTGATGAAGGGCCGGGTCTTCGAGAAGGTGGGAGTGAACGTCTCCACCGTCGAAGGCGCGTTCTCACCCGAGTTCCGCGGCAACATCCCGGGTGCCGATGTGGACCCGCGGTTTTTTGCCACCGGGATCAGTCTGGTAGCGCATCTGCAGAGCCCGCTGGTGCCGGCGGTTCATATGAACACGCGCATGCTGGTGACGACGAAAGGCTGGTTCGGCGGTGGCGGCGACCTTACGCCGATGTTCATGGACAGCGCCGAGACGGCAGAAGACGGCGCGGTTTTCCATGCCGCGTTCAAGGCGGCCTGCGACAAGCACGATCCGGGCTATTACCAAAAATTCAAGGAATGGTGCGATCGCTACTTCTACCTGCCACATCGTGGCGAGCCGCGCGGCGTGGGCGGGATTTTCTACGACCACCATTTCACCGGCGACGCGGAGGCCGATTTCGCCTTCACGCGAGATGTCGGCGAGGCGTTCCTGGCCTCCTACCCCGCCATCGTGCGGCGACGGGTGAAGCAGCCCTGGACCGAGGCGGACCGCGAGCATCAGCTGCTCAGGCGCGGGCGCTATGTTGAGTTCAACCTGCTGCATGACCGCGGCACGACCTTCGGGCTCAAGACCGGCGGCAATGTGGAAGCCATATTGATGAGCCTGCCGCCGGAAGTGCGCTGGTCTTGAAGCTTCCCTTGTCATGACGACAGCGCTTCTGGTTCTGGTGATCGTGCTGCTCGCCTTGGTGAACGGCCTGTTCGCCATGGGCGAGATGGCGCTGGTCTCGGCACGTCGGGCACGGCTGGCGGTGCTGGAAAGCAAGCATGTGCGCGGGGCCAGGATGGCGCGCGAGCTTGCGGACGATCCGCAGCGTTTCCTGCCCACCGTGCAGGTTGGGGTGACGCTGGTAGGTATCCTGTCGGGCACCTTCGGGGGTGCGCGGATTGCCACGGCGATCCAGCCGGCCGTGGCAAGGATCCCGTATATAGGCGAGGCGTCGGAAGGGTTGTCGCTGGCGCTGGTGGTCATCGGGATCACCTTCGTCACGTTGGTGCTGGGCGAACTGGTGCCCAAGCGGCTGGCGTTGCGCTCACCGGAGCTGATCGCGACGCGACTGGCGCCGGCGGTGTTCTGGCTGGCGCGTGTTTGCGGCCCGCTGGTGTGGCTGCTGGGCTGGGCGTCGGATGCGGTGCTGCGGGCGATCGGCCATCGCGAGGCAGCGCGACAGGCGGTGACGGAAGAGGAGCTGAAAGCGCTGCTCGCGGAGGGCACGCAGGCCGGCGTGCTGGAGACCGGGGAGCGCGACATGATCGAGCGCGTGCTGCGCCTGGCCGACAAGCCGGTGCGCGCTATCATGACGCCACGCAACGAGTTGGTGTGGATCGACCGCACCGATCCACGGCGCGACATCGCGGCGACACTGAAGGCGGCGCCGCATAGCCGGTTCGTGGTGTGCGACGGCTCCATCGATAACGTGGTCGGCGTGGTCCAGGCGAAGGACATGCTGGACCGGATTTTGGACGGCAAGGATCTCTCCATCAGCGCCGCCCTGCGGCAGCCGATGATCGTGCCGGACACGATAAGTGCGCTGGATGCGCTGGAGCGGCTGAAAAGCGACGCGCTGGGGCTCGCTTTGGTGATGGACGAATACGGCAGTTTCGAGGGTGTGGTAACAGCCGGCGACGTGCTGGAGGCGATCATCGGCGACATCCAGGAGCCCGGCTACGGCACCCCGAGCCAGGCCGCCGACCAGGTGGGCGGCGAGATGATGATGGACGGCATGACCCCTGTGGATGAGCTGAAGGCCCGCCTGCTGCTGCCCGATCTGCCGGCCGAGGGCAGCTACCACACGCTGGCAGGCCTGGTTCTGGCGCTGCTGCAGCGCGTGCCGCAGGCGGGCGACCGTCTCGTGTTCGGCGGCTGGCTGTTCGAGGTGCTGGAGATGGACGGGCGACGGGTGGTCAAAGTGCGGGCGAGCCGGGAGAAACTGGCCGAGGCGTGAACAACGATCGTCGAAGGAGCACTGCGGACCTTACGTGTCCGGTTATTTTTGCGGCGGCAGCTTTTCTTCCAGCACCTTGGCGAAGGCGCCGAGCCGCCGCTCCATGTTTGCCGGCGCTTCGCAGGCGTAGCGCATGGTGAATTGCAGTTCCTTGAAGACACGTATGTCCAGGTCGCGTTTGCCGACGAGGTCATCGTGGCCGGGGTCGGTGGCAGCCGAGGCATCCACGGCGTTACTGATCTTGGAGATCACGTCGCCCATTTCACGTTGGCGGTGGCCGAGCTGTTCGATGCGCTTGACGAGAATGGAGCGCTGGTCGTTGGTCTGATCGACCAGGGCGCCGAACAGGAACGGGATGTCGGTGGCGCGCTTGTCCTGCGGGATGCTGTCGGCATAGGCGCGGAGCTTGGCCAGCGCGTCGGTCTCGGGCGCGTCGCGGTCGACGATGTCGGTGGCGAGCGGGAATATCTTGTCGTCGTCGCGCCAGTTGACGTGCGGAGGCACCGGCGGCCCGTTCCAGTAGGAGCCGGGTTCGAGCGTCTCGACAAGGCGCTGCGCGCAAGGCCAATCGGGGTTCTGAACCGGCATCTGAGCGGCTGCGGGGAATGCAAGGGCGAGCGGGAGAGCTGCCAGAAGGAAGTATTTCATAGTGTTCACTCTCCGCCGCCGCGGCGGGCCAGGAGGCCGCGGCCGGGGTCGTAGCCGATGATGGCAAGGCCCATGAAGAGGGCGAGGTAGGCGCAGACGACGAGCGCCGAAATGGGATCGAAGCTGTCGTAGAGGGCGAAGCGGATCATTTCCACGGCATGGGTGAAGGGGTTGGCTTGGCTGATGTAATAGAGCGGCAGGCTGGCTTGCTGCATGCGCCAGAGCGGGTAGAGCGCGCCCGAGGTGAAGAACATCGGGAAGATGACGAAGTTCATCACGCCGGCAAAGTTCTCGAGCTGCTTGATAAAGGAGGAGAGAACGAGGCCGAGGGCGCCCAGCATCAGGCCGGAGAGGATGAGTGCGGGAAGCACGGCGATGTAGCCGGTGAGGGGCGCATGGATGTTCCAGAACCAGGCGATGGCGAAAAAGATGTAGGCCTGGACGACGGAGACGCAGACGCCCGCGAGAAGTTTCGAGGTGAGCAGGAACCACCGCGGAAACGGGCTGACCATGAGCGTGCGCATGGAGCCCATTTCGCGGTCATAGACCATGGAGAGGGAGCTTTGCATGCCGTTGAACAACTGGATCATGCCGACCAGGCCTGGGGCGATATAAACCTCGTACGGGATATAGGTTTTGTAGGGTGGGCTGATGGAGACGCCGAGCACGAAGTGAAAACCGGCAGCGAAAACGATCAGCCAGATGAGCGGCCTGACAAGTGCCGAAACGAAGCGCCCTCTCTGTCCCAGCCACCTCAATGCTTCCCGTCGGATGATGCCGTTGAGGCACCGTAGATAATGACGGGGGGTTTGGGGGGGCAGGCACTGCTCCCCCAATCTTTCTTTCGTAATCACGCCGCCTTCTTCCGAGTCAGCCGATCGAATGTTTGTTTTAACGTTTCATCGTTTTGCGTGATGTTCTGCCCCTGCGCCAGAACTTTTCCTTGATGCAGCACGATGATTTTCGAGTCAGCATCGGCTTCATCGATCAGGTGGGTGGCCCAGAGCACACCGAGGTTCCGGGTGTTGCAGAGGTGTTTTACGTGCTGCAGCAGGAACTGACGGCTTTCGATGTCGAGGCCGACGGTAGGTTCGTCCAGCAGCAGCAATGAAGGATTATGGATCAAAGCGCGGGCGAGTTCGACGCGGCGTTTCTGACCGCCGGAGAGAGCGCGCACGCGGTCTTTTGCGCGATCCAGCAGGTTGATGCGGCCGAGTTCTTCGGTGATGCGGATGCGGGCGTTGCTGCGCTTCATGCCGTGCAGGGAGGCGTGGTAATAGAGGTTCTGTTCGACGGTGAGATCGAGATCCAGCGTAGATTGCTGGAACACCACGCCGAGGCGGCCGAGGGCAGCAAGCGGGTGTTTCTCGATGTCGTTGCCGAAGACTGTGATTTTCCCCGCCCGCGCGCTGTAAAGTCGGGTGATGAGGGCGAAGAGCGTGGTTTTGCCGGCGCCGTTCAGGCCGAGCAGGATTGCAAAGTCGCCGGGCTGCACGGTGATATCCACATCGTGCAGCACCTGCCTTGGACCGAAGGCGTACGACAAGTTTGTCACTGCCAAAGCGGGCAGTATGTCAGGGGGCAACGACCACTCCCCAGGGCGACTGGCCGACGGGGACGGATTGGGTGACTTCCATCGCGTTGATGTCGATGACCGACATGTCGTTGCTGATCCCATTGGCGGTGTAGAGAAATTTCTGGTCGGGCGAGAAATCGTTGTGCCAGACACGCTGGCCGACGAGCAGGTATTTTTTCACGTCGTAGGTTTTGGGATCGATGACGGCGACGCGGTTGGCGGGGCCGAGATCGACAAAGGCATATTTGCCATCGGTGGTGAGATTTATGCCCACAGCCTGGATGGCGGCTTTCGGCACTTCCGGCAGATCGAATTTTATCGTGTGCAGCACTTTGTGCGTGGCGGCGTCGATAACTGCAACTGTGCCCGCTACTTCAGAGGAGACCCATACTTGCGAGCCGTCCTTGGTGAAGGCCGTGAATCGCGGCCGCGTGCCCACGAGAACGCTTGCCGTCACCTTGTGTGTGGCGACGTCGATGAAATGTGCCATGCTGGTGGTTTCGGACGTGCAGATGACGGTCTTGTCGTCCGGGCTGACGGCCATGCCTTCCGGTTCGACGCCCACCGGGATTTCGGAGACGATATTGCCGCCGGCGACATCGAGCACGGAGACCTGGCTGTTGTCTTCGTTGGCGATGTAAAGTGTTTTTCCATCGTGGCTGAGCGCCATGAATTCCGGATCGGCATTGCTCGGCAGGATGCGTGTGACCTTCATCGTGGCGATATCCATTACCTCGATATGGTCGGCGTCCGAAGTGCAGATATAGAGGCTCTTGCCATCGGCAGACAGCACGATTCCCCGCGGCCGAGCACCGACGGTCACCGTCTTGATGATCTTCAGCGCGTCGCCATCAAGAACCGTAATGGTATTATCCTTCTCATTCGAAACGAGAATATGAAAGGCATAAGCGGGGCTCGCGGCGAGCAGAAGCGCCGCCACAGCGAACGGAACAAAAGTTTTATGGTTCTTTTTGTCAAAAAAGAACCGCTTGCTTAATGCAGATGACATGCTGTTTCCGGTTGATCGACGCCCAATGAATCCAGATCGTTCGTTTGATGCAGGAAGCCGGGCTGTGGTGAGATTGAGACCAGCGAGTGGTCGTCGGCCAGCAGCACCGGTTGCCGCAACTGACCGTCCCAGGCGCGGAAAGTGAGTTCAGGCCCCTTGTAGCCGCTAACAGTGAAGTCCGGCCCATGCAGATAGGCGATGATACCCGCAGGGTCGGCGGTTTGCGCGCGTGTCGCGGCTTCGCCGATGGCGCGCACGGCGAGCCAGCCGCCGTAATCCTGCGCGCTCATCCAGCGGCCCACGGTGTGGAAAAACCGTGTTTGCAGCTGCGTGCTTGCATATTCGTCCATGGCGCGCGACCAGGATGCCGGTGTCAGGCCTTGGGTTCCGGCGATCGGGCGAGGTGTATCGGTGCGGTAGGCGAGATCGTCGCCGAAATGATCGGCTTCGTCGGCGACGACAAGCACATCGTAGCTGGCACCTTGCGTGGCTTTCACCACTTCGTCGTTGACCTGGTAGTGTCCAGTATCGGCTTGCTGCGCGGCGGCGTTAAAGGCCCACGGCCGATCGGCGTTGATCACGATCTGGAATTTATCCGCGGCATGGCGCACGGCATCGGCGTAGAGTGCATCGGCCGGGTCGCGCCCGACGAGCAGCATGATGTGTTTCCAGTTCTTGGTGACGAGATATTCCATCAGGGCATCGGCGAGCATGGCGCGGCTGGGCTGGATATGCAGCATGTTGGCGCGACAATCTTCTGCGCGCAGCCTGTCATCTTCACTGGTGGCGTCGAGGATCAGGGCGTTTTTCGCCGCGGGATCATTGGCCAGTTTCAACAGCACATCGGCAGGCAGGTTCGCCACGAACAATTTGCGGCCGGCGGCGAGAGCCTGGCTGAAATCCTTTGCCAGCGCATCCGCGTCGGGAGCCGTCGTCACCTGGAGGGCGAAAGTCTGGTTGGTGAACTGGCCGGTGGTATTGGTGTCGGCGATGGCGAGCTGCGCGCCACGCAGGCCCAAATCCGTGGGGGGCGGATCGATCTGCGTGGCGGCGACATGCTGGTTCGAGGTGAGGCCCAGATAGACCAGGTCGACTTGGGCCGCGGGCGCGGTGCCCGCGGCTGCGAGCCACAGCACGGATGCAGCAAGCGCGCGTCGGTGGAAGATCGGCATGTCGCCCACGCTAAGCCACCTTTTGCCCCGACGCGACCCGCTCCACCTATTTAAGGGTGGAGAGATAGGCGATCACGTTCTGGCGATCGGTTTCTTCCGGTAGACCGGCGAAGATCATCTTCACGCCAGGGATCTTTTGCCGCGGGTTGGTAAGGTAGTCATCCAGTGTCGCAGCGTCCCAGGTGCGGTTGGCGTTCTTCATGGCGTCGGAATAGGTGTAGTCAGGCGCCGTGCCGGCCTTGCGCCCCACGACGCCATACAAAGCCGGGCCGATCTTGTTCTGTCCCGGCGCGGCGGAGTGGCAGAGGCCGCATTTCTGCGTAAAGAGCACTTTGCCTGCGGCCGCGTCGCCGGCGGCCTGGGCGGAAGCCATACCCAGAAAAACCGACCCCATGACCAGGAGGCCGCCTAGAATAACCTGTCGCATCGAAACTCCTTCCTGCGCTCGCGCTGGCGGCGCATGCACGCGTTTAACGCATGGAGTATCGGTGCTGGCAATATAGCCGTCCATGGCCCGAAAGTCTGCAAACGGACCGCAGTGCGGCGCAACAAGTATATTGCAGCGCACAATAAATACTATTGTCTATTCTTTGATCCAGATCAGGCTTGCGCTTGTCAGCACCGCCGCCAGATACTAGATACAATCGCTCGGGACTTGATGCTTTTGTCGTATAGGCCGAGGTGGCCCAGCCCTTCTAGGGTTGAAGCCGCACCGACTTTGCTCTTAAAAGCAGACCGAGTGCGTTGTATTACAAAAACAGGAGTTCTCAATGAGCTGGAAGACCCCAATGATCGTCGAGATCGCTCTCGGCGCCGAAATCAACTCCTACGCTTGCGCGGAAGCGCGTAAGTAAGTTGGTTGGTGGGCCGCCGTTTCGGCGGCGGCCTTTCATTCCGATCGCCGGTGCCTCGTGACCAGCCTGGTCAGCGGGGCTTTTTTATGTGCGGTGCCTGCTGGAGAGTGTCTCCCTCCTGCCGGCACATTTTAGTCGCCGCAGCGTAAATTCGCTTCGGCCTGGGCGCGGCGCAGACGCTCAAGTGACTCATGCGCTACGGGCGTGTCGCGGAACAGGCCGCCACGGGGACCCACGCCGGCTTGCTGCATGCTCAGCACGGTCTCGGCCGTCTCGTAATCGTCGTAGCTCACCCGATCGGCAATCACGTCGATCCCGCAAGCGCATTTATCGAGAAGCTGATGCTGGAACCCGTTTGCCGCCATGCAGCCGATAACGTAATCCGCGCGCGCTGCGGTAGGATACGAGAAACGCGGCTCCTTGCTGTCCTGCGCATGCGCCGCTCCGGCGGCAACCGTGAGAAGAAGAGCGAGAGCCTTAATGGTCTGCGAAGACGCCACGCATTACCTTTCACATTCCAGAAGTCACGCCTTGCAAGCGGGCGCACCGGGTGCATAACGCAGAGGCACAGACCGCGCAAAGAACATCTCTGTGGGAAAACGCCATGATCGTGTTGATTCTTGTATACTGCCTTTCCGCCGATACCAAAACCTGCCTCGAGAAGAGGCTGCCCGCCGAGGACTTTGAAACGCCGGCCGCCTGCACCATGGGCGGGCAGATGCGGGCGCAGGAATATCTCGCCGAGCACCCGAAATACATGCTGAAAAGCTGGCGCTGCGAGGTGAATATACCGCCCCAAGAACATGCTTGAATTGATCTAGCTTTTTGCTGCGCCGCAGCAAATGCGATCAGACAATGATCCCGGACCAAAGTCGCACTTGTCACGCACGCTCAGGTGACCTTCCGTTAGACGGTCGGCATGTAAAAGCAATATCCGTTACAAGTTCGAGAGCGGTGATTTAGCCGCTGTTTTAGGTGCAGTGCAACATATGCCAGCTTCTGTTTTTAAAAGTCGGAAGTGGCGGGAGAAAATGGCATTTTTCCCGGGCGAATGGCGCAATACAGGCTTGACCTTTCAGGCCTCACGCTAAATCACTTGAGGGTGTACATGTTTTGGCGGAACGACCCGGCGAATGTCGGGCAATGGAGGGACTTCATGACGAATTCGATGAAAAAGTTTCTAAAATTCACAACTTGTATGGCCGCTGGTGCAATGATTCTGGGCGCTGCGCCGAGCTTCGCCAACGAAGAGCTGGAGAAGATGTCCAAGGATCCCTCGCAATGGGTCATCCCGAGCGGCAACTATGCCAGCCAACGTTATTCCGAGTTGAAGCAGATCAACACCACCACTGCGAAGAGCCTGCACCCGGTGTGGACCTTCTCCACCGGTGTGCTGCGGGGCCATGAGGGCGGCCCGCTGGTCATCGGCAACGTGATGTATCTCTCCACGCCTTATCCGAACACGGTGTTCGCGCTGGATCTGAACGATAGCGGTAAGATCCTTTGGAAATACGAGCCGAAACAGGATCCGAACGTGATCCCGGTCATGTGCTGCGACACGGTTAACCGTGGCGTTGCCTATGGCGAAGGCATGATCTTCCTGCATCAGGCAGATACGACCCTGACGGCGCTCGATGCCAAAACCGGCAAGGTGGTTTGGTCGGTTAAAGACGGCAATCCCGGCGCAGGCGAGACCGGCACCTCCGCACCTCTGGTGGTGAAGGACAAGGTCCTCATCGGCATCAGCGGTGGCGAGTTTGGTATCCGCGGCCGCATGACCGCCTACAACATCAAAGACGGCAGCAAAGCCTGGATGGGTTATTCCTCCGGCACCGATGCCGAGATCAAGCTTGACCCGCAGAAAACCACTGTCATGGGCAAGCCGGTTGGTGAGAACTCGTCGCTGAAGACCTGGAAGGGCGATCAGTACAAGAACGGCGGTGGCGCCACCTGGGGCTGGATCTCCTACGATCCGCAGCTGAACCTGGTCTATTACGGCTCGGGCAACCCGGGCACCTGGAACCCGACCCAGCGCCCCGGCGACAACAAATGGTCGATGACGGTGTTCGCACGCGATGCGGATACGGGCATGACCAAATGGGTCTACCAGATGACCCCGCATGACCAGTGGGACTATGACGGCGTCAACGAGATGATCCTCGCCGACGTGCCTGTGCATGGTAAGATGACCAAGGCGCTGGTGCATTTCGACCGTAACGGCTTTGCCTATGTGCTCGATCGCACAAACGGCGCGCTGCTCGAAGCCAACAAGTATGACCCTGCCGTGAATTGGGCGTCCAAGATCGATCTCGCTTCCGGCAAGCCGGTGCTGGTTGATCAGTTTGGTCCAGGCGCGCAGGGTGCCGACCACAACACCCAGAACGTGTGCCCCGCGGCGCTCGGCTCGAAGGATGAGCAGCCTTCCGCCTACTCGCCGGTGAGCCACATGTTCTTCGTGCCGACGAACCACGTCTGCATGGATTATGAGCCGTTCAAGGTGAGCTACACCGCAGGACAGCCTTACGTGGGCGCCACCCTGTCGATGTATCCGCCGCAGGGACAAAACACGCTCGGCAATTTCATTGCCTATGACGTGAACACTGGCAAGATCGCCTGGTCTGACCCGGAGACGTTCTCCGTGTGGTCCGGCGCGCTGGCCACTGGTGGCGGTGTGGTGGCTTACGGGACGCTGGACGGCAATCTGAAGATCGTCGACCAGAAGAGCGGCAAGCTTCTCTACAAGTTCAAGACGCCATCGGGCATCATCGGCAACATCAATACCTACACGCATGACGGCAAGCAGTACCTCGCCGTTCTGTCGGGTGTTGGCGGCTGGGCAGGCATCGGCATGGCTGCGGGCCTCAGCGAAGACAACGCGGGCCTTGGTGCGGTTGGCGCCTACAAGACATTGTCGAACTACACCCAGTTGGGTGGCGTGCTGACGGTGTTCGGCCTCTCCAACTAGCCTTTCCAAACACCGCCCCGTTCGCGCCGAAAAAGCGCGAACGGGGCGGTGACTTTTTAAGCGCCGTTCCAACATATCATTGTAAGATACATTAGCTGCCCTAAGGTCCTTTGTGCCATACAGCGGAACGTTCCGTTTGGTCCGGGGATCGCCGTCATGGAGACTTGGATGTTCCGCCGACTCACGACTATTCACCGCGATTTTCTGGCGCGCACCGCCTGCGCGCTCCTGCTCGCCGCGTCGGCCGTGCCGATGGCACGCGCAACCGATGCCACGCCGGCGAAACCCTATGTGGTCAAAGACGGCCATGTGGATATGAACACCTATAAGGGATATCTGTATTACGGTGATCAGTGCATGCGCTGCCACGGCCCCGATGGCGCCGGCAGTTCCTATGCGCCGAACCTGACGCAGAGCCTGAAGGTGATGTCCAAGGAAGACGTCGAGAACACCATCATCAACGGCCGCAAGCACGTCGATCAATCCAATGACAAGGTGATGCCCGCCTTCGGTACCAACCAGGACGTGGTCGAGAATATCGACAATATCTATGCCTATCTTCTGGCTCGCTCCGATGGTGCGCTCGGCCGCGGGCATCCTGAGCACATGAAGCCTTGATGCGTTCCAACCCACTCTGGGCGGCCGCGGGCCTGATGCTGGCCGCCTCCGTCGTGCATGCCCAAACAGCCCCTGATATGGTTTCTCACACAGACCTGCGCGTCTGCGCCGATCCAAGCGATCTGCCGTTTTCGAACGACAAGGGCGAGGGTTTTGAGAACAAGATCGCCGAGCTCGTCGGGCATGATCTCGGGGAGAAGGTAAGTTACACCTATTTTCCGGATAGCCAGGGTTTCATCCGTGGAACCCTTGGGCGTAATCGATGTGACGTGATCATCGGCACCGTCGCTGGTTCAGGTGAGGTCGCGACGACCGACGCCTACTACCATACCGCCTACATGATGGCGACGCGGCGCGCCGATAATTATGCTACCGACAAGGTAAGCGACTGGCATATCGCAGGCAAACGCTTTGGTCTGATCGCCTCCACACCGCCGACCGATTTGATCGTGCAGCATAACCTGATGGATCAAGCCGCAATTTATCAGTTGATGGTCGATACACGGGTCAACCAGCCGTCGCACGACATGATCAAGGATGTGGTGTCAGGCAAGGTGGATGTCGGCCTCCTCTGGGGACCGATCGTCGGTTACTACACCAAACATGACAATTTGCCCCTGAGATTGGTCTTTCTGAACCCGGAGGACAGCAAGGTGCGGTTGGATTATCATATCGCCATGGGCGTACGTGGTTCCGACGTGGAGTTTCGCCGGCGGTTGAACAAGATTATTGCCAAAGAGCAGCCGCAGATTACCAAGATCCTGCAGGATTATGGGGTGCCGTTGTTGGATGAACAGAACAAGCCGATTCCTTTAGGGCAGTAAGCGTTCTTTTCTGAAGAAAAGAACCAAAAGACTTTTGTGCTCCAGTGTGTCTTGCGCCTTGGGCGCTCAGCGAGACTGCTGAAGACTGCGTGGAGGAGCGCCCTCCCCGCAGTTTTCCTTTGTCTGGCTTAGCTGCTACACTTGCGGCAACGCAAGCAAATCAAGGGAAGTCATGTCGGGAATCCGAAGGGCGGTCACGTTCGCCCAGGACCCAGAACGCGCGGCGGCGGAGCTTTTCGATGCCCTTTGGCAGCCCGATAGCTGTCTGGTGTTGCTGTTCATCTCTCCACGCCCGGACATGGCCGCACTCGGCGCATGCATCAGTCGTCGCTTCGACAAAGTCGCCGTCAGCGGCTGCACCACTGCGGGGGAGATCGGCCCGGGCGGCTATCACCAGCACGCCATCACCGGCATCAGCCTGGCATCGCCGGATTTTGCGGCCTCCGTCGGCCTTATCGAAAACCTGTCGGCGCTCAATGCGGCGGACATGCAGGACACGGTCCGCCGCACACGCTTGTCGATCTACGATTCCGCCGCCTGGGCGCGCCATGAAAACCTATTCGCCATCACCCTGATCGATGGCATGTGCGGCTGCGAGGAAGTCGTGGCCGGGGCTGCGTGCGGAGCGCTGGGCGGCATTCCGCTGCGCGGCGGCTCAGCAGGTGACGGGCTGGATTTCGAGCGCGCCTTCGTCTTCCACGAAGGCGTTTTCCGCACCGATTCCGCGCTGATCATCGTGGTTGCCACCCGGCGGCGTTTCCGTGCGTTCAAGACGGAGCATTTCACCGCCGGCCCGGAAAAGTCCGTCGTTACGGGCGCGATACCCCGTCGCCGTATGGTCACCGAGATAAATGCCGAGCCGGCCGCCGAAGAATATGCGCGTATCACCGGCATGCATGTGGACGAACTCGTTCCGGCCGCGTTCGCCACCCACCCGATGGTAGTGCGCGTCGGTGAGCAAAGTTTCGTGCGTTCCCTGCAGCGTGTAAACGCCGACCGCAGTCTCACATTTCTATGCGCTATTGATGAAGGGGCGGTTTTGACGGTTGGGCAAGGCGGCGACCTGATCGGCAATCTCAGCGCGCGTTTTGCCGATCTGGAAAACGACATCGGGCCGCCGGAGCTGGTCATCGCGTTCGACTGCATATTGCGTGGCCTGGAACTCGACGAACGGCGCATACGCGACGCGGTGGGCGACCTGATGGATCGCAACAATGCAGTCGGGTTCTTGACCTATGGCGAGCAATACGAAGCGATGCACATGAACCAGACATTCGTGGGCATAGCGATCGGCGGCGTGGATGCCTGATACCGTCGTCAGCACCCTCAGTCGCGCCGATGAAGAAATCGTGGCGCTGCGCCGGGAAAACGCAAAACTGCGCAAGATCAACCAGGCACTGATGGCGTCCGTCGAGCGTGGCCCCGATCTGCAGGGCGGTGCATTCGCGCTGTTCCAGACGGCCGCCGCCCTCGGCAACCAGGTGCAGGAGCGCACGGCCGCATTGACCGAAGCGCTCGGCGCACTCACCGGCGCCAAGGAAGAGGAGGCGCAGGCAAAGAAGCGCCTTGCCGCCGCGATCGAGGCGATCAACCAGGGCATCGTGCTGTGCGATTCGGAAGATCGGATCGTCGTCACCAACCGACGCTATCGCGAACTCTGGGGCGGCCTGCCTGCAGAACCCGGAACGCCCTTCGCGGCGGTGGTGCGCGGAGCGGCAGCGCGCGGCATGGTCGCCGGCGCCAATGATGTCGGCGACTGGGAAACATTCCGTCTCGATCGGCATCGCAATCCGGGCGAACCCTTCGTGATCGAGGTGTCGGACGGCACCTGGCTGCAGGTCTCCGAACGCCGCGTCGCCGGCGGCGGCACGGTATCGCTCTACACCGATATCACCGAGATCAAGCGCGACGAGGCACAGCGTCGCGAGCGCGAGCTCGAAGAGAAGTCCGTGCTTCTGCAAGCAACGCTGGACAATCTTTCGCAGGGCGTCTCGGTATTCGATGCTGATCGGCAACTTGTCGCCTGCAATCCCGGCTTTCACGATTTCCTGCGCGATGCGTCGCGCAATGCCGGGCCTTGCACCATCGAAGAACTCTCCGTCTGCAGCGTCGCCCGTCTCGATGCGCTGGATCTAAGTTTTGTTCATAGCCCAGGCAGCGAGGATGGCCGCACCCTCGAATTCAAGGCGCCCAATCACCGTATTTTCGATATACGCACGTCGCTGATGCCGGGCGGCACATGCGTCTCCACCTTCACCGATGTCACCGAACGCCTGCATATTTCCGACGCGCTGAAGGAGGCCAACGAAGGTCTCGAACGCCGCGTCGAAGCACGCACGGCCGAACTCATCCGTGCGAACGCGGAGATCCTGGCGGCGAAAGCCGAGGCCGAGATGATGAATTTGTCGAAAACTAAATTCTTCGCCGCCGCAAACCACGATCTTCTGCAGCCGCTCGCCGCCGCTCGCGTGTTTGCCTCCGCCCTGAGTGAACGCCGCCTCTCGCCCCCCAATCGTGAACTTGTGAGGCATTCACTCGCGGCACTCGATTCCGTCGATGACATGTTGACCGCATTGCTCGACATCGCAAAACTCGATGCCGGCGTCATGCCACCCGCACGCTGCAGTTTTTTGGTGCGCGAAGTGATGGTGCGCGTCGGCGAAGAATACAAGCTGATCGCCGCCCGCAAGAAACTGCGCCTGCGTGTCTTCGCGGGCGACGCCGTCATCGAATCCGATCCGCGCCTGTTGTCGCGCATCCTGCGCAACCTCGTTTCCAATGCGCTGCGCTATACCAGCAGCGGCGGCGTGCTGATCGGCCACCGCGTCGTCGGCCCGGATCTGCTCGTCGGCGTGTGGGACACCGGCATTGGCATAGCAGCCGAACAGCAAGACGAGATCTTTGAGGAATTCCGCCGCCTGCCGCAATCGAGCGACCGCAGTGGCCGCGGTGCCGGCCTGGGCCTCTCCATCGTGCGCCGTGTCTCGCGCATGCTCGACCACCGCATGGTGGTCCGCTCCATCCCCGGCCGCGGCAGCTTCTTCGGCATCGTGGTCCCGCTCTCGCGACAGCCGCCCATCTGCCTGCAACGTCCCCGTCAGGCGCAGGACGGCTCGGCCGGCCCCAACACCCTGCGCGGCCGCTCCGTGCAACTCATCGACGACGAACCGCACGTGCTACAAGGCCTCAGCGTGCTCCTCACCGGCTGGGGCATGCATGTCAGCGGCGCATCGAGTGCCGCACAGGCGCTGGAAATGGCGAGCGAAACGCCGCCCGACCTGATCATCGCCGATTATCGCCTGGAAGGGCCTGCGACGGGGCTGGATGCCATCGCGACATTAAGGCGTCGCTGGGGGGATCTGCCGGCGATCGTCGTTACCGCTGATCATGCCAGCGAGGTGCAGCAGGAGGTGAGTGCCGCCGGGCTGCACCTGCTGCATAAGCCGGTACGGCCGGCACGGCTTCGTAGCTTGATCACGCATGTCATTCAGCGGCAGGGGGCTTTTGAAGCCTAAAAAAAGAACCTTCTTTTCTGAAGAAAGGCAGCAAAAGACTTTTATTTTGTAGCTCGCCACAAACGCACAAATTCATTTAGCTCCGCTTGGTTCAGGTCGGAGATTGCCCAGAATTGCATATTATCCTGGCTCCAGCGGATGAAATGGTAACCGTTCCGCTCGCCGCTTTCCGCTGATACATCTGCCGAAGGCCAGACATAGAAATTGATGTCATGTTTGGCGCGCCGGTAGTCCAATGCTGCAACGGAGCGTCCTGCAAGATAATCCAACCGGCCGCCTGCCAGCGGAAAGCCTTGCGACGCCAGATCCTTGACAGGCGGCGAATAATCAAGCTTCCCGTCGAACCACGGCTTGACCGTATGCCGGTCCGTAGAAACCACATCCATCAAATGCCCGGGTTGCAAGGCGCGAATGTGGCTCGCAACTACACTCTCGGACATCACATCCTCTCGCGGCGCTATCAGCGCAAATGTCAGCGCAACCGCAAGGGCAGGCCCGACCGCTAATGGAAATGCAAACCATTTCCAGCCGGGCAACCGTCGCCGCGCCGGCGCACGCAAACTCATCTCGACCGCACGATATAAATGTGCCGGCGCCACATGATAGGGCAGTTCCTTGCGCAACTGCGCCGAAAGCCCTGTCAACGCAGCATGCCTCTCCCGGCACGCGGGGCATTGCTCCAGATGCATCGCCAACTGCGCCGAATCACCGATATCGAGTTGCCCATCGACATCGGCCTGCAACATGAATTCCATGCTTGCGCACGGCTCCATGGTCATGAAACGTCTCCCGCAGCGGCGCACCGCATGATCAATGTCCGTGCTCGCGACAATCTCGACATTACCGTGCCGATTGGAACCTCTGTGATCCGAGCGATATCCTTGTAGGAAAGCTGCTCCAACTCACATAACACCAGGCACTCCCGCAGCGGCGCAGGCAGCGCCGCCAATGCGGCCTCCAGCCGCGCCATATCCTGAAGCTGCGCGTAGGCCGCCTCCGGCCCAGGCGCGGGGTCCGCCACCTCGGCCACATGATCCTCGAAATTGTCGAAATCGTTGACGTGCTGAGAAACTCTCATTCTTGCGTAACAGCTGTTCCTGACAATCTGAAGCAGCCACGCCCGTGAACTCCCACCCCGGAACGACGCAAAATACGTGATCGCACGTACACACGCATCCTGCACCGCATCCTCCGCCTGGGTCGCATCGCGCATCAGCCAACGTGCAAGATTATAGGCTGCGTCGAGATGCGGCAGGACCAGCTCTTCGAAAGGAGGCGTTGGCATCAGGCCGAAGCGCCAAAAAATATAAGCTTCTTTTCTGAAGAAAAGAAGCAAGAGACTTTTATTTCACAAGAATCGAACCTTGCATCTTTGGGTGAAGGGAACAGAAATAATGGTAAGTGCCTGGCTTGGAAAAGACTTGGGAGAAATGCTCGCCAGTGTCCAGCGCGGGTGACTTGAACGCGCGCTGCGTGGCGGCGTCCGTCACCGTATGGGGAATGTCGTCCTCGTTGATCCATGTCACCTTCGTGCCTTGTGCCACGATGATCTGTCCAGGTCGGAAAGAAAAATTGTCGATGCGAACACTGACCTCCTTCGACATCGGACCGGCAGCGCTCAGACACATAGCTCCAGCTACAAATATGCTAAACCTTCGCATGTCACGGCATCTCAGCTTTGCAGCGGCGTGTCGATGATCGCCAGATGTCCCTTGCCGCCAACCTGGCGAACGCTCGTGATCCCCAGTAGCGAACGCAATCTGTCCGCAGCGACGGTCTTGATCGGCCCCGGTCCTGGTGCCGCGCCTGGGGCCGGCTGCGGGAAAGCTGTGGAACGCGCGGTGTGGAAGGCGACATGTCCTTCCACCTTCTGCATGATCTGATGAATATGCCCGTTCAGCACCGTCACCGATCCAAACCGCTTCAGATAGGAAAGCGCCTGCGCACCGTCATCCGTGCCCCAGCCCCATTGCTCATACACCGTCCAGAGCGGGATATGCGCGAACACGACCATGGGCTGGCTCGCCGCCCGTCCGCGCAGATCCGCCTCCAGCCATTCCAGCTGCGCCGCGCCCAGGTTGCCGAGGCCGCCGGGTTTGAAATTCTGCACATTGTTCAGGCCGATGAAATGCACGCCCTGCTGGTCGAAACTGTAATAACCCTTGTCCGCACCCTTGGTGAACCGCGCAAAAAAGGCTCTCCCGTCTTCGTCCAGCACGTCGTGCTCGCCCGGCACGTAATGCACGTCCATCCCCGCCCCGCCGATGATCCCGCTTGCCGTATCGAACTGCGCAGGCCGAGAGAGCTGGCTGACATCGCCGGTATGCAACAGCAGGCTCGCCTTGCCGCGGGCCGCCTTCACCTGGCCGATCGCCTCGCTCAGCGTGCCGGTCACATCCTTGTTCGGTGCGTTGGAAAACCCGATATGGCTGTCGCTGATCTGGATGAAACTGAACTCATGAGGTTCTGTCGTGGTGGCTTGTGCGTCGTCGAACAGCGCGGAATGCGGCACTCCGCCGCTCACCGTCCACAGCACGCCTGTGCCCGCCCACAGCATGCATTTCAGAAAGCCGCGCCGCGCACCTTGTTCCACCTGATCCATGAAACGCTCCATCGGTTGTTGCCCGATGCATTGATCGGTCAAGCCGGCGTTTTATTCAGGGATCGCGAGAATTATCTTGCGCCGGCGCGGCGCGTGCCACTGAACCGGAGCAGATGATATGCGGTCGAGAAGACTCGAACTTCCACGAGGTTGCCCCCACAAGCACCTCAAGCTTGCGCGTCTACCATTCCGCCACGACCGCACGGTAGGCGGCGGCGTATAGCTGATGATTCCCTACAGTTCAACTCCACCCGAATGGGTGGTGGCTCCCGGGCTGGTGCCGTATCCGGACGCGGTCGCGGCGATGCAGGCGCGCATCGCCGCCATCCGCGCCGGCGAGGCGCCCGAGCGGGTGTGGCTGCTCGAACATCCGCCGCTTTACACCGCCGGCACCTCCGCCAAGCCCGCCGACCTCGCCGATCCCGGACGCTTTGAGACCTTTGAGGCCGGCCGCGGCGGCCAATGGACCTATCATGGGCCTGGCCAGCTCGTGGCCTATGTGATGCTGGATCTCACACAACAGCACGGTGTGGTGCCGCCCAGGGACACCCACGCCTATGTGGCGGCGCTGGAAGACCTTCTGATCGCCACCCTTGCCAGATTCGGCGTGCATGGCGAGCGCAGGGCGGGGCGCGTGGGGGTATGGGTTGTCGACGCGCGCACTGCCGCCGAATCCAAGATCGCGGCGATCGGCGTGCGGATCACCCGCTGGGTGAGTTGGCACGGCATCTCGCTCAACGTCTGCCCGGATTTGAACCATTTTACCGGCATCGTCCCCTGCGGCATCACCGAGCACGGCGTCACCAGCCTGAAGGCCTTGGGTGTAGATACTGACGTCGTTCAGGCGGCATCGGAGCTACGCACCTGTTGGAATAAGCTCTTCGTCAGTCCCAGCGGGACATAGACGTTTTTTGCTTCTTTTTTTCAACAAAGAAGGCCTTAACTCCGCCGATGCTTCGTCTTCGGCGGCGCATGAAAGCTCGCCGTCAGCGCCCCACCGACGCAGATCAGCCCCAGCGATAGCGGCACCATCCACACCGGCCGCAGCAGCAGCGGTGCGATCACCCAATCCCAGATCGTCTTCCCCAAAGCATGTGCCAGCGTGTGCTGCCAATCATCGGCACGCGCGGCGTCGATCGCATGCATGGCTTCGTGCAGGGTCATGTCCGGTGGCAGCATGGTTGCCAGCGCCACGGCGCCCACGAGGAAAATGGCCGCCAGAACGGTGAATACCCGGGCGATCATCGGAATGTCGGTCTTATCCACGGCCTGACGGCCCATGAGCGGCGTCCACGTTTCTCGGTTCAGCGCCCATGATGTGCGCCGAAGGGGTTGTTGGGCAAGGCTTTGGCATGGTCATTTTCCGGAGGGGTGCCTGTTCGCGGCAGATGACTGCGGATTTGACCTACGGGGAGGCCATTCCAGTTCGTCAGCATGGGGTTTGCAAGACGGTCCAGCATTTCGTTCGGCCCGAGGAAATGGCGCAGCAAGGAGGCGGTGGCCGCTTCGGCGGCGCGCACGGTGCCGTCGTCGCATTTCAGTGCAAAGCCGAGGCCCAGGTTCGGCAACGCGCCGCAATACACCCCTTCGGCGCCCAGCTTGACGAAGGCGGAGGCGCCCAGCGCCGCCGCCACCATTGTATCGAACTGCCCGTCGCCGGCCAGCATCGCAGGATGTGCCGCGACTGCCCGGCGCAACAATGCGGCAGCTTCGGCGAAGCCGGCCGGCATGTGCATACCGGTGCCGAAGCGTGCGAACCCGGCAGCCAGGCTGCGCAGCGGGACCATGTAGGTGGGAATGGAGCAGCCATCGGTCGCGGGCGTCTGCCGCGCAAGGTTCTCGCCGGTGACAGCACTCATGGCGGCGGTGACGTCGCGCATGATCGGATGATCGACGCCGACATAGCCTTTGGGATCTCGCCCGGTATGGATCGCGGTGCAGACGAAGCCCGCATGTTTGCCGCTGCAATTATTGTGCAGGGGTGTCGGCGTGCGGCCCTCTGCCGCGAGCGCCCGCGCAGCACCGGTGTTGACCGGCCAATGCGCGCCGCATTCCAGGCATGTCTCGTCCCGCCCGGCGCGTGCCAGCATGGAAGCCGCGGTCCGCGCATGCAACGGCGTGCCGACATGCGACGCACAGGCCAGCGCGCGTTCCGCATCGGTCAGCCCGAAACGATCGGCAGCACCGGAGAGCAGCAGCGGCAAGGCCTGCAACGACTTTACCGCAGAGCGCGGGAAGATGGCACGCTCCGCATCGCCGCCCGAGAGCACCACCCGCCCTGCCGCATCGGTCACCACGAACGCACCAAAATGGCGGGATTCGACCGCGTCGCCACGCAGGATGTCGGCAAGCAATACGCTGTTCATCATGATCTTCCGTCGAGGCGCGTCGCCCACAAAGGGGTTGGAGCGGCGGCTGGAAGAGCCTATGCACCAAAAATGCCCGAGCACGCGACCATCGCCGATTTCGACAGACTGGACATACGTGTCGGCACCGTCACCGACGCGAAGCCCTTTCCGGAAGCACGCAAGCCTGCGATACGCCTGTGGATCGATTTCGGTGGCGAGATCGGCATCAAGCAATCCAGCGCGCAGATCACTGTGCACTACAAGCCCGACCAGCTGATCGGCCGCCAGGTCTGTGCCGTGGTGAATTTCCCGCCGCGCCAGATCGGCCCTTTCACCAGCGAAGTGCTCACCCTCGGCCTGCCCGATGAGAACGGTGAAGTGGTGCTCGTCAAGCCGGACTTCAAACTGCCGGATGGCGGCCGCCTCTTCTAGGATCTCGTCGTATGTCCTCGCCGGAGGCTTCCCCGCTCACGCCTGCCACCGTCACCTACGCCACCGTCACCTGGGACCAGCTGCATCGCGATGCGCGCAGCCTGGCCGCGATGCTGATGGCGCAGAAACCTTTTCGCGGCATCGTCGCCATCACCCGCGGCGGCCTGATCCCGGCTGCGATCGTGGCGCGCGAGCTGGAGATCCGCCTGATCGAAAGTGTCTCCGTGGTGTCCTATGCCGAAGAAGCAGGCACGCTGGGCACGCCCACCGTCTTGAAGCCGCCGGCAGCCGCGGGCGATGGCGATGATTTCGTCATTATCGACGATCTGGTCGATAGCGGCGTCACTGCCAAATTTGTGCGCGCCATGCTGCCACGCGCCCGCTTCGCCTGCCTCTATGCCAAGCCGGCGGGCCGCCCCACAGCCGACCACTTCGTCGCCGAAGTGCCGCAGGACACCTGGATCCTTTTCCCTTGGGACACCGCGCCGCTCTTTGTCCCGCCTATCGCCCGAAAACCTTAAAGCCGTGCGCAAAATCCCGGGCTGGCTGCCGATCCTGCTGGGCTTCCTGCAGGCGGTCGGTCCCGTCTCGACCGACATGTATCTGCCGGCCTTCCCCGCTATCGAGGCCAGTTTCCATACCGGGCCCGGCAGCGCGCAGGTCACCCTAGGCACCTGGTTCCTCGGGCTCGCGGTAGGCCAGCTGCTGCAGGGTACGCTCGCAGACCGGTTCGGCCGGCGCCGGCCGCTGCTGCTCGGCACGCTGCTCTACACCTTCGGCGCTGTGGGCTGTGCGACGTCCGGCAGCATGGGCGCCATGGCCGCCTGGCGCTTCGTCGCGGCTGTGGGCGGTTCGGCAAGCATGGTCATCCCACGTGCCATCGTGCGCGACATCAGCGAAGGGCATGAGCAGGCGAAGCTGATGTCACGCCTCATCCTCGTGCTCGGCGTAGCCCCTATTCTGGCTCCAACACTGGGCGGGTTTTTGCTCGGGTTCACCAGCTGGCGCAGCATCCTGTGGATCAATGCCGGCTATGGCGGCCTCGCCTTGCTGCTCGCCGCCTGGAAGCTGCCGGATACGCTCGATCCCGTCGCACGTGTACCCATTCACCTGACTAGGATGCTGTCGCGCTACATCCACATCGCCGGCGAGCGCGGTTTCATCACCCATGTGCTGATGCTGTCGTTCTACTCCTTCGCGCTGTTCGCCTATCTTGGCGGTTCGCCGACAGTGTTCATCGATCATTACCACTTCTCGCCACGCAACTACGCGCTGGTCTTCGGCGGCGTCTCGGCGGTTTACATCGTGTGCTCGCAGCTCAACATCAGGCTGGTGCGCCGTTTCGAGCTCGACGGCACGCTGACCCGGGTGAGCTGGACGTATCTGTTCATGGCGTCGCTGCTGCTGTTGGCAGCGTTGCGCGACGTGCCGCCGGGACTTTTCATCGTGATCCTGGCGCTGACCCATTGCCAGAACGGTTTTCTGTCTCCCACCGGAATGGTGGGTGCCATGCGGCATCACGGCGCCCAGGCCGGCAGCGCGTCGGCGTTGATGGGCACGCTCCAATTCACCATCGGGGCGTTCGGCGGATTTTTCATGGGCCTGTTCACCAACGGCACCGCCGTGCCCATGGCCGGCCTGATATTCTTTGCCGGCGTTGTCGCCAAGATCATAGATATTTTCAGACCAAAACTGAAAACGATGGTGACGGTACCGTAGGACATGAAAGTTTTTTGCTTCTTTTCTGAAGAAAAGAAGCAAAAGACTTTTACGTCTTTAAGAGGTGTTTAATGCTGCAGACGCTTGTGGTGTTGCTGGCGGCGACGGCGATTGCGGTGCCGATTACGCGCAGGCTCGGGCTTGGCAGCATCCTTGGGTATCTGTTGGCAGGTGTCGCAATCGGCCCGTCCGGCGCGAGGCTGGTGACCGATGTGGGCGCCATCAGCGAGGTGGCCGATCTCGGCGTGATCATGCTGCTGTTCCTGATCGGGCTGGAGCTTCGGCCGCATCGCCTCTGGGTTCTGCGTAAGGCGATCTTCGGCCTTGGCTTCGGCCAGCTTATACCCACGGCTGCCGTGCTCGCGGGGCTGGCGCACCTCGCCGGCATCGCATGGCCCGGTGCGATCGTGCTTGGGGCCGGGTTCGCGCTTTCGTCGACGGCGATCGTGCTGCCGATGCTGGGCGAGCGGGACTTGCTTTCCTCCCGCGCGGGACGCGACGCGTTTGCGGTGCTGCTGTTCCAGGACATGGCGTTCATCCCGCTCATCGCTCTGGTGCCGTTACTGTCCGGAGGACCAGCCACCGCGCATATTCCCTGGTTGGCGGTGCTCAAGGGTGTGCTGGCGATCGCAGCCATCCTGGTCGGCGGCACTTTCCTGGTGCGGCCGGTGTTCCGCATCGTCGGCAGCGTGAAGTCGCCTGAGGTTTTCACCGCCGTTTCGCTGCTGCTCGTCGTCGGCACGGCGGCGCTGGCGAGCTGGGCCGGGCTTTCGGTGTCGCTCGGGGCGTTCATGGCGGGGGTGCTGCTGTCGGACTCCGAATACCGTCACGAGGTGCAGGCGGATATCGAGCCGTTCGAGGGATTGCTGCTCGGCTTCTTCTTCATCTCGGTCGGCATGGAGGCCAATCTCGGGCTGGCGCTCGCGGCCCCCGTCCGGGTGATCGCGATCGTGGCGGTGATGATGTCGGTGAAGATCCTGCTTGGGTTTGCGCTCGGTTACCTCAAGCGCCGCACGGTGAAGAGCGCCCTGCGTTTTGCCTTGGCCCTGCCGGAGGGCAGCGAGTTCAGCTTTGTCTTGTTCGGAGTGGCCATCACCAAGAATGCGTTGGCGCAGGACCAGGCCGATCTCGCGACGTTGGCGATTGCTGTCTCGATGATGCTGACGCCGGTGTTTTTCTCCATCTCCGAGCGCTGGATCCTGCCGCGGCTGGGGGTGCGCCGCGAGCCTGTCTATGACGAGATCGACGGGCCGCCGACGCCGGTGATCATTTGCGGCTTCGGCCGTGTGGGCCAGGTGGTGGGCCGCATCTTGCGCATGCAGGGCATCGGGTTCACCGCGCTGGAAAAGGATTCTGCGCAAGTCGAGGTGGTGCGGCGCTTCGGCACAAAGGTGTTTTTCGGCAATCCCGGTCGGGCGGATGTGTTGCGCGCCGCCGGTGCCGAGACGGCGCGCGTGCTGGTGATCGCGCTGGACGACATGGACGAGGCTCTTGCGGTAGCCGAGATGGCGAAACGGCAATTCCGCAACCTGAAGATCTACGCCCGCGCCCGCAATCGCCGCCATGCGCATGCGCTCATGGGCTTGGGGCTCGACGGGATCATCCGCGAGACGTTTTTCTCCAGCCTGAACCTGACGGAAATGGTTCTCTCCGCGCTGGATGTGCCCGCCGAACAAGCCCATCGTGCCATCGAGCTGTTCCGCGAGCATGACGAGCGGCAACTGATCGAGACGCAGACAATTGCCGGCGACGAACAGAAGCTGATCCAGAGCTCGCAGCAATCGGCCCAGGAATTGATGGATCTGTTCGAGGCGGATCGGCCAGGTCGACGCAGCTAGAGCATCACCGACCTCATTGAATCGGATAAGCGTGTCGCACGATGCTCTAGCTCTTTGTTTTGGCGAGCATCTTTATCCGGTGCGTGATCCCATTTGATCGGATGATGCTCTAGACGGGCAATGCCCCCTAGGTAGCTTTTGCGAGTTCGCGGGCGTGATGCTCCAGATGATCACCGATCACGGTTTGGATGAACCAATAGGAATGGTCATACCCCTCATGCCGACGCAGCGTCAGCGACTGCCCGGATCTGGATGCAGCCGCCTCAAGCGCCTGCGGATGCAGTTGCGGCTCTAGGAACTGATCCGAACCCCCCTGGTCCACCAGGATCACGCCCGGAAATGCCTTCTTCGCCATCAGCACGCTGGCATCGTAATCCTGCCACATCGCCTCATCCGGCCCAAGATAATTGCCGAAGGCCTTCTTTCCCCAAGGCACTGCCACGGGATTACTAATTGGCGCCAGCGCCGACACCGATTTCCATTTTCCCGGATGCCGGAACGCCGACACCAGCGCACCATGGCCGCCCATCGAGTGGCCCATGATGCCCTGCGCACCCGGCTTTACGGGGAAGCGCCCGGCGATCACGCCCGGCAATTCCTCGTTCACATAGCTGCCCATCCGGTAATTCTTCGACCAGGGCTCCTGCGTCGCATCGAGATAAAACCCCGCTGCCAGCCCGAAATCCCAGCTATCCGCTTCACCGGGCAAGTTCAGCCCACGTGGCGACGTGTCGGGTGCGACCAGGATCAGCCCCAGCTCGCTCGCCAGACGCTGCGCACCGGCTTTCTGCGGGAACGTATCCGGCGTGCAGGTGAGGCCCGCCAGGTAGAACAGCACTGGGCACGGCCCCTTCTCGGCCGCCGGCGGCAAGTACACGGAGAAGCTCATCTCCGTGCCCGTTTCCCGCGAAGCGTGCGAGTACACACCGAGCGTGCCGCCGAAACAGCGGCTTTCGCTTTTTGTTTCGACAGTCATCGGATCAATACACCACGACGCTGCGGATGCTCTCGCCGCGGGTCATGAGATCAAAACCGTCATTGATCTTCTCGAGCGGCAGGATGTGCGTGATCAGGTCGTCGATGTTGATCTTGCCGTCCATATACCAATCGACGATTTTCGGCGTATCCGTGCGGCCGCGTGCACCGCCGAAGGCGCTGCCCTGCCAGACGCGGCCGGTGACCAGCTGGAACGGACGGGTGGAGATTTCCTGACCCGAGGCGGCCACACCGATGATGGTGGATTTGCCCCAGCCGCGATGCGCGCATTCCAGAGCCTGGCGCATCAGCGTGGTGTTGCCGACGCATTCGAAACTGTGGTCCGCACCGCCCTTGGTGAGCTCCACGATGTGCGGCACCACGTCGCCCACTTCCTTGGGGTTGACGAAATGCGTCATGCCGAATTTTTCGGCCAGTTCCTTGCGGCCCGGATTGATGTCGACGCCGATGATCATGTCCGCACCGGCGATGCGCGCGCCCTGCAGCACGTTCAGGCCGATGCCGCCGAGGCCGAACACCACCACGTTGTCGCCGGGCTGGACTTTCGCCGTGTAGACCACGGCGCCGACGCCGGTGGTCACGCCGCAGCCGATATAGCAGATCTTCTCGAACGGCGCGTCCTCACGGACTTTGGCCAGTGCGATCTCGGGCAGCACGGTGAAATTCGCGAAGGTCGAGCAGCCCATATAGTGGTAGAGCGGCTTGCCCTGGAAGCTGAAGCGGCTGGTGCCGTCCGGCATCACGCCCTTGCCCTGTGTCGCGCGGATCGCGGTGCAGAGATTGGTCTTGCGGCTGAGGCAGCTTTTGCACTGGCGGCATTCCGGCGTGTAGAGCGGAATGACATGGTCGCCCTTTTTCAGCGACGTCACGCCGGGGCCGACATCGACCACCACGCCCGCGCCCTCATGGCCGAGGATGCAGGGGAACAGGCCTTCCGCGTCGGCGCCCGAGAGGGTGTATTTGTCGGTGTGGCAGATGCCGGTGGCTTTGATCTCCACCAGCACTTCGCCTTCTTTCGGGCCCTCGAGCTGCACGGTTTCGATGGTGAGCGGTTTGCCGGCCTCGAAGGCCACGGCGGCGCGTACATCCATGATGAAGGTCTCCCTTAGGGGGTGGGGGCATTGAAGGATTATCCAGGCGTAGCCTATGCGACCATGCCCGGTTGAACAGGCCCAATGTCAGAGGTTCGGGCCGGCGGCGATAGAACCTTCGTCCCGATTGACGCAGAGTGGGCAGTCTCGTCGCTCACGAACCTGGCACGAGCTCTGTCCAGACACCAGCCAGGCTGGGCAAACGCAGCCGATACGGGCAAGCCCGGAGCCCGTCCTCCCCATCGGCTTTGAACCGACAACGACTCATCCTCAGCCCAGCCGTCGGCGAATGCGACCAGATCTGCTCTGGCTTTCTCCAAAGCAACGGCGCGCGCTTCGGGATCGGCGAACTGGACGGGTTGTGCGTCGACAAAACGTGGGTTCGTTACGGCGATGAAGCCGAAAGCTGAGCGTAACGAGGGTGTCAGCGCGCCCATTGCGGCGAACGGGCCGTGAGGTATGACACTTTGACTTGGATCTTATCTCCTGATCGCTCGGTCACCGACTTCGGCCAGTGTGAAAAGTGCAACGCAAGCGGGTTGACGTCGGATATATGTTCAAGCAGGCCGCAATCCTTATGGAAATTGCATAGATCCTCTAAATCAAGCTGGGACCGATGAGCATTCAACGACCGGAAAAAAGCCTTATTTCTTTCGAAAGAAAGCTTTGCCTTCTTCGTCAAGTGCTGTGAACTCATCATCCGAAAGCGTGATGTTCACCGCCTGAATATTCTCCTCCAGATGCGATACCTGCGACGTGCCCGGAATAGGCAGCATCACCGGGCTGCGTTTCAGCACCCAGGCCAGTGCGATCTGGCTTGGAGTCGCCTGATGGGCCTTTGCGAGTCGATCGACGAGACCACCAGGTTTGGCGAGATCGCCTGCGGCCAACGGATACCAGGGAATGAATCCGATACCCTGCGCCGTGCAGAAATCCAGCACGTCTTCGAAAGCGCGGTCGGTCAGATTGAAGCGGTTCTGCACCGTGGCAACCGGAAACACCTGTTGCGCGACAACGATGTCTTCGACGGTGACGTTGCTGAGACCGGCATGGCGGATCAGTCCGTCATCGAGCAATGATTTGATGGCGCCGAATTGTTCGTCGCGCGGCACCTTGCTGTCGATGCGATGCAGCTGCCACAAGCCGATCTGCTCCACGCCCAGAAACCGCAGGCTCATCAGCGCCTGCTGCCGCAGATATTCGGGACGCCCTACCGAATGCCAGGCGCGCGGCCCTGTGCGCACGAGGCCGCCTTTCGTGGCGACGAGCATGCCCGGATAGGGGTGCAATGCTTCGCGGATAAAATGCTCGGAAACGTCCGGACCATAGGAATCGGCAGTATCTACAAAATTCACGCCAAGATCCGGTAGGCGCCGCAGCGTGCGCAAGCATTCCTCGCGATTGGCCGGTTCGCCCCACACGCCGTCGCCGGTCACCCGCATGGCTCCGTAGCCGAGACGATTCACCTCGATCTCGCCACCGATCTTGAAACTGCCCGATTGCGCGGCTGTCGCATCTGCCATGTGCTGCTCCCTTGAAGACGAGACGCAATTGGGGATGAGAGAAACGCGAAGCAAGCGGCCTCATCTTGCTTAGACAGGAAGACAAAAAAAATTAACCTCAGATTACCGGGTAATCATCCTTTTCTGATCTGTGTAAACTGTAAATCCATGGCTGATTTCCTTTCATTGCTGCGCCAGCTTGTTATTAATGAAGTCAACTACAGCCTTTGTTTCAGCGGCTGTACGCCTGGTGACGGTAGCGCGCGACGGCGGCCCCTTGATGGGCGGCGACCACCCGAAGTTCCTAACGTTATAAGGGCCATTCGGCATCGCCGACGGATCGATGCCGGCGACCTGCGTCATCCCCAGCCGCTCCATCCCGAGACGCGTCTCGGTGTGGCAACTCACGCAATCGGTATTGAAGAAATGGCTGCTGGTGGGGTTGTCGATTCGTGCCAGGATCGACTGCACCTTGGCCGCCGGCATAGCGTCGTTCGCAAAGATCTCCGCCGTCGCCACACCCTGCCGGCTCGCGACCGGCAAGGCGGCCGGGCCCATCATCGCGCTGCGGCAGGTGATCGGCGCCTGGTTGTTGCCGTGCGGCGTCGGTGTCACCCGCGGATCGTCGCCGATCGGCGTGAGCGCCTCCGCGAAACGGACGCCGTCGAGCATCGGGCTGCGCACGCCGATATAGCCGCCCTGCGGCGCGTCCGGCGACACGCCGGCCGGCACGCCGAGCATCGACACGAACATCCACGGCGCCGAGGCATTCGCCGGCAGCCCCATCACCGCCATGGCAGTCAGGTTCTGCGGCGAGACGTGCCGTTCGAGGAAGGCGAGCATCTCCTGGCGCAGTGCCGCCGCCGTCGCCTTGTTGCGCAAGCCCGGGTGAACGCCGAGATCCGCACCTGCAGTGACGACCGGCGCGCCAAAATCGCCATGCGCAAGCTTCGTCCGCAAGGTCGCGATCTCATCGACGATCCGCCGGAACGCCATGAGGTCGGGTTTTGGGCGCGGTAGGCAGCCAGGATTCGCTGGGGGATCCTGGCTGGCCTGGGTGAAGCCGAAGATCAGGTGGGCCGCGATGTCCTGCACCTCGGGCGTGCCATCCGCACCGATGAACACCGGATGCAGGATGATGCGTATCTGCGGCGACTGGCCGAACTGCGCACGCACATCGTCCGACAGGCCGGGCGCGCCCGCGTCGATCCGTATGCCAGCGATCTGCCACGCATCGATGCTGCGCGCCTGCACCGGAATCGAGATATGCGCGCCCCCCGGCAGCGCGCCATCGGTCCCGTCGGCAATACCGAGGAACTGGGAAAACGCGGCATCGGACCAGACGCGCACCCGCTGCGACGGGTTCTGCGGATCGGGCGCGCTGACATCCTTGATCGCGATCAGCGATGCCATGTCCGCCTGCGTAACAGGCGCGGGGAACAGCCAGGACACGTCATCGGCCGCGAGCGGCGGATCGGGCGCGTGCGGCGCGGCCTGCGTCACGCTGCCGCCGGGCTCCGGGCCCGGCGCCGGCGCCGGCGTGCAGCTTGCGGCAAGCAGCAGAAGCAGGCCCAGGCCCGCCCGACATGTCGTTCTCAAATACCGATCCCCCACCGCGTTTTTACTGGACACGCAACTATTACGAACTTGGGATAAGCGATGCCAGTGGTTTGCGGCGAGGGTGAACGGGCGCGGCGATGACACAGCCGGTCGTGTCTTTCTTCTTAACCAGTGCTTGGTCTAGGCTCCACCCATGAAGACCCTCACACTAGCTCTCGGCCTGCTGGCCCTGTCTCCCGCCGCCTACGCGCAGAACCCGGGCGCCTTCCTTGCCGCGGAATTCGCTGCCCACCAGGGGGACCTCGCCACCGCGGCCGCACGGATGGCCGAGGCGCTGGACGCTGATCCGTCCAGCACCGAATTGCGCAACGAGGCGTTTGTGCTCGATCTGCTGGCCCACACACCGCAAGCCGCCGAACTAGCCCGCACGGTGCCGGAAAACCCGATCGCCGCCCTGCTGCTGGCCACCCTCTCCGCCCGCGCCGGCGACTGGCAGAAGGCCGAGCTCGGCTTCGCCGAGCTACCGCATGATGCGCTCACCGACGCGATGAAGCCGCTGCTGATGGCTTGGTCGCAGGAGGCGCAGGGCTCCGCCGATCGCGCGATGGACACGCTGCAGCCCGCTCTGACCAATGGCAAGCTCGGCGCGATCTGCCTGCTGCATGCCGCCCTGATCGCGGATGCCGGGCATCGCGATGGCCTCGCACAGCGGCTCTATCTAGATTTGTCGCACGCGCAGACCCAGCCTAGCCTGCAATTCGCCCAGCTCTACTCAAGCTGGCAGGCCCGCTCCGGTGACATGACCGGTGCGAAAGCCACGTTGGATGCCGCCACCCGTAACGCGCCCGAACTGGACATTGCAAAACCTGGGCTGACGGCAGCCCTGTCGCACGCCACCGCACCTGATGCGACCACCGGCATGGCACGTGCCTATGTCGAGGTCGCAGCCGAGTTGCGCGGCCAGAGCGGCCATGATGTCGCCGACCTGCTGGTGCAGCTGGCATTGGCGCTAGACCCCGACCTGACTGATGCCAAGCTGCTCGCCTCGGACATCGCGAGCACACAGAAGCAGCCGCATCTGGCAGCCTCATATCTCGAGAGCATCCCGCAGACCGATCCGCTCTGGCCGGTGGTGCAATTGCGCCTGGCTAATCTGTACGAGCGTGACAACCGCCCGGACACTGCGGCGGCGATGCTGAAGAAACTCTCGGCCAGCTTCCCCGGCCGGCCGGAGCCGCTGACCCAGCTTGGCGACACCCTCACCGACCAGAAGAGATTCCCCGAGGCAGTCACCGCCTACGATCAGGCGATCGCCCTGATGCGCCATCCTGTCGCCACGGACTGGGTGGTGTTTTTCGCCCGCGGCTCGCTACTGGAGCGCCTGCATGAATGGCCGCGTGCCGAAGCCGACATGAACCGTGCGCTCGAGCTCTCGCCCGACCAGCCTTACGTGCTGAATTTCCTCGGCTACTCCCTGGCGGAGCGCAACGAGGAGCTGCCGATGGCGCAGGACATGATCCAGAAAGCACTCGCCGCCAAACCGAACGATGGCGCGATCGTCGACAGCCTCGGCTGGGTAAAACTGCGCCTGGGCGACACCAAGGAAGCGCTACGCCTGCTGGAGAAGGCGGCCGAGTTGCAGCCGGATGATCCGAGCATCACCGGCCATCTGGGCGATGCCTATTGGGATGCCGGCCGCCATGTGGAAGCGGAAGACCAGTGGCGCCGCGCGCTGGTGCTGAAGCCCGAACCGGACGACCAGGCCCGCATCGAGGCGCGGCTCAAAGCCTTGAAATAGACGCGGCGAGAGCGTGCAGCCGGATGTCTGATCCACATCGTCTACGTCGGCGATCTTCAGCACCGGGAACTCGGCGCCGCCGATGCGGTAGCCGTTGAGCCGCTGTGGCGTCCCCGTGCGGCCAAGACCCTGGTAAGAGCACTTGCGCGGCGCTGCGGTTCAGGTGTTGCCAGCTGCGCAGTCAACGTATTCGTGACGACATAGATGCTTTTCTAGAAACGGAAATATAGAGGAAGCGGTAACAACCAACGTCGAATCTGTTGGAAGCGGGCCGCGCCGTTTCGTTATCAGCAGCCAATCGCCACTTTGTTGTTCTGAGATCGTCGCTCATTCGGCATTGGTGGCAATTGGCGCCTGGCCGGCTAGGCGACGCACCGATCCGCGGGCAAGCTGCTATTTCGGAGCTGGAACAGGAGAACAGACATTGTCACGAATTGGCACTTTTCTGATCGCGGTCTTCTCGCTCATCTGGTCCGGAGGGTGTGCAGGCAAAAGTTATGTAACGAACGGAACATGCGACGGCTATCCCAGGGTGGCGCTGGAGACCGCCAAGGGCATGTGTATTGGCCTCGTCGCCGAACATCTCGGCTTCTTGCGCGGGGCAGCTGAAATCGGTGACGACATCTATGTGCTCGACATGGGCGGGTGGCATAAGGGCAAAGGGCGGCTCCTTCGCCTGGGCCATGCTGGGCGCGATATACCGAAAGCCTTGTTGACGGGGCTTGACGAGCCAAGTGCACTCGCCACTGCGCCGGGCGGCGCGCTTTATGTCGGCGTGCTTGGCCGCGTCGTCCGGGTGACGCCATCAAGTCCGTCTCCTGTGGTGGAAGATGTCGTCACTGGATTGCCGTCGACGGGGCGTCATCCGTTGCCGGCCTTTGCCGTGGCGTCCGATGGTTCGCTTTACCTGAATATCGGCTCTGGCACCGACCACTGTGAAAAGACGGATGGCACACCGCCGGACCCAAAGGCTCCATGCCCGGAACGCGTTGGCGATCATCCGCGTGCCAGCATCGTACGGGTTACGCCGGGCCGCGCACCGATCCCGTGGCAGGACACGAAATTGGTGGCGACCGGGCTGCGCAACAGCATGGGAATGGCGGTGCTGCCTGGCGGCGCGGTGGTGGTCGATGTCAATGCGCGCGACGCAATCAACCAGGCCGACCCATCGTTGTCGGACGCGGAACTGCCGCATGATACGTTCGACGTCATCCAGCCGGGTGCCGATTACGGCTGGCCCTACTGCTTCGACAATAATCGGCCCAGTCCGGAATATCGCCAACACGACTGCTCGTCCGCGCGCAAACCGACGCTGCTATTGCCGCCCCATGCCGCTCCACTGGGGATGCTGCTGTATCATGGCACCGCGCTGCCGCATTTGTCCGGGCAGCTTATTCTTCCCTATCATGGCTACCGCTCCGGCGGTCACCGCATCATGAGTCTTGCTGTGGATACCAACGGTCTGCCTCTAGGCGTTCCAACCCCTTTGGTTTGGGGCTGGGACGGCAAGAATGGCCTTGTACCGTCCGGATCACCCGTCGCCGTCACTCAAATGAATGACGGTACCCTGCTGATTTCCGAGGATCATAATGGCACCTTGCTGCGGCTCGCGCGTGCGCAAGATTCGAAACCGTAACTTCTATTGGAGCATCCACTACGCTATTACTCAACGACCCGCAGCGGCGGGGCTGTATCGAGGGGCTGATAACCGTCAGGCAGGGTATAGACAAACCCTTTTTGGCCGAAATTGACCTCGACCAGCCCGTGATCCAGGTAAGCGTTCAATGGCACGCTTGAGTTCAGCAACGAGAGATACGGACGCCCGAGCTTGAGGTCCGATCCGTCGGCGCTGCCGGGCTCCTCCGTCCAGGCTCCGTTGACGCGGATGTAAAGCTTTCCGCTGTCGAGATCGACGCCAATGCCGACATTGACCTTGGGCTGACCGATGTCCCGGCGGTGCACGGTCTGAAGAGTTCCCACGTCGCTGAAGCCGATTCCTTTGACGCCGATGAAGATTGCGGCGGAGGCGTCTTTGGCAATTTCACCGCGATCGAGGGAGATCTCGAAATACCACTTTCCCCGGGATACATGTTTCTGCGCGACCAGACCGTAGACGTCCCCGCCTGCGGGCACAGTATTCTCTGCCGTGGCTGAGGAAGGTGCCGGCAAGGCAGGGGCTGTTGGAGACGACTTTTCGAGTGGCGGCAGCGGAGCGGGAACCGAGGACGCCGAGTGACTCAGAGCAGCCTGCTGCTCCTGAAGTTCGGCGATACGGCGGTTGGTGAAGCGGACGACACATACGGTTTTGTCGAAATCCTTGAGCAGATTTGCGATCCACTTGTCCCTGTCTGGTTCTTTCGTATCTACGTGGCATGTTTGTGCCCGTGCCTTGATCCAGGCAATTTCCTGACCTCGCAAGTCGTTCTGGCCTTGCGGGCTTAGCCGGGCACGAAGCTGGCCATAAGTTTCGTTAATCAGGACGTCAGAGTCGCGCAGATCGTGGCCGATACATTGTGCCCGTTCTGAATCGGTCGCTGGCGAAACGCAATCTGCGCGTGCGATGGCCGGAACCGCTGCAAGAACGGCCATAGCAACCAACTTCACGATAGACATATGAACCTGTTCCCAAAGAGGTTTCCAGGCAATCTACCAGAGCAGGAGAGTGGTTGGCTATCGCCTCCCATGATTAAATTTGTTATGTTCAACAAATGGTCCGCTTTAAATCGCAAATGGCCCGCTTTATCTGCTTTTAGCCATGACAACCACACTTCGACGGCTGGTTTCGCGCAGTTTCAGCACGCCTCGCTAGACAATATATACCATCGCCTGACACCGTCCGGCGCTCCTGGAAAGCCAGGGCGCTTGGCGCCCGCACACCCTTTAGGGTAAGGCCCCATCGTCGCCCAATCGGCGGCCCGCGCCACCAGATCACCATCTCATCGGACCGCACTCATGACCGACACCCAGCCTCTGCCGATTCTTGCGACGCATAGCGGCAAGTTTCACTGCGACGAGGTATTCGCCTACGCCGTCCTGCGCCTTGCTCTTGGCCTGCACACCCCCGGCCAAGACCATGTCCTGCGCCGCACGCGCAAACCGGACCTGATTGAAAGCGCCGACATCGTGTGGGACGTCGGCAGCGTTTTCGACGCCGACGCCCGCCGTTTCGACCACCACCAGCGCGGCGCACCTTTGCGCGAAGACGGCACCCCCTTCTCCTCCGCCGGCCTTGTCTGGCAGGTCTATGGCCAACGCGCCGTCGCGGCCCTGCTCCAGGACAGCCATAGCGAGTCCTTTGCCAAACCCATCGCCGATGAGCTCGAAGACGGCATTGTTAAACGCATCGACGAAATCGACAACGGCGTTGCCGCCGATGGCCCGCTCCAGCGCGACACGCTGGGGCTCGCCACCCTTGTCGGCGAGTACAATCCAAGCTGGGACGCGGCCGACTCCAACGGCCCCACCGCTGGCGACGCGGCCTTCCTCGAAGCGGCCAGCTTCGCCGAAGGCGTCCTGCGCCGCCGCGTCGACGGACTGCGCGCGCGCCTGCAGGCCGAAAGCCTTATCCTCGCTGCCCACAGCGCCGGCACCGACCCTCGCCTCCTGGTTCTGGACCGCGGCATGCCTTGGAAAGGCGTGGTGTTCTCCCACGCCCTCCCGGTCCTCTTCGCCATCTCCCCCGCCTCGAACGGCAACTGGATGCTCGACACGATGCCCCCTGAGCCCGGTTCCTTCGCCCAACGCCTCCCCCTCCCGGAAGCCTGGGCCGGTCTGCAGGCGGCAGACCTGGCCGCTGCGAGCGGTGTCCCCGACGCGGTCTTCGTCCACCTGCGCCGCTTCGTCGGCGCCGCCGCCTCACGCGCCGGCGCCGTGGCAATGGCGCAAAAGGCTTTGGCAGCTGCCGACTTAAATGGGCCAAATTCGCATCTTGGGTGATGCGGATGACAGGCTGCTGGCACCTACGACGTGATGCAGCGAACGCCTTCTATTCTGAAGAAACGATACCGTGTCGGCAGTCAGCGCTTTGGAGCAGGAGACGCTGCAGGGCAGAGCAGGCGAGCATGCACCGGGTACGTCCCGCCATGCCCCGGCGAATGAACGATATCTAGAAGTGCAGAAAAGTCCGCTGCGCCTATCACCGTATAGTTCCGGTCTGGCGCAAAGCCGCGCGAGCTTGAACATTGAAGGCCAGTGCGTTGATCGACCGATAGTACACGGTTTCTGGCCTCATCTCCACCTGCGGCGAGAACCAATGCTGCCAGCCTCGTGAAAAGTCGTAGTAGTCGACCTTGGTTCCGGTGCGCTGTCCCTGAAAATCTGCATAATATTCCGGCCGGAAGGAAAAGTTGTCGAGCAGATTAGGTGAGTAGTCGCGGTAAGACAAGAAGCCGGCAACAGCGGTGTCGCTCCGACTTCCTGCCAGGTCAGTTCCGCAGCTTCTGCTGCGCCCAATATGAAAACCGGCAGACGACCACGCTGGCAGGCTCTTTTGACTCCCATATACCGTTGAGATCCGAGATGGTACTAGAGTTCGCGTGTGCCACTTTTCCACAAACCGCATAGAGGACGATGAGTGTGGCTAGGGCAAATATTTGATGGCTTTTTCGAGCGGGCATCGGGCCTGGCTTTGTCATGGTAGTTACCGCGTTGAACATCTATCCGAGAACCCGCGAAGCAAAAAATGTTTTCAGGTGTGTCGAAGGCCTGTCCTTAGGCTTAAGCTAATGCGTATATAAATTCTATGTGGAACGTAATCGCCGTCCCTATCATGATGTAGGATCGGCGCACCCGACTTGATGCGTCTCGATCATGCGCAATCATGTTTCCATGGAAGCTGGCAGTGGTCCGCCGCGCTCTCCCACCAGGAGAATATGGGCGGCGCGGTCTATGAACTCGGGACGGGACGCATAAAGCTGTTCCAGCCGGTCGAGCCCTTCCTCAAAAGCTGACTGACCCTCGATCAACGCAGGATTCCATTGGGCGTCTAACACGAAGCGACTATGAAATACATCCAATCCGAACATGGCCACCGTGCCGAGATGCGGCTCGAACAACTGGCGCAAATCCTGGCAGGCGAAAAGGCGGGAGGGGAAACCCAGGCACCTGCCATCGGCCATGACGACGTCCAGCCAATGCGTTTCATTATTTTCGTGGTAGAACGTGGCATTTTCCAGTCTGTCGACATATACGGTGGGCAGGCTTCCCACCGACCGCACGGTGACCAGGCAGGTGTCCAAGGTGACACGCGCCAACTCGGCGGCGAGCTGCGCCTGGAACGAGATCGGGACATGGTTCAACACACCATATAGGCAGAGCGTTATGTCGAAATAATCTTCTGCGAACGGCAATTTCTCGGTGAGATCTCCGCGAGAAATATTGGCAGTCAAGCCGGGCATGTCGTTCGGCATCACGGCATTGGCCAGCGCAATCATCTCCGACGAGATATCAACGCCGCACGCCTCGATGCGGGTAAAGCCAAACTCATGCGCATACAGGACGATACGTTTTAGCCATGTTCCCGGCCCGCAGCCGGCGTCCAGAACACGCAGGCTGCGACGCCCGTCGGCCGCAAGCTGTGCCAGCTTCGCTTCCAGTTTCAACCAGATCGTACGGTCGGCAAAACTCAGACTGCCCGTGAAATCGAAAGGTGCAGTGACGTCTCCATCTGCATAAGCAACGTAATCTCGGCCGGCACTGTCATACGCGCAGGCGGTGCCGACGGGCAGCACATTGCCGATATCTATGTATTGGCCGGGGTGACTTTGTACTTTCATTTTAGGTCTCCGGGACAGGCGCCGTTCAGCACCGGCGGCCGCCGTAAAACGCGTTTGGCCTGGTAAGGTCTTACTCATCGCGTTGTTTGATGTCGCTGATAGGCCATATAAATTCAATGTCGGAAAAGCTGGTTGTGCGGCCGGCTCACATAATCATGCAGCACTTATATCTGCTGCAGCAAACGTGCTGCTACAGCCACGCCGCTTAATGCGATCGATCGTCCCAACTATTCAGGCTTCCGCTACCAAGCGCTTCCCGGCGGCAAGCGGCAACCATCATGATCACGATCGACAGCATCGAGAAAGCCAATGAGACGGATCCGAAGACTGCGTCGGAGTTGTGGAGCCCCGCCATCAGTGAAGACGCTGAGATCGAAGTCAGCAAGACAGCAACTCTGACAAGGCAGCGGCGCAATGTGCGACGGGATTGATCGTCTATAGCGAGCATCATCGGCTCCGCGCCTGCGACTACGCCAGAATACAGATCCTGCTAACGGGCTCGATCGCGAACTATGTCGCGCATCGAACGCACCGCCGGCAGAAGGAAGCCTGGCATTCCGCGGTATTTATGAGCGTCAATCGCATATAAAAACAATATTGATTGCTCGGCGGTCGCCGAGCGCTCATCCGGCCGTCCGTTATGCCGCCGCCGTCGCAAGATGGTCGTATAACGCGGCAGCGCTCTTGGCTTTGCGTATGGCCGCCAGCAGGCGCTCGTCGCGCATGCTGCGGGCAACAGAGGCGAGTGCCGTCATTTGCTCACCAGGTTTCTCGGCGGGCATGATCAGCAGGAAGATGATATCGACCGGCAGCCGGTCGATCGACTCGAACGCGATGGGGCGCGCCAGGCGCATCAGCAAGCCGCGCGCCTTCTCTATCCCAGGCATGCGGGCATGCGGCAGGGCAAAGCCCCGGCCCAGTCCGGTCGATCCCAGTTGTTCGCGTGCAAGAATGGTCTGCAGAATGATCTGCGGATCGACACCGAGGTGGCTGCCAAGCCGCTTTGTCGCTTCGCCGATCGCCTGAGCCTTGTCGGCTGCGCGAACGCCAAGGACAATCTGATCACGACTGATGAGATCTTCAAAATGCATCGGTACCCACTCTGCAGAGACATGGACGGAGGTTAGATCCAGCAACCCAGAACAAGAAATGGACGTTCATCTCAATCAATCATCCTCAGGCGATAGCCCACGCCCGTCTCCGTCAATATATAGGTCGGTTGTTCAGGGTTAGGCTCGATCTTCTTGCGCAGTGCTTTTATGTAGATCCGCAGGTATTGCACGTCCGTCTCGCTGCCCCATACCTCGTGCAATATGTGCCGGTGGGTCAAAACCTTGCCGGCATGTGCGACCAGCAAACGGAGCAGATCATATTCCCGCCGGGAAAATTTCACGTCTTCTCCGCGCACTGTCACGACTCGCCTGACGAGGTCAACAACCAGATCGCCGCTGCGGAAAACCGGCTTTTCCCCTTCCTGTTGCAGTCGGTGGCGCTGGGCGGCGCGGATGCGGGCGAATAACTCGTCGATCCCGAAAGGCTTCGTCACGAAATCATCTGCGCCGAGGTCGAGCGCCGTCACCTTGCTCGCTTCGTCGTCTCGGCTGGAGAGGACGATGACCGGGACGGCCGAACCGCGGGCACGGATCTCGCGTATCACGTCCAACCCATCCATGTCGGGAAGGCCAAGGTCGAGCACGACAAGATCCGTTCCGGCGCGTGCGACATTCTCGAGTGCAGACCGTCCGGTTTCAGCTTCGGAGACAACAAAACCTTGGGCCGCCAACCCCATGCGGAGAAAACGCAAAATTGCCGGCTCATCGTCCACGATCAGCACGCGAAGCGGATTGATGTTCGCCATCAGGCCGCGTCCTCGTCTTCGGGGGGCGGCTGGGGTGGCACCGGCAGGCTGATGAGGAACACCGCGCCACTGCGATCGGCGCGGTTGCCGGCCGTGATCGTGCCGCCCATGGCCTCCACAAAACCGCGGCAGATGGCAAGCCCCAGGCCGGTGCCGGCGCGCTGGCGATCGGCACCGCGCACGCGATAGAATTTCTCGAAGATGCGCTCGAGATCGCCCGGCGGCAGGCCGTCGCCTTCGTCACGGATTTCGATACAGGCCACGTCGCCGCCGTGCCAGGCACGCAGCTGTATCGTGGATGTGGCGGGAGAGTATTTCGCGGCGTTGTCGAGAAGGTTGAAGAGAACCTGCTCCATCAGCACCATGTCGATCTTCAGCATCGGCAGGCCGGGCCGCAGATCGACCTGCATGGTATGGCTGGCAAGAATGCGATCGGCCCTGCGCAGCACGGCGCCGACCAGATCGGAGATGTCGGCAAGCCCATCGCCGAACGGCAGCGGTCCGGATTCTAGCCTTGTCATATCGAGCAGATTGCCGATGAAGCGGTTCAGGCGCTCGGCCTCCTCCTGGATGATTTTCAACATGTCGGCCCGCCCTGCTTCGTCAAGCACGCCGTGCTTGCTCGTAAGGCTCGTCACTGAGCCGAGAATGGAGGCGAGCGGTGTGCGCAGATCATGCGAGATGGAGGTGAGCAGGGCGGAACGCAGCCTGTCAGTTTCGGCTTGCAGCCGTGCGCGGTCGACATCGCGCACCAGATTGACGCGTTCGATGGCGAGTGCGGCCTGGTCGGAAAGCGCGCTCAGAAGCCGATCACCATCCGGGGTGAGCATCGGCCCCGCCTCATCACGATCGATCCCGAATACGCCGATCGGGCCGCGTCCGGTTTGCATCGGCAGGAACAGGCGCTTGCCGCCCGGCAAGGTATCTGCACCACGACCGGCGGGCTTGTTGTTTTGCCATACCCATTTGGCGGCTGCGATGTCGGCACCATCCAGCAGATCATCGGGCGGAAATCCGGCTTGTACCGTCAGGCCCTCGTCGCCGGGCAGCAGAAGCACCACCCGCACGCTCAGCATCAGCGCCACCTGGTGAACGGTTGCCCAGAGCACGTCATCGAGCGAGACGGCGCCGGCGAGCTTGCGGCTGAAACGATAGAGCTCTTCGGTGGTCTTTGCCCGCGCCTGTGCGGTCATGGTCTGCGCCCGCATGCGTGCGGTCAGGTTGCTGGCAACCACGGCTACCACCGCGAACGCGCCCAGCGTGACGATGTTCTCGGGATCGCTGATGGTGAAGGTGTAGAGCGGCGGCAGAAAGAAGAAGTTGTAGGCCAGCGCGCTGATCAGACAGGCCAACAGCGAGGCCGCCAGGCCATAGGCGACGGCACTTGCCAGCACACCCATCAGCAGCACCAAGGCGACGCTCGTCAGCCCCATCACCTGCCGCAACAGCAATGCTACGGCGACGGAGGCGCCGACGATGAGAGCAGATCCGGCGGAGCCACCAAGCGTCGGCAGCGCGAACGGCGTGCTCGCCGCACTGGCTTTGGCATCCTGCGGCCGTTCTTCCGCCAGCACGTGAACGTGGATGCCACCGGCACGCGCAATGATGCGCTGCGCCGTCGACCCCATGAACATCTCTGTCCATCGGATGTTCCTGGGTGGCGGCACGATGATGTGGGTGAAATTGTGAGCGCGCGCATACTCGACCACGGAGGCTGCCGGATCGTTTCCGGGCACCGTCACCGTATCGCCGCCAAGCCGCTCCGCGAGGCGCAGCGCCTCGGTGATCGCCGGCTGGCGGCTCAACTCGCGCCAGCCACCGCCTTCGATGTGAATGGCCGTCCATGGCCCGCGAAGGCTGTCGGCAATCCGGCGGGCATGGCGCACCAGGGAGGTGCTGTCCGGCGCACCGTCGACCAGCACCAGCACACGGTCACTAGCACCCCAGGGGCCGCTGATGGCGTGGCTGCGCATGTAATCGACCATCTGGTCATCGACGCGCTGCGCGGTGCGCCGCAGGGCGAGCTCGCGCAAGGCGGCCAGATTACCCGGCTGGAAATAGTGTTTTGCCGCGCGCGTGGCCTGAGCGGGGAGGTAGACTTTGCCGTCCTGCAAACGTTGAATCAGATCCTGCGGCGTGAGATCGATCATCTCGATCTCGTCAGCCCGATCGATGATCGAATCCGGCACCGTTTCACGCACACGGATGCGGGTGATGCCGGCCACGACGTCGTTCAAGCTCTCCACATGCTGGATGTTCAACGTGGTGTAGACGTCGATCCCCGCCGAAAGCAGCTCCTGCACATCCAGATAGCGCTTGGGATGGCGGCTGCCGTCAGCATTCGTGTGTGCAAGTTCATCGACGAGCACCAGCGCGGGCCTGCGTGCCAGCACGGCATCCAAATCCATTTCATCGACCATGCGGCCGCGATATTCCACCTCACGACGCGGGACGATCTCCAGGCCATTGACGAGGGCCAGCGTTTCCTTGCGGCCATGCGTCTCCACAATGCCGACGACCACATCGACGTGCTCGCGCCGCTTGGCCTGAGCCACCGTCAGCATCTCGAACGTCTTGCCCACGCCCGGCGCCGCACCGAGAAAGATCTTGAGTTTCCCATGTCCCTGCTTGCCGGACAAAGCGAGCAGAGCGTCGGGCGATGGGCGACGGTCGCGCTCAATCACGAACGCACAACCCTGTAAGAGGAATTGGGGCTATAAAACGGATTGGACGTAACCGGGAGCACAAGCCGATAGCCCAATTGCGCCTCGGCAATCAGCTGTACTCCGGGACCCGGCTGAAGGCCAAGCTTGCGACGCAAGGCGCTGGCGATGGGATTGAGCTTCTTGTTGTCCGGTGGCAGATCGTATCCCCAGATATTTTCAAAGAGGAATTTCGTGCCGACCACCTGTCCGGCCTCCTGCACGAGCAATCTAAGAACCGTCTGCTCCTTCTGCGTTAACACAACTTCCATACCATTTACATGAACCCGCCATCGTACAAAGTCGATGTCCAAACCTTCAGCATGAACGCCGGCGGCAAGTCCGCGACGGGCCAGATCCTGGCGAACAAGCTTTCGCAATCGTGCCGCGAGTTCGCCGATCAGGAACGGTTTGAGCATGCAATCCGTGGCACCTGCATCCAGCATCTCGACCGCGGCGGCGGAGCTCGTATCGGCCAAAAGCAGAAAGACGGGTGGGCCGCCGCTGGTGGCAAGTGCCTTGGTGAGGCACATGGCGCGCCCATTCGGCAGGTCTGCACCCAATATGACGACATCCGGCCGGAACACCACCTTTGATGTTTGCAGGCTTTCCAGGGTCTCATCCACGTGGACGGAAAAGCCCTCAGCCGGAAGCCTCCGGCTGAGATAGCGCACTATGGCAGGATCCGGATCGGCTAGCAGAACGTTTCTCCATGTCTTGACCCTGCGCCGATCCGGAACATCCTGCAATTTGGACATCAAGCCTTGCCGAGAGCGTCCAGCGCCATGTTCAGGCCCAGCACGTTGATGTGCGGCTCTCCAATAACCCCGAACAGCCGGCCCTCGGTGTGTTCATCGACCAGTTGGCGAACACGCTCCTCGCTCAGATGACGGGCTTTGGCGACACGCGGTATCTGGAACGAAGCTGCCGCCGGCGTGATATCCGGATCAAGCCCGCTTGCCGATGTGGTCACCATGTCCACGGGAACTGGCATCGATGGATTTTCCTTGGCAAGCTTGTCGGTATCGCCCTTCACGCGGTCGAGCAGCGCCTTGGATGTCGGGCCTGCATTGGAGCCCGCCGAGTTCTGCGCATTATAGGGCGACGGGATAGTCTTTGTTGCGTCCTTCGGATCGGTATCCACGGTTGCCGAAGGACGGCCATGGAAATAGTTTTCTCCAACAAAGTTCTGGCCAATCAGCGACGAGCCGATGATGCGGTCATCGTGCTCGACCAGGCTTCCGTTTGCCTGGTGCGGGAAGACCAATCCCGCAATGCCGGTCATTGCCAGCGGATAAGCAAGGCCCGTGATGACCGTCATTGCCAGAAGCATGAGGATGGCGGGGCGTATTTGGTTTAACATGATTATGACCTTCTGAGTTCAAGGCCTTCTTTTCTGAAGAAAAGAAGCAAAAGACTTTATGTGGCTGTCGCGGTTCCATCCGGCAGCGTGTCGCCAGGACGAAAAAGTTTTTTGGTTCTTTTTTTCAAAAAAGAACTGCTTTTTTCAAACAAGATGAACACCAGTGACGAAAAGATCGATCAGCTTGATACCGACGAACGGCGCCACGATGCCGCCCAGACCATAGACAAGTAGGTTGCGGCGAAGAACGCTGGCCGCACCGACCGGACGGTATTTGACGCCGCGCAGCGCCAGCGGGATCAGCGCGATGATGATCAAGGCGTTGAAGATGATGGCGGACAGGATGGCGCTCTCGGGTGAGGCGAGGTGCATAATGTTGAGCGCGCCGAGCTGCGGATAAAACACGAGGAACATCGCGGGTATAATCGCAAAGTATTTAGCCACGTCGTTGGCGATCGAGAAGGTCGTCAACGCACCGCGTGTCATGAGCAGCTGTTTGCCGATGCCGACGATCTCGATCAGTTTTGTCGGATCGCTGTCAAGATCGACCATGTTGCCGGCCTCGCGTGCCGCCATGGTGCCGGTGTTCATCGCCACGCCGACATCTGCCTGTGCCAGCGCAGGCGCATCGTTCGTGCCGTCGCCGCACATCGCGACCAGCTTGCCTTTTGCCTGCTCGTCGCGGATCAGCTTCAGTTTGTCTTCCGGCGTTGCCTGCGCAAGGAAATCATCAACCCCGGCTTCTGCTGCGATCGCGGCTGCGGTGAGCGGGTTGTCGCCGGTGATCATCACCGTACGTATGCCCATGAGGCGCAGCTCCGCGAAGCGCTCGCGTATGCCGCCCTTCACGATGTCCTTCAGGTAGATGATGCCCAGCAACTGGCCATCCTTGGCGACGGCGAGAGGTGTGCCGCCGGCCTTCGAGACCGCTTCCGCCTTCGTTGTAAGGTCGCGCGCGATCGCATCCGTGTTGATCGGGCGAACGGCCTCCGCGACATTTCCGCCAGAACGGCTGGCGATCGGCGTGGCGCGCGGAGATGCGTAGGCGAGGATAGACTCGACAGCGCCTTTACGGATGGAGGAACCGTCGATATCGATGCCGCTCATGCGTGTTTGCGCAGTGAACGGAATGAACACCGCACCGAGCGGCGCCATCTCACGGCCGCGCAGGCCGTATTTCTCCTTGGCAAGCACGACGATCGAACGGCCTTCCGGTGTTTCGTCCGACAGCGAGGAGAGCTGGGCCGCGTCGGCAAGCTGCTGCTCCGTCACGCCCATCACCGGGATGAACTCGGCCGCCTGGCGGTTTCCCAGCGTGATCGTGCCGGTTTTGTCCAGCAGCAGCGTATCGACGTCGCCGGCGGCTTCGACGGCACGGCCAGATTTGGCCAGCACGTTGAAGCGGATCAGACGATCCATCCCGGCGATGCCGATGGCAGAGAGAAGCGCGCCGATGGTGGTCGGGATCAGGGTGACGAACAGCGCCACCAGGACCACGACGGAGATCGAGCCCCCCGCGTAATGCGCAAACGAGGGGATGGTCGCTGTCGCAAACACGAAGATGATGGTCAGTCCGACGAGAAGTATGTTCAGCGCGATCTCGTTGGGCGTTTTTTGCCTGGTGGCACCTTCGACAAGAGCGATCATGCGATCGATGAAGGTGGAGCCCTGCGCCGCGGTGATGCGAACCTTTATCTGGTCCGACAGCACCCTTGTGCCGCCGGTGACCGCGGAGCGGTCACCGCCGCTCTCGCGGATGACGGGGGCGGATTCACCCGTGATGGCTGACTCGTCGACGGACGCGATGCCTTCGACAACTTCGCCATCGCTGGGAATGAAGTCGTTGATCTCGACGAGCACCAGATCGCCAACTGCCAGCGTTGCCGCAGCAACCTCATCCCAGGTGGCGCCATCTGCACGCAAGCGTTTGGCCATTGTTTCCGTGCGTGCCTTGCGCAAAGTGGCTGCCTGCGCCTTGCCGCGGCCTTCGGCGACTGCTTCCGCAAAGTTCGCAAAAAGCACCGTGATCCACAGCCAGAGAACGATCTGGAAGGTAAAGCCCAGATGGGCTCCACCGTTTGCCAGGTCGCGTATCAGGAGGATCGTCGTCAGCGTGGCGACAACTTCCACCACGAACATGACGGGATTACGCACCATCAGCCGCGGATCAAGTTTCCTGAACGTGTCGCCAAGCGCAGGAACGACAATGGCAGGGTCGAACATGGCGGCGGTAGCGCCGCGTTGTTTGTTGGTGGCGTCCATTTCGAGCGTCCTAGATCTGTATCAGAAAGTGTTGCCGGCATTCATCGCGAAGTGCTCGACCACAGGGCCGAGTGCGAGGGCCGGGAAGAAGGTGAGGCCACCGACGATCAGGATCGTTCCTATAACCAGTCCTACAAAGAGCGGACCATTTGTCGGGAACGTGCCTGCGGACGCGGGAACGATCTTCTTGGCAGCGAGCGATCCGGCGACCGCCATCAGCGGAACGATGAAGAGAAAGCGTCCGATCAGGGCTGCTATCCCAATTGTCGCGTTCCAGAACGGCACATTGGCACTCAGCCCGGCAAAGGCGCTGCCGTTATTGCCCGTGGCCGAGGTGAAGGCATAGAGAGCCTCACTGAAACCATGCGGTCCCGCGTTGCCGAGGGCGCCTGTACCAGCCGGGATCACGACCGCCAACGCAGTAAAACCAAGGATGGCAAGCGGAAGAATGAGGATGGCAAGCATCGACATCTTCACCTCTTTCGCCTCGATTTTCTTGCCGAGATATTCAGGTGTACGCCCCACCATCAAACCCGCCACGAAGACCGCGATGATCGCGAAGGCCAGCATGCCGTAAAGACCGGACCCCACACCGCCGAAGATGATCTCACCGAGCATGATGTTGATCATCGGGATCATGCCCGCCAGAGGCAGAAGGCTGTCATGCATGTTGTTGACAGCGCCGCAGGAGGCATCTGTCGTTACGACAGTGAAAAGGGCAGAGTTGGCAATGCCGAACCTGACCTCCTTACCCTCCATGTTGCCGCCGGCCTGAAGTGCCGTATGCGCGCTATCGACATGCATGGCCGCAAAGGCGGGGTTTCCGCCTGCCTCGACCGGGTAGGTCACGGCTACGCCTGCCAGGAACAACACGCCCATGACGGCAAAGATGGCCCATCCCTGACGCTGATCGCCGACCATGCGACCAAACACGTTTGTCAGCGCAGCACCGATTGCAAAGATCAAAATCATTTGGATGAGGTTCGTCAGTGCCGTCGGGTTCTCGAATGGATGCGCGGAATTGGCATTGAAGAAACCGCCGCCATTCGTGCCGAACATCTTGATCACTTCCTGAGAAGCGACAGGGCCCTGCGCAATGACTTGTTTGGCGCCTTCAAGCGTGGTGACGGTCGTGTAGGCATGCAGATTCTGCGGTACGCCCTGCCATACAAAGAACAGGCCGACGACAATCGACACGGGAAGCAGCACATACAAAGTGCATCGTGTCAGATCGACCCAGAAATTGCCGATCGTGGACGCCGAACGACGTGCAAAACCACGGATCAGTGCAATTGCGAGTGCAATACCTGTTGCGGCGGAGACGAAGTTGTGCACTGTCAGGCCGCACATCTGCACGAGATAGCTCATCGTGCTTTCCGGTGTATAAGACTGCCAATTCGTGTTCGTTACGAAGCTCGCTGAGGTATTGAAGGCGAGATCAGGGCTTACGGCCGTCTGTCCTTGTGGGTTGAACGGCAGGAAACCTTGCAGACGCTGAAGCGCGTACAGCAAAATAAATCCAGCCAGGCTGAACAGCAGCATGGCAACGGCGTAAACAACCCAGTGCTGCTCTTCATTTTCGCGCACGCCGCAGATGCGATAAAGGCCGATCTCGATCGGTTTGAGGATCGGCTGAAGCAGCGTTCGCTCGCCGTTGAAAACCCTGGTCATGTATCCGCCCAGGGGTTTGACGAGCAACCCTACCAGGAGGCAGAAAAGTGCAATCTGCACTATACCGTTGAAAGTCATGAAAGCCGCTCCTTAGAACCGCTCGGGGCGGATCAGCGCGTAGATGAGATAGCAGAGCAAGCCGACGGTGACGGCTGACCCGAGCATATATTCGAAGGTCATCGGATCATCCTACAGGTGGTCGCACGCCGTGGTGTACAACACGGAGACGACAAAGAAGACGGAGCCTCCGACAAGGTAGAGAACATCCAGCATATAAAACTCCATGGGTTCTTGGTGGCACACGGAAATCGAACGCGGTGACTTTGACATCCGTAAGTACAGCCATCCTCGACAAAAACTTTAACGGAGAAGTATAAACATGCTTGGCCATATAAATGCCATATGACTCGGGAAGTCCGGATATATAAAAGTCATATAGATTTTGCGGAGGAGCGGCGCCCAACGAAGGCCGTGCTAGACGCTGCCGACCAAACCATCGCGCCAAACGGTAGTGTAAACTCGTTATCATAAGGGTCCGCGAGGTTGTAGTGGTGGCGTGCGCAACCCTCAAAAATAACGCGATGCGGTCCGATCACTGGCGGGCTTGCGGATAGTCCAGCGTGTCGTTGTTACCCTAGATCGCGAAGAAAGGCGCAGCTTACACGGTTTCTATTCACGGTAACGAATACCGGCTCAGATAGAGGTTCGGTCTGCATAGTTCTGCGTGTTGTACTCAAGACCTACATCAATGTGCAAAATCCTTTGGAAAATTCAACATGCCATTCAGTGTTGTGAAAACGCGGCTAAAATAAAAATCGGTATCCGCTTTGTCGAAAACCTCGCTCGGCCTGACAAGGAGGCGACGTGCAAACGGGCTGTCATCGTCGGCAAATGCGATTTGTGCCTTCATGGGATTGATCCCGGCATCCGCGGTCGAATCACTGATCGCAACGGCAATTACAGGATGACGGCCAGCTGCTGGTCAAGGCCGCGCCCGCATCTCCCCTGCCCCTCTGCACGGCAGGTGACGAGTTGGATACTTTGCAGCCGAACTTCGACAATCCTGCGGTGATAGCGCAGGCAAATATCAGCATCGAGCGATAGAAGGAGCGTCTTCACGAGAAATCCGGCGGCTACATAAAAAGGCGTTTCACTGTTATTTCGCCAAGTGTTTTTCTGCCTGTCCGCGCAATTTTGACGTCATGCAGCTCATGGCACCAGAGTCTAAAAGGCAGGGTTTTCCTGGTGATCAGGGTTGTCTTGAGGCGCTAGATCGTTTCTGCGGTGGTTGATAAAAGGATCTATCTTGGGAGCTTTCTCTGCCCTTCCCTTACGCTGGATGGCAGCAAGCCGGTCTCCTGATGAAACGCGTGCGCGAAGCTGCTTGATCTTGTATATCCAAGCGTCCTGGCGACGGCGCCAACCGGCACGCCAGCGTCCAGCATCTTGCCAGCCCGCTCGGCCATGGCCGAGGCGATGAACTTGCCGAGCGTCTTGCCAGTCTGGGCATGGAATGATCTCCCAAGATGACGGACAGTCATCCCGCAGACGTCGGCGAGTTCGCCTATCTTCGGCAACGGCCCTTCAGCATAAATCCGCTCAAGCATCAGGCGCATCTGCCAGGAAGGTAAGCCACCCGAGTGTTGACGCGCCTCGCGCCGCCGCCGCTCGATCGTCCGTACGATCTCGACCGCCATTTGGCGTGCGATACTTTCGACCATGACCGTCATGCCGACCTCAGCGGCGCATATTTCGCGATACATGCGGAACAGTAGCCACTCCATAGGTCCGCCGCTGAAATCGATGGCTCCAAGCTGCGCGCGTTCTTCCGGGTTGGGGCGATTGGAGCAGATCGACTCGACGAAAGCGGCATCGATGAGGCATCGCATTGAACGCCGATGGCCGCCTGCCATGCAGATACTGCTGATCGTCTGCTCTGGCCCAACCAGCAAGACGCGCCTGTCGGCACAGAGCGTCGAAGACGGAAGCGCCACGTTGCGCCGGTTCGTCTCAATCGCGCCATCAAGCGAGAGGCTCAAGAAATAGCATCGCTCGCCAGTACGCCAGATCGATTCCAGTGGAGTCGACCAAGTAAAACGCCGAAGCTCCGTCCATCCGCCGTTAAAATCCACCAGGCTCTCGGTGCAGTAGCTGTCCAACGTGCCGGAAGCCGTCCGCGTGACGTCCAGCCAGCCAGCATAACGCTCCCGTGCGATGGCAATCTTGGCCGTTAACATGCTTTCCTCTGCTCTGATCGCACCACCTTTATCCTCCTAGACGTGCGAAATGTCTTCCCGTCTTGGGGTTGCCGATGTGCGGATTACATCGCCACGGTTGACGAGTTGCGAGCGGGTAGTGGCCAGCTTGAGGCTAGCCTCGCCGCCGAGAAAAAGAAGCGGCCCGTTGCGGATCGCCGCCAGCGTCTGACACGCGGCGTCCTCGCAGGACTGCGCACCGCTGGTATCCAGCCCGAGCCGGCGCATCGCAGGCGTGTCGGTATAGCCGACAACAACGTGCAGCATATCGATATTCATCTCCGCGCATTCGGCCCAAAGTGATTCCGTGAAGATGCGACTGAATGCCTTTGCGGCGGTGTAGGTGGCGAGCGTTGCCGCACCTAGGAAGTTGGAGAGCGAACCAGCAAGGACGATGCCGCCCCGGCTGCGCGCGCGCATCTTTCTGCCGTAATGATGCGTGAACTCCGCCTGTCCAGAGACGGTGATCGCAATGACCGAACGAAAGACTCTGGGATCGAGGTCTAGGAAGTTGCCGCGTGTGTCATTCGCACCGGCGATGTAGAGAAGCAGCCCGACCTCGATGTCATCCGTCAGCGCTCGCGTCCTTTGGAGCGCGTCGGGCGTGCTGAGGTCGACCGACGCGTGGCGCACTTCAACACCGGTCTTCGCAAGTTCCTGCACCAGAGCCTGAAGTGGTTCGAGCTTGCGAGCGACGAGGACGAGGTTGAACCCATTTGCAGCGAGCTGCCGCGCGCAGGCTGCGCCAACCCCTTCCGATCCGCCGACGATCAAAGCCCAGGGCCCATATACCTCCACATCGATCGGCGGTTGGTCGGTCATGTCCAATCTCTCTCTCGCCAGCTTTGCTTCATGCCAGTCTTGCTTCATGCCAGTCTCGCTTCATGCCGGTCTTGTGGCGTCATCTCGTGACGCCCTTTGCCCTGGCGCGCGAGCCTCAATCAGCCCAACTCCGGTCCCCAAGGCAGAAAAGAGGACATAATCCGCGCTAGACCGCAGTGCAGCGCACATCGCGAGATCGCCGGTGCTTTGAACGATGCGATTTCAGCGAATTTACTCTGGTCGCCATGGCCAAACAGCGAGAAGTGTACGCAACGCCGCAACGAGCGCAAGCGGCTGATCCAGCATCACATGGTGCCCGCATTTTGGAAGCACGATGCGAATAACCTCGTCACTCAGGGGCGAGGACGCCGCCCACGCGGCCACGTGCGAGTGTTCGGCGATCATGTGCACGGCAGGGACCTTCGGCCTAAGCGGCGCCGTGTACGGTCCCTGCTCGATACCCGGCTCGAACTTGGTCCAGAATGCCGGGTCGGCACGCCAGCACCAGCTCGTGCCGCCATCGGACTCGGATGTCTGCATCAACGCATGGCGTGCGACATGCATCAGCAGCGCCGGCTTTCGCGCCGGGCCTGGGGGCGTCAGCCGGAAGCGGCTCAGCGCTTCTGCCTCGGTGGCGAACATCCGCCTTGTCTGCGCCTGCGCTGCCGTTTTGCCGGTGACGGGCGAACGAAAGCTCGTATCGACCAGCACCAGCCCGCCCATCATCTCCGGCGCGTGAACCGCACCATACATCAGATGCGCTCCGCCCATGGAATGACCTACGAAAACCGGCCGGCCAGCATCGGCAAGTGAGGCCGCCCTCACGCAGGCCAACGCATCCTCAAAAAAATCAGCACTTGCGTAGCGGCTCCGCCATGCGGATCTGCCATTTCCCGGCAGGGTCATCGCCGCCACGCGGTGCGTCTCAGCGAGCAGCGGCGCCACGCTATCCCACCAGTGCGCGTGCGCCCCGGCGCCATGGAGCAGGAACAATCCCGGCAAGCCGCGCTTGCCCCACACCAGCAACTCGACGTCTGTGCCACCGGTAGCGACCCGCACTGCCTGAGGTTCATGCCACGGCAACGATTCAGGCCATGCGGACACGTCCCGACCGACCGACCGGTCGCTCGGCACGCCGGCGGCTTCGTCTGCTGGAATGGTTTGCGGTGTCATCGGCCTGCCCTCCCAACCCGTTCTACTAGCGCTTACCGATTTTCGGACAAGGTCAAAACGTTTCATGTCCTTTTCTCTGCCTTTAGGGCGCGTTGCCGCAAGCATGGTGCTTGCGCAATCAAGCCGAGAAGCATCAATTTGCACGGACAATCAAACATAAGCCGGCGTTAGGCTGGCCAGGAAATTTCAAGCTAAGGCTAAATGTTTTGAAAACCGAAGATCCTTCTTTGAAAGGAACGTAAGCCCTCGCGTTGATCGAGACACACGCCACAAATCCTGGCGCGGTGACAGCGGCAGCAAGGCAGAATGCCGGCAAAAAAATAAGGGGAGGACACACTGAAACACAGCTTTTTCAGGATCAGCCTATGCACATGTACTGTGCTTAGCCTGCCAGCACTTGCACAAACTGCAATGCCGGTGTCGCCAGCCAAAACGGCCGCCCCATCTCCACCAAAGCGATCAGCGGCCCAGGAACGTGGTTCCACCGACATCATCGTGACTGCTCGACGTATTCAGGAGCGCCTCCAGGACGTGCCGATCTCAATCAAGGTCTTCAATCAGCAGCAACTCAGCAACCGCAACATCGAAACTGCGTCGGAGCTCGCGACCTACACCCCATCGCTATCCGCCAACAGCAACTATGGCAGCCAGAACACAACCTTCGCGCTGCGCGGGTTTGTGCAGGACCAGGGCACCCAGCCTTCGGTCGGCACATACTTCGCCGACGTCGTGGCGCCGCGTGGCGGCACCAACAACGTTCCGGTTGGCGATGGCGCCAACGCCGGCAGCTTTTTCGATCTGTCGAACATACAGATCCTGAAGGGTCCGCAGGGCACCCTCTTCGGCGAAAATACGACCGGCGGCGCAGTGCTGTTCGTGCCGCAAAAGCCCACCTCGAACCTCGATGGCTATATCGAGACAGGCTATGGCAATTACGATATGAAGTCAGTTCAGGGCGTCGTCAACATTCCAATTTCCGACAAGATCCGGTTGAGGATCGGCGTCGATCATGAAAATCGTGATGGTTACGTAAAAAATGTCTCCGGTATCGGGCCCAGTAAACTGAACGATCTCGAATATACCGCGGTGCGCGCAAGTCTGGTCGTCGATGTCACTGAAGATATAGAGAATTATTCAATCTTTTCGTACACCAATTCTCACGAGAACGGCGATGTGCAAAAGCTGGCGGGCTGCAATCCCGATCCGGCCACAAGCGGCCTTTTCGGGTCGGTCGCGTGCGGGCAGCTGCAAAGATACGCAGGAGCCGGGTTCTATACCGTCGAGAGCGCTCTAGGGGACCAATACCAGGCCTTGAACACGTGGCAGGCCATCAACACGACAACCTGGAAAGCGACCGATGAAATCACGATCAAGAACATCATAAGCTATGCGCAATTAAAAGACGATCTCAGCACCGCGCTGTTCGGGACGGATTTCGACGCGCACAGCTTCATACCCTTCCTCTTTCCCAAGGGAACACCGTTCAACTTCTCCTATGTTCAACCCCCGGCCGGGGGCGACACAGCCCATGAATCGACCTTTACCGAAGAACTTCAGGTCCAGGGCACTGCGTTGAACAACCGGCTGACCTATCAGGGCGGCGTCTATCTGGAACTGGCCGATCCGCTCGGCGTGTCCGGGCAGGAAAGTCCAGTGCTCGCGGATTGCAGCAACATCTATACCTTCGACTGCAAGAACCCACTCGGCATTCTCGCAGCCGAAGGCTTGAACGGTAGCATAAACTCTCAAATCGGCCGTGAGCGCACGAAAGATATCGGCGTCTATTCCCAAGCCACCTACAGCCTGACGGACCAGCTAAAGCTCACCGGCGGCATCCGCTACACCTGGGACAACGAAACGGATCAGGCCCAGCTGATCACGTATAACTTGCCGTCGCCATTCGCTCCGGCGGGAACACCGCCCACTCCCTCTTGCACCATTATCTCAACCTCCGGGCTTCCGCTTTGCAATGCTAGCGCCAAGGAATCCTCACGCGCACCGACATGGCTGCTCGACCTCGACTACACGCCGGCAGACGGAACCCTGATCTATGCCAAATACGCCCGCGGCTACCGCGCGGGTGGTATCACCGTGTCGCTGCCGCCGCCATTCAGCACCTTTCAGCCGGAGCGACTAAACACCTATGAAGCCGGCGTAAAACAGTCATTTCTCGGCGCGCTGCACGGCCTTCTCAATATCGACGGCTTCTATAACGACTTCGGCAACCAGCAGATCCAGGCTGGTTTCGATCCGAAGCCCGGCGCGAACGTGGCGCCGGCAGCCGGCCCCATCAATGTCGGCAAATCGCAGATCTATGGTGCTGAGGTCGATGCGTCCTTCACACCGTTTCGCGGCTTCACGGTCGATGCCGATTACACCTATCTTCGCACAAATATCGAGGCGATTTCAGCTTTTTCCGCGCCGGCAAGCAGCCCGTATATCCTCGTGACGCAGGCTGCCGCTGGCGATCGGCTTGTCCTGTCGCCGACCAACAAGTTTACGTTGAGCGGAAGCTATGTTCTCCCGCTGGATCCTGATTGGGGCAAGATGACGTTCGGTGCGTCGTTCATCTACAGCGACCCTGAGCTTTCCAACTATGTCGATGCTCTCGCGGAAGAAGCTCCGGGTGTTCCCAACAACCAGATACGTGCGCTCAGCCCGTTGCAGGCCCGCCGGCTGCTCAACCTGAGTTTCAACTGGGGGTCCATCATGAAAAGTTCGTTCGATCTCAACGTCTTTGCGACAAACGTCACCAACGATCATTACTACACTTTCGCCTCCGGCTTGTATTCGTCGAGCCTCGGCTTCGAGACGGTCCAGGAGGGCGAACCCTGCTTCTATGGCGCGCGGGTGCGCTATCACTTCAGCCGGCCGCCGGCAACGCCGCCTGCACCACCGGAAGCAGCCTCCGCGCCAGTCCCAATGGTGATCCCCGCCCGCACGTATCTCGTGTTTTTCGACTGGGATCGTGCCGACCTCACCAGCCGCGCGCGTGAAATCGTCGCTTCCGCCGCCACCGCATCGACACATGTGCAGACGACGCGCATCGAGGTGAACGGCTACACCGATGCATCCGGCACCGCAGCCTACAACCAGAAACTTTCCGTGCGGCGCGCGCAGGCCGTGCAGATCGAACTTGTCCGCGACGGCGTACCCCCCGGCGAGGTTTCCATACAAGGCTTCGGTGAGCGCCATCCGCTTGTTCCCACCGCCGCGGGCGTACGGGAACCACAGAACAGACGGGTGGAAATCATCCTCATGTAGAGGCTTGGCGGAAGATCGATGTCGGCCAGACACATCGGTAATGTGATGGGAAAACACGAAAATGAATCGACAGGTAGAATCGGATCTGACCGGAAAGGTCGTGATCATCACGGGTGCAAGCCGAGGTGTCGGCAAGCAGGCGGCACTGGATTTCGCCAGACGCGGCGCGCATGTCGTGCTGGCAGCACGTAGCGTGGAGGCCGACAGCGCATTGCCCGGCACCATCGGTGAAACGCTCAAGGCGATCGAGGATCTGGGTGGAGCCGCCATCGCCGTGGCGACCGATCTCGCCTTGGAGGATGACCTCAACAGCCTGGTCGACAAGGCGGTTGAACGCTTCGGTGGTGTCGATGTGCTCATCAATAATGCCGCAGCCACGACCGGCGCGATCTGGGGCAAATCCTTCCAGGATCTGACGCGTGCGGAATGGCTCTATCAATTCGCGGTCAACACCCATGCGCCGTTCACGCTGACTCAGCGGGTTGTGCCTGTCATGGAGAAGCGTGGCGGCGGACGCATCATCAACCTGTCTACCGGCAGCGGTGAAGTGTTTCGCCAGCCTGAGGAACAGCCGAAGCTCGCAGCAGTCGGCAATTTCAGTCTCGCAGTGCCCGGCTATTACGCAAGCAAACGCGCGCTCGACCGTTTTGGCAATTGCATGGCGCCTGAGTTCCACCGCAAGAACATCGCAGTGATCGGCATGCACCCGGGCCTTGTTGCAACGGAACTCGTTGCGATACGCGTAAAGGAAAGCGGGCTCGACGACAGCGTGGCTGTGCCGATGACGGTTCCCGCTCGAATGCTCGTGTATTTCGCTGCGTGCGAAAATCCGATGGAGTATACCGGGCGGCTGTTCTGGGCCGAACGCGAGATGGCTGACATGGGCATCGAACTCGATTGAGGATGGAGCCGGACCGGGCGCCGTCTCCGTGCAGGTCCGGAACGACCATGCGCTGTCACTCTTGGACATGACTAGCAGCGAACCGACCGCCGTGAGTGCCAGGCGGAAGCTGCTGACGGTGAGCACTATCGGAAAGAGCGGTGCGAGCCACGACCGAGTAAGATCAAACGCCAGAGCCGTGCTGACAAGACTGTTACTGGCAATCAGCACAGCCGGCAGCAGCAGCAGGATGCGGCGCGACCGCCTTGCCCGGGCTGGGCCTGAAACCGGGCGTGTTACGCTGGCTGCGTTGCGTCGGCAGAGAGGAGCCGGCGCCGCAGGGCGAGCTGGGCCGAGAGCGGGTTGACTTCCCGGTAGAGCGGATAAACCAATTCGACTTGCCGATCGATTGAGGCAGTGTCGAGATAGGCGGCGCCGCCGGCGCCATCGGCATCCGCCGCGCGCAGCCGGACCTGCCTGAAGCCCGGCGCAGGTCGGTCGGAGACAAGGGTGTCGCCGCGCGCGCGCAACCGTGCCACGCCGCGTCGGCCGATGCGGTGATAGCTCATCGTCTCGCTCTCCAGGCCGGGCACGATCACCTTGACTGCACGCACCGGCGACTCTGCAGGGGAGCAATCGACCCACAGGATCTCCAGCCCCTCTGCCGCGAGCTGCTGTGCCAGCCAATCGAGTCGTGCGCGGCTGTCGCCTAGATCCTCAGCGACCTCCGGCAGGGTGTCGAAACCGACCTCCGAGCGGCGCAGGAACACCGTGTCGCGCAGCCGCCGACGCAGCTCGGGCGCATCCTGGCCGATCCAGTCGGCCATGGTGGCCAGTGCGCGCGGTTCCTCGTCGCGCGCCTCGGCAACGGCCATCTGCCGATCGTAAGAGCTCTGCGGCAGCAATCGGCGCAGCGTCTCGATCGGGCCGTGGGTCGCCGCCTTGCGTGAACGCGAGCCGATAAATTCAAGCAGCGCCTTGCGCAGGCCGCGCACGCGGTTGGGGTGGGCGGCCTCGCCGCAGGCGGTGATCTGGATCGGCAGCGAGACCGGACCATGGTCGTCGCCGACGACATAGAGGTTGGTGAGGCCGAACTCGGTGCTGGCGAGCTTGATGGTGACATCGATGCCGGCCCTCTGCAGCAGCCGGATGAGGGTCTGGCAGTCCGCATCGAGCGTCGCGTCCGTGGTGATCACCCTGCCCTCGTCGAAAGCACGGTAGGTCAGCGCGTTGCCGTCGCGCTGCAGCAGCTCCATCACGCCATGGGCGATCGCGTGCTCCAGATCGAGCCCGGCGCCAAGGCCGTTGGTGATCGGCGTGATCAGGCTTGGCCTGCCGCGAAGCTGGTAGGGCGCGATGGCCACCCATTCCAGCGGCACCAGCACGGTCTCATCAGTCGGGTAGCGGCGCGCCGGCAACCAAGCCCGTATCGCGTCCGGATCGTACTCGGCGCCGGCCGGCAGGCAGAGTGTCAGCGGATCGGCGACGCTGGCGGTACCGAGCCGGGCGGTCAGGGCGGTGTAGCTATCCTCCACCAGTGACTGACGCGCGACCCAGGCACCTACATGCACCTCCTCGCACAGCTCGCCCAGAGCGCCGGTCTCTGCCTCCGCCTCCGTTAAGCCATAGCCATGGCCGATGATGGTGGGGCGGTCCGGCGCGACGAGGTTTGCCTGCACAACGGGGACGCCGAGCCGGTCAAGGCTGTCGATGCGGAAACTGAGTGTTTCCGCATCGGCCGGCATGCTGGCACGAAACAGTGCCGCAATGTCCGAATGGCTGAGCGTCATACCCTTGTCCTTCTGCTGTGACCGTTCATGGTGCAAAACCGGCGAGCATTTCGGGTCCCGACAGCAGCAGGCGTTCCGCGTGGGTGCAGTCTTGTCCGTCAGCCTCGCGGGTCATCAGTGCCTCGATCGCGACGGAAGCTGCGGCAGCGCCGCCGAACTGGAAACCGAGCTGGGTGCGATAGCAGGCCACCGCGGCCTGCTTGCGCGTGCGCGCTGCAGCGTCCAGCGCGATCGCGGCGGGATGCCTCGCCACCTGCCGCAGACGCGGATCGGGAGACGCCGCAGGATCGCGGATCACGTAAGGCGTATCGCGATAGAAGCCGAGCGCTAACCATCCGGGCCGGACATCGACGAGTGCCGTGATGACCTGCAGATGGTCGACATGGCCGCCGCAGCCCTGCGGTGCGAGCACGAAAGACGGCCTCAATGCCCCGATGAGCTGCGTAAGCTGAAGCGCCAGCAACGCCGCAATCGCGTCTTCGGCGCGTGGCGGCGCGAACAGCGCCGCGGCGGACTCATAGCCACGGTTTGGAGCCTCTGGCAGATCCAGCAGCATCTGCCGGGCACCGAGACATTGGCAGGCGTCAAGATCCTCCTGGCGCCGGACCGCCATGTAGTCGACCTCGTCTGGCAGGCCCTTGTCGCGTTGGCAGGCGAGCGCAAAGCCGGACGCGGGATGCACCGAGCGGCTGAAGACCGTGGCGATGACGACCTGCCAGCCCGACGCGGCCAAGATCGCCGCAACGCCGCCGCAGGAGAAGGCGACGTCGTCCAGATGGGGCGACAAAAGGAGCGCCGTGCGTGCGTTCACAGCAGATGCGGAGTGGCGCGGAACCGGCATGGATCAAGCGGCAGTAGAACGTCGAAGCCGATATCCGTCGGTCGGCGAACGATGTCGGCATAAACCTGAATGATCTGGCTTGCGACAGCCGGCCAGGAATAGACTCGGCGGCACTCTGCAAGCGCGGTGGCCGCGAGCCGTTGCCGCAAGCCCAAATCACTAATCAGGCGGCGCAGGCCACGCGTGAGCGCGTCGATATCGCCAGGATCGGTTAGCAGCCCGTTTTCGCCGTCGCGGAGGCAATCCACTACACCGACCGCGCGGCAGGAGATGGTGGCGAGGCCGGACGCCATGGCTTCCAGGATGGTGTTGGAGAAACCCTCGGCATAGGTCGGCGAGACAAAAATGTCGGCGCCCTTATAGGCCTCGGGCGCCTGCGCGTAGTCGACGTAACCACGCAGGGTTGTCAGGCGCATCAGTCCAGTCGCCTCCAGGCGGCGCGTCGTCTCCTCCAAATCCGGGCCGATGCCGGACAACACCACGCGGAATGGCAGCTTTTCCGCGTCCAGGCGGCTGAGCGCCTCGATCATGTCCAGCACACCTTTCCGGCGATCGACACGCCCGTGATACAGCAGCACCGGCGGCGCCGACGGATCGCGCGGCGACGGGTCGGGCCGGAAGCGAGCGACATCGACGGCACCGGGCACGATCGTGAAGCGCGACAATGGGGTGCCTAAGCGCCCGCTGACCTCTTCGGCAAAGGAGCGGCAGCCGATCAGCACCGCGCCGGCATGATCGAGCACACGCACCATCGCCAGCCGATGCGCCTCGCAGCAGGAACCCACCCAGTGGCCATCACCGCCCTGGATGGAGACGACGTTCGGCACACCCAGCCGCCGCGATGCGAGCAAGGCGGCCCAGCCGGTCGGATAGCCATACTGCGCGTGCAGCAGGTCGAAGGGATCCTTGGCGTGTTCGGCGGCGATGACTTCGACCATCTCGTCGATATCGCGCTCGAAATCGCCGCTCTCGGCTTCGCCCTTCTGTTCCAGCCCGATGACCCGCACGCCTGGCACCGCCGGAGGCGGCCCGCCGCCATAGACTCCCTTGCCGAAGGCGTCGGCGCGATACTGGCTGATCATGGTGACGTCATGGCCGGCTTCGACCAACGCGTGCAGCAGGTTGAGCGCATAGACGCTCATCCCCGAGATCGCGGGGAAGAAGCGACGGTTGACCAGGCAGATCCTCATGCGAGCGCGCCTTCGACAGCCTTCAGCGCCCGCAGCGCTTCCGGGATCATGCGATCGGCACGATGGCTCTCGCGCGACAGCTCGACGCAGACCAGCCGGTTGAAGCCGATCCGGCGCAGCGCGCCGATGGCCGCCGGCAGGTTCATGTCGCCGGTGCCGAAGGGCAGATGCTCGTGCACGCCGCGCTTCATGTCCTCGATCGACACGGTGCCAATACGGGCAGCGTGATCGGCTACGGCTTGGTCCGGCTCGATGTCGCCGGTCACCAGGCAATGGCCCAGGTCGAGCGCCAGGCGCAGCGATGGCAGCCCCTCGGCAATGGCGGAAAAATCGGCGACCGTCTCGATCAGCATACCAGGTTCGGGCTCGAGTGCTGCCGTGACACCGAGCCGCTCGGCGCGGCGCACGATGTCTTCCAGGCCGGCACGGAACCAGTCGCGTGCTAGCGCGCGGTCGAGGCCGGACGCGGGAATCCCTGCCCAGAACGACATCGCTTCGGCGCCGGTCTCAGCACCTACATCGAGAGCTCGAGTCAGGAAATCAATGCGGCGCGAGCGGCCCTCGGGCGATGCCGAAACCAAAGTCGGCTCATGCTTGGCGCGAGGGTCGAGCAGGAAGCGGGCACCGGTCTCGATCACCGACCCGAGGCCGTTCCGCGCAAGTGCTGCTGCCGTTCGGCGCAGCGTCTCGGCATGGTCGGAGGCGAACGGATCGAGATGGTGGATATCGAGGGTCAGCGCGATGCCGTCATAGCCGGACTCGGCGATCAGGCCGATTGCATCCTCCAGCCGGTGATGTGCGCAGCCATTGGTATTGAACCCGTAGCGCAGGGTCATGCGTGCACCTGCATTGCCGACACCAGCGCGGGGATCGGCACCGGCCGGGTCGACCCACCGCCGACGATCATGCGGTCCAGCAGTTCCAGCACGGCCGGCTTCGGCACACCAATCGCGCACTCGAACGGCGTGAACACGGTATCGAAGTCGATCGCCTCGAACACCGCGCGATAGTGCCGTGCTTCGTCCGGGGAGAGCGGGATCTGCTTGTGGTAGGCCTTGTGGCACGACAGCGCGACTGCGCGGCCGGATGGATCCAGATCGAGTTTTAGCGCATCGCCAACGAACACCGCGCCACGCTGCGCATCGTGCAGCACGGCATGACCCTCGTAATGGCCGCCGGTATGATAAAGCACGAGCCCGGGCCTGATCTCATGGCGCTCATCATAGGGATGGGTGACGCGGAACGCCTTCGTCCATTGCAGATCCTCTTTCTGGATCAGCAATTTCGGGTCGAAGCGCTGCTGCAGTTGCCAGAGCGCGCCGTAACCGTGCGGATGCGAGGCGGCCAGTACGGCGACGCCGCCGAGCCGTTCGATCGCATCGAGGCTTGGCGTATCGTAGAAGGGCGCCGCTTCGAACGCGACATTGCCATCCGCCTCCATCAGCAGCCAGCCATGGCTGTCCAGGCCGAAGCGTGGCGTGGTCCAGAACTCCCATACGCCCGGGATCACCTCTCGCCGGTGATGCGTGAGCTGCGGCGCGAGCGCGCCAGGGGTCCGGAACTCCCAGCCGTCGTCGGGGAGATCATTTCGTACATCCGAGCAGATCGGGCAGTGCGGCGGCACGGCAAAATACATCTGCCAATGTCCGCAATTGGTGCAGGCGAACGGCAAGAGCGGCATGGCTAGAGTCCTTTCCGATCCGCGTTCATCTCGGCCTGCAGTTTTGTCAAAATGGTCATGGTGCGCAGGTCGCCGTGCGCGTCGAAGCCGAATGGCTTTCGACCGAGCAGGTGATCGCCAAAGGCCTCGATCTGTGCTGCGAATGGTGAGCGCTCGATCCCCGCCACCGCGACAGGCTGCGGCGCGCCATCGCCGGTCTGCAGGACCAGCGTTCCGCCTGGAGTTTGGCCCATCGTGTCGGCCAGGGAAATTTGGCCGTGTGCGCCGACGATTTCGAGCCGCCGGCGTGGCAGGAATTCGGGACAATTATAGGCGACATGCATCTGCACCAGCACACCCGACCGGCTGCGCGCTAAAATCATCGCGCCGTCATCCACGCCGCCAGGCTGTTCGGCATATTCCTGCAGGCGATGCTGCCCAAGGATGCAGGCGGTCTCGAGCGTCTCACCGAGAAGCATTGCCGCGAGATCCAGCCCGTGCGGCGCCAGGTCGAAGAAGGCGCCGCCGCCGGCACGCGCCGGATCGATGCGCCAATTGTCGCTGGACCAGGAGGCGCCCACCCAGCAGGCATAGACGATGCGGATCGCGGTCACGCGCCCGATCACTCCCTCTCGCAACAGCTCTGCCGCCCGTTGATGCGCCGGATGGAAACGCTGATCGAAGGCGGTGGCATAGAACACGCCGTATTGCGCGCAGGCGTCCACCATCGCCTGCGCGTCGCATACATCAAGCGCCATCGGCTTCTCGCACAGCACGGCCGTGCCGGCGGCCGCGGCCGCCTCGACCAGCGTTTTATGCAAGTGGTTTGGCGTGGCGATGTAGACCGCCTGCAGGCCAGGCGTTTGAAGAAAGCTTTCCATCGCCGCATGGCGCACCACGTCCGGATCGTTCGGCGCAATGGCGCGGAGCGAGGACGGATCAGGATCGCAGAGCGCCACCAGCCGGCCGTTGCGGCTTGCAAGGATGGCCGGAGCCGCGAAGTCGCGTGCCACCCAGCCGCAGCCAACGATCCCCCAGCCGACTACCATCGCGGCGGCAGGTCTACATAGATGCCTTGGCGCAGCAGCCTTTCGGCGTCGGGATCGTTAGGGTCCAGCGTGTCCGCACCCGTCCAGCGCATCGGGTAACTGGCGAGCATGGCGTACTCGTCCTCGTATCGCGCACTCGGCCAGACGATCCGGCTGGTCTCCGCATCGCGGTGGTAAAGCGGGTTGAGCCGCAGCGGACGGCCGGATGTTTTTACCGCCAACCAGTCCGTCGCTCGATCAGATATCGCGTTCTCCCGCCACAGAAGGGACAGCGCGGGGATTGCTGTCAGCGCCGCCATTTCGGCCGGCACGGCCGTGCGGCTCTCGACGAAGGCGCGTGTCAGTTCGCGGTCGTCAAACAGTTGCGCACCGGGAAACAAGTCTGCGTATGCGTCGATCGTGAGCGCTGCGCCGGCGGAGTGGTTGTCGACCGCCGCATTATGCGCGTGCCCGATCGCGATCGTGCCGCCGGGGCCGACGAAACACTTCATCCGCGCTGCAATGTCCGCCTGGTCAGGCAGGAAGTAGAATGCGTCATGGCAGAACACCATGTTCGCGCCGCCTGTCTCCAGCGGCCAGGCAGCCTCCGCACTAAAACAGACAAGGCGCGCGGCGGGGCTGACGAAATGCCGTGCCAGCCAAAGCTTCGCAAAAACGAGGTCGGTGCCGATCGCCTGGACGCCGGCACGCCGCATCGCCTCTAGAAAATGTCCGGCGCCGCAAGCAAGTTCGAGCACCACTGGTGTGTCTTCCTCAGGCAACGACCGGCCCAACAATGCCAGGCCCGAGAAGAAAGTCGGGTCGCTCCAGCGATACGCGAAATAATCCGCTACACGGCCGAAGCCGAGTTCCTGCATCGCGGTCCGAAAGCTATGCGAGTCCTGTCGGCGAACAAGCGCTTCGCATTGGGCGGCGGAGGGTGGCGGATCGAGGGCAAACGGATCCTGATCTGTCAGCAGCAGCGCTGTTGCGCCTATGGTGTCGCCCGCCTGAATAAGGCCGGCGGCACTGCGTGCCATCTCGACCCGGTCCGCGCGCAGGAACGGGATGTCGTCGATCACCGGCCAGATTTCGTCGCCGGCGACCAGCAGTCCGTCGCCCTGCCGCGAGAGCGACACCCCAGAGAGCGGGCTACGCAGGACATGGTTACGCCACGCGCAAACCGTCATGCGAGTTCGAGCACCGACAATACCGACATGTGGAACACCTGAAGCGGACCCTCATGCACGAGTTGCAGATCGCCCAGAGCCTGCTCGATGGTGAACGCCGCTGCCCGACCATGGTGATGCGCTTGCAGCACGCGGTCGATCACGTCGGCTGCGTTGAAAGCCTGTGCCTCAGGCGTGTCCACAGTAGCGATAGGCCACAAGGCCGCCTCCACATGCGCTCGCAGCGGCGGCGCCAGCGACTGCAATTCCATCGCGGTGAGACGTTGCATCAACGGCACGAGCGTCGTGCCGAGCATGATCTCGCCCGCAAAACCGGTATCCGGCAGTACTGCGTTGTGGAGATGATGCGCGAGGCCGGCGAGAAAGACCGCTGCAGGGTCCGCACAGATATCGAGCGCGATCAGAGCGCCCAGGACAGCGACCACGAGGCAGTGGTCACCATGACTTTCAGCCGGTTCGAGTGCCAGCCGCGGCTTGCCGGGTGACGTCGCACCAGCGCGTGGCTGATGTAGCAAGGCCGATACGAACGGCGCCGTCGGATCAGGCATCGGCACGTCGATTGTCCCCAACGCGCGTGAAAAACGGTCGACACTCGCAGTGCCAAGCGTGATTGTGGCGTCGTCAAAACTTCGCCGCAGTACACTCTGCCGCTCCTCGGGGTTGACACCCAGTCTCGTCAGCATGGCCGCATCGATCCCGGCCAGCCGGGTGGCCGCGAGTGCGTCGGCCACGGTTTCCAGGCAAACCGTCATTGGCTCAATCTGTTTTTCCAGCCGTGACCAAGCGCGGCTGAACAACCGCTCCGCAACACTGAAGGGCGAGGACTGGTCGCGCATCCGCTTCAACTCCGACAAGTCGCGGGCCACTGGTCGCAGACCGGTCAGCGCGCTCCTCATCTGGGGGACGGGATCCATCATTCCGTCAAATCGGCTTCGTCAGCCAATTGGTCAAAGCCTGTTGCTGTCTGAAGAAATCATGCTCCGGTGTGCGGCCTTCCTTCGTCGCCGGCAGCTTGAAGAACACACCGAGATGCTCTTGTGGTCCGCCCTCCCCGCGCTGGCGTGCGAGGTCCAGACAACGCGCGATCTCGATCACCAGAGGCGCCGCCAGGATCGAATCCTTGCAAAGGAAATTGACCTTGACCTGCATCCGCTGGCCCAGGAACCCGGACACGTCGATATTATCCCAAGCTTCCTTATCGTCGCCACGCGGACGATAATAATGAATTTGCACGACGTGATCTTCGACCTTGTAGCCCAGGATATCGTCGAGCACCGAGCCTTTGGTCGCGAGCTTGGATTTCAGGCTGTCGGCATCATCGAGCGCCAGCCCATCGTTATTGCCGAGGATATTGGTGGAGAACCAGCCATCGACATGGAGCGCTCGATCGCGGAAGGCAGGTGCGAGCACGGTTTTTAGAAATGTCTGCCCTGTTTTACCGTCTTTGCCGGCGATGGGGACGCGGCGTGCCTGCGCAAGCGCCGTCAGCGCCGGAACATCGGCGGCTAGGCTAGGCGTGAAATTACCATAGGGAATGCCTTCGCGGATGGCGGCGTAGGCGTAGAGCATGGCCGGACTTATGCAGGGATCGTTCTCCTGCAACGCCTGCTCGAAGCGAGCGATGGTGCTTAAAGCTTCAGACGCCGCTGGCCAACTTTCAACAGAGGCTAGGTTGATGATGACGAGGCGGTTGATTCCGGTGCGTTCCCTGAAGCCACGAATGTCCTGGCGTATCTGCTCGATAGCACCGACATGCGAATTGGCGGAAGCTCGATTGCCGCCATCGATGTTGCGGCAGAACGAGGTGTTCCCGGTCGCTGCCCACGGCCTTATCTCCGACAGGCCATCACGCACGCTTGCGAGTATCTCTGTCGGCAGCACGGCGTGCCGTAATGCAGCAGTGGCGAGATCATCCGCGCTCAAATCCCATCCTGCGATCTCGATTGCTTCGTAAGGGACCAGCCCGGTATTGGCCAGCTTGGCTAATGGCAAACCATCACGATCGGCCGATCCCATGCGAATCCGGTGAAGGCCTGCAACGGCAGTAGATGCCACCGCGCCGCAAAGCCCGACGATCAGGACACCGATCCGATCGGTTCGGCCGGGTGTGCTGACTGTCAAAGCCGAGCTCGGATCGTAAAACGGTGAGACAGTTTATTCAGCACGTGTGATCCCGTCTAAATAGATGCAGCAGCGACATGGTGACAAAGTGGTAACCGGCAAGGGTAAGAACCGCATTGTGTTCAGGCTTTCCCAGGGTTACGTTTTCCGTTGACAAAATAAGCAATTATTATCGGCGGATAATGGCGGCAACCACTCTCTACGCGCGGATGAACTTCAATCCTCGCTGAAGGTTCACACTGAGGTCATCAACAAATATGTGTACGAGATAAGTTTTGCTGAGCGCGCGAACCGCGAGGTATCACCCATGATGGTCGGATTGCCGGCCTGACCGGAGGCGCGAGGACGTGGACGACAAGTCTGAAAGGCTGCTGATGCAGCGGCAAAGGTCGGCGGATAATGGTGGTCTTGCAGACGTCAGTGGAGGGCTCAAACGCAGTGTCGACCTGCCGATGGCGTTCTCGGTCGCACTCAAGCAGGTCATTGGCGGCGGCGTGATCGTGTTGACCGGAACGGCTATTTCCCTCACTGGCGCCGGAGCTACGATCGCCTACGCGATCGCCGCTCTCGCGGTCTTGCTCGTCAGCCTGCCTTATGCCGTGCTCGGCGCAGCACGACCGGTCTCAGGCAGCCTTTACCGTTGGCCAACGCAATTCATCGGTCCCGCTGCAGGATTTCTGGGGTTTTGGATGGTGCTCGGCACCCATGTCGGGCTGGCTGCCTATGCTGCGACATTCGGCGCGACGCTTCACGCGCTCCTCCCTGTCGTCCCGGCACAGCTTGCAGGCATCGCGGCACTTGTGCTGGTGGTGGTGCTCAATCTCCTCGGGACCGAGATTTCCGGCCGCGCCAATATCATCATCGTGCTCATCGTGGCATTGTCGCTCGTAGCCTTTGCCGCCGCAGGCACGCCGCATATCGAGATCAAACGCCTGGCGGCCATTCTGCCGCATGGCTGGCACGGGCTGATCGCTGCAGCAGCGCTCCTCACCTTTCCGCTGAGCGGCGCAACGCTGGTGTCCGAACTCGCCGGCGAGATGAAGCGGCCCGCCCGCGATGTGCCGATCGCGATCCTGGGCACGACGGTTCTAGCGGCGCTGCTTTACGTGGCTGTGGCGTCGGTGGCGGCGGGCGTTCCGAACGCGGCAACCGATCAGACCACGCTCACTCTGAACATCGTGGCGCAAAGGATCATGGGATATGCCGGCGCAGCGCTGTTCGGCATCGGCACCGGCATGATCAGCATGCTGGGCATCATGAACACCCATATGCTTTGGGGCAGCCGTAGCGTGCTGATGGTGTGCCAGGATGGCTGGCTGCCGAGACGGCTTGGCGTGCTGAACCGTCGCGGCGCGCCACACTGGCCATTGCTGATGCTCGGCGCGATCGGGCTTGTACCGGTGCTGTTGCGAATAGACGTGGCCGACGTGATAAGGATCGGCGGCCTCGGCGCAAGCGGCTCCGCGATTCTATCGATCGCCTGTGCGCCGCTGAACGTCCGCCATGACCCGACAGCATATGCGCGGTCACCACTTCCGTTGCACCCATCCCTGCTGCTTGCAGCATCGGCACTGGCCATCGCGACGCAGATTGCCACGATCGTCGTGCTGTTGCGTGACCTTCCGTCAACGCTTGCAGGATCGGCCTTCACATGGATTGCTCTTGGATGCGGCGTTGCTTTTGCCCGGCGGTCGGCGGTGACGACCACATCCATGCCGTAATTCCACCTGCGAAAAGTAAATGCATCAGCATGACGACACGAACTAAAGGGTGTTATCTACGTCCGTCAGGTTCGGGATCAACGAGGCGGATGTGCCCGACGCCCGCTTGCAAGCCCTTTCCATCTCACCTCAGCGATGAAGAATGGTTGCTGGTCTCGCCTTGAACCAATCCGTTTACAAGGTTGACGCACCACCATTACCGGCGCCGATCGGCGTTCAAGCGCTTTGGGTCCTCGATGCCAGTTCCTGAGTGCCAGACGAACACGGATGGCCACGCTGCCGCCCCGCACCATTGCAATACCCAAAACGAGCTCGCCGGCCTATTGCCAGGCGTATCTGCAACGCCGATGGGCGGAGGGATGAAGGGTCGGACGATGCCGACGTAGGCGCCGGCCAAGCGACCAGCAACGCCGCACTTATGGCGACCGTCGATTGTCGTATGCGATCCCATCGCAGTCGGCACGCTGAACGCCAAAAGGGCTTGGTTCCTGACCTGACCTGGGCTCGATGCGCGTGCAACGGACCTTGGCGAATACCAAAGTCGCGCCGATGCGGTCGTTAGAGTTCAGCCTGCTCGTCTGCGGCGATAAACGCGATGAGGGCGTCGATGAAGACCCGGACTTTGGCCGAAAGGCTGCGATGGCTGGTGTAGAGTGCGTGCACGCTGAAAATATCACCTGCGGTCTCGGGGAAGAGGCGCACGAGGCTGCCTTTGGCAATGGCGCCGGTGGCGATGAAGTCCGGCAGACGTCCAATTCCGGCGCCACCCATTAGCATCGGCGCAAGTGCCGCTGAGTCGGATACGACGTTCGCCGGCCTAAACTCGATGTGCTGCATGGCGCCATCCGACATCCGGTACGACCATGTCGTAGGCCGGTCAAAATTGCCGATCAGAGCGTGCCCGTTTAGGGCGGCGACGCTGGAGGGACATCCATGCGCCGCAAGATAGCCTGGACTTGCAACCGTCCAAGCCTCGGTATCCATCAGGAGGCGAGCGACCAGGTCACTATCGGGAAGCGCGCTAGACGCGCGTATCACTAAATCGGCGGCTTCCACCGGCATATCGATCATACGATTTTCGACGTCGAGAATCACCCGCACCTCCGGATAGCGGGCAAGGAATGACGGCAGCATTGGCGAGACGATCGCCACCACGAAGGTAAAGGGTGCACTCACATGAAGGGTGCCACGCGGGACGCCGGCAAAATTGTCGAGCGCGGTTCCTGCCTCATCCACGTCGTTGAGGATTCGTGTCGCGTATGGACGGAACAGCGAACCCGCGTCGCTCAGCCGTAGGTGACGAGTCGAGCGATCGATGAGCGTGGCGCCAACGGCTTGTTCCAGACGGGTCAGCGACCGGCTGATCGTGGATTTCGGCAGACCGAGCGCACGCGCTGCGGCTGACACACTGCCTAGATCGGCGATGCGGGCAAAGGCTCGGATATCGGATAATTCCATGCGCGTTCCCAAACCGCAACACCCTGTGCAGGATTCGAGTTCTAATCGGAGGAGCTGGAACGCACCAGCTGTCGAGGCGCCCGGAGATGGATGCATCCCGCAGGTGCTCGCGCAAGGAAACCAGGCTCATGTCCAGCTCTATCTTACCCTTTCAGCTCTCCATCCCGGAGGCACAGCTTGTCGATCTGCGACACAGGCTGGCGTGCACCCGTTGGCCTGAGCGGGAGACCGTCACGGATACAAGCCAGGGGCCACCTTTGCAGAAGATCCAGGCGCTGGTGGCGTATTGGCGCGACCAATATGATTGGCGGCGATGCGAGGCAATGCTGAACGGATTGGGTCAGCATCGTACCACCATCGACGGGATAGGTATTCATTTCCTGCACATCCGTTCGCCGGAGCCGGACGCGTTGCCGCTCATCCTGACCCACGGCTGGCCTGGCTCCGCCCTCGAGTTTCATAAGATGGTAGGTTTGCTCACCGACCCGGCGGCGCATGGGGGCGATAGGCGTGACGCGTTCCACATCGTGCTGCCGTCGCTGCCGGGCTTCGGCTTTTCCGATAAGCCGACCGAACCAGGCTGGGGCATACCACGCATCGCGGACGCCTGGATTACGCTGATGGGGCGGCTTGGCTATGATCGATGGGGCGCACAGGGTGGCGATTGGGGTGCCGCGGTGACGACTGCGATCGGCCACAAGGCACTGCCCGGCTGTGTCGGCATACACCTGAATTTCGTTATGTATCAGCCGACGCCGGACGAGGTCGCAGACGCCACGCCACATGAGCATGCAATGCTCGACAGCATGCGGACCTACCAGAACAGCTTGTCGGGATATGCCAAGCTGCAAGGCACGCGCCCGCAGACCATCGGCTACGCATTGTCGGACTCTCCTGTCGGGCAGGCGTCCTGGATCTATGCCATGTTCCAGGACGTCTCGGACAGCGGCGGGAACCCGGAGAGCGTGTTCACCCAGGATGAGATGCTAGACGACATCATGCTTTATTGGCTGACTCAAACCGGTGCGTCCTCCGCACGGCTCTACTGGGAAAGCCAGTCTTCAATGTCCGAGCCACCGCCTTCAGCCATGCAGACGCCTGCCGCCATCAGCATGTTTCCAAAAGAGCTCGTCCGCATTTCTCGGCGGTGGGCGGAGAAGAGGTTCAGCAACCTGATCCATTTCAGCGAGCTCGAACAAGGTGGCCATTTTGCAGCATTGGAACAGCCCGTTTTGTTGACCGAAGAAATTAGGACCAGTTTTCGGGGACTTCGCGCATGAGAAGCGATCATCTCATTGTCCTCGCAGGCAGCACGGGTGATCTGGGCAGCCGGATCGCTACCGCGTTGGGGCGCAAAGGGGTATCGTTCCGGGCACTCGTACGGCGAGGCAGTTCGACCGCGATGCGCGCACACCTTGAAGGAACAGGCGCGACCTTGCTCGACGTAAACTACGACGAACCCGCCGAACTGACGGCCGCGTGCGAAGGTTCCTCCTGCGTCGTTTCCGCTCTTAACGGCCTGCATCCCGTGATGATCGACATGCAAGGTAAGCTGCTCGATTCAGCGGTTACAGCAGGCGTCGCAAGGTTTATTCCATCCGACTACTCGCTCGATTTTACCAGGACGCGGCCGGGCGACAACCGGAACCTGGACGTGCGTCGGATGTTCATGGAGCGGATCGACGGAGCGCCGATCAGGGCCACGTCGGTGCTAAACGGCGCCTTCGCCGATCTGCTGACGGGCCAAGCCCCCATAATTCTGCACAAGCGGCGCAAGGTTCTGTACTGGGGCAATGCAGACCAACAGCTCGACTTCACCACCAAGGACGACGTGGCAGACTATGTTGCGGTGGCCGCTCTCGATACCACAGCGCCGCGGTTCCTCCGCATTGCCGGCGACAGTGTAAGCCCGCGCCAGTTGGCAGGGATCATGACGGAACTCACCGGAGTGAGATTCGGATTGTGGCGCGCCGGTGGCATTGGGCTGCTGAGCCTGGTGATCCGTGTTGCCCGTGCGATGACCCCGCGCAGTGACGCCATATTCCCTGCCTGGCAGGGCATGCAGTATCTCCGCGATATGGCAAGCGGTCGTGGCAAGTTGGAGCCGCTCGATAATAGCCGTTATGGCAAGAGTGCCTGGACATCCGCGCGGGAGGTGCTCAAAATCGGCTTGCATTGAAACTCGACCGGGGTATCCCGCTGTTCATTGATCCGGCTTCAGCATTGGAACATGCACTGGAAGTGGGCGATCGATTCTTGAAATACAGTCCTCCTGGTCCATTGATTAAACAAACCTGTTTGTGAGTCCGCCGAGATTGTCGATAGTGATCGAAACGGTGCTCAAAATCTGTGAAGCTTGACCTTCGTCCTGGACGATCACGTTCTGGGTTGATGAAGAACAAAGCAGAATGGTCGCCCGGGTCGGGCATCCGGGTTGTGGGTATCGGCGATTGGGCGTGGGTCAAAGGATGCTGCTACGGGACATTGATCGTTGATCTTGAGCGACTGCGCACGGTCAATCCGATCCACGCGTGTTCAGAAGTTTAGGCGTCACAATCGAGCCCTCGCTCAGAATGATGTCGTGCCGGGCGCGCGACATGGATGGCACCCGCTCCTTCGTAAACAACGCCGGTGGCTACGCGGTCTTTCAATCTCTGATCTATCTTCCACAGGTTCGGCAGTAACGCCCTAAATTGTTCGGATTGCGCTTAACTGCGGGCCCGACCAATGCGGTCTGTCGCAAATGACTGCGTCGCAGTATATGGCGATTGAAATGAAGAGTGTTGACTTTTTACGGCGAGTGAGCTGGCTTTTGGGGTAGGCCTAAGTGCTTGGCCTGGACGCGATCGGATCCGTCCGAAACTCTCGTCCAGGCCGTCAGGCCCTTTGCAGCTTGTTATCGTGGCGATTTGCGCAGCTGTTGAAACTTTTCACCAAGGCACGCATCGATTATGCATAGACGCTCGTTATGATCTATGTTGCTGCATCGCGAAGGTTTGCTGGTGCTCGCTTATGGGCGTCCGTATCGCGAAGTACTCGCGGTCATTGCCGAAGCCCGTCATCTTCGCCTGAGGCTTGTGCTCGTCACCGACGATGCAGAGTCGGCGTTGGCGGAATCCGCCACGGTGGTCCTGTGCGTGCAGCGTGGGCAGGTAGAGCGCGTTGCACTTTACGGTGCGACGCTGATGGCGCTCGACGCGCTGATCCTCGGGCTGGCCGCTGCCAACCGCAAAGCCGCCATGGCCTCGCTGCAGCGATTGAGTGATCTGCGCAAGAAGATCGCCGGCCGAGATGGCGCTGCATGAATGCAATCGTTCTGGTAGCGCTCCGGCGCCCGCTCACCTTCATCGCTCTGGCGATCCTGATCCTGCTATTCGGCGGGAGGGCGGCGGTGCGGACGCCGACGGGGTTTTTCCGCCGCTCAAGATCCCTATCGTTGCTGCCGTCTGGTGCGGCGGCGGACATAACGCTCTCATTCCGCAAGTTACACCGATATCAGCGTAAAATCGTAACTGAGGCCACCTCTTTCAATCGGCGTAATGCTATCATCGCATGATGAACAATGTGCATGTATCCTCGCTCGGTAGAACGACGCTGGTAGCACAACTTTGCCTGCCTGCGACCACCGTACAGGTTTTGTCGTTTGATCTCGTGAGCCCCGCCAACCATGCCTTGCGGGAAGAGAGTTTCTACAGGCTCGACCTGAGCCTGAATGAGCGGCTGGCCGGATCAGTCCTGTGTTTCGCCGACCGGTGGCCCCCAGATCGCTATGAGCGGCCTGGCAGACTGTTCCTGCTGCCTCCGCGTGAGACTTTGCGAATACGAAGCGGCATTGGCCAACAGAATGCCATCATCTGCCACCTGTCACTGGAACGCCTCAAGGGCTGGCTCGAGCACGAGCCAAGCTGGAGTGACCGACGTCTGGAAGCCTGCATCGATATCCCAAGTGCTGCCATTGGCAGCCTGCTCATTGGGTTGGGAGAAGAAGCGCGCCATCCTGGCTTCGGCAGCGATGTAGTGAGCGAAGCCCTCGCGGTGCAAATCGCAGTGATGCTGGAGCGCTACTATCGCAGCAACGCAGAACAACCCGTCATCGGCACGCTGTCGCCGCGGCACCTCCGCCTCATCGACGAACGGTTGCAGGAGCAGGCTTGCGCACCGACACTAACGGAGCTGGCGGTCCTCTGCGGGCTGTCCGTGCGCCAGATTTCGCGGGGATTTCGCGCTAGCCGCGGTATCTCGCTAGGTGCGCATGTCGCGAACCTCAGAATACAGGTTGCCAAGCAGTTGCTGGAAAAGGGGAGTAGCGTGAAGGCTGTCGCTTATGACATGGGCTTCAGCTCGCCTTCGAGCTTCTCCTACGCCTTCCGACAAATCACAGGTCACGCGCCAAGCACCTTTTCTCGTCAGACAGATCAGAAGGAGGCCACCCAGCCATAGCCAGATCTCGAGGATGATGTCTAAAAATCGATGGTGATTTAGCTTGTGCTGCGATGACCCGTCGCTAGAGCTTATTCTTTGAAAATGCAGCGGCTACTTCAAGGCCGCGCGTCGAGGGACGAGTGCAAAAGCAAAATAGGCAGGACATGTGGAGCACATGGTGATTCGCGACCGCTATAAAGCTGCAATCTACCGTGGCGTCGGTCAGATCGAAATCGTGGAACTACCCTATCCAAGCTGCGGCGACGACGACGTCATCTCCGCAACCTGTTGACGGGGGTATGCGGCTCGGACATGCCTGCGAAGCACAGAAAGTCTGCATCTCGTTCTAATCAGGCGATCCGGCTTGCCCGCATGAAGATACAACAGATGCGCTTGGGGAGAAAACAACATTGGCCGCACTCGGGATCGAGAACATCAGTGTGTTTGGGCTGCCGCCAGTGGCGTTCGTGCGCCTTGCCGCCGATCTTGGCTGCCAGCACATCTCCACGGGGCTGACCGGCCTCGGCTATAACCCGCATGGCTATGCGCCCTTCTCGCTACGCGACGACCGAATCCTTCGGCGTGAGATGATCGCCGCGATGCATGATACTGGTGTCACGATTTCCCTCGGAGAGGGGCTGACCATCCGGCCGGGCGGTAACGCACGCGACTATGCGGCGGACCTCGATATCTTTCATGAGCTGGGCGTCACGCGGATCAACACGGTCAGCATGGATCCCGATCTGGGCCGGTCGTTTGATCAATTTGGCATAATGGCAGAGATGGCGGCAGACCGCGGCTTTGTCACTACGACAGAGTTGGCACCGTCTTTGACGGTCGCCGACCTGCCGACGGCCTTGGCCGCTTTGCGCCATGTCGGCCGATTGGATTTCCGGCTGCTGATCGACACCATGCACCTTGTCCGCTCGGGGTCGGGGCCAGATGACATCGCACAGATCGATCCCACAATGATTGACTACATCCAGGTCTGTGATGCGCCGCGCGTGCCGCGGATCAAGAGCTATTTCGAGGAGTCGATGTTCGAGCGGATGGTTCCGGGCGAAGGCGAACTCGGTTTGCGCGAGCTCTTAGCCGTGCTGCCTGTCGATCGTGTCTATGCCCTGGAGGTTCCGCTGCGCAGCGAAGCGGAAGCCGGTATCGGCCCGCGCGAGCGGCTCGCCAAATGCGTCGCCGCGATGCACCGGCTGCTCGGTGACAAATTGGCAGAGAAGCAGGCGCCATGACCGGCACACCCGCAGGTTCGCGACTGGCCATCGTCACAGGTGCTGGCGCCGGATGGATCGAATGCTGACGGTGACGCCGCTCGGCCGCTACGGGATGGCAGACGAAGTCGCATCGGTCGCGCTGTTCCTGTGCTCGCCCGGCGCCTCGTTCCTGTCCGGTTCCGACATCAAGGTCGATGGCGGACTACTCGCCGCGATGAGTGCTGCATGAGTGAGCCCGATTTCCGCACCCACTATGGACCAGCCGCGATCGTCACCGGCGCATCATCGGGCATCGGCCGCGCTTTTGCCGAGGCGCTCGGCGCAAGGGGATTAGACCTGCTGCTCGTGGCGCGGCGCCTCGACCGGCTTGAGGACCTCGCGCATACAATGCGCGCGCAGCACGGCGTCCGCGTCAACAACTGCCAGATCGACCTCTCGCGGCCCAATGCGTGCGAAGCCATCGCCGATGCCGCATCGGGGCTTGATGTCGGGCTGATCGTCAGCAATGCGGGGTTCGCCATGAAGGGCGATCATGCCGGCAATGATCCCGCCGCAATGACCGAGATGCTGATGGTAAACTGCCACGTGCCGCTGCAGCTTACCCGTGCCTTCATCCCGCGTCTGCGGGCGCGCGGTCGTGGCGGGATCATCCTGACGAGCTCGGTGGAGGGATTGATCGGCTGTCCGTATTCGGCCGCCTATTCATCGAGTAAGGCTTTGGTGAAAGCGCTGGGCGAGGCGCTATGGGCGGAGCTGCGGCCAGATGGTATCGACGTGTTGACGCTTTGCCCTGGTGCCACCGAATCCGAAGCGGCTGCCAAGAGCGGCGTCGATCCCGCGACGATAAAGTATCTCATGAAAGCAGAAGACGTGGCAGCACTGGCGCTTGCCAATTTGCGTCAGGGTCCGACCTTCGTCAGCAGCGAACATTATCGGCAAATGTTCGAGCATCTGCAGTCGATGCCGCGTCGGGAAGCGCTGATCGCGATGGCAGCAGGCATGAAGCCTGCCACGGCCACATCCGGTGCTGCTTGAGGAACAGGGAGTATCTTGCATGTCTGTTCGCGGCTTAAATCACGTCAATATTCGGACGACCGACATAGCAGCGACAGTCCGCTTCTACACAGACATACTTGGTTTGCGTTATGACGGCGCAGAGGAGGTGAACGGCTTTCCACGCAATTGGCTCTTGGATCAGCGGAATAAACCAATTATCCATTTGCGCGAATTGGCACCGGAAGGAAACACCCGCGGCCCAGTCGATCACGTCGCCATCGATTGCGACGATATGGCATCCGTTATTTTGAGGCTCGAGCAAGCCCAAATCGAGTTCGCGATGATCAACACACTGGTAGATGGGGTGACCCAAGTATTTATCAAAGACCCCAACGGAGTCACGTTGGAGCTTAACTTTGTGACCCAAGCACCTTAAGGCCGGCCTGAAGACGGGCGGGGAATGCGCACCACGATGAACTTTCTCTTTAATTGAGCTGGGTTCTAGGAGCGGCCTGAAGGTCCTAAACGGAACGGGTTGAGCCGTGCATGACCATCAACTTTGGAGAAGAAGTCATCTCTGCGTCAACGAGACCGGACGTATATTTGCACTCCAGAGTGGACATCCAGCCAAACACCCGAAGCGGCAAGCAGGCTCCGAGCAATGGAATCTTTCTGTCAAGGCTCGATGTTCTCCAGGTCCTCCAGCAATCCAGGGTGGCTCGGCGCCCATCCCAGCGTCCGTTGCGTGTAGGTGCTGGAGGAAGGCTGGTCGGCCAGAAAGATCGGTGCGAATAGGCCGACGCCCTCAGCTTCCACGGCCTTCGCCCATTTGTCGTGAATGGCAGATAGCGGATATGCGTTTCTCATTCGCTATTCCACCATTGGCGAAGGCCAGTCGTGACAGCCTTGCGCGCGCTGCTGACGGGCAACGTTTCCAAGAGGAAGGCGAGGTAACTGACCTCGGGTCAGTCTACTGGACCACACTCTCTGGCGGGGGCATCTATGCATCGGCAGACGAGGCCGAGAGAGCCGCGCGTTCCGAAACACCGTGGCTTAGGGATGAAGGCGCGGTCTAACAGCAAGTAGCCCGTATCGCTCTTAGGCGATGCGGGTCTCAGTCGAAGCCGTTGCAATCAGGGCCGTTGGACGCACGGTCGTCTCGCATCGCCCAAGACCAATGCGGGCTACGCTCGCTCAGACGTCAACGCTTATGGAAGGAGGTTTGACAACCTGGAAAGCGGCCACCACGCTGATCGTTTAATGAAGACGATTTAAGCTGTTTCACGCAAGCTCTTTGGATTTGCGCTTTAGGCACAAAATAATGAGTTATTCAATGACGCAGGACTCCAGACCTAAGTTGATGAAATTTAGACGCTATGCGTCGTCTATCCTGCTCGAATTGGTAGTGTCGAGTGTCGCTGCGAAAGGATTTCTTTTCTGTCTATACATGGTTCAATGTCCCATGTCGCCCGACCCGGCGTACGGCTACATATACCAGACAAGCAATAAGTGGAGCTATCGCTACATGAATATGGCAGAAGCTATGAGTATGCGGCTCGCGTTCATGCTCTTCCTACCAAGTGTTCTAGCACTCATCGTCGTCATTCCGAAAGCTTATGTTGTTCGTAAGAAGATGGGGTCTAAGAAGGGCTTCGATGTTGTTGACCCAGTTGAGCCAAATCACAAGGAACTAGCAATCCTTTTGATCACAATAGTAACCTTCTTCGGCACTGCGTTCTTGTTTGGAACCCACATTGTGAGATGGGCGCTTAAGTCCGGCTTCTCTGCTCCATAAGTCATGAATTATGCACCGCGAAAGCCTCTCGATATTAGCTCCTAATTTGCCGAGTTCGACCTCTCGCGATACTCTTGAGGAGCAGCGCTTTCGAGGAGCAACACCTTGAAGCCACGAATCACTATGAATATGACCGCAGCGGGAGGGCTTGGAATCTGGGTAAATGAACTTGGGCGCGATCGACTTGTCCAGGGGCTACAAGACCTGAGCGAGCGGAACGACCATTTCCACTTGGGCGCATATGAAGGGGCTGAGGTGGAAATGCACGACAAGGCTTATCGGCCAACCGACACAATCGTTTACGCCGCTAAGGTGCCCTGCCGCACTGACGAGGGGGATCGACATCATTTCCCTCATGTCTTTAGCGAACCAGCCTAAGGCGCATCGCAAACTGACCATCGCCATTTGATGCATGAGCCAAGACTTATGCAACGCCTGGCGAGAGCATTACTTTTAACGGCTTAGTTGTTGCCTAAGTCACGCGCATATGGCCGATTGTCACCGTCAGACGGCCATTCCGTTTTCGGCCGGCTCAGGCCGAGACCGAGTGCGCCTCCGCGACAAGATGGAAGAAGCGGCCTTTAAACGGTTTCAACACCTGCAGCGTCAATGTGTGTGATCGCTCTTTGACGTCCGAGGCAAGCGACCGATCCAGGCTAGCACGATCCGCGAAATCCATTTCCAGGATCATGATGATGGGAATCGCACCGGGATCGGCATCTCGTACCCGGTGCACGCGCACGTCCAACACTTCCGGGAATGTGCGCCAGATCGGCTCCAGCGTCTCGCGCACCGCCGTGAAGAACTCGTCGTCGTCCGTACCAGGTTCGAGCGCGCCCTCGTAGATCGCGGTCCTCGTCAGCATGAGTGCATCTCCTTCGTCCTCGACATGAGCAGGAACGCGGCACCTGATCGTTTGATCCGGGCCGATAGCGACAGCCTCGAAACATGCTAGCTGACGATCACTTTTCTGCCCAGCGTGCTCGGACGCAGCCAGGCGATCTCGGCTAGATTTGGCGGAGGTAAGCTCGGCAGATTTGCGCCAATCCCCGTCATATAGAGGGCCCGATCGATGGCTCGGAAGCGGACATCGAGCTTGATGATCCGATTAGCGATCAGAGGCGATCCGCCGACACTCACAACTCAGGCTGCATGAACCTCGAATCGAAAGAGTGGCTTCTCCACGTAAATCCGCGCATTCTTCCAGACCTTGAACGTGGATTGATTCGCACAACCCGGCCGGAGAAAGGACCAACATGAGCAGAGCCAGGATTTTGCCGCAATTGGGGGCAGCGTTCGCGAGTGGGCTGCTAGCGCTCAGCGCGCTTCCAACCCACGCGGCAGCAGAAGCGCAACAATGCGACGTGCCGTTTCGGCACGACACACTTCCCATGATGCCTGCGCGTTTTGACCGCAATATCGCGAAGATCGCCGATCACGGCTACCGCATCCGAGTCTTTTTCAACACCGGTTACAGCCCCGATCTCAAGCGTACAGCAGGGGGAGAGCTTCAGGAATATGCAAGCCATTGCCCTGATCTTGCAAACGGCACTGACTTCAAGCCGGATGTCATAGTCTTGGTCGCTTCTCCCAAGGTAGGGTCGGCGATATCCCTTGGCACCAATGCTCAACGGGCCCTCGGCAGCGACGTTTCAAAGGTGAAGAGCATCCTCTTTGGAACTGAGGGTGATAGTGAGTCCGACGTAAAGATGAAGGTCGGCCAGGTTCTCGACATCCTGGAGAAGGACACGCGGCCTAGCCATGCCATCGCGTGGCTACTTGCCCTGGTTGCGATCGGCTTTGCCGCGTGGTTTTTCTGGCGGAAACGAGGCGTCGGCGGATCGTCGGGCCACACCTACACGCCAGCACCCCGGTTTAATCCTCCGACCACGGGCTATAACGAACGGCCAGATCCACCCCCTTCAACCTTCCGGCCGGCGGCGCTTGTGCCTCCGACGGGCTACAGGCAAGGCGGCACCTCAGTGGCACCCTCCCAGAACATGGGAAGCGGCGTTGGCGGCGTTGCAGTGGGGGCAGCGGCGGGGTTCCTAGGCGCCGAACTCTTGAACGGTGGCCGCCGGGATGACCAAACCATCGTCAATAACGAAACCATCATCAACAATAATGATGGCAGCGGCCACAGCCAAAGCGACGACCCATTGGCCGGGGCAGGCGCTGGTGCGGATGCGCCAGCCCCGACTGACGTCGGCAGTGGCGCCGGCTGGAACGACAACTCTCCGCCTGCCGGAGGTAGCAGTGGCAGCGGCTGGGACGATCGCAGCCCCGCAGCTGAAGGCGATAACAGCGGCGGGGATGACAACGGCCCGCCGGCATCTGGCGGCGGGAACGACGGTAGCTTCTAACATACGGGAGGCGGCGGAACCGCCTCTTTACCCTTCAAGCCACCGGTATCTGGCCGATGCCCTTTCAGTGAGGTGCTCAAAGGCAGGTGTCGCGCGTAGTGTCCCGATTTTGAAGTCCTGCGGATATCCGTGTTTCTGACGCAAAAGCGTTGGATGGCGGCGAGGATGTCATCTGCGGATTTCGTCCAGCGGAAAGGCTTGGGGTCGGCGTTGCGGGCATCGATGAAGGCACGGATGTCGCTTTCGAGCTGTTTTGTGGATTGGTGGACGCTTCGCCGGATTTGTTTGTCTGTGATCAGTGCAAAGAACCGCTCGACCTGATTGATCCAAGACGCGCTGGCTGGCGTGAAATGCACCTGCCAGCGCGGACGCTTTGCCAGACAGTTGCGGATCAGCTTGGTTTTGTGGGTGGCATAGTTGTCCATCACCGAATGGACATCCCGATCTTGCGAACGTTGGCTTTTATCTGATCCAGAAATTTCCTGAACGCGCTTGAGCGATGTTTCGGATAGCAGCGCCCGATGAGCGCGCCGGAAGCGACGTTCAGGGCAGCAAACAGGGAGGTGGTGCCATGTCGGGTGTAGTCATGGATGCGTCGCTCCACCTGGCCCGGCCGCATCGGCAACAAAGGCTGTGAACGGTCCAACGCCTGGATCTGCGATTTCTCATTGACATAGAGCACCAGCGCTCGTTCGGGCGGCGATAGATAGAGGCCGACGATGTCGCGGACTTTCTCGACAAAAAGAGGGTCGTTTGAAAGCTTGACGTCTCGGTCCGGTGCGGCTGCGAGCCGAAAGCGCCCCAGATGCGGTGGATGGTGGACGGCGTGTGTGGCGCCGGGTGGTGTCGTCTCAAGGGTGCAGCGGATTGTATCGTTGATCTCGTCGTCGCCAATCTTGCGTGGTGTACCGGGTCGCGGCTCGTCGAGAAGCCCATCTAACCGCTGTGCAGCAAAACGGCGGCGCCATTTGCCGACCGTGTTTGCATCCGCTCCTCAAGGCGGATCGCCTTGTTGTCAGAACCAGAAGCGGCGGCCAACACAATCCGCGCCCTGCGCGCCATCGCCTGACCCATCTTCTGGGCCCGAGCCAGCGACAAAAGCTCGCGGCGTTCCAACAACTCAGCTCAATCGCTACCGCCGCCTTGCCGTTGCTATCAGCGGCTGGAGGCGACTGGAGTTTTGGTCGAACGATGTTTTCGTGTAGCCGGGCTCTACGAGGAACACACGTATGCCGAGTATCCGAAGTTCGTGATCAATGGATTCCGAATAGCCTTGCCGCCACGCCATATAAACCCTAACCTGCTGTCTCAAACGCTTTTGTTCCCGTGAAATGCTGTTTCTGCAACACGCGGTCCCGCTGAGCACACATTAAAAGCAAGGCCTTCTTTTCTGAAGAAAAGAAGCAAAAGACTTTGATGTGGCTGTCGCGTTTCTTTCCGGCTACGTATCGCAATAGACAAGTTTTCGGTTGTTTTTAAAAAAAGAACCGTTTGCTTTTCTCCTGGTCGAAATACAAAACGCCAAAGTCTTCACAAGTCAAAATGAAAACATACTTTGAATACACTAAACTATAGTCAGGGCTTTCAATCTATTGGTGGGGTTTCAGCTGCCACAATAGTGTGCTAGATCACCGCTCCCACGATATAACTTAGCGTGTCAGAGACAAGGGTCGCCGTTTTACTTAGAAAATATCTCAAGAATACACGCAGCGATTGCACGATTAGACGTTCTGGACGCTTCTGCCACTTTTTGAAAGCCTTAAACAACCATGCCCATTGTAAACAAACCGACGCTCGCTTTCGGGCTGGCGCTGACTTTGCCTGCCGCTGCCTTGGCCGCCACAGCCGATACCGCGCCGATTTTCGTCTCCAACGCCACTCTGGACACGCATGTCATCTACCAGGATTTCAGCTTCTTCCAGCCATACGAGAGCGTCGCTTATGCAACCCTGACGAAACAGGCCACGATGCTGAAGGCGTTGGGCATTACCGATGTTTGGCTGGCACCACCTTTCCGCGTCGCCGAAGCCGGTTTTGAAGAGGGTTATTCCGTTAATGACCGTTATGATCTTGGCGAATTCCCTCAAGGCCACGATGGTGCGCTTCCCACGAAATATGGCACTGCAGTGGAACTCCGCACAGCGATCGCTACCCTGCACCAGAAAGGCATGAGTGCCATTGCCGACCTGGTGCCAAACCAGTTGATCGGCCTAAGCACGCGTGAAGTCTCCACTGTGACTGCCGTCGACAATTACGGTAACCCGAACAATGCCAACGTCACCGGCGTACTCTATCCGGCCTACACTAAAGGCGGCGGCACCGGTCAGTCCACATACGGACTCATCAAGGAGTGGAACGCCAGCTACGAGAACGGGACGTCGACGCAGAATCTCGGTCTCGATCGCATCATGACCGACAGCGCCGGCACCCCCTACCGGTTCTACGGCGTCGGTGATTCCCGTAACTACCAGCCGGATTGGGTTTCCACCGCCTTCGGGCAGCAATACGGCAATCTCAACGTCATCGACACGTATTTCTCCGTCGACGGCTACTACCAGCTGCAGACTGCCTCCGGTGCCCTCGTTTACCGGCCCTACCTCATGTATTATGTCGACAGCCATCCTGGCGCCACCACCCAGGCCTACCTTGCCTTCATGCGCACCCAGGGTTTTGCCGGCACCACCGATGACGACGTGCGTAACGCGATCATCAACGCCAGTGACGCATCCGTCGTTGCCGCCACCAACGCCTATCTGAACGCACAGCCTGGCTATTCAGCCACGTCGGAAGCGGGAATCTCATTCTTCCGCTTTGACAAGGCATCGACACAAGACATCGGCGTGAATGTTCTGCAATACGAGTTTCTAGCTGGAACAGACGTCGACAACACGAACCCGGATGTGCAGGCGGAAGTACTTAACTGGCAGACCTTCCTGCTTAACCAGTATGGCTTCGACAGTTTCCGATTCGACGCGTCTGGCCATTATAATAATGATCTTCTGCGCCAGTCTGCCGCCATGATGAAGAAGGTCTTCAAGAACAAGATGGACAAGCATCTGTCTATTCTTGAATCCTATGTCGATGAGCAGATCGGCTTTGAGAACAGCAACCGCAACGGCCAGCTAACCTACGATGCCGACCTCTACAACGCACTCGCAGCTACGTTGGAACAGGTAAATCCCAGCGCACCGCTGAGCGATATCGTCAACAAATCGATTGCAATTGCCCATACGACCATCACCGGGACACCGCTGCCGAACTGGTCGTTCGTGAACAATCATGATCAGGAAAGCAATGTCGGCGGCAGCATTCCGCTGACGGCGACGCAGGCTAATGGCTCGGTCCCCGGGTCAAATGCCTGGCGCCTGGCGGAAATGGCGATCTACGATGTCGATCGCAAGCGCGCCGTGAAGCAGTATACGCCCGTCAACATTCCGGCCGCATATGCGCTTATCCTGACCAACAAGAACACCGTTCCTACTGTCTATTACGGTGACATGTATGATCCGGACCAGCCTTACGCCACCGTGAAATCGCCTTACTACAAGATCATCACCGATCTTCTGAAGGTGCGTAAGCAGTATGCGACGGGCAATCAGCTCACGACCTTCTTTAAGACCAACACCTCGCCTGACCTTGCCGGCCAGGACCTGATTGCGAATGTTCGCACCGGAACCTCCAGGCTTGACTGAGGTGGTGCCGGTTGGTTGGACAGTTCCGCGGCTCGGATAAGCTTTTCCCGGTTGATCTTCATGCCGCTTTACGCGCGTCCGCTGCCGGCGCTGGTGCCGGGGCGTGCCCCGGCACCAGCGCCGGCAGCGGACGCGCGTAATATACGTCGTCTGGCGTGCGACCGCATAGCGTGGAATGCGGGCGATGGCTGTTATAGTGGCCGACCCAGGTCGAGACCCCGGCGCGCAGTTCTCCGCCGGTTTCGAAAGCATGCAGATATATGCATTCATATTTCAGCGAGCGCCACAGCCGCTCAATGAAAACATTGTCCATCCAGCGGCCGCGCCCATCCATGCTGAGCTTGATGCCTTTGGTCTCCAGAACCCCGGTAAAGCGGGGGCTGGTGAACTGACTGCCCTGATCGGTATTGAAAATCTCCGGCTGACCATACTTGGAAAGTGCTTCCTCCAGCGCCTCGATGCAGAAATCGGCTTCCATGCTGTTCGACACACGCCACGACAGCACCCGCCTGGTGGCCCAGTCCATCACGGCCACCAGATACATGAAACCACGCCGCATCGAAATATACGTTATATCCGCGCACCAAACCTGGTTTGGCCGGTCAATCGCCAGCTCGCGCAAAAGATACGGGTAAATCCGGTGCTCAGGGTTCGGCGTGCTGGTGCGCGGCTTCTGATAGATCGCCGCCAGGCCCATTTTGGCCATCAAACGCCGCGCCCGCCGCCGCCCAACCGGATGCCCCAGGCGAGACAGATGCCGCGCCATCTGACGCGACCCGTAGTATGGAAACAGCAGATACGCCTCGTCAATCAGCCGCATCAGCGCCAATGTCTCGGCACTTTCTCCTGTCGGCTCATAGTAAAATCCCGATCGGCTGATTGACAGTAATTCGCATTGTCGGACAATCGATAGCATCGCGTGGTCCGCCCGCACGATCCGGCGCCTCCACTCGACCGTCATCGACCGGAGGCCTTCGCCAAAAAATCCCGTTCCACAACCAATTGACCAATCTTGGCATGCAGCCGTGTCAGGTCGGCCTCCGTTGCCGCCGGCGGCGCTTCAGCTTTCGCCCCGAAAATCGCCGCCATGCCCTCAACAGCCTGCCGTTTCCAGCCGTTGATCATGGTCACGTGCACCCCGTGCTTGGATGCCAACTCGGATACTGTTTGCTCGCCCTTGATGGCCTCCAACGCGACCCGCGCCTTGAACTCGGCCGAGTAGCGCTTGCGTGTCACTTTCCCCATTCGTTCTCATCCTACCCGAAGGTGGGAAAAGCTTATCAACCTGTCCGAATTCCCGGCACCACCTCAGACGGCCTGGCGACCGTGATCGGTAACAACCCTTCCACGATGACCCTGATCAAGGTCAAGATGGGCATCGCCCATGCTACCCAGTGGTACGTCAATGCCGCTGCGCCCAAGCCGGTCTATGCAGTCACCAACGCTGCCGGTGTGCTTCCGGTGCCGGTCGTCGGTTCAGTGACGCCGCTCGTGCATGGCTATCTCGGCGTATGGTGTCAAATCGCTTGCAACCGCGACCCCCTTTTCGCGCCCAATTGCGACCCTCTAACGGCCTGATCGAGCTCCTCGAGATGGGGTCCGCGGGTGTTGGGAGGCTGTGGATAAGTGGCCTGCCGGAGCGACCTTTCAGAGTCAGGCGCAGGCAGGCCACTTATCCACAGCGGACAGCCCGGGCGTAGGTTGCCAGGTCAGTTTCGGTTCTTGAACCGCCAGCTGGTGTTGCCTGTCTCGACGATGTCGCAGTGATGGGTCAGGCGGTCGAGCATAGCAGTCGTCATTTTGGCATCGCCAAAAACCTGCGGCCAGTCTGCAAAGGCGAGATTGGTGGTGATGAGCAGCGACGTGTTTTCATAGAGTTTGCTGATTAGGTGGAACAACAACTGGCCGCCGGATTGGCTGAACGGCAAATAGCCTAGTTCGTCGATGACGATGACATCGTAGCGCAGCAGCGTCTCGGCAAGCCTGCCGCTGCGACCGGCGGCCTTCTCCTGCTCAAGTTGATTGACCAAATCGACCAGGTTGAAGAACCGTCCGCGTGCACGGCTGCGGATGATCGCAGAGGCTACTCCGATGCAGAGATGCGTTTTGCCGGTGCCCGTGCCGCCGATGAAAATTGCGTTGCGCTTGGCATCGAGGAACGCGCCGGTCGCAAGTTCTAGCACCTGGCCTTGGTCAATCATCGTGTCGGCAAAAACAAACTTGTCCAGATCCTTCAGCACCGGGAACTTGGCGCCGCTGATGCGGTAGCTGATAGAGCGGGCTTGTCGATGCGTGCGTTCGGCCCGGATGAGGCTGGCGATCAGCGGGTAGATTTCGTCGCGCCGGACCAACCCCTTGCCGGCGATCTCGTCGAAACTCGCGCGCATGCCGTAAAGCTTCAATTCGCTCATAGCGTCGAGGATTTCATGGCGTTCCATCAGGCGACCTTTCGTATGCTGTCGTAGCGGCCGCAATCGGCCACGGGCTCGATCTTCAGGCGCAGACCATCCGGCGTGATGATCGAAGGCGGCGTCGGAGGCTGGTGCCGGCGCGCCAGCACGGTCAGGATCACGTCACCGCTGGCGAGCCCCGCCGCCAGTGCTTCGGCGCAAGCTTCCTCTACGGCCGACAAGCCATGCGCCAAGACAGCAGCGAGCACTTTGACGAATTGCTGATCGCCGTCGGCATGCTGCTTCAGCTTCGCGCGCACCTGGGCCAGCGCCGGCGGGAGGGCCCAATCCTTGAACGGTGCGCCATTGCGCAAGGCGCCCGGCTTACGCACCAGCACCGGCAGATAGTGCCAGGGATCGTAAATGATCTGATACCGGCGGAAGTCGCGCGGATGGTCGGCTACCACTTCGCCGCCGAGAAGCACCACGATGCGTGCTGCGTGCGATCGCACAAGCACCATCCGGCCAGCCGCCCTGGCGTCAACGCTGTAGCGATTATGGTCGGCCATGATCAGGCATGTCGTGGTGGCCCTGACCGCTTTCTCGACAAAACCGTCGAAGGGTCCGCGCAACTCCATCAGGCGCGGCTGCTCTTCTGGAAAACCTCCCAGATCGTCCGGTCCTTGAACTCCGGATGCTGGTGGCGCTTCGCATAGGAGATGCACTGATCTGCCAACCAGCCGTTCAGCTCGGCCAGGCTCGAGACTCGCGGCTTGGGTCGGAACATCTGATCGCGAAGATTGCCGACCTGGTTCTCAACCTGTCCCTTCTCCCAACCTGAAGCAGGAGTACACGCGACAGGATCGACCAAATGATGTGAGCACATCTGAAGAAAGCGCCGATTATATTGGCGCGCTTTACCCACGAAGATCGCTTCCACGGCGGTCTTCATGTTATCATAAATCCCGCGCCGACAGATGCCGCCGTAAAACTCGAAGGCTTTGTCGTGCGCGTCGAACACAAGCTCCTGCGTCTCGCGAAAATAGGCGCGCACGAACGGCATGCGGCTATGCGACAGCTTCATGTGCGCTGCCTTGATCACCAGCGGCAAACCCTGCAGCGTGATGGTCTCGTGGCTCCAGTCGAACTGGTAGGCTTCGCCGGGGGCAAAACTCAGCGGCACAAAGGCATGTGTCGGTGTCCGGGCCTGTTCGTCGCGCCAGGATTTGGTGAAACGATGCACGCTGTCATGCGCGCCGTCATATCCACGGCCACGCAGTTCCTCGAACAAACGCTGCGTAGAGCGGCGTTCTCGGCGAGCAAGCTTGGCCTCCTTCTCGAGGATCTCGGTGAGAACATCCACCCACGCACCGAGCTTGGGCACCGGCTGCACGCCCCGCTCATACTTGAATGCGGTCTTCTGGCTCCGGACCACCTT